>NZ_PHUG01000001.1:0-4800000 GCF_002813325.1 Janthinobacterium sp. 64 | reverse complement strand
ACAACTGATCGTGCCTGACGGCAACGGTGGGGTCGCCCACGCGCAACTGAGCTTCGGCAACGGCATGGTCATGGTGGCGCCGGCCCTCGACAGCGACTATGGCCGCCTGATGAAACTTCCCGGCGACATCGGCGGCGCCAACACGCAAAACTGCTACCTGGTCGTCAGCGATGCCGATGCCGTCTACCGCAGCGCGCGTGAAGCCGGCGCCGAGATCGTGCTCGACATCAAGGATGAAGATTACGGCGGACGGGGCTTTACCTGCCGCGACCCGGAAGGCCATATCTGGAGCCTGGGCACCTACGACCCATGGTAAAACGGAGAACAATGATTATCAGTACCCTCGCCGCCGCCAGCCTCGCGCTGGTTGGCGGTTTCCTGTCCGCTCCCGTCCTCGTCGACGAGCACCTCAACCGTGTCCACCCGCCGTCCGGCAAGGCGCCATCGGCAGCCACTACGGCCCTGCACCAGAGCCTGTGGATCGCCGACCTGCACGCCGACAGCCTGCTGTGGCAACGCAATCTGAACCGCGACAGCCAGCGCGGGCATGTCGACTTCCCCCGCCTGCAGCGGGCCAACGTGGCGCTGCAAGCGTTTTCCGTCGTCACCAAGACGCCGCGCAAGATGAATATCGAGCGCAATGGCAGCGACACGGACAACATCACGGCCCTGGTCGTGGCGCAAGGCTTGCCGCCCGCCACCTGGAACAGCCTGCTGGCGCGCGCCACTTACCAGGCTAACGAGCTGCGCCAGCAAGCAGCCAGGAGCGATGGCAAAGTGCGCGTGATCGGCAGCCGCGCCCAGCTGCGCAGCTTCATCGCCGCGCGCGAACAGGATCCCGCCCTGCTGGCCGGCTGGCTGACACTGGAAGGCGCGCACGCGCTCGAAGGCAAGCTGGACAATCTCGATACCTTGTACCGGGCCGGCTACCGCATGGCCGCGCCCACGCATTTCTTCGACACGGAACTGTCCGGCTCCCAGCACGGCCTGAAAAAAGGCGGCCTGACGCCGCTGGGCAAGCAATGGCTGCGCGCCATGGAAGAGCGCAAGATGATCGTCGACCTGGCGCATGCCTCGCCGGCCACCATCGACGACGTATTGACGATGGCGAAACGCCCCGTGATGGTGTCGCACACGGGCGTGCGCGGCACCTGCGCCAACGGCCGCAACCTCAGCGACGCACAATTGAAACGCATCGCCGCCCAGGGCGGCCTGGTGGGCATCGGTTTCTGGAATACGGCCGTCTGCGGCAAGGACGTCGCGTCCATCGCGCGCGCCATCAAGTACACGGTAAAACTGATCGGCGCCGACCACGTGGCCTATGGCTCGGACTTCGACGGCGCCGTCACCACGGCCATCGATGCGACGGGCTTGCCGCGATTGACGCAGGCGCTGCTCGACGCGGGCCTGTCGGAGGCGCAAGTTCGCCGCGTGGCGGGCGAAAACGTGCGCGACTTTTTACTCAAGAACCTGCCCGACGACGACGCCTAGCCCAGTGCGCTGATCAACGCCTGGTGCGCCACCTGGCGCGGCCGGATGCGTATCAGCTTGCGGTACAGCGGCGGCATGGCGTCGCACAGCGCCAGCAGCGCGTCTTGCGCCATGGCGGGGCGCACGTACTGGAATTGTGCGGGATTATTCTCCGGCAGCGCGCCTTCCATGGTCGAACCATAGGCGCCCAGGGTCATGAAACTGGCGGCGCTGTCGTCCGGGCCGATGGCCAGCACGAAGGTGCCGTGCTTGGGATGGCCCAGGTAGCTTTTGATTTCTTCCTGCCGCGCAGGATCGGCGCTCGCCATCAATTCAAAGCGCAGCTGCGCATACTGGCGCGTGCACTCCATGAACGGCGTGCGGATGGCCGATTCGCTCAACTTGCCCGGCATGCACAGCAGCAGGTTGCCGAAGGAATCGAGCAAGGCGGCAGCGTCGCCCTGGCCGCCATCGCGCGCATCCTGCTCCATGGCCGCCTGCAGGAACGGTGCCAGGCCCGCGTCGGGCGCATGCGGCGCGCAACGGTAAGTCAGTGCATCGGGATAGCGGCGGCGCAAGGCGCGCACCACGGCATGCTCGGACGGCAAGGTGGCCGGATCGCGCAAGGGCACGTCGTCGCCCGCGTTCAGCAACTGCATCACCTGCGCCGATGTCGCTTCGAACACGAGCGAGCACAGTGCCTGCGTCGCCTCGTGGATGCTCTTGCCGATGAAAAAAGATTTGGGCGCGGCGCCGGACGGCAGGCGTGCATACTCGGTGGCGCCGCGCACGGCCGGGTAGCAAAAGCTGCGGCCAGCCTGCGCCTGCAGCGGCGCCGGCAAGGTCGTGAACGTGGCGCTGCCATCGTAATTGATGCCTGCCTTGACGTCCGGCGCGGCCACCACCACGTTGAAGCCGGCCGCCAGAATCGCCCCCGTGCACATGCAGCACGGGTCGAGCGAGGTGACGATGGTCAGTTCCCCCGGCGGCGGCAAGGACGTGCCCTTGGCCCGTTCGGCAAAATACCAGTCCACCAGCTGGCGCTCGCCATGCGCCGTGGGATCGAACACCAGGCCCTGGCGCACGACGTTGTTGTGCATCGATTGCAGCACGTTGCCGGCGCCGTCGAGCAGCACGCCGCCCACGCCGAAGGTGCCCTGCGTCTTCGCTGCCATGGCTTCGGCCGCGGCGATCGCCACGGCGGCCTGGATGTCGATCGTCTTGTTCAAGCTGGTGCCATTGCCTAAGTTACTTCATGTCCAGGTCGGAATTGCCGAAGCCGTGCGGCAGCAGCCAGCCCGCCGTCACTTCCATGACATCGTTTTTCAGGTTCGTCAGGATGACCGGCAGGTCGGCACCGCCCATCTCGAAGATCACCTGGCGACAGGCGCCGCATGGCGAAATCGGTTCAGCCGTGTCGCCCGTGACGGCCAATTTGGCGAAGTCGCCCGGTTTACAGCCATGCGCGATGGAGCTGAAAAACGCCGTGCGTTCGGCGCAGTTGCACAGGCCATACGCGGCGTTTTCCACGTTACAGCCACGGAAGACGCGGCCATCCTTGCACAGCAATGCCGCGCCCACCTTGAAACGCGAATATGGCGCATACGCCAGTTCGCGGCCGGCATTGGCTTCGGCGATCAGTTCTTGGTTGTTCATTTAATTTTCTTTTCAACCCCAGCAGCAGATGCCGGGGTCGTACCCTGAGGGTACGACCCCGGCATCTGCTGCTGGGTTTAGTTTAAGGTCGTATCGTACGGTAAATCACCGGATTGCCCGCCAGCGCCACCGCGCTGATGGCATACGCTTGCTGGATTTCCTTGACGGCTTGCTGCGCTGCCGCTTGCGTGCGCGCGTGCACCATGGCCAGCGGCTGGCCGACGGCCACTTGCTCGCCCAGGCCCACGAGGTCCGTCAGGCCGACGGCGAAATCGATGCTGTCGGTCGGACGGCGGCGGCCACCGCCCAGGGCCACCACGGCCAGGCCGATGGCGCGGCAATCGCGCACGTTGGCAAAACCGGCCGACAGCGCCGGTGCCGGCACGATGACTGGCGCTGTTTCCAGGTGCTTGTCCGGATGCTCGACGATATCCGCCGGGCCGCCCAGCGCGGACACCATGCGCGAGAAACGCTCGGCCGCTGCGCCCGAATCGAGGGCCGCCGTCAATTTCACGCGCGCGTCCTCTTCGGTGGCAGCCAGGCCGCCCAGCACCAGCATCTCGGCGCACAGCGACAACGTGACTTCGTGCAGGCGCGCGGGACGCGAACGGCCCGTCAGGTAATCCATGGCGCCGCGTACTTCCAGCGCATTGCCCGCGTACGGCGCCAGCGACTCGTTCATGTCCGTCAGAATCGCCGACGTCTGCATGCCCGCGCCATTGCCGACGGCGACGATGCTCTCGGCCAGTTCCACCGATTTGTCGTAGGTCGGCATGAAGGCGCCGCTACCCACTTTCACGTCCATCACCAGCGCGTCCAGCCCGGCCGACAGTTTCTTCGACAGGATGGAGCCGGTGATCATGGCCACCGATTCCACCGTGGCGGTGACGTCGCGGATGCTGTAGAAACGCTTGTCGGCCGGCGCCAGCTGTGCCGTCTGGCCGATGATGGCCACGCCAACTTCCTTGACCACCTTGCGGAACAGTGCATTGTCCGGCACCGTGCAATAGCCGGGGATGGCGTCGAACTTGTCCAGGGTGCCGCCCGTGTGACCCAGGCCGCGGCCCGAGATCATCGGCACGTAGCCGCCGCACGCGGCGACCATGGGGCCCAGCAACAGGGAGACGACGTCGCCCACGCCGCCCGTCGAATGCTTGTCGACGACAGGACCAGGCAGGTTCAGCGCGCGCCAGTCCAACACCTGGCCGGAATCGCGCATGGCCAGGGTAAATGCGACGCGCTCGTCCATGTTCATGTCGTTGAAATAGACGGCCATGCCCAGCGCCGCGATCTGGCCTTCGCTGACGCTGCCGTCAGTGATGCCGCGCACGAAAAACTGGATTTCCTCGGCGCTCAGCACGCCCTTGTCGCGCTTTTTTCGGATGATTTCCTGGGTTAAAAACATGGTTTAACTCCGATCATAATAAATTTGGGGTCAGTCCCTACGGTTCTGACCCCAGCTTTGCAACGCTAGTTGCTTATCAGACGCCGTAAGGAATCCACACGTTTTTCACTTGCGACGCATGCGCCAGCACGGCGCGGCCACCGCTTTGCGCGGCGCTGTACCAGTCGCGGCCTTTGGCGCCACCGACCCAGGTGCGCTTCAGGGTAGCGGCCGACAGGCGCTCGACTTCCGCGCAACCGTCAAGCGAGCCGTCATGGCGCCAGACGGCGTCGATGTCGGCGTGCGTGGCCAGGGTGCGCGCCAGTTCATCGGCGTTACCGCTGATGATGTTGACGACGCCGCCCGGCAGGTCGGACGTATCGAACACCTGGTACAGGTCCAGCGCGGAAAGTGGATGCGCTTCCGACGGTACCACCACCACGCGGTTGCCCAGCGCGATGGCCGGGGCGACGAGCGAAACGAAGCCAAGCAAAGGCGCTTCGTTCGGGCAGACGATGCCGATCACGCCGACCGCTTCGTTCAGCGCCACGGTGATGCCCTTGGTGGGCGGCTGGTGCGCCAAGCCGTCGTATTTGTCGGCCCAGGCGGCGTAGTAGAACAGGCGTTCGATCGATGCCTGCACTTCCTTCTCGGGATTTTTATTGCCCGTCATGGCGGCGATGCGGGCGGCGAATTCGTCGGCGCGCGCAGCGAGGTTTTCGGCGATGTAGTACAGCACTTGCGCGCGGTTGTGCGCCGTGGCGCTGGTCCAGCCGGACGCTTTATGCGCCGCTTCGACGGCGTTGCGGATATCCTTGCGGCTGCCCACGCCCACTTCGGCCAGCAAGGCGCCATTCGCGCCGAACACAGGTGCGCTGTAGGCGCTGTCAGGGCGCGCCTGCTTGCCGCCGATGTACATCTTGGCCGTGCGGTCGATGGCGAACGGATCGGCTGGCGCCGGCTTCGCGTTGCTCTTGGCTTTCGCTTCGACCACCGGCAGGGCCGGACGCGCATCTTCGGCCAGGGCCGTCATGTATTCCAGCATGCCTTCGCGGCCACCTTCGCGGCCGAAGCCCGATTCGCGGTAGCCGCCGAAGCCACACGCGGCATCGAACTGGTTGGCGCTGTTGATCCACACCACGCCAGCCTTGATGGCGGGCGCGATATCGAGGGCCAGGCTGATCGACTCGGTCCACACGCTGGCGGCCAGGCCGTACACCGTGTTGTTCGCCAGCTGCACCGCTTCTGGCGGCGTGCGGAAGCTCATGGCCACGAGCACGGGGCCAAAGATTTCAGCCTGCGCCACGGCGGCCGAGGTCGACGCGCCCGTGATCAGGGTCGGCGGGAACCAAGAACCGTCAGCCGGTAATTCACACGCCGGTTGCCACACGTCGCAGCCTTCGGCGCGGGCCGAGTCGACCAGCGCGGCGATGCGCTGGCGCTGCACGGGGTCAACCAGTGCGCCCACGTCCATCGACTTGTCCAGCGGCGAGCCGAGGCGCAGGTTTTGCATGCGCGCGCGCACCTTGTTCAGGAAGCGCTCCTGGATCGATTCCTGCACCAGCAGGCGCGATCCGGCGCAGCACACTTGTCCCTGGTTGAACCAGATCGAATCGACCAGGCCTTCCACGGCGCCATCCAGGTCCGCGTCTTCAAAGACGATGAACGGCGACTTGCCGCCCAATTCGAGGGACAGCTTCTTGCCGCTGCCGGCCGTCGCTATGCGGATCAAACGGCCCACTTCGGTGGAACCCGTAAACGCGATCTTGTCGACGCCAGGATGGTTGACGATGGCAGAACCCACACGGCCGTCACCGGTGACGATGTTGACCACGCCGGCCGGCACGCCCGCCTGCACGCACAATTCGGCGAACAGCATGGCGGTGAGCGAGGTGAATTCGGCCGGCTTGAAGACCACCGTGTTACCGGCCGCCAGGGCCGGGGCGATTTTCCACGACAGCATCAGCAGGGGGAAATTCCACGGCACGATCTGCCCCACCACGCCCACGGCGCGGTAGTCGGCAAATTCTTCCGATTGCAGCTGCGCCCAGCCAGCGTGATGATAGAAATGGCGCGCGGCCAGCGGCAGGTCGATATCGCGCGTTTCGCGGATGGTCTTGCCGTTGTCCAGGGTTTCGAGCACGGCGAACAGGCGCGCATGCTTTTGCAGCAAACGGGCCAGCGCGTACATGACTTTCGCTCGGCCGTGGCCGCCCATGCCCTGCCAGACGGGCAGCGCGCGGCGCGCCGCTGCCACGGCGCGTTCGACGTCCGCGTCGGTCGCTTGCGTCAGTTCGGCCAGTTGCGTGCCGTCGGCCGGATTGGTCGAGGCGAACAGTTCGGCCGGCGCGCTCCAGGCATTGTCGATGAACAAACCGAATGTGCGCTGGTGGCCGTCGAGCCACGCTTGTGCTTCTTTTTGACTTTCGGGAGCAGGGCCGTAGTCCATAGTAGTGAGAATCTCGTTAATTGTAGTCATGACGAATGTGCTTTAAGGTTGTGCGTGACGATGATTGGCCGAGTAGCTGCCGGTGACGTAGTGCTCGAGCTGGCGCTCGATGTCGGTCAGCAGGCTGGAAGCGCCGATGCGGAACAGGTGCGGCTGCAGCCATTCGTTGCCCAATTCTTCCTTCATCAGGGTCAGGTATTGCAGCGCGCTCTTGGCCGAACTGACGCCGCCGGCCGGCTTGAAGCCCACCTGGAAGCCCGTCTGCTCGTGGTATTCGCGGATCGTGCGCACCATCGTCAGGGCCACGGGAATGGTGGCGTTCACGCCCTCCTTGCCGGTGGAAGTCTTGATGAAATCGGCGCCGGCCATCATGCAGACCCACGACGCCTTGGCCACGTTTTCCATGGTCAGCAAGTCGCCCGTGGCGAGAATCGCCTTCACGTGGGCTTCGCCGCACGCCTTGCGGTAAGCGAGCATTTCGTCGTACAGCACTTGCCAGTTGCCGTTCAGGACGTGCTGGCGCGTGATGACGATATCGATCTCGGAAGCACCGGCGGCGACCGACAGTTCGATCTCGCGCAGCTTCGTTTCCATGCTCGTCAGGCCGGCCGGGAAACCGGTCGACACGGCGGCGATGGGCAAGCGGCCCTGAATAACTTTCACGGCAGGCTGGATCATCTCGTGGTACACGCACACGGCGCCGGTGCTCAGTTCAGTCAGGCCCAGTGCATCCATCAGGTCGGCGCGCAGCGGGCGCATGGCCTTCATGCACAGGCGTTCCACGCGGCCCGGCGTATCGTCGCCGCCCAGGGTGGTCAGGTCGATCATCTGGATGGCTTTCACCAGCCAGGCGGCCTGGTATTCCTTTTTCACCGTACGGCGGTTCGCCAGGCTGGCCGCGCGGCGGTCCGTCGCGGCGCGGTTGACGCGGATCTGGTTGATCCAGCCCAGGTCGAGGCCAACGGCCTCGTTACGCTTGAATTCGGGGTGCATGAGTGTCATAACAAGCTGGTTCCATTAGCAAGTGGTGGTACGCCAAGGTGTTTGGCGAGGGTTTGGCCAATATCGGAGAAGGTCTCGGAAATACCCAGCGCGCGCGGGGCGACGCCGGGGCCGAAGAAGATCATCGGTATGTGTTCGCGGGTGTGGTCGGAGCCGTGCCAGGTCGGGTCGCAGCCATGGTCGGCGGTGATCACGACCAGGTCGCCTTCCTTGAGCTTGGCCATGAATTCCGGCAGGCGACCATCCATTTCGCGCAGCGCGTCGGCATAGCCCTCGACGTTGCGGCGGTGGCCGAAAGCCTGGTCGAAATCGACGAAGTTCACGAAGGTGAGCGACTTGTCCTGCACTTCATCGGCCGTCTTCAACAGCGCTTCGAACAGCGCCATGTTGTCGACGCCCTTGACGACCCTGGAAATACCCTGGGTGGCGAAAATGTCGCTGATCTTGCCCAGGCCGACGACTTCGCCGCCCGCATCCTTGACGTGGTCGAGCAGGGTCTTGCTTGGCGGCGCCACCGCATAGTCGTGACGGTTCGACGTGCGCGTGTAGTTGCCGTTGCTGCCCGTGAACGGGCGGGCGATGACGCGGCCGATGTTGTACGGTTCGACCAGCTTGAAGGCCATTTCGCACACTGCGTACAGGCGTTCGAGGCCGAACGATTCTTCGTGCGCGGCGATCTGCATCACCGAGTCGCCCGAGGTATAGATGATCAGCTTGCCGGTGGCGACGTGCTCGTCGCCATGCTTGTTGATGATGTCCGTGCCCGAGGCATGGCAGTCGCCGAGGAAACCGGGCACGCCCGACAGGGCTTTGAGTTTGTCGGTCAGGTCGGCGGGGAACGACGGCGTGGTGCGGGGAAAATATCCCCAGTCGAATTCGACGGGCACGCCGGCGATTTCCCAGTGGCCGCTCTGCGTGTCCTTGCCGGTGGAGCGCTCGCGCGCCGCGCCGTAGGCACCGGTAAAGCCGTCGCGCTGGTCGAAGCCCGTGGCCCATTCGCCGCTGGCCAGGTGGGCGGCGGCGCCCAGTCCCAGGCGTTCCATGTTCGGGAGTTTCAAGGTCTTGCCGCTTTTGGCGACAGTGCTGGCAATGTGGCCAAAGGTATTGGCACCTGCGTCGCCATACTTGGCGGCGTCTGGCGTCGCGCCAAGGCCGAAGGAATCAAGCAGGAGGATAAATGCGCGTGACATGATAAGGCTCGCTTTATGGAGTGATGCAAAGATGATGCGGACAGTGTAGGCCGGATTTTCCAGGCCTGCCGCGCGGCAGCGCCGGTGGCCGGCGCGCCGCTACTGCGTAAAAAAAGTGCTTAGGCTTGCGGCGTAGCCGATACGGTCGCCAGGAAAGCCAGGATCAGCTTGACCAGGTCTTTTGCACCGATGGCCGCGTATTTCAAGGTTTGTTCGTGCGACAGGGCGAATGGCGACATGCCTTCGGCCAGATTGGTGATGACGGATACGCCCACCACTTTCAGGTCGCAATGACGGGCCGAGACCACTTCCGGCACCACCGACATGCCGACCGTGTCGGCACCCAGGCGGGCCATCATGCGGATTTCGGCGGCCGTTTCGAAGTTCGGGCCAGGGTAGGCGACGAACACGCCTTCGTGCAGGGTGATGCCGTTGGCGGCTGCCGTGTCCTTGACCAGGTTGCGCAGATCGGCATCGTAGGCGTTGGCCATGCTGAAGAAGCGCGGGCCGAAGCGGTCGTCGTTCGGGCCGACCATCGGCGTGCCTGGCAGCAGGTTGATATGGTCGCTGATGGCCACCAGGCTGCCGGCGTCCACTTCAGGGCGCAGGGAACCGGCAGCGTTGGTGACGAACAGCATTTCGCAGCCCAGCAGCTTCAGGGTGCGGATGGCGCTCGTCATCACGCCCATGCCATAGCCTTCATAGAAGTGGCCACGGCCCTTCATGCAGACGACGGCGACGCCCGACAGGGTGCCGATCACCAGTTCGCCGGCATGGCCGTGCACGGTGCTGATCGGGAAGCCTGGCAATTCGTCAAAGCTGATGCTGACGGCGTCCGTCATCTGCTCGGCCAACACGCCCAGGCCGGAGCCGAGGATCATCGCCACGCGCGGCTTGAAATTTTCAGGAGCGCGGGCACGGATGATTTCGGCGGCGTGGAAAGGGGTGTTGTTCGACATGGTTATCCTCTGATTGACTAATGATGATGGTTGCAGCCTGCGCGGCAGTGCAAGATGCTGCGGCCCAGGTATCGGGTATGTATGGTGTTACAGGTATATCGAAATGCGTATTGCCACTATTTGCCGCCACTATGCATCAAACGGAATATGTATGGCAAATACCATTTTTCTTGCCCATTTATACAATTCAAATATAAATGGCCGATATTATAGTCGAGGCTAGCCCAAGCCCGCCATGCCCGGGAAATGCATGCATACAAGCTCCATACGAAGGTTTTTCATGCAGGCTTGACACAGGCTTGACACTGCAAAGACAAATGTTTACAGTTTCGGACAAATGTTTAAACGTCAGCGAAAACCCTGTGACCGATACCAATAAAAAAGACCAGCTGTACACGCTGATCCGCAACAACCCCTTCATCTCGCAGCAAGACCTGGCGAGCGAACTGGGCTTGTCGCGCTCGGCCGTCGCCGGCCACATCGCCGGCCTGATCCGCGAGCGGCGCCTGCTGGGGCGCGCCTATGTGCTGCCCGACAGCCGCCCCGTGCTATGCATAGGCGCCGCCAACCTCGACCGCAAGATGCGCACCCTGGCGACCTTACAGATGGGCACCTCGAATCCCGTGCGCTCGGAAGAAGTGTTTGGCGGCGTCGGCCGCAACATCGCGGAAAACCTGGCCCGCCTGGCGATTCCCGTGGCCCTGCTGACGGCGCTGGGCGACGATGCGGCCGGTCACGCGCTGCAGACGCACGCGGAAGACGCGGGCATCGACATGCGCGGCAGCCTGCATCTGAGCAATACCAGCAGCGGCACTTATACGGCCGTGCTCGACGAACATGGCGAAATGTTGCTGGCGATGGCCAATATGCAACTCTACGAACAGCTGACCCCGGCCTTTCTGCACAGCCGCCAGCCGCAGCGCGCCGCCGCCGCCCTCACCGTCTGCGACCTGAACCTGGGCCACGACAGCGTGCAGGCCCTGCTGGCCGATGCGCGCCAGGATGCGGCGCACGCGACGCCGCTCGTCATCGTCGCCGTCTCGCAGCCGAAGATGGCGCACTTGCCGCAAGACCTGACGGGCTTGCATCTGCTGATCCTCAACCGGGGCGAACTGGAAACGCGCGTGGCGCGGGCCCTGCCCACGGCGGCGGACCTGCGCGCCGCCTGCCGCGAAGTGCAGCGCCAGGGCGCGCGCCAGGTGGTCGTCACCTGCGGCAGCGAAGGCGTGTATTTCACGGACGGCGACAGCCTGGACGCGCCCATCGTCCACCTGGCCGCGCGCGAAGTGGACGCCGTCGACGTGACGGGCGCCGGCGACGCGTTTTCCGCCGCCGTCTGCTGGTCGCTGTACCACGACAGCAGCGATTTGAAACTGGCATGCCGGCGCGGCCTGAAGCTGGCCGCCATGACCTTGGAATCGGCCGCCACCGTCTCGCCCCAGATTTCCGCCGGCGCACTCGACAACATCGACGACGCCGATCTGGCGCCGCCCCCACCTACCCTCTTTCAACAGGACTGACATGACCCAATTACAGAATTTCCTCTTGTTCTCGCAAGAAGTGCTCGACGCGCGCGCCGCCGGCAAGGCCATCGTGGCGCTGGAATCGACCATCATTTCGCACGGCATGCCGTATCCGCAAAACGTGGAAATGGCGCGCGAAGTGGAGCAGATCATCCGTGATGGCGGCGCAGTGCCGGCCACCATCGCCATCATCGGCGGCAAGATCTGCGTGGGCCTGTCGCCCGAACAGCTGGAATTGCTGGGCACCTCGCCCGACGCCATGAAGGTCAGCCGCCGCGACTTGCCGTACGTCTTGTCGCAAGGCAAGCTGGGCGCCACCACCGTGGCCGCCACCATGATCTGCGCGGAACTGGCCGGCATTTCCGTGTTCGTCACGGGTGGCATCGGCGGCGTGCACCGCGGCGCGGAAACGAGCTTCGATATTTCCGCCGACTTGCAGGAACTGGCGCAAACGTCGGTCGCCGTCGTCTGCGCGGGCGTCAAATCCATCCTCGACATCGGCCTGACCCTGGAATACCTGGAAACCCACGGCGTGCCCGTCATCAGCGTGGGCCAGGAAGGTTTCCCCGCCTTCTTTACGCGCGAAAGCGGCTTCAAGGCCGATTTCCGCCTCGATACGGCCGCCGAACAGGCCGCCTTCATCGGCACGAAATGGCAGCTGGGCTTGAAAGGCGGCGTGATCGTCAGCAACCCGGTGCCGGCCGCGCAAGCGATGCCCAAGGAAGAGATCGATGCCATCACCACGCAAGCGCTGCAGGAAGCGGACGCGGGCGGCGTGAAGGGCAAGCAAGTCACGCCATTCCTGTTGTCGCGCATCAAGCAACTGACGGACGGCCGCAGCCTGGCGACGAATATCGCGCTGGTCAAGCACAATGCCCAAGTCGGTACGGCACTGGCCATTGCCATGCAGGCAGTCGTGGCACGATAATAGGACCGCTGTAAAGAAAGCGCGCGCACCTTCACGGGTTCGCGCGCCGTTCCATCGCCTAGCACCACGCAACGCCAAGGAAAGCATGTCCATCGATCTGAAACAGTTAAAGTATTTTCTTGCCGTTGCCGAGGAGAAAAGCTTCAGCCGCGCCGCCGAGCGCCTGCATATCTCGCAGCCGCCGTTGAGCCAGCAGATCATGAAACTGGAAAGCGAACTGGGCGTACGCCTGTTTGCGCGCACCACGCGCACGTTCGAGCTGACCGTGGCGGGCAAGGCACTGATGAATGAAGCGGCCGAACTGCTGGCCAAGATGCGCATGACCATCGACACCATCCGCCAGATCGACCGTGGCGAAGTGGGCCGCTTGCGCGTTGGCATCGTCGGCTCGGCCATGTGGGGCCCCATCCCCAGCCTGCTGGAAGAATTCCAGACCAAATTTCCCCGCGTCAGCTGGACCATCCATGAATTCGGTCCCACGGTGCAATACGAAGCCTTGCGCGCCAAACAGATCGACGTGGGTTTCTGGCGCGAACCGAAACTCAATGACGACGACTTGCGTCACGACAACCTGCGCCAGGAACTGTGCTTTCGCGAAAACGTCTGCGTGGCCGTCAACGAACACCATCCGCTGGCGAAAAACACGTCCATCGAGCTGATCGACATCGCCCATGAGCCCATGCTCACCCTGAACCTCGACAAATCCGCGTTTCCCCGCTACCTGGTGCAATGCTGCATCAATGCCGGTTTCGAACCCGTGATTTTCCAGGAAGCGAGCGAACCGCAGACCCTGCTGGCCATGGTGGGTGCGGGCCTGGGCGTGACCCTGGTGCCGGAAACGACGAGCCGCATCGGCTGGCCCGGCGTGGTCTTCCTGCCGATCAAGACCAATCCACCATCGGCCAATCTGTACATCAGCTACACCACGCTGGACGACGCTCCCGTCGTGCGGGCCTTTTTGAATATCATCAATCCCCCATCAGCCTGACACCAGCGCCTATTTATATGCGCCGCATATAAATACATAAACAAAAACGTATTTGTCATACATATCTGGCATGATGCATAGTGATCCGGACGCCCATCGCGGCGCCGGTTCCGTGCTTGCCGTGCCCGTCCACTGACGGCGCATCCCAGCCTGCTCCGGCAACCGCATTCGATGTTGTACCCATAAAAGAGACGGGGCGCGACTGTTGCATGAGCATTACACTGACGGCATGAAAGCACACGAGGCTAGCAATGATCTTGTGCAATACAGTGCAATGTTGATAAGGAAGTATCAGCTCGTGCATCAAAAACAGGCTAAATCGGCCCCAAATTATATGTTTCACCTATAAAAAATATACAATATCGATCTTCCAGGAGCCAATTCATGAAACTTACACAATTTAGTTTGACGATCGCAGCCGTATTCCTGACTGCTCAAGCGTCCGCGGCTACCCCAAAACTGGGTGTCGTGTATGACGCGGGCGGCAAGTTCGACAAGTCGTTCAACCAATCCGCTTTCGAAGGTGCCTCGCGCTTCAAAAAAGACACGGGCATTTCCTTCATCGAAGTGCAGGCATCGAGCGATACGCAAGCCGAGCAAGTCATGCGCGGCCTGGCCCGCAAGAAACTCGACATGATCGCCGCCATCGGCTTTGCGCAAACGCAAGCCGTGCAAAAAGTCGCCAAAGAATTCCCGAACGTGAAATTCGTGCTGATCGACGGCCAGGCCGCCGGCAACAACGTCAATTCCGTCGTCTTCAAGGAAGAAGAAGGCTCCTATCTGGTGGGCGTGGCGGCAGCCATGGCCAGCAAGAGCAAGAAAGTCGGCTTCATCGGCGGCATCGATATCCCCCTGATCCGCAACTTCGCCTGCGGCTACGCGCAAGGCGTCAAGGCCATCAATCCGAAAGCGGAAATCACGCAAAACATGGTCGGCACCACGTCCGGCGCCTGGAATGACCCGGCCAAGGGTGGCGAACTGGCCCGCTCGCAATTCGAGCGCGGCGTCGATGTCGTCTTCGCCGTGGCCGGCGGCAGCGGCATGGGTACCCTGCAAATGGCCAAGGAAAAAGGCAAGCTGGCCATCGGCGTCGATTCGAACCAGAATGGTTTGTACCCGGGCAGCATCTTGACTTCGATGGTCAAGCGCGTCGACAACACGGTGTATGACAGCTTCATGGAAGTCAAGAACGGCACCTGGAAGGGTGGCGTCAGCTATAAAGGCTTGAAAGAAGGCGGCGTGGATTGGGCGCTCGACGCCAACAACCGCAAGTTGATTACGCCGGAAATCGAAAAGCGCGTGTTGGGAGCGCGTAAGGACATTATCGATGGCAAGATCAAAGTGATCGATTACCGCGTCGGCAGCAGCTGCCCGGTTTAATTTTTCTCCGTATCTTCTAGCGCGCCGCCGGGGCCTGTCTCCGCGCGGCGCGTTTCCATGAAACTATCCAGTTATGAACCTATGCAGCCAGCAGTAGAATTTCGCAGCATTTCCAAGCAGTTTGGACATGTGAAGGCGAACGCCGACGTCAGTTTCTCCATCGCCAAGGGCAGCATCCATGGCCTGGTGGGGGAAAATGGCGCCGGCAAATCGACCTTGATGAGCATCCTGTACGGGTATTACCGTGCCGACGGCGGAGAAATCTTGCTCGACGGAAAAGTACAGCCTATCCGCAACAGCCAGGAAGCGATCAATCTCGGCATCGGCATGGTGCACCAGCATTTCATGCTGGTCGAGAACTTCACCGTCCTCGACAATATCATGCTGGGCACGGAAGGCGGTTTTCGCCTGGCCAGCCACCGCACGGAAGCGGAAGCCAAGCTGCGCGACATTTGCGCGCGCTACCGCCTCGACGTCGACCCGCTGGCGAAGATCGAAGACCTCTCCGTCGGGGCGCAGCAGCGCGTGGAAATCCTCAAGCAGATTTACCGCAGCGCCAACATCCTGATCCTCGACGAGCCGACGGCCGTCCTGACGGCCCAGGAAACGGCATCGCTGTTTGAAATCCTGCGCCTGTTCAAGGAGCAAGGCAAGACCATCATCCTGATCACGCACAAGCTGCAAGAGATTCTGGAAATCACCGACAACGTCACCGTCATGCGCGGCGGCACGGTGGTGGGCGCCGTGGCCACCGCCGGCACGTCGAAAGAGGAACTGGCCAACATGATGGTGGGCCGCCCCATCCAGAGCCACTTGCCGCGCGCGCCGTACAATCCGGGCGCCACGGTGCTGGAAGTGGACGGCCTGCAACTGGCCGACGCGCAACAGGTCAAGCTGCTGGCCGACATCGGCTTCAACTTGCGCGCCGGCGAAATCGTCGCCATCGCGGGCGTGTCCGGCAATGGCCAGAGCGAACTGCTGGAAATTTTGTCCGGCATGCGCTTGCCGACGTCGGGCAAGCTGCGCTTCCTGGACCAGGACTTGCCGTTTGCCAAACGCACTGACGCCGACGGCTTGCCGCTGGCCTTCCGCGAGCTGGGCATCGCCCACATTCCGGAAGACCGCTTGCGCGATGGCGTGGTAAAGAATTTCTCCGTCATGCAAAACACCATCCTCGGTTACCAGGACCGCCTGAAAAACCGCTGGGGACTGTTCAACTTCAAGGCCATCGGCGCCCGCTGCGCGGAACTGCTGAAGACCTTCGACGTGCGCCCGGCCAATCCTGACCTGCGCATCGGTTTATTGTCAGGCGGTAACCAGCAAAAGGTGGTCATCGCGCGCGAAGTGCTGGCCAAGCCGAAACTGATGCTGGTGGGCCAGCCCACGCGCGGCGTCGATATCGGCACCATCGAAAGCATCCATACGCAATTGCTGGCCCTGCGCGACGCGGGCGTGGCGATCCTGCTGGTGTCCGTCGAACTGGAAGAAGTGCGGGCGCTGGCCGACCGCATTCTCGTCATGTGTGGCGGACGCATCACCGGCGAACTGAAAATTGAAGAATTCGATACCACCCGCATCGGTCTGTTGATGGGGGGAATGCATAAATCATGAATAACGACTTGCCACGCTGGGCGACAGCCTTTGTCATGCCCATGTTAAACCTGCTGTCGGCCTTGCTGGTCGCAGCCCTGGTGATTTATATGCTGGGCGAAGACCCGGCCGAATCGCTGTCCATCCTCGTCCACAGCGCCATCCTCAATCCGGAAGGCTTGAGCTACACGCTGTTCTACGCCAGCACCTTCATTTTCACGGGCCTGTCGGTCTCCGTGGCGATGCAGGCCGGGCTGTTCAATATCGGTTCCGAAGGCCAGATGTATATCGGTGGCCTGGGCTTGACGGTGGCCATGCTGGCCTTCGACCAGACCCTGCCCGCCTGGCTATTGATTCCTGCCGCCATGATCGGTGCAGCCCTGTTCGGCGCGCTGTGGGGCTTCTTGCCCGGCTACCTGCAAGCCAAGCGCGGCAGCCACATCGTGGTGACCACCATCATGTTCAACTTCATCGCCGCCAGCCTGATGAACTTCATCATCGTAAAGTACCTGATTCCGCCGGGCGAGCAGAACACGGCCAGCCGCGTGTTTGCGGAAAGCGGTGAAATGCCGCGCCTCTCCACCTGGTTCCCCTCACTGGGCGACACGCCGCTGAACATCAGTTTTATTCTGGCGATCGCCGCGCTGGTGATCTATGGCGTGATGGTCTGGCGCTCGTCGTGGGGTTTCAAGCTGCGCGCCACGGGCCTGAACAAGCACGCGGCCCACTATGCGGGCGTGTCGATCAGCAAGATGATCATCATCGTCATGCTGATCTCCGGCGCGCTGGCGGGCCTCGGCTCCGTCAATTCCATCATGGGTTCGACGCATTATCTGTCGCTCAATTTTGTGGGTGGCGCCGGCTTCATCGGCATCGCCATCGCCCTGATGGGCCGCCAGCATCCGGTCGGCATTTTCCTGTCGGCCGTGCTGTTCGGCGCGCTGATACAGGGCGGTTTTGATTTGTCGCTGGAAAAACCGAATATCCCGACGGAAACGTTCATTTTCATCCAGGGCTTGATCATCCTGTTCTGCGGCGCCATGGAAAACTTCTACGCACCGGCCATTTCCGCCCTGCTCAAGCGCACCAAAGGCTAACACCATGACACTCGACGACTTTCATTTCGCCAGCATCCTGGTATCGACCGTGCGCAATGCGCCGGTCCTGATCTTTGCCGCCATGGCCGGCCTGTTCGCCGAACGCAGCGGCATGATCGACATCGGCCTGGAAGGCAAGATCCTGGCCAGCGCCTTCGCTTCCGCCGCCGTGGCCTACACGACGCAAAACCCGTATTACGGCATGGCCGCCGGCATGCTCGTCTGCGTCGCCCTGGCCCTGCTGCAGGCCTACGTCAGCATCACGCAAAAGGGCAACCAGCTGGTGGCCGGCATGGCGATCAACATCGCCATGAGCGGACTGACCTTTGTTCTGGCGCAATTTTTCTTCCAGCAAGGCGGCCGCACGCCCGACCTCGGTTCGGCGCGGCTGTTCGACGTCGTCTTGCCGGGCACGCAGTACGTGGAGCATATCCCCTTCATCGGCTGGGTCTACGCCCACCTGATCGGCGGCCATTCCATACTCGTCTACGTGGCCTTCCTCTTGATCCCGCTCGTGCACTGGCTGCTGTACCACACGCGCTTCGGCCTGCGCCTGCGCGCCTGCGGCGAAAACCCGCATGCGGCCGACTCGGCCGGCGTGAGCGTGGAAGCGACGCGCTACCTGGCCATGCTCGTGGCCGGCATCCTGTGTTCGTTCTCGGGCGCCTATCTTGCCATCGTGCAAAGCGGCTTCTTCCTGCGCGACATGTCGGCCGGCGCCGGCTACCTGGCCCTGACGGCCATGGTGTTCGGCAACTGGCGCCCCGTCTACACCTTCCTCGGCTGTCTGATGTTCGGCTTCTTCGCCGCCATCCAGATCCAGATCGAAGGCGTGGACTTGCCCGTCGTGGGCCGCATCCCCGGCTCCTTGATCCAGATGGTGCCGTATGTCGTTACCGTGATCGTGCTGGCTGGGCTGATGGCCAAGTCTATTGCCCCGAAAGCCATCGGCATCCCCTTTGTAAAGTCTCGTTAAGTCTGACTTGGCCTGATACGAAAGCGAAGCCCGCGGGCTTCGCTTTTTTACGCCTGAAGAATTGCGTCCAGCGAGAAAAATACGGGTAATCCTAGGCCCCGCGCCACGGCCACCATCTGGTCGGCCCCGCCAGACGCACCGCCTACCCTCAGCACCGCATCGCAGTGGCTCAATAAACGCGTCGCATGTGCGTGGAACAGGTCTTCATATACGGCGTCGCCCACCCGGGTGGAACCCGCCAGCGTCAGCATGGGCAAGGCCAGCCATTCACCGAGCACGGGCATGTGTCCCTTGGCATACAGGGGCAGGCAAACGGCTTGCATGGCCGCCACATTCGCCGCCATCAGGGCGGGATCGTCGCCCGTGCCGGAGCGATACGGGCCGGCAACGAGGATCTGCATGCCATGCCGCATCTCTTGTACCGGCGGCATCAAGTGCAACTGCGCATGCTGCAGCAGCATGATGGTCTTGCCATCGCAGATGCGGCCATCGGCCACCATCCCCATTGCTTGCGCCAGCGACAATTCCAGCACTTCAATGTCCTCGCCCTCATGCGCCAGGCCGCCGCCGTCGCCGATGCGGCTGGCCGGGTCGTATTCGGCGACAAAAAAATGCAAGCGCTCCGTGACGGAACCGGGACTCATGAAGGCGTCGAAGACCTTGTGCACCTGCCCCACCCGGTAACCGGTTTCCTCTTCCACCTCGGCGCGGATGCGCTGCTCCGCGCTGGCCTCTTCCAGCAAGCCGGCCGCTGATTCGATCAGGAAACCATCGTGGCCGTCGCGATACGTGGGGAAACGGAACTGGCGGATCAGGATCACCGTGCGTTGGACTTTGTTGTAGAGCAGGATGGTGGCGCCATCGCCGCGGTCGTAGGTTTCCCGCGTCTGCGTCTGCCATTCGCCATCGTGACGCAGGTAGTCGAACGTGGTCTTTTGCAGCAGATACCAGTCGTGCGACAGGGTCTGCACCTGCTGGATGCGAACCCGTTCCTGCTTGCTGTTTTCTTCGCGCATAGTGTCTCCGTGTGCTTGCATGTACTTGCCTTCGCCGACTTTATCATGCAAACTCGTGCAATATCAAGAAAATACAAGAAAAACCATGCTGACACAGCAACGCAAACAATACCTGCTGGACTTGCTCCAGCGCGAAGGCCAGCTCGTCGCCAGGGCCGTCAGCGACGCCCTGGGCTTGTCGGAAGACACGATACGGCGCGACTTGCGCGAGCTGGCAAAAGAGGGATTATTGGAGCGCGTGCATGGCGGCGCCCTGCCCTTGCTGCCGCGCTCGCCCGCGCTGGCACCGTTTGCGGGGCGCGAACAGATCTCGCCCGAAGCCAAGCCCGCCATTGGCCGCGCCGCGGGCGCCATGATACAAACGGGACAAGTGGTGTTTCTCGACGGCGGCACGACCGCCGTGCAACTGGCGCGCCAGCTGCCGCGCGACTTGCGCGCCACCATCGTCACGCACAGTCCGTCGATTGCCGTCGAACTGGTGAATCATACTGGCATCGAAGTGCTGATGCTGGGCGGGCGCCTGTACAAGCACTCGATCGTCGGTGTCGGCGCGGCGACCGTGGAAGCCATCGGCCGCATCCGCGCCGACCTGTATTTCATGGGCGTGTCCAGCCTGCATCCGCAAACGGGCATCACCACCGGCGATTATGAAGAAGCGTGCGTGAAACGCGCGCTCAGCGACGCGTCAAGCCGCACCGTCGTGCTGGCCTCGCCGGAAAAGTTCAACACAGCCTCGCCATTCCAAATCGCGCCCTTGAGCCAGGTCAACGACATCATCGTGCACCGCGACGTGGACGACGCCCTGCTCGCGCCTTACCGCGAGATGGGCATCAATGTGATCCTGGCGTAAAAAACGGCCCGCAGGCCGTTTTTACTTTACTGCGGCCAGATCGCCTGCAGCACGGCGGCCAGGTGATAGCCCGCCTCGCTCAGCTGCTGCTTCGCCAGCGCCGAGCTGGGCACGGGATAATTGTCCGGCACCGTCAAGCTCCACACGTTATAGACATCGCCCTTGCGACTGGTCTGCTGCGTGGCGGGACCGGCCACCACGTCCGTGAAAGCAATTTTTGAGGCCGCCAGCGCGGCATCGGCCCACTGATACGGCCAGGTGACAGGGTCGCCGCTATTGGTGCTCACCACCGGTGCGCTGGCGATCACGGTACGCGCAAACTGCTGCGGCGTGCGCGTGCTCAGGCGGCGCATGGCGTAGTCGACCACGGTCGTGTCCCAGTAGGAATGCAGGGGCTTGGTGGGCGACTTCGGATAGGTGGGAGCTTTTGTTACCCCCTCTTCCGCCGGCAGCGGCGGGGGAATCACGGCGTCGGACAAGGCCGTCATCTTCGCATCGTCGAGCAGCAAGTCATTGCCGCCGCGTGCATTGAAAATGGCGACGTCATCGATCTGCGCCTGCGTGGCGGGCACGAAAAACTGGCCATCCTTGCCAAGAAACGCATTGCCCACATGCAAAGGCTGGTGGATATCGCCGACCAGATGCGTAATCAGAATCAGTGCTTCGCGCTGGCTGAAGCCGTGCGGATTGCTGGCCGCATCAGCCCTGCCCTGCAGCACCAGGATCGCCTGCTTGAGCGTCTGCACGATATCGTCATCGGCCGTGCCCACGCCATGGTCATGGTAGTGCGCGTTCTGGAACGGCACGTTCGTGTAGTGGTATTCGCCGTGTTTCGGGTTCGCCGCCACATACGTCAGCATTTCCGGCGATTGCGGGCCGCAATACGTGCCCTTCACGCAATCGGGCCAGTTGGCGATCTTTTCCAGGCTTTCGCCGGGCAACAGCAACTTCGCCACTTGCACCTGTGCGGCGCTACCCTTGAGCAATTGATCGGCGATGGCGCCCACGGCACGGTGGCCGTCATTGCCCCAGGCCAGGACGTTGCCGGAAGCAAAAGCGGCGCCCAGCGCCAGCACACTCAGCAGTTTTTTCATGTTCACCATTACTCCTTGCCTTGCGGCGCAGCCTTGGCCGGCTTCGGATACTGCTTGTTGATGTCGATCGGCTGCGCGTAGGCCGAGCTCCACGTCTGCTCATGCAGCGCGGCGATGCGTTGCGCCATGGCGTCGTTGCGCAACACCACTTCCAGGTTGCGCGACAAGTCGAAATAACCGCCCGCCCAGTTGCTAGTGCCAACCCAGGCCAGCTTGCCATCGATGCTCATGGTCTTGCTGTGGATCACGCGCGCGAAGGGAATGAAACCCGTCGAGGCCGTGGGAATCGTCACGATGCGGATGTCCACGTTCGGCACCAGGGCCAGGCTTTTCAGGTAGGCGATGGCCGGCGCTTCCGTGTTCCAGCTTGATACCATCAGCTTGATTTTCACGCCACGCTGGGCGGCGGCGCGCACGGCGTTGTCGATCACGGCGTAGTACGGCCGCGTGCGGTTCGGGCCGTAGGACAGCGGCGCGTAGTCGAGCAGCTGGATGCGCACTTCGCTTTGCGCTTGCGCCAGCAAGGCGGGCAAGCCCGTTTCCGAATCGCCCACGCCGGCCGGGTTGTACGCATTCGGGCTGGCCAGCAGGAACGCGTTTTGCGCGTAATTGGCTGGCACGACCTTGCTGTTGAGTACCGTGGCGCGGCTGCCTTGCGACGTCAATGCCTGGGCTTGCCAATCCTGTTCGAAGATCGCCTGCACCTGGCTGACCATGGCGGCTTCCGTGATTTTCAAGCCCGTCTCATGGATGTGCTCGAACGAGCGCCAGTCGAAATTCTGGCTGCCGATGTAGGCCACCTGGCCATCGACGGCCAGGTATTTCGCATGCACGATGCCGTTGCCCGTGACTTTATTGAAATCGATGAGGCGCAAGTCCAGGTTGGGAATCGCCTTGATCTGCGCGATGGTCGCCGCTTCCGACAGGCCCACGCCCTTCTGGTCCAGCAGGAAGCGGATCTTCACGCCACGCTGGCCGGCAGCCGTCAGGCTGGCCAGCACTTTTTCAAAAGCCGTGCCCGGTTTGCTGACTGCGTAGAACTGGGCGATGACGATCTCTTTCTTTGCACCATCGAACAGCTCGGTCCATACGGCGACGGGCTCGCGCAGGTCGGGATTGGTCAACGTGGTTTCCACGGGCGAAGTGTGCACCAGCTCAAAGCCGGGAATGGTGAAATCGGCGTGGGCCGTGCCCGCGAACAGGGTCGTGACGAGCAGGGAAACAGATAAACGACGCATGGTTATTCCTTGTAAATTAGTTGACGCGCACGATGCGACCCGCTGCCGTGGCGCTGCCAGCGGGCTTGCCGGCGCGCGCGCGGGCGATCAGGTAATTGCTGAAGGCATCGATATCGCGCACGCCCGTGTCGAGCCGGCGCGTGCCGGCCGCCAGCACGGTGAAGCGGTCGCCGCCGCCGGCGAGGAAACTGTTGGCAGCGACACGGTATTGTTGATTGTCTTCAAGAGCAATGCCATTGAGCATGATGCTGCCCGGCAGCACGCGCTGGCCTTGCGGCTGCGTGCTGTCCCAGCGATACGTAAAACCTTCGGACACTTGCAACAGGTTGTTGTCTTCCGCTACCGCGCCCGGCCACTGCTGCTCAAGCAAGGTACGGATTTGCGCACCAGAAAGGCTGACGACGATCAGGGTATTGCCGAACGGGACAACTGCCTGGTTCTGGCCCACGTTCGTCATCAGGTCGGCGCCCGCTTCCAGGTCCTTCCGGATGCCGCCATTGTTCATCAGGCCGATTTGCGCACCGGCGGCGCGCGCGCCGAACAGGGTGCTGTCGGCCACCAGGTCGCCCAGCGCGGAAGCGCCGCTACCCTTGGTGCTGCGGCCCACGTTCGGCACGGCGATGGCGGCCACGGGACGCGACAATTCGGCCGCACTGCGCTGCTTCACCGATGCCAGATAGGCAGCGACGGCCGGGTCCGGCTCAAACATGTTCGGCAACATGACGACGTTGTGCGCGCTGGCATCGACGACGGCATTCTTGACGGGATCGACCTTGAGTTTAATGCGCGTCAACATGTGACCGCCCATCTGCGCTTGCGTCACGAGGCGGCCATCGACACGGCACAAATAGCCCTGGTGAGAATGGCCGCTGATGACCAGTTGAATCGCCGGATCGAGGCGTTTCACCACGTCGACCACTTCGCCCTTGAGACCGCTGCAGTCAGGCTGGTCGACGGCTTCGCTCGTCTCGCCGCCCTGGTGCAGCAGCACGACGAACACGCCCACGCCCTGCGCGCGCAACTGCGGCAAGGTGGCGTTGATGGCATCCGCTTCATCACCGAACTGCAGGCCGGCAATGCCGGCGGCCGTCACCACGGATGGCGTATCTTTCAGCACGGCACCGATCAGGCCCACCTTGACGCCATGCGCTTCTTCGATGCGGTAGGCGGGCAGCAGCGTCTTGCCCGTTTGCGTGTCGATCACATTGGCCGCCATATAGGTGTAGCTGGCGCCCTTGAAATCGGGCGTGAACTTGCACGCCTTGTCGGCGCGTGGGGACTCGCAGCCGCCGCGCTGCTGGCGCAACAATTCCACCTTGCCCTGGTCAAATTCATGGTTGCCGACGGAACTGGCTTTCATGCCCAGCATATTCATGGCCACGATGCTCGGTTCGTCGGCCCACAGCGCCGACATGGCGGGGCTGGCACCGACCAGGTCGCCATTGCCGACAAAAATCAGCTGCGCATCTTCGCGCCGCCAGGCCTTCAAGGCGCCGGACAAGGTATCGATGCCGCCCGCCTGCACCGTCTTGCGCCCGGCATCGGCAACACTCGTGTAGGTAAATTTGCTGCGATCGAGGTTGCCGTGGAAGTCGTTCAGGGCTACCAGGTTGATGTCGACGGGCGTCGCGGGATGGGTGGCGCAGCCGGTCATCAAGAGGGCAAGCATGAACATATGTGGCAAGCTCGATGAAGGCCGGTGGGGGGAAAGGGATGGGATCATGCGGAGACTCCTGGACAGGGCGACGCCAATGGCAAAGACGGTGAAACATCCTTACCCATAAAAAAACAGGCCCGAAGGCCTGTACTCTTGCTATCTCAGCCTGGTAGAAACAACTCCGTGCTGCCCGGCAGGGCAGCTACGAAGTTGACAGCCATGCTTAGAAGTCGACGCGCAGGGTGACCGATGCAAAGCGCGGCGCACCCATGTAGTAAGTTGGTGCGCGACCGGCGAACGTACCGGCAGCCGTAACGATATCATTGGCGCCAATACCAGTACCGGAACTTGGATTGCGGTACTCACGGTTCAACAAATTCGATACATTCAAGGTCAGCTTGGGATTCTTGAACATGCCGAAAGTTGGCAGCTGATATGCCGCATCCAGGTCAACCAGGGTGTACGCAGGTACTTCCTCGTCGTTCACCAGAGTAGCGAATTGCGATGCGGTGTAACGGGCCTTTACGCGAACATACCAGGCGTTGGTTTCATAAGAAGCGCTCAAACCGGCTTTCAGCTTAGGCGACAGGGAGAAATTCTTGCCAGCGGTTGGTGCATAACCAACAATGGTTTTGCCATTGACGGTTTTGGCGACCACGGCCAGATCATCTTCCATCTTGGTCTTCAAGTAGCCGAGCGAACCATACACCGACCAGCCGTTGATCGGCGTGTTACCGACTTCCAGTTCGATACCTTTGTTACGCACTTTGCCTACGTTGGTCGTCAGGCTGGTCAGCGTGTTTGGATCGATTGCGGTTGCCTGGCGATCTTTAAAGTCTGTGTAGAAAGCGGTCAGCGAAGTCGAAATGTCTTTGGTTTGATGACGGTAGCCAACGTCCAGGCTCCACGACACTTCAGGCTTGACGTCCTTGACGATACTGGCAACACCATTCGTCACGGTCACGTACGGTGGGTTGTTCGGTGCCAGCACGAAGTTGTTTGGCGCACGCATATTCTTCGCCAAGCTGGCAAAGATCTGGTCGTCGTTAGTAACACGGTAACGCGCGCCCAATTGCGGCAACACATCCGAGTAAGTCTTCGACACGTTGTACGTGGTTTGCGAATTGCTGCCTTCGCTGGCGTTATTGGTGAAATCACGCTTGATGTATGGAGCACGCACGCCGATATTAATATTCAGCTTGTTGTCCATCAAGGTGATGGTATCTTGCAAGAACGCCTGGTAAGCCGTGCTGATCGTCTCCCAATCGCGGTTTTGATACAAGGTGCCATCCGGACGGGTAATCAGGTTGTTGCGCAGCCAGATATCCGGTGCGGAGCCATCTGCATTGACCAGTTGACCAGGTGCCGTTTGACGGTGATTCGCACGCTCGTACCAGATGCCACCCAGGATCTGGTGATCGCCAACGTTATACGTGATCGAAGTCGTGACACCAGGACGATGGGTACGGGTCAGGCTGCCGCGATAGATCGATACGGTGTCGAGGCTGTCGCCGTCGCCGTTCACATCCTTGCTTGCGGCGATCTTGCCGGTGACCGGATTGAGGAAGCCGCCAGCTTCTTTCAGCGTGTTTTGCTGCACGCCGCCAGTGCCGAAACCATACCAGTAGTAAGGTACGACTTTCAGATCCAGATCTTCGGCCAGACGGAATTTACCGATCGCCGACGCGATGACGTTTTCAAAGGGATTCAGGGCCAGCTTGTAGTAAGCGGCTGGCTGGCCAGTGCCTGCTTGTGCGCCAGAAGCACTTGCCTTGCCTGGGCTGAGTGCAGCCTGGCCAGCATAAGTGGAGCTGTAATCAGCGTCGTAACCTTCGGTGGCCAGCTCTTTCAGCGTAAGCGAGCGGAAGTTGTTATTAATCGCGCGGTTATAACCGATAGAGGCGTGGATGTAATTAAAACGATTCCAGTCGTAATTGAAGCCAACGTCAACGTGGGTACGATCGGCTTTACCCTTGCCTTTCCATTTATCCGCTTGCGCATTCGACACCGACATGAATGCCTTGGCTTTGTCATTGGCAAAACGGCCGGTATCCACACGCACATACGACTTGGCCAGATTCAGTTGGCCCAGGGTCTGCATGACGCGTACACGGAATTTATCTTCTGGATCGCAGGTAGTAATACCAAAGTTACCGCCAGTTGCGCCCACTTGCGGGGAATCGACGTCGGTCGAACCTTGGGTCACAAATTGCGAGCAAGTATTTTCCTGGTCTACATATTCTTGTGGAAATACAGCGAAATTGCCGGAGTCATTCACAGGCACGCCGTTGACAGTCGCGCCGATCTGATCGCTGTTGAAACCGCGCATGGCCAAGCCACCGCCAAACAGACCGGTCGCATCGTAACCATAGGTGTTCACCGATGGCAGCAGGGTCAAGGCGTCATATGCATTGCCGGTTGGACGCTGTTTTGCCAATTCCTCAGCCGTCACGGTACTGCGTGCCTTTGGCGCATCTTCCTGCACCATCAAGCCCATACCAACTTTTTTCCCTGTGACGGTCACCGTCGATGGCGACACCGTGCCTTCAGCACTTTGCGCATGCGCAGTAGAGATGCCGAAGCAAGCCAGTTGGCATGCCACTGCGATCATACTTAGTCGCAATTTTGGTTGTTGAATGAACTGCATTTGAACCCCCTAGAGTGTGTTGTAACTTACAAGATTTTGACTTGCTTATATTGTGGTGAAACACGGAAACTATCCAACTAGACACGGCAGTATAAAGATCGAATATTTCAAATCCGTTACACGGATATGACCGCAATGTGACAGGAGCCGCTAGACATCCTGAATTGTCACAAAAGCGATAGCAAAAATGACTTATTCAACTCTTCGCCGTCCAACTATGCATTAAGGTCTGTAGGCTGACAAATACGTTTTTTTTTAATAATTTATATATAAAAAATATAAATCACCGCTGGAAGCCGCATTTTTTGTATCAACCGAGCAAGCTCACCTCATCGGGGCGAAATTATAGATGAGCGGCAACATTTGGAAATTGTTTCAGAAAATAATTGCAAGAAAGCACTACCAGCGCATCATTTTTTGTCGTAAAGGCACAACAAAAACGATAAAAGGAGGGTTTTGTAACTATGAAGATCAGGAGCTTACGCGACCGCTAGTTGCGGTCGCGTGGCAGGCAGGAGATGTGAAATACTTTTACGGTTTTACAACAGTTGCTTTGCGATCACTATTTGCGATCAAGGCTTCAAAACGGCTGAAACGGGCATCGAGCGCTTTCAGCAAACGCTGCTTGTCGGCTTCAGCCAAAAACGAATAACGCAGGCTGTTGTAGGACAGCTTTTTGATTTCCGTATAATCGGTCTTGTACTGGCTGGCAAACAGCACGTACTCGTTCGACAGGGTATTGCGCGACACGCCCGCGTCATCGGTGGAGATCACGAAGGGCACGCCATATTTGCGGTACAGGGTGATCGGATGGGCCTGGCCCTTGATGCCGAGAATATAATCGTTGCTGGTCAGATTCACTTCCACGGGAATGCCGCGCTCGCGCATCTTTTGCATGGTCGCCAGCGCATTGTGCTCGTACGCGATATCCATGCCATGGCCGATACGGTCCGCGCCGGCCACATCGACGGCTTCGGCGATATGGAAAGCCATGCCTTCCGGCGGCACCATGCCCAGCGCCAGCTCGCCCGCATGCAGGGCGATCTTGACGTTCGGATACTTAGCCTTGAGGAATTTGAACATTTCCATGTGCAGGCTGTAGTCGCGCATGGATACGTTCACGCTTTCCTGGCCCACGATGTTTACGCCCACCAGTAGCGGATTCAGGCTCGCTGCCTTGAAGGCGGCCACCATCGAGGAAAAAACTTGCGATGGCGACAGGAAACGCAGCACATACGCCTGGTAACGCATGGTGAAGTTCGCATCGTCGATGCCGGCGCTGCTGGCGTTGACGTTGTCGTTGTAGGCGGTGATGCTTTTCTGGAAGCTGGCATCCTGTTCCAGGCTGCCTGTCCAGTTGGCCAGCACGGCTTGCAACGCTGCCGGCTGCAAGCCCGGCGCCAGCACTTGCTGGTCGAACTGCGCGTTTTGCACGAATGGCGACAGTTCGAAAATCGTCTCGATGTAGCTGAGGTTTTCCGCGATGGCGCGCTGCTTCAGGGTTTTCAGGCCGTCGGCCGTGTTGCTCGACGCCACGGGGCCAAAGTAGCCGAAGGTGTCAAAAAAAGTGCGGTCCGGCGGCGTCTGGATGGCGCCGTGGTTATAGAAATCCTTGGTCGACCAGCGCTGCAGCAACTCCGCATACAGGCCCGCATCCGCAAACACTTCCGTGGACGACAGGCAGCCGCGCTGCGCGGGCGGTTTGGCGCGCTCGGCCGCCACGACGTCCTTGTTGCTTTCGATGCGATACGTCGTCTTGTTGACGCAATAGTTTTCCTTGTCGACCCAGTCAAGGAATTGCTCGGCGTAAATGGCGCCCGAGTAATGGTGATGCAAGTCGCCGCCCTTGGGCATCATGGAAAAGAACAGGCTCAGCTCGGCTGTCTTCGGCTGCGCGCCCGACACCAGGGCGGCAAAATGGCGCGCGGTGGCCGCTTCATTGGAAGACGGAGCGGCCTGCGCCGTTCCGGTCAATGCCAGCGCGGCGCCAAGCGCCAGGCCAGTGAGTTTTATGTGCATTCGCGTTCTCGCTCAGGATAATTCGTGTTGAACAACGGGTAGGTCAGCCCTGCCCCCGCACATGCACGCATTGCCCGCCTGAATAGGTGGCGGCCACGGCGCGGTCGTCGCCCAGCAGCGCAAAGGCAAACAGCAATTCCTCCAGGCTCTGGCAAGCAGCCGTTCGGCGTTCGAGCAGCGGCGTCGACTGCTTGTCGAGCACGATAAAATCCGCTTCCGTGCCCGGCGTGAAATTGCCCAGCGTGCCTTCCAGTTGCATGGCGCGCGCGGCACCCAGAGTCGCCAGGTAAAACATGCGCAAGGCGGGCAGATAGCTGCCTTTCAAGCGTGCTACTTTATAGGCTTCGTTCATGGTTTGCAACATTGAGAACGAGGTGCCGCCGCCCACGTCGGTGGCCAGCGACAGCAGCACTTTCGCCGCATCGGCCCGTTCGAAATCGAACAGGCCGCTGCCGAGGAACAGGTTGGATGTCGGACAAATGGCGGCCGCCGACGATGTTTCCGCCATGCGCGCGCGGTCGCGCTCGTCGAGCCAGATGCAATGGCCGAACATGGCGCGCGGGCGCAGCATGCCGTACTGGTCATACACATCGAGGTAGCTGCGCGCCTGCGGATGCAATTCGCGCACCCAGCGGCATTCATCCTCGTTTTCCGACACGTGGGTCTGCAAATACGTATCCGGATAGGCGCGCGCCAGCTCGCCCGCCAGGTGCATCTGTTCATTCGTCGATGTCGGCACGAAACGCGGCGTGATCGCGTACAGCGAGCGGCCATGCTTGTGCCAGCGCCGGATCAGCGCTTCGCTGTCGCGCGCGCCCGACTCGGCCGTGTCGCGCAGGAACTCTGGGCAATTGCGGTCCATCATGACCTTGCCCGCCACCATGCGCAAGCCGCGCGCCTCGCTGGCACCAAAGAAGGCATCGACCGATTGCGGATGCACGCTGCCATACACCATGGCGGTCGTGGTGCCGCAGCGCAGCAGTTCATCAAGGAAAAACTCGGCCACGTTGCGCGCATGTTCGGGATTTTCAAACGCGCGCTCGGTGGGAAAGGTGTACGTTTCCAGCCACGGCAGCAAACCGGGCGCGGGCGAGGCGATCATTTCCGTCTGCGGGAAGTGCAGATGGGTATCGATGAAACCGGGCACGATCAGCTTGCCGCGGTAATCGACGATCTCGGTGCCGGGCGGCAAAGTCGCCAGCAGTTGCGCGGAATCGCCGGCCGCCACGACCTTGCCATCGGCCACGATCAGCAAGCCGTCCGCATGCCAGGCGTGCGCCTCCTCGCTGAAGGCGGGATCGGCGTGGAAGTGCAGCAAGCTGGCACGGTAAGCTTGCAATATGGCAGGAACAATCGGCATGACTTCTTTCTATAACGGGTGAATGGCGGCGCGTTTCTTGCGTCGCGATGGCGCGCTGGCAGGTACCAGCCGCAGCGGTGCGGCCAGGGCCGCGCTGGCGGCTTCCTCCCACACCATGAGTAATTGACAGGCAACGGAGGCGGCGATCACGGCTGGCGCCTTGTTGCGGATGCCGGGCATGCCGATCGGACACACCATGGCGGCAATGCGCTCATCCGGCACGCCGCGCGCCTGCAGCCGGTGCTCGAACTGCTTGCGTTTCGTGTGCGAACCGATCAAGCCGAACCAGCCCGCATCCTCGCGCGCCATGATGGCTTGCGTCAAGCGTTGATCAAGCGCATGGCTATGCGTCATGACGAGAAAACTGCCGCCCGGCGGCGCCATGGCGACAAATTCCTCGGGCGTATCGGTGGCGGCGATGCGCACGTTAGCTGGCATATGGGACGGAAACATGTCGTCGCGTTCATCGACCCAAGTGATAGTACAGGGCAAGTGGGCCAGCGCGCGCACGATGGCGGCGCCCACGTGGCCGGCGCCGAACAAGGTCAGGTGGGCGCGCGGCGCCAGGCACGGGTCGACCAGCCAGCGCCGCCCTTCACTGCCCTGCGCGACGTGGGTTGTGCGTTCGCGGGAAAACGTATCGGGCGCCTGGCCGGGCATGCCGGCGATCAAGTGACCGGCGGCATCGAACAGAACCGACGCGCTCTCGCCGTCGAGCGCCGTCAAACGCCAGCTGTCTTGCTGGCGGCGTTCGCGCAAGGCGGCCAGCAATGCTTTCAGGCTGGCATCGACATATTCAAAAGCCAGGTGGACGACGCCGCCACAGCATTGCCCCAGGCTGGGACCGAGCGCGAAACGTTCGAGCCGCGCATGCGTGTCACCCGTGGCCAGCATGGTCTTGGCAATTTCCACGGCGCGCAATTCCAGGTGGCCGCCACCGATGGTGTCCATTTGACCATCGAGGGTGACGCGCATCTTCGCGCCCGCCTCGCGCGGCCCGGAACCTTCCACCAGGGCCACCGTCACCAGCACGGATGCCTGCGTGTCATCGTCGATTGCTGTCAGCCAGTCGCTCATCTTCTGCTCCTAGGCGCTAGCGCAAACCGCTTGCACGGCCATGACCGCCTTGAGGATTTCCTCGCTGGTGGCGGGGGCATTGAGTGGTGGTTGCACGGCGTGATGGCCGACGCTGGAAATGGCGTCGCGGATGGCGAAGAACACGGAAAACGGCAGCAGTAATGGTGGCTCGCCCACGGCTTTCGAGCGGTGGATGCTGTCTTCCACGTTGCGGTTCTGGAACAGGTTCACACGGAAGTCTTCCGGGCAATCGGAAATGCCAGGAATTTTATAGGTCGACGGCGCGTGCGTCATCAGCTTACCCGCCGCATTCCACCACAGTTGCTCCGTCGTCAGCCAGCCCATGCCCTGGATAAATGCCCCTTCCACCTGACCCAGATCAATCGCGGGATTGAGCGACTGGCCCGCATCGTACAAGGCGTCCGCGCGCAGCAGTTTCCATTCGCCCGTCAGGGTATCGACCACGACTTCGGCCACGGCCGCGCCATACGCGTAATACGAAAACGGATGGCCCATCATCGTCTTCGCATCCCACGACAGGCCGGGTGTGGCATAAAAACCGTCCGACCACAGTTGCACCCGCGCCAGATAAGCCTTCTGCACCAGTTCGGCAAACACGACGACATGGCCATTCACGTGGATATGGTTGTCGAAGAAGCGCACACAGGCCGCATCGCCGCCATACAGTTTGACCGCGTAATCGGCCAGGCGTTCACGGATCTGACGCGCCGCATCCTGCGCCGCCTTGCCGTTCAGGTCGGCGCCGGTGGAGGCCGCCGTGGCCGACGTATTCGCCACCTTGCTCGTATCGGTGGCCGTGGCGCGTACTTTGTCCAGATCCAGGCCCAGCTCGTGCGCCACGACTTGCATGACCTTGGTATTGATGCCCTGCCCCATTTCCGTGCCACCATGGTTGACCAGCACGGAGCCATCCACGTACACGTGGACCAGCGCACCGGCCTGGTTCAGATGCGTGACGTTGAAGGCGATGCCGAATTTCAGGGGCGTGAATGCCAGACCCTTCTTCAGGATGGGGCTGGCCTCATTGTAGGCATCGATGGCCAGGCGGCGCGCGCGGTAATCGCTGCTCGCTTCCAGTTCCGCGACGAGTTCATGAATCACGTTGTCGACGATTTTCTGCCCATACGGCGTGACGTTGCGCCCTTCTATATCGTTGCGGCCATAGAAATTGAGCAGTCGGATATCGAGCGCGTCGCGTTGCAAGTGGCGGGCGATTTCATCGATCACGTACTCGATGGCAATGGCGCCTTGCGGCCCGCCAAAGCCCCGGAAAGCCGTGTTCGACTGCGTATTCGTCTTGCCGCAGGCGGCGCGGATGTCCACGTCGGACAAATAGTAGGTGTTGTCGAAGTGGCAGACGGCGCGCGTGGCGACGGGGCCGGACAGGTCGGCCGAGTAGCCGGCGCGCGTGGTCATGTCGACCTTGGCGGCAAGGATGCGGCCATCGTCGTCGTAACCCACTTCGTATTCATAGTAAAAACAGTGGCGCTTGCCCGTCACCAGCATGTCATCGTCGCGGTCGGCGCGCAATTTCACGGGACGCTTCAGTTTCGCCGCCGCAATCGATGCCGCCGCCGCCCACAGGGCCGACTGCGATTCCTTGCCGCCGAAACCGCCACCCATGCGCCGGCATTCGACCGTGATGTTGTGCGAATGCACGCCCAGCGCATGCGCCACCACGTGTTGCATCTCGCTCGGATGCTGGGTCGAACACAACACCAGCATGCCTTGCGCCTCCTTCGGAATGGCGTAGGAAATCTGTCCTTCCAGATAAAACTGTTCCTGTCCGCCCACATACAGCTGGCCCTTGACCACATGCGGCGCGCCCTCGAACGCGGCCTGGTAGTTGCCGCGCGTCAGCTGCATCGGCGGCAGCACATACGATTGCGCGGCCTTGGCCGCCTGCGGCGTCATGATCGCGGGCAATTCCTCGTACGACAGCTGCGCCAGGCGGACGGCGCGGCGCGCATGATCATGCGTATCGGCCACCACGATGAAGATGGGCTGGCCCACGTATTGCACCAGTTCCGCCGCCAGGATGGGGTCGTCATGGATGATGGGGCCGCAATCATTGGTGCCGGGAATGTCCTGCGCCGTGTAGACGGCGACAACACCGGCAGCAGCGCGCACGGCCGACAAATCCATGGCCGTGATGCGCGCATGGGGCTTTTGCGACAGGCCCAGTGCCGCGTGCAAGGTGCCTTGCAATTCGGCGATGTCGTCCGTGTACGTCGCTTGCCCCAGCACATGCAATTGCGCCGATTCATGCGGGCTGGGCTTGCCCACGGCGGCCCAGGCGGCCGCTTGCAATTCGGGCGTGGCAGGATGGTTCATGCTGGTCCTTTCAGGCGCGGCAAGCATAGGCGTTGACGGCAATGCGCAGCAGCGGCGCACCGGGGCGTGTTTCCAGCCAGAAGCGGCGCAACAGGTTTTGTGCCGTCGTCATGCGGTAGGTATTCGAGGCGCGCATGTCGGACAGCGGCGCGTAATCGTCGGCCAGCAAGCGCATGGCAATGACCAGGTTGTCTTCCGTCCAGGCTTGTCCCAGCAAAAACGCTTCCGTCTGCGCGGCGCGCTGCGGCGTGGCCGCCATGCCGCCAAAGGCGATGCGCGCATCGATGATGCGCTCGCCGTCGAGCTGGAAGGCAAACGCGGCGCATACAGCCGAGATATCCTGGTCAAAACGTTTCGCCAGTTTATACGTGCGGAAATGCACATCGGCACGCGGCAAGGGTACGCGCACGGCTTCGACGAATTCACCGGGCTGCAGATCCTTCTTTTGGTAACCAAGATAGAAGTTTTCCAGCGGCATGATGCGCTGGCCAGCAGGTCCACGCAGCATGATCTCGCTACCCAGCGCGATCAGCCACGGCATCGAGTCACCGATGGGCGAACCATTGGCCACATTGCCGCCCAAGGTACCGGCGTTGCGAATCGGCAAGGAAGCAAAGCGTTGCCACAGTTCAGACAGCTCATCTGGATAATGCTGGCACAGCGCTGCATAGGCATCGTTCAGGCTGGCGCCGGCGCCAATGTGCAGCTTGCCATCGTCCACGGCGATGGTTTTCAGCGCCGCCACGTTACCCAGATAAATGATGTCGCCCAGGTCACGCAATTGCTTGGTGACCCACAAACCCACGTCGGTGGAGCCGGCCAGCAGACACGCTTGCGGCTTTGCCGCGCGCAGCGCCACCAGTTCATCGATGCTGCGCGGCGCGTGGAAGTGCTGGCCGCCATGTTCATACGTAGTCACGCTGCTACGCTGCAGCGCCTGCAATTGCACGCGTAACGCATCGCGGTCGAACGTGACGTGCGGCAATTCGCCCATGCGTTTGGCAGCGTCGATGATGGGCCGGTAGCCCGTGCAGCGGCACAGATTGCCAGACAGGCTGTCGTCGATTTCGCAGCGCGTGGGCGTTTCGCCGTTTTTCTGCAGATACATGCCCCACAAGGACATGACAAAACCGGGCGTGCAAAAGCCGCACTGGGAACCATGGCATTCGACCATCGCTTGCTGCACCGGGTGCAGGGCGCCATCGGGCTGCTGCAAGTCTTCCACGGAAAACATGGCCTTGCCATCGAGCGTGGGCGTGAGCTGGATGCAGGCGTTGACGGCCTTCATCTCCACCTGACCATCGACCAGGCTGCCGATGACCACCGTGCAAGCGCCGCAATCGCCTTCGGCACAGCCTTCCTTGGTACCCGTGCAATGCAAATCCTCACGCAGGTGCTGCAACACAGTCTGCGTAGGGGCGGCGTTGCGTACTTCCTGTACGGCACCACGATAATAAAAGCGGATCGGTTCTGACATGCTGGCCTCGGTATAGTCCCAGTATAGGAGATTAACACCGGCATATGGGACAACTATATGCAGAGACTGATTTTACTTATCATCCCATCTCAATAGAGCTTACTCCTGGAATGGATGCGTCGCATGCCAGTGTTCGGCAATATCGATGCGGCGCGTGATCCATACCTGTTCATGGCCCTGCACATAGTCGAGGAAGCGCGCCAGTGCTGCCGCCCGTCCAGGCCGTCCTACCAGACGGCAATGCAAGCCTACGGACAACATCTTCGGCTGATTCAAGCCGTTCGGATCGCCTTCCGCGTACAGCACGTCGAAGGCATCCTTCAGATAATCGAAAAACTGCGTGCCCGAATTAAAGCCCTGCATGGCGGCAAAACGCATGTCGTTCGTATCCAGGGTGTAGGGCACGATCAGCTGCGGCTGCAGGATCGCCGCGCCTGTCGCATCCGTATAGGCCACCTTTTCCCAGAATGGCAAGTCATCGCCGTAATAATCGGCGTCATAGCGAAAACCGCCATGCTCGACCACCAGTTTGCGCGTATTCGGCGAATCGCGCCCCGTATACCAGCCTTGCGGGGCGGTCCCCGTCAATTCGCGGATGATCTGCACGGCCTCGCGCATGTGTTCGCGTTCCGTCGCCTCGTCCATGTTTTGGTAGGAAATCCAGCGCAAGCCATGGCAGGCGATTTCATGCCCCAGTTGCTGGAAGGCGGCCACCGCCTCCGGATTGCGTTTCAAGGCCATCGATACGCCAAACACGGTCAGCGGCAGGCGCCGCTCCTCGAACATGCGCAGCAAGCGCCATAATCCGGCGCGCGAACCATACTCATAAATCGACTCCATGCTCAGGTGGCGCGCAGGGAATGCGGCCGCACCGATCATCTCCGATAAAAACGTTTCCGACGCGGGATCGCCATGCAGCACGCTGTTTTCCGCCCCCTCCTCGTAATTGAGGACGAATTGCAAGGCGATGCGGGCCTTGCCCGGCCATTGGGGATGGGGTGGCGTGCGGCCATAGCCGATCAAGTCGCGTGGATAATCTTCGTAATTGTTCATGCGGAGGCGCGCCTATAGGAGGACAATGTTGGCTATATGCCCAATCATATAGCCAGGCGCAGTCGCCGGTATATGATTTACACGATAAGCACATTCACTCACCCTATATACAGGATAGCAAATGGGAAAACTCAGCACGCATGTACTCGATATCGCCCACGGCAGGCCGGGAGCCGGCGTCAAGGTGGCGCTGTTTTCCGTCGCGCCGGAAGGCAAAGTGTTATTGAAGATGGATATGACGAACAGCGACGGCCGTTGCAGCACGCCCTTGCTGGAAGGCGACAGCATGAAGGCGGGCCAGTACGAACTGGTATTCAACGCAGGCGACTATTTCGCCGCCCAAGGCGTGGAACTGCCCTCGCCCCGCTTCATCGACCTGGTAACGCTTTCATTTGGCATTGCGCATACGGATGAGAATTACCATGTGCCGCTGGTGGTGTCGCCATGGTCGTATTCGACTTATCGCGGTAGCTGATGCCACGACGCCAACAATGTTGTCGGATTACGCTACGCTAACGGTCATGGCGGATTTTCCGCCACCCCATATAATGAAACATGTAATTCCCGCCGGTCGAGTTAGAGGCGTCAGGGGTGACGCTTGGCAAGATGACGAGAATTACACTATCACTTTCTTGCATCGCTGCAATATATTGCTGGCGAGGGGGCAGTCTTTGCCATCACTACGGTTGTTTCACGTTAATCCGACCTACCGGCTACCCGGCATCAAATGGACGTAGGTCGGTTTAGCGCGCAGCGCGTAAGCCGACAAACCACCAGACGAAAAAAAACCCGCCAATTTCTTGACGGGTTTTTCTCTTACTGCGTATAACAAGCCTGACGATAACCTACTTTCACACTGGTTGCAGCACTATCATCGGCGCAAAGTTGTTTCACGGTCCTGTTCGGGATGGGAAGGGGTGGGACCAACTTGCTATGGTCATCAGGCATAACTTGTACTGGCATTTGTCCTCAATGGAGCGACAAAGCCTGAATCTGGAAGAAGCAAAGATTGGGGTAATGACTGGTAGTATCAACAAACACGCAACGTTGTACCGTCTTATCCTCTGTACCTGCTAAGGTTATAGGGACAAGCCGTACGGGCAATTAGTACTGGTTAGCTTAATGCATTACTGCACTTCCACACCCAGCCTATCAACGTCCTGGTCTCGAACGACCCTTCAAAGAGCTCAAGGCTCTGGGAAATCTCATCTCAAGGCAAGTTTCCCGCTTAGATGCTTTCAGCGGTTATCTCTTCCGTATTTAGCTACCCGGCAATGCCACTGGCGTGACAACCGGTACACCAGAGATACGTCCACTCCGGTCCTCTCGTACTAGGAGCAGCCCCCTTCAAATTTCCAACGCCCACGGCAGATAGGGACCAAACTGTCTCACGACGTTTTAAACCCAGCTCACGTACCACTTTAAATGGCGAACAGCCATACCCTTGGGACCGGCTACAGCCCCAGGATGTGATGAGCCGACATCGAGGTGCCAAACTCCCCCGTCGATATGAACTCTTGGGAGGAATCAGCCTGTTATCCCCAGAGTACCTTTTATCCGTTGAGCGATGGCCCTTCCATACAGAACCACCGGATCACTATGTCCTACTTTCGTACCTGCTCGACTTGTCAGTCTCGCAGTTAAGCACGCTTATGCCATTGCACTATCAACACGATGTCCGACCGTATCTAGCGTACCTTCGAACTCCTCCGTTACACTTTAGGAGGAGACCGCCCCAGTCAAACTGCCTACCATGCACTGTCCCCGATCCGGATAACGGACCAAGGTTAGAACCTCAAACAAACCAGGGTGGTATTTCAAGGTTGGCTCCACGAGAACTAGCGTCCCCGCTTCAAAGCCTCCCACCTATCCTACACAGATTGGTTCAAAGTCCAATGCAAAGCTACAGTAAAGGTTCATGGGGTCTTTCCGTCTAGCCGCGGGTAGATTGCATCATCACAAACATTTCAACTTCGCTGAGTCTCGGGAGGAGACAGTGTGGCCATCGTTACGCCATTCGTGCAGGTCGGAACTTACCCGACAAGGAATTTCGCTACCTTAGGACCGTTATAGTTACGGCCGCCGTTTACTGGGACTTCAATCAAGAGCTTGCACCCCATCATTTAATCTTCCAGCACCGGGCAGGCGTCACACCCTATACGTCCACTTTCGTGTTTGCAGAGTGCTGTGTTTTTATTAAACAGTCGCAGCCACCAGTTTATTGCAACCCTTTCACCCTTCTGGAGTAAACCAGTCAAGCTACCGGGGCGTACCTTTTCCCGAAGTTACGGTACCAATTTGCCGAGTTCCTTCTCCCGAGTTCTCTCAAGCGCCTTAGAATACTCATCTCGCCCACCTGTGTCGGTTTGCGGTACGGTCTCGTATGACTGAAGCTTAGAGGCTTTTCTTGGAACCACTTCCGATTGCTTCGTGAACAAGTTCACTCGTCTCAACCCCTTGAATTCCGCGCCCGGATTTGCCTAAGCGCCTTCTATGAGCCAAAAACCAACTATTCCAACAGTTGGACAACCTTCCGCGATCCGTCCCCCCATCGCATCATACGACGGTGCAGGAATATTAACCTGCTTCCCATCAGCTACGCATCTCTGCCTCGCCTTAGGGGCCGACTCACCCTGCTCCGATGAACGTTGAACAGGAAACCTTGGGCTTACGGCGTGGAGGCTTTTCACCCCCATTATCGCTACTCATGTCAGCATTCGCACTTCTGATACCTCCAGCATCCTTTACAAGACACCTTCGCAGGCTTACAGAACGCTCTCCTACCATATATATCTGTGATAAATCACAGAACAATATCCGCAGCTTCGGTGACTGGCTTAGCCCCGTTACATCTTCCGCGCAGGACGACTCGATCAGTGAGCTATTACGCTTTCTTTAAATGATGGCTGCTTCTAAGCCAACATCCTGACTGTTTTAGCCTTCCCACTTCGTTTTCCACTTAGCCAATCTTTGGGACCTTAGCTGGCGGTCTGGGTTGTTTCCCTCTTGACGCCGGACGTTAGCACCCGACGTCTGTCTCCCAAGCTCGCACTCATCGGTATTCGGAGTTTGCAATGGTTTGGTAAGTCGCAATGACCCCCTAGCCATAACAGTGCTCTACCCCCGATGGTGATACTTGAGGCACTACCTAAATAGTTTTCGGAGAGAACCAGCTATTTCCAAGTTTGTTTAGCCTTTCACCCCTACCCACAGCTCATCCCCTAATTTTTCAACATTAGTGGGTTCGGACCTCCAGGGCGTGTTACCGCACCTTCATCCTGGCCATGAGTAGATCACTTGGTTTCGGGTCTACACCCAGCGACTGATCGCCCTATTCGGACTCGATTTCTCTACGGCTTCCCTATTCGGTTAACCTTGCCACTGAATGTAAGTCGCTGACCCATTATACAAAAGGTACGCAGTCACGGAACAAGTCCGCTCCTACTGTTTGTATGCACACGGTTTCAGGATCTATTTCACTCCCCTTCCGGGGTTCTTTTCGCCTTTCCCTCACGGTACTGGTTCACTATCGGTCGATTACGAGTATTTAGCCTTGGAGGATGGTCCCCCCATATTCAGACAGGATGTCACGTGTCCCGCCCTACTTGTCGTACGCTTAGTACCACCGGTCTGATTTCGAATACGGGACTATCACCCGCTACGGTTCCTATTTCCAGAGGATTCTTCTATCAGTCCGACTATCACGTACAGGCTCTTCCCATTTCGCTCGCCGCTACTTTGGGAATCTCGGTTGATTTCTTTTCCTGCAGCTACTTAGATGTTTCAGTTCGCCGCGTTCGCCTTGCATACCTATGTATTCAGTATGCAATACCCTAAAAGGGTGGGTTGCCCCATTCGGAAATCTGCGGATCAAAGTGTGTTTGCTCACTCCCCGCAGCTTATCGCAAGCTACTACGTCCTTCATCGCCTGTAATCGCCAAGGCATCCACCATGTGCACTTATTCGCTTGTCCCTATAACGTTAGCCTCTGATAATCGAAACTATCAAAGAGCGCTACAGGGATAAGAAAGTACAACGTTGTTGCTTGTTTGTTGATACATACAATCATTACCCATCGATTCGCTTTTTACGGCAAACCGATCAATAAATAATCTTTACTTCTTCCAGATTGTTAAAGAACATACAGCACTTGATCTCGAAAAGACCAAACCTAAATCCCGGCGCACTCTCTGCACTGATTTACGTTTGAACTTTTGGTGGAGGATGACGGGATCGAACCGACGACCCCCTGCTTGCAAAGCAGGTGCTCTCCCAGCTGAGCTAATCCCCCTAGGGTATTTCCAGACTACAGAAACTGGTAGGGCTGGTTGGACTCGAACCAACGACCCCCGCGTTATCAACACGGTGCTCTAACCAGCTGAGCTACAGCCCCAAATGCTGTTCTTTATATTAACAGCCGATAAGTGTGAACATTTGATGCGTGAATCATGACTGATTCGTGCAAACTCTAGAAAGGAGGTGATCCAGCCGCACCTTCCGATACGGCTACCTTGTTACGACTTCACCCCAGTCACGAATCCTACCGTGGTAAGCGCCCTCCTTACGGTTAAGCTACCTACTTCTGGTAAAACCCGCTCCCATGGTGTGACGGGCGGTGTGTACAAGACCCGGGAACGTATTCACCGCGACATGCTGATCCGCGATTACTAGCGATTCCAACTTCATGCAGTCGAGTTGCAGACTACAATCCGGACTACGATACACTTTCTGCGATTAGCTCCCCCTCGCGGGTTGGCGGCGCTCTGTATGTACCATTGTATGACGTGTGAAGCCCTACCCATAAGGGCCATGAGGACTTGACGTCATCCCCACCTTCCTCCGGTTTGTCACCGGCAGTCTCATTAGAGTGCCCTTTCGTAGCAACTAATGACAAGGGTTGCGCTCGTTGCGGGACTTAACCCAACATCTCACGACACGAGCTGACGACAGCCATGCAGCACCTGTGTACTGGTTCTCTTTCGAGCACTCCCCAATCTCTCGGGGATTCCAGCCATGTCAAGGGTAGGTAAGGTTTTTCGCGTTGCATCGAATTAATCCACATCATCCACCGCTTGTGCGGGTCCCCGTCAATTCCTTTGAGTTTTAATCTTGCGACCGTACTCCCCAGGCGGTCTACTTCACGCGTTAGCTGCGTTACCAAGTCAATTAAGACCCGACAACTAGTAGACATCGTTTAGGGCGTGGACTACCAGGGTATCTAATCCTGTTTGCTCCCCACGCTTTCGTGCATGAGCGTCAATCTTGACCCAGGGGGCTGCCTTCGCCATCGGTGTTCCTCCACATATCTACGCATTTCACTGCTACACGTGGAATTCTACCCCCCTCTGCCAGATTCTAGCCTTGCAGTCTCCAATGCAATTCCCAGGTTGAGCCCGGGGATTTCACATCAGACTTACAAAACCGCCTGCGCACGCTTTACGCCCAGTAATTCCGATTAACGCTTGCACCCTACGTATTACCGCGGCTGCTGGCACGTAGTTAGCCGGTGCTTATTCTTCAGGTACCGTCATTAGCAAGAGATATTAGCTCTCACCGTTTCTTCCCTGACAAAAGAGCTTTACAACCCGAAGGCCTTCTTCACTCACGCGGCATTGCTGGATCAGGCTTTCGCCCATTGTCCAAAATTCCCCACTGCTGCCTCCCGTAGGAGTCTGGACCGTGTCTCAGTTCCAGTGTGGCTGGTCGTCCTCTCAGACCAGCTACTGATCGATGCCTTGGTAGGCTTTTACCCTACCAACTAGCTAATCAGATATCGGCCGCTCCACGAGCATGAGGTCTTGCGATCCCCCACTTTCATCCTTAGATCGTATGCGGTATTAGCGTAACTTTCGCTACGTTATCCCCCACTCTAGGGTACGTTCCGATATATTACTCACCCGTTCGCCACTCGCCACCAGAGCAAGCTCCGTGCTGCCGTTCGACTTGCATGTGTAAGGCATGCCGCCAGCGTTCAATCTGAGCCAGGATCAAACTCTTCAGTTTAATCTCTGTTTAATGTCATTTCTGACAGGTCGGACAGTATCACTACCATCCAAATCTTTTGCATTGCAAAAGATTTGCTCACTCAAAAAACTGACAGGCCACTACTTTCGTAGCGCCTATTTCATTATTTCTTGTGAACATTTGATATTTTAAGTTTTACGCTGCTTGCGCAGCGCTGCACTTACATCAAATGCCCACACTTATCGACTGTTAATTGTTAAAGAACTGTATTCGGCGCTACTTTCGCGCTATCGACAAAGCGTTGTGTTTGTCAGCTGCGAAGAAGGAAGAGTATGAAGCATTTCACTACATCCGTCAACTCCTTCTTTTCTCGTCTCACTCGGCATTTGCATGCGTCGTTCAGCGAGGGGGCGAATTATAGCCCTGCCCCGCGTGCCCTGCAAGTGCTATTTTGCAGCTTAGCAAATATTGCTGTGTGATATCGTAGCGCCAACAATCCCCTGCCTCACCCACCTTGACTCCCATGCCTATCCCACACATCACCCCCACCGCCAATCCCGCACTGGCCAGCGCACTCGAACATGCCATCAATAGCAAGACCAAGCCGCTGGGCAGTCTGGGGCTACTGGAAACGCTGGCTCGCCAGATCGGCCTGATCCAGCAAAGCACGCAACTGGCACTACACCAGCCCGCCATCATCGTTTTTGCGGCTGACCATGGCGTCGTCGCCGAAGGCATTTCCGCTTATCCGCAAAGCGTGACCTGGCAAATGGTGGAAAATTTTCTGGCCAACGGCGCTGCCATCAACGTCTTTGCCCGCCAGACAGATTGCGCCCTCTATATAGTAGACGCCGGGGTGAACCACGATTTCGGCCCGCGCGACGGTCTGCTGGACCGCAAGCAAGCTCCCGGCACCCGCAACTTTGCCAACGAACCCGCCATGAGCCAGGAACAATGCCTGGCCGCCATGCAGACGGGCATGGACCTGGCCGCCACCTTGGACGGCAATGTGCTGGGCTTTGGCGAAATGGGTATCGGCAACACCACCGCTGCCGCGGCACTGATGCACAAGCTGACGCAAACCCCGGTCGCCGATTGCGTGGGCGCCGGCACCGGCCTGTCAAAGGAAGGTATATTGCACAAGCAACAGGTAATCGAAGCGGCCGTCGCGCATCATGCGGCAGCCAACGAACCACTCGACGTGCTGGCCACCTTTGGCGGTTTCGAAATCGTCATGATGGCCGGCGCCATGCTGAAAGCGGCCGAACGGCGCATGATTTTGCTGATCGATGGCTTCATCGTCAGCAGCGCCCTGCTGGTGGCAGCCCGTCTGCAGCCGGCCATCCTCGATTACTGCGTGTTTTCGCACTGCTCCGATGAAAACGGCCATCGCCAGCTGCTCGCCAGCCTGGGTGCGCGTCCGCTGCTGCATCTCGATTTGCGCCTAGGTGAAGGCACGGGTTCGGCGCTGGCCTTGCCGCTGCTGCACGCGGCCGTCAACTTCATGCGCGAAATGGCGACCTTCGCCTCGGCCCAGGTCAGCGAAAAGTCCATGCCAGACTAAGACCATGACCAATCCCGTTTCCGCCGCCATCCATCAGTGCCGCCTGTTCTTCATCGCGCTGCAATTCTTCACGCGCCTGCCGATACCGCGCTGGGTGGGCTTCGAGCCGGCCTGGCTGCAGCACGCCTCGCGCTACTTTCCGCTGGTCGGCGTCGTGGTGGCGGCCATCAGTGGCGCCGCGTATCTGCTGGCCAGCTGGCTCCTGCCTTCGACGATAGCCGTGCTGCTGGCCGTCGCCGCCGGCATTTACCTGACGGGCGCCTTCCATGAAGACGGCTTTGCCGACATGTGCGACGGTTTCGGCGGCGGCATGACGCGCGAGCGGGTGCTGGAAATCATGAAGGATTCGCGCATCGGCGCATATGGCGCCATCGGCATCATCTGCCTGCTGGCCATCAAGTGCGCGGCGCTCGCCTCAACGCCACCTGCCACCGTGGTGGCGACCTTGTTCATCGCCCATCCTTTGTCGCGCCTGGCCGCCGTCTCGCTGATCTGGCTCATGGACTACGCGCGCGACGAAGGCAAGGCCAAGCCGATGGCGCAAGAAATGACTACGGGAGAATTCATCATCGCCGCTACCTGCGCCCTGTTGCCCGCCATCGCCTGCGGCGTGCTGGGGATAGTTAACTGGGCCACGCTGGTCTTTGCCGTCGTGGCGGCGGCAGCTGCCGCATTCTGGCTGGGCCGCAAATGCCAGCACCGCCTGCAAGGCTACACGGGCGACTGTCTGGGCGCAGTACAGCAACTGGCGGAAGTGGCGATTTACCTGGCCATCCTCTCCAGTTTCCAGCCTCCATTGCGCTTCTACTAAACAAACATGCGCCTGATCCTCGTTCGCCACCCCACGCCGCAAGTAACCAGCGGCACCTGCTATGGCCGCAGTGACGTGGCGGTGGCGCCGCACGAAATGGCCACGGTGCGCGCCAGCCTGCAAGCGACTTTGCCGGCCGGCGTGCCGCTGTATGCCAGCCCGCTGCGCCGCTGTGCCGGCCTGGCGTCAGCATTGGCGCAAGACCTGCCTTCCAGCTGCTTGCACTTCGACGCGCGGCTGGCCGAGATGGATTTCGGCGCGTGGGAAATGCAGCCCTGGCACGCCATTGCACGCGCGGACATCGATGCCTGGGCCGCCGATCTGGCCTGGTACCGTCCCGGCGGGGGTGAGAATGTGCTGGCGATGGCCGCCCGCGTCGATGCATTTTTAGGCGATCTGTTGCGTGAACAACACGAAACGGCCATCATCATCTGCCACGCGGGCACCATCCGCCTGCTGTCGGCACTGCAAGCCCGGCTGCCATTGGAGGAAGCGGCCCTGCTGGCCGCCCGTTCCGCCCATAAAATCGCCTACGGCGCGACGGTCGTCGTCGATTTCTGATATCGAAGCGGCCAGCCAGCCATTTCAGTCTACGCCTGCTGCACGTATAATGGCCGGGTTTTGGTGCCCGCGCTCATGTCCATGAGCGCAGTTAAACGGGAAACACGATGCCGCTCCCGCGGCGAGCGTGTGCTGCCCCCGCAACGGTAAGCAAGTGTCGCCCCTCCCGACAGGAAGCGGGCGACAAGCTATCTCTGACAACCACTGTGCTTGCAATCATCGAGCATGGGAAGGTGGGATAGCGGTACTTGCCAGCCCGGATACCGGCCAGGACAGGTGGAAGTGCGGGCCTTGCCGGGTGCCGCACCTTCCGTTGAATCTGGCTTGCGGGGACGCGAGCCGGATGCTTTTTCCGAAGAAAACGATATCATGACTGCTCCCGTATTACACCGCCGCGCGCCGGCAATGGCGCCGCGCGCCCTGGTTTCCGCCATTTCCCTGTGCTTCATCGCTGCCGCTCCCGCCTTCGCGCAAACCGCGAACAAGACGCTGGACCAGATCGTCGTGACGGGTTCGCGCTTCAACAGCGATCCGGCACTGCAGCCGATCGGTGCCACCGTCATCACGGCCGATGAAATCCGCCGCGCGGGCATCAGCGATGTGAACCAGGCGATCCGCAAGATCGGCGGCGTGTATGGCCGTCAAAGCCTCACCGGCAGCCCTGACTTTACCCTCGACCTGCGTGGCTTCGGCGCCACCGCCAGCCAGAACACGGTCGTGGTCCTCGATGGCGTGCGCCTGTCGGAAAATGAGCTGACCGACCCAGTCCTGGCCAGCATTCCCATCGATAGCGTGGAACGCATCGAGATCACGCGCGGCGGCAGCAGCGTCCTGTACGGCGACGGCGCCACGGGCGGCGTGATCAACATCGTCACCAAACGTCCAGGCAAGCAAGCTGGCCGTGGCACCGTCTTTGCGGAAGTGGGCCAGTTGGGCCAGCGCGAAGTGCGCGGCTCCGTCGCCCAGACCTGGAATAACGTCACTCTCGATGCCGCTGTTGGCAAGCAGGAAACCGACAACTATCGCGATAATAACGAATACAAACAGACCAACTTCGGCGGCGGCGCGCAATGGCAGGACAAGGATGTCCGCGCAGGTGTGCGTATCGACAGCACGCGCCAGGATAGCCGCCTCCCTGGCTCGATCACACTGGCACAGTTTGAAGACAATCCACGCCAGACTAAAACACCGAAAGATTTCGGTTCGGTCGACAGCGACCGCTACACCGCATTCGCCGAAGGCCGCCTGGGCACCATTGATCTGGCAGCAGAATTGTCGCATCGCGAAAAAACGGCCAAGTCCACCTATTTCAGCAGCTTCGGCCCTTCCGCATCCGAGCGCAAAACCAAGCAAAACCAGTTCTCGCCACGTCTGCGCCACCTGGGCCAGTTCGACGGCATGCTCAATGAAATCGTCGCCGGCGCCGACTTCATCAAGTGGGATCTGGCGGTCGACGCTTCGTACTCCCAAGCCAAGGCAAAGCAGAAATCGCAGGCAATCTATGTGCGCGATGAACTGAAATTCGCTGGCCCGCAAAACTTCCGCCTCGCCGCCGGTGTGCGCCATGAAACGTTCGACAAGAACTCGGTCGATCCTGTACCGTTCACCACGGCCACCTACAAAATCAAGCAGAACTTCAATGCCTGGGATGTGCAAGGCAGCTTCGACGTCGTACCGCAGGTAAATCTGTATGCCAAGGCTGGCCAGAGCTATCGCGTGGCTAACGCTGATGAAAACGGCTACACGCCGGTGGAAAACAAGCCCTTGCAAGGCCAGACCTCGCACGACCTGGAATTGGGCGCGACCTACAACAACAGCATCGTCAAGGTCGATGCACGCGTCTTCCGCCACAAACTGACCAACGAGATCTATTACGATCCGACTGTAGGTCAATTTGGCGGGGCCAACACCAATCTGGATCCGACCAAACATCAAGGCTTCGAACTCGATGCCAGCACCAACATCGCGGCTGACTGGAGAGTCAGCGGTCATTACCAGCACGTGAAAGCGACTTTCACCGAAGGCGTCAACTCGGGCAAGGAACTGACACTGATCCCGAAAAACACCCTGTCGGCACGCCTGTCGTGGGTACCGAAAGATGGCCAAAGCGCGGACATCGGCGCGCAATGGGTGGACAGCCAGCGCTATGGCAGCGATTTTGCCAATACCTGCAATGCCAAGGTGCCATCGTTCACGACGTTCGATGCCCGCTATGCACGCAAGTTCGGCGCCTGGGAAGTGGCGGTCAATGCCTTGAACCTGACCGACAAGCAATACTTCACCAATGCCTTCAGCTGCAAAGGCGGCATCTATCCTAGCAATGGCCGTCAGATGAAACTCTCGGCACGCTACGATTTCTAAATCGGCCCGGAGATGATTACAATGGCCCGTACGCGCAACCGCATGCGGGCCATTTTTTGTATACGCCCCGTCAACGCTACTGAGGAAGTCCGCAGCCACTTGCACCGCTCCCGCTTCACCTAAGGCAGTACATGCACCCATTTTTCCGCAACATGCGCCACCGCGCCACCGTGATCCTCACGGTGCTGATCGTGTGCGCAATTGCCAGCCTGATTTTCTCCGGCATGATCGGTTCGATCGCGATTCCGCTCGCCGACCTGCCTTCCGCCCTGTTCCATGTGGTGCAGGGCAAGACCGATACCCTCGCCGCCACTTTGCTCGATCTGCGCCTGGGCCGCGCGCTGACCGCCTTTGTCACGGGCGCGGCGCTCTCTTTGGCGGGCCTGATGATGCAGGCGCTGTTGCGCAATCCCCTGGCCGACCCGTATGTGCTGGGCATTTCCGCCGGCGCCTCCGTCGGCGCGCTGGCCGCGCTGCTGTTCATGTGCGCGCTGTGGGTGGTCGACGCGGCCGCCTTTGCCGGCGCCGTCGGCGTCTCCATGCTGCTGTACTTCTTTGCCCGGCGCGACCTGCGCGGCGGCACGGCTGCCGAAGGCGGCGCCTCGCTCTTGCTGCTGACGGGGGTGATCCTGGCCTCGGCCTGCATGGCCATCGTCACCCTGATGCTGTCGATTGCCCCGGAAAGCCGCTTGCGCAGCATGGTGTTCTGGATGATCGGCGACCTGGCCGGCGCGCCCGCGCGGCTGATGCCCTGGCTGGTCCTGGCCGGCGCCCTGGTCTTCGCGCTGCGCTGCGCGCGCTCGCTGAACGTCATGGCGCTGCATGCGGAAGCGGCCAGCACCCTGGGCGTGCGCGTGGGCGCGTTGCGCAAAGGTCTGTTCTTCTGTTCCGGCCTGCTTACGGCCAGCGCCGTCACCAGCGCCGGCAGCGTGGGTTTTGTCGGCCTGATCGTGCCGCACGCACTGCGCTTTGCCTGCGGCCCCGATCATCGCCTGCTGATACCGGCCGCCGCGCTGGCCGGCGGCACCTTCCTGGTGCTGGCCGATACCTTGGCGCGTACCGTGCTGGCGCCGTTGCAACTGCCCGTCGGCGTCGTCACGGCCATGATAGGCGCACCCGTCTTCCTGTACCAATTGCACCGCTTGCGCAGAGGATGAAACAAGCATGATCCGCACCTACCAACTGGGCCTGAAGGCAGGCACGCGCTGCCTGGTGGAAAACCTCACCTGGCACATCAGGGATGGCGAATGCTGGAGCGTCATCGGCCGCAATGGCGCGGGCAAGAGCACCTTGCTGCGCGCGCTGGCCGGCTTGCGCGCACCGGATGCGGGCCACGTGACGATACAGGGCCGCGCCCTGATCGACTGGCCGCTCGACGAACTGGCGCGCGAACGGGCTTTCCTGGCGCAGGCGCGCCACGATGCGTTCTCGTACCGCGTCATCGAAACCGTGCTGTCGGCGCGCCACCCGTATCACGACAACCATTACTGGGAAGGCAGCGACGACCAGCGCATCGCCATGGCGGCGCTGGCATCGATGGAAGTAGAACACCTGGCCGAGCGCGACGTGCGCAGCCTGTCCGGCGGCGAACGCCAGCGCGTGGCGATCGCCGCCATGCTGGCGCAGGATACGCCCTTGCTGCTGCTGGACGAACCGGCCAATGCGCTGGATCTGGCGCATCAGGTCAGCGTCATGGGCCTGCTGGCCAAGCTGTGCCGCGAACAGGATAAAACCGTGGTGATGGTGGGGCATGACCTGAACCTGGCGCACAGCGTCTCGACCCATGCGCTGCTGCTGATGGGCGACGGCGGCTGGCTGGCCGGCCCCGTGGCCGAGGTGATGCAGGCCTCCATCCTGGGCGACTACCTGGGCCACCCAATCGAAATCATCACCCACGGCAAACGCAAGATATTCATACCCAAAGAGGATCAACAATGAGCGACAACATCAACGCGGACACCGCCGCCATCAACGAACGCCACCGCGTGCGCATGGAAAGAAAAAAAGCCATCATCGACGCGGCCATCGCCAAGGCCGACAAGGAAATCGGCATCATCATCGTCAATACGGGCAATGGCAAGGGCAAGAGTTCGAGCGGCTTCGGCATGGCCATCCGCGCCATGGGCCATGGCATGAAGGTGGGCGTGGTGCAGTTCATCAAGGGCGCCATGTCGACGGGCGAAGAAAAATTCCTGCGCCGCTTCCCCGATGAAATCAGTTTTCATGCGATGGGCGAAGGCTATACCTGGGAAACGCAGAACCGCGAGCGCGACATCGAAAAAGCCGAACTGGCATGGGAGCAGGCAAAAACCTTCCTGGCCGACCCCAGCTACGGCTTGGTGCTGTTCGACGAACTCAATATCGCCCTCAAGTACAACTACCTCGACGTGCATCAAGTCATCGCCGACCTGCTGGAACGCCCAGCCATGCAGCACGTGGTCATCACGGGCCGCGGCGCGCCGGACGAATTGATCGCCATCGCCGACACCGTCACCGAGATGGCCGTCGTCAAGCATGCGTACGCGGCCGGTATCGGCGCGCAAATCGGCACCGAGTGGTAACGGCGCCATGACGCGCACCCTGGTCTTCGGCGGCGCCCGTTCCGGCAAGAGCGCCCATGCGGAAAAGCTGGCCCGCGAGTCGGGCAAGGAAGTCGTCTATATCGCCACCGCGCAAGCGGGCGACGGCGAGATGGCCACGCGTATCACGCATCACCGTGCGCAGCGCCCGGCCGAATGGACGACACTGGAAGAAGCGCTGCGCCTGGGCGACGCCATCCTGCGGGAAGCGCTGCCCGGGCGCCTGCTGCTGGTCGACTGCCTGACCTTGTGGCTGACGAACCTGATGTTTTCCAGCGGCGAAACCTATCCGGACGTGGGCGACATCGCGCTGCCCGAACTGTTCCACAGCGAGCGCGCGCACCTGCTGTATGCGCTTGCGGAAATCGAAGACACAGCTTGCGACATTGTGCTGGTATCGAATGAAGTGGGCATGGGCATCGTGCCGTATGGCGCCATCTCGCGCTGCTTCACCGATGAAGCGGGCCGCTTGAACCAGGCCGTGGCGGCCATCTGCGACCGGGCCGTGTTTGTCGCCGCCGGCCTGCCCCTGCACCTGAAAGGCGGCCCATGCTGAGCGGCCTGTCGCTGCCCATGCTGGCCGCCTTGATGACGGCCGGCGTGCTGCTCGACCTGCTGCTGGGAGAAACGCGCCGCTGGCATCCACTGGTGGGCTTTGGCCGCCTCGCCAGCGCGCTTGAACGCCTGCTGAACCGGGGCCGTGGGCGTTTGCTGCGCGGCGCGCTGGCGTGGTCGCTGGCCGTGCTGCCGATCAGCTATGCGGCCTGGTGGCTGTGCGGCCTGGCCGGTGCGGCCCTGCACGTCTTCCTGCTGTATCTATGCCTGGGCTTGCGCAGCCTGCGCGACCACAATCAGCCGATCGCCGATGCCCTGGCCATCGATGACCTGGACAACGCGCGCCTGCTGACGGCGCGCATCGTCAGCCGCGACACGGCCAACGCCGACGCGGCCAGCCTGGCCAAGGCCAGCACGGAATCCTTGCTGGAAAACGGCAACGACGCCGTCTTCGGCACCCTGTTCTGGTTTGCCGTAGCGGGCGGCCCCGGCGCCGTGCTCTTCAGGCTGGCCAATACGCTCGACGCCATGTGGGGCTACCGCAACGCACGTTATGACTGGTTCGGCTGCTGCGCCGCGCGCATCGACGACGTCTTGAATTACCTGCCGGCGCGCCTGACGGCCATCTCCTATGTCATGCTGGGCAAGACCATGGCGGACAAGCAGCGCGCCTGGCACTGCTGGCGCACGCAGGCCCCCAATTGGGGCAGTCCGAACGCGGGGCCCGTCATGGCCAGCGGCGCCGGCGCCCTGGGCCTGGCTTTGGGCGGCGACGCCATCTACGACGGCGAACTGGAACGCCGCCCGCCGCTGGGCAGCGGCCGTCCCGCCGAAGCGCGCGACATCGACCGCGCCTGGCGCCTGGTGGCCGAGACGGCCGTGTTGTGGCTGATCTGGATGGCGCTGCTGGCGAGCCTGTTCTACCTGAAGGGAAAATACCTTGCTTGAACATGGCGGCAACCTGCGCGACGCCGCGCGCGAATATGGACGGCCCATCGCCGGCTGGATCGACCTGTCGACCGGCATCAACCCGCACTGGTATGCAGCGCCAGCACCGGACGCCAACGCCTGGCACCGGCTGCCGGAAGCCGATCCCGCGCTGGGCGCTGCCGCCTGCGCGTACTACGACGCGCCAGCCATGCTGCCCGTGGCGGGCACGCAGGCCGCCATCCAGGCCTTGCCCCGGCTGCGCGCGCCATCGCGCGTGGTGGTGGCCGCGCCGTCGTACGCGGAACACGCGCACCACTGGGGCCAGCACGGTCACGAATTGCGACAAGTGCCGTATGCGCAGCTGGCCGATGCCGTCGACCACTGCGACGTGCTGGTCATCTGCAATCCGAACAACCCCACGGGTGAGCGCATCGCTCCCGCACTGCTACGGGAATGGGCTGGCAAGCTGGCCGCGCGCGGCGGCTGGCTGGTGGTCGACGAAGCGTTTGGCGATACGGGAGCGCACGCCAGCCTCGGGCCGCACACAGGCCAACCGGGCCTGATCGTGCTGCGTTCGGTGGGCAAATTCTTTGGCCTGGCGGGACTGCGCCTGGGCTTTGTCGCCGCCCATCCCGCCCTGCTGGTGCAACTGGCCGACATGCTGGGACCGTGGAGCGTCAGCGGCCCGGCGCAGCAGGTGGCACTGGCTGCGCTCACCGACACGCACTGGCAGGAAGCGATGCGCGAACGCCTGCGCGGCGAAGGCGCCCGCTTGCATCAGCTGTTGGCCGCGCACGGCATCGCCAGCAGCGGCACGGCGCTGTTTCAGTGGTGGCCGGAAGCACGCGCCGAAGCGTTCTGGCGCCATATGGCGGAAGCCGGCATCTGGGTGCGCCTGTTCCGCCACGCGGCCCACGGCATCCGCCTGGGCCTGCCCCCCGACGAACACGCCTGGCTGCGCCTGCAGCAGGCCCTCACCACATGGAAGAAGCTATGAACCACTTGAAAACAGCACTGCTGCTGGCGGGACTGATCTCGACCCAGGCGCACGCCGCCATCAGCGTGCGTGACGACGACGGCAATACCGTCACCCTGGCCAGGCCCGCGCAACGCATCCTGGCGCTGGCGCCGCACGTGACGGAACTGCTGTTCGCAGCCGGTGGCGGCAAGAAAATCGCCGGCGTCGTCAGCTACAGCGACTACCCGGAAGCGGCCAAGAAACTGCCGCAGGTAGGCGACAACCGCCAGTACGACATGGAGCGCATCATCGCCATGAAGCCGGACCTGATCGTCGTGTGGATGCATGGCAGCGCCGAGCGCCAGATCGCCATGCTGCGCCAGCTGAAGGTGCCGATCTATCACAGCGAGCCGCGCAAGCTGGCCGATATCCCCGACAGCATGGAGCGCCTGGGCCAGTTGATGGGCACGGAGAAAATCGCCAAGCCGGCCGCCGCCCAGCTGCGCGCCAAACTGGCCAGCCTGACGGCCCAGTATGCGCAGCGCCCGCCCGTGCGCGTGTTTTACCAGGTGTGGGACAAGCCCCTGTACACCTTGAGCGGTGCGAGCATCATCAGCGACTCCATGCGCGTGTGCGGCGGCCAGAATGTGTTTGCAGCGATGAAGGTGGTGGCGCCCGTCGTCACGCCGGAAGGCGTGCTGCAGGAGGATCCGGAAGTCATTTTCGGCACCAGCGAAAAAAGCGATCCGCGCAGCGAAGGCGGCCTGGCCATGTGGCGCGCCTTCCCATCGATGACGGCCGTGCGCAAGAATAACCTGTTCCGCCTGAATGGCGACCTGCTCAACCGCGCCGGCCCGCGCATGATCGAAGGCACGGCCGCCATGTGCGACCAGCTGGAAGTGGCCCGCCAGCGCCGGACGAAAGCTGTCCCATGAAGGCGCAGGCGCCGTTTCCCGCCCTGATGGTGCAGGGCACGACGTCGGATGCGGGCAAGAGCACGGTCGTGGCCGCGCTGTGCCGATTGTTGATGCGCCGCGGCGTGACGGTAGCACCGTTCAAGCCGCAAAACATGGCCTTGAATAGCGCCGTGACGGCGGACGGCGGAGAAATCGGCCGCGCGCAAGCCTTGCAGGCGCTGGCCTGCGGCATCGCGCCGCACACGGACATGAACCCGGTACTGTTGAAACCGTCCTCGAACACGGGGGCGCAGGTAATCATCCATGGCAAGGTACGCGCCGAGATGGATGCGCGCGACTACCAGCAATACAAGACCATCGCCTTGGGCGCCGTGCTCGAATCGTACGCGCGACTGCGCCAGCAATATGCCGCCGTCATCGTCGAAGGCGCCGGCAGCCCCGCCGAAGTCAACTTGCGCGCGCGCGACATCGCCAACATGGGCTTTGCCGAAGCCGTCGACTGTCCCGTGATTCTGGTGGCCGATATCGACCGTGGCGGCGTCTTCGCGCACATCATCGGCACCCTGGCGTGTTTGTCCGACAGCGAGCGCGCGCGCATCCTCGGCTTTGTCATCAACCGCTTCCGCGGCGACATCTCGCTGCTACAACCGGGCATCGACTGGCTGGAGCAGCAGACCGGCAAGCCCGTGCTGGCCGTGCTGCCCTATCTGCAAGGCCTGTTCCTCGATGCGGAAGACGCCGTCGACGCGATGCAGACAGAACGCGGCGCCTTCAAGGTGCTGGTGCCGCAACTGCCGCGCATCAGCAACCACACGGACGTCGATGCGCTGCGCGCCCATCCCGGCATCGACCTGCAATTCATCCAGCAAGGGCAGCCGATTCCGCCGGCCGACCTGGTGATCCTGCCCGGCAGCAAGAACACGCGCGCTGACCTGGCCTGGTTGCAGCAGCAGGGCTGGCCCGCCTATCTGGCCAAGCACCTGCGCTATGGCGGCAAGATACTTGGCATCTGCGGCGGCTTCCAGATGCTGGGCCTGGCCGTACACGACCCGCTGGGAGTGGAAGGGGTTGCTGGAGAATCGAAGGCACTGGGCCTGCTCGATATGGTGACGGAGCTGACAAGCGACAAGCGGCTGGAACAGGTGCGTGGCCACTGCGCGTTTGCCGGCGCGGATGATGCGCCCGTGGCAGGCTATGAAATCCACATGGGCGTCTCGCAGGGCGCCGCCCTGCGGCAGCCTGCGTTCGTCATCGATGGACGGCCGGAAGGGGCCGTATCGGGCGACGGGCAAATCCTCGGCAGCTATTTGCACGGCATGTTCGACACGCCCGCCGCATGTTCGGCGCTGCTGCGCTGGGCGGGGCTGGACTCCAGCCACACGGTGGACACCGCCGCCCTGCGCGAGGCCAGCCTGGAGTGCATCGCCGACGCGGCGCTGCCTCTGCTGGCCGCCCTGGAGCACATCAAACGCTGACTATTTTTTCAGGCACATGCCCATGTACGAACGGTCGGTCGAAAACTCGACTGCCATGCTCGACGACACTGGCATGAACATCGAATAGTCGGCCGGCACGTCGGCCGGGTCCTTGAACACGGCGACGCCATCGAAATCGACGGCTTGCGCGCCCAGGCCCAGCTTGTTGACGGTGATGGTTTCCGCATGCGTCTTGCCGGTCGTGTTATTCGTCAGGGTGGCGGTGCTGCCGGCAACGACCATGTTCGCGCTGATGCCCTGCGCCGCACAGGCATAGCTGCCGTTGATTTCCGTGCCGATCTTCTGCTGTTTGGCGGCCACGATGGTGCCCACGCGCATGACGTTTTCCTGGTTGCGGCCGTAGCGGTCGATGAACAGCGCCAGCCCCCGGTCTCCCGCATGCACGTGCACGATGCCGAAGTCCTGGCCACCCTGGCGGGCGACGAGCAAGCCGGTCTTCGCATCCTTGACCAGGGTCAGGCTGGCGTTTTCCGCTTCCAGCTGCGGCGATACCGCAGAGCACACGCCTTGCGCGTTGAACACGCCGCCATTGCACAGTTGGGCCGCGCCGTCGGCTGCGATCTTGAGAGTGCCTTTCGGATGGAAAGGGAAAGCGCCGTTCGAGGCATTGCGCATGGACCCCAGGAAAATATAGTTGCCAGCCAGCTTGGCCACGTCACCCACCGCATAGCCGCTGCCGCTGACGGTCGAGACCATGTTGCCTAATTTGATATTGCCCGACAGCAGACGCGTGCGCGCATCGACGGTAACGCTGAAATCTGTTCCCGTATAGGTGGTCAAATTGCCGGTGGTGGTAGCGCTGAACGTGCCGCTGCGATCGCTCAAGCCGAACTGCGTCGACAAGACACGGATGACATAGGTTTTCTTGACGCTGTCAAACGTGATGCGCCAGGTGTCGCCGATATCGGCGGCCACGTCATACACGCTTTCGTCAGCACTGGCACCGGCAATGACACTCAGGCCAGCCTCTTTCGCCACGGCTTCCGATGCCACCGTCACGCTGTCGGCGGGGACGACGGGAACGACGGGAGGCGTCACCACGACGGGTGGCTTGGCGGGGGTTTCCGGCGTGCCGCTATCGCTGCCGCCACCGCATGCGGACAGGGCCGCGCCCAACAAAACGATCGAAATTGCATTCTTCATCAGTGACTTTCCAGGATTCCAGGACAAATTGCGGGCAACAGGCCCCACAACGACAGCGCTCATGCTAGATCAGAACAGAAATTATTGCTATAGGACAATTGTTCTATAGACTTTCTACGGCAACATCTCGGTCAGCACGGCCAGCGCCGCCGCCAATGCCGTCTTGTTGCCCACATCGAGCTTGGCATACACGCTGTGCAACTGATTCCTGACCGTGGCAGGCGATACGCCTTGCCGCCTGGCAATGTCCTTGTAGCTGAGGCCACTGGCCGCCAGGCGCGCCACCGCCTCTTCGACGCCGGTCAGCGGCCGCCCCGCCGGACGCCGCGTCAACTGGACATACAGGTAGCCGCCCCACTCCGTCACACGCGCCAGCAGGGTTTTCCCCGCATACAGACCCTGACCTGGGCGCCGCAGTTCTTCAACAAAGTGTGCTGGCAGCATGGGTGGATCCCACTCGGGCCACTCCCGCTGCAACATGTCGGCGGCCAGCGGTTCCACATATTGCAGGCAGCCGTTCAGGCTGGCCAGCAAGCGGACACTGCCGGGTGACGGCTCCACGTCCGGCGCCCGGAACAAACGGCTGTTGATCGCCTGCGCCTGGGTCAGGTGCGGCAACAACAGGTTACCGAGCTCAGTCTCGGCAGCGGAATAGGCACGTTCCGGCCCCGCCCGCCACAACGCAATCAGATCCAGGTTGGCGTGATGGGTGGCCGGTGAAATCAGCACCATGCTGTGGGCAATCGCGTATTTCTTGCAGTAGGCATGCAAGTCCAGGTAGCGCGGATCGATGTCGACCGATTCCATCGTCACGCAGCGGCCGCGTGAACGGCAGGCATCGGCCAGGATGGTGTCGGGGCTGACGAGCACCTTGCGATCGGCCAGTTTCTCGATCGGTTGCTGATACATATGCAGGCTGTGCAGCGAAATCGCCATGTCCGGGGAAAAAGAGGCGGCGATGATGGCGGCGGAATCGAAGGGCAGCGTCTGTCTCAGCATATCGAGCGCCTGTCCCTGAAACTCGCCCGTTGTGCATTCCTGGGCACTGCCATACAAATTCAGGATCAGGTGATTCAACTCTCTCATGGTGCAATGAATCCACTTTCATCCGGCAATGGCGGCATTGTGCTGCGCGGCACAAGCCATGTCAACATGGCAATCACGGCAGGCCAAGGGGAGCGGGCGGCACGCCTGCGCCATTTATGTGACAATTCGTCGTACTGTCGGCTCCGTTTTTCCTCCTCAGGCTCGCATCCATGACCAGTTCCCCGATTAAAAGCTACCTTCCCTGGGTGGTCGCCACCGCCCTGTTCATGGAGCAACTCGACTCCACCATCGTCAACACCGCCATCCCCGCCATGGCCGCCAGCCTGCAGGTGACGCCGCTGAGCCTGAAGGCCGTCGTCACCAGCTACATCCTGAGCCTGGCCGTATGCATCCCCATCAGCGGCTGGATGGCCGACCGCTTCGGCACGCGGCGCGTGTTTTCCGCCGCCGTTGCCATCTTTACCCTCGCCTCCATCCTGTGCGGCCTGTCCGTGAATGCGCCCATGCTGGTGGCCGCGCGCCTGCTGCAAGGGGTGGGCGCGGCCATGATGATGCCGGTGGGCAGGCTCACCATCATCCGCACCTTTCCCAAGTCGCAATTGCTGGCGGCCATGAATTTCGTCATCATCCCCGCCCTGATCGGGCCCCTGCTAGGACCCACGGTGGGCGGGCTGATCGTGCACTGGCTGTCGTGGCGCGAGATTTTCTTCGTCAACGTGCCCGTCGGCCTGGCAGCGCTGTACCTGGCGCACCGCTACATGCCCGATTACTATGGCGACAAACCCCGTCCGCTGGACCTGATCGGCCTGGTGCTGTTCGGCACGGGCATCGCGCTGCTGTCGTGGCTGCTGGAAATCTTTGGCGAACACCGCATCGACGGCACCTCGTTTGCCGTGCTGCTGTTCATTTCCATCAGCCTGCTGGCCGCATATGCCTGGCATTCGAGCGAAGTGCTGCACCCGCTGCTGCGCCTGACCCTGTTCAAGATCCGCACCTTCCGCGTCTCCGTCGTGGGCGGCTTCGTCACGCGCCTGGGCGTGGGCGGCCTGCCCTTCCTGTTGCCGCTGCTGTACCAGCTGGGCCTGGGCTTGCCCGCCTGGCAGTCGGGCTTGCTGATGATGCCGTCGGCCGCCGCCGCCATGGGCATGAAATTCATTTCCGCGCGCGTGCTGGCCCGCTTCGGCTACCGCCAGGTGCTGATCGTGAACACGGTGCTGATCGGCGTCACCATCGCCATGTTTTCGCAGGTGAGCGTGGGCACGCCCCTGTACGTGATCGTCGGCATCAGCCTGTGCATGGGCTTTTTCAATTCGCTGCAGTTTTCCAGCATGAATACCATCGCGTATGCCGACGTCGACAAGAGCGATTCGAGCATGGCCAGCACCATCGCCAGCTCGATGCAGCAACTGTCGATGAGCTTTGGCCTGGCCTTCGGTTCGCTGATCACGGGCTGGTACCTGGGCGACATGCCGCAGTCGGACCGCGCCATGCTCAGCACGGCCCTGCACCACACCTTTTTGACCCTGGCCGCGCTGACGGTGCTGTCTTCGCTGACCTTCTGGACCTTGCGCCGCGACGATGGCGAAAGCATCAGCAAGGGCACCGACAGCGACGAGGACGATGCGGCCGACGTGAAGGCCCAGGCCGTTGTCCAGACGGAAGTACAAACCAACAAGGGCTGAGCCACATCAAGCTTGCCGCCAGCGCCGCTGGTGCTTTTGCCCGGCGCTGCTACCGTGACGGCAGGAGGTGCACATGGCGGCCGAGCGGCGCTTTGCGTGGAAGGGCACGGACCGCCACGGCCAGGCGGTCGATGGCATCGTGCGCGCCGCCGACGCCAGCGCGGCCAAAGCCGCGCTACGGCGCCAGGGCATCCTGGCCAAGCGGGTGCAGGCTGTGCGCGCCGCACCCGGCAAGGCCATCACGCGCAAAGATATCGCCCTGTTCACGCGCCAGTTGTCGACCATGATGGCGGCCGGCGTGCCGCTGCTGCACGCCTTCGACATCGCCGGCAAGGGCCACGCCAAACCCGCCGTCACCGAGCTGATGCGCGACTTGCGCCGCGACATCGAAGCGGGCAGCAGCCTGCAGCAGGCATTTCGCCAGTTCCCGCTGCTGTTCGATGAGCTGTATTGCAAGCTGCTGGCGGCCGGCGAACAGGCCGGCATCGTGCAGGACTTGCTGGCGCGCCTGGCCACGCACCAGGAAAAGGCCATCGCCCTGCGGCGGCAAGTGCGCGGCGCGCTGATGTATCCGCTGCTCATCGTGCTCGTCGCCATCGTCGTCACGGCCATCATCATGAGTGTGGTCGTGCCCGCCTTCCGCCAGGTCTTCGACAGCTTCGGCGCGCCGTTGCCATTGCCTACCCTGCTCGTCATGGGCGTGTCCGCCTTTGTTGTCCGCTACTGGCTGGCCTTGCTGGCGGGGCTCGTGCTCGCGTGCCTGCTGTTGCACCTGGCCTGGCGCCGCTGGCCCGATTTACGGCGCGACACGCAATTGCGGGCGCTGCGCCTGCCCGTCTTCGGTCCGCTCCTGCGCCAGGCGGCAATCGCCCGCTGGACGCGCACCCTGGCCGCCATGTTTGCCGCCGGCGTGCCGCTGCTCGACTCGCTCAGCCTGGTGGGCGCCGCCTCCGGCCACGCGCTGTACCAGGAAGCGACGACGCGCATCGAACGCGAAATCCGCGCCGGCGGCAGCCTGGCCCTGGCCATGGAACACAGCGCCGTGTTCCCCCCGCTGCTGACGCAGCTGGCCCTGATCGGCGAGGAATCAGGCGCGCTCGACGCCATGCTCTCGCGCGCGGCCGACATCATCGAGGCCGACATCGACGCCACGGTGGCCACCCTTTCCACGCTGCTGGAGCCGGCGCTGATGGTCGTGCTCGGTGTGCTCGTCGGTTCCCTCGTGATCGCCCTGTATTTGCCGATTTTCAAGCTGGGGGCGGTGATTTGACAAGTGTATAAAATTTGATACACTAAGGAGAGCGACATGCTGGAAAGACCCATTGACTGGCGCGGCAGCTCCCTGAACGATCTCAGAAATGACCATATTTTCCCTCCGAATGCGCGCAGGGAGGCTGGTCACCAGCTCAGCCTGGTTCAAGCGGGACTGGAACCCGATCATTGGAAGCCATTTGACGAGGTGGGTGCAGGCACCAGGGAAATTATTATCAATTTGAATGACGGCTGGTTCCGGGTGATGTATGTCGCGAAGTTCCCGGAAGCCATTTATGTCTTGCACTGCTTCAAGAAGAAAACCAATACCACGGCAAAACAAGATAAAGATATTGCGATTGCCCGCTACAAAACGGTGTGCAAGGAAAGGAGCAAGAAATGAGTATCGACACCAAATCAGCGCACGTCACCGCTGTTGGCGCGAACGTTTTTAGCGATCTGGGTTTTGAGCCCGGCGAAGCCGCCGAACTCCAGGCGCGGTCGAAGCGCATCATTTCGGACAAGGTCGCCATCAAGGAAAAATTGATGGCCGAACTGGCCCTGTGGATCAATACGGAAAACCTGAAGCAGGCCGATGCCGCCCACATACTCGGGATAACGCGGCCCCGTGTTTCCGATGTCATTAACAAGAAAACGCCCAAGTTCACCATCGATGCCTTGGTCGACATGCTCGCCAGAACGGGAAAACGCGTGGAATTCCTGATCGCATAAAAGCAGGCAAGACCTTTATTACCCCCATGCATCGGCAGATGTTTTACACTGCGGCAGTGCCAGGCAATGTTTGCGCGGCAACATCATCACCTCAGACCCATCCACCATGCTGCAAGATACCCTGCTGTTCGCCGCCCCCGGCAATGTGCCCGTCGCCCTCGTCGCCGCCCTGTTCGGCCTGATCGTCGGCAGTTTCCTCAACGTGGTGATCTACCGCGTGCCGAAAATGATGCAGCGCGAATCCGATAATTATGTGGCGGAAGAAAGCGGCCTGCCCTTGCCGCATACGGACCGCTACAACCTGATGCTGCCACACTCGAACTGTACCGCTTGCGGCCACCGCATCACGGCCATGGAAAACATTCCCGTCCTCAGTTACCTGCTGCTGCGCGGCAAGTGCAGCGCCTGCAAGGCCCCCATCTCCGTGCGCTACCCGATGGTGGAAGTGCTGACGGGCGCGCTGTCGGCCCTGTTGATCTGGCACTTCGGCAGCGGCTGGACGGGTCTCGCCACGCTCGTGTTTGCCTGGCTGCTGATCGCCATGACCTTCATCGATGCCGATACGCAAATGCTGCCCGACGACCTGACCTTCCCCCTGCTGTGGGCGGGCTTGCTGGTCAACATCAATGGCACTTTCGTGCCGCTGCAAGACGCCGTCATCGGCGCGGCCGCCGGCTACCTGGCCCTGTGGGCCGTGTACTGGGCCTTCAAGCTGGCGACAGGCAAGGAGGGAATGGGCTATGGTGACTTCAAATTGCTGGCGGCGCTCGGTGCGTGGCTGGGCTGGACTATGCTGCCGACGATCATCCTGTTGTCGTCGCTGGTGGGTGCCGTGGTCGGCATCGGCCTGATCGTGTTTGCCAAGCGCGGGCGCGACAAGCCGATTCCGTTCGGCCCCTACCTGGCGGCGGCGGGTTTCATCGCCCTGCTGTACCGCACGCCCCTGTCACAACTGACGCTGGGCCTGGCCGGCTGATGGCCTTCCTTTGAAAACATACATGCACATACAAAACGCCCCCTTTTTCAGCGTCGGCCTCACCGGCGGCATCGGCTGCGGCAAGAGTACGGTGGCCGATATGTTCGCCGCGCGCGGCGCCACCATCGTCGACACCGACCTGATCGCGCACAGCCTGACGGCACCGAATGGCGCCGCCATGCCGGCCCTGGTGGCGGAATTTGGCCCCGGCTACGCGGACGCGCGCGGCGCCCTCGACCGCACAAAAATGCGCAACCTGGTGTTTGCCGATGCCGCCGCCAAGGCGAAACTGGAAGCCATCCTGCACCCGCGCATCCGCCAGGCCACCCTGGCGGCCGCCGAAGCAGCAACGGGCAGCTACGTGATCTTTGCCGTGCCCCTGCTCGTCGAGTCCGGCGGCTGGGTGGAAAGAGTCAACCGCGTGCTGGTCATCGATTGCCTGGAAAGCCTGCAAGTGTCGCGCGTGATGGCGCGCAATGGCTTATCGGAAGAACAAGTCAAAGCCATCATGGCCACGCAAGCCACGCGCGCCATGCGCCTGGCGGCGGCGGACGATGTGATCGACAACAATGGCGATTTGGCGGCCCTGGCGCCGCAGATTGCCCAGTTGCACGATTTATATCTGGCATTTTCAAAAAGAATGGCCGGAATGGCCCCGCAACGTTTGTAATTTGTCGACGCTTGGTTCAAAATCACGGGATTGTTTGCAGGTCCTTACTTAAGGGAATTATTTTGATTGTCTACGAATACCCTTTCAACGAACGCATACGTACCTTGTTGCGTCTGGAAGACCTGTACGACAAATTCAAGTTCTTCATCCAGCAAGAGCATGCAATGCAACACCATGTTGCCTTGGCAACCATTTTCGACATGCTCGAAGTGGCCGGCCGCGCCGATCTGAAGTCTGACCTGCTGCAGGAACTCGAGCGCCAGCGTCAAAGCCTGCTCGGCTACCGCAGCAATCCGAATGTGGAGCCGGAAACCCTGGACGCCATCCTCGGTGAACTCGACAGTGTCAGCGGCGCCTTGGTGGCGGCGCAAGGCAAGACGGGCCAGAATATCCGCGACAATGAATGGCTGATGAGCATCCGCGGCCGCACCATCATCCCGGGCGGCGCCTGCGAATTCGACTTGCCGTCGTATTTTGCCTGGCAAAAACGCAGCTCCGAGCAGCGTCTGACCGATATCCACGCCTGGTTCGCCCCGCTCGCTCCGCTGTTCGATGCCCTGGCCCTGGTCTTGCGCCTGCTGCGCGATTCCGGCGGACCCGTTAAACTGATCGCCAATGGCGGCAGCTACCAGCAAATGCTGCAAGGCAAGGTGTATCAGATGCTGCGCCTGAGTCTCGATGAAAACAGCGGCGCCATCCCGGAAATTTCCGCCAACAAATACATGCTGTGGGTGCGCTTCACTACCCAGGGTGGCGATTTGAAACCCAAGCCGCTGGAAGTCGACGTTCCGTTCGAGCTCACGCTCTGTAATTTTTAACTGTTACTTATTTGCCCCATCATGACCGTCGTTAACTGCCCTACCTGTGCCGCCAAAGTCGAATGGACTGAAGCCAACAAATTCCGCCCCTTCTGCTCGGAACGCTGCAAGCAGATCGACCTGGGTGCCTGGGCCGAAGAGAAATACACGATCCCCGCCGCCGACCCGTTTGAAGATCCGCTCGCGGACGAAGACAACAAGCCGCAATAAGCCTCAACGCAGTAAGCCTCAAATAAACGGATTTTCCAGGCGCAGCCCCTGCGCCGCGAAACTGTCGAGCCTGCCGCTGACCACCGTCAAGCCATAGGCGATACCCATCGCCGCGATCTGTCCATCGATGCCGTGCGCATGGGCGCGGCCATGCAGGCGCGCGCACACGAGCGCGCAATCAAGGTCAAATTCCAGCAGCCGCGGCGCATATTCCGCCAGCACGGCTTCCAGCCAGCCTTCCAGCGCCAGGGCTTCCAGCGCCGCTTCGCGCCGCCAGCAGCACTGTATGCCCGCACGCAACTGCGCAATCACTTGCACCGGCACATAGCGCGCCTCGGGCGCCACCCGCTCGAAAAAATCGGCCACGCCTGCCGGCGCGGCGCCGCCCTTGCGCGCGGCAACGATCACATCGGCATCGAGCAGATAGCCAGCAATAGGCATGGCTCAGGAACGGCGCTCGAAATCCGCATCGAAGCCCACGTCGGGCATGGCACGCAAAATATCGTCGAGCGGGCGCTTCGGCAGGGGCCGCAAGGCGTTGCGCAGGATGTCGCGGTGCTCGTCTTCGATGCTGCGCCCATGCGCGCGGGCACGCTTGTGCAGCGCGGCGATCAGCAATTCATCGGTATCGGTAAAGGTCAGTGTCAGCGGCATGCGAGACTCCCCAGTGCGTGATGAAAGCACTGTAGCGCATAGCGCGCGCGATACAAGGAAAGTCACGGCAAAGCTTGCGCCAGCGCGCAGCATGCTGCTGCCCGCTGGCACAAGTAAGGATTAAGCAGGCGCCAGCGATTCCCGGCGTACCTCATCCAACCATTCCAGCAGGGGAGTGGTGGCCGGCAGCAGGGGTTCCACGCCGACCGTGCCCTGCCAGGCGAACGCCTGCCCTTCCAGGCTTTGCGGCTCGCCCCGCCACTCACGGCTGATATAGAAATGCAGGCGCACATGGGCGTGCGGATACACATATTCGACGCCGCACCAGGCTTCGGCACTGTCGATGTACAGCCCCAGTTCCTCGACAAACTCGCGTTTCAAGGCATCGAGAATGGCTTCGCCAGCTTCGACTTTACCGCCAGGAAATTCCCAATAGCCGTCATACGGCTTGCCGGCCGGGCGCTGGCCCAGCAGCACGTCGCCATTCGGCTTCATCAGGATGCCGACGGCGACGTCCACAGGCTTGATTTTCACTTCGCTCATTGCGGCAACTTTCCCGCAGGAAGTTTTCCCGCATAATCGCGCGCGAATTGCCACGCCACCCGGCCCGAACGCGAACCGCGCTGCAAGGCCCAGCGCAGGGCGTCGCCGCGCGCCTGCGCGATCTGTTCTTCGGTGCAACCGAACGAAGCGAGCCAGTGCGCCGCGATATCGAGGTAATCGTCCTGCTTGAACGGGTAGAACGACAGCCACAGGCCGAAGCGCTCGGACAGCGAGATTTTCTCTTCCACCGTCTCACCCGGATGCAGATCGCCATCGTCGTCCGTCTTGTAGCTGCTGTTGTCCGACATGCGTTCCGGCATCAGGTGACGGCGGTTCGAGGTGGCGTAGATCAACACATTGTCCGATTGCGCGGCGATGCTGCCGTCGAGCGCCACTTTCAGCGCCTTGTAGCCGCTTTCACCCTCTTCGAACGACAGGTCGTCGCAAAAGATGATGAAGCGTTCGGAGCGCGCCGCCACCAGGTCGACGATGTCGGGCAAGTCGGCAAGGTCCGCCTTGTCCACTTCGATCAGGCGCAGGCCCTGGCCGGCGAACTGGTTCAGACAAGCCTTGATCAAGGAGGACTTGCCCGTGCCGCGCGCGCCCGTCAGCAGCACGTTGTTGGCCGGACGGCCGCCGACGAACTGGCGCGTGTTCTGTTCAATTTGCGCTTTTTGCGTGCCGATATTGTGCAAGTCATCCAGCGCGATGTTCGACACGTGGGCCACGGCCTGCAAATAAGCTGCGGCGCCCTGGCGCCGGCGCCAGCGGAAAGCAAAGCTGGTCCAGTCCGGCGCGGGCGTCGCCTGCGGCAGGATCGCTTCCACGCGCGCCAGCAAGCTTTCCGCGCGCAGCAGGAATTGATCGAGGCCGGTCATGAGCGGTAGTCGGCGTTGATCGACACATAGTCATGCGACAGGTCGCACGTCCACAGGGTGGCCGTGGCATCGCCGCGCGCCAGCTTGACGCGGATGGTGATTTCGCTTTGCTGCATCACGCGCTGGCCATCCTGTTCCTGGTAGTCGGGATTGCGGCCGCCATTCTTGGCCACCCACACGTCGTCCAGGTACAGATTCAGCTGGCCCACGTCCAGGTCGTCCACGCCCGCGTAGCCGATGGCGGCCAGGATGCGGCCCAGGTTAGGATCGGAGGCGAAGAAGGCCGTTTTCACCAGCGGCGAATGGGCGATGGAATAGGCGATCTTGCGGCACTCTTCCACGTTGCGGCCATCTTCCACGGTCACCGTCATGAACTTGGTCGCGCCTTCGCCGTCGCGCACGATGGCTTGTGCCAGAAACGTAGACAGTTCGGTCACGGCAGCGGCCAGTGCCGCATAGTGCGGCGAGTCGATGGAATCGATGACCAGGCTGCCCGCACCCGTGGCCACCAGCATGAACGAGTCATTGGTGGACGTGTCGCCGTCGATGGTGATGCAGTTGAACGATTTGTCGGCTGCCTGCTTCACCAGCTGGTCCAGCACCGGTTGCGCCACGGTGGCGTCAAACGCGAGGAAGCCGAGCATGGTGGCCATGTTCGGCTTGATCATGCCAGCGCCCTTGCTGATGCCCGTCAGGGTCACCGCGTGGCCACCGATGGTGACTGTGCGCGAGCCGGCTTTCGGCTGCGTGTCGGTGGTCATGATGGCTTCGGCGGCAGAGAACCAGTTATCCGATGTCAAGGCCGATACGGCTTGCGGCAAGCCGGCGACCAGGCGCTGCACGGGCAGCGGTTCGAGGATCACGCCGGTGGAAAACGGCAGGATTTGCTGCGGCGTGCAGCCCAGCAGCTCGGCCAGCGCGGCGCAGCTGGCCTGCGCGTCGGCCAGGCCCGATTCGCCCGTGCCCGCATTCGCGTTGCCCGTATTGACCAGCAGCGCGCGGATAGGCGCGGCGCCAGCCGTCACTGCCGCCAGGTTGGCTTTCGAAATTTGCACGGGCGCGGCGCAAAAGCGGTTCAGGGTGAACACGCCGGCCACGGTGGCCGTCGGCGCCAGTTTCAATACCAGCAAATCCTTGCGGTTGGGTTTCTTGATGCCGGCTTCGGCAACACCGATTTCAATGCCGGCGACGGCTTTCAAGTCGGCGGCGACGGGCTTGGGAGAATTGACGGCCATGGTGAGTTCTTCTGCGAGGGAAAATGGAAGCGCTATTGTAGCGCCTTCGCGGCGCCGGTGAACATGCGCGCCGGTAGATGCGCGCGCGCAAATTGAAAAGGCATAAAAAAACGGAGACCGCAGTCTCCGTTTTTGCTCAGGCTGTCAAACCGCCTTATGCTAGCTTGCCGTGGCAAGCTTTGTATTTTTTACCGCTGCCGCATGGGCATGGGTCGTTACGACCGACCTTGACGCCCATGCTCACGCTCATGTCGTCAACGTTGTCCGTGTTACCGCCTGCCGAAGGCGCCAGCAGTTCTTCCGGCGCCGCGTTCGGATCGAACTCGGCATGCTGGTAGTGCACGTTTTCCACGTGCGACTGCTGCATCGCCTGTTCGGCCGCATCGACTTCTTCGCGCGACTGGATACGCACCGTCATCACGTGTTTCGTGACGTCGTTCTTGATCATGTCGAGCATCTGGCCAAACAGTTCAAACGCTTCGCGCTTGTATTCCTGTTTCGGGTTCTTCTGCGCATAACCGCGCAGGTGAATACCCTGGCGCAGGTGATCGAGCGCCGCCAGGTGTTCGCGCCAGTGGCTGTCGACGCTTTGCAGCATGACATTGCGCTCGAAGCCGCCAAACGATTCCTTGCCGACGATATCGATCTTCGACTGGTACACGGCATCGGCCGCAACCAGCACTTTTTCCAGGATCTCTTCGTCCGTCAGGGTTGCATCGGCTTCCAGCATTTGCTGCAACGGCAAGTCGAGCTGCCATTCGCTGGACAGGGTATTTTCCAGGCCCTTGATATCCCACTGCTCTTCCACCGATTCGTGCGGCACGTACTCGTGCACCAGGTCGGTGAACACGCCATGGCGCAGCGAGCCGATCATCTCGGAAATATCGGTCGTTTCCAGCAGTTCGTTACGCTGCTGGTAGATGACTTTACGCTGGTCGTTGGCGACGTCATCGTATTCCAGCAATTGCTTGCGGATATCGAAGTTGCGCGCTTCGACCTTGCGCTGGGCCGATTCGATCGAACGCGAGACGATGCCTGCCTCGATCGGTTCGCCTTCCGGCATTTTCAAACGGTCCATCACGGCGCGCACGCGGTCGCCGGCGAAGATGCGCAGCAGCGCGTCGTCGAGCGACAGGTAGAAACGCGACGAACCCGGATCGCCCTGGCGGCCGGCACGGCCACGCAGCTGATTGTCGACGCGGCGCGATTCGTGGCGTTCGGTGCCGATGATGTGCAAGCCGCCCGCATTGACCACGTGGTCGTGCAGCGATTGCCATTCATCGCGCAAGGTCTGCGACTGGGCTGCCTTGTCGGCATCGCTCAGTTCAGCATTGGCTTCGATGAACTTGATCTGGTTTTCGACGTTACCGCCCAACACGATGTCCGTACCGCGACCGGCCATGTTGGTGGCGATGGTGATGGCTTTCGGACGGCCTGCCTGGGCGATGATTTCCGCTTCGCGCGCATGCTGCTTCGCGTTCAGCACGTTGTGCGGCAAATTGGCCTTGGTCAGGATGCCCGACAGCAGTTCCGAGTTCTCGATCGAGGTCGTACCGACCAGCACGGGCTGGCCGCGCTCGTAGCAGTCGCGGATGTCGTTCAACATCGCGTTGTATTTTTCCGCCGACGATTTGTAGACCTGATCCTGGCGGTCCTTGCGCTGCAGCGGACGGTTTTGCGGGATCACGACCGTTTCCAGGCCGTAGATTTCCTGGAATTCGTATGCTTCGGTATCGGCCGTACCGGTCATGCCGGCCAGCTTGGCGTACATGCGGAAGTAGTTCTGGAAGGTGATCGAGGCCAGGGTCTGGTTCTCGTTCTGGATCTTGACGCCTTCTTTCGCTTCGACGGCCTGGTGCAAGCCATCGGACCAGCGGCGGCCCGTCATCAGACGGCCCGTGAATTCATCGACGATCACCACTTCATTGTTCTGCACCACATAGTGCTGATCCTTGAAGTACAGCGCATGCGCGCGCAGCGCCGCATACAGGTGATGCACGAGGGTGATGTTGGCCGAATCGTACAGCGAAGCGCCTTCCGGCAGCAGGCCCATTTCCATCAGGATGCCTTCGGCCTTTTCATGGCCGGCTTCCGTCAGCAGCACCTGGTGCGCCTTTTCATCCTTGGTATAGTCGCCCGGCACGTCAACCTTGCCCTTGCCGTCCGGCGTTTCTTCGCCGATCTGCAAAGTCAGCAATGCAGGCACTTCATTGATCTTGTGATACAGGTCCGTATGGTTCTCGGCCTGGCCCGAAATGATCAGCGGCGTACGCGCTTCATCGATCAGGATCGAATCGACTTCATCGACGATGCCGAAGTTCAGGCTGCGCTGCACGCGCTCGCGCGCTTCGTAGACCATGTTGTCGCGCAAGAAGTCGAAACCGAATTCGTTATTCGTGCCATACGTGATGTCGGAGTTGTACGCCTGCTGCTTGGCGCTGTGCTCCATCTGCGACATGTTCACGCCAGTCGACAGGCCCAGCCACGCATACAGGCGGCCCATGGTCTCGGCATCGCGCTGCGCCAGGTAATCATTGACGGTCACGATATGCACGCCCTTGCCCGACAAGGCATTCAGGTAGGCTGGCAAGGTGGCCATCAGGGTCTTGCCCTCGCCCGTGCCCATCTCCGCGATCTTGCCAAAATGCAAGACCATGCCGCCGATCATCTGCACGTCGAAGTGGCGCATGCGCAGGACGCGCCTGCTGGCCTCACGGCAGACGGCAAATGCTTCCGGCAACAAGGCATCGAGCGATTCGCCAGCGGCGATGCGTTCCTTGAAGGCAGGCGTCTTCGCTTGCAGCTCGGCATCCGACAGCTTTTCGATGGCCGGCTCGAGCGCATTGATCTCGCGTACCGTTTTTTGGTATTGCTTGAGCAGCCGCTGGTTGCGGCTACCGAAAATCTGGGTCAGTAATGACATGCTTGAATTCTTGAAAAAACGCCGTTAAAAAAAGCTCGGTAGGTGACAACGAGGTAACAATCGCGTCACCGCACGGAGTTCGACTATGGCAAAAGACGATGATTTTATCATGCGTTCCCGCCAAGGTTGGGCTAATGCGCCATATAACAATAGCTTAATGACAAACAAATGGCAGAAATTGCGGACATTTTCCATACTGTAAGGCAATACGACCCGCCCGCCTGCGCCGCACCCGCCGCCGCACTCGTCATGCGCGGGCGAGTGTGCTATGTTTCGGCCATGCGAACTCCCACTTATTCTCCGGCGCCGCGCCGTGGCTACGGCTTTGCCCGTTCAGGCCCGGCCGTCACGGGCGCAACCGATTTTCTGCGCGGCAACGCCACGATGGCCTCCCTGATGCCCACCGTGACGCGTCTGGCCGCCCTGCAAAAAGATTGCGCCAAGGCCTTGCCGGCCATGTTCGAGCATTGCGACATCCTGCAATTCGAGGGCGGCCAACTGGTGCTGGCCACGCCGAACGCGGCGCTCGCGGCCAAGCTCAAGCAGCAATTGCCGAAGTTGCAAGGGGAACTGGAAAGAAAGGGCTGGCAGATTTCAGGCATCAAGCTGAAAGTGCAGGTCATCAAGAGCATCGCGCCCATCGTGCATACGCGCTCGCTGGTTTTGCCGGAAAAAGCCATGACTGCCCTGGAAGAGCTGAGCACGGCCCTGCCCGCGTCGAAGCAGAACGAGCAATTGATCGCGGCGCTGCGCAACATGGTCCGCCACCACCGCGAACCAAAGGACTGAGAATAACGGCGCTAACGCATATCTACGTCAGCGACCACTCGCGTTCCATCTGGCGTAAGTAGGATTGCGGCGCCGCCTCGTTCGTGGCGAACGAGACGATTTCATACGCATCGGGCTGCTCCAGCAGCGCCAGCAGCAGCTGGTTGTTCAGCGCATGGCCGGACTTGTGCGCCGTGTAGTAGGCGAGCAAGGGGTGGCCCACCAGGTACAGGTCGCCGATGGCGTCGAGGATCTTGTGGCGCACGAACTCGTCCTCATAGCGCAAGCCATCGGCATTGAGGATGCGGTACTCGTCCATGACGATGGCGTTTTCCAGCGAACCGCCACGCGCCAGGCCCATGCCGCGCAAGCTTTCCACGTCCTGCATGAAACCAAAGGTGCGCGCGCGCGCCACGTCATGCACGTACGACACGTCGCCGAAGTCGACGGAGGCGCGCTGCATCGTGCCATCGACGGCCGGATGGTTGAATTCGATGAAGAAGTCGAGCTTGAAGCCATCGTATGGCGACAAGCGCGCCCATTTCTCCGCGTCACCCTTGCCGTGACGCACTTCCACAGGCTTGATGACCTTGATGAATTTCTTCGGCGCCGGCTGCTCTTCCACGCCAGCCTGCTGCAGCAGGTAGACGAAGGACGAGGCAGAGCCGTCCATGATGGGAATTTCTTCCGCATTCACGTCGATGAACATATTATCGACGCCCAGGCCGGCCGCGGCCGACATCAGGTGTTCCACGGTGGACACCCTGGCGCCATCCTTGATCAGCACGGAAGCCATGCGCGTATCGCCCACGGCCATGGCGCTGGCGGGAAACTCGACGATGGGATCGAGGTCGATGCGGCGAAACACGATGCCCGTGTCGATGGCGGCCGGACGCAAGGTCAGCTCGACCTTGGTGCCAGAGTGCAAGCCGACACCGATGGTGCGGACCAATTGTTTGATGGTGCGTTGTTTTAACATGGCACGATTATATCCAGTTGCGGCGTGGAATGCTGACCGGCAAACAAATGCTAGGGATGCTCACTTTCCACATGCACGGCCTCGCGCCGCACCAGGTAGATGCCGCTGGCGATAATGATCGCCGCGCCAAGCAAGGTATAGCGATCCGGCAGCGCCTGCCACAGCAGCCAGTCTATCGCCACGCCCCAGGCCAGCGCCGTGTACTCGAACGGCGCCACGATTGACGCCTTGCCGGTGCTGAAAGCCTTGGTGATCGCCAACTGCCCGAAGAAGCCTGACAGCGCCAGCACCATCAAGATCGAGCCATGTTCGGCACGCACAGGCACCCAGATATTCCACGCCAGCGTTACTGCGCCAATCGACATCAGCGTCAGCAGCCAGAACATCATTGCCTCGGTGCTGTCGGTGCGCGCCAGCACGCGCGCGCTGATGGCCGACACGGCGTAGCAGGCAGCTGCCACCAGAATCGCCAGCCCGCCCAGCGACAGGAAGCCGGTGCCTTCGGGGCGCAGCACCACCAGCACGCCCAGCAGGCCGACGCCAATCGCCACCCACTGCCCGCGGCCCACGTGCTCCTTCAGCACCCACACCGACAGCGCCGTGATCAAAGCCGGCGCGATGAAGAAGATCGAATATGCCTCGGCCAGCGACAGCGACTTCAGCCCGAAGGCAAAGGTGGTCAGCATGGCGATGCCGAGTGCGGCGCGCAACAGGTGCATTGGCCAGCGTATGCGCAAGATGCCCTTGAACGCACCGCGGTACAGCATGTAGCCGCACAGCAGTGGCAACGAACTGAGCGAGCGCATCGCCGTGACCTGCGTGGCGGGATAATGGGCAGACAGCAGCTTCATGGCGGTATCCATGCACGAGAACATGGCGACCGCAATCAGCATCGCATAGATGCTGTGCAGATTTTCTTGACGAGAAGACAGGGAAAGCTCCTTGGCGACAGGCCCGGGGCGGACCACTGGGAACGTCATTATGGCGACGTCCGGAGCCAGCACAGCGGAGACGCTGCCGGGATTGATTATAGCAAGCCGGCCAGCTCATCAGGGGCGACGACGAAAACAGTGCCTGGATCAAGTACTGCCGCAATCGCGGCGGCGGCGCCTGAAATGCTTGATCTACGTCATCGTTTTTTTAAAAGATGTATGTAAAATGCCTGTTTATAATTTTGCAACGATGGAGAACGAGAGATGGACAGCAAGAAGATAGATACCACCAACGACACGCCGTCGAGCCGCCGCGGCTTTCTCGGCAAGAGCGCCGCACTGGGCCTGGCAGGCGTCACGCTGGGCCTGGCCGGCTGCAAGGAGGAAGCGGCCGCCGGCGGCAAGAGCGCTGCCGCACCGGCCGCACACCACGGCACCGAGATCGCGCCAGGCCAGCTGGACGACTACTATGCTTTCATCAGTTCCGGCCATTCGGGCGAAGCGCGGGTGCTCGGCCTGCCTTCCGGGCGCACGCTCAAGCGCATCCCGGTGTTCAACGTCGATTGCATGGTCGGCTGGGGTATTACCAATGAATCGAAAGCCATCATCGGCACCAAGCCCGACGGCACGCTGAAATACATCACCGGCGACACCCACCACGTCCACGGCAGCTACAAGAACGGCACGTATGACGGCCGCTGGCTGTTCATCAACGACAAGCTGCATTCACGCGTGGCGCGCATCCGCATGGACACCATGGAATGCGACAAGATCACCGAACTGCCGAATGTGGCCGGCTTCCACGGCCTGTTCCCTGACAAGCGCGATCCGGTCGACCAGAAGATTGACTACACCACCCGCGTGTTCTGCGGCGCCGAATTCCATATCCCGCTGCCGAACGACGGCCGCGACCTGGACAATCCGGACAAGTGGGGTGCGTTGTTCAGCTGCGTCAACGCAGAAACCATGGAAGTGATGTGGCAGGTGCGCGTTGACGGCAATATGGATCTGTGCGCCACCTCGTACGACGGCAAGCTGGCCGCCTGCAACCAGTACAACGTCGAAAACGCCGCCGACCTGAACGGCATGATGGCGGCCGAGCGCGATGCCTGCGTGTTCCTGCATATCGAACGCGTCGAGGCCCTGGTCAAGGCAGGCAAGTTCACCACCATCGGCAGTTCCAAGGTCCCCGTGGTCGATGGCCGCAAGGCTGCCAACGCCGATCCTAAAAGCGCGATCTCGCTGTACGTCCCGGTTAGCAAGAACCCGCATGGCGTCAACGCCAGCCCGGACGGAAAATACTTCGTCTGCTCCGGCAAGCTGTCGCCGACCGCCACCGTGATTGAATTGAGCAAGGTGCTGCAGTGGTTCGACGGTAACGTCAAGGATCCGCGCGACACCGTGGTGGCCGAACCGGAAATCGGCCTCGGCCCGCTGCACACCGCCTTCGACGGCAGGGGCAACGCCTATACCTCGCTGTTCCTCGACAGCCAAGCCGTCAAATGGAATGTGGATGCAGCCATTGCCCAGTTCAAGGGCGACAAAAACGCCAAGGTCATCATCGAGAAGCTGGACGTGCACTACCAGCCGGGCCATAACTACTCATCGATGGGTGAGACCAGGGAAGCTGACGGCAAATACCTTAACTCCGGCAACAAGTTCTCCAAGGACCGCTTCCTGCCAGTCGGCCCGCTGCATCCTGAAACCGAACAGTTGGTCGACATCAGCGGCGCCAGCATGAAGCTGATAGCCGATCACACTGCCTACCCGGAACCGCACGATGGCATTATCGTGCGCCGCGATGTGGTCAAGACGCGCCAGATCCACACCATGACCGACTTCCCGAATGCCGTCACGCCGGAAAACGCCGGCATCGAGCGCAAGGGCAACAAGGTGCATGTGCGTCTGATGTCGCAAGCGCCGGCGTTCAGCATGCCGGTCATCAAGGTCAAAAAAGGCGATGAAGTCACGCTCACCCTGACCAACTACGACAAGGTCGAAGATTTGACCCACGGTTGCGCCATCCCGACCTACAACATCAACTTTATCGTCAATCCGCAGGAAACCAAGTCGGTCACTTTCAAGGCCGATCACGCCGGTGCGTTCTGGTTGTATTGCACGCACTTCTGCCACGCCCTGCATCTGGAAATGCGTAGCCGTTTCCTGGTTGAAGCCTGAGTTGTCCCGCAAGTCCATGCCGGCTGATGCGTCAGCCGGCATGGCATATTCCCATGACGACTACTTTAAAAACCTTGTTCAATTCGCTGGCGTCGTGCTTGATGTTACTGGCTATGCTGGCGCCGCCCATCGCCGCCGCCAACATCTACGACGCTGAACTTTCCTCCGAACTGTTGCACGGCGCCGACCTGTGCGCGCATGCCGCCTGCCGCGACGTGATGCCGCAAGCGCAGCGATTCTCGCAGCGCATGGGCTCTCCACGCTATGTGCAAGCGCTGGACGCCGGCGGCAAGCTCGTTGGCTACGTTTTCCTGTCAACCGACGTGGTGGACATTCCCGCCTATTCCGGCAAGCCAGTCATTACACTGATCGGTATGGACACCGCAGGCATCATTACCGGCGTGCGCGTGATCAAGCATTCCGAACCGATCCTGCTGGCCGGCATACCGGAATCGGCGCTGCTCAAGTTCATCGGACAATATGTCGGCCTGCGCGGTGACGCCAGGCTGGAAATTGGCCGTGGCGGCGATGGCAGCGTGGGATTGGACGCCATCAGCGGCGCCACCGTGACGGCCATCGCCGAGAACCAGGTAATTTCCCGCAGCGCCTATGAGATCGGCCGCCAGGTCGGCATCTTCACTGCGGCGGCGCGGCCGCCAGCCCGCTTCACGCCGCTCGACGAGCGCCTCAACTGGGGCAAGCTGGCCGACGAGGGCTCGGTCGGCCGCCTGACGATCACCGCGCGCGAAGTCGGCGCCGACAGCGCACGCGGCGACTACATCGATCTCTACTTCGGCTACCTCAACACGCCGACGCTGGGCAACAGCCTGCTGGGCGAGGACAACTACCAGCGCCTGATGCGCGACCTCAAGCCGGACGAGCATGCGATCTTCGTCATCGCCAGCGGCCAGACCTCGTTCAAGGGCTCGGGCTTTGTGCGCGGCGGCATCTACGACCGCATCCAGGTGCGGCAAGATCCTGAAACCTACACCTTCCGCGATACCGACTATCTCAATCTGTATCACCTGCAGCCCGGCGATGTGCCCCAATACCGCGAATCGGGCATCTTCATCGTCCGCTCGAAACACTTCAATCCGGCGTGGCCCTGGACGCTGACGCTGCTGATCAATCAGTTGGACGCCAAGGGCGCCAAGACCTTCACCCACTACGACCAGACCTACTGGCTGCCGGCCCGCTATCTGGAAGGCGGCCATCCGAAAGTGGTGACGGCGCGCCCGGCGTGGCAAAACATCTGGCTGGACCGGATTGCGCAAATCGGCTTCTTCGTCGCCACCCTGTTGTTTACCGCCATCTGGTACGCACGACGCGACCGGCTGGTGCGTGCGTCGACGCGCAAGCACAAGCCTTTGATCAGCTGGCCGCGGCTGGTGCTGTGGATCATCAGCGCCGGCTTCATCGGTTTCTACCTGAAGGCGCAGCCCAGCATCACGCAGATGATGACCTGGCTCCATTCGCTGATCCATCAATGGCGCTGGGAGCTGTTCCTGTCCGATCCCTTCATCTTCCTGTTCTGGTGGTTCATCATCATCACGGTGCTGATCTGGGGACGCGGCCTGTTCTGCGGCTGGTTATGTCCATTCGGCTCGCTGCAGCACCTGATGCTGAAGCTCGGTTCCGCCGTCGGCCTGAAACGCTGGCAGAAACTGCTGCCAAAACCACTGCACGACAAGCTGCGCTGGCTGAAGTACGCCATCTTCTTCGGCCTGATCGGCGTATCCCTGTTCTCAATGGAGACGGCCGAACATCTGGCCGAAATCGAACCCTTCAAGACCACTTTCCTGGTCGGCGTATGGAACCGCAGCTGGCCATTCTGGCTCTTTATCGGCGCCATTCTGGGCCTGTCGCTGTTCAGCGAGCGCCCCTACTGCAAATACCTGTGCCCGATGGGCGCGGGCCTGGCGCTGCCCGGCAAGTTCCGTCTGTTCGGTCTGAAGCGCAAGGCAGAATGCACCAGCTGCCACGCCTGCGCCGCCGGTTGCGGCTCGCACGCCATCGACAGCCAAGGCAAAATCGATCAGATGGAATGCATGCTATGCCTGGACTGCATGGTGATGTACTACGACGATCACGCCTGCCCACCCCTGGTGAAAGAGCGCAAGCGGCGCACTGCCAAGGGCGAAGCGCTGACGCGTATCGGCGCCGACGGCTACTTCCTTACGCTCGACAGCTTGCGCTCAACGCTGCCGTCGCAAGGCAAGGAAGACGCATGAGGCTGGCGCCTTCCACCCTGCTGGCGCTGCTGCGCGCGCTGGTGCTGGCAGTCATACTGGCCGGCTATGGGCCGGGCCTGGCCGCCGCCGTGCTGGAAGTGGCGCCGGGCACGTCGATCAATGCGGCCATCGCCAGTGCGCAGAAAGGCGACACACTGCTGATCGCACCCGGCAGGTATAACGAACACGTGCTGGTCGACAAGGCGCTGACGCTGCAAGGGCGCAGCCATCCCACCATCAGCGGCCGAGGGCACGGCGACACCATCCGCATCACCGCCCCCGACGTCACCCTGATCGGCCTGACCGTGATCGACAGCGGCGCGGACCTCACTGCGCAGAACGCCGGCATTTATATCGTGCCTGGCGCGCATCGCGTACAGATCAACAACTGTCGACTGGTCGCCAACCTGTTCGGCATCTGGCTGCAAGGCGTTGATGATGCGCGCTTGCTGAACAACACCATCACCGGCCGGCACGACCTGCAATCGGCGCAGCGCGGCAATGGCATCCAGGTGTACGACACGCGCGGAGCGCGCGTCACCGGCAACGAAATCAGCGGCACCCGCGACGGCATCTATGTCGACGTCTCGCGCGACGCGCAATTTCGCCACAACCGCATCCATCATGTCCGCTACGGCACGCACTACATGAACACCAACCACAGTACCTGGGAAGACAACGAGGTATATCTGAGCCGGGCCGGGCTGGCGCTGATGGAGGTGCGCAGCCTGACCGTGCGCCGCAATATCGCGTGGGGCAATACCGATCACGGCATCATGCTGCGCACCATCCAGGACTCGCTGATCGAAGACAACGTGGTGGCCGGCAACGACCGTGGTTTTTTCATCTACGACGCCGAGTACAACACGCTGCGCCACAACCTGATCATCAATAACCGCACCGGCGTGCACCTGTCGGCCGGCTCGTCGAACAACCAAGTCGATGGCAACGACTTCATCGGCAACCAGGAGCAGGTGCGCTTTGTTGCCGCGCGCGATGTCGAATGGGGCAAACAGGAAGGCAACTACTGGAGCAATTACAACGGCTGGGACCAGAACGGCGACGGCCAGGGTGACGTGGCGTATGAAGCGAACGACCTGGTTGACCGTCTGAACTGGCAATACCCGCTGCTCAAGCTGCTCGGCGCCAGCCCCGCGCTGCAGACGCTGCGCTTTGCCGCGCGTCAGTTTCCGCTGCTGCGCGCGCCAAGCGTAGTCGACCGCCATCCGCGCATGCGCCCGCTCTCACAGAATTGGAAGAAATGGAATGACATCGCTCCCCGCATCGAATACAACTGAAGCCGCCGTCAGCCTGCGCGGCATCCGGCATCGCTACGGCCCGCTCACGGTGCTGCAGGACGTCAGCTTTGACATCGCCCATGGCGCCATGTTCGGCCTGATCGGCCACAATGGCGCCGGCAAGAGCACGCTATTCAAGCTGATGCTCGGTCTGATCACGCCCTGCGCCGGCACGCTGCACGTACTGGGCCAGAACGCGGCCGAACCTGCCTTTCGCCAGACGCGTCGGCGCGTCGGCTATCTGCCGGAAAGTTTTCTCACCTACGATAACCTGAGTGGCCAGGAAGTACTGCACTTTTTTGCGGACTTGAAGCACATTGCGCGCGCTGCTTGCGCACCGTTGCTCGACCTGGTGGGCCTGACGCATGCCGCCGCGCGGCCGGTACAGGGGTACTCCAAGGGCATGCGCCAGCGGCTCGGCCTGGCGCAGGCTCTGCTGGGCGAGCCGGACCTGATCTTCCTCGATGAGCCGACCAACGGATTGGACCCGCAAGGCATCGCCGACTTTTACGCCATCTTGCGCACCGCGCAGGACCGCGGCGCCACCATCGTCATCACCTCACACATCCTGGCAGAGATCGAGCACAGGGTCGACCAGCTGCTCATCATGCAGAGCGGCACGGTGGCCGCGCAAGGCACGCTGAGGCAGCTGCGGACGGGTACCCATGCGCCCCGGATGCTGACCATTACCGCCACGATTGCGCCTGCGCTGCAGGCGGGCGTGCGCGCGGCGCTGGCCGCGTTGCCGCTGGAGCTGGCGCTGGAGGAACATGGCGAACAGCTGCACGTGCGCTGCGCCAGGGCCGACAAGATGGCGGTGCTGCGCCAGCTGGCCGCTTGCGCCGACGACATCGCGATTCAGGAATCGACATTGGAACAAGTATTTCTCGGCTACGGAGGCACTCATGCGCGCACGCATTGAATGGCGCCAGGTCGGCGTGCTGGCCGCAAAAGAATGGCGTGACCGGCTGCGCAACCGCTGGGTGCTGGCCGTGGCGCTGGTGTTTGCCTTCTTCGCGCTGGCCATCGCCTACTTCGGCGCAGCCCAGCAGGGGCAGGTTGGTTTCCACGGCATCGACGCCACTATCGCCAGCCTGTCCAGCCTGGTGATCTATCTGGTGCCGCTGATCGCCCTGATACTCGGCTATGACGCGATTGTCGGCGAGCGTGAGCGCGGTGCGCTGGAACTGCTGCTGTCGATGCCGGTGACGCCGCTGGAAGTGCTGCTCGGTAAATATCTCGGCCTGGCGGCGGCGCTCACCAGCGCCACCGCGATCGGCTTTGGCGCCGGCCTGCTGCCGCTGTTCTCGCAACTGACTGTGGCCGAGGGCTGGCGCTACGCCCAATTCGTCGCCAGCGCCGTGCTGATGGGACTGGCCTTCCTCAGCATTGCCATGCTGGTATCGGTCAGCACCCGCGACCGCGTCCGCGCCAGCGGCATTGCACTGGCGCTGTGGTTCCTGTTCGTGCTGGTGTTCGACCTGCTGCTGATGGGGGTGATGGTGCTCAGCCAGGGCCAGCTCGGTAGCGGCCTGTTCGCCGCCATGCTGATGCTGAACCCGGCCGACGTATTTCGCCTGCTGAACGTGTTCAGCTCGGACCAGGCGCAAGCCATGTATGGGCTGGCCACCGTGATGCCGCAAGGCTGGACCCACCCGGCGCTGCTGTCGGGCGTGATGCTAGCCTGGATTTTTTTACCGTTTTTTATCGCAATCAGGAGATTTTCATGACTATTTTCCACCTGCGCAGGAGCGCGCTGGCCGCACTGGCCACCCTTGCGCTGGCCGCCTGCACGTACAGCGCCACCAACCTGCCAGCCATTGATCCGTCCGACGAAGCCGCGTGTGCGCTGGACGGCATGCTGCTGCGCGACTTCCCTGGGCCGAAAGCGCAGGTTCGCTTCGCCGACGGCAAGACCAGCTACTTCTGTGACGTAAAAGAACTGCTCGGTGAAATGCTGGCGCCGGAACAGCGTCGCGCCACCAGCGCCTTCTACGTGCAGGACATGGGCAGCGCCAACTGGCAACAGCCGCAAGGCCACTGGATCGGGGCACACGACGCGCTCTATGTATTAGGCAGCAAGGCGCAGGGCTCGATGGGCCCGGCCATCGCCTCGTTCAGCCGGCAGGTGGACGCGGAAGCGTTTGTTCGCAAGGAAGGCGGCCGCGTGCTGCGCTTCAAGCAGATCACGCCGGCCCTGCTGAACGAAGCCAGCGGCGCCATGCCGACGCACGCCATGGCGCATTGAAGCAGCACCGCCTGGGCCGGCATTGCCGTTCGGCGGAAAGCGCCGGTCCGTTTTTACCCCGGCATTTGCCGACTTACTTTTGAAAAGAGACAGACCATGAAGAAACTACTTGCACTGGCAGCAATGCTGGCAGCCATCACATCTGCCACCAGCGCCGCCGCCGCGCCGGACGCCGCCAAGGTTGAGAAAACCTACTCCACCACCTGCCTGGCCTGCCACGGCAGCGGCATCATGGGCGCGCCCAAGGTTGGCGACAAGGCGGGATGGAAACCGCGTATCGCCAAAGGCAAGCCGGCGCTGTACCTGAGCGCCATCAACGGCGTGAAAATGATGCCGCCACGCGGCGGCAATCCAGGCCTGAAGGATGATGAAGTGAAAGCACTGGTCGACTACATGGTCGCCAAGAGCAATTAAAACTGCTGGCCGCCGCCTGCGCGCGGCGGCCACACCCGGAGACATTCCATGTTCACCCGCACGCTGCTGGCGCTACTGCTGTTCCTGACTGCTTGTTCCGGCGAGGAACGCCTCTACAAAACCCGGGGCCACGTGTTCGGCACCACGGTCGACATCACCATCTACGGTGGTTCGCAGCAGCGCGCCGACCTGCTTGGCGCCGAGGTATTGAGAGAATTCGATCGCCTGCACCGTAAATTCCACGCGTGGGAGCCAAGCATGCTCACCGCCCTCAACGACAGCATCGCCAAAGGCGAGCCAATGCGCGCCGACGCTGAAATGGTCGGCCTGCTAAAATCGGCCGAGAAGCTGTCAGTGCGTTCCGGCCTGCTGTTCAACCCCACCATTGGGCATCTGATCAGGCTGTGGGGCTTCCAGAAAAACGACATCGGCGCGCAGGGACCGCCGGCCGCCGAGATCAAGCGCTGGGTCGACGCGCGGCCATCGCTGTCCGACCTGCGCTACAACGGCAACATCATCAGCAGCGTCAACCCTGCCGTCATGATCGACCTCGGCGGCTACGCCAAAGGTTACGCGCTCGACCGCGCCGCCGCGCTGCTGCGCGAAGCGCACGTCAAGGCGGCGCTGGTCAACATCGGTGGCAACGTCATCGCCATCGGCCAGCCCGGTGAACGACCTTGGCAGGTCGGCATCCGCGATCCGCGTGGCGCCGGGACAGTTGCGCAGATCGCTTTGCGCGACAACGAAGCGATCGGCACCAGCGGTGACTATGAACGCTACTTCATGAAGGACGGCAAGCGCCGCCCGCACATCATCGACCCGCGCAGCGGCTACCCGATCGATCTGGTCGCTTCGGTCACCATCATCGCCAGCGGCGGCCGCGACCCTGGCCTGCGCTCGGACGGCCACTCCAAACCGCTGTTCATCACCGGCCCCCGAGACTGGCAAGCGATGGCGGAAAAACTCGACCTGAAAGAAGTGCTGATGGTTGACGCCCAGCGCAATGTCCACATGACAGCAGCCATGCAAGCGCGCATTGCAGGTGCAGAGCGGCACGAGCACGCCGGGACCTGGCAAGCACGCGAGTGACGTCTACGACACCGGCAACAGCATCACCAGCTTCAGCTCATGCTGGCGCGCCAGGTGCAGGGTCACCTGGTTGAACTCCAGCAGCCCCTGCTGCGCATGCTGGAAGCGGCGCAATCCCCCATCGCGGCCCTGCACCTGCTGCGCGCCCCACCACTGGCGAAATTCAAGGCTGGCGCCGGCCAGTTCCGCGATCAGGCCGGCCAGCGGCGCCTGGTCCGTGTGGCGGCCGATATCGGCGCGGAACTCCGCCACCAGCCGCTGCGCCCGCTCGGGCCAGCCGACGACGAGATCGCGCGCGCCAGACTCCAGGAACATGAAGCGCAGCTGGTTCGGCGCAGCCGCACCGCCATGCAGCCAGCCGGCAAACAAGGTGGACGCGGCCCCGTTCCACGCCACGGCGTTCCATGCGCGGTCGAGGATGTACGCGGGCGCGTCGATGGCGGACACGATGGCGGCCAGTTCGGCGCTGGCAAGTCCACCGCCATCGCCCGTCCCATGACTGGGGTCATGCTTGTCGGCCACCTCGAACAGATAGGCGCGCTCGGCCGCGCTCAGCTGCAGCACCTGCGCCAGGCGGGCCAGCATCTTGGCCGACGCCGACACGGGCCGCCCCTGCTCCAGCCACGTCAGCCAGGTGGGACTGACGTCGCACAGCTGCGCCAGCTCTTCGCGCCGCAAGCCCGGCGTGCGCCGCCGCCCGCCGCCAGGCAAGCCAGCCATGGCGGGGGTGACGGCTTCGCGCCGGGCGCGGATGAATTCAGCAAGTTTGTTCGACATGGCGGGGATGCATGGTAGTAGATATACCAGTATAAGTTATGGTCTTGTTACAGGATAATTTTATCCCTATTCTGCAGGAACTCACCCATCACCAGGAGAAAACCATGCAGCAGCACGATGTCGTTACCGAACAGTTTGGCAAGACGGCGAATGCCTACCTGAGCAGCGCGGTACATGCGCAAGGCGCCGACCTGGTGCTGATGCAGGAATGCGCGCGCCGCCACGGCAAGCCGGTGGTGCTGGACCTGGGCTGCGGCGCCGGCCACGCCAGCTTTGCCGTCGCTCCCGTGGCGCAATCGGTCGTCGCCTACGACCTGGCGCAGCCCATGCTCGACGTGGTGGACTGCGCCACAGTGCAGCGCGGCTTGCACAACATCCGCACGCAGCAGGGCGACGTGGCGCGCCTGCCGTTTGCCGACGCCAGCTTCGACATGGTCATCACGCGCTTTTCCGCGCACCACTGGAACGATGTGGCGGGAGCGCTGGCGGAAGCGTGGCGCGTGCTGCGCCCGAACGGCACCTTGCTCGTGGTCGACATCGTCGCGCCGAAAACGGCCCTGTACGACAGCACCTTGCAAGCGGTGGAAATGCTGCGCGATGCGTCGCACGTGCGCGACTACCGCACCTGCGAGTGGGGCGCCAAGTTCGATAACACGGGATTCACGCACAGCTTGCGCAGCGTATGGAAGCTGACGATGCAGTTCGACGAGTGGGTGGCGCGCATGCGCACGCCGAACGAGCGCGTAGCGGCGATCCGCAACCTGTTCGATGGCGCACCCGAAGAAGCGCGCAAGTATTTCGCGCTGCAGGACGATTATTCGTTCAGCATCGATGCGGCCATGTTCGAGGCGACGAAACCGTCGGTGCAATAAAAATGGGGTCGGACCCTTGGGTCCGACCCCATATTTTGATTTGGGTTGGCAGCAGGCTTTAGCCGGACATTAACCCTACATCAATTGCTGGGGTCCGACCCGAAGGGTCCGACCCCGACCATCAAGCCAGTTGGCCCAGCAGGGTCTCGGCATTCGACACTTCAAACTTGCCGCCCTGCTCGATGTTCAATTGCGTCACGACGCCATTGTCGACCAGCATCGAGTAGCGCTGCGAGCGCGTGCCCATGCCGTGCTTGGAGAAATCGGCGTCCAGGCCCAGGGCCTTGCTGAAGGCGGCGTTGCCGTCAGCCATCATGCGTACCACGCCGGTGGCTTTCTGGTCGCGGCCCCAGGCGCCCATCACGAACGCGTCGTTGACGGAGATGCACCAGATTTCATCGACGCCTTTGGCTTTCAGGTCGGCAGCGTGCTGCACGTAGCCTGGCACGTGCTGTGCGGAGCAGGTCGGGGTGTACGCGCCTGGCAGGCCGAAGATGGCGATCTTCTTGCCCTTGACCAGGTCTTGCACGTTGAACGTGTTCGGGCCCAGTGCGCAGCCTTCGGTTTCGCTTTCGATGAATTCGGCCAGGGTGCCTTCTGGCAGGGTGTCGCCGATCTTGATGGTCATGTTGACTCCTTGTGTACTGTCGGTTGAGGATGCTGCCGGCATGATGCCGACACTGCGCGATAGTATGCCTGACTTGCCGTATTTGTGCAGAAAATGGCCGGAAAGGCAAAGTCAAAAGTCAACAACCGGCAAAAAAACGGCGACCCTCGGGCCGCCGTCGTCGTTGCATACATCAAACCACCTTAGTCAGCCTGTTTGCGCAGGAAGGCGGGAATGTCGTAGGTCTCCATGCCATTCTTTTCCATCGCGCGCACTTGCTCGGAAGCCGATTCGCGGCGCCATACTGCCGGCGCCTTCATGCCGTCGAAACCGGCTGCCGGCGTAGCCACGCCTACCGTCGTCGTCGCCGCTTGCGCGCTACCCATGGCAGCCGACGGGATCAAAGGGCTGTTGTGGGTACCGGTGCGCAGCACTTGCTGCGGTACCAGCTGGATGTTTTTCTTGGCGCGGCCCAGGCCCGTGGCCACCACGGTGACGCGGATGTCGTCGCCCATGGCATCGTCGTAGGCGATACCTTGCGCGATCGACGCGTCCGGCGCGGCAAACGCGCGCACGGCAGCCATGACTTCCTTGATCTCTTTACCCTTCAGGCCACGGCTGGCCGTGACGTTGACCAGCACGCCGCGCGCGCCGGACAGATCGATACCGTCCAGCAGCGGCGAAGCGACAGCCTGTTCGGCGGCGATGCGCGCGCGGTCGACGCCGGACGCCGTCGCCGTGCCCATCATGGCCTTGCCCTGCTCGCCCATGATGGTTTTCACGTCGTTGAAGTCGACGTTGATGTGGCCCGGCACGTTGATGATCTCGGCAATGCCGGCCACCGCGTTGTTGAGCACATCATCGGCGTGCTGCATCCATTCCAGCATGCTTTCGTCTTCGTAGATCTCTTCCAGCTTTTCGTTGAGGATGATGATCAGCGAATCGACGTGCAAGGAGAGCTGCTCCAGGCCTTCGTCGGCGATGTCCATGCACTTCTGGCCTTCGTACGAGAATGGCTTGGAGACCACGGCGACAGTCAGCGCGCCCAGCTCCTTGGCCACTTCGGCCACGATGGGCGCGGCGCCCGTGCCCGTGCCGCCGCCCATGCCGGCGGCGATGAAGACCATGTGCGCACCGCGCAGCGCGTCGGAGATGCGTGCGCGCGATTCTTCGGCCAGCTGGCGGCCGACGGCAGGCTTCATGCCGGCGCCCAGGCCGGTATCGCCGATCTGGATGATGTTGTGCGCCTTCGATGTCGACAGGGCCTGTGCGTCGGTGTTGGCGGCAATGAACTCCACACCCGACATGCCTTTGTTGATCATGTGTTGGACTGCATTGCCACCCGCACCGCCGACGCCGACGACCTTGATGACGGTACCTAAAGCTGTGTTATCGACCATATCGAACTCCATGATGTGCTCCTATCAGATGCGGTTTCCAAGCGCCAGGCCTCATATTGGTAGGAGAACTGGAGATTGAAAACTGCGGTTAAATATAAAATAAAGTTATGTGTGTGTACCTGCGATGCTGCCAAAAAACCTGTACTGCCGGGCGTAAATCAGGCCCTTAAAAATTCCCTAAAAACCATTCCTTCATGCGCTGCCAGACTGCCTTCACCGAGCCGTCCTGACGCGTCACAATGTGGCCGCGCAAGTATTGCTTCTTCGCTTCCAGCAGCAGGCCCAATACCGTGGCATAGCGCGGACTGCGCACCACGTCGGCCAGCTGGCCCCGATACTCGGGCGTGCCCAGGCGCGCCGGTTTCAGGAAAATATCTTCCGCCATTTCCACCATGCCGGGCATGATGGAGGTGCCGCCCGTGAGCACGATGCCCGACGACAGCACGCCCTCATAACCGGATTCGCGCACCACCTGGTGCACCATCGCGAACAGCTCCTCGACGCGCGGCTCGATCACTGCCGCCAGCGCCTGGCGCGACAGGTTGCGCGGGCCGCGGTCGCCCAGGCCAGGCACTTCCAGCGATTCGCCAGGGTCGGCCAGGACCTGCTTGGCCACGCCATAGCGGATCTTGATTTCTTCCGCTTCCGCGGTCGGGGTACGCAAGGCCATGGCGATGTCGTTGGTAATCTGGTCGCCGGCGATGGGAATGACTGCCGTATGGCGGATCGCGCCATCGGAGAATACCGCCACATCGGTCGTTCCGCCGCCGATGTCGATCAGCACCACGCCCAGTTCCTTCTCGTCGGGCGTGAGCACCGCATCGGCGGACGCCATCGGCTGCAGGATCAGGTCCGACACTTCCAGGCCGCAGCGGCGCACGCACTTGACGATGTTCTGCACTGCCGACACGGCGCCGGTGACGATATGCACCTTCACCTCCAGACGGATGCCGCTCATGCCGATAGGCTCGCGCACGTCTTCCTGGCTGTCGACGATGAACTCTTGCGGCACCGTGTGCAGCAATTGCTGATCGGTCGGAATGTTAACCGCTTTTGCCGTCTCGATGACGCGCGCCACGTCGGTCGCCGTCACTTCCTTGTCCTTGATGGCTACCATGCCGCTGGAATTGAAGCTGCGGATATGGCTGCCCGCAATGCCCGCGTACACATTGCGGATCTTGCAGTCGGCCATCAGCTCGGCCTCTTCCAGCGCGCGCTGGATGGATTCCACCGTGGCCTCGATATTGACCACCACGCCCTTTTTCAGGCCCTTCGATTCGTGCTGGCCCAGCCCGATCACTTCGTGGCGTCCGTCGGACATCACTTCGGCTACCACCGCCACCACTTTCGAGGTGCCGATGTCGAGGCCGACGATCAGGTTTTTCGCGTCTTTTGTCATTTCTGTCGCCTACTGTATGGGCTAAATTATTAAGTTAAGTCGGTTTTTTAAGCGGACTGCTGTTTTTCTTCTTCATCACTGGCTTGCCATCCTTGCCTTCGGCCGGTATCACCAGGCCGGCGGAACTGAGCGCCAGGCCATTCTGGTAGCGCATATCGATCGTGTCGATATTTTCCAGCCGGCTCGCCAGTTGCGGGTAGATGCCCACCAGCCGGTCGACCCGCGCCTTCAGGGTCGTATGATTCTGTTCACGCCCCAGCGCCACGCTCATGCCGTTATCCAGTTTCACCGTCCACGCATAGCGGCTCGACAGCGACAGGGTTTCCGGCACCATCTTCAGCGGCGCAAACCACTTTGCCAGCTGCACGTAGGTGGCCAGCACTTCCTTCTCGCTGCCATCGGGGCCGGCAAACGCCGGCAACTCATGGTCGTCTTCCGCTTCGGCCACATTGGCCGTAAACACATCGCCCTTGACCGACAGCAAACGCCCGTCCTCGCCCCAGGTGCCCAGCGCTTCGTGTTCTTCCAGCGCCACGATCAGCTGGTTCGGCCACTCGCGCCGCACGCTGGCGCGGCGCACCCAAGGCACCGATTCAAACACGCCGCGCACGCTTTCCAGATTGGTCGTGAAAAAATTGCCCTTGATGCGGCCCAAAGTGCCGCTGCGCAGGGTCAGGTAATTCACGTGGCGCAGGCCCTTGTCGTCCGCGCTTTCCACCTTGATCGTGCGCAGGTCGAACATGGGACGCTGCGACACCCACCAGACGCCGGCCGCCACGCACACGACCAGAACCGCGGCCAGCAAGCCGTTGGCAGTCGTATTGAGGCTTTTAGCGTCATGCCACATATCAGTGCTGTCCCTTGTGCATTTTCAAACGCGCGCCAGCGACGATTTCCAGGCACAGGTCTTCATAGCTGATGCCCACCGCGCGCGCCGCCATCGGCACGAGCGAATGGCCCGTCATGCCTGGCGAGGTGTTCACTTCCAGCAGGAACAGCTTGCTGTCGGCCGCGCGCATCAGCACGTCGACCCGTCCCCAGCCTTCGCAGCCGAGGGCGCGGTAGGCTGCCACGGCAATGCGCTCCATTTCCGCCACGATCGCCTGGTCCAGCTGCGGCGGGCAGAAATACTGCGTATCGTCCGTGAAGTACTTGTTCTGGTAATCGTAATTGCCTTGCGGCGCGACGATCTCGATCGGCGGCAGCGCGCGCGCCGTGGCGCCCTTGCCCAGGATCGCGACGGTGAATTCGCGGCCCCTGATGAATTCCTCGGCCAGCACCGAATCATCGAGACCGGCGGCGATGTCGTAGGCCGCCTGGAAGGCCGATGCTTCGTTGACGGTCGTGATGCCGATGCTCGAACCTTCATGCGGCGGCTTGACGATCAGCGGCAAGCCCAGTTCCGCGGCGACCTTGGCCAGGTCGGCGCTGTCATCGAGCACCGCGTACTGTGGCGTCGGCAGCTGGTGCATCAGCCAGATCATCTTGGTATAGACCTTGTCCATGCCCACCGCGCACGCCATCACACCGCTGCCCGTGTAGGGAATGCCCAGCTGCTCCAGCGCGCCCTGCAGGCTGCCGTCCTCGCCGAAGCGGCCGTGCAGCGCGATGAAGACGCGGTCGAATTGTTCAGCGGCCAGTTCGGCCAGGCTGCGTTCGCCCGTGTCGAACGCGTGCGCGTCCACGCCACGGCTTGTCAAGGCGGCCAGCACGCCCGTGCCGGACATCAGCGACACTTCGCGCTCGGCCGAACTGCCGCCGAACAGGACGCCGACCTTGCCCAATTGTTTAACGTCGATAACTGAAGCTTGGTTCACGTCAGGCCTTTGCAGTGTGAGATTGATATGTTGTCAGTTGTTGCGGGATGCCGCTGATCGAGCCCGCGCCCATGGTCAGCACGACGTCGCCGTCGCGCGCCACGCTCATGATGGTGTCGGCCATGTCCTGCATGGACTCGACGAAAATCGGTTCGATCTTGCCGCGCGCGCGCAGCGCATGCGCCAGGGCGCGGCCGTCGGCGGCGACGATGGGCGCTTCGCCCGCCGCATACACTTCGGACAGCAGCAGCACGTCGGGCGCACCGAGCACTTTCACGAAATCCTCGAACAGGTCGCGCGTGCGGCTGTAACGGTGCGGCTGGAACGCCAGCACCAGACGGCGGCCTGGATAGGCGGCGCGCGCAGCGGCCAGGGTCACTTCCGTTTCCACAGGGTGATGGCCGAAATCGTCGACCAGGGCGAAGCTGCCGCCGTTCGGCAGCGCCACGTCGCCGTAGCGCGTGAAGCGACGGCCCACGCCGGAAAATTCGGCCAGCCCTTGCTGCGTGGCGCTGTCGGCGATGCCGATTTCGCGCGCAATGGCGATCGCCGAGCAGGCATTTTGCACATTGTGCATGCCAGGCTGGTTCAGCACCACGTCGAGATCAGGATAGCCTTCCTGCAGCACCGTGAAATGCATTTCCAGGCCCACGGCGCGCGCATTGATGGCGCGCACTTCGGCGTCCTGCGCGAAGCCATAGGTGGTGACCGGCTTGGTCACGAACGGGATGATGGCGCGCACGTGCGGATCGTCGATGCACAGCATGGCGCGGCCATAGAAAGGCAGACGGTGCGTGAACTGCACGAACGCCTGCTTGAGCTTTTCGAAATCGTGTTCGTACGTATCCATGTGATCGGCGTCGATATTCGTGATCACTTCGATCATCGGCGTCAGGTTCAGGAACGAGGCGTCCGATTCATCGGCTTCGGCCACCAGATAGTCGCCCGAGCCCAGCTTGGCGTTCGCGCCAGCGCTGGTCAAACGGCCGCCGATCACAAAAGTAGGATCGAGGCCGCCCTGCGCCAGCACCGAAGCGACCAGGCTGGTCGTCGTCGTCTTGCCGTGCGTGCCGGCAATCGCGATGCCGCGTTTCAAACGCATCAATTCACCGAGCATCACGGCGCGCGGCACCAGCGGGATCTTGCGCGCACGCGCGGCCACCACTTCCGGATTGTCTTGCGGGACGGCGCCCGACGTCACCACCGCATCGGCGTCGCCGATGTTCTCGGCCGCGTGGCCGAGCATGACGGTCGCGCCCAGGCTCGCCAGGCGCTGCGTCGCCGCATTGCTGCCCAGGTCGGAGCCCGACACCTTGTAGCCCAGGTTGACCAGCACTTCGGCGATGCCGCTCATGCCGCTGCCGCCGATGCCGACAAAGTGGATATTGTTTACTTTATGCTTCACAGAGCTAACCTCATGCCAGTTTTTCCAATACGTGTGCGATCGCCTCATTGGCGTCGCGCTTGCCTGCTGCCAGTGCCGCTTGCGCCATGTGCTGGCAGGTATCGCGCGTCAAGGACGCCAGCAATGTGCTCAGCGACGCCGCACTCATTTCCGTCTGCGGCAGATGAATCGCCGCACCTTGTTTCGCCATCCATTGCGCGTTGTCGCGCTGGTGGCTGGTCGTCGACGCCACCAGCGGCACGAGCACGCTGGCCACGCCGGCCGCCGTCAATTCCGACAGGGTGATCGCGCCTGCGCGGCAAATCACCAGGTCGGCCTCGGTGTACGCTTTGGCCATGTCGTCGATGAAGTCGACCACATTGGCTTGCACGCCCGCCTGCGCATATGCGGCATGCAGGGCGTCGATATTCTTCTTGCCCGACTGGTGCGTCACCAGCGGACGTTCGCCCTCCGGCATCAGCGCCAGCGCGGCAGGCAGATTGTCATTCAGCGCTTTCGCGCCCAGGCTGCCGCCCACCACCAGGATGCGCAGCGGCCCGCTGCGGCCCGCAAAGCGGGACGCCGGCGGCGCCATGGCGAGGATCTCGGCGCGCACGGGATTGCCCGTGACGACGGCCTTGCCGGCGGCGCTGCCGAAATCGGCGGGAAAGCCGAAGCACACCTGCTGTGCCAGCGGCACCAGCGTCTTGTTCGACAACAGCAGCGCCGCGTCGGCATTGACCAGCACCAGCGGCACGCCCTTCAGGCGCGCCATCAGGCCGCCCGGCACGGTGACGTAGCCGCCCATGCCCATCACCACGTCAGGCTTGCGGCTGGCGATGAAACGGCGGATGGCAAAAAAACTGGCCAGCATCTTGAAGCCGCCCTTGAGCGTGTGCGCCAGGCCCTTGCCGCGCATGCCGGAGAACGCGATGGCGTCCATCGGAATGCCACTCTTCGGCACCAGGTCCTGCTCCATGCCATGGGTCGTGCCCAGCCAGCTCACTTCCCAGCCGCGCGCGCGCATCGTCTGCGCAATCGCCAGGCCCGGGAAAATATGGCCGCCGGTGCCGGCCGCCATGATCATCAGTCTTTTTGTCGTTTTCAAGTTCGTCACGTTGTTCATAGCCGGCCCCCGCGCATCAGGATCCGGTTTTCGTAGTCGATGCGCAGCAGGATCGCCAGGCCGATACAGTTAATCAGTACGCCCGTGCCGCCATAACTCATCAAGGGCAAGGTCAGCCCCTTGGTCGGCAGCAGGCCCAGGTTCACGCCCATGTTGATGAAGGTCTGCACGCCGATCCAGATGGCGATGCCCTTCGCCGTCAGGCCCGCAAAGGTCTGGTCGATGGCGATCGCCTGGCGGCCGATGTCGAACGCCCGCTTGATAATCCAGTAGAACATGCCGATCACGACCAGCACGCCGACCAGGCCCAGTTCCTCGCCGATCACGGCCAGCAAGAAGTCCGTATGCGCTTCGGGCAGGTAATGCAGCTTTTCCACGCTACCGCCCAGGCCCACGCCAAACAGTTCGCCGCGCCCGAAGGCGATCAAGGAATGCGTCAGCTGGTAGGCTTTGTTCAGCGCATTGTCTTCCTGCCACGGATCGAGATACGCAAAAAACCGCTCGCGGCGGAATTTCGACAAGGCGATGATGGTGACGAAGATCGCCGTCAGCATGGCGCCGATGCCGCCGAACCAGATGGCGTTGACGCCGCCCAAAAACAGAATGCCCATGGCGATGCAGACGATCACGCCGAAAGCGCCCAGGTCGGGCTCCATCAGCAGCAGCAGGCCGACGAAGCTCACAGCCAGCGCCATCGGCATGAAGCCCTTGGTCAGCTTGTGCATGTATTCCTGCTTGCGCACGGTGTAGTCGGCAGCGTACAGCACCATCACCACCTTCATCAGCTCGGACGGCTGCGGCCGCAGGCCCGGCAGGTTCAGCCAGCGGCGGCCACCGTTGACCGACACGCCCAGGCCCGGTATCAAGACCATCACCAGCAGCACCAGGGTGCCGATGAACAGCCACGGCGCCATCTTTTGCCAGGTGGCGACGGGGATGCGGAACACCAGCGCGCCGGCAATCACCGACACGCCGATGAACAGCGCCTGGCGCACGACAAAGTAATTGTTCGTGTAGGCGGCGAACTTGCGCGCGTCCGACAGCGAAATCGACGCCGAATACACCATCACCATGCCCAGCAACATGAGCAGCAGGACCACCCACACCAGCGGCTTGTCATAGTCCATCATCTTCGATTGCCGCGCGCGGCTATCCAGCGGCTTGGCAGCCGAGCCGGAACCAAAGCTGAAGGGCAGTTGGAAGGCCATCAGATATCCTGTCCGTTTTCCAGCGCGATGTCGCGCACGGCGTCGACAAATACCTGCGCGCGGTGCGCATAGTTCTTGAACATGTCCAGGCTGGCGCAGGCGGGCGACAGCAGCACGGCATCGCCGGCCAGCGCCAGGCCGCTGGCGCGCTTGACGGCTTCCGGCAAGGTGCTGCAATCGACGATGTCCACGCCCGCCGGCTCCAGAGCAGCGCGCAGCGCAGGCGCATCGCGCCCGATCAGCACCACGGCGCGCACATAGCGCGAGACCGGTTCAGCCAGAGGCGAGAAATCCTGCCCCTTGCCGTCGCCGCCGGCGATCAGCACCAGACGCTGTTCCGCGCCGCCAAACGCCTTGCCCAGTCCAAACAGGGCGGCTACCGTCGCACCCACGTTCGTGCCCTTGCTGTCGTCGTAGTATTCGACGTCACCCACGGCCGTGATCAGTTCCACGCGGTGCGGTTCGCCCTGGTATTCGCGCAAGCCATGCAGCAGCGGCGCGAATGGCAGGCCGATGGCGCGGCACAGGGCCAGCGCCGCCAGCGCGTTCGAGGCATTGTGCTGGCCGCGGATTTTCAGCGCGTCGGCCGGCATCAGTTTTTTCGCCATCGTCGGCACCGGTTCCGGCGCCGGATCGTTCTTCCTGCGTTTTTTCTCGATCACTTCTTCGCTGGGCACGGCTTGCGCCAGCCAGAAGATGCCGCGCTCGTTGACCAGGCCAAAGCTGTCCACTTCCACCGGTTCGCCCGTGCCGAAAGTGATGGTTTCGGCCAGCGGATCGGCCATGTGCATGACGGCCGCATCGTCGCGGTTCAAAATGCGCACGGTCTGCTCGCCGAAGATGCGCGCCTTGTCGGCACCATAGGAGGCCATGTCGCCATGCCAGTCCAGGTGGTCTTGCGACAGGTTCAAGACCGTGGCCGCATCGGCCTGCAGGCTGAACGTCGTGTGCAGCTGGAAGCTGGACAACTCCAAAATCCACGCCTGCGGCAGGGTGCTGGCGACGGCTTGCGCGGCTTCGTCCTCTTCTTCAACGGCGACGGGCACAGGTTCGGCATCGAGCACTTCGCGCAGCACGTCGAGCGCCGCCGGGCTGATATTGCCGGCCACGCGCGTGAGCAATCCCGCGCGCTCGCACAGCAGGCCCACCAGGCTGGTCACCGTCGTCTTGCCATTCGTGCCCGTGATGGCGATGACTTTCGGCGCATAGCCGCGTTCCGCCTTGAGCGCGGCCAGCGCTTGGGCGAATAGTTCGATCTCGCCCCACACGGGGATATTTTTTTCAACTGCGGCCGGAGCGATGTGCGCCAGTTCGCGGCCCGGCGCCAGGCCAGGGCTGACGGCGACGAAGTCTACGCCATCGAGCAATTCGGCCGTGAAGGCGCCGGCGATGAACTGCGCCTGCGGCACGGCAGCCTGCAGCGCGGCCAGGCGCTCGGGCGCCTCGCGCGTGTCGGCGACCCGCACGGTCGCACCGCTGCGGGCCAGCCACAGGGCCATGGCCAGGCCTGACTCCCCGAGGCCCAGTACCAGTGCGGTTTTAGCGTCGTACATCATCAGCGCAGCTTCAAGGTGGTCAGGCCGAGCAGCACCAGCATCATGGTGATGATCCAGAAACGCACGACAACCTGCGTCTCTTTCCAGCCTTTTTGTTCAAAATGGTGATGCAAGGGCGCCATCAGGAAGACGCGGCGGCCGGCGCCATAGCGCTTCTTGGTGTACTTGAACCAGACGACCTGGATGATCACGGACAGCGTTTCGACGACGAAGATGCCGCCCATGATGAACAGGACGATTTCCTGGCGCACGATGACGGCCACGGTGCCCAGTGCGCCGCCCAGTGCCAGCGCGCCCACGTCGCCCATGAACACTTTCGCGGGATGCGTGTTATACCAGAGGAAGGCCAGGCCGGAACCGGCCAGCGCGCCGCAGAAGATCACCAGTTCGCCGGCGCCCGGAATGTGCGGAATGAACAGGTAGCGCGCATACGTGGCGTTACCCGTCAGGTAGGCGAACAGGCCCAGGGCCGTGCCCACCATCACGGTCGGCATGATGGCCAGGCCATCGAGGCCGTCGGTGAAATTGACGGCGTTGCTGGTGCCGACGATGACGCAATAGGTCAGCGCGATGAAGCCCCACACGCCCAGCGGATAGCTGATGGTTTTAAAGAAGGGCACGATCAGGTCGGCTTTCGGCGGCAGGTCCATGGCGAAGCCGGACTGCACCCAGGCGTAGATCAGATTCCACACGTGGCCCGCGTCGGGTTCCGACACGGAAACCGAAAACGCCAGGTAAAAGGCGGCGACGATGCCGATCAGCGACTGCCAGAAGTATTTTTCGCGCGAACGCATGCCTTCCGGGTCCTGGTGCACCACCTTGCGGTAGTCATCGGCCCAGCCGACGGCGCCAAAGCCCAGGGTGACGATCAGGACCGGCCAGATGAAGCGGTTCGACAGGTCGGCCCACAGCAGGGTGGAAATGCCGATGGCGATCAGGATCAGCACTCCGCCCATGGTCGGGGTGCCGTGTTTTTTCAAGTGCGTCTGCGGGCCGTCCGTGCGCACGGCCTGGCCGACCTTCATGCGCGTGAGCATGCGGATCACGGCGGGACCGGCGCACAGGCCAATCAAAATCGCCGTCAGAGTGGCGAAGACGGCGCGGAACGTGATGAAGTTAAAGACCCGCAATGGGCCAATGTCGTCCTGGAAATAATGAGCGAGCCAGAGCAGCATGATTAGTGAGCTTCCTTGTTATTGTTGTTTGAACCAATCAAATGCTGCACGGCCCGTTCCATTTTCATGAAGCGGGAGCCCTTGATTAATACTGTTGCATCCGAACGGCCGGACAAATGCGCATCGAGCGCCGCCAGCAAGCCGTCGAACTGTTCGAAATACTCCACGACCGTGCCCGATTCCTGGCTGGCGGCAGCCTGCGCCGCATTCACCAGATGGCGCGCCAGGCCGCCCGTCGCCAGCACGTATTCGATGCCTTTGATGGCGGCGTAGGCGCCGATCTCTTCGTGGAACTGCTGCCCCTGCGTGCCGACTTCGCCCATCTCGCCCAGCACCAGGATGCGTGGTGCCGCGGCCTGCGCCAGCACATCGATGGCCGCGCGCGCCGAATCCGGATTGGCGTTATACGTGTCGTCGATGATGGTGGCGCCGTTGGCGGCACGTTTTTTCTGCAGGCGGCCATTCACGGGAGAAAACGCCTCCAGGCCCTGCTTGATCTGTTCTGGCGCGATGCCGGCGCCGATTGCGCATGCGACGGCCGCCAGCGCATTGCGCACATTGTGTTCGCCCGCTGCCTGCAAGCCCACAAAGAACTGGCGCACGCTGCCGTCCGGTGCGCGCACGCTGACGAACAGGTCGCTGCCAAAATCCTCGGCCGCGCGGTGCGTGCAGCTCACGTCGGCCTCTTTCGACAGGCCGAACGTGATGACGGCGCGCGCGCCGGCCAGTTCGCGCCACACGGGCGTATATTCATCGCCATGCGGGAAGACGGCCACGCCGCCGTCGGCCAGGGCTGCCAGCGCAGCGCCGTTCTCGCGCGCCACGGCTTCCACCGTATGCATGAATTCCTGATGCTCGCGCTGCGCGTTGTTGACCATCGCCAGCGTCGGCGCGGCAATCGCGGCCAGGCGGGCGATTTCGCCCGGATGGTTCATGCCCATCTCGATCACGGCCGCCTTGTGCTGCTCGCTCAGGCGGAACAGCGTCAATGGCACGCCGATTTCATTATTCAGGTTGCCGCGCGTGGCCAGGCGCGCTTCTTCGCCAAAGGCCGCCGCCAGGATGGACGAAATCATCTCCTTGACGGTGGTCTTGCCATTGCTGCCGGTGACGCCGATGACGGGTACATTGAAACGGCGGCGCCAGTGGTTGGCGATGCGCCCCAGCGCGGCCAATGTATCGGTCACCACGATGGCCGGCACCCTGGCGCTGTCCCAGCCTGCGGGCAGGCGCTCGACCACCACGGCGGCGACGCCGCGCGCGGCCACCTGGTCGAGGAAATCGTGGGCGTCGAAACTCTCGCCGCGCAGGGCGACGAACAGCGAACCGGATTGGGCGCTGCGGCTGTCGGTGGAGACGCCGTCAAAAACGGCGTCGCCCGTGAGCTGCGCGCCGTCCAACGCCTGCATCAGTTCTGTCAGGGTGCCGCGCATCAGTTCGTCCTCATCATCGTCAGGCGCGCGGACAAGGCCAGCTGCGCATGGTCGGCATCGGAGAACGGCAGTTTCTTGCCCTTGATTTCCTGGTATGGCTCATGGCCCTTGCCCGCCAGCAAAATCACGTCCGGCTTGGCCGCATGCTTGATGGCCGACAGGATCGCCGCGGCGCGGTCTTCGATGGCTTGCGGCTGCGGGCCGTCTGCACGCATGCCGGCGACGATCTGCGCGATGATGGCGTGCGGGTCTTCGCTGCGCGGATTGTCGCTGGTGACCAGCACGTGATCGGCCAGCTGCGCGATGGCACCCATCTGCGGACGCTTGCCCGGATCGCGGTCGCCGCCGCAGCCGAACACGCACCACAGCTGGCCGCCCCGCTCCTGCGCCACCTGGCGCAAGGCAGCCAGGGTTTTTTCCAGCGCGTCTGGCGTATGCGCATAATCGATGACGACCATCGGCGCTTCCTGGCCGCCCACCTGCTGCATGCGGCCCGGAGCCGGCTGCAGCGATTCGATGCCGTCGATGGCGGCGCGCAGGCCGGTGCCATGCGCCAGCAAGGCGCCCAGCACGGCCAGCGCGTTGCTGATATTGAAGTGGCCCACCAGTTGCGTCTTGACCAGCGCCACGCCCAGCGCGCATTCGAGGTGGAAGTCGGTGCCGGCATGGCGGCTGCGGAACTGGCTGGCGCGCAGCATCAGCACGCCCGGCAGGTCGGGCAAGCTGGCTGCATCCTGCAAGGTGTAGCCGATGACGGGATATTCACCGGCCAGCTTGCCCTCCACGTGGCGCGCCAGGCGCAGGCCCATGGCGTCATCGAGGTTGATGACGGCCGTTTTCAGGCCGGGCCAGTCGAACAGTTTGACTTTGGCCGCCTCGTAGGCCGCCATGTCGCCGTGATAGTCAAGGTGGTCGCGCGTCAGATTGGTAAACATGGCGACATCAAAATGCATGCCGGCCGCGCGCTCCTGGTCCAGGCCGATCGACGACACTTCGATGGCGACGGCCCTGGCCCCTGCGTCGCGCATGGCGGCCAGTTTGCGCGCCAGCAGCACGGCGTCAGGCGTGGTGTAGCCGGTGACGTCGAATTCGATGGCGCCGCGCGGCTTGCACAGGCCCACGCCCAACGTCCCTATGACGGACGATGTTACGCCCAGGCGCGCCAGCGCTTGCGCCAGCCATAGCGCGCACGAGGTCTTGCCATTCGTGCCCGTCACGCCGGCGCTGAACATGGCGCTGTCGGGCATGTCATAGAAAGCATGCGCCACGGGGCCGGCCAGGCGTTTCAGGTCGCTGACCAGCAGGTGCGGCACGCTCCATGCGGCGTTCCATTCGACGGCGTCATGCACGATGGCGGCGGCGCCCTGCTCGATGGCCGCTTCGATGAAATGCGTGGCGCCCGCATAGGCGAAAAACACGTCGCCGCGCTGCACGCGGCGCGAATCGGACGTCAGCTGCCCGGACGGGGCAGCCGTTTTGATCCACAAACTGATGTCTTGTATGGTCATGAGTGACTTCACATGGCCTCCGGGCCGGCATTGGCCGGGACCACGATTTCGGTAACGGAGGAATCGGGCGGAACGTTCATCGCGCGCAGCGCGTTGGTCGCAATCGCCGCGAAAGCGGGAGCGGCAACCTGGCCGCCATAGTGGGCCGGGCCGGTCGGTTCATCGATCATCACGGCAATGATGAAGCGCGGCGCCGACATCGGCACCATGCCCACGAAAGAGCCGATGTATTTGCGCGGCATCGCATAGCGGCCGTTTTCCACTTTATAGGCGGTACCCGTCTTGCCGCCCACGCGGTAGCCGGCGACCTGGGCGCGCTTGGCCGAGCCGTGCGCGCCGGAGACCACCAGTTCGAGCATGGCGCGCATGTCGGCGGCCGTCTTCGGCTTGATCACTTGCTGGCCCACGGGCAGTTCATTGACCTTCTGGAACGACAGGGGGATCGTGTCGCCATCGCGCGCGAACATCATGTAGGAGCGCGCCAGCTGGATCAGCGAGACGGAAATGCCGTTACCGTAGCTCATGGTGGCCTGTTCCACCGGGCGCCACGATTTATACGGACGCACCCTGCCGGCCACGGCGCCGGGAAAGCCCCATTTCGGCTGCTGGCCGAAGCCCACCTTGGTAAACATTTCCCACATTTCCTGCGACGGCATGCCCAGCGCGATTTTCGAGGTGCCGATGTTCGACGACATCTCGATGATTTCGGAGACGCTGATCACGCCGTGCGGCTTGGTGTCGGTAATGGTGCGGTCGGCGATGGTGTAGCGGCCCGGACCCGTGTCGATCAGGGTGCCCGGCTTGACTCTGCCCGTATCGAGCGCCAGCGAGACGGTGATCGGTTTCAGGGTCGAACCGGGCTCAAAGGTGTCGGTCATGACGCGGTTGCGCAGCTGCTGGCCCGTGAGCTTGCGGCGGTCGTTCGGGTCGTAGCTGGGGTAGTTGGCCAGGGCCAGCACTTCGCCCGTGTGCACGTCGAGCACCACGGCGCCGCCGGCCTTGGCATTGAATTTTTCCACCGCTTCCTTCAGCTGCGTGAAGGCGATGTACTGAATCTTGCTGTCGACGGAGAGGGTCAGGTCCTTGCCGTCGTGCGGTTCGTGGATGAAGCCGATGTCTTCGACGATGTGGCCCAGGCGGTCCTTGATCACGCGGCGGCTGCCGGTGGTGCCGACGAGGGTTTTCTGCTGCGCCAGTTCCATGCTTTCCTGGCCCACGTCTTCCACGTTGGTAAAGCCGACCACGTGGGTCATCACTTCACCCTGCGGATAGAAGCGCTTGTATTCCTTGCGTTCGTCGATGCCGTCGATGCCCAGCTTGGAAATCTTGTCGGCCACGTCCATCTCGACCTGGCGTTTCAGGTAGACGAAGCTGCGGTCCGAATCGAGCTTCTTGCGCAATTCGTTGACGTTCATTTCCAGCAGGCCGGCCAGCGCATTGATTTTTTCGGGCGACGCCTGCAGCACGTCGTCGGGAATGGCCCAGATGGCTTTCACGGGGACGGACGAGGCGAGCACCTGGCCATTGCGGTCGGTGATCTTGCCGCGCGTGGCCGGCAGCTCCAGCGTGCGCTCGTAGCGCGCCTTGCCCTGCTTTTGCAGGAACTGCGTCGACACGCCCTGCAGCCACAGGGCGCGCGCGCCCAGGCCGGCGAAAGCGAAGAACAGCAGGAACAGCACGACGCGCGAACGCCAGACGGGCAGACGCACCGCCAGTACGGGGTTCTTCGAGAATGGCACGCCTTTCGATGCCGCCACCCGGCCGTTGCTGTTACCGCCCAACTTCATTATTCGCCCTCCGTCAGGTATTGCGTACGCGCCGCCGTCAGCGGCGTCATGCTCAGGTCGCGCCGCGCGATCGATTCGATGCGTTCATGCTTGCCCAAAGTGGACTGGTCCAGCTGCAGTTGTGCCCAGTCGATGTCGAGCTGGCGCGACAGCGCTTGCGCGCGCTCCAGGTCGATCAGCAGGTGGCGCGACTGGTACTGCGCGTTCACCAGCGACAGGCCGCAGCACACCAGCAGGGCCGACAGCACGACACACAGCTTGCCAGTCATCGGACGCCGCCACTGACCGGAATGGGCAAACGCTGCGCCACGCGCATCACGGCCGAACGCGAACGGGGGTTACCCTCGATCTCGGCATCGGACGGCTTCATCTTCAATATCAGCTTCATTTCCGGCTGCGGCAAGTCGACCGCGCGGATCGGCAGGCGGCGGTCAGGCTGCTCCACGTTCGCCTTCGAGGCGAAGAAGCGCTTGACCATGCGGTCTTCGAGCGAATGAAAACTGATCACGGCCATGCGCGCGCCGGGCGCCAGGCAGGCATACGCCTGGTTCAGACCGATCTCGAGATCCTCGAGCTCTTTGTTAATGAAAATGCGGATTGCCTGAAAGGTGCGGGTAGCGGGGTCCTTACCCTTCTCGCGGGTCTTGACGGCGCCTGCCACGATGCCGGCAAGCTGTCGTGTGCTTGAAATTGGCTGGACTGCCCGGCCAGCAACAATCGCCTTTGCAATCTGAAAAGCAAACCGTTCTTCCCCATAATCGCGTATCACTTTCTCTAAATTCTGCTCGGTTTCCACCGCCAGCCATTCGGCCGCGGAGATGCCGCGCGTCGTATCCATGCGCATGTCCAGCGGTCCGTCGTTGCGGAAGCTGAAACCGCGCGCCGCATCGTCGACTTGCGGCGACGAGATGCCCAGGTCGAGCAAGATGCCGTCCACCTGCTGCACGCCGCGCGCGGCCAGGCTGGCCGTCATGGTGGCAAAGCTGTCATGGACAATTTCAAAACGGGGGTCGCCGATCTGTTCGGCCGTGGCGATGGCTTGCAAATCCTTGTCGAAGCCGATCAGGCGCGCGTCATCGGCCAGGCGCGACAGGATCAATCGGCTATGGCCGCCGCGGCCAAACGTGCCATCGACGTAAACGCCGTGCGCGCGGTCGCCCGACAGGTCGAGCGCATCGACCGCTTCATCGAGCAGCACCGTGCGATGCTGAAATTCCGGCACCGTGAGTTGTGTCATTACGGAGCCTTAGAAAGAAAAATTGGAAAGTACATCGGGGGTGCCGGCATCGATCGCCTGCTGTTCTTTTTCAGCCAACTTGGCGGCATCCCATATTTCAAAGTGGCTGCCCATGCCGATCATCATGACTTCGCGCGACAGCCCCACGGCGTTGCGCAATTCGGGCGAGATCAGCACGCGGCCGGCCGAGTCCAGCTCGACGTCGACGGCGTTGCCGAGGAAGATGCGCTGCCAGGCGCGCGCCGACATGGGCCAGGCGGCGATTTGCTGGCGGTGGCTTTCCCACACGGGACGGGGGAAAAACAACAGGCAGCCATCGGGGTGCTTGGTCAGGGTCAGACGGCCTTCGCATTGAATCGCCAGCGCGTCACGGTGCTTGGCAGGGATAGACATCCTGCCTTTGGCATCGAGATTGATTGCGGACGCGCCTTGAAACACGGAAGACCTTTTTTGAGCTTGGGTTGCGACGCTTGCGCATCATGATGAAAAGGGGAAATTTCCCACAAAAACACACTTTTTCACACAGTTGCCCACTTTAGAGTAAGCAAAGATAGTGGTCAAGCGGTTTCCGATTGGCAAAACAGGAATTTTATTAATGAAATTAAGGACTTAGCGCATATCGTTGAAGCTGTCTCAAATAAAAATATATCGATAAATTAGATACTTATGAAAGATAGTGAATGTGCTACCTCATCTGCACACATGTGTTTTCCTACCGTAAACATCGAAAAAGACGAAATGTAAAAATTGAATTTTTTACAGTTAGTTGACACATGACAATACTTTTACCCTCCAGGCAGCACAACAAGCAGCCACGGCAAAAGACTTGGTTTAAGGCAAAAAAATTTCGCCCTTGGCGCGTACCGGCCCTGTTTTCCGGGGTTGGCCAAATGCGGATTAACTATTTTTGCAACGCAGCAATTAATTGAGAAGAAGAAATCTTAACCAATTGCTCATTTTAATTGTATATACAACTTTATCCTGAATGCTATTCTTTTGGAAACAAAAAAAGCCCCTTTGCGGGGGCTTTTGGGAGGCGCGCAGCAAGCAAACCGCTGCGGCCGATACACTCCCCGGCAGACCAGGGAGCAAGAATTCAAGTGAAGCAGGCCGGTAGGCCGGATTTTGTTACGGCGCCGTCCCTTGCAGGTTGGCGCTATGACAGTCATTCCTCTAGGCGCCAGATTACTCGGACGCTCAAGCTTTCTACCCGCACGCTCCGCGAGCAGCATCATCGCGTGCCTATTTGAAATTGCACCAGGTGGAGGTTACCGCGTTTCACCGTAACTTAATACGCTCGTCTCTGTGGCCCTATTCCTCGCCTTATACTCCCCCGGCATACAAGTACGCCAGGTCGGCTTTCAGCGGACGGCCGTTAACCGTCACCCCGCTCTATGGAGTCCGGACCTTCCTCCCGCCAGCGCATTGCTGCGCCGGCCAGCGACTGTCTGGCCTGCTTCACCCGCCATTGTACCGCGCCACAGCATGTTTCTGCAAAAGCGCGGCACGCCAGTCGGGGGATTGTGTAATTCGGTGTCGCCATTTCAAAAGCCGGGCCAAATCGGCTCACATAGAATGAGCAAGCTGCTTGCATGCAAGCGCATGCAAGCGTATGCAAGCAGCTTGCCCCACTTCTTTGCTACCCCACTAGACTATAAAGAGCCGAACATGACGCAACAACCCCGTACCGGCGGCCAGATCCTGGTCGATGCCCTGCAGATCCACGGTGTCGACACCGCCTTTGGCGTGCCTGGCGAAAGCTACCTGGACGTGCTCGACGCCCTGCACGATTCGGGCATCCGCTTCATCATCAACCGCCAGGAAGGCGGCGCCGCCTTCATGGCTGAAGCCTATGGAAAGCTGACGGGCAAGCCGGGCATCTGCTTCGTCACGCGCGGACCGGGCGCCACTAACGCCTCGATCGGCGTGCACACGGCCTACCAGGATTCCACGCCGATGATCCTGTTCATCGGCCAGGTGGGCAATGATTTCGTCGACCGCGAAGCGTTCCAGGAAATCGACTATCGCCGCATGTACGGCCAGATGGCCAAGTGGGTAGCGCAGATCGACCGCGCCGAGCGCATCCCCGAATACCTGGCGCGCGCCTTCCAGGTCGCCACCAGTGGCCGCCCCGGCCCCGTCGTGCTGGCCCTGCCGGAAGACATGCTCATTTCCATGGCGACCGTCGCCGACACGCGCCCCTACCAGCCGGTACAGGCATCGCCATCAGAACAGCAACTGCGGCAATTGCGCGCCATGCTGGCCGATGCGCAGCGTCCGCTGGTCTTGCTGGGCGGCACCACCTGGACGCCGCAGGCCTGCGCCGACCTGCAACAGTTCGCCGAAGCGAATCACTTACCCGTCGCCTGCGCCTTCCGCTTCCAGGACTTGCTCGACAATGCACACCCGAACTACATCGGCGACGTCGGCATCGGCATCAACCCGAAACTGGCCGCGCGCGTGAAAAATGCCGACCTGGTCATCGCCATCGGCCCGCGCCTCGGTGAAATGACGACGGGCGGCTACACCTTATTCGATTCGCCCGTGCCGCGCCAGCGCCTGGTGCACATCCATACGGACGCCGAAGAGCTGGGCAGCGTTTACCAGGCCGAGCTGATGATCAACAGCGGCATGCCGCAAGCGTGCGCCATGCTGGCCGCCATGGCCCCCGTCGACGCTTCCGCCTGGCAGCACACGCCGGCCGAAGCCAAGGCCGAGCTGGCCGCCTACCAGGAGCAGCCGCCCATCTTCCAGGATGGCCAGGCGCCGCTGGACCTGTGGCAAGTCACGCAAGAGATCATGGCCCAAGTGCCGGCCGACACGATCCTGACGAACGGCGCCGGCAATTACGCCTCGTGGGCCCACCGTTTTTACCGCTACGGCGGCATGCGCACGCAGCTGGCGCCGACGAACGGCGCCATGGGCTACGGCGTGCCGTCGGGCGTGGCGGCGAAGATCGTGCATCCGGAGCGCACCGTGATCACCTTTGCCGGCGATGGCGAATACATGATGAATGGCCAGGAACTGGCCACGGCCGTGCAATACCAGGCGGGCGTGGTCATCATCGTCTTCAATAACCAGATGTTCGGCACCATCCGCATGCACCAGGAGCGCGACTACCCGGGCCGCGTCTCGGGCACGACCCTGCACAACCCGGATTTTGCGGCGCTGGCGCAAGCGTACGGCGCGCATGGCGAAGTGGTGAATACGACGGAAGCGTTCGCCCCAGCCCTGCAACGGGCGCTGGCGCACGCCAAAGCGCACAACTTGCCAGCGTTGATCGAGCTGCGCTATGACGGCAACCTGATCACGCCGAACGCCACGCTCGCCACCATCCGCGCCACGGCGGAAAAGGCACAGGCGGCAAAGTAAGCCCATTGCAACACTGAAAACAACAAAGGCCCGGTCGATACCGGGCCTTTTTCTTGTTGACAGCGATGATCGTTCAGGCAGCGGGCATTGGTGCGCTTGCCTCGGCAGGCGCTTGCGGCACCGGCGGGCAGGGCGTGCAGTTTTTCAGGGGACGGCCGAAATCGCGCACGCGGCTCAGTTTCATGGGCATGCGCACATTGCCGCCGCAGTAATCGCCTTCCAGGGTCAGGGTTTGCCCGTCCTTGGAAAACTTGCCGACGATGGTGCGCTCTTCGCTGTCGGCACCGGCGATGGTGAAATCGAAGGCGCCCGTGGCGGCATCGAGGTTGACGTCGTTGGCGACGATGGGCCAGCTCAGAGCACCCGCCGTGAATTCATAGATGACGGAGTCGGCCTCGGCAAAGCGGTGCAGGGTCACGCGCTGGCCGCCTATCTCGCCGCTATCCTTTTGCAGGCACAGGTCCGAGTAGACGGCCACGCCGTAGCGCTCCAGTCCGGCCGGCTTCTTGCCCTTGACGGCGGCGAAGGCCGCGCCCGTGGCGCCAGCGAATAACAACGCGGCCAGCAGGGTGGCCAGGCGCGGCGAAGTGTATGGAGACATGGCATTCCTTTACTTGAGTAACGGCGCCATTATAACTGGCGCCGCCCATGCAAAAACGCGCCGCCAGGCCGAAGCCAGACAGCGCGTTTCTTTGCTTGCAGCATCCCCGAAGGGATGCCAGAGCGGTACTAAGCTTCGCTTGCGCGACTATTAGAACGAGTGACGAACGCCAACGTTGAAGGCTTTGTCGCCCGAACCAACTTCGCTGTTGTTGCCAACGGTGTAGCCTGCGAAGTTTTTGTTCTTGATTTTAGCGTACGAAGCGTAGGTGCTGGTGCGCTTCGACAGAGCGTACGAGTAGCCCAGTGCCCATTGATCAGCATCAGCATTGGCGCGGGTTTTGTCGTTGGTCTTGATGTACGAAGCCATCACGGTGCCAGCTGGACCAACAGGTACGGTTGCGCCGATCAGCAGGTTGGTGCTGTCATCGCCAGTAGCTGCCGAAATGTAGTTGAATGCGTTAACATCGCCGTTGTTACGGATGCCGCTATTGGCACCTTTGTTCACGCCGTATGCGGCGTAAGCTTTAACAACTGTGAAGTCGTAGTTAGCTGCAGCCAACCAGTTACGTGCGCTACCTTGGTTGTTGTTAGCGGTTTCGTTGCTGGTCGTGTTGTAAGCCAGACGTGCGTTCAAAGGACCGTTCGAGTAACCAGCCGACGCGCCGATTTGGCTGCCGTATTTGTTCGAATCAGCTTGCTCGCCGAAGGTGTAAGCCACGTCAGCATCAAAGCCGTTGAAGTTTGGCGAGGTGTACAGCACGGTGTTGCTGGTGCGGGTCAGTGCTTTCGATGGGAACAAGTTCTTGGCGGAACCAGCGTAGCCCACTGCGAATGGATCAGCAACTTTCGACAGGGTGTTGTACCAAGGCGTGTATTGTTGACCCAGGGTCAGCGTACCAGCCGTTTTGCTGCTCAGACCAATGTACGATTGACGGTTGAACAAGGAACCTTCTTTAGCTTGCTTACCGTTGTCAACGCCGAAACCAGCTTCCAGAACGAACAGAGCCGACAGGCCGCTGCCCAGATCTTCGGTGCCTTTGAAGCCGATACGGGAAGCCGAAGCAACGCCGCTGTCCAGTTTATTCACGGAGCCAGCTTTGCCGCCGCGCTCGCTGACGAAACCAGCGTCAACGGTACCGTAGATAACAACGCTCGATTGAGCTTGGGCTACGCCAGTGGCTGCTGCCAGGACTGCCAGGGTGATCAGAGTTTTTTTCATTGCGATTTCCTTTAATTTTTGAAGCAAAAAGTAATACAGCCTATGCATCTCGAGCTGCGCTCTAACAGAGCGCTTTTTATGAGTGAGGGCAAGGTCTCCACCTGCCACATTGCTGTTCCGGTCAGAGGAACATTCATATCGGTATCGGCACGCTATTGCACCGATAAGCTTGAAGGCTGCATAACGACCGTCATTCGTGCGCCGGTTCGGTGCTCAAACGGCACCGGAAGCGGCACTATAACGACCGTTTCACATTCCATCAAGTTCCAACATGTTACTTCCGGTACCAGGCCGAGGGCTTTTTCAGGCATCCCGACCATCGCCAACCGTACTACGCGACAGAGCCAGTGCCCCTTGCCAACCAATGCATGGGCCTGATTGACCATTCCATCATAGCGCATGGCTTGCTGGCACCCGTTGTATTAGTGCAACAGTATCAGGCGAGTGATTAAAACGTCAACATGCTTTACCCATCATTTGCCCTCCAAGACTTACGCGACAAAGCGCACAATTTGTCAGGCGATAATGGATAAACGGAACGAAGCATACACGGCATCGCCAATGTTTGCTGCCGGATGCCCAAAAACGGGAAATAATGCGCCCTGTTTTGGTGCGGCGCCGCATTATTCAGGGGCGTAGGCGCCAATTCACGCGTCGGCGTAGGCGCCCAAAAAATAGCCAGAGTAACAATGAAATTACTGACTTTACGGTAATTTAAATTGCTCACATATACATGTTTTCCACGTTTACCAGCGCATGCGCCAGCGACCCGCCAGGAACGCATGAGGACGACTCTTGCTTGCAAATTGCGCATCAATTGAAACAATTTCTTACAATGTTGCCTTCTCAATATTTTGACAAATTTGTGTCAAAAAAACGACACATTGACCGAAATCAAGTTTTTCTGCGCCCGATTTCACACAATTTACTTTTTCTTTTTTTGTTTTTTTGCTTAGAACCATCAAGAAACAAGCTTAACGCCGGCTTGCGCGCCGGAGCAGGCGCATGAAACCGCCCAGCAGAGGGAGTTTTTCATACAATTCTTCCGCCGCATCCCAGTAATCGCGGTGCAAGACCACCCGTCCCTGCGCATCGAAGCGCACATGAGTGGCGCCACGAATACACTGTTCGCCAGATACCAGACGTTTCATGCAGAAACGAAACTCCCACGTCAGGAACGCTTGCGTCCCCTGCCCCAGGCTTTCCAGCACGACAAACCGCGGCGCATCGACTTGCACGAACATATGCTCGAAGATGGCCAGGATGGCGGCATGCCCCTGCACCTCGTTGAACGGATCCTTGAAATGGGCATCCGGCGCGTACACGGCGCCCAGTTGCGCCAGGTTGTCGATGCGCAGGTGCTCGTAAAACGCCACCAGGCGCGCCAGCGCCTCCTCCAAACGTTCCGTCGTGTCCGGCATGCTTGTATTCATACGCCCGTCACCTTGCGGATCAGCCAGAAATAGGCGCGGTACGGCAACAGCCGCGCCAGGCGCAGGGTATTCGTAAAGCGCTTGGGAAAGTGGATGTGGAACTGCCCCCGCTCGATGCCGTCGAGCATGGCGGCGGCCGCGTCGTGCGCCGTCATCAGGGCCGGCATGGTGAAATCATTGTCCGCCGTCAGCGGCGTGGCGACGAAGCCGGGATTGATTTGATACACATCAATGCCACGCCCATGCAAATCCAGGTACAGCGACTCCGTCAGGTTGATCAGCGCCGCCTTGCTGGCGCCATACGCCAGCGCCTTGGGCAAGCCGCCATAACCGGCCACCGAGGCGACGATGCCGACGCCGCCGCTGCCCTGGCGCAACAGCCACGGCAAGGCCTGCTCCAGGCAATTGAAGACGCCGCCCACATTCAGGGCCAGCAAGCCCTGCGCCGCCTCCAGATCGAAACTATCGGCGCGCATGGCCTGATAGCCGCCAGCGACCACCAGTATCAGGTCGATATGCGTCCACTGCTGCTGCAATTGCGCGCAGACGGCGCGCAGCTGCGCGGGCTCGGTGATATCGAGCGGCAGGGCCTGCGCCAGCGGTTGGCCCTCGCACAACCGTTCGAGACTGGCGCGGTGGCGGGCCGACAGGGCTACGCACGCGCCCTGCTCCAGCAACAAGGTGGCGCACGCGGCGCCGATGCCGCTGGAAGCGCCGATGATCCACACGCGCTTGCCAGCCCAGCTGGTAATCTTGCGATTCATGGGGCCGCCTGTGGACGTTTGCTGAACGATAAAGTGACGGCGCCCAGGCTGAAGCCGAATTTGCTCATGGCGGCGCGGTTCAGCATGATCTTGTCGTCCATCAGGAACATCCAGTCTTCGAAATCGACGTGGTAGACCGTGCCATCGACAGGCAGCGCCAGCACGTATTGCCAGCGCAAGGCATTGCCGGCCACTTCGCCGACGGCCTCGCCGATCACGTCGGGCGCCGTGCCGATGAAGCGCCCGGGCGCCGTCTTGCGCAAGGTCCACACGCGGCGTTGTTTGCTGCCGTCCGAATACGTGAAATCCTCGTCCAAGGTGCCAATCTCGCCCGCCCAGCTGGCCCGCATCACCACCGTGAAGCGCTTGACCACCTTGCCCGAGCGGTCCTGGAAGATGCCGTGGGCATCGAGCGTGCCATTGAAGTACTGCTGCAGGTCGAGTTTTGGCAATTCCTGCGCGTACGTGGCCGGGGTGGGCGGCGTGGAACAGGCGGCCAGCGCCAGCAGCAAGGCTGCCAGGGCGCCGCGTCTGCAATATGTCATGAGGCGCATATGCGGGTCTCCGAAGGTTGTGTATATATATGTTGCAGGGGCGCGCGCCATAGCAGCAGCGCGGCCAGCAGTTTCAGGGCGCAGGGCAGCAAGGCGTAAGCGACAGACAGGGCCGGCAAGCCTTTGTTGCTACCCGGCACATAGCCGAGCCAGGCCAGCAGGGGCAAGGCGATGCCGGCCGCCAGTGCAAGGCTCATTTGCACGCCCCAGTTCCACCAGCCGAAATACGCCGCTTCGTGCCGCCCGGCATGGCCGGCCGCGCCGATCAGCCCTGCCAGCAGGGCCGGCGGCAAGGCCAGATCGGCACCCAGCGCCAGACCCGACAGCAGGCAGATGCTGGCAAAGCCCCAGGCGGCGCCGGCGCCCAGGCCATACGCCCAGACAAACACGCCAGCTGCCAGCAGCATGGCGCCGCCCCAGGCGCGCGCCTCGCCAAAACGGCGCGCCAGCGCCACCCACGCGGGCATCGAGGCGGCCGCCGCGCAAAAATAGACGATCAGGAACGGACCGGCGTAATGCCCCAGGCGCAGATAATCGCCGGCAAAGAACAGGAACAGGGTGGCGGGGATGGCGGCCGCCACGCCATTGACGAGCAGGACGGCAAACAGCCAGCGGAACGCGCGCTGGCGCAATGGAAGGCGCCAGGCGCCAGCGGGCAACGCATCCGTGCCTTGGCGTAAAACCGGACGCGGCGCGCGCGCCAGCAGCAGCGCGCCCGTCGCCAGCAGGCACACGGCAAAGGCCAGCGACAAGCCGTCATAGCCGAGCACGGAGGTCAGCCCTGCCGCCAGGATCACGCCGAGCAAGCCGCAGCCTTCGCGCACGGCCGTCACCCGCGCCCGCTGCGTGGACGCCTGGCTCAGCGCCGCGCCCCAGCTCTGGTGCGCAATGCCGGCCAGGCCATAGGCGGTGTAGACGAGCAGCAAGGCCGCCAGGAACCAGGCCAGGCTTGCCCCATGCGACAGGGACGGCGGATGGAACAGGGCGCCAAAGCCCAGCAGCAGCAAGGGCAGCGCGGCGCCGACATAGACGGCATAGCTGCGCCGGCCATGCGCCATCCAGGCGCCGAGGGCCGGATCGATGAAGGCGGCGGCGATGCGGGCCGCCAGCAGCACGGCACCGATCTGCGCCAGGTCAAGGCTGCTGCGCTGCGCATAAAATGGCGCCACATATATATAGATGGGCAGCGCCAGCATGGCCAGCGGCAAGCCGAACAGGCCATAACTGAACAAGGCAGGCAAAGTCACAGCGCTGGCCCCGCTACTCATGGCAGTGGCGCCGCACTCTGCAGCAAGGCCGCGCGCAGCTTCGGCGCCGTGGTCGACGGCGAGAGCCAGATGGCGAAAAAGGCGCGCGCAAAGTCGCCGTCGCTCACGTCGGCCAGCACCTTGCCATCGAGATAGAAGCGCACGCCGGGCGCGATGCCGGCCCGGTAGGCGCCCGCGATGCGCTGGTCTTCCTTGACGTCAGGAAAAATGCGCTGCATGGTGGCCAGCCAGGCCAGACGCTGCTCCGGCGTGCCGGCGCCGATTTTCTGCATCTGTTCATAACTGGCTTCGGCGATCTTCTTGCCGTCAAGCGCGCGCGCATAGCGCAGTTCCAGCACGAACGGCGCCGTCTCGGACGCGGCGCCCTGGTAACCGTTCGCGCCCACCCAGAGTTGCGCGCGATAAATACGCATGCCGAACCACGTGTATTCGCCCTCGCCCGCCAGGCGGGCTTCGGGCACATCGGCGGCGACAAAGGCAGGCGGCGCTGCCATCGCAGCGGACATGGTCAAGGACAGCACGACAGTGGCAAGCAGGCGGCGCATGGTCAGTCCTTGATCAGGGTAAATTGCATCACGTCCGTGTTGTGCGCCTGGAAGGCCGCCTCGCAATACGCCAGGTAAAACTCCCAGGTCAGCAGGAAACGGCCATCGAAAGCCTGCTTTTCCAGCGCCGCGCGCTGGGCCAGGAAGCTGGCGCGCCACTGGCGCAGGGTTTGCGCGTAATCGAGGCCAAAGCTGAAGGCGTCTTCCACGCGCAAGCCCTGCGCCTCGGCGGCGCGGCGAAACTCGGCCGGCGACGGCAGCATGCCGCCCGGGAAAATATACTGTTGAATGAAATCCGTGCTCTTGCTGTAGCGCTGGAACAGTTCGTCGGCGATGACGATGGTCTGGATGCAAGCGCGTCCGCCCGGTTTCAGGTTGCGCGCCACGCACTCAAAATAGCCGGGCCAGTAGCTTTGCCCCACGGCTTCGAACATTTCGATCGAGGCGATGGCGTCGTACTGGCCGGCACTGTCGCGGTAATCGCACAGTTGCAAATCGGCCTGCCCCGCCAGCCCCGCATCGTGCAGCCGCTGGCGCGCGTACGCCAGCTGTTCGGTCGACAAGGTCAGGCCCGTCACGTGGGCGCCGTGGTCGCGCGCCGCCGTTTCTGCAAAGCCGCCCCAGCCACAGCCGATTTCCAGCACCCTGGCGTCTGGCTGCAGTTGCAGTTGATTGGCGATGCGCGCGTATTTCGCGCCCTGCGCCTGCTCCAGGCTGGCTCCTTCGGTAAACAGCGCGCTCGAATACGTCATCGATGGGTCCAGCCACAGCTGATAAAAGGCGTTGCCGATGTCGTAATGGGCGTGGATATTCTTCTTGCTGCCGGCGCGCGAATTGCGGTTGAGCAAATGCCGCAGCTTGTAGACGAGGTTGCCCCACCAGTTGCCGTAGATCAGCGACTCAATCTGCGCGCGGTTGCGTATCATCAATTCGATCAAAGCCGGCAAATTGTCCGTGCGCCAGTCGCCGGCGATGAACGTTTCCGCAAAGCCGATGTCGCCCGAACGCAGCACGGCCGAGCACAGCCGCCAGTTGTGCAAGTCCAGGGTGACGGGATGGCTGCCGTCGCCGTACAGCAAGATACTGCCGTCAGGCGTGCGCAGGCGCAGAGCGCCATGCTGCAATTTTTCCAGCATGCGCAGAATCATGCGCGCGGAAGCGGGCACGTCCAGGTGCGTGTGGTCGGGACGGACGCTGGCGCGCGCCTGCAGGCCGGTCGGCAGGGAATCGGAGCTCATCGGGACACCTTTTCTTGTGGAGGGTGGGGTTTGCTGAAAAACGGCACGCGGCGCAGCCACAGGCGCAAGGCTTGCCAATGGATGCGCGCCATCACGCCGAACGTCATCAGGGGGTAGCGCAGCAAGGCCCAGGCGATGACGCCATCGCGCAGCGGCTGCGCCGCGCCGGACAAGCTCGTCTGCAGAATCGGACCGTCGAGGTCGTCATAATCGACACGGGCAAGGTGGCGCTCGCTATCCTTGTCCTGGTTGCGCAGGAAACGGAAACGGTACTGCCCTTCCACCTTGCAAAACGGCGACACATGGAAAATCTTCTTGGCACGCAACTCGCTGCCATAGGCGATGGCGCCGCCCTGCTCAAGCAAGTACAGATGGCGCTCGCCAAAGGTATTGCGCACATCGCAGACCACGGCGCGCAGCGCGCCATCCGGCCGGTGGCAAAACCAGAAACTGACGGGGTTGAAGACATAGCCGCACAGGCGCGGCATGGTTTGCAGCCAGATTTCGCCACCCGCATCCGTCACTCCATGCTGGTGCAAGAGGCCGTCGATCCAGTCCAGCAGCGGCGTCGCGCCATCGCCATGGTCGCTGTCGCGGAAGGACAGCACATTGGCGCCATTGCGCGAGATCAAGCTGGCAGGAAAATCGTGCGCGCCCAGGCTGCGCAGGGGCAGACGCAGATAAAACATGCCGTAACTAAAAGCATGCGCACGCGGGCGCAGCCGCGCATGGCGCACCCGTCCCAGGCACAGCTGGGACTGCGGCGGCACGGGCGGCGATGGCTCACGCGGCATGGCCGAGCTCCGCCGACGCCATGCCATTGAGCGCTTGCGCCACGGCCAGGCCCGACTTCAAGCCATCTTCATGGAAACCATAGCCCGTCCAGGCGCCCGCGAACCACGTGTGCTGCGCGCCCTGGAAACCGGCCAGGCGCGCCTGGGCGGCAATGGCCGCGCCATCGAACACGGGGTGGGCATACGAAAATTCGTCGAGGATGGACGCCGGGTCCGGTTCGTCGAGCGGATTGAGCGAAACGATGACGGGCGTGCTGAACGGCAAGGGTTGCAGCTGGTTCAGCAAGTAATGCACGCACACTTGCGGCGCCTCGCCTTGCGCAGCCGGCCGGCCCTGGTAATTCCAGGCCGACCAGGCACGGCGGCGCTGCGGCAGGCACGAGGCATCCGTATGCAGCACAGCCCGGTTCGGCTGGTAGCGCACGGCTTCGAGCACAGAGCGCTCGTCGTCGCGGATATCGGCCAGCAGGGCCAGCGACTGGTCGCTGTGGCAAGCGAGCACCACGTGATCGACATGCTCGACGCCGGCGGCCGTATGCAGCTCGACCATGCGCGCGCCATCGTGCGGCTGGCGGCGCACGGCCAGCACGGGGCAAGCCAGGCGCTGTTGCGGGATGCCTGCCAGCAGTTTTTCCACGTACACGCGCGATCCGCCCCGCACCGTGCGCCATTGCGGCCGGTCGCTCACTTGCAGCAAGCCATGGTTGTGGCAGAAACGGATAAAAGTGGCCAAGGGAAAGGCCAGCATCTGGCGCGCCGGGCACGACCAGATGCAGGCGGCCATCGGCAGCAGATACCAGTGGCGAAATTCCTCGCCATAGCCGTGCAGGTCAAGGAATTCGCCGAGCGACAGAGCTGGCGCCGGCACGCTGGCCGTCGCCAGGGCGCTGGCCTGGCGGTTGAAGCGCAGAATATCGCGCAGCATGCGCAGAAAGGCGGGGCGCAGCAGGTTGCTGCGCTGGGTAAACACGGTATCGAAATTGGCGCCCGCCCATTCCAGCACGCGCGCATCGGACGCCGTGCCCAGCGGCATTTTGACGGAAAACGACATGTCGCTGTCGGCCGCCTCGACACCGAGTTCATCAAACAGTTGCACCAGGTTCGGGTACGTGGCGTGGTTGAACACGAGAAAACCCGTGTCGACGCCATGCGTGACGCCATCGAGCGTGACGTCGACCGTATGGCTGTGGCCGCCAAAATAGTCGCCCGCCTCATACAAGGTCACGTCCTGGCCCGCTTGCGCCAGGCGATAGGCACACGACAATCCTGCAATTCCTGCTCCGACGACGGCAATTTTCATGAGTACACCTGTGTTAAGTTTGTCCAGGACAAATAAGCCCCATGGATAATCGATGAAATATTGATTTATGTCAATGAGCGCTCTCGGCCGTTAAAAACTTATACGCTGGCAATTTCCAATCGGATTCAGCTATTTGGTATGGGGCGGCGGAAGGCGTAAAATGCATGCCACGTTCTTCCGCAAGCGAGCAAAGCCACCCTGGTATGGATACTGACCTGCAACCCACTTCCGCCTTCAGCATCAGCGATGTCGAACGCGATACCGGACTGGCCAAGGAAACCTTGCGCGTATGGGAGCGCCGCTACGCGTTTCCCCAGCCCCAGCGCGACGCCTTTGGCGAACGCAGCTACCCGGCCGAGCAAGTGCAGAAGTTGCGCGTGGTCAAGCGCCTGCTGGACCTCGGATTTCGTCCGGGAAAAATCATGCAGCACAGCACCGTGCAATTGCAGCAGCTGGCCAGCGCCGGCAACGCGGCGCCGTCCACGTCCGCACCCCAGCTCGAACACTACTTGTCCCTGTGCCGTGGCCACCAGATGGCGGAACTGGGCGACGCGCTGCGCCAGGCGCTGGCCGTGCTGGGCTTGAAAAACTTCACCATCGACGTCATCGCCCCCCTCACGGGCATGGTGGGCGAAGCGTGGGCTTGCGGCGAGCTGGCCGTGTATGAAGAACATCTGTATAGCGAAACCTTGCAGACGGTGATGCGCCACGCCATCTTTTCCCTGCCACAAGCAAGCAGCCCGTCGACGCGCTCGCCGCGCATCGTCCTCAGCACCTTGCCGCAGGAGCGTCATGGCCTGGGGCTGCTGATGGCCGAGGCGCTGTGCGCGGCGGCCGGCGCCCATTGCATGTCACTGGGCGTGGAAACGCCGCTGACGGATATCGTCGCGGCCGCCCGCGCGCAGCGGGCCGATATCGTGGCGCTATCGTTTTCCAGCGCCAGCAAGCAACGACAGACGCGAGACAGCTTGCAACAGTTGCATGCAAGCTTGCCACCAAGCATGGAATTGTGGGCTGGCGGGCGCAGTCCAGTCCTATACAAGCAGCCGCCAGCCTTTTTGCATGTACTGGACTTGCGGCAAGTCGACCAAAGCATCGCCGACTGGCGCCGCCGCCATCAGGCGCAGGCCCTGCAAACCCACTGATCCGGCTGGAAAGCGCGGCAATTGCGGCGATCTCCGTGGATAGCCGCGCAATGTTGCCAATCGAACAGTAAAGCATGAAGGGCCGGGCGCGCTCTGGTAGAATAGCCCGTAACACAGTGTCCGGCGCCGCCGGGCCTTAGGTCAGCACCCGCCACCACACATCCATGTTTAGTTTCTTCAAGAAAAAACCCACCGCTCCCGAGGCTGCGCCAGCCGAGCCCCTCGTCCTTCCCGCCGCCACGCCGCCTGCACCGCAGCCTGCCGCTATGCCCCTGAGCGGCGCGCCGGCCGAGCTCGTGCCCGTGATCGTGGCCGCCGAACCCGAGAAAAAATCGTGGATGACGCGCCTGAAGGCCGGCCTGTCGAAAACCTCGAATACTTTATCCGTGCTGTTCGTCGGCGCGAAGATCGACGAGGCCCTGTACGAAGAGCTGGAGGCGGCGCTGCTGATGTCCGACGCGGGCATCGACGCCACCGAATTCCTGCTCACGGAATTGAAGAAGAAGGTCAAGGAAGACAAGCTGCTCGACGCCGCCGCCGTCAAGGCCGCGCTCAAGGTGCTGCTGATCGAGCTGCTCTCGCCACTGGAAAAACGCTTCGAGCTGGGCCGCCACAAGCCGCTGGTGATGATGATTTCCGGCGTGAATGGCGCCGGCAAGACTACCACCATCGGCAAGCTGGCCAAGCACATGCAGTCGAACAATCAGTCGGTCTTGCTGGCTGCGGGCGACACCTTCCGCGCCGCCGCGCGCGAGCAATTGATGGTCTGGGGCGAGCGCAACAACGTCACCGTGATTTCACAAGAATCGGGCGACCCGGCCGCCGTGGCCTACGACTCCGTGCAATCGGCAAAAGCGCGCGGCATCGACGTGGTGATGGTCGACACGGCGGGCCGCTTGCCGACGCAGCTGCACCTGATGGAAGAATTAAAGAAAATCAAGCGCGTGATCGGCAAGGGCATGGAGGGCGCACCGCATGAAACCCTGCTCGTCATCGACGGCAACACGGGCCAGAACGCCCTCACGCAAGTAAAAGCGTTTGACGATGCGCTGCAGTTGAGCGGCCTGGTGATCACCAAGCTCGATGGTACCGCCAAGGGCGGCGTGCTGGCGGCGATTGCCCGCGTACGCCCCGTACCCGTGTATTTCATCGGCATCGGTGAGAAAATTGAAGACTTGCAGCCTTTCGTGGCTGCCGAATTTGTCGAAGCGCTGCTCGGATAAGCCTATACATGATTGAATTTCAGCACGTCTCCAAGCAATACTCCCCCGATGCCGTGGCGCTCAGCGACATTTCGCTCAGTATTGCCAAGGGCGAGCTGGTCTTTCTGGCCGGCCCGTCCGGCGCCGGCAAGTCCACCCTGCTGAAAATGATCGCCGCCATGGAGCGCCCCAGCTCGGGCAAGCTGATCGTCAACGGCCAGGACATGGCAAAAATCAAGCCGGCCGGCGTGCCATTTCTGCGCCGCAACATGGGTCTGATCTTCCAGCAGCAAAAGTTATTGAACGACCGCTCGATCCTGGCCAACGTCATGCTGCCGCTGCTCGTCGTCGGCGCGCATAAAGTTGCCGCCGAGCAGCGCGCACGCGCCGCGCTCGACAAAGTGGGATTGCTGGACCGCGCCCTGGCGCGACCGCTGTCGCTGTCGGGCGGCGAACAGCAGCGCGTATCGATCGCGCGCGCCATCGTCAACCGGCCGCAGATCATCCTGGCCGACGAACCGACGGCCAACCTGGACCGCGCCAGCGCCAACAAGGTGCTCGACGCCCTGAAAGCGTTTCACTCGGTGGGCGTGACTTGCCTCATTTCCAGCCATGACGAACAGATGCTCGACGCCGCCGCCCGCGTGATCCACCTGAAAAACGGCCAGTTGGTCGCCATCGACAAAGCCACGCAGGCGCCCGTCTTCGCGCCGCCCGATCCCGATTTTGCGCCATCGCCCGATCAGGACGACGCGCAGGGAGAACAGCCATGAGAGGCTGGTTCCGTCAACACCGCTTCGCGCTCGGTTCGGCGCTGATCCATTTGCGCAAGTCGCCAGGCGGCTTCCTGTTGAACGTGCTCGTCGTCGCCATCGCCCTGTCGCTGCCGTTCGCCGGCTTGACCATGCTCGACAATGTGCGGCCCATGTCGGAACAGATGTCGGTCGACCCGGAAATCAGCGTTTTCCTGAAGATCGACACGCCGCGCGAGCAAGCCGTGGCCCTGGCCAGTTCCATGCGCAAGATCGTCGGCGCACAAAAGGCGAAGATCGTCTTCATTGCGCGTGAACAGGCGCTCGACACCCTGAAAAACAAGAACGGCCTGGCCGACGTGCTCAGCACACTGGGCGACAATCCCTTGCCCGACAGTTATGTGCTGAAACTCGACGCCTTCAGCAGCGCCAGCGAAGCGCAGGACGTCGATGCGGTGGCGGAACAGCTGCGCCACTTGCCAGGCGTGGAATCGGCGCAAGTCGATTCGGCCTGGGTCAAGCGCCTGGCGGCCCTGCTGGGCGTGCTGCGCCTGGTGCTGCTGCTGCTGGCCATTACTTTGGGCGTGGCCGTCATCGCCGTGGTCTTCAACACCATTCGCCTGCAGGTAATGCAGCAGCGCGATGAAATCAGCATCTCCAAACTGATCGGCGCCACGGACACCTTCATCCACCGCCCCTTCTATTACACGGGCGCCCTGCTGGGCCTGTGCGCCGGTGCGCTGGCCCTGGGCGCCGTGGCGCTGGCCTTGCAGCCGCTCAATACCGCGATTGCCGAATTTGCCCGCCTGTATGCGTCCGAATTCCAGCTCGTGCCGCTGGCGCCGCTGCCGATGGCCGGCTTGCTGGCCGTCAGCGCCGGCCTGGGCCTGATCGGCGCCTTCCTCTGCGTGCAGCGCCACCTGGCGCGCCTGAACTGAGCTTGCCTCCCATGGCGGCGCCTGCGGTGCCGCCATGCGCCTCACCTTCCCCATCTGCTGTTATCTTGATATTTAGCAAGTATTCTTAAGGTTCGCTTCAGCCAGAGGCCGTAGACTAATACGTGTTCAAATCACTGTTCAGAGATATATATCAAGCATTAAATCGTCATAGTATTTAGGCTATCAGGACGATTAAATGTGCTGATTGGCACTCTCAAGCAGAGAGTGCTAATATAGGGACATACCAACAGCAGAACCGCCATGGACGCCAGATGAAGATGGTGCCGCGATCTGCAAGTGCAAGACCGCATACGCAAAACGAACAGATAATCGGGCCATGTCGCGTGACATGGCCAACTGGAACAAAGCAAGACTACGAGGGAGAAAACATGACTATGATGTCCGCAACATCCGCATTGGTTCCGACCAAAAGTAATGCGCTGGGCCTCGGGTTCACTGGCAATCTGGGCAATATTGACGCCTATATCTCGGCCGTGAACCGCCTGCCCATGTTGACCCACGATGAAGAAATTTCGCTGGCAACACGCTTGCGCGAAAAAAATGACCTGGCCGCCGCGCAAGAACTGGTGCTGTCGCACCTGCGCCTGGTGGTCTCGATTGCCCGCGGCTACCTGGGCTATGGCTTGCCGCACGCCGACCTGATTCAGGAAGGCAATATCGGCTTGATGAAAGCCGTGAAACGTTTCGATCCGGACCAGGGCGTGCGCCTGGTGTCGTACGCCATGCACTGGGTGAAAGCCGAGATGCACGAGTACATCCTGAAAAACTGGCGCCTGGTCAAGGTCGCGACGACGAAGGCGCAGCGCAAGCTGTTCTTCAACCTGCGCAGCCACAAGACGGGCCTCGATGCGATGACGCCGAAGCAGATCGATGCGCTGGCCAAGCTGCTTGACGTGAAGCGCGAAGAAGTGATCGAAATGGAAACGCGCTTGAGCGGCCGCGACATCGCCCTGGAATCGCCGACCGACGATGAAGACGACAAGTTTTCGCCGATCGCCTACCTGTCGTCGGAGCAAAGCGAACCGACCAAGGTGCTGGAAGCGGAACAAGTGACGCGTTTGCAATCGGAAGGCCTGGAAACGGCCTTGAGCAAGCTCGACGCCCGTTCGCGCCGCATCATCGAAGCACGCTGGCTGGCCAACGACGACGGCTCCGGCGCCACCCTGCACGCGCTGGCAGAAGAGTTCGGCGTATCGGCCGAGCGCATCCGCCAGATCGAAGTGGCGGCGCTGAAAAAAATGAAGGGCGCCCTGGCGGCGTATGTCTGAGCGGCGTCCGCCGTCTCAATCTCAAAATGCCGCTGCATACAAGACGCGGCATTTTTTTATGAACGCTTTGCTCCAGGGGCGTGACGATGAGCAAGCGAGATGCACTTACCGCAGCATTATTTAATTGCCAAGTGAAAGTCCTGCACGAGAGCACGGCAACTCAATTCCTGTTAAATGGACATGTGCTCGATACTGCTGCGTTTGCCAAACTGACCGGAGCGCCCGACGGCAGCTACATGCTGCCCGTCATCACGCCAGGCGGCGATCTTGAAATCGAAGTTGCCCATGACGCTATTATTGAAACGATGCAACGGACGGTACAGCAAGGCGCAAACGGCTTTCAGCTTGTCAGTAATGATATTTTAGTCATCAAGAAAGAGTTCAGAGGCCTGGGCATCGCCATCCGAAGTTTTGCGATAGAAGCAAGGGAAGCGCAACGCCTGGGTATCGCTAAAATCAAGGCCCTGGCGGCGGGGAAAGTCGGCGACGAATTCAGTGGCTGGTATCTGTGGGTCAGGGCCGGCTTCCAGGCGGACCTGGACGCCGCCGAACGCGCGCTGCTTGCCAGGGAAGCCGCGCCTGCGCTGCGCACGGCCCAGACCTTGCACGACTTGATGCGCACGCAGGAAGGCGTCAACTGGTGGCGCAGCCATGGACGGGGACGCCAAGTCGAGTTTGACCTCGCGCCTGCAAGTGCCCATTGGGATATACTGAATCTGTATCTGGCTGAAAAAGGGGTGATCATATGACTACCACCAAGAAAATCATCAATCTCAATGAGATTCTTCGGCCAAAAACCGATGAAGAGATACAAGCGCGGCTCGCAGACATGCAAACCCGTCGGCCAGCAGGAGCACCGCGCATTGCCGCACTCAGGCGCAACTCACCAGAGCAGTTCAACGTTGCCCTGCCTGGGATGCCGAAGGATGCATTAAAAAAGCGTTTGCTTGATGCCATCAAAAAGTTACCGCCGCGCACGACGGTGACGCCCGGCGGTCTTGCAGCGCTACCTGCCAAGCCCCGTACGAAACGGGCAAAAACCGTTTGATGTACGGGGGTGACGGCCAAACCGTCGCTTAGGCAGCCAGGCCCTTGACGAGGACTTCGGCAACCAATTCATTCAGATCCGCGCCGCGCTCCTTGGCCAGGTTCTGCAATTGCAACACCAGATCGCTGTTCAGCTTGACGGCGAATGGCACCAGGCCCAGGGCCTGATCGCGCTTGCGCTGCTCGCGGCGGTCGACGACCACCGCTTCCTTACCGAATGCACCGGCGCCGGGAACATTCATCTTTCCCATCAGTTTCTTGGCATCGCTTTTGGCCAGGTCGGTTTTTTTCATGGTTGTTTCCTGATTTTCAAAACAGCCATTTTACGCAGTAATCGGCGCGCCGCGTGGCCGGCACGTCAATTCATCGGCAGCACGCCAATAGTGCGCCGGAAAAATATCATTTTGTTACCATCATTTATCCCATGCGTGCACTGGCACGCCCGGGACGCTTTACCTGAAAGGAAAAACATGCCTTACCTGACCCGCTCTTATCGTACCGTGCTGTTGCCCCTGCTCATCGCCTGCCTGGCCGTGCTGGCTGGCTGCGGCGCGGCCGGCAGCGCCGGCGACGCGGAAAACACGCCGCGCAGCGTCACCCACGTGCTCTCGCCGGGAGAACAGGTCGCCATCACGGCCACCGATACCCTGAAACTGGAGCGTGTCAACGACAGCCGCTGCCGCAAGGGCGCCGTGTGCGTGTGGAAAGGCTACGTCAGCTACAGTTTCAGTTTGCTCAACAGCGCGGGCGCCACCGACATCGTCCTGTCCGACTCCATGCCCGGCGCTTCCAGCTCCGTCAGCGTCAACCACCTGACGTTTACTTTGCTCGACGTCGACCCGGCCACGCCGCCGGCCCTGAACGCGGCCGCGCCCGCGTACCGCGTCAAGGTCAAGATTACGCAGGGCGCGCTGGAACGCTAACGCCAGGCATCGTGGTGCTGGCCGCTTTCGGCGGCCGCTGAACGGCGCAGGCAATCGGCATCGCCGCCGCGCTCGGCTACCAGCTGGATAGGTGATTGTTGCCGAGTTTGCTAGAATCGCACACGTTTCCGTCCGTATCCCAACCCCTGACTACGCACAGATCACGCATGCATCCACGCTTGTTCGTCCCATTTGTCCTCGCTGCGCTGCTGAGCGGCTGCACGGTACTCGCCCTGCGTCCCAACAGCGGCGTCGAAAACCGCACGTTTGCCGTGCAGGAAACCCCGCGCCTGCGCATCGACGCGCCCAAGGCGCGCATCCAGAACCCGATGCCCAGCGACCACTTCATCGGCATCGCCTTGTCCGGCGGGGGCAGCCGCGCCGCCAATTTCTCGGCCGCCTCGCTGGAGCAACTGGAAGAGTTCGGCCTCGTCAGCGGCGCCTCGGCCATTTCCGGCGTCTCGGGCGGCGCCATCGCGGGCGGCTACTATGCGCTGCATGGCAAGCAGACGGACTGGCCCTTGCTGCGCAGCAAACTCAAAACGGATTTCTTTGGCCAGACCATCTTGAAACCGGCCAACCTGACGACGATGTTGTTGACGAACAAGACGCGCACCTCCTTCCTGTCCGACGTGTTCGACGATGTGCTGTACGACAAGAAAACCTACCAGGACTTGCCGCACGACGGCCCCATTTTCCTGGCCAACGCAACGGACGCCACCGATGGCGGCAAGCGCGTGGTGTTTTCCTACGAGTATTTTTACGGCACCCTGCATTCGCCGATCCAGGATATCCGCCTGGCCACGGCCGTGGCCACCTCGGCCGCCTTTCCCGGCGTCTTCGATTCCGTCACCTTCGAGCGCTTCCGCCCGAAAAACAGTTTCGTGCCGGAACTCGGTTCCGAATCGCGCGAATCGCCATCGTATGTCCACCTGTTCGACGGCGGCGCGGCCGACAACCTGGGCGTGGAAACCCTGTGGGACGTGGCTCTGACGCAGCTGTACGGCAACGACATGGCCGTCGTGCCGCCGCGCCTGAACAGCAAGCCCTTCATCCTCATTGCCATCGACGCCAACGCGCCCAATTCCAGTGCCGTGTTCGAAAAGATGTCGGACGAGCGCCAGCCGCTGGACCGCATCTTCAACAAGAATATCTACGACGCCGTCGACGCCCTGTTCTCGCGCCAGCGCAAGGAAAACCTCGTCAAGATGGGCTTTGGGCAAGCCCGCTTCGATACCATCACGCATGAAAACTTCGGCGACCTGAGCCAGAAATTCGTCAAGGGCAAGCGCACCTCGGCCTTTGCCATCCCCGTGCTGTGCCGGCCCCATCTGGGCCAGTACCGCTGCGAAGTCGATGCGGCCGATCCCTTGCCGGGCCAGATCCGCACGCGGCTGGAAGGCTTTGCCTGGCATATTTCCATCGACCAGATCGCCTCGCTGGCACTGCGCCTGTCCAGCGGCGATGCGCAAGTCGATGGCGCGCGCAAGGAAGAGCGCGCCGCCCTCGTCAAGCTGCAACGCCTGGCGACGCAAACGAAAACCCATCTGAAGCTGACGGGCCCGGAAAATTGCAGCCCGGACGTCTTGCAATCGGCCCTGTACAGCGCCGCGCGCGTGCTGATCCTCGACGACGAGGAATCGCGCTTCGCCCTGTGCGACTACATGCTGGCGGGCCAGTTGATCAATGACGACACCGTCTGCAAGCAGCGCTACGTGCACGCCGTGCCCCGCTTCGCCATCGAAAGCGAAGACTTGCAGTACCGCAACCTGAGTTCGGACGGTAATTCCGTGAACGTGCCGATACGCTGCAAGAAGTGAGCGCCCACAAAAAAGCCCGCACGATCGCTCGTGCGGGCTTTAGCGCAAGGATTCCTGGCGCCCGGCTGATTTAGATCAACCGACTGCGCCTGCGCATGTAGCTGCGGCTTAACGCACCTTCCAGTTCCTGCTCCGTTTTATGCTGGTTCACCGTGTACAGGGCCCACAGGGCCGCCGGCACCCAGCCGATCACAGTGCACTGCAGAATCAAGGCGGCGGCACCGGCCAGCGGGCGCCCCAGCATGAAAAACGTGAGACACGGAAGTAGCAAGGCTATCAGCAATCGCATCACGACATACTCTCCTTCAAAATAGAGCAGCGGACAAGGGCCGGTATCCGGTCCGTCCCCCGCCCGCTGCGTACTGCTCCTTATAGATGCACGGCGATCTGCGGCATCAAGTCGTCAAACGTGCGACCGTTGCCGTTTTCTCCGATGGCGTGCATCTTCCATTCGCCGTTATGGCGGTACAGCTTGGCCATGATCTGTGCCGTGTGGCTACCTTGCACAGACAGGTTGAAACGCGCAACTTCCTGATTATTGCTGGCATTCAAGATGCGGCAATAGGCGTTTTCCACCTGCGAGAAGTTCTGGCCAGTAAAGCTGTTGACGGTGAAGACCAGGCTTTTCACGTTTGCCGGCACTTTCGACAGATCAACATTGATCTGTTCGTCGTCGCCATCGCCCGCGCCCGTGCGGTTGTCGCCCGTGTGAACGATACTGCCGTCCTTGCTTTTCAGCTGGCGGAACCAGACGATGTCGGACGTGCTCTTGTTCTCATCGAACATGACGCACGAGGCGTCCAGGTCGACGGCTTCCGTCTTCGAACCGAAACCGAGGAAACCCTTGGTCTTGGCCGCATCCCAGCCCAGGCCCATGGTGATACGGGTCAGGGTGGTACCAGCTTCTTTGTCCAGAGAAATCTTCTGGCCTTTGCTCAAATTGACAGACATACGCATAGCTCCTGTTAGGTTGGTTACTGCTTGATTACGCCGGCTTGCTTTGGGTCCAGGCGAGGAAGGCCGCGCGGTTGCGCGAGCACACGAGGATTTTTCCCGTGCCTGAAAATTTCAGTACTACGCCCTCGCCACTGGTCTGGCTATTGATGAAATTGCCCAGAAAGCCGCCGCTGCTGCCGGTCGTCATGGAAATTTCGTATTGCAGGCGGTTATCCCAGCACACGACGTGCGAGTTATCGATCACCACGTCCTTGCCAGGCGTCACTTCCAGTATCGACATCGCGCCAAAACCGGACACCGCCAACTGGCCGCTGCCGGCCGTCTCGGTGATGAAAAAACCACCGCTCTGGGCAAACAGCGCATTGCCAAGGCCTTGCGTGCGCACCTTCAATTCCACGCCAGCACTGGCCGCCACGAAGGCGCCGTCGCTGATCATGTATTGCTGGGTGCCCACCTCATTGCCCACATTAAGCACCCGCATCGCGCCGGGCAAGGTGGGTGACAGCAGACAATCGCCGTCGCCCCGCATGGCCTCGATATGCTGCTGAAAGAACGATTCCCCGTTGGCAAAGGTGCGCATCAGCGCAGCACCTATGCCGCCAGTCATCTTGCCTTTCAACTCAAGATTGGTTTCCATCATCACCATTGCATTGGATTCGCAATAAATCTTCTCGCCCTTGGCAAGCGACACATGCAGGAACGGGTCGACGTCCCCGGTAATAGTAAACACTGGCATCTGACGATTCCTTCCTCAACTCGGTAATGATGGGGGCGGTCCACACTGCGGACCACCTTGACTGCTTACAACTTAAACACCTACACCAAAAGAAGCGGCTAATGGACCTAAACCGCCCTTGTAACCCTGGCCGATGGCCTTGAATTTCCAATCGCCGCCATTGCGGTAGATTTCACCGAAGACCATGGCCGTTTCGGCCGAACCGTCTTCCGACAGGTCGAAGCGGGCGATTTCCGTGTTGCCGTTGGCGTTCACGCAACGCACGTACGCCTTCGACACCATACCAAAGTTTTGCTTGCGCGCTTCGGCATCGTGAATCGTCACGCAGACGGCGATCTTGTCGATCTCGGCCGGCACCGTGGCTAGGTCGACGATGACGGTTTCATCATCGCCATCGCCGGCGCCCGTGGTGTTGTCGCCCGAGTGGGTGACGGAACCGTCGCTCGACTTCAAGTTGTTGTAGAAAATCATGTCGACGTCGGCGCGAACCTTGCCGTCGGCCTTCAGCAGGAAGATCGAACCGTCGATGTCGAATGCGGCGCCGTCGGTGGCGCGGGCATCCCAGCCCAGGCCGATGATCATCTTCGAAATGCCAGGGGCTTCTTTGCTCAGGTTGACGTTGCCGCCTTTTTGCAGACTGATTGCCATGATGTATTTCTCCTATGTGGGTTGTGTATGACCAAACACCTGGCGTCCTCCACCGGCCTGACTCCCCAGGCCGGCGGCGACGCTTGCTACAACTTGCCGACAAACGGGTGTAGTCGTTTGCCGCGCATTCTTTACACTGCCTTGACCGCTTCCAGCACTTCCGTCTTGTCTTCTTCGAGGGCCATCCTGCGCTTGTGGCGGATCGACGACCACAGCGAGGCGAGAATGAAGGCCACCCCAATCAGACCCGTGAAGATCTCGGGAATGTGGAACTTCATGCTGACCAACATGATCACGGCCAGGATACCGATCGCATAGTGCGCGCCGTGCTCCAGATAAACGAACTCGTCGAGCGTGCCCTTGCGCACCAGGAACACCGTCATCGAACGCACGAACATCGCGCCGATTGCCAGGCCCAGCATGATGATCACGACATCCTTGGTGATGGCAAACGCGCCGATCACGCCGTCAAAGCTGAACGATGCATCGAGCACTTCCAGGTACAGGAAGCCGCCGATACCGCCGCGCTTGATGATGTCGCCCATGTTGCCGTCGCCGTTATCGCCTTCCAGCAAGCCACTGATCACGTCGACGCCCACGTAGGTCAAAATACCCCACAGGCCGGCCGTCAGGACCACCAGCTTCTGGCCTTCTTCGATCATCGACAGGCTGACCATCAAGGTGCCCAGCGCGATCATCACGGAAATCGACGAGATCTTGCCCAGCGCGCCCAGTTTTTCTTCAATACGGCCCAGCCAGTGCGTTTCTTTTTCCGAGTCCAGCAGGAAGTTCAGGAACACCAGCAGCAGGAAGATACCGCCGAAAGCGGCCACTTCCGCGTGGTGATTCGTCAGGTGCATCGAATACTGTTCCGGATTGCTCAGGGCCAGATTCCATACTTCCAGCAAGCCCAGGTCCGCCGCTTGCGCCACGATGACGAGCGGGAACAGCAAACGCATGCCGAACACGGCGATGATGATGCCCACGCCCAGGAACAGGTTCTGCCAGAACTTGTCCCAATTCTTCAGCACCGAGGCATTGACCACCGCGTTATCAAACGACAGCGATACTTCCATCACGCCCAGGATCACCGCAATGCCCAATGCCGACAGCATGGTCGACACGCCACCGTGCGTGTAACCCCACCAGGCGGAAATGCCCAGGCAGATAAATGTCACTAAAAATGACACTCTGAAATGTTTCATCGATAGTTCCCTTTTATCCAAATTCAATGGATCGTAGTATAAGGACATGTGACACATTTAAAAATGGAAGATAATGGAAGTATTACTTCGTAAAAACAGAAGATAGGCCCACACGATGAAAACGACCGGTTTCAATTACCGCCATTTGTACTTCTTTTGGGTAGTCGCCAAGGAAGGCGGGGTGACGCGCGCGGCCGAGCGCCTGGGACTGGCCGTGCAAACCATCAGCACCCAGCTGGCCCTGCTGGAAAAGGAACTGGGCAAGTCCCTGCTGCAGCCGCAGGGGCGGCGTCTGGTGCCGACGGAAGCGGGCCGCCTGGCGCTCGGCTATGCGGACCAGATTTTTTTGCTGGGCGAACAGATGCAGGAAGCGCTGGCCGACACGGACGTGGAAAAAATGCGCCTGACGGTGGGCATTTCCGATTCCTTGCCGAAACTGATGGCGTACCGCATGCTCGACGCCACGCGCAGCCTGGACAAGCCCGTCAAGCTCGTGTGCCTGGAAGATGAATTCGAGTCCTTGCTGGCCGACCTGGCCCTGCACAAGCTCGATCTGGTGTTGACGGACCGCGCCGTGCCGGCCGGTGCCAGCCTGCGCGTCTCCAGCCACCTGTGGGGCGAGAGCGCCATGAAGCTGTTCGGCATCCCCGCGCTGGCGGAACAATACCGCGAGAATTTCCCGCACAGCCTGCACGGCGCCCCATTTTTACTGCCCGCGCGCAACAACGCCTTGCGCGGGCGCATCGACGAATGGATGGTGCAGCAAGGCGTGCGTCCCGACGTGGTCGGTGAGTTCGAAGACAACGCCATGCTCAACGCGTTCGGCCGCAAGGGCCTGGGCCTGTTCTTCGCCTCGGCCAGCCTGGCCGGCGAGATCGAGGAACAATTCGGCGCCGTGCTGGTCGGTGACGCCTCGTCCCTGCGCGAACAGTTTTATGTGATTTCGAACGAGCGCAAGATCATGCACCCGGCGCTCGACGTGATCCTGGCCGCCATCCAGAGTCACCCGAAGATTCACAAGGAAACCTGATAAATCCATTCGAAAATAACGTTTGAATAATCAATCAAAAGCGATTGTAATGAAGCCTGAGACAAACACGCGCCTGTCCCTCGCCGGAAAGGCGCGACCACGATAAGAAAACAGGAGCGGCACCATGTCCACGGCAGGCAAGACGATCGATATTCCCGATCTCATCAATAACAACAAGATCGGCTCCTTCCAGATCGGCATGCTGATCCTGTGCGGGCTGTGCGTCATCATGGATGGCTTCGACGTGCAGGCGATGGGCTATGTGGCGCCCGCCATCATTGCCGATTGGCATGTCAGCAAGGCCAACCTGGGCCCCGTGTTCGGCGCGGGCTTGCTGGGCATGCTGGTCGGCTCGCTCGTCTTCAGCATCACGGCCGACAAGTTCGGCCGCCGCCCCGTGCTGATCGGCTCGACCATCTTCTTTTCGCTGTGCATGCTGGTCACGCCGCTGGCGACGAACATCGAGCAATTGCAGCTGATCCGTTTTATCACGGGCCTGGGCCTCGGTGCCGTGATGCCGAACGCCATGGCGCTGGCCGGCGAATACAGCCCCCTGCGCAAGAAAGTCACCCTGATGATGCTGGTCTCGTGCGGCTTTACCCTGGGCGCCGTGCTGGGTGGGTTATTGTCGGCCGCGCTGATTCCCGCCTTCGGCTGGCAATCCGTGTTTTACGTGGGCGGCGTGGTGCCGCTGGTGATCGGCGTGCTGATGTTTTTCCTGCTGCCGGAATCGATGCAATTCCTGGTGCTCAAGAAACGCAAGCTGGACAAGGTGGCGCAGTGGCTCAAACGCATCGATCCTACCGTCAACATCACGGCCGACACGCAATACGTCGTGCATGAAAAGGAACACAAGGGCGCGCCCGTGCTGCAATTGTTTACAGGCGGCCGCGCGAAGATGACGATACTGCTGTGGGTCATCAATTTCATGAACTTGCTGAACTTGTATTTCCTGTCGAACTGGCTGCCCACCATCGCCAAGGAAGCGGGCCTGTCCACGGCCAACGCCGTGCTGGCCGGCACGGCCCTGCAAGTGGGCGGCACCATCGGCACGCTCGTCATGGGCCAGCTGATCGACCGCTCCAGCTTCCGCCGCATCCTGCTGCCGTGCTTCCTCGTTGCCGCCGTCGCCATCGCCCTGATCGGCCGTCCCGACGTGTCGCTGGCCTTCCTGTTCATCACGATCTTCATCGCCGGCTTTTGCGTGGTGGGCGGCCAGCCGGCCGTCAATGCCCTGGCGGCCAGCTACTACCCGACCACCCTGCGCTCGACGGGCATCGGCTGGAGCCTGGGCATCGGGCGCATCGGCTCCATCATCGGCCCCGTGCTCGGTGGCGAACTGATCCGCCTGAACTGGCCCAACAGCACGATTTTCCTCGTCGTCGCCATCCCCGCCATCGTCTCGGCCGTCATGGTCTTTGCCATGCGCGGCGGGCCGCAAACGGCGGCCAAGGGCTGAAAATCGCTGACAAAGCGTGAAAAAACCGCTGCGCGCGCACGCCTGCGCGGGCGGCGTGCGCGGCTAAATTAGGCTATGGCGCCCTTCGTCGTTTAAGATGACGTTTTAACAGCCCATCTTTTTGCACCCCATGCACAATGTCTTGCTTGTCCTGCTAGCCTTTTTCCTGGTCGCGCTCAATGGTTTTTTTGTTGCCGCCGAATTTGGCATCGTCACCTTGCGCCGCACGCGCATCCGCGCCATCGCCAAGACGCAGGGACTACGGGGCCGCATCCTGGCCAAGGTGCATGGCCAGCTGGACGCCTACCTGTCCGCCTGCCAGCTGGGTATTACCCTCGCATCGCTGGGACTGGGCTGGGTCGGCGAACCGGCCTTTGCCGGCCTGCTCGAACCGCTGTTTAGCGCCATCGGCCTCACCTCGCAAGAACTGATACACGGCATTTCCTTCGTGCTGGCCTTCAGCGTGATTTCCTTCCTGCACATTGTCGTGGGCGAACTGGCCCCAAAATCGATGGCCATCCGCAACCCGGAAGCCGTCGGCCTGTGGAGCGCGATTCCCCTGTATGGTTTCTATTGGGCCATGTATCCGGCCATCTACCTGCTCAACGCCAGCGCCAACTGGGTGCTGCGCATGGCGGGCCTGTCCGGCAAGGGCGGCCACGATGCGCATTACTCGTCGGAAGAATTGAAACTGATCCTGCGCACCAGCCAGCCCGGCGAAAAATTTACGCGCGACGAGCGCAACATCCTGGCGCAATCGCTCGATTTCGAACAGATGACGGTGTCGGACCTGATGCGTCCGATCAATGAAGTGATCGCCCTGTACGCGTCAAACACCCTGGAAGAAAACCTCGACACGGTGCTGCGCAACCGCTTCAGCCGCTACCCGTATTTCGACATGAATGAAGACGACGTGCTCGGTGTCGTGCACCTGAAAGACCTGTTCTTTGCCCAGCAGGCGGGCAAGCCCATCACCTCGCTCACGCCGTTTTTGCGTCCCGTCGACATCATTTCCGCGCGCACGCCGGCGCTGGAACTGTTCCGCCGCTTCCGCGACGGCGCGCCCCACTTCGCCCTGATCGGCGAGAAGGGCAAGCGCCCGCTGGGTTTCATCACGCTCGATAACTTGCTCGGCGCCATGGTCGGCGAAATCCGCGATGAATTCCGCCGCAATGAAAATGACTGGCTCAAGCAAAGCGACGGCACCCTGATCGGCAAGGCCAGCCTGCCCATCTTCTCGCTCGAACGCATCCTCGGCATCGATATCGAAAACGAGGAACTGGGACTCGATGACGTGGAATCGGTGGGCGGCTTGATCATGGTCAAGCTCGGTGACATTCCGAAGCAGGGCCAGCGCATCACCTTTGTCGACTTCGACATCGTCGTCAAGAAGATGAACGGGCCCCGCATCGTGCTGATCAAAGTGATCCCGAAGCAGGAACGCGACCTGGATGCGGACTTACGCGATTAGTCTTTCTTCAAGGTCAGCGTATCTTTACCCTGCGGCACGGTGGTCTCGCCCACCGTCCACGTTTGCAGCAGGCTGTACAGCACCGCCAGCAGGGTTGGCCCGATAAAGATGCCGACGAAGCCGAAGGCCAGTACGCCGCCCAGCACGCCGAGCAGCACCAGCAAAAACGGCAAGCTGCTGCCGCGGCTGATCAGCATGGGTTTCACGACGTTATCCACGCCGCTGATCAGCAGCGCGCCCCACACCAGCATGAAAATGCCCCAGCCCGTCCGCCCTTCCGTAAACAGCCAGATGGCGGCGCCGCCCCAGATCAGCGGTGGCCCGACAGGAATCAGCGAAAAGATGAAAGTGGCCACGCCCAGGAGCGCCACGGCCGGCACGCCGGCGATCAGAAAACCCACCACGGCTACCAATGCCTGCGCCAGCGCCGTCCCCAGCAAGCCATACATGACGCCGCGCACGGTGCGGCTGATGGTCAGGCCCACGCCCGGCGCGCTGTCGCCGATGATGCGCCCGGCCCCCGTCATCAGGGCGCGGCTCAGCTGCTGCCCATCGCGGTAGAGAAAGAAGCTGACGAACACGGCCAGGCTGGTCTGCGCCAGGCCCGTGCCCAGCAGGATGCCGCCGGAAGCGAGGAAATGGCGCGCCGGCTCCAGCATGGTTTTACCCAAATTCAATAGTTCCTCGCGGTCGGCCAGCAGGCGGTCCACGTAGCCGGCGATGGTTTCACCCACCACGGGAATGCTGGCCAGCCACGCCGGCGGGTGCAGGCCGCCCGACTCCAGCGCAGCGCGCAACTGTTCATAGATGCGCGACACATTGTCGGCCAGGTTGTAGGTGACGAGGGCCAGCGGCAGCACGATGACGAGGATCAGCGACACGGTCATGATGGCCGCTGCCCAGTTGCGCCGGCCTTTCAGGCGTTCGAGCAGCAGCAGGTACAAAGGCCAGCTGGAAATGCCCACGCAGGCGGCAAACAGCATGGCGGCGAGGAAGGGCCGCAAGACGAAAAAGCAGCCAATCAGCAAGAAGATGATGGCTGCCAGGCGGGCGTGGGGCTCGAAACGTTTATCCATGTACTGCAAATCCTGAAGATGGCGCCCTGCGGCGCGACCGGATCAGGATAGCAGAAGTTTAAGATCGTGCGCGATGGCGGCCGGCTTTTCGCCGTGGCGCACGAACAGGCGGATCTTGCCTTCGCGGTCGAACACATAGGTGCCGGCCGTATGGTCGACCGTGTAGCTGCTATCCGTTTCGCCCTCGACCTTGGCGTAATACACCTTGAATTCCTTGGCCACCCTGGCCGTCGCGGCCGCGTCGCCATACAGGCCCACGAAACGCTTGTCGAAGGCGGGCACGTATTGCGCCAGCAATTGCTGCGTGTCGCGCTCGGGGTCGACCGTGACGAACAGCACTTGCACCTGGTCCGCCTGCGGACCCATTTCCTGCATCACCTGCGCCATGTCGGCCATGGTGGTGGGACACACGTCCGGGCATTGCGTGTAGCCGAAAAATACCAGCACCAGCTTGCCCTTGTAGTCGGCCAGGGTGCGCGGATGGCCCGTGTGGTCGGTCAGCGCGAACTCGCGCGCGTAGCCGAGGCCCGTCACGTCCGTGTTCTTGAAGGCCAGCTTCGGTGCGGCAGGCTTGCCGCAGCCGGCGAGGACGGCGACCAGGACGGTCGCCAGCAACAGGGTCAGGGTTTTTTTCATGTTCCGAGGGGAATGTAGTGGTCGACCAGCAAAGCCGCGAACAGCAATGCCAGGTAGATGATGGAGAACGTAAACGCCTTGCGCGCGATCAGGTCCGTGTAGTGGCGGTACATCTTCCACGCGTAGTACAGGAAGCCGGCATTGAGCACCACGGCCGAGGCCAGGTAGATCAGGCCGCTCATGCGCACGGCAAATGGCAGCAAGGTGGTGGCGGCCAGCGCGATCGAGTACAGCCAGACGTGAAATTGCGTGAATTGCATGCCGTGCGTGACGGGCAGCATGGGCAAGCCCGAGCGCGCGTAATCGTCGCGCCGGTACATGGCCAGCGCCCAGAAGTGCGGCGGCGTCCAGACGAAAATGATCAGCACCAGCAGCCACGCCTGCATCGGCACGTCGTTGGCGACGGCGGCCCAGCCCAGCGCGGGCGGCATGGCGCCGGACAAGCCGCCGATGACGATGTTTTGCGGCGTAGCGGGTTTGAGCACCATGGTGTAGATCAGCGCATAGCCGACAAAGGTGACAAAGGTCAGCCACATGGTCAGCGGATTGACGAGGTGGTACAGAATCGCCATGCCCAGGCCGCCGATCACCAGCGCGAACACCACCGTTTGCTTGACGGTGATGTCGCCCATGGCCATCGGACGGCGCGCCGTGCGGGCCATGCGCGCATCGATTTCGCGCTCGGCCAGGCAATTGACGGCAAACGCGGCGCCGGCCAGCAGCCAGATGCCGAGGGTGCCGAACACCACCGCGCGCCAGTCGGGCAACTCCTCGCTGGCCAGGAACATGCCGATGACGGCGCAAAACACGGCCAGTTGCGTCACGCGGGGCTTGGTCAGCGCCCAATACTGGGCGATGCGGGGGGATGGTTTACGGCTGATGGTCTGAGTAGTCATTTATGCGGTACGGGAAGGACTGGCTGGTGCCGAGGGCACTGGCGCGGAGGCGCAAGCGCGCTGAACATTGCGCGCAACATCGAGTTGGAATTTAGCCTTGTAGTTTAACATGGTCAGCAATAACACGAGCAGCGCCGCCCCGCCGTTATGCAGCACGGCAATCGACAATGGCCAGCTCAGGTAAATCGTCGCCAGGCCCGTGGCCACCTGCAGGGCCAGCACCAGCGCCACCCAGCGTGCCGTGCCGCGCAAGGACGGCAGCTTCCATGCGCGCAACACCGTATAGCCGATGCCGGCTGCCACGATGAAGGCGAAATTGCGGTGCACCCAGTGGATGGCCGTCAGCGCGGAAAACGGCAAATAGTGGCCGGCGGCCGTCTTGCCCAGCTCGCGCCACAGATGGAAACCATGCTCGAAATCCATCTCCGGAATGACCTTGCCGCCGCACAGGGGAAAATCGGTGCAGGCCAGGGTGGCGTAGTTGGTGCTCACCCAGCCGCCCAGCGCGATCTGCACGGTGAGCAGCACGAGCGACATGACGGCCAGCGCGCGCACGGGGCGCAGCACGGACGCATCCGCATCGGCGCGCAGCAGGGGTTTGACGGCATGGTCCTGGCGCCCGCCCAGCCACGTCAGCATGGCCAGTAAACCCATGCCCAGCAGCAAGTGGATGGTGACGATCACCGGTTGCAGTTTTAATGTCACGGTCCAGGCACCGAACGCTCCCTGCAGGCAGACGAACAAAAACAGCGCCGTCGGCAGCGCGGGGGCGAATTCCTGCCGTTTGCTTTTCTTCCACTGGCGCCACGCCTGCACCATCATCGCCACGATCAAGACGCCGATGGCCATGGCCAGGTAGCGGTGCGTCATTTCGATCCACGCTTTCACCACCGTGACGGGGCCCGTCGGCATCAGCGTTTCCGCCGCCACGATGTGCTCGTGCGCGAGAAATGGATTGGCCGAGCCATAGCAGCCTGGCCAGTCGGGGCAGCCGAGGCCGGAATCGGACAGGCGCGTAAAACCGCCAAACATGATCAGGTCGACCGTCAAGAAGACGGCGATCCACACGAGCTTGCGGTATTTATTGGCGTCCGCGGACACCCAGACCATGCTCAAAGGCAGCAGCGCCACCAGCAGGCCCGTCAAGCCCAGCTGGGCCAGCGCGGAGAGATGCATCGTCGGCATGCAGACTCCTCAACCGATCGCCGAAGCTTTGAGCAGCTTGGCGATGTCTTTCTTGATCTTGTTCGGGTCCGCGTCTTTCGGGAAGCGCATCATCAGATTGCCCAGCGGATCGATCAAATACAAATGGTCGCTGGTCTTGCCGCCCGGCTCCACGGGCAGCCACGCCGTCAAGGCGTCGCTATTGACGCGCAGCATGCTGGTGCCGTCGAATTCGCGCATCACGAGCGTGTCGAGCGGCTGGCCATCCGTCACCAGCCAGACTCTTTCCAGGCGTTCGCGTTCCTTGCCTTGCATCAGGCGCAGTTGTTGCATGTCAAACAATTGCTTCTTGCATGCCTCCTGGCAATCGGACGGCCCCGTTTGCAGCAGCACCCACTTGCCCTTGAATTGCGCCAGCGGCGACGCCTTGCCATCGAGTTCCGTCACGTGCAGCGCTGCCTCGGGAATCGGGTACAAACGCGGGTCGATCAGCGCGCCGTAGTTGTTGCGGCCCGTGGGCTTGATGATGTAATACGTGAAATACGAAGCGATGATGGGAAACGCGCACACGGCCACGACGGCCAGCAGTTTCCAGCGTCCCGTAGTTTGTGCCTGTTTATTGCTGCTGTCTTGCGTTGCTTCAGGGTTGTTTGTTTGCACGTCGACATCCTGTAAAGACAAAAAATAGAAAAGCCATCAGTGCCAGTGCGTACCACTGGAATGCATAGCCGCGGTGCTTGTCGGCGCCCAGGTCCGGCGCCGGCCAATCGCGCACGGGAAGCTGGCTGGACGCTGGCGCCGTTGCTGTCGAATCAACTGTTTGTTCGAGAATAAATGGTTGCAAGGCCAGGCCGCTGGCCTGGGCCAGCTGGCCGATATCGGCATTTTGCACGATGGCGTGCGGCGCCAGGGGCGGCGCCGTGCCCAGTTCCATCACATGGCCCGCGTTCAGGCGCGCGATGCCGGCAATCGTCACCGTGCCCGTGGGCGTGGTGTAATCGGGAATGCGCGTGCGCTCGGCATTGTTGCGCGGCAGCCAGCCCTGCGCCACCAGCACGTGCATGGCTGAACCGTCGATGCGGAACGGCGTGAGTACGTGAAAGCCGGCCTGGCCTTTGTAAGGACGGTTGTCCAGGTACACCGTCCAGGCGGGCACGAAATGGCCCGTGACGGTGATCCTGCGATACTCAATCGCTTGCGCATCGCTCGGCAGCATGGGCGCGGCCGTCAATGCCAAGGGCGCAGCCAGGTTGCCCGCTTCCAGCCGGGCGGCGCGCGCGAGTTTTTCATCGCCACGGCGCTGCTGCCATTGCGCCAAGGACACGCCCAGGGCCACCAGTAGCAGCATTACAACAAATGGAATCCATCTAAAATGGAAGCGGATACGCATTACAATGAAACCTCCTCAAGCCTGGCGCTACCATCCATGAAAATCCTCGTTGCCATCGCCTTCATCCTGATCCTGGGCAGCCTGGGCTCGGCCCTGTTCTTCCTCATGCGCGACAAGGGCAAGAGCAACCGCACCGTGCAGGCGCTGGCCCTGCGCGTGGGCTTGTCGATCACCCTATTCCTGCTGATCCTGCTGGCGCACAAGCTCGGCTATATCCAGCCGACGGGAATTCATTAAGGCCCGACATTGCCTGATTGGCAAATTCTTCACACTAAGAAAAAAGCCGTACCCAGGATCTCCCGGTACGGCTTTTTTTATGGTGCCGGCGCACGCATCAACCGCGCGCGCCCTGCCCCGCCATTATAACCAATACACGACCACGTACAGACCCAGCCAGACGACGTCGACAAAGTGCCAGTACCAGGCGGCGCCTTCGAAGCCGAAGTGGTGCTCGGGCGTAAAGTGGCCTTTCAGCACGCGGTACAGGATGACGGACAGCATGATGGCGCCCAGGGTCACGTGGAAGCCGTGGAAGCCCGTCAGCATGAAGAAGGTGGCGCCGTAGATGCCGGACGTCAATTTCAAGTTCAGTTCGCTGTAGGCGTGCATGTACTCGTACACCTGGAAGCCCATGAAGATGGCGCCCAGCAAGATCGTGGCGAACAGAAACAGGGCCGTCATGCCGCGGTGGCCGGCGCGCAGCGCGTGGTGCGAGATGGTCAACGTGACGCCAGACAGCAGCAGCAAGGCCGTGTTGATGGTCGGAATCCAGAACGGCGTCATGGTGGTGAATTCCTGCACCGTGCCGGCCGGGCCCGTATTGCCCCACTGAGCGGCGAAGTCAGGCCAGATCACCTTGTGGTCGAGGTCGGCCAGCCACGGCATGGAAATGCTGCGCGCATAGAACAGGGCGCCGAAGAAAGCGGCGAAGAACATGACTTCCGAAAAGATGAACCAGCTCATGCTCCAGCGGAATGAGTGGTCGATGCGCTCGCTGTACAGGCCCTGCTCCGATTCGCTGATGGCGTCGCCGAACCAGAAATACAGCACCAGCAAGATGCCGGCCAAGCCCAGGTAATTGACGTACGGGCCCCAGGAGACGTCGTTGACCCAGGCCGAGGCGCCGATCATGGTCAGCAGCAGGCTGGCGCCGCCCAGCATGGGCCAGCGCGACGGGCCGGGCACGAAATAATAAGGTACGGCGGCGTGGTTGGAACTCATCATCATCTCCTCAAAAACTTATAGGGTGGTTTTTTATAATTTATAAAACGACGAATTTAACAATTGAAATCAGGATGCCGATCAGGCAGGCGACCACCAGGAAGCCGGCGATGACGATGTGCACGGGATTGAGCTTGGCCGAATCCGTGTCGAAATCGCTCTTGCGGCGCAAGCCCGTGAATGACCACACGACGGCGCGCAGCGAATACAGGAACGACGCTTTTTCCGGCTGGTCTGGCTTGGCCATGGCACTCTCCTATTGGACGGCCGGCGTCTGAGCCTGGCTCAGACCGGCAATCTCGAAAAACGTGTACGACAGGGTGATGGTTTTGACCTCTTTCGGCAGGGCCGGATCGAGGAAGAACACCACCGGCATCTGCCGCGCTTCCTTCGGTTTCAAGGTCTGCTGCTTGAAGCAGAAGCACTCGACCTTCTTGAAATGCGGCGTGGCGCTCTGCGGCGCATAGCTGGGGATCGCTTGCGCATTGACGACGCGGTTTTGCGTGTTGACCACTTCATACATGACGGTCACCAGTTCGCCCGGATGCACTTGCATGCTCGACACGGTCGGGCGGAAGCGCCATGGCCCCTGCGCATTGCCGTCGAACTCGACGGTAATGCTGCGCGTGGTGTCGACTTGCGTATTGTTGTCGTACGCCACCGTGCCATCTTTTTGCGTCAGCACGTTGATGCCCATCACTTCGCAAATCTGCTTGTAGACGGGAATCAGGGCATAGCCAAAGCCAAACATCAGCACGGCAATGACGAGCAGCTTGCCCAGCATCTTGCGGTTCAGGCCGCGTGTCTCCTGTTGGTGGGGCGTCGTCACGTCAGAGCCACATGCGCTTGACGAACACGGACAGGAAGAAGAAGGCCGCCAGGGCGGCCAGGATCAGCCCGGTACGCAGGTTGTTCGGTTTTTTACGCTCAGTTTTCACTTCGGTCATGACAGGCACTTTATTCAAGACGGGCCGCGCAACACGCCGGCCCGGGATACCCATTATTTCACGGTCGGCGGCGTTTCAAACGTGTGGAATGGTGCCGGGCTCGGCACGGTCCATTCCAGGCCTTCCGCGCCTTCCCATGGTTTCGCTGGAGCAGCCTTGCCGCCGCGGATGGTCGGCAAGACCACGAAGAACAGGAAGTACACCTGCATCAGGCCAAAGCCGAAGCCGCCGATCGAGGCGATCATATTAAAGTCCGTGAACTGCGCCGGATAGTCGGCGTAGCGGCGTGGCATGCCGGCCAGGCCCAGGAAGTGCATCGGGAAGAAGGTCACGTTGAACGTGATCAGCGACAGCCAGAAGTGAATCTTGCCGCGCGTCTCGTTGTACATATGGCCCGTCCATTTCGGCGACCAGTAGTAGAAGCCGGCGAACAGGGCAAACAGCGAACCGGCCACCAGCACGTAGTGGAAGTGCGCCACCACATAATAGGTATCCTGCAGCTGGATGTCGATCGGCGTGACGGCCAGGATCAGGCCCGTGAAGCCGCCCATGGTAAACACGAAGATGAAGCCGACCGAGAACAGCATCGGCGTCTCGAACGTCATGGAACCCTTCCACATCGTGGCGATCCAGTTGAATACCTTCACGCCCGTCGGTACGGCGATCAGCATGGTCGCGTACATGAAGAACAGCTGGCTCGTCACCGGCATGCCGGTGGTAAACATGTGGTGCGCCCAGACGATGAAGGACAGGATCGCGATCGAGGCCGTGGCGTAGACCATCGAGGCGTAGCCAAACAAAGGTTTGCGGGCAAACGCGGGCAGGATCTGCGAGACGATGCCGAAGGCCGGCAGAATCATGATGTAGACCTCGGGATGGCCGAAGAACCAGAAGATGTGCTGGTACATGACGGGGTCGCCGCCACCTGCCGCGTTAAAGAAGGATGTGCCGAAATGGCGGTCCGTCAGGGTCATGGTGATGGCGCCGGCCAGCACGGGCATGACGGCGATCAGCAGATACGCGGTAATGAGCCAGGTCCAGCAGAACATCGGCATTTTCATCAGGGTCATGCCAGGGGCGCGCATGTTCAGGATGGTGACGATGATGTTGATCGAGCCCATGATGGACGAGGCGCCCATCAGGTGCATGGCAAAAATGGCCATGTCCATGCCAGGGCCCATCTGCGTCGACAGCGGCGCGTACAGGGTCCAGCCGGCAGCCGTGGCGCCGCCCGGCACGAGGAAGGACGTGGCCAGCAGCAGCGCGGCCGGTGGCAGCAGCCAGAACGAGAAGTTGTTCATGCGGGCAAACGCCATGTCGGATGCGCCCACTTGCAGCGGGATCATCCAGTTGGCGTAGCCGACGAAGGCCGGCATGATGGCGCCAAACACCATCACCAGGCCGTGCATGGTGGTCAGCTGGTTGAAAAATTCGGGGTGAAAGAATTGCAAGCCTGGATGAAACAGTTCCGTGCGTATCATCAGGGCCAGCACGCCGCCCGACAGCAGCATGATGAACGAAAACCACAGGTACAGGGTACCGATATCCTTGTGGTTGGTGGCAAACAGCCAGCGGCGGTAGCCAGTCGGGTGGTCGTGGGCGTGATCGTGACCGGCGTGGTCCAAGGTGCTCGTGCTAGTACTCATGTGCGGCTCCTAATTACTTGCGTGCAGCCACGATTTCGGCTGGTTGAACGATGTTCTCTGCGGCCTTGTTCGACCAGGAATTGCGCGTGTAAGTGATCACTGCGGCAATTTCCGTGTCGGACAGCTGTTTCCAGGCTGGCATTTCAGCGGGATACTTGCCGCTCTTTTGCCCGTTCAGCAAGACGTGGATCTGATCCGCTTTCGGACCGTTCACCACGGCCGAGCCGTCCAGCGGCGCGAACGCACCCGGCACGCCCTTGCCCGTCGCCTGGTGGCAGAGCACGCAGTTGGCCGCATACACTTTCTCGCCCTTGACCTTCAATTCGTCGATGGTCCACACCTTGCTTGGATCATCAGCCAATGCCGCCATTTCCTTTTGTTTTACATCAACCCAGGCCTTGTAGTCTTCGTTGGACACGACCTTGACGACGATGGGCATGAACGCGTGTTCCTTGCCGCACAGCTCGGCGCAATTGCCGCGGAAGGTGCCGATATGGTCGGCCTTGAACCAGGTGTCGCGCACGAAGCCGGGAATTGCATCTTGCTTGACGCCAAAGGCGGGCACGGACCAGGCGTGGATGACATCGTTGGCCGTCAGCACCACGCGGATCTTTTTGTTGACCGGCACGACGACTTCGTTATCGACTTCGATCAGATAGTTTTCACCGCGTTTTTCCGTCGGCGGCATGCCAGGCGCACCCACTTGCGAGCGCGGCGTGGCCAGGTTGGAGAGGAAGGAAATGCCTTCACCCTCGCCTTTCAGGTAGTCATAGCCCCATTTCCACTGCATGCCCGTGGCCTTGATGGTGATGTCGGCGTTCGAGGTGTCCTTCATGCCCACGACGGTGCGCGTGGCAGGCAGGGCCATGCCGATGACGATCAGGAAAGGCACGACGGTCCAGGCGATCTCGACGGTGGTGCTTTCGTGGAAGGTGGCCGGCTTGTGGCCCAGGGACTTGCGGTGCTTGAAGATGGAATAGAACATGACGCCGAACACGGCCACGAAGATCACCAGGCAGATGATCATCATCAGGGTGTGCAAATCGTAGATTTCGTGGGCGATCTGCGTCGCCGGCGGTTGCAGATTCATTTCGAACGGCACGGGACCGCCGGTGCCGGGATAGGTGCTGGCAGCCGGTGCCGCCGTGGCCCATCGCCCGATGCCAAACGCTGTCAAAGACAGCCCGAGCAGCAACGATTGAAGTCGCTTTGCATGTGTCATGTTTTCCCCAACCACCCAAAAAATAATGATATTTTAAACGGCTGCGGACTTCTCCGTACTGGACCGCTGCCGCTCCTCCATGAAAGCACCACGGCCGGAATGCGGCCATGTGCGTCAAGCACCAGCGAATTCCATGCTGGCTGCCGACGCCAAAACCCTGACGGACAACCATGCTGGAACCCTGTTTTTCTTCCCCACCTTGAAATGGCCTCGTGTGGAAGATGGTTACTATACTAATGCAGTAACTTCGAATTAGTCTTGCTTTGTTTTTTTTATTTTGTATGCAGCCCTTGTTTTTTTCAATTATCAAGCTGACAAACAGTCAACGATTATAGTCAAGTAAACTTGAATCCATCAAGCAATAATCGGCTTTGTGCGCGTCCTTCTCCCGGCCGCCGCGCGCTTTGCAACGGTTGCTGCAACATCCATGCGCGGATGGCGACCAAGTATCGGTTTCTTTGCCGTTTTATTTGGGTTTGCGCGGCAAATCGAAGCGGATGATGGCTTCCCCGTTGCGCGTCACGCGCGGCGCGGGACGGAAGGCATGGCCATAGATGACCTCGAAACTCAGGCCCAGCTTGCCGTCGGGACGGCGCGTCTTTTCCAGCGCAGCCAGCATGCGCTGCCAGGCCGCCTTGCCCATCAGGCCGCGCCGGCGCGTGGTCAGCGGGTTGCCGCCAAAGGCGCGCACGTCGGCCAGCAGTTTTTCCGCCGTGTCGTAGGTCACCGTAATGATTTCCATGTCCAGCACGGGCGTGGAAAAACCCGTCTCGACGAGCATGTCGCCGAAGTCGTGCATGTCGACAAAGGGCAAGGCGTGCGAATATAAATCGGCCTCGGCAAAGGCGTCGCGCACTTCGCGGAAGGTGTCGGGACCGAAACAGGAAAACATCAGCAAGCCATCGAGGCGCAGCGCGCGCCGCCATTCGGCAAACACGCGGTCGGGTTGCGCGTGCCAGTGCAGCGCCAGATTCGACCACACGAGGTCGATGCTGCCCTGCGCCAGCGGCAAGTCACCGAGGTCGCCGCACAGCAAATCCACGCCCGCCTTGGCCGGCAAGAGTTTGCTGAGGAACTGGTTCAAACTGGCCAGTTTCGACGCGGGCGCGCGCGCCGCCTGCATCATCGCTTGCGCTGCATCGAGGCCGATAATCTGCGCGGCGGGATAATCCTTGTGCAACTGCGCCAGGTCCGCGCCCGGGCCGCAGCCGGCGTCGAGCACGCGCAAGGGCGTGATTTTCACCAGCTCCAGGCGCTCGTGCATGCGTGCCGACACTTCGCGGCGCAGGAAGTCCGACGGCGCGACGCGCGCGGGACGGGAAAAGAAATCGCGTACTTGCACCGCATCGATGGGCGCACTCATTTTGGGTGGATTGGCGGGAACAGGCATGTTGAAACCGGTGAGGTGAGATAATGTCGGCAGTGTACATGGAACGACGCCATCGCGATGCGGACCGCCACCCGGCACCGTCTTGAGGCCGCCTGGCAGGCCCTGCGGCTGTGGCTGGGCGACACGGTGCTGCCGGCGCAATGCGCGCTGTGCGGCATCGGCTGCCCGCAAGTGCTGTGCCCGCCCTGCCGCGCGCAGTATCTGGGGCAGGGACGGGGACAACTTCGCCCCCGCTGCCGCCAGTGCGCCAATCCGCTCGCGGACATCGAGGTGGCGCTGCTGTGCGGACGCTGTTTGCGCCAGCGGCCCGCGTATGACGCTACCGTCACGGCGTTTGATTATGCGGCGCCCGTCGACCAGTTGCTGCTGCAGCTGAAATTCGGCGCGCGCCTGGCGCTGGCGCCCCTGTTGGCGGAATTGCTGCATGTTGCCATTCAGCAACAACCAGCATGGCAAGCGCCGCAACTGCTGTGCCCGGTGCCCTTGGGCCCGGCCCGGCTGACCGAACGGGGCTTTAACCAGGCGCTGGAAATCGCCCGTCCGCTGGCGCGCCTGCTGGACGTGCCTTTACAGCCCCGCCTGGCGCTGCGGGTGCGCGACACGCGGGCGCAAAGCGCGGTGGCGCCGCAGGAACGGCGAGCCAACCTGGCGCACGCGTTCGCCATCGCGCCGGAACACGGGGCGTTATTGCAAGGGTGTCATGTGGGCATCGTCGACGACGTGATGAGCAGCGGCCATACCGTCAACGCCCTGGCCACCGCCTGCAAGAGCGCAGGCGCGGCCAGGGTCAGCATACTGGTGGTGGCGCGCACGCCGCCACGCTAGCATCACTTATATAAGGAGAGCATTTTGTTTCACGTTGTTTTGGTAGAACCTGAAATCCCGCCCAACACGGGCAACGTCATCCGCCTGTGCGCGAACACGGGCGCGCAGCTGCATCTGGTCGAACCGCTGGGCTTTCCGCTCGACGATGCCAAGATGAAGCGCGCCGGCCTCGATTACCACGACTACGCCAAGATGAAGGTGCACAAGAATTGGGCAGCGTTCCTGGCCGACACCCAGCCCGACCCGGCCCGCATGTTCGCCATGACCACGCGCGGCTCGCGCCCGTTCGGCGACGTGGCCTTCCTGCCGGGCGACGTGTTCGTGTTCGGTTCGGAAACGAAAGGCCTGGACCCGGCCCTGCGCGACGGTTTTCCCGCCGAGCAACGCATCCGCCTGCCGATGCGCCCGGACAACCGCAGTTTGAATTTATCGAATACGGTGGCCGTGGTCGTGTACGAGGCCTGGCGCCAGCACGGATATCAGGGCGGAGCTTAACTAACGCAGCGCCAATTGCGGCGCGGCGCCGTCCGTGTCCAGCATCACCAGTTGCGTGCGCAAGTCGCGCGTGGCGGCCAGCTTGCCGTTCACGTACAGATTCGTCCTGACGCCATACACGCCTTGCGACACGCCTTCCGGAAAGGTCAGCTGGAACGAGTTTTCAAAGCGCCCGCCCGACTTGTTGTTGCTGGCCAGGGCCTTCGAGCCGGACTTGAATGGCTGGCCTTGCGGATCGAGCACCACCAGCTCTTCGCGCACGTCGTTGACGCTTTGCGCGCTGCCGTTGACCAGCTCCACTACCGAATTGACCTTGAACGGCTGGCCGCGCTTGACGGTCGACGCGCTCAGCTGCGGCGTGTACGACACCACTTGCGGCTCGCGCGGCAGCGCGCCGCGTGCGCGGATGTAGTCGCGGTCCGCCTGCGCCGCCGTCTTGGTCTGGCGCGAATTGACATTGATGGCCAGGCAACCTGCCGCCGCCAGGCCGCCGCCGATGGCCGCGCCCTTCAGCGCCGCATTCTTGCCGCCCGCCAGCGCGCCCAGCAATGCCCCCACGGCCGCGCCGGCGGCGGCCGTCGCGCCCATGCTGCAGGGGTCTTCATCCGTGGCCGCCTGGCTTCCACCTTGCGGGTAGGAACCGTCCTGGCGCACGCCGTTCGGATTCATCGGCGCCGTGGCGCAGCCGGCCAGCATGGCCGCGATGGTCAGCGCGGCAGCCGCGCGCACAGTGGTGTGATTCAGCATGTTAACTCCCAGGATTGCTAATTGATCGTTGTTTCCGTCTGCAGCACTTGCCGTTCGCGTTCGCGGATGCGGCGCGACAGGTTATCGATGCGCGCATTGCCGGGATCGACGCGGCGCGCGCTTTCCAGATACGTCTTGGCCGCATCGAACTTGCCTTCCAGTAAAGAGCGCTCGGCATCGCGCAGGAACGATTGCGCCATCTCGTTGCGCATCGCCGCGCCGCTATCGACGGGCGACGTTTCCAGCGGACGGCGTTCTGCCACCGCCGAACGTTCGACCGCGCGCGCGGGCGCAGGTTCCTGCTGTGCCGGCGCCAACACGGGGGCCGGGGCTGAAACAGGCGCGGGCGACGACAGCGCCTGCACGTCGGCCTTCAACTGCGGCAATTCCACCGCTTCGCCATCGATCGCTTCCAGCCGGGCGATGCCATTTCTTGCCGCCGTCGCATCCTTGCCGTCGAGCGCCTGGCGCACGCCCACCAGCACGGACGCGGCTGCCGCCTGCTGGCGCGCCAGCTGCTTGCGCAGGGAATCGACGCTCGATGCGCCTGCGCAATCGACGTCGAGCGCGGCGATGCCCTTGGCCGCGCTTTGCAACTGATGGCCATCAATATTGCGCTCGATGGAACGCACACTGCGCTGGCAACTGCCCGATGCGGCGCCGGCCTTGCCGATCGCCGCCTGCAAATCGTCTGCCTTGGCGCTGGACTTGCCCGTACAGACATTTTTCGCCGTCGCCAGCTTCTGGCGGGCGCCGTCCAGGCTGCCATCCGCTACCAGCTTCAAGCCACTGTCGATGGCGTCGTTGCAAGCCGATTCACTCTTGCCGCCCGGCTTGCCATTCATGTAGACGATCACCAAGGCCAGCACGGCGATGCCGCCCACCCAGCGCAGCCACTTGCGCGGCGGTGCTGGCGGTTCGGTTGACGCCGGTGACGCTACCGGCACGGGCTTGGGCACGGCTTTCGGCTGGGCCGGCTGGGCCTGTTTCGCTGGCGCTGGCGCCGGTGGCGGCACGGATGCCGGTGCCGGTTTCGGTGGCGCTTTCGGCGCAGGCGCAGGCGTTACCGGCACGGGCGGCGGCTTGGGCGTTACTGGCAGCGGCGGCGGCACGGCCGCAGCTGGCCTGGCCGCGCCCGCCACCGCGTGACCGCAGTAGGGGCAATGGCTGACAACGGTCCACAGGCCCGTCTTGCATTTGTTGCAGATATCCAAAACTAATCCTTCATTCCAGCGTCATTCCAGCATTCACAGGGGCGGCGGCATCAACGGTGGCGGCGCGCTGAGGAACAGGGGCGCCAGTTCGGGGAACTGGGCCAGGTCGGCCCAGGCCGGCAAGCCGGCGCGCCACACCTTGGTGGTGCCTGGTGCAACCTGTCCCGCCTGCACGTATTGCACGATCTGCTGGGCCGTGAACGGTCCCTGCTGCTGGCCATTGATGCCCAGGAAATACTGGTATTCCACCAGCGGTGGCGGCGCCGTGCCGAACACCGGCGCAGCGGGAACGGCGGCCGCACTGGCCGGGCGCAACAATTGCTCCAGGCGCCCCGCTTCCAGCATTTCCGCCTTGATCGCATACTTTAACCGCGGCGGTCCATCCGCTTCCGGCTCGCGCACTTCCCAGTCGTAGGCATCGCTGTCGGAGTCGCCGATGACGTTCGCCCATTCCTTCAGCCGGCCCAGCAAGGCTTGCACCGTGCGGTCGAGCTCATCGCTGGCCATGCCCTTGCGGCGCGCCGATTCGCGCAGGCGCGCGCCCACCTCGGCGGAAATGGCGCTGCCAAAACCGATATACGGCAGCTGCGAGCCATCGGCCTGCGCCACCAGCTTCGGTGCATACACGCCCCGTTCATAGTATTTTGCCAGCGCCGCCAAGGCTGCCGTCTGCACGGCGTCAAGCGCCGTCAATTTTTCCTCGATGCGCAGCGCGATATTTTTCTCGTACGAGGCAGGCATGCCGTTCTGGCGGATGGCCCGTTCGTTGCCGATGCGGCGCAAGTCGCCCGGTTCGACGGCAAACTGGTACTGGCCCGGCGGCACGACGCGGCCCGTGTGGCGCGTCAGTATGCCCAGCATGATGGCTTGCAGGAACTCACCAAAATCTTCCGCCAGTCGCTTCATCTCGTCCGTATTGGGCGCGATCGGGTGCGTGAATTGCGTCGGATCGATGTGCGTGTGGGTCGGCGCCTTGTCGTTGTCGCCTTCCTTGCGGTAACTGGTGCGCCAGCCTTCCAGGCCCCGCAGCACCGTCATCGGCACGCCGGCCAGTTCGCAATAGCAGACGGCGCGCCCGCGGATACCCGTCTCGACGATTTCCAGCTGGCTCACCGTGATGCCCACCTGGGTCGGCACGCACGATTCGAGCTCGGCGCCGAATTTCGCCTTGAAGGCGGCCGCGTTGGCCACGCCGATCACGCACTTGAACTGGTCCGACACGACCGTGAAGTCGCCCGCCATATTGGCGTCGATCCACGGCATGGAGCAGGCCAGAAGCTTGCGGAAACGGTCCAGGCGTTCGGACACGTCCATCTGTTCGAGCGCCTCGAACAGGGGGTCGGGCGTGCTCGTCGCCCCTTCCACCAGGCCCGCCGTGGCGATCATGTTTTCGGCCATGCGCGTGACTTTGGCCAGGATCAAGCCCCGTTGCGCCGGTTCGCCCAGCATGGGGAACAGCGCTTTCGAGCCGCCCATGTCCTTGAACGCTTCATCGGCCCACTGGCGCAAGGTGGCCGCCGATGGCAGCGCGATGTCTTTTTCCGTGACGGGAATGACGATCAGGGTCGCGTGTTCCTTGTCCAGGTCCTTTTGCAAAATCGTATTGGCTGTTTTGAGTTCCGCCAGCATGGCCAGCACGCCTTCGCGGCCCGTTTGCAGTTCGCCCACGAGGCCATTCCACTGCGCGCGGCCTTGCGCGTCGACGCCGACCCGGTTGCCCAGCCAGCGCGACAGTTCGCCCAGCAGGATGACGGACTCGTCCGCTGCCTTGGCGCGCAGATGGAATTTCAGGGCATTCGCCATTTCCGTGCGCAAATGGTCCATCACCACGCCCGCCTGCTTTTCACCATTGCTGAGGAAACCGAAGGTGCTGCGCGTCTGTTCCAGGTTGTTCAGCAGGCGCTCGTATTCGCGCGAACGCACGGCTTCCTTGATTTCGCGGTAGCGCTCGGCATTGTTGCCGATCTGCGCCGTCAAGCCGCTGCCCGGCGCCTCGATGCGGTCCTTGATCTGTTCCACCAGCGACAGCACGTATTCGAGGCCGCCGAATTCTTTATTATCAAGATAACCATACAACTGGTCGCGCACGACTTTCTTGACGTCTTCCAGCACTTCGCGGCGGCGCTTGCTGATGCGGTCTTCCGTCGTGTCGGCCGTGGAATCCTGGTCGCGCACGGCGTCGCGTTCCAGATGCTTCATGGCGTCGCGCACCTGCGCCGGCCATTCGCTGCGGTCAAAACCCGTGCGGATATCGTTGATGCGCGTGTTGACCCGGTTTTCCACGCCGGCCAGCAAGTGGCCGTGGCGGTCTTCCAGCAATTCGTCGACGACGCGGAAATCGATGAAGTCGCCGCTGGAGCGCTTCAGTTCGATGCTCTTGTCGGAAAACTCGGGGAAGTCGCTGAACGGCGTGCCTTTCAGGAACATATTGGCGGCGAGGAAATTGTCGCGCTGCGTATCCGTGGCCCGGTTGGCGCCCGCATCCGTGCCGCCCACGCCAAAGAACGCTTGCAGCATGGCGCCGGCCCAGCGGTGAGCCCGCTCATCGCGCGCCGCTTCCTGGCGCGTATCGAGCACGGCCATGCCGAACGAGGAAAAGCGCTTCGAGAAATACAGGCGCATGTCGCCGAAGCGGTCTTGCGGCACGGGCGCGTTGTACAGCGAGTTCTTGTGCTGCGCCTGGTTGACGGCGATCGAGCGCTTGGCGCGCGCGAAGTCGGCCGAGGCGAAATCCTCGAACAGCGAATCGGCCACCATGTGGTAGACGTCGCTGACATCCTTGGTGTGCTGCTGGGCCAGGTTGCCCGAATCGATCAGGTAGACCTCGCTGTACGGCTCGCGCGTCAGTTCCGGGCGGTCATACGCATCCCAGCGTCCCACATAGCCTTTATTGCCCATCATCGCCGATTCCAGCTCCATCAGCGCCGCATAGCCATTGGCCTCGACCCGGTCCTTGTTGGCCTTGGTGTAGCCGGTCGGCAAGAACAGCATCAGCTCGACGTCGGCCGCGCCCACTTCGCTGCGCGCCAGCCAGCGCGCCAGCAAGCCCATGTCGAGGAAGGAACCGGACCCCGTGCCACCGGCGACGGAACCGACGATGACGATGCGGAAACGGTTCGTTTCCATGCGCAAACCCAGTTCGGCCAGCTGGCGATCGTGCGACAGGCCCGTCTTCAGCGCTTTCAGCTTCAAGCGGATCTTGTCGCGGATCTTTGCATATTTATCGAAGAAATACAGGCGCGAGACGGCGCGGATCTGGCCGGCGCCGCTACTCATGTCGAAACGCAATTCGCGGATGCGCTGCGGCGTCAGCGGCAGCCATTCCTTGATGTGCGGATATTTTTCCAGCGAGTCTTCATCGCGGCTGTACTTGTCCATGTCGAACGATTCGACCACCTTGTCATCGTCCGTGAACTTCACCTGGTCGAACTGCAAGTCCTTCGCCTGCGACTCGCCGCTCTCGATCACTGCGCCATTGTCGAGGTCGAAATGGATGAATTGCGCGATGGGAAAGTCGGCCAGGCCCTCGATGCGCGTGCGGTTGCCCGCGCCGCCCCACAGGGTGTTGAGGATGCGCCGGCGCACGCGCATCAGCACCTGCATGCCCGTGCCGCCGATGCCGATGAACAGGGTCGGGCGCAGTTCGATGATCTTGTCCTGCTTGCGCTCGCTGGCGCCGCCGGTGATGGTTTGGTTCAGGTTCTCTGCCATGGTGATTCCTTCGATGATGCGTGTTACGGCGTGCTTAACGGCGGCTGGAAGTAAAAGTCAGCAACAGGGCGACCAAGCCCACCAGCACCAGCGGTCCCATGAACAGTGGCGCGAGGAATTTATGCGCGTTTACGGCGGCCAGCACGACACCGGTCGCCAGGCTGGCCAGGAAGATGAACAGCCACCAGCCCGAGGCATTGGCCTTGTTCGGCGGCACGCGCTTGGCCACCAGGCCATTTGCATAGGCATTCTTGGCAAAGAAAAAGGCGATGAACAGCAGCAACAGCACCACGCCGCCGACCAGGGTGTCGCGCGACGAGGTGTCGGTCGTGCTGGCAGGGTCCAACGCGGGTGCAGCTTCGGTCGTGGCCGTGGTAGCCGCAGCGCCGGCAGCCGGTGCATCGGCGGCGGGCGGCGCGGACGCCGGTGCTGGCAAGGTGAAACCTGCATTGTCTTTTGGGGTGTCTTGCGCCATGGTATGCCTCTGTTGAATGGAAGGAATTTTTAGGGAGTGATTGTTCAGGCCAGGCTCAGGGTATGGCCTTCGGCTACGCGCACGACGGCGGGCTGGCCCAGGCCCCGCTTGAGTTCGCCGATGTCGCGGCCGTCGTCATCGCGGATCTGCACGCTCTTGAACGGTTTCAACAGCACTTGCCGCTGCACGCCGTCGGCCATCACCTTGTAGCGCGTGGCGCGCGTGCCCAGCAAACCCAGCGCCAGCAAACCCAGCACGAGCGCCAGCACGCCGCCCAGTATCACCAGCACGGGCAAGAGCGGATACTGGATGCGCACCAGCAGCGGGATCGTTGCCTGCGAGGCGCGCACGCTGTCGGGCGGCGTGAACATGCTGGAAATCGGGTCGCCGGGGAACAGTTCCTGCAAATCCTTGCCAAAGCTGGACGCCAGCGCCAGCCGCTGTTCCGACAGGCCCACTTGCGCCTGCATCGGCAGCATCACTTGCTTGCCCATGGCGGCGATCGCCTGCGCCGACCACGGCGACGGAATCTGCGCCATCGGCAACGCAAACTGTACCTGCACGGCCTGGCTGGCACCCGGCTGCAGCTGGCGGATTTGATCTGGCGCAACGTGCAGCGGCGCGTTCTGGCCCGCCAGGCTCGCGTGCACTTTGGCGCTGTCGATCACGTACGGGAAAAACATGTTTTGCAAGGACGCTTGCAGCACCACTTGCGGCACCAGCTTGGCCGCATCGACGTCGAGCACGATGGTGCGCCCGTCGCGGCCCAGGCTGGCGTGTACGTTGGCGCTGTTCTTGACGGACTGGGGCACGATGCGCACGGCATCCTGGTCTACCGGTTTCAAGCGCGCGGGCGGGCGCGTCAGCACTTGCGACAGCCGCCCTTCGGCCAGGATGCGGGTCAACGCCTCGGACGCGGGCTGGCCATATGCGAGCGCATACACCATCAAGCCCTTGGCGCTGTACAGCTTGCCCTGCACGGGCATGCGCAGCGGAAACACCAAGGTCTTGGTGATCGACGGTTCCAGATGCAGCAAGCGGTAAAAGTCGCGGTTGCGCTCGGCCGTCTGGCTGTCGTTGTTGGGGCTGTTCTTGTTATTCGTAAAGATCCACACGATGCCGGAGGCGGACTGGAACGGCCCCGTGATGGTTTTGGTCACGGCTTCCTGGAAATCCGTGTCGGCCAGCGCGCCGCCGGCGCTCTTGCGCGCCAGGCCCAGACTGGCCAGCTGGCCCGCCACGCCGGCGCCGCCCTGCCCCTGCCCGATCAGTGCGGGCGACACATTGCTGCCGCTGCTCTGGCTGAAGGCCAGGGTATAGACTTTATCGGACGGGTTTGTAGCGGCCTGCGCCACGGCGCCCACCAGCGCTTTCAGTTGCGAGTGTTCATCCGTGTAGAACGGCTCCATCCAGCCCGAATTTTGCACCAGAAACGCTTGCTGGATGCCGGCCGCGTGCGCGGCGGCAGCGCTGAACAACGCGGCGCAGGCCACGCTCAGTAAGCGCGCCTTCATGCCTGCAAGGCCCAGCCATCGATGCGCGACAGCAGCCGGTGATATGCCCACAGCGTGCCTTCATGGACAAACAGGCGCAAGCGCCACGGTTCGCTGACGGCAAACGTATGGAACACGGTTTCGCGCAATTCATCGTCCTGCACCAGCTGGGCCGCCAGGCGCTCGTTCGAGCGCAGCACGCTCGACAGGCCGGCGCTGGTGGCGAACTTGACGCCGAAGACGCTGCTGCTGACACCGGACTCGGCGCCCGATTCGAGCAGCGGCATGACGGCCTGGTTCTTGCCGCCATCGTCGCCGTGTTCCGGCTCTTCCCACGGCGCCGTTTTCAGCTTGGTGGCGAAGCGGTAATTGAAGCTGCCCGAACACAGGCGCGGCGCCAGCGCGTCGGCCTTCTCGACCTGGGCGCCCAGTTTCACATAGACATAAGTGCCGCGCCGGCTTTCAAAGCACAATTGCCACAGGCCACCGTCGCGCGACAGGTAGGGGCTGCCGAATTCGAAGTGCGGCACCAGCCCTTCGGGCCACGGCGTGAACGAGGCGGCCACATTGCCATCGGGCTGCAGCTGCAAGCGCAGCTGGCCGTTGGCGCACGGCCACACGGCCATGCGGTTGTAGGCCACGGGCGCGCCGACGGCACCGAGGTCCATCATGCCGTCGAGCAGCACGTCGCTGCCCGGCTTTTGTTGTGCGTCAAGATTGACGAAGCGGATGCGGCCATCGTCGTCGCGCAAAGGCGCCCACAAACGATTCTGGAACCAGACGGGCGCAGCCACGCACGGCGCGCCGCCCACGTGCTCGACCACGTAAGTGAGCGACGGCACGTCGGGACGGATGCAAGCGAGGCCATGGCTGGTCGGCAAGACCAGCACGCTGTTGAACTCCGGCACCAGCTCGGCGCGCCAGGCGCCGTGGGCCAGGTCCGATTCGGCCAGCAAGCCACCATGGTCGGGGTCCAGCGCCAGCCAGCGTTTCGAGGCGGGCAGCCAGGCGTGCAAGACGGCCTTGCGCGGGTCGAGCGCCAGCAGCGCGGGCGCGCTGGTGCCGAACTGCGCGGAAAAGAATTCGTATTCGCCCGGTGGCGGCATGGGCAGCGAGGCATCGGCTTGCGCATGCTCTTCGCGCGCGCGCTGGTCCGCCAGCTTCAGGGGCACGCTGGCCTGGCGCAAGCCGGCCGCGCCGGCCGGCGGCACGTCGCTGACGGGGTGTGCGCCGAAAGGGGGCACCCAAGGCGGCACCCCGGACGGCGTGGCGGCCGCCTCGGGCGGCACCTGCAAGGCCGCGCCCGAGGCGGGATCGAACGCAAATTCGGGCGGAAACAGCCGCACGGGCGCGCCGGCGGCAGCCGGCAGGCGCCGCGCGTGCATCAGCTTGCCGATATCGGCCTGGCTCAGCAGGGGCGAGACGTTCTGGCCGTCTGCGCTGCGCTGCATGCTCCACGCACCATCGTCGTCGACGTACCAGACGCCGGAGGGCACGGCCCAATCCCCAGAAGTTTTAAGATCCATGTATTTTCTATGACTAGCAATGCATATCAGGCGGTGTAACGGGTGCTGGGGCTGACGCAACGAGGTCGCAACCCTGGCAGTTCTCATAGTAACGTCTTTTTATCTGTATGAAAACATTGACGGCGCATTGACGGCGTTCCTCAGCCCTGCTGCGCGCGCACTTTCGTCAGCAGCTTGGTGGTCGAGCGGTCGTGCGCGAAATCGATGGCCACGGCCTGGCCGCCATACGCCAGCACGGCCTTGCCTTCAGGGATGGCCGCCATGTCGTAGTCGCCGCCCTTGGCATAGATGTCCGGTTCGATCTCCTGCACCACTTCCAGGGCGCTGTCTTCCGAGAATGGCACCACCAGGCTCACCGCTTCCAGCGCGGCCAGCACGGCCATGCGGTCTTCGCAGCTGTTCAGGGGACGGTCGTCGCCCTTGCCCAGGCGTTTTACCGAGGCATCGGTATTCACGGCCACCACCAGCGAGGCGCCCAGCGCGCGCGCCTGCGCCAGGTACGTCACGTGGCCGCGGTGCAGAATGTCGAACACGCCATTCGTCACCACCACCGGTTTCGGCAGCGCTGCGGCGCGGGCGCGCAGTTCGTCACGGCCGCACAGTTTGTTTTCAAAATCAGGCATGGATATCTCTTGTAGTGTTAAGTAGGATCACGCCAGCGCCGACAACCCTCTGCCTTCGCCGCCCGGCCCCGCATTATAGGGGGCGATCCGCTACAATACGCCATCGGCGCCACAGTTTCACGTGCGCGCCACCTTTCATTCATTGCAAGTAAGCACTTCCTGTGTTTCAATCAAACTATGACACTGACTGAACTGAAATATATCGTTGCAGTCGCGCGCGCGAAGCACTTCGGCCACGCCGCCGAAGCGTGCTTCGTTGCCCAGCCGACCCTGTCAGTGGCCATCAAGAAACTCGAAGACGAATTGGGCGTGGTCCTGTTCGAACGGGGCGGCGCGGAAATCTCCGTCACGCCCCTGGGCGCGCAGATCATCGCGCAAGCCGAACGCGTGCTGGAACAGACGGCCGCCATCAAGGAACTCGCCAAGCAAAACAAGGACCCGCTGGCCGGCCCCCTGCGCCTGGGCGTGATCTACACGATCGGCCCCTACCTGCTGCCGCCCCTGGTCAAGGCCATGATAGACCAGGTGCCGCAAATGCCTTTGATTTTGCAGGAAAACTTCACGGTTCGCCTGCTCGAATTGCTGCGCCAGGGCGAACTGGACGTGGCCATCATGGCCCTGCCCCTGCCCGACCACGGCATGGCCATGCAGGAACTGTATGACGAACCGTTCGTCGTCGCCATGCCGCGCCAGCATCCATGGGCGGCGCGTGAAAAAATCGCCGCGCAAGACTTGAAATCGGAAACCATGCTGCTGCTGGGCAATGGCCACTGCTTCCGCGACCAGGTGCTGGAAGTGTGTCCCGAAATGGCGCGCTTTTCCTCGCCCGGCAACGGCATGCAGCGCACCTTTGAAGGTTCTTCGCTGGAAACCATCCGCCACATGGTGGCCAGCGGCATCGGCCTGACGGTCTTGCCGCGCGCTTCCGTCGCCAATATGCACGCGACCGAGGGCATGCTCGCATACCGGCCCTTCGCCGCCCCCGTGCCATCGCGCCGGGTGGTCATGCTGTGGCGCAAGAGTTTTACACGCAAGGCCGCCATCGATGCCCTGTGCGCAGCCATCGCTGGCTGCGACTTGCCCGGCATCACCCCCTTGTGCGAAGACGACGAATAGTACATTTACATACTATTTGCGATAATCGACCTTTCTCTTCAACAAGATCGAGTCTTCCATGAACAAGCTGGCGCTGTATTTCCGCCTGATACGGCTGGACAAGCCTATCGGTACCGTATTGCTGCTGTGGCCTACCCTGTGCGCGCTGTGGCTGGCGCAGCAGGGCGTGCCGGACTGGCGGCTGCTGCTCATTTTTATTCTTGGCACTTTCCTGATGCGCTCGGCCGGCTGCGCCATCAATGACTACGCCGACCAGGATATCGACAAATTCGTCAAGCGCACGGCCGAGCGTCCCATCACCAGCGGGCGCATCAGCGGCAAGGAAGCGCTGGCCGTGGCCGGCGTGCTGACCGTACTGGCCTTTTGCCTGATCCTGCCCCTCAACGCGCTGACCAAGCAACTGTCCGTGGCGGCCGTCATCATCGCCGGCACCTATCCCTACTTCAAGCGCTTCTTTGCGATTCCGCAAGCGTATCTGGGCATCGCCTTTGGCTTCGGCATTCCCATGGGCTTTGCCGCCATCACGGATGGCGTACCTGTCGTCGCCTGGCTGCTGTTGCTGGGCAATGTCTTCTGGGCCGTGGCCTACGATACGGAATACGCGATGGTCGACCGCGACGATGACTTAAAGATCGGCATCAAGACCTCGGCCATCACCTTTGGCCGCTACGACGTGGCCATCATCATGCTGTGCTATGCGGCTTTCCTGCTGCTGTGGCTGGTCTGCGGCTGGCACCTGGGCTTGCGCTACTGGTATGTGGCGGGCTTGCTGGTGGCGGCCGGCTGCGCCGTTTACCACTACACCCTGATCCGCGCACGCGAGCGCATGCCGTGTTTTGCGGCGTTCCGGCATAATAACTGGCTAGGAGCAGCGGTGTTTGCGGGCGTGGTGCTGGACTTTGCTTTCCGTTAAGCAATGATCTTTGCGCCGCGGTAGCCTTTGAGGCGGCGCAAGACTAGCCTGGCCGCAGCTGCCTACACTGGTATTTCACTGTGCAGTTTCACTTCCATGAGGTAATACATGAGCTCGATACATACCGGAAAATCCAGCAGCGACAGCATTCTCGCCGACGCCGACAAGGCGCGCGACAAACTGGTCGGCGACCTGAAAACCGTCATCAATGAAGCGGAAGGCTGGCTTGATGGCGCCAAGGATCAGACGGGCGAGAATGTCAAAGCCGTCAAGGACAAGTTCATCGCCACCCTGGAAACGGCCAAGAAAGACTTGATCAAGCTGGAAGAAGACTTGCTCGAACGTACCAAGAAGGCGGCCAAGGCCACCGACGAATACGTGCAAGACAATCCATGGAAAGCCGTGGGCGCCGGCGCCGTCGTCGGCGTGCTGTTCGGCCTGCTGCTTTCCTCGTCACGCCGCTAGACCGTAGCGACGCAGTACCGACGGCCTGGGCCGTCTCCTGACGCGAAAGGCAGCATATGGCTATCGTGCACCAAGTCGCCCAAGTCGCAGCGACCCTCGCCGCCATCGTCCAGACCCGTCTGGCCCTGGCGGCCGTGGAAATGGAAGAAGAGTCGCTGCGCTTCCTGTCGTATCTGGCGCTGGCCATGCTGGCACTGTTGTGCCTGTTTGTCGGCCTCGTATTGATCGTGTTCCTCGTCATCGTGCTGTTCTGGGACACGCACCGCATCGCCGCCATCGCCATCACGGCCGCCGTCTTCATCGCTGCCGCCATCGCCACCCTGCTCGGCGTGCGCGCCAGTTTCCGCAGCAAGCCGAAACTGCTGTCCTTTACACTTTCCGAACTGAACAAAGACCTGGACGAGCTGCAATTGCTGGCGCGCCGGGGATCGGAGCGGCCATGACCACGCATCCCACCAAGTTATCGCATGTGCACACGGCTGCCAGCCTGGCGCAGCGGCGCGACGCGCTGCTGGCCGAATGCGCGCTGCAGCGCCTGGCCCTGGGCGTGCAGACGCGGCAATTGCTGGAACCGCTCACGGGCGGCAATCTGCGCCACACCCTGGCCACGCGTTTTAAAATTCCCCTGATGCTAGGGGGAGCCGTGCTGGGCCTGCTGCTCGTGCGCCCACGCCGCTTCCTGCCGCTGCTGCGGGCCAGCGGCGCGCTGCTCAAGCACGCCACCACCGCCATGCCCGTCGTGCTGGCACTGGCGCAGCGTTTCAGCAAGAAAGACATACCAGACTAACAACGCCTAACAAAACCGTAGCGAGCGGAAGGAAGGCTCGGCGCCCCCGTTGGCTCGAGAAGCGCAACTGTACGAAGTACGGGGCCGCCGAGGCAGTGAGCATCGCAGGCCGCAAATTACGACGCGCAGTAGGTTTTGATAGGCGTTCTAAAATATTTTTTCCTGGCTGCATCCAAATGGCTGCCCCATGCGTAGTAATGACATCAACCAGCCGGTTGAGCCAACTACCAGGAGCTTGCCATGCATGCCAACATCGCCCCACGCCATACCGTTCCCGCACTGACTTTGCTGGGCGCCGCCCTGCTGCTGACGGCCTGCGCCCCCATGAGCGCGCGCTATTCGCAGGAACAATTGCCGAATGCCGTGAAAGTGCCCGATGGCCACCAGGTCGCCATGCAAACGGTGGGCGTGGGCAAGATCGCCTACGAATGCAAGGCCAAGAAAGACATGACGGGCCATGAATGGGTCTTCGTGGGACCGGACGCGGCCTTGAACGACCGCGGCGGCATGCAGGTCGGCACGTATGTCGGCCCGCCTGCCACCTGGGCCAACCTGGACGGCTCGAAAGTGACGGCGACGCAAGTGGCCGTGGCGCCGGCCGGCGCGGGCAACATCCCGTATCAGCTGGTGAAAGCCAATCCGGCCACGGGCAGCGGCGCCATGCAGGGCGTCAGCTACATCCAGCGCGTGGCCACCAGCGGCGGCGTGGCGCCAAGCAGCCCCTGCGGCATGGAGTCCATCGGCGCCAAACAATGGGTGCCTTACCAGGCTGACTACATCTTCTGGAAATCACTATAAAACCATGGATGTGACGGTTGGCAAGCTGGTTTCTGGCCTATACTCGGTCTTGAAAACTTGCTAACCGTTCACTCCTGACAATTGCGTCCAAACGATTGCACCGACCTTGCCAACGCTAGCCACTCCGTTCGATTACGATGCCGCCCTGCGCGCCTGCGCCAGGGGCGAGCAGCAGGCATTGCACGGCCTGTACCAGCAGGAAAGCCGCTATCTGCTGGGCGTAGCCCTGCGCATCGTGCGTCAGCGGGACTTGGCCGAAGACGTACTGCACGACGCCTTCCTGAATATCTGGCGCCGCGCCGGCAGCTTCGACGCCACGCGCGGCAGCGGCAAGGGCTGGATCTATGTGGTGGTGCGGCACCAGGCGCTGGACGTGGCGCGCGCCCGCGCCCATGAAATTTCGGCCGACGAGGATACCGTGGAAACCCTGCTGCACGAACGCCAAGGCCATGATGCCGGCGATGCCTACGCGCTTCAGGCGAACATGGGCAAGCTGCACGATTGCCTCGGTCATCTGGACGAATCCAAACGCAACAGCATCCTGTACGCCTATGTCGATGGCTGTTCCCATAATGAAATCGCGCAGCGACTGCAAGCGCCGCTGGGAACCGTCAAAGCCTGGGTCAAGCGGGGCCTGGCCGCCTTGCGGGAGTGCATGGGATGATCGACAGCGACGAAGACTTGCAAAGGCTGGCCAGCGAATACGTGCTGGGTACCTTGGACCTGGCCGAACGGGCGGACGTGGAACAGCGTTTACCGCGCGACGCCGCCTTGCGCGACGCCGTCGATGCCTGGGAACGGCGTCTGCTGCCCTTGACGACGCTGGCGCCGCCCGAAACGCCCTCGGCGCAACTGTGGCCGCGCATCGGCGCCAGCCTGTTTACGCCAAAAGCCGTGCGGCAGGCGGGCGGCTGGCAGGCGTGGTGGAACAGCCTGGCCTTCTGGCGAGTGCTGGCCGGCGGCGGCCTGGCGGCCACGGCCGTGCTGGCCGTGCTGGTCACTATGCAACTGCAGGCGCCCAGCGGACCCGGCTATCTGGTGGTGCTGGTGGCGCCGCAGGATAAATCGCCGGGCTGGATCGTGCAGGCGGGCGGACGCGGCGGCAAGAACCGCGACCTGAGCCTGATCCCGCTGGGCCCAACAACCGTGCCGCAGCAGAAAGCCCTGCAATTTTGGACCAAGGGCAAGGACTGGGGCGCACCCGTCTCGCTGGGCCTCGTCAAGCCGGGCCAGAGCCTCAAGTTGACGTTGGACAAGCTGCCGCCGCTGCAGCCCGATCAACTGTTTGAAATCACCTTGGAGCCGCAAACAGGCTCGCCCACGGGCCGGCCGACGGGGCCGATCCTGTATATCGGCCGCGCCGTCAAAGTGATGTAGCGTTTATTTGCCCAGCTCGTCCCCCATCTCGCGCCCCCGCTGCGCGGCCGCCTTGATGCCCTTGACGATGGCCGCCTTCACGCCGCTCTCTTCCATGCTGGTGAGGGCCGCATACGTCGTGCCGCCTTTCGACGTGACGCGCTCGCGCAGCAGCGACACGGGTTCGCTGGAGTTCGCCGCCAGCTGCGCCGCGCCCGTAAACGTGGCAATGGCCAGCTGCGTGCCCTGCTCCGGCGTCAAGCCCAGCTCGGCGGCCGCCTGCTGCATCGCTTCGATAAAGTAAAACACATAGGCCGGGCCGCTGCCGGACACGGCCGTGACGGGGTCGATCTTGGCTTCGTCGTCGAGCCAGACGGTCTGGCCGACGGCGCGCAGGATGGCGTCCGCCGTCTTTTTCTGCTCGTCGCTGACGCCGCTGCTGGCCACCATGCCCGTGATGCCCATGCCGATCAGGGCCGGCGTGTTCGGCATGCAGCGCACGATGGCGGAATAATCGCCAAGCCAGCGCGACAGGTCTTGCGCGCGGATGCCGGCGGCGATCGACAGGATCAATGGCGCCCTTTCCCCATCGAGGAAGGGCAGCAATTGCGCCGCCACTTCGCGCATGCTTTGCGGTTTCACGGCCAGCACGATCACGTCCACGGCGCGCAGCGCGTCGCTGGCGGAGGTCGCCGTGGTGACGCCGAATTGCGCCTGCAGTTTTTCCAGCGCGGGTGCATGCGGGTCGATCACGTGGATGTTGCCGCCCAGGGTCAATTTGCCCGCCAGGCCGGCGATCAGGGCGGCCGCCATGTTGCCGCCGCCTACGAAGGCGATGTTCAGTTCTGTCGTCATGCTTGTTCTCTCTTTATCAGGAATAGTTGCGGGAACCGAAAATGGCACTGCCCACGCGCACGATGGTGGCGCCTTCCAGCACGGCGGCGCGCAAGTCGGCCGACATGCCCATCGACAGGGTATCGAGCGCCAGGCCGTCCGCCTTCAATTGTTGGTACAGCACGCGCAATTGCGCAAAGGCAGCGCGCTGAAGGTTGACATCCGTTTCCGGTTCGGGAATCGCCATCAGGCCGCGCAAACGCAAGCGGGGCAATTGCGCCACGGCGCGCGCCAGCGCCGGCAGTTCGGCGAGCGTCACACCGCTCTTGCTCGCTTCGCCGCTGATATTGACTTGCAGGCAGATATTCAGGTCCGGCAAGCCGGCCGGGCGCTGCTCGGACAGGCGCGCGGCGATCTTTTCCCGTTCCACCGTGTGCACCCAATCGAAGTGCTCGGCGATGGGGCGCGTCTTGTTGCTCTGGATGGGGCCGATGAAGTGCCATGCCGGGACGTGCTGCGGTGCGGCCGCTTTTACAAAGGCGATCTTGTCGAGCGCTTCCTGCAGATAGTTTTCGCCAAACGCCGCCTGGCCCGCGCGCATGGCGTCCAGCACGGCGTCCGCGCCGAAGGTTTTCGACACGGCCAGCAGGGTCACGTCGGTCGGGGCGCGCTGCGCCTCCACGGCGGCCTGCGCAATACTGTCGCGCACGGCTTGCAAGTTCTGTTCGATTGTGGACATAATCATTTTCTAGTGTATAGGGGCGGCGGCACAGTGCGCCAGCCCATCAATGCAGGCACAGGGATTATAAATGGACATCTCCGAACTACTCGCTTTCTCCGTCAACAACAAGGCTTCCGACTTGCACCTGTCTTCCGGCCTGCCGCCGATGATACGGGTCCATGGCGACGTGCGCCGCCTGAACGTGGCGCCGCTCGAGCACAAGGAAGTGCACAGCATGATCTACGACATCATGAACGACAGCCAGCGCAAGGCCTATGAAGAAGCGCTGGAATGCGATTTCTCGTTCGAGATTCCCGGCCTGGCCCGCTTCCGCGTCAACGCCTACAACCAGGAAAGGGGTGCCTCGGCCGTGCTGCGCACGATTCCGTCGAAAGTGCTGACCCTGGAAGAGCTCAACGCCCCGCGCATCTTCGGCGAGCTGGCCATGCGTCCGCGCGGCCTCGTACTGGTGACGGGGCCGACCGGTTCGGGCAAGTCGACCACCCTGGCGGCCATGGTGAACCACGTCAACGAGCGCCTGAACCACCATATTCTGACCATCGAAGACCCGATCGAATTCGTGCACGAACCGAAGAAATGCCTGATCAACCAGCGCGAAGTCGGTTCGCACACGCATTCGTTCAGCAACGCCCTGCGCTCGGCCTTGCGCGAAGACCCGGACGTGATTTTAGTGGGCGAATTGCGCGACCTGGAAACCATCCGCCTGGCGCTGACGGCGGCCGAAACGGGCCATCTGGTGTTCGGCACCCTGCATACCTCGTCGGCGGCGAAGTCGATCGACCGCATCATCGACGTCTTCCCCGCCGAGGAAAAGGAAATGGTGCGCGCCATGCTGTCCGAATCCTTGCAAGCGGTCATTTCGCAGAACTTGCTGAAAACCAAGGACGGCGCGGGACGCGTCGCCGCGCATGAAATCATGCTGGCCACGCCCGCCGTGCGCAACCTGATCCGCGAAGCGAAAGTGGCGCAAATGTATTCGGCCATCCAGACGGGCAGCAATGTCGGCATGCAGACGCTGGACCAGTGCTTGAGCGACCTGGTGCGGCGCGGCACGATCTCGGCCGAAGCGGCCCGCGCAGCCGCCAAATCGCCTGAAAACTTCCCTGGATAAGCCCATGCAAACGACGCACGAATACTATGGCGCCATGCACGCGCTGCTGGCGCAGATGCGCGCACGCGGCGGCTCGGACCTGTTCATCACGGCCGGCTTTCCGCCCGCCATCAAGCTCGACGGCAAGCTGACGCCGCTGGCGACCGCCGCGCTCGATGCGCAGCAGGCGGCCGGCTACGTGCGCGCCGTCATGAACGAACGCCAGGCAGCCGAATTCGCATCCAGCCGCGAAGCCAATTTCGCCATCAGCCCGGACGGCCTCGGGCGTTTCCGCGTGTCCGCCTTCGTGCAGATGGGCCAGGCAGGCATGGTCTTGCGATTGATCAATACCGCCATCCCCACCCTTGATGGGCTCGGTTTGCCCGCCATCCTGCAAGACATCGTCATGAGCAAGCGAGGCCTCGTCATCATGGTGGGCGCCACGGGTTGCGGCAAGTCGACCACCTTGGCGGCCATGGTGGGCCACCGCAACGCGCACAGCCATGGCCACATCATCACCATCGAAGACCCCGTGGAATTCATCCATCCGCACGGCAACTGCATCGTCACTCAGCGCGAAGTGGGCGTCGATACGGACGACTGGGCCACGGCCCTGAAAAACACCCTGCGCCAGGCGCCCGACGTGATCCAGATCGGAGAGATACGCGACCGCGACACCATGGACCACGCCATCGCATTCGCCGAGACGGGCCATCTGTGCCTGGCGACCCTGCACGCGAACAACGCCAACCAGGCGCTGGACCGCATCATCAATTTCTTCCCCGAAGAGCGGCGCCAGCAGCTGCTGATGGATCTGTCGCTCAATTTGAAGGGCATGATTTCCCAGCGGCTGATCCCCAGCAAGGAAGGCGGCGGACGCAAGGCGGCGCTGGAAATCCTGCTCAATTCACCGCTGATGAGCGACCTGATCTTCAAGGGCCAGGTGCACGAGATCAAGGAATTGATGAAAAAATCGCGCGAGCTTGGCATGCAGACGTTCGACCAGGCCCTGTTCGACCTGCACGAAGCGGGCGCCATCAGCTATGAAGACGCGCTGCGCAATGCCGATTCCGTCAACGACCTGCGCCTGACGATCAAGCTCAAGGGCGCAACGGCGCCGGAACCGGCCCCGCAAACGGGCACCACCAAGCTGGGGCTGCTCTGACATGACCAGCATCCACGCTTTCCAGGCCGAGGCGCTGGACGGCACGCCGGTCGACCTGGCACGCTACAAGGGCAAGGTGTTGCTGATCGTCAACACGGCCAGCGCCTGCGGTTTCACGCCGCAATACCAGGGGCTCGAAGCGCTGTACCGCGCATTTCACGAGCAGGGCCTGGTCGTGCTGGGATTTCCCTGCAATCAATTCCGCCAGCAGGAACCGGGCTCGAATGGGGAAATCAAAGACTTTTGCGAGAAAAAGTTCGGCGTCACCTTTCCCCTGTTTGCCAAGATCGACGTAAATGGTCCGCATACCCATCCCCTGTTTGCGCAATTAAAACAGGCGGCGCCCGGCATATTCGGCACGCAAGCGATCAAATGGAATTTCACCAAGTTTTTGGTGCGCAAGGATGGCAGCGTATTTCGCCGCTACGCGACGGCCAGCAAACCGGCCAGCCTGGCGGCCGACATTCGGCAATTGCTACAGGAATAGCACGCGACGCTTTGATTTAAAACAACAAACGATGAAATCAAACTATCCGTATTTATTTCATGCTTGATATTAATATTGTGTTTCCAATAGCAAATTTGAGTGATAATGTTGACATAATTATTCGCAGATATCGATCAAAAAAACGATGCCAGTCTTTGGGAAAATAATATCTTCATGGATGCGGATGGGCATTTATCCCCGCCTCTTCATTCCTATTTTCTTCCTGATACTCGCCGTTTCCGCCGTTCGCTATCACGCCCTGCTCGGTACGGAAACGGCACTGGCCAATGCGCGCTACCAGAGCGATGCGCGGCAACTCGACCTGTTCCTGGCCAATAGCGTGCTGCCGCTGACCGTCCACACGGACAGTCACGCGATGCAAGACAGCGTGCGCCAGGTGCTGCGCGGCGCCCTGCCGCTGAACCGCAGCCTCGTTTCCGCGCGCTGGGACACGGCTGGCGGGCATGTCGAGGTGCAGGCCGACCAGCAGCGTGCCGATACTGTGGCCGACGACGTGCCCGCGTGGTTCCGGCGCCTGGCCGGCATCACGGCCATCCGCAGCCGACTGACGGTGGCGCTGCCGGACGGCGGCGACGGCATCCTCGCCCTGCACTACACGCCAGGACTGCCCCTGGCGCAGGTATGGCTGCGGGTGCGCGAACAGGCCGTTCTCAGCACCATCAATATCGTGCTGGTCTTCCTCTTGCTGGGCTTGATCCTGGCCATGCACCGCCGGCTGCTGGGGCGGCTGGTGCAAGCGACCGACCGCTTCCGCGAAGGCGACTTCGCCGTGCGCCTGGCCGCTGGCGCCACACCCGAAGCGCAAGCCGTGTCGCACTCGTTCAACAGCATGGCCGGCGATGTCGAAGAACTGTTTTCCTCGCTGAAGACCAGCCAGCGCCAGCTGGGCGAGCAGCTGAACGAAACCGTGCACATGCAGCAGGCGCTGCAAAAACTGTCATGGCAAAACTATAATGATGTGCTGACGGGCTTGCCCAACCGTGCCGCGCTGGCCGCCCGCTTCGAACAGGAACTGTTCCTGGCGCGCGAACGCCAGCGCCTGCTGGCCGTCTGCCTGTTCGACCTCGACCACTTTCAGGCCATCAACGACCGCTACGGCGCCGAAGCGGGCGATGAAATCCTCAAGCAGGTGGCGGGCCGTCTGCACGGCTTTACGGGCCAGGTCCACTACGCGGCGCGCCTGGGCGGCGATGAATTCGTCATGCTGCTGTGCGGCCAGGCCAATATCGCCAGCATCGAACAGAACGTCACCCAATTGATGCAGGAACTGAGCCGCCCCTACCAGTGCGACCAGCAGGCGCTGCACATGACGGCCAGCGCCGGTATCGCCGTCTATGCGGGCAAGGACTTGAATACGGAAAGCCTGCTGCGCCACGCCGACCACGCCGTCTACCAGGCGAAACTGACGGGGCGCAACCAGTATCACTTCTTCGACACCAACCTCGATGAAGAAGTGCGCACCCACCACAACCAGCGCACGGAAGTGCGCCACGCCCTGATCAACGGCGAACTGCGGCTGTACTACCAGCCTAAGGTGAACATGCGCGCCGGCACGGTGGTGGGCATGGAAGCGCTGCTGCGCTGGCAGCATCCGCGCCGCGGCGTGCTGGCACCGGCGCAATTCCTGCCGCTGGTGGAGCAGACGGATCTGATCATCGACATCGGCGAATGGGTGCTGCGCCAGGCCCTGTGGCAGATGCAGCGCTGGAGTGCAGTCGGCAAGCACTGGGTGGTCAGCGTCAACATCGCGGCGCGCCACTTCCAGCAAGCCGATTTCGTCTCGCGCCTGGAAACCATCCTCGGCGAATTTCCCGGCGTGCGCGCCAGCATGCTGGAACTGGAAATCCTCGAATCGTCGGCCCTGCACGACATCGAGGACGTGCGCCGCATCATCCGCGCCTGCCAGGCGCTGGGCATCACGTTCGCGCTCGACGATTTCGGCACCGGCTACTCGTCGATGTCGTATTTGAAGCGCCTGCCGGCGAACATCGTCAAGATCGACCAAAGCTTCGTGCGCAACATGCTCAACGACCGCGACGACCTGCACCTGGTGCGCGCCGTCATCGGCCTGGCCCGTTCATTCAGCTTGACGGTGATTGCCGAAGGCGTGGAAAGCGTCGAACATGGCGCGCGCCTGATCCAGCTGGGCTGCGACCTGGCGCAAGGCTACGGCATCGCCCGCCCCATGCCGGCCGACGCCGTGCTGGAGTGGGCGAACAATTTCATCCCGGCGCCGCAATGGAAAACCGCGCAATATAGCGAAGTGTCTATCTGACCTGGGGCAAAGCGGAGTCGATCAGCTCGATCCAGTGCCGCACGGGCGTCTCGGTGCCCGACTGCAGGTGGCTCAGGCAGCCGATATTGGCCGACACAATTTCATCGGGTTCGCACGCTTCCAGGTTGGCCACCTTGTTGTCGCGCAGCTGCTGCGACAGGGCCGGCTGCAAAATCGAATACGTGCCCGCCGAACCGCAGCACAAATGGCTGTCGGCGCACAGGCGCACGTCGACGCCGACGGCGCGCAAGACCTGCTCCACCTTGCCGCGGATTTGCTGGCCGTGCTGCAGGGTGCACGGCGGGTGATACGCGACTTTTTTGCCGATGCGCCCTTGCAGCAGCGCCACCAGCTCGTTTTCAAACGCCGGCATGATCTCGGACAGATCGCGCGTCAGTGCGGCGATGCGCCGCGCCTTGTCCGCATACTGCGCGTCGTGCGCCAGCAGGTGGCCGTATTCCTTCACCGTGGCGCCGCAGCCGGAGGCCGTCATGACGATGGCTTCGGCGCTGTCGACATACGGCCACCAGGCGTCGATATTGCGGCGCATGTCGTCCAGCGCCGCGTCCTGGTCGTTCAGGTGATGGCGCAGCGCGCCGCAGCAACCGGCCTTCGGCGCGACGATCAATTGCACGCCCAGCGCGTCAAACACGCGCGCCGTGGCCGCGTTGATGTTGGGCGACATGGCCGGCTGCACGCAGCCATCGAGCAGCAGCATGCTGCGCGCATGCTGGCGCGCGGGCCAGGCACCGGCAGCGGCGCCGGGGCGCAATTTATCCTGCAAGCCTTTTGACAGCAAGGGCCGCAGCGCCTGCCCCACCTTGTACACGGGCGTAAACAGCCAGCGGCGCGGCAAGGCTTCCTTCAGGGCGAAGCGCAAGGCGCGTTCGCGCAAGGGGCGCTGCACGCGCTGTCCCACGACGTTGCGGCCGATGTCGACCAGGCGCCCGTACTGCACCCCCGAGGGACAGGTCGACTCGCAGTTGCGGCAGGTCAGGCAGCGGTCCAGGTGCGTCTGCGTCTTGGCCGTAACGGGCGCGCCTTCGAGCACTTGCTTGATCAAATAGATGCGTCCGCGCGGGCCATCGAGCTCGTCGCCCAGCAGCTGGTAGGTGGGACAGGTGGCCGTGCAAAAGCCGCAATGCACGCAGGCGCGCAGAATGGCTTCGGCTTCGTCGCCTGCCGGCGTATTCTTGATGAAATCGGCGAGATTGGTTTGCATGCGCTCAAGTCATTCTGTGCGGGTTGAAGATGCCGGCAGGGTCGAAAGCCTGCCGCAGGCGCTGGTGGATGGTGGCGATGGCGGGCGCCAGCGGGTGGAACACGCCCACCGCCTTGTCGCCGCCGCGGAACAGGGTGGCGTGGCCCCCAAGCGCTGCCACGGCCTGGCGGATGTGCCGGGCGCCATCGGCATCGGCGTCGCCATCGAGCTTGAGCCAGCGCTGCGCGCCGCCCCACTCGATCAGCTGGCGCCCTTTCAAAATCACGGCGCTGGCGTGCGGCGGCAGAGATAATCGCCACAAGCTGCCCGCGCCCGCAAAGAAAGCGTGCGTCTGTTCGCGCACGGCCAGCCAGAAGGCGGCCGCCTCATCGTCTGCCAGCAGTTCGCCTTTCAATGATTGCAGCGCCGCCGACACGGCCGCCTCGGCGCCGGACAGGCGCACGCTCAAGATGCCGTCATGCCAGCAGCTGGCCGATATCGGCAGCGGCTTGCCCGCCCACTCATTGAGCATGCGCAAGGCGGCGATTTCCGCGCACGCCACGCGCAACGTCGCTTCGCGCAGCGGCAAGGGCAATACCTTCAGCGACACGTCCAGGATCAGGCCCAGGGTACCCAGGGACCCCGCCAGCAGGCGCGAGACATCGTAGCCGGCCACGTTTTTCATGACTTGCCCGCCGAAGGCCAGGCGCTCGCCGTGACCGTCCATCAGCACGGCGCCCAGCACGAAATCACGCAGCGCACCCGCGCTGGCGCGGCGCGGGCCGGACAAGGCGCTGGCGACGACGCCGCCCACGGTGGCGCCAGCGCCGAAATGCGGCGGCTCGAACGCCAGCATCTGCTTGCGCGCGGCCAGCGCCGCCTCGACGTCCGCGAGCGGCGTGCCGCAGCGGGCCGTGATCACCAGCTCCGTCGGTTCATAGTCGATGATGCCCGCATAGGCGCGCGTGTCGAGCACCTCGCCTTCGAGCTGCTGGCCATACCAGTCTTTCGTGCCGCCGCCGCGCAGGCGCAAGGGTTTGCCCGCCGCACTGGCTGCCAGGATGGCCTGCCTGAATTGTTCCACTATCGCTTGCAAAAGAGTCTCCGGTGGTTAAAAACGGGGCAGGTTGGCGAATGGCAGGCGCCCTGCCGTCACATGCATCTTGCCGAATTCGGCGCAGCGGTTCAAGGTGGGGATCGCCTTGTCCGGGTTCAGCAGAGTATGCGGGTCAAAGGCGCGCTTGACGGCAAAGAAGGCATCGAGTTCGGCGCGCGTAAACTGCACGCACATGGAATTGATCTTTTCCATGCCCACGCCATGCTCGCCCGTGATGGTGCCGCCGACGGCCACGCACAGGGCCAAAATGTCCGCGCCAAACGCTTCGGCGCGCTCGAATTCACCAGGCTTGTTGGCATCGAACAGGATCAGCGGATGCAGATTGCCGTCGCCCGCGTGGAACACATTCGCGCAGCGCAAGCCATGCGTCGTTTCCATGGCGGCGATGCCCGTCAGGACTTGCGCCAGTTTTTTTCTCGGGATGGTGCCGTCCATGCAGTAGTAGTCGGGCGAGATGCGTCCGGCGGCGGGAAACGCATTCTTGCGGCCGGACCAGAACTTCATGCGCTCAGCTTCCGACTGCGACACGGCAATCGCGCTGGCGCCCGCCCCTTCCAGCACGGCCGTCATGCGGGCGATTTCCTCTTCCACTTCCTCGTGCGTGCCGTCCGCTTCGCACAGCAAAATGGCGGCTGCATCGATGTCATAGCCGGCCTTGACGAACGGTTCGACCATGCGCGACGAGGTCTGGTCCATCATTTCCAGGCCGGCCGGGATGATGCCGGCGGCAATCACGTTGGCCACGGCATTGCCGCCCGTGACGACATCGTCAAAGGAGGCCATGATGACTCTGGCCGTCGCCGGTTTCGGGATCAGTTTCACGGTCACTTCCGTGACGATGCCCAGCATGCCTTCGGAGCCGATGAAGACGGCCAGCAGGTCGAGGCCCGGAGCGTCGAGGCATTCGCCACCCAGCTCCAGCACGTCGCCATCGATGGTGACGATGCGCACGCGCAGCACATTGTGCACGGTCAGGCCGTATTTCAGGCAATGCACGCCGCCCGAGTTTTCCGCCACGTTGCCGCCGATGCTGCAGGCGATCTGCGACGATGGATCGGGCGCGTAGTACAGCGCGTGGGGCGCCGCCGCTTCGGAAATGGCCAGGTTGCGCACGCCCGGCTGCACCACGGCGATGCGTGCATACGCATCGAGGCGCACGATGCGGTTCAGGCGCGCCGTCGACAGCACCACGCCGTCGGCAATCGGCAAGGCGCCACCCGACAAGCCCGTGCCAGCGCCGCGCGGCACGATCGGCACCTTCAGTTCCCGGCAGACGCCGAGGATGGCGATGACCTGTTCTTCCGTATCGGGCAGGGTGACCACCATCGGCAGCTGGCGGTAGGCGGCCAGGCCGTCGCATTCGTACGGGCGCGTATCTTCGGCGTCGGACAGCACGCAGCGGGCCGGCAGCACGGCCAGCAGGGCCGCGACGACGGCTTGCTGGCGCGCGGCGGTCAATCCAGGTTCAGGGGCAGCATTGAGCATAAGATGGGGGGAAAGGGCATGGGCGTGCAACGATTGTAAGCACAAAAGTGGCGCGCAGCGCATTTTTTGTCCATTTCGAAGCCAAATCCGCAGCCAGGCGGCACGCAGTGTCGTATGCTGCCCCCATTCTTCATTGACAGGATCAACATCATGGGTAACCGACTCTCGAAAATCGCCACGCGCACGGGCGACAATGGCAGCACCGGCCTGGGCGACGGCAGCCGCACCAGCAAGGACAGCGCCCGCATCCACGCCATGGGCGACGTGGACGAACTCAATTCCAATATCGGCTTGCTGCTGTGCGAAGCCATGCCCGACGCCTTGCGCGACGAACTGGTGGCCATCCAGCACGATCTGTTCGACCTGGGCGGGGAAATCTGCATCCCCGGCTACCAGCTGATCAAGGAAGAGCATGTGCTGCGCCTCGATGACTTACTGGCGAAATACAATGCGGACTTGCCCGCCTTGAGTGAATTCATCCTGCCGGCCGGTTCGCGCGCCGCCTCGCTGGCGCATGTATGCCGCACCGTGTGCCGCCGCGCCGAGCGCAGCATCGTCGCCCTGGCCAATGCGGAACCCCTCCATGAGCATCCGCGCCAGTACGTGAACCGCCTGTCGGACCTGTTGTTCGTGCTGTCGCGCGTGCTGAACCGCTTTGCCGGCGGCAGCGACGTGCTGTGGCGGCATGACCGCACCAGAGGATAAAACAGGCAGTGACAGATGATCACGGACCGGCATGATGCGCCGCGCCTACAGCACTTCCAGGAAGGACTTCAAGGCGATGATTTCGTCCGACGTCAGCTGCAGCGGTCGCAGCAGGGGCGAGGTGACGGGAAACTTCGGATCGGCCGCCTGCTGTGCGTTGCGCGGCACGGGGCGCGACATGCCCGCGTTATACATGTTCAGCAAGCCCACCATCTGCGGAAACAGGCCGTTGTGCATCCACGGCCCCGATTGCGCCACGCCGCGCAAGCCCGGCGTGCGGAACTTGCCCACGTCCCCATCCTTGCCCGTCACCAGATAGCGCCCCAGGTCTTCATATTTCTTGCGGCCGTAATACGTCAGCCCCAGGTTATGGAATTGCTGGTCCGTCAGCAAGGCACCGCTGTGGCACGTCATGCAGCGCGCCTTGGTGCGGAACAGATGCAGGCCCAGCAGCTCACGGTCGTTCAGGGCCGTGCGCTCGCCCTCCAGGAAGGTATCGAAACGCGTGACGGGCGGCAGCACCGTGCGCTGATAATCGGCCAGCGCCGTCAGGATGCGCGGCAGGGTCACGCCGGCGCCCTGGCCAAAAGCCGCATCGAACTGCGCCGTGTAATCATCGAGCGCGGCCAGCTTGGCCGCCAGGGCCGGCACGTCCATGGCCATCTCGTCGGCATGCTGCAAGGGCCCCAGCGCCTGCTCTTCCAGGGTGCTGGCGCGGCCATCCCAGAACAGCGTCTTGATCTGCGCCACGCCCAGCAAGCCCGGCGTATTGCGCTGCCCCAGCCGCCCTTCGTGTCCGACGGAAACGGGCTTGCTGTCGGCAAAGCTGTGCGCGGGGCTGTGGCAACTGAGGCAAGCCACAGCGTTAGAACGCGACAATCGCGGGTCGTTGAACAGGCGCTGCCCCAGCGCCACGACGGCCGGCGCCAAGGACGGCACGGGCACGGGCATGGCGGAGACGGGCGCCATTTCCGCAGCCGTCACGCCATCGGGCAGGTGCGGCCGGGGCCAGCCGGCCATCGGCCGCGCATACGTCTGGCGCAGACAGGCCAGGTCCCAGCCGCTTGCGCCAACGCAAGGTTCAACGGCGGATGGAGCGCCTTCGCGCGCCTGGCCATCGAGGCTGAGCAACAAGGCGCCGCCCGCCAGCAAGGCGGCCACGGCGACGGTGGTTTTTTTCAGGTGGGATGCCATATTCATGCGCCTGCCGAAGAGTTGATTAGAAACGGTAGCCGAGTTCCAGCGTAAACTGGCGGCCTTTTTCATACACGACCTCGGTCGTCGACTGGAACAGGGGATTGCTGCGGTTGCTCACGTTCTCGATCCCCAGGTTCACAAAGCCCTCGCCCGGGCCCGTCTTCGGCAGCGCATACTGCACGCGCATGTCCCAGGTGATCGACTTGCCCACCGTAATATCCTTGAAGACGGTGGCCACCTCGCCGTCGAACAGCTTGGACTCACCCGTCGCCGCCATGCCCGTTTCCGGCCCCCGCACGCGCAAGAAGTTGTCCACTTTCAGGCGGTACGCGGGGATATCCGTCGACAGCAGCAGGCGCGCCGTCCAGGGACGGTTGTAATTATTCGCCGGACGATCGACCCAGCGCATGAACTTGCCCTGGTAATAGATATAGTCTTTCAAGTCGCCCGCAAGATCGCTCAGGCTATCCGCGTAATCGGCGTGCGACGAGTGGATGCGCGTGCGGTCGTAGCCGAACTGCACGTGCGTGGCCGTATCGCCCCAGCGCAGGGGACGCGCCGTTTCGGCGGCAAACGTCCAGACCTTGCTGTCCGTGCGGCCCACGTTATCCCAATAGAAATTAGCCGGCGACAACAAATGCTGCACCATCTCGTCGCGGCCTTCGCGCAGCACGCGCTTGGCGCTCCACTTCACGCCCGCCCACTGCTGGCTGATGCCCAGCATTTTTTCATCCGTGTACGGCACCTTCATCTCGCCCGTCTTGTACCAGGCCCAGTTGGTGGCCATCTCGGGCGCCGCCCAATCCTTCAGCAAGCCACCCGTCAAGGTACGATTTTGCGGAGCGGTCTGCAGTGCCAGGCGTTTCGAACGCGCATAGAAATCGAAGAAATTGCGGCCATAGTAGCGGTTGGCGCCTGCCTCGATCAGTGTCGTGCCCTTGCCTGCCACATCCCAGAAGGCCGACAGGCGCGGCGCGATACTGGACTTCGGCGACAGCTCGTCGCTGTCGTAGCGCACGCCCAGGCGCAGGCGCACATCGCCCAGCCTGACGTCGTCCTGCAGGAAGGCGCCGCGCATCTTGTTGTTCAGCTCATAGGCGCCCGCGTAGTAGATAATGCGCTGCGCCAGGTACTGGCCGCGCACGTTCGACGCCGCATTCCAGGGCTTGGACAGCGAGCAGTATTGCGTGTCCACCGCGCCACCCGGCATATTGCAAGTGTTGGTATTGAGCGATGCCTGGTATTGCTCATACTGCGTGTGGCGCACATAGCTGCTGTGTTGATAGTCCAGTTCCACACCGGCCTCGAAAGTATGCGACATGCCCAGCAAATCAAGCGGCTCCCACTTCAGCTTGCCCTGGTACGCGATATTTTCCTGTTCCTGGTCGACGTCGCCCCAGCCGCCCTCGTTACTGGCCCAGCCCGTCGCACCCGTGCCCGTTTTGACGCCCCAGTTCTTGCCACTCGAGTAGCGCCAGGCTTTCCAGACGCTGGCATCGGCATCGCGCGAGCTGTCCATCTTGTTCCAGCTCAATCGGTGCTCCGCCTTGGCATTGCCCAGCAATCCCACGGGATGCGTCAGGCCCAGGTTGACACCCGTGCCGCCGCTTTTCAGGTGATACGTGCTGTTTTTTGCATTGGCAATGAAATAGTCGCCACTGGCCGGTGCATGCATGAGCGAGAAATCGGCCAGCACGCCGTGGCCGATGGTCCAGAAACCGCGCACGAAGGCGTTGTCGCTGCTGCGCTTTTGTACCTTGCGGTTGGCATCGCTTTCACTTTGCAAACGGTTGCCGTAGCCATTCAGGGGAATGTCCGACGTCTTGCGGATAAAACTGCCGATCAGGCTGAAATTCTCCGTCACCTTGCCCTGCAGCGCGGCACGGTACGTCCATTTCTCGAATTCGGGCTGCAAGGCCGCCGTCGTCGACGTGGTGGCGCTTTCCTTCTGGCTATCGTTGAGCTTGTATTGCATCCACGACGAGCGCGTGCTTTCCACGGAAACCTGGCCGGACAGCTTGCGCGTGGGCGCGCAAGTGTTGGCCTTCACCACGCCGCCCTTGAAGCGGCCATACTCGGCGCCGATGTTCGAGTCGAGCACCGTCACGTCGCACAGTAGGCTGGTATCGACGGCAAAACCCTGGCTGGCCGACGGTGGCGTGGTATTGCTGGCGGGATTACTACTGACGGGGCCGATATCGTTGTTGAGCGACATGCCATCCATCTGGTACAGATTGTCGTAGAACTTGGCGCCATTGATGCTGATGTCGGCCGGCGCCAGCTCGCCCTGGGTGGCGGACGCTTGCTGCTTGTTATCGAATTGCACGCTGGGATTGATGCGCAACAAGCTCGTGACATTGCCGTCGATGCCCTTCATCGCTTCGATCTGGCGCCTGTCCAGGCGTTGTTCGCCCACGGAAACACGTTCGGCTTGCAAGCGCACTTCGGGCAGCACCTGCGGTGCCGGTTCATCGGCGTCCGCTTCGGCGGCAAGAACAAGGGGCGAGGCGACGCTGGCGCCAAAGGCCAGGCCGATGGCCAGGACGGATTGGCGCAGGGTAAGAATGGAAGACATGAAGAACCTTCAACTGCGGATGGGAAAGGGGCAGTCTCATGATGCCGCCCTTCACTTGATCCTCCAGTGTCGTCTTCTCATGCTGCCAGTTGTAAATGATAACTATTACTATTCGCATTTACAAGACAGAAAGATCAAAACGCGCTGTTTTTTTGACATGCGTAAAAATTTCGGCCAGCCTGTGGCATCTGCGCCACGCCGCTCGCTTATGCGGGCACCGCCACCTTGGGCGGCTGCGCATGCACATGCTCGCGCAGCAAGCCACGCAACAACTGCACCTGCGTCACGGCATCGGCCTGCAACGGCGTCAGGACCTCGCTGATGCAGGGGCCGGGCGCCGGGGTGCCGGAATCACCGCGCAGCAAGGCATCCATTTCAGCACTGACCTCGGCAATCCACTGCTGCAGCTCGGGCGGCGCCGGCTCGGCCTGGGGACTCAGGCTGATGCGCGCCGTGCTGCCCGCCACGCGGCGCAGCAGCGGCAAGGTGCGCAGCGCCGCCAGGCCCACGCCGGCGCTGCGGTCGAGGCGGCGCTCGATGCGCAGGCGCTGCAGCACTTGTTCGGCGTTATTGCTGGCCAGCCCCGCCTCACGGCGCAGGCGCGCAATCGCACTATCCCAGCGTCCACCCGCCGCCAGCACGGCCAGCAAATATTTCAGGTTGGCCGACACGGCTTTTGCCAGGCGCTGGTCGAGGTCGTCCGCTTCGCGGTCGGGCCACAGATAAAACGTGGCCAGCAAGGCCAGCATGCAGCCGAGCACATTGTTGCCCAGGCGACTCACCGCATACACCATCTCGCTGGCGGGCGCCGCATAGTCGGCCACCAGCACGAAGGCGGGTGTCATGAACAGCACGTGCAGGCTGTAGCTGACCCTGCGCAACGCCATGGTGGCGACGATCAACGGAAACACCACCAGCGAGATGCCCAGCGGCGTGTAAATGACCAGGCCGATCAGCACGGCCAGCACGGCGCCCAGCACGCTGCCAGCGACCCGTTCAATGCCGCGCGGCCAGGTGGTCGACACGGACGGCTGCAATATCAATAACGTCGCCATGGTGGCCCAGTAGCCGAACGGAATATGCAAGGCCTCGACCAGCAGGAAGCCGGCCGTCGTCGCCAGCGACACGCGCGCCGCATGGCGCCAGCTCAGCGATTGCGGCGTGGCGTTGACTTTTGCCGTCTGCCACGCCTGCCCCAGCGCCAGGAAAGCCGCCTCGCGCCACGCCAGCTGCGCCGCGCGCGGCAAGCCCAGTTCCATGAAGTCGACATTCAGACGCAGTGGCAGCAAGGCGCCCAGCGCCGCTTCCAGGCGCCGTCCGCAGCCCGCCAGGCGGCGCTGCAATTCCAGGGGCGGCGTTTCCGGCTGGCGCTGCACGGCCTGCCCCAGGCGGCGCAGCAGCACGGCCATCACTTCCAGGCTGCGCCGCGCGCGCGGGTCCTGGCGCAGGCGCTGCTGCTCGCGCTCGCACGTATGCGTGACGGCAATTAAATAGGCGAAGATGCGCTCGGCGTCGCTGAGCGCCAGCAGCAGGTTGTCGTACAGGGCGCTGCGTCCCGCGCGCGCAGGCGGCACGGCGGCCAGCGCCACGCGCGCCGCTTCCAGCGCGGCGCGCGCCTGCGAACGGTAGCTGGCGCCATGCGCGGCGGCGTCCGCCTGCGCGGCATCATGTTCGAGGAAGCGCGCATTGTCGCGCGCGATGCCGGCCAGGCGCGAATACGCGGCGCGGATGGCGCGCCTGGCAGGGCTGAACGGGTGGATGCGCCAGACGGTAAAACTGAGCACCGTGGCAAACAGGCAGCCGAACAGGTACAGCCCCAGGAAAGGCGCCGTCTGCGTCATCGATTCCAACGGGTGCGTGACCATCACCACGCAAGCCGTGGCCGCCAAAATGGCCACTTGCGCCGTGGCCGCGCCCCAGATGCGCGCCAGCGCGCCGGCCCAGGAAAACAGCAGCACGGCGATGGCGGCCGTCGCCACGCCATGCCCGGCCGCCAGCGCCGTCAGGCCGCCGGCCACGGTCGACAGCAGGCCGAAGCCCAGCATCGAGACGAAACGCATGCGCCGCGTGCCGGCCGCGTCGGCCAGGCAAGTCCAGAAGGCGCCGATGGCGGCCCAGGAAAAATCGGGGTGGTCGAACAGCAGGCCCAGCAGCAGCATGGCGCTCGATGCGCACGCGGCCCGCAGACCCTCGGACAGATTCGTTTCATCGATGGCCAGGCTGACCATCCACAGGGGGCGGCGCTGCGCGAGCTTGTCGGTATAGGCGTGCATGCCCGTCAGCCAGCGGCCGGCCAGTGCGCGTGTACGGCGGTGAAGTTTCCTGAAATGCAAGGTGGACTTTGAAGAAGTATCAAAGCGTCATCGTAGCATTCCCGGGCGAAAAATGTTGCAGTGCAGCGTAAAATTCCTGCGGGCGAAACGGCACCGCAGTGCCGCTGTTATCTTGCTTGAGCTTTTAGCTGACCATCGCCAGGCGCGGCCCTGCGGACGGGAAACGCTGCTCGATCGAAGCGGCGATGCCGGCTGCGTCGAGGCCCACGCTTTTCAGCAGTTGCACAGGGTCGCCATGGTCGATGAAGACGTCCGGCAAGCCCAGCATCAAAATCGGCTTGACGATCCCTTCCGCTGCCAGCGCTTCGGCCACGGCCGAACCGGCGCCGCCCATGATGCAGCCCTCTTCCACCGTCACCAGGTAATCGTGTTCTGCGGCAAGCTGTTTCACCAGCGCCACATCGAGCGGCTTGACGAAGCGCATGTTGGCAACAGTCGCGTCGAGCTTCTCGCCCGCCGCCACGCTATGAGCCACCATGGAACCGAAGGCCAGGATGGCGATGCGCTTGCCGTGGCGCTTGAGCTCGCCCTTGCCGATCTCGATGCTGGTGAGTTCCGGCACGATGGCCGCGCCGGCACCGGCGCCGCGCGGATAGCGGATGGCGGCCGGGCCAGGATAGTGGTAGCCCGTGGTGAGCATCTGGCGGCATTCGTTTTCGTCGGACGCGGCCATGATGACCATGTTCGGGATGCAGCGCAGGAACGCCATGTCATAGTTGCCCGCGTGCGTGGCGCCATCGGCACCCACCAGGCCGGCGCGGTCCAGCGCAAACGTCACGTCCAGGTTTTGCAACGCCACGTCGTGGATCAATTGATCGTAGGCGCGCTGCAGGAACGTGGAATAGATGGCCACGACGGGTTTCAAGCCTTCACAGGCCAGGCCCGCGCCGAAGGTCACGGAATGCTGCTCGGCGATGCCGACGTCGAAATAGCGGTTCGGGAATTGCTGTTCGAACTTGACCATGCCCGAGCCTTCGCGCATGGCCGGCGTGATGCCCACCAGGCGCTTGTCGTGCGCGGCCATGTCGCACAGCCAGTTGCCGAACACATCCGTGTACGTCATCTTGCCCGGCGCCGTGGCCGGCTTGATGCCTTCCAGTGGATTGAACTTCGGCGTGCCGTGGTACAAAATCGGTTCCGCCTCGGCCAGCTTGTAGCCTTGCCCCTTCTTGGTGACCACGTGCAGGAATTGCGGCCCCTTCAATTGCTTGATATTTTGCAAGGTCGGGATCAGCGAATCGAGGTCGTGGCCATCGATGGGGCCGATATAGTTAAAACCGAATTCCTCGAACATGGTGGCGGGCACGACCATGCCCTTGGCATGCTCTTCGAAGCGCTTCGCCAGTTCCAGCACGGGGCCGGGCAAGACGGATTTGCCGACATTTTTCGCCGCCGCATAGAACTGGCCCGACATCAAGCGCGCCAGATGGCGGTTCAACGCGCCCACGGGCGGCGAGATCGACATGTCGTTGTCGTTCAAAATCACCAGCAGGTTGACGTCTTCCTGCACGCCCGCATTGTTCATCGCCTCGAAGGCCATGCCGGCGGTCATCGAACCGTCGCCGATCACGGCGATCGCGTGCAGCGGGTCGCCCTTGATCTTGGCCGCCTGCGCCATGCCAAGGGCGGCCGAGATCGACGTCGACGAGTGCGCCGTGCCGAAGGTGTCGTACTCGCTTTCGTCGCGTTTCGGGAAGCCGGAAATGCCATCCTTCTGGCGCAGGGTATGCATGCGCTCGCGCCGGCCCGTCAAAATCTTGTGCGAATAGGTCTGGTGGCCCACGTCCCACACGATGCGGTCGTGCGGCGTGTTGAACACATAGTGCAGCGCGACGGTCAGCTCGACCGTGCCCAGGTTGGACGACAAATGGCCGCCCGTCTTGGAAACGGAATCGAGCAGGAAGCTGCGCAATTCCTGCGCCAGCGGCACCAGTTGCGAGCGGGCCAGCTTGCGCACTTGCGCTGGTTCATTGATGGTTTCTAACAGTTTCATTTATGCCTTCCGCTGCACGACCAGGTCTGCCAGCTCGCGCAGACGGCGTGCCTTGTCCCCGAATGGCGCCAGCGCCGCATGGGCGTCGCACCGCAATTGTTCTGCCAGGGCTCTCGATGGTTCCAGCCCCAGTATCGATACGTAGGTCGGCTTGTTGGCCGCCGCATCCTTGCCCGCCGTCTTGCCCAGGGTGGCCGAATCGGCCGTGGCGTCGAGCACGTCGTCGACCACCTGGAACGCCAGGCCGACGGCGCGCGCATACGCGTTCAGCGCCGTCATCTCGTCTGGCGCCAGGTCCTTGCCGGCCAGCGCGCCCAGGATCACGGCCGCGCGCAGCAAGGCGCCCGTTTTCAGTTGATGCATCTGTTCCAGCTGCGGCAAGGTCAAGGCCAGGCCGACGCTGTCGAGGTCGATCGCCTGGCCGCCGCACATGCCGGCTGAGCCAGACGCGTGCGCCAGCAGCTTGATCATGGCCATTTGCCGCGCGGGCGGAATCGCCGCGCCGTCGGCCAGCAGCATGAACGCTTGCGATTGCAGCGCGTCGCCGACCAGCAGGGCCGTCGCTTCATCGTAGGCGATGTGCACGGTGGGTTTGCCACGGCGCAAGGCATCATCATCCATGCACGGCATGTCGTCATGCACGAGCGAATACACGTGAATCATTTCCAGCGCGCAAGCGGCGCGCGCGAGGGTATCTTGATCGGCATCAAACAATTCACCGGCCGCCATCACCAGCAGCGGACGCACGCGCTTGCCGCCACCGAGCAGCGCATAGCGCATGGCCGCGTGCAGCTTGTGCGGTACGGCGTCAAGTGCAGGCAGAAACTGGTCGAGCCGGCTTTCCACGCCGGACTGGGTCGCTTGCATCCAGTCGCCGAAGGTCACGCCGTCTTGCGATACACTGGCCATCATAGTGCGGCCTCGCCGGCATCGACGAACGGTTTCAGCATATCGCCTTCCAATACTTTCACCTGCGCTTCGACACTGTCGAGCTGGGTAGCGCAATACTTGACCAGTTCCGAGCCGCGCTGGTAGGCCGCGACCGATGCTTCCAGCGGCAACTGGCCCGCTTCCATTTGCGTTACCAGCTGCGCCAGTTCCGCCATCGCCTCTTCAAACGAGGCCGGCGCTGCGGCAGCGGCAGTTAATTTCTTCGACATAGACTCAGATCTCTTCGTGGCACGAGGGGTATGTAGGGAGACGCCGGGGACTCCCGGCCAGCATAGAAGCGTTATTTTAGAACAAACCACACTATTAAGTGAAAACTAAAGCGCAATCGGCGTGCTCAAAGGGGAAGACGTTACCAGCTTGGCAGTCAATTTTAGCGCAATCACCCCCATCGGCCGGAAATTGCACGGTAAATGACAATGTTTATCATTAAAGTAGCCTATTTGCCGAAGGGGTTTGGCAATGCCGAGGCCGATACGCGCTATAATCGCCGGTTCTGTCCGAAATACCGTTTCAACAAATTTGAATTCAGGTCTTTGCGGATTCTTTCTCTCTGTAGCGGTTGCCCAGGGAATGGCCTGGGGCACTGCTGACCGTTGTACATTTATGGGGGGTTGGGATGTCCGATCTGGCTACTCACGCCAAGCTGGCGCGCTCAAACGCGCAACTTCCGGTCCACGTCTATTTTGACGAAACGCTGTTGCAGCGTGAAATGCAGCAATTGTTCCAGGCTGGCCCGCGCTATGTCGGGCACGAGCTGATGGTGCCGGAAACCGGCGATTTTGCGACCCTGGCGTCTGAGAACGAAGGGCGCATGCTCGTGCGCAACGCCAATGGCATCGAAGTGCTGTCCAACGTGTGCCGTCACCGGCAGGCGCTGATGTTCAATGGCCGCGGCAATGCGAACCATATCGTCTGCCCGTTGCACCGCTGGACCTACGACCTCAAGGGTGAATTGATCGGCGCGCCGCATTTCCCCGAAACGCCGTGCCTGAACCTGTCGAAAACGCCGCTGCAAAGCTGGAATGGCTTGCTGTTCGAGCAAAATGGCTACAACGTGATGGAAAAATTGAAAGATTTGTCCGTCTCGAAAGACCTCGATTTTTCCGGCTATATGTTCGACCACGTGGAAATCCACGAATGCGACTACAACTGGAAGACCTTCATCGAAGTCTATCTGGAAGACTATCACGTGGAACCGTTCCATCCGGGTCTGGGCAGCTTCGTCAGCTGCGACGATCTGCGCTGGGAATTCGGCAAGGATTACAGCGTGCAAACGGTGGGCGTGCACCGCGGCTTGCAGCAGGCCGGTTCGCCTGCCTATAAAAAATGGCAAGAGCAGGTGCTGCAATTCCGTGGCGGCGAAGCGCCACCGTATGGCGCCATCTGGCTGACCCTGTATCCGAACATCATGGTCGAATGGTATCCACACGTGCTGATCGTCTCGACCCTGTGGCCCGACGGTCCGCAAAAGACGCGCAACGTGGTCGAGTTCTATTATCCAGAGGAAATCGTGCTGTTCGAGCGCGACTTCGTCGACGCGGAACGGGCCGCCTACATGGAAACCTGCGTCGAGGACGATGAAATCGCCCTGCGCATGGATGCGGGCCGCAAGGCCCTGATGGCGCGCGGCGAGAACGAAGTGGGCCCTTACCAGTCGCCGATGGAAGACGGCATGCAGCACTTCCACGAGTGGTACCGCAACAATATCGAACTGTAATTCCCTCAAGGGCCGCCTCGCGCGGCCTTTTTCATTTTCATTACCAGGATTTACTCATGCAATCGCTTTGGATGTTATTCGCCAGTTTCATGTTTGCCATCATGGGCGTGTGCGTCAAGCTGGCGTCGGAGATGTATTCGACGTCCGAAATCGTCATGTACCGCGGCATCATCGGCATGACCGTCATGAGCTGCACGATTTTGTACCAGGGCGGCAGCTTTAAAACCACGATGCCGGGCCAGCATCTGTGGCGCGGCGTGGTGGGCGTGATCGCCCTGTGGCTGTGGTTTTATGCGATCGCCATCCTGCCGCTGGCCACGGCCATGACGCTCAATTACATGGCGCCCATCTGGATCGCCGTGATCCTGCTCGCTGGCGGCTGGTGGAAGGCAACAAAACAAGTCGAGTGGCCGCTGGTGGCGGCCATTGCCATGAGCTTTGTCGGCGTGACCCTGCTGCTGCAGCCCGTGTTCGAGACGGACCAGGCGGCCGGCGCCATCACGGCCTTGATTTCCGGCATGCTGTCGGCCCTCGCCTATTTGCAGGTGCGCAAGCTGGGCTTGCTGGGCGAACCCGAATACCGGGTCGTGTTTTATTTCTCGGTCGTCAATTTCCTCGCCGGCGTGATCGGCCACGTGGCCAGCGCCGGCGGCGGCCCCGTCGTCTGGCATGCGCACACAAGCGCCTATGGCATCGGCTTGCTGGCCGCCATCGGCCTGTGCGCCACCATGGCGCAGATGGCCATGACGCGCGCCTATCGCCTGGGCAAGACACTGGTAGTTGCCAATTTGCAATACACGGGCATCGTCTTTTCCAGCTTCTGGGGCGTGGTGATCTTTGGCGACCTGTTCGACTGGCATGGCTGGGCCGGCATCGGCGTCATTCTCGCCTCCGGCATCGCCGCCACCTATTACAATACCCGCAACACGGCCCGTGGCGCGGCGATCGCGCGCACGGATCCCATCGCCAGCGAAGTGTAAAGGAGCATTCCTGATGTACACCACCTTGATCCAGGCCAGCGAACTGGCCGACCACCTGAATGACAGCAACTGGGTCATCCTCGATTGCCGCCACGACTTGCTCAAGCCGACGGCCGGCAGCGATGCGTTTGCCGCCGGCCACATCCAGAACGCGCAGTTCGCCGATATCGACACGGCCCTGTCCGGCCCGAAGACGGCGCGCGGTGCGGCATTTACGGGCCGCCACCCCTTGCCCGAGCGCAACGTCCTGCTGGCCACCTTGCGCGGCTGGGGCATCGATGACGACACGCAAGTGGTCGCTTATGACGGCCAGGGCGGCATGTTCGCGGCCCGTGTGTGGTGGTTGCTGCGCTGGGTCGGCCATCCTGCCGTCGCCGTGCTCGACGGAGGTCTGGCCGCCTGGCAGGCGCAAGGCTTGCCGCTGGTCACGCCCCTGGCACCCCGCCCTGTCGGCACCCTGACGGAGAAAGCCAGCCTGACGCGCACGGTCAGCGTGCAGGACGTCATCGCCAACCTGGAAGCCCAGGCCTTGACCGTCATCGACGCGCGCGCGCCCGACCGGTATCGCGGCGAAAACGAAACCATCGACCCCGTGGGCGGCCATATCCCCGGCGCGAAAAACCGTTTCTTCAAGGACAACCTGCAGGCGGATGGCCGCTTCAAATCCGCGAAAGAACTGGAGCAGGAATTCGCGGGCCTGATCAGTACGGCTGAATCTACCATCCTGCAGTGCGGCTCCGGCGTGACGGCTTGCCATAACCTGCTGGCCCTGGAAGTGGCAGGTCTGCCTGGCGCGGCCCTGTATCCGGGCTCGTGGAGCGAATGGTGCGCCGATCCGGCGCGGCCTGTGGCGACGGGAAATTAAAAAATGGCGGACCAACTGGTCCGCCATTTTCTTACCAGTGGATAACTACGACGTTATCCCCAGCGCTTGATTCAACTGTTCCAGTTCCGCCAGCCACGCCTGCTGGCTGGCCGGCTTCTGGTGGCGTGGCTTTCTCGCCAGGTCTTCCGCCAGCAATTGCTCCAGTTCACACAAGCGCTCCAGCTGCACGTCGATGTCCGCCAGTACCGCGGTCGCCTGCTCCACTCTTGGCGCAGGTATCAACGCCGGCCCATCCTCGGCGCTCAGCCGTGCATACGCGCTGGCCGCATCGGGCCACTCTTCCAGCTGGCCATCGGCCACCACCCAAAACCGGTTGCAAGCCGTCTCGATCAGGTCGCGGTCGTGCGACACCAATAAACAGCCGCCGGCAAAGCCGCGCAAGGCTTGCCCCAGTTCCGCCTTGCCCTGCATGTCCAGGTGGTTGCTCGGTTCGTCCAGCAGCAGCAAGTGGTAGCTGGCCAGCGACAAGCCCAGGAATAGCAGCCGCGCCCGCTCGCCGCCGCTCAGGGTCGCCACCGTCTGGCCATGGCGCGCATACGGGAAACCAGCCGCAATCAAGGCTTGCTTGCGCGCCACCTGGCTGCGCGCAGCCTCGTTTTGCACGGCAAACGGGTACAGGGCGTCGGACAAATCCGCATCGTCGGCCAGCTGCTTGAGCGACTGGTCGTAGTAACCGATGTTGGCGGCGTGGTGGTAGCGCAGGTCGCTGCGTTCCTCCTGCGCCTGGATCGCTTGCCAGCACAGGCGCAACAGCGACGACTTGCCACTGCCGTTGGCGCCCAGCAAGGCGATGCGGTCGCCCGGTTTGAGCCACAGCTGGCCGACGTGGAACAGCACGGGTGACGTCGGCACGGCGCGCACATCGAGTTCGTCCAGCGCCAGCAACTGGTCGGCCGCCAGCGCCTTGCCGCGCAGGCGCAAAAGCCAGGGTGCGCCATCGCTGACGAACGACTGTTCATCCTTCAGTTTGTCGATGCGCCGCTGCATGGTCTTGGCCTTGCGCGCCAGGTCTTCATTGTCATAGGTGCGGCCCCACAGGGCCAGGCGGGCGCTGCTGGCCGACAGGCGGTCGATTTCCTTTTGCTCGGCCGCATGGCGGGCGGCAGCGGCCATATCCGCTTCGGCAAGCGCCGCCAGCGCGGGGCCGCACGGCAAGTCGAAGTCGTAGAGGCGGCTGTCGCGCAAGATCCAGCTGCGCGTAGCCACGTTGTCGAGCAGGCGCTGGTCGTGCGAGACGAGGATGAAGGCGCCGCGCCAGGCCAGCAAGAATTGCTCCAGCCACAGCAGCGAAGGCAAGTCCAGGTGATTGCTCGGTTCGTCGAGCAGCAGCACGTTCGGCTCCTGCAGCAGGGCACGGCCCAGCAGCAGCCGCGTGTGCTGGCCGCCGGACAGCGAGTGCACGGGCACTTGCGCCGTGTCCAGGTCAAAACCGAGTTCGGCCAGCAGGCTGTCGACCCGCCAATGCAGTTCCGGCTGCTCCAGCACGGGCGCCAGCAAGGCGTCGTACAGGCTCAGGCTGGCAAGTTCGGCTGGCAAATGCTGCTCCACGTGCTGCAAGCGGCAGGCACGGGCGACATGAATGGTGCCGGACGAGGCTTCGCGCGTGCCGCTGAGCAGACCCAGCAAGGTGGATTTGCCGCAGCCATTGTGGCCGATCAGGCCGATGTGGTCGCCCTGGCGCAAGGTAAAGGCGAGTTCGTTGAACAGGAAACCGTCGTGGGTATCCAGCTGTAAAGCTTGTGTCGAGATAAGGGTAGTCATGGCTCTTGTCTTTGTTCGGGATGCAAGCATCCGCGTTAACAGGAGCGCTAACGACAAGCCGGGAAAGGCTGTAGAGGGAGGAGTGTCTTTGCTCTGACCCGGTTATCGCAGCGCGATAGAACGTGGGCAAGAGCTGGCGAATGTGCTTAAAGAACGCGCATCCCATAGGGCGAGCATAAAAATTTCCATATTTTCCTCCTTTCTGTGCAAGTTAGTCAGAAAGGCAATACTACACCCACACAGTCAGTACATCAACCGCCGTGGCGCTGATGCGTCAGGAACAGCACGATGCACACGCCCAGCGCGATCAACAGCACTTGCGGGATGGTTTCGCGCAAGGTGGCGCGGCGCTGCATCTGCGGCATCAGGTCGCTCAAGGCGATGTAGATGAAACCGGACGAGGCGAACACGAGCACGTAGGGAATCAGATTGCTGGCGCGGTCCAGGGTGAAATAGCCAAGCAAGCCGCCCGCCACCGCCATCAGGCTGCACAGCAGATTGAAGATGTAGGCACGCAAGCGCGAGAAGCCGGCGTTGAGAAGTACGATGAAATCGCCGATTTCCTGCGGGATTTCATGCGCGATGATGGCCAGGCCCGTCACCAGGCCCAGCTTCGGGTCGGCCAGAAAGGCGGCGGCGATCAGGATGCCGTCCGTAAAGTTGTGCATGCCGTCGCCGACCAGGATCATCCAGCCGGCCTTGCCCGCCTCGTGCTTGTCGTGGCCGTGCGCATGGTGGTGGCCATCGCCTTCGTGGTGGTGCGAATGGCGCAGGATGGCGAATTTTTCCAGCATGAAGAAGGCCAGCAAACCCGCCAGCAGGGTGGCGAACAGGCTGCGCGGGTCCGCCTGGGACTCGAACGCTTCGGGCAAGGCGTGCAGCAAGGACGTCGACAACATGATGCCGACGGACAAGCTGACCATGCGCTCGACCACCTTGGACAGGAATGCAAACGAAAAGATCGCCGCCGCGGTAATGCTCAACACGCCCGCGAGCGTGGTCGCGAGCAAAATGGATATAAGGACGGGATCGATGATTTTCTTACCTCAAAATGGCGCCGGGTCACTGGCGCCCGCGATGCTGGCGTCTGGCCTGATGAATGCGTTGTTATCTATTGTTTACATTTGCGCGTCTGGCGGCAGCGTCGCGCGATGAAGATGCAATTGTACTGCATTGGCGCGCAGCGGGCATTTTACAGCCCGGTGCGCCTTTCGCGTTAACTTCTGGGAAATGCGGTGTTTTTCTGTTGCCGATCAGGCCACGCCGTGGCGCTTGAACCAGGCTAAACAACGCGCATAGCCGTCTTTCGCATCGGCCGCCACGTAGCTGGGGCGGTAATCGGCATTGAAGGCGTGGCCCGCATCGGGATACACGACAAATTCCGACTTGTTGCCGCCCTTGGCCAGCGCCTCCTTCATTTTGCCGATCGATTCCTGGCTGATGCCCGTATCCTTGCCGCCATACAAGCCCAGCACGGGGACTTTCAAGGTCGGGGCGATATCGATGGGGTTGCTTGGCTGCAAGGGATTGGACTCGCCCACGAGGCGGCCATACCAGGCCACGCCCGCCTTGACGGCCGGATTGTGCGCCGCGTACAGCCAGGTGATACGGCCGCCCCAGCAGAAACCCGTGATACCCAGGCGGCTCGTGTCGCCGCCATTCTGCTTCGCCCACGCCACCACCGCATCGAGATCCGCCATCACTTGCGCATCCGGCGTCTTGGCGATGATGCCTTTCATTAATTCCGGGATGCTGGACACCTTGGTCGGATCGCCCTGGCGCACGAACAGATCGGGCGCCAGGGCCAGATAGCCTTGCTTGGCGAAACGGCGCGCCATGTCGGCGATATGTTCATGCACGCCAAAGATTTCCGAAATGACCAAGACCACGGGCAAACCCGTCTTGCCTTCCGGCTGGGCCGCATACACGGGCACGGCCTGGCCATCGACCATCACCGACATGCTGCCCGTGACGAGACCGGCGGAATCCGTCTTGATGACGTTTTGCGCCGCCACGGGCAGCACGGCCACGGCAAAACCCGCGCCCAGCGCCACCTTCAGGAAATCACGACGGCCATCCGGCCCGGACAGGCTGCTCTGGCCCAGCAAACTTTCACAATCGGTGATCATGTCGCTCATGCGTTTCTCCTGAAGGGTGTGTTAACAAAAAATGTCGGCTTACGCGCTGCGCGCTAAGCCGACCTACGGTCACTGCTCGTCACTCTTGATCGGCACGTAGGTCGGCTTAGCGGGGCATGCCCCGCGTAAGCCGACGCAGCATCAATGCGCTTCGTCCCAATTGCGCCCAACGCCCACTTCCGCCGTCAGCGGCACCTTCAGCGCGGCCACGCTGGCCATCAGTTCCGGCAGCTTGCGCTTGACCAGTTCCAGTTCCGCGTCCGGCACTTCCAGCACCAGTTCATCGTGCACCTGCATGATCATCTTCGTTTGCAAGCCGTCCGTTTCCAGCCAGCCTTGCACGGCGATCATGGCCAGCTTGATCAGGTCGGCGGCCGTGCCCTGCATCGGCGCATTGATCGCCGCCCGTTCCGCACCCTGGCGGCGCGGGCCGTTTGGCGAATTGATTTCCGGCAGCCACAGGCGGCGGCCGAACACGGTTTCCACGTAGCCGCGCGCCTTGGCTTGCTGGCGCGTGTCTTCCATATACTGTTTCACGCCGGAAAAACGGGCGAAATATCGGTCGATATAGCTTTGCGCGGCCGTGCGGTCCACGCCCAGGTTACCGGCCAGGCCGAATGCGCTCATGCCGTAGATCAAGCCGAAATTGATGACCTTGGCATAGCGGCGCTGTTCGCTCTGCACTTCCGCGGCCGGCACGCCAAAGATTTCAGCGGCCGTGGCGCGGTGAATGTCGATGCCGTCGGCAAATGCGCGCAACATGGCTTCGTCGCCAGAGATGTGCGCCATGATGCGCAATTCGATCTGCGAATAGTCGGCCGAGACGATATGGCTGCCCGGCGGCGCAATAAAGGCTTCGCGGATGCGGCGCCCTTCCGCGCTACGGATGGGAATATTCTGCAAGTTCGGGTCGTTCGACGCCAAGCGACCCGTCACGGCCACGGCTTGCGCATAGTTCGTATGCACCCGACCCGTCGTGACGTTGATCATCTTCGGCAATTTGTCCGTGTAGGTCGATTTCAGCTTGGCCATGCCGCGGTATTCGAGCAGCACTTTCGGCAGCGGATAATCCTCGGCCAGCTTTTGCAGCACTTCTTCATCCGTCGAAGGCGCGCCCGTCGGGGTTTTCTTGACCACCGGCAGTTTCAGCTTTTCAAAGAAGATTTCGCCGATCTGCTTGGGCGAACCCAGGTTGAACGGCTGCTCGGCCAGTTCATACGCCTTCTTTTCCAATTCTAAAATCTTCACGGCCAGTTCGGCCGACTGGATGTTGAGCAATTCATCGTCGATCAGCACGCCGTTGCGCTCGATCTTTTGCAAGACCACGGCCGTCGGCATCTCGATCTTTTCATAGATGTAGGTGAGTTTTTCATCATTCGCCACATTGCCCCACATGGCATTGTGCAAGCGCAAGGTGACGTCGGCATCCTCGGCCGCATACTTCGCCGCCTGCTCCACCTCGACTTGATTGAACGTGATCTGCTTGACGCCCTTGCCGCACACATCCTCGAACGGGATCGTCGTGTAGTTCAGGTGGCGCAGGGCCAAGCTGTCCATGTCGTGCTTCTTGTGCGATTCAAACACATACGATTCCAGCAGGGTATCGTGGGCGATGCCGCGCAACGTCACGCCATGGTTGGCGAAGATATGGCTGTCGTATTTCAGGTTCTGGCCCAGCTTGGGCTTGTTGGCATCTTCCAGCCACGGGCGCAGTTTCGCCAGCACGTGCTCGCGCGTCAACTGCTCCGGCGCGCCCGCGTAGTCGTGCGCCAGCGGGATGTAGCAGGCGGCGTGTTCGGCCACCGAGAGGGAAATGCCGACCATTTGCGCAGTCATCGGTTCCAGCGACGTGGTTTCCGTGTCGACAGCCGTCAGGGCAGCCGCATCGATCAGCGCGATCCATTTGTCCAGCTGCTCGTCCGTCAGCACGGTTTCATACACGGCCTCGACTGCTGGCACGGCATCGGCGAACATGTCGCCGGTCGTATTGCTCGTCGCTATCGGTGCGCCAACGGGCGACATCGGCGGCGGCGTGGCGCCCAGTTCGCGCAGCAGGGCCTTGAAGCCGTAGCGGTTGAAGAAGGCCAGCAGCGCTTCCTTGTCTTCGTGTTTTGCCACGAGCGAGTCGGCGATGGTTGTCATGTGTTGCGACAAATCGCAATCGGTCTTGACAGTGATCAAGGCGCGCGCCTGCGGCAGCCATGGCAGGGCCGTGCGCAGGTGTTCACCGACGGCGCCGCCCACACTGGCCGCGTTTTCCATCACGCCTTCCAGGCTGTCGTACAAGGTCAGCCATTTGACGGCCGTCTTCGGGCCGCATTTCGACACGCCCGGCACGTTGTCGACCGTATCGCCGATCAGCGACAGGTAATCGATGATGCGGTTCGGCGGCACGCCGAACTTGGCCAGCACGGCCGCCTCGTCGAGCTTTTCGTTGCTCATGGTATTGATCAGGGTGACCTGGCTGTTGACCAGCTGCGCCAAGTCCTTGTCGCCCGTCGACACCACCACGTTCATGCCGGCGCTGGCCGCCTGCACGGCCAACGTCCCGATCACGTCATCGGCTTCCACGCCGTCGACCATCAAAATGGGCCAGCCCATGGCGCGCACGGCTTCGTGGATCGGTTCGATCTGCAGGCGCAGGTCGTCCGGCATCGAGGCGCGCGTCGCCTTGTACTCGGGATACATATCATCGCGGAAAGTTTTACCCTTGGCGTCGAACACGCAGGCGATGTAGGCGGCCGGGTAATCGGCGCGCAGGCGGCGCAGCATGTTGACCATGCCGTGCATGGCGCCCGTGGGATAGCCATCCGGGCTGCGCAGGTCAGGCAGCGCATGGAAGGCACGATAGAGGTAACTGGAACCGTCGACTAACAGCAGGGTGTTTTGCATAATGCCAATAAAATAAGGTGAGCCGCGCCAGCCGGGAAGACACAGCGGCGGGCGGGTGGAATATCGCCCAATTATCGCAGAGTTTAGGGCCGCGCCAATGGCCGCAATGCGTGCCGTCCCTGGCGTTTTTTAGCAAGCTGGCGGCCCCGTGCGGGCGCGCGGGCTGCCGCTGCCAGCCATTTCGCCGCAATTAAACAGCATTGCCTACCAGTTTGTTACAATGCCTTATAGATAAATTGACGGCAATACAGCACTGCACGCGCTGCAGTCCCACACATGGAAGCGAACCCATCATGATGCGTACATCGACACTCTGGACATTCCTCGCCCTGCCCCTGCTGGCATGTTCGGCCATCGCCAGCGCCCAGACGCCGGCCAAACCGAGCGAAGCGCCGCCACAGCTCGAACGTATCGAGGAAATGGGCGAAGCGCCCATCACCGTGGCGCCGGCCGCCGCCAAGCAGCAGATCACCGAAAAACGCGAAGCGGGCGTCACCAGCGAAGTGAAAGTCACCAGCGGCGGCAGCACGTATTACATGAAGCCAGCCGCTGGCGCCGACCAGGCCCACGGCGGCGCCCTGCGCGGCCCGCAATGGAAAGTGCTGGAATTTGATCTGGGCAAGAAGAAACAGAAACAACGCGATGAAGAGGCAGCGGACGCGCCAGCACCGCCCGCAGCAACGAAGTAAGCAGCCACTCTGCCCTGCCCCGGCCACCTGCGGGGCAGCCGGCTTTTTTTGACCATTTAGATCATCCCCTTTTCCCATGGCAGTTTTTACCGCGCTACACCTGGACGATATCGGCCAGTGGCTCACGCAGTTTCCACTCGGCAAACCTCTGGCGCTCAAGGGCATCGCGTCCGGCATCGAAAACAGCAACTTTTTCCTGAGCACGGAGCGCGGCGAGTATGTGCTGACGATCTTTGAAAACCTCAGCTTCGAGCAATTGCCGTTCTATCTGCAACTGATGCGCCATTTGGCGGACCGGGGCGTGCTGGTGCCCGCGCCGATCGCCAACGCCGATGGCGAGCTGGTGACGGCCTTGCAAGGCAAGCCGGCCGCCATCGTCAGCAAACTCGACGGCAGCTCGCAGATGGCGCCGCAAGCTGTGCATTGCGCGGCCGTCGGCACCATGCTGGCGAAAATGCATTTGGCGGCGCAGGACTTCCCCCTGCAGCAGCCGAATTTGCGGGGACTGCAGTGGTGGAACGCCACCACGCCGCTGGTCTTGCACCACCTCGACGATGCCAGGGCGCACTTGCTGCGCGCGGAAATTCATTTCCAGGACGCCTTTGCTGCCTGCGATACGTATAAAGCCATCCCGCGCGGCCCCGTGCATGCCGACTTGTTCCGCAACAACGTCATGTTTGACGGCGAGCAACTGACGGGCTTTTTCGACTTTTATTTTGCCGGTTGCGACACGTGGCTGTTCGACGTGGCCGTCACCGTCAACGACTGGTGCGTGGACCTGGCCACGGGCGTGCTCGACAAGGCGAGAGTGCGCGCCCTGCTCGACGCCTACCAGGCCGTGCGTCCGTTCACGCGTGAAGAACAGACGGCATGGCAAGCGATGCTGCGCGCTGCCGCGCTGCGCTTCTGGCTGTCGCGTCTGTACGATTACTACCAGCCGCGCGAAGCGGAAATGCTGACCCCGCACGATCCCGCGCATTTCGAACGCATTCTGCGCGAACGTATCGCCACACCTGCCCCGGAACTGTTTTAAACATGGAAAAATTACCTGCAAGTACAGGTTGGCAATGGGTGAAACAGGGCTTCTCCCTGTTTCGCCAGCAACCTGGCGGCATGTCGATGCTGTTTCTCGGCTATATGTTCTGCATGCTGGCCGTCAGCATCGTGCCCGTGCTCGGCCAAATGCTGCCCGTCATCCTGGTGCCCGTATTTTCCATCGCCTTCGTGCAAGGCTGCCTGCATATCGACCAGGGCAAGCGCGTCCTGCCCAGCCTGTTGATCTCGGGCTTCCGCAAACCCGCGCTGGCGTCCCTGCTGGGCTTGGGCGTGCTGTATATCCTGATGGCCATCGTTGCCATCGGCGCCTCGACCCTGGTCGACGATGGCTTGCTGTGGCAACTGGTCACGGGACAGCTGTCGGAAGAAGAGGCGCGCGCCATCATTCCGGGATCGCGCCTGGGCCTGGGCATCCTGCTGGCCATCGCGATGTACGTGCCGGCGGCGATGGCCTTCTGCTTTGCAGCGCCGCTGATCTACTGGCAACGCATCAGCCTGGGCAAGGCGCTGTTCTTCAGCTTTTTCGCCGTCTGGCGCTCGCTGTCGGCCTTCATCGTCTTCGCCGCCACCTGGTTCGCCATCAGCGTCGTCACCAGCCAGTTACTGGCCGTCATCTTTGGCCGCACGCCGCTGATGATGCAACTGATGATGCCCCTGTCGATGATCTTGACCATCATCATGCATTGCTCGTTCTACGCCGCCTACCGCCAGATCTTCGGCTTGCCCGTCGATGACAGCAAGACGGTGTCGCTGGACAAAAATTAAAGCTGGGGTCAGCTGGGGTCAGTCCTGACGGATTGGAATGCCTTCCATTGGAAGGCATTCCCCCAGGCGGGTCTGACCCCGGTATTTAGCGTCCCAGTCGTTCCAGCTTCGCAATCCCCAGGTCCAGCACCTTCATGCCATGCTGTCCGAAGTTGATTTGCGCGCGCGCATTGCCGCCGCCGCCTTCGATATTGACGATCACGCCTTCGCCGAACTTGGCGTGCGCCACCGATTCGCCGATGCGCCAGCCGCCGCCCGTGGCTTTTTGCGCGATCTTTTGTGCAATCGCATTATCCGAACCCAGACTGACCACCTTGGGCGCCTCGTCCCAGGCCGACTTGCGGTTGCCGAACCAGTTCGCCTGCACCTTCGGCGACAGCCATTTCAGCGATTCTTCCGGCAACTCGTCAAAGAAGCGCGACTTCATGTTGTAGCGCGTCTGGCCGTGCAGCATGCGCGTCTGCGCAAAGCTCATATATAAGCGTTTGCGCGCGCGCGTGATGGCCACGTACATCAAGCGGCGCTCCTCTTCCACGCCATTGTCTTCCTTCGAACTGCTTTCGTGCGGGAACAAGCCCTCTTCCAGGCCCGTGATGAACACGTTGTCAAATTCCAGGCCCTTGGCCGAGTGCACCGTCATCATCTGCAGCGCATCCTGGCCCGCCTGCGCCTGGTTGTCGCCCGCTTCCAAGGACGCATGCGAGAGGAAGGCGGAGAGCGGCGACATGACGGCCGGCAGCGGCGCGTCGGCATCGAGGATGTCGATGCCATCCTGGTTGACGACGGGCGCGCCCGATTGCGCCTGGGCGGCAGGGCCCAGATGGGCCGGTGCTGCCTGGCCAAAGCCTTCCTCGGAAACGAACTGGCTGGCCGCGCTGACCATCTGCTCCAGGTTCTCGATGCGGTCGGCGCCTTCCTTTTCATTCTGGTAATGCTGCAGCAAGGTACTCGCTTCCAGCACGACTCTGACCATTTCCGGCAGAGACAACTGCTGCGTTTCAAAGCGCACGCCTTCGATCAGCTTGACGAAGCCGGCCAGCACGCTGCCCGCCTTGCCCGCCACGTAGGGCACGGCGGCGTACAGCGAAATGCCGTACTGCTCCGACGCTGCCTGCAATTGCTCGATCGAGCGCATGCCGATGCCACGCGTGGGGAAATTGACCACGCGCAAGAAAGCGGAATCATTGTGCGGATTGTCCATCAACTGCAAATAGGCAATCGCGTGCTTGACCTCGGCGCGCTGGAAGTAGCGCTGGCCGCCGTACACGTGATACGGAATGCTGGCTGAAAACAGCGCATGTTCGATCACGCGCGACTGCGCATTCGATCGGTACAGAATCGCAATTTCGCTGCGCGAGGCGCCATCGGCGATCAGGCTTTTCGCCTCTTCGATGATCCACTGCGCTTCCTGCAAGTCGGAACTGGCTTCATACACGCGCACCTGCTCGCCATGGCCCGCGTCCGTGCGCAGATTCTTGCCCAGGCGCTTGCTATTGTTCGCGATCAACACGTTGGCGCTGTCGAGGATGTGGCCGTGCGAGCGGTAGTTCTGCTCCAGCTTGATCAAGTTCTTGACCTGGAACTCGTGCTCGAAGGCGCTCATGTTGCCGACATTCGCGCCACGAAACGCGTAGATGCTCTGGTCATCGTCGCCGACGGCAAACAGGGCGCCGCCATCGCGGCTGCCGTGGCCGGCCAGCAATTTCAACCAGTTGTATTGCAGATTATTCGTATCCTGGAACTCGTCGACCAGAATGTGGCGGAAGCGCGCCTGGTAATGCTCGCGCAGGGGCTGGTTGCGGCTCAGCAATTCATACGTGCGCAGCAGCAGTTCCGCAAAATCGACGACGCCTTCGCGCTGGCACTGGTCGTCGTACAGCTGGTACAGCTCGACCATCTTGCGCTCGTGCGCGTCGTACGCTTCCACATCCGTGGCGCGCAAGCCCTGGTCCTTGGCATTGTTGATGAAATACATCACCGTCTTCGGCGGGAATTTTTCATCGTCAATATTGTTCGCCTTCAACAAGCGCTTGATCACGGACAATTGATCCTGCGAGTCGAGGATCTGGAACGTTTGCGGCAAGGCCGCGTCGCGGTAATGCGTGCGCAGCAAGCGGTTGCACAGGCCGTGGAAGGTGCCGATCCACATGCCGCGCGTATTGATTGGCAGCATGGCCGACAATCGCGTGAGCATTTCCTTGGCGGCTTTATTCGTAAACGTCACGGCCAGGATGCCGGGCGGCGACACCTGCTGGGTCTGGATCAGCCACGCGATGCGGGTGGTCAGCACGCGGGTCTTGCCCGAACCGGCACCGGCCAGTATCAGGGCATGCTGGGCCGGCAACGTCACGGCAGCCAATTGTTCGGGATTGAGGTTGTGAAGAAGATTTTGCATGCCGTGATTATACCGGCATGGCTAAAAATACTGTGCATTTGTCCAGCGGTCGCGGCATTTTGCCCACGCGCGCTACAATCGCCATCCCGACACCGCAGCCTGCATCCCCATGACACCACCGACTCACCTCGACGGCGCCCGCGTACTGGCCTGGGCCTGGTCCGACCGGCCCTTCGGCCACGTCACCGATGAGCATGGTGGCGCCCCCACCGCCATCCACGGCCTGGCCGTGTGCCGCTACGGGGGCGAAGCGCAAGTCTACCGTTTCAGTTGCGACGCGCGCTGGGAAACCGTACAGGATGCCGTGTATGCCAGCGAAGACGAGGCCAGGGGGCAGTTGCCGGCGCAATACCGCGCCGTGGCCGCCACCTGGCATCTTGCTTAGCGCACCAGTTTTGCCTTGCCTTCGCTGAGCGCCTGGGCGATCACCTGGCGCGTGGTCTTGTCGGCTGCTTTCGATGCCTTTTCCTGCTGGCGTCCCAGCGCTTCCATTTGCTTGCCCAGGGTTTCCATCGGCTTGCCACGCTGATCCATCTGGCGCGACAGCGCGTCTGCCTTGGCCGCTTCGACATCTTGCTTGGCGACAATGCGGTCGTTGGCCTCTTCCATCGCATCCTGCGCATCTTCCATTTGCTGCTGCAGGCGTTCCACCTCGCGCCCTGCCGCTCGGCGCGCCGTCTCCGTGGTCGCTTGCGCCTGGCGGCGCGCCGCCTCGCCCATCTTGCGGCCCAGTTCCTGCTGCTGGCGGCCCAGCGTTTGCAGCTGCTCCGCATCGCGCGTACCGCCATTCGCCTGCGCTGCGCCATGGGCGCCCATCTTGCGGCCCATTTCGCCCATGGCCTTGCCATGTTCGCTCATCTGCTTGCCCAGGCCGCTCATCTGCAAGCCCAGTTGCTGCGATGGCTTCCAGGCGTCGCGCACGCGGGCCAACAGCGCGGCATCCTGCGTCACATAGCCCTTGCCCTGGTCACGGAACCACAGGAAATGCCCCTTGAGCGAACGCTGCAGCTGTTTAATCTGCTGGCCATCGACATCGGTGCCTGCCATGGTGACGCTATCCTCGCTACTGTCGACGAGCGCATAGCCATCGCCGCTGCCCATGGAAATATTGATTTTCTTGCTGGGCGCGGCTGGTGGCGCGGGCGGCGCGGGCGGCTGCACGGCCAGTGCGCTGCCGCCAAGCAAGATACCGGCCAGGCTGAGGATCAAACGGTGGGAAGTGGACATGGCTGCCTCGTCGCAAAAGTAGTGGAGCGTTGACTCTAGCGGCAAACGAACCTGGTCTCCAGCACGCTGCGACAGGCCGCAAAAAACCCTGCCTGGACGGCAAGCATGGACGATGGATGGAACGCGGAGCAAAAAAAACGGAGGCCGCAGCCTCCGCAAAAACGCCGTGGTACGGCGCATTTCAATTAATACAGCACGACGGAGCGGATCGATTCGCCGCTCTTCATCAGGTCGAAACCCTGGTTGATATCGTCCAGCTTCAAACGGTGCGTGATCAAATCGTCGATATTGAGCTTGCCTTCCATATACCAGTCGACGATCTTCGGCACGTCCGTGCGTCCCCGTGCGCCGCCGAAGGCGGAACCTTTCCACACGCGCCCCGTCACCAGCTGGAATGGACGGGTGGAAATTTCCTGGCCGGCCGCCGCCACGCCGATGATGATGGACTGGCCCCAGCCCTTGTGGCAACATTCAAGCGACTGGCGCATGGTGGTGGTGTTGCCGATGCATTCAAACGAATAATCGGCGCCGCCGTCCGTCAGTTGCACGATGGTGTCGACCACGTTCTCCACTTCGTTGGCGTTGACAAAATGCGTCATGCCGAACTTGCGCGCGATGGCTTGTCGGGCCGGGTTGATGTCGACGCCGATGATTTTATCGGCACCAACCATTTTCGCAGCCTGGATCACGTTCAAGCCGATGCCGCCCAGGCCGAACACGACCACGTTGGCGCCCGCCTCGACCTTGGCCGTAAACAGCACGGCACCCACGCCGGTGGTGACGCCGCAGCCGATGTAGCACACCTTGTCGAAGGGCGCGTCTTCGCGGATCTTGGCCAGGGCAATTTCCGGCACGACGATGTAGTTCGAAAAGGTCGAGGTGCCCATGTAGTGGAAGATGGGCTTGCCGTCGATGGAAAAGCGCGACGTGGCGTCCGGCATCAGGCCGCGGCCCTGGGTCGAGCGGATCGACTGGCACAGGTTCGTTTTTTGCGACAGGCAGAATTTGCACTGGCGGCATTCCGGCGTGTACAGGGGGATGACGTGGTCATCCTTTTTCAGGCTTTTCACGCCCGGGCCCACGTCAACGACGACGCCGGCGCCTTCATGGCCGAGGATGGACGGGAAGATGCCTTCCGGATCGGCGCCCGACAGGGTGTAGTAATCGGTATGGCAAATGCCCGTGGCCTTGATTTCGACCAGTACCTCGCCCTCGCGCGGGCCGGCCAGGTCGACTTCCTCGATGGTCAAAGGCGCGCCCGCCTTCCATGCAATCGCTGCTTTGGTTTTCATGTGTGTCCTGTGTATGGTTGAAACGTTTACTTGGCTTTCGCGCGGTTGAGGAAGGCGCCGTGCAAGCCGTTCAGGGTTTCCTCGGCCAGCAGCAGCTGGCTGGCGATTTCATTGATCTTGCGGCGGCTGGAGCGGGCATGGTCGCGCAGCACTTCGAAAGCCGTGTTGCGGTCCGTCTGGAACTTGCCCATCAAGAGGCCCACGGCCAGGCTCGTTTCGCGCCCGGCGGCCAGGGCCGCGTTCAGGTTCAGTTCGGTGCGGCGCAGCTGGCGGATTTCATCGGCACGCGCCAGACCGGCTTCGAAGGCAGGCATCAAACGGCCTTCGTCGACGGGTTTGACCACGTAACCGACGGCGCCGTAGGCGGCCGCCTGCTTGCCCGATTCGCTGTCGCCGCTGCCCGACAGGAACATGAATGGCACGGCCGTTTCGCCATGCAGGCGTTTGGCCAGTTCCAGCCCGGACATGCCCGGCATGTGGATGTCGAGCAAGGCCAGGTCGGGCTCGCGCTGGGCGATCAGCTGCAGCGCCACTTCGGCCGAATGGGCCAGGGCCGTCTCGTAGCCGGCATGGCGCAGGACTTCGCCGAGGAATTCCAACAGGAGCTGGTCATCGTCAACGATCAGGATAAGGCGTTTCGCGGCGGCTGGCTGACTCATGGGTGGGGGACCTCGGTAATGAATGATGCTCTTATTATATGCCGATTATTCGCCCAAATCAGCCTTCCATTCCCCTGCGCATGCTGCAAATAATCGATTGAATTGCTGCACTGCGATATCCACATCGTCCGCCTGGTAGACGCTGGTGATGGCCGCCACCATGTCGGCGCCGCGCGCGGCCAGCGGCGCCGCGTTCTCCGGCGTCATGCCGCCGATCACCACGCAGGGCAAGGCGATCTCGCGTTTGGCTTGCAGCACGATATCGAGAGGCGTGGTCACCGGATACTTTTTCACCAGCGAAGGATAAAATCCGCCGAAGGCCACGTAGCTGGCGCCGCCCGCCTCGGCCGTGCGGGCCAGGGCCATGTCGCCATAACACGAGGCGCCGACGATCTTGTCCTTGCCCAGGCGCGCGCGCACCTGCGCCACGGACGCATCCGTGCCCCCCACGTGCACGCCGTCCGCATCGAGCTCTTCGCACAGCTCGATGAAGTCATTGATGATGAAAGGCACGCCATACTTGCGGGCCAGGGCCAGCAAGGCGCCCGCCTGCTCGCGCCGCTGCTCCGCCTCGGCGCTCTTGTGACGGTATTGCAGCAGGGCCACGCCTTCCTGCAGGGCTTGCTCGCTGACGTCGAGCAGGCGGTCGGTGTCGTCCCAGTTCGGGGTGACCAGATACAGTCCACGCATGATGTTTTCCTTAGGTAAAAAATCGTTGCGGCATCAGCTGGCCTGGCGCTATCGCATACGCGCCGGCCAGGGCCGCGTGGCAATAGGCTTGCGCGCCATCGAGCGCCTCTTGCACCGGCACGCCTTGCGCCAGGCGCGCCGCGATGGCCGACGCCAGGGTGCAGCCGCTGCCGTGAAATTCGCCGGGCAAGCGCAGCCAGCGCCACTCGCGCTCGCCGCCCTCGGCATCAAACCAACGGTTGAGCACTTCCTCACCGTCGCCATGGCCGCCCGTCACCAGCACATTGGCGCAACCTTGCGTGCGCAAGTTTTCTGCGCCACCGAGGGCCAGCGCTTCCGGCCCGTTCGGCACGATGACGGTCGTCACCGGCAGCAAGGGCGCCAGCGCCAGCACGGCATCGTCCCGGCTGAGCACGTCGCCATGGCCGCTGGCCAGCACGGGGTCCAGCACGACAGGCAAATCGGGCTGGAGTAGCTTCAATTGCGCGATCAGTTGCGCAATGACGGCCGCATTCGCAGCACTGCCGGGGATGCCGATCTTGACGGCGTGAATGGCCATCTTGTCGATCAGGGCCAGCGCCTGGCGGCGCAGCAATTCCGGCGCCACCGCCTGCACGCCAAAAACCCTGTCGTTGTCCTGCACCGTCAGCGCCGTGATGACGGGCAAGGCATGCGCGCCCTGCGCGGCAATGGCCAGAATATCGGCGGCCAGGCCGGCGCCGCCGGAAGGGTCGAGGCCGGCAAACACCAGCACAACCGGACGACACGGCAGACGCATCGGCGCCATCACGCCAGCCGGCCCGCCATCGGCGACGACGGCGAGGCGGCAAATTTACGCGGCATGCGGCCCGCCAAAAATGCTTCGCGCCCGGCCCGCACGGCCAGCTTCATCGCGCGCGCCATGCGCACGGGGTCGCGCGCGCCGGCAATGGCCGTATTCATCAGCACGCCATCGCAACCGAGTTCCATGGCGATGGCCGCATCCGACGCCGTGCCCACGCCGGCATCGACGAGCACGGGCACTTTCGCCTGGTCGATAATCAGCGACAGATTCCACGGATTCAAAATGCCCATGCCCGAGCCGATCAGGGAAGCGAGCGGCATGACGGCCACGCAGCCGATGTCTTCCAAAATCTTCGCCTGGATGGGGTCGTCGCTGCAGTAAACCATCACGTCAAAGCCATCCTTAACCAGCGCTTCGGCCGCAATCAAGGTTTCCGGCATGTGCGGAAACAGGGTCTTTTCATCACCGAGCACTTCCAGCTTCACCAGATTGCGCCCGCCCAGGAGCTCCCGCGCCAGCTGCAGGGTGTAGACGGCGTCTTTCGCGTTGTAGCAGCCGGCCGTGTTCGGGAGTATCGTGTACTGGTCCGGCGGCACGACGTCGAGCAAGCTGGGCGCGTTCGGGTCTTGCCCGATATTCACGCGCCGGATCGCCACCGTGATGATCTGCGCCTCGGCCGCGTCCGTCGCTTCGCGCGTCTGCGGCAAGTCCTTGTACTTGCCGCTACCGACCAGCAAGCGTGATTGATACTGTTTGCCTGCGATGGTCAGCAGGTCGTTGTTATTACTGTTCATTGCTTTTTCCTTAGTTCAGCCGCCGCCGATGGCGCGGACTATTTCCACTTGATCCTGGGTTTGCAAAACCTGCCCCGGCCACGCCTTGCGCGGCACCACATTGCGGTTGACGGCCAGCGCCAGCGCCTGGTTTTCCAGCGACAGCGCGGCGATCAGTTGGTCCAGGGTTTGCCCGGGCGGCACCTGGTGCGGTGCGCCGTTGAGCGTGATGGATATCAATGCAGTCATCACGCCCTCCTTCAGACCTTGCGGTACAGCTCGGCGCCGTTCTTGATGAATTCGATGGCCTTGATTTCCATGCCCTGCTTGAGCGCCTTGTCTTCCGCGATGCCCATGCCGGCCGCGTATTCGCGCACTTCCTGCGTGATCTTCATCGAGCAGAAATGCGGGCCGCACATGGAGCAGAAATGCGCCACCTTGGCCGAATCCTTGGGCAGGGTTTCATCGTGGAATTCGCGCGCCTTGTCCGGGTCCAGGCCGATGTTGAACTGGTCGTCCCAGCGAAATTCAAAGCGCGCTTTCGACAGCGCGTTGTCGCGGATTTGCGCGCCCGGATGGCCTTTCGCCAGGTCGGCCGCGTGCGCCGCAATCTTGTAGGTGATGATGCCGTCTTTCACATCGGCCTTGTTGGGCAGGCCCAGGTGTTCCTTCGGCGTCACGTAGCACAGCATGGCCGTGCCATACCAGCCGATCATGGCCGCGCCGATGCCGGAGGTGATGTGGTCGTAGCCGGGCGCGATATCGGTGGTCAACGGTCCCAGCGTGTAGAACGGCGCTTCGCCGCACTGTTCCAGCTGCAAGTCCATGTTTTCCTTGATCAGCTGCATGGGCACATGGCCGGGGCCTTCGATCATCACTTGCACGTCGTGCTTCCATGCCACTTGCGTCAGCTCGCCCAGGGTTTTCAGTTCGCCCAGCTGCGCTTCGTCGTTGGCGTCGTAGATGGAACCGGGGCGCAAGCCGTCGCCCAGTGAAAACGAGACGTCATACGCTTTCATGATTTCGCAGATGTCTTCGAAATGCGTGTACAGGAACGATTCCTGGTGATGCGCCAGGCACCATTTCGCCATGATGGAGCCACCGCGCGACACGATGCCCGTCAAGCGTTTGGCCGTCATCGGCACATAGCGCAGCAGCACGCCTGCATGGATGGTGAAGTAGTCGACGCCCTGCTCGGCCTGCTCGATCAGGGTATCGCGGAAAATTTCCCAAGTTAAATCTTCGGCCTTGCCATTGACCTTTTCCAGCGCCTGGTAAATGGGCACGGTGCCGATCGGCACAGGGCTGTTGCGCACGATCCATTCGCGCGTTTCGTGGATATGTTTACCTGTGGACAGATCCATCACGTTGTCGCCGCCCCAGCGGATGGCCCAGGTCATCTTTTCCACTTCCTCGCCGATCGACGAGGTGACGGCGGAATTGCCGATGTTGGCGTTGATTTTCACGAGGAAATTGCGGCCGATAATCATCGGTTCGACTTCCGGATGGTTGATGTTGGCGGGAATGATGGCGCGGCCGCGGGCGATTTCCTCGCGCACGAATTCAGGCGTAATTTCTTGCGGGATGCTGGCGCCAAACGACTGGCCCGGATGCTGGCGGCCCATCAGCTCGGCCAGGCGCTCACCCATGGGGCCGGAGGCTTGCAGTTCGCGCAAATACTCTTGCCGGCGCATGTTTTCGCGGATGGCGACGAATTCCATTTCCGGCGTGATGATGCCGCGCCTCGCGTAATGCATTTGCGTCACGTTCTTGCCGGCCATGGCGCGGCGCGGCTTGCGGTGCAAATTAAAACGCAGCTCGGCCAGCTTCGGGTCCGCCAGGCGGGCGATGCCGTAATCGGAGGTCGGGCCGGGCAATTCTTCCGTGTCGGCACGTTCCATGATCCACGGCAGGCGCGGCGTATCGAGACCCGAGCGGATGTCGATGTTCACGTCCGGATCCGTGTACGGGCCGGAGGTGTCGTAGACGTAGATCGGCGGATTCTTTTCGCCGCCGAACGACGCTTCCGTATCGGACTGGCTGATTTCGCGCATGGGCACGCGGATGTCGGGGCGGCTGCCTTCGACATAGATCTTGCGCGAATTGGGCAGCGGCGCGATGGCGGCTTCGTCGACCGTGGCGGTGGCGGAGAGGAATTTCGGGTTGGCGTTCATTTTGGCTCCTTGGCTAGACTATTTTTAAGCCTGGAGCCAGCTAAGGAGGTTCGGCTGCGCGCACGCGGAAAAGCGGGGTGCGTTCATCCTAAAGCTTCCCTTCGCTGGCATTATCCAGATCAGGTTCGGAGGGTATTTCTCACCCGCGCTTGCACCGTGTTTCCACAGCGAAAGGCAGGACCCCTAGCGTTTGCCGCCTTGCGGCAGCGAGCCAATTATACGCGGTTCACGCCGCGTGGCCAGATGATTTCTTGCAGCTGTCGTCTTTGTGCATCGACCTACTTCTTCTTGCCCCAGCGCCAGGCGGTCGGTTCGCCCTTCAGCTGGCAGATGAAAATGAGCGCGGCAACGATGGCCACTTCATACACGATGTAGCCTACGAACATGGTTTGCGGCGGGAACAGGAAGGCGCCGCAGGCGAACAGCGCCAGCGCGGCCAGGAATACCAGCCAGCCTTGCCAGGTGATGGGCAAACCCCAGCCCCAGCCATAGGTCTTGGCGGGAAACCAGTAGGAGGGAGATTTGTCAGCCATGATGCTTTCCTTGTCGATGTCGATGACACCAAGTATAAATCACGCTCCCCGCAAGCGCTCCGTGACATCGAGGCCGATGCCGCGATAGCCGATGAAGCGGCTGCCATTGTCGAACATCGGTTCGCCGCTGACCTGCAGATACTGCGTGCTGCCGTCGAGGTTGGCGCGGCTGTAGATGAAGTCGAGGAACGGTTCGCGCGCGGCAATTTTTGCGTCGAGCAAGGCACGTTCGGCCGCGTTCCAGCGCTGCGGCTCCTCTTCGCTGCCGATGCCCAGCATTTCAGCCACGGGACCGGAAAAGCGCGTCAGGTTGCCCTGCGCATCCTGTTCCCAGTACCAGTCGGACGACAGTTCCGTGAAGCGCTGGAAGCGCGCTTCGCTTTCGCGCAGCTCCGCCGTGCGTTCTTCCACCATCTGCTCCAGCGACTTGTTGTATTCGGCCAGTTTCTGGTACAGCAATCGCACTTCCAGCATGTTGTGGATGCGTGTTTTGACTTCCACCAGGTCGAAGGGCTTGCTGACGAAGTCCTTGGCGCCCGCTTGCAGCGCGCGCAGCTTGTGGCCCGGCTGGGCCGTGATCACCAGCACGGGCAGATAGCTGCCCGCCTCGATGTCGCGCAAGCCTTCCATGACTTCGAAGCCATCCATTTCCGGCATCTGCAAGTCGAGCAGGATCAGGTCGTAGCGGTGCTGCTGGTGCAGCGCGCGCACGGCTTGCGGGTCCATGGTGGAGGTGATGCGCGTATAGCCGGCGTTGCGCAGCACCTGTTCGAGCAGCATGACGTTGGCCTCCTGGTCATCGACGATGAGGATGCTGGCGTTCAGGATCTCGGTGGCTTGAAGCATGGCGGTATTCCTAAAATTAAATGCTGAATTAGCGTACTGTGTGAGTGTCGTCGGCCAGGCCGTGCGCGGCTGCATGATGCAGGGCCACGTCGAGCGCCTCCATGAATTCGACGACCTTGATGGGCTTGGTCAGATAGCGGAAGAAGCCCGCTTCCAGGCCCTTCTCGATGTCGCGCGGCACGGCGTTGGCGGACAGGGCCATGACGGGAATGTGACTGGTGAGCGGGTCATCATGCAGGATATTCAGGGCACCATAGCCGCTGATGCCGGGCAGGTTGATATCCATCAAGATCACGTCCGGCTGATACGTGCGCGCCAGGTCGATGCCCAGGTGCGCATCTATGGCCGTGAGCAACTTCAAATCGCTGCGGCGGGCGATCAATTGCTCCACCAGCGCCAGGTTGGCGGGATTGTCTTCCACGTACAGCAAGGTGCGCTGGCTTTCCTGCGGCACCTGCACCTGCGGCAGCGCATCGCCGTCGCCCAGCACCAGTTCCGGTGCGCTGCTGGCGGCCAGCTCGAACCAGAACGTGGTGCCCACGCCGACCGTGCTGTCGACGCCGATGGTGCCGCCCATCAATTCGACCAATTGCTTGGTGACGACGAGGCCGATGCCCGTGCCCTCTTCCGTGCTGTTTTCCTGTCCCAGGCGATTAAATGGCTGGAACAACTGGGCCACCTGGCCCGCGTCGAGACCGGCGCCACTGTCGCGCACGCTGACCCGCACCTTGCCGCCACGCTGGCTGCAGTCGACGGTGACGGCGCCGCCGCTCTGGTTGTACTTGATGGCGTTCGACAACAGGTTGACCATCACCTGTTTCACACGCGTGCGGTCCGCATGCACGAAGTAAGCTTCGCCGCAGCGGGGAAATTGCATGCGGATGCCGCGCTTTTCCGCCTGCGGCGCGATCATCGCCTGGCAATCCTGCAGCACGTCGAGCAGCGACATGGCTTCCTGCGACAAGGTGACCTTGCCCGATTCGATCATGGCCAGGTCGAGAATTTCATTAATCAAACGCAAGAGATACCAGCCACCCTTGAGGATTTGTTCAATCGAGCGCTGCTGCGGCACGGTGGGTGGCGGCACGTCGGAGGCCATCAGCTGCGCAAAGCCCAGCACGGCATTGAGCGGCGTGCGCAACTCATGGCTCATGCTCGACAGGAATTCCGACTTGGCGCGGTTGGCCTTTTCCGCCACCTGGCGCGCCTTTTTCAGCTCGGCATTGTTGGTCTCGACCAGCGAACGCGTGTACGCCTGCTGCTCCTGCAGGCGCTGGTCCAGCAAGGCCTGTTCCGCCTCGACCTGCTTGCGCGCCGTGTTGTCCGTGCCGATCAACAAGTAGCCGATGACCTTGCTTTGCGCATCGCGCAAGGCCGTCACGGAGACGATGGCAGGGAAGCGGCTGCCATCCTTGCGGATATACGTCAATTCGTAGATGTCTTCGATACCGCGCGTGGCCTTGAACACGAGCGTCTCCACGCCAGGCGTGATGACGGTATCGAGTTCGGCACTGAGGGCGGCCGCGCGCGCGACAATTTCTTGCGCGTCGGAAATGCCGGCCGGCGTCAGCTTGTCGACCACGTCGCTCGCCGCATAGCCCAGCATGCGTTCGGCGCCCACGTTGAAAATCTGGATCACGCCCTGCGCATCGGTGGCGATGCACGAGAAATTGGCGCTGTTGAAAATCGCATCCTGCAAGGCGCCCGCCTTGAGCAGCTGGCGCGGCAGGCTGGCCGCCAAGGTGCGCCGGTACAGCGCCACGAGCAGCATCAGCAGCAAGAAGACCAGCGCATCGATGACGCAGGCCGTCTCGAACGGCGCGCGCCAGGCCAGCAGGCCGATGGCCAGCAGCACGATGGCGCTGAACGAAAACGCCAGCGCCATGGGCCAGCGCGACGGTGCGCGCGGGGGAATGTTTTCAACAGATTGCATGAGGTAGCCTGGGCTGTGACAACGATAAGAGGGAAATGCGGAGATCAGGAACCCTAGCGCTGGCGCACGTCCGACAGCAGGCGCGCGAATTCCTTCTTGACCACGCCATAGCATTCGCACACATGGCCTTCGAGGCCGGCGCGGTCCAGCACGGAGATATGGCCGCGACGGTAGCTGATGAAGCCGCGCGTCTGCAAACGCCCGGCCGCTTCCGTCACGCCTTCGCGGCGCACGCCCAGCATGTTGGCAATCAACTCCTGGGTCATCGTCAGCTCGCGGTTCGGCAGACGGTCCATGGTCAGCAGCAGCCAGCGGCACAATTGTTGCTCCACCGTATGGTGGCGGTTGCACACGGCCGTCTGCGACATTTGCGTGATCAGCGCTTGCGTATAGCGCAGCAGCAAGCGCATGACGGGACCGGCGCGGTCGAATTCTTCCATCAGCAGGTGGGCCTTGAGCCGGTAGCCGACGCCGCCCGTCTGCACCACAGCGCGGCTCGGCGTCGAATTCCCGCCCATGAACAGCGACACGCCCACGACGCCTTCATTGCCGACGCCGGCAATTTCCGACGAGCCGCCGTTTTCCAGCAGGTAGTGGATGGACACGATGGCGGTGGTGGGGAAATACACATGCTGCAGCTTGTCGCCCGAATCGTAGATCACGTCACCGAGCAACATGGAGACTTGCTCCAGGTGGGGGGCCAGGCGCGCGAAATCGGCGTCGAGCATGGCGGCAAGCAAATGGTTTTGATTCGGGTTGTGCAGCTGGGCATGCGGACTCGACATGGGCAGTTTTCCTGTTTTCCAGTCGTCAGCTAGGGGATCGATGAAAGACGTCCGAACGAGGGGCGCCATATGCTGGAGCGTAACACAGCGCTGGCACAGTGACCCGACTATATTTCTTTCTGGCATTGCCGTCCGTTCGGTAGCGAACGGACGGCAATCTGCCGCACGCCCTACAGTCAATCACTGCCAGGGCTGCCGGATCACGGATCGGCGCCGGCGCTGCTTACCGGACGCCATCATGCAATCATTTTTCAGACGCATCTCCATTTCCGTTTCCACCTCGGCCCTGATCACGCTGGCGGTCGGGCTGTGCCTGACGGCCCTGTGCTACGCCTCGGCGCGCCAGATCGAGTCGGAAAGCACCCGGCTGCTGCTGCAGTATCACGCCAGCGGTCACACCTTGGGCGCTGCCCTGCTGCCGGCCAAAGGCATGGGCCTGGATGCGAACCATCGCGGCTCGCTGTATGTGCTGCTGGGTGGCCTGCTGTCGAGCCTGCTGGCAGCCGCCTATGTGTATCAGCTCGTGTCGCGCAATTCCGTGATTACCCGCATCACGGGCGAGCGCACGGCGGCGCTGCAGTTTGCCAATTTGCGCCTGTCCGAAGACATCGCCGCGCGCATGCACACTGAAAAGTCGCTGCGTTTGCGCGAACGCATCATCGAAGTATCGGCCAATGCCATCATCCTGTGCAGCGCCGACGCGCCGGGCTACCTGATCGAATACGTCAATCCCGCCTTCGAGCGCATCACCGGCTATGCGGCTGGCGACGTCATCGGCCAGCGCCTGGAAGACTTGCAAGGTCCCGAGCAAGGGCGGCAAGACATGCATGAGATTACAGCCGCCCTGCGCGAACAGCGCGAAGGCAAGGCCATCGTGCGCAATTTTCGCAAGGATGGCAGCAGCTACTGGAGCGAGCTGTTCGTCGCTCCCGTGCGCGACGATGGCAATGGCCCCGTCAGCCACTTTGTGGTGGCGCAATACGACATCAGCAGCGTCATGCGCTTCGAACAGGAACTGGAATTCCAGGCCAGGCACGACATCCTCACGGGCCTGGCCAACCGGGCCCTGCTGCGCGAACGGCTGGAGCAGGCGATGGCCGTGACGCGGCGCAGCGGCCTGCCCTTGTGGGTGGTGTTCATCGACCTCGACCGCTTTAAATTCGTCAACGACACCCTGGGCCACGACGCGGGCGACCTGGTGCTGAAAAGCGTCGCCGAGCGCCTGCGTGACGCCACGCGCGAAGTCGACACGGTGGCGCGCCTGGGCGGCGACGAATTCGTGCTGCTGCTGCCCCAGCATGGCAATGGCGAACCGGGCGCCGCCATCCTGCAGCGCATCCTGGACGCCGTGGCGCAGCCGCTGCAACTGGGTGAATATGAATTTTTTCTCAGCTGCTGCATGGGCGTGGCCGTGTATCCCGACGATGGCGACGATGCCGACACCCTGATCAAGCACGCCGACATCGCCATGTACCGCGCCAAGGAACAGGGACGGGGCCACTGGCAATTCTATGCCTCCAGCATGAATGCGGGCACCCTGGAGCGGCTGGGACTGGAGAGCGAGTTGCGCCATGCCCTGGAACGGGGGCAGTTCCACCTCGAATACCAGCCCCAGCTGGATTTGGCCAGCGGCAAGGTGGTGGGCATGGAAGCGCTGCTGCGCTGGCAACATCCGCAACTGGGGCGCATTGCACCGGTCAGCTTTATCGGCCTGGCCGAGGAAATGGGCTTGATCATCCCCATCGGTGACTGGGTGCTGCACACCGCATGCGCCCAGGCGCGCGCCTGGCAGCTGGCCGGCCACGGCCCGCTACGCTTGGCTGTTAACCTGTCGGCGCGGCAATTCAAGCAAAGGAATCTGCTGCATGCGGTGGCGCAAGCGCTGGCTGAGACGGGGCTGACGGCCGCCCATCTGGAATTGGAATTGACCGAAAGCATGGTCATGCATGACGTGGAACAAGCTACGGCCATCATGACCAAGCTGAAGGCGCTGGGCGTGCAACTGTCCATCGACGACTTCGGCACCGGCTATTCCAGCCTGGCCTACCTGCGCCACTTCCCCATCGACGTACTCAAGATCGACAAGACCTTCGTCAGCGACATCACGCACGGCGACGACGCAGCCATCGTGCGCGCCATCATTTCGCTGGCACACAGCCTGCGCCTGAAAGTCATCGCCGAAGGCGTGGAAACGGAGCAGCAGCTGGCTTTCCTGCGCCAGCACGGCTGCGACCAGATGCAGGGCTATCTGTTCAGCCGCCCGCTGACCGCGTCCGCCTTCGAGGAACTATTGCTGCAAGGGAAAATGCTGCCCGCTTAAAAAGCGTGGCGCAGGCCGACGTTGAAGGCGCGGTTGCCCGTGCCCACTTCCGTTGCATTGCCCACCATGTAGGCGGCGTCGTTGCGGTTGCGGATGTGCGCGTAGGCCACATATACCTTGCTGCGCTTGGACAAGGCATACGTGGCGCCGATGGCCAGCTGCCGCGCGTCGCGGTTGGCTGCGTCGCGGTCATCCTTGTGCACGTACGAGGCCAGCACGGTGGTCGCGCCGAGCGGCACGGACACGCCGACGATGGCGTCGCGGCTGTCCATCGACTGGGCCGGTGCCTGCGCTGCGCCGTATGGGTTTTCCCCAAAGAACATGGTGCTGCCATCGCCCGTGTTGCGGCCATAACCGGCAAACGCCGTGGCCACGCCGAAGTTGTAGTTACCTGCCAGAATGGTGTTGTTCACGTCGGCCTTGCCCGGCTCGCCGGCACGGCTCTGGCGCGCCAGGCGCAGGGTCAATGGACCGTTGACATAGCCCAGGGCCAGGCCCAGCGAGCGCTGATCTGCCACAACACCCGTATGTTCGCCAAAGCCATACATGACGGTGGCGGTCACGCCGCGCAGCTCGGGCGAGGTGTAGCGCACGGTATTGTCGATGCGCGTGGCCGAATAGCCGGCCAGGTTGGTTGCCGCGCCGGCAAAGCCGCCCTCGAATGGGTCGGCCACGTCCGTCAGTGCCTGGCTTTGCAGGTTGTACTGGCGGCCCATGGTCAGCATGCCCAGCGGGCTATTGAGGCCGACAAAGGCCTGGCGGCCGAACAACTGGCCCGCCTGGTCCGAGCGGCCCGTGTCGCTCTGCACGCCCGCTTCCAGCGTGAACACGGCTTGCAAGCCATTGCCCAGCGACTCCGTGCCGCGCAAGCCCAGGCGCGAGCCGGCCGAGATACCGCTGGTGAGCTTGCTGACGCCGCCTTCCTGCACCAGGCCAGCGTCCATCAAGCCATACACATCAACGGATGATTGGGCGTGGGCCGCAGGCAAGGCGGCCACGGTGGCGATGGTCGAAACGAGGCCGACGGTGATCGAGATTTTTTTCATGCTGGTTTCCTTGTATAGGCGAAACCAGGAAAGCGCGCGGCCATGGCGCGGCCACAGGCGCCAAAAGCGCGCTGAGGAGTGCCGTATCGAAAGACGACTGGCCAGGCAGCAAGATTCCTGGCTACGCTGTGGCGGCAGCGGCGTGCAATGAGCCGCGTTGATTCCGCCGTGAATGGTGCACCGCTGGCGGTGCGCGTGGCTCAGGCGCCCAGCCCGAAGGGGACGCTCTGAAAGTGGCTGGCATCGCGGATGCGCTGGCCTTGAGACGCGGACGAGTGCTGGATATGAAACTTAAATACAACCGCGTCTGCTGGCGCCGTCCGCAAGGATGGGGCAGGAGGCGCCGGGGCCAGAATTATAGCATCGGCAGCGCCTTGATCCCCGCTCTGTTGCAGGAAAACGACTCGCCAGGCCGCTAAAACCCGGCGTTGTCGCCGGGCAAGATGACGCATGCCGACCAGGCAAATGCTATTGCGGCAACGGTGCGGCGGCCGCAGGCTTGCGCGCCGCGGCGGCCGCCTTCAGCAAGCTCAGCACCGCTTTACTTTCCGGCGTCGACGCCCGTTGCTGCGCCATCTTCAATACGGGGAATTCCCCGCCCAGCGGATCGGCGCCCAGGCTCAGCAGCAGCTTGACCATCGCCGCGTCGCTATTTTCGACGGCCGCCAGCAAGGGCGGCAGATAACCGCCGGTGACGATGGGCGCGCCCATCGCGGCCAGGCGGGCGACCCAGTCGTGCCGCTGGCTGCGCACCGCATGCCACAGCAGCGTCTCCTTTTCCAGACGCCGCGAATCGAGCGCCGCCTGCTGTCCCTTGTAAGAAACTTCGGCGGCGGGTCCGACTTGCTGCCATGGCATGCCGGGCACCACCAGTTGGCGCAGCACGTCCTCGGACGTCGGCTGGTAGTTGTACATGGCGCGCATCGCAGCGTCGAGCCAGCGGTCATTTCCCTTCGCGTCATGCCGGGGCACGCGCTGCTTGAGCCAGTCCAGCGCGCCGGCGTTGCCCGCTTCGGCGGCATAGGCGTACAGCGACTTTTCCTGCTCATCAGTATTTGGCGTGGTGCCGGTGGCCAGCATTTTATCGAGCACTTCGGTGCCGCGCGTCAGGCGCAGCAAGGGCCCCCATAGCAAAGAATCGGCCAGCGGCCGTTCCGCTGGCTGCGCAGCCCCGCCTTTCTTGGCCTTTTTCTCTGCCAGGTACTGGTCTACCAGCAAATAGGGCCGGCCCGCGCCTGCGTCGAGCATGGCGATCATGCTGGCCGTACGTTCTTTCGCGTCGATCAATTCCGGCAAGATGTCCGCATCCTCCTGCTGCAAGGCGTATTCCAGCGGCGCCTGCGTGTGGTTTTCGCCGCCGTATTGCCGCACATCGGCGCCATGCGCCAGCAACAGGCGCACCATTGCGGCATTGCCGTACAGGGCAGCCAGATGCAGCGGTGCGGCGTGGTAAAGCGTATCGCCTTCGCCGAGCGGCACGCCGCGTTGCAACAGCAGCGTCATCATGCGCAGCTTGGCGGGCAACAGCGCGGCGTACTGCTCACGCAGCGCCTGGCGGCGCGCCTGCAGCGGCGCCTGCGCCAGTCGCTGCTGATCGTCGTCCTGCCGGGTTTGCGCATTCAGCCATGCCGCTTCGGCTTTGTACATGCTCGATGGAGGCGAAATCAAATAGTTCAGCAAGGGACTCCTGTCGAGCGCATAGGCGCCCGGCTCGGCGACGCCGGCCAGCAGCTTGCCAAAGGCAGCTTCGTCGCCCTCTTTGGCAGCCTTGAACAGCGCCGTCACCTCTGGCGTCGGCGGCAGCTTGTTGCGTGCCTCGCGCACATAATTGATCAAGCGTTCCATGCCATGCACCGAGACCTGCGGCAACGGCATGCCCACTTTCCATGCCCGCGCCAGCTGCTGCGCCTCGGCCTGTTGCGCAGCATTCAGTTTCTTTGTCCAGCGGGCCACGGCGTCGCCGGCGTCCGCCGCGCCGCCCGCCGCCGCCAACTGGCTCAGCATGGAAGCGAGCACATAGTCCTGCGGCACGCCCGCCTCCTCGCCATACAGCACGGCCAGCTGCAGCTGGGCCTTGGCAATGCCGCTTTCGGCGGCCTTGCGCAGCCAGCGGGCAGCCTGCTTTTCATCCAGGCCGCCCGTGCCTTTCCAGCACAGCAAACCCAGCTGGTAAGCGGCTTCCATGTCGCCCCCCTCGGCGGCGCGGCGGTACCAATCCTGCGGCGAACGCTGTCCCGTCTGCGACGTCGTCGGAAGAGGCGCGCCGCGCTGCCAAAGGCCGGCCAGGCGCACGGCCTCGTCGACCTGGTCCGGCGACATCCTGCCACGGCGCGCCGGCAGGGACTTCTCCATCGCGGCCGCACCGCTCCACTCCTTGTCTTGCAGCGCCAGCAGGTTGAGCGCATACGACAGCACCCGGTCGACCGGCCCGCCTTCGCCCCGCTCATACATTTGTGCCAGGTCCTGCAGCGGCTTGCCCTCACCCTGCACGGCCATGACGCCCAACCAGGGCCGCGCGCGCGATGGATTGAGCATGCGGCCCGGCGCGTATGCATACATGAAAACCAGCGCCTCCTGCGCGGCGCGATCGCCGCCCTTGGCCGCCAGCAGATACCAGCGCTCCGCTTCGACCTCGCTGCGCTCCACGTCCCGGCATCCTTTCTCGCCCATGTAGATATCGGCGAGGACCTTTTGCGCCTCGACATTGCCACCTTGCGCCGGTCCGCGCAATTGCGCAACGGCCTTGCTGCAGCGCCCATCCTGCAGAGCCGCCATTCCCTCCGGAACGCCGGCGCACGCGCCACCGGCAACCCATCCAGCGCCGAGCACGGCCAATTGCCACAATTTTTTCATGATTGCCTGAGTTTTCAAATAATGTTGCAAAGATGATAGCTTAGAAAAAATACAATGCAGCAATATTGCTCAATCGTGCGCGGCTTTTCGGCTCATCCAGGCCCGCTATTTGCTGCGCATGCTTTATGCACCCCTTATAATGGTTCCTTTTGCCAATCACACGCCAAATCATGGAATTAGCCAAGTCTTTCGAGCCCGCCGACATTGAACAATTCTGGCGCACCGAGTGGGAACAACGCGGTTACTTCACCGCCACCCTCGATGCCGGAAAACCTTCCTTCAGCATCCAGTTGCCGCCGCCGAACGTCACCGGCACCCTGCACATGGGCCATGCGTTCAACCAGACCATCATGGATGGCCTGACCCGCTACCACCGCATGCTGGGCCACAACACGGCCTGGATACCGGGCACCGACCACGCGGGCATCGCCACGCAAATCGTCGTGCAACGCCAGCTGGATGCGCAAAAGATTTCGCGCCATGACCTGGGCCGCGAGAAATTCGTGGAAAAAGTGTGGGAATGGAAAGAAAAATCCGGTTCCATCATCACCGGCCAGATGCGCCGCCTGGGCGCCTCGGCCGACTGGCAGCGCGAATACTTCACGATGGACGAGCCGCGCTCGAAAGTCGTCACCGACGTCTTCGTGCGCCTGTTCGAGCAAGGCCTGATCTACCGCGGCAAGCGCCTGGTCAACTGGGACCCCGTGCTGGGCACGGCGGTGTCCGACCTGGAAGTGGTGTCCGAAGAAGAAGACGGTTCCATGTGGTACATCAAGTACCCGCTGGCCGACGGCAGCGGCTTCCTGACGGTGGCGACGACCCGTCCTGAAACCATGCTGGGCGACGTGGCCGTGGCCGTCGATCCGACGGACGAGCGCTACCTTCCGCTGGTGGGCAAGATGCTCAAACTGCCTTTGAGCGACCGCGAAATCCCCATCATCGCCGACGAATACGTCGACAAGGAATTCGGCACCGGCTGCGTCAAGATTACTCCTGCGCACGACATGAACGATTACGCCGTCGGCCAACGCCACAAACTGGCGCAGATCGTCATTTTGACGCTGGACGCGAAGATCACCGACGACGCGCCGGCAGCCTACCGCGGCATGGACCGCTTCGCCGCGCGCAAGCAGATCGTCGCCGACCTCGACGCGCAAGGCTTGCTGGAACAGGTCAAGCCGCACAAACTGATGGTGCCGCGCGGCGACCGCACGGGCGTCGTCATCGAGCCGATGCTGACGGACCAGTGGTTTGTCGCCATGAGCAAACCAGCCCCGGAAGGCACGTTCTTCCCAGGCAAATCGATCGCCGAAACGGCGCTGGACAAGGTCGCCAACGGCGAAATCAAGTTCGTGCCGGAAAACTGGAGCACCACCTACAACCAATGGCTCAACAACATCCAGGACTGGTGCATCTCGCGCCAACTGTGGTGGGGCCATCAAATCCCGGCGTGGTACGACGACGCCGGCAATATCTTCGTTGCCAAGACGGAAGCGGAAGCCATCGCCAAGGCCCAGGCGGCCGGCAGCACGGGCCCCTTGAAACGCGACGACGACGTGCTCGACACGTGGTTCTCGTCCGCCCTGGTGCCGTTCTCGACCATGGGTTGGCCGGAAGAAACGCCGGACATGAAGGCCTTCCTGCCATCGTCCGTGCTGGTGACGGGTTTCGACATCATCTTCTTCTGGGTCGCGCGCATGGTCATGATGACGGCGCACTTCACGGGCAAGGTGCCGTTTGAAACCGTCTACGTGCACGGCCTGGTGCGCGATTCGACGGGACAGAAAATGTCCAAGTCGAAAGGCAACACCCTGGACCCGATCGACCTGATCGACGGCATCGACCTGGAAGGCTTGATCGTCAAGCGCACCACGGGCCTGATGAACCCGCGCGACGCGGAAAAAATCACCAAGGCGACGCGCAAGGAATTCCCGGACGGCATTTCGGCCTACGGCACGGACGCCGTGCGCTTCACCATGGCCAGCTATGCCTCGCTGGGCCGCAACATCAATTTCGACCTGGGCCGCTGCGAAGGCTACCGCAACTTCTGCAACAAGATGTGGAACGCCACCCGTTTCGTCATGATGAATACGGAAGGCAAGGATTGCACGCCAAATGACGCCGACCTGTCGCAGGCGGACAAGTGGATCATCTCCTTGCTGCAACGCGCGGAACTGGACGTGGCCAAGGGCTTTGAAGACTTCCGTTTCGACAATATCGCCGCATCGATCTACAAATTCGTGTGGGACGAGTATTGCGACTGGTACCTGGAAGTAGCCAAGGTGCAAGTACAGCAAGGCACGGAAGGCCAGCAGCGCGCCACCCGCCACACCCTGCTGCGCGTGCTGGAAGTGGTGCTGCGCCTGGCCCATCCGATCATTCCGTTCGTTACGGAAGCCCTGTGGCAGACGGTGGCGCCTTTGGCCGGCAAGACCTTGAAGGCGGAAGGTGATTCGATCATGATGCAGCCGTATCCGATCGCCAACACCGACAAGATCGATGAAAGCGCGGAAGCGTGGATGCAGCAGCTGAAAGCCTTGACGGATGCGACGCGCAACCTGCGCGGCGAAATGCAGATCTCGCCTTCCGTGCGCGTGCCGCTGATCGTCGAAGCGGGCAATGCCACTGAAAAGGCCGCGCTGGCGTCGTACGCACCGTACATCCAGTCGCTGGGCAAACTGGCGGAAGTGCAGATCGTCGATGCGTTGCCGGACTCTCCAGCGGCCGTCGCCATCGTCGGCACCACCAAGCTGATGCTGAAAGTGGAAATCGACGTGGCTGCCGAACGCGAGCGCCTGGGCAAGGAAATCGCCCGCATCGAAGCGGAAATTGCCAAAGTGAATAGCAAATTAGGCAATGAAAGCTTCGTCGCGCGCGCCCCGGCCGCCATCGTTGCGCAAGAAAACGAGCGTTTGCTCAGTTTTTCGGCCACAATTGAAAAATTGCGCGAACAGTTTGCTAAACTAGCCAGCGCATAAGGCAAGTTTGGAAGGATTGCGCGGTCGTCCCAGTGACGCCGCGCAGCACTCTTGGTCTTGCCTTGGTATATAACTGTTCGTGCCCCGATCAAAAAAACCATTGGAGACAGGCAATGCATACAATATTCAAAGCAAGCATCATGGTGGCCGCCCTGGCCATCGCCGGCAGCGCCACCGCGCGCGACGGCAACTACACCCCCGTCGGTACGTGGAAAACCATCGACGATGCCAGCGGCAAGCCGAAATCCCTCGTTGTCATCACGGAAAGCAATGGCGTCTTGCAAGGCAAGATCGACAAGCTGTTCCGCGCCCCGAATGAAGATCAAAATCCCAAGTGCGACAAGTGCACGGGTGCCAACAAGGACCAGCCCATCATCGGCCTGGTGATCCTGTCCGGCCTGAAATATGACGGCAAGGAATGGACGGGCGGCGAAATCACGGACCCGGCCAGCGGCAAGGTCTACAAGAGCAAGGCCGAACTGATTGAAGGCGGCACCAAGCTGCAAGTGCGCGGCTATGTCGGCGTGCCGATGTTTGGCCGCTCGCAAACGTGGGTGCGCGAAGAATAAACATCGCACGCCCTGCCCGACCGAAGCCGGCCAAGCGCCGGCTTTTTTGCGTCCGCAAGTCCGCCTTGCCGTTGTTTTCCAGGCCGAATCGCGTTTTTTTGAACCTATCGACGAACGCCAGGGGCCTATGCGCGCCACCGAACATACTTCAAGTTTCCTAAATGAAATAGTGCATGTCTGTGACGCCATCGCCCTGTAGCGACAGGCGGCATGGCTCTGCCGGATGACCTCATCCGCGGATGCCCGGCAGTGAATGCCATGCACAAAGGAACACTATGAATCTCTTCAAACGATATCTGAACCCGCTGCTCGTCTCGGCAGGGCTGCTGGCCATGGCCACCCTGGCCGGTTGCGGCGGCGGCGACCAGGGACGCGATCCCATCCTCGGCTTGCCGGCCGCTACCTTGTCCAGCCTGGCCGTCACGCCAGCCACGGCGACGGTCGCCATCGGCGCGGGCCAGCAATTTACGGCCATCGCCACGTATAGCGACGGTTCCGCGCAAGACGTCAGCGCCAAGGCAGCCTGGACGTCGGCCACGCCGGCCAGCGCGACCGTCAATGCCGCCACTGGCTTGAGCACCGGCATCGCTGCCGGCAACAGCAACATCAGCGCCGCGTTCGGCGGCAAGAGCGCAGCGGCCCAGTTGACCGTCTCACCAGCCACCTTGACGGCCATTGCCATCACGCCGCTCACGCCATCGATCGCCATCGGCGCCACGCAGCAATTTGCGGTGACGGGCAGCTTCAGCGACGGCGCCACGCGCGACGTCACAGCCGTATCGGCCTTTGCCTCCGCCACCCCCGCCACGGCGAGCATCGCCGCTGGCGGACTGGCGCTGGGCAAAGTTGCCGGCACGACGCAGATCACGGCCACCACGGGCACGCTCACGGCCAGCACGGTCTTGACCGTCAACCCGGCCACCTTGCTGTCGATCGCCGTCACGCCGCAAAGCCCCATCGTGCCGGTGGCCGCGACGCGCCAGTTGGCCGTCATTGCCACCTACTCGGACAACAGCACGGCTGACGTCACGGCCGGCAGCAGCTTCGTGTCAGTCACGCCAGCGGCGGCCACGGTCGCCAGCAGCGGCCGCGTCACCGGCGTTGCCTTTGGTAGCAGCGTCATGAACGCCAGCTTCAACGGCCAGACGGCCAGCACCACCGTCACCGTGCCTGCCGCCACCCTGGTCAGCATCGCCGTCACGCCAGCCACCGCCAGCATCGCCGTCGGTACCCAGCAGCAATTCGTTGCCACGGCAACGTATTCGGACAGCTCGAACGCCATCATCACCAACAGCGCCGCCTGGACTTCGGGCACCGTTGCCAATGCCACGGTACTGAATACGGGCATCGCCACTGGCATCGCTGTCGGCACCAGCAACATTACCGCCACAGCCGGTGGCCAGTCGGGCAGCGCGCTGCTGACCGTCACGGCCGTCGCCATCCCGCCCGTCCTGAACCCGATCATCCTGGGCCGCGCGGCACCGTTCGGCGTGCTGGCAGGCACCTCGATCACCAACAATTCGGGCGGCACCACCCTGGTCACGGGCGATGTCGGTGCGCCGTCGCAAACGGTCGATCCGACCCAGGCGGCAGGTTTTACCAACTACAAGTCGGGCGCCATCCTGGCCGGCGCCATGACGGATCTGCAAGCGGCGATCACGGACGGTAACAGCCGTAGCTGCGACGTCAGCTTTGCCGGCGGCATCGACCTTGGCGGCCAGACCTTCGGTCCCGGCGTGTATTGCTATGCGGGCGCCATCAGCATCACGGGCACCCTGACACTGAACGGTCCTGGCGTGTACATCTTCCGCACGGCGCTGACCTTGAACTCGACCGTCAACTCGGTGGTGGCCCTGAACAATGGCGCCACGGCCGACAACGTCAGCTGGCTGCCAGTCGGCCCCACCACCCTGGCGGCGAACAGCGTCTTCAAGGGCAATATCCTGGGCCAGTCGGCTGCCATCACGGTGGGCGACAACACGACCCTGCTCAATGGCCGCGTGCTGACGGCTGCTGCCGTTACCCTGCGCAATAACCAGATCACCAAATAACCGGGACATGACGATGACTATCGCACACACATTGGGCGCACTGAGCGTCATGACCGGCGCCTTGCTGGCGGCGCAATCGGCGCAGGCGCAGGACAATACCTTCATCAACCCGGACTGGGCCAACAGTGCCTGGTATATCGGCGCGGGCGTGGGCCAGTCGCGCGCCACCATCGACGAGCCGCGTCTGCGCGCCAGCCTGGCCGCCAACGGCGAGACCGTCACCGGTTTTACCAAGGACCAGCGCGACACGGGCTATAAACTGTTTGTCGGCCGCCAGCTGAACCAGTATTTCGCCGTGGAAGCGGGCTACTTTGACCTGGGCAAGTTCGACTTCAAGTCGAGTACCAGCGGCAACGGCGTACTGAACGGGCAAGCGGGCTTTCGCGGCGTGAACCTGGACTTGCTGGGCCAGCTGCCGCTGTCGCAGCGCCTGTCCCTGCTGGGCCGTGTCGGCATGCACTACACCAAGACCAACACGGAGTTCAGCGGCAACCGCCTGCTGGGTTCGGCCAATACGCATGCCAGCGAGCGCAAGCTCAACGCCAAGCTGGGCCTGGGCCTGGAATACAAGTTCAGCGAAGCGCTGGCCTTGCGCGGCGAAGTCGAGCGCTATCGCCTGAACGACGCCGTGGGCAACCGCGGCGATGCGGACCTGTATTCCGTCAGCCTCGTGTATAAACTGGGCCGCCCGGCCAGCGCCACACCTGCCTACCAGCCGGCGCCCGACGTCGCCCCTGTCGTCGCCATGCCGGCGCCAGTCGTCGTGGCCGCACCGGCACCGGCACCCGTGTCCGAAAAAGTGTCGTTTGCTTCCGAAGCGCTGTTTGATTTTGATCAATCGACGCTCAAGCCGCAAGGCAAGGCGGCGCTGGACCAGTTGCTGGGCCAGTTGTCAGGCATGGATCTGGAAGTCATCGTCACGGTCGGCCATACGGATGCCGTCGGCCCGGACGCCTACAACCAGAAACTGTCGCAGCGCCGCGCCGAAGCCGTCAAGGCCTATCTGGTGGCGCAAGGCGTGGAAACGAACCGCGTCTACACGGAAGGCAAGGGAGAAACCCAGCCCGTGGCCGACAACACGAGTGCCGCCGGCCGCGCCAAGAACCGCCGCGTCACGGTGGAAGTGGTGGGCACGAAAAAAGTTGCACGCTAAGTTAGATGCACGTAAAAAACCGGCTTGCGCCGGTTTTTTTTCGTCCACAGATTACTGCGCTGGCGCCGGCTTGCGGTGATGCTTGCTCAAATGCCGGTCCAGGCTGTTGGCGAACTGTTGCCGGTCGGACTGGCTGAAGGCGGCCGGGCCGCCCGTGTCGACACCGCCGCTGCGCAATTCTTCCATGAAGGCGCGCATCGTCAGTTGCTGGGCGATATTGTCCTTCGTGTAAAACTCGCCGCGCGGGTTCAGCGCAAAACCACCCTTGGTCAGCACGTCGGCGGCCAGCGGAATGTCGCCCGTGATGACCAGGTCGCCCGGATTCAACAGCCGCACGATTTCCTGGTCGGCCACATCGGCACCGGACGGCACTTGCACGGTACGAATGAAACGCGAGGGCGGCACGCGCAAGCCCTGGTTGGCGACCAGGGTGAGCGGCAACTCCAGGCGGTCGGCGACTCTGTACAGGATTTCCTTGATGACGACGGGACAGGCGTCCGCATCGATCCAGATTTGCATTCCTTCTTGCGCCATCACAGCTCCCACGCTTCGCCGCCCGGACCCATGCGCGGCGCGCTGACGCCGAAGTGCAGATAGGCGGCCGGCGTGGCGACCCGGCCACGCGGCGTGCGCTGCAGGAAACCTTGCTGGATCAAATATGGCTCCAGCACGTCTTCGATGGTATCGGCCGCTTCGCCGATGGCGGCCGCCAGGTTCCCTATGCCGACGGGGCCGCCGCCGAACTTGAACAGCACGGCTTCGAGCAGCTTGCGGTCCATCACGTCGAAACCGGCGGAATCGACGTCGAGCATGGCCAGCGCGCGGTCGGCCACCACCTTGGTGATGTCGCCATTGCTTTTGACTTCCGCGAAATCGCGCACGCGGCGCAACAGACGGTTGGCGATGCGGGGCGTGCCGCGCGCGCGCTGGGCGATTTCATGCGCGCCTTCCGGGTCGATGGGCGCTTTCAGCAAGGCGGCGCTGCGCGTGACGATCTTCGTCAGTTCGCCCGTGTTGTAAAACTCGAGGCGCGCGACGATGCCGAAGCGGTCGCGCAGCGGATTGGTCAGCATGCCGGCGCGCGTGGTGGCGCCGACCAATGTAAACGGTTGCAGATCGAGTTTCACGGAACGGGCGGCCGGGCCTTCGCCGATCATGATGTCGATCTGATAATCCTCAAGCGCCGGATACAAAATTTCCTCGACGACCGGCGACAGCCGGTGGATTTCATCGATGAACAGGACGTCGTTCGCTTCCAGGTTCGTCAAAATCGCGGCCAGGTCGCCCGGGCGCTCCAGCACGGGGCCGGAGGTCTGGCGCAAGTTGACGCCCATTTCGCGCGCGATGATGTGCGCCAGGGTCGTCTTGCCCAGGCCCGGCGGGCCGAACAGCAAAGTATGGTCGAGCGCTTCCTTGCGCTGGCGCGCGGCCGTGATGAAAATTTCGAGCTGGTCGCGGATCTTTTCCTGTCCCACATACTCGTCGAGCTGCTTGGGCCGCAAGGCCCGTTCGATCGCCTCCTCGTTGTGCGAGATGGGCGCCGCGTCGATGATGCGCTGTTCCGTGAAGATGTCGGTCTGGATGCTCATGCCCTATCAGCCTTTCGACAGCGCTTTCAGCGCCAATTTGATGCCGTCAGACACGCCGCTGCCGGCCGGCACGTTTTTCACGGCCGCCAGCGCTTCCTTGTCCGAATAGCCGAGCGCGACCAGTGCGTTCAAAATATCCGATTGCGCGTCCGGCGCCGCATGCGCGCCCAGCGGGCCAAGATCGGCACCGATCTTGCCCTTCAATTCCAGCAACAGCCGCTCGGCCGTCTTCTTGCCGATGCCGGGCACTTTGACCAAACGGCCGGAATCCTGCAAGGTGATCGCCTGCGCCAGGTCGGCGATCGTCATGCCGGAGAGAATCGACAAGGCCATGCGCGCGCCCACGCCCGTGATCTTGATCAACTGGCGGAATACGGCCCGCTCGGCCGCATTGCCGAAGCCAAACAGCAGATGCGCATCTTCGCGGATGGCCTGGTGCGTAAACAGCACGACTTTTTCGCCCACGTGGGGCAGGTTGTAAAAGGTGCTCATCGGCACGTCGACTTCATAGCCGACGCCCTGGCAATCGACCAGCAATTGTGGCGGATTTTTTTCAAGCAAAATACCGGATAGACGGCCTATCATCGCGTGTTCCTAATGTTAAATTTGAGAGTGATTATCCAACTAAACGGCCGCGTTTCATACGCAGACCCTGCAGTTGTGGCGCCAGCGCGCCGAGCATGGCCAGCGCGTCGATGCTGTTGGCATGGCAAATGGCCACGCCCAGTGCATCGGCCGCATCCGTGCCGGGCAAGCCGGGCAATGACAGCAGCCGCGACACCATGTCCTGCACCTGCTCCTTGGCCGCCTTGCCGTGGCCCGTGACGGCCTGTTTCACTTGCAGCGCCGTGTACTCGGCCACCGACAAATCGGCGTGGACCAACGCGCAAATGGCCGCGCCACGCGCCTGGCCCAGCAGCAAGGTCGATTGGGGATTGACGTTGACAAACACTTTTTCGATGGCCGCGCAGTCGGGCTGATAGGTGCCGACGATTTCGCTCACGCCCTGCAAAATGATCTTCAGTCGCGGCGGCAATTCCCCGTCGGAAGCCGTCTTGACGGTCCCCGACGCGATATAGCGCAGCTTGTTGCCAAGTTTTTCAATGACCCCAAAGCCGGTCGTGCGCAGGCCAGGATCGATGCCAAGAATAATCATCGCCAGATTCTATAATGAATACGGCAGGCACCGGTGAATAACCGGTGCCTGCCGTTTGACCACCTTTCAATAAGGTGGGATAAACCGTAGCGAGCGGCGATGCGGCGTGGCCGAGAAGCGCAACTGTGCTAGAGCACAGTGAGCATCGCAGGCCGCGCCCCGCGCCGCGCAGTAGGTTTAGGCCGCCTTATTAATGACGGAAATGACGCGTACCCGTGTACAGCATCACCACGCCGCGCTCGTCCGCCGCATCGATCACTTCCTGGTCGCGCATGGAGCCGCCCGGGTGGATGACGCAGGTCGCGCCCGCGTCGACGACGACGTCGAGGCCGTCGCGGAACGGGAAGAAGGCGTCCGACGCCACCACCGAACCGGTCAGCGACAGGCCGGCGTTTTGCGCCTTGATGGAAGCGATGCGGGCCGAATCGATACGGCTCATCTGGCCTGCGCCCACGCCCAGGGTCATGTTATTGCCGCAGAAGACGATGGCGTTCGACTTGACGAATTTCGCCACTTTCCAGGCGAACATCAGGTCGGACAATTGCTGCGGCGTCGGCTGCAGCTTGCTGACCACGCGCAAGTCGCCGATACCGACGTTTTTCGCGTCCGGCGATTGCACCAGCAAGCCGCCACCGACGCGCTTGAAGTCCATGGCGTTGACGCCGGCCCCCAGCGGGATTTCCAGCATGCGTACGTTTTGTTTGCTCGACAGAATCTGTTTCGCTTCGGCGGAGAACGACGGGGCGATCAGCACTTCCACGAACAGCTTGGCGATTTCGCCGGCCGTGGCGCCGTCCAGTTCGGTATTAAAAGCAATGATGCCGCCGAATGCCGAGGTCGGGTCCGTCTGCAGGGCGCGCGCATACGCTTCGGCCGCATTCTTGCCCAGGGCTACGCCGCATGGGTTCGCATGCTTGACGATGACGCAAGCGGCGCTTTGCTCGAAACCGCCCAGGCTCTTCACGCATTCCCAGGCCGCATCAGCATCGGCGATGTTGTTGTACGACAATTCTTTGCCTTGCAGCTGGCGGTAGTTGGCCAGCGCACCATCGATGGTGACCAGGTCGCGGTAGAAGGCGGCGCTCTGGTGTGGATTCTCACCGTAGCGCATGTCTTGCACTTTCTCAAATGCAACATTCAACACTTGCGGATAAGCGCCGCGCTCGGCGTGCACTTTTGTCGGGCCCAGGCTGGTCAGGTAGTTGGTGATGGCGCCATCGTATTGCGCCGTGTGCGCAAAGACTTTTTTCGCCAGCATGAATTTGGTGTCGTAGCTGACCGTGCCGGCCGTGCCGTCGGCCGAGCGCAGCTCCGCCAGCACGGCGTCGTAGTCGGTCGGATCGCAGATGACAACCACGTCCTTGTGGTTCTTGGCCGCCGAACGCAGCATGGTCGGGCCGCCGATATCGATGTTTTCGATCGCGTCTTCCAGGGTGCAATCGGCCTTGGCGACCGTGCCCTGGAACGGGTACAGGTTGACCACCACCATGTCGATGGTCGGCATGTCGTGCTCGACCAGTTTCGACATGTGCTCAGGGAAATCGCGGCGCGCCAGGATACCGCCGTGCACTTTCGGGTGCAGGGTCTTCACACGGCCATCGAGCATCTCCGGGAAACCGGTGTAATCGGCAACTTCCGTCACAGGAACACCGTTGTCTGCCAGCAATTTGGCGGTGCCGCCGGTGGACAGGAGGTTGACGCCGAGGGCGGACAGGGCGCGGGCGAATTCGAGAACGCCGGTCTTGTCGGAAACGGAGAGGAGAGCTTGTTTGATCATGGCTGTGGCTAGGTGGTTAAGTGTTCTTGGCGAATGGCACAGCGGTCAGCTATCAGGCTGGGCCCGCTGCGGCGGATTCAAATCTTGGCGTCACTTGCATGCCGGCATTACAGCAAACCGTGCTCCTGCAATTTCTTGCGCAGGGTATTGCGGTTGATGCCCAGCATCTGCGCGGCGTGCGACTGGTTGCCATCGGCGCGTGTCATCACGACTTCCAGGATGGGCTTTTCCACGGTCAGCACGACCATGTCATAGATATTCGATGCTTGCTGTTCGCCCAGGTCATTGAAGTAATCTTCTAGACTTTTCTGTACGACTTCCTGAATGCTTTCTTTGCTCATTTGTATGCTTCAACCGGCTGAACACCTGGCCATCGGGCGCCGCGCCGCTCATGCGGTCCGCGTGCTGCCCTCTTGCCTCGGTGTTGTAATTAATATTGCATGACGCTCTGTATATAGGCGCTCGCCCTTGTACTGCCGACAACTGATTACCCTGCTTGTTGCTATCTGCTCATGCTGCCGTGGCCATCGGTTTGATCACATCGATCAGGCCACTTTCACTGGATTCGGAGAGGCGGTATTGTAACCGTTCGCCAAATTTCCATTGCGACTCAAAAAATTGATCCACGGCCAGCAACTGCGCATCCGTCGACTCCAGCAAGTTCATTTGCTGGCGGAACGCCTCGCCGCCTTCCAGATCCTTCACATACCAGCCGATGTGCTTGCGCGCCGTGCGCACGCCGAGAAATTCTCCATAAAACGCGTAATGGGCGCGCAAATGCTCATCCATCAAGGTGCGCACTTCATCCACGTACGGCGCCGGCAGCAAGGTGCCGGTGCGCAAAAAATGGTCGATTTCACGGCAAATCCACGGCCGGCCCTGCGCCGCGCGGCCGATCATGACGGCATCGGCACCCGTTTGATCGAGCACAAAGCGGGCCTTTTCCGGACTGGTAATGTCGCCATTGGCCACCACGGGAATGCCCACCGATGCTTTCACGGCGGCAATGGTTTCATATTCGGCATCGCCCTTGTAGCCATCGGCGCGCGTGCGGCCGTGCAAGGTCAGCATCTGGATGCCGGCTTGCTCGGCGATGCGGGCGATGGTCAGGGCATTCTTGTTTTCGCGGTTCCAGCCCGTGCGAAACTTCAGGGTGACGGGCACGTCGACGGCGTTGACAACGGCGTGCAAGATCTTTTCCACCAGGCTTACGTTTTGCAGCAGGGCCGAACCGCACCAGCTGTTGCACACCTTTTTGACGGGGCAACCCATGTTGATGTCGATGATCTGCGCGCCCCGGTCCACGTTGAACCTGGCGCAGTCGGCCAGGTCTTGCGGATCGGCGCCAGCGATCTGCACGGCCTTCGGCTCCATTTCGCCTTCGTGGTCCGTGCGGCGCGTGCTTTTTTCCGTTGCCCACAGGCGCGGATTCGACGCCGCCATCTCCGACACGGCGTAGCCAGCACCCAACTGCTTGCACAACTGGCGGAAAGGCCGATCCGTCACGCCCGCCATGGGAGCGACGAAAACGTTGTTGCGCAGAATGTGAGGGCCGATTTGCACTGAAGAACCTGGAATGGACGGAGGAACCTGCTATTTTAACCGATTCCCTGCCTAATTAATAAGCACTATTTTTTTTGGATCAGTGCGTCAGAGCGGCGACGGGGCCGCTTGGAGCGCTCTTAGCCCAGCTCGTCCATCGCGGGCGCGCTCAGGTGCTCGATATTTCCCCAGTGCACCAAATGCAGCTTGCCATCCGCGTAAGAAAAACGGTTGACGCTGGCATTTTTGACCTGGAAGTCGCGCGGACTGTCGAGCGTCATGCCGACCGCCTCGCGGTAGGCGCATTCGAGCACGCCGCCATGCGCCACGATGGCAATCGTCTGGCCGTCATAGCGTTCGGCCCAGCGGGCGATGGCGCCGTTCGCGCGTGCATAAAACTGGCGGAAGCTCTCGGCGTCGCGCTCGCCGGACGGCATCACCGCATCGATCTGCCGCGATTGCCATTGCGCATATTCATGCGGATAGCGCGCGGCAATATCGGCATACAGCAAGCCTTCGAACGCGCCATAGCAGCGCTCGCGCAGCAAGGGGTCCGTTTGCACGGGTAAGTCTTTCACATCAGCCACGGCTTGCGCCGTTTGCTGCGCGCGCTGCAGATCGCTGGCGAGGATGGCGGCCAGCGGCTCACCGGCCAGCGCCTGCCCCAGCGCGCAAGCTTGCGCCAGGCCCGCCTCGTTCAGGGCGATGTCGATATGACCCTGCAGGCGGCGGCCCGCATTCCAGGCCGTTTCGCCATGGCGTATCAGTAAGATCGTGGTGCTCATGCTTTATTTCTTCAGGGTAAGTGCCAGCTCGGGGTTGAGCGAGTAGGCAACGACGAGCTGGGCTTCGTCGAGGATGTGGCCGTACAAGGCGGCATGCGCTTGCTGCCCCGTGAAACGCTCGGGCAAAGCCAGTTGCGGCACGTCGAGCGCATACAGGCGGAAAATGTAGTGGTGGATGCGCTCGTCATTCCACGGCGGGCATGGGCCATCGTAGCCGTAGTAATCGCCGGCCATGGCGGCATCGCCGGCAAACCAGGCCGTGTAGTCGTTGAGGCCCTGGCGCAGCCCAGTACCAGTGCCGGCAGCCTTGCCGCGTGGCGTGATGCCGCTGGAAAATTCTCCGGCGGCAGTCACCCGCATGGCCAGGGGAATATCGAGCAAGCTCCAGTGATAAAAATCGCCGCGCAGCGCCGTCAGCGGCAAGGCCTGGCCTTCAACATTGGCCAGGCTGGCGTCCTGCGGCGCATCGGGGTCGATGCAGAACAGAGCCAGCGACTCGGTGCCGTTGGGCACCTCGTCCCAGGCCAGATGGGGATTGCGGTTGCCGGCGAGGCGGACGCGGCTGGCCGGATCGATCTCGGCAAAGGCATTCTCGGCCGGCATCAGGCCGCCATCACGAAACGTCTCGCTCCACAATTTCATCGCTTGCTCCTTTTTATCGTTATTGTTTTACGTTCACTTGTAGCCAGAACGTGACGGGGCCGTCATTGGTGAGCGACACCTGCATGTCGGCGCCGAACTGCCCCGTTTGCACGGTCGCATGGCGGCTGCGCGCCTGGTCCACGAAATGCGTGAACAGGCGCAAGCCATCCTGCGGCGCGGCGGCCGGCGTGAATGACGGGCGCGTGCCAGACTTGGTGTCGGCCGCCAGGGTAAACTGGGGCACCAGCAGCAAGCCGCCGGCCACGTCCGTCACGCTGCGGTTCATCTTGCCCGCCTCGTCGGCAAACACGCGGTAACCGAGCAGCTTGCTCAGCAGGGCGTCCGCTTCCTTCTCCGTATCGCCCCGCTCCGCGCACACCAGCACCATCAGGCCGGCGTCGATGGCGCCGATGGTGGCGCCGGCAACGTCGACTTTCGCCTGCGTGACTCTCTGCAGCAGCGCGATCATGCCGTCAGGGTGACGCGCGCGAAACTGCGCTTGCCGACTTGCAACACAAATTCGCCTGCTGCCACTTGCAAGCCCTTGTCGCTGATGACGGTGCCGTCGATGCGCACGCCGCCCTGGTCGATCTTGCGCATGGCTTCCGACGTCGACGGACACAGGCCAGCCTGTTTCAGCAATTGCGGAATGCCCAGCGGTGCGCCGGCCAGGGTCACTGCCGGGATATCGTCGGGAATGCCGCCCTTCGAGCGGTTGACGAAGTCGGCCAGCGCATCTTCGGCCGCCTGCTGCGAGTGGAAGCGGGCGACGATCTCTTGCGCCAGCGCAACCTTGGCATCGCGCGGATTGCGGCCTTCCGCGACTTCGCGCTTCAGCTGGGCCAGTTCGGCGATCGAGCGCCACGACAGCAGCTCGTAGTAGCGCCACATCATGACGTCGGAAATGCTCATCAGCTTGGCGAACATGGTGTTGCCCGCTTCCGTGATGCCGATGTAGTTATTCTTCGACTTGGACATTTTTTCCACGCCGTCCAAACCTTCCAGCAGCGGCATGGTCAAAATACACTGCTGCTCCTGTCCATACTGCTTTTGCAGTTCGCGGCCCACCAGCAGGTTGAACTTCTGGTCCGTGCCGCCCAGTTCCAGGTCCGATTTCAGGGCCACCGAGTCGTAACCTTGCATCAGCGGGTACAGGAATTCATGCACGGAAATAGGAATGCCGCCCTGGAAGCGCTTGGTGAAGTCGTCGCGCTCGATCATGCGCGCCACCGTGTAGTGGGAAGCGAGCTGGATGATGCCGCGCGCGCCCAGCGGATCGCACCACTCGGAGTTATAGCGGATTTCCGTCTTGCTGGCGTCCAGCACTAAAGATGCTTGCGCGAAATACGTCATCGCGTTAATCTCGATCTGTTCTTTGGTCAACGGCGGACGCGTGACGTTGCGGCCCGAAGGGTCGCCGATCATGGAAGTGAAGTCGCCGATGAGGAAAATGACTTGATGGCCGAGGTTTTGCAGCTGGCGCATCTTGTTCAGCACGACAGTGTGGCCCAGATGCAAGTCGGGTGCAGTCGGGTCCAGGCCCAGTTTGATACGCAGTGGAACACCGGTTTTCTCGGAGCGCGCTAATTTTTGCGCAAATTCGCTTTCGATCAAGAGTTCGTCGACGCCACGCTTGGTAATCGCGAGGGCTTCTTGTACTCTGTCCGACAGTGGAAGTGCGGTCTGAGCGGCGTTAGCCTTGGCAGGCGATGCGGTGGTGTTGATTTCCATAAAATTTGACTATAAATCTCAAAATGGTAGTAGGTTTGCGGAGTTTGCTATAATGCTCGATCCCATCAATCTTGCCGTATGAAAACGAACCAAAATAACAATAACAAAGAGCATTAGTTCAGGTCACGTTCAAGGGCAAATTTTAACTGATTGCATGAACCCTATACATAAAATCACAGGCTCACGCTTGTACACACAGCTGACGACGACACGCAAGGCACGCATTATCGGCGCGTCGGCAGTGCTGCTCGCCGTGGCCGCCTTCGGCGCGGTCGCTGTGTCGCCCATGGCACCCGACGCATCCGACTTGCCGGTCACGTCCATCGCACAGAACCTGGAAATGCCTGATCTCGCCTCGCAAATTTCCGCGATGGAACAGGTCGACCAGAATTTCACCCACGAAGAAAAAGTCCGCGCTGGCGATACCCTCGCCACCCTGCTGACCCGTCTTGGCGTGGATGATCCGGCCGCTGCCAATTTCATCAAAACCGACAAGATCGCGCGCGGCGTGATGTTGCTGAAATCGGGCAAGCGCGTGCAAGCGCAAACGTCCGAAAACGGCGACCTCAACTGGATGCGCGCCACGCTCGTCGATGGCACGGACAAATCGGTCAAAAACATCCTGATCACCCGCAAGGGCGACAAGTTCGTGGCCACGGAAGTGGCAGCCCAGCTGGAACGCCGCGTTGAAATGCACGCGCGCAAGATTACCTCCACCCTGTTCGCCGCCACCGACTCCAGCCTGGACGGCACCCGCCTGCCAGACTCGATTTCCGCGCAAATCGTGGAAATGTTCTCCACCAATATCGACTTCCGCTCCGACCTGAAACGCGGCGACGCATTCAATGTCGTCTACGAAACGTTCTGGCAAGATGGCGAATTCGTCCGAGCGGGCCGCATCCTGGCCGGTGAATTCACCAACCGCGGCACGACTTACCAGTCCGTTTGGTTCGAAGACCCAGCCAGCAAGCAAGGCGGCGGTTACTACAGTTTCGACGGCAAGTCCCTCAAAAAAGCCTTCCTGAAATCCCCCCTCGAATTCTCCCGCATCTCGTCCGGCTTCTCCATGCGCGTGCACCCGATTTCCGGCAACTGGAAAGCGCACAAGGGCATCGATTTCGCTGCAGCAACGGGCACCCCTATCCGCGCTTCGGGCGACGGCGTGGTCGATTCCGTCGGCAGCCAAAACGGCTATGGCAATGTTGTTGTCCTGAAACACTGGGCCAACTACACCACCGCCTATGCGCACATGAGCCGCTTCGCTTCGGGCCTGAAAAAAGGTCAAAAAGTCAGCCAGGGCGATGTGATCGGCTACGTCGGCACCACCGGCTGGTCCACGGGTGCCCATTTGCACTATGAATTCCGCGTTGGCGGCGTGGCACAAGACCCAAGCAAGCTGAACGTACAAGCCCAGGCGCCATTGACGGCCGCTGAGCTGAGCCGCTTCCGCATGGTGTCGGCCGACATGATGCACCGCTTCACCCTGCTGCGTCCGAACGACACGGCACTGGCTTCGCGCTAAGCAACACTGCCTTCAGGCAATAATCAAAGGCACCGCCCATGCAGATGGCCGGTGCCTTTGTTTTATGTGCACAGGAAAATGCGGCACAATGCACACCATCACTGTCGCCTTCAAGGAAATACCCATGCTGTATATCGGTTTGATGTCAGGCACCAGCCTGGACGGCGTCGACGGCGCCCTGGTCGACTTTGCCGACGATGGCGGCGTGCGCAGCCTGGGGGACGCGTATATTCCCTTTCCGGCCAGCCTGCGCGCCGACCTGATGGCATTGCAAAGTGCCGGCCAGAATGAAATCGAACGCGAAGCGCTGGCGGCCAATCAACTGGTGCGCCATTACGCGGACTGCGTCGCCATGCTCCTGAGCAACGCAGGTATCGGCCCGGATGCCGTCGCCGCCATCGGCGCGCATGGCCAGACCATCCGCCACCGCCCCGAACTGGGCTTTACGCGCCAGTTGAACAACCCGGCCCTGCTGGCTGAACTGACGGGCATCGACGTCATCGCCGACTTGCGCAGCCGCGACGTGGCGGCCGGCGGCCAGGGCGCACCGCTGGTGCCCGCTTTTCACCAGGCCATTTTCAATGTGCCCGGCCACACGCGCGTGCTGGCCAATATCGGCGGCATCAGCAATATCAGCGTGCTGCACGCGGACGGCACGGTGGCGGGCTACGACACGGGGCCTGGCAATGCGCTGATGGATGGCTGGGTTTTGCAACACCTGGGCCAGCCCTACGACGCCAATGGCGCCTGGGCAGCGACAGGCCAGGTCATCCCTGCCCTGCTGGCGGAATTGCTCAACGATCCGTACTTTGACTTGCCGGCGCCGAAAAGCACGGGCCGCGACCTGTTCCATGCCGAGTGGCTGAATAGCAAGCTGGCCAGCTATCCAGCCGCCCTGCCTGCCGACGTGCAGGCGACCCTGACGCAGCTGACGGCCGCCAGCCTGGCGCAGGCTATCGCGCGCGACGGGGCGCAGGCGGAAAACGTGTATGTATGCGGCGGGGGCGCGCAGAACGCCAGCCTGATGGCGGCCCTGGCCCATGCATTGCCGGGCATGGCGGTGGAGTCCACGCAAGCGCTGGGCGTGGCGCCCAGCCAGGTCGAGGCGCTGGCGTTCGCCTGGCTGGCCTGGCGCTTTACGCAGCGCAAACCAGGCAATTTGCCGGCCGTGACGGGCGCGGCGGGCTTACGCGTGCTCGGTGCGCTGTATCCGCGTTGAGCAGATGTAGAAACACAAATAGCGGATCATCGATCCGCTATTTTTATGCTGCGCCGGCAAACCGGCGCGCCTGAAAAACGTTCAGGGCAAGGCGCATTGCCGAAGACAGTACGAATAGTATGGCGAGGCAATGCAACGCCGCCATGGGCGTTTTCTCAGGTGTGCTGCTTATACCGAGAAAGACGAACCGCAACCGCAGGTCGACGTTGCTGTCGGGTTTTTAATCACGAACTGCGCGCCTTCCAGGTCATCCTTGTAGTCGATTTCCGCGCCGACCAGGTACTGGTAGCTCATGGAATCGATCAACAGCTGGACGCCGTTCTTGACCATGGTGGTGTCATCTTCGTTGACGATTTCATCGAAGGTAAAGCCATACTGGAAACCGGAGCAGCCGCCGCCCTGCACGAAGACGCGCAATTTCAGGTCGGGATTGCCTTCTTCTTCGATCAGCTGCGCGACTTTTTCAGCGGCGCTATCGGTAAAGATAATAGGGGAAGGGATCACATCTTGCATTTCAGCGACGGCATTCATATCAGGCACTCCTCAGAAAACATTAAGTCATTATAGACTGTTGGCGCAAGTCGCGCTGCGGCCGCCGCAGATGCGGCTGGACGGTGTTGTTCCTGCTCACATTTCCGATACGGCCAGGTGCAGCACGGGGTCGGCGCTGTCGTGGCGGCTGAGCTTGCCTTGCACCAATGCACCGCTGTGCATTTCCAGCACCTTGTAATAGACCTCTCCTACAATGCGGGCTTTGGGCTGGATTTCAAGCATTTCGGACACATACACGGGGCCATTGATCTCGCCGCTGACGACCAGGCTCGAGCAGCGCACTTCGCCATCGATGCGGCCAGCCTCGCCCAGCACCACATGCGTGGGCTCGCCCGGCTCGCCCGTGACGTTGCCGCGCACATGACCATCGATGCGCAAGCCGCCGCAAAACAGCAAGTCGCCCTCGATCCGCGTGGCAGCGCCGATCAAAGTGTCGATGGGGTTTTTCGCGTTGCGCTCGAACATGAACGTCATCCTGTCGGGGTACGTGGCAATCCAATTTATCACAGGTCCGGCAAAAAGGCGCCGGACCCGCGCAAGCACCGTCACCTATCGTTACGGCATCACGGCGATGTGTTGCAAACCGGCCGTTTCTTTCAAACCAAACATCAAGTTCATGCATTGCACGGCCTGGCCCGACGCGCCCTTGACCAGATTGTCCTGCACCACCAGCACGATGACTGTATTGCCGCCTTCAGGACGGTGCAAGGCCAGGCGCAGCATGTTCGAGCCGCGCGTGGAGCGGGTTTCCGGGTGCGAGCCGAATGGCATGACGTCGACGAAAGGCTCGTCCTTGTATTGCGCTTCGAACAAAGATTGCAATTCTTCATTGCTGACATCCTTGTTCAGCTGTGCGTACAGGGTCGAATGCATGCCGCGTATCATCGGCACCAGGTGCGGCGTGAAGGTCAGCGCCACTTTCTCGTCCGTGAAGCGCTGCAATTGCGCCGTCGTTTCCGGCAAGTGGCGGTGGCCAGCCACGCCGTAGGCCTTGAAACTGTCGCTGCTTTCCGAGAACAGGATGCCGATTTCCGCCTTGCGGCCGGCGCCGGACACGCCCGACTTGCAGTCCGCGATGAGACCGCCCGCGTTGACCAGGCCGGCTTTCAGCAGCGGGTAAAAGCCCAGCTGCATGGTGGTCGGGTAGCAACCGGGGTTGGCGATCAGCTTGGCTTGCTTGATGTCTTCGCGGTTCAGTTCCGGCAAGCCATACACGGCCTGTTCGATCAGCTCGGGCGCCGTGTGGGCAATCTTGTACCATTGCTCGAACTTGGCCTGGTCTTTCAGGCGGAAGTCGGCGGCCAGGTCGATGACTTTCACGCCGGCGGCCAGCAAGGCCGGGGCTTGCGCCATGGCAACGCCATGCGGGGTGGCAAAGAAGACCACGTCGCACTGTTCCAGATTCGCCTTGTCCGGCGAGGTAAACGCCAAGCTCACGTGGCCGCGCAGGGAAGGATACATGTCAGCAACGGGCAAGCCATCTTCCTTGCGCGAGGTAATCGCCGTCAACTCGACATCTGGATGGGTAGCGAGCAAGCGCAGCAATTCCACGCCCGTGTATCCAGTGCCGCCGACGATGCCAACTTTGATCATGTTCTTTCCTTGTGTATAGATTGAGATTGCATAAAGATGAAGGGAAACGCTGCCCTTGCGGTTTTCCGCGTATTTTACAGCGCAACGCAGAGTCACGCTGAAATGCAAAAAAGCCGCGGGACCGAAGTCCAGCGGCTTTTCGACCAGCACCCCGGAAGGTGCTGTAGCGTAGAAATTAACGCTTCGAGAATTGCTTTGCGCGACGTGCTTTGCGCAGACCAACTTTTTTACGCTCGACTTCACGTGCATCGCGGGTTACGAAGCCGGCTTTCGCCAGTTCCGGTTTCAACGCTGCATCGTAGTCGATCAGAGCGCGGGTGATGCCGTGACGAACTGCACCAGCCTGACCCGACTCACCGCCGCCATGGACGTTGACTTTGATGTCGAAACGCTCGACATTGCCGGTCAGTTCCAGTGGTTGACGGATGACCATCAGACCCGTTTCGCGCGAAAAGTATTCGTTTGCTGGTTTGCCGTTAACAACGATCAAGCCTGTGCCAACTTTGATAAAAACCCGAGCCACTGCACTTTTGCGACGGCCGGTTCCATAATTGTAATTACCGATCATGTCAGTTCCTTAGAGAACAAGTGCTTTAGGTTGCTGAGCAGCGTGCGGATGGGAACCTTCCGCGTACACTTTCAGCTTCTTGATCATTGCGTAGCCGAGTGGGCCTTTAGGCAACATGCCCTTGACCGCTTTCTCAAGCGCGCGACCTGGAAAACGCTGTTGCATTTTCTGGAAGTTGGTTTCGTAGATGCCGCCTGGATAGCCAGAGTGACGGTAGTAAATTTTCTCAGTAGCTTTGGTACCGGTCACACGCAGTTTGCCTGCGTTGATGACGACGATAAAGTCGCCGGTATCGACGTGAGGAGTAAATTCTGGTTTGTGTTTGCCGCGCAGTCGGAGTGCCACTTCGCTGGCAACACGTCCGAGGACTTTGTCCGTCGCGTCAACCACGAACCAATCGCGCTGGACTTCATGTCCTTTAGCGGAAAATGTTTTCATGTTGACTTCCTAATAGATTACACGCTCAAATGGTGGTTCCGCCGATGCTGCTATGCGGACTCTGCCTTATTTACTTTTCCTGAGCGAACGGAAAGCCGACAAGTATAAGCGGCTTTGCCTTGCCGCGTCAAGCCACGATGCAGACCGGCTGCGGGCCGGCGGCCGGCACATGGATGAGCATTCCTCTATTACAATACAAAACGCTTACAATTTTCGGAGAGTACGATGGAATGCAAAGTCAGCTGGAATGGCCCGTCGGGCATGAGTTTTCGGGCAGAAACCGGCTCCGGCCACCTGGTAACCATGGATGGCGCGCCCGATGGCGGCGGCCACAACCTGGCGCCACGCCCCATGGAAATGGTCTTGCTGGGCACGGGCGGCTGCACCGCCTATGACGTGGTGCTGATCCTGAAACGGGGGCGCGAAGCCGTCAGTGGCTGCGAAGTGACCCTGAAGGCCGAGCGCGCCGACACCGATCCGAAAGTATTCACCAAGATCCACTTCCATTTCACCGTGCGGGGCAAGGCCCTGAAACCGACGGCCGTGGAACGGGCCGTGACTTTGTCGCACGACAAATATTGCTCGGCGTCGATCATGCTGGCGAAAACTGCCGAGATCACGCACTCGTTCGAAATCATCGAGGAGTAGGTCGGATTAGCGGGGCAAGGCCCCGCGTAATCCGACGACACCGGTAGCGCCAACAGTGTTGTCGGATTACGGCCTGCGGCCTAATCCGACCTACCCGACCTGTCAAATGTAATACGCGGTTTTTGTCATCACTTTCCCCATGATGCCCATCAGCGCCTTCACGGGCGCCGGGGTGTCGATGGCGCCCAGTCGCTGGGCGGCGGCGCCGTGTTCCACTTCGTCGATGGCCATCTGCTTGACGATGGCGCGCGACTTGGCGTCCTGCGGAGGCAATTGCTGCAAGTGGCTGGCCAGGTGCGCTTCCACCTGGCGTTCCGTTTCCACCACGAATCCCAGGCTGCGGCCGTCGCCCATGCGCGCGGCGATGGTGCCCAGCGCAAACGAACCCGCATACCACAGAGGATTGAGCAAGCTCAGACGCGAGCCCAGCTCCGTCAGGCGCTGCGCCGTCCAGGCCAGGTGATCTTCCTCTTCGCGTCCCGCTTCGTCGAACTGGGCGCGGATGGCCGGGCTGTGCGCATAGCGCGCCTGCGAGTTGTACAGGGCCTGGGCGCACACTTCGCCCACGTGGTTGACGCGCATCAAGCCGGCGCTGTGGCGCTGTTCGGCCGGGCTCAGCTCCGCATCGGGCGCATGCGCGGCCGGCGTGGGGCGCGAGGCCGAAGCCACGCCCGCAATGACGCGCAAGGCCTTGTCGGCGCCAACAATCAAACGATCCAGGGGGTCAAAATGGCGGTTCGCGGTCATCGTGGCTATGCTCATGAGTAGTAAAGCATGAATTATAGGACGATCAGGGCCAGCCGTACCCACGCCGCGCGCAGGGTGAACGGGGCTTTATTGACTTGTGCGCGCTTTTTCCTGCTCGATCCAATCGACCACGGGGCCGACGGCATCGAGGCCGGACAGGCTTTTCGCCACGCCCAGGTTCAGTGAAATCAGGAAGGAAATGCTGTCGACGGGAATGTCCGCGCAATGCTCGGCAAACGCGGCGCGAAAACGCTCCGATTGCAGTACGCGCAAGACTTTCTCGCCGCTCATGAATTGCAGCACGCTGGCGATGCTGTGGCCGCCACCGAGCGAGTGGTAAATGAAACGGTTGTACTTCGCGTCTATCTCTTTGAAGTCGAGCGCTTCCTCCGTCATCAGGCCGGCCAGGTAGTACAAGCCCAGGCTGACGCGGAAGAAACCGATGGCTTCGGCACTGGTCATGCCGGCGCGCGCCACGGCCAATACCTTGTCCTGCATCGCCTGATCGATCGTTCGCATTACGCTCTCCCGCGCCGTCCGCCGGCGCCCACCGGGCCAGCTTGCATGAAGATGCTGCTTTTTTCAATAGACCAAACGATATTTCCACCTTGCAAGTTACATTTTTTGCATGCTACTCTCGTTCTTCACCGTCAAATGGATGAAGCACATGATAGAGGTCAAGCACCTGGCAAAACGTTTCCGCATGCCGCCCCACAAGGGCAAGGGCGTGCACGTCAGCGATCCGCGCGAACATGAGGGCTGGTTTCACGCCGTGCGCGACGTCAGTTTCAGCTGCGCCCCGGGCGAAGTGCTGGGCCTGCTGGGCCCGAATGGCGCCGGCAAGACCACCACCTTGCGCCTGCTGTCGACGGCCTTGCAGGCGGACGCGGGCAGCGCCCTCGTCAACGGCGTCGATGTGCTGCGCCAACCCCTGGTGGCGCGCCAGAGCATCGGTTTCCTGTCCGGCTCGACGGGCTTGTATGGGCGCCTGACGGCGCGCGAGAACGTGGAGTATTTCGGCCGCCTGCACGGCATGCCGGCCGACAAGCTGAAACGCCGCTGCGACGAGCTGTTTTCCCTGCTGCAGATGGAAGAATACGGCGGCAAGCGGGCCGATCAGTTGTCGACGGGCATGAAACAGAAGTGCGCGATCGCCCGCACCGTCGTGCATGAGCCGCACGTGGTGATCCTCGACGAGCCGACCACGGGCCTGGACGTGATGTCGGCCAAGATCCTGCTCGACTTCATCGCCAGCTACAAGGCGCTGCGCGTGCCGCTGATCTTTTCCACGCACCATCTGCACGAAGTGGAAAAGCTGTGCGACCGCGTCTGCATCATCAACCGCGGCACCACCGCCTTCAATGGCACGGTCGACGAACTGCGCCACCTGGGCGGCAGCGCAGACTTGTACGACGCCTTTGTCAGCGTCATCAACCAGGGAGCCTGAGCCATGTGGACCATTTATCTGAAAGAGTTGCTGGAGCTCACGCGCGACCGCAAGACGCTGATTTTCACCATCCTCATCCCCATCTTTGCCATGCCGCTGATCTTTGGCGGCTTCGCTTATGTTTCAAGCAATATGTTCAAGAACGCCAAGACGGCGGAAATGCGCTACGCGCTGTTCGGCAAGGACCATTCGCCGGGCCTGAGCGCGCGTTTTGCGCAGCAGCACAATCTGCGCGAAGTGCCGCTGGCCAGCGAGGGCGACATCCGCCGCGCCATCGGCGACGACAGCATCAAGTTCGCCGTCGTCATTCCGCCCCGCTTTGAAGAAGCGCTGCAACAACACCAGCAAGCCAAGGTGGTGCTGCACTACAACAGCGCCAGCACGGTCGACATGACCCAGCAGCGGGTGCGCGAGATCATCGAGGCCTACAACGCCAGCCTGCGCGAAAGCGCGCTGTCGGCCCTGAACCTGAGTCCGGCCCAACTGGCCTTCGCCCTGCACCCCATCGTGCTCGACAAGCAGTCGACGGCCAACGAGCGCGAGCAGATGGGTGCCATCGTCGGCGGCATGCTGCCCTATCTGCTGCTGATGGTGTGCCTGACGGCGGCCATGTATCCGGCCATCGACCTGGGCGCCGGCGAAAAGGAGCGCGGCACCCTGGAAACCCTGCTGCTGGCGCCCGTGCCGCGCAGCGCCATCGTGGTGGCCAAGTTCCTCGTGCTGTTTACGGTGGGCATGACGTCGGCCGTGCTGATGGTGGGCAGCATAGGCGCCCTGCTGGCCATCTTCGGCAGTTCGCTCGAAGGCAACATGGCCGTCATGGTGCGCAGCATCGGCTTGCCCGACCTGGCCATGGTGGCCCTGATGCTGGTGCCGACGGCCGCCATCTTTGCCTCGCTGCTGCTGTCGATCTCGATCTACGCAAAAAGCTACAAGGAAGCGGCCGGTATGATCACGCCATTGATGATGTTCGTCATCCTGCCCACGGTGGCGGCGATGCTGCCCGGCGTCGAGCTGAACTGGATCTGGGCCATGGTGCCGCTGACGAATGTGTCGCTGGCCATGAAGGAGCTGGTCAAGGGCACCATGGATTACCGCATGTTCGGCGTGATCCTGGCCTCGACCACGGTGATCGCGGGCGCGCTGCTGATGCTGTGCCGCTGGTGGTTTAACCGCGAATCGGTACTTTTTCGAAATTAATCTTGCAAATGGCTTGCGGCGGGGTGCCATCCACCCCGCCCATCCGCACTCTGGACACGCGAAAATGCCGTGTATCGCATGCAACTGCCCAGTACGTCTTAAATTCAATACAATGCCAGCATAGAGTAGCCCTGTCGTATCGGGCAGCAACGCATGACTTAGGAGTTGTATGGAATTGCAGATTCGCAAATTGTCGAAGACCTACGCGAATGGCGTGGTGGCGCTGGATAACGTGTCGCTGACGATACCGCCCGGAATGTTTGGCTTGCTGGGTCCGAATGGCGCCGGCAAGTCGACCCTGATGCGCACCCTGGCCACCTTGCAGGAGTGCGATTCCGGCGCCATCTTCTTCGGCGACTACGACGTGCTCGACGACAAGGACGAGATCCGCCGCATGCTCGGTTACCTGCCGCAAGACTTCGGCCTGTATCCGAAGGTGACTGCCTACGAACTGCTCGACCACTTCGCCATGCTCAAAGGGTTGTCACAGCGGGCGCGCCGGCGCGAGGTCGTCGATGGCCTGTTGCAGCAAACCAATCTGTTCGACGTGCGCCACCAGCGCCTGGGCAGCTTTTCCGGCGGCATGCGCCAGCGCTTCGGCATCGCGCAAGCGCTGCTGGGCGACCCGAAACTGATCATCGTCGACGAGCCGACGGCCGGCCTCGACCCGCAGGAGCGCGTGCGCTTCCACAATCTGCTATCCGATATCGGCGAAGACAAGACGGTGATCCTGTCGACCCATATCGTGTCCGACGTGGCCGACCTGTGCGCCAACATGGCCATCATCAACAAGGGCCATTTGCTACTGTGCGGCAAGACCCAGGAACTGATCGACGAAGTCAGCTGCAAGATCTGGGCGCGCTTTGTCGACAAGAAAGAGCTGGCCAGCTTCCAGCAGCGCCACGCCGTCATTTCCACGCGCTTGCTGTCGGGCCGCACCCTGATCCACGTCTACAGCGACGACGACCCGGGCGACGGCTTCGAGGAAGCCATCGGCGACCTGGAAGACCTGTATTTCGCCACCATTGCCGGGCGCCACCGCGTTGCCCCGCAATGCGACTGAGGGGCCGGCCATGTTTGCCATCGCCCGCTTTGAAGCGCGACAGCGGCTCAAGCTGCTGTCCACCTGGGTGTATTTTGCCATGTTCCTGGCCCTGGCCATGCTGTGGATGGCGGCCGCCGGCGGCGTCTTCAAGGAAGCGAGCATCAGTTTCGGCGGCAAGTTCCTGATCAACGCGCCGCGCTCGCTGGCGTTCACGTGCAGCCTGCTGGGCTGCTTCGGCGCCGTGGTGGTGGCCGCCATGATGGGCCGCTCGGTGCAGCAGGATTTCGAGTACGGCATGCAGCATTTCTTCTTCAGCGCGCCGATCAAAAAATACCAGTATGTCTTTGGCCGCTTCCTCGGCGCCTATCTGGTACTGGCCGTGGTATTTTCCAGCATCGTCATCGGCGCGTGGCTGGGCGCATGGCTGCCCGGCATCGATCCCGAACGGCTGGGGCCGCAGCGCGCGCTGGCCTATCTGATGCCCTACGTCTTTACGCTGCTGCCGAACCTGTTCATCTTCGGCGCCATCTTCTTCGTCATCGCGGCCCTGACGCGGCGCATGCTGCCTGTGTACATCAGCTCGGTGGTCATGCTGATCGGCTACCTGGTGGCGCCCTCGCTGGCGCGCGACCTCGACTACAAGACCCTGGCCGCCCTGATCGACCCCTTCGGCACCACGGCGCTGATACGCCTGACGGAATACTGGCCGAATGCGGAGCGCAACACGCGCCTGGTGACCCTGGAGGGCGTGTATTTGCTGAACCGCGCCATCTGGTCCGGCTTCGCCCTGGTGGCCTTGCTGCTCGGCTACTGGCGCTTCCAGTTCCACGCCACGACGGACGCGGGCGCCAGCAAGCGCCGCAGCGACGGCGATGTACCGCTGCGCCTGTCGAGCGCTTCGCTGTCCACGCAGGAAGCGCCTGATTTTGCGCAGCGCAACCTGGCCGCCCTGCTCGTCAAGATGAGCTGGCTGAACCTGCGCGAAACCATCAAGAACATCTATTTTGTCGTCATCGTGCTCGCTGGCGTGCTGACCATGTACGCAGGCGCGCTCGACATGGGTTCCATGTACGGCACGAATACCTATCCGGTGACGGAAAAAGTGCTGGACATGGTCAGCGCCTCGTTTGCCCTGTTCATGCTGATCATTACCACCTTCTATGCGGGCGAACTGGTGTGGCGCGAACGCGAGACCAGCATCCACCTGATGCTCGACGCCCTGCCCGTGCCGAACTGGCTGCCCCTGCTGTCGAAACTGTTCGCCCTGATCGGCCTGCAAGCATTGCTGAGCCTGGTCATCATGCTGTGCGGCATGTCGATCCAGGTCTTCAAGGGCTATTACCGCCTCGACCCCGGCCTGTACCTGGAATCGCTGTTCCTGTCGCACCTGCCCTACTACGCACTGATCGCCGTGCTGGCCATCTGTTTGCAGGTAGTGATCAATCACAAGTACCTGGCGTATTTCGCCATGATTCTGTACCACATCGCCAGCATCAGCTTTGCCTCGCTGGGCCTGGGCGACCCGCTGCTGCTGTACGCCAGCACGCCGGACTTCATCTATTCGGCCATGAACGGCGCCGGCCACTATGTGTTGCGCGAGCGCTGGTACTTGCTGTACTGGAGCGGCGCGGCCATCATGCTGACGGTGCTGTCGCTGCTGCTCTGGCCCCGCGGCGCACACGATAGCTGGCGCATCCGATTGCGCCTGGCGCGCCACGGCCTGACGCAAGGCGTGCTGGCCAGCTTTGCCGGCGGCGCCCTGATCTTCGTCTTCGCCGGCGGCGTGCTGTTCTACGTCTTTCACGTGGCCAACGATTACAAGTCTGAATTTTCCCGCGATGCGGACCGCGCCAGCGTCGAACGCCAGTACCGCAAGTTTGCCGCCACGCCGCAGCCGAAAATCACCGACGTGAAACTCGACGTGGCCATCTACCCGGCGCAGCGTACCCTGGCCGTCACGGGCCGCTATGTGCTGCAAAACAAGACCAGCTTGCCGATCAGCCACATTTTTGTGCAGCAAGACCCGACCGCCACCATGCGCCTGCGCTTTGATGCGCGCGTGCACCCCGGCCTCGATGACGGCAAGCTGGGCTTTTACAGCTACCGCCTGGCCGCGCCGCTGGCGCCGGGCGCCAGCCTGGGCCTCGATTTCGACATTGCTTATGCGCCGCGCGGCATCTTCGGCCTGGGCCAGGACACGCCCGTGGTGGCCAACGGCACCTTCTTCACGAATGCCGTCCTGCCGCACATCGGCTACCAGCCACAGCAGGAGTTGACGGATCCGCGCGACCGCAAGAAACACGGCTTGCCCGCGCGCGAACGGGCCTTGCCGCGCGACGATGTACGGGGATTGGCTGACAATTACGTCAGCATGGACGCCGACCGCATCAACTTTGACGCCACCGTCAGTACCGTCGACGGCCAGACGGCCATCGCGCCGGGCATGCTGGACAATGACTGGATCGCCAAGGGCCGCCATTACTTCCATTACACGATGGACCAGCCTATCCTGAATTTCTACGCCTTCCAGTCGGCCCGCTACGCCGTCAGGCACGAGCGCTGGCAGGATGTGGCCATCGACGTGTATTACCATCCTGGCCATGAATACAACCTCGATCGTTTCGTGCGTGGCAGCAAGGAAGCGCTCGACTACTACACGAAAAACTTCGGCCCCTACCAGCACAAGGTCTTGCGCATCGTGGAATTTCCCCGCTACGCCACGTTTGCGCAATCGTTCCCGAACACGATTCCATACTCGGAAGGCCTGGGCTTCATCGCCAAGGTGGACGACAAGAATCCGAAGGACCTCGACTATCCGTTCTACGTCACGGCGCATGAAGTGGCGCACCAGTGGTGGGCGCATCAATTGGTGGGCGGCAACACGCGCGGCGCCACCGTGCTCAGCGAAACCCTGGCCGAATATTCGGCGCTGATGGTGATGAAAAAAACCACGGGGCCGGCCAAGATGCGCCGCTTCCTGCGCTATGACCTGAATCAATACCTGTTGGGGCGCAGCGAAGAGCGCAAGAAGGAGCTGCCGCTGGCCGAGAATGAAAACCAGGCCTATATTCACTACCACAAGGGCAGCCTGGCCATGTATTTGCTGCAAGATATCATCGGCGAAGACAAGGTCAACGGCGTGCTGCGCGACTTGCTCAAGACCTATGGACAGAAGGGGCCGCCGTATGCGAGCGTGACGGCGCTGGTGCAGGGCTTGCGCCAGGTCACGCCGCCCGAGCAGGCTTATCTGATCGATGACCTGTTCGAGAAAATCGTGCTGTTCGACAATCGCGCCCTGTCGGCCACGGCCACCAAACGCGGCGATGGCAAGTACGCCGTCACCCTCAAGGTGCAGGCGGGGAAATTGACGGCCGGCGAACAGGGAGAGGAACACGATGCGCCCCTGCATGACTGGATCGAGATCGGCGTCGACGACGCGAATGGCCATCCGCTGCTGCGCGAACGCCTGCGCATGACGGCACGAGAAGCGAGCTACACCGTCATCGTCGGCAGCCGGCCCGGCAAGGCGGGCATCGATCCCGACAACAAGCTGATCGACCGCAAGCCCGATGACAATATGGTCACCGTCGAGCTCGACGAACCATGACGAAAAATGGCCACCCTGGACAGGTGGCCATTTTTTTCAAGTGTCACACGGGAATCAAGCCTCGGCGCAGCGCGTCACCAGGCTCAGGCTGATGCCCATCTCCGTCAGGTGCTGCATGTCGGCCAGGGTCAGGTCCAGCGGCGCATCGACCGTGTCGTCGCCGCTCAATTCCAGTTGCAGCTCGGCCACGATGCGCGGCATCGTAAAGCTGACGCCGCGCGAGCGGCATTCGGCCAGGTAGCTGCGTATGCGCGAGGGCAATACTTGCGCTTTGGGCGCCTGCGCGATCAGCACTTCGAAGCCGGAATCGAGATGCACGCGACCTGCCGCGCCCTTCGCCTCGCCCTTGCGCCATTGCCGTTCCGGATCCGTGGGCAAGACTTCGAGAATGGATTTGAGCGTGGGGTCGTCCCCATGCACCGACAGCTTCACCATATTCATATTGCAAGACTTTCTAGTCAGGATGCCGCCAGGAAGACGGCGCAATCATCAGACCGACAAGTCTACGCATGGACGGCAAATATGTCCATACGGCAATATTTTATATCAAGCACGAATTTGTGCTGCATCAAACAGGCGGAACAAATCTGTTCCGCCTGCAACACACGATTATCAGGCCACGCCGCGCGCCTGCAAGGCGGCCCGCACGCCAGCGCCGTAGGCGGCATCCGCCTGGTCGAAGTGGGCCAGCTGACGCTGCAAGGTTTCCGGCCGTACCAGACTCAACGGTCCTGCCAGATTGTCGAACAGGTTTTGCTGCGCCTGGCCAGACATCAGACGGAACAGATTGCCGGCCTGCGTGTAATCGTCTTCCACGCCGCGTCCATCGTAGCGCGCCGCGCCGCCGTCAAGCGCCAGCACCGGTTCACCATGGCCCAGGCCTTGCGGCTGCGTGCCTGCCGCCGCCACATTGGCGTAGTTCTGCGCCGAGCTGCCATTGTGGATGGCCATGCCGCCGTCGCGCTGCTGGTTGTGGAAGGGGCAGCGCGCCGCATTCACGGGAAGATGCTGGTGATTCGTGCCGACCCGGTACAGCTGGGCGTCGTGGTAGGCGAACAGCCGGCCTTGCAGCATCTTGTCCGGCGAATACCCCATGCCCGGCACGGCATTGGCCGGCGAAAAGGCCGCTTGCTCGACTTCCGCGTGATAATTGTCCGGGTTGCGGTTCAGCTCGAAAATACCCACCGGCAGCAGCGGGAAGTCCGCGTGCGGCCACACTTTCGTCAGGTCAAACGGGTTCCAGCCCGTGCGCTGCTCCCATGCATCGAGTTGCTCCTGCGTGGCCACCTGCAGCTTGACTTCCCACTGCGGGAAGTCGCCGCGCGCGATGGCGCCGAACAGGTCGCGCTGGGCGTAATCGGGGTCGGCACCGGCCAGGCGGCCCGCTTCCGCCGCAGGCAGGTTCTTGATACCCTGGCGCGTCTTGAAGTGCCATTTTACGTACACGCGCTGGCCGTCCGCATTGATCAGGCTATACGTGTGGCTGCCGAAGCCATCCATGTGACGGTAGCCGTCCGGCGTGCCCCGGTCCGAAAACAGCATGGTGACCTGGTGCAGGCTTTCCGGCGCATGGCTCCAGAAATCGAACATCATCTCGGCCGATTTCAAATTGCTTTGCGGATCGCGCTTTTGCGTGTGGACGAAATCGGGAAACTTGATCGGGTCCTTGATGAAGAACATCGGCGTGTTGTTGCCAACCAAATCCCAGTTGCCCTCTTCCGTATAGAAACGCACGGCGAAACCGCGGGGATCGCGTTCCGTATCGGCACTGCCGCGTTCGCCGCCGACGGTGGAAAAGCGCGCGAAAGTGGCCGTCTGCTTGCCCACTTCAGCAAACAATTTGGCCTTGGTGTAGCGCGAAATGTCGTGCGTGACGGTAAAGGTGCCATAGGCGCCCGAGCCTTTTGCGTGCACCACGCGCTCGGGGATGCGCTCGCGGTTGAAATGCTGGAGTTTTTCGATCAGGTGAAAGTCTTGCAGCAGCAGGGGGCCACGGGGGCCGGCGCTGATGGAATTCTGGTTGTCGGCGACGGGAATGCCCGAGGCGGTGCTGAATGGCGGCTGTTGACTCATGACTGCTTTTCCTTCGTTGTTGACTGATGGAATCAGTGTAACGAGATCAACAACAAAGGAAAAGTTAATTGATTTTATCGAGTTGATAGCTATTTACAATGCACACCCTTGCGCATCGCACACGCCGCCCAGTTGCGCCTGCAACTTCGCGGGCTGGCCCAAAAAGCCCCCGATATCGATCACGGACAGCTTGCCGCTGCCATCGTCGAGCACGAACGTGGGAAAGCCCTGTCCGCCCACCTGCGCCAGCAAGGCGCGGCTGGCGTCGATATGCTGCTGCGTGGCAGCGCCCGCCTGCCGCGCATATTCCGTCTGGAAGGCGGCGCCATCGAGGCCCAGCTCTTGCGCCAGCGCCACCAGCACGGGCAGGTCGGCGATGCGCAAGCCATCCACGTAATGGGCGCGCTGCACGCGCTGCAGCATGTCCAGGCCCTTGCCAGCCAGCACTTCCGCCGCCAGGATGGCCGTGATCGGCGGCTCGGAATCCATCATGGCCGTGGTGTCGTTCAGCAAGCCGTTGACGTAGGCGTCGCCGAACGGCTGGCCCGACAATTGCTCGATGCGCCGGTCATGCGGCAGCACATAGCCGCGCCATGCGGGCGTGATCTGGCGGCGATTGCTGCCCGTCATCATGCCGCCGCCGTGAAACGCCACCGTCAGTCCCGGCACGGCGCGCGCCGCCTCGACCAGCGGCGCGGCGCCGTAGCACCAGCCGCACAGCGGATCGAAAATGTAGTGCAGTGTGGGCATGAGAGCCTCCTTGTTGCCGCTTACCATTTCATTTCGCCTTTGGCTACCTTGGCGCTGGTCTCTAAAGCGCCATCGAGACCCAGCTTCGGATAGCGCATTTTCATCGCCTCGATCAGGGCGGCCGAATTGGCGGCCTTGGCCGTTTCCGCTTCAAACGTCACCAGGTAGTCGCGCGTAAAACCGATGCTGTCCGGCGTCAGGGGCGAGCCGACCTTGAAGTGGCCGGGCACGACGGTGACGGGTTTCAAAGCGGCAATGCCGTCCAGTGTCTTGAGCCAGTCCTGGCGCGATTGCAGGCTTTGCGTATCGGCCGTCCACACGTGCAAGTTGCCAAACAGCGCCACGCCGCCAACGACGGCCTTGATCGACGGAATCCATACATAAGTGCGCGCTGGCGTCGGGCCGGCGATATCGAGCGACTGGCCTTCCAGGGCGATGTGCTTGCCTTTCAACGCTTCCGGAATGACGATGCTTTTCGGCGCATTGTCTTTCAGGATCGGGCCCCAGTAGGCAACCTTGGCGTCAGCCTTGCGGCGGATCTCGGCCACGGTTTCCGGCGTGGCAACGATTTTTGCCTGCGGGAAAGCTGCCTTGATCACGTCGAGGCCAAAGTAAAAATCGGGATCGCTGTGGCTGATGTATACCGTCGTCAGATTCTTGCCGCTGGCGCGGATCTTTTCCACCAGCTTTTGCGCTTCGGCGCGGGAAAACTGTGCATCGATCAGCACGGCGTCATGCTTGCCCGCGACCAATACGGAAGCGACGGGGAAGATGGCCGCTTCGCCCGGGTTGAACACTTCCAGGGTCAGGGGAGCGCTGGCGGCGGCCGAGGCGGCGCCGGCGGCAAACAGGGTGGAAACAAGAACGCTGCTGATGGATTTGGAGAACATGATGCGCCTTCACAAGATGATTGGGATGCATGCATCTTACGTTGCTCAATCCGGTAGAAAAACCCGTAAAAATGCAATAGTTTGTTGCATTTTTCGGCGCAATCGACGGCCATTGAATGCCAAATGTGTCACAACGTCATGAGGGTGTCACATTGGATTGTTATCTTGCTAGCTCTTTCAAACCTAGCCGGATGAACCACATGACACGCAGAAAAATTTCCGTCGCTGGCTGCAGCGTCGCCATCACCCTGATGCTGGCCGCCTGCGGCAGCGACGCCAAAAAAGAAGATGTGGCGCCCGAAGCAGCACCGAAAAACGTCATCTTCTTCCTCGGCGATGGCATGGGCCTGACCACCATGACGGCCGCGCGCATCTACTCGGTAGGCGAAGAAGGCGAACTGACCATGGATACCTTGCCGGAAACGGCCTTCGTCAAGACCTTCTCGAACGATGCGCAAGTCACCGACAGCGCGCCATCGATGGCCGCCTACATGACGGGCATCAAAATGAACAATGAAGTCATTTCCATGTCGGCCAACACGCTCGCCATCGATCCGGGCAAGGATGCCAACGGCAACAAGCTGGTCAACAAATGCGGCACCGGCAACGGCACGCCCGCCACCACCTTGCTGGAACTGGCCAAGGCCAAGGGCTACGCGGCCGGCGTCGTCAGCACGGCGCGCGTGACGCACGCCACGCCGGCAGCGACCTACTCGCACATCTGCCACCGCGACCTGGAAAACGATATCGCCGCAGCCCTCGTGCCAGGCGGCACGGGCTACAACAGCGCCCTGGGTACCACGGGCCTGGAAGTGGTGCTCGGCGGCGGCGCGCAATTCTTTACGCCATTCAAGAACGGCGGCAAGCGTTCCGACGACCGCGACCTGGTGGCCGAGCTGAAAGCGAAGAGCTACACCATCGCCAACAACGCCACCGACTTCAAGGCCGTCGATGCGGCCAAGACGGAGCGTTTGTTCGGCGTGTTTACCTCCAGCCACATGAGCTATGACCTGGACCGCGATGCGGCCAAGGAACCTAGCCTGGCGGAAATGACCACCAAGGCCATGGATGTATTGGCCAAGAACAAGAAGGGCTATTTCCTGATGGTCGAAGGCGGCCGCATCGACCATGCGCTGCACGAAACGACGGCCAAGAAGGCCCTGCAAGACACGGTCGCGTTCGACAACGCCATCAAGGCCGCCATCGAAAAAGCCAAGCTCACCGACCCGACCCTGGCCAATACCCTGATCGTCGTCACGGCCGACCATGACCACACCCTGGTGCTGAACGGCTACGCCAAGCGCACCGGCAAGACGGCTGCCGGCAACGCTGGCGTGCTGGGCGTGGTGAAGAACTACGTCACCGGCGCGGTCGAGAAAGACCTGGACGGCGCACCGTACTCGATCATCGGCTTCGGCAATGGCGAAAAGCGCACGCAATCGAGCCGCGCCGCCATGGCCAGCCTCGATGAAACCGTCACCAGCGCCAACACTTACCATCAGGAAGCGGTGATCCGCACTGCGGTCGGCAATGAAACCCACGGCGGCACCGACGTCTTCCTGGGCGCCATCGGCAAGGGTTCGGAAACCTTCCTGGGCACCATCGACAACACCACAGTATTCGGCCTGGTCAAGACCGCCGGCGGTCTGTAATCCCCAAGAGACAAGAATTGGACAAGCATATGAAACCAGCATTGAAATCCGCCTTGAAACTGTCGCTGCTGACCACGCTCGTGGCCGCCAGCGTTGCCAACGGCGCCTACGCCGCCGACGCCAAGAACGTCATCTTCTTCCTCGGCGACGGCATGGGTCCTTCCGTCGTGACGGCAGCGCGCATCTTCAAGTACAAGGAAGAAGGCAGCCTGAACATGGACAAGCTGGAACGCACGGCGCGCATCAAGACGTTCTCGCACGATGCACAAACGACGGACAGCGCCCCATCGATGGCCGCCTACATGACCGGCGTCAAAATGAACAATGAAGTCATCTCGATGGCGCAGGACACCATCGCCAAGGAACCGGGCCGCGACGCCAACGGCAACCTGGGCGTGGACAACTGCCCCGCCGGCGGCAAGAGCGTGCCGACCATCCTGGAACTGGCAAAAGCCAAGGGCAAGGCCGTGGGCGCCATCACCACCACGGAATTGACGCATGCCACGCCGGCGACGACCTTCTCGCACATCTGCAACCGCAATGCGCAATACGCGATCGCCGCGCAAACGGCGCCTGGCGGCGCCGGCTATAACGCCGCCCTGGGCGACGGCGTGGACGTGCTGATGGGTGGCGGACGCAACCACTTCACGCCATGGTCGGCCAGCAACAAGGCCGGCCGCGCCGACGGGCGCGACCTGCTGGCCGAATTCGCGGCCAAGGGCTACACCGTGGCCGCCAACAAGGCGGAAATGGCTGCCGCGCCGAGCAACAAGAAATTCATCGGCCTGTACAGCGCGAAGAGCCACCTCGACTATGAACTGGACCGCACCTCGTCCAAGCCATCGGCCGACGGCGCCAACCAGCCTAGCCTGTCGGAAATGACGCTGAAAGCCATCGACCTGCTGTCGAAAAACAACGCTGGCTACTTCCTGATGGTCGAAGGCGGCCGCATCGACCACGCCTTGCACGGCATCAATGCCAAGCGCGCGCTGGTCGACACCATCGCCTTCGACGACGCCATCAAGGCGGCCATCGACAAGGTCAGGGAAACCGATCCGAAGCTGGAAAACACCCTGATCGTCGTCACGGCCGACCACGACCACACCCTGGCGTTCAACGGCTACGGCAAGCGCGGCAATCCTATCCTCGACATCAACCGCGGCTACAAGGATAACCAGCCTAGCAAGGATGAAGACGGCAATACCTACACCACCCTGGTGTTCGGCAACGGCCCGAACCGCCCTGACCTGCGCACCAACGTCGACAGCGCCACGGCCCTGTCCGACAACTACCTGCAAGAAACAGGCGTACGCCTGGCCAGCGAAACCCACGGCGGCGGCGACGTCAAGCTGCTGGCCACGGGTGCCGGCGCCAAGGCCTTCAAGGGCACGCTGGACAACACCAAGGTATTCGACTTGCTGAAGGCGGCATTCGGCTTCTGATCTGCATCAACACGGTAACCCCACCGGGGCGGATGGCAGCGTTGCCCTCCGCCCCTCTGCACGTAAAGGCAACACCATGAAATCGACCCTGATCGCCGTCCTCCTGGCCGCCGGCTTCGCGGGCACCGCGCAAGCCGCTCCTGCAACCCCTGCCGCACCCGCCGACCTGGACCTGGGCATCACCTATTACAGCCGCGTGCTGACGCCGGAAGGCGTGACGCGCGAGAGCCGCTACGAAGAAAAAATGCTGCGCCGCCCCGGCCACGTGTGGGTCGAGCGCGTGCTGGCGCCGTCGACGGACGCGCATGCGGGCCACAAGCATGGCGACAACACCAAAGTCGCGCTGAAGGCCACGCAACATGAACACAAGCACTTCAATCCCGTGCTGATCCCGCGCCATGTGATGCTGGAAAAGAATACCGTGCGCGTGGAATACATCGATGCACACGACAAGATCGTCGTCTCGATTCCCAAGGCCGAGTACGAAAACGTCAATTTCGACGGTTCCTGGGAAAACAGTTTTTACCTGCTGGACCCGAAACTGGTGGCCGCCATGCCGCTGTCGAAACAGGCATCGAACGTGACGGGCGCGCGCTGGCGCGAAGTGGAAAAGAATGGCGTGTTCCAGCGCATCCTGTGGGATGAGCAAAAGCAGATTCCCCTGGTCATCGAAAGCGGCGACCGCGCAAATACCTTCTATCGCCGGGTCGACGTCAAGCTGCAAGCGAGCGTCAGCAAGGCGCAGCCATGGGCGAATTTGCAGAACTACGCGCAGCGCGAATACTCGGACTACCTGGACTAAGAGCCAACTAACATCGGGACGTAAAAAAGCCAGGGACATCCCTGGCTTTTTTGTGGCTGGCGCCCGATTACTCGGCCGCTGCCGCTTTCTTCGCCGGCGCTTTTTTGGCGGCCGGCTTTTTCGCGGCCGCAGCTTTCTTCGCTGGCGCTTTCTTCACGGCAGCCTTTTTGACCGCCGTTTTCTTCGCTGGCGCCGCGCCTTCTTCGCCTTCGGCCTCAACGGCCGCCGCCTTCGTCTTCGCGCCCGGCTTGGCCTTGCGCTCTTCAAACTCGAAGCTCACCTTGCCATCCTTGCCACGCACGAGGAAAGCCTTGAACGGGCGACGGGTACGCTGCGATACAAAGCCCGGCAGCAAGTCCGTCTTGCCATCGTTGAGCAGTTTCGCCATTTGTTCCGGCAAGATTTCCTGCTGCAAAATGATGCGGCCGCTGCGGAAGTCGCACGTCTTCGGCTTGGCCATGCTGTGTTCGCACACATAGGCCAGGCCCATTTCGTACACGCCGGCGTTGCACTTGGGGCAAGGTCCCACGGGCGTCTGGCCCGTGAAATCGACGCCTTCGCCATCTTCGCTCTCGTCGTTCTGGCCGAAATCAAATTCCAGCTTGAAGTTCTTGATCTCTTCATCGCGCACGATGCGCAGGATGGCGGCGAACGGACGGCCCATCTTCGAGCGGAATCCTTGCAGCGGGCCGATGGTGCGGTCCTTGAGCAACTGCTCCACTTCGGCGATTTCGAACTGGCGCGAACCCGGCGTCTTGCTCATCGAGAATTCGCACTTGGTGCAGGCGAAACGACGGTAATTTTCCTTCACCACGCCGCTGCAATTCGGGCACGGCGTTTCCAAAGTAGCGTAGTCGCCAGGGATCGTGTCGTTGTCGTATTCCTTGGCGCGCTTGACGATGATTTGCGTCATCTGCGCGATTTCACGCATGAATTCTTCGCGCGAAATCTTGCCTTTTTCCATCTGCGACAGCTTGTATTCCCACTCGCCCGTCAGCTCCGGCGCCGTCAATTCATTGACGCCCAGGCCTTTCAACAAGGTCATCAGCTGCGACGCCTTGGCCGTCGGGATCAGTTCGCGGCCTTCGCGGATCAGGTAGCGTTCCGTCAGCAAGCCCTCGATGGTGGCCGCGCGCGTCGCTGGCGTGCCCAGACCCTTGCCAGCCATCGCATCGCGCAGCTCGTCGTCGTCGATCAGCTTGCCGGCGCCTTCCATGGCCGACAGCAACGTCGCCTCGGTATAGCGCGCTGGCGGCTTAGTCACCAGGCCGTTGGCGCTGACGCTTTCCGTCTGCACTTTCTCGCCCTTGGCGACCGGCACCAGATTGCCGTTGCCATTGCTTTCCTTGTCGGCGTCCGTCGATGCTTCCTTGCCGTAGATGGCCAGCCAGCCCGGATTGGTCATGACCTTGCCTTCAGTCTTGAACTGATGACCCGACACTTCCGTGTAGCGCGTGGTGACCTGGAATTCCGCAGGCGGGAAGAACACGGCCATGAAGCGGCGCGTGACCAGGTCGTACAATTTTTGTTCCGGCTCGGACAAATTCTTGGGCGCGATCGTCGTCGGGATAATCGCGAAGTGATCCGAGATCTTCGTGTTGTCGAAGATGCGCTTGTTCGGCTTGACCCAGCCCTTGTCGATGATCTGCTTGGCGAACTGGTGGTAGTTGCTGTTGTCCTTGACCGTTTCGAGCGCCTGCAGCACGGTCGGCATGTAGTCTTCCGGCAAGTGGCGCGAATCGGTACGCGGATACGTCAATACCTTGTGCTTTTCGTACAGCGCCTGGGCCAGGCCCAGGGTGTTCTTGGCCGAGAAGCCGAAACGCGAGTTCGCTTCACGCTGCAGGCTGGTCAGGTCGAACAGGCCCGGCGCCATCGAGGTGGTCGGTTTCGATTCTTCCGTGACGATGCCTTGGCGGCCGCGGCAGGCGGTGGCGATCGAGTCGGCAGCCGTCTTGCTCCACAGGCGCTCGGCGCGCTTCTCGGGATCGTTCTCGTCCTTCTTGAATTTCGTGTCGAGCCAGCGGCCTTCATAGATGCCGGCCGCGCAGACGAATTCGGCGCGCACTTCCCAGAAGTCGCGCGGCACGAATTTCTTAATTTTATCTTCGCGTTCGACGACGATCGAGAGCGTTGGCGTCTGCACGCGGCCCACGGTGGTCAGATAGAAGCCGCCTTCTTTCGAATTGAACGCCGTCATGGCACGCGTGCCATTGATGCCGATCAGCCAATCGGCTTCCGAACGGCAGCGGGCCGCGTCCGCCAGCGGCAGCATTTCTTCATCGCTGCGCAGGTGCGAGAAACCGTCGCGGATGGCGCCCGGCGTCATCGACTGCAGCCACAGGCGCTTGACCGGTTGCTTGGCTTTCGCGTTTTGCGCGATCAGGCGGAAAATCAGCTCGCCTTCGCGCCCCGCATCGCATGCGTTGATGAGGGTGGTGACGTCTTTGCGTTTGATCAGCTTGTTTAATACTTTGAGGCGCGCTTCCGTCTTGGCGATCGGGTTCAGCGCGAAATACGGTGGAATCATCGGCAAGTGCGCGAAACTCCATTTGCCGCGCTTCACGTCGAATTCTTCCGGTACGGCGATCTCCAGCAAGTGGCCGACCGCCGACGACAGGACGTATTCATCCGATTCAAAGTACTCATCGTGCTTGGTGAAGCCGCCAAGCGTCTTCGCGATATCGTTCGCGACAGAAGGCTTCTCGGCGATGATGAGGGTTTTTGTCATATTTTGTGGTCTCGAAAAATGCTCTAGGATAGTTTCAGCATGCGCATCATACAGTGCATTGCCAGGCATCGACGCTTTTGTCTGCGCAATGCCTTGTGACTTGTGGTCTTGTCAAGCGGCCAATGATAAGCGCCTATTGAAGAATTCGGCAAGTTATCTGCAAGCAAGAATGCGCCAGCGCAAACACAATGGGCTGGCGTGGGCGCAGGTGCGGCACATAGTAAAGGGGATGGCGGGACGGCGGCGCCAGTGATGACACTATATTAGTGCAACAAGCGGGGAGGCAGGTCTTCGTCGTCAACAAACAGGTCGTCGAACATCAGCGCGTCCGGTTCCTTGCCCTGGCTCCACAGCAGCATCAGCACGATGACTTTCAGCTTGCCCAGCGACACGGGTGCCTCGTCGAGCGCCAGCGCCCGTTCGATGACGATTTCGCGCTGCAGCGGCGAGAGCACCTTGGCGCTTTCGAGGAACTGGATGAAACCGATGGCGGCCGTGCCCAGCACGTCGCTTTCCTGCTTGACATAGAAGCGCGTGCCCGTGGAGCTGGCCGTCAGGGTTTGTTCGACGCCGGCCATGGCGTTCAAGTCCGTCAGCCAGACGAGCGCTTCGGAAATCTCCACGTCGTCGAAACCGACGGCCGACAGTTTGCGCGCCAGGACGGCCGGCTCAGGGCAGGCATCGGGGCGATAGTAAGTCTCGTAGAGGTACACCAGGATATCGAACATGGCTCTACTCTATCAGCTAAGTTCGCTACGACACAAGGGTGCGCGCCGACAAAGCCCCCCTGTGCGGCAAGGCCGCCACACAAGTGCCTAGCTGTCATTTGCAGCGTTGAAATAGTCCTCCCGGCAAGCGTTCAAGCAAGCCCGCCAGCTCCAGTGCCAGCAATTCACCCATCAATTCTCCCATGGCCAGGCCGCTGCGCGCGGCCAGGGTGTCGGCATCGAGCGGATCGTGGCCCAGCGCGGCCAGCAGCGGCGGCTCGTCTTGCGCCACGGCCGGCGCGCTGGGGATGCCGCCCAGCCACTGCAGCTCTTGCAGCACGTCATCGGCCGACTCGACCAGCTTGGCGCCCTGCTTGATGAGCGCATGACAGCCCTTGGCCAACGTCGCATGGATGGAGCCGGGCAAGGCGTACACGTCGCGCCCCTGCTCGCCGGCCAGGCGCGCCGTGATCAATGAACCCGATTGCGCGGCCGCCTCGATCACCAGCACGCCGCGCGCCAGACCACTGATCAGCCGATTGCGACGCGGAAAGTTAGCTGGCATGGCCGGTAAACCCAGCGCGTACTCGCTGACGATGCAGCCTTGTTCGGCAATCCTTTGCGCCAGATCAAGGTTACGTCGCGGATACACCAAATCGGCACCCGTGCCGATCACGGCCACCGTGGCGCCGGCGCCGCGCAAGCCGCCCTCGTGCGCGTGCGTGTCGATGCCCAGCGCCAGCCCGGAAATGATGGTCAGGCCCGCCGCGCTGAGGGCGTGCGCAAAAGCGGCCGCATTCTGCATGCCCTGTGCGCTGGCATTGCGGCTGCCGATGATGGCCACGCCGGGACGCGACAGCAGTTCCGCCCGCCCCCGCACATATAACAACAGCGGCGGATCGGCGATTTCCAGCAGCAGGGGCGGATACGCGGCATCGGCCACGGTCAGCACGGCATTGCCGGGCCGCTGCAGCCACTGCAGGGTGAGTTCGAGCTGGCTGTTGGCCACCGGTTTGGGCGGCTGCACGATGGCGCGCGCCACGCTGGCCGGCACCACCTCGCGCAAGGCCTCGAATGATGCGGCGAAGATGGCCGGTGGCAAGCCGAAGCGGGCCAGCAAGGCGCGCGCCACCACCGGACCCACGCCGGGCAGATGCTGCAGGCGCAGCCAGCCCGCCAGTTCCGTGGCCGTCTCCGCCGTCGTTGCAATTGCATGCATGACAACCTCGCTGTGTACCGTGCCTTCCCATGCTAGCGCCCTGGCAGACACGCGATACCGACGCGCGCAACAATGTGTGCAATGGCGCCGCAAAACAGCCCCGCATCCACAGCGCCATGGGCGTCTGTGATAAAATTTCCCTTTGCAGCAAACGAATAGCGCATTGGCAAACGCATCTGCCGCGCCGTTGCGCCATACGCGCCCCACCGTAGCGCATTCACATAAAATAGCCCTGCCATCGTCCGCATGGCCCAGGCATGAATAATCAGGCGCACCGGCGCCCACCTTAACCAGTCGAATCCGTATGTCCATATTAAATATCCTGCGTTACCCCGATCCTCGCCTGCACACGATCGCCAAGCCCGTCACCGAATTTGGCGAGCGCCTGCAAACCCTGATCGACGACATGGCCGAAACCATGTACGACGCCCCAGGCGTCGGCCTGGCCGCGTCGCAAGTGGACGCGCATATCCAGATGATGGTGATCGACATCACCGAAGAGAAGAACCAGCTGCAAGTGTTCATCAACCCGGAAATCACCTGGGCCAGCGAAGAAAAGCAGGTCTACGACGAAGGCTGTCTGTCCGTGCCTGGCGTGTACGATGGCGTCGAGCGCCCGGCCCGCATCAAGGTGCGCGCCCTGGACCGTCACGGCAAGCAGTTCGAGCTGGAAGCCGATGGCTTGCTGGCCGTCTGCATCCAGCATGAGATGGATCATTTGCTGGGCAAGGTATTCGTCGAATACCTGTCGCCGCTCAAGCGCAACCGCATCAAGGCAAAGATGATCAAGGAAGTCCGCGGTCTCGAGCGCGAAGCCAATCTGCGCGCACAGAACCGCCGTTTCTGAGTCACTGCTGTAGACTAAGCAGCAACAGTCGTCGTTACACCATGCCAGCCTGGCGCCTCCGGCGCGGGCCTGCGCACCTCACGTCAAGGAACCATATGAAAGTGATCTTCGCAGGCACGCCTGAATTCGCCGCCACGGCCCTGAAAGACTTGCACGAAGCGGGATTCGACATTCCGCTGGTGCTGACCCAGCCCGACCGCCCTGCCGGACGCGGCATGCAGCTGCACGCCTCGGCCGTCAAGCAATATGCGCAGCAGCATGGCATCGAAGTGCTGCAGCCGCTGTCCCTGCGCATGGACAGCAAGGACCCGCAGCGCGCCGCCGAGGCAAAAGCGGCCCACGAGCGCCTGCTGGCCACCGATTACGACGTGATGGTGGTGGCGGCCTATGGCTTGATCTTGCCGCGCAGCACGCTCGACATCAAACCTTGCATCAATATCCACGGTTCATTGCTGCCGCGCTGGCGCGGTGCCGCCCCGATCCACCGCGCCATCGAGGCCGGTGACGATGAAACGGGCGTGACCATCATGCAAATGGAAGAAGGCCTCGATACAGGCCCCATGCTGTCCATCGAGCGCACGCCCATCGAAGCGGGCGACTCCACCGCCAGCCTGCACGACAAGCTGGCCACGCTGGGCGGCAAGATGATCGTCGAGACCCTGCGCAAGATGCAGCAGCAGCCGCTCGAAGCAGTGCCGCAGCCGGAAGCGGGCGTCACCTACGCGGCAAAAATCGCCAAGGAAGAAGCGGCGCTCGATTTCAGCCAGCCTGCGCTGGAACTGGGCCTGAAAATCCGCGCCTTCAATCCGTTTCCCGGCGCCTGCGGCCAGGTCGATGGCACCACCATCAAGATCTGGGCCGCCGAGGTACTCGAAGCGGACAGCAAGGAAGCGCCGGGCCAGGTGCTGGCGGCCGACGCCCAGCACGGCATCGTCGTGGCCTGCGGCAATGGCTCGCTGCGCCTGACGGAACTGCAAAAACCGGGCGGCAAGCGCCTGCCAGCGGCCGAGTTCATCAAGGGCTTCCCCCTCGAAGGCAAGCGCTTCGTTTAATTAAGTCATCGATACCCGCAACACGCGCCCATGGATCAGCTGACCGCCCTGCGCGCCCTGCGCCGCGTCGTGGAACTGGGCAGTTTCACGGCCGCCGGCAACGCGCTGGGCATCTCCCACTCCATCGTCTCGCGCCAGGTGCGCCAGCTGGAAAGCCAGCTGGGCGCCCAATTACTCAACCGCACCACGCGCCGCTTCGCCCTGACGGCCGCCGGCCAGGAATATTACCTGGCCAGCCGCGACATCCTCGACGCCCTTGACGCGGCCGACCGCGCCGTCGCCATGCACCAGGCGCAGCCGTCCGGCAGCCTGCGCATCAATGCGCCGATGGCCTTCGGCACCCTGGAACTGGCCGCCTGGCTGCCCGAATTTACGCGCCAATATCCGCATATCCACATCGACCTGGTCTGCAATGACCGCATCGTCGACCTGATCGACGATGGCTTCGACGTGGCGCTGCGCCTGGCGCGCGGCTTGCCCGACTCCACCCTGGTGGCGCGCCAGCTGGCCAGCAGCCGCACGGTGGCCGTCGCCTCGCCCGCCTACCTGGACCGCCATGGCCATCCGGCCACGCCGCAAGAGCTGGCGCAGCACAATTGCCTGATGTACAGCTCCGGCGACAAGCCGGCGGAGTGGTCGTTCACGGATAGCGACGGCGCCGCGCACAAGGTGGCCGTGCGCGGCAGCCTGCAAGCCAATACCAGCATCGCCCTGCGCGAAGCGGCCGTGGGCGGCATGGGGATTGCCGGCGCGGCCGCCTTCATCGTGCGCGACGCGCTGCGCAGCGGCCAGCTGGTGGAAGTCTTGCCCGACTACACCTTGCGCCCACGCACCTTGTACGCGCTGTATCCGCACAGCCGCCAGCTGTCGCCCAAGGTCAGGGTCTTCGTCGATTTTGCCGTGCAACACTATCGGGATCGCCGCTGGGATTGATCACGGCTGCTGCAGCGCCTTGCGCACGGCGCGGAACTGCTGCGTCAAGCCGCCATAGCCCCAGGCCGATTGGCGCGCGTCATGCACGTGGATGTAGCTGACGTCGTGCAAGTCGCCGAGATACTCCCGCATGGCAGCGAACACGGCGGCGATATACGCCGCTTTTTCCGCCGCCGTATTCGTTTCATCGCTGATCAGGATATCGAGGAAAAAACTGCTCTTGCCTTGCGCTTGCAGCGAGGGGCCGCCGACAAACCAGTGCGCCGCATCAAGATGGCTGATGGCCACCGACGTCAGTTCGGGCGCCTTGTGCAGCAGGCGCGCCGTCAGGCCGCTCAGGGTGGCGGCGATGGCGGCCGACTGGCGCGCATCGGGTGGCGTGGATAAACGCAGGTTCAGAATGGGCATGGGATGCTCCGCAAGTGGATGAAGCCCCATTCTAGGCAGGCGAGCCGGGAAATGGCAGCCTGCGCCAGGCACAGGATCTGTGCATATTCCACACAGGGCTTGCCGCGGCAAGCCCTTCTTGCATCCAGCGCCCTTGCCTAGCGGCGCTGCACCTTCATCAAACGTCCTCCCACGGACGACGACAGGCTGACCTCGAAACGTCCGCCGGCCGGCAAGGCGCTCACATCGACGCTGGCGTTACCACCGGTCAAGCCGCTGGCGACCACCGTCTTGCGGCCATCGGCTGCCACGTGCAGCACGGCTGCATACGGCTCCGCCTGGGCATCCCAGACCAGCGCCAGCTTGCCAGCGCTTTGCGTTACCTCAAAGCTGCCATCGTTGGCGGCCTTGCTGCGGCGCGCCGAACGTTCCAGCCGGGTCAATGGCTTACCATTTGACAATACTTCCACGTCGCTGATATCGCCCGGGTTGGCGAAACTGACGCGGAAGTGGCGCATGGCGCTGCCGCCGTGGTCGGCCACGGTTACCGCATCGAAAGGCCAGTCGATCGTCGTTCCCGATGCCGTCAGAACCCGCAGGGTGTACGCCTGGCCGCTGCCGCTGGCCGCTGCGCCCACACGCGTGGACGAGGCAACGGCTGGACGCAAGGTTACGCCGGCCGGCGTGATGCTGCCGGAAATGGTCAGGTAGCCATTTTCTGCCACGGCCATGCTGGCCGCCAGCACATTGCTGCCCGTCATTTGCGTGCTGCGTTTTTCCAGGAATTGCTGCACCCGCGCATAGCTGTAGTCGGAGAACCAGGCACCGCTGCAATAGCTCATCACGTCCTTCATCGGCGTGCCGCCATAGACGGCCTTGCTCAGCTGGCCGATGCTACCCGCATAGTCGCTGTTGTACAGCGGTTGCGGGCCCAGATTGCCATCCGTATACGGGTAGTCGGTCACCGCACCAGCCGGGCTGCCGCAGGGAACGTGCTGCAGCGAGTGATTGTGGCCCAGTTCATGCACGAGCGTGGTCAGCCATTCAGGCCAGCCATTGCCGAAGGGATCGAACGCCGCGACATTGATGGCACGGGCGTCCAGGCCGATGGCCGAGGTGCTGTCGCTGCCGCTGCTGCGGCCGTTGATGTAGGCCAGGCCGGCGGCACGGGTGACGGACATTTTCGGTACGAAACCATAATAATAGGCGCCGCTGTCTTCCTGCACCCGCCGGTCCTCCAACGTCCCCAGGGCGTTGCTCCACCAGCTATCGGCCGTGCTGCTGCCAGGCATGCTCAGTGCAGCGCGCGTGGTGATGCTGATGTTTTCCGTCGCATACGGATACACGCGCAGCAGCGCGGCGCGGATATCCCTGGCGTCAGGCACTTGTGCCACGCCATCATCGGTGCTCAAGGGTACGAGTACCAGGCGGATGCGCGCTGCGCTGGACACGGCCGGCGCCGCTTCCTGGCTCACTTGCACGCCATCATTGCCCACGGCCGTCACGCGCACGCGCACGCCGGGCAAGATCCAGCCTGCAGGCAGGACGGCACTGAAATTGCCATTGAAACTGTCATCGCTTTTCGCCATCGGCAAGACCAGGGGACCGCTCATGCTGATGCTGCCCAGGTTGCTGCCATTGGCGGCGGTTGCAATCAAGGTCACGGCGGGGCTGGCCTGGCCCGCTTGCGCGGCCAGCACGGACACGCGCACGGCGGCCTGCTTGCCGCGCGTCAGGCGCAAAGCCGCATTGCTGGCGTTCAGGTTCAGTACCTGCGCGAAATCAATGCTGCCCAAGGTAAAGGCCGACACCGTGCCCGCATTGACGGCGATGCGCGACGCGGCCGACAGCATCACGTTACCCGTTGCCGAGCCTGGTGCAGACAACAGCAGCTGACTGGCACTGGCGCTGACGATGACGGCCGGCGTAGTGCCCACCGAAGCCGAGCTGACCTGGTCGAGATTGCTGCCCTGCAGCGTCACCGACAAGGTCCCGTTGTTGACGGCCGACGTGATCGACGTCACGGCCACGCTCGCCAAAACCTTGTATGCATCGCTGCTGATGGCATCGTTGTAAGGACCGCGCACCGTCAGCGCCCCCGTTGCCGCGCCCAAGGGCACCACCACGGTCACGCTGCCGGCCGTCTGGCTTTGCGGCGTCGCCGCCGCGCCATTGCCAAACTGCACCGCCGTCACGGCTCCCATGCCGCCGCCCGCGATCGTCACGCTGGAACCGACGCCGCCCGTCGCTGGCGCGATGCTGCCCACGCTCAACGGCAGGTACACATTGACGTTATAGCTGGTGGTGGCCGTGCCGCTGGCGCTGACCAGGCTCAAGGCGCCCGATACGGGCGCGCCCGGCATGGCCAGGGTCACGCTGGTGTCGCTGGCGGCGCTGCTGGCAAGCGTCACGCCGCCCACCTGGAAGGCCGTCACGCGGCTCAAATTCGTGCCCTTGACCACCAGGCTGCCACCCACGGCGACATTCGCCGCCGAGACGGCCGTCACGGCAGGAATCACGACGGGATTGCCCGAGGTGGTCGTCACCGCCGTGTCGCCACCACCGCCACCGCCGCCGCAAGCGGACAGGCCCAGCATGACAAACAATGCAACAAGCAAATGGTTTTTCATGGCTGGCACCCATGCTGATGCAGCGCGATGCAGGGGAGGCGGCGAGAGAAATGTGACATATGGGTGACTTTTGGTGAGAATTTACTTTCGAGGAACTAATATTATCGGTTAATTGGATTCCTAAAGACAACTAATGCTGCTGTTGATTCAATTAATTTTGACCATGATTGAAATATCTCCCTGGCACACTTTATGTAGAACCCTCTTCCTTTCGCCCTGCATTGGCTGAAAAATTGACATTTTGAGCAAGATTTTCAGGGATGTCATTTTCAGAAACAGGCCAGGCGCAAGGCAATGTGTTGCAAGAAAGCTTGCCGTGCGGTGAACGGCCGCTTTTGCTTAAAACCAAAGCAGCCTGATGCCGTATAATTTTAGACCCGGTGATTCAGGCGATTGCCACCTTCTGCCTGCCCTACCCGGCCGGCACTCTCCGTCAGCGGATCCTGCTGGCCCGCAACCGCCCCGTACCTGTCTTGTCGCCGCGCCGCCGCCCGTTTGCCTATTGAAAGCATGAAATGAACGATACCGTGATCCCCGCCATGTCCCCGACCGAAGCCACCTTGCGCGCCATTCTGGCGCAGCGGATCATGATCCTCGACGGCGCCATGGGCACGATCATCCAGCAATACAAGCTCGACGAAGAAGCGTACCGTGGCGGCCCCGCCGGCCGCTTCATCGACTTCGCCGCGCCGGCCGACAGCGGCGCGCGCGAACTGTTCGTGAAGGGCAACAATGAGCTGCTCACGCTCACCCAGCCGCACATCATCCAGGAAATCCATGAGCGCTACCTGGCGGCAGGCGCCGACCTGATCGAAACGAATACCTTCGGCGCCACGACCATCGCGCAAGACGATTACCACATGGCCCACCTGGCCTATGAAATGAACGTGCAGGCGGCAAAACTGGCGCGCGCCGCCTGCGACAAATATTCCACGCCGGACAAGCCGCGCTTCGTCGCCGGGGCCCTGGGCCCCACGCCGAAGACAGCCTCGATCTCGCCCGACGTCAACGACCCGGCCGCGCGCAACGTCAGTTTCGACCAGCTGGTGGCCGCCTACCTGCAGCAGACGCAGGGCCTGGTGGAAGGCGGCGCCGACGTGCTGCTGGTGGAAACCATTTTCGATACCTTGAACTGCAAGGCGGCCCTGTTCGCCATCGACCTGTTCTACGAGCAAAATCCGACCGTCGTGCGCCTGCCCTTGATGATTTCCGGCACCGTTACGGACGCGTCGGGACGCATCTTGTCGGGCCAGACCGTGCCCGCCTTCTGGAATTCCGTGCGCCACGCGAAACCGCTGACCATCGGCCTGAACTGCGCGCTGGGCGCCGCCCTGATGCGTCCGTACGCGGAAGAGCTGGCCAAGATCGCCGACACTTTTGTGTGCATCTACCCAAACGCTGGCTTGCCCAACCCCATGAGCGACACGGGCTTTGACGAGTTGCCGGCCGACACGTCCGCCCTGCTGCGCGAATTTGCCGACGCAGGCTTTTTGAACATGGCGGGCGGCTGCTGCGGCACCACGCCCGAGCACATCGCCGCCATCGGCGAGTTGCTGTCGAAAAACACCCCGCGCAGCGTGCCCGCCCCATCGCACGACTTGCGCCTGGCGGGCCTGGAGCCGTTCGTCGTCAATGACGAATCGTTGTTCGTCAACGTGGGCGAGCGCACCAACGTCACGGGCTCGAAAGCGTTCGCGCGCATGATCCTCAACGAGCAATACGACGAAGCATTGTCAGTGGCGCGCCAGCAAGTGGAAAACGGCGCGCAAGTGATCGACATCAACATGGATGAAGCGATGCTCGATTCGCTGGCCGCCATGACGCGCTTTTTGAACCTGATCGCGTCCGAACCCGATATTTCGCGCGTGCCCATCATGGTCGACTCGTCGAAATGGTCGGTCATCGAAGCGGGCCTCAAATGCGTGCAGGGCAAGGCCATCGTCAACTCGATTTCCATGAAGGAAGGCGAGGAAGAATTCCTGCGCCAGGCGAAACTGTGCCGCCGCTATGGCGCGGCCGTCATCGTCATGGCTTTCGATGAGAAGGGCCAGGCCGACACCTTCGAGCGCAAGATCGAGATTTGCGCGCGCGCGTATCACTTGCTGATCGATGCGCTGGACTTCCCGCCGGAAGACATCATTTTCGACCCGAACATCTTTGCCGTCGCCACCGGCATCGAAGAGCACAATAATTACGCCGTCGACTTCATCAACGCCACGCGCTGGATCAAGGAAAACTTGCCGTACGCGAAGATCTCGGGCGGCGTGTCGAACGTGTCGTTCAGTTTCCGCGGCAACGATCCCGCCCGCGAAGCCATCCATACCGTCTTCCTGTACCACGCCATCAAGGCCGGCATGACCATGGGCATCGTCAACGCCGGCATGGTGGGCGTGTACGACAACCTCGACCCGGAATTGCGCGAGCGCGTGGAAGACGTGGTGCTGAACCGCCGCGAAGACTCCACCGAGCGCATGATCGAATTTGCCGGCACCCTGAAGGCGGGCGGCAAGGCCGAGGCGCAAACCCTGGCCTGGCGCGAAGGCACGGTGCAGGCGCGCCTGTCGCACGCGCTGGTGCACGGCATCACGCAATTCATCGTCGAAGACACGGAAGAAGCGCGCCAGGAACTGCTGCACAATGGCGGGCGCCCGATCCACGTGATCGAGGGACCGCTGATGGCGGGCATGGACGTGGTCGGCGACCTGTTTGGCCAAGGCAAAATGTTCCTGCCGCAAGTGGTGAAATCGGCGCGGGTGATGAAACAGGCGGTGGCCCATCTGATCCCGTTCATCGAGGAAGAAAAGCTGCTGGAAGAAAAGCGCACGGGCATCGTCGCCAAGCCGAAGGGCAAGATCATCATGGCGACCGTGAAAGGCGACGTGCATGACATCGGCAAGAACATCGTCACCGTCGTTCTGCAATGCAATAACTTCGAAGTGGTGAACATGGGCGTGATGGTGCCGTGCTCGGAAATCCTGGCGCGCGCCAAGGTGGAAAACGCGGACATCATCGGCCTGTCCGGCCTGATCACGCCGTCGCTGGAAGAAATGGCGTATGTCGCCAAGGAAATGCAGCGCGACGAACACTTCCGCATGCTGAAAATTCCCCTGCTGATCGGCGGCGCCACCACCAGCCGCGCCCACACTGCCGTGAAAATCGCGCACAACTACGAAGGCCCCGTGATCTACGTGCCGGACGCCTCGCGTTCCGTGTCCGTGGCGCAATCGCTGTTGACGCCGGAGCAGCGCGACAAGTACGTGGAAGACATCGAACTCGACTATGCGCGCATCCGCGAACAGCACGCCAACAAGAAGGCGCTGCCCATCCTGCCGCTGGCGCAGGCGCGCGCCAACAAGATGGTCGTGCCCTTCGACGGCGCCTGCACGCCCGTGAAACCGAAGTTCATCGGCCGGCGCGTGTTTAAAAATGTCGACCTGGCCGCCCTGGCCAACTACATCGACTGGGGCCCGTTCTTCCAGACCTGGGACCTGGCCGGCCCCTTCCCCGCCATTTTGACGGATGAAGTGGTGGGCGACGCGGCCACCAAGGTGTACGCGGAAGGCCAGGCCTTGCTGAAAAAACTCATCGACGGACGCTGGCTGACGGCCAATGGCGTCGTGTCCTTGCTGCCGGCCAACAGCGTCAATGACGACGATATCGAGGTGTACACGGACGATACGCGCAGTACCGTGGCGTTCACCTACTACGGCATGCGCCAGCAGGGCGTCAAACCCGTGGTCGACGGCGTGCAGCGTCCGAACCAGTGCCTGGCCGATTTCATTGCGCCGAAGGCATCGGGCGTGAAGGATTACATCGGCATGTTCGCCGTCACGTCCGGCCTGGGCATCGAAAAGTATGAAAAACGCTTCGAGGATGCGCACGACGATTACTCGTCCATCATGCTCAAATCGCTGGCCGACCGCCTGGCCGAGGCGTTTGCCGAATACCTGCATGAGCGCGTGCGCAAGGATTTGTGGGGCTATGTGCCGGACGAGCACTTGAGCAACGACGACATGATCGGCGAAAAATACGTTGGCATCCGCCCCGCGCCCGGCTACCCTGCCTGCCCCGAGCACACGGTCAAGAAACAGATGTTCGAGGTCATGCAGGCCGAGGAAATCGGCATGATGTTGACGGAATCGTATGCCATGTTCCCCGGCGCGGCCGTCTCCGGCTTCTATTTTGCCCACCCGGAGTCGAAATACTTCGTCGTCGGCAAGATCGGCATGGACCAGGTGGAAGACATGGCCAAGCGGCGTGGCGCCAGCATCGAAGACGTGGAACGCTGGCTGTCGCCGAACCTGTCATAAGCGGTAGCAAGGCGCGCGGAACTTTTCGCGCGCCCAAGCGCACTAACGCAGTATGCCGGTCGGCATGCTGCATGCCTGCTCCGGCCCGTTCCTAACTGGCGAAGGAGGATATATGGCAAGCAATTTCAAACTGAAACGCTGGCAAGATCAAGTGATCCTGTTGCTGGGCCTGTGGCTGCTCGTTTCGCCCTGGGCCTTTTCCTATCCCGAAGGCTCGCCGCAGATGCTCAATGCCTTTATCTCGGGTCTGGTGATCGCCGTGCTGGCCGCCTTCGATCTGTACAAGACGTATTTCTGGGCCGTCGTCGTCAATCTGCTGGTGGGCGTCTGGGTCGCCGTCTCGCCATGGGTGCTGCGCATCGCCGAACAGCGCGTCGTCCTGTGGAACGAGTTGATTGTCGGCATCGCCGTCGTCGTGCTGGCCCTGTGGGAATTGCGCACCGACCCCGAGCTGCACAAGCACTGGCCCGGCGCGGCAGCGTAGCGGCGTAAGAAAGCCCTGTCACGGCGGCGCCGTGCAGGGCTTTTGAAGAACGCGCCAACAATGTTGTCGGATTACGGCCCGTTGGGCCTAATCCGACCTACAGCGCGTAGCGGACGACGTTATCGCTCCATTCGTAGGCCGCCATTTCCAGCTCCACCAGCTCGTCCGGCGACATGGCCAGGTCGCGCAAGGTGGGCACGATCTCGCCTTCCATGTCTTCGATGCGCTCGATGCATTCGGCCAGGCGCAGCAGGTCGCCGTAGAAGCCTTCGCGCGACAGCAGCGCTTCGGCCACTTCGTCGATCACTTCGATCTGGCTGAGGATTTCCGACATCGGCACGCCGAACAAGGTATCCATCAAGGACATGATGCCGACCGTAAAGGCGATGTCGGCCGAATGGGCCTGGTTCGGGCGCAGTTTATGGGCGAACAATTCGAGCAAACGGCCGCGCGTGGTGGCCAGCATCAGCAGCGGCGTCATGCTATGGCCGCGCTTGCTTGGCTCCGCATACAGCATGATCTGCAGCCAGCGCTGCAGCTGGCGGCGGCCCAGCACGGTCACGGCCTGGCTCAGCGAATCGATGCGCTGGCGCGCGCCCACGGCTGGTGTATTCACCAAACGCAACAGGTTCAAGGCCAGCGACACGTCGCGTTTGATGGCGCGCTCGATATCCATGTTGTCGGCGTCGGAGGTGACCAGGGTCATCAGTTCCATGACGGCCAGTTGCGACGGCGACAGCTTCTTGCCCGTCATGATGGCGGGCTTGGCGAAATAATAACCCTGGAAGTAATCGAAGCCCAGGTCCAGGCCCGACTTGAATTCTTCGCGCGTCTCGACCTTTTCCGCCACCAGTTTCTTGTGTTCCCGCTTGAAACGGGGCGCCAGCGCTGCCAGCACTTTCGGGTCGACCGTGCTCATGTCCATCTTGACGTACTGCACCAGCGGCAACAACTCCTGCACTTGCGCCGTATCGGCCACCACGTTTTCCAGCGCGAAAGTAAAACCATGGCCCACCAGTTCGCTGATGCGCGCGCGCACTTCCGGCGTGACGGGCATCGATTCGACGATTTCCAGCACGACTTTTTCACGCGGCAGGAAAACGAAGATGTCGCTCATGATGACGTCGGCATCGACGTTGACGAAACCGAGCGCGTCGCCGATGACCTTTTCCATCCCCAGCTGGGAAGCGTGGGCGATCACGGACGCCGTGGCGGACAGGTCGCTGGTAATGTTGGCGGGGCCGACTGGAGCGTTGCGGAATAGCAACTCATAGCCGAACAGGGCCTGGTTGCGGTCGAGGATAGGTTGTCGACCCAGATAGAACTCGCGCACGCGCAAGGGTTTCGGGGTGATGTCGTTGCTGGAAATATCGATCATTAAGTCTTCATCAATCAGGTCGAGTGACACCGGCCGCGCGGTGCCCGCATCAAGGTTCACTATTGACAATACTTTAGCTGAATTTCGCCCGCGCTGTGGGTATTTTGGCAGCAATCAAGCGTATTGTCGTCAACAAATTAAGCCGCTGGCGTGTCTTGCACCATCCCGTCGACAAATAATTTCAATTCGCCGGGCGCAAACGCCGTCCACTGCTCATTCGTCGTCAGTGGCTGGGTAACGATCACGGCCACGCGGTCCTGGGGCGTCGTCACCTGGGAAAAGTCCACGCTCAGGTCTTCATCGGAGAGTTTAGCAGTTGGAAACGGATGTTGTCGCACCAGATAGTGCAAGCTGGTCGAGCAATGGGCAAACAGCGCCTCGCCGCTCGACAGCATCATGTTGAACGTGCCGTGGGCCGCAATGCTGGGCAACAATTCCGCCAGCGCGGCATGCAGTTGCGGCAAGGCCGGCGCAGCATCGCCAAAGCGCGCATGCAATTGCTGCAGCAGATAGCAGAAAGCCCGTTCGCTGTCCGTGCAGCCGACGGGGCGGTAACTGCCCGTCAGCACGGGATGAAATTGCTTCAAATCGCCATTGTGGGCAAACACCCAGTAGCGGCCCCACAGTTCGCGCACGAACGGGTGGCAATTTTCCAGCGCCACCTGGCCTTGCGTGGCCTTGCGGATATGTGCGATGACATTGCGCGACTTGATGGGGTAGCGTTTGATCAGTTCGGCCACGGGCGAGGCGATGGCTGCCTGGTGGTCGACGAAATGGCGCACGCCAGCACCCTCGAAAAAGGCGATGCCCCAGCCGTCATGGTGGGTATCGGTATGGCCGCCGCGCATGGCGAAGCCGGTAAAACTAAAGACAATGTCCGTAGGGACATTGCAATTCATTCCGAGAAGTTGGCACATGGTCTGTTTGCAGCGGGATAACACGGCCACCATACCACGCCATCTGGCGGATTGGTATGGCGGCGATGGCCATCCGGTCAGTGCAACAGCACGGGCTGGCTCATGAGGGAATCATAGCTGCCCAAAAATTCATCGATCTCTTCCATGCTGGGTTCGCTGGCGATCAATTCCGTGACGTCGCGGCGGAAGTGTTGCGCCAAGACTCCTGCAATGAAAGTCTCGCGTTTGCCGCCCTTGTCGACGATTTCATAGCCGCCAAAGCGCAAGGCTTCCAGATCGCCATCGACGCCGAATTCCACGACGCTGTATTGTTCGCTGTTATAGATCAGGTTCATTTTGCATCCTTCGCTCAAGCAAGAGAAACTCTTGCGGTTTCAGGACAGAGGTGGGGCTCCCACGCCGCCATTTCAAGCGGCCAGGCCACCCTGCGGGCTACAGAGTTGTAACGAGATGCAAACTGCGACTGCGGTAAGCCGATCAGGATCTACGTTCAGGAAACAGGCAGATCCGGTTCCAGCGCCAGCAAGACATCGTAGGGACTGGCCCTCAGCCAGGTGCGCAATTGTTCAATGTGCGTGGCGTCAGCCAGGCTGATGAACAAGCGCGCGGGAGGATGGCGCAGCAGACGATTCAATGTTACACGCAATACGAGATTGCCGCTGCAGCACAGGCAACCGGGCGCGATGCGCAACAGTTGCAATGGAAATGATGAGGAAGGGGAAACTTGCCCGGCCAGGTCGGCCAGGATGGCGTTGCCGTCAGCCAATCCTTCGAGGATCACGGCGGCCGGCTCGCCAGGCGCCAAGGCTTGCGCGATGGCTGCCTCGCGCTCGGCGGCGCGTCCACCGCTGACCAGGGTCAGCGGCGTCGGACGCCGCACGGCTGCCGTCACAGGTTTTTCTTGGCCAGCTTGCCCGGTTCGACGCCCAGCTGTTTCAGCTTGCGGTACAAATGGGTACGTTCCAGGCCTGTTTTTTCCGCCACGCGGGTCATGCTGCCGCCTTCGCGGCCCAGGTGGTGTTCGAAATACATGCGTTCGAACGCGTCGCGCGCCTCGCGCAGCGGCAAGTCGAACGACAGGTTGTAGCCATGGCCTTCGGCCACTGCCGGTACGGCGATGCCCGGGCGCACCATCAGCTGTTGCGGTGCGCTGCCGCCAAAGCTGGGCACGGGATGGCTGCTTTCCTCGGCCACCACGGGTGCCACGGGACGCGCTGCCACGCTCGGCGCGCGCACGGTTTCCTGTGCCCGCGTCAAGCCTTGCTGGACTGCTTTCAGCAGTTTTTGCAGGGCAATCGGTTTTTCCAGGAAATTCATGGCACCGATGCGCGTCGCCTCGACCGCCGTATCGATGGTAGCGTGGCCCGACATCATGATCACCGGCATGGTCAGCAAGCCGTCGCGCTGCCATTCCTTGAGCAAGGTCACGCCGTCCGTGTCGGGCATCCAGATATCGAGCAATACCAGATCCGGCGCACCGGCGGCACGCGCTTCACGCGCCTGCTGCGCATTTTCAGCCAGCTGGATAGCATGTCCTTCATCGCCCAGAATTTCCGAGAGCAACTCACGGATACCCATTTCATCATCCACTACGAGTATGTTTGCCATTCGTGTCTTGCCTTCCTCATTTCGCCGGCCGTCGCGCACAAGATGCACACGGCGGACAACTATGATTTTATTAGTGTTTTAAATACTAAACCAGACCCTCACGCCAGGAAATCCTGGGCAGGAGTGTCGGGAGCTAACTTTAACAGCAAAATGACCACCGAAGCGCCATTGCCGTCGACCCGGTTCTCGATATCGATGCGGCCGCCATGTTCATCGATAATTTTCTTGACCATCGCCAGGCCCAATCCCGTCCCGCGCGCCTTCGAGGTCACATAGGGTTCGAAGGCACGCGCCAGGATTTTTGGCGCGAAGCCAGGGCCATTGTCGGTGATGGCCAGCCGCACGGCGATATTCACGCCGCCGTCCGCACTGCGATAATGAATTGCTTCCGTCCTTACGTCAATCCGCGGATGCGGCGAGTCCGGCGGCAGGTCGGCCATGGCGTCCTGCGCGTTCTGCAGCAAGTTATGGATCACCTGGCGCAACTGGGTCGGATCGCCCATCACCATCGGCAGATTCGGCGCCAGTTGCGGGTGGATGATGTCGCCATCATCGCCGCGCAGGTACAGGTTCAGGATCTCTTCGATCAGTTCGTTCAGGCGCAAGGGCGTAAGCACGGCCGGCGGCGTGCGCGCATAGTCGCGGAAGTCGTCGACCATGCGCTTCATCGCATCGACCTGCTTGACGATGGTGCTGGTGGCGCGGCTGAGCAAGTCCGCATCGGGCTGCTCCAGCTTGCCTTCGAGCTTCATCTGCAGGCGCTCGGCCGACAGCTGGATCGGCGTGAGCGGATTCTTGATTTCATGCGCCAGGCGGCGCGCCACCTCGCCCCAGGCGATCGAGCGCTGCGCGGAAATCACGTCGGAAATATCATCGAAGACGACGATGTAGCCGCTGCCGGACTCCAGCGGCAAGCGCGAACCGCGCGCCAGCAGGGTGATGTCATGCTCGTCGGCACTGCTGCCCAGGCGGCGCGGAATCTCGATCTGGCGCTGCCAGTGCAGGCGCTGCTGGTTGCGGCCCGACGCCGATTGCGCGCTTTGCGCCGTGAAGGCGCTGATGATGGCGGACCCAAACTCTTCCATTCCAGCAATATGCGCGAGCGGCTGCCCCACCATGCTCATGCCCGAATGCTGCAAGATGCGCTCGACCGACTCGTTGCACGTCACCAGCTTGAAGTCGCCGTCGAGCACCATCACGCCGGCCGACATGTTCGCCAGCACCGATTCCAGGTGGGCCTTGGCGTTTTGCAGCGCGGCGCGGTTGCTTTCCACGGCCGTGCGCGCGTCGAGCAACTGGCGCGTCATGATGTTGAACGACTGCGTCAAGGTGCCCAGTTCATCCTTGGTGGCAACGATGGGGCGCGGCGACAGGTCGCCCTCGGCCACGGCGCGCGTGCCTTCTGCCAGCAGCAGCAGGGGCTGGGCCAGGTTGCCCGCGATCAGGAAAGCGCTGCCGATGGCGCCAAAGATGGCCAGCAGCAAGGTCAAGGTGAGGATTTCCATGTACATCTTGCGCAAGCCCACGCGCGCGACGAAACGTTCCTTGTATTCGCTGTAAGCGGCGCGCAGCACCTCGCCGTTGGTCGCCAGCTTGGGCGGCACCGCCTGCAGCAGTTGCAAATAGCGGGGCGAGACCGAGGGGCCCGGCACGGCCACCAGCACGCGCAAACGCAGGCTGGCCGCCGTTTCCAGCGATGCCGGCGTGCCCGCGCGGAAACCGCCGCCGCCCGACTCCGTGCCATCGTCGTGCAACTCCAGCCCCCCTTCGGCCGAGGCATAGCCGGCCGGCGAGGCGGCCTGCACCAGCATGGCCGGCGTGGGCAAGTCGGCCGCGCTGTGCGGCCCGGCGCTGGCCAGCAGCACGCCGTCGCCGCTGACAACCATGACATTTTGCATGCCTTCTTCGCGCAACAGGCTGGTCAGCACGGCCGGACCGACCACCGGGTCGGTCCCCAGTTCCGCGACCGCCTGGTGACCCCTGTGGTCCAGCTCGACCAGGGCCGCATCGAGGCCGGCGCGGCCCAGCTCAATCCCCGATTCCAGCGCCGCTTCGATCTTGACGTTGAACCAGGATTCGATGGAGTGGGACACGAATTGCACAGAAACAAGAAAAATCACCAGGCCCGGTAAGATGCCGACGGCGGCGAACAGCATCACCAAACGTGTCATCAGCTTGGAGCCGAACTTGCCGCTCTTGTAGCGCACGTACAGACGGCCCAGGGAAATGCCCACCAGCGCCAGCAGCGACACGGCCACGGCGGCGTTCAGCCCCAGCAGCCAGGTGTAATAACGGTCGAAAAAGCCGGAATTGTCGGAAGCCGACGCCAGCAGGAACAGCAGGATACTGACAATGCCGCCGCCCACCACCAGCAGATAGCGCAATGCTTGACTCACTACTCCGCCGTATACAAGAAGGTTTTTTTATTCGAAGCCAGGCGCCAGTCGCTGTTATTGAAGGCATTGACCTGTATCGGCTTGGGCAGGTAGTCGCGGTCCATGCCCATGCGCAAGGTGACGTTATACGTCTGCCCCACTTTCAGCGCGCCGCGCGGCGCCACCAGCCAGCGGCTGGGCCGGCGGATCAGGAACAGTGCGTCGTCGAGCGTGGGAAAGCTTTGCTGCAAGCCGCCGCCCGACACATGATACTGGCGCGTGAGCACGTTGTACGACAGCCGGCTGGTCTGGCGCGCCACGATGGCCTTTTCATCGAACCAGTACCAGCGGGGCCGGGTCAGTTCGATTTCTGTCGTGAAAAACAGCGGCACGCCGTGCTGCACGGCATCATCGAGGTCGTGATTGAGATCGAAGGAGTAGGTGGCGGCCAGCTTGTAGCCCTCTTCGCTAGCCTCGATGTAGGCACGGGTGATCTCGACCATGTCGGCGGCTTGCGCGCGCGGCATGGTACATGCCAGCATCAGCAGCAAGGCCAGGAGTCGGAAGAGTCGTGTTGTCACAAGTGTGCCGATGGTGTCCGTAGGAAAAGGTTCGACGAATCGCTCAAGCCGCATTTTTTTGGAATAGCGCATAGAACAAACCGTCATGGTCCTGCTCCGCGCTGCCAGTCGGCAACAGCTGGCCAGGCGCTGTCAATCGGGTCGCATTATTGCGCACCGCAAATGCCGCCGCCTGTGCCTCGGACTCTTGCGGCCACAGTGAACATGTCACGAACAGCAATTTACCATCGGGGCGCAGCATCTGCCACAGGTTGTCCAGAATTTTGGACGAAAGTGTTGCAAGTTGGAACGCGTCGCCCTTGCGGCGCAACCAGCGAATGTCGGGATGGCGACGCACGATGCCCGAGGCCGTGCACGGCACGTCGGCCAGGATGCGGTCGTATTGCTGGCCGTCCCACCACGCGCTCGACTGCGCATCCTGCGCCTTCAGGGTCGCGTCCAGGCCCAGGCGCTCGAGGTTTTCCGCGATGCGCGGCAAGCGCTTGGCGTCCGCATCGATGGCCGTCACGTGCACGTCGGCCAGTTCCAGGATGTGGCACGTCTTGCCGCCCGGCGCCGCGCAGGCATCGAGTACGCGCATGCCGTCTTGCAAGTCCAGCAGCGGTGCGGCCAGTTGCGCACCGGCATCTTGCACGGAGACGACGCCCTGCTCGAAGCCGGGAATCAAGGCCACGCCGATCGGCTTGTCCAGGCGCACGGCGAACGGTCCCACCTGGCGCGCGGCAATGCCCGCATCAGACAGCACGGCCAGATACGCTTCGACCGTGCTCTTGCGGCGATTCACGCGCAAGGTCAACGGCGGCACGGCATTGCCGGCCGTCAAAATGGCTTGCCAGTCGCGCGGATAAGCCAGGCGCAGCGAATCGATCCACCATTGCGGATAATTCCATTGCGCCAACGGTTGCTGCAGGGCCGCTTCCAGCAAGGATTTGCGCTCGCGCAAGAAACGCCGCAGCACGGCATTCACCATGCCCTTGGCGTGCGCCAGGTCAGGGTGCGAAGTGGCCACCGTGACAGCCTGGTCGACCACCGTGAACTCCTCGTACGGCTGCTCGCCCGGCTCGGCCGACATCAAGGACAGCGCGCAGCACAGCAGCGCGGCCAGCATCGGCGGCTCGGGCGCCTTCGACGTCATCAGGCCGACCAGGGTTTCGCTGCGGCCCAGCTGGCGCATGGTACGGTAGGAAATATCCTGGATGGCGCCGCGCGCCTGCGGGCTGGCATTCGATTGCGCAAACACCTTGGCCAGCGCCTGCGGCAGGGCCGTGCCCGTGCGCACTTGCGCCACGGCATTCGCGGCGCCCAGCAGGCAAAACGCCAGCGAGTCGGCGCGCAAATCGGGTTGGAAGCCTGGCTGCAAGACCGGTTTCAGGTCGGGATGGTAGCTCGGACGCAATTTCGGTGCGGCAGGCGCCTGGCCTGGCGCCGGCTTGGTTTTCAATTTCAGCGTGGGGCGCTTGTTCATAGTTATCCGGTGTGGCTGCGCGCGGTGGGCTGCATGGTGGCAAAGCCGCGGCCGCGCGTTATCAATAAAGGGTCGATTGTAGCGTTTGTGGCGCCCTCTGGCCCAAGCGATTGCAGCGATTGCTGTAAATTGCGGCAAAAAACTGCATATATACAAGCAGAATGCACCATGCTGATGTTTTCATGCACCAACATGGGCATGTTGTCCTGATAATATCGTGAAATGCGCCGGCACGGGAAGCTTGCCGGCAAGCGTATTGTTCCCGCCGGCAAACCAGTATAATTGACGCAGTGTGGGCGGCTTGGGTACTTGCCGTCCGTTTTGCTTTTTGATTCATTCTATTCATTCTTAACGCGGTTCCACCGCCATCCTGCTCATGCTCGCCCAACAGAAACAAGAAATCATCGCCCTGTTCCAGGCCGCCCTCGCTCCCGTCCTGGCCGGCACTTCGCTAGCGCCTGCCGTGGTGCTCGAGCGACCACGCGATGCATCGCATGGCGACGTCGCCTGCAACATCGCCATGCAACTGGCCAAGCAGCTGAAACAGAATCCGCGCGAACTGGCGCAAACCATCGTCACGGCCGTGCTGGCCAACCCGGCTGGCAAGGGCCTGATCGAGGCAGTGGAAATCGCCGGTCCCGGCTTCATCAACGTGCGCGTCTCAAACGCCGCCAAGCAGGCCGTGGTGAAAAGCATCTTGAGCGAGGCCGACAGCTATGGCCGCAGCACGGCCGGTGCCGGCAAGCAGGTCATCCTGGAATTCGTCTCGGCCAACCCGACCGGCCCCCTGCACGTGGGCCATGGCCGCCAGGCGGCGCTGGGCGACGCCCTGTCCTCGCTGTTCGACGCGCAAGGCTATCAGGTGACGCGCGAGTTCTACTATAACGACGCGGGCGTGCAGATCCAGACCCTGGCCAATTCCGTGCAGGCGCGCGCGCGCGGCTTCAAGCCGGGCGACGCCGAATGGCCCGAGCCAGCCTACAACGGCGACTACATCGCCGATATCGCCAACGATTTCAAGGCCGGCAAGACCGTGTCGGCCAGCGATGGCTTGCCCGCCACGGCCAACGGCAACATCGACGACATCGATTCGATCCGCCCTTTCGCCGTGACTTACCTGCGCAACGAGCAGGATATCGACTTGCAGGCCTTCGGCGTGAAGTTCGACAATTACTACCTGGAATCGTCGCTGTACGCGGACGGCAAGGTCAACAGCGCCGTGGAAACCTTGGTCAAGGCGGGCCACACCTACGAGCAGGATGGCGCGCTGTGGCTGCGCACCACCGACTTCGGCGACGACAAGGACCGCGTCATGCGCAAGACGGACGGCAGCTACACGTATTTCGTGCCGGACGTGGCGTATCACCTGGTGAAATGGCAGCGCGGCTTCGTGCAGGCCATCAATATCCAGGGCAGCGACCACCACGGCACCATCGCGCGCGTGCGCGCCGGCCTGCAGGCCGTCGACATGGGCATCCCGCAAGGCTACCCCGACTACGTGCTGCACAAGATGGTCACCGTCATGAAGGACGGCGAAGAAGTCAAGATCTCGAAGCGCGCCGGCTCCTACGTGACCGTGCGCGACCTGATCGAATGGTCGGGCGGCGGCGACATCGCCAAGGGCCGCGACGCCGTGCGCTTCTTCCTGATCTCGCGCAAGGCCGACACGGAATTCGTCTTCGACGTCGACGTGGCGCTGAAAACCACCGATGAAAACCCCGTGTATTACGTGCAGTACGCGCATGCGCGCATCTGCCGCATCCTGGAAAACTGGGGCGGCGATGCCAGCACGGTTGCCGGCGTCGATTTGTCTCCTTTGACGGCACCGACCGAAGCGACCCTGCTGGCGACCCTGGCCGCCTACCCGGAAACGCTGGCGCGCGCGCAAGCCGAACTGGGACCGCATCAAGTCGCCTTCTACCTGCGCGACCTGGCCGCCAACCTGCACAGCTTCTACTTCGCCGAAAAAGTGCTGGTCGAGGACGACGCCGTCAAGATGGCCCGCCTGGCCCTCGTCATCGCCGCGCGCCAGGTGCTGCGCAACGGCCTGGCACTGATCGGCGTATCCGCGCCAAACAAAATGTAATCGCGAAGGTCAAACCGTACATGAGTCACGCTTCCCGCTTTTCTTCCGCCCGCCGCCAGCAGGGCAATACCCTGGTCGGCATCATCATCGGCCTGGTCATCGGCCTGGGCATCGCCGTGGTGGTCGCCCTGGTGATCACCAAGGGCGCCTCGCCCTTCACCGACAAGTCGGGCAAGGCCGGCAAGTCGGCCGAACCGACGGCCGGCCAGATCGCCGACCCGAACAAGCCGATGTACGGCAACAAGGAAGCGGCCAAGGAAGCGGCGCGCGACTTCTCCAAGGAGCCGCGCGAGATCGTCACGCCGACGCAGCCGGCTGCCCCTGCACCAGCGCCGGCGCCCACCACCGCGCAGCAGCCGAAGGCACCGCCGCCGGACGCGCTGCAGGAATTGATCGGTACGTTGAAGGACAAGCCGGCGCCGAAAACGCCGGCGGCAGCACCAGCAGCGCCAGCGCCGCAAGCCAAGGCCGACGTGAAAGAAGCCAAAGCCGATGCGGCCAGCGACAAATGGATTTATTATCTGCAGGCCGGCGCCTTCCATGACATGTCGGACGCCGAAAGCACGCGCGGCAAACTGGCGCTGCTGGGCTTCGAAGCGGCCATCAGCGACCGCAGCACTGACGCCGGCGTGCTGCACCGCGTGCGCGTCGGACCGTTCAACCAGCTCGAAGCGATGAACCGCGCGCGCACCAAACTGTCTGAAAACGGCATCGATGTCGCCGTCGTCCGCAACCAGAAATAAGGAACCAGCATGCGTTTTCTGAAGAACATCCTGATCGCCGCCGCCCTGTGCACGGCCGCCATGGGCGCGTCGGCCTCGCCGGCAGACCCGAAAAACGGCGTCGAATACGACACCCTGGCCACGCCGCAGGCGACGGAGTCAGGCAAAAAAATCGAAGTGACAGAATTTTTCGCCTATTACTGCCCGCATTGCAACGTGCTCGAACCGCAACTGGCGGCCTGGGTCAAGAAACAGGGCGACAACATCGTCTTCAAGCGCGTGCACGTGTCGCGCGATGACAGCGTGGCGCCGCAACAGCGCTTGTTCTTCACCCTGCAAGCCATGGGCCTGCTCGACAAGCTGCACACCGGCGTCTTCCACGCCATGCACGTGGAGCGCAACCGCCTGAACACCGACGACGCCGTATTCGACTTCGTCGCCAAACAGGGCGTGGACCGCCAGAAGTTCATCGACACCTACCGCTCGATGGGTATCTCGGCCCGCGTGCGCCGCGCGGACGCCATGATGCAGGGCTATAACGTGACGTTCTGGCCCATGATCGCCATCGATGGCCGCTACATCACCTCGCCTTCGCAAGCCGATCAGGGCAGCAAGTCGGCCAAGAACGAAGAGCAGCTGAACGCCCAGGCGCTCACCGTGATGGACGTGCTGGTCGCGAAAGCCAAAGCGGAAAAGAAATAAGCATGGCCACTTCCCTGGCGCGCCCGGGCATCGCCTGATGCACAGCGTTTTCATCACGGGTGCGTCGAGCGGCCTGGGCGCCGCCCTGGCGCTGCAGTACGCGCGCCAGGGCGCCCATCTGGGCTTGCTGGCGCGCCGCGGCGAGACCCTGCAGCAACTGATCGCTTCCCTGCCCCACCCTGAACGCCACCGCGCCTACGCCGTCGACGTGTGCGACCATGCCGCCCTGAAAAGCGCGGCGCAGGATTTCATCGCCCATGCCGGGCATATCGACGTCGTCATCGCCAGCGCCGGCGTCTCCTACGGCACCTTGAGCGAACACGCGGAAGACCTGGACGCCTTCGCGCGTTTGATGGCCATCAACGTCACGGCCACCGTCGCCACCTTTGCCCCCTTCATCGCCGCCATGAAAAGCCAGGGCAGCGGACGCCTGGTGGGCATCGGCAGCGTGGCCGGCATCCGCGGCCTGCCCGGCGCCGAAGCCTACAGCGCCTCGAAGGCGGCCGTCATCAGCTACTGCGAATCGCTGCGCCTGGAATTGAAACCGGCCGGCATCAAGGTCGTCACCATCACGCCCGGCTACATCGACACGCCGATGACGCGCCACAACGCCTATCGCATGCCCTTTTTAATGCCGGCCGAAAAATTCGCCGTGCGCGCCGCGCGCGCCATCGCCGACGGCGACAGCTACCGCGTGATCCCGTGGCAGATGGGCGTCGTCGCCAAGCTGCTGCGCGCGCTGCCCAATGCAGTCTATGACCGGGCCTTCGCGAACGCGCCGCACAAGGCGCGCAACTGATCCAATTACCATGACGAAGCACTCAGACTTGAACAGCGCGGCCATCGCCGCCCATTGCGCCACGGGCGCCGCCCACGTGGCCATCGAAGTGGTCGACGAAACGGGATCGACCAACGCCGACCTGCTGGCGCGCTGCGCCACTCTGGCCGGCCCCACCCTGCGCATCGCGGGCCAGCAGACGGCCGGGCGCGGGCGCGCCGGACGGCCGTGGGTGTCGCAGGCGGACGCCAGCCTGATGTTCTCGCTGGCCTGGCGCTTCAAGGGACCGCTGCATCAGCTGGTCGGCTTGCCGCTGGCCGTCGGCGTGGCGCTGGCCGAGACCATGACGGCGCTGGGCGTGCCGGTGCAGCTGAAGTGGCCGAACGACCTGCTCAAGGATGGCCATAAACTGGCCGGCATCCTCGTCGAGACGCAGCAGGCAACCGATGGCAATGGCGTGTGGGCCGTGATCGGCTGCGGCATCAATCTGCTGATGCCCGACGCGCTGGAACGGCAGATCGGCCGCAGCGTCTCGGCCGTGCCCTGGCTGGCGCAGATGGAACGCAATACCCTGGTGGCAGCCTTGCTCAGCCGCCTGGCCGGCGTGCTGGCCGAATTCGACGACACGGGTTTTACGCCGTTTGCCGAACGCTGGAACGCACTGCACGCGTGGCAGGGCCAGCACGTGAAAATCCTCGACAACGGCCAGTTGCTGCAGCAAGGCGTGGCGGCTGGCGTGGATCAGCTGGGGCGCCTGCTGCTGCGTACCGATGGCGGCCTGCAGGAAGTCATGTCAGGCGACGTGTCCTTGCGCCTGCTGGGGGAGTAAGCGCATGCTGCTGCTGATCGACGCCGGCAATACGCGCATCAAATGGGCACTCGTGGCAGCCGACAGTGCCGCCGGCGGCTGGCTGGCCAGCGGCGCCGTCGCGCATGCGCAGCTCGACACCCTGGCGGCGCAATGGAAAAAACTCGCCATCCATGAGGCGCTGCTGTCGAACGTGGCGGGCAGCGTCATCGGCATGCGCCTGCGCGCCATGCTGCCCGTCGCGGCCCGCGACTTTGCCTCGCTGCCGCAGCTGGCGGGACTGACGAATGGCTACCGCACGCCCTCGCAGCTGGGCTGCGACCGCTTTGCCGCCGCCATCGGCGCGCACGCGCTGGCGCCTGGCCAGGCCGTCATCGTCGCCAATTGCGGCACCGCCACCACCATCGACGCCATCACGGCCGATGGCGTTTTCCTCGGCGGGATGATCTTGCCGGGACTGGGATTGATGGCCAGCTCGCTGGCGCGCAACACGGCGCAGCTGCCGCAAATCGCCGGTAACGCCGCGCTGCCGGCCGGCTTTGCCGACAACACGGACGACGCGATTTTGAGTGGATGCCTGGCGGCCCAGGCGGGCGCCATCGAACGGGCCGTGCGCATGCACGGCGCCAGCGCCTGCCTGCTGTCGGGCGGCGCCGCGCCGCGCATCGCGCCAGCCCTGACGCTGGCGGTGCCGCTGCACCTGGTCGACAATATCGTCATGCTCGGCCTGCAGGCGGCCGCGCGCGCCGGGGCCACGGGAACACAAGGAAACCACGTATGCTGAAATTCGTCTTCTGGCTGCTGGCCGGCGTCAACCTGCTGGTGCTGGCCATCGGCCAGGGTTATCTGGGCAGTTTTCGCACGGAGACGCGCGAACCGGCGCGCCTGAAAAACCAGCTGCAAGCGAATAAACTCAGCTTGCTGACGCAGGAGCAGGCCACGGCGCCCGCCGCGCCGCCTGCTGCCGAAGAAGCCGCGCCAGCGGCGGCGGCACCGGCGCCGCCGACATCGTATGCGTGCACGGAAGTGGGCAATTTTCTGCTGGCCGATGGCCGCCGCTTCGAAGCGCAAGTGGCGGCGCTGGACCTGGGCGACCGCCAGTCGCGCCGCAACGTGGCAGGCCAGGACATTTCCAGCTACATGGTGTACATCCCGCCGCAGGGCAGCAAGGAAGGCGCCGACCGCAAGGCCGGCGAATTGAAGCAGCTGGGCGTGACGAATTACTTCATCATCAACGAAGGCAGTCCGCTGCGCTGGGGCATTTCACTGGGCGTATTCAAGTCGGAAAACAGCGCGCAAAGCCAGCTGGCATCGCTGAACAAACAGGGCGTGCACAGCGCCCGCGTCGCACCGCGCTACAGCGCCAGCAAGCAGTTCGCTTACCAGTTCCGCGACCTCGACGCCGCCACGCGCGCGCGCCTGGAGAAGATCAAGGCGCAGTTCCCGGAACAGGAACTGCGCGCCTGTAAATGACTGCTGACAATCGCGTCGGATTACGGCGCTTTGCGCCTAATCCGACCTACGTTTATCTTTCGATGACGATGGGCTTGATGCCTGTCGATTCCGGCAAATTCGCCGCCGCCCGCGCCGCCTCGGCACGGCTGGAGAATGGTCCGCCGTACAGGCGGAACAAATTCCCCGCCTGCACCACGCCCAAGGTACCCAAGGCTGCCGCATATGGCGCCAGGCGCGAGCGCCCCGTTTCCGCATTGTCGGCGCGCGAATACGCTCCCAGTTGCAAATAAAAGCCGCTGGCCAGCACCGCCGGTGCCGGCATGGCGACCGTCGCGTCGACTGGCAGCATCTGGGTCGACACTTCCGGCTGCACCACGGCGCCCGTTTCCACCGGCGTATCGATGGAGATGGCCACCACCGACGGTACCGGCTTGGGCGCCGCGCGGGCAGCCAGGATGGCATCGATATCGGCCGGCAGCAGCCGCTCGACGACCACCTGGTGGCTGCCCTTGCCCAGGAAGCCCAGTTTCAGCGCAGCCGTGTAGGACACGTCGATCACGCGCGTGGCGTGGAACGGACCACGATCATTGACGCGCACGATCACCTGTTCACCGCTGTCGATGCTCGTCACGCGCGCATACGACGGAATGGGCAAGGTGGGATGGGCCGCCGTCATCTTGTACATATCGTAGATTTCGCCCGACGAAGTGCGCTGGCCATGGAATTTCTTGCCATACCAGGTGCCCGTGCCCTTCTGCTTGAACGGTTCGTTGTCGGTGATCGGCGTGTACGTCTTGCCGAAGACGACATACGGGCGGTTCGAGCGTGTCGAATACGGCTCGTTGCGCACTTCCGCGTCGGGCACGTCGCGCAGGTTGGCCGGCGGATTGTCGCCCGGGCCGTCATCCTTGTAGTAGCCGCCGCGCCCGGAGCCGGCCGCCGGCAACGCCGGCAAGGTGGGGTCCTGGCGCACAGGGGACTTGACCTTGCCGCCTGACGGCAGCGGCACGTTGTTCGATGCGGGTTTTTGCGGCGTGGTGCCGCAAGCGGCCAGGGTCAGCAAGACCGTAAGGCTCAGTCCGCGCATGGCGAAGGTATCGAAAGGCGCCCGCATCAGGTCTGCACCAGCTTGCGGTGGCGCTGAATGCTCATCAGGATACCGGTGGCCACGCCCAGGGTCAGCAGCGCGGTGCCGCCATAGCTGAGGAAAGGCAGGGGAACGCCGACCACCGGCACGATGCCGCTGACCATGCCCATGTTGACAAACGCATACGTAAAGAAAATCATTGTTATCGCTCCTGCCAGCAGGCGAGTGAAAAAACTGGGGGCGTTGGCGGCGATCATCATCCCCCGTCCCACCAGCAGCAAATACATCAGCATCAGGATCAAGTTACCGACCAGGCCGAATTCCTCGGAATATACAGCGAAGATGAAGTCGGTGGTGCGCTCCGGCACGAATTCCAGGTGGGCCTGGGTGCCGTGCGTCCAGCCCTTGCCCGTCATGCCACCCGAACCGATGGCGATGATGGACTGGATGATATGGAAGCCCTTGCCCAGCGGGTCCTTGGTCGGATCGATCAGCATCATCACGCGGTCGCGCTGGTAATCATGCAGGTGCGACCAGGCGATCGGCAGGCAGGAAACAAAGGTGATCAGCAAACCGGCCAGCACCTTCCACGACAGGCCGGCCAGGAAGATGACGGTGAAGCCGGCCGCCACTACCAGCAGCGCCGTGCCCAGGTCGGGCTGGCGTGCGATCAGGTAGACGGGCGCCAGCAACAGCACGGCCGCCATCAGGAACGATTTCCAGCGCAGCGCGCCCGCATTGTGCTGGAAGAACCAGGCCAGCATCAGCGGCGTGGCGATCTTCAGGAATTCGGACGGCTGGATGTCGATCACGCCGATATGCAGCCAGCGCCGCGCGCCGAGCTTGATGGTGCCGAACAGCGCCACGGCCACCAGCAAGATCACCGACACCGTGTACGCGGGCACGGCGATGCGCATCATCATCTGCGGCGTGATGTTGGCCGCCACCCACATGACGAAAAAGCACAGCAGGATGTTGCGCAGGTGGTCCTCGATCTTGCCGGGGATGCCGATGCTGGCCGAATACAGGGTCAGCAGACTGGTGCTGAGCAGCAGCAGGATGATGATCATCAGCGGCGGATCGAACACCGCCAGATAGGGTTTGGCACGCCGCCACAGCGAGCGCCTTTCGTTAATGGGCATGTGCTTCCTTATTGCCTGGCAGGTGCCGCCGGGGCGGCCTGCTCGTCAGTGATTTCTTCCAGGGTGCGCACTTCGTCGGCATCTTCCTTGGGCACCTTGGTGGTGTCCTTTTCCTTGTCGCTCGGACGCTTGCCCAGCAGGTAGTAGTCGAGCGCCTTGCGCGCAATCGGCGCAGCCACGCCGGCGCCGAAGCCCGCGTTTTCCACCACGATGGCAATGGCGATGCGCGGCTTGTCGGCCGGCGCGAAGGCCGTAAACAAGGCATTGTCGCGCAGGCGTTCGGCCAGCAGCTTGGCATTGTACTTCTCGTTTTTCTTGATGCCCACCACCTGCGCCGTCCCCGTCTTACCGCCCACCGTGTACTGCACGCCGGTGAAGATGCGCGCGGCCGTGCCGCCCTGCTCGCTGGTCACGCCCACCATGGCGCGCTTGATGGTGTCGATGTTTTCCTGCTTGAGCGGAATGCGGTAGCTTTCCTTCGGTACCGTCAGGGTGCGCGCGCGCGTGGCCGCGTCTTCGATGATCTTCACCAGATGCGGCTTCATCACCACGCCGTTGTTGGCCAGATTGGCCGTCGCATGAGCGATCTGCAGCGGCGTATACGAGTTGTAGCCGGAGCCGTTACTCACCGAAATCGTGTCGCCGCCCACCCATTTTTTCTGCTGCGGCGTCTTGAAGCGGTTGCGCTTCCATTCCGTCGACGGCAGCACGCCCGTCTTTTCGTTATTCAGGTCGATACCCGTCAGCTGGCCGAAACCGAACGGCTTCATGAAGTCGTGGATGGCGTCGATGCCCATGTCGCGGCCCAGCTGATAGTAATAGGTGTTGCACGAGACGACGATGGATTTGTGCATGTCCACCGTGCCATGGCCGCCCACCTTGTCGTCGCGGAAGGTGTGGCCGCCGAGGATGAAGAAACCGGGATCGGAAATCGCCTGGCTCGGCGTGCGCTTGCCCAGTTCGAGTGCGGCCAGCGCCATGAAGGGCTTGAAGGTGGAGCCGGGCGCGTAGGTGCCGGACAGGGGCCGGTTGACCATCGGCCGGTCCAGCGAGGTATTGAGTTCATTCCAGCTTTGCTGGTCGATGCCGTCGACGAACAGGTTCGGGTCGTAGCCGGGCTTGGAGACGTAGGCGAGGATGTCGCCGGTGGCCGGGTCGATCGCCACGGCCGCGCCGCGCCATTCGCCGAACGCTTCCTCGACCACCTTCTGCAGTTCGATGTCGATCGACAGGATCAGATTGTTGCCAGGGGTGGCCGCCGTGCGCGACAGGGTGCGCATGGCGCGTCCGCCTGCCGACACTTCCACTTCTTCGTAGCCGGTGGTGCCATGCAGCTGCTTCTCGTAGCTTTTTTCCAGGCCTTCCTTGCCGATATGGTCGGTGCCGTTGTAGTTGGCCGCGTCATCGCCCTCTTCCAGCGCCTTGGCTTCATTGCGGTTGATGCGGCCGATGAAGCCCACCACGTGCGAGGCCACCTCGCCCATCGGATACTGGCGGAACAAGCGCGCCTGCACCTCCACGCCGGGGAAGCGAAAACGCTGCGCCGTGAAGCGCGCCACTTCTTCGTCCGTCAAGCGCGTACGCAGCGGCACGCTGACGAAGTTCTTCGATTCTTCCAGCAGCTTCTTGAAGCGGCGGCGGTCCTTGACGTCGATCTGCACCAGGGTCGACAACTCGTCGATCACCGAATCGAGGCTGGCGCTCAATTTCGACGGCGTGATTTCCAGCGTATAGGCCGAGTAATTGCGCGCCAGCACCACGCCGTTGCGGTCGAGGATCAGTCCCCGCGTGGGCACGATGGGCACCACGGCGATGCGGTTGTCCTCGGCCTTGGTCGCATAATCTTCGTGCTTGATCACCTGCAACCAGATGAAGCGCGCCAGCAGCAGCGAAAAGCAGACGAAGACGAGCGCGCCCAGGATGGTCAGGCGCATGCGGAAAAAATGCAGCTCGCGCTCGGTATTTTTCAGTTCAGTCATGGCAGGCGCTCGTCAGATCGGCCGGTTATGGTCGCGGTCCACGGCGCGGCGCTGCGGCGCCAGCAAGACCCACGTGACCAAGGGCCACAGGGCCACGGCGACGAAGCTCTCGATGAAATTGAGCCAGCCGGGGAAACGGCCCGAGACGATCAGGCGCGTCAGCAATTGCAGCGCCTGCGTCAGCAGCAGCAGCGGCAGCACGTGCAGTGCCTGCGTCAGGATGGGGAACCACAGCACGCGGCGGTGCATCATGATGGCGAAGTACGACAGCAAGGTGTAGGCCAGCGCATTTTCGCCGAGCAGGGTCGAGTCGTGCACGTCCATCATCAAGCCCATGAAGAAGGCCACGCCGATGCCGACCTTGCGCGGCTGGTGGATGCCCCAGAAGACCAGCACCAGGGCGACGAAATCGGGCACGCCGACGAACTGCCCCCATGGCAGCAAATTCAGCAAAAAAGCGCACAGCAGGGAAAAGCCGATGAACAGGGGGCTGACCGGCAGCAGGATGTAATGCGGGCGGTTCATCGTGTCGCTTCCTTCGGTGGCACGGCGGCAGGCGCGGCTGGCGGTTTTGCCGCAGGTGTCGCGGGTGTCGCGGCGGCGGGCGGGGTCGCTGCGGCCGCCGGGTCCTTGATCGGCGCCATCTTGCCGGCGATCTTGCGGCCCGTCTTGACGTCTTCGACTGGCGGACGCGGCGGAATCTCCGGTGACGTCATCAGGATGAGCAGTTGGGTGTTGCGTTCGATGCCGGCCAGCGGCTGGCACACGACGCGGCCGAACGGGCCATGCGCATTGCGCTCGACCAGGGTCACGCGCGCCACGGCCAGGCCGGCCGGGTACAGGCCGTCGAGGCCCGAGGTAATGACGATGTCGCCGATCTGGATGTCGGCGGTGGGGGCCGTAAAGCGCAGCTCCATGGTGCCGGACTTGCCGCGGCCGATGGCCACGCTGCGCACGCCATTGCGCAGCAGCTGCACGGGAATGGCCTGTTCTTCATCGGTCAGCAAGGTCACTTCGGAGGTGAACGGGAACACGCGCGTGACTTGTCCCACCACGCCGAGGTTGTCGATCACGGGGCGGCCCAGTTCGACGCCATTCTGGATGCCCCGGTCCAGCACGATCTTGCGCGTGGCCGAATCGCGCGTGTCATACAGGACTTCAGCCATCATGGTCTTGACGGGAACGCGCTCGCGCGCTTCCATCAGCTTGCGCAAATGGTTGTTCTCAACGATATTGAGCTGCGCCTGCTGCATGATCTGCGCCGAGGCGATCTGCTCGTGCTTCAGGTCGCGCACCTGTTTTTCCAGGGAGGACAGCGACGAAAAATAGTTGCCGACGCCCAGCGCCACATCGCGCGGCACCAGGGCCGCCATCTGCACCGGATACAGCACGGTGCCGACTGCCTGGCGCACGGCCGTCAAGGCGTGCATGCGCGAATCGACCAGTAACAGGGCGATAGAAATGCCGGCGAACACCATCATCTTGACGCGGGCGGAGGCGCCTTGTTTGAAAAGTGGCGGAGGACTGTATTCCATGACTTCCAATGATCAGGCCAGGCGCAGTGCGCCAACGTACAGGCCCCGGTCAAACGCCGGCGCCAAAACCAGAAAAAAAAGGCCGGATTGGTTTCCGGCCCTTCTGTCAGATTATTCGTAGGAGAAGATCGAGCCGAGCTTGTCCATACGTTCCAGTGCCATCCCGGAACCGCGCACCACGCAGGTGAGCGGGTCCTCGGCCACCAGCACCGGCAGGCCGGTTTCCTCCATCAGCAGGCGGTCCAGGTCGCGCAGCAGTGCGCCGCCGCCCGTCAGCATCATGCCTTTTTCGGCAATGTCGGCGCCCAATTCCGGCGGCGTCTGTTCCAGCGCGTTCTTCACGGCCGAGACGATGTTGTTCAGCGGATCGGTCAGCGCTTCGAGAATCTCGTTGCTGGAAATGGTGAACGAGCGCGGGATGCCTTCGGACAGGTTGCGGCCCTTGACTTCCATTTCCTTCACTTCCGAGCCAGGGAAAGCCGAACCGATGGCCTTCTTGATGGCTTCGGCCGTTTGTTCGCCGATCAGCATGCCGTAATTGCGGCGGATGTAGTTGACGATGGCTTCATCGAACTTGTCGCCGCCGACGCGCACGGAACCCTTGTAGACCATGCCGCCCAGCGAAATGATGCCCACTTCCGTGGTGCCGCCGCCGATGTCGACCACCATCGAGCCGGTCGCTTCGGATACGGGCAAGCCCGCGCCGATGGCCGCTGCCATCGGTTCTTCGATCAGGTACACCTGCGACGCGCCGGCGCCCAGCGCCGATTCGCGGATCGCGCGGCGCTCGACCTGGGTCGAACCGCACGGCACGCAAATGATGATGCGCGGCGATGGACGGAAGAATTTCGAGTCATGCACCATGCGGATGAATTGCTTGAGCATCTGCTCGGTCACGGTGAAGTCGGCGATCACGCCATCTTTCATAGGACGGATCGCTTCGATATTGCCCGGCACCTTGCCCAGCATCTGCTTGGCTTCCTTGCCGACTGCCTGAATGGTCTTCTTGCCATTCGGACCGCCTTCCTGGCGGATGGCGACGACGGACGGTTCGTCCAGGACGATACCGAGGCCGCGCACATAAATAAGGGTGTTGGCCGTGCCCAAGTCAATGGCCAGATCGGTGGAGATATACCTGCGTAAAAAACCAAACATGAGTGTCCTGTAGCGCATCGAGCTGCGCAAAAGCTGTTTATGGGGAGTTTCAAAGCGGGCGCTTTCAGGCACCCTGAAAATCCATGAAGGCGGTTTTTCCGGGTTTCGCTTGGCGCTTGCGCAATCTTTTCTATGCTGCGGCAGCGGTCCATCAGCGCCGGCAACGCATTAACCCGCCATTCTACCTTATAATTTGAATGCGATTTGCTCAAAAACCATGGAAAAGTGCGACTCTTGCAGCCGCGAGTTACGCGGCATTCCCCGGCTTTTGTGAGCAAAAAAGCAGTAAATATTCGCGTTTTATCGAAACGCCAACTTAATACTAATGCGCGGCACTCCGCGCCATTCGCCATGTCCCTGACACTCTCCGACGTAAAACGCATCGCCCACCTGGCCCAACTCGAAATGGCCGACGATCAGGCCGTCACGTCCCTGGCCCAATTGAACAAGATTTTTGCCCTGGCGGAACAAATGCAAGCCGTCAATACCGATGGCGTGGCGCCCCTGAGCCACCCGCTGGCTGCCCATATGGACAATATCGCCCTGCGCCTGCGCGAGGACGTCGCCACAGAACAGAATCGCCGCGACGCCTACCAGGCCGTGGCGCCGAAGGTACAGGATGGCTTGTACCTGGTGCCAAAAGTGATCGAGTAACTGCGCCACTCCATGCTGTTGTCTTCCCGTCGAATATCAAAATAGAAACGCCATGCATACAAAATCCATCAAACAGCTGTCCACGCTCTTGCAGAACAAGGAAATTTCCGCCGTTGCACTGGCGACGCATTTCCTCGACCGCATCGCAGCGGACAACTCGAACGCTTTCTTGCACGTCGACCGTGCCCTGACCCTGGCGCAAGCTGCCGAAGCGGATGCTCGCATCGCCGCTGGCACCGCCACGCCGTTGACGGGCGTGCCGATCGCGCACAAGGACCTGTTCGTGACCCGCGGCTGGCGCACGACGGCCGGCTCGAAAATGCTGGCCAACTACGCCAGCCCGTTTGACGCCACCGTGGTGGAAAAATTCCAGGCAGCCGGCATGGTCACCCTGGGCAAGGTCAATTGCGATGAATTCGCCATGGGTTCCGGCAACGAGAACTCGGCCTTCGGCGCCGTGCAGAACCCGTGGGACAAGACGGCCGTGCCAGGCGGCTCGTCCGGCGGCTCGGCGGCCGCCGTCGCGGCCGGCCTGACGCCAGCGGCCACCGGCACCGACACGGGCGGCTCGATCCGCCAGCCAGCCGCCTTCTGTGGCATCACCGGCATCAAGCCGACCTATGGCCGCGTCTCGCGCTTCGGCATGATCGCCTTTGCCTCGTCGCTGGACCAGGGCGGCCCGATGGCCCGCTCGGCCGAAGACTGCGCCCTGCTGCTCACGGCCATGGCCGGCTTCGACGAGCGCGACTCGACCAGCCTGTCGCCGGAACAGGGCGGCGTGACGGAAGATTTTTCGCGTGAACTGGGCCAGCCGTTGACGGGCTTGCGCATCGGCGTACCGCGCGAGTATTTCGGCGAGGGCCTGGCCAAGGACGTGGAAGCGGCCGTGCGCGGCGCGCTGGCGCAGTATGAAAAGCTGGGCGCCACCCTGGTCGACATTTCGCTGCCGAATACGGCCCTGTCGATTCCCGCCTACTACATGATCGCCCCGGCCGAAGCGTCGTCGAACCTGTCGCGCTACGATGGCGTGCGCTACGGCCACCGCGCCGCCGAGTACAAGGATTTGCAGGACATGTACAAAAAGTCGCGCGCCCAGGGCTTCGGCCCGGAAGTGCAGCGCCGCATCATGGTCGGCACCTATGTGCTGTGCCACGGCTACTACGACGCCTACTACCTGAAGGCGCAAAAGATCCGCCGCCTGATCGCGCAGGATTTCGACGCCGTATTGAATGGCCCGAACGCCGTCTGCGACGTCATCATGGGACCCGTCGCGCCGACCGTCGCCTGGGACCTGGGCGACAAGACGGACGACCCGGTGGCGAACTACCTGGCCGACATCTACACCCTGTCGACCAGCCTGGCCGGCTTGCCCGGCATGTCGATTCCATGCGGCTTCGGCGCAGGCGAGAAAAACGGCAAGCGCCCCGTCGGCCTGCAAATCATCGGCAATTATTTTGGCGAAGCCAGGCTGCTGAACGTGGCCCACCAGTACCAGCTGGTGACGGACTGGCATACGCGCAGCCCTGCCGGTATTTAATAAGAACACACGCGCCGCCCCGGCGGCGCCAACAAAAATAAGCGAGAACACTATGCAATGGGAAGTCGTCATCGGTCTTGAGAACCACGTGCAGCTCACGACCGAATCCAAAATTTTCAGCGGTTCGCCGATCAAGTACGGCGCCGACGCCAACACGCAGGCGAGCCCCGTCGACCTGGCGCTGCCAGGCGTGCTGCCCGTGATGAACAAGCAAGCCGTCGAGCGCGCGATCCGTTTTGGTTTGGCCGTGGGCGCCACCGTGGCGCCGCACTCGGTCTTCGCGCGCAAAAACTATTTTTATCCGGATTCGCCGAAGGGCTACCAGATCAGCCAGTTCGAGGACCCCGTCGTCATCGGCGGCGCCCTGACCTTCGGCTACGAAAAGGATGGCGAATTCGTCACCAAGACGGTCAACCTGACGCGCGCCCACCTGGAAGAAGACGCCGGTAAATCGCTGCACGAAGACTATGCGGGCATGAGCGGCATCGACTTGAACCGCGCCGGCACGCCACTGCTGGAAATCGTCTCGGAACCGGAGATCCGCAGCGCCGCCGAAGCCGTGGCCTACGCCAAGGCCCTGCACTCGCTGGTCATGTGGCTGGGCGTTTGCGACGGCAACATGCAGGAAGGCTCGTTCCGCTGCGACGTCAACGTTTCCGTGCGTCCTGTCGGCCAGAAGGAATTCGGCACCCGCTGCGAAATCAAGAACCTGAACTCCTTCCGCTTCATCGAAGAAGCCGTGCACGTGGAAGTGCGCCGCCAGATCGAATTGATCGAAGACGGCGGCAAGGTCGTGCAAGCGACGCGTTTGTACGATCCGGACCGCAAGGAAACGCGCGAAATGCGCAGCAAGGAAGACGCCCAGGATTACCGCTACTTCCCGGATCCTGACCTGCCGCCGCTGGTCATCTCGCAAGCGTGGATCGACACGGTCAAGGCGTCGATGCCGGAACTGCCTGCCGCCATGCGCGCCCGTTTCATCAACGAATACGCGCTGCCGGACTACGATGCGCTGGTGCTGACGCAATCGAAAGCCATGGCCACCTATTTCGTCGCCGTGGTCGACAAGGCCGGCAAGGAAAACGCCAAGGCCGCCGCCAACTGGCTGATGGGCGACGTATCGTCGACCCTGAACCGCGAAGGCGTGGACCTGGACGACGCGCCCGTCTCCGCCGCGCAGCTGGCCGCCATGCTCAAGCGCATTGCCGATGGCACGATCTCGAACAAGGCGGCAAAAGAGGTCTTCGTCGGCATGTGGGAAGCGAAGTCCAGCGACGAGAACCTGGTCGATACCATCATCGACGCCAAGGATCTGCGCCAAATCTCCGACTCCGGCGCCCTGGAAGCCATCGTTGACGCAGTGCTGGCGGCGAACGCCAAGTCGGTGGAACAGTACCGCGCCGGCAAGGAAGCGGCCATCAACGCGCTGATCGGCCAGTCCATGAAAGCGTCCAAGGGCAAGGCTGATCCGGCCCAGCTGACAGAGTTGCTGAAGGCCAAGCTGGCGGGATAAGCGCCCCTCCATCCCCCTCAAAAAAAGACGCCGCGGCGTCTTTTTTTAATGGAGAAACTGGCATGCCAGGTATCTGGCGATGCCTGCGCCCCTTCCCTTGCCGCCCTGGGCGGCGCCCGCGGCGCCTTACTTGGCCGCAGCAGCCGCAGCCGCCTCCGCAGCGTCTGCGGCGTGCTCCGCAGCTTCGGCAGCGGCTGCGAACAGCGCCGGATTCGGACAGGACACGGAACCGAACTGCGATTGCGCGTGCGGCCCCTTAATCAAATGCTTGGCTTGCCCGGTGTCGTTATCGATCACGGCAACACGGCAACCGCCGGGGTCAAGGGAAAAGAAGGCGCCCAGATGGCCATCCGCCTTCAAGGTATAGCTATGCCCCGCTTCCAGGTAGGTGGCAAAGGACATCGAACACTCGTTCGATGAACCGACCGGGAAATTGACAAAGAAATGCGACATGCCTTCCGGCAGGCGCACCAAGACCGGCGGATCGCTGAACTTCGCGCCCTGGAAACTGGCCAGCTCGAAGCTGCGTTGCGCCTTCCACTTGCCGTCGGGAGCACAGTCGACTTCATTGCGGTCGACGGTGGCTTTTTGCCGCGACCCGGTATGGATCGATTGAATCGCCAGACTTGCCGACGGCTGCGTGGTATCTGCAAATACATAGCGGGGAGAGGAGCGCGTGGTATGGCATCCGGCCAGCACGAGAGTACAGGTCGTCAACAGCAAAGCTTCTTTAAGGCGCATGGCAGAGTAAGGGAGAGAGTAAATGAGCGCTCGGCCATCCAGATGATCGGCCAGATCAACTATATTCCGACAGGAATAGAAGATGATTACATGATAATTTCCAAAATGCAATTATTTCGACGCCGCCGCGTGTGCGTTTACCTGCCACGCGAGCGCATCTATACCGTGCTGTCTAGTTCTTTTTATCGCATAAAGGCAGCTTGCGCTTCATTTGAAAATTAAAGTATACATTTTTGTCTATAACGATTAGTCTAGCCATATTGAAATTCTGGCAAGAGGAAAACAGCATGGCCAAGACGCACGATATCCCGAAACCGACGGCAGCCGAACTTGATCTGCTGCAGGCACTGTGGCCGCTGGGCGCCGCCACGGCCAAGCAGGTGCACGAGGCGATGGCGCTGGCCAAGCCGGCCATCACGTATGGCACCGTGTTGCGCCTGATGCAGATCATGCACACCAAGGGCTTGCTGATCCGCGACGAAAGCCAGCGCTCGCACGTGTATGCGCCGGCCCAGGCCCAGCACAGCCTGCAGACGAATCTGCTGAAAGAACTGATGCAGAAGGCTTTCGCCGGCTCGGCCAAGGCACTGGTGCTGGCGGCCCTGCGCACGGGCGTGTCGCGCGCCGAACGCGAAGAGATCGAAAAAATGCTCAAGGACGATCAGTCATGAACGGCTTCGTGCCGGCCCTGGGCTGTACCCTGCTGCACTTCCTGTGGCAGGGCATCCTGATCGGCTGCACCACGGCGCTGGCGTGGGCCGCCCTGCGCAATGCGCGGCCAGAGGCGCGCTACGCCGTCGGCTGCGGCGCCCTGCTGGCCTGCCTGGCGTGGCCTGCCGCGGGCTTGTATCTGCGCCTGGCCGGTGCCGATGCCACGGGCGCCCTCTTCTCCAGCGCCTTGCTGTCCACCGCCCTGCTGGCGCCCGACAGCTTGCCCGACCTGGACCTGCTGCTGCGCGCCGTCGTCGGCGTGTGGGCGCTGTGCGCCGCCATGCTGGCCCTGCGCATGGCGCTGGGCATGCTGTGGATAGCACGCAGCGCCAGCCAGACCGGCAGCACGCATGCTCACTGGCAGGCGCGTTTATCGGGCATGGCGCAGGATGCTGGCGTAACACGGCCCGTGCGGCTGCGCGTGCTCGACAACATCGCCAGCCCGCTCACGGCCGGCATCTGGCGACCCATGGCGCTGGTGCCTGCGGCGCTGGTCACGGGCATGCCGCCGCAGCTGCTCGACGCACTGCTGGCGCATGAACTGGCGCATATCCGGCGCCACGATTATCTGCTCAACCTGCTGCAAAACGCCATCGAAGCGCTGCTGTTCTTCCACCCTGCCGTCTGGTGGATTTCGCGCGGCGTGCGTCTCGAACGCGAACACATTGCAGATGATTTCGCAGCAAGACAACTGGGCGAACCGCGGCGTCTGGCTCTTGCACTCTCGGAACTGGAACGTCTCCAGTTCTCAACCCACCACCTGGCCCAGGCGGCCGACGGAGGAGATCTTATGTCACGTATCAAACGATTGCTGCGCCCCGCACCACAAACCCTGAACTGGAAGGCAGCCGTGCCGCTGCTTGCCCTCGCCGGCGCCTGCCTCGGCATCTACGGCCAGGCCGTCGCCGCCGATAGCGCGCCGGTACTGGAGCGCCGCCCCGTCATCGACTTTGGCGTGTGCGGCAAACCGGTCTACCCAGCCGCATCGCTGCAGGCGAAGGAAGAGGGCACGGTCAACATGTCCTTTGACGTCAGTGCCGCCGGCAAGGTATTGGGCTCGAGCGTGGTCAACAGCAGCGGCCATCCGGCCCTCGACGAGGCGGCGCGCAGCGGCATTGCCAAGTGCACGTTCAAGCCGGCCTTGGCTGGCGGCAAGCCGGTCAGCGCCAGCGTGAAAGTGCAATACGTCTGGCGCCTGAACTAATGCACGCGCGGCGGTATCGCGGCAGCGCTGCCGCCGCCCGCTTGCGGGTATGATCATGGATTCTTCCACGCACCTGGAACACGCCATGAACAAGATCAAAACCGGCCTGGTCGGCTACGGCTTTGCCGGCTCCACCTTCCACGCTCCCGTCCTGTCGGCCATCGAGGCCCTGGAACTGACAGCCGTCGCCTCCAGCAAACCGGACCTCGTACACAAGGATTGGCCGCACGCCACCGTCTACGCCGAGCCGGCGCAGCTGTTTGCCGATCCATCGATCGAACTGGTCGTCATCGCCGCACCCAACGAGGCGCATTTCAGCCTGGCGCAAGCGGCCCTGCAGGCGGGCAAGCACGTGGTGGTGGACAAACCCTTCACCATTTCCAGCGTTGAAGCACAGAGCCTGATCGCGCTGGCGAAAGAACGCAAGCTGGTGCTCAGCGTGTACCACAACCGCCGCTGGGATGGCGACTTCCTGACCCTGAAAACGCTGCTGGCGCAGGGCACCCTGGGTCACATCGCCAGCGTCGAATCGCATTTCGACCGTTTCCGCCCCGAGATCCGCCAGCGCTGGCGCGAGTCCGGCGCACCCGGCGGCGGCTTGCTGTACGACCTGGGTCCGCACATGCTGGACCAAGCCATGCAGCTGTTCGGCCAGCCGGAAAAACTGTACGCCGATATCGCCCTGCAGCGCGATGGCGCGCAAGCCGTCGACTACATGCACATCGTGCTGTACTACGACCGGCTGCGCGTGGTGCTGCAGGCCGGCTGCCTGGTAAAAGCGCCAACGGCGCGCTTCGCCGTGCATGGCGACAAGGGCAGTTTCGTGAAGTTTGGTCTCGACCCGCAGGAAGACGCCCTGAAGGCGGGCGGCAGACCTGGACAGCCCGGCTGGGGCGTGGATCCCGTGCGCGGCGCGCTGCACCTGGGCACGCAGCCGGACGGACATTGCGAGCACCTTGAGATGCAGGCGGGCCGCTACCAGGACTTTTACCAGGGCATGGCCGACGCCATCCGTCACGGCGCAGCGGCGCCCGTGGCGGCCGAAGATGCGGCGGCAACGATACGCCTGATCGAACTGGCGCTGCAAAGCGCCGCCGAAGGGCGCGTGCTCGCGGTCAGCTGATCGGGCTGCCCTCGCCCATCAAGGCCGGCCCTGATTCGTTCCCGCCGGCCAGACCAGTTCCACCCGCGCGGAACTGCCAGCCTTGACCTGCACCTTGCGTTCCAGCAATTTGCCGGCCAGGGTGGCGCGCAGGCTGTAGCTGCCCGGCGCCAGTTTCGCCAGCAGGAACGGTCCGCTGGCCGTCGTCTCCAGCACCGGCGCGCCCTTGGCGTCGCGTATTGTCAGCTTCACGTCGGAGGCAAATTCCGCCTTGCCCGTCGCCTGCACGGAAAACACCAGGCTCAATGGCCAATGCCGGCTGGCGCTCTTGATGGCGGTCGACTCGTCGAGGCCGATGCCGCCACTCAGGTATTCCACTGAACCGCTCTTCTGCACGGGCGGCAAGGCAGTATCGCCCTGCGCCTGCGCCACACTTCCCAGCAACAGCCCGGCGGCCAGCATTGCCGCCGCCAAGGTCAGGGTACCGCATCTGTCTTGTGCCATCTCACTCTCCTCGTGTCGGTTGAATCAAGATAGGAAGCGCAGCTTAAACAAGACTTAGCCCCGCATCAGCGCCGGCGCATGGCCTCGGCGATCTTCTGGTCCGTCTTGTACTGGCTCAGCGAGTACACGGCCCAGATCGCCGCCGGCAGCCAGCCGATCAGGGTGATTTGCAGGATCAGGCAAATGATGCCGGCAATGGGGCGGCCGATCGTGAAAAAGGTCAGCCACGGGAGTATCAGGGCAATCAGCAAGCGCATCGTTCATTCCTTGAGTATTCCCCTGTGCCGCGGGGACCGGGCCGGCATGCGCCGGCGGTCAATTCAATGAATCCGATTATAACGATACCGGCGCCTCACGCCGGCACGGGTGCCAGCAGTTTTTCCATCCACGCCAGGATGGCGGCGAAGATCGCGTCGCGGTTCACCTCATTGAAGTTCTCGTGATAGTTGGCTGGATAGTAGTGGTAGTCGAGCAGGCCATCGGGCACGCTGCGCAGCATGCTTTCCGTGGCGCGGCTGTCGGCCAGCTTGTCGTCGCCCGCCACCACGGCGAACAGGGGGAAGCGCCAGTCCGACAAGCCGCCCGCCAATTCCTTTTGCGCCGACGTCAAGGCGTGGGCGAAGCGCACCGATGCGGCACTGGCGCGGATGCCGTCGCGCTCATCCTGGAAATGGCGCGCCGTGATGGTTTGATCGTGCGTCAGCAGCATGGTCAAGTTCCCCAGCGGCACCTTCATCGTGGGGTAGCGCTGCGCCAGCCAGCCGGACAACATCTGCAGCACCTTCGGCACGGGAATCGCATTCACGTAATACGGCGACGAGATGATGAAGCCTTTGATCGCCGCATCGCCCGCAAAGCGCCGCAAGCCCAGGTGCGTGGCGATCAGGCCGCCCATCGAGTGCCCCATGATGAAGATAGGCACGCCCGGATACGTGGCCTTGACCCACGCGAGGAACAATTCCTCGTCGTCGAGGAAGGCATCGAACGAAGGGATATCGACCTTGCGCTGGCCATCGTGGCCCACCATGTCGAAGCTGACGGTGGCGATGCCGTGCTGGCGGAAATACAGCGCCGGCGTGACGTAGTCGCCCGCATGCGCCATGCCGCCGTGGATCGCCAGGATCACTGCACGTGGTGGCGCCGCCGGCTGCCAGATGTGGATCGGCCGCTCGACCTGGTCGCTGCACCGCAGGCTGGCCATCTTGTCTTCTGAAAAACGCATCGCTGCTCCTGTCATGCCCTGTCACGCCTTCAGATGATCGATCAACTGGCGCGCATACAGGGGTAATTCACTGAACTGGCGCACGCAGATCGTCAGATTGCGTACCGACCAGGGATCGGATAATTCCAGGCAGCGCAGCGCCATCGTCTGCTGACAGCGGCTGGCCGCCGCCAGCGGCACCACGCTGATGCCCACGCCGCTGGCCACCATGCGGCAGACGGCATCGAAACTGCGCAGGCGCACGCGCACCTTCAAGGGACGGCCCAGACGCGCCGCATGCATGCCCAGGTACTGCTGCATCGCGCTGTCGTCGGCCAGGCCGATGAAATCGTGATCCAGCAGCGTGGAGAACGCGACGACGCCATCCTGGCCCAGCGCGCGGTGATGCACGCCGTCGGCCGCGGCGATGACCACCAGCCGGTCGGGGCGGAACAGAAACGTCTGCAAGCCGCGCATGTCGACCGAATCGGAGACGATGCCCATGTCAGCCAGCCCTTCCGAGACGGCCTTGACGATATCGTAACTGAGGCGCTCTTCCAGGTCGATGGTCAGGTTCGGATGGCGGTCGAGAAAAGCACCTAGCGCCTCGGGCAAAAATTCGCTGAGCGCGGCCGTATTGCACAGCAGGCGCAACTGCCCTTTCAAGCCGCGCGCAAATTCGCCGAGCTCACCGCGCATTTTCTCCATTTGCAGCAGCACCAGGCGCGCGTGATGCAGCAAGGTCTGGCCCACTGGCGTCGGCTCCACGCCGCGCCGTCCGCGCAGCAGCAAGGGCATGCCCAGCATCTCTTCCATGCCGCGCACGCGCGCGCTGCTCGACGCCAATGCGAGATGGCTGCGCGCGGCGCCCGCCGTCAGGCTGCCCGCCTCCACCACGTTGACAAACAACTGCAAATCGACCAGATCAAAGCGCATGGCGGCTCTCCTTTTCGCCATCTTATCAGCCTTCGTATTTTACTAAGGCTGACTCAAAATAATCCGCCTTGGCGAAATCCCCGGGCAAGCGCAGAATCCACGCAAAACCACTCTGGATAGAAAAGATGGAAACGTCATTCCTGCTGGCCGTCGGCGCCAGCTTCCTCGTCGCAGGCTTCGTCAAGGGCGTAGTCGGCCTGGGACTGCCGACGGTAGCCATGGGCACGCTCAGCCTCGTCATGCCGCCCGTGCAGGCGGCCGCCCTGCTGATCGTGCCATCGATGGTGACGAACGTGTGGCAGCTGGCGGCCGGCCCCGGCCTGCGCGCCCTGCTGCGGCGCCTGTGGCCGATGCTGGCCGCCGTCATGGCCGGCACCCTGGCGGGCGGCGCATTGCTGCCGGCCGACAGCGGCGCCTGGGCCGTCGTCGCGCTGGGCGTGGCGCTGATGCTGTATGCGCTGGCGGGATTATTCTCGCTGCAGCTGCGCGTGCCGGCGCGGCATGAAGCGTGGCTGGGGCCTGTGGCGGGCGCCGTGACGGGACTGGTGACGGCCGCCACGGGCGTGTTCGTCATCCCCGCCGTGCCGTATCTGCAGGGACTGGGGCTGGCGCGCGATGCGCTGGTACAGGCACTGGGCCTGGCGTTTACGGCATCGACCGTGGCGCTGGCGGCCAGCCTGGCCCTGCACGGCGACTTCAGCCTCGGCGCGGCCGGCGCTTCCGCGTATGCGCTGCTGCCGGCGCTGGCCGGCATGCTGGCCGGTCAATGGCTGCGCGGGCGCATCGCGCAACAGGTATTCAAGCGGTGCTTTTTTATCGGCCTGTTCGCCTTGGGACTGCATGCGGCGGTCAAACCATGGCTGGCGTGATGCACATCGATTGGCAAGGGGACGCCGCGCTGTGCGCGTGGATCGACGGCCAGCAAGTGGCCATGCTCGACATCAGCAAGTGCGCGGACGGGGTGACGGTAAATATGCTGTTCGTGAAACCGCCGTTCCGGCGGCGCGGCATCGGCGGCGCATTGCTGCGGCGGCTGCTGCAATGCCATCCGCAAGCTGGCGCCGCCTGCAGCGACCCGCGGCTGCGGGCACTGCTGGAGAGGACTACTTAGATGCCATACCTGGTGCGGTAGGCCGAAACGGCTTCTTTATGCTGCAGCAGTTCCGGATCGGCGCCCGCGCCGTTCAGGTAGCCGAACAAGTCATCCAGGTTGCCGATCGAGATGACGGGGATGCCGTACTGTTTCGACACTTCCTGCACCGCCGAACTTGGCGACAGCTGGCCGTCCGGGCCCGAGCGCTCCATGCGGTCCAGGGCGATCAGCACGGCGCATGGTTCGGCGCCAGCGGCACGTATCATGTCCACCGATTCGCGCACCGACGTGCCGGCCGAGATCACATCGTCAATGATGACGACTTTGCCATGCAGCTTGGCGCCGACGATGGTGCCGCCTTCGCCGTGGTCCTTGGCTTCCTTGCGGTTGAAGGCGAACGAGGTGTTGCGGCCCTTGCCGGCCAGCGCCACGGCGGTGGCCGACGCCAGGGTGATGCCCTTGTAGGCGGGACCGAACAGCATGTCGAATTCCACGCCCGAGTCGAGCAGGGTCTGCGCGTAGAACTGCGCCAGCTCGGCCAGGGTGGCGCCGTCATGGAACAGGCCCGCATTGAAGAAGTATGGCGACTGGCGTCCGGCCTTGGTGGTGAACTCGCCAAACCGCAAGACGCCCTTGGATACTGAAAACGCGATAAACTGCTGGCGTAAATTATTCACATTAGCCTCATTTTTTAAAAGTGCCTGTATTTTAATCCGCGCGCAGCGGCGAGACAATCGCCATGCCGCGCCCGCCGGCCCCGGCTGGCCCCATTTTCACTCTCGACCTATGCCCAAAATTATCTCCGCCAACCTGAACGGCATCCGTTCCGCCGCCAAAAAAGGCTTTTTCAACTGGATGGGAACGCAAACGGCCGATTTCATCTGCGTGCAGGAATTGAAGGCGCAACTGCCCGACATGACGCCGGAATTCCTCAACCCGCACGGCTACCATGGCCATTTCCACTATGCCGAGAAAAAGGGCTATTCCGGCACGGGCGTGTACAGCAAGGCCGAACCGGACGCCGTGCATATCGGCTTCGGCAGCCCTGAATTCGACGCCGAAGGCCGCTACGTGCGCTGCGATTTTGGCAATCTGTCCGTCATTTCCGTGTATTGCCCGTCCGGTTCGTCCGGCCCGGAACGCCAGGAAGCCAAGTTCCGCTTCATGGAACTGTTCCTGCCGCATTTGCTGGAATTGAAGGCGCTGGGCCGCGAAGTGGTCATCTGCGGCGACTGGAATATCGCCCACCATGAAATCGACCTGAAAAACTGGAAGGGCAACAAGAAGAATTCCGGCTTCCTGCCAGAAGAGCGCGCGTGGCTGACGCGCGTCTTCGACGAAGTGGGCTTTGTCGACGTGCACCGCGGCCTGGACAAGCGCGAAGACCAGTACACGTGGTGGAGCAACCGCGGACAAGCCTACGCGAAAAACGTGGGCTGGCGCATCGACTACCACGTCGCCACCCCCGGCATCGCAGCCCAGGCGCACACGGTCAGCGTCTACAAGGACGAGCGTTTTTCCGACCACGCACCGTTGATCATCGATTACACCATCAAGGGCTAAGCTTCCAGGCTGCGCCGGCTCTCAAAACGGCGCGGCTCGCCCGTCAACGGGTCCGTGAAATCGATGGCCCGCGCCAGCAGCTGCAGCGGGTGCGACATGTCGTCTTCCTTGCACGGCAGCGCCAGCGGGTAAAACGCATCGTTGACGATGGCGATGCCCAGCGATGCCAGGTGCACGCGCAGCTGGTGCTTGCGCCCCGTATGCGGCTGCAGCCGGTACAGGTTCACCTCACCGCGCCGCTCGATTACGTCGATGACGGTTTCCGAATTCGGCTCGCCCGCCTCCTCGCGCATGAGAAAAAACTGCTCGCCCTCGACCATGCGGCTGCGGTACGTGAACGGGAATTCCCGGCCCGCCAGCACAGGCGCCAGCGCCTCGTAGGTCTTGTGCACTTCGCGGCGCTGGAACAGCGACTGGTAGGCGCCACGGCTGGCTACCTGACGCGAAAAAATCACCACGCCGGCCGTCTCGCGGTCGAGGCGGTGGATCGGCGTCAGCTCGGCGCAGTCCAGGCTTTTCTTCAGACGCGTCAGCAAGGTCTCCTGCACGAAGCGCCCGGCCGGTGTCATGGGCAAGAAGTGCGGCTTGTCGACCACCACCAGGTGTTCGTCCTGGAACAGGATGGCTTCCTGAAACGGGATCGGCGTTTCGCGTTCCAGCTCGCGGTAGTAAAAAATGCGCATGCCGCGCCGGTATGCGCTGTCCGGTCCAAGCACGGCGCCATCGCCATTGACCACTTCGCCGCGCGCCATGCGGTCCAGCCATTGCGCGGCGCCGATCTGCGGATAGCGCTCGATCAGAAAGGTGAGCATGTCCGGCCACTGCCCCTCCGGCAGCCACAGATAACTGGGCGCCACGCCGTCGCGCATGGGCAAGGGTGCGGCGGCGTGACGCTTCGCCATCCTAGCGCTGCGCGATGGCGGTGCTGCGGTATGGCGGCAAGGCATCCACGCTAACGCCCTTGCTGCGCGCGTACAAGGGCAGCACTTGCGCCATGTGGCTGTTCATCTGCGAGATACGGTCCTTGCCCGACGGGTGGGTCGAGAGGAATTCCGGCGGCGCGCCAGCGCTCACGGCGGCCATTTTCTGCCACAGGATCACGCCGGCGCGCGGATCGAAGCCGGCGCGCGCGGCCAGGTCCATGCCGATCAAATCTGCCTCGCGTTCATCGTCGCGCGAGAACTTCAGCATCACGCCCTGCGCCGCCATATTCGTGGCGGTGCTGGTGATGTTCGGATCGACGCCGAGCCAGGCTGACAGCCCGGCGCCGGCCAGCTTGGCGCCGACGGCCGCCAGGTTGCCCTTGCCGGCCTGCGCCTGCGAGTGTTCGCGCAGCGCGTGCGAAATTTCATGCCCCATGACGATGGCCACTTCATCGTCGGTCAGGTTGAGTTTGGTGATGATGCCGCTGTAAAAAGCGATCTGCCCGCCCGGCATGCAAAAGGCATTGACCTCGTCCGAGTTGAGCAGGTTGACCTGCCAGTTCCAGCTGGACGCCGCCTCGTTCCAGCGCGTGGCGAACGGGATGATGCGCTGGGCGATGGCGCGCAGGCGTTTGACCTGCGGATCGCTGTCCGGCATCAGCGCATTTTTTTCCTTCGCTTCGTTGACCAGCTGCGTATATTGTTGCTTCGATTGTGCATTGAAATCGGCGCCGCCGGCAAAGATGCGTGAAGTCGACAAGGGACGTACCTTGATGCCATCCTGGACCGTCGCCTGCTGGGCGTGGACGGACAGGGGCGAGAGCGCGGTGGCGGCACACAGGCTGGCCAGGACGGTGTAACGTTTAAGGGATATTGTTGCCATTGGCAGACCTCCATGGAGCGATTTTAGGCAGCATCATCATGGCCGGGAAGGCCAGGAAGAAGCACACGATGAAAAATGAGAACCAGCCCAGCTCGGCGACCAGGAAGCCCACCGAGGCGTTGATCAGGGTGCGCGGCACGGCGCTCAGGCTGGAAAACAAGGCATATTGCGTGGCAGTGTAGCGCGGGTCCGTGCTGCGCGACAGGAACGCGACAAAGGCGGCCGCGCCCAGGCCCAGGCTGGCGAAAGCTTCAAAACCGATCACGGCGCTCAATAGCATAGTGTTCGGCCCCACCTGCGCCAGCCAGGCGAAGCCGAGAATCGCGATCGCCTGCAATGCGCCAAACACCCACAGGCCCCGGTTGATGCCCAGCTTGAGCATCCACACGCCGCCCACCACGCCGCCGGCCAGACTGGCCCAAAAACCCGTGGTGTTGGCGGCCAGGCCGATCTGCGTCATGCTAAAACCCAGGTCGAGATAAAACTTCGTCGCCAGCGCCGTGGCCATGCTGTCGCCGATTTTGTAGAGTAATACGAAGGCGAGGATCCACATTGCGTTACGCCAACCATCGCGCGCGATGAATTCCTGGAACGGCAGAATGATCGCTTCGCGCATGGTCTTCGGCGGCGAGCCGTAGACGGTCGGCTCCTTGATCAGCAGGGTGCAGACAAACCCCGGCAGCATGAAGGCGGCCGTGATCCAGAAGACGGGCTGCCACGGCATGCGGTCGGCCAGGATCAGCGACAGCGCGCCCGGCACCATGCCCGCCACTTTATACGCGTTGACGATGACGGCCGCGCCCAGGCCCTGCTCGTTATCGCTGAGGATTTCGCGCCGGTAGGCGTCGATGACGATGTCCTGGCTGGCAGACAAAAATGCGACGCCACCGGCGGCCGCCGCGATCAGGCCGATCTGCGTGAGCGGATCGAGCATGCCCATGGCGCCGATGGCAAAGAACAGCGCCACTTGCGTGAGCGCCATCCAGCCGCGCCGCCGCCCCAGTCCCAGGATGCGGTAGCGGTCCATCAGGGGCGCCCACAGGAATTTCCAGATGTACGGGAACTGCACCAGGGCGAACAGCCCCAGCGCCTTGACGTTCAGGCCCGACTTGGCCAGCCATGCCTGCAGCAGGTACAGCAGGATGAACAGGGGCAGGCCGGAACTGAAGCCCAGCACCAGCACGGCCAGCATGCGGCCATTGGCATGGGAACGCCATCCTGGCGCCGGGCTTTTGCTCATCAATGCACCGCTTTTTTACGCAGGCGGAAGACGGCCAGGTCGCCGCGCAGGTTCGGCAGCACGGAGACCATCTTGCCTTCGGCCAGGGCCACGCATTCGATCACTTCCAGGCCGCATTCCTCGGCCAGTTCGCGGAAGTCGTTGATGGTGGCACAGCGCACGTTGGGCGTGTCGTACCACTGGTAGGGCAGCGATTTCGACACGGGCATGCGCCCTTTCAGCAATGCCACGCGGTGCGGCCAGTAGGCGAAATTGGGGAACGAGACGATGGCTTCGGCGCCCACGCGCACGATGTCGCGCAGCAGCGGCTCGACCTGCTTCATCATCTGCAGCGAGGACAGGCACAGCACCGTATCGAAGCTGTTGTCGCCAAAGATGGCCAGGCCCTTTTCCATGTCTTGCTGGATCACGTTCACGCCGCGCAGGGTACTGGCCAGCACCTTGTCGTCGGCGATCTCGATACCATAGCCGCTGCATTCCTTGTCGCTTTGCAGATACTGCAGCATCACGCCTTCGCCGCAGCCCACGTCCAGCACGTGCGCATTGTTCGGCACCCAGTGGGCGATGAAGGCCAGGTCGGGGCGCAGCGCGCTCAATTCGTCAAAAGTCATGCGATCTCCTTGGCGCCCTGGCGGACGGCGGTGTGCTGTGCGGGAGCGGGCAAGCCCGCCCCGATGTCGTTCCATACCTGGCCATAATAGGCGCGCACCATGTTCATGTAGCGCGCATCTTCCAGCAAAAAGGCGTCGTGGCCGTGCGGCGCGTCGATTTCCGCATACGTGACCTGGCGGCGGTTGCAGACCAGCGCTTCGACGATTTCGCGGCTGCGCTCGGGCGAGAAGCGCCAGTCGGTGGAAAACGAGGCGAGGAAGAACTTGGCCTTGGTGCCCGACAGGGCCTTGGCCAGGTCGCCGCCATGCGCGCGCGCCGGATCGAAGTAGTCGAGCGCCTTGGTAATGAGCAGGTAGGTGTTCGCGTCGAAGTATTCGGAGAACTTGTCGCCCTGGTAGCGCAAGTACGATTCAATCTCGAAGTCGATACCGAAGCCGAATTTGTAGTCGCCCGTCTGCGCTGCATCGCGCAGCTTGCGGCCGAATTTCTCGGCCATGTCGTCATTCGACAGATACGTGATGTGGCCCACCATGCGCGCCACGCGCAAGCCGTTCTTCGGCACCACGCCGTGCGCATAGAAGTCGCCGCCATGGTAATCGGGGTCGGACAGGATGGCCTGGCGCGCCACGTCATTGAAGGCGATGTTTTGCGCCGACAGTTTGGCCGTCGAGGCGATCACCACGCAGTGGCGCAGCCGCTCGGGGAACATGATGCTCCACGCCAGCGCCTGCATGCCGCCCAAAGACCCTCCCATCACGGCGGCGAACCGGGTGATGCCCAGTTCATCGGCCAGGCGCGCCTGCGCGCTGACCCAGTCTTCCACCGTGACGACGGGGAAAGAGGCGCCATACGGCTTGCCGGTGGCGGGATTGGTGTGCATGGGGCCCGTCGAGCCGAAGCAGGAACCGAGGTTGTTGACGCCGATGACGAAAAATTTATTGGTGTCGAGCGGCTTGCCCGGTCCCACCATATTGTCCCACCAGCCCGTGCTTTTCGGCTCGTCCGCGTAGACGCCGGCCACGTGGTGCGAGGCGTTCAGGGCGTGGCAGACCAGCACCGCGTTCGATTTGTCGGCGTTCAGGGTGCCGTAGGTTTCATACATCAACATATAGTCGCGCAGCGATGCACCGCTTTGCAGCTGCAGGGGTTGCGCAAAATACATGGTTTGCGGCGAAACGATTCCAATGGATGACATGTGTGTCGGTTTATAAAAGGAGGTGGCCCCACGGGCCATGGTCGATGCAGCACCGCGATGATAGGTGCTGCAACTGTAGCATCAGGACACCTCTTGCCGCGCGCGACGTGTCCTGATGCTTAAGGTGACAGTTTACATGAGCTGCAACTGTTGTACGGCTTCCGCGATCACATTTGGTTCCATGGAACGCATAATTTTGCGCATTTGTGGCGCAATCAGGCCCAGGTCGCTGTTGAGGATCTCTTGCTTGACCGCCAGCAGCTGGGCCGGATGCATGGAAAACTCGCGCAGTCCCATGCCCAGCAGCAAGCGCGTGAGCTTAACGTCGCCCGCCATTTCGCCGCACACGGCCACGTCGATGCCCGCCTTGTGGCCGGCCGCGATCGTCATCGAGATCAGTTGCAGCACGGCCGGGTGCAGCGGATTGTACAAATGCGCCACCTCATAATCCACGCGGTCGATGGCCAGCGTGTACTGGATCAGGTCATTCGTGCCGATCGACAGGAAATCCATGCGCTTGACGAACATGGGCAAGGCCAGCGCCGCGGCGGGAATCTCGATCATGGCGCCCACCTCGACCTCGTCGTCGAACTTGACGCCCTCCTCGCGCAGGCTGGCCTTCGCTTGCGCGATCATGGCCAGCGACTGGTCGATCTCGAACGCATGCGCGAGCATGGGGATCAGGATACGCACCTTGCCGAAGGCCGAGGCGCGCAGGATCGCCCGCAGCTGCGTCAGGAACAGTTGCGGCTCGGCCAGGCAGTAACGGATGGCGCGCAAGCCCAGCGCGGGATTCAAGGCCGTATGGTCGGACTGGTCGAGCGGCTTGTCGGCGCCGATGTCAAGCGTGCGGATGGTCACCACGCGCCCTTTCATCGACTGCACCGTGTTGCGGTAAGCCTCGAACTGTTCATCCTCGGTGGGAATCTTGTGGGCGCGGCCCATGAACAGGAATTCGGAGCGGAACAGGCCCACGCCGCTGGCGCCGGACTCCAGCGCAAACGGACAATCCTCGGGCAGTTCGATATTCGCCAGCAGGGTGATGGGGGTACCGCATTTGGTGACGGCCGGCGTCTTTTTCAGCTTGCCCAGCTTCTTGCGCGCGCGCTGCATGGCCGTCTGGCGCTCGCGGTACTGCTCCAGCACCAGCGCGCTGGGGTTGGCGATGACGACGCCGGCGTCGCCGTCGATGATCAGCCAGTCGTCCTGCTCGATCAGCATCGACGCCTGCGACATGCCGACGGCGGCCGGGATATCGAGGCTGCGCGCGACGATGGCCGTGTGCGAGTTCTGCCCGCCCACGTCGGTAATGAAGCCGATGAAGGAGCGGTCGCGGAACTGCAGCATGTCGGCCGGAGAAATATCGTGCGCGACGACGATCATCTGCGCCACCAGCTCATCCGCCGTGGCCGCCTTGGGCAGCAGCTGTTCCGTGCCCAGCAAGACCTTCAGCACGCGCTCGGCCACTTGCTGGATATCGGCCTTGCGCTCGCGCAGATACGGGTCTTCGATTTCGTCGAACTGCGCCGATAATTCGTCGATTTGCGTCAGCAGCGCCCATTCGGCGTTGTAATGGCGCGAACGGATGATGTCGAGCGGCGCTTCGGCGATCAACGGGTCCGACAGGATCAGCGCATGCACGTCGATGAACGCGCCCAGTTCGGTGGGCGCATCTTTCGGCAGCTCGTTCCACAGGGTTTGCAGTTCCTTGTGAACGGCGGCGATGGCGTTTTGCAGACGCTGGACTTCGGCTTCGATCTGTTCCTGGGCGACCAGGTAGTGTTTGACGTCAAGGGCGGCCGGCGCCAGCAGATGCGCGCGGCCAATGGCGATGCCGCGGGAGACCGGGATGCCGTGGAGCGTGAAAGATGCCATGGGGTGACCTGTCGGAATGCGGCTGCAGCTACGTTCGGCAGGCATTACTCGCCTTCGCCAAACCTGTCATTAATCAGGGCGGTGAGCGCATCGACACATGCCTGCTCATCATCGCCCTCGGCTTCCAGGGTCACTTTTGCACCCTTGCCGGCGGCCAGCATCATCACGCCCATGATGGACTTGGCGTTGATGCGGCGCGCGTTGCGGGTCAGCCAGACGTCGCTCTTGAACTTGGCGGCGAGCTGGGTAAATTTGGCGGAGGCGCGTGCGTGCAGTCCCAGCTTGTTGATGATTTCGAGTTCTTTTTGAATCATTTTTGTATGGTCTCTATCCCTGAATGCACTGCATTGTTGCCAGCCTTTGCCTATAAAACCCGCCGCCTTCAGGGCGGCGGCCATGTCACTCTTTACTCGCCCACGCGAATGCGGTTATCGACGCGCACGGCGCCGCTTTGCGCACCGGCCAGCGCCATCTCCACCACCACGTCGAGCGTGTCGCGGCGATACGTGATGGCGCGCAGCAGCATCGGCAGGCTGATGCCGGCGATGACTTCCACCCGCCCCGCATCGGCCAGCTTGTTGCAGCAGTTCGACGGCGTGCCGCCCTTCACGTCGGTAATCACCAGCACGCCGGAACCGTCGTCGAGGCGGCAGATGGCGTCCGACGCCAGCTTCTGCACTTCCGCCAGGTCCTGGTCGGCGACGACGTCGATGGCTTCAAACCGTTCCGTTGGCCCCCGAAACACATGCGCGCAGGCGGCGATGAAGGCCTGTCCCAGCGGTGCATGTGTCATGAGCAAAATCCCTACCATAGTCATTTCACCTTCTAGCGCTGCTGCGCTTGCGCAACGCCATGCTCGACGGCGTCGACAAACATGGCCGCCACGTCAAAACCCGTCTGCTGCATGATTTCCTGGAAGCAGGTCGGGCTGGTGACATTGACTTCCGTCAGATAGTCGCCGATCACGTCCAATCCTACCAGCATCAGGCCGCGCGCGGCCAGGATCGGGCCAAGCTTTTCTGCGATTTCCAGGTCGCGCGCCGTCAATGGCTGCGCGACGCCCGTGCCGCCGGCGGCCAGGTTGCCGCGCACTTCACCCGCCTGCGGGATGCGCGCCAGCGAAAACGGCACCGGCTTGCCGCCGATGACGAGGATGCGCTTGTCGCCTTTGTCGATGTCGGCGATAAAACGCTGCGCCATGATGGTTTGCGCGCCGTTGTCCGTCAGCGTCTCGATGATGGCGCCCAGGTTCAGGCCATCGGCCTTGACGCGGAAGATGCCCGTGCCGCCCATGCCGTCGAGCGGCTTGAAGATGACGTCCTGGTGTTTGGCGTGGAAGGCGCGCAGGCGCGCTTCGTCCGACGTGACCAGGGTTGGCGAGGTGAATTCGGAAAACTGGGCAATGGCCAGCTTTTCATTGTTGTCGCGGATGGCGGACGGCTTGTTGAAGACACAGGCACCCTGCTTTTCCGCCAGCTCCAGCAGATACGTGCCGTACACGTATTCCATGTCGAACGGCGGATCCTTGCGCTCGATGATGGCGTCCAGGGTGGACAGCCGTACTTCCTCGGTCGAGACGACCTTGTACCAGTCGTGTTCGTCGCCGGTCAGCTCGATATGTTTTACCAATGCCGTGACGATGCCCTCTTCCAGCGCCATGTCCTTCTGTTCGAAGGCATACACGGCGTGGCCGCGTTTGGCCGCCTCGCGCATCATGGCGAAGGTGGAATCTTTGTAAGTCTTGAAGCCTGCCAGCGGGTCGGCAAGGAATGCAATTTTCATGGTGCGTCCAATCGGGGAGCCTGGATAAGGAATGCTTGATTCTAGCCGAGATCGCCAGGCGCGGTAGTCGCCGCGCCCGGCAAGCCTCCGTGGTGGATCAATACACCTCGGGATTCGGGTCCGTGCGCTCCATTTCCAGCGACGCGGCCAGCAAAGCCAGGCGCGCCACCACGCCGTACACATAGAAGCGGTTCGGCGCGGCAGTGCCCGGCTTGGCCTTCAAATCCGGCACGGCATGCTGCTGGGCAAACGCCAGCGGCACGTACTGCGAACCGGGCGCGTTCAGGTTCTGGTCCACGCCCTTTTCCGCATGCACGCGGTAGAAGCCGCCCACCACGTAGCGGTCGATCATGTAGACGACGGGTTCGGCCACGGCATCCTTGATGCTTTCAAAGGTCGGCACGCCTTCCTGGATGATCACGTCGGTCACCAGCTGGCCATCCTTGACGATCGACATTTTTTCGCGCTGCTTGCGCGACAGGTCGCGCACTTCGCTGGCGTCGCGCACCGTCATGATGCCCGTGCCATATGTGCCCGCATCGGGCTTGACGATGACGAACGGTTTTTCCTTGATGCCGTATTCCTTGTATTTCTTGCGGATCTTGGCCAGCAGCACGTCGACGCTGGCGGCCAGCGCATCTTCGCCCTCGCCTTCCTGGAAATTGACGTCGCTGCACTTGGCGTGGAAGGGATTGAGCATCCACGGATCGACATCGATCATCTTGCCGAATTTTTTCACCACTTCATCGTAGGCCGTGTAGTGGTTGCTCTTGCGACGCAAGGCCCAGCCCGCGTGCAAGGGCGGCAGCAGGCTTTGCTCATGAATATTTTGCAAGATATCGGGGATGCCGTCCGACAAGTCGTTATTCAGCAGAATCGTGCACGGGTCGAAATCCTTCAAGCCCAGGCGGCGGCCATTGTTCAGGCGCACGAGCGGCTCGATGACGAGCATGTTGCCATCTGGCAACGCCAACGGTGTCGGCTGGGTGATCTCGGGCGACCAGGAGCCGAAGCGCACGTGCAGTCCCGTCTGGCGGAAGATCTGCATCAGTCGCGCCACGTTTTGCAGGTACTGCGGCGTGGTGTTGTGCAATTCCGGCACGATCAGCAGGTTGCGGGCGTCCGGGCAATACTTGTCGATGGCGGCCATGGCCGCCTGCACGGACAGGGGCAGCATTTCCGTGGCCAGGTTATGAAAACCGCCAGGGAACAGATTGGTATCGACGGGCGCCAGCTTGTAGCCGGCGTTGCGCAAGTCTACCGAGCAATAGAAGGGCGGCGTATGCTCTTGCCACTCCATGCGGAACCAGCGCTCAATGGCCGGCGTCGCGGCCAGAATCTTTTTTTCGAGGTCGAGCAGCGGTCCGGTCAGGGCCGTGACGAGATGGGGAACCATAGTTACATCCTTAAATTATGTGCAGTATTCAAAAAAGCACACAGAACTGCCGACTATATTACCGTGTAAGTACCCCAAATCGGGGCAAAAGCCTTGTTTTAAAGACCTTTTACATTCCCACAACGAAAAAAAGGCACCTCAATGAGGCGCCTTTTCCAGCCGGACATGCCGCGCCGGGGCGCTGGCATGCCAGATAGTGATTATTTAACCATGATACGCCTGCTCGCCGTGGCTCGTGATATCGAGGCCTTCGCGCTCTTCTTCTTCCGGTACGCGCAGGCCGATGACGATGTCGACCAGTTTATAGGCGATGACGGAGACCACGGCCGACCAGATAATGGTGGTGCCGACTGCTTGCGCCTGCACCCACACCTGATGGCCGATGGAATAGGGATCCGCCGACATCTTGTTGGTGACATAGTCGAAGATGCCCTGGCCGCCCAGTTGTGGTGCCGCAAACACACCCGTCAGCAGGGCGCCGAGGATACCACCCACGCCATGCACGCCGAACACGTCGAGCGAATCGTCGGCGCCGATCAGGCGTTTCAGGCCATTCACGCCCCACAGGCAGACGATACCGGCCAGCAAGCCCATGACCAGGCCGCCCATCGGACCGACAAAGCCGGCTGCCGGGGTGATCGCCACCAGGCCGGCCACCGCGCCGGAGGCGCCGCCGAGCATCGATGGCTTGCCTTTGCTGATCCACTCGCCAAATACCCACGACAGGGTGGCGGCGGCAGTGGCCAGCAAGGTGTTGACGAAGGCCAGGGCCGCGACGTCGCCCGCTTCCAGCGAGGAACCGGCATTGAAACCGAACCAGCCCACCCACAGCAGCGAGGCACCGATCATGGTCATCGTCAGCGAGTGCGGCGCCATCGATTCGCGGCCGTAGCCGACGCGCTTGCCGATCATGATGGCACCGACCAGGCCGGCAACGGCGGCGTTGATGTGCACCACGGTGCCGCCGGCGAAGTCCAGCGCGCCTTTTTGCCAGATCCAGCCCGCCTTCAGGGCTTCGCTGGCCGAGGTGGCGGCGTTGGTGATCAGGTCAGGACCGGTCCAGAACCACACCATATGGGCCGCTGGCAGGTAGGCAAACGTGAACCACAGCACGACGAAGGCGAGCACGGCGGAAAACTTGGCGCGTTCGGCAAAGGCGCCGACGATCAGCGCGCAGGTGATGGCGGCAAACGTGCCCTGGAAAGCGACGAACACGAACTCGGGAATGACGACACCCTTGCTGAAGGTAGCGGCGGCGGCAAACGTGCCTTTAGCCGGATCCCAGATGCCGTTCAGGAACAGGCGGTCGAAGCCACCGAAGAAGGCGGTTTTTTCCGTGAAGGCAATCGAGTAGCCATAGATGCACCACAGCACGATGACCAGCGCGAACACCATGAACACCTGCATCAGCACCGACAGCATGTTCTTCGAGCGCACCAGGCCGCCGTAGAACAGGGCCAGGCCGGGGATGGTCATCAAGATCACCAGCAAGGTGCTGATCATCATGAAACTGGTATCGCCCTTGTTGGCGACGGGCGCGGCGGCTGGCGCGGCAGCGGCCGGGGCCGGCGCGGCGGCAGCGGGCGCGGCGTCAGGTACGGGCGTGACGGCAGGGGCGGCGACGGCCGTGGTCGTGGCCGCCTCCGTCTTGGCGGGCGCATCGGCAAAGCTTGGCGTGGCGACGCCAAACGCACACAGGCAGGCTATCCCGGCGAGCAATTTTGTTATATTTTTATGCATCAATATTCCCCTTAGAGCGCTTCGTTGCCGGTTTCACCGGTACGGATGCGGATGACCTGTTCCAGGTTGTAGACGAAAATCTTGCCATCGCCGATTTTACCGGTACGCGCGGCACCTTCGATCGCTTCGATGGCCTGGTCGACAATGGCGTCATCGACGGCCGCTTCAATCTTGGTTTTTGGCAAAAAATCGACGACATACTCAGCACCACGGTAGAGTTCCGTGTGCCCTTTCTGGCGGCCGAAACCTTTGACTTCCGTGACGGTAATGCCTTGCACATTGATAGCCGACAAGGCTTCGCGCACTTCGTCCAGTTTGAACGGTTTAATGATTGCGGTAATCATTTTCATGGCAGTCTCGCTTAAAAGGTTTTGGACACGGTCAGCACGAGACCGGATTTCGCCAGGTTCTTGCCATTCGGTGCCAGCGACGTGATGTTGGCCTTGACGGCGGCCAGAGCCACGGTCACTACGCCGAAATCCTTGGTCACGCCGATCTTGTAATCGTTGTAGCTGAGGGCATCGTTGTGCTCGACTTTCTGGCGCCCGGCATGCAGGTTCAGCATGTAGCCATCATGCACCTCGACGTTGGCGCCCACGTCGAGGTAGCCGCTGTTCTTGCTGTCGGCGACACCGAACAGGTTCGTGGTCGAATGCGAGTATTTGACATAAACCGGGCCATAGCCGAGCTGGCCGTACAGCTCGAAGGTATTCGCATTGGTGCTCAGCCCATTCGAGGGATAGAAGTAATACAGGCCGCCCACGTCATAAGTGAAATCCTTGTTGATCTCGCCACGCTTGCCGCCGTAGACATCCCATTCCAGGTTGGTATCGCCGCCGCCATCCTTGATCCATTTGATGCTCGACAGCCAGGTGCCGACATACAGGCCCGTCGGATTGTGGGTATAGTCGGCACCGCCGCTGACGGCCGGGTTCAGGCGGCTTTGCGACACACCGCGGTAACGGTAATCGCTGGTCAGCGCCACGTTGTAGCTCACCACGTTATCAGGTACGGCTTCGGCCGCAGCAGGCGCTGCCACTGCATCCTGGGCCATGGCGCTACCGCACACGGCGGTCATGGCCAGCGTCAACGCGGCTACTAAAGTCATGTTCTTGGACAGATTCTTCATGGCGATTCCCTTTTATTGAACTTTTAAAGCGGTTGAGGTTTAAAATCTTGGCTGGAGATCACAAAGCGTTCATACCTTCTTTAGCAGAATACGTGCCAGCTCTCAGCCACCTTGACAGGTGCATTTCCGTCCATACATACCCTGCAAGCCCTTGGACATGCGGGTATGGACTGCTGAAGCGTTGTAGATTTGCCTATTTCCGCACCAGATTAACACTGCTGTGCACCGCAATGGTGCGATGCACATGCCGCACCATAAAAGGACTGACCATGGACATGAATACCTTCTTTAACGACTTGCAAGGCAAGATTCACCAGGCCATCGAAAACTCGCCGGCCAAGGATATCGAGAAAAACGTGAAATCGATGATGACCCAGGGCTTCGCCCGCCTCGATCTCGTCACGCGCGAAGAATTCGATATCCAGGCGCAAGTGCTGGCCAAGACCCGCGCCAAGCTCGACGCACTGGAATTGCGCCTGATCGAACTGGAAACGCGCCTGAACGACCCAAAGGCATAAAGTACCGCCAGCAAGGTCGCGTTATGCACGGCCTTGCTGGCATATCTCAAGCCTGACAGCGCTTCAAGCGCTAGACTGATCCTGACCGCGCTCGCGCCACAGGGGAGTCTGATGAGTCTGGCCGTCCTGAAAAGCCGCGCCCTGGCCGGCATGGAGGCGCCCGAGGTAAGTGTCGAAGTCCACCTTGCCAATGGCTTGCCCTCATTTACCATCGTCGGCCTGCCGGATACGGAAGTGAAGGAATCGCGCGACCGCGTGCGGGCCGCGCTGCAAAATTGCGGCTTTGAGATGCCGGCACGGCGCATCACGGCCAATCTGGCGCCGGCAGACCTGCCCAAGGAATCGGGCCGCTTCGACTTGCCCATTGCGCTGGGCATCCTGGCCGCCTCCGGCCAGTTGCCGGGCGACCAATTACACCACTATGAATTCGCGGGCGAACTGTCGCTCTCGGGCCAGCTGCGTCCCATCCGCGGCGCGCTGGCCATGACTTTTGCCATGCAGCGCAGCCAGTCGGGCGCACCACGCGCCTTCATCCTGCCGCAGGCGAACGCGGACGAGGCCGCTCTCGTCAGCGATGCCTGCATCTATCCCGCCCACAGCCTGCTCGAGGTCTGCGCGCACTTTGCCGCGCCCGCCAGCCACACGGCCCTGCAACGCCACCAGCCCGTGCTGGCAGCACAGGTTTTTGCATATCCCGACTTTGCCGATGTGCAAGGGCAGCAGCAAGCGCGACGCGCACTGGAAGTGGCGGCCGCGGGCGGTCACAACGTCTTGATGATTGGCCCTCCAGGCGCGGGCAAGACCATGCTGGCCAGTCGCTTTCCCGGCGTGCTGCCGCCCATGAGCGATGCAGAGGCGCTGGAATCGGCTGCCGTCCATTCGCTGGGTGGTCACTTCAAGGTGGAACACTGGAAACGCCGTCCCTATCGCGCGCCGCATCAGACGGCGTCCGGCGTAGCCCTGGTGGGCGGCGGCAACGTGCCGCGCCCGGGAGAAATCTCGCTGGCCCACTGCGGCGTGCTGTTTCTCGATGAAATCGCCGAATTCCAGCGCCGGGTACTCGATGTCTTGCGCCAGCCGATGGAATCGGGCGTCATCAGCATTTCACGCGCGGCCCGCCAGGCCGAGTTTCCTGCCCGCTTTCAGTTGATCGCCGCCATGAATCCCTGCCCGTGCGGCTATCTTGGCCACGCTTCGGGCCGTTGCCGCTGCACGCCGGACGCCGTGCTCCGTTATCACAATCGCCTGTCCGGCCCGCTGCTCGACCGTATCGACCTGCAAATCGAAGTTGCCGCCATGCCACCGGCGGCGCTGGGCCGACACGCTGGCGCCGGTGAAAGCACGCAAGCCATCGCCACCCGGGTAGCGGCAGCCTTTGCCCTGCAACTGGCACGCCAGGGAAAAGCGAACCAGCGCCTGAGCAGCACGGAAATTGAACAGCATTGTCGTCTGGAAACGCATGGCGAACAGTTGCTGCATGGCGCCATGGCGCGTCTGCACTGGTCCGCACGCACCTACCACCGGGTATTGCGCGTGGCGCGCAGTATCGCGGACCTGGCGGGCAGCCCTGACATCACGCAGGCGCATGTTGCCGAAGCGATCCAGTACCGGCGCGTGCTGCGTGAAATATAAAGCGACCAGTGAAAGCCACACGTGCGCGATTGCACGGGACTGGCGGCACTGCTACCATCTGCTGATGAAAAAACCATCACTTGCTCTCTTGCTGGCTACGCTCGCGGCCGCCAGCATCCTGTCCGCGTGCAGTCCGAAATTCGACTGGCGCGACTATCGCAGCCCCGACGCCCAGTTCACGGCCCTGTTTCCAGGCAAGCCGGCCGTGCTGACACGCGAGATCGATCTCGATGGCAAGAAAGTCAGCCTCACCATGACGGCGAGCGAGGTTGATGGCAATACCTTCGCCATCGGCAGCGCCGTACTCGACAGCGCAGAACAGGCGCAAGCGGCCTTGCCCGCCATGCAGACTGCCCTGTTGAAAAATATCAATGGCACCGTGCGCAGCGAAAAATCGGCCTCGGCAGCCAGCAGCACGGCGGCCGGAACGCACCAGCGCAGCTCGCTCAGCGTCGAAGCGACGGGGACGCAGCAAGGAAAACCCGTCCTGCTGGTCGGGCGTTTTGTGGCACAGGATAAACGCATCTTCCAGATCATCATTCTCGGCGAAGAAAGCAAGCTGTCGCGTGACACCATCGACACCTTCATGGACTCAGTGAAACTGGATTGAGACTTAACGATCGCTTAAACGGCTGTTGTTGCGGTAAGCAAGCTCTTGTAAATACGTGTGTTGTCCAACAGATGGCCCTATCCGGCTTGCAAATATGCAATCCGGGCAAACGGACGGTCTGTGCGATATTTCAAGTCGTGATATTGTTTCGACACTAACAACAAGTCTCAGAAAGCGCTTATGTTGATCTCATTCAAATCCAAATCCTCCCCAGAAGTGCTGATGTACCAGGAACATGCCCAGCGCATCCTCGACATCCTGCACAAGAACCCCACGCGCGGCGTCATCACGCCAGCTGAAGCGGGCGATGCCCTGGCCCTGCTGGAAAAAGAAGTCGCGGAAAGCAAACTGCATCCGGAAAATGACATCGAACACGATGCGCATACCCCGGAAACATTGGAAGATGGCGAATCGGGCGCCCATGCACGCGCGCAAAAAGTGCATTTTTCGCAGCGCGCCTATCCCTTGATGGAAATGCTGCGCTCGGCCAAGGCGGAAAATGAAAGCATCACCTGGGGCATCTGATCCGATGAATGTTGCAGACGAAAAAAAACCCCGCACCTAGCGGGGTTTTTTTATATAACAAGCCTGACGATAACCTACTTTCACACTGGTTGCAGCACTATCATCGGCGCAAAGTTGTTTCACGGTCCTGTTCGGGATGGGAAGGGGTGGGACCAACTTGCTATGGTCATCAGGCATAACTTTTTCAACAGCCTGCTCCCAACGGGGCAGCAAACCATCTGATCTGAGGAGGCGAATTATATAGCAATTTGCCTGAAGATGGGGATAAAAGTGGCGATTTGTCGCGATAAAACCACCAGACGAAAAAAAACCCGACCATTGCTGATCGGGTTTTTCTCTACTGCGTATAACAAGCCTGACGATAACCTACTTTCACACTGGTTGCAGCACTATCATCGGCGCAAAGTTGTTTCACGGTCCTGTTCGGGATGGGAAGGGGTGGGACCAACTTGCTATGGTCATCAGGCATAACTTGTACTGGCATTTGTCCTCAATGGAGCGACAAAGCCTGAATCTGGAAGAAGCAAAGATTGGGGTAATGACTGGTAGTATCAACAAACACGCAACGTTGTACCGTCTTATCCTCTGTACCTGCTAAGGTTATAGGGACAAGCCGTACGGGCAATTAGTACTGGTTAGCTTAATGCATTACTGCACTTCCACACCCAGCCTATCAACGTCCTGGTCTCGAACGACCCTTCAAAGAGCTCAAGGCTCTGGGAAATCTCATCTCAAGGCAAGTTTCCCGCTTAGATGCTTTCAGCGGTTATCTCTTCCGTATTTAGCTACCCGGCAATGCCACTGGCGTGACAACCGGTACACCAGAGATACGTCCACTCCGGTCCTCTCGTACTAGGAGCAGCCCCCTTCAAATTTCCAACGCCCACGGCAGATAGGGACCAAACTGTCTCACGACGTTTTAAACCCAGCTCACGTACCACTTTAAATGGCGAACAGCCATACCCTTGGGACCGGCTACAGCCCCAGGATGTGATGAGCCGACATCGAGGTGCCAAACTCCCCCGTCGATATGAACTCTTGGGAGGAATCAGCCTGTTATCCCCAGAGTACCTTTTATCCGTTGAGCGATGGCCCTTCCATACAGAACCACCGGATCACTATGTCCTACTTTCGTACCTGCTCGACTTGTCAGTCTCGCAGTTAAGCACGCTTATGCCATTGCACTATCAACACGATGTCCGACCGTATCTAGCGTACCTTCGAACTCCTCCGTTACACTTTAGGAGGAGACCGCCCCAGTCAAACTGCCTACCATGCACTGTCCCCGATCCGGATAACGGACCAAGGTTAGAACCTCAAACAAACCAGGGTGGTATTTCAAGGTTGGCTCCACGAGAACTAGCGTCCCCGCTTCAAAGCCTCCCACCTATCCTACACAGATTGGTTCAAAGTCCAATGCAAAGCTACAGTAAAGGTTCATGGGGTCTTTCCGTCTAGCCGCGGGTAGATTGCATCATCACAAACATTTCAACTTCGCTGAGTCTCGGGAGGAGACAGTGTGGCCATCGTTACGCCATTCGTGCAGGTCGGAACTTACCCGACAAGGAATTTCGCTACCTTAGGACCGTTATAGTTACGGCCGCCGTTTACTGGGACTTCAATCAAGAGCTTGCACCCCATCATTTAATCTTCCAGCACCGGGCAGGCGTCACACCCTATACGTCCACTTTCGTGTTTGCAGAGTGCTGTGTTTTTATTAAACAGTCGCAGCCACCAGTTTATTGCAACCCTTTCACCCTCATGGAGTAAACCAATCAAGCTACCGGGGCGTACCTTTTCCCGAAGTTACGGTACCAATTTGCCGAGTTCCTTCTCCCGAGTTCTCTCAAGCGCCTTAGAATACTCATCTCGCCCACCTGTGTCGGTTTGCGGTACGGTCTCGTATGACTGAAGCTTAGAGGCTTTTCTTGGAACCACTTCCGATTGCTTCGTGCACAAGTGCACTCGTCTCAACCCCTTGAATTCCGCACCCGGATTTGCCTAAGTGCCTTCTATGAGCCAAAAACCAACTATTCCAACAGTTGGACAACCTTCCGCGATCCGTCCCCCCATCGCATCATACGACGGTGCAGGAATATTAACCTGCTTCCCATCAGCTACGCATCTCTGCCTCGCCTTAGGGGCCGACTCACCCTGCTCCGATGAACGTTGAACAGGAAACCTTGGGCTTACGGCGTGGAGGCTTTTCACCCCCATTATCGCTACTCATGTCAGCATTCGCACTTCTGATACCTCCAGCATCCTTTACAAGACACCTTCGCAGGCTTACAGAACGCTCTCCTACCATATATATTGCTATATATCCGCAGCTTCGGTGACTGGCTTAGCCCCGTTACATCTTCCGCGCAGGACGACTCGATCAGTGAGCTATTACGCTTTCTTTAAATGATGGCTGCTTCTAAGCCAACATCCTGACTGTTTTAGCCTTCCCACTTCGTTTTCCACTTAGCCAATCTTTGGGACCTTAGCTGGCGGTCTGGGTTGTTTCCCTCTTGACGCCGGACGTTAGCACCCGACGTCTGTCTCCCAAGCTCGCACTCATCGGTATTCGGAGTTTGCAATGGTTTGGTAAGTCGCAATGACCCCCTAGCCATAACAGTGCTCTACCCCCGATGGTGATACTTGAGGCACTACCTAAATAGTTTTCGGAGAGAACCAGCTATTTCCAAGTTTGTTTAGCCTTTCACCCCTACCCACAGCTCATCCCCTAATTTTTCAACATTAGTGGGTTCGGACCTCCAGGGCGTGTTACCGCACCTTCATCCTGGCCATGAGTAGATCACTTGGTTTCGGGTCTACACCCAGCGACTGATCGCCCTATTCGGACTCGATTTCTCTACGGCTTCCCTATGCGGTTAACCTTGCCACTGAATGTAAGTCGCTGACCCATTATACAAAAGGTACGCAGTCACGGAACAAGTCCGCTCCTACTGTTTGTATGCACACGGTTTCAGGATCTATTTCACTCCCCTTCCGGGGTTCTTTTCGCCTTTCCCTCACGGTACTGGTTCACTATCGGTCGATTACGAGTATTTAGCCTTGGAGGATGGTCCCCCCATATTCAGACAGGATGTCACGTGTCCCGCCCTACTTGTCGTACGCTTAGTATCACCGGTCTGATTTCGAATACGGGACTATCACCCGCTACGGTTCCTATTTCCAGAGGATTCTTCTATCAGTCCGACTATCACGTACAGGCTCTTCCCATTTCGCTCGCCGCTACTTTGGGAATCTCGGTTGATTTCTTTTCCTGCAGCTACTTAGATGTTTCAGTTCGCCGCGTTCGCCTTGCATACCTATGTATTCAGTATGCAATACCCTAAAAGGGTGGGTTGCCCCATTCGGAAATCTGCGGATCAAAGTGTGTTTGCTCACTCCCCGCAGCTTATCGCAAGCTACTACGTCCTTCATCGCCTGTAATCGCCAAGGCATCCACCATGTGCACTTATTCGCTTGTCCCTATAACGTTAGCCTCTCATCATTTGCATGATGAAAGAGCGTTACAGGAATAAGAAAGTACAACGTTGTTGCTTGTTTGTTGATACATACAATCATTACCCATCAAGTCGCCTCATGCATTTCTGCACGCATAGACTTGATCAATAAATAATCTTTACTTCTTCCAGATTGTTAAAGAACGAAACAGCTTTGATCGCTAAAAGATCAAATCTAAACCGGGTCTGTTTGACTGGCTTACATTTGCACTTTCGAGTAAAACGTGGTGGAGGATGACGGGATCGAACCGACGACCCCCTGCTTGCAAAGCAGGTGCTCTCCCAGCTGAGCTAATCCCCCGGGAATTTTTACTGGTAGGGCTGGTTGGACTCGAACCAACGACCCCCGCGTTATCAACACGGTGCTCTAACCAGCTGAGCTACAGCCCCAACGCGGAACTACTACGACTACTGTTTCTTCTTAATTAAACAGCCGATAAGTGTGAACATTTGATGCGTGAATCATTACTGATTCGTGCAAACTCTAGAAAGGAGGTGATCCAGCCGCACCTTCCGATACGGCTACCTTGTTACGACTTCACCCCAGTCACGAATCCTACCGTGGTAAGCGCCCTCCTTACGGTTAAGCTACCTACTTCTGGTAAAACCCGCTCCCATGGTGTGACGGGCGGTGTGTACAAGACCCGGGAACGTATTCACCGCGACATGCTGATCCGCGATTACTAGCGATTCCAACTTCATGCAGTCGAGTTGCAGACTACAATCCGGACTACGATACACTTTCTGCGATTAGCTCCCCCTCGCGGGTTGGCGGCGCTCTGTATGTACCATTGTATGACGTGTGAAGCCCTACCCATAAGGGCCATGAGGACTTGACGTCATCCCCACCTTCCTCCGGTTTGTCACCGGCAGTCTCATTAGAGTGCCCTTTCGTAGCAACTAATGACAAGGGTTGCGCTCGTTGCGGGACTTAACCCAACATCTCACGACACGAGCTGACGACAGCCATGCAGCACCTGTGTACTGGTTCTCTTTCGAGCACTCCTCAATCTCTCAAGGATTCCAGCCATGTCAAGGGTAGGTAAGGTTTTTCGCGTTGCATCGAATTAATCCACATCATCCACCGCTTGTGCGGGTCCCCGTCAATTCCTTTGAGTTTTAATCTTGCGACCGTACTCCCCAGGCGGTCTACTTCACGCGTTAGCTGCGTTACCAAGTCAATTAAGACCCGACAACTAGTAGACATCGTTTAGGGCGTGGACTACCAGGGTATCTAATCCTGTTTGCTCCCCACGCTTTCGTGCATGAGCGTCAATCTTGACCCAGGGGGCTGCCTTCGCCATCGGTGTTCCTCCACATATCTACGCATTTCACTGCTACACGTGGAATTCTACCCCCCTCTGCCAGATTCTAGCCTTGCAGTCTCCAATGCAATTCCCAGGTTGAGCCCGGGGATTTCACATCAGACTTACAAAACCGCCTGCGCACGCTTTACGCCCAGTAATTCCGATTAACGCTTGCACCCTACGTATTACCGCGGCTGCTGGCACGTAGTTAGCCGGTGCTTATTCTTCAGGTACCGTCATTAGCAAGAGATATTAGCTCTCACCGTTTCTTCCCTGACAAAAGAGCTTTACAACCCGAAGGCCTTCTTCACTCACGCGGCATTGCTGGATCAGGCTTTCGCCCATTGTCCAAAATTCCCCACTGCTGCCTCCCGTAGGAGTCTGGACCGTGTCTCAGTTCCAGTGTGGCTGGTCGTCCTCTCAGACCAGCTACTGATCGATGCCTTGGTAGGCTTTTACCCTACCAACTAGCTAATCAGATATCGGCCGCTCCACGAGCATGAGGTCTTGCGATCCCCCACTTTCATCCTTAGATCGTATGCGGTATTAGCGTAACTTTCGCTACGTTATCCCCCACTCTAGGGTACGTTCCGATATATTACTCACCCGTTCGCCACTCGCCACCAGAGCAAGCTCCGTGCTGCCGTTCGACTTGCATGTGTAAGGCATGCCGCCAGCGTTCAATCTGAGCCAGGATCAAACTCTTCAGTTTAATCTCTGTTTAATGTCATTTCTGACAGGTCGGACAGTATCACTACCATCCAAATCTTTTGCATTGCAAAAGATTTGCTCACTCAAAAAACTGACAGGCCACTACTTTCGTAGCGCCTATTTCATTATTTCTTGTGAACATTTGATATTTTAAGTTTTACGCTGCTTGCGCAGCGCTGCACTTACATCAAATGCCCACACTTATCGACTGTTAATTGTTAAAGAACTGTATTCGGTTACTGCTTTCGCGCTATCGACAAAGCGTTGTGTTTGTCAGCTGCGAAGAAGGAAGAGTATGAAGCATTTCACTACATCCGTCAACTCCTTCTTTTCTCGTCTCACTCGGCATTTGCATGCGTCGTTCAGCGAGGGGGCGAATTATAGCCCTGCCCCGCGCACCCTGCAAGGGCTATTTTTGCACCCCGTGAAACGCCCCTGGCACCACACTTGCTTATACAGCTCTATGCACTGTCCACTGAGAGGAGCAACTCTGGGCCTGGCAGCAACACTGGGGATAGCCCGGTTCGCTTTGCTTTGCTCCCATCCGTGACAGGTGCTACATTATGGAACACTCTCGATATTCAAAAGAGCGCCCAGTACAGGGCCCAACGGAGGCAACGAGATCATGTATCAACCGTCAGCTACTTACCGTAGCGCACCGTTTTCGTCCATCGCGGACGCGAACATTTTGCCGGCAGGGCAAGACAACGTCCCCGTCATCATTGAAACTTCCCATCAGCGCTCCGTCGCCTTTGGCCTGTCGCCCACGGCCACGCCCGACTTTACGCCGGCCGGCAAATCCGACCTGTCACTGCTGATCGAGCAAAACCGCATGCTGCACACGCACGCACTGCCGGCGATGGAAACCCTGTACCAGCAAATCGTCAACACGCACAATATGGTGATATTGACGGATGCCAACGGCGTCATCGTGCATTCGCTGGGCGACGATGATTTCCTGGAGAAAGCCAACCGCGTGGCGCTGCAGCCGGGCGTGGCATGGTCGGAACAAAGCCGCGGCACGAATGCCATCGGCACGGCCATCACGGAGAAAGTGCCGACCTTGGTCCATGCGGACCAGCATTACCTGGCCGCCAATCATTTTCTGACGTGCTCAGCGGCACCGATCACTGATCACAGGGGCAATGTCATCGGCGTGCTGGACGTATCGAGCGACCAGCGCAGTTTTCACAAGCATACGATGGCCCTGGTGCGCATGTCGGCGCTGATGATCGAAAATCAGCTGTTTTCCGCCACCTTCGAAGACGCCATCACCGTGCACTTCCACGCGCGTCCCGAATTCATCGGCACCTTGATGGAAGGCATCGCCTCATTCACGCCGGGCGGACGGTTTTTATCCGCCAATAAAAACGGTTTGTTCCAGCTGGGCCTGTCATTCGCCGCGCTGCAATCGCATACCTTCAGTTCACTGTTCGGCTTGCCCGTGTCTGCCCTGTACGAACATTACCGCACGGCTTCACCCGGTTTGCTGAACCTGTGCATGCACAGCGGCGTGCGCGTGTATGGGCGCGCGCAGTTGCGCTTGTCCAATAGCGTCTTCCAGCACGGTTTCACTGCCAGCACCGACCATAGCGATATCAACGCCGTGCCGGCCCAGGTTCCCGCGCCGGCCAGCCATGCGGCCAACGCGGCGCGCCGCCTGTCGGGCCTGCGCTACCTGCGCACGGGCGATCCGCAACTGGAACTGGTGATCGAAAAGGTCAACAAGGTATTGGGACGCGACATTCCCATCCTCGTCATGGGCGAAACGGGCACCGGCAAGGAATTGCTGGCGCAAGCCATCCATAACGACTCGCCGAGGGCCATGGGGCCGTTCATTGCCGTCAATTGCGCATCGATTCCGGAAACCCTGATCGAGTCTGAACTGTTCGGCTATGAAGACGGGGCATTTACGGGCGCGCGCAAGAAAGGGGCGATAGGCAAGATCCTGCAAGCCAATGGCGGCACCCTGTTCCTCGATGAAATCGGCGACATGCCGTTTGGCTTGCAGGCACGGCTGTTGCGCGTGCTGCAGGAACGCATGGTCACCCCGCTGGGCAGCAGCAAATCGATCACCGTTAATGTGGAACTCATTTGCGCCACGAACCACAACTTGCGCGAACGCATGGCCAAGGGACTGTTCCGCGAAGACTTGTATTACCGCCTGAATGGCCTGGTGGTCAAACTGCCGCCGCTGCGTGAACGCACCGACCTGGATACAGTCGTGAAAAAGATCCTCGCAACGGAAGCGCCCGATACGCGCTACACGGTGGCGCCGGACATCCTGCGCATGTTTCACCAGCACAAATGGCCGGGAAATTTCCGCCAGCTGACGAACCTGTTGCGCACGGCCATCGTCATGGCGGGCGACGAGCATGAAATCTGTCTGCGCCACATGCCTGATGATTTCCTCGACGATATTGAGATGACGCAAGCGACTGCCGCCAGCGCCAGCACGGACCGCATGATCGCCGCCGGCGCCAACCTGGAAGAAATGGAACAAAGCGCGATCCTCAAGTCGCTCGATGCACACGGCGGCAACGTCTCGGCCACGGCGCGGGCCCTGGGCGTGTCGCGCAACACGATCTATCGCAAAGTACCGCATCTGAAGTAGCCTAGAGTAGACGGGAAAAGCCGGGCGACATCTCGCGTCGGCCCTGCTTGTCGATGGTCATCAGGTCGACGCCTTCCATGTGTGCGGCCATCGCATGCGCGCGCGCCGCGCCCGTCACCATGAAGGCCGTCGACAAGCCATCGGCCAGCAAGCCCGTGGGCGCCAGCACGGTCACGCTGGCCAGTTCGCGCGGCGAATCACCGTTCGCGGGGTCGAAGATGTGGTGATGCACGAAGTCAGGCGTAAAACTGCATTCGTAATCGCCTGACGTGGCCACGCTGCGCCCCTCCACTTTCAAGGTGGCCGCCAGGATTTCTGCATCGCGCGGATCCTGGATCCCCAAGGTCCACGGACGGCGCAGGGAGCGCTGTCCGCGCGCAATGAATTCGCCCGTGTCGAGCAGCGCGTGCCGTATACCGCGCGCCTGCACGGCCGCCAGCGCCATGTCCGCCGCGTAGCCTTGCGCCAGACCATTCAAGGTCAGCGCCATGCCGGGCTGAAGAAAACGCACTTCGCGGCTATCCCAAGCCAGTTGCCGCCAGCCTACCCGCGCCTGCGCTGCGCGACGCAATGTGTCCGTCGGCATGCGTGCCTGGTCTGCCGCCGCGCGAAACAGCTGCCATAAAGGCTGCACGGTGATATCAAACGCCCCATCGCTCCATTGCGACAAGGCTTGCGCCTGCGACAGCACGGCCAGCAGATGCGCATCCGGCCGGGCCAGGCGGCCATCGCGGTTCAGCTGAAAGACTTGGCTGGCCGGGCTGTAAATACTCATCAAGCGGTCGATATTCCTGGCCGCGTGCAAGGCGTCTTCAATCGCCAGTTCGGCCTGGTGCTGATCGTGGTGCGACACGGTGATGGCGATCGTCGTGCCAAACGCCAGCGCGGCGCCTTGATAAGGCCGCACGCCGGATGCCGTGGCCGTGCCGCGCGCCATGCTGCCAGGCAAAATAACGCCCGCCATGCCGGCCACGCTGCCGATCGCTGCGGAAATAAACGTTCTACGCTGCATCGCTGCTCTCCTCTGCCGTGGCCCGGACGATGGGAATGGTGCGGGCACGCTTGATTTCCAGCATCAAGGGTGCGCATTTTTCATCGCTGGCGTAAATCACCACGCAATCCATGCACTGGAAACACTCACCGTAATCGATTTTCCCACTGGGCGCGATGGCGTGATGTTCGCAGCGGTGGCGGCAAGTCTGGCACGGTGTGCCGCATTCCTTGCGCCGCGGAATCCAGTTGAACAGGCGAAACCGTCCCAGCAGCGCCAGCGCCGCGCCAAATGGGCACAGATAGCGGCAAAAGAATTTATAGGAAACACTACTCAGCAGCAACAAGCCCACGGCATACGCGACGAACGGCCAGGCGCGCACGAAGTTCAGGGTAATGGCCGTCTTGAATGGCTCCAGCTCCACCAACTTGTCCGTGATCTGGCTGGAAAACAGGCTGCTGCCAAGTATGGCCGCCAGCAAGCCATACTTGATCCATTTCAAGCGGCCATCGAGACGCGGCTTGATCTTCCACTGCGGCAAGCGCAGCAACTGGCCCAGCTTGCCAGTGAATTCCTGCAGCGCGCCAAACGGACACAGCCAGCCGCAAAACGTGCCGCGCCCCCAGATGAACAGACTGAGCAGTACGAAGGCCCACAGGGTCACCGTCATTGGATCAAACAGGAAAAAACCCAGGCTGCGCCCCGCCAGCAGTGCCTGAATGAAGCCCGTAATATTGACGATCGATAACTGCCCCTGCGCGTAATAGCCGATGAAGCCAATGGTAAACACCAGGAACAGGCGGCGGAACCACGCAAATTGGCGGCCATCGCGCACCAGGCGTTTCTGCCAGGCCAATGCGCCGGCCAGCAGCGCCATCCCGGCCAGCAAGAGCATCAACTCAGCCTTGCGGTTCTTCCACGTGCCGCGCCACGTGGCATCGTCGCCTTGCGGCGCTGTATAGAACTCGGCCGGCAAGCGGTAGTTGAAATCCACGTTGCGCGCGATGCGTTCCGGATACACGATGCCCTTGTTGCGCGTGATCGGCATGGTAAACGCCAGCGGGCTGGCCGCATCGAGCCCCGCCTGGCTGATGATCCGAAACACGGCGACATTTTCCGTCGGCAACGATCCCCCATCGGACAAGCGCAATTCCAGGTCGAGGTCGCGCATGTCGATGGGCAAGCCGTCCTGCTTCAACAACAGCCGGTCGGGCACGGTGCCGCGCACGAAATCGTCGCCCAGCACGCTATAGCGCCCGCGCGACATGACGAGGATGGCGTGGTCGCCCTCGTCAAGCCGGTTGCGCAGCTTGTTCCAGCTGCGTTCCGTCAACAGATTGCGCCCCACGCTGGGCACGGATACATACGCCAGGTACAGGTCGATGAACACGCCGTCCGGATCGCGCTGGGCTTCCACATCGAGTCCCGCGCCGGGACTGCCCGCAAACAAGGCTTCCACGTCCTTGTTGCTTAAGCGAACATGCTGGATCAAGCCCTGTGCGAGCATCTGCGTCACGCTGCGTTTCTCGAATACCTCCATGCGGATGCGGGCGATCTGGTCCGGGTCGCGGCCTTGCGCGAAACCCAGTTTTTTGCGCGACACTTTCAATGCCGACGCGAGCACACTTTGGTTGATGATGCGCACGGAGGCCGTGGCCTTCGACACGCCGTCGATATCGGCATGGGTCGCATCTGGCGCGCGTTTGGTTCTTGCATCGATGGCGATATTCTGTTTCAGCGACAAGCCCTGGTACTGTTTGACGAACTGAAACAGGGGTGCTTCACCTAGGCCATCGAGAAACACGGGTTCGTGTTGCGACAGCACGGCGACGTCGAGAAAACTGCCTTTCGGATCGATGGCGATCAGCAGATTGACGGGTACGCCGGAAAAGCCGGGAATCGGCGCCAGGTCCACCGATTCAAACACGTAGCCGACCAGTTCGGTAGCCGTGGCGTTTTGGCGGAACAAGGGCCAGACGGGCAAGTCGGCTTCCTTGTCGCCGACGACGATGGGTGCAGGAAAACGCCGTGCCAGTTCGGCCTTGGTGAGCACGCCCGCCCACGCCTGTCCCAGAATGAACAGGAATAGCCAGCAGGCTATGAACAACCGCATTATCCGCATGCACTGTGCTCCGTGCGGCGCCCTGTCGCAAGGCGCCGCGTTCATTAATTAGAAGAAAATAATGCCGCCCAGCGACACGCCATTCATCTTCGCTTCGCCGCCCGCAAAGCCTTTCGAGCGCGTCTGGCCCAGTTCGCCCACCAGGGTGATCGCGCTGTTGAGCGAGTAGTACGCGCCCAGGGTCAGGTTGGCGTTCGACTTCAAGCCACCCGTGCCGGCCGTGTTGTCGTCGTTCTTGCTGATGCCGTAAGACAAGCCCAGCTTCAGCTTGTCCGTCGTTTTATACGTGCCTTGCAGCAGCCAGTTCTTCGACTTGGTATCGCCCTGATCCGCATCGGAGAGTATCCCCAGTCCTTTGCCGCCCTGGAAGTTGACCAATACGCCAGCCGGACCCATCTGGTACGAGCCGCCCACTTCCACGCCGCGCATGGTCAGGTCATCGACACCCGGCGTTTTCGAGGTGAATTTTTGCGACTTCACGCCCAGCCAGGCTTTCAATCCTTCCTGCGCATACGTCACTTGTGCCTGCACTTGCGGGCTCGACTTCGAGGAATAGGTCGAGCCTGCCACGATGGGCGTATCGGAGACGGGGCTGACCAGCGCCACATCGACGCCAACGCCGCCGGACTTCGGCGAGCTGTACATGATCTGGCCATAGTTGCCCAGATAGGTGTAGCCGGCACCGATATGGCCCAGGGTCACCCGGCCCCGCTGCGTCGCCTGCACCGGTGCGCCCGAGCCCAACAAGGTCATGTCGGACAAAATCGCATTTGCGCCGAAGATGCCATAGTCGCGGCCCAGCTTGAAGGTGCCCATGTGCTCATTGCCAAACGTAAAGAAGGCCTGGCGCACGTCGACCACGCTGTTCTGGCTGATGGCGCTGTCGGTGGCCGTCGAGTTGTAGATCCCGATCAAGGCTTTCACGTCGTACTCGCCCAGGCGTGAGCTTGCCGAAGTGATCAAGCCATTCGGCAGCAAGCCATTGCCGATGGTGGTGCGGTCCTTTTCGCCGCCGCAACCGAGCGCCTGGCCGCCCAGCGCCAGCCCGCCCACCGCATCGCCCGAACACGATACTTGCGTGTAATAGGCGTTGACGATGCCGCCCACCGACACGGTCCAGTCGCCCGCCTTGATATCGACGGCTTGTGCCTGCCCCACCGCTGCGATTGTCATGACACCGAGGCTCCCCAGCTTGATCCATGTGTTCATTGCGTCTCCTCTTTCTTCTCTGTTTTTAGTGTGCACACCAGTGATTGATGTACCTCAAGCTTTGGCAATAAGCGTGCCCAGCACGGCTCAGAGGGAGAAAGAGAAAAAGCGTAGTTAAGGTGTGCAGCAGCGGATCAATCGCCACTGACAGTGTTCATTTTTTGACCGCAAGCAGGCGTAGCGGGCATACAGGTAAACAAAAAACTGACGGCCTGGGCCGTCAGCAAAAAGAAAACACCCGGCGGACAGGGAGACACCCATCCGAGTGGCCCGGATGCTTCACCCCCTTACTTCGATGCCAGTTTGAAGACCCACACGGAACCGCCCTGTTCCAGGAAGTTGACTTTCTTCGCCACTTCGCCGCCCCACAGCGGCACCGCGCCACCCCAGCCGGAAACGACGGCAACATATTGCGTGTCGCCATCCTGCCAGGTGACGGGCGGCGCCACGACGCCGGAGCCCGTCTGGAATTTCCACAGCTCCTTGCCCGTCTTCGCATCGACGGCTTTCAGGAAACCTTCCGGCGTGCCGTAGAACACCAGGTTGCCGGCCGTGCTCATCACGCCGCCCCACAGCGGCGCGTTGTTCTTGATTTCCCACACGATTTTGCCCGTCTTCGGATCGACGGCCCGCATGGCGCCGATGTAGTCGTCAAACAAGGGCTTGATGGTAAAACCGGCACCGAGGAAGGCGCCGCCCTTCTTGTAGCTGATCGGCTCGTTCCAGATATCCATGCCCCATTCGTTCGCAGGCACATAGAACAGCTTGGTTTGCGGCGAGTACGCCATCGGCATCTGGTTTTTGGCGCCGAGGAAAGCGGGCGCGGCAAACACGGTCGTGCCCTTCTTGCCCTCCTCGCCCTTGGTCGGGTCGCCAGGGCGGCCGGCGGCGATGTAGTTCGGCCGTCCCGTTTTCAGGTCGATGCTGCTGGCCCAGGTGATTTTCTTCACAAACGGAAAGGCGTTCTGCAGCTTGCCCGTGTTGGCGTCGATCACATAAAAGAAACCGTTGCGGTCGGCCTTGCCACCGTAGCGCTTGCCATCCATGTCGAAGGTGACAAACTCGTTGGCGCCATCGAAATCCCAGGCATCGTTGGGCGTGTTTTGATACGCCCATTTGATCTGCCCCGTTTTCACGTCCAGCGCCACGGTGGACGACGAATACAGATTATCGCCGGGACGCAAGTGGCTGTTCCATGGCGCCGGGTTGCCCGTGCCAAAATACGCGAGCTTGGTTTGCGGATCGTAGGTGCCGCCCATCCACGTCGAGGCGCCGCCCGTTTTCCACAGGTCGCCCGGCCAGGTCTTGTTCACGGTTCCCGAGATACCGTTGTCGATGGCCTTGCCATCCTTGTCATAGCGGTGGCCCATGTGCCCCTCTACCGTCGGACGGCTCCACACGAGGTCGCCCGTCATCGGGTTGCGCGCTTCTACCCGGCCGACGATGCCGAATTCCCCGCCCGACACGCCCGTCAGCAGCAAGCCTTCGGCGATCAGCGGCGCGGCCGTCATCGAGTAGCCGGCCGCATAATCGTCGACTTTTTCCTTCCAGACGATCTTGCCCGTGTTCTGGTCGAGCGCCACCAGATAGGCGTCGAGCGTGCCGAAAATCACCAGGTTGCCATACAGGGCGGCACCGCGGTTGACCACGTCGCAGCAGGGCATGATGCCGTCCGGCAAACGATGCTCATATTTCCACAGCTTGGCGCCCGTTTTCAGGTCGACGGCAAAGATGCGTGAATACGATGCCGTGACGAACATCTTGCCGTTATGAATCAGCGGCTGCGATTCCTGGCCACGCTGTTTTTCGCCGCCAAACGAGAACGACCAGGCCGGCACCAGCTTGGCCACGGTCTTGTCATTGATTTGTGTCAACGGCGAATAGCGCTGGCCCTGCGTGCCCATGCCAAACGACAGCACGCTGGCCGGATTCTTCGCCGTATTGTCGAGCATGGCATTGGTGACATTGCCCACGTCGGCCGCCTGGGCCAGCGATGCCAAACTCAAACCGACGACCATCCCCATGATTTTTTTCTGCACAATCATCTCCCTCTGTTTTATTAGTATGTGTGTATCAAGTCTTGCGGTGCTCATGCGGCTGGGCATGCAACAGCGCGCACTCTTCATCGGTGAACAGGCGCGAGCGCGTCAGGAAGCGCTTGCCCGTGCCGTTGTCGAGTGAAAACATGCCGCCATTGCCATCGACCACATCGATAATCAACTGGGTATGCTCCCAGTACTCGAATTGCTCGAGTCCCATGTAAAACGGTGTGCCATTCAAATTGCCGAGATAGATATCGGTATCGCTGACATCGAACTCGCCCAGCGCATAGCACATGGGCGCGCTGCCGTCGCAGCAGCCGCCCGACTGGAAAAACATCAACGGGCCGTGACGCTGGCGCAACTTGTCCATCATTTCCAGCGCCGCATCGGTGGCGACCACCCGGGCAATTGCTGCACTCATGGCATCCCTTTCTGCGCGCCGCCCCCGACCAAGGGTGCGGCGCCTGTTGCCGGTTTAGAAGAAGCCCAGCGCTTTCGGGCTATAGCTCACCAGCAAGTTCTTCGTTTGCTGGTAGTGGTCGAGCATCATCTTGTGGTTTTCGCGGCCGATACCCGATTGCTTGTAGCCGCCGAACGCGGCGTGGGCTGGATACAGGTGGTAGCAATTGGTCCACACGCGGCCCGCCTGGATGGCGCGTCCCATGCGGAAGGCGCGCGAACCGTCACGCGTCCACAAGCCGGCACCGAGGCCATACAAGGTGTCGTTGGCAATCGCCAGCGCTTCGGCCTCATCCTTGAAGGTGGTCACGGAGACGACCGGTCCGAAAATCTCTTCCTGGAAGATGCGCATCTTGTTGTTGCCCTTGAACACGGTCGGACGCACGTAGTAGCCGCCCTCCAGATCGCCGGCCTGCGTATGGCGCTCACCGCCGGCCAGCACTTCGGCGCCTTCCTGGCGGCCGATGTCGAGGTAGGACAGGATTTTTTCCAGCTGCTCCTGCGACGCCTGGGCGCCGATCATGGTGGACGAGTCGAGCGGGTTGCCCTGCTTGATGGCGGCCACGCGCTTCAAGGCGCGTTCGATGAATTTCTCGTAGATCGATTCCTGGATCAGCACGCGCGATGGACAGGTGCACACCTCGCCCTGGTTCAGCGCAAACATGGTAAAACCTTCCAGGCACTTATCGAAATAATCATCATCGGCATCCATCACGTCTTCAAAGAAGATATTCGGCGACTTGCCGCCCAGCTCCAGGGTGACGGGAATCAGGTTTTGCGCGGCATAGCCCATGATCAGGCGGCCCGTGCCCGTTTCGCCCGTAAAGGCGATCTTGGCGATGCGCTTGCTCGAGGCCAGCGGCTTGCCCGCTTCCAGGCCGAAACCGTTGATGATGTTCAGCACGCCCGGTGGCAGCAAGTCGCCGATCAGTTCGATCAACACCATGATGGACGCCGGGGTTTGCTCGGCCGGTTTCAAGACGACGCAATTGCCGGCGGCCAGGGCTGGTGCCAGTTTCCATACGGCCATCAGAATCGGGAAATTCCACGGAATGATCTGGCCCACGACACCGAGCGGCTCGTGGTAGTGATAGGCATAGGTTTCCGCATCGATTTGCGCGACGGAACCTTCCTGCGCGCGGATGCAGCCGGCAAAATAACGGAAATGGTCGATGGCCAGCGGAATGTCGGCATTCATCGTTTCGCGGATCGGCTTGCCGTTGTCGATGGTTTCCGCCGTGGCAATCAGGCTCAGGTTTTGTTCGATGCGGTCGGCGATGCGGTTCAGGATATTGGCGCGCTCGGCAGGCGAGGTCTTGCCCCAGGCATCCTTGGCGGCATGGGCGGCGTCCAAGGCCAGCTCGACGTCTTCCGCCGTGGAACGGGCAATTTCGCAAAATGGCAAGCCCGTGATCGGCGTAATGTTAGGAAAGTATTCACCTTTTACTGGGGCAACGAATTTGCCGCCGATGTAATTGTCATAGCGTTGTTTGAAGGGATTGGCTACGCCCAGTTTGCTGATGTCTGCGAGATTCATGTCGTCCTCTATCGGGTTAATTAGAATGGAAATACTTTAATTAAAATCAAACGTCCTGGTACAGATGGGGTGAGTACACGGAGTCTTCCGCAAATGCCGTGCCAGCTCGCCATCCCACTACAAACTTAGCCGCTTTTCCCCCTGTTACAAGGGTGTGGCGTCAATACCGGCGCGCTTTTCAGCGCATGCCCGGGCTTGAGCCGCTGCACAATGGAACAGGTGTACCAGACTGGAACACCTGCACCTGTGTCACTAGCGAATCACCACGCCCCATGGCAATTCGCCCACGGCAATATCGGCCACCTTGCGCGCGCTGGCCGTGTCGATGACGGAAACGCTGTTCGAGCGGCCATTGGCCACGTACAGTTTGCTGCCATCGGGCGTGATGGCCATATTCCACGGACGCTTGCCGACGGGAATGGTGGCCGTGACCTGATGACTGGCGGTGTCGATCACCATCACCGTGCCATCGATACCGTTCGAGACATACACCTGCTTGCCGCCAGGATGGACGGCGATGCCATTCGCATTCTTGCCCGCTGGAATGGTGGCGATGGCCTTGCGCTCGGCCATGTCGATCACATACACGGCATTGACCAGTTCGCACGCCACGTAGGCACGGCCCGAGTCCGGACTGAAACCGATGCCGCGCGGCCGCAGGCCCACGGCGATGGAAGCGACCTGGCGGCGTTGCGCCACATCAATGACATCGACTTGCTCGGCCTCTTCCGCACTGACCAGCAGCCAGCGCCCGTCCGGGCTGAATACGGCATGTTCCGGGTTACGTCCGTGCACCTTGATATCGGCTAGCAAGACGCCCGTCTGGCCATCGAGCAAGGCCACGCTATTGTTTTCCTCGACGGCCACGGCCACATGACTACCATCTTGCGAGGCGCTGACCCCTTCCGGCGACTTGCCCAGCGCCACCGTGCGCACGGGCGTGCCGGTCGCGTTATCGATCAGCAACAAGGCGCTGCTGGCCGCATCGGTAACAAACAATTGCCGTCCGCTGGGGTCGGCGGCGATGCCGCGCGGCCGCTTGCCTGCCGCGATCTGGCGCACCACCTGGTCGGTGGCCGTATCGATCACGCTCAAGGTGCCCGATTTTTCATTGGGGACATAGGCAAAAGGAGCGGCCTGGAGGGCGGTGCTGGCGAGCGCAGGCAGCAGCCAGCACACCTGGCGCAAGCGTGAGAAGAAGTTGGGCATAATCACCTTTTCAATGGAAAAACACAGGAAAAGCGCGCGGCATCGGCGCCTCTGAACATTGCTGCATGCAAACGCCGTGCCACCGACACGCGTATAATTTCAGCCCACCAATGGAGACATGGCAGGCATATTGCTTGATACAACTATGCAGACCTGCGCCGCGCACGCGACCAAAGCAGGCTTTTAATCACATTGGAGAATCCGCATGCAGCATCGTTTCCGCTTGAACACCATTGCCAGCCTGTTTGTCGCCGGCAGCGCCACCCTCGCCCCCCACGTTTTTGCCGCCGAGGCAGCTGACCTGGCCAACGGGCAACTGATGGATACGGTGGTCGTCAGCGGCAGCCGCATCGCCCACCCCAGCCAGGAAGTGCCGGCCTCGATCGACGTTGTCGACAGCGCCCGCATCCAGGATGGGCAAATCCGCGTCAACGCGTCGGAAGCGCTGGCCGCCGTGCCAGGCCTGGTTGTGCAAAACCGCCAGAACTATGCGCAAGACTTGCAGATCTCGTCGCGCGGCTTCGGCGCACGCTCGGCTTTCGGCGTGCGCGGCGTCAAACTGGTCAGCGATGGCATTCCTGCCAGCATGCCGGACGGCCAGGGCCAGGCCGCCACCTTCAACCTCGACACGGCAGAACGCATCGAAGTGCTGCGCGGACCTTTCTCCGCCATCTACGGCAATCACTCGGGCGGCGTGATCCAGCTGTTTTCCAGGGATGGGCAAAATCCCCCGTCCGTCGAATTGAATGTAACGGGCGGCAGTTTCGGCACCAGCAAGGTGGACCTGACGGCACAAGGCCAGGCAGGCGGTATCGGCTACGTGCTCGACGGCTCGCGCTTCCGCACGGATGGTTTCCGCGACCACAGCGCCGCCACGCGCGAACAGGCCTTCGGCAAGATCACCGTCAAGCCCAATGCGGACAGCAAGCTGACCATCGTTGCCAACAGCCTGCATCAAGGCAACACGCAAGATCCGCTGGGCGCCACCTGGGCCACGTTTGCCCGCGACTCGCGCGCCGGCGAAATCGATACGACGGATACACAGAACCCGAAACGCACCCTGGCCGAGCGCTACAACACGCGCAAGAGCATCGACCACCAACAAATCGGCGCCACTTATGAACAGTCGTTCGGCGACGACCGCCTGCATGTGATGGTGTATGGCGGCAACCGCGATGTGATCCAGTACCAGGCTTTCAACATCGGTTTCCAGAACCCTCCCTCACACTCAGGCGGCGTGGTCGACTTCCAGCGTCAGTTCTATGGCATCGATACCAATTGGCTGCACGTGAACCAGCTGGCCGGCGGCAAACTGAGCACCACCATCGGCATCGATTACGGCCGCTCCAGCGATGACCGCACCGGCTATGAAAATTACATTGGCAATAGCTTTGGCGTAAAAGGCAAGCTGCGCCGCGACGAGCAGGATGTCGTCTCCAGTCTCGACCCGTATATCCAGGCGGAATGGCAAAGCGGGCCATGGCTGCTGAGCGCTGGTGTGCGCTACAGCAAGATGAAAGTGTCGGTCAACGACCGCTATCTCAGCAATGGCAACGACAGCGGCAGCCTGGAGTTCAGCCACACGACACCGGTGCTGGGCCTGCTGTATAAACTGACGCCGAACGTCAACGTGTACGCCAGCGCCGCGCGCGGCTTCGAAGCGCCTACCCTGAACGAACTGTTTTACTCGGGTAAAAACAGCGGCTTCAATTTCAACTTGAAACCCGCCACCAGCACCAACCTGGAAGCGGGTATCAAGGCCAGGATCAATCACAACACGCAGGTGAACGCGGCCGTGTTCCAGATCAAGACGAATGACGAACTGGTGGTCGACGGCCAGAACTCTGGTAACGGTCGCACCAGCTACATCAATGCCAGCAAGACCTTGCGCCAGGGTATGGAAATATCGCTGGACTCGAACCTGCCGTATGGTTTCACGACAAAAGTGGCGCTGACCAGCCTGCACGCCGTGTATGACCAGGCCTTTGGCAGCGTGCGCGAAGGCAGTCGATTGCCGGGCATACCCAGCGCCAACCTGTTTGCGGAACTGGCGTGGAAAGACACGCTCGACCGCTTCGGCGCAGCGCTGGAAAGCGTGGCCAGCAAGCAGGTCTACGCGGAAGACAGCAACATCGAAAAGCCGGCGCCAGGCTACACGGTGTTCAACGCGCGCTTCAACGCCAAGCAAAACGTAGGGAATTGGCGCTTCAAGGAATTTGCCCGCCTGAACAATCTTTTCGACAAGACCTACGTGGGCTCCGTCATCGTCGGCGACAGCAACAAGCGCTACTATGAAGCGGCGCCGGGACGTAACTGGTTGCTGGGGGTTAGCGCCCAGTACAGTTTCTAAAGAAAAAGCCCGCGTATCGGAAGATACGCGGGCTTTTTACCTGACTAGCATGACCTGTTACGGCCGCGCTTCCTTCACGCCATATTTCTCAAAGATAGCTTTCAATTCGCCGCTGGCCGCCATCTCGTTCATGGCTGCCTGCAGCAACTTGCCCACGTCGAGTTGTTGCTTGCTGACGGCCAGGCCCACGGCCCAGCCGGCACGCGGCAAGCGGGCGAACGCCACTTCGCTCAAGGGGAAAGCGGGATCGCTTTTCAGCACCGACTCGATTTCCGAACGATTCGCCAGCACCGCGTCGAGCTTTCCCGCCTGCAATTGCTGCAAGGCTTCGGCGGCCGTGTCGAAGATGCGCACGTCGTCGCGGTACTTGCCATTGTCTTCGCCCAGCATCAGCATGGCGGCGATCGATACTTTTTCCACGCCGATACGCTTGCCAGCCAGCGTAGCGACGCCATCGAACTGCGGCACGGCTTGCGCGCTGCGCGCCAGGCGCACGGTTTCCACGTAGTACGGTGCGAAGATCTCGACCTTGTCGTTATCCGCCATCAATTTCTTGTCGACGGGCACATGCAGCATCACGTCGGCAGGACCATAACCGAGGTAATGCCCCTTCCACACCATATTGCGCAAATCGTCGTTCAGGTTTTCGCCGGCGGGAAATGGCAGCAAGCTCAGTTTCAGCCCCAGCTTTTTCGCCAGCGCTTCGGCGATGTCGATATCGATGCCCGTGCCCTTGTCGGAAAACGGAGAAAACTCGTTATACACAGCCACTTTCAGGCTGCCCGACTGCTGCACTTTCTGCCAGTCGGCGCGCGCCGGCGCGGCTGCGCACAGCGCCAGGCAAGCGAGCGAGAGCATCGCTCGCTTGCCCCGGAGTTGAAATGAACGCATGGGACTCCTTCGTGATCAATTCGGCTTAATTGGATTCGCGGCGGGTTTCCAGGTAGGTCTTGATGGCCCACATGGCTTCCTGGTTGAACACGCCTTCGAACGGCGGCATGTACACGGCGCCATTGCGTACTTTACCGTGACGAATAGTCGTCAGGAAATAATTGTCCGTTTCCTTATAGCAAGCCTGTTTCTTTGTCTCATTCTTGATACCGAAGCAATCGCGGTCGAGCTGGCGCAAGTCCGGCGCGATACCGCCCGAGATGGCTTCGATGCCGTGGCAACGCGCGCAATTCTGGTTGTAGGCCGAGGTGCCGACCGTCAAGGCCAGCTTGTTGCCACGATACGGGTTTTGTTCGAGCCACTTGTCGCCCACCTTGGGCAAGCCGGTGGTGTCGACGCCTTGCGGCGTGACATTGCCGTGCGCATAGGCATGCGGCAAGGTCAGCAGGGAAGTGAGGGCAACGGCGCCGGCGGCCGCCATGCCGAGCAGGGTACGAATGGAATAGGTCATGCTGGTCTCCTTGGTTTTTTTAGTGAATATCCAAGAAGAGCAAATGCCATGCCATGCGTATTTGCCCCGCATCCGGCCGCCCATGTATCAATTTGGAACAGCTGCAACACGTATATGTGTCACCGCACGTGTAATCCGCCAGCGCCAGATAAAACCACCAGACGAAAAAAAACCCGACCATTGCTGATCGGGTTTTTCTCTACTGCGTATAACAAGCCTGACGATAACCTACTTTCACACTGGTTGCAGCACTATCATCGGCGCAAAGTTGTTTCACGGTCCTGTTCGGGATGGGAAGGGGTGGGACCAACTTGCTATGGTCATCAGGCATAACTTGTACTGGCATTTGTCCTCAATGGAGCGACAAAGCCTGAATCTGGAAGAAGCAAAGATTGGGGTAATGACTGGTAGTATCAACAAACACGCAACGTTGTACCGTCTTATCCTCTGTACCTGCTAAGGTTATAGGGACAAGCCGTACGGGCAATTAGTACTGGTTAGCTTAATGCATTACTGCACTTCCACACCCAGCCTATCAACGTCCTGGTCTCGAACGACCCTTCAAAGAGCTCAAGGCTCTGGGAAATCTCATCTCAAGGCAAGTTTCCCGCTTAGATGCTTTCAGCGGTTATCTCTTCCGTATTTAGCTACCCGGCAATGCCACTGGCGTGACAACCGGTACACCAGAGATACGTCCACTCCGGTCCTCTCGTACTAGGAGCAGCCCCCTTCAAATTTCCAACGCCCACGGCAGATAGGGACCAAACTGTCTCACGACGTTTTAAACCCAGCTCACGTACCACTTTAAATGGCGAACAGCCATACCCTTGGGACCGGCTACAGCCCCAGGATGTGATGAGCCGACATCGAGGTGCCAAACTCCCCCGTCGATATGAACTCTTGGGAGGAATCAGCCTGTTATCCCCAGAGTACCTTTTATCCGTTGAGCGATGGCCCTTCCATACAGAACCACCGGATCACTATGTCCTACTTTCGTACCTGCTCGACTTGTCAGTCTCGCAGTTAAGCACGCTTATGCCATTGCACTATCAACACGATGTCCGACCGTATCTAGCGTACCTTCGAACTCCTCCGTTACACTTTAGGAGGAGACCGCCCCAGTCAAACTGCCTACCATGCACTGTCCCCGATCCGGATAACGGACCAAGGTTAGAACCTCAAACAAACCAGGGTGGTATTTCAAGGTTGGCTCCACGAGAACTAGCGTCCCCGCTTCAAAGCCTCCCACCTATCCTACACAGATTGGTTCAAAGTCCAATGCAAAGCTACAGTAAAGGTTCATGGGGTCTTTCCGTCTAGCCGCGGGTAGATTGCATCATCACAAACATTTCAACTTCGCTGAGTCTCGGGAGGAGACAGTGTGGCCATCGTTACGCCATTCGTGCAGGTCGGAACTTACCCGACAAGGAATTTCGCTACCTTAGGACCGTTATAGTTACGGCCGCCGTTTACTGGGACTTCAATCAAGAGCTTGCACCCCATCATTTAATCTTCCAGCACCGGGCAGGCGTCACACCCTATACGTCCACTTTCGTGTTTGCAGAGTGCTGTGTTTTTATTAAACAGTCGCAGCCACCAGTTTATTGCAACCCTTTCACCCTTCTGGAGTAAACCAGTCAAGCTACCGGGGCGTACCTTTTCCCGAAGTTACGGTACCAATTTGCCGAGTTCCTTCTCCCGAGTTCTCTCAAGCGCCTTAGAATACTCATCTCGCCCACCTGTGTCGGTTTGCGGTACGGTCTCGTATGACTGAAGCTTAGAGGCTTTTCTTGGAACCACTTCCGATTGCTTCGTGCACAAGTGCACTCGTCTCAACCCCTTGAATTCCGCGCCCGGATTTGCCTAAGCGCCTTCTATGAGCCAAAAACCAACTATTCCAACAGTTGGACAACCTTCCGCGATCCGTCCCCCCATCGCATCATACGACGGTGCAGGAATATTAACCTGCTTCCCATCAGCTACGCATCTCTGCCTCGCCTTAGGGGCCGACTCACCCTGCTCCGATGAACGTTGAACAGGAAACCTTGGGCTTACGGCGTGGAGGCTTTTCACCCCCATTATCGCTACTCATGTCAGCATTCGCACTTCTGATACCTCCAGCATCCTTTACAAGACACCTTCGCAGGCTTACAGAACGCTCTCCTACCATATATATTGCTATATATCCGCAGCTTCGGTGACTGGCTTAGCCCCGTTACATCTTCCGCGCAGGACGACTCGATCAGTGAGCTATTACGCTTTCTTTAAATGATGGCTGCTTCTAAGCCAACATCCTGACTGTTTTAGCCTTCCCACTTCGTTTTCCACTTAGCCAATCTTTGGGACCTTAGCTGGCGGTCTGGGTTGTTTCCCTCTTGACGCCGGACGTTAGCACCCGACGTCTGTCTCCCAAGCTCGCACTCATCGGTATTCGGAGTTTGCAATGGTTTGGTAAGTCGCAATGACCCCCTAGCCATAACAGTGCTCTACCCCCGATGGTGATACTTGAGGCACTACCTAAATAGTTTTCGGAGAGAACCAGCTATTTCCAAGTTTGTTTAGCCTTTCACCCCTACCCACAGCTCATCCCCTAATTTTTCAACATTAGTGGGTTCGGACCTCCAGGGCGTGTTACCGCACCTTCATCCTGGCCATGAGTAGATCACTTGGTTTCGGGTCTACACCCAGCGACTGATCGCCCTATTCGGACTCGATTTCTCTACGGCTTCCCTATTCGGTTAACCTTGCCACTGAATGTAAGTCGCTGACCCATTATACAAAAGGTACGCAGTCACGGAACAAGTCCGCTCCTACTGTTTGTATGCACACGGTTTCAGGATCTATTTCACTCCCCTTCCGGGGTTCTTTTCGCCTTTCCCTCACGGTACTGGTTCACTATCGGTCGATTACGAGTATTTAGCCTTGGAGGATGGTCCCCCCATATTCAGACAGGATGTCACGTGTCCCGCCCTACTTGTCGTACGCTTAGTATCACCGGTCTGATTTCGAATACGGGACTATCACCCGCTACGGTTCCTATTTCCAGAGGATTCTTCTATCAGTCCGACTATCACGTACAGGCTCTTCCCATTTCGCTCGCCGCTACTTTGGGAATCTCGGTTGATTTCTTTTCCTGCAGCTACTTAGATGTTTCAGTTCGCCGCGTTCGCCTTGCATACCTATGTATTCAGTATGCAATACCCTAAAAGGGTGGGTTGCCCCATTCGGAAATCTGCGGATCAAAGTGTGTTTGCTCACTCCCCGCAGCTTATCGCAAGCTACTACGTCCTTCATCGCCTGTAATCGCCAAGGCATCCACCATGTGCACTTATTCGCTTGTCCCTATAACGTTAGCCTCTGATAATCGAAACTATCAAAGAGCGCTACAGGGATAAGAAAGTACAACGTTGTTGCTTGTTTGTTGATACATACAATCATTACCCATCGATTCGCTTTTTACGGCAAACCGATCAATAAATAATCTTTACTTCTTCCAGATTGTTAAAGAACGAAACAGCTTTGATCGCTAAAAGATCAAATCTAAACCCCGAGGCTTACATTTGTACTTTCGAATAAAACGTGGTGGAGGATGACGGGATCGAACCGACGACCCCCTGCTTGCAAAGCAGGTGCTCTCCCAGCTGAGCTAATCCCCCTGAGATTTTACTAATTAGCTGGTAGGGCTGGTTGGACTCGAACCAACGACCCCCGCGTTATCAACACGGTGCTCTAACCAGCTGAGCTACAGCCCCAACGCGGTGCTACTACGACTACTGTTTCTTCTTAATTAAACAGCCGATAAGTGTGAACATTTGATGCGTGAATCATGACTGATTCGTGCAAACTCTAGAAAGGAGGTGATCCAGCCGCACCTTCCGATACGGCTACCTTGTTACGACTTCACCCCAGTCACGAATCCTACCGTGGTAAGCGCCCTCCTTGCGGTTAAGCTACCTACTTCTGGTAAAACCCGCTCCCATGGTGTGACGGGCGGTGTGTACAAGACCCGGGAACGTATTCACCGCGACATGCTGATCCGCGATTACTAGCGATTCCAACTTCATGCAGTCGAGTTGCAGACTACAATCCGGACTACGATACACTTTCTGCGATTAGCTCCCCCTCGCGGGTTGGCGGCGCTCTGTATGTACCATTGTATGACGTGTGAAGCCCTACCCATAAGGGCCATGAGGACTTGACGTCATCCCCACCTTCCTCCGGTTTGTCACCGGCAGTCTCATTAGAGTGCCCTTTCGTAGCAACTAATGACAAGGGTTGCGCTCGTTGCGGGACTTAACCCAACATCTCACGACACGAGCTGACGACAGCCATGCAGCACCTGTGTACTGGTTCTCTTTCGAGCACTCCCCAATCTCTCGGGGATTCCAGCCATGTCAAGGGTAGGTAAGGTTTTTCGCGTTGCATCGAATTAATCCACATCATCCACCGCTTGTGCGGGTCCCCGTCAATTCCTTTGAGTTTTAATCTTGCGACCGTACTCCCCAGGCGGTCTACTTCACGCGTTAGCTGCGTTACCAAGTCAATTAAGACCCGACAACTAGTAGACATCGTTTAGGGCGTGGACTACCAGGGTATCTAATCCTGTTTGCTCCCCACGCTTTCGTGCATGAGCGTCAATCTTGACCCAGGGGGCTGCCTTCGCCATCGGTGTTCCTCCACATATCTACGCATTTCACTGCTACACGTGGAATTCTACCCCCCTCTGCCAGATTCTAGCCTTGCAGTCTCCAATGCAATTCCCAGGTTGAGCCCGGGGATTTCACATCAGACTTACAAAACCGCCTGCGCACGCTTTACGCCCAGTAATTCCGATTAACGCTTGCACCCTACGTATTACCGCGGCTGCTGGCACGTAGTTAGCCGGTGCTTATTCTTCAGGTACCGTCATTAGCAAGAGATATTAGCTCTCACCGTTTCTTCCCTGACAAAAGAGCTTTACAACCCGAAGGCCTTCTTCACTCACGCGGCATTGCTGGATCAGGCTTTCGCCCATTGTCCAAAATTCCCCACTGCTGCCTCCCGTAGGAGTCTGGACCGTGTCTCAGTTCCAGTGTGGCTGGTCGTCCTCTCAGACCAGCTACTGATCGATGCCTTGGTAGGCTTTTACCCTACCAACTAGCTAATCAGATATCGGCCGCTCCACGAGCATGAGGTCTTGCGATCCCCCACTTTCATCCTTAGATCGTATGCGGTATTAGCGTAACTTTCGCTACGTTATCCCCCACTCTAGGGTACGTTCCGATATATTACTCACCCGTTCGCCACTCGCCACCAGAGCAAGCTCCGTGCTGCCGTTCGACTTGCATGTGTAAGGCATGCCGCCAGCGTTCAATCTGAGCCAGGATCAAACTCTTCAGTTTAATCTCTGTTACTTTGCCCTTTTACAGGCACCATCATTGCTGATGGGTCGCTCACTCAAAAAACTGACAGGCTACTTCCGAAGAAGTATCCTATTTCATTATTTCTTGTGAACATTTGATATTTTAAGTTTTACGCTGCTTGCGCAGCGCTGCACTTACATCAAATGCCCACACTTATCGACTGTTAATTGTTAAAGAACTGTATTCGGTGCTACTTTCGCGCTATCGACAAATCGTTGTGTTTGTCAGCTGCGAAGAAGGAAGAGTATGAAGCGTTTGCAGCATTTCGTCAACCTTCTTTTTCTCCCCGTTTTACTCTGCAACACCATGTTTTGTGTGCGTCGTTTTGCGAGGAGGCGAATCATATCAAAGACCGTCGAAGTTTGGCAAGCGCTTTTCCAGGAAAGCGTGCATGCCTTCTTTTTGCGCCGGCGTGCCGAAGGCGGCCTGGAACAAACGGCGCTCGTAGGCGACACCATCGGTCAAGGTGGTTTCAAAAGCGCGGTTGACGCAATCCTTGATCATCATGGCCACCGAGGTCGGCATGGCGGCAATGGTCTTGGCGGCAGCCAGGGTTTCTTCCAGCAATTTATCAGCCGGCACCACGCGCGACACGAGGCCGATGCGTTCCGCCTCGGCAGCATCGATGGTGCGCGCCGTCAGCAGCAGATCCATGGCCTTGGCCTTGCCGATGGCGCGCGGCAAGCGCTGCGTGCCGCCCGCGCCTGGCGTGACGCCGACCTTGATTTCCGGCTGGCCAAATTTGGCGCTGTCGGCGGCGATCAGGAAATCACACATCATGGCCAGTTCGCAGCCGCCACCAAGCGCATAGCCGGCCACCGCGCCCACCACGGGTTTGCGCACACGCAAGATATGCTCCCAGTTGCGGCTGATGTAACCCTGGGTAAAGGTGTCCGGATAGGTGTAATCGGCCATGGCGGCGATATCGGCGCCGGCGGCAAATGCTTTTTCGCTACCCGTGAGGACGATACAGCCGATATTCTCGTCCGCATCGAATTTGAGCAGGGCGTCGCCCAGCTCATTCATCATGTTGTCGTTCAAGGCGTTCAAAGCCTTGGGGCGGTTCAGGCGGATGACCGCCACTTTGTCCTGGATGTCGATGATCAGGTCTTCGTATTGCATGGTGTCTCCTCTCGATGAACGGTGCAACGATTGTAGCGGCTAACGGCAGCGGCGCGGCAGGTGCGCTGCTATTATTGTGAGTCCGATCATCTTTATCGAGCAGCGTATTTTCTCTTCCTTCTTCCAGTACTGCGCCCGTTACCTGCGCGGCGACGGCAGCGCCGCCAGCGTCAATTTCCGCCGCCTGTGGTTCAGCAACGGCCTCAATTGCTTCGGCGCCCAGATCACCTCGCTGGCCCTGCCCCTGTGCGCGGTATTGTTACTACATGCGACGCCGGAACAGATGGGCGTGCTCGTCGCCTTGCAGGCGCTGCCGTTCGCCCTCTTCGGCTTGCCCGTCGGCGTGCTGCTGGACCGGCGCAGCAAGCACCCGATCATGCTGTTCAGCGAAAGCATGTCCGGCCTGGCCCTGGCCAGCGTGGCCGTGGCCTACTGGTGCGGCGTGCTGTCGATGCCATGGTTATATATAGTGGGGTTCATCATCGGCACGGGCTTCGTCGTCGGTGGCGGCGCCGAACAGGTGTTCCTGACTTTCCTGGTGGGCCGCGACGGCTTGATCGATGCGCAATCAAAGTTTGCCGCCACCGAATCGGCTTCGCGCCTGATCGGTCCCGGCCTGGCCGGCGTGCTGGTGCAAGTGCTGTCGGCGCCCGTCGCCATCCTGTGCACGGCGTGCGGCTATCTGGTTTCCGTCTGCAATTTGCGCGCCATGAGCGTGCGCGATCCACGGCCGGCGCCGTCTGACAAGCACGCCTTGCGCGACATCGCCGACGGCTTGCTGTTCGTCTGGCGCGAACCGCTGCTGCGTGCACTGGCCTGGGGCGCCGGCATCTGGCACTTCCTGTTTTATGCCAGCATGGCATTGACGGTGCTGTTCGCCACGCGCGACCTGGGCATGAGTCCTGGCGTGCTGGGCATGACGCAGATGCTCGGTGGCGCCGGCGTGCTGCTCAGCGCCTTCATCGTCAAGCCGCTGACGCGCCGCTACGGCGCCGGCCGCACCATCCTGATCGGCCTGGCATCGACCTCGCTCTGTTTTGCCCTGACGCCCACGATTCCCGCCGCACTGTTTGGCAGCGCGGCCGCCAGCGCCGTGGCCTATGCCATATTGATGTTCTTTTTCGATTGCGGCGTGATGCTGTTCTTCATTCCCTACCTGGGCCTGCGCCAGAAGGTCACGCCCGACCCCATGCTGGGCCGCATGACGTCGACCATGCGTTTCCTGACGGTGGCGACGGCGCCGCTGGGCGCGCTGGCCGCCGGCTGGGTAGCGGAACACTTCGGCGTGCGCACTGGCCTCGCTTGCATCGCGGCTGGCAGCATTGTGTTGACCGTCGCGATGGTGTGGGGCACGCCGCTGCGTAGCGTGCGCACCTGAAGCGGTGAACGGGAATACACTGGCAAAAGATTGCTTTGGCGACACTATTCACGCCAAAGCCTATGAGGTTTGATTTATATCAAGGTTTTAATTGATGTAAATCCATAAGCTGTCTTACATCACTTGAGGAGCACGCTATGTTTAACACCATCTTATTTCCCACCGACGGCTCGCCGCTGTCCGACAAAGCCGCCGAGACCGCCCTCGCCTTCGCCCAATTGAACAAGGCCAAGCTGGTCGCCATCAGCGTGGTGCAGCCGTTCCCGTTCTCGCCGATGGCCGACGGCGGCATCGTGCTCGACGCCAGCCTGTATGAACAGCAGATGCAGGAAGCGTCGCAACGCGCCATCGACAAGATCGGCGAGGCGGCAAGTGCCGCAGGCGTGCCTTTCGAAGGCGTGGTCGCCGTGTCGCCGAGCCCGCACGATGAAATCGTCAATGCGGCGCAAACCTACCATTGCGACATCATCCTGATGGCTTCGCATGGCCGCAAAGGCTTGAACAAGTTGTTCGTGGGCAGCGAAACGCAAAAAGTGCTGGCCCACACGCACCTGCCAGTGATGGTACTGCGCTAAGTCACACCACGAACTGCCCGGCGACGCTTTCCCTAGCGCGCCGGCGCCTGCTTCGGCAACAACACCCACACGGCGCCGCTCTGCTTCATGCGGCCCGCATTCTCGGCCGCTTCCGCGCCAAAACCAAAGAAATAATCGACCCGGATCGGCCCGCGGATGGCGCCGCCCGTATCCTGCGCCATCACCAGGCGCTGCATGGGGATCTCGCTATTGGCTTGCGTGGTGGACAGGAACACGGGCGCACCCAGCGGCAAAAAGCGCGAATCGATGGCCACCGAGCGCTGCGGCGTCAGCGGCACGCCCAATGCGCCCTTCGGTCCCACTTTCGGATCGGGCAAGCGCTCTTCCTTGAAGAAGACATAGCTGGGATTGGCGTTGAACAATTCATCCTTGCGCGTGGGATGGCCGGCGATCCACGCCTTGATGCCCTGCGCGGACGCCTGGCTCAGGGTCAGCTCGCCCTTGTCGACCAGGTAGCGGCCGATCGATTTATACGGATGACCATTCTGGTCAGCGTACGCCACGCGCACGGTTTCCTGCGTATCGGTCAGCTGCACGCGCCCCGATCCCTGTACTTGCAGGAAAAAGGCCTCGACTTCGTCATCCACCCACAGCAATTCCTTGCCCGTGACGGATGTGGCGCGCTCGATGTCAGCGCGGGTCGCGTACGGCACCACCTTCTTGCCGACCAGCTTGCCCCGCAAGCGCATGTTTTTCAATTCCGGATACACGCCGGACAAATCCACCGAAACCAGGTCGTCGGGCACCTTGTACAGCGGCGTCTGGTAGGGACCGCCCCGCTTGCGCGCCCCGTGCAGCAAGGGTTCGTAGTAGCCGGTCACCAAACCAGTACTGGCACCATCGGCCGTGACGACTTGATTGGGCACAAAGAAGGTCTCGAAGAACAGGCGGATGGCCTTGTCGCTGTCCGCATTCACCTGGCGCGCAATCGTGCACGATTCCTTCCAGTCCGGACGCTTGACCAGCACGCCGCACGAGGCCATGAAGGCGGGCCAGGCGGCGCGCATGTCGTCGCGGGCCCAGCCTGGCAAGGCGGAAAATTTGGCGGGCACGAAGGTGGGCGCCGCCACATCCGCAGCGTCCTTGGCGTCGGCCGGTTTGGCCGGAACGGGCTTGACGACGGTCGGCGCGATGGGCGGCGCCTTGCCGCTGGCAGCGGGCGGCGCGGGTGGCGTGGTACAGGCGGACAACGCAAGCGCGACGGCGCCGATTGAAACGGGTAGACTACCGCGTGTCAACAGACGGCGGGTAAATACTAAGCTGCGGGTAAATAACATAGGAGTGCGTATGTGGATCTTGATGATAGAGGCGCTGGTGGCGTTCTTCTTGCTGGCATTTATAGTCTGGTGGACCATGTATTCGGGCAAAAAGCCCGCACCGCCGGCGCGCAAGCAGCTCAGTGAAGAACAGGACGCCACCGAAAAACTGAAGTAAGGGGGCAAGCCCCCGGCGTTTCCTTAATGCAGGGTACGCGGCACCGACAGCACGAATTCGGGGATTGGCGCTTCGAACTGATGGCCATCCTCGGCCACGCAAAAATATTCGCCGTGCATCGAACCTTGCGGCGTGCCCAGCATGGTGCCGCTCGTGTATTCGAACTGCTCGCCCGGCTGCAGCAACGGCTGGTGGCCGACGGCGCCCAGGCCGCGCACCTCTTCCACCTTGTTGTTCGCATCCGTGATGACCCAGTGGCGCGAAATCAGTTGCGCGCCCGCCGTGCCCGTGTTAACGACGCGGATCGTATAGCTGAACACGTGCCGCCCCTGGTCCGGTGCCGATTGCTCGGGCAGGTATTGCGTCTTGACCGTTACCGTAAATTCATAAGTCGCCATCGTCATTCCTATTCAGACATTGCCAGTCATATTGTGTGTCGCGCGCGCCGCATAGGCCATCGCGCGCCGTGTATTCTGCGTTCCACCGTGCTTCAATGAGGCATGGTAACGGCGTCAAGCGTAAAATAGCGCATCTTCGCATTTTCTACTCTTAGCCCTAAGCCACCATGACAACATTCCGTATCGCTCCCAGCATCCTGTCCGCCGACTTTGCCCGCCTGGGCGAGGAAGTACGCAACGTCGTTACCGCCGGCGCCGACATCATCCACTTCGACGTGATGGACAACCATTACGTGCCGAACCTGACCATCGGCCCGCTGGTATGCGAAGCGATCCGCCCGCACGTGCAAGTACCCATCGACGTGCATCTGATGGTCAAGCCTGTTGATCGCATTATCCCGGATTTCGCCAAGGCTGGCGCGAACATCATCACCTTCCACCCGGAAGCGTCGGATCACCTTGACCGTTCCTTGCAGCTGATCCGCGACAATGGCTGCAAATCGGGCCTGGTGTTCAACCCGGGCACGCCGCTGCACTACCTGGAACACGTGATGGACAAGATCGACATCATCCTGATCATGTCCGTCAATCCAGGCTTCGGCGGCCAGTCCTTCATTCCGCAAGCACTGAAAAAAATCGCCGAAGCACGCCGCATGATCGACGAATCGGGCCGTGACATCATGCTGGAAGTCGATGGCGGCATCAAGATCGACAACATCGCCGCCGCTGCCGCCGCTGGCGCCGACACCTTCGTCGCCGGTTCGGCCATCTTCGGCAAGCCCGACTACAAGGCAGTCATCGACGCCATGCGCGCCGAATTGGCAAAAGTGACGGGCGCATGATGCAAGCGGGCACGGTGAAAGACCACGTACTGGCCGGCGTGCGCGCCGCCATCATCGACCTCGATGGCACGATGCTCGACACCGTGCCCGATTTCCATGTCGCCATCAACGGCATGCGCGCCGAACTGGGCCTGGCGCCCATCAGCGCCGACGCCATCAAGCTGATGGTGGGCAAGGGTTCGGAAAACCTGATCCGCACCGTGCTGGCGCTCGACTTCGATGCGGCCGGCGTGGAACAGCGTTTCGAGCAGGCGATGGACGGCTACCAGCGCCACTACCTGGCCATCAACGGCCAGTTCAGCACCATCTACCCGGACGTGGAAGCGGGGCTGGCGGCGATGCAGGCGGCGGGCTTGCGCCTGGCCTGCGTCACCAACAAGCCGATCGCCTTCGCCCTGCCTCTGCTGCAACAGAAAAACCTGGCACAGTATTTCGAGATCGTCTATGGCGGCGATTCGCTGCCGCAGAAAAAACCGCACCCCATGCCGCTGCTGCAAGTGTGCGCGGACTTCGACCTGGCACCCGCCAGAGTGGTGGCCATCGGCGACTCCTCGAATGACGCGCAAGCGGCACGGGCTGCGGCTTGCCCCGTCTTGACCGTACCGTATGGTTACAACCACGGACACTCTATACACGACACCGATTCCGATGGTATAGTAAATACGCTGCTCGAAGCGGCGCATTTTATAAGCATGCACAACAGACCAGCATACTGACCCACACCACATCGTGAACACGTTTCTCATCAAAAAACACAATGTCACCCAAACCGGCTCGATTGAGGCCTGGCTTTGGCGACGCTGGCAATCCTGGCAGGCCTGAGGGCCGAGCCGTGTAAGATTGCTGTCGGCTGCGCACGCGCGCCGGCAGGTTTTTTGATAACCCACCGCAGGATCTGTGCTTTGACAGCACGACGCACACGCGTACCCTGGCGGCATGGAGAGACACATGACCGAACTCGAATTCAAATCGCTGGGCCAGCAAGGCTACAACCGCATTCCCCTGATCGCGGAAGCTTTTGCCGACCTCGAAACCCCGCTCACCTTGTACCTGAAACTGGCGCAGACGCAGCAAGGCGGCAAGAACACCTTCTTGCTCGAATCCGTCGTCGGCGGCGAGCGCTTCGGCCGCTATTCCTTCATCGGTTTGCCCGCCACGACCGTGTTGCGCAGCTATGGCAGCCACACGGAAATCGTCAAGAACGGCGTCGTGATCGAAGAGCACGAAGGCAATCCGCTCGATTTCATCGAACAGTACCAGTCGCGCTTCAAGGTGGCCCTGCGCCCCGGCATGCCGCGTTTCTGCGGCGGCCTGGCCGGCTACTTCGGCTACGACACCGTGCGCCACATCGAGAAAAAGCTGGCCGGCGGCGCGCCGAAGGATGACCTGAACCTGCCCGACATCCAGCTGATGGTGACGGAAGAACTGGCCGTCATCGACAACCTGTCCGGCAAACTCTACCTGATCGTCTACGCCGACACCACGCAGCCCGAGTCGTTCTCGAAAGCGCGTCAGCGCCTGAAAGACTTGCGCATGATGCTGCGCCGCGGCGTCGATGCACCCGTCACCAGCGCTTCCGTGCGCACGGAAACCATCCGCGACTTTTCCAAGGAAGACTACCTGAAGGCGGTCGCCAAGGCGCATGAATACGTGATGGCGGGCGACCTGATGCAGGTGCAGATCGGCCAGCGCATCCGCAAACCGTATGTCGATTCGCCGCTGACCTTGTACCGCGCCCTGCGTTCGCTCAATCCGTCGCCGTATATGTACTTCTATAATTTCGGCGACATGCAGATCATCGGCGCCTCGCCCGAGATTTTGGTGCGCAACGAGACGAGGGCAGACGGCGGCAAGAAAGTCACCTTGCGCCCCATCGCCGGCACCCGTCCGCGCGGCGCCACGCCAGAGCGCGACGCCGAGCTGTCGGCCGAACTGCTGGCCGATCCGAAAGAGATCGCCGAACACGTGATGCTGATCGACCTGGCGCGCAACGACATCGGCCGCATCGCCGAAACGGGCAGCGTGCAAGTCACCGACCGCATGGTCATCGAAAAATACTCGCACGTGCAGCACATCGTCTCGAACGTGGAAGGCACGCTGAAAGACGGCCTGTCAAACCTGGACGTGCTGCGTGCGACCTTCCCCGCCGGCACCCTGACGGGCGCGCCGAAAGTGCGCGCCATGGAAGTGATCGACGAACTGGAAATCACCAAGCGCGGCATCTACGGCGGCGCCTGCGGCTACCTGTCGTTTGGCGGCGAAATGGACGTGGCCATCGCCATCCGCACGGGCGTGATCAAGGACGGCATGCTGTATGTGCAGGCCGCGGCCGGCATCGTGGCCGACTCGATCCCCGAATTGGAATGGCAGGAAACCGAAAACAAGGCGCGCGCCGTATTGCGCGCCGCCGAACAAGTGCAAGATGGCCTGGATGGGGAGTTTTAAGATGCTGCTGATGATCGACAACTACGACTCCTTCACCTACAACATCGTGCAGTATTTCGGCGAGTTGGGTGAAGACGTGCGGGTCTACCGCAACGATGAAATCACGATAGCACAGATCGAAGCGCTGAACCCGGACCGCATCTGCATCTCGCCCGGCCCGAAAGCACCGGCACAGGCGGGCATTTCGGTGGAAGTGCTCAAGCACTTCGCCGGCAAGAAACCGATACTGGGCGTGTGCCTGGGCCACCAGGCCATCGGCGAAGCGTTTGGCGGCAAGGTCATCCGCGCCAAGCAAGTCATGCATGGCAAGACTTCCCTCATCGCGCATACGCGCGTGGGCGTCTTCAAAGGTTTGCCCAGTCCCTTCACAGTGATCCGCTACCACTCTTTGGCGATCGAACGCGCCTCGCTGCCTTCCTGCCTGGAAGTGACGGCGTGGACGGACGACGGCGAAATCATGGGCGTGCGCCACCGGGAATACGATATCGAGGGCGTGCAGTTCCACCCCGAATCGATCCTCTCGGAGCACGGCCACGCCCTGCTGAAGAATTTCCTCGAGCGCTGATTCCCTGCGCACGCCACGGCGTGCCATCAGTGTCCTCCTGCGCCATCATTGAAGAAGGAAGCATCATGCCGATCACCCCACAAGAAGCCCTGCTGCGCTGCATCGAACACCGCGAAATCTTTCACGACGAAATGCTGTACCTGTTCCGCCAGATCATGTCCGGCGAAATGTCACCCACCATGATCGCGGCGCTGACCATGGGCCTGCGCGTGAAAAAGGAAACCATCGGCGAAATCGCCGCCGCCGCGCAAGTGATGCGCGAGTTTTCCACCAAGGTGCCCATGGCTGACACCACCAACCTGCTCGACATCGTCGGCACGGGCGGCGATGGCGCGCACACGTTTAACATTTCCACCGCCTCGATGTTCGTGGCGGCGGCCGCCGGCGCGCGCGTGGCCAAGCATGGCGGGCGCAGCGTCTCGTCCTCGTCCGGCAGCGCCGACGTGCTCGACTCGCTGGGCGTCAACATCAACCTGCAGCCCGAGCAGATCGCCCAGTCGATCGCGCAAACGGGCATCGGCTTCATGTATGCGCCCAACCACCATGCGGCCATGAAGCATGCGGCGCCCGTGCGCCGCGAACTCGGTGTGCGCACGATCTTCAATATCCTCGGTCCGCTGACCAATCCGGCCGGCGCGCCGAACATTCTGATGGGCGTGTTCCACGCTGACCTGGTCGGCATCCAGGTGCGCGTGCTGCAGCGCCTGGGCGCGCAGCATGCGATCGTCGTGTATGGCCGCGACAATATGGATGAAGTGTCGCTCGGTGCGGCCACCATGGTCGGTGAACTGATCAACGGCGAAATCCGCGAATATGAAATCCATCCGGAAGACTTCGGCATGTCGATGATCGCCAGCCGCAACCTGAAGGTGGCCGACTCCATCGAGTCAAAAGCGAAGATGATGGAAGCGCTGCGCGGCGAACCCGGCGCCGCTGCCGACATCGTCGCCCTGAACGCGGGTACGGCGCTGTACGCGGCCGGCGTGGCCAGCTCGATCGAAGACGGCCTGGCGCGCGCGCGCACCGCCGTCAGCTCGGGCGCCGCCTTGGCAAAACTGGAACAATTCGTGCAGGTGACGCAGCAGCTGGGCACCCCGGCACAAGCGTAAGTCCTCCGCCCTCCCTTATAGAATAGCGACCATCATGTCCGACATACTCGATAAAATCCTGGCCGTGAAGGCCGACGAAGTGGCCAAGGCCAAAGCCCGCCGCAGCCTGGCCAGCCTGCGCGGCGACGTGGAAAGCGACGGCGCCCTGCGCGCCGGTCTGCGCGGTTTTGAAGCTAGCCTGCGCCAGCACATCGCCGCCGGCAAGCCCGGCATCATCGCCGAAGTCAAAAAAGCGTCGCCATCGAAAGGCGTGATCCGCGCCGACTTCCGCCCGGCGGACATCGCCGCCAGCTATGCCCAGCATGGCGCGGCCTGCCTGTCCGTGCTGACGGACGAACAGTTCTTCCAGGGCAGCGTGGCATACCTGCAGCAGGCGCGCGCCGCCTGCGCCATTCCCGTGCTGCGCAAGGACTTCATGGTGGACATGTACCAGATTTATGAAGCGCGCGCCATGGGCGCCGACTGCATCCTGCTGATCGTCGCGGCGCTCGACCATGGCTTGATGGCGGAGATGGAAGCATGCGCCCACGAACTGGGCATGGGCGTGCTGATCGAAAGCCACGATGGCGACGAACTGACGGCGGCCCTGAAACTCAAGAGCGCGCTGATCGGCATCAACAACCGCAACCTGCGCACGTTCGAGACGTCGCTGGACACGACGATTAATCTTTTGCCGCGCATCCCGCAAGACAAATTGATCATCACGGAATCGGGCATCCACAGCACGGCCGACGTGCAACGCATGCGCGACGCGCACATCCACAGTTTCCTCGTGGGCGAAGCGTTCATGCGCGCGCCAGACCCCGGCGTGGAACTGGAACGCCTGTTCAGTTAAAGCATGGTAGTCTGGCAGGCATGAGACACGCGATCATCGTCCTTGCCACTGCTGCCCTGCTGTCGGCTTGCCAGACTGCGGCCCCGCCGGCGACGCGCACGCCCGCAGGTACGCCCCCTCGCACGCCGGCCGCGATACAGCTGGCCGCGATACAGCTGGCCGCCAGCATCGACGCCTACAAATCGCTGGTGGCGCAGCAGATCATGGCGGCCAACGGTGCATACACGTTCAGCGGGCGCCTGCCGCCCATGTTGCCGGCCATCGTCGTGCTCGACCTGAGCGTTGGCCCCGACGGCGAGCTGAAAAGCGTGCACGTGCACCGTTCGCGCGACGGCGAAGCATCGGCTGCGGCGCTGGCCGCCGTACGGCGCGTGCCAACCCTCTTTCCGCCAGCGGCACATCTGATGCGCCGCCACGCCAAAACCTTCGATTTTTCCGAAACCTTCCTGTTCAACGAACAGTACCGATTCCAGCTGCGGACATTGTCCGGTCCGCAGTAAGCGCAGCGGCATCGAGTTCGATGCGGTCACGCCCCCGCTCCTTGGCCAGGTACAGGGCCGCATCGGCGCGCGACAGTAATTCTTCCAGCCCCTCCAGCAGCGATGCCTGGCAAGCGACGCCGATGCTGACGGTACACGAAGGCAGTTCCGCATGGCTGGACTCGCGCAGCAAGGCGCGTATGCGTTCGGCCACGCCCAAGGCATTATGCACGGGCATATCCGGCATCAGCACGACGAACTCCTCGCCGCCGAAACGCGCCACGCAATCCGATTCGCGCAAGGCGCCTTTGATCACGGTGGCCACATGCGCCAGCACCTGGTCTCCCACCGCGTGACCGTAGCGGTCATTGATCGATTTGAAGTAATCGAGGTCGATGCTGAGCAGCGTCAACGGCAAACGGCGGCGGCGCAGATTATCTATCTCGCGTGCATAGGCGTCGCCAAAGCCGCGCCGGTTCAGCACCTGCGTCAGCGGATCGTGGGTCGAGCGGCGCTCCAGTATCTGCTGCAGGCGGCGCGTCGCCACCGTCATGAAGCCCACGGTCAGCAGCAGCGCCATGAAATTGGCGACCGCCAGATAGATGCCGGCCGGCGTGCCTGCCACCGCCAGGTTCACGCTGGCGCCGCCATGCAGCAAGGCCGACATGCCGCGCACCAGCACCACCAGGGCTTGCATCAGCATCAGCACGCCAAAGAAAAAACTCGAGAAATGGCGCTCGCCATGGCGCCACACCAGTTGCACCTGGCGCGCATACAACAGGAAGACCAGCAGGGAGAAAACCGCCACGCGCGCCGAGAAATCGGGGCGCGCCAGTAGCCACCAGCTATTGCCGGCGATGGCCAGGGCAAGTATCAGCAAATAGGCACGGCGGCTGGGCGCCAGGCCAAAGAATTTCTCCGTGCCCAGCATCGACAGGCCGATGCCGGCCACCAGCGCCGCATTGGCCGCGATCATCGACAATGCCGGCGGCAGTACCTCGCGGGTGCCAAACAGCAGCGACGCGCATACCAGCAACAGCAAACCGGCCGCCCAATGCCCCAGGCCATGCACCTCGCGCCGGAAACTGCGATACACCGAGAACATGACGATGCTCATGGCCCCGCACATCAGGGTCGTCATCAGCATGATCGTTCGTGGATCGAGGGTTTGCACGTTGGGCGCGATCTAAAAGAAACAGTTCGGCAATTTTAGTTTAGTTGAAGGAAAATTAGTTCATTTGCGGTAAATATGATGGCACAGCGCCAATACGGGTGGATAACTTGCATTTAAGAAGTTGCATCCTGAAATGAAAAACCGGCCATAACGGCCGGTTCTCTGTCTTAACGCATGTTCATCAGCATGAGCGTCATGCGGCGCTAGGACGCTTTGGCCCCGTGGCTTTCTTTGGCGCCGGCAGCAGTGTCAAGCTGACGCTAGGGACGCGGTCGCCCTGCAAGACGGTGGCAAACGTCATCAGCTCGTCGCGGCGGAAGGCGTGGATGGCCACCCTGGCGCCGACGGCATAACGACCCAGCAAGGTGTCCAGGTTGGAACCCGTCACGCGCAAGCCATCGACAGCCACCAGCACGTCGCCTGCCGACAGGCCGGCCGCGTGGGCGGCGCCGCCCTGGTGCACCTGCGCCAGTCTGGCGTCGTTGCCGTCGCGGCCCAGAGTGACGTCGAGGCTGGGCTTTTCCGCCTTGCGCGCGTCGCTGTATTTCACGCCGAACGGCGCCAGCAGGCGCGCCAGCGGCACGTCGTCCGTACCGCGGATGTAGCGCTCGAAGAACGGTTTCATGCGCGTGCCGGAAACTTCATCGAACAGGGCTTCGACCTCGGCCGGCGTCACGCCGCGCGCTTTACCCTTGTAGAAATCGCGGCCATAGCGCTGCCACAGCGCCTGCATCACGTCGTCCAGCGATTTCTCGCCACTCGTCTTGCTGCGGATCGTCAGGTCGAAGGCCAGCGCGATCAGCGAACCCTTGGTGTAGTAGCTGACGATGGCGTTCGGCGCGTTTTCATCCTGGCGGTAGTACTTGCCCCAGGCGTCGAAGCTGGAATCGGCCACGCTTTGCTTGCTGCGGCCGCTGCCACGCAAGACGCTGTTGACGGTTTTCCCCAGCAGCTTGAAATAGGCTGCCTCGTCGATCAGGCCAGCACGCACCAGCATCAGGTCGTCGTAATAGCTGGTGAAGCCTTCGAATAGCCACAGCAGCGGCGAATAGCTTTCCGCCTGCAGGTTGTACGGCGCAAAGGCGGCCGGCTTGATGCGCTTGACGTTCCAGGTATGGAAGTACTCGTGGCTGCACAGGCCGAGGAATTTCAGGTAGCCGTCGCCGATCTCCGTGCTGATCGACGCCGTCGTCGGCAAGTCGGCGCGGGCGCAGATCAGCGCCGTCGAGGCACGGTGTTCCAGGCCGCCGTAACCGTCGCCGACGGCCATGGTCATGAACACATAGCGGTCCATCGGCGCTTTTTTCGTCTTCGGCTCGAAGAAGGCGATCTGCGTTTCGCAGATCGCTTTCAGGTCGCGGCACAAACGGTCCAGGTCCAGGTTCGGCACCTTGCCCGTGACGACGATATCGTGCGGCACGCCATGCGCCTTGAAAGTGGCCAGCGCGAAGTCGCCCATCTCCACCGGGTGGTCGATCAGCTCATCGTAGTTGGCCGCCTGGTAGCTGCCGAAACCATAGCGCTTGGCCTTGAGTTCCGGCAGGGTGGTGGCGACTCGCCAGGTCTTGCAGGCCGCATCCTTCGGCTGCACGATGTGCACTTCATGTGCGTCGGATTCCTGGCCCAGCACGCGCAGGAACACGCTGGTGCCGTTGAAGAAGCCGTGATTCTGGTCCAGGTGCGCGGCGCGCACGGACAAATCCCAGGCGTAGACGTCGTATTCGAGCGTCAAGGCGCCCTTGCACGGAGCGGCTTGCCACGAATGCTTGTCCAGTTTGGTCAGCGCCACGGCCTTGCCCTCGGACTCGGCGCGGATGCTGACGATGTTGCGCGAAAATTCGCGGATCATGTAGCTGCCCGGGATCCAGGCCGGCAAGGAAAAGACCTGGCCGATGGCGGCTGGCGACTTGACCGTCAAGGTGACCTTGAACATGTGGCCAGCCAGATCAAGGGCGGCGATGCTGTAGATGATGCCGGCGGCGGGCGCCTTGGCGATACTTTTTTTAATTGGAGCTTTTTTCATGTTTTTCTCGTGTCTGGCATGGGTGTTCTAAAGTCGCCCGGGCGTGCCATGCACCGGCGACAAATCGTCAGGTGTATCAATATCGCGCAAGATGCCGCCGTCGTCCACTGTCACGTCGCATACGGCATGGCTGTTGACGATGCTGCGCGCGCCCTGGTCGCCATCGAGCGCCAGCAGCAGCGGCAAGTAAAAAGCGCTGAACGCGACAGGATTGCCGCGCCGCCCCTGGAACACGGGCACGGCGATGCGCGCGCCAGCGCCGATGGCTTGCGACAAGGCGGCGATTGTAGCCGCTTCCACGAAAGGCATGTCGCCCAGGGCGATCAGCCAGCCCGGCGCGCCGCGCACATAGTCGATGGCGCAGGTCAGCGAGGCGGCCATGCCCGTATCGGCGTCATGGCAGACGCGCACCTCGCAGCCCAGCGCACCGAGCGCGCGCGCCACCTGCGTGTCGTCGGCACGCACCACGGCCAGCACGCGCGGCAAGGCCGCCAGCATGTTCATCGCTGCCGCCACCACGACAGGCAAGCCCGCATGCGAGCCTTCCGTCAACGGCTGCAATAATTTGTTCTGTACGCCGGAAGGGTCGAACCTGCGTCCCCTTCCGGCTGCCAGCAAGATGCCGACCGTACTCAAAAAACTGCTGCCGTCATGCGGCCGCCAGGTCGAACGGCAGCTTGCGCAGGCGCTTGCCCGTCAGGGCAAACAGCGCATTGGCAAACGCAGGCGCCAATGGCGGCACGCCCGGCTCGCCCATGCCCGTCGGCGCGTCGCCCGACGGCACCAGGTGTACCTCGATCACCGGCATGTCGGGCATGCGCGGCACCGGGTAGTCGCCAAAGTTCTGCTGCTCCACCACGCCATCCTTGAGCGTGATGGCCGCGCCGGGGATGGTCATGCCCAGCGCCATCAGCGCGGCGCCCTGCACTTGCGCCTCGATCGTCAGGGGATTGACGGCCAGGTTGCAATGCACGCCCGCCCATACCTGGTGCAGCCTGGGCGCAACTTTGACCACCGACGCCGTCACCACGTAGGCGACCACGGAATTGAACGATTCATGCATGGCCACGCCCCAGGCCTGCCCCTTCGGCAGCTTCTTCTTGCCATAGCCTGACTTGGCCACGGCCAGGTCCAGCGCGGCGATGTGGCGCGTGTGCTTCGCGTCGATCAGCTGCTTGCGGTAGGCGACGGGGTCCATCTTCGCCACATGCGCCGCCTCGTCGATCAGGGTTTCCATCACGAAGGCCGTATGCGTCGAGCCGACGGAACGCCACCACAGCACGGGCACGTTCGCCTTGGCCGTGTGCACGGACAGCTTCATCGGCAGGGTGTACGGCTCGCCCATGCCTTCGACCATGGTGCCGTCGACGCCATTTTTCACCATGAAGGCTTCGAACGGCGTGCCGGCCATGATGGACTGCCCGACGATGGTGTGGTCCCAGGCGAGGATCTTGCCTTTGCCGTCGAGGCCGATCTGCGCGCGGTGTACATGCGACGGCCGGTAGTAGCCGCCCTTGATGTCATCCTCGCGGCTCCACATCAGTTTTAACGGACCGCTCTTGCCCGCCGCGCGGTACGCCTTGGCGACGTTGACGGCTTCGACCACGTAGTCGGACGAGGGCACGGCGCGCCGGCCGAAGCCGCCGCCGGCCATCATCGTGTGCAGGGTCACCTGTTCGGGTTTCAGGCCCGAGGTGGCGGCAATCGCTGCCTGGTCACCCGTCTGGAATTGCGAGCCGACCCACATCGTGCATTTGTCGTCCTGCAGGTCGACGACGCAATTGAGCGGCTCCATCGGCGCGTGCGCCAGGTAAGGGAACTCGTACACGGCTTCGATCTTTTTCGGCGCCTTGGATAATGCGGCGACATCGAATGCGCGCGCCACCGTGCCCGGCGTTTTCGCCAGCGCCTTGAAGGCCACCAGTTGCTGGTCGCTGCTGACCTTTTCCACGGCGTTCGTATCCCATTCGATCACCAAAGCGTCGCGTCCCTGCTTGGCGGGCCAGTAGCCGTCGGCAATCACCGCCACGCCGCTGCCGCCACGGTCGGTCTTCACTTCCAGCACGTCCAGCACGCCCTTGATGGCTTTCGCCTTGCTGGCGTCGAATTTCGCCACCTTCGCGCCAAACACGGGCGGGCGCGCCACCATGGCCACTTTCGCGCCGGGCGGCTTGAAGTCGATGCCGAACTGCTGTTTTCCCGTCGATTTGGCGGCCGCGTCCAGGCGTTTCACGGGCTGGCCGATGATGACGAAGTCGCGCGGGTCCTTCAGCTTGACGCTGGAAGGTACGGGCTGGCGCATGGCCGCGTCGGCAAGTTCGCCATACGTCGCCTTTTGCCCGCCGGGGCCATACAGCACGCCCTTGGCGGCGCGCACCTGGTCGGGGCTGACCTTCCACTGTGTGGCAGCGGCGCCCACCAGCATGGCGCGCGCCTTGGCGCCGATTTCGCGGTACTGCGTGAACGAATGGGCGATGCTGCCCGAGCCGCCCGTCATCTGCATGCCGTAGGCGGCATCCTTGTACTGCTCGCCGGCGGGCGCCAGCGCGCCATGCACCAGACTCCAGTCGGCGTCGAGTTCCTCGGCGATCAGCATGGGCAAGCTCGTTTGCACGCCCTGGCCAAATTCCAGCCGGTTCACCTGCACCGTCACCGTGTTATCGGGAGCGATGTGCAAAAACGCGTTCGGCGCATACACGGGCTTGGCGGGAGCGGCATCGGCCGCCTGCGCCAGCTTGCCGGCACCGGGCAGGAAAAAGCCCAGCATCAAGCCGCCGCCGGCCACCGCGCCGGCCTTCATGAAACCGCGCCGCGACACGCCATCGGCCGCGCCAACCACAGCCACCGGCACCGCTGCCAGCGCCGCGCCCAGGGTCACGCCGCCATGCTGCAATGCTTCCTGATTCAACCATTCGATACGCATGTCGCTCTCCTCAGGCCAGGGTCTTGGCCGCGTCCTTGATGGCTGCGCGGATCCGTTGATAGGTGCCGCAGCGGCAGATATTGCCGCTCATGGCGCCGTCGATGTCGGCATCGCTGGGCGCCTTGTTGGTGCGCAGCAGCGCCGTCGCGCTCATCACCTGGCCGCTTTGACAGTAGCCGCATTGCGGCACGTCGTGGCGCACCCATGCGGCCTGCACGGCCTTGCCCACCTGGTCGTTTTCCATCGCTTCGATGGTGGTGATCTTTTGCGCGCCCACCGAGGAAATCGGCGTGATGCAGGAGCGGATCGGCTGGCCGTCGAGGTGCACCGTGCAGGCGCCGCACAGGGCCGCGCCGCAACCGAATTTGGTGCCCGTCATGTTCAGGTTATCGCGCAGCGCCCACAGGATGGGCGTGGAAGGATCGGCGTCGACCTGCGTGTCGCGTCCGTTGATATTCAAGGTAATCATCTGCTGCTTCCCCTCTTTGGATTGTTATGGCGTCTACGAACAACACTTGATGATACGACAGCGGAAAAAAACGCAAAAAAAAGCGCGCCTTGCGAGGGCGCGCCGTCCAGCCTTCCTGGCGACAGCCCGGATTACTTAATGGTCGAGAATTTCTGTTCCAAGGTTTTCGCATCGACTGCGCCCGGAATGCGGCTGCCGTCGGCAAAGAAGATGGCCGGCGTGCCCGAAACGCGCAACTGCTGGCCCAGGGCCAGGATTTTTTCATGCGGATTGGCGCACGTGGCGGCCACCGTGGCCGGCGCCTTGCCGTTCAACATCCAGTCATCCCAGGCCTTGTTGCGGTCCGGCGCGCACCAGATATTGCGCGACTTGGCGATCGAATCGGGCGACAGGATGTTGTACATGAAGGTGTAGACGGTGACGTTGTCGATTTCCTTCAGGGCGTTCTGGCGGAAGCGCTTGCAATAGCCGCAGTTCGGATCTTCGAACACGGCGATCACGCGCTTGCCATTGCCCTTGACGGTCTTCATGGCCGAGTCGAGCGGCAGGTCCGAGAACTTGATGCGGTTGACTTCGTCCAGGCGCACCTTGGTCAGGTCTTGCGACGTCTTGGCGTCGAAGACGTGACCGACGAACAGGTATTGCGCGGCCTTGTCCGTGTACAGGATGTCGCCACCGGTGCGCACTTCGTACAGGCCGCCGTATGGCGTTTCCTTGACCGAATCGACCTTGGCGCCTTCGCCCAGGCGCGGCTCGATCAGCTTTTTGATGCTCGCTTCCGTTGGCGTTTCCGCGCCGGCGCACGACATCATCAGGCCCGAGGCCAGTACCAATGCGATTCTGCTCATTTTGATCACTATCACTTCTCCACTTGTAACGCCCGGCGAAACTGGCAGGGAGCCCGGCGTCGTTATCTCTTTGATAAAACGATCGCCGCAGACCTGCTGCGGCGACCTTGAATTTTCACTGCTGCCATTATCCAGCGATATCTTAAGACTTCCTGATTTTCACTGATGCCCCAAGGCGTGCGCAATCATTTTTCGCTTCAGGGCCGGTAATTTATCCAGCAAGTTTAATCCCAAATTGCGAACCACGCGCAGCGGCTCCAGATCGGCGCCAAATAATCGCGCCAGGCCATCGGTGGCCAGCTGCATCAGCAGCACGTCTTCCTTGCGCGCGCGCGCATAGCGGGCCAGCACGCGCTCGTCGCCGATGCCGCGGTGCGCTTCGCGTTCGCTGATCGTCTTGACCAGCTGCGCCACGTCGGCAAAGCCCAGGTTCATGCCGTGGCCGGCCATCGGATGGACCACGTGGGCGGCGTCGCCGACCAGGGCCACGCGCGGCGCCACCATGGCGTGCGGGCGCATCAGGGTCAGCGGAAACGCGCGCACCAGTTCCGGCTGCAGCGGCGTGAGCTTGCCCAGTTTGTCGTGGCAATACGCGGCCAGGCGCGCGGCCAGGGCATCGGCCGATTCGGCCATCAAGGTATCGGCCAGCGCATCGGGCGCCGACCAGACGAGAGAGACGCGCTCGCCCGGCAGCGGCAGCAGCGCGACGATGCCTTCGCTGCCCGTAAACCACTGGTGCGCCGCGCCATGGTGCGGCTTTTCGCAGGCGAAGTTGCTGACCACGCCGCGCTGGCCATACGAGCGGTAATCGAGGCCGATGTCGCACTGGCCCCGCACCCACGACTGGGCGCCGTCAGCGCCCACCACCAGCGCACAGGTGATGGTGTCGCCGCCATCGAGGTGCACGATGGCCGAGTCATTCGTCCATTCCAGACGGCTGGCGCGGCCCTGCAGCACGCTGACGTTCGGCGCGAATTTCAGGGCGGCGTCCAGCGCCTGGCCCAGGTTGCGGTCTTCGATGATCCACGCCAGGGTACCCACATGGGCGCCGTAGGCGTCGAAACCGAGTCCGCCCGCCTGCGCGCCGTCGCCGTTGACCAGCATGGCGTCGACGGGCGCCACCCTGTCAGCCTCCAGGGCGCCCCACACCTTCAGCGACGACAGCAAGTCGTGCGCCGTGTGATTGAGCGCAAACACGCGCACGTCCCAGCTGGCTTCGACCGGCTTGGCGACCGAAGGGGATGCGGTCACCGGCGGGCTCGCCGGAGATAACAGGGTGACGCTTTGTCCTGCCTGGGCAAACGCCAGCGCCGTGGTTTTCGCGATGGCGCCATTGCCGACGATGCAAACGTCGCTGTGGCTGTGCATGAAGCGCCGCATGGTGGGGGAAGTGGGACTGTTCATGCGGTCATTATAGCGTTTGCCGCCCCCGTTTCAGCATGCTTGCGCGCCAGCGGAAACGGGGGAAGCCAAAGATTTTGACTATTCTTGATCCTGGCGCAGAAATGCCTGCGCCCGTTCCAGCACTTCATCGCGCCCGGCACGCAAGCTGGCCAGCGTGGGCGCGACCAGGATATGCGGCTGCACGCCCACTCTTTGCAGCTGGCGCCCATCCGCATGGCGCACCTCCAGGCCCGAATACCAGACATGGACATTTCCAGGAAGCACGACGTCCCGCAAGTCGCCATTCGCCCCCGCGCTGGGCGTACCGATGAAAGTGACGGGCGTGGCCGCCTCCACCATCAACGCCAGGTGTTCGGCCGCGCTTTGCGTTTGCTCGTTGATCAGCATGACGACCTTGCCGCGGTACAGCGGCCCTCGCGCGGGAAAAAGACGGTCCACATACGCCAGTTGCGCGCCATGGCCCGCTTCCAGCGGCATTGCCAGCTGCTGGTACGATGTGGAAAAGAAAGCGGCATGATTGACGTTCAGGCGCCTGGCGATGGCGCGTCCCGTCGCACGCGGGTAGCCGCGCATGTCGAGTATCAGCGCGCGGCTGTCCCGGATGGTATCGAACATGGCGTCGACGTCTTCGGGCGGCAATCGATCCAGGTCGACATAGGCGATGCCCTGTTCCACCCGCACGGCTGGCCAGGCATGGCGCAAGGGCCGCGCATCGCCCAGCGGCGTTGGCTCCAGCGTCACGCTGCGCCGCACCCCATCGCCGCCGGCGAGCAGCAGTTGCACCTTGATTCCGGCCGGGACGATCGACATCTCGTACATGGCCTTGCGCCAGTGGCCCGCATCTGACGAGGCGGCCGTCATGGTGCGCAAGCGCGCGAGGCGCACGGCCACGTCTTCGCCATCGATACTGATGATCTCATCGCCCGCGTGCAGCAGGCCAGTGCGTTCCAGCGCGGGGTCGGTCACGCCGGCCACCACGATCTGCCCGTCGATGCGCGCAAGCTGCACGCCAAGTCCGTGCGTGCGCTCGTTCCAGCCCAGTGCCCGGCTGGCCGTACCGACATGGCTGTCATCGAGATGCACCGCCATCGCCTGCAGCGCCAGCCCATATTCTCGGGCGTCGCGCACCTCCTCCATGCGCCGCAGGCAGACCCGCAAGGCCTCTTCCCAGGATGTATCCATCAGACGGCGGGCGGGGAAGTATTGATCCATGGTGGCCCACAGCTTGATCGCCGCCAGCATGCGCCACTCGCGCTGTGGAAAACGCATGTCGCGATACGCGGCATCGTCCTGCCGCACGGGATAGATGGCCGCTTGCACCACAGGCGCCACCTTGCGTGCGGGGTGTTCCTGGTGCGCCAGCAGCGCCAGCGCCGCCGTCACAGGCGCACTGCCCTCTCCCGTGGCGCGATCCTCGGGCAAGGTCCGGTCGGCATGCCAGAGCGCCACGCTGCCGTCTGGCCAGACCAGCTGGCCAGCAGAAAACTCCACCGGCAGGCCTTCGGCCAACCATAGCGTTTGCAGCGGGCCGGTCCGGCTGCGCCACGCCCCTTCCTCGGCCACGATGCGTGCGCGCCCCGCCCGCTGCAGTGCCAGCAAGGCGCCTGGCACAGGCTGCGTATCGTTCACGATTGCCACCATGGGCAGGGCGCGCGCACCGGCCGACGGCTGCAGGCGCTGCGTTTCCATCTGCATGAAACCGGGCGTGATGCCTTCCCAATCCTGCGGATCTTGCGGCCGTGGCCCCGTTGAAAAGCGGTAGCGTCGCGCCGGCGGCAACAGCGGATGGCCGATCAACCGGGCCAGCACGGCGTGCAGCATGACTGGCGGCGGCATGGACGGTACTTCAGCGATCGGGCGCAGGTCCAGGATCACCCGCCTGGCGCGCGCCGGCAGCACGAACGGCGCCGCATCGATCCGCATGCCCGGGTGCAGGTGCAGCAGCGCCGTATCGCCGGGCAGCCATTCCAGCACGGGGCCATCGGCCGGCCAGCGCACGAACTCCTGGCTTGGCACGCCAATGCGCAGCGCGCCGTCATGCAAAGGCGCCATCATGGCGGTGGCGGCGCCGCGCAAGCTGGCCTCGTCATCCTTGCCCTGCAGTTGCGGCAGCGCAGAGACCAGTGCGCGGTCCCAGTCGATGGCGCCATCGGCCAGGGCCGGATGCGTGGCGCGCGCCTCGCTCCACAGCCGCGCCAGCGCAAGCACGTCGCCCTCGCCCGCCTGCGCGGCAGTCATGTGCAGGACGAGCATGGACATGACTCCCAGTTGCCATTTCATCCTCTGACCTGCTTTCAATCGCTGCTCCCGCCGGTTCCGCCATGAAAAAGCGCCGCTTGTGAACCTCCGTTCACAAGCGGCGTTGAGTGCTTGATTATCCGGCAACATCATGCGGGAGACAAGCGCTCAGACGGCGGTTCTGCCGCAGCTGCAAGCCGATGTGCCGAACGCCTGCTTCGCGCATGGCGTGCAGTTCGGCGATCAGGCCATTGCGTCGCGTGCGCCCGCCAAAGCGGAAACGCTGCAGCGGCGTGGGCTGGTCCTCATCCAGGCCCAGGTGATTGTGTGATTGGTGGTGGCGTGCAAGCGGCGGTACTCTCGAATGAATGTCGAGAGCCGCACTATCCGCCCTTCCTTTATTGAAAAAATACCGTTTATATCAAATCATATTTGACCTGTAGGCAAGTAATGTGATGGCCATGCAGGAAATCGGGGAAAAGTCGCAGCCGGCTCTTGCATTCCTGTTTTGGTCTGCTATAATTCGCCACCTTGGCCTGGTAGCTCAGTCGGTAGAGCAGAGGATTGAAAATCCTTGTGTCGGTGGTTCGATTCCGCCCCGGGCCACCAAGAATTCGTAATACGTTCAAAAACGCCACCTTCGGGTGGCGTTTTTGCGTTGGCGGCAAGCTTTGGCCTGCCGCCGCGCTGCTCGCGCTACTATTTTGCGCTCGCCATCAGCGCGCGGATCGCCGCTTCCGAGATAGGGCCTTCGGGATTCTTGGCTGCAATGATGGTGGCTGCCGTTTCCAGCAGCGCCAGTGCCTGCGCCCGCTGCCCCGTGTAGAGCGCCAGGCGGCCGCGCTGGTAGGCCAGGCGGCCATCCCAGTCCAGCAATACCTGAGCGTGCCCCAGCGTGTCTTCCTGCAAGCCTTGCAGCAAGGCCGCCACACCATCGGTACGGCGCTGCTGCAGGCGACAATTGGCAAGCTGGTAGCGATTCCATTGCACCGCCGCGCTGTCTTCCGCATTGCCAGCGCGTACGTCGCGCAAGGTATCGATGAACAGCTGCTCCGCCTCTCCATAGCGGCCCATGCCGACATACGCGAGCGCGGCGGAAGAACGCGCACCGACGGAGTGGAACGACTGCTGTCCCTTGAGCCGGCCATACACCGGGCTGGCCGTCATATAGGCATCGACTGACTCCTGGTAGCGCTGCGCCTTGTAATATGCGGCGCCCAAAATGTCGTACGCTATCGCCGTGCGCGTATTTTCCATGCCCAGCGCCGCTTTCAGGCAATGTGCACTGTCACGCAACATGGCAATGGCTTCTTCCACCCGATTCAGATAGCTGTACGTCGACGCCAGGCCCAGGCGCGTAAAACAGGTGCGCGCCCCTTGCGCCCCATAGCGGGTTTCTTGCAGGGCAATCAGTTTGAGAAAATACTTTTCCGCTTCCCCATAATCTTTCGCCATGCGACTGGCATCGGCATACATCAGCATCGCATATTCCTCGATGGCATGCGGGGGTTGCGGCATGGCGCCCAGTATCTGCAAGGCGCGGCGCGTTTGCTCGACGCCCAGCTTTTCATCAAATGCGGTGGTGGCGATGGTGGCGCGGGCCAGCCAATAGCCGGCCTCGATGACCGGATACCGGCCCTGGCGGCTGGCCAGCCAGCGCTCGACAATATCAAGCTCCGCCTGCGCCTCACTGGTCTGCGACATTTCGATCAGGTCGCTGGCCAGGTTGACGCGAATCTGCGCCAGCTGCTCGCTATCGGCAGGCATCGCCTGGCCTGCGCGCAGGGCCAAACGGCCTTCGGCTATGGCGGCCTGATGCTCGGTCAAACCCGAAAATGTCTTTTGCATCGCCTCGTGCAGGGCCACTTGCACTTCCGGCGCGCTGTCCTTGAAGCGAGCATCGATGGCCGGCGCCGCCTTCCTGGCGGCCTCCAGCATGGTCACGCCCGCACGGCCGCTGATGGACGGGTTGGCCTGGGCGATCAAGTCTTCGCCGAGGAAGCGGTTCATCGCCTGCCCCACGGCCACTTGCCGCAGCAGGGCCTGCTGGTCGCGCCGCGCCTGCTGATAAAACACCAGGCTGGCCGCCAGGCCGACGGCGAGCACGGCCAGCGATACCAGCATCCATGGCCGCTGCGCCTGGAAGCGGCGCACGCGCGCACGCTCCAGTTGCGCCGCCTCCTGCGCTGCGTGCTCGGCCTGCGCCTGCGCCCGGCGCGCGTCCAGGCTACGCAGCCGCTCGGCCAGCAAGGCCACGCTGGCCAGGCGGCGCACGGGATCGCCATCGGTGGCCTGGGCGATATCGTCGGCCAGCAGGCTGTCGGCAATGTCGCGCTGCCAGCCCGGCATCAATGGCCGCTGCATGTCGCCCACCAGCAACTGGTACAACATGACGCCCAGCGCAAACACATCGCTGCGCTGCGTCGTTGCGCCGCCGGCGAACAATTCGGGCGCAATATACATGGGCGTGCCCTGCGACACGTCGCTGCCGACGCCGTGCGTGCCCGTCATGCCCAATTGTGTAATGGCAAGCTGCTCCAGCCGTCCCGGTTCGAGCAGGCGCGCGCTGCCAAAGTCGGTCAGACGCGCCTGCCAGCCTGCCGCCACTGGCGCGATCAGGATATTTTGCGGCTTCAAGTCCTTGTGCAGCACGCTCACGCCATGCGCGGCGGCCACGGCATCGGCAATTTGCAGGAACAGCGACAGACGCGCTGCGCCATCGAGCTGGGCCAGGCGTCCATCCTGGCGGCTCCACTCCAGCAGATTGTCGCCGCCAAACTCACTTTCCATGAAAAACGGCGGCTGCTCGAAATTCCAGTCCAGCACCATGGCGATGTCGGGGCGCGGCCCCAGTTCATCGCGCAGGAAACGCGAAATCGTCGTTTCCCGCTTCAGCGAGGCCAGATACTGCGCATCGGTGGCAAACTTGAACACGCGGCGCTCGCCGCTGGCAGCATCGCAGGCCAGCCAGACTTCGCCTGAAGTGGACTGGCCGAGGATGCGTTCCAGGCGGAAATGATCCCGCCCCGGCACGGCTTGTCCGGGCGCCAGGGCGATCTGGCTTTCAAATGTCTTGCCGACCACTACCCGGTCGCCGTCCCCCGTGATGCGGTAACCCTGGCGCGGCACGGTCTCGATGAGACTGGCATGCGACTCCCCGAGGGCATTGCGCAAGCGGTTGACGGCAGTCGCCAGGGCTTCCTTGCTGGCCGAACCGCCCTTCCAGACGATGGCCTCGAGCTCGCTGCGCGAGACAATTTCATGGCGGCGCGCCAACAAGGCCGACAACAAGGCACGGCCCTGGGGATGAATTTCCGCCCGCAAGCCATTCACCGACAGCTCGCCGCTGGCCTCGTCAAACTCGACCGGCCCAAAACGGTAGCGATACACATTGCCCATGACTTTCCTTGCTGTTATCAGTACACCAACAAACGTGGCGCCCTGGCGCACCACAAGTTAAACGAAATGATAACAAACTCGACAAGTTTCCTACTGGAAAATATTCATGGCATGCCAGCCGACGCCGCCACCGGCATGCCGCACGGATACACCCGATTCCCTACGCACATACAAATCTGCTTTTAAATCAACAACATACATGGCTGTCATGATTCAGTTATGTCAAAACCGTGGCGCGGCGGGCAGCTGCGCTGGCATGCTTTGAGCACGTTATCGCAAGGAGCATGGAAATGAGTATCAAGGTCTACGAAGGTGTCATCGAGTCCCTGGGGGACAAATGGAGCAAAGGCTGCTACTACCAATACAATAAGCTGACGATGGCCGATGGCACCCGGGTGAGAAGGCGTTTCCTCGTCACGGAAGAAATGGACGATATCCTGCAGGAGGTGCTGCAGTCGGGCGAGAAGGTCAAGCTGCACATGACCATCATGACGCAGGAAACGCAGAGTGGCGCCTTGCTGGCACTGGAGCGCGCCAACGGCGTGCTGTATGCGTTGAATCCACCCGCCGGCACACGCACGATCAAGGGCTGGATGTCGGCAATACTGGTTCTCTCGCTGCTGACGCTCCCGATAGGTGCGGGCTTCATTCTCTTGGCGATATGGTGGAGCACGAAAAAGAAACTAGCGTCCACCTACGCACTATATGACTACCTGATGTCGCTTGATGGCGCGATCAGGGTCGATCAAGACCTGAAATAGCCGCGGCGCCCCAAAAGGGGGCGCCAACACTACCACATCAAATCATCAGGAATCTGGAACGCCGCATACGGATCGTCCTCGTCCACTTCCGTGCTGGCCTGTTTCACGCGCACGACGATGGCGGGATCGCGTTCGGCGATCTTGTCGGCGATGATGCGCGGCACCAGTTCCACGGCGCCGCCCAGGCAGATGATCACCAGACGGCCCGCCACCAGGTGGGCTTGCACGGCGGCCGTCACGTAGATGCGCTCGATCTTGTTGTTGAACGTGAAGTTGTACGGCAGCTCGCCGTGGTTGCCCTTGCTCTGGCGGTTTTTTTGCACCATTTGCGCGATCTGCGCCACGATGGCTTTCTGGTTGGCGGCCGCGTCGCGCTGCGCGTTCAGTTCGCGCGCGCGTTCCGCGTTCTTGCGCTGCGTCTCAAGCGCCGCCAGGCGCACCTCGTCGACGCTTTGCGTGCCGCTCTTGCGCTCGTCCTTTTTCTGCTTGCTCTTGTCCTGGTTGGCCAGCTTGACCTTCTTCTTGTCGACCAGGCCGGCCTTTAAAAACTGCTCTTGCAACGAGACCATAACTACTCCGTATTGAGGGTGCGCCGGCCAAGGCAGCGGCATCGGCCGGTAGAAAGACGCTAGCATAGCAAAAAACAGGACCGCTGCCGCCGCAACATGGCTGTCCGCGCCAGCCGGTGGACGTCTGGCGCCCGGCAGTAACAAAAAGACACACACAAGTGGAAATTTTGTTGATAAATGTCATATAGTTAGTTACGTTCTGCATATCGGCAGTGAGCTGCCGATTGCACGTCCCCTTCCATCGCCTGCGTCTACAAGGATTTGCCATGAAACAATTAATCGCCCTCTGCATCGCTGCCGCGTTTGCCAGCACCGCCTTTGCCGCCGCACCGGAAGCGGCCCCCGTCGCCAAGACGGCGCAACAGTCGAAAATGACCACCTGCAATGCCGATGCCGCCGGCAAGAAGGGCGATGAGCGCAAGGCCTTCATGAAGGAATGCCTGAGCGCCAAGCCGGCGCCGGCCATGACGCAACAAAACAAGATGAAAACATGCAATGCCGACGCCAAGGACATGAAGGGCGATGCGCGCAAGGCTTTCATGAAGGAATGCCTGAGCGCACCGAAGAAATAAGCGCCTCGCCGCTTGCCCCAGCAACGCCAGCATCATGCTGGCGTTTTTTTAGGCTCTGTCATCGGCAAATAGGGGAAATGCCGAATCTTCCCTTGGTTGTGCTGTCTGACTCTGCATACTCACCACACAGGGAGCAGATCATGCAGCCAGCCGAATGGATCAGTTTTATCGCGCAATTTGCGCATTTGAGCCGGCGCCAACGACAGGCAGGAATGGCCCTGCTGCGTGGCAACGCGCCACATGACGCGACCGTCGCGCTGCTGGAAGGTGTGCTACAGCCGCGATTGGCATGCCCCGCCTGCCAATCGCATCACCTGCATCGACATGGTCATGCGCACGGACTGCAGCGCTACCGCTGCGTGCCGTGCGGCCGCACCTTCAATGCGCTCTCTGGCACCCCATTGGCCCGCTTGCGCCATAAATCGCTGTGGCTCGACTACGCCGATTGTCTGCTGGCATCGGATTCCGTGCGCAAGGCAGCCACTGAACTGGGCGTACACCGCAATACCACGTTTCGCTGGCGCCACCGGTTTTTATCGCTGGCAAAGACGGACCGGCCGCATGGCCTGCATGGCATTGCCGAGGCCGACGAGTTATATCTGCTGGAATCGGAAAAGGGATCCAGAAGCATGACGCGTCCGGCGCGCCGCCGGGGCGGCCGTGCCCACAAGCGCGGCATTTCCAATGAACAGGTCTGCATTCTGGTGGCGCGCGACCGCACGGGCCAGACCCTCAATTTCGTCACGGGCAAAGGGGCGCTGACCAAGGCGCGGTTGCGCCACTATTTGTTGCCCATGATCGACAAGGATGTCCTGCTGGTCACCGACGGCCATGCGGCCTACCGGGCCTTTGCCAGGGAAGCTCGTATCAGCCATCAGGCCGTCAACTTGCGCGCAGGCATCCGCGTGCAGGGCGCCGCCCACGTACAGAACGTCAACGCCTATCACAGCCGTTTGCGACAATGGCTGGGGCCGTTTCACGGCGTGGCCACGCGCTACCTGCCGAACTACCTGGGGTGGCGCTGGATACTCGACGCCGGGCGTATTCGTTCCCCAGAAACATTATTGAAAGCAACGCTGGGCGCGTTCCCACACCTGGCGGTGACATAGCCTTTTTTTATTGCGCTGCGTAGGTCTGCATCAGCCGGTCGAGGAAAACAAACAGTTGGCCGTTCATCGCTTGCCAGTCATGGGCGCGCAGAATCGCCGGCTGCTGCACGAAGCGGTGCGACGCCAGCGTGGCCAGTTCTGCTTCCGACGCGGCGATCAGCAGCTCGACCACCTCCGGCGTGAACTCCATATGGCACTGGAAGCCGTACACCAGGTTACCGTATTCGACGATCTGGCGCGGGCACCCTTCGCTATAGGCGATGACTTTTGCGTTGCCGGTCAGGCCCGGCATGTCGCTGTGCCAATGCCCGCTTTCCAGGACATCGCCAAAATGCGTGAACTTGCCGTTCTCCCGCCCTGCCTCCGTCAGCATGACGGGAAACTTGCCGATCTCCTTTTGAGGGCTGTGCGCATGGCGCGCTCCCAAGGCCGCACCGATCAGCTGCGCGCCCAGGCAAACGCCGACCACGGCCTTGCCCGCCGCGGCACAGGCGGCTATCAGGGCCTGTTCGGCTGCCGCGTCGAAATGCGGGCATTCCTCGCGCGTCGTCGACGGCGACTGCGGCCCGCCCATGACGACCAGCAGGTCGATGTCCGCGATGGAGCCGGGCAACGGCTCGTGGGCATGGACGCGGGAATACGCGGCCTCGTGGCCCCGTTCATGCACCCAAGTCTCATAGGCGCCCGGCGCCTCGAACGCTTCATGCACGATGAAATGGACTTTCATGATGTTCCCTTCTGTGACGAGTAACTGAAACTATGACCTGCCCAGCACCTGGGCCAGCACGCTGGCGAACGCCTGCGCGCCCGCTTCATCGATGGTCGACACGGTGATCCGCAATCCCTGCGCCTGCGCCTGCACGCCGAAGGCTTCGCCGCCACGCACCAGCCAGCCATGCCGGGCCAGCGCCAGCACGGCCGCCTGGCTGCTGTCCGGCAGCGGCAGCCACAGGTTCAGGCCATCGGCGGGACTGGCGCAGACCAGGCCGTGCGCCGCCAGCGCCGCCGCCATCATGTCGCGGCGGCGCGCATAGTCGGCGCGGGCCAGGACCACTTGCGCGGATACGTCGGGCGACGACAGGCAGGAACTCACGGCATCCTGCAAGAGATGGCTGACCCAGTTCGTGCCGGGCGCCAGGCGCAGGCGCAAACGCTGTGCCGTCTGCCCGTCGCTGGCGACAACGGCCAGGCGCAGGTCGGGGCCGAAGATCTTCGACACGGAACGGATCAGCGCCCAGCGCCGGGCCGCAGGCGCAATCACATCCTGGTAGCCGGCGGCGGACAGCAGCGAGAAATGGTCGTCGACGATGACCAGCACGTGCGGGTAGGCGGCCAGCACGGCGCGCAGCTGATCCGCGCGCGCAGCGCTCAGGCTGCAGCCGGTGGGATTGTGCGCGCGCGGCGTCACGATGACGGCTTGCGCGCCTTGCGCCAGCACCCGCTCCAGCGCCCCGGCTTGCATGCCCTCGGCATCGACCGCCACGCCAACGGCGTGCAGCCCGGCGCTGCGCAAGGTGTTGATGCTGCTGACGAAACACGGGTCTTCCACGGCCACCTTGTCGCCCGCGACCAGATACGCCCCCAAGAGGCGCTCGACCGCGTCCACCGCCCCATTCGTCAGGGTGATGTCGTGGCCCTCGGGGCAGTCGCCGGCCATCCAGCGCCGCGCCAGCGCTTCCAGTTCCGGATCCACGGTAGCCTCGCCATACAGGCGCGGGCGGTATGGCTTGCGCGCCAGGGCCGCGCCGACATCGGGCAGCCAGGCCAGGTTCGGATTGCCGCCGGCCAGGTCAGCCAGCGGCGAGCCGGGCAGCAAGCCTTCCTGCTCGCCGGGATCGCGCTGCGGGCGGATGGCCGTGCCCAGGCGCCCTTGCGTGACCGCGATGCCGGCCGTCACCAGGCGCTGGTACGCCAGCGACACGGTATTGCGGTTGACGCCCAAGGTCGCGGCCAGCTCGCGCACGGTGGGCAGCTCCTGGCCCGGCAGCAATTCGCCCGCCTGCGTCAGCGCGCGGATGCTGTCGAACAGTTCCGCGGCGGTTTTCCCTGTGATTTTCACGATAGTCTCAGACATGATATATTTTGGCATAGGACAATAATACATCACTGCGGCGACTCCTGCCGCGAATAGCGCGAAGACAAGGCTGACACATGCACACAGACACTCCCCTGCTCACTCCCACCATGCATGAGCGGCATGGGCGCTGGCCGCAAGCCGTGTCGGTGGACGACTTCCGCCGCAATCTGGCGGCAGTGCATGCGCGCATGGCGGCCGCATGCCAGCGGGTCGGGCGCGATCCGGCCGGCGTGCGCCTGCTGCCGGTCAGCAAGACCAAGCCCGAGGCGAGCCTGCGTCTGGCCTACGCCGCCGGTTGCCGCATGCTGGGAGAAAACAAGCCGCAGGAAGCGGGCCGCAAATGGGAAGCGATGGCGGACCTGGCCGACCTGCAATGGTCGGTGATCGGCCATTTGCAGACCAACAAGGCCAAGCTGGTGGCGCGCTTTGCCAGCGAATTCCAGGCGCTCGACAGTCTGCGCGTGGCCGAGGCGCTGGAGCGGCGCCTGCAAGCGGAAGGGCGCGGGCTTGATGTGTTCGTGCAAGTAAACACCTCGGGCGAAGCCAGCAAGTACGGCTTGCCGCCGGACGATGTGGCCGCTTTCCTGCGCCAGCTGTCCGCCTTCCCGGCGCTGCGCGTGCGCGGACTCATGACCCTGGCGCTGTTATCGGCGGAAGCCGTGCGCGTGCGCCGCTGCTTCGTACTGCTGCGCGAACTGCGCGACCGGCTGCGCCAGGACGCCCCTGATGGCATCAGCCTCGACGAGCTGTCGATGGGCATGTCCGGAGATTACGAAATCGCCATCGAAGAAGGCGCCACCGTCGTGCGCGTCGGCCAGGCCATCTTCGGCGCGCGGGACACGCCCGATAGCCACTACTGGCCGGCAGCGGAAGATGATCGTGCAGTCAATCATGCCGAATGATCAAGATGACATGAAGAAAGATAGCGCGTAGTATTTAGTCAACCTACTGCTCAGTACGGTTACACGGCATTCTGGAGAAAGGACGGCAGCGTGGCGGCGTCGAACGATCTCGCGCACTGGCGCGGCCAGGTCTTTAAGCACCTGCTGCAGGTGGTGCTGCTGCTTGGCTTCGTGACGGCCATTCCCAGCGCCTTGCTGGCGGCCAGCGAAGCCATCTGGTCCATTGTCGCCCTCGACTTGCTGGCCATCGGCTGGATCGGCGTCATCTGGCATCTGCGCGCCATGCCCTACCGCTGGCGCGTGTGGCAATTCCTCATCGTCGCCTACCTGGTGGGCGTGGGCCTGCTGCTGAAAATCGGCCCCGTCAGCCAGATCTACATGATGCTCATGCCCGTGCTGGCGGCACTGCTGCTGGGCATGCGGCCAGCCCTGTCCACCCTGGCGCTGACCTCGCTGACCATCTTTTTGCTCGGCCTGCACCCCGACGTCGCCCTGCAAATGCCGGGCACGCCCGACTCCCCCGTGCTGCGCGCGCTGATCGTGGCCCTGAACTTCCTGTTCATCGCCGCCGTGCTGACCCTGTCCTGCGCCTTCCTGCTGCGCCACCTGGAAGACAGCAGCCAGGCCCTGTCGCAACGCAACGCCGAGCTGCGCTTGACGGCCACGGCGCTGGCCCGCCTGAACGACATGGTGATGATCGCCGAAGTGGCCGAAGTGGCTGATGCCCCGCCCGGCCCAGGCGCGGTGCCAGCCACGCGCATCATTTTCGTCAACGACGCCTTCGAGCGCAGCAGCGGCTATGCGCGTGCCGAGGTGCTGGGCCGCAGCCTGCTGTTCCAGCAGGGCCCCGCCACCGATGCGGGCGAACTGGCGCGCGTCGCCGCCGCCATGGCCAGCGCCCAGCCGGCCAGGGTGGAATTGCTGAACTACAACAAGGCCGGCAAGGCGTACTGGGTCGAAGCGGAACTGGTGCCGTTTACGGATGCGGACGGCAGGCAAACGCACTGGGTGGCCGTCGAACGCGAAATCGACGAGCGCAAGCGATCGGAAGCGGACATCCACCGCCTGGCCTTCTACGACGTGCTGACGGGCTTGCCCAACCGGCGCCTGCTGATGGATCGCATCGCCCACTTGCTGGCCGCCGCGCCGCGCGACCAGTCCATCAGCGCGCTGATGTTCATCGACCTCGACCACTTCAAGCACATCAATGACGCGCGCGGCCATGCCACCGGTGACGCGCTGCTGCGCCTGGCGGGAGAACGGCTGGCACAGCTGATGCGCAAGGCCGACACGGTGGCGCGCATCGGCGGCGACGAATTCGTCGTGCTGCTGGCGCACCTGGCCGATGATTTGCACGGCGCGGCCCATGCGGCGGCCCAGGTGGCCGAGAAAATCCGCGCCGCCATCGCGCGCGACTTCGAGATCGGCGGGCAGTCGTATCATTGCAGCGCCAGCATCGGCGTGACCCTGCTGCCGAAAGCGCAGCAGCAGGCGCACGACTTGCTGCGCGAAGCCGATATCGCCATGTACCGCGCCAAGGCGGAAGGGCGCAACGGCATCGCCTTCTTTGAAGCGGCCATGCAGGCGGACGTGGAGCGTCGCCTGACCCTGGAACGGGCGCTGGCACGCGCGCTCGACATGGGCCAATTGTGCATGCACGTGCAGCCGCAGGTCGACCGCCATGGACGGGTCACGGGCGCCGAATTGCTGATGCGCTGGCAGCAGCCGGACGGCAGCTTCATCGCACCGGGCATCTTCATCCCCATCGCCGAGGAATCGGGACTGATCGTCAGGCTGGGGCACTGGGCGCTGCGCGAGGCGTGCCGCGCCGCCAAGGTGCTGGCGCAGGCTGGCCAGCCCGTTCCCCTGTCCGTCAACGTCAGCCCGGCCCAGTTTCGCCAGCCCGATTTCACCGCCCGCGTGCAGGCGGCGCTGGCCGAACACGGCACGCCGGCCGGTGCCCTGATCCTGGAACTGACGGAAGGCTTGCTGATCGACCAGCGCGATGCCTCGCTGGCGCGCATGCGCGCACTGGCGGACCTGGGCATCCGCTTTTCCATCGACGATTTCGGCACCGGCTATTCCAGCCTCTCCTACCTGACCTCGATGCCGCTGTACGAACTCAAAATCGACAAGCGCTTCATCGACGACACGCCGCGCGATGCACGCGACAAGGCCATCGTGCAGGCGATCCTGGCCATGGCGCGCCACCTGGGCTTGCGCGTGGTGGCCGAAGGCGTGGAAACGCAGGAGCAGGCCGACTTCCTGGTCGCCCACGATTGCGACGGCTTGCAGGGTTACCTGTATGCGCGGCCCATGCCATTGCCTGATTTCATGACGTGGCTGGCCCGGCAGCAAGCTTAGCTTTCCGACATTTCTTGTACGAAACTCCTCCGCTAGAATACCGGCCTCATAGCCTGTACCTTCACCATCCCCTTTGATTAAAGTGATCCCCGATGCGTCTGGTTCTTCCCCTGCTACTCACACTGCTAGCTGCCGCCCTGTCCGCCGCGCACGCCGCCCCCTCCGCCACCGCCCCCACGCCGATCACCCTGGACCAGGCCATGGCCGATCCCGACTGGATAGGCACACCCGTCGAAGCGGCGTGGTGGGGCTGGAATGGCCAGCTGTATTACAAGCAAAAACGCCTCGGCTCGCCCCTGCGCGACACCTATCAATTGCCAGGCGCCGGCGCCAGACTCAATAGCGGCGCGAAGGTCGACGACGCGCAACTGGCCCATCTTGATGGCCAGCAGATGCTCGTCAACCGGGCCGGCACGCGCGCCATCCTGCTGCGCAACGGCGACTTGTTCGAGCGCGACCTGAAAAACGGCGCCTTGACGCAAATTACGCGCGGCGTCACCGCCATCAGCGACCCGCAATACTCAAGCGACGGCGGCGCCGTGCAATACCGCAGCGGCAGCGACTGGTTCAGCTGGAGCCGCGTTGAGCGCCTGAGCGCGCCCGTGGCCCTGCTGCGCGCGGCCAAGGACCCGGACGCCAAGCCGGAAGCGGACGCGCTGCGCGAACTGCAGCTGCGCCTGATCGTCAACCTGGCGCGCCAGAAGCAAGACCGCGATGCCAGCCGCGAACGCCGCCAGGAAGAGCGCCGCCTGGACGCCACGCGCGCGCCGGAACCGATCTACCTGGGCGAGAAAGTCACCATTTCCGGCAGCGCCCTGTCGCCGGACGGCCGCTGGCTGCTGTTCGTCACGCAAGACAAGGCCGCCGAAAAGGGCAAGCTGGGCAAACTGGCCCGCTACGTCACGGAAACGGGCTACCCGGAAGCGGACGACGAGCGCACGCGCGTGGGCCGCAACATGCCGATTGCGCAAAGCCTGAAACTGGCCGACCTGCGCACGGGCCAGGTGCGCGAGATCGCTTTCGACAGCCTGCCCGGCATCGCGATCGATCCGCTGGCGCTACTGCGCGCGGAACAGAAGCTGCCGCCGTTGAAAGGCAACCGCCCCGTGCGTATCGACGCCCAGCGCGACGGCATCGCCTGGACCGATGACGGCAGCAAGGCCGCCGTGCGCATCCGCGCCATCGACAACAAGGATGGCTGGCTCGCCAACGTCGACCTGGCCAACGGCGCCCTCGTGCCCGTGCACCGCATCAGCGACGCGGCCTGGGTCAACCGCCGCGCCGAGCAATTCGGCTGGCTGCCCGACAACGCCACCCTGTGGTATCTGTCCGAGGAAAGCGGCTACGCTCACCTGTACGCGAAAACGGGCGCGGCCCCGGCGCGCGCGCTGACCAGCGGCCCATGGGAAGTGAGCGCCGTCGAATGGAGCCGCGACGGCAAGCATGCCTATTTCATGTGCAACCGGCAAGCGCCTGGCACGTATGAAGTGTGCGCCAGCACGGCGAAAGAGGGCGGCGCGCGCGAAGTCACCAGTTTGAAAGGCGTGGAAAACTTCGGCCTGTCACCCGACAACGGCAAGCTGCTGCTGCGCTATTCCACCAGCTATATGCCGGCCCAGCTGGCCACCGTTTCTGTCTCTGGCGGCAAGGCGACTATCCTCACGGATACACGCAGCGACGCCTTCAAGGCGCGCAGCTGGGTCATGCCGGAACTGGTGCAAGTGCCATCCACGCATGGTGCGGCACCGATCTGGGCCAAGCTGTATCGCCCGGCGCAGCTGGAAACGGGCAAGCGCTACCCGATCGTCATGTTCGCCCACGGCGCCGGCTACCTGCAGAACGTGACCGAGCGCTATCCCGTCTACTTCCGCGAACAGATGTTCCACAACCTGCTGGTCGAGCAAGGCTACATCGTGCTCGACGTCGACTACCGCGCCTCGCTCGGTTACGGCAGCGCCTGGCGCACGGCCATCTACCGCCAGATGGGCCACCCGGAACTGGAAGATTTCATCGACGGCGCCAACTGGCTGGCGCAGCAGCACCAAGGCGACATCCGGAACGTGGGCATCTATGGCGGCAGTTATGGCGGCTTCATGAGCCTGATGGCCCTGATGCGCGCGCCGGACATCTTCAAATCGGGCGCCGCCCTGCGTCCCGTGACGGACTGGACGACCTACAACCACGAGTACACGGCGAATATCCTGAACACGCCGGACGTCGATCCGCAAGCGTATAAAATCTCGTCGCCGATCGAATACGCGGACAAGCTGACGGGCAACCTCTTGATCGCCCACGGCATGATCGACGACAACGTGTTTTACCAGGACTCCGTGCGCCTGTCGCAGCGCTTGATCGAGCTGAAAAAGGATAACTGGGAAATGGCCAGCTACCCGATGGAGCGCCACGGCTTCGTGCAGCCGGAAGCGTGGTATGACGAGTACCGCCGGATTTATCAGCTGTTCCAGCGCACGCTGAAGTAAAGGCTGGGGTCAGTCAAACGGCACGGGCCGCGGCGTCGTGTCCGACGATGGCGGCAGGATCGGCAGCACGATGTGCGGCTGCTTGCCCGTCAGGGTTTTCAGGAAGGCCACCAGCTTGGCATTTTCGTCGGGCGTAAAGGTGCGGCCCAGTTGCAAACGGCCCATCACGTCGACGGCTTGCGTCAGGGTGGCCGCTTCGCCATCGTGGAAGTAGGGGTAGGTCAGCTCCACGTTGCGCAGGGTCGGCACCTTGAAATTGAAACGGTCGGCATCCTTGCCCGTCACGGCCGAGCGCCCTTGCGCCGTCATCGCCGTTTTATACGGTTCCACCACGCCCATCTTCTGGAAGGTGTTGCCGCCCACGGCGGGGCCGTTATGGCAGGCGATGCAGCCGCTCGATTTGAACAGCTGGTAGCCGGCCAGCTCGTCTTTCGTCAGCGCGCTTTTCTTGCCCATCAACCATTGGTCGAAGCGGGAACCGGGCGTCACCAGCACCTCTTCAAAGGCGGCGATGGCGCGCGTGATTTGTTCGATGGTCAGTTTATCCCGGCCAAAGACTTGCCGAAACTCCGCGCGGTAGGCGGGAATCGAGGCCAGCACGTCGATGGCCAGCTCGTGCGTAAAAGCCATCTCGCCGGGATTGGCGATGGGACCGCCCGCCTGCTCCTGCAAATCCTTGGCGCGGCCATCCCAGAATTGCGCCACGTTCATGCTGGAATTGAGCACCGTGGGTGAGTTGATGGGTCCGCGCTGCCAGTTGTGGCCGATCGAGGTCTTGATGTTGTCCGTGCCGCCCATGCTCAGGTTATGGCAGCTATTACAGGAAATAAAGCCCGAGCGCGACAGGCGCGGGTCGAAAAACAATTTCTTGCCCAATTCGACCATCGCCGGATTGGCCACCTTGGCGGCAGTGATCGGCTGGATCGCTTCCTTTTCGGCGGCGTGCAGCACGCCGCCGAAGGCCAGGCTGGTGATGAAAAGGATGGGTGAGAGGGTGCGGCGCATAGTCTAACTCCTGGAAACATTCCCGAATCGGCGGCACGCGCCGGCGCGGGAATACAGCGCACCGGCCCGGTTGCCACCCGTACATCGCTGATTGGATGTTGATTTATATTAACTTTGACGGGTTGATAATATAAATGACCGGGATCAAGGTTCTGGCCAAGCGCGAATCGCGCTTGCCATTTACGCAAGCGTGGCACATGATGAAGGCATGCAAACGCCTACCTACTCCGCCCTGTTGCCACTGCTGCGCGCCGCGTGCGCCAGCTTCCTGCTGCTCGCTGCCAGCGCCTGCGGCAGCGCCCCCGCACAAGATGCACCGCCCGCCCCCGGCAATGCCAGCTTGCTGGCGCAAATCCAGGCGGAAGTGGGTGCCGCCGTCTGCGATTCCACGCAGCAATGCCAGACCCTCGCCATCGGCGCCAAGGCCTGTGGCGGGCCCGAGCGCTACCTGGCCTGGTCCAGCAAGGATAATGACGGCAAGAAACTCAAGGCACTGGCCCAGGCGCAAGCCGAGGCGAGCCGCAAGCAGCAGCAGGCAGACAGCATGATGTCGACCTGCGCCATCGTCACGGACCCGGGCGCCACCTGCGAAGCGGGACGCTGCGTGCTGCAAAAGAGCGGCCTGGGCGGCAGCTCGGCGATGTAAAAAAGCCGCTGGATCAGCGGCTTGGGGGGTTCTGCAACAGGTCAGGACTGCAGTTGCAAGGTCTTGATGATCTTGCTTTCCACCTTCTCGCCCGCGCCCGAGGTGGCATTCTTGCTTTCCTTGCGCAGCAGCAATAAATGGTCACCGCTGACGCCATACTGGCGCGTCTCGTCCGTCTTTTGCGTAAAGCTGATGACGACGAAAGCGCGTCCGCTCACGTCAAAGTGGAAATGGCTGGCCAGCGGCGTGCCGTCGGCGGCGATCCACACCTCGATGCCGCCTTCGAACTTCTTCACATACTTGCGGTCCTTTTCCGGCACCTTGTCGAGCGACAAGGTAAAGCTGAGCAGGCGCGCCGGCTTGCCCTTGTAGCTATCCATCTTCTCGCCGCTGAACACGGCTTCCTCGATTTCGCGCGACAGGGAGTCCGCCGCCGACACCATGGAACGCAGCTCCGTCGCCTTCATTTCTCCCAGCGCAAAGCCGATCGGCGTCTTGACCTTCGGATCCTTCACCCTGGCGCGCTGCTCGGCTTCCACTTTCGCCAGCAAGTCCTTGCCGTAAAGCACCTGCAAGCCCGCCGGCCCGCTGTCGACCGCCACCGTCGCCTGGCCGCTATCGTCTTCCGCCGCCTTGCCCTCGCCCTCGCGGCGCCAGGTTTTCGATTCGACCTGCGCCTTGATCGGCATCTGGCCCTGCAAACGCGCCAGCGCCGCATTCAGATCGGCCAGGCCATCGGCCCGCGCCGTACCGCAAAACAAACTGAACAAGCCCACAGCCGCCAGGCCCTGCACTCCAATACATCGCTGCATCGCCACATCCCTTCAGGTCATACAAGGATGCCAAAACACCATGTTTTGGCCATCTGTTGCATTTGAACACAGCTAGCTCTGGTCAGGTGGAAAGTCTTTCTGCTATAATTCGCCGCCTTGGCCTGGTAGCTCAGTCGGTAGAGCAGAGGATTGAAAATCCTTGTGTCGGTGGTTCGATTCCGCCCCGGGCCACCAAGAATTCAGCAGTGCATAGCAAAAAGCCAACCTTCGGGTTGGCTTTTTTGTTTTCTCCTGCAAACAACGCCATGCCATCCATCGCCAGCTATGTACGCAAACGTACGGACTGCAGCCGCGCAAGGGCCCATGCTGCAGGCAGATCACACACCCTCCCCGCCGCCAGCGCCCTGCGCGACACGGCAGACGGGGTGACAGGTCAGCTCTCCCCGCCACACCGCCATGCGAAACTCGCGCCCGACGCCGTCGAGCCGTTCCGTACATAACGGCACACTGCCAAAGGATGCATCATGAAACCTACCCTGATATTGCTCGCGCTCGCCTCTACCCTCGCCCTGACCGCTTGCCAGCGCGAAGCGCCACCCGCGCCGACCGTCGTGCAAGTCGTTCCCGGCCCTGCCGGCGCGCCTGGTCCTGCCGGCGCTACCGGTGCCACGGGCGCCGAAGCCCCTGCAGGCGCGACCGGTGCCACCGGCGCCACGGGCCAGACCGGCGACAGCGGCATGCAAGGCAACGATGGCGCCAAGGGCGACGCTGGTGCCGCCGGTGATGCAGGCGCCAAAGGCGACACGGGCGCCAAGGGCAAGACGGGCGATACGGTGATTGTCGTGCCACAACGCTAATACGCCCCACGCCAGACACCACAACGCCAACCCATGCGGTTGGCGTTGTGCGTATGCGCTGTACCGCACGGTAACATCGGCCATATGCGCCTACCCTGTCCTTATTACACAGGGAGATATCGCATGCTGACGATCATACTGATGCTGGCCCTGCTGGGCCTGGCTTTGCTGTTCGCGCCCGGCCCCGTGCGCCGCGCCCTGCTTGCTCCGCGCCTGCTGGCCCTGTTCAAGCGCATCCTGCCGACGATGTCCGACACGGAACGCGACGCGCTCGAAGCGGGCACCACGTGGTGGGATGCCGAGCTGTTTTCCGGCCGGCCCGACTGGACAAAACTGCATGCCTATGGCCGCGCCACGCTCACGGCCGAGGAACGCCACTTTCTTGAGCATGACGTCGAGCGGCTGTGCGAACTGGTCAATGACTGGGAAACGCAACAGCAACTCGACTTGCCACCGCCAGCCTGGGCCTACATGAAAAGCCAGGGTTTCCTCGGCATGATCATCCCGAAACAATACGGTGGCAAACAGTTCTCCGCCTATATGCACTCGCAGGTGGTGATGAAGCTGTCGAGCCGCTGCTCGGCGCTGGCGGTGAGCGTGATGGTGCCCAATTCGCTGGGGCCGGCCGAATTGTTGTTGCACTACGGCACCGAGGCGCAAAAAGATTATTATCTGCCGCGATTAGCCGCCGGCACCGAGATCCCGTGTTTCGCCCTCACCAGCCCGTATGCGGGTTCCGACGCGGCCGCCATTCCCGACCTGGGCGTCGTGTGCATGGGCATGCATGAGGGCCGCGCCACTGTGGGTTTCCGCCTCAGCTGGAACAAGCGCTATATCACGCTGGCGCCCGTGGCGACCTTGCTGGGCCTGGCATTCCAGACCAGCGATCCCGACCATTTACTCTCCGACAACGATGCACCGGGCATCACCTGCGCGCTGATCCCCGCCAGCCACGACGGCGTGGTGATCGGCCGCCGCCATCACCCATTGAACGCCGCGTTCCAGAACGGCCCCACGTCCGGCAACGATGTCTTCATCCCCATCGACTGGGTCATCGGCGGCCAGGCGCAGGTGGGCAAAGGCTGGCGCATGCTGATGGAATGCCTGGCGGCGGGGCGCGCGATCTCTCTGCCCTCGTCCAGCGTGGGCATGGGCAAGATGGCCGTGCGCGGCACCGGCGCGTATGCGGCCGTGCGGCGCCAGTTCAACATGCCGATCGGCAAGTTCGAAGGGGTGCAGGAAGCGTTGGCGCGCATGGGCGCCAACCTGTACCTGATGGACGCGGCCCGCACCCTGGCTGCGCACGCCGTCGACCTGGGCGAAAAGCCGGCCGTCATTTCCGCCATCGTCAAATACCACGTCACGGAACGGGGCCGCGCGCTTGTCAACGACGGCATGGATATTCTCGGCGGCAAGGGCATCTGTATTGGCCCCAACAATTTCCTCGCCAGCGCCTACCAGCAAATCCCCATCGCCATCACGGTCGAAGGCGCCAACATCCTCACGCGCAGCCTGATCATCTTCGGCCAGGGCGCCATCCGCGCGCACCCGTATGTGCTCAGGGAAATGGCCGCCGTCAGCGAAAGCGACGGCCGCAAGGCCCTGCGCGATTTCGATGCGGCCTTCTTTGGCCACGTGGGCTTTGTGCTGGGCAACCTGGCCAGGGGATGTTGGTACGGACTGGGCGGCGCGCGCCTGGCGGCCGTGCCCGACGCCGGCGCGCCCGCACTGGCGCCCTATTACCGCGCCCTGACGCGGCTGTCGACGGCGTTTGCCGTCATGACGGATATGTCGATGTTCGTGCTCGGTGGCGAACTCAAGCGCCGCGAACGGCTGTCCGCCCGGCTGGGCGACGTGCTGGCGCAGCTGTACCTGGCGTCATCCGTGCTGAAGCGCTACGAGGACGATGGCCAGCCCGAGGCCGACCTGCCCTATGTGCACTGGTCGCTGCAAGATGCGCTGGTCAAGGCGCAGCAGGGCTTGACGGGCGTGCTCGACAATTTCCCCGCGCGCGTGCTGGCCGTGCTGCTGCGTACCCTGCTGTTCCCGTTTGGCCTGCCCCACCGTCCGCCGTCCGACGAACTGGGCAGTGAAGTGGCGCTGGCCCTGCAAACGCCGGGCGCCGACCGCGAACGCCTGCTGGCCGACGGCCATGTTGCCAGCGAAACCAGCGACCCCGTGGCCTGCGCCGAGCGGGCATTGACCCTGCTGCCGGACGTGCTGTCCATCGAAAAACGCCTGAAAGACACGCCCGAAGGCGCGGCCCTGCGGCACCTGCCGCAAAGCCTGTCCGCCATGCAGCAGTGGCTGGTGACGGCCAAGGCGGCGGGCACCGTCAGCGGCCAGGAGCACAATACCTTGCTGGAATTCGCGCGCCTGGTCGATGGTTTGATACAGGTCGACGATTTTGCGCCCGCCGCAGTGCTGGCAACGCAAGATGCCTATCCGCGCGATGATGCGGGCGTGGTGGCACCCGGCGACAAGCGCGCCACGCACGGGAGCGAGGCGGCGAACCCGAGGATGAGCGATAGCCGGTACGCCCTGACGCCAAAATAATTACAGGCTGCTCAGCGGCACGGCGGCGCATTGCGCGCCGCCATATTGCAATCCTTTGACCCCAGGCAAGGAAATCCATGGCCAGCCGGCCTACAATCGCCGGCTTTGCCCATCTTCCATGCGCCACGCTCCCGAACTCCTCCTGCCTGCCGGCTCCCTGGCCAAGATGCATGCCGCCTTCGACTATGGCGCCGACGCCGTCTATGCGGGCCAGCCGCGCTACAGTTTGCGCGTGCGCAATAACGATTTTTCGACCTTGCAAGCCTTGCAGGAGGGCATTGATGGCGCGCATGCGCGCGGCAAGCAATTCTTTGTTGCCAGCAACATCTTCGCCCACAACGCCAAGCTGAAAACGTATTTGCGCGACATGGAACCGGTAATCGCCATGCGCCCGGACGCCCTGATCATGGCCGACCCGGGCCTGATCATGATGGTGCGCGACAAGTGGCCGGACGTTCCCGTGCACCTGTCCGTGCAGGCGAATGCCGTCAACTGGGCTGACGTGAAATTCTGGCACCGCATGGGCCTGACGCGCGTGATTCTGTCGCGCGAACTGTCGCTCGACGAGATCGAGGAAATCCGCCAGCGCTGCCCGGAAATGGAACTCGAAGTGTTCGTCCACGGCGCCCTGTGCATCGCCTATTCGGGCCGCTGTTTGCTCTCCGGCTATTTCAACCACCGCGACCCGAACCAGGGCACGTGCACGAATTCCTGCCGCTGGGACTACAAGGTGAAAAATGCGTCCGAGGACGCCAGCGGCGACCTGGGCGGCATGCAGGTGGTGCCGCTGGAATTTCACCAGGCGCTGGCCGAGGCCGACAACAATGCGTTTTCCGCCCTGCACCAGCAGCCGCGCCACCCGCTGGCCGACCAGCCCTACTTTATCGAAGAAGCCCAGCGGCCGGGCCAGCTGATGCCGATCCTCGAAGACGAGCACGGCACCTACATCATGAATTCGAAGGACTTGCGCGCCGTCGAGCATATCGAGCGCCTGGTGAAAATCGGCGTCGATTCGCTGAAGGTCGAGGGCCGCACCAAGTCGCTGTACTACGCGGCGCGCACGGCGCAAGTCTACCGCCAGGCCATCGATGACGCCGTGGCGGGCCGTCCCTTCGACATCAGCCTGCTGGGTCAGCTGCAAGGCCTGGCCAACCGCGGCTACACGGACGGTTTTTACCAGCGCCATCACACGCAAACGCACCAGAACTACATGCGCGGCGCCTCCGAGGCGGACCGCAGCCAGTACGTGGGCGACGTGCTGGACGTGACGGACGGCTGGGCCAGGGTGGAAGTGAAAAACCGCTTCGCCGTGGGCGACCGCATCGAGGCCCTGCATCCGGGCGGCAACCGCGACTTCACCATCGCGCGCATGCTCAGCGACGATGGCAAGGAGATCCAGGTCGCGCCCGGCAGCGGCCACTTCGTGCGCATCGAACTCGACGGGGCGCTCGACAAGGCCTTGCTGGCCCGCTATTTGTAACCGCCAGTCTGCTGCGCCAGGTGGCGTAGCAGTTTCCAAGTGTTTGATTTGACAAGTAAAAATCCGCACATCGCCGCTTAAACAATTTGTTTAAGCCTCAACATTGCTATACGATACGGCCACCTCGCACCCGGGGGCCTTATCGGCATCCCGGGCGTTCCTGACACGTTCACCGGAATCCCCGATGCCACCTGCCAATACCGCCCTCATCACCAACGACGCCGTCGTCCTCGGCCTGCTCGCCATGACCCTGGGGGCCGTCTTCTGGACAGCCTCCCGCGCAGACGGCTTCTGGAAAAAGTTTTATACCTATATCCCGTCGCTGCTGATGTGCTATTTGATCCCGGCGCTGCTCAACACGTTTGGCATCATCAACGGCAACGCCTCCGGCCTGTACGCCGTGGCACGCGACTATCTGCTGCCCAGCGCGCTGGTGCTGCTGTGCGTGGCCATCGATTTCGGCGGCATCATCCGCCTCGGCCCCAAGGCCATCATCATGTTTTTGACGGGCACGCTGGGCGTGATGCTGGGCGCCCTCGTTTCGTTCGAAGCCTTGCGTTTGATCCACCCGGAAACGGTGGCGGGCGACACCTGGCGCGGCATGACGACCGTCGCCGGTTCGTGGATAGGCGGCGGCGCCAACCAGGCGGCCATGAAGGAAGTGTTTGAAGTCGACGCCACGCTGTTCGGCCAGTTCGTCGCCGTCGACGTGCTGGTGGCCAACGTCTGGACGGCCGTGCTGCTGTTCCTGGCCGGCCGCGCGGGCGCCTTCGACCGCTGGACCGGCGCGGATTTATCCGCCATCAATGCGCTCAAGGACAGCATCGAAAGTTATCGGGCCCAGCACGCGCGCATCGCCAGCCTGACCGATATCATGATCATCCTCGGCGTGGGCCTGGGCGTGACGGGCCTGTCACACTTCCTGGCCGGCCCCATCATCAGCTGGATCGCCACCCTGCCCGCCGAGTGGCGCCTGCAGGATTACAGCCTGACGTCGAACTTTTTCTGGATCGTCGTGCTCGCCACCACCTTCGGCCTGCTGCTGAGCTTTACCAAAGCGCGCAGCCTGGAAGGCGCGGGCGCCTCGACCATCGGCTCGGCCATGCTGTACGTGCTGGTGGCCACCATCGGCATGCACATGGACTTGAAAGCCCTGTTCGACAAGCCTTTCCTGTTCCTGTTGGGCCTGATCTGGATCGCCGTGCATGGCGGCCTGATGCTGCTCGTCGCCAAGCTGATCCGCGCACCGCTGTTCTTCATGGCCGTCGGCTCGCAGGCGAACATCGGCGGTGCCGCTTCCGCCCCCGTCATCGCCAGCGCCTTCCACCCTTCGCTGGCCCCCGTCGGCGTGCTGCTGGCCGTGCTGGGCTACGCGCTGGGCACCTATGGCGCCTACATCACGGGTTTGATCCTGCGCGGCATGGCGGGGTGACGCTCCTGGCAGCGCAGTGACGACAACGCCAGCCTGCGGGCTGGCGTTGTCGTTTATGGGCTGCGCAAGGAGGCGACGGAGACGTCACTTGGTCGGGCACTTGCCATTACGGCACATGTAAAAAGCCGCTTTCAGTTTGCACTCGGATACACTGAGAAACAGGGGCGCAAGACCTTGCTCATCGGTAATGCCTGTTTGATCGTATCCGCAACCTGTCACGTGATAATGCATGCCGGCCACGCCCGAGCCGTCCGTCGGGCGCAACAATTGAGGACTGAGGCCATATGGCCCGCTTCCCACCACCCGCACAAATCGCATGCGCTCGGGAGTGATGGGAAATGATGCCCGTATGAATCCGGATCGCCCATGCGCATCGGTCACACCTTTCAGTGTAGTGAGAAAGGGTGTTGCTGAGGCTGCCGATTTCGACGGTGCATAGACGTCGAGCGAATACGGTGTATTGACGAGAATTGCTTTCGTCTCCGTATCGAGCAGTTGAAAATGGCATCCATACGCACCCTCCCCCGCCATGGGCAAGCCATCGACTGGCGTCGGCCTGCATTCATAGCTTGAGGCCGATGCTACCACTGGCACTGTCTTTGTTACGCATCCGGAAAGCATGTGCGCGCAAAGCAAGGCGATGACGATAGGCGCGCTTTTAGTGGCAAGACACTTGAACATAAGGATTCCCCCATTCAAAGTTGGCAAACAGCAAGTCATTCTTGCCTGACTACCCACAGGGGTGATTGGGATCTGTCAATCTTTCAATAAATAAACAATTCTTAAAAACCACCAGAGCACTACCTGTTTTGCCGCGCCGGCCAGCCGGAAAATGCGCCCCAGAATGTAGCAGAAACCCCTCAAAACCAAATTTCCGCACCATTTTTGTGCGAAATCTGCGATGATAGTTGCCCAAATAACCGATTACCTCCATGGAATTCTGATGAAATACGCATCTGCTCACGAGTATGTCCAGCATGTCGCCGCACGCAATCCAGGTCAACCCGAGTTTCTGCAAGCCGTCACCGAAGTCATGGAGAGCTTGTGGCCGTTCCTGGAACAGCACCCGAAATACGCGGAACAAGGCTTGCTGGAACGCTTGATCGAGCCGGAGCGCGTGGTGATGTTCCGCGTGTCGTGGGTCGATGACCATGGGCAAGTGCAAGTCAATCGCGGCTACCGCATCCAGCACAGCATGGCCATCGGGCCGTACAAGGGCGGCATCCGCTTCCACCCGTCCGTCACCTTATCCGTGCTGAAATTTCTCGCCTTTGAGCAAACATTCAAGAATGCCCTGACCACCTTGCCGATGGGCGGCGGCAAGGGCGGCGCCGATTTCGATCCGAAGGGCAAGAGCCCGGGCGAAGTGATGCGCTTCTGCCAGGCCTTCGTCAGTGAACTGTTCCGCCACGTGGGTTCGGACACGGACGTGCCGGCCGGCGACATCGGCGTGGGCGGGCGCGAAGTGGGCTATATGGCCGGCATGATGAAAAAGCTCAGCAACCGCGCCGACTGCGTGTTTACGGGCAAGGGCGCCAGCTTCGGTGGCTCGCTGATGCGGCCGGAAGCGACGGGCTACGGCACCGTGTATTTTGCGCAGGAAATGCTGAAAACGCGGGGCCGCTCGTTCGAAGGCATGCGCGTGTCCGTTTCCGGTTCGGGCAACGTGGCGCAATACGCGGTGGAAAAAGCCATGGCCATGGGCGCGAAAGTCATCACCGTCTCCGATTCCAGCGGCACCGTCATCGATGAAGACGGTTTTACGCCGGAAAAGCTGGCCATCCTGATGGAAATCAAGAACCACCTGTACGGCAGGGTCAGCGATTACGCTGTGCGCACGGGCGTGCGCTTCGAGGCGGGCGTGTCGCCATGGCATGTGCCGGTCGACATCGCCCTGCCCTGCGCCACGCAAAATGAATTGAACATCGATGATGCGCGCACCTTGATCGCCAACGGCGTGCAATGCGTGGCCGAAGGCGCCAACATGCCCACCACCATCGAGGCAGCCAAGGCCTTCGAAGCGGCCGGCGTGCTGTACGCGCCAGGCAAAGCCAGCAATGCGGGCGGCGTGGCCACGTCCGGCCTGGAAATGAGCCAGAACGCGGCCCGAATTTCCTGGCCGCGCGAAGAAGTCGACGCGCGTTTGCTGCAGATCATGCAAGGCATCCATGCCGCGTGCAAGCAATACGGCACGCGCGCCGATGGCACGGTCAGCTATGTGGATGGCGCCAATATCGCCGGTTTCGTCAAAGTCGCTGACGCGATGCTGGCGCAAGGGGTGATTTAAGGGGGGGTGATTTAAGCGGCCTCACGACACCTGACAAAACCGTAGCGAGCGGAAGATAGAGGTGGCTAAGAAGCGCAACCGTACTCAAGTACGGTGAGCATCGCAGGCCGCCTATATCGACGCGCAGTAGGTTTGGTCAGGTGTCTATCTCGGGCTTCATCAGGCTCTTGCGGCTGATGGTCCGCCCCGACACCATGAACTCGCCGTTGCCGCGGTAATGTAACGTTTCCGGCAGCTTGGGCGACGTAGCCACGTGGGCTTTCACGCACTCGAAGATGAAGAAGCCGCCTTTCGGGTTGCCCGACACCTGGGCCAGCTTGCATTCGAAGTTGGCGTAGCACTCGGCGATCAGCGGTGCGCCCACCAGCTCGGCCGGCTGCGGCGTGAGGCCGAAGGCGGTGAACTTGTCCGTGTCTTCGCCGCTGCAATTGCCGATGGCGACCACCTGGTCGACCATGTCGGCCGTGGGCAGGTTGATCACGCATTCCATGCTGCGCTTGATCATTTCATAGCTGTGGTTCGCATCGGAAATGAAGCAGCCCAGCAAGGATGGTGTGAACTCCATCAACATGTGCCAGGCCATGGTCATGACGTCGCTCTCGCCCTGCCACGTGGAACTGACCAGTACCACGGGCCCCGGTTCGAGGAAGCGGCGGATATCGGCGACGGGATAATCTTCTTTGTGGTAATTTTTCATGCAGGCTCCAGGACGCGGTACGCCACAGCATAGCCCAACGGCGCCTTGCCGGGCGCGCGGCTGGCCGGCGGCGGCTGTCATCCGCGCCGCGATTTGTGCCGTTCATCGCAAAGTTCTCCCCAATGGAGATGTTGCACAATAGAATACACTGATCAACTACTCAAGGAAACCGCCATGCGCCCTCTGTTCCTGTTGTCCGTCCTGTCCCTCGCCTGCCTGTCCACCCTCGCGCATGCCGACGAGCAAACCCGCACGGTAGCCGCCTTCAACGCCATCGACATCCGCGGCCCCATCAGCATCGAAGTGGAATCGGGCAAGGAACAAAGCCTGCTGCTGCGCGGCGACCAGAAATTCCTCAGCGGCGTCATCACGGAAGTGGTCGATGGCGAGCTGAAAATTTCCATGAAGGATAAAGATATCAAGAAGACCGAGGGCGACCCGCGCGTCATCATCACCATGCCCACCTTGCGCAAGCTGATCGCGGAAGGCGCGGGCGAGAAGATCTTGACCAAGCTCAATGGTCCAAGAGTCGACATCAGCTACAAGGGCGCGGGCCGCCTGGCCGCCGATGGCCAGGTCGACTGGCTGCGCCTGAAGGCGCAAGGCGTGGGCGAAGTCGATACGAAAGCCTTGCTGGCGAAAAACGTCGACGTCAATTTCGACGGCATCGGCTCCGTCAAAGTGTATTCCTCGGGCGAACTGAACGCCGTGGTGCGCGGCATGGGCGAACTGATCTATTACGGCAAGCCGAAGATCGTGCACAAGTCGATCGCCGGTATCGGCAGCGTCAATGCCGCCAAATAAGATTTCCTAGAACAACAAGGCCATCAGGCCACTGGAGACCGCATGACCGCAACACATGACCCGCAAGCACCGCTGGTGCTGCGCGAGGACGAGGCTGGCCTCGTCACCCTGCGCCTGAACCGTCCGCTGCAATTCAATGCCCTGTCGGAAGCCATGCTGGGCGCGCTGCAAGAGGCGTTCGATGCCATCGCGCAGCAGCCGCACGTGCGTTGCGTGGTGCTGGCCGCCGAAGGCAAAGCCTTTTGCGCGGGCCACGATTTGCGCCAGATGCAGGCTACGCGCCAGCTTGATTATTATCAGACCCTATTCGCGCAATGCTCGCGCGTGATGCAAGCCATTCAAACCTTGCCCGTACCCGTGATTGCCCGCGTGCATGGCATCGCCACGGCGGCCGGCTGCCAGCTGGTCGCCAGCTGCGACCTGGCCGTGGCGGGCGCGTCCGCGCGCTTTGCCGTCTCCGGCATCAACGTGGGCCTGTTTTGCGCCACGCCGTCGGTGGCCCTGTCGCGCAACGTCTCGCCCAAGCGGGCCTTCGACATGCTGGTGACGGGCCGCTTCATCGACGCCGACACGGCCGCCGACTGGGGCCTGATCAACGAAACGGTGGCCGACGCGGCACTCGACGAGGCCGTGGCGCGCCTGGCGCAGCAGATCATGGCGAAAAGCCCGACGGCCATCCGCTACGGCAAGCAAATGTTCTACCGACAGCGCCAGCTGCCGCTGGACGAGGCGTATGCGTATGCGGGCGACGTGATGGCTCGCAACATGATGGAAGAGGATGCGGACGAAGGCGTCACCGCCTTCCTGGAAAAGCGGCCGCCCAACTGGGCGCGGCCGTAATATAACTTAACGCTCCTGCTTCATCTGCTGCTGCACGGACAAGCTCAAGGTCCCCAGGTCTTCCTTGCCCAGCAGCGGCAATTGCGCCAGCAGGTTGGCCAAGGCCGAGCTGCCCGTCACGTCCAGCTCGGACGACTGCACCAGCACCGTGCCGGCGCCCGTGAAGTCGATCTGCTTTTCCTCGCCCGACAGGCTAAAACCCGTGAGCGCGCCGGCGGCCGAGGCCCAGCCCTGCACGTGGGCGTAATCGTAGTGATACGAGGGACTGGGGCAATCGGCCCAGCCCAGCACGGCCTGCTCGTCCACGCGGCACGGCAGTTCCAGGAAATGCACGGGACCGTTCGACGAGGCGATCACTTTACCCGTGCCGATCATGGTCAGATAACCGGGCAAGGTCGATTCCTGGCAAATCACATCCTTGGTAAAACCCAGCAGGTTTTTCGCGCGGATGGTCATGTTGGCGTTGTCCAGGTCGTAGCACGCCAGGTCGTTGCCGTTGTCACCCAGGATCAATTGGCCCTGGCCTTGCGCCACGACAAAATGGTGCACGTACTTGGGCGCATTGAAGGCATTGCGCACGATCAGGTCGAGCACGCTGCTGCCCATGGCTTCGAAGCGCAGCTCGCCATAGAAGGCGATCATCTTGCCCTTGCGAATGAAGATCTGTTCCTTGACGTCGATGACATACGAAAAACGGTTCAGGTTATCGTTCTTCGGCAAGGTATCGGGATTGTAAATCGTCATGGCTTACCTTTCGCTCGCTTGGATGTAGACCGTGCCCTGGCCCGTAAACTTCACCTGGTACGATTCGCCGGACGCCTGGCCGACGAAGGTTTTCCAGTTCAAGTCCGTGACGATGGTCGAGCTCAGCTGCCCCGTGTGGCCGATATACGCTTGCGGGTCGACAAACACGGGTACGTCCGGCGTGACGGGCAAGCCGATGGCGTTACCATCCGACAAAATCGCCACTTCGCCCGTGCCTTGCAAGGTGGTGGTGAACAGCCCCTGGCCGGAAGCCATGCCGCGCACCACGCCCTGCACGCCGCCCTGGTTGCCAAGGAACATGGTGCCGGCCGTCAGGCGCGCATCGAAGGCCAGCAGGGAATCGCTTTCCACATAAAAAGTTTCGCCGCGCACGGGGACGATGGTGACGAACAGGCCGCCCTGGGCGTAAAACACGCTGCCCGTGCCACGCGCCGACATCATGGCGTAGCCTTCGTTCGTGACGGCGCGCATGGCCAGGCTTTGCACGCCCTGGCCGGCCAGGAAGGAGCGGCTGAACGCCACGTCGCCCTGGTAAGACACCATGGCGCCCTTGCGGGCGAACACTTCTTCATTGCCGAGTTTGACCTCAAGCATCTTTTCATTGATCTGCTGATAGACAGGCATCGCGGGTCCTCGCTGACTTAACGTTCGGCGGGCTGGATGAACACCACGCCCTGGCCTGTGAATTTGTGCTGGTACGATTCGCCCGAGCTCTGGCCGATCATCGTGCGCCAGTTGACATCAAAAACGAATTCCTGGCGGATATCGCCCTTGAAGCCGACGAAGGCGTCCGGGTCCACGCGCAGCGGGTGCGCCGGCGTCACTTCCAGCATGATCAGGTTGCCGCGCGAAATGACGGCCAGGTTGCCGTGGCCTTCGACGGTGGTGGAAAACAGGCCCTGGCCCGAGCTGGCGCCGCGCAAGCCGGCAAAGCTGGTGCCCGTCTTCAGGCCCGTGTCATAGGCCAGCAGGCTGCTGCTTTCAATGGTCAGCTTTTCGCCGGCCAGCGCCATGACGGTGATCTCGGCCGCATTCTGCGCGAAAAACACCGTGCCGCTGCCTGCAGCCTGCATCAGCTGCATGCCTTCGTTCGTCACCTTGCGCTTGAGCGCGCCGAAGATGCCCTCGCCGCCCAGCAAGGATTTTTCAAATTTGATGGCGCCCGTATAGGCGACCATGGCGCCGGCAATCGCCAGCACTTTTTCATCCTGCAGGCGCACTTCCAGCAGGCGGTCGGTATTGGTGCGGAAACTGGTCACGCGCGACTCCCCAAGAATGCCAGGCCACAAAGCCATGGCTATCCGACAAGATACCGTTGGCTTTACCGCCATGCAAGTGCTATTCCTCCCGAACGGGGGGGGCCTGAATAAAAAAAGCGTGCCCGGAGGCACGCCTTGCATTCACGCAAAGAACGGTTTAGTCAGCCAGCACCGGCCTGGCGCCGCGCGCGTTCTGGAACAGCGGCACGGGATCATTGGTATTGACCTCGACCACCGTCACGCCCTGCACCACGCCGCCCACCTGGTAGCCGACGGCGCCCAGGTGGCGCTTGCCTTCGGCCAGGTTGGACCAGCTCAGCGAGACGGTTGCCGTGCCGCCCGTGTAGGCCGTGCCCGGCATCAGCGCCTTGAAGCCGCCATTCGACAGGCCCGGCGCCAGCACCCACGACGACAAGCTGTAGTCGGCCTGGCCGTTTTGCGGCGCAAAGCCGATCACGCACACCTTGTAGGTGCCGGCGGCGGGCAGGCGCAGTTCCACCTGCTCATTGGAACTTTCATTGCCGCTGCTGCCGACCAGCACATTGGCGGCGTTGTAGACCTCCATGTCCATGTCGGTATTCGCGCCGCCCGTCGTTTCCGAATCGTAGGTGGCAAAGCGCGCCGCCAGGGTGCCGGCCGGTATCACCACGCTGTGCACGTTCACGCCCGTGGCGCCGCCAGCCTTGCAGCTGGCCGAAGCCGTGCTGTTGTTGGCCTGGCCTACCGTGCGCGTCTCGCGCACGGCTTCGACGAGACCCGACTTGACGCCCACCAGCGCGCCCGTGAAGCCCGTGCCCAGGGTCAGCACCTTGCTGCCCGTGGCCGCTTCGCTGCTGACCAGTGGAATGGCGGCCAGCGCGGTGCCGCGCGCCGTCAGCGGGCTGCGCACCGTATGCGTGCCATCCGTCCAGCTCAGGGCGCCGTAGGTCCAGGTATTGGCCGGCGCCGTGGTGCGCGTCAGCCTGACCTGGTACTGGCCCCTGGCACCCGGCGCCAGGCTCAGGCTCGTTGGCGTCACCGCCACCGTATAGCCTGGCAGGCTGGCCGAGACATTGTAGACGGCGCTGCCGGCGCCCACGTTGGTCACCGTGCGCGTCAGCACTTGCGTGCCCAGCACGTTGGCCGCCGTCAGCGACGCCAGGTTCAGGTTATAGGCCGGGATGGTGCCGATGGCCTGGCACGTGGCGGCCGTGTAGACCTTCAGGTTCAGGCCGCACAGGAAGCGCGCATAGTCGATTTCCGACATATCGTACACGAGGCCCGGATCGGCCGCGCTGTTCGGCGCGATGTGGCCGGCACCCTGGCCCCACGGCAGCTGGCCCGAGGTCTTTGCCGTGGCATCCCACGACACGGAACCGTTCAAGCCATCCGGATACGTGCTGAAGGCCGTCGTCATCAGCGCCGACTTGATGGCCGCGGGCGACCAGTCCGGGTGCTGCTGCTTGAGCAGCGCCGCCACGCCGGCCACGTGCGGGCTGGCCATCGAGGTGCCGGAATAGAAATCCCATTCCGCCGACGGTGCCACGCCACCGGCCGCCACGGCATCGCGCTGCGCCGGGGTCAGGTCGGCCGTCACGCCGGCCAGCACGTTGGTGCCGGGCGCCGACAGGTCGGGTTTCAGGATGTTCGCGTTGGCCACGTTCGGCCCGCGCGAGGAACGGTCGCTGACGATCGGCGCCTGCACCGTGGTGTCGGGGATCGTATGGATTTCACCCAGCGCCGCCGTGCCATCGGGGTTTGCGGCCATGAAAGCCTTCAGCGCGTCGCCCTGAGCCTGCGCCAGGTGCACGGTCGACAGCGCGTGCGCCTGGTTGATGATGGTGTTGGCGCCGCCGGCCACGTTGGCGATGATCACGCCCGCCGCGCCCGCCGTTTTGGCATTCGCGCTCTTGTTGACCAGCACGTTGCCGCCACGGTCGCACACGAGTATTTTGCCCGCCACTTTCGCCGGATCGAGATACGCCGAGGTGGCATCGGCCCCGCCGAAGCAGCGCAGCAAATTGAGGTCCGTCGGCAGCACGCCGGCCAGGCCCGCGTCGCGCGACTGGATCAGCGGCAGCGCCGGCGTATTCGCATTGCTCGATGCGCCTTCCAGTTTCGTGCCATTGCTGAGGATGGCGTTGGCCGCATACAGGCGGTTATGGGTTGAATTGGCGACCGTTGCCAGCCACGGGCTGATGTGCGACACGGGCGCCGGCACATCGGGTGCGGGCGTGGCCGGGCCGGAGTTGCCGCCCGACGTAGCGACGAACACGCCGGCCGCCGCCGCGCCGAGGAAGGCCACTTCCGTCGGTTCGTCGAAGGCGCCGCCGCCCGCGTTCGGGCCGATGGAGAAGTTGATGACGTTGACGCCATCCTTGACCGCCTGGTCGATGGCGGCCACGCTGTCGGCCGTGGCGCAGCCGTTGCGGCCCGTCGAGGCGGCCGTCCAGCACACTTTATAGGCGGCGATGCGCGCGCGCGGCGCCATGCCCGACGCCTTGCCCAGCGAGGCGCCGTTCGATGTAGCCAGGGCGCCATTGTTGCCGCCAGCCGTGGACGCCGTGTGCGTGCCATGGCCGCCGTGCCCCGTCAGCCCGGCGACGGAATCGCGCGGCGACAGAAATTCCGTCCAGTGCAGGGCCGATGTGGCGGCGCGGTAGTAGCGCGCGCCGATCAGCTTGTTGTTGCAATTTTCGGCGGAAAATCCCTCGCCCGTCTGGCACGTGCCCTGCCAGTTGGCCGGTGGCGCGCCGTACACGACGTTGTTGCCGCTGTGGCTGGGCACGCCGTTCTCGTCGAGGCGGTCGGCAAAGGCCGTGTTCTCGGGCCAGATGCCGCTGTCGACGATGCCGATGATGATGTCTTCACCGGCGTGCGCCTTGCCGCCCAGCTGCTCCCAGATCCCGCCCGGCTTGTCCAGGCCCAGGAAGCTGGGTGTGTAGCTGGTGTCGAGCTGCAGGATGGAGTCGGCGCTGATGCTGGCCACGCCGCTGTTTTTCTTCAGGGCCCGCACTTCATCGTCCGTCAGCAGGGCGGAAAAGCCGTTGAAGACGACGCTGTACTGGTGCGTGATTTGCGCCGCGCTGACGGTGCCGGCCACGGCGGCCTGTTTGGTGTCGAGGTAGCTCAGGTAGGCCTGCACATCGGCGGCGCCCACGTTGATGCGTGCCCCCGGGGCCGGCTTGGTGGCGGCCAGGCCGGCGACCTGGCCCGTGTAGGTGGCGGCCGGCTTGTCGACCAGTTGCACGATGTAGGAGCGGCGTTCCTGCGCCTGCGCCGCTTGCGCCAGGCTGGCGGCCAGCAGGAGGATACCGAGCGAAACGGGACGTAGTTTCATCTCACGCTCCTTGCACGGTGACAGCGGCGAACTTGCCGCTGCGGCGGCGCGACAGCATGCCGATGGTGCCCAGGCCGGCCAGCATCAGCATGTAGGTCGACGGTTCCGGCACGGCGCTGATATTGATATTGTCGAGCGCGAACTGGCCCTGGTTAAAGGCGGGGAAATCGAGGGAATTGCTGCACGCGCCCGTGTCATTGAAAATGCACGCGTTGAAGGTCAGGCCCGTAAACGCGTAGTTGCCAAAGCCGCTCAGCAGGGAAGCGCTCTGGAAATAGTAATTGCCATCGTTGCCCTGGCCGGGAAACGCCCACGAAGTGCTGATCACCTGGCCGTTGCTGAGGGTGCCGCTCAGCTGCAGCTGGCCCCACTGCATGTTCGGCAAGCCGGAGACGGGGGCGATGAAGGAATAGTCGAAACCGGCCAGGGTGAATGCGCGGTGGTCGGCGCGCGAGAAATTCACGCCGCCATCGTTGAGGATGGCCAGGTAATTGCCGGTGGCGCCCTGCGGGCAGGCGGCGATATCGCACGACGAGTCCACCCGGCCATCGAGGATGGCGCCCACGCCGCTGACGCCGCCGCCGGCCGCCGTGGTCGGGTCGGCCAGGAACAGCAGGTTGTAGCTCGACGTATTGAGCGTCTGGCCGCTTTCATACACGTCGGGGGGCAAATTGTCGAAGGTCAGGACACCGGCCATGGCCGGCGCCGAGGCCAGCACGGACAAGGTGGCCAGCGCGGCAAAGGCGGTTGAACGACCGCGGATAGCGGGCGGATTGACGGTGGCGGGCGATACCCGCGCATGTGATGAACGATTCATTCTATTCCCTTGATTGTTGTGGATAGATAGGTCGGCAGGTCTGGCGCCCGCTTTTAGCTTTTTCACAAAAGTGTCAACAAATATAGCAAATCGCATAAAATAAATATCATATTTTTAATATCATTTATTTATTTTTTATCTAACTCCGCGAAACTTTGTTTTGTTTTATCTATGAAAGCTTGAGGAATCTCAACGTTACATTTGAACAACAATGCATCGCGCGCCTGACGTGCGCGCCAACGGACCGGCCCGACTTCAGATAAGCTCGAAAACCGCGCTTGCCGCGTCGTCCTCACCGTCACATCGCGGTACACCTGTTCCATCCTGGAACACTGCCTGCCCTCTCTGCCCAGCCTGATCGGCCCCTGCTGCCCTTGCACCGATGGCATGAAGCTTGCACAACAAGGGGATCGACCGTGCTCAGGGAGCAGCATCATGGAACACTACCAACTGGCCGGCAGCGGCCGCTCAGGCAAGCGGCCGGCCTGGCGCAGCATCGTGTGCTGCGCGCTGGCGCTGGCTTTTTTCCTGCTGGCCGCCAGGCTGGACCTGGCCGAACGGCTGACGCGCGTCCTCTGGCGCCAGGAGCACTGGCAACTCGATGAATTGGCCCTGAGCCTGCTGCTGCTGGTGCTGGCGCTGGCCGGCTTTGCCGTACGGCGCGAACGCCAGGTGGCGCTGCTGCTGGCGCAAAACCGCGCGCTCACGCAGCGCCTGCTGCGCGCGCAGGAAGAGGAACGCTGCGCGCTGGCGCGCGAGCTGCACGATGAGGTGGGACAAGATTGCACGGCCATCCGCGCCGCCGCCAGCTACATCCTGCGCGCAGGTGCCACCGACCAGGCGAACGTGCAAGCCTGCGCCGCCAGCATCGCCCGCTCCGCGGAAACGCTGCATGCGATGGTGCGCAGCATGCTGCGCCGGCTGCGCCCGCCCGTGCTCGACAGCCTGGGCCTGGAAGCGGCCCTGCAAACACTGTGCGACAGCTGGGCCCAGCAGCACGGCATCGCTTGCCATTTCGCGCCGCATGCCATCCCCGCCGACCTTGACGACGGCATCGCCACGGCCATCTACCGCCTGGTGCAGGAAGGCTTGACGAACGTGGCGCGCCACGCGGGCGCCGACCGGGCCACCGTGGAATTGCGCGCCGATGCGCACGGCTTGCTGCACCTGGCCATCGAAGACAATGGCCAGGGTTTGTGCCAGGACAGGCAGCAGGATCCCGGCTTCGGCATGTTGGGCATGCGCGAAAGAGTCGCCGGCCTGCGCGGCCATATCCGCTGGATCAGTGCGCTGGGCAACGGCTTGCGCATCGAAGTGGCCCTGGCGGCCCGGTGCGCGGCATGAACGCCATGCACAGCGCCCTGCGGCCGATCCGCGTGATGCTGGTGGACGACCACCCGGTGGTGCGCACGGGCTACCGGCGCCTGCTGGAACAGGGCGGCGACATCACCGTCGTGGCCGAGGCGGGCAATGGCGAAACGGCGTATGGCTTGCACCTGGAGCACGCGCCCGACGTGTGTGTCACGGATTTGTCCATGCCCGGCATCGGCGGCCTGGAATTGCTGCGCAAGCTGCTCGCGCGCGACGCCGCTGCCCGCGTGCTGGTGTTTACCATGCACGACACGCCGCAGCTGATCGCGCGCGCGTTTGACGGCGGCGCCTGCGGCTTCGTCAGCAAGCAGGCCGACCCGGAACACCTGGTCGACGCCGTGCGCGCCGCCCACGCGGGCCGGCGCTACCTCGATCCGCACAGCGCACCCGGCGTGCTGCAAGGCACGGCCAGCATGGAAGTGCAGCGCTTGAGCAGCCTGAGCCAGCGCGAATTCGAAATCTTCCGCCTGCTGGCCGAAGGCCGCAGCGCCGCCGACTGCGCCCGCCTGCTGCACGTGAGCAGCAAGACGGTGGCCAACCACCAGACCTGCATCAAGGAAAAGCTCGACGTGCCCGGCCCCGCCGCTTTGGTGCACCTGGCCTTGCGCAACGGCGTCATCGAACACGTTCAGCCGAATGCCTGACCAAACCTACTGCGCGGCGCGCTTTGCGGCCTGCGATGCTCACCGTACTAGAGTACGGTTGCGCTTCTTAGCCACAAATCCCATCCGCTCGCTACGGTTTTGTCAGGCATCTTGAGTGTCAAGAAAACCTAATTAAATACATAGCGCAGGCCCACGTTCACGCTGCGCGGCGCGCCGGCCGCATAAAAGGTCGCGTTGACCATCGGATACTCGCCGTTCACGGCGGGCAGCGGCCGGGCGGCGAAATTGCCGTTGGCGTCGAAAGCCGTGGCGCCCAGCTGGGCCGCCGTCGCATATTTGCGGTCGAACAGGTTATTCACCTGGGCAAATATGCTCAGCTGCGGCGTCAGCTGATATTTCCCATTCAGTTCCACCACGGCATAGCCACCGCTCTTGCCCGACCCCAGATACGACGCCCCGCCCGCCTGGTGCTGGTTGTTTTCATTGCCGCGCGCATACGCGCTGGACACGGCCGTCATGGCCAGGCCTACCGTCCAGTCGCGCCCGCCCTCGTAATCCACGTGCGCTTTGAAAATATGGCTTGGTGTCAAAGGAATGCGCTTGCCCGGCGTGATGACGATATTGCCTTCCAGGCCGGGCGCGTCCGCATCGCTGCTGCTGTTGGCGCTGCCGTTGACCACTTCGCGGCTTTGATACGTCGCCTGCAGCCACGTGTAGTTGACGCCGAAGTCCAGCGCACCGGCCTTGCCGTCCAGCGCCAATTCGGCGCCCTGGTGGCGCGTCTTGCCGAAATTCTTGAAGTAGCCAAAACCGGCCTGGTTGTCGGCGACGAACAGTATATCGTCGTGGTTTTCCGCGCGGAACAGGCCCGCGCTCCAGCGTGCCATCTGGCCAAGCTTGCCGCGCACGCCCGCTTCCCACGTCTTCGTCACCACCTGTTTTAATGGCGGGTCGCCGGCCATGGCGTTGGGCAGGCGGCACGGGTTGTCCGGGTCGGCGCAACCGAGTTCGATGGCCGTCGGCGTGCGGCTGCCTTCGTTGTAGCCAAGGTAAGCACTGGCCCCTCCGGCTGGCGCATAGGCCAGGCCGATGGCGGGGTTGAAGCGGCTGAAACGGTGGTCGCCATCGAGCGAACCGCTGCCGCCACCGGGCGTGATGGCGTCGCGGTTGCGCACCGTGCTGCGGTTGTAGCGGCCGGAAACAGTCAGAGTCAGGTCACGACTGAACGCGATGCTGTCGCTCGCATACACGCTCCAGGTGCGCATGCGCCCGCTCAAGTCGACGCGGTTGTCCACTGGCGTGCCATCGTCATCGATTTGCGTGCCGTCGGCAAAGAATGCGACGGGCGTGATGCTGCGGTCCGGGTTCAGGTAGCCGAACTGGCTGGTCTGGCGAAACGTGGCGTGGCTCGCATCAAAGGCGGCGCCGGCCGTGACGGCATGGCGCGCTCCCGCCACGTCGGCCAGAGCGGTGAACTGGCCCGAAAATCCATAGTTTTCCTGCTCGGTATGGCTGCGGTTGAGCATGCCATTGCATTTTTCAGCCGGTTCATCGTTCAGCAGCACGTTGGCTATGCAGCGCCATTTCGGAAACGGCGTATTGCCTGCATTCGCCCCGCTGGCGGGAAAACCCGTGTAGCCGGCCGCCGTCAGGGCCGCCCGCTCGGCCGCGCCGGGCTGGTAGACGGATTGGTCGAACGACTCGTCGTTCAGGTCGCCATTGAAGGTGTGCGTGTCGATCTTGCGGTAGTAGACATTGCCGGACAAGAGCAAGGCCTCGCTGGCCTGGTGCTTGCCCGTCAGGTTCAGCAGGGTCGACCTGTTTTGCGTCAAGTCGGGCTTGGTGTAGACGCTGCGGTAGTCGCGCGCCAGCAAACGCTGCTCCTGCAAGCCGTTGCCCGTCAGCGCATTGTCCGCGTGGGCCAAGGTGGCGGCAATGTCCGTGCGCGCATCGCTCCAGCCCAGTTTGCCAAACAGCTGGCGCACGTCGGAAGGGGAATCGTCGCGCCAGCCGTCCTCCTTGAAACGGTTGCCCGTCACGTACCAGTGCCAGCCCTGCGCATTGCTGCCGCCATGCTCGAACTCGATGCCGCGCCGTTGATCGGAGCCCAGGCGCGCCTCGATGGCGGTGCCGGGGTTGCTCTTGCCATCCTTGGTCTGCAGGGCCAGCGCGCCACCCAAGGTGTTCAAGCCGAACAGGGGGTTCGCGCCGGGCATCAGGGTCAGCGAAGCGATGGCCATGCGCGGTATCAAGTCCCAGCTGACGACGTCGCCAAACGGCTGGTTCAATCGCATGCCGTCGAGATACACAGAGAGTCCTTGCGGCGTGCCCAGCAGCGGCGAGGCCGTATAGCCGCGATAGCTGACGTCGGGCTGAAACGGATTGTTCTGCACTTCGTTCACGACCACGCTGCCCAGGTTGCGGCGCAGAAAAGCGGATAAGTCCAGCGCGCCGCTGCGCGCGATCTGCTGCGCGCTGGCCGTCTGCACGGGCGCGGCGAACGTGTCGCTCGCCTGCTCCACGGTGGGCAGCGGCATGCTGCCCGTGATGATGACGGTGGGCAAGTCGCCGGCGATGATCGCGCTGGCGTCAGCGGCAAGGTCGGCAGCTTGCGCCTGGCACAGCGCCATGGCCGCGGCGGCGAATAAAGTCAGTTTCATGCGTATCCCCGTTTTATAGTGATTTTTATGTCTGTCCAGTATCGGACAGCCACCGGGGATGGGCTAGGGAAAAACTCCCGCCGTGCAGGCAAATTTATCGTTGCAGTGGCAAGTAACTCTGTTTGAGCTGGCGCAAGACAAAACTCGATTTGCTGTGGCGGATACCGGGAATTTTGTATAAACGCTCGCGCAGCAGCCGTTCATAGTCGCGCGTGTCGCTCACCGCAATGCGCAGGTAGTAATCGTAATCGCCCGAGACAAGGAACGCTTCCAGCACTTCCGGGATCATGGCCAGCGCGTGGCCGAATTCGAACAGGGCCTGGTCGGAATGGTCGTCCAAGGTGACTTGCACGATGACGGTGTCGGCCAGCCCCACCTTGGCCGCGTTGACGTTCACCGTGTAACCCTCGATGACGCCATCGTCTTCCATGCGCTTGATGCGCGCCCAGCATGGCGACGAAGTCAGGCCCACCTTGGCGCTCAGGTCATGCAGGCTGATGCGGGCGTCCTGCTGCAGGGCCGTCAGGATGGCGAGGTCGAATTTATCGAGCTTCATTCTGTCATATCCTTATTTCACAGCAAATTTTGCTGAAATCTGCATTCTATACGAGAAAACCAGCAGCCTTTTCTGCCGGGGCAAGCAGAAAATAGACACATGAAACCCGATCCCGCTCCCCTCCTCGCTCCCGCCCCCGATCTTGCGCCGCGCAACGGCGCCAGCACCCTGATCGACACCCTGCTGGCGCTCGGTGTCGACACCGTCTTCGGCTACCCGGGTGGCGCCGTGCTGCCCCTGTACGACGCGCTGCATGCGCAGCCCCGCTTGCGCCACGTGCTGGTGCGCCACGAACAGGCGGCCGTGCACGCAGCAGAAGGGTATGCGCGCAGCACGGGCCGGCCCGGCGTCGTCTTCGTCACCTCCGGCCCCGGCATGAGCAATACCACCACGGGCTTGCTCGACGCCCTGTGCGATTCGATTCCCCTCATCTGCATCAGCGGCCAGGTGGCCACCACCAGCATCGGCACCAACGCTTTCCAGGAATGCGACGCGCTGGGCATCTCGCGCCCCGTCACCAAGTGGAACCGGCAAATCCGCGCGGCCGAGGAAACGGCGGCCGTCGTGCACGAAGCGTACGCGCAAGCCACGCAGGGGCGGCCCGGTCCCGTGCTGATCGATTTTCCCAAGGATATGCAGCTGGCGCCCGTTGCGGCCAACACGCCGCCGCCATCCGCCGCCGCAGTGGCCGTCCCCCTGCCCGACAGCACTGACCTGGAACGGGCCGCCAGCCTGATCGCAGGCGCGCGCCAGCCCGTGTTCTATGGCGGCGGGGGCCTCATCAATTCCGGCCTCGATGCCTGCGCCGCGTTTCAACAATTAGTGAAACTGGCGGCCGCACCGTGCACCCTGACCCTGCTGGGCCTGGGCGCCTTTCCCGCCTCGCACCCTGCCTTCCTCGGCATGCTGGGCATGCACGGCACGCTGGAAGCGAACCTGGCCATGCACCATGCGGATTTGATCGTCTGCGTGGGCGCCCGCTTCGACGACCGGGTGACGGGCCGCCTCGACGCTTTCTGTCCTGGCGCGAAAATCATCCACGTCGATATCGACCCGGCGTCGATCGGCAAGGTCGTGCGCGCCGACGTGGCCCTGCGCGGCGATTGCGCGCCCGTGCTCACCGCCCTGCTGGCGCAGCTGCGCGGCCGCTTGCTGGCCGACCGCCAGCCGTGGTGGCAGCGCATCGATGGCTGGCGCGCGCAGGACTCGCTGGCGTTCGACGACACGCCGGACGTGATCGCACCGCAGGCGCTGATGCGCCGCTTGCAGGCGGCGCTCGATGGCAAGGACGCCATCGTTTCCACGGACGTGGGCCAGCACCAGATGTGGGCCGCGCAGCACTTGCGCTTCGAGCAGCCGCGCCGCTGGCTCACCTCGGGCGGCGCCGGCACCATGGGTTATGGCTTGCCGGCCGCCATCGGCGCGCAGATCGCCCATCCGGGAAAATGCGTCGTGTGCGTCAGCGGCGACGCGTCGATTTTGATGAATATCCAGGAACTGGCGACGGCCGTGCAGCACCGTTTGCCCGTGAAAGTGGTGCTGTCGAACAATGGCTACATGGGCATGGTGCGCCAGTGGCAGGAACTGCACCACGGCGAGCGCTACAGCCACAGCTACACGGAAGCGCTGCCCGACTTCGTCGCCCTGGCGCGCGCGTTTGGCTGGCAGGCGCAGACGGTAAGCCGGCGCGAGGAACTCGACGCGGCGCTGGCGGCCTGCCTGGCATCGAGCGGCCCCTACTTCCTCGACGTGCGCGTGCATGGCGGGGAAAACTGCTTCCCCATGATGGCGCCGGGCGCGGGCCATCATGAAGTGACCCTGTCCAAGGGCAAGGTGTACAGCGAGCGGTAATCCGGCATCACCACCGGCCGGATTACGCCCAAATCCTGTAGACCCAATAACTTTCATCCTCGCGGCTGGCGCGCGCCAGTTCCGTGGGACTCAGGCCCGTGATGGCGCGCACTTCGCGGCACAGGTGGGCCTGGTCGGCGTAGCCGCCCTCGGCGGCGATATCGGTCCAGGAAGCATTGCCTTGCAGCATGGCTTCTCGCGCGTCGAGAAACGACTGTTCCGCGCGGCGCATGCGGCGCAGGGTGCGCATGGGCTGGCCGGCCCAGGCCTTGATGCGGCGCTCGATATTGCGCGCGCTGCTGGCCAGGCCCGTCGAGGCCGCCTGCACGCCCAGGCGGCGCACCCAGTCCTGGATGGCGCCGGCCGGATGGTCGCCGCCCTTGCGCGCCAGCGCCCAGCGCGGCGCGAGAAAATCCTCCACCAGCCTGACGCGCGCTGCATCGTCGGGCGCGGCCAACACGGCGTCGGACAAGGCCAGCCAGTCCGCGTCGAACAGCGGTGCCAGCGGGCGCACCTGGTCGAACAGGGCCGCCATGTCGATTCCCGTCAGCGCATGCAGAGCGGCCGGATACAGCATCACCATGAACGAGTGCACGGGACCGGGGTTGTAGCTGACCAGCGGATAGCCGCGCGGCCCGCTGAACAGAGCGGGCGGCATGCGCACGTGCAGCAGGTCGGGAGCGGGCGCGGCCGCCTCGACATCGCCCGCGACCGTCCACAGCAGGCAGCACATGGGCGTGGCGGGAAAGCGGTTCAGGCGCTGCGCGGGCGGCAGCGGCGCGCAATGCGTGGTGTCGCGCACGAGGAAGGCGCGCACGCAGGAAGCGAGCGCGGTGCGCGGCGCGATCAAACGGGTCAGGGGCGATGGGGCGGCAGGCATGGCGACGATTGTACCGGCAATTTTTGGCGCCGCGCGCGCTGTCGTATTCGTTCAAGACGCGCGTGCGCAAGCGCGCTACAGTCAGGCCATCGTTCCACGACAACAGGAGCTTGCCATGCCGCCACTCGACCACGTCACCACACCTGCGCCCGCCACCACCCCTGCCCTGCGCCAGATCCGCCAGTTGCCGGGACCATTCGCCTTGCCCATCATCGGCAACGCACTGCAAGTGAGACTGCCGCGCATCCACCGCGACGTGGAAGGCTGGGTACGCCGCTATGGTCCCTTCATGCGCGCCTGGTTTGGCCGTACCCTGGTGCTGGTGGTGGCCGACAGTGAAGCGGTGTCCGCCGTGCTGCGCGACCGCCCGGACGGCTTCCGCCGCCCTCTCAGCAGCTACACGATTTCAGTGGAAATGGGCGGCATCCCCGGCCTGTTCCTGGCCGAGGGCAGCGAGTGGCGCAACCAGCGCCGCATGGTGATGGCCGGCATGGCGCCGGGCGCCATCAAGGCATATTTTCCGAAACTGGTGACGGTGGCGCAGCGCTTGCAGCGGCGCTGGCAGCATGCCGCCACGCAAGGCCAGGCGATCGATCTGGACGGCGACCTGAAACGCTACACGGTCGACATCATCGCCGGCCTGGCCTTCGGCACGCAAGTCAATACGCTCGAATCGGGCGAAGACGTGATCCAGCGCCACCTGGACGCCATTCTGCCGGCCGTGGCGCGGCGCAGCCTGTCGATGCTGCCGTACTGGCGCTATGTCAAGCTGCCCGTCGACCGCCGGCTGGACCGCGACGTGGCGGCCCTTTCCGCCGCCGTGGCCGACCTGGTGCAGCAGGCGCGCACGCGCCTGGCGCTGGACCCCGCGCGCCGCGCACATCCGCCCAATCTGCTCGAAGCCATGATCGCTGCCGCCGACGAAGCCGACAGCGGCGTGAACGACCGCGCCGTGGCCGGCAATGTGCTGACCATGCTGCTGGCCGGCGAAGACACGACGGCCAACACGCTGTCCTGGATGATGTACTTGCTGCAATGCAATCCAAAATGCCTGGCGCGGGCGCGCGAGGAAGTGCGGCGCCTGGCGCCCGACGTGGCGCAGTTCAGCGTGGCGCAAATGGATAGCCTCGACTACCTGGGCGCCTGCGCCAGCGAGGCCATGCGCTTGAAACCGGTGGCGCCCTACATTCCGCTCGAAGCGCTGCGTGACACGGTGGTGGGCGACGTGGCCGTGCCGGCCGGCAGCATGCTGTGGTGCGTGATGCGCCACGACAGCGTGTCCGATGCGCACTTCCCCGACGCGCAAGCGTTCCAGCCCGAACGCTGGCTGGAAGGCGGCGAGGCGAACAACAAGCGCGCCGCCATGCCCTTCGGCGCCGGCTTGCGCACCTGCCCGGGCCGCTACCTGGCCTTGTTGGAAATCAAGATCGCCATGGCCATGCTGCTGGGCAGCTTCGACATCGCCGGCGTCGATACGCCCGATGGCGGCGAGGCGCAGGAACTGATGGGTTTTGTGATGTCGCCCATCGGTTTGACGCTGCGCCTGGCGCGGCCTCAGTGATACCATGGGGGAAGTCCCATTCATTCGACCTCCCCATGACCATCCGCCTGGAATCACCGCAGCAAGCCGATGTGCCGGCCTTCATGAAAAAAACGCTGCAGGTAGCGGCATGAGCGCGCCTGCCGACAGCCTGCTCGACATCCGCGCGCGCCTGCGCGCCTTTGCCGACGAACGCGACTGGGACCAATTCCACACGCCGAAAAACCTGGCCATGGCCCTGTCCGTGGAAGTGGCGGAACTGGTCGAGCACTACCAGTGGCTGCCGACGGGCGCGGACGCCGAACTCGACGATGCCAAGCGCACGGGCATCCGCCACGAGCTGGCCGACGTGCTGATGTATCTGGTGCGCCTGGCCGACAAGAGCGGCGTCGACCTGCATGCTGCCGTGCTGGAAAAGATGGAACTGAACGCACAGAAGTATCCGGCGCAGCAGGTGCGCGGCGACGCGCGCAAATACAGCGAATACTGAGACACTCACGCGTGCGTGGCTGCCGCGCAAAAAGGCGTAGCATCAAGCCATGCGTATTCCTCTCTCCCTGCTGCTTGCCTGCCTGCTCCATGGCCCGGTCGCCCTGGCGCAAACCGCGCCCGTGCCGCAAGTCAAGGTCGATGCCACGCGCGACCCCGTGGATAAATCCTACCGCAAGATGCTGCAGGGCGTGGACCGCTTCGAGCGCGACCATGCGCTGGCGCCGCAAGCGGTGCTGCGCTTTCGCTTGCTGCCGCGCCAGCCCGGCGTGGACATGACGGGCGTGCAGCTGCGCATCGCCGGCGACACCGTCAGCATCCCGCTGCCCCTGGCCGAGGACAACAGCTTTGCCCCCGTGCGCAACGCGCAAGCCGCGCGCGAGGATGCCGTGCTGATCGCCAACCGCAAGGCTTCCAGCATGAGCTGGCGCGCGCAAGTGATCACGCCCGGCTTGCCGCCCGGCACGCGGCGCCTGGGCGACCTGCGCCTGGAATGCCGCGCCGGCATGGATTCGGGCCTGATTTCGAACGACCCGCAAATCATCGCCTGGCTGTCCAGCATGCTCTACAGCACTGATAAAGTGTGTTCCGAGCCGGACGGCAATTATTTGTTTTTCACGGACCGCCCCCTGTTCGGCGTGACCCTCGTGCATGGCGAACGCAGGGTTGCGCTACCGTTTACCATGCTGTACGCGGGCGGCGAGCAAACGCCCGCCTCGCTGCCCTACTGCGATTGCCAGGTCTTGCTTGACCGCACGTATTACGCGCCCCTGTGGGACAGCAACTGGCCCGACGATACCCTGCTGGAATTTACGTATATGGACGAGGTGGCGCCATGAAGTGGCTGGTCTTCGCGCTGGCGCTGCTGGCCGGGTGCTCGGGCACGCGCGCCTTGCAGGCAAGCAAAAACGTGCCTTACGCCACCCTGGAACAGACGGTGCAGCCGGGCAGCAGCACGCGCGACCAGTTGCGCGCCGCGCTGGGCGAGAGCACGTCCATCCGTTTCGACAGCGGCAATGAAGTGTGGATGTACACCTACCCGACGGCCTCGGGCGCGCAGGGAGAGTATGTGATTCTGTTTGGCGGGGATGGGGTGGTGAAGAAAGTGCGCAGCGGGGAAGTGTATCGGGTGAAGAAGTAAGAGTACCCCAAAAGCAAACTGGGGGGAATGCTCCCAATGGGAAGCATTCCGGTCACGCAGTGACGGACCCCGGCCTTTCGCCGTTGGGGTAATTAGCGCGCCTTCAGCAAAGCGCGCGACGCCATGCCCGCGCCCACGCTGCGCCCCACCCCTGCAGCCTTGCGCTTGGGCGAGGCCTTCAGTTTGAAGATGCCGATCGACTGGGCCACGCTCTCGGTGCGCCGCGCCAGGTTGGTGGCGGCCGCGGCCGCCTGCTCCACCAGCGCCGCATTCTGCTGCGTGATGCCATCCATGTGGATGACGGCCTGGTTGACTTGCCCGATGCCCTGGTTCTGCTCGCGCGTGGTGGAAGAAATCTCGTCCATCATTTCCGTCACGCGGGCCACGGAGGCGATCACTTCCGCCATGGTGGCGCCCGCATTGCTGGTCAGCACGCTGCCCGCATTCACGGTGGCGATCGAATGGTCGATCAGGTGCTTGACTTCCTTGGCCGCCGTCGCCGAGCGCTGTGCCAGGCTGCGCACTTCGCCCGCCACGACGGCAAAGCCACGGCCATGCTCGCCCGCGCGGGCCGCTTCCACGGCCGCGTTCAAGGCCAGGATATTCGTCTGGAAAGCGATGCCGTCGATCAGGCCGATAATGTCCAGAATCTTGCGCGACGAGCTGCTGATCTCATCCATCGTGGTGACCACTTCGCTGACGATGGTGCCGCCCTTGGACGCAACGGTGGACGCCTGCACCGCCAGCTTATTGGCCGCGTCCACGTGGTCGGCGCTGTTTTGCACCGTGGACGTCAGCTCTTCCATGCTCGCTGCCGTCTGCTCCAGGCTGGACGCCTGCGATTCCGTGCGGCTGGACAGGTCCATATTGCCCGTGGCGATCTCTGCCGTGGTGATGCGGATATCCTCGAAGTTGGCGCGCACGTCGCCGATGATGCTGTGCAGATTGATATTGGTCTGGCGCAGGGCGGCCATCAACTGGCCCATGTCGTCGTCGCGCACCTTGTCGATGACGCCCGTCAAGTCGCCACCGGCCATCTTGCGCGCCATCGTGATGGCGTCGCCCAGCGGCGCAACGAGCGAATTGTGCAGATGGGTCCAGAAATACAGCATCAGCACCACGGCCGCGGCGGCGGCACCGCTGAGCCAGCTACGCGTGGCCGTGCTCGTATCGCCGTCGATATTCCAAACGGCGCAGCCGAGGATGGCCAGCACCACGCCAAAGACGATGCAATGGAAGGCCAGGTCTTGCGACAGGGTCAATTTGCGCCACTCGGCCAGCTTGGCGGCCCAGCCTTGGCGCACGACGCGGCCATTGCGGATCGCCAGGTTCGCGGTATTGCCGTCCTTGAAACTTTTATACAGGGCTGCCGCCTCGTTGACCTGCTCACGCGAGGGCTTGGTACGCACGGACATGTAGCCGATCGGACGGCCGTTTTCAATGACGGGCGTGATATTGGCGAAGACCCAATAAAAATCGCCATTCTTGCAGCGGTTCTTGACCATGCCGGTCCAAGGCATGCCCGTCTTGATGGTATCCCACAGGTCGGCAAACGCTTCGGCCGGCATATCGGGATGACGCAGAATATTCTGTGGCGCACCCAGCAGTTCCATTTCTGAAAAACCGCTGACCTCAATGAAATACTGATTGGCGTAATTGATGTTTCCCTGTAAATCCGTGGTGGAAACAATCGTCATGCCTTCATTTAATACGTATTCATTTTGCGTGATAGGCGTGTTGACCCGCATCGTCGCTCCTCTATTTTTTTCAACTAGCATAACAAAATTATAAAAACAATATACCACATCAAGCACCACCGATATATCGCCCCGGCGACAGTGACGCTGGTCAAAAAATTTAATAAAAGCCAATTCATTTATGTTTTAGAATTTACTTTGACCCAACTTGATTGATTTTATTGAAATGCAAAATTAAAATTGCGTGCAGGTGCAATAATTAATAAAAAATTATGCATTGATGTCACGGGCAATAAATATGGTACTTGCGCCGATCAAAAAGACGCGCAGGCATTGCGATAAAGGCCAGCACATGGCGACGCCTGCCGCCAGCAATAACGCGGCAACAATATTCGTTTCTTGAGGGAAAATAAAAACTGGCGCGAACGCGCCAGTGGGGGATGTGTCTCCAATCCGCGACACAGGCGCCGGGGGAGGCACCTGCGAAGGGATGGCTTACTTGTAAGTCTTGCGCGGTGGCGACTTTGGACGCGCTGGCGCAGGTTTGCGCTCCGTCGTGCCGTCATCGAGGCTGATGCGCAGTTTCTGGCCCGACACGACGACCGATTTCAGGTGGTCGAGGATTTCCGGCGGCATGCCTTCAGGCAAGTCCAACACGCTGTAGTTGTCAAAGATATCGATGCGGCCGATATGCTTGGCTTCCAGGTTCGCTTCGTTGGCGATGGCGCCCACGATGTTGCTTGGCGTTACGGCGTGCTCACGGCCCACTTCGATGCGGTAGGCCGTCACGCCCGGGCGTGGACGTTCCTTCTTCGGCGCGCGCGGCGCAGGTGCTGCGTCGCCCGCGTCCGCTGGCGCATCCTTGAACGCTGGCGCGGACTTGGCGGCAAACGGCTTGCGCGGCGCGGCTGGCGGCGCCAGGTCCGGCGCGTCGCCGTCACGGCTGATGCGCAACTGCTGGCCTGCCACCCACACGGATTTCAGCTGGTCCAGCAATTCTTTCGGCATGGTATCTGGCAAGTCCAGGACGCTGTAGTCGTCATAGATTTCAATGCGGCCGATGTTTTTCGAATCGATACCCGCTTCGTTGGCAATGGCGCCCACGATATTGCCCGGTTTCACGCCATGCTGATGACCGACTTCAATACGGAAAGTCTGCATGCCGGCGTCGGCAGGACGGGAAATACGTTCCTTTTTCGGGAAGGCCGGACGTTCGCCACGCTCGCTGCGCTCGAAGCGGTCATTGCGCTCAGGGCGGTCAAAGCGGTCATTGCGCTCAAAACGGTCTTGGCGTGCAGGACGGTCGTCTTGCCACGTGGCTTGCTCGCGCGCCTTGTTTTTGTCCAGCAGCAGCGGCGTATTGCCACGTGCCATCTTCGCCAGGGCGGCGGCGATTTCGATGGCGGGAATATTTTGCTCGCGTTCGAAATCTTCGATCAGCGACTGGAACTGTTCCAGTTCGCCCAAGGCCAGGGTTTCGCTGATCTGTTCCTTGAACTTGGCGATACGCACGTCGTTGACGGCCTGGATCGTTGGCAGTTCCAGCATGCCGATCGGCTGGCGGGTCGAACGTTCGATGGCTTTCAACAAGTTCTTTTCACGCGGGGTGATGAACAGGATCGCTTCGCCGCTGCGGCCGGCGCGGCCCGTGCGGCCGATACGGTGGGTATAGCTTTCCGGATCGTGCGGCACGTCGTAGTTGACGACGTGGCTGATGCGCTCGACGTCCAGGCCGCGGGCGGCCACGTCGGTTGCCACGAGGATGTCGATCTTGCCGTCTTTCAACTGCTGAATCGTGCGCTCGCGCTGCGCTTGCTGGATGTCGCCATTGATGGCGGCAGCCGAGAAGCCACGCGCTTGCAGCTTGCCGGCCAGCTCTTCCGTACCCAGCTTGGTGCGGGCAAAGATGATCATGCCGTCAAACGCTTCCGCTTCCAGGATGCGGGTCAGCGCGTCGAGCTTGTGCATGCCCGATACCAGCCAGTAGCGCTGGCGGATGTTGTCGGCCGTGCCCGTCTTGGCGGCAACCGTCACTTCGGCCGGGTTCACCAGGTAGGTCGTGGCGATGCGCTTGATGACGGAAGGCATGGTGGCCGAGAACAGGGCCGTTTGATGGCCGTCCGGCGTTTCTTTCAAGATGCGTTCGACATCGTCGATAAAGCCCATGCGCAGCATTTCATCGGCTTCATCGAGTACCAGCGTTTTCAGCTTGGACAGGTCGAGCGAACCCTTGTCCAGGTGATCGATGACGCGGCCTGGGGTGCCGACGATGACGTGCACGCCGCGGCGCAGGGCCGACAGCTGCGGGCCGTAGCTTTGGCCGCCGTAGATCGGCAACACGTGGAAGCCGGGAATGTGGGCGGCGTACACCTGGAACGCTTCGGCGACCTGGATGGCCAGTTCGCGCGTCGGTGCCAGGACCAGGGCTTGGGGTGAGCTTTGTTTCAGATCGATGCGCGACAGGATAGGCAAGGCGAAGGCGGCGGTCTTACCCGTGCCTGTTTGCGCCTGGCCCAGCACGTCGCGGTTCGCGAGCAATAATGGAATCGTGGCCGCCTGGATAGGCGACGGTGTTTCGTAACCGACATCCTTGAGCGCGCGAATCAGCGGCTCGCTCAGGTTAAGGTCGGAAAATAAGGAAATTGGTGTATCAGACATGAAATCACTCACAAGTTCGCTCGAATCGCCCAATGCGAAAGAGTGTATCTGCTAGTTTACTCTTTACTGGACCTTACCGGGTGGACACAGGCGGCAGAACGCCGTTTTTTGCTATCTACAACGCAGAAAAATCGGCGATCCGCACGCAATTGGTGCAAAAAACAAGCAATCTTATGTGTTTTGCAATAGATGTGACCGTTTTACAGGTGCGCCCCGATATTGCTTGCCGCATCGACCGAGTGGCGCAAAAATTCCAGCAAGTCCTCGTTCAGCCTATCCTTGTGCGTCGTCGCCAGGCCGTGCGGCGCGCCCGCATACACGAGCAGCTTGCTGCCGATGATGAGCTCGGCAGTGCGCCGCGCCGACGCGGCAATCGGCACGATCTGGTCATCGTCGCCATGGATCACCAGGGTCGGCACGTCGAAGCTGGCCAGGTCGCTTGTGAAATCCGTCTCGGAAAACTGCTTGATGCACAGATAGGATGCCGGCATGCCCGCCTGCATGCCTTGCCGCCAGAAACCGTCGCGCACGCCTTGCGAGGGCTTCGCATCGGGCCGGTTGTAGCCATAGAAGGGCACACTCAAGTCGCGGAAGAACTGGCTGCGGTCGGCCTGCACGCCGGCACGGATGGCGTCAAACGCGGACAGCGGCAAGCCCAGCGGATTTTCAGTGGTTTGCAGCATCAGCGGCGGCACGGCGCCCACCAGCACGGCGCCCGCCAGGCGCCCGGTGCCATGGCGGCCGATGTAGCGCGCCACTTCGCCGCCGCCCGTCGAGTGGCCGACCAGGGTGGCACCCGTCAAGTCCAGCGCTTCAATCAGCGCGGCCAGGTCATCGGCATAGGTATCCATGTCGTTGCCGTCGAAGGGCTGGCTGGAACGGCCATGGCCGCGCCGGTCGTGCGCGATGACGCGGTAGCCGCGCGCAGCCAGATAAAACATCTGGTCTTCCCAGGCATCGGACGACAGCGGCCAGCCATGGCTGAAGACGACGGGCGGGCCGCTGCCCCAGTCCTTGTAGTAGATCAGGGTGCCGTCGGCGGTACGCAGGGTATTGCTCGATTGCAAATCGGTGGCAGTCATGGAACGCTCCTTGTCGGTGGACCAGCGGCCATTGTGGCCGCAATGGCGCGCGCACGCCGCGCGCTACGCCAGAGCATTGCGGTAGAGTAAGATTGCCACTGCTTTGCTTTCCCGTATTCACTTTTGGAGTTGTCATGCGTTTCCCCCTCGTCCTCGCCGCCAGCCTGTTCAGCACGGCCGCCCTCGCCCAACCGCTCGTTGCCGAAGCGCCCCTGCGCGCCCATCTGTCCTTCCTGGCCGACGACTTGCTGGAAGGACGCGGCACGGGCCAGCGCGGCGGCGACCTGGCCGTGCGCTACCTGGAAACGCAGGCAGCCGTGGCCGGCCTGCAACCATTAAAAGATGGCACATATCGCCAAGCGCTGACCATCGTCGGCAGCAAGGCCTTGCCATCGAGCACAGTGACCTTCAGCGCGGGCGGCAAGACCTTGTCTCCCGCCTTCGGCCAGGACATCGTCTTTGGCGCGGCGAATGGCCAGCAGACAGTGGCGTTCGACGCACCCGTCGTGTTCGCCGGCTACGGCATCCGCGCCCCCGAAGAAAACTGGGACGATTTCAAGGGTGTTGATGTAAAAGGCAAATTGCTCATCCTGATGGTCAACGACCCGCAGCCCACAAGCGCCGAACCGCAGCGCTTCGCCGGCAAGTCCCTCACGTATTACGGCCGCTGGGTCTACAAGTACGAAGAAGCGCTGCGCCAGGGCGCCGCAGGCGTGCTGCTGATCCACACGACGGCGTCCGCTTCGTATCCATGGTCGGTGCCCGCCAACGGCTTCGGCCACGAGCGCTTCAACCTGGCGGGCGCGGGCAATGCGATGGAAGGCTGGCTGCAGGAAGACATGGCGCGCGCCCTGTTCCAGGCGGGCGGGCAAGACCTGGACGCCTTGCGCGCGCAGGCCGAAACGCGCGCATTCCGCCCCGTCGCCCTGAACGCGACGGTCAAGGTGGCAGTCCATAGCCATGTGCGCAGCATCGAGCAATTCAACGTGGCCGGCATCGTGCCGGGCACGGACCCGAAATTGAAGGACGAAGCCGTGATTTACTCGGCGCACTGGGATCATCTGGGCAAGGATGACGAAGGCAGCCAGCGCGCTGGCCAGAGCGACCACATCTACAACGGTGCCATCGACAACGCCTCGGGTGCGGCGGCCCTGCTGGCCATGGCGCAAGTGGCCGTGAAACAGCCGGCACGGCGCACGCAGATCTTCCTGTGGCCGGCCGGCGAAGAAACGGGCATGCTGGGCAGCACGGCCTACACGCGCGCGCCCCTGTGGCCGCTGGCCAAGACGGCCGCCGACCTGAACCTCGACAGCATGAATTTCGTCGGCAAGACGCATGACATCGGCGTGGCCGGCGCCGAGCGCAGCAGCCTGTACGCCAGCGCCGCCAGGGTCGCCAAACGCATGGGCTTGCGCCTGGCGCCGACGATCCCCGACCTGTCCGGCGCGTTTTACCGTGCCGACCATTTTGCGTTTGCCAAGGCCGGCGTGCCCGCCTTCAACGTGGGCTCAGCCGTGTTTTCCGGCGACGGCTCCTTCGATTTCGTCCAGGAACCCAAAGCCTCGGGCGAGCGCCTGGTGGCGTTTAAAAAGGATTACCACCAGGTCACCGATGAGTACCACCCGTCGTGGGACTTGTCCGGTATGGTGCAGCAGGCGCAGTTCACCCTGAATCTGGGCTATGAAGTGGCGAACGACAAGAACTTGCCTACTTGGAACAAGGGTGAGGCGTTTGGGAAGGTAAAACGCTAAGAGGGTAACCATGTTTAACCCGCAAAACAGAAAGGCTGGGGTCAGACCCTCAGGGTCTGACCTCGGTATTTGCTATGGGGTTTGGTGATTCAAATGGCCATGATGCGTTTCAGGTCGACGAACGCTGTTTCGTATAAATGCTGAAACGCGCCCACCATGACCTCTTCCACGCCTTCGGCCGCGTCGAACTCGCTCGACCATTGCGCCACGCATTCATTCGCGCCCGGTTCGCCCGTGACGCGCAGGGTGGAACGGTAGTTCTTGACGGGGATCGGACCGGAGACGATGGTGTAGCTGTAGCTCTTGTCCGCTTCGCTGTAGCTTTGCAGGCGTTCGGCGATGATGGCGCCGTCCGTGGTTTTCAGGCGCCGCACTCTGCCGCCGTGCTCAGGCAGGCTGGTCTTGATGGAGCTCGACCATTCAGCCAGCGACTGGAAGCCGCCGATAAAATCCCACACTCTTTCGGCGCTTGCCGCCAATGTTACAGAAACAATTACTTGGGCCATCTTTGATTCGGTTCCTCATCCAGGTTTGCCGGGCGCCGCGCCCGGCCGGCCGGAGTTGCCCGGCACAGCCGCTATTTTAGCGCCCATGCGGCTTTACTGCCGAGCCGACAGCGCTGGCGGCGCTCCCGCTTACAGATTTTCCGCCAGAAAAATCAAGGAATTGCCGTGCGCGTGGGCCGCGGCGCGCTGCTGGTAACTGTCGCGGTGGGTGCAATTGAAGCCGTGCTCGGCGCCCGGATAGATATGGATTTCCACGTCTTGCCGGTCTTCGAAACGCTCGGCGATGGTTTGCACGGCTTGCGGCGGAATATGGCTGTCCTGCCCGCCGAAATGCATGAGCAGCGGTACCTTGATCTGGTCGGCCAGGTCCAGCTTGTTCTGGATGCCGCCGCCGTAATAGGCGATGGCGGCATCGACCAGGCCGGCCGCTGCCGTTTGAAACGACAGGCGGCCGCCGAAGCAATAGCCGACCGAGGCCAGCTTGCCCGTCACTTCCGGACGCGCGCGCAGGGCGGCGACGGTGGCGGCGATATCGGCGTCGGCATGCGGATTGTCGGTGGCCTGCATCAGTTCCACGGCGCGCTTCCAGCCTGCTTCGTCATAGCCCAGTTCGATGTGCGCGCCAGCGCGCCAGAACAGGTCGGGCACCAGCACCACGTAGCCATCGGCCGCGTACTGGTCGGCCACGGCGCGGATGTGTTCGTTGACGCCGAATATTTCCTGCAACAGGATGATGGCGGGGCCCTTGCCCACGTGCGGCACGGCCAGGTAAGCCTGGAAGCTGCCGTCCGGGCCGGCGATATCGATCCACTGCGAAGTTGTGCTCATAGAAAACTCCAGTCTGAGGTTGGGGGAGGAAATGCCACAGCCAGGCATGTTACTGGTTTTTCGCGCCGCCTGCGTCCGCCCCCCTTTGCACAGGCTCAATACATCTCGCGCAGGTAAAGCACGGGGCCCGATCTGAGGATGCCAAAGACAACGACGCCCACCGTGCTGCCCAGATAGGGATGATTGCCCACGGAAACGTCCACGCTGCCAGCCTTGCCGGTTCCGGGCGCCAGCAGGGTCAGGCGATTGGCCTGCGGCAACGCGCCTTGCACGACGGTATAGACCCGGTCATCAGCGGCCAGCTTGCTGCAGTCCAGCGTTTTCTTGCAATTGACAAACAGTACCTGCGACTTGTTGAACTCACTGATGCTGTCGAGCAGGTTCGTGATCCATTTCGTGCCATTCCAGTACTGCACTTGCACGGCCAGCCGGACGGGCAGCAACTCGGAGCCATAGCCGTGGGCTACCTGCCATTGCCCCGACAGCACGGTCATGCGTGCCTCGTTCTGTATCAATGCCGAACTTGAGCTGACGACGGCGCCGCCGGGATACGTGCTGCTGGCGCGCAGCAGCACGTCGGTGGGCGCCACCTTCACCGGCGCGCCTGCCTTGCCCGGAAAACGGTAGGCGACCATGCTTCGGGCGATGCCGAGGGTAAATGTCGCAGGCGCCACGCCGGTGACGGTGGTTTGCGCCTTGCTGCCATCGGTAAGGCGGCTGCTGCCATCAGGGGTGCTCGGTGGAAAGGAAATCGCGCCCGTGGCCGCATCCAGGCCTTCGAGCAACACGGGCGCCATGGCACTCGGATTGCGCTCGTCATAATTGGCCGTCGTCGCTCCCCCCAAGGCGCGCGCCGTCACGCGCACGCCTATCGCCTGCCCCGAGTAGGCGTAGCGGCCTTGCTCCCCATCGTTGGCACAGGTGAGCGGGGCGGCGCATGGCGTGGCGATGCCGTTGGTCACTTTGGGCTGGTCAGCTTCCTTGTCCTTGATCAACTCCGTGATGAAGTGGTGCGGGATGAACTGCACCTGGCCGCTCGTGCCGCTTGCCAGCGGTGGAATGATGCCATCGACGGCAGGCCGTTGCCATCCCAGGTAGTTCCTCAAGCTGGCCGTAAATCGAACCAATCCCACTTCCTTCCAGCTCATGCCCGTGGCGGTCAAGACACCCCCGCTGAAGCCCAGGCTGCCATCGGCCTCCGGCTCGGCGCGGCCGGCAAACGTGGGCTCAACGACAGTACGTCCCAGCAGCACGGCTGGCGGCGCCGCTTCGCGGCCAAAGTTGGGCGTGACCGCCTTCAGAAAATTCCGTGCCGATACGTTAACCGCTGTTGCCGGCGTCACGCCCGTCACGGCCACGCCCGCACGCTGTGGCGTGGCGATCGCACTGAATACAAAATCGTACGGAGCGACAATCACGTCCCCGCTGCCTTGCATCTTCAAGCCCTTGTCACTGCCGCTGGCCGATTCATACTTTGCGTTCAACGTCAGCTTGCCCGCGTCGGCATAGGACATGGTTGCCGTGGCAACGCCAGTGTTGTCGAACGCCAGGTTGACGGACTGGCCCGTCGCACTGCACGCGCTGCTGGCGCTCGCGGCCAATGGCACAAAGCCCCCCGTCCCTTTGACCAGGAGCGGCAAGGTGCCGCTGGCAGGATTGCTGTAGCTGCAACTGAGGGTCAAATCCTTGCTGGCATTCTTAAACAGGGGAACGCAGGCCTGCTCGTTCGGTTTATCTTGCAATGCGCTGATTGTGAAATCCGTGGCCACGGCGGAGTTATGATTGACGGGCGTGACCATCAAGCCCGTCGCCGCGAACGCCATGTTGCAGCTATTGCTATTGTCCGAGCTGCGCTTGCACACCAGCGCGTCCGTTGCACCGGGCACGCTGGTCAGGCTCAGGGTGGCCGTGCCGACCGTGTACTGGCGAACGGTGGTGCTGACCATGCCTGTGCTGCCGATCTGGACGGATGGAGAAGTAATGCCGCCAGGACTCAGCATCACGGTGGCGCCGCCCGTGTACTTGACGCTGCAAGCCGCATCCGCGCACGCCGTCACCGTTACCGTTTGCGGCGCGCACGTCAGGGCCGTGCCTGAATGATCGATCTGGAAATGGTGGGGACCAGTGGGGGTGCCGGGGCCGCATTTCGGGCCGTTGACGCTGCCGGCAGGCCAGCCGCTGTTGTTCGTCACGCAGCTGCAGGGGTTGGCTGGAGTATAGGCCTTGCAGGTGATCGTCTGATCCACATGCGTCCACGACCCCAGCGTGATGTGGTCGACCAGTGCATTGCCCGTGATATACCCATTCGCCGCATCCAGGGTGACATTGCCGCCCTCGACATTGCCATTGATGGCATTGCCAGAGGCAATGGTCAGCGACTTTAATGCCGTCACGTCGCCCGTGACAAGCAGGCCGGACGCCTTCAGATCGATGGTCGGCGCAGTCAGGTCACCCTTGATCTGGCTGCCGGAACCGATGGTCAGCGTGGTCTTGGCGGTGATATCGCCCTCGATCTGGCTATTCGCGGGCAGGATATTGACGATATTGCCACCAATCGCCCCCGTGATGGTCGAGCCCGATGAAATTTCCACCAGTCCCTTGGCACTGATGCTGCCTGTCACCTTGACGGCACTCCCCCCCATTTTGATGGTCGTGCCGGCAATGTTGGCAATGATCGTCTGCGCCTGCGCTCCCATGCTGAACGTGCCGCCCTCCGCCGTCAGGCTGCCACCAGTCACTTTCAAGTTGGATGGATTGATGTCCTTGATATCGAGATTGCCCGTGGCCGTCAACGCGGCGCTGCCACTCATCCTCAATCCCTGGTTATAAGTCATGGTCAGAGAACTGTTGAAGGTCACGCCATAGCCGCTGGCGATAACGATAACGTCGGTATCGGCCATGGACAAGTTGCCGCAGGTATATTGCGCGCCAGAGCGGGTGCAATTACTGACGTCAACGCCATTGAAATTGAAGGTGGCCGCCTGGGCCATGCCGGTCGATAGATAGAAGAACAAACCGACGAGAAAAATGTATATGCGCAAGATATCGATGAATCTGATGAGTGGGAAACCAGGCGGTCCGTCGCTTATTCCATGCTAATCTATGCCACCGCTGTTATTGCATTATGGCACTATTCCATTTATCTCATTCATTGCATGATCAAACACAGCCCGCAAGAATTTCCATTACGTACCGTCGACATCATCGTCTACCCCGGTTTCAAGGCGCTCGAAGCCATCGGCGCCATGAAAGTGTTTGATTACGCCAACACCCATTTGCGCCTGCGCCATCTGCCCGGCGGCTACGACGTGCGCATCGTGTCGACGGCCATTGGTCCCGTCAAGTCCGACACGCTGATGTCGCTGCACGCCAGCAAGGCACTCGATGTGAACCGCCTGCCCGACCTGGCCGTCATCGTCGGCTGCCACCACGTCGAGCAAGTCTTGCAGGACATTCCCGCCCTCGCCGCCTGGGTGGCAGAGGCGGCGCCGCGCATCGACACGCTGGCGGCGCTGTGCACGGGCTGCTTCTTCCTGGCCGAAGCCGGCGTGCTCGACGGCAAGAGCGCCGCCACGCACTGGAGCGCCGTGGAAAGCCTGCGCCAGCGCTATCCATTGATACACGTCAATGCCGACGCAATTTTCGTGCGGGAAGGGAAATTCTGGACGTCGGCCGGCGTGACGGCCGGTATCGACCTGGCGCTGGCCCTGGTGGAAGACGATTTCAGCCGCGATATCGCGCTGGAAGTGGCGCGCGACCTGGTGGTGTACCTGAAGCGGCCCGGTGGCCAGTCGCAGTTTTCCGTGCACCTGTCGAGCCAGATGACGACGCATCCGACCATCCGCCAGTTGCAGGGCTGGATCATGGAACACTTGGGCGAAGAGCTCGGCATACCGCTGCTGGCAGCCAGGCTGGCCATGAGCGAGCGCAATTTTACGCGCGTGTTCCAGCGCGAAACGGGGAGCAGTCCTACGGAATTCATCGAGACGGCGCGCTTTGAAGTGGCGCGTCGCTTGCTGGAAGACAATGTATCGTCCTTAAAACAGGTGGCCGTGCAGGCGGGCTTGCACAGCGAAGAAAGGCTGCGCCGCCTGTTCCAAAAGAAACTCGCCATTACGCCGCGCGACTACCGCGAACGTTTTTCCAGCACGGCGCGCTAGGACTCAGCGCGACTTGTTGCTGCGCACGTGGCGCGTGGCCAACTGCTGACGGTGCCAGGCCAGCGGCGTAAACATTAGCGCGCACAGCAGATACGTGGCCAGCAGCGCCAGCCAGATGGCCGGCGTGGCGAGGATGGCGGCATTGCTCCACCACAAGGCCAGCAGGGAAGACAGGGCCGCGCCGAAGAAGACGGGCAGCATGCGACGCAAGGTGGCGAGGTAGGCAGTGGCAAACATGAACGGCTCCCAAAGCAAGGTGGATGCCTTCACACTAGCAGGGGCAGGCAGCGAAGTACAGCCTGCCGCCCTGCCCCGTCCGTCAAGTGTTGCGCAATGAGTACACCCGATAAGATTAGTACAACACGACGGAACGGATCGATTCGCCGCTTTTCATCAGGTCGAAGCCTTCATTGATGCGTTCGAGCGGCAAGCGATGCGTGATCAGGTCGTCAATGTTGAGCTTGCCCTCCATATACCAGTCGACGATTTTCGGCACGTCCGTACGACCGCGCGCGCCACCGAAGGCCGAACCGCGCCATTCGCGCCCCGTCACCAGCTGGAACGGGCGCGTGGAAATTTCCTGGCCCGCCGCCGCCACGCCGATGATGAACGATTTTCCCCAGCCCTTGTGCGTGCACTCGAGCGCCTGGCGCATCAAGTTGGTGTTGCCCACGCATTCGAAACTGTAGTCGGCGCCGCCGTCCGTCAGTTGCACGATGGCATCGACGACGTTTTCCACCTCGTTCGGATTGATAAAATGCGTCATGCCGAACTTGCGCGCGATGGCCTGGCGCGCCGGATTGATGTCGATGCCGATGATTTTGTCGGCGCCGACCATCTTCGCTGCCTGGATCACGTTCAGGCCGATGCCGCCCAGGCCGAACACGACGACATTCGCGCCCGCCTCGACCTTGGCCGAGAACAAGACGGCGCCCACGCCCGTCGTCACGCCGCAGCCGATGTAGCAGACCTTGTCGAACGGCGCGTCTTCGCGGATCTTGGCCAGGGCGATTTCCGGCACGACGATGTAATTGGAAAAGGTGGACGTGCCCATGTAGTGGAACAGCGGCTGGCCATTGAGCGAAAAACGGCTGGTGGCGTCCGGCATCAGGCCGCGGCCCTGCGTGGAGCGGATGGCCTGGCACAAGTTGGTTTTTTGCGACAGGCAGAACTTGCACTGGCGGCATTCCGGCGTGTACAGCGGAATGACGTGGTCATCCTTTTTCAGGGTCGTCACGCCCGGACCCACGTCGACGACGACGCCGGCGCCTTCATGGCCGAGAATGGCGGGGAAGATGCCTTCCGGATCGGCGCCCGACAGGGTGTAGTAATCGGTATGGCAAATGCCCGTGGCTTTCAGCTCGACCAGCACTTCGCCGGCGCGCGGGCCGGCCAGATCGACTTCTTCGATGGTCAGCGGGGCGCCCGCCTTCCAGGCAATCGCGGCTTTGGTTTTCATGGGATGTCTTCCTGCTCGGTTTCAGATGCGCCATTATCGGCTGCCAGCAAACGTGGCGGGGCAAGGAACCCCGCGCTTGTCTGAAAACGCGGCGCATTTGTCCGCTGCCGCCGCACGTTTGCGCCAGCGCAAACGTCCCAATACAAAGACGCGCATTCTGGGCACATCCTTTGAGCAGCCATTGCGTCATTCCCGCAGGAGACCGACATGCGCCATTTCCTTTCCCGCCTCCCCGGCCCCTGGCTGGCCCTGCTGCTGGCATGCTGCCTGGCCCTGCTGACAGCCTGTGGCGGCGGCCATCACCACCCAGCGCCAGGGGCCACCACGGGCAGCCTGACCGTCACCATCGGCGGCTTGCCGGCAGGCGTGGCGGGCGCCGTCACGCTCACAGGACCGGCGTCCTACAGCAAGACGCTGACGGCCAGCACCACCTTGACGGACCTGGCACCCGGCGCCTACACGCTCAGCGCCGCCAGCGTGGCGCAAGGCACGGGAACCCTGGCGCCCACGCCCGTCACGCAGCAGGTGCAAGTGACGGCCGGCGGCACGGCCAGCGCGGCCGTCACGTACGCGGCCACGGCACCGCTGGCCCTGCGCCTGCAGGAAGTGGCCAGCGGCTTGAGCGTGCCCATCTTCCTCACCGCGCCGCCCGGCGACAGCCGTTTGTTCATCATCGAACGGGCCGGTCGCATCCGCGTGGTGCAGAACGGCAACTTGCTGGCCACGCCCTTCCTCGATATCAGTACGCTCACCACCACCAGTGGCGAGCGGGGCTTGTTGTCGATGGCCTTCCATCCGCAGTACGCCAGCAACGGCTATTTCTTCCTGTACTACACCAACCTGGCTGGCGATATCGTCATCGAGCGGCGGCAAGTGTCGGCGGGCAACGCCAACGTGGCCGACCCCCTGTCCGCGCTGACCATCATCACGATTCCCCATCCCACGTTCAACAACCACTATGGCGGCTTGCTCAGCTTTGGCCCGGACGGCTATCTATACGCGGGCACGGGCGACGGCGGCAGCGGGGGCGACCCGCCCGGCAATGCACAAAACATCAACGTACTCTTGGGAAAACTGCTGCGCCTGGACGTCAACGCCAGCACAGTGACCCAGCCGTACGCCATTCCACCCGGCAACCCCTTTGCCACGGCAGGCGGACGCCCTGAAATCTGGGCCTATGGCTTGCGCAATCCGTGGCGCTACGCCTTCGACGTGCCGGCCCAGCTGCTGTACATCGCCGACGTGGGCCAGGCCAACTGGGAAGAGGTCGACGTGCGTCCCGTGGGCCAGGCGGGCAACAACTATGGCTGGAACATCATGGAAGGCACGCAGTGCTACAACAGCGCCAGCTGCAACCAGGCGGGGCTGGTCCTGCCCGCCATCACGTACAGCAACGATGCGGCCAACGGCTGTTCGATCACGGGCGGCTATGTGTACCGGGGCACGGCCTTGCCGGAACTGGCGGGGCAGTACCTGTATTCGGACTACTGCAGCGGCTGGCTGAAAAGCTTCAGCTACAGCAATGGCACGGCCTCCGCCGTGACGAACTGGGGCATCACCAATGTGGGCAATATCCTGTCGTTTGGCCAGGATGCGAAAAACGAGCTGTACATGCTAAGCGGCACGGGCAAGGTGTACCAGATCGTCCGTCAATAAGCGTAAATAAGCGTACGCAAGTAAGCGTGCGCAGGCGGTCATGGCGGCGCACGCGGCAGAGGACGTTTTTCGACGGGGCGCGGGGAACCGGCTAGAATGGGTTTTTCCCGTCGCGCCCCGCGCACCAGCCCAAGAGAACACCATGGCCCGTTTGAAACTTGAATTTCCCGAAGACCAGTATTGCTATTCCTCGCAACTGACGGTACGCACCACGGACATCAATGCCGGCAACCATCTCGGCAACGATTCCATGATTTCCATGATTTCCGAGGCGCGCGCCCGCTTCCTGTTCGAATTCGGCGTGCGCGACATTGAAGCGGACGGCACCGGCATCATCGTCACCGACCTGGCCACCACCTACCGTGCCGAAGCCCATGCGCGCGACCAGTTGCTGTTCGAAGTGGGCGTCATGGATTTCAATAAATATGGCGGCGACATCACCTTCCGCATCACGCGCCCGCGCGACAACACCCTGATCGCGATGGCCAAGTCCGGCTTTGTGTTTTTCAACTACAAGCGCAGCCAGGTCGTACCGATGCCGGAAGAGTTCGGCAGCAAGTTCCCGCAGGTGAACTGGATCGACTAAAGGGGAAATTAAGCGGGTCGCCTTGCCGCCATGCTGTATGCTTGCCAGGAAGACATTGAAACTGGAGCGGCATGCAAGCAGCGATAACGGCAAGACTATGCCTGGCCCTGGCGTTGTCGGGCGTGTGGCAGAGCGCCCTGGCCGCGCCGCAAACCGTCATCCTGTATGGCGACGACGACTATGCGCCGTACAGCTATGTGGAAAACGGCGTCTTCAAGGGCATGTACGTCGACATGCTGCGCGCAGCGGCTACCAGCATGCCGGAGTATCAGCTGGACCTGCAGCCGCGCCCCTGGAAACGGGGACTCGATGCCCTGGAAAAAGGCCAGGTATTCGGTCTGTTCCCACCCGGGCGCAAGACGGAGCGGCCGTACGTGCAACCGTATTCGGCCATGCTGTACCGCGAATCGGTGGTGCTGTTTTGCCATGACGCCGTCATGCGCACACCGCGCACGCATTTTCCTGCGGATTTCGCCGGCCTGACCATCGGCGTCAACACGGGTTTTTTGCTGTCGGCAAAATTGATGGAGCCGGCCCGCCAGGGAGTGCTGCATCTGGAAGCGGCCAAGGGCAACGAAGCCAATCTGAAGAAACTGGCCCTGCGGCGCATCGATTGCTACGCCAGCGACCGCGGCGCAGCCCGCCACACGGCGCGCCAGCTGCAAGGAGAACTAAGCAACTACGGCTTTCAATTGCACGAAGTGCTGGAACTGTCGTCCGAAGCCACGTATATCGCCTACAGCGCACGCAATACACCCGCCTACAAGGCCGCATTCATCGAGAAGATGAATGCGGCCTTGCTTGCCATGCGGCAGAACGGCCAGCTGGCACGCATCGAAGCTGCGTACCTGCGCTGACATAGCGATGAAATCGCTCGCTTACTTGCGCGCCTGGCGCTTCACCTTGATACCGAAAGTATCGGCATACCAGTCATCGATCATCAGCTTTTCATAGCGCAGCTTTTCATTACTGAAATAGTGGTTGATGCGGTTCAGATACGACATGTCGGACAGGGCCGCATCGCCACTGCGAATGACCTTGCCATCCTGCTCCAGCACATAGTGCAGGCGCATGCGCGGCCAGTCGACCCGGCCATTCATGACGCGGATATCCTGCCCGGCACGCAGGGACGGATTTTCACGTCCCGCCAGGTCCACATCCGTGACGTCGATTTTCAAGGTTTGCCCGGGCGGCAGCGATGCGCCCAGTTTCTCGAAATGCCGGCTCAGTTCCTTCAGCACGTCATCGCGTTCCTGCGGATTGAACGGGATATCCGTGTATTGATCCGGTTTGCTGAACTGCACTTCCGTTCCAGCCCAGGCCGCGCTGCTGGCCAGCAAGGCCAGGCCGGCGACCAGGGCGCGCGTCGTTTGCTTTTGCATGATGTACCCTTTCAGGAAATGTGCGTGGCATGGTGCCACTTCTTATACCTGTCCAATATAGCGCGGCGCAGCCCATTCTGACGCGCAATTCATACCTTGTTACTTTTCTGATTTCGCGCCGGAAAGGCGAGACGCCATATTTTTTGCAGATTCATTGGCAATATTAATTAAAACAAAGTATTGTCTTGAAAATATAGTTGCCTAAGCGATAAAGCATAGATAGTGTCAGCAGACCGGATTTAAAGTGTTTTTTTAGCACCGATGTTGCATGTTTTTAGTCAATTTTTCTTGCATATTGTTAATATTTAGCTGTCAGTCTACAATCGACAAAATGCGCCCGAAAAATGCGCAACGCCGGTAATGGCGCACAGGAATTCCTGGCGCAGGCGTTTCAACATTGCGTCAGTTATGCCTTTTAGCGGAACTCGCCCTTATGTCATTTTTGTCTTCAGCATCGCCCAAGTTACCTCCCTGGAAAGTCCTGCTCGTCGACGATGAACCCGACATCCACGACATCACCAAACTGACGCTGAGCCGTTTCCGCCTGGAGGGCCGCGCCCTGAGTTTCGTGCACGCCTACAGCGGCGCCGAAGCCAAGCAGGTGCTGGCGCGCGAAGACGGCATCGCGCTGGTCTTCCTGGACGTGGTGATGGAACGCGAAGACAGCGGCCTGGAAGTGGCGCGCTGGATGCGCGAAGACCTGGGCAACCAGTTTACGCGCATCGTGCTGCGCACCGGGCAGCCGGGACAGGCGCCGGAAGAACGCGTGATCGTCAACTACGACATCAACGACTACAAGGAAAAGACGGAACTGGACCGCACCAAGCTGTTCACCACCACCTTTGCCGCCCTGCGCGCCTACCGCGACATCATGAAGGTGGAAGAGGCGCGCCAGGCCCAGCTGCACTACCGTGAAGGCCTGGAAAGAGTCATCGCCGCCTCGGCGCACATTTTCAAGCAGCGCAACCTGCGCGACTTCGCCAGCGGCCTGCTGCAGCAAGTCGTCGCCCTGCTGCGCCTGGAAACGAGCATGCTGCTGCGCCTGCGCGGCGCCAGCGCCATCACGGGCGAGCAGGATTATGAAATCCTCGCACAGATCGGCGACCATGAAGCCGACGGCGGCATCCTCAGCCCGTCCCTGCTGTCGCAGCTGGACCATGCCAAGAGCAACAAGATCTCGCGCCTGCACGGCGACACCTATGTCGGCTATTTTCCGAACAGCAGCGGCAAGGCTTCGCTGCTGGTCTTGAAAGGCGTGGAAGAAATCTCCGACCTCGACGCGCAATTGCTGGAAGTGTTCTGCTCGGGCGTGGCGATTGCCTTCGACAACATCCTGCTGACGCAGGAAATCACCGATACCCAGGCCGAACTGATCCTGCGCCTGGGCGACGTGGTCGAATCGCGCTCGCACGAAGGCGGCAACCACGTGCGCCGCATGGCCGAAGTGTGCCAGCTGCTGGCGCAGGCGTCCGGCATGTCGGAAGAGGAAACCATGGTGCTGCGCCACGCGGCGCCCATGCACGACATCGGCAAGATTTCCACGCCGGACGCGGTGCTGCTGAAACCGGGCAAGCTCGACGCGGCCGAGTGGGAAATCATGAAGCAGCATCCGACCGTGGGCATGTCCATCCTCGACGGCTCCCAGCGCCCGCTCTTGAAGGCAGCCGCCGTGATCGCCCACCAGCACCATGAAAAATACGACGGCAGCGGCTACCCGCAAGGCCTGGTGGGCGACAACATCCACAAATACGCGCGCATCGCCGCCGTCGCCGACGTCTTCGACGCCCTCATGCACAAGCGCTGCTACAAGGACGCCTGGCCCCTGGAGCGCGTGGTCAGCTACCTGCGCGAAGTGAGCGGCAGCCACCTCGACCCGCAGTATGTGGAGTTGCTGATTGCGAATCTGGATGCAGCGCTGGCGCTGAATCAGCGTTTCCCGGATTAGTAGGTCGGATTAGCGCTTGCGCGTAATCCGACATCACCACCGGCCACGTCAACAATGTTGTCGGATTACGGCCTGCGGCCTAATCCGACCTACGTCGCTGAGCAATACGCACACCGGCAAAACACGCTTCGGCCCAGGTCTCCAATACGGGCATTCCGGGCCAATCCGGCCCGCCGTTTTTAGGTTTTCAAGGACACATCATTGAAACCGAGAGGGAAACGTATCTTGTAATGCAAGCCCATCCCCGGCGCACTAACCACCTTCACCGTCCCTCCCAGCGGCCCCGTCACCAGGTTATACAGAATATGCGCGCCAAGTCCGCTGCCGCCGGAACCGCGCTTGGTCGTGAAGAAGGGGTCGAACAGCTGGCCCAGGGTGGCGCTGTCCATGCCCATGCCGTCGTCGCTGTAGTCGAGTTCCAGCATCTCGCCGGCCGTCCTGGCTGAAATCTTGATCTTGCCCGGCTCGCCTTCGGCAAAGCCGTGCACCAGTGAATTGACCACCATGTTCGTGACGATCTGCGAGACGGCGCCCGGATAGCTGCGCAACTGCACCTCGGGCGCGCAGTCGATCTCCACCTTGACCGGCTTGCCCTTGAGCTTCGGCTGCAAGGAAAGCAATATTTCATCGAGGTATTTGCGCAAATTAAAGCTGCGCAATTCGTCCGAGGACTGGTCCACAGCCACCTGCTTGAAGCTGCGCACCAGCGCCGCGGCGCGCTGCGTGTTCGTCGTCATGATGCGCAGGGTCTGGTCGATAATGTCGAAGAATTGCCGCAAGCCGTCTTCATCGAGCTGGCCGCCTTCCAGGTCTTCGCGCGTGAGTTTCAATTCCTGCACCAGGTGGCTGGTGGCCGTCACGCAAATGCCCAGCGGCGTATTGATTTCATGCGCCACGCCCGCCACCAGGCGCCCCAGCGACGCCAGTTTTTCCTGGCGCACCAGTTCCGACTGCGCTTCCTGCAAGGCGCTCAGGGCGCTGTTCAGGGCCGCGTTCTGCTCTTCCAGCGTTTCCTTGGCCCGGCGCATGGCGCTGTCGGCCTGGATGCGGGCCATCGCCACGGCCACGTGGCTGGCCATGAAGGCCAGCACGTCCAGTTCGGCCTGGCCATATACGACGGATTCGTCGTAGCTTTGCACGATGATCACGCCATATTTGCGCTCGCCCAGCAGCATGGGCGCGCCCATCCAGCTGGCGATGCCGACATTGCCCAGCGGCTCGTCCATCTCGCCGCTGGCCACCAGTGCCGCGTAGCTGCTGGCGTCCAGCAGGCAAGCCTTGCGCCGCGCCAGCACGTACGAACTCATGCCGATGCCATAGTGAAAACGTTTTACGGGTGCCTGTGCATCCTTTTCATCGACAAAATACGGGATCGTGATGTCCTTGTTGTCCGGGTGGTACAGGGCGATCAGGAAATTCTTCGCCGTCACCAGTTCGCTGATGATGGCGTGCAGGCGCGCGTACAGGGTCGTCGCGTCGGATGCCTGCGCCGACAGGTTGGCGATTTCATACAGCGCATGCTGCAGGTTTTCCGCGCGGCGCCGCTCGGCCACCTCGTGCGCCAGCAAGGCCGTGCGCTCCTGCACCGCCTTTTCCAGCCGGTCCATGCTTTGCATGCCTTGCAGGGCGCTCGACACGTGCGTGGCGATCAGCGCGAACAGGGCCTGGTCTTCCAGGCTGAAGTGGTGCTGCGCGTCGTAGCTCTGGATGACGATGGCGCCCAGCACCTGGTGCTGCTGGTCCAGCAGCGGGCAGCCGATCCAGTGCTCGGCCGCCGTGCCGCCGCCCCAGGCGCCGCCGCCGATGGCGCGCATGGCGTCGTCGTCGGCCGTCATCACCAGCTGCTTGCGGTTGACGATGACCCAGGCCGTGGGCGACTGCGCCGCGCTTGCCAGGCGCACGCCCTCGTCCGGGTCGGGCGCGGCATCGAATTCGTCGACAAAATAGGGAAAGCGCACCAGGCCGTCGTCATGGTCGCTGAGGGCCACATAAAAGTTGGCCGCATACATGATGCGGCCCAGCGCCGCATGCACCGCCTGCAGGAATTCGCTGATATCGCTGCAGGTGCTCGAACGCTGCCCGATTTCCAGCAACACGGTTTGAACGGCTTCCAGACGGCTGAGACGGCTTTCCATGGGTAACTGTGTGCCTTGTGTCGATATGTTCTGAAAATCAATATTATCAGTTCAGCCCAGCCTTGGCACGGCATAAAATGCACAATCTTGCCTTGAGGCACCGCAACACACGCCACGCCGGCATTTGCCACCTTGGCGATACAGTGGCAGACTAGGCCCCTTCCCACAGACCAGACCGTCCTCATGACCGCCACGCTACGCGCCTCGCTTCGCCCCTATACCCTCGCCGGCCTGCTGGTCTTTGCCGCGCTGGGCATGCCGCCGCTGTGCGCCGCGCCTGCCAAGGCGCCGGCGGCGGAGACGGCCGATGGCGGACGCTATTTCGGCCCCCTCGTCGCAGGCAAGATGCATGGCCAGGGCCGGCTCGAATACGCGAGCGGCGCGTTTTACGCAGGGGGCTTCGCGCGAGGCGTGTTTTCCGGCCAGGGCATGCTGCGCCAGGCCTCCGGCGTCGAGTACACGGGCGCCTTCCGCCAGGGCGCCTTCGACGGCATCGGCCGCTACACCTCGCCCAAGGGCGAAATCTATGCAGGCAGCTTCGTCAAGGGCAGCTTCGAGGGGCAAGGCCGCTTTCAGGGCGCCGATGGCGCCACTTTCGAAGGCCACTTCAAACACTGGCGCCCGCACGGCGCCGGCAAGCTGACCGACACGGACGGTACCGTCTTTGAAGGCGACTTCGTCCAGGGCCAGGTGCAGGGCAAGGCCACCGTCACCACCAGCGACGGCATCCACTACGAAGGCGAGCTGAAAGACTGGAAATTCGAAGGTACTGGCGTGCTGCGCACGGCCGACGGCGACGAATACCGGGGCGGCTTCAAGAATGGCCAGTTCGACGGCAAGGGCGTGCTGCGCTACGCCGTGGCGCAGGCGGACGGCCGGCGCGAAGACAGCGGCAACTGGATGGAAGGCCAGCTCGACGACCCGGCCGCAGACAAGCTCACGCGCGACAATATCGAGCTGGCCCTGTACAACCAGCGCACCCTGCTCGACGGCGCCCTGGCCCGCATCGCGCCGCGCGATGCGGCGAAAAAAATCAATCTGTATTTGCTGGGCGTGGCCGGCGATGGCGCGCAGGAAGTGTTTCACCGCGAAACGGCCTTCGTGCAGCGCCAGTTCGACCGCGATTACGGCACCACGGGCCGCTCCTTGATGCTGGTCAACAGCCGCAACACGGTGGCGCAGCAACCGATGGCCACGCGCACCAGCATCGCCGCCAGCCTCGACGCCCTGGGCGCGAAGATGGACAAGGCCAACGACATCCTGTTTTTGTTCCTCACCAGCCACGGCTCGCCCGAACACGAACTGGCGCTGGCGCAAAACGGCATGGACTTGCACAGCCTGCCCGCGCAGGAACTGGCGTCCATGCTCAAGCACAGCGGCATCCGCTGGAAAGTCATCGTCGTTTCGGCCTGCTATGCGGGCGGCTTCATCGCGCCCTTAAAAGATGACAATACCCTCATCATCACGGCCGCGCGCAGCGACCGCACCTCGTTCGGCTGCGACGACCAGAACGATTTTACGTATTTCAGCGAAGCGTACTTCAAGGAATCCTTGCCCAAGAGCGCAGGCTTTGCCGAAGCGTTCGAGCAAGCCAAGGTGCTGGTGCAGGCGCGCGAGGCGGCCGATTTCCGCGAAGGCGGCATGGAGGCGGAAGAGCATTCCGAGCCGCAACTGTTCCAGGGCAGGGCCATCGCCGCGCAACTGAAGGCGTGGCGCGCCCAGCCACGTTAAGCGCTTCTTTCTGTACAATAGCCGTCACCATGCGCCGATTCTTCCTCATTTTGCTGCTGTTCGTGCTTCCGCTCCAGATGTCCTGGGCCGCGGCGAGCGCGTATTGCCTGCACGAGGAAGGCAAGGCGGCGCAGCACCTGGGCCACCACAGCCACCAGCACAAGGCGGACGCGGACAAAAAACCCGTGGCCGACAAGGCTGACAAGCAATCCAAAGGCCAGCCGCACAGCGACTGCAACGTCTGCCACGGCATCGGCCATGCATGGCTGCCGGCCGGCTCCAGCCTGCCCACCGGCGACATGGCCTCCGTCAACGCGGACACCTCCCCCTTCTTTTACGCTTCCCACATCCCGGACGCTCCCAAGCGCCCTGACTGGTCGTCGGCCATCTAGGCCGACGGGACGTTTCAATCACTTTTCAACGTAAGTCAGGCGCCAGCCTGCGCGTCCCGTCGAATTCTTTTTCCGTACCTTGGAGAATTCGATGTACCGATTCATTTTCTTGCTATCCGCTGGCCTGCTGGCCGGCAACTTTGCCCACGCGCAATCCAGCGTGGAACCCGCCGCGCCCCTGACCTTGCCCGCCGCGCTGGCCCTGGCCGAGGGCGGCAACGCCACCCTGTCGGCCGCCCGCCATGAACTGGCGGCGCAAGGCGGCGCCCTGCAACAGGCGCGCGCCTTGCCCAACCCGGAACTGCAAACCGTGCTGGAAGACACGCGGCGCGCCACGCGCAGCACCACCGTGCAACTGAACCAGTTGATCGAACTGGGCGGCAAGCGCGGGGCGCGCGCGGCCGTCGCCCAGCGCGGCGCAGACCTGGCGCAAGCGGGCCTGTCCCTGCAGCAAGCCGACACGCGCGCCGCCGTCACGTCCGCCTTTGTCGACGTGCTGGCGGCGCAGGAAGGCTTGCGCCTGGCCGACAGCGCGCAGGCGCTGGCCGCGCGCGCCAGCGACATCACGGCCCGACGAGTGACGGCCGGCAAGGCCTCGCCCGTCGAGGAAACCCGCGCCCGTGTCGCCGAAGCGAGCGTGCGGCTGGAGCTGAACCTGGCCCGCAGCACCCTGGCCAGCGCGCGCAAGCGCCTGGCCGCGCTGTGGGGCAATGCCACGCCCCGTTTTACCCTGGCGGAAGGCCGGCTGGAAACCTTGCCCGAGCTGCCCCCGGCCAGCGAACTGGCGGCGCGTCTGGGGCAAGCCCCGGCCGTGCGCCAGGCGCACAGCGCGCTGGCCCAGCGGCAAGCCATGCTCGACGTGGAACAGCGGCGCGCCACGCCCGACGTCACATTCAGCATCGGCATGAAGCGCTCGGAAGAACTGGGCCGCAACCAGGCCATCATCGGCCTGGCCTTGCCGCTGCCTTTTTTCGACCGCAACGCGGGCAACAAGCTCGACGCCCTGCGCCGCAGCGACAAGGCCAGCGACGAGCTGGCCGCCGCCCGCATCGCCGTGCAAACGGACGTGGCCGCCGCTATCGAACGGCTGGCCACGGCACGGCTGGACGTGGAAAGCTTGCGCCAGGACATCTTGCCTGGCGCCCAGAGCGCCTACGACGCGGCCAGCAAGGGTTTCGAGTTCGGCAAGTTCGCCTTCCTCGACGTGCTCGATGCCCAGCGCACCTTGCTGCAAGCCAAAAACCAATACCTGCGCGCGCTGACGGAAGCGCAGCACGCCGCCGCCGAGATCGAGCGCCTGCTGGGCGCCCCCGCTTCCCTGTAAGGAACACCCTCCATGAACATCACACTCAACAAAAAACAAGCGATCGCCATCGGCGCCATCGCGGCGGCCGGCATCGTGCTGGCCATCCTCATCCTGGGCACGGGAAAATCTGGCGCCCCACCCGCCCCTGCCGTCAAGGCGGAAGCACATGCTGAAAAGAAAGACGAACACGGCCACGCAGAAGTGGAAGGCAAGCTGGAATTGAGCGCCGCGCAAAGCCGCGCGGCCGGCGTCGTCATCGCCACGGCCGCGCCGGGCCGCATCAAAACGACGGTGGCCCTGCCCGGCGAAATCCGCTTCAATGAAGACCGCACGGCCCACGTCGTGCCGCGTCTGGCCGGCGTGGTGGAAGCCGTGCAGGCGGACCTGGGCCAGTTGGTGAAAAAGGGGCAAGTGCTGGCCGTCATCGCCAGCACGGAACTGTCGGAACAGCGCAGCGCACTGCTGTCGGCGCAGCGGCGGCTATCCTTGGCCCGCTCCACGTATGAGCGCGAAGAAAAACTGTGGCGCGAAAAAATCTCGGCCGAACAGGATTATCTGCAGGCCCAGCAAGCGTGGCGCGAAGCGGAAATCGCCGTGCAGAACGCGCAGCAAAAGCTCAGCGCGCTGGGCGCCACGAGTACCAGCAAAGGTCCGTTGAACCGCTATGAGATCCGCGCGCCGTTCGACGGCATGGTGCTGGAAAAACACATCACCCTGGGCGAAGCCGTCAAGGAAGACGCGAACATCTTCGTCATTTCCGACCTGTCGACCGTGTGGGCGGAAATCGCCGTGCCGGCGAAAGACCTGGCCACCGTGCGCGTGAATGGCAAGGCGGAAGTGAAAGCGTCCGCATTTGACGCCAGCGCGCAAGGCACGATCACCTATGTGGGCGCCTTGCTGGGCGAGCAGACGCGCACGGCCAAGGCACGCATCAGCTTGCAGAACCCCGACATGGCCTGGCGCCCGGGCCTGTTCGTCACGGTGGAAGTGGTGTCCGGTGAAGCGGACGCGCCCGTTACCGTGCACAGCACGGCCATCCAGACGGTGGAAGACAAGCCCGTCGTCTTCGTGCAAGTGAAAGATGGCTACCAGGCCACGCCCGTGGTGCCGGGCCGCAGCGATGGCAGCTTGACGCACATCCAGCAGGGACTTGCCGCCGGCACGCCGTATGCGGCGCAAGGCAGTTTTGTCCTGAAGTCCGAGCTGGGCAAAGATTCTGCCGGCCACGAACACTGATCACGTCAAACGAAAGGAAACCATCATGTTTGAACGTTTGATCCGCTTCGCCATCGACCAGCGCTGGCTGGTGATGCTGGCCGTCGCCGCCATGGCTGGCCTGGGCATCTACAGCTATCAAAAGCTGCCCATCGACGCCGTGCCCGACATCACCAATGTGCAGGTGCAAATCAATACCCAATCCGCCGGCTATTCGCCGCTGGAAACCGAGCAGCGCGTGACGTTTCCCATCGAGACGGCCATGGCCGGCTTGCCGAACCTGGAACAGACGCGCTCGCTGTCGCGCTATGGTTTGTCGCAAGTGACCGTGATCTTCAAGGATGGCACGGACATTTATTTTGCGCGCCAGATGATCAACGAGCGCTTGCAGGAAGCCAAGGAAAGCTTGCCGGCTGGCATCACGCCGAAGATGGGACCCGTGTCTACAGGCCTCGGCGAAATCTACCTGTGGACGGTGGAAACGCAGGAGGGCGCGAAAAAACCCGATGGTACGCCATACACGCCGACGGACTTGCGCGAAATCCAGGACTGGATCATCAAGCCGCAGTTGCGCAACGTCACGGGCGTGACGGAAATCAATGCCATCGGCGGCTACGCCAAGCAATACCAGGTGGCGCCGTATCCGGAAAAACTGGCCGCCTACGGCATCAGCCTGCAAGACGTGGTGACGGCGCTCGAACGCAACAACAGCAACGTGGGCGCCGGCTATATCGAAAAGCAGGGCGAGCAATTGCTGATACGCGCGCCGGGCCAGGTGGCCTCCAAGGACGACATCGGCAACATCGTCGTCGCCAATGTGCAGGGCGTGGCTATCCGCATCCGCGACGTGGCCGACGTGGTGCTGGGGCGCGAGCTGCGCACGGGCGCGGCCACCGAAAACGGCCGCGAAGTGGTGCTCGGCACGGTGTTCATGCTGATCGGGCAAAACAGCCGCGCCGTCTCGCAAGCCGTCGACAAGAAGATGGTGGAAATCAACCGCAGCCTGCCGAAAGGCGTGCACGCCGTCACCGTGTATGACCGCACGGTGCTCGTCGACAAGGCGATCAATACGGTGAAGAAAAACCTGCTCGAAGGCGCGGTGCTGGTGATCGCCATTTTGTTTTTGTTCCTCGGCAATATCCGCGCGGCCGTGATCACGGCCATGGTGATCCCGCTGGCCATGCTGTTCACGTTTACGGGCATGGTGCAATACCACGTGAGCGCCAACCTGATGAGTCTGGGCGCGCTGGACTTCGGCATCATCATCGATGGCGCCGTCGTGATCGTGGAAAACTGCGTGCGCCGCCTGGCCCATGCGCAGCAGAAACTGGGACGACCGTTGACCTTGCAGGAACGTTTCCACGAAGTGTTTGCCGCATCGCAAGAGGCGCGCCGGCCCTTGCTGTATGGCCAGCTGATCATCATGGTCGTGTACCTGCCGATCTTTGCGCTGACGGGCGTGGAAGGACGGATGTTTACGCCGATGGCGCTGACGGTGGTGATCGCCTTGCTGGGCGCCATGCTGCTGTCGATCACCTTTATTCCCGCCGCCGTGGCGCTGTTTATCGGCGACAAGGTGGCGGAAAAGGAAAACGCCATCATGCGCGCCGCCAAGCGCTGGTACGCGCCGCTGCTGGACAAGGTGATGCGCAACACGCCCGTCGTGCTGACGGGTGCGGCCGTGGCCGTCGTGCTGTCGGGCTTGCTGGCCACGCGCATGGGCAGCGAATTCGTACCCAGCTTGAACGAGGGCGACATCGCCATCCAGGCCTTGCGCATCCCCGGCACCAGCTTGACGCAATCGCTGGCCATGCAGCAGCAACTGGAAAGCAAGCTGATGGCAAACCACAAGGAAATCGCCCGCGTCTTCGCCCGCACGGGGACGGCCGAGATCGCGTCCGACCCTATGCCGCCGAATATTTCCGACGGCTACATCATGCTGAAACCCCGCGACGCATGGCCGGAACCGGGAAAATCGCGCGAGCGCTTGCTGGCGGAAATCGAAGCGACGGCCACCAGCTTGCCCGGCAATAACTACGAGTTTTCGCAACCGATCCAGCTGCGCTTCAATGAACTGATTTCCGGCGTGCGCAGCGACGTGGCCGTGAAACTGTTCGGCGACGACATGGTCGTGCTCGACAGTACGGCGGCGAAGATCGCCGGCGTGCTGGGCAAGATACCGGGCGCAACAGAGGTAAAAGTCGAGCAGACGACTGGCCTGCCCATGCTGACGGTGCAGATCGACCGCGAGCAGACGGCGCGCTACGGCCTCAACATTGCTGATGTGCAAGCGGCGATTGCCACGGCCATCGGCGGGCAAGAGGCAGGCACCCTGTTCCAGGGCGACCGCCGCTTCGACATCGTCGTGCGCCTGCCCGACAGCCTGCGCAGCGACCTGGAGCAACTCAAACGCCTGCCCATCGCCCTGCCCCTGGGTGCGGCGGCGGAAGGCCGTGCCCGCTTCATCCCGCTCGGTGAAGTGGCCAGCCTGCAAGTGGCGCCGGGACCGAACCAGATCAGCCGCGAAGACGGCAAGCGCCGCATCGTCATCAGCGCCAACGTGCGCGGGCGCGACATCGGCTCGTTTGTTGCCGACGCCACGCAGCAGTTGCATGCACAGGTCAGCATTCCAGCCGGCTACTGGACCAGCTGGGGCGGCCAGTTCGAACAATTGCAGTCGGCCACGAAACGCCTGGAACTGGTGGTGCCCGTGGCCTTGGCACTCGTGTTCGTCTTGCTGTTCGCCATGTTCGGCAATGTAAAGGATGGTTTATTGGTGTTCAGCGGCATCCCGTTCGCCTTGACGGGCGGCATCGTCGCCCTGTGGCTGCGCGACATACCCATGTCGATCTCGGCGGCCGTCGGCTTCATCGCCCTGTCCGGCGTGGCCGTGCTCAATGGCCTCGTGATGATCGCCTACATCCGCCAGCTGCGCGAACAGGGCATGCCCTTGCAGGAGGCGATACGCGAGGGAGCGATCACGCGCCTTCGGCCCGTGCTGATGACGGCGCTGGTGGCCTCGCTGGGCTTCGTGCCGATGGCCATTGCCACGGGCACGGGCGCCGAAGTGCAGCGTCCGCTGGCCACCGTGGTGATCGGCGGCATCCTGTCGTCGACAGCCTTGACCTTGCTGGTGCTGCCGCTGCTGTACCGGCTGGCGTACCGCCGGCAAGAGGTAGGTCGGACGTAGGTCGGATTAGGTCCGAAGGGCCGTAATCCGACATCACCACTGGCGCCGGTGGTGGCGCCGGATTACGGCCGGCGGTAGCCGCCCTCGATCCAGTTCGCCGCTGACGTGGCATTGAACTTGAACGCGGCCGAGGTGCGCACCTTGGCGATCTGTTCGCCGTCGGCGTCGTAGGCGCTCAGTTCCGCGTACGGGTGGTCTTCGTCGGGGACGATGTCGAACATCACCTTGACTTGGCCCTCGTCGGTGGCGACGAACAGGTTCTTGTGCAATTGCGCATGCAGCTGCTGCTCGTGGCGGCGCAGCACTTCCGACGCCGTCTTGACCAGCGTGTTGAACGCGTTGACGTCGAGCGGCTTCGGGTTTTTTTTGTCGCGGCCCATGGTCCACGGACCCACCAGCGCCGGTTCCGGCTCGCCGTCCTTGATCATGGCGACGGCCCAGCCTTCATCTTCCTCGTTCTTGATCACCCTCGCCGTCCAGCCATTGCCTACCCACAGGCGCGGCTCCTGGATCGGGGCGTCATTGTCTGGCTCGGCTGCTTCGTCGGAAAAGTCGGGGAAATCGGTACTCATGGCGGTGCTCGTGATGGAAGGTCGGGGCTAGCATGATAGTCGAAAACGCCCACCCGTGCCGCCTTGCCGCAAGGTAAGGCGCGGCCCGCCATAGTCGATCTCGGCAATAAGACAAGCTATCAATGTAGTAGCTTCATTCTAGCAATCGAGCTTTGATATTGCTCAAGTACGACTATTATTATTTTGCAATCTGAATTATGTTTTTTATATTTCAAATATTGCATTTAGTAATGCTTGGCCACAAGAAATTTTTATCCCTGCGGCGCCCCTCATCCCCGCACGCCGCCTTGCATCGCCACGCCAAGCACTTCTGCCTGTCCTGATCAAAACAGCTGCGTACACCTATACATCTTTGAGGGAATAAACATGAGAATCTTGTCCACACTGGCATGCGCGACGCTCGTTGCCGCCGCCGGCAGCGCCAGCGCCGTCCCCACATTTACGGCCGGCGGCACAGCCCTGGCCGGCGAAGGGCTGGTGACATCCGTTGCAGGCGCCACCACGATCGATTTCAACAGCGGCATCCTGCCCGCCAACTACATCGACGGCGCGCTGTTTACCGGCACGAACAGCAACCATGCTGCGCCTCCTGGCGATATCAGCAAGTATTTGTCGGCAGGCACTTCTTCCGACCAGTTCTCGCCCGTGATCGCCAACTTCACTAGCGGCTTGAGCTATTTCGGCTTCTACATGGGTTCGCCGGACACGTACAACAGCGTGACCTACACCTTTGCCGACCACAGTTCGACCACGCTGACGGGCATGCAACTGGCAGCGTTGGCCGGCGATGCCGCCAACGGCAACCAGTCCGTGGGTCTGTACGTGAATGCCTTCGCCGGCGCTGGCAGCAAGATCACCTCGGTTGCCTTCCACTCCACGCAGAATGCCTTCGAGACGGATAACCACGCCTTCATCGCGGCCGTTCCCGAACCGGAAACCTATGCCATGCTGCTGGCCGGCCTGGGCTTGCTGGGTTTCATGCTGCGCCGCAAATCCTCCTGACGCGGGCAGGTACTGGCAAAAGCCCGCGATGCGGGCTTTTTCATGGCCAGGCCAGACGGCTGCCGTCCGCCGGTGCCGTCAGCACATGGACATGGCCGGCCGGTTCGGCCAGGTCAGCGGCGGACCGGGCGGCACCCAGCGCGGGTCGATGGCTGGCAGTGGCGCATGGTAATTAAAGGGATTGATGATGATCGGCGGTATCGCCGCTGGCGCACCGACGGGTTCGGCGCAGGACTGCGGGGCGCTACGCTGGCGCGTGGTTTGATGGTGGGAAAGGGATAGCGATTGATCCCCGGTATCTGCAAACAAAAGCATGTTGCCCTCCTTGCGAGACTGAGGTGTTCAGTATAGGACGGCTTGCGCGTATTACAAGAAAAGAAATCTTGTTCCAGATTCAGCGTTTTCTGCCCGTACAGACCTCCCATACCGTGAAAATGACGGCCTGTCGCACGCTGCTGGCGGCCAGCCCGGCGTGCCCCTACAGTGTGAGCATGCCATCCCCGATCACCCACACACCGAGGCTTACCATGAAAAAAATACTCACTTTCGTCCTCATCGTCATGCTGGCCTGCCTGTTCCTCGACAAGGTCGGCGGCAGCGACATGCACATGCAGTTCAACGGCGACGATGTCGACGGTCCGCTGGAATGGCTGTTCGGCCTGGTGTTTGCCGGTGGCGGTTTGCTCGTCGCCGCCATTGCGCTGGTGTGCGCCGCCGTCGTCACGGGCGTGGTGCTGGCGGGAGTGGGCGTGGTGCTGATCGCCGTGCTGGCACTCGGCGTGGTACTGGTGCTGGCGCTGAGCACGCCCGTGCTGCTGCCCCTGTTGATTCCCGTCGCCATCGTCTGGCTGATCGTCAGCCGCAAGCAAAAGCAGGCACAAGCACACCAGCACAGCCTGTAATCACTGCGCCATGAACTTGCTGAGCACGCCGTCGCTGCCGCCATCATTCTGTTCGATGCGGTTGCGTCCGCCACGCTTGGCCCGGTACAGCGCCTCGTCGGCGCGCGCCAGCACGGCGTCGCAATCGGCATCGGTGCCGGCCATGGCGGCCATGCCGATGCTCACCGTGATGGTGATCAGGAGGCCGCCATCGGTGGTCAGCGAACTTTCCGCCACGCGCCGGCGCAAGCGCTCCGCAAACACGGCGGCCGCCGCCAGGTCGGTGCCCGGTAGCAAGATGGCGAATTCTTCGCCGCCCACCCTGCCCGGCACGTCGACCTTGCGCAGCGCCTGGCACATCAGCGCGCCCAGGTGGCGCAGTACGGTATCGCCCACGGCGTGGCCATACTCGTCGTTGACGCGCTTGAAGTGATCGATATCGAGCATCAGCACGCTGGCGCAGCTGGCCAGTTCACGCTGCAACCGTGCATGCTCGTTTTCCAGTGCCGCCATGAAATGGCGCCGGTTCGGCAAGCCCGTCAAAAAATCGGTGGTGGCCAGTTGCAGCAATTCCGCGTTCATGCGCTTGCGCTCCGTGATATCGAGCGAGGACACCATGACGAAGTCCAGGCTGTCGGCATGGCCGGGCATCACCAGCAAGCTCAGCTCATTTTGCCGCGCCGCGCCATCGAGACGCAAGAAGCTGCTCTCGCATTCGTACAGGTGGGCGCCGCCAGCCAGCGCCAGCAGCGCATCGCCGAAACGGGGCAAGGCGCTGGCATCGAAATTCTGCGCCAGGCCCAGCGCGCCGCGGCGCTGGTCGCCCTCGTTGGCGCGCACCTGCGCCAGCGCGGCGCCGTTCGCATCGATGATGCGCACCAGTCCCGCCAGCCGCTGCAGCGCGTCCGGATTGGCCTGGAAGTGGGCGCCCAGGTCGCGCACGCCCGCCTGTTTGAGCGCATCGAGCGCGGCGCGCACGGCCGACCAGTCCTGTTCCCACAGGGCCACGGGCGCATGGTCGTACAGGCTGCGGAAACGCGCTTCGCCGGCGCGCAGGGCCAGCGCCACCTGCGCCTGTTCGATGGCCATGCCGGCCAGGTGCGCCGCCTCGCTCAGCCGCGCCAGATGCGCCGCGCCCGGTAACGTCGGCTGGCGGTGATACGCCATCAGCACACCGAGCAACTTGCCCGAGCCGCCACGCACGGGCTCGGCCCAGCACGATTGCAGCTGGGCCCGCCACGCCAGTTCCATCGTCTCTGGCACATCGGCAGCGGCATGCAGGTCGCCCACGATCACGCGCTGGCCGTCGCGCAGCGCTTGCGCGGCGATGCCATGCACGCCCTGCAGGGTGTCGAGGTCATGGCCATGGCTGGACAGGTTGAAAAACGCGGGCAAGCTCGGCGCCGCGCCCAGCACCAGGCGGTGGCGATTTTCATCGAGCAACAAGATACTGCACAGCATGGCGGGATGGTCGGCTTGCACGCTCAGCACCACGCTTTCCAGCACCCGCTCCAGCGGCGCGCCCGTGGCCAGCATTTCCAGCACTTGCCGCCGCGTGTGCTCGCGCCGTTCCATCTGGCTGCGCTCGCTGATGTCGCGGAAGGTCCACAAGCGCGCCTGTTCATTGCCCAGCTGCATGCTGCGCACGTATTGCTCGACCACCCGTCCATCGCGCAGGTGCAGCACGTCGCGCCGCTCGCGGTGGCCGTGCGGCGCGTGGGCGCGTGCTCCCAGGAAAGGCGCCGCCTGCTCCAGCTGGCTTTCCATATGGCGTACCAGTGCCGCGCCGTCCGCTTGCCAGTCGAGCGCGTCGGGCACTTGCCACAGGTCGCGGAAGCGCCGGTTCGAAGTGAAGATGCGGCCTGCGATGTTGTCGACCAAAATGCCGTCGATGGTCGAATCGAGGATGCTGCGCAGCATGGCCTGGCTGCGCTGCGCCGCCTCGGCCATCGCCAGCACGCTGGCCTGGCCCTGTTCGAGCTGGTCCGTCAACTGGCTCGAACGCGCCAGCGCCGCCTGGGCGCGGGTGCGGCTCGCCGCCAGCAGCCAGGCCGCCAGCGCCAGCACGATGCTGGCCAGCAAGCCGGTCCAGGCCACCAGGCGGGGCCGCGCCAGCAGTTCTCCATCGAAGCCCGGCATGGCGCGCACGCGCAAGGTCCAGACATGGCCGGCGATGCTGACCGCCTGCTGCGACACCAGGCTGTCCGACCCGGCCTCCGCCAGCATGTCCGGCAAGCTGTCATACATCAGCGCCGCCTCAGCCTGTCGTGCCCCATCATAGATTGCCAGGTCCAGCTCGCGCGCCCCCTCGCCGCCCACGCCCGCCATCAGGTCGGCCATGCGGAACGGCGCAAACACCCAGGCGCGCAAGGCGGCGCGGCGCTGCGCCACGCTACCATGCGGCAAGCCATTGCCATACACGGGCAGCACGACCAGGAAGCCATGCGTCTGAGCGCTGCCGCCATCTTGCACCAGCTGGATCTTGCCCGTCATGGCCGCTTGCCCCGTGTCGCGCGCCTGTTCGAGCGCGGCGCGGCGCACGGGTTCGGACCAGATGTCATAGCCGAACGCCAGCAGGTTGCTTTCGCTTAAAGGTTCCAGATACGTGATGGGCGCATGCCAGGCGCGCTGGCCCGGCGGACGCACGGCATAGCCGGGATAGCCCTCCGCGCGCACGCTCGCTTCGTGCCGCGCCAGCCCGGCACCGGGCAACAACGGCAGGTAGCCGATGCCGTGGATGCCAGGAAAATGCCGGTGCACCTGCTGCACCGCCAGATAGGCATGGAATTCGCCGCGCGTGACGTCCTGCGAACTGGCATACAGTCCCTGCACGCCGTGCAGCACCTGGATGTAGGTCTGCATGCGCACGACGATATTGCCCACCAGTTCGCGCACGCGAAAGTCAAAATCGGCCTGCACCTGCTGTTCACTGGCGTCGTGGGCATTGCGCCAGGCACCATACGTCAGCCCCAGGCACAGCGCCAGCACCAGCGCAGCCAGCACGCGCGGCCCCACCCAGTGCGACACTGATCGAGCAAACCACGACGTAGACGCGCGTGTAGGCATGGCAGGCGGACAAGCAGAACGGACATCAAACCGCTACACGGCCAGCAGCATGGCTGGCAGCGGGCTGCACGATTACCATCGGTAGTCGATGAGAATGATAGTACGTTACAGCGGGCGCCCTTGCAATGCTGAATATTGTATTAAAAAAATCACAAATTTCGCAAATGCAATAATGTCTACGTCGGGAAAATTCGATGCATTGGAAACCATCACGCAGGAGTCTCGTTTGCAGCAGGACAGCTGGCAGGGAACACTATGGCTGGCGCCCGACTTTGCCATCTTGCATGGCGCAGCGGGCGCCACGGACAGCCACGCCCATTATGCGCACCAGCTGATGCTGAGCACCGGGGCGCCCTTCACGGCAGAGCTCGACGGCATCGTCCACACGGCGCGGCACTTGCTGATCGACAGCCTGCGCCCGCACGCCATCCTGAGCGCGCCAGCCCCCATGCTGACCATCTATGCGGAACCGCAGCGCCTGAGTGGCGCGGCCTTGCTGGCGGCCGCCAGCAGCGCAGGCGTGCCCAGCCTCGACAGCCTGGCCGCCGCGCTGCAGGCACAACCGAGGGAAATCCTCGCCGACGTGCGCGTGCAGCGCGCGCTGGACCAGGTCGACGCGCTGCTGTCGGGCAAAGTCAGCGCGGCCGCCGTGGCCGAGGCGGCGCATTTGTCGCTGAGCCAGCTGGAGCGCCTGTTCAGCGCCCAGCTGGGCCTGCCCGTGCGGCGCCTGGTGCTGTGGCGCCGCTTGCGCCTGGCCATCCGTTTCATCTTGCTTGGCGGTACATTGACGGACGCCGCCCACGGCGCCGGTTTTGCCGATGCCGCGCATTTTTCGCGCACCATGCGCAGCCTGTTCGGCGTGCGCGCCGACCGCAGCTTGCGCCAGTTGCAGGTCACGCTGCTCGACTGAGACCCTGGCGCAAACCGGCCGGCAGCTCGGGCGCGCGCACGCCCTCTTCCGCGCGGAATGGTTCGATCAATTGCGGCAGGTAGGCCACGGGATAATCGGGACGGCTGCCGATGCCCAGGTCTTCACCCCGCATGCGATAGTCCGGCGCGTCGAAGCAGGTGCCCAGAAGGCGGTCCCAGCACGTCAAGAACAGGCCGAAATTCACGTCGCCGGCCGTGCCGTACTTCATGTGGTGGAAACGGTGCAAGGGCGCCCAGGCGAATACGTGGCGCAGCGGCCCCATGCGCATGTCGACATTCGCATGCTGCAGCAACAGCTGGACCGCCACGGCAAACGCCAGCACGGCCATGACATGCTCCGGTATGCCCAGCAGCAGCAAGGGCAGCATGCCGCCCGCCGCTTCCAGCAGCAAATGCAGCGGATGTTTCATCCAGCCGTTGAAGCCATACATGCGCTGCACGCTGTGATGCACGGCATGCAGTTTCCACAGAAAATAATAGCGGTGGCTCAGGTAATGCACGAGCGTGATGCCGCAGTCGGCAATCAGGATCGCCAGCAGCAGTTGCCCCCAGAATGGCAGCTGGACTGGCCAGAAGTCCCCCAGCGCCAGGTGTCCGGCCAGCAGGGGAAAAGCAGCCAGGCCCAGCAGGTACAGCGCTTCATTGACGAGCGCATGCAACGCGTCGCGCCAGCCGTCGCCGTGCGCATGGTTCCACGCGCCATCGTATGGCAGATAGCGTTCAGCAAGAAAGGATGTGAGCAGGGCCAGCAGCAGCAAGGGCGGCAAGACCCAGAGGGAGTAGTGAGCAACCGCAATCAGGCAGGCGGCGGCGCCGATGAAGCCGGCCCAGAACACGGGGCCGTACAGCGCGGCAAAGAGGGATTTCATGGCAAGGTTCTCCTGTGGCAAAAACCACAGCATGGCTTGTCCCCCTGCCGCGCCGCTTGAAGAAACGGCGCAACCTGTTTAGTTGGCAGCCTGCTTTGCAGCCTTGCGCGCCGCGTAGTGCTGGTAGCCGTTCGCGCGCAGGGCGCAGGCGGGACAAGTGCCGCAGCCATAGCCCCAGTCGTGCAGCTCGCCACGTTCACCCAGGTAGCACGTGTGCGTGCCGCTGCGGATCAGGTCGACCAGCGGCTGGCCGCCCAGGTCTTGCGCCAGGTCCCAGCTTTGCGCCTTGTCCAGCCACATCAGCGGCGTTTCCAGTTTCAATCGCGTATTCATGCCCAGGTTCAGCGCCACTTGCAGGGCCTTCATCGTATCGTCGCGGCAATCCGGGTAGCCGGAAAAATCCGTCTCGCACATGCCGCCCACCAGCACCGTCAAGCCGCGGCGATACGCCACGGTGGCAGCCACCGTCATGAACAGCAAGTTGCGGCCAGGAACAAAAGTGTTGGGCAAGCCGTTTTCCTGCATGACGATCTCGACGTTCTGCGTCATGGCCGTATCGGAAATGGCGGCAATCAATGACAGGTCGATCATGTGATCCTGGCCCAGGCGGCGGTCCCACTCGGGCGATTGCTGGCGCATCTGTTCGAGCACGCCAGGACGCACGGTCAGCTCGATCGCATGGCGCTGTCCATAGTCAAAGCCGATGGTTTCGACACGGTTATAGTGCTTGAGGGCCCAGGCCAGGCAGGTGGTGGAATCTTGTCCACCGCTAAAGAGCACCAGTGCGGAGTCCGTTGCTAGCATAATTTCTTTCTTTTCAGTTTTACTCTGTTGCAATCGTGCGCGGGGAAACGTGACTCCCCGGGCAAAAAATACTTATTCGTCCGCCATCAGTTTACCTATTCCGGTAACATGCAGTCAGCATTTACTCATCTGGAGCACCATGTTTTCTGCACGACCCATACGGCATACGGCTGCCGGCAAGGCGATACGACCACGAATTTTGGCACAAGTAGTGACAAAAGTAATGGGGCAACTGACATTGGCGGCCGCCGGCAGTGTCATCTTGATATGCCCGATCGCCGAAGCCCGCGCGCAGGAAGGGCCGCAAGAACGCACGCAAGATGCTGCGCCAGAGAGCGCCAGCGCCACGGAAGCGGCGCCCGCGCCGCTGCAGTACGAGGTCAAGGTCAACGCGCCCGGCGACCTCGATGAGTTGCTGGAAAAAAACCTGGACCTGGAACGCTTCCGCGGCAACCCGCGCATGGACCGCGAACAATTGCGGCGCCTCGTGCGCGCTACGCCCGAGGAGGCCAGGAACCTCATCGCCACGGCCGGCTACTACACGCCAGTCGTCACGGTGCGCGTCGATACGACGGGCGCCAAACCCGTCGTCATCGTCGACGTCGACCCGGGCCCGCCCGCGACCGTCGACAAGGTCGAACTGGAATTGCGCGGCTTCGACCCCACGCCGCCGCTGGCCGCTTCCGAGCCCTTCGACACGGAAGCCCTGAAGCGCAGCTGGTCGCTGAAATCGGGCAGCGTGTTCCGCCAGGCCGAATGGGAATCGGCCAAGCGCGCGCTGCTGCGCGAAGTGGTACAGACGCGCTACCCGCGCGCCCAGCTGGTCGATACCCAAGCCGTGGTCGATCCGGAAACGCACAAGGTGTCCCTGCTGGTGGTGCTCGACAGCGGCCCTGAACTGCGCTTCGGCGAGCTGCGCATCGAAGGCTTGAAGCGCTACGATGCCAGCATCATCCGCAACCTCGACAAGATACGCCCGGGCGACTATTACAGCGAATCGGCGCTGCAATCGTTGCAGGCGCGCCTGCAGGACACGGGCTACTTTGCCAGCGTGGAAGTGAGTGCCGACATGAGCAGCATCCTGGGCGAGCAGATCGAAGCGGCCCAGGAAAGCCAGCAAGCCGAGGCCGCCGGTGCCGTCCCTGAAGCCAAGCCCGCCAACCGCGGCCCCGCGCCACTGCTGCCGCTGGTCGTGCGCGTGACGGAAAACAAGCAGCAAAACGTCAGCGCCGGTCTCGGTTTCAGTACGAACACGGGTAACCGCGCCCAGCTCAACTATGACAACCTGAACGTGTGGGGCACGCGCTTCAAGAGCGCGATCACCATGGAAACGAAGAAACAGGCGGCGCACGCCAATTTTTATTTCCCCACCACTGAGCGCGGCTACAACGACAGCGCCGGCGCTTCGTTTGAGCGCAGCGATATTTCCAATGAAATCACGGCCGTCACCACCATCTCGGCCAAGCGCAACTGGGGCGGCACCAACCTCGAACGCAGCCTGACGTTCGAGTTCCTCAGCGAAGACAAGACCGTCGTGGGCCTGGAACAGACGCGCAGCAAGAGCTTGCCCCTGACCTATGCCATCACCAAGCGCAGCCTCGACAGCCTGCTGTTTCCCACCAGGGGCTATGTCATCAATGCCCAGGTGGGCGGCGCCCTGCTGCCCGTACTGACGGACGAACGCTTCGTGCGCGTGGCCGGCAAGGCCGTGTATTACCGCCCGCTCGGTGAAAAGGGCGAGCTGATCGTGCGCGGCGAAATGGGCGCGCTCGGTTCGAAGGAAAAACGCGGCGTGCCGGCCGTCTACCTGTTCCGCGCGGGCGGCGACCAGTCGGTGCGCGGCTATGCCTACCAGGAACTGGGCGTCAAGGAAGGCGATGCCACCATCGGCGGACGCTACATGCTCACCGGCAGCGCCGAATACCAGTACTGGTTCAAGCCGAAGTGGGCCATTGCCGCCTTCTATGACGCCGGCAACGCGGCCGACACCGTCAAAGCGGCCATGACGCCGAAATCGGGCTATGGCCTGGGCGGGCGCTACAAGAGCCCCGTCGGCCCCATCAATGTCGACGTGGCGTATGGCCACGCCGTCCACGCTTACCGTTTGCACTTCTCTCTGGGATTTACTTTCTGATGTCCGATATGACTACCGAGTCCCACGACGCCGCACCGCCACCGCCGGCGAAAAAACCGCGCCGCTGGGTGCGCTACGTGCTGATCGCCGTCGCCAGCCTGGCCGTGCTGCTGGGCGGCGCCTTCTGGTTCCTGGGCCGCGAATCGACCCTGCAGATGCTGGTTCAAAAAGTGGCCAGCGCCAGCGGCGGCGACATCGCAGTGTCGGGCGTGTCCGGCTCGCTCTACAACCGCATGCACCTGGGCCACGTCAGCTACCGCAGCAAGACGCAGCACATCACGGCCGACAATATCGACATCAACTGGTCGCCGTTCCAGTTCTTCTCGGAAGGCATCGCCATCAGCGAACTGCACGTGGCCAGCCTGTCCGTGGAAAGCACGGCGCCGTCCGAGGAACCATCGACCATGCCCGCCAGCCTGGCGGCACCGTTCAAGATCGGCATTGCCGACGCGCGCCTGGACAAGGTGACCCTGGTCAGCGCGGGCGGCAACACGGTATTTGAAAAGATCCATTTCACCTTGTCGGGCGACAAGACCCAATGGCAGCTGGAAAACGCGTCGGCCCTGACGCCGTTCGGCCAGGCCACGGCCAGCGCGACGATAGCGGCCACGCAGCCGTTCAAACTGTCAGGCAAGGCCGGCTTGACGCAGCTCAATGCCGCAGCCGGTGAAAAACCCGCCGCCTTGAATCTGCAGCTGGGTGGCGACCTGAATCTGCTGAACGTGACGGCCAAGGGCAGCGCGGGCGCGGCCACGGCCGATGCCCAGCTGGCGCTGGCGCCGTTCGATCCCGTCATCATCCTGCGCTCGGCCAACATCCGTGGCCGCAACATCAATCCGGGCAAGTTTGACGCGACCTTGCCGCAGGCGGACCTGAGCCTGGAACTCGATGCCGCCATCGACACGCGTCCCAACGCGCAAACCGTGTCGGGCAAGCTGGCCATCCTCAACCACGCCACACCCGGTCCCATCGACCAGCAAAAGCTGCCGCTGCGCCAGTTCGAGGCGCGCCTGGGCGGCACCCTGACGGCTACCACACTGGAATCGGCCATCATCGATTTCGGCAATGCGGGTAAATTCACGGGTAGCGGCAAGCTTAACCGCGATGCGGCCGACGCGCCCATCGGCAATGCGCAATTGACCTTGCACACGGACAAGATCGACTTGCAGCACATGTACAGCAGCATCAACAGCACCAAGATCGTGGGCGACATCGTGCTCGACAGCGACGGCAAGACGCAGACCCTGCGTGCCAAGCTCGGCGAAGCCAAGCTGCGCCTGGACGTGGAAGCGACCCTCGCCGACTCACTGGTGCAACTGCGCAAGGCAACCTTGCAAGCGGGCAAAAGCAGCGTCAACGCGACGGGCCAGATCAGCCTCAAGGACGAGCAACCGTTCAAGGCCGTGGCCAGCACCAGCCGCCTGAACCCTGCCGATTTCGGCGCCTTCCCCGTAGCCGACCTGAACCTCGACGTGCGCGCGAATGGCCACGTGGCTCCCCAGTGGCTGGCAAATGCGGACTTCACCGTGCGCCCCAGCAAGCTGCTCGACCAGCCCCTGTCCGGCAAGGGCAAGCTGACGGCCGACGCGACCCATTTCAGCGGCATCGACGTGCAATTGGCACTGGGCAAGAACAATGTCACGGCCAAGGGCAACTTCGGCGGCGCCGGCGAAAAGCTCAACTGGAACGTCGATGCGCGGCAACTTTCCGCCTTGCAGGGCGACTTGCTGGGCACGGTACTGGCCAGCGGCGTGGTGCAAGGCACGATGCAGCAGCCGCGCACGAGCTTTGTTGCCGATGCGAAGGGACTGGGCCTGACCAGCGGCAAGCGCCCTGCGCCCGACAGCGCCATCCACGCCAGCGGCGAAGTGGGCTTGACGGGAGCCAAGCAGCAAGCGGAATTGAAAATGACGGGTTCGCTGCAAAAGATCAACCCGGCCGCGTTTGGCGCATCGCTGCCCAACGGCAACGTCAATGCGGATTTCAACGGCAGCGGCCGCCTGACGAGCGACTGGCAAGTGGCGCTCAACCTGGCCCTGCGCGAATCGACTCTGCAAAATGCGCCGCTGGCCGGCTACGCCAAATTGTCGGCCAACGCCAAACGCATCGACAGCGTGGATACGGAATTGCGCCTGGGGCCGAACAGCCTGCTGGCCAAGGGCGCGCTCGGTGGCGCCACGGACAAGCTGACATGGAAACTCGATGCGCCGCAACTGTCGACCCTGGGCCCGCGCTTTGCCGGCGTGCTGCAGGCAGCCGGTTCCGTGAGCGGCAAGATGGACGCGCCCGCCGCGCAACTGACCTTGGATGGCCGTGACCTGACCTTCTTTGGCGACCAGCAATTGAAAGCCATCAAAGGCAGCGCCAGCGTGGGCGCCGGCCAGGGCGCGCTCGACCCCATGGTCAGCGCGCTGGACATCACGGGCTACAGCACGCCCACCTTCAAGCTGGCCAGCGCCCGTCTGGGCACGACGGGCACGCGCGGCAGCCATACGGTGAGCCTGGCGGCGCGCAACGACGATTTCGACGCCAGCGTGCAAATCCGCGGCAGCCAGAGCGGCGCCAGCTGGACGGGCACCATCGACAGCCTGCAAAACAAGGGCCGCTATGCGCTGGTGCTGCAAGCGCCTGTGCCCGTGAAAGTGGCGGGCCCGGCCGGCAGCGGCGTGGCGGGCCTGGGCCAGCCCGAGCAGATCAGCGTGGGCAATACCGTCATCAAATTGCCGGCAGGCAGCATTACCATGCAAAGCCTCGTCAAGAACGGCCCCCGCTGGAGCAGTTCCGGCCAGGCGGCCGGCGTGGCCCTGACCTATCTGGCGCAAGTGATTCCCTCGCTGCAAGCCAATGCGCGCAGCGACCTGACCCTGGGCGCGCAATGGTCGCTCGACATGCAGGTGCCGACGGCGAAACAGAAGGATCCGTCGTTGGCCGGCATGCTGCACATCTACCGCGAAAAAGGCGACGTGACGGTGGGTGTGGAACAGCCGCTGGCGCTGGGCTTGCGCACCATCGATGCGCGAGTGGACGTAGCCAACCAGCAACTGCGCCTGGCCGTGAAACTCGACGGCGCGCGCGCGGGCCAGAGCGATATCAACGCCACCGTGCACATGCTGAACGGGCGCATCAGCAACGACAGCGCCCTCTCGCTGACGGGCACCACCAGCATCGATACACTGGCCTGGCTGGCGCCGCTGACGGGCCAGCCAGGGCTGGAACTGGGCGGCGCCTTGAAGGTGGCCTTGTCCGGCAGCGGCACCATCGGCGCACCGCAATTAAATGGCGACATCAACGGCAGCAAGCTGCTGGTGAACTGGGCCGACCAGGGCTTGAAATTGCGCAATGGCGTGCTGCAAGCCAAGCTGGCCGGCGATCAATTGCAACTGCAGCGCCTGAGCTTTGACGGCGGCGACGGCAAGGTGCAGGCAGATGGCTGGGTACGCTTTGCGAATGGCGAAGCGAGCCTGGAACTGAAATTGATGGCCGACCGCCTGCAAGCGCTGTCGCGTCCCGACCGTACCTTGATCCTGTCGGGCAACAGCACCCTGGTGCGCAACGACAAGCGCTTCAGCTTCGAGGGCAAGTTCAAGGCCAACCGCGCGCTGATCGAACTGGCGCCACAAGATACCCCGACGCAAAGCAGCGACGTGGTGGTGCTGGGCAAGGAAGTCAAGGGCGGCAAGGAAGCGCCATCCTTGCCCCTGAATATAGACCTGGAATTTGACCTGGGCAGCGCCTTCCACCTGCGCGGCATGGGCATCGATGCGGACCTGGCCGGCAACGTGCGCGCCAGAGTCATCAACCGCGCCGCGCCGCGCGTGACGGGCAGCATCAAGGTCACCAACGGCCAGTACGCGGCCTATGGACAGAAGCTGTCGATCGAGCGGGGCTTGATCGCCTTCACGGGCGCCTACGACAACCCGTCGCTCAACATCCTGGCCGTGCGCAAGCGTCCCGAGGGCGAAGCCTTGTCGGAAACGAATGTGGAAGCGGGCGTGGAAGTGCGCGGCACGGCCCAGGCGCCGACGGCCAAGCTGGTCTCCACGCCGAGCGTGTCGGACAGCGACAAGCTGGCCTGGCTGATCCTCGGCCACGGTGCGGAAACGGCGGCCGGCGATGAAATGGCCCTGCTGACGACGGCCGCAGGCGCCCTCTTCGGCGGCTCCGGCGGCGGCTTGCAGGGCAAGCTGGCCAGTTCGCTGGGCCTTGATGAAGTGGGACTGTCGCAGGCGAAGGGGCTGGAAAGCACGGTCGTCACGGTCGGCAAGCGCCTGTCCTCGCGCGCCTACCTGACGTTCGAGCAAGGCACGAGCACGGCGACGAGCCTGGTCAAGCTGCGCTATAAGCTGAATCGCCGCATCACCCTGCAATTCCAGACGGGCACGAACAATGCGCTCGACGTGTTGTACACGTGGGCGTTTGATTAAGTGCTGGGGTCTGACCCCGACCAACAAACAACAAAGGGCGCCTCGGCGCCCTTTTGTTTGACTGCAGCAAACAGCTTACTCAGCCACGTCGAGCCCCCGCTCGATCATGCCTTCGACATACGCGCGCAGATATTGCTCCAGCGCGGGGCCGGACAGTACGTTGGCCGTCAGCGCGCCGTGCGGCGAGCCTTTCAGCACGCCATCGTGGTACACGCGCGCAATCCAGGCCACGTCCGCGCCCTGGGTGTAATCGAGTTCATAGTCGAACGATTCTCCGCTGACCTTGCGTGTGTAGACTTCCTTGACAATTGCCATCTGAAACAGCCTTTCTTGACGAGATTAACTGGGGTGCGGGTGCGGCACGGGATCGTCCTGCGGCACCGGGTGCACGGGCCCCGGCTGGCGCCCGGGCGCTTCTTGCGGCTCCGGCGCCGGCATCGGTTCATCGACGGGCGCCGGATCGGGCGCGCGGTGGGCGTGGATGACGTACATGGCTGGCCTCCCTGCAGACAAAAGAAGACCATACCACGAGAAATGCGCCTCCTGCCCTGCGCGCCCCTTATTTCGCTGCCCGCTTGACGTCGGCGGCCGGTGGCGCCGCGTTCTTCACATATTTCTCCAGCCAGTTGTTGCTTTCATACAGCATCTGCATGATCGATTCGCGCGCGCGGTAGCCGTGGCTTTCGTTCGGCAGCATCACCAGGCGGGCCGTGCCGCCCAGTCCCTTGACGGCCTGGAACATGCGCTCGCTCTGGATGGGGAAGGTGCCCGAGTTGTTGTCCTGCTCGCCGTGGATCATCAGCAGCGCATCCTTGATCTTGTCCGCATAATTGAACGGCGACATGGCCTGGTAGACGGCCGGCGCCTGCCAGAACGAGCGCTCTTCCGCCTGGAAGCCGAACGGCGTCAGGGTGCGGTTGTAGGCGCCGCTGCGGGCGATGCCGGCGCGGAACAGCCGCGTGTGCGCCAGCAAATTGCCCGTCATGAAAGCGCCATACGAGTGGCCGCCGATGGCGATGCGGTTGCGGTCGGACACGCCACGGCGCACCACTTCATCGACGGCCGCCTCGGCATCGGCCACCAGCTGCGGCAGATAGGTGTCGTTCGGCTCCTGCTCGCCATTGCCGACGATGGGGAACGATGGATTGTCGAGCACGGCATAGCCCATGGACAGGAAGGCGGCCGGGCCCCAGTAGCTGACGGCATTGAATTTGTACGGCGAACCCTTGGTCTGGCTGGCGGCGCTGGCCGTCTTGAATTCCTGCGGATAGGCCCACATCAGGGTCGGCAGCGGGCCGTCGCGCTTGACGTCGTAGTTCGGCGGCAGCATCAATGTCGCCGTCAAGTCGACGCCGTCGGCGCGCTTGTAGCGGATCAATTCTTTCTGCACGTCCTTCAATTGCGGCAACGGATGGGGGAAATGCGTGAGGGCCGTCAGTTGCGCGGCGCCCTGCTGTTTCAGGTTGCGCACATAGTAATTCGGCTGCTCGGTCGGCGACTCGCGCGTCGACAGCAAGCGGCTGCCATCTTCGTCCAGCACGGCCACCACGTTTTCATAGTAGGGCGCGGCACTCTGGAACAGGCGCTGCTTCTGTTTCGTCGCCAGGTTCAGGCGGTCGATGAAGGGACGGTCGCCTTCCTTCGAGGCGCCCTGGCCGTCGAGCAGGATGGAACCATCAGCAGCGATGAGCAAACGCGGCAAGCCGGCCGCATCGGCACGCATGACGGGCTGGCCCGGATCGTTGTAGCGGTCTTCGAACGATCCCGCATACACGAGGTCGGCTGGCGCGGAAGGTTGATCTGGCGAAATTTTCCACTGCTTGACGGCGCGCGTCTTGTACCACGCTTCGCTGAGCAGGGCCAGGTCGCCGCGGCCCCAGGCCACGCCCGCATAGCGCGAGCCCAGCCTGGCCAGCACGGCCGGCTTGTTGCTGAACGGCGCTGCCTGCGTGTAGACGATGTCGCGGATCTCGGCCGCCTTGGCCGGATCGCCGCCGTCCTGCGCTTCGGCCCACACGAGGGTGGCGGGCGCATCGACCCTCCAGCTGACGGAACGCACGCCGGCGGACACGGCATCATTGCCTGGCGGCAGACCTTCCTCCAGCGGCAGGGACGCCACCGCGTGCTCCACCTTGCCATTCAGGTCGCGTACGTCGATCTGGTGGGCAAAGTCATGCGCCGGCACGATGTAGGAATACGGACGCACGATGCTGGTCGTCAGCAGGTGCTTGCCATCGGGCGAGGCCGACACGCGCGAAAACTGGCCGGGCTGGCCCACCAGGCGCTGCTTGCCCGCCACGTCCAGCAAGGCCAGTTGCACGGTGATGTAGTGTTCGAACAGCTGCGCATCCTGTTCGTTTTTCAGCAGGTCGGGATAGGTGCGCAATTGCTTGACGCCACCGCCCGGCACGCTATCCTGGATGGACGGGCCCGTCGGGATGCCACTCGCCACGGGCGCCGCGCCCAGCTTGGCCGGTTTCAGCTGCACCAGCAAGGTCTTGCTGTCGGGCATCCACGAAAAACCGCGGCCATATACGGTCGACAAAGGCGCGCTGGCCAGCTTGCGCGCCGCTTTCGTCTGCACGTCGAGCAGCCACAATTGCACGCCCGATTCCTTCACGCCCTTGGAGGGATCGGCATAGGCGATGTGCGTAAACGCCAGGTAGCGCTGGTCGGGCGACCAGGCCAGGTCGGCGATGCGGGGCGACGCGGGCAAGCCGCTGACCTTGATTTCCTTCTGCGTATCGATGTCGAGTAAACCCAGTCCCGTGTGAAAACTGAAACGGCTGGCCGAATACGTGCGCGGATTGATGCGCAAACCGGCCAGCTTCAGTTCCGGCTGCGCCACTTCGCTAATGCCGGGCAAGGATGGCGTGGGCAGCACGGCGGCCAGGTTGCGTTTCGGGCTCAGGCTCAGGGTCGGCGCGCGCGGCGCATCGACGATGGCTTGCAGGGGCGCTGGCGGGGCTTGATAAGCGCCATCTTGCGCCATGGCCAGGGAAGAAGAGGCCAACAGGCCGACAGTGATGGGCAGCAAAGGCAAACGAGTAGACATGAAACTCCAGTGGATGAAGGTGGTGACAAGCAGCGAGTGCACCGCACCGCTCATGGCGGCGCATTGTGACAAGGCATAGTGCGTTGATGCCATGTAAATGTCAACCGGCAACTTTTACCGTTTGACAAGCATCGCCGCCCGTCTCCATCTCGCTTACAATCGCTGTTTTACCGTACCCGATTGCCTACATGGAAACCACTACCCTCGCCCTGCTGTTCCTGGTCCCGCTGCTGGTCTGGCGTATTTATTCGCGCCTGAAGAAACTGGTGGCGCGCCAGAAGTCGCAACTGTGGCGCCACTGGACCGTGGCCGTCGGTTTCCCCGCGCTGCTGCTGTTCCTGGCGACGACGACGAAATTCGAGGTCCTGCCCCTGTCCAGCCTGGGCGCAGCGGCGCTGGCCGGTGGCTGGCTGGGCGTGCTGGGCTTGAAGCTGACGCGCTTCGAACAAGCAGGAAAAGATTTCTTTTTTACCCAGCACCGCTACCTGGGCCTGGCCATCACGATGCTGTTCATCGCCCGCTTGCTGTACCGCGGCATGGAAATCTACCTGAACACGCGCCAGGACGTGCCCGTGCCGCCGCCGCCATTCGGCCAAAGCCCGCTGACCATGGCAGCCTACGGCCTGGTCATCGGCTACTACGCCATGTATGCGTGGGGCTTGCTGCGCTGGCGCCAGCGCAACAAACCGCTGCAGGCCGCAGAGTAAATCAGTAGTACTGGCACAGGCCGGTACACGTCGTCACCGCCAGCGCCTCGCGTATCGTCGTCAGCGCCGGCGCCAGGGCGGGATCGAGGTCCTTGTCCGCATCAGCCAAGCTGGTCAGCAGGCGCTCGCGCAAGGGTGGCGCCATCAGATTGGCATTCGCCGTGGCGTGCTGCGCCGCCGCTGCCAGCATGACTTTCTTTTGCGCCACATTCCAGAACGGCACCTGCACGAACTGCGCCACGTTCGCAAACACGGTGCTCGATCCCTTGCTGAACGCGCGCGCGCGCATGCGCTCGGGCCCGCTCACCGCGTCCGCCGGCTGCGTACTGAATTCCTGTTCCATCAAACCGATCAAGTGCGCATGGCAATGCACGCCGAAGGCAAACAGGGCGGCCATTTCATCGCCATAATTGGCCAGGTTCTGCGTCACCTGCTCCCGGCGCGCCTGCTGCAGCTCGGCGCCGGACAGCAGCAGCGGCCGTTGCAAGCCAAACGTGTAATACGCCTTGCCCAGGTTGGTCGCCCGCTCGCACAGGGCCACGCTCTGGTTCATGTCTTGCAGTGCGGCCACGGGTGCCTGGAACAGGCGCGGGCCATCGGCGACCTGGGCAAACAGTGCCGCCACGCCAGGGTCGCCCAGGCGCGGCAAGCCGCTGTGCGGCGTCGCCTTGGCCATCAGCGCTTCCAGCTGGCCGCTGGCTTGCTGGAAATCGGTATAGCTGTCGGCCCAGGCTGCAGGCGCGGCAAGCAGCGCGCCCAGGAGCAGGCTACGCAAACGGCGGGGGAGAATCGGAGTGGGCATGGCGATATCTTTCTATTTCTTCAGCAAATAATGGGGGCGCAGCGCAGGCGCCTCGCCCGTATTCTCGCTGCCACCCTCGACATTGCCGAAATACACATTCAGATCCTGCTGCGGACGGAAATTGCGCAGCTTCACCTGCAAGGTGGTGGGATTGATCTTGGTAAATGTGCCGGGGAAGCACAGGCTGATGAGCTCATCCGGCTTGCCCTTGACCAGGTTCAGGGTAAAGTCTTCGATGCCATTCTTCCAGGTGTTGCCAGTCTTTAGGATGTACGAGACCCACTTGGCATTGACGAAACCGCTCTCGCCCTGTTGCGCCGCCAAACGGTTCCACGTCTTGTAGAAAGCCTTGTCGCCGCAATACTTTTGTTCAAACTCCTTGCCCTCGCCCAGGTAGGAGGCACCGGGGCCGGCGGCCACGAACGGCGCATACTGATGGCGCACGCGCACCGTTTTACCGGCCGGGAACGTCTGCCGCCACTGGTAGACCACCGTCACGGACCAGGCCGGCACCCATTCTTCATCGTCGGACAGCTTGGCCAGCAAGCCTTCGGCGATCATGGCTTTTTGCTGCGCGGCGCTCAAGGGCGCCACCTTTTTTTCGAACGGGCTGAACGAGGGAAAATACGCCACCTGCGCGTCCGACAGGCCCAGCTGCGCCAGGCGCGCCGTCACGTCACGGCCGTCGAGTTTGGCGAGCAGCACGGTCTGGTAATCCTTGCGCTTGCCGTCGACCTCGATCGAGAACTGCTGCGGCTGGCCGTAATACGTGGGCGACTGGTGGTAGCCGGCCTCGTAGGCAGGCAGCGGGAAGATGATGGTCTCTGCCACATCGCTTGGCGATTCGTTCAGGAACTCGTACTCGACCTTGATCAAGTCCGCGCTGACGGTCAGCACTTCCTTTTTCATGGCCACGGCGTCGGTCTTGCCGACGATAATGCCGCCGGCACTGACCGAGCCGATGCCGTCATTGGCCATGGCCGTGCCTGTCAATGCCAGCGACAGGGCTACGGCCAGAACGAGCTTGCGCGCGATCATCACGCCACCTTGCCCGACACGGGATCGACCCGGCGCTGCAGCACGAAAATCGGTTGCGCCCATAGGCTATCCTTTTTCTTCTTGCTCGTGATCAAAGTGAGCTCCGAGGGATCGTAGACATCCGTGTTGTGCGTCAACGGCGTCGTCATCAGGTATTGCGCTTGCGTGTTTTTCAGGAACTCGCCGACCAGCTGAATGTTGCGGATATCGAGGTGGGCAAACGGTTCGTCGATGAAGACGAAGCCGCCGGAACCGTCTTCCGATTTCAGCAAGCCGATCAAGAGCACCAGCGACTTCATCACTTGCTGGCCGCCCGACGCTTCGCCATCGTTCATGCCGATCACGCCCTTGCCGTCGAATTTGAAACGCACGTGCAAGCCCGCCTGCGACAGCTGCACGTCGTCGTTTTCCAGGCGCACGGGGTCGGCATGCACTTCGATGCCGGCCAGTTCGCCCAGCTCCTTGATGTTCTTGCTGTACGTCTTGATGGTGTAGCGCAAGCGTTCCATGTAGGCACCGCGGGCATTGCCCGTCGCTTCGATGGCGCGGTTGTTCTGGTAGCGGCGCTCGTCCGTTTCCGACTGGCGGCCATGCAATTGATCCGACAGGCGGTGATGCTGGTCGATGACGGTGGCGTCGAGTTCCCAGTCGTCGCGCGCCAGGCTGTTTTGCAGGCTGGCAACGCGCAGATCGACCTGGTGCGCATTCTGGTGCTCGGCCACGAGCGCCGCGCGGCGCGCGGGACGGCGCCAGCTTTTCGGCAAATGGCGCCACGCATGGCGCAGGGCCAGCAAGGCGCGCGCATGCTCGGCGCGTTGTTCGATCTGCTTCTTGTAGCCGAGGCGCGAACCCGCTTCCGCTTCCGACAAGGCCAGGCGCGCGTTTTGCCACACGGTATCGGCACGCGTGCGCGCCACGGTGGCGTTCTTCGTCAGAGTCTGCAGCTCGCCCAGACGGCCGCCCACTTCCAGGCGCTCTTCCTTGAGCGGCTTCGAGTTGCGCAGCGCTTCGGCAAATTCGTCCTGGCGCGCACTGAGTTCCTTGGCCGCGTCGACGCCGGCGATGCGCGCCTTCAGGGCACCCACTTCCGCCGCCAGCTTCGAGATCGCCAGGGTGAGCGTGTCTTCCTGCCCTTCCAGGCCAGGCAAGGAACGCAGCAGCGCTTCCAGGCGGCCGCTGCGGCCAGCCTGGCCGAAGCGGTAGCGCGACGCTTCCACGAACAGCGAGCGCCCGCCGCGGCGTTCGCGGTGATACGCCTCGGGCGTGATCCATTCCTCGTGGTTGCCCAGCTTGAAACCGGCTTCGACGGAATCGACACGCGCAATGCGCGACAATTGCTCGATCAGCCAGCTGGGCACGGGCGCGGAAAATTTTACTACCGCCAGCAAGCTCTCGTCTTTGGCGACGGGTGCCGTGACCAGGTCCGGCACGATGAAGTGGCGGTAGCGTTCTTTTTCGGCCAGGCGGTAGGCGGCAGCCGCATCCTTGGCCTTGTCGAGCAAGACGACGGAGGCGTAACCGCCCAATATACCTTCGACGGCGCCCTGCCAGCGGCTGTCCGTCACTTCGACGATGTCCGACAGCATCGCGTGGGCAATGCCCGCGTCGCGCAATGCACGGCGCATGCCGCGCACATTGTCCGGCTCCGGCATGGCCGTCTTGCCTTGCAGCGCGGCAATGGTCGCCTGCTCGCCCGCGATGCGCGCCGACAGGGCGTCGCGCTGCTGGCGCTGGCGCAACAGTTCCGCTTCCTTCTGTTCCAGCTGGGCCGCCACTTCGGCGATGTCGCTGCCCGAGTCGGCGGCCAGCTTGTGCAGGCGGTCCTTCTGTTCCAGCAGGCTGTCCAGCGGTTTCAGCTTGGCATTGATCAGAGACAAGCGGCTCTGCAAGCCGATCGATTCCTGCTCCAGCAGGGTTTCGTTCATCTGCGCGTCGGACAAGGCCTTCGCTTGCGCGGCCAGCGCATTGCGTTTATCGGTCAGCTGCTGATCCGCCTGCGCCATCGGCTTGCGCGCATCGCGCAATTGACGGCTGGCGATGGCCGCTTTTTCGCGCGCCTCGTGGTACTGCAAGCTGGGCAGCACTTCTTCCAGCAGGTTGCGGCGCTCTTTATGCAGCCCTTCCCACTGGTGGTAATTGGCTACGCGCAGGCGCAAGCCTTCCAGGTTGGTCTTCGACGCTTCCAGTTCCGTTTCGAAGCGTTTCAGCTCCACTTCCGTGTCGCGCTGGTGGCGCTTGGCTTCATCGTAGGCGTCCAGCACTTCCTTGTCGCCAAACACCTGGAAGACCAGGTCGAGCAGCTGGCGCGGCGCGTATTCGCACAATTTGTCCGTCTCGCCCTGCTCCAGCGCCAGCACTTTCGACATGGCCGGCGACAGGCCCGCATTGGCCAGGCGCTTGCGGTAGTTTTCCACACCGAGCCAGTCGTTGGCATCCGTGATGTCTTCGATCTGCACATTGCCCGGACGCATCAGATACTGGCGCTTCCAGTCGCCGCCATTTTTCTGGATCTGGCAAAACAGGGTCACTTCATCGTCGCTGAAGAAGCCGGAACTGCGGAACGGGCGGTTCGACAGCTGCTTGCCCACGTTCTTGTTGTCGACCACGGCGCGCAGCCAGGCCGTCTGCTGGCCCGAGTGGCGCGCATAGTGTTTATACGTGCGGCCCATCGAGCAGTCGAGGCCGAACAGGGTGCGCAAGGCGTCGAGCAAGGTGGTCTTGCCGGAACCGTTCTGCCCCGCGATGGTGATGATCTTCGCGTCGAGCGGAATATTCTTGATGCGCTGCCAGTAATCCCAGTGCACCAGTTCAAGTGATTTGATATGAAACATGGGCGCTTTCAGTGAGGGAGGTCGGACGCAGGCTCGTCGCCCGCGTCAGGCAAGTCGCCGATGTCGGCGGACAAATCAGCGGACAAATCAGCGTCCAGGTCGACGGCCACCAGGCGCGCGGGCGCCCGCTTGAACACGTCGGCGAGCGCGCCGTTGATGATGCGTTCCTTGAGCACGTCGGTATCCATCATCAGGTCCAGCAAGGGACCTTCCAGGATGAAGTCGCCACGCCGCTCGATGAAGCCCAGCTTGGCCAGGGTGCCCAGGTTCATGTCCATGCGCGTCTTCTTGCCCAGCTTGTCGCCGAAGTCCGACAGCAGCGCCTTGTAGGAAATGCCGATCGAGGCGTCTTCCGCGCGCGGCAGCGGCTTTTCCGTGCCAAACATATCGTTCTGGTCGTCATCCGCATGCTGATGCGTTTCCTGGCGTTCGCGCTTGGGCAGGATGATCTGCGCCCACAGCACCACCAGCAAGGCCACGCCATCGCGCGCCAGGCCGAAGTTATTGTTTTGCCACACGTCGCGCGCGCCGAAGATCTTCGGCTCGATGGTGCGCGTCAGTGCCAAAGTCACATGGTCGGCATACACGTTGTCGAGCAGTTTCAAGCCGCAGGCCAGCAGGCGCGCATCAATTTCGGCGCGGAACAGCTCGTCGGACAGCACGCGCTTGACGAGCTTGTCGTCGCGGCGCAGGGTTTGATGCGTGAGCAGGCGCGCAATCAGGATTTGGGAATCGTCATTCATCGGCAGTGCCGCTATCTAAATCAAGTGAAACATTCAGTGAAAGCGAGGCGATCGACATGGCCGCCACATGGGGGTCGGTCAGCTGGACCATCTCGTCGGTCGGTGTAAAGGTAATCGGCAAACGGGCCAGTTCGGCCGTCGAGCCTTGCAAGCTCGCTTCGGACACGTCGCCCAACAGCGGCAGCATCGAGGCGCGGTAGGACGCCACGGCAAAGCTGGCCGGCAGCAGCGAATCCTGCACCGGTACGGACTTCGGCCCTTCTTCGACTATGCTGGGGAAATTGCCCAGGCTGGCAAAGTTCGACAGGCGTTCGAGCAAGTCATCGAGTTCAAGCTGCATGGCGGGACCGTCGCTGATGGTGGTGGGCGCGTCCTCTCCGCTGGGCAGGCCCGTGTTGATGACACCCGCCGCCCGTTCGGACAGCAGTTCCGTTTCGGCCACGTCGATCATCTCGGCCGGCGTGCTGAACAGGGGCACGACGGGCTGATCGATGGCGCCTTCGGCCAGGCTGGCCAGGTCGTCGTGCAGCAAGAGCCAGCGCTTGATGTCCGTGGTCGACAGGCCCGACTGGCCCAGGTGCACGCGCTGGCGCTCGATCTGGTTCAGCGCGCGCGAAAACATGCCTTGCATGTTGAGCAATTTACTTTGCGCGCGGCCGATCGCCTGCGCCGCCTTGTGCGTGGCGCTGTCCGCGTTTTCATCGGACGTGATCGCCACGAGAATCTCGGAGCCTTTTTCCACCCAGTCGCAGGCCATGTTCCACTTCGCCTGCGCCGTGCGCAGGCGAAATTCGGAACCGGAAGCGATGGCGTCGGAGAATTCCTCCGTCAAATCCACCAGGCGCCCCAGCAGATGCTGCAGCTGCTCGACCGACACGCCGCCGACGGCTTGCGCACCGGCCACCTGGGACAGGAGGAAACCCATTTCCGCTTCATCTTCCGTCTGGCCCAGGCCCAGCAAGCTGTCGATGGCGGACAGCACATTGCGCGCCATGGGCGTGACGCGGTACACGCCCTGCTGCGCATCCCAGGCCAGCAACTGGTTCGAGCGCAGGCGCAGCAAGACCGTTTCCAGGCTTTCCGGCAATAAATAGGCCAGCTTGGTGTTGATATCGGCGCGCGTATAGGCGGACGTGGCCGCATCGGACGCCAGCTCGCGCAACACCAGCAGACGCACCAGCACGCCATCGAAACCGCCGTGGAACAGGGCCGTAAACACTTGCAGCAGGGGCTGGGCCCGCTTCAAGTGAAATACCTGCTCGATCTCGTCGGCCGAAATATTGGGCTGGAAATGCGCCTGCAAGGAATCGTGATGCTCTTGCTCTGTCTGATGTGCATCCGTAGCCACGGCTGCACTTGCCATTATATCAATCATTCTTTTCCGGATGAGTGTTCAGCGGGCGGCGCAGCGGGCTAACGCAGCACTGCGGGGCGGGGGCGTCAGTATATCAGTTCTGACATGCAATTTAGCGCATGGGAGGGGAGCCAGCGGGCAGTCAGGTAGCCGAGTGTTGTATTGACGAAAACCCCAACGGCGAAGGGCTGGGGTCGGACCCTGAGGGTCCGACCCCGGTTTCTGCATCAGGGTTGAAAATTTGACGCAAAAATTGATAGCAAGCACTTACTTCTTGACAATCTTTTGCAAGGTTTGCTCGACGTAATCGCCGTCTTCATCGGCGAACGTCACCTTCACGGGGTACCATTCCAGCGACGGCGCCAGCCACAGGTCCACTTGCTGGCCCTTCTTGTCCGGCGGCGGCGCCTTGACCAGGTGGATGGCGGCCACTTCGCCCAGGCCGGTGGCGACCTTGTCATCCTTGACGACCTTGAAGGTCCACGGCTCGGCGTCGTGGCGGCCGGCCACGAAGAAGCTCCATTCCGAACCGGGCGTGAATTTCTCGGGCGTGGCGCGCGCCACGCTGACCAGTTGCCAGACGGTACTGTTGCGGTCCTGTTCGCCGCCTTTCAGCGGATAGCTGTCATCGCCCTCGCTGAAGACGATGGTCTTGCTGTCGCGCTTGAACGTGGTGGTGGCCGCTTCCTTGCGGAAGCGTTTTTCCACGAATTGAGAAGGCGCCAGGCCAAAATCGTCGACCGTGCCTTCGCTGCGCTGCTCCAGAATCTTGCCGAACAGGGCAGCCTTGGTTTCGGCCAGCAGCGAGTACTTGCCATCGCCCACGCGCCAGTTGCTGACCGATTCGCCGGACAGTCCGATGCCGCGCTGCTTGGCCTTGATCGAATAGACGAGGTCCGCCGATGGCGCCAGCTTGTACGGGCGCTTGATGACGGGGTGCTCCACGGGTGCGTCGGCCATGGCGGGAGCGAAGGTGGCGGCCAGCACGCCGGCGGCCAGCAAGTGTTTGAAAGTAGTCAGAGTCATCATTTATTTTCCTGTAGCGTCATTGACGCGAATTTGGGTCACGGTTTGCGTGGTCAGCGCCCCGCTCGCCTCGGTATTGCGTATTTGTACCGGATACCACTGCATCGACGGCGCCAGCCAGATATCGAGCTGCGACGAATAGGTGCCGGGCTTCGGTGGCCGGCGCAGATGCCAGGTCACCAGCCGGCCCATGTTGGTATCGAGTTCTTCCTCGCCCACCAGCTGGAAGCGGAACACGGTCGCTTCCTTTTCCTCGCCGACGAGGATGTCGATATTGCCGGCCAGCTGGTTGACGTCGGCGCGGCCGATGGCGGCCAGCTGGAACGGCACGGTGGCCTTGTCTTGCGCCCCCTCCTGCCATGGCGCCGTGGCCGTCGTGGCCGAAAACGTGATGGCCTTGGCGTCGCGCTTGAAATGCGTGGCCGTTTGCGCGCGGCCCTTGCGTTTTTCCGTGGCCGTGACGGGCACGATGCCGCTGCCATCGATCACGCCCTCGCTGGTCAGCACCAGCAGGTTGATGCGCGTGATCAGCATGCTCAAGCCCACTTCCAGCTTCAGCTGATACGTGTCGCCCCGATTGTCCCACGCCATGGCGGCCACGCCCTGCCACTTGGTGCCGTCGGCATCGCGCCGGTCCACATGCAAGTCGAACTGGGCCGAAGCAGGCACATTCGTCTTGTAGTGCCGTGCCTGCTCGACGGCCGGTGGCGGCGGTGCGGCAGCTGGCGCGGGCGCGGCCGCCACGGCAGGTGCAGGCGCCGTGATGGCCGGGGCAGCCACTGCGGCCGGCTCGGACGTGGCAGGGCCTTGCGGCACGTCGCTGGCGGGCGCCGTCCACTGGGGCGTTTCGCTCGACGCCAGTTCCGTCGTCGGCGGCGGTGGCGGCGGCCTGAGCTTGGGCACGGGCAGCAGTTCAGGCGGCGGTGGCGGCACCACCGGCAGCGGTTTGGGCGGCTCGGCGATCAAGGCCATGCTGACCACCTGCGCATGATCCTGCCCCAGCGGCACCATGCGCGCATGCGAGGTGAGCCATGCCAGCGCCACGTAATGCAGTGCGCCGATGAGCGCGACAAAGACGACGGTACGGCGGCGCGGTGGCGAAAAGAAGGAGTCGGGCATCATAGGCCGTAGTGTACCGCTTTCCCTCCGTCTCCCGCTTCTTGCCCGCGCTCAACTCCTGATGTTTTATGTAAGAAAATGTTGGCAGCGTTGCGTCAGTTGCAAGCTGATATCTGCTACGCTAGGGGCACCCACCTACCAGGAGATTTCGCATGGCAAATCCGCAAATGCCCCAAATACCGGGCGCAGCAGTTGTGACCGATACCCTCGACTTCGTCAAGAACCTGTGGGGCAGCATGAGCGTGCCCGGCATGGGCGTGCCTGGCATCACGGCGCCCACCCTGTCGGTGGAAGAGCTGGACAAGAAAATCAGCGACCTGAAAGCCGTCGAAGCATGGCTGAACCTCAATACCAGCATGCTGCGCGGCAGTATCCAGGCGCTGGAAGTACAGCGCGGTACCATCGCCACATTGAAATCGATGGGTGCGTCATTGGCGGCGGCCATCACCCAGCCCGGCGCCAGCGAGAAAAGCGTCTTTGAATCGGTGCCCTACGCTTCCGCGTTTTTCCAGCAAGCTGCACCTGCGGCGCCCGCGCCTGCACCGAAACCGGCGCCCGCACCTGCGCCCGCGCCGGAACCGGCTGCGGCGGCGACCGACGATGCCGGCAGCCAGGCAGCAGCCCAGTTGGCAAATCCAAGTGCTTGGTGGAATTTGTTACAAGATCAGTTCAAGCAGGCGGTGTCGACGGCAATGTCGCCCGACGCTGCCAGTGCGGCAGCGGCCAGTTTCGGCGCTGGCGCCAAGACCAAGCCAGCGGCCAGCAAGCCCGCCAAGCCGGCAGAAGCAGGCACGGCAGCCAAGGCCAAGGCCCCGCTGCGCAAGGCGCCCGCGAAACGCGCAGCGCCCAAGGCTAAAGCACCAGGCAAGGCCTGATACGCAAGCCGGCGATATGATCAGGCGATACGATGAATGCGGATCGCTTCGATCATGTTGTCGGCCTGGCGTTTTACGTCACCGATCGTGATCAGGCCTTCGTCGGCCAGCGCCTTGGCGTGCTCGTACGAAGACTGGAATGTTTCCAGCGTGTCTCCCTTGGCGGCGACCGGGCGTACCCAGGCAATACTGCCGACCTTCATTTTTTTGTACACTTCATTGACCACATCACGCATAGTTTCTTCCTTATTGTTGTAAAGCAACTCAAGCACGGGCGAACCCACGCTGGCCCCTAGTTTATCATCCGGCACGCTCGTGCACGGATTTTCCCCCTTTTTCCGGCGCCGGCGGCGTTTTTTCCGCCACCTCGACGGCCTGTTCCGGCCCGGGCGGCGGCGTCAGCTGCACCAGTTGCTCCATCAATTGCGCAAAGCGCTGCTGTCCCGGTGCAATTTTGTCTACATACAACAACACTTCCATGGCTTCGGCCGCCAATTCCGCCTGGTAACCGCGCTGCTCCAGGAAAGACACGATGATTTGCGCGGAATTGAACAGAATGCGCAGGTTGTTGGGCAGCTTTTCGCGTGCCGCGCGCATCCAGGCGACTGCCTCGTTGAGCTTGTCCGTCTTCCACAGCAGCACGCCCTTGTTCATCAAGTCCGACGCTTCCTTGCGCGCAGCGATGATCAGGCTGGTGCCTTCGTCGCCCATCTTGGCCTTGTCAAAAATCTTTTGCACCTCGTCCTGTACCACCTGGTTGTCGTGGTTGTTCTTCACCACATAGCACAGCAGGCCGGCCGGCGCATCCTTCACGCCGACGGCGAACAGCAGGGTCGCCAGTTCCATGCAGATACTTTTTTCGGGCCGCGCCGGGTCTTCGGCCAGCATGGCTTCGAGTTCGTCGCCGCACTTGCGCGCGCGCCGGTAATCGCCCGTTTCGTGGTGCACCATGCCTTCCGTGATCTTCGCGCGCAGTCCGATCTGCTCGGGCGGGAACTCGCGCTGCGCCAGCAGCAGCCACTGCAGCGCTTCCTTGGCATCTTTCTTCAGTCCGCACACGCGCGCCAGACCCAGATAGGCGTCCGGCGTCTTCATGACGGAAAATTCACCGATGGAAATACACTTGCGAAAAGCCTTTTCCGCCATGCTGACATTGCCCACTTTCAGGGCCGCCAGCCCCAAGTTGCGCTGGCGCGGCACGGAATTGGGCGACAGGCGCGCCGCCTTTTCCAGCACGCCGCACGCTTCCTCGTGCTGTCCCATCAGCTGGTAGGCGATGGCCATCTGGTCGTAGGCGTCGATGTAATACTTGTTTTCGACGATCACGCCCTGGAAGATCTGCCGCGCCGCCTCGTGCTCGCCGTTGTTCATGCGGATCTTGCCCAGGCCCGCCCTGGCCCAGCTGTAATCGCGCTCGGCCAGCACTTTTTCGTACACGGCGCGGGCCTTGTCCGGCTCGCCGCTTTTCAGCAACAACGACGCCTTCATGCGCAGCAATTCCAGCGCGTGCAGTTTGTTGAGCTCGATCTGCGCGTCGCACAGCTTGGCCGCGCGCAGATAATCCTTTTCCATGCAGGCCTGGTCGATTTCGCGAAACACCTGCTTCTTGTGCCACACGCGGTTCAGGCGCGTCAGCAACACGCCTTCCGTGATCGGCTTGATCAGGTAGGCGTCGGGCTGGTGCTCGGCCGCGCCCATCACCGATTCCACGCTTTTTTCGGCCGACACCATCAGCCACACGCTCGATGGCGCCGTCAGGTTGCGCACGCGCGTCTCTTCCAGCACTTGCTGGCCATTCTTGCCTTCGCCCAGGTTGTAATCGCACAGCACCACGTCATAGCGCGTCTTGGCCAGCAGCTTCATGGCTTCGCCGCCGCTGGCCGCCTGGTCGATATGGCGCGCACCCAGGTTGCGCAGGGATTCGCGCAGCAGGATGCGGATGCCGACGAAATCATCGACCAGCAGATAATGCTTGTCGGCCCAGTCGGTGCTGCCCGCTTCGGCGGCGGTGGCGTGGCTGTCTGTCGTCATGAATTCCTCGTTCAGGGCAGGCGCAGGATGAAACAGCCGCCGCCCAGCGCGCCGCCATTTTCCAGGGCGATGCTGCCGCTGCTGCCCCGGTGCTTGTGCATCTTCGCCACTTCGCTGGAGAAATACAGGCCCAGTCCCGTGCTGTTGGTGGAAAAGTTCACGCCGGCCGCCATGCCATCCATGGCGGCGCTGCCCGCGTCGAGCAGCGCCTGCGAGTAGCCGTCGCCATTGTCGTCCACGCGCAGTTCGAGCATGCCGTCGTGCTCCTGCACCGACAGGCGTATCGTGTCCTTCGTGTAGCGGATGGCGTTATTGATCGCATGCGCCAGCACGCCGATGACCAGGTCTTCATCGAGGGTCCAGATCAGCTCCGGCGGGCACGCCGTCTCCAGGCCGATGCCTTTCGAGGCCAGCAGGATCTTTTCCTGGTCCACCACCTGGTCGAGCACCTGGCTCACCAGTTGCGGCTGCACGTCAAACGGGTAGCCGGGCTTGCCCACTTCCTTGTACAGGGCCAGCAGCTGGATCAGGTTATCGTTGAGGCGCTTGGTCTGGTACAGCATTTGCGCCATCTGCAGGTAGGCGGGGTCGGCCTGGGGGGCTGTTTTCGCCTGCTCGGCCGCCAGCAGCGACTCCAAAGTGCCGCTGACCACGCTGATCGAATTTTTCATGTCGTGCACGGTCGACGCCAGGAACAGGAAAAGCTCGGGCGAGCTGTGTTGATTTTCCACCGGATATCTCCTTGGGGCCGCAGCTTCAATATTGCCAAGGATAAATTATACCGCCAGCCTGCGGACGCCAGCCAGTCGCGCGCAAAGACCGTGACATGACGCAACAATGCCACCCCAGCTTGCGCCAGGGCGGCATCAGCTTGACAAGCAGGCAAGATCAGCGGCGCGCACCCGCCAGACGGCGCACCACCGCGATCATGCGGTCGATTTCCTCATACGTGTTGTAGAAGGCGAACGATGGCCGCACGGTCGCTTCCACGCCGAAGCGGCGCAAAATCGGCTGGGCGCAGTGGTGGCCCGAACGCACGGCGATGCCCTCGTCGTTCAGGGCGCGTCCCACTTCCGCCGGCTCGTAACCGGCCAGCACGAAGGAAGCCACGCTGGCCTTGTCCAGCGCCGTGCCGATCAGGCGCACGCCGGCAATCGCCTGCAGCTGCTGCGTCGCGTAGTCCAGCAGCGCGTGCTCGTAAGCGGCGATGTTGTCCAGGCCGATGCGCTGCACGTAATCGATGGCCGCGCCGAGGCCCACGGCATCGGCGATATTGCCCGTGCCCGCCTCGAAACGATTCGGCACGCCCTGGTAGACGGTGCGCTCGAACGTCACGTCGGCGATCATGTTGCCGCCGCCCTGCCACGGCGGCAATTGCTCCAGCAAGTCCGCCTTGCCATACACGGCGCCGATGCCCGTCGGGCCAAACACTTTATGCCCTGAAAACACGTAAAAATCGGCACCCAGCGCCTGCACGTCGACGCGCAGGTGCGACACGGCTTGCGCCCCATCGACCAGCACGCGCACGCCGGCCGCATGCGCCAGCGCGATGATCTGCGCCACGGGCGTGACCGTCCCCAGCGCATTCGACACCTGCGTCACGGACACCAGTTTGGTGCGGCCGTTGAGCAGCTTGCGGAATTCATCGAGCAGGATTTGCCCGCTGTCGTCGACGGGAATCACGCGCAGAATCGCGCCCTTTTCCGCCGCCAGCTGCTGCCACGGCACGATGTTGGCATGGTGCTCAAGCTGCGAGACGATGATCTCGTCGCCGCTGCCGATGTACTTGCGGCCAAAGGTATTGGCGACCAGATTGATGCCCTCGGTGGCGCCGCGCACGAAGATGATTTCATTGGCCGAGGCGGCGCCGAGGAAGTTAGCCACCTTGGCGCGTGCCGCTTCATACGCGTCGCTGGCGCGCGCCGCCAGTGCGTGCGCGGCGCGGTGGATGTTCGAATTCTCGTGCGCGTAGAAATACGACACGCGGTCGATCACCGATTGCGGCTTGTGCGTGGTGGCCGCATTGTCGAACCAGGCCAAAGGCTTGCCGTTGACGCGCTCCGCCAGCACGGGAAAATCGCGCCGCACGGCATGCACGTCGAACGGCGCGGGGGTTTGTCCATGCCCCTGCTGCCGCGCAGGCAGCTCGGTCTGGAAATAGAAGGCGGGCTGGCCACTGGCTGGCGATACGGGCAGTTGGCGCGCGGGCGCGCCCTGCGGCGTGGCATCGGGTATCGCCTGCCCCAGCCCCTGCTGCGCCAGGCCATCGAGCTTGCCGTTCGATGCGGGATAGCCATGCGCGCCGCCGACAAAATAGTAGGGCGACGGCGCACCGAGGGCGGATGCGCGCGGCGTCGGCACGGAGGCCGGCGCCGGCGCAATCGGTGTCTCCAGCGGCGCCGTCACGGGCGGCACCTGCGCCGTCGCCACGCCGGGGGCGATGGCGGCAAACGAAGGGCCGGGCTGCGGCGGCGGACGGTTCGCATAGCGGGGCGCCGCATCGAGCACGCTGCCGGAACCGCCGAGGCTGGGCGACTTATCTAACCCGGGAAGGCGCGCGAAAAACTCGCCCGCCAGGCGGTTCAGGGTCGCTTCATCGGGCAAGAACGGGACGGCGGACAAGGCCGCCGCGCCATCACTTGTAGGTGTCTGGGTAGTCATGGTATTTACCGATCTCCACGTCTTCCAGTACGGCCAGCGCATCGTCGGTCAGCACGGCCAATGAGCAATACAGCGAAATCAGATAGGACGAAATCGCGTGGCGGTTGATGCCCATGAAGCGCACGGACAGGCCCGGGCTTTGCTCGCCCGCCAGGCCAGGCTGGAACAGGCCGATCACGCCCTGGCGCTGTTCGCCCGCGCGCAGCAAGATGATTTTCGTCTTGCCGTCTTCGATCGGCAGTTTATCGGACGGCACCAGCGGCACGCCGCGCCACGTCAAAAACTGCGAACCGAACAGGCTGACGGTCGGCGGCGGCACGCCGCGGCGCGTGCATTCGCGGCCAAAGGCGGCAATCGCCAGCGGGTGCGCGAGGAAGAAGCCCGGTTCCTTCCACACTTTCGTCAGCAGTTCATCGAGGTCGTCCGGCGTCGGCGCGCCCGTCAGCGTAAAAATGCGCTGGTCGTCGTGCACGCTGGCCAGCAGGCCGTAATCGGGATTGTTGATCAGTTCGCTTTCCTGGCGCTCCTTGATCGTCTCGATGGTCAGGCGCAGCTGCTCCTTGATCTGGTCGTGCGGGCTGCTGTACAGGTCCGACACGCGCGTATGCACGTCGAGCACCGTGCTGACGGCATTGAGAAAATACTCGCGCGGCTGCTCGTCATAGTCGACGAAGGTTTGCGGCAGTTCCGACTCGTCGCGCTGCGAGCAGGCCACGCGCACGTCCTTTGGGTTCTTCACGCGATTGAGGCGGTAGATACCCGCTTCCACGGGCAGCCATTGCAGCAGGTGCACGAGCCAGCGCGGCGTGATCGTGGATAACTGGGGGACGCTCTTGCTTGCATTGGCCAGCTGGCGCGCGGCGTTATCGCCCAGCGCGAACTGGTTCTCTGTTGCTGCTGTCATGACTACTCCTGATGAGAAAAGTGAATATGCTTATCTGAAAAACGAATAAAGTATCGAGTACCCCTCTCTTTTCCTCAACATGCTATCGCCATCAACGCGGCGTTATCATCGACCTAATCCACCAGCTCCGGTTCGCAGCGGGCCATCAATCCCGCCAGGCCGACGCCCAGCGCGATGGCCAGCTTTTCCACCGTCAGCAGCGACGGCGTGGCGGCGCCCCGCTCGATTTCGCCGATGAAGGAGCGGTTCAAGTCGGCCGCTTCGGCCAGGCGCTCCTGCGACCAGCCATGCCCTTCGCGCAACTGGCGCACGGCCAGTCCAAACTGTTTGATCAACATGCTGTCCTCATCGGTGGTGGGCAAAAGCGGGGGGCGATGGCGCCGGCGACTCTGGCAAATCGGGCGCCTCCTGCTGGTTGTGCGCTTGCGTGACATGGCTGCCTGGCGCCACGCTGCGGGTCAGCCAGACATTGCCGCCGATGACGGAGCCCTGGCCGATGGTGACCCGCCCCAGGATCGTCGCGCCCGCGTAGATGACCACGTCGTCCTGCACGATGGGATGGCGCGCCAGTCCCTTTTTCAGCATGCCGTCGGCACCGGCGGGAAAGCGCTTGGCGCCCAGGGTGACGGCTTGGTAAATGCGCACCCTGTCGCCGAGGATGGCCGTCTCGCCGATCACCACGCCCGTGCCATGGTCGATGAAAAAGCTGCTGCCGATGATGGCGCCCGGATGGATGTCGATGCCCGTCTGCGAATGGGCCACTTCGGCGATGATGCGCGCCACCAGCGGCGCGCCCAGTGCATGCAAGGTGTGCGCGAGGCGGTAATGGATGATGGCCAGGATGCCCGGATAGCACAGCAGCACTTCATCGACGCTGTGCGCGGCCGGATCGCCATGGAAGGCGGCCGCTACGTCCGTATCGAGCTGGGCGCGGATGCGCGGCAGCGCGCGGGCGAAGCGCTGCACGATGGCCAGCGCCTGCTGTTCGATGGAGACCGTCTGCTGCAAGCCATGCTGGCGCGCGTGGTAACTGAGTTCGCGCCGCACCTGTTCGTGCAAGCCCGTGAGGGTCGTGTCGAGCGTGTGGCCGACAAAGAAATCCTCGCTCTCCTGCTGCAGGTCGAGGGGGCCGAGGCGCATCGGAAACAGGGCCGCGCACAAGGCGTTGATGATGTCGCGCAAATGCTGGCGCGACGGGAATTGGCGCGCGCCGCACTCCTGGTTGCTGGCCAGCCCTTCGCGCCACTGCGCGCGCACGGCGCGCAATTCATCGACGATCTGGCGCAGTTCCCATTGCGGCTGCGCGGCAAGGGAGGCGGGGGGAATGGCTCGCTGGTTCATGGTGGCTCCGGGAAGAGATTTAATCTTGCAGCCAGGGCAGCGCATGCCAGCGCCAGCCACCGCTGTGGCCACGCTGCTGCTGCGCGTCGAGATCGCCCTCGAAGCCTTGCGCGATGTTGAAGACGTGCGTGAAACCGGCCTTGGCGGCCGCTTCGGCGGCCAGGGCCGAGCGCTTGCCGCTGCGGCACAGCAGCACCACGACGGCATCCTTGCCGCCCGCCTTCGCTTCCAGTTCGCGCGTAAAGCGGGGATTGCGGTGCATGGACGTGCCGGTCGCCCACGCCACGTGCAGCGAGGCGGGCACGTAGCCGACGAACGTGCGTTCTTCATGCGTGCGCACGTCAACCAGCACGGCTTTGCCAGCCTGCACCAGCTGCCATGCATCCTGCGCGCTGACGATGCCCGCATACGGCAAGCCCTGCGCCTGCGCCTGGCTGCGCGCGAGATGGAGCACTTCGTCAAAAGCCGCCTCGCCGTGGGCGGCGCGGGGATCGAAAATCAGTTCTGCAGCAGCCATCTTTCCACCTCTTTATTCCGTCGTCAAAAACCAGCACGAGTCCACTGTAGCGAACTTATGTTGTTCGGAAAACAAATTAAAAAGAGTTTGGAAAGCTGGAAAACGTATATGGGGTCAGTTCCTTCGGAATCGGAATATGCCCCATTGGGGCATATTCCCCCGCCGGGTCTGACCCCAGAACTTGTTTTGGGGGTAAATTAGAAAAAGACCAGAATCAATATGCTCTACGGCGCTCTCGTAATAAAAACCGCGCAGGATCCAACGCAGCGGCCAATTGACTCTCCAGCGGCAGCGGCTCCCCCTCCAGCTGGCACGCCAGCAGTTCGGCCGCCAGCGGGGCCCAGATCAGGCCGCGCGAGGCGTAACCGAGCAAGCCAAACAGGCCGGGCCAGCGCGGCACGTCGCGCAATCGCTCGCAGCGCCCTGGCACGCCGGGGTCGGGCAAGGCGCCCGCCAGCGGCAGGCGGTCCGGCGCCATGCAGCGAAAGCCCGTGCGCCCGGCCAGCGGCGCCTCGAACGGGGTCACGCCAAGGATGTCGGCGATCTTCGCGATATTGTCGTGCTGGCTATCCATGCGCAGGCTGCTGTCCGCATCGGCAGCATAGGTCGCGCCCACACACATGACGCCCTGGTATGCCGGCGTCATGTAGGCTTCGCGGCAGACGACGAACGGCAACGACGGCAGACTGCCTTCGGCCAGGTGCGTGACCTGGCCGCGCACGGCGTCCAGTGGCAGACCCGCCGCCTGTTCGAAATCGACGGCACCCGTGCCTGCCGCCAGGATGACGTTGGGCGCGGCCGCGATCAGGGCACCGTCCGCATCGCGCACCAGCCACTCCGCATCGCCACGCTCCAGGCGCAGGGCGCTGCTGGAAAAGCGCCGCGTGAGCAAGCCACCGCAGGCGTCCAGCATGGCCGCGCAGACGGAAGACGGACGTGCCCAGCCGCCCTGTGCGAACCACCAGGCGCCATCGGGCGCCGGCGCGCCCAGCATGGCGCTCGCCTCGGGCGCTTCCAGCCAGCGGGCGAATTCGCGCGGATACAGGCCGCTGGCGGCGATCTGCCGCTGCACCTGCGCATGCGCGCCGTCGCGCGCCAGGTGCAGCACGCCGCTTTGCGCGCCCTCGATGGCGGTGCCGATGCCGCCCAGGTCTTTCCAGCGGCGCAGCGAGTACAGATAGGCGGCGCGCGTCAGGCGCGTGGCGATGTTGTCGTCCTTCGACAGCAACGGCATGAAGATGCCGGCCAGGTTGCCCGACGCTGCGCTGGCCGGCTGCGCGTGGCGCTCGATCAGGGTCACCTTCCAGCCGCGCGCGGCCAGCCGTTCGCAGGCGGCCGCGCCGGCCACGCCCGCGCCGATGACGATGGCGCGCCGCTCGGGTACGGTGACGGCCGCGTACTCTGCGCGCCGCGCATAAAACACGGCGCGCAAGCGGCTTTCGTCGAAGACAAAACCAGTCTGTTGCAGCGCCGCACGCTGTGTCTCGTCCAGGTGCACCGCATGCAACTGGCCGCCATCGACCATCAGGCGCGCCAGCACCGCCATGGCGGCGGGCACCCAAGCCAGCAGCACTTCATCGACGCGCGCCGACAATTGCGCCAGGCAGGCATCGGGCTCGCCGATCAGTACATCGAGCGTGACGAGGCCGTCGTGCGAGACCATGCGGTGCAAGCCCGGCACGCAAAGCGGCCACTGTGCGCGCCACTGCTCGGGCAAGTGGCTGGCATCGACGGGACGCGGCGCCAGCGCGATGTAATGCAGGCGCCGCCCGCCATGCACCGTACAGGCTGCGCCAAAGCGGGCACCGTCAAAATCCGTGTCGAGCAGGACCAGCGCGCGGCGCATCAATGCCCCGCGCGGCAAAAGCAGGCCGGCGCATGGTCGTTGACCATGCCGATGCCCTGCATGTAGGCGTAGACGATGGTCGAGCCGACGAACTTGAAGCCCAGCTTGAGCAAGTCTTTCGACAATGTGTCGGACAAGGCCGTCTTGGCCGGGAATTCGCCCGGCTGCCAGCTGTTGACGATGGGCTGGCCATCGACATACGCCCACAAAAAGCTGTCCAGGGTCTGGCCTTGCGCGCGCAGGCGCAAATAGGCTTGCGCGTTCGTGATGGCGGCGGCCACCTTCAGGCGGTTGCGCACGATGCCGGGGTCCGCCAGCAGCTGCGCCACCTTGTCCGGGCCATACGCGGCGATCTTTTCCGCGTCCCAGTTGTCAAAGGCGGCGCGGTAAGTGTCGCGCTTATTCAGGATGGTTTCCCAGCTCAGGCCAGCCTGCGCGCCTTCCAGGTTCAGCATCTCGAACAGCCGGCGCTCGTCGTGGCAAGGCACGCCCCACTCCGTGTCGTGATAGTCGAGGTAGCGGGGATTGGCCGGGTTGGCCCAGGAGCAGCGGGTAATATTCATGGTCGTGTTCTTCATGTGCAGGCAAGTGCCAGTATAGTTTATCGGCCGCGCAGGATGCGTCCCAGTTCCAGCAAGCCGTGCGCCATCTCGTCCGGGGGAATCGCCGCAAAACCCAGCAACAGCCCGGGCGGCGTGGCGCAGGCGGCACCGGCGTCAGGGTCGGCATAGTGCCCCAGCGGGCGCAGTTCGATACCGCGTTCCAGCCCCGCGCGCGACACCGTTTCCTCATCGTGGCCGCCGCGAAAATACGCGCACAGTTCCAGGCCGCTGTCGGCCGGGCCGCACGCGAGCTGGTCGCCCAGTTCGCGCGCGATGCCGCGCACCAGCAGGTCGCGCCGCTCGGCATTGCTGTCGCGCGTGCGGCGGATATGCCGGCCAAAGTGGCCCTCGGCGATGAAGTCCGCCAGCGCCATCTGCGGCACAATGGCCGTGTGGCGGTCCATCACGGCCTTGGCCTGCACCAGCGCGTCGGCCAGCGCGGGCGGCGCCACCATGTAACCGAGGCGCAGGCCGGGGAACAGCACTTTTGACAGGGTACCCACGTACACCACGCAGCCATCGCGGTCCAGGCTTTGCAGGGACGCCAGCGGCGCGCCCGTGTAGCGGTATTCGCTGTCGTAATCGTCCTCCACCAGCCACGCTTTATTGTGCGCGGCCCAGGCCAGCAAGGCCAGGCGGCGCGGTAAACTCATGCTCACGCCCAGCGGCATCTGGTGCGACGGCGTCACATAGGCCAGCTTCGCCTGCGGACAGTGCGCCACGCCATACGCCACGTCCAGCCCCTGCGCATCGACGGGAACGGGAAAGACGCGCGCGCCGGCCGCGCGCAAGGGGCCGCTGGCGCCCCGGTAGCCGGGCGACTCCATCCAGGCAGAGTCGCCCGGTGCCAGCAAAATAGTCGAGAGCAGGAACAGCGCCTGCTGCGAACCGGAGGTGATGACGATCTGCTGCGGCGTGCACAGGACGCCGCGCGACGCTTTCAAATACACGCACAGCAGCTCGCGCAGCGGCAGGTAGCCGGCCGGATCGCTGTAGCCGAAATGGTGGTCGGGCCGGCGCCAGCGCCGCGCTTCCAGGCGGTTCCACACGTCGAACGGAAAATGGTCGATGCGCGGCATGCCGACGCGGAAAGCGCGCAGCGGCCCCCGGTGGAACGCCACCTGGCGCATGGCCGCCACCACGCCCTGCCCGCGCGCAGACAGGGGGCGCAGCAAGCCGGGCGCCGCAGCAGGGACAGGCGCCAGCAGCGGAACGTCGCGACTGACAAAGGTGCCGCGCCCCACGGCGCCATCGAGATAGCCTTCCGCCGTCAACAGCGCATACGCATTGAGCACCGTCTGGCGCGACACGGCCAGCAGACGACAAAATTCGCGCGTGGGCGGCAGCTGCACGCCGGGACTCATGCGGCCATCGAGGATGGCGGCCTTGATGGCCGCATACAGCTGGCGAAACAGCGGCTCGCTGGCGCCGCGCTGCAGCGGCAAGGCGGCGATGATCTGGTGCAAATGGGAAGCTGGCATGGCGGCACTCTTGAATTGGTAGCTTCAAGATATCACTTATTGGCTGTTTTAAATAGCCAAAACTGGCGCTAAGATGACGCATCCCTCTTACTCCCGTGGAGCACCCATGCATCAGTTTTTCGCCACCGTGGCCTGGCAGCGCGACGGCCAGGATTTCGCCGGCCAGCGCTACAGCCGCGGCCATGAATGGCAATTCGACGGCGGCCTGACGGTACCCGCCTCGTCGTCGCCCCTGTCCGTGCCGCTGCCCATGTCGGTGGAAGCAAATATCGATCCGGAAGAAGCGCTGGTGGCGGCCACGTCGAGCTGCCACATGCTGTTCTTCCTGTCGCTGGCAGCGCAGCGCGGTGTCGTCATCGACGACTACCGCGACGACGCCGTCGGCGAGCTGGGGAAAAATGCGCAAGGCCGCCTGGCCATGACGCGCATCGTGCTGCGCCCGCGCATCGCGTTTGCGGGAACGCCGCCCTCGCCCGAGGCGCTGGCGGCCCTGCACCACGACGCGCATGAACGCTGCTACATCGCCAATTCGCTGACGGCCGACGTGGTCGTGGAAGGCGTCGCCTAGATGTACACGCCCGCCACCTTCCGCGAAGAGCGCCTCGACGTGCTGCATGGCCTGATCGACGCGCATCCGCTGGGCGCGCTGGTGCGCCAGAGCGCCGATGGCCTGTGCGCCGACCATTTGCCATTCGAGATCGCCGCACCCACGGCTGACGCCCCATTCGGCATCCTGCGCGCCCATGTGGCGCGCGCCAACCCGCTGTGGCGCGCCGCAGGTGCCGACTGCATGGTGATCTTCCAGGGACCGCACGCCTACATCACGCCCGCCTGGTATGCGGAAAAGCAGCGCAGCGGCAAGGAAGTACCCACCTTCAACTACGCGGTGGTGCACGCGCACGGCCCCCTGCGCGCCATCGACGACGCGGCATGGCTGCTGGGATTGGTGGAGCGGCTGACGGCGCGCCATGAGGCAGAGCAAGCCGCGCCGTGGCGGGTGAGCGATGCGCCGGCCGGCTATATCGAGAAACTCCTGAAAGCCATCGTCGGCATCGAAATCCCGCTCACGCGCCTCACGGGAAAATGGAAGCTGGGGCAGAACCGCACGCAGAAAGATCAGGCCACGATGGCGCGCGAACTGACCGCCGGCACCCAGCCCGGCGCGGCGCAGGCGCTGGGCGCGCTGATCGCCGCCAACGTCACGCCAGCCAGCTGACGGCCGCCGAAAACGTCAAAAACGACAGCGCCGTCGACACCAGGATAATGCGGGCGATGCGCGCCGTGTTCGCCCCGAAGCGTTCCGACAGCAGCGAGACGTTGCTGGCGCTGGGCAGGCAAGCGACCAGCACCATGCAGGTCAGCGCGAACGGATCGAGCGGCGCGCCCAGCGCGATGGCCGCGTGGCCGATGCCCCATACCAGCAGCGGATGCAGCAGCAGTTTTTTCAGCGCCACGGGTACATATTCTTTCATCGGCGCCGGGTCGCTGGTGCTCATCTGCGAACGGGCCAGCACGGCGCCGATGGTAAACAGGGCGACCGGCGAGGCAGCGTCGGCCAGCAGGCCCACCGTCTGCATCAATGGCTTGGGCAAGGCCAGTGCCAGCCACGACGCCAAGGCACCGAGCACGATCGCCCATGGCATGGGGTTGCCCGCCATGCCCTTCATGGCGTTGACGACGGCCGTGCGGCTGCCGTGCGCGCCGCCGCTGCCGATGCGCGACAGGGCGATGCACAGCGAGCTGGTAATGAGCAAGTCGACGACGATGGTGACGATGACGGGACCCGAGGAACGGGGCCCGAGCAAGGTCAATAGCAGGGGCACGCCCATGAAACCCGTGTTCGGGAAGGCCGCCACCAGCGCGCCGAAGGCGGCGTTGTTCCAGTCGATGCGGTGGCTCAGCGTCATGGCCATGGTGACGCCCACCATGATCAGCGCGCATAGCAGGTAGACGCCGAACACGCTGGCGTCGAGCAGCTGCGCGATGGGCGTGGCGGCGCCGAAGCGGTACAGCATGCACGGCAGCGCGAAGTACAGGACAAAACTGTTCAAGCCGCCGATGGCGGCCAGCGGCAGCAGCGCGCGCCGCACGGCCAGGTAGCCGCACAGCACCAGGGCGAAGAACGGAAAGGTGATGGCGAGGATGGTCAGCATGGAGCACCATTGTAGCGCGCCCCGTGCAGCATCCCCCAGGCGCAAAAAAAGGCCGCTCGCGCGGCCCAAGGAGGTTTCGGGAAAACGCCGATGGCCGGCTATGGCTTGAGCTGGGCGCGGATCTCGCCGGCCGGGTAGGCTGCGCTGTGCACGTTCACGTACAGGTTGCCGGCCTGGTAGCTCGCATGCTGGGACGGCGTGAGCAGGGTGCCGGCCGGTACGGCAAACATGCCTTCGGCCGTTTTCACCAGCGGCACGATGACGGGGCCGTTGGCGCCCGCTGGCGCTTCATGGATATGCGCGATGGTCGCCAGCATGTCCGTGTAGCGCACGCCGCCGCTGACACTGCGGTCGTGGGCGACGCGGATGCTGCTGTTGCCGCTGGCCGTGCTGGTATTGGCCGGCACTTCCTGCGCGCCCGTCAAGGTGACGTCATGGCCGCCCGGGTGGTGCGGGCCGTGGGAACAGGCACCGAGCAAGGTGGCCAGCGCCAGCACGCTGGCGGCGCGGCGTACGTGTTGTTGCAATGTGTTCATCGCAGATCTCCTTCAACGGACAGCGGATCACGGAAGGCGCCCGGTCCGCATACGCGGGCCTGCGCCGCACTGGTGTTGCATATTGCGACGGTAAGGCTATACCGCCGTGCCCGCTTTGCTGTGCGCCAAACTTCCTGCTCGCCTGCCGTCGCGCCTCAGGCCAGATGCCCTTCCGCCACCCAGCCCCGGTTGGCTGGCGCTGGCTTCGGTTTGGGTGCGATGCCGCTGCTTTTTTCCGCATCGAGGATGATGCTGCGCATGCTGTCGCTGGCGGCCGGCCCCGGCGCGAACGCGTAGTACTCATCATTGATGGGCAAGCCCGTCATGGCGTCGACCAGCACGGGATCGGCAGCCAGGCCCGTGTCGCGGCTGGCGATGACGAGGCTGGCGCCTTCCGGGGCGAAGTTTTCATTACCCCAGGCAATAAACGCCAGCAAGACGGGCTTGAAGGCGCGCCCGGACTTGGTCAGCACATAGTCGTAGCGGGGCGGCTTGGCGCAGTACAGGCGGCGCGTCATCAAGCCGCCTTCCACCAGGTCGGCCAGGCGGCGCGTCAGGATGGTAGGGGCGATCTTGAGACTTTTTTCAAATTCGTCGAAGCGCGTCTTGCCATAAAACGCTTCGCGCAGGATGAGGATGCTCCACCATTCGCCCACCTTGCCCAGGCTGCGGGCAATCGGGCAAGGCAAATTATTAAAGTTGGTATGTTTCATGACCATCTCCTCACATTGATTCAACACAACAATCGAAAAAATCTCAGTTGCAACACGAAAACATCAGTACGATCAACTACAAAGTCAGCCACGCCTTCCGCTGCGGGTCCGATATTCATCAAGCGGCCCGGCTCATCGTCACGGCTGACCTCATCGATGAACACGCGCCAGGTGTTTTCCTGCGCGACGGGCCCAGCCTCGGCACGGACAAGGCGGATGTTGAGCGTCAGGAATACAGGTATCGGGCGCTGGTGCCGCTCAGGTAGCGCGTGGTGCAGGTCACACTCACGCTCGCATTGACGTTCAGATGCACGGCCGCGTCGGCGCCACGCGGCAGCAGTGCCGTGCTGGCGGCAACGATAAGGTGGGGGGAAATGACTCGCAACATGCTACCTCCTGATGATCGAACATCATTAATGAGCCCGTCAATATGAGGGACGTCGAGGATAGTCACGGTATTGCCGGCGTTTTTTGGGGCACGCAAACCAGGACAACAAAATATCAGCGCCGAGAGCCAGGAACCTGAGGGCGTCGGTTTTTTTGCCGCATTTACAAAACAGATTTTTTAACAATCGACATTGCTTTAAGTCAATGCATGGGTGAATTATTAGCGATCTGGGAAATCGCCGCTTCTTCTGGCGGAGAAACCTCTTTTGAAACACGAGAAAAGCAGAAAAAAAAGAAAAAGCGAGGCATAATAAGCCACAACTTGCTTTTTGGTTAAGTCATCCATGCCATGCCATTGACCAGCGAAACCGTCAAAAAAAACATCCTGATCGTGGACGATTCCGCGTTCGAGCAGCGCATGCTGATGGAGCTGCTCAGCGAGCAGCCCTACCGTTTCAGCATCGCGTTCAACGGCTACCAGGGCTACCAGCTGGCATTGGCCACGTTACCCGACCTGATACTGCTCGATGTGCGCATGCCCGAGATGGATGGCTACACGGCATGCCGATTGCTCAAGGCCAATCCTGCAACGGAGCAGATACCCGTCATCTTTCTCAGCGGCGCCGATGCCGCCAAGGAACGCATCATGGGCTTGCAGGTGGGCGGTGTCGACTACATTTCGAAGCCGTTCACGCCGGAAGAACTGGCCGCGCGCATTCATATCCACCTGGGATTGATGCGCAAAAGCAACAGCACCTTACCCATCGCGGTCCCGGTCAGCGAGCGCCAGCAGCATCCCGACCTGGTGTTCGTCAATGCCGTCAAACAGCTCATTCTCGACAACCTGGGCAGCCTGCCCAACCTGTCCGACATCGCCCGCAGCGTGGGCACCTACCGCGAAAAGCTGACCCTGATGTTCCGTGAACAAACGGGCATGACGGTGTTTGCCTTCATCCGCGAAGCGCGCATCGCCCGCGGCGTGGCATTGCTGCAGCAGACAGACATCGACGTGCAGGATATCGCCCTGCTGATCGGCTTTCACAATGCGGGCAACTTCGCCACCGCCTTCCGTGAGCGCATGGGCGTGACGCCCAGCGCCTACCGCCAGCGCCTGCAGGAGCAGACGGGCCAGCGGCAGGCGGCGGGCGGACACTAACGCTAGAACTTGTAGTTCAGCTTTAGCGACGCAAAGCGTCCGCGCGGGTCGCTCTGGGTAAAATCGAAGCCCGAGGCGGAGTAATCCCACGGCGCGCGCTTGTTGGCCAGGTTTTGCACGATGAAGGTGACGTTCGCCTTCGGTGTCACCTGCCAGCTGGTCGTCACGTCGAAGGTGCTGAAGGCGGCCACCGATTCGTCGAGGTGCTGTTGTTGCGCATAGCTGCCCACATAGTTCCAGGTCAGGGTGGACGACCATTTGCCCTGCTCCCACGTGGCCGAGGTGACGCCGCGCCATTTCGGGATGGAGCCGAAATAATTGGTGCCGGCGCCGTTCGTCAGCGGCGCGCCATCGGACAGCGGCTCGGCAAAGCGCAGCACGCGGCTCAACTGGCCGGCCAGGGTCAGCTTGCCCCAGTCCTGGTCGACGAAGCGCTGGCGCAGGTCGAGATCGATGCCCGACACGTCGCGCTGGCCCTGGTTGCGGAACTGGCGGTACAGGGTCGTGATGCGGCCATCGGCGCCGCGCGTGACCTTTTCCGGCGACGTCAATTCATTGTCCAGGGTGGTGGTGGCGCTTTCCGTGCCGATCACGCCTTCCTGCCGGATGCGGTAATAATCGAGGCCGATGCTCGAGCTGCTGGTGGGCGAGACCACCACGCCCAGATTCAGGTTTTTCGAGCGCTCGGGGCGCAGCGCCGGATTGGCGATGGTGATGACCGTCACGCCGCGCGACAGCGTCGGCGTCAACGGGTCGCGCGGATCGATCACGCCGGTATAGCTAACGGCCGTGCTGTCGGTGATTTCCGGCAGCGACGGTGCACGGAAAGCGCGCGAGACGGTGCCGCGCAACAGCAGCCATGGCGCCGCCTGGTAGCGGGCGCTGGCTTTGGGTGAAAATGCATTGCCAAAGTCGCTGTAATGGTCGGCGCGTCCCGCCACGTTGACGGACAGGTTTTTCACCACGGGTACATTGAATTCGGCGAACAGCGCCGAGACACTGCGCGAACCCTCGATGATGTTGAGCGCCGGACGCAGTTCCGTGCCCGACAGCACGGCGGTCGAGGTTTGCGAATCCATCTTTTCGCGGCGCCATTGAAAGCCGGCGGCAAAGCCCAGCGGGCCCGCCGGCAGGTTCCAGATATCCTTGGCCGCCGAGAAGTCGAGCGTGTCGAGCGTCGATTCGGCCGGGCGCAGGGTCGACAGGCGCAGGCGGTTGCGCACCGCTTCGCTGTTTTGCGATGGGTCAAAGAAGTTGTAACTGCCATCGGCCAGCACTTTCTGGAATTCATAGCGGTTGACGAAATTCTGCACCGTTTCCTCCAGCTTGCTGCTGGAATGGGCCACGGCCGTATCCCAGTCCCAGCCCGCCAAAGTGCCTTTGACTCCCGCCAGGGCGCGATAGAACGTCACCTTGTCCTGCTTCAGGCGCGGCCCCAGGTCGAACAGGGTGGCCGTGAACGGCAGGGGCGTTGCGCCCGGATTGTTCGGATGGCCCACGGGCAGCACCACGGGAATCGTGTCGAGCCGCTTGGTGCCGTTGTTCCACGCGCGCAGCGAGCTGCTTACCGTCAATGGCGCGCTGAAGGTCTGGTCGGCGCGCGAATAGCTGTGCAGCAGGTCGACGTAGGCTTCCGTGTCCGCGTTCAGTTTCACGGTGCCGCGCAGCGAGGAGTGGATGCGATGGATGCCGGGGATCAGGGTTTCATAGGGCGACGGATTATAGGCCAGCACCTGCCCCGCGCCGTCCGGATTGATGGCGCTGTACGGCACCAGCTGCAGCGGCCCGCGCGCGCCGCCCAGGGTTTGCGTGGGATCGGCGCCCGCGTAATTCGTCACGTTCCAGCCCAGGCTGCCACGCTGCTGCTTGCGGAAATCCGCATCGCGCAGCCACGCCACGTCGCTTTGCTGCAGCTTGTCGCGCTGCTGCGCATCGACCGAGAAGACCACGCTGTAGCCATCTTCCCCGAGCTTGCCGAACCCCGTTTGCAGCGCCGCGCTCTTTTCATGCTGGCCCGTGCCTTGCGTCGAGCCGCCCCATTGCGCCGTGATGTCCGTGCCCGTGAATTCCTTGTACAGGATGATGTTGACCACGCCGGCGACGGCATCGGAGCCATACACGGACGAGGCGCCATCCTTGAGCACTTCGATACGCTGCACGGCCGCCATCGGCAAGCTGTTCAGGTCAACGAAGGTCTGCTGCAAATCCTGCGCCGTGGCATAGCTGGCCACGCGGCGGCCATTCACCAGGATCAGGGTGTTTTGCTGGCCGATGCCGCGCAGCGACAGGCCCGAAGTGCCGGCCGAGAAACTGCCCGTATATTGTTCGTTGTAGCTGTTGCCGCTGTTGGCGGAGATGGCGCGCAGCACATCCGACACGCTGGTCTTGCCGCTGGCTTTCAACTCCTTGGCCGTGATGACCTGCACCGCGCTGGCGCCCTCCTTTTCGCTGACGCGGATATTCGAGCCGGTGACGTTGACCCGCAGCATGTCCTCTTCGGCGTGGGCAAGGATGGGAAAAGCGGGAAAGGCGGCGGCGATGGCGAGACTGATGGCGAGTGGTTTGAACATGGTTTCCTCTTATTGGGATTGAGCCTTTTTCAGATAAAAAAGGCCGAGCAGGGGCACGCGGACCGGGTGGGCCTGCGGGCAAAACAACGACGGGGGTATGAAGGAATTACGGGATGCGTGGACGGGCACGCACCGGCATCGACTGGGCCATGCATTGCATGGCCAGCTGGTGCGGGGCGGCATAAAAACAGGCAGAAAGGCTAAAGCGCAACATAAAAGACACCGGTAAGCGGGGAAAGGCCACTATATCCCGGTGTCTTTATGGCGTGAACGAATTAAAAATTGATTGTATATACGATTTGAATCTAAGGACTGGGCGTTTGGCTATGTCAGGCGTCAGCCATCGTTTCCGGCGGGGCCGCCGCGCGGCGTGCCTGCACGCCCCACCAGTACCAGGAAATCACGGCATTGACCCAGTAAGCCGCGTACAGCACGGCCGTCAGGTGCAGGCCGCGGCTGTAATAGAGGGGCACGGCGACGGTATTGACCAGCAGCCAGAAGGCCCAGGTTTCGATGCGCCGGTTCATCAGCAGGAATTGCGCGATGATGCTAAATACCAACACTGCCGAATCGATGAAGGGCGCGTAGGCATTCGTGAAGCGGTGCAGCAGCATGCCGTAGATCGCCACGGAGGCGATGCCGGCAGGCACCACCCAGGCCAGGCTGCGCCAGCCCGTGCGCGTGATCGGCAAGGGCTTGCCGCCGGCGCCGCGCCGCCATTGCAGCCAGCCGATGACGCAAGTGACGATGAAAAACAGCTGCAGCAGCACGTCGGCGTACAGGTTGACCTGGAAAAACAGCACGGCAAACAGCACGCAGCCGACGATGCCGATCCACCAGGAATGAATATTATTGCGTCCAGCCAGGATGATGGAAGCAGTCATCAAGACATTGGCGGCGATCTCGAGCGGGGGAGTCAAGCGGATTTCCTTTGGATGAAGATAGCCGCCACTATAGCCCATTTGATATCGGTAACCGGCCATGCACTGCTTGACTTCCGTGGCCATTCTGGCAAATTGCTAAGCACTACACTTGAACCACTGCGGAGATGTTCCATGCGCTTGCGCCACGTGCTGCTTGCGGCAACGCTGCTCGGCAACATCCTGCCCGCCCAGGCCTGCCGCATGACGATGGCGCTGGAACAGTGGCCGCCGTATCTCTACCGCGATGCCCAGGGCCACTATACGGGCCTGGACCTGGAGCTGCTGCGCGCCATTTTCAAGGAAGCGCACTGCACCTTGCTGACCGCGCCGGAACTGCCCACGGCGCGGCGCCAGTTGCTGTTCCAGAAAGGGGGGCTGGACCTGATGCCCGCCGCGTCCGAGACGCCGGAACGCCATTCCTATGCCCGTTTTTCCATTTCGTATCGCGATGAAGCCGTGGGCGTCTTCAGCAAATCCGGCTCGCCCCACAACCACCAGCAAATCGCCAGCTTCGCGCAGCTGGTGCGCGGCAAGTCGACCTTGCTGGCGCCCAAAGTGGGCTGGTATGGCGCGCAGTATGCGGCGGCCCGGCCGGCGCTGGAAAAGGCCGGCCGGCTGAATGCCTTCGGCAGCTTCCGGCAGGGTATCCTCATGCTCGACGCGGGCCGCGCCGATCTGCTGCTGGGCGACGTGCTGGCCGTGCGCCATGAAGCGCGCCTGCAGGGCGTCGCCTTGAACACCCTGCCCTTCCTGGTCCTGCGCGCTCCCGTGCATCTGATGCTCAATGCGCGCACGACCAGCGCCGCCGACCTGGCGCGCCTGGACGCCGCCATCACGCACCTGGAACAGCATGGCGTGCTGGCGGCGATACGCGCCCGCTACGACGCGCCGTAAAGTGATCAGCCCTTGCTGGCCGCTTCCAGAATTTCCAGCTTGGTTTCGCGGCCATTCTTTTGCACGCCCTGCGCCTTGTCGTAGCTTTCAATCAGCGCGCGGTATGGCGGCACGATATGGTCCGTCATGATGGCGGCAAATTCCATCGCATCGGCGCGGTTCCAGGTGCTCATCACTTCAGCCAGCACGGCATACGTATCGATCGGCACGGCGCCCGCTTGCGTGACGCGCGCCATGGTGATGTCGGTGGCCATCTTCGACCAGTTGCCCGAGGCGTCGATGATGGCAAACACCTTGTAGCCGGCCGCCAGCGCGCTGATGGTGGGAAAGGCCATGCACACGCTGGTGAGCGTGCCGGCGATCAGCAGGGTCTTGCGTCCCGTCTTTTCGATGGCCTCGACCCAGGCCGGATTGTCCCAGGCATTGATCTGGCCCGTGCGCGGGATGTAGACGGCTTCCGGGTTGAAATGGTGGATTTCCGGGATCAAGGGACCGTTCGGGCCGTCGGGCACGGAAGCGGTGGTAAAAGTCGGCATGTTCGCCAGGCGCGACAGCTTGGCCAGCGCCGTGACGTGGCCGCGCAGCACGTGCTGCTCGATGTCGCGCACCAGCTGGAACAAGCCGCTCTGGTGGTCGATCAACAGCATGACGGCGTCGTCGGGATCGATCATCGGTGGCAAACCTTGGAAGTTGGCGGGGGTGCTCATGGTGGTCTCCTGAAAAACCGTGCCGCGGGATGCGGCACGGGTATTACACAAATTCGCTACACAAATTATTTTGCGATACGGGCGAAGCGGCCGCTGTTGAAATCCTCGAACGCCTGCGCGATTTCCGCTTCGGTATTCATGACGAAGGGGCCATGACCGACGATGGGTTCCTCGATCGGCTCGCCACTGAGCAGCAGTACCACGGCATCGCTGTTCGCCTCGACGGTGATGCTGTCGCCATCGCGCTCGAACAGCGCCATCTGCGCTTCGCGCACCACGCTCTCGCCATTGACCAGCACCGTGCCATGCAGGACGATCAGCGCCGTGCTCCAGCCTCGGGTCACGGGCAACTCCGTCAGATTGCCCTGCGCCAGGCGCACGTCCCACACCTGCATCGGCGAGAACGTGCGGGCCGGGCCATGCAGGCCAGCGAAGTCGCCGGCGATCACGCGCACGGAACCTGCATCGTCGGGCAGCGCCACGGTGGGTATCGTGTCGCTGGTGATGGCCTGGTAGCCGGGCGCCGTCATCTTGTTTTTCGCCGGCAGGTTCACCCACAGCTGCACCATTTCCAGGGTGCCGCCCGACTGCGTGAAGGCAGGCGAGTGGAACTCTTCATGCAAGATGCCGGCGCCGGCCGTCATCCACTGCACGTCGCCGGGGCCGATCACGCCGCCCTGGCCCGTCGAATCGCGGTGCGCCACTTCGCCCTTGTAGACGATGGTCACCGTTTCAAAACCGCGGTGCGGGTGCGAACCGACGCCGGGCGGACGCGTGCCGGGCGCAAATTCGGCAGGGCCGGCATAGTCGAGCAGCAGGAAGGGGCTCAGCTGCTTGCCATGGCCGTTATACGAAAACATCGAGCGCACGGGGAAACCGTCGCCTACCCAGTGCTGGCGCGGTGCGCTGTAGATACCTGTGACTGTGTTCATCTCGATCTCCTGTGGGGTGTGCATGACGATGGAGACAGAATAGACCTGCAACGATGAAGGCGGTAGACGGTAAAATCAGCCATCAGTGTTCCAAAAATAGAACGATCAAGGAGGCGGCATGCAGGACCTGAATGACTTGTATTACTTTGTGCAGGTGGTCGACCATGGCGGCTTCGCGCCGGCCGGGCGGGCGCTGGGCATGCCGAAATCCAAACTCAGCCGACGCATCGCGCTGCTGGAAGAGCGCCTCGGCGCGCGCCTGCTGCAGCGCACGACGCGGCATTTTTCCGTCACCGACGTGGGCCAGACGTTTTACGAGCATTGCAAGGCGATGCTGGTGGAAGCGGAGGCGGCGCAGGAAGCGATCGAGCTGACGCGGGCCGCGCCGCGCGGCACGGTGCGCCTGTCCTGCCCCATCGCCCTGCTGCACTCGCTGGTCGCGCCCATGCTGGCCGGCTTCATGCGCGCGCATCCGCAAGTGACCCTGCTGCTCGAAGCGAGCAACCGCCGCGTCGACCTGGTGGCCGAAGGCATCGACGTGGCCATCCGCGTGCGTCCGCCGCCGCTGCCCGACAGCGACCTGGTGCTGCGCGTGCTGGCCGAGCGCAGCCAGTGCATGGTGGGCAGCCCGCTGCTGTTCGGCGACGCCGCCAGGCCAGCCGCGCCGGCCGACCTGGCCGACTGGCCCAGCCTGGCCTTGGGCATGCCGCAACAGCACTACCAGTGGGATTTGCACGGCCCCGATGGCGCGCGCGCCCAGCTGCGCCATACGCCGCGCTTCGTCACGGGCGACATGCTGACCCTGCGCGACGCGGCCGTGGCCGGCGTGGGCGTGGTGCAGCTGCCGACCATGATGATCACCGAACAGGTGGCCAATGGCAGCCTGCTGCCGCTGATGGCGCAGTGGCGGCCGCAGCGCGAAATCATCCACGCCGTGTTCCCGTCGCGGCGCGGCCTGCTGCCGGCCGTGCGCGCGCTGCTCGACTACCTGGCGCACAGCTTCGCCACGCTGCCGGAAGAGTGAAGGTTTTCAGGTACGATGGTGCTCTTTCAACAGGCGTGAAAACAGCATGCGTTTATTGATACTGTCGGACCTGCACCACGAGCTATGGCGCGACGAAGCGCCGCAGGGCGACCTCGCGCTCAGCTGCCCCGACGCCGTGATCCTGGCCGGCGACATCGACACGGGCGCGCGCGCCGTCGCCTGGGCCGCCGCCGCATTCGCGGGCCTGCCGGTGCTGTACGTGCACGGCAACCACGAAGGCTATGGCCACCACCTCGACAAGGTGCGCCAGGAGCTGCGCGCGGTCTGCGCCGCCACGGACAACGTGCATTTTCTCGACGCCGATTCCCACATCATCACCGACCAGGCCGGCAACGCCGTGCGCTTCCTGGGCGCCACCCTGTGGACGGATTTCCGCCTGCTGGGCGACGACACGCGGCAAGCGGCCATGCACGACGCGCAAGCCATCATGAACGACTACAAGCGCATCCGCCTGGCCAGCATGGGTTTTCGCAAGCTGCGCGCGGCCGATACGGCCATGTTCCACGCGCAGCAAAAAGCCTGGCTGGCGCGCGAACTGGCGCAACCGTTCGATGGGCGCACCGTCGTCATCAGCCACATGGCGCCGTCGCAGCTGTCGGTCGACGCTGCCTACGGCAGCGAGGCGTCTTCGCCCGCCTATGCCTCGCGCCTGGACGAGCTGGTCGCGCAGGCGGACCTGTGGGTGCATGGCCACATCCACGCCTCGCGCGATTACCGCATCGGCCCCTGCCGCGTCGTCAGCAACCCGTGCGGCTACAGGACGCGCAGCGGCACGCCGCAAAATCCCGCTTTTGATCCGAACTTCATCGTCGAACTGCCGGCTCGCTAATCGTCCGGTTTGAGCCGCCCCGCCAGCAATTGTTGCAAGCGGTGCTTGCCGGCCGCCACCAGCGGGTTGCGCGGCTTGGGCGTGGCTTTCACTTTGATTTTCATGGCGCATGCGCCAACGTTGTTAATTTGTCGCAGCCGCTTTTTCTTTCGCGATGCGGGCATCGAGCTTGGCTTCATTCTTGGCCGCGTAGCTGCTGCACGCCTGCGCATCGATGAAGGGATTCGGCGTGACGCCTTCGAGCAATTGCGTCAGCTTGCGGTCACCGCCCGAGTGGTCGGGGTGGGCCGAGATCAGGATGTCGCACGGCAGTCTGGCGAAGTCCTGCATCACGCGGCGGAAGGCCGGCGTCAGGTCCGCATGGCGTTCATCGCCCAGGTAGTGAAAATCGTCGGCCGCCACCGGCGTGAGGCTGGCGCCGAACACCACGTTCAGGCAATCCTGACGCTCTGCATCCTCGCACGAGACCCAGGTCCAGCTGGTGCTGCCCGGCGTATGGCCCGGCGTGTAGCGCGCCGTGATGGTCAAGTCGCCCAGTTGCAGGGTTTCGCCATCGGCGATCTCGCGCACGTTTTCCACGGCCGGCATGGGATCGATTTCGCCCGCTTGCGGGTCCATCGCGAGCACCGAACCCGCGCGCAGCGCCTGTGCACCGAGCGGGCTGGCGACCACTTGCGCGCCACTGTCGCGGGCCAGTGCGGCAATGCCGCCCGAATGGTCGAAATGCGCTTCCGTATTCAGGATGAACTTGATGTCTTCCAGGCGAAAGCCCAGCTCGAGGATGTGTTCCTTGATGGCGGCCACCGATTGCGGCAGCGCGCCGTCGATCAGGATCAAGCCCTCGCGCGTATCGATCAGCACCACGCTCAAGCCGCCCACGCCCACGTAATACGTGTCGCCGTGGATGCGCGCCGGCTGCTGCGGTCGGTTCCATTGCGCCGCATACGGCGAGGCGATCGGCTGCGTCAGGGGATCGACGGCGGGCGTGGCGCCATGCGCGGCAAATGGCAGCGCCATGGCGGCCAGCGCGATGCTGAGCAGAGTCTTGGGTAAGTAGAAAGGCGGCATGCGGCTCCAGGAATGAGTGTGCGGTAATCGATGCCACAGGGTAACGTCGCTACCCTCGCGCGGTCAAGCAGTGGGGCGCGCTTGCCGTCCATCCCGCCAATTGCGCTACGATAGAGGCCCATCCACTGCCGCGCGCCTTGCCGCGCCCACTGCCATGCGTTTGCTGATCCTGTCCGACCTGCACCTGGAAGTCTGGGGTGACGACACGCCCGCCATCGACCTTGCCGCCAGCCGCCCCGACGTGGTGATCCTGGCCGGCGACATCGCTACGGGCAACCATGCCATCGCCTGGGCCGCGCGCACCTTCGGCGCCCTGCCCGTGCTGTACGTGCATGGCAATCACGAGGGCTATGGGCACCAGCTCGAACACATGCAGGATGCCGTGCGCGACGCCTGCGCCAGCGCCAATGCACAGGGCGCCAACATCGGCCTGCTCGACGGCGACGCCGTGGTCTTGAACGGCGTGCGCTTCCTCGGCATCACGCTGTGGACGGATTTTCTGCTGTTCGGCTCCGACAGGTACGAGGAAGCCTTGAACGCGGCGCAAGCCTACATGCCAGACTACAAGCGCATCAGCACGGGCGGCGACGCGCCGCGCCTCTTGTGCGCGAGCGACACGGCGCAGCTGCACGCGCGGCACAAGACCTGGCTAGCCGAGCAGCTGGCACAACCGTTCGATGGCAAGACGGTCGTCATCACGCACATGGCGCCATCGATGCAGTCGGTGGAAGAGCAATACGCGACCAATCTCGGTTCGCCCGCCTTCGCCTCGCAGCTCGATGAACTGGTGGCGCAGGCGGACCTGTGGGTGCATGGTCACATGCACGCCTCGCTCGACTACCAGATAGGCGAGTGCCGCGTCGTGTGCAACCCCTGCGGCTACAAGCGGCCCGATGGCACGCCGGAAAACGAGCGCTACGATTCCGGCTTCATCGTCAGCCTGGTTTGATTTTTTCGATAGCGCAGCTGCACCACGCCGCTGGGCAACTGGCGCGTGCCGTCCAGGCGCCAGTCGCTGCGCGGCAAGCCGTCCTCGAACAGGCGCACGCCCTTGCCCAGCACCACGGGCAGCACGGACAAGGTCAGGCTGTCGATGACGCCCTCGCGCAAAGCGGCGCGGATCACGGCGCCGCCATCGAGATACACGTGGCGGCAACCCTCGGCGGCCAGACCTGCCAATACTTCCCGCACGCCGCCTTCGCGGCGCTGCTCGCCATGGCGCGGCGCGAAGTCGTGGTGGCTCAATACCACCACGCGCTTGCCCGCATATGGCCACGGCTCGAACCCCAGCACGGCGTCATACGTGGTGCGCCCGATCAGCAGGGTATCAACGTGCTCCATCAAGGCCGTATAGCCGGTGGCGTCGGGCGAGTCGGGCGCCAGTTCTGCCAGCCAGGACAGGTCGCCGTTTTCTCCGGCGATGCAGCCGTCAAGGCTGATGCCGAGAAAAACGCTGACAGAAATTTTTTGCATGGACGCTCTTTCAATTAATTCTACGGTGTAGAATTATGCCCATGAAACCGCAAAAACTTCAAGCGATTGAAAATCCCGTGCGCCGAGCCGGGCGTCCGCGCCGCGCCGCGCCCGCACTGGACGGCGCCAGCATTCTGCACGCTGCCCTGGCCCTGCTGGAAGAACAAGGCGATGCGTTTTCCATGCGCGCGCTGGCGCAACGCCTCGGCGTCGATGCCATGGCCGTGTATCACTACTACGCGGGAAAAGAGGAATTATTGCTGGCCTTGATGGCGCAGCGTTTTGCCGCGCTCGATCCGCGCCAGCCGCCATTTACGCAACGCCAGGGGCCACAGCGCCGCCTGCTCGCGCTGTGCGCGCTGTACCTGGAACTGGTCGGCGCCACGCCGTATTTCGTGCGCCTGATGGCGCGCGGGCTGGTGGAACAAGCCGACGTGGCCGAGCGGTTCACGGCGCTGTTCGAGCTGGCCGTGGAGGACCTTGAGCAGGACAAGAAAACCCGGCTGCGCGGGCGCGATGCGCTCGTCGATTTCCTGCACGGCTATGCGCTGGCGGGCAGACCGGCGACCGAGACGCACTGGCACGCCTCGGTCAGCCTGATCCTGGCGGGCATGACCGCCGGACGCGCTACCGGGCCAGCAGCTTGAGCAACGCCTGCGCGGCCGCTTCCGACGATGCGGGATTCTGGCCCGTGACCAGCAAGCCATCGGTGACGGCGTACGGCTGCCAGTCGCCCAGCTTGGAGTAGACGCCGCCGTTTTGCTTGAGCATGTCCTCGACCAGGAAAGGCACGATGGCCGTCAAGCCGACGGCGTCTTCCTCGGTATTCGTAAAGCCCGTCACCTGTTTGCCGCGCACCAGCGGCGTGCCGTCAGCTGCCTTCACGTGGCGCAGCACGCCCGGTGCGTGGCAAACGGCGGCGACGGGCTTGCCGGCCGCGATCATCTGTTCGATCAGCGCGATCGAATGCGCGTCTTCGGCCAGATCCCACAGCGGGCCGTGGCCGCCCGGGTAAAACACGGCGTCAAAGTCGGCCGCCTTCACGTCGGCCAGCTTGCCCGTGTTGGCCAGCACGGCTTGCGCTTCGGCGTCTTGCTTGAAGCGGCGCGTGGCGTCCGTTTGCGAATCGGGTTCATCGCTTTTCGGGTCCAGCGGTGGCTGGCCGCCGTTGGGCGACACCACCGTCAGCCTGGCGCCCGCTTCCTGCAAGGCATAGTAGGGAGCGGCGAATTCTTCCAGCCAGAAACCGGTTTTCTTGCCGGTGTTACCCAGTTGATCGTGCGAGGTCAGTACCATCAGGATGTTCATGTTGTTTCCTTTTCAGTGAGCTTGCGGGGTGGGACTACAGTGCTGCTTCGAGAATGCGGCGGCTGCGCGCAAGGTCGATATCGCGGTGTTCGCCGAGCGAGGTCATACCATGTGCTTCCAATTGCGTCAGTACCGCTTCCACCGCTTCCTGACCCAGCTGATAGGCCGACAAACGGGTCGGGATGCCCAGACCTTCAAAGAAGGCGCGCGTGCTGGCGATGGCGGCATCGATGCGCTCGTCGTCGCTGCCTTCCGTGATGTTCCACACACGTTCGCCAAATTGCAGCAATTTGCCGCGTTTCTGTTCGCGCTGCACGTCCAGCAGCGCGGGCAGCACCAGGGCCAGGGTGCGTGCATGGTCGATGTCGTACAGGGCCGTCAGTTCGTGGCCGATCATGTGGGTGGCCCAGTCCTGCGGCACGCCGGCGCCGATCAGGCCATTCAGGGCCAGGGTGGCCGTCCACATCAGGTTGGCCCGGGTGGCGTAATCGTCGGGCGCGGCGATTGCCTGCGGCGCGATCTCGACCAGGGTTTGCAGCAAGCCTTCGGCAAAGCGGTCCTGCACCATCGCCTGTACAGGATAGGTCAGATACTGTTCCGTGGTGTGGACAAAGGCGTCGACCAGGCCATTGGCCACCTGCGTGGCCGGCAAAGTAAAGGTCTTGCTGGGGTCGAGCACGGAAAACTGCGGGTACAGCAGCGGATTGCGGAAACTCAGCTTGTCATGTGTGGCTTTTTTCGTCACCACGCCGCCGCTGTTCATTTCCGATCCCGTGGCCGGCAAGGTCAGCACCGTGCCGAACGGCAGGGCTTGACGTACATTGGCGCCACCGCGCTCGGCGATTTCCCACGGCTCGCCATCGTACAGGGCGGCGGCGGCGACGAACTTGGTGCCGTCAATCACGGAGCCGCCACCGACGGCCAGCAGGAAGTCCAGCTTTTCGCTGCGCACCTGCGCCACGGCACGCATCAGGGTTTCATAGCTGGGATTGGGTTCGATGCCGCCAAACTCCTGCACCGTGCGCTGGCCCAGCGCAAGCGCAGCTCGCACTTCGGCCAGGGTGCCCGTCTTTTCCGCGCTGGCGCCGCCGTACAAGATCAGCACGCGCGCATCGTGCGGCACCAGCGTGGACAATTTGGCGACGGTATCAAGACCGAACACGATCTTGGTCGGGTTATGGAATTCAAAATTCTTCATGCTGCTGCTCCTATATTATTAGACTGGTCGTCTAGAATGCAATTCAAAAAAACGCGGACGTCTGTCATCCGCGTACTTGACACTCGCTTACTGGTCCGGCGGCAGCTGCAACATGGCCAGGGTCGCACGCCACGCCGTTTGCAAGGCGCTGGCGTCGCGCCGCAGCTTGGTCAGCATGGCCGCGCCCAGCCACAGCTGGTACAAGGTGGCGGCCATCTGCGCCGGGTCGGCTACCGATGGCAGGGTATCGTCCACCCTGCCCCGCGCGATGGCCAGGGCCAGCCTGGCGATGATGCGGTGGGTGCCATCGAGCAGCGCCACGCGCATCGGTTCCGACATGTCCGCCACTTCGCTGCTGAGCTTGACCACCAGGCAGCGGCAGTCGCAAGCGCTGCCATCGAGGCTTGCGCTGGTCCAGCTGGCCCAATACGCCATCAGCGCCTGCGCCGCGCTCTTGCCGGGCTGGCCCAGCACGAACTCCATTTCATCCAGATAGCCGGTGACGTAATCTTCCAGCATCGCCTCGCCAAACAATTCCTTGGACTTGAAGTAATGGTAGAACGAGCCCTTGGGCACGTCGGCGGCCGACAAAATCTCGTTCAGCCCCACGCCGGCAAAGCCTTTGCGCGTGATGATGGCCTTGCCCTGGTCGATAATGTGCTGGCGCACGTCGGTGTATTCAGCTTTCATGCGAGGCATTGTAGCACAATTAGACCAGTCGTCTAGATCAAGCAAGCCACAAAGGCAAGTTCTGGGGTCGGACCCTGAGGGTCCGACCCCGGCAGTGCCGCATTTGGGTTTGCTTCTTGGAACTTATGCAAACTTCTTGAAGTCCGGCTTGCGTTTTTCAAAGAAGGCCGTAAACGCTTCCTTCGCTTCGGCGCCGCCCAGCATGGCGCTGAACAGTGTGTTTTCGTCGGCGATGGCGGCCTTCATCGGCTCCATGCGGCTTTGCTTCATCAGGCGCTTGGTGGCGCGGATCGAGGCCGCTGGCAGGGCCACCAGCTTGGCAGCCTGGCCTTGCGCGTACGTCATCAAGTCGTACAGGGGCACGACTTTCGATACCAGGCCCATTTCCAGCGCTTCGCTGGCCGGGAAGGACTCTCCCAGCATCAGCTTTTCCGCCGCGCGCGGGTATCCTGCCAGTTGCGTGAGCAGCAGGCTGGAGCCGAATTCCGGGCACAGGCCCAGCTGCGTGAACGGCATCGAGAAACTGGCGTTGTCGGCCGCGTAGACGAGGTCGCAGTGCATCAGCAGGGTCGTGCCGATGCCGATGGCCGGGCCGGAAACAGCCGCCACCACGGGCTTGCTGCTGCCGTACAGGGCGCGCATGAACTGGAACACGGGACGGTCATGGTCGAGCGAGCCATCCTTCGGGCGCGCCGTCTTCATGAAATCATCGAGGTCGTTGCCGGCCGTGAAAATCTCGCGCTTGCCGCAGATCAGGATGGCGCGTACCGCATCGTCCGTCTCGGCCGCCACCAGCGCATCGGCCAGGGTCTGGTACATGGCGCCCGTGATCGCATTCTTGCGTTCCAGGCGGTTGAATTCCAGGGTCAGAATGCCCTCGCTCTTGCTACACAAAATATCCATGTCGTCTCCAAAAAGATAAAGGGCGCCGGGGTAATCCCGCAGCGCCCTGTTGTATTGCTTTAGCCCGCCAAACTTATACGCGCTCGAAGATGCCTGCCGCGCCCATGCCTGCGCCCACGCACATCGTGACCATGCCGTACTTCTGCTTGGTGCGCTGCAGTGCGTGGATCACGGTGGCGGCGCGGATGGCGCCGGTCGCGCCCAGCGGGTGGCCCAGGGCGATCGCGCCGCCCATCGGATTGACCTTCGATGGATCCAGGCCCAGGTCGCCGATGACGGCCAGGGCTTGCGCGGCAAACGCTTCGTTCAGCTCGATCCAGTCCAGCTGGTCTTGCGTGATGCCGGCGGCGGCGCACGCTGCGGGAATGGCGAATTTCGGGCCGATGCCCATGATTTCCGGCGGCACGCCGCGCACGGCGAACGACGAGAATTTCGCCAGCGGGGTCAGGTTATGCTCGCGCAGGATTTTTTCGCTGACGATCAGCAGCGCGCCGGCGCCGTCGGACATCTGCGAGCTGTTGGCGGCCGTGACGGTGCCCTTGGCGGCAAACACGGGTTTGAGTTTGCCCAGCGATTCCATCGACGAATCGGCGCGCGCGCCTTCATCCGTGTCGACCGTGCGGCGCGATACGTCCACCTGGCCGGTAGCCAGGTTCGGCGTGCGCGTGATGATTTCGACGGGCGTCGTTTCGGCCTTGAAGAAACCGGCTTGCTGCGCGGCGATGGCGCGGCGGTGCGATTCAACGGAGAACGCGTCCTGCTGTTCGCGCGACACTTTCCATTGCTGCGCCACTTTTTCGGCCGTCAGGCCCATGCCGTAAGCCATGCCGATGTTTTCATCGCTGAACATGTCCAGGTTCATCGATGGGTGGTGGCCCATCATCGGCACCATCGACATCGATTCGATGCCGCCGGCGATCATCACGTCGGCTTCGCCCACGCGGATGCGGTCGGCCGCCATGGCAATCGCCGTGATGCCCGACGCGCAGTAACGGTTGACGGTGACGCCGCCCACGGTTTTCGGCAAGCCGGCCAGCAGCACCGAGTTACGCGCAATGTTGAAACCTTGTTCCGCTTCCGGGAACGAGCAGCCGATGATGGCGTCGGTGATCAGGGCCGGGTCGAGGCCAGGCGCTTGCGCCAGGGCCGATTGCAGCACGCGCACCAGCAGGTCGTCCGGGCGGGTGTTTCTGAACATGCCGCGCGGCGCCTTGCCGATCGGGGTGCGGGTTGCAGAGACGATGTAGGCGTCTTGAAGTTGTTTGCTCATTTTATGCTTTCAAAGATGTTGAACGAGGTTCGTGTTCTGTCGAATGTCCGGGATGCTGGCCTATCGCTTCTGCGACAAATACCAGTCCACCGTCACCTGTGCCGCCAGCGTGCCTTCGGAGTCGAAAATATCGACTGCCACGGGAAACGCCACCTTGCCGTCCTGTGCCAGCTGTGCCTTCAAGGCAGCCAAATCGCCCGGTACCCGGCCTTCGGCGCGCGTCGCGCCCCGGGCCACCTTCTGGTACTGAATGCGCGACTCCTTGGCCACCGGGCGCAAGCCCAGTATCAGCTCGGCGAAGCCGCCAGCCATGGCCGCGCCGGAAGCCGTTTCGGCCAGGGTAAACAAGGCGCCCGCATGCTGCGTGCCCAGGTGATTATTCAGTTTTGGATCTTCCGGCATCGACACCTTCGAGGTGCCGGCGCCGATGTCGTCGATGCTGATCCCCAGCAGCCGCACGAAGGGCAAGGTGTCCATCATCTGTTGTTTGATACGGTCATACACCATGCTTGGCCTCACGCGCAGCAGTACTTTAAAAACAAGTGACAGGATCGTCATCGACGTTGTGCTTAGTTGCGTACCGGCTTACCGGTCTGCATCATGCCCATGATCCGTTCCTGGGTTTTCGGATGGTTCAACAGCTCCAGGAATGCCTTGCGTTCCATATCCAGCAGCCACTGTTCGCTGACGAAGCTGCCCTGGTCCACGTCACCGCCCGATACGATCTCGGCGATCATCTCGCCCAGCTTGAAATCGTGCGCCGAAATGAAGCCGCCGTCGCGCATGTTGACCAGCTGCGCCTTGATGGTGCCCCAGCCGTAACGGCCCGTGACCTGGATCAGCGAAGGGAGCGCTGGACGGAAGCCCGCGTCGAACATGGCGCGCGCTTCGACCTTGGCCACGTGCAGCAGCTCGTAGGCGTTGAACACGATGACGTCGTCTTCCTTCAGGTAGCCCATTTTTTTCGCTTCCAGCGCCGATTTCGACACGTTGGCGGTGGCTGCGTTGGTGAAGCCCGTTTTCAGGAATTGCAGGATATCGTTACCCTTGGCTTCCTTGTAGGCGCGCTGCGCCGCTTCCTTCAAGCCGCCGCCGGCAGGAATCAGGCCCACGCCCACTTCCACGAGGCCGATGTAGGACTCGATCGAAGCCACGCGCTTCGATGCATGCAGCGCCAGTTCGCAACCGCCGCCCAGTGCCAGGCCCGCGACCGCGGCGATCACCGGCACGTTCGCGTATTTCAGCGACATGAAGGTGTTCTGCAGTTCGGCGATGATCGGATCGACGGCTTTCACGCCGCCTTGCATGAAGGCCGGCAAGGCCGATTGCAGGTCGGCGCCAGCCGAAAACGCGCCGCCTTCGGCGGCGTCGGCGTGCCAGATCACCAGGCCCTTGAAGTTCTTCTCGGCTTCTGCCAAGGCCAGTTTCAGGCCATTGATCACGCCTTCGCCAATCACGTGCATCTTGGTCTTGAACGAGATGATCAACACATCGTCGCCCGTATGCCAGACGCGCACGGATTCGTCTTCAAACACGGTGGTGCCGGCGGTCTTGCCGTCGATGGCGCCGCTGCCCAGGACTGGCGCGCGGAACGGCTGGCGGTCATACACGGACAGGGTCGAGCGTGGCACGAAGCTGTTCGACACGGCGGAGTAGGAACCTTCGGGCGTGTGCACGCCGCCTTTTTCAGCGACCGGACCTTCGAAGACCCAGGCTGGCAGCGGCGCATTGCACAGCGCGTGGCCGGCGTCGATGTCTTCCTTGACCCAGTTGGCCACTTGCAGCCAGTTCGATGCCTGCCACGTTTCAAACGGGCCGACGTTCCAGCCGAAGCCCCAGCGCATGGCGAAGTCGATGTCGCGCGCATTGTCGGCCACGGTGTCGAGATGGATGGCGATGTAGTGGAAAGCGTCGCGGAAGATCGCCCACAGGAACTGGCCTTGCGGGTTCGTCGATTCGCGCAGCGCCTTCATCTTCTTGACCGGATCCTTTTCTTTCAGGATGCGGGCGATGATGTCGGCTGCCTTGGCGCCGCCAGCGACGTATTCACCGGTGGCGAAATCGAGGCGTTGAATCTCCTTGCCGACCTTCTTGTAGAAGCCCGCGCCGCTCTTCTGGCCCAGCGCGCCTTTTTCCACCAGCTGCGCCAGCACGGCCGGCGTCTTGTAGACGGCAGCGAAGGGGTCGTTCGGCAGGTAATCCTGCATGGTCTTGATCACATGGCCCATGGTGTCCAGGCCGACCACGTCCGCCGTGCGGAAGGTGCCCGACTTGGCGCGGCCCAGCTTGGCGCCCGTCAGGTCATCGACGACGTCCACGGACAGACCGAATTTCTCAGCTTCGTGCACGATGGCCAGGATGCCGAACACGCCAACGCGGTTGGCGATGAAGTTCGGCGTATCCTTGGCGCGCACGACGCCCTTGCCCAGGGTGGTGGTCAGGAAGCCTTCCAGCTGGTCGGCGATTTCCGGGCGGGTGAACTCGGTCGGGATGATCTCGACCAGGTGCATATAGCGTGGCGGGTTAAAGAAGTGCACGCCGCAGTAGCGCGATTTCAGGTCGGCGTCGAAGCCTTCGGCCAGCTTGGTGATCGACAGGCCCGAGGTGTTCGAGGCGAAGATCGCGTTCGGGCCGATGTGCGGTGCGACCTTCTGGTACAGGTCGTGTTTCCAGTCCATGCGCTCGGCGATGGCTTCGATGATCAGGTCGCAACCGGCCAGCAGGTCCAGGTTGTCTTCGTAGTTGGCCACCTGGATCAGCGCGGCGTCATCCTTGTTGCCCAGCGGCGCAGGCGACAGCTTTTTCAGGTTCTCGATGGCGCGCAGCACGATGCCATTCTTTGGTCCTTCCTTGGCTGGCAGGTCGAACAGCACGACCGGCACTTTCGCGTTGATGCAATGGGCGGCGATCTGCGCGCCCATCACGCCGGCGCCGAGGACGGCTACTTTTTTAACGATGAAATTGGTCATATTTTCCTCAAGTCTTAGAACAGGTCTGCGTCGAGTGCCATCAGGTTGGCCGAACCGGAACGCGCCTGACGGATCAGGGTTGCCGTTTCAGGCTGCAAGCGGGCGAAGTAGAAACGTGCGGTAGCCAGTTTGGCGGTGTAGAAGGTGTCGCCGCTGGACTCTTTTTCGAGGGCGATCTTGGCCATCTGCGCGAACAGGTAGCTGTAGATCATGTGGCCGACGACACGCAGGTATGGCACGCATGCCGCGCCCACTTCGTCAGGGTTCTGGAAAGCTTTCATGCCGATTTCCATGGTCAGCTTGGTGACTTTGTCGCCCAGGTCTCCCAGTGGGGTGACGAATTCGCTCATCGCTTCATCGGTGCCGTTGTCTTCGACAAAGGCCTTGATCTTCTCGCCGAACTTGCGCAGCTTGGCGCCGTTGTCGCCGAGGATCTTGCGGCCCAGCAGGTCCAGCGACTGGATCGTGTTCGTGCCTTCGTAGATCATGTTGATGCGCGCGTCGCGCACATACTGCTCCATGCCCCATTCCGAAATGTAGCCGTGGCCGCCGAACACTTGCATCGCGTCCGAGGTGGCGATCCAGGCGTTGTCGGTGATGAAGGCCTTGATGACAGGGGTCAGCAGCGCCACTTCGTCAGCCGCTTCCTTGCGCACGTCGGCGTCAGGGTGGTGCAGTTCGCGGTCGATCTGCAGCGCCACGTAGGAAGTGAAAGCGCGCGCGCCTTCGGCGTAGGCTTTGCCCGTCAACAGCATGCGGCGCACGTCAGGGTGCACGATGATGCGGTCGGCCGGCAGTTCCGGGTTCTTGATGCCGGACAGCGAACGCATTTGCGTGCGGTCCTTGGCGTAGATCAGCGCGTTCTGGTAAGCGATTTCCGTCAGGCCCAGCGACTGCATGCCCACGCCCAGGCGGGCCGCGTTCATGAAGACGAACATGGCGTTGAGGCCCTTGTTTGGCTGGCCGATGATCCAGCCTTTCGCGCCGTCCAGGTTCATCTGGCAGGTCGAATTGCCGTGGATGCCCATTTTTTCTTCGATGGCGCCGCAGGTGATCGGGTTGCGCTCGCCGACCGTGCCGTCCGCGTTCGGCAGGAATTTCGGCACCAGGAACAGCGAGATGCCTTTCGAGCCTTCCGGCGCATCCGGCACGCGGGCCAGCACCAGGTGCAGGATGTTTTCCGCCATGTCGTGCTCGCCGGCCGAGATGAAGATCTTGTTGCCGGTGATGGTCCAGGAACCGTCCGCCTCAGGCAGCGCTTTCGAGCGCAGCAGGCCCAGGTCGGTGCCGCAGTGCGGTTCGGTCAGGCACATGGTGCCCGTCCATTCGCCCGATACCAGCTTCGGCAGATACACTTCCTTCTGGTGGTCGGTGCCGTGTTCCTTCAGGCACTCGTAGGCGCCGTGCGACAGGCCAGGGTACATGGACCAGGCCTGGTTCGACGAGTTCAGCATTTCATAGAACGAGTTGTTCAGCACAACAGGCAAGCCCTGGCCGCCGTATTGCGGATCGCAAGCCAGTGCCGCCCAGCCGCCTTCGACGTACTGCTTGTAGGCTTCTTTAAAGCCTTTCGGCGTGGTCACGTTTTTCGTGACGGGGTCGTGGTGGCAGCCTTCGCGGTCGCCCGAGTGGTTCAGCGGGAACAACACTTCGGAAGTGAACTTGCCGCCCTCTTCCAGTACCTGGTTGATGATATCGGCGTCGACGTCGGCGTACGACGGCATTTGCTTCAGTTCTTCTTCCACTTGCAGGAACTCATGCAGAACGAATTGCATATCCCGGATTGGCGCGACGTATTGACCCATAATTTTTCTCCTGAAGGCGTTTAGCTAAAGTGTTGTACTTGTGAACTGCGTGTGCGTTGCTGCGGATACTGCCTGACGGCTTATTTGCTTGTGACGGAATTCTGGTACGACGCCAGCAGGCGGATAAAGCCCGCTTGCGCCCGTTCGATGCTGCCTGGCACGCGCAGGAAGCGCGCATCGTGATGCAGGGCCAGGATCAGGCCATACATCTCGTACACCAGCTGCTGGGCGTCCGTGTCCGCTTTCAGATCGCCCGTGGCGATCGATTGCTCGACACTGCGCAGCAGCGCGCCTTGCCAGGCCCGTACCATGGCCACCAGGGAGTCGCGGATGGGGCCCGGACGGTCGTCATACTCGACGGCGCCGCTGATATAGATGCAGCCGGAAGCGATCTCCACACTGACCCGCTTGACCCAGCGCGCAAACATCGATTGCAGGCGCTGGATGCCGCGTGGCTCTTTCATGCTGGGGAAAAAGACTTCTTGCTCGAAACGATAGTGGTAGAGCTTCAGCACTTCCATCTGCAAGTCTTCGCGCGAGCCAAAGTGGGCAAACACGCCCGACTTGCTCATGTTCATTTTGTCCGCAAGCAGCCCTATGGTCAGGCCTTCCAGGCCGTCGCGGCTGGACAAGTCCAGCGCCACGTCGAGGATGGCTGCACGGGTCAGTTCGCCCTTGCGCATGAATTTGACTGAAGTATTCAAGAGGTCCGTTCTAAAAGTGATGTTGCCGATCTGGCGGACTGAAGCGAGGGTAAAAAAAAGCACGCTCCGAAAAAATCCGAACGCTCGTACTATTATCCACTACCACGTAAAAGTCAAACGGGAACTTTAGAGCCGGTGTTCTATTGGTGCAGCGCAGCATTTTTTGGCCGCGTGTTTGTAGCGATTTCAGGCGGGCAAAAGCGGTGTGCGCCCCTGCCATCTGGGTACAAGCGCGCCTCAGTCGAGGCCGCCTGCCTTGCTCAATTGACGGCGGTCGCGCTTGGTCGGCCGCCCCTTGATGGTGGTGCCCGGCTCGCGGAACAGCTTGCGCTCCTCGGCCAGTTGCTCGCGGCGGGCGATGCTGGCCGGTGTTTCGGCATACAGCAGGCGCGCCACGCTTGCCGCGCCGCGCTTGTCGGACAGGCCCAGCACGGCCACTTCCCACGTTTCCGCGCCATTGTCGATGGCCAGCTCGTCGCCCACGCGCAAGCTGCGCGCCGGTTTCACGCGCTCGCCGCCCACTTTGACTTTACCCGTGTCGACGGCCTCGCTGGCCAGCGAGCGCGTCTTGAAGAAGCGCGCCGCCCACAGCCATTTGTCCAGCCTTACCGTTGTCATCTCGTTCATGCGTACTTGCCTACTGAAAAAATGCGCATCACCAGCCGGTACACGAGGAAGGCGGCTTCGTAGCCGATGCGCCGGACACGGCCGATGTGCTTGAAATCATCCTGGTGAATCACGATGCCGTCGGCCACGCCCTGCTCGATGTGCTGGCGCAGGCTTTGCGCGAAGGCCACGTCCTTGATGACCACGTTCGCTTCCTGGTTCAGGAACAGGCTCAGCGCGTCAATATTGCTCGAACCGACCGTCGCCCAGTCATCGTCGACGACGGCCACCTTGGCGTGCAGCTGCGTCTTGCGGTATTCGACGATTTTCACGCCGGCAGCCAGCAGTTTCGGATAAAACGAGTGCGCCACGGCATCTTGCATGCGAAACTCGCCCACGCCGATCAACAGCACCACGTCGACGCCCCGCTGGGCCGCCTGGGCCAGCGCGTGGCGCAGCTTGTGCCCCGGCGCGAAATACGGGTTGGCCAGCATCACGCTTTTGCGCGCCTGGCCCAGCGCCTGCAGGTAGGCGCGCTGGATGGTGCGGCGGTTGCGCAGGTTGTCGCGCACGACAAAACCGGCCACGACGGGGTTCTTCGCCAGCTCCTTGCTGACCACGCGCATCTTGCGGTACAGCTTGATACGCCGCACCAAATTCATCTTGCCCAACCGCGCCCATTGCGCCTGCACTTCCTCATGGATGGCGTCGACCAGCGGGCCCTTCACCTGCACGGCGAAATCCCAGCGCGGCGCTTCCAGGCTGATGTTGTGGTCATAGTCGCAAAACATGTCGTCATTGATATTGATACCGCCCACCAGGGCAATTTCTCCATCGGCGACGCAAATCTTGCGGTGCGTGCGCGTGATGCCGCGCCGGAACCAGGGATTAAAAATGCGGTGGTGCACGCCGGCCGCTTCCAGCTGCGCATGCATGGCGTTGACCCGGCGGTTGCCCGTGCCGAACCAGTCCGTGATCATGCACACCAGCACGCCGCGCGCGGCGGCACGTTTCAGGGCATCGAGCACCAGGGTGCCCGTGGCGTCGTCGGCAAAGATATACGTTTCGAAATACACTTCCGAACGGGCGCCATCGATGGCCTGGACCAATGCGGGAAAGTAATCGGTGCCGCAATACAGCAGCTTGATGTCGTTGTCGGCGATAAAATTGACTGTGCGCATGCCGGCAGTCTACGCGAGTTTCAAGGCAGCAACGATCGGCGCGTGGTCCGACAGTTTCGCCCACAAGGTGCCATGCATCACTTGCGCGCCTTCCACGTGGAAACCGCGCACATAGATGCGATCCAGACGGAACCATGGCAAAGCGGCGGGAAAGGTGCGCGCCGGCACGGGCACGGGCGTTTTCGTCTGGCGCCGCGCCAGGGTGCGCACCAGGTCGCCCAAGGCCGAGTTCGACGCGCGCTGGTCGAATACCTCGACCACCCCGAGCGCATTGCGCAGCTTGTCGCTGAGCGTGTTGCGCCAGTCGTTGAAGTCGCCCGCGATGATGACGGGCTCGCCATGCGGCGCCGACTCCATGACGGCGTCGATCAGCGCCTGCGTCTGGCGGCCCCGTCCCGATTCGAACAGGCCCAGGTGCACCACATAGCAATGCACGTCGGCCTGCGGCGTCTTGAGCACGCAATGCAGGATGCCGCGCTGTTCATAGGCATGGTCGGACACGTCGTGGTTGGTTTGCGAGGCGATGGGAAACTTGCTCAGCAAGGCGTTGCCATGGTGGCCATGGTCATACACGGCATTCATGCCATACGCGGAATGGTGTTCGGCGCCGGCAAAGAATTCATGCTGCGACGCTTCCGGCCAATGCTTGTGGCCGTTGTTCTCGGCGCCATAGCGGGCCGCATTGCGGTCATGCTTGCCTTGCACTTCCTGCAAAAAGACGACATCGGCATGGAACAGGGCAATCGCCTGCTTCAATGCATGGACCCTGGGCAAGCCTCGCACGGAGGAGACACCCTTGTGTATATTATAAGTTGCTACGCGGATTTTCATGCCTTGATTCTACTCCCAGACGGGCCCCGCGCGGCGCCAACGTAGGTGCGCGTGCGCACCTAAACGCACACAATCACGCCAGCATGCGTCCCACGCCTGCCGTCACGCTGACGAGCAGCGCGGTGATACCGGCCGCCCAGACGATCTTGACCAGCAACGGCGCGCCGCGCCAGGCCACGGTGCGCTTGCCCTTGGCAAAGGCGCCCGGATGCAGCAGCCAGCCGATCGCCATCAGCGGCATGCCGATCGGTGGCGTGCGGCCGGGCACGGTGGAGCTGAACAGCAGGAAGATAAAGCACAGGCAGAAAACGATGCCCAGGGTGCCCAGCAATTTTTGCTGCGCAGTCAAATGTAACCAGTTCAACATGGAGTGCTTTCTAGGGAAATCAGGTGGGACGCGCCAGGCCCGTCATGGCCGGCAATTGCAAAATCGCTTCCGCGTTGGACGACGAGAAACAACGGTCAGCCGCCGCCAGATACGGCAGCCACGCGTATTGCAAGTGTTCGCGGGGACTCAGCGTAATCAGCGTATCGCGCGGCACTTGCACGCTGAACACGTGTTCCGTGTTGCGCGTCACGCCGGGCGCATAGCGGTGGCGCCAGATCGGATAGATCTCGTACACATTCGACAAGTTCCAGTCGCGCAGCACGATGTCGCGCCCATCGGCAACGATGCCGGTTTCCTCGCACAATTCGCGCGCGGCCGTCTGCAGCAGCGGCTCGTCGACGGCATCGATGGAACCCGTCACCGATTGCCAGAAACCGGGCTGGCCCGCGCGTTCGATGAGCAAGACGTCAAGGTCAGCCGTATGAATGACGACCAGCACGGAAACAGGGATTTTATGAGTCATATCAACAATGAAAAAGGCGCCACGACAGCGCCTTTTTTTGCATAGTGGATCAAACAGCGGCCGCCGGGGCAGCCGCATGCTTCATTACACTACTTTTGGCTCGGCGCTGCGCAAACGGATGTGCAGTTCACGCAGTTGCTTCTCGTCCACTTCCGACGGCGCATGCGTCAGCAAGTCTTGCGCACGCTGGGTTTTCGGGAAGGCGATCACGTCGCGGATCGATTCGGAACCCGTCATCATGGTCACGATACGGTCCAGGCCGAATGCCAGGCCGCCATGCGGTGGCGCGCCGTATTGCAGGGCGTCGAGCAGGAAGCCGAACTTCAGCTGCGCTTCTTCGGCATCGATCTTCAGCGCGCGGAACACTTTCGACTGCACTTCTTCGCGGTGGATACGGATCGAACCGCCGCCCAGTTCCCAGCCGTTCAAGACCATGTCGTAGGCCTTGGCGATGCAGGCACCAGGATCGCTTTCCAGCATGTCTTCATGGCCGTCTTTTGGCGCCGTGAATGGATGGTGGGTTGCCGTCCAGCGGTCCGCTTCTTCGTCGTGCTCGAACATCGGGAAGTCGACCACCCACAATGGCTTCCACACGTCTTCGAACAGGCCGGCTTTCTTGCCGAACTCGCTGTGACCGATTTTCACGCGCAGCGCGCCGATGGCGTCGTTGACGACCTTGGCCTTGTCCGCGCCGAAGAAGATCAGGTCGCCGTCTTGCGCACCCGTCTGCTCGAGGATCGTGGCCAGCACGTCGGCAGGCAGGAACTTGACGATCGGCGACTGCAAGCCTTCAGGACCCTTGGCTTTCTCGTTGACCTTGATGTAAGCGAGGCCCTTGGCGCCGTAGATGGCAACAAATTGCGTGTAGGCATCGATTTCCGAACGGGGCATGCTGCCGCCTTGCGGTACGCGCAGGGCAACCACGCGGCCGCCTTTCATGTTGGCGGCGCCGTTGAAGACCTTGAACTCGACCGATTTCATGACTTCCGTCAAGTCCGTGAAGGCCAGCTTGACGCGCATGTCCGGCTTGTCGGAACCGTACAGGCCCATCGCTTCGGCGAAATCCATCACCGGGAACGGGTTCGGCAGGTCGATGTTCAGGGTGTTCTTGAAGACGACGCGTATCATGTCTTCGAACAGGTCGCGGATTTCCTGTTCCGTCAGGAACGAGGTTTCGCAATCGATCTGCGTGAATTCAGGCTGGCGGTCAGCGCGCAAGTCTTCGTCGCGGAAGCATTTGGTGATCTGGTAGTAACGGTCGAAGTTAGCGACCATCAACAGCTGCTTGAACAACTGTGGCGATTGCGGCAAGGCGAAGAAGCTGCCCGCGTTCACGCGCGACGGCACCAGGTAGTCGCGCGCGCCTTCTGGCGTCGACTTGGTCAGCATCGGCGTTTCGATGTCGATGAAGCCCAGCGCGTCGAGGTACTTGCGCACTTCCATCGTCACCTTGTAGCGCAGGCGCAGGTTGTTTTGCATTTGCGGGCGGCGCAGGTCCAGCACGCGGTGCGTCAGGCGCGTCGTTTCCGACAGGTTGTCGTCGTCCAGCTGGAACGGCACGGGCACGGACGGGTTCAGCACTTCCAGCTCCGAGCAGACCACTTCGATCTTGCCGGACTTCAGGTTGTTGTTGATCGTGCCGTCGATACGGTTGGTCACGACGCCCGTCACGCGCAGGCAGAATTCGTTGCGCACGGCTTCGGCGACCTTGAACATCTCCGCTTGTTCCGGGTTGCAAACGATTTGCACCAGGCCTTCACGGTCGCGCAAGTCGATGAAAATCAGGCTGCCGTGGTCGCGGCGGCGATGTACCCAGCCGCACAGGCTGACGGTTTGTCCCAGCATGGCTTCGGTAACGAGGCCGCAGTATTCAGTACGCATAGACATAAAATTCTCAGTTCAGGTTAGTGAGTGTTCAATCCGGCCACGTCCCACGTGGGACGCCTGCCTTTATTCTTTGGTTGCCGGTACCGGGACCGGGGCCGGTACAGCAACAACTTCCGCAGGCGCCACCACGCCCATCGAGACGATATATTTGAGCGCCGCATCGACGCTCATGTCGAGTTCGACGACATCGCTGCGCTTCATCATCAGGAAAAAGCCCGATGTCGGGTTCGGCGTCGTCGGCACATACACGCTGACAAAGTCGCCCACCAGGTGGTTCGCCGCATCGCCGCCCGGCACGCCCGTCAGGAAAGCGATGGTCCAGGAGTTCTGGTGCGGATACGGCACCAGCACGGCCTTGCGGAAGGCATTGCCCGACGGGGAAAACAAGGTATCGGACACTTGCTTGACGCTCGAATACAGGGAATTGACGATGGGTATGCGTTGCAGCAATTTTTCCCACAGTTTCACCACGTAATTGCCGACCAGGTTATTCGTCAGCAAGCCCGTGAAGAACACGATCAGTACCGTCAATACCGTGCCCAGGCCGGGAATGGTACTGAGCGCGGGCACCTGGCGGCCGAACCAGACGCTGGGCAGCTTACTGCCGGGCACCAGCAACAGCGACTGATCCATCGTGCTGATGACCAGATTCAAGACCCAGGCCGTAATGGCCAGGGGCACCAAAATCAGTAGTCCGGTAATAAAGTATTTACGCATCGGTTTCTCGGTAATGGAACGTATCGGCGCGGCGCGCTCTCAGTCCGCTTTCGGCGCAGCGGCAGCCGGTGCGGACGCAGGCGCAGGCGTGCTGTCGGCGGCTGGGGCGGGCTTGGCGCCATCAGCCGGGCCCGTCGGGATGGCCGTGGTGGGCGCCGTGCCGCCGCGGAAATCGGTCGCGTACCAGCCGGTGCCCTTCAATTGGAAACCGGCGGCCGTCAATTGTTTCTTGAAACTGGGTTTGCCGCACGACAGGCACACCGTCAGTACTGGATCGGAGATCTTTTGCAAGACGTCCTTGGCAAAACCACACTCGTCACAACGGTAAGCATAAATCGGCATCTCTACTCCGAGAAAATCATCAAAAACCCTGAATTATAAAGCTTTTCCTTTGCTCCCAGCAGAAATTGCCCCGCCCGCCTCAGTCTGCCCGGCGGCGCCAGCGCATCCAGCGTTCCTTGCCGGCAAAGACGGCGATGGAATCATCGACGGCTTCATCGACAAGGCAGTCGAAATGCGGCGCCAGCAATTCCTGTAGTTTCTCACGAGAAATACCAAATGGCGGTCCCTTGGCATTGTCGTCAAAGAAAAAGTAGCCGGCCAGCATGGCACCGGGCGCCAGCAGCTGCGCCCAGCGGGCCGCCACTTGCGGCCACATGGCGCGCGGCATGGCGCACAGAAACGCCCGTTCATAGATCAGGTCCAGCGGCGCCTCGGGCTGCCAGGCAAAGAAATCCGCCTCCACCACCCGCCCTGCCCGCTCGCCCAGCTGGGCGCGCGCGGCGGCCACGGCGGCCGGCGAAAAGTCGATGGCCGTGGCATCCCAGCCGTGATCGAGCATGAAAACCAGTTCATACGCGGAACCGCAGCCGGGAATCAGGCAGCGCAGCGGCGCCGGACTGCCGGCAACGAAGCTGCGCAGCCGCGACGGCACGCCGCCGTGGTCCCAGGGTGTAAATTGCTTCTCGAAACGCTCGTCCCAGAAGGCGGGCGAGAGCGGATCGCGGGTATTGAAGTCAGCCATCACTTACGTCCTCAGCCTTTAAAATGGCAGTTGATGCCAGCGTATGAACACTTGCAAGCCCAGCGCACCAAGGGCGAAAGCGCCCACGAAGTACACGATAAAGCTCAGCAAGCGGTTCGTCTGGCGTTGCTCTGCCAGCAAGGTTTTCATCAGTTCCACATCGTTTTCACGCGGTTCTCCTTGCACCGTCAAGGCCTGGTGCAGCAAGCGCGGCAGTTGCGGGAAGATGTGTGCATAACGGGGCGCCTCGGCGCGCAGGCGCTCCATGAAGCCTTGCGGACCCACCTGGTTGCTCATCCATTTTTCCAGATACGGCTTGGCCGTTTGCCACAGGTCCAGTTCCGGATCGAGCTGGCGGCCCAGGCCTTCGATATTGAGCAGGGTCTTTTGCAGCAGCACCAGCTGCGGCTGCACTTCCACGTTGAAGCGGCGCGAGGTCTGGAACAGCCGCAGCAAGACCTGGCCGAACGAGATATCTTTCAGCGGACGGTCGAAGATCGGTTCGCAACAGGCGCGCACGGCCGCTTCCAGCTCATCGACGCGCGTGTCTTTCGGCGCCCAGCCCGATTCGATATGTGCCTCGGCCACGCGCTTGTAGTCGCGGCGGAAGAAAGCGAGGAAGTTTTGCGACAGATAATCCTTGTCGTAGTCGTTCAACGTTCCCACGATGCCAAAGTCCAGCGCGATGTAGCGGCCGAACGATTCGGGCGCGATCGACACGAGAATATTCCCCGGATGCATATCCGCATGGAAAAAGCCGTCGCGGAATACTTGCGTGAAGAAAATCTCCACGCCATCGCTGGAGAGCTTGCGCAAATCCACGCCGGCCGCCACCAGGCGGTCGATCTGCGACACGGGAATACCCACCATGCGCTCCATGACGATGACGCTGCTGGAGCAATAATCCCAGTGCATTTCCGGCACCAGCAGCAAGTCCGAATTGGCGAAGTTGCGGCGCAGCTGGCTGGCGTTGGCCGCTTCGCGCATCAGGTCCAGCTCGTCGTGCAGATATTTGTCGAACTCGCCCACCACCTCTTTCGGTTTCAAGCGCTTGCTGTCGGCCCACAGGCGGCTGGTCCAGTCGGCCGCGATGTGCATCAGGGCCACGTCTTCGTCGATCAGCTTTTTCATGCCTGGACGCAAGACCTTCACGGCCACTTCACGGCCATCTTTCAAGGTAGCGAAGTGCACCTGGGCAATCGAGGCGGACGCCACCGGCTCGCGCTCGAAGCGGGCAAACAATTGATCCGGGTGCGCACCCAGCGATTTGGTGATTTGCGCGATGGCCAGGTCGGAATCGAAAGGCGGCACCCGGTCTTGCAAGCGCGCCAGTTCTTCGGCGATGTCGAGCGGCATCAGGTCGCGCCGGGTCGACAGCACCTGGCCGAATTTCACGAAAATCGGACCCAGCTCTTCCAGCGCCAGGCGCAGGCGCAAGCCCCGTGGCGACGACAGGTCGCGCCAGAAAATTACGGTGTTGATCAATTTGGCGGTGCGGGGAACTTGCAGACCAGAAATCGCTATTTCATCCAGACCGTACTTGATGGAAACACGGATGATTTTAAACAGGCGCAGAAATTTCAATATCATGTAGACAAATCCGGTGAGGAGGACTGCGGCTGGACGGCAGCGGCCGCCTTTTCCAGCCGGGCAAGGCGCTTGGCCAGGCGTTCGACGTCATCGCGCACGCGCGTCACGCCAGCGGAATACTCTTGCAGGGTAGCAGGACGGATCAGCATCGGCTGTTCGTCAAGAAAATATTCGGCCACGTTTTCCGCCAGCTTTTGCTGGCCCGTGCGCACAAAGGCGGCGGCATCTTTCGCACCGGAAACAAGGCGCGTGGCTAGCATGGGACCGACGACCTTTTCCAGGTCGTGCTCGGCTTCCCAGCGCAAGCCCTTGCTCAATTGCGAAATCGCATTGGCAAACTCGGCATCGCCTTCGATCTTGACGTAGGAAAACGCCCGCTCGCGGTTTTGCAGGATCAGTGGCACATCGGACAATTTTACGCGGATGGTGACGTTGGCCGGCATGTCGGCCGGCGCCGCCTCGAGGATGCCGGCGCTGTCGACGCGCAGGCGCAAGGCCACGGCGCCCGTATCGATGCAGGCCAGCTTGCCGGCGTGCACGGCCAACTGCTGGCGCGCCCACGGCTCTTGCGCCAGCAAGTGGTTAATGGTCGCGATGACGGGCGTCATCAGGGAAAGGTCGGAAAGTGGTGCCATCATGTTGCGCGCTTCGCGCCCCCAAAAAGAAAAACCGCCCGTAAAACTACGCGGGCGGCTTCGATCTTACCAGTTCAGCAGGGAATATCTGTCAAGCATCATGCATTGCGCATGGACTTAAGCCAGTATTCAGCAAGTTTTTGCAATTAATTCAATTGCTGGATGCCTGCCAGGACCCAGCCGCTGTTGCCGCTGACGGGTTTCGACATATTCCACACTTCCGCGAACGGTTCCGCTGCCGCGCCCGGCGCCGAACGGATCAGGCCCGTAAACTTCACGCTGGCCAGGTAATCGTTGACGCTCGTCTCGATACCGAGCAGTTCGGCGTCGATGGTGACCACGTCCGTAAAGTCCGGCTGCGCGCCCCGTTCCTGGATTTGCATGCGCAGTTCCCCATACACTTCCGGCGACGTGAATTCACGGATATCGTTGACGTCGGCCTTGTCCCAGGCCGCTTGCAGGCGAATGAAATTGCTTTTCGCATGGCGCAGGAAGGCTTCCTTGTCGAAGTCGGCAGGCACGCCCCATGGCGCGGCAGCCGGGGCCGGCTTATCCAGGCCGACGCCGGACGAGACGGGCTGCAGTGGCGGCAGCGGTGGAATGCCCGAACCGATGTCCGGCACGTTACCCGCTGGCGCAGGCTGGTTGCCGAAGCCGGCGAATGGCGCATTGCCGCTGGCGTTATTGTCGCGCTTGCCGCGCACCATGCGGTAGATGAAGTAAGCCACGCCAGCCAGCAAGGCCACCATCAGCAGGGTGCTGATCATGCTGGCCAGGGCGCCGCCCAGGCCGAAATGCGACAGCAAGGCGCCCAGGCCCAGACCCAGCAGGGCGCCGCCCAGCAAGCCCTTCCAGCGGCTCGGTGCCTTGGCGGCAGGGGCCGGTGCGGGAGCTGGCGCAGGTTGCGCCTGGCGTGGCGCGGCGGCCGGTGCCGGGGTTGGCGCCGGTGCGGGTGCCTGGCGGCCCACGTTTTGCGACTGGCGGCCAAACGAACGGCCACCGCCCATGGGACGGGCCAGCGCCTCGCCCAGCATGGATACCGTGGTCGCGGCCAGCATCATGCCGACCATAAATTTCTTCAATTTCATTCCATCTCCTAAAATCACCAACGTTGATGCATTACATCTTGATACCGGTGTGCAAAGCGGCAATGCCTGCCGTCAAATTGTAGTACTGCACGCGTTCCAGGCCCGCCGTTTCCATCATGGTTTTGAGGGTTTCCTGGTCCGGGTGCATGCGGATCGATTCGGCCAGGTAGCGGTAGCTTTCCGCGTCGCCGGCGATTTTCTGTCCGAACCACGGCAAGACCGAGAACGAATACAGGTCGTACGGCTTTTGCAGGGGCGCTGCCACCTTGGAAAACTCCAGCACCAGCAGCTTGCCGCCCGGTTTCAGCACGCGGCGCATTTCCGCCAGCGCCACATCCTTGTGCGTCATGTTGCGCAGGCCAAAGGCCACGCTGACACGATCAAAATAATTATCGGGGAATGGCAGTTTTTCCGCGTCACACAACATGGTGGGGGTGAGCAAGCCGCGATTCAAGAGGCGGTCGCGGCCCACGCGCAACATCGATTCATTGATATCGGTCAACCAGACTTCGCCCGTGGGGCCCGCCTGCTTGGCGAACGCCTTCGACAGATCGCCCGTGCCGCCGGCGATGTCGAGCACCTTGAAGCCGGGGCGCACGCCCGCGTTGGCAATGGTGAACGTCTTCCACAGACGGTGCAGCCCGCCCGACATCAAGTCGTTCATCACGTCGTATTTGGCAGCGACGGAATGGAACACCTTGGCGACTTCGCGCACTTTGTCGTCTTCTGCAACTGTTTTGTATCCGAAATGGGTCGTATTGGTCATGGTAGGCAGTCTGTTTGAACTTGCACGCATTATACAAGCGGCAGGCGCATTTCCCCGTGACGCCGGAGAAGGTATTGCCTTTCCACTGCATTTGAAGCAAGCATTGCCGCCTGTGCATACGCCGCCAGCGCGCCTGAGCGGTCACCCTGGCGGCGCAGCAAGTCGGCGCGGGCCGCATGCAGATAATGCGATAGCGCCAGGCTGGGCACGGCTTCCAGGCGATCGAGCCACGCCAGCCCGTGTTCGGCGCCGTGCGCCATGGCGCAAGCGATCACGGCATTGAGCAAAATCAAGGGTTCCGGCTTGTGCCGCAGCAAGGCGCCATACAGGGCGCTGATCTGGCGCCAGTCCGTCTGGCTGGCCGTGGGCGCTTGGGCGTGCAAGGCGGCAATCGCCGCCTGCAACTGGTACGGCCCCGGTGCGCGCGCCGGCAAGGCCTGCGCCAGCACGGTCAGCCCCTCGGCAATCAGGTCGCCCTGCCACAGGCCGCGGTCCTGTTCTTCCAGGGTCAGCAAATAGCCTTCAGGCGATAGCCGGGCCGGGCCGCGCGACGCCTGCAACAGCATCAAGGCCAACAAGCCCTGCACTTCCGGCTGGCCCGGCTGCAGGCTGTCGAGCAGCCGCCCCAGGCGCAGCGCTTCCGCGCACAGGTCCGGGCGCAGCAGGCTATCGCCGCCGCTGGCGCAATAGCCTTCGCTGAATACCAGGTAAATCACATGCAGCACTTGCGCCAGCCGTGGCTGCAATTCTTGCTCAGGTGGCAACTCGAAGGGGGTGCGCGCTTCGGCGATCTTGCGCCTGGCGCGCAATAGCCGCTGCGACAGGGCCGCCTCCGCCACGCCGAAGGCGCGCGCGATCTCGCCCGTGGACAAGCCACACAGGGTGCGCAGGGCCAGCGCCACCTGCGCCTCGGGCGCCAGCGCGGGATGGCAGCAGATGAACAGCAGGCGCATGCAATCGTCCCCGATGGCCTGCGTTTCTTCCATCGCGGATGCCGGCAGGCGCGACAGTACGGCGTCGCTGTCCGGCACGCTCTTGCCCGCGCGGCGCACCTGATCGAGGCCGGCATTACGCGCCACGGCACTGAGCCAGGCGGCGGGATGATCAGGGATGCCCGTACGCGGCCACCGTTCCAGTGCCTTGCGGCACGCTTCCTGCAACACGTCTTCCGCCAGGCCCAGGTCGCCGAAGCGCCGCATCAGGCCGGCCAGCACCCTGCCCCTTTCCTGGCGAAAGACGTGCTCGACGGCCGACAGGGCGTCGCCGGCCATGTTTATGCCGTGACAGGCCGCACTTCGATGGTGCCCAGGGAAGCCGCCGGGCAGCGCCCGGCCCAGGCCAGCGCCTCGTCCAGGTTGGCGCAGGCTAGCAAATAATATCCGCCCAGTTGCTCCTTGGTTTCCGCGAACGGCCCATCCGTGATGACGGGCTTGCCATTGCGCACCCGCACGCTGGTGGCACTGGCCACGGGCGCCAGTTCGGCCCCGCCGCGCAGCACGCCAGCGGTTTCCAGGTCCTGCGTATAGCTGGCAAAGTCGGCCATCAGACTGGCCATCTGCTCGTCTGGCATGGCGGCATAGCGGGCCTCGTCGGCGTAGATCAGGATCAGGTATTCCATAGTCTCTTCTCCAAAAGAAAAATGCCCGCAAGCGCGGGCATTCATACGACGAATGGATCTGCGGTTATCCGACAGATTACCGCATTATTTTTTCAGCTTAGTGTTTGTGCCCGCAGCTCGGTCCGTGCACGTGGCCGGAAGATTGCTTGACCGTCATGTCGGCCTTGGCGTCGCGGCCGCTGTCGCCGGGATAGCCGGCTGCCGTCAGCTGGTCCAGGTAGGCTTGCCACAGTTTGTCTTTTTCCGCGCCCAGCTTGTACAGATAGGCCCAGGTGTAGAGGCCGGAATTGTGGCCATCGCTGAAGGTGGGCTGCACGGCGTAGTTGCCGACCGGCTCCAGGCCCGTAATGCCGACCAGGCGCTTGCCTAATTGCAAGGTTTCCTGGCCCTTGCCATGCCCCTGCACTTCGGCCGACGGCGAGTACACGCGCAGGTATTCGAACGGCAACACAAATGTGCTGCCATCGTCGAAGGCCACGTCGAGCACGCGCGACTGGTTGTGCACGGTCAAGCCGGTCGGTTGCGGTGTTGCTGTTTTTTCAGTCATGACGATACTTTATGCGGATAAACGTTGAATGATGGCGGCGCGCAGTGCCGGCAACAGGGCGCGGCGCGTGGCCAGGACTTCGGGCGCCGTCTCGCGCTGGACCACGGCCCAGCTGGGGTTCGGGAAATGCGCGTCGTCGCGGTAGCGGGGAATCACGTGCCAGTGCACATGCGGCGTCATGTTGCCGAAACTGGCCACGTTGACCTTTTCCGGCTGCATCACTTCACGCACGGCCAGCTCGACTTGCCACACGACTTCCATGACGTAATTGCGCTCGCCGGGCGTCAGATCCGTCATTTCCTTGACGTGCTTGTTCCAGATCACGCGGCAAAAGCCGGGATATGCAGGGTCGTCGACGGCCACGACGGACAGGCGCTCGCTGCGCCACAGCAAGGTTTCACAACCCTGCTTGTTGGCGTAGCCATCGAGCAACTGACACAGATCGCAAGGCGTGGACATTACACCAACACCCGTTCGATGCCGCCGTCATTGGCGCGTTTCACGTAATCCGGCATCCAGTTCTCTCCCAGCAAGTGTTTGGCGATCTCGACGACGATGTAGTCGGCCGTCGTGCCCGAATCATCATTGTAGCGCGAGAGGCCTTGCAGGCACGATGGGCAGCTGGTGAGGATTTTCACGTCGCCCGTAAAACCGTCGCCGCGCAGCTTGTCGGCGCCCTTGACCATCTCTTCTTCCTTGCGGAAACGCACTTGCGTGGAAATGTCGGGGCGCGTAACGGCCAAGGAGCCCGATTCGCCGCAGCAACGATCATTCTTCTCGATCTTCACGTTATCTACCGTGCTGATCAGGGAATTGATGGTCTTGCCCGATTCCTGCAGTTTCATCGGATTGTGGCATGGCTCGTGGTACATATAGCGCGTGCCGTTGACGCCTTCCAGCTTGACGTTTTTCTCCAGCAAATACTCATGGATATCCATGATGCGGCAGCCAGGGAAAATCTTTTCAAACTGGTACGTCGCCAGCTGGTCGTAACAGGTGCCGCACGAGACAAGCACCGTCTTGATGTCCAGGTAATTGAGCGTGTTGGCCATGCGGTGGAACAGGACGCGGTTGTCCGTCATCATCTTCTCGGCCTTGTCGAACTCGCCCGCGCCCCGCTGCGGATAACCACAGCACAGGTAGCCCGGCGGCAAGACCGTCTGCACGCCCACTTCCCACAGCATCGCTTGCGTGGCCAGGCCCACTTGCGAGAACAATCGTTCCGAACCGCAACCGGGGAAGTAAAACACGGCTTCCGTATCGGCCGTCGTCGTCTTCGGATTGCGGATGATCGGAATGACTTTATCGTCTTCGATGTCGAGCAGCGCGCGCGCCGTTTTCTTCGGCAGGTTGCCCGGCATCTTCTTGTTAATAAAATGGATCACCTGCGCCTTGACGGGCGGCTTGCCCGTCGATGGCGGCGGCGCCTTGGTTTGCTTTTTCGCAAATTTCTTCAGCAAGTCGTGGCCCAGGCGCTGCGCCTTGTAACCCCAGCCGATCATGACCTTGCGCGTGGCGTTGATGGTCACGGGATCGGTGGCGTTGAGGAACAGCATCGTGGCCTTGGTGCCCGGATTGAAGCTCTTCTTGTCCATCTTGCGCAGCAAGTTGCGCATGTTCATCGACACGTCGCCGAAGTCGATGTTGACGGGGCAAGGCGTGACGCATTTATGGCACACCGTGCAGTGATCCGCCACGTCCTCGAACTCTTCCCAGTGCTTGATGGAAATACCGCGGCGCGTCTGCTCTTCGTACAGGAAGGCTTCGATCAGGGACGAGGTCGCCAAAATCTTGTCGCGTGGCGAATACAGCAAGTTGGCGCGCGGCACGTGGGTCGAGCACACGGGTTTGCACTTGCCGCAACGCAAGCAATCCTTGACGCTGTCGGCGATGGCGCCGATATCGCTTTGCTGCATGATCAAGGATTCATGCCCCATCAGGCCGAACGATGGCGTGTAGGCATTGCGCAAGTCGGCGCCCATGCCTGGCAGGTTCAGCAATTTGCCTTTGTTGAAACGGCCTTCAGGATCGATGCGCTGCTTGTAGCTGCGGAATTCGCCGATTTCTTCTTCCGTCAAAAATTCCAGCTTGGTAATGCCGATACCATGTTCGCCGGAAATGACGCCGTTCAGCGAGCGGGCCAAAATCATGATGCGGCCCACGGCTTCGTGGGCATCCTGCAGCATTTCGTAATTGTCCGAGTTGACGGGCAAGTTCGTGTGCACGTTGCCGTCGCCCGCATGCATGTGCAGCGCGACAAACACGCGCGAACGCAAGATGCGTGCATGGATGGCGGTGGCCTCGTCGAGTATCAGTTTGAAAGCGGCGCCGTTGAATATCTGGCGCAACTGGGCGCGAATCTCCTGCTTCCAGGTAATGCGCACGGTACGGTCCTGCACCACGTCGAACAGGGTGGCGTCCGGCTGGGTTTCCAGGCGCGCATCAAACACGGGCAGCAAGCGCTCCATGCCCAATTCGGCCAATTCGCCCTTCACGTCCGCCAGCGGACGGTCGAGCTGGGCCAGCAGATAGGTCCAACGGCTGGTGACTTGCGCCAGCAACTGCTGTGCCTGCTCGGCGCGGTCGCCCAGCATTTCCGCATCGTCGACCCGGTCATCCGACGCATCGTCGCTCTTGCCTACTGGCAAATTACCTTTGCCAAAGAATTCGCTCAGGGCCTCGGCCAGTTGCAGCTTGTTCTTGATCGACAGCTCGATATTGATGCGCTCGATGCCATCCGTGTATTCGCCCATGCGGTTCAGGGGAATGACGACGTCTTCATTGATCTTGAACGCATTCGTGTGCTTGGCGATCGCCGCCGTGCGGGCACGATCTAACCAGAATTTCTTGCGCGCTTCCGGGCTAACGGCGACAAAACCTTCACCCACGCGGGTGTTGGCGATGCGCACCACTTCCGATGCCGCTTGCGCGACGGCGTTTTCATCGTCGCCGACGATGTCGCCAAACAGGGCCATCTTTGGCAGCACGCCCCGCTTCGACTTGGTGGCATAGCCGACGGCGCGCAGGTAGCGCTCGTCCAGGTGTTCCAGGCCCGCCAGGCGGATGCTCGTGTATTGCTCGCCCTTGGCCGGCAAGCCATCGAGGTAATCCTTGATTTCCACGATCGACGGGATCGCGTCGCGTGCCTGGCCAAAGAATTCCAAGCAGACGGTGCGGGCGAACTTCGGCATCTTGTGCAGAATCCAGCGCGCCGACGTGATCAGGCCGTCGCAACCCTCTTTCTGGATGCCCGGCAAACCGGCGAGGAATTTGTCGGTGACGTCCTTGCCCAAGCCCTCTTTACGGAACTTGCGGCCAGGAATTTCCAGGATTTCGGTCTTGAATGGCGCGTTCGGTTTTGTCGCGTCGCGCGTGCTCGGGTGACGCCATTCCAGCTGGAAACGTGCCAGTGCGATATCGTGGATCTTGCCCAGGTTATGGTCGAGGCGGGTGACGTCGAGCCAGTCGCCGTTCGGGTCGACCATGCGCCACGAGGCCAGGTTGTCCAGCGCCGTGCCCCACAACACGGCTTTCTTGCCGCCCGCATTCATGGCGACGTTGCCGCCGATACACGATGCGTGGGCCGAGGTCGGGTCGACGGCAAACACGAAGCCGGCCTTTTCCGCCGCTTCCGATACTTTATTCGTGATCACGCCCGCGCCCGAATTGATCGTCGCGTATTCGTGCGTGAGGCCAGGCAAGACCGTCATTTCCACGGCACCCAGGGTGATGAGTTTTTCCGTGTTGATGACGGCCGACATCGGCGTCAATGGAATCGCGCCGCCCGTGTAGCCGGTGCCGCCGCCGCGCGGGATGATGGTCAGCCCCAGCTCGATACAGCCTTTGACGAGGCCGGCCATTTCTTCTTCCGTGTCGGGCGTGAGCACAACGAACGGGTATTCCACCCTCCAGTCGGTGGCGTCCGTCACGTGCGACACGCGCGTCATGCCATCGAAGCGCACATTGTGCTTTTCCGTGTAGCGGCCCAGCACCTTGACCGTGCGCTTGCGCAAATCGTAGGTCTTGCGGAATTCGTCGCCAAAGTCGGCCACGGCCTTGCTGGCCGCTTTCAGCAGCAGTTCCACGTTGGCGCTGCGCGCCTTGGCCACTTCCGGCGCTTCGCCACTGGCTGCGACGTCGCCGCCGGCCGCATCGATGCCCAAGCGGCGCTTGTCGACTTCGGCCAGGCGATGATGCAAGGCATCGATCAAGCCCTGGCGGCGCTTCGGATTGTCGAGCAAGTCATCCTGCAAATACGGATTGCGGCGCACGACCCAGATATCGCCCAGCACCTCGTACAGCATGCGGGCCGAACGGCCCGTCTGGCGGGCGCCGCGCAACTCGTCGAGCAGGCGCCAGGAGTCCTCCCCCAACAGGCGTATGACGATCTCGCGATCGGAAAACGACGTGTAGTTATACGGGATTTCGCGCAGGCGGCTTGCTGCGGGACCATTCGGCGTTTCTGCCAGTAAAGCTTGGATTTGTGCGGGAGCGTTCATGGAGTGTGGTGACGATATAGACTGGACCCTAAAGGGCCATTTTATCTTATTGCGCCGCACCATGCGGGAACAGCCTTATGCCGCCCAAGGTTTAAGCACCCCGCCCGCCACCATAGCAAATATGGAAAAGCCCTATTTTACATGAATAAAAAACCAGTATTGCTGATTTTTCGACGAAAAAATGCCAAGAATCGGACTCCATTGCAAACTATCGGACTGCCAAAAAATGGGGCAAAACGGCGTTGCAGGCAGCCCTATTACGCCAGCATTTGTCCAATCCGGTGCCATACGCCATCGGGCACGTACAGCAGCAAGCCCGTCATGGTCAGGTAGCGCGCGCACTTGCCGACGGCCATGTAGGCCACGCTGGGCCAGAACGGCAGCTTGAGCCAGCCGGCCAGCGTGCACAGCGGGTCGCCCACGATGGGCAGCCAGGCCAGCAGCATGGTCTTGGCGCCGTAGCGGGCCAGCCAGCGGAACCAGCGCGTGTCGCGCTCCTTGGCGAACGCCTGCTTGGCCCGGTAGCCCATCCAGTAGTCGACGATGCCGCCCAGGGTATTGCCCAGGGTGGCGACGCCGATGGCAGCCCAGAACAGCGCGGGATTGGCCTTGATGACGGCAAACACGGCCGGCTCCGAGCCGAGCGGCAACAAGGTGGCGGAAATAAAGCTGATCAGAAAGACCGATGTCAGCCCGACTTCCGGTGCTGCGATCAGCTGCAGCAGCCAGGCGATTGCGGATTCGATCATGGAACACTTCGCGATGCAGTATGGCTCTCCATTATAATGAAGAGCAGCTTGCGCGCCGCACAATCCGCGCCGGCAGGCAAAGGCATACCCGCCCGTAGTTCCACAGAGCATTTTTGTCGCCAGGCTATCCGCCGCGGCGCCGCCGCTATCGCCCGACACGTTCCAGACCCTTTCTGGCCCAGAATCACTTGCTTGCAGACTATGAACATCGACTACCTCAAGAAAATCCTGACCGCCCGCGTCTATGACGTCGCTACCGAAACGCCGCTGGAACTGGCCCCTGCCCTGTCGCAGCGCCTGAACAACCAGATTTACTTCAAGCGCGAAGACATGCAAAGCGTGTTCAGCTTCAAGATTCGCGGCGCCTACAACAAGATGGCCCAGCTCAGCGATGCGGAACGCAAGCGCGGCGTGATTTGCGCCTCGGCCGGCAACCATGCCCAGGGCGTGGCCCTGTCGGCCGCGCGCATGGGTTGCCGCGCCGTCATCGTCATGCCCACCACCACGCCCCCCGTCAAGATCGACGCCGTCAAGGCGCGCGGCGGCGTGCATGTGGAAATCGTGCTGCACGGCGAGTCCTACACGGATGCCTACAATCATGCGCTGACCCTGGAAAAGGAACAGAAGCTGACCTTCGTGCACCCGTTCGACGACCCGGACGTGATCGCCGGCCAGGGCACGATCGGCATGGAAATCCTGCGCCAGCACGCCGGCCCCATCCACGCCATCTTCGTCGCCATCGGCGGCGGCGGCCTGATCGCCGGCGTGGCGGCGTACGTGAAGCAGATTCGCCCCGACATCAAGATCATCGGCGTGCAAACAGTCGATTCGGACGCCATGGCGCGCTCGCTGAAAGCGGGTGAACGGGTCACCCTGCCCGACGTGGGCCTGTTTTCGGACGGCACGGCCGTGCGTCTGGTGGGCGAGGAAACCTTCCGTTTGGCGCAGCAATATGTCGATGACATCATCATCGTCGACACGGACGCCATCTGCGCCGCCATCAAGGATGTGTTTACGGACACGCGCTCCATCCTGGAACCGGCCGGCGCGCTGGCCATCGCGGGCGCCAAGGCCTACGTGGAACGGGCCAGCCTGAGCAAGCACCCCATCGTCAACCAGACGCTGGTCACCATCGCCTGCGGCGCGAACATGAATTTCGACCGCCTGCGCTTCGTCGCCGAGCGGGCCGAGCTGGGCGAGTTCCGCGAAGCCGTGTTTGCCGTCACCATGCGCGAACAGCGAGGCAGCTTCAAGCGCTTCTGCTCGCTCATCGGCGCGCGCAACGTGACGGAATTTAACTATCGCATCAGCGATGAAAAAGCGGCGCACGTGTTCGTCGGCATTCAGATTGCCGACCGGCATGAGTCGAGCGTGCTGGCGAAGACCTTCGAGGAACACGAATTCAAGACGCTGGACCTGACCCACGACGAGCTGGCCAAGTCGCACATCCGCCATCTGGTCGGCGGCAAGAGCCGGCTGGCGCAGGACGAGCTGCTGTACCGCTTTGAATTCCCCGAACGCCCCGGTGCGCTGATGCGCTTCCTCGACAGCATGGCGCCGAACTGGAATATTTCACTTTGCCACTACCGCAGCCAGGGCGGCGACGTGGGCCGCATCCTGGTGGGCCTGCAAGTGCCGCCCGACGAGATGGGAGAATTCGCCCGCTTCCTCGATACCCTCGGGTACCGTTACTGGGATGAGAGCAGCAATCCTGTATATAAATTGTTTTTGGGTTAGTTATAACCCAAGCGAAGAAGCTGGGGTCAGACCCGACGGGTCTGACCCCGAAATAGGCTACCATGCGTCCTTGACCGAACTACGCCACACGACCATGACCACCACCAACGACCTCGCCGAACAATCCCCCCTGGGCAAAAGCTCCGCCTACCGCAGCGATTACGCGCCGGAACTGCTGTTTCCGATTCCGCGCCAGGGCAAGCGCGACGAGCTGGAATTGCGCGGCACCTTGCCCTTCTTCGGCCTCGACATCTGGAATGCCTACGAACTGTCGTGGCTGAACCAGCGCGGCAAGCCGCAGGTGGCCATTGCCAAGGTCAGCGCGCCGGCCGATTCGCCCAACATCATCGAATCGAAATCGTTCAAGCTGTACCTGAACTCGTTCAACCAGACCAAGCTGGACAGCCCGGATGCGCTGCTGGCCTTGCTCAAGCAGGATTTATCGAACGGCTTCGGCGCGCCCGTGCAAGTGGAACTGACCTTGCAGGAAGACTTCGGCAAGCTGAAAATGGGCGAATTCGATGGCGTGCTGCTGGACCGCCTGGACCTGGAAATCACGCAATACACGCCCTCGCCGCTGCTGTTGAAGGCGGCACTCGATGAAGCGCCGGTGGAAGAAAAACTCGTTTCGCACTTGCTCAAATCGAATTGCCTGGTGACGGGCCAGCCCGACTGGGGCAGCGTGCAGATCGACTATGCAGGACCGCAGATCGACCAGGAAAGCCTGTTGCGCTACCTGATCGGTTTCCGCGAGCACAATGAATTCCATGAGCAATGCGTGGAGCGCATCTTTGTCGATATCTTGCGCCAGTGTAAGCCGCAAAAACTGTCCGTGTATGCGCGCTATACGCGCCGCGGCGGGCTCGATATCAACCCGTGGCGCAGCAACTACAGCACGGGCACGATGCCGGGCAATCTGCGCAATGCGCGCCAATAACCTCGCGCAACACCACGAAACCATGCCAACAGGAATGTTGGCTGTGTTTTAAAACAACGTTGCAGTAGTGCCGCAGAGCATGTCACAGACGCTGAAAAATCGGAAAATCGGCATTCAGCGGCGGAAAAATCTGTTCGCCGCGTGTTTTTAATCAAGAAATAGCCGATACACGCCGGTGTTATTTTTTTGCTAAAATGATGGCCACGTGGGCTGTAGCGCCCACTGCGCCCGCAGCGGGCGTATACTGTTGAGAATTGGCGTTACAGGCCGCCGAAACAGGCCTATAATTCGGCTCGCAAGCCCTCTGCGCATTGCACCATTTCATTGAGTGTCATGACTAATCTTAGCAAAATATTATCCCTCGAAAACGTCCTGCTGGACCTGGAAGTGTCCAGTAAAAAGCGCGCCTTCGAGCAAGCCGGCCTGATCTTCGAAAACAATTACGGCATCGCCCGCTCTACCGTTTCGGACAATCTGTTTGCCCGCGAACGCCTGGGCTCGACTGGCCTGGGCCATGGCGTAGCCGTGCCGCATGGCAGAGTCAAAGGCAGCAAGACCCTGAAAGCGCCGCTGGGCGCCTTCGTGCGTCTGGCCGAGCCGATTCCGTTCGAGTCGCCCGATGGCAAGCCCGTCAATCTGCTGTTTTTCCTGCTGATTCCCGATCATGTCACCCAGCAACATCTGGAAATCCTGTCGGAAATCGCCGAAATGTTTTCCGACGATGCCTTCCGCACGGCGCTGGCGACGGATCCGGAACCGAAATCCGTGCATTCGCGCATCGTCAATTGGCAACCCAGTCTGCAAGCGGCGGGTTAAACTTCAGGTATTCCTCCACTCCTGAAGAAGACTGCCATGTTGCAAACGCCGCTGACGATACAACGCCTGTACGACGATAATCGTGAAAGTCTGCAACTGGGCTGGTTCGCCGGTTTCCCCGGCGGCGAGCGCCTGATCTCGGGCGACGTCTCGTCGGCCGCCGACCAGGTGGGCCACTTGAACCTGATCCATCCGGGCCGCATCCAGGTCTTCGGTCACCAGGAAATCAATTACTACCAGCGCCTGAAGGTCAACACGCGCACCCACGTGATCGGCGAGCTGATCGCCGGCGGCCCGCCCGCGCTGATCATCGCACAAGGGCTGGAAACGCCGCCCGACATCCTCGCCATTTGCGACGAACAAAACATTCCCCTGTTCTCGACCCCGCTGCCGGCCGCGCAAGTGATCGACTTCCTGCGCGTCTACCTGTCCAAAAAGTTGGCGCAACGCATCATCATGCATGGCGTGTTCATGGACGTGCTGGGCGTGGGCGTGCTGATCACGGGCGATTCGGGCCTGGGCAAGAGCGAGCTGGGCCTGGAACTGATTTCGCGCAGCCACGGCCTGGTGGCCGATGACGCCGTCGAATTCTCGCGCATCGCACCGAACATGATCGAAGGCCGCTGCCCGCCGCTGCTGCAAAACCTGCTCGAAGTGCGGGGCCTGGGCTTACTCGACATCAAGGCCATCTTTGGCGAAACGGCCGTGCGCCGCAAGATGCGTTTGAAACTGATCGTGCATCTGGTGCGCCGCAACGCCCTGGAAGAAGAAGTCGAGCGCCTGCCCTTCCTGTTCCCCACGGAAGACGTTCTGGGCTTACCCGTGCGCAAGGTCGTCATCCCCGTCGCCGCCGGCCGCAACATCGCCGTGTTGCTCGAAGCGGCCGTACGCAATACCATTTTGCAACTGCGCGGCATCGATACCTTGCAGGAGTTCATGGAACGGCAGAGGTTAGCAATGAGCGGTGATTAGCAACGTAGGTCGGATTAGCGGTGGCGAAGCCGCCGCGTAATCCGACGACATTGTTGACGTGTGCAGCAAAGAAATACGACAGTCTAAATTGCAATAATTTGTAAAAATCATTGCCTTGGAGCAGAGCGCCGATCTTTATTGTATGATCGGCGTATGCATATCGTCCTTATCACCGGAATATCCGGCTCCGGTAAATCCGTCGCGCTCAATGTGCTGGAAGATACCGGTTACTATTGTGTCGACAACCTGCCACCGGCCTTGCTGCCCAGCTTGGTGCAAACCTTGCTCGACGAAGGCACACCGCAACTGGCCGTCGCCGTCGATGCGCGCAGCGCCGAGTCGCTGGCCAGCTTGCCGCACAATGTGGCCCTGCTGCGCGACCAAGGGCACGACGTCAAAGTCATGTTCCTCACGGCTACCACGCATTCGCTGGTGGCGCGCTTCTCGGAAACGCGGCGCAGCCATCCGCTGTCGCACGAATTGCGTCCGAACCAGAACCCGGCCAGCCGCCGCACCCTGATCGAATGCATCTCGGAAGAACGCGAGCGCCTGTCGGCCATTGAGCAGCTGGGCCATGTGATCGATACGTCGGAACTGAGCGCCAATAAATTGCGCGCCTGGATCAAGGATATCGTCGCCTCCGAACGCGCGCCGCTGACCTTGTTCTTTGAATCGTTCGCCTTCAAGCTGGGCGTGCCGCTGGACGCCGATTTCGTCTTTGACGTGCGGGCCTTGCCCAATCCCTATTACGACCTGGCGCTGCGCCCGCTCGACGGACGCGATGCGCCCGTGATCGCCTTCCTCGACGCGCAGCCGAGCGCGCTGGAGCTGCTGGCCGACATCCGCGCCTTCATCGAAAAATGGTTGCCGTCATTCAAGTCCGACAACCGCAGCTACCTGACGGTGGCCCTCGGTTGCACGGGGGGCCAGCACCGCTCCGTGTACATGGCGGAACGGCTGGCGCAATACTTCGGCCCCAACGAGCGCGTGGTCCTGCGCCACCGCGAGCGTAGCTAGTTAATTCAAGTGGCGCAGCGGATGCGCTTGAGCCGGCCAGACGGGGGCAAAGAAGCGCGCCACCATGGCTGCATCGACCTCGTCCAGGCTGACGGGGTTCCAGCGCGGTGCATTGTCCTTGTCGACCACCAGCGCGCGCACGCCTTCGAGCACTTCGCCATGCGCGAAGTTATGGCGCACCACCGTACGCTCCAGGCGCAGGCAATCGGCCACGCCCAGGTGAGCCCCCCGCTGCAGCAATTCCAGGGTCACCGACATCATCAGGGGCGAACGCAGGCGCATGGCCGCCAGGGCCTTGCCCGCGAACGCGCTGTCGTCCTGCGCCAGCGAGGCCATGATGGCGGCCACGGAAGGCGCGCCGAAGTGGCGGTCCAGCGCCGCGCGCGCGGTGGCCAAAGAAGAAGCCCCCGCCCCGGCCTGGAACGGTGCCGCCAGCGCCTTGATAGCGACCGGCAAGGCCTCGCCCGGCGTCGAGTCGAACAGGGCCAGCAGCGTCCCCATCTGCGCCTCGGGCAGGTAGACATCGGCCAGCCCCGTGTACAGGGCATCGGCCGCGTTGATCGTCAGGCCCGTCAAGCCCAGGTACAGGCCCAGCTGGCCGGCCAGGCGCGACAGGAAATAACTGCCGCCCACGTCCGGGAACAAGCCAATATTGACTTCCGGCATGGCCATGCGCGTGCGGCCCGTGACGATGCGCAGGCGGTTGCCTGGCCCGGCTTGCGCCACGCCCATGCCGCCGCCCATCACCACGCCATCCATCACGGCGATATACGGTTTCGGATAGAAATGAATCACATGATTTAAGGCGTATTCTTCCGTAAAGAAATCTTCCAGCAAGGCACTGCCGCCTTGCGGCGTGGCCAGGCCCGCATCGTAAAAGAAACGGATGTCGCCACCGGCGCACAGGGCTTTTTCGCTGCTGGAACGGATCACCACGGCGTCCACCTGCGGATCGTCGCGCCAGGCCAGCAACGTCGCGCTCAAGGCGCGCACCATCTCCAGCGACAGGGAATTGAAGGCTTTCGGACGGTCGAGCACGATGTGCCCGGTGCGGTTGCGGATGGAGGTCTGGACGAAGTCGCTCATGGCAGGCAGGAAAGAAGTGAAAGTGCAAACATTCTAGCCCTTGCGCGGGGAAGATTGCGTTCGACAGGTACGGGCGCAAAAAAGGGCGCAAGATGTGCGCCCTTAGTTGATCACAACTGCTGGAAGCGGGTGGCCTTAAACGGCGACGACGGCGTCTTCCTCGGAGTTGTCTGGCAGATGCTTGATCGCCTCTTTACCGTGCCCTTGCACTTTGGTTTTGTATTTCATCACTTGCCTATCGAGCTTGTCGATCAGGGTATCGATCGCGGCGTACAGGTCGTGCGCCAGGCTTTCCACATAGACAGTCTTGCCACTCAGACGCAGGTTGACTTCAGCCTTTTGACGTTTTTCTTTCTCTTTGAGGTTATCCACGGTCAGAATCACGGCGATATCGATGACTTGATCGAAATGACGTTTCACGCGCTCCAGCTTCGTTTGTACGTATTCACGGATGGCTGGTGTCACTTCGAGATGATGTCCGCTGATGGTGAGATTCATACACACTCCTAAAGATGATCGGGTTCGTGCGGTCCATCCTGTCCGGCCCGCAGAGGAACCGAAAAAAACTTACAAACACTTACGCAGGCTCACTGGCGGAATTTTCAACGCTTCCCGGTATTTGGCAACAGTACGTCGCGCAATCACCATGCCTTGTTCCCCCAGCATGTCCGCAATCTTACTGTCGGATAAAGGATTTTTAGGGTCTTCTGCTCCTGTCAGTTGCACGATCAATGCCCGTATCGCCGTCGATGACGCTTCGCCCCCCGCTTCGGTGGCGACGTGGCTACCAAAGAAATATTTCAACTCGAACATGCCGTGCGGGGTCAGCATGTACTTTTGAGTTGTTACCCGCGAGATAGTACTCTCGTGTAAACCTAGTGTATCAGCTATTTCACGGAGCACAAGGGGGCGCATGGCAACGGCCCCATGCGAGAAAAAGTTCTTTTGTCTTTCTACTATCGCCTGTGCCACGCGCAGGATGGTGTCGAAGCGCTGGCGCATATTCTTGATCAGCCACTTGGCTTCCTGCAACTGCGCACCCATGGCGCCCTCGCCCTTGCCCTGCTTGAGCAAGTTGGCGTACATGGCGTTGACGCGCAGGCGCGGCATGACGTCATTGTTCAGGGTGACTTGCCAGCCATTGCGCGCGCGCTTGACGACGACATCGGGTACCACGTAATCGGACACATCCGAGGCGAACACGGCGCCCGGATGCGGATTGCACTGGCGAATCACCGTCTGCGCTTCGCGCAAGTCTTCCTCGTCGCAATCGAGGGCTTTTTTCAGCTTGTTGAAATCGCGCTGGGCAAACCAGGCCAGGTGCTTTTCCACGATGACGAGGGCCATGCGCCGCGTCACCATGGCGACGTGCGGCAAACGCTTGATCTGCAGCGCCAGGCATTCGGACGCATTGCGCGCGCCCACGCCGGGCGGATCGAAACTTTGCAGCAGCGACAAGGCCGTGCGCAGTTCGTCGGCGTCGATTTCCAGCTCTTCCGGCAGGCGCGCCAGGATGTCGTCGAGCGACTCTTCCAGGTAGCCATTGTCGTCGAGCGCGTCGATGATCAGCTCGACCAGCGCGCGGTCGCGCAATTCGAGCACCGTCACGCGCATCTGCTCCATCAGGTGCTCGCGCAGGGTGCAGTGATGGGCCTCCAGTTGCGGACGCGAATCCTCATCGTCGGGCGCCTTGCCGCGGCTCGCCTCGCTCCAGTCGCTGTCGCCGCCGTCCGCGGCGGCCGGGCCCTCGCCCGCCTCGCCGTCAAAGGCTTCCGCTTCGGCCGGCGCCGCAGGCGCCTCCTGGCCTGGCGGCTGGGGCGGCGCTTCGGCCGGCGCGGCCGTGGAACTGAGGGCCCCGTCGGACAGCAGGCGCAGCGAATGGTCGAGCGGATCGTCCAGGCGTTCGAGCAAGGGATTGTCCGTCAGCAGTTGCTCTAGTTCCTGGTGCAATTCCAGGGTAGACAATTGCAACAGGCGTATCGATTGCTGCAACTGCGGCGTCAGTGCCAGGTGCTGCGAAGTGCGCAGCTGCAATGATTGTTTCATTGGCTCACATACGGAAGTGTTCGCCCAGATAGACCCGGCGTACCGACTCGTTCGCGATGATGTCGTCGGGGCGTCCCGACGCCAGCACCGAGCCCTGGTTGATGATGTAGGCACGGTCGCAGATACCCAGCGTCTCGCGCACATTATGGTCGGTGATGAGCACACCGATATTGCGCTCCTTCAAGAAGCGCACGATACGCTGGATCTCGATCACGGCGATGGGGTCGACGCCGGCGAACGGCTCGTCGAGCAGCACGAAACGGGGGTCGGTGGCCAGCGCGCGGGCGATTTCCACGCGGCGGCGCTCGCCACCCGACAAGGACAGCGCCTGGTTCTCTCGCAACTTTTCAATTTGCAAGTCGGCCAGCAATTTATCCAGGCGCTCTTCGATCTCGGCCTTCTTCAAAGGACGGCCTTCAACGGTCTGGATTTCCAGCACGGCGCGGATATTGTCTTCCACCGTCAGCTTGCGGAAGACGGACGCTTCCTGCGGCAGATACGACAGGCCCATCTGCGCGCGGCGGTGGATCGGCAGGCGGGAAATGTCCACGCCGCTGATATCGATGCTGCCGCCGTCCGACGGCACCAGGCCGACGATCATGTAGAACGAGGTGGTTTTGCCGGCGCCGTTCGGGCCCAGCAGCCCCACCACTTCGCCGCATTCGACTTGCAGTGAGACATCATGCACGACTTGCCGCTTGCCATAGGTTTTTTGCAGCCCGCGAACGATCAGGGTGCTGCCGCAACGAGTATTGTCCATTATTTCTTTCCTGGCGCGGGCGTGGCCGGCGCTTTCTCCGCCGCCGGTGCCTTGGGCTTCGGCTGGATCACCATGCGCACGCTGCCGCCATCGGGCGTGCTGGTGCCGCTGTCGGAATTTTCCATTGTGAATACTTCCTTACGGCTGTCATACGAGATGAAGGCGCCGTTGGCCACATCGGTCACTTTCGTGCCTTCCAGGCGCGTCAGCTTGGCCTTGGAAAACAGTTTCACCACTTCCGTCTTGTTGTTGTATTCCACGCGCTCCGCTTCGCCTTCCACCCACAGGTCGCCCGCGCCATCGCGCTTCTGGCGGAAGGTGGCCAGCTTGCCGGGATCGGCCCAGAAGGTGATGAACTGGTAGCCTTGCGGGTCTTCCGTGATCAAGGCCCGGCCCGCCTTCATGGTCAGCGTGCCTTTCACCAGCACGACGTCGCCCGTCAGGGTACGCACTTGCTTGACGTCATCGACGTGGCCGCTGCGTGCCGTGATGACGGCTTCCTTCTCGGAATCGGCCTTCTCGGCATGCGCACCTCCCATGATGGCCAGGGACAATACGGTCAACAGCAAGATCTTCTTCATAGTATGGTTTCCTTGTTTCATTCTGTCATTTTGCCGCCGCGGCAGGGCGCGGTTTCGGCGGGAGGACCATGCGCAGCGCATTCTGCACTTCCACCACGCCAGTGGCGTTATTGGCCTTCATGCCGACGCCATTGAGGCGCGAGGCGCCCGTCAGGATATCGACAGGCACGTCCGTTTCCATTCTTTCCTCATCCGGGAATACCGTCAGCGCTTCCGTCCTGACCGTCAGGTTCTGCGCCTTTGGACTGGCCACGCGGTCGATCACGACATTGCGATGCAGTTGCAGCCGGGTATTGTCCTGGTCGATATGCGCCAGTTCCGCATTCATGTTCATCGGCGGCATGCCTGGCGTGAGCTTGCGCACGAAAGGCTGGTCGATATCGGAGGAATCGTCGGCCGGATAATGCGTGAGCTTGGTGCCCGATACGATATAGCTGGGTTTACCCGTCAAGTCCATGCGCACCAGGCTGAAATTGGTGATGAAATAGTCTGGCTCATCCAGATGCTTGCTGGCCGTGATGTCCTGGGCATTCTTGTTCATCACTTCGAGCAGCCAAAAGCTGGCCAGCGCGACAACAACCGCGCCCAGCACGGTAAAAATCGTGCGCCAGCGATGGGCGCCTCCTGGCTTACGCATAGGGTTTCACTCTTTCCAATCTCACTGGCGGCAAGGTGCGCCTCACTCCAGGAACGGCGCCATGACGCGCGCATAGTTGTCCTGCGCGCGCAGCAGGAATTCGCAGATCTCGCGCACCGCGCCGCGGCCGCCGCCGGCCTGCGTCACATGGTGCGCCAGGTCCTGCACTTCCGGACGCCCGCCCGGCACGCTGACGGCAAAGCCCACGCGGCGCAGGATGGGGGCGTCGATGACATCGTCGCCGATGTAGCCGCATTGCTCTTGCGTCAAGCCCGTCAGCGCCAGCAGTTCGCGAAACGGCGTCAGCTTGTCGTGACCGCCCTGGTGCACATGGGTAATGCCAAGATCTTGCGCGCGGCGCGCCGTGATGGCCGAGCGGCGCGCGCTGATGATGGCCGTCTGCACGCCCGATTCCTGCAGCAGCTTGATACCCAGGCCATCATACACATTAAACGTTTTCATCATCTCGCCATCGGGGCCGAAATGCAGGCTGCCGTCGGTGAGCACGCCGTCGACGTCAAAGATCATCAGTCTGACCTTGGCCGCGCGCGCCAGGTTGTCCGCTACGCTGTCCATCAGATCACCTTCGCTTGCGTCAGATCATGGATATGCAGCGCGCCCACCAGCTTGCCGTCGGCATCGACGACCAGCATCTGGTTGATGCGGAACTGCTCCATCACGGCCACGGCATCGACGGCCAGGCGTTCGGGCGCGATGCTGCGCGGCTGCGCATGCATGACGTCGCGGATCGCCACTTGCGTGAAATCCTGCACGCGCTCGAACATGCGGCGCAGGTCGCCATCGGTAAACACGCCCACGGGGCGGTTGTCCGCATCGACGACGGCCGTCATGCCCATGCCCTTCTTCGTCATTTCTTCCAGCGCCTGCAGCAAGGAAGCGTCCACGGGCACCTTGGGTACCCGTTCGCCGCTGCGCATGACGTCATGCACGTGCGTGAGCAGGCGCCGGCCCAGGGCGCCGCCCGGATGCGAGCGCGCGAAATCTTCTTCCTTGAAGCCGCGCAAATCGAGCAAGGCCACGGCGAGCGCGTCGCCCAGGGCCAGGGTGACGGTGGTGCTGGCCGTCGGCGCCAGATTCAGCGGACAGGCTTCTTTCTCAACAGAAACATCCAGGTGCACGTCGGCCAGCTGCGCCAGGCTCGAATTCGGTTTGCCCGTCATGGAAATCAGTACGCCGCCCATGCGCTTGACGACGGGCATGATGGCCATCAGTTCCGACGATTCGCCCGAATACGATATGGCAATAAAAGCATCGTCCGAGGTGACCATGCCCAGGTCGCCATGGGCCGCTTCGGCCGGATGCACGAACAGGGCCGGCGTGCCGGTGGAAGCGAGGGTGGCGGCAATCTTGCGCGCGATATGGCCGGATTTGCCGATGCCGGAGACGACGACTCTTCCTTTGCATTGCAGCAACAGCGCCACGGCGCGGCCCACGCTGTCGTCCGTGGCCAGGCGCGCGTGCAGCGCGACGATGGCGTCGGACTCGATCTGCAAGGTGGTGCGGGCCAGCGCGACGGCGCGCTCGGTGGTCGCTTGCATGTCAATTCGATCAAAAGCTTTCAGCATTGTTTTTTCATGGGTTACACTCATGCCCAAAGTATAAACGAATTAGGAAAGCAAAAAACTTGCCAGTCACAACAAACAACGATTTCCATTGACCGTACCGGGCAACCCATGTTTTCCTCGCTTGAACTGACTCTGATGTTACTCGGCAGCGCCGTGCTGGGCGTGGTCGCTTTCAGAATGTTGCATTTGCCGCCCATGCTGGGCTACCTGGCCGTTGGCATCGTCATCGGCCCCCATGCGCTGGGCCTGGCAGCGGAAAACGAGGCCAGCCACACCCTGGCCGAATTCGGCGTCGTCTTCCTGATGTTTTCCATCGGGCTCGAATTTTCTCTGCCCAAGTTCCTCGCCATGCGGCGCATCGTCTTCGGCCTTGGCATGGCCCAGGTGGTCACCACCATCATCGCTACCGTCGTCTTCGGCTGGTTCGTCGGGCGCTACCTGTCCGCCTACATCCACCTGAGCTGGCAAGCCGCGTTCGCCCTGGGCGGCGCGCTGGCCATGTCGTCGACGGCCATCGTCTCGAAAATGCTCACGGAACGGCTGGAACTCGAAAGCGAACACGGCCGCAAGATCATCGGCATCTTGCTGTTCCAGGACCTGGCCGTCGTGCCCCTGCTGATCCTGATTCCTGCTCTCACGCGCGATTCGGACAACCTGGCCGAAACCCTGGCCTGGGCCGGCGGCAAGGCCCTCGTCGTACTGATCTTGCTGCTGTTCATCGGCCAGAAACTGGTGCGCGGCTGGCTGACCATCGTCGCCAAGCGCCGCTCGCAAGAACTGTTCATGCTCAACCTGCTGCTGATCACCCTCGGTGCGGCGTGGATCACGGAGCGGGCCGGGCTGTCGCTGGCCCTGGGGGCGTTTGTTGCCGGCATGCTCATTTCCGAGACGGAATTCAAGCATCAGGTGGAAGAGGATATCAAGCCCTTCCGCGACGTGCTGCTGGGCCTGTTCTTCATCACCGTCGGCATGCTGCTCAATATCCGCGTGGTGCTCGATAACTGGTGGCTCGTCTTGCTGCTGCTGTGCGGCCCCGTGCTGCTGAAATTTGCCCTCATCGCAGGGCTGGCCCGGCTGTTCGGCGCATCGACGGGCGTGTCATTGCGCACGGGCCTGGCGCTGGCGCAGGCGGGCGAGTTCGGCTTCGTGCTGCTGAACCTGGCTGGCGGCATCAAGCTGATGGACCCGTTCGTCGTGCAGGTGGTGCTGGCGTCGATGGTGCTGTCGATGCTGGTGGCGCCCTTCCTCATCGCCAAGTCCGACGCCATCGTCATGAAACTGGCGGCCAACGACTGGATGATGCAATCGCTGGCGCTCACCAAGATCGCCACGCGCACCATGGCCTCGCAGAAACACGTGCTGATCGCCGGCTTCGGGCGCAGCGGGCAAAGCCTGGCCACCCTGCTGGCGGAAGAAAAAATCGAATACCACGCGCTGGACCTGGACCCGGAACGGGTGCAGGAAGCGCAGCTGGCCGGCGCCCACGTCTCGTATGGCGACGCGGGCCGGCGCGAAAGCCTGGTGGCGGCTGGCATCTACCGGGCCAGCGCCGTGGTGATCACCTACGCCAACACGCCCTCGGCACTGAAGTTATTGCATTTACTCAACGAAATGGCGCCAACCTTGCCCGTCATCGTGCGCAGCCACGACGACAGCGACCTCGATCAGTTGAAGAAGGCGGGCGCGGCCGAAGTGGTGCCGGAATTGATGGAAGGCAGCCTGATGCTCGCTTCGCACGCCTTGATCATGATGGGCGTGCCCCTGCGCCGCGTGGTGCACCGGGTGCAGGCGGCGCGCGAGGAACGCTATGCCTCTCTGCGCGGCTATTTCCACGGTTCCAGCGACGCGGGCGACGATGCCGAGCTGGAGCGCCTGCATACGGTCACCGTCAGCGAGGGCGCGCACTGCGTGGGCTTGCCCCTGAGCACGATCGACGTGGCCGGCTGCGGCGCTGCCGTGACGACCATTCGCCGCGGCCGCGGCCGCCTCGATATCACGCCCGAGACGCAGCTGGCCAGCGGTGACGTGGTGGTGCTGCGCGGCACGGCCGACGCCGTGGCCAAAGCGGAAACTTTACTATTAAAGTAATTAACCTGGCTGCGCCTGCCAGCTGACGACCTTGTTGCGCCCATCGGCCTTGGCCTGGTACAGGGCCTGGTCGGCGTGCGCCACCAGTTGCTGCGCCACCGTTTCGATCGGCAGCAGCGCCACGTCCGCTTCCAGGCTGGCCACGCCGATCGACACGCTGACCCACGCCTGCGCGCTGCCCGGCAAGTCAAACATGGTGCCGGCGATGCTGGCGCGGATGCGTTCGGCCACGAAGGTCGCGCTGTCGAGGTCGGCATCGATCAGCAGCACGACGAATTCCTCGCCGCCGAAGCGGCCCAGCGCATCGGAGCGGCGCAATTCCGTGCGGATGCGCGTGGCCACTTCTCGCAATACTTCATCGCCGCCCTGGTGACCATGCTTGTCATTGAACAGCTTGAAATGGTCAATGTCGATATACATACACGAAATGCAATAATTCTGGCGCCGCGCGCGGGCGATTTCTTCCAGCAGGCGGCGGTCGATATAGCGGCGGTTATAGACGCCCGTCAGGGAATCGGTCAAGCCGATGTATTTCAGCATTTCATTGCTGATCACGTTTTCCAGGCAAATGGCGATGATGGAGGCCATGTGCTTGATGAAATCCGTGCCCAGCGAAGGCGTGAAGCGCGTCTCGTCGCCGCTGGCCAGGTTCAGGCTGCCAATCAGCCGCTTGTTGCGCAGCAAGGGCACCAGCGCCACGCTGCGCAGGGGCACGTTTATCTGCGGAAAACGCGGGCCATGCACGGCGGCGTCGAAGGTGCCCAGCAGGGGCCGCGGCGGCAAGGCCGCTTCCCCTTCGGCCACGGGTTTTGGTGCAGCAAAACCCAGCTCCGCCACGGCATGCACGAACAGCAACTGCGGGAAAGCGCTGAAATCGACGCCCAGCTTTTCCATCACCAGCACGATATCGTCATCCTCGTCGAGCAGGCTCAGGGTGACGCCGTCGAGGTCGGAAATCACGGGCAAGGTGCGGAAAATGGTGCCGATCAGTTCGGGAAAGGTGGACGCACCGACGATTTCCAGGTCAAACGCCTGGTGGCGGCACATGATGTCGTGGTTGCGCTCGACCTGTTCCAGCAGGAAATCCATGCGCGCGCGCAAGGCTTGGTTTTCGGCTTCGAGGCTGGCAATGCGCGGGTCCGGCGGTATTGCTTGATTCATAGAAACCTTAAACCCATGTGTGCGGCCGCCATGCTTAAAATGCCAGTTCGAAACCGATGTCCTGCCCCACCACGATGCGCTCATCGCCGCCTTCGGTGACGATGGCGTTCATGCCGAAGCAGATGGCGCCATCGAGTTCGGGCTTGGCACGATAGCCATGCATGACGTCGAGCGGGTCCGGTCCCGGCACGCCCGTGGCCTGGTCCACCGACGGGATCGGGCAGCGCGAGCACGGCTTGACGGGTGTTAACACGGTGGCGCCAAATTGCAGGAAGTCGGCGTAGTCTTCCTCGAAGGCACCGATATCGCCGATGACGAGGTTGGGACGGAAACGGTTCATCGGCAGCGCCTCGCGGCCGGCGGCGCGCAGCTTGTCATTCACGTCGTCGAGCGAAGCGGCGCCGGCGATCAGCACCGGGTAACCATCGGCAAACATGGTCGCGGCGGCAATGCCATTGGTCCATTTGGTGCTGGTGGCGCGCACCACGTCCGGGTGAAAGCGCGCCAGGCGGCACGGCACGCCGATGGCGTTGGAAAACCAGGTGGCCGTGACGTCGTCGCAATCGTAGGCGCGCACGCTATCGTCCCACACCTGCACGTCCAGCATGGGCGCCAGTTGCGGATGTGGCAAGCCCAGCTCGATTTCCAGGCACAGCATGCCCGGCGCGCGCAATTCCAGGGTGGTGGCCTTGATGGAGGGCACGATCAGCGCCATGCGCGGATGTTCGCGCTGGGTCAGGAAACGGCCCTGCGCATCGACCACCATCCACTCGCGGTCGAACACGTGCTCGCTCATCAGCCCCGAGCGCGTCAGGACAGCTTCGCGCAAATGGATGCCGGCGCACGATTTGATCGGATACAGGATGATGTCGGACAGGATAGCCATGGACAGGGGAGAAGGAACAGTGTTGCTGCTTCTGCCAGGAAGTTAGTCAGAAGCGCAGTATGGCAGCAAAGCGGGCAAGCGTAAATCAGCCAGGCCCAGCCGCAGTGGCTGGGCCGGCGTGACGGCGATCAATAGGTATAGAAAATACGCTGGATTTCTTGCGTACTGTTGGTCTTGGTCAGGGCCAGCATCAGCAAGATGCGGGCTTTTTGCGGGTTCAGGGTGTCGGACACGACACTGTCGAGTTCATCGTCATTGGCTTCGCCATTGCGCGCCACGATGCCCTGGCCGACACGGCTCGAACGCACGATCAGCACGCCCTTCTGGCGCGCCTCCACCAGGGCCGGCTTCATTTGCGCGGCCACGCTGCCATCGCCCACGCCCGCGTGGATGATGCCCTTGGCGCCAGCGGCGATGAAAGCGTCCATGCCGACGCGGTTCATGTTGGCGTAGCCATACACGATGTCCACTTGCGGCAGGGCATCGAGCTTGCTGATGTCAAATTCCGATTCCAAGGTGTGCTTGCGCGTCGACTGGCGGTAGAAAAAGGCCTTGCTGCCCTGGATGTAGCCGAGCATGCCCAGTTCCGGCGACTTGAAGGTATCGGTCGTCGATGTGTTGGTTTTGGTCACTTCGCGCGCGGCGTTGATCTGGTCATTCAAGGCCACCAGCACGCCCTTGCCCACGGCTTCCTTGCTGCCCGCCAGCATCACGGCGTTGTACAGGTTGATGGGGCCGTCGGCCGAAATGGCCGTCGACGGACGCATAGCGCCCACCACGACCACGGGTTTGTGGCTCTTCACGGTGAGGTTCAGGAAATACGCCGTCTCTTCAATGGTATCGGTGCCGTGCGTGACGACCACGCCATCGACGTCGTTCGAGGCCAGCAGCACGTTGATGCGCTTGGCCAGAGCCAGCCAGTGGCTATTGCCCATGCTTTCACTGGCGATCTGGAATACTTGCTCGCCTTTCACATTGGCCACTTTCTTCAGTTCCGGCACGGCCGCGATCAGGCGCTCGACGCCCACGGTGGCCGAGGTGTAGCCGACGGTGGTCGTGCTGTCGGCACCGCTGCCGGCGATGGTGCCACCCGTGGCCAGGATCACCACGTTCGGCAATTTGACGGCCGCTTGCTGCGCGCGCGCGGGGGACGCGGCGACAAAACCCATCAGCAAGGTGGCCAGCATCAGTTGTGCACAAGAATGGAATTTACGTGAAAACATGGTGCTCCCGTGAAGTGTACTGTCAAAAATAACAAAGTCGTGTGCAAATTATATGTCATCAGTGCCGCACAAATCCCCCAATTCATGCGTCCCGCGCAAACGTGCGCGCCTTCGCATGCGCTACAGTGGCGCCATGTCCACACTGCGGCCCCTCCTGTCTTGCCTCGTCCTGCCGCTCGTCCTGATGGCGCTGGGCGCCTGCTCCACGCAAATCGAACTGCGCACGGCAGCGCAGCAGGAGCAGTTCGCGCGCGAATCGGCCAGCCGGGGCGACTGGGCGCAAGCCATGCGCAACTACGCGGACGCGGCCGACAATGCCGAACTCGGTCACGGAGATGCAGCCTGGCAAGCCCGCTTGCATCACGAGGCGGGACGCGCCGCCAGCGCCGCCTGCCGCGACGATGCGGCCCAATTCCATTTCCGCCGCGCCATCGCGCTGGCAAAGCAGGCCAGCACATCGAGCGCGCTCAGCGAGAAGGCGCTGGAATCGCTACAGGCCGGCAAACCTTGCGGAGTTCCCCGATGAATATCGCGCCTGTCTTGCTGGCCTTCATCACCCTCCTGGCCGCCATGGCGCCGGCGCGCGCCGCCGAGCCAGCGTTACCCTTATGGGAAGCGGGCGTGTTTGGCGGCACGGCCGTCACGCCCGCCTATCCGGGTGCCAGCGAACGCTCGACGCGCAGCCTGGCCCTGCCCTACCTGATTTATCGCGGGAAAGTATTGCGCGCAGACCGCTCCGGCGTGGGTGCGCGCCTGCTCGATACGCAGCGATTCGATGTCGATATCGGTTTTGCCCTGTCCTTGCCGGCCCGCTCCAGCGACGTGCCGGCCCGGCGCGGCATGCCGGACCTGGGCACCCTGGTGGAATTTGGCCCGCGCCTGAAAATCAAGCTGGCCGAACCGACACAACACAGCCGCCTGGGCCTGGAACTGCCTTTGCGCGCCGTCATCGAAACGCGCGGCGGCCTGCGCCGCCAGGGCGCCACGTTCGAGCCGCGCCTGCTCTACCGTCTGAACGATGACGGCCAGGCATGGCACGTCGATGCCAGCATCGGCGCCGTACTGGGCAATGCCGCCATCAACGATTACTTTTATGGCGTCAGCCCCGCGTTTGCCACCGCTCAGCGTCCAGCGTATGTGGCAAAAAGCGGGCTGATGCTCACGCGTCTGGGCCTCGGCGGCTCGTACCGGCTGCAGCGCGACTGGCGCGCCTTTGCCTTTTTGCGCTACGACAACTACGCAGGCGCCGCCAACCGTTCCAGCCCCTTGCTGCGCCAGAACAGCGGCACCTCGGCCGGCATCGGCCTGATGTGGACGTGGCGCCGCTCGGACCGCATAGCCGTCGAATGATGATCGTGCCCGATAGTGCGGGAACACGGCGCTGGCCAGTCTGGTTTCTGGAGGGATAGACACGATGCCGTCGGATTGCCTGAAGGCGCGCTGGAGTTGATCGTCGCATTGACCAGCACGTCAAGGCCGGCGTTTGCGGCGTGATCGACGTCAGCCGGCTGCCCGGCTGACGTCGTCTTGTCCGCGTGACGCACGCGGCGATGGGAAGGAAATTTGCTAAAATATCCTTTGTCATGTGGTTTAGCAACACAGACAGCAGCGTCTTTCACAAAACCACAGCGCCTGTCGCTCAACAATATGCAGCCAGCCCTATCCGACCGGAAGCGGCCGTTGCGAACCAAGGGCAGTAAGCATGAACGACATTCACCGTGCCGGTACCGCCGCACGCGCAGCCCAGCCTGCGCTCCTGAAAGCGGGAGTGCTGCAGGAAGCCATCTTCAGCAGCCCCTATTTTTCCTGCATCGCCACCGATGCACAGGGTGTGATCCAATTATTCAATGTCGGTGCCGAGCGCATGCTGGGCTATCAGGCAGACGAGGTGATCAACCAGATCACGCCAGCCGGCATATCCGATCCGGCCGAGGTCATCTGCCGCGCCGCCGCCCTCTCGCAAGAACTCGGTACGCTGATCGCTCCCGGTTTTGAGGCGCTGGTCTACAAGGCGTCGCGCGGGATCGAAGACAGTTATGAGCTGACGTATGTGCGCAAGGATGGCAGCCGCTTCCCGGCGATCGTCTCGGTGACGGCGCTGCGCGATGCGGACGACGCCATTCTCGGCTATCTGCTGATCGGCACCGACAATACCGTGCGCAAGCATGCGGAACAGGAGCGCGAGCTGCTCAATCGCGTGATGAGCGACAATAGCATCGAACTGGAAAACGCGCGTGCGCAAGCGGACAAGGCCAACCGCGCCAAGTCGGAATTTTTGTCGAGCATGAGTCATGAGTTGCGCACGCCGCTCAACGCGGTACTGGGCTTTGCCCAGCTGATGGCGTCGGACACGCCGCCGCCCAGCGCCTCGCAGCAACGCTCGCTGGAGCAGATCCTCAATGGCGGCTGGTATCTGCTACGCCTGATCAATGAAATTCTCGACCTGTCGATGATCGAATCGGGGCGGGTCGCCATGTCGCGCGAGGCGATGGCGCTCACCGAAGTCTTGCGCGATTGCCGCGCGATGATCACGCCGCAGGCGCAAAAGCGCCACATCACGCTGACCTTCCCTACACTCGACCAGCCGTTCTACGTACATGCCGACTTGACGCGCGTCAAACAAGTGGTCATCAACCTGCTGTCGAATGCGATCAAATACAACCGCACGGGCGGCAGCGTGCAAGTGGAATGCAAACAGCGTGGCGACAAAGTGCGCCTGAGCGTGCGCGACACCGGCAACGGCCTCAGGGCCGAACAATTGCAACAATTATTCCAGCCGTTTAACCGACTGGGACAGGAAGCCGGCACCGAGGAAGGCACCGGCATCGGCCTTGTGGTCACCAAGCAGTTGGTCGAACTGATGGGCGGCACGCTGGGGGTGGAGAGCGAGGTCGGGGTCGGCACGCTGTTCTGGATCGAATTGGCAGCCTCATCTGCTCCTGAACTGCAACTCGGCGAGCATGCCGGGAATATGGGCCGGGAGCCATCGGCTGATGCGCCGCACGATGCGCCGCGCCGCAAGGTGCTGTACGTGGAGGACAATCCGGCCAACCTGTTCCTGGTCGAGCAATTGATCGCCCGCCGCAGCGACCTGGGCATGCTCAGCGCCGTCGATGGCCACCTCGGCATCGCGCTGGCGCGCCAGCACCAGCCCGATCTGATCCTGATGGACATCAACCTGCCCGGCATCAGCGGCACCGAGGTGCTGGGCTTGCTGCGCGTCGATCCGCTGACGGCGCACATCCCCGTCATCGCCTTGTCGGCCAACGCCCTGCCGCGTGACGTGCGCAAAGGCCTCGACGCCGGCTTCCTGCGCTATCTGACCAAGCCCATCAACGTACCCGAGTTCATGGAGGCGCTCGACACGGCCCTCAGCTTGACGGCAGCGTCGGCAAAGGGCGCCACAACGCCATAGCGTGCTGTACGCGCGCCAGAAACAAAAAAACCTCGCATGCTGCGAGGTTTTTTTTATCTGCCAGACGCCTAGACGTTGAACAGGAAGTTCAGCACGTCGCCATCCTTGACCACGTATTCCTTGCCTTCGGCGCGCATCTTGCCCGCTTCCTTGGCGCCCGCTTCGCCCTTGTAGGTGATGAAGTCGTCATAGGCGATGGTTTGTGCGCGGATGAAGCCGCGTTCGAAGTCGGTGTGGATCACGCCAGCCGCTTGCGGTGCCGTGTCGCCCACATGGATGGTCCAGGCGCGCACTTCCTTCACGCCTGCCGTGAAGTAGGTTTGCAGGCCCAGCAGCTTGTAGGCGCTGCGGATCAGGCGGTCCAGGCCGGGCTCTTCCATGCCCATGTCGGCCAGGAAAGCGCCCTTGTCGGCGTCGTCCAGGTCGGCGATTTCCGCTTCCAGCGCCGCGCAGATGGCGACGATGGGGGCGTTTTGCGATTGTGCGTAGGCCGTCAACTGGTCCAGCAGCGGGTTATTCGTGAAGCCCGAATCGGACACGTTGGCCACGAACATGGCCGGCTTGGCCGTGATCAGGCACAAGGGCTTGATCAGTTCCATTTCGTCGGCGTCCAGGCCCATCGCGCGCACGGGCTTGGCATCGTTCAGGTAAGGCATCATGCGTTCCATGATGGCCACCAGCTTGGCCGCGTCCTTGTCGCCCGAGCGGGCTTTCTTGTTTTCGCGATGAATCGCTTTTTCCACGGTGCCCATGTCGGCCAGCGCCAGTTCGGTCTGGATGACTTCGATATCGTCAAGCGGGCTGATCTTGCCGGCCACGTGGATGACGTTGTCATCTTCAAAACAGCGCACGACGTTGACGATAGCGTCCGTTTCGCGGATGTGCGACAGGAACTGGTTGCCCAGGCCCTCGCCCTTCGATGCGCCAGCCACCAGGCCGGCGATGTCGACGAATTCCACGATGGCGTTCACCGTGCGTTCCGGCTTGACGATGGCGGCCAGCGCATCCATGCGTGGATCCGGCACTTCAACGACGCCGACGTTCGGCTCGATGGTGCAGAACGGATAGTTTTCAGCCGGGATGCCGGCTTTCGTCAGTGCATTGAACAGGGTGGACTTGCCGACGTTCGGCAAGCCGACGATACCGCATTGGAGACTCATGGAAAACCTTTAATAATCAAAGCACATGGCGCCGTCTATCGGCGTGCTTGCCGTGCTGTTAGGGAAAACGGGGCGATGCATCGCCCTTTTCCGGGGATAGTGCGTGTGCTGCATTTCAAGGGGTCAATTGTACCCGTGTCGCGCGCGCTTCAAAAGCCCGATGATGGGCAAATGACGCCAAAATAGCCGTATCGTGACGCCATCAGGCCCTGTTCTCAGGCCGTATGCAGCTTCATCGTGGCCGCCTCGAACTTGCCTTCGACGATCTGCGGCATCACCTGCAAGGATTTCTCGATGGCTTGCTCGATCAGTTCCTGGTCTTCACGGCGCGGCCGGTGCAGCACGAAGTCGGCCACCTGCTGCTGCAGGCTCAGGGTGCGCGGGTGACCGATGCCCAGGCGCAAGCGCCAGTAATCCTGCGTGCCCAGCGCGGCCGTGATGTCTTTCAAGCCATTGTGGCCGCCGGCCGAGCCACCTTTCTTCAGGCGCGCAATGCCGGGCATCAGATCGAGCTCGTCGTGCACCACCAGCACTTCATCGGCGGCGATCTTGAAAAAACGCGCCAGTGCGCCCACGGACTGGCCCGAGCGGTTCATGAAGGTCAGCGGTTCGAGCAGCCAGACTTCGTTACCGCCGATGGAGGTCTTGGCCAGCATGGCGTTGTAGCGCGAATCGCGCTGCAAGCGCGTGCCGGACAAGCTGTTGGCAAGATTGTCCACCAGCCAGAAACCGGCATTGTGGCGGGTTTGTTCGTATTCGGGTCCCGGGTTGCCGAGGCCGACGATCAGGCGTATGGGCATGGCTGTGTCTGCAATGTAAAAGAAAACATTATCGGTGAAAACAGGCAGAAAAAAACCCGCGCGGCGAACCTGGCGGGTTTTTCCTTGCGACTACCGCATTGCTGCGGCGGCAAAATTACTTCTTGTCAGCAACAACTTCAGCAGCAGCGGCTTCAGCAGCAACGTGGCCAGCCGGTACCGAAGCGGTAGCGATGGTCAGGTTGGCGCCGTGGGTGACAGCGGTCACGCCAGCTGGCAGGACCAGGTCGCCGACGTGCAGCGAGTGACCGACGTCGATGTTCGACAGGTCAACGTTGATGAATTCTGGCAGTTGGCCTGGCAGGCAAGCTACTTCGATTTCGTTGGCAACGTGGCTGATGGTCGCGCCGTGCAGCTTGACTGCTGGCGAAACGTCAGCGTTCGTGAAGTGCAGAGCAACTTTCACGTGGATAGCTTGCTTAGCGTCAACGCGCTGGAAGTCAGCGTGCAGGACCAGTTGTTTGTATGCGTGGACTTGGAAGTCGCGCAACAGAACTTGCTGGGAAACGCCGTCGATTTCCAGTTCCAGGATCGACGAGTGGAACACTTCTTTTTTCAACGCGTGGTACAGGGCGTTGTGATCCAGCGAGATCAGCACAGGGGCTTCAGCGCCACCGTAGACGATACCAGGGGTTTGGCCGGAAATGCGCAGGCGGCGGCTCGCTCCGGAACCTTGCAATTCGCGTTTAAATGCGATAACTTTCATGTGAAACTCCAAGAAGAACAAGGCTTGCGCCTTGTGTTATGAAGATTCCCGCGACCAGGAATCTTCGGAAATGGGCGCATACGCGCCCCGAAAACTAAAACACTGCGGCGCAACAGGCTAAAAGCCGGTCGCGCCGCAGGCATTACGTCTGTTTCTATTTACCGAATTAGTCGATAAAGAGGGAAATAACCGAATCACCCTTGATGATGCGCTTGAACGTCTCGGCCAGCAGCGGCGCGCACGTCAATTGACGGATCTTGCCGCAGGCCAGGGCCGCTTCGGACAGGGGGATCGTGTCGGTCACGACCAGCTCATCGAGTGGCGAAGCCGAAATACGGTCGATCGCCGGGCCGGACAGCACCGCGTGCGTGCAATACGCCACGACCTTTTTCGCGCCGCGCTCTTTGAGCACTTCGGCAGCCTTGGTCAGGGTGCCTGCCGTGTCGACCATGTCATCCATGATCACGCAGTTGCGGCCTTCGACTTCACCGATGATGTTCATCACTTCGGACACGTTCGCTTTTGGACGACGCTTGTCGATGATGGCCAGGTCGCAGCCCAGGCGTTTTGCCAGGGCGCGCGCACGTACCACACCGCCGACGTCCGGCGACACCACCAGCAGATCCTGGTAGTTTTTCTTTTGCAGGTCACCGAGCAAAATTGGCGAAGCGTAGATATTGTCGACTGGGATATCGAAGAAACCTTGAATCTGGTCAGCGTGCAAGTCCATGATCAGGACGCGCTCGACACCGGCTTCTTCCAGCATGTTCGCCACCACCTTGGCCGAAATCGCCACACGCGCGGAGCGGGGACGACGGTCTTGGCGGGCGTAGCCGAAGTAAGGAATCGCGGCGGTGATGCGGCCAGCGGAAGCACGTTTCAAGGCATCAACCATCAGCATGATTTCCATCAGGCTGTCGTTGGTTGGAGCACAGGTGGATTGCAAAACAAAAACATCCTTGCCGCGCACGTTTTCGTTAATCTCGACCATTACTTCGCCGTCGGAGAATTTCGAAACGTTTGCTTTACCGAGAGGGATGCCGAGGTTTTTTGCGACCCCCTCTGCCAACGCTGGATTCGCGTTGCCGGTAAAAACCATCAGGTTTTCGTAAGCCATGGGAGTCCCAAGAGGTGATATAGAAGTCTTGAAAAGCACTAACCGGGCATAGGCCCGGTCAGTCATTGTTTAGAATATGCCGCGTGGCGACATATCTGCTTTTTCCCGCACTGGACGCTAACTTCGCATCGACAGACTACGGTGAAATGGTGGCAGGGGAAGAAGGATTCGAACCTTCGCATGCTGGAATCAAAATCCAGTGCCTTAACCAGCTTGGCGATTCCCCTACGTTACTGACTGCTTGCCGTCATGTTGGCCAGTATTATACCGACTATTTGACGCTAAGCAAAATCTTTTTTTGCTCTCTACAACATGGTGAGCATCGGGTGGCGTTTCAGCGCTTTTGCCTTCCAGGCGATCCAGACTGGTGGCACATTGCTGAGCACCGCATCCGCTTCTTCCTGACTGCCAAACGCACTAAACACACAAGCTCCGGAACCAGTCATCCTGGCTTCACCGTAAGCACCGAGCCATTCTACCGCATCTGCTACCGGCTTGAAAAGACTGCATGCTACTTGCTGTAAATCATTCTTACCAAACCCGCCCGCATCGTTTCCTTCTGCGAGGTACCTGGAAAAGTCCGCTATTGTGACGGGTTCGGTATTTCTCGTCAAGCCTTCCGCGCAAAAAATTGCAGCGGTCGGTACTTGCACGCCCGGCTCGATCACCACATACCAGCATTCTGGCGTGGCGACGGGCTGCAGGGCTTCGCCCACGCCTTCGGCAAAGGCATTCTCGCCAAAGATGAAAAACGGGATGTCGGCGCCCAGCGGCAAGCCCAGCGCCATCAATTCCTCGCGCGTCAAGCCCGCTTGCCACAGACGGTTCAAGGCCATCAGGGCCGTGGCCGCGTCGGACGAACCGCCACCGAGCCCGCCGCCCATGGGCAGCACCTTGTCGATGGCGATATCGACGCCGCGGGGCAAGGCGCCCGTGCGGCGCAGCACTTCGGCCTGCAGCAATGTCGCGGCGCGGATGATCAGGTCCTGCTCCTGCGGCACGCCGGCCAGTTCCGTCACGCGGACAATCGCCGTGTCGTCGCGCAGCGCAAAGTGCAAGGTGTCGCCATGGTCGAGCAATTGGAACACCGTCTGCAGCAGGTGGTAGCCATCGGCGCGGCGGCCGTTGACGTGTAGAAATAAGTTCAGCTTGGCCGGGGCCGGGCAATTGTTCAGGGTCGTCAGTGTCATGGTGCAGGTGCGGAAGTGGCGGGATCGAGCACGATGCGCAGCGAGACGGCATCGGCCTGCGCGCTGGCATTGCGTTCGGCATCGATACGCCGCGGTTGCGGCAAGGCGCCCGGTGTATTGTCGGCCGCATTTTGCCCTACTTCTTGCCACGACACATAGCGCAAGCGCCAGCCGTCTTTGGTCGTCACGCTGTCGTTCGCCGGCGAAGCGGCGAAGCGCTTGCCATCGGCGCCCACGGCATAGCCTTGCAGCCAGTCGCGCAAGCCCGACACGGGCAAGGACCAGCCCAGCATCTGCGCGCTCAGGGTATCGACATCGGGCGCGCTGCGCGGCGCCTTGCCGCTTTGCGTCAAGACGGCCTGCTGCGGCGTGACGGCAATCGTCGCCAAGGTACTGCCGACGGGCGAATACAGGGTCACGTCCGTGCGCTGCGCCGTCTGCTGCCAGTTGAAATTGACGGTCGCCGATTCGGGCTTGTCATCCTTCTGGTAGACGACGTTCAGGCGCCCCGTCAGCTCCACCTGCTCGCGGTAGGGCGCGACGGTGTTGGCGGATGGCGCGGCGCCGGACGAGAATGGGGAGGTCAGGGTCGAGCAGGCCGAGAGGGACAGGCAAAGGGAGGTGAGAGCAAAGAGGTTTTTTGGCATGGCGATTACAAACTGACATTCAAGCGCGCCAGCGTACTTTTCAGCGCATCGTTTTTCGGGTCCTTGCTTCGCGCTTCGCGCCACAGTTTTTGCGCTTCATCCTTGTCGCCCTTCTGCCACAGCACTTCGCCCAGGTGGACGGCGATTTCCGGGTCGCTGCGCACGGCATAGGCGCGGCGCAGCGCGTTTTCCGCGGCGGCCAGGTTGCCCATGCGGAACTGCACCCAGCCCATGCTGTCCATGATGAACGGGTCGCCCGGCGCCATCTGCAAGGCTTTTTCGATCAGCGCATGGGCTTCCGGCAGGCGAATGCCCCGCTCGGCCAGCGAGTAGCCCAGGGCGTTGTACGCATGCTGGTTGTCGGGCGCCAGCGCCATCACGCGGCGCAGGCTCGCCTCCATCAGTTCGAGCTTATCCAGGCGCTCGGCCAGCAAGGCGTAGTCATACAGCAGTTCAGGATTATCGGGGAAGCGCAGCAAGGCGTTTTCCAGCACCGTGTAGGCGCTTTGCACGTAACCAGCGTCGCGCAGGAATTGCGCATCGACCAGCAGCACCTGCGCCTGGCTTGCCGGATCGTCCGTTTCGATTTCCGTCAGCGCCTTGCGCGCCGCATCGAGATTGCCGCCACGGGCGATCAGCTGGGCGCGGCGCAAGCGCGCCTCGACATAACCGCTTGATGCGCTGTTGTCGACCTTGTCCAGCCAGGCGATGGCGCCGGCCGTGTCGCCGCGCGTCTCGGCGATCTGCGACAAGATCATCAGGGCCTTGAACGGATCGCGCGTGTCGCCGGGGGATTTTTCAAGCACGGCCAGGAAGCGCTTGAAGTGCTGCTCCGCGCCCTTGGTGTCTTCCAGCTGCAGGGCCACGATACCGAGCGCATACAGCGCGCCCACGTTATCGGGCGCGCTTTTCAGCAGCAGCAGAAATTGCTCGCGCGCCGGCTCCAGCTGTTTTTGTTCGACCAGCAGGCGCGCATACGCGCCGCGCACTTCGACGGCGTCCGGATTCTTTTGCAGGAAAGTGGCCAGCACCTTGCCCGCCGCCTCGGACTCGCCCGTCACCTGCGCCAGGGTCAGCACGGCCAGCTCGGAATTCGGCTTGATCGCCAGCGCCTTGTTCGCTTCGCCGATGGCGCGCTCACGCTCGCCGATCGACAGGGCGCCCTGCGCCAGCACCAGGTGCGCTTCAAACATGTCCAGGTAAGGCTGCGCCAGGCGCGTCACCATCGAATAGGCATACAGCTTGTCATTCGAGCGCGACAAAATCTGCTGCATCTGGAACAGGGCCACGCCGCGCGCGCCCGCTGGCGCATTGGCCAGGCGCTCGGCGAAAATCGGTTCCGCTTCTTCGATCTTGTCCGTCAACACGACAAAGCCGAGGAAGAACTGCGTCGCCTCGTCCGAATCGGGTGCCAGCTCGCGCCACAGGCGGATGGCCGCCAGCGCTTCGCTGCCCTGCTTGGCGGCCAGCGCCATTTCGGAAGCGCGGCGCGCCAGGCGCGGGTCGCGCGTCTGCTGCGCCGCCACCATCATCGTCACGTACGGCCCTTGCCACTGGCCGCTCTTGAATTCCATTTCAGCGCGGGTCAGCTTGTACAGCAGATCGCTGCTCAATTCGACCTTGGGCAAACCCTTCGTCTTGGCGTCGGCGTCCAGCTCCTGCGGCGCGGCCGCAGAGGGGCCGGCCGCGGCATCGGCGGGGGCGACGGGCGTCTGTGCCATGGCATGCGTGGCCATCAGGGCGGACAAGGTTACAATGGCGAAAGCGTTTTTCAAAGGCTGATCCTGGCTAAACGGCAAAGTTTGATTCTACGCCCAACGCGGCTATCGCGTACTTCACGTATGTAACGAAATATATACGTCGTGGCGGCGTAGCCTGCCCGAGCCAGCCATCGGCCGGCAAGCCGCCTGTTTTTACCCGGTTTTCAACCATTCGAGCCCTATGCCAGAATTGCCAGAAGTCGAAGTCACACGGCGCGGTGTCGCGCCCCACATCGAGGGCCGCGCCGTGCGCGCCGTCGTGCTGCGCCGCGACGGCCTGCGCTGGCCCTTCCCTGCGGCCCTGGGCGAACAATTGTCGGGGCAAACCATCGGCCTGACGGGGCGGCGCGGCAAATACCTGCTGATCCACTTCCGCCACGGCACCCTGATCATCCACTTGGGCATGTCCGGCCATTTGCGCGTGCTGCCAACGGACACGCAGGCGCAAAAACACGACCATTTCGACCTCGTCGTGGAAGACGCGGACGGCGGCAGCCAGGTGCTGCGCATGACGGACCCGCGCCGCTTCGGCGCCGTGCTGTGGCACGACGAGGCCGACGGCCCGCTCGATGGCCACGCGCTGCTGCGGGGACTCGGTACGGAACCGCTGGAAGGCGGCTTCACGGGCCAGCTGCTGTTCGAAAAAACGCGCAACAAGGGCACCAATATCAAGCAGGTGCTGATGGCGGGCGACATCGTCGTCGGCGTGGGCAATATCTATTGTTCCGAAAGCCTGTTTCGCGCGGGGATCAACCCGAAGACGCCGGCCCGGCGCATCGGCCTGGCGCGCTATGAGAAACTGGCGCAAGCGATCCGCGACGTGCTGGCCGAAGCCATCGTGCAGGGCGGCAGCACCCTGCGCGATTTCATCGGCGTGAATGGCCAGTCCGGCTACTTCCAGCAGACGTATTTCACATACAACCGCGCGGGCAAGCCATGCCGCGTGTGCGGCGCGCCTATCCGCCAGATCGTGCAGGGACAGCGTTCCACGTTCTACTGCGTGAACTGTCAAAAGTAAAGGGGGCCTGATGGTCAGAGATTTGGAACAATACAGCGCATGGCGGCAGGACGTGCAGGCCGCCTTGCAGGCATACCGGCAAGCCGCCAGCGCGGCGGGCCTGGTCGACGGCGCGTCCGCGCTGCGCCTGGCGCGCTGTGGCTCCCGCCTGCTCGACGACCGTTTATCCGTTGCCTTCGTGGCGGAATTCTCGCGCGGAAAATCCGAGCTGATCAACGCCATCTTCTTTGCCGGCTACGGCCAGCGCATCCTGCCCTCGGGCGCGGGCCGCACCACCATGTGCCCCACCGAGCTGCTGTACGACGCGGCCTGGCCGCCATCGATCCGCCTGCTGCCCATCGAGACGCGCGCGCAGAACCTGTCGACCAGCGACTACCGCGACCTGCCCGCCGCCTGGACCGTCCTGCCCCTGAACATCGATGCGGGCGACGACATGCAGGAAGCCATCCGCCAGGTCAGCCTGACGAAAAAAGTCAGCGTCGAGGAAGCGGCGCGCTACGGCCTGTACGACGCCGGCGACGCGGACGCCCCCGCCATGCTGGACGACGACGGCCAGGTGGAAATCTCCATGTGGCGCCACGCCATCATCAACTTCCCCCATCCGCTGCTGAAACAGGGCCTGGTGATCCTCGATACGCCCGGCCTGAACGCCATCGGCACGGAACCGGAACTGACCCTGAACCTGATCCCGAATGCGCATGCGGTGCTGTTCATCCTGGCGGCCGACACGGGTGTCACGCGCAGCGATATCGAAGTATGGCGCAACCATATCGGCGCTGGCGCGGGGCGCCTGGTGGTGCTCAACAAGATCGACAGCATGTGGGACGAATTGCGCGGCGATGCCGAGGTGGCGCAAGCGATCGAGCGCCAGCAAGCCAGCGTGGCGCATCTGCTGACGCTCGACGCTGGCCAGGTGTTTCCAGTGTCGGCGCAAAAAGCCCTGGTGGGCAAGATCAACCACGATGCGGCGCTGCTGGAAAAGAGCCGCCTGCAGGCGCTGGAAACGGCCCTGTTCGAGGAGCTGATCCCCGCGCGCAAGGACATCATCCGGCGCCAGCTGGCGTTCGACCTGGACGCCATCGAAGCGGCGCAGCAGGTGCAGGCGGCGGCGCGCGCGCGCGGCATCGCCGAGCAGCTGCACGAGCTGCACAGCCTGCGCGGCAAGAACCAGAGCGTGATCGCCCACATGATGCGGCGCATCGATATCGAGAAAAAGGAATTCGACAGCAGCCTGTTCAAGCTGCAAGCGACGCGCGCCGTGTTTACCCGCCTGTCGACGGAGCTGTACACGAGCCTGGGCATGGACATCGTGCGCGACGATATCGATGGCGTGCGCGCGGCCATGCAGCGCAGCCGCTTTTTCACGGGCCTGCGCGAAGCCGTGCGCCAGTATTTCGAGCGCATCGCCAGCAACCTGGATCGCTCGGAAGGCAAGACGGCCGAGATCACGGAAATGATGAACGTGATGTACCGTAAATTCGCCTCCGAACACGGCCTGGCGCTGGCCTTACCGATGCCGTTTTCGCTGGCCCGCTATCGCCAGGAAATCGCCGACATCGAAGCCGTCTACCATAAGCAGTTCGGCACGGCGACCCTGCTCACCACCAGCAGGGTCGTGCTGATGGAGAAATTCTTCGACACCATCGCCTCGCGCGTGCGGCGCAGTTTCACCAACGCCAACGACGACGCCAGCGCCTGGCTGAAAGTCATCATGGCACCGCTCGAAGCGCAGATCGTCGAGTACAAGGAACAGCTGAAACTGCGCTTTGCCTCGATCCAGCGCATCCACGACGCCACGGGCAGCCTGGAACAGAAAATCGCCGGCTTCGAGGCCAGCCTGGCGGCGCTTGAACGCGACAAGGCGCAGCTGGCGCAATTGCTGGCCACCCTGCGCGCCGCCAGCGCGACCTAACAAAAACACTGGAATCCTGCATGAAACGTCTGCTGCATCCGCTCTCGCCCGCCACGGGCACGGCCCCTTTGGAAGACTACGTCGACCCGACTTTTTCCGCCACCGTCATCGCCTGGCAAAAGCAGCATGGCCGCCATGCGCTGCCATGGCAAAACACGCGCGATGCCTACCTGATCTGGCTGTCCGAAATCATGCTGCAGCAAACGCAGGTCACCGCCGTACTCGGCTACTACGCGCGCTTCCTCGAACGCTTTCCCACCCTGCGCGACCTCGCTAGCGCCCCGGTGGAAGACGTGATGGCGCAATGGAGCGGCCTCGGCTACTACACGCGGGCGCGCAACCTGCACAAGTGCGCGCAGCGCGTGGTGGCCGAATACGATGGCGTCTTCCCCAGCGACCCGGCCCTGCTGGCCGACCTGCCCGGCATCGGCCGATCGACGGCGGCCGCCATCTCCGCGTTTTCCAGCGGCACGCGCGCGGCCATCATGGACGGCAACGTCAAGCGCGTGTTTGCGCGCACGTTTGGCATCGATGCCTATCCCGGCGAAAAACGGGTCGAGGAAGCCATGTGGCGCCGCGCCGAAGCGCTGCTGCCTGAAACCGGTATCGAAGCCTACACGCAGGGTTTGATGGATTTCGGCGCCACGCTGTGCACGCGCAGCAGCCCCGATTGCGGCCGCTGCCCGCTGCAGCCGCGCTGCGTGGCCTACGCCACCGGCCGCACCAAGGATTTACCTGTGCGCAAACCGAAGAAAACCAGCCCGGAAAAACATGCCGTCATGTTGGTCGTCATCGACGATGGCCAGGTGCTGCTGGAACAGCGCCCCGGCTCGGGCATCTGGGGCGGCTTGCTGTCGCTGCCCGAACTCGATGGCCACGTGCTGGCCGGCGACGACTCTCCGCGCGACATCGACCAGCAGGCGCTGGCGCGCGCCGTGGCACCGTTCGGCACCATCGAAACGCAGGAACGGCTGCTGCCCATCGTGCACGTCTTCACCCACTACAAGCTGCACATCGTGCCCTGCCGCGTCACCCTGGCGCGCCGTCTGGCGCTGGCTGGGGAAGCGACGCACGTCTGGTACGACGGCGCAAAAATTGCAGACGCGCCGCTGCCCGCACCGATCAAGAAACTGCTGCTGGACCTGTTCGGCGATGCGCGCGCGGCGCAGCGCAGCATGTTCTAGTGCGACGTTTTTTACTGTTCGCGCTGACGGCGCTGTGTCTGCACGGCGCGCAAGCGGATGACGCACTGCCAGAGGTCCCGGAGGTGAGAATTGGCGTGCTCGCCTACAAGGGCGCCGACGCCGTGCAGCAAGACTGGTCGTACGTGACGCGCCACCTGCAGGCCAGCATTCCCGGCATCCGTTTTACATTGGCCGACTACGACCAGGCGGGCTTGACGCGCGCCGTGCAGTCGCAAGCGATCGCCTTTGCCATCACCAGCAGCGGCCATTACGTGGCGCTCGAACACAGCGACGGCGCCAGCCGCATCGCCACCCTCGAATCACCGTGGACGGACTCGCCGCGCCAGGCCATCGGTTCGGCCATCGTCGTGCGCAGTACTTCGCCGCTGCATGACCTGGCCGACCTGGCGGGCAAGAACGTGATGGCCGTGGCGCCCGATGCCTTTGGCGGCTACCAGATCGCCGCGCGCGAACTGCGCGAAGGGGGCATCGATCCCACGCATGATTTCGCCAGCCTGCGCTACAGCGGTTTCCCCTCGCAGCAGATCGTCGACGCCGTGCGGGCGGGACGCATGGATGCCGGTATCGTGCGCACGTGTCTGCTGGAACAGATGGTGGCACGCGGCGAAGTGCGCGCTGATGAACTGCGCGTGATTACCACGCGCCCGATACCCGGCTTTCGCTGCGCCAGCTCGTCGCGGCTGTATCCGGACTGGCCCTTCGTGGCCCTGCGCCAGACGCCGCCCGCACTGGCCAAAAAGGTGGCGCAAGCCTTGCTCGCCATGCCGCGTACCGATGAAGGTTACAGCTGGACGGTGCCCAGCGATTACCAGATCGTCGATGAACTGTTCCGCGACTTGCACATCGGTCCCTACGCCTATCTGGACAAGCTGACGTTCGAGACGGCCCTGCGCCGCTACTGGGGCTGGATGCTGCTGGTGCTGGCCCTGCTCGTGGCCTGGGCTGTGCACACGGTGCGTGTGGAATACCTGGTCAGCCGGCGCACGGAGCAATTGCGCGCCGCCCAGCACCAGCAGCGCGCGCTGGAAGAACAGGCGCGCCAGCGCCAGGCCACGCTCGACCACACGGCGCGCCTGGCGATCCTGGGCGAAATGGCCAGCGCCATCGCGCACGAATTGAACCAGCCGCTGGCGGCCATCGGCAATTTCGCGCGCGGCATGGCGCGCCGCATCACGGCGGGCCGGCTCGATGCGGCGCCCCTGCTCGACGGCGCGCAGGAAATCGCCACGCAAAGCGAACGCGCGGGCGCCATCATCCGCCACATCCGCGCGATGGCGCAAAAACGTCCCGCGCACAGCACCGCCTTCGCCCTGGCCGACGCCGTGGAGCAGGCGGTATCGCTGTTCCGCGCGGCCCATCCGCAAGCGCGGATAGACTGGCGCCACGACAGCGCCAAGCTTGCGCCGCGCGTGCTGGCCGACCCGCAGCAAGTGCAGCAGGTGCTGCTCAATTTGCTCAAGAACGCGCTCGATGCGCAGGTGGAAAACGACAATCCGGGGCACCCCATCGGCGTGCTGCTGCACCGCGAAAACGGCGCCTGCACGGTGGCCGTGCGCGACGCCGGTTGCGGCCTGCAGGCGGCGCAGATGGCGCGATTGTTCGAACCCTTTTTCACCACCAAGGCCGAAGGCCTGGGCCTGGGCATGTCGCTCAGCAAAAGCATCATCGAATCGTTCGGCGGCAGCCTGTCGGCGCACGCCAACGCCGATGCGCCAGGCTTGACGGTCTGGTTCCGCCTGCCCGAAGATGCCGGTATGGAAGCGCACAAGGAAAACCAAGAGGAAACACCATGAATGAAAGCGATGCGATCATCTTTGTCGTCGACGACGACGCCGCCATGCGCCGCTCGCTGGCCTATCTGTTCGATTCGGCCGGCTGGCAAGTGCAGACGTTCGAATCGGCGCGCGATTTCCTGCAGCGCTATGACGGCCATGCGCCCGGTTGCTTGCTGCTCGACGTGCGCATGCCTTTGATGAGCGGCCTGGAACTGCAACAGGAGCTGGCGCGCCATGCGATCTCGCTACCCGTGATTTTCTTGAGCGGCCACGGCGACCTGGCCATGGCCGTGCAGACGATGAAGGCAGGCGCCTGCGATTTTCTGGAAAAACCGTGCAAGGATCAGGTATTGCTGGACGCCGTCTCGCGCGCCGTGGCCCGCAGCGTGGATGAGAGCCGCAGCGCCGCCAGCGCGAATACGGCGCAATCGGCGCTGGCCAGGCTGACGGCGCGCGAACGCGAAGTGGCGCTCTTGATGGCCGAAGGCAAAGCGTCGAAAGTCATCGCCCGCGAGCTGGGCATCAGCGACAAGACGGTGCAGGTGCACCGCCATAACACGATGGAAAAACTGGGCCTGCATTCGGCAGCCGAGGTGGCCCGGCTGCTGATGGCCAGCGGAGAGATTTAAGCCCGCACGATGCGTGCCGGCAGTCCCTGCCGCACCGACGTGCCCGAGACGGGATCGACAAACACGTTCTTGTCGCCGCGGCTCGGGTCCGTCAATCCCAGATCGTTCAGGTTGATGCCAGCGCCGATGGCCGGCTCGTCGGGCTGGCGCAGCTTGCCGATGCGGTGCGCGCGCGCGCCATGCTCCTTGTGGCCGAAACCGTGTTCGACGGCGATCACGCCCCGCTGCACGCCATGGCGCAGCATCACCGTGGCCCTGGCCTTGCCGCCCGGCGTTTCCAGCACAATTTCATCGCCATTTTCCAGCTTCAAGCGCGCCGCATCGTCGGGATGCACGGCGACGGGGTTGTCAGGATGGATGCCGCGCAAGCGCCGCGCGCCGATGCTGTAGGAGTTCTGCAGTGCCGATTTATAGCTGATCAACTCGAACGGCCATTCGCTGGCCGGATAGGTTTTACGCACGGGCGTGCCGTCGGCAAACGCCGCCACTCTCCACGCGGGCGTACCGGGGAAGCGCTTGCCGCTCAAGCTGTTCTTGCTTACGCCCAGGCCCTCGTTGTACAGCATCATCGGTTTCAAATAACGGTGCGTGGACCAGTCCTGCGGATACGGCGTCTCGTCGATCACCGGCACGGCAGCAGCGGGCGCCTTGGGGTTCGCAGGCGGCGGCAGGCGCAGGCCGAACATCTCGCCATAGCTCTGGTAGCGCCCTCCCCGCGCCAGCATGAAGGCCACCTTGCGCCACTCTTCCGGCTTCAGGGTGCGCTCCAGTTCGGAGCGGATGCGGGCAACGCCGGACAGTTCGATGTCGTCGTCGCTGGCCTCCGGCACGGACGTCTTTCCCTGCCAGGCGATGTTGGCGCCGCCGCGCAGATACCAGTCTTCCGCGCGCTGCAGGGGGAAGCGCTGGCCATCCATGTCTTGCAGGGCATCCGGACCGAAGCCGGGCAAGGCCATCGTTTTTGCCAGCGCGATGAAGAACGATTCCATGCAGATGGTCTGGCCGTCCGGCGTTTTTTGCACGCGCGGTTCGACCACGGGCCAGCGCGCCGTGCTCATTTTGACGGGCATGCCGCCCCAGGCGCCGGCCCAGCCCCAGCTTTCATACAGCAGGGTATCGGGCAGCAGGTAGTCGGCAAACGCCGAGCTTTCATTGATGAAGGGGTCGATGGCGACGATCAGGGGAATCTTCTTCGGATCGGCCAGCTCCTTGCCGATCTGGGCGCGCAAGCCCGTGATGCCGTAGACGGGATTGCAGCTCCACAGGATCAGCGCCTTCAGAGTGTATGGGTAGCCGTTCATGGCGCTGGTGAGCCACTCGGTCGCCAGCGCGGGCGCATTCGGATACCACGGCGCCCTGGCCGGATAGGCCTTGCCCGCTTCCTTCTTCAGCTTGAATTCCGAGGTTTTTTCATACGGCACATTGCGCCCGATCGGCATGCCGGCCGCCTTGATCTCGCCGTCGAAACTCTCGAGGTTGTAGCGTGGCCCAGGCCCCGCATCCTTGAAGCTGCCGCCGTTGACGAGGGTGCCGCCCTTGCGGTTCAAATTGCCGATCAGGGTATTGAGCATGACCAGCGCATAGGCGTTATAGAAACCGGCGCCCGACATCATGCCGCCGTGCGCATTGACGGCTGCGCGCTTGCCATGGCTGGTGAGTTCCTGCGCCAGGCCTTCGATGATGTCGCGCCCGATGCCGCAGGCGGCCGAATACTCGTCCATGCTGTGGCGCTGCGCTTCCTCGTTGAGCATCGTCATGGCCGTCTTCAGGTGCAGCGGCGCGCCAAGCACGTCCAGCGGACCGTCGAAGAACAAACGCCCTTCTCCCTTGGCGGCATTGTGCGGCACGATGGCTTGCGTGGCGGCGTCGATCACGCAGAAGGCGTCGCCATCCTTGTAGCGCTCTTCTTCCGCCTGCTCCACCGCGCCGATGTCGGACGCGCGCAGGTAGCGGCCATCGCGCGGATGGCCTTTCTCGTTGATGATCAGATGCGTGGCGTTGCACCAGGCGGCCTCCCCGGCCGCTTCCGCCACCTTCAGGTTCGGCTGCACGAGGAAGTTGCGGTCATAGCGTTCGTGCTCGATGATCCAGCGGATCATGGCCATGGCCAGCGCGCCATCCGTGCCCGGCTTGATCGGCACCCAGCGGCTGCGGTCGCCCGCCGCCAGGCTGTCGGCATTCGTCAGCACGGGGTCGACGACGACATAGCTGAATGCGCGCTTGCCCGAACGGGCCTTGGCGATCAGGGTGCCCTGGCGCTTGAACGGGTTGCCTGCATTGCCCGGCGCCGTGCCCACAAAAATACAAAATTCCGTGTTTTCCAGGTCTACTTTCGCATGCGGCATCTTCTTCATGTCTCCGAACATGGCGCCCGAGCCGCTGCGGTAGGCGCCGCCGCAATACGAACCGTGATTGACCAGATTCAGACTGCCGTACGACTGCTTGAAAAAGCGCGTGCCGAACGCCAGGCGTCCATCGTCGGTGCTGCACATCAGGCCTACCTGATTGACTTGCGGGCCCAGTTCCGGCTGCGCCGGATCGATCGGTTTTTCCAGCTCGCGCAAGGCGCGCAAGCCCTGCACGTGGCCTTCGCCAAACAGGTCGCCGCCTTCCGTCACTTCCTTGACCAATTGATCGAAGGCGATCGGTTCCCACTGGCCGCCGCCGCGCGGTCCCACGCGCTTCATCGGCGCCAGCACGCGGAACGGCGACTCCATCTGTTCCAGCACGCCGTTGCCGCGGCCGCATGCCGTCGAACGGCCCTTCAAGCCCTTTTCCTGGAAGCGCGACAGCGAGACAAAGCTGTCGCGGATCGAGGTCTGGTAAGGCAGCGCCGGGTCGGCCGACATGGGGCTGTACGGGTTGCCCGCCACGCGCAAGACCTTGCCGCTTTTTTTATCCAGGCGCACGCGCACGCCGCAAAACGTGGTGCAGCCCATGCACATGGTGTAGCTGACCTGCTGGTCCGGGTTGACGGTCAGCTTGCCCGTGGCCGTGTCGACGGAAAACTCGGGCGGCAGGGAATTGCCGTGCAAGCGCTGTACGGCTTTGTCCTTGCCCAGCGCGTGGTCGACCATGCGGCCGGCCGTGGTGGAAAAGCTGGCGGCAAAGGCGGCCAGGCCGCCGCCGATGGCGCCGTAGCGCAGCAGCTTGCGGCGTTTTTCATTTTCATCTTCCGGGCCGTCGTTGCGGTCGTCGTTGTGTGTGCGTTCGTTCATTTTTGACTCCTCAGTGCGTGGCCATGGCGGGACGGTTGCGCAGCATGCGTCCGGCCCATGGCAAAAATTCCAGCATCAGCAACAGCAGCGCGATCCACAGGCCAGCCGTGCCGATAATCCCCATCAAGCCATCGTTCCCCATCGGCAGGTGGTAGTCGTACAGGCCCGCGCCCGTTTTCGGGATCGTCTGGCCGCCGATGAAAATCGTCCAGCGCATCATCCAGGCGCTGTGCAGCGCGATCAGGCCGTTCACCAGGCCACTCGTGGCCGGGCGCCAGATGGCCAGCGCCATCGGCACGATGGACGACAGCACGGCCCACACAGCCGTGAACTGCCATTGCGGCATGCCCGCCACCTGGGTAAAGGCCATGCTGTGGCTGGCGCTCACGCCAGAGAGACTGACGAACAGCCAGCCGCCGCCCAGCGCCAGCACCAGCGCCAGCGACAGGGCCAGCGCGCGGTTCAAGGACACTTCCAGCGCCTGCTCGCGGCCCGGCAGGAAGCGGTTGAACAGCAGCGCCAGGCCCACGGCGCCCACAAAGGCCGTAGCGGCAAATTGCGCCGGCAGGAAAGGCGTGAACCACAGGGGACGGGCGCGCACCACCATCACTTCCATGCCCGTGTACAGGCCCACGACAAAGGCGGCCAGCAAGGTGAAGGCGGCGGCGCTGACGATGGCCTTGCGCGATGTGGCACCACCGCGTCCCAGCAGGCGGTAAGCCCAGGCCAGACGATCCTGGCCCTGCCCCCGCGTGGAAAAATCCACGCGCAGCGCCAGCCACGCGTACAGCATCAGGCAGCCCAGATACAGGGGAATGAAGAACGAGCCCCACGACATCCACGACTGCGGCTGGAAGTAAATATAGAAGTGGTAGAAGCGGCCCGGCCCGTGCAGGTCGGCCAGCAGCGCCACGGGCGCCGTCATGCCGCAGACGAGGGACGCCAGCAACGCGATGCGCCCCAGGCGTTCATACGCCTTGCGGCCGAAGACGAAGTACGGCAAGGTCAGCATGAAGCTGCCGTAACTGAGTCCGATGAGGAAAAAATACTGCACCGCCCACGGCAGCCATGCCGCTTCGCGCGTGACGTTGACAATTTCTGTGATGTGGCTGTCCATGGTTTATTTCCCGTGTTTGCTCGGTTGCCAAAGAGTCGCTTCGCCTTCGACGTGGCCGGCGAAGCGCGTGTCCAGTCCCAGGTAAAACACGTGGGGCTGGGTGCCTTGCTCGGGTTTGAGCACTTTCACCTTGTTCTCGCTGAGCAGCTGGTGCACCAGGCTTTCAGGGTCATTGAGGTCGCCGAAGATGCGCGCGCCGCCGACGCAGGTTTCCACGCAGGCCGGCAGCAGGCCTTCATCGACCCTGTGCGCGCAGAACGTGCATTTGTCGGCCTTGCCCGTTTCGTGGTTGATGAAGCGCGCGTCGTACGGACAGGCTTGCACGCAGTAGGCGCAGCCCACGCAGCGGTCGCCGTCGACGACGACGACGCCATCCTTGCGCTGGAAGGTGGCGCCCACGGGACAGACGGGAATGCAGGGGGGATTGGCGCAGTGGTTGCACAGGCGCGGCAGCATGTAGGTGCCGCAGCGGTTTTCTTCCTTGACTTCATAGGTCGAGACAACGGTGCGGAAGCTGTTTTCCGGTACGGCGTTTTCCATGATGCAGGAGACCGTGCACGCCTGGCAGCCGATGCACTTCTGCACATCGACCACCATCGCCCAGCGCTGGCCGCCTTCGCCCCTGGTGGCGGCCTTGCCGGGCAGCGGCGCGATGGCCGCCCCGATGGTAACGGCTGGCAAGGCGCGCAAAAAACTGCGGCGCGATTCAATCATGACACTCTCCTTGACTATGGGCGGCAAGCCCTTGTTGACTTGCTGCCATGATAGAAAAGAAGTTGCCGTACGGATATTGGGGTGATCGGGTGGGGACCTAGATGATCATGCCGATTGACAGGATCGGCAATGCGGAGTAATGGGTAGGTCGGATTAGCGCGCAAGCGCGTAATCCGACACCACCACCGGCCGCGCCAACAATGTTGTCGGATTACGGCCTGCGGCCTAATCCGACCTACGTTGACAATTCATCCCAAGGGGTAGATCGGTGCCCGCAGTGACCGTTACAGCTCGTCGAGCGAATACAGCCGGCGGTGCTCGCGGATCGCGTAGCGGTCCGTCATGCCGGCGATGTAGTCGGCGATCTTGCGCGCCTGCTTGGTCACATCATCGCCATTGACCTGATAGTCGGGCGGCAGCAGGGCCGGTTCGGCCATGAAGCTGTCGTACAGTTCGCGCACGATGCGGCTCGCCTTTACCCGCATGCGGTTGACCTGGTAGTGGCGGTACAGGTTTGCCCGCAAAAAGCGTTTCAGGTCCGTCGCGTCACGGCGCATGGCATCCGAAAAACGGATCAGCGGGGCACTGGCGCGCACTTCGTTCACATCGCGCGGCGCCGCGTCGAGGATCAGCGCATTCGACGTGACGATCAGATCGTCGGCCAGGGCCGTGATCAATCGGCGCAGGGTTTCGTAGATGGCGCGCCGGCCCGACAGGCCGGGAAACGCCTGCTGCACGTCGCGCCACAGGCGGCCGAAGAATTCCACCTCTTCCAGCTGGGCGATGGTGATCAGGCCGGAACGCAGGCCGTCGTCGATATCGTGGCTGTTGTAGGCGATTTCATCGGCCAGGTTGGTCAGCTGCGCTTCCAGCGTCGGTTGCGTGCGGTCGATGAAGCGCTGGGCCACTGGCCCCAGTTCGCGCGCATGCGCCAGCGAGCAGTGTTTCAAGATGCCTTCGCGCGTCTCGAACATCAGGTTCAAGCCATCGAAGGCGCCGTAGTGCTCTTCCAGGGTATCGACCACGCGCAGGCTTTGCAGGTTGTGCTCGAAGCCGCCGTGCGCCTGCATGCATTCATTGAGCACGTCCTGGCCCACGTGGCCGAACGGCGTGTGGCCCAGGTCATGCGCGAGCGCGATGGCTTCGACCAGGTCTTCGTTCAGGCGCAGGTTGCGCGCAATCGAGCGGCCCACCTGCGCCACTTCCAGGCTGTGCGTCAGACGCGTGCGGAACAGGTCTCCCTCGTGATTGAGGAACACCTGCGTCTTGTATTCGAGGCGGCGGAAGGCCGAGGAATGGATGATGCGGTCACGGTCGCGCTGGAACTGGCTGCGCGAGGCGTGCGCCGCCTCGGCAAAGCGACGTCCCTGCCCCTGTGCCGAATGGGCTGCATAGGGAGCGAGGAAGTCTTCCGGCATCATGATCAAGCCACTCCGGCGGCCAGGGTGGCCAGTACCAGTTCGTGCGGCGCGGACGTGATGCTCGGGCTGCCCAGCGGTTTCAAGAGGATGAACTTGATGGCGCCGCCCTCGTTCTTCTTGTCCACTTCCATCAGTTCCAGCCAGCGCGCGACACCGAGGTCGGGCGCCTTGACGGGCAAGCCGGCGGCGGCGACGAGCTTGCGCACGCGCTCCACGGCCGCCTGGTCGATATAGCCCATGCGGCAGGACAGGTCGGCCGCCATCACCATGCCGCAGCCGACGGCTTCGCCGTGCAGCCAGTGGCCGTAGCCCAGACCCGCTTCGATGGCGTGGCCGAAGGTGTGGCCGAAATTCAGGATGGCGCGCAAGCCGCCTTCGCGTTCGTCCTGGCGTACCACGTCGGCCTTGATTTCACACGAGCGGGCGATCGCATACGCGAGCGCGCCCTTGTCGCGCGCCATCAGCTTGGCCATGTTCGCCTCGATCCAGTCGAAAAACGCGGCGTCGATGATGGCGCCATGCTTGATCACTTCGGCCAGGCCCGCCGACAGCTCGCGCGCCGGCAGGGTTTCCAGGGTCGAGGTATCGGCGATCACGGCGCGCGGCTGATAAAACGCGCCGATCATGTTCTTGCCCAGCGGATGGTTGATGCCCGTCTTGCCGCCGACGGAGGAATCGACCTGCGCCAGCAAGGTGGTGGGCACCTGCACGAAGCCGATGCCGCGCATGTAGCTGGCGGCAGCATAGCCGGTCAGGTCGCCGATCACGCCGCCGCCCAGCGCCACCAGGGTGGTCTTGCGGTCGCATTTATTGGCCAGCAGCGCGTCGAAGATCTGCATCAGGCTGGCCCAGTTTTTATATTCTTCGCCGTCCGGCAGGACGATGCAGATCACTTCCCGGCCATCGCTGGCCAGCGCTGCCTGCAGGCGGCCCAGGTACAGGGGCGCAACGGTGGTATTGGTGACGATGGCCACCTTGTGGCCGCTGATATGGCGCAGCAGCGCATCGGCGTCGGCCAGGAGGCCAGGACCGATGGCGATCGGATAACTGCGTTCGTCGAGGTCTACGCTCAACAACATTTTGGATTGCTCGTTCATCGAAGGCTCTGCATGAATGACGCAGTTGGGCGAAGCTTCGCATTCGAGGCTGGCCAGCTGCATCAGGATGGTCTGGACCATCGATTGTACGTTAGGACGGCCCGTGTCGATGACAATGTCGGCCACTTCCATGTAATGGGGTTCGCGCTGCGCCGTCAGCTCTTCGAGCTTCCTGCGCGGGTCAGCCGTCTGCAGCAGCGGACGATTCTTGTCATGGCTGGTGCGCGCGAGGATGTTGCTGACGCTGGCGCGCAGATACACGACCGTGCCCCGTTCCTTCAGGTAGGCGCGGCTGTCGGCATTGAGGATGGCCCCGCCGCCGGTGGCCATGACGATGCCTTCCTGGGCGCTCAGGTCGCGGATGACCTCGGCCTCGCGCCGGCGAAAGCTGGCCTCGCCCTCGATTTCAAAGATCCACGGGATGGTCGCTCCCGTGCGTGCCTCGATTTCATGGTCGGAATCGACAAAGCGCAAGCCCAGCTTGCGGGCCAGGATGCGCCCGATGGTGGTCTTGCCTGCGCCCATGAGGCCGACAAGGAAAATATTACTGTTGGAAATTTCAGACACTTTTATATCAATCAGAAAATAAACGCACACCACGAGCAGCCTGCCCCCTGTGCAGCACTGCCCGTTCCCCTCGCGTCAAGGACAAGAGAATGCCAGTTTAAACGGATAACTGGTGATATTGCCCAGCGGCGTGGTCACCGTCACATTAAACGTGCTGGTCAACGGGATCGTGCAACTGGTCGGCGTCAGGCTGTTAATTGTAACGGCATGCCAGCTTCCCTGGTTACCTTGAATGTTGCTTCCTGTCCTGTCATCGACGCCAGCGGTATTGTGCGGGAAGATATTTTGCACACTGGTGGGCAATATCGTGGCGCTACCGTTGACCATGTTGCTAATCGACACCGTGCTACCGGAAGGCATGGGATTCTGCTGAAAATCACTGATCCGCACGCTGAATTGACGTACATCCGCAGCCTTCACGGTACCAAGATCATAGACGCTTCCGCCGAGCCTGACGTTAGTTGATCCATCGAACAATGTGACGTTATCGGCGTGGCTGTCGCTCAGGAAAATGGCCGTTCTGACAAATAGCGGCTTGCTGCCGTCAGTCGTACTGGCACATATCAACGCCAGACCCGGCCACGGCTTGTCTGCCGTACCACCATTGCTAACATCGTTGCAGGGTGTGACGGGTGGATTGCTTGCCGTGCGCGGCTCCTGGCTGCGGAAGTCCACGGAACAACCGCCATTGGCGGTGATGCAACCGCCCATGCTGGACGATCCAATGGCGCCCAGACTACTCTGGAATGCGACCGGTGTACCGTCAGGAACGGGATTGCCAGCCTGGTCCGCCAGCAAAACCGTGACGGTGGTAGCCGGTGCATTCAAAGGACTGTCATACGACCAGCCTTCCACATTCGACTTGCCCACGCTAATCGAGAATCCCGATTGCACGGGCTTGCCGGTCGTGACGAGGATGGAGTCGGAATACGTATACATCAAGGACTTCAGTGACGCCTTCACGCGGAACGTGGTCGGCGTCGTACCGGAATTGACCGTGGTAATGACCTCGCCATTGGCATCGGTGGTGTCCGTCAACTTATTGAGGGTGACGGCAGCCCCGTCGTCCAGCGAGAACGTTACATCCTGGCCGGCAAGCGGTTTGTTAAAGGTATCGAACACGCGGAAAGTCAGCGTTGCCGTTTCCGTGCGCAGCAAGCCGCCCTGCCCTTTGATCACAATGGACTTGCCTGCCGGACTCACGGCTGACAACTGTATCGATGCCGGTGCGGGAGAGCCCACGGGCAGGGAGGCGTGCGCGGCGCTGTTACTGCCAACTACGCTGGCATTGATCTTGTCGGTGTTGCTGCAACCGAGATCGCGATACACCACCGTTGCCTTGCCGTTACTGGCAGCGACGTCAGTGGCCACGCTGGCCTTTCCTGCCAGAATGCAGGGCGAGCTGAATCGGACAGTCGCACCAGCCCCCAAATACGGGGTGCCAGCAGTCATGCTATCGCCAGACCTGATATCGACCGACATGGTCGTGGAGCCATAAGCAGCGATAGCAGTGGGTAAAAATGTCAGGTTCGACGCAAACAATTCGGTGGCACCCAGCACGTAGTTGGCCTGGCTGTTGGCGGTGGCGCCGTTGGTCGTGCTGGTGGCCAGCAGAGTACCAGCGCCACTGGCCAACAAACTGACTGGCCGCAAGATGACACTGGCTATGCCACTATCATCGGTCAGCGCCGTGCCAGTCGATGACGACAGCAACGCCAAAGCGTTATCGGTAGAAAACATGACCAGCGCACCACTAATCGGTTTTCCACTCAGATCGGTGACGATGGCCTTGGCCGTCAGCGGCGTGGCGCTCGACAGCGCGTTACTGGCGCTGCCACCACTGAACAGCGACAGCGTCATTTTGGCGCCCGCAGCCTGCGCCGCCTTGACTTCATAGCTCGCCTCGCCGGTGACCGTGGCGGTGCCCGCCGCGACAGTGGCCGTCAGCTTGCCCGCACCGGTGACCGTCGCATTCAAGGCCGAGACAGTGATGCTGGCATAGCCCTTGGCGTCCGTCAGCGCCGTGCCATTGGTCGACGACAGCTTTACCAGTGTGGCGTCGGAGGCGAAAGTGACTATCGTATTGCTGACCGGAGCACCATTTTTATCGATCACCAGCGCCTTGGCCGTCAGCGGCGCGGTGCTGCTTAACGTACTGGCAGGCTGGTCGGCCGAGTTCAACAGGCTCACCGTGACCGTCGCGGCCACACCACCGGTGGTACCACCGCCCTTGCCGCCATCGATGGTCGGATCGCCGCCACCGCCGCCACACGCGGCCAGCACGGTGCTCAAGACCAGCAAAGCCAGCCAATTCAATGCCCTACTCCAAGAAGTATTGCCTAAAGAAAAATTCCGCATAGTCGCCATCCGTCCGCTTTCGTGTGCATTGTTACTTAAACGTAAAGATGTGACATTAACGTGTTGCTGGCCGATCTGCCACTATTTTCGGCGTAATAAACACCATCAGTTCCGTTTTTTCTTGACTGCGGCCCGTGCTGCGGAAAAAAACACCGAGCACGGGGATGTCGCCCAGCAGCGGCACCTTGCTGTCCGTACCCCGTTCGGACTGCTGATAAATGCCACCCAGCACCACCGTGCCGCCGTCTTCCACCATTACTTGCGTGCGCACATGCTTGGTGTCGATGGCGAAGCCGGAACGCGTTTCCTGGCCCACGCTATCCTTGTTCACATCCACTTCCAGCACAACGTTGCCGTCCGGCGTGATCTGCGGCGTCACTTCCAGACGCAAATTCGCCTTGCGGAACGTGATCGACGTGGCGCCGCTGCTGGTGGCCACCTGGTAGGGCAATTCGATGCCCTGCTCGATCAGCGCCAGCACCTTGTCGGCCGTCACCACGCGGGGGCTGGAAATGATCTTGCCCCTGCCATCGGCCTCCAGCGCCGACAATTCCAGGTTCAAGAAGCGGTTGGCGGCCGCCGAAAACAGGCTCAGGGCGAAACTGGCCGGTTGCAAGCCATTGATGCTGGCGGCCGGCAAGTTGACGAATTGCGAGTTCGGCACGAAGGCGCCGCTGCCTGCCACCGTTTGCCCCGTCGCCTCGCCCACGCCCTGATACGTGCCGCCAATGGCCGCACGGCGCCCGCTGCCGCCCAGCGAAAAACCGGGCGGCTGGCCCGCTGCCAGGCGCTGGTCCGTAAAGCCCAGGCGGGCGCCCAGGTTGCGGCTGAAACTGTCGTTTGCCTCGACAATGCGCGCCTCGATCATCACTTGCCGCGTTGGAATATCCGTCTTGGCGATCAACTGGCGGATCTGCTCCAGGCGCGCCGGCACGTCGGTGACGAACAGCTGATTCGTGCGCGGTTCGATCAGCACGCTGCCACGGCGCGACAGCAGCCGGCTGCGCCCTTCCCCCGCATCGAGGCCGAACACGCTGCGGAACGCTTCGGCCTTCTGGTAGTTGAGCTGGAAGATGGCTGATTGCAAGGGTTCCAGTTCCGCGATCTGGGCGCGCGCTTCGAGCTCCAGTTTTTCGCGCGCCAGCATTTCCTCGCGCGGCGCGATCCACAGCACGTTGCCATTGCGGCGCATGTCCAGCCCCTTGGCTTGCAGCAGCACGTCGAGCGCCTGGTCCCACGGCAAGTCGCGCAGGCGCAAGGTCAGGTTGCCCGCCACGCTGTCGCTGGCGATGATGTTTTGCCCCGATGCATCGGCCAGGATATGCAGGGCCGCGCGCACGCCCACGTTCTGAAAGTCGACGGAGATTTTCTCGCCCGCATACAGGCGCGGCGCCGTCACCTGCACCACCGCCTCGTCCCCGGCCAGGGCGGTGCCAGGCAGCAATAGCCAACACATCGAACACATCCACATAGACGGCTTCATGGCGTGGCCTCCGGCACACTGGCCCTGGCGTCACCCGGCCTTTGCAGGGACAGGCTGCCATGCCGTTCACGCCAGCCACCGCCCGCGTCCGGCAGCAACTCTTTGTACTGCAGCGCCTGTTCGCTGATCTGCGTGACCCGGCCGTGGTCTGGCCCCAGATACTGGCCCACCGCCACCCGGTACACGCGCGGGCCCGCCAGCAGCAGCGCGCTCAGGCGGCCAGACTGCTGCACACTGCCCACCATGCTGATGGCCGGCAAGGCGACGCTTTCCAGCGGCTCGCGCACGCGGCGCGGGTCGGGCCCCGCCACGCTGCCACGCTGACCGGACTCGGACGCTGGCGGCAATGCATTGAAAGGGTCGGCCAGGGCGGCGGCCGCGTACGGCTGCGGCGCGACAGCGGCAAGCGGGCGCCATGCTGGCACCGCTGCGGGTGTGGCCGCCTTGGACGCCAAAGCCGCTTGCGCTGCCCGTTCCCCCGCGTCGGGCAAGCGATACGCCTGCAGCACGGCATCGAGGGTCAGCAAGCGATCCTTGCCCAGGGTCAAGGCCAGCTCATGCACCGTAACGATGCGCGGCAGGCGCGCCAAGTCCCCCAGCAACGCGCCCATGGCGTGATAGCCGCCGCGCAACTGTATGGTGATCGGCAAGGCGACATACGGCGTTTGCGGCCGCACCGCACCGGGCTTGAACAGCGAAAATTGCAGGCCGCGCGACTGGCCTGCGGTGTTGATGTCCGTCAACAACACCGCCATCGCCTGCTGGTCGGGCAATTGCTGTTCCAGCTGGGCCAGCTCGGCGCCGGCCTGGCGCTGCTGCGCACGCCACTGCGGCAACTGCTTCGCCTTGGCCTGCGCCGACAGATAATCGGCGCGCAAGCGGCCTTCCTCGCCTTGCGCCAGCTGCACGGCGGCCATCAGTCCAGCCAGCCAGATGGCGTGCAGCAGCGCGGCCATCAGCGCGCCGGCCAGGGTGGCGCACGCGAGGCGCGCGGGTAGCGGCCACAGCGACGCGGTCTTCAAGCTCAGCATGATCAACCTCCACGACTAAGATTGCACAGCGGGTGCCAACGCCAGCCGTATCGTCCATTCCACGGCGCCATCGGCCACGCCGCGCACTTCCACCAATGCCGGGCGGGACCAAGGCGCAGCCTGCTCCAGTGCCAGCAACAGTGCCGCGACCTTGTCCTGCGACACGGCCTGCCCTTGCAGGCGCACCAGCGCCGTTTCCTGGTGCACACTGTGCAAGGCCACGCCGGCCGGCATCGCCTGGGCCAGCACATCCAGCATGCGCACCCAGGCATGGCGTTGCGCTTGTAAATTGGCAATGGCCTGCTGGCGCAGCAGCAGCGCCGCCGTCTCGCCCTGCACCCGCTTGCCGGAGGCGAGGACGGCATTCACCTGCTGCATGGCATGGCGCCAGCCTTGCTGGCGACGCAGTTGCGCGTCGAGCTGGTGCTGCAGCCAGGCGCCCGCCGCCAGGGCCAACAGCAATCCCAGCACCGCTCCTCCGGCCAGTTGCCACAGCAGCAGCTGACTGCGCCGGCGCCGTGCCGCCTGCCGATGCGGCAACAGGTTGATGCCCGGCACTTGCGCCACGGCCATCATCGCGCGTACCGGTGCAAAGCCAGCCCCCAGGCCAGCTGATAACTGAGGCCGCCGTCCGGCAAGGCTTGCCAGCCCCCCTGCGCGAGTGCCGCCTGCAGGGCCAGCGCCTCGCTATCCATGACGATGGGCGTCAAACCGGCCGCCATGGCCGCATCGAGGCGGCGCTGCACGCTGGCGCGCCGCGCCGCCACCAGCAGCACCTCTATCTCCCGCTCTGTCTGGCCGGCAAGCGGCGGCGCGGGCCCGAGAATGAAAAAATCCAGGCTGGCGTCTTCCAGCGCAAACGGCATGTATTGGGCCGCCTCCAGTTCCACCAGGATTTCCAGCTGTTCCTCCGGCAAGCCTGCCGGCAGGCGAATCGCATGCGTGATCAGGGCCGTGGCCGGCATGGCCAGGGCCACGCGGGTGCAGCCGCTGCCACTGTTGCGGCATGCCAGGCGCACGGCGCTGGCCAGGCCCTGCGGATCTTCGACATGACCATCAATCATCACGCCTGGCGCCAGCGCGGCGCTGCCGCAATGCTGGCACGACAGCTTCCCTCGCCGGCGCCTCAGCTCGACCACGCGCACGGCATCGTCCGCCATGTCGACGCCCAGCAAACCGATGCCAAGAACACTGCGGATGGACATGTTTTTCATGGAGAAACGTCAGCGTGGGAGGGGTTGCTGCCATCCCAAGCCTAGTCCCGGCAGCGCTGGCTTGTAAATGGATTTCACGCTGGTGTCTGCGGCGCGCGGCACCTATCTGGCCCGGCCGTGATCTGGCGCAGAATAATTGTTACCAAATCCTGGTTGCCAGCGGGCCAATACACGCTTATATAGAGTATCGACAAGTTTCAACACGCCCCCGGCAAGCGCCACAGCGCGCTGCCACCCCGGCAAGCTCGCTTATAATTGGCCGGCATAATTAACCGAAAGACATACGACGCATGACATCTTCAAACTCCGCTGGCTCCGCTGGCTCGAAGCCGCCCACCAAGGGCAGCAAACCCAAACGTTTTCTGTTGATGGCCCTGGTATCGCTGCTGGGTCTGGGCATCGTCGGCGTCTTGCTGGTGGTCTTTGGTCTGGCCATGGCCTATCCGAACCTGCCAGCGCTTGATACCTTGACCGATTACAAGCCCAAGATGCCGCTGCGCGTGTTCACGTCCGACAGTGTGCTGATCGGCGAGTTCGGCGAAGAGCGGCGCAACATGGTGCACATCAAGGATATTCCCGATGTCATGAAGAAAGCCGTGCTGGCCATCGAAGATGACCGCTTCTATGAACATGGCGGCGTTGATTACCTGGGCATCACGCGCGCGGCCCTGCACAACCTGACGGGCGGCGCCAAGCAAGGCGCCTCGACCATCACGCAGCAGGTGGCGCGCAATTTCTTCCTGTCCAGCGAACAGACCTTGAAACGCAAGGCGTATGAAGTCTTGCTGGCATGGAAGATCGAGAAAAACCTCAGCAAGGACCAGATTCTCGAAGTGTATATGAACCAGATTTATCTGGGCCAGCGCGCCTATGGCTTCGCCTCGGCCGCGCAAATCTATTTCGGCAAGAATATCCAGGACCTGACAGTGGCCGAAGCGGCCATGCTGGCCGGTTTGCCTAAAGCGCCATCGGCCTACAACCCCGTCGTCAATCCGAAACGCGCGCGCATGCGCCAGCAATACATTCTGCAGCGCATGGCGCAGCTGGGCTACATCACCCCGGCGCAGTTCGAAGAAGCGAAAAATGAAGAGCTGAAAGTGAAGACCGACAGCAGCGCCTTTGGCGTGCATGCGGAATACGTGTCGGAAATGGCGCGCCAGCTGGTCTACGAGCAATTCAAGGAAGATACCTATACGCGCGGCCTGAACGTCTACACCACCATCACCAAGGCCGACCAGGACGCCGCCTACATCGCCTTGCGCAAGGGCGTGATGGATTACGAGAAACGCCACGGCTACCGCGGCCCGGAAGCCTACATCGAGATTCCGAAAACCAAGGCCGAAGCGGACGACGCGATCGAGACGGAGCTGGCCGACCACCCGGACAGCGACGACATCATCGCCGCCATGGTGTTGCAGGCATCGCCCAAGTCCCTCCAGGCCGTCACCTCGGCCGGCGAAGAAATCACCATTACGGGCCCCGGCCTGACCTTCGGCGCGGCCTGGCTGTCGGAAAAAGCGGCACCGAACCGCCGCATCAAGCGTGGCGCCGTGATCCGCGTCATGCAAGAAGGCAACGCCTGGGTCTTGACGCAGATGCCGGAAGTGCAATCGGCGTTTGTCTCGGCCAGCACCACGGACGGCGCCATCCGCGCCATGGTGGGCGGCTTCGATTACAACCGCAACAAGTTCAACCACGTCACGCAGGCGTGGCGCCAGCCCGGTTCCGCCTTCAAGCCCTTCATCTATTCCGCGTCGCTGGAGCGGGGCCTGTCGCCGGCCACCATCATCAACGATGCGCCGATCTCGTTCGACGCGGGCCAGACGGGCGGCCAGGCGTGGGAACCGAAAAACTACGACAGCAAATACGATGGCCCGATGACCATGCGCAAGGGCTTGATGAAATCGAAGAACATGATTTCCATCCGCATCCTGCACAAGATCGGCGCCAAGTATGGACAGGAATACGCGACGCGCTTCGGCTTTGACGCAGACAAGAACCCGCCCTACCTGACCCTGGCCCTGGGTGCCGGCAACGTGACGCCGCTGCAGATGGCGGGCGCCTACGCCGTGTTCGCCAACGGCGGCTACAAGATCAACCCGTACCTGATCGCCAAGGTGACCGACAGCGATGGCAATATCCTGTCGCAAGCCAAGCCGGACCTGGCGGGCGAGGAAGCCAACCGGGTCATCGACGAGCGCAATGCCTTCATGATGAACAGCATGCTCAACGACGTCGTGCGCTTCGGCACGGCAAATAAAGCCATGGCCTTGAAGCGCCCTGACCTGGCCGGCAAGACGGGCACCACCAACGATTCCATCGACGCCTGGTTTGCCGGTTACCAGGCCAAGCTGGTGGGCATCGCCTGGATCGGCTACGACCAGCCGCGCAACCTGGGCAACCGGGAAACGGGCGGCGGCCTTGCCTTGCCGATCTGGATCAGCTACATGGCGAAGGCATTGAAAAGCATTCCCGTCGAGGAACGCGCCGTGCCCGAAGGCCTGATACGCGTGGGTGACGAGTATTACTACGCGGAAAATCCACCGGGCACGGGCGTCGGCAGCCTGGAAGGCGCGGCGCGCGGCACGCCGGAGGAAGAGAAAGCCAAGGAAGCCGTCAAAAATGAATTGTTTTAAACGGTAATCATGCAAAAAGGGCAGCCTGCAAAGGCTGCCCTTTTTTTATTGCCACGGCAGTCAGAATTACTTCAGGACCACCGCCGCGCCGGCCTGCTCGCTGGCCATGGCCGACAGGGCCGCAAACAGTTCCGAGCCGTCGCGCGTGTTGATCCATTCATCGCCCACGCGCTTGTAATGAAAACCGCCGGAACGGGCGGCCACCCACATTTCGCGCATGGGGGCCTGACTGTTGACGATGATTTTCGTGCCGTTGTCGATGAATTCGATTTCCAGCACATTGCCGCTGCGGCTGCATTCGACGTCGAGCACGTCTTCATCGTTCAGCCGGTCCAGCGCCGTGGCGATCTGGGTCAGGGTGGCTTCGGCCTGGGCCAGGAATTCCGATTCGCTCATGCTACACTCCAAAGATCTTAATCAAACCGTGATTCTAATCGTGAAGTCATCCTCAGCGTTTTATATCGGCACCGCCATTGTGGTTTCCAGCGTCCTGGCGGGCTGTGGCCAGCCCGGCGCCCTGTACCTGCCCAAGCCGCCAGCGGCCAAAGGCGCACCCGCCAAGGGCCCCGTCGAACCGGCCCCCGTGCCGCCGCCACCGGTCATCGTGCCAGCGAGCTAAATCGAGCGTACCGGGGTGGCGGCATTCGCTGCCCTGGCGCTCTTCTCACGCTTGCTCCAGGCGAAATAAACGCGTATTAACAGCAGTAGCGCGACGATGCTGCCGAACAGTATCGGTTGCGCGAAGTTATTCTTGCCCGCCTTCATCCACCAGAAGTGCAAAATGCCCAGCGGCGCGATGATGTAAATCAGCCGGTGCAACCACTGCCAGCGCTTGCCACCGAGGCGCTTGACCATGCCGTTCGTGCTCGTCACGGCCAGCGGAATGAGCAAGACGAAGGCGATGAAACCCACCGTGATGAATGGCCGCTTGAGCACATCCTTCCACATTTCCTGCACATCAAAAAAGTGATCGAACCATAAAAACGTGGTGAAGTGCAGTGCCGCGTAGAAAAACACGAACAGGCCCAGCATGCGCCGCAGCTTGATCAGCCAATTCCATTGCGTGAACCGGCGCAAGGGCGTGACAGCCAGGCTGATGCACAGGAAATACAGGGTCCAGTCGCCCGTGCCGCGCGTGATGAATTCCAGTGGCTCCACCAGTTGCCCCGTGTACGTGAGCCAGACCATGCGGGCAAACGGCAGCAGCGCCAGCAGAAAAACCAGGCTTTTGAATAGCGACAATTGTCTCGGCGTGGGGTTGAGGGCCATGGTCTTTCCTTAAAAGAACTTCTTCAGATCCATGCCCGCGTACAAGGAAGCGACATCGTTGTAGCCATTGAACATCAGGGTCTTGCGCTTGCGCGCGAGAAACCCGTCCTCGCCGATGCGCCGCTCGGAAGCTTGCGACCAGCGCGGATGATCGACGTTCGGGTTCACGTTCGAATAAAAACCGTATTCGGACGGTGCTGACAGGTTCCACGACGTGCGCGGCTGCTCCTTGACGAAACGGATCTTGACGATGGATTTGGCTGACTTGAAACCGTATTTCCATGGCAAGACCATGCGCACCGGTGCACCATTCTGGTTCGGCAAGGTTTCGCCATACATGCCCAGGGTCAGCAGCGCCAGCGGATGGTTCGCTTCATCGATGCGCAAGCCTTCCGTATACGGCCACTGCAGCACGCGGCTGCCCACGCCCGGCATCTGCTTCTTGTCGGCCAGGGTGATGAATTCCACATACTTGGCATTGCCCGTCGGCTCGACCTTCTTGATGATTTCCGAGAAGGAATAACCGACCCAGGGGATGACCATCGACCAGCCTTCCACGCAGCGCAGCCGGTAGACACGCTCTTCCAGCGGCGCCAGTTTTAACAGCGCATCGAGATCGAGGGTCATGGGCTTCTTGACCTCGCCTTCAATGCTGACCGTCCACGGCCGCGTGCGCAAGGTGCCCGCGTTTTGCGCCGGGTCGCTCTTGTCCGTGCCGAATTCGTAGAAATTGTTGTAACTGGTGGCGTCTTTATAGGCCGTCTGCTTGTCCAGCGCCGAATAGGCGGGATTCAATTTGGCAGCCAGCTTGGGATTGCTGCCTTGCGCGAACGCTTCGCGGCTGGCCATTTCCAGCAAGGCCGCACTGGACATTGAGCCCAGCGCCACTTGCTTGATGAAGCTGCGGCGCGATTCAAACACGGCGCGCGGCGTGATTTCGGAAGAATACGGCAACTCGATGCCGTTGGGACTGCGCTTGATCAACATGGCGGCTCCGGAAAAAGGTGATTGGATCTACCTTACACCAGTTTTTCCGGGCCGTTCATGACGCTTCTGTCATGCAAAAAAAACGTTACTAAAGTGCCTACTTTTACAGTTTTCCGTAAGAATGCAGGCCCGAAAGGAACATGTTGACGCCCAAGAAGGCAAACGTCGTCACCAGCAAGCCCACCAGCGCCCACCAGGCGGCGACGCGGCCGCGCAAGCCCGTCATCAATCGCATGTGCAGCCAGGCCGCATAGTTGAGCCAGACGATCAGCGCCCACGTTTCCTTCGGATCCCACGACCAGTAGCCGCCCCACGCTTCGGCCGCCCACAGGGCGCCCAGGATGGTCGCTACCGTGAAGAAAGCAAAGCCCACGGAAATGGCCTTGTACATGACGTCGTCGAGCACTTCCAGCGAAGGCAGGCGGTCGACCAGGTAGCCGCTCGATTTGAGCAGGTAGGCTGCCGCCACCATGGCCGACAGGGCGAACGTGCCGTAGCCGATGAAGTTGGCCGGCACGTGGATCTTCATCCACCAGCTTTGCAGGGCCGGTACCAGCGGCTGGATTTCGGCCGCGTCGCGCGTGACCGTGTACCACATCAGGAACACCACGGCTGCCGAAATGACCAGCATGACGAAGGCGCCCAGCTGGCGCGTCGCATAATGCTGCTCGTAGTACAGGTAGAACATGGCCGTGATCAGCGAAAACAGGATAAACACTTCATACAGGTTCGACACGGGAATATGGCCCACGTCGGTGCCGATCAGGTAAGACTCGTACCAGCGCACCAGCATGCCCGTCAGGCCCAGGACCACGCCGGCCCAGCACAGCAGGGAACCGACGGACGAACCGAATTCCGAGCGCGCCACCAGGCCGATCCAGTAGAACAGGGTCGACAGCACGAAAAGTGTGCCCATCCACAGAATGGCGGACTGGCTCGACAAGATGTATTTCAGGAAGAATTTCTGGTTCGCCATGTCCAGATGACCGGCGTACAGCTCGATGGCGAACAGCGACAGCACGGCCGCCACGGGGATCAGCCAGCGCACGGGCTTCCAGTACCAGCCCAGCCATGCAAACGTGGGCGCCGCGGCCAGCAAGATGGCCTTTTCATAGATATCCATGAAGGCGCCAAAGCGCATCAGGCCGAACAGGGAGGCGGCCAGCAAGCCGGCGCCATACAGCCAATCGATCAGGCTCAGGCGCTTGAAAAATCCTGGTTCCTGCGTATATATTTGCTTGTTTGCCAATTCCATCATTTTCTCCATTCCCGGCGACGCGCAAGCGTCCCGAAACTCAGCCAATCCAACTCAGCGCAGCTTACGCCGATTGCGGCAGCTTTGCCTTCAAAGTCTCAAATTCTTTTTCAAAATCCAGGGTCTTGCGTTGCGTGCTCATGGCCATCAGGGCCTCGCTGCCGCCCTCGCCATCCTTGATCCACACCCACAGGCGGCGTTCGCGGATATAGAACATGGAAAATACGCCGATCACGAGGAACAAACAACCGAGGTAGACCACGCTCTTGCCTGGCGAACGCGTCACTTGCAGTACGGACGCCTTGATTTCCGTAAACTCATCGAGCTGCAGATACACGGGCGCGCCATAGAAGAAGCTGTCGGACAGCGCATTCGTGGCCAGCTGCAGGAAGCGGCCGTGCTTGTCATCGGCCTCGATGGCTTTCAAGCCATCCTGGGCGCGCGCCGCCTGCCACAAGTCCCACAGGCTGCCATTGAGAATTTTCATGAAGATATCGGCCGCTTTTTCCTGCTCGGCCGCAGGTACTTTCTCCAGGAAACGTGAAATGGCGAGGAAACCACCCTCTTGTCCATTGCCGGCAAAGATGCCCAGGCTTTTCGCCGCCGATTCCTGCAACTGGCCGCGCAGGGCTTCCGCGTTCGCCTGCGGCATGGCGCGCGCCGCATAGCGCGTGGCGGCCTGCTGGCGCAGCGCGGGATCTTGCAGCGCGGCACGCAAGCGCATCCATTCCGTCACGCTGTAATTGTCGTCGGCGGGAATGCGCAGGAAGCTGAAGGCATCGCTGGGGTTGATGCGCATGCCGGCCAGGAAGACGGTGGCGCCATCGACCGTGACGGGCTGCATGTAGTTCTGGTACTCGCGCGCCTGGCCCGTCTTGTCGCGCAATTTGTATTGCACCGAAGGACCGACGTTCTTGAGATCCTTGTTGTTCGCGTTCTTCGCGGCCGAACCCAGGCGTTTGTCGAGGCCGACGGCAAATTTATCGTTAAAGCTTTCCGCCTTGCTGACGGCGCGCACATCCTGGCCCGCGCTGAGGTTTTCCACGTTGAAGGGGCGGAAACCCGACCATTCCACCGTGTAGGAATTGCCATCGCTGCGCTCGAGCGGCGTGCTGCCGCCCACTTCGCCGCCGATATCGAAGCGTTTCGTCGTCTTGCCCGTCATGGGAAAACCCGTCAACTTGAGCTTGCTGCCGCCATCCTCAAAGCTGGACTGGTACAGGGCCAGGCCCTTGTACAGCAGCGGCTGGTTGACTTTGATGGTGGCAGGGAAGGTCTCGCCCGTGACATGGTCGGTGATGACGACATCGCTGGCGAACAGCTTGGGCATGCCGGTGCTGTAGAAATCGATGTGGAATTTTTTCAGCAGGATGGTGATGGGCAGATCCTGGATCAGCACGCCATCGGCCTGGGGAATGATGGCCGTGTTGCTCGACGAGCCTTCCGGGATCATGGTATTGCCGCGGAAAGTAGGGTTCGACAGGCTCAAACGGTGCTGGGCGGGAATGTCGGCGATCACGCCGCTGCCGGAAAACGGCGTCTTGCCGAAGAACCATTGTTGTATGCGGATCGGCATTTCCGAATCGAGCAAGCCGCCCACGCAGATGATGACGATGGCGCCGTGGGCAAAGATATAGCCCCATTTATTGGCCGCGCCGCGCTTGGCGGCCACCAGGGTGGCGTTCTCCTTTTCCACCACCTTGGAACCGTAGCCGGCGTCCTTCAGGCGCATCACCATCTGCTGCGCCAGTACGGCGCGCGGCAGCGGCGCCTTCCATTCCAGCTTGTGATGGAAATTGCGCAACGATTGTTCGCGTACGGTTTCGCGCCAGCTGCGCATATCCTTGAGCATCTTCGGCGCATTGCGCACGATGCACAGCGAGGTCGAGGCGACGAGGAAACCCATGATCACAAGGAACCACCAGGCCGAATACACGGAATACAGGCTCAGCTTGTCAAAGACGGCGAACCAGAACGGACCGAACTGATTGACATAATTGGGCATGGGCTCGTTCTGCTTGAGCACGGTGCCGATGATGGACGCGACGGCGATCAGGGTCAGCAGGCTGATGGCAAAGCGCATCGACGAGACCAGCTCGACGAATTCAGCCAGGCTGCGGCGTTGGGTCTTTAACTCGATTCCGGTCGTGCCTGTGCTCATACGTGGATACTCATACGGGATATGCAATCTTCAAGAAAATGTGGCATGGAGCAGAGTGTTTCTGCGCGCAAGGCGGCAGCATACTCCAGTTTTGGCCCTTGCCATAAAAAAGGGCAGCCTGTTGAGACGGCCGCCCTCGTTCATGCGCGCTGCTGCGCCTGGCAATCTCTTGCCACTATGAAAACTTACTTCAGGCCGGCGATGTAATCGGCCACGGCGGCAATCTCGTCATCCGACATGCGGGCGGCGATGGTGTGCATTTGCGCGCTGTTCTTGCGGGCGTCAGCCTTGGTGCTGCGGAACATCGTCAGCTGGGCCACCGTGTAGTCCTGGTGCTGGCCGGCGATGCGCGGATACTGGACGGGAATGCCATTGCCCGTCGCGCCATGACAGCTGGCGCAGGCAGCAACTTGCTTGGAAGCAATGCCACCACGGTAGATTTTCTTGCCCAGGTCAATCGTATCCTTGTTTTTCGCGGCGCCCGGCTTGGACAGCTGCGCACCCAGGTAGGCGGCGATATTCTTCTTGTCGGCGTCGCTGAGCATCTTCGCGTACGTCGTCATGACGGGCTGGTTGCGCTCCGGCGTGGTGAAATCGACCAGTTGCTTGTAGATATAGCTTTCGTGCTGGCCGGCCAGCTTCGGGTTGACCGTGATGGTCGAGTTGCCGGCCGCACCATGGCAGGACACGCAGGCAGGCAAGCCGCGCGCCGCATCGCCATCGGCGTACAGGGTCGCGCCCTTGGCGGCATCGGCCTTGACGGCCGGTTTCGGTGCTTCGACCGCGGAGGCAGTTGCCGATACAGCCAGCAAAGCGAGCAGCATGGATTTGAACAACGGTGAAAACGCACGATTCATTCAGGCACCCTGAGACAGTGAGAAATTAGTGGTGGACATTGCCGCGCGCCTGAGATTTTTGATTTATTTTCAGGGCCGCAAGCCGCATCGCTGCTACGCCGGCAACAATTAACAATCCCTTATTGTACAATAGCTTCTTGGCGTTATCGCTCCCTTATCGCTCCATTTTGTTGCTTTACTACTCCCATGTCAAAACTCTGGCAAGCCCGCTTCTTTACGACCGTCAACCAATTGCGTGACCTGCCCGATACCACGGTGCCGGAAATCGCTTTTGCCGGCCGCTCCAATGCCGGTAAATCGACCGCCATCAACATCTTGTGTAATCAGAAAGGCTTGGCGTTCGCCTCCAAGACACCTGGCCGTACCCAGCACATCAACTACTTCTCCATCGGCGGCGCCCATGTGGCGCAGCACCGCAAGGATGCCACCATCGTCGAAGAGATCGAATGCCTGCTGGTCGACTTGCCCGGCTATGGCTACGCGGAAGTGTCGGGCTCGGCCAAACTGCACTGGCAGCGCCTGCTGGGTGACTACGTGCAGCGTCGCGAGCAATTGGCCGGTTTGATCCTGATCATGGATTCGCGCCGTCCGTTCACCGACCTGGACATTCAAATGCTGGAATGGTTCGCGCCGACGGGCAAACCGATCCACTGCATCCTGACGAAAGTCGATAAGCTGAACCGCAATGAATCCGTGAATGCCTTGCGCCAGGCGAAAGCCAAGCTCGACAGCTACGTGGATGAAGACGGCGTCGGCTTCCCGTTCACCGTGCAACTGTTCTCGGCCTTGAAAAGAGTCGGCATCGACGAAGCCAACGACAAGATCATGGAACTGGCCGGCATCAGCGAAGATGGGGCGGCCCAGATGGTCGAACTGATCGACATGGAAGACGACGTGGAAGCGGCGCCGGGCACCGAGTCGGATAAACCGGCCTGAGCATCATCAGCGCCGTATGACAAAAAGGCTGCCCGGTCACACCGCGCAGCCTTTTTAATTTTTAGCGCCGTCCTGGCCGCTTCTCGGAAAAGAATTCCTGGCGCAGGAAGGCAGTCAGCTCGGCCGTGTCTTCCACGCGGGCGCTGAGGTTGACGTTACGCCCCAGGCGCCGCGATTCCCAGACGAAGTCGCCCGGCTTTTCGGCACGGATCAGCTGGATCATCTTTTTCACGATGGCCGTTTCGATATCGGGCTCATTGCCCAGCTCGACTTTTTCCTGCTTCAGCCAATTGCGCTTGAAGTTGCCGTTCCAGCCCTTGAATTTGACTTCCGCGCTGAACGAGGTCTGGTTGACGATGGAAAACACGCCGCCCGAATCCTCGCGGTCGCTGCCGGAATTGCGCCCCTGTGCGCCGGCGATATTCGCCTTGGCCACGCGCATGGCGCGGTCATTCTCGCTTTCCTCGGCCGGCGGCGTGGGATTTTGCGCCTCGCGCTGTTTGCGCCGCTGCTCGATCATCGAACTCATGTCTTCAGCCGGTGGCGGCGGCAACGGCACTTTCGACACCAGCGGCGGCGTAAACGTTTCCAGTTTTGGCTTGTCGCGCGGCACGTCTTTCGTCACCACGCGCTTGCTCGGCGCCGGCGGCGGTTTCACCTTGGCCACTTTCGTGTCCTTCGGCTTGGGCGTGGGTTTCGGTTGCGGCTTCGGTTGCGGCTTGTCTTTCAGGGGCGCGATGTAGACCATCGCGCTTTCCTTCTTCGGCGGCGGGATCTTTTCGATCTTGTCGCTGCGCAACAGGACATACGCCGCCAGCAGCACGTGCAGCAAGACGGACACGCCAAGCGCCACCTTGCGCGTGGTGCTGGTCCTGGACCCGTAGGCCGGCAGTGGCTGGATCACTTGCCCGCAGGTGGGGCAAACATCGGAATCGGCAGCCAACAAATGGGTCGTGTCATGCAAAATGAATCGTGCTTTCTGTGTAGCGAAGAAATAACATTACAGGGCAGCCATAGTGCCAGAGTCCCTTGCTTTTGGGAACACTTCCTCGGCCTTTCCAACCCGAAGCCTACAGGATAGCGACATTCCTTGCAGCGCTGACCAGAGTACCCGAGCCGCCCCTTGACGGTTGTTACCGTATGTATCACTGCCCATACAAAACCGGCGCCCCATTCACGCAGGAATGGGGCGCCGGCCACGGGTCAACGGGTCAACGGGTAACGCACGCGCTCAAGCCTTGTTGTCGAGTGCCACCAGTTGCTCGTCCGTCACCGGCCCCGTGCCGCTGTACTTGTCGAGGAACAAATAGATGACGGGCGTGATGAACAGGGTAATCACTTGCGAAAACAGCAATCCACCGACCACGGCCAGGCCCAGCGGCTGGCGCAGCTCGGCGCCGGCGCCTAGGCCCAGGGCGATCGGCAAGGCGCCCATCAGGGCCGCCGCCGATGTCATCATGATGGGACGGAAACGCAGGATGCACGCCTGGCGGATGGCCTCGGCCGGCGCCAGCCCGTCGTTGCGCTGCGCATGCAGGGCAAAGTCGATCATCATGATGGCGTTTTTCTTGACGATACCGATCAGCATCAAAATGCCGATGATGGCGATCATGGTCAGGTCCATGCCGAACAGGCGCAGGGTCAGCAGCGCGCCCACGGCCGCCGATGGCAAGCCGGCCAGGATGGTCAGCGGGTGGATATAGCTTTCATACAGCACGCCGAGCAGCACATAGATCACGGCCAGCGCGGCGATGATGAGGATGATCTGGCTCGACTGCGAGCTCTGGAACACGGCCGCGTCGCCGCCGTAGCGCGTGATGATGGAGGCCGGCAAGCTCATGCCCTTGCCCATTACGTCGATCTTGCCCGTGGCGACACCCAGCGGCACGTCCGGCGCCAGGTTGAAGGAGATCGTCACGGCCTGCAACTGCCCCTGGTGATTGACGGACGTGGGGCCTATCGTGCGTTCCACGTAGGCAATACTTGACAATTTCACCAGTGCGCCCGTCTTGCTGCGCACGGACACGCGCGTGAGCGCATCGTCATACTGGCGATCCGCCGTGGCCGCTTCCAGGATCACGTAATAGCTGGCCGCCGACGAATAGATGGTCGATACTTGCCGCTCGCCAAAAGCGCTGTACAGGGCCGTGCGGATATCGGACATTTGCACGCCCAGCAGATTGGCCTTGTCGCGGTCGATCCGCAGCGAGGCCTGCAAGCCCTTGATCTGCGAATCGCTGGTGACGTCGCGGAAGGCGGGATCGGCGCGCATGCCGGCAATAAACTTTTCCGCCCAGTCATTCAAGGCGTCGGGACTGACGCTTTGCAAGGTGTACTGGTAGCGGCTCTTGCTCTGGCGCCCGCCCAGCTGCAAGTTTTGCACGGGCCGGAAATACACGGCCATGCCGGGCACGGTGCCCGCCGCGCGGCGCAGGTTTTCCAGCACCACCGGCATTTTCGGCCGTTCGCTGCGCGGTTTCAAGACCATGAACATGCGGCCCGTGTTGCCGCCGCCGACGAACGAGGTCACATCCTGCACGCTGGGGTCCGCCTTGAGCACGGCCGCCACGCGCGCCTGCAAATCCTGCAATGCCGCGGATGAGATGTCTTCCGACGCTTCCGTATTCACCTGGATCTGACCCAGGTCTTCCTCGGGGAAGAAACCTTTCGGAATGGTCGCGTACAGCAGCACCGTCAGGGCAAAAGTGCACACGGCAACGAACAGCACCACGTTGCGGTGCGCCAGTGCCTTGTCGAGCAGATGCACGTAGCCGTTGCGCAATGCCGTGAAACCCGCCTCGAAGTGGCGGCCGATGAAGGTTTTTTCGCCATGCGTGGGGTCGCTGTCATTGTGCTCGCGCGAATCGGCCGGCAGGAAGCGGCTGGCCAGCATCGGCACCAGGGTCAGCGACACGACGGCAGACACCAGCACGGCCAGCGAAACGACGACGGCGAACTCGTGGAACAGCAAACCGATCACGCCCGGCATGAAGAAGATGGGGATGAACACGGCCACCAGCGAGACGGAAATCGAGATGATGGTAAAGCCCATCTCCTTCGCCCCTTCCAGGGCCGCGCGTATCGGTTTCTTGCCCATCTCGATATGGCGCACGATGTTTTCCAGCACCACGATGGCATCGTCGACGACGAGGCCCACGGCCAGGGTGATGCCCAGCAGGGAAACGTTGTCGAGACTGTAGCCGAGCCAGTACAGCAGGGCCAGGGCGCCGAGCAGCGAGATCGGCATGGTGACGGCGGGAATGAAGGTGGCGGCCGCGCGGTGCAGGAACAAAAAGATCACCAGCACCACCAGCACCACCGTCAGGGCCAGGGTCAGATTCACGTCGTGGATGGCTTCGCGGATCGACAGCGAGCGGTCGTTGACCAGGCTGATCTGTATCGACTGCGGCAATTGCTCCTTGAAGCCAGGCAGCAATCGGCGCACGCCATCGACCACTTGCACGGTGTTGGCATCCGGTTGGCGCTGCACCATCAGGCTGATCGAGCGCTCGCCATTGAAACTGCCGACGGCCTTGATCGATTGAAAGCTGTCTTCCACCTCGGCCACGTCTTTCAGGCGCACGGGCTGGCCGTTGCGGCTGGCGACGATCAGTTCGGCAAAATCGGCCGCTTTCATCATTTGCGGATTGCCCTGGATGGTCAGGGTCTGGCTGGGGCCGTCAAGAATGCCCAGCGGGGAATTCGTGTTCGAGGTGCGCAAGGCAATGGCCAGTTCGTCCATCGTCAGGTTGCGCGCATTCATCAGGTCGGCACGGGCGCGCACGCGCACGGCAAAGCGCTTCTGGCCATTCACGATAACCTGGGCCACGCCAGGCAAGGTCGACAGGCTCGGCGCGATCAGGTTTTCCGCATAATCGTTGAGGTCCGACAAGTTCAGCGAGGGTGACGTCATCTGGATGAACAGCACGGGCGCATCGGCCGGATTGACCTTGCGGTAGGACGGCAAGTCCGTCATTTCCGTCGGCAACTGGCGCTGCGCGCGCAGCAGGGCCGCCTGCACGTCGACGGCCGCCTCGTTGACGTTGATGCTGGCGTCAAACTCCAGGGTCAGCGAAGTATTGCCCAGGGTACTCGTGGACGTGATCAGGCTGAGGCCAGAAATGGTGGAAAACTGCTTTTCCAGCGGCAAGGCCACGGACGAAGCCATCGTTTCCGGGCTGGCGCCGGCCAGGTCGGCGCTGACGTTGATGACGGGCGTGTTGTAGCTCGGCAAGGCGGCAACGGGAATTTGCAGGTAGGCCAGCACGCCAGCCAGGATGATGGAGAGGGACAGCAGCACCACCATGACGGGGCGGCGGATGCTCAGTTCGGACAGGTTCATGCTGGCTTGCCCTGCGCTGCGGCGGCGCCATCGGCAGCCTTGTGTTTTTCCACCAGGCGCACCTTGCTACCCGGACGCAAGTTTTGCTTGCCATCGACGATGACTTTTTCATCGCCGGCCAGGCCGGTGACGACGGCATTCGGTCCAAATGCATACACGCGGGCAATCTTGCGCATCTTGGCCGTGCTGTCCGCCTCCATCGAGTACACGAAGGTGCCGGTAGTGCTCGTGATGATGGCGTTTTGCGGAATCACGAGCGCATCCTTGAGGGTGCGCACGGTCAGCTGCGTATTCACATACTGGCCAGGCCACAAATCGGTGCCGCCATTGTTGAAACGGGCCTTGACCTTGATCACGCCCGTGGCGGGATCGACGGCATTATCGATGAAGTTCAGTTTGCCGTCGAGCTGCTTGCCGCCCGCGTCCGACAGCAGCGCCTTGACCGCCACCTCGCCCGCCTTCTGCGCCGCCAGCAAGCCCGACAGACTGCTTTCCGGCAAGGTGAAGACCACGTCGATCGGGTCGAGCTGGGTGATGCTGGTCAGCGAAGTAGTCGGCTGCACCAGGCTGCCCGCGTAGACATTGATGGCGCCCACCCTGCCCGCCTGCGGCGCGCGCAGGACGGTGTAGCTGGAATCGACCTGGGCGGCGCGCAAGGCGGCCTGGTCGGCGGCCAGCAAGGCACGTGCCGCGTCGAGCTGGCTTTGCAGGGTATCGACGGCACCCTGGGCGATGAAATTCTTGCTCAGCAAATCCTGGTTGCGCTTGAGCTGGCGCTCGAAGTCCTGCACCGAGGCGCGGTCGCGCAAGACCTGCGCCTGCGCCTTGTCGACGTTCGCGTGCTCGCTGCGCGCGTCCAGCGTAAACATCAGCTCGCCCTGCTTGACGAACTGGCCTTCGCGGATGTGCACCTTGGTGATCGTACTGGTCGTCTGTGGATGCAGGTCGACGCTGCTGATGGGTGTCACGCTGCCATTGGCTTGCAGCAGCATCGGTACATCCTGTCGCAGCGGCACCACCACGCTCACCGTGGCCGGCCCCTGTCCGCCCTTGCCCCCTTTGCCCTCCTGCCCACCGGCCGCTTTGCCTGGCTGATGATTGAAATACCAGATGCCGCCACCGATACACAGGGCAGCACCCACAAGGATTGCCAGGCTAGTCTTTTTCATTGTTCTGTCACGCTGTTGCAGCGCAGGGCTGCAGGTTGAAGGTAGTTGCCAGGGGGGCGTAAAGCACAATATTGTCGCATGGAAATGCTCACTTTCCTGCGTAATACTCTGGCACGATCAGGGTAACTTCCAGTCCACCGTCGACATGATTGAGCAGTGAAACCGTGGCGCCATGTTGCTCGGCGATATTGCGCGCGATGGTCAGGCCCAGGCCCGTGCCGCCCGATTCGCGCGAACGCGAGGTCTCGATGCGATAAAACGGTTCGAACACTTTGGCCAGCTGATCCGGCGCAATACCCGGCCCGCCGTCGCGGATGCGGATGCGTGCGGCGCCGGCGATGCGTTCAACGGTGACCTGCGCGTACTGGCCATATTTGACGGCATTGTCGATCAGGTTCACCAGGCAACGCCGCATGGCGATGGGCCGGGCCATCAGGGCCATGCTGGCCTGCCCGGCCAGGGTCACGTTCTGGCCGGCATCGGCCGCATCGGAGCAGACGCTATCCAACAGGGAATCGAGATCGAGCGCCTGCATCGCTTCCGTGCTATCCATCGAGCGGGCCAGGTCCAGCCCTTCCTTGACCATGCTCTGCATGGCCGACAGGTCGCCCACCAGGCGCTCATACAATTCCGTATCGGCCACCTTTTCCAGGCGCAGGCGCAAACGCGTCAGCGGCGTCTGCAAGTCGTGCGTGATGGCGGCCAGCATTTGTGTACGCTGGGAAATATGCTGGCGGATGCGCGCCTGCATGGCATTGAAGGCGGCACTGGCCTGGCGGATCTCGCTGGCGCCCGACAGGGTCAGCGGCGGATGGTTGATGTCGTTGCCCAGGTCTTTTGCCGCCTGCGCCAGCTGCTTGAGCGGGCGCATGGTCATGCGCGTGACCAGGTAGGCGAGGATGGCAATGCTGATCAGGAAAGGCAGCAGGGTCATCCAGTCGTTATGTTCATTGAACGGTGGCTGCTGGCGCGGCGGCAAGACCATCAGGCGCAGCACGTGGCCATCCTGCATGCGCACGTCGAGGTTTTCGCAGGTGCCGCCCCATGGCTTGGCGGAAAACATGCCCGGCCTCTGGCGCGGCTTGACGCAGGCTTCCGGGCGTTCGGCCAGCGCGCTGACCTTGAAACCTTCGCCCAGCTTGGCTTGCAGGGCGCTGGAAAACTCCGTCGGCGCGCCGGGCGTATGTTCCGTGTCGGGACGCAATTCCAGGCGCACGCTGCCTTTGTTGGCGACCTTCAGGTAGGCGGCGCGCGAGGCCAGCGGCACCACGTCGGCCGCCATCACCAGCTGCTCGGCCCGCTCGACGGCATGATAGTCGCGGTATTGCTCGATGGCGCGCTGGCGTTCGCCCACGGCCAGCCACTGCGTCAGCGCGGCCGAAGCGACGATGCCGATCAGCAGAAACATGAAGACCCTGCCCGTCATCGACCCCAGAAAGGCCTTCACGCGTGCGGCTCCACGTTGACTTGCCCGGCCAGCACGTAGCCGCCATTGCGCACGGTCTTGATGATTTGCGGCAAACGGGCATCTTCACCGAGCTTTTGCCGCAAGCGGCTGATCTGGATATCGATCGAGCGGTCGAACGGATCGGCGTCGCGGCCCTGCGTCAGGTTCAGCAACTGGTCGCGGTTGAGCACGCGGTTCGGGTGTTCGAGGAACACGCGCAGCAAGCGAAATTCCGCACCCGACAGCATGATCACCAGGCCCGTGGGATTCAACAAATGGCGCGCCGTGAGGTCCAGGGTCCAGCCGGAAAAGCGGATTTGCTGCGCCTTGTCCGAGGGCACGTTCGATGGCATGGCATGGCTGCGGCGCAGCACGCTGCGTATGCGCGCCAGCAATTCACGGGGTTCGAACGGTTTCGGCAAGTAATCGTCGGCGCCCATTTCCAGGCCCAGGATGCGGTCCAGCGGCTCATTGCGCGCCGTCAGCATGATCACCGGCACGGTCGATTGGGCACGCAGCTTGCGGCACAAGGTCAGGCCATCGTCGCCGGGCAGGTTCAAGTCCAGCACGATCAGGTCGGGCCGCGTTTCATCGAGGATTTTCCACATGGCCGTGCCATCGGCCGCGCCCAGGGTGCGGTAGGCGTTCGTTTCCAGGTAGTCCGCCAGCAAGCTGCGGATATCGCGGTCATCGTCGACGATGAGAATTGTAGAAGTGGGTTCCATGGTACGAATTATCCCCACTTCCCCTGCCCTTGCACAGCGCATTTGTATCGTCTTGTATATAGGGGACCCGAAGAAACATATAGATACAAACTGTCTGGCAGCGGACACTTCGGGGAAACATGGGGCGTCCACCATGGATTCATGTGCAGCAACATGTACATCCCTCATCTTTTACAAAGGAATCCAGATGAACGCCTCAATGACAACCTTGCGCAAGAATTTGATCATCGCCATGAGCGTGCTCGGCATGGGAGCGGCATCGCTGACCGTCCACGCCCAGGAAGCGGCCGCCAGCGCGCCTGCCGCCAGCAGCAAGATGCAACATGAAGGCCAGCGCGGCCAGCACCGCGCAGGCAATCCTGCCGAACGCATGGCCAAATACCAGGCCCGTCTGCACGACAAGCTGAAGCTGACGGCCGCCCAGGAATCGGCCTGGGCCACTTTCACGGCCGCCAACGCGCCGAAAAAACCGATGGGCGACTGGAAAGCCAGGCGCGAAGCGATGGCCAAGCTGTCGGCGCCGGAACGCATGGAGCAATGGATCGCCATGTCGAAGGAACGCATCGCCGACCAGGAAAGCCGATTGGCCTCGCTGAAAACGTTTTACGCCGTGCTGACGCCGGAGCAAAAGAAAGTGTTTGACGACAGCGTGCCTGGCGGCAAGCACGGCGGCCATCGCGGTGGCCACCATGGTATGCATCAGCAGCCCAAAGCTGGGTAGGTCGGATTAGCGGCAACGCCGCGTAATCCGACAACATCGTTGATGTATGTGGTGGCGTCGGGTTACGCCCTGGCGGGCTAACCCGACCTACCCCGACCTACCCGCCCTACTCCTCTAGCTTGCGCAACGAGGTCAGGAAAGTGGCCGCATTCTGGAAGCCGATTACGCGCGACTGGGCGATTTCCTGCCCCTGCGGGTTGAACATGATGATGCCGGGCGGGCCGAACAGCTGAAAACGTTTCAGCATGGCCTTGTCGTCCGCATCATTGGCCGTCACATCCACTTGCAGCAGCACGGCTTGCCCCATTTTCTCGCGCACGGCAGGGTCGACGAAGGTCAGCTTTTCCATCTCGATGCACGACACGCACCAGTCCGCATAAAAGTCCAGCAAGGCCGGCTTGCCATTCAATTGCGCCAGCGCCGCGTCGAGCTGCGCCACGGTCTTTACACGCGTAAATGGTTGCGCGTGCACCTGGCCACCGCCGAGGTGCGCCAGCGGCGCCAGCGGGTCGCGGCCACCGCTGGCCACGCCAACCAGTTGCACCGCGCCCAGCACGGCAAACACGAGGCCGAAGGCCCTGGCGACCCAGCTGGCCTTACCGTTCAGCAAATACATGCCATAACCGATACCGAGCGCCGTCCAGCCCAGCATCTTCACGGCGCCCGGCAATACGGGAGACACCATCCACCATGCCGTCACGAGCAGCATGAAGCCGAAGAAGCGCTTGACCGCATCCATCCAGACGCCGGCACGCGGCAACAGCCAGCCGGCCGACGCGCCCACCAATAACAGCGGAATGCCCATCCCCATCGCCAAGGTGAACAGTGCCTGGCCACCGAGTACCGCGTTGCCAGTCTGACTGATGTAAAGCAGCACACCGGCCAGCGGACCAGCCACGCATGGGCCAACGATCAGTGCCGAAATGGCACCCATGACAAATACGCCAACCAGCTTGCCCGAAGCTTGCTGGTTCGATGCCTTGGTCAAACGCTGCTGCAATGCAGCCGGTACTTGCAACTCGTAAAAGCCGAACATCGACAGCGACAGCAGCGCCAACAACACTGCAAACGTACCCAGCACCCAAGGATTCTGCAGCCGCGCCGCCAGTCCTTCACCGAGCAGGCCAGCCACCACGCCCAGTGCGGTATAAATGATGGCCATGCCCAACACATAAGTCAGCGATAGCAGGAAAGAGCGAGAGCGCTTGATGCCGGCGCCTTCGCCGACGATGATCGACGACAAGATCGGCACCATCGGCAACACGCACGGTGTAAACGACAGCGCCAGGCCGAATACCAGGAAGAGCGGCACGATCACCAGCAGCTTGCCGCTTTTCAATGCGGCTTCGGCAATCCCCATCTCGCCAACAGGCGCGGCGCTTGCCGCGACGGGAGCTGCTGCGACGGGATCCGGTGTGCTGGTGATGTTCGCCTGGGGAATGCTCAGCACGGATACGCCAGGCGATGCTTGCGCCTGCGGCCCGTTGACGGCTGCCGTGTCGACGGCCGGCGCGGCCGGCAAGGCAAACTTCGACGGCAAGCCGCCCGGCGCCATGCTCTGGCCGCCGCCGCCCACCAGCTGGGCCGTCGCATCCTGCGGCGCATAGCACAAGCCCTTGTCGGAGCAGCCTTGCCCCGTCGCCTTCAGGGTGAACGCGCCGGCCGCTTCCACGGGTATCGTGATGGTGAGCGTCTTGCGGAACGTTTCCACGTTCTTCTGGAAGGTGTCGTCAAACTTGACCTTGCCAGCCGGATACACGGGCGTGCCCAGCTTGGCGCCCACGGCCTCGAACTTGAAGCGCTCGTGGTACATATAGTAGCCATCGGCAATCACATAGGTGACGGCGATGGTGGACGGGTCCTGCATGCGGGCGGAAAATTTGAAGGCCAGCTCGGGATCGAGGAATTCATCGTCGGCGCGGGCATGGCCGGCGCCAAAAACGGCGATCAACAGGAAGCAACAGGCAGCAAACCAGGTGAGAAAACGATGGCGTGGCGCGGCGCGCGCGGTGGCGCTGGAGAGGAAACGGGACATGAACTACCTTTTCGACCATTCGACAGAGGACGCGCGGAGCAGGCAGCGCTTGTGCCGGGCCGGCGCGAAAGGAGAATAGTACACTGCGGTAAGAATGACTGCAGCAGAAAACAAAAAAGCCAGGCTAGGCCTGGCTTTCTCAGATACAACTGGCAGGATTACTCGCCAGCGATTTCAACTGCTTCGGTCGTGTCTGGACGATCCATCAGTTCGACGAACGCCATAGGAGCGTTATCGCCTACGCGGAAACCCATTTTCAGGATGCGCACATAGCCGCCGTTACGGTTGGCGTAACGTGGGCCCAGTTCAGCGAACAGCTTCAAGACCATTTCACGATCGCGCAGGCGGTTGAAGGCCAGACGCTTGTTTGCCAGGCAGTCAGTTTTGCCCAAGGTCAGAATTGGCTCGACAACGCGGCGCAGTTCTTTTGCTTTTGGCAGGGTGGTTTTGATCGCTTCGTGACGCAGCAGCGATACTGTCATGTTGCGCAGCATTGCCAGACGGTGGGACGAGGTACGATTCAGTTTACGGAGGCCGTGACCGTGACGCATGATAAATCCTTTCGGTGAGTGTTTAAATTCCAGCTCTTCGATCGATGATGCTAGTGCAACATCGCGGGCCGGTTTGGTGCTTCAAAATAAAAGCCTGGGACACCTGTCCCAGGCAGTTTGCTACAACTACGAATTACTTTTCCAGGCCTGCAGGCGGCCAGTTTTCCAGCTTCATGCCCAAGGTCAAGCCGCGCGATGCCAGCACTTCCTTGATTTCGTTCAGGGACTTGCGGCCCAGATTTGGCGTTTTCAGCAGTTCGTTTTCCGAACGTTGGATCAGGTCGCCGATGTAGTAGATGTTTTCCGCTTTCAGGCAGTTCGCCGAACGCACGGTCAACTCCAGGTCGTCGACTGGACGCAACAGGATAGGATCGACCAGCGGAGCGCGCGATGGCGCTTCGGCGGCGGCTTCCGTGCCTTCCAGGGCAGCGAACACATTCAACTGGTCCACCAGGACGCGGGCCGACTGGCGGATCGCTTCTTCCGGCGAGATCACGCCGTTGGTTTCGATGTTGATGATCAGCTTGTCCAGGTCGGTACGTTGTTCAACGCGGGCCGATTCAACGAAGTACGATACACGGCGCACTGGCGAGAACGACGCGTCCAGGATGATGCGGCCGATGGTCTTGTTCGTGTCTTCCGACAGGCGACGCACGTTACCAGGAACGTAGCCGCGGCCTTTTTCAACCTTGATCTGCATGTCCAGCTTGCCACCAGCGGTCAGGTGGGCGATCACGTGGTCAGGGTTGATCAGTTCGACGTCATGCGGCAGGTCGATGTCGGAGGCCAGGATCGCGCCTTCGCCTTCTTTTTTCAGGGTCAGGGTTACCGAATCGCGGTTGTGGACTTTGAAAACCACACCCTTCAAGTTCAGCAACAGATCGACGACGTCTTCTTGCACGCCATCGAGGGAGGAATATTCGTGGACGACGCCGGCGATCGTCACTTCGGTCGGCGCGTAGCCCACCATCGACGACAGCAGAACGCGGCGCAACGCGTTACCCAATGTGTGGCCATAGCCGCGCTCGAACGGTTCCATCACGACTTTGGCGTGACCTGCACCGAGAGCTTCAACATCGATAATACGTGGCTTCAACAAACTGTTTTGCATGAAATGTCCTTTTCAATACCCTCGGCTCATTACACCGATAAGGCTGATGGCATTAGTAAAACGCCCACTCGATCGAGTGGGCGGTGATAGTGCTAACTACTATTAACGCGAGTACAGCTCGACGATCAGCGATTCGTTGACGTCGTTAGCGATTTCGTTACGCTCTGGCAGGGACTTGAAGGTACCTTCCATTTTCTTGGCATCAACCGAAACCCAGCTAGGCATACCAACTTGTTCAGCCAGCGACAGTGCTTCAACGATACGCACTTGCTTTTTCGATTTTTCACGAACAGCAACGATGTCGCCAACTTTGACAGCGTACGAAGCGATGTTCACAACGATACCGTTCACGGTGAACGCTTTGTGGCTGACCAATTGACGCGCTTCAGCGCGGGTCGAACCAAAGCCCATGCGGTAGCAAACGTTGTCCAGACGCGTTTCCAGCAACTTCAACAGCGTTTCGCCGGTGTTGCCTTTACGACGGTCTGCTTCAGCGAAGTAGCGGCGGAATTGACGTTCCAGCACGCCGTACATGCGTTTTACTTTTTGCTTTTCGCGCAGTTGGTTACCGTAGTCCGAGGTGCGGGCGCCGGATTTGACACCGTGCTGGCCTGGTTTGACGTCCAGTTTGCACTTGCTGTCGAGCGAGCGACGTGCGCTCTTCAGGAACAGGTCAGTACCTTCACGGCGGGAGAGTTTTGCTTTAGGTCCGATATAACGTGCCACGATGCTTCCTTTTATTAATGATAACGCCCCAGCCACATGCATGATCAAACACGCTGCTGCGGTTAGGCGCTAGTCTGACTCAGCTTCAATCAGACGGTGGCTGAAAACGAAAAACCCGCCAAATGGAATTTGACAGGCAAGAACAGCCGGGCAGTATAACCGTTTCCGGCTCCCTGCTCCAGCGATTTCACACAACTGTACTAATACAACAGACAGAAAAGCAGCTGGCGCCGAAGCGCCCTCTGCAACACTATCTTAGATACGACGACGTTTCGGTGGACGGCAACCGTTGTGCGGTACCGGCGTCACGTCCTGGATCTCGGTGATCTTGATGCCCAGGTTGTTCAGCGCGCGAACGGCGGATTCACGACCAGGACCTGGGCCCTTGATACGTACTTCCAGGTTCTTGACGCCACACTCAACAGCCACTTTACCAGCGGCTTCCGCGGCGACCTGCGCTGCGAACGGGGTCGATTTACGCGAACCCTTGAAGCCTGCACCGCCGGAGGTAGCCCACGACAAGGCATTGCCTTGACGATCGGTGATGGTAATGATGGTGTTATTGAACGAAGCGTGGACATGTGCAATGCCTTCAGCGACGTTCTTTTTAACTTTTTTACGCACGCGTGCTGATGCGGCGTTATTTTGCGACTTAGCCATAATTATTCCCTAGCGGATTATTTTTTCAGCGATTGAGCGGCTTTACGCGGTCCCTTGCGGGTACGTGCGTTCGTACGCGTACGCTGGCCACGGCAAGGCAGACCCTTACGATGGCGCATGCCGCGGTAGCAACCCAGATCCATCAAACGCTTGATGTTCATGGACAGTTCACGACGCAGATCGCCTTCGACGATGAATTTACCTACTTCATCGCGCAGTTTTTCCAGTTCGCTGTCATCCAGATCTTTGATCTTTTTGTTGGTTGCTACACCGGTCGATGCACAGATTTTCTCTGCGCGTGGACGGCCCACACCGTAGATGGCTGTCAGGCCGATAACGGTATGCTGATGATTTGGGATATTAACCCCTGCAATACGTGCCATTTGTTATTCCTCGATTAACCTTGACGCTGCTTGTGACGTGGTTCCACGCAGATTACGCGGACTACGCCTTTGCGCTTGATGATCTTGCAGTTGCGGCAGATCCGCTTGACTGATGCGAGAACTTTCATTTTTGGGCTCTTTCTTTCGCTTCTTTGGTTTGATTCAGTGTGTTACTTGGTACGGAACACAATGCGGGCTCGGCTCAAGTCGTACGGCGTTAACTCCACCGTCACCTTGTCTCCAGGGAGAATGCGAATATAGTTCATCCGCATTTTACCTGAAATATGCCCGAGCACCACGTGTCCGTTCTCCAGCTTCACTCGAAATGTTGCATTTGGGAGATTCTCAAGAATCTCGCCCTGCATCTGTATGACGTCGTCTTTTGCCATTCGGTATGTTTACCGCGCTTAACGCGTCGGAATTCCGCCCTTGAAATTTGCTTTGCGCAGCAGCGAATCATATTGCTGCGACATCACGTAGTTCTGTACTTGCGCCATGAAATCCATGGTGACAACTACAATAATCAATAAAGAAGTACCGCCGAAATAGAATGGTACTTTCCACTGGGCTTGCATAAATTCCGGCAATAAACACACCAGGGTGATGTAGACTGCGCCGGCAAGTGTCAAGCGTGTCAGGATCTTGTCGATGTAACGGGCTGTCTGCTCGCCTGGACGAATCCCGGGAATGAACGCACCGCTTTTCTTCAAGTTATCCGCTGTTTCCTTGCTGTTAAACACCAGCGCTGTATAGAAGAAACAGAAAAACACGATCGCCACTGCGTACAACAGCGCATGGATAGGCTCACCAGGCCCCATCGATGCTGCCAAATCTTTCAAGAACCGCACCGCAGGGTTAGCGTTGTCGGCGCCCTTTGAAAACCAGTCCACGATAGTGGCCGGAAACAAGATGATCGAAGAAGCAAAGATCGGCGGGATCACGCCGGCCATGTTCAGCTTCAACGGCAAATGGCTGGTTTGACCGCCATAAATCTTGTTGCCTACCTGGCGCTTCGCGTAATTGACCAATATTTTGCGCTGACCACGTTCGACGAATACAACGAAGTACGTTACCAGTGCTACCAGGATCACGATGAAAATCGCGCTGAAGCTGCCGATCGAACCATTCGACACCTGAGTGAACAAGCCACCCAACGCCGACGGCAGACCTGCTGCAATCCCGGCAAAAATGATGATCGAGATGCCATTCCCCAAGCCACGCTCGGTAATTTGCTCACCCAACCACATCAAAAACATTGTTCCGGTCAACAAAGTGACGACCGTCACGAAGCGGAATGCAAGACCAGGTTCCAACACCAGACCAGCTTGCGACTCCAGTGCGACTGCAATGCCTAACGCTTGGAACAGTGCCAGGGCAACCGTGAAATACCGGGTGTACTGGGTGATCTTGCGACGACCTGCTTCGCCTTCTTTTTTCAACGCTTCCATCTGCGGTGACACGATCGACAGCAATTGCATGATGATCGAGGCCGAGATATAAGGCATGATACCCAGCGCAAACACTGTAAAACGAGACAAGGCACCGCCCGAGAACATGTTGAACATGCCCAGGACGCCGCCTTCGTGCTCCTTGAACAGCGAGGCTAATTGTGTCGGGTCAATCCCGGGAACCGGGACGTGAGCACCGATACGATAAACCACCAATGCGCCAAGCAAAAACCAGAGCCGTCCCCAAGGGAAACCGGCCGCTGCACTTTTAGCAAGTTGTGGATTAGTCGCCAATTTTCGCTCCGATCAAGCTGTTAGCGGTCAACTCAGGCTACCGAGCCGCCGGCTGCTTCGATGGCGGCTTTCGCGCCAGCGGACACTTTCAAGCCCTTCAAATTCACCGCTTTGGTGATTTCGCCGGACAAGATCACGCGCACGTCACGGGCCAACACGCCCAGAACGCCAGCTTGCTTCAAGACCAGAATGTCGACATCGCCAACAGCCAGGTTGTTCAGATCGGACAGGCGCACTTCAGCTTTGAAGGTTGCGTGCATCGATTTGAAACCGCGCTTAGGCAGACGGCGTTGCAGAGGCATCTGACCGCCTTCGAAACCGACTTTATGAAAGCCGCCCGAACGCGATTTCTGACCTTTGTGACCACGACCCGAGGTTTTACCCAGGCCGGAGCCGATACCGCGACCGACGCGACGCTTGTAGTGCTTAGCGCCTTCGGCTGGTGCAATAGTATTCAATTCCATGATTTGCTCCGTTCGTGTAAGCCCGAAGGCTTACCCGACAACTTTAACGAGATACGATACTTTATTGATCATGCCGCGTACGGATGGGGTGTCTTGCAATTCGGAAACCGAATTTACACGACGCAGACCCAGACCGCGCACGGTAGCGCGATGCGATTCGCGCGTACCGATCAAGCCCTTGACCAATTGCACTTTGACTGTGTTTGTCATTTTGTCCACCTTAAGCCAGAATGTCTTCAACCGACTTGCCGCGTTTGGCAGCGATATCGGAAGCAGTGCTCATTTTCGACAGGCCGTCCAGCGTAGCGCGTACCAGGTTGTATGGGTTGTTCGAACCGGTGGATTTCGCCACCACGTCCGTTACGCCCATCACTTCGAAGATAGCGCGCATGGCGCCACCAGCGATCACGCCAGTACCAGGCTTAGCTGGGTTCATCAGGACCTTGGAGGCGCCGTGACGACCAACAACCGTGTGATGCAAGGTACCGTTTTTGAGCGGTACTTTGATCAGGTTGCGACGGGCTTCTTCCATTGCCTTCTGCACGCCAACTGGCACTTCTTTCGATTTGCCCTTGCCCATGCCGACGCGGCCATCGCCATCACCAACTACGGTCAGCGCGGCGAAACCCATGATACGACCACCCTTGACCACTTTGGTCACGCGGTTGATCGCGATCATTTTTTCGCGCATGCCATCATCCGGCTTGTCGCTTTGCATTTTTGCTTGCATTTTTGCCATGATTGATCCTTAGAACTTCAGACCGGCTTCGCGTGCGGCTTCTGCCAACGCTTTCACACGGCCGTGGTAACGGAAACCGGAGCGGTCAAACGCAACTTCGGTAATCCCTGCTTTCAACGCTTTTTCAGCGACGCGCTTGCCGATCAAGGCTGCAGCAGCGGCATTGCCGCCTTTGCCGGATTGGCCTGCCAGTTCAGCGCGAACTTCCGCTTCAGCCGTCGAGGCCGAAACCAGGACTTTAGCATCCGGGCTGATCAGGTTGGCGTAAATATGCAGGTTGGTGCGATGCACCGACAAGCGATTTACTTTCAATTCCGCAATCTTGATGCGGGTTTGGCGTCCGCGGCGAAGCCGTGATTCTTTCTTATCCATCGTCAGCCCCTAATTACTTCTTCTTGGTTTCTTTAAGCTTAACCACTTCGTCCGCATAGCGAACGCCCTTGCCTTTATAAGGCTCAGGAGCGCGGTAAGCACGAACTTCAGCGGCTACCTGGCCAACCTGCTGACGGTCGATACCTTTAATCAGGATCTCGGTCGGGGTTGGTGTTGCGCAGGTAACGCCAGCTGGCATGTCATGCACTACAGGGTGCGAGAAACCCAGGGACAGATTCAGCTTGTCGCCTTGAGCTTGCGCCTTGTAACCCACGCCTACCAGGTTCAGCTTTTTCTCGAAACCCTTGGTGACGCCAACAACCATGTTGTTGACCAGTGCGCGCAGCGTGCCGGACATGGCATTGGCTTCGCGGCTGTCGTTCGCCACGTCGAAACTCAGGGTTCCTGCATTGTTTTCCACTTTGACCTGGCCGGTAAGGGCCTGGGAAAGTACGCCCAGCGGGCCTTTTACGGTGATCGCTTGTGCGGAGATGGCGACTTCGGCGCCAGCTGGCACTACGATAGGCATTTTAGCTACTCGAGACATGTGTAACTCCTTAAGCCACGTAGCAAATAACTTCGCCGCCGACACCGGTAGCGCGTGCTTTGCGGTCAGTCATGACGCCTTGCGGAGTCGACACGATCGCCACACCCAAGCCATTCATCACAACAGGGATCTCGTCTTTACCCTTGTAGACGCGCAGACCCGGACGGGACACGCGCTCCAAGCGCTCAATGACGGGACGGCCAACATAATACTTCAAACCGATTTTCAGTTCCGCTTTGCCACCAGCTTCGGCAACAGCGAAATCTTCAATGTAACCCTCGTCCTTCAGGACGCTGGCAATCGCAATTTTGACTTTCGACGATGGCATGGCCACGGTCGTCTTTTGCACGCCTTGTGCATTGCGAATGCGGGTCAGCATATCGGCGATAGGATCGCTCATACTCATTGCATATTCTCCTATTACCAGCTTGCTTTTGTCATACCCGGAATTTCACCACGCATGGCGAATTCACGGAGCTTGATACGACCCAGACCGAATTTACGGAATGTGCCGCGCGGACGACCAGTGATGGCGCAACGGTTACGTTGACGCGTCGGGTTCGAGTTACGTGGCAGCGCCTGCAGTTTCAGGCGAGCTTCGTAGCGCTCTTCTTCCGATTTCGATTGGTCATCGACGATGGCCTTGAGAGCTTCGCGCTTAGGGGCGAATTTCGCCACCAGGTCAGCACGCTTGATCTCACGATTAATCAGTGACAGTTTGGCCATGATCAGTTCCTGAAAGGGAATTTAAAGGCGGCGAGCAAAGCTTTGGCTTCGTCATCGGTCTTAGCGGTTGTCGTGATGCTGATATTCATACCGCGCAACGCGTCAATCTTGTCGTATTCGATTTCAGGGAAAATGATCTGTTCCTTGACACCGATGTTGTAGTTGCCACGACCATCAAATGCACGGCCGTTCACACCACGGAAATCGCGTACGCGCGGCAGAGCCACGGTAATGAAGCGATCCAGGAACTCGTACATGCGAGCGCCGCGCAGGGTGACCATCGTACCGATCGGGTAACCTTCACGGATTTTGAAGCCTGCGATCGCTTTGCGGGACTTGGTGGTCACTGGCTTCTGGCCGGCGATCTTGGTCAAGTCAGCAACTGCGTGCTCGAGAACTTTTTTATCCGCGATAGCCTCACCAACACCCATGTTCAGGGTGATCTTGGTCAGGCGTGGAACTTCCATTACCGACTTGTAACCAAACTTGCTGGTCAGGTCGGCAACGACTTTTTCTTTATAGAATTCTTGGAGACGTGCCATGATTTCTTAAGCCTTCACTACTTCGCCGGAGGATTTAAAGATGCGAACTTTCTTGCCGTCCACTTCTTTGAAACCCACGCGATCTGCCTTGCCAGTCGCTGCATTAAACAATGCAACGTTGGACACGTGAATTGGCATGGTCTTATCGACGATACCACCAGTTACGCCAGTCATCGGGTTTGGCTTAGTCGCTTTTTTAGCGATGTTAATGCCGTCAACCACGATATGTTCAGCATCGATACGCTGCTGTACCACACCACGTTTGCCCTTGTCTTTCCCGGTCAGAACGATGACTTCGTCGTTTTTACGAATCTTATCCATTACGACTCCTTACAGGACTTCCGGTGCCAGGGACACGATTTTCATGAACTTCTCAGTACGCAGTTCGCGTGTGACAGGTCCAAAAATACGGGTACCGATCGGTTCCAGCTTGGCGTTCAACAGAACGGCGGCATTGCCGTCGAACTTCACCAGGGAACCGTCTTGGCGGCGAACACCTTTAGCGGTGCGCACAACCACGGCGTTATAAATTTCACCTTTTTTGACACGGCCACGTGGCGCAGCAACCTTAACGGTTACCTTGATCACATCGCCAATGCCAGCATAACGGCGCTTGGAGCCGCCCAATACCTTGATGCACATTACTTCTTTGGCACCGGTATTGTCAGCCACTTCGAGCCGGCTTTCAGTTTGAATCATAGTATTCTCTTTCCCAACTTAAGCCGAAGAATCCACACAATGTAGACCCACGGTCAGTCTTGGTCCCGCCAGAGCCGCCCTGCTGGGCTTCACTGTTTGGGTGCATGACCTTCATACATTAACTGACCGCGAATGCTACTGTCTGTGACCAGACACTTTGCGGCGTTACATGAACGAAGCCCGCAAGTATTACATACAATTTGCGGGCCTGCAAGTACTAATTAAAAGCCACCGCCGAAACGGTGGTTTTTATTTAAACGGTTGGTGCGGCTTGAACCACACGTGTCACCGTCCATGCCTTCGTTTTGGAGATCGGGCGACCTTCCTGGATCTCGACCGTATCACCGGCCTTGACTTGGTTGGTCTCGTCATGCGCGTGATACTTGTTCGAGCGCATGATGATCTTGCCATACAAAGGATGTTTTACGTGGCGCTCGATCAGAACGGTAACGGTCTTGTCCATCTTGTCCGAAACCACTTTACCGATCAGCGTGCGCTTGAGCGACTGTTTCACTGGTTCGTTCATTTGGCTTCCTTCAGATTCATTACCGTCTTCACACGCGCGATATCGCGGCGTACCTTCTTGAGCTGCGAAGTGTTGCTCAGCTGTTGCGTAGCGATTTGCATACGCAGGCCGAACTGTGCCTTCAACAAGTCATTCAGCTCTTTTTGCAGAGCTGGCTGGTCTTTGCCGCGGAGTTCAGATGCTTTCATATACAACTCCAATTATTGGCCGACTTGGCGGATGACAAACGTCGTCGCCAGTGGCAGTTTAGAGGCGGCAAGACGGAAAGCTTCCCGTGCCAGCGCTTCATCAACGCCATCCATTTCGTACAGTACTTTGCCTGGCTGAATTTCAGCGACGTAGTACTCAGGATTACCTTTACCGTTACCCATACGGACTTCAGCCGGTTTGTTCGAAATCGGTTTGTCCGGGAAAATACGGATCCAGATACGGCCACCGCGCTTGATGTGACGCGTCATTGCACGACGCGCCGCTTCAATTTGACGCGCAGTGATACGACCGCGCGCAACTGCCTTCAGACCGAATTCGCCAAACGACACGGCGGTGCCGCGGCTGTGCGAAATACCGGTATTACGGCCTTTCTGCTCTTTACGATACTTTCTGCGTGCTGGTTGCAGCATGATTATTCTCCTGCTTTCTCAGCTGGTGCTGCTGCGGCGGCCGGTTTAGCGGCGGTACGCACACGTGCACCTGGTGCTGTGGATGGTTTCGCACCGGCACCGGCTGGACGTGGACGGCCAGCTGGCTTGCCATCGTCACGGCGTGGGCCGCGGCTTTTCTTCTCGTCAGCTGGGGTATCGATGACTGGTGCATCGCCGTTAGGCGCGCGGTCACCTTTGTATACCCACACCTTGACACCGATGATGCCGTAGGTGGTCGACGCTTCGCTGGTACCGTAGTCGATATCGGCGCGCAGGGTATGCAGAGGCACGCGGCCTTCGCGGTACCACTCTTTACGCGCGATTTCGATACCGTTCAGACGGCCGGACGACATGATCTTGATACCGAGAGCACCCAGGCGCATTGCATTTTGCATTGCACGCTTCATGGCGCGGCGGAACATGATCCGTTTTTCCAGCTGCTGAGCGATCGAATCGGCGATCAGTTGCGAGTCGATTTCTGGCTTGCGAATTTCTTCGATGTTCACGTGAACAGGTACGCCCATGATCTTGGTCAGCGCCGACTTCAGTACTTCGATGTCTTCGCCTTTTTTACCAATGACCACGCCTGGACGCGAGCTGTAGATCGTGAAGCGCGCGTTCTTGGCTGGGCGCTCGATAACGATGCGGCCAACGGAAGCGTTCTTCAGTTTCTTTTTCAGGTAAGCACGTGCTTTTAAGTCTTCGTTCAGCATGGCAGCGAAATTACCGTTGCCTGCATACCAGCGCGAAGCCCAGTTACGGGTGACCGCCAGACGGAAACCGGTTGGATGAATTTTCTGACCCATCGTGGCTCCTTAGTTACCGACAGTCACGTAAACGTGACAGGATTGTTTCGAAATACGGTCGCCACGGCCTTTTGCACGCGCGGTGAAGCGCTTCAGGACGGGGCCCTTTTCGACGTAGATCGTTTTCACGAACAATTCGTCGATGTCCGCACCATCATTGTGCTCGGCATTCGCAATAGCGGATTCCAGAACACGTTTGATGATCGCAGCACCTTTTTTCGGGCTGAATTGCAAGATGTTGAGTGCAGCGTCAACTTTCTTGCCACGGATCAGGTCAGCAACCAGGCGGCCCTTTTGGTCCGACAGGCGCACACCTTTGAGGATAGCTTTAGTTTCCATTATTTCTTAGCCTTTTTGTCAGCTGCATGGCCCTTGAACGTACGGGTCAGTGCGAATTCGCCGAGCTTGTGACCAACCATGTTTTCGGAAACATAAACCGGCACGTGCAGCTTGCCGTTATGAACCGCGATCGTCAGGCCGATGAAGTCAGGCATGATTGTCGAACGACGCGACCAGGTTTTGATTGGCTTTTTGTCTTTGGCTGCTTGCGCGGCTTCAACTTTTTTCACCAGGTGGGCGTCACAGAACGGCCCTTTTTTCAATGAACGTGTCATGTGCTACCCCTTATTTCTTGCCGCGGCGCGAGACGATCATGGAAGTCGTACGCTTGTTGCTGCGTGTTTTCTTACCCTTGGTCTGTTGGCCCCATGGCGAAACTGGATGACGACCAGCTGCTGTTTTACCTTCACCACCACCGTGCGGGTGATCGACCGGGTTCATGACCACACCGCGAACGGTAGGACGAACACCGCGCCAGCGCATCGCGCCAGCTTTACCGATTTTACGCAGGCTGTGCTCGGCATTGCCGACTTCACCAACCGTTGCACGGCACTCGATGTGCACGCGACGTACTTCACCCGAGCGCAGACGCACTTGAGCGTAGGTACCTTCACGTGCCATCAGCACAACGCCAGCGCCAGCGGTACGTGCCATTTGGGCACCTTTACCTGGCAGCATTTCGACGCAATGCATCACGGTACCGACTGGGATGTTACGGATTGGCAAGCAGTTACCCGATTTGATCGGTGCTTCCGAACCGTTCATCACGCTGTCGCCAACGGCCATGCCTTTGGTTGCGATGATGTAGTGACGTTCGCCGTCGGCGTAGCACAGCAGAGCGATATTCGCGGTGCGGTTTGGATCGTATTCGATACGTTCCACTTTCGCTGGAATACCATCTTTGGTGCGCTTGAAGTCGATCAAGCGGTAGTGTTGCTTATGACCACCACCGATATGACGGGTGGTGATGTGACCGTTGTTGTTACGACCAGCGGTCTTGGATTTCTTTTCAACCAGGGCAGCGAACGGACGACCTTTGTACAGGTCGGCATTCACCACCTTCACCATGCCGCGACGGCCTGGCGAGGTTGGTTTCATCTTAACGAGTGCCATTATGCAGCCTCCTCGGAGAAGTTGATTTCCTGGCCAGGCTTCAGGCACACGAAAGCACGCTTGGTATGGTTACGACGACCGTTGAACTTGCCGGTGCGCTTTTGCTTACCTTCGCGGTTTGCAGTTTGCACGGACAGAACTTCAACCTTGAACAGCAGTTCGACCGCTGCCTTGATTTCAGGCTTGGTTGCATCCGGCAGTACGCGGAATACAATTTGCTCGTTCTTTTCCGCGACCATGGTGGCCTTTTCGGAAATCACGGGCGCCAACAGCACCTTCATCAAGCGTTCTTCGCTATGTTTCAAAATCGCGCTCATGCCAGCATCTCCTCAATCTTGGCCAATGCAGCTTTGGTGACCAGGATCTTCTTGTAGAACACCAGGGACATCGGGTCTGCGTGACGTGGCTCAACGACGAGTACGTTAGGCAGGTTGCGCGATGCCAGTTCCAGGTTTTCGTTCAGAACGTCGGTGATGATCAGAACCGAATCAAAGCCCAGGCCGTTCAATTTTTGCGACAGCAGCTTGGTTTTTGGCGCGTCGATCGTCAGATCGTCGATGACGATCAGGCGCTCTTCGCGGGCCAGCTGCGACAGGATCGAGCAGATACCTGCGCGATACATCTTTTTGTTCACTTTGTGGGTGAAGTTTTCGTCAGGCGAGTTCGGGAAAATCCGACCACCGCCGCGCCACAGTGGCGACGACGACATACCAGCACGAGCGCGGCCGGTACCTTTTTGGCGCCATGGCTTTTTCGTCGTGTGGTGAACTTCTTCACGGTCTTTTTGCTTGCGGTTACCACTACGTGCATTCGCTTGATAAGCGATGACGACTTGGTGGATCAGCGCTTCATTGTAGTCACGGCCGAAAATCGTATCGGCTGCAGCAACGTTCGAGGCGGCTTGACCTTGCGCATTCAGAAGCTTGAGTTCCATCGTTTAAGCTCCCTTCTTGGCTTTGGTTTTGATGGCTGGCGAGACAACTACCTGGCCATTTTTCGCACCTGGAATCGCGCCTTTGACCAGCAACAGCTGACGGTCGGCATCGATACGGGCGATCACGAGGTTCTGGATCGTACGGTTAACGTCACCCAGATGACCGGTCATGCGCTTACCAGGGAAAACGCGACCTGGATCTTGTGCCATACCGATGGAACCTGGAACGTTGTGCGAACGCGAGTTACCGTGCGTTGCACGGCCAGAAGCGAAGTGGTAACGTTTGATAACGCCTGCATAGCCTTTACCGATGGTAACGCCTTGCACGTCGATCTTTTGACCGACTTCGAACAGGGAAGCAGCGACAACATCGCCAGCTTTCAGTTCAGCGGCTTTGGCAGCGTCGACACGGAACTCTTTCAACAGAGTACCGGCTTCAACACCAGCTTTAGCGTGATGACCAGCAACAGCTTTGGTCACGCGGGAAGCGCGACGTTGACCGAATGCGACCTGAACAGCGGAGTAGCCATCTGTTTCAGGGGTTTTGATTTGCGCAACACGGTTGTTCGATACGTCCAACACGGTGACAGGAATCGAATCCCCTTCATCCGTGAAAATGCGCATCATACCAACCTTGCGACCGAGAAGGCCTAGGCTCATTTTTTCTCCATTCCCACCTGCGATTGGGCGGGGCTTGTTTAACTACAAAGTAACGTAGGACTCAAAAAAGACGAATCCATACCGAAGCCGGCTAGTATATAGCACAAAAACCCTTGACGCAACAAGTTAACACGGGGTATGTCAAAGTGTTGCGCAGCGCCCCTGCGACAGTTGCCGGCGGCGCTGCAAAGGTCGGCTAATGTAGCATACATCGCCTATTCATGCGGCTCTGCAGCGGGTGCCACCCCACCCTTGCCCACTTGATACCAGTCAACTTTGCGCGTCGCCACCATGATCGCGGCCAGCACGGCGAACAGCAGGATGCTGCCCATCACCAGCGCATTGTTTTCCGAGCTCAGCAAGCCATACAGGGCGCCATACAGCAGCGTCAACGCCAGGCCGAAGCCGATGCCGCGCCAGGCATTGTGCAGCACGTGCGCCAGATAAAAGCTGGTCAGCGCGATACAGGCGGCGCTGGCGATCAGATAAGCGGCGAGGAAGGCGATGTGCTCGGCCAGGCCCACGAGCAGCAGGAAGAAGATCACCAGCGACAGCCCCACCAGCAAATACTGCACCGGGTGGATCGGCAGGCTTTTCAAAATTTCAAAGATGAAGAAGGCGGCAAAGGTCAGCGCGACGAACAGCAAGCCGTATTTGGTGGCCCGGTCCGATTGCGAATACACATTCACCGGCTCGATGAAGCCGACGCTGAAGCGGTCCACCTGGCCCAGCGGCGCACTGTCGGGCACCTTGAATTCCCCCTCGATGGTGCTCAGCTGCGTTTGCGCGTTGGTGGCCAGCGAGGAGATGTTCCACTCGACCTGAAAGCCATCGGCATTGATCTGGCGGTGTTTCGGCGACGGCAGGAAGCGCCCGCCAAACTGCGGATGGGGCCAGTTCGACTTGATGCTGATCTGGCTGTTTTTCGCCACCGGCACGAAATGCTGGCGTTCGATGCCGTCGAGGCCCAGGTCAAAGCTGAATTTCACCTGTTGCGGTGCCGCCAGCGGCATGGCGCCCAGCGGCGCGTGCAGGCCGCTGCGGAAGGCAAACAGCTCGGTACCCTGCTCGAACTCGATCTTCTGGCCGCCCCAGTCGATTTTCGGGATGTTGCGGATGCCGCGCACGTCCTCGATGGACAGGGCGACGAAAGGTGCGCCCAGGGTCACGCGCGAGTCCGGCGACTTGCGCGGCAGCTGGCTGCCGGCCGGCACCGTGAAGTCGCCCTGGAACGCATGCTGGCCGCTGTAGACCAGTACCTGGTGGATGCCGCGGTAGCGGCGATCCGCGTCGATGCTGCCATTGATCAGCAGGTTGTTCGGGTAGACGAGCAAGCGGCGCTGCACCGTGCGGCGCAGCAGCTCCGTGCGTACGGGCGACTTCGCTTCCCTGTCATCGCCCTTGGCCACTTCCACGCGCTCTTCATATTGCTCCGTGTAGGGGATCACCAGGATGGGGCCGATGATGGTTTGTTCGCGCACCGAATCGGCGGCGATGCTGTTGACGGCTTCCTGGCGGAATTCCATCCGCTCCTTGATCGTTTCCTGAATCATCAGCAGAGGCAGGCCGATCAGCAGCATCAGGCCGAACACGATCAACGCTTTGACTAACAGAGTTTTTTGCATGGCGCATCCTTGAAGTAAGAAGGCCAGTGTAGAAAAATCATGTGCGCTGATGATGCGCTGCGTGTGAAGTCGAAAAATACCCTCAGGCCAACGGCAGGCACAGGCGGGCGCAGGCGCCACCTTCCGCATGGTTGAGCACTTCGGCCGTGCCGCCATGCAGCGAGGCCACCTCGCGCACGAAGGGCAGGCCCAGGCCCGTGCTCTTGCCGGCGCTCGGGCGCGGCAGGGAATAGAAGCGCTCGAAGATACGCTCCAGCGCATACGCGGGGATGCCCGCGCCGCGGTCGCGCACGGCAATTTCCACCAAGCTGCCGTGGCGCCGCGCCGTCAGGTCGATGCAGCTACCGGGTGGCGCGAAGCCGGCCGCGTTGTCGAGCAGGTTGCCCAGCGCCTGGCGCAGCAGCAGAGGGTCGCCCGCCACATTCGCATCGTCGGCCTGCAGCTGCAGGCGCACGCCGCGCGCCGCCACGGTGGCGGCCGCGTCCTGCGCCACTTGCGCCAGCAGCGGCCCCAGCGCGATGCGCTCGGGATGCTCCAGCCGCTGCTGCTTTTCCACGCGCACCAGGGCCAGCAGCTTGTCGATCAGTTGCCGCTGGCGCGCGTTCTGTTCCAGGATACTGGCGAGGAACTGGCGCCGCTCGGCCGGCGGCATGTCTTCCTGCAGCAGCTCGGCCGATGCCTGGATGGCGGCGATCGGGCTTTTCAATTCGTGCGCCAGGGTGTGCATCAGCTGCTCCACGTATTCCTTGCCTTCCAGGCGCGTGCGCATCGCCTCCAGCGCCCGCCCCAGGGTGCCGATCTCGTTCTGGCCCAGCGCCGGCAGCGCCACCTTGCGCCCTGCTTCCACATCGCCGATGTAATGCATCAGCTTGCCCAGCGCATGGTGCAACCACCAGGCGAATGCCAGGCCGATCAGCAACGACAGCAGCAACAGGATGGCGCCGCGCTGCAATATCTTGCGCTGGCTGCGCTCGACAAACGCTTGCACGCTGGCATTCGGCTTGGCCACCGTCAGCACGCCGATCACCTCGTTGCCGTCGCGGATAGGCGCTGCCACGTGCATCACCGTCGACATCTCGTCGTCGGGCCGGCTGCGCGTGCTGCGCGCGCCATACTTGCCCTGCAAGGTCAGATACACGTCGTTCCAGCGCGCATAGTCGCGCCCCACGTCGCGCCCGCTGGAATCGAACAGCACGATGCCGTGCCGGTCCGTAATATAGATGCGGTAATCGAGCGTGCGCTTGCGCACGCCATTGATATTGACATCCACGCCATGGCGCGCGTAATCCTGCATGCGCTCGGCCACGGGCGACTGCGCCAGCGTGCCCGCCTTCAAGTCGGGCGCCACCAGGCTGGCCAGCAGTTGCGAAGTGTCGACCAGGGTGTCTTCCAGCGTCGAGCGCACGCCCGGCTTGACCTGCTCCATGAAGACGTTCAGCAAGAACCACGCGGCCAGGCCGACGATCAGGAAGTAGCCGAGCAGGATGCGCAGGCCGATCTTCATGCGCCGGCCAGGCTGTAGCCGAGGCCACGGTGGGTCTGGATGGGATCGACCTGCGCATCGATGGCGCGCAGCTTGGCGCGCAGCGATTTGACGTGCGCGTCGACGGTACGGTCGAGCGTGTCGGGCGCCCCGCTCCACACGCGCTCCATCAGCTGCGCGCGCGACAGCACGTGGCCTGGGTGCTCCAGCAAGGTTTTCAACAACAGGTATTCGTAGCGGGTCAAGTCCAGCGGCTGGCCGTGAAACAGCACTTTCGCTTCGAGCGCGCGCAGCTCGAAGCGCGCCGGTGCCGGCGCGGCGCCGGCGCGACGCAGGATGACGCGGATGCGCGCCACCAGTTCGCGCGGCGAGAATGGCTTGGTGACGTAATCGTCGGCGCCGATCTCCAGGCCGACGATGCGGTCGATTTCATCGCTGCGGGCCGTCAGGAAGATCACCGGCACCTCGGAAAACTGGCGCATCCGGCGGCACACTTCCAGCCCGCTCATGTCGGGCAAGCCGATATCGAGCACCACCAGCTGCGGTGCGGCCTCAATGCGCAGCGCGGCAAGCGCCTGCTCACCCAAGGTCACATGGCGCGGCGTAAAGCCGTCCGTGCGCAAGGCATAGGCGATGCTGTCGGCTATCGCCTGTTCATCTTCCACGATCAGGACAGTCTTGGACATGGCGGCGGCACGCATTAATGGACAAGTCCGGAGTATCCCTGAAGCGGGCAAGCGGCGTCAATCGCGCGCCTTGCCGTGCGCGGGCAAAAAGCCGCCCGACGGACAGGCACGACCTCGCCTCCTTGATGCCGAAATACAGGAATTCGGTCAGGAAGCGCGGCCAGCCGCGGCACTGTAAAGCGATATCCCCCATGCATCGATGGCAGGGCAAAAAAAAACCAGGCACGAGGCCTGGTTTTTGCTGCGCCCGACAATGATGCCGGGCGCAAGCTTGTCAGTTGACGACGATCAGAAGAAAGTGTAGCTGGCGGTCACACCGATACGACGCATCTGGAACGTATCCGCATAGCCGGAACGCCATTGAATTGGCGCTGCCTTGTCGAACATGTTATCCACGTACAGGCTCAGACGCGTGTTCTTGATGCCGTTGTACGACAGGTTGTAGTCGACGGTCGTGTTGCTGCCGACGCGCGAGCATGCTGCCATATTCTCGGCAGAGACTTTATTCGTCACGCAGAAGGTGCGCGACGTGTCGTCGTTGTTGCTATAACCGCTGGCATAGTTGAGGGTCATGCCGTGGTCGAACGAACCGGCCTTCAGGCTGGCGCGCAGCTTGGTGTTCAGACGCGAACGCAGGGCCCAGTTGCCGGCCAGGTTGTCAGCATAAGCATTGTCGGTCACGCTGAACTCCTGGTATTTCCACAGGTAGCTACCTTCCAGTTTCAGGCGAACCTGGCCGATACTCGTGTTGAAACGGCCCGAAGCGTCAAAGTCGAAGCCCGAAGCACGGGTCTTGCCGCTGTTGACGTATGGGTTGTACAGCAGGCCGATCACGCCAACGCCGCCGAAGTCGGTCGTATTGCCTGGTGCATACTTTTTAACCAGTGCCAGGAATTGCACATCGGAAGCCGAGTTATCGACACGCACCAGCTGTCCGGCTGGCAAACCAGCTTCGCCGCGCAGAATATCCGCCACGCCACGGGTACCGATTTCGTCCTTGCGTTCGATATGGTAGTAGTCCAGTGCCACGGTCCAGTTCTTGACTGGTTCGAAGACGAAACCAGCGGTGATCGAACGCGAGGTTTCCGGTTTCAGGTCCTTGTTCGCCGATACGAAGCTAGGAACGCCGCCTTTGCAATCACTGTTCTGGAAGGTGTTGCCCTGCGACTTGTCAGCGGGGGTGACGGCTGGATTGCCTTGCACCAGCTTGTTCAGGGCACTGGCGGTTGCGCAGCGGCGTGGATCGCTGACATCGGTGGCAAACGAGCTGCGGCCCAGACCGTTACCGGTTTCAACGATGTTCGGCGCGCGGAAGCCGCCAGCAGCGGTGGCGCGCAGCAACAGGGTGTCGGTCGCGTTGACGCGCAGGCCCAGTTTCGGCGAAAAGTGCACGTCGCTGTTGGTGGACTTGTCGGCACGTACCGCGGCGCTCACTTCCACACGCTTGACCACCGGAATGGTCGCTTCGGCGAACAGCGCGTAGTGATCCATGGTGTCTTTGACCTGCAGGCCGGCGATGCCGACCAGGTCACCACGCAGCACGTTGTCCGAGCTGGCCATTTCATACTTTTCGCGACGGATGTCGGTACCGAACGCCACGTTCAAAGGACCGGCTGGCAATTGCGCCACTTCACCGGAGACTGTCGCATCGAAGAAAGCGATCTTCGACTTGCCCTTGGTGGTACGTACTGGGAACATCGACTCCAGCAGCGCGGTATCGTTTTGCTGGCCGAACCTGTAGGTGCCGTTGACGATGGCGTTGGTGTAGCCAACGGCGCTGGCTGCACGGGTGGCCTTGGTGGCATTCGAAGTCATGTAGCCAGCCGCGGATTTCCAGTCGAAGCCACTCACATCGCCGTTCAGGCTCAGCATGACGCGCGTCTGGTCGGATTCAGTGCGGTTGAAGTTGAAGCCGTTGCCGGTGTCCATCAAACGGGCACGGTATTCCACCGGTACGTCGTAACGGTTGTTGGCGTGGCCAACCGGCAATTTTGGATAGTAGAACGGACCGACCATCTTGCCTTCCATCGCGTTATACCAGGTGCTCGGCGACGAAGTGCTGCTCAGGGCGAATGGCGCGACGATGTAATCGTTGCTGGCACTGGCGTTGGTGATCTCGAAATTGGCGTCGATAGACTTGCCAATTTTAAAATGCGTGTTGCTGGCCAGCGCATAGCGCTTGGCATTGGTTGCCAGGCCGCTGTACGGCAACAGGTCCATCTTGCACAGCTTGTCTTTCGGGTCGAGCTTGTCCGGGCAGCCTGGCGCGGCAACGATGTTGTTGCTGTCCAGGAAGTAGTTGCCGGTTGGCGAATACGAGTTCTTCGCATCCCAGGTCGAACGGGTCGGGGTCTGGCGGTGCCATTCAGGATAGTGGTTACGCAGGTCACCGACGGTGTAGCCGTCGTTTTTGTAGGCTTCGTACGTCAGGTAGGTGTTGAAACCATCCTTGTCGACATCGCCGTAACCGACGATGCCGGAAACGCTGCGATTACGCTGGTCTCTGAAACCGTCGGTCTCCTTGTAGTTGCCGGTGATCTTGGCGCCTTCAAAGTTTTTCAGCAGGATGATGTTGATGACGCCGGCGATGGCGTCGGAACCGTAGATTGCCGAAGCGCCGTCCTTCAGGATCTCGATGCGCTCGATGGCGGCAGCCGGGATCGCGTCCAGGTTGGTGAAGTTCTGTTGTGCGCCATCGGCCAGGCCGTATTGTGCAATGCGGCGGCCGTTAACCAGCACCAGGGTAGCGACCTTGCCCAGGCCGCGCATGCCCACGCCCGAGGAACCCGTGGCAAAGCCACCGGAGCTGGCGCTTGCCGAGTCGATCGAGGTGCTGATGGCGGCGGAGGAATTCAGGATGCCCAGCGCCGTGGTCTGGCCGGTGCGCTCTATGTCGTCGCGGGTCAGAACCTGCAGCGAGCCAGCTGTTTCAGCTTCGGTACGCTTGATACTACTACCGGTGACTTCGACGCGCTGCAGTTTTTCTACAGGCTCGGCAGCTGTTTGTGCCGTGGCGTATTGGGAAAAGGCTAATGTCACTGCAATTGCAAGGGTACGTTTCTTCAACCGTGGTGCATTGTTAATTACCGGAACTTTCAAGACTACTCCTCAAATATTGTTTTCGTTTTATAAATCGATACGTCTCATTGACCATTTTTGTAAAAAAGTCACACAATCTCGCCGTATATTACAAATTTCTCACATTGAGGCGATGCAAGGAAGGGGAAATTTAACAATTGTTGTTGCGATACAACTTTATTCGCCAACCTGTTGTTTTTCGGTATTGATTTGGCCTGTGCCGGCCTGGTCCGCGCGTGTGGATAACGATAGAAAAAGAAAGTAAAGCGGAGAAAGAGGAAAAGAAAAGGAAGGGGAGAGCGAAAGATGTACGGTGCAAACACAATACTGCGGGCCAATAGCAATGGGGCCGGGCGCACTCACGATCGTGAGCAGGCCCGGCCCCATCATCAGGCAGCGGGACACCCCGCCGGCCTGCTTAAAAACAATTATTGCAGTTTGATTTCAACATCAACACCAGCTGGCAGGTCCAGCTTCATCAGCGCGTCAACGGTTTTGTCCGTTGGGTCAACGATGTCCATCAGGCGTTGGTGCGTACGGATCTCGAACTGATCGCGCGAAGTTTTGTTGACGTGCGGGGAACGCAGCACGTCGAAACGCTGAATACGGGTAGGCAGTGGTACTGGGCCTTTGACGACAGCGCCGGTGCGCTTCGCGGTTTCAACGATTTCCAGAGCGGACTGGTCGATCAGTTTGTAATCGAAAGCCTTCAGGCGGATACGGATTTTTTGGTTTGGTGCCGACATGATATTTCCTTAAAAGAACGAACCGCGCGGTCTGCACGGCAATGAGGTCATACGGGAATTTCTGACGCAACAACCGTCAGGGTCGACATGATAGCACCAAAATGCTTGCCAACCCCGGCAGTTGAATAAAAAGAAGGGCGCCGGGCGACGACGCGTCTTCTTTTATGCAGGCTTAAGAATTAAGCCAGGATTTTTGCAACAACACCAGCGCCGACGGTACGGCCGCCTTCGCGGATAGCGAAGCGCAGACCTTCTTCCATCGCGATCGGGTTGATCAGCTTGACGGTGATCGACACGTTATCGCCTGGCATAACCATTTCTTTGTCTGCTGGCAACTCGATCGAACCAGTTACGTCCGTCGTGCGGAAGTAGAACTGTGGACGATAGTTGTTGAAGAATGGCGTATGACGGCCGCCTTCGTCTTTCGACAGAACATAGATCTCGCCGGTGAAGTGTGCATGCGGCTTGATCGAGCCTGGCTTGGCCAGAACTTGACCACGTTGCACGTCTTCACGCTTGGTGCCGCGCAGCAGCAGACCAACGTTGTCGCCTGCTTGACCTTGGTCCAGCAGTTTGCGGAACATTTCCACGCCGGTGCAAGTCGTTTTGACGGTATCGATAATACCAACGATTTCGATCTCTTCGCCGACTTTAACAATGCCGCGCTCGATACGACCGGTCACAACGGTACCGCGACCCGAGATCGAGAACACGTCTTCCACTGGCATCAGGAAAGCACCGTCAACAGCGCGCTCTGGCGTTGGGATGTACGAATCGAGGGCATCGGCCAGACGCAGCACTGCGTCAACGCCCATTTCGCCTTCTTTGCCTTCCAGCGCCATACGTGCCGAACCTTTGATGATAGGCACGTCGTCGCCAGGGAACTCATACTTCGACAACAGCTCGCGCACTTCCATTTCAACCAGTTCCAGCAGCTCTGCGTCGTCGACCAGGTCGCACTTGTTCAGGAACACGATGATGTATGGAACGCCAACTTGGCGGGCCAGCAGGATGTGTTCGCGGGTCTGTGGCATTGGGCCGTCAGCTGCGGAACATACCAGGATCGCGCCGTCCATCTGGGCAGCACCGGTAATCATGTTTTTGATGTAATCGGCGTGGCCTGGGCAGTCAACGTGCGCGTAGTGACGCGATTCCGTTTCGTACTCGACGTGGGCGGTGTTAATCGTGATACCGCGCGCTTTTTCTTCTGGTGCCGCATCGATCTGGTCGTATGCTTTGGCTTCGCCGCCGAATTTCTTCGACAGAACCGTTGCGATTGCAGCGGTCAGCGTGGTTTTACCGTGGTCGACGTGGCCGATGGTGCCGACGTTGACGTGCGGCTTGGTCCGTTCGAATTTACCTTTTGCCATTTTATTCTTCCTTAGAACAATGATTTAAATGTAGGGACCGGCATTCTCGTGAAAGCCGGCCCGGAACTTCTATTACTTAGCTTTCGAGCTTACGATCGCTTCAGTCACATGCTTAGGTGCTTCAGCATAGTGCTTGAATTCCATCGTGTAAGTCGCACGACCTTGGGTCGACGAACGCAACGACGTAGCGTAACCGAACATTTCCGACAGAGGCACTTCGGCCTTGATGATCTTGCCGCCACCGCCAGCAATTTCATCCATGCCTTGCACCATGCCGCGACGCGACGACAGATCGCCCATCACGGTACCGGCGTAGTCTTCCGGCGTTTCCACTTCCACGGCCATCATCGGCTCCAGGATGACTGGCGATGCTTTGCGGCAGCCATCTTTGAATGCCATCGAAGCGGCCATGCGGAATGCATTTTCGTTCGAGTCAACATCATGGTACGAACCGAAGAACAGCGTGACTTTCACGTCAACGACTGGGTAACCAGCCATCACGCCCGAAGTCAGCGTGTCGCGCACACCTTTTTCAACTGCAGGGATGTATTCGCGAGGAACGGTGCCGCCCTTGATCGCGTCAACGAATTCGAAGCCCTTGCCCGGTTCTTGCGGTTCGATCTTCAGAACCACGTGACCGTATTGACCACGACCACCCGATTGCTTGACGAATTTGCCTTCCGACTCTTCGCACACTTTACGGATCGTTTCGCGGTAAGCCACTTGTGGCTTGCCGACGGTCGCTTCAACGTTGAATTCGCGCTTCATGCGGTCAACGATGATGTCCAGATGCAACTCGCCCATACCGGCGATGATGGTCTGGCCCGATTCTTCATCGGTACGCACGCGGAACGATGGATCTTCTGCAGCCAGGCGGTTCAGCGCCAGACCCATTTTTTCCTGGTCGGCCTTGGTTTTTGGCTCGACTGCCTGCGAAATCACTGGCTCAGGGAAGACCATGCGTTCCAGAACGACGCTGGCTTTTTCGTCGCAAAGCGTATCGCCAGTGGTGGTGTCTTTCAGACCCACAACGGCGGCGATGTCGCCAGCGCGCATTTCCTTGATTTCTTCGCGCTCATTGGCTTGCATCTGCACGATACGGCCAATACGCTCACGCTTCTGCTTCACGGAGTTCAACACCGAGTCGCCCGAATTCAGGGTACCCGAGTAGCAACGGATGAAGCACAACTGACCGACGAACGGATCGGTTGCGATCTTGAACGCCAATGCCGAGAATTTCTCATTGTCGTCAGCAGCGCGCTCGACTGGCTGCTCGTCCTCGTCCAGACCTGGGACAGGTGGAATGTCGATTGGCGATGGCAGGTACTCGATGACCGCGTCCAACATGGCTTGTACGCCCTTGTTTTTAAAGGCGGTACCGCACAGCATTGGAACGATTTCGCTGGCGATGGTACGCTGACGCAAAGCAGCCTTGATCTCGGCTTCCGACAGGTCGCCTTCTTCCAGGTACTTGTTCATCAGTTCTTCGGACGCTTCAGCAGCGGCCTCAACCATGTTTTCGCGCCACTTGGCAGCTTCAGCAGCCAGGTTGGCAGGAATGTCGCCGTATTCAAACTTCATGCCTTGCGAAGCGTCATCCCAGATGACCGCTTTCATCTTGACCAGATCGATAACACCGGTAAAGAGGTCTTCAGCGCCGATAGGCATCTGGATAGGCACTGGGTTGGCCTTCAGGCGCGAACGCATCTGATCGTAGACCTTGAAGAAGTTGGCGCCGGTACGGTCCATCTTGTTCACGAAGGCCAGACGTGGCACTTTGTACTTGTTAGCCTGACGCCAAACCGTTTCCGATTGTGGCTGCACGCCGCCGACTGCACAGTAAACCATGCAGGCGCCATCCAACACGCGCATCGAACGTTCTACTTCAATGGTGAAGTCAACGTGGCCTGGGGTGTCGATGATGTTGATGTGATGCGCTGGGAAGTTGTTAGCCATGCCTTTCCAGAAGCACGTAACAGCAGCCGAGGTAATCGTGATACCGCGCTCTTGCTCTTGTGCCATCCAGTCGGTGGTGGCAGCGCCATCATGGACTTCGCCCAGCTTGTGGTTCACGCCCGTGTAGAACAGAACGCGCTCGGTGGTGGTCGTCTTACCTGCATCGATGTGAGCGGAGATACCGATATTGCGGTAGCGCTCAATGGGGGTCTTGCGGGCCATAATTAATCCTAAATGAATGGACAAAACCGAGCAGCATTTTTTTGCAAAAATGAGCCCGGCCTCGAACAACAGATGCTTGACAGCCGCCTTGCGGTAGCTGGCTTTATATTAGAAGCGGAAATGCGAGAACGCTTTGTTCGCTTCAGCCATACGATGGACTTCGTCGCGTTTTTTCATCGCGCCGCCGCGGCTTTCAGCCGCTTCCATCAGCTCACCGCCGAGGCGTTGTGGCATCGATTTTTCGCTGCGCTTGTTAGCAGCTTCACGCAACCAACGCATGGACAGAGCCATACGACGGACTGGGCGAACTTCGACCGGCACCTGGTAGTTTGCACCACCGACGCGACGGGATTTCACCTCAACCAACGGCTTGGCGTTGTTGATTGCGGTAGCAAAAACTTCGAGTGGATCTTTACCCGATTTTGCTGCGATGTGCTCGAAAGCACCGTAGATGATGTTTTCTGCAACCGATTTCTTACCGGACAGCATCAGCACGTTTACAAATTTAGCGACATCAGTGTTGCCGAATTTTGGATCTGGCAAAATTTCGCGCTTGGGTACTTCACGACGACGTGGCATATCAATTCCTTTCAATCTTCAGTTGAGCGCGCGTTCTTCGCACACTCGCGGACGACCATCATAGTCTTCCACTTACTCGACCAGATGCGGTCGACTACATTCACTTAGCTAGTTGCCACTGAGCGAAACTTGGGTTTGCTGCGTACAACTTATTACTTCTTGCCTGCTTTAGCGCGCTTGGTACCATACTTCGAACGCGATTGCTTACGGTCTTTAACGCCTTGGGTATCCAGAGCACCGCGAACCATGTGGTAACGCACACCCGGCAAATCCTTGACGCGGCCGCCGCGCAACAGCACAACACTATGCTCTTGCAGGTTATGGCCTTCACCGCCAATGTACGAAATGACTTCGAAACCATTGGTCAGGCGAACTTTAGCGACTTTACGCAGAGCCGAGTTAGGCTTCTTTGGAGTCGTGGTGTAAACACGTGTGCAAACGCCACGTTTTTGCGGGCTGTTTTCCAGCGCCGGCGATTTGCTCTTCACGGTCAAAGCGACGCGTGGATTGCGAATCAATTGATTGATGGTTGGCATCGTTATAAATCCAACAAAAAACTACGATTAATAACCCGGGCAAGATGCCCGGCGACTAAAACCTCGTCCCACTTTCATCTACTGCGCACCGGAGGCGCCCGCAGCCACTCGGTAAGGAGCGGCCATGAAATGCCAAGTAATGCGTAAACGATGAGCAGAATAAAATCGAGAACTCGCTAGTTTAGACCTTGTGTTACAGGGGGTCAATCAGTTTACCGCTTTTTGCTATAAAAAAAGGCAAGCAAGCGGCACTTTTGTGGCATTTTGACTAATCTTTGGCAACGATGCGCGAATGCCGGCATGCGTAAACGATTGATGATTTGGCATACTTTCCCTGCCACCAAGCATCTGGCGCGCACATTCTTGTGTGACCGCAAGACAACAAAAGGATTGATAATAGCGGACATTTTTCGCTGCCCTCCCTTATGCGCTCCTTGCTTCGCCCTGCCACTCTGTTCCTGCTCCTGACGTATGCCTTGCTGACGGCCGTGCCCTTCGTCCCCGCGCTGCTGGGCCGTGCGCCCGAGCATCCCTGGCAGATGCTCAGCTTCGAGCTGCTGGCCTGGCTGGCCGTCTGGAGCGTGTTCAAGCGCCCCGCGTATTTCCACTGGCTGCTGGTGCCCGCCTTCCTGGCCCTGCCGACGGAAATCTACCTGTTCATCTTCTATGGCCAGGGCATTTCCACGCACCACCTGGGCATCATCTTCGAAACCAGCCCCAAGGAAGCGATGGAATTCCTCGGACAAAAAGTGTGGCTGATGGGCGCCGTCATGCTGGGCGTGATCGCCTGGTGCGCGCTGGGCTGGTATGCGGCCACGCGCACGCGCGACCTCGACTGGCGCGGCAAGACGCGCCCGGCCGCCTTCGTGCTGCTGATCCTGCTGGGAGGCTTCTGGTGGTATGGCCATGAATTCGGTTTCGAGGCCAAGGTGCTGCATAGCGCGCCCGCCTCGGCCAAGACCAAGGCCAAGGCCAGCGTGCCGGCGGCCAGCGGCAAGGCGGGCGCCTCCGGCTTCGGCGACGCCAGCTCGGCCGACGACGACACGGCCGAAGAAGACGAGGAAAGCAGCAAGCCGGAGAACGCCAGCATCGCCGGCGCCGACGAAACGGGCCTGGGCTGGCCCAGCCTGCCCCACTGGGCGCGCCTGCCGTACGCCTTCGACACCGTCAGCAATTCCTGGCCCTTCGGCCTGGCCGCGCGCGGCTTCGATTTCTACAAGGAACGTCGGTACCTGGCCGAACTGGGACAGAAAAGCAGCAGCTTCCGTTTCGGCGCACACCAGCAACAGCCCGATGCCAACCCGGAAGTGGTGGTCATGGTGATCGGCGAATCGTCGCGCTACGACCGCTGGAGCCTGAACGGCTACGAACGCGACACCAATCCCCTGCTGAAACAGGAAAGCAACCTGCTACCGCTGGCCGACGTCATCACGGCCGTTTCCGCCACGCGCCTGTCCGTGCCCGTCATCATCTCGCGCAAGCCAGCCACGCAAAGCCTCAAGGATGGCTTCTCGGAAAAATCCTTCCTCACCGCCTACAAGGAAGCGGGCTTCAAGACTTACTGGCTGTCGAACCAGATTTCGTTCGGCCAGTTCGACACGCCCGTGTCCGTGTTTGCCAAGGAAGCGGACGTGGTGCAATTTTTGAACCTGGGCGGCTTCACCAACAATTCGAACTTCGACCAGATCCTGTTCGATCCGTTCAAGAACGCGCTGGCCGACCCGGCGCCGAAAAAACTCATCGTGCTGCACACGCTGGGCAGCCACTGGAACTACAGCCAGCGCTATCCGAAATCGTTCGACAAGTGGCAGCCGTCGCTGTTCGGCGTCGACAAGCCCATCTACACGGACACGGCCATCAAGCCACAGCTCAACAACAGCTATGACAGTTCCATCCTGTACACGGACTGGTTCCTGTCGAACGTGATCGGCATGCTGAAGGACGATGGCCAGCGCACCGCCCTGCGCAGCTCGCTCGTCTACGTGGCAGACCATGGCCAGACCCTGTACGACGGCACCTGCCGCCTGGCCTTCCATGGCCACAACACGCAATTCGAATTCCACGTGCCCGCCTTCGTCTGGTATTCACCGCAATTCCAGCAGCACTATCCGGACAAGGTGACGCAGCTGAAGCGCCATCAGAAGGCGCGCCTGTCGACGGAAAACATGTTCCACACCCTGCTCGACCTGGGCGACATCCGCTTTGCCGGCGAACAGCCCGAATGGAGCATCGCCAGCCCCCGCTTCAGGCAGCACAAGCGCTACGTCGACAGCTATGGCTGGACCAACTACGACAACGCCATCATCCGCGGCGATTGCCGCGAAGTGATCGACAAGAGCACGCCGGAAAAGCAGGACAAGTAAGGGCGGCCGTCAAGCCCGTTCGAGGACGCCGCCGCAATCGGCCGGCTGCGCCATGTGCGTGCTGAGCCAGTCGAAGACGCGCCCCGCCTTGTCCGCGATACCGGCGTCGAAACCGCGCTGCGCCAGCAGGGCGATGCCATTTGTTGCTTGCAGCACGCCGGGCGCCAGCAGCAGCGCGCCGGCCTCATCGCGGCGCACGCACCACGGCGCCAGGCAGTCTTCCAGCAGCGGCCCCAATACCAGGTTGTGCGACGAGACGATCACCAGGTGATCTGCGGCCAGGCTGTGCAGCACGGCGGCCGCGGCCGCCACCGATTCGAGGTGATTGGTGCCGCGGAAAATCTCATCGATCAGGAACAAGGCCGGCGCCCCCGCTTCGGCCAGCGCCAGCAATTCGCGCGCGCGCCGCAGCTCGGCGATGTACAGGCTCTCGCCGCCATCGAGCGAGTCCTCGTTCTGCATGCTCGAATACAGCGGCAGCATGGGCACCTGGGCCGCCTGCGCATAGCAAAAGCCGAAAGCGCGCGCACCGATCAGATTGAGGCCCACGGCGCGCAGCAAGGTACTCTTGCCGATGGCATTCTGGCCCGAGATGAAGGCGCCACGGCCATCGAGATGCAGCGACAGCGGCATGGCGCGTTCCAGCAGCGGATGCACCATGGCGTCGAGCGACAACTGCCGCGCATCGGCTTGCTGCGCCCAGCAAAACTGTGCGCGACCGCGCAGGTGGCGCGCCAGGGCCAGGTCCGCCTCCAGGTCGGCCAGCAGCAGGAAACTCTGGCGCAAGAAGGCGCGTTCGCGCCGCACCACGCGCAGGCTGTGGAAGTAGCGCCGGATATTGCCCAGCATGAGCCAGTCGTCATATTCGCTCAGCAGGGGAATCATCTTGATCCAGCGTACCGGCGTGATCTGGCGGTTGATCACGCCGGCTGCCCGCCCACCTTCGCGCAGGTCCGCCGTGAACGCCGTATCGAGCGCGCCCAGGCGGCCATGCACCAGCAGTATCTGCTGCAAGGTAAAGACGCTGCGCTCCCACGGTTTGCAACGGTCGTAAAAACGCATCTGCAACGCCATCAGCAAGAGCCAGACGGGCACCGCGACGGCCCATGCCAGCGGCGCAAACAGCCACGCTGCCAGCAGCGACACCAACAGCGCCAGGGTCGGCAGCAGCAGCCAGCGGCTCCACCACGGTGGTGCTGGCGGCGCAGCGCCGCACAGCAGCGCCGCCACTTCCATGTCTGCCGTACGCAGCGGCTGCATGGCTTGCTCGAGCACCGCCTGCTGTGCCGGCGCGGCCAGCAAGGCCGCGATACGCGCCCGCGAGGCGGCGCCCGCCGTGCCGCTGGCCAGGCGCTGATGCAATCGCTGTTGGCCAAGAATGCTGGTCTGGCCGGCGAGCTGGCGATGGTAGTCATCGAGCAGCATTTCATCCCAGGTCTGGCTATCGAGCTGGGGCAAGCCACCCTCGATCCGCTGCAGCATGGCGATGTCGCTGGCGGCGAATGGATAATCGAGTTCCGCCGGCTCGGGCAGGCTGGCAAACTGGCGCAGCCAGGGACCCAGACGGGCAAAAAGGGAGGGCGAAGGCAACATCATGCTCCAAAGAAGGGGACCAGCATGGCGCCGCGCGCCATCACTGCATGGGCCGCAGATCAGGTCGATTGCCAGAATATCAAGATCCATGCACAAACGCCGCGACACTGCCGCGCACGCGGACACCACCTGGACAGCGCGGACACGGCGGACAGCCGGACGCCAAAACTTTTTCCATTCAAATCAACGACTTGATAACTGGCACGGATCGTGCATTGGAAAACGCATCCTTCACGAGACCTGACCATGATCCGCGATACTTCCTCTCAAGATGCCGTCCTGTCTGCCCCGCCGGGCCAGCGCCACAAGCAACGCGCCCTGCTGCTCGCTGGCGCCGTCATCGTCATCGGCGGCGCCATCGCTGCCGTTGCCGGCTGGCGCAACAGCGAGCATTCCGTCAACAGCAGCCGGCTACGCATCGCCGAGGTCACGCGCGGCACCCTGATACGCGACGCCGCCGTGAATGGCCGCGTGGTGGCCGCCATCAGTCCCACCCTGTATTCGACAACGGTAGCGACCGTGACATTGAAGGCCAAGGCCGGCGACACGGTGAAAAAGGGCAACATCCTCGCCGTGCTGGAATCGCCTGACCTGTCCGACGCATTGAAGCGCGAGCAATCGAGCGTGCAGCAACTGGAAGCCGAGGTGGCGCGCCAGCAGATCCTGGCAAAAAAACAGAAGCTGCTGGCGCGCCGCGAAGCCGATACAGCCGAAATCGAACGCCTGTCCGCGCAGCGCACGCTGGAGCGCTATGAAAGCGTGGCGCAGGTGGGCATCATCGCCAAGATCGATTACCAGAAGGCCAGGGATGCCTTGAATTCTGCCGACATCCGCAGCAAGCACGCCTCGCAGGCGGCGGGCCTGGAAAGCGAAGACGTGACGCTGGCCTTGAAAACCAAGGTCAATGAGCTGGAACGCCAGCGCCTCGTCCGCGACAATGCCCAGCGCCGGGTCGACGAGCTGACCGTGCGCGCGCCCGTCAACGGCTTCATCGGCACCCTGTCGGTGGCCAACCGCAGCGTGGTGCAAGCCAATACCGCCCTGATGACCCTGGTCGACCTGTCGCAGCTGGAAGTCGAACTGGAAGTGCCGGAAACGTATGTCGCCGACATGGGCCTGGGCATGCGCGCGGAAATCGAAACGGGCGCCATCAAGGCAACGGGCAAACTCTCGGCCCTGTCGCCCGAAGTGGTCAAAAACCAGGTGCTGGCGCGCGTGCGCTTCAACGGCGAACAGCCGGCCGGCCTGCGCCAGAACCAGCGCGTCACGGCACGCTTGCTGATCGATGAAAAACCGAATGTGCTGATGCTGGCGCGCGGCCCCTTCGTCGAGGCCGAAGGCGGCCGCTACGCCTATGTCGTGCGCGACGGCGTGGCGATGCGCACGCCCATCAAGATGGGCGCCACCAGCGTCTCGGCCGTGGAAATTCTCGGCGGCCTGAAGCTGGGCGACAAGGTGGTCGTCGCCGGCACGGAAGCGTTCGAGAACGCGGCCCGCGTTTCCCTCAATTAATCAGCTGCATCCACTCCATTCCATCAAGAGGTCCGCCATGCTGCGCATGCAAAATCTGAACAAAGTCTATCGCACCCACATGATCGAAACGCACGCGCTGCGCGGCTTCGAAATCCACGTCAAGCAAGGTGAATTCGTCACCGTCACAGGCCCTTCCGGTTCCGGCAAGACGAGCTTTCTGAACATCGCTGGCCTGCTGGAAGAATTTACCGACGGCGAATACATCCTCGACGGCGTCAACGTGAAGGGCATGAACGACAATGCCCGCTCGCGCCTGCGCAATGAGAAACTGGGCTTCATCTTCCAGGGCTTCAACCTGATTCCCGACCTGTCGCTGTTCGACAATGTCGACGTGCCGCTGCGCTACCGGGGCTTCAACAGCGCCGAGCGGCGCGAACGCATCGAGGATGCCTTGGCCAAGGTGGGACTGGCGTCGCGCATGAAACACTATCCGGCCGAACTGTCGGGTGGCCAGCAGCAGCGCGTGGCCATCGCGCGCGCGCTGGCCGGCTCGCCCAAACTGTTGCTGGCCGATGAACCGACGGGCAACCTGGACACGCAGATGGCGCGCGGCGTGATGGAACTGCTGGAAGACATCAACGCGCAAGGCACCACCATCCTGATGGTCACGCACGATCCCGAACTGGCGCTGCGCAGCCAGCGCAATGTGCACATCATCGACGGCCAGGTATCGGACCTGGTGCACAAGGGGCCGACGCTGGCCAGCCGCCAGGCCAAGGCCGGCAGCAACGCCGCCACTGTCTGAGGATCGCCCATGTTCCAGTACTACTTTCTGCTCGGCCTGCGCAGCCTGCGCCGCAACCCGGCCCTGACGGCACTGATGGTGCTGACGCTGGCCATCGGCGTGGCCGCCAGCATTTCTACCCTGACCATCCTGCATGTCATGTCGGGCAATCCCCTGCCGCACAAGAATGGCCGCATGTTCGTGCCGCTGGTCGACAATGGCTCCCTCTCCGGTTATACACCGGGAAATACATCGGGCGACAAGCAGCTCAGCTACCGCGACGCCGTCAATTTCCAGAACAGCAAAATGGGCGAGCGGCGCAGCGTCATGTTCGGCGTGGGCGGTGCCATCGAGCCGCAGCGCAAGGACATCGGCGCCTTCACGTCGCAAGGCCTGGCCGCCTACCGCGATTTCTTTGCCATGTTCGAAACGCCCTTCCTGCATGGCCAGCCATGGAGCGAAGCCGACGATGCCGCCGGCGCCGACGTCATCGTCCTGTCGCGCAAGCTGGCAGAAAAGCTGTACGGCGACGGCAATCCTGTAGGCCAGCGCATGACGCTCATGGGCTTCCAATACCAGATCACGGGCGTGCTCGATACATGGGAACCCGTGCCGCGCATCCACCGCATCATCGGCAGCGGCGCCTTTGGCAGCGAGGACAGTTACTTCATCCCGTTTACCAGCGCGATCCGCCACCAGACCAGCCATAACGGCAGCATGAACTGCAGCGGCAACCGGGAGCCGGGCTACCAGGGCACGCTCGATTCGGAATGCACGTGGATGCAGTTCTGGTTCGAGATGGCCAACGACGGCCAGCGCGGCGAACTGCAAAATTACCTCGACAGCTATGCGCAGGAGCAGCGCAAGCTGGGCCGCCTGAAACGCGCTGCGCCCAACCGTTTGTTCAACATCGATGAGTGGCTGGTGCATCTGCGCGTGGTGGGCAATGACAACAAACTGTCGGCCTGGCTGGCCTTCGGCTTTCTGGCCCTGTGCCTGGTCAACACCATCGGCCTGCTGCTGGCCAAGTTCTCGGTACGCGCCGCCGAGGTGGGCATCCGCCGCGCACTCGGTGCCTCGCGCAGCGATATCTTCCGCCAGTTCCTCGTCGAGACCACCGTCATCGGCCTGGCCGGCGGCGTGTTGGGACTATTGCTGTCCTTCGGTGCGCTGGCACTGATCGGCATGCAGTCGAAGCAGCTGACCGTCGCCGCGCACATGGACTGGATGATGCTGGCCATGACCTTCGTCATCTCGGTGGCCGCAGCGATCCTGGCGGGCCTGCTGCCGACCTGGCGCGCCTGCCAGGTGACGCCGGCCATCCAGCTCAAATCCCAATGACAGTATCGACCGCACACGAATAGGATCACCATGGAAATCCGACCCATCCTGTCTGCGCTGATGCGCAGCAAAACCGGCGCCATCCTGGTCGCCGTGCAAGTAGCCCTGAGCCTGGCCATCCTGGCCAATGCCCTGCATATCGTCAACGTGCGCCAGGAAGTGGCGGCGCGGCCCAGCGGCGTGGCGGCGGAGGGCGACGTCTTCCACCTGCTGGCGCGCAACCTGCGTCCGCTGGGCCACAACGAAGAACTCGCGCTGCAAAAGCGCCTGGCCGCGGCCGCACGTGCCGTGCCGGGCGTCGTCTCGGTAGCGCAGGTGAGCCAGGTGCCGTTGTCGCGCAGTGGCAGCAACAGCGGCTTCGCCGCCAGCCGCAAGCAGGAAAACAGTTCCGCCATTGCCGCCGTGTATATCACGCCCGATTCCCTGATCAAGACCTGGGGGTTGACGCTGGTGGAAGGACGCGACTTCACGCCAGCCGAGATCGTCGAAATCGACCAGAACGTGACGGAAGAATTTCCCCCGCAAGTCATCGTCACGCGGGCAATGGCCGAGAAAATCCACCCTGGTGGCAGCAGTGCGCTGGGCATGCCGCTCTTTCTGGGCACCGGCGAAGGAGCGCAGCAATTGCAAGTCGTCGGCGTCGTCGAGCGGCTGCAGAGCCAGGGTGCGGAAGTGGGTGACAAAGGAGAGTATTCGGTGCTGTTTCCCGCACGCCTGACGGGCGACGGCGATACCCTGCTGACCATCCGTGCCGAAGCGGGCCAGCGCGACCGCGTGATGAAAGACGCCGAGCAGGCCATCCGCGCAGCCACGCCGGACAAGCTGATCGTGCGCCTGCGCACACTCGATGAAGACCGCGACACGCGCTACCGCGCCGACCGCGCGATGTCGTGGATGCTGATCACGGTCTCGGCCCTGCTGCTGCTGGTCACCGCCAGCGGCATCGTCGGCATCGCCAGCCTGTGGGTGACGCAGCGGCGCAAGCAGATCGGCGTGCGGCGTGCCCTGGGCGCGCGCCGCGTAGACATCCTGCGCTACTTCCTGACGGAGAATTTCATGATCACCAGCGTCGGCGTGGCTGCCGGCGTGCTGCTGGCCCTGGCGCTGAACCAGCTGCTGGTCAGCCAGCTGGAAATGGCGCGCCTGCCCCTGCCCTACCTGCTTGGTGGCGCGGCCGTCTTCTGGCTGCTGGGCCTGGGCGCCGTGTACGGCCCGGCCTGGCGCGCGGCCAGCATTTCGCCAGCCACTGCCACCCGCAGTACCTGAGCCGGCACCTGAGTGATATGCTGCGCGCATGCCTACCGTACTGATTATTGACGACAATGCCGCCGTGGCCATCGCGCTCGACGTGCTGTTCTCCCTGCACGAGATCGACGCCGTGCGCGCCGCCTCGCCCCAGGAGGGCTTGCACCTGCTCGAACGTCATGCCATCGACCTGGTGGTGCAGGACATGAACTTCACGGCCGACACCACCTCGGGCGAGGAAGGCAGCGCGCTGTTCCACGCCATCCGCGCGCGCTACCCTGACCTGCCCGTGATCCTGCTGACGGCCTGGACCCAGCTCGACGCGGCGGTCGACCTGATCAAGTCCGGCGCGGCCGACTACCTGGCCAAGCCATGGGATGACCGGCGCCTGATCGCTTCCGTGCAAAACCTGCTGGAACTGGGGCAGGCCAACCGCGCGCTGCGCCAGCGCGTGGTGGCCGAGCAGCGCCAGCGCCACGCGCTGGAACACGACTTCGACTTGCGCGGCATGGTGTGGCAAGACCCGGCCACCGAAAGAGTGGTGCACCTGGCGTGCCAGGTGGCGCGTGCCGACGTGCCCGTGCTCATTTCGGGGCCGAACGGCAGCGGCAAGGAATGCATCGCCGCCATCGTGCAAGCCAATTCGCAGGTCGCCGGCGGCCCCTTCGTGGTGCTCAATTGCGGCGCCGTGCCGGTCGAGCTGATCGAGGCGGAACTGTTCGGCGCCGAAGCGGGCGCCTACACCGGCATCACGCGCGCGCGCGACGGCAAGTTCGACGCGGCTGACGGCGGCACCCTGTTCCTCGACGAGATCGGCAACCTGCCGCTGGCCGGACAAATGAAACTGCTGCGCGTGCTGGAAACGGGACGCTTCGAGCGCCTCGGCTCGAACCGCGAGCGGCAAGTGAAAGTGCGCGTCATCAGCGCCAGCAACGCCGACCTGCCGGCGATGATCAAGGCGGGCACGTTTCGCGAAGACCTGTTTTACCGCCTGAACGTGATCGAATTGCGCCTGCCGCCGCTGGCCCAGCGCCCGTTGGATATCCTGGTGCTGGCGCGGCATTTCCTGGGCAGCGAAAAAACGCTGGACGCACAAGCGCAGGCGACCCTGCTGGCGCACGGCTGGCCGGGCAATGTGCGCGAACTGAAAAATGTCATGCAGCGCGCCAGCCTGCTGACGGCCGGCCCGGTGATCGGCGCGCAGGAAACGGGCTTGCCGCTGGCGGATGTCGCAGCGCCACGCGCGCCGCACGATGGCGCCGCGACGGAACCGGACCGCGACAGCATCACTGCGGCGCTGGCGCGCACGCACGGCGTGGTGGCGCAAGCGGCGCAGGAACTGGGGCTGTCGCGCCAGGCGCTGTACCGGCGCATGGAACGCCTGGGCATCGCGCGCGGCTGATGGCCTACCGTCCCATGCGCCTCTCCCTGCTCACGCGCTGGACGGCGCTGATCATCACCCTGCTGGTGCTGGGCATCGTCATCGCCCTGCTGCTCGCGCATTTTTTGCCAGGCCAGCCGCTGCTGGTGCTGGCCAGTACCCTGCTGTGCGTGCTGCCGGTGGCCGTCATTACCATCCGCGCCCAGCTGCAATCGATGCTGTCGCTGTTTCGCGCCCTGAGCGGCACGGTCGCCAGCTACCAGGACGGCGACTTCGGCTTCAGCTTGCGCTGGCCGCAGAACGATGAACTGGCTGACCTGGTGGCTGCCCACAATGCGCTGGGCGACGTGCTGCGCAAGCAGCGCCTGGACCTGGTGCAGCGCGAACTGCTGCTCGACACCATGGTGCAAAACACGCCGGTGGCCATGCTGCTGGTGGCAGAGGGCAGCGCCATCGTCTACGCCAACCTGGCCGCGCGCCAGTTGCTGCACCACGGCCGCCGGCTTGAAGGACGCCACCTGGACGACATCGTGCGCGAGGCGGCGCCGGCCCTGGCCGAAGCGCTGGCGCGCCGCAACGACGGCCTGTTTACCAGCGGCGAAGGGGAACAGGAAGAGGTGTATCACCTGGCGCGGCGCAGCTTCAGCCTGAACGGACGCAAGCACGAACTGCTGCTGCTGCGCCAGCTGACGCTGGAACTGCGGCGCCAGGAAGTGCAGACCTGGAAAAAAGTCATCCGCGTCATCAGCCATGAACTCAACAACTCGCTGGCGCCATTGGCCTCGCTGGCCCATTCCGGCGCCGAGCTGGTACGCCGCGGCCAGACCGAGCGCCTGCCGCAAATCCTCGCCACCATCGAGGAGCGCACGCGCCACCTGGAAACCTTCATCCTCGGCTATGCGCGCTTTGCCAAGCTGCCCGCGCCGCGCCTGGCGCCGTGCGAGTGGCAGCCTTTCCTCGACAGCCTGGCCTCGCAGACGGCCTTCACGCTCGACGGCCCGCCACCCGCGCAGGCGGCCGTGTTCGATGCGGCGCAAATGCAGCAGGCGCTGCTGAACCTGCTCAAGAATGCGCTGGAGTCCGGCTCCAAGCTCCAGCATATCGGCCTGCACATCAGCCAGGCGCATGGGCAGCTGCGCATCGAAGTGCGCGACCGGGGGCCGGGTATGAGCGGCGCCGTGCTGGAAAACGCACTGGTGCCGTTTTACTCCACCAAGCGCAGCGGCACGGGACTGGGCCTGGCCCTGGCGCGCGAGATCGCCGAAGCGCATGGCGGACGCATTACCCTGGCCAACCGCGAAGGCGGCGGACTGGCGGTGACATTGATCCTTCCCTGCTGAACCTGGCCCCGGTTGCCGCACCACAAACGGATGCCATGCTGCTGGCCGGCCTGGGCATACTCGGCTTCCTGGCACGGCGCCGCAAGCAATCTCGCTCCCCACCCAAAAGACGCTGCAGCGTCTTTTTTCATGTGGCTGCTACACTGACGCCATGACGACCGACTTTACCTCCACCAGCCATACCGCTTTCAGCCACCCGGGCCACCCGCCGGCTACCACCACCGAACACCGCGGCATCCGCTACCTGCACCTGGGTACCAAGTGGGTGCAGGGCGCCATGCGCCTGGACAAACCCGACGCCATCGAGCTCGAATACGTGCAGATGATGATGATGTGGATGCTGTTCAAGACGCAGCCAAAACGCATCGTGCAGCTGGGACTGGGCAGCGCCGCACTGACCAAATTCAGCTACCGCCGCTTCCCCGACGCCACGGTCACGGCCATCGAACTCAATCCGAACGTGATCGCCATCTGCGGCGCCCAGTTTGCGCTGCCGCCGAACGACGCCCACCTCGACGTGCGCGAAATGAATGCGCTCGACTTCGTGCTCGATCCGGCCAACCACGGCACGGTCGATGCGCTGCAAGTGGACCTGTACGACGAAGACGCGCGCGGCCCCGTGCTCGACACGCCCGAGTTCTACCAGGCCTGCTTCGACTGCCTGACGGACGACGGCATCATGTGCACGAATGTCTTCGGCGACTTCCCCAACTACGACAAGAATTTGCAGGCGATGGAACTGGTCTTCGACGCCGTCGTCTGGGTACCGGAAGAGGAAGATGAAAACATCGTCGTGCTGGCCTTCAAAAAATCGCCATCGCTCGACTTCAGCGACTTGTACGAACGCGCCGCCACCATCAAGAAGCAATTCAACCTGCCCGCCAAGAACTGGGTCAACGGCTTGAAACAGTGGATGCTGGATCAGCAGTAAAGTCGTAATTTCACGCTGGCAGCACTGCGCCCAGGCGGCGCGCCAGACCGTCCATGTTTTCGGCCGGCACCTGCGCGTAACCGAGCAGGAAACCGTTCCAGCCTTGCCTTTCTCCCGTCCCTTCGCCCGTGCCATGCGCCGACAACGCCAGCGCCACGATGCCGTCCTGCGCGGCGCGCCGGCTCAGCGCCAGGTCATCCCATGCAGCATCGTGAAAACGCAGCGCCAGGTGCATGCCGGCCGTGCCGCCATGGCGAAATTCGCTGTCGTAATCGTCTTCGATGATCAGGGCGCCGGCCGCGCGGGCGCGTTCGAGCAGCGCCATGCGGCGCGCGGGACTGAGCACGCTGCCCGTCGGATACTGGTGCGACGGCGTGGTGTAGATCAGGCGCGGCGGCGTGTCGCGCCAATCGTCGTCCGTCGGCGCGATGCCATCGATGTCGACGGCAATGCCCGTCACCTGCAGCCCGGCACCACGCCCCGCCGCCAGCGCGCCGCCATAGCCGGGGTGCTCGATCCACAAGGTGTCGCCCTGGTCGGCAAAGGCGCGCAGGCACACATCGAGGCTGCTCTGCGTGCCGTCCGTGATGAACACCTGGCCCGCATCGCAGACGACGCCGCGCGCGGCGCGCAAATGGTCGGCGATGGCCATGCGCAGCTGCGGCTCGCCGGCAGGGTCGCCGTAATTGAGCTGGCGCGGCGTCAGCGCGCGCCATGCGCGGTCCAGCATGCGCCGCCACTGCGCCAGCGGGAATTCGTCGAGCGCCGGCACGCCAGGCGCGAACGCCCCCATCGCGTCGGCGGGAAACACCACTGCCGCGCTGGCATCCTGTCCCGCCACGCCGCGCAAACGTTGTGCGCGGCGCGACAAGCCATCGTTGCTGCCGGCCGCTGGCGCCACCACCGGCTGGGCGACGTTGCCGGCGACCACGGTGCCGCGACGGTCCGGCAAGACAAACCCTTCGCTGGCCAGTTGCTCGTAGGCGTACAGCACGGTATTGCGCGCCAACCCCAGTTCGGCCGCCAGCACTCGTGTGGCGGCCAGCCCCGCTCGCGGTGCATGCGTTCGAACGCGTTCAGCAGCAATGCATAATCCATGCGACTCCCGTTATGGCTTCAAATTATTTCTCACTTCTGGCTCTTTTTTCAGGGCCAGATGCCGATTATAGTGCGGCCTTCCTCTTCAACCAACGGGACTTCCGCCATGACCACTACCACCCTGCCCCCCAGCCCCCGTACCCGCGTGCGCCGCGTCGCCGAACTGGCCAGCTACGAGCAAGCCACCTTGCACGCGATCCTCGATGCCGCCTACCTGTGCCATATCGCCTTCCACGACGAGCACGGAAACCATTGCATCCCGACCGCCTGCTGGCGCATCGATGGCCACCTGTACATCCATGGCTCGAACGGCAGCCGCATGCTCAAGCTCCTGCAAGACAGCGACGTGTGCGTGACGGTCACCCATCTCGACGGCCTGGTGCTGGCGCGCTCGGCCTTCAACCACACGATGAACTACCGCTCGGCGATGGTGTACGGGCGGTTTGAGAAAGTGAGCGACATCGGCCAGCAGCATGCGGCCATGGATGCGCTGATGGAAAAGCTGGTGCCGGGCCGTCTGGCGCACGTGCGCGGCGGCAACGCCAAGGAATACGCGGCCACCACCGTGCTGCGCATCGCACTCGACGAATACGCCGTCAAGCAGCGCAAGGGCGGTCCGATCGACGATGCGGACGACATGGCGCATGCCGTCTGGACGGGCGAACTGCCGTTGACGCACGGCCGTGGCGCGGCCATCGCCGATGCGCTCAACAACTGCGACATGCCCGCGTATGCCGCCGCATGGGGTATGGAATCCGCTTGACCGGCCAGCGTGCTTGCCCGATGATCGGCGTTGATGGCGATCGCCACCAATCGACCCACTCATGAATGGAGCAGATGATGATGAAGCGAGTATCCCTGGCCGCGGCCCTGACGGTCATGCTGGCCTGTGGCGGCAGCGGCGCAGTGCTGGCCGCCGATACGGGCGACGCGGCCCTGAAGGCGGCCATCGCCGGCAGTGCGCGCACGCCGGCCAACGCGCTGCGCGACAGCGCCCGCCACCCGTATGAAACGCTGACGTTCTTCGGCATCAAGCCGACGATGACGGTGGTGGAACTGGCGCCCGGCGGCGGCTGGTACACGGAAATCCTGGCGCCCTACCTGCGCGACCACGGCAAGCTGATCGCCGCCGGCAACGATCCCCAATCCGCCAGTGAAGGCGCACGCCGTGGCGCGGCGCGCTTCCAGCAAAAACTCGACGCCAATCCGGCCGCTTTCGGCAAGGTGGAACTCGGCGCCTTCGCACCACCGACCACCTACCGCATCGCGCCCAAGGGCACGGCCGACATGGTGCTCACCTTCCGCAATATCCACAACTGGATACCGATCGGCGAGGCGGGCATGCAGACCTTGTTCAAGGAAGTGTATGACAGCCTGAAACCGGGCGGCGTGTTCGGCGTCGTCGAGCACCGCCTGCCGACCAGCAAGGCGCAAGATGCCACGGCAAGCAGCGGTTACATGCACGAAGCGTATGTGATCAAGCTGGCGGAAAACGCGGGCTTCAAGCTGGCGGCGAAGTCGGACATCAACGCCAATCCGAAAGACCATGCCGACCACCAGGGCGGCGTGTGGGCGTTGCCGCCCACCTATGCCAACAAGGACGTCGACCGCGCCAAATACACGGCCATCGGCGAGAGCGACCGCATGACCCTGAAGTTCGTCAAGTAGGTCGGCTTAACGTGAAACAACCGTAGTGATGGCAAAGACTGCCCCCTCGCCAGCAATATATTGCAGCGATGCAAGAAAGTGATAGTGTAATTCTCGTCATCTTGCCAAGCGTCACCCCTGACGCCTCTAACTCGACCGGCGGGAATTACATGTTTCATTATATGGGGTGGAGGAAAATCCGCCATGACCGTTAGCGCGGCAACGCCGCGCGTAATCCGACAACATCGTTGGCGCCGGTGATGGCGTCGGCGGTGATGGCGTCGGGTTACGCGCTGCGCGCTAACCCGACCTACCGCTTTATTTCTTCGCTTCCTTCGGTTTCACCGGCACCAGGCTCAGGTCCTGGAAGTCGTAGCTGAAATCCGTCTCGGCCGACACGGGCGCCATTTTTACCCTGTCGATGCTGCCATCGGGATTGAGCGAAAACGTCACATACGCGTCGGCGTTGAAATTGCGCTCTTTCCAGCGCACGATGAAGGTATCGTGCTGCCAGTGTTCCAGCTCGCCCGTCAGGTCCGGCGTGCGCGTGAAGCTGAGAATATGCTTTTTCCCTTCCGGCTTGATGACGACCTTGCCGTACCAGGCATCTTCATACTCGCCGTCGTACGCGGCCAGCGGCAGCGACGGCTGCGATTTCGCCGCGCGCGCGCTCGACGCCTTGCCCTGCTTTTTCACTTCCTCGGCATGCTGGTCCTGCTCTACCTTGGCCACCAGCGCCAGCCAGTCCGACGGCGCCGCCTGCAGGTAATGGTCGAGGATGCGCCATTGCAGCGCCGTCATGGAACCGCCATTTTCCGCATTGGTGAGGATGGCCACGCCCAGTTTCGCTTCCGGCACCATCACCACGCGCGAATAAAAGCCCTGCAGCGCGCCGCCGTGCATGGCCACTTTCATGCCCTTGTAGTCGCGCAGCTGGAAGCCCAGACCATACGCGCTGAAGTTCGGTTTTGTGGCGGCCAGCGCCGGCTTCGGCTCGGCAATCTTGATCGGTGTTTGCGCCGTCCACATTTCGCGGCCCTGCTTTTCGCTGAACAGGCGCGCGTCCTTGCCATCCCTGTCCTGCACGCCGGCGATCTTGCCGCCGTCGAGCAGCACCATCATCCACTTGGCGATGTCTTCCGCATTCGTGTTGATGCCGACTGCACCCACGGCGTTCGGCACGGGCATCGATTTGACGGCGGCGATCTTGCCGTCGATCTTGCTGTGCGCACTGGCGACGTCGGGCTTGCCCGCATTTTCAGCCAGGCTGGTGGTGGTGCCCGTCATGCCCAGCGGCGCCAGGATGCGCTCATGCATCGCCTCGCCCCAGCTCTTGCCCGCCTTGTCGGCGATGATCTTGCCGGCCACGATGTACAGCAGGTTATCGTAGGCATAGCTGTTGCGAAAACTCGTGGCCGGACGGATGTAGCGCAGCTTCTCGATGATTTCGTCGGTGGAAAACGTCGTCGTCGGCCACCACAGCAAGTCGCCCGCACCCAGCCCCAGGCCGCTGCGGTGCGTCAGCAGGTCGCGGATGGTCATGGCGCCCGTCACGTAGGAATCGTGCATCTGGAAGCCGGGCAGGTGTTTGGTGACGGGATCGTCCCAGGCCAGCTTGCCTTCGTCGACCAGCATGGCCAGCGCGGCGGCCGTGAAGCCTTTCGAGTTCGATGCCACTTCAAACAGGGTCTGCGCGTCGACGGCGGCCGGTTCGCCCAGCTTGCGCACGCCAAAGCCTTTGGCGGTGATGACTTTGCCATCCTTGACGATGGCGATCGCCATGCCGGGCACGTCGAACACTTTCAGGGCGGTGGCGACGTCGCGCTCAAGATCGAAGGCGGGCGCGGATGCGGGTGTGGGTGCGGCGGCAACGACGGGGGCCGCGTCAACAGCCAGCGCCGGCACGGCGATGCTGGAAAACGCCAGCACGATGGCGGCGGCAAGACGGTTCATGGTATGCATGGTCAGGATATCCAGGGAAGGTTCAATGCGCTTGCGCGGCCATCAATTTATCGACGCTTTCCTGCGTCACCGGGTGGTAGCGTTCGCGCGCTTTCGCATACACGTCCTTGGCCCAGGCATGGCCTTGCGGCGTCTTCATCAAGGCGCTGTACAGGGGCACGACGAACTTCTGGCGGCCCACGCTCATCAGGAACGTCTGCAAGGGCTGGTGCACGTCGTAGCCGGCGTTCACGGCGGCCAGGTAGAAGCGGTACGCCACTTCATTGTTGCCGCTCTTGCCCACGCCGTAGGCCTGGTCCAGTTCGCGCAATTGCGCCGCGCTGGCCTTGTTGTTGATGTCGTTCAGGAAGTGCATCGACTCGATGGCGATCCACTTGTCCATGCCCAGGTCTTTCGTCGCCAGTTCGCCCTTTAGCCAGGCGTCGCGGTGCTGGTCGAGCAGCGCCAGGCGCGGCGAGACGACGCGCTGCGCGCTGGCCGGCACTCCCGTGCCATACAGCCACTCATCGAGTTCCGCTTCCGGCATCACGTCCGGATGCTGCGCCAGCAGGTTTTTGCGCAGGTAAGCGACGAACTGCTCCGTCGTCACGCTCTGGAACGCGTGCTGGTCGAACCAGCCGCGCAGGAAGGGATCGAACACGGCGCGGCCGGCGCGGCGCTCCATGGTGGCCAGGAACCAGGCGCCCTTCGGGTAGATGATGCCGTCGTCCGTGTACGTTTCGGCCGGGTTGGCGTCCGCATCGCGCGTGATCAGCGCCGTTTTCGCGGCCGGCAGTTCGCGGATCGAGGCGGCCAGTTCTTCCTGGTCGACCTGCACGCCCATCTGCGCCACGTCGCTGCCATACAGCTGCTCGACGATGCGCGTGGTGACGTAGGTGGTGAAGCCTTCGTTGAGCCACATGTGCTTCCACGAGGCGTTGGTGACCAGGTTGCCCGACCACGAGTGAGCCAGTTCATGCGCGATCAGGTCGACCAGGCTGCGGTCGCCCGCGATCATGGTCGGCGTGAGGAAGGTCAGGCGCGGGTTTTCCATCCCGCCGTAGGGGAACGATGGCGGCAGCACGATCATGTCGTAACGCCCCCATCCATACGGGCCGTACAGCGCTTCGGCTGCCTGGATCATCTTTTCCGTGTCGGCCAGCTCGTATTCGGCCGCCTTGATGCGCGGCGGTTCCGCATACACGGCGGAACGGGGACCGAGTGTACGCACTTCCAGTTCGCCGATGGCGATGGCCAGCAGGTACGATGGAATCGGCTGCGGCATCCTGAATTTCCAGCCGCCCTTGCCCGTCGCCTTTTCGTCATTCTCGGCGCTCATCACCACGCGCATGCCCGCTGGCGCATCGATGCGCGCGCTATACGTAAAGCGCACGGCCGGCGTATCTTGCGACGGCACCCACGAGCGGGCGTTGATGCTTTGCGACTGGCTGAACATGAAAGGCAGCTTGCCCGACATGGTCTGCTGCGGCGTGAGCCACTGCAGCGCGATGGCGTTCGGCGCCGTGTGATAGTAGACGCGCACTTTGCCCGGCTGTCCCGTGGTGGTGATGCGCAGCGCCTGGCCTTTTTCCGGGTCGGCCTTGTCCAGCTGGTACGGCGCCATCTGCCATGCGCCGCGCTTGTCCTGTACCTGCACCTTGGCGATCGACAAATCGCGCGTATCGAGCACCAGGGTGCGCGCCGCCGGGTCGATCCAGTTCAAGGACAGCTCGGCATAGCCGGAGAGGGTCTTTTGCTTGAAGTCCGCTTTCAGGTCCAGCTGCAGGTCACGCGTGCGCACCTGGTCGTAGCGCGCATAGCTGAGGGGATCGGCGTGCGCGGCCAGGGTCACCTGGCAAAGTAGCGCACAGCCCAGCGCGCGCAGGAAGGTCAAAGTTTGCATGGTCGTCTTTTGAATGATTTGCGAAAGCCCCGGTCCGTGTACGCCGGGGCGTCGCGCAGAATAGCACTTCCGGCGCAGGCCGGCAGAAAAAAGCGCCGACACCATGCGCGACCACATGGTAAGCGCAATTGCATAAATATATAAAATATTGTATATTTAAACCATGAACGGCGCCAAACCAGTGATGTTCAGGGGCAGCTCGCTTCAGGATCTGCGCGGCTTCCCGCAGCCTGCAAAAAATGAGGCAGGCTATCAGCTGCATCAGATCCAGCATGGGCAAGAAGCTGATGACTGGAAACCCATGGCAACGGTTGGGCCTGGCGTCAATGAAATCCGCATTCACGATGCAAACGGCGCCTTTCGCGTCATGTACGTCGCTAAATTTTCAGACGTGATTTATGTCTTGCACTGCTTTCAGAAAAAGTCCCAGCGGACCAGCCAACGGGACCTGCACCTGGCGCAAACACGCTACAAGGATTTACTCAAGGACCTCCGCTTATGACCCAGGAAAAATTCGCCAGCATCTGGGATGCCATCGCCGATACGCCCGATGCCGGCGCCAATCTGCATGTGCGAGCCGAACTGATGATGGCCTTGAAAAACCATATCTCCCGTACCGGCCTGACCCAGGTCGAAGCAGCCAGGGTTTTCGGCGTGACCCAGCCGCGCATCTCGGACTTGTTGCGCGGTAAGATCAACCTGTTTTCGATCGATACCCTGGTCAACATGGCTGCGGCAGCAGGCATGCGTGTCGCCCTGCAACTGGAGCAAGCGGCCTGACTGCCGTATCGTCTATTTGGCCTCTGCCGCCTTCAGCGGCGTATTAACATCCTTCATCAGGTTGTTCTTGTCGCGATCGAGCTTGAACAGTTCCAGGCGCGATGGCGTGATTTTTCTCGGCCAGCTATTGTTGCTCGTATCGATGTCGGCCGTCTCCCAGTACGGGTCTTGCACCAGCCCCACCATCGGTTCGTCCGTGACGATCACCTTGCTGATCTTGTGCGGCGCATAGCGCCACACTTCGGCCGGCACGCGTTCGATGATCTTCTTGCCGCTTTTCAGTTCGATTTCCAGGATCAAGGGCATCACCAGGCCGCCGAGATTCGAAAAATCGACCAGGTACAAGTGCTTGCCCATGTTGCGCTGTTCCAGCAGCTTGCGCTCCCACGGCTCCAGCCCTTCCTGCTCTTCCGCATAGCTGTTGCGGTCCTTGTTGGTGACCGTGAAGTCATCGTGCCGGTTATAGAAATCCTTCAGCGCGGGATCGATGTCGACCTTCTTCGGCAGTGCCTTGTTGCGCTGGTCCGAGATCGAGATCGGCTGCGCGTCCTTCTGCGCTTTCTTCCACGCTTTCTCGACTTCCGGATTCTTCGTGCTCACGCCATATTCGCTGATGCCGTCGATGCTGATGTCGACCGCGTCGGTGGTATAGAACCAGCCGCGCCAGAACCAGTCCAGGTCCGTGCCGGAAGCATCTTCCATGCTGCGGAAAAAGTCGGCCGGCGTCGGGCGCTTGAACTTCCAGCGCAAGGCGTACTGCTTGAAGGCGAAGTCGAACAGTTCCCGCCCGAGGATGGTCTCGCGCAGGATGTTAAGCGCCGTGGCCGGCTTGTCGTAGGCGTTCGCCGTAAACTGCAGCAGGGACTCGGAATTGGTCATGATGGGCACCTGGTTCTGGCTGCGCATGTAGTCGACGATCTTGCGCGGCTCGCCATTCCAGGACGGGAAATGCTCTTCCCACGCCTGCTCGGCCAGGTACTGCAGGAAGGAATTGAGGCCCTCGTCCATCCACGTCCACTGGCGCTCGTCCGAGTTGACGATCATGGGAAAATAATTGTGGCCCACTTCATGGATGATCACGCTGATCAGGTCATATTTTGCCGTCTTCGAATAGGTCAGCACACCCGTCTTCTTGTCCTTCACGGGGCGCCCGCCATTGAACGCAATCATCGGGTACTCCATGCCGCCCACGGCGCCGTTGACGGAAATCGCGTTCGGATACGGATAGTCGAAACTGTATTTGTTGTACTGCTCGATCGCGTGCACGACGGCGCGCGTGCTGTACTGCTGCCACAGCGGATTGCCCTCGTTCGGGTAATACGACATGGCCATCACGCGCTTGCCGCCGCTGTCCAGCCCCTGCGCATCCCAGATGAACTTTCGGCTCGACGCCCATGCCACGTCGCGCACATTGGCCGCCTTGAAGTGCCAGGTTTTCATGCCCGCCGCGCGGCCCTTTTCCGCCGCCAGCGCCTCCTGCGGCGTGATCACCAGCAGCGGCGTATTGCTGTTTTTCGCGCGCGCCAGGCGTTCGCGCTGCGCCGCGCTCAGCACGGCGGCAGGATTTTGCAGCTCGCCCGTGGCGGCCACCACGTGGTCGGACGGCACCGTCAGATACAGCTCATAGTCGCCAAACTCCAAGGTGAATTCGCCGGAGCCGAGGAACTGCTTGTGCTGCCAGCCGGCGGCGTCGTAATACGCGGCCATGCGCGGGAACCACTGGGCGATCTGGAAGATCGTGTTCTTGTCGTCTTCAAAATATTCGTAGCCGGAGCGCTCGACCAGTACCTTCTGGTCATTGATCTGATACGACCAGTCGATATTGAACGTGATGCTCTGGCCGGGCGCCAGCGCCGCCGGCAAATCGATGCGCAGCATGGTCTGGTTAACCACATGCGGCAACGGCTTGCCGCTGGCCGCTTTCACGGCGGTGAGCTTGAAGCCGCCGTCGAATTCGCGGCCCGCGTGGATGGCGCGCAAGTCCTCGAACTTCAGCGCTTCGTCTTCGCTGCCACTGAGCCAGGCCTGGCGCGAGGGCGCGCTCAGTACGCGGCGCTGGTCGGCATCCTGGCGCAAGCCATTCTGATCCAGCTGCAGCCACAAGTACGCCAGGCTGTCGGGCGAGCGGTTGTGGTAGGTGATCTGTTCGCTGGCCGTGATGGCGCGGCGTTCCTCATCGAGCGTGGCACGGATCACGTAATCGGCGCGCTGCTGCCAGTAGGCGTGGCCCGGTGCGCCGGACGCCGTGCGGTAGCTGTTCGGCGTGGGCAGCAGTTCTTCCAGCTGGCGGAACTTGTCATCGAAGGGCGCCGCGGCGCACAGGCCGGGCAAGGGAGCAAACAGGGTCAAACACAAGGCAAGCAAGCGGGCAAGGACCGGCATGGCGCATTCCATCTGGGAGTCGTGGACAGAACTGCATTCTAAGTCGAGTCTGTTTGCAATCGCTCATTGTTGTCGAAGTCCCACACGCAATGCCGTTCCCCGCCCCGGCGCTACTGGCGCCGGCGCGGGCATTGGCGTATGATGCGCCTCGAACATTGGGGAGTAGTCGTCTTGCGGTCCTGCCGCGGGAACCTGTATCAACATGATTGGCCCGCAGGCCATGGTGCAGGTGGTTGAAAAACTTGACGAGACCATTGATCCAGGGCGGCCGCATGGGCCGGAGTCGCCCGTGGATCATTGGTTAATTCGTCCGGCCCGCGTACCTCTTGCAATCTCATGGAAGCATTCCTCATCTCCACCGGCATAGTCGGTCTCGCTGAAATCGGCGACAAAACCCAACTCCTGGCCTTTCTGCTGGCCGCCAAATTCCGCAAGCCTTTGCCCATCGTGCTGGCCATTTTCGTCGCCACCATCGCCAACCACGCGTTCGCCGCCGCCGTCGGTGCCTGGATCACCAGCATGCTGGGGCCGGACGTGCTGCGCTGGGTGCTGGGCGTATCGTTCCTCGCCATGGCCGCCTGGACCCTGATCCCCGACAAGCTCGACGAAGACGAGACCAAGCTGGCCAAATACGGCGTCTTCCTGACCACCCTGATCGCCTTCTTCATGGCGGAAATGGGAGATAAAACGCAGGTGGCGACCGTGGCGCTGGCAGCACGCTACCACGACATTGTTTCGGTCGTGCTGGGCACCACCTTCGGCATGATGCTGGCCAACGTGCCGGCCGTCTACCTGGGCGACAAGATCGCCAACCGCGTGTCGCTGCGACTGGTGCACGGCATCGCGGCGCTGGTCTTTGCCGTGCTGGGCGTGGCGACCCTGCTCGGCGCGGGCGCGGCCCTGGGCTTCTGACCAATGTCGGCAACATGCATACCGGCGCGCCGATCCTGAACGGTCGGCGCGCTTTCTTGAGACGTGGGCAAGACTACACCAGCAATAGCACCGCATACTCGCGGCCCTCGTCGCGCAGGGCGATGCTGTTGCCCTGCTGCGCCACGCCATCGAGCGACAGTCCTGCGGGACGCCCCTGTGCCTTTGCCACCGTGATGGCATAGCTGCTGGCGCCGAAGCGGTAATGCAGCTTGAAGCTGTCCCACTCGGCCGGCATGGTGGGCGCCATGCGCAGCACGTTCGCTTCGCGCGTCAAACCGAGCAGCGATTCGACGATCAGCCGGTACAGCCAGCCCGACGATCCCGTGTACCAGCTCCAGCCGCCGCGTCCCACATGCGGCGCGACGGCATACACGTCGGCCGTCACCACGTACGGTTCCACCTTGTAGCGTTGCACCGCCTGCGCGTCAGCGCCATGGCGCACGGGACTGATCATGCGCAGCAGTTCCCACGCCTTTTCGCCATCGCCCATGCGGGCAAACGCCATCGCCGTCCAGATGGCCGCATGCGTGTACTGGCCGCCGTTCTCGCGCACGCCCGGCACGTAGCCACGGATGTAGCCGGGATTGAGGTCGGCCTTGTCGAACGGTGGATCGAGCAGCTGGATCACGCCGGAATCACGGCGCACCAGGCGCGCATCGACCTGGCGCATGGCGCCGGCCACGCGCTCCTGGTTGGCGGCGCCCGACAGCACGCCCCAGCTTTGCGAAATCGAATCGATCTGGCATTCCTCGTTCGTGTGCGATCCCAATGGCGTGCCGTCGTCGAAATAGGCGCGCCGGTACCACTGGCCATCCCACGCATGTTCCTCGACGTTGGCGGCCAATCTCACGGCTTCGTCGCGGCAGAACTGGGCAAACGCGGCATCGCCGCGCAGCACGGCCACTTCGGCGAAGCGCTGCAGCACTTCATACAGGAAGAAGGCCAGCCACACGCTCTCGCCCTTGCCATGTTCGCCCACCTTGTCCATGCCGTCGTTCCAGTCGCAGGAACCGATCAACGGCAAACCGTGCACGCCCAGGCGCAGGCCATGGCGGATGGCGCGCACGCAGTGTTCGTACAGGTCGGCCGATTCGCCTGAGCGTACGGGCAAGTCATAGTAGGAATCCTCTTCCGGCTTGACGGCGCGCCCCTCGATGAAGGGCGCCACTTCGGACAGCACGTTGACGTCGCCCGTGGCGATCACATAGCGGCAGGCGGCCAGCGGCAGCCACAGGTAATCGTCGGAGCAGTGCGTGCGCACGCCGCGGTCCGATGGCGGATGCCACCAGTGCTGCACGTCGCCTTCGACAAACTGGTGCGCCGCGCACAGCAGCAAGTGCTTGCGCAGCAGCTGCGGCGCCGTGTGTATCATCGCCATCGCGTCTTGCAGCTGGTCGCGGAAACCGTAGGCGCCGCCCGACTGGTAATAGCCGCTGCGCGCCCACAAACGGCAGGCGATGGTCTGGTACATCAGCCAGCCATTGGCGATCACGTCGAGCGACGGATCGGGCGTTTCGATGCGCACGGCGCCCAGCGTGCTGTCCCAGTGCGCGCGCACGGCGTCAAGTGCCATGCGAGCCGCTTCCTTGCCCGCATGGCGCTGCACCATGGTGCTGGCGTCGGCATTGCGGCGCCCGCCCACGCCGAGGATGAAGACGATGTCGCGCTCCTGTCCCGGCTGCAGCTCGAACGGCACCTGGATGGCGGCGCACTGGTCCAGCCCCGTGCCCGCCTTGCCGGACAGGCGCACGCGGCGCAGCGCCGCCGGCTGCGCCAGGCTGCCGTTGCGGCCGATGAATTCATTGCGGTCGCAGGTAATCGAACGGATGCTCGCGTCGGTATTGAAGAAGCCGACGCGGCCCGAAAACTCCGTGTTGTAGTTATTGCGCGCAAACAGGGCGCCGCTGATCGTGTCGACTTCGGTGGCCACGTGCATGCCGGACTTGGCGCGCAAGTCGGCCATCACCCATTCCACATAGCCGGTAACGGACAGCCGGCGCGGCACGCCGCTGTCGTTGCGCACCTTGATGACGGAATATTTGACGGCCGCGTCCAGCGCCACATAGGTGCACAGTTCCGTGGCGATGCCGCCCTCGCTGTGCTCGAACACGCTGTAGCCGAAGCCGTGGCGCGTCACGTAGTCGCCGCTGCCGCGCGCGGGCAAGGATGAGGGCGACCAGAACTGGCCAGTCTGCTCGTCGCGCACATAAAACGCTTCGCCCGACAGGTCAGAGACGGGGTCGTTCTGCCATGGCGTGAGGCGGAATTCATGCGCATTCTCGCTCCACGTGTACGCCTGCCCCGCTTCGGACACCACCGTGCCGAATTGCGCATTGGCCAGCACGTTCGACCACGGTGCCGGCGTCTGCTTGCCTTCTGCCGTGGTGATCACGTATTCGCGGCCGTCGGGCGTGAAACCACCGAGGCCATTTTCCAGGATCAGCTCGCGCTTGGGCGCCCGGTGCGGCACGCCGCCCTGTTCGCGGGCCGGGTCTTGCAGCAGCGGCGGCATGCGCAGCACGGGGCTCGGTGGACGCTTGACCTGCTCGGCCAGGGTGCCGCGCAAGTCGCTGATGATGGCGCGCGCCACCGATTGCAGCAAGATGCGGTCTTCGTTGGCGATCTGCTCGGCCAGGCGCACGAAGATGCCGCCCGGGCGGTCGATCGCCTGCGCATCGATGCCCGAGGCGATCAGGCCCATGATCTGGTCGTGCAGCAGCTGGCGGTAGCCCGACTGTTCTTCATACCAGATCACCAGGTCGACGATCAATCCTTTCAGGCGCCAGTAGGCATGCGCCTGCACCATCTGGCGCGCCAGTTCGATATTGGCCGCGTCGCGTATCTGCAGCAGCACGATGGGCAAGTCGCCGGAAATGGCATACGCCCACAGGCCGGACTGGCCGCGCTGGTTCTTGATCAGGATGCCGGCTTCCGCACGCAAGGCCGCATTCGGATAGATCACGGCATTGGCCAGGCGCGCATACAGCTGCGCGTCCGCTTCGCTCGCATTCAACTGGCGCAGCACCACCTGGCTGTGCGTCCAGGCCAGTTCGAACACGCGGTCGGCCAGATGGCGGTCCTGGTATTTGTCGATCAGGTGCAGCGCCGCTTCGCGCTGCTCCACCATGCCGGTCACGCTGTCGACCGTCACTGCTTGGTCGGGTTCGAGCGTGATGACGTAGCGGATGGCCACGATGGGGTCGAGCACGGAACCGTGGCCGCCACTGAGCGGCCCACTTTCCTGCAGCGCCTGCGGAAGCTGCGCCGTGTTGCCGCGGCCGATGAAGCGCGCGCGGTCCGTCTCGAACGACACTTCGTAGCGCTCGATATCATGCACGGTCATTACATGCAATAGCCACGGCATCTGCTCGTCTTTCGAGCGGGGCCGGCGCGTGCATAAAATCGCCTTTTCATGCGCGAGGATTTCCGTCTGCACGAACAGCTTGCTGAACGCGGGATGGGCCGCGTCGGCCGCCGCCGGCGCCATCACCACTTCGGCAAAGCTGGTGATTTCGATGCGCCGCTGGCGGTTCGAATTATTGCTGATGCGCGTACGGCGGATTTCAATGTCATCCTCGGGCGAGACGACGATTTCCGTGTACAGGTCGAGGCCATGGTCGGCACGGCGGAACTCGGCCCGCCCTTCGGAAAAAATCACTTCGTATTTCTTCGGTTCGGCCAGGGTGGGCTGATACATGGTGGACCAGACTGCACCGTCATCGAGGTCGCGCAGGTAGCAGAAATTGCCCCAGTTGTCGCGCGTGCTGTCTTCGCGCCAGCGCGTCACGGACAGGTCTTTCCAGCGGCTGTAGCTGCCGCCCGCATTGCTCACCATGACGTGGTAGCGGCCATTCGACAGCAGCTGCGTTTCCGGCACGGCGCTGTTGGCCTGCGTGAGGATGCGCATCGGCATGGCCTGCTCGGGCGCGCCGCTGCGCAGCACCGCCAGTTCGGCCGTGTTCGAGTAAAACGCGCCCGCCTGCGGCGTGCGTTCCTGCAGCACCAGCAAGGCCGATTGCAGCAGCGGATCGGACTCGAAGCGGCGCTGCATCGGACGGTCGTGCAGCAAATAGCTGAGGGCCAGAAAGCCCATGCCCTGGTGGTGCACCATGAAGGAGCGGATGACGGCGCTGGTCTGGCCGCGCGGCAAGCGCGCCGTGGTGAAATCGATCGCTTCAAAAAAGCCGTAGCGGCCCATGTAGCCAGCCGCCTGCATGCGCTGCAGGTTCTGGCACGACGCTTCCGGCTGCACCATCAGGCCCATCATGCTGGCATATGGCGCCACCACCAGGTCGTCTGCCAGGCCCCGTTTCAGGCCCAGGCCCGGCACGCCAAAGGCGCGGTACTGATAGTTCAAACTGGCGTCGACCGTGTTGTAGCCGGACTCGGAAATCCCCCACGGCACATCGCGCTGGCGCCCGTAATCGATCTGCGCCTCGATGACGGAATGGTAGGTCTGGTCAAGCAGGGTATTCGGGTAGTTCGGCATCACCAGCAGTGGCATCAGGTACTCGAACATCGAGCCGCTCCACGACAGCAGCACGGGCTGGCCTGCCACCATGCACAGCTGGCGGCCCAGGGCGAACCAGTGCTCCTGCGGCAGCTGGCCCTGGGCGATGGCGATGAAGCTGGCCAGGCGCACTTCGGAAGCCAATAAATCGTAGTAGCTGGGGTCGAGGCGCCGTTCGCTGACGTTGTAGCCGATGGCCAGCAGTTTTGTCGCCGGGTTGTACAGGAAGCCGTATTCGATCTGCGCAAAATCGCGCGCCTGGCCCGCCGCATGGGCGATGTCGCGCATGTAACGGCCCGCCTGATCGCGGCCCTGCGCCAGCAGCGCCGCCAGTTCGGGCGGCGTGCCTTCCGGCGTTTCCAGATTGGCCAGTGCGCGCAGGGTCGGCACGCGCATCAGCGCCGCATCCGTCCCCGCGTGCCCCGCCCATGGCGCCAGTTGCAGCAATTCGGCCAGCGCCGCGCGGCACTGGCGCGCCAAGGCTCCCGCCCACATGGACAGGTCGCCATCCTCGCTTTGCAAGGTCAGCGACAGCAGCGCGTCGGCCGCACCATTCGCGGCGGCGAGATAAGCATGCCATTCTGGCAGGCTGGCTGGCACGGCCGGCATCTGCAGCAGCGCCAGCGATGCGCGCACCGCCTTGCCTTCGCCTTCGGCGGCGATGAATTCCTGCAGCACCTGCGCCGTCGTGCGGATGCCTTGCACCACCTGCGCGCCGATGATCGGCGCGTCGTACAGTTCCACCAGTCCCGGCTGCAAGGTCAGCAGATGGCCGGCCAGGTTGCCGCTGTCGACCGTCGAGATGTACATCGGCTGCAGCGCCTTGAGCGTTTGCGTGTCGTACCAGTTATAAAAATGGCCCTGGAAGCGTTCCAGCTCGCCCATGCTGTGCAAGGTGGCGCGGCTGCGCTCGATCAGCTGGCCCAGGGTGATGTAGCCGAAATCGTAGGCCGTCAGGTTGGCCAGCAGGGCCAGGCCGATATTCGTCGGCGAGGTGCGGTGCGCCACCACCAGGGTTGGATGCTCCTGCATGTTATCGGGCGGCAGCCAGTGGTCGTCCGGCCCGACGAAGGTATCGAAATACGCCCAGGTCTTGCGCGCCACGCCATGCAGGAAACGTCCCTGCTCGGCCGACAGGCGCGCCACGGCCCGTTCGATGGGGCGGCTGATCCACCAGGCGATGGCGGGCGCGGCCAGCCATAACAGCAGCACCACGGCGGCGGCCGGCAAGGCCTCGGGGCGCCAGTGGAGCAAGGCGCCGAAGGTGGCCAGCGCCAGCGCGGGCGAGCACCACATGGCGCGCCAGCTGTCGGCCTGCGAGCCGGAGGAGCTGTGCAGGTTCGAGGCGCGCCAGTCGAGCAAATGTTTGTGCGACACGCCCAGACGCCACAGGGTGCGGGCGATGGCGTCCAGACTGATCCACGCTTCGTACGGCAGGAAGACGAGGGTCAGCATGGCGTGCGAAAACTGCACGCCGCAGCGCCGCTCGAAGGCGGCCAGATGCTGGCGCCACAGGGTGTCGCGCGGCTTGCGCAGCAGATCGTACAGGGCCGAAAAAACGGGTGGCAGGAAGATGATGGCCAGCACCGCCACGCTCCAGAAAACCACGTGCGGCAAGAAACCCCACACCAGCAGCAGCGATAATGTGGTGGCCGGCGCGACGACGCTGCGGCGCAGGTTGTCGAACAGCTTCCAGCGCGACAGCATCGACAAGGGATTGCGTTCGCGCTTGCCGGCGCGGCCCGGCACACGGCCCAGCAGCCAGCCGACCAGCTGCCAGTCGCCGCGGATCCAGCGCTGGCGCCGGCTTACGTCGGCGTCATAGCGGGCCGGATATTCTTCGTACAGCTGCGAGTCGCTCAAGAGGCCGGCGCGCAGGTAGCAGCCTTCCAATAAGTCATGGCTGAGGATCTTATTGTCGGGCAGGCGCTGGCCCAGCACGCGCTCGAACATGTCGAGATCGTAGATGCCCTTGCCGATGAACGAGCCCTCGTAAAATACGTCCTGGTACAGGTCGGAGACGGTGCGCGTGTAGGGGTCGATGCCCGGCTCGCCGCCGCACAGCAGCTCGTAGCGCGAGGCGTTCGCGCTGGGCAGCGCCACGGCCACGCGCGGCTGCAGGATGCCGTAGCCGGCCACCACGCGCGTGCCGGCCGCGTCCAGCACGGGGCGATTCAGCGGGTGCATCATGGTGGCGATGAATTCGCGTGCCGCGTCGCGCGGCAGCTGCGTATCGGTGTCGAGCGTGATCACGTATTTGATCGTGCGCAGGCCGCGCAACTCGCCTTCCACCAGCGAGAATTTGTCGCGCGCGCCGCCGCGCAGGAAGGCGTGCAGGTCGGACAATTTGCCGCGCTTGCGCTCCTGCCCCATCCACGCATTTTGCTGCGAATTCCACAGGCGCGGACGGTGCAGCAGCAGGAACGGCCCCACGTGGCCCAGCTCTTCGGGGTCGGCCGGGTCGCCGTTTTCCTTGAACTCGACGCCTTCCACGCGGTACTTCTCGTTCAGGGCGCGGATGGTGTCCTGCGCCTGGCGCAGCAGGGCTTCGTCACCGGGCATCGTTTGCGCCTCGGCGTCGACAAAATCGGTCAGCAGGCAAAAGCGCAGGTTCGGATCGCGGTTGGCGAGATAACGCACTTCCAGCGCCTCGCACAGGGCCGCCACGTTGTCCGCGCTGTAGATCAGGGTCGGCACCACGACGATGCCGCGCGCGTCCGATGGAATGCCGGCCTGGTAATCCATGCGCGGCAGCGGATGGGGCGACGTCATCAGGGTCGCCAGCCAGTTCACCACGGCGACAGACAGCTGGCTGCTGCCCAGCAGCGCCAGCGCGCCCAGCGCCGCCAGGGGCCAGCCCTGCACGCCATGGCGCACGGCGCGCTCGAGCAGCAAGGTGCTCGTCGCCAGGGTCAGGAACGAGATGGCCCCAAGGTAGACGGCCAGCGGCGCGGCGCGCGCCGTATGCTGCAGCGCCTCGACAAACGGCAGCCTGGCGCCGGCCTGTTTTTCCAGTACCAGCACGCCGCGCCCCACCAGGTAAAAGCCGATGTGGCCGCGGCGCGCGTCGTTGCCGTTGCCGTGCGTGTGCGCCAGCTGCACCACCATCTCGGCCACCTCCACTTCGCTGCGCGCGCTGCGCCTGGCGATGCGTTCGATGGCGTGGCGGTAGCTGTCGCGCGTGGCGAAATCCATCAAGCCATACGTGCCGGCCGGGTCCAGGCGCAAGGTCTGCTCGACCACGCTCATGGTCTCGACGAATTCCTGCCAATCCATGGTGCCGAGAAAACGCAGGCTGCCGATGCTGTTGGCGATCGACACCTGGTCGGCCGCCTGCTGCCCGATCTCGGACTGGATCTGCTGCTCGATGGTGAGACCCGACTCGGCCAGCTTGTGCGTCAGCCACGACAGGGCCAGGGTCAGCGAGGAACTTTGTCCCTGCAGGCGGCGCGACAGTTCGGCCACGAAGGCGCTGGTCATGGGCGGATTCGAGCGGGCCATGTCGGCCACCAGCAGGATCAAGCCGCTGGGATTGCGCTCGGCGATGTCCGTCATCTGGTCGGCCCAGGTATTGGCCAGGTCGCGCTGCATGCGGTCGTCAGCCACGCGCGCAGCGACGCGGCGCAGGTTCTCGATCAGGGCCAGGCGCAGCATGATGGGTACGGCCCATAACTCGCCCAGGGTCAAGGTGGACACGTCCTGGTAAGCCTCGACGAAGTGGCACAGGTTTTCCAGGTCGACCCTGCCGTCGCCGTGCGAGATGATTTCCAGCGCAATTTTATACACGCGCGGACAGCCCGCATCCGCGCCAGAGCTCAGCCGTGGCAGCTCCTTGCTGTAGTTCTTCGGCAAGTGGCGCCGCGTGGTGCGGATCTGCTCTTCGATCAGATAGAAATTATCGAGCAGCCATTCCGAGGCGGGCGTGACCTGCCGCCCGCTTTTGACGGTCGCCGTCAGCTCGTTGACGGTGGCCGTGATCAGGGCCGCATTGTCGGCCAGGCGCGCCAGCAAGCGGTCGCGGCCATGGTGCTTGCCCACCGCGTGGCCGGCGGCCACGTGCTTGCCGTGGGCGGCCATCTGCATGGCGCTGAATAATTCGGAACGCAGGGGCAGGGCATCGTCGCGCGCGGCGTCGAAGGTGTCCGGTGCAAGGGAATGGTCGCGGAAGATTTCCTTGAATTTGGAAAGCCCTTCCTTGATCTGCTGCGTGACGACTGCGGTGTACTCTTTCAACTTGGGCCTCGCTAGGTGCGCGCAGGCAGCCAGCGGCCACCGTTATGCAGGCCCAGTCTGGAAGAACACGATCGGACACTGGCGAAGACGGAAAGCGAAGCGCCGGAGCGTTGCGACGAATCTCAGGGTATAGGGAGATTTTCTGAACTTCATCGTAGGAGGGCGACGCAGGCAAGACCGTGCGCTAGCGTACATAGCTGACGCATTGGCAGCGTGTCGGCAAAGAAATTTGCGGACGGGACAGCAAAAAATGCCGCTAGGAAACGAATAGCTTGCTCCGTGCCGATGATGACACGGAGCAATATTTCAAGGAGGAAAGTTCAAGATGCTCAGGCCGCGATGGCCAGCGGGTGGCGCGTCGCTTCCGCCATCGCCATGCCGCCGTTCAGCTGCCATGCCGCGCCATGACCGAGGCGGCGCAAACAGGCGCTGGCGCGCGCGCTGCGGTTGCCGCTGCGGCAGAAAAAGACCAGCGGGCATTGAGGCTGCTGCAGCCATGCGGCCACCTGCCCCGCCAGGCGGCTCAGCGGTACGCTGTGCACTGCGCAGCCCTCGAACACGGTGCCGGCGCACGCCGCGTGTTCATACGCTTCGCGCACGTCGACGAGGATGGCGTCGGGATGCTGGCGCAGGAAGGCGGGCAAGCTGGCCGCATCGAGCTGGAGTTCGGCGGACGGCACGCTACCGTCCTGCACGCTGTGCACGGTGCCGCAAATGCTGCCATCATCGCGTGCGCCGCACAGCACGGTGTCCGGCGTCAGCAGCGCCGCCTCCAGCAAGGGCGTCAAGGCGTCGGGCGCCAGGGTGCCGATGAAGGCGAAGCGTTGCCCCAGCAAATACACATGGTTATCACCGCATTCGATGCGGCGCAGCCGCTGCCGGCCCAGCGCCAGCTCACCGTCGATATCGACGTGGCCCACCTGTTCGATGGCGAGTTCCTGCAGCAAGGCCAGGCGCGCCACGCCATGGTCGGCGGGCGCCGTCGTGTGCACGATGGCGCGCAAGGCCAGGTGCTGGCAGCGGATGAAGGCGGCCAGGCGCGGCACGAGCGCGGCGGCGGGATCGATGACGACGCAACTGGCGCTGGCAGCGTCGCTGAGCAGCCAGGTGCACTGGCCATCGACGCTCAACTGAATCACGCCATCCTGCGGCGATGCCGCCAGCGCCGATGGCAACAGGCAACTGCCGCGCAGCGCTTCACCACAGCGCTCGATGCGCGCGCAGGCGGCGGTAATGGTCGCCGCATCGATCAGGGGGCCGAACGACAAACGGATGGCCGAGCTGGCGCGCCATTGGGGCACGTGCATCGCTTCGAGCACATAACTGGGGAGCGCTTTGGCGGCGGAACAGGCGCTGCCCGAGCTGACGCGCACGCGCGCCGCGTCGAACAGGTCGAGCAATTCTTTCGACGACAGGCCCGGCACGGAAAAATTGAGCGTCGTCGACAACGACAAATCGAACGGCATATTGAACACGATGCCAGGGAAAGCGCGTTCCAGGCTGGCCACCAGCTGCGCGCGGAAAGCCGCCAGTTCCGCATCGCTGCGGAAGGTCTTGCCATCGTCGAGCGCGGCCAGCACGGCGCCCAGGGCAGCAATGCCGGCCATGTTTTCCGTGCCCGAGCGCAGGCCCGCTTCCTGGCCGCCGCCCATCATCAACGGGGTAAATGGCGCGCCGGCGCGCACGTACAGCATGCCGATGCCCTTGGGCGCATACAGCTTGTGGCCGGAGAACGGTGCGTAATCGATGCGCGTGGCGGCCAGGTTCAGTTTCAGCTTGCCCAGCGCCTGCACGCAATCGACCATCCAGTAAGCGTCGGCACCGCGTTCCTGCAGCAGTTGCGCGATGGCGGACAAATCGCTGACGACGCCTGTTTCATTATTCGCCGCCATCGTGCACAGCATGGCCGCGTCGCCGATCAGCGCATCGAGCGCCTGCAAATCGTGGCGCCCGTGTGCATCGACGGGCAGCTTACGCACTTCCAGATTCAGGCCCAATAGCCGGTTCCAGTGCGCCAGGCTTTCCGGCACGGCCTTGTGCTCGGTCGCGCCATACAGCAGCAGGCTGCCGATGCGCTTGCCCGCAGCGCGCCGTTCGCGCAGCGCGCACAGGGCCGACAGCACGGCCGTCTGGATGCCTTCAGTAGCACCGCTATTGAACATCAAACGGCCGTCGCCCACGCCCAGCAAGCCGCTGGCGCGCTGGCGCACGCCATCCATCATGGCCTTGGCCTGCAACCCCGTCGCATGGGTGCTGCTGGGATTGCCATAGCCCTGCTCCATCGCTTGCCGGGCGGCGGCAACGGCGGCGGGCAGCACGCACGTGGTGGCATTGCTGTCGAGGTAGATTTCTTTCATGATGGCAGTCTGAGTATTCTATAAAAAGGGCACAGCGCAGAGGGCTGGGACATATGGATAGTCTACCGGCCTGGCCCCGTGAAGATATGCCAAACAATGCTGCAAACAAGGTAACATGCAGCATGTTCATGCTACAAAATGGAAAATAGCAAAATGAATTCTCCCGCCTCGTCACTCGACAAATTCGACTGCGCCATCCTGGCCGCCCTGCAGCAGGACGGTACCCTGTCGATCGCCGCCCTCAGCGAAAAGATCGGCCTGTCCAGCACGCCCTGCTGGAAGCGGCTCAAGCGCCTGGAGGAAGAGGGCTATATCGAGAGCCGCGTGGCCATCGTCAACCGGCAAAAAGTGGGGCTGCCCGTGACCGTCTTCGTCAGCGTGCGCACGGGACAGCACGATGAAAAATGGCTGCGCCGCTTCGCCGCCGCCGTCATCGTCTTGCCCGAAGTACAGGAATTTCACCGCATGAGCGGCGACATCGACTACCTGCTGAAAGTCGTCACGACCGACATCAAGGGTTACGATACCTTCTACAAAAAGCTCATCAAGGCCGTGCAGCTGACGGGCGTGTCGTCCGCGTTTTCCATGGAACAAATCAAATGCAGCACGGAATTGCCGCTGGAATTGATCGCCCACGGCTTGCCTGCCTGAACGTTTTTCTTCGCCGTATGCACGCGCATGAAAATCGCGCATGTTGATATCTTGCAATCGTTGCCACACAGCAACAGGCATCAATTAAATACCGCATCCTCCCCATATCGCCACCCTATCGGTCGCTATACTGCGCACTTGCCTGTGCATGTCCGGCAACCTCTGCCAGGCGCGCAGGCCCATTCCCAGGGTCGTCCATGCATCTGCTTCGTCACCTCTCCATCCAGAAAAAACTGATGTTCAGCATGGGCTTATGCCTGTTGCTGTTCATGGGCATTTCCTCTTTCCTCAGCGTGCGCATGAGCAGCGACTATGTGCGCGAACGCGTCGTCGGCCAGGAACTGCCAGCCCAGGTGGGAGAGATCCGCAACGACGTGCTGCGCCAGATCAATCAACCGCTGTCGGTGGTGCAAACGATGGCCAATGATGTCTTTTTGCAAGACTGGGAAGATGCGGACCTGGCGGAAAACGGCCTGGCCACGTTCCAGCGCTACGCCAAAATGCTCAAGGAAAAAAACAAGGCTGCCGTCGTCAGCTGGAGTTCGCAAACGGCGTCCAGGTACATGACCGATGCAGGCCTGATCCGCACGCTGGACAAGCAGCTGCCAGCCGATCACTGGTTCTTCAGCATGCTCGATGAAAACAAACAGCACACGATCAATCTGGACCGCGATCCGGCCTCGGGCAGTTTCATGCTGTTCCTGAATGCGCGGGGCCAGACGGCCGGCGGCAAGGCCGTCATTGCCGGCATGGGCCTGAGCGTCGACGCCATGGCCGAGACCATCCGCAGCTACAAAGTCGGCCAGACCGGCCATGTCTACCTGGTGCGCGCCGACGGCAACCTGCTGATCCACCGCGATGCGGCCCTGGCCGACGGCAAGCATCAATTGAAGGACTTGCCCGGCTTTAATGAAGCATTGAGCAAGACTCTGCTGACGGGCAATAAATACACCTATGCCAGTTATGCGGCGCCGGCCGGCAAGCAGCTCGTCGCCGCCTCGTTCGTGCCGGAATTGAATCTGTATGTGATGGCCGAAGTGCCGGAAGCGGAAGTGCTGGGCAACGTCACGCGTTCGGCCCTGATCGCCGCCCTGATCGCCGGGCTTGTCGGTGGCGGTATCGCCCTGTGCATCATTTATGTCATCAGCCGCGCCATCGCCGCCCCCGTCGCACGCGCAGCGGACATGCTCAGCGAAATCGCCAGCGGGAACGGCGACCTGAGCCGCCGCATGCCCGTCGAATCGGAAGACGAGGTCGGTGCGCTGGCCGCCGCCTTCAACCGTTTCGTCGCATCGCTGAACGTGACGATACGCGAAGTTCGCGACAGTACCGGGGCGATTGCCAGCGCATCGAGCCAGATTGCGTCGGGTAACCTGGATCTGTCAGCGCGCACGGAAACCCAGGCGTCGAGCCTGGAAGAGACGGCGGCGGCCATGGAAGAACTGACGTCGACCGTGAAACAGAATGCGGACAACGCCCGGCAGGCGAACCAGTTGGTGGTGTCGGCCTCAAGCCACGCCGTCAAAGGCGGTGAAGTGGTGGGACAAGTCGTGCAGACGATGGGCGCGATTACGGAAAGTTCGCGCAAGATCGCAGACATTATCGGCGTGATCGACGGCATTGCCTTTCAAACCAATATCCTCGCCCTGAACGCGGCCGTCGAGGCGGCGCGCGCGGGCGAACAGGGGCGCGGCTTTGCCGTGGTGGCAACCGAGGTGCGCAACCTGGCGCAGAGGTCAAGCCAGGCGGCGAAGGAAATCAAGGACTTGATCGTCGATTCGGGCAGCAAGGTGGACGCCGGCAGCAAGCTGGTCGACTCGGCCGGCGCCACCATGCAGGACATCGTCGTCTCCGTGCAACGAGTCGCCGACCTGATGGGAGAAATCGCTTCGGCCAGCCAGGAGCAAAGCCAGGGCATCGCGCAAGTCAATGCCACCGTCACGCAAATGGACGACGCCACCCAGCAAAATGCGGCCCTCGTGGAAGAAGCTGCGGCGGCGGCCCAATCGTTACAGGATCAGGCGGGCAGGCTGGCGCAGGTGGTCAGCGTCTTCAAGCTGGAAGAAACGGGGCATGCAGTGCCGCAACAACCGGCCCGCAAGCCCCACAAGCCCGTACTGCCCAAGCCGGCACGCATGGCAACGGCAAAAGCGGCAATCCCCGCCGCGCGCCCGACAGCGCCGGCCAGCGATGCGTGGGAAGAGTTTTAAAGGGGATTACATCGCCGGCGCTTTCACGCTGGCCGCTTGCTTGAAGAAATCATAGATGCCGCTCTCGCTCATGCGGCGGGCATTCGCCAGTTCGCCGCCCTTGGTGGCGTACAGCACCTGGTTATTGTCGCTCGATACGAGCACGGCAGCCGGGATGCCTTTCTTGAGCGGATTGCCATAGGCTTGCGCCACGTCGAGGTTATGGTCGAAGTTGCCCACATCGACCTTGACGACCTTGAACTGCTGCTGCATCAACTCCGCGTTCTTGCCTTCCTTCAATGCCTTGTCGAGCGCACGGCAATCCTCGCACCAGTTGGCGCCAAAGATCAGCAAGACGGGGACGTGGGCCGCCTTCGCTTCGGCCAGCGCGCGGGCCACATCGGCCTTGGCGTCGGCCGCCGCGTTGTACGGCAAGTGCGGCGTGGCGACGGGGTTAGCCGGTGTTGGTGCGGCGGCAACGGCGGTGCCGGCAAGCAGCAGGCTGGCAAGGAAAATAGAAAAGCGCATGCGGGCTCCTGAGAGAAATCGTGGGGACCAGCTGAACAGTTGCCAGCCAGGGTGATTGTCTAGAATATGCGTACCTGTAGGAAATATCCACCATTTAATTGCACTGTGCTTATGCGGAAAACGTATAAGCAGCACCAAAATGGCCTGCCATCATCGCGGCCTCCAGGAACTTGTTGGCGGTCTGTGCCGAAGATTGATGCCTGCAGGCAGCGAAATGCAACGCATGGGATAATCTCGGGCTCACACTGAGCAACGCGGCCCGAACGCGCCCTCCCCATGACGACTTCTTTCCTGGCACGCTGGCTGCCGCAACCGAACAACGGCAGCCGCCGCGAACAATTGCGCGCCTGCGCGGGCGCCATCTGCGGCTTGCTGCTCACTGGCCTGATCTGCCATTTCCTGCTGGCTCCCGACAGTGCCAGCGTCTACCTGATCGCGCCCATGGGCGCTTCGGCCGTGCTGCTGTTCTGCCTGCCGGCCAGCCCGCTGGCGCAACCGTGGTCGGTGGTCGGCGGCAACGTTATCTCCGGCCTGGTCGGCATGGCCTGCGTAAAATGGCTGGGATCTGGCGTGGGCGTGGCGGCGCTGGCGGCCTGTCTGGCCATCAGCGCCATGTTCGCCTTGCGCTGTTTGCATCCGCCGGGCGGCGCCGTGGCGCTCACCACCGTCGTCGGTGGCGCCAGCGTGCATGCGGCCGGCTTTGAATTCGTCTTCATCACCGTGCTGTTCAATTCCGCCGTGCTGGTCGCTTGCGCCGTGCTGTACAACAACCTGACGGGACGCCGCTACCCGCACATCCAGCAACTGGTGGCGCCGCATCCGCACGCCACCAGGGATGACGTGCCCAGCAACCGCCTGGGCCTTTCACCGGACGACCTCGATGCCGTCCTGCGCCAGCACAGCGAAGTGCTCGACATCAGCCGCGATGATTTGCAAGCCATCTTCCTGCAAACGGAAATGCGCGCCTACCAGCGCCGCTTCGGCGTCGTCACCTGCGCCGACATCATGTCGAAAGACGTGCTCAGCGTGGAATTCGGCACGCCGCTCGATGTAGCCTGGCGCACCATGCGCGAGCACGATGTGGGTGCGCTACCCGTGCTGAACCGGGCGCGCCGCGTCATCGGCATCATCACGCAGACGGATTTCCTGCGCCATGGCGGCCTCGACGATTATCAGGGCATGCGCCAGCGCCTGCGCGGCTTGCTTGAGCGCAGTGGCCTCTCGCATACCGACAAGCCCGAGGTGGTGGGCCAGCTGATGACGCCATCGCCGCACACGGCCCGCCTGGGCACGCCCATCATCGATCTGGTGCCCCTGATGGCCGACGCCGGCTACCACCATATTCCCATCCTCGACGATGAAGAGCGCCTGGCCGGCATCATCAGCCAGTCCGACCTGATGGCGGCCCTGTACGAAAGCCGCTTTGCCGAGGCGGCCGCATGACGCCATTCCAGGCACTGCTGACCGGCCCCGAGGGCGGCGCCGCCGGCACGCCCGTCAGCGCGCATTTTTTCGGCGCGCAGCTGGCCATCGACGCACCCGGTCATAACGTGGATGTGGCGCAGCTGGTCGTCAGCGTAGGCGGTGTCGATGGGCCGGAACTGTTCCTGAACTGGCTCGACGAACATGGCCGGCAAGCGTCGTTGAAACCGCTCACCGCGAGCGACATCGCCATCGTGCTAAAAGAAGCGCCAGCGGCGCTGCAGCCGCAACTGCAGCGCCTGTGGGGCGAGCGCCAGCGCAACCGGCGGCAAGTGTCGGGCTGGCTGGCCGGCTTGACGGGCGCGGCCGTCGTCGCCTCTGCCCTGCTGTGGTGGCAGGGCAGCCATGCCATCGGCGCGCTGGCGCGATGGATCCCCTTGTCGACGGAAAAGCAGCTGGGCGAACTGGCTCTGGCGCAAGTACGTGCGCAGGGCGGCATCAGCGAGCACGGCGTGGCGCAGCAGACGGTGCAGGAGATCGGCCGCAAGCTGACAGCGGGGTCGCGCTACCAGTACCGCTGGCTGGTCAAGCAGGATGACACGGTCAACGCGTTTGCCATGCCGGGCGGCATCATCGTCGTGCATACGGGCTTGCTGCGCCAGGCGGGCGATCCGGGCGAGCTGGCCGGCGTGCTCGCGCATGAAGTGCAGCACGTGGAACAGCGCCATTCGCTGCGGCAAATGATCAGCAGCCTGGGCTGGGGCGCCCTGGTGGGCCTGACCATCGGCGACATCAGCGCCGTGGCCGCCATGCTGGCGCACCAGGCCGGCACCCTGTATTTCAGCCGCGACATGGAAGAAGAAGCAGACCGCCTGGGCTTGGTCGCCTTGCAGCGCGCGCAGATCCGTCCGGACGGCATGCTGCGCTTTTTCCAGAAGCTCGATGACAAAGGCAAGGCCAGTGTGCCGGGATGGATTTCTTCGCACCCGCAAACGGCGGCGCGCGCGCAGCAGATCCGCAGCCTGATTGCCGCCACGCCGTGCCCCGCCTGCCTTCCCTTGACCAGCAGCCACTGGCCAGCGATGAAAGCGGCCCTGCCGCCTACGGCAAAATAGCAACATTCCCCTCGTACAATTTATCCAAACGTACTGGGCAATGGCGTATGCTTACGCCCCGGCTGCTCCATCACGACCGGCCACCCCGCCCCCGCTAAGAACGCCTATCAAAACCTACTGCGCGTCGTAATTTGCGGTCTGCGATGCTCACTGTACCTTCGTACAGTTGCGCTTCTCAACCACAACTTCCTTCCGCTCGCTACGGTTTTGTCAGGCGTAGTAAGCCTCCGTTCATTCCCTCCTTACAAAGGACATCGCGCATGAAGCATCGTTTTGCCGCCGGCACCCTCGGCACCCTGGCCATCTCCCTGTTGCTTGCCTACGCGCCCATGGCGCAAGCGGCCCAGCCCGCTGCCAAAACAGCCGTCGCACCCGCCGTCAGCGCGCCAAAAGCAAAGCAGCAGCTGCAAGTGCTGGCCGACACATATTACGATGCGCTGGCCCGTTTCGAGCCGATCAATGCGACCGAAAGCGGCGACAACCGTTTTGACGACCAGCTCGGTTCAGCCATCGTGCCCGCCGCGCGCGCAAAACAGTTCGCGCTGTACCGCCAGTACCAAAAGACCCTGCGCAGCATTGCCCGCGCGCAGCTGTCGCACCAGGACCAGATCAACTACGATATCCTCGACTATGAACTGGCGACGGCGCTGAGCTTCGAGCGCTTCCCCGAATACCTGCTGCCCTTGAACCAGATGGACAGCATGCCCGTCACCCTGGCCAATTATGCGGGCGGCGAGGCATCGCAGCCTTTGACCACGGTCAAGGAGTATGACGCTTACCTGAGCCGTATCGGCCAGTTGCCGGGCTGGATAGACCAGGCCATTGCCAACATGCAAGTCGGCATGCAAAAAGGCATCGTGCTGCCGAAGGCGCTGACGGAATCGGCGCTGCCGCAATTCAAAAAGCTCGTCAGCGCCACGCCGCAAGACAGCGTGTATTACACGCCCATCAAGAACTTGCCGGCCAGCTTTGCCGCCGCCGACAAGGCGCGCCTGACGCAAACCTACACCGTCATCATCGAAGCCAAGCTGATGCCAGCGCTGCAGCGCCTGGCCACCTTCATGGAACGCGATTACCTGCCGGCCAGCCGCGCAAGCAGCGGCTGGAGCGCCCTGCCCGATGGCGCTGCCTGGTACCAGGCGCGCGTGGCCAGCAGCACCACCACGGATCTGAAACCGGAGCAAATCCACGCCATCGGCCTGAAGGAAGTGGCGCGCATCCAGGAACAATATGCGATCGTGGGCCCGAAGATGGGCTACAACGGCCCAGCCGCCGGCTTGCCCGTGTGGGTGTCGCAGCAGGAAAAATTCCGCCCGTTCAAGACGGAACAGGAAGTGCTCGACGTCTATCGCAAGCTGAACGTGCTGCTCGACAGCAAATTGCCAGCCCTGTTCACCCTGGTGCCGAAGGCGCCGCTGGACTTGCGCCTGGAACCTGAACTGAGCCGCGACACGGCCGCCGACCACTACACGGCGCCGGCCGCCGACGGCTCGCGCCCGGGCGTGTTCTGGTCCGTCGTCACGGATCCGAAACTGTATGGCGACACGGGCATGACCACCTTGTTCTTGCACGAAGGCAAACCGGGCCACCATTTCCACCTGGCGCTGGTGCAAGAGATGGACTTGCCCAACTTCCGCCGTTTCGGCGGCAACAATGCCTTCACGGAAGGCTGGGCCCTGTATGCGGAAACCCTGGGCAAGGAGATGGGCCTGTTCGACGATCCGGCCCAGTATTTCGGCCACTTGAACGATGAGATGCTGCGCGCCGTGCGCCTGGTGGTCGACACGGGCTTGCACACCAAGGGCTGGACGCGCGAGCAGACCATCAAGTACATGCGCGACACCCTCGGCTATGACGCCGTGGCGAAAAGCGAGACGGAACGCTATATGGCGTGGCCGGGCCAGGCGCTGGGCTACAAGATCGGTGCGCTGAAAATCGTCGAACTGCGCCAACGTGCGCAGCAAGCGCTGGGCGACAAATTCAGCCTGCCGAAGTTTCACGAAGTGGTGCTGAGCGACGGTACCCTGCCCCTGAAGCTGCTGGAAGCCAAGGTCGACCGGTGGATCGCGCAGCAACAGTAAATTAAGCCCCTCCCGCAAGAACGGCAGCGCCAACCGGGGCTGCCGTTTTTTTTCGTGCCGATATTTGATCCGGCACAGATCCAGCGCATATCGCGCACGCCTGCCGGAACGCAAACCAGGCAATGCTGCCTAATTCCCATACACAGAAGGGAGGCAGCATGCAAAGCGAAGACATCAGCGATGGCGCCACGGCGCGTCCGCCAACATGGCAACAGTCAGAAATAGCAGCGGACACATCCGGATCATCCGGGAATGGGAACGACGCCATTCTTCACTACACGAGCGCGCGCGGCCAGGCCAATGGGCGGCTGCAGCGGCACGTTCCCGACGCTAGCGCGCGCGGCAACCACGCCATGATCACGGCACTTGGCTGGCTCAGCATCGGCCTGGGCCTGGCCCAGCTGGTGGCGCCGCGCGGCCTGGCGCGGGCCAGCGGCTTGCGCGGCGTCTCGCCTTTCTGGATACGCGCCATCGGCTTGCGCGAAATGGCCTGCGGCGTGGCCTTGCTGCGCGGAGAAACCCGGCCGGCATGGCGCTGGTCGCGCATCGCCGGCGACGCCATGGATCTGTCGCTGCTGGGTGTGGCCATGACCAGCCGGCGCCACGCGCGCACGCGCCTGGCGGCGACGGCAGCCGTGGTGGCGGGCGTAACGGCCATCGACTATATCGCCAGCGCACAACTGGCGCCGCGCAAGCTGAGCGAATTGCCAGCGCCAGGCGAAGCGGGACTGGCGCTGCAAAAGAGTGTGATCGTCAACCGTTCCGCCGACGATTGCTACCGCGCCTGGCGCGACCTGGAAAACCTGCCCCGCTTCATGCCGGGCCTGCAATCGGTGCAGGTGATCGACGCACGCCGCTCGCGCTGGCACAGCGTCGAAGGCGTATGGACAGGCGAACTGACGCAAGAGCGTCCTGGCCAGGGCATGCGCTGGCGCGCGGCGGAAAACCATTCTGAAACGGGAGCGCTGGAACTGTCGCCCGCCCCCGACGGTAGCGGTACCGTGGTGACCATGCAGCTGCACATGCAGCCGCCGGCCGGCAAGGTGGGCGCGGCCGTGGCCGGCCTGTTCAGCCAGGCGCCCGCCTACCAGATCGAGACCACCTTGCGCCGCTTCAAGCAGTGGATGGAAACGGGCGAGATCAGCACGACCGAGGGCCAGCCGTCGGGCAAGCGCAGCTTCAAGACGCGCTTGCTGCACAAGGCTGGCGGCACGTCACCTGCCCCTAGACCGCAAGCAAACGGAGGTGTGCCATGAAAGCCAATTGCTGGCACGGCAAGCGCGACGTGCGGGTCGAACAGGTGCCCGATCCCGCCATCCTCAATCCCGGCGACGCCATCATCAAGGTCAGTTCCACGGCCATCTGCGGCTCCGACTTGCACCTCTACAATGGCGTCGTGCCGACCATGGAGCAAGGCGACATCCTCGGTCATGAATTCATGGGCGAGGTGGTAGAGGTGGGTTCCGCGGTGCGCAAGCTCCAGGTGGGAGAGCGCGTGGTCGTGCCGTTTCCCATTGCCTGCGGACGCTGCTTTTTTTGCGAGCAACAGCTGTATTCAGTGTGCGAAAATTCTAATCCCAACGCCTACATGGCGGAAAAGATGTGGGGCCACTCGGGCGCGGGTATCTTTGGCTATTCCCACCTGACGGGCGGCTACGCGGGCGGCCAGGCCGAATATGTGCGCGTGCCGTTTGCCGACGTCGGCCCCATCAAAGTGCCGGACGAGCTCAAGGATGAGCAGGTGCTGTTCCTCTCGGACATACTGCCGACCGGCTATATGGCGGCCGAAGCTTGCGCCATCGCGCCGGGCCAGGTGGTGGCCGTGTGGGGTTGCGGCCCCGTGGGACAGTTCGCCATCCAGAGCGCTTTCCTGCTCGGTGCCGAACGCGTCATCGCCATCGACCATTACCCGGAACGCCTGCGCATGGCACGCGCACTGTCCGGTGCGGAAACCCTGCATTTCGATGCGGTGGACGTGCCCGATGCGCTGCGTGAAATGACGGGAGGACGGGGGCCCGATGCCTGTATCGATGCCGTCGGCATGGAAGCGCACGGTTCCGGCATCAGCTATATCTACGACCGCCTCAAGCAGACGATGAAACTGGAATCGGACCGTCCCACGGCCCTGCGCGAAGCCTTGATGGCGTGCCGCAATGACGGTATCGTCTCGGTGCCGGGGGTGTATGGCGGCTTCAGCGACAAGATCCCGTTTGGCTCCATCATGAACCGTTCATTGACCATCAAGACGGGGCAGACACATGTGCAGCGCTACATGCAGCCGCTGCTGGAACGGATACAACGGGGCGAACTCGATCCCGGCGCCATCATTTCACACCACTTGAGCCTGGACGAAGCGCCGCACGGCTATGAGATCTTCCAGAAGAAACAGGAGCAATGCATCAAGGTCGTGCTGCATCCCGGCGCCTGATCCCACTGGCAGGCACGCTGGCAGGCAACGCGGCCGGGTCAGGCGAGCAGTGCGCTGATCTCAGACGAGCTCAGACGAGCAGCGCGGCGCTCATCGAGCGCACTTCCTCGTTTGACTCGGCCAGGATGCTTTGCAAGGTTTCATTATCGATAATAAAATCGATGACGGAATCGGAAGGCGTGAGCATTTCCACGTACGTCGCCTGCAACGGCGACTGTACGGGCGACAGTTGCTTGGCCAACAATAAAGTGTCGAGCAGGGAATCGGGCGGAATGGACAGCAAGCCATCGCGCAAGCCTTCGATGGCTTCGCTCACGGCCAGCGGGATCAAGAGCTTTTTCATGACTTCGCGGGAAATGATCTCTTCGGCCGATTCCATCCAGTGATCCGCATCATCGTCGAGCAGACCGGGAAATTCATCGGCACGCGACAGCAGGTAAAAACCGCCCACTTCATGCACGATGCCGGCGAACAGCGCCGTGTCCGCATCGACGTGCGTCACGCGGCGGGCCAGCACGTGCGCCAGCGCTGCCACGTGCGCCGTGTGCTCCCACAGCTGGGTCGCCTTCTGGCGCAGGACGGGGTCGATGATCTTGCTGCCGAACTGGCGCACCACCATGGCCGCCACCAGCGCGTACAGATTGCGGTAACCCATGCGCATGACGGCGGCGCGTACGCTGGTCACGGGCGCCGCATCGCCGCGGCTGTAGACGGCCGAATTGGCCAGGGCCACCGTGCGCGCCGCCAGCAAGGGCTCGGCCAGCACCAGCTTGATGGCATGATCGATATGGCAGTCCGGTTCGGCCAGGGCCAATTGCAATTGCAGAGCTGAATTAACACTCGTGGGAAACGTTAATTCTCCGCGCACCGCCTGGGAAACAATTAAACCGAAAGCCTGTAGTTTATTCATCATACGATCAATCCGCCTCAAATATTTTTCCAGCCAACAATTTCATGTATCAGAAATTGAATGCCAGACCCGGCCTTCAGAATATAGATGGCATATCATTCGCTTGCAAGGAAGCCCCTGGCAATGCCAGCGCCTGCAATAGCGATTCATCGCCGATGACAAACAACTTCGGCTGCTGTAATACCTGCAGCAGAAATGGCTGACCTTCACGCAGACGCCGGCGATAATCGGCCAGCGTATATAAGTTGGGATTGATTTTACGCCTTAAGGTTCGCTCGGCCGGGGCCAATCCCGTCAACAGATCGCCATAATTGGCTTCCTCGCCCACCAGCAGCAGATCGATGGCGCTACCGGGCATGTCCTGTCCCTTCGCTGTGGCACCAGACACGAAGGCCAGGTGCAACTGGGCACGCAAGGGCGCCAGGGTCATGCTGAGCACACCGACGATGCCGAAAGTTTTCTGCACCAGTCCGCTCAACTCGGGATACACGAGGCTTTCCTTGTTGGGCCAGAAGCGCCGCACATTGCCGATCCGCTCCGACGTGATCAGGCCCGACTCATGCAGGCGGCGCAATTCGCGCTGCGCCGACGCGCTACCGAGGCCCGTCAAGCGCATGATCTCGTTCAAGTGAAAGCCTTCATTCACGCGGACAAAGAGCAAGCCCAGCAGTTTCTGCTGGGCGGGAGTAAACAGGGCTTGGGCAATCATGCGCCAAATCTTAGCATGAATAAACTGGAAACTGGCGTGGCGCAGGCAATAGGGCGTGCCGCCACAACAACGCGGCGTCGCGCCGGCACCAGCAGTTGGGCAAATTCATGTGCAGCAGAGCGCGAATGGCACAGCAACAGGTAGCTGACAATGAGCCATTATTGTGAGCGCTCACTTCAGGTTCGTCGGCGCGTCGAGTAGATATCCGGACCTATCGCATCCACAAGCCTGGCGTAATCGCATCACCAGGATTGGCCCATCAATTCAAGCATGCTCGACATAACAGTAACTCGGCAATATTTGATGTGCCAAACAAATAGAATGAATAACAACAGATAGATTTGATTCGCAATCTCAGCCATTAATAAGCGGCTCAGCAAGAGCTTGAATACCTGAGTCACTGTCCATTTACGCATACTGTGAATAAAAAATACCACACGTAAATAAGCGATATCTGATGCTCACGTTTCTTTCAACGCATCACATCAATAATAATTGATGATAGTAATACTAGTGAATATCTATGAGCCATCAGATATTTCTGCGTTCCAATCTGTTTGTATGTGTGTACTAGTTAATGCGATCAGGCATAAAAAAACGGCACCCGAAGGTGCCGTTCTTGTCAGCTGGCAGCGTAGATTACGCTTCGTCGCCGTGGTGTTGCTGGCTTTCGATGGCCAGCAAATCTTCGGTGGCGTCACCGGCCAGGGGGGCTTTATCGGTCGGCAGTGGGGCTTTATACTCTGCTGTCATCTCCTTGCCTGTGCGCTGGAAATGCGCCGTACGGACAAAAAAACGGTACCCGAAGGTGCCGTTCTTGTCAGCTGGCAGCGTAGATTACGCTTCGTCGCCGTGGTGTTGCTGGCTTTCGATGGCCAGCAAATCTTCGATGGCTTCACCGGCCAGGGGGGCTTTATCGGTCCGCAGTGGGGCTTTAAACTCTGCTGTCATCTCCTTGCCTGTGCGCTGGAAATGCGCCGTACGGACAAAAAAACGGCACCCGAAGGTGCCGTTCTTGTCAGCTAGCAGCGTAGATTACGCTTCGTCGCCGTGGTGTTGCTGGCTTTCGATGTCCTGCAGCGCTTCGGCAGCTTCGCCGGCCATCGAGGCTTTCTCGGCCAGCAGCAGTGCTTGACGCTCTTCCACTTCCCACGCTTCTTTTTCTTTGCGTGCGCGGTGGAAGGCCAGGCCCGTACCGCCAGGAATCAGACGGCCGACGATGACGTTCTCTTTCAGGCCGCGCAGACCATCGCGCTTGCCCATGATCGCCGCTTCGGTCAGCACGCGGGTGGTTTCCTGGAACGATGCGGCCGAGATGAACGAATCGGTCGACAGCGAAGCCTTGGTAATACCCAGCAGAACGTTTTCGTAGGTCGCAGGAATTTTGTTTCCGGCTTCCATCAGGTCGTTCTGATCCAGCAGTTCCGAACGCTCTACCTGCTCGCCAACGATGTAGTTGGTGTCGCCGGCATTGACGATCTGCACACGGCGCAGCATCTGACGCACGATCACTTCGATGTGCTTGTCATTGATCTTCACGCCTTGCAGACGGTACACGTCTTGCACTTCGTCGACGATGTAACGTGCCAGCGCTTCGATACCCAGCAGGCGCAGGATGTCTTGCGGATCGGCCGGGCCGTCCACGATCATCTCGCCCTTGTTCACGACTTGGCCGTCATGCACCAGCACTTGTTTGTCCTTGGTGATCAAGAACTCATGCTTGTTGCCGTCCATGTCCGTGATTTCCAGACGCTGCTTGCCCTTGGTTTCTTTACCGAACGCAACCGTACCCGTGACTTCCGCCAGCATACCGGCATCTTTCGGCGAGCGCGCTTCGAACAGTTCCGCAACGCGTGGCAGACCACCGGTAATATCGCGCGTTTTTTGCGATTCGGTAGGAATACGTGCCAGCACTTCACCAACCGATACCTGTTGACCGTCCTTGACCATGATCAGCGCGCCGACCTGGAAGCCGATCGCCACCGAGTGTTCGGTGCCGGCGATCTTGACTTCTTCGTTCGCTTCGTTGATCAGTTTGACTTGCGGACGCAAGGTTTTCGTCAACGAACCGCGACGTTTCGCATCGATCGCCACCAGGGTGGACAGACCGGTCACTTCGTCGACCTGACGGGCTACGGTGACGCCTTCTTCGACGTTCTCGAAACGCACTTGACCGGCGTATTCGGTAATGATCGGACGGGTCAGCGGATCCCACGTTGCCAGGGCCGTACCGGCCTTGATGACCATGCCGTCCTTGACGATCAGGGTCGCACCGTACGGTACTTTATGACGCTCACGCTCACGGCCATGGTCGTCGGTGATCAGCACTTCGCCGGAACGGGAAATGACGATTTGCGCGCCCTTGCCGTTCGTCACGTAACGCATGGTTGCCGTGAAGCGGATGGTACCGTTCGACTTGGCTTCCACCGACGATGCCACTGCCGCACGCGATGCCGCACCACCAATGTGGAACGTACGCATGGTCAGCTGGGTACCCGGCTCACCAATCGACTGCGCTGCCACCACACCGACGGCTTCGCCGGCGTTGACCAGCATGCCGCGGCCCAGATCGCGGCCATAGCACTTGGCGCACAGGCCGAAGCGCGTGTCGCAAGTCAGTGGCGTGCGGACCTTGACTTCATCGATGGACAGACGCTCGATCTCTTCGACCATGTCTTCGTCCATCAGGGTGCCGGCTTCGTACAGCGTTTCCTGGGTTTCAGGATTGACGACGTCATGCACCACCACGCGGCCGAGGATACGGTCACGCAACGGTTCGATGACTTCACCACCTTCGACCAGTGCCTTCATGACGGCGCCGTTCATGGTGCCGCAATCGTCCTCGATCACCACCAAGTCTTGCGTCACATCAACCAGACGACGCGTCAGGTAACCGGAGTTAGCCGTTTTCAGCGCCGTATCGGCCAGACCTTTACGCGCACCGTGGGTCGAAATGAAGTACTGCAAAACGTTCAGACCTTCGCGGAAGTTCGCGGTAATCGGCGTTTCGATAATCGAGCCATCCGGTTTGGCCATCAGACCACGCATACCGGCCAACTGGCGAATCTGGGCTGCGGAACCGCGCGCGCCGGAGTCGGCCATCATGTAAATGGCGTTGAACGATTCTTGCGTCGACTTGGTGCCGTCGCGGCGGATCACGTCTTCGACTTTGAGCTGGTCCATCATGGCCTTGCCGACTTCATCGGAGGTTTTGCCCCAGATATCGACTACCTTGTTGTAACGCTCGCCGGCGGTCACGAGACCCGAGGCGTATTGCTGTTCGATCTGCTTGACTTCCGATTCGGCCGTCGCGATCAGGGTGACTTTTTGCGGCGGTACCAGCATGTCGTCGACGCAGATCGAGATACCGGCGCGTGTGGCCAGGCGGAAACCCGATTGCATCAGTTTGTCTGCGAACACCACGGTGGCGCGCAGGCCGCACTTGCGGAACGACGTGTTGATCAGCTTGGAAATTTCTTTCTTTTTCAGCGCGCGGTTCAGGACGGAGAACGGCAAGCCTTTAGGCAGAATTTCCGACAGGATCGCACGGCCGATCGTCGTTTCGTAGCGGGTAATCGTTTTCTCGAATTCGCCCGTTTCGGCGTTTTTCGGGTATTCGGTAATACGCACGGTGACGCGGGTCGTCAGTTCGACTTCCTTGTTGTCGTAGGCGCGGATCACTTCCGACACGTCAGGGAACATCATCCCTTCGTTCTTCGCATTGATCGCTTCGCGCGTCGCGTAGTACAGACCCAGCACGATATCCTGGGAAGGAACGATCGACGGTTCGCCGTTCGATGGGAACAGGATGTTGTTCGATGCCAGCATCAACGTGCGCGCTTCCATCTGCGCTTCGATCGACAGAGGAACGTGGACCGCCATTTGGTCACCGTCAAAGTCGGCGTTGAATGCGGCGCAGACGAGTGGGTGCAACTGGATGGCCTTGCCTTCAATCAGGACTGGCTCGAAGGCCTGGATACCCAGGCGGTGCAAGGTTGGTGCGCGGTTCAACATGATCGGATGTTCGCGAATCACGTCTTCCAGGATGTCCCATACGACCGGTTCTTGAATCTCGACCAGCTTTTTGGCGGCCTTGATCGTGGTAGCCAGACCCATCAGTTCCAGTTTATTGAAAATGAAGGGTTTGAACAGTTCCAGCGCCATCAGTTTCGGCAAGCCGCACTGATGCAATTTCAATTGCGGGCCCACGACGATGACCGAACGACCGGAGTAATCGACGCGTTTGCCCAGCAAGTTTTGACGGAAACGGCCGCCTTTACCTTTGATCATCTCTGCCAAGGACTTCAGCGGACGCTTGTTGGCGCCGGTCATCGCTTTGCCGCGACGGCCGTTGTCCAGCAGCGAATCGACCGCTTCTTGCAGCATGCGCTTTTCGTTGCGCGTGATGATCTCTGGAGCGCGCAGCTCCATCAGGCGTTTCAGGCGGTTGTTACGGTTGATGACGCGGCGATACAGATCGTTCAGATCCGAGGTCGCGAAACGGCCACCGTCCAGCGGTACCAGCGGACGCAGTTCCGGCGGCAGCACCGGCAGCACTTCCATGATCATCCAGTCAGGCTTGATGCCCGAACGCTGGAACGCTTCGAGCACTTTCAGGCGCTTGGCGTATTTCTTGATCTTGGCTTCGGATTTCGATTCCTTCAGTTCCACGCGCAGGGTTTCGGCATCGCGGTGGATGTCGATCGAGCGCAGCAGTTCACGGATACCTTCGGCGCCCATGAAGGCGGTGAAGTCGTCGCCGTACTCTTCGTACTTGGCGGCGTAGTCGTCTTCCGACATGATCTGGCACTTCTTCAGCGGGGTCATGCCTGGATCGGTCACGACGTATGCTTCAAAGTACAGCACGCGTTCGATGTCCCGCAGGGTCATGTCGAGGACCATGCCCAGACGCGACGGCAGCGATTTCAGGAACCAGATGTGCGCGGTAGGCGAGGCCAGCTCGATGTGGCCCATGCGCTCGCGGCGCACTTTGGCCAGGGTGACTTCGACGCCGCACTTTTCGCAGATTACGCCGCGGTGTTTCAGGCGCTTGTACTTGCCGCACAGGCATTCGTAATCCTTGATCGGGCCAAAGATCTTGGCGCAGAACAGGCCATCGCGCTCAGGCTTGAAGGTACGGTAGTTGATGGTTTCCGGCTTTTTGACTTCGCCGTAGGACCACGAACGGATTTTCTCAGGCGAAGCGAGACCGATCTTGATTGCATCGAAGGTCTCGTTGGTCTGTACTTGCTTGAATAGATCGAGCAGTGCTTTCATGTATCACTCCAGAGGTGATTAAATTTCTATATTCCTGAGACTACATTGCCCGGCGTGGTTTCCCAGCCGGGCTTTGTGTTTCCCAAACCAAATGACAGGGTGCTGTCGTTTAGTTGCGTTCGAGGTCGATATCGATACCGAGCGAACGGATTTCCTTGACCAGCACGTTGAACGATTCCGGCATGCCGGCGTCGATCACGTGGTCGCCCTTGACGAGGTTCTCGTACACTTTGGTACGGCCATTCACGTCATCGGACTTGACGGTCAACATCTCTTGCAAGACATACGACGCGCCATACGCTTCCAGTGCCCAGACTTCCATCTCACCGAAACGCTGACCACCGAACTGGGCTTTACCGCCCAGTGGCTGTTGCGTTACCAGCGAGTAAGGACCGGTCGAACGCGCATGCATCTTGTCATCGACCAAGTGATGCAGTTTCAGCATGTGCATGACGCCGACAGTGACCTTGCGTTCGAACGCTTCACCGGTGCGACCGTCATACATGGTCACCTGGTTCTTCGACGGGGTCATGCCCAGGTTCTTGGCGATGTCGTCCGGATACGCCAGGTCCAGCATGCGGCGGATCTCTTCTTCATTGGCGCCGTCGAACACTGGCGTGGCGAATGGAACACCTTTTTTCAGGTTTTCCGCCAGCTTCATGATCTCTTCGTCGTCGAAGTCGTTCAGATCTTCCGCGCGGCCGTTGTCGTTGTAGATCGTCGTCAGGTACTTGCGCATTTGCTCGACCTTGGTTTGCGCCTTCAGCATTTCGCCGATGCGGATACCCAGACCCTTGGCAGCCCAGCCCAAGTGCGTCTCGAGAATCTGACCAACGTTCATCCGCGAAGGAACGCCCAGCGGGTTCAGCACAACGTCGGCTGGCGTGCCGTCGGCCATGTATGGCATGTCTTCCACAGGAACAATACGGGAAACCACACCCTTGTTACCGTGGCGACCTGCCATCTTGTCGCCCGACTGCAGGCGGCGTTTCACGGCCAGGTACACCTTGACCATTTTTTGCACGCCTGGTTGCAGCTCATCGCCTTGCGTCAGTTTCTTGCGCTTCTCTTCGAAGGCCAGATCGAACTGGTGACGCTTCTCGTTGATCGATTCCTTGATCGCTTCCAGCGCTACCGCTGCATCGTCGTCCGCAGGGCGGATGTCGAACCAGTGGTATTTGTCCAGATCGGCCAGGTATTCCTTGGTGATCTTGGCGCCTTTGGCCAGCTTTTTAGGGCCGCCGTTGACAACTTTGCCGATCAGCATTTTTTCCAGACGCTGGAAGGCATCGCCTTCCACGATACGCATCTGGTCGTTCAGATCCAGACGGAAGCGTTTCAGTTCGTCATCGATAATTTGCTGGGCACGCTTGTCGCGCACGATGCCTTCACGGGTGAAGACTTGCACGTCGATCACGGTACCGATCATGCCCGAAGGCACGCGCAGCGACGTGTCTTTCACGTCCGAAGCTTTTTCGCCGAAAATCGCGCGCAGCAGCTTCTCTTCCGGGGTCAGCTGGGTTTCGCCTTTTGGCGTCACTTTACCGACCAGCGTGTCGCCGGCCTGGACTTCAGCGCCGATGTAGACGATACCGGACTCATCCAGACGTGCCAGCTGATTTTCAGCCAGGTTCGAGATGTCGCGCGTAATTTCTTCCGCGCCCAGTTTCGTGTCACGGGCCACCACCGACAACTCTTCGATGTGAATCGAGGTGTAGCGGTCGTCCTTGACGACGTTTTCCGAGATCAGGATCGAATCTTCGAAGTTCAGACCATTCCATGGCATGAAGGCCACGGTCATGTTCTGGCCCAGCGCCAATTCACCGAGGTCGGTCGATGCGCCATCGGCGATCACGTCGCGCTTGGCAACACGGTCGCCCACTTGCACGATAGGACGCTGGTTGATGTTGGTGTTCTGGTTCGAACGGGTGTACTTGATCAGGTTGTAGATGTCGACGCCCACTTCACCAGCGGTCGCTTCGTCATCGTTGACGCGAATCACGACACGGCCCGCATCGATGTAATCGACGATACCGCCACGCAAGGCTTGCACGGTGGTGCCCGAGTCGACCGCAACGGTGCGTTCGATACCGGTACCGACCAGCGCTTTTTCAGGACGCAAGCAAGGCACAGCCTGGCGTTGCATGTTGGCGCCCATCAATGCACGGTTTGCATCATCGTGTTCGAGGAACGGAATCAGCGAGGCAGCGACGGAAACGATCTGGCCAGGCGCCACGTCCATGTACTGGATGCGCTCCGGGGAGACCAGAATGGTTTCGCCAGCTTCACGGGCCGAGACCAGTTCATCGGACAGCGTGCCTTCATCGCTGATGGTCGCATTCGCCTGAGCGATGATGTAGCGGCCTTCTTCGATGGCGGACAAGTAGTCGATCTGATCGGTAATCTTGGAGCCTTCGACCTTGCGGTACGGGGTTTCCAGGAAGCCGTATTCATTCAGGCGGGCATACAGAGCCAGCGAGTTGATCAGACCAATGTTCGGACCTTCCGGTGTCTCGATCGGGCAGACGCGGCCGTAGTGGGTCGGATGCACGTCGCGCACTTCAAAGCCGGCGCGTTCGCGTGTCAGACCGCCGGGTCCCAGAGCCGATACGCGGCGCTTGTGGGTAATTTCCGACAGAGGATTGGTTTGGTCCATGAACTGCGACAGCTGGGACGAACCGAAGAACTCGCGAATCGCAGCCGAAATCGGCTTCGAGTTGATCAGGTCGTGCGGCATCAGGTTGTCCGCTTCGGCTTGGCCGAGGCGTTCCTTGACGGCGCGCTCAACACGCACCAGGCCGGCGCGGAATTGATTCTCGGCCAGTTCGCCCACGCAACGTACGCGACGGTTACCCAGGTGATCGATATCGTCGACTTCGCCGCGGCCATTGCGCAGTTCCACCAGGATCTTGATCACGGCCAGCACGTCTTCGTTCGACAGGGTCATGGCGCCGGTCAGTTCATCGCGGCCAATGCGGCGGTTGAACTTCATGCGGCCCACGGCCGACAGGTCGTAGCGGTCCGAGTTGTAGAACAGGCCATTGAACAGCGCTTCAACGGAGTCTTCCGTTGGCGGTTCGCCTGGACGCATCATGCGGTAGATCGCCACTTTCGCAGCCATCTGATCGGCGGTGTCGTCGATACGCAGGGTTTGCGAGATGTAGGCGCCTTGGTCCAGGTCGTTCGTGTACAAAGTCTGGATTTCGGAAATGCTGGCGTCGCGCAAGCGGCCCAACAGATCTTCGGTCAGCTCATCGTTCGCGGAAGCGACGACTTCACCGGTATCGCCATCGACGATGTTCTTCGCCAATACGCGGCCCAGCAGATAGTCTTCCGGTACGGAAATGTGCTTGATGCCGGCAGCTTCGATATCACGCACGTGCTTGGCGTTGATACGCTTGTCTTTCAGCACCAGGGTCTTGCCCGACTTGTCGACGATGTCGAAACGCGCCACTTCGCCGCGCAGACGTTCGGCGACGAATTCCATTTCCGCGCCTTCGGAGCGCAGGTTGAAATTGTCGAAGACAAAGAAATTGGCCAGGATTTGCTCATGCGACATGCCGATGGCTTTGAGCAGGATCGTTACTGGCATCTTGCGGCGGCGGTCGACGCGGAAGAACAGGATGTCTTTCGGGTCGAACTCGAAGTCCAGCCACGAACCGCGGTAAGGAATGATACGCGCGGAGAACAGCAGCTTACCGGACGAGTGAGTCTTGCCGCGGTCATGCTCGAAGAACACGCCAGGCGAACGGTGCAGCTGGGAAACGATCACCCGCTCCGTGCCGTTGATGACGAACGAACCGGTGGTCGTCATGAGCGGCAATTCGCCCATGTAGACTTCCTGTTCCTTCATCTCTTTGACGACGGGCTTGGTTGGCGATTCCTTGTCCAGGATCACCAGACGCACTTTCGCGCGCAGCGGCGACGCGAACGTCAGGCCACGTTGTTGACATTCTTTGACGTCAAAGGCAGGATCGCCCAGAACGTACGACAAGAATTCGAGACGCGCAAAACCATTGTGCGACACGATAGGGAAAATCGAAGTGAAAGCCGACTGCAGGCCATCATTCTTGCGGCCGGACGGTGCTATGTCCTCTTGCAAGAAGCTATGATAAGACTCGAGCTGGGTCGCCAGCAGGAACGGAACGTGGTGAACGTTGGCGCGCTTCGCGAATGATTTGCGAATGCGTTTCTTCTCAGTAAATGAGTAGTGCATGGACACTCCGTGAGTGACAGAAAGGATAGAAAATTCAGGTTTTGCAAGTGTTCGTTTGCACCGCTGCGTGTGACACAGACGAAACCTCAAGGCTCTGCTTTCCGGCTTGAATCGAATAAAAACTGCTGCTACAACTACATGACAAATACGATGCAGACGACAAAGGAGCCAAAGTCGGATTTCCCCCCTTGCGAGGGGAAACCTCAGACTTTGACTCGGGCGCTAACTGCCGCCGGTACAGATATTACTTGATCGAAGCGGTTGCGCCGGCTTCTACCAGTTTCTTCTGTGCTGCTTCAGCGTCAGCTTTCGACACTGCTTCTTTCACAGTTTTTGGAGCGCCATCGACCAGGTCTTTAGCTTCTTTCAAGCCCAGGCCGGTGATTTCGCGAACTGCTTTAATGACGCCAACTTTGTTTGCGCCGAAGCCGTCCAGGATGACGTTGAATTCGGTTTGTTCTTCAGCAGCTGCTGCTGGGCCTGCTGCAGGACCGGCCGAAGCCATTGCTGCTGCGGACACGCCGAATTTTTCTTCGAATGCTTTAACCAGGTCGTTCAGGTCCATTACGGACATGGCGCTAACTGCTTCCAGGATATCGTCTTTGCTAATTGCCATTTTGAAACTCCTAAATTTATTACGTTAGTTACATCAGATTGGTACTGAGAGAAAAAAGCGCGCGCAATTAAGCGGCTGCTGGGGCTTCTTCTGCTGCTGCTTCTGCAGGAGCTTCGGCGCCTTCGCCTTTTTTCGCTGCCAGGGCAGCCAGACCACGTGCAAAGCCCGAAACCGGAGCCAGCATAACGCCCAACAACTGCGAAATGAGGACTTCACGGCTAGGAATGCTCGCCAACGCGGTGACAGCAGCTGTATCCAGCGGCTTGCCTGCGTAGTTACCTGCTTTGATGACCAGTTTGTCGTTGGTTTTAGCGAAGTCAGCGATGACTTTAGCTGCTGCAACGGCATCGGCCGAGATCGAGTAGATCAACGGGCCGGTCATGGCATCTGCCAGGCTGGCGAATGCGGTACCTTCAACGGAGCGACGAGCCAGAGTGTTTTTCAACACACGCAGGTACACGCCTTGGGCACGCGCTTTAGCACGCAGTTGCGTCAAGTGACCAACCTGGATGCCACGATATTCGGCCACGACGATCGTTTGCGCATTTGCTACTTGTGCGGAAACTTCGGCGACGACGGCCTTTTTGTCATTCAGATTGAGACTCACGGTCAACCTCCTTAAATGATGTTCGGCAATCACAACCGAGTGGTTGAGCGCCTTGCATCGGTTCGAACACGGCGTCCGAAGTCAAGAAGTACTAAACTGAGCGGATGGATTCACGCAGCATGAGGACTACAAAACTTGTTCGGGTACACCATCTGCGTTGGGCACTTGCCGTTGCCGGCAAGCCTATTAACCTTCTGCATGTGCGATCGCAGTCGGCCCAACGGTCTTTGATTGTCTGCCTGCCTGGTGCGAACACCGGACAGACAGCCCAAAGATGCGCCCGCAGCGCCCGAAGGCGCCACAGGACTTGATTCTTTACTTAAGCTGCCAGGCTAGCCTGGTCAACACGGACGCCAGCGCCCATGGTCGACGACAGCGAAACTTTGCGCAGGTACACGCCTTTGCTCGATGCTGGCTTGGCTTTGTTCAGTGCGTCGATCAGTGCGACCAGATTCGATTTCAGATCTGCGTCAGCGAACGATTTACGGCCGATGGTAGCGTGGATGATACCGGATTTGTCGGTACGGTACTGAACTTGACCGGCTTTCGCGTTTTTCACGGCGGTAGCGACGTCAGGAGTAACAGTGCCAACTTTCGGGTTAGGCATCATGCCGCGTGGGCCCAGGATCTGACCCAGGGTACCAACGATACGCATGGTATCTGGCGAAGCGATAACGATATCGAAAGGCATGTCGCCGGCTTTGATACGCTCAGCCAGGTCTTCCATACCAACGATGTCGGCGCCAGCTGCTTTAGCAGCTTCTGCTTTTTCACCCGACGCGAACACTGCCACGCGTACGGTTTTGCCGGTACCAGCTGGCAGCACGACGGAGCCGCGCACCACTTGGTCGGATTTCTTAGGATCAACACCCAGTTGTACCGATACGTCGATCGATTCATTGAACTTGGCCGTTGCGCACTCTTTGATCAGAGCGACAGCGTTGTCGAAAGCGTACACTTTGGTACGGTCGACTTTGGCTTTCAAAGCCTTGATACGTTTGGATAACTTAGCCATTATACAACACCTTCCACCGTGATACCAATCGAACGAGCGGAACCAGCGATGGTGCGCACAGCAGCATCCATGTCGGCAGCGGTCAGATCAGGGGTTTTCAATTTAGCGATTTCTTCAGCTTGTGCGCGGGTCAGCGTACCGACTTTGTCGGTATGTGGCTTCGGCGAACCTTTGGTGATCGCAGCAGCTTTTTTGATCAGGTAGGTTGCTGGAGGCGTCTTCATCACGAACGTGAAGGACTTGTCAGCGAACGCGGTGATCACGACTGGGATCGGCATGCCTGGTTCCATACCTTGGGTCTGCGCGTTGAACGCTTTGCAGAATTCCATGATGTTCAGACCGCGTTGACCCAGAGCTGGACCGATTGGTGGGGATGGGTTTGCTTTACCAGCTGGCACTTGCAGCTTGATAAAACCAATGATTTTCTTTGCCATGATGGCTCCTATCTTGGATTGAGTAGTAGCGCCCCGCCGATCCTACCCTGGCGGGGCTCCTCTGACCGGATTTTGCTGAGACTACCGCAACGCTCCTGGTGGCGCTGATACAACTTAAACTTTTTCGACCTGGCCGAATTCGAGTTCCACCGGAGTGGCGCGGCCGAAAATGGTGACCGAAACGCGCACTTTGGATTTCTCGTAATTGACTTCTTCGACATTGCCGTTGAAGTCGGTGAACGGACCATCCTTGATGCGGACTTGCTCGCCCACTTCGTACAAGGTTTTTGGACGGGGTTTTTCAACACCTTCCTGCATCTGCTTCATGATGCCGTCGATTTCGCGCGCGGAGATCGGCGTCGGCTTGTTCGACTTGCCACCAATGAAACCGGTAACCTTGCTGGTGTTCTTGACCAAGTGCCAGCTCTCGTCCGTCATTTCCATTTCAACCAGCACATAGCCAGGATAGAAACGACGTTCGGTGACGGACTTCACACCATTCTTGACTTCGACAACTTCTTCGATCGGCACGAGGATCTGGCCGAACTGGTCTTGCATGCCCGCGCGCTCGATGCGCTCGGTCAGTGCGCGCATGACGCTTTTTTCCATGCCGGAATAAGCATGCACGACATACCAGCGCTTGCTGCTGACTGGCACGCTCAGCGCTGCACCAGTGTCCGCTACCGGAGCGTCGCCCGGAACGGACTCGTCCGCCGCTTCATCATGCACATTTTCGCTCATTATTTTTTCCAACCCAGAATTACGTCATACAACAAAAACTCGAGCAATTTATCCGTGCCCCACAGGAAAATCGCCATGACCAGCACAAAGGCAAACACGATCGCAGTAATCTGCGTGGCTTCTTTGCGGGTAGGCCAAACGACTTTCTTGGTTTCGCGCACAGCTTCTTTGGCGAAATTGAGAAATTCACGGCCGGTCGTCGAGACATACAAGAGCGCAACAGCAATAACCAAACCAGCCACAAGCGCGCTTGCACGCACCAGAGCTGGTTGGCCTGCCAGGTAATAAAACCCGACTACTCCTGCAATCGCAGCCACTATTGCCAGCGCGACTTTTATCTTGTCACTCGACGTGCTAACGGTTTGCACGGATTGATTTGACATTTTTCTACTTTCGGTGCCCTGCACCTTGACGGTGGCAGGGACGGAGGGCATCGAACCCCCAACCTTCGGTTTTGGAGACCGACGCTCTGCCAATTGAGCTACGTCCCTACGTAAAACTTTCGAGGAGTGCTATTCTACCACCCAGGACGCCCCGGGTGGAAGCATAACATTTCCTTATGCGAGGATTTTTGCAACCACGCCGGCGCCGACGGTACGACCGCCTTCACGGATAGCGAAGCGCAGGCCTTCTTCCATCGCGATCGGGTTGATCAGCTTGACGGTGATCGACACGTTATCGCCTGGCATGACCATTTCTTTGTCTGCTGGCAACTCGATCGAACCAGTTACGTCCGTCGTGCGGAAGTAGAACTGTGGACGATAGTTGTTGAAGAATGGCGTATGACGGCCGCCTTCGTCTTTCGACAGAACATAGATCTCGCCGGTGAAGTGTGCATGCGGCTTGATCGAGCCTGGCTTGGCCAGAACTTGACCACGTTGCACGTCTTCACGCTTGGTGCCGCGCAGCAGCAGACCAACGTTGTCGCCTGCTTGACCTTGGTCCAGCAGTTTGCGGAACATTTCCACGCCGGTGCAAGTCGTTTTGACGGTGTCGATAATACCAACGATTTCGATCTCTTCGCCGACCTTAACAATGCCGCGCTCGATACGACCGGTCACAACGGTACCGCGACCCGAGATCGAGAACACGTCTTCCACTGGCATCAGGAAAGCACCGTCAACAGCGCGCTCTGGCGTTGGGATGTACGAATCGAGGGCATCGGCCAGACGCAGCACTGCGTCAACGCCCATTTCGCCTTCTTTGCCTTCCAGCGCCATACGGGCCGAACCTTTGATGATAGGCACGTCGTCGCCAGGGAACTCATACTTCGACAACAGCTCGCGCACTTCCATTTCAACCAGTTCCAGCAGCTCTGCGTCGTCGACCAGGTCGCACTTGTTCAGGAACACGATGATGTATGGAACGCCAACTTGGCGGGCCAGCAGGATGTGTTCGCGGGTCTGTGGCATTGGGCCGTCAGCTGCGGAACATACCAGGATCGCGCCGTCCATCTGGGCAGCACCGGTAATCATGTTTTTGATGTAATCGGCGTGGCCTGGGCAGTCAACGTGCGCGTAGTGACGCGATTCCGTTTCGTACTCGACGTGGGCGGTGTTAATCGTGATACCGCGCGCTTTTTCTTCTGGTGCCGCATCGATCTGGTCGTATGCTTTGGCTTCGCCGCCGAATTTCTTCGACAGAACCGTTGCGATTGCAGCGGTCAGCGTGGTTTTACCGTGGTCGACGTGGCCGATGGTGCCGACGTTGACGTGCGGCTTGGTCCGTTCGAATTTACCTTTTGCCATTTTGAACTCCTAATGATTTGATTAGATTGCTCAGGCACACGCCCGACGGTCTGGTTTGAATTGCTTCTGTGCTGCCTGCTGCGAATTCTGGTGCCCTTGACGTGGATCGAACACGTGGCCTCTCCCTTACCAAGGGAGTGCTCTACCACTGAGCTACAAGGGCTGTAATTTGTTGCATGCGATGCATCAAGCATCTGAACGGAAACTGGAGCGGGTGAAGGGAATCGAACCCTCGTCGTAAGCTTGGAAGGCTTCTGCTCTACCATTGAGCTACACCCGCGAGGTATCGTTCACTTTTCTTCACTTGCTTTTTGCTACTACCCAGTTTTCCTTGCAAAAACTTGGTGGAGGGGGCTGGATTCGAACCAGCGTACTCATAGAGAACAGATTTACAGTCTGTCGCCTTTAACCACTCGGCCACCCCTCCGCGGGAACCGCAGAGTATGAAGCATCTACTCACAACTGTCAACCTTATTTACTGATGCCTGACTGCTGCATTTGCGTATAAAGAAGAAGTTGGCTGCTTCGGGGCGTGATTATAAGCTCCCGATTTGAGAATGTGCAAGGGTTGGCGCGAAAAAGTCGACTTTTTTTGGATTTTTTTTATCCTCCCTGCCGGGAAGCCGCATTTTTCCGTCATTCGCCCCGCATTTTCCCCTTTACCGGGCATCCGGCGGATGCATCCAGGCGTTGCCCAGGGGCTTATATTTACGCAACAACTGCTGATGCAGGCCCGACAGCACGGGCAATTTGGGGTTGCGCGGGTCCAGCCGGCGCACGCCGGCAATAAATGTCAGCGCCTGCTGCCCCATGCGTTCATCCCATCCCTCGTGTTCCAGACATTTCAGCACGGCCACGGCCGCATTGAAGACCACTTGCGGATTGTCGGGCAGGCGCGTGACGGCTTCGCCCATCAGGTCGACGGCGCCGCGGAAATCGCCGTCTCCCGCCCTCGCCGCGCCGGCCGCCACCATGTCGGCCACTTCCTGGCGGCTTTGCCGCGCCAGCGCCTTGGCCAGCTCTTCGCGCCCCGCCAGCTCGAACACGGCCATGGCGCGCGTCATGGCGGCGCTGTCGGGCGCGTTGCGCATGACTTCACGCATCACCTCGGCCGCGCCCTCTTCGCGCCCGTGCGCCAGGCAGTGGCGCGCCAGCTCCGTTTTCAGCGTATTCGAGCTGCCCACGCTGTGCCGGTTGGCGGCCAGGGCAGAGTCCAGTGATTGCTGCAGGCGTTCCTCGTTGCCCGTATGCGCATGCAGCATGGCGCCGCACAGGGCGCTGCACAGCTCCGCATTCTTTTGCCCGCCCATCGATTTGTCGAGGTCGCGGATGACGGCGCCCGCCTGCAGGGGGTCGCCCTTGCGCACCAGGGTCTGCACCAGGCGCACATGGTCTTCCGGGTCACGGAACTCCGAATACTTGGCCTTGCTGACCACCAGCTTCAGGGCTTTTTCCGCCATCGCGATATCGTCGGCCGCCAGGGCCGCCTCGCCCAGCCGGCGCAAGCGGCGCACGGCATGCGGCGACAGGGCCACCGCCTCGCTCAGGGCCGCCTGCGCCAGTTCCGGCTTGCCTTGCGCCAAATGCGTGCGCGCCAGCCAGTCATACGCGTCGAGAAAACGCTTGTTGTTTTCCAGCAGACCTTCCAGCGTGCCCTGCGCCGCTGCGTACTCGCCCAGCAGAAATTGCGTCTTGGCCTGTCCCAGGCGCGCCCAGCCGATGGACTTGGCTTCATACAGGGCTGCGTAGATCGGCTCCGCGTCGGCCGCCTCGCCCAGCAGCAAATGCAATTCCGCGCGCAGGCGCAGGAAATCGGTGGCGTAGCGGGGATACAGGCTGGCGCCCTCGGCGCAGGCGGCAATCGCCGCGCGCTCATTGCCCACGTCGATCAATGCATACACGGGCACGAAGGCATTGCGCTTGTCCAGCGCGCGGCCGATGCGCTCAAGCATGTTCTCAGCGGTGAAGGGCTTGAGGATGTAATCGGTGGGCAGCAGCTCGACGGCGCTGACCACCTTGGCAAAGCTGCCTTCGCCCGTGACCATGAAGAACATGGTCGACGCGTGCATCAATTTGTGATGGCGCAAGTCTTCCAGCATCTGCTGGCCATCCTGCCCGCCGTCGAGGTCGTATTCGCACAGGATCAGATCATACGATTTGCTGCCCAGCATGCGGATCGCCTGGCCCGAGCTGGCCGCGTCGTCGATCTTCGCCAGGCCGCACAGGTTGAGCATATTGTGCAGGCTGGCGCGCATGCCCGGATGCGGCTCGATGATCAGTGCGCTGAGGCCCTTGAGTTCTTTCATGTCGTAATGTCCGAAAACTCCGCGGCGCGCCACACTGGTGCGTGGCGCCAGCCAGCATGAGGCAGCCGAGTATATGACGGCGCCGCGCGCAAGGGAATGGTGCGCTGCCGAAAAACGCCAACTCAGGTGGTGGCGTGCTCCGGATGCCACAGTTGCGGCTCGTGGTCGATCAGCTCCAGCAGCGCCGTCACCACTTCCGGATCGAACTGGCTGCCGCTGCGCTGCTCGATGTATTCGCGCACCTGCGGATACGGCCACGGCTCCTTGTAGGGCCGCTCGTGCAGCAAGGCGTCAAAAACATCGACCACGGCAACGATGCGCGCGGCCACGGGAATGTCGCGCCCCACGAGGCCATTCGGGTAGCCGGCGCCATCGAAGTGCTCATGGTGGCCGCCAGCGATCTGCGCGCCATACGTGAGGTAGCTGACGCCGTCGACCATGTTGGCGGCCCGCTCAAGAATGGTGCGCCCGACGCCGGCGTGCAGCTGCATCTGCGCCCGCTCCTGGTCCGTATGCTTGCCCGGTTTCAGCAGCACGGCATCCGGCGTGGCCACCTTGCCCACGTCGTGCAGGATGCTGGCCAGGCCGATCATGTCGAGCAGCTGCGGTGTGAGCTCATCCGGGTACACGGCGCGCTGCTGCATGCGGCGGGCAATCGCTTCGGACAGCAGCTGCACGCGCCGCACGTGGCCGCCCGTGTCGCTGTCGCGGAACTCGGCCAGGTCGGCCAGCGCCACCACGGTCGCTTCCTGCGCCTTGCGCAGCTGCCCGAACATGTACAGGTTGTCGAAGGCGGCGGCGATGCGCTGGCAAAACACTTCCAGCAGATCGCGCTGGATCTGCGCCAGCGGCCACGGCGGCGTGACGGAGATGGCCAGCTCGCGGTTGCCTTCCGTATGGATGAACAGCACGTTGGCCGGATGCTCGAACTGGCTGCGCTTTTCCGCAAACGCCTTGGCGATGGTGGCGGTGAGCGCATGATCTGCCGGCAAGGCTTCCGACTCGGCCAGCATGGCATAGGTGCCCGTGGCGGCGACCACCTCGGGCCGCCCGGCACCACCCTGCATCAGGCACAGCACGCCGTCGGCACCCACGTCGAGGATGGCGCTGACCTGGTTGAGCACGCCGGAAGCGAATTCGCGCAGCGAATGGATCTGGTACAGATTGGTGGCGCCGGCGAGGATCTTGCCCAGGCCGATGCGGCTGCGCTCGAGCATCATCAGGCTCTCGTAGGCACGCAAAGCCGAGATGACTGTCGTAAACAGCTTTTGCGTCGTCAGTTCCGTCTTGGCCTTGTAATCGTTGATGTCGTATTCGATGATGACGCGCTGCTCGGGCGCCTGGCCCGGCTGGCCCGTGCGCAGCACGACGCGCACGATGGAGTTGTTCAGGTCGGCGCGGATGCGCTTGGCGAGGATCAGTCCCGCGTCATCCGTTTCCATCACCACGTCGAGCAGCACCAGCGCGATATCGGGCGTGTCGCGCAGGATCTCGTATCCTTCGCGGCCGCTGTAGGCGGAAAACAGTTCCAGTTCACGGCCCTTGAAACTGACATTGCGCAGCGCCAGCCGCGTGACCGCATGCACATCGACATCATCATCGACGATCAGGACACGCCACAGGCGCTGGTCTGGCGCGTCCAGCCCGGCAGGACTGGCCACCGGCTCATCTTCGTCGAGCAGCCAGTTATCATCTGCATCGGCTGTGAGGTCGGTCATGAATACTCCTAATGGATAAGGTCGATGTGGACGCTGCGTTGACGCATATCAAGCATAATCAGATTAGATGCTGCTTACAACAGGATTCTGCGTCCCGCCCTCTCCCGCGGCAGGCGTCGGCGGCGGTATCGAGGCGCCGCTGCGCGTGGTGCCGCCACAATGGTCCTGGCCCGGCCCGACTGCCTGGTAGCGCACTTCATACTTGCCAGCGCTGAGCTGTTCCACCAGCAGTTTGTCGTTCGCGAGGATGTACAGATAGCGCACGTTCGAGCGCCGCTCCGTGTCATACAGCTTGACGAACATGGGCGCGGCATTGTGGCTGTTGTCGATGCTGATGGCCAGCTCCTCGCCCTTGTTACCGATCAGGAATCCATCGACATAGCCGGAATGCGTCGGCCAGGGCTCGCCATTCGGCGCCACCAGCGTTGCGGACTCGGCCTTGCCTGCGCCATCGCAGGCAGGCTGGATGGCTTTCAGGCTCAGCTGGGAAACGGCCAGCACGCGGATCTCGGGCGTCTTCGCTTCCTGGGGTTCCGGTGCATACGGCTTGCCCACCGCCCAGCTGTCGACTGCCACGGCCTCGCCTTTCGATGGCGACGATGCGGCACTGGCCGCAGACGTGGCTGTTTCCGCATGGGGTTGGGCGCCATCGCGGGCCAGGCCGCTCCAGGCCGTTGCCAGCGCGGCAGGCACGGGCTGGGAGGTATCGAGCATCAGCAAGGCGCCCAGCCAGCCCAGCAGCAGGCAGACAAGCAAACTCAGCCACCAGCGCCAGTTGCGCCAGACGGGCTGCAGGCCGCGCCTTGCCTTGCCCTTCGGCGGCGGCACATCCTGCGCCCAGGCGTGCTCATGCGAATGGGCATGGCCTTTCGCGCGGCCATCGCGGCCCTTGCCTTCTTCCTGATGGGTGCTTTCCAGCCATTCGATTTCCCACTCCTCGGCAGCGATCCACTCGTCGTGTTCCTTGCGGCGCTGGGGATCGGACAAGGTGCCATAGGCGCTGTTGAGGATCGCCATGATGCGGGCGGCCTTTTCGTCGCCGGGATTCTTGTCCGGGTGGTATTTCTGGCTGAGGGCTTTGTACGCGGCACGTATGACTTCCTGCGGCGCCAGGCGCGCCACCTTCAGGTTGTCATAGTGTGTATGTATCTTTCCCATCGTTCTATCTTGAAATCGGTGCGCGGCGACGGGTTCTTGCAGGATGGAACCGTGCTGTGTCGGTCATCATATACGATATGACAAGATAATAACCACCGGCGGACAGGAAATTGCAGGGCGGCACTGCCCTGCCTTGATATTGCAGCGCTTACAGGCGATGGCTGCGGTCGCTCGACAACAGCGTTTCCGGCAACTCCACCTGGTGCCCCACCACCAGCACCTTGAACAATTCCCCCATCTCGGCAGGCGAGACCAGCTTTTGCACGGCGCTGGCTTGCGGCAAGTACGTTTTGACCTGTTCAGGATCAGTGCGCAGCAGCAAGTCGCCAAGGCCCGCGCCCAGCAGGAAGGACGCCTGGTTCATATAAGCGAGCACGTCGAGGCCCGCGTCCTGCGCCGCCACCGCCATGGCCGTAAAGTCGACGTGGGCCGTGATGTCTTGCAAACCGGGCAGATAAAACGGTTCCGCATGGGCGTGGTGGCGGTAATGGCACATCAAGGTGCCCGTGGCGCGCAAATCCAGGTAATACTCGTGTGCCGGAAAGCCATAGTCGAACAGCACGGCCGCGCCGCCCTTGCCATTGGTCAGCATGCGCGCCAGCGAGCGCATGAAGCCGCAGGCCACGCCATGGATCTCGCTGACATAGCCGACGGGCAAGGCATCGGCCTCGGGCACCTGGGCGGCGATCTGCGCGGCCACGTCATCGCCGGCAAGCCGTTCGACAAACACGAACTGGCCATCGGCAATGCTGACGTCGAGTTCGCACCAGCCGGCCGGCGTCTTGCTGATCAGGTTGACGGGCATGGCGTCGAGCACTTCATTGCCGAACACGGCGCCTTCGAAACTGTCGGGGAAACCGTCGAGCCACACCACTTGCGGGAAGGCGGCCAGCGCCAGCTCCTGGCGCGCGCGCAATTCGCCGGACAATTCGACGATCGCATACTGTTCAATGGCGATGCCGGCCTGCGCCGCTTCCGTCAGGATATCGCAGGCCAGCTTGCCCGTGCCGGCGCCGAATTCGAGGATGCGCGGGGCCGTTTGCGCCATAATAGCGGCTGCCACATGGGCCAGGGTGGCGCCGAACAGGGGCGAAATCTCAGGCGCAGTTGTAAAATCGCCATCTTTGCCCAGCTTGGCGGCGCCGCCGCTGTAATAGCCGAGGTCAGGCGCGTACAGCGCCAGCTCCATGAAGCGGACAAAGGGAATGGCGCCGTCATTGCGCGCGATTTCGGCGGCAATCAGGTGCTGCAAGGCATGGGACGCGGCCAGCGCGTCGCTATCGGGTACGGGAAGAGACATACCCGCATTGTAGCGAATCGACGGCGCATGCCGCCAGTGTGGCATCCACCGAATATCTCAACCATAGCAAAGACATGACAGAAGCAACGACAACGCCATTCGACAGCACTCCCCGCGTCGCCCTCGTCACGGGCGCCGCGCGCCGCCTCGGCCGCGCCATCGCGCTGGGCCTGGCGCGCGACGGCTGGGATATCGCCGTCCACTACCGCCACTCGCGCGAGGAAGCGCAGAGCCTGGTGGCGGAAATCGCCGCCCTGGGCCGCCGCGCGCACGCGTTCCCTTGCGACCTGGCGCAGGAAGACGCCGTGCGCCAGCTGCTGCCGCAGGCACAGGCGGCGCTGGGGCGAGTGACTTGCGTGGTCAACAACGCTTCGTTGTTTGAATACGACAATGCCGGTGATTTTTCCTTCACCGCGCTCGACGCCCACATGCACGCCAACCTGGCCGCTCCCATCCTGCTGGCGCAGGCGCTGTACCAGGCCACCCCGGCAGGCGAACAAACCGTGGTCATCAACTTGCTCGATCAAAAACTGTACAATCTCAATCCTGATTTTTTGTCGTACACCCTGTCCAAGGCGGCGCTGCTGTCGGCGACCACCATGCTGGCCCAGGCGCTGGCGCCGAAAGTGCGCGTGGTGGGCATTGCCCCCGGCATCACCATGGTTTCCGGCGAGCAGACGGCAGCGAACTTTGCCAAGGCACATGAAAACACGCCGCTGGGACGCTCCAGCACGCCCGAGGACGTGGCCGACAGCGTCTGTTACGTGGCCGGCGCGCGCGCGCTGACGGGCACGACCCTGCTGGTCGATGGCGGCCAGCATTTGATCGGCTTGCCGCGCGACGTCATGTTTTTGACCAAATAATCAGCAGCCACACCAAACAACCAGCATTCCAGCATTCCCTAAAAGGTAAAACTATGTCGTCCGCCCTGTCTCACCCTCGCCTGGCCGATTGCCGCCGCCTGTTCCTGCGCAATTACGAAGTCCTCATCAACATCGGCGTCTACGACTTCGAGAAAAAGGGCGAGCAGCGCGTCCTCATCAACGTCGACCTGTACATTCCCCTGGCCCTGTCGACGCCCAAGGATGACCAACTGGAAGAAGTGGTCGACTACGACTTCATGCGCGAAACCATCGCCAAGCGCATGGCGCAAGGCCACGTGCAGCTGCAGGAAAGCCTGGTCGACGACGTGCTCGCCGCCATGCTGGCGCACCCGCGCGTGCGCGCTGCGCGCGTGTCGAGCATGAAGCCGGACGTGTATCCCGACTGCGAAGGCGTGGGCGTGGAAGTATTCAAGATCAAGGATGAAGCATGAACAACATGAGTAATGCCGCAGTACTGGAAGCGACGACCACGGCCGTGGAATTCCCGGCCAACGTGGAAGCACAGAAACTGGCGCGCAAGAAGGCGGAAAAAATCGCCCTGGAAAACAACAAGCTGCACAAGCGCCTGTGCCGCCTGGTGGGGCAAGCCATCGGCGATTTTAATATGATCGAAGACGGCGACAAGGTGATGGTGTGCCTGTCCGGCGGCAAGGATAGCTACGCGCTGCTGGATATTTTGATGACCTTGCGCGAACGCGCGCCGATTCATTTTGATATCGTCGCCGTCAACCTGGACCAGAAGCAGCCGAATTTTCCGCCGGAAATCCTGCCCGCCTACCTGACGGAACTGGGCGTGGCTTTCCACATCGAAAACCAGGATACCTACAGCATCGTCAAGCGTTTGATCCCGGAAGGCAAGACGACTTGCTCGCTGTGCTCGCGCCTGCGCCGCGGCATCCTGTACCGCGTGGCCGACGAGCTGGGCGCCAACAAGATTGCGCTGGGCCACCACCGCGATGATATTTTGGAAACGTTCTTCCTGAATATGTTCTTCGGCGGCAAACTGAAAGGCATGCCGGCCAAGCTGCAGTCGGACGACGGCAAACACATCGTCATCCGCCCGATGGCCTACGTGAAGGAAGAAGACACGCAGCGCTATGCGGAAGTCAAAGGCTTCCCCATCATCCCATGCGACCTGTGCGGTTCGCAGGAAAACCTGCAGCGCAAGCAGATCAAGGGATTGATGCGCGAATGGGACAAGAAATTCCCTGGCCGCGTGGAAAGCATCTTCTCGGCCCTGTCGAACGTGGCGCCATCGCATTTGATGGACCCGAAACTGTTCGGCTTCAAGGACTTGAAGGCCGATGGCGTGGCCAACCCCATGGGCGACATCGCGTTTGATGAAGAGCCGTGCTCGACGCCGACCACGTTCGGCACCATTCCGCTGCAAGCGCTGTAAGCCGCTGTTGTAAGCCCCTGTTGTTTCGCCGCCACCGCCCAGGTGGCGGCATCCCTCTCTTTCCCCCAGCGTCCATTTGATGTACCGTAGTCAGCTCTGCCGGTACGCGATGTGTCACGCGCGCATTCCTGCCCGGCGGTCAGCACGCATTCTTCCGACAACCTCACTGGAATGAACCATGACGCCATCCGCGCTCAAGCGCCCCCTGCTGTTCTCCCTGCTGGCCCTCGGCCTCGCCACCGCCACCGCCTCTGCCGCTCCTGCGCCCACCGACCGCCAGGCCGACCGCTGGGATCTGACGGCGCTGTACGCCAGCGACGCCGCGTTCGACGCCGACGCGAAAAAGCTGTCGGCCCAGCTGCAGCAACTGGGCGCATGCAAGGGGCAATTGGGCACCCGCCTGAAAAGCTGCCTGGACCTGGTCGCCGATGCGCGCAAGCGCGTCAACACGCTCACCACCTATGCGGCGCAGTACTACGACCAGGATACGGGCGACAGCAAGGGCAATCAGCTGAACCAGCGCGCCGCCCTGCTGGGCAACGACTTCAGCCAGGCGAGCACTTTCTTGCAGCCGGAAATCCTCGCCCTGGGCAGCAAGCGCATCGACGCCATGCTGGCGAAAGACAAGGGCTTGCAGCTCTACCGTTTTCAATTGAGCAACATGCTGCGCAGCGCGCCGCACACGCTCGACGCGGCCGGCGAACAGCTGGTGGCGCAATTCGGCCTGGCAACAAGCTCGGCCGCTAGCGTCTACCGCACGCTGGCCAATGCGGAAATCCCCTGGCCGACCGTGAAACTGTCGGACGGCACGCAAGTACGGCTCGACCAGGCGGCCTATACCAAATACCGGGGCGACGACAATCGCGCCGACCGCAAGCTGGTGTTCGACGCCTTCTTCGGCAAATGGAAAGAGTATGAACGCACGTTCGGCGAAACCCTGTACGGCCAGTTGAAAACGGATGCCGCCTACGCGAAAGTGCGCCATTACGCCGATTCGCAAAGCGCCGCGCTCGACGCCGACAACTTGCCGCCGGCCGTCTACCAGACCCTGATCGCGCAAACCAACGCCAACCTGCCCACCTTGCACCGCTACTTCAAGCTACGCGCGCGCATGCTGGGCGTCAAGGACCTGGCCTACTACGACGTGTATGCGCCGCTGCTGAAAAGCGACCGCAGCTTCCCGCTGGCCGAGGGCAAGCAGATGATGCTGGCCTCCGTCGCGCCGCTGGGCCCCGACTACGTCAAGGCGCTCACCGCCGCAGTGGAAGCGCGCTGGATGGATGTGTATCCGCGCCCGCGCAAGGTGGCGGGCGCCTACATGAATGGCGACGCGTATGACATCCACCCGTTCGTGCTGCTCAACTACACGGACAATTACGAAGCCGTCAGCACCCTGACGCACGAATGGGGCCACGCCATGCACTCGGTGCTGGCCAACAAGGCACAGCCATCGATCTATGCGCCGTACAGCATCTTTGTCGCGGAAATCGCCTCGACGACGAACGAGGCGCTGCTGCTCGACGCGCGCCTGAAACAGGCCAGGGATGACGACGAGCGCCTGCTGTACCTGGGCGCGGCACTGGAAAACCTGCGCGGCACCTTCTTCCGCCAGGCCATGTTCGCTGAATTCGAGGCGGCCATCCACGGCAAGGTGGACAAGGGAGAATCGCTGACGGGCGAAGAGATCACGGCCATCTATGCCGGCATCCTCAAGCGCTACCACGGCGAAGCGCAAGGCGTCATGACCATCGACCCCGCCTACGCGCTGGAATGGGCGTATGTGCCGCATTTTTATCACGGCTACTACGTATTCCAGTACGCCACCTCGATCGCGGCGGCGCAGGATTTCGCGCAGCGCATCCTCGACAAGGAACCGGGCGCGCTGGCCGCCTACCTGAAAATGCTCGGCGCGGGCGGCTCGGCCTACCCGTATGAGCTGGTGAAGGCGGCCGGCGTCGACCTGGCCTCGCCGAAACCGTACCAGGCGCTGGTGGCGCGCATGAACGGCATCATGGACCAGATCGAGGCGATTGAAGCGAAGCGGGGGAAATAAGGCTGGAACGAGACGCAAAAGGCGTAGGTCGGCTTAGCGCAAAGCGCGCAAGCCGACAGCACCCGCAACGCCAACAAGGTGTCGGATTACGCGGTTCCCGCTAATCCGACCTACCGTTCTCCGTTTCCGCTGCCGCAAACGCCGCCGCATCGCTCTCGAACATGTCTTCCAGCTCCTCGCGCGCCTGGCGCGTGAGGGACATGACTTTTTGCTGGTCCTGGAAGTGCGGCGCCACTTCCAGCAGGGTTTTCAGGTTATGCCGGCCAAAGATGCCGGCCGCGCGCTGCGCCCGCTCCGCGCTGAAGCCCACCTGCTGCAAGGTCTGCTCGCCCAGCAGCAAGGCCGCGGCGAACGTCTCGCGCTCGATCAGGGTCACGCCGCGCTTCATCAGTTCATAGTAATGCGTGACGTTGCGCGCGCGCGCCAGGATCGTCAGTTCGGGCAGGCGCAGGCGCACGGCGTCGACCAGCGCCAGGCTGTCGTCCACATTGTCGATGGCGATCACGAGCGCCTTCGCCTTTTCGATGCCGGCCGCCACCAGCAAGTCCACGCGCGTGGCGTCGCCATAAAACACCTTGAAGCCGAACTTGCGCAGCAGCTCGATCTGGTCCGGATCGTGGTCGAGCACCGTCACGCCGATCTTGTTCGCCGCCAGCAAGCGGCCGATGATCTGGCCGAAGCGGCCAAAGCCGGCGATGACGATGGGGTTGTCCTGCGCCTCGATATGGTCGTCGGGACGGCGCTTCTTGTCGCCTTGCAGGCGCGGTGCGACGAACTTGTCGTGCGCCAGCAGCAGCAAGGGCGTGGCCACCATCGACAGGGTCACCACCACGACCAGCAGCGCGGCCGTCTGCGGCGCAAACACGTGCGCGGCTTCGGCGGCGGCAAACACGACGAAGGCAAATTCGCCGCCCTGCGACAGCAGCAGCGCAAAAAACAGCTGCTGGCCGCGGGGAATGTCGACAAACTTCGACAACCCGTACAGCAAGGCGATCTTCACCGCCAGCAGCCCCGCCACCAGGGCCAGGATCAGCAGCGGCTGGGCGCGCAGCACGCCAAAATCGACGGACATGCCCACGGCGATGAAGAACAGGCCCAATAACAGGCCCTTGAACGGCTCCAGGTCGGAAATGAGCTCATGGCGATATTCGGAATCGGCCAGCAGCACGCCGGCCATGAAGGTGCCCAGCGCCATCGACAGGCCCACCGATTCCATCAGCACGCAGATGGCGATCACCAGCAGCAGGGCAAACGCCGTGAAGATTTCACGCAAGTCGGTTTTGGCGATGAAGCGCAGGATGGGGTTGACCAGAAAACGCCCGCCGATCACCAGCGCCGCCAGCACGGCGGCCAGCTTGGCCACGCGCAGCCAGCCCGGTTCGCCGCTATGCGTGACCAGGCCACCGAGCAGCGGCACCAGCGCGATCATGGGAATGGCGGCGATATCCTGGAATAGCAGTATCGAAAAGCCGGCGGAACCGGCCGGCGTGCTCATCAATTTTCGTTCCCCCAGGGTGGCCAGCACGATGGCCGTCGACGACAGCGACAGCCCCAGCGCGCCCACCAGCGCCGTGCGCCAGTCCACGCCAAAGGCCATGGCCACGGCGCACAAGCCCGCGCTGACGACGCCCACCTGCGCCCCGCCCCAGCCGAAAATCGGCCGGCGCAGCAGCCACAATCGTTTCGGTTCGAGCTCCAGCCCGATCAGGAACAGCAGCAGCACCACGCCGAATTCGGAAAAGCTGAGGATCACCTCGACATTCTTGATCAGGCCCAGGCCCCACGGTCCGATGACGACGCCGGCCACCAGGTAGCCCAGCACGGCGCCCATGCCCAGGCGCTTGGCCAGCGGCACCATGATGATGGCGGCCACCAGGTAAAACAGTATATTGATGAGAAAACTGTGGTGTTCCATGCGGGGTCCGGGCAGATGTGTGGATGAAACAACATCATGCCTGAAGTGGCGCGCCAGCGGGAGTCAAGGCTGCGGCGCATCGATGCGCGCGCGTAGTTCGTCGAGATTCACGCGCGACAGATAGCGTTCGATGTTCTTCCACACGGCGTGATAGCCGTAACCGCCGTTTTTCAACTCGTCGATCGCCTTTTCGCGCGGCCAGCCCTGGTACAGCATGCGGTACATGGCGGCCATCATGCCCGTGCGGTCGGCGCCGTGCAGGCAGTGCAGCAGCACGGGGCCCTGCTGTTCGGCGGCGCGGATGCTGCGCATGGTCTCGATCACGTGCTCGTCGCGGATGGCCCAGGTATTGATGGGGATGCGCACGGCGCGGATGCCGCTGCCATCGAGCACCTGCGTATCGGAGTGAAAAGAGCGCAAGCTGATCACCGTCTTCACGCCCAGCGCCTGCAGCTGGGCCACGTCGCTGCTATCGAGCTTTGCGCTGCGGTACAGGACGGGCGTGACCTGGTGCAGGTTCGACACCTGCGGCAGCGGCGTGGCCCACTCGGCATTGCGCTGCGGCGGCAGGGGCGCCTGCGCGCCAGCGGAACCGGCCGCCAGGGCCAGGGACAACAGCAGGAGATACGACGAGGGCGGCAAGGTCATGACTTCCTCTTGTATGAAAACCACAGCAGTACGCCCGCCAGCAGCAGTGACACCCAGTAGTCGGTCGGCGCCCACCACAGCCAGTGCTTGTGCCAGGCGATATGGGCCGGATTGAAGTGCGCCACGCCATAGGCGGGATTGAGCACGAACCACAGATAATCCTCGATGATCCAGAACAGCATGATGCAGCCGATGGCGCGGCACTCGAGGCGCAGCGACCATTGCGCCAGGAAGATCATCGGGAAATGGAAAAACAGGGCGATGAAGGGAAAGACCCAGGCATGGTAACCCGTCATCGGCCGCCCGCCCCAGAAGATATCGAGCAGCCAATGGCTTTCGATGCGCCAGGTGGGCAGGTTCGCGGCCCAGCCGGCCGCGCCTTCGATCTGGATTTCCACCTGCGCAAAAAATAAGCCCAGCAGCGCCACCCAGGCCAGGCTCAGGGCGATCTGCCAGGGTTTTGCTACGGCGCCCGTCAAGCCAGCACCTGCGCCAGTACATCCAGAGCGGCGCGCGGGCGGCCCAGAGCCAGCGCTTTTGCGCGCATCGCTTGCAACTGTTCAGGGTGCTCAAGCAGCAGGCGCACGCGGTACTCCAGGGTGACGGCGTCGAATGCCTTCAGCGCCACGCCCTGCTCCAGCAGATAGTCGGCATTGCGCTCTTCCTGGCCGGGAATCGGCGAATTGACGATCATGGGCAAGCCCAGCGCCAGGCATTCGGACGTGGTCAGCCCGCCCGGCTTGGTGATGACCAGGTCGGCGCACGCCATCAGGCGCTCGACTTCACTGGTAAAGCCTTGCGCCAGCAGGCGGCCCGGATACTGGCCGGCCAGTGCCTGCAGCGCCGCCAGCGCGGCGGCGTTTTTCCCCGCCAGCACGATCAGCTGGAAGTCGCCTGGCAGCGCCAGCAGGCGCGCGGCCACGGTTTCAAGGCTGCCCAGTCCAGCCCCGCCGCCCATCAGCAGGATCGTCGTGCGCCGCGGGTCGAGGCCAAACGCCTGCGCGCTCTGCACGCGGCCGGGCGCCTGCGCGAACGCGGGCATGATGGGGATGCCCGTCACGTGAATGCGCTCGGCGGGGATGCCTTCGTGGCGCATGCGGAACGCCACTTCGTCGGTGGCAGCAAAATAACCTTCCATCTGCTCGTGCACCCACATGCGGTGCAGATCGAAATCGGTGACTTGCACCCACACGGGGCAAGCCAGCTGCTGCTGGCGCAAGGCGCGCGACAGCAGTTCGGCCGGCAGGAAATGCGTGCAGATGATGGCGTCGGGCTGGAAGGCGGCGATCTGCGTCATCAGCGCGCGCGTATTGAGGCGCTCGACGGCGCGGCGCAGGCGCTGCATCGAGCTGTCGCGCGGCGCGTCGTGGGTGGCGTGATACAGATAGCCCCACAGCGCGGGCGCCTTGTTGACCAGCTTGATGTAAAAATCCGTGTACAGCTTGCGGAACGCGGGCGTGACGAAATCCATCACATCGAGATGCAGGGCCAGCGCCGCAGGGCCACCACCGTGGCCATCGCGCGCCGCATATGCCTCGATGGCCTGCGCCGCGCGCATGTGGCCGGCGCCGGCCGAGACGCTCAGGAGTAGAATTTTTTGTGTCATGGAAAACCAATCCGGGGAACAGGTGAGCGCGGACGCGGAAAATTTATTGGCAGGATAACATTGCTGCAAGCGGTGCGGCTTGATCTGGTCATGCGCGCGTGCAGGCCGGCGCTAGCCAATCACGGGGATGGGCAAGGCCGACACTTTCCAGCTGCCTTTGAGCTTGCGCTCGATCAAGGCCGGCAAGGCGCTGGCGCCGGGCGCGCCTTTTTTGGTAAATGCCACCGGCACCAGCAGATAGATGGTGACCTTGTCATCGTCGGCGATGTCTTCTTCCTCCGGCGCCGGATTCCAGCGCTTGTCGATGGCCAGCAGCGCGTCGACACCGTCCGGCCAGGCCAGGTCCGCCAGGTAAGGATCGTCGCGCCGCAGCAGCTCGCCCGCGGCCAGGCTGGCCTGGTCGAGCGTGCGCCGTCCCAGGCGTGCCAGCAGCGCCACGGGAAAGCGCCATGGACTGTGCTCCGCGAAGCCGTGCACGGTCAGCGGCCAGCGGGCCGGCAGACAGATGGCCAGTTCCGTCATCGGCGATTGCTGGAACAGGCCAACCGTAAACAACAGCTTGAAATCGCGCTTGCCATCGATGCAGCTGATCCCCAGCGAAAAGCGCGCGTCGCCGCTGTCCGGGCTGAACACGGCCGGCAGCACCCAGCCGGCGCTGTTGTGCATGAAGGTGCGGATCGCCTCCTGCGGCGAGGCGGCCGCTTGCTGCGGCGACGCGGCCGCCTGCTGCGGCACGTCGAGTATGCTGACGCCGCCGGCGGCAGCGAGCAATCGGGCGATCGCGGGAAAGCCCCAGCCGGTGGCGATATCGACCGGCGCCTGGTTCCAGCGCGTATGCAGGCGGTTCGGATTGGCGCCCCGCTGCAGCAGCAATGCGGCCACGTCCTGGTGGCCGCCAACGCAGGCGCTGTCCAGCGGCGACAGTATATTGTCCGGCAAGCCATCGACGGCAGCGCCCTGCTCGAGCAGCCAGCGGCAGGTAGCGAGGTGGCCATGGCTTGCCGCCGCATCCAGCGGCGTCAGGTTGCGGTAACCGGGCAAGGGCAGGTCGACGTCCATGCCCAGCGACACGAGCAGCGCGCAGACCTCGCGGCTGCCGCCGGCCGCGGCCAGGTGCAGCAGCGATTCGCCGTCTTCCATGTTGTAGCGGCGCAAGGTCAACAGCAGCGGCGTGGCCTCGAGCAGGCTGCGCACCTGTTCCACCTGATTCTCGCCGACGGCGTCACAGAGGCGAAAAAACGCCTCGCGGTGCTGGTTAAAGAGTGTCTTGTTGACCATGCATGTTCCCTGCTCGTGGTGGCGGCGCCATCATCGAGCGGAGAATAGCATTTTCTTTCGATTAATCTGCGCGATGTGACAACTTCGGTGTGCGCGCAGGCGGCGACGCCAGGCCGGCCAGCGCGGCATCCGTGCGCAGCACCGGATACAGGTTCAGGCGCTCATCCCACGAGGCATGGCGGCGGGCGAAGAACTCCAGGCGCGCGGCCGGGCTCCTGGCAAATGCCGGGTCGTCGGCCAGCTTCTGCTGGAACTGCGCCGCCAGCGCCGGATCGGCCGCCAGCTGCGCGCGGGCCACGTCTTCGGCCACGTATTCTTCCATGTATTCCTTGCGCTCGAAGGCCGTATTGAAACTGCCCCAGGCCAGCAGCGAATCGGGCGCGCGCGGCTCAAACAGCGCCACGACCAGACGCGCCTTGGCCTGGTTGACGGGCACGTACAACGCGCCCGCACCGACCAGGCGCTCCTCTTTCAGCCACTCGCCCTGCACGACCGCCGTCTGGCGGCCCTCGAACGACTGCGCGCCGAATTTCACCTGCGTGGCGCGGAAGGCTTCGACCGGCAGCTTGCCCGGCGCGGTGGCCAGCACCTGGTAGGACACGCCGTGCTGGCGCAGCTTGGCCGCCACCATCTGCGCCTGCGCGGCGGGCACCAGGTAGCCGCCCTTGGGCGCGGCCTGCTGCAGGTCGGGCACGATCTCGTCGCGCAGGGGCACGTTCCAGATCTGCGGCGTGGTCTCGTCGTAGCGCGTCATCAGCGCGCCCGACACCTCGGACGGCGTGCGCGTGTAGGCGTAGCCGCGAAATGCGATCATGCGGCTCTTGTCCGTGGTTTTATACGTGAGCGGCAAGGTCGTGCCGGCCAGCTGCGCGGCGCGCGCGTCCGCTTCGAGCGCCGTTTGCCGCCACTGCGCGCCATGCTGCGCCATCTGCGACAGCAGCGAGACGATGGTGTTGCGCGTGATGCGCACGCGGGTCGGATAGTCCTTCCACGAATGGGTTTCCACCAGCATGCCGAAGCGGTTGCGCAGCTGGAAATAGCCGTGCGAGAAGCGCGGGTTCGGCGCCGAATCGACAAAGCCCGATTGCGGATTGTCGTTCTCGGCAAACGAGATATAGAACGGCTTCGGGTCCGAGCCCTGCCTGGCCAGATCGGCCAGGACCTGGTCGCGCAAGGCCGTGCCGGCCACGCGCAGGGCAGCATCGCCCGCATGCACGGGTTCGACCTGGATCGAGATATCGGGTTCAAACTGGGCGCCATCGGTGACGTGCAGGTCGACATAGGCCAGCGGGTCCCAGGCGTTCACCAGCGCCAGCATGTGCTGCATCTCGGGCGTATCGGCCTTCATGTATTCGCGGTTCAGATTATAGTTTTGCGCCGTGCTGCGCCAGCCCATTTCCACGGGTCCGCGCTGGTTCGGACGGTTCCACCGGCCGAAGCGCTCATGCCCGTCAACGTTAAAGACGGGCACGAACAGCAGCACCTGTTTATCGAGCGCGCCGGGCGCCGCCTTGCCCTCCAATACTTCGCGCAAGGCCAGGAAACCCGCATCCTTGCCATCGATTTCGCCCGCATGGATGCCGCCCTGCACCAGCAGCACGGGCAGCTTGCGGCGCGCCGCCTCGGCCGGCGTCAGCGCGCCCGTATTCGAGACGGCCAGCGCCAGCATGGGGCGGTTCTCCGGCGTGCGGCCAAATTCCACGCAGCGCACTTGCTGCGGATAGCGCGCCTGGAACTGGCGGCACAAGACTTCCACTTCCGCGTAGCGGCCCGTATTCAAAAAGCCCGAGCGCTCGGCCACCGTGGTCAACGGCGAAGCGGCAGATACAGGGGCAGAAAACAGGGACAACAAGGCGGCGGACAGCAGGGCGTGGCGTAGCATGGGTCAAACTCCATCGAGAGAGGACAAGCGGGCAATTATAGAGTGGCGGTCAGGTAAAAACGCCGTGGCAAATAAAAAAGCCGGAACAGCGTCAGCTGCTCCGGCCTTGCTCTGGCAAGCGTGAATTACGAGCCAAAGTGGTAGTTGAATTCGACCCATCCCTGGCGGCCTTGCGGGCTGTAATTGCCGATCGGGTAGTACGGCCAGCCGTTGCTGGTGTCGCGCTTGATCTTGTCGAACACGTTGTTGACGATCAGCGACACGGTGGCGCGGTCGTTGATGCGGTAGACGGTGCTGATGTTGGCCAGCGCCGTCGGCGTCAGGTAACCCTTGCCGGCAGAGTCAGGCACCTTGCCGTAGCGGCTGACCAGCAAGGTATTCGACCAGTCGCCTGCGCCCCAGTTGACGCTCAGGTTCAGCTTGTCGGGCCAATCCCGGTTGGTCATCGATTTGGTTTCATCGGTCTCTGCGTCACCGGCAAATTGCTGCGATTTCTTGCTCAGCACCCGCGCGTAGTTGGCCTTGAAGGCAAAGCGGCCATAGTCCGTTGTGCGCAGCACATACTTCAGGCTGACGTCGACGCCGCTGCTGCTTTGCTTGGCCGCGTTGATCGGGTTGACGGTGATGGTCTTGATCTCGCCCGCCTTGTTCAAGGCGTTGGCCGCGTAACGCTCGATGCGGCCCACGGTATCGATGCAGGTCGGCGAGCCGATGTCGGCCTTGCCCAGGCGGCAATCGGATTCGTCGCGCAGCAGCTTGTCGGCGTCCAGGTTGGTCACCAGGTCGTCGATCTTGATGTTCCAATAGTCGACCGAGACGTCGAAATTGGCACTCGGCGACCAGACGGCGCCCACGCCGAAGGACTTGCCTTTTTCCGACTGCAGGTCGCGGCTGCCGTTCTGCACGTAATCGGCGCCCGGCGATTTATTCGCGTACTCGCAGCCGTCGATGGCCTGTCCGGCGGCGTCGCAACGGTAGTAGTCGGTGGTGCTCGCATAATAGCCTTTGCCGCGGGCCTGGTAGATGTAGTTCATGTCCGGCGCGCGGAAGCTGGTGGCGTAGTTGGCGCGGAACAGCAGGTCCGGCGCCGGGCGCAGTTCAAGCCCGCCGTTGTAGGTGAACTTGCCTTCCTTGCGTCCGGCAAAGCTGTAGCGGTCATAACGGCCAGCCACGGTAGCGGTCAGCTTCTCATGCAGCGGCACATTCAATTCCGCGCCCAGCGCGTAGCGCGAACGGGTGCCGGCCGTGGTGCCCGAACCGGTGGCGATATTGAAATAGCCCTGGTCGATGCGCGCATCGGGTTCGTTGCTGAAGCCCTGCTTGCTCACCTCGGCAATCGTGGCGATTTTCACCGTGCCGGCAGGCAGCTGGAACAGGTCGCCATTCGTGGCCAGGCTCAGGGTATTCGTCCAGGCCTTGTCACGGCTGTCGCTGTAGCCGGTGATGCTGTCGAATTCGGCAGCCGTCAGGCGGCGCGACAGGCGCGCCGCATCCGGCGCGTAAATGGCCACGCCCTTGGCATCCGTGCCCAGCTTGGGTCCCAGGAAGAAGCTGTCGATGTTCGACAACATGCGCGGCGTATGGCCTTCGCTCTTGTAGACGGAAGCGTTGTAGTTGGCTTCATACTGCCAGGCGGTGCCAGGAATACGGCCCTTGGCGCCCAGCGAGATGGCCGTGGCCAGGTCCTCCCAGCTGCGGTTGTAGCGCTGCACGCCGCCGATTTCCTCGGGCGAGATAAAGCGCGTCCACTCTTCGTAGGCGCCGCTGTTCTGGTTCAGGAAAGAGCCGCCGTTCAGCGATGCCGAGGTCCACGACGGGCCGCGTGTATTGTTGACGGTCTTGTTCTTGCCAAGCAGGAAATCGGCAAACAAGGTGGTGTCGGCATCGAACTCGTAATTGGCGCTGCCGAACACGTTCTGGCTGCTGTTCTTGGTCTGCGTGGTCCAGTAGGTCGGACGGGCTTTCGGGCTGGCGCAATAGCTGCCATTCTTCGCCTGGTACTTGACGACGCTGCCGCCGAACATGTCGCCGAACTGGTTGCAGGTGTCGCCCAGGTCGACATAGCTGCCGGACGTGCCGAAGGCCTGGGTGCGGCGCGAAGCAATCGTGGTCGGCACGCCGGAGCGGCTGGTCATGAAGTCGCGGTCCATGCTCCACAGCGGGTCGCGTTCACTCAGTTCCACGCTGAACAGGGTATGCAGCTTGTCGACATTGCCGCCGCCCGTCAGTTGCACGCGCTGGTTGCCGGCGCCGCCGCGCGAGGTGCCGCCAACCTTGACGTTGATGTCGAAGCCTTCCGCCTGTTTTTTCAGGATCACGTTGACCACGCCGGCAATCGCGTCGGAACCATAGATGGCCGAAGCGCCGCCGTTGAGGATCTCGATGCGCTCGACGATGCTAGCCGGGATGTTCGCCAGGTTGGTGAAGTTGACTGCGCCGTCATAGGCGATGGGGAAGTCGGCCAGGCGGCGGCCGTTCAGCAGGATCAAGGTGTGGTTCGGACCCAGGCCGCGCAGGCTGATGGTATTGGCCGACGGCGTGAAGGTGTTGCCGTAATCTTCGCCCTGCGTAAAGCCGCTGTTCTGCACCTGGCTGGTCAGCGCGTCAAAGACGTTCTTGTAGCCCTGCTTGGTGATTTCATCGCCGGTCAGGATGGTGACGGAAGACGGGCCTTCCAGGCTGGCGCGGGGAATGCGCGAACCGGTGACCACGACGGCTGGCGGGGTGGCCGCTGCCTGCTGATCCGCTGCGGGCGCTTGCGTTTGCGCGTGCGCCTGCCATGCGGTACCGCCCAGGATGGCCAGTACGCCAAGGCTGAGCGGGGTTAACTTGAACTGTTTCGACATCGTTGCGCTTCTCAAGGTGGGAGAAAAGCGGGAAGATAGCAAAATGCCAGTCATTCCAGAACGAATGGATTCATCTTTCTATATATCAAAATTGTTATATAGAAAGATTATTGAGCAGGAAAACGCCAGGCGCCACGGCAAGGCCATGGCAGAAGCATGCGCTTTAATGGCGAATGATGGCAATTTCCTTGTAGGCCGGGCGCAGCAGACGCGCCGCCGTGTCGGCCGGACCCGGCATCGAACTCAACAGCCTGGTCGCGCCCGTGGCCGGGATGCAGCTGCCGCTGCTGCGGTAGCGCAGCGCCGCCGCCAGCATGCCTTCGGCCGGATCGCCCAGCTGGTGCTGATAATCATCCGTCACGTCGCAGGTCGGCGCCATGCCGTCGGCAAAGTCGCCAAAGCCCTTGGCGTTGACGCCCTGGAACTGCACGGCGAAATACGTGGTGCCGCAATTCGGTGTCGGGTAAAAACCGTAGGGCTTGCCGCACGTCGTGCCGCCGATCACATTCACTTGCACATCGACGCCGCGCAAGCCGTTGATGATGGCTTCGCTGGCCGAGCAGGTATTGCCCGTGGTCAGCAAGGTCACCCGCGTCAGCCCCAGCGAGGGCAAGGGCGTTCCCTTGGGCAGGGGATTCGGGCCGGGAAAACCCTGGCTTTGCGCATGGAATGGCACGGGCGCTTTCGGCCGGGTCTTGTCATTGAAGAGCACCTGCTCGAAGGTCTTGCCGGTGGTCACTTGCGGGCCGGCAATCATGTAAGCGAGTTCGCTGGCGACATCCAGATAGCCGCCGCCGTTGTAGCGCACGTCGAGCACCAGGTCGCTGATGCCGGCCGCCTGGAAGCGGCGCATGGTCTCGACCAGCTGACGCTCGGCGACATTATTGTGGGTATTGAAGGTCAGATAGCCCACCTTGCCCGTGGGCGTGTCGATGATGCGCTCGTTCTGCACGGCGCTCGTATTGACTTCCACCGCCTGCAGGCGCGCGGAAATGGGCGTCCCGTTGCGGCTGAACGCCAGCGTGTGCGTGCCCTGCGCTTGCGGGAACAAGCCATCGTTGACGATCTTCACGCTGGCAGCGTCGGGAGCATTGACGAAATCGACGCCATCGACGGTTTGCAGCTCGTCGCCGCGCCGCAAGCCCGCCAGTGCCGCCGGCGAGCCAGGCTCGACGATCGTGACCACGGCCTTGCGCGGCGGCATGGTGCGCGTCAGCGCCAGCAGCATGCCGTAGCCCAGTTCGATGCCATTCTGCGCATTATCCCACTCTGCCGTTGAATACGTGAAATGGAACTGGTCCTTGGGCTTGCCGGACGCCGTCGTGGCCGTTGTTTTCAGCACGTCAAAGTACGCCTTGGCCGTGGCAAAGCTTTGCGGCAGATACGTGGTCGGCACTTCGCGGTACCACAGATACGTTTCATCGATCCAGCTGCGCACCCACGTCTGCTCATCGAGCAAGGTGCCCGGCTTGTCGATGCTGCTGCCGCTGCGCGGTGCCTCGCAGCGGTTCGCGACCGTCGAGGACGCGACCAACGCCGTCGGGCCCACCGGCGTCAAGGGCGGGACGACGGGCGCGCTATCGCTGCCGCCTCCTCCGCCGCAAGCACTCAACAACAATACGAGAGGAACGGCCAGGGATGAGAGGCGCAGGGAATGCATGACAAACTTTCTGAAAAGAAATTATCTAAAAATTATAATGCGTTTTGCCAGCAGACGTTGTTTTCTTTGATACAAAAAAATGGCGCCCGCAGGCGCCATTGCTACCACGTCAGACTCAAACCATCACGCCACGGTGGCTGCCACGGGCGCTGCCACGACGGGCGGCAGCGGCGTCGGCGCGTTGAAGGCGATCAGCAAACTGGCTTCCTTCTCTTTCGCCGCCTTCAAATGACGCTCCTTCACGTGGCCATAGCCGCGGATGTCTTCCGGGATGCTGGCAATGGCCACGGCTTGCGCCAGCTTGGCCGTCGTCAGTTTCGGCAGCAAGCTACCCACCGTCGCGCGATATTCAAGAATCAGCGCGCGCTCCGTCTTGCGCTCGGCCGTATGGCCGAACACGTCGAAGGCCGTGCCGCGCAAGCCTTTCATTTTGGCCAGCACGCCGAAAGCCTTCAGCATCCACGGGCCATATTCCTTCTTGATCAAATGACCCTGCGCATCCGTTTTCGCCATGATAGGCGGCGCCAGGTGGAACTTGAGCTTGATGTCGCCTTCGAACATGGCGGCGATCTTCGCCTGGAAGGCGCCGTCCGTGTACAGGCGCGCCACTTCATACTCGTCCTTGTAGGCCATCAGCTTGTAGAAGTAGCGGGCCACGGCTTCCGTCAGGCGCAAGTGCGGGCCATTCAGGGCGCTTTCGGCCGCGCGCACCTGGCTGATGAAGTCCAGGTACTGCTGCGCATACGCGCGATCCTGGTAGGCCGTCAGCAGGGCGACCCGCTTTTCGATGATGTCGTCGAGCGTGTCGATGCGCTTGAATTCCACCACCTTGGCGGGCGTTGTCATGCGCACCAGGCTGGCCGCGTCATGCGCACCGGCGCGGCCCCAGTTGAAGGCGGCCTTGTTGAACGCCACCGAGACGTTGTTCAGGTCGATGGCCTTCATGATGGCCGCTTCGCTCAATGGCACTTTGCCCTTTTGCCAGGCATAGCCCAGCATGAACATGTTCGTCGCGATCGAGTCGCCCATCAGCGCCGTGGCGATCTGGCCCGCGTCGATGAAGTCCACATGGTCGCTGCCGCAGGCCTTTTCGATTTCCATACGCGCGGACGCACCGGGGAATTGCCAGTCCGGGTTTTTCACGAAGGCGGCCGTCGATGAGCTGGTCGAGTTGATCATGGCCCAGCTACGCCCTTCGCCCATGCGCGACAGCGCGTCACGGCTGGCCGTGACGATCAGGTCACAGCCGATGACGAGATCAGCCGCGCCGGTGCCGACGCGCGTCGAGTGGATATCTTGCTGGCGATCCGCCAGGCGCACGTGCGACATCACGGGGCCGCCCTTTTGCGCCAGGCCGCTCATGTCGAGCACGGAACAGCCCTTGCCTTCCACGTGCGCCGCCATGGCCAGGATCTGGCCGACGGTGACGACGCCCGTGCCGCCGATGCCGGTGACCAGGATGCCGAACGGCTCGGCCGTCGAAGGAATGCTTGGCGTCGGCAAGGCCGGCGCGGCTGGTGCGTCCTTGTCGGCGGCAGCGGCTTTCTTCGGCTTTTTCAAGCCGCCGCCTTCCACCGTGACAAAACTTGGGCAAAAGCCCGTCGTGCACGAGAAATCCTTGTTGCAGGACGACTGGTTGATCTGGCGCTTGCGCCCCAGTTCCGTTTCCAGCGGTTCCACCGACAGGCAGTTCGATTGCACGGAGCAGTCGCCGCAGCCTTCGCAGACGGCTTCGTTGATGACGGCGCGCTTGGCCGGGTCCGGGTATTCATTGCGTTTGCGGCGGCGGCGTTTTTCCGACGCGCAGGTCTGGTCGTAGATCATGGCCGACACGCCGGGCATGTCGCGCAGTTCACGCTGCACGTCCATCAGTTCCGAACGGTGGCGCACGGTCACGCCTTCGGCCCAGGCGTAATCGGACGGGTATTTTTCCGGCTCGTCGGTGACGACGATGATGGGACCGACGCCTTCGGCGGCGATCTGGCGAGAGATAATCGCCGGCGATAGCGGACCGTCGAATTCCTGGCCGCCCGTCATGGCTACCGCATCGTTGAACAGGATTTTGTAGGTGATGTTCACCTTGGCCGAGACGGCGGCGCGGATGGCCAGGATGCCCGAGTGGAAATACGTGCCGTCGCCAAGGTTGGTAAACACGTGCTTTTCATTCGTGAACGGCGCCTGCCCCACCCAGGTGACGCCTTCGGCGCCCATGTGGGTAAAAGTCGACGTTTCGCGGTCCATCCACAGCACCATGTAGTGGCAGCCGATGCCGGCCAGCGCGCGCGAGCCTTCCGGCACTTTCGTGGAACTGTTGTGCGGGCAGCCGGAGCAGAAGAACGGCGTGCGGTCTTTCTGCGGATCGGGTTTCACGCTGATGGCCTTGAGGACGTTTTCCTTCGCTTCCAGGTAGGCGATGCGTTCCTTCACGCGCTGCTCGACCGGGTGGCCCGCGTAGTAGCGCGAAATGCGGCTGGCAATCGCGCGGGCGATCATGGCCGGGTTCAGTTCATACGTGGCCGGCAGCAGCCAGTCGCCGTGACCGGTGCCCTTCTGGTTGCTCCATTCGCCCGTGTCGTCGAACTTGCCGACCACGCGCGGACGCTCGCCATCCTTGAGGTTGTAGAGTTCTTCCTTCAGCGCGTATTCGAGGATTTGCCGCTTTTCTTCCACCACGAGGATCTCGTCGAGACCCTTGGCAAATTCATGCACGCCGTCCGCTTCCAGCGGCCAGGTCATGCCGATCTTGTACAGGCGGATGCCGATGTCGGACGCCGTCTGCTCGTCGATGCCCAGGTCGGCCAGCGCCTGGCGCGTGTCCAGGTAAGACTTGCCGGCCGTGATGATGCCGATGCGCGCCTTCGGGCTGTCCCAGATAATTTTATTGAGCTTGTTGGCACGCGCATACGCCAGCGCCGCATACCATTTGTAGCTATTCATGCGTACTTCTTGTTCCAGCACGGTGTCGGGCCAGCGGATGTTCAGGCCGCCGGCGGGCAGCTCGAAGTCGGTCGGCAACACGATCTGCACGCGGTCCGGGTCGAAATCGACGGCGGCGCCCGACTCGATGATGTCGGTCACGCATTTCATCGACACCCACAAGCCCGTGTAGCGGCTCATGGCCCACGCATGCAAGCCGTAATCGATGTATTCCTGCACCGACGACGGATACAGCACGGGAATGCCGCAGGCGTTCAGGATATGGTCGGACTGGTGCGCCGTGGACGAGGATTTCGCCGCATGGTCATCGCCGGCCAGCACCAGCACGCCGCCATGCTTGGCGGAACCGGCATTATTGGCGTGCTTGAACACGTCGCCGCAGCGGTCGACGCCGGGACCCTTGCCGTACCACATGCCGAACACGCCGTCGTATTTCGCGTCTTCGAACAGATTCGTCTGCTGCGTGCCCCACACCGCCGTGGCGGCCAGGTCTTCGTTCAGGCCCGGATGGAATTTGACGTGGTGTTCATCGAGATATTTTTTTGCCTTGATGGCCGTCATGTCGACCGACGTCACGGGCGAACCGCGATAACCGGTGATGTAGCCGGCCGTGTTCAGGCCAGCCTTCAGGTCGCGCTCGCGCTGCAGCATGGGCAGGCGGATCAGCGCCTGCGTGCCCGTCATGAAGGCGCGGCCACGCTCCAAGGTGTATTTGTCGTTCAGGGAAATTTCGGACGCGTGCGCGCCCGGCTCAAGACTCGAGCCCTTGATAGCTGCATTCATTACTTGTCTCCATTATTCTCTGTGCTACGCGTGCAAAGTCGGTTGAACTCACACGTACCGGCCGCGCTTTGTGAGCATGCCGGTGCGGAAAAATGACTTGTTTGTCGTAGACTACCACAGGAAGGCGCGCAGTTCTTTTGCTGCACTGCACTCTTGGGCGGGTGCTTTTTTGTTACTTTTACTCATCTTAACGGAAGGCTGGGGTCAGACCCGACGGGTCTGACCCCGGTGCTTATCCTGCCGTCAATACGCCGCGCTTGATCTGGTCCAGCTCGATCGATTCGAACAGGGCGCGGAAGTTGCCTTCGCCGAAGCCCTGGTCGCCCTTGCGCTGGATGATCTCGAAGAAGATCGGGCCGATCACCGTCTGCGTGAAGATTTGCAGCAGCAGTTCGCGTTCCGTTTCCGTGCTGTGGCCGTCGATCAGGATGCGCAGGCGGCGCAGTTCTTCCAGCTGCTCGCCATGGTTCGGCAGGCGGCGGTTGACCAGCTCATAGTACGTTTCAATCGTGTCCTGGAAATCGATACCCGTGTCGCGCATGCCTTGCACGGAGCCATAGATATCATCGGTACCCAGCGCGATATGCTGGATGCCTTCGCCATGGTACTGGTCCAGGTATTCGGCGATCTGCGACTTGTCGTCCGACGATTCATTGATCGGGATGCGGATCTTGCCGCAGGGCGAAGTCATGGCCTTCGACTTCAGACCCGTATGCTTGCCTTCGATGTCGAAGTAGCGCACTTCGCGGAAGTTGAACAGGCTTTCATAGAAGCTCGCCCATTCCTTCATGCGGCCACGGTGTACATTGTGCGTCAGGTGGTCGATATACGTCAGGCCATGGCCGACCGGGTTGGCGACGGCGCCGGGAATGGCGACGAAATCGACGTCATAGATGCTGATGTCGCCGATGCCGCCCGGTGCAGCGGCGCCTTCCTTGTCGGCGCCCTTGCCGCGCCAGCGGTCGACGAAGTACAGCAGCGAATCGCCCACGCCCTTGATGGCGGGGATATTCAGTTCCATCGGACCGGTTTTATTGTCGAAACCCCAGGCGCCCAGTTCCAGCGCGCGGCGGTAGACGAAAGCGGCGTCGTCGACGCGGATGGCGATGGCGCACACGGACGGGCCGTGATGGCGGGCAAAACGCTGCGCGAACGAATCTTGTTCGGCATTGATGATGAAATTGATGTCGCCCTGACGGTACAGGGTCACATCTTTGTGGCGGTGGCGCGCGATGGCCGTGAATCCCATGTTCTCGAACAGCTTGCCCAATGCTTTTGGGTCTGGTGCTGCATACTCGACGAACTCGAAACCATCGGTACCCATCGGGTTATCCCAAGGCTGAAATTGCATGATGTCTCCTCCAAGAAGTAGCGCACAGTATAGGCGTGGGTCACGGGCATTAAATGCCAAAGATCTCCCGAACAATCATGATTTGCGCAATAATATTGCGTGAAACGAGAACCACCGGAGGGAGCATGAGCAAAATTACGCTGGATAAAACGGACCGCAAGATCCTTGCCGTCCTGCAGGCCGATGGCCGCCTGTCGAATCAGGATGTGGCCGAACAGGTCAGCCTGTCGCCGTCGCCATGCTTGCGCCGCGTCAAACGGCTGGAAGAAGCGGGCGTGATCCGCCAGTACGTAGCCCTGCTGGACCCGGAAAAGATCGGTCTGGGCTTGCTCGCCTACGTCAACGTGCGGCTGGAAAAGCACAGCGACGCCACCGCGCACAGCACGGCAAGAGTGCTGGCGCCGAATCTGGTGACGACTACCTCGCCGCGCGCCGACTTCGCCGTGGCCGTCGCGCATTGGCCGGAAGTGGTGGCCTGCTATGCGATGACGGGCGAAATGGATTATCTGTTGCGCGTGCACGTGGAAGACATGGAGCACTTTTCGCGCTTCATGATGGCGACCCTGCTGCGCCACCCGGCCGTGCTGGACGTCAAATCGAGCTTTGCCTTGCAGCGCATCAAGGATACGACGGCCCTGCCCTTATTGTGACGACGGTGACGACGGTGACGGCGGTGACGGCGGTCCGGGCTTCTTCTTGCGCCCCGGCAAGCGATCCCACAGTTTGAACGCGGCGCGCGCGTTGGCCTTGAACGTGTAGTCGAACATGGCGAACTGTTCCTGCACGGCTTCCTGCAGCATGCTGCTCGGGTTCGGCGGCAACAGTTTCAAATAAGCATCCGCTTCGCCATAGTCGCGCTGGATTTCCATGCCCGCTTTCTTGGCGATATGCATCATCGTCTTGTTGGACGACAAGCAATGCATGTACAGGGTATCGACATCGTTGTTGCGGCAGTGTATTGCCGCCCGCTCGAACAGTTTTGAACCGACGCCCATGCCGCGCATGGATTTCGACACGGACACGCCAAACTCGGCCACCTGCTCCTTGTCCGTGACGATACTTTTCGCCGGCGACGTGTCCTTCGGCGCGAACGCCAGATGCCCCACGCCCACCAGCTTGAACAGGCTGTTGTAGACGCCGTAGATCATGTCCCGCGAGAAATCCATCTTTTGCACATACTGGGCCACGAGTTCATCGGGCAAGGCGCTGCCGAAGCGCAGCAGGCGGTCGCTTTTCTCCAGAGAAAGAAAATGCTTCATCATGCGGCGCCGGTCGCGCTCGTGCAATTGCTTGACGAGCACGCTCGGACGCCCGCCGCCGCTACGGCTGAGCCAGCGGCGAAACGGATTCTGGAACAATTTGGGCAGGGTCATGGCAGCTCCGTGCTGCTGATCGCGTTCGTGACGGCCTCCACGCGCGCCGCATGGATGACGGCCGGAATGCGTTTCGGTTCCTGTGCGCAAGCTTGTGCCAGCGCGCCCGCATCCACGCCGCGCACGGCCGCCAGCATGGCTTGCAGCCAGGCGGACTGTGGAAATACCGGATCCTGGGCATGCACGTCGCAGGCGATGGCGTCCAGCATCTGCACGAAGCGCTGCGGCTTGCGCAAACCGTCGCAGCGTTCACACAAACTGACGATAGCTTCGGCGCTCAGCGCCAGCGCGCCGTTGATATTGTCCAGCTCGCGCGCCGCCATGACGGCCAGTTCGCGGCACTCGTTGGGCACGCGCAGGCGCTCGCTCAGCTGTTCGATGGCATCCTTGCTCACATGCAGCATCAAGACGGCAAAGCGCACGGGCAAGTCCAGGCCTTGCGCGGCCGCATGGTCGATGACCTGCAGCAAATGCTCGCTCAACTGGATTTCTCCCATGATGCGCGCCAGCGCGCCGCACTCGTGCAGCACCGTCAGCATGCGCGACGGCCGCGCTTCCATCAAGCCTTTCGCCACTTCCTGCCACACGCGCTCGGCCACCAGGGCGTCGACTTCGCCGTCCTGCACCATTTGACGCATGAGGACCATGGTGGCAGGCGCCACCGTAAAAGTATGAAAACGGGCGGCAAAGCGGGCCAGGCGCAAGATGCGCACGGGGTCTTCGCCGAACGCATCGGAGACGTGGCGGAAGATTTTGTTCTCGATATCCTGAATGCCGCCGAACGGGTCGGTCAGGCTACCGTCCTCGGCCTGGGCGATGGCGTTGATGGTCAGATCGCGCCGCACCAGGTCGTCTTCCAGGGTGACGTCGGGCGCCGTGTGGAAGACAAAGCCCCGATAGCCGGGGGCCGTCTTGCGTTCCGTGCGGGCCAGCGCGTATTCTTCCTGCGTCTTCGGGTGCAGGAAGACAGGAAAATCCTTGCCGACGGGGCGAAAACCCTGGCGCAGCATGTCCTCGGGCGTGGCGCCCACGACGACGTGGTCGTGGTCTTTCACGGGCAAGCCCAGCAGTTGGTCGCGCACCGCGCCACCGACCGTGTAAATCTTCATGGTAACTTTTCTTTAATCGGGTAATTCCGCGTCATGCTTGGCAGCGACTTCCGTCTCCGCCAGCGCTTCCGTGATCCAGCGCGCCACGGCCGGGTGCGCCTGCACGCGCTCGCAATACGCGTTCAGCGCCGGCGCCAGACTCACGCCATACGTGCGGAAACGCATGACGACGGGGGCAAAATACGCATCGGCGATGGAAAACTCGCCAAACAGGAATTGGTGGTGGCCAAAGCGCGATAAACACTCTTCCCAGATTTCACTGATGCGGCCGATGTCCGCCTGCGCGGCGGCCGTGCGGCCACGGCCCGGCAACTTGGCCTTGATATTCATCGACATATCCGTGCGCAAGCCCGTGAAGCCCGAGTGCATTTCCGCGCAGACACAACGCGCCATGGCGCGCGCGGCCACGTCTTGCGGCCACAGGTGTTTATCGGGAAACTGCTCGGCCAGGTATTCGCAGATGGCCAGGCTGTCCCAGATCGTGATCTCGCCCGCCAGCAGCACGGGGACCCGGCCGCAAGCCGAATACTCGGCGATTTTGGTGGCCGTGTCCTGCTGGTCGAGCAGCACGCGCACTTCCTGGAATGGGATGCCAAACGCCGTCATGGCCACCCACGGGCGCATCGACCACGACGAATAATTCTTGTTGCCGATGATGAGAGTCAGGCCCGGCTCGCGCGCGGCGGCCAGGGTTTGCGTCAGGCTGGGATCAAGGATGGTCGTTTGCATGGTCGGGTATCTTTAGTTGGATGAGGGCAAGTCCGCCGCGATGGCGCTGTTTTTCGGCCCCACGGTACCCAAGCGCGCCTTCAGCGATTGCGGGCGCTTCTCGAACAGGGCCGCGTAATACGTGGCGTTGGCCATCACGTTTTTCACGTAGCCGCGCGTTTCCGTGTACGGAATGATCTCGGCAAAGACGGCGCCTTCCAGCGGTCGCGTCATGGTGGCGCGCCAGATGCGCAAGCGTCCCGGCCCCGCATTGTAGGCGGCGCTGGCCAGCACTTGCGAACCGTCGAGGCCGCCAAGCACCATGTTCAGGTAATTCGTGCCCAGCAAGACGTTGGTGCGCACGTCGCTCAAGGTTTCCGTGACGAAATCCGTCAAACCGATCTTCTTGGCGACATAGCGGGCCGTCGACGGCATCACCTGCATCAGGCCGGACGCGCCCACGTGCGACTGCGCATCCATGATGAAGCGCGATTCCTGGCGGATCAAGCCATACACCCAGGCTTTGTCCAGGCCCAGGGTTTGCGTGGCCGGATGCATGACGTCGTCGTGCGGCGTCGGATAGCGCTGCGTATAGTCCACTTCCAGGCGCGTGCGGTCGGACGTGTTGACCATGCGGTCGAGCACATTGTTCTGGCGCGCAAATTCCGCGGCCGCCAGATGCTGGCGGTCCGTCATCGAACGCAATTCCCAGTTCCACTCGCGCGTGCCTTCAAAGCGCAAGCGCATGTTGAAAAATTTCAAGGCGCGCTGCAAGCCCGGATTGGCAGCCATGGCGGCGATTTCCGCCGGTGTGACGGGCTGGCCCGGCGGCGGCAACACCAGGTGGTTGCCCAGTTCCTCATTGGCCAGCAAGCCATAGAAATTCGACTGCTCACTGATCGTGCGGTACAGGGCGTCCGCCTGCGCGTTCGGGCGGCCCGGCGTTTCCGCCTGCTGCGCGCGCGCCAGCCAGTACACCCAGGTGGGGTCCGTGCGCAAGGACGCAGGCATGGTCTGGATGGACGACTTCACCACAGGCCAGTTGCCTTCGCGCAAGGCGATACGCGTTTTCCACTGCATCTGCTCCTGGGTCAACGGTGCGCCATTGGTTTTTTGCCAATATTCAAATGCTTCCGGCGCCAGCGAGTACGACGCCTGCAAGGCCAGGCTGGCCCAGCCAATGGCCTGTTCCTGCGGCGTCAGTTGCGCGCTGGCCTTTTGCAGGGCCACCACCCCCAGTTTCAGGGTGCTTTTCGCCATGCGGCCGACGGCCACCAAATACATCTCGTGGTCGGCGCGACTTAGACCCGCGCCCTTGGCCAGCACCAGCGCCGGCAAGTCGATCGCTTGCGCCATCTTCGCGTCGGACGCGCCCAGCAGCAGTGCGATGCGGCGCGCCGGGCCCGTGGCGTTGGTCTGGCCCGCCAGGCGGATCTGCGCCCACAGGTCGTTCGTGTCGAACTGGCCATTTTGCGCCAATGCCGCGATCAGGCTGCCGCACGCTTCACCATAGCCGGGAGGAGACACCAGCAGGTTGCGCGCCTCGGCCGCCACGTTCTGGCCCTTGGCGGCGCGCGACATCAGCGCATAGCACTTGAGCTGGGTATCGTCGTCGAGGGCAAATTGCGGATATTGCTCGTCGAACACGACCCAGTCGCGCTTGCGGCCCAGTTCCAGCAGCCAGTCGTTGCGGAAACGGTCGGCGATGGCGCTGCCCTTGTAGCGGTTCAGGTAATCGCGAAATTGCGCCTCGGTCAGCAGTTTGATGCGCGGTTTCAGCCGATAATAGTCAACATACGATGGAATCTGGTAATTCGTCAGGCGCCCCGCATAAAAGTCGGCTTTTTCGGCGTCATCCTTGCGCGCGGCGTCGCGCAGCAGCAGGAAGGCATCGTCCTCGCTGCGCGTGTCGGGGGCGGCTGGGGATACGGTGGTGGAAACCTGGGCCAGGGCGGCCAGGGGAGACAAGGCCGATGCAACACACAGCATCGTGCCGGCAATCCATTTCAGTGGGGAAATCAATGTACGACTCTCAATCTTAACTTGATGGTGATATGAATAGCGACCCTAGAATAACATGCGATCCGGCTACACGGCCACCCATTGCGCCACAGGACAAAGCCGGCTTGCGCAAGGCCTTGCTGGCGGCCCGCCGCGCCCTGCCCGAGGCCACGCGCGCCGGGTGGGATGCGGCCATCGCGCAGCGCCTGCTGGACTGGTGCGCACAGGAAAACGTCAAGGAACTGGGCGTGTACTGGCCCCTGCATGGCGAGCCGGACTTGCACGGCGCCTATGCGCAGCTGGCCGCGCGCGGCGTGCAATTGAGTTTGCCCGTGGTGCTGGAAAAGCACGCGCCGCTGGCATTCAGCCACTGGACACCGGGCGAGCCCATGGTGAAAGATGGCATGGGCGTGGCCGTGCCGGCCCAGCTGCGCCTGCGCCCGGCGTCCGCCACCCTGCTGGTGCCCTGCCTGGGTTTTAATGGGGAACGTTTTCGGCTCGGCTATGGCGGCGGCTATTACGACCGTACTCTTGCTGTCACGCCGCGTCCGCGCACCCTGGGCATCGCCTATGCCTGCCTCGCGGCCAGCTTTCCGAACGGCGAATACGACATCGCCCTCGATTACGTCGTAACCGAGGGCGATCTGCTCTGACGCATCAGATGGGAGTTACTTGACCAGGCGCTGCCACAGTGCGGTCGTGGGCGCCGCCTGGTTCATGCTATAGAAATGCAAGCCTGGCGCGCCGCCGTCCAGCAGGCGTTCGCACAAGCCCGTCACCACATCCAGGCCAAAGGCCTTGATGGACGCGCTGTCGTCGCCGAAGCTGGCCAGTTTCAGACGCACCCAGCGAGGAATTTCCGCGCCGCACATGTCCGAAAAGCGCATCAGCTGCGTGTAGTTCGTGATCGGCATGATGCCGGCCACGATGGGCACGTTGATGCCCAGCTTCTGCGTCTGCTCGACAAACTGGAAATACGCGTCGGCATTGTAGAAGTACTGGGTGATGGCCGCATCGGCGCCAGCCTGCACCTTGCGCGCGAACGCCTGCAGGTCGTCCTGCGGCGAACGGGCTTGCGGGTGCACTTCCGGATAAGCGGCCACTTCGATATGGAAATGGTCGCCCGTCTCGGCGCGGATGAATTCCACCAGCTCGTTGGCGTAACGGAACTCGCCCGAAGCGCCATAGCCGCTGGGCAAATCGCCGCGCAAGGCGACGATACGCTGCACGCCCGCTGCCTTGAAGTCGGCCAGCACGGCGCGGATCGATGCGCGCGAACCGCCCACGCAAGACAGATGGGGCGCGGCTTGTTCGCCGGCCGCCAGGATTTCGCGCACGGTATCCAGCGTGCCCTGCTGCGTGGTGCCGCCGGCGCCAAAGGTCACCGAGAAATACTTCGGATGCAGTTCAGACAATTTGACACGCGTGGCGCGCAGCTTTTCCGCCCCTTCCGGGGTTTTCGGCGGGAAAAACTCAATACTGAAATTATGCTTTTCCATCGTCATTACTCAAAAGTAAGGTCGACAGGGCCCAGGAAATGATGCTGTACAAAATGGCACCACCGACGGCGGACCAGAAACTGGCGACATGGAAGCCATCGATCACCTGCGCTACCAGCCAGAACAGGAAGCCGTTGATGATCAGAATGAACAGGCCCAGCGACAAAAACGTCACGGGCAGGGTCAGCAAGATCAGCAATGGACGGATCAGCGCATTGACCAGCCCCAGCACGGCAGCGGCCAGCAGCGCCGTCCAGCCGCTGCTCATCGTCACTGAGTGCATCAGGTAGGGGACGGCAAACAGGGCTGCCGCATTGATAAACCAAATCAGTAGCAAGCGCATTTCTCTAGCCTGTCAAAAGTAGGGTCAGGCCGGCGGCAGGCGCCGGCCCTCAGAGGGTGAGTTACAGCCCCGGACTACCGATTAATAACGGTAGTGCTCTGGCTTATAAGGGCCTTCTTGACGCACGCCAATGTAGTCGGCTTGCTCTTGCGTCAGTTCCGTCAGCTGCGCATTCAACTTTTTGAGTTGCAAACGGGCGACTTTTTCGTCCAGGTGTTTTGGCAAGGTGTACACGCCGACCGGGTAGTTGGCCGTGTTCGCGTACAGCTCGATCTGGGCGATCGTCTGGTTGGCGAACGACGAGCTCATCACGTACGACGGGTGGCCCGTGCCGCAACCGAGGTTGACCAAACGGCCTTCGGCCAGCAGGATGATGCGGCGGCCCGACGGGAAGATGATGTGGTCGACTTGCGGCTTGATGTTTTCCCACTCGTATTGCTTCAACGAAGCAACGTCGATTTCATTGTCGAAGTGACCAATGTTGCAGACGATTGCCTGGTCTTTCATGCGCGTCAGGTGATCGTGCGTGAGGATGTGATAGTTGCCCGTGCAGGTGACAAAGATGTCGCCGTGTTCGCACGCGTAATCCATGGTCACCACGCGGTAGCCTTCCATCGCCGCCTGCAGTGCGCAGATCGGATCGACTTCCGTCACCCATACTTGCGCCGACAGGGCGCGCATGGCCTGGGCCGAACCCTTGCCGACGTCACCGTAACCGGCGATGACGGCCACTTTACCGGCGATCATCACGTCGGTGGCGCGCTTGATGCCATCGACCAGGGACTCGCGGCAGCCATACAGGTTGTCGAATTTCGATTTCGTGACGGAATCGTTGACGTTGATCGCAGGGAAAGCCAGCTTGCCTTCCTTGTGCATCTGGTACAAACGGTGCACGCCGGTCGTCGTTTCTTCCGTCACGCCGAGGATTTCCGGCAGACGCTTCGAATACCAGGTCGGGTCGGCCAACAAGTGTTTCTTGATCGAGTTGAACATGCAGATTTCTTCTTCCGAACCGGGGTTCGCCAGCACCGACAGGTCGGTTTCCGCGCGCACGCCCAGGTGCAGCAGCAGAGTGGCGTCGCCGCCATCGTCGAGGATCATGTTCGAGTAGACAGCCTTGCCATCCGCGTCCGGCCATTCGAAGATGCGGTGCGTGTATTCCCAGTAGTCGTCCAGCGACTCGCCCTTGATGGCGAACACAGGCGTGCCGGCGGCAGCGATGGCGGCGGCGGCGTGGTCTTGCGTCGAATAAATGTTGCACGATGCCCAACGCACTTGCGCGCCCAGTGCTTCCAGGGTCTGGATCAGCACGGCGGTCTGGATGGTCATGTGGATGGAACCGGTGATGCGCGCGCCTTTCAGGGGCTGCGCTGCCGCGAATTCTTCGCGGATGGCCATCAGGCCAGGCATTTCCGTTTCAGCAATCTTGATTTCTTTGTCGCCCCATGCGGCCAAGCTGATATCGGCGATGGTGTAGTCGTGTTGCGATTTGAGTACGGCGTTCATCACGCCCTCCTTTCAGTTGAAAAAGGTACGTGAGCGCAGTTGCAGGATATTCCGAGCCTGGCGAATTTCTTCGTCGCAACGCTCCTCGGACAGTGCATCATAACATTGGCCATGCGCCGGCGGCAACCATTAGTCAAGCGGGCCGGCGCCCTATGGTTTCTGCGGCGGCCAGTTCTTGCCCTGGCTGATACAGCTGGCGCGTGCGTCGGCATCGAGGCGCCGCGCGATCTCATCGGCCAGGTCGCGCAGGATGGGTATCATGTCCTTATCGGCCTTGCTGCCGTCGGTCGGGTAATTCGCGGCGCGCATGGCCCATTTGCAGGTGAGCACGGGATCGGGCTTGATATTCGCGCGCCAGGCATCGGGATCCGTGGCGAGAAAACCACTGTCCGCATAGATGGTGAGCACATGCAAGGCCTGGCGTGCCGACATTTGCCCCATCAACTCGGTAAGTTCGGGCCGCATCTGCACCGGCGTGGCCAGCGAGCCCTCGGGAAAAATAAATTTGCCGCCCGCCGCCAGCATCAGCACGGCATGGCCATCGCCCCCCTCCGCCTTGTCCAGCCATTGCCCCACCGTCAGCGTGGCCGGCGCCGGTGCCGCCAAGGCAGCGGACAGGCCCAATGTGGCAAACAGAGCAACAAACAAGGAAGATGCGCGCAACAAGGTCATGGAATTCCCCAATTGGTTTATTTGCAATGAATTGTAGCGTATCCCTACGGCAACGCCGTTCCGTACGCACTGTCGCGTGCGCCCATGAAAAAAGCGCCCGCGGCCAGTCGGCCGGGGCGCTTTTCTTGCAAGTCTGACTAGATTACTTCAGGCCGGCAGCGTCGCGCAGCAGGGCGACCTTGTCCGTGCGTTCCCACGTGAATTCCGGCTCTTCGCGGCCGAAATGGCCGTAGGCGGCGCTCTTCTGGTAGATCGGGCGCAGCAGGTCGAGCATTTGCACGATGCCTTTTGGACGCAAATCGAAGTGCGCCAGCACCAGCTTGGCGATTTCCGCGTCGGGAATCACGCCCGTGCCTTCCGTGTAGACGGTGATGTTGATCGGTTTGGCCACGCCGATAGCGTAGCTGACCTGCACCTGGCATTGGCGCGCCAGGCCGGCCGCGACGATGTTTTTCGCCACGTAACGGGCCGCGTAGGCTGCCGAACGGTCGACTTTCGATGGGTCCTTGCCCGAAAACGCGCCGCCGCCGTGCGGGGCTGCGCCACCGTAGGTGTCGACGATGATCTTGCGGCCGGTCAAGCCGCAATCGCCTTGCGGACCGCCGATGACGAAACGGCCCGTCGGATTGACGAGGAATTTCGTGTCGGTCAGCCATTCGCGCGGCAGGATCGGCTTGATGATTTCTTCGATGACGGCTTCTTCGATTTGCTTGTGCGAAATTTCCGGCGCATGCTGGGTCGACAGCACGACCGTGTGCACGCCGACGGGGCGGCCATCGACGTAGCGCAGGGTCACTTGCGATTTCGCATCCGGACGCAGCCATGGCAAGCGGCCATCCTTGCGCAGCTGCGACTGGCGCTCGACCAGGCGGTGCGCGTAGTGGATGGCGGCAGGCATCAGCTCGGCCGTTTCATCGCAGGCGTAGCCGAACATCAGGCCCTGATCGCCAGCGCCTTGATCCAGGTCAATCCCCGCACCTTCATCGACGCCTTGCGCGATGTCGGGCGACTGCTTGTCGTAAGCCACCAGTACGGCGCAACCCTTGTAGTCGATGCCGTATTCCGTGTTGTCGTAACCGATGCGTTTGATGGTTTCGCGCGCAACTTGAATATAATCCACATTGGCGTAAGTGGTAATCTCGCCAGCCAGCACCACCAGACCCGTGTTGCACAGGGTTTCGGCAGCCACGCGGGCGGTCGGATCCTGGGCCAGGATGGCGTCAAGGATGGCGTCGGAAATTTGATCGGCAACCTTGTCGGGATGGCCTTCCGAGACGGATTCGGAAGTGAAGAGATAGTCGTTTGACATTGCAAGCTCCTGTTTACTATGTGAATGTTCTGTCGCAGTAAAGAGGATTTGCCTGCGACGCTTTAGCGATATTTATATTCCGCTTCGCAAGTTGTCTATTAACTCAGCGGTTACTGCATACGTGGTATTTTACGCTTCTTAAAAAATTTTGGCACAGCAACACGCCATTCCTGGAAACAGCTTATTCATGTTAGTCCCAATTTTCCGCTTTTTATCCCTCTTTCCCCTGCCCGTCCTGCATGGCCTTGGCGCTGCGCTCGGCTGGGTGATTTACGCCATTTCACCGTCCTACCGGCGCCGCATGCGCGAGAACATGCAGGGTGCGGGGTTTTCGCAACACTTGCACACGGCCGTGGCCGAAGCGGGCAAGAGCGTGCTGGAATTGCCCTTCATCTGGTGCGCGCCGCCCGAGCGCGTGGCGCGCCATGCCACGGTGGAAAACTGGGAACTGGTGGAAAAAGCGTTGCAACACGGCCGCGGCATCGTCTTCCTGACGCCGCACCTGGGCTGCTTTGAAATCGTCGCCCAGCAAATCGCCCTGCGCACGCCGCTCACCGTGATGTACCGCCCGCCCAAACGCGCCGCCCTGAAACCGCTGATCGAGGGCGCGCGCGCGCGCGAAAACCTGATGCTGGCGCCGGCCAATATGTCGGGCGTGCGCATCTTTGCAAAATGCCTGAAAAAAGGCCAGCCCATCGGCCTGCTGCCGGACCAGGTGCCGCAAGAGGGCGAAGGCGTGTGGGCCGATTTCTTCGGCCGCCCCGCCTATACCATGACCCTGCCGGCCAAGTTGGCGCAGATGGGCGGCGCCGAAGTCATCATCACCTACGCCGAACGCCTGCCGGGCGGGCGCGGCTATATCGTGCATTTCGTGCCGTTTACCGAATCGCTGGACAGCACTTCGGCCGAGCAGGCGCGCACCATCAACGCGGCCATGGAACAACTGATCGCGCGCAGCCCGGCGCAATACCTGTGGAGCTACAACCGCTACAAGGTGCCGCGCGGCGCACCGCCGCCCACGCCTGCCTCGCCGGACGCAGCCGGGGAGCAGCCATGAGACTGCTGATCGGCTTCATGTGGCTGCTGCACTGGTTGCCCCTGCCCATCCTGGGCCGCTTCGGCGTCGGCGTCGGCAGCGTGTTGTTCCTTGTCATGCGCAAGCGGCGCGACATCGCGCTGACGAACTTGCGCCTGTGCATGCCGCAATTGTCGGAACAGCAGCGCGTGGCCCTGGCGCGCCAGCATTTCCAGGCGTATTCGCGCAGCGTGTGGGAGCGCAGCATCCTGTGGTGGTCGTCGGAAGAGCGCCTGAACCGCCTGATCAAGAAAGTGCCCGCCTTTCCGGGCCAGCAGATCGCGGCCAAGCCCACGATTTTGCTGTGCCCGCACTTCGTCTGCCTCGACGTGGCCGGCGCCGCCACGGCGATGGAAATTTCCGCTTCATCGATGTATGTGCAGCAAAAGAACGCCGCCTTCGACCAGGCCCTGCGCGCCGGCCGCTCGCGCTTCAAGCCGCCCAAGCTGTTTACGCGCCAGGACGGCATCAAGACGATACTGCGCGCGCTGCGCGACGGCTTGCCGTATTTCATGCTGCCGGACATGGATTTCGGCGAAAAAGATGCGGAATTCGTGCCCTTCTTCGGCGTGCCCGCCGCCACCCTGACGGCCACGGCGCGCCTGGCGCTGGCCGCCCGCGCGCAAGTGATTCCCGTCATCGCCACCTTCCTGCCCAACTACCAGGGCTGGAAGGTGACGTATTACCCGGCGTGGGATGATTATCCGGGCGACGACATCACGGCCGCCACGCGCCGCATGAACGCATTCATCGAAGAGCGCGTGCGCGAAGCGCCGGCCGAGTATTTCTGGACGCATAAACGCTTCAAGACGCGTCCGGCAGGCGAAGCGTCGTTCTATAACCAGCACAAGTGATACGGCAAAACATGAAACTGCAATTTACCAAGATGCATGGCGCCGGCAATGACTTCATCGTCATCGATGCCATCAACCAGGATATCGACTTCACGCCGGCCCAGTGGCAGCGCCTGGCCGACCGCCGTTTCGGCATCGGCGCCGACCAGATCCTGGTGGTGGAAAAGCCGCGCTTGCCCGGCTGCGACTTCCGCTACCGTATCTATAACAACGATGGCGGCGAAGTCGAGCAATGCGGCAACGGCGCGCGCGCCTTCGTCAAGTTCGTCAGCGAAAAAGGCTTATCCGACAAGGCGAGCATCCGCGTGGAAACCATGGCCGGCGTCATCGCGCCGCGCCTGGAGCTTGACGGCAGCATCACGGTCGACATGGGCGCGCCCGTGCTGGAACCGGCACTGGTGCCGTTCGATGCGGCTGGCCTCGCCGGTGTAGCGCAAGGCAGCGACACCTTGTGGCCGCTGGACCTGGCGCTGCCGGGCCACAGCACCCCCGTGCTGGTGTCCGTCGTCTCGATGGGCAACCCGCATGCCGTGCAAGTGGTCGACGATGTCGACGCGCAAGACCTGGAAACGTCGGGCCCGCTGATCGAGCACCATCCGCGCTTTCCCCGCCGGGTCAACGCCGGCTACCTGCAGATCGTCGACCGCCATCACGTGAAACTGCGCGTGTATGAACGGGGCGCGGGCGAAACCCTGGCGTGCGGCACGGGCGCCTGCGCCGCTGCCGTGGCCGGCATCCGTCGCGGCTTGCTCGATTCCCCGGTGCGCATCAGCGCGCGCGGCGGCGAACTGTCGATCGCCTGGCAAGGCCCGGGCCAGCCTGTCCTGATGACGGGCCCGGCCGTGACCGTGTTCGAAGGCACGATCGAGCTGTAAGAAATGAATCAGGCGGCCAGGAACTGCTGTTCCTGCGCGACATCGAGTTCGGCCAGATAGCACTTCAGGCGGTACAGCCGTTGGCGGTAATTGCCTTCCGGCCCCGTCACGCCGCAATCGACGCGCTCGAACAGGCGCACCACCTGATCGAGCAGCTGGCGCTCCTGCGCCGTGCGGATCAATACCAGGCGCCGCTTGCCGCGCCCATGCGTGGCGCTGATATCGATCAGCAAACAATGTCCCTGGTCGGCCGCATGCAGATCGAGCAGCAAGGCCTCGGCACGCGACAGGTGAAAGCAGCGCGCCAGCTCCAGACGCGCCGCCAGCAAAGGGTGGCTCAGGCCCAGCTGGCGCAGTTGTCCATCGGCGTGCAGGGCGGCATACTGGCCCCAGTCGCCCGCTTCGCCGCGCGGCGCAATGCGCGCCAGCGCCGCCTCCGCTTCATTGCTGCCTTGCGCCTGCGCCTGCAGCAGCCAATAGGTGGCGCGCACATCGTTGTTGACACCGTCGCGGCGATTGCGCCAGGCATGCATGCCGCACTCGAGCTGAGCCGGGCCATGCCCCAGGTCGGCGGCACGCTCCAGGCAGGAATGGGCTTCGACCACATTGCGCTGGGAAAATTCCGGTTTGGTATAGATGCGCGACAGCACGAACCAGGCTTCGGCCAGGCCCTGCTCGCCCGCCTGCGTCAGCCAGCGCACGGCCCGCTTAAAATTCGCGGCGCCGTTGCGCGTGGCCAGCCGCTGGCCATGCGCATCCATGCGTGCATAGCCGAGCCCCAGCTCCAGCTGCGCCGTGCGGTCGCCGCCATGCGCGGCCAGCTCGCAACATTGCCACCCCTCTGCATCGCCGCCAGGCGCCAATGCCTGGGCGCAACGCGACAGCAACTGCACCTGCTGCGAGTCCAGCGCGATCGTGCGCGCCCCGGCCGCGGCCTGGCGCTGCAACAGCTCGCGCGCCAGCGGCAAGCCTTGCGACAGGAAGCCCGCATGGTTGCCCTGGCTCCAGGCCTGCTCCAGCCAGGCGTACAGCGGCGTATCGCCATCGCAGGCGTGCTTGCCAGCGACGCCGGTATCGGGCACGCAGGCTGCGGACACTCCTTCTTGCATGGATAGCAACCATTGCGCATCGGGCAAGCCGGCATGCACGGCGGCGTCCAGCGCCACGCGTGCCTTGGCGCGCAAGGTTTCACAACTGCTGGCGGCGTTGCCCAGCACCAGTTGCGCCAGCACCAGGCCCGCCTGCACCAAGCCCGCATCGAACGCCTGCGCGTAATACGGAATCAGCGTCCTGGCTGCCGGTTGCGCCACTTCGAACGGCACGTGCGTACCGATCAGCAAGCATGCTTCCTGGCTATCCTCCTGGGCCGCCCGCGCCAGCCAGTGCAAGGCGGTCGGCAAGCTCTGCGGAACACCCTGTCCGAACAGATACAGCCGTCCCAACGCCAGCTGGCAAGCCACATCGCCCGCGCGCGCGCCCTTGATCAATCCTAATGTTTCGCGATTTGCCATCGATTCTCGATATTGAGTCAATGATTCTAATTAGTCAGCTGTCTCCAGGCCCGTCCATGCAGGCCCACCCTTAGTGTAACGTCCTTGTGTCATAAATCCGCCACAGCCGGCTTAAGAACTTGATTCAACGCAACAATGTCCTGGCCAGGACACGCCAATATGGCGAGGTGCCGCCAGTGTGGCGATGGGAGAACGCCGGCCATCGGCGCAGGATCGGCAAAAACCGCGCGTTACAAAAATACAACAGGGCCATGGATTTATGACGCTTTTCACCAATCTTTTCACGCATATTTGACCAATCCCGCACGTCTTGCGCGCCAACGAATTAAGGTTCATTCATCGAAACGCGGTAATTGGCGCATTTCAATCTGCTCGGATCTCGGACGGAACTCACTTTTAATAGGGAATAAGACATGAAAAAATCACTCGTTGCCCTCGCACTCTTCGGCGCCTTTGCCGCAACCGCACAAGCGCAGTCGTCCGTCCAAATCTACGGCACGGTCGATGCTGGCCTGGGCAAAGCTACTGGTGAAACCACCAAAGTCACCAAGCGCGACAACAACAAACTGGGTTTCAAGGGCACGGAAGATCTGGGCAATGGCTTGAAAGCTATTTTCCAACTGGAAATTCGCTATGAAACCGATACGGGTACGCTGGAAAGCAACTCCCGTCCGCTGTTCCAGGGTCAAAGCCGCGTCGGCCTGCAAGGCAACTTCGGTACCGTGCGCCTGGGCCGTGGCCTGACCGCCTTCCAGGAAGCGAGCACCGCGTTCGAACCGTGGTCGGGCATGCCTACGCCAGCCGGTTTCCAGACCGACATCACGGTCGCCGGTTACACCAGCGATCCGCTGAGTGCGGATGGCAACTCGCGTAACCGCTTCTCGAACGCCTTGTTCTATAACTCGCCAGTCATCAACGGCTTCCAGTTCAACGCCACCGTGGCCGCCAAGGAAGCCAATAACAATGCCGCCGTCGATCCGCGTGCGCCAGGCAACCGATTCACATTTGCCTCGGGTAACTACGCCGTGGTAGCAAACGTTGCACCAGCGTCGAATCCGTACTCGATGTCGGCTACCTATACCAACGAACAGTTCGCCGCCATGGCCGCTTACGAGCGCAATGGCCTGCAAGCCAAGCTGTGGTCGGTTGCCGCATCGTTCAATCCGGTCAAGGAATTGAAACTGATGGCGTCGTACCAGCATCAGGATGATGGCAACTTCAAGATCATCAATACCGATACCAAAGCATGGCTGATCGGCGCCAACTACGACGTCGGCCCAGGCAAGATCCGCGCTGGCTACGGTCAGAAAACCCCGGATGGCGTCGTCAAGACCAAGCAAGCATCGCTGGGCTATGACTACAATCTGTCGAAACGCACCTACCTGTACGCGGACATTTCGAACAAGAAAGCAGCCGTTGCTAACAGCATCAACTACACCGTTGCGAAAAGCGTCAACTACATCGGTCTGGGCGTACACCACAATTTCTAATGCCCCGCACGTCACCCTCCACGGGTGATTGCTGAGCAAGAAATGCAAGGCGGCATGGGTAACCATGCCGCTTTTTTCATGTGCGCGCGGAAAATGCAGCGACGCCCTGCCCTTTGCGCCTATGCCGGCGCACTCTCGGTTAGAATGAAGCGTTCATCCTTCTCTCTTCTGACTATCAATGACCGCCACACTCGATTCCAGCACCGTCGCCCAGTACCTGAGCGAGCATCCGACTTTCTTCGCAGAGCATACCGCGCTGCTCGGCGAGGTCAAGCTGAGCAGCCCGCTGACGGGACGCACCATCTCGCTGCAGGAGCGGCAGATGGAAGTGATGCGTGACAAATACAAGGCGCTGGAACTGCGCATGTCCAAGCTGAGCCGCCTGGCCGAGGAAAATGGCGACATCGCCAGCAAGTTCCACGGCTGGAATCAGGCCATGCTGCAAGTGCGCAGCGATGCGGCCATGCCGCGCGTGCTGGTCGATGCCCTGCAAAGCAATTTCGACGTGCCTTACGTCAGCCTGCGCCTGTGGCAAGTGCTGCCGGAACACGCCAACGGCTGGTTCACGGAAGATGTCACGGCCGACGTGCGCATGTTCGCCAACAGCCTGCAAGCGCCGTACTGCGGCAGCAACCGCGATTTCGAAGCCGTGCACTGGTTGCAGGCGGATAAAATCGAATCGACCGTCATGATCGCCCTGCGCGCCCCGAACACCACGGGCACCTTCGGCTTGCTGGTGCTCGGTTCGCCCGACAGCGAACGCTTTACGTCGAGCATGGGCACGGACTTCCTCGTGCACATCGGCGCCACGGCCAGCGCCGCCCTGGCCGCGCTGCGCGCCGGCTCGCCTGCCTGAGTCAGCCATGGGCGAGGCGCGCGGCAAGGCCGAATGGCTGGCCAGCTACCTGGCGCAGCTGGCCACGCAGCGCAAGCTCTCGCCCCACACGCTGGACGCCTACGGGCGCGACCTGCGCGCCTTGCTGGAACTGAGCGGCAATACGCCGTGGACGGCGCTGGCGCACAATGAAGTGCGCCGCTACACGGCCAAGCTGCACGCCGGCGGCCTCGACCCGCGCTCGATCGCCCGCAAGCTGTCGTCGTGGCGCGGCTTTTACAACTGGCTCAGCGGCGAAACGCCACTCGACGCCAACCCCGTCGACGGCATCCGCGCGCCCAAGCGGGCCAAAACATTACCGAAAGCCCTGTCGGTGGACGACGCCGTGCGCCTCGTGGCGCCCGCGCAACACCAGCAGGGCGCTGCCGAGCCGGAACAACTGTGCAACCGCGCCATGTTCGAGCTGCTGTATTCGAGCGGCTTGCGCGTCTCCGAACTGACCAGCCTGGACACCCATTACTGCAAGGCCGAGGGCGGCCAGCCCGCCTCGCTGGGCTGGCTCGACATGGCCAGCTTCGAAGTCATCGTCACGGGCAAGGGCAACAAGATGCGCAAGGTGCCCGTCGGCAAGGCCGCCCTCGTGGCGCTGGCCAGCTGGCTGGCCGTGCGCCCGCCTGCCGCCGATGGCAGCGCTGCCTTGTTTTTAAGCACCCGCGGCACGCGCATTTCACCGCGCGTGCTGCAGCTGCGCCTGAAGGCGCACGCGCTGGCCACCGGGATTCCCGCGAACGTGCACCCGCACGTGCTGCGCCACTCGTTCGCCTCGCACGTGCTGCAATCATCGGGCGACTTGCGCGCCGTGCAGGAAATGCTGGGCCATTCCAGCATCACCTCGACCCAGGTCTACACGGCCCTCGATTTCCAGCATCTGGCGCACGTGTATGACCAGGCGCACCCGCGCGCCAAGCTCAAGTAGGCAGTCGCAGTCGTGGGCCAGCCTGATGCATATCAAGCGGATGGGCGCGCATTTGCAAGCATTTGCAAAATTCCGGCATAATCGTCCGCATTCTTCCGCTTGCGCGGCGGCACCATCGATTACAGCATAGGCATCTCTCATGGCACTGATCCCAACCACCATCCTCACCGGTTTCCTCGGTGCCGGCAAAACCACCCTGCTCAACCGCATACTGCAGGAAGACCATGGCATGCGCATCGCCGTGATCGAGAACGAGTTTGGCCAGGAAAACATCGACAATGAAATCCTGGTGCAGGATAGCAACGAGCACATCATCGAGATGAACAACGGCTGCATCTGCTGTACCGTGCGCGGCGACCTGATCGTGGGCCTCACGGAACTGGCGCGCAAGCGCGACGCCGGCCTGCTGGCATTCGACCGCGTCGTCATCGAAACGACGGGCCTGGCCAATCCCGGCCCCGTGGCGCAAACCTTCTTTGTCGACGAAGAAGTGGGCAGCCATTACATGCTCGACGCCATCATCACGGTGGTCGATGCCCGCCATGCGATGAAGCAACTCGATGAATACGAGGAAGCCCAGCGGCAAGTGGGCTTCGCCGACAAACTGCTGCTGTCGAAAACCGACCTCGTCAGCGAAGACGACGTGGCCGCCCTGACGCGCCGCCTGAAGCGCATCAACCCGCGCGCCCCGATCGCCAAGGTCGATTTCGGCCGTGCGCCGCTGGCCGAAGTGCTCGACATCCGCGGTTTCAACCTGAACGAAAAGCTGGAACTGGACCCCGATTTCCTGGCCACGGAAACGGCGCACGTCCACGATCACGACAAAGCGCACGACCACGCGCATGCGCACGCAGATGAGCACGGCCATGAGCACAAGCACGAGCACACTGAAGCCTGCGCCACCGATTGCGGCCACGCGGACCACCACCATGCGCAGCACAGCGACGATATCGCCGCCTTTGTTTTCAAGAGCACGCAACCGTTCGACAGCGCCAAGCTCGACGAGTTCCTCGGCGGCCTGGTACAAGTGTATGGCCCGCGCATGTTGCGCTACAAGGGCGTGCTGCTGATGCAGGGCGCCGAACGCAAGGTGGTCTTCCAGGGCGTGCACCAGCTGATGGGCAGCGACCTGGGCGCCAAATGGGGCGAAAACGAAGTGCGCGGCAGCAAAATGGTATTTATTGGCAAGAATCTACCAAAAGACATTTTTATTCGCGGACTCGAACAATGTTTGGTATAAACTAGCCGGGTTTTGCAAAATACCCTTTGCAAAGCAGAAACAAAAGGGAAAGTTAAGCACGCTTTCCCGCTGTCCGACACCCGTCTTGCTGGTATAAACCAACAAGTGGCCGCCTCTGATCGGCCAGGCAACAAATCGGGATGGCAATATAAGGCAAAGCGTGCCAAAATCAGCGACGAAAACGGCCCATGTCGTTCGCCTGTCATAAAATGCTGGCAAACTGCCGCTGGCCGCATGCCAGGCATGCAAACGATCCACCCAACACGCCCGTTGTCGCGCGCATAGCGCGACCGGCATAGAGCGGTAAAAAGTTATCAACATGGCACCATAGCCTGCCGGTAGTCCTGACTTTCGCCGGCAAGCCAAGGTCGCACGCAGTACAGCGGGACAGCAATGCCAAGCGGAACCTGTACAGTTGCTCGGTATCGCCGCATCAACTGATCAATTTGAAAACTCTGTCGTATCGAAGGTAAGCGAAGTTATGACCAAAACTAATAAATCGACCCCGGCCGCCAGCCAAGACATCCCTCTCATCAGCGAAGATCAAATTCGCGCCATGAGCGAAGATGACTACATGAATCCGGCCCAACTGGCATTCTTCAAGGCACGCCTGCAGCAGCTCGAAAAAGACTTGCTGAAAAACGCCGGCGAAACCACGGAACACTTGCGTGAAACCGTGCTCGTACCGGACCCTGCCGACCGCGCCACCATCGAGGAAGAGCATGCGCTGGAACTGCGCACGCGCGACCGCGAGCGCAAATTGCTGAAGAAAGTGCAGCAATCGATCGCCAGCATCGACGCCGGCGACTATGGCTGGTGTGAAGAAACGGGCGAGCCTATCGGCATCCCGCGCTTGATCGCCCGTCCGACCGCCACCCTGTCGCTGGAAGCCCAGCAACGGCGCGAACTGAAGCAAAAACTCTACGGCGACTGATCGCCCGTCCCCCTGCGTGGCCGCCCCGGCGGCTGCGTGGCGGCAGCAAAAAAAGCACACAACCTGCGTTGCGTGCTTTTTTTTCGTCCCGCGCCGACTACACTGAAGCAGACGCGGCAGTGGCAAGTGCCGCTTGCAATTGTCTTTTCCATCCCCACTTTTGAGCCATGGGCGCGCAACCGCATGGCCTTGCACGCATCGGCACGAATCTTTTGAGGTCACTATGGAACAATTTCACGGCACCACCATCCTCTGCGTACGGCGCGGCAAGCAAGTCGCTCTGGGCGGCGACGGCCAGGTCACGCTGGGCAACATCGTCATGAAGGGCACGGCCCGCAAAGTGCGTAAGTTGTACCAGGGCAAAGTCCTGGTCGGCTTTGCCGGCGGCACCGCCGACGCTTTTACCTTGCTCGACCGCTTTGAAGGCAAGCTGGAAAAACACCAGGGCAATCTGCTGCGCGCCTCCGTCGAACTGGCCAAGGACTGGCGCACCGACCGCGTGCTGCGCCGCCTGGAAGCGATGCTGCTGGTGGCCGACAGCGAATCGACCCTGGTCATCACGGGCAATGGCGACGTGCTGGAACCGGAAGACGGCATCGGCGCCATCGGCTCGGGCGGCACCTACGCCCAGTCGGCCGCCAAGGCGCTGCAGGAAAACACGGACTTGTCGCCGGCCGAGGTGGTCAAGAAATCGCTGACCATCGCCGCGGAACTCTGCATCTACACCAACATGTCCCACATTATCGAGACCCTGGACTGAGTCCAGGCGCGTCCGAGCAAAGAATGGAAAGCCAATTATGATCATGAACATGACCCCGTCGGAAATCGTCACCGAACTCGACAAGCACGTGGTGGGCCAGGCCAAGGCCAAGCGCGCCGTCGCCATCGCCCTTCGCAACCGCTGGCGCCGCCAGCAGGTGGCCGAGCCCCTGCGCCATGAAATCACGCCCAAGAACATCCTCATGATCGGCCCTACGGGCGTCGGCAAGACGGAAATCGCACGCCGCCTGGCCAAGCTGGCCGAGGCGCCGTTCATTAAAATCGAAGCGACCAAATTTACCGAAGTCGGTTACGTCGGCCGCGACGTCGACACCATCATCCGCGACCTGATCGACATCGGCATCAAGCAGACGCGCGCGCTGGAAATGAAGAAAGTACGCGCACGCGCCGAAGATGCGGCCGAAGACCGCGTCATCGACATCCTCGTGCCGCCGGCGCGCGACTTCGGCTTCACGCCGAATACGCCAGCGGCCGTGGACAGCGGTAGCGGCAGCGGCGACAGCACGCGCCAGACCTTCCGCAAGCGCTTGCGCCAGGGCGAGCTCGATGACAAGGAAATCGAGATCGAGCTGGCCGAGGCAGGTCCGCAGATGGAAATCATGGCGCCGCCGGGCATGGAAGAAATGACGGAGCAGATCAAGTCCATGTTCTCGGGCGCGGGCGGGCAGCGCAAGAAGGCGCGCAAGGTCAAGATCCGCGAAGCCTTGAAACTGCTGGTCGAGGAAGAAGCGGCCAAGCTGGTCAACGAAGATGAACTGAAACAGAAAGCCATCCAGAACGTCGAGCAGAACGGCATCGTCTTCCTCGATGAAATCGACAAGATAGCCTCGCGCTCGGAGTCCGGCGGCGCCGACGTCTCGCGCGCCGGTGTGCAGCGCGACCTGCTGCCGCTGGTCGAGGGCACCACCGTCAACACCAAGTACGGCATGATACGCACGGACCACATCCTGTTCATCGCCTCGGGCGCTTTCCACCTGGCTAAACCGTCCGACCTGATCCCGGAACTGCAGGGGCGTTTCCCCATCCGCGTGGAACTGGAATCGCTGTCGATTTCGGACTTCGAGCGCATCTTGACGAGCACCGACGCCTGCCTGACGATGCAGTACGAAGCCTTGCTGGCGACGGAAAACCTGAAACTGCAGTTCGCGCCGGAAGGCATCACGCGCCTGGCCGAAATCGCCTACTCGGTCAACGAGCGCACGGAAAACATCGGCGCGCGCCGGCTGCACACGGTGATGGAAAAACTGCTGGAAGAAGTGTCGTTTACGGCCAGCGAAAACAGCAGCAGCACGGAAAACCTGCTGGTGATCGATGCCGCGTACGTGAATGAACGCCTGGAAGCGCTGTCGGTCAACGAGGACCTGTCGCGCTACGTGCTGTAATCAGGGAGGGGAAAACCGATGGCAAACAAGGCATTGGCGACGCGGCAGAAAATGCAGTTCCGCGTCGAACCCTCGCAAAAACCGCGCAACCCGGTCGCCACGGCAGCCCTGCAGCGCGCCGCCGGGGCGCACGTGAAAACCGTGTCAGGCCAGCGCCAGCAGGAAAAACGCCTGCTGGCGAAACTGCTGTTGAAGGTGGAAACGGACAAATAGGCCGCCCGCGGACACCCCGTTCAAGGACGTCCGCCATCAGGCCACTCTCTGCCGCAGCATCATCCCCTTAGAAACGGTAGGACGCGCCCAGCGAAAACATGTCGACCTTGGTCGTTTGCTTGCTGTTGTACTTGACGGGCACGCGATCCCAGTCGAGGTGCAGCGACCAGTTCTGGTTCAGCGCATATGCCGTGCCGATGCCGTAGGTCAGGCCGGCCTTGTTCTTCTTGTCCGAACCGCCGCTCAGATAATCGACCTTGCCCTGCGTGTAGGCCACGCCGGCGCGCCCGCTCAGGGTAAAGGCGTCGAACTGGTAGCCGAGCACGCCCTGCACGCCGAGGCCCGTGAATTTGCCGCGGCCAGCGCGCTTGCCGGCGCCCGTGTCGAAGCCGGACTTGACCTCGCCGCCTGTGTACCCCACCAGTTCAACCGAAGGCAGGGCCACGCCGCCCTGAAACGGCAGCGCGTCGAAACTGTAACCCAGGTAGGCCTTGCCATTGCGCTTGCTGCTTTTGTCGCAATCGGCTTGTCCTGGCAAGCAATCGAGGCCGCTATTGGCGCGAAAGCCATAGCTGGCGCCCGCATAGATGGGGCCCGGTGCAGCTTCGGCAGCGGCGGCATGCAGGGGAGCGATGGTGGCCAGCGCCAGCAGCGCTGCGGGGAAACGGAAAGATGGAAACATGGATAACCTCTACAAGTGGATGGATTGCCTGGTTGTAGCGCGCTGCGCGAGCCACAAGCGGGAGTGTCATCTTTTTTGCCGAGAAGTACTATCACCTTGTGCAAAGTGCCATTAAGGGCTACATTCGGTACCGTCATCCGCTACCAAACTTGTAAAGAAGGATATCTCGTGAGTTCACCTGAACTGGTTTTGCGCGTGCTGCGCACCCAATTGCGTGCCGCCGGCATCACGTACAAGGTACTGGCCGAACGCATCGGCATGAGCGAGTCGAGCGTCAAGCGCATGTTTGGCCAGCACGACATGTCGCTGTCGCGCCTGGCCCTGATCTGCAAGGCTTCGGGCATCGCCATGGAAGACGTGCTGCGCGGCGCGGCCGACATCACGCCGCATGCCGACACGCTCACCCTGGTGCAGGAAAAGTCGCTGGTGGCGCATCCGCGCCTGCTGCTGGTGGCGATCTGCTGCCTCGGCCACTGGAGCCTGGAGCAGGTGGTGGAAACGTATGCGCTGACGCAGGCCGAGTGCATCGGCTGCCTGGCCGAACTGGACCGGCTTGGCTTGATCGAACTCAAGCCGCTGAACCGCTACAGCCTGCGCGTCTCGAACGCCTTTCACTGGCTGGCCGACGGCCCGGTGCAGCAGTACTTCCGCGAACACGTGGTAGCCGATTATTTCAGCGGCCACTTTGACGGCGCCGGCGAAACGCTGATGTGCATCCCGGCGCGCCTGTCGCTGTCGAGCGCGCAGGAGCTGGTGCAGAAGATCCGCCAGCTGGCCGAGGAACTGGCGCGGCTGCACCAGAACGACCGCCGCCTCGCGCCCGCCGAGCGCGATGGTTTCACCCTGCTGCTGGGGTTTCGCTCATGGGAATTTGCCGCCTTCACGGCGCTGCGCCGCAGCACGGCGGCCACCTCCCCGGCGGCGCCCTACCAGACCGGTCCCAGGAACAGATAAAGCGTGCTCTCGCCGCCCTTCGATGCGCCCGAGGCCACGTACACGGGACCGAAGCGCGTATCGACGGAGATGAAGGCGCTGCTCGCCTGCGTGAACTTGCTGGATTTCCAGCGCTCGCTCTGATCGAAGCCGCCGCCCATCTCCAGCGAAAAGCCGGCCCGCACGGCGCCGCCCAGGGTGCTGGGCAGGGAGCCGATGCGGCGCGCCATCACGAAGCGCGCCAGGGCCACGCTGCGCCCCGTCACCGACTCGAACTGCGTGCCGGACAGGCGCAGGAAGCCGCCCAGGTTGAGCGGCGCCTCGCCGCGCTGCGCGCGCGCCCATTCGCCATACACGTGGCCGGCCCAGTTGCCGCGGCTAAAAGCCTGCATGCCGGTGATGGAAGAGCGGCCCAGCGCCGCTTCGCCCGAACCCGTGCTCGAATCGCGCGTCCAGGTAGCATCCACCAGCATGCCGCGCGTGGGGAAACCCGGTGAATCGAGCGTATCGACGCGCAGCTGCACAAACTGCGTGGTGCCGAGTGCGCGCGATTCCGGCAGCGTAGGGTCGGCCGGAATCGCCAGCCTGCCCTTGACCTCCGTGCGCGTGACGCCGAACCGCAGATCGCCCCAGGTACCGAACTGGCGTCCCAGTACCAGCGCCGCCGTCTGGCCGTTATATGTCACACGGGCGCTGCGCCGGCCCTTGTCGAACAAATCCATCGCCGACGAGCTGTACTGCAGTTCCGGCGCGATATACCACGGGTTGCCGGCCCCAAGCGGCTGCCAGAACTGCACGCCATAACCGCGCTCATTGCCGATCTGCGCCATGCTGCGCAATTCGCCGCCCCAGCTGTTCAGGTTCGAGCGCACGTGCAGCAGCTTCAGGGCAAAGGTATTGCTGTCCCTGAAATCACTGGCCATTTCCAGGCCCACGCGCAGCCGGTTGCTGGCCCATGGCGCTTCGACCGCCTTGATGTTGACCGTGCGCTGGTCGCCCGCGTCAACCACATCCGTCTCCACGCGCGCCACGTCGCCGCGGCCATACAGCCTGGCCGCTGCCTTGAGTACATCTTCCTGGCTGACGGCCTGCCCTTCCACCAGACCCGATTGCGCCTGCAGGATGCGTGGATTGATGTCGCCTTCGCTCTCCACGGCCAGGCGCGTGAGCGGCAGGGCCACGTCCAGCAGGGCCGGCGCCGCCAGGCGCAGCTGCTCGCGCGCCGCATACTGTTGCGGCGGCAGGGCCAGCGGCGCCAGGCGGGCGGCCAAGGCCTGCGCCGCCTGTTCGCCGGCGCGCATGGCGCGCGCATAGTTTTCAAAGTCGAGGAAACTGACGCCCGTCAGGTCCGGCGCCACCAGGATATCCTGCGCACGCAATTCCTTGAGCGAGCGCTGCACGTTCTGCTCCGTGAGAATCTGCAGCATCTGCTGCGCCACGCCGATGGCGCTACCCAGCTCTTTTTCCGGCGCCAGCGGCGTGCCCACGTTGACGGCGATGATGATGTCGGCGCCCATGGCGCGCGCCATGTCGACGGGCAGGTTGCGCACCAGGCCCCCATCGACCACCAGACGGTTATTCACGCGCACGGGGGCAAACACGCCCGGCACGGCCAGCGAGGCGCGCATCGACAGGAACAGCGGCGTGTCGACCAGTTCCACCAGTTCGCCATTGACCAGGTCCGACGCCACCGAGCGGAAGGGCAGCGGCAGCTGGCTGGCGGGGCGGTCGCGCATACCGGCCGGCAGCAGCCGGTTCAGCGCCATTTCCAGCGCCGCATTGCTGGCCGCGGCCGGCGGTGTGGAGATGCCGTTGCGGCTGATGCCAAACTCGATGCGCGACGGCAGCAGCAAATCTTCCTCGCGGCGGCGGAACGCCAGTTCGTCGCGCGGCGGCCGGTCGGCCACTACGCGCGACCAGTTGGTCTCGCGCGCCATCTTTTCCAGGTCCGCCACGGAAGCGCCGGCCGCATACGCGCCACCCACCACGCCACCCATGCTGGTGCCGACCACCATGTCGATCGGCACATGCAGCTCCTGCAGTACTTTCAATACGCCGATATGCGCGAGGCCGCGCGCGCCGCCGCCCGACAGCACCAGCGCGATGCGCGGGCGCGCCGCTACGGGCGCAGGAGCGGCCAGCGCGGGAGCGGAGGCAACGGTGGCGGCGGGAACGTCAGCGGCGGCGCCGGCTTGCGGCAAGGCGCACAGCGCCGCCACGCAGCCTGCTGCCAGGACGGCACGGATCGAAAACATGAGGACTCCTGTCGCGATGGCGGCACGGCGCCATCAGCATGATGGTAATGGGGTGGTTCCGAAAATCAGCTCAATTCGACGGCGGCGTGCTGGTGGTGCTCACCTGCGGCGCCGCCGGCATCATGGTCGCCGGACGCTGCGACTCCATCGGCAGCGGCGGCGGCACCAGGTTCGTTGCTGGCGCCGCTGCCGGGCTGGCAGACACTTGCGCCGGCAAGGCCAGCGCCTTGTCGTCGGCCACCAGGTCGATGCGCTTGCTCACGCCGCCATCGCGCAGCAGCACGTGGCGCGCATGCACTTCCAGCACCGTCACGCCGGGCGCCACCTCGGCGCCTTCCGGCAAGGCCACGGACGGCTTGCCGTCGGTCGCAATGATGGCCACGCTGCCGCGGCCATTGGCGGCCGCCACCACCCCCTTGAGCTGGTAGTTGCTGGCCGTGGCCACGCTGACCTGCCCGCCGAACAAGGAGGCGCCCGCTTCCACGCTGGCATCCTGCACCACCGGATTGGGGGGGGGATTGATGGGGCGCTGCGGCGCCTTGAACAGTTGCATGGCCCAGTAGGCCAGCGACACGGACAGCGCCACGACGGCGAGCAAACTTGTAAATTGAGGCAAACGCTTCATGGCTTCCTTGAGTTTCTTATCTGACGAGCTGATTGATTTCGATAATCGGCATCAGCACGGCCAGCACGATCAGCAGCACCACCACGCCCATGGCCAGGATCAGGGCCGGTTCCAGCAAGCCCGCGATGGTCAGCGTGCGGCGTTCCAGGTCCTGCTCCTGCGCACTGGCGGCGCGTTCCAGCATGGCCGGCAGCTCGCCCGTGATTTCGCCCGCGCGTATCATGTGGATCAGCATGGGCGGAAAATGCTTTTGCGCCGACAGCGCGCGCGCCAGGCTGACGCCCTCGCGCACGGCGCCGCTGGCGTCAGCCACCAGTTCCTGCATCGCCACGTTGGTCAAGGTATCGCGGCTGGTGTCGAGCGCGCGCAGGATCGGCACGCCGGACCCCGTGGTGATGGCCAGGGTACTGGCGAAACGCGACGTATTCAGGCTGCGCTCGAACTTGCCGTACAAGGGCGCCGTCAGCAGCCAGGTATGCCAGCGCCGTTTCAAGGCCGGCTGCTGCAGCGCGCGGCGCCAGGCGAACCAGGCGCCAATCAGGACGATACCCATCACGATGCCATAGTGGCGCACGAAGTCCGACAGCGCCAGCATGATCACCGTCAGCATGGGCAGCTTCTGCTTGGTATTGGCAAACACGGAAACGATCTGCGGCACCACGTAGGTGAGCAGGAAGATGACGATGGAAAACGCCACCACCGTGACGATGGCCGGATACGTAAAGGCCAGCTTGACCTTCTGCACCAGTGCATTGCGCCGCTCGATGTAGTCGGCCAGGCGCGACAGCACGCGCGATAGATGGCCAATCTGCTCGCCCGAGGCCACCAGCGCCCGGTAGATTTCCGCGAAATCGCGCGGATGGCGCGCCAGCACGTCGGAAAACGCGGCGCCGCCGATCACTTCCGAGCGGATCGAAGCGATCAGGTCGCGCAGATACGGCCGCTCGGCCTGTTCCAGCAGCGCGGAAAACGCCTGCTCCAGCGGCAGGCCCGCTTCCAGCAGGCTGGCCAGCTGGCGCGTAAACAGCGCCAGCTCGGTGTTCGACAGGCGCTCGCCGAAGCCGCGCCGTTTGGTCACGCCGGCGGCGTCGACCTGCGCGGCGATCGGCTCGACGGCCAGCGGCACCAGGCCTTGCACGCGCAGTTCGGCGCGCGCGGCGCGGGGACTGTCGGCATTGAGCACGCCCTTGCGGGTGGCGCCCTGGGCGTCGACGGCTTCATAACGGAATGCGGGCATGGTGGCGGGCCTAGTCTTTGGTCACGCGCAGCAATTCTGCCTGCGTGGTGGTGCCGTCGCGCAGCCAGCGTTCGCCGTCATCGCGCATGCTCGTCATGCCGTCCTGCAGGGCCACCGTGCGCACTTCCGCTTCCGACGCGCGGTTGTGGATCTGCGCGCGGATCTGTTCTGTCGTGCGCAGCAACTCGTACACGCCGACACGCCCCTGGTAGCCCGTCTGGCCGCACTGCTCGCAGCCGACCGCCTGCCAGTACTGCCCATCGAAGGTCTTGCACGCGCCGCACAATTTGCGCACGAGGCGCTGCGCCAGCACGCCGAGCAAGGACGACGACAGCAGGAACGGCTCGATGCCCATGTCCAGCAAGCGCGTGACGGCGGCCGAGGCGTCATTCGTGTGCAAGGTCGCCAGCACCAGATGGCCCGTCAAGGATGCCTGCACGGCGATCTGCGCCGTTTCCAGGTCGCGGATCTCGCCGATCATGATGACATCGGGGTCTTGCCGCAAAATCGCCCGCAGCGCCTTGGCAAAGGTCATGTCGATGCGCGGATTGACCTGCGTCTGGCCCACGCCGGCCAGGTCGTACTCGATCGGGTCTTCCACCGTCAGGATGTTCGTCGTCGTCGCGTTGAGCATCGACAGCGCCGCGTACAGGGTCGTCGTCTTGCCCGAGCCGGTGGGACCCGTGACGAGCACGATGCCGTGCGGCTGCGTGATCAGGCCGTCGAACTGTTTCAACATCGGCGCGCTCATGCCCAGGTGCTGCAGGTCGAGGCGGCCCGCTTCCTTGTCCAGCAAGCGCAAGACGGCCCGTTCACCATGCCCGGTGGGCAGGGTCGAAACGCGCACGTCGACGGGCTTGCCGCCCACGCGCAGGGTGATGCGGCCATCCTGCGGCAAGCGCTTTTCTGCGATGTCGAGCTGCGCCATGATCTTGATGCGCGAAATGAGCGAACCGTGGATGGCTTTGCGCGGGCGCACCACGTCGCGCAGGCTGCCGTCGATACGGAAACGCACGACGGAGGTCTGCTCGAACGGCTCGATGTGGATGTCGGACGCGCCTTCGCGCAGCGCCTGCGTGAGCAGCGCGTTGATCATGCGGATGACGGGCGCGTCGTCGGACGATTCGAGCAAGTCCTCGATGGCCGGCACATCCTGCAGCAGCTTGGTCAAATCGAGGTCGGCATCGAATTCATCGGCCATCTGCGAGGCGTCGCCGCCGCCGCCCGCGTAGGCGCCGGCAATGGCCGCATCGAGTTCGCCGCGCGGCAACACCATCAATTGAATCTGGCCGAAACGGCGCGACACTTCGGCAATGGCCGCCGGCGCCGTCGATGCGGCCACCAGCACTTCGACGGGGGCGCCGTCGACGGCGCCGGGCCGGGCCAGCAAGCCGAAATCGCGCGCGTAGGCGTAGGGAAGCAGATTGCTCATGACTGCTCCATCACTTCTGTGGCTGTTGCGACTGCGGCTGCTGCTGGTATTGCTGCAGCAGCGACTGCGGCGGCGTGGCCGCGTTGGCCGGCGCGCCTGGCGGCGGGGTTGGCGCCGGCGGTACGGGACGCGTCACCATGTTGCCGCCCACCGGCTGGCCATCCTGCAGGGCCGGCAGCACCGGCGTGCCAAGGTCTTTCAGCATCAAATTGCCCGTGGCCGGGACGGCGGCCGTCTCGGCCGAACGCATGTAGTCGTAGCGGTCGGCCGCCAGGCTGCCGCTTTGCTCCTTGTTGCGCACGATGACGGGGCGCAGGAAGATCATCAGATTGGTTTTCTTGCGCTCGCGCGTCTGGTACTTGAACAGGTTGCCGATCAGGGGAATGTCGCCCAGGCCGCGCACTTTTTCCGCGTTGTCGCCCGTGCTGTCCTCGATCAGGCCGCCCAACACGATGATCTGGCCATCGTCGGCCAGCACATTGTTTTCGATCACGCGGTTGTTGATGGTGATGCCGCTGACGGCCGACGCCGTGGATTTGTCCACGCTCGACGTCTCGTGATAGATGCCCAGCTTGATGGTGCCGCCCTCGGAAATCTGCGGGCGCACCTTCAGGGTCAGGCCCACTTCCTTGCGGTCGATGGTCTGGAACGGGTTCGTGTTGGTGCCGGCCGTGCTGGTGTACTGGCCCGTCAGGATAGGCACGTTCTGGCCCACCTTGATGGTCGCCAGTTCATTGTCCAGGGTGATCAGGTTCGGCGTCGACAGGATGTTGGCGTTGCCGTCCGATTCCAGCGCATGCGCCACGGCACCCAGGCCCAGCGCGCCGTTGATCTGCTTGAAGATACCCAGGGTCAGGCCGCCCGTGGGCAGGGTCTTGCCACCGCCCGTGGCGATGGCGGCGATATTGTTATTGGTGCCGCCGGCGAACGACTGCAGCGCCCCCACGCGGTAGTTGCTGCCGCTGTCGCCGGAAAGCCCCAGCCACTGCACGCCGAATTCGGACGCCTTGGCCGACGTCACTTCGACGATCAGCGCCTCGATGTAGACCTGCGCGCGGCGCACGTCGAGCTGGTCGATCACGGCGCGCAGGTTGCGGTACACGGCTTCGTTGCACGTCAAAATCAGGGTATTGGTCGATGCGTCGGCCTGAATGAAACCGGCCGCGCCGCCGGACGACAGCTGCTGCGGCGCGTTGTTCAGCGAAGCGCCGCCCGTGCTGCCGTTTTGCGTATTGCCGCCCAGGCCAGTGCTGTTCATGCCGCTGTTGTTCTGGCCGATCTGGTTGTTCGTGTTCTGGTTGCCGACGCCCTGCTGCGCCGTGGCGGCCGTGCCGTCCGACGTCACTACCGAGCGCAAGGTCTGCGCCAGCTTGGTGGCGTCCGCATTTTTGAGGTACACCACGTGCACATTGCCCAGCTGCGTGGTGGGCTGGTCCAGCTTCGAGATCAGCGACTTGGCCAGGTTGGCGCGCGCCGCCGACGGTGCGCGCAGCACCAGCGAATTGGTGCGCGGGTCGGCCAGCACGGAGACCTTGCCAGCGTCGGCCCCCGCGCCGGCACCGCCCGCATTGCCGCCTTCCATCAGTTTATTGACCATCGAGGCCAGGTCCGACGCGATGGCGTAGCGCACGGGGATCACGTCCAGGTCCGCCGACGCGGGCACGTCGAGCGCGGCGATGATCTTCGCCAGGCGCTTGAGGTTATCCGCGTAATCGGTGATCACCAGCGAGTTGTTGCCCGGGTTGGCGTTGATCGTGTTGTTCGGCGAGATCAAGGGGCGCAGCACGGCCAGCAGGTTGGCCGACGATTCGTAGTTCAGGTAAAACACCTGGGTGGCGATCTGGTCGCCCTTTACCTGGCTGGCACCGTTGCCCACCTGGGTCGGCACGGATTGCAGCTTGGCGTCCGCTTCCGGCACCACTTTCGCATAGCCGTCGCCGGACACCACCGCATAGCCCTGCAGGCGCAGCGCGGAGGCCAGCAGCCCGAAGGCCTGGGTCTTGCTGATCGATTTTTCCGACACCAAGGTGATCGTGCCCTTGACGCGCGGGTCGATGACGAAATTGATGTTGGTGTAATGGCCCACGGCCTTGATCACCGACTCGATGTCGGCGCCGACGAAATTGAGCGCCGCTTCATCGCCGGGCGCGGCCCAGACGGGTGCCGGCATGCCGGCCACGGAACAGCACAGCAAGGCGGCGGCCGACAGGCGGCGCAGCGAAAAGGAGAAAGGATGGGGGCTCACGGATGGTTTTTTCATTGTCTGAACTCTAAGGCGATGATGTTTTTTTCGCTATTGCTACGGCGCTGTCCCAGCAAATTCAACAAACTCGCCAAGGTCTCTTCATATCCTGCTGCGGCCTGGGCCTGGCCGGAAAACTGCATGCGCCCCTGATTCAGGCTGCCGCTGCCGTCGAGCAGCAGCGGTCCCTTGATGGAGCGCAAGGTCAACGTCGCCTGCTGCCCCTGCCAATCGAAATCGAGCTCGTAGCTGCCCAGCGGACGCAAGGACGACAGGCGCGACGCCATGTCCGTCATCTGCAAGGTGGTGCGGCCGACGGCGGAAAACTGCCGCTGCTCCAGAGCCAGCTGCAGGGTGCTCCACGACAGGCGCATGCTGCCCGTTGGCGCCACGGTATTTAATGGTGCACCGAGGCCGCCGAGGCCATCGGCCGGCAGCAGCAGGGCCGCCGGGCTGACTTGCCAGTGCGACCACGAACCGCGCAAGTTCACCGGCTGCGACAGCGCCTGCGGGTTTTGCAGTTCCACGTCCGCCGATCCCCACAGCACCGAGGGCGAGATGCGCCAGCTGAAACGCCCCGGCAGCAGCGGCGTCACGGCGCCATTCGCGCTGGCCGCCCCGCCGATAAAGGCCGAGCCGCGCCACAGGGTACCTTGCGCGTCGCCCAAGGTCAAACGTCCGCCCGTCTGCTTTTCCACGATGCCAGCGACCCAGCCGGCCGGAAAAAACACCAGCAGGGTGACGCAGACGCTGACGATGATGGCCAGCAGCCAGCCAAGCAAGCGCCTCATCGTGCCGCGCCGGGACTCTGGTGCAGGGTCAGGCTGGCATCGACCAGCCCCGCCTTGCCCTGCGCCTGCGCCGTGATCTTCGCGTCCTGCACCGCCACGCGGCCTTCGCGGCGCAAGCCGTCCAGCCACAGCATGACGCTGGCAAACGGCACGCCGTTCAACTGCACGCGCGCGTACTCTCCCGTCAGCGACAGCGATTGCGGCGCCAGGCCGCGCGCTTTCAGCGATGCGTCAAGGCTGTCACGGCTCATGGGGGCGACCTGCACGGGCGTCTGGCGCGCCAGTTCGCCCGCTTCGCGTGCCAGCGCCTGCAGCTGGGCCGCGTTCTGGCGCAGCTCGGGCAAGCTCTTTTGCAAGGCGATGCGGCCCGTCCAGGCCGGCTGGAAGAACATGGCGTGAACGAGGGCTAACCCCGCCACGACGCCGCCGATGGCCAGCAGCTTGCGCTCCTGCTGCGTGCGTTCTGCCCAAAAGGCTTGCACCGCCTGCTGCTGCCGCGTCAATGCGGCGCGCGCCTGGTTGACTGCTGCACTCATGCTTTTGCTCCCGTGGCCGGCGTGATCTTCCACACGCCCGGCGCCGTTTCATTCAAGGCCAGCTTGCGCGCGGCCAGGCCATCGCGCACCTGCGCCTGGGCGCTGGCGTCGACCATGTCCGGTTTCAGCGTGACGATCAGGCTGCGCTCGCGGTATTCCAGTGACGCCACCACGCCGCGTCCGGCCAGTCCGCCCAGCGCCTCGCCCAGGGCCGCGCTCATGCTCGTAAAATCATCCATGCTGGCCTGCCCGCTTTGCAGGCGGGCAGCGGCGATATTGCGCCGCATCTGCTCCGCTTCCAGGCCATACACGGGCGCTTCATTCGGATACGCGGCCTTGAAGGTTTGCTGCATCGAGGTGCGCACGGTGGCGGCCTCGCGCTTCAAGCGCATCCATTCGATATTCATGCCGGCCAGGTTGACGATCACGGCCAGCAGCGCCAGGCGCAGCGGCCAGCGCCAGCGGCGCCATTCGGTGGCCGATCCCGTGGCCGTGCCCAGGGCGGCAGCCAGATCCAGCCCCGCGCCCTTGGCGCCGGCGATCCAGTGCGCCCAGTGGTCCGGTTCCACCGTCACGCCAGCCATGCCGGCGGCCAGCTGTTGATAGTGCGCCAGCTCGGCCTGTGCCACATACACCGTCAGCGGCACGTCGCCGGCAAACGCGCGCGTCGTCAGCAGCGCCTGCTGCGGCTGGGGCGGCAAGACCAGGCCGAGGCCCTCTTGCGGCGCCTGGCGCAAGGCCAGTTCCAGACCGTCGCCGCTTGCCTGCAAGGATGCCGTCACGCTGCCCGGCTGCAAGGGCAGGCACAGCTGCGACGGCAGCAGAACCACCTTGCGCGCGCCCTGCGCCAGCAAAGCTTTCACCAGCACCTCGGCCCAGGCGCGCTGCGCCACGGCCACCGTGCGCATGCCGGCAGCGTCGGGCGCGCCGGCGGCCAGCAGGCAATCCTGCGCGTCGCCGAGAATATGTTCTTCCACCAGGCCAGGCAAGGCCGCACGCAGGCGGGCGCCGGCCAGCGGCGGGGTTTTCAGGCGCAGCAGGGTCACATCGGCCGCCGCCAGCAGCAAGACCACCTGCTTCGCGCCAGCAATCAGCTGCCCCAGGCTGCCCAGCGGCGCGCTGCCCTGCTGCAGCAAGGCGCCACCGTCGCCGGCCAGCACGAAGGAGCAGGCTGGCGCGCTGTCGATGGACGCCCTGGCCGGGTGACGGATATACAATATTGTCAAAGTGACTCGCTTTCAGGGGTTAATTTTCCCGCAACCAGACCAGGCTGGTGGTGCGCTGCGGATCCGTTTTTCGATTGACGAGCGCCACGGCATCGAGGGCGGCGCGGTCCAGCCGCACACGAATGACGGTGAGGAAGTAACGGCTTTTCACGTCGAGTTCCACGGAAGCAATCAGTTCGGCATTAATATTATTCTTGAAGTTTGCCAAATCAACAAACTTTTTGCGCGGATTGCTCAGGGTCAGGGCGCTGGCCTCGGACAAGGACATCATCGTCACGGCCGCCAGCACCTCGGCCGGCGCCGTATTCACGTTGACCGGCGTGAGTTCCGGCAAGATGATGACGAAATCGCGCAATTTCTCGATCAGCTGTGGCGTATAGCCGGGCACGGCCAGCAAATCCTCGACCTGCGTGAACGCCACCGGCTCGCTGCCGCCGCCCGTGGCGGACGTGGTGGGCGCGGCGGCGGGCGTCTTGCCATCGCTGCCGCTGTCCATGGCGCGCGGTTTCGGCTTCGCGCGCAGCACGGCATCGGCCGTCGCCTGCGCCAGGCCGCTGTCGAGCCGCAGGTTCGACAGCAAACGCTGGAAGGCCAGCACCTGCTTCGGATTGATGCCGCCCGTGGCGGCGACCAAGTTGCTGATATTAAACCGCGCCTGCGCATCGAGCGCGCGGCCCGACACGGTGGCGTCGAATTTTTCCGTGTCGACCTTTTCGCGGTCGACGTAATCGTCGAGCCGCGCTTCCTCGATGGGCGTGGCCCACACGCCGTCGGCCGCCGTCTGCGAGGGATTGTCCTGGCGCAGCCAAAAGCGGGCGAAGTCGACCATGCCACGCATGGCCCACTGCGTCTGCAGGCGCAGGCGCTGGTTTTCCATCGAGCGCACCTGCACCTGCTGCTGCCAGAACAGGCTGGCGACGACGGTGATGACCAGCGCCGTCAGCAGCAAAGCCGTGATGACGGCCACGCCGCGCTGGCGCTCAGGGAGCGAGAAGCGCTTCATCCCGGCCCCAGTAAAAAGACTTTGGACAGGCCCGCGTCCTGACCCGGCATTTGCAAGGTCACTTCCAGGCCCGGCACTTGCGTGGAGATGGTGGCGCCCGCCGTCAGCACGTTCCAGGCGCCATTGCTCCAGCCGCGCATGACCATGCTGCCGACGCCCTGCATCAGGGCCACGTCGGCGTTGGAGGTATCGGTATCATCGCGCGCCGCCTGCCACAGGGTGTCGAGCACGGCCAGGTCGCGCGTGCCGTTCGATTCGCGCCGCGTCAGCACGCCGCCGCGCAGGCGGTAAGTGACCACTTGCAACTGTTGCGGCTCCTGTTCCGATGCGGCCAGGCGCACCAGGGTCAGGCGGTCAGTCTCGGCCGTCAGGTTGGTACGGCCATTCAGCAGATTGTTGTCCTGGCCGGCACCGGCCAGATGGTCGCAATCGCTCTGCATCTGGGCAAACGCCAGTTGCATGCCGCGCGCCTGCTCCAGCTGGCTGCTCAGCACTTCGCGCGAACGCACGATGCTGTCCAGGCCGCGCCAGCCCAGCACGGCGACCATGGCCAGGATGCCGATCGCCACGAGCAACTCGATCAGGGTGAAACCGCCAGCGGGGACAGTGCGGCGCGCCATCAGTCGTTAAAGGAAAGTAACACCAGGCGCACGATGCGCCGGGCCGGGTATTGCACGTCGTACACGTTCACGCGCACTTGCCGGATGCGGGGATTCGGCGTGGCCACCACCTCCTCCTCGCAGATCAGTTTCAGATCACCCTGCGGGCAGTCGACCGTGCGCTTGCCCGTCTGCGGAAAGGTTTTCGCCAGGCGCAAGCGCACCAGGTGGTTTTCCGCCGACCAGGTGGCCATCATGGCGCTGCGCAAGCCGTCGCTGTTCTGCGTCAGGCTGCCCACGGCGCGCAGCGAGGCGCCCAGGGCCGTGCCGACGATGACGAGGGCCACCAATACTTCCAGCAAAGTGAAGCCGCGCTGGCGGCGGCGCAATGAGAACTCCATCATTGCTCGACCGTGAAGTGGCCGATGCCGTCGGCGCGAATGGCCACGCTGCGCTCGCCGCTGGCCAGGGTCAGCACGAAAGGCTTGTCGACCGGTTCGCGGCCGAAGATGATGCGCAGCGGCTGGGCCACGCTGTTCGACGGCTGCACGCTGAGCAGCATGGGCGTATTGCTGAAGCTGCGCTCACGCAGCAAATCATCCTGCGTCACGGGTTGCCACAGCTTTTCATTGAGGACCAGGAAACGGTATTGATTTTCGTCCGCCTCGAACGCCACTTGCCGGCTGCGCACGATGGCTTCATCGCGCGCCAGTTGCAGCAGCAGGGCGATGCGCTCGGCTTCCTTTTGCAGCGCTTGCTGGCCATCCGGCATGGCGTTCAGCGACACCAGGCCCAGGGTCACCCCGATGATGACCATCACCACCAGCAATTCGATCAGCGTGAAGCCGCTGGCGCATTGCCGGTGAACAGCGCGACCGGTGGTCATGGCAGACATGCAATGGAAAACTTACAGTTCCCAGGAGCCGATATCGGCGTCGTCGCCGCTACCGCCAGGCTGTCCGTCGGCGCCCAGCGAAATGATGTCGACTTCGCCTTTCAAGCCTGGCGACAGGTACTGGTACGGGTTGCCCCATGGATCTTTCGGCATTTTGTCCACATAGCCGCCCGCCTTCCAGCCATTCGCGGCCGGTCCCGTGGTCGGTTTCTCGACCAAGGCACGCAGGCCCTGCTCGGTGGTCGGGTAGCGCTGGTTGTCCAGGCGGTACAGCTTGAGCTGCTGCATCACGGTGGCGATGTTGACTTTCGCCGACGCCACTTTCGATTCGCCAATGCGGGAGATCAGCATAGGCACCACCTGGGACGCGAGGATGCCCATGATCACCACCACGACCATGATTTCGATCAAAGTGAAGCCGCGCGCGCGGCGCTGGCGTATCGGATGGTTTGCTGCGTTTTGCATAAGAAAGAGAGAAGAAGGTAAGTAATGAGTGCAGAGTATAAAGCGGAAATATGACAAAGCCTGTCATATGGGGAAAAATTTGTGCGGGCCTACTCAGAGCGGCAAGACCACTGCACCGCAAACGGCGCAGCCGGGGTCGCGCGCGACGCGCATGCTGCTCCATTCCATGTGCAAACCGTCGAGCAGCAGCAGCCGTCCGGCCAGCGATTCACCCGTACCCATGATCAGTTTCAGCGCCTCGGCCGCCTGCATGGCGCCCACCACGCCCACCAGCGGCGCAAACACGCCCATGGTCGAGCACGCCTCGTCCGTGAACTGCTGTTCCTGCGGAAACAGGCAGGAATAACAGGGCTGGGTGCCCGTGCGCGGGTCGAACACGCTCACTTGCCCGTCGAAACGGATCACGGCGCCCGACACCAGCGGTACCTTGCCCGCCACGCAGGCGCGGTTGACGGCGTGGCGCGTGGCGAAGTTGTCGGTGCAATCGAGCACCACCGTGCTGGATAAGACCAGTTCGGCCAGGCGCGCGCCATCGAGGCGCTCTTGCAAGGCGACGATGTCGATCTCGGGATTGATGCCGGCCAAGGTTTCGCGTGCCGACAGCACTTTCGGCTGGCCCACGCGGGCCGTGGTGTGGGCGATCTGGCGCTGCAGATTGGTCAGGTCGACCGTATCGTCATCGACCAGGGTCAGCTTGCCGACGCCGCTGGCGGCCAGATACATGGCGGCCGGCGAGCCCAGCCCGCCCGCGCCAATCACCAACACATGCGCGTCGAGCAAGGCTTGCTGGCCTTCGATGCCGATCTGATCCAGCAGGATATGGCGCGAGTAGCGCAGCAATTGATCGTCGTTCATGGCGGCGACTACGGTTTTTGTACAGGAATCTTTTTATCGTCGGCCTTGATGTCGGAAGCAATTTCCGGCTTGGCGCCGATCTTGTCAACCTTGGCGTCCACCTTGGCCAGCTGCACCGGCAGTCCCTGGAAGTGGTTCAGGGCTTGTTGCAGCTGGAAATCATCCTTGGCGCCGTATTCGAGCGGCTTGCGCTTTTTCGCCGTGGCGATCAGGCGCTGCTCTTCTTCCAGTTGATCCTGCATGCCTTCCATCGTCGGCTTGGCCGCTTCCGGCTTGCCGTCGTTGCTGCTCAAGTGTTTTTCCAGGTCCGCCTCGCGGATGCGCAAGCTGTTCCAGCCATCGCCTTCGGCCGTTTCATCGACCAGCAAGTCGGGCACGATGCCGCGCGCCTGGATGGCCCGGCCTTTGGGCGTGTAGTAACGGGCCGTCGTCAGCTTGACGGCCGTATCGGCCGTGATCTGGCGCAAGGTTTGCACGGAACCCTTGCCGAACGTTTGCGTGCCGATGACGGTGGCGCGCTGGTAATCCTGCAAGGCGCCGGCGACGATTTCCGACGCGGAAGCGGAGCCGGCATTGACCAGCACCACCAGCGGCACGGTTTTCAGCGCGGCCGGCAGCTTGGCCAGCGGGTCGGCCTTGGCGCCGGGCGGCGCATAGAATTCGCGGCGTCCATAAAACACCTGTTTCGATTCGGGCAACTGGCCCTTGGTCGAGACGATCACGGAATTACCCGGAAGAAATGCTGTCGCCACGCCAATGGCACCCGGCACGACGCCGCCGGGATCGTTGCGCAAGTCCAGCACCAGGCCCTTGAGCTTGGGGTCTTGCGCATACAGCGCGTTGATCTTTTTGACCATGTCATCGACGGTCGGTTCCTGGAACTGAGCGATGCGCAGCCAGGCGTAGCCGGGCGCGACCATCTTGGCCTTCACGCTTTGCACGCGGATTTCCTCGCGCACGATGGGGAACACCAGCGGCTTGCTTTCGCCCTTGCGCGACATCGTCAGCACCAGCTTGCTGCCGGGCTGTCCGCGCATCTTCTTGATGACGTCTTCCAGCTGCAAGCCTTTCAGCGGGATATTGTCGAGGCGGGTGATCAGGTCGCCCGCCAGGATGCCGGCCTTGGCGGCCGGGCTGTCCTCGATGGGCGAGACGACTTTCACGTAGCCGTCTTCCATGCTCACTTCGATGCCGATGCCGACAAACTTGCCCTGCACGCTTTCGCGCATTTCCTTGAAGGCATTTTTATCGAGGTAGACGGAGTGCGGGTCCAGCGACGAGACCATGCCGGAAATGGCTTCCGTCAGGAGTTTCTTGTCTTCCACCTTCTCGACATAATCGGACTTGATCAGGCCGAAGACGTCGGACAGCTGGCGCAGCTCGTCGAGCGGCAGCGGGGCATTCGTGATTTTCTGCGCCACGGCCGGGAACTGCAGCGACATGCCGATGCCGGCCAGGACGCCCAGACCGATCAGGCCGATACTTTTGACTTTGATACCCATGTATTCTTCGCAATCTACAAATTCGCTGGGGAACTTAAAACTTCACCCAGGTGGCTGGATCGAAGGCGCGGCCCTGATGACGCAATTCAAAGTATAGCCCTGATTCCTCGTTGCCGCCGCTGTTGCCCGCGCTGGCAATGGCGTCGCCGCCCTTGACGGCGTCGCCCACCCGTTTCAGCAAGGATTGGTTATTGCCATAAATACTCATGTACTGGCCGCCATGGTCGACGATGATCAAATTGCCGAAACCGCGCAGCCAGTCGGAAAACACGACACGGCCGCCGGCGATGGCGTGGATCTCGCTGCCCTCGCCTGTGCGGATGAACACGCCCTTCCAGCTGGGGCCGTCACCGCGCTTGCTGCCGAAGCGGGCGGCGATCTTGCCGGCCACGGGCGCGCGCAGCTGCCCTTTCATGCTGGCAAAGGCGCCGGCCGGCGCGGCCGGGCCCAGGCTTGGGCGCTCCGGTTCCGGTTCCGGCTTCGGCTCCGGCTTAGTCGCCACCTTGGCCACCTGCGGCGGCTCGTCGTCGTCGATCGGTTCCAGTTTCACGGGCGGCGGCGGTGTTTGCGGCTTGATCTTGCCCGATTTGTTTTGTTGCTCTTTCGCCAGGCGTTCGCGTTCGGCCTGCGCCTGGGCGGCCTTGGCGCGCGCGGCCAGCAAGCGTTCGCGTTTTTCCGCCGCGATCCTGGCGTCGGCGGCCGCTTTGGCGGCGGCGCGCTGCTCGGCCAGCAATTGCTGGCGTTTCTTTTCAGCCGCGGCGGCGGCGGCCTGCTCTTCGATCAGTTTCGCCAGCTTGTCGACCAGGTTGCCCATGCGCTGTTCGTCGCGCTCGACATTGCCCACTTCCTTGCGCTGCGCCACCAGGCGCTGCGACAAGCTCGTCAGCAAGGCGGCGCGGCGCGCCTTCTCTTGCACCAGCAAGGCCTTCTGGTCGCGCTCTTCCTGCGCGATTTCTTCCAGCTCATCCTTGGCGTTCTGCACGTCGGCCTGGTTTTTCTCCACGGCCAGCAAGTTGGCGCGCAAGGCTTCCAGCAAGCGCGCCTGCGCCTGCGACACATACGCCATCAGTTGCAAGTCGCGGTTGATGCGGTTCGGGTTATCGCCCGACAAGAGCAGCTTGATGCGGTCTTCGTTGCCGGCAACATATTGTTCACGCAGCAATTTGGACAGCTGCGCTTTTTGTTTTTCGACGGTGGCCGTCAATTGCTGGTGTTCTTGCCCCAGCGCATTGAGTTTCACGCCCGTCGCGCTTTGCTCCTGCGCCAGGTCGCGCAGGGCGCGGTTGGCGTTGGAAATGGCCTCTTCCGACTCGGCCAGGGTATCGGCCGCGTCGTCCTTGGCGCTTTCCGTGCGGCTGATGTCGCGCTTGAGCGCCGTCAGCTTTTGTTGCAATCCAGCACGTTGTGCTTCCGCGGCCGCTTTCTGCTTGCTGCGTTCGGTGGGCTTGGCACCCTGTGCGGCACCGCTCGACAACAGCAGCGCTGCGCACAGCATGGCACCGGCGCGCCACGCCGGCAGGGATCGTTCAGCAGAGGGGGCGATTGCTGTGCCGCGGAAGAAAGACAACAAGTTACTTGGCCTTCCCTTGGTTCGCCACGGCCGCTTGCGCTGCCGCAATCGCTGCCGGGTCGCCCAGGTAGTAGTGACGGATCGGTTTCAGGTCGGCGTCCAGTTCATACACGAGCGGCTGGCCGTTCGGAATGTTCAGGCCGACGATATCGCTGTCGCTGATGCCATCGAGCATCTTGATCAGCGCGCGCAGGCTGTTGCCGTGGGCCGAAATGATGATCTTCTTGCCGGCGCGGATGGCCGGGGCGATTTCTTCATCCCAGGCCGGCATCACGCGCGCCACGGTGTCTTTCAGGCATTCGGTCAGCGGAATCGACGCTTGCGGCAAGCCGGCATAGCGCGGATCGTTGAACGAGGCGCGGTCATCGTTCGCTTCCAGCGGCGGCGGTGGCGTGTCGTAGCTGCGGCGCCACACCAGTACCTGCTCGTCGCCATACTTGGCGGCAGTCTCGCCCTTGTCCAGGCCTTGCAGGGCGCCGTAGTGGCGTTCGTTCAGGCGCCAGTCGTTCTTGATCGGCAAATACATCATGTCCATCTCGTCGAGCGCCAGCCACAGGGTGCGGATGGCGCGCTTCAGGACGGAAGTGTAGGCCACGTCGAACGTAAAACCTTCCTGCTTGAGGATCTGGCCGGCGGCCCTGGCTTCGTTGACGCCCTTTTCCGTCAGATCGACGTCGGTCCAGCCGGTGAAGCGGTTATCGAGATTCCAGGTGGATTCGCCGTGACGCATGAAAACGATTTTGTACATAGTTCTATCTTCTCAAGGGGTTCAAATCAAAAAAGCAAAACGTAAAAAGACCTCGTCCAGCTTCTATTTTATAATGCGCGGATTGACTTAAACCATTGGACCCTACGTGAAATTCATTATCGACCACATTTTTCTGTTTGCCATCGTCATTATTTCCGGCGGCGCCCTCCTCTGGCCACTGCTGTCGATGCGCGGCAAACGCGCGACCGTGCTGGAAGTCACGCAACTGATCAACCGTGGCAAGACCATCATCGTCGACGTGCGCAGCGCGGAAGAATTCGCCACGGGCCACTTGCCTGACGCAAAAAATATGCCGCTGCCGGAACTGGCAAAACGCCTGGGCGAGCTGGAAAAATTCAAAACGCGCCCCATTGTAGTGGTTTGCCAGAAAGGTTCGCGTTCGGCAACGGCCGTCGGCCTGCTGGGCAAAGCCGGTTTCGCCGAGGCAACGAGCCTGGAAGGCGGTATCGACGAATGGAAAAAGCAAGGTTTGCCGTTGAAAACCTTGTCGCTGGCGAAATAAGCCAGCCTTAACTGAAGGAATCGACATGACCGTACCTGTAATTGTGTATAGCACCGCCGTGTGCCCGTATTGCGTGCGCGCCGAGCGCCTGTTGGAAGCCAAGGGCGTGACCGTGCAAAAGATCCGCGTCGACCTCGACCCGGAAGAGCGCATCAAGATGATGGAACGCACGGGCCGCCGCACGGTGCCGCAGATCTATGTGGGCGATACCCACGTGGGCGGTTTCGACGATTTGTATGCGCTCGATCAAGCCGGCAAGCTGGACCCCTTGTTAAATGGCACGGCAGCCTGATATAAAGCGGGTTCGAGAAATTGCTTGGTTTTTTGTCGTATTGTTTTGATACAATTGCCCTCGCACCTGATCTGGCCGCGCCTACCCGGCGCGGTTTGAATACCGCAAGCACCATATTTGAACGGTGTGCCGTTCTTGTCCCTTACAACGAAAGCGTTCCATGTCTGACGAAAATCTGCAACCAGTCTTCCAAATCCAACGCGTCTACCTGAAAGACATGTCGCTGGAACAACCAAATTCCCCAGCTATTTTCCTGGAACAAGAAGCGCCAGCCATCGAAGTGGCACTGGACGTGGGCGCTGCGCCTCTGGCCGACGGCATCTTCGAAGCCACCGTGACCATCACCGTCACCGCCAAAGTCGGCGAAAAAGTCGCTTTCCTGGTTGAAGGCAAGCAAGCCGGTATTTTCGAAGCACGCAACATTCCTGCCGATCAACTCGATCCGCTGCTGGGAATCGGCTGCCCGAACATCATCTACCCTTACCTGCGCGCCAACATCGCCGACGTGATCACCCGTGCCGGCTTCCCGCCAGTGCACCTGGCCGAGATCAACTTCGAAGTGTTCTACCAACAACGTCTGCAAGCTATTGCTGACGCTGCCGCCGCTGCACCAGCAGGCGACGCGACGACGCACTAAGCTTCAGGCAAGACCCGCCGGCCGTCAAGGCTGGCCTGACACGGCGGCCTGGCCGCCGTGTTTCGTTAAGGTTCAAAAATATCATGTTGAAAAGTGCGCTCTTGAGCAAGTTCCGCTGGATCGCCGGCACCGTGCTGCTGCTGGCCACCGCCGCCAGTCACGCCGTCGATTTCAAAACGGTGGGCGCCGCCCCCGTGATCCTGTACGACGCGCCGTCCGCCAAGGGCGGCAAGCTGTACGTGGCGCCACGCGGCATGCCGCTGGAAGTCGTGCTCAGCTACGGCGAATGGGTCAAGGTACGCGACGCCAGCGGCGAAATGGCCTGGACCGAAGCCAAGGGCCTGTCGGCCAAGCGCAACGTCGTGGCGCGCGCCGCGAACCTCAAGGTTCGCGCCAGCCCCGATGACACCGCCTCCGCCATCCTCCTCGTCGACAAGGGCGTGCTGCTGGAAATGAGCGAGCAGCCGAGCTCCGGCTGGGTCAAGGTGCGCCACAAGGATGGCCAGAGCGGCTACGTCAAGACCAGCGAAGTGTGGGGCCTGTAAGCACCGCGTCCGTTTCCCCTGCCCCGTTGAGGTTGCATGCAAGTTTCTCCTGAAGTCACTCCCGATAGCATTCCCGCCGCCCGCAAGATCACCGTGCTGGGCGCCGGCGCCTGGGGCACGGCCGTGGCCATGGCCCTGGCCGGCCGCCACGACGTGCTGCTGTGGGGCCGCAACGGCGAGGCCATGGCCGCCATGGCCGCCAGCGGCGAAAACAGCTATTTGCCCGGTTTCCCATTGCCGCCGCAACTGCGCATCAGTGCCGATTTCGACGCCGCCGTCGCGCACGCCGCTGGCGAACACGGCCTCTTGATCGCCGCCTGTCCCGTGGCGGGCTTGCGGCCCATGCTGCACCAGTTGAAAGATCAGTTGAAAAACAAGGCCATCGCCAACCTGGTGTGGCTGTGCAAAGGCTTTGAAGGCGGCACGGGCTTGCTGCCGCACCAGATCGTGCAGGAAGTGCTGGGCGACACGGTCCCCGGCGGCGCCCTGTCCGGTCCTTCGTTCGCGCAGGAAGTGGCGCGCGGCTTGCCGTGCGCGCTGACCATCGCCTCGCACAGTGCCGCCTTGCGCAGCGCCGTCGTCTCGGCCTTGCATGGCGGCACCATCCGCGTGTATGCGAGCGACGACCTGGTAGGTGTGGAAGTGGGCGGCGCCGTGAAAAACGTGCTGGCCATTGCCACCGGCGTGGCCGACGGCCTGGGTTTGGGCTTGAATGCGCGCGCCGCGCTGATCACACGTGGCCTGGCGGAAATCACACGCCTGGGCACGGCCCTCGGTGGCCAGACGGAAACGTTCATGGGACTGACGGGCATGGGCGACTTGATTCTGACGTGCACGGGCGACCTGTCGCGCAACCGCAGAGTCGGCCTGGGCCTGGCGCAAGGCAAGGCGCTGGAGACCATCGTGGCCGAACTCGGTCACGTGGCCGAAGGCGTGCCCTGCGCCAAGGCCGTGCGCGAACTGGCGCGCCGCATGGGCGTCGACATGCCGATCACGAATGCCGTGGCCGGCGTGCTGTTCGATGGCGATGTACCGCACGTGATGGTGCAGCAGCTGCTGTCGCGCGATCCGCGCGCCGAGGCAGCTTGAAGCACCCGGAAAACTAGCGCCCCGCCTTGTGCATGAGTATGGTGAGCAATAATAAACTGTCTTCGCGCGCTTCCAGGGCGTGCGCCTGGCCGCCGAGCAGGTACAGCATCTGACCCGGTCCCAGCACCTGCACGCCGCCATGCGCCTCCACCGCCACCTGCCCTTGCAGGCACAGCAAGGTGATCTCGCCGAGCACATGATGCTCGGGCATGGTCTTGCCCTTGGGCATGCACATGCGGATCAATTCCAGTTCATCCGTTTTGGCCAGCGCAATGGCGGAAAACTGCGACAGGTCGCCGCCGTCCCTGCGCAGCACCTCGATCACCTGTCCTGAACTCGCGTGCTCCAGCGCCATCATGTGCTCCTTCAGTCATTACTCGGGGACTTCCTCCGGCTCTTTCGCGCCGCGCATCCACTCGACCAGCGGCCACGCATCCTGCAAGCCTTGCGCCAGGGTCGGCAGCAGTTTTTCCGGTTCGTTAACGGGCAGCGGCACTTCGGTCCAGACAAAAAAGCTTTTGAGCTTGATGAATTCGATATGTTCGGCGTCCGCGTCAAACCCCTTGGGCGGGCGCTGCAGCTTGCCCTCGTTCTGGATGGTGCCGAAACGGGCCTTCAAGCGCTTATTTTTCAGCACTTTGGAAAAACCTGGCGCATCGTTGAGCATATGCTCGCGCAGCGCCTTCAAGCGGCCAGGTGGCGGCATGTATTCGCCGGCGCCGAACAGTAAATTCCCTTGGCCATCGATCTGCAGATAATACGTGGGACCGCCCGCCTTACTGGGGCGGCGCATGTCGTTCGGCGCGATGGCGGCCGAAAAACGCGTTTTATACGGGCTTTTGTCGTGCGCGAAACGCACGTCGCGGTTGATGCGGAACATGGCCTTCTTCGGATTGCAGTATTTCACGGCCGGGTCGAACTTGCCGAGCTCGCCGATCAGACTGGTGACCAGCGCCAGGAATTCCTCGCGCAGGATGTCGTAGCGGGGCTTGTTCATCACAAACCAGGGACGGTTGTTGTTGTCGCTCAGTTCACGTAAAAATTGGGTCAAATCACGCACATGCATGTGTCAAATTCCGATAAGCAACTATTTGGAAAGCTCTTTCGGGATGGGGCGCTTGCCCACCATCACGTCGAGTGCCGCTTCGCGATTCTTGCGCAGCACCGTCATTTTAGCTTTTTCGCCGGGCGGCAGTTGCGCGATGAGGTTCAGCATTTCCGTCGTGTCGCCCACGGGCTTGCCTTGCACCGTCAGCAGGATGTCGCCGGGCACGATACCCGCCTTGTCGGCCGGGCCGTTGCGCACCACGCCGGCGATGATGGCGCCGCTGGTACGCTGCAGGCCGAAACTTTGCGCCAGCTCGGGCGTGATGTCCTGTGTTTCCACGCCGATCCAGCCGCGCACCACGTGGCCATCCTTGATGATGGCTTCCATCACCGTCTTGGCCGTCGAGACGGGAATGGCGAAGCCGATGCCGACGGAGCCGCCGCTTTGCGAGTAAATCGCCGTATTGATGCCGATCAGATTGCCGCGCGTATCGACCAGGGCGCCGCCCGAGTTGCCGAAGTTGATGGCCGCATCCGTCTGGATGAAGTTTTCAAAACTGTTGATGTGCAGGTTGTTGCGGCCCAGGGCGGAGATGATGCCCATGGTTACCGTCTGGCCCACGCCGAACGGGTTGCCGATGGCTAGCACCACGTCGCCCACGCGCGCCTGTTCCGACTGGCCCAGCACGATGACGGGCAACTTGTCGAGGTTGATCTTGATGACGGCCAGGTCCGTTTCCGGGTCCAGGCCCACCACCTTGGCGGGCGCCTTGCGGCCATCGGTGAGCACCACTTCGATTTCGTCGGCGCCTTCGACCACATGGTTGTTGGTCAGCACATAGCCTTCATGGCTGACGATGACACCGGAGCCAAGGCTGTTTTTCAAGTCGTCGTCGCCGTCGTCCGGATCGCGGTCGCCGAAGAAACGTTTAAAGAAAGGATCGCGCGCCAGCGGATGGGCGCCGCGCTTGGGCACTTGCAGGGTGAGGATGTTGACGACGGCGGGCATGGCGCGCGCCGCCGCGTCGCGGTAGGAACCGGGCGCCAGGCTGCTGGACGCCGTTTCCACCACGGGCACCGGCTTGGCGGGAGAGCCCAGCTGCTGTACCCGGCTGGCCGGGCGCAGTGCGCCGTACACAAAATACAGCGCCAACGCGATCGTCACGGTTTGCGCAAACAATAACCAGAATCGTCGCATAGTTTTCTGCCCAGGTCAGCCGGCCGGTGCCGGAACGGCTTATTTTGCCAGATCGCCGCCGTTGCGTGCGTTCTGCTGCAGGGAGTCGCGGATTTCACGCAGCAGCACGATGTCTTCCGGCGTGGCCGGTGCCGGTGCCGGCGCGACCGGTTCGCTGCGGCGGGCCTTGTTCATCAGGCGTACCATCTGGAAGATGATGAAGGCAAGGATGATAAAGTTGAGCAAAATGGTCAAAAAGTTACCATAGGCCAGCACGGCGCCCGCCTTTTTCGCTTCCACCAGGGTCATCGTCGTCGCTTGACCGTTCAGGGGCAGGTAGTAATTGGCGAAATCGAGGCCGCCGAAAATGCGGCCGATGGGCGGCATGATCACGTCTTGCACCAGGGAATCGACAATCTTGCCGAAGGCGCCGCCGATGATGACACCGACCGCCAGATCGACGACGTTGCCTTTCATTGCAAATTCTTTAAATTCCTTCATCATTGCCATGAATTTCTCCTTCTGATAGATATAAAAACATGCCGATCATACTATTGATTCCCAGTGCCACCAACTTGTGGTTGTCGGCGAGACCAATTCGTGCACAGCCGGGTGCATCTAGTTCGAAAGAACTAGCCACCTCCTGCAAAAGTATATAAATTATGGTACAAGCAACGTTTTTGTTCTATTCGTTGTTTGCTTCACTTATAATTTGCGGTTGCCAGAAGTGGATTTTCACTTCCGGATAATCAACAAGAAACTGGCATGGGCTGCGCCATAGTCCGAAGTTCCGCAGGGATGTTGCCACTTTACCGCGCAAAGACGCGGGTTGCGGCAATCAGTGGGAAAGAGCTTCGGCGACGGGTTTTTCGCGGCTGCCACTCATAATAAAGATTCGCATTTTGACTGATTGGGGTTTGCATGAGTAACGAAAAGCAGGTCGATTCAGGCCGTCGCGGCTTGCTCGTCGCCACGTGCGCGGCGGGCAGTGTAGTTGGATTGGCAACCGCGGGAGCCTTGGTAAGCACCTTCCAGCCGTCGGAGCGCGCGAAAGCGGCTGGCGCGCCGGTCGAAGTAGACATCACCACCTTGCAACCCGGCGAAATGCGCACCGTCGAATGGCGCGGCAAGCCGGTCTGGATCCTCAAGCGCACGCCGGAAATGATCGCGTCGCTGAAAAAGACCGATGGCAAAGTCGCCGATGCCAATTCGCAACGCAACCCCGCCGAATTCACGCCTGACTACTGCATGAACGAAGCGCGCTCGATCAAGCCTGAAATTCTCGTCGCCGTCGGCATCTGCACCCATCTGGGCTGCTCTCCTTCCTCGAAATTTGCCCCCGGCCCGCAACCGTCGCTGCCCGATGACTGGGAAGGCGGCTTCCTGTGCCCTTGCCACGGCTCCACTTTCGACATGGCAGGCCGCGTGTTCAAGAACAAGCCGGCGCCGGACAACCTGCAAGTGCCGCGCCATATGTACCTGAGCGACACCAAATTGCTGATAGGTAAAGACGAGAAAGGCGAGGCTTGATCATGGCTGCTTTTAAAGAAACGAAATTCCCGGCAGACGCGCCCGTCGCCGAAAAAGCGCTGGGCTGGGTCGATGACCGCTTTCCCCTGACCAAGCTGTGGAACGACCAATGGGGCAAGTACTACGCCCCGAAAAACTTCAATTTCTGGTACATCTTCGGCTCGCTGGCCATGCTGGTGCTGGTCTTGCAGATCGTCACCGGCATCTTCCTGACCATGCACTACAAACCGGATGCGGCCCTGGCCTTCAATTCCGTCGAGTACATCATGCGCGAAGTACCGTGGGGCTGGCTGGTGCGCTACATGCACTCGACGGGCGCCTCGGCCTTCTTCATCATCGTCTACCTGCACATGACGCGCGCCCTGCTGTACGGCTCGTACCGCAAGCCACGTGAACTGATCTGGCTGTTCGGTTTCGCCATCTTCCTGTGCCTGATGGCCGAAGCGTTCTTCGGTTACCTGCTGCCATGGGGCCAGATGTCGTACTGGGGCGCCCAAGTGATCGTCAACCTGTTTGGCGCCATCCCGTTCATCGGCCCTGACCTGTCGTTGTGGATCCGCGGCGACTACGTTGTTTCCGACGCGACCCTGAACCGCTTCTTCGCCTTCCACGTGATCGCCATCCCGCTGGTCCTGCTGGGCCTGGTTGCTGCGCACTTGATCGCCCTGCATGAAGTCGGCTCCAGCAACCCGGACGGCATCGAAGTGAAGGAAAACCTGGGCGCCGATGGCCACCCGCTCGATTCGATTCCATCGCATCCGTACTACACCGTGCATGACTTGTTCGGCGTCTCGATCTTCCTCGTCATTTTCAGCGCCGTCGTGTTCTTCGCGCCGGAAATGGGCGGCTACTTCCTGGAATACAACAACTTCCTGCCAGGCGATTCGCTGAAAACCCCGCTGCACATCGCGCCAACCTGGTACTTCACGCCGTTCTACTCGGTACTGCGCGCCACCACGGCCGACTTCATGTACGTGCTGATGGGCGCCGTGGCGGCCTACGTGGTATTCATCTGGCTCAAGTCGCGCCTGTCGACGACGGTCAAGTCCATCGTTGCCGGCATCGCCATCGTCGCCATCATCGGCATGCTGCCGCAGGTGCTGGACGCGAAATTCTGGGGCGTGGTGTTCTTCGGCGGTTCCGTCGTGATCCTGGCCTTCCTGCCATGGCTCGATCATTCGCCCGTGAAATCGATCCGCTACCGTCCGACCTGGCACAAATATGTGTACGCCATCTTCGGCCTGTCGTTCCTGGTGCTGGGCTACCTCGGCACCCAGGCGCCAACGGATGCGAAAACCATCGTGTCGCAAGTGTGCACCCTGATTTACTTCAGCTTCTTCCTGCTGATGCCATGGTGGAGTGCCATGGGCAAGTTCAAGACCGTGCCGTCGCGTGTGACGTTTCACCCGCACTAAGCCGCTCTCACGCCACGCTCAAAGGACATACATCATATGAAGATTGCAAAAAAACTGCTCGCCATCCTGGCCCTCGTGCCCGCCATGGCTCTCGCCAGCGAAGGCGGCTTTCCGCTGGACAAGGCTCCTGACCGCCAGACCAACATGGCGGCGCTGCAACATGGCGCCAAATTGTTCGTCAATTATTGCTTGAATTGCCACGCCGCCGTGTCGATGCGCTACAACCGCCTGCGCGACCTGGGCTTGACGGAAGACCAGATCAAGCAGAACCTGTTGTTCTCCGGCGATAAAGTCGGCGACTTGATGACGACTAGCCTGGCACCACAGGACGCCAAGGCCTTCTTTGGCGTCGTACCGCCGGATTTGTCGGTAATTTCGCGCGCGAAATCATCTTCCGCTGGCACAGGCGGCGACTACCTGTATACTTACCTGCGTACGTTCTATAAAGACGACACTCGTCCGACCGGCTGGAACAACATGGTCGTGCCGAATGTTGCCATGCCGCATGTATTATGGGAATTGCAAGGTGTCCAGACTGCCAAGTTCGTGGAAGAGAATGATCCGCACGAAGCTGGCAAGAAGATCCACAAATTTACCGGCTTCGAGCAGGTCAAGCCAGGTACGTTGAACAAGATCGAGTATGACAATGCGGTAGCCGACCTGGTCGGCTACATGGAGTGGATGGCCGAACCGGCACAGCAAACACGCAAGCGCCTGGGCGTGTGGGTGCTGCTGTTCCTGTCGGTATTTGCTCTGCTGGCATGGCGCCTTAACGCGTCGTTCTGGAAGGAAGTCAAATAAGTGAGGCGCCGGCCTTAGGCCGGTTTATGCCTGTTTCTGCGTTGTCCGCATGAGTGGACAAGCGACCTGGGGTGAGCCGTTCGCGGCTTCACCCCCTTTGTTTCTAAGGAACTATAAAAAATGATGGTTCTCTATTCGGGTACAACCTGCCCATTTTCGCAACGCTGCCGCCTGGTCCTGTTTGAAAAAGGCATGGACTTCGAAGTGCGCGACGTCGACCTGTTCAACAAGCCGGAAGATATTTCGACCATGAACCCGTACGGCCAGGTGCCTATCCTGGTCGAGCGCGAACTGATCCTGTATGAATCGAACATCATCAACGAGTACATCGATGAGCGCTTCCCGCATCCGCAACTGATGCCGGCCGATCCGCTGATGCGTGCCCGCGCACGCCTGATGCTGTTCAATTTCGAAAAAGAACTGTTCGTGCACGTGCACGTGCTGGAAAGCGAACGCGCCAAGAGCAACGACAAGGCCCACGACAAGGCACGCGCGGAAATCCGCGACCGCCTGACGACCCTGGCGCCACTGTTCCTGAAAAACAAGTACATGCTGGGCGACGAATTCTCGATGCTCGACGTGGCTGTTGCGCCGCTGCTGTGGCGCCTGGACCACTACGGCATCGAACTGTCGAAGACGGCCGCACCGCTGATGAAATACGCCGAACGCATCTTCTCGCGTCCAGCCTATATCGAAGCACTGACGCCATCCGAGAAAGTGATGCGCCGCTAAAAGATATTCCCGGCAGGCAGCGCCTGCCGGGAATATCTTGCGTCAGCAGCCAGTCTTTTGAATTACCGGTGCGCCCGCCTCATGCTTGATGGGGGGCGCTCCCGCCTCACAGTGCCTACCATGTCTGAAATCTCAACCAAACCTTATATGCTGCGCGCCATCTACGAGTGGTGCACCGACAGCGGCTACACGCCTTATCTCGCGGTCAAAGTCGATTCGCGCACCACGGTACCGATGGAATACGTGAAAAAGGGCGAGATCGTGCTCAACATCAGCTTCGGCGCCACCAGCGGCCTGAAGATGGACAACGACGCCGTCCGCTTCCACGCCCGCTTTGGCGGCGTCTCGCGCGAAATCTACGTACCGGTTGACAACGTGATGGCCATCTACGCCAACGAAAACGGCCAGGGCATGGCCTTCGAGCCGGTGCTGGGCAACGATGACCCCGACGCGCAGCCGACCGACAGCCCGGCCTCCGCCGACGTGCCGCCGCCCGCGCTGGCCCCGGTCTCCAGCGCCCCGACCCTGTCGTCCGTGCCGACCAGCTCCCCCGAACAACGCGACAACGCCACACAAGGCGACGACGAGCCACCAAAAAAAGGCGGCCGCCCGACCCTGACACGCATTAAATAGCGTATAATTCGCAACGCGCAGTTTTTGCCGACTTAGCTCATTTGGTAGAGCAGTTGATTTGTAATCATCAGGTGGCCAGTTCGAAACCGGCAGTCGGCACCAATAAATTCAAGCACTTAGCCCAATCCTCAGGATTGGGCTTTTTGCTTTCTGGATGCCATGTAACCCATGTGTAACCCGGCTTGATCAATCAAGCCGGACCAACCAGCTGCCTGTCGCACCATGCACAGGTGCGACACCCTTCTCTCAAGCACCAAGAATGCGCCGGATAGCCTCTACCGGCCAGGCCAGCCGGCCGTTCACCCGAACCGGCCGCAGAGGCCCATTTTCGGCGGACGCCCATACCCGCAATGTCTGCGGTTTTCTCCCAGGTGGTAAGCAGCACATGCAGTGTCGACATGTGTCCGCCGCTCGAGGTCAAGCGGCGTGAAGCCCTGCCAAGATTGAGAACCTGCCATCTGGTGTTGTACTGAATCGCCACGACCATTGTAGACACTCCTGAGCCTTAATTTAGGCAAAGGAGAAATCATGAGCGGGAAGCGGTATACCGAAGAATTTAAAGTCGTTGCGGTCAAGCAGGTTGTTGATCGCGGGCACCCGGCAGCCGAGGTCGCTGAAAGGCTTGGCGTCAGCATCCACAGCATCTATGCGTGGACACCTACCTCGGTGAAACACGAAGAGAATCTGCAGCATCTTCCGGCCAACTGTTCGTTATCTCTTCCCCGCTTTATCTGTCCCTCAGCTATTTCTGACACATCCGTTATTCAGATACCTTGCCTTTATCTGCATTCCAGATAATATCAATATATCTGAATAACGGATACCACACATGTCCTTCTCGCCCACCACTCACCGTCTCCTCACGGCGTCGCAGCTCGGCCAGTTGCTCGCATCGACCCGCAAACGGCACAAGATCACTCAGGCGACTGTAGGCACGCGTGTCGGCTTGAGCCAGAACCGCATCTCCTACCTGGAGAGTCATCCTGACGAAATCAGTGTCAAGCAGTTACTCAGCTGGTGCTCCGCACTCGAGCTGGAGCTGCAGTTGGGCGAGCGCGATACGTCCGCCACAAGCGATTCGGCCGAGTGGTAATCATGGGCCGCCGCTCACACAGCCAGACGCTCCATCTTTGGGCAAATGGCGACTATGTAGGACGCTGGACGGTCAAGGCCAACGGCGACTCCGAACTCCAGTACGATGCGTCCTGGCAAAGCTCAAGGCTGGGGCGCCCGATCTCGCTGTCGCTGCCGTTCAATCTACGCAATGAACCACTCAAGGGTGCCAGTGTTGCCAACTACTTTGAGGGCTTGCTGCCGGACAGTGACATCATTCGCAAACGCGTTGCGACCCGGTTCAAGACAGGCTCTCTCAAACCGTTCGACCTGCTCGCGGCTATCGGCCGGGACTGCGTCGGCGCCTTGCAGCTGCTGCCCGAAGGCGGCAAACCGGAAGGACTGGCCCAGGTCGATGGCATCGCACTTGACGAGGAAGACATCGAGCGGCACCTGCTCGAGGTGGTCAGCTCGGAGCGGCACGGCGCCACAGATGATGCCGACGATGATTTCCGCATTTCGCTCGCTGGCGCGCAAGAGAAAGATGCTTTCTTGTGGTGGGATGGGAAATGGATGAAGCCGCGTGGCGCGACGCCCACAACGCACATCTTCAAGCTCCCGATCGGGATGGTAGGCGGGAAAAAAGCCGACTTCACCACGTCGGTCGATAACGAGTGGCTATGCCTGCGGCTGTTCAAGGAGTACGGGCTGCCCACGGCAAATGCCCAGATTGCGACCTTCGGCGCGCAACGGGTGCTCGTCGTCGAGCGTTTTGACCGCGTGCGATCAGCCGATGGCAAGCAGCTGTTCCGGCTGGTTCAAGAGGATTTTTGCCAGGCGACGGGAACATCACCGCTGCTGAAATACGAAAATGACGGTGGGCCGGGGTTAAAACAGATGTTTACCCTGCTGCAGCAATCGCAGCAGAGCGCTGCCGACATGCACACGCTGATGGCCTCTCAACTTCTGTTCTGGATGCTGCGCGCCCCCGATGGCCACGCCAAGAACTTCAGTATCCAGCTACTGGCGGGCGCCGGCCGGTTCAAGCTGACGCCCATCTATGATGTGATGTCCGGCTATCCTGGGATCGGCCCTGGCCCCAACCAGTGGGCCGAACGCAAACTCAAGATGGCGATGGCGCTACTCGGAAGCAACCGGCATTACCTCGCGCATGGCATACAGCGGCGACACTTCAACAGCACTGCAAAAGCGGTCGGCTATGGCGCGCACGCCGAACCGCTCCTGCTCGATTTCATTGCCCGCACACCCGCCATCGTAGACAAGGTCCGCGGCGAACTGCCTGTGGGGTTTTCGGAAAAGGTGGCCGACAACATTCTGGGCGGCCTGCTTGATGCCGGGGCCGCCCTTCAACGGATGCCGCCAGCCTGACCAGTGCCTCGCGGATAGCAAGGCCGCAACGGGCACTAACACGAAAATGGCCAGTATTTTTACCCCGGTTAAACATGAGGAAAATCAGCAGCCTCTCTCGCCAGCTATTCCGTTATTCCTCTTTTAAAAACGCCTCCACCTCGAACTGCACTCAGCAGGATCAATGCACAGCTGGCACCGATCGTGTACATGGCTACGTTGACGCGGCGGATCCAGGAAAGCGGAAACCACCGCACTGCCACGGCGCGCGTCCATGCGGAAAATGGAAGCCGGCAAGAAACGGAGATTTTCATTTTTACCACATTCTTGCGATAGTTGCCATGAGATGAAACTAGTTGACTTGACGCAATAGGCTGCACTGAGTTTAACTGTGTTTATTGCCGGCATAGCTCAATCTAGGCTTCGTGCTCGCACGAAAACGTGGCCTTTTCCTGTTCGATGCGTCCCTTGTCCATTTTGGAGTTGCCATGTTCCACACCCTGCGTGCGCGCCTTATCGGTATCGCCATTGCCATCGCCGCGGTGGCGCTGGTTCTCCTCTCGACTGTGACCTTCGTGAGCGTGCGTACCAATGTCCTCTCTTCGCTGGACAAGCAGATCAACGATGTCACGCGCCTGTATGCCCGTGAGCTGACCGAGTGGGTGCAGGACAAGCAGCGCATTGCGGGCGCATTGAAGGTGGCGGTGGCCCAGCCGGATCCGCAACCCGCACTCGATACGGCCCGGCAGGCCGGAGCATTGGATTCGGTGGGCTTTGCCTTGAGCGACAAGCGTGCTCACTACAGCGGATGGACGGTGCCACCGGACTTCGATGGCACGGCGCGCCCCTGGTACAAGCTGGCGGCGTCGACAGGTGGCCCCGCCATCACGTCCCCTTATGCCGATGCCGGTACCGGCGAACTGTACGTGAGCTTCGTGGAACCCGTTTTCGCGCAGGCTGGCGGTGCGCTCGCCGGCGTGGTCAGTGCTGACGCGAAGCTGACCTCAGTGGTCAGGAAAGTCAACGCCATCCACCCCACGGAAAAGAGTTTTGCCGTGCTCGTCGACGGCACGAACAACACCATCCTGGCGCATGCGCGCAAGGAATTGACGCTCAAGCCGGTCACCGACCTGGCAGCCGGCCTCGACGCCGCGCTGATGGCGCGCCTGGTCGCGGGCAATAACCATGCCGAAGTGATGATCGATGGCGCCCCGCAGATGGTGTATGCCGCCAAGGTCGAGGGGACGCCATGGATACTGCTGACGGCGGTTGACCGCGACCTCGCTACCGCGTCGCTGAGGTCGATGCTGCGCGTGACGGTCGTGCTCACGGTGCTGTGCCTGCTTGCTGCCGGCGGTTTGATGTCGCTGTTCGTCAGCCGCCAGCTGCGCCGCATGATACTGGTGCGCGACGCGCTGGAAGACATTGCTTCGGGGGAAGGTGACCTGACGCGACGCATGGATACGTCCGGCCGCGACGAGCTGACGCAAATTGCCAGCGCCTTCAACCGTTTCGCCGACAAGATCGCCACTGTGCTGCTACAAATCCGCGAAGCGTCCGATACGGTACGGACAGCATCGGGCGAGATTGCCTCTGGCAACAATGACCTGTCGATGCGCACCGAGTCGCAAGCCAGCGCGCTGGAAGAAACCTCTGCCGCCATGGAGCAACTGATGGCGACTGTCCAGCAGAACGCCGAAAACGCCATGCAGGCTGACCAGCTGGCCACCAGCGCCACGCAGGTGGCCGGGCGTGGCGGCGAGGTGGTGCAACAGGTGGTGCAGACCATGGGCGACATCAATATTGCCTCGCGCAAGATCGTCGACATCATCGGCACCATCGACGGGATCGCCTTCCAAACCAATATCCTGGCGCTCAATGCCGCCGTGGAAGCGGCGCGGGCCGGAGAAATGGGCCGCGGTTTTGCTGTCGTGGCGTCGGAAGTGCGCTTGCTCGCCGGCCGCTCGGCCGAAGCGGCCAAGGAAATCAAGGCGTTGATCGGCGATTCCGTGACGCAGGTCGACGCAGGCAGCCGGCAGGTGGAAAGTGCGGGCGTGACCATGCGCGAGGTGGTCGACAGCATTCGCCAGCTGGCCGGTATCGTCAAGCAGATCAGCAGTGCCAGCCATGAACAGAGCAGTGGCATCACCGAAGTGGGGACGGCGGTGACGCAAATGGATGAAAACACCCAGCAGAATGCCGCCCTGGTCGAGCAAGCCGCCGCCGCTGCGCAATCGCTGCAGCAGCAGGCCAGCGCGCTGGCCGAGGTGGTCGCAGGCTTCAAGCTGCCGCAGATGGAAGGCAGTGCCTTGCCGTCATCGGGGCGGGTACCGCAGGCCGGGTCGCGCGATGCGCTGCGCCTGCACTAACACGGGAGATTGACCATGTCTGCAAACTATCGTGGCGCCGTCCTGGCGGCAGCGTTGATCTTGCTGTGCAACGCCGTATCGGCCGAGGAAGTGGCCGGATCGCCGTGGACCGTCGGCGGGGCGATCCGTTTCAATTATGTCTACAAGAGCTGGCAGGACGACTATCGAAGCGGCTTCGTCGGACTCGACACGGCACGGCTGGACGTCAATTTTGACGACGGCACGCTGATCGGCTCGGCGCAATACCGCTACAACCGGTACCCGAAGGGGCAGGGTGGCTATTGGCAGCACTTCCTGCATCACGGCTGGGTCGGTGTGCGCCTGGCCGACAAGAGCACCGTGCAAGCGGGCCTGGTGAAAAATCCGTTCGGGCTGCAGCCGTTTGCGTCGAATAATTTTTACGAGTCGATGGCCTTCTACACCGGTTTCGAGGACAAGTACGATCTCGGCGTGACCTACGCCAGCCCACCCGGCCCCGTCGAGTGGCAGCTGGGCTTTTATCCGCGTGACGGGGGTTCCTATGGCGGCGGCGGCAATACCGCCGGGGCTTCGAACCGCTACTCGTACAATATCGTGCCCGATGACGACCGGCAGGGGTTTGCCACCGGCCAGCGCGACCACGAACGCAATACCTTCACGGGCCGCGTCGTTGCCCACGTCGGCAGTTCAGGCCAGCATGAAGTAGGCTTGTCCGCCTTGACCGGCACGATACGTAACGACACCCGCAGCGAAGGGCGCGATACCCGCCGCAATGCGGTGGCGCTGCACTACCGGGGCGGCATGGGGCCCTGGAATGTCATGCTGGAAGCCTTGCGCTACAGCTATGGCACCAGCCACGGCGTGACCCAGACCTACGGCGGGCTCGACCCGAACAGCTTCGTCATCCTGGGCGCATTCGGTTATCCCTACCCGGTGGCAGCCAAGGGCGATATCTATATCGCCAACCTCAGCTACGACATCCCTGGCACACTGGGCCCGCTTGGCGGATTCAAGCTGTATAACGACTACAGCATCCTGCGCAAACGTGTCGGCAACTACAAAAGTTCGGTGCAGAACGTTAGCGGACTGAGTTTTTCATCGGGGAAATGGGTGTTCTACGCCGACTTCATGCTGGGCAAGCATCACCCGTATCTGTCGCCGGACGCAGGCGGGCTGGCGTCGACCTCCCTTCGGCACGATGGCTACACGCGCAGGATCAATTTACAGGCGGGGTATTATTTCTGAGCGGGCAATCTTGCTGACGTGGCCAAGGGTCCATGGCCATTGCATTGCTGCACCGCGCAATGACGTCTGCCGCATTTAGGCGCACTATGGGCACTTGCTGGCGAAGAACAACTTTCCGATGTCTGGCTTGCCTACCTGGGGAAACATCATGTCCGCACACACTTACAAGCTCATCGAGCTGGTCGGCACATCGACCGAGAGCAGCGATCAGGCCATACGCGATGCCATTGCCAAGGCGGCGCTCACGGTCAAGCATATGGACTGGTATGAAGTGACGGAATCGCGCGGCCATATCGTCGATGGCAAGGTGGCGCACTTCCAGGTCACGCTGAAGGTCGGCTTCCGGCTCGAATAGGGTAAGGCGGCAACTCACCGCCGCCCGCCCGCTCCCCGGCTTTCCAGCCACTCGCGGCCGCCGGCCTCCAGCGCGGCCTCGATCACCTTTTCCGGCAAGCTATATACCGTTGCCCAGCTGGCGCGGCCATCTTGCGTATTCGCGGGAAAACTGTGCGTCTCGATGGGCCAGTGGTATTTGCGTTTCAGCGCCTTCACGATGGCGGCCAGAGAGACGCGGCCTTGCAGCGGTTCGGCGCCGGACTGGTCGCGGTTGGACAGCAGCACTGCCAGGACCTGGCCGCGGCCCGTGCGCGCGCCGGGAAAGGTGGGAGTTTTGTTTGCCATGGCCTATTTTACCGGGCAATGTCGGACGAGATGCGATGTGCGCACCTTTGATCTGGCGCAAGCGCCGCACCAGCTTTGCGGCCACGATGGGTATTTCGCCAGGCGTGCCGGCGCCCCTCCGGCAGCCTGGGCCACTCATCACGGGGCACAGGAGCCTATCATGCACAGCCTGAACATCCATGCCATGCAATGGCAACCCGTTGCCGATATTTCCGCCGTCGACCCGCTGCTGCCCGCGGATCTGGCCTGCTTTCGCGAATTGCGCGACGTGCTGCAGCGCTATGGCGCACTCGACCGCTTCGGCATTTCCCTGATCCACCGCCATTTCGACATCGCCGACGACGAGGAGCTGATGGAATACACGGATGTGGAACAACGCACCTTGACGGTCAAACCTGTCAAGAAAAGCGACATCGACTGGCAGCACACGACCATTACCAACTGGAAATTGACGGAAGGCGAGGAAGTGGCGCGCATCGGTTGCGGTTGCGCAAGCAATTCGGGTGGCCACCTGGGCTATCACCGCGGTACCTGAGGCTGGCCGACGCCGCCCGTCAAGCGGCGTCGGCCTTTCTTACAGTTGACCTCATCCAGTTCAGCCCGCTTTAGGCAAGTACTTGATTCAATATACTTTTTTTAAGTGGCACGCAAGCTGCTTATCCCTGTCTACGAGATGAATCCAGGCAAGTCATTCTGGATTCCTTGTCCCCCCGGATTTCCCGAGACTGACCACGATAAGAGGCTGCGATGAACGTCGATCACACACGAAACAAGACCCTCGGCTGGCTGGGCGCACTGGCGGCGGCAAGCCTGCTGGCCAGCGGCCAGGCGCAGGCCGGCGCGTACGGCCTGGCCGTCAATGAGTTGAACAATTTCCGCATCACCACCAGTGCCGGCAGCTTGTCGCTGGCCGGCGCCAACCGCAATGCCAGCGACAGCGCCTTCTTCGAAGGTGGCGCAGCCGTCAATCCGCGCGCCGTCAATACGGGGCCGACCGCCAACGCCGACGTGCTGCAAGTGTGTTCGGGGGGCGGCTGCAGCGGCTTGCCGCAGAATCACTACGCCCCCAGTCCCAGTTCCACCCTGGAATTCGCGCGCGGCGATGCGCACGCCTTCGGCAATATGCTCAATGGCGGCGCCACGGTGCGTGCCGTCTCCGAAGCCCAGCGCGACACGGTGGGAGCAGCGTCCTCCACGGCCGGCGACACGCTCACCGGTTCCGTCAACCTGACCCTGTCGAGCGCCGGCTTCATCACCTTCAGCTTCATGGGGCGGCGCGACTTGCGCACCAGCGTGACGACCATGGGCGACAAGTCGAACGTGTCGATCATGGATATCTTCAATATCTCGTGCAATGCCGCCAGTCCCGCCGGCTGCCTGTCGAACGCGAATGCCGATGGCGTACTCTTCCAGTTCGCGCCCGATGGCGACGCCAACAATGGCAGCGACGTCAATGGCAACCATACGGCCGGCAGCATGGATCCGTTCAGCCTGAACATGACGGCCGGCACCAACGACCCGGCCACCGGGCGCGCCTTCACGAACGGCTTTGCGATGTTTGCCCTGACCTCGAATTTCGCCCTGCCCGCCGGCAGCTATACCTTGAACTTTTCCAAGTCCACGCGCACCGACATCGTCGTCATCGATCCCTTGCAAGTACCGGAGCCAGGCACCCTGTTCCTGCTGGGCACGGGACTGGCCGCCCTGGCTTTTACGCGCCGCCAGCCGAAGCAAGCTGCCGCATGAAAAACACGCGGCGCCCGCAAAGGCGCCGCGTGTTTTATGCCGACAAAAAACCTGCTAACCGAGCCGTGCCAGTGCCTGGCGCGCCAGTTGCAACTGCTGCAGATAATAGCGGTGCAGCATGGCGGGGTCGCTCAGGTCGCGCCCCAGTACCAGGCGCAGCTCGCTGGCAGGGCAGTCGGCGGCCTGGCTCTGCACCTGCATCCCAAGCTGGCGGGCCAGCTGGCGCGCCGCCTGCTCTTGCGCGGGCCGGTATTCGACGTGCGTGCGCGCCACCTGGAAGCTGGTTTCATTGGTCAGGCGCACCACTTGCACGGGACCGCCGGCCAGGCTGCGCGCCAGCGCGGCGGCCATGCCCGGCACGCCGTTGCCATTCACAATTTCCAGGCGCGGGCGCGGCGCGGCCGCCGCCGGCATGGGCCGCTCGGGCACTGCGACGGGTACGCTGCGCGCCGCTGCCGGCACGCGCTGCAGCTGGGCCATGCCATCGCTCTGCGTGATCTCCACGCGCGCCATGGCGGGTGCCTCCGGCAACGACTCGGGTACGGGCACAAGCTTCGGCGGCGCCTCGGCGCGCAACAAGGCCATGTCGCGCCGCAAGTCGTGTTCCTGCAAGCTGGCCGCCTGGCGCCGCATGAGGGCGGCGCGCGCGTGCTGTCCCAGCCGTTCGAGTACCTGCGCCAGGTGCTGCCAGGCCAGCGCATTGAGCGGGTCGAGCAGACAGGCCTGTTCCAGCACAGGCAACGCTTGCGCATCGCGTCCGCTTAAATAATAGGCATGGCCGAGATTGCTGAACAGATAGGCCTGCCGCGGCTGCGGCGTGCCCGCCTCCTGCGTCAAGGCCAGCCAATGGGCGATCGCCGCATCGTGTTCACCGCGCTGCGCATGCAGCACGGCCAGGCCGTTGCGCGCATTCACGTGGCGCGGCGCGGCGTGCAAGGCTTGCTCATACGCCGCTTGCGCGGCAGGCAGGTCGCCCGCGTCAAAGTACTGGCGCCCCGCCGCATAGGCGGCATCGGCGTCAGGCCACTGCGGCAGCGGTGCATGCGCCAGTTGCGTGGTACAGGCAGTCAGGCCAAGGCAGGCACAGGCGACGGCCAGGCGGGAGAGCGTCAAGCGCATGGTGACTCCTTTCAGCGGCTGGCCATGGCCGGCACGAGCACGCGATACACTTCGATCACGGCCGGCCCCATGAGCACCAGCATGAGGGTGGGAAAGACGCAAAATATCAGCGGGAACAGCAGTTTGAGGGCGATCTTCGCCGCCGCCTCCTCGGCCAGCAGGCTGCGCTTGCCACGCAGGTTTTCCGAATGCACGCGCAGTGAATCGCCCATGCTGGTGCCGAAGCGTTCCGATTGGATCAGCATGGCGACCAGGGTATCGACATCTTCCACGCCGCTGCGCAAGGCCAGGTTGCGCAGCGCCTTTTCCTTGGAAAAGCCGGCGCGCATTTCCATCAGCACCAGTTGCAATTCCTGCGCCAGCACCACGCTTTTGATGTGGATCTCGCCCGATACCTTGACCAGTGCGCGCTCCAGGCTCAGGCCCGCTTCCACGCAGACGGTCAGCAAGTCGAGCGCATCTGGGAGGTTTTCAAAAATGTCGCGCTGGCGCCGCTTGGCCGTGCTGGCCAGCACCAGGTTTGGCAGGTAATAGCCGACGGTGGCGCTGACGCACAGCAGCAGCAATAGCACGCTGCGCAGCTGCGCCGCCATGGCGCTGGCCGCGTACAGCCCCAGCACGGTGGGAAACAGCAGGGCCAGCACGGTCTTCGCCGCAAAATACAGGGCCGGTGCGCTCGCTTGCCGCCAGCCCGCGTTCATGAAGCGCGTGCGCAGCGGCGAGCGCTCCCAGCCCTCTTCCGGCAGCGACAGCTTGCTGAACGGCTGCGCCACCCGCGCCACCCGCTCCACCCAGCCAGAGTCGGCCACCACATCGCTGGCCGCCGGCGCCGTGGCGCCGAACAGGCGCTGGCGCAATGTGCCGGGAAAGAAGATCAGCCACGCCAGCAGCGCCAGCGCCACCACCACGGCAAAGACGATCACGAGAAACAGCAGTTGTGCACCGCTCATGCGACCTCCTGTTTTATATCCTGATACGGATGACGTTGCGCATCCAGACTACACCCAGCGCCACCATGCCGGCCGCGTACCACAGCAATTTGATGCCGCTGGGATCGGTCCACAGCAGGCGGATGTACTGCGGGTTGACCAGCGCCATGACGCCGATCATCACCACCGGCATCAGTCCCAGCACCCAGGCCGACATGCGCCCCTCGGCCGACAGCACGCGCACCTGTCCCAGCAGTTTCAAACGGGCGCGGATGATGCGCGCGATGCTGACCAGCACTTCGGCCAGATTGCCGCCCGATTCGCGCTGCACCAGCACGGCGATGACGAGATAGCGCAAGTCCGTCAGCGGAATGCGCGCGGCCAGGTTTTGCAGCGCCTCGTTCATCGGCACGCCGTAATTGATCTCTTCATGCGCCATCTTGAATTCGCCGCTGATCGGCTCATTGAGTTCATCGCCCACCATTTGCAGCACGTTCGAAAACGAGTGTCCGGCGCGCAGCGCGCGGGCCAGGAAATCGGCCGCTTCCGGCAATTGCGCCTCGATCTTTTTCAACCGCGCCGCGCGCGCGCGCAGCACGAACAGGCACGGTCCGCTCACGGCGCTGGCCAGCAGCAGCAAGGTGCCGGGAAAAGGCATGGACCAAGCCGCCAACAGCAGCAAGGCCGCCAGCAACAATGCCCCCGTGACGCCGATGAATTGCGCCACCGACCAGGACAAGCCCGATTGCAGCAGCAGGTGGTCGAGCTTTGCCGCCTGCGGCAGGCGCCGCAGCCAGCGCTCGAGACCGGGTGCACGCGCATAGCGGCGCTGCTTGAGGATGGAGACCCGCTCGCCGCCCGCCTCGCCGCGCGCCGCCATCAGCCGCAAGCGCCGGTTGATGCGCCGCGCCGCGCTGCCATGCGTGCCCGACCACCACAGCCAGGCGCCTTCCACCATCAGGATGCAGGCGGCAAACAGCAGCACGGCAAAGCCGTAAAAGACCAGGTCCATGCTGCCTCCTATTCGTAGATGCGGTCCGGATCAAAAACACTATCGGGCACCGGCGCGCCAAACATGCGCAGGCGTTCCGTGAAGCGGGGCCGCACACCCGTGGCGCAAAAGTGACCGAGCACCTTGCCGTCGGCATCGACGCCCGTCTGCTCGAAGCGGAAGATTTCATGCATGGCGATGATGTCGCCCTCCATCCCCGTCACCTCCTGCAGGCTGACCAGCTTGCGCGCGCCGTCCGTCAGGCGCGACACCTGCATCACCACCGTCACGGCCGAACAGATCTGCTGGCGCGTGGCGCGCGGCGTCAGGTTCACGCTGGCCATGCCGACCATGTTTTCCAGCCGCGCCAGCGCGTCGCGCGCCGTGTTCGAGTGGATGGTCGCCAGCGAACCCTCATGGCCCGTGTTCATCGCCTGCAGCATGTCGAGCGCCTCGGCGCCGCGCACCTCGCCCAGGATGATGCGGTCGGGGCGCATGCGCAGCGCATTGCGCACCAGCGCGCGCTGGCTCACTTCGCCCTTGCCCTCGATGTTCGGCGGGCGCGTTTCCAGGCGCACCACGTGCGGCTGGCGCAGCGCCAGTTCGGCCGCATCCTCGATGGTGACGATGCGCTCGCTGCCGGGAATGAAGCCGGACAGCACGTTGAGCAAGGTCGTCTTGCCGCTGCCCGTGCCGCCCGAGATCAGGATGTTGACCTTGGCCTGGCCCAGCGCCTGCAGCACCTGCACCATGGGCGGCGTCAGGCTCTTGTAGTCGAGCAGGTTGGCGATCGTCAAAGGCTGCACGGCAAAGCGCCGGATCGATAAAATCGGGCCATCGACGGCGAGCGGCGGAATGATGGCGTTGACACGGGAACCGTCCGGCAGGCGCGCGTCGACCATCGGACTCGATTCGTCGACGCGCCGTCCCACGCGCGAGACGATCTTTTCGATGATCTTCATCAGGTGCGCATTGTCGTGGAAGGTCACGTCCGTCAGCTGCAACCGCCCGCCCCGCTCGACATACACCTTGTCGCAGGTATTGACGAGGATGTCGGATACGCTGGCGTCGGCCAGCAAGGGTTCGAGCGGGCCAAAGCCCAGCATCTCGTGCTGGATGTCGAGCACCAGGCTATGCCGCTCATGCTGGTTCAGCACGATGCGCTCTTCCTCGATCACGCGCTGCACCAGCAGCGCCAGCTCGTGCTTGAACTGCTCTGCCGTCAGGCGCTTTAACCGTTCCAGGTCAATACGGTCGAGTATCGTCTGGTGCATGGTTTTTTTGAGTTCCTGATAGGCGTGCAGCGCCAGCGCCCCTTGTCCATTCGTGGCGGGGCGCACCGTTTCATTTGCCGCCAGGCGTTCGCGTAAAGTCATCTCGGCTCCCATGATGGCTCCCGGCGGGAGCCTTGACATCGATTGCTGTCCTAGGCCTCGCTGCGGCTGAATAACCGGTCGAACAGGCCGCGGCTTTCCGTCACGCGGCGCGCCGTCACCAGTTCCACCAGTTCGGCCAGGCTGCGCGCCACGGCGCTGGTGCGCGACAGCTGCAGCAGCGGAATGCCCTGGTTGACGGAGTCCGTGGCGGCGATGTAATCGTTGGGCACCGTGTGCACCACTTCCGCGCCCAGCGCCTGCTCCAGGTCCGCCAGGCGCAAGCGCCCGCCCTTTTCATAGCGGTTGACGATCAGGCGCAGGCGCTCGCCCGGATAGCCGAGCGAGCGGAAGATGTCGAGCAAACGGCGCCCGTCGCGGATGTCGGGCAGGGCCAGCTGCAGCACCGGGTAGATGGCGTCGGCGTTGTCGAGCGCGCGCAGCGACAGCGCATCGATCTGGCGCCCCACGTCGAGCACGATGTAGTCGTAATGCTGGCGCGCCACGGCCAGGATGCGGTCCATGTGCTCGGGCTGCATGTCGACCTTGTGCGCGGGGTCGTCGGCCGCCGCCAGCACGCCGAAGTTCGGCGTCACGTGCACCAGGCACGAGGCGAGAAAGGCGCCATCCATGCGCGCGATCTGCGCGCAGATATCGGACAGCGTCATGGCCGGCTTCTGGTCCGAGACATACAAAGTGGCGTCGCCGAACTGGCCGTGCAGGTCGATCAGCAGCACCTTGCAGCCGGCCAGGCTGGCCAGCGCGTAGGAAAAATTCGTCGACAGAAAAGTGGCGCCGCTGCCGCCCTTGCACGAAATGAAGGCGAGCACCTTGCCGTCACGCATCTGCGTCACGCCGGCCTGGATATCGACCCGGTCCATCGCCTCGTGAAAGGCCTTGTGCACCAGCGGCAGCTGCAGCACTTCGCGCATGCCGGCGCGCATGGCGCGGATCAGCACATCCTGCTGCTGGCCGCGCGTGAGCAGCATCAGCACGGCCAGCGGATACTGGCGCGCCAGGCGCTCCAGCAAGTCCGCCTCCTCGGCGTCAAGGCCGCTGGCGTCGACGATCACCAGCTCGGGCGCTTCGGGCAGCATGCGCTCGACGGCGTCGCGCAGGCCGCTGCGCCGCTCCAGCAGCCGCAGCACGGGCATGCGGGCCGCACCTTGCGCGGCGATTTCTTCGTGCAAGCTGGCGTCACGGCTAATCATCAAGGCTTTCATCGCACTTCCTCGCTTCTTTCAGGTCAACACAGTCGGCTGCCACCGTCTGGCGGCGTTCAGGGACAGAAATTCGGGTTGTCCGGATAGCCCAGCGACTCGGCCACCGCCATGGTGGTTCCGCTGGGCAAACGCACGGCCGCGGCGCCGGAGGGAAACATCATCCCCAGCAACGGCAGGACGGGCCGGTAGGGCACGCGCTCGCAGCGCGCCCCATCGCCCGGCACGCACAGGCGCGCGCGCACGAGGCGGATGCAGCTGGCGCCATGCGGATCGTCCAGGCAATTGATGCGGTTGCGTTGCGGACAGCCCGGCATTACCGTCACAGGCACGGCCGCCAGCGCGGCGCCGCTGCTCGACTGCGACAGATAATCGATGCGCACATACGCATCGCTGATGCCACCACCCAGCGGCAGCACGCCCGGCGTGGCGCGCAGCACGGCGTGCGCGCGCACGGCCTGCAGCGCGCTTGCATTGCTGAAATCGGTGACGGCCGCGCCGCGTGCGGCGCGCCGGGTGATCTCATGCACCATATTCCACAGATACACGGCGCGCGCCACTTCCAGCATGGCGAACAGGAAGAGAAAGAACAGCAGCGCCAGCATGGCGAATTCGACGGCGAACACGCCGCCCTGGCGCCGGCGCCCCCTGTGCAGGTCAATTTTCATAGCGCAAGGTCGCGTTGGCACGCAACGGTATCGATGTCATCTGCGGCAGCCACTTGCTCAACAGGTCGGGCAGAAAGTCGATCGGCATGTTGGTCGCGAACTTGACGCGCACCTGCTGCGGCTTGCTGGCAAAGCTGCCGCAGGCATAGGAATCGTCGGTATACACGCATTCCACGCTGATCCTGCTGGTCTCCATTTGCGGCCAGGTTTCCACCATTGCATCGAGCACCATCTGCCGGGAAAACGCCACGCCCTGGTTTGCCGTGCCGATGTTGCCCATCTGCGGCAGCGGCAGGGTAGCCATATAGCGCGCCGCATCGTGCGCGCTTTTTTGCATGGTCGTATAAGCCAGCAGCACGCGGCCGAACAGCAGCACCACGGGCAGCAAGCCCATGAAAAACAGCAAGATCAGCGCCAGCTCGATGGCGGCCACGCCGTCCTGGCGGCGTGGCCACGACTTGCGGCATGGCGCCTTCATTGCAGCAGCTCCGCCGGGCCGGCCAGCGCCTGCTCCGGCACCACGCCGGCAAATTCGGCGCTGAGCATGGCGCTGCTGGCCGGCGCCGTCATGAAAAAGCGACCGATGGCCAGCACATTGGCCAGCACATCGCTGCCGGCCGGCAAGGGACACGCCAGCAAGGCGATGTTGAGCACGCGCCGCTGCGCCACGCCCGTGTTGCCCACGGGCGCGGTCTGGAAGGCGAGCGCCAGATAGGGCGTGCCGCTGGCGGGATAAAAGCTGTTGCTGGCAGGCGCGCCGGGCAAGCCTGGATACAGGCTGTTCCAGGCGCTGTTGGGAAAGGCGACAAAATCGCCGGGTGGCTTGGGACTGGCGTATTGCACCGCCTTGGCGAACGACCACAAGGGACCATAGCTGGCAGCGGAAATGGAGGCAGGCACCCCGGCGGCAGCTGGCGGCAGGTCGGCCACGGACAGCAGGGGATTGCCGCCGCTGGAGGCGGCGCTGGAAGCGGACGGCATATTCATCCACCAGTTCGCCGCCGCGTTGGGAAAGACGCGGATGTTCACGTCGGGCGGCGCCGTCAGCGGATGGCAGCCGCTGCCCGCATACTGGTTGAAGCGGGCGTTGAATGCCGGCCACAAGCCGGTGGGGAACGGACGGTGCGCATGGATGGCCGCGCCGCCGATGGCCGTGTGCAGCACACTGCCGCTGCAGATGAACGGCGCCACGGCGGCGTCGCTCACCTGCGCCGACGGGCCGAGCGCGCCCAGCGGACCGAGCGGGTTGAGCACGAAGTGCTCGGGCGCGGCCCCATGCGGATTAAGATGGAACAGGTCATACGCGACGCCGCGGCGAAAGCCGTATTCCAGCGCTTCCTTGCGCTCGGGCGGCCCCGCATTCGTGCGCAGGCTGGCCGGCGCCGACGACAATGCGCAGATGGCCAGCGGCGTCAGACGCAGGCTGGTGCGGCCCGCCACGGCGCGCGCGCCCGTGTCGAGCGTGCGCAGCGCCGGCGACCAGGCACCCAGGAAGGCCGTCGCCACCGTGCCCAGCGACGGCGTGTTGTCGCGCGTATCGACGCGCACGAACAGGGCCGTGGCGGGATCGGCCGCCGCCCCCACCTGCCACGCACTGGCCGGCGCGTCAAAGGCGCTGGCAAAGCGGATGCTCTCGTCGGACAGAATGGCGCCCTGCGTGCGGCGCCGATATGCGCTCTGCCCGGCTGCGCTGAGCTTGGCTTTCTCCACGGCATTGGCCAGTCCGGCGGCCGTGCCCACCAGTTCCGGCGCCGCCGCCAGCGCCGCGTTGTCGGCCAGGTTCTGCAATTCCGTCTTGCGGCCGATGACCTGCCCCACATCGATTGCCAGGCCAATAAAGCCCAGTACCACGATGAGCAGGATGGAAAAGGCGATCAGCATCGCCCCGCGCTGGCGCTCGCGTCTATTTGCCATTGCCGCCTCCCAGCATGAATTGCACCGGCTGCGGCGCCTGGCTGTTCGGTTCGGCAAACGAGGCGCGGTAGCGCTGCATGACGGCGTGCGCGCTGGGGCCATCGAGGCCATCGGCCGGCGTGCGATTGCCGGCGCTGGCCGGATCGCGCACCTGCTGCGCCATGGCCAGGCGCACGGCGTCGCCGAAGCGCCGGTCCAGCTGCGGCGTGCTGCCGTGCGCGCAGGCGGCCAGCTGCAGCACCAGCAGCAGCGCCGCCAGGCGCCGCAGCGACATCAAAAGCGAGTTCGGCATGGCATCTCTCCCCGTCTCATTTCAGCTCGAAACCGTTGGCCGCGCGCGGTGGCGGCACGGACGGCGGCGCCAGCGTGCCTTCCATCTTGCCGCCCAACATCAAGTCCGTGCGCGAAGGGGGCGCCAGCTGCGCCGTCGGCAGTACGGCGTCCGCCGGCAACGGTTTGACCAGGTGCGCGGTAATGACGAACAGCAATTCCGTGCGGTCATGCTGGAAATCCGTGCTGCGAAACAGCGCGCCGAGGATGGGCACTTCGCTGAGCCAGGGCACGCCCGTGATGTTGCTCACCTGGTTGTTCTTGATGAGGCCGCCGATTGCGTAGCTCTGGCCGTCGTACAACTGCACCGTGGTTGAAGCGCGCCGCGTGGTGATGACGGGCAGGATCGAACGGCCGCTGACGCCGGCGGCGGAAATGCCGACTCCTTCGCGCGACAGTTCCGACACTTCCGGCGCCACCTTCAAATTGATGCGCCCGCCCGACAGCACGGTCGGCGTGAAGCGCAGGCCGACGCCATACTCGCGTTCTTCCAGCGTGATCTTGTTGTTGTCCTGGCCGACGGGAATGAAGATCTTGCCGCCCGCCAGAAAACTGCCTTCCTGACCGCTGATCGCCATCACCGTCGGCTCGGCCAGGATGCGCACCAGGCCATCCTGTTTCTGCGCCTCGATGGTCAGTTGCTGGCGGCCATTCGACTTGCGCACGTCGAGCAAACCATTGGCCGTGCCGCTCAAGAAATTCGACAGCAAGGTGGTGGCCCAGCTGCCGGATGCAAAACGCAGGGTGGCGCCCACTTCCAGCCGTTCCAGCAGCGACTTCGACACTTCGGCGATCTGCACGGCCAGCATCACTTGCTGCGGCGCACTGACGTCGAGCATGTTGATGACGCGGCTGTTCGCGCCACCCGTGCCGCCAGCGGACGCCGTGGCCGCCGCCGGCATGGCGGCGCCATCGGCGGGCTTGGGCAGCGCCAGCGGCGATGTTGCACGACGCACATAAGCGTGCGCCAGCTCGACGGCGCGCAGCACGGCGCCCGCATCCTGCACCGTGCCCGACAGCACCAGGGTATCGGCCACGGCCGTCACGCGGATGGCTTTTTCTTCCGGCATCAGGGCCGCCAGGGTCGCTTGCAAGCCGGCCGGGTCCATGCTGACGCTGACGTTCACCACGCTGCACACGCCACTCTTGCCCTGGATGATCATATTCGTGCTGCCCACGTCGACACCGACCACATATAAGGTATCGGGGGCGACCAGCATGGCTTGCAGCACGGCGGGATTGCCGACGCTGCGCTGTTGCACGGCCTCAGGCAGGCGCAGCATGCTCGACTTGCCCACCTGTAGCTGCAGCTTGCCGGGTGTCGCCGCTTCGCCGCCGCAGCGCGGGCCAGGATCGGCCGCCGCGCCGGCAAGCGGCAACAGCAGGCAGCATAGTGTCAGCAGAGCGCGGTTCATGAGCGTGTCCATGGTTGGCTAAAAACATTCGCGCGACTGGCGCGTCCCGTCGATGACGCCGCTGCACTGGCGCGCCGCTTCCGGCGCTGCCTTCGCCACACGCACCGGACGCGGCGCCACGGCAAGCACGGGGACAGCGGCAGGAGCGGGAGCAGGCTCGGCTTCATGCGGCCCGCCCAGCAAGGTCAGCTTGGTGGCGCCCGCCGTCACGCCCGGCTGCGGGTCGACCTGGTTGCGCAGCACCAGCGACAGGCTGCCCACGCTGCGCGCCAGGTCCAGGTTTTCCGCCTGGTCCGGCGTCACTTCCAGGGTCACCGCATTGACCACGCGCGGCTTGGTCTCATCGCGCCCCACTTCCTGCGCCACGGCCAGCACCAGGATGCGTTCGAGCACGATCTTGGAAATGTTGCGGCTTTGCGGAAACGCGCGGTCGCCGGTATCTTGCTGGGTACTCACGATGATGTCGACATAGTTGCCCGGCAAGGCAAAGCCGGCCACGCCGATCACGTCGTTGACGCGCACGGTGATGGCGCGCCGCCCTTCCGTGATCAGGGCCGACAGGCCGCCCAGGGTGCCCACCGGTGCCAGCTTGGCTTCGCTCAGCGGTTCGCCGCGCAGCACGCTCGTTTTCAGCACCCGTCCCGCCAGTGGCGCCGGGTCTTGCAGCGCGCCTTGCGGCAAGCTTTCCGCCGGCCACTCGGCCAGGCGCAGCATCTCGGGCGTCAGGCGCTGGCCCAGGTTGACATCGCTGCCGGCGACGACGATCTTGCCCTTGCCGGCCGGCGTCTGGCGCAGCAGCCAGTGCGAGGCCAGCAACACGGCCAGCAAGCCCAGCACCACAGCCAGACCCATCATCAGGAGGGCGCGCCGGTTCTTCATGCGATACGCTCGCACAGGCTGGCGGCCGGCATGTCGCAACTGGCAAACAGGCTGCTCCAGGCCTGTTCCAGGGCGGCCACCGTCAGGCGCGCTTCGCAGCCGGCAAAACCGGCAAAGTCGCCTATGCGCGCCAGCAATTCAGCAGGATAGCTGGCCAGCAAGGGCCGTCCCTGCGCGCCATGCAGCTGCAGCAGGTGATTCAGGGCCAGCTCGTCGATGGCCATGCCGGCCAGACGGCATTGCTGGCGGAACAGGGCACGATAGGCGTTCTCGGCCAGCGGGCCCACCTGCACCTTGTAGCCGATGCGGCGCAGCAAGGCAGGATCGAACAGCTCGCCCGGCGCCACGTTCGTGGCCAGCACCAGGGCATTGTCGAACGGCACGCTGATCTGCACCCCGCCGGGCAGACCCAGCTGGTCGCTGCCGCGTGCCAGCGGCTGCATCAGCCGCGTCAGCAATTCTTGCGCACCCAGGCGCTGGCAGCCCAGGTCGTCAATGATCAGCATGCCGTTATTCGCCCGCACATGGGGCGGCGCCTGGTAGCAGCCGCCGCTGGCGTCATGGCGCAGCTCCAGCATGCCCGCGTCGAGCTCGGCGCCCACGTGAATCACGGGACGCTGGCACAACACCCAGCGGATATCCGTGCTGCGCCGCTCCAGCGCCTGGCGCGCATGGCTGACATGCTGCGGCGCGGGCGGCAGGTGCTGCGCCGGATCGTACAATTGAATGATGTCCTGGCCGATGACGATGGCGTACGGCACGGCGACGAGGCCGTGCAACAATTGGCCCAGTTGCAGCGCCAGGGTCGACTTGCCGCTGCCGGGCGGACCGTACAGCAGCAGCGAGCGCCCCGAATGCAGGGCAGCGCCGACCACGTCGAGCACGCCCGGTCCCGCATGGGCGCTGCCCAGCACGGCGGCCAGGTCGTCGCTGCCGACGCGCTGTTCCTGTACCAGCCACGACTGGCGCGCCACCATGGCGCGGTACGCTTCCAGTGTGACGGGCGCGGCGCCGATATATGCGCAGCGCTCAAGGAAGGCGCTGGCGCGCTGCTTGCCGGCGCCCGTCAGCTGATACTGCACGTCGATCTCGGATTCGCCGCGCCAGGCCACCTCGGCCATCTGCTCGGCCACCATGAAATCGAGCACTTCGCGCAAGACATTGATCGACAGGCGCAAGCGCGTCGTCATGGCGGACAGGTGCGTCTTGCCGCTCACAAACATCAGCTTGGCGATCAGTTCAACCACCAGCGGCCGCTCCAGGCCCGTTTCGCGCAAGCTCTTCGGCTGCGGCGGCAAGGGCGGCATCAGGTTCGCGTCGGCGGGGCGCGGCGCACTCTCGGTGCTCATGGAATAGTCGACCTCGGTCATCCTGTGTCTCCAAGCCGGTTAAGACTGCATTGAACAGAATTCATTCTAGCCAGCGGGGACTGGCGCCCATTGATTCAGAGCAATAAATAACAATCAGAAATAATGTCGCCCTTGCACCACCAGACAGCCCAAGGCAATGGCCAGGCCGTACGGCATGTTGCCCACGCTGGCGCCGCTGCCCAGTGCGTTAGGCACCAGGGGTATGCCGGCCATGCGCGCGATCATCGGCCACAGCAGCTGGCGCAGATTGCCCAGGCAGGCGCGCCACTTGCCCTGGTACGTGATCATCAGCACGGCCATCAGGCCGCCCAGCACAAAGGTGGCGAAACAGATCTGCAGCACGGGCCACGGGCCGGCAAAGGCGCCCACCATGGCGATCAACTTGACGTCGCCGGCGGCCATGCCGCGCAGCGCATATAAAGGTAGAAACAGGAAGAAACCCATCGCCATGCCACCCAGCCACAACGATGGCACGCTTTGCGGCCACAGCCACAGGTGCAAGGCCAGCGCGGCGAGGATGCCGGACAGCACCAGCCAATTCGGAATCTTGCGTTGGATCAAATCACTGACGGCGGCCCCCATCACAAAACACAACAACAGCAGGTCGCACAAGGCAGTTGCAGGCATGGCATACCTCCCGAAAAAAACCCGCTGCCGGCCGGCCAGCAGCGGGCACCCGCTTAGGGCGTCAACACCAGGTTCGACGAAATTTCGGTGAGGACGTTCAGCAAGTTGGTCTTGATCAGCAAGAATCCGGCCGTGATGGCGGTCGCCATCAAGGCCGCAATCAAGCCGTACTCGATTGCCGTAATCCCGTCCTCATCTTGGACAAACTGCTGTACTGCCGACAGGAAGGTATGCATGACAAGCTCCCAAAAGTGAATCACAAGTCCCTGGCGCAATCGGGTGTGAAACATTGCCCATTCCTGCTAATATGTTTCCGGCCGTAAATTTCTGCGCCATTGCATTGACTATAAAGCGTCCATCATTTGGCAAATTGACGCGCCACAAGTTTCCATATGGAAATTATCAAACCTTGTTGAAATGACGGCGGACGCAAACAATTGTTGCGATCAAGATTGAAAGTCTTCGTCAAGGCAAGTTTTTTGCAACGCAGTGCATGAATATCATGTATTTACATGAAATATTGCATACGTTAATTGCCTATTAGGCAAAAAGACATTATCCTGCTTAGCTCTTCTTTGGAAAGGCCTCTCGCCCTGCGGTAAAGAGCGTCATGCCACCAAATAAATCTTGGCTTCTTGTAGACGGACGCGAACATGCTCTTGCTTGATGCAATGCTGCTATGACGACACTTGTGTGACTACTTTCCAGAGAACGACAATGGATTCCCTACTGAAACACATGGTGGACATGACCGGGCACCGCGACCACACGATGCTCGACATCTCCGTGATCTCGGCGGTTCAGGAGCTCGCTGCCGCGTCGCAAACCCGTGTGCTGGCACTGACCAGCGTGCGTGGCCAGGTGTTCGTGCGGTCGCGGGCCATCATCGTGGCGGGCAGCGTGGCCCGCATGGAAGACAATCCCGACCCGTCGCTGCCTGGCGAACCGCTGTCCGACTATCCGGCCCTGGCCGCCTGCATCAAGCGCCATGAAGCGAGCGCCGATACCCTGTGCACCGACGGCCGCCACCTGCTGTGGCTGCCCATCTGGATCGGCGACCAGGTCACCACCTGCCTGGAAATCACCAACCCCACGCCCTACACGGGCGCCACCATCCAGGTGATCGGCGGCATCGTCAGCGTGTACCGCAATTTCCAGAACCTGCTCGACTACAGCGAACGCGATTCGCTCACCGGCTTGTTGAACCGCAAGACCTTCGACGACCAGCTGGCGAAGATCCTGCAAAGCCGCGGCGACCCGGAAGCGGAGAGGCCGCGTCCTATCGATGAAGAACGGCGCCACCATACGGACACGGAACGGCAATGGCTGGCCGTGATCGACGTCGATCATTTCAAACTGGTCAACGATAAATTTGGCCACCTGTATGGCGATGAAGTGCTGATCCTGATCGCCAACCAGCTGCAATCGTCGTTCCGCTCGCAAGACCGCATCTTCCGCTTCGGCGGCGAGGAATTCGTCGTGCTGCTGCGCTCGATCACCCTGGACAATGCGCAGAAGATCATCGACCGCTTCCGCACCAATGTCGAAGCGCACGACTTCCCGCAAGTGGGCAGAGTCACCGTCAGCGTGGGCTTCGTCAGCATCAACGCCTATGAGGCGCCCGTCATCATTCTCGGCCGCGCCGACCAGGCCCTGTACTACGCGAAAAGCCATGGCCGCAACCTGGCGTGCCACTATGACGAGCTGGTGGCAAAAGGCTTATTAACGACCATCGCCTCGAACGATACGGCGGAATTCTTCTAGGCATCCGCCAGCGATAAAAAGCGCATGGGATCGACCTGCCACTTGGCAGCCGACTCATGGCCGACGATCTTGTCGCCGCCGCCGAAGCCGAAGCCGCGCGACAGGTCGACCGTCTCGGGCTTGATGTAGGCATTGCTCTTCGTACTGAAAAACACATTCACCTTCGGCGCCAGCAGATTGCTCTCGTGCGCTTCGACGACGACGGCCAGGCGGCCCGATTCCAGCATCACCATCGTACCCACCGGATAAATGCCCACGCAGCGCATGAAATCCTGCGCGAACACGGGGTTGAAATGGAATTTGCTCCACTCATAAATCTTGCGCAGGGCTTCGGCGGCGGCGATGCCCTTGTGGTAGCTGCGGTCGGACGTCAGCGCGTCATACACGTCGACGATGGCGGCCATCTGCGCCAGCTCGCTGATGGCGTCGCCGGCCAGCTGGTCCGGATAGCCGCTGCCGTCGCGCCGCTCATGGTGGTGCAAGGCGATGTCGAGGGGAATGGCGCCCAGCTCGGGCGAGCGGCACAGGATATCGTAGCCATCGCGCGGATGGCGCTTGATCAGGGAAAATTCATCCGGCGTCAGGGGGCCGGGTTTGTTCAGCACGCTGTCGGGCACCAGCGCCTTGCCCGTGTCGTGCAGCAAGCCACCCAGGCCGGCCTGGTGCGTGGTGGCGCCATCGACGCCCCGCGAGCGGCAAAACGCCACCAGCAGCGCGCACACGCTGACGGAGTGCAGGAAGGTGTAGTCGTCCTTGTTCTTGATGCGCAGCAAGCCGACGAGGGCGCCGGGATTGCGCAGAATCGATTCGGTAATATCTTGCACCGTGTGCTGCACGCGGTCGATCTCGACGGCCTTGCCCAGGCGTACATCGGCCATCACCGTGCGCACCAGGCTCGATGCCTGCCGCCGCACCTGCGTGGCGCGCGCCAGTTCCATGCCCAGCGACACGCGCGTGACCACCTGCGGCGCCGCCGCGGCGATCTGCACCAGTTCGCGTTCCGTCTCGGCCCGCGCCTGCGCCACGGTGGGCGCATCCTGCACATCGAGGCCCTTGCCGCTGTCGATCACCACGTCGTGGATGCCGGCTTGCACGATCTTGCGGATTTCATCGTCGCTGCGCAACAGGAAACGGTTGCGCACGAACGGATGGGTCATCCAGTCGCAGCTGAGGTCATGGACATACATGCCCACTTTTAATTGAGACGAATCAACTTTCTTGAGCATGCTGTCATCCCACAAGTACGCGTCTGGAGCACCGAAGGCGCTAGAATGAGTATAACAAAATTGTTATTCTGCTGGCCGCGTTCGGCGCTGCGGCGCAACATGCTGTTTTTCCGATCACCGCACACTCAACGCACCGCTCTTGGGACCCATGGAACTGCGCCAATTACGCTACTTTGTTGCCATCGCTGACCACGGCTCGCTGTCGCGCGCGGCCCTGATCCTGCATGTGGCGCAGCCGGCCCTGACGCAGCAGCTGCGCCAGCTGGAAGAAGAACTTGGGGTACAGCTGCTGCACCGCTCGGCCCAGGGCGTGCTCAGCACGGACGCGGGCAAGGTGTTTTACGAACACGCGCAAGCGATCCTGAAACAGGTGGCCGATGCCCGCTCGGCCGTGACGCAAAGCGCCACGCGCCCGTCCGGCAATGTCACCCTGGGCTTGCCGCACAGCATATCGGGCGCGCTGGCCCTGCCTCTGCTGCTGGCCGCGCGCGAACGCTATCCCGAGATCACCCTGCAACTGACGGAAGAAATCACGGGCAACCTCAATGAACAGCTCAGATCGGGCCGCATCAACCTGGCCGTGCTGTTCGACGATGGCCAGCTCACGCCGTTTGCCTGCAGCCCCCTGGTGGAAGAAGAAATGCGTTTTATCTGCCGCAGCGATTCGCCGTTCGCGCCCGCCGGCCATGCCGTGTCGTTCCCGCAAGCGTTGAGCGCCACCCTGATCCTGCCGGGTCTGCAGCATGGCGTGCGCCCGCGCATCGACAGCCGCGCGCGCGAACTGGGCCTGGAGACGGTGAACGTGATCGAGATCAACTCGATCGCCATTCTGAAATCGGCCATCCTGGCCGGCATGGGCGCCACCATCCTGCCGGCCGCTCCCCTGCTGGCCGAACTCGACAGCGGCGCCATGCGCAGCTATGCCATCCACAGCCCCGTGCTGTCGCGCACGGTGGCCCTGTGCGCGTCAAAAAACATACCGCTGACGAACGCGGGCAACGCCGTGAAGCACCTCGTGCTGCAAGTGGCCGCCGAGCTGTGCGGCAGCGGGCGCTGGGTGGGCGCGCACGTGCTGTAACGAGCATTATTTTTCCAGCAATAATTTCTCAAAAGAAATAAAATGATGGTCTGTTCATTTCACCATCATCATCATGTCTTTGCTTACCACTTCCTTGCGCTGCCTGGCGGCAGGCACCGCCCTGCTGCTCTTGATGCAAGGCGCCCAAGCCGCCCGCCCTCAATCCGAATTTCCCCTGCGCGAAGTACTGCTCAGCGACGTTGCGCAGCCCATCGAAAGAAAAGAAGTCGAGGTGGTGGTATTTATTGCGCCGGAAAGTTGCACGCCCAAGACCCATGAAAGTACCTGGGGCACCATCGTCTCGTCGGACAACACGTCCCTGTTCAAAAGCTGGGCTTGCCGTGCCTATGTCGACGCTGCCAAGGATCCGAAAGAAGAATTCGCCTTCGTCCCCATGCCGCCCGCGTTCAAGCAGCCATCCATCCTCGACACCGTGCAGGGACTGCCTGCCGGCACGACGGGGCGGCGCTACGTGGCTCTGGTGGACTGGAAATATGCAGATACCACGCTAGGAAAATGCAATAGCTTTGGCTGCTACTCCAGCCTCGTCATGCTCATTGAAACGGTGGTATACGACCGGGTTGCAGCCAAAACGATCTGGCATTCCATCGAAACGACACGCGCCGCGATGAAGGGACTCAGCTACGATGTCAAAGAGGCAAATCGTATAGGGCCACTGCACGTCTCCATTACGCTGAACGCGATCATTGAGCGCAAAACCGTGCAACAAGCCGAGGAACAAGGCATGCGCCGTACGACCGCCCTCGAGCCGTCGAATGTGCCAGGGCAGGCGGGCACGGCACTCAACAAAAAAGCCAATCTGATCTTCTTTAACCGCATGCCGCAAGAAACAGTGGATAGCGAGAAATTCGACAGTGGCAGGAAATTCTATAATATCGAGGCCAGCCATCTGCAGGGCCGCGCGAAAAAAACCTCTTACTATAATGACTCCAGGACCCATGTGGCGCTGGAACTGCCGCCGGGCACGTACGAAATCGCCTTCTACAAAGACCGCAAGACCTTCGATATCAAGGAAAATGGGCCTCCCGTTTACCTGAGCTTTGATAACGCTATCTTCAGCACTATCGCTATCAATGAAATCAGCCCCCAAAAAGCCCTGGAACTGGCGCAAGACTCGCTCAATGCCCTGCTGCCAGAGTTGACGCCAGTGGCCTATCCCTTGCGCGCACGCAAGCTGCAATGGACGCAACCCTAAGCGTGCCCTGCATGCATGGCCTGTCTTGCGGCGCAAGGCAGGCCATCATTTTTTCTTATACCCCCATCGTCAAAGCGTATTTGCCCCTTCCCCTCAGTCGTTCTACACTGACCCCATTAACTATTTTAAATTTAAAATAGTTATGTGCCGCCCATACGCGGCCATCCCGTCTGCACAGCGCGCGCCTTACCGGGTGCGCCCCTTGTACAGCCGTTATCTGAAACACCCTTTTGGAGACAGCCATGTCCGTGACCACGGAAAACGGCTCTGCAGCGTTCGTTAGAAACGCCGGTGCCGCGCCATCTACCCCGCTTGAACCTTCCCGTTTGACCAGCGTCAGCCTCGACGACAAATACACGGCCACTTCCGGTGCCATCTTCCTGTCCGGCATCCAGGCCCTCGTGCGCCTGCCCATGATGCAGCGCCTGCGCGACCAGGCTGCGGGACTGAACACGGCCGGCTTCATCTCCGGCTACCGCGGTTCGCCCCTGGGCGGCCTGGACGAGAACCTGTGGAAAGCGAAAAAGCAGCTGGAAGCGCACCACGTGCAGTTCGTGCCCGGCGTCAATGAAGACCTGGCCGCCACGGCCGTCTGGGGTTCGCAGCAAGTCGACCTGATCGGCCCGGCCAAGTACGACGGCGTGTTCGCCATGTGGTACGGCAAGGGCCCGGGTGTGGACCGCTGCGGCGATGTCTTCAAGCACATGAACCATGCGGGAACGTCGAAACTGGGTGGCGTGCTGCTGGTGGCCGGCGACGACCATGGCGCGTATTCGTCGACCCTGCCGCACCAGTCCGACCATTTGTTTTCCGCCTCGATGATCCCCGTGCTGTATCCGTGCAATGTGCAGGAATACCTGGACCTCGGCATCCACGGCTGGGCCATGTCGCGCTTTTCCGGCTGCACGGTAGCCTTCAAGGCCCTGGCCGACACGGTCGAATCGTCGGCCTCCATCGACGCCGACCCGTTCCGCGTGGAAGTCAAAATCCCGCAGGACTTCATCATGCCCGAAGGCGGCCTGAACGCGCGTCTGTCGAGCATCCCACTGGGCCAGCAGGCGCGCAACCAGGAAGCGCTGATGCAGGACTACAAGATCTATGCGGCGCTGGCCTACGCGCGCGAGAACAAGCTCAACCACACCACCATAGCCAGCCCGAACGCCAAGCTGGGCATCATCGCTTCCGGCAAGTCCTACCTGGACGTCCTGGAAGCGCTGGAAGAGCTGGGCATCGATGAGCAAATGGCGGCCGACGTGGGCATGCGGCTGTTCAAGGTCGCGATGCCGTGGCCGCTGGAGCCGGACAGCGTGCGCGAATTCGCACAAGGCCTCGATGAAATCCTCGTCGTCGAAGAAAAACGCCAGATCGTCGAATACCAGCTGAAGGAACAGTTGTACAACTGGCGCGACGACGTGCGCCCGCGCGTGATCGGCAAGTTCGATGAAAAGGGCGAATGGGTGGCGCCGCGCGGCGAATGGCTGCTCACCTCGAAGGCGGATTTTTCCGTCTCGCAAGTGGCGCGTGTCATCGCCAGCCGCATCGCGCGCCTGATTTCCGATCCCGTCACCTGCGACCTGATCAAGGCTCGACTCAGTTTCCTCGACGCCAAGGATGCGGTATTAAAGAAAGCCGTGAATACGCCGTTCCGCCCCGCCTTTTACTGCTCCGGCTGCCCGCACAACACCTCGACCAAGGTACCCGACGGCAGCCTGGCGCTGGCCGGCATCGGCTGCCACGTGATGGCCACGTCGATCTACCCGGAAATGAACAAGCTGACCACGCACATGGGGGGCGAAGGCGCGCCGTGGATCGGGCAGGCCGCTTTCTCGGAATTGCCGCACGTATTCCAGAACCTCGGCGACGGCACGTATTTCCATTCGGGCTACCTGGCCATCCGCGCCGCGCAGGCGGCCAAGGTCAACATTACCTACAAGATTCTGTACAACGACGCCGTCGCCATGACGGGCGGCCAGCCCGTGGACGGCCTCATCACCGTGCCGATGATGGCGCAGCAAGTGGCAGCCGAAGGCATCGCCCGCATCGCGCTGGTCACGGAAGATTTGAGCCGCTACAGCGACCGCAGCAACCTGCCCGCCCACCTGACCTTGCATGACCGCAAGGATATGGATGCCGTGCAGCGCGAATTGCGCGAAGTACAAGGCGTGTCCGTGCTGATCTACGACCAGACCTGCGCGGCCGAGAAACGCCGGCGCCGCAAAAAGGGCGAGTATCCGGACGTGGCCAAACGCATGGTCATCAACGACGCCGTCTGCGAAGGCTGCGGCGATTGCGGCGTGCAGTCGAACTGCGTGTCGATCCTGCCGAAGGAAACGGAATTTGGCCGCAAGCGCACCATCGACCAATCCTCGTGCAACAAGGATTACTCGTGCGCCAAGGGCTTTTGCCCCAGCTTCGTCACCGTCGAAGGCGGCAGCCTGAAGAAGACCAAGACGGGCGCGAGCAAAGCGGGCGAGACAGACAACTTCGGCCCGCTGCAGGATCCGGTGCTGCCCGCCTGCGACGCGCCGTACAACATCCTCATCAACGGCATCGGCGGCACGGGCGTCATCACCGTCGGCGCCCTGATGGGCATGGCGGCGCACCTGGAAGGCAAGGGCGCGTCCGTGCTGGACATGACGGGCATGTCGCAAAAGAACGGTTCCGTCACCTCGCACGTGAAAATCGCCAGGTCGCCCGCGCATATCCGCGCGCAGCGCATCGCCACCGGCGAAGCGGACCTGATTTTAGGCTGCGACATGCTGACGGCCGGCGCGCAGGATGCCGTGTCGAAAATGCGCCCGGGCCGCAGCCTGGCCGTCGTCAACCTGCACGAGCAGCCGCCGGGCACGTTTGCGCAGAATGCGGACTGGCAATATCCGACGGCCGAAGTGCGCCAGCTGATCGAGGAATCCGTGGGCGGCGCCGACGCGGCCGACTTCATCGACGCCACAAAATTAGCCACCGCGCTGATGGGCGACTCGATTGCCGCCAACCTGTTCATGCTCGGCTACGCCTGGCAAAAGGGCCGCATCCCGTTGACGGAAGCGGCCTTGCTGCGCGCCATCGAACTCAATGGCGTGGGCATCGAGTCGAACAAGAAGAGTTTCCTGTGGGGCCGCCGCGCCGCCGTCGACGTGCGCAAGGTGACGCAGATCGCCACGCCGTCGCAGGCGATCCTCGTGCAGATGCCGCAAAGCCTCGATAGCGTGATCAAGAAGCGCGTGGAATTCCTCACCGCGTATCAAAATGCCGCGTATGCGGATGGTTATGCGACCCTGGTGAAACAGGTGCGCGACCGCGAAAACACCCTGGGACTGGGCCAGAAGCTGTCGATGGCCGTGGCGAAAAGCTATTTCAAATTGCTCGCCTACAAGGATGAATACGAAGTGGCGCGCCTGTACACGGATGGCCGTTTCGTGGAGCAATTGCAGCAGCAGTTCGAAGGGAATTTCTCCGTCAAATTCAACCTGGCGCCACCGCTGTTTGCCAAGAAAGATGCCAAGGGTCACCTCGTGAAAGCGGAGTTCGGTTCCTGGATGTGGCGCGCCTTCCAGCTGCTGGCCAAAGCCAAGGGGCTACGGGGCGGCAGCTTCGACGTCTTCGGCTACACAGCCGAGCGCAAGATGGAACGCGCGCTGATCGTCGAATACCGCGAACTGCTGGCCGGACTGCTGGTCAACCTGACGGCGGACAAGCTGGCCACCTGCGTGGAACTGGCGTCCTTGCCCGAGAAAATCCGCGGCTTCGGCCACGTCAAGGAAGCGGCCGTCGATACTTACCGCAAGGATAAGGCGAGATTGCTGGCAGTGCTGGCACAGGGTAGCAAGAGCGCGGCGTAAACCCTGCTGCATGCAGCGCGTGGTGCCCTGCGCCGCTACCGGGATGTTGCCGGTGGCGGCGTTTTTACGTTCAGGGCGAGTAATCGTTGCCGTTCCATTGTAATAAAGATACATTTTATGTAAGATTCATGCGCGCAAGTGCCATGTGAACGAAGACGCTCGCCTATCCCGACGCAACGCCATAGGACAAACAATTGGATTTCATCGATTCGTACAGAGCGCCCGCCTGCCGTATTGTCGCGGCAAAGGAGGGTGCCGTGAAAGCAATACTGTGCCTCAGTTTGCTGGCTTTCTGCTCTGCGAGTGCGGCCAAAGAAGATAAGTGGCAATCATTTACCTTCAGCAAGACCGTGTTGCAAGATGGCACCGTTCTGGGGGCAATACTATTGCCTGTTCGCCTGGACGATCAACGCTGCTTGATGCAATTTGATACAGGGGCGGGACGAAGCATACTTTACCAATCCTTGAAGCTTGCTCCCCCTCATGCCCAGCTTGCGACTGCTTCCTATACGCTTCAAATCGGCACCTTCAAGTTGCCCGCACCGTTCTTGCCGCAGTCGCCAGCAACGGCTGGAACCGGGCCCATGGCCACATGCAAGGCAACGACGCTCATTGGAACGCTGGGAAATGATGTATTACAAGGTCAGGCCATCAGCCTGGATCTTTCCCAACAGCGCTTTCGCATTGGCAAGAACGGGACTGAAGCGAAACCCAATGACACGATCGTGGATCTTGAAATAACAGCGGCGCATGATGGCTTCGTGCCCATGGTCAAAGCCGAGGGATTCGCGACTGGCACGCAAAACCTGCTGTTTGACACGGGCAGTGCAAGCATGGCACTCGGCATCTTCCGGGAAAGTGACTGGCTGCAGGCAGTAGGCCGGACGAGCCTGGAAGGCGCGCATGTGATGACCGCCAACGCCTGGGGCAAACCGCTGACGTGCTTTCAAGCTCCCATCACGCGGAATATCCGCGTGGGCCTCTTCACGCTACCGGAGGGCGCCGTGGCCAGTTACTGCACCAAGGATAATGTTGCCATTTTTGCTAGCAGGCCCGAATTCGGCCTGCTCGGCTTAAGTCCGTTCGCAGACAAAACGCTCGTCATTGACTTCACGAAGAGCCGATTGCTGATACGGGCGAATACGGCGAACACGGCGAACACGCCTGGAAAATAAATATGCAGCGCCTCTCTTGCCGCGCCTTACGTATCTGACGCGTCCGCGCAGCGCCCCACCGTCGCCCCCGGCAACAGCACCGGCTGCCAGATTTCCTGCAGCCGTTCCGGCGGCGTGCCAGCCAGCAGCGATTGCAGCATTTCAACCATCTTGGCGCCGGCGCGGCGCAGGTCGGGCTGGTCGATGGTGGTGACGTTGATGCCGATCAAAGTGTCTTCCACATTGCCCCAGACGATGACGGAGATTTCCTTGCCGATCTCGATGCCCGCATCCATCAGCGCGCGCACCACGCCCACGCCGGACAAATGGTTGTCGACGATGACGGCCGTGGGACGGGGCGAGCAGGCCAGCAATTGCTGCATGGCCTGGTAGCCGCTGCGGCGGTCAAAAGTATTGTCGAGCAAATAGGCGGGATCGACCGGCATGCCCGCCTGCGCCATACAGCGGATAAAGCTTTCCTTGCGCTCATAAGCAAAATGCAAGTCCAGCGGCGCGCTCAGCAGGGCGATGCGCTGGTGGCCGTGCGCCGCCAGGAAGGACACGGCCAGGTCGATGCCCGTATCGTTGTCGTAGTCAAAATACGCGTACGGCGCGTCGATGCGCGTGCGGCCATTCGCCACAAAGGGAAAGCCGACTTTTGTCAGGTAGGCGATGCGCTGATCGACCACCTTGGTGCGGCCCACCACCAGGCCATCGACCTGGTGCCCGCGCACCATGGTTTCATACGAGGGCTGTTCATTCTGCGGCGACACGGGGGCGATGATGAGACTCATCTTCGACGCTTCCACGGCGTCCGACATGCCATTCACCACGGAAAGAAAGACGCTGTCACCCAGGTCGCTGGGCAGCAGGGGATAGATCATGCCCAGCACATTGGTGCGGCCGACAGCCAGGCTGCGCGCCAGCGGGTTGGGCCGGTAGCCGACTTTCTTGGCGGCGGCCAGGACGATTTCACGGGTGCGGGAATTGACTTCGGGATAGCCGTTCAACGCCCTGCTGACTGTCGTTTTCGACATGCCGAGGGCAATTGCGAGGCTCTTGAGATTCATGTGTTAACGACCTGTCTGTATGGCAAAAAAAACCAACTCTGACCGTCCATTATAGCCCAGAGCGCCAAGCAGCCCGCGTATTACCGTGCGTTACCATGGTAAAAAAAACAACAACATATTGACTATTTAAAAAGCAACATTTTAACTGTGACCAGTCCTGCCATCTTCGCAGCGGGACATCGGCCGTGGCAGAGAGGAAAGGGCAAGCAAGGGAAGCGTGCACTCACTTTGAGCATAGCGTCGCCTGCGTCGGCATGCCAGTTCAGCAACACAGGGCGCGCACGATAAATTATCAAGAAAACATAATTAGCTGGAACTATGCGAGAATTTGTCCTACTCTTGATTCAGGTGAAGATTACCTGCAGACATGTCGCGCCCCCCCGGCCTGCATTCTTCCTCTTCTGCGCACACCTGGACATACTTTCAAAGGTGAACAATGTGGTCACGCTAACGTCCGTCAACAATCTGCAAGCCTCGCTGGCCACGGCGCAACGCCGGGTCGAGCAAGGCCAGAACCAGGTAGAGCGCGACAGGGAGCAACTGGCGCAAAGCCGCCAGTCGCTGGCGCGGGAACAGGAGTCGCTGAGCCAGACGCAGCGCAGCAGCCAGCAAGCCCAGGCCAATGCCCCTGCCACCGTGAAGGCGCCGCAACTGGATCAGGCGATCAAGCTGGCCGTACCGCAGCAAGCGCTCCCCGCCACGCCGAAAAGCACGCCCCAGCTGAACAGCTATGGCCAGACCCTGGGCCGCCTGATCAGCGTAACGGCTTGAGCCAGCTTTACCGGGCCATTTCCTCTTCCAGCATTGCCAGCCACCACTTATTCCCCTTCTGCGGTTGCGTCAGGTCGACCGTCTCGCCCATCTGCGGCGTGGCCAGGTGCACGCCCTGCTTGGCCGCCAGCCCCGTGATGCGGTCGAACGGTTCATGCCAGGCGTGCAGCCCCAGGTCAAAGGTGCCGTTATGCACGGGCATGAGCCACTTGCCGCGCAAGTCCAGGTGGGCTTGCAGGGTTTCCTCCGGCTGCATGTGCACGTCCGGCCACAGCTTGTCATACGCCCCCGTCTCGATCATGGTCACGTCAAACGGGCCGTACTTGTCGCCGATCTGCTTGAAACCGTCGAAATAGCCAGAGTCGCCGCTGAAAAACACGCGCACGTCCGGCGCGTCGATGACCCACGACGCCCACAGGGTTTGATTGCCATCAAACAAGCCGCGCCCCGAGAAATGCTGCGAGGGGGTGGCGACGAGTTTCACGCCGGCAATCGTGGTGCCCTGCCACCAGTCGAATTGCCGCACCTTGGCCGCCGGCACGCCCCAGGCAACCAAGGTATCGCCCACGCCCAGCGGCGCAACAAAGTGCTCGGTCTTGGCGGCCAGTTGCAGCACGGCGGCATGGTCGAGATGGTCGTAATGGTTGTGCGACAGGATGATGGCCTTGATCGGCGGCAAGTCAGCGATGCTGATGGGCGGCTGGTGGAAACGCTTCGGTCCCGCCCACTGCACGGGCGAGGCGCGCTCGGAAAACACGGGGTCGGTGAGGAAGAATTCGTTGTTCAGTTTCAGCAGCAGGGTCGAGTGACCGAGGCGAAACAGGCTGTTGTCGGGCGCGGCCAGCAATTGCGCCTGGGTCAAGGCTTGCACGGGCACAGCCGCGGCCGGCACCGTACTGTCGGGCTTGTCAAAGAGAAAGGTCCACATCAGCTTGAGCGTGGCCGCCGTGCCCAGCTTGTGCATCTGCACGGGATTGCGGAACTTGCCATCGTGGCGTTGCAAAGATTCAACAGGCGCAGCAGGCGCGGCGCGCAAGGTGCAAGAACTCATGATGATCAGGACTCCCAAGAATAAGATGCGGTACATATGCGATCCGGTCAATAAAACACAAGGATTAAATTACACTACACAGAGTAGTTCCTATTCCTGGCAAAGTAAACCAGGAGGTGTAAAATATTGTTTTCAAAGGAGATTTCCCGCCATGGCCGCACCGCAACGCCTCACCGACCGCAAGCGCGTCGCCATCGTCGATGCCGCCATCGCCGAGTTCCGCGAGCACGGTTTTGACGCGACCAGCATGGACAGGATCGCCGCCACGGCCGCCGTTTCCAAGCGCACCGTGTACAACCATTTCCCCAGCAAGGACGAACTGTTCGCGGAAATCCTGCAACGCATGTGGGAAAGCAGCGTGGCCCAGCCCGCCGTGCCCTATCTTGCGGACCAGCCGCTGCGCCCGCAGGTGCTGGCCCTGGTCGAGCAGAAAATGGGCTTGCTGTGCGACCCGGCATTCATCGACCTGGCGCGCGTGATCTTCGGAGAAACCATCCACTCGCCCGCGCGCGCGCAAGCGATGGTGGCGCGCCTGAATGAAAAGGAAACGGGCCTGTATCTCTGGATCCGCGCGGCGCAGCAAGATGGGCGCATCAAGGCGGGCGAGACGGTGGAAGTGGCGCACCTGCTGATGTCGCCACTAAAAACCTTTGCATTCTGGCCGCAGATCACCATGGGTGAGCCTCTGCTGGGCCCGGCACGCCGGCGCGAAGTGGCGGAACTGGCCGTCGATATCTTCCTGTGCTACTACAGCGTGGCAAAACAGACGGCATAAACAGGCGGCAAGTGGGCAGAGATGGTCTGCCAATGCTCGCCCCCGTCGCTCGAATACCAGGCGCCGCCCGTCGTCGACGCCATCACCAAACTGCGCCCATCGTCGGCCAGCGCCAGCCCATGGCGGTAGATGAGGTCGTAGCAATGCTGCTGCGGCAATCCCGCGCGCAACACCTCGAACGTTTTTCCGCCATCGCGCGTGCGCGTGACGGCCAGCGCGCCATCGATGGGAATGCGCAGCACGTCCGCCTGCGCGGGCACGAACCAGGCCGTATCGCCATCGCGCGGATGCACGGCGACGGCAAAGCCGAAATGCGACAGCGGCGCCGTCGTCACTTCCTGCCAGTGCCAGCCGGCGTCCTGCGAGCGCCAGATGCCGTTATGGTGCTGGCACCACAGCGCGTCCGGCGTGCCGGTGCTGCGCACGATGCGGTGCGGATCTTGCACGGCCTCGTTTTCATCGAGCTCGGGCGGCATGTAGTCGGCGCGCATGCCCGTCGCGCTCAAGGCCCAGCTGGCGCCGCCATCGCGCGTTTGCCACACGCCGCCGCAGGACACGCCGACCAGCACCTTGTTGCAGTCGCGCGGGTCGACGCAAATGCTGTGGATGCCGGGCACGTCGTAGCCGCCGCCAAACCATTGCGCCCGCTGCGGCACGTTCCACAACGATTCCACCAGTTGCCAGCTGTCGCCGCGGTCGCTTGAGCGGAACAGGCCGCCAGGCAGGGTGCCCGCCCACAGCACGCCGGGCTGGTCCGCGCCACCGGCCGCCAGCGACCAGATCTGCCGCAAGGTCCAGTCCACCGTATCGCTGCTGTCTTCCGGCTTGGCGGGATAGGCGGGCACGGCGATCTCTTGCCATGTGGAACTGCTCCTGTCCAGGCGGTGCAGCTTCGCGCCGAAGTGCCCCAGGTTCAGGGCGACATACAGGGTGCCGTCGCGGCCATCGTGCAGCAGCATGGAGACGGGGTCGCCGGCAAACTGCACCAGCGCCAGCTGCCAGGCGCCGGCCGCATCGACATCGAACTGGAACAGCCCCTTGCGGGTGCCGAGATACGCGCGTTGGCTCATGTCAACCTCCGGAAAGTGCCTGCAAGATATACACCTGACTGTCCGGCCGCAAGGCATCGTCGAGCACGCGCCGCTCGCGGCAACGCGCACCGTCGATGAAGATCACCACGTTGGGACGCAGGGCGCCCTGCTCGTCGAGCACATAACCGCGCAGGCGCGGCTGCTGCGCAAACGCGGCATCGAGAGCGGCGCGCAGGCGTGGTACATCGACGTCCACGGTGGGGACGTCGATGAAACGTGCCAGCTGTTGCGTAAAATGCAGATGCGCCATGCTGCCCTTCGACGTCGTCGGCCTCGACTCATTCTAGTCCGCTTTACGGCCAATACAATTAGAATAGCGGCAAGCACACAAGGAGGCCAGGCATGACGATTACCCCGGAAGAACTAGCGGTGCTGATGCAGGAAGTGGAAGTGGCCGATCCCATCGATTTTGCCGACCTGCCTTTCGACGAGCAGGAATTGCGCGGGCTGATCGCCAACCACCTGTGCGAGATGGCCGACGCGATGGAAAGTTTCAGCCCGGAAGACCGCAACCTGGCCCTGCTGGCCGTGGCGGCCAAGCTGGTGCTGGAAAACCTGGTGCTGCACGTGCAGCTGCTGCGCCGCCACGGCTTGCCCGTGAGCGACAGCGTGGACGCGCTGCTGCAGCGGCTCAAGGGCGGCAAGTCCTCCTGATTCAGGCGCCCGTGCGCACGGCCCGCGCCTGGATGGTGAGGTCGCTTTCCGCCACGGCGACGCAGGGCAGGATGTAGCCGTCGAGCCGTTCATCGGGGCTGATGCCGGGCCAGTCCACCGTATAGCGCACCTTTCCTTCAGGCATGTGACACAGGCAGGTGCGGCAAGTGCCGTTGCGGCAGGAACTGAGCAGGCGGATACCGGCCAGCTCGGCGGCGGCCAAGATGGTCGTGCCCGCTTCGGCCGGGAATTGCCAGCCTTGGGGGACAATGGTGATGGTAAAGGTGGTGATGGTTAAGGGCGCGCTCATGCGCCCAGTTTAACAGTCCGCCAAGGTGGTCCAGCTGGCGCCCGCCGCGTGGCTGCGCAGCACGGCTTCCGCAAAGGCCAGGCCCGCCAAGCCGTCCATCACCGTCGGCAGCCAGCGGGCCGCCTCCGGCACGGGCAAGCCCGCTTGCAAGGCGCGGATGTGCAAAGCCGCATCCAGGTACAGCTGGGCGAACGCTTCCAGGTAGCCTTCAGGATGGCCGGCCGGCACGCGCGTGGCGTGGCGCGCCGCAGCGCTGTCGACCCGGCCCGGACGCAGCAGTTGGCGGTTGCCACCCTGCGGCGTACACCACAGCTCATTTGGTTTCTCCTGGTCGAAGTCCAGCTGCGCCTTGCTGCCGAACAGGCGCAAGCGCACCGTGTTTTCGCAACCGGTCGCCACCTGGCTGGCCCACAGGGTGCCCTTGGCGCCATTCGCATAGCGCAGCATCACCTGCACGTGGTCGTCCAAGGTGCGGTGCGGTACAAAGGTCGACAGTTCCGCCAGCACGGACTGCGGCGTCAGTCCGCTGACGAACTGCGCCAGGTGGTAGGCGTGCAAGCCCACGTCGAGCAGGGTGCCGCCGGGACCGGCCTTGTGCGGGTCGTTATGCCAGTTGCCCTCGTTCATGCCACCCGCCGCGATGGCGTCGGCCAGCCAATCCTGCGAATATTCCACCTGCACGAGGCGCAGCGCGCCGATCTCGCCCGCCTCGACCATGGCTTTCGCGTGGCGCAGCAGCGGGTAGCCGCTGTAGGTATGCGTGAGCGCAAACAGCAGGTTTTTTTGCTCGGCCAGCGCCGCCAGTGCCTGGCCTTCCGCCAAGGAAATCCCCAGCGGCTTGTCGCAGATCACGTGGATGCCCGCTTCCATGAACGCCGTGGCGACGGGCGCATGCAAGTGATTCGGCGTGACGATGGCCACGGCTTCGATGCCGTCCGCCCTGGCGGCCTCCGCCTGCGCCATGGCGCGGTAATCGCTGTAGCAACGGTCCGGCGCCAAATGCAGCGCGGCGCCACTGTCGCGCACGCGCTGCGGGTCGGACGACAGGGCGCCCGCCACCAGTTCATACTGGTCGTCGATGCGCGCCGCGATACGGTGCACGGCGCCGATGAATGCGCCCTGCCCGCCCCCTACCATGCCCAGCCGTAAGCGTCGCTGCATGTCGTTTCCTTATTTCAAGCCAAGCAAATGATTGATCTGATGTTGATCCACCGTACTGCCCGCGAAATCGTCGAACGCATGTTCGGCCACGTGGATGATGTGTTCGCGGATGAAACGCGCGCCCTCTGCCGCGCCATCTTCGGGGTGCTTCAGGCAGCATTCCCATTCCAGCACGGCCCAGCCAGGAAAGTCGTACTGCGCCATCTTCGAGAAAATCGCCTTGAAGTCGATCTGCCCGTCGCCGAGCGAGCGGAAGCGCCCGGCCCGGTCTTGCCAGTCGGCATAGCCGCCATACACGCCCTGGCGTCCGTTCGGCCGGAATTCCGCATCTTTCACATGGAAGGCCTTGATGCGCGCATGATAAATGTCGATGAAGGCGAGATAGTCGAGCTGCTGCAGCACGAAGTGGCTGGGGTCGTACAAGATCGACGCGCGCGGGTGGTCGTTGACGGCGGCCAGAAAGCGCTCGAAGGTCACACCGTCGTGCAAATCCTCGCCCGGATGCAGCTCATAGCACAGGTCCACGCCGGCCGCATCGAACGCGTCGAGGATGGGCAGCCAGCGCTTGGCCAGTTCGGCAAATGCCGTTTCCACCAGGCCGGCCGGGCGCTGCGGCCATGGATACAGATACGGCCAGGCCAGCGCGCCGGAAAACGTCACGTGCGCCTTGAGGCCCAAGCGCTGCGAGGCGGTGGCCGCCCACAGCAGTTGCTGCGTGGCCCAGGCCGTGCGGGCAAGCGGATCGCCACGCACGTGCTCGGGCGCAAAACCGTCGAACAGGGCGTCGTAGGCGGGATGCACGGCGATCAGCTGGCCCTGCAAATGCGTCGACAATTCCGTCACCTGCAAACCGTAGCGCGCCAGCAAGGCTGTCACGTCGTCGCAATACTGCTGACTGGCCGCCGCCTGTTCCAGGTCGAACAGGCGCGGCGCCGTCGGCAGCTGCAAGCCCTTGTAACCGAGGCCGGCCGCCCATTGCGCCAAGTGCTCGAGCGAGTCGAACGGCGGCTCGTCGCCGAGAAACTGGGCCAGGAAAATGGCCGGGCCCTGGATGGTTTTCATGTCAATGTCCTGTTAGATAAAGCCGGGGTCAGACCCTCAATGCCGCTAACGCACAGGTCATTGCTAGCGGGCGAGGGGGTCTGACCCCAGAATTTAAAAAGGCGAGTTCGGAAAGTAAAACTGCTTGGCGTTCTCGCGCGTGATCAGCACCGAGGGGATGATCGTATTGGCCGGCAATTTATCACCTTTCAGGCGCGCTTCCGTCGTCAGTTTGATGGCGTCGTACATGAATTTCGGCGAGTACGATACGTCGGCCACGATCAGCGGGTCGGAACCGTCCATGATCTTTTTCACCGCGCCCTTCGCGCCCGCGCCGCCGAACACTTGCTTGATGTCCGTACGCTTGGCTTGCGCGATGGCTTTTTGCACGCCGATGGCCATGTCGTCATCGGCGGCCCAGACGGCGTCGATGTGCTTGAAGCGGGTCAGGTAATCCTGCATGACCTTGAAGGCATCGTCGCGGTTCCAGTTGCCATATTTGGCGTCGAGCACCTTGATCTCGGGATGGTCTTTCATCACGGCACTGAATGCATCGTAGCGTTCGTTGTCGAGGGTGGTCGGCATGCCGCGCAGTACGACGATATTGCCCTTGCCATTCAGGCTTTTCGCCAGATACTCGGCCGGCAGCTTGCCAAAGGCCGTGTTGTCGCCCGCGATGTAGGCATCCTGCGACTGCGTGTTCGTCAAGCCACGGTCAACCACCGTCACATACACGCCCTTGTTTTTCACTTGCGAGACGGGCTGCGTCAGCGAGGCCGACTCGATGGGGAAGATCACCAGGGTGTTGATCTTGTTCACCGTCAACATGTCCTGCAACTGATTGGCCTGCTCGGGCGCCGTGGCGGCCGTCTTGACGATGATTTTCAGCCCCGGATGGGCCTTTTCCAGTTCCGCCTTGGCCTGGTTCGCCCACCAGACGATGCCGGAAGTAAAGCTGTGCGTGGCCGTGGGAATCGCCACGCCGACCACCAATTTCTCCGCCGCCTGCGCCGGCCCCATCGCCCACGCCTGCATCACCAGCACTGCCATCCCTGCTACCCGTCTAAAGCTCTTCATGCTGCTCTCCTCCAAGGTTGTGGGCGCCCGTTGGCTGCCCTTTCAGAACGCCGCTGTATTTTTATTTGCGGCCTCGCTGCAGGAAGGCGACGGCGATGATCACCACGCCTTGCACTGCGGCATTCAGGTAGACACTGATGATGCTGGTCAAATTCAGGATATTGCTGATCACGGACAAGAGGATGGCGCCGATCACGGTGCCGACGATGCGCCCCTCTCCCCCCTTCAGCGCCGTGCCGCCGACGACGACGGCGGCGATGGCTTCGAGTTCCCACAGCAAGCCCGTCGTCGGCGTGGCCGAACCCAGGCGCGGCACGTACAGCACCGTGGCGATGCCCACGCAGACGCCCAGCAGCATGTAGGTGGCAATCTTGACCTTGTCGACATTGATGGCCGCATAGCGCGCCACTTGCTCGTTGGAACCAATCGCCTGCACATGGCGGCCAAAGGTCGTGCGGTTCAAAATGATGGCGCCGGCCGCCGCGACGAATAAGAAGATCCAGATCGGGATCGGCGCACCCAGCACGCTCGTGTAGTACACGGGGCTGTACAGCTCGGACAAGGTGGCGTCCAGGGTCAGCGCGCCGCCATCGGCCAGGTAGGTGAGCACGGCGCGGAAGATGCCAAGCGTGCCCAGGGTAACGATGAACGGTTCGATATTGCCCTTGCTGATCAACAAGCCATGCATCAAGCCAAAGCCCGCGCCCAGCACCAGCGCCATGGCGATGCCCAGCACCAGCATGGTGATCGGCGCCAGGTCGCCGCCCGCCCCTTGCGCCAGCGCATTCATGAAATAGATCATGCAGCCGGCGATCAGCGCCGCCATCGAGCCAACGGACAGGTCGATGCCGCCGGAAATGATGACGAAGGTCATGCCCACGGCGATGATGCCGATGAAGGCCGTGCGCGTGAGCACGTTCATCAGATTGTCGACAGTGGCGAAGTCGCCGTTGAGCAAGGTGCCCGCGATGCACAGCGATAACAGGCCCAGCACGGGGCCAAAGCCTTTGATGCGCGCGCCGAAGCTAGCAAGCGGGGATACGGTGGTGTCAGTGCGTGCCGGTTGCATGGGCAATCAACTCCTCTTCAGTCAGGTGGTCAGCAGACAGGGTGGCTTGCAAGGTGCCGGCGCGCATCACGGCGACCCGGTGGCACAGGCCAATCAATTCGATCAGTTCCGATGAAATCACGATCACGGCGCGCCCTTCGGCGGCCAGGCGGTGGATCAAAAAGTAAATGTCGCGCTTGGCGCCCACGTCCACGCCACGGCTCGGCTCGTCGAGCACGACGACACGCGGGTCGGAATGCAGGTATTTCGCCAGCGCCAGCTTTTGCTGGTTGCCGCCCGACAGCATGCGCGCGCGGCTGTCGAGGTCGCCCGTGCGAATATTGAAATCCTCGACGGCCTTGACCAGCGCCGCTTTTTCCCCGGCCACATCGAGCCACGGCCGCGCATAGCGCTCCATCGTCATCATCGTGAGGTTTTCGCGCAAGCCCAGGTTCACATGCAGACCTTTTCCCTTGCGGTCTTCGCTCAAATACGTCATGCCGTGCTGCATGGCTTGCCTGGGGGTACGGATATCCACGGGCTGGCCATTGAGATGGATCACACCCGCGCTGCGCGGACGCAAGCCCAGCAGCGCCTCGAACGATTCCGTGCGCCCCGCGCCCACCAGGCCCGCAAAGCCCAGCACTTCGCCGGCGCGCACCTCGAACGACAGCTCTTTCGACCAGCCGGGCACGCACAAGCCATCGACCTTCAACAGCACAGGAGCGTCTTTCGCCAGCGCCACTTTGGCCGGGAACATGTCGGACAATTCGCGCCCCACCATCAGGTTCGCCATTTGCTGGCGCGTGAGGCTGGCCGTCGGCTCGCGCGTGACGAAACGCCCGTCGCGCATGACGATGACCTCGTCCGTGTTGCGCTCGACTTCATCGAGCTTGTGGGAAATGTAGAGGATGGTGACGCCATCCGCTTTCAGCTGCGCCATCACGGCAAACAAACGCTGCGTCTCCGACGACGTCAGGGTGGCGGTCGGCTCATCCATGATCAAAAAGCGGGCGCGGCGCGACAGGGCCTTGGCGATTTCCACCAGTTGCTTTTCAGCCACGATCAGGTCGCGGATTTTCGTGTCGGGCGAGACGTCCAGGCCCACCTGTTTCAGGTAGCGCGACGCTTCTTCGCCCATGGCGGCCTCGTCCAGCAGCCAGCCGCGCGTCTTTTCGTGGCCTAAAAACATGTTTTGCGCCACCGTCAGGTGCTCGGCCAGATTGAATTCCTGGTGGATCAGCACGATGCCGGCGCTCTCCGCCGCGCGCGAACTGCCAAAGCGCTGGGGCTGGCCATCGATCAGCAACTGCCCTTCGCTCACAGCCTCGTAGCCGGCGAGGATTTTCATCAGGGTCGACTTGCCGGCGCCATTTTCACCCAGCAAGCCATACACGCGCCCGGGCGACAAGGTAAAACTGACGCCATGCAAGACGCGCACGGGGCCGAAATCCTTGCAGACCCCCTCGAAACCGACGGCAACGCTCACTATGCACTCCCTCGCAAAATTAATTGGTGTTGCAGCAGCACACCGGGCACGCTGGCTGCCGGGTTCGCCAAACGCTGCAGCAATAATCGCGCCGCCGTCTCGCCCAGTTCGCGCATCGGCTGGGCAATCGTGGTCAAGCCCGGATTGATCTGCGCGGCGATGGCGATATCGTCGAAGCCGATCACGGCCACGTCTTCGGGCACGCGCTTGTTCAGTTGGCGCAGCGCGCTCAGCACGCCAATGGCCAGGGTGTCGGAGACGGCAAAGATGGCCGTCGGCGCGTCGGGCTGCGCCATCATGCGCAAGGTGGCGGCCGTGCCCGCTTCGTAATCGAGGCTTTGCACTGTGTGCACCCACTGCGGCTGCACGGGCAGGCCGGCGGCAGCCAGGGTGTCCAGATAGCCTTGCTGGCGTTGCCGCGCATACAGATAGCGTTCATCGGAGTTGATCAGGCCGATGCGCGTATGGCCGCGCGACAGCAGATGCGCGACGGCGTCGGAGGCGGCGCGGTGATTGTCGATGCCGACATAGGGCACGGCCACGGCGGGGTCAAATTCGCAGCACGCCACCCATGGCAGGCTGACGGATTCATGCGACAAGGCATGCTGCACCGTGTCCGGGTCGAGGCAAATGGCGCCGTCGGCGCGGTGCATGCGCAGCAAGTCGAAATACGAGCGTTCGCGGCCCGCGTCGGCGCCCGTATCGCACAGCAGCACAAAGTAACCGTGTTCGCGCGCCACCGTATCGATGCCGCGCACGATCTGCGCATAAAACGGGTTGCCCACGTCGGGCACCATGGTCAAGAGCATGCGGCTCTCGGCCGTGCGCAGGCTGCGTGCCAGGTGGTTCATGCGGTAGCCGAGCGCGGCCACGGAAGCGAGCACCTTGTCGCGCGTGGGCGCCCGCACCCCGGCCTGCTCGTTCATCACGCGCGAGACGGTAGCCACCGACACCCCCGCATGCGCGGCGACGGCGCTGATGGAGACGGTTTCTGTCGGCAAAGAAGACGGGACGGCTGGCGGCATGGGGTTTTTCACATAAATGTAATCGATTACATTTATAGGCCAGTGTCGCGCGCGATGCAAACATTATTGATGCTGCGGTGCGCAAAAACTGTGCAAAAAGCGGCCCTGCGCGGACCGTCGGTAAGCTATTTCTGGGGCTGCAAGGCGTTCTGCTGCACGGCAAAACCGGCGCGCACGGCGGACAGGGCCGCCACCCACAGGATCAGGCCGGCACCGAGGCAGCCGACTGGATGGATGGGGCCATGGCGCAGGGTCAGCGGATAGCCGATGGCCCACACGCACAGCGCCATGCCGATGGCCAGGTGGCGCCGCGCCTTGAACAGCCAGGCCAGCGGAAAGAAATGCAAGCCCACGATCAAGATGACGGCAGGAATGAACCACGCCTGCAAGCCCATGTTTTTCAAGATATTGCCGACGATGAAGATGGCGATCCATTGCCCGGCGTTCACGATATTGAACAGCCGGCCCACGCGTTTGGCCTGCGGCGATTGTTCCGCCGCCGCATGCGCGGCCCTGTGGCGGCGGAACTGGCGCCACGCCAGCATGAACAGCAAGACGGTGATTGCGGCAACCGGCAGCAACCTCAAGGGATGCGCGCCATACGTCTGCACGCACCAGGCGGCCACCCACAGGCCGCCAAACAGGGAAAAGAACATGGCGCCAATGGCGCTACGGGCTAGCGCTGCGGCGGGGGCGATGTTTGGCAGGGTCATGGCGTGGTCTCTCGGTGAAAGCGCTTACTTCATCATCGCGCAAAACGTTTCGGGATTGCCGTCAAGGATGACGCCGCTGGGCAGGCGGTGGCTGCGCTGCTGCGCCCGCAACAGCGAGGCGGCCAGGGCCGAGTCGCCATCGACGGCATACACGAAGACGGGCATGTTCAGGCCGGCCGCGTCGGCCAGCAGGTTCGGATTGGCGTCCAGGCTGCGCGCATCGACGTGCACGCCCGTTGGCATGCCGATCTGCTGCTGCACGCGCTGCAGCCACGGCTTGTCCAGCTTGGGTGGGCGGGCATTTTTCGCGATATAGCGGCTGATCCGGTTCGCGCCGGCCGCCTGCGCATTGCGCGCGTCAAACACGAGCAAACCCAGGTAACCCTGCGGATCGGCACGGCGCGCGCAAGCGAGGTTGTTCGGCACGCCCGACGTCAAGAACCAGTTGCCGTGCTTGATATTCGCGCGCAACTGCCCCACCAGAGTGGCGATCGGCGCGCACGAGGACACGACGTCCTTGATTTCCGCATTCAGGGTTTTGGCCGGGAAAGCGGTGGCCAGGTCGGCAACATCGCTGACGAACGGCGGCGTTTCCGGCGTGGCCACGCCACGGTTCTTCATGCTGGCGGCGCGCCAGTCGTCGGCCGTCAACTGCTTCACGGTACGGGGCGAGCCCGTGTCGACGACTCTGCCCGTCAGCAGATCGTGGTGCACCACCCAGCTGCCGTCGCCCAGCAGTTGCAAATCCGTCTCGACGCCGTCCCAGGTGCCGAAATACGTGTTGCGCAGCGCGCTCAGCGAGTTTTCCGGCGCATTGCCGGCGCCACGGTGGGCGTGCACCTTCATGCCCAGGCAGTCCGCCTGCGCGGCCGTGCTGAACATGGAAAGCAGCAAGGCCAGGGCAGCCGCCTTATTTTTGTTGCGGGTGATAACCATATTCGATTCCCTGCAAAATATTGATGCGGATCGCTTCGTTGACGGGGTAGCTATAGCCCTGCCCCACCGCCACGACGTGCGTGATATTGGCCAGCAAACCCTTGCCGGCAATTTGCCAGCGCGTGCTGTCGTCGGCGGCCTGGCGGTTCCAGTCCAGCATCTGGCGGAACAAGTCGCTCTTCGTGACGTTGTTGTCGAGCAGGGACAAGATACCCCAAGTGCCGAGGAAAGCGCCGGCCAGCACGCCCGTGGCGATCCAGGCGGAGCGGCGGCTCAGCTGGCCATCGGCGCCCGCCTGCTCGCCGCGGCGCGCCGCCAGCACCAGCAAGCCCACCGTGGCGATCAGGTACAGCAGTTTCGAGAAGTGGCCGATGGCACCCAACAAGGAGAAAAACAGGGCGACGGGCGGCACGATGGCCGCGCGCGCCGCTTCCTTGCCCTCTTCAAAATACTTGCCGCCCACTTCGAAGTCACTGCGGCTGGCACGGTATTCCACCAGTTTTTCCGCCGTCTGGCGCGCGGCGAACTGGTCGAACAGGCGGCTGAACTCGGCGGGACTCGCATACGCCTCCTGCACCACGGCGCCTTTCGGCAAACGCAAGCCCTTGCTCGCTTCGCTGCCATCGCCGCCGTCCGGCCCGTCGCGCAACACGGCCTGGATACCGGGGCGCGCGACGAAGGCGGGGAAGGACAAGCCAGGCGGAATGCGCTCGCCCTTGATGCTCAAGCCTTTGCTGGCCGCTTCCGACGCATAGCGGCGCTTGACGGCGGCGCGGAAGCTCAACTGGTCGGCCGGATGCCAGTTGGCCGACACCGGCACTTTCTTGCGCACATTGTTGACGACGGCCGCCTTGCGCCGCGCCGGCACGGAATGCGGCTGCCAGCCATGGCGCGACAGGCTTTGCCGGTAATCGTTCCACGCCGTTTCCTGCTGCTGGCGCAAGCCCGCATCGTCGTCGGGAATCATTCCCGAATACAATTTCCACTTGTCGTGCACTTCGCCAATCGCCTTCTGATACTTGTCATAGTAACCGGCCGCGCCGCCGGCGATCTTGCGGACATTAAAATTGATCAACTGCTCCTTGGCCGGCTCCATGCGCTCATCGAGGTGGCCCACCGAGACGGCCAGGAAGGGAAACAGCGCCAGAAAAGCCTTGCCTTCGGGCTTGGCGAACAGGGTGGCATCATCGACCAGGCCCTGCAATTGCAGGCTGCCGCCCACCAGCGAGCGCTGCATCAATGTCGTGTTGAAGGCCAGGCGGCGAAATTGCGCATCGCGCGTTTCGACCAGCACCGTGACCGTGGTCTTCAAAATGCCGAACACGACCGCCGCCGTGGCGACGCAGCAAAAGAGGATCTTTTTCCAGCTGGGGCCGCTGCCATTGTTCTTCAGGCGGCGGCGCCACATCAGCTGCAGCACCACCAGCGCGGCGGCGATGCCCGACAGGCTGCGGCCATAGAATTCCACGCCTTCCACGTCGTGCGGCTTGACGTCGCCGCCCACCACGTCGAGCAAGCGGGCATTGAAGCCCAGCTCGAAGCACAGGTAAATGATCGTCAGGACGATCAGGATCAAGGTCTGCCGGATTTGCAGACTGCGCAAACTCGCGGCCATCTTATTTCCTCAAATCGATGACGACGGGCTTGATCTCTTCGGCCTGGAAGATCATCGGCGCCGCAGGGGCAGCCGCTGCGGCACGCGGCGCGGGCAGGCTGATGGCGGCGGGCGTTGCCGACCTGGCGGATGGTTCCTGGCGGCGTGCCCTGGCGCTGGCGCGGCTGCCCGTTTTCGGCGCGGCGGCAGGCGCCGGAGCGGCTGCCGGCGGGGCCGGGATCACGCGGCCGCTATCGTTGCCGCTCCCAGGCACGGTGACGATGGCGGGACCCGTGCCGCGCAAGGCATCGTCGGCAAACGGCTGGGCGCGCGTATCGACGCCGGGCGGCACGGCCACGCTGGCGTTGAGCAGGCGGTTGTCCGTGTAGATCATGCGCGACAGGCGGTTGTAGTTGGGAAAGTCGATATTCAGCGATTTTCCATCGGCCGCCAGGTCCACGCGGGGGCGGTCCTTGCAATTGCCGACCGTCCACTGCAGCACGTCCGTGCCCTGGAAGGCCAGCACTTCATAGCGGTAGGCGCAGCCGCGCTCCTGGGTTTCCACGATCACCACGGTGCGCTCGCCCACGTTTTCCACCCTCGCCACGCGCGCCGTAATCGCATTGGCCAGCGGCACGACGCGAAACGCCTGCGACAGCTTGATCGAATACTTGCCCTGCGGATCCTTGCGCAAAGTACCTTCCGTGCCATCGCGCAGGCGGAAGGTGGAAATCGGCGTGCCGAACAGCTCAGCCGTATCGAGCCCCATCAACACGCCGCCACGGCCGTTCGGCGTCATGGCGCAGCCCGTCAACAGGACACCGGCGGCCACGCCGGCGATCAACTTGCGCCAGTGCGCGGATGCAAAACTCTTATACATTGTCATGCTTGATAACTTTCTCTTATTTCTGGGTCAGGGATTGATGACGGCCAGCGGATTGCCCGGACCCGGTGGCGGCAAGACTTTCTGGCGGTTGCGCGACAGCACGGTGAAGGCGCCCAGGGTGTCCGGTCCGGCGACGATTTCCAGCTGCTCGCGCTGCAGCCACGTGCGGATTTCCGCCTCGCTAGCCTCGGCGCGGAACAGCACGCGCGTGCGCACACCCGTCTCGACGCCGCTGCCGCCGTTGCGGAACTCCGCATTGCCGACCACGGCCTGATCTTTCGGCAGGAACAGCCACGCCGATTGCACCACCATCACGCTGGCGGCCACGGCCGTGACGAGCTTCAGCCAGCGGTTTGCATTGGCCGCCCGCATCGGCGTGGTGATCGGCACCGCCGTCTGTGGCGCAGCGGCATCGGCCGAGGCGATCTGCAACTGCTGCAGCCCCTGGCGCAGCAATTGCCGGTACGCCACGCGGCCATCCTTGCCCAGTTCGCTCGACAGCGGCGTGCCCGTCAAGGCGTAATCGTCGCCGGGCAAGGCCACGCGGGCGATCAGGCCGGGCGCCGCCGTAGCGGCATTCGCGCGGCCATGCCGCTCCAGCCAGCGCGCCGCCTGCAGGCGCTCCTGGCTGAACACGCCCAGGCAGGCGCCCAGGTCCGTCACGGCCAGGCTCACGGGCATATCGCACAGCACCAGGCCCGCGCGCGGGTCGGCGGGCGCGTCGCGCTCTTCGACCACGAGGCCGCAGGCATCCGCATACGATGCGTCCGGCGTGACGAGCCAGCCGCGCCAGCGCTGCCGCGAGCTGTCCCAGGCGTCGAGCAGCACGGCGCCAAAGCCGGGACGGCGCGCCAGCAAATGAATCTGCCCGCCCGCGATGGGCCGCGCGGCCAAGGGCGCCGCATCGCTGCGGCGCTCGAAACGCTGCAGCAAGTGTTCTGGCACGGCAATGCCGCGCCAGTCAGGGGTAGTGCCGCTCACATCCGCGTCCAGCAATTCGGCGGACGACGGGGGCGATGGCAGGCGCGCGGCAACGATGGCCAGCGAGGGCGTCAATGCAGTCATGCCGGTGGCCTTTCATCAGGGTTCGGGTGGGTGGACGCGGGGTCCGTGTGCAGGGATAACGCGGCCAGGCACAAGATATCCAAAACTATTTGCGCCGCCTGCATATCGCGCGCGGTCAAGACATCGCCCACGCGCAGCTTGAGCAGGGTCAAGACCCAGCTGCCCAGCAAGGTGGCGCGGTGGGCCGGTTCGACGATCTGGCGACCGGCGCTGTCCGCCTCACCCTTCTGCCTGTGCACCAGGCCTAATTTTCCGCCGTGGTAATGCGCGGAGGCGATCTGCTCGGTCAGTTCCTTGACGGGCATGCCGCCGCAGCCGCAATGGCGCAGCAGCAAGATCAAGTCACGCGGCAAGGTGGTAATAAAACTGTCGGCCGCTTCGCGCACCTGCTGCGGCGTCAGCTGGTAGTCGCGCAGCGGTTCGGCATACGCGTCGGGCGCCGGCAAGTCGCAGCCCTCTTGCGCATCAGCATCTTCGTCATTACGCTGCTTGCGCAGCTGGTCGATGATGAAGCGCTTGAAGTACAGGAACAAAGCACCGACGTGGTGGGGCGCCGCGTCGCTGTCGCCGTGCAGGACTTTTTCGATGAAGAACTGGTGGCGCAAATCGGCCAGGGAATCACCGAGCGATGCCGCCTCGCGCGGGCGGCATGGGGTCAGCGCAGCGATGACGCGCTGGTAAAACTCGCCCAGTTCGCCTTGTGTCAGTTGCTGGCGGCGGGTCCAGAAAGCATGAATCCGTTCAAATTGTTCCGATTGCACAGCCGGTCCGATCGTGTGTTGGGGTGGCGCGCGCCACTGGCCGGCGGCGGCGCACAGGCAAACAAGCAATACGCTGGCCAGACAAGAGAAACTTGTCAGTAAGGTAAAATGCATTTAAGCAATTTTCTCATATCACAGTAAAAATCGCTAACTTTTGTTACTTTCACGACAATTCCAGAGACGCCGATGCATCGCCTGATTCCCCTGTTTTTGAGCTTCATCTTTCTACTCTGCGCTAACGTCGTGCAAGCGGCCGTAGGCAACGCCGCCAGCGGCCCCGGCAAGCGCATCGCCCTGGTGATCGGCAATGCGGCCTATCCGCAGCCTCTATTGAATCCCGTGAACGATGCGCGCGCTATGGCCGAGCGCCTGCGCCGCCTGGGCTTTGAAGTGCTGTTGCGCACGGACATCAATGCGCAGCAGCTGCAAAAGGCGTCGGCCGAGTTTTCCACGCAGGCGCGCGGCGCCGATATCGCCCTCGTGTTTTACGCGGGCCACGGCGCGCAGGCGGGCGAAGCGAACTATGTGCTGCCGCTGGGCGCCAACATGAATGCGCTCAGTGCGGCTGCCATCGCCGCCCAGGGCGTGTCCGTCTCCAGCCTGGCAGGCGATTTGCAGCGCACGGGCGCGCGCGGCGCCGTGCTGATCCTCGACGCTTGCCGCCAGGAATATACGCGCGGCGGCGCCGTGGTGCTTCCTGGCGGCGGCAATGCGGCCAGCCACGGCTTTGCCGACACGCAAGCGCCACGCGGCGTGGTGATCGCCTATTCGGCCGGTCCCGGCGCTCTGGCGCGCGATTTCTGGTCGCCCGATTCGCGCAACAGCCCGTACACGAGCGCCCTGCTCGACGCGCTCGATGCGCCCGGTTTGCCGATGGGCGACGTGTTCTCGCAAGTGGCGGCACGGGTGGCCGCCATGACGCACGACGTGCAAAAGCCCCGCGTGTCGTTTGGCGAAACGTCGGCGCGCCTGGTGCTGAACATGGGCAGCGGCAAGGGCGTCAGCCAGGCAACGCCAGGCGTGCTGGCCGGCGCGCAAGGCCAGGGCGGTGTGCGCGCACCGGTCCCGGCGCCAGCGCCAGCGGTGGAAAAGCCGGCCGCACCGGGCGCCAAGGTGTGGCCAGGCAATGTGCTGCAAGACATCAACTATGAAATCCGCATGCAGATCGCGGCCCGCCCGTTTCCCCGCCAGCAACTGGAAAAGCGCGCGCGCGGCGGCGATCTGGTGGCGCTGACGGCCCTCGGCTATGGCATCGGCGGCGGCGATGCGGGCATCAAACAGCCGAAGGCGGGCATGCAGTGGCTGGAAAAGGCGGCCGCGAAAGATTTTCCCATTGCCCAGACCTATCTGGCAGAATTGCTGATGGTCAAGGGTGACCCGGCCTCTTTGAAACGCGCCGGCGTGCTGCTGGACGCCGCTTCGCAGGCCGGCTACAGCCCCGCCCATGCGTATAAATTCGACCTGGCGCGGCGCACGGGCGCGCCGCCGCAGGATGCGGCCCGGCATTTGCAGGATGCCTTCATGGGCTTGATGAAGGATTACCAGGGCGCCGCCAAGGACATGATGCAGCCACCAAAAAAATAATTCAAAATAATTTTAGATTTCCCTGAACTGCCCCCGTTATCCGTGGGTACATGCAATAGAGCATGACAGTGACCAGGGAAATCCCATGCAAACTTCGATCCCAGCAGCAAGCACCACCGGCCAACGCGGCCGCATCATGACCTACCAGCCCAGCGGCCTCGGCACCGTCAGCATCGAGGGCGTGCAATATCCGTTTGACGTCAGCAAGCACTGGCGCTCGGACACGGCGCCCGTCCTGAATGCCGTGGTTGACGTCTGCCTCGACGCCAGCGGCACCATCGAGACCCTGCACGTCGTTTCTACCCAGCAATTGGCGCAGGAAGACATGGCCATCGCGGCAAAACTGGCGCGCGCCAAGGGCCAGCAACTGTGGAGCAAGGCCGTCTCCATGCTGGGCCTGCCGGTACTCGCCAGCATCGGCGCCCTGCTGGCAGGCGCCTTCCTGTTCAATGTGCTGGATATGCGCCTGTATGGCAACAGCAGTTTCAGCTTCTGGGAAATGCTCGGCATGCCCATCGACAATCTGGAACGCCTGTCGCAAGGAACCCGGAGCAGCTTTACCTCGGGCCGCTTCTTCTTCCTGCTGGCGATCGGCGCCTGCTTTGCCAGCCTCTTCATCCACAACGCCAAGGCCGCCCTCGGCAAGGCCGCCCCGCTGCTCTTCCTGCTGATCTACACCGCCAGGCTGACCATGACCGTGCGCGACTCGGTCAGCGCCTCGACCGCCGGCGTGCAAAGCATGCTGGGCGGACGCAACAATGAAATCGCCAGCCGCATGGCCGATGAAATGCTGTCCCAGGTCTGGCGCAGCATGTCGTTCGGCGTCGGCACCTACCTGCTGCTGGCGTCTGCCATCGTCCTGGCCGCCTACGGCTATGGCGAATACAAGCGCAAGACCATCGGCTAACTCCCCGTCCCGCCACGCTCCGTTCAACTCACACTCAAGGAACCACCATGAAACGCACCCTGCCATCCCTGTTCGCCATCGCCCTGATCCTGTCCGCCTGCGGCAAAACCGACACCGCCGCCCCGACCTCCCCTGCCCCCGTCGCCACCAGCACGGCCGATCTGGCGGCCAAGGCGCAAGTCAAGGCGGCAGCCGCCAGCCTGCCGCAAGCGGACGCTGCCACGCCAACGTCCAGCTATGTCGACATCACCAGCGGCAACCAGCTGATGTACAGCTACATCGCCCTGTCCGGCGTGCCGCCCGACTATGCGGCCGTGGCACAGCGCATTTCGCGCGAATATGCGGGCAGCAATGACGCCTTCCGCAAGCAGGAAGTGCTCGACGCGCTGAAACCGCAGATCGACGCCAAGGTCAATGAGGCCAAAACGAAGCGCTACCTGCGCTACCAGATCAACGGCCAGGGCGCGCTGTCGCCGTACGCCATGGACAAGGCCGCCTTCCCCGCCAAGTTCGCCGACGCGGGCACGTATTACTACATGTACGACAACGGCGACTACAAGCTGGCGTTCACGAATGGCGACGGTTATTCCTTGCTGAAAGTGGACCAGGAGGCGGCGCGCAAGATCGAGGCGGCGCGCAGCGGCTACAAGGACTTCGCCATCGTCGTGTATGCCTACGCCCAGGAAGCGGACATGGCCAGCAACCAGGTCAAGGCGCAGATCGTCAAGGTGGCGATCAAGCTGAACGGGGAAGAAATTCCCGTCAACCAGGCGCTGTAGAACAGCCTCGGTTACACTGTTCGCCACATTGCATCGGGATAGTGACATGGGCGAACAGACACTGGCGGAACAACATCTGGCAAACGGGCAAGGGCTGCAGCAGCAAGGCAAGCTGATCGAGGCGATCAACGCTTACCAGGCAGCCTATAAACTGAACCCGGCCCTGGCCGAAGCGCAGCATTTCCAGGGCCTGGCGATGCTGGAACTGGGCCAGGGCGCCATCGGCCTGGGCCTCATCAAACTGTCGCTCAAGCAGCAGCCCGACAACGCCCTGTTCCACTACAACCTCGGCAATGTGCTGCGCGGTACGGACAACGAGGCGGCGCTGGCCAGCTACGCCACGGCGGCGCGGCTGGCGCCACACGAGCACGATTTCGCCATCAGTCATGCGGAATTGCTGCTGGGCAAACAGCGGCTGGCGGACACCATCGCCGAGCTGGAACGCGCCCACGCCCTGCGTCCGCAGCGCTGGCAAACCCTGCAGGGCCTGGCCGAGCTGTATTACCGCACGGGACAGCAGGAACTGGCCTTGGCCCGCTATGCGCAAGCCCTGGCGCTGCATCCGGCGCTGGCGCACACGTGCCGCATCGGCTTTGCCAGTCCGCAAGCGGAACAAGTAGAAACGCTGACACCGATCAACGTCGCGCCAGCGCTGCAGGATTTTTTGCGCGAAACGGATTTGCACATCCTCGACGATTTCCTGCCCGACCCCGCCGCTTGGCGCGCGCAGGCGCTCAACTTGCCGTTCGAGCAGCAGCGCTATGCGGGACAGAATTATCCGGGCAGCCAGACGGCGGGCCAGCCCAGCCAGGCCATCATGGCGCGCATCGCCACGGCGCTGGGCCGCCCCATCCGTTTTATCTCTCCCGACAACGGCTCGTATCGCCTCAGCTATGCGGACGCGATGGCGCGCACGGACATCCACGTGGACAATGAGACGGGCAACAATTTCAATTTCTATGCGGGCGTGCTGTATCTGAACCCGCCCGAGCAGTGCCAGGGCGGCACCACCTTCTGGCGCCATCAGCCCAGCGGCTGGTACCGGAGACTACCCGAGGCGGACGTGAAAGCGGGCGGCTACGCCAGCTTCAAGGATTTCCAGAAACGCTGGCTGCCGAACAGCAAAGTGCAGAAATTCAACGATTTACAGGAACAGCGCGACAGTTGGCAAGCGCTGCTGGAAGTGCCGATGCGCCACAACCGGTTGATCGTGTACAAGGGCCATTACTTTCACTCGATCAGCAATGTGTTTGGCGACACGCCGGAAAATGGACGATTGGTGCAGCTGTTTTTCTTTGAAGTGCCGGATTGAACCCCAAAAGCAAGATCCGGGGTCGTACCCTGAGGGTACGACCCCAGCATTTGCCGTTGGGTTTAATACATGTCCGCCGCCGTCGCCCGCACAGCTTTCAACAGCATATCCGCCCCCGGCGACAGCAGATGATCCTGCTGGCGGATGATGCCAAACGCATCCATCTTGCACGGCAGCTCGATGGGCAAAATGCTCAGCACGTTCAACGATTCATAGTAGTGCGCCACTTCCGTCGGCATCACGTGCAGGGAATCCGTTTGCTGCAGCAAGGACGTGATCAGCAGCAAGGCGGTCGTGTCGACCACGTCGACGGGCGGCTCCAGGCTGGCGCGGCGGAACATCATGTCGAAGCGGTGGCGCAGGATGCTGCCTTGCGGCGGCAAGATCCACGGCTGGCCCGCCAGGTCCTTCAATTGCAGATTCTTGCGCGACAGCAGCGGATGGCCATTGCGCGCCACGGCGCTGGCCGGCTCTTCCGTCAATTCCTCGTAGATCAGGCCCGCGCTGCTTTCCTTTTCCAGGATGCGCCCGATCATGAAATCGAGCGTGCCATGCTGCAGCATGTCCATCAGGGTATTGCTGTGCTCCAGGTGCACGCCGATGCGCATCAGCGGCGCCTGCTGCTTGATGCGGGCAATCGCGCGCGGCAGCAAGGCCATGGCCGGCGTCATGATGACGCCCACTTCCACCTGGCCCGTCAAGCCTGATTTGAGCGCGACGATGTCGTCATGCGCCAGCGACAAGCTCGTCAGGGCCATGCGCGCGTGGCGTATCATCGTTTCGCCGTAGATGGTCGGCTCCATGCCGCGCGGCAGCCTGTCGAACAGGCGCACGTCGAGCATCTCTTCCAGGTCCTTGATTTGCTTGGACGCGGCCGGCTGCGTCATGTGCAATTCTTCCGCCGCGCGGTGGATGTTGCGCTGCTCGTCAAGGGCGATCAACAGCAGCAATTGCCGCGTCTTCAGGCGGGCTCGCAAGAACCAGTTGGGGTTGAGGGTATCCATGAATAAATCATATCATGATCGATATCAGTTTTAACTCAATATCGATATTCCAGATATCGGTGTGTCTCCTTTTTGAGCGTCGTCAAGCTGCATTCACAATGCCTTGCAGGCGGCGCTGGGGTTGGGTGCCGGGCCAGCCGTTTGATGGATGAATTCGATGGTGCCGTCCGGCTTGTATTTCAGCTCTTCCACGGCCACGGAACGCCGGTATTCTCCGCCGCCGGGCAACTTGTCGTTGTGATAGAAGATGTAGGACTTGCCGTTAAATTCAATGATGGCTTGGTGAATGGTTTTCACGACGGCATTCTTGTCCATGATGGCGCCGCGGAAATGCCAGGGACCGGTGGGCGTTGGCCCCGTCGAATACGCCGTTTCTTCAGGGAAGTTGCGCGAGTACGACAGATAATACGTGCCGGCATGCTTGTGCATATACGCCGCTTCCGTGAACGCATCCATGCCGAAGGTCAGAATCGGGCCATCGAGTTCCGTCATGTTGGCTTTGAGCCTGGCGTATTTCAAGACCGTGTTGCCCCAGTAAATGTAGGCCTGGCCATCCGTATCGATGAAGACGACCGGGTCGATATCGTCCCACGGGATCGCCGTCTGCTTCGTCATGTCGTTCGTGATCAGGGCGCTGCCGCGCGCGTCGACAAACGGCCCGGTCGGGCTGTCGGACATGGCCACGCCGATGGCCTTGCCGGGGATGGTCTTGTGGTCGACAGTCGAATAGAAATAGTATTTATTGCCGCGCTTGACGATGTCGCCGGCCCAGGCATCCTTGCCGGCCCACGCAAACGTAGAGTAACGCACGGGCGAGCCGTGATCCGTCCAGTTGGCCATGTCGCACGAGGAATACACGCGCCACTCGTTCATCCGATAATCCGTATCGGTAGCGCTTGCTTCATCGTGGCCGACGTACAAATACACCCTGCCATTGTCGACCAGCGCGGCCGGATCGCCCGTGTAGATGTTTTTCACGATGGGGTTGGCCGCCGGCGCGTTGACTGCAATACAGGCGAGCGCCGCCGCCATGCCGATGGCTGCGGCAAGTTTATTCTTGTGAAACATGGTATTAACTCCGATTGGTATTCTTCTGGCCCATGGCCATCAGTCTTTGCACGACGCAAAAGACAAACAGCAGGCCGCCGATGACGATCTTGGTCCACCACGAGCTGAGCGTGCCGTCGAAGGCGATCAGGGTCTGGATGGTGCCGAGCACGAGCACGCCGGACAAAGCGCCCGCCACATAGCCGTAGCCGCCGCTGAGCAAGGTGCCGCCGATGACGACAGCGGCAATCGCGTCCAGTTCCGTGCCTTGCGCATGCAAGCCATAGCCGGACAGCATGTAAAACGAAAACAGCACGCCGCCCAGCGCGGCGCAAAAGGCGCTGAAGGCGTAAATGAACACCTTGGTGCGGCCCACGGGCAGCCCCATCATCAGGGCCGACTGTTCATTGCCGCCAATCGCATACACGGCGCGGCCAAATGGTGTCGCATGCGCCAGCCAGATGGCCAGCAGCAACGTGACCACGGCGATCACGACGCCCGGTGAAACGAAACCGCCGAGAAACTGCAATTGCGTCTGCGACATGGCGACGAACAGCGGGTCATCGATGGTGATGGAATTGATGCTGATCAGATAGCACAGTCCGCGCGCCAGAAACATGCCGGCCAGGGTGACGATGAACGGTTGCAATTTGAAATAATGGATCAGCGCCCCCATGCTGGCACCAAACACCGTGCCCAGCGCCAGCACGGTGACGATCACCAGCAGCGGCGGCCAGTGCGCCACGTTGAGCAGCCAGGCGGCGATCATGGTCGACAGGGCCAGCACGGAACCGACCGATAAGTCGATGCCGCCGGAAACGATGACAAAAGTCATGCCGACGGCGATGACCAGCAAAAAGGCGTTGTCGATCAACAGGTTGAAGATCACTTGCGTCGACAGCAGGCCCGGATAGGCGGCGCCGCCCAGGCCCAGCATCACCACCAGCAGCAAGACCGTGACGAGCGAGGTGAAATACGGGGTGTGCAGCAAACCCTTCATGCTTTTCTCCGATGCAGCAATTGCTTGAATTCCGACGATTGCGACAGGCAGACGAGGAAGACGACGACCGACTTGACGACCATGTTCACTTCCGGGGGCACGCCCAGCGAATAGATCGTATAGGTCAGGGTCTGGATGATGAGCGCGCCTATCATGCTGCCGACAAGGCTGAACTTGCCGCCAGCCAAGGACGTACCGCCCAGCGTGACGGCCAGGATGGCGTCCAGTTCCAGCATCAAGCCCGCATTGTTGGCGTCGGCGCTCTTGATGTTCGAGCTGATCATCAGGCCCGACAGGCCCGCGCAGGCGGCGCAAAACACGTAGACGAAAAAGATCAGGGTGGCCGTCTTGATGCCCGCCAGGCGCGCGGCGACGGGGTTGATGCCGACGGCCTGGATGAACAGGCCCAGCGCCGTTTTTCGCATCAGCACGGCCGTGATGATGAACACGGCAGCGACGAGGAACAGCGAAAACGGCAAGCCGAACAGGTAGCCGCTGCCGATGAAAAAGTAAGGCTGATAGTAGACGGTGACGATCTGGCCATCCGTCAGCAATTGCGCCAGGCCGCGCCCCGCCACCATCAGTATCAAGGTCGCGACGATGGGCTGCAAGCCCAGGCCCGCCACCAGCACGCCATTCCAGGCGCCGCACAACAAAGCCGCGCCCAGGGCGGCCGCCAGGGCCCAGCCCATCGGGATATTGCTGACATAGGTCGGCACGCCGTTGTCCATCACCATGGTGCCGCCGATCAGCATGGCGGCCACGGTGCCGGACAGGGCCACGACGGCGCCCACGGAAATGTCGATGCCGCGCGTGGCGATGACCAGGGTCATGCCCAGCGCCGCCAGCATCAAGGGCGCCGCGCGGTTGACGATGTCGATCACGCTGCCATACAGGTGGCCGTCGCGGATCTCCAGGTGGAAAAAGCCGGGGATGGCGAAGAAGTCGACCAGCAGCAGCAACAGCAGCGCGGCCAGGGGGCGGCTCAAAGGGTGGTGCAAGACGGTATTCCCCGTAAAAGAAGCCGGGCGCGCCAAGGGCACGCTGGAGGGTGTGGATAAACTCATGTGGCGTCTCCGGCGATCACTTGCAGCACGGAGCTATCGTCCAGCTCGCCGCGCGCATAGTCGCCGCAGGCCTTGCGGTCGCGCATGACCAGAATACGGTCGCTGCAGCGCAGCACTTCCGGCAATTCGGACGAGATGAACAGGATGGCCATGCCCTTGCGGCAGAGTTTGCTCACATACGTCATGATTTCCTGCTTGGCGCGCACGTCGATGCCGCGCGTCGGTTCGTCCAGAATCAGCATGGCGGGCGACGTCACGAGCCAGCGCGCCAGCAAGGCCTTTTGTTGATTGCCGCCCGACAGGCTGCCGATCGGCGTTTCGATGCTGGCCGTCTTGATACCGAGCGCCTTCACATATTCGTCGGCCAGCGCCTGCTGGCGTTTGAACGGAATGGCGCGCAGCAAGCCCGTGCGGGCCTGCAAGGCCAGAATGATGTTTTCGCGCACGGACAGCGACAAAATCGCGCCCTCGTGCTTGCGGTCTTCCGAGCAAAAACCGATGTCCTGGGCAATCGCCTCGCGCGGCACGTTGAACTGGCGTATCTTGCCTTGCATGACGATGCTGCCGGAATCGGCCTTGTCTGCGCCGAACAGCAAGCGCGCCAGTTCCGTGCGGCCGGAACCGAGCAAGCCGGCCAGGCCCAGCAATTCACCTTGGCGGATGTGGAAATCCATGGGCAGCAAGGCGCCCTTGCGGCCCAGTCCCTGCGCTTCGAGCACAGTCGGACCAAAGCTGGCAGCGCCCGCTTCGTGCGCCAGATCCAGCGCTTGTTCCTGCGTATCTGCCGCCACGCCGATCATTTTATTGACCAGCGCCAGGCGCGACAGTTCGCTGCACGCGTATTCTCCCTCGCGCTCGCCATTGCGCATGACGGTGATGCGGTCGGAAATGGCGTAGGTCTGGTCGAGGAAGTGGGTCACAAACAGAATCGCCATGCCCTGTTCGCGCAAACGGCGCAGCACGGAAAACAGCAGATTGACTTCCGCCTCATCGAGGCTGGACGTGGGTTCGTCGAGGATCAGCACGCGCGCCGAAATGTTCAGCGCGCGCGAGATGGCCACCATTTGCTGGATGGCCAGCGGAAAGCTGGACAATTGCGCCGTGACATCGATATCGATCTGCAATTGCTGCAGCAAGGCACGCGCCTGCTGCTGCATGGAGCGCCAGTCGATGACGCCAAAGCGGCGCGGGTAGCGGCCGATAAAAATGTTTTCCGCCACCGACAGGTTCGGGCACAGGTTGACTTCCTGGTACACGGTGCTGATACCGAGCAACTGCGCGTCCGACGTGGATGCGGGGGCGATGGGCTTGCCATCGAGCAGAATCTGGCCGCTGTCGGGCGTGTAGACGCCCGTCAGCACCTTGATCAGGGTCGATTTCCCGGCGCCGTTCTGCCCCATCAGGGTGTGCACTTCGCCCGGATACAGGCGCAGGGCAACATCGCTGAGGGCTTTAACGCCGGGAAAGGACTTGCTGATGCCGCGCAACTCCAGCAAGGGAGCTGGCGCGGCAGTTTGATGCGCTTGCGTGTTCATCATGCGGCAGGCTTAGTACTTACGGTTCGGGAATTCCTTGGCGGCCACCTCGGCAGGGAACACGCCTTCCACCGTCGTGATGCGCGCTGGCACAGGCTTGCCGGCCACGACGTCGCGGGCAATCGACATCAGTTGCGGGCCCAGCAGCGGGCTGCATTCCACGGTGACGTTCAGCTTGCCGGCGATCATGGCTTCGAACGCGCCTTTGACGCCATCGATCGAGATGATGATGATGTCCTTGCCCGGTTTCATGCCCGCTTCTTCGATGGCCTGGATGGCGCCGATGGCCATGTCGTCATTGTGCGCGTACAGCACGTTGATCTTCTTGCCTTCGGCCTTCAGGAACGCTTCCATCACTTCCTTGCCCTTGGCGCGCGTAAAGTCGCCCGTTTGCGAACGGATGATCTTCAGCTTCGGGTTCTTGCCGATGACTTCCTGGAAACCTTCCTTGCGGTCGATGGCAGGTGCGGAGCCGACCGTGCCTTGCAGCTCGACGATGTTCAGGGTGGCGTCCGGGGTTTTCTTGGCGTGCTCGAGCAGCCATTGGCCGGCGCGGCGGCCCTCTTCCACGAAATCGGAACCGATGAAGGTCACGTACAGCGATTTGTCGGCCACGTTGACGGCGCGGTCCGTCAGGATGACGGGAATCTTGGCAGCCTTGGCTTCACGCAAGACGGTATCCCAGCCGGACTCAACGACCGGCGAGAAGGCGATCACGTCGACTTTTTGCGCGATGAACGAGCGCAGCGCCTTGACCTGGTTTTCCTGCTTTTGCTGCGCATCGGCAAATTTCAGGGTGACGCCATCTTTCTTGGCCGCATCCTTGATGGAGACGGTATTGGCGGTGCGCCATTCGCTTTCGGCGCCTACCTGCGAAAAGCCCATGACGAGGGGCTTGGCGGCGAAGGCGGAAGAGGTTGCGGACAGTGCCAACAACATGGCGCTGGCGAGGAGTGTGCGGCGTGTCAATTTCATTCTTGTCTCCAGTTTTTTTTGGAATACCATCACAGCCGGATGCCGGATGGGCGGTTTTTTATGAACCCATGGTAGGAGAAAGCAACATAGCCATCCAATCAATTCTTTTTCGCTTGCGATACCGATTTGCGTATCTCTTGCCGCCCATCCCCTGGTCCGCTTACCGTTTGGCTGCCGGCAATTCGCGGCTTTGATAGCGGTTCAAGTCGCGCGCATCGACGTGCGGCCAGCCATCCTGGTCCCACGTCATGGGCAGGATCTTGAGCTTCTGCAAATAATTGTCCGCCGTCTCATACGCATGCAGCACCAGGTAATCCTTGCCATCGAAGGTGTAGGCGCTGTTGTGGCCGAGACCTTGCCAATCCTTGTCGCCCAGCAGCAGCACCGTGCCGCCGCCCTGCGCCATGTCGCGCCCGTGCTTGTCCAGGTAGGGACCCGTCACGCTTTTTGAGCGGCCCACGGCCAGGTGATAGGTGCTTTTTTCCTTCTGGCAGCACAAGCCCCAGGAGACGAAGAGAAAGTAATCGCTACCGCGCTGGAAGATGAAGGGCGCCTCGATTTCCTCGGGCGCGGGCTTGAATTCGCCTGCCCGTGGCGGCAAGGGCACGCGGCGCGCCAGCGAGTGCCACTCTTGCGGTTCCGCGATGCGGGTCCAGTCTTTGTTGAGCTTCACCAGCTTGATGCCGTTCCAGAACGAGCCGAACGACATCCACGGCGTGCCCTGGGCATCGGTGACGATGTTCGAATCGATGGCGTTCCACTCGTCGCGCTCGGGCACCGATTGCAACAGCATGCCCTGGTCGACCCAGCGGTAGTCGGGCGAGCGGGGATTCAAGGTGGTGTTGACGGTCACGCCGATGCCGGACGTGTTCTTGCCGAAGCCGGACACGGAGTAGTACAGATAATATTTGCCGTCGTGAAATTGCACGTCGGGCGCCCAGATATGGTCGTCAAAGCTGGGGGCTGCTGTTTTTGCCCACGTCGGCTGCCCCGCGAAGACGCGCCCTTCCGGCTGCCAGTCGCGCATGTTTTTCGAACTATAAAAGGTAATGCCGGGGCCCGTGCTGTACAAATAATAGGTGTCGCCCTCCTTGGCCATCACGGGGTCGTGCACGCTCACTTGCGCGGCATGGCAGGACAGCGCCATCAGGGTGGCGGTAACAGCGGCCAGGCCGCGCTTGAGCGTTTGCATCATGGTTTTCCTTTAACTTTTAATTGTCCCTGCGGGCGCCCCACAGCGACACGCCATCGATGGACTGCGCCGTGAACGTGACGACGAAGGCTTGCGCATTCGCATGCCACTGGCGCGACAGCACGCCATTGAACAGCCCCCCGGAGGCCAGGGTGATGGCGACCAAATTGTTTCCCTGGTGCTGCCACGTGCCCGTTTGCGCCCCCGAGATCGTGCCGTCAGCCAGCAATGTGACGCTTTGCGACAGCTTGAGTGCTGTGGAAATATCCTTGCCGTGGTTGATCAATTGATAGCTGCCCGCCACGTCAAGGCTCACCACCTGCGCCGCCAGCGGCGTCACGCTCTTGCTCAGCGGCACATAACGGAACGGTGCCGCCACCAGCCAGCCATCGGCGTTGATGAACAGCTCGTGCACGCGGATCTCGTGCAGCTCGCCCATGTTCGGGAAGCGCGTGTGGAAGAGGAGGAAATACTGCTGCGTGGCGGCATCGTACACCGCTGAATTGTGTCCTGGCGACACATATCCCGGCGGCGTGCCCGTCTCGCCTGTTGCCAGCGCGAATTGATGGTTGCCCATCAGCTTCTGGCCGAAAGGCGCGATGGTGGCGTCGTCGAACAGCGGCAAGGCGGGGTTCGACTTGACCTGGCGCATATCGTTACCCCGGGCATCCACGTAAGGGCCGTCCGGCGCGCGCGAGCGGGCCACGCGCATATTGTAAGCGCCGTTCGCGTCCAGGCCGCCAAACGAGGTGAACAAATAGTAATACTGGCTTTGCGGGCTGTACAGCACGTAGGCGCCCTCGATGCGGCTATGGTTGCCGCCAATCACGTGCTTGCCATAGCCCTGCCCTGCGACGGGCAAGCCCGTGGCAGGGTCCATGGCCAGGATGAAGATGCCGCCCGAATACGAGCCGTAGATCATCCACAGCTTGCCCGTAGCGTCGCGGAAGGTGTTCGGGTCGACGACGTTCGGCTGCGTCAGCGCGTCGTAGATGGTCACGCCATCTTCGCTGAGCTGGCCCCACATGCCGGACTTGAGGAAAATCTGCTGGTTCACATAGGGGCCGTCCACCTTGTCGGCCAGGGCCAGGCCCATGGCGGAACGGGGCGAGTCGCCCTTGCAGCTGTTGTAGTACATGGCGAACTTGCCATTGTCGAGCTGAATGACATCGGGCGCCCACAGCCCGGTCACTTGCGACCAGGCAAAGGTGTCGGCCAAAGCACTGACGACATTGTTGAACAGGGGATTGCCGGCGTTGACGCCGTCGGCAATCTTCGTCCAGTTCATCAGGTCCGTGGACTTGGCGGCCGCCAGGTGCGAACCGAAGACATAATAAGTATCGGCCACCTTGATGACGGACGGGTCATGCACGGAGGCATTGCTAAAGGTGATGGCGCCTTGTACGGGCGGCGTGACGACAGGCGGCACCACCACAGGAGGCACGACGGGCGGCACCACGGGCGGCGTGACGGACACGACGGGAACACTATCGGAACCGCCCCCGCCACAGGCGGCCAGAGCCATGGCGCTACCGAGCGCCAGTACAGCTTCTCTTCTGTTCATGAAATACTTTCTCTACAACGTGCAGCACGATGCGGCTGGCCGGCGCGGGAAAGCTCCCGCGCCGGCACAGAGTAGACAGCGGGAAGCTGGCGGCTTATTCGACGGCGACGACCACCACGGCCTTGGCCGGCACCGACACGGTCAGCTTGCCGCCTTGCGCCTTGGCATTGAACGCCACCGGCTGCACGGCTTGCGGTTGCGCAAAGCTGTTGACGGCATCCATCTTGCCGGCAGTCAGCACGCGGCCCGTCACGCTGGCCACTTGCTTGCCGGCCAGCGCCACGCTCACGTCGACGGCCTTGTGCGGGTTCGTATTCACCAGCGACAGATACACCTTGCCATCCTTGCCGCGCGCGGCCGATGCGCTCACTTCCGGAATGCTGACCTTGCCCAGGCTGTACTTGCCATTGCCACTGATGGCGACCGGCAGCGAGGTGGCGTCCTGGAAGGGCACATACATTTCAAATGCATGATACGTGGGCGTCAGGAAATATTTGTCCTTGTCCGTGATGATCATCGCCTGCAGCACGTTGACCATTTGCGCGATATTCGTCATGCGCACACGGTCCGCGTGGGCGTGGAAAATATTGAAGTTCAAGGCCGCGACGAGCGCGTCGCGCAAGCTGTTTTGCTGGAACAAAAAGCCCGTGTTGGTGCCCGGCTCGACGTCGTACCAGGTGCCCCATTCATCGACGTACAAACCCGTCTTTTTCGATGGATCGTTCTTGTCGATGGCGGCGAGATTGTTCTTGATCAAGCTATCGATGCGCAGGGTGCGGCTCAGTGTCGAGATCCATTCATTTTCGCCAAAGCCCGTGGCGGCGCCCTTCTTTTCCCACACGCCGGTCGGCACCGTGTAGTAGTGGAAACTGATGGCGTCCATCATGTTCGGCTTGATTTCGCGGCTCAGGGTGCTGGACCAGCTGATGTCGTCGTCATTGCCGCCGCTGGCGATGAATTTCGGGCGCGCGCTTTCCGGCGTCTTCATGAAGGTGTGATAGTGCTTGTACAGGTCGGCATAGTACTGCGGGCGCATATTGCCGCCGCAACCCCACGCTTCGTTGCCGATGCCAAAGTAATCGACTTTATACGGCTGGGCGCGGCCATTCTTGCGGCGCAGCTCGGCCAGGGTCGATTTGCTGTCCGAGGTCATGTATTCAAGCCATTCGGACATTTCCTGCGGAGTGCCGGAGCCCAGATTGCCGTTGATGTAGGTCTGCGCGCCCAGCAGCTCGGCCAGATCGAAGAATTCATGCGTGCCGACGGCGTTCGACTCTTCCACGCCGCCCCAGTTGGTGTTGACCTTGGTCGGACGCTGGGCGCGCGCGCCGATGCCGTCCTTCCAGTGGTATTCATCGGCAAAACAGCCGCCCGGCCAGCGCACCAGCGGTACGTGCAACTGTTTCAGCGCGCCCAGCACGTCATTGCGCCAGCCCTTGGTATTCGGGATCGGCGACTCCGGCCCCACCCACATGCCTTCATAGATACCGGTACCCAGATGCTCGGCGAACTGGCCGTACACGTTCTTGTTGATCACGGAACCGGGCTTGGCTACGTCGATGGTGACGTTGACGGGCGCGGCAAAGGCACTGCCGGCGACGAGGCTCAAGGCCACGATGCTGGTATGGATGAATTTCATGCTGTCTCCTGTTTTTTAGTGAAAAGCAAGGGCCGGGATCAACCCGGCGATGGAATGGCGATGCCTCTCCTGCCGCGGGGTTGGGGCGGCAAGAGCGGTATTTCAAAATTGGAGGGCCGGTCAGTCCCGGCGCGGATTGAACGATGCGCTAAGGCTTAGATCCAGCCGGCATCGACGATGAATTCCTGGGAGGAACACATCGCACCATCGTCCGATGCAAGGAACAGCACCATGGCGGCGATGTCCTGTGGCATCAGCTTGCTTGGCAAGCATTGGCTTTTCTTGATTTCCACTTCCGCCGCGTCGTCGACCCACAGGTCGATCTGGCGCTGCGTCATGACCCAACCGGGTGTAACGGTATTGACGCGGATATTGTGGGCGCCATAATCGCGCGCCAGGCCCCGCGTGAGGCCCACGACGGCCGCCTTGGTGGTGGCATACACAGGGTAGCCGCCCGACTTCATGTGCCAGGAAATCGAGCTGACGTTGATGATGGAACCGCCGCCCTTGCGCTTCATGCCCTCGAAAACGGCCTGGCAGGTGAAGAACATCGGGCGCTGATTGATGGCAATGCGCTCGTTCCAGTATTCCAGCGTGACGTCCTGCGCCTGGTGGCGCTGGTCGTTGGCGGCATTGTTGACGAGGATATCGAAGTCGCCCAGCTTGTCGGCCAGTTCGGCCATGATGGCTTGCAGCGAGGGAATATCCGTGATGTCGCAATGGCGGAACAATGGCGCCGTCAGGCCCGCTTCGGCCAGGCGGCGGCACAGGGCCTCGCTCGCTTCCACCGCAATATCGACAAACGCCACCAGCGCGCCCTGGGCGGCAAACTCCGCCACCAAAGATTCGCCGATGCCGCTGCCGCCACCCGTGATGAACACGCGCTTGCCCTGCAAGCTGCCATATTTCGCCAACTGCTTCATCTTGTCTCCACCTGTGTATTTTTATTTTTTATGATTAAAGTTTACCCAGCACGCCATCGTGACGGCGCCAGATCCCCAGCGGATTATCGTCGTGCAGCGACTCCGGCAGCAAGTCTTGCGGCAGGTTCTGGTACGACACGGGACGCAGGAAGCGGTTGATGGCCGCCGTGCCGACCGAGGTGCTGCGGCCGTCCGACGTGGCAGGGAACGGTCCGCCGTGCACCATGGCCGTCGACACTTCCACGCCCGTCGGGAAACCGTTGGCCAGGATGCGGCCCACGCGGCGTTCCAGCACGGGCAGCAAACGGCGCGCATCTGCCACGTCGCCGGCATCGATTTGCAAGGTGGCCGTCAGCTGGCCTTCCAGGCTTTCCGTGATCGCCAGCAATTGCTCGATGTCGCGGCAGGCGACCAGCAGCGAGGCCGGGCCGAAGACTTCGTCGCGCAGATCGTGCTTGGCCAAAAACGCCTCGCCCGACGTGACGAACAGGGCGGCGGCGCCCTTGCCTACCTCGCCCGCATTTTGCACCAGCGGCGTCACATCGGCATGCTGCGCCAGGGCGGCAACGCCCTTGGCATAGCTGCTGGCGATACCGGCCGTCAACATGGTGGCGGCCGGCGCCGGCGCCAGCGCTTCGGCGGCAGCGGCGGCAAACGCCGTAAAGTCAGGACCTTCCAGGCCCAGCACGAGGCCGGGATTGGTGCAGAACTGGCCCACGCCCATCGTCAGCGAAGCGGCAAAGCCGCTGGCGATCGCCGCGCCACGGGCGGCCAAGGCTTGCGGCAGCACAAACACAGGGTTGATGCTGCTCATTTCCGCATACACGGGAATTGGCTGTGGACGTTCCGCCGCCACCTTCATCAGGGCGATGCCGCCCGAACGCGAACCCGTGAAGCCCACGGCCTGGATGGCGGGATGGGCCACCAGGGCCTGGCCGATGCCATTGCCCGTGCCCGTCAGCAAGGCGAACACGCCGGCCGGCAGCTTGCAGATGGCAATCGCTTTCACGATCGCGCGCGCCACCAGTTCCGACGTGCCCGGATGGGCCGAGTGGGCTTTCAGGACGACAGGGCAGCCGGCAGCCAGGGCCGAGGCCGTATCGCCACCGGCCACCGAGAAGGCCAGCGGGAAGTTACTGGCCGCAAACACGGCGACGGGGCCCAGGCCGATCATGCGCAAGCGCAAGTCAGGACGCGGCGGCACACGCTCGGGCAAAGCCGAATCGATGCGCGCATCCGTCCACGATCCCTCTCGCAGCAAGCCGGCGAACAGTTTCAATTGACCCACCGTGCGGCCACGTTCGCCTTCCAGGCGGGCGCGCGGCAAGCCGCTTTCCGTCATGGCGCGCACGATCAGCTCGTCGCCCAGTTCGCCGATTTGCGCGGCGATGGTGTCGAGAAAATCGGCGCGCTGCGCATCCGTGGTGGCGCGGAACGGGTCGAAGGCGGCTTGCGCCAGACGGCAAGCCTCATCGATTTGCGCTACGTCAACCATGTGGAAGGCAGGCGCGATGTGCGCGCGCGCGGCCGGGTCCCACGCTTCGAAGGAGCCGCCATTGCCCTTGACGGCGACGCCGCCGATCAATGCATCACCGGTGATATTGAAACTCATAATGTGCTCACTTTCGCAAATTCGGTTGGGAAGACGTCGAGGCGGTTGCGCAAGGCAGGGCCAAAGGCCGGCGCTTCGATTTCAAAGGTTTCGCCCGGCGCCACGCTCACGCCATCGGCAAAGCTTAACGTTGCCGTGCCGAAGAAGTGCACGTGCACGTCGCCAGGGCGCTTGAACAGCGGATACTTGAAGTGATGGTGTTCCAGGTTGGCAATCGTGTGCGACATATTGTCTTCGCCGCTGACGAACGCTTTTTCCCAGCGCACCTTGCCGGCCCCGTCCAGCACGCGCGAAGTACCTGCGATATGCGCGGGCAATTCGCCCACCAGCAGTGCCGGTCCCACGCTGCACATGCGCAGCTTCGAATGGGCCAGGTACAGATAGTTCTGGCGTTCCGTCACGTGATCCGAGAATTCATTGCCGATGGCGTAGCCAACGCGATATGGCTGGCCGTCGTCGCCGATCACGTACAGGCCCGCGATTTCCGGCTCTTCGCCGCCATCGAGGGCAAAGTCCGGCATGCGCAGCGGCTGGCCGCCAGCGCGCACGATGGAGCCGTCGCCTTTATAGAACCACTCTGGCTGGGCGCCGGCCGTGCCATCGGCGGGCTTGCCGCCTTCCACGCCGAGGCGGAACATTTTCATCGAGTCGCTCAGCGACTCCGCGTCGCCGCCGATCTTCTTGTGCATGGCGTCGCGCGCGCCGGCGCTGCCCAGGTGGGTCAGGCCCGTGCCCGTCACGTAGCAATGCGCCTCGTCGGCATGGTCGAGCGGCGGCAGCACGCGGCCGGCAGCGGCCACGTCGGCAAAGGAATGCGTGGTATTGCCGACGGTGGCGTTGACCAGCTCCACCAGGCTCACTCTTTTGCGGATGGCGTCTTGCGCCAGCGCATACGTCGTGTTGTAGCCTTCGATGACGCGGATGGCGTCGTCTTGCAGCAGGCCGACGAGGCGGCCGCCATGTTCATTCGTAAATTGCAGCAACAGCATGGGATTCTCCGCTTAATGTGAGTGGCGCGGCACGGCGGAACCGCGATTGCCGACCAGGAAGTCGAAATCGCAGCCTTCGTCGGCCTGCAACACGTGTTCGATGTACAGCTGCTGGTAGCCGCTCTTCGGCCCGGGCGCGCTGCCCAGTTCGCGAGCTGCCAGGCGTTCGGCGATTTCCGCGTCGCTGATGTCGATGTTCAGGCTGCCGGCGTGGCAATCGAGGGCGATCATGTCGCCATCCTTGACGATGCCCAGCGGGCCGCCGGCCATCGCTTCCGGTGCCACGTGCAGCACGACCGTGCCGTAGGCGGTGCCGCTCATGCGCGCATCCGAGATGCGCACCATGTCCGTGATGCCTTGCGCCAGCAGTTTCGGCGGCAAGCCCATGTTGCCCACTTCCGCCATGCCGGGATAGCCTTTCGGACCGCAGTTCTTCATGACCAGCACGGAGTTCGCGTCGACATCGAGGTCCGGATCAACGATGCGGGCCTTGTAATGTTCAAAGTCCTCGAACACGACGGCCTTGCCGCGGTGCTGCATCAGATGCGGCGAGGCGGCCGACGGTTTCAGCACGGCACCGCGTGGCGCCAGGTTGCCGCGCAGCACGCAGATACCGCCATCGGCCAGCAAGGGATTGTCCAGGGTACGCACCACCTCGTCGTTGTAGATCGGCGCTTCGACGCAGTTGTCCCACAGCGACTTGCCGTTGACGGTCAGCGCATTCTTGTGCGGCAGCAGATCGCCCTCGCCCAAGCGGCGTATCACGGCCGGCAAGCCGCCCGCATAGTAAAACTCTTCCATCAGGAAACGGCCCGACGGCAGCAAGTCGACGATGGTCGGCGTGCCGCGGCCTACCTTGGTCCAGTCTTCCAATTCCAGGGGCACGCCGATGCGGCCAGCAATCGCTTTCAGGTGGATCACGGCGTTGGTCGAACCGCCGATGGCGGCGTTGACCTTGATGGCGTTTTCAAACGCTTCGCGCGTCAGCACTTTCGACAGGCGCAGGTCTTCGTGCACCATTTCGACGATGCGGATGCCCGACATGTGCGCCAGCACGTAGCGGCGCGAATCGACGGCGGGAATGGCTGCGTTGTGCGGCAGGGACGTGCCCAGCGCTTCGGCCATGCTGGCCATCGTCGAGGCCGTGCCCATGGTGTTGCAGGTACCGGCCGAGCGCGACATGCCCGATTCGGCCGACATGAACTGGTGCAAGGTGATGGAACCGGCCTTCATCTGCTCGTGCAACTGCCATACGGCCGTGCCGGAACCGATGTCCTTGCCATTGAGTTTGCCGTTCAGCATGGGGCCGCCGCTGACGACGATGGTGGGAATGTCGACGCTGGCCGCGCCCATCAGCAGCGCCGGCGTCGTCTTGTCGCAGCCGACCAGCAGCACGACGGCATCCATCGGATTGCCGCGGATCGATTCTTCCACGTCCATCGACGCCAAGTTGCGCGTCAGCATGGCCGTCGGGCGCAGATTCGACTCGCCGTTCGAGAAGACGGGGAATTCAACTGGGAAACCGCCCGCTTCCAGGATGCCGCGCTTGACGTGTTCGGCCAACTGGCGGAAATGCGCGTTGCAAGGGGTCAGTTCGGACCAGGTATTGCAGATGCCGATGATGGGCTTGCCATGAAATTCGTGGTCAGGTATGCCCTGGTTTTTCATCCAGCTGCGGTACATGAAGCCATTCTTGTCCTGCGAGCCGAACCACTCGGCCGAGCGCAGGGCTACCTTCTTTTTTGTCTCAGACATGCCATTCTCCTGGTTGTGCCATGCCGGATCTAATGTCGTCGGCCCGGGCAGCGATGTTGGAATACTAAAGAATCCTGCCATGCCTTTCCAATCAATTTTTAATGCGTTCCGATATCGAAAACGATATCCATCAGCACCAATGAAAACGCCCTGCGCGCGCGTGGCGGCAGGGCGTGGGCTGGTCTATCCCTTCGGGATCGGAATCTGCCCATCGGGCATATTCCCCCGCCGGGTCAGACCCCAAGGAGCTGCGATGATTATTCTGCGGAAAACCGATAGACCGTTTCCGTCTGATACACCTGGCCCGGGCGCAAGATGGTGTTCGGGAAATGCGACTGGTTCGGCGCATCGGGGAAATGCTGGGTTTCCAGGCATAGCGCGCTGCGATAACTGTTGGCGCGCAACTTGCCGGGCTGGCTACCGTCGAGGAAATTGCCCGAATAAAACTGGATACCCGGCTCCTGCGTGTACACCTGCATCACCCTGCCCGATTGCGGATCGCGCACGCTGGCGGCCAGATTCAGCCCGTGATCTGCCTGTTTATTGAGCACAAAGTTATGGTCGTAACCGCGGCCGATGCGCAGCTGTTCATGCGGCAGATCAATGTTATCGCCGATGACGGTGCTCTGGCGCAAGTCGAACGGCGTGCCGGACACGTCCGCCAGTTCGCCCGTGGGTATCGACCCTGCATCGACGGGCAGGTAGCGGTCCGCGTTGATCGTCACCTCGTGGCCGAGGATAGTGCCCTGCCCCGCCAGATTGAAATAGCTGTGGTTGGTCAAGTTGATCGGCGTGGCCTGGTCCGTCACCGCGTGGTAGCGCAGGCTCAGCGCATTATCATTGTCCAGTTCGTACACGACGGTGACGTCGAGCTTGCCCGGATAACCGTCTTCCCCGTCGGGGCTGCTGCGCGTGAACGTGATGCCGACGGCATCGTCGCTGGTGAACGGCTCGGCCTGCCACATGACCTGGTGAAAGCCTTGGTTGCCGCCATGCAAGTGATTGGGCGGGTTGTTGACGGCCAGCTGGTAATCCTTGCCGTCGAGGCTGAAACGTCCTTCGGCGATGCGGTTGCCGTAGCGGCCGATGACGGCGCCCAGGAAAGCGCCGTTGTGCAGATACGGCTCGATGCGATCAAATCCCAGCACCACGTCGGCAAAGTGGCCGTCGCGGTCCGGCACGTGGATTTCGCTGATGATGGCGCCAAAGTCGAGCACTTTGACTTGCATGCCCTGGCGGTTCGTCAGGGTAAATACGCTGACGGGCTGGCCATCGGGCAGGATGCCGAACGGCGCTTGCGTCACTGAAACAGAATCAACTGGGGTCATGGCGTCGGATCCAGGTTTTACAGGGTCGATGAACGGCCAAACACGGGCATGCCTTGCGCATCCCAGCGCAGCGGTTTGACAAACGTGTGGCGGTCCGGGTTCCACAAAGGATCGCCAACAATTTCCGTGTAGGTGCGGGCATGGTACACCAGCAATACGCCATCGCCGTCGCCGGCCGTCGTGAAACTGTTATGGCCGGGGCCGTAGATGCCGTGCTCGTAGCAGGTGGCAAACACGGGCTCAGGCGACTTGCTCCACGCCGCCGGATCGAGCAAGTCGGCGGACTCGTCGGCCCACAGCAAGCCCATCGCGTAGTTTTCATCGGTGGCGCTGGCCGAATAGCTGATGAAGATCTTGCCATTGCGTTTCAATACGGATGGCCCCTCGTTGACCCAGAAGCCGCGGATTTCCCAGTCGAACTCAGGTCTACTCAGCATCACGGGCGGGCCGGCCAGCTGCCACGGCGTGGCCATCGGCGCGATGTACAGGTTGGAATTGCCTTCGATGGCCACATCTTTCTGCGCCCACAGGTAATACAGCACGCCATCGTGCTCGAACGTGGTGGCGTCCAGGCAGAAGGTGTCGATGCCCGTATCGATCTGGCCCATGAATTCCCACTCGCCTTCGAGCGGATTCGCATTCGTGTTACGGATCGCATACATGCGGTGCTGAAACAGTTTATGTTTGATCTCGCGGCTCGGCGCGGCGGCAAAATACACATACCAGGCGCCCTGGTTGAAGTGCAATTCCGGCGCCCACACCAGCTCGCTGTACGGCCCCGTTTCCGGCTTGTGCCACACGTCGACCGTTGGCGCGCCGGCCAAGCCGGCGATGCTGTCGGCGCGGCGCAGTTCGATGCGGTCGTACTGGGGCACGGAAGCCGTAAAGTAATAGTATCCGTCGCTGTGACGGTAGATATGCGGGTCGGCGCGCTGTTCGATCAGCGGTTTCAAGACGTCTGCCATGTTGCTTGCTCCATTCAATTATTCTTACGCAGCCACGTAGCCGCGCTTGTGCATTTCCGACTTCACGCCGCTGTAGTACGTATCGCTGATGCGGTATTTGAACATCAGCAAGCCCATCAGCAAGTGGAAGAAGCCGGGGATGACCGACAGCATCAGGGCGATGCCGTTCAGGGCGAATTGCGTTTGCTCATGGTTGGGCTGGTAGTCGAAATACGACAGCAGCATGCCGACCAAAAAGCCGGCCACCGCCATGCCCGCCTTCTGGCAGACGGAAATGCCGCCAAAGGCGAAGCCGGAGACGCGCTTGCCCGTTTTCACTTGGCCATAGTCGATGGTCTCGGCGATGGCCGACCAGAACACGGGCGCATGCAAGTCGACCACGAAGGAGAGCAGGAAATACAGGGCGAAGGCCAGCACGGTGTCGCTCGGTGTGACGAAGAAATAGATCGCCAGGCTGATCAGCGCGACACCGATCTGCGTGTAGCGGAACAATTTGACCTTGCAATAAAACTTGGTGATCCAGGTCGAGGCGATCATCGCCAGGATGGCGGCTACCACGCCAGTGGTCAGAAAAGCGGCCACCGTTTCCGTGCTGCCACCCAAGTAATATTTCGCGTAATAAATGGCGACGGAGCCGCGTACGACATAGCCGACCGTGCCCGTGACGCACACGCCGCACAGCACCAGCCACTGGTCGTTCTGCAGCAGCACTTTCAATTGCGCCAGCAGCGATTGCTTCTCCACCACGTGGACGACGCGCTCGGTGGTGGTGAAATAGCAGAACAGGAACAGGGCCACGCCCATCACCGCCATCACGGCCATGGCCGCCTGGTAGCCGACGGCCGGGTTGCCGCCGCCCCAGCGCTGCGACAGGATCGGCACGACGATGGTCACCATGAAGGCGCCGATCTTGGCGAAGAACAAGCGGTAGCCATTGGCTGACAGGCGCTCGTGCGGGTCGCTGGTCAGGCCGCTGATCAGCGAGATATAGGGAATGCCCACGCCGGCCGTCATGATGGTCATCAGGATATACGTGGAATATGCCCAGATCAGCTTGGCGTCATAGCCCCACTCCGGCGTGGTGAAGACGAAAAACACGCTGATGCCGAAGGGCACGGCCAGCCACAGCAGGTACGGGCGGTAGCGGCCCGAGGCAAAGCTGTAGCGGTCGGTAATCTGCCCCATGACGAGGTCGGCGATGGCGCCCACCACTTTCACGGCCACGAACAGCAGGGCCAGGTCGGTGGTTTTCAAGCCATAGATATCGGTATAGAAAAAGGTGATGATCAGCATCATCGACGAGATGACGACATTGAGCGCCATGTCGCCGGCGCCGAAGCCGACCTTTTCAACGGTGGATAATTTTTGCGTCTCCATGCTTTCCGTCCATTCTTTTATGATGAATCGTGCGTGACTGCCCAACTGACACGGGCGTTGCCGGCCGAAACCATGGCAACGCCCTTGATTTTTTACGATGCGATCAACTTACATCTTCCAGCGCAGTGATACGCCAACTGTCCGGTCATAGCGGCGCGTATCGCGCGGATACACGCCCGCAGTGTTCCAGTAATCCTTGAACTTGGTGTCGAGCAAGTTATTCCCGTCGAGGGTCACCGTGAACTGCTCGTTGATCTTGTACGACAGCGAACCGTCGAGCTGGGCTGTGGCCGCCACTTTCAAGTCCAGGCCGGGGCCGCCCTGGTTGTAGCTGTCGATGAATTTCGAGCGCCAGTTGTAGGCCAAACGGCCCGACCAGGCGTCTTTTTCGTACAGCACGACCAGGTTGTAGGCATAGCGCGACACGCCCGTGATGGCATGGCTGCCCGTCTCGTCGTTGGTCTTGCCGCTCATATAGGTGCCATTCGCTTGCAAGCCCAGGCCGCTCAACAGGCCCGGCAAGCCGTCATAAAATTGCTGGTAGCCAATTTCCAGGCCTTGCAGCTTGCCGGCGGCCGTGTTGTACGGGCGGTCCACGTCATAGGTCTTGCCGGCGATGGTTTCGCTGGAAATGCGTTGCTGGATATAGCCATCGAACTTGTGGTGGAACACGGTGGCCGTGACGGAACCGGCGGGCGCGAAATACCATTCCAGCGCGGCATCGACATTGTCGCCCGTTACCGGTTTCAAGTTCGGATTGCCGCCCGCGCCCGTCGCCTTCACCGTTTCCGTCGAGTTGACCAGAGCCACGCCCGGGTTCAGCTGGGAAAAGCCGGGGCGGCTGATGGTGCGGCCCGCAGCGAAGCGGCCGACCAGATCAGAGCGCAGCTTGATTTTCAGGGCCACGCTGGGCAGCACATCGGTGCTGGCCGTGTCGCTGATGACGGGCGTGTACACGCCATCTTGCGAACTGTTGCCTTGCAAGCTTTGCTCGGTGCGCACGACGCGCACGCCCAGAGTGCCGTCGACGGGGTAGGCACCCAGCTTGAAGGCGACCTTCGCCTTGGTATAGAGGGAATACGTCTTTTCCGTATCCTTGAAGAAGGAGCCCGGGTCCATGGCGCGCGCGGTGCTGCTGCCCGTGACGGCTTGGCGGATCGTGCCCGTGTTATTGAGCAGGAAGCTGGCGCACGGCGTGTACCACTGCTTCAAACCATAGTCGGGGCCGCCGCTGGACATCGGTTCCGACATACAATTCAAGCCGGGAATCGAGGTCACGCTCTGGCGACTGAACGGAAACGCGGCGCCGGACACGTCCGGTGCTTCCGCATTGCCCTCGAAGCTCTTGATCGATTCGGCTTCGCGTTTGACGCCGCGCAAGCCGACGCTGATTTCCTTGAAGATGCCGCCCGCACTCGGCGTGTAGGCCAGGTCGGCGCGCACGTCGTTCGAGCTGCCCTGATCCCGGCCGTAGCGGTCGAAAAAGCCCTTCAGATAGTAATTCGACGGGTCTTGCACATCGACGCCCGTGTAGTCGACGTGCAAGGTGCCGTTCTGGTTGGTATTGATGCGGGCATTCGGCACGACGGTAATGGCATCGAGAATCGGGTTGCGCCAGGCATAGCTGCTTTTGGTGCTGGCCACTTCCGACGTGAAACGCCATTCCGGATTGATATCCCACAAGCCACCCACGGCAAACTGATGCGTCTTCGTCTGGTTCTTGTTCGCCTGCGTCGACATGATGGTGTTGACGTTGGTGGACGTGAGCGTTTGCAGCTGGTTGGTGCCAGGAATTTTTGTTGCCGACACGGCCGTGCCCCACCATGGCAAGCCGACAAAGTAATCGGACTCGGCGTCGAGCAGGAAGCGCGTGGCCATGCCTTCCGCGTACAGCTCGACGTCGGCGTTCGGGCGCCATTGCAGCACGGCATTGGCGGTCGTGCGGCGGCGGTCGCCCTTGATCGGCAGCAAGCCCACCTGATCCGGCCCCGTCAAGCCAGGCAACAGGAAACTTTTATCCACGGGCGCCGTATTGAATGCGCGCTCTTCATGGTAGCGGTGCTGCTGCTGCGACAAGCCCAACAGCGCGCCCACTTCGCCGATGCCCGTCTTCCAGCGGTTCGACAGCATGCCGCTGATGTTCGGGTCGGTGGCTTTCGATTTGTCGCTGTAGACGGCGCGCGTATTCACGCTGGCGGTAAACTCCTTGAAATCGAACGGACGATTCGTGCGCACGTCGATGATGCCAGCCACGCCGCCTTCAACCTGGCCCGCGCCCTGCGATTTATAGACGTCCACGCGCTGCAGCATGGTGGCGGGAATGTCGGCCAGGTTGACGTAGCGGCCCGTGGTGGTGAACAGTTCGCGGCCATTGAGCAGGGTCGTGACATCGCGCAAGCCGCGGATCATGACGGCGCTCGCCTCACCGGAATCGCGACGGATCTGGATGCCGGAAATGCGCGCCAGCGTCTCGGCCACGTTGTTGTCAGGGAATTTGCCGATGTCGTCGGCCACGATGGAATCGATGACCTGGTCCGAGCGCATCTTGATCTGCTGCGAATTCTGCGCCGAACGGCGCACGCCGCTGACGGTCACGACCGACACTTCCGCCGCCGGCTCGGCACTGGCCTCGGCCGCCACCGCCTCCTGCGCCCACACCGAAGCCGTGCTCAGCAAGCCAATACCGGCCAGTGCCGCAACGGCTGCCTTCAAAGTAAATGAACGAGGGGAAGTAGCCGCGAGCGGGCCGGTGGCGTGGCGCATCATGAATCTCCAGATATTGTATTGATATTTTTTATGTCGCTTGCATGTCGTTCGCATGCTCGGCGTTTATCTTAGGGGCTGGGCGATAATCTCTCCAATCAATTTTTCCACTGTTTTGATATCAATTTTGATATCGGTGGTGGAGGGACTTTGAAGGTTGTAAAGTGACAACGGCAGGGGCGTCAGAGGTGTTTTCGGGTCTGCGACGCACAAAAAAGTGGCATCTCTGGCAAGCAGCGATACAGACCTTGTCAGGCTTGCTGAAGTAATAGTTGCATGCCCAGGAAAACGGGCAGCGGTTAGCTTTCTTGCAGCTACCTCTTGATTTTCAGGCTCAACATGGTTCCTTAGCCAGAAACCCGTGCTGACGAGAGTGATGACTGCGAGTCGAAAGATACAGGAGGCTCCAAACAGGACGTTTATGGCGTGATTGTAAAAAAGAATCGCCACTGTTCAAACGCAATTAAATGCCCTAGGAAAAAAAAGACCGTCTCGCGAAGGCTTGATGGAGAATCAATATAATCCTCAGGAAATTCTTGTGAAGTGATGACGAACAGAACCGGCTGCTATGCAAGGCGCCCACTGCTAGCAGTGGGCAACGCCGCAGAGCGCCGGTTACGGAAGTCAGAAATTACAATAATTTAGTGGGTTACTTAGCATGCGCCAATAGGCAGTAGCCGCTGTACACTCGTTCTGCATAACGGCTCGCTCAAGATGGTGGTGGTGGGACGATTGCCATCGAGACAATACATATCAGGCTTTCACGAAAAAAAATCCACGAATTGTCACAATGTTGCTTTTCCATCACTCAGAAAAATAATTACTTTACCAACATCATCTTCATTTCTACAAAAAACATGAAAAATCAATAGCTTAAGAAGTGGAAACTTCTTGATTCACCTACCTAAATAATTTCCGTGAATATACAATTGATAGTCAGGTGCAATTTTCTGTTAAAGTTAAATCTCGTAACAAGGGTTGGAAACGTCGTTTAACTTCCTCGAAAATCACAACATGTAATATTTTTTTGGAGAAATTCGTGAATCAAGATGTTCAGATCGCTTTATCGATGACCACACGCCGTAATGATACGGATGCGCCGGTTGGTGAAATTACTCTGCAAGAAATCGAGGCGCGTGAAAATGCATCGGCCAACGACACGATTTATTGCTGCATTGTAAACGTGGCTTTTTAAAAAATTAATCATAATTTAGTGGAGTAATAATGAATCAATCAGAACAAGTAGTTATCAAAAAAGATCAAGCCATTGAAATTATCGCTATCACCTTGGAAGAGATTGAGCAGCGCGAAAATGCGGTGAATCAGGTCGCTTGTTGCATCTTCAATTTCGACGCGAGTTAATCAAGTCGAAGTAGCAATATCATTTATCATCAATTAATAATTTTGCCGGCTTCTGATTGATGCCGGCAAAATTTTTTGATGTGCCAGAAGCATGCGTATTTACACCTTTCATATATGACTCCTACTAGTCAAGCGGCGACTATCGCCAATTTATCACGCATGGGTTATCCAGCAGACCATTCTCGCTATATTTCCGAGCAATGGACCAACTATCAACGTGCATTTTCCTTGCATTCTTTAGCATCTATCGGCTCCATCGATCTTCCAGTGTACGACGCTGGCCTACCGGACGATGTCGGCGGACAATTCTTCATGTCATGTCACTACGGATCTTATCCACATGTAGTGCACGCTATAGCGAGGCGGGCAAAAGATCGAACCATTTATGTACTAATCGGCAGCGAGAGTGACAGCCTGAAAACGATTCTGCATCAGCGCGCACGAGAAACCAATATAGCTATCCAGTTCATCGACGGTGGTTTTGGCATGCTGCGTCAACTTAAACGTGCACTAGCTGATGGCTACCCTGTCTTTGTTGAAATCGACGTTCCTTGGGGGCAGACCCACGAATGCAATGTCTCCTTCCCATTTATCGGTGGCGAGATCAAAGCCAAAGATGCGTTGTTTCGGATGATCGATCGCCTAGCGGTGCCTAAGCATTTTATACTCTCGATGGTGGGTGAGCAGTCGATTATCATTACCAACTATGGTGATCTGAACCAAGAAAAATGCTTTGCTGTGTTTGCCGATGCGGTTCGCAATAGTCCTCAACAATACGAGCGCCTATTTCAAATGCATATGTATTTTGAGCCGGCTCAACCATCAGACGTCGCAATTGTCTGGCAAGGGAAAACCGGCCGATACATGCTACATGCACATGACATGAAAGCTTGGTCCTTACCTGTCACGGATGAAACCAACGTATCGCTTAAGGACTGCATACAATCTGTCATCGGCAGGAAGGTAAGCCATGTGGTTTCGCTTTGAAGTAGATCAGTTGGCTAGCAAGAACGGTAAGCTGATGGTAGTGCGCGGCGACCGTCACCTCCTGGTCGGCGGCTTACCGGCAATGGATTTGACAAAGCTCACGCAGGCCTATGCAAAACATGATTTCATCGCCAGTAGTGAACTATCGCCCGAGGCGCTCTCGACTTTGGTAAATGGAAATATTCTCGCGCCAACCGATCTAGCCGCACTTAGCGGGCACAAAGCCACACGCGGCGCAGAGCGCCGTCAATTGTCCTATGTGCTAGCGTATCCCTTGCGTCACATGGGTTCTGCTGCCGGATTGATAATAATGTGCTTGATGTCATTGTTACTCTACCAGCACTCTCACCAAGCATTTAAAGTACTCAGTATTGCCGCTTTGGTACAAACTGCACCCGCAACGCAAATTGCGTTGGCCGTATTCACCCTGCTACTGACAACTATCGTTCACGAACTTGGTCATGCAACTGCAGCGTGCTACTACACCGGAACAGTCGGTCGAGTGCATTTTCGATTAATCTGGGGTATCCCCGCCATGACTGTGGATGTCACTAGCCATTGCTTGGCCAACCGCACTGGAAAAATTTGCATTTCTCTTGCCGGAGCCATATTTCAACTCCTGATTTCGTTTTTTATCTTGGCGAGTACCAATATCTCAGGTATTCAGGCTGGCGCATGTTTAGGAATTTTCCTCGCATTATTCAATCTTCTACCGCTTCCATTTTATGACGGTTATTGGGTACTGGTCGATCTGATTGGCCGAAAATTTCGGCCGCGTCTATTAAATACAAAGGACCCTCTAGAAATAATCTATGGACTGGCACTCATGATCTTGTTTATCAATACAGTGCCATCAGCCTTACGAGCTATTTTTTCCCAATATATGCTGAGTACCAGTATGATGGCCAGTTCCCCCGTACGAAGCATTGTACTCTTTATATTTTGTGTATTTGCCATGATGTCGGTATTAATGTTCAGTTACTCATTATTTAAAAATTTGTTGGGCGCTAGAACCAGCGATCATACTTCCTGATGCTAAGTAACCCCCCAATAAATTATTGTGATTTCTGACTTCCATAACCGGCGCTCTGCGGCGTTGCTCACTGCTAGCAGTGCTCGCACTGCATCGCAGCGAACGCCTTGCACAACATCCGGTTCTGTTCGTCATAAATTCACACTGATTTCCCGAGGATTACTTAAAATTTTCTCTTCACTTTATGAAATGATATTGAAACTATGCGTAAGTTATTTATTGGCTATGCCTTCTCGGCTCTTCTTTTAGGCAATAGTGTTGTCTATGCACAAGAAACTGAATCAGTACAGACCGTGGAAGTCAAAAGCATCCGCGTACGATTTGTATCATATAAAGAATCATATGCTTTGGCGAAAAAAGTGCAAATTGCTACGTCAGGGCGAGTAGCTATGGGCCTGATGTTCACTCCGGCCAAGCCAGGCGTGCAAATAAACGATATTCAGCTGTGGCTCGACGGTGAACAAAGTTCGACTCCGATCAAAGTGACCAAGGGTATTTTTGTAGTTCCTGTCAACGATGAAGTGGCTGAACAAAATGGAAGCTATTCGATTAACAAACAAAAAGGTGAGCTGAATGTCCGCATCACCGTGTTGCCCGCAATCGCCAATAATGCCTGGACTATCGGAAAAGTTCGCCAATCGATAATTGATGCCACGAATGCGATTGACAAATTCACGCCTTGGTATCAGAAACCTTTCGCGATGAAGGTTAATTCCGTCGGCGTGTGCAGTAGTGAAGCTGGTGCACCAGTCAAGTTGATGAATGGAGATGTCGTCGTCACTGCGTTGGTAACCAGTGAAAAAAATACTGACGATAGTGGACATCAGGTCTATTGTCAGTCGTTTGCTAGCGATGCGAAGTATGACGACAACCTCCGCATTGACATTCCAGATAATGCACAAGTTCTGTTTCTGTAGTAATTTATTTCTGGATAGGCAAGGCAATCAATCGCATGGAATAGCCTCCGCATAAGCAGCGAACGGATCAGCAGCAGGGCTGACATCCCCGCCCCCGACTTGGCCGCCTGACACTGCAAATAATAGGACGATAGCTGGACGTTGCGGCCTCGACGAACCGCACCATCATCAAGCCATCCACTGGCTCATGGCAACCCGTTATTTGCACGTCACCGATACTATCGATGGACTCCGCGCTGCCATCCAGAAGCCGGCGAGGACGCGACAGCGTCCTCCCTGGCTGGATGCCAGCCGCAGGCGAAAACGATCAGCGCCGCAAACATAGCGCACGTTGCCAAAACTCGCCGAGTCAGGAAAAAACCATTCCAGCTCGTGCATCCCCGGTCCCATTCATTACAGCGCATTCCACACAATCAGTGCACAACCAAAAACGAAACACGTCATCCTAAGTAATCCTCAGGAAATTATTGTGAATTTATGAAGAACAGAGCCGGATGCCATGCAAGGCACGCAGTGCGAGCACTGCTAGCCGTGGGCAACACCGCAGAGCGCCGGTTATGGAGGGGGTTACTTATTTTTGCGCACGGTGTCCGGCGAGCAGACCATCTCGGAGGCGGAATTGAGGTGCTGCGAGAATGGATTATGCCGTGGAGCCGTCGGCCGGGTCCTGATGCTAAACGGACGCTGCCTCTGCCGGAAGGCAAGGTCTATCTTGATCCCATCGCGACGAATTTATCACCTCCAGCATGCTGAGGACGTCACTAGTAGATTTGCTTATCAAGACGACCGTTTTGATCTTTTGCCATGACAGAACTCCGTAGTGGTAGGAGTCACGTACAGGAAAAATTGGCCAATATCGAGATCGCAAAATCAGGGGATTCTTAGGGAAAATTCCCCAAAGTTTTTCCCAATGGCGAGTCCGAGGTATTAGCATCCAATAAAATTCATTTAAATCATTGATTTTATTAGAAAATTTGGTGCGGCTGGCGGGGATCGAACCCACGACCCTTGGCTTCGGAGGCCAATACTCTATCCACTGAGCTACAGCCGCGTAGGGGGGAATTTCTGAAGTGATGCGAAGGATACCGTTTTTCTTTACCTACGTCTACGGAAACTGTCGTATCGCTGGCAATTGCATGTCACTGCTCAATTTTTGTGCCTATAATTGTGGGTTTCATAAAGGTTTACATACAAGCATGTAAAAATGCTACCTTACACGGCCATCAGTTTCAAATCTGGACTAAGGACATCATGAGCGACGCACATAACGAACAACAATCAGCGATCAAAACGCCTAAACAATTGCTTGCCGCCGTAGCTGGCTTCTTCCTCGTCACCGTCATCGGCATCATCCTGCTGGTGCAGTTCGTCACGGCGCAAAAACTGACGGGTGCCGGTACGGACAGCCAGGCGCCGGAAGCCATTGCCGAGCGCCTGAGCCCGGTGGCCAACGCCGGCTTTACCTTCAAGGATGCCAGTGGTCCGAAGGTGCTGCAAAGCGGCGAAGCCGTCTACACGGCCACCTGCGTGGCTTGCCATGGCGCCGGCGTGGCCGGTGCACCGAAATTTGGCGATGCGGGCAGCTGGTCGGCACGCCTGGCGCAGGGTTACGATACGGTCCTGAAACACGCCATCGAAGGCTTGCGCGCGATGCCGGCCAAGGGCGGCAATCCTGACCTCGACGATGTGGAAGTGGCGCGCGCCGTCGTCTACATCGCCAACGCGTCGGGCGGCAAGTTCAAGGAACCGGAAGTGCCGGCACCGGCCGCTGCCGCCGACGGCACCGCTCCGGCAGCCGAGCCTGCCAAGTAATTCAGCCAGCGCGCTGAACCAGGAACCGCCCGGATGGGCGGTTTTTTTTTCGCCAGCAGTTTGCGCCAGATCACACGGCGTAAAAAAGCCGCCCGGCTTGCGCGGGGCGGCTGGCAACTAATGCCTGGGACAAGCGTCTTACCACATGATGACGCGGTCTTTCGGTGGCAGATACATCTTGTCGCCCGGTTTCACGTCGAAGGCTTGATAGAAGCCGGGCTGGTTGCGCATGGTGCCGTTGGCGCGGAACTGGCCTGGCGAGTGCGGGTCCGTTTTCAGCAAGACCAGTTGCTGCGCTTCACGCATCTTCATGCGCCAGACTTGGGCAAAGCCCGCATAGAAACGCTGTTCGCCCGTGAAACCGTCGATGACGGGGGCTTTCTTGCCATTGAGCGACAATTTATACGCTTTGTACGCGATCGCCACGCCGGAATTGTCGGCGATGTTCTCGCCCAGGGTCAGCTCGCCGTTGACGAAGTGGCCTTTCACCGGGCTGAAGCTGTTGTACTGCGCCACCAGTTGCTTGGTTTTCTTGGCGAAGTTTTTATGGTCAGCCTTGGTCCACCAGTCGCGCAGGTTGCCGTCGCCGTCGTACTGGGCACCCTGGTCGTCAAAGCCATGGCTGATTTCATGACCGATCACGCCGCCGATGGCGCCATAGTTGACGGCGTCGTCCGCGTTGGCGTCGAAGAACGGCGCTTGCAGGATGGCGGCCGGGAAGACGATTTCGTTCAGTTCCGGGTTGTAATAGGCGTTCACGGTCTGCGGCGTCATGCCCCACTCGTCGCGGTCGATGGGCTGGCCCAGCTTGTTCAATTCGCGGTTGTAATTGAGCAAGTGCGAACGCTGGATGTTGCCGATCAAGTCGTCCGGCGCCACCGTCAGGCCCGAGTAATCGCGCCATTTGTTCGGATAGCCGATCTTGGTGGTGAACTTGGCCAGTTTGATTTGCGCCTGTTTCTTGGTGACAGGACTCATCCAGTCGAGCTTGTCGATGCTTTGCTTGTAGGCCGTCATCAGGTTTTTCACCAGCGCTTCCATGCGTACCTTGCGCTCGGCGGGGAAATATTGCTCCACGTACAGCTGGCCCACGGCTTCGCCCAGCGCGCCTTCGACGGCGCCCACGCCACGCTTCCAGCGCGGACGCATTTCCGTCACGCCCGTCAGGGTGGTGCCATAAAACGCAAAGTTTTCATCGACATACGCTTTCGGCAGGTAGCCGGCGTTGGCGTGCAGCAAGTGCCACTGGAAGTACGCTTTCCATGTCGCCAGCGGTGTCTTGTTGGCGATCTCGGCAAAGCCTTTCAGGTAGCTGGGCTGGCTGACGATCACGTAATTGACCTTGCCGGCGATGCCCGTGTCCTTCAGGTAGCGGGCCCAGTCGTAGCCTGGCGCCACTTCCGCCAGTTTCGCCAGCTCGACCTTGTTGTAGGTCTTGACGGGATCGCGGTTCTGCACATTGCTCCATTGCGCCTTGGCCAGATCCGTTTCCAGCGCGAGGATAGCCTTGGCGTTGGCAGCAGCATTCGCATCGCCGGCCAGGCTCAGCATTTTTTCCACGTGGGCCAGGTATTTGGCGCGCGTATCGGCCTTGCCCGCTTCCAAGTAGTAGTCGCGGTCAGGCAGGCCCAGGCCGCTTTGCACGATGTCGGCCACGTATTTGGTGGAATCCTTGGCGTCCTGGTGGATGCCGAAGTCGTAAGGCGAAGTCACGCCCAGCTTGCTGAAGTGGGCGATGACGGCCGGCAACTCCGCCTTGTCCTGCAGCGCGGCGATCTTCGCCAGCTCGGCGTTCAAGGGCGTCAGGCCCAGGCTTTCCAGCTTGGCTTCATCCATGAAGCTATTATAGAAATCACCGATTTTCTGGGCATTCGAGCCGGCCGCGCGGGCCTTGTCGGCGGCGGCGCCTTCGACGATGCCGCGCAGCTGCGTTTGCGTATCGTCGGCCAGCTTGGCAAAGCTGCCCCAGCTCGACTTGTCGGCAGGAATGACGGTTTCCGCCAGCCATTTGCCGTTCAGGTGCTGGAACAGGTCGTCCTGCGCGCGCACGGCAGGGTCGACGTATTCGACGGCGATGCCGGACGTCAGCGCGGCAGCGGCGACGGCCGTGGCGGGAGCCGCAGCGGCTTTCTTGGCCGTATCAGCGGCACCAGCCATGCCGGACACGCCGGCCAGCAAACTCAGGGTCAATGCACTTAACAAATAACGATTCACGGTTGTCCTCTATATTGTATTGTGTGAAATATAAGGGTCAGAAGGCCCAGGGCTTCTGGCCCGGTTTTTGACTGTAGCATACCGGCCGAAACGACAGAAAAAACTTTGGCAGGAATGCAAAAAAGACCACGCGAGGTGGTCTTTCTTGTTGCTACAGTAATACGTTTTCCGCTATGACGCGCAGCCGCTTACCAGATGATCACGCGGTTTTCCGGAGCCACGTACATCTTGTCACCCGGTTTCACGCCAAACGCTTCATAAAAACCTGGCTGGTTGACCATGGTGCCATTCGCGCGGTACTGGCCCGGCGAATGCGGGTCAGTCTTGATCTGCACGATCTGCTGCGCTTCGCGCATCTTGCTGCGCCACACCTGGCCAAAGCCCATGTAGAAGCGCTGGTCGCCCGTCAAGCCATCGAGCACGGGCGCCGGCTTGCCGCCCAGCGAAATCTTGTAGGCTTTATAGGCGATCGCCACGCCCGAGTTGTCGGCGATGTTCTCGCCCAGGGTCAGGGCGCCGTTGACGTTGTAGCCCGGCAATGGGCTGTAGCCATCGTACTGCTTGGTCAGCGCATCGGCCTTGGCCGCGAAGTTCTTGCGGTCGGCCGGGGTCCACCAGTCGCGCAGGTTGCCATCGCCATCGGACTGGCTGCCCTTGTCGTCGAAGCCGTGGCTGATTTCATGGCCGATGACGGCGCCGATGGCGCCATAGTTGACGGCGTCGTCCGCATTGGCGTCGAAGAACGGCGGTTGCAGGATGGATGCGGGGAAGACGATTTCATTCATCGTCGAGCTGTAATAGGCGTTCACCGTCTGCGGCGTCATGCCCCACTCTTCGCGGTCGATCGGTTTGCCCAGCTTGGCCACCTGGCGCGCCGAAGCGAAATTGGCCGCGCGCATGATGTTGCCCACCAGGTCGCCCTGAACGATTTGCAGCTTCGTGTAATCGCGCCATTTGTTCGGATACGCGATCTTCGGCGTGAACTTGGCCAGCTTGGCTTGCGCTTCTTTCTTGGTCTCCGGGCTCATCCAGTCCAGCGTGTCGATGCTGTCCTTGTAGGCGGCCAGCACGTTTTTCACCAGTTCCTGCATGTGCGCCTTGCGCTCTGCCGGGAAATATTGCGCCACGTACAGTTTGCCGACGGCTTCGCCCAGCACGCCTTCGACGGCGCCCACGCCACGCTTCCAGCGCGGCTGGTTCTGCGTCACGCCACTGAGTACCGTGCCATAGAAGGCAAAGTTCTCGTCGACGAAGTTTTTCGACAGATAGCTGGCATAGCTGTTCAGCAACTGCCATTCGAAGTAGGCTTTCACGGTGTCCAGGTCGCTTGCGGCCAGTACCTTGTTGTAGCCGGCCAGGTAGCTGGGCTGGTTGACGATGACGTAATCGACCTTGTTGGCGATGCCCAAGGCAGCCAGGCTGGACTTCAGGTCGTAGCCGGGGGTCAGGTCGTTGAGCTTGTTGATGTCGGTCTTGTTGTAGCGTTTCACGGGGTCGCGGTTCTCAACCTTGGTCCATTGCACTTCGGCCAGGGCCGTTTCCAGCGCAACGACAGCCTTGGCGCGGGCGGCGGCATTCTTGTCGCCGGCCATGGCCAGCATTTTTTCCACGTGCGCCTGGTATTTTTCTTTCACGCCAGCCTGCTTGGCTTCCAGGTAGTAATCGCGGTCAGGCATGCCCAGGCCGCTTTGGCTCACATACACGGCGTATTTGGTGGAGGCGCGGGCATCCTGGCCCACATACACGGCGTACGGGGTCGACACGCGCGCCTGGCTCAGGTGGGCGATCAGGGCGGGCACGCCCTTCTTGTCGCGCAGCGAGCGAATGCGGTTCAATTCGCCGGCCAGCGGCTTCGTGCCCAGCGCATCGAGTTTGGCTTCATCCATGTAGCTGGCGTACAGGTCGCCGATTTTCTGTGCTTCGGAACCGGCCTTCTTGTGCTTGTCCTGTTGCGTCGCTTCGATAATGCCGCGCAATTGCGGCGTCGTGTCATCGCGCAGCTTGGCGAACGAACCCCAGCTCGACTTGTCGGCAGGAATCTCGGCCGTGGCCAGCCACTTGCCATTCAAATGGGTGAAAAAGTCGTCCTGCACGCGCACGGCAGGGTCGATGTACTGCACGTCGATGCCGGAAACGACGCCAGCGGCGGCAGGTGCGACGCTGGGAGCTACGGTCGGGGCGGCAGCGGCGGATACGGGTTCGGCGGCATGGGCAAACGCAGCCAACAGGGTCAGGGTCAGACTGCTCAAGAGATAGCGATTCACGGATTGTCCTTATGGGGCATGTCAAAAAAGACCGGGCAGATAGCTGCGGGCGGATAGCCCACCGCGCCAGGCGCTGCAGGAATGTAGCACGCGAGCATGCCATTTGGCCATCCTTGCCCCCGGAATCGCCCCTCAGTTGCCCATGCTCACGCCCGCGCCTCCCATGCAATATCATGCTGGCTCCGGATAAAAAAAAACCTGCGTCCGCAGACGCAGGCAAAACCACTTCGGGTCGAGAATGCGAGTCCACTATAGGGCCGCCGCACATGCTTTTTTTCGACTCTTACAAATGCTTACTCCCCTCAAGACTCACCATACATCGCATACAAAACTGCAACATATGGCAAGCTGGCAGCCCCGTTTTCGCGCGTAGACTGGCTCCAGGCACGCTTTTTCCACGGCCGGCCCACGCCGGCAGAGATTCAGGTCTATACTTTCAACAAAGCGCCGCTCCACGGGGACTGGCGCTTGTGCAAGACACGCTAGCTGCAAAGGTGCAATGATGGGCAAACTCAAAAATACCGGCTTGATCGGCCTGGGCGTGGTGGCCGGCGTCGCCGTGTCGCTGCAATTTTCCGCCATGGCGCAAAAAAACGTCGAGCCGCCCCTGCCACTGGAAGAGTTGCGCCAGCTGGCCGATGTGTTTGGCCTGATCAAGTCCGATTACGTCGAACCCGTCGAAGACAAGAAACTGCTGGAAGACGCCATTTCCGGCATGGTCGCCTCGCTCGACCCCCATTCCGCCTACCTCGACAAGAAAGCCTACGCCGAACTGCGCGAAGGCTCCGAAGGCAAGTTCGTCGGCCTGGGCATTGAAATTGGCCTCAGCGAAGACGGCTACATCAAGATCGTCTCGCCCATCGAGGACTCGCCCGCCTACCGCGCCGGCATCAAGGCCGGCGACTTGATTACCCGCCTCGATGGCCAGCCCGTGAAGGGCGTCAGCCTCGACGACAACGTCAAGCGCATGCGCGGCGAACCGGGCACCAAGGTGTCGCTGACGATTGCCCGCAAGGATGAACCACAGCCGCTGGCCTTCACCATCACGCGCGAGGAAATCCACCAGAAAAGCGTGAAGGCGAAGATGGTCGAGCCCGGCTACGCCTGGCTGCGCGTGTCGCAATTCCAGGAACCGACCGTCGACGACATGGCAGCACAGATCACGGCGCTGTACAAACAGGACCCGCACATCAAGGGCATGGTGCTGGACCTGCGCAACGATCCGGGCGGCGTGCTGCAGGGCGCCATCGGCGTCTCGGCCGCCTTCCTGCCGAAGGACGCTGCCATCGTCTCGACCAACGGCCAGTTGCCCGATTCAAAACAGGTGTTCTACGGCCGCGCCGAATACTATAGCTTCCGCTCGGAAGGCGACGCGCTGGCGAAATTGCCGGCCGCCATCAAGAAAGTGCCGCTGGTGGTGCTCGTCAACACGGGCTCGGCTTCGGCCTCGGAAATCGTCGCCGGCGCCCTGCAGGATTACCAGCGCGCCACCATCATCGGCACGCAAACCTTCGGCAAGGGTTCCGTGCAAACCATCCGTCAATTGACGGCCGACACGGCCGTCAAGCTGACGACGGCCCGCTACTACACGCCGAATGGCCGCTCGATCCAGGCCAAGGGCATCGTGCCCGACCTGCTGGTCGATGAAAATGCGGACGGCGACGGCCTCAACGGCTTGCGCATTCGCGAAGCGGACCTGACCAAGCACCTGAGCAACGACCGCGACAAGGAAAGCACCAAGGCGGCCCCCGTCAACGACGAGATGGAAGAGCAATTGCGCCTCATCGCGCTGGAAAAGACCCGCAAGCCGCTGGAATTTGGCAGCAAGGACGATTTTCAATTGCACCAGGCGCTGAATCACCTGAAGGGCTTGCCGGTGCAACTGGCCAAGGCCGAACCGGTGGTGGTGCAAGCCGACGTCAAGAAAGAACAGAAGAAGTAAGCAATTTGGGGTCAGACCCGCCAGGTCTGACCCCACCCAGCACGTCCACGCGACAAAAATCAATCTTCCGCCACACATCGCCCTGCCCCGCAACACGAAACTCTCTACAGTCGAGCCCGTTTGTGTAAAATTTGCTTCACTTATCGGCGCCACGTCGATTGCCAAATTTGAAAGTTTAACCATGAAACAAGTCGTCATCAGCGGTACCGGACTGTACACGCCGCCATTTTCGATCTCCAACGAAGAGCTGGTCACCTGCTTCAATGCCTACGCGGAAAAATTCAATGCCGACAACGCTGACGCGATCGCCGCGGGCACGGTGACGGCGCTGGATCTGTCGAGCGTGGCCTTCATCGAAAAGGCGTCCGGCATCAAGTCGCGCTTCGTGATGGAAAAAGAAGGCATTCTCGACCCGGCACGCATGGTCTCGCGCATCGCGGAGCGGGGCGATGACGAACTGTCCTTGCAGGCGGAAATGGCCGTGGCCGCCGCGCACGACGCGCTGGCCCGCGCCGGCCGCACGCCGGCCGATATCGACATGGTACTGGTCGCTTGCAGCAACATGCAGCGCGCCTACCCGGCCATGGCCGTGGAGGTGCAGGATGCGCTCGGCATCGACGGTTATGGTTTTGACATGAACGTGGCGTGCTCGTCGGCCACCTTCGGCATCCAGCAAGCCGTGGCCGCCGTGCAAAGCGGCCAGGCGCGCGCCGTGCTGGTGTTGAATCCCGAAATCACCAGCGGCCACCTGAACTGGCGCGACCGCGACAGCCATTTCATTTTCGGCGACGCCTGCACCGCCATCATCGTCGAAGCCAAGGACACGGCCGTGTCGCAGCACCAGTTCGAGATCATCGGCACGGAACTCAAAACGCGCTTCTCGAATGCCATCCGCAACAATTTCGGCTTCCTCAACCGTTTTGACGAGTCCGGCGTGGGCCAGGCGGATAAACTGTTCCGCCAGCAAGGCCGCAAGGTCTTCAAGGAAGTGTGCCCGATGGCCGCCGAAATGATCAAGGCGACCCTCGCCAAGGCCGGCGTGGAAGTGGCGCAAGTCTCCCGCTACTGGCTGCACCAGGCCAACCTGAACATGAATTTGCTGATCGCGCGCCTGATCCTGGGCCGCGATGCCGAGGCCAACGAAGCGCCCGTGATCCTCGACACCTACGCCAACACCTCGTCGGCCGGTTCCATCATCGCCTTCCACAAATATCAGGATGACATGGCGGCGGGCAGCACGGGCGTCATCTGCTCGTTCGGCGCCGGCTATTCCATCGGCTGCGTGGTCGTGCGCAAGCTCTGAGCGCATGGGTGTAACATCGTTTGATTCCTTGAATTAGGCGATGTTCGAGGTGGATAACATGCGTTCGTGGCCACCTGGACGAAGATATAGCACAGGTTTTTTGTCATAAAGCCGCAGGAAATTTTCCGGCAGGGGCTTTGATGCGTTTATACTTGGTCGCTGAGCAACATCTTTTTCTACCCGCACGTCCCCCATAAGGAACCCCACACGCATGCCCCATGACATTAGCCTGATCACCACCATCGCCGCCGCCCTCGGGTTCGGCCTCATCTTCGGCTTCATCGCCGCGCGCCTGAAACTGCCGGCACTGGTCGGCTATCTGGCCGCCGGCATCATCATCGGACCGGCCACGCCCGGTTTTGTGGCGGATGCGGAAATAGCGGGACAATTGGCGGAAATCGGGGTGATGCTGATGATGTTCGGTGTCGGCCTGCACTTTTCCATCGAAGACTTGTGGGACGTGCGCAAGATTGCGCTGCCCGGCGCCATCCTGCAGATCGGCGTCGCCACGGCGATGGGCATGGGCCTGGCCCACTGGTGGGGCTGGACCCTCGGTGGCGGGCTGGTCTTTGGCCTGGCCCTGTCCGTGGCCAGTACCGTGGTGCTGCTGCGCGCGCTGGAAGAGCGGGGCATCCTCGACTCGCTCAATGGCCGCATCGCCGTCGGCTGGCTGGTGGTGGAAGACCTCGTCACCGTGCTGGTGCTCGTGCTGCTGCCGGCGTTCGCCGGTGTGCTCGGTGGCAAGGTCGCGCCGGATGCCGAGGCCACCAGCCTGTGGCAAACCCTGGCCGTGACCCTGGGACAAGTGGCCGGTTTCATCGTCTTCATGCTGGTGGTGGGCCGCAAGCTGTTCCCATGGATTTTGTGGCAAGTGGCGCGCACCGGTTCGCGTGAGCTGTTTACCCTGTGCGTGATCGCCGCCGCCGTCGGCATCGCCTACGCTTCTACCAAACTGTTCGGCGTGTCGTTCGCACTGGGCGCCTTTTTTGCCGGCATGGTGCTGCGCGAATCCGAACTGAGCCACCGCGCCGCGGAAGAGTCCCTGCCCCTGCGCGACGCGTTTGCCGTGCTGTTCTTCGTTTCCGTCGGCATGCTGTTCGAACCGAACATCCTCATCGACAAGCCCCTGCAAGTGCTGGCCGTGTGCGCCATCATTATCTTCGGCAAGTCGATTGCCGCCTTTTTGCTGGTGATGGCCCTGCGCTATCCGCCAAAAACGGCCATCATCGTCTCGGCCAGCCTGGCGCAGATCGGTGAATTCTCGTTCATCCTGGCCGCGCTGGGCCTGTCCCTGGGCCTGATGCCGCAGGAAGGGCAAAGCCTGATCCTGGCCGGCGCCATTTTGTCGATTGCCCTCAACCCGCTCGTGTTCAGCATGGCCAAGCCGCTGCTGCGCGTGATGAACAACAGCGATTTTGCGCGCAAGTTCGAACGCACCACCGACCCGCTGGCCGAGCTGCCGATGACGGTGCCGCAGGAAAAACTGTCGGGCCAGATCGTGCTGGTCGGCTATGGCCGCGTGGGCCGGCGCATCGCCGCCGCCCTGATGGAACGCGGCATTCATTTTGTCGTCGCCGAGGAAAACCGCGAAATCGTCGACCAGCTGCGCAAGCAGGGCATTCCGGCCGTGGCCGGCAATGCGGGCGAACCGGCCGTATTGATCCAGGCGCACATCACGCACGCCACCATGCTCGTCATCGCCACGCCCGATACCTTCCACGTACGCGCCATGATCGAGACGGCGCGCGCGCTGAACCCCGCCATCCTGACGGTGGTGCGCACGCACAGCGAGGAAGAGGCGGAATTGCTGCGCGCGGAAAACGCGGGCAAGGTGTTTATCGGCGAGCACGAGCTGGCCAATGGCATGGCCGAACACGTGCTGCAGAGTTTTGAGACGGCGAAGAAGGGGCATGGCCATTAAGGTTCTTTGATGCCGAACCTCCAGCCCATGCAAATGCCGGGGTCGGACCCTGAGGGTCCGACCCCAGTTTTTCTCCGGGTTATAAACTCGCCGCCAGCTCCGCCCCTTCCCGTATCGCCCGCTTGGCGTCGAGTTCCGCCGCCAGCGCGGCGCCGCCTATCTTGTGGAAGCGCGGGCCGCCCGCCTGCAGGGGCTTGCCATCCTTGTCCGTTTCCGGCATGAGTTCCGTCAAGCTGTCCTGGCCCGCGCAGATGACCACGTTGTCCACCGCCAGCAGGCGCTGCTCGCCGCCCACGGTGATGTGCAAGCCCTGCGCGTCGATCTTGTCGTAGCTCACGCCGGCCAGCATGGCCACGCCGTTTCTCGCCAGCGCCGCGCGGTGCACCCAGCCCGACGTCTTGCCCAGCCCCGCACCCACTTTCGAGGTCTTGCGCTGCAACAGGAAGATTTGCCGCACGGGATGGGGGGCTGCGGGCGGCACCAGGCCGCCACCGGTGGCCGCATTCAAGTCCACGCCCCACTCGCCCGCCCACGTCGCCACGGATTGCGGCAGCGGGTGCGCCGGGTCGTGCAGCAAATACTCGCCCACGTCGAAGCCGATGCCGCCCGCGCCGATGATGGCCACGCGCGCGCCCACCGGCTTCTTGGCTTGCAGCACATCCAGATACGACAGCACTTTCGGGTGGTCGATGCCGGGAATGGCCGGCAGGCGCACCTTGATGCCGGTAGCGACGATGACGTCGTCATAGCCGCCGGCCAGCAATTGCTCGCGCGTCACGCGCTGGCCCAGGCGCAGCTTGACGTCCAGCAGCGCCAGCCGACGCGCAAAATAGCGGATGGTTTCCGTGAATTCTTCCTTGCCCGGTATCTGCATCGCCACCTTGAACTGGCCGCCCACGCTGTCGCTGCTGTCGAACAGGGTCACCTCGTGCCCGCATTCGGCGGCCACGCAGGCGGCGGACAAGCCCGCCGGCCCGGCGCCGACGACGGCCACCCGGCGCGGCACGGCCTTTTTCGCGTAAACAAGTTCCGTTTCATGGCAGGCGCGCGGGTTGACCAGGCAGCTGGCGCGCTTGTTGGCAAAGGTGTGGTCCAGGCAGGCCTGGTTGCAGCCGATGCAGGTGTTGATTTCGTCGGCGCGGCCCGAGGCGGCCTTGGCGACAAAATCAGGGTCGGCCAGGAAGGGGCGCGCCATCGACACGAGGTCGCAGTCGCCCCGTTCCAGGATGGCGTTCGCTTCGTGCGGCATGTTGATGCGGTTCGACGCCACCACGGGAATGGTGACTTCGCGGCGCAGCCGGCCCGCCACGCTGGCAAAGGCGGCGCGCGGCACCGAGGTGACGATGGTGGGCACCCGGGCCTCATGCCAGCCGAAGCCGGTATTGAGAATGGTCACGCCCGCCTGTTCCAGCGCCTTGGCCACCGTCACCACGTCATCCCAGGTATTGCCGCCCTCGACCAGGTCGAGCAGCGAGTGGCGGTACATGATGATGAAGTTGGGGCCGACGGCGGCGCGGATGCGGCGCACGATCTCCACGGGCAGGCGCATGCGGTTCTCGATCGTGCCGCCCCAGCGGTCCTGGCGCAGATTCGTGCGCGCGCACAGGAACTGGTTCAACAAATATCCTTCGCTGCCCATCACTTCGATGCCGTCATAGCCCGCCTTTTGCGCCAGGCGCGCGCAGCGCACGTAGTCGCAGATGGTGCGCTCGATGCCGCGCTCGCTTAAGGGACGGGGGCGGAACGGGGAGATCGGCGATTTTTTTGCCGATGCCGACACGACGAAGGGCTGATAGCCATAGCGGCCCGCATGCAGGATCTGCATGACGATCTTGCCGCCCTCTTCGTGCACGGCGCGCGTCACCTTGCGGTGGTTCGGCACGTCGCCGAGGAAATTGAGGGTGCCGCCGAATGGCAGCAGCCAGCCCTGGCGGTTCGGCGAGATGCCGCCCGTGACGATCAGCCCCACGCCGCCGCGCGCCCGTTCGCGGTAGAACGCGGCCAGCTTGCCATAATGATAGAACCGGTCTTCCAGGCCCGTATGCATGGACCCCATGATGACGCGGTTGCGCAAGGAGGTAAAACCCAGGTCGAGCGGGGCCAGCAGATGTGGATAGGCAGTCATGGTGATCGGTCCGGTAGAAGTGGTTGCAGGCCGTACGGTAGCAAGCATTGCCGATCGCCGCAGCGACTTTCTCTAGACCGGGAGTTCTAAATCGCCGCGCGCGCCCGCTGGCGATGGGTACAGCTTGTGCCGCGCGCTAGTTTCCCGTAGGCTAGGTGCATGACGCGACTCTTCCTCTGCCTGCTGATGCTGTGCGCCGTCCCCGCGACCGCGCTGGCACAGGCACAGCGCCTGGACAAGCTGAAGGTCGACGTCAAGCGCATCGAGGTCGACGGGCAGCGCATGTATGAAGTCGATGCCAGCGGCAGCGTGCAGGCGCCGCCGGCGTCCGTGTGGAAGACCCTGACCACGTACGAGCGCATGAGCGAATTCGTGCCCGACCTCAGTTCCTGCCGCGTGCTGTCGCGCAACGGCAATGAAATCATCATCGAGCAGCAGGGCATGGCGCGCTTCCTGTTCATGAACCACGCCATCCACCTCGTGGTGCGGGCCACGGAGACGCCGTTGACCTCCATCGACATCGCCCTGATCTCGGGCGACATGCGGCATTACGAAGCACGCTGGAATCTGTTTCCCGTACCCGAGACGGGCGGCACGCGCATCGTCTTTTCCAGCCGGCTGATGCCGGGCTTCTATGTGCCCGGCATGCTGGGCACGACCATGATACGCGGCGATATCGAGCGCATGATGGCAGCCGTCTTAGCCCGCATCGACAGCCAGCACGCCGACAAAGCGGGCTAACTACGCCAGATACGTGTCGCGGTCGCGGATTTCCGCGAAGTTTTCCAGGCTGCCCAGTTTTACCGTGACGGGGTTCAGGCTCGCTTGCGGCTGCATCGAGCGCCAGGCGAACAGCCATTCCTGCTCGGGCGCTTCGGCGCGCGTCTTGGTGAAGGCGGCGCCCAGGGCCGCGCGCTGGCCATACTCGACCAGGCCATCGATGCCTGCCCAGCTGGGCAGGGTGCGCTGCACGGCGCGGTGCAGGCGTTCGCCGAATTCTTCCGTGTTATGGATGATCAAACAGGCGTCGGCCGGGGCAAACAGGTCGAACAGGTGCTTGTCCCACACTTGCGAAAAGCTCAGGGTCAAACAATTGCCCGCTGGCATCAGGCGGAACTGGCCCAGGCTCAGCGCCAGCTCGAGTTCGCTGCGCTGGCCGTAGCGGTGCAGGGTGGGGGGACGTTTGTAATCGTGCATGCTTGACTCGTTCTTCAATAGTAGGGTAAACCGGCGCGCGCTTAATGGGGCGGGCGGATATGGCGCCGGATGCGCTGGGCTTTGGCGGCCAGGTGAATTTCGCGCAGTAAATAAATAAAACAGCCGATCAGGCAAATCACGGCCAGCACAAAGAAGGCCGCGATGTATTTATCGAGGGTCAGGTTCAGAATATCGCCCAAAAACAGCATGGCGATGATGACGCAGACGAAGAAACCGCAGGCCGTGCTCAGCGAAATCGAGTAATTAATCAGATGGGTACGCGTATAGAGCGTATCTAGCTCATCCATATAGAAATCGTTGTAACCGATGTCGAGCCGGTCTTCCAGCACGCGCGTGCGATCGATGATGCGGCCCAGGCGATTGGTCAGCACCACCAGCATGGTGCCGATGCCGGTCAGCAGGAAAACCGGCGCAATCGCCAGCTGAATGATATGGCCGATGTCGCCGATCTGTATGTTCATGGATAAAAAGTCGTGGGTTCACACCGGCGCCCGACCCTGGTGCCAGCACAGGCCGTAGTGTAGCAGGTGGCGCACGCCGGCTGGCCGCTTTGCCAACCGGCATGTTGTAATGTCATGCGAAGCCGCGCCCCGGCACGAAGCGCTCGGTGGCGCGCACCAGCGCCGAAGCGATGCCGTGCTCCAGCGCGCCATGGCCCGCGTCCGGTATCATCTCCAGCTGGGAACCGGGCCAGGCCTGCTGCAAACGGTAGGCCGACAGCGGCGGGCAGATGGCGTCGTAGCGTCCCTGCACGATGACGGCCGGCAAGTGCGCGATGCGCCCCATGTTGCGGATCAGCTGGTCTTCCTCGAAAAAGCCCAGGTTGGCCATGTAATGCGATTCGAGCCTGCCCACGCCAAGGTCGAGCGCATCGTTCGGCGCGTCTTCCGGCTGCGGCATCAGGTACACGCGGCGCCCCTCGAAGCGGCTCCAGGCGCGCGCGGCAGGCCAGTACACGGCGGGATCGCTGCTGAGGATGCGTTGCACGTAAGCGGCCAGCAAGTCGCCCCGCTCCTCGGCCGGAATGGGCGCGGCAAATTCTGCGTACAGTTCCGGATAAAACCAGCGCACGCCTTCGATGAACCAGTCGATTTCCGCCTGCGTGCACAAAAAGATGCCGCGCAGTACGAAACCGAGGCAAGCTGCCGGATGCGCCTGGCCATACGCCAGCGCCAGGGTCGAGCCCCAGGAGCCGCCAAACACCAGCCATTGGGCGATGCCGAACTGGGCGCGCAGCACTTCGATATCGTCGATCAGCAACTGCGTCGTGTTGTTGCGCCATTCACCCAGCGGCGTGGACTTGCCCGCGCCGCGCTGGTCGAACAGGATCACGCGGTAGCGCTGCGGGTCAAAAAAGCGGCGGTGCTGCGGCGACAGGCCCGCGCCCGGGCCACCATGCAGGAACAGCACGGGAATGCCGTCGGGATTGCCGCACTCTTCCCAATAAATGGTGTGGATGTCATCAACCGCCAGCATGCCGTGCCGGTTCGGCGTCAGGGCGGGAAACAGGGGCGACAGGGAGTCTGGCATGGCGAGCGGTCCTTGGAATGGCGGTCAGGGCGCCAGGCACGATTCCTGGCAACTGTTCCAATTATAGTGCGCGCCCGGCGCCTCAGGCCAGCAGCAAGGGCAGGCGGTTCGACGACTTGATTTCGCGCATCGACAGGCTGGACTGGATTTCCGCCACGCCAGGCAGGCGGCGCAACACCGTCGAGACGAATTCACCATACGTTTCCAGGTCGCGCGCCACCACTTGCAGGAAATAATCGGCTTCGCCCGCCACATTGTGGCACGACAATATCTCGGGAATCGTCGCGATCGCCTGCTCGAACTGCGACGGCTGCTCGCCGCCATGGTTGGCAAACACGACCCGGACAAATGCCACCAGGCCGATGCCCAGTTTCTTGCGGTTGAGCAAAGCCTGGTAGCCGGTAATAAAGCCTTCCTCTTCCAGGCGGCGCAGGCGGCGCCAGACGGGGGTTTCACTGAGCTTCAAGCGCTCGGCCAGGCGCGCGTTGGACAGCCTTCCTTCATCCTGCAACAGCCTGAGTATCTGCAAATCGGTGGCGTCGAGGCTAACTTCTGAAATTTTCATCTAATTTTTGTTTTTATAAGAGTGGAATCTACCCGAATACTAGGGCATGCAGGGCAGGAAAAGCAAGCACATTTCATCGCGACAAGAACATAATGGGGCCCGGCGAGCATGCGGCAAGCTGCCGTTGCTCCCGCCCTTACTTTTTGCCTGTGACCGAGCTGCGCCATGTCCGATTCTACCTTCCTGATGTACCTGCTGGCACTGACCGGCGCCTTTTTATTACCGGGCCCCGACATGGCGCTGGTGCTGGCGACGGGCGCCGCGCGCGGCGTGGCGACGGCGCTGGTGACGGCGCTGGGCATCGCCGGCGCGCGCGCCGTGCACGTGGCGCTGTCGGGCGCAGGCCTGGCGGCATTGATGGTCACGCATCCGCAAGCCTTGCAGTGGGTCAAATGGGCGGGCGCCGCCTACCTGCTGTACCTGGCGCTGCGCCTGCTGCAGTCGGCCCTGTCGAAAAAGACGGCGCAGGAAGCAGCCGCCCCCGCCACGGCACACGGCGCCCGCGCCAGCCTGGTGCGCGGCTTCCTGACGAATCTGCTCAATCCGAAGGCACTGCTGTTTTGCAGCATGTTCCTGCCGCAATTCGTCGTCGGCAGCGAGCAGGTCGGCATGCAATACCTGCGCCTGGGTGCCGTGCTGGTGCTGATGGGCCTGCTGTTCGATGCCCTGTATGCGGTCTTGGCCGCGCGTCTGGCGCGCCGCCTGCGCGGCAAACCTTCGCCTTACGGCAAGTTCGTGCTGCCCACCGTCTTCGTGCTGCTGGCCGGACGGCTGGTGCTGGGCTGAACTTCAGGCGGAAGCGTCGCCCCGCCGGCAAAGAAGGCGGGGTAGTCTTGCAGCAGGCTGCGCTCCAAGTCGTTGACCTTGCGAAATTGCCGCAGCGACGGCGCCATGGCCCGGCCCGCATCCCAGCTGCGCCAGGCGTTCGGCGCATCAAATTGCGCCAGCAAGGCGTCGCCCAGGTCCTGGTACACGGCCGCCATCTGTGGTTTTGCCTGCAGCACGTGCAAATACAGCGCGGTCGCTTCGGGCCACTGCCCCAGCTTGGCGCGCAAGTTCCCCTCAAACAAGGCCAGTACCGGCTGCTCCAGGCCGTGCTGCTGGCGCAAGCCCTGCACGGTGGCCAGCGCGGCCTGAATGCCTTCCTTGTCCTTGGCCAGCAGTGCCCGCGTCAAGTCGTGGATGGGCTGGCACGCCTGCATGGCCAGTTGCTGCTGCGGCGACAGTTTGTCGACCAGCGCCCCCGTGGAAAAATGGTCTTCCAGCATGGTCAAAAAAGCCTCGAACGGTTTTTCCGCGGCAAAGAGCTTTTCCGCCTCGGCGCGCAGCGCAGGGTGGGCCTGAGGCGCCTCGGGGCCCAGCGGCGGCAACCGCGCCGCCTGCGCCAGCACGCGTTCGAGCACCGGCGCATCGGCCGCCAGCGGGCGAGGCCGGTAGGCGGCCAGGGAATACGTGGCGGGTGCGCCCGCCGTCATGGCGCTGATGCGGAAATGGCGCGTCACCTTGCCGCCCACCTCCTGGTAGTGCAAGGTGAATGCGGCGGGAATGCGCTTGCCGTCGGCCAGCAGCTTCAGTACCAGCGGATGGCCGCCCCAGGTGTAGCGCAAGTACTGGGCAAACGCCGTCGCATCGTCATTACTGACGGGGCTGCCGGCTATCCCCAGACGCAGCAGGGGCTGTCCGTCGAGCGACCACAGCACGGCGCCGTCGAGCACCTGGGGCAGCAGTGCAGTGCGCCGCCTGGCCGCCGGCACGGACAGCGCTTGCTCCTCGTACACGAGCGGCGTGACGTGGGCTTGCAAGCCGCCAGCCTGGAGCGCGCCGGCCATGCCCTGGCGGTGTGCTATCTCGAAACGGCGAAAGCCCGCCACGTCGAACAGCGAATACGTGTCGTAGGTGGACGCCGCCGTATCGATGACGTGGCGGCGGCGCGTGGCAAAGTCGAGCACGGACAAGCTCTTGCCATCACGCACGCTGATGAAATGTTCGCCCAGCACGACGTCGCTGTCCTGCGTAGCGCGCGCGGGCAGGCTGGTTTTCACGCCGGACTTGAAGATGCGCTCGGTCGTCACCGTGACGCGGAAGGCGACGCTGGCCTGGGCCGCACTGGCGCCCAGGAAAAGGATGACGGCCACGCTGGCGCGGCGCAAGGCGGGAACAAGGGTCATGGAGATGATGCAGTGGAGAAATACTGATTTTAAGACAAATCCGGCGATCCCCTTGTTTTGCTGGCAAGCATAAAAAAAGACAGCCGCAGCTGTCTCTGTGTTTTACCTCAACAACAATTACGACATGTGCTGGCCGCCGTTGATCGAGATATTCGCGCCCGTGACGAACGCGGCTTCATCGGACGCCAGGTAGGCCACCAGGCCGGCCACTTCTTCCGGCTTGCCCAGGCGCGCCATCGGAATTTGCGGGATGATTTTGCTGTCGAGCACTTCCTGTGGAATTGCCATGACCATCTTGGTGCCGATGTAGCCTGGCGAAATGGTATTGACTGTGACGTTCTTGCGCGCCACTTCCAGCGCCAGCGACTTGGTGAAACCGTGCATGCCGGCTTTCGCAGCCGAATAGTTGGTCTGGCCGAAGGCACCCTTCTGACCATTCACGGACGAGATATTGATGATGCGGCCCCAGCCGCGTTCCACCATGCCGTCACAGACAGGCTTGGTCATGTTGAAAACGGAGTCGAGGTTGGTGCCCATCACGGCATCCCAGTTCGGCTTGTCCATCTTCTTGAACGTCATGTCGCGCGTGATGCCGGCGTTATTCACCAGCACGTCGACAGGACCGATGTCCGCTTCCACGGCAGCCACGCAGGCAGCGGCCGAATCGTAGTCGGCCACGTCGCACGGATACGCCTTGAAGTCATAGCCCATGTCCTTGGTCGTCGCCAGCCAGTCCGCGACCTTCTGATTGCCTGGAGAATAGGTCGTGACCACGCGATAGCCGAGCGCCGCCAGCTTGAAACAGACTGCTTCGCCCAGACCACCCATGCCACCAGTTACCAATGCAACTCTTGCCATTTTTCATCCCCTCAGTGTCGTTCTATTGCTAAAAAGTTAATTATTTAAATATAGCAGTCCAAAACCGCTGCATGACGGCGGCGTACCGCATCGCAGCCAAGCGTAGCGAGCGGCGATGATTTGTGGCTAAGAAGCGCAACCGTGCTCTAGCACGGTGAGCATCGCAGGCCGCAAAGCGCGCCGCGCAGTAGCTTGGGTGTGGTGCCAGCTACTTAATCGCGCTCGATGGCGAGAGCAACGCCCATGCCACCGCCGATGCACAATGCTGCCAGGCCTTTCTTGGCGTCGCGGCGTATCATTTCGTGGATCAGGGTGACCAGGATGCGCGCGCCGGAGGCGCCGATCGGGTGGCCGATGGCAATCGCGCCGCCGTTCACGTTGATCTTGCTGGTATCCCAGCCCATTTCCTTGTTGACGGCAATCGCTTGCGCGGCAAACGCTTCATTGATTTCCATCAGGTCCAGCTCTTCATGCGTCCAGCCGGCTTTTTTCAGGCACAGACGCGAAGCGGAGACAGGGCCCATGCCCATGACGGCAGGGTCCAGGCCCGACGAGGCATAGGCCTTGATGCGTGCCAGCGGCTTCAAGCCCAGTTCCTTCGCTTGTGCAGCGGACATCATGATGACGGCGGCGGCGCCGTCGTTCAGGCCGGAAGCATTGCCGGCGGTGACAGTACCGTCCTTGGCGAACGCGGGACGCAGGCCGGTCAGCGATTCCAGGGTCGAGCCCGGCTTGATGTATTCATCGCTGTCGAAGACCACGGTGCCTTTTTTGTTGGCGATTTCCAGCGGCAGGATTTCATCCTTGAACTTGCCCGCTTTTTGCGCCGCTTCCGCCTTCAGTTGCGACTGCAGCGCGAATTCATCCTGCTCGGCGCGCGTCACTTCGTATTTCTTGGCGACGTTTTCCGCCGTGATGCCCATGTGGTACTGGTTGTACACGTCCCACAGGCCGTCGACGATCATGGTGTCGACCATCTTGAAGTCGCCCATGCGGAAACCGTCGCGCGAGCCGTTCATCGCGTGCGGCGAGGCGCTCATGTTTTCCTGGCCGCCGGCGATGATGATGTTGGCGTCGCCGCATTTGATCGCTTGCGCCGCCAGGTGCGTGGCCTTCAGGCCGCTGCCGCATACCTTGTTGATGGTGAATGCCGGGATGGAGCTGGGCAAGCCGGCCTTGATGACAGCCTGGCGCGCGGCGTTCTGGCCGACGGCAGCCGTCAGCACCTGGCCCAGGATCGCTTCGCCGATCAGGTTCGGGTCGATGCCGGTTTGTGCCAGCAAGCCCTTGATTACATGCGCGCCCAGTTCGGACGCAGGAATCTTGGCCAGACTGCCACCGAATTTGCCGACTGCGGTACGGCCGGCGGCCACGATTACGACATCATCCATTTATTTCTCCGATATGCAGGCCACGAGGGCCAAGGTCAAGGTGTTAATACAATCCAATGAATCCGGGAAGACACAGCAAGCTGTGTTTTATTCTAGCGCGGCATACGCCACAGTTCCAGCGCCACACCGCAGGCGGCAGCGATGGCAGCCTGCCCGGCGGTGGCGGCGGGCGGCCTGGCGCGGCGGATAGCCGCTGCCGGGCCGCAACGCGCCTACATTTGACGGGCGGGACGCGTGTTTTTATTTTTATCATACCCTTCATCGGCGCCGCCGAAAGTGGTTTTTAGAAAATTATTGAAGGGAATAATCAGGGGCACGGGGGTTTGCTTTACCACCTGCAACAACTCGCCAAATTTTTGACGCGATGCAGCAAACTCACCCTTTGTCACAGTCTCGAATTTTTCCTGGGTTTCTTGGGCAACATCCTTTGCCTGGCGACCATATGCACCGATGCGTTCGATGGCCAGTTGCGACTGCGCGCGCGACAGTTGCAGCAGCGCTTGCGGATCCTTCACGGACAGCAGCTGATTGCCCGCCACCGTAGCGGCAGCCAACGCCGCGCGGGCCGCATCGAGCTGCAAGTCCAGCACGCTGGCGCCGCTGTCGACGGCAGCCTGGGCATACGCTTGCGCACTGATCAATTGCGCTTCCACCACGGCCTTGCCGGCGAGTGCCCATTGCTCGGAAAATGAAAACATAGTGTCCCTCTCCAATGTGAAGGCGGTGCCATGTTGCGCCGCACAGTACTCAACTGTAAGCGGTGGTTCATTGCTGAACCTTGATATTTATCAAGCTTTCCTGTTGGTTTGTGCCCACCAACGCGGATCAGGACAACAACTTGATACCGTCGAGCGAGGCCGCGCACTGCTCGCGTATCACGCTGACGAAATCGCGCACATACGCCTTGTCCTGCAGATGGTCTGGCACGGAGACATACAAATCGCTCCACAGGCCGTGCTCGCCCACCGGACGCGCCACCACATAATCGTAGTCGACATAATTCTTGATGGCCCAGTTCGGCAAGGCGGCGATGCCGCGCCGGCTCGCCACCAGTTGCAGCACGGCCACCGTCAGTTCCGCCGTGCGGCGTTCAAAGGCGATGCCGGCAGGCCGCAGCACTTCGCGGATCAGGTCGATGCGCTCTTCCGGCACCGGATAGGTAATCAGGGTCTCGCCCGTAAAGTCGGCCGCCACCAGCCGGCGCTGCGCCTGCAAGCGGTGCTTCTGCGCCATCACCACCAGCATTTCAAAGCGGAACAATGGAAACACGGTGAAATCGGGGCCATACGGCGAGCCGATCACGAGATCGGCCTCGCCCGAGCGCAGCAAGTCCGCCGGTTCGCTGTGAAAGCCCGAAACAAGATCGATTTCCACTTCCGGCCAGCGCTGGCGGAACGCATCCATCACCGGCATCAGCCAGTCGAAGCAGGTATGGCATTCGAGCGCCACGCGCAACTGCCCCTTGTCGCCCTGCGACAGGCGCGCCACGTCGCGCTCGGCCAGCTCGATCTCGGGCAGCAGCTTGTCGGCCAGCTCCAGCAGCCGGCTGCCCGTGGCCGTAAACGCGATCGGCATCGACTTGCGCTCGAACAAGGGCGCCTTGTAGCGCTCTTCGAGCAAGCGGATCTGGTGCGACAGCGCCGACTGAGTCAAATTGAGCAGCTGCGCGGCGCGCACCAGGCTGCCGGACGAACGCAGGGCACTCAGGGTGCGCAGGTGGCGGATTTCTAGCATCGGGGAAATGGATTCCGTACGTGAAATATTTTCATGTTATTCGGCAAAATGTTTCGTTTTGATTATAGAGCAAGTTGCCGCACACTCTAGCGCATTCACATTAAATCTCGATGACATCATGACCATTCGTACCCACATCCTTGGCTTTCCCCGTATCGGCGCCGCGCGCGAACTGAAACTGGCACTGGAAAGCCACTGGCGTGGCGAGATGTCCGAGGCCGCGCTGGAAGCGACGGGCCAGCAACTGCGCGCGCGCCACTGGGCCTTGCAACGCGATGCCGGGCTCGATTACGTCACCGTGGGCGACTTTGCCTTGTACGACCAGGTGGCCAACCATATCCAGCTGCTGGGCTGCGAACCGGCGCGTTTCGACTTTACGCCGGAGCAATCACCGCTGGCGCGCTATTTCAGCATGGCGCGCGGTGAAACAACGCAGGCGCAACACGCGGACTGCGGCCATGCGCACCATAGCAACGCCGCAGGCACTGCCGCGCTGGAAATGACCAAGTGGTTTGACACCAATTACCACTACCTGGTGCCCGAATTGTCGCCGCAGACGCAGTTTTCGCTGGCTGGCGAGCGCCTGCTGGCGGAAGTGGCCGAGGCGCAGGCGCTCGGTCACCAGGTCAAGGCGGCCCTGATCGGCCCCCTTACTTTCCTGTGGCTGGGCAAGGAAAAGACGCCCGGCGAGTCGGGCTTTGACCGCCTGGCCCTGCTGGAACAATTACTGCCCGTGTACGGCGCCCTGCTCGACCGCCTGAAACAGCAAGGCGTGGCGTGGGTGCAGCTCGATGAACCGATTTTGGGCCTGGACTTGCCCAGCGCCTGGCGCAGCGCTTTTGAGAGCACGTATTGGCAGCTGAACCAGGTGGGCGTGAACATCTTGCTGGCCACGTATTTCTCGCCGCTGGAAGAAAACCTCAGCCTGACCTGCCGCCTGCCCGTGGCCGGCCTGCACGTGGACGGCATCCGCGCGCCGCATGAATTGATCAGCGTGACGGACTGGCTGCCCGCGCATAAAGTCTTGTCGATCGGCATCGTTGATGGCCGCAACATCTGGCGCACCGACCTCGACGCGGCCCTGGCCGTGCTGCAGCCGCTGGCAGCCAGGCGCAACGGCCAGCTGTGGCTGGCGCCGTCGTGCTCGCTGCTGCATGTGCCGTTCAGCCTGGAAGCGGAAACGGAACTCGACGGTGAAATCAAGCGCTGGCTGGCGTTTGCCACGGAAAAACTGGCGGAACTGTCGCTGCTCAAAAGGGCACTCGAAGGCCAGCCCGACGCCGCCGCGCTGGCCGCATGGACCACTTCTCGCCTGGCCATCGCCGGCCGCCGCGCCAGCCCCCGCGTCCACCGTGCCTCGGTCACGCAGCGCCTGCAAGCGCTCACGCCCACCGTCGACCGCCGCGATTCCAGCTTCCCGCTGCGCCAGGCCGTGCAGCGCGCGCGTTTCCAGCTGCCCGACTTCCCGACGACGACCATCGGCTCCTTCCCGCAGACGGCGGCCATCCGCGCCGCCCGCGCCAGCCATCAACGGGGCGAACTGGCCAGCGACGAGTATGAAAACCAGATGCGCGCCGCAATCGCCCACGCCGTCAGCCGCCAGGAAGCGCTGGGCCTGGACGTGCTCGTGCATGGCGAGGCGGAACGCAAGGACATGGTCGAATACTTCGGCGAGCAGCTCGACGGGTTCGCCTTCACGCGCCACGGCTGGGTGCAATCGTACGGCTCGCGCTGCGTGAAACCGCCCGTCATCTACGGCGACGTGCAGCGCCCGGCCGCCATGACCGTGGCCTGGACGGTGCACGCGCAAAGCCTGACGAGCAAACCGGTGAAAGGCATGCTGACGGGCCCCGTGACACTCTTGCAATGGTCGTTCGTGCGCGACGACCAGCCGCGCGCCGCCACGGCGCTGCAGCTCGCCCTGGCCATCCGCGACGAGGTGCAAGACCTGGAAACGGCCGGCATCGGCATTATCCAGATCGACGAGCCGGCCATCCGCGAAGGCTTGCCGCTGCGCCGCAGCCAGTGGGACGCCTGCCTGGACTGGGCCACGCGCGCCTTCCGCATCGCCGCGTCCGTCGTCAGCGACACGACGCAGATCCACACGCACATGTGCTATGCCGAGTTCAACGACATCCTGCCGCAGATCGCCGCCATGGATGCCGACGTCATCACGTTGGAGACGAGCCGCTCGGACATGGAGTTGCTGACGGGCTTGGGCCAGTTCCAGTATCACAACGAAATCGGCCCCGGCGTGTACGACATCCACTCGCCGCGCGTCCCGTCGACCGTCGACATGGTGCGCTTGCTGCAAAAAGCCAGCACCGTCATTGCCCCGGCCAACTTGTGGGTGAACCCGGACTGCGGCTTGAAGACGCGGGGGTGGGCGGAAACGGAGGCGGCTTTAAAAAATATGGTCGCGGCAGCGCAGCAGATGCGCGCGGCTGCATGACATCAGCCGACCCAAGCCGCATGCAGGGCTGCTTTCAGGGCGGCGCACCGGTTTTCCGGGGCGCCGTCCGTTTTTTTTGACATGAAGTAGGTGTTGCCCTGCGGAATAGCACGCGCCAGGCCCCTGATGCTGATTTTTTTGCAGTAGAATGCAAGAAATTTACTGCTCCCATTGTTGCCGTGCGGAACATTTGGCCTGCCGCAGTTTCACTTTGATAAATGTTTATGTCCAAAAGCCCGTCGCAGAAGCCTATCGAAATCAAGATTTCCACCGTCGTCGCCGTTTCCGCCATTGTGCATAGCGCCGATACGCAGGCACTCGATGCCGCCTTGCGCGACATGACGGGAGGCGTGGCGGACTTTTTCGAAGATGACCTGGCCGTGCTGGACGTGGCCGACTTGCCGCCTGGCGGCATGCCCGTCGATTGGGCTTCGCTGGTGGCCCTGCTGAAAAAATACCGTTTGAATGCCGTGGCCGTGCGCAATGCGCCGGCCGACATGCATGACGCCATCCTGGCGCAAGGCCTGAGCCTCGATAGCGGCAAGACGCGCGACGATGCGCCGCCCAAGGATACGCCCACGGCGGCCGCCCAAGCGGGCGCCGAAGCGCAAGTGATGGTGATCGACACGCCCGTGCGTGCGGGCCAGCGCATTTATGCGCGCGGCTGCGACCTGATCATCACCGCCGTGGTGAACAATGGCGCCGAAATCATCGCCGACGGCAGCATCCATGTGTATTCCTCGCTGTATGGCCGCGCGCTGGCCGGCGCCTCGGGCAATGCCCAGGCGCGCATTTTCGCGCTGGCCATGGAGCCGGAACTGGTGTCGATCGCCGGCGTGTACCGCACGTTCGAGGATGGTTTCCCGGCGGAAATGGCACGCGGACCGGCGCAAATTCGTTTGGCTGGAGACAGAATCGATATACACTCTGTCAATCCGGTCACTCCCGTGAACCGCTCTTAAGCTGCACAATTCAAGAGATATCTGAAAAGGATTATTTGTGGCAAGAATTATTGTTGTGACGTCCGGCAAGGGCGGTGTCGGCAAGACGACCTCTAGCGCCAGTTTTTCCACTGGCCTGGCCCTGCGCGGCCACAAGACAGCCGTGCTCGATTTTGACGTGGGTCTGCGCAACCTCGACCTGATCATGGGTTGCGAGCGCCGCGTCGTCTACGACCTGATCAATGTGATCAACAAGGAAGCCACGCTGAACCAGGCCCTGATCAAGGACAAACACTGCGACAACCTGTTCATCCTGCCCGCGTCGCAAACACGCGACAAGGATGCCTTGTCGGAAGAAGGCGTGGAACGCGTGTTGAACGACCTGATCAACATGGGTTTCGAGTTCATCATCTGCGATTCGCCGGCCGGCATCGAGCATGGCGCGCTGATGGCGCTGACGTTTGCCGACGAAGCCATCATCGTCACCAACCCGGAAGTGTCGTCGGTGCGCGATTCGGACCGCATTCTGGGCATCCTGCAAGCCAAGTCGCGCCGCGCGCAGACGGGCGGCGAACCGGTCAAGGAACATTTGCTGATCACCCGTTACTCGCCGAAGCGCGTGGAATCGGATGAAATGCTGTCCTACCAGGACGTGCAGGAAATCCTGCGCATCCCGCTGGTGGGCATCATTCCGGAATCGGAACAAGTGCTGGCCGCCTCGAACCAGGGCAATCCGGCCATCCATTTCAAGGGCACGGACGTGGCGCAAGCCTATGAAGACGTGGTCTCGCGCTTCCTCGGCGAAGAGGTCGAGTTGCGCTTTACCAACTATGAAAAACCTGGATTACTCCAGCGCATTTTTGGGGCGAAGTGATATGGCCTTGCTTTCTTTCCTGTTCCCCCCCAAGCCGAAGACGGCGACCGCCGCCAAGGAACGCCTGCAGATCATCATCGCCCGCGAACGCAGCGGCCGCGGTGGTCCGGACTTCCTGCCCGCACTGCACAAGGAACTGATCGCCGTCATTTCCAAGTACACCAAGGTCAATGCCGACGACATCAAGATCTCGCTGGACCGCCAGGGCAACCTGGAGGTACTCGACGTCAACGTGGTGCTGCCGGACGCTTAAAGCCTTTACTCCGGCCTCACCGTGAGCAATTCCTGCGCCACCGCGGCGCAGGCATTCACGTGCTGGTTGCCGATCTGGCGGAACACGGCGTAGCCGATGGCTGCCGCCACCGCCTGGCCGGCAAACGGCACGAAGCGCGCCACCTGCTTGGTGGCGATCTTGACGCCACTGCGCTTGAGCAGGTGCAGGATCAGTTCGCGCGACACCAGCTTCCCCACCAGCATGCCGCCCATGCCCACCGCCGCGCGGTAAGCCATCATCTTGAACTGCGGGTTCAGGCGCTCGATCTGCTCGGGCGTCAGACCGAATTCGTGGTTGATATCGTTGATCAGCATGGAAAACAGCCCGACATCGGACATCAGGTCGATGCCGGGAATGGGAATGGCCGAGGCGCCCGCCGACATCACGGCACGCCGCTGCACCAGGCGCCGGCAACGCTCGCGCACTTGCTCGATTTCGGCACGACTGGCCGGTATCAGGGTCCAATCGGTACTGCTCTTGTCTGTCATTGCCGTTTCTCCGCGGTGAGGGTAGATGAACAAGTGTAACGTAAAGAATGTGGCCACCGATTTCACTGGACACAGTTGCAATCTCTGTTATATTTCACGTGAGCATTCCTTAACATTACGATAAGCAGAGCGGACCGTCTGTTTGTTGCTACACACTCCAGCCCATTATGCGAATTGCCGTACTCGATAGCGACCATAGTCAGGCAGAACTGATCTGCCAGGTGCTCACCGCCGCCGGCCACGCTTGCCACGAGTTTCAGAGTGGTAAGGAAATGCTGGGGCAACTGCGCAAGGACAGTTGCGACATGCTCATCCTCGACTGGCATGTGAGCGATCTGGACGGTGCGGAAGTACTGCGCCGTGCACGGGAAAAACTGGCGCCGAAGGCGCCCGTGTTGTTTATGACCAACAGTTCCGGCGAAGACGACGTGGTGGCCGGCATGACGGCCGGTGCCGACGACTACATGATCAAGCCTTTGCGGCGCAGCGAACTGACTTTGCGTACCCAGGCGCTGCTGCGCGTGGCCTACCCGGCGCAGAATGGCGCCGAGTATCTGCAATTTGGTCATTACACGTTTGAAACCCGCCCCGGCCGCCTGCTGAAGGATGGCGAAGTGCTGGACGTGACGCACAAGGAATTCGCCCTGGCGCTGCTGTTTTTCCGCAACATGGGCCGTCCCCTGTCGCGCGCCTACATCCACGAAGCCGTGTGGCAACGCGACACGGCCCTGCCCTCGCGCACCATGGATACCCACGTTTCGCGCGTGCGCAACAAGCTACAGCTGAAACCGGAACACGGCTACCGCCTCGTGCCCGTCTACAGTTATGGTTATCGCCTGGAAAAACTGGGCGGGTGACGTCCACGCATGCGGGTGAAAACAGGCGAACTGCTCAAAGAGCGGGCACAAGGCGTTATAATGTCGGCATAAGAATTCCCAACAGCCCTGAAATGCAACTGCTCGCCGTCGGCCTCAACCATACCACCGCTCCAGTGTCGCTCCGCGAACAGCTGGCGTTTGCGCCTGAGCACTTGGGTTCGGCGGTGATGGCGGCGCGCACCTGGTTCCAGCGCATCGACTTGCGCGACAACGACGAAGCGGCCATCCTCTCGACCTGCAACCGCACCGAGCTGTATGCGGCCAGCCACGTGCCGAACCCGCTCGACGCGGGCGCGCATTTCCTGGCCGACTATCACCAGCTCAACTACAGCGAGCTGCGCCCCCACTTGTATATGCTGCCGCAGCACGATGCCGTGCGCCACACCTTCCGCGTCGCCTCCGGGCTCGATTCGATGGTGCTGGGCGAAACGCAGATCCTCGGGCAGATCAAGGACGCCATCCGCACGGCCGACGAGGCGGGCGGCCTGGGCACGTATCTGCACCAGTTGTTCCAGCGCAGCTTTTCGGTCGCCAAGGAAGTGCGCAGCAGCACGGAAATCGGCGCCCACAGCGTGTCCATGGCGGCCGCCGCCGTGCGCCTGTCGCAGCGCATCTTCGACAAGATCGCCGAGCAGAACGTGCTGTTCATCGGCGCCGGCGAAATGATCGAATTGTGCGCCACGCACTTCGCGGCGCAAAACCCGAAAAGCATCACGATTGCCAACCGCACCATGGAGCGGGGCGAGGAGCTGGCGCACCGCTTCAACGGCAAGGCGATCCGCCTGGCCGACTTGCCAGAAATGCTGCACCAGTTCGACATCGTTATCTCGTGTACGGCCTCATCGTTACCGCTGCTGGGCCTGGGCCTGGTCGAGCGCGCCATCAAGGCGCGCCGCCACAAGCCCATGTTCATGGTCGACCTGGCCGTGCCGCGCGACATCGAAGCGGAAGTGGGCCGCCTGAACGACGTCTTCCTGTACACGGTCGACGACCTGGGCAAGGTCGTGCAGACGGGCCTGGAAAGCCGGCAAGCGGCCGTGGCGCAAGCCGAGACCATCATCGAGACGCGCGTGCAATCGTTCATGAGCTGGGTCGACGACCGCGCCATGGTGCCCGTCATCCAGCATTTGCATGAAAACAGCGAATCGCTGCGCCTGATGGAAGTGGAGCGGGCGCGCAAGATGCTGGCCAAGGGCGCCGACATCGACGCCGTGCTCGAAGCGCTGTCGAAAGGCTTGACGGCCAAGTTCCTGCACGGCCCGCAGCAGGCGCTGCACCAGGCGCAGGGCGACGAGCGCAAGCAACTGGTCACCCTGCTGCCGAAACTGTTCCGCCCCCGCCGTTAGCGCAGCCCCGCTGGCCGCCCGCGCGCGGCTACCCTTGCCCGCCTGCCGGGCTTGCCGGACCGCACCATCCCTACACTCTTTTACCGCGAATCGCTATGAAACCATCCATGCTGGGCAAACTCGATCAACTGGCGAACCGCCTGGTCGAACTCGACGAACTGCTGATGCACCCGGACGCCACGTCGAACATGGACAGCTACCGCAAGATGACGCGCGAGCACGCCGAACTGGGCCCGCTGGTGGCCCTGTACCATTCCTACCAGGAAGCGGGCAACGATATTGCGACGGCGCAAGAGATGCTGGGCGACCCGGACATGAAGGAATTCGCGCAGGAAGAAATCGAGGCGGCGAAAACCACCATGGCGCGCCTGGAACGCGAATTGCAAACCATGCTGCTGCCGAAGGATGTCAATGACGAGCGCAATATCTTCCTGGAAATTCGTGCCGGCACGGGCGGCGATGAATCGGCCCTGTTCGCCGGCGACCTGCTGCGCATGTACTCGCGCTTTGCCGAACGCAACCGCTGGCAAGTCGAGCTGGTGTCGTCGTCCGACTCCGACCTGGGCGGCTACCGCGAAGTGATCGTGCGCGTGGTCGGCAATGGCGCGTATTCGAAGCTGAAATTCGAGTCGGGCGGCCACCGCGTGCAGCGCGTGCCGGCCACGGAAACGCAGGGCCGCATCCATACGTCCGCCTGCACGGTGGCCGTGATGCCGGAAGCCGATGAAGTGGAAGACGTCAACATCAACCCGGCCGACCTGCGCATCGACACCTACCGCGCCTCGGGCGCGGGCGGACAGCACATCAACAAGACCGATTCGGCCGTGCGCATCACCCACTTGCCAACTGGCATCGTGGTGGAGTGCCAGGATGACCGCAGCCAGCACAAGAACAAGGCGCAAGCGATGAAAGTGCTGGCCGCGCGCATCAAGGACGTGCAGCTGCGCGAACAGCAGTCGAAGGAAGCGGCCACGCGCAAGAGCCTGATCGGCTCGGGTGACCGCAGCGAGCGCATCCGCACTTATAACTTCCCGCAGGGCCGCCTGACGGACCACCGCATCAATCTGACCTTATATAAGCTCGACTTCATCATGGACGGGGATTTGACGGAGTTGACGAATGCGCTGGCGGCGGAGCACCAGGCTGAATTGTTGGCCGCGCTGGGTGACTAAAGGCTGGGGTCAGACCCCGGGGTTTAAGTAGCGGCTAAGCAATAAAAATCGGCCCTTGTGCGAAAATGACCAGCTCGATTCCATCCACCTCACCGTGTCGCCCATGAAAAATTCACGCACCGTCCTCCTGTCGATCGCCGCCCTGTGTTTCCTGATGCTGGGCGTGGCCATGTATTTGCAACATGCCATGAACATGGCGCCGTGCCCCCTGTGCGTGATCCAGCGCTACCTGTTCCTCGCCATCGGCATCGCCTGCCTGGCTGGCGCGGCGGCGAACCGGCCGAAAATCGGCGCCGGCATCGGTGTCCTGGCGGCCCTGGGCGGCCTGGGCGTAGGCGCCAAGCATTTGTACGTGCTGGCCAACCCCGGCTTCTCGTGCGGCATCGACCCGGTGGAAACGGCGCTGAACAAGATCTTCACGGCCGAACTCATGCCGTTCATGTTTGAATCGTATGGCGCCTGCGAAAACGCCGGCGAGCCGTTTTTCGGCCTGTCGATCCCGCAATGGGCATTCGCCTGGTTCGCCATTTTTACCGTAGGCCTGCTGTGGACACTGCTGCGCCGCCAGAAATAATAGACTATTCATGCCAGAAACCTTGATTCCCGCCGGCAGCACTGTCGGCGCGCTGCAAATCCGTCCGCTGCTCGATGCGCTCGACAACCGCATCCTGCTGGGCCACGCGCTGGGCCTGTCGCGCGTGAGCCTGATCACGCAGTCGGAGCGTGTGCTCACTTCCGATGAAGCCGAACGTTTATCGAGCTTGCTGGCGCGCCGCCTGCAAGGCGAGCCGATCGCCTACATCGTTGGCCAGCGCGAATTCTTCGGCCTGCCGTTCGAAGTCAACGACGCCGTGCTGATCCCCCGCCCCGACACGGAAGTGCTGGTGGAACTGGCGCTCGAACGCCTGCCGCCCGGCGGACGGGTGCTCGACATGGGCACGGGCAGCGGCGCCATCGCCGTCGCGCTGGCGTACACGCGGCCCGACGCCGTCGTCACGGCCCTGGACGTCAGCAGCACGGCCCTGGCCGTGGCGCGCCGCAACGCCAGCGCCAACGGCGTCAACATCACCTTCATGGCCAGCGACTGGTTCGAAGCGCTGGGCACGGAAAAATTCGACCTGATCGTCTCCAATCCCCCCTACATCGCCAGCGGCGACCGCCACCTGGCCGAAGGCGATCTGCGCTTCGAGCCGGCCGGTGCGCTGACCGACCACGCGGACGGCCTGTCGGCCCTGCGCACCATCGTCTCCGGCGCCGCGCGCCACCTGGCGTCGGGCGCCTGGCTGCTGATGGAGCACGGCTACGACCAGGCGGTATCCGTGCGCGGCTTGCTGGCCGACGCCGGCTACGGCAAAGTGCAAAGCTGGCGCGACCTGGCCGGCATCGAGCGCGTCAGCGGCGCCCGCCTGGGCTGACCGCCATCTGCGCAAAGCTTGACCCGGCGGCGCGCCAGATCCCCCCGCAGTTTGTTAAAATATCAAGCGCATTCCTGACCGAAGCGCCGCCCTTCCTGCCCGGGGCGGACGCTGGCGACGCGGCATTTTTTGGGCCGGCGCCGACGCATTTGCCAAAATTCGGTTAATCTCAGCACAAATTATTTATATGCTGCACAAGAAAGGAAGCTCAAATTGCCCAACCTGTTGACTCGCCGCCTGGCATTGCTGACCGAAGATGCCAACCGCGCGCTGCTGGGCGGCTTGCGCGGCATCGAGCGTGAAACCCTGCGCGTCGACCCTGCCGGCCATCTGGCTTCCACGCCCCACCCCGCCGCCCTGGGCTCGGCGCTGACGCACCCTGAAATCACCACCGACTACGCCGAAGCGCTGCTCGAATTCATCACCCCGGCCGAAAGCGACATCGCCGTCACGCTCGACAAGCTCGATACCGTGCACCGCCACGCCTACAGCCGCCTCGGCGACGAATTGTTGTGGAGCCAGTCGATGCCGTGCCAGCTGCCGCCCGAAGCGGACATCGAAATCGCCAACTACGGCAGCTCGAACATGGGCATGCTCAAGCACGTCTACCGGCGCGGCCTGGCCTTGCGCTACGGCAAGGCCATGCAATGCATCGCCGGCATCCATTACAACTATTCGCTCGACGAACAGCTGTGGCAAGTGCTCGCCAGCAACCCGGAGACCAGCGCCAGCCCGACGCAGGCAACCGCCTCGCCAAAAGACGTGCAGTCGGCAAGCTACCTGGCGACGATCCGCAATTTCCGCCGCTACAGCTGGCTGCTGATGTATCTGTTCGGCGCCTCGCCGGCCCTGTCCGCCGGTTTCCTGCGCGGCCGCGCGCACAAGCTCGACACCTTGTCCGACGACACGCTGTTCCTGCCGTATGCCACCAGCCTGCGCATGAGCGACCTCGGCTACCAGAACGATGCCCAGTCCGGCCTGCGCCCGCACGAAAACAGCCTCGATGATTACGTCAACGCGCTCACGCACGCCGTCAACGATCCGTATCCGCCGTACGAAACGCTGGGCACGAAGAAGGATGGCGAGTGGATACAATTGTCCACCAACGTGCTGCAGATCGAAAATGAATACTATTCGACCATCCGCCCGAAGCGCGTGATCCGCACGGGCGAGCGCCCGATCCAGGCCCTGTGCCTGCGCGGCGTGCAATACATCGAAGTGCGCTGCATGGATGTCGACCCGTTCGAACCGGTCGGCATCAGCCTGGAAACGGGCCGCTTCCTCGACGCGTTTTTGCTGTTCTGCGCGCTCGACGACAGCGCGCCAATTTCCGCCGAGCAAAGCGCCTGCTACACGCACAATTTTGCGCGCACCGTCAAGGAAGGCCGCACGCCGGGCCTGACCCTGCACCGCGATGGCGAGGAAATCAGCTTGCAGGCGTGGGGCGAGCAATTGCTGGCGCGCATCGCCCCCGTGGCGGCCTTGCTCGACTCTCGCCATGGCGGCACGGCACACGCGGACAGCCTGGCGGCGCAGGCAGCAAAATTGGCCGACCCGGACACGACGCCATCGGCCAAGGTATTGGCCGAGCTGCGCGCCAACGGCGGTTCGTTTGCCGCCTTCGGCCTGCGCCAGAGCGAGCGCCACGCCGCCTACTTCCGCGCGCATCCGGCAAGCAAGGAACAAAGCGCGTATTTCGACGCGATGGCCGCCAGCTCGCTGGCCGAGCAGCGCGCCATGGAGGCGGCGCCCGCCGGCAGCTTCGACGATTTCGTCGCCGCCTACCGCGCCAGCACCCTGTGCTCGCACACCTGACCTTGCACAAACGCCCCGATGCTGACCTTCTACAATGAATTGCACGGCCAGCACCGGGGCCGCTTCGAAATGTTTCGCGGCACCCTGGTGCCCTGCTTCGAGACGCCCGAACGGGCCGACATGGTGGTGGCCGAACTGGGACGGCGCAACCTGGGCCGCATCGTCACGCCGCACGGTGTACCGCTGACGTCGTTAGAGCGCATCCACACGCCCCGTTACCTGCACTTCCTGCGCCACGCCTGGCACGACTGGCTGGCGCTCGACCCCGACAATGCCAGCAAAGATGCCTTGCCATCCGTGTGGCCCGTGCGCACCTTGCGCAGCGATATCGAACCGGACGACTTCACGGCCAGGCTGGGCCTGTACTCGATGGACAACGGCACGCCGCTGACGGCCGGCACGTGGACGGCGGCCAAGACGGGCGCCGACTGCGCCGTCAACGCGGCGCACGCGCTGCGCCTGGGCGAGCGCGCCACGTTCGCCCTGACGCGCCCGCCGGGCCACCATGCGGGCAGCGATTTCTTTGGCGGCTACTGTTTCCTGAACAACGCGGCCCTGGCCGCGCAGCATCTGCTCGACGACGGCGCCCGCAAGGTCGCCATCCTCGATATCGATTACCACCACGGCAATGGCACCCAAAGCATCTTTTATGCGCGCAACGACGTGCTGTTTGCCTCGATCCACGCCGACCCGCGCAGCGAATACCCGTTTTACCTGGGCCACGCCGATGAGACAGGCAGCGACGCGGGGCTGGGCTACAACGTCAACCTGCCGCTGCCGGCCGGCAGCACCACGGCCAACTGGTTCGCCGCGCTGGAAACGGCTTGCCTGCGCATCAAGATGTACGCGCCCGACGCGCTGGTGGTGTCGCTCGGCGTGGACACCTTCGTCGGCGACCCGCTGTCACACTTCGCCCTGCAAAGCGGCGACTACCTGCGCGTGGGCGAGCGCCTGGCGCATCTGAACCTGCCCACCGCCTTCATCCTCGAAGGCGGCTATGCAGTGAAGGAAATCGGCATCAATGTCGTCAATGTGCTGGAAGGTTTTGAGACGGCGGAGTAAGCCAGCCTACATATTCCGAAACAAACTCATGAACGGCTGGCTCACGGCCAGGGTTTCCGGCCGCGTTTTCAGGCGCAAGGCGCCGCGGCCCACCTCGTCGCGCGTCACCGACGCCACCATCTTCATGTTGACGATGGTGGAACGGTGGATCTGCTTGAAGATGGCCGGATCGAGCACGTCGAGCAGTTCGCGGATCGGCTTGCGCAGCAGCGCCTCGCCATCGGCCGTCATGACGGCCGTGTACTTGGTATCGGACTGAAAATAGGCGATGTCTTCCACCATGATCAACCGCGTATCCTTGCCGCTGCTGGCCGTCAGCCACACCAGCGGCGGCGATTTGGCCGCGGCCGGCAAAGCACTGCTCAATTGCTGCAGCAAGCCGGCCAGCGCGCCGTCGCCCGCCTTTGCCTTGCCGGCCCGCGCCTGCACGCGCTGCAAGGTCGCCCGCAGGCGCTCGCGGGCGATCGGTTTCAATAAGTAATCGACGGCGCCCTTGTCGAAGGCATCGATCGCGTACTGGTCGTAGGCCGTGACGAACACCACCTGCGTGGCGGGACTGGCGTCGAGCGCGCCAGCGGCCACTTCCAGCCCCGTCAAACCCGGCATGCGGATGTCGAGAAAGGCAACGTCGGGGCGCAGGGTGGCGATGGCCTCGAGCGCCGTGCCGCCGTCATCGCAGGCGGCAACGATGCGCAAGCAGGGCCACTCCTCGGCCAGCAAGGCCACCAGCGCATCGCGCAGCAGGGTTTCATCTTCGGCGATGACGCAAGTCATCTCAGGCTGATGCATGGGACACTCCTTGCGCCGTGCTGTCGGGCACCGTGATGGTGGCCGTCACGCCATCGGGGAAATTGGCGACGATGGCAAACGCGGCGGTATTGCCGTAAGTCAGGCGCAGGCGTTCGCGCACATTGCGCAGGCCGATGCCCGTGCCGGCGCCGTCGTCGCTGAACCCCTTGCCGTCGTCGGCCACCGTGACGATCACCGTGCCATTGCCGCTGCGCGCCATGATCCAGATGGTGCCGCCGCCGCTCTTCGGCTCCAGGCCATGCTTGATGGCGTTTTCCACCAGGGTTTGCAGCATCATCGGCGGCAGTTCCGCCTGGCGCAGGTATTGCGGCACTTCGATCTGCAGGTTCAGGCGTCCGCCCATGCGGATTTTCAAAATATCGAGGTAGGCGCGCGCCCGTTCCAGCTCCGTGCCCAGGGTCGACATGGCTTGCTCCGTGCGCGGCAGCGAGTGGCGCAGGTACAGAATCAGGTTGCCCAGCATCTCGTCGGCGCGCACGGGGTCGCTGCGCGTGAGCAGCTGCGCGCTGGCCAGGGTGTTGTACAGGAAGTGCGGCTCCACCTGCGCATGCAGCAGGCTCAGCTTGGCCACCGTGAGTTCCTTTTCCGTCACCGTCTGGCGCGCCTCGGCCTGCTCGCCGCGCCGGCGCTGCGCCACGCGGCGCGTCATCGCCCGCGTCACCGCTTCCGCGTTTTCCAGGTTGCTGCCATGGTCGACGAGGAACCAGTCGGTCCAGGCATTGCGCGCCGGCTCGCAGATCAGGGTCACGCTGCCCGCTTCGCCATTCGGCGTGACGGTGGCGAGAATCTGGTTCGGCCGCGGCTCCAGGAAACCCAGCACGCGCATGCGGGGCAAGCCCGTGTCCGTGTACGGCGCCGCGCGGCGCACTCTGGCCTGCACCTGCAGGCTGTCGCGCGCGCTTTCGACCACTTCGCTGCCCGGCAGTTCGCGGATGGCCGCGTCGATCATGTCGAATGCCTCGCCCGCCTCGAACGGAATCTCGATCTGGCGCCGCTGGCGGCTCGACAGGGTGCCGGCGTTGACGGTGCCGGCGATCAGGCGCACGCGGCGCACGTGCGAAAACGCATTCGTGATGACGGCGCTGGCCAGCAGCGCGCCAACGATGACAAAAAAGCCTTCCGTCTGCCCGAAGATATAGCGCAGGAAATTCTCCACCAGGATCGCCGTGGCGATGATGTAGGTGAGCATCGTGGCCAAGGTGATGCGCAGGATAAAGAAAAGGCTAGTCATGATTTTTTTCCTTGGGGTGTGAAATGGGCCCAGCATAACCATCGCCCCCGGCGACGGTGGCCATTATGCGATGGAAGGGCAATACTGGCGACAAAGGCATCAAAATAAAGCACAAATCCGCATCGCCTGAAAATAAAATAGCTTGCAATTAAATAGCGCACGATATATATTGAGCACATGGACGCCGGCAAGCGCTTCTGCAGACGGGCATCCTGGGGCATTAGCCCATGAAACAAGTAGCACACTATTTAGTCGTTAACTATTTACTTTACTCAAGGAACCATCATGTCGATCAAACAAGTCCTGTACCGCGCTCAAGCCACCGCCACCGGAGGCCGCGAAGGCCGTGCCGTGTCGTCCGATAATGTGCTGGACGTCAAGCTGACCACGCCGAAAGAACTGGGCGGCAATGGCGCCGTGGGCACCAATCCGGAACAACTGTTCGCCGCCGGCTACTCGGCCTGCTTCATCGGCGCCATGAAATTCGTCGGCGGCCGCGACAAGATCGCCCTGCCAGCGGATCTGTCCATCGAAGGCAACGTCGGCATCGGCGCCATCGACACGGGCTTCGGCATCGAAGTGGAACTGAAAATCTCGCTGCCAGGCATGGAGCGCGCCGCCGCCGAAGCGCTGGTCGCCGCCGCCCACATCGTTTGCCCGTACTCGAACGCCACGCGCGGCAACATCGACGTTACCCTGACCATCGTATGATGGCACCTGACATAAGCTACTGCGCGTCGCGCTTTGCGGCCGGCGATGCTCACCGTGCTCCAGCACGGTTGCGCTTCTCTGCCACAAATCACTGCCGCTCGCTACGCTTCTGTCAGGCGCGGTAAGCCAGAGGTTTACACATCAAAAGCCACGCTGCCCGAAAGGCAGCGCGGTTTTTTTTCATCTGCCGCTTTAAAATGGCGCTTTTCCCTGACAACCTGGAACAGCGATGATCACCTGGCAATGGCAAACCTTCGACGAACTCGGCCCCCACGCTTTGTACCAGGTGCTGGCCTTGCGCCAGCGCGTGTTCGTCATCGAACAGCAGTGCATTTACCCGGACCTCGATGGCCATGACCAGCAAGCCATGCATTTGCTGGGCTGGCAAACGGTCGATGGCCAGCGCCGGCTCGCCGCGTATCTGCGCGTGCTGGCGCCGGGCGCCAAATACGTGGAAATGTCGCTGGGCCGCGTGCTGACGGCGCCCGAAGCGCGCACCACGGGCGCCGGCAAGCTGCTGCTGGCGGAGGGCATCGCGCGCGCCGAAGGCCAGCACCCCGGTCACGCCATCCGCATCGGTGCGCAGCACTACCTGGAGCGTTTCTATCAGTCCTTCGGTTTTGTCACCGTCAGCGCACCGTACGACGAAGACGGCATTGAGCACATCGATATGCTGCGTGCAGTGGCGCCGGAAACAGCGGCATGACGACGGCCCTGATTTCCTGGAGCGGCGGCAAGGATTCCTGCCTGGCCCTGTGGCGCGCGCGCAACGCCGGCATGGCCGTTCCCCTGTTGATCACGGCCATGGATGAAGACGGCCGCAAATCGCGCTCGCACGGCGTGCCGCCCGAGCTGCTTGAGGCGCAGGCGGCCAGCCTGGGCGCGCGCCTGCAGCGCTATCACGCCAGCTGGGCCAGCTACGAGGAGCAATTCATCGCCATGCTGCGCGCGGCCAAGGCCGAGGGTATCGATCATGCGCTGTTTGGCGACATCGACCTGCAGCCGCACCGCGACTGGGAAGAAAAAGTCTGCGCCGCGGCCGGCCTGACGGCCCACCTGCCCCTGTGGGGCGGGGACCGCCGCGCGCTGGTCGACGAATTTCTCGCCGCCGGCTTCAAGGCCATCGTCGTGTGCATCAATGGCCGGCACCTGCCACGCGCATTTTGCGGGCGCGAGTTCGATGCCGCCTTTTTGGCCGACCTGCCGCCCGGCGTCGACGCCTGCGGCGAAAACGGCGAATTCCACACCTTCGTCTACGACGGCCCCGCCTTCAGCGCCCCGGTGGCGCTGCGCCGCACGCAGGTGCTGCAATATGACGCGCCGGCCGATCTGGGCGGCGCCACGTATTACTTCCAGGAACTGGCGCCTGCCTGACGAGGACCAGGCCCGCCAAGCAAAAAGGGCGATTCCGTGGAATCGCCCTTGGTATTGGCAGCCCTGCGCGGGCTTATTTTTTCGACACGTTCACAAGCTTGACTTCAAACAGCAAGCCCGCGTAGCCGGGAATCAACGGTGGCTTGCCCACCTTGCCATAACCGAGGTCATACGGAATGGACAGGATACGGGTGCCGCCCACCTTCATGCCGTCCAGGCCGCGGTCCCATCCCACAATCACGAGACCCTTGCCCAGCTGGAAAGGCAACGCCGCGCCAGACATGTTTGTCTCGAACTGCTTGCCCTTGTTGTCCGGCTTGCTCGCGTCGTACAGCCAGCCCGTGTAGAGCACATCCAGAGTATCGCCCGCTGCCGCTGTCGTGCCGGTGCCGACCACCGGATTGGTAATGACCAGGTCTTTCACCTGCGTATTCGGGTCGAGCACGACTGGCTTCTCGGTGTTGGCAGCAGCACCGCAGGCGGTCAGGACCACGGCACAAGCGAGCGTGGCGATCATTTGAAATACCGATTTCATGGTTTCCCTTTAAATATTGGTGTGTATGGCTGGGGCCCGTACGGTGCGGACCGGTACGGGCTGGAGTTTAACAGGTGTCGCCGGGCCCATTTGTAAGCAGACGTAAGCTCGGCCTTAAATGGTGCACCGATACAACGTTGCCACAATGGCCACGATATCTAGATTTCCACCTGCGTACCCAGTTCGATCACCCGGTTGCTCGGGATCTGATAGTAGTCGGCCGCCGTGCGCGCATTGCGCGACATGGTGACGAACAGGTGTTCGCGCCATGGCATCATGCCGGCCCCCGGCGTCGAGATGATGGTCTGGCGCGCGATGAAGAACGACGTTTCCATCATCTCGAAATCGAGTCCCTGTTCGGCGCATTGCGCCAGCGCCGCCGGAATGTCCGGTTCATCCTTGAAGCCGTAATGCACATTGACCTGATAGCACTGGTGGCCCAGCTCCACCACGCGCACGCGCTCCGATGGCAACACCCACGGCTCTTCATGCATGAAGACGGTGAGGAAAATGACGCGCTCATGCAGCACCTTGTTATGCAGCAAGTTATGCAGCAGCGCATGCGGCACGCCATCCGTTTCGCCGCGCAGGAAAATGGCCGTGCCGGGCACGCGCAACGGCGGCGCGATGAACAGCGACGAAAGAAATTCGTTGAGCGGGATCGCGTGCTTTTCCAGGTTCTGGAACACCAGCTGGCGGCCCCGTTTCCAGGTCAGCATGATGATGAACAGGACGGCACCCAGCAACAGCGGGAACCAGCCGCCGTGGAACAGTTTCAGGGAACTGGCCGCGAACAGGTTCACATCGATGATCAGGAAGAAACCGGTGGCGGCCCAGCACAGCAGCAAATTCATCTTCCAGCGGTAGCGGATGACGAAGAAGGTCAGGATCGTGGTGGCCAGCATGGTGGCGGTGACGGCGATGCCGTAGGCGGCGGCCAGCTTTTCCGACGAACCAAAACCAACCACGGCCAGCAGCACGACGGCCAGTTGCAGCCAGTTCACGGCCGGGATGTAAATCTGGCCGATTTCGCTTTCCGACGTGTGGCGCACGCGCATGCGCGGCAAGAAGCCCAGCGCGATGGCTTGCTTGGTCATCGAGAAGGTGCCGGAAATGGTCGCCTGCGAAGCGATCACGGTGGCCATGGTCGACAAAATCACCAGCGGATACACGCTCCAGGCGCCCAGCTGCTGGTAGAACGGATTGGAAATGGCTTCCGGGTGCGCCAGCAGCAAGCCGCCCTGGCCCAGGTAATTCAGCGCCAGCGCGGGAAAGGCGATCAGGAACCAGGCCATGCGGATCGGCTTCTTGCCGAAGTGGCCCATGTCCGCGTACAGCGCTTCGGCGCCCGTCAGTGCCAGCACCACGGCGCCCAGCGACAGGAAGGCGATGCGGCCATTGTCGAGCAGGAAAGCCACCGCGTGCAGCGGATTGACGGCGGCCAGGATGCCTGGCGACTTGATGATGTTGAGCACGCCCATAAAGGCGAGCGCGACAAACCATATCAGCATGATGGGAGCGAAGAAGCGGCCGATGCCGGCCGTACCGTGCGACTGCACCGAATACAGCGCCACCAGCACGGCGATCGTCAGCCACACCACATACGGGCTGAAGGCAGGCGTGGCCACTTCCAGGCCTTCGATCGCCGACAGCACCGAAATGGCCGGCGTGATCACGCTGTCGCCATAGAACAGGGTGGCGCCAAACACGCCGATCACCATCAGCGGCACATGCCAGCGCGAGGACTTGCTGACGGACGACAGCACCAGCGCCATCAGGGCCATGATGCCGCCCTCGCCGCGGTTGTCGGCACGCAGCACCAGGGTCACGTATTTCAGCGAAACGATCAGGGTCAGGCCCCAGAAGATCAGCGAAACGATGCCCAGCAGGTTGTTATGCGTGACAGACAGGCCGTGGGCCGGGTCGAATACCGTTTTGAGGGTGTATAGCGGACTGGTGCCGATATCGCCATAGACGATGCCGACGGCAGCCAGTGTCAAGCCGACCAGGCCGCTTTTTTTGTGTTCCGACGTCAAGATTGCACCCGTTTTTGTTTTGTTGCATCGCACAATATGATAGGTATTAGCAAATAGCAAGAGTATTTTTGCATGGTTCCGCAGCTGCCCCAAAGTCGTGGTTTTGTACCGCTCCGCCTTGCTGCGCGGGCTTGCGGCCATTGATTTGTTGCCATTCTACGCCTCGCCAGCGGCGCCGGGCAGCCCCCGATGTTTTCAGCCATAATGACAGACTGTCTACTCTCCAGCGAACCCCATCATGAATCCAGGCATGTTGTACGCCTCCCTCGCCTTCCTGTGCTGGGGCCTGTTCCCCCTGTACTTTCACGCCATCGGCGAGATCGCGCCACAGGAAATCCTGGCGCACCGCATGGTCTGGTCTCTGTTGTTTCTAGGCATCGTGCTGACCGTGCGCCGCCAGTGGAGCTGGCTGGGCAGCCTGAAAGCGCAGCCCAAGGTCGTGGCCGGCTTCGTCGCCAGTGCGTTTTTGCTGTCCGCCAATTGGTTCATCTATATCTGGGCCGTCAACAACGGCCATGTGGTCGATGCCAGCCTCGGCTACTTCATTACGCCGCTGATCAATGTCATGCTGGGCTTTATGCTGCTGCACGAGCGCTTGCGCCGCCTGCAGTGGCTGGCCATCGGCCTGGCCGCCTGCGGCGTGGCCTGGCTCACCTGGCAGGCGGGGCAAGTGCCGTGGATCGCCCTGCTGCTGGCGGCCACTTTCGGCGGCTATGGCTTGCTGCGCAAGACGGCCGCGCTCGGTGCGCTGGAAGGCCTGTCATTCGAAACCTTGATTTTGTTTCCGCTGGCGCTGGCCTACATGCTGTGGCTGGCCTGGCACGGCCAGAGCGGCTTCGTCAATACAGATTCCACCGCCACGCGCGCGCTGCTGCTGGCGTCCGGCCCCATCACGGCCATCCCCCTGCTGCTGTTTGCCGCCGGCGCGCGCCGCCTGCCGCTGGCCGTGCTGGGCCTGCTGCAATACATCGCCCCCACGGGCCAGCTGCTGATCGGCGTATGGGTCTTCCACGAATCGTTCACGCCCGAACGCATGCTGGGCTTCCTCGTCATCTGGACGGCGCTGGCCCTGTACGCGGCCGAAGGGCTGTGGAGCAGCCGCCGCGCGCGCCTGGCCGCCTGACCGACCCGCTCCGGCAGCGTACAGCGCTGGCCGGAAGCGGGCGTTTACCGTATCCTGTCCGTCTTTGTATATCACCCGAGATTTCTAATGGCAAATTACGTCTACACCATGAATCGCGTGGGCAAAATCGTCCCGCCCAAGCGCCAGATTCTGAAAGATATTTCCCTCTCCTTCTTCCCAGGCGCGAAGATCGGCGTGCTGGGCCTGAACGGCTCCGGCAAATCGACGCTGCTGAAAATCATGGCCGGCATCGACACCGACATCCAGGGCGAAGCCGTGCCGATGCCGGGCCTGAACATCGGCTACCTGCCGCAGGAACCGCAGCTGGACCCGGAAAAAACCGTGCGCCAGGAAGTCGAATCGGGCCTGGGCGAAGTGTTTGAAGCGCAAGCCAAACTGGAAGCCGTGTACGCCGCGTATGCCGAGGAAGACGCCGATTTCGATGCCCTGGCCACGGAACAGGCACGCCTGGAAGCGATCATCTCGACTTCCGACGGCGGCAATTTGAATTTGCAGCTGGAAATGGCCGCCGACGCGCTGCGCCTGCCGCCCTGGGATGCCAGCATCGGCGTGCTGTCCGGCGGTGAAAAGCGCCGCGTGGCGCTGTGCAAGCTGTTGCTGTCCAAGCCCGACATGCTGCTGCTCGACGAACCGACCAACCATCTGGATGCGGAATCGGTCGACTGGCTGGAACAATTCCTGCTGCGCTTCCCCGGCACCGTGGTGGCCATCACCCATGACCGCTACTTCCTCGACAACGCAGCCGAATGGATCCTGGAGCTGGACCGCGGCAGCGGCATTCCATGGAAAGGGAACTACTCGACCTGGCTGGAGCAGAAACAAGCCCGCCTGAAGCAGGAAGAATCGACGGAATCGGCGCGCCAGAAGGCGCTGCAAAAGGAATTGGAATGGTCGCGCCAGAACCCGAAAGCGCGCCAGGCCAAGTCGAAAGCCCGCCTGGCCCGCTTCAACGAGCTGTCCGAGCACGAATACCAGAAGCGCAACGAAACGCAGGAAATCTTCATTCCCGTGGCCGAACGCCTGGGCAATGACGTCATCGAGTTCAAGAACGTGTCGAAAGCGTTCGGCGACCGTTTGCTGATCGATAACCTGAGCTTTACCGTGCCGCCAGGCGCCATCGTCGGCATCATCGGCCCCAACGGCGCCGGCAAGTCGACCCTGTTCAAGATGATCACCGGCAAGGAACAGCCGGACAGCGGCGAAGTGGCCATCGGCCAGACGGCGCGCGTGTCCATCGTCGACCAGAATCGCGGCGACTCGCTGTCGGACGGCAAGACCGTCTTCCAGGACGTGTGCGGTGGCGCCGACATGTTGACGGTCGGCCGCTTCGAAATGCCATCGCGCGCCTATCTGGGCCGCTTCAACTTCAAGGGCGGCGACCAGCAAAAAATCGTCGGCAATCTGTCCGGCGGTGAACGTGGCCGTCTGCACCTGGCAAAAACCCTCTTGATGGGCGGCAACGTCCTGCTGCTCGATGAACCGTCGAACGATCTGGACGTGGAAACCCTGCGCGCGCTGGAAGACGCCTTGCTGGAATTTGCCGGCAGCGTGATGGTCATCTCGCATGATCGCTGGTTCCTCGACCGTATCGCCACGCACATCCTGGCATTCGAAGGCGATTCGCAGGTCACCTTCTTTGACGGCAACTATCAGGAATACGAAGCCGACAAGAAGAAACGCCTCGGTGACGAAGGCGCGAAACCAAAACGTATCCGCTACAAACCGCTCACCGTATAAATCGGGTGCAGCAATGCAAAAAGGCAGTTACCTCGTGGTAACTGCCTTTTTTTTCAGCACATTTCTAAGTAATTAGAAATTGTAGCGTGCGCCAAGAGCTAAGCCCGTAGCCTTGCGGCCCTGGTCGGCGCTCTTGCCGAAATGTTCCACTTCCGCCGTCAGCGAGACTTTCTCGTTGATCGCGTACTGGGCACCGACGGAAGCGTACACGCCCGTCTTGTCGTTGCCGCTGATGCCGGTCGACAGGCCCGTGCCGCTCAGGCTATTCTTGACCTTGGCCACGCCGAGCTTGCCGAATACGCCGACCTTGTCGGTCACGGGCATGCTGGCCTTGCCGGCCAGATAGTAGCCGTGCGAATCGCTTTTCACGGAACCGTTGCCGGCGCCCGTGACATAGCTGTAATCCTTGCTGCCGAAATCGGCGTAACCGCCCTCGACCGCCCAGGTTTTATCGAAATCGTAACCGGCGAAGATCTTGGCGCCGGCCTTGTAGCCGCTGTGATTATCGGCGCTGGTGGCGCCAGGAATATCGAAGTTATAACGGTTGCCCGTGACGCCAGCACCCACATAGGCGCCTTCGGCGTGCGCGGCGCTCATGCCGGTGAATGCGGTAACGGAAGCGATCATTGCAAACAGGATTTTCTTCTTCATCATGTTCTCTCTCTCAATTAGTGAATGGTGCCTGGATTCGCAGTTCAGCGAAGTGCGATGAGGACACAATAACAGCCGAAAAAAGCTACGTCTTTCTCCATTCCGTAAGAACTGTGACAAGATGTAAGCGGACATTCCAAACTGACAATAACCATACAATGCGCACTGTTGAGCGAACTTAAGATAGACTTAAGAACAATTTGAATTTCGGACGAACAGGAGAGGTGCATGCACAAACGCCAGTTTCTCGCCGCCGCCATGGCGGCCACCGCCCTGCCCGCCATCGCCCGGGCGGCGCCCGCCGGCCTGCGCGGTCCGGCCTTGCTGACCATCACGGGCAGCATCGCCAAACCCAACCGGGGGCCGTTCGACGCCGTGCGCGACCAGATGATGCACAAGCAAAAAATCAGTTTTGAGCGGGCGCGGGCATTCGACTTCGCGGCGCTGGCGAACTTGCCGGCGCGCACCATCCACCCCACCCTGGAATACGACGGCAAGGCGCATGCCCTGCGCGGGCCGCTGCTGGTCGATGTCTTGAAGGCGGCGGGCGCCCCCGAGGACGATGATGTGCGCCTGCTGCTGCGTGCCGTGGATGGCTATGCGGCGGCGCTGACCATGGCGCAGGCGCGCGCGCAGCGTTTTATCGTCGCCACCCACCTGGACGGGCAGGCGATGGCGCTGGGCGGGCTGGGGCCGCTATGGGCGATCCATGACGCGGACCGCATCGCGGCCGTGGCGGCGCTGCCCCTGGCCGAACGTTTTGCCAGCTGCCCGTGGGCGCTGTATCACATTGGCGTGGAGGCGGGTTGACGCGGTTGAGGCAGATTAAGCGTAGGCTTCCGCCATCGACATGACCCTCGGCGCGATGGTGATGCCATGCTCCTCGAACAGCGCCGTGATGGCCGCCACGTTCTGCGTGCACTCCTCGGTTTTCCAGCCCTTGAAGATATCCGTGCCATCCTTCTGGAAATGCAGGTCCAGCACTTTGCCCCCATCCTTGTGCAGGTAGGGCGAGCTATAGGTGTTCTCGAAGCCCAACGCCTTCAATTGCCCCAGCAAGGCTGATGGCGGATGGTCGGGATCGGTGGCGAGAAAAATGCCAAAGGTCTTGCCCGGTGGTTTGGCGGCGATATCGACTTCATAAATGCCGGGGGCCTTGCTGACAGACGTACTCTTTAAAAATAACATACTACACTCCCTGCGCGTGGTGTCCTGCGCCTGAAACGGACGGCAAGACAGGGGCGGTGCGCAATGATTCCCATCGTCAAATCTTATTGCTAATTTGCATCTTTGTCGACAAATCGGCACTTTTATTTGGTAAGTCGTGGTTATCTTGTCGCGGACACCAGTGCAAATTGTCAATAAAGCCAGTTATCATTGCGCCAATACCCGGCCTGCTGCATACTTTTGGCTTGCGTCACGATAGCCTTCCCGCCTGCCACTTCCTCGTCTCCATGCGCCTTCTGTCGATCAAGTACCGCCTGCTCATCCTCCTGACCCTGATCCTGGGTGCGGGCTTCATGGCGACCAGCCTGGCCAGCTACCTGGCGTCGCGCCAGGCCATCGAGCATGGCATCGCCGACCAGACCTTGCCGCTGACGGGCGACAACATTTACTCGGAAATCCAGAAGGACATGCTGCGCCCCGTCTTCATCTCGTCGCTGATGGCGCACGATACCTTCGTGCGCGACTGGATCCTCGCCGGCGAAAGCAACCCGGCGCAGATCGTGCGCTACCTGGCCGAGGTCAAGAAGAAATACGGCGCCATCACCAGCTTTCTCGTTTCCGACAAGAGCAGCAAATATTATTACGCGGAAGGCACGCTGAAATCCGTCAGCCCGCAAGAAACGCGCGACCTCTGGTACTACCGCGTGCGCGCCATGGACAGCACCGATTATGAAACCAATGTCGATGTGGACATGGCCAACCGCGACAGCATGACCATCTTCATCAACCACCGCGTTTATGATTACGATGGCCAGTTCATCGGCGCCACGGGCATCGGCCTGACCCTGGCAACCATGAGCCACATCATCGACCGCTACCAGGCGCGCTTTCACCGCAACATCTACTTTGTCGACGGCGCCGGCGCCCTGGTACTAGCGGGCAAGACCATGCGCGAGGGTCGCGGCAACATCCGCAATTTGCCTGGCGTGAGCAGCATTGCCGACCAGATCATCAACCACCAGAGCGCACCGACGCACCTGTCGTACCAGCTGGGCAGTGCGCAAATCCTCGTCAACTCGCGTTTCATTCCCGAGCTGGGCTGGTACCTGGTGGTCGAGCAGAATGTCAGCGACGAAGTCAAGTCGCTGCAGGGCGTGTTCATCCTGAATCTGGCCATCAGCTTTGGCGTCACCGTGCTGGTATTGCTGCTGACCCTGTTGACGGTGAACCGCTACCAGCGCCGCATCGAACGCATCGCCTCGACGGATGCGCTGACGGGCTTGCTGAACCGCCAATCGCTGGAATTGCTGTTCCAGCGCGCCATGCTCCTGTCCAGGCGCAACGAGCAACCGATGTCGGCCATCCTGTTCGACATCGATTTCTTCAAGCGCGTCAACGATACCCACGGCCACCTGTGGGGCGACAAGGTCATCCGTGGCGTGGCGGACGTGGCGCGCGCCACCGTGCGCGAAAGCGACGTCATCACGCGCTGGGGCGGCGAGGAATACCTGGTGCTGCTGAATAACTGCAGCCTGGCGCAGGCGGCGGAAGTGGCGGAAAACCTGCGCGCCGCTGTCGAAGGCCACGATTTCGGCCTGCCCGCGCCGCAGCTAACCGTGACGATCAGCCTGGGCGTGGCCGAATACCGGCGCGACGAAAGCGAATCGGCCTTCTTTTCGCGCGCCGACAGCGCCCTGTACCAGGCCAAGCATCACGGCCGCAACCGCGTGCACGCCGCCTGAGTCATCCTCCGCGCTTGCGCCTGGCCAGGTCTTGCGTGGGCGCCACCAGCGCCCGGTACAACTCGCCCGTGGCGGCATCCCAGCTTTGCACCGCCTGCTGCTGGCGTTGCACGGTGGCCGAGTCGCCCCGTGCGATGGGGCCGGAGAGCGCCGGCGCGGCGCCCAGGCGGAATACATTGGCCACCGCTTCCATCACCAAAGGCTGGGCCAGTTCGCGCGCCACGGGCTCGGCAATGCCGGCTGCCTGGTAGGCGCGCAGGGCCGCGTCGAGCACCGTCACCAGGTAATTACTGGCAAACACGGCAGCGGCGTGATACAGGGTCTTGGCGGCCGGGTCGATGGGCACGGGGCGCGCGCCGATGGCGTTCAAGGCTGGCGTGAGGAAGGCCAGCGCCAGCGGATCGCCTTCGACGCCGCAAAACGTGCCGTCAAAGGTGGCGGCCACTTGTGCCGGGTCGGCAAAGCTGCGGATCGGGTGCGCGCTGGCCACCGATGCACCGGCCTGCGTGGCCGCCAACAACACGCTGGACGCCAGCGCGCCGCTGCAGTGAAATACGATGGCGCCCGCTTGCCGTCCCTCGGCCACCAGCGCCGCGCAGGCCGGGCCGATCTGGTCGTCGGAGACGGCCAGCAGGGTGACATCGGCGTGGCGCAAGGCCGCATAGCTGGCGACGGGCGTGCCGGCGCCGATGAAAGCGACGGCCGCTTGCGCCGAGGCCATCGAGCGTGTCAGCACGTCCTGCACGGCGACACCTTCCACGCCGGCGAACAAGCGGCCCAGCACGCGGCCCACGTGGCCGGCGCCGATGATATTCAAAGTGACATTCATGATGATTTTCTAAAAACTCGATCCCGGCTGGCGCAGAAATTCCAGCTCTTGCGGCGTGGAAGCGCGGCCCAGGATCGCGTTGCGGTGCGGGAAGCGGCCAAAGCGGGCGATGACTTCCTGGTGGCGCTCGGCATAATCGAGCATGCCCTCAAAGCCGGGCTGCGCCTGCGACAGCAGCTGGAACAATTCGACGGCGCGCGCCTGCATGGCCAGGTCTTCCGCGTGCTCGAACGGCAGGTAGGCGAAGGCGCGCAGCATCGGCGGCAATTGCTGGTCCTGCCCCGCCTGCGTCAAGGCGACGGCCAGCGCCAGCGCCCTGGTGTCGCCGGCAAAGGCGCGCGGCGTGCCGCGGTGCACATTGCGCGTGAACTGATCGAGCACGATAAGGCGCGCCAGCGCGCCGTGCGGCGTCGCGTCCCATTCACGCAAGCCGCCGTCGATGGCGGCATCGATCAGCGCGCCGAAACGCGCGCGTATCTGCGCGTCGAAGCCGTCATCCTTGCGGAACCATGCCACGCGCGACTGGCCATAGTCTGGGTTATCCGGCGGCAGGAACCAGAAATCGAGTACCTCTTGGGCTTGTCCATCCATGTCCATCCTTTTCAGTTGCGGGCGTGCGACAGCTGGAAGCCGGCGATGCCTTCGAAAGCGGCCAGTTCGGCCGACATGGCCGACAGGCTGGCACCCGTGTTCTTGCCATGCGCGATGGCGACAAAGCGCCATTCCTGCATGCCGTCGTTGCTGCCGATGGTCAGCGAGCCGCCGGCGATGTCGTAGCCGCGCTTGGCAGCCATGCGCCGCAGCGCATCTTCGCGGGGAATGAACCCTTGCTTGAAGCGCATGGTGATGGCCACTGCGTGGCGCGACGGCAGCCAGTTCTCCAATTTTGACAGAAAAATCATCGCCATCGCGCACATGAAGGCCAGGCCCATGGCCGACAGATAAAAGCCGATGCCGACCATGATGCCGATCACGGACGAGGCCCAGATCGAGGCGGCCGTCGTCAGGCCGCTGATATTGAAGCCTTCGCGCATGATGACGCCGGCGCCGAGGAAACCCACGCCCGTGACGATCCCCTGGATGATACGCGTGGGGTCGCTGCCGACGATGGTGCCATGGCCGCCATACCAGAACTCCGGATAGCCGCCCAGCACCGTCAGCGCGGCCGAAGCCATGCAGACCAGGCCATACGTGCGCATGCCGGCGGCGCGCCCGTGATACGAGCGCTCATAGCCCACCAGCAAGCCCAGCAGCAACGCGCCCAACAGGTTCAGCAGAATCACGCCATTCGTTGCCAGCTCGGCCGGCGACCAATACGCGCGCAGGAAGTCGATGGTCGGCATCTAGGGCTTTTTCGTCAGCTGCTTTTCAAACGCCACGTCGAGCTTGCTGACGCGGCGCGCCTTTTGCGGCCCCAGTCCATTCACGAAGGCGACAAAGGCATCGAGTTCCAGCGGCGGGCACAAAGGCGGCAAGCCCGGGCCTTCAGTCAGGAAAAACAGTTCATCGCCCGTGCGCGCCATCGTGTAGAGGCGGTGGCCGGTGCGTTCCTTGAGCCGCTCGATGGCGGACGTGGCGCGGGTCGAACGCATCAGATGGCTCCCGTGCGCTGTTCCAGCCACGCCAGCGCAGGCGCATCGGCCGGCGCAGCCAACAGCGGCGCGAGACGTGCGCGCACGGTGGCGTGGTAATCGTTGAGCCAGGCCGCCTCGTCGTCGCGCAACAGCGAGCGCTCGATGCAGCGCGTATCGATCGGGCACAAGGTCAATGTTTCAAAACGCAGGAATTCCCCGAACTGCGTCGTCCCTGCGGGAACGTTCAGCACCAGGTTCTCGATGCGGATGCCCCACTGGCCGGGGCGGTAGATGCCCGGTTCGATGGAGGTGATCATGCCCGGTTCCATGGCCGTGTGCGGCTCCGGCATGGCGGACTGGGAAATCGATTGCGGCCCTTCGTGGACGTTGAGGAAAAAGCCCACGCCGTGACCCGTGCCGTGGCCAAAGTCGATGCCTTCGGCCCACAGCGGCGCGCGGGCAATCGCGTCGAGCATGGGCGACTTCACGCCGCGCGGGAACTGCGCGCGCGACAGGGCGATCATGCTGCGCAAGACCAGCGTAAAATCGTGCTTATGTTCAGCGGTGATGGTGCCGACGGGGACCACGCGCGTGATGTCCGTGGTGCCGCCAAGATACTGGCCGCCCGAGTCGATCAGCAGCAAGCCGTCGCCTTCGATGGTGGCGGCCGAATCCGCATGCGCGTGGTAATGCATGATGGCGCCGTGCGCATTGAAGCCGGCGATGGTGCCGAAACTGGGGCTGACAAAGCCGGCGCGGCGCGCGCGGCATGCCGTCAGGTGTTCGTCGACGCCGATTTCCGTCAGCGGCGCGTGCTGCGGGTCGGCCAGGGTGGCGTCCAACCAGCTGAAAAATTCGCACAGCGCGGCGCCATCGTGCTCCATGGCGGCGCGCACGTGCGCCGCTTCACCGTCCGTCTTGCGCGACTTGGCCAGGGTGGTCGGGTTGATCGATTCGACCACGCGCACAGCATCGGCCACGGCCTGGCGCGTGCCGAACGTGATGCGGCGCGGGTCGAGCAGCAAGGTGGCGCCGGCCGGCAAGGCGGCCAGCGCGGCCGCCGCGCGGTCATACGCGGCCACGTCCACGCCTTCGCTTTCCAGCGTGGCGCGCAGGGCGGCCGGCAGCTTGCCGTCGGCGACGAACAGGGTGGAGCGCTCGGGCCCCACCAGCGCATGCGCGAGGAAGACGGGGTTGTAGTGCACGTCGGCGCCGCGCAAGTTGAACAGATACGCGATATCGTCGAGCGTGGAAATGACGTGGTGGCTGGCGCCGTGCGCGGCCATGCCGGCGCGCAGGGCCGCCAGTTTTTGCGTGCGCGACAGCGATGGATACGCGGGCGCATGTTCATATACGGGCGCGGCGGGCATGGCCGGGCGCTCGGGCCAGACGGCTTGCAGCACGTCGATGTCCGTGCGCAGGGTCACTTGCGCGCCCAGCGCCTGCTGCAGCAAACGCGCATTGGCCAGGCCCAGCACGGCGCCATCGACGGCCACCGTCTGCCCCGGCTGCATGGTCTCGCCCAGCCAGTCGATATACAGCACGCTGGCGCCGGACGGGATTTTTTTCAGGACGATGCCGCTGCCAGCCAGTTCCGTTTCCGCCTGTTCCCAGTAACGGCCATCGGTCCACACGCCGGCAAAGTCCTGCGTCACGACCAGGGTGCCGACGGAACCCGTAAAACCCGACAGCCATTCGCGGCCCTGCCAGCGCGCCGGCAGGTACTCGGACAAATGCGGATCGGCCGAGGGCACGATGCAGGCGTCGATGTGCTGCGCGCGCATGGCGGCGCGCAGCAAGGTCAAACGGGAAGCGGGATTACTGTGAACGGATGTCTGCATGGCGGCGAAAAGGTGCTGTGCTGGGAAGCGCTCATGATACTCCGATTGCCGGCAATGCAGTACTCACCCAGCCCCAGGCCAGGATCAGGATGCGGGGCATCTTCAATGCTGGAGCAGTTGGCCGGCGAGGCCGACGATTTTTTCCAGCAGCGCCTCATCGTGCGGCAACCACGGCACGGCGCCCAGCTTGCTCCCCTTCGCGGCCACCTCGGTCGCTACCGCGGCGCCGTCCAGCGTGACCCTGCCGGTGGTCAGGTGAATCGCATGCCTGCCCACCATCAGGTGGCGCGCTTCGAGCGCCATGCGCCCGTCCTCGATCTGGTCAGCGAATACCTGTTCCAGCACCGTGCGCCGCATGCCCGCCATCGGCCCCGGTGCCATATTGGCCAGGTAAAACAGGCGCTCTTCGCGCTGCGCGCTGTGCTCTTCTTCCAGCAGCGCCAGGGCGCTGGCGCTGACCAGCAGGTCCACCGCGCGGCACGCTTCCGAATACGCCACCGGCGCCATCGGCATCATCTGCGCGGGCGCCAGCCCGTTGGATGTGCAGGCGCCGCCCGCGCCTGGATAGACGTGTCCCCCGAGGCGCAGCAATACGCGCCAGGCGCCGAACTGGCGCGACAAGCCTTCATCGTCATCGAGCCGCCAGCCTTCGCGGCGGGCCAGTCCCAGCAAGGTAGGCAGCGACAACTGGTAGCCGGCAAATGGGGCGCTGCCGTCGCCGGGCGGTGCATATATTTCACGATACACCTGGCGCAGCGGCTGGCGCACGCGCCGCTGCGCGAGCAGCGCCTGCCAGGCGGCGCGCTGCTCCCCGCTGCCGTGCAGGGGGTGCCACAGGCCGATGTCGCCTTGCTCAGGCAATTGCACTGGCTGCCCCTGCGCACCGATGGCGCCCTCGCCATCGAGCATGAAGGTCAGCCCATCGCCCGTGCGCCAGACCAGCGCGCGCGCCACCGTCTCGATATCGGCATCGTCGCGCAAGGCGCGCCATTGGTCCAGGCCAAACCACACCTCGCTGGCGTAGCCCGCTTCCAGGCGGCGCGCCAGCATGGCCTGGCGCCGCTTGCCCATGGGGCCGGGCATGCCGATCCTCCAGGCGATATCGGGCCGTTCGGCCAGCGCCCGTTCGGCCGGTTTCAGATTGCGTTCCAGCTTCTTGCGAATGCCCGCATGGCGCACCTGCGCCAGCGCCGTGCGCAGGGCCAGCAAGCTTTCCGGCGTGGGGATGGTTTCCACCGCATGGCCCAGCGCCATCGCCAGCGACTGCGACGGTGCGCTTTTTGCCGCGCCGGGCGCGACGCAGGCCAAAGGCAGCAAGACGGCGATCACGGGACGGAACCATCCATCATCGCGGTAGGCGGCGACCCGCGCGGCGCGCGCCAGCACGGGAGAATCTGCCGTGGCAAAGGCGGCATCGGCCGTATACGGCACGCTGCCATCGTGGATGGCGGCGATATGACGCGCCGCCTGTTCCAGTATCGCCCGCGCAAAATCGACATACGCCGCATCGTCGGCCAGCACGGCGGCGGGATCCGCCTCGCCGATACTGTTGCGGTTCCAGAAGCTGCTATGGGGCGAGCCGGCCAGCGCCAGCAGGGACGCTTGCGCCAGCTGCGCCAGCAGTGCCAATTCCTGCAAGGTCAGTGGCATCGGATAACGGGCGTGGCGCTCCTCCATTACCTGCGCAAATTGCGCAGGGGCGTCGCCGCCTGCAAGGCGCGCCAGCAGCCAGGCCTGGTAGGGCCGTTCGGCCCAGCCCGAGGTTTCACCGAGAATGCGCCGTGCCTGCGCCGCCGTGCCTGCCGGCGCCTCGCCCTGCAGGCAAGCCAGGCAGCCGATCACATACTCCCATTCCAGGTTGTAATCAGCGGCCGCGTCGAGCGCGTCGAGGAACACGGCGCCGGCCAGCAACGGCGCCAGTCCGGCCCCAGTCACCTGTTCCAGCAGCGTGTGCGCCAGATTAAACCGCGCAACATCATCATGGCCGAAGCGCGCCGCGCGGTGCAGCGCCCCCCAGACGGCGCCCAGTTCTTCAGGTGTCCAGCCGTTGAAATCGACGGGCGGCCCCGTAAAACGCGCATGGTCGACGGCAGTACCCTCGAGGCGAGCCCGCAGCGCTGCGGCGCGGCTGGAGATTTCAGTCTGCATCATCGGCCTCGTAGCGGCGCAAGCCTTCCAGGTCCAGCACGCGGATGCCGCCGTAATCGAGGCGCAACAACCCCTTTTTTTCCAGCACCTGCAAGGCCTGGTTGGCGCGCTGGCGCGAAGAGCCGGACAACAAGCCGATCTCTTCCTGCGACAGCTGCACCAGGGTTTCCACGCCAGGGTACAAATGCGAGTTGAACATCGAGGCCAGGCAGCGCGCCACGCGCGTGTTCAGGTCCAGCAGGCGCTCGTTTTCCACCATGCCGATGAACTGGCCCAGGCGCTCGTTGAGCTGCATCAGCAAAAAGCGCGTGAATGGCAGGCTCGTTTCCAGCAGCCAGTGGAAGGTGGCGCCGGGCAGGCGCGCCACGCGCGTGTCGCGCAGGGCCATGGTGTCGTATTTGCGGATCTCGTTTTTCAGCAGCGAACCTTCGCCGAACCAGCTGCCGGGCGGCACGCCAATGAAGGTCATGGCCTTGCCGGAGGCGGAAAAATTATTCATCTTGACCATGCCGCTGATGACGCCGATCCAGTTGTCCACCGGCTCGCCCTTGCGGCAGACAAAGCCGCCTTTCGGCACGAAGGTTTCAAACACGTCCGCCTCGACGCGGGCCAGTTGCACGGGATCGAGCAGCTGCGCCCAGTTGGCCGCGCGCACGGCATCCTTCAGAGTGATATCAGGGTAGGTCATTGTGCGATGCACCATCGAAAAGTGGGTAAATGTCCCCGAAAAGACAACTCGGCAAACTAACGCAGGCTACTATCATTGCACAAACGCCTTATACATAAAAACACAGAGCGCCATCCAACGAGGTGGAGCCTGAGACAAGCAACAGGGAGACACTGGTGCAAACGACTACCACAGCAACGATGCCGACTTTTCCGCGGCGCTTATTGCAGCACGGGACAGTACGATCCGACAAGCCCGCCTTTCGCGAAAAACACCTGGGCATCTGGCAAACCTGGACCTGGTCCGAGGTTAACGACGAGGTGCGCGCGCTGGCCTGCGGCCTGGCCGCCATCGGCTTCCAGCGCGGCATGAACCTCGCCATCATCGGCGACAACCGTCCCCGCCTGTACTGGGCCATGCTGGCAGCGCAAAGCCTGGGCGGCGTGCCCGTGCCACTGTATCAGGACGCGCCGGCCGCCGACATGGCCTATGTGCTGCAGGATGCGGAAATCCGCTACGCCATCGTCGAAGACCAGGAGCAGGTCGACAAGCTGCTCGAACTGAAAACCCTGTACCCGCACGTCGCCCACATCGCCTACGACGATGAACGGGGCATGCGCCATTACCGCCAGCCGGAGCTGACGTCCTTTGCCGCGCTGCAGATGCTGGGCCGGGCCTACGACCGCGAGCATCCGGGCTTTTTCGACGCCGCCGTGGCAGCGGGCCAGGGCAGCGACTCGGCCGTCATCCTGTACACCTCGGGCACCACGGGCAAGCCAAAGGGCGTGTGCCAGAGCCACACGGCGCTGCTGGCCGCCGGCGTTGGCGGCGTCGCCTTCGACAAGCTCACCGACGCGGAAGACATCCTGTCCTACCTGCCCATGGCATGGGTGGGCGACTGCCTGTTCTCGCTGGCGCAGGCGATGGTGGCCGGCTTTACCGTCAACTGCCCCGAATCGGGCGACACGGTGATGATCGACATGCGCGAAATCGGCCCCACCTGCTACTTTGCGCCGCCGCGCGTGTTCGAAAACATGCTCACCAGCGTGATGATACGCATGGAAGACGCGAGCAGCATCAAGCGCCACATGTTCAGCCATTTCATGGACGTGGCCAAGCGCTGCGGCGCGCAGATTTTGGATGGCAAGCCCGTGCCGCTGGCCGATCGCCTCAGCTACAAGCTCGGCGAGCTGCTCGTCTACGGCCCCTTGAAAAACGTGCTGGGACTGTCGCGCGTGCGCGTCGCCTACACGGCCGGCGCCGCCATCGGCCCCGACCTGTTCCGCTTCTACCGCTCCATCGGCGTGAATCTCAAGCAGCTGTACGGCTCCACCGAAACCTGCGCCTATGTGTGTCTGCAGCCGGACGGCAACATCAAGTTCGACAGCGTGGGCCTGCCCGCACCGGGCGTGGAAGTCAAGCTGGCGGCCAATGGCGAAGTGCTGGTCAAGTCGCCCGCCACCATGAGCGGCTACTTCAAGCGTCCCGATGCCACCGCCGAAGTGATCGACGCCGACGGCTACTTTCATACGGGCGACGCGGGCGTATTCGACAGCGAAGGCCACCTGAAAATCATCGACCGCGCAGCCGATGTCGGCAAGATGAATTGCGGCGCCATCTTCGCGCCCAATTACATCGAAAACAAGCTCAAGTTTTTCCCCTTCATCAAGGAAGTGGTGGCCTTCGGCCATGCGCGCGATCAGGTGTGCGCCTTCATCAACATCGATATCGAAGCGGTGGGCAACTGGTCCGAGCGGCGCGGCATCGCGTATGCCGGCTACACGGACCTGGCGGCGCGCGCCGAAACCTACGGCTTGATCCGCGACTGCATCGAACAGGTCAACGCGGAACTGGCAAGCGATCCGCTGATGGACCGCACGCAGGTGCACCGCTTCCTCGTGCTGCACAAGGAACTCGACCCGGACGACGACGAGCTGACGCGCACGCGCAAGGTACGCCGCAAATTCATCGCCGAAAAATACGCGGTGCTCATTTCCGCCCTGTATGAGGGCAAGGCAACGCAATACATCGAGACCCAGGTGAAATTCGAGGATGGCCGCACCGGTTCAACCAGCGCCGACCTGCAGATCTGGGACAGCAAAACGTATCGGCCCCAGGGCCTGGCCGCATGATGGAGCACAGCACGATGCAAATGAACGAACCCGACGCCCATTTCGGCACGGCCCGCAAGACGGGACCCGTGATCCTCGACCTGAAGAACATCTCGCTGTCGTTCGGCGGCGTGAAAGCGCTGACCGACATCTCGTTCGACGTCAAACAGCATGAAATCCGCGCCATCATCGGCCCGAATGGCGCCGGCAAGAGCTCGATGCTGAACGTGATCAACGGCGTGTACCGCCCGCAGCAGGGCGAGATCATTTATCGGGGTGAACACCGGCGCGGCATGGATTGCTACGCGGCCGCCAAGTCCGGCATCGCACGCACCTTCCAGAACATCGCGCTGTTCAAAGGCATGACGGTACTCGACAACATCATGACGGGGCGTAACCTCAAAATGAAGTCGAATTTCCTGCTGCAAGCCCTGTACTGGGGGCCGGCGCGGCGCGAGGAAATCGAGCACCGCAAGAAGGCCGAAGAGATCATCGACTTCCTGGAAATCCAGGCCATCCGCAAGACGCCCGTGGGGCGTTTGCCCTACGGCTTGCAAAAGCGGGTGGAGCTGGGCCGCGCACTGGTGGCCGAACCCGAGATTTTGCTGCTGGACGAACCGATGGCCGGCATGAACGTGGAAGAAAAACAGGACATGTGCCGCTTCATCCTCGACGTCAACGACCAGCTGGGCACGACCATCGTGCTGATCGAGCACGACATGGGCGTGGTGATGGATATCTCGGACAGGGTGGTGGTGCTCGACTACGGCAAGAAGATCGGCGACGGCACACCCGACGAGGTGCGCAGCAACCAGGATGTCATCAACGCCTATCTCGGCGTGGCGCACTAGACGAGGAATAGCAATGAATATCAATTTTTTCTTTGAAGTGCTGATCGGCGGGCTGCTGTCGGGCGTCATGTACGCGCTGGTGGCGATCGGCTTCGTGCTGATCTACAAGGCCTCGGGCGTGTTCAACTTCGCGCAGGGAGCGATGGTGTTTTTCGCCGCCCTCACCTGCGTCGGCATCATGGACAAGTTCGGCCTGTCGCTGTGGCTGGCCATCCCGCTGACGATGCTCACCATGATCGTCCTGGGCATGGCGATTGAAAGGGTGGTCTTGCGGCCCCTCGTCAACCAGCCGGAAATCACGCTGTTCATGGCCACCATCGGCCTGACCTTTTTCATCGAAGGCCTGGCGCAGCTGATGTGGGGCTCGCAGGTGCACAAGCTGGACTTGCCCATCGAAGACGTACCGATGCAGTTCCTGATGGACCGCTTCGACATCAACATCTCGCAGTTCGACCTGATGGCGGCCGGCATCTGCGCCTTGCTGGTGATCTGCCTGGCCTTGCTGTTCTCGAAAACCAAGGTGGGCCGCGCCCTGCGCGCCGTCGCCGACGACCATCAGGCGGCGCTGGCGGTCGGCATCCCGCTGCAGCGCATCTGGGCCGTGGTGTGGGGCGTGGCGGGCCTGGTGGCCATGGTGGCCGGCCTGCTGTGGGGGGCGCGCAACGGCGTGCAATTCGCCCTCACTTTCATCGCCCTGAAAGCCTTGCCGGTGCTGATCCTCGGCGGCTTTACATCGGTGCCCGGCGCCATCGTCGGTGGCCTGATCATCGGCGCGTCGGAAAAGCTGGCCGAAGTCTACCTCGGCCCGATGGTGGGCGGCGGCATCGAAGGCTGGTTCCCGTATGTGCTGGCCCTGCTGTTCCTGCTGGTGCGTCCGGAAGGCCTGTTCGGCGAGAAGATCATCCGCCGAATATAAGGCCCCAAGAGCATCGTAGGTCGGATTAGCCGAAGGCGTAATCCGACAAACACCCCAACAGCCAGTAAAGGACACGCCATGATTTACCGTGAAGCAGGACAATTCAAGACCAGCTACCAGGCTGACAACCAGATTTTCCCTATCCGCCAGGACCGCCTGGCGCTGACGGCCACGCTCCTTGTCGCCGTCTTCCTGCTGCCGTATGTTGCCTCGCCCTACATGCTGTCGGCGATCCTGATTCCCTTCCTGATCTTCGCGCTGGCAGCGCTGGGCCTGAACATATTGACCGGCTACGCGGGCCAGCTGTCGCTGGGCACGGCCGCCTTCATGGCCGTGGGCGCCTTTGCCTCGTATAACTTCATGGCCCGCCTGCCTGGCCTGCCGCTGCTGGTGTCGTTCATCCTCGGCGGCCTGTGCGCGGCCATGGTGGGCATCGCCTTCGGCCTGCCTTCCCTGCGCATCCGCGGCTTTTACCTGGCCGCCTCCACCCTGGCGACGCAGTTCTTCGTCGTCTGGTGCCTGACCAAGATTCCGTATCTGACCAACTACAGCTCCTCGGGCGTCATCACGGTGCAGAAAATGACCATCCTCGGCTACCAGTTCGATACGCCGCAAAGCAAATACCTGCTGGTGCTGGCGATTGTCGCCGGCATGGCGCTGCTGGCCAAGAACATGATCCGCTCCAACGTGGGCCGTTCGTGGATGGCCGTGCGCGACATGGACATGGCGGCTGAAGTGATCGGTTTCCGCTTGATGCGCACCAAGCTGCTGGCGTTTGCCGTCAGCTCGTTCTACTGCGGCGTGGCCGGCGCCCTGTATGCCTACGCCTACCTGGGCACGGTGGAGCCGGAAGCGTACAACCTGGACCTGTCCTTCCGCATCCTGTTCATGATCATCATCGGCGGCGTCGGTTCGATCCTGGGTTCTTTCCTGGGCGCGGCCTTCATCGTGCTGCTGCCCGTCTTCCTGAACACCATCGCGCATGGCCTGTCGCTGCCCACCAGCGTGGCCTCGAACCTGGAACTGATGGTATTCGGCGCGCTGATCATCTTCTTCCTGATCGTCGAGCCGCACGGCCTGGCCAGGCTGTGGCAGATCGCCAAGGAAAAATTGAGACTCTGGCCTTTCCCACACTAAGTTTTTGCAGTCGATGTCGGTTCACTTGAATACCAAATAAAACAAGAGGAGACACACAATGAAACACATCAAATCGCTCATGCTGGCCGCCGCCATCGCCAGTGCCGCACTCACCATGGCCGGCAGCGCCCAGGCCCAGGACAAGGAACAGTACATCGCCCTGCCGTCCTACCGCGTCGGTCCTTACGCGGCCGGCGGCTCCGGTTTCTACGGCGGCATCATCGACTACTTCAACCTGGTCAACCAGGCCGGCGGCGTCAATGGCGTCAAGATCAGCTGGGAAGAATGCGAAACGGAATACAACCCGTCGCGCGGCGTCGAATGCTATGAACGTCTGAAAACCAAGCAGGGCGGCGCCACTTTGGTCGAGACTCTGTCCACGGGCGTCGCCTACGGCATCCTCGACCGCGTGGCGCAAGACAAGATTCCCATGACGATGATCGGCTACGGCCGCTCGGACGCCGCCAACGGCAAGGTCTTCCCCTACGTCTATCCGCTGATCTCCAGTTACTGGAGCCAGGCCGCCGGCATGATCAAGTACCTGGGCGACAAGGATGGCGGCATGGACAAGCTGAAAGGCAAAAAGATCGTCCATCTGTACCACGATTCGGCCTTCGGCAAGGAGCCGCTGCCCGTGCTCGAAGCACTGTCGAAACAGTACGGCTTTGAACTGGTGAAAATTCCCGTCGCACCGCCAGGCAGCGAACAGCAATCGCAATGGCTGCAAATCCGCCAGGCCAAGCCGGACCACGTGATCCTGTGGGGGTGGGGTGTGATGAACTCCGTTGCCATCAAGACGGCGCAGCGCAACGGCTTCCCGCGCGACAAAATGCTGGGCGTCTGGTGGGCCGGCTCCGAGGAAGACACGATTCCATCGGGCGAAGCGGCCAAGGGCTACACGGCGATGACGTTCAATACGCCAGGCAACTACCCCGTGCTCGACGACATTCGCAAGAAACTCTACGCATCCGGCAAGGGCAACCTGTCCGACCAGTCGCGCATCGGCTCCGTCTACCACATGCGCGGCGTGACGGCCGGCATCCTGTGGGTGGAGGCGATCCGCACGGCGCAGGAAAAATTCGGCAAGGGCAAGCCTGTCACGGGCGAGCAGATGCGCTGGGGCCTGGAAAACCTGAACGTCGATGATGCGCGCCAGAAGGCCGTCGGCGCGCTGGGCATGTTCCCCACCGTGAAAACCAGCTGCGACGACCATGAAGGTTCGGGCGCCGTGAAGGTGCAGCAGTGGGATGGCAAGAAGTGGACCGCCATCACGCCGAAATGGATCGTCGGCGACAAGGCCCTGGTGCGCAAACTGGTCGAGGAATCGTCGGGCAAGTACGCCGAAGAGAAAAAGATCACGCCGGCGTGCATGAAGTAAGCGGCTTTCGGGGTGGTGTCGGATTACGCGCGTTGCGCTAATCCGACCTACCTGGATACGACGTAGGTCGGATTAGCGCAGCGTAATCCGACAAGCACCAACATCACATGAAAACGAAGCAGCCATGACACCCACTGCCACGCAAACACCAGACACCCCACCGCCCTACCTGTCGGTCAACAATATCGAAGTCATCTACGACCACGTGATCCTGGTCCTGAAGGGCGTGTCGCTGCAAGTCCCGCAAGGCAAGATCGTGGCGCTGCTGGGCGCCAACGGCGCCGGCAAGTCGACCACCCTGAAAACCATCTCGACCCTGCTGCGCGGTGAACGCGGCGACGTCACCAAGGGCGAAGTCCAGTTCAAGGGCGAGCGCGTGGATCAATTGACGCCGAATGAGCTGGTCAAGCGTGGCCTGTCGCAAGTGATGGAAGGGCGCCACTGTTTCGGCCATCTGACCATCGAGGAAAACCTGCTGACGGGCGCCTACACGCGCAGCCTGTCGCGCGGCGAACTGAAAGACGCGCTGGAGAAGGTCTACCACTATTTCCCTCGCCTGAAAACGCGACGCAGCAGCCAGGCCGGCTATACCTCGGGCGGCGAGCAGCAGATGTGCGCCATCGGCCGCGCGCTGATGGCCAAGCCGTCGATGATTTTACTGGACGAGCCCTCGATGGGCATCGCGCCGCAGATCGTCGAAGAGATCTTCGGCATCGTCAAGGACCTGAACCACAAGGAAAACGTGTCGTTCCTGCTGGCCGAACAGAACACCAACGTGGCCCTGCGCTACGCCGACTTCGGCTACATCCTGGAAAACGGCAGAGTCGTGATGGAAGGGCAAGCGCAAGAACTGGCCAGCAACGAAGACGTCAAAGAGTTTTATCTGGGCGTCTCCAGCGCCGGGCGCAAGAGTTTCCGCGACATGAAGTTCTACCGTCGCCGCAAGCGCTGGCTGGCCTGACAGAAAACGTACCGCTATGCAGCCAGGCTGACGCCTGCCATCACTACTGCAATGACATTGGAGAATCCGTAACATGACCGATACGCTCGACAGTCTGGAAGCACGCGCCCCCGAAGCGCGCGAACGCGAATTGATGGCCGGCCTGCCGCAGCTGATCGCGCGCGCGCAACAGGCGCCAGGCTGGGCCCGCATCCTCGATGGGATCAACGCGGCCGACATCACCAGCCGCGCCGCGCTGGCGCAGCTGCCCGTGACGCGCAAGTCCGACCTCAAGCAATTGCAGCACGACGCGCTGCCGTTCGGCGGCTTGAACACGACGCCGAAGAGCGCCCTGGCGCGCGTGTTCGTCTCGCCCGGCCCCATATTCGATCCCGAAGGCCGCGGCCCCGACTGGTGGCGCTTCGCGCGGCCCATGTATGCGGCCGGCGTGCGCGCCGGCGGCTTGCTGCAGAACTGCTTTTCGTATCACTTCACGCCGGCCGCCTTCATGGTCGAAGGCGGTGCCGCGCGCATCGGCTGCACCGTCATCCCGGCCGGCATCGGCCAGACGGAAATGCAGGTGCAGGCGATGGCCGACCTCAAGCCCGACACGTACATCGGCACGCCGTCATTTTTAAAACTGATCATCGAGAAAGCGCGCGAAATGGGCGCCGACATCAGCAGCGTCACCAAGGCCGTGATGGGCGCGGAAGCCTTGCCCGAATCCCTGCGCAGCTGGTTTGCCGCGAACGGCGTGCCGCATGTGTTCCAGACCTATGCCTCGGCCGATATCGGCAGCATCGCCTATGAGACGGCCAGCAATGGCAAGCTCAATCCGGGCATGGTCGTCGATGAAAACGTGCTGCTGGAAATCGTCCATCCGGGCAGCGGCATTCCCGTCGCGCCGGGCGAAGTGGGCGAAGTCGTCGTCACCGTCTTCAATGCCGACTACCCGCTGATCCGCTTCGCCACGGGCGATCTGTCGGCCGTGCTGGTCGATACGCCGGACTCGCCGTGCGGGCGCACGAATACGCGCATCAAAGGCTGGATGGGACGCGCCGACCAGACCACCAAGGTGCGCGCCATGTTCGTGCATCCGTCGCAGGTGCATGACATCGCGCGCCGCCATCCGCAAATCAAGAAGGCGCGGCTGGTCGTGTCCGGGCGCATGGCCAATGACGAGATGGCTTTGCATTGCGAAGTCGACGATCCGACGGACGCCAGCGGCGTGGAAGCCATCATCGGCTCGATCCGCGAACTGACCAAGCTGCGCGGCGACGTGCTGCTGGTGGCCGTGGGCAGCCTGGCGCAGGATGGAAAAATAATCGACGACGTGCGCGATTACAGCTAGGCGTAGCGCACGGATGGCGTTTGCGGGATAATACCCGCATTCATCATCAGCCCCATTCATCGCCATGCAAGAGTCCATGCAAGAATTTCATCACAACCGTGCCCGTGACCTGATCAAGAACGCGGAACTGCTGTTCGACCAAGATACCGTGCAGGCGTCGATCACGCGCATGGCCGATGTGCTCAATACGCGCTTCAACGCCGACGATTCGAAAGAATTCCCGCTGGTGCTGGGCGTGATGGGCGGCGCCGTCGTCTTTACGGGCAACCTGCTGCCGCAACTGAGCTTTCCGCTCGAATTCGACTACATCCACGTGAGCCGCTACGGCGACGACGACAAGGGTGGCGAAGTGGTATGGAAAGTCATCCCCCGCTCGAACGTGGCGGGCCGCACCGTCATCGTGCTCGACGATATTCTCGACGAAGGCGAAACCCTGGCGCACGTCAAGCAGCGTTTGCTGGACATGGGCGCTTCGGAAGTGATCCTGGCCGTGTTTGCCGACAAGGCCATCGGCAAGAAAAAGCCCGTGCAAGCCGACATCGTCGGCCTGGTGATCCCGAACCGCTTCGTCGTCGGCTTCGGCATGGATGCGTATGGCTACTGGCGCAACCTGCCGGGCCTGTGGGCCATCAAGCCTGAGGATTTGAAGCAGGAGTGATTGTGATGTTGTCGGATTACGGCCTTTGGCCTAATCCGACCTACCAAATCCATGGTCGTAGGTCGGATTAGCGCAGCGTAATCCGACACCACCACCACCATCGCAACAACGATTACAGCTTCAACCGCGCGCGCGCCGCATCGTATTCGGCTTTCAGGCGCGCCACCATCTCTGCCACGCTCGGCACGTCATCCATCAAGCCCACGCCCTGACCCGCGCCCCAGATGTCGCGCCAGGCCTTGGCGCTGCCGGAGCCGAAATTCATCGCGCTCTTGTCCGCTTCGGGCAAGGCTTCCGGATCGAGTCCGGCCGCGACGATCGATTTTTTCAAGTAATTGCCGTGCACGCCAGTAAACAGGTTCGTGTAGACGATGTCCGCCGCGCTTGAATCGACAATGGCGTCGCGGTAGCCGTCGCTGACGTTCGATTCCTTGGTCGCCAGCCAGCGCGAGCCGATGTAGGCAAAGTCGGCGCCCATGGCTTGCGCGGCCAGCACGGCGTCGCCCGTGGCGATGGAGCCCGACAGCGCCAGCGGGCCGTCGAAAAATTTACGCACTTCACCCACCAGCGCGAACGGCGACAGGGTGCCCGCGTGGCCGCCGGCGCCACTGGCGACCAGGATCAAGCCATCGACACCCGCTTCCAGCGCCTTTTTCGCGTGGCGGATCGAGATCACGTCATGCAGCACGATGCCGCCATAGCTGTGGATGGCGTCGAGCATTTCCTTCGGTGGCGCGCGCAGCGAGGAAATGATGATGGGGATCCGGTGTTTCACGCACACTTCCACGTCATGCGCCAGACGGTCGTTCGACTGGTGCACGATCTGGTTGACGGCGATCGGTCCTACTTTTTTATCGGGATTGGCGGCCTGGAAGGCGGCCAGTTCGGCCTGCAGGTCGGTCAGCCACGTGTCGAGCAATTCGGCGGGACGCGCATTTAAGGCCGGGAAGGAACCGACGATGCCGGCCTTGCACTGCGCCGCGACGAGGGCCGGGCCGCTGGCGATGAACATCGGCGAGGCGATAACGGGTAAGGAGAGGTTTTGCAACGCAACAGGCAATGCCATGGCGGACTCGCTGGAAAGTTGATCGGGGTGAGAAACACACTGAGCTTGATTATAGTGCAGAAAAAGTACGATCGTGCTGAATTTATCACCTGACCGGTTCAGCCCTCATTAAGCAAGTACTCACCCTCCACACGTGCCGCTGCAGCCCGCACCAGCTGCGACACGGCCCACTCTGCCAGAGCGGCCGCCTCCTGGCGCAGGAAGCGCCGGTTGGCCTCTTCGAAGATGGGCATGCCGCGCAGCAGGGCCGGTATGGCGGCGAGGGCGATGCGCTGGCGTTCCAGCAGCAGGAATTTCAGCAGCACTTTCACGGCATTCTGCGCATTGCGCACGGGATCGGACGCCAGGTAGTCGAGACGCGAATACGCGCGCTGCAGGGCGCCGGCGGCATCCTGGAACGGCCGCCCGTGGCCGGGGATCACCGCGCGCACGTCGAGGCTGGCGATCAGGTCCAGGGTGGCGCGCGCTTCCAGAAAGCCGGAGCCGCCATCGAGTTCGGGGAAGATCACGCCAAAGCCGTTTTCCCACAGGGCGTCGGCGGAGATCAGGATGCCCTCGTCGGCGCAGTAAAAAATCAGCGAGTGCGGATCGTGGCCCGGTGCGCCCAGCGCTTGCCAGGCCATGTCGGCCAAGGTCAACGTGTCGCCGGGAGATATGGTGGCGTCAAAGCCGAAGCGCGGGCATTGCTGGCCCGTGGCCTGGAAGCTGAGGGCGTCGACGTCCCACGCGCGCACCTTGTCCGCTTCCGAGACGGGAATGGCCGTCTGGCAGCCATACTCGGCTTGCAGCAGCGCGTTGCCGCCGCAATGGTCGGAATGCAGATGGGTGTTGAACAGGCGGTCCAGGGGACGGCCATCGAGACTGCGGCGCAGCAGGGCCAGGGTTTGCGGCGCATGCGTGACATAGCCGCTGTCGATCAGCGCCGTGTCATCCTTCCCTTGGAACAGGATGTTGTTCGACGACAGCCAGCCGCGTTCGAACACCTGCATGGCATCGGGGAACAGCGCTGGCGATCGCGGCATGGGCTTCCTCAGTAGTCGGGCTCGAAATCGAGCAAAGATTCGCGGCCTGGCAATTCCGCCCACACGGCGCGCTTGAAATCGTCGTCGGCCTTGCTCCAGGCGATGATCTCGTCGAGCGTGCGCAAACAGCCTTCGCACAAACCGCTGTTGCGGTTCATCTTGCACAGGCTGACACAGGGCGATGGCACCGGTGACGGCAAGGAAAGCGGAACGGCTGGCGGAGGTGGGGGAGCGACCATCATGGAGCGGCATCGGTGAACGTGAAGGTTTGCATTATGCCGCGAAACGGCGCCGGCGAGGCGATGGCCTCGGCATGCAATGTTTCTATGAATAAATTTTCAAGCGAAAGCATGATCAAAAACGCATCTTCCGGAAATTTATTTTGCAGCCATTCTCACTCTGCGGGTGCCCGTCCTACAACACGATCAGGCCAGATCCTGCTTGACTTGTGATACTACACAACTATACTACCATCCATACAGATGGCAAATGGATGCCACGTGGAGTTTTTGGAGAGATATGGCCAAGCAAGACAGCAAGCCCAAAATTGGGGAATCCGAGAAAATCACGATCAACCTCGGCTTGATCGACCTGGGGCAGATCGATCTGCTGGTTCAGGAGGGATTTTATTCCAACCGCACGGATCTGATCCGTACGGCCATACGCAACCAGCTGGGTATCCACGCCGACGTGGTGAAACAAACCGTCGCCCGTAAAAGCCTGGTATTGGGCATGCAGCATTATTCGCGCGCCGACCTGGAAGCGATCCAGGCAGCCGGCCAGCGCCTGCAGATCCAGGTGCTGGGGCTGGCCAGTATCGCCAGCGACGTCTCCGTGGAACTGGCACTGGCCACCATCGAGTCGATTTTCGTATTAGGTGCCCTGCACGCCAGCACCGTCGTCAAGACGGCGCTCGCAGGGCGAATTCACTAGCGTATTGGTTTGCGGCGATGACCCGGCCGATGCGCGGCACCGTTAAGGATGGTCATGAAACTACCTCTCAACATGCTGGCGCAGATGCGCGCCGCAACCCGTAATCTGATGGGCAGCGGTCCCGCCGCCGCCACCGAAGCGATCCAGCAGGCGCTGTCCGCTGCCGGCCTGGCGCCGCAGGCGGCAGCCACGCAAGCGCCGCCAACGCAGCCGATGCGCGACATTAATCCACCACCTGCGCCGCCACCTGCGCAAGCCCGAGCCGAGCCGCCGCAAGCTGACGCGGTACCGCCCACGCCCGCGCAGGCGGCGCAGGATTTCGCGCAGGATTTCATGGCGCGCCTGGGCGTGCCGGCCGGCCTGGGCCAGCACAGCTTCGACATGCCCAGTTTCGAGCTGCCGAATTTCCACCCGCCCGGTTTCAATACGCCGGCCGCCACACCGGTCGATGTGCCGGCTGGCGCGCAGTTCATCGACGGCGTGTACCGCAACCATGCGGGCACGCGCGCCTACAAACTGTATATCCCCAGCAGCTATCACGGCCAGGCCATGCCGCTGATCGTGATGCTGCACGGCTGCACGCAAAATCCCGATGATTTCGCCGCCGGCACGCAGATGAATGCACTGGCCGAAGAAAAGGAATGTTTTGTCGTCTATCCGGCGCAGACGCAGGGTGCCAACAGTTCGCGCTGCTGGAACTGGTTCAATGCCATCGACCAGCAGCGCGACCAGGGCGAACCGTCGCTGATCGCCGGCATCGCGCGGCAAGTCATCGACGACTACCCGGTCAATGAGCGCGAAGTGTTCGTCGCCGGCCTGTCGGCGGGCGGCGCCATGGCCGTCATCGTCGGCACCTTGTACCCGGATTTGTTTGCCGCCGTCGGCGTGCATTCGGGCCTGCCCTTCGCCTCGGCGCAGGACTTGCCGTCGGCGCTGGCGGCCATGAAGGGCGGCGCCATGCCCAACGCCCAGCGCAAGGCGCCGGCGGGCGGCGTGCCCATCATCGTTTTTCACGGCGACCGCGACACCACCGTCAACCCGCGCAATGGCGATGAGCTGATCGCCCAGGGCGTGCGCAGCCAGGCGGGCGGCAAGGCAGCCAAGGCGGCTTCCATCGACGGCAGCGTACCGAATGGCCACCGTTACACGCGCACCACGCACAGCCAGGCCGATGGCTCGCCGCTGGGCGAACACTGGGTCATCCACGGCGCCGGCCACGCGTGGTCCGGCGGCAGCAATCATGGCAGCTACACGGACGACAAAGGGCCGGACGCCAGCCGGGAAATGCTACGATTCTTCAAGACCGTCAGCTGATGTTTTCGGTGTAGGGCGCGATCTGCCGCTGCTTGTCGGCGATCTCGCACACGCCATCGGCATAGCGGCTGGAGATGGCGATGAACTGGTCCTGGATCTGCAAAAAGGCGTCGACGATCTCGGCGTCAAAGTGCGAACCGCGCCCCTCGACGATGATCTGCACGGCCTGTGCATGGTCCATGCCCTGCTTGTAGATGCGCCGGCTGATCAGGGCGTCATACACGTCGGCCAGCGCCATCAGGCGCGCCGAAATCGGGATGTCTTCGCCAGCCAGCCCTTGCGGGTAGCCGCTGCCATCCCATTTTTCATGGTGGCTGTAGGCGATCTCTTTCGCGTACTTGAGGAAATCGACCTCGATGCCCAGCTCGTGCTCGGCCGCCAGGATGGCGTCGCGCCCCAGGGTGGTGTGCGTCTTCATGATGGCCATTTCGTGCGGCTCGAAACGCCCCGGCTTGAGCAAAATATGGTCGGGGATGCCCACCTTGCCAATATCGTGCAGCGGCGCCGTCTTGAACAGCAGTTCGATATTCTTGTCCGTCAAAAAATCGCGGAAACGCGGCAGGCTGCGCACTTTCTCGGCCAGCGCCTTCAGGTAGTGCGAGGTGCGGCGGATATGGTTGCCCGTCTCGCTGTCGCGCGTCTCGGCCAGCGAAGCCATGGCGTGTATCGTGACGTCCTGCAGCGCCGCCACTTCCTGCACGCGGCGCTCCACTTCCGTTTCCAGGTAATGATTCTGGTCGCGCAAAAAATCCTGCATCTGCTTCATCGCCAGCTGCGTCTTGATACGGGCCAGCACGATGGGCGCCGAAATCGGCTTGGTGATGTAGTCGACGGCACCCAGGGCCAGGCCCAGCTGCTCGTCGGCCACTTCGCTCATGGCGGTCACAAAAATCACGGGGATGCCGGCCGTGGCGGGATCGGCCTTGAGCGCGCGGCACACATCGTAGCCACTCATGCCGGGCATCATGATGTCGAGCAGGATCAGATCGGGCTGGTCGCCGCCGGCGGCGATTTTCAGGGCACGCTCGCCATTGACGGCGATCTTGGTCCGGTAATCGTCTTCCAGCACCGCGCGCAACAGGTCGATATTGTCTGGCGTGTCGTCGACTACCAGGATGGTTGGCTTGCTTGCTGACGCTCTCATGCCCGTCCTTCGCTCTGCATAGTTATCCTTGTCACAGTGTCAGCTCCAGCGCATCGGCCACCTCGCCCAGCTGCGCCAGCGCACCTTCGAAATCGTATTGTCCCAGCATGCGCTTCAGCTGGCGCGCATGTTCCGCCTGCCCGGCCGCGACCAGCACGGGACCGATGCCGTCGAGATGCTTGACGGCCTGCGCATCGTCCTGCTGCAGCAGTTGCGACAGTTCGCGCAAGCCCGCTTCCAGCTGCGCACGGTCCACCGGCGCCCCCTGCCCCACCGCCGCGCCGCCCGCTTCGGGCACATTGCCGCGCGACTGCATTGCCAGCACGATCTTCGGCACCAGTTCGTCGAGCGCCAGGGTGCAGGCCGCCAGCGCCTGCGGCAAGCCGTCGTGCGATCCCAGGCTGAGCAAATGCTCGACCCGCGCCGCGCTGTCGGCCAGGCCGCCGGCACCGATATTGCCGGCCAGGCCCTTCAGGGTATGCGCTTCGCGGATCGCCGTTTCCAGCTGGTTGTTCTCGATGGCGGCAACGATGCGCTGCATGGCGTCGAACTGGGTTTCCACAAAACGATCCAGCAATTTTCGCATCAACGCGGCATTGCCGCCCACGCGCCGCATGGCCTCCGCCATTTTCAGGCCGGCGATCACGGGCAGCTCCGCTTCCGGCTGCGCCACCACCACCGTCATTTCCTGCGGTGCAGCCGGCGCGATCCAGCGCGCCAGGGTACCGAACAGCTGCGCCACGTCGATCGGCTTGGCGATGAAATCGTTCATGCCGGCGTCCAGGCATTTTTCCTTGTCGCCGACCATGGCATTGGCCGTCATGGCGATCACGGGCAAATCCGAGTAACGGGGATCCTGGCGCAGCTTGCGCGTGGCCTGGTAGCCATCCATCACCGGCATCTGGCAATCCATCAGCACGCCGTCATAGGCATTTTCCTCGATCTTCGCCAGCGCGATGGCGCCATTGCTCGCGATGTCGACACGAATGCCGGCGTCGTTGAGAATATGCTGCGCCACTTCCTGGTTCACCTCATTATCCTCCACCAGCAGCAGCCAGGCGCCGCGCAGGGCGCGTTCGTCGTCGCGGTAGCTGCTCTGGCGCTGCGTCTTGCGACTCTGCCCTGTCACGCCGCCAAACACGAACGATATCTGGTCGAGCAGGGTAGAAGCGCTGACCGGCTTGTTCAATACACCGTCGAGCGGCAAGTCGCGCTGACGCGCCGCCTCCAGCAGTGCTTCGCGATGGAAGGCCGTGACCATGATACAGGCCGGCGTCGCGTCGATGCCGGCGGCATCGGCACGAATGCCGGCCAGGGTATCGAGGCCGTTCATGCCCGGCATTTTCCAGTCCATCAGCACCAGCCCGTACGGACGCCCTTCGGTGCGCGCCTGCGCCACGGCGCCGATGGCCAGCACGCCGCCAGACACGGCACGCGCATCGAAACCGAGCGCCGTCAGCATGTTGACGAAAATTTCACGCGCGCTGGGGTTATCATCGACCACCAGCACGCGCAGACCCTGAAACTGCGGCGGCACTGGCAGGCTGTCGCGCGGCACGGCGGCCAGGCCGAAGCGGGCCGTAAAGAAAAAGGTGCTGCCCACGCCCGCTTCGCTGACCAGGTCAATGTCGCCTTCCATCATTTCCACCAGGCGCTTGCTGATGGTCAGCCCCAGGCCGGTGCCGCCATGGTGGCGCGTGGTGGACGTGTCGGCCTGGGTAAATGCCTGGAACAATTTGCTGCGCTGGGGCGGCGTCAGGCCGATGCCCGTGTCGCGCACATCGACACGCAGCACCGCCGCATGTTCTTCCAGCTGCTGCAAGCGGATGGTGACGACGATTTCGCCCTTGTCCGTAAATTTGATGGCATTGTTGGTCAGGTTGATCAGCACCTGGCCCAGGCGCAGCGGATCGCCCTGCAAGGCGTTCGGCACGTCGGGGGCGATGTCGAACAGCAGTTCGAGCCCCTTGTCCTGCGCGCGCATCACGGACAGGTCGGCGATCTGCGCCAGCACGTCCTCGAGGAAAAAATCGACTTTTTCAAAGGCCATCTTGCCCGCCTCGATCTTCGAGAAATCGAGGATGTCGTCGATGATGGCCAGCAGGTTCTTCGACGCCGACTCGACCTTTTCCAGGTAGTTGCGCTGGGTCGAGGTGAGCTCCGTCTGCAGCGCCAGGTGGGTCATGCCGATGATGCCGTTCATCGGCGTGCGGATCTCGTGCGACATATTGGCCAGGAAGTCCGACTTCATCTTGGTCGCATCCTCGGCCACTTCGACGGCATGCCGCAGATCCTGCTCGACGGCCAGGTTGGTACTCATGTTTTTCAGCGCCTGCAGCAATTCGCCCGTCTCATCGCGCGACGTCACTTCGATGACGGAACTGAAATCGCCTTTGGCCACGCGCGTGGCGATCGCCACCGCCTCGCCCAGCGGACGCGTGATCGAGCGCGCCGACCAGGCAAAGGCCAGGCCGATCAACAGGGCTGCCAGCCCGATGCCGCCCATCAGGATCAGCGACGTATCGATATCGTTGCGTATCCTGGCCGCGCTGTCGCGGATCTGCTGCTGCTGCAAGTCGTCGAGCTGGCCCACGTACAGCAGCACCTTTTCCAGCACGGGCAAGGTTACCGTCCGCACGGCCTGCTCGGCGCCAGTACCGTCGCCGCGTTCGACCAGCGCGAACATGGCCTTGAGCGAGACATAATAATCGGCGCGCGCGCGGTGCATCTGCTCCAGCAGGCGCCTCTCGGCGGGCCGCGCATCGAGCCCGTCGAGCACCGCTACCTGTTCGTCGATGGCCAGCTTGATCGCTTCCAGGCGTTCCTGATTCGCCTGGCGCAGCGCCAGCTTGTGCTGGCTGGGCAGGATGGCAATGCGCGTGGCCGCTTCGCGCGCCAGGCTATGAATCTTGCTGGTCGCCTTGGCGGCGACCCAGTCGCGCTGCAGGATATCGTCGGTCTCGGCGCGGATCGCATAGATGCGGCTACCGGCCAGGACGATGACGACCAGCATCAGCACGATCAAAATGGCATAACCGGCATTGATGCGCACGCCGATGCGGATATCCCTGAAGCGCATAACTTTCCTATAAGAAATTCTTAAAAATCGCAGTCTGAACGTATTCCCCCACAAAACGCAAGGTCTTTTGCAAAGGAAAAAGTACGCCGATGCGTTTATCTGGCCGGCGTTGCCGCCGGGGGCGTCAGGGCCGCGATGCGCTGTTGCAGGCAGGCGCGGCACCAGCAGCCCACGGCGGCGCTACCGGGCACGGGAACGGCCGGCGGCAGGGCCACGCACCAGCATGGTCCGCTGGCCTGCGGGTCAGTCTGGCCACACTCGAAGGTGGCGCCACACAGAGTGCACTGGCTCATGGCTGTGTTTGAATTGGCAAGTGTGTGTCATGCTGCAGCGGGATGCGACGCAGATGTAACTGGCAGTAAAAGGGCTGGCTGGGGGACATATCGGACCAGACTATAGGATCATCAGGGAAAATACAACAAGATCGCCCTATAATGCCTCCAGGATTTTCTTCTTCCCTGTAAAATCGCACAAATCTATTTTCCGGACTCGCCATGAATCAACTAGCTAACTTGAACCTGGACATGAATGACGACTTGACGGCGGTGTCGCCACAAATCAAGGCGCAGATTCTGGCCGAGGCCCTTCCCTACATCCGCAATTTCCATGGCAAGACCATCGTCATCAAATACGGTGGCAATGCCATGACGGACGAACGCCTGAAGCACGGCTTCGCGCGCGACGTCATCCTGCTCAAGCTGGTCGGCATGAACCCGGTGGTGGTGCACGGCGGCGGACCGCAGATCGACAACGCGCTGAAAAAAATCGGCAAGCAAGGCACCTTCGTGCAAGGCATGCGCATCACCGATGAAGAAACCATGGAAGTGGTGGAGTGGGTGCTGGGCGGCGAAGTGCAGCAGGATATCGTCATGCTGATCAACCATTACGGCGGCCAGGCTGTCGGCCTGACGGGCAAGGATGGCGGCTTGATCCGCGCGCGCAAGATGCAGATGCCGGACCGCGAACATCCGGGCGAATTCCTCGACATCGGCTTTGTCGGCGAGATCGACGCGATCAACCCGGCCGTCGTCAAGGCGCTGCAGGACGATGCCTTCATTCCCATCATTTCGCCGATCGGTTTCGGCCAGGATGGCCAGGCTTACAACATCAACGCCGACGTGGTAGCCGGCAAGATCGCGGAAATCCTGAAAGCGGAAAAGCTGATCATGATGACCAACATCGCCGGCGTCCAGGACAAGCAGGGCAATCTGGTGACCGACCTGTCCGCGCGTGAAATCGACGAGATGTTCGCCGATGGCACGATCTCGGGCGGCATGCTGCCGAAGATCTCGTCCGCGCTCGACGCCGCCAAGTCCGGCGTGAACACGGTGCACATCATCGATGGCCGCATCGAACACTCATTATTGCTCGAAGTGTTGACCGAGCAGGCTTTTGGTACTATGATCCGTTCGCACTAAAAATAATTCGGCGCAATTCACCCAGCGCCGATTTTTTATGCCCTTGTAGCTCAGTGGTAGAGCACTCCCTTGGTAAGGGAGAGGCCACGTGTTCGATCCACGTCAAGGGCACCAACTATATCTCCCCGCAGCTGAAAAAATGTCCATGGCGGCGTTGTCCTTCCTCGCCGTACATTCGTACTGTCTTCGTCAGTCCGCCTTGCCCTGAACACTTTTCCATCTGCTCTGCTATCTGTAGCCCGCATTTACTCCGCCTTTCAATACACCCGCTCTACCTTCAAACCTTTCTTGCGCAGCAGCTCCGGTACGCTCTTTGATCCGACCAGATGCAGCACGCCGATGGCGGCCAGGCTGGATTTTTCGCGCGCAAGCAAGTTGGCGATGCCGTCGGCCAGGGCCGGGTTGCGGCCATCCAGCAACACCTTTTGCACGAACTGCGCGGCAAACGAGGGGTCTGTTGCCGCTTTGGCGGCCAGCTTGTCGAAGGCGGCCGCGTCGGCCGTGCGCCAGGCGTTGGCGATCTCGCGCGCTTCCTGGCTTTGTTCCTGCTCTTCGATCGACGCCACGCCGTCTTCCAGGAAGCGGCATTGATCCTGCGGCGACATGGCGCCGAACAGCGCCATCTGGCCTTCGATCGATTCGAGTTCCACAACGGGGATCTTGCGCGCCCTGGCCTGCTGCGACAGATAATTGTCGACCGCCAGGTCGGAGCGGTAGCCGAGTGTGGAAAACTCGCCGATGGCCAGCATGCTGGCCAGCATCCACGGCTTCATCGGCGCCACCGCTTCGGGCGCAATACCGTATTTTTGCAACAACGGCGCCAGACGCGGCGCCAGGGTCTGGCGGCAGTCGGCCGGCACCTTGCTGCCCGGCGCCTCCAAGCCGTATTTCAGCACGGCGCCCAGGGCGGCGCGCGGATCGGCGCCCGGATCGATCTCCAGCGCCAGCGCCCCGGCGCCATCCAATGCCCGCGTCACGGTCGGTTCGAGCGGATAAAAATCGGGCGCGCCGACGTGGATGGTACCGAACAGATACAGGGTGTGGCCCGCGTCCTGCACCCTGAACAGGGCGCCCCGGTTTTGCGCCACGGGCGCCGCTTCCGCCAAGGCTGCCGGCAACGGCAGCAAGAATAATCCGCAAAACATCACTATAATCTGGCTTCGCATGGTTTTCCTGATTGTTGAATTTTTCATCTTGCTTATCATCTTGCCTAAAGACGCCTGTGCCTGTGTCCCATCTTAACCGCTCGTCGCCGGTCTGGCTGTTTGACCTCGACAACACGCTGCACAATGCCTCGCACGCCATCTTCCCCACCATCACGGCCAATATGAACACGTATATTGCCCGCGTACTGGGCGATGGCGTCACGCCGGCCGACGACGCCATCGTCAATGCGGCGCGCGCGGCCTACTGGCGCCGCTATGGCGCCACCTTGCTGGGCATGGTCAAGCACCATCAGGTGCAGGCCGCGCATTTTTTGCACGAGACGCACGCGTTCGACGATTTGCGCGCCATGATACGCGCCGAGCGGGGGCTGGGGGCTTTACTCAAACGCCTGCCTGGCCGTAAAATTTTACTCACCAACGCGCCGCTGCGCTATTCCAGCGACGTGATGCGCCACCTGGGCTTGCGCCGGCATTTTTCACACCACGTCGCCATCGAGGCGATGCACGTGCACCGCCAGCTGCGGCCCAAGCCATCGACCCTGATGCTGCGCAAACTGATGCGCAAGCACCAGATCCGGCCCGGCCGCTGCATCCTGGTGGAAGACACCCTGGCCAACCTGAAGGGCGCAAAAAGACTGGGCTTGCGCACGGCCTGGGTCACGCAATACCTGAAAATGGCCGATCCGATCGGCGTGGCGAAGCTGCCCAGAGCGTTAAATCGCCCCGCTTACGTCGATGTCAAAGTAAAATCTGTCCGGCATTTGGCACGCCGCCTTCACCGTCTGCGCTGAAGGGGACTCCTGGGCTTGCGGCTGACGCCGCAAGCCGCACCGCTAGCGGCGGTGACGGAACGCCCCATCAAGACAGCATTTTTTTTAACGACAAGAGAAAATATGGCAAGCACACCGCCGGGCCAACGCAGGCTACAAATTCTTCAGGCCCTCGCCGCAATGCTGGAGCAGCCGAAAGGCGAAAAGATCACCACTGCCGCACTGGCGGCCAGACTGACCGTGTCGGAAGCGGCCCTGTACCGCCATTTCGCCAGCAAGGCGCAAATGTTCGAAGGGCTGATCGAATTCATCGAGTCGAGCGTCTTCGGCCTGATCAACCAGATCGCGGAAAAGCACAGCGACGGCATGACGCAGACGCGCGACATCGTCGGCATGCTGCTCAATTTCGCCATCAGCAATCCGGGCATGACGCGCGTATTGATCGGCGATGCGCTGGTCAATGAGGACGAGCGCCTGCAGGTACGCATGAACCAGTTCTACGACCGCGTGGAACTGGCGCTCAAGCAGGCCTTGCGCGTGGCCGCCGCCGAAGGCCATGGCAAGGAAAGCGAAGTGGCCGCGCGCGCCACCCTGATCGTCGGCTTCGTCATCGGACGCTGGCACCGCTACGCCAAGAGCGGCTTCAAGATCAATCCATCCCAGGACGCGGCGCTGCAAATCGCCATGCTGCTGGGGTAAGTCACCGCCGCGGCTGTCCCATGCATATCGACTGTTTCGCCCTGCTCGACGACGCCAGCACACCCGGCGCCGGTTCGCGCCTGTACACGGGCCTGGCGGCAGTCTTGCGGTGCACCGAGGGGGAGCAGTGGCAGCCCCTGCTCGAAGGGCTGCAAGAGGCCTTGCAACGCGGCCAGTACGCCGTCAGCGTGTGCAGCTACGAACTGGGCGCGCACTTGCTGGCCATGCCGCCGCGCGCGGCAGGCATCAACGCGCCGCCGCTGGCGCAAGTGCTCGTCTTCGACCATTGCACGCAGCTGTCGCAGGACGAGGTGGCGCAGTGGCTGGATGCGCGCGTCGACGCGGACGCCGCGCCGGCCGGCGTGGCCGCTATCCGCGCGAACGTGGATCAAGCCGAATTTACGCAGACGCTGCAACGCATCCACGACTACATCGTGGCCGGCGACACCTATCAGGTCAACTACACGTATCGTTTGCGCTTCGACGCCTTCGGCTCGCCCCTGGCCCTGTATGCGCGGCTGCGCGCGCGCCAGCCCGTGCCCTACGGCGCGCTGCTGATGCTGCCCGATGGCGGCGCCCTGCTGTCGCTGTCGCCGGAGCTGTTCGTGCGCCATGCGCAAGGCGAATTGACGGCGCGTCCCATGAAAGGCACGGCGCCGGCCGCCCCAGCCGAACAGGTGGAAGAAAACGCGCGCCGCGCCGCCGCCCTGGCCCATGATCCGAAGAACCGCGCGGAAAACCTGATGATCGTGGACCTGCTACGCAACGACATCGGCCGCATCGCCGTCACGGGTTCCGTCCAGGTGCCGGCCCTGTTCGAAGTGACGCGCTACAGCAGCGTGCTGCAAATGACCTCCACCGTGCAGGCGCGTCTGCGCGCCGACGCCAGCCTGGCCGACATCTTCCAGGCCTTGTACCCGTGCGGCTCGATCACGGGCGCGCCGAAACGCCGCACCATGGAAATCATCGCCGAACTGGAACCGGCACCGCGCGGCATCTATACGGGCGCCATCGGCTGGTTCGATCCACCGGCCGCTGGCGCCGCGCACGCCGTGGGCGACTTTTGCCTGTCCGTGCCGATCCGCACGCTGGCCCTGCAAGCGGCTGGCCCTGGCGGCATCCGGCGCGGCGAGATGGGCGTGGGCGCCGGCATCGTGCTCGACAGCGAGCCGCACGATGAATTTGCGGAATGCCAGCTCAAGGCCCGCTTCCTCACGGGCCTCACGAACGACTTTGAACTGTTCGAGACCCTGCATGCGAGCCGCAACGATGGCTGCCGCCAGCAGGAGCGGCACCTGGCGCGCCTGGCCGCCTCCTGCGCCTATTTTAATTTTGCCTGGGATGCCGATGCGGCCCGCGCGGCACTGCAGGCGGCTTGCGCGGCACGGCCCGACGATGCGCCCTTCCGCCTGCGCCTGGCGCTGCGCCAGGATGGCCGGTTGACGACGCAAAGCGGCGCGCTCAGCGCCTTGCCGGACACCGTGAAGGTCATGCTGGCGCCCGACGCCACCACAGCGGACGACCTGTTCCTGCGCCACAAGAGCAGCGTGCGCGCGCGCTATGACGCGGCCTGGCGCGCGGCCGAGGCGCAAGGCGGCTTCGACATGCTGTTTTTTAACGAACGGGGCGAGCTGACCGAGGGCGGGCGCAGCAATGTCTTCGTGCAACTGGACGGCCGCTGGCACACGCCGCCCCTGTCCTGCGGCCTGCTGCCCGGCGTGCAGCGCGCGGCCATGCTGGCCAACCCCGCCTGGAACGCGCAAGAAACCATCATCACGCGCGCCATGCTGGCGCGGGCCGAAGCGATCGTCGTATGCAATGCGCTGCGCGGGGCGATGCCCGCAAAACTGATTACTTGATGTCAACCTGCATTTCATAGCCGCCATAGATCATCCGCTTGCCATCGAACGGCAGCTTGGCCGGATCCATCATCTCGGCCAGGCGCGGGTCTTTCATGACCTTGTCGTTGATTTCATCGCGTTTGGCGCGCGACGCATACACGATCCAGGAAAACACCACCACTTCGCCATCCTGCAAGTCCACCGCCTGCGGGAACGAGGTCAGCTTGCCCGGCTTGACATCGTCGCCCACGCATTCGCGAAATTCCAGCGCGCCGTACTCTCGCCAGACGGCGCCGCAACTGCGCGACATGGCCAGGTAGGCATCGAGCTTGGCTTTCGGTACGGGCACCACAAATCCATCGACATACGCCATGATGTTCTCCTTTGTTGTGACAAACGTGAACAACCAGCTTAGGACAATGATGGCAAGACGACAAGCGCGGCATTAAAAAAAAGCAGGCGATCAAGCCTGCTTGTAGGTCGGCAACTTACAGCGCCAGCGCTTTTTCCACCGCGCCAACGAGTTTCTTGTCGTCCGGCGTCACCTTGCTGGGGAAGCTTTCCACCACTTTGCCGTGGCGGTCGATCAGGTATTTATGGAAATTCCAGGCCGGTGTCTTGCCCGTCTGCTTGATCAGGTCCACGTACAGCGGGTTCGGCGCAGGGCCGGAGACGACGGACTTCGAAAACATGGGGAACTTCACGCCATAGGTGTTGTAGCAGAAATCGGCGATTTCCTTGCTGTTGCCCGGCTCCTGCTTGCCGAAATCGTTCGACGGGAAACCCAGCACCACCAGGCCCTTGCTGCCGTACTTCGCGTACAGCGCTTCCAGCCCTTCATACTGGTTGGTAAAACCGCAATAACTGGCCGTGTTCACCACCAGCACGACCTTGCCCGCATACTGGCACAGGTTTTGCGGCGCTTCATCCTGCAGGCGGTTGAAGGTCTGTTTCAGAATGGCGGGACAGGCCGCTGGCGCGGTATCGGCGGCATGGACCGGCACGGCCAGGCTGGCACTGGCGGCAAGGGTGGTCAGCGCAAACAGCTGGGCAAGGGTCTTGGACATGAAGGGCACCATGGTTGAACGGAAAAAACCATTCTATGTCAAACGCCGCCCACGCGCATGAGGGCAACAACAACAGCGATAGCTTGAGCGACATCAACGACCGTGCAGTACTTGCCCAACGCACAGTTTTTTTACCTATGCTCGGCCTTCCTGCCCTTGCCTTGTGGAGTCACCATGTCCTTCCCGCACCTGACCGCGCACCTGACCACACTAACCACCACCGTGCTGGCCGCCAGCCTGCTCGTCCTGGCGCCAGCAAGCGCACACGCCGCCACGGCCGCCAAAGCCGTCAAGCCCGCCGCGACCAAGGACGTGCCCGCCCTGCCCGCCTACCAGGCTGACCTGAGCCAGACCACGGTGTCCGGCCTGTCCTCGGGCGGCTTCATGGCGGCGCAGTTTGCCGTCGCCTACTCGGCCACGGTGGCCGGTGCCGGCATCATCGCAGGCGGCCCGTATTTCTGCTCGGGCCAGCCGGGCCGCTTTCCCTACATTCCCTACCTGACGAATGCGCTCACCACTTGCATGAATCCGGGCAGCGCGCAGGTGGCGCCGCCCGTGGCCAGCGAATTGCTGCGCGCGGCGAACGATTTTGCGCGCGCCCGTCTCATCGACGACACGGCCAACCTGAAACGCCAGCGCGTGTATCTGTTCAGCGGAACGAAAGACCAGACCGTGACGCGGCCGGTGGTGGAACAGGTGGGAAAATTCTATCAACTGGCAGGCACGCCGGCGGCGCAGATCCGCTTCGTCGATACGGTCGGCGCGGGCCATGCCATCATCACGGACAACAATCAGGACAAGCCTTGCGCCGTGACGGAGTCGCCCTTCATCAACGACTGCGACTATGCGCAGGCCCGCGACATCCTGCAGCACCTGTACCCGGACCTGCAACCGTCGGCGACCACCCTGACGGGCAAGCTGATCTCCTTCAACCAGCGCAGCTTCATCCAGAACGCGTACTCGAGCATGAACAATACGGGCTACGCCTACATCCCGAAAGCCTGCGACAGCGAGAGCTGCCGCGTGCACGTGGTGTTCCACGGCTGCCTGCAAACGACGCAGGCCATCGGCGACCGCTTCTATACCAGCACCGGCTACAACCAGGTGGCGGACGCCAACAAGATCATCGTGCTGTACCCGCAGGCCGAACCGAGCCCCGTCTACCCGTACAACCCGAAAGGCTGCTGGGATTTCTGGGGCTACACCAGCATCAATCCGATCGACCCGGATTTCTACCGCAAGAGCGGCACGCAGATGGAAGCGGTCAAGGGCATGCTGGACAGGTTGGCTGCGCGCCGCGGCTCACGTTAAGCTGCTTTAGATCCCGCCCATGCAGATGTATTTAATGACGAGGTAGTCCTCGATACCATAGGTCGATCCTTCACGGCCCAGGCCCGATTGCTTGACGCCGCCGAAGGGCGCGATTTCGTTCGAGATCAGGCCCGTGTTGACGCCAACCATGCCCGTTTCCAGGCCTTCGGCCACTCTCCAGATGCGGCCGATGTCGCGCGAATAGAAGTAGGCAGCCAGGCCGAATTCCGTGTTGTTGGCCAGGGCGATCACTTCATCGTCCGTCTTGAAGCGGAACAGCGGCGCCAGCGGGCCGAAGGTTTCCTCGGTGGCCACGCGCATGTCGTTCGTCACGTCGGCGATGATGGTCGGCTCGAAGAAGCCGTTGCCCAGCGCATGGCGCTTGCCGCCGGCCAGCAGGCGGCCGCCCTTGCCCAGCGCGTCGGCCACGTGCTCTTCCACCTTGGCGACGGCCTTGGCGTCGATCAGCGGACCTTGCGTGACGCCCGCCTCGATGCCATTGCCCACCTTCAGCTTGGCCACTGCCGCCACCAGCTTGTCGGCAAACGCGTCATACACGCTGTCCTGCACGTACAGGCGGTTGGCGCACACGCACGTCTGGCCCGCATTGCGGTATTTCGAGGCGATGGCGCCTTCCACAGCCGCATCGAGGTCGGCGTCGTCGAAGACGATGAACGGCGCATTGCCGCCCAGTTCCAGCGACAGTTTCTTGATCGTCGGCGCGCACTGCTCCGCCAGCAAACGGCCCACCTGGGTCGAGCCCGTAAACGTCAGCTTGCGCACGATGGGGTTCGACGTCATTTCGCCGCCGATGTCTTTCGGCGCGCCCGTGACGATGCTGAACACGCCGGCAGGCACGCCCGCGCGCTCGGCCAGCACGGCCAGCGCCAGCGCGGAAAACGGTGTCGCTTCCGCCGGTTTCAGGACCATCGGGCAGCCGGCGGCCAGGGCCGGGCCGACCTTGCGCGTGATCATGGCGGCGGGGAAGTTCCACGGCGTGATGGCGGCGCACACGCCGATCGGCTCCTTGGTGATGACCAGGCGGCGGTCCGGCCACGGCGATTGCAGCGTGTCGCCCGCGACGCGCTTGCCTTCTTCGGCAAACCACTCGATGAACGAGGCGCCGAACTGCACTTCGCCCTTCGCTTCCGGCAAGGGCTTGCCCTGCTCGGTGGTCATGATCAGCGCCAGGTCGTCGGCGTTTTCCAGGATCAGGTCATGCCAGCGGCGCAGCACGGCCGCGCGTTCCTTGGCCGTCTTCTTGCGCCAGGCGGGCCAGGCGGCATTGGCCGCCTCGATGGCGCGGCGCGTCTCGGCGGCGCCCATCAGGGGCACCGTGCCGATATGCTCGCCGGTGGCGGGATTGCTCACATTAATCGTCTGGCCACCATCGGCATCGACCCAGGCTCCATTCACGTAAGCCTGGTGACGCAACAAGGTAGGATCTTTCAACTGCAGCATATGGATCTCCGGTCTGGTTTGAATTATCGACGAGGGATACTATGCCACAGCGCGGCCGATTCCGCAGGCGCTGCGCAGAACTGGCCTGACCTCTACTCGACCTTGAAAGACGACAGTTTCGGGTCCGGCGCCGGGTATTCCAGCTTCATGCCCTGCAGCGTTTCCAGCAGCAGCGACGCGACCACCAGATTGCGTTGCGTCTTGGAGTTCGATGGCACCACGTACCACGGCGCGTGCTCGGCATCGGTCTCGCGGATCGCCGTTTCATAGGCGCGCTGGTAGCCATCCCACTTCTTGCGCTGGGCGATATCGTTGGGATCGAACTTCCACTGGCGGTCGGGATCGTCAAGCCGCTCCTGCAGCCGTCCCCGTTGCTCGTCCTTCGAGATATGCAGGAAGACTTTCAGGATGACGGTGCCCGTTTCGCTCAGCATGCGCTCGAAATCGCGGATCTGCGCGTAGCGGCGCTGGCATTCGGCCTTGTCGATCATGTCCTGCACGCGCGTGATCAGCACATCTTCGTAATGGCTGCGGTTGAAGATGGCGATCTCGCCCTTGACGGGCACGTGCTGGTGGACCCTCCACAGGTAATCGTGCGCCAGTTCGATATCGGTGGGGCCCTTGAACGCCACGGCGCGGATGCCCATCGGGTTGATGTTGCTGAAGATGGCCTTGACCGTGCCATCCTTGCCCGACGTATCCATGCCCTGCAGGACCAGCAGCACCTTCTTTTTGTGCTGCGCATACAGCATGCTCTGGCACTCGGCGATCTGCGCCGTCAGAGCCACGGTTTCCTCGCGGTCCAGGGCCTTGCACTGGGCTGGCGTCAGCTTCTTGTTCACTGCCTTGGTGGCGGCGCCCAGCAGGCGCTTGCCGGCGAATTCCTCGTTCAGCTCGAAGCCCTGGCCGGCGCGAAATTGCGTGCGCGCCTTCATGCCGCCACCGCCAGCTTGCGGTGCTCAATTTTTGTGCAGTGGTCCACCACCACGTCCATGCCAGCCGCCCGCGCCAGCTGCGCCGCCTGCTCATTGATGATATCGAGCTGCAGCCACAAACAGCCTGCCTTGACGGCGATGGCTTCCTCGGCGACGGGCAGGATATCCTCGGACTTGCGGAAGCAATCGACGATATCGATGCGCGCCGGCGCCACGGCAGCGGCAGCCTGCGTCAGGGTGGCATAGGCGCGCTGGCCCAGCACTTCCTTGCCGGCGAGGGCAGGATTGACGGGCAGCACGCGGTAGCCATGCTGCAGCAGGTAATCTGCCACTTCATGGCTGGCGCGTTCGGGCTTGTCGGACATGCCGACGATGGCGATGATGCGGCTGTCTTGCAGGATGCGGGCGATGTTGGGCATATTCTGGTCGTAGTTAAGCGTGCGACATTGCCCGCCTAGCGTAGCAGAATTATCCAGGGCAGGGAGCTATCCAGAAGACCTAGAACTCCGCACGGCCGCCATCTTCGCCACGAAAGCTTGCGCGCGCGCCGTCACGGTCGCGTAATCTCCCGTGGCGCCCGGGCCACTGAGGCTGCCGCCGATACCCACGGCCACGGCGCCACTGGCAAACCATTCATTGAGGTTCTCCACCGTGACGCCGCCCGTCGGCATCAGCGGCGCTTGCGGCAGGGGCGCACGCAGGGCCTTGATGTACGCGGGACCGAACATCTCGGCGGGGAAGACCTTGACGATGTCGGCGCCCGCCTGCAGGGCCGTGACGATTTCCGTCGGCGTCATCGCGCCCGGCATGGACAGCACCTGGTAGCGCTGGCACAGCGCGATGGTGTCCACGTTGACGCTGGGCGAAATGATGAACTGGGCGCCGGCCAGGATGGCGGCGCGCGCCGTCTCCGTATCGAGCACCGTGCCCGCGCCCAGCAGCACGTCGTCTCCATGGCGTTCGCGCAGGGTGCGCAGCACGCCCAGGGTATCGGGCGTGGTGAAGGCCACTTCCAGCGCCGTGATGCCGCCGGCGATGCAGGCCTCGGCGATCCGCAGCGCCGCATCGGGCGAGCCGGCGCGCACGATGCCGACCATGCCCCGCTCGATAATGCCCTCGAAAATCGTATGTTTTTGCATTGCTCTCTCCTGTCAGGCCGGCAGGGCGCCAAAGCGCACTTCCGGCAAACCGCGCACGTCCACCTGGCGCGCATGAAACAATCCCCCGGCCAGCGGTTCGCCCGCCAGCTGGGCCGGCGTCAAACTTTCCTGCGCGGTGGTGACGAACAATTCGTCGTAGTGCGGGCCGCCCAGACTCACGCAGCTGGGCTGCGAGACGGGCAAGGTGATCGAGCGCTCGACGCTGCCGTCCGGCGCGAAGCGCAATACGCGTCCCGCGCCCCATTGCGCGCTCCACAAGTGGTCGTGCGCATCGATGGTGGCGCCATCGGCCGCGCCGGGGCCGGGATCGAGCACGGCAAACACGCGCACCCGGCTGGCGTCGCCCCCCAGGTAATCGTCCCAGCGGTAGATCGCCTTCTTCATCGAATCGCAGAAGTACATGGCCGTGCCATCGATGCTGAAGCAGATGCTGTTCGAGATGGCGATGGGCGGCAGCGGCAGGCGCTCCAGGCTCAAGTCCAGGTTGAGGCGGTAAAAGCTGGCGATGGCATCGCGGCACGGGCGTTCATCGAGCGTGCCGAAGACAAAGCGTCCCTGGCGGTCGCAGCGGCCATCGTTCAGGCGCGTCATGGGCAAGTCTCCCTCCACCGTGTGCAAGGGCGTGACGGCCCCGCTGCGCGCGTCAAACCACGCCAGGCGCGAAGCCAGTCCCAGCAGCAGGATGTCGTCGCTGTCCGTCAGCGCGAAGCACGCCAGGCGCTCGGGCATGTCCCAGCTTTGGCGTTCGCCCGTCGCCAGCACCAGCGCATGCAGCTGGCAGCCTTCGATATTCGTCCAGAAAACGCGGCCGCTGCGTTCGCACCAGCGCACGCCCTCGCCGAGAAAATTCTGCGCATCGACCAGCAATTGGGCACGTGTTCCCATCATTTTTCCTCTTTCAGTGAGATTCGCGCGGCACGGCGGAACCCCGGCAACCGACGAGGAAGTCCAGGTCCGCGCCTTCGTCGGCCTGCGTCACGTGCTTGATGTACATGGACTGGTAGCCGCCCTTCATGGCCGGCTCGGGTGCGCGCCACTCTGCGCGCCGGCGCGCCAGCTCGGCCTCGTCGACGTCCAGGTGCAAGCGGCGTCCCGCCACGTCCAGTTCAATCATGTCGCCATCGCGCACCAGGGCCAGCGGCCCGCCCACGGCCGCTTCCGGCGCCACGTGCAGCACCACCGTGCCGTAGGCCGTGCCGCTCATGCGCGCGTCCGAGATGCGCACCATGTCGCGCACGCCCTGCTCCAGCAGTTTTTTCGGCAGTCCCATATTGCCCACTTCCGCCATGCCCGGATAGCCTTGCGGGCCGCAATTTTGCAGCACCATCACGCAACTGGCGTCGATATCGAGCGCGGGATCGTCGACGCGCTTTTTATAGTGCTCGATGCTGTTGAAGACGACGGCGCGGCCACGGTGCTGCATCAGCTCGGGCGAGGCGGCGGAAGGCTTGATGACGGCACCGCGCGGGGCCAGGTTGCCCTGCAGGACGGCGATGCCGCCCTCGTCCTTGAATGGCTGGGCCAGCGGTGTAATCACTTCGGGATTGAAATTTTCCGCTTCGGCCACGTTGACGGCCATGCTGGCGCCCGTGACGGTGAGCGCCTCGCCGTGCAATTTACCCAGCAGGTCGCGGATGATCACGGGCAGGCCGCCCGCATAGTAAAAATCTTCCATCAGGTACTGGCCCGACGGCATCAGGTTGAGCAGGCAGGGAATGTCGCGGCCCAGGCGGTCCCAGTCGGCCAGGCGCATGTCCACGCCGATGCGCCCGGCAATGGCCAGCAGGTGGATCACGGCATTGGTCGAGCCGCCGATGGCGCCGTTGACCATGATGGCGTTTTCAAACGCGTCGCGCGTGAGGATCTGCGACAGTTTCAGGTCTTCATGCACCATGTCGACGATGCGCCGGCCCGTCAGCTGCGCCTGCAGTTTGCGGCGCGCATCGACGGCGGGAATGGCCGCGTTGCCGGGCAGAGTCACGCCCAGCGCTTCGACCATGCTGGCCATGGTGGACGCCGTGCCCATGGTCATGCAGTGGCCGGCGGAGCGCGACATGCACGATTCGGCCTGCTTGAATTCGGCGGACGTCATGCGCCCGGCGCGCACGTCTTCGGAAAACTTCCATACGTCCGTGCCGGAACCGATCGGCTTGCCCCGGTAATTCCCGTTCAGCATGGGGCCGCCCGACAGCACGATGGTGGGCAAGTCCACGCTGGCCGCGCCCATCAGCAGGGCCGGGGTGGTCTTGTCGCAGCCCGTCAGCAGCACCACGCCGTCGATCGGGTTGGCGCGGATCGATTCCTCGACATCCATGCTGGCCAGGTTACGGAACAGCATGGCCGTCGGGCGCAGATTCGTCTCGCCCAGCGACATGACGGGAAATTCGACGGGGAAGCCGCCCGCTTCGAGCACGCCGCGCTTGACCATTTCGGCCAGGTCGCGGAAATGGCCATTGCAGGGCGTCAGCTCGGACCAGGTATTGCAGATGCCGATGACGGGACGGCCATCGAAAGCGTCGCTGGGATAGCCCTGGTTCTTCATCCAGCTGCGGTGTATAAAACTGTCTTTGTCGTCGCCGCCAAACCACGCTTGCGAACGCAAGGGACGCTTGTTCTTGTTGCTGCTCATACTGTCTCCTGCGGGGAAATCAAGCCGCGCGCGGCGGCGATCAGCAGCGCACCGTGACCGGCCAGATGGTCTTGCTGCTGGTCGTCGACGATGATGCGCTTGCCATAAAAAAATCCGTGTTCTTCGATCAGCAGCCCGAGCGCCTGGCGCAGCATGGGTTTACCGGTAATGACGAGCGGGCTATCGGGCCGCATCTGGATGGCCGTGCTGTTGCGCAGCGCCAGCAAGTCGCCGCTGAGGACGGCGCCCATCAGGAAATTGGCCCGCTCATTGCATTCGACAGCACTGAACTGGCCCAGGGTACGCACGCTGAAGCAGGCGCGCGCCAGCCCCGTTTTTTGCGCTGCGGCCGCGCCGGCCAGCAGCATTTTCGGCACCAGGGTGTGCGCAAAACCGCCATCGACCGATTGCTTGATCAGGGTGTGCTGCGTGATCGCCTGCAGCAGTTCGCCCGCGATGGTGGTGCTGCAGCCGAGGATGCGGCGCTGCTCGTCCACGCTGATCAGTTTGGTATGCGAACCGGGCATGATCAGGGTCGCCGCGCCGCGCAACTGCAAGCGATCGAGCAGCGCGACGACTTCCGTCTCTTCGCCGCGCATCATGTCCATCGCCTCGACGTTGTGCAGGCCGACGGCGCCATGCTGGTTGCGCACGCCGGGAATCAGCCACAGGGGCTGCGCCAGCACGTCGGGCAAGTCCACCGCCTGCATGCCTTGCGCCAGCTGGGCCAGGCCGGCGGGCGCCGGCAAATGCGGCACTTCCCGCACGCCCATGGGCGAACTGATCATGCCCGAGGCCAGGGCCAGGTCCACCTCGGACGGCGCGATGCCGGCGCTGGCCAGCACGCTGGCGATGGTGTCGCGCAGCGCTTGTTTCAGCGCGCCGTTATGGCCATCGATGGCGGTATTGCGCACGCCCGTTTCCAGCTGCGCCTGGGCGACGACGGCGCCTGCACGCCACAGCAAGGTACGCGTATTGGTGGTGCCGGCATCGATGGTGAGTATGTTCATGGGCAGGTTCGCAGCGTCGGTCAGGACAAAAATGAATGAGGGAAAAACTACCTCATGGTAGAACTGCCCCGCATATCTGACCAATCACTTATTTGACATCATTGATACCGGTTCGGATATGTCAAACGCGTCGATATCCTGCACGCCCAAACGGTAGGCAAGGCTGAAGCGCATCACCTGTCCCGGCTGCAATTGCACGCCCTGCGCCAGCAGGGAAAAACAGCGCGCATCGGAATATAAATGGCAACTGTCCTGGGTACTGGAAAAACGCAAGACCCTGCCGGAAGCGGGATCGGCCACCCGCGCCGCCTCGCGCAGCTGTCCGCTGCCCGTCCAGTAAAAGTCATGCCCAAATCCCGGCAAGTGCACCAGCGCGGGCCAGGCCAGGCGCGAGGCGAGCGGCGCTGGCTGGCGGAAGTCGAACGCGCTGCCCGCCACGTCAAGCGGAGCGCTGCACGAGTGGCCGCCGGGCCAGTAGCGATCGGCGGCCAGGCGCAGCACATGGTCGCCCACGCTGGCATGATGACACTGCAGATTGAAGCGCGGCGCGGCAAGCGCGAAACGGGAAACCGTCTCGGCCGTGGCGGCGCAGTCGAGGTGCAGGCTGCCATCGTCGTCAAGCCGGTAGGCCAGGCGCACCGACAGGCCGTCTTGCGCCAGGCGCAGCAGCAAGTGGCCGTCATCCGGCGGCGTGCACTGCCAGCCCGTGGGCAAGCGCGCCGCAGGGGGCGCGGCGCCCAGCACATCGGCCAGGCGGCCATAGCGGTCGGGCGCCCACCAGGCCCGCACGCCGGCATCGTGCACATCGATGGCCACGCGCATGCCGCGCGCATTGTGCAAGGTAACAATCGTCATGGCGGCGGCCGGCTGCGCTGCTGGAATTCGCGCGGCGTGCAACCGAGTTCGCGCTTGAAGACGGCATGCATGTACTGCACCGTGGTAAAGCCGCAACGCACGGCCACCTCGGCCACCTGCCCCGGCCCGCGCGCCAGCAGGGTCTTGGCCGCATCGAGCTTGAAATGCAGGATCTCGTCGTGCACGCTGCGCCCCAGCTCGTGGCGGAAGTGCGCTTCGAGCGAAGAGCGCGACACGCCCACGTAATCGGCCACCTGCTCCGTCTTGATGCCCTGGCAGGCGTACTGGCGGATGAAGTGGCGCGCCTGCATCACCTGCGGATGCTGGAAAGGCTGGTGGCGCGTGGAGGCGAGCACGTTCAGGCCAGCCGGCGGCACGAGGATGCGCGTGCCGGACAGACGCGCGCCATTCAACATCTGGTGCAGCAGATGCGCGGCCGTGCGGCCCATTTCCTCGGTACCCTGGATCACGGAACTCAAGGGAATGCGCGTGAGCATGCGCGCCAGCGGGTCGTTGTCGATACCGATCAGGGCAACTTGCTCCGGCACGGCGATGCCCGCGTGCATGCACGCTTGCAGCAGCTGGCGCGCGCGCGCGTCGCTGACGGCGATGATGCCGACGGGTTTTTCCAGGCTGTTGAGCCAGGCGATCTGCTGCTCCACTGCTTCGTCCCAGGACGGCGCGCTGGTGGCGACGCCCCGGTACACGTCGGCGCGCATGTGGTCGCGCTCCATCAAGGCGCAAAACGCCGTCTCGCGCTCCTGCGCCCAGCGGTTGACGTCAGCCTCGGGCAGGCTGAAACAGGCGAAACGCGTCAAGCCCGCTACCACCAGGTGTTCATAGGCCAGCTTGACGATCTTGAAATTGTCGGTCGCCACGTACGGGATGCCGGCCGGGTAGTCTTCCTCCCGCGCATACGAGCCGCCCACGGCCACCACGGGCAGGCGGCTGTGCGCCAGCGCCGCGCAGACGGCGGGATCGTCGAAATCGGCGATGATGCCGTCGCCCTGCCAGCGCTCGATGCCGGGCAGGCGGCAGCGAAAATCCTCTTCCAGGAACAGGTCCCACGACACGCGCGTGGTGTTCAGGTAGGCGGCGATGCCCGCGATGATGTCGCGGTCATAGATCTTGTTCCCGTTGAACAGCAGCGCGATCCGGTGCGCGGTCGGCATCTTCATGGTGTCTCCTCCCGTGCCAGATCGTTTCACGGCTATCTACGCCCCGCTCGCGTGCTGACATCGACCCACACGGCCAAAGTGAGGATACTGCCTTTCACGATCATCTGCCAGTAGGTGTCCACGTCCAGCATGGACATGCCGTTATCGAGGCTGGCCATGACCAGCGCGCCGATCAGGGCGCCGTACACGGTGCCCGAGCCGCCGCGCATCGAGGTGCCGCCGATGAAGCAGGCGGCGATGGCATCGAGTTCGCTGAAGGTGCCGGCCGATGGGGAACCGGCCGCCAGGCGGCCCGTATTGATCAGGCCAGCCAGCGCGCACATCAGGCCCATGATGCCGAAGATCCACAGCTTGACGGCTTTCACGTTGATGCCGGACAGGCGCGTCGCTTCCATATTGCTGCCCACGGCGTAGATGCGGCGGCCAAACACGGTCTGGCTGGTGATGTAGCTGAACAGGCCCAAGAGCGCCAGCAGCAACAGCACGGGCAGCGGGATGCCTTCATAGCCGTTCAGGGTTTGCACGAAGGCGTACAGCACGGCGCCGATGACGGCCAGGCGCAAGCCGTCGGCCCACGGCGCCGTCTGCGGCAAGCCATGCTGCGCGCGGCTGGCGCGCGCGCGCCACGTCAAAAAGGCGGCCAGCAGGAACAGGCCGATGCCCAGCACGATGCCGGGCACCGCGGGCAGATAGCCCTGTCCCAGGTAGACCATCGGCTCGGAAACGGGCGCGATGGTGATACCGCCCGTGATGCCGAGCAAAACGCCGCGATACGCCAGCATGCCGCCCAGGCCCACGATGAAGGATGGGATGCCCCGGTACGCCGTCAGGTAGCCATTGAGCAAACCGATCACCAGGCCGCAGCCGAGTACGGCCGCCAGGTTCAAGGCCAGCGGCCAGTGCTGCGTGACGTCCAGCACGGCGGCGATGCCGCCGAGTAGCCCCAGCAGGGAGCCGATCGACAGGTCGATCTCGCCGGCGATAATCACCAGCACCATGCCGCAGGCGAGGATGCCGGTGACGGACATCTGGCGCAGCAGGTTAGACAGGTTGCGCGGCGTGAGGAAACTGCCCTGCGTCTTCCACGAAAAGAAGGCCCAGATCAGCGCCACGGCGATCAATAGGGCCAGCATCTTGTATTGGGTGAACAGCTGTTTGATACTGTGCGGTTTCATGCTGCGGTTTCCTTGTTTGCGGTGTTGGCGGCGGGCGCCGGACGCTGGTCGAGCGCGGCCGCCAGCACGGTTTCCTGGCTCAGGCCATCGTTGATAAAGTCGCCGCGCAGGCGGCCTTCGCCCATCACCAGCACGCGGTCGGACACGCCCAGCACTTCGGCCAGTTCCGACGAGACCATGATGATGGCCACGCCCTGGTCGGCCAGCGCCAGCATCAATTTGTAGATTTCATATTTGGCGCCCACGTCCACGCCGCGCGTGGGTTCGTCGAGGATCAGTACGCGCGGGCGCGTCAGCAGCATCTTGGCCAGCACGGCCTTTTGCTGGTTACCGCCCGACAGGCTCGTGATGGGCAGCGACGGGCTGGCCGCCTTCAGTTCCAGCTGGGCGATCTCGCCGCGCACGGCCGTCAATTCCGCCTCGCCATCGATGCGCGTGGCGCGCGCGAATTCCTCCAGCACGGCCAGGGTGATGTTCTGCCCCACGTCGAGGTCGGGCACGATGCCGTGGTGCTTGCGGTCTTCCGGCACCATGGCCAGGCCCATGGCGATGGCCTTTTGCGGCGAACGGGTATCGATCTTGCGGCCATCAAGCCACACTTCGGCCTGGCACGGCCCCTGGTAGGCGCCGAACAGGGCCGAGACCAGCTCCGTGCGCCCCGCCCCCACCAGGCCGGCGATGCCGAGGATCTCGCCTTTGCGCAGGGTGAATGAGACGTCGTCGACCCGCTTGCGCTGCGGGTTGTCGGCATCGATGCACGTTACGTGGCGCGCCTCGAACAGCACTTCGCCGATAGGTGCTGGCTGCGCGCGCTGCGGATACAGCTGGCTCATTTCGCGGCCCACCATCTGCGCGATGATGCGCTCGACGTTCATCTGCGCCATCGGCGTGGTGGCGATATGCTTGCCGTCGCGGATGACGACGATGGTGTCGCAGATGGCCGCCACTTCATCGAGCTTGTGCGAAATGTAGATGCAGGTGACGCCCTTGGCTTTCAGCGCGCGCAGGATATCGAGCAGCACGGCGATTTCCGACGCCGTCAGCGACGACGACGGCTCGTCGAGGATCAGCAGGCGCGCATTCTTGTTGAGCGCCTTGGCGATTTCCACCAGCTGCTGGTGGCCGCCGCCGTAATTCATCACGGGCTGCGCCACGTTCAGTTCGGGAATTTTCAGTTCGCGCAGCAGCTCGTCGGCGCGCTTGTACATGGCCGCGTAATGCATGCGCCCGCCGGGCAGGGTGAGCTCGCGGCCCATGAAGATATTCTCGGCCACCGACAGCTGCGGCACCAGCATCAGTTCCTGATGGATGATGATGATGCCCGCGTCTTCCGTGTCGCGGATCGATTGCGCGCGCAGAGGCTGGCCCTCCCACAGGATCTCGCCATCCCAGGTGCCGTGCGGGTACACGCCGGACAGCACCTTCATCAGGGTCGACTTGCCGGCGCCATTCTCGCCGCACAAGCCGATGCACTCGCCGGCCCGCACCTGCAGGTCGATGCCGTCAAGCGCGCGGACACCGCCAAACTGTTTGACGATGCCTTTCATTTCAAGCAGATAGTCGGACATGCTCACTCTCGTTGCGGATACGGAAAAAATGACGGATGACGGCCGATGCGGGCAATCGCAGGAGTAGGTCGGCTTAGCGCGCAGCGCGTAAGCCGACACCGCCACCGGCGTTGCCGGAGTCGGCGATTGTCGGATTACGCTGCGCTAATCCGACCTACTGCCAACGCGAACCGACATCAAGCGGGCAATCAATTACCCAGCTGCGCTTTGGTATAAAAACCGTCATCGACGAGAATGTTCACATTCGCCTTGGTCAGCGGCGTTGGTTTCAGCAGCACCGTGCTGACTTTTTTCAGGCCGTTGTCATAGCTGGAGTTGTAGGCCGGCTTTTCATTGCGCGCCAGCTGGATGGCCAGCTTGGCCGCTTCCGATGCGATGGTTTTCAACGGCTTGTAGACCGTCATCGACTGCGTGCCGGCGATGACGCGTTTCACGGCCGCCAGGTCGGCATCCTGGCCCGAGACCGGCACCTTGCCGGCCAGTTTTTGCGCAGCCAGGGCCTGGATGGCGCCGCCGGCCGTGCCGTCGTTCGAGGCGACGATGGCGTCGATCTTGTTGCCGTTGGCCGTCAGCGCGTTTTCCACGATGGACAGCGCTTCGGTGGCGCTCCAATCCTTCACCCACTGCTGGCCGACGATCTTGATGTCGCCCTTGTCGATGAACGGTTTGAGTACCTTCATCTGGCCTTCGCGCAGCATCTTGGCGTTGTTGTCGGTCGGCGAGCCGCCCAGCAAATAGTAATTGCCCTTCGGCTGCAGCTTGGTCACGCCTTCGGCCTGCATCTCGCCCACTTTCTCGTTGTCGAACGAGATGTAGGCGTCGATATCGGCGTTCAGGATCAGGCGGTCATACGACAGCACCTTGATGCCGGCCTTTTTCGCTTCCTTGACGGTGTTGTTGAGCACAGTGGCGTTGAACGGTACGATCACCAGCACGTCCACGCCGCGCGAGATCAGGTTTTCGATTTGCGAAATCTGGCGCTGCTCGCTGGCGTCGGCCGATTGCACGAAGACCTTGGCGCCCTGCTTCTCGGCGGCGGCGATGAAGAAATCGCGGTCGCGCGTCCAGCGCTCCACGCGCAAATCGTCGATGGAAAAGCCAATCTTCGGGTTTTTCGCATCGGCCAGGGCAGCGCTGCTGCTCAATGCCAGCATGGCGGTCATGATGGCTGCACTGATGATCTTGTTCATTGTGTGTCTCCTTGTGGATTTTATTAACAACGTTTTTTCACTACGGGTACTGCTGAAAAATTTTATGTCTGTGGTGGTGTCGGCTTACGCGCGGAGCGCTAAGCCGACCTACCCCGACCTGCCTGCTAATGGTTATGGCGCGGCAGGGTCTGGCCCACGGCGCGGTATTTCAGCGCCAGCTCCATGCAGGCGCCCGTTTCCAGCTGGCCCACGCTGGCGCGGTAGAGCTCCTGCCACGGCGTGGCGCTGTCGTTGACGGACGGCGGCAGCTCTTTGGCGCGGAGCGCCAGCTCAGCCGCATCGACCAGCATGTCGCACTGGCCCGCGTTCAAGTCCACGCGGATGATGTCGCCCGTGCGCAGCAGCGCCAGGCCGCCGCCCACGGCGCTTTCCGGCGACGCGTTCAAAATCGACGGGCTGTCCGAGGTGCCCGACTGGCGCCCGTCGCCCAGGGTCGGCAAGTTCAGAATGCCGGCCTTGAGCAAGGCGTCGGGCGGCTGCATGTTGACCACTTCGGCCGAACCGGGCCAGCCCACGGGACCGGCGCCGCGCATGACCAGCATGCAGCTGTCGTCGATGTCGAGCACCGGGTCGTTGATGCGCGCGTGGTAGTCGGCAGAACCATCGAAAACGATGGCGCGCGCCTCGAATACGCCTTCGCTGCCGGGACGCGACAGGTAGCGCTCGCGGAAAGCGGGCGAGATCACGCTGGTCTTCATGATGGCAAAATCAAACAGGTTGCCCTGCAAGGCCATGAAACCGGCCTTTTCCTTCAGCGGCGCCGTAAACGGGCGGATCATCTCGCGGTCCGCGCTTTCGCGTCCGGCCAGGTTCGCCGCCATCGTCTGGCCCGTGACCGTCAACCGGTCCGCGTGCAGCAAGCCCGCCTGCTGCAGCTCCCACATCACGGCCGGCACGCCGCCGGCGCGGTGGAAGCGCTCGCCCAGATACTTCCCGGCCGGTTGCATGTTCAACAGCAGCGGCACGTCGTAGCCGTGTTCCATCCAGTCGCTCGAGTGCAATTCCACGCCCGCATGGCGCGCCATGGCCATCAGGTGCGGCTGGGCGTTGGTGGAACCGCCGATGGCCGCGTTGACGATGATGGCGTCCAGGAACGCCTCGCGCGTGAGAATGCTCGACGGGCGCACGTCCTCATGCGCCATGGCGACGATGCGGCGCCCCGTTGCATAGGCGATCTGGCCCCGTTCGCGGTACGGCGCGGGAATCGCCGAGCAGCCCGTCAGGGACATGCCCAGCGCCTCAGCCAGCGCATTCATGGTCGATGCCGTGCCCATGGTGTTGCAATGGCCGGCCGACGGCGCCGAGGCGGCGGCGATCTGCAGGAATTTGTCGTTGTCGATCAAGCCGGCGGACAGCTGGCGGCGGCCCTTCCAGATGGCGGCGCCGGAACCGACCAGTTCGCCGTCCATCCAGCCGTCGAGCATGGGGCCACCCGACAGCACGATGGCGGGAATGTCCACCGTGGCGGCGGCCATCAGCTGGGCCGGCGTCGTCTTGTCACAGCCCGTCGTCAGCACCACGGCGTCGATCGGGTAGCCATGCAGGATTTCCACCAGGCCCAGATACGCGAGGTTGCGGTCCAGCGCGGCCGTGGGACGGCGGCAATTTTCAAAAATCGGGTGCAGCGGGAATTCCATCGGGATGCCGCCCGCGTCGCGGATGCCGTCGCGCACGCGCTGGGCCAGTTCCAGGTGGATGCGGTTGCAGGGGCTGATGTCGCTGCCGCTTTGCGCAATGCCGATGATGGGCCGGCCCGAGCGCAGTTCCTCGGCCGTGATCCCATAGTTCATGAAGCGCTCCAGGTACAGCGCCGTCATGTCGATGTGGTCGGGATTGTCGAACCAGTCCTGCGAGCGGAAGCGCCGCGCCGGGTGTTTATCCGAGGTGCTCATGCGCCGTACCAGCCTGCGTCGACGTAGTATTCGCGTCCCGCGCACTTGGCCGCATTGTCGGACGCGAGGAACAGCGCCAGCGCCGCCACGTCTTCCGGCTCCACGCGCAGCTGCAGGCATTGGCCCTGCAGGATCACGGCTTCCGCTTCCGGCGTATGCCACAGCTTTTCCTGGCGCGGCGTGCGCACGGCGCCGGGAATGATGCAGTTGACGCGGATGCCGTCGACGCCCAGGTCGCGCGCCAGGCCGCGCGTCAAGCCCTCGATGCCGGCTTTGGCCGTCATGTAGATCGACAGGCGCGCTTGCGCCAGGTGCCAGGAAATCGAGCCCAGGTTGAGGATCACGCCACTGCCCTTGGCGCGCATGGCCGGCGCCACGGCCTGGGCGCAGAAATACTGGTGGCGCAGGTTGACGGCCATGCGCTCGTCCCAGTAGGCGGGCGTGACGTCCTGCAGCTGGTGGCGGTCGTCATTGGCCGCATTGTTGATGAGGATATCCGTGGCGCCCGCGCTGTGTGCGATCTCGGCGAAGGTAGCGGCCAGGGCGCCCAGGTCCGTCAGGTCGCAATAGCGGAAAACGGGCGGCTGCGGCAGGTGGGCCAGCTTGTCCTGCAGCGCCAGCGACGCCTCGCGGGCGATATCGAGAAAAGTGACGTGGGCGCCCTGGCGCGCGAACGCCTCGACGATGGCCACGCCGATGCCGGTGCCGCCGCCCGTGATGACGACGCGCTTGCCGGCCAGGCTAGGGTAAGTTGCATGCTGCATGGTGTCTCTCTTTTTAAAATAATCGGATCAAAGCACGCCGCGTTGCGCCAGGTTCTGGTACAGCGCGCGCACGCCGAACGTCCAGGGAGCGATCGCATCGCAGCGCTGCACCTCGTTGACCAGCGCGCCCAGCGAAGCGCTGGCAATCGTCACCCGGTCGCCCAGGTGGTGCGTAAAGCCGCCGCCCTGCGCGCCGCGGTCCTTCACGGGCGAGAACATGGTGCCCAGGAAGAGCATGAAACCGTCCGGATACTGGTGGTACTGGCCTGCCGTCTGGCGCACCAGGTCGAGCGGGTCGCGGCTGATCTCGCGCATGAAGCTGGCGCCTTCGAGCACGAAGCCGTCGTCCGCGCCTTCGATCAGCAGCGACACTTCCGCCTGGCGCACGGTATCGAGCGTGAAGTGCTCGTCGAACAGGCGAATGAAGGGGCCGATGGCGCAGGAACCGTTGTTATCCTTGGCCTTGCCCAGCAAGAGGGCGCTGCGCCCTTCGATGTCGCGCAGGTTGACGTCGTTGCCCAGGGTCGCTCCCAGCACCTCGCCGCGGCTATTGACGGCCAGGACGATCTCGGGCTCCGGGTTGTTCCAGGCGGACGATGGCAGCAAGCCCACCTGCGCGCCGCAGCCCACCGACGACATCGGCTGCGCCTTGGTAAACACTTCCGCATCGGGGCCGATGCCCACTTCCATGTATTGCGACCAGGCGCCTCGCTGCTGCAGCTGCTGTTTCAGGCGCTGCGCCGCATCCGAGCCAGGCTTCAATGCCGACAAATCGCCGCCCAGGGTCGTTTGCAGGGCGGTGCGCAGGCTCGCCGCGCGCGCCGCGTCGCCGCCCGCCTGTTCCTCGATCACCCGTTCGAGCAGGCTGACGGCGAAAGTCACGCCGCAAGCCTTGACGGCCTGCAGGTCGCATGGCGCCAGCAACAGCGGTTCACCGGCCGGCGCGGCCAGCGCCTGCGCCAGCAGCGCCTGCACGGGGCCGAGCGCGATGCCGGGCGCATGGCGGGCGATATCGAGCGCATCGCTGCGCTCGAACAGTTCGGCCACCGTCGCTACCGTCTGCGTGAGGTCGACCACCTCGCCGCCGCGCACGGCGACGACGCACGGACCGTCACGCCAGATGCGGCCGACAAGGAGGGCCTGCGCCAGGTCGGCGGGCAACAGGGAAGCGGGGGAAATCGGCTGCATGGCAAGCTTTCAAAAGGTCGTGACGGGATGGCCGGTCTTCAAGTCCGGACCGATTCTGCGCGCCGACCTGTGTCGCCGCAATTACGAAAATCACCAAATTGCATGATGATTATTGGTATTGCAGCGCACCAAAAAAAGCCGCCGCCCGGCCCCCGTTTTCGCCCTGTGCGCAGGCGAAAAGGCGCGCCATGGCGCATTGCATCAATCAGCCCATCGATATCGTTTTGGATATCGCGAATGCGAAAAAAGTGATTGGTGAGGGATGGATGGACAAACTAGTATCAGCCGTGGCCTGCAATCGGCCATCCGCACGGAGCCCGCCCACTGGGACGACGGCCCTGGCACATTCAACTATCGAAGACGGTGGAGACCTGAAATGAAAACAACAATGAAAATGCTGACCGCGAGCCTGGCGCTGGCCATCTCCGGCATGGCGGTAATGCCCGTGGCTAGCGCCGCCGACAAGGGCGCGATCGGCATCTCGATGCCAACCAAGTCGTCCATGCGCTGGATCGCCGACGGCGACAACATGGTCAAGGTATTCAAGGAGCGCGGCTACAAGACGGACTTGCAGTTTGCCGACGACGATATCCCGAACCAGCTGGCGCAGGTGGAAAACATGATCACCAAGGGCGCCAAGGTGCTGGTGATTGCCGCCATCGACGGCACCACCTTGTCGAACGTGCTGCAAAAAGCGGCCGACAAGGGCATCAAGGTCATCTCGTATGACCGTCTGATCCGCGGCACGAAAAACATCGATTACTACGCCACCTTCGACAACTTCCAGGTCGGCGTGCTGCAGGCGGGCTATATCGAATCGGCGCTGAAACTCAAGGAGGGCAAGGGCCCGTTCAATATCGAACTGTTCGGCGGCTCGGCCGACGACAACAACGCGCACTTCTTCTACAACGGCGCCATGTCGGTACTGAAACCGTACATCGACAGCGGCAAGCTGGTGGTGCGCTCGAAGCAGATGGGCATGGAAAAGGTCGCCACCCTGCGCTGGGATGGCGCCGTGGCGCAAGCGCGCATGGACAACCTGCTCAGCGCCTACTACGGCAATGCGCGCGTCGACGCGGTGCTGTCGCCGTATGACGGCTTGAGCATCGGCATTCTGTCCTCGCTCAAGGGCGTCGGCTACGGCACGCCGAAACAACCGTTTCCCGTCGTGACGGGCCAGGATGCGGAAATCCCGTCGGTGAAATCGATCATCCGCGGCGAACAGGCATCGACCGTGTTCAAGGACACGCGCGAACTGGCCAAGGTCACGGCCAACATGGTCGACGCGATGATGAGCGGCAAAACGCCGGCCGTCAACGATACCAAGACCTATAACAACGGCGTCAAGGTGGTGCCGTCCTACCTGCTCAAACCCGTCACCGTCGACAAGGCGAACTGGAAGCAGGTGCTCGTCACCGGCAGCGGCTACTACACGGAAGCGCAAGTGAAATAAGCATCGACGGTACTGAAGGCCCGGCGCTGCCGGGCCTTTCGCTTCATGCACGATCAAGAACAAGACTGCCGCACGACCGATGCCGACCAGCGCGGCCGTGCCAGAGAGGTTATATGACGAACACTATCCTGGAAATGCGCGGGATACGCAAAACATTCCCGGGCGTCGTTGCGCTCGACAATGTCAACCTGCGGGTACGCAGCGGCGAGATCCACGCCATCGTCGGCGAAAACGGCGCCGGCAAATCGACCCTGATGAAAGTGCTGAGCGGCGTCTACGGCCATGGCAGCTATACGGGCGACATCGATTACCTGGGCCAGACGCGGCACTTCCGCGGCATCAAGGACAGCGAAGAAATCGGCATCATCATCATCCACCAGGAACTGGCGCTGGTGCCCCAGCTGTCGATCGCCGAGAATATCTTCCTCGGCAACGAACCGTCCCGCATGGGCGTCATCGACTGGGAATACGCGCAAAGCAAGACGCGCGAACTGCTGCACAAAGTCGGCCTGAAAGAGTCCCCGGACACCCTGATCACCAACCTGGGCGTGGGCAAGCAGCAGCTGATCGAAATCGCCAAGGCGCTGTGCAAGGACGTCAAGCTCTTGATCCTCGACGAGCCGACGGCCAGCCTGAACGAAAGCGACAGCGCGGCCTTGCTCGACCTGCTGCTGGGCCTGAAAGCGCAGGGCATCGCCTCGATCCTGATCTCGCACAAGCTCAATGAAATTTCAAGAGTCGCCGATGCCATCACGGTGCTGCGCGACGGGAACACGGTCGACAGTTTCGACTGCCGCGTCGAACCCGTCAGCGAAGACCGCATCATTGAAAAAATGGTCGGGCGCGAAATGGCCGACCGCTATCCACCGCGCACGCCGACGATAGGCGAGACCATTTTCGAAGTGCGCGACTGGCGCGTCTTCCATCCCGAGCATGCCGACCGCCCCGTCATCAAGGGCATCAATATGCACGCGAAAAAGGGAGAGATCATCGGCATCGCCGGCTTGATGGGCTCCGGGCGCACGGAACTGGCGATGAGCATTTTCGGGCGCGCCTACGGCCAGCGCATCAGCGGCACGGTACTCAAGAATGGCCAGGAGATCGACGTCAGCACCATCGGCAAGGCGATCGCCCACGGCCTCGCGTATGTCACGGAAGACCGCAAGGGCCTGGGCCTGATCCTCGAAGAAGACATCCAGAAGAACACCAGCCTGGCCAACCTCGATGCGATTTCCAGGCACATGGTGATCGACGAGCAGCGTGAATTCGGCGTGGCCGAGGATTTCCGCCGCAAGCTCAAGACCCGTTGCTCGAGCGTGGCGCAAAAGGTGGTCAATCTGTCCGGCGGCAACCAGCAGAAAGTGGTGCTGGCGAAGTGGCTGTTTTCGCGCCCCGACGTGCTGATCCTCGATGAACCGAGCCGCGGCATCGACGTGGGCGCCAAATACGAGATCTACAGCATCATCAGCGAGCTGGCCGCCGAAGGCAAATGCATCATCATGATTTCCTCGGAAATGCCGGAATTGCTGGGCATGTGCGACCGGATCTATGTCATGAACGAAGGCCGCTTCGCGGCAGAACTGAGCGCGGCAGAAGCATCGCAGGAGCGCATCATGCGCGCGATCGTTACACACGGAGAAAACAATGGACAATAAACTGACAGCGGGCGCGCCGGCAGCAGCAGCACCAGCGGCCGCGCCGCAAGCGAAAAGCTATGCCGGCTTTTTGAAGAACAATATGCGCGACTACGGAATGCTGCTCTCGCTGATCGTCATCATGGGCTTTTTCCAGTACATGACCGACGGCACCCTGATGCAGCCGCTGAACCTGACCAACCTGGTGCTGCAAAACAGCTACATCGTCATCATGGCGCTGGGCATGCTGATGGTCATCGTGGCCGGCCATATCGATTTGTCCGTCGGCTCGGTAGTCGGCTTCGTCGGCGCGCTGGCGGCCGTCCTGATCGTCAACTACAACATGAATTTTGTCGCCGCCAGCATCATCTGCCTGCTGGCCGGCGCCGTCATCGGCGGCGCGCAAGGCTATTTTGTCGCCTTCTTCAAGATCCCGTCCTTTATCGTCACCCTGGCCGGCATGCTGGTATTCAAGGGCCTGACCCTGGCGCTGCTCGCGGGCCAGTCGGTCGGCCCTTTCCCGGAAGGCTTCCAGATGCTCAGCTCGGGCTTTTTGCCCGATCCGTTCGGCGGAGAGAATCTGCGCGGCCTGTCGCTGCTGCTGGGCGTGATCGCCGCCGCAGCGCTGATCATCACCTCGCTGCGCAGCCGCGCCAAGCAACTGAAACACGGCATGGAAAACGAGCCACGCGCCTTCTTCCTGCTGAAAAACGGCGTGTTCGCCGCCGTGATGGTGTACTTCAGCTACCTGCTGGCGTCGTACCGCGGTTTTCCCAACGTGCTGGCCGTGATGTCGCTGCTGATCGTCGCCTACACCTTCATTACCAACCGCACCGTGCTGGGCCGGCGCGTGTATGCCGTGGGCGGCAACGAAAAGGCGGCGCGCCTGTCCGGCATCAAGACGGAACGGGTCAGCTTCTACACCTTCGTCAACATGGGCATGCTGGCCGCGCTGGCCGGCCTGATCTTCGCGGCGCGCCTGAACACGGCCACGCCGAAGGCAGGAACAGGATTCGAGCTGGACGTGATCGCCGCCTGCTTCATCGGCGGCGCCTCGGCCTCGGGCGGCGTGGGCAAGGTGATGGGAGCCGTCATCGGCGCCTTCATCATGGGCGTGATGAACAACGGCATGTCCATCATGGGCATCGGCATCGACTACCAGCAGGTGATCAAGGGCCTGGTGCTGCTGGCGGCCGTGTTCATCGACGTGATCAACAAAAACAAGTAGACCGGTTCGAGCCTTAGGGGGCTCTGGCCGGCGCTTGCGCCGGCCTTTTTTATGCAGCGTCTTGCGCCGCCTGCATCACATCCTGCACCACCTTGCCTTGGTGCAGTACCACCACACGCTGCGCCATGGCAATCGTTTCCGGACGATGCGCGACGATCACGCGCGTCAGCTGAATCTTTTGAATCGCCGCATTCACCGCTTTTTCATTCCACACGTCCAGGTGACTGGTCGCCTCGTCGAGCACCAGCAGTTTCGGATTCTTGTACAGGGCGCGCGCCAGCAGGATGCGCTGTTTTTGTCCGCCCGACAGGCCGCTACCGATGTCGCCCACCAGGGTGTTGAAGGCCATCGGCATTGCGGCGATCTCGGCATGCACGGCCGCCAGCTGTGCGCAAGCCTGAATTTGTTGCTGGTCTGGCGCAGGCGCAAAAAAGCTGATGTTGTCGGCGATCGAGCCGGCGAACAAGGTGTCTTCCTGCATGACCGTGCCCAGCAATTGCCGGTAGTTCGTCAAACCCAGGCTGCCCAGCTGGATGCCGCCGATGAGGATTTCGCCCTCCGTCGGTTCCAGTAAGCCCAGCAGCAACTTCATGAGGGTCGTCTTGCCACAGCCGGACGGACCGGTGACGGCGATGCACTGCCCGGCGGGAATGCTCAGATTGAGGCCACTCAATACATAGGGTTCGCTGTCGGCGTAGCGAAAAGCCAGGTTGCGGATTTCGATCGATGGCGAGATATCGTCCATGTCGATTTCGACCTCGCTGCCATCTTCTTCCGCATCCGTCAGGACGATGTCGGCCACCCTCTCGCCATGCAGGCGCAGCATGCGCAGTTCGAATAATTTGTCGACCAGGCTGGCCATGCGCTGGCTGAACTGGTCCTTGTAGCTGATGAAGGCGAACAGCATGCCCACCGAAAAGCGGTTGTCCAGCACGGCCAGCGCCGCCATCCAGATGACGATCACCCGTTCGGCGCTGAACAGCAAAGTATTGGCCGTCTGGTAGGACACCGATAATTTGGCAATGCGCAGGTCGGCATTGAACTGGTCGGCCAGCGCATTCATCCAGCTGGCGCGGCGCTCGGCGGCGCGGCCGAACAGGCGGATGCTCTGGATGCCGCGCACCGATTCGAGAAAATGCGTCTGCTGCTTGGCGGCGTGGATGATCTGCTCGGCGGTCGCTTCGCGCAGCGCCTTGAAGATGGCCCAGCGCAGCAAGACATACAGCAGCACCGCGATACAGGCCACGCCGGCCAAGAGCGGGCTGTAGAGCAGCATCATGCCCAGGGTGGCCAGCACCAGCACGCCATCGATCGCGCCTTCGACAAATTGCGTCGTCAGGCTGCGCTGCATGGTCTGGATGGAATTGAAGCGCGAGACAATGTCGCCGGTATGGCGCTTCTCGAAATACGGCAACGGCAATTTTAAAAGGTGGGCAAAGGCATTGCCCAGCCATTGCAAGTTCAGATTGGTGGCCAGCACCGTGGTGATCCACGAGCGCACGGCGCCAATCGCCGTCTGTATCAGCACCAGCAGCAGAAAGCCGCAACCGAGTACCGTGATCAGGTCGCGGTCGGCCGCCAGCAGCGCTTCATCGACCAGCCACTGCATGTAGAACGGCGCCACCAGCGCGCACACCTGCAAGGCCAGGCCCAGCACCAGCAGTTGCAGCAGGCCGCGCTTGAGGCCCACCACCCGGCCCATCAGCGACAGCAGCGAAAACTGCTGCTTTTCCTCGGCCTTTTTGAACTCGGCGGTGGGCGTCAGTTCCAGCGCCACGCCCGTAAAGTGTTTCGCCACTTCCGCCAGGGGCAGGCGGCGCTCGCCCACGGCCGGGTCGTGGATCACCGCATGACTGCCGGAAACGGACTTGAGCACGACAAAATGGTTCAAGTCCCAATGCAGGATGGCGGGCAGCTTCAGCTCGGGCAAATGCTGCATGTCGAGTTTTAACGGCCGCGTATGCAGGGCCAGTCCCTGTGCCATCGCCATCAGCCCTTTCAAAGTCACGCCTTTCAATGACACGGAAAAGCGCCGGCGCATGCTGGAAATATCGGTCTGGTGGCCCCAGTAGCTGGCCACCATCGACAGACAGGCCAGGCCGCATTCGGCCGCTTCCGTTTGCAGCAGGACGGGCAGGCGCTGGCTGCGCCAGAAGGACAGGTGGGCAAGATCAGGAAGGTGCATGAGTATTGTGGAAAATCAATATGAGGCTTACAAGCGCCCGGAAATGCTGAACAGGGGTTCGAGTACCCATTCATACAGGCGCCGCTGTTCCAACAGCACGCTGGCGTCGACCAGCATGCCCGATTTCAACGGCAGGGTTTCGCCATACGCCTGTACGCTCTGGCGCTGCAAGCTCAAGCGGATGCGGTACAAGGGTTCGCCATTCGTGCCGCTGACGGCGCCCGGCACCGCCAGCTCTTCGGGCCGCAGCGAGGTGCTGGCCACTTCGCGCACCAGTGCCGGATACTGGCCGAACTTTTGGTACGGATACGCCTGGTAGCGCAGCAGCACCGTCATGCCCGGTTTGATGAAACCGACCGAACGCGACGGCGCATAGATTTCCGCCTCCAGCTGGGCGCCAGCCGGCAGCACTGAGGCGAGCACGCTGTTGGCCGCCACGGTCTGGCCAAGTTCGGTGGTGATGGCCGTGACCATGCCATCCTGCGCCGCGCGCACTAGAATTTCGCGGCGCGCCTCGTTCTCCGTCAGGTCTTGCTCGATGGCGGAGACATTGCGCTGCAAGCCTTCCGTGTCGCGCTGCGCCTGCACCTGCAAGTCGCGCACGTCGGCTTCCGTGGTGGCCAGTTCGCGGCCGCTGGCCGACTTGATGCGCTGCAGTTCCGCCAAGCGTTGATGCTGGTCCAGCAGCTCGGCCTGCTTGTCCTGCAACTGCGCCGAGGAGATGTAATTGGTGGCGTGCAGATCGCCGTAGCGCTGGTAGGATTGTTCCGCCAGGGTAATGCGTCGTTGCTGCAGTGCGATCTGGTCGTCCATGCGGCCGATCTCCGCCGCCAGATCGCTGGCGCGGCGCTGCCCCGCTGCCATGCGCTGGCGCGATTGCAGGCGCGACTGCTGCATTTCCGCGTCGTAGCTGTCGCGCCGGCTTTTCAGCAGGTTTGAGACGACTTGCTGGGGAGCTCCAGCATTGGCGCTGCTGCGCTCGCCTGACAGCACGAACAATACCTCGCCCGCGCGCACCGCCTGCCCCTCCTTGACACGCACTGCGGCAATGATTCCCGCCTGGCCCGGCATGATACGGATCACGCCGCTGGTTGGCAGCAGCACGCCCTGCGACTGCGCCTTGCGTGTCGTGCTAAAGAAGATGAAGAACGCCACGATGAACAGCGCGATGATCAGGAACAGCCAGGTCAGGAACAGGTGGCTAACGGGCCGCGCCAACAAAACCGTGCCGTACTGCTTGTTGCCTAGATGCTCGATAGCTTGTTGGCGAAACGGGGGCTGGACGGGTGGGGTGGGGCGGGTGGCGTCGGCCGTAGTGCTGGATTGGTCACGCAAAATGATGTACTTTTAAAATAGACACTACGATAAACCGTGCAAAGCGTGGTTCGGCACGAGCGAAAGAATCGGCATTTTCTCCTTGGAAAGACGCAAATCCGCAGAATATACTTCTACCAGACACTTTTCCTGCGGACAAATCCAGATGCCGTAAATTGAATTTTCATCATTACCCACATCTAGTTTTCAAAAATATAGCATAAAAATGATATTTCATCGCATGAATAAAAAATTTCTACTCGATCACCGGACTTCCGCAAGACAATAAATTATCAGTCAAAAAAAATAGGAATTTTTAACCGTCACAGCCAGTTTCATATAGGTCAACATAAATTCTAGCCTCTTCAAAATATCCAATAATCTCGCGTTCAAATTTTCAACCAGTGACAATTTGTGAGTATTCTTCTGATAAGTTGTGACATCTTAAATTAACAGGAGAAAGTATTGCACTTGGTTCTAGAAGCTGTCTTATTGACACTTACCAAGTGTAAATTTATTCTGCAACTAATTTCATTGCATTTAGTTCGTGCATGGAGTGAATGAGGCTCTGATTCTCTGGGCCGTGGCGCATGGACAGTACCATGTTGATTTAACTAATGGAGTAAGAATGCAAGTTTTATCGGATATTGAAATTCAAGACATTTCGGGCGGTCGCATGTTTTGCTCGGATAGCATCTCATCTGCCGATTATTCGGGCACGGCTGGTTTCTGGGGAGGCGTCGGCGGTATGGGAGGGGGCATTGCTATGGTGCCAGGTGGTCAAGCTCTGGGCGGCGCCATCATGCTATCTGCTGGCGCGATGTATGCGTATAATTCATATTGCTCGATCAGATAAGAGAAGCGATAAAGCGGGCTGAACATGCCCATTGACGTGTTATCCTGTTTCTGATAGTGACGCCGGCCGCAATATTTGCGTGACAGTATTGCGGCCGTCTGTTGCCTGGGAAGTCATACGTCTGAATTGAAGAGAGAAATTTTAATGCATATAGCCGTCGATAAGTCAGGTTCACGATGGTTGGTACTGGAACGTTTATTAAAGAAGAAAAATGGCGTGCTGCTCGCGTCGCTGGCAGGATTTCAAAAAAGAAAATTTCTGTATATTTTTTGCGATCTGTTGGCATTGCTTTCCATTATCGCCGGAATGGCGTGGATTCTGTATCCCGAGCGTATTTCCCTGCAATCCTTTCCACTAACTGTCTTGCTGTTGCTGCTGGCAGGGCAAGGTATACGTTTTAAAACGGTAGCGATACCGCAAGCAGTGAGCCAGGAAAAAATGGATGTGTTCTTAAAGATACACCTCGGGCTATTGTTCGCGGCCATGATAGGCTGTTTTTTGCAGGTAGCATTGGCTGTGTGGAAAATGTTTGCACCGTGGTGAAAAAAGTCCACTGCAAGCAAATGCTGCCAAAAAAATGGGCCGTGCGATCATCGATGGCGCGGCCCGTTTGCCTTAGATTATGCCTTAATTAAAACTGACTTCCTTGCAGTTATCGCGCGACATCCGGTCGATCATAGGGTTCCAGATGCAGCGGAACGTAAACCGGGATAAAGGCCAGGCCTTTCTTGCGCATGCAATCATCAACGGTGGGAATATGTGTAACTGCCGTAGCCGAGAAGCAGTATCTCGCTCTTGATCGGGTAATCTTCAGACACCTTGAGCAAGTATCCGATACTGCTTTCAATCTGTCATGCCGCCGCCAGGCGCGCCGCGCGATCCCCCCACCACGCCGCTTCTTCGAACACGGAAAAACCGGACAAATCCGCATGCGCGAACAGGATCGCGCCATCGTGCTCGCGCAAGGCTTTGAGCCCGGCATTGCTGCGAAATCCCGGCAAGGGAGCGGCCATCGCGTGGCCGCGCACGGTGATGTCGACGCGCTCGACGCAGCTGGCAAAATCGCGGCCATACGCCGTCTGCAAATCCACGCTGGCCAGCGCCAGCAATTGCTCGGGGCTGGCCGTATCGAGCCATTTGCGGGCTTGCTGCGGCGTGCGGTCGGACAGGGCCACGTAGGCGCTGAAGACGGTTTTCTCGGGCGGGCGCACGCGGATATCCTGGTGGGTCGAGACGACATAGCCGAGGCCCGGTTCCTGGTACACCACGTTATCCCAGCATAGCGGTGCATGCGGCAGTTCGTCGGGAAAGCGTTTCAGTAAAAAATTGGCCACCATCCACGGCGCATACGCGGGCGTATCGCGCTTCGCGTCAAAGCCATAGCCGGCGATATTTTTCACTACGCGGGCAGCCACATACAAGGGCATGGCGCAGATGGCCTTGCGCGCCTTGACCAGGTAGGTGCGCGGCTGGCCGTCGACCAGTTCCAGGCACAGCGCTTCGACGCCCTGGTCCGTCGTCTGCACGGAAACCACCGTGCCCGCATGACGTTTGACGCCCGAAGCCTGCTCCATGGCCGTGGCCACGGGTTGCATGCCACCGGGCCAAGTCAGCCAGGCGCCATTGCCCGCATTCGCCGCCTGACCCCAGCGGCTGCAATAGTAATGCAAGCCGGCCCAGGCCGACACCTGGTCGTAGCGCGTGCCGTAGTCGTCGCGGCAGCAGTAATTCAGATACCAGTGCAGGGTCGGCGAGGTATAGCCTTCGCGCTCCATCCACTGTTTTAACGTGATGGTGTCGAGCGCCTGCCAGACCGGGTCTTGCGACGATTCCACGGTGGGAAAGACAAACACGCGCTTGCCATCGTTGCCGCGCGCCTGGCGCAGCTGCGCCACCTGCGCAAAGAAGCGTTCATGCTGCGCCAGTTCCGCAGGCGGCACGCCTTCGGTGGGAATGAAGCCCTCCTGCCAGTGGCCGTTGAACAGCAAGCGCTCTTCGGGAGCGTGCAGGATGTAGCGCTCGTCGTAGTATGGTTTTTCCGCCTGCGGATCGCGCTCGATGATGCCCAGGTCGAACAGGATTTCGCGCACATGGGTCGATTCGGGCGAAGGCAGCGGCAAATAATGGCCGCCCGTGGGATACGCCAGGTCGCCGAAGTGGCCGCCCGCCGCGTTGCCATATGGCTGCGGTCCGTCGACCATGAGGAAATCCTGGTGCCCCAGCTTGTTCAGGCGCCAGGCAGCCGTCAGGCCGGCGATGCCGGAGCCGAGGATGGCCACGTCGGTGGTGATGGTTGCCGAGGGCGCCGGCAGCGCCGTGCGCTCGCGCAACAGCTTGCGCAAGTAATGTCCCTCGCTGCGGCCCGGGTACAGCACCTTCGGCGTGATTTCCTGCCAGCGCAGGTAGGCGGCGATGCTGCCGATGCCGGCGGCCGCCGCTGCCGTGCCGCCGGCAGCCCACAGCATGAAGGAGCGGCGCTGCATCAGCGGATCACCCGGTTCCAGTCCTGCTCGAATTCATGCACGAGCGACTGGGTGTTGAGACGATTCGGCGCCATCGGCAGCGGCTGCATATCGGGCGGGAAGATGAACATTTCGCGCGTGGTGTCCGCATTCAGGTAGCGCATGGGCAGGCGGTATGTCGTCGGCGGTGTGTAGTCGAGCTGGGGCGAAGCGAGGATAAAACCCCATTCGCCGAACGAAGGCACGTAGGCGTGATAGGGCCAGGTGCGCATGCCCACTTCGCGCAGGGTCGAATTGATGGTCCAGTAGGCGTGCGGGGCAAAAAACGGCGACGTCGATTGCACCACCATCAGGCCCTTGGCCGCCAGGTGCTTTTTCACCAGGTCGTAGAACGGCACAGAATACAGTTTGCCGAGCGCGAAGCTCGATGGGTCGGGGAAATCGACGATGGCCGCGTCGAACATGTCGCCGTTATTGCGCAACCAAACGGCGGCATCGGCATTGACGACGGTGACGCGCTTGTCCGAGAACGCGCTGTTATTCAATTTTGCCAGCTCCGGGCGCGTGGTGAACGCGGCCGTCATGGCAGGATCGAGGTCGACCACGGTGACGTGTTCGATCTGTGGATAACGCAGGATTTCGCGCAGGGCCAGGCCATCGCCGCCGCCCAGCACCAGCACGCGGCGTGCCCATGGCAAGGCCTCGAGCACGGGGTGCACCAGCGCCTCGTGATAGCGGTACTCATCGCGCGAGGAAAACTGCAAATTGCCGTTGATGTACAGCCGCGTATCGTCCTTCCAGCGCGTGATCACCAGGCGCTGGTAAGGCGTGGTGGTGGAATACACGATCTGGTCGCCGAACAGGCCGTGTTCTCCCCAAGCCACCATGCGGTCCGACATGGCAAAGCCGGTGATCAGCAGCAGCAGCACGGCGCAGGCGCGCAGCAAACGCCCGGTGAGATTTTTCAGCTCGGCGCGGAACACATAGATGCTCCACAGGCCCACGCCCACATTGAGCATGCCGAACAAGAAGCCCGTGCGCACCAGACCCAGGTAGGGCGACAACACCAGCGGGAACAGCAGGGAAACGGCCAGCGCGCCCAGATAATCGAAGGTGAGCACGCGGCTGACCAGCTCGGAAAATTCCGTCTGGCGCGTGTTCAGGGCGCGCATCACCAGCGGCACTTCCATGCCGACCAGTGCGCCGATCAGGAACACCATCACATACAATAAGGTGCGAAATGGCGCGGCCATCCACGAAAACGTCATGAACAGAATCGCCGCCGACAGGCCGCCGATCAAGCCCACGGCCAGTTCGATATCGACGAAGCGCGAGAGCACGTCGTCGTCCTTGACGTACTTTGAAAAGTGAGCGCCCACACCCATGGCAAACAGGTAACAGCCTATGATGGTGGAAAACTGCAGGATGGAGTCGCCGAGCAGGTAGCTGGACATGGCGCCGGCGATCAGTTCATAGGCGAGGCCGCAGGAGGCGACCACGAAGACGGACAAAATCAGAATCTTTTTGTTCATTGGACTTTTTTTGTTCTAATATGCGTTGACGTTATCAAATACTCATTGCGAGGAAAGCCGTGCCCGCCATCCTAAACTATCTGATCCATCTTTTACTGGCCGCCGCGCTGCTGATTGCCTTTTTTATCATCTACACGCGCGTCACGCCGTATAAGGAAGTGCTGCTGATCCGCCAGGGCAACCAGGCGGCGGCCCTGTCGCTGAGCGGCGCGCTGCTGGGCTTTTCCGCCACCATCGCCTCGTCCCTGATGCACACGGCCGACTACCAGCAATTCTTCGCCTGGGCCTTCGGTGCCATGGTGGTGCAATTGCTCGCCTATGTGGTCACCACGCGCTTGCTGCGCATGTCGAAAGACCAGATCGAATCGAACAACAGCGCTTTCGGCGGCCTGCTGGGCGCCATTTCCCTGTCGATCGGCGCCATCAACGCCGCCTGCATTTCCTGACACCGCTTTATCTTATTCAAGGATATCCATCATGAGCCTCGGCAGCTTTATCAAGAAGCAGTTTATCGACGTACTGCAGTGGAACGAAGAAACGGAAGGCGTGCTGGCCTGGCGCTTCCCCATGCAGGATTTCGAGATCCAGAACGGCGCCATCCTGAATGTGCGCGAATCGCAGGTCGCCGTCTTCGTCAATGAAGGCAAGATCGCCGACGTCTTCGGTCCCGGCACGCACAAGCTGACGACACAAACATTACCGCTGCTGACCAACCTTAAAAACTGGGACAAGCTGTTCGACTCGCCCTTCAAGTCTGACGTGTATTACTTCAGCACCCGCGTGCAGACTGGCCGCAAGTGGGGCACGCCGCAGCCGATCACCATCCGCGACAAGGATTTCGACATGATCCGCGTGCGCGCCTTCGGCATGTACTCGTACCGCATCGCCGACGCCCGCACCTTCTTCACCGAAATCAGCGGCACGCGCGAAATCTATACGCGCGACGAGGTGGAAGATCAGTTGCGCGGCATTCTGATGTCGAGCATGGCCAGCTCGCTGGGCGGCGCGCACGTCCCCTTCCTCGACATGGCGGCCAACCAGGCGCTGATGGCGCAGGAAGTCAAGGATGGCCTGGCGCAGGCGTTTGCCCGCTATGGCGTGGGCCTCGATGAGTTCAACGTGGCCAGCATCAGCCTGCCCGAGGAATTGCAGGCGGCGCTCGACGAGCGCATCTCGGCCGGCATGAAGGGCGGCCTGGGCGCCGACAAGATGAGCGGCTACACCAAATTCCAGGTGGCCAACGCGATCCCGCTGGCGGCGCAAAACGAAGGCGGCATGGCCGGCATCGGCGCGGGCCTCGGCGCCGGGCTGTCGATCGGCCAGGTGATGGCGCAAAGCATGGGTGGCGCGCTGCAGCAGCCAGCCCCGGCTCCGGCGGCGCCACCCGCGCCAGTGGAAGAGCCGATCGAGGCGCGCCTGGAAAAACTCAAGGGCCTGCTCGACAAGGGTCTCATTTCGCCGGCCGACTACGACGGCGCCAAGGCTGAACTGCTGAAAAAACTGATCGGCTGATTAGAGCGAAATACGACTGCATGCAAACTGTTTCCTGTCCCAGCTGCGGCGCGGAAGTCCGCTTCCGCTCGCACGCTTCCGTGCTCGCCGTGTGCGAGTACTGCCACAGCACCATCCTCAAGGACGCCGATTCCGTCAGGGACATGGGCAAGATGTCGGCCGTCCTGGAAGACTATTCACCTATCCAGATCGGCACGGCCGGCGTGCACGACGGCCTGCACTTCACGGTCGTCGGGCGCATCCAGCAGCGCTACAGCGCCGGCACGTGGAACGAGTGGTATCTGCTGTTCGATGACGCCAGCACGGCGTGGCTGGGCGACTCGTCCGGCCTGTACACCTTGACGCGCGAGCGCAGCACGCAAGGTAGCTTACCCGTCTTTGGCGAGCTGGCGCCGGGCAAGCGCTATACGCTCTGCGGCGAGCCGTACACGGCGGCCGAGATCCGCAGCGCCGAATGCATCGCCGGTCAGGGCGAGCTGCCGTTCAAGGTGGGCGCCGGCTGGCGCATCCAGGTGGCGGACTTCCGCAACTACGCCAGCTTTGTCACGCTCGACTACACGGATGGTCCGCAACCGGTCGTCTACCAAGGCGTCGCCGTCACCCTGGACAGTTTAAAGTGCCAGCTGCTGCGCGATGATGACGCCATCGCCAAAAGCGCCGGCAAGTACCGCGGCAAGCTCGATGCGCTCGACTGCCCGTCCTGCGGCAGCGGCATCAAATATGTACCGGGTGCGGCGGCGCAACTCGTGTGCCCCGCCTGCCATGCGCAGCTCGACGCCAGCGGCCCGGAAGCGCAGGTGCTGGCCATCGGCAAGCAAGTGCACGACAACGCCGACATCACGCTGGAACTGGGCGCCAGCGCGAAGATCAGCAATGCCGACTTTACGGTGATCGGCATGATGCGCCGCGCCGACGACGAAGGCAGCGAGTGGAACGAATACCTGCTGTACAACGCGCGCGCCGGCTTCTTCTGGCTGGTGGAAACGGACGATGGCTGGTCGCGCTCAAACGTGCTGCCGAACTGGCCCAACTGGGCCTCGCTGGACGCCGCCACCTGCACGCTCGATGGCGCCACCTACCGCAAACTGTATGACTACGGCTCGCAGGTGGTGTACGCGGCGGGCGCCTTCAACTGGAAAGTGGCCGTCGGCGACAGCACGCGCGTCTATGAATTCGAGCAGGGACAGACCAAACTGGCAGCGGAGCTCACCGGCGAAGAAATGACCTGGTCGCGCTCCGTGCCCGTCGCCTATGACCAGATGGCCGCCTGGTTCGGCGCCGCCTTCCATGGCGCCAGCAAAACGACGAATATCCAGCTGAGCCACCGTGGCATCGCCAAGGTCTTCATCGTCATCGTGCTGGTCCTGAATGCGATCCCGATGTTTGTCTCGTTCTCCAGCACCCTGATGTGGAGTTTGCTGGGCTGCCTGGCGTTGTTCCTGCCCGCCGCTTTTCTCGACAAGAATGCAAAGAATCCCCCATGAGTAAATACGTGATCTATGCCTTGATGGTGACGTTTTCCGTCACGGCCGCCAACTGGGTGCGCATGTTCAAGGTAGCCGGCAGCAGCAGCGGCAGCAGCTGGAGTTCGCGCACGGGCAGCGGCGGCGGCAGCTATGGCGGCGGCTCCAGCGGCGGCAGCCACAAGTAAGCATGACAGCCACACCGCATCTGCCCCTGGGCACCCACTTGCTGGCCGATTTGTCGGGTATCGTGCCGGAACGCCTGCGCGACGGCGCCGCGCTCGAACGCCTGCTGCGCGATGCAGCCATCACGGCTGGCGCACAGGTGCTGCACAGCCATTTCCACAGCTTTGGCGCCGGCCAGGGCGTCACCGGCGTGGTGCTGCTGGCCGAGTCGCATATCTCCATCCACACGTGGCCGGAATGCGGCTTTGCCGCCGTCGATATCTTCATGTGCGGCGCGGCGCGGCCGCAACTGGCGCTCGATGCCATCAAGGATGCGCTGCAGGCGGCGCACTGCCAGCTGCAGTCCGTGCGGCGCGCGCCACCCGGGCAGGCATAAGCCCGCTGGTGGATCGCGGGGGGATCGCTTACACTGTCGGCTCATCTTCCAACCGTGACTTCCATGCGCCGTTCCGCCCTGCTTGCCCTGCCCCTGCTGCTGCTGGTTTCCGCCTGCAACGACTACACGGCGCCCAGCCTGTACCAGGCCACCACGCCCGAGTGCAAGACGTGGACGGAGGGTTCACGCTTCGAGCTGCCGCGCGGTATCAGCGTGTATGCCACGCCACCCGTCACCCTGAAGGAAGGCGGCACGGAGCTGGCGCTGATTTTTACGCTTCCCATCGGCACGCAAGCCAGTTTCACGCGCCTGTCCTTCCTGCTGGAAGAGCCGAAAAAGCCGCCCTTCGCCGAAGCGAAAGTGCTGACCATTTACCAGCGCGGCGTGAGCCGCAAGGCGGAAATCGTCGACGTCATCGAGCAGCTGCCCATCATGTTTTCCGCCGTCGGTTCGAGCACCGAGACGCAGTGGCGCTTGCGATTGCAACTGCCGCGCCAGCTGCCGCAGCGCTTTGATTTATCCATGCCCGACATGCTCGTCGCTGGCAAGCGCTATCCGGTGCGCACGTTTACCTACCGCTACTTCCCCGAGCGCCAGGCTTACGGCATGTGCAGCTGAGCCACACCTTCCGTTGACGGCGGCGCGCGCCGCTGGCACACTGGGGTTTTCCATCACACTTGAGGAGTAGACAACATGCGCCATTCGGATATTGCCGTGCTGTCGGCTGCCTGATCACCGTTTTTCCCCGCTAAGTCCCTTAGCCCGCAACTCCCCATACGCGTGATCGCGTAGCCGACGTTCCCCTTCTTTCGTGCCAGTCATGACGACTGGCGGTGCCTGCACGCGCAGGCTACACGTCCACATTTGGACGACAAAAACTGGAATCACGCTACCATGATCGCATTCGATTTTGCGCAACTACGCCTTATCGGGCTGCAGCAGGCCATCGCCAGCGCAGCCACCCAACTCGAACTCTCCTCCCCCGCCACGCAGCTGCTGCGCGTTTGCGCCGTGCACCGCGACAGCATCGGCGTGCACGACGGCACCTTGGAACACCCGGCGCAGATCCTGCCGCGCCTGCTGCATCAGCTGCAGGCGCAGGACAATATTCTTACTGTCGGCGACTGGGTCGCCGCCGAACACGATGGTCACGGCACGCTGTGGATAACGGCGCACTTATCCCCAGTCACGCAAATCGCCCGGCGCGGCAATGACGGCCGCCGCCAACTGCTCGCCAGCAATGTCGATACGGCCTTGCTGGTGATGGGACTGGACGAAGACTTCAATCCGCGCCGCCTGGAGCGCTATCTGTCCATCGTGCTGGCGGCGCAAGTGACGCCCGTGGTGGTACTGAGCAAGGCCGACGTGGCCGACGACGTGCCGGGCAAGCTGGCGCAGCTCAGACAGCGTCTGCCGCCCCACGTGCCCCTGTTTGCCATCGACACGCGCCATGCCTATGACGTGGCCATCCTGGAACCCTGGCTGGGTGCAGGCCAGACCCTGGTGCTGCTCGGGTCATCGGGCGCCGGCAAGTCCAGCCTGACCAATACCTTGTGCGCGACAGGACAGGCGACCAATGGCGTGCGCCATGGCGACGGGCGCGGCCGCCACACGACGACGGCCCGCTCGCTGCACCTGTGCGCCAGCGGCGCCTGCATCATCGACACGCCGGGCTTGCGCAGCTGGCAGGCCGATGCCGATGCGGATACTCTGGCGGCCACGTTTGACGACATCGCGGCGCTCGCGGCGACGTGCCAGTTCCGCGACTGCCGGCACGCCAGCGAGCCCGGTTGCGCCGTACGGGGCACCGTCGATGGGGACCGCTTGCGCAATTATCACAAGCTGCTGCGCGACGCCCGCCGTGGCGAGGCAACGCCGCTCGAGCGCATCGCCGCGCGCGCCAGGTGGAAGACGGTATTGAAGGCGGGACTGGAAAGGGGCAAGGACAAGCGCCGCTGATTTCTGCATAAAAAAAAGGCAGCCCGAAGGCTGCCTTTCTTGTGCGGCGCAGATGGATTACATCTTGCGCAGCTTCTGGATCGCTGCCAGTTGCGCAATCGCGCTGGCCAGCTCGGCTTGCGCTTGCGCGTAGTCGATGCCCGAATCCTTGTTGTGGATATTTTCTTCCGCCAACTTCTTCGCTTCCAGCGCTTTCGCTTCGTCGAGGTCGTGACCGCGGATCGCGGTATCGGCCAGAACGGTCACGGTATCCGGTTGCACTTCCAGCAGGCCGCCGGCAACGAAGACGAACTCTTCTTCAGCCTGGCCGACTACCTTGATGCGGACCGCGCCCGGACGGATGCGGGTAATCAAAGGCGTGTGGCGTGGGTAGATACCCAGCTCGCCTTGTTCACCCGGCAACGCGACGAATTCTGCTTCACCTGAAAAAATCAGTTCTTCAGCGGAAACCACGTCAACGTGAATTGTGTGTGCCATGTGTGTCCTATCGGGTTGAAGAACCCCGCCTTTTGAGGGGCGGGGTTAGGCCCAGACTTAACTTAGTTAAGTTTCTTGGCTTTTTCGATTGCTTCTTCGATCGTGCCGACCATGTAGAACGCTTGTTCCGGCAGGTGATCGAGTTCGCCCGAAGCGATCATTTTGAAGCCCTTGATCGTGTCTTTGAGCGAAACGTATTTACCAGGCGCGCCGGTAAAGACTTCAGCGACGTGGAAAGGCTGCGACAGGAAACGCTGCATCTTACGTGCGCGGGCAACCAGCAGTTTGTCTTCCGGTGCCAGCTCGTCCATACCCAGAATCGCGATAATGTCGCGCAATTCCTTGTAGCGTTGCAGGGTCGTTTGCACGGCACGCGCGGTGTCATAGTGCTCTTGACCAACGATCAACGGATCGAGCTGACGCGAGGTCGAGTCGAGTGGATCCACGGCTGGGTAGATACCCAGGGAAGCGATGTCACGCGACAGCGCAACGGTCGAATCCAAGTGAGCAAACGTGGTAGCAGGCGACGGATCGGTGTAATCATCGGCAGGAACGTAGACGGCCTGGATCGAGGTGATCGAACCGGTCTTGGTCGACGTGATACGCTCTTGCAGACGGCCCATTTCTTCAGCCAGGGTCGGTTGGTAACCCACAGCCGACGGCATACGGCCCAGCAGTGCCGACACTTCGGTACCAGCCAGCGTGAAGCGGTAGATGTTGTCGACGAAGAACAGAACGTCTTTGCCTTCATCACGGAACGATTCAGCGATCGTCAGGCCGGTCAGCGCAACGCGCAGACGGTTACCTGGCGGTTCATTCATCTGACCGTAGACCATCGCCACTTTGGAGTTCTCTGGATTTTCCAGATCGACCACTTTCGCGTCAGCCATCTCGTGGTAGAAGTCGTTACCTTCACGCGTACGCTCACCCACACCGGCGAACACGGACACGCCGCTGTGCGCTTTGGCGATGTTGTTAATCAATTCCATCATGTTGACGGTCTTGCCTACGCCAGCGCCGCCGAACAGACCAACTTTACCGCCTTTTGCAAACGGGCAAACCAGGTCGATCACCTTGATGCCGGTTTCCAGCAGTTCTTGCGATGGCGACAGTTCGTCGTATGCAGGAGCGGTGCGGTGGATCGACGCGACTTGCTCGTGCGACACTGGGCCGCATTCGTCGATCGGGTTGCCCAGCACGTCCATGATGCGACCCAGGGTTGCTTTACCGACTGGCACCATGATAGGTTTGCCGGTATTCTGGATCATCATGCCGCGACGCAAGCCATCGGACGTGCCGAGTGCAATGGTACGGACAATGCCGTCGCCCAACTGCTGTTGTACTTCCAGGGTCAGTTCCGAGCCTGCCATCTTCAAGGCATCAAATACCTTAGGCATCGCGTTGCGGGGAAACTCAACGTCCACCACAGCGCCGATACACTGAACGATTTTGCCATCAGCCATGTTCGTTCCTTCAATATAGTTAAATTCGTTTAAACCGCAGCCGCACCGGCGACGATTTCGGAGAGTTCTTTGGTAATCGCAGCTTGGCGGGTTTTGTTGTAGATCAGCTTCAGTTCGCCGATCACACTACCCGCGTTGTCGCTTGCAGCTTTCATCGCGACCATCCGTGCCGATTGCTCGGACGCCAGATTCTCCGCGACTGCCTGGTACACCAGCGCTTCTACATAGCGCTCCAGCAATTCGTCGATGATGCTTTGTGCATCCGGCTCGTAGATGTAATCCCACGAGTGTGCGCTCTTGTCGGCGACCATTTTGTCGGCCGTCAATGGCAGCAGCTGTTCGACCACTGGTTCCTGCTTCATCGTGTTGATGAATTTGGTGTAGCACAGGTACACTGCGTCGAGCTTGCCAGCCTGGAACTCTTCGAGCATGACCTTGACGGGTCCGATCAATTTTTCCAGGTGGGGCGTATCACCGGTTTGAATGGCAGAGGCGACGATCTTGACGCCGATGCGATTCAAAAAACCCAAACCCTTGTTACCGATGGCAACTGCTTCAATCCGGTTGCCAGCTGCTTCCAGCTCGCGCGACTTGCTCGTCACCTGGCGCAGGATGTTGGTATTCATGCCGCCGCACAGACCCTTGTCGGTCGTCACAACGATGAAACCCACTGCCTTCGCTTGCGTACCCTGGGCAGCTGCCAGGAACGGGTGCGTGTATTCCGGATTGGCATTCGCCAGATTGGCGGCGATATTCCGAATCTTGTCACTATAGGGACGAGCGGCCCGCATCCGGTCTTGCGCCTTGCGCATTTTGGACGCGGCGACCATTTCCATCGCCTTGGTGATCTTCTTCGTATTCTCTACGCTCTTGATCTTGCCTCGTATCTCTTTGCTTGATGCCATGAGTCCTTACTCCTTCTGCGCGTAGGGCGGCGCCTCACTCGAGGTGGGCGCCGCCTGGCCGCTTAATATGCGCCGGATTTCTTGAAATCAGCAATGGCCGCCGACAGAGTTGCTTCGCTGTCTTTGTCGAGTTGCTTGGTTTCTTCGATCTTGGCCAGCAGAGCAGCTTGCTTGGTCTTCATGTAAGCGTGGACACCAGCTTCGAACGACAGCACTTGCTTGACTGGCACGTCGTCCATGAAGCCTTTGTTCACCGAGAACAGCGATACGGCCATCAGCGAGATCGACAGTGGCGAGTACTGGGCTTGCTTGAGCAATTCCGTGACGCGGGCACCACGGTCCAGCTGCTTGCGGGTCGATTCATCGAGGTCGGATGCGAACTGCGCAAACGCGGCCAATTCACGGTACTGCGCCAAGTCGGTACGGATACCGCCGGACAGGTTTTTGATGACCTTGGTCTGGGCGGCGCCACCGACGCGCGATACGGAAATACCGGCGTTAATTGCAGGACGGATACCGGCGTTGAACAGCGAGGTTTCCAGGAAGATCTGACCGTCGGTAATCGAAATCACGTTGGTTGGAACGAATGCGGACACGTCGCCAGCTTGCGTTTCAATGATCGGCAGTGCCGTCAGGGAACCGGTCTTGCCTTTGACGGCGCCGTCGGTGAACTTCTCGACGTAGTCGGCGTTCACGCGTGCTGCGCGTTCCAGCAGGCGGCTGTGCAGGTAGAACACGTCGCCTGGGTACGCTTCGCGACCTGGTGGACGGCGCAGCAGCAGCGAGATTTGACGGTATGCAACAGCTTGTTTGGACAGATCATCGTAGACGATCAGTGCATCTTCACCGCGGTCACGGAAGTATTCGCCCATGGCGCAACCGGAGTACGGCGAGATGTATTGCATGGCGGCCGATTCCGAAGCGGAAGCGGCGACAACGATGGTGTATTCCATCGCGCCGTGCTGTTCCAGCGAGCGCACGATGTTCTTGATCGACGAGGCTTTTTGGCCAATCGCGACGTAGATACATTTCATGCCCTGGCCTTTTTGATTGATGATCGCATCAATCGCCACAGCCGACTTGCCGGTTTGACGGTCGCCGATGATCAGTTCGCGCTGGCCGCGGCCAACTGGAACCATCGCATCGATCGACTTCAGGCCGGTTTGCATTGGTTGCGAAACGGACTCACGGGCGATCACGCCCGGAGCGATTTTTTCAATCGCGGCCGTCAGTTTCGTGTCGATGGCGCCTTTGCCGTCGATTGGCTGACCCAGCGCGTTGACAACGCGGCCGAGCAGCTCAGGACCAATTGGCACTTCCAGAATGCGGCCGGTGCATTTCACCGTGTCGCCTTCGGAGATGTGCTCGTAGGCACCCAGAATCACGGAACCGACGGAGTCGCGTTCCAGATTCATTGCCAGGCCAAACGTGTTGCCTGGGAATTCCAGCATCTCGCCTTGCATCACGTCAGACAAACCGTGGATGCGGCAGATACCGTCGGCGACGGAAATAACCGTGCCTTGATTACGCACTTCAGCGCCGCCGTCAAGACCTTGGATCCGGCTCTTGATCAACTCGCTGATTTCAGATGGGTTGAGTTGCATACTAACTCCTAAAAGTGTTTCTCTCAGCTTGCGCGAGGGGTAAGGGTCTGTCTAAGCTGGCCTGCCGAAGCGCGTGTCTTACGACACCAGTGCAGCGTGCAGTTGCTGCAACTTGGCGCGCACCGAGGTATCGAGCACTTGGTCGCCTACGACCACGCGCACGCCGCCGAGCAGCGATGGATCCACTGTGACGGCAGGGTTGAGCTTACGACTGAATTTCTTTTCCAGCGTTGCGACCAGCTCGGCCGTTTGGCCTTCGCTCAGATCGAAAGCGCTCGTGATCTCGGCGTCAGCCGCACCTTCCAGGCCATTTTTCAAGGCATGGAATTGCGCGCCGATTTCCGGCAGCAGGCTGATGCGGCCATTTTCGATCAACAACGTGACGAAGTTTTTGACTTCCTCATTGAGCGGCGATTTCAACAACGACAGGATGGTGGCGGCGACGTCGCTTTCCGAAACTTTCGGATTGCGCGCGTACGCCTGTACCTCGGGGTGGCTACCGATCTGTGCCAGTTCAGACACCAGTTCGGACCACGCCGCGAGGTTGCTTGACTCCTTACCAGCTTGGGCTACGCGGAACAAAGCTTCCGCGTAGGGACGGGCGACGGTTGCGAGTTCTGCCATGATTACAGCTCGACAGCAAGACGCTGCAACATTTCGGCATGCGCCGTAGCGTTGACTTCACGCTTCAAGATCTGCTCGGCACCCTTGACAGCCAGGTCAGCCACCTGAGCGCGCAATTGTTCGCGTGCTTTCGACAGTTGCTGTTCCGCGTCCGACTGGGCTTGCGCAATGATACGCGCCGCTTCAGCTTGTGCATTTTGCTTGATCTCTTCAGCAACCAGCTGCGCGCGCTTTTCAGCGTCCGCAACGCGTTGCGACGCTTCTTCACGTGCACTGTTCAATGCCTCTTGCGCACGCTTTTCAGCGACAGCCATCGAAGCCTGACCTTGATCGGCCGCAGCCAATCCATCCGCGATTCGTTTGGCACGCTCATCCAGCGCTGTGTTCAGCGCTGGAAATACGAACTTCATCGATACCCAGACCAACACCGCGAAGGTGATCATCTGGCCGATGAGCGACATATTGATGTCCATACCTTTGCTCCTGACTAAAAGTTTCTCCTAGGATTGGAGCGAATTACTGAGCAACAGCAGCCATCAATGGAGCCAGGAACGGGTTAGCGAACGTGTACAGCAGAGCGATACCAACGCCGATCATCGAGATAGCATCCAGCAGACCAGCGATAACGAACAGTTTGGTTTGCAGTTGTGGCATCAGTTCTGGTTGACGTGCCGAAGCTTCCAGGAATTTGCCACCCAGAATAGCGAAGCCCAGAGCGGTGCCGATTGCGGCCAGGCCGATGATGATTGCTGCTGCCAGAACGGTCATGCTTTGTACTTGTGCGATCAGAGCTTGCATAAAATTCTCCTAAATTTAAAAACGAAAGATACTAAAAAAACAAAATATAAAGTTGCTGATTAATGTTTCTCAACCGCAAGGCTCAGATACACAACCGTCAACGCCATAAACACAAAAGCTTGCAAAGTTACAATCAAGATATGGAAAATTGCCCATGGACCACCCAACGCCCACTGTGCCCACCAAGGCAACAACGCGATCAAGATGAAAATCAGCTCGCCGGCATACATATTGCCGAACAGTCGCAGCGACAGGGAGATCAGTTTTGCAACCAACTCAACCATTTGCAGCAAGAAATTAACTGGTGCCAACAAGATCGTGCCGATGATGCCACTTGCATGGAAAGGCGCGGTAAACAATTCCTTGATCCAGCCGCCCAGACCCTTGGCCTTGATGGAAAACGCGATAATGCACAGAACGACCGACAACGACATGCCAAAAGTATGGTTCACGTCGGCGGTCGGCACCACGCGCAGCTTGTGCACGCCAAACCAGCTCAACACCGTCGGCAGCAGGTCCACCGGCAAGAAGTCCATGGCGTTCAACAACCAGACCCACACGAAAATCGTGATGGCCAGCGGCGCGATGATCTTGCTTTTTGCGTGGAAGGCCCCATTAATAGTCTCATTGACCATTTCCATGATCATTTCGACGAAGTTTTGCAGTTTGCCAGGAACACCGGCCGTCGCGCGGCGCGAAGCCATGTAGAAAACGGCAAGGAAAACAAAGCCCATGATGGCAGACACCCAGAAGGTGTCCAGATTGAAGGCGCCATCGGCGCTTTTCAAGTGGGTCAAGTGGTGGCTGATGTATTCTGTGGCGTTGGCCGGGGCAGCATGGCCCGCTTCAATAGCGTGTTCTGTGGTCATAATGAATTTAGATTTGTCGTTTCAGAGCACAACAGGCTCCAAAACCAATGATTAAACAGCGAGCAATGAAAACCAGTATGCTAAGGTTGCCACCGCGAAACCCAAGATCAGCCATAACCAGGCGGCCGACTGAAACAACACCAGTGCCAATATAAACAGCACCGCTGTAATAAATATTTTCACCATTTCCGCACGCAAGTGCGCGCGAAAAGCCTTTTTGGCGTCGCTACTACCGCGAACGACCAGCAAGGCATACGCCAGACTGCCGGCGACAGCGATCGCACCGCCGCATGCGGCGGACCATCCTCTGACACTACCACCGAAAAACACGGTGAGCGTGGCAAAGCTGATCACGATTGCTAGCTGCAAGGCAACTACTTTGTAGACGGGCTTGGCAATACTTTGTTGTGAATCACTCAATTGCCAGGTTCCCAGAAAAATCTACACACGCAAAGACACGGGATTATAGTTGGCTTTGATCTATAGAGTCAAACGTTGCTGCACCGCAGCAGGGCGATTGCGGCGTGAAACTGACGCTTTACCGACTATTCGCCACCATTTGCACCACTATATGGCAAAGTCGCTTGTCTGGCCGCTTCCAGCCGTGTTATCAAGGAATCACGTGGTGCATCTGGAAAGCATGGCCGGATTGTCCACACCGCATTCCCCATGTCTTTGCAGCTTGCTATTTAACCACGCAAGCGGGTCAACAAGCCATCGAGCACGTCAAGATCGGCAAAATCGATCACCAATTGGCCACGGCCTTTGTTGCCCATTTTGAACACCACGGGCGTGGCCAGCGCATCGGACAGCTCTTCTTCCAGGCGCGCGATGTCGCCGGACTTTTCCTTTTGCCGCGGTTCGACCGGGTTGGCCGCTTCCTCGACCGTGCGGGTGACGAGCTTTTCCGTTTCGCGCACCGACAGGCGCTTGGCCACGACCTGGTTGGCCAAGGTGATCTGGCTGGCCGCATCGACGGCCAGCAAGGCGCGCGCATGGCCCATGTCGATATCGCCGGCCATCAGCATGGTCTGCACGGGACTGGCCAGGTTCATCAGGCGCAGCAGGTTCGACACCGCGCTGCGCGAGCGTCCCAGCGCAGTGGCCGCTTGCTCATGCGTGAAACTGAAGTCGGCGATCAGGCGATGGATGCCCTGCGCCTCTTCCAGCGGGTTCAGGTCTTCGCGCTGGATATTCTCGATCAGCGCCATGGCGGCGGCGGCCAGGTCGTCCACATCGCGCACCAGCACCGGCACTTCCGTCAGTCCGGCCAGCTGTGAAGCGCGGAAACGGCGTTCGCCGGCGATGATTTCATATTTGACAAGCCCGCTCAGGGTGTCTTGCCCGATCGGGCGCACCAGGATCGGTTGCATCAGCCCTTGCGCCTTGATCGAGGCGGCCAGTTCATTCAAGGCCCCCTCGTCCATGCGCGTGCGCGGCTGGTATTTACCGGCTTGCATTTGCGACACGGGCAAGCTGGAGGGTTGATGCGTGTCCGGGCTGGCAAAGTCGCCGCCGCCGCCCAGGAGGGCGTCGAGTCCGCGACCCAGTCCTTTTAATTTTTTCGTAGCCATGCTGTCCTAATCGTGTTTTCAGAGTAAGCGCTCACACCATTCCTTGTGAGACGCTCGCCCTTTGTTTACATATGTTTGATGCGCTCGACCATCTCGGCGCCGAAGGCGATGTACGCCTGGGCGCCTTTCGAGCTGGGGTCGAAGGTCACGCCGGGCAAGCCGTACGATGGCGCTTCGGCCAGGCGGACATTGCGCGGGATGATGGTCTTGAAGACCTTGTCGCCAAAATGCTGTTCCAGCTGGGCCGATACCTGTTGCGATAATGTCATGCGCGGATCGAACATCACGCGCAAGAGGCCAATGATCTTCAAGTCCGGGTTCAGGTTGGCATGCACCTTCTTGATGGTGTTGACCAGGTCGGACAAACCCTCCAATGCGTAGTACTCGCACTGCATCGGGATGATCACGCCATGCGCGGCGCACAGGCCGTTCAGGGTCAGCATCGATAATGCCGGTGGGCAATCTACTAATATGAAGTCGTATTCGCCGTCCACTTCGGCCAGCGCATCCTTCAGGCGGCGTTCGCGGTTGTCCAGTTCGACCATCTCCACTTCGGCGCCGGCCAGTTCGCGGTTCGACGGCAGGACATCGAAGCGCCCCGCTTCCGAACGCTGGCGTGCCGTCTTGACATCGGACTCGCCCAGCATGACTTCATAGGTCGACGCCTTCAGGCCGGCCTTGTTGATGCCGGCACCCATGGTCGCATTGCCCTGCGGGTCGAGGTCGACCAGCAGCACGCGCTGGTTCAACTTGGCCAGACCGGCGGAGAGGTTGACGCTTGTTGTGGTTTTACCAACACCACCCTTTTGATTTGCTACACAAAAAATTTTGGCCATGTATCTTCTAGTTGTAAAGAGATGCAAACTTCATCATGCGCCCCGGCATCCGGCCAGAACGATTTATACTGTTTATTTCATTTATACGATATAAATCGTTTATACGGTTTATATCATTTATACCGTATAAATTGTTTATATCATTTATTTTTCGGCTTTTAAATTCTTGCTATAAAGACCAGATGACGCTCTGCATTTAGCCCTGGTACCTGAATTGCGCGTAATTGCGTCACTTTCCAGTCTGCCGGCAGTCGCTCGCGCTCGTCTGGCGGTGCCACCCCTTTCAAGGCGATGAATTGCCCACCCTCGGCCAGCACGTGGTGCGACCAGTTGACGAAGTCGGACAGGTCGGCAAAGGCGCGCGAGGTGATCACGTCGAATTTCTGCGCTACTTCCAGCTGTTCCACCCGTTTCGTGTACACGGTGACGTTGCTCAAGCCCAGTTCCGCCTTCACCTGCGTCAGAAAAGCCGTCTTCTTGTGCACCGTGTCGATCATCGATACTTTTACGTCGGGCCGCGCGATGGCCAATACCATGCCCGGCAAGCCGCCACCGGCGCCCACGTCGAGCACATTCTTGGCGTCCGCGAACGCGGGCACGGCGGCCAGCGAATCGAGCACGTGCAGGGTCAGCATCTGCAGCGGATCGCGCACCGACGTCAGGTTGTACACGCTGTTCCATTTGGCCAGCAAGGCCAGGTAATCGAGCAGTTTTTCCGTCTGATCCGCGCTCAGCTCCAGCTCCAGCGCGGCGATGCCTTCATTCAAAATGGGGGCCAGTGCGGCCCGGTCAAACTGCTTCATTCAACAACCTCGTCCTTTAAAGTGGTGGTCTGTATTTCGGCCTGACCTGCACCGAAGCCGCGCTTTTTCAAATGCACCAGCAGCAGCGAAATGGCCGCCGGCGTCACGCCCGAAATGCGCGAGGCCTGGCCCAGGGTTTCCGGGCGCTGCTTGTCGAGTTTTTGCCGCACTTCGACCGACAGCGCGCCGATATCGAGGTAATTAAAACCGGCCGGCAAGGCCAGGTTTTCATAGTGTTCGTGGCGCTCGATTTCCTTGCTCTGGCGCTCGATGTAGCCCGCATATTTGAGCTGGATTTCGACCTGCTCGCGCACGGCGGGGTCCTGCACGCCGGGGCCGGCCAGGGCCTGGCCTTCCATGCCCGTCATGCTCATCAGCGTGTCGTAGGCCACGTTCGGACGGCACAGCAAGTCCGCCAGCGAATACTCGCGCTCGATGGCCTGACCGACGATGCGTTCCGATTCGGCGGCCGCCAGGATGCGCGGATTGACCCACGTGGAACGCAGGCGCTGCAGTTCCAGCGCCACCGCTTCGCGCTTGGTTTCAAACGCTTGCCATTGGGCGTCGCCGACGCAGCCCAAGGTGCGGCCGATTTCCGTCAGGCGCATGTCGGCATTGTCTTCGCGCAGGCTCAAACGGTACTCGGCGCGACTGGTGAACATGCGGTACGGTTCCTGCACGCCCTGGGTGATCAGGTCGTCGACCAGCACGCCCAGATACGCCTCGGAGCGGCCCGGTACCCAGGCTTCCTTGTCCTGCGTCAGCAGCGCCGCATTCAGGCCCGCCAGCATGCCTTGCGCGGCCGCTTCCTCGTAGCCCGTGGTGCCGTTGATCTGACCGGCGAAGAACAAGCCCGCGACGGCCTTCGTTTCCAGCGACGCTTTCAAGCCGCGCGGGTCGAAATAATCGTATTCGATGGCGTAACCGGGGCGCAGGATGTGGGCGTTTTCCATGCCCTTCATCGATTGCACCAGGGCGATCTGCACGTCGAACGGCAGGCTGGTGGAGATGCCGTTCGGATAGAACTCATGCGTCGTCAAGCCTTCCGGCTCGAGGAAGATCTGGTGCGATTCCTTGCCCGAGAAACGGTGGATCTTGTCTTCGATCGAGGGGCAATAGCGGGGGCCGACGCCCTCGATCACGCCCGTGTACATGGGGCTGCGGTCCAGGCCGGCGCGGATGATGTCATGCGTCTGGCTATTCGTGTGCGTGACCCAGCACGGCACCTGGCGCGGGTGCATGGCCGTGTTGCCCATGACGGAAAAGACGGGCACGGGATCAAGGTCACCCGCCTGTTCTTGCATCACGGAAAAGTCAATCGTGCGGCCATCAATGCGCGGCGGCGTGCCCGTTTTCAAGCGGCCCTGCGGCAGCTTCAATTCCTTCAAGCGGGCCGACAGCGAAATGGCGGGCGGGTCGCCGGCGCGGCCGGCCGAGTAATTATTCAAGCCCACGTGGATCTTGCCGTCAAGGAAAGTGCCAGCCGTCAGCACGACGGCGCGCGACAGGAACTTCAAACCGATCTGCGTGACGGCGCCGACGACCCGGTCGCCTTCGACGATCAAGTCATCGACCGCTTGCTGGAACAGCCACAGATTCGGCTGGTTTTCCAGGCGCGTACGGATGGCGGCCTTGTACAAGATACGGTCGGCCTGGGCGCGCGTGGCGCGCACTGCCGGGCCTTTCGAGGAGTTCAGGATGCGGAACTGGATACCGGACTCGTCGGTGGCAATCGCCATCGCGCCGCCCATGGCATCGACCTCCTTGACCAGGTGGCCCTTGCCGATGCCACCGATGGAGGGGTTGCACGACATCTGGCCCAGTGTCTCAATATTATGCGTGAGCAATAGCGTCTTCTGCCCCATGCGGGCGGAAGCGAGGGCCGCCTCGGTACCGGCGTGACCACCACCGACAACGATGACGTCGAATTCTGTAGGAAATAACATGATAAATAGGTAACAGTGCAAGTAAAAATGCGGGAAGAGAGCTCCGATTATAGAGTCTTTTTGCGAGCGCAACCTTGCGACGGCCAATTTTTGCTTAATTTTTACTCAGCAGGGGCAAGCCAACGGCGATTTCTGTTTCACGTGGAACACGCAGCAGACTCTGGATGGGACTGCAGCGTCCTGCAATGTTTGCTACAATTGCCGCATCGTCCGCAAGCGTGGCCACGCCAGTGGCCATCGTGACGATCATCCAGGAGGACGGCCTCCCCCATCATGGGAACACACCGGGACGGCCCGCTCTGTATAAGGAGCCGCCATGGCCTGGATACTGTTACTGATTGCCGGCATGCTGGAAGTCGTGTGGGCATACTCGATGAAACTCTCCGAGGGTTTCACCAAAATCACCCCTTCCGTCATGACCATCGTCATGATGATCGCCAGCTTCGGCTTGCTGTCGATTGCCATGCGCACCCTGCCCCTGGGCACGGCCTACACCATCTGGACCGGCATCGGCGCCGTCGGCGCCTTCATCGTCGGCATCGTCTTTCTGGGCGAGCAAGTCAATACCCTGCGCGTGTGCGCCGCCGTCCTCATCGTGTGCGGCATCGTACTGATGAAGCTGTCGTCGAGTCACTGAGAGGAATCCCCAAGGGTTTTCTGAGCGTATTGGCCATCGGCCTGGCGTATGAATGGCAACACGGCGCGCTGGAGTGAGAATACCCCCCGCTTCTGGTTCCACGTGAAACAGGCGCGGGGCTGGAAAGCGGAGTAAGCTTGGCTTCTGTCCTCACTGTCAGGAGTTTGCATGTCCGCCTTCCAGTTCCGCACCGTACCGCATCTGATCGTTGAAGCGGGCGCCGCCGCCCAACTGGGCGTACACATCGCCCATCACTTCCCCACCGTGCGCCGCGCCCTGCTCGTCACCGACGCAGGCTTTTTGCGTACGGGCCTGGCCGATGCCTCCCTGCACAGCTTGCAAGCGGCCGGCATCGAGGTCCACGTCTTTTCCGAGGTGCAAGCCGATCCGCCCGAAGCCATCGTGCTGGCCGGCGTGGCCCAGGCGCAGATGTTTCACGTGGAACTGATTATCGGCCTCGGTGGCGGCAGCTCGCTGGACGTGGCCAAGCTGATCGCCGTACTGGCGCCAGGCCACCAGGAACTGGCGCAACTGTATGGCATCGGCAATGTTCACGGCCCGCGCCTGCCCCTCGTGCAATTGCCGACCACGGCCGGCACGGGCTCGGAAGTGACGCACATCGCCATCGTCACCACGGGCGCCACCAGCAAGATGGGCGTGGTCGCGCCGCAACTGTATGCGGACCTGGCCATCCTTGACGCCAGCCTGACCCTGGGCTTGCCGCCCGCCGTGACGGCCGCCACCGGCATCGACGCCATGGTGCACGCGATCGAAGCGTACACCAGCCGCCTGCTGAAAAATCCCCTGTCCGACATGCTGGCCACCCAGGCGCTGTCGCTGTTGTCGAACAACCTGGTCACCGCCTGCCGCGATGGCAGCAACTTGCCGGCGCGCCAGGCCATGCTGCTCGGCGCCATGCTGGCCGGCCAGGCGTTTGCCAACGCGCCCGTGGCCGCCGTGCATGCGCTCGCTTATCCCATCGGTGGTTTGTTCCACGTGCCACATGGCTTGTCGAATGCGCTGGTGCTGCCGCACGTGTTGCGTTTCAATCTGTCTCACGCGGCACCGCTGTATGCGCAGCTGGCCGCCATTCTCCAGCCCGGCATCGTGGGTAGCGAGGAAGCGCGGGCCATGGCCCTGATCGATACGATGCAGGCGCTGGCGCGCGCCACCGGTATCGCGCGCACCCTGCGCGAGGTAGGCATCGCGGCCAGCGACCTGGACCGGCTGGCCGACGACGCCATGCTGCAGACGCGCTTGCTCGGCAACAACCCACGGCCCGTCACGCGCGCGGATGCGCGCGCCATTTATGCGGCAGCGCTATGACACTCAGTCGGGCACATTCACCACCGTCCCCGTCAAACTGATCGCATTGCCCGGCGCTGGCGTCGACGCTATCGCCGGCACATTGACAGTCGTGATCAAGGTCGACGCGTCGGCGCGCGTCACCGTGCGCACCACCTGCGATGGCGGCAAGGCCTGTTTGGCAGACAAATGCGCATACATGGCATCGAGCGCCCGGTTCAGGTATACATGTAACGGCACGATCAGTGTCGGCAAGGCGCTGCTGAAGGAATCGAAGTGGTTGGCATGGGTCACCTCGATATAGCGCAGTTTGCTACTGCTCCCTTCCACGGCAGCGTTCAGGCCAAGATAGGCGCGCGAGGCGTGATTGACGGGAATCAGGGTGTCGCTGCGGCCGTGCACGATGATGGCCGGCTTGCCGTTCAATTTGCCGCTGGCCGCCACCTCGGCCATGCCTGCCCGCACGCGCACGCTTTGCGTCGCCAATGTTCCCGGCAAGGTGGCGCCGCTGACGGCATCGCGCCCCGTCGCCAGGCTGCGCAGGCACAGGAAGCCATCGAGCGACTGGTCCGCCAGACTGCTCGACGGTGACACGCCGGCCGTGTAGCCCCTCGCGCCGCCCACGCTGTTCTCGTACACGACATTGCCGAGGATGCCGTTTTGCGCGGCAAAGCTGGCCGACTTTTGCGCCGACGTGAACGCGATCGGATTGCCGCTGCCATCCGTCTGCGCATACGTGAAACCGCACACTTTATCGGTGACGGAGAATTTCCCGTAGGCATAGGCATACGTGACGGCCACGAGAATGTTCGTGCCCGCGTGCGCCGCCTGCAGCGGGTCGGAGTCAGGCAACCAGCCATAGGCGCGCAAGCGCTGCTTCGCGTCCGCCTGCTGCGCCGCCAGGTCGGCGCCATTCAATAGCCCCTTGCCTACCAGCGCCGTGCAGCGTCCCGCATTGCCGGCCACGGAAGCGATGCACGGCTGGTACAGGGCCGCATAGGTGGCATAGTCGAACAGCGCGCGCCCCGGTGCGTTCACCAGCACCCCGCCCTGGCGCACGCTGTAGGCACTCGACGCCGCCGGCTGGACTTGCGGCTCGCTGGCGGCCACGCCGCTGATCAAGCCCTGCGTATCCTGTTCGGCGGCCAGCAAGGCTGAGCCGGCGCCGTTGGAAATGCTCGAGGCGATCGTGATGGTGTTCTTTGGCGTGAGCCGCACGATGCGCGAACTGCCATCGCGGGCCAGCACGCCATAGCGCTCGTTCAACACGTAATACGCCATCTCGACGGCCTGCAAGGTCACCTTGCCCCAGTCCTTTTCCGGGTTCTGCTGCGAATGCGCATGCTTGAAGGCGATGCGGTTCGGATTGCTGCCCGCCCAGGCCAGCCGCTCGGCGTCGCTCAAGTCCGGTGCGAAGAGCGCGTTCTTGCCGGCGGCCACCCGGCCCGCGCGCACGCCGTTCTGCAGGTTGACGCTGTCGTCTTCGAACACGTACAGGCCCGTGCCGGAACCCTTGTCCGCATACGCCACGGCGCAGCCCTTCTTCAAGCCCCATTCCCCGGAACTGCCGATGGCGCCGTAGATGCCGCGCGAGCCGCTCGACGTGCCCGTGACGATGCAAGCACGGTCCGGGTCGAAGCTGGCCGGCACCTGCACCATCAAGGTGACGTTCTTCTTGCCCGTGCCATCGTCGGCATAGGCGCTGTATTCGCTGCCGGCGACCAGGCCCTCCCCCGTGCCCACGTTCCCCGACGCATCCACGTTCGGTCCGTACAAGGTGCCGTAGCCGCTGTTGGCGGCAATGTCGAGCACGGCGCGGTAGTTGGCGTAGATCGCATTGCGGCGCAGTTCGATCGGCGTCGGCTGCTCCGTATTCGCATACGCGGGTGCGGCGCCCGCCAGCCCCGTCTTGCCCAGGCCGGCCGTGAGTAAGTCATTCGTCTTGCCGTCGTAGTCGGCGCGCGTGATGGTGCCCAGGTAGCCGGGCATCTGGTTCAATTCTTCCGGTGCATGGTTGCTGCCGCAGGCTGCCAACGCCAGCAGGGTGCACAGGCTCATGCCAGTCGTGCCCGCGCGCGTGATCGTCATTTGCATGGTGGTTCTCTCCGTTAATAAGGTAACAGTGGACGCACAATGAAAAACGCCGGACGATTCGTCCGGCGTTGCTTGAAAATCAGACCGCGGCTTTGGCTGGCCTGCCGCCGAAGCGCGCGATGGCTTCGCCGACGATGCCGCGCCGGAACAGCAGCACGCAGATGACGAAGATCACCCCCGTCACCATGCCCACCGATTCACCGAGGGTGCCGAACCACTCGATGCCCGTATGCGTGGCCAGATAGGTGCCGACATCGCCCAGCTTGTTTTCCAGCGCGATGATCAAGACGGCGCCAAGGATGGGACCGGACAAGGTGCCCATGCCGCCGACCAATGTCATCAGCACGACCAGGCCCGACATGCCCCAGTACACGTCGGTGAGGGTTTCAAAGCCAAGCACCAGGGTCTTGGTGGCGCCGGCCAGTGCCGCCAGCGAAGCGGACAGCACGATGGCCACCAGCTTGTACTTGTTGACGTCGTAGCCGAGCGAGATGGCGCGCGGTTCATTTTCCTTGATCGCCTTGAGCACCTGGCCGAACGGCGAGTGGATGGTGCGCACGATCAGGGCGAAGCCGGCAACGAAGATGGCCAGCACGACGTAGTACAGCACCGTGTCATTGCCCAGGTCTATCGTGCCCAGCAAGGTTCCACGTGGAACACCCTGCAAGCCATCCTCGCCGCCCGTGAACGGCAGGCGCAAGGCGAGGAAGTACACCATCTGCGCCAGCGCCAGGGTGATCATCGTAAAGTAAATGCCCTGGCGGCGGATCGCCAGGCCGCCGATCACCAGGCCCAGCAAGGCACCCGTGGCGACGCCGGCCAGCAAGCCCAGTTCCGTTGGCCAGCCCCAGGTACGCAATGCGTAACCGGTGACATAGCCGGCGCCGCCAAAGAAAGCCGCATGGCCGAACGACAGCAAGCCCGTGTAGCCGATCAGCAAGTTAAAGGCGCAGGCAAACAGGGCAAAGCACAGCAACTTCATCAGGAAGACGGGATAGCCGTAAAACGGGGCCGCCAACGCCAGCAGCAGGGCAATGGCGTAGCCTACATTCTTATTCATCGTGGTAGCTCCAATACATGACTGATGAGGATTACTTTTCTTTGCCGAACAGGCCGGCGGGACGCAGCAGCAGCACGATGACCATCACCACGAACACCACGGTGGCCGAGCCTTCCGGGTAGAACACGCGGGTCAGGCCCTCGATCACGCCCAGGCCCAGGCCCGTGAGGATGGAGCCCATGATGGAACCCATGCCGCCGATCACCACCACGGCAAACACGACGATGATCAGATTCGAGCCCATCAGCGGCGAGACCTGGATGATGGGCGCCGCCAGTACGCCGGCGAAACCGGCCAGCGCCACGCCAAAGCCGAACGTCAAGGTCACCATCAGCGGCACGTTGATGCCGAACGCTTCCACCAGCTTCGGGTTTTCCGTGCCGGCGCGCAGGTAAGCGCCGAGCTTGGTTTTTTCGATGACGAACCAGGTCGCCAGGCAGACGGTGAGCGAAGCGATCACCACCCAGGCGCGGTAGTTCGGCAAGGTCATGAAGCCCAGGTCCGTCGCGCCGGCCAGCGCTTCGGGCACGGCATACGGCTGGCCCGAAACGCCATAGAAGGAACGAAACACGCCTTCCATGATCAGGGTGATGCCAAAGGTCAGCAGCAAGCCATACAGGTGGTCGAGTTTATACAGCCAGCGCAGCATGGTCTTTTCGATCTGGATGCCGACCAGGCCGACGAGGATCGGGGCGATGACCAGCATGGCCCAGTAATTGATGTCGAAATAACTGAGGCCCATCCAGGCCAGGAAGGCGCCCATCATGTACATGGCGCCGTGCGAGAAATTAATAACGTTGAGCAAGCCGAAGATGACGGCCAGACCGAGGGACAACATGGCATAGAACGAGCCGTTGACGAGACCCAGCAGCAGCTGGCTCATCATCGCTTGTATTGGAACGCCGAAAATTTCCATGGCATCACAGTATAAAAAGCACCGCCGGATGACGGTGTGGTATCAAGGGAAACGCGCCGCCGCAAACGGCTGCGGCGGCGCAAGGCGAACCCTGCGGGCGAAGTGCAGGTCGGAGCGCCCGCGCAGCGGCGGGCACTCTAGGGATGTTGCTACAGCCTTACTTCCACAGCGAACACTTCGATTCAGCCTTGGTCACATACGCTTGCGCACCGGGCACGGTGGCAACCACCTTGTAGTAATCCCACGGATATTTCGACTCGGAAGGCTTTTTGACTTCCATCAAATACATATCGTGCACCATGCGGCCATCAGGACGCACTTCGCCATTCTGGGTGAACATGTCGTTGATCTTGGTCTTCTTCAGATACGCCATGACTTTCTCGGTATCATCCGTGCCGATCGCCTTGACGGCTTTCAGGTAGTTTGCCGCGGCCGAATAGTCGGCCGCCTGCAGCATCGACGGTTCCTTCTTCATCTTGGCGAAATAGCGTTTCGACCAGGCGCGCGTTTCAGGATTCAAGTCCCAGTACCAGCCATCGGTCAGGTACATGCCTTGCGTCAGGTTCAGGCCCAGCGAATGGATGTCGTTGATGAAGATCAGCAGACCGGCCAGCTTCATCGATTTCGTCAGGCCGAACTCGTTGGCCGCCTTGATGCTGTTGATGGCGTCACCGCCCGCATTGGCCAGGCCCAGGATTTGCGGCTTGGACGATTGCGCCTGCAGCAGGAAGGACGAGAAATCCGAGGCGCCCAGCGGATGCTTGACGCTGCCCAGCACCTTGCCGCCGGCCGCCTTGACAACCTCGGCCGTGTCTTTTTCCAGCGAATGGCCAAACGCATAATCGGCCGTCATGAAGTACCAGTTCTTGCCGCCCTGCTTGACGATGGTGCCGCCCGTGCCGCGCGCCAGCGCTACCGTGTCGTAGGCGTAATGCACGGTGTAGGGTGTGCATTCTTCATTCGTCAGGCGTGAGGAACCGGCGCCGATGGCAATGAAGATTTTTTTCTTTTCCGCCGCCACCTTGGCCATGGCCAGGCTGGCGCCGGAATTGGTGCCGCCGATCAGCATGTCGACACCTTGCTGGTCGAACCATTCGCGCGCCTTCGAGGCGGCGATGTCGGCCTTGTTTTGATGGTCCGCGGAAATGAATTCCACCTTCTTGCCGGCCAGCACCACGCCGGCATCGGCGATCGCCATCTTGATGGCTTCCGCGCCCCCTAAGCCGTCGACGTCGGAATACACGCCCGACATGTCGGAAATAAAACCGATCTTGATGGTGTCACCCGATACCTGGGCGTGCGCGGCAGCGGAAAAGCCCAGTGCGCAAAGTGTGGCGGTGGCAATGGCGATAGCGTTACGTTTCATAGTGTCTCCGTTGGGATTATTGTTTGCTATTCAGACGATTGCTGGTCGATGACGAGTACAACAGACTACATGGGGACTACACGCCAAGCAGCTCGGTCAGTACCGGCATCTTGGCCTCCAGTTCGGATGCAGCAAAAGTCTCGACGATCTGACCGTGCTCCATCACATAAAACCGGTCCGCCAGCGGCGCGGCAAACCGGAAATTCTGTTCCACCATGACGATGGTGTAACCCTTCGCTTTCAGGGTGGTGATCATGCGCGCCAGCCCTTGCACGATGACGGGCGCCAGGCCTTCGGAAATCTCATCGAGCAGCAGCAACCGCGCGCCCGTGCGCAGGATGCGCGCCACGGCCAGCATCTGCTGCTCCCCGCCCGACAGGCGTGTGCCCTGGCTGTGGCGGCGTTCCTGCAAATTCGGGAACATGGCATAGATTTCCTCGACCGACATGCCCTTCTCGCCGCTGGCCAGGGTTGGCGGCAGCATCAGGTTTTCCTCGGTCGACAGCGACGAGAAAATGCCGCGCTCTTCGGGACAATAGCCGATGCCCAGGTGGGCGATTTTGTGCGTGGCCAAACCTATCGCTTCGACGCCATTGACTTTGATGGAGCCCGTGCGTGCGCCCGTCAGCCCCATGATGGCGCGCAAGGTGGTCGTGCGGCCGGCGCCGTTGCGGCCCAGCAAAGTCACCACTTCGCCCTGCTCCACTTTCAAATTCACATCGTGCAGAATGTGCGATTCGCCATACCAGGTGTGCAGTTGTGCGATTTCCAGCGCGGGTGCCTTGTTGCTAGCGGTCATCAATGTGCCCCTTCCAGTTCGGCGTGGGTGGTGCCCATGTACGCTTCCATCACTTGCGGATTGCGCGACACTTCCGCGTAACTGCCTTCGGCCAGCATGGCGCCGCGCTGCAGGACGGAAATCTTGTCGCAGATGCCGGAAACCACGCTCATATTGTGTTCCACCATCAAAATGGTGCGGCCGACCGAGACTTTCTTGATCAGTTCGGTGACGCGATGCACGTCTTCGTGACCCATGCCCTGGGTCGGCTCGTCGAGCAGCATCATTTCCGGTTCCATCGCCAGGGTGGTGGCAATTTCCAGCGCCCGCTTGCGTCCGTACGGCATATCGACCGTGATGGTGTCGGCAAACTCCGTCAGGTCGACTTCGGCCAGCAAGGCCATGGCGCGGTCATTGAGCTGGTTCAAGGCACGCTCGCTTTGCCAGAAGTGAAACGAGGTACCGAGCTGGCGCTGCAAGCCGATGCGTACATTTTGCAGCACGGATAGATGCGGGAAGACGGCGGAAATCTGGAAGGAACGGATCACGCCCATGCGGGCGATCTGCGCCGGTTTGGCTGCCGTAATATCTTTCCCATTGAACAGGATCTGTCCACCGGTGGGGACCAGGAATTTGGTGAGCAAGTTGAAACACGTGGTCTTGCCGGCGCCGTTAGGACCGATCAAGGCGTGGATATGGCCCCGCTCTACCTTCAGGTTCACCTCGCTCACGGCGGTGAAACCCTTGAATTCCTTGGTCAAATTTCTTGTTTCCAAGATTACGTTTGACATCGTGTCTCCTAGTTGTACTTTTTGTACTACTTAGTCATTTTTATAATACACAACTTAAATTTAACGCACAATACAGTATAACTACGGGGATTTTTCATCAGCTCGAATGGCGCAAACTCGCATGCTTGCCCGGCTATTTCCAGGCCGCGTGTATCATTTGCGCCGCTTTTTCCGCGATCATTACGGTGGGCGAGTTCGTATTACCAGAAGTAATGTACGGCATGATCGAGGCATCGACGACGCGCAAACCAGCCACGCCGATCACGCGCAACTGGCTGTCGACCACGCTCGACGCATCGCCTGCCACGCCCATGCGGCACGTGCCCACGGGGTGAAAGATCGTGGTGCCGATCTGGCTGGCCGCCTGCGCCAGCTCTTCCTCGCTCTGGAATTGCACGCCAGGCTTGTATTCCTGCGGCGCAAATTTTTTCAGGGCCGGCGCGGCGGCGATGGCGCGCGTCAGGCGCAAGGCGTCGGCCGCGACCTTGCGGTCCTGCTCGGTACTCAGGTAATTGGGCACGATCTTCGGCGCCGCGTAGCTGTCGGCCGAGGCGATCTGCACGTGGCCACGCGAGGTGGGACGCAGATTGCAGACACTGGCCGTAAACGCGGGAAACGCGTGCAAGGGTTCGCCGAATTTGTCGAGCGACAGCGGCTGCACGTGGTATTGCAGGTTCGGCGTGGCTTGCTGCGGATCGGACTTGGCGAACGCACCCAGCTGCGACGGCGCCATCGACATGGGCCCGCTCTGAAATAGCGCATATTGCAAGCCGATCTGCATCTTGCCCAGCATATTGCCCGCCATGATGTTCAGGGTTTTCACGCCCTGCACCTTGTATACCATGCGCAACTGCAAGTGGTCCTGCAAATTGCCGCCCACGCCAGGCAAGTCCAGCACGGGCGTGATGCCGTGTTCTTGCAGCAAGGCGGCCGGGCCGATGCCGGACAGTTGCAGCAATTGGGGCGAACCGATGGCGCCCGCCGTCAGCAGGGTTTCCCGACGGGCCGTCGCCTGCCACTGCGTACCGCCGCCCGTCAACACGATGCCCGTGCAACGGGGCCCCGATTCTGTCGTCTCCAGGAGCAGACGTTCCACGTGGCAGCCCGTCATGATGGTCAGGTTCGGGCGCCGCGACGCCGGTTTCAAAAACGCTTTCGAGGTATTCCAGCGGATGCCGCGCCGTTGGTTGACGTCGAAATACGCGCTGCCGCTGTTGTCGCCACCGTTGAAATCGCTGGTTTTCGGAATGCCGACCTGCTGCGCTGCATCGCGGAACGCATTCAAAATATCCCACGACAACCGCTGTTTTTCCACTCTCCACTCGCCACCGACCCCATGGTTTTCCGAGGCGCCGCCGTAGTAATCTTCGCTTTGTTTAAAGAGCGGCAAGACTTTGTCCCAGCGCCAGGAGGCGTCGTCCGTCAGGTCGGCCCAGTGGTCGTAATCGCCAGCCTGACCGCGCATGTAGATCATGCCATTGATGGAAGAGCTGCCGCCCAGGACTTTGCCGCGCGGATACATCAGGCTGCGCCCGCCCAGGCCCGCGTCCGCCTGCGTGGAATACAGCCAGTCCGTGCGGGGATTGCCGATGCAATGCAGATAGCCGACGGGGATGTGTATCCACACGTAATCGTCCTTGCCGCCCGCTTCCACGAGTAAAACGTTGGCATCCTTGTCGCGTGTGAGCCGGTTGGCCAGCACGCAACCTGCCGTGCCGCCGCCCACGATGATGTAGTCGTATTCGCCTGCCGATTCCAATGAAGCTCCTTTCGGTATGCCATCAAGCTGTCGCGCGGCGTGTCTCCCCGCCGCGTTCCGCTACCAGAGTCTGTCTTTCTTCATGCATGGCTGCTGAGCCGCCTTGAGATTACCACCAGTGCCGGGCCAGGGCGACATTATTCGTGGCAAGCCTCGCGACACGCTCAAAAACCGGGCAAAACAGGGGCTGCAAGCTGTGGATAACCGTATGGATATCCACAGGGACGATATGTGTGTAAACGAAAAATTTTTTCGGCGGCGTTTTTTTGTCCAGAAACCGTCCCGGGCAGATACACCCCTTACTCAGCGCTTATCCGCACGCCAAGCGATTGTTTACAAGGATAAATCGGGACTTATCCACAGAAGATGCCGCCGTTAACTACTATTACTATTCTTGTATACGGACTTGTTAAGGTAAACCCGACAACGCACGCTTTGCCTGCCCTTCGCCTTCGGGAAGGTTCACATGCCTGCCTTCAAAAAAAAGCCGACGAGCTGCCTTGGCTGATAAAAAAAAAATCGCGCCAACAACTGAGCGACGAAAACCGGCACGGCCGGCATCACGCACACAGCACTGCCAAACCGTTGTGCAAAATGGAAACGTCAACAGACCTGACGGGGCACAGTGCCAGCCAGCGATTCGATGTCGAAAAGAAGGGAAATTTAGAACGATTGTGGATAAGTCACTTGATATCCACAGGATGACTTGTGAGTAAGCACGAAGTTATGCGCAAGCCCGCATTTTATACAATTTTGCTCCTCGCGTGATACAGCGATTATGCACGCTTTATTTTGCGCGTAAACGATTGATCCTGTTGAAAAAAAGCGACTTATCCACAGAAAAATCCGCGTTTACTATTACTACTATTTTTATATATAGATCTATTGTAAACCGATAAAAAAAACGGAAGTCCGGGGATATTTTCAAAAAGCATGCAAAAAACATCCAAAAAAAAAGCCAACGGCGACATCGCGACCCACTGCCAAACCGTCTTGCAGGAATCACCTCGATGCCAACGTTCGCGAAAGAACAGCGCCCGTGGTCACTCAAGCTTAATTGCAAAACTTAATTGCCAAACTTGATGGCCAAACAGCGATCTGAGCATACGAAGCACGTCAAACATGCCACTACAGCAAGAAAACCCGTGATTTTGGCTTGCTGCTGTGGATAAGTGCCTGCATATCCACAGGATGAGATGTGGGAAAAGTCGATCTTTGTCCACAGCCTGATTTTTATCCAAAACAAGTCCTGCGTAGATACAATGCTTGTGCGCCTACTTTTTTGTGCGCCAAGTAGATGATTCTTATACGGTATACCGACTTATCCACAAAAAAATGGCCGTTTACTATCACTACTATTTTTATGTATACATCTTTATTTAAAACACAGAGACAAACGCGAACGGTGGAAAAGTCGCCGAAACGGCTGTTTTCACCATGTAAACCGTCTGGCAATCTAAAAAACCTGTAAAAACAGCATGAATTCACACAAAAAAATGCGTTTAGGCATCATCAGTGCCTTGCACGAAGAACAGCAGGGGCTGGTAGAAGCCATGCAAGGCCCCCAGAGGCGTTCACACGGCATGCGCGACTACACCCTGGGGACCTTGTGGAATATCGACGCTGTGTGCGTCCTGTCGCGTCTGGGCAAGGTTGCCGCTGCCATGACAGCTTCTATCCTTGTGGAAAAGTACGGAGTTACCCACATCGTCTTCACCGGCGTGGCCGGCAGTGGGGATAAACGTGTGAAAGTCGGCGATATCGTGGTGGCCGAAGCGCTGCTGCAGCACGATATGGACGCGCGCCCTTTGTTTCCCCGCTTCGAAGTGCCGCTGACGGGCTTGCAGCGCTTTGCCACGGACCTGGAACTGAGCACGCAACTGGCTGGCGCCGCGGAAGATTTCCTGCGTGACGATGTTTCCAGCGTGCTCGAGGCGGCCGATATCGTGGCATTTGGCTTGCAGCACGCGCAAGTGCACCGCGGCCTGATCGCCAGCGGCGACCAGTTCATCAGCAGCGCCGCGCATGTGAACCAGCTCAAAGTGGATATCCCCGACTTGCTGGCCGTCGAAATGGAAGGCGCGGCCGTGGCGCAAGTGTGTTTTGAACTCGGTGTGCCGTTTACGGTCATGCGCACCATTTCCGACAACGCCAACGAAGAGGCGGCCGTCGACTTCATGCGTTTCGTGCAAACCGTCGCCTCGCCGTATGCGGTGACGGTGATTCAGCAATTGTGCCAGCGCCTGGCTGGCTGATTTATCATCACGCGTGCATAAAAAAAGGGCAGAACCACTGGTTCTGCCCTTTTGCGTTGACTGCCTGCTTAAATTTTATACGCTGAGCATCATCAAACTCGCGTTACCACCGGCTGCCGTCGTATTCACGCACAGCGCCCGCTCAGCGACCAGGCGCCACAGGGGGATGACACCCTCCTGCGTGGTGGCGATGGTGCCCACCAGGGCCCCTTCCCGTGCCGCCAGCACCGGTTTGAGTTGCGCATCGAGGCTGGGCTCGATCATGGCGATCTGGAAATCATGCTTGACCGACTCCAGGCTGCTGACGACCTGGATGCGGTCCTTCAGCGCCGCCGGCAAGTCGCCCGGGATCAGATCCGGCGCTTGCGCCAGCACCAGGGCCTCGTTACCGGTAGCCAGCACGGCTGCCAGCTGGTTCATCAAGGTGCCGGAGGTGGCTGCCGCGCACAGTATCGTGCCGCGCGCCGCAAAGCTCAGGGTATTGCGCTCGCCCGTCGGGCCTGGCAAAACGGTGGTGCTGCCCAGCAAGGTGGTGCGCGCGTATTCCTGCGCCAGTTGCTGCACTTTGTCGTGGCCATGCATCTTCGCCCACACGGTCAGCGCATCGAGCGCTGGCGGCGCCTGGCGCTGGTGCTGCGCGCCGGCTGGCGCATTGCGCTGCAGGCGTTTCAGGTACAGGGGGCCGCCCGCTTTGGGGCCGGTCCCCGATTTGCCTTCGCCGCCGAACGGCTGCACGCCGACGACGGCGCCGACGATGTTGCGGTTGACATAAATATTGCCCACATGCGCGCGCCTGGTGATGAAATCGATGGTTTCATCGATGCGCGTATGGATGCCCAGGGTCAGGCCGTAACCGCTGTCATTGATCGATTGCACCAGTTGCGGCAGTTCGGAGCGCTTGTAGCGGATCACGTGCAGCACGGGGCCGAAGACTTCCTGCGTCAATTGCGCCAGCGACTTGATTTCCAGCACGGTCGGGGCGACAAACGTACCTTTGACGGTCGGCAAATCGAGCGAATAATGGTCGATGGCCATGGTTTTCATCTTGTTGATGTGCGCCAGCAAGTTACTTTGCGCTTCCGCATCGATGACGGGACCGATATCGGTGGCCAGGCGGTCAGGATTACCGACGCGCAATTCCTGCATGGCGCCTTTTAACATATGGATGGTCTTGTCGGCGATTTCCGTTTGCAGGAACAGCACGCGCAAGGCCGAGCAGCGCTGGCCGGCGCTGTCAAAGGCGGACGACATCACGTCCTGCACCACTTGTTCCGGCAAGGCGGACGAATCGACGATCAGGGCATTCTGGCCGCCCGTTTCCGCGATCAGGGGAATGTCGATGCCTTCGGCCACGGCGCGCGCGGCCAGGTTACGGTTGATCAATTGCGCCACTTCCGTCGAGCCCGTGAAAATCACGCCTTTGACGCGCGTGTCATTGCACAGGCCGGCGCCAACGACTTCGCCGCTGCCGGGCAAGAATTGCAGCGCGCCGCGCGGCACGCCCGCCGCATGCAGCAATTGCACGGCGCGGTGGGCGATCAGCGGCGTTTGCTCGGCCGGCTTGGCCAGCACCACATTACCTGCCGCCAGGGCGGCGGCCAGCTGGCCCGTAAAGATGGCCAATGGGAAGTTCCACGGGCTGATGCAGGTGACGGGACCGAGCGCCAGGGTCGCCGGCGCGTGTTCCACCTGCGCCGCGTAGTAACGCAGGAAGTCGACGGCTTCGCGGATTTCCGCGATCGCGTTCGGCAAGGACTTGCCCGCCTCGCGCACGGCCAGGGCCATCAGCTCGATATGGTGTTCCTCGAACAGGTCGGCCGCGCGCTGCAACGCTTGCGCGCGGATCGATGGTTCCGTCGTTTGCCAATCCATGGCGTAAGCGCTGGCGCTGGCCAGGGCCGTTTCCACGTCGGCCGGGCCGGCTTCCATGACCTTGCCCACGACATCGTCGTGCTGGGCCGGATTGTGCAGCATGTGCGTGGGGCCATTCAGGCTGACGGCGCCATCGATCAGCGGCGCTGCCTGCCATGTCTGCTGCTGCGCCAGGCCCGTGGCCAGCGTGCGCAAGGTGTCTTCATTCGACAGGTCCAGGCCGGCCGAGTTCCTGCGTTCGCTGCCAAACATGTCCAGCGGCAGCGGAATCGACGGGTGCGGCAAGCCGCCCTGCAGGCGTGCCTGTTCCAGGGGATCGCGGATCAGGCTATCGATGGCCACGCTTTCGTCGACGATCTGGTTGACGAACGACGAGTTGGCGCCGTTTTCCAGCAGGCGGCGCACCAGGTAGGCCAGCAGGGTTTCATGCGAGCCGACAGGGGCGTAGATGCGGCACGGCTTGTCGAGATTGTCGGGGCCGACGACCTGGTCGTACAAGGTTTCGCCCATGCCGTGCAGGCACTGGAATTCGTAGTCGGTGATGCCGTCGCGTTGCGCCCAGGTGTAAATCGTCGCCAGGGTTTGCGCGTTGTGCGTGGCAAATTGTGGATAGATCAGGCTGCTGGCGGCCAGCAGTTTTTGCGCACACACGAGGTAAGAAACGTCCGTGTAGACCTTGCGCGTGTAGACGGGATAGCCTTCCTGGCCATCGACTTGCGCGCGTTTGACTTCCGCATCCCAATACGCGCCCTTGACCAGGCGCACCATGAACTTGCGGCCACTGCGGTGCGCCAGGTCGACCAGGAAATCGATGGCGTACGGGCAGCGTTTTTGATACGCCTGCACCACGTAGCCGATGCCGTCGAAGCCGGCCAGGTCCGCATCGAAGGCCAGTGCTTCCATCAGGTCGAGTGACAGTTCCAGGCGGTCCGTTTCTTCCGCGTCGATGTTGAAGCCGATGTTGTACTGTTTGGCCAGCAACAGCAACGCTTTGACCTTCGGCAGCAATTCTTCCATGACGCGGGCGCGCTGGGCGCGGCTGTAGCGCGCGTGCAGGGCCGACAGTTTCACCGAAATGCCGGGGCCGTTACGGATGCCGCGCCCGTTCGAGGCTTTGCCGATGGCGTGGATCGCCGTTTCGTACGAAGCATAGTAGTTGGCCGCGTCGGCTTGCGTCAGGGCCGCTTCGCCCAGCATGTCGTACGAGTAACGGTAGCCGCGCGTTTCATTCTCGCGGCTGTTTTTCAACGCTTCCTCGATGGTTTGGCCTGTTACAAACTGGTTACCCAGCATGCGCATGGCCAGGTCGACGCCTTTGCGGATCAGCGGTTCGCCGCCTTTGGCGATGAGCTTGGTCATGGCCGAACCGAGGCCCGATTCGCTGCTGGTACTGACCAGTTTGCCCGTAATCAGCAAACCCCAGGTGGCCGCGTTGACGAACAGCGACGGCGATTCGCCCAGGTGTTTCTTCCAGTCGCCCTTGCTGATTTTGTCGGCGATCAGGCGATCGGCCGTCTGACTGTCGGGTATACGCAACAGCGCTTCAGCCAGACACATCAATGCAACCCCCTCTTCCGACGACAGCGAGAACTCGTGCATCAGTGCATCGACGCCGGAGGCGCGTGTGCGTTTGTGGCGCACGTTCGAGACCAGGCGGTGCGCCAGCGCTTGTCCTTCGGCCGTCGTTTCGGTACTGCTGGGGCGCACTTGTTGCAACAGCCACTGCACGGCGGAAACCTCATCGCGCCTATAGGCGGTGGTGATGGCGGCGCGTTGTGGTGTCGCTTCGGGCAGGATTTCTGCCTGGAACGCAGCAAAAGGAAGCGGGGTAAAAGCCGAGGGGCCTGCAGGGTGCATAAGTGCTCTTTACAAGGAAAAGGGGGACGAAAACTGACGTAATTCTTGCTCTTTTTTGGTGCAAAAAAATACAGAAAGTCGGACGTTAAGATGATTCGATTGTAAAGGGGATTCTTATGGATTAATTCTGGTAATACAGGGGGCTAGCAATAGATAGTTTTTGATGCGACAATTTAACCAAATAATATTAATTTGGGGGTGATAGGAATGCTGGACAAGATCAGTAAGAAAATCTTGATGGAATTGCAGAGCGATGGACGCATCAGCAATGTGGAGCTGGCCGCGCGCGTCAACCTGTCGCCGGCCGCCTGCCTGGAGCGCGTGCGCAAATTGCACGAATCGGGCTACATCATGGGCTATACGGCCCAGTTGAACCCGCAGCTGCTCGACGTCTCGCTGCTGGTGTTCATCGAAGTGGTGCTCGATCGCACGACACCGGAAGTGTTCGACGCCTTCAAGCATAGCGTACAAATCATTCCAGAGGTATTGGAATGTCATATGGTCGCTGGCGGTTTCGATTACCTGGTCAAGGCGCGCGTCAAGGACATGGCCGCCTACCGCGAATTCCTGGGCAAGACCTTGTTGCAGAAAGGTGTGCGGGAAACCCACACTTATGCCGTCATGGAAGAGGTCAAAAACACCACCAAATTGCCAATTAAGTGACCTTGGTGTAGCCGCCCCACTTTTCTGATTGAGCTATCGGAACAAATGTTGTAGGGTAGAACTACAAATCTGCTATCCGGTAGCCGCCTGAAACACCGCGCAGACGTGATGTTCAGGGAGCAAGGTGGGCAATCGTGCCCACCCGCATACGGTTACAGCACGTCCCTTCCGCGGGACGTGACGGGTTCGCGCAGCGGGGGACAAATGAAGCAGTTGCAGCATCAGCTGGTGCGTTTCTTTGTATTCACGATCCTGGCCATGGCCGTGGCCTGTTGCCTGGCCTATCTGCTGCTGCTGTCGGGCGGCGACCATCCGTATCTGATTGCCTGCGTGGCTGCCGCCATCGGCGCTGCGCTGCTGGCGTTCGCCGGGCGTCCGCGCGGCGAGCCGGGCTTGCACCAGTTCGCCGATACGGTGGGCAACGCCATCGACGCCATCATGATCGGCGCGGCGGAAACCTCGTATTTTGTCGACTCCGTCAAACAGAAGGTGGAACTCGACGTGCGCACGGCCAGCGACATCGCCGACAGTTCCGCACAAAATGCCGTGATGACGGAAAAGATCGCCGCCAATGCGGAACGGGCCGCCAAGGTGGCCGCTGGCGTGCGCGTGGAAAGTGTGGCGGCGCGCGCGGAAGTGGATCAGGGGCTGCGCCGCATCAACAAGGCCCGCGAGGAAGCGCAAGGCGCCTCCAGCACCATGCTGAGCTTGCAGGACAAATCCAAACGCATCACGGGCTTTACGGAAGCCATCTCCGATATTTCCGCGCGCACCAACTTGCTGGCGCTGAACGCCGCCATCGAGGCGGCGCGTGCCGGCGAACACGGGCGTGGTTTTGCCGTGGTGGCGGGTGAAGTGCGGCAATTGGCGCAGCGCACCAAGGAAGCCTCCGATGAAATCAGCGTGATGGTGCGCGAAATCAATGAACAGTCGGAAAAAGCGGCGCGTGGCATGAGTTCGCTGGCGGCGGGCGTGACGGAAGCGGCGCGCAATGTGGAAAGCGTGCATGCCTCGCTCAGCCATATCGAGGAATCGTCGGGCGAGTCCGAGGACGCGATCGGGCAAATCGCCCGCGCCTCGCGCGAACACGTCGAGACGACGCAGCTGATCGCCGACGCCATCGAGCAAATCCGCGACAGCATGCTGTCGACGAATGTCGAATTGCCGCGTGCCACGCAGTCGGCCATGGCCCTGGCAGAGCGGGCCGAAGCGATCGCCGGTGCTTTGGGCGAATCGAGCGTGGCCACGCCGCACGATGAAATCCGCGAGGCGGCCCAGCGCGCCGCGCGCGAGGTGGGCAAACTGTTCGAGCAAGCGATCGCGTCGGGGCGCATCACGCGCGAAGCCCTGTTCGATCGCCACTACCGGCCCATCCCGAACACCAATCCGCCCAAGCACAACACGAAGTTCGACGCGTTTACGGACAAGGTGTTGCCGGACCTGCAGGAAGGCGTGCTGGCGGCATTGCCCCACCTGGCCTACGCGGGCGCCGTCGACAACAATGGATATTTTCCAACGCACAACAAGAAGTTTTCCCAGCCGCTGACGGGCGATTACGCCACCGACATGGTCAATAACCGCACCAAGCGCATCTTCAGCGACCGCACGGGCAAGCGCTGCGGCAGCAATACCAAGGCCTTCCTGTTGCAGACGTATAAGCGCGACACGGGCGAGGTCATGCACGATTTATCCGTCCCGATCCACGTCGATGGCAAGCATTGGGGCGGTTTCAGAATCGGTTATCGCTCCAGCAATCACGCATAGCAAAACGCCTGATGAGAAATCATCAGGCGTTTTTTCTTGCGCAGGCTACGGTTTATTCTATATGCGGTTTCGGCGCCACACCGCCGCCGGCCGCCGTGGCCGTCCGTAAAGTGGGCGTGTTCATGCTTTCCAGGTGATTACGCAGCCATTTGTGGGCGGGGCTGCGGGCGTCGCGCTCGTGCCACAGCATGTCCAGGTGGACGGCGGGCAAGGTCAGTGGCAAATCCTTGTACAGCAAGGACTCCGTCATGCCCGTCGAGGCGATCAAATGGCGCGGCAAGACCGTGATCAGGTCGGAATTGGCGACCACTCTGCCTGCCGTGAAGAACTGGTTGACCGTCAGCAAGATGCGCCGTTCGCGGTGGATCTGCGACAGCGCTTCGTCGATCAAGCCATGCGCGCGGCCGGAAAAGCTGACCAGCAGATGGTTCGCCGCGCAGTAGTTATCCAGGGTCAATTCCTTGTCGGCCAGAGGATGGCCGCGCCGCATCACGCACACATATTTGCCGGAATACAGGCGCTCGTGGCGGATGGGCGAACCCGTTTCGCTCGACAATTGCGCCGCCACGCCGGGAAAGAAGCCCACGGCCAGGTCGATGTCGCCGCGCAGCAGCATGGGGCGCGGTTCGCGCGTGGTCAGCGGCATCATGCGCACGTTGACACCCGGTGCTTCCCGCTCGATCGAGCGCATCAATGACGGCAGCCAGAAGGCGGCCGTCGCATCGGCCATGGCCATGCGGAAAGTGGCATGGGTCTTCGACACGTCGAAGGTTTCCGGCGTCACGGCCGCTTCCAGGCTGGCCAGGGCCGAGCGCACGGATGGCCACAGGGCTTCGGCGCGGGGCGTGGGTTTCACGCCATATGCCGTGCGGATCAGCAATTCGTCACCGAGGCTCTCGCGCAGGCGTTTGATGGCGTTCGATACCGCCGGCTGCGTCATCGCCAGGTGGCCGGCTGCGCGCGTCAGGTTTTGTTCCGTCATGACGGCGTCGAAAACACGCAGCAAGTTCAGATCCAGCGTCAGAAAACTCATGGAAAGCCCAAGATAAAAGTTGAATTCAGATAATTAGTTAAGAGTGTAAACCGCGCCGGGCGCGAATATTTTCACTCGTCAAAAAATATTACCGTTTTCCATTCACGATTCATATAATTGGTATCAAGAAATGGAATTAGATTTATATGTTGCACTGCACTATAGTACCGTCAAATTCTATAATGCACTGGAACAGTATGTCTACCTTCGCCTCCGCCCTGTACGCAGTATCCGCACCCGTGCTGGAGATTTCCCTGCTGAACGCCCTGCAACTCGTGCTGGTGATCGTTGCCGTGGGCGCGTTCGCCCTGCTGTTCAAGCCTTTGCTGGTGGGTATCGCCCGCGCCATGGTGCTGGTGGTGCGTCCCAAACTGAGCCGCGAAGAACGTCTGGCACGCCAGCAGATGCGCGAAGCGCAAGCCTTGCAGCGCACCCTGGGCAAGATGAATGGCGTGTCGCCCAGCAATGCCGCTGAATTGCGCGCCCTGTCGACGCGCGCGTAAGCTCGCTGTTGCAGAATGACAAGCCGGCGCGAGCCGGCTTTTTTTACGCCCGCGTTTTCGTTCAGGCCGCTTTAAGCCATATCGCCCAGCAAATGCGCACGCAACACCGTGTCGGCCGGATGGGCGCCGATCCAGATCTTCAGCAGCGCATTATAAAAAGCCAGGTCCGGCACCATGTCGCCCACCTGCTTGCCGTTCAGCTTGCACAACGTTCCCTCTTCCGGCAGCCAGTCCACGGTCAGGATATCGCCTTTTTTCAGGCCGGGCACCATGGCGAACATGGCGCCGAACTGCATCGTCTGGCTCAGCAGGCGCGTGCGGTCGGCCTGGTCGGAGCTGCGCTTCAAGCCCTGCATGAACGCTTGTCCCAGTTCGTCGGACGTGATGTCGCGCAGCATGACGATTTCCAGGCGGCGCGGCCCGGGCAGGGCCAGGATGTCGGCCAGCTGGGTTTTCTTTTCCGGCAGGTACAGCGCGATCGTGTAGACCTTGAAGATGACTTTGTAGCGCACGCCAGCGCCGTTGAGTTTCAATTCGCGGCTGGCCAGCTGCACCGTGTCGTCCAGCTTGACGCCGCCCACCTCGACGGCCAACGCCGCCTGTGCCAGCACGGCGCTCAGGCAGGCGGCGGCAAGGGAGCGGCCCAAACGGGATGTGCGTATTTGCATCTTCTACCTCCGTGGAAACCATGGGCTGTGGATAAGTCAGCACACAGTGTAGAACAGTTGGCAGAAGCTGGCGCCACGCAGAAGTGGCGCGGGAGAAAGGCTTAAGGCTTGGCGGGCAGTTCCGCCTGCAGGCGTTCGTACTTGGCCATCAATTGCTCCGGGCTTTCGCGCCAGGCGGGATTGAAGGGGATGCAACTGACGGGGCACACTTGCTGGCATTGCGGCTCGTCAAAGTGGCCCACGCATTCGGTGCACTTGTTGGGATCGATCTCGTAGATTTCCGCGCCCATGTAGATCGCGTCATTCGGGCACTCGGGCTCGCAAATGTCGCAATTGATGCATTCGTCGGTGATCAGTAATGCCATGATTTCACTCTTACTTATTGCGATGAGGCAGCGTTGGCGGCAATCTTGTTTTGCAGCCAGCGGTTCACCGAGGGGAAGACAAACTTGGAGACGTCGCCGCCCAGCGCCGCGATTTCGCGCACGATGGTGCCCGAAATGAACTGGTACTGGTCGGACGGTGTCAGGAACATGGTTTCGACATCGGGCAGCAGGTAGCGGTTCATGCCCGCCATCTGGAATTCGTATTCGAAGTCGGAGACGGCGCGCAAGCCGCGCACGATGACACGCGCCTCGTGCTTGCGCACGAAATCCTTGAGCAGGCCGGAAAAGCTTTCCACTTGCACATTCGGATAGTGGCCGAGTACTTCGTTGGCGATTTCCAGGCGTTCGTCGAGCGAGAAAAACGGTTGCTTGTTCTTGCTGTCGGCCACACCGACGATCAGCTTGTCAAACAGACCCGATGCGCGGCGCACCAAATCTTCATGACCGCGCGTGAGCGGATCGAATGTTCCTGGATAAACGGCTACAACCATTGCGGCTCCCTGATGATGCACCAATATAGACGCGCATTATGCCTGAAATTGGTGACCACCTTGGTGTTGCGCCTCGGGCCAGGGAGCTTTTTTGCCTCATTTATAGGCAGATTCAGGCAGTTGCCGGCACTTTGTTGTAAGTTAGCAAATGATAATAAACGGTGCCCGCCTTGTCGGCGCGGATGACTTCCCACGGCGCCATCCACTCGGGTTTGTCCAGTTCGCTGCTCTCGTCGAAGACCAGCGGCAAGCCCGATTCCGCGTAGACCATGCCGCCTTCCTTGAGCAGGTTGGTGCACAAGGGCAGCACTTTCGCCAGGAAATCTTGCTGGTAGGGCGGGTCGAGGAAGATCAGGTCGAAGCGCTGGCCGCGCGAGGCCAGGCCTTGCGCCGTCAGCAGGGCGTCGCCGCGCAGCAGTTGCACATTCTCCGCGCGCAATTTCAGCTTGTTTTCTTCCAGCTGGCGGATCACGGGCGTGTGCGTGTCGACCATGGTGACGGAGCCTGCACCGCGGCTGGCCGCCTCAAAGCCCAGTGCGCCGCTGCCGGCGAACAGGTCCAGCACCTGGGCGTTGGCCCAGTCACCGTCGCGCAAGTGATTGATCCAGTTAAATACGGTTTCGCGCACGCGGTCCGGTGTCGGGCGCAAACCGAGTGCCTGCAACACAGGCAGCACGGAACGCTTCCACTGGCCGCCGATGATGCGCACCTGGTTCGGTGGCGGCGCATGGTGGACGGGGACTTTGGCGGGTTTTTTAATCTTCTTTTGCATGGGGATTTCTTCAATTCGATGGCGGCCACTATAGCATATGGCCCCCTCCCCCTTGCTGGCGCTGCCTGTCTATTTGGCTTGCGCGGCCAGGGAATTGAAATCGTCGATCCAGCCCTGCATGCGCTTGACGGCGTGGGCTTTTTGCGCCGGCGTGGCGATCTTGATCACCGTCAAGACCATCTGCGCCGTGCTGCTTTCGTAGGCATCGAAGAAGGCCTTGCGCTCGGAATGCTCGAGGCGCTCGAAACTGTCTTTGATCAACGTCGTGATCAAGCCCGCGGTGGCATCCTTGCCGAGTTTTTCCTGGTGGACTTTCTTGACCAGGTTCAACACATTCTGCTGGCGCCGCATGCGTTCGTCGAGCCAGATTTCATTGTTCAGCGGACGCGCGTCGGACGCCTTGCGGATGATGGCTTCCTGCTCGCTGCTGAAGCTGCCGAACCACAGTTCAAATTGCTCCATGGCTTTCTTGTAGCGCAGTTTCTGGCGCTTCTCCTGGTCGCCGCTCAGGTATTTCTTGCGGTAATCATCATTGTTCGACTTGAACTTCTTTTCCATCTGCGCGATCTGCTCGGGCTTGAGCGAGCGCGCCAGGTCGGCCAGTTCGGGCGCCGCCTTCAGCAGCAACGCCTGGGTGCGCTGCTTGATCTCGCTGTAGTCGGCCATCAGGTCCGCCTGCGTGGTATTGCCTTGCAGTTGCTTCTGGCCCGTGCGCAGGATGTCCACGTAATCCTTCAATTGGGTCTTGCGGTGCCAGTCGAACAACTTGTCGATGTCCTCGCGCACCCAGCCCTTCTGGTCGCGGTCCAGGTCGACATACGCGTTCAGCCACCAGTACAGCACGGTGTCGCCATTGTTGTAGGCCAGGCGCAAGCCGCTGCAGCCAGCCATGACGACGAGCATGAGGGCCAGCAAGGCATAAGTAAACCGGTTGACGGGCGTGGAAGTGGGGGCCTGCGTGTTAAACTTTTTCATATTCTTAACTTATAAAAGACGGTCTATGAACGTTGTCATTCTCGCTGCCGGTATGGGCAAACGCATGCAGTCGGCACTGCCCAAGGTGTTGCACCCGTTGGCGGGCAAGCCGCTGTTGTCGCACGTCATCGACACGGCGCGCGGCCTGGCGCCGTCCCGATTATGCGTGATTTACGGGCATGGGGGCGCAGCGGTGCTGACGTTGCTCGACGGCTACAAGATGAACCATGCCGTGCAGATCGACGCCGCTGAGCAGGCGCAGCAACTGGGCACCGGTCATGCCGTGCAACAAGCGCTGCCTTTGCTCGATGACAGCGTGCCGACCCTGATCCTGTACGGCGACGTGCCGCTGACCAGCGCCGCTTCCCTGCAACAGCTGGTGCAGGCCGCTGGCAACGATAAACTGGCCATCCTGACCGTGGAACAGGACGATCCCTTTGGCCTGGGCCGCATCGTGCGCGAGCACGGCGCCATCGTGCGCATCGTCGAGGAAAAGGATGCCACGCCTGAAGAGCGCGCCATCCGCGAAATCAACAGCGGCATCATGGTTGCGCCCACCGTGCAACTGAAACAATGGCTGTCGGCCTTGTCGAACGACAATGCGCAAGGAGAATATTATCTGACCGATATCGTCGCGCAGGCCGTCGCCGATGGCGTGACCGTCACCTCGGCCCACCCGGCCGCCGTGTGGGAAGTGGCGGGCGTCAACAGCAAGGTGCAACTGGCCCAGCTGGAACGCATCCACCAGAACAATATTGCACAAGCCTTGCTCGAGCGAGGCGTGACCCTGCTGGACCCGGCCCGCATCGACGTGCGCGGCGAACTCATTTGCGGCCGCGACGTCACCATTGACGTCGGCTGCGTGTTCGAAGGTAAAGTCGAACTGGGCGACGGCGTGCGCGTGGGCGCCAACAATGTCTTCATCAACGCCACGGTGGCCGCTGGCGCGCACATCAAGCCGTTTTGCCATATCGAGGACGCCGTCGTCGGCGCCGCTTCCATCATCGGCCCCTACGCGCGCCTGCGCCCCGGCACGGTGTTGGCGGAAGACGTGCACATCGGTAACTTCGTCGAAGTGAAAAACAGCCAGATCGCCGCGCACAGCAAGGCCAATCACCTGGCCTACATCGGCGACGCGACCATCGGCTCGAAGGTCAACATCGGCGCCGGCACGATTACCTGCAACTACGATGGCGTGAACAAGTTCCGCACGGTGATTGAAGACGACGCCTTCATTGGCAGCGACAGCCAGCTGATTGCGCCCGTCACCGTCGGCAAGGGCGCCACCCTGGGCGCCGGCACGACCTTGTCGAAAGATGCGCCGGCCGGCAAGCTGACGGTCTCGCGCGCACGGCAAGTGACCATCGACGGCTGGACGCGCCCCGTGAAAATCAAGAAGTAAGTGCAACGTTCAGTTTTGCACACAGGCAGGCCTCGCGGCCTGCCTTTTCTATTTGTGGATAACTATGTGGGTAAGCCGCTGCACAAGTAGCGGATAAGCCTGTGTGCAAGCCCGTGCATAAGCTGTTGGCAAGTTGCCCCCTGTTACCTGGCATGCGCCTGTCGTTCCCATTTTCTTCGATTGCCGCTCGCCGCCAGCAGCGTCGCGGCGTTGATCCCCCGCATTGTGGATAAGTCTGTGCGTAAGGCTGCGGATAAGCGCTGGATAGTATGGGTATAAGTGGGGATAACTGTCTTTTTGCCACCGGCTTGCCTATTGTTACTGTGGGTAAGCCTGTGGAAAAGCGCTGTACAGCCAGTGGGTAGCTGGTGGGTAAGTATTGCGCTGTTTTAAACAACAGCCGGAAGTCAGGCTTCCGGCTGCTGCTGTCGCATCAGAAGCGGCGATTCAGCTCGACCCACAGGCGGGCCGCGCTGCGCGAAGCCAGCAGGACAGGCGTGCCGCCGACGGGCTTGGCGACATACGCGCGGGCATTCCACTGCTGTCCGCCCGCCCAGTTCACGCCCAGCCCAGCGCCGTGCAGGCGCGCGCTGTTCGGGCCTGCCGACCAGCGCTGCTGGTTGACCGTCACGCGCGCGCTGTCGAGGAAGGCCACGGCTTGCCATTGCCCGGCGCCGCCGGTATCGAGGTCATGCCGCCATTCCGCGCTGCCGAAATAGCCGTGGTCGCCAGCAGCCACGCCCACGTCATACGCGCGCACCGTGTAGGGCCCGCCCACGCTCATCTTTTCGGACGAATCGAGATTGCCATCCGCCCACTGCCCTGCGAAGGCCAGGTACACGGCATTGCGCTGGTCCAGGTTTTGCAGGCGCGACAGGTTGACGTTCCATTTTGCGTAAGCGCCATGGCTGCGCGCGCTGTGGACATCGTTCAGGCGTGCCAGCGGGTCGCTGATGTCGAGCTTGCCAGCCGTGGCGGCCACGCTCCAGCTGGTGATGGCGCCAGCCAGGGCAGCATCGCGCACGTCACCGCCGAGGGTCGCGCTCAGGTTATCCAGGCGGCGGTCGCTGCGCATGGCGCTGGTGTCGATGCGGTCGCGCAAGTGCACCTGATCATATTGCAGCTGGAGATACATATTCGCATCGCGGCTGCGCAGCAGAGGATGGCGCAACCAGCCACTGGCGACCTGTGCCGTGCCATGCGCTTCCAGCGGGCGCATGGCGCCTTCCAGGCGGTAGCGCAGGGCGGACATGGCCACCCCGGCACGCGTGCCGGCGCCGTTCAGCAGCAGGTCATAGCCGAGACGCGCATACGACATGCCCTTGCCCGAGCTGAGCACGCTGGCGCTGGCCACGTCACCCTGGTGCAGCGGGTTGTACAGATACACGGTGGCGCCAAGGCGGGCGCGGCCCGTGTAACGGTTGCCATTGTTGTCGAGGAAAGCATTGCCGGCCACGCCAGGACCGGACCAGGCATCGACCAGCAGGTCGGAGCTGCCGACCTCGGCTCCGGGCTTGAGCGTGGCCGTGATGGCGACATTCGGAATGTCGGACAGCAGCAGCAAGCTGCGGTCGAGTTCTGCCTGGCCGATGGTCTGGCCCGTTTGCAAGGGCGCCAGGGTGGCGTTCAGCAAGGCGTCGCTGACATCGCTGCGGTTGTCGATGCCGACCTGGCCATAGCGCGCTTCGAGTACTTCGATGCGCACCATGCCCTGGCGGATGGTCTGGGCGGGCACGATGGCGCGTGCCAGCGGATAGCCGTTGGCACGGTAATAGCTGGTGATGCGGGCGGCCAGTTCTCCCAGCTGCTCCAGGGTCAAGGTCGTGCCGTGGGCATCGGCGACCAGCACCTGCAAGGTGGCCGTGTCGAACGCGCTGTTGCCGGTGATACCGATGTGCGTGACGAGAAATGGCGCGCTGGCGGGCAGCGGCGCGCCCTCTTTCTGTTCGATGCGCAGCGCTGGCGCATTGGCGGGCGCATTGGCGGGCGTAGCCGGCTGCACCTGGCGCAGCATGGCACCCGCATCGGGCATGGCCGGGGTGGTTTGGGCTGCGGCGCATGGCGCGAAGGCCAGCAGCAGCAGGGACAGCAACGGTTGTTGCATCAGGTGTCGCGGAATCGATGAATAAGTCATGGTGTTATTGATTTACGTTGAGCATGTTGGCGGGCAGCTTGACGCCACCCAGGACGACTTGCAGGGCCGGGCCGCGGCTGCCGATCTGCATGGTAGTGTTCGGCAATGCATTGCTGGCGCCAGCAGCGCCGGCCGGGGCATCGGTTTGCGTGATGGTGATGGTCGGCGCGGCGGCCAAGGTGCCGGAACGCGTGTCGGCAAAGTTGCCCAGCACTTGCGCCTGCAGTTGCACCACGGCTGCCTGGGCCGGCGGCGGCAGGGTCGCCGGCTGCAATGTCAGCGCGCTGGCATTGCCCCCGGCTTGCACGAAGGCATAGTCGGTCGAGCTCAGGCCGCTACCGGTGATGGCGTAGTTGCCGGCCGGGCTGCTGGCCGTGGCCGGGCTGTTCCAGGCCAGGGTGCCGCTGGTGGCGTCCGCCAGACGATCGTTGCCGAGCAGGCCGGTGACACTGCCGCGCAATCCATCGGGCGTGCGGCCACTCGTCAAGGTCACGGGGCCGGCCGTGTAGAGCAAGCTGGCCTTGCCGATGTCGGCCGTGATATTGCCTGGTTGCACCAGCTCATAGTTGGCCGCGTCCGCACCCTGCAAGGTGTAGCCGCCGACGAGCACGGTTTTGCCGTTGCCGGCGTGCTTGTCGGCAAACGCTGCGCTGCCGCCCGTTACGCCCAGCTGGTCATTGCCCAGCGCCAGCACCGTGGCCGTGCCCGTCAGTGTGGCGCCGGTCGTGGCGTCGTAGACTTTGTTGGCGGCGCCCACGCCGGTGACGACCACGCTGGCCTTGGCGATATCGGCCGTGATATTGCCTGGTTGCACCAGCTCATAGTTGGCCGCGTCGGCGCCTTGCAGTGTATAACCGCCGACGAGCACGGTTTTGCCATTGCCGGCGTGCTTGTCGGCAAACGATGCGCTGCCGCCCGTCACCTGCAGTGCATCCTCGCCCAGCGCCAGCACCGTGGCCTTGCCCGTCAGGGTGGCTTGGATGGTAGCGTCGTAGACTTTGTTGGCCGCGCCTACGCCGGTGACGACCACGCTGGCCTTGGCGATATCGGCCGTGATATTGCCTGGCTGCACGAGGTCATAGTTGGCCGCGTCCTCACCCTGCAGGCTGAAACCGCCGACCGTGACGGTTTTACCGTTGCCGGCGTGCTTGTCGGCAAACACCGCGCTGCCGCCCGTCACGCCGAGCTGGTCGTCGCCCAGCGCCAGCACCGTGGCCTTGCCCGTCAAGGTGGCACCGGTCGTGGCGTCGTAGACTTTGTTGGCTGCGCCCACGCCGGTCACCACGACGCTGGCCTTGGCGATATCGGCCGTGATATTGCCTGGCTGTACCAGGTCATAGTTGGCCGCGTCAGCGCCCTGCAGGCTGAAGCCGCCAACGAGCACGGTTTTGCCCTTGCCGGCGCGCTTGTCGGCAAACGAAGCGTTGCCGCCCGTCACGCCGAGCTGATCATTACCCAGTGCCTGCACTGTGGCCGTGCCCGTCAAGGTGGCGTCGTTGGTGGCGTCATACACTTTATTGGCTGCGCCCACGCCTTGCACGTTCAGCGTGGCGCGGGTGATGGTGGCGCGGTGCTGGCCGCCTTCCAGCGTGTAATTGTCAGCCAGGCCACCCTGGCCATCGGCCAGCATCAGGGTGCCGTTGTTGATGTGCTTGTTGGCGCCGGCGTTTTTGTTGTCGAGTTTGCCGATGCCGGACAGGACCAGGCTCTCGCCGCTGACCAGGCCGCGCAATGTCAGCAGGCCAGCGGCGATGTCGTTGCCGCCGTCGTAGGTGCGCATGCCATCAAGATTGAGGATGGCCCGGTTGACCGTCAGCGCGCCAGCCTGCAGATCGATGTCATAACCTTGCTGGCTGGAATACAGATAGCTGCCGCTGGCTTGATGGCTACCGGCGTTGCGTGCGTTGCCATACGCGCCGCCGGTGGCGCTCAGGACGAGTCCGGAGCTGGCGGCGCCAGCCACCGAGTACTGCACATTGTTCAAGCCTCCGGCGTAGAGCTTGCCATCGTAGGTCTTGCTGACGCCATCGCTCGTGACGGTCAAGGCGCTCAGGAAGCTGCGCAGCAGCGGCGCCGTCTGGCCTTCATAGATGCGCCAGACGGCGCCGCTGCCGCCGGCGGACGCCATGTCCCAGCCGGCGAAGCTTGTTTGCGAGCGCATCTGTGCATCACTCAGGCCGCGCACATTACTCAGTGTGCCTTCGTTTCCAGCGATGCCAGGCGCCGTGGCCGCGCCGCTCCAGAAGCTGTTGCGCACGATGCCGAAGTTGTTGCCGACCAAGGCGCCGGTCGTCGCATTGCCGTGCACGGCACCCGTTGCGTAGCTGTTGCTTACGCTGTCATCCGGGTTGTTATTGAAACCAAGCAAGCCACCGACATCGTAGTCGCCGCTGGCCACGCCGCTGGCGTAGCTGTCGACGATGGCGCCGCCCTGGTTGAAGCCGACCAGGCCGCCCGCATTGTCTTTGACGGCGGTGGCGTTGCCGGTGGCGTAACTGCCGCGCACCGTGGCGATGATGCCATCGCTGCCATTGTTGTCTCCGACCAGGCCGCCTACATTGCGAAATCCGCTGGCGTTACCGGTGGCATAACTGCCAGTGATGGTGCCATTGTAGTTCTCGCCCACCAGGCCACCCACGCGTTTTTCCACGCCGATGACCGTCCCGCTGGCGTGGCTGCCGCTGATGCTGCCATGGTCCATTTCACCGATCAGGCCGCCGACCCTGCCGCTGCCGCTGACATTGCCGCTGGCGTGGCTGTCATTGACGGTACCCTTGTAGTTCAGGCCCACCAGGCCGCCGATGCTGTCGTCACCGCTGATCGTTCCGGTGGCGTAGCTATTGTTGACCAGACCGGCATTCTCCCCTACCAGGCCACCAACATAGTCGCCGCCGCTGACCGTCCCGGTGGCGTAGCTATCGCTGACCAGGCCGGCATTCGACCCTACCAGGCCGCCAACACTGTCCTCGCCTTTGATGCTGCCGCCGAGCATGCCGACATGGCGGATGACGGAACCTGCCTCCGAGTTGCCGATCAGTCCGACATTCCTGGTATCGGGCAGGTTGATGTACAGGCCGCTGATGGTATGGCCCTGGCCGTCCAGGCTACCCGTGAAGGCGTTGTCGCGCGTGCCGACGGGAATGAAGCCGGTCTCGCCCCAGACGCCCTTGCCGCCCGCCGTGCTGCTGGCATCGATGTTGGTGCCCAGCACATACGCGGCGCCCGGCGCCATGGCCATCAATTGCAGCTGGTGCGCATTGTAGATCGTCGTCGAGTATTCGGACGCGCGCATCGGATAGGTGGCGCCAGGCGCTCCATCGGCATTGTTCAAGCCGCCGTCCACGTTGACCAGCACCCAGTTGTTGCCCGGCGCGCCAGGCGTGGTGGTGAAGTTAAAGCCCGTGAAACTGCTGGCCGTGCGCATCTGCGCATCCGTCAGGCCGCTACCGGCAGCGGAACTGGCCTGGCCGGTACCGTCGATGGACCAGAAACTGTTGCTGACCTTTTCGCTGGAGGCATTCGCGCCGATCAGGCCGCCGATGTCGTAGCCACCGGGGGTGATGGTCAGACGGCCCGCGGCGAAGCTCGTGTCGACCGTGCCCCCGTTGAAGCCGACCAGGCCGCCAATATACGTCCTACCCGCCACGCTACCCGTGGCATAGCTGTTGCTAATGCTGCCGCTATTGCTGGCGACCAGACCACCGGTCTGTATCTGGCTCGTGACGGCGCCGGTGGCGTGGCTGTTGGTGATGATGCCATTGTTTTGCGCCACCAGTCCGCCGCTGACGGAAAAGCTGCTGATGTCGAGCGAGGCATAGCTGTTGTTGATCGTGCCCCCGTTCTTGCCCACCAGGCCGCCTGCCACATAGTTGGCCCAGATGCTGCCACCATTGATGCCGACGTTCTGGATCAGGGCTTCCTTGGTGGTGATGGAGAACAAGCCGCTGCCTATGTTGCTGGAGGAGCGCAGGGTGAATTGATTGATCGAGTGGCCGAGTCCATCAAACACGCCGCTGAAGCCCGTGTCGCCGCCCAGTGCGGTGAAGCCCGAGTTCATGTTGAGTTTCCAGCCGGCGGCGGCTGAGGCGTCGATATCGGCGCCCAGCACATACTTGCCGTCCAGCTTGCCATTAATGCCTTGCAAGTCGGTGCCAGTGACGCTGCCGGCTGCTCCCAGGGCGGTAATCACCGTGTAGTTGGCGCGCACGCCGTCCGCACCCAGTTTGGTGCTGAAGTTTTGCCCGGCGGGCAAGTTCACCTGCGCGCCGTTGCCCAGCTGATACACGGCCGTGTTGCCTGCGGCAGCAGCACCCTGGCCGTACTCCAGCGCCAGGCTGGCCGTGCCGGAACCGTTCAAATTGGCGTTGATATTGATGTTGCGCTGGGCATTCAAGGTCAGCTTATTGGTCGACCATTTGACGCTGTCGTTGACGTAGACGTCGCCGCCAGTACCGCCCATGCCATTCGTGCTTTGGACCACAATATCGTTGTAATGCAGCATGACCGACAGGGTATCTCCGCTGAGATCGCCACCGCTGGCGGCGATGGTGAAGTCGACCGGGTCGATCAGCCAGGTGCCAGTGCGGCCCTGGGCAGCGGCCGTGCTGATGCGTACGCCGTTGTCGATCTTCACGTGGGCGGCGCTCGTTTCGATGAAGCCGCCGTTGCCGCCGGCCGGGGCGCTGGCGTCCAGGGTGCCGGCCACATGGGTGGTGCCGGCGCTCATGCCGCCGAGCAAGACGATGCTGCCGTCATGCTGTTCCACGCTGCGCGCTTCGATGACGCCCGTATTGTTGACGACGCTGGCCAGCAGCGAATCGCGTGCGCCTGCGCTCATCAGTACGTGGCCGCCGTCGGCGCGGATCAGGCCGCCGTTCTCGGCCAGGTTGTTCAGGGTGCTTTGGTCGATCTGCATCTGCAGCAGGCGCGCGCCGTCAAAACTCAGGGTGGCGGCGCTGCCGGCGCCCAGCGCGACCGTGCCCAGGCGGGCCGAGATGGCGCCCTGGTTGCCGACCTTGTTGCCCAGCAGGGCAATATAGCCGCCATCGGCCGCGCGCAGCGTGCCTTCGTTGATGACGCTGCCGCTGCCCTTGCCGGTGAAGGCGTGCTTCGAGCCGCCCAGGCTGGCGTTGTCGACATCGAGCGTCGAGGCCACCAGGCCGCCCACATTGACTTGCGCGCCGCGGCCAAACAGCACGCCGTTCGGATTGATCAGGTACACCTGGCCGTTCGCGTTGACGCGCCCCAGGATTTGCGTGCCGTTGTTGTCGAAGATGCGGTTGACGGCCAGCGCGCCGGCCGAGGGCTGGACGAAGTTGACGGTTTCATTGGCGCCCACGTTAAAACTGTTCCAGTTCAGCGTCGCCTGCTGGCTCGCTTGCCGGATCGTGGTGCTGTTGCCCTGCTGGCTGATGCTGGCCGTGCCTGCCACCACCTGCCCGCCCGTGGGAGTGGCCAGCGCCGGTCCTCCCAGCGCCAGCGCCGTCATGGCAGCCGCTGCCGCGGCCAGTTTGCGGCGGCTGCCCTTGCCGCGTCCGCGCGAGGTTTCCGCGACGGCGACCCAGGCGTTCAGGACGTGGCTCCAGACGAGACGGTATACGTGATTCAATGATCCATGACGATGCATAGGGTCGATCCTTGTTGATTTGAAAAAGAATGCCCCGGCGCCAGGCTGGCGTGGGCAGAAACGGGATGAAAATCGCTCAGGAATGCGGCCGGGGACGGGTGTGGCCGATGCTGCTGCTGAAGAATGAACGGCGATGCATGCTTTTCCTGTGCTGTATGTGGTGGCGCCGATGGCCGGCAGGAAAGCCACGCACTTCCCGGACGTCATCTATTTTGTTGCTTTTTTAAACATCATCGTTATAAAAAGCTACAAAAATTTCTGAGTGGAAAGATATCAGAACGGGGAAATTTAAACTTGAGCAAACCTGAGCGATTCCCGACTGAATCAGTCGGGAATACGGGGGGCAATCAGGCGGGCAGGCGCAGGGCGAAGCTGATGGTGCCGTTGTTGCCGGCGCTGTCGAGGGTGACCTGGCCGCCGTGCAATTCGGCGATGCGCTGTACCAGGTACAGGCCCAATCCTGCACCAGGCTTGTGCTGGGCGATGCGGCCGCGGAAGTATTTCTGGAACAGGCGCGGGATTTCATCGGCAGGCAGGGGCTCGCCCGCATTGCTGACGACGATTTGCACGCGTCCGTCTCCGAGCGTGGCGGCTTGCACGCGAATCGTTTGGGTCTGCGGCGCATGCCGGTCAGCATTGCTGAGCAGGTTGCGCAGGGCCACGCGCAGCAGGCTGGCATCGGCCACGACGCTGTCGGGCAGCGCCTGCACGCTGGCATCGATGCGGCCATCGGGCCATTCGGCCAGCACGGCGTGCAGCAGGGCGCGCAAGTCGCATGGCTGGGGACGGAACGTCGCCGCGCTCGTTTCCATGCGGTCGGCGCTCAGGTATTCATCCACCAGTGCCGTCATGCGGCCGCTCGCTTCGCGCAAATTCTGGCAGCGCTGCAAGGTTTTTTCCCGCGGCGCCTCCGTGTTGCGGGCAATTTGCTGGGCCGTGGTGTTGATGATGGCCAGCGGCGTGTGAAATTCATGCGACACCATGGCAACGAAATCCTGCTGTTCTTCGCGCGTGCGGGTTTCCACTTCCAGGGCGGCACGCAATTCGTCTTCGAGCGCGGCGCGCCGGCCGACTTCCTGTTGCAGCGCCAGCGTGCGCCGCGCCACCTGCTCTTCCAGCCGTTCATTCAGGGCGCGCACGGCACGCACGGCCTCGGCCTGTGCCCTGTCTTTGGCGCGGCGCAATTCCGCGTAGCGACGGTTGAGGCGCAGGCTCATCAGCATCATGTGGACGAAGGCGCCCAGGGTGGCCGCATGGTTGGTCCAGAAATTCGGTGGCACGATCGCCATGTTGCGCAGGAAGCTGATGATGACACCGGCGTAGAAGATGCCGAAAATGAACAGAAAGGCATGCGCCGGGCGATGGCCACGCAGCGCCAGCCAGCTGGCCAGACCGATGAACAGCACGATCAGCGGCAAGGCCGTCATTTGCACCACCAGCACGCCTGCAGCATAGTCGCCGCGCAGCACCAGCAGCGCCCCGCACAGGGCGGCGGCGGCCGTGATGCTCACGACGGCACGGCTGAAACGGGGATACAGGGCGGGCAGCTCCAGCTGCAAGGTGGAAAAACGCACGCCGACGGCAATCGACATGGCCATCGACACGCCCAGCATGGGATCGGACAGCCAGTTCGGCATGGCGAAAATTTGCTGGGGAATGGCGATCGTCAGCGCTTCCGTGGTGGCATTCGTCAACACATACAGCAGGTACCAGCCGCTGTGGGCTTCGCGTGTCATGCGCCAGAAAAAGATATGGAACAGGATCAGCAGCAAATAACTGCCGAACTGCAAGCCGTAATACAGGTATTCGCGGCGCGAGGAAGCGTCGAAGCTGGCGCTGGGCAACAACGTCAGCTCCGTCGACATGGCTTTCTTGCTGTGTAGGCGCACCAGCCAGCGCTGTGGCTGATCCGCTTGCAGCTGCACGGGAAACACCACCTGGCGCGCATCGATGGGCCAGGCGTCGCGGCTCACGTCGGCACCGGCCTCCTGCCGCAGCCAGTGTCCGGCCTGATCCTGGCGATACAGGCGCACTTCATCGAGCACGGCGTTGCTAAAACGCAACACCCATTCATCGGGCGACTGCGCCGCGCGCGTCACCTCCAGGCGTAGCCAGATGGCATCCTGCGTATAGCCGGCACTGACGGCGCCAGGCAGGGGGCGCCAGCCGGGCGCGGCCAGCGCGGCTTCCGGACCCAGCTGGCCCGAGCTGTCGCGCAGCATCTGCATATGGCCGCTGGCGGAGACGGGCTGCCCGCTGGCCGGCAGCGTCAGTGGCGCCGATACGGGCGCGGGCGCCCCGGCCAGCGCTTGCAGGGTGGCGAAGAACAGGACAATGGCGAACAGGATTTTCATGGCGCAAGAGCTTACCATGCGGGGCATGACGCTCCTGCGGCTTGCTTCCCGGCAGCATGACGATCGGTTATCCTTGCGCCATGTTGAATCTCATTCTGCTTGAAGACGAAGCCGTGCTGCGGCAGGAATTGACCGAGTTTCTCGGCGACTGCGGCTACGGCGTGACCGCCGTCGCCGACCTGGCCGCATTTCATGCCTGTTATGCACCGGCGCTGCACCGCATCGCCGTCATCGACCTGGGCTTGCCCGATGGCGACGGCATGCTGCTGGTGCGCGCCTTGCGGGCGCAGGGTCAGCCCATCGGCATCGTCGTGTTTACGGCGCGCGGCACGACGCGGGACAAGGTGAACGGCCTGGGCGGCGGCGCCGACTATTACCTGCCCAAGAGCGCCGACCTGGATGAACTGGCAGCCACCCTGAGCGCGCTGGCGCGGCGCCTGGGCGAACCGGCCGTTGCTGCCATTGCGGCGCCCGCTACGGCCTGGGTGCTGGAACTGGGGCGTCGCCGCCTGCTGCCGCCCGGTGGCGACGCCATTGCGCTGTCACAACAGGATGTGACGGTGCTGCACGTCCTGATGGCCGAACCGGAGCGTATCGTCAGTCGCCAGCAGATCGTCCAGTCGCTGGGCGAAGATTTCCTTGCCTATGATCAGCGCCGCCTGGACACCCAGATCAGCCGTTTGCGCCGCAAGGCCGAGCAGGCCACCGGCATGACCTTGCCCATCAATACCGCGCGCAATGCCGGTTACCGGTTTTATGCCGACGCGCAAGTGCGTCCCTGAGATTTCCCTTTGCGCACGGCTGTGGATAAGCCTGTCGATAAGTGGTGCAAAAGCCTGTTGGCAAGCTGTGTGAAAGCGGTGCAAAAGTCACCGTGGCAATGCCTCGCTCGTGGGTATGAATGAGTGGCAACATGCTTGCCGGGGTCCGGCCTGGTCCAGTCTGGAGATTGCTGGAGAACAATCGTCCTGTCATCGCCCGTAGCGCCTGGCCTGCTTGTGTATAAGTCTGTGCAAAAGTGCCGTATAAACGGTGCGCAAGGCGCGTATAAGCATGTGGGCAAGCAGTGGATAATCGGCGCATGGCAAATCAGACGGCGATTCGCGTCTCAAACTTGCTGCGAAACGTGGAAAAGTAGCTTTTCACGTTGCGCACATTCGCATGCGCGGCAAACAGGCGGTGCGCCAGCGCGTGGTACGCGGGCATGTCGGCCACCTGCACCATCAGCACGAAGTCGGGCCCGGGCGAGACGCGGTAGCACTGCAGCACCGCCGCTTCCTGCGCCACCAACTCTTCGAATTCCGCCATGCGTTCCGCCGCCTGCACGTCGAGCGTGATTTCCACGATGGCCGTCAGGCGCGCACCCACCAGCTGCGGCGCGACGATGGCCACTTGCCGCTCGATGACGCCGCTTTCCCGTAAATGTTTGACGCGCCGCAAACAGGTAGGCGCCGAGACGTGCACTGCTTGGGCCAGCTCGCTGTTGGTTTGCGATGCATCAATTTGCAAGGCATTCAGGATGCGACGATCGATCTCGTCGAGAGTAATGTTGCTATCGTTCATGATTTTGATGAATTAGTAAATATATCGAGTTTAAATGAAATAATATTTCATCGTAAAATGGATGTGAAATATTCAGTCAAATATACACAGATTTAGAAAGCATATTTCACGCACTCTGCATTAGCATGCGTGCATTGATGAATTTTTAGACAGAGGTTTCCATGTGCGGCATCGTCGGCGCGGTAGCGCAACGTAATATCACTCCCATCCTGCTCGAAGGCTTGAAGCGCCTGGAATACCGCGGCTACGATTCCTGCGGCATCGCCCTGCACGCCGATGGCCGTTTGCAGCGTTCGCGCTCCACCTCGCGCGTGGCGGAGCTGGAAAAGCAGATCGCCGAAGAAGGCTTGAGCGGTTTTACGGGCATCGCCCACACGCGCTGGGCCACGCATGGCGCCCCTGTCTCCTTCAATGCCCACCCGCACTTTTCCCCAACGGAAGAGAACGCCAGAGTGGCGCTGGTGCATAACGGCATCATCGAAAACCACGACGAACTGCGCGCCGAACTGACGGCCCTCGGTTACGTCTTCCAGAGCCAGACGGATACGGAAGTGATCGCCCACCTGGTCGAGCACATGTACAACGGCGACCTGTTCGAGACCGTGCAGCAAGCCGTGAAACGCCTCGACGGCGCGTATGCGATTGCCGTGTTCTGCCACGACGAGCCGCACCGCGTGGTCGCCGCGCGCCAGGGTTCGCCCCTGATCGTCGGCCTGGGCAATGGTGAAAACTTCGTCGCGTCCGACGCCATGGCGCTGGCCGGCACGACCGACCAGATCATCTACCTGGAAGAAGGCGACGTGGTCGACCTGCAATTGTCGCGCTGCTGGATCGTCGACGTCGATGGCAAGCCCGTCGAGCGCGAAGTGAAAACCGTGCACGCACACACGGGCGCGGCCGAGCTCGGTCCGTATCGCCACTACATGCAAAAGGAAATTTTTGAACAGCCGCGCGCCATCGGCGACACGCTCGAAGGTGTGACGGGCATCATGCCGGAATTGTTCGGCGACAAGGCCTATGCCATCTTCAAGCAGATCGATCGCGTGCTGATCCTGGCCTGCGGCACCAGTTCGTATGCGGGCATGACGGCGAAATATTGGATCGAAGCGATTGCGAAAGTGCCCGTCAGCGTGGAAGTGGCCAGCGAATACCGTTACCGCGACAGCGTGCCGCACCCGAACACCCTGGTCGTCACCATTTCGCAAAGCGGCGAGACGGCCGACACCCTGGCCGCCCTGAAACATGCGCGCAGCCTGGGCATGCATCACACCTTGACCATCTGCAACGTGGCCACCAGCGCCATGGTGCGCGAATGCGCGCTGGCCTACATCACGCGCGCCGGCGTGGAAGTGGGCGTGGCGTCCACCAAGGCGTTTACCACGCAGCTGGCGGGCCTGTTCCTGCTGACCCTGTGCCTGGCGCAAGTCAATGGCCGCCTGTCCGAAGAGCAGGAAGCGGCGCACCTGAAAGCCATGCGCCACCTGCCCGTCGCCATCGCGTCCGTGCTGGCGCTGGAACCGCAAATCATCGCCTGGTCCGAAGAATTCGCGCGCAAGGAAAACGCCCTCTTCCTGGGCCGTGGCATGCACTACCCGATCGCCCTGGAAGGCGCCTTAAAACTGAAGGAAATCTCGTATATCCACGCCGAAGCGTATCCAGCCGGCGAACTGAAGCACGGCCCGCTGGCCCTGGTGACGAATGAAATGCCGGTCGTCACCATCGCACCGAACGACGCCCTGATCGAAAAGCTCAAATCGAACATGCAGGAAGTGCGCGCCCGCGGCGGCCAGCTGTACGTCTTCGCCGACGTGGATTCCCGCATCAGCTCCGGCGAAGGCCTGCACGTCATCCGCCTGCCCGAGCACTACGGCGACCTGTCGCCAATCCTGCACGTGGTCGCGCTGCAACTGCTGGCCTTCCACACGGCACTGGCGCGCGGCACGGATGTGGACAAGCCAAGGAATCTGGCCAAATCGGTGACGGTGGAGTAAGCCTCACATGGGAGGACACCAGGATTGAAAATCCTGGTGCCGGTGCTTCGATTGCGCCCCGGGCCAGCAAGAATAAACGCCACCTCCGGGTGGCGTTGTCGTTTCCGGGACACGTAGTCCTCGTGCCCGGTCTGTCTCCGGTGCTGTCACTGCAGGCATCAGGGTTCGCAGGGCAGTGCCAGGTAGCGCGAGGTTGGCAAGGAGCTCAGCTTTCTTGCGCAATGGTCGGCTGGCGCGCCAGCTCGATGAAAGCCTTCACGTAATCGATGGCAGTGTCCGTCTCGCGTGCGCCCAGGAATATTTGCTTGGCGATGCCGCGCGGACCCAGCCGCACCGGCACCACGTCCATCTTGGCTGCGTATTCCTCGACCAGCCAGCGCGGCAGGGCGGCCACGCCGCGGCCGCTGGCGACCATCTGCAGCATGATGTCGGTCGTTTCGATGGCTTTGTGGCGCTTGGGCGTGACGCCGGCCGGCAAGAGGAATTGATTGTAAATATCCAGGCGCTCGATGTCGACGGGGTAGCTGATCAGCACTTCCTGGGTCAGCTGCTGCGGTTTTACATAGGCCGCCGACGCCAGGGCATGGCCCTTGGCCACGACGAGCACCTGCTCGTAGTCGAACACGGGTTCGAATGTCAGCCCCGGCTTGTACAGCGGGTCGGGCGTGACCAGCAAGTCGATCTCGTAGCCGAACAGCGCGCCGATGCCGCCGAACTGGAACTTCTGCTTGACGTCCACATCCACATCGGGCCATGCGGCCAGATACGGGGAAACGATCTTGAGCAGCCACTGGTAGCAAGGGTGGCATTCCATGCCGATGCGCAGCGCGCCGCGCTCGCCCTGCGCGAACTGGCCCAGGCGCTCTTCGGCCAGGTCCAGTTGCGGCAGCACCCGGTTCGCCACCGCCAGCAAGTACTGGCCGGCCTGCGTCAGGCGCAGGTTGCGCCCTTCGCGCAGCCAGACGTCGGTGCCCAGCTGCTGCTCCAGCTTCTTCATGCTGTGGCTCAGGGCCGACTGGGTCAGGTGCAGCACGCCTGCGGCGGCCGTCAACGAGCCTTGTTTTTCGACCTGCTGGACGATGCTGAGGTGGATGCGTTCAAGCATTGAGATGAGCCATGTTCATGGATGTATGAAATAAGACCATTATACTTCATGGGTTTCCGCCGCTATCATCGATCCCCTTGCTGTTGGCATTCTTCGCCCTCGCGCATCATTCCCTATGAAAGCAAACATGACACGTCCACTTCGCTTAGTCGCGGTTTCCGGCGGGCTGCAACGCCCTTCCAAGGCGGCAGCCCTGGCCGAGCACCTGATGGACCTGATCGCCGAGGAAGTGCTGTGCGAGCAACGCCTGGTCGAACTGGGCCAGCTGGCCCCGCAACTGGCCGGCGCGACCTGGCGCTCCCATCTGCCCGAGACGGTGGAGCGGGAACTTGCGGCGGTCGAGCAGGCGGACATCCTGGTGGTGGCGACACCGGTCTATCGTGGCTCGTACACGGGCCTGTTCAAGCACTTCTTCGACTTCATTGACCAGGATGCCTTGATCGACAAGCCGATCTTGCTGGCGGCCACCGGTGGCAGTGAGCGCCATGCGCTGATGATCGATCACCAGTTGCGGCCACTGTTCAGCTTTTTCCAGGCACGCACCTTGCCGCTGGGCGTCTACGCGACCGACAAGGACTTTACCGACTACCGTCTGCAGGACGAGGCCCTGATCCAGCGCGCCACGCTGGCCGTCCAACGGGCATTGCCCTTGGTCGGCTTGACGCGCCATGCGCAATCTGCCGCCGCTGAAGAGCTGGTCGCGGCCTGATACGCATCGCCACGGGTCATCAGGCAATCAACACCTTCAACTTTTCGCAGAATCAGGACGGATCACCATGAGCAAAGATTTTGTATTCAGCATCAAGAGCATTGTTTTCGATGAAAACTATCACCCATCGGACAGCACGCGCTTGACGACCAACTTTGCCAATCTGGCCAGGGGCGAGCGTCGCCAGGAGAACTTGCGCAACACCCTGAAAATGATCGACAGCCGCTTCAACAATCTGGCGCATTGGGACAACCCGAAGGCGGACCGCTACTCGGTTGAACTTGAAATCATTTCCGTCGCGTTGAATATCGATGCCGAAGGCGACAATATTCCATTGATCGAGATATTGAAGCCGAATATCCTGGATAAAAAAACCGGAGAGCGCATCGCTGGCATCGCCGGCAATAACTTCTCCTCCTACGTGCGCGATTACGACTTCAGCGTGCTGCTGCCGGAGCACAACAATAATCAATCCACATTCAGCACGCCAGAGAACTTCGGCGATTTTCATGGCAGGCTGTTCAAGCACTTTGTCGGATCGACTACTTATAAGCAGCATTTCAAGAAGCTGCCGGTGATCTGCCTCAGCGCTTCGAGCAGCAAGACCTATCAGCGCACTGAAAACCAGCACCCCATCCTGGGCGTCGAGTATCAGCAAAATGAGTTCTCGTCGACGGATACATATTTCGAAAAAATGGGGATGCAGGTGCGCTATTTCATGCCGCCAGACAGTGCGGCACCGCTGGCTTTCTACTTTATCGGCGACCTGCTGGGCGATTACAGCAATCTTGAGCTGATCGGCACCATCAGCACGATGGAAACGTTCCAGAAGATCTACCGGCCCGAGATTTACAACGCCAATTCCGCGGCAGGGAAGTTGTATCAGCCCAGCCTGAAGAACCAGGATTACTCGTTGACGCAAATTGTCTATGACCGCGAAGAGCGCAGCCAGCTGGCGGTCAAGCAGGGCAAATATACGGAAGAGCACTTCATCAAGCCCTACAAGCATGTTCTTGAACAATGGGCTGCGAACTACGCGCTCTGATTAAAAAATAGACGAAAGCATTCATCATGAAAAAATTATTGCCTACTTCCACCGCCGGCAGCTTGCCCAAACCTTCCTGGCTGGCGCAGCCTGAAAAACTCTGGTCGCCGTGGAAATTGCAGGACGAGGAATTAATCGAGGGCAAACAGGATGCCTTGCTTTTGTCACTGCAAGAACAACAGCTGGCCGGCATCGATATCGTCAGTGACGGCGAGCAGACCCGCCAGCATTTCGTCACCACGTTCATCGAGCATCTGAGCGGCGTCGACTTTGACAAGCGCGAGACCGTCAGGATTCGCGACCGCTACGATGCGAGCGTGCCGACCGTCGTGGGCGCCGTGAGCCGCACCAAGCCGGTGTTTGTGGAAGACGCCAAATTCCTGCGTCAGCAAACCAAGCAGCCGATCAAATGGGCGCTGCCAGGCCCGATGACGATGATCGATACGCTGTATGACAGCCATTATAAAAGCCGCGAAAAACTGGCCTGGGAATTTGCGAAGATCCTCAATCAGGAAGCGCGGGAACTGGAGGCGGCCGGCGTCGACATCATCCAGTTTGACGAACCCGCATTCAATGTCTTCTTTGATGAAGTCAATGACTGGGGTATCGCCACCCTGGAACGGGCCATCGAAGGACTCAAATGCGAAACGGCCGTGCATATTTGCTATGGCTACGGCATCAAGGCCAATACGGACTGGAAAAACACGCTGGGCTCCGAGTGGCGCCAATATGAGGAATCGTTCCCCAAGCTGCAGCAATCGAATATCGACATCATCTCGCTGGAATGCCACAACTCGCGCGTGCCCATCGACCTGATTGAACTCATTCGCGGCAAAAAAGTGATGGTCGGCGCCATCGACGTGGCCAGCAATACGATTGAAACGCCGGAGGAAGTGGCCGACACCCTGCGCAAAGCGCTGCGCTTTGTCGATGCCGACAAACTTTATCCGAGCACCAACTGCGGCATGGCGCCCTTGTCGCGTCAGGTAGCACGAGGCAAGTTGAATGCGCTCAGTGCAGGTGCGGAAATCATCCGGAGAGAAATCTCTTAACAAGCGGCGGAAATACCGAAAACCCGCCCGCGCCTAAGCCAGGCGCAGCAGCATTGTTCGCAGCCGCTCCGCCATCCGCGCCCGCAAGGCTGCGTTCAGCAGCGGCGCCACCTGTTCAAAAGCTTTCTCGATGCGCGCCAGCAAGGCATCGAGATACTCCTCCGCCTGCCCGCGCGTGGCGAAGCCGAAACGGGTCACGTCGCGCAGCATGGCGTCGCGCGTGATGTCGCGGCGGCCGGCGCTCACTTGCATGACCAGTGATTGCGGGTCGTCTTCCGTATCCGGCACGACATCGAAGGCGGGCGAGAGGCGCCAGCGTTGCTCGTCCAGGTCGAACAGGACGGCGTGGTTGCGTGGGTGGTCGTCGTTGTTGCCGACGACGCCATTGAAGACCATACGGCCGAACAGTTCGATGCCGTCTTCCGGCGGCGCGCCGATGCGCCGCAGTTCTTCGGCCAGGCGGGGGTAGCTGGCGCCATCGCTGTCGGCCGCTTCCACCGGTGGATATTGCACTTGCAGCAGCGAAGCGGCACTGACCGTCATGATGCGCCGCGCGCCGCGCCGGTCGTAGCGCCGGATGCGCACCACGCTGCGCTCGGCCGTCAGTGCATGGTGGCGCGTGTCGGCGAAACGCAGGCCGGCCGCCCTGCCCCATTGCATCGTCGCGTGTTCCAGCAGTGCCAGGTCGACCGTATCGGTCATCAGGCCCGGTTTCACCAGCCAGTAATCATTGCCGTCCTGCACGGTTGCCTTGGGGCGCGCGCCGCCCATGCTGGGGGTGGCGAACAGGCGCTTGCGCAAGGGCGCATGGATTGCCGGACGGCTTTCAGCAATCGCAAGTACTTCCTGCACCAGCGCATCCAGGTGATGCAGTCTGGGGCTGGCCAGTTGCGCTATGTTCGGTTTGGGCGTGTCGCCCACGGCCAGCGCACCCCAGCGCTCGCCGTTGCCGGACAGGCGCAAGAATTGGATCGCCGTGGTTTTTTCGCCCAGCTGGTGTTCGCGGCGTATCAGCATCTGCCCCCAGGAATCCGGACTGGCGTCGCGCAGCACGTCATGCAGGCCGCCATAGCGGCGCGCCAGGTGTTCCATGTCGGGAATAAAGGGCAGATTGACGGGATCGATGGCCCAGGACAAGCCTGCATCGGCATAGCTGGGCGCGTACAGAAAGCTGCCGATGCCGGTACGCGCATCGAGCACATAGCGACCGGCCACCACCCATTCGCCGTTGTCGGGCCGCTGCAGATAGACAAACAGGGGACGGCTAGAAGTAGCCATCGCCGTGCTCGTTTACGGCGGGGCGGCTGCGGATGTTGGCGCTGTCCATTTGCCACAGCGCCGCGTCGGGTTCCGGCGCCGTGATGGCAAGGATGCCGAGCACGTGGAAGGCGGCCAGGAACAGACCCACGTTGACGGATGCCTCGCCCCGTTCCATGCGTTGCAGGGTGGGGTGCGAAATGTCGAGGCGGGCGCACAGGTCGCGTGCCGTGATGTTTTGCTGCACCCGCTGCTTGCGCACGCACTGGCCCCATATCCTGAGCCGCTCGTTGACGAGCGTCGGCATGGCATCTTCCGGGCGGGCACGTTTTGTCATGATTGAGAAGTGAACCTGGAGGTGAACATATTTTTTACATTGTAGTCCTTAATTGAAAGGATATGAGGGTAATAATTAAATTTCAAGGTGAACATAAAATTGAATTTAATGTCGCTAAATTCAATCTTATGTTCATGCTATGTGCTGTCGCGCTATTTTAAAATTCCTCCCACTGTGCCGGTGCGCTGGCGCGTTGGGGCGCGGCAGCCATCGGCAAGGTCGTCGCAGCCGCGCCGTCCAGTTTAAATACGCTCACCACCTGCGCCAGGGTCGCCGCCTGCTCCTGCATGGCCGCCGCCGCAGCGGCCGACTCTTCCACCAGGGCCGCGTTTTGCTGGGTCACGTTGTCCATTTCGCTGATGGCCTGGTTGATTTGCTCGATGCCGGCCGTCTGTTCCGCGCTGGCCGAGGTGATTTCTTGCATGATGTCGGTCACGCGGCGCACGCTGTCGACCAGGTCGCTCATGGTGTTGCCGGCCTGGTGCACGAGCTCGCTTCCGGCCGCCACGCTGTGGGTCGAGTCGTCGATCAGGGTCTTGATTTCCTTGGCTGCCGCCGCCGAACGGTGCGCCAGGCTGCGCACTTCCGTGGCCACGACGGCAAAGCCGCGGCCCTGTTCGCCCGCGCGTGCCGCTTCCACTGCCGCGTTCAAGGCCAGAATGTTGGTCTGGAAGGCGATGCCATCGATGACGCCGATGATGTCGGCAATTTTATTTGACGAGGCGTCGATTTGCCGCATCGTCGCCACCACTTGCGCGATGACGGCGCCGCCGCGCTGCGCCACGCCCGAGGCCGTGTCGGCCAGCACGTGCGCCTGGCGCGCATTGTCGGCATTCTGCTTGACGGTCGAGGTCAACTCTTCCATGGATGACGCCGTTTCTTCCAGCGAGCTGGCTTGCTGCTCCGTGCGTGCAGACAGGTCCAGGCTGCCCGCCGCCACTTCGGACGAGGCCGACGCGATCGTTTCCGTGCCGGCGCGCACCGTGCCTACCGTGTGCGCCAGGCTGTCGTTCATGCGCTTGAGCGCCTGCAACAGTTGCCCCAGTTCATCGCGTGACTGCACCGTGATCTGGCTGCGTAAATCGCCTGCGGCCACCGTGTTGGCCACCTGCAGCGCCGTGGCGACGGGACCGGTGATCGAGCGCGTGATGCCATACGCCAGGGCCGCCGCGATGGCCAAGGCCGCCAGCGACATGCCGATCAGCAAGGTGCGCGTGTTGGCATACGTGGCATTGGCGTTGTCGCCCGCCGTGTTGGCCAGGGTGTTTTGTAAATTGATCTGTTCAGCGATCAATTGCTTGTAGACGAGCAAAACGGGGCGCAGCTGGCCGTACAGGTAGGCGCTGCTGTCGTCCGGCGTGCCGCTTTTGATCAGCTCCAGCAGCACCTCTTGCCCCTGCGCGTAGCGCGTGTTGGCGTCGTTCATCTTGGCCATCAGCTCGCGCTCACGGTCGGAATCGAGCATGTTCGCGAGCTTGCCGAGATTGCCGGCCGCCGCCTGGCGCGCGGCCAGGATGGCGTCGGTCTGCTTGCGCTGGTCGGCGGGATCGGCGCTGAGCATCATGTTGCGCAGGGCAATGGCGATGTCGTTGATGTTGGCCGACACGCTGTTGGCGAGTTCAATCTTGGGCATGCTGTCGTGCACGATATGGCCGGTGCCCTGGTTGATCTTGCCCAGCATGGCAATGCCCAGGCAAGAGATGATGATCAGCATGGCGCCGATGGCGCCAAAGCCCACTGCGAGGCGTGTGCCGATGCTCAGGTTGGATAAAAACTTCATGGCTGTCTCAATACGGAGGGAATGGTGAAAAGGTCGGCGGCGTGCAGATGGCTGCCGCGCCGCCAAGCGGACGACGATCCTAGACCTTTTTGAATCATATTTCCATAGGGCAATATGCCTAGTTTCTCCCCGTGGCACGCGCTGCTTCCGCTTATCCTGCGGCTTGGCGGTGTTTTCAGCTATATTGGCAGGCACCCGCCGGGCAGCACGCCATGAGCGGCGCCGCCGCCAATCCGGCCGTTTTTCTCATTTTCAGCCATAGGTCCGCATGACTTCTTTCCGTCTCCGTTTCTTTCCCTTCCTGCTGGCGTTGTTGCTGGTCTGCTCGCTGGCTCCGCCACCGGCCTGGTCGCAGCCCGTCGACGATGCCGCCACGGCCGACCAGCGCCTCGATGGCTTGCGCAAGCAAATCACGACCATCCAGAAGGCGCTCGATGGCGAGGCGGAGCTCGATGACGCGACCCTGTCGCAGATGCGCGCCGATGCGCTGGCGGCCAGCGCCGAGGCGGACAAGGTGGCCGATGCGCTCGCGCCCACGCTCGCCAGCGTGCAGGCGCGGCTGGCCGAGCTGGGCAAGCCGGCGGCGGGTACGAAAGATGCCCCTGACGTGGCGGCGCAGCGCAGCCAGCTGGACCGCACCAGCAGCGCGCTCGATGCGCAAGTCAAACTGGCGCGCCTGCTGGCCGTGGAGGCGACGCAGGCGTCAGAGCAAGTGTCGACGGCGCGCCGCGCGCAGTTGCAGGCGCGCCTGGGCGAGCGTACGGCATCGATACTCGCCGGCTCGTTCTGGAAACAGTTGCATGCAGAATTGCCGCAGAATCTGCAGCGCCTGCGGGCACTGGAGCTGGAATTGGCGAATGCGGCAAGCGCCACGCCGTGGTCGGCCTGGGGCGGCTTGCTGGCCGCCATCGTGGCCGTGATCGGCGCCAGCGTCTGGATTTCGCGTTATCTGCTGGTGATCACGTCCACGCGCGTGCCGCATGGCCGCTTGCGCCGCTCGCTGCATGCGCTGGCCGTGCTGGTGCTGGCGCTGGCCACGCCGGGCCTGGTGGCGGAATTGCTGGCCATGGGCTTGCGCTGGGAGGGCGGCCTGTCCGAAAAGACCTCGACGTTCCTCAGCAGCCTGATCGGCATCATCTGCTTTGCCGGTTTTACGGCGGGGCTGGGCCACGCATTGCTGTCGCCGCGCCGCGTCTCGTGGCGTTTGCTGCCCCTGCCCGATGCGCTGGCGCACCGCATGCGTCATTTCCCATCGATGTTTTCCTTCATCGTCGTGCTCGTATGGGCGACGGAAAGAGTCACCATCGTCATCAATGCGGGCCTGTCGACGGCCGTGGCCGTCAATTGCATCGTCGCCCTCGTGATGAGCACGACCATCGCCTATGGCCTGATGCGCGCCGAGCGCTGCTGGCGTCAGTTGCGCGAGGCCGATCCCGCCACGCTGGTTACGCCGCTGTGGCTGCGCTGCGTCACGGTGCTGCTGTGGCTGGCGCTGGCGTCCAGCGTCATCAGCTTGCTGGTCGGTTATGTGGCCTTCGGCAGCTTTGTTGCCAAGCAAATCGCCTGGGTCATCGTCGTGCTGTGCAGCACGTATTTGCTGACGGTGCTGGTCGACGATATCTGCATGCTGCTGGCCTCGACGCCGCCACCGCCGGACGCGGCCCACCCCGTGCTGGCCACGCCCAAGGCGCGCGACCAGGCGGCCGTGCTGCTGTCGGGCATCGGCCGCGCCATCGTCGTGCTGCTGGCCCTGATGCTGCTGCTGGCGCCGTTCGGCGAAGGTCCCGGCGAGCTGTTCCAGCGCGTCGGCAAGCTGCAGGATGGCCTGGCCATCGGCGAGGTGGCGATCCGCCCCGCCGCGCTGATCCAGGCGCTGCTGGTGCTGCTCGTCGGCTTTGTCGCGCTGGGCCTGTTCAAGCGCTGGCTGCAAAACAGTTATTTGCCGACCACCAATCTCGATACGGGCATGCAAGTGTCGTTCATCACCCTGTTCGGCTACATCGGTGGCGTGCTGGCCGTGGCGCTGGCGCTGTCGGCGGCCGGCATCGGCCTGGAACGCATCGCATGGGTGGCGTCAGCCTTGTCGGTGGGTATCGGCTTTGGCTTGCAGGCGGTGGTGCAGAACTTCGTTTCCGGCCTGATTTTATTGGCCGAGCGTCCCGTCAAAGTGGGCGACTGGGTCTCGCTCGGTGGCGTGGAAGGCGACATTCGCCGCATCAATGTGCGCGCCACGGAAATTCAGCTGGGCGACCGCTCGACGGTGATCGTGCCGAACTCGGAATTCATTACCAAGACGGTGCGCAACGTGACCCTGGCCAATCCGCTGGGCCTGGTGCAAGTCAAGCTGCCGCTGCCGCTGGGCACGGATGCACAGGTGGCGCGCGCGCTGATCCTGTCCGTCTTTGTCGACAATCCCGACGTGCTCGATACGCCGGCGCCGAATGTGCAGCTCGACGGCATCGATAATGGCCTGTTGCTGTTCAACGCCACCGGCTTTGCCGCGTCGCCGCGCCTGACGTCGGGCATCCGCAGCGCGCTGCTGTTCGAACTGCTCAAGCGCCTCGACGATGCGCACATCGCCATCGCCAAGCCCAGCACGATGGTGCTGAGCACCGTGCCGGCGCAGCCCGAGGCACCGGCCATGTCAGCCGTTGCGCCGGCGCCTGCACCCGTGCCGCCGCTGACGAACTGATCAGCGGATAGTCGACCACAGCAGCGCCGCCAGGTACAGGCCGATGCCGAACGCCGTGTGGGCCATCAGGCTGCGCAGGCGGGCGGCGTTTGGGTGCGGCGTCTTGCTGGCGGCCAAGCCGGCGCCCATGCCCGGCTGCAAGATGCAAAATGGCGCGGCCACGCTCACCAGGCCCGCCAGCAGGGCCGGCGCGAACGTCGGCCCCTGCACCCACTCCTGCCCCACCAGCGCCAGCAGCGCGGCCGCAAACAGCACGCCGATCACGTAGTGGGCCGTCCAGCCCAGGATCGCTTCATCGCGCACGGGCGCCGCCTGCGCGATGTTGACGTGGCTGAAGCTGCCGCGCGGCAGATGGCCGAGCCAGCGCCCCACCATCGCAAAGTTCAGCGAAGGGATGCACCAAAAGCGTTTCAGGGCCACCGCCCACACATCCATCACCGCCGTCGCGCCCACGCCGATCGCCAGTGCATCGAGCCAGAGTATTTGCATTGCTGTTCCTAACATTCAATTGATTGCTTGAATGTTATAAGGGTGCTAGCATCGTGTCAATGAAAAATGCTGATATCGAATTGCTGACCGGTTCCGCCGGGTTTGCCCATATTTTAGGCAGCGCGCCGCGCTTGCGCCTGCTCGAACAGATTGCGCACGGCGAATATGCGGTGGAGCAGCTGGTCGAGTTGACGGGCTTGTCCGTGGCCAATACCTCCCAGCATTTGCAGCAGTTGCGGCGCGCCGGCTTCGTGCAGGCGCGGCGCGACGGCAAGCGCGTGCTGTACCGGCTCGGTAGCGGCCCTGTCATGCAGCTGCTGGCCGCGCTGGAGCTGTATGCGCAGCACCAGCGCAGCGAGTTGCAGGCGCTGGGCCGGGGCGACCACGTGGAAGCGATCACGGGCGACGAGTTGCTGGCGCGCTTGCAGGAAGCCAGCATCACCGTGCTCGACGTGCGTCCCGCGCAGGAATTTGCCGCCGGCCACTTGCCCGGTGCGATCAATATTCCCTTTGATGACTTGCAGCGTCGCTTGGGCGAATTGCCCGCGAACGCAGAGATCGCCGCCTACTGCCGCGGCCCGTATTGCGTGCTGTCCGTGCAAGCCGTGGCCGCCTTGCGCCAGCACGGCTTGCAGGCGCGCCGTCTGGGCAGCGGTTACGACGACTGGCAGGCAGCCGGCTTGCCTGTCGTGCAGGCGGCGTGATGGCGATCCCGAACAGCAAGCAGGAACTCGTCGACGCCATCAACACCACGTACGCCAAGCTGACGCAGGAGCTGGCGCGCGTGCCACCGGCCTTGTCGCGCGAACCTGTGCTGGAAGGACAAGTGAAGGGCACGCGCATGAGCGTGTGCGACTTGCTCGCCTATCTGGTGGGCTGGAACGAGCTGGTCTTGCATTGGCACGCGCAGCTGCGCGACGGCAAACGCATCGAGGACATCGCTTTTCCCGCCGAAGGTTTCACGTGGAACGCTCTGGGTGCCCTGGCGCAGCGCTTCTATGCCGACTATGCTGAACTGGGCATGGACGACTTGCTGCTGCGCCTGGAGCAGGCGAAAGACCAGCTGCTGGCGCTGATCGACGCGCATGACGATGCGCAATTGTATGGCCAGCCCTGGTACACGCATTACACGATGGGGCGCATGATCCAGTTCAACACGGCGTCGCCGTATGCGAACGCGCGCACGCGCTTGCGGGCCTGGCTCAAGACCGTGTAGTTGCTTGATCGTTGCGGGATTGGCGGGCTTGCACGATTGCATCAGTACGCTCAGAAAACTTTTCAGGCAGGATAGTGGTTTCAAGCGCAACCGATTGAAGGATCACCATGCTGACCATCGCCCTCGCCCAGCTCAACCCGACCGTGGGCGACTTCGACGCCAATGTCGCCGCCATCACCGCGCGCATGCAGCGCGCCAGCGAGGATGGCGCCGACCTGCTCGTCTGTCCCGAACTGTCGCTGTGCGCGTACTACCCGGGCGACCTGTTCGAGGACGCCGCCTTCCTGCGCGGCATGCAGCAGGCGCTGAATCAGCTGCTGGAAGCGTCCACGCGCTGGCCGGCGCTGGTCACCGTCATCGGCACGGCGCGGCCCAACTCCGGCGTCGGCAAGCCCCTGTACAACGCCTTGCTGGCGATACGCGACGGGCAGATCGTGGCCGAATACTACAAGCAGCTGCTGCCGACCTACGGCATCTTTGACGAAGGCCGCCATTTCGAACCGGGTCCGCCCGGCGCCTGCACCTTCGCTATCGCCGGCTGCAAGGTCGGCTTCATGATTTGCGAAGACGGCTGGAACGACGACGGCCGCGCCTACGCCGTCAACCCGTTCGAGGCCCTGCACGCGGCGCAGCCGGATCTGATCGTCAGCATCAACGCCAGCCCGTCCGACATCGGCAAGCGCGCGCAGCGCCACGCCGTGTTTGGCGCCGCCTGCGCGCGTGTGAATCTGCCCCTGCTCTTCGTCAATCAGGTGGGCGGCCAGGACCAACTCGTGTTCGACGGCGCCTCGTTCGCGCTCTCGCCGACCGACGGCCTGCAATTCGAGGCGGCCCGCTTCGTCGAAGATTTTCAGTTGCTGCGCTTTGCCGGCGGCCGTTTTACGCGGCCCGATGGTCAGCCTTTCCCCGTGCCCGACCCGGAAGGCATCCCTGCCGTGGAGTTTGCGCGGCGCCAGATCGTGCTTGGTTTGCGCGACTACGCGCGCCGCTGCCGCTTTACGCAAGTCGTCGTCGGCTGCTCGGGCGGCATCGATTCGGCGCTGACCCTGGCCCTGGCCGTCGAGGCGCTCGGCGCCGACAACGTCGTGGCCATCACCATGCCGTCCGTGTTTTCCAGCGCCGGCTCGGTCACCGATTCCGTCGCCCTGTGCGCCAACCTGGGCATCACCCTTTACACGCACCCGATACGCCACATCGTGGCGCAATACGAAACGGGCTACGCGGCCGCCTTCGACGGCAAGCTGCAAGGGCTGCCGCTGGAAAACCTGCAGGCGCGCGTGCGCGGCACGATATTGATGGAATACTCGAATGCGTTTGGCGCCCTGCTGCTCACCACCGGCAACAAGAGCGAAATCTCGGTGGGCTACTGCACCCTGTATGGCGACACGAACGGGGGACTGGGCCTGCTCGGCGACCTGTATAAAACGGAGGTCTTCGCCCTGTCGCGCCACCTCAACGCCAGCGCCGGGCGCGCACTGATCCCCGTCGCCGTGCTCGATAAACCGCCGTCGGCGGAACTGGCGCCGGGCCAGCGCGACACGGACAGCTTACCGCCGTATCCCGTGCTCGATGAAGTCCTCAAATGGCATATCGAGGGACGGCGTTTGCCGGCGCAAGAAAGCGCGCAAGCACTGACCCTGGTCGACCAGCTGCGCGAGACGGATGAGGGGCGGGTTCTCGTGACGCGCATCCTCGGCCTGGTCGCCCGCAATGAATACAAACGGCGCCAGGCGGCGCCCATCATCCGCGTGCGTTCGCGCGCCTTTGGCAGCGGGCGTCAATTGCCGATCGCCGCCCACTACCCTACCGGAGACGACGCATGACCCTCGCCTATCCCGCCTATTCCGCCGACGCGGCCATCCTGATCGGTCGCTTCCAGCCTTTTCACAATGGCCATGCGGGCTTGCTGCAAAAGGCGCTGGCGACGGCCGCGCAAGTGGTGGTGGTGCTCGGCTCGGCCTTCCATGCGCGCAGCCCGAAGAACCCGTTTACGTGGCAGGAACGGGCCGCCATGATCGCCGCGACCTTACCCGAGGCGCAGCGCGCGCGCGTGCATTACGTGGCCGTGCGCGATTACTACGACGATGGCCTGTGGGCCGATGCCGTGCGGCGTGCCGTGGCGGGCGCCGTGCCCAAGGCCCAGCGTGTGACTCTGGTGGCCTGCTTCAAGGACGCCACCAGTTATTACCTGCACCATTTCCCGCACTGGCAGTTACTCAATTTGGAGATCGATCCCGGTGCCCCCATCGGTGCGACGGCGATTCGCAACGTGCTGTTCGAGGCGCAAGACGTGGACGTGTCGCTGAGCGCCGTGGCGCAGCTGCTGCCGGCCGCCATCGGCCAGTATGTCAAAGCGTGGACCTTGCTGCCGTGGTATGCGCCGCTGGTGCAGGAATACCGCGCCATCGAAGCCTATAAAGCGCGCTGGCGTGCGGCGCCGTATCCGCCCATCTTCACCACCGTCGACGCGCTGGTGCAGACGGGCGGCCACGTGCTGCTCGTGCGCCGCGGCGGCTATCCGGGCAAGGGCTTGTGGGCCTTGCCCGGTGGCTTCCTGGAGCCGCGCGAACGCCTGCTGCAAGGCGCCTTGCGCGAGCTGGCGGAAGAGACGCAACTGGGCGTGCTGGCGCCGACCCTCGTCGAGGCGCTGGTCGGCGTGGCGGTGTTCGACCACCCGGACCGCAGCCAGCGCGGGCGCACCATCACACATGCGCATTATTTTGACTTGAAGACGCGCCAGTTGCCGGAAGTGACGGCGGCCGACGATGCGGCGCTGGCGCAGTGGGTGCCCGTGGCGGCGCTGCCGGCCATGGAAGAGCAATTCTTCGAAGACCACTTTCACATCCTGAACCACTTCCTCAAGCTCACGCATGAGGGGCGCTGAGCGAGGGCACTTCCCCTCCTCGCGCATCAGGACGTGATGCGTTCCCAGCCGTGCCGGACGGCCGCCTTGAAGTTGTCCCACGCCGATTGCGGATACGTGTGCTCCCACGTGGAACGCAGGTCCGCTTCCACCTCGTCCCACGGGCGGCCCCGGTAGCTGTCGCTGCTGGCCATTGAATGGCCATAGCGGTAGGCGGGATCGTAGTCCTCGAAGCGCGCGCCGGTGGCGACATAGGTGGCGCTCCAGTGGCTGCGGTAGTACTGTTCGTCGTCGTCGCTGGTGCCGGGCAGGTTGTCGGCGCCGGGGTAGCGGCGCACATTGGCGCCCGCGCTGGACGGCAGTGGTGGCGACGCCATGTCGCTGGCAAATTGCTGCGACCCTGGCGCCTCGTTCATGCTGCCCTGCTGCGATGACGCGCCTGACTGCATGCTGGCGCCCTGGCGCATCGCGCTGTCGTTCTGCGGCGCGCCTTGCCAGCCGCCGGCGCGCCAGTGCTCGGCGTGCGCATCGATGTCGAGCGGCGCGTAGCGCTCGACGATATCGGTGGCGCGCTGAATATCGGCGTCGCTCGCCCCTTCCAGTGTCAGCACGACATGCCCGCGCCGCACGGCTTCCGCATAGATGTGGCGGTCGGCGTGGCTGCCGAACAGGTCCGTAAAGAAATGTTTGATGCTGTCGAGCATGCTGTCGCTGTCGCCGTCGTCGCGGCGGATATTTTCCGTGGTGGAAAAGTCGTCGCTGCCCGCATCGTGCAGGCGGATGCTGGCGCCGGGGAAGCCCGCCGTGATCAGGTCGTGCCGGGCGCGCTCGGCCATGTCGCGCACGGTAAAAACTGCTGCCAATGTATGTGCCATGATGGTCTCCATTCGATGAACAACGTCCTGTCAGTGTAGGCCGTGCAAAACGAAAGGGGCGCCCGTTTGCCGTTTGGAAACCGTTGTAGTGATCAAATATTGACCACGTGAAACCTCAGGCGGGCGTGCCGACGAAAGCGCGCAAAAAGTCGATAAAGGCGCGCACCTTTTCCGCGATATGCTGGGTGTTCGGATACACGGCATACACGCCCTGCTGCGGAAAGACGACGTCGGGCAGCAGGCGGCGCAAACGCCCCGCGCGCACTTCCGCCTCCACCAGCCACTGCGGCAGCAGGGCCACGCCGCAGCCGCCCAGGGCAAAGCCCAGCAGGGCCGAGGCGGAGTCGGAATGGATGGCGGCGTCGTCCTGCGCGGCAAAGGCGGCGGCGCCGTCCGGCGTCTGCACGTCCCAGCGCAGCGGCGCGGCCAGGCGGCTGTGGGCCAGCCAGCGCGCGCGCTGCAGTTCGTCGAGGCTGGCGATGCCCTTGGCAGGCAGGCTGGCCAGGTAGGCGGGCGAGGCGACGGGCCAGATCGCATACGGCTCGATCAGCGCGGCGCGGTAGCTCGAATCGTTGAGGGAACCCATGCGGATGGCCAGGTCGTAGCGGCCCGAGATCAGGTCTTCATGCGAGGACGACGAGGAATGCTGGATCTGCAGCTGCGGGTGGGCGGCGGCAAAGGCGATCAGCGCGGGAATCACCGTGCGGCTGCCGTATTCGACGGTGGTGGTCAGGCGCAGGGTGCCGCGCAAGCCCTGGTGGCCCTGGCGCGCCGTTTCGATGGCGCCCTGCGCTTCGCTCAGCACGCGCTGGCAATCCTCATAAAAGCGCCGCCCCACGTCCGTCAGCGCCAGGCTGCGCGTGCTGCGCGTGAGCAGCGACACGCCCAGCTCCGCCTCCAGCTGCTTCAAGTTAAAACTGACGACGGCCTTGCTCTGGCCCAGCACGGCGGCGGCCGCCGTCAGCGAACCGGCGTCGACGATGGCGATGAAAATACCCAAGCGGTCAAGACTGATCATAAATAAGAATGAGGAGGCATGCGGGTTGTAGAGGTTTGTCAAAATTTGTTTGACAGTGTAATCGGGGCTGGCCCGTTACGCAAATGACGATGGGCGCTTAAGCTGGCCGTTTGCCATTCGGAGCACCATGGACTATCGCAAAAAGGTCGCGGCCATCTATCTGCTGGGGTTTTTCGTTGACCTGATCAACATGTTCATCACCAGCGTCGCCTACCCCGACATCGGCCATGCCCTGCACGCGTCGGTGGCGCAGCTGGCCTGGATCAGCACCGGCTACATTCTCGGCCTGACCATCGTCATCCCCGCCAGCGCCTGGCTTGCTGCCTATTATGGCAGCAAAACCGTGTTCATGGCATCGTTGCTAACTTTTTTATGCGCCAGCATCGGCGCCGGCCTGGCGCCATCGATCGAAGCGCTGATCGCCTGGCGCTGCGTGCAGGGCTTGGGTGGCGGCTTGCTCATCCCGCTGGGGCAAAGCATGACCTACCAGCTGTATCAGCCTGCCGAGCGCCCCGGCCTGTCCGCCGTCATTATGCTGGTGGGCTTGCTGGCGCCCGCCCTGTCGCCCGCGCTGGGCGGCGTCATCGTCGACAGCCTGTCGTGGCGCTGGATCTTTTACTTGAACGTGCCGTTTGCCGCGCTGGCGCTGCTGCTGGCCGCCTGCTGGCTGCGTCCCGACCCGTCGCGCGCGCAAGTGCCCCGGCTCGACGTGAGCGGCCTGCTGGCGGGCAGCACGGCCATCCTTTTGCTGTTGCTGGGTCTGACCATGCTGGGCACGCCGGGCGAGCTGCTGGCCGGCGCTGGCGTGCTGGCGCTCGGTGTTGCCTGCGCCTGGGGCTACGTGCGTGGCGCGCTGCGCAAGTCCACGCCGCTGCTGAATCTGCGTTTGGCCGCCGAGCCGCTGCTACGCATCGCCATGCTGATGTATCTGCTGGTGCCAGGCGTTTTCATGGGCGTGAGCCTGCTGGCCATGCTGTACCTGCAGGGTGTGCTGGGCATGCCGGCGTCGACGGCCGGTGCGCTGATGCTGCCGTGGGCACTGGCCTCGTTTGCGGCCATTTCGCTGACCGGCAAAAGCTACCGCCGCGTGGGTCCGCAACCCTTGTTCATCGCGGGCGCCCTGCTGCAGGCGGCGGGCATGCTGATGCTGCTGCGCGTGGAGGCGGGCGATCAGCTGTTCTGGCTGGCCGGCGCGTATGCCGTGATGGGCTTTGGCGGCGGCTTGTGCAGCAGCACGGCGCAAAGCACGGCCTTTTTACGCACGCCGGATGGGCAGCTGAGCCAGGCCAGCGCCGTGTGGAATATCAACCGCCAGCTGGGCTTTTGCCTGGGCGTGGCGCTGCTCAGCGTACTGCTCAATGGCTTGCTGGCGGCGCAGGGTATCGCATCGCTGGACGACCCCGCCCAGCACCTGCGCGCGGTGAAGGTTTTTCACTGGTGTTTTGCGCTGGCTGCCGCGTCGTGCCTGCTGCCTTTGGCGCTGTGCGCGCGTATCGACAACCGCGCCGTTCTTGACCTTTTACACCACCATGGAGTAGCAAAAAAATGACTGCAACGAACCCGTATTTTGACGACGTTTTATCCACGCATGTGCTGATCCGCGCATGGCTTTCCGGCGAGGCGGCATCAGCGGAACATTGCGCCGATTTACTCGCGCGCTTTTCTCCCGATTTTACGATGGTCGCGCCGGGCGGAATGCGCCTCGATCACCTTGGCTTGAGCAGGTTTTTCCAGGGCGCCGGCGGCAGCCGTCCGGGCCTCGCCATGCGCATTGCGGACTTGCAGTTGATCCAGGAAAGCGCTGCCGGCGCCACCGTGTCCTACCGCGAATTCCAGTCGCTGCCGGGCGCGGAAAACACCGAGCGCTGGTCCACCGTCGTATATGAAAAAACGCCTGATGGCGCCTTGCTGTGGCGCCACCTGCACGAAACGTGGGCCGCGCGGGCGGATTGATCCTGCAGCGTGGCGGCAAGAAGCAGGGCCGCAAACACTGAGTGGCAACGGCGCGCTCAGGCAGGCTTGGCCGTCATCAGGTAAAACACGACGATGAGGGCGAAGAAGGCGGGCACGCCCAGCGCCGCCCAGATACGCAGGTAGCGCCAGTACAGCGCGGGCAAGGCGACGCCATCGCGCGCGCTGGCCTGCGCCATGTTGCGCATGCGCATCTGCAGCCACACGACGGGCAGCCAGCAGGCGCCCGCCACCAGGTACAGCACCACGGACCAGACGATCCAGCGGCTGCTCAAGGGAAAGCCGGCCAGGTGGGCCAGGTAGAAGCCGCTCAGGGGCTGGAACACCACCGTCGTGGCCGTAAACAGCCAGTCGGCGCGCACCACGTGGCGGCTGACGACGGCGATGGCACGCACGTCGCGGCTCAGGCTGGCGAACAGCAGGTAGAAGGCCGAGCCGATGCCGGTGCCGAACAGCAGGGTTGACGAGACGATGTGCAGCCATTTGATGATCAGGTATTCCATGGCTTTTCCTCCAGTTGGTACAGCAGCCACAGGGCCGCCAGCATGGGCAGGTTTTTCGTCAGGGGGCCGTAGGGGTGCCACAGGAATTCCGGCAAGAAGACGGCGATCCAGACGGTATAGAACACGATGAGCGCGGCCTGCAGCGGCCATAGCCAGCGCCGCCACGGCGGGCGCAGCGCCACGGTGGCCATGCCGAGCAGCAGGTCGAACAGGCAGGCACCGGCCAGCAGCAGCGGCGCCCAATCCGGCGGTACGCCGCTGCGTTCGAGCAGGCGATAGCTGTCTTCGAGTGGATAGACGCCGGCCGAGACGATGGCCGTGGCGATCCACACGATGGCGATCGACATGCGCAGCACGGGCAGCAGCCAGTCCAGCTGGGCGCGCACGGCCGCGCCGCGCGCGTCGCTGATGAACTGCGCCACGGGCCGCGGCGCGCGCCCCAGCAAACGCCGCGTGAGCCCCGCATCGGCCGTATTGCCGCGATCCAGCATGCCCAGGGTGGCGCGGTCCGGCATGGCAAAGCCCAGTAGCCTGGCCAGCAGCAGCATGGGCGGCATCAGTAGCCGCGGTAGCGGCGCGACGCGCAGCCGTCCCAGCCCCATGGCCGCGCGCAGGGCCGCCAGGTAGGCCGTGAACGGCAGCGCCTGCGGTCCCACGACGGGCACGCGGCGCGTTTTCTGGCCACCCAGCGCGCCCGCACCGCGCACCAGTGCGACGACAAGGTCGCTCAAGTCGTCCACGTGCACGGGCTGCACCGGCTGCGGCGCGCGGCCGAAGCGGGGATACACGGGCAGGCTGGCCAGCATGCGGAACAGGCGCGCGCTGCCGCCGTCGTCGCCATACACGAGCGAAGGCTGCACGATGACGGCGCGCAGCGGCAGGCCGGCGAGAAAATCATCGGCCGCCTTCTTGCTCAGGTGGTAGGGCGAGACGGCGCCGTCGTCCGCGCCCAGGGCCGACAGCTGTATCACCAGTTGTACCTCGCTCTCGGCGCAGGCGGCGAACAGGGCGCGCGGCGCCTGCGTGTGCAGGGCCGCGAACGTCTGCGCGCCATGCTCGGCGATGATGCCGACGCAGTTGATGACGACGTCGATGCCGTCCAGGCGCGGCAGCCACGCGGCCTTGGCCGTGTCGCGCGCAAAATCGGCCTCGATCAGGCGCACGCGCTGCTCCTTGCCTGTGTGCGCGTGCGGCGGCGCGCGGCGTGTCGTGCACGTGAGCTGGAAACCTTCGGCCAGCAGCGCGGTCGAAACATGTGTTCCGATGAAACCGCTCGCCCCCGTCAGCAGTATGCGCATCGATGCCCTTTCCTGATGCGAGTTGGATTCGTCTTTTGCGTTTCAGTTCATTGCCGCATTTACCATGGGAGAACCACCATGCCAGCCTTGCCTGCCACCCTGCGTCACGGCGCCCTCTCGGGCAGCCTCGCCTCCCTCTTGTCCGCCGCCGCCCTGGCCCTGTGTGGCCGGCGCGAAACGGGCAGCGTATTCGCCGCCGTCAACGCCGTCAGCCACTGGCTGTGGGGCGACCAGGCGGCGCGCCGCGACGACGCCACGTTCCGGCACACCCTGGTCGGCTATGTCATCCACCATTGCAGCGCCATGTTCTGGGGCGTGCTGTTCGAGCGCTATGCGGCCCACATCCTCGACCGGCGCCGGGTGGCGTCCACCGTCGCGGCGGCGGCCGGCGCGACGGCCGTGGCCTGTTTCACGGATTACCAGCTGACGCCGCACCGTTTGCAGCCCGGCTACGAAATGCGCCTGTCGCGTCCCTCGCTGCTGCTGGTGTACGGCGCCTTCGGCATCGGCCTGGCCGCCGGCGCGCTGTGGCTGCGGCGGCGCTGAGGCGCTGCGCGAGTCACTTTCCTACACGCGGGCCCGCCGCGCGCCTATCTTGCCGGCGGTCGCGCGCCAGTAGCATGGGTCTTCATCCACCAACCGAGGAGAAGCGCATGCAGGACCAACACGGCAACACCCCGCAGCACCCCGCCGACCAGGGGCGCAACACGCGCATGGACAAGACCGACGTCAATCAGTCGCAGGGCGATGCCTACGCCAACCAGGGTGGCGGCAAGCTGGCCAGCGGCAATGCCAACAGCGGCCACTGGGCCAATGACGTCATCACGCCGCAGGGCCGGCCTGACCCGGTGGAGCAGGAAAACCTGCCCACCCTGACGCAATCTGACGACAACGCCCACGTCAAGGGCGCGGCGCAGCGGCCGCAGAGCGAAGCGGGCAAGCTGGCCGATGACCGGCCGGGCCGCAACGAGTCGAAGGACATCCACAGATCACTGAATCAGCACGAGTAGACCGGCGTGCTGCGAATGAGGAGAACACCATGTTTGCACACAACAAGCGACTGCAATACACGGTCAGGGTAGAGCAGCCCAATCCCGGGCTGGCCAACCTGATGCTGGAACAATTCGGCGGCCCGCAGGGCGAGCTGGCCGCCGCCTGCCGCTATTTCACGCAAGCCTTGTCGGAGGACGATCCGGGCCGCAAGGACATGCTGTTCGATATCGCCACGGAAGAACTGAGCCACCTGGAAGTGATCGGCAATATCGTCGTCATGCTCAACAAGGGCGCCAAGGGCCGGCTGGCCGAGGGCGTCGACCAGGCGGCCGAGCTATACCGCAATATCACGGGCGCGGGCAACGACAGCCACGTGACGCAGGTGCTGTACGGCGGCGGCGCCCCGCTGGTCAATTCGGCCGGCGTGCCGTGGACGGCCGCCTACATCGACACCATCGGCGAACCGACGGCGGATCTGCGCTCGAACATCGCCGCCGAGGCGCGCGCCAAGATCGTCTACGAGCGCCTGATCAACCTGACGGACGATCCGGGCGTGAAGGAAGCGCTGGGCTTCCTGATGACGCGCGAAGTGGCGCACCAGAAGTCGTTTGAAAAAGCCCTGTATTCGATCGAGCCCAATTTCCCTCCTGGCAAATTGCCGGGCGATCCGCAGTATGCGGACGTGTATTTCAATATGTCGCAGGGGCCGGGCGAGGAGCGGGGGCCGTGGAACCAGGGCGGCAAGTGGCAGTATATTTCTGACCCGCGCCAGCAGATGGCCGTCGACGGCGGCACGGGCGAGGCGGAAGTGAAATTGCCGAAGGACGAACTGGCCACCGTGCAGCAAATGGCCGCGCGCACGGCTTCGAATCCGGACGCCGACCCGCTGACGGGCGCGGAACTGGGCATGCGCCCGAACGGCCGCGATGGCGGCACCCCGTCCATGCCCTTGTAGCGCCGCAGGCCGGGCTTCACCAGCGTGAACACGCCGCGTGCGCTGCAAACCCTGGCCAGGCACTGGTCCTGGCCCCATGCACTGGGCGTTGCCTTGTGCTGCGGCGGCGCGCTGTGGTTGCTGCTGTATGCGCTGACGGCCCAGCTGGCGCTGCGCCATGCGAGCCTGGCGTCGGCCCTGATCGGCGGCGCCATGGCCGCTGCCGCCACGGCGCTGGGGACCGTGCCGGTGCTGCTGTCGCACAAATTCTCGCAGCGCAGCTACGACTGCTTCCTCGGTTTTGGCGCCGGCGTGATGCTGGCAGCCACCGCGTTTTCTCTGGTGCTGCCGGCGCTGGCGGCGGCCCGGCAGCGCGTGGCAACGTCCATGCACGCGAGCCTGCTGGTGGCCTTCGCCATGGGCCTGGGCATGCTGCTGATCGTCGCGCTCAACCTGGTGGTGCGCGAACGCGTGCAGCGTGGGGCGTCCGTCGCCGCCGGCAGCCTGAAAAGAGTGTGGATTTTTGTGCTGGCCGTCACCTTGCACAACCTGCCCGAGGGGCTGGCGATCGGCGTCGGCTATGCGGGCATCGATCTGGACAAGGCCAACGCGCTGGCTGCCGGCATCGCCATCCAGGACGTGCCCGAAGGCCTGGTCGTGGCGCTGGCGCTGCGCAGCGTGGGCTACGGCCGCCGTTTGTCGGTGGCGATGGGCGCCGCCTCCGGACTGGTCGAACCGGTGGCGGCGCTGGCCGGCCTGGCCCTGATCGGCCTGTCGTCCGCCCTGTTGCCGTGGGGCCTGGCGGCGGCCGCCGGCGCCATGCTGTTCGTCATCGTGCACGACGCCATTCCCGAGGCGCAGCGCAGCGGCAATGGCGGTTTTGCCAGCGCCGCGCTGGTGTCCGGTTTTCTGCTGATGATGGTGCTCGATACGGCGCTCAGCTAAGCAAGGCGCAGTGGCGTTCTAAGTGAGATCGTGCAAGTCCTTTTGCAGCGCCGGGCCGGTGGAAAACTGCGAAAACACGACTTCAAGTCCAGCGCGTTCCGGCGTGCAGCACATGGGGCCGACGAGATAGCGCGATGCCATGGGAAATGGCGCCAGGCGCAGCAGCGGCCAGCGCTGGCCATCGGTCGAATACTGCACGCGGATGGCACCCTTTTCCACCGTCACGCGCAGCCAGAAACCGTCCGGCATGGCGGGCGCGATGCTGACGGCCCAATCGGAGGTATCGACCGTCAGCACGGTGCTCAACAAGAGCTGGCCATCGGAAAATTCGACACCGCACTTGATCCAGTTGTCCGCATCGATGCGCACCATCATGCCGGCCTGGTCGTACAGCGCCGCATACTGCGCCGCCACATGCAGCTGCGCCGTGAAATCACCGTCGATTTGCATGCCGAAAAAGTGGCCGCTGTCGCGGATAAAACCGTATGAGGTCTTGCGCCAGAAATCCGTGTGGGCATCCGTCGTCACGCACAATTGCGCGTCGTCGGCGGACCAGTTTTCCGGTGCATTGAGCCAGCTGCCTTGCGTGAACATCGCATCTCCTCATGAGCAAAAAATGCTACATAGTTTGCCCCCATCCCAGCGCCTTGTACAGGGCAATCGCATCGATGTAGGACGCCGTTTCCGCCAGCAGCGCTTCGCGCCGGATATCGAACAAGGCGCGCTGGTTTTCCAGCACCGCCTGGTAGCTGCCGGTACCGCCTTGATAACGCGTGCTGGCGATGCCGAGGGCCGCGTTGCCATGGCGTGCCGATTCCAACAATGCGGCCAACCGCGTCTGGTTTTCGGCCAGCTGGGTGACGGCGTTTTCCACGTCTTCCTGCGCCATCAGTATCGTTTGTTCATAGCGCGCCAGCGCGCCTTGCGCTTCGGCCTGCGTACCGCGCAAGCGTGCCCGCACGCTGCCCAGGCGGAAGGCCGGATAGCTGACCGATGGCGCCACCTCGAACGCGCGCGCGCCGCCGTCGAACACGCCGCTGCCGCGCAGCGCGAAGAAGCCCAGGAAACCGCCCAGGCTCAGGCGCGGATACAGGTCGGCCGTGGCGGCCCCCACGTCTTCGCTGGAGGCGGCCAGCAGGCGCTCGGCGCGCACCACGTCGGGACGCTGTTTGATCAGGCGGTTGACGTCGCCGAGCGGCAGCTGGCCCGCCAGCGGCGCCTGCTGGCGCGGCGTGGTGGCCAGCGCGATGGCGCCAGGCGCTTGTCCGCTCAAGACATCGAGCCGGTACTGCGCCTGGCGCAAACCCGCCTGCAAGGGCGGCAGCATCGCCTCACTGCGCGCCAGGTTGGCCAGCGCGTTGTGGCGCTCTTCCGGCAAGCCGCTGCCGGCGCGGATGCGCGCGTCGGTCAATGCCACCGTGTCGCGCCAGCTGTGCACCTGCGCCTGTGTCAGCGCCAGGTTGTGCTGGTAGCCCAGCGCCTCGTAGTAATTGCGCGCCACGTCGGCGGCAATCGTCAGCTGCACCTGCCGCAAGTCCGCCTGCGCCGCGTCGGCGCGCGCCTGCGCCGAACGGCTCATGTGCGCCAGGCGGCCGAACAGGTCAATCTCCCATTGCGCGTCGAAGCCTACGCGCGTGCTGGCGCTGGCGGCGCGGCTGTCTGGCGTGTCTTGCCGCACCTGGCGCTGCCAGCCGGCCTGTCCCGTGACGGCAGGCAGTTCATCGAGCCGGCGTTCGTCGAAGACGGCCCGCGCGGCCAGCAGGTTCGCCTGCGCCTGGGCGATATCGAGGTTGTGTTCGAGCGCGCTGGCGATCAGCTGCGACAGGCGCGCATCGTCGAAAAACGTCCACCAGGCGGCTTCGCTGACGGTGCTCGTGCCGGGTGCGAATTGCGCTTGCTGCGGGCTGGCCAAATGGATGGCGGGCGTGCCAGGTGCGACATAGGCGGGACTGATGGCGCAGCCGGCCAGCACGGGGAAAAGAGAGACAAGATAGCGGTAATTTTTCATACGGATTCCTTCAGCGCCTGCGACAGCTCGCGCGCGCGCGGCGTGGCATGGTCGGCCGTGTGGCGGCGGGCCAGAAAGGTGTACACGGTGGGCAGCACGAACAGCGTAAAGAAGGTGCCGATCAGCATGCCCGAGACGATCACCACGCCGAGGCCGAAGCGGCTGTTGGCGCCCGCGCCGGAAGCGAACAGCAGCGGCACCAGGCCCACCACCATGGCGGCCGTCGTCATCAAAATCGGACGCAAGCGGATTTGCGCCGCCTTGCGGATGGCGCTGAGGCGGTCGAGCCCTTCATGCACCTGCAATTCATTGGCGAATTCCACCATCAAAATGCCGTGCTTGCTGATCAAGCCGATCAGGGTCACGAGGCCGATCTGCGTGTAGATGTTGACGGTGGCGTAGCCGAGGGCCAGCGGAATCAGCGCGCCGCAGATCGACAGGGGCACGGTGATCAAAATGATCAACGGGTCCGTCAGGCTTTCATACTGCGCCGCCAGCACCAGGTAGATGACGACGACGGCCGCCAAAAAGGCCAGCAGCAGCGCATTGCCTTCCGTGGCGAACTGGCGCGCGTCCGATTGCCAGTCGTAGCTGAAACCGGGCGGCAGGGTCTTGGCCACGCCATCGAGGAAGGCGACGGCGTCGCCCAGGGTCACGCCCGGCGCCGGCACGCCCTGGAAGGTGGCCGCATTTTGCTGATTGAACTGGGTCAGCATGTTCGGTTCGATCTGTTCGCTCACCGAGACGACGGCGGACAGGGGCAGCAGGCTGCCGTCGTCGGCGCGCACGTACTGCTGCGTCAGCGCTTGCGCCGTGAGCCGCTGTTCGCGCGGGCTCTGTGCGATGACGTCGTAGGCGCGGCCATCCATGCCGAAGCGGTTCAGATAATTTTCGCCCACCAGCACGGCCAGCGACTCGCCGATGTCCTGCATGCGGATGCCCAGGCTGTTCGCCTTGGAACGGTCCACGCTCACTTTGACCACCGGGTTGTTGTAATCGAGGTCGCTGTCGACGACGGCAAACAGGCCGCTTGCGCGCGCGCGCTGCTTGACGTCTTCCATGGTGCGGAACAGGGTGGCGTAATCCTGCGCGCTGCGCAAGACCATCTGCACGGGCAAGCCGCCGCTCGATCCGGGCAAGGGCGCCAGCTGGAAGGCAAAGATGCTGGTGCCTTCCACGTCGCCCACGGCGTGCTGGAGTTCGGCCTGGATGACGGCCGCGTTGCGCGCGCGTTCCGCCCACGGCGTCAGGTTGATGCCGCCGATGCTCGATGCCGGCCCTTCGCCGCCGTTGATGATCCAGCGCGAGTCCGTTTCGGGGATATTTTTGTAGATGGCATCGAGCTTGTACGAGAAGCGCTCCACGTAATCGAGGTTGGCGTGTTGTGGCGCCTTGATCGCCGTCAGCACGCTGGCCTGGTCTTCCGCCGGCGCCAGTTCGCGCTGCGGCAGCAGGTACAGAAACGGCAAACTGACCATCACCAGCGCGGCGAAACCGGCACTGAGCCAGCGGTGGTGCAGCGAGCGGTCCAGCAGGCGCGCATAGCGGCTGGTGAGGCCCTCGAAGAAATGCTCGGCGGCGCGCGCCATGCGCCCTTCCGATTGTTTGGGCTGCAGCAGCAGGGAGCTCATCACGGGAGACAAGGTCAGCGCCACCACGCCCGACACCACCACGGCGCCGGCCAGGGTCAGCGCGAATTCCTTGAACAGTGCGCCCGTGAGTCCCCCCATCATGCCGATCGGTGCATACACGGCGGCCAGGGTGATCGTCATGGCGATCACGGGACCGGCCACTTCGCGCGCGCCGACGAGGGCGGCGGCCACGGGCGTCTTGCCTTCCTCGATATGCCGGTGCACGTTTTCCACCACGACGATGGCGTCGTCGACCACCAGGCCCACGGCCAGCACCATCGCCAGCAAGGTGAGCAAATTGATGCTGAAACCGAAGGCCAGCATCAGCGCGGCCGCACCCAGCATCGACAGCGGAATCGTCACGACGGGAATCAGCACGGAGCGCAGGGAACCCATGCACAGGTAGATGACGATGACGACGATCAGCAGCGCTTCGAGCAGCGTGTGCGCCACCTCGTCGATGGACGACTGGATGAAGCGCGCCGTCTCGAACGCCAGCTCGACTTTCACGCCGGGCGGCAGGGTTTTCTGGATCTCGGGCAGCAGCTTTTTGATGCCGTCGACGATCACCAGCGGGTTGCCGCCCGGCGTGGGCGACAGGCCCAGATACACGGCCGGCACGCCGTCCATGATGCCGCTCGTCTCCGTGGCGGCCGCGCCCAGTTCCACCGTGCCCACGTCTTTCAGACGCACGAGGGCGGTGCCGTCATCGCCGCCCTGCTTGACGACCATGTCGCGGAACTCCGCCACGCTGGTCAGATCCGTGTTGACGCTGATGTTCGAGACGACGAATTGTCCCTTCACTTTGCCGGGCGCGGCCTGGTAGTTATTGCGCCGCACGGCGTCGGCCACGTCGGCCGCCGTCAAGCCGCGCGCCGCCAGTTTCGCCGGGTCGATCCACAAACGCATGGCCAGTTGCTGGCCGCCATACACGTCGACCTTTGCCACGCCGTCGATGGTGGCGAACATCGGTTGCACCACGCGCGCCAGGTAGTCCGTCAGCGCGGGCGCGGAGACGCTTTCGCTGGCAAAGCCGACATAGGCGACGGCAGACGAATCGCCAGCCGCGCGCTCGATGACGGGGTCAAACGCCCCTTCGGGCAGCTTGTAGCGCACCTGGTTGACCTTGGCCATGACTTCCGTCAGCGCCTGCGTGGAATCGCGGTTCAATTCCATGCGCACGGTGACCGTGCTGCTGCCTTGCACCGACGACGAGGTGAGGTAGTCGATGCCTTCCACGGATGACACGGCTTGCGCAATCGGCTGCGTGACAAAACCCTGCATCAGTTCCGCCGAGGCGCCCGGATACGTAGTTTTCACGGTAATGGTGGACGATTCGAGCATCGGGTATTGGCGGATCGGCAGCTGCAGCATGGCGATCACGCCCAGCATCAGTATCAAGGTGCTGATCACCAGCGCCAGCACGGGGCGGCGTACGAATAAATCGGTAAATTTCATGGTGATGCCTTTCCTTTACGAGCCGGCCTTGGGCGCGGCGCGTTTTACTTCGTCCAGGGTATTGGCGACGGCTTGCACGGCCATGCCGTCGGCCAGTTTCAGCTGGCCCGAAGCGACCACGCGCTGGCCTTCGCGCAAACCGTCAAGAATGGCCACGCGGCCCCCTGCCCGCTCGCCCAGTTTCACGCCCACGCGCTTGACGGTGAGCGGCTGTTTTCCTTCCTGCTGCGCGACGAAGACCGTGTCGCCATACGCGCTGTAGGTCACGGCCGTTTCCGGTACCGTCAGCTGTTTTCCTGCTTCGCGCGCCACGCGCACATTCGCGTACATGCCTGCCTTGAGCGCACCGCGCGGATTGGTCAGCGCCGCCTGCACCTGCACCATGCGCGAACGGGCGATCAGCGGATCGATGGCGTTGATCTTCGCCGTGAAGATGTCGCCGGGATAGGCGTCCACCAGCACTTGCACGGCCTGGCCCGGCGCCAGTTTCGCGCTGCTCTGTTCATCGAGCGCGAAGTTCACCAGCAGCGACTTCGTGTCGATCAGGCTGGCCACCGTATCGGCCGTGTTCAGGTACTGGCCCGCGTGCACCTTGCGGATGCCCAGCTGCCCGGCGAACGGCGCGCGGATGGTTTTTTGCGCGATCAGCGCCTGCGTCTGGCGCACGTCGCCCAGGGCCGCGTCGCGCGCGGCCAGGGCGCTATCGAGCTGCTCCTGCGTGGCCGCTTTTTCCTTCACCATCTGCACCGTGCGGGCATGGCTGCTTTCCGCGTTTTTCAGCTGCGCGCGCTGGCGCAGCAGCATCGCCTGTTCTTGGGCGTCATTCAGTTGTACCAGCACGGCGCCAGCTGCCACCTGCTGGCCCGATGCGAAGCGGATCTGCGTGACGCGTCCGCCCGTTTCGGCGGCCACCTGCACCTGGCGCGCCGCTTCCAGCTCGCCCACGCCGGCGAAGTAGCGTTCCTGCGTGCCCAGCACGACGGGCACCAGCGCCACCTTGGTGGCGGCAGTGGCGGCGGCATCGGCCGCATGGGAATCCGCGCGCGGGTACAGCGCGGCGCCAGCGACGGCCAGGGTGATGGCCAGCGCGGAAGCGCCGACGAGTTTCGTATGCATGATGAAGTCCTTTTTACAGCGGGGAAGAAGAGGCGCAGCGGAGGCTGATCAGGTCCGCTGCGCGTTGAAAAGTACAAACAGCGCGATGGTCCACAGCAGCAGCACCAAATGCGTCGTCTGCAAGCCTTCCTGCGCGATCCAGTAGCCGAACCACAGGCCGCCCAGGTGCATCAGCAGCAAAAAGGCGGCCATGGCGCACAAGGCCAGGTTCAGCCAGGGCAAGGCAGCGGCCAGGCCGCCGCCGAGAAACAGTGTCACGCCCGTCCAGGCGGCAATGGCGGCCAGCAGCTGCAAGGCCAGCACCACGCCCAGCGACAGCCGGTGCAGGGTCAAGGACGTGAGCGCGCGGCGCAGCAGCGGCGTCTGGATGGTCGGGTCCTGGCGCAGCGGGTCCATGCGCATGGTGTTGCCGATGGCCCAGACGGAGCCGTGAAAGGCGTGCAGGTTGTTGATGGCGGCCAGGCTTAGCCAGGTGGCCAGGCCGGTGGCGAGGATGGCGTGAAACAGCCAGATCGAGTGCTGCAGCTGCATAAGAAATCCAGTCCAAAGAGTGTCTTGCCGGCACGCGGACGTGGAAACTCCTCGACAGCGGGGAGCTACCGGCCTATTATGCAAGCAATTAGTTGGTTAACTGGCCTCATGATAGTTGAGCGAAATGAATTACACAAGTAAACGTTTGGATAATAGCGAAGCGCCGCAAACGACGGAGCGCATCCTGTATTTCATCAAGACCAAGGGACCCGTCTCCACGGCGACCCTGGCCAAGACCCTGGACATGACGGGCGAGGCGGCGCGCCAGCAAGTGCAAAAGCTGGTGGCGGCGGGCTTGATCGAGGGACGCCAGGAAGCGCAGGCGGGCGCCGGCCGGCCGCGCCAGAACTGGGTCTTGACGGAAGCGGGCAATGCGCGCTTTCCCGACACGCATGCGCAGCTGACGATCAAGCTGATCGGTTCGGTGCGCCAGCTGTTCGGCGAAGCGGGGCTGGACAAATTGATCACGCAGCGCGAAGAGGAAAGCCGCAGCGCGTATGCGCTGGCGTGCTCGGCGCCGGATTTGCCCACGCGCTTGCAGCAACTGGCGGCCGTGCGCGATGAGGAGGGCTATATGGCGCGCGTGGAAGCGGACGGCGAGGACTGGCTGCTGATCGAAGACCATTGCCCCATCTGCGCCGCCGCGCGCACCTGCCAGGGCTTTTGCCGCTCCGAACTGCAGCTGTTCCAGGAAGTGGTGGGACCGCACGCCAGCATCGTGCGCGAGCAGCACGTGCTGGCCAACGCCATGCGCTGCGTGTACCGGATCAGGGTGCTGTCCTAGTCTTTCGGAAACAAGGGGCGGGTAGCAAGCGCCACCAGCCCCGCCAGCCACCACACGACGGACCAGTTGCTGGCCGCCAGCAAATGCGGGATGGCGATCGGCGTGAGGAACAGGCCCGCATATACGGCCGTGTTCGCCATGCCCAGGGCCGTGCCCGCATTGGCGCCGCCCGCTTCCGTGGCCAGTTCCGTGTAGGCCACGCCATGCCAGGCGGACACGGCGATGCCGGCGAGCACCACGGCGGCCATCAGCAGCCAGCCCGGCGCCTGCAGCCAGGCGATGCATCCCAGCAAAATGAACGAGGCCAGCGCCACCAAGGCCGAGCCGCGCAAGTAAGCGGGCCGGTTCGCGTGGCGGTCCGTGTGGCGCCCGCTCCAGATGCGCATCACCATGGCGCCCGCCTGCAGGGCCACCATCACGGCCGTGATGGCTGCCAGGCCCAGGTGGCCATGGTCGTGCAGGAACACGGTGGCATAGCTGAGCACGGCAAACTGCGGCACGCACAGCAAGCCGATGGCCGCCACCATGCGCCAGACTTTGCGATTTTTTAATGGCAGCGGCGTCTTCACTGCAGATAGGCCCGTGGACGCGTTGTGCGGCCCTGTGGCGGCCTCGGCAGAGAAATCGGGCTCATGCATCCAGCGCCACGTAAAAAACGCCGACAGGCCGCATACGAGGGCCAGGGCGCCAAACACGGGCATGAAGCCATAGGACGATGCCAGGCTGGGCAGGACGAGGGCGCCGAGGCCGCCGCCCATGGGCACGGCCGTCTGGCGGATGCTCATGGCGAAACCCCGTTCGCCCGGGCCGAACCAGCGCATCACGGCGCGGCCGCTGGCGCCATTCACGCTGCCGCCCAGCACGCCGACCAGCGCCAGCCCGGCCGCCAGCGCCCATAAGGGCGGCACGGACCCGTCAGCGGGCGTGATCCACAGCAGCAAGGTCAACAGCGCGAGCATGGTGCCCAGCAAGCCGGTCAGCAGCACGGGGCGGTCGCCCCAGCGGTCGGTGGCCATACCCCACGGCAATTCGGTCAGGGCCACGCCCAGGCCCATGGCGCCCAGCGCCACCCCCAGTTGCGTATTACTCAGGTGATAGCCGCTGCGCAGCCAGATGGCCGTGGTGGGCATGCCGTTGGCGGCGGCGGAAAAGCTGGCATTGGCCGCCACACCGACGGCCAGCACTTTCCAGCGGTGGGCATTGCCCAGTGCGGGCGCAGTGACGGGGACAGGAACAGGAATAGCTTGGCAATTGGTGCTCATGGCAGGGACAGGAAAGTGGTTGACCCTGACAGTGTTGCGCAGTACGATCATTCTGAATATCAGATAATTTACGTTGCACCATCCCACAAAACCGGACGATTGAATTGCTACCATGAGCCTGCTGAATTTCGACATCGCCTTCCTGCGCAGCTATGTGGCTGGCATCGAGCTGCGCAGCTTTGCCCGCGCGGCCGACAAGGTGGGCCGTTCCACCTCGGCCGTCAGCGCGCAGCTGAAAAAACTTGAGGAGCAGGCCGGCATGCCGCTGTTCCGCAAGGATGGCCGGGGGCTGGCGCTGACGCCGGCCGGCGAAGTCCTGCTCGGCTATGCGCGCCGCCTGCTGGAACTCAATGACGAGGCGGCCGTCGCCTTGCGCGGCGCGGAACTGGAAGGCTGGATACGGCTCGGCTTGCAGGAGGATTTTGGCGAAGCCTTGCTGCCCGACGTGCTGGGGCGCTTTGCCCGCGCGCACCCGAAAGTGCGCATCGAGGCGCACGTGGCGCGCAACACGGCTTTGATGCAAGGGCTGGCCATGGGCCAGCTGGACCTGGCCCTGCTGTGGGGCGGCGCCTGCATCGCCGACGTGGCCGAGTATCCGCCGCAGCAGCGCCAGCATATCGCCGAACCGGCCATGCGCTGGATCGCCTCGTCCAGCCTGGCCTGGCGGCCCGAATCGGGCGAACCGCTGCCGTTGATTACGTTCGACCGCGACTGCCTGTTCCAGCGCTGCGCCACGCAGGCGCTGGACCATGCCGGCATCGCCTGGCGCACGGCGTTTACCAGCCCCAGCCTGGCGGGACTGTGGGCGGCGGCCGCTGCCGGGCTGGGCGTGACGGTGCGCACGGCGTACGGCCTGCCCTCGTCCGTGTGCGCGCTCGATCACGCGGCGGCGGGCTTGCCCGCCCTGCCCCCGTTGTCGCTGGAACTGCTGCGCGCGTCCAGCGTGTCCAGGCCGCCCGTCGAGCGCCTGGCCGGCCTGATCATCGAATCGCTGCAGCAAGATGCGGCGTAAAACGCCTGCCATTCAACTGCGCGCAATCAGCACTTGCACGGGCGCCATGGGAAAATCGCTGGCGCCGTGCTGCTCCACTTGCCGCCAGCCCGTGTCGCGCAGCAATTGCGCCAATTCCCCCTGGCGCGTCACCGTGCGGCCCAGCATGCGCATCGGCAAGTAATACGGCAGCACGCGCGCCGCATCAACGGCTGCCGGGGCGATTTCCGCTTGCACGCAGACGAACACGCCGCCCGGTTTCAAGGCCGCATGGATCTTGCGCAAGGCCGCCGCCATGTCGGGCACGAAATGCAGCACGAACGAGCACCAGATGAGATCGTAACCGTTGCCGATATCGTCGCTGTCCAGGTCGCCGCCCACCGTCTCCAGGCGGTCAGAGAGTTGCGCATGGGCGATGTTGGCGGCCGCCACGGCCACCGTTTCCGGCCAGTCGAAAACGCAGCCGTGCAAGCCCGCATGAGCTTGCGCCAGCGCAATGGCAACCCAGCCCGGTCCGCCCCCCAGGTCGAGCAGGCGCAGCGGCGTGTTGCCGTCTGCAAACGGGGCGATCCGTTGCATCGCGGACAGGGCCGCGCGCATGGTGACGGCGCGTTGTTCCTGGCCGATCTGCTGCTGCGCGGCAACGGCCCAGTTGACTCCATTTGCCGTGCTGTAGGGCGCGGCCTTGCCACCCTCGCGCACCAGCGTACTGAGCTGTGTGGCGAAGTGGCGCAGCGCATGCAGCCGGTACAGCCAGGCGTCGCCGCAAAAGGCCACCGAGTTGCGGCAGAAATACTGCAAGGTGGCGGCCGTGCAGCGGTAGCGCTGTGTGTCTGCATCGGCATCGGCTCCGTCGCGTTCCAGCACCTGCATGCTCCAGAGCAGTTCCAGCAGCAGCGCCGTGTGCGGCGCGTGCAGCGACAGGGTGTCGGCCAGCTGCGCCGGCGTGTGCGGCGTGGCCAGCATCTCGAAAATACCCAGTTCCAGGGCGGCGGCCAGCCCGTCCGCCTGCACGGGCGCGACGGCCAGGTCCCAGTAAGGCTGTAAGGCATGCTGTGACGTGAATAACATGAAAGTTCCTTTCGACGAGATGGGCGTGTGCGCCTATTTTATGCAACAATGAGAATAATTATCATTTGCATTTGTATGCGGCACGGCGCATTTCGTATGCGCGACGGCGCGCGGAAAACAGGGGGAGCGATGAGGGAACAGGACAGGGAAGCGGCAGGCTGGACGCGGCGCCAGCTGGACCCGGGGTTGAAAGAGTGCCGCGCCGACCAGCGCCAGGTCGACCAGGGCTTGCTGCTCGTGCATTCCGACTACCGCCCGCGCCTTGCGCTCGTCGAGCCATCGCAGCATGACGATGCGGGTGGCCTGGTCATTACCATCGGCCTGGAAGGCGCATCCGGCTACGTCACGCGCGATGGCGAACAATTGCATTTCCGGGGAGGGCATACGACGGTGACGGCGTTTCACCACGTCAGCGGCGAGCGCCGTTTCGAGGCGCATCAACGGGCGGCGCAATTGCGCGTGCTGGTCGGCGAAGAGGCGCTGGCGCGCTACTGGCCGGAAGGCTTGACTTCCCTGCTGCCCCACGGCGGCGCGCGCCAGTTGGCGCATGCGGCCACCACACCCACTGCCGCCCTGCACGCGCGCTCGCTGCTGCGCGCGACGGACCCGCTGGCCGTGCATATCAGCGTGCTCAGTATCCTGGCGGAACAGTTGCGTGCACTGCGTCCCGCGCCCGCGTCCGCTCCTGTGCCGCGCTGGTCCGAGGCCGATATCATCAAGCTGGAGCGCGTCCATGCGCTGATGCAGGAACAGATGGCGCAAGACCTCACGCTCGATTACCTGTGTGCGCAAGCGGGCCTGAGCTTGTTCAAACTCAAGCAGGGATGGCGCTACCGCTACAACGACAGTCCGCAGCGCACCCTGCTGGCGCTGCGCATGCAGCGGGCAAAGTTACTGCTGGAAAATGGGTGTCAGGTGGCGCAGGCGGGCTGGCAAACGGGCTATCGCCATCCGTCCAATTTCAGCGCCGCGTTCAGCCGCTATTTTGGCTGTGCGCCGAAGAGCGTGGGACGCGCTGGCACGTAACAAGCCGGTGTAGAATCGGCGGGCACGCTGTACGCATTCGACCTACAAGGAGACATGATGGCCCGCAAAATCTTTGTCAATCTGCCCGTCCAGTCGCTGGAACGCTCCGTGGCGTTTTTCACGGCGCTGGGCTTCAGCTTCAATGCCCATTTCACGGATGAAACGGCGACGTGCATGATCGTCACCGATGACATTTTCGTGATGCTGTTGACGCACGATAAATTCAAGCAGTTCACGCCCAAGCAACTGTGCGATACCACCGTGGCGACGGAAGTACTCGTGTGTTTGTCGGCCGAGAGCCGCGGCGAAGTCGATGCGCTGGTGGCGAAAGCCGTCCAGGCGGGCGGCAGCCTCTACAAGGAGCCGATGGATTTCGGCTTCATGTATGGGCACAGTTTCCAGGATCTTGATGGGCATCAATGGGAGTTGATGTTCATGGAAGCGGATTCAATACCGCAATAGTTGCGGTATTGAATCCGGTACGGCGCGCTTAGCTGGCCAGCGCCAACAGGTCGACCACGTCCAGGCCTGCCAGGTCTTGCGTCGTATTGCCCGCAAACGCGGCGCGGCTAGGCTGGCCGTTTTTCAGCCAGATGCGCGTGACGGCCTTGATCTGCGCCAGGGTGCAAGTTAATACGCCGGTGCGGAATTGCTGGCGCACGGCTTCCGTCGTGCCGCGCTGCTGCATGTTCCACGCCGTCAGCGCTTCCGCGTACGGCGAATGCGGCTTGTCGAGGCCCTTGATGACGCAGATGATGGCTTCTTCCACCTGCTCCTGCGAGAAATCGCCGTCGAGGATTTGATCGAGCGTCGTGCCGAAGTCGGCGAACGTGCCGGCCAGGCGCGGGTCGCGGTAGGAGCTCAATGTAAACGTGCCGGCGCCGGCCGCGTAGCTGGCGCTGCCGCCATACGCGCCGCCTTTTTCGCGCAGGGCCGTATGCAGCACCTGGTTGGTCATCAGTTCAGCGGCGACAGCCAGGGCCGAGGCGTCCGGATTGTGCACGCCGGGCACGGCCCAGGAAACGAAGCAATGGTTGATCTGGCTCGTCGCATGCAGGGCAGTGTTGGCCAGCGGCAAGGCTGCTGGCGCTTCCGTTGCCGTAGGGACAGCCGTGTCGACGCTGGCCGCTGGCAATTCCAGCAAGCGGGCCAGGGTGATGCCATCGTGCTCCAGGCCCGCGCACAGCACGGTCGGCTGCTGGGCGATGATGTGCGCGTGCAGGGTGTCGAGCTCTCGCGCGATTTCCTGCAAGCCTGCCGACGTCTTGCTCAGCTGCTGCAAACGGCGGTAGAACGGCAGTGCAGCCGGGCCGCCGACGATGTCGTCGAAGCGGCGCGTGGGCGACAGGGGAGCTGCCGAGGCCAGCATGGCGTAGCGGTTGCCCGATTCGGCCAGGCTGGAGAGTTTGTCTTGCACCAGGCTTTCGATCAGGAAAGCCAGGCGCTCTTCTTCATCGAAGCGGGGCTTGGCGATCCAGGCCGACAGCACGGCGGCGATCGCCGCGTGTTCTTCGCGCAAGCCGCTGGCCGAGAACGACAATTCCACGCGCATCGCCTGTTGCGGGCGGGGAATGGCTTCCAGGCCGATGTGGAACGATGGGACCATGCTCTGGCGCCAGGCGCTGGCGTCGTCGAACGACATGTCGCCCACGCCCAGTTCCGGCGCCAGGTCCGTGTACAGACGCAGCCATGGCCACGACGCTTCCGGCAAGCCCGACACGTCGTACAGCACATTGGCATAGCTAATGCCGTTCGAGGCAATGGAAAACGCCACGGCGCCGTCGACGGCGGGGGGAATCGGCAGGGCCGGGCGCGGCGCGGCGCTGACGTCGCCAGGGCGGATGCGCGGCAGCACTTCCGAATTCGATGGCAGTTGCTGATGCGCTTCCAGCGCGGCGGACTCGGCCACGATGTGCTCGCGCTCGGCATCCGTCAGCGTCGCCTGCAAGGCCGCCAGTTTCGCGTCTTCCTGGGCGGCGCGGTCCGTGAAGTAGGCGCTGTCGGGTACCACGTGCGTCGTCAAACGGGTCGGGTTGGCGATCAGTTCGCGCACCAGTTGCTTGAAGAATTCAGGATCGTCGATCTGCTGTTCCAAGGTTTCCAGGATGGCCGCATTGTCGAAGGCGTCCATCACGTCGCCGCCATACATGGCCAGCGGCAAGGCGTGCAGCAAGCGGCCCAGGCCGTACGGCATGCGGCCGCTGCTGATTTCGCGCTGGCTGTATTTGATGTCGCGCAAGGCGGCGTGCAGCACGGCGGCGGGAATGCCCTCTTGCGCCGTCTCTTCCAGCGCCGTCCAGATGCGCTGGTGCGCGTCGGCGATCTGTTCTTTGGTTAAACCTTCCATGCCGATGTGGAACACCATCTGGCGGATGCCCGCGTCGCGGCCATTCATGTCCGATGGGCGGCCATAGCCGGCCGATTCCATGGCGCGCATGACGGGTGCCGACGATTCGCCCAGCAAGCCGTGCGACAGCAGATGCGCGTGGTAGTAGGCGATGGGGTCGCTCGATTCGCCCATCAGCCAGGCAAATTGCAGGCCGAATTCATCGTCGCGCGCTTCCTGCGACGGAATTTTCACAATATTTTCCTGCGGCGCCGTCCAGGCAGGGGCCAGCTGCGGCAGGCGGCGTGCGGAGAAACCGCTGAGCTTGGACAACACGCGCTCGCTTACCTGTTCCTGCACGGCCGACGCTTCGATATTGCCGGCAGTCATGATCACGGCTTGCGACGGGTGATAATGGCTGGCGTGGAATTCTTTCAGCATGTCATGCGTCAACTCGGGGATATTCAGCGGATCGCCGCCCGATTCCACTTCATACGTCGTGCCCTTGAGCAAGGCGCTGGCGATGCCGCTGTCGAGCGCGCGCATGGGGCTGTTGAAAGCGCCCTTCATTTCATTGAAGACGATGCCCTGGTACACGAGTTTGTCGCCTTCGAACGCATGGCGCCAGCCTTCCTGGCGGAAATTCAGGTAATCGAGGTTGGGGAAGAAGGCCGCGTCGAGGTACACGTCGAGCAGGTTGAAGAAATCCTTGCGGTCGGTGCTGGCGAACGGGTACACGGTGCGGTCCGGATAGGTCATCGCATTCATGAAGGTGGCCGTCGAGCGGCGCAGCATCGAGAAAAACGGGTCGCGCACCGGGTAGCGCGACGAGCCGCACAAGGCCAGGTGTTCCAGGATGTGGGCGCGTCCGTCGCTCACTTCGGGCACAGTGGGAAAGGCCACCAGGAACACCATCTCAGCCTGCTCGGTATGCATGTGGATATGGCGCATGCCCGTTGCTGGCTCGACATATTGTTCGATGGTTGCCTGCAAGACTGGAATGAAGTTGCTGCTGACTTTTTCAAATGTGCTCATGCGGTATGGGATCTCTTCAGTAGGTGAAACGGATAGTCGGTGGGGCTGCATCACATGTGGGGGCAAAGTGGCGCAATGCCAGGGCCTGTCGCCAAGGCGGAGGGTCACTTTGATGCCTGCGTGAAGTTTTTCCCTATTGTACTAGGAGTATTCGCGCGCCGCCGACGGGGCCTTGCTGGCGGCCGGAAAAGCGACAGTGTTGCAAAATTGATCATTCGCGGGTGGGTGGCGTCTGCGAATGAACGCTTAGCGTACCATGCGCCTTTTGTCACCCAGACTGAACCGAAGGCGCCTATCTTGTCCCGACTTTCCTTTCGCCAACTGTTATTTGCCGCCTTCATTTTGACGACGGGCATTTTGACGGCCACCTCCGTGCAAGCCTTGCTGACCCTGGAACACTTGGCGCGGCTGGGGCGCGAGACGGCCGCGCAGGCGATTGCCCTGACGGAACAGTCGCAGCGCCTGTCCGAGCGCACCCTGGCCATGGAGCGCAGCGCGCGCCAGTTCCTCGTGCTCGATGATCCCGTGTTCCGCGAACGCTACGCGGCGGCCCGCGACGAAGCGACGGCGGCGCTGCAAGTGCTGAACCGGGCCACGCCCGAGTTCGCTCCGCAGCTGGCCGACGAATGGACTGCGCAGGCGCAATCGGCCTGGGAAGTTTTACAAGCCGGCAAGCGCCGCAAGCGCGATGGCCATGCCGTCGTGTACCGCGCGTTTGCCCGCATGGCGCAGATCAATGACCGCCTGGCGCGCGACAGCAAGACGGAAATCGGCAGCCGCAACGATGCCCTGCTGGCCGAGCTGGAGCGCCAGCGCCGCGTGCTGGGCATGCTGGTCGGCGGCGCCGTGCTGCTGGCAGCCGTGCTGGCCACCTGCTTCGGTTTTCTATTGTCGCGCCCGTTGCGCCGCATCGAGACGGCCATCGGGCGCCTCGGCGACAAGCGCTACGACCAGCCCATCGTCGTCGGCGGCCCGGCCGACACGCGCCGCCTGGGCCAGCAGCTCGACTGGCTGCGCCAGCGTCTGGCCGATCTTGATGCCGACAAGGAACGTTTTCTGCGCCACATTTCGCATGAGCTGAAAACCCCGCTGGCGGCCCTGCGCGAAGGCGTGGCCTTGCTGGAAGATGAGGTGGCGGGCAAGCTCAGCGATAGCCAGCGCGAAATCGCCGGCATCCTGCAGCAAAACACGGCGTCCCTGCAAACGCAAATCGAGGACTTGCTGCGCTACAATACCGCCGCTTTTGACGCCCAGCATCTGGCGCACAGCAAGGTCGATTTGCTCGTCTTGCTGCAAGATGTGGTGGCCGGGCAGCGCCTGCAATGGCTGGCGCGCCGTTTGACGGTCGAGGTGCAGGGCGTATCCCTGATCGTGCAAGCCGACCGCGACAAGCTGGCCACCGCCCTGGCGAATCTGCTGTCGAATGCCGTGCGCTTCAGCCCGGAAGGCGGCACCGTGCGCTTTAGCTTGTCCATCGAAGGCCGCCGCGTGCGCATCGACTGCATCGACGAGGGCGCCGGCGTGGCGCCCGAGGATGCCGCGCGTATTTTTGAACCGTTTTACCAGGGAGTGCGCCAGGCGGCCGGCGCGCGCAACGGCAATGGCATCGGCCTGTCCATCGTGCGCGAATATATCGCCGCCCACGATGGCAGCGTCACTCTTTTACCGCGCCCCGCCGGCGCGCATTTTCGGATAGAACTGCCCTTATGATGACGAGAATTTCCCTGGCCGGCATGGCCGCCTGTGCATTGCTCTTGGGCGCTTGCGCCGCCAAGCCTTCCACCCAGACGCCCGTGCTGGTGCAAACGCCGCCGCGCGTGGTGGTGGTGATGGACCCCCAGCTGACCGAACTGCTCGCGTATCAAAGCGCCTTGCGCCTGATGACGCCGTCGGACCTGGTGAAAGCGCAGCTGGACCTGGCGAAGGCCGACCATGCGCCGCACAACACGCTACGCCGCGCCATGCTGCAAGCGGCCTTGCGCGGCCCCGGCGACCTGGCCCGCGCGCAAGCGTTGCTGGAACCGCTGGCCACGGCCACGGGCAAGGACGCGCAACTGCTGGCGCCGCTGGCGCAATTGCTGGGCAGCCAGTATGCGGAACTGCGCCGCCAGGACGAGAGCATCGACAAGCTCAACGGGCAGCTGCGCGACGCCCAGCGCCGCAACGACTTGCTCAATGAAAAACTCGAAGCACTGAAAAACATCGAGCGCAGCCTGTCCGTGCGCCCTGCCGCGGGAGCGCCGAAATGAGCGAGCACGCCCACATCTTGTTGGTCGACGACGACCCCGACCTGCTGCGCCTGCTGACCATCCGCCTGAAGGCGGGCAATTATCGCGTGACGGCCGTGGGCAGCGCGGAAGCGGCGCTGGCGCGCCTGGCCGTGGAATTGCCGGCCCTGGTCATTACCGACGTGCAATTGCCGGGCCGCGACGGCCTGGCCCTGTTCGATGAAATCCGCCGCCAGCATGCGGCCCTGCCCGTCATCTTGCTCACAGCCCACGGCACCATTCCCGACGCCGTCGAGGCGACGGCGCGCGGCGCGTTTGCGTATCTGACGAAACCGTTCGACGGCAAGCTGCTCATGGAAAAAGTGGCATATGCGATTAACTTGTCCACCGTCATGCCGGCGCCAGCGTCCGGTGACGAAAGCTGGCGTGCCGAGCTGATCAGCCGTAGTTCACAGATGGCCGAGCTGCTGGCCGAGGCCAAGCTGGTGGCCGGGTCCGATGCCAGCATTTTGATCCGTGGCCCCAGTGGCACGGGCAAGGAGTTGCTGGCGCGCGCGCTGCACAACGCCAGCCGCCGCGCCAAGGCGCCGTTCATCGCCGTCAACTGCGGCGCCATTCCCGAGCAACTGCTGGAATCGGAATTGTTCGGCCACGTGAAGGGCTCGTTTACGGGCGCCGTCGGCAACCGCGAAGGCTTGTTCCAGGCGGCCGATGGCGGCACCCTGTTTTTGGACGAGATCGGCGACATGCCGCTGCCGCTGCAGGTGAAACTGCTGCGCGTGCTGCAGGAGCGGGCCGTGCGGCCCGTCGGCGCGGACCAGACGCGGCCGGTGGACGTGCGCTTGCTGTCCGCCACGCACCGCGACCTCGACGTGGCGATGACCGAGGGGCAATTTCGCGAAGACCTGTATTACCGCCTCAACGTGGTGACATTGACCTTGCCGCCGCTGGCCGAGCGCCGCGAAGATATCTCCCTGCTGGCGAACCATTTCCTGCAGAAGCTGGCGGCCAAGTATCAAAAACCCTTGAATGGTTTCGCGCCCGATGCCCTCACGGCCTTGGTCAGCGCGCCATGGCCCGGCAATGTGCGCCAGCTGGTCAATGTCGTTGAGCAAGTGTGCGCGCTGGCGACGGCGCTGCTGGTGCCCTTGTCGCTGGTGCAGCGGGCCCTGCGCGTGCCGTCCCTGGAAGCGCTCAGCTACAACGAAGCCAAGCAGCGCTTCGAGCGCGACTACCTGATTCAATTGCTGCGCCTGACGGATGGCAACGTGGCCGACGCGGCCCGCCTGGCCGACCGCAACCGCACGGAGTTCTACCGTTTATTACAGAAATACGAGCTGACGCCGGCCCTGTTCCGCGGCGATGGCGACCCTGTCGCTGAATAGCGACAAAAATAAAGTATTCATAATCAACGACTTATCTTAAAACATTGATATTGTTGCGAGACCTTGTCGCTGTCTGGCGACAAAAAGCCCCGATTTTCGGGCCAGATCCGGCGGAAACGCGCTGGAAAAATCGATGTCGAATGTAAGTTATTGATTTTGAAGGGAAATTAAAAGCTGGCACGGTGCTTGCTGTATGGGTAGATGTGACGCTTCATAGTGTTGCTGTTTATTGCTATAGCCAAGTAAGAAGCTTTTAACTTCATTGAGAGGAACTACCATGCAAACATCGAAACTGTTCAATACCCTGGTTGCCGCTATCGTTCTGTCGGGCGCCTCGATCACCGCTTCGCATGCAGCTGACTCCGCCCCAAAAGCACAAGCTCCTGCTGACACCGTCGTGGCCGCCAACGCTGCCGCTGCCGTCCCTGATGAAACCATCACTTCCTCGGCCAAGGCCGCCCTGAGCGCCGATGCGCAAGCCGCTGCCCTGCCAGTCAAGGTAGCAACCCAGCAAGGTGTGGTCGTCCTGTCGGGCGACGTGCCGAGTGCCGAAGCGGGTGACCGCGTCGTGCAGATCGTCGCTTCCGTGAGCGGCGTGAAAGAAATCAAGAACGAGCTGAAAGTCAAAGCCGCCGGTTAATCCCCTCGCGGTAACGCCTCGCGCTGTACTTTACTCCGGGTTGCCCTGTCTGCGGACAGGGCATTTTTTTGTGCCATTGTGTCCACAAGCCACGCCAGCTGACAGGCAGGTAGCTCGGCAATAGGGTTAGAATAGCCAGCACTGGCGCCGTTTCCGGCGCTTTTTGTCATCCATGGCGCAGTGTTGCAAGGCTGGGCCGCTACCAGGCTACCGCATGTCTTCTTTTTCTCCCGCTGCCCTGTTGCGCAATCTGAAACCCGATAATTTCACCATCGCCCTGCTCGTCACCGTGGCGCTGGCCAGTTTCCTGCCCTGCACGGGCCAGACGGCCGTGGTCTTCGGCCACGTCACCACCGTCGCCATCGGCGCCCTGTTCTTCCTGCATGGCGCCAAGCTGTCGCGCGAAGCCGTGGTGGCCGGCGTCATGCATTGGCGCCTGCATTTGCTGGTGCTGGCTAGCACGTTCATTTTGTTTCCCTTGCTGGGCCTGGCCCTGCGGCCGCTGGCGCTGACTTTTCTCACACCCGAGTTGTACGTGGGCATCTTGTTTCTGTGCGCCCTGCCGTCGACCGTGCAGTCGTCGATCGCGCTGACGGCCATGGCGCGCGGCAATGTGCCGGCCGCCATCTGCAGCGCCTCGGCCTCGAATTTCATCGGCATTTTTCTTGCCCCCATCCTGGTCGGCTTGCTGGTGGCGAAAGGCGGGGCAAGCAAGTCGTCGGTCGATGCCGTGCTGTCCATCGTCATGCAGCTGCTGCTGCCCTTCCTGGCTGGCCAGTTCCTGCGCCGCTGGATCGGTCGCTGGGTCGACCGCCATAAAGCCACCCTGAAATACGTTGACCAGGGTTCAATCTTGCTGGTGGTCTACACGGCCTTCAGCGAAGCCGTCAGCGAAGGCCTGTGGCACACGATTTCGGTGGAAACGCTGGTGGCGCTGGGCGTGTTCAGCATCTTGCTGCTGGCGCTGGTCCTGGGCCTGATGACGTTCATCAGCCGCCGCCTGGGTTTTAACAAGGAAGACGAGATCGCCATCGTCTTTTGCGGTTCGAAGAAAAGCCTGGCCAGCGGCGTACCGATGGCCAAGGTGCTGTTTGCCACGCATTCGCTGGGCATGGTGATTTTGCCGCTGATGCTGTTTCACCAGATTCAATTGATGATTTGCGCCGTGATTGCGCAGCGCTATGCGCGGCGCAAGGATGACCTGGACAGTGAGAAAGTGGCCGCTTAAGACTGCGCTTGAAGCAAGTTCAGCCGTCTTGACTTGCGCCATGGCAGAACGTTGTATATGCGTGTATATTACGCTCCTTGTTCACCGTTCACTTTACAAGGATACGATCATGCGCCTCACCTCCCTCGCCCGCCTGCTTGGCACCGCTCTGCTCGCTAGCGCCGCCACCTCCGCCGTTGCCGGCGAAGTGGTGGTGTCGGCTGCGGCCAGCCTGACGAATGCGTTCAAGGAGGCTGCGCAAAGTTATGAGGCGCAATATCCGGGCAGCAAGGTGTCCTTGAACTTTGCCGCCTCGGGCGTGCTGCTGCAGCAGATCGTCAAGGGCGCGCCCGTGGATGTGTTTGCTTCGGCCGACCAGGAAACCATGGATGCGGCGCAAAAGCAGGGCCTGGTGCTGCCGGCCGACCGCCAGGATTTCGTCGGCAACAGCCTGGTGCTGATCGTGCCGCACGATAGCAAGCTGGGCATCAAGAGCCTGACCGATCTGACGCACAAGGGCGTGACCCGCGTGGCGATCGCCAACCCGGCCAGCGTGCCCGTCGGCCGTTACTCCGAAGGCGCGCTGAAGAAGGCCAAGCTGTGGGACGCCGTGCAACCTAAAGCCATCGGCACGCAGAACGTGCGCCAGTCGCTCGACTATGTGGCGCGCGGCGAAGTCGACGCGGGCTTTGTCTACGCCACCGACGCGGCCATCATGAAAGACAAGGTCAACGTGGTGCTGGAGGTGCCTCTGGACGCACCCGTGCTGTACCCGATCGCCACCATCAAGGGCAGCGGCAATGCGGCCGAAGCGAAGCGCTTCGTCAGCTACCTGCAGACGGCGCCGGCGCAAGCCATCCTCGCCAAGTACGGATTTAAAAAGCCATAAAGCAAACGACGGCACATGGATATCGCCTGGACCGCGCTGGCCCTGTCGCTCAAAGTAGCGGCCTGGGCCACGGCGCTCAATTTGTTGCTCGGCATCGGTACGGGCTATCTGCTGGCGCGCACGCGTTTTCCCGGGCGCGAGCTGCTCGACGCCCTCTTGACCCTGCCGATGGTGATGCCGCCCACCGTGCTCGGCTATTACCTGCTGGTGCTGCTGGGCCGGCGCGGCACCTTGGGCATCTGGCTGCAGGACAACTTCGGCATCAACCTCATCTTTACCTGGCAGGGCGCCGTCATCGCTTCCACCGTGGTGGCCTTTCCCCTCGTCTTCAAGCCCGCGCGCGCCGCCTTCGAGGCCGTCGACGGGCAACTGGAGCAGGCGGCCAGCGTGCTGGGCATCTCGGAAATGGCCATCTTTTTCCGCGTGACTTTGCCGCTGGCCTGGCGCGGCATCCTCGCCGGCGTGCTGCTGGGTTTTGTGCGCGCGCTGGGCGAATTCGGCGCCACGCTGATGGTGGCCGGCAGCATCCCCGGCAAGACGCAGACCCTGTCGGTGGCCGTGTATGAAGCCGTGCAGGCGGGCCAGGATGACGTGGCCAATACGCTGGTCGTGATCATCTCGGTTGTCTGCATCGTGGTGCTGCTGTCGGCTGGCCGCCTGGCGCCCGGGCGCGTCGCGCACAAAGGACGCTGAGGATGACGCCCATGCAACTCGACCTCGACATTCGCGCCACCTTGCACTCCGGAAAACGCCGCTTCGACATGCACGTGCAATGCACCTCGACCAGCCAGCGCATCGCCGTGTATGGCCCCTCCGGCGCTGGCAAGAGCATGACGTTGAAAGCCATTGCCGGACTCTTTACGCCGGACGAAGGCCATATCCGCCTGAATGGACGCACCCTGTTCGATTCGGCCGCCGGCATCAATTTGCCGCCGCAGCAGCGCAATGTCGCCTACCTGTTCCAGGATTACGCGCTGTTCCCGCACCTGACGGTGCGCCAGAACGTGGGTTTTGGCCTGAGCCGGGGCTGGTTCAATCCGCGCGCGCGCGAAAAATTGCAGAAGGTCGAGCATTGGCTCGATGCTTTCCACTTGCAGGAACTGGCGCATCAGTTCCCCGACGAGTTGTCCGGAGGCCAGCGCCAGCGGGTGGCGCTGGCGAGGGCACTCGTGGCCGAACCGAGCGCGCTGCTGCTCGACGAGCCATTTGCCGCCCTCGATCCGGCGCTGCGTGTCAAAATGCGCCTGGAACTGAGCCAGTGGCAGCAGCGCCTGGACGTGCCCATGATCCTGATCACCCATGATCCGGAAGATGCGCGCATCCTGGGCGAACACGTGCTGTACTTGCGCGACGGACAGATCGATAACAGGGAAGACCACATGGCATTGGGTGAACGCATTGGATAAATCAGCGGCAGCGGAAATCGGCCTGCAAGGTTCGGTATGGATGACGGTGGGCGGAGAAAATCTGGGCGGCGCCGGCAGGGTGGAATTGCTGGGCGCCATCGCCGAGTGCGGCTCCATCACGCAGGCGGCCAAGCTCGTCAAGATGAGCTACAAGGCGGCCTGGGATGCCATCGACGCGATGAACAACCTGGCTGGCGAGCCGCTGGTGGAGCGCTTGACGGGCGGCAAGGGTGGCGGCGGCACGCGGCTGACGCAGCGTGGGCGCCAGCTGGTCGACAATTTTCGCATCATCGAGCGCGAGCATGCGCGCTACCTGCGCCAGCTGGGCAGCCAGGCGGAAGGCATCGCCGACGATTTGTTACTCATACGGAGAATGGCCATGAAAACCACGGCACGCAATCAATTCCTGGGCAAGGTGGCCGAACTGAAACAGGGCGCCGTCAACGATGAAGTGACCCTGGAGTTGCCCGGTGGCCAGCACATCGTTGCCATCGTCACGCAGGGCAGCAGCGAGAGCCTGGGCCTGGCGCCGGGCGCGGAAGCGTTTGCGCTGATCAAGGCCTCGTCGATCATCCTCGTGGCCGACAGCGAAGGGGCGCGCTTTTCGGCGCGCAACCAATTGGCCGGCACCGTGACGCGCGTGCAGACGGGCGCCGTCAATACGGAAGTGGTGCTGGACTTGCCGCGCGGCGGCACGATTGCCGCCATCATCACGAATCAGAGCAGTACCGATCTGGGCATCGCCATCGGCAGCAGCGTGACGGCGATGTTCAAGGCGTCGAGCGTGATTCTGGGCGTGCCCGCCTAAACCCAAAGCAAGGACTGGGGTCGTACCCTGAGGGTACGACCCCGGCATTTATCTCTTGGGTTCAAGCGAGCTTAATCCTTCAGCCTGGACAACCAATTCGCCGCCGCCGCCAGCACCAGTTCCAGCTCCTGCGCCGTGTGCGCCAGCAGCGCCGGCACCTCGTCCAGGCGGCCCGCGTCGATGGCTTCCTCGGTGGCGAACGCGGCGCGGATCAGGCGTTTCGTGCCCAGGGTGCCGACGGAGCCGCGCACGCCGTGCAGGATGCGCGCCACGTCGCTGTGGCGGCCCGATTGCAACGCGGTTTCGGCGTCGCGCACGGGCGTCATGCCCTTGTTCAGGGCGTCTTCCACCATGCGCCGCAGCACGCCGCGCCCCTTCGCATCGCGGCCCATCACGCGCATCAGCGGCGCCATGGAAAATACTTCCTCATCGGCAACAGTCACCGGCTCGGCCGTCTGCACGGGCGGGCGCTTGGGCAGGTGGCGCAGGATGACTGCCATCATCTCTTCCACCACCACGGGCTTGGCGATGAAGTCGCTGATGCCTGCCGTCATGCAGCGCTCGCGCTCGGACGCCAGCACGCCGGCGGTCATGGCGATCACGGGCAAGTTCAAGCGCAGTTCCGTGCGGATGATGTGGGTCGCGCTGAAGCCGTCCATGACGGGCATTTGCATGTCCATCAGCACGATATCGTAGCGCAGCGCTTCCGTGCGCAGCCGTTCCACGGCTTGCAAGCCGTCGCCGACCACGTCCAGGGTGGCGCCCATGTGTTCGAGGATGCCGCGCGCCACGGCCTGGTTCAAATGATTGTCTTCCACCAGCAGGAAATGCACGCCGGCCAGTTCCGTACCCAGCGGCTGGTGCAGGATGCGCTGTTCGCCGCCGTCGTTCTTGGCGATCAGCGCCTGGTGCAGGGCGTCGAACAGGCTCGAACCCGTGATCGGCTTCATCAGCACGACATCGGCCTCGGCCGCGCTGGAGATTTCTTCCAGGTGGTTGCGGGCGAAGGCGTTGACCATCACCACGATGGGCTGGCGCTGGCCGCTGGCCGCCTGGCGGATGGCCTTGGCCGTGGCCAGGCCGTCCATGACGGGCATGTGCCAGTCGGCCAGCACCACGTCGTACGGTTGCTGCTGCGCCAGGCGTTCGCGGTACAGTTCGATGGCGGCAAAGCCGGAGTCCACTTCGTCGGCCAGCCAGCCCCAGGCCTCGATCAGCTTGACGATCAGTTCGCGCGTGGTGCGGTTGTCGTCGGCCACCAGCAGGCGCAGCTGGCCCAGGGCCGGCGTGCGCCGCGTTTCGGCCGGCTGCGCCAGCATCTCGAAGGGCACGCTGAACCAGAAGCGGCTGCCCTTGCCTTCGCTGCTGGCCACGGCGATGTCGCCGCCCATCATGTGGATCAGCTGCTTGCTGATGGCCAGGCCCAGGCCCGTGCCGCCGAAGCGCCGCGTGATGCTCTGGTCACCCTGCGAAAATGCGGCAAACAGTTGCTGTTGCTGCAGTTCCGTCATGCCGATGCCCGTGTCGCGCACTTCGAAGCGCAGCCAGGCGCGGCCGCTCTCGCTCTTGCTCTCGGCCAGGCTGACGGCCACCACCACTTCGCCGCTTTCCGTGAACTTGATGGCGTTGCCGGCCAGGTTGACGAGAATTTGCTGCAGGCGCTGGGCGTCGCCCACCAGGCGCCGCGGCACGTCGGGCTCGACGGCGATGGCCAGTTCCAGCTCCTTTTCGCCCGCATTCATCGTCATCGTCGTGGCCAGCGTGTTCATGACCTCGTCGAGGTCGAATTCGACGGGCGACAATTCCATGCGGCGCGCCTCGATCTTCGAATAGTCGAGCACATCGTTGAGGATGCCCAGCAGCGACTGGCCCGCCACGCGCACCATGGTCAGATACTTGCGCTGTTCCGTATCGAGCCTGGTATTGCCCAATAAGTACACCATGCCCAGCACGGCATTGAGGGGCGTGCGGATTTCATGGCTCATGTTGGCCACGAAATCGCTCTTTGCCCGGTTGGCCGCCTCGGCCCGGTCGCGCTCCTGTTCCAGTTCCGCCGCGCGCGCTTCGAGTTCCTGCTGCAGGCGGTCGCGTTCGCTCATCAGGCCGTTGAACGCTTCCGTCAGTTCGCCGATTTCGTCGCGCTGCTGCACCGGCACGGGGGTGAAGCGGCTGCCGCTGGTACGCAGGGCCAGCAAGGTGTCGCGCAGGCGCACCAGCGGCGACAGCAGGCGCACGGTGACCCAGCCCAGAACAAACGCGGCCAGCAGCGAGGCGAGGGTGCTCCACAGCACCAGCCGGTAGAGCACGCCATCGAACGGTTCGAAGGCATCGTCGAGGGGCAGCGAGGCGGCCAGCAGCCAGTTCACCGATTTCAGGCGCTTGAAGCTGTTGACGGCCGTGATGCCGCGGCTGTTGGTGCTGACCATGCTGCCTTCGCCATCTTGCTTCAGCAACTCGGTGGTTGTCCGGTTGGCGTTCGGCAGGCGCGGCTGCAGCAAGCGGCTGGTATCGGGGTGCAGCACGTAACGCGGCACGGCGCCGCGCGTGAGGATGAAGTAATAGCCGCTCTTGCCGATCTTTTCCGTGCGCAAACGGCCCAGCAAGTTGTCTTTGTACAGGCGCAGCACGCCGATCACCACGCCGGCCACCTGGCCATCGGCCGTGAGCACGGGCGCCACCATCTGCACGATGGGCATGCCGCTCGATTTGCCCAGCATCGGCTCGGTGATCATGGGCTGGCGCGTGCGCAAGACGGTCTGGAAATATTCGCGCTCGGCCACGTTGATGCCGGCGCGGCCCGTGACTAGCGGCATGTCAGCGACGACGGCGCCTTGCGCATCGAGCACCAGCACGTCGTCGAACAGTACCAGCATCGAGCGGCGCGAATAGTATTCGCGCAATTGGGCGGGCTGGGCGATCAATGCCGGCGGCTGCTGCCTGGCCGTCAGCGTGACGATCTGCAGCAGCATGCCCAGCTTGTCGTCGAGTTCGGCAGCGGTGCGGGTGATCAGGGCAGACTGCTGGCTCACCAGTACTCGCGTGAAGTCGGCGCGCATGCGCTGTACCTGTAGCATGGTGACCAGCGCGATCATGGCGATCGAGGTCAGGCTGGTGGCCAGCGCGACTTTTGCTTTGATGCCGAGAGGCTTCATGATTTCCTTTTCAGTACCGGGCGCTACAGGCGGCAGATAATGCTGTCAGGAATTTTCCTATCAATGCCCCAGCTTGGCAAGCGGCACCACGCAAATTGCCCGCCCCGCATGGGCTTTTGACGATGTTGCCATATAATCAAAGTCAGAACGTCGTTTATTGAGCGGAAATGCAGTGAAATTGGCACACGGCAACCCTGTATGCAGTAAACTTGTTATTGCATTTTCTAAAAGGTACCGACATGACTGAAGCGCTACTCACTCCCACCATGCCCACCGTGACCGTGGAAGCGTTGCGTGCGCGATGCTCGACCTGCAGCATGCATCAATTGTGCCTGCCAATGGGCCTCGATGTGGGCGACATGGACAGGCTGGACCAGATTATCGGCCGCCGCCGCAAGATCGTGCGCGGTGCCTCGCTGTTCCGCATCGGCGACTCGTTCCAGAACCTGTATGCGATCCGCCTGGGGCACTTCAAGACCTACCAGATCAATCCGGGCGGCGAAGAGCAGGTGACGGGTTTCCAGATGGCGGGTGAACTGCTGGGCATGGACGCCATCAGCGCCGACCGCCACCACTGTAATGCGGTGGCGCTGGAAGACAGCGAAGTGTGTGAAATTCCGTTTTCCAGCCTGGAACAATTGCTGGGCAATATGCCGACCCTGTTGCGCCATTTCCATCGCATGATGAGCCAGGAAATCACGCGCGAGCAAAGCGTCATGCTGTTGCTGGGCAATATGCAGGCGACCCAGCGTTTTGCCGCCTTTATCGTCAACCTGGCCTCGCGCTATGAAGCGCGCGGTTATTCGCCCAGCAAATTCCAGCTGCGCATGTCGCGCGAGGAAATCGGCAATTACCTGGGGCTGACCATCGAGAGCGTCAGCCGTTTATTGTCGAAATTCAAGAAGGAAGGCTGGCTGCGCGTCTCCAATCGCGAGATCGAGATCTTGCAGCCCGCCAAATTAAAAGCTATTACCGCCGGCACGGACGTCTGTAAATAAGGCTTACAGCTCTTCATCGGCGTGCAGCGCGATGCTGCGCTGCAGCGGCCAGGTCCAGATGCCGGACAGGCGCCACTCGCGTTTGTCGTTTTCTACCAGTACCTGCCAGCGGCTGCGCTCGAGCATCGGCAGCGCTACGGAAAAATTGCCGGCCGCATCGGGCTGCACCAGCAGCTTGATATCCTTTTCCGGCAGGGTCGCATGCGCCAGGTGCAGCTGCAGCGGACCCTGGTAAGCCTTGCCGAAGCTGTGCACGGAACCACTCAGGCGCGCTGACGCCACATCATAGGACAGGCTGGTATCCATCGCCAGGTCGCTGGCGATCGTGTCGCGCTTCAAATCCTGGTTGATTGCCTTGCCCTGCTTGTAATAGTCGCCCACCACCAGCGCATCGGGCTGCGTAAACGCGATATAGCCCATGAAACTGCCGACGACCACGGACAGGCCGGGACCGATCATCAGCAGCCAAGGCCAGCGATGCTTGTACCACGGGGCAGCGGGGGCTTGCAGTTTCAGACTGTCGGACATTTTGTTCTCCTTGGGGTCAGACCCTTTGGGTCTGACCCCAGCTTTTGCTTCTGGGTTGAAAATACAGTAAAGCTAACGCATGTTTGATGCTACCCCTACGGCGACATACCGGGGTCGGACCCAGAGGGTCCGACCCCGAATCAACATCACCGCGGCACGATGAATACCGCGCTTTCACGCACATGCAGCGATGGGTCGTCCAGCGATTGCAGTTCGATCGCAATCTTGTTCGAACCCTTCTCGCCCACGCCGTGCGGTACGCGCAGGCGGATCGGCCAACCCAGCGTTTCCGTCGGCTGCAAGGTCACTTCTTCGCGCGTCAGCAAGGTCAGGCCCGGCAAACCGGAAGCGCTGATCTTGAAATGCTGGCTTTGCTCGGAGGTGTTCATGATCTGCAAGCGGTAGACGTTTTCGATCATGCCGTCTTCCACTTCGCGTCCCATCGAACCGCGGTCGCGGATCACGTCCATTTTCAGGGGCGTGCGCAGCGCCAGCGAGGTACACACGGCGATGATGATCAGGGCCAGGATGGAAGTGTAGATCAAGACGCGCGGGCGCATGGCGCGCTGGCGTATCTGCTTCGAACTGAAGTTGTTTTCCATCGCATGGTCGGTACTGTAGCGTACCAGTCCCCGCGGCCGGTCGACCTTGTCCATCACGCTGTTGCAGGCATCGACGCAGGCGGCGCAGCCGATGCATTCATACTGCAGGCCGTTGCGGATATCGATGCCGGTCGGACACACCTGCACGCACAGGGTGCAGTCGATGCAGTCGCCCAGCTTGTCGTTGTTGCCAGCCTTCTTGCTGATGGCGCCACGCGGTTCGCCGCGCTTGGCATCGTAGGTGATGATCAGGGTGTCCTGGTCGAACATGGCGCTCTGGAAGCGCGCGTAGGGGCACATGTATTTGCACACCTGCTCGCGCAGCCAGCCCGCGTTGCCGTAGGTTGCCAGGCTGTAGAACAAGACCCAGAACCATTCCCAGGGACCGAAATTGAGGGTGGTCACCTCGCGCGCCAGTTCCTTGATCGGCGTGAAGTAGCCGACAAAGGTAAAGCCCGTCCACAGGGCGATGGCGCCCCATGCCAGGTGCTTGGCCGTCTTCTTGAAGGCCTTGCGCACGGAGGGTCCCTGCTTGTCGAGGGCCATGCGCGCGCTGCGCGTGCCCTCGATACGGCGTTCGACCCACAGGAAGATTTCCGTGTATACCGTTTGCGGGCAAGAGAACCCGCACCACACCCGCCCGGCAATGGCCGTGACGAGGAACAACAAATACGCACAGATGATCAGCAGGGCCGCCAGATAGATGAAATCCTGGGGCCACAGCACGACGCCGAAAATGTAGAACTTGCGCGTGGTCAAATCGAACAGCAGGGCTTGCCTGCCATTCCAGGTCAACCACGGCAAGCCGTAGAACGCCAGCTGGGTAAGCCATACGCATACCCATCGCCAGGTAGCGTAGCGTCCTTTGGCCTCGCGAGGGTAGATCTGCTCGCGGGCCGCATACATCTTGATGACTTGAGGTTCCATTACATCATTTCACGGGCGTCTGGGGATTCGACAGGCTCCAGACATAGGCTGACAGCACGTGGACCTTGGACTCGCCGAGGAAATCGCTGAAGGCCGGCATGGTGTTGCTGCGTCCCTTGCGTACGGTTTCCATGATGGTATCAGCACTGCCGCCGTACAGCCAGATCTTGTCCGTCAGGTTAGGCGAACCGAGCATCTGATTGCCCTTCGCATCGGCGCCATGACAGGCCATGCAGGCGCCGAACTTGGCCTTGCCCAGCACGGATTTGACGGGGTCCGAGGTGGAACCGGACAGGCTCAGCACGTAATGGGCCACGTTCTCGACATCCTTTTCGGAGCCCAGGGCGGCGCCCATCGGTGGCATCTGCCCATTGCGGCCATGCAGGATGGTGGTCTTGATGATGTCGGGTTCACCGCCATACAGCCAGTCCTTGTCGGTCAGGTTGGGGAAGCCCTTGTTGCCGCGCGCATCCGAACCGTGGCATTGCGCGCAGTAGGTCAGGAACAAGCGCTGGCCGATGGCCAGTGCCTGCGGATCGGCCGCCACCGTCTTGATGTCCTGGCTCAGGTACTTGTTGAACAGGGGACCGTAGTCGGCTTCCGCCTTCTTCAGCTCTTCCTCGTACTGGCCCGTCGATTTCCAGCCCAGGCTGCCGGCATAGTTGCCCAGGCCCGGATACAGGAACAGATACGCCAGGGCGAAGACGATGGTGATGTAGAACAACCACATCCACCAGCGCGGCATCGGCGTGTTGAGTTCCTTCAAGTCCTCGTCCCAGACGTGGCCCGTGGTGCCGTCGGCAGGCGCGCCTTCGACCACTTTGATTTTCGACTGCGAGTACAGCAGCACGCCGCAGCCGATGATGCCCAGCAAGGACAACACGACGATGTAGATATTCCAGAAGCCATTGGTAAAGTCAGCCATGGTTGCGCTCCCCTTGTGCCGGTGCGGCATCGGCCGCGTAGTCGAGCGCTTCGTCGTCGAACGGCAGGCGCGCCGCCGCGTCGAAGTCGCTGTTGCTGCGGCTGAACGTCCACCACAGGATGCCTACGAACGTCGTAAAGGAAACCACCGTCATGACGCTGCTGGCGCTGTCAAACAGGTTTTCGATTGCCATGCTAATTCCTTGTTTTGATTAATGTACCGAGGCCTTGCAGATAGGCGACCAGGGCGTCTTCTTCCGTCTTGTCCTGCAGCTGCGCCGGGCCGGCGGTGATTTCCGCATCGCTGTACGGCTGGCCCAGGCGTTGCAGGGCGCGCATCTTCGGCATGATGTCGTCAGGCACCAGCTTGGTCTTCGCCAGCCATGGGTAGGCCGGCATGTTCGACTCGGGCACCACGTCGCGCGGGTTGTTCAAGTGCGTGCGGTGCCATTCGTCGCTGTAGCGGGCGCCCACGCGGGCCAGATCCGGCCCCGTGCGCTTGGAACCCCACTGGAACGGACGGTCGTAGACGAACTCGCCAGCGACCGAATAGTGGCCATAGCGTTCCGTTTCCGCGCGCAGCGGACGCACCATCTGCGAGTGGCAGTTGTAGCAGCCTTCGCGCACGTAAATGTCGCGGCCCGCCAGGCGCAGCGGCGAATACGGCTTCAGGCCGGCGACCGGCTCCGTCGTGCTCTTCTGGAAGAACAGGGGAACGATCTCGACGGCGCCGCCGATGCTGATCACTACCGTGACCAGGGCGATCAGCAGCCAGGGGTTTCTCTCAATCCATGCATGTGAAAATTTCATTTGCTTTCGCTCCTATCAGGCGTGCGCCGCGTTCAGTTCTGGAATGCGGGCGACGGGGAGTTTGCTGCCGCGCAAGGTCATCCAGGTGTTGTAGCCCATGATGCACATACCCGACAGGTACAGCAGGCCACCGGCCACGCGCACCACGTAGTACGGATACGTTGCTTTCACGCTCTCGACAAAGGTGTAGGTCAGGGTGCCGTCCGGATTGACCGCACGCCACATCAGGCCCTGCATCACGCCGGCGATCCACATTGCGGCGATGTACAGCACGATGCCGATGGTGGCCACCCAGAAGTGCACGTCGACCAGACGCGTGCTGTGCATCTGCGTGCGGCCCGCCAGGCGTGGCAGCAGATAGTAGATCGAACCCATGGTGATGAAGCCCACCCAGCCCAGGGCGCCCGCATGCACGTGGGCAACGGTCCAGTCGGTGTAGTGCGACAGCGAGTTGATGGTCTTGATCGACATCATCGGACCTTCGAAGGTGGCGATGCCGTAGAACGACAGCGAGACGATCATGAATTTCAGGATCGGATCGGTGCGCAGCTTGTGCCAGGCGCCCGACAGGGTCATGATGCCGTTGATCATGCCGCCCCAGCTTGGTGCCAGGAGGACCAGCGAGAAGACCATGCCGATCGATTGCGTCCAGTCAGGCAATGCCGTGTAGTGCAGGTGATGCGGGCCCGCCCACATGTAGGTGAAGATCAGCGCCCAGAAGTGGACGATCGACAAACGGTACGAGTACACGGGGCGCTCGGCCTGTTTCGGGATGAAGTAGTAAACCATGCCCAGGTAGCCGGCGGTCAGGATGAAACCCACCGCGTTATGGCCGTACCACCACTGGATCATGGCGTCCTGTACGCCCGCATAGGCGGAATACGACTTGGTGAACGAGGCTGGCATGACGGCGCCATTGACCACGTGCAAAATCGTCACGGCCAGGATGTAGGCGCCGAAGAACCAGTTGGCCACGTAGATGTGCTTGACCTTGCGCTTGATCAGTGTGCCGAAGAACACGATGGCGTAAGCGATCCAGACGACGGCGATGAGGATGGCGATAGGCCATTCCAGTTCGGCGTATTCCTTGCCGCGCGTCAGGCCCATGGGCAGGGTGACGACGGCGCACAGGATCACCGCTTGCCAGCCCCAGAAGGTGAAGGCGGCCAGTTTGTCGGAAAACAGGCGCACCTGGCAGGTGCGTTGTACAACGTAGTACGAGGTGGCGAACAGGCCGCAGATGCCGAAGGCGAAAATCACCGCATTCGTGTGCAGCGGACGCAAGCGTCCGTATGTCAGCCATGGTATGTCGAGGTTCAGGGCAGGCCAGGCCAACTGAGCGGCGATGATAACGCCAACCAGCATGCCGATGATGCCCCATACCACAGTAGCGACCGCGAATTGCTTCACGATCTTGTAGTTATAGTTCAGCGATTGATCCACAAAGACTCTCCCTGGAATTACTATTTATGATGGTGGCCAGAGAGTAAGTGTTTGATCGCGAAAAAACTTTGATGTGGATCAAAATTCCCCGGATGAAATAAGCGTAGCGAACTGGCATCGAAATAAAGTGATATTTCGGTCAAATTCTGGTCAAAAAAGCCATGCAAGATCCCTGCAACAGCTGGCTTGATATGGCGTAACACATGCATGACGGCAAGGGCTTACAGTGGCGAGTCCAGATATGCCCAAGGCCCGCCATGGAAGACCCCGAACGCTGCGACCCGTTGGATGCCCAGGCGGACCTGCTCGTCGGCAAGGCCGATGGCACGACCCTGTTCGATCACGGCAAGCTCGCTTGCCTGGTGCCGGCGCCGTTGCCGGGCATCGTCATCTTCGTGCATGGCGTCAATTCCAACGGCGAGTGGTACCGCGCGGCCGAAGCAGGCCTGTGCGCCGGCCTGAACACGCGCATGAAGCGCTGCGACGAGCACATGGCGCACGCCACGGCGCAGGGCGGGCAACTGACGCCGGTGAGCTATCGGAGCGAACTGAGCGATGACGGCTACGTCGACCCCGACTACACGGCCAGCACCTTTATCACGCCGCCAGCGCATTTCTCGCCCGTGATCCAGTTTCGCTGGGGCTACAAGGCCAGCGACAAGGAATTGCAGGCGTATGGCGATTCGGTCTACCTGAACGAACATGATTACTGGGGCGGCGGCCCGTTCGCGAATGGCTGCTCATCGCTGCCGGATCTGTGGGGCGAGGGCTTGTCGGACGCCCTCTTCCTGTGGATACACATCGAACACCTCAATCCCGTCAACGACCGCATCGTGTATGCCTGCCCGCCGCGCCCCTACTTTGTGCTGGCGGCTTTGCGCCTGGCGCATCTGGTAGCGGCCATTCGCCGGCAGCAGGCCGATGTGTCGATTACCCTCGTCTGCCACAGCCAGGGCAATATGGTAGGCATGGCGGCCGCGTTTCTGGGCAACAAGATGGCTGACGTGAAAGATGCGGCAGGCAAAAGCGGCCGTTGCGTGGCCGATACGTATGTTTTATGCAATCCTCCGTACAGCCTGTTGCGCAGAAACGACACCGAAGGCTGGTTGCAGGGGCAAGTCAGGGATGTCGATGGCAATGCGGGCCGGCAAAGCGGCAAGGCGCGCCGCCAGACCCTGGCGGCATTTTTCGACATCGTGCGTGGCCAGGCCAAGGAGCCGCCCATGTCTGCCGCCTTGGCACGCATGGCCGCCAACGTGCGCCATGATTTCACCCTGGACAAGGACCGGGCCGCCTATGCCTGCGGCCCGCAGCCGACGACGCGCGGTCGCGTCACCCTGTATTGCAATCCGCACGACCAGGTGATTTCCGCCACGCCCATCCAGGGCATCGGCTGGTTGGGTCTCAGCGCCGAAGAGATCAAGGCCACGCGTGGCGACGGCGTGTTTACCCAGCGCGTCTTCGCGCAGGGCTTTCCCGTTGGCCAGCACGGCGATTATGATTATTGGAGCAATCACTATCGCCAGCCCGCACGGGGCAGCGCCGATTTCTGGCATCCGCATTCGCCGATTTCCAAATATGATCCCAACAAGGGTGCGCGCGCCAGCAGCAGCGAGGCGGGCAGGACAGCGACCAGGCGCACGGCCGCCGCCACCTCGGCCCTCATGCGGATGCTGAAGATCCCCATCCACGCCATCCCGCCCGACGACTGGCGCATTCCCGTGACGGCGCCCGCCTTGCCGGAAGTGTTTACCCCGCAGGCCGTGCGCTTTGGCGTACCCAGCCCGCAGTTCGACCAGAATCTCGATCCGCCCGGCACGCACCGCCATGCGGGCAAGGCGCGCCCGGCAGGCGAGCCGTATGCCGATACAAGCGTGGGCGGCACGCCGCAGGGCGACCGCGATACCGAGGCGGCATTGCGCTACGAAGACCACGCCCGCCTGCGCATGAAGGCCCGCCGCGAGAAGCTGGACGGCAATGACGGCAAGGCCATGATGGAAGACGACCTGTCCACCGCCACGCCGGAATACTTGGAATGGCGCAAGCAGGAAATCCAGGGGCAACTGGCGGCCACCTGCGACACGCATGCGACCGACCATTCCACCATCCTGACCAATCCGCAGCACGCGGAAAAGGCGCTGGCGTATGACGTGGCGATTGGGGTGGGGCATATCCGCGAGGAGGCGATGCGAGAGTTGAGAGTGATTGCGGATTGGCGATTGTTGAAGGAGTTGGAAAAAAGGGGTAATTCAAACAGAATTTTTCTTGAATATTTCAAGCTTGGTTTGTTTAAAAAAAAGCCGTTATTGGCGTGGGTTCAAAGTTATGGCAGCACAGGGCGCATGCCTTCGGAAATTGTGGATGAGCGTATGTACAAGCGCCCGGAGACCTCCTGATGCGTAACTTGATTGCTACCTTTCCGCGCAGACTGGGCTGGAGCATATTTGTTTTCAGTCTTGCGTCTGGTATCGCACTCTGGTCTATGTTGCAGGCCGCTCCAGTCGACGCTCCTCTTGAAGAAGGATTGCTGATGAAACGACTATTATTGATGCCAGCCCTGCTGGCGCTTGCCGTCCTTTTCCTGACCTCGGCCTGCGCCAGCAAGGCGCTTGTCGCAGTACCGGTTGCCGCCGTCATCCCTGCTGCGCCCGCGCAGCCTTACATTGCGCAGGTCGTGGGCGTGCAGTGGCTCAATCCCCTGCAGCGACGCGACTATCCGACCGAATGGCAATTGCTGTGGACACTTGGGCTGGCCAAGCCGAACAAGGACGATAGCAAAGTGAAAGAGAACCCTGTGCGCTTTGGCAAGGTGCAATCGATTGGCATGATCGCTTCCGGCAACAAGGGGCGGGAAACATTCAATGGGTATCATGAAAAGTATGTGGAAGAATTGATTTATCTTTTCCGGGATATCTACTTTTCCAACAAAGAGTATTTTTACAATGCCCATTCGCTGACTGACAAATCCACGCGGCGTGAACTGGCGGGTATTCACGTCGAATATGCCTTGCCGGCTGGACGCCTTGCTCCGGACGCGGCGGGAAAATATATCGTTGAAACGATCACCGATGCCTTCAGCATCGGCAACCCCTCCTTCCCCGATTCCTGGACCACGGCCACGCCGCCCGACGTGCGCGTCACCATGGGCGGCGCCAACGCGGGCTTTGCGTCCCTGGCGGCGGGCTTGGCCTATCTGCAGGCCAATCCCGACAAGACGGTGTGGGTGATGAACTGGGATGCGCCCAGCTATCCGCCCAAGGATGAGCAGATCAATGAAAACATGGTCTTGCTGGTGCTGGCCGGCCCCGGCTACAAGACGCAGCGCGCGCCGCTGGCGTGGCTGGGCTTTCCCGCCACGCGCCAGGTCGCCGATTTCACCGCCGACAAGGGCGCTTCCCCGCGCACCGTGCAGGCCTGGAGCGCTGCCATCGACGCTGCCGCCCGCAACGCGCAATTGAATGACGACGCCATCGGCTACGTCATCCACGATGCCGGCAGCACCTATCCCGCCTCGTCAGAACGGCTAGGCCCGCTGGCGCAAAGCCTGACGCAGCAATTGCCTGACTTCGATTTCAACCGTCAGACGTTCAACATGCCGGCGCTGCTGGGCGAGACGGGCGCCGGCACGGCGCTGACCAACGTGGCGCTGGCCATCGCCCATGCCAACCACGTGGGCCGGCCCGTGCTGGTGGCGGGCAGCAGCGACAGCGAAAGTGTGACAGCCGTGGTGGTGGCGCCGCCGGCCGTCGTGCGGCCCATCGACCACGAACAGCCGTGGTTTCGCGCACGCGGCGGCAATACCGTGTTTTTACCGTGGTGGGGCCGGCGCTTCGATGCGCGGCCGGGGTCGCAAGGGTACTCGCGCTAATCTCGACAGGAGCAGCGATGAAGCGTTTTTTGATGCTAACGATGCTGACCATGCTGCTATCAGCCTGCGCCAACAAGGCGCCGGTAGCCATACCGATTGCCGCAGTCGAGTCCGCCGCGCCACAGCAACCCTACATGGCGCAGGTGGTCGGTGTGCAGTGGCTCAATCCGCTGCAGCGGCGCGACTATCCGACCGAGTGGCAACTGCTGTGGACACTGGGGCTGGCCAAGCCAAACAAGGACGATAGCAAAGTGAAAGAGAATCCTGTGCGTTTTGGTAAGGTGCAATCGATCGGCATGATTGCGTACGGCAATACGGGTAGCGAAACTTTTGAAGGCTACCATCAGCAATACGTTGCCGAGTTAATTTATCGCTTTCGTGACATCTATTTTTCCAGTAGAGAGTATTTTTACAATGCCCATTCACTGACCGACAAATCCACGCGCCGTGAACTGGCCGGCATTCGCGTCGAATACGCGCTGCCTGCGGGACGTCTCGATCCCATAGAAGCCGGAGAATATGTGCAGGATACAATCAGGCGCGCCTTCAGCATCGGCAATCCCTCCTTCCCCGATTCATGGACCACGGCCACGCCGCCCGACGTGCGCGTCACCATGGGCGGCGCCAACTCGGGCTTTACGTCCCTGGCGGCTGGGCTGGCCTACCTGCAGGCCAATCCCGACAAGACGGTGTGGGTGATGAACTGGGATGCGCCCAGTTATCCGCCCAAGGATGAGCAGATCAATGAAAACATGGTCTTGCTGGTGCTGGCCGGCCCCGGCTACAAGACCGAGCGCGCGCCGTTGGCCTGGCTGGGTTTTCCCGCCACGCGCCAGGTCGCCGATTTCACCGCCGGCAAGGGCGCTTCCCCGCGCGCCGTGCAGGCGTGGAGCGCTGCCATCGACGCTGCCGCCCGCAACGCGCAATTGAACGACGACGCCGTCGGCTACGTCATCCACGATGCCGGCAGCACCTATCCGGTCTCGTCAGAACGGCTCGGCCCGCTGGCGCAAAGCCTGACGCAGCAATTGCCCGACTTCGACTTCAACAAGCAGACCTTCAATATGCCAGCCTTGCTGGGCGAGACGGGCGCCGGCACGGCGCTGACCAACGTGGCGCTGGCCATCGCCCATGCCAACCACGTGGGCCGGCCCGTGCTGGTGGCGGGCAGCAGCGACAGCGAAAGTGTGACAGCCGTGGTGGTGGCGCCGCCGGCCGTGGTGCGGCCCATCGACCACGAACAGCCGTGGTTTCGCGCGCGCGGTGGCAACACCGTGTTCTTGCCGTGGTGGGGCCGGCGCTTCGATGCGCGGCCGGGGTCGCAAGGTTATTCGCGCTGAGGCGCGGGCGGGGCGGCCGCTTCCGGCGGCGTATCGTCGTCCTGCAGCACGCGCAGGCCCGGTCCGACGAGGTCGTCGAACTGGCCGCTGTCCGAGGCCGTGAAATACACCCACAGCGCGATGAAGACGACCACGACGCTCAAGGGGATGAGAAGATACAGTGCTTCCATGTTCAGGCTTTCCGCAGGCGCAGGGCGTTGGCGATGACGACCGCCGAGCTGGCAGCCATGCCGACGCCGGACAGCCAGGGGTTGAGGTAACCCAGCGCGGCGGCCGGGATGGCCGTCAGATTGTACAGGGTGGCCCAGCCCAGGTTTTCGCGGATAATGCGCATGCTGCGCGCCGCCGTCTTCGCCGTGTCGAGCACGGAAACCAATTGGCTCGACAGCAGCACCGTGTCCGCATGCGCCTGCGCCAGCGCGGCGCCGGAACCCATGGCGAACGAGACGTCGGCGCCGCTCAGCACGGCGGCGTCGTTGATGCCGTCGCCGACCATCGCCACGACGGCGCCCGTCGCCTGCAATTGCTGCACGAAATCGAGCTTTTCATCGGGCAGGCATTCGCCGCACGCCGTGTTGATGCCCAGTTCCGTCGCCACGCTTTGCGTCAGCGCTTCCTGGTCGCCACTGAGCAGCACGACTTGCTTGCCGCGCCGCTGGAAATATGCGACCACTTCACGCGCTTCCGGGCGCAGCGCATCGCTGAGTAAAAAGCGCGTGAGCCAGCGCCCCTGCATGCCCAGGTACAGCGGTGTCATGCCCTGCACGCCGACGGCCGTGTCGCCCAGCGGCGGCCCGGCGATGGCGGCGACAAAGGCCGCATTGCCCAGGCGGTAGCGCACGCCATTGACCACGCCTTCGAGTCCCTGGCCCTGCACTTCCTGCAATTGTTCCGCATGCGCGCGCGGCTGCTGGCCTGGCAAGCCTTCGGCCGCTGTCAGGATCGCCTGCGCCAGCGGATGGGCGCTGCCCGCTTCCAGCGCGGCTGCCACTTGCAGGCAGGCGTCCTCCGTCATGCTGCCGAGTCCCTCGATCTGTTGCAGCACGGGCCGGCCCAGGGTCAGGGTGCCCGTCTTGTCGAAGACGATGTGGGTGGCGCGGTGCAGGGTTTCCAGCACATGCGGCTGGACGATCAAGACGCCGCGCCGCAGCAGGCTGTCGGTGGCGGCCGCCAGCGCCGTCGGCGTGGCGAGAGACAGCGCGCAGGGACACGACACGACCAGCACGGCAATCGCCACGGGCCAGGCCCGCGACGCATCGTGCCAGCTCCAGAAAGCGAACACGGCGACGGCGAACAGCAGCAGGCCCAGCACGAACCAGGCGGCCACTTTATCGGCCCACTGTGCGATCTGCGGCTTGCCGCTGCCGGCCCGCTCGATCAGTTTCAATAAATCGGACAAGGTGCTTTCGCGCGCCGGTTTCAAGACGCGCAGGATCAACGCCGCGCTGGCGTTGATGGCCCCGCCCGGCACCTGGTCGCCCGTCTTGCGCCGCTGGGCCGCGCTCTCACCCGTCAGCAGCGATAAATCGAGCGCGCTCGTGCCTTCGATGATGACGCTGTCGGCGGCGATCGCCTCGCCCGGTTTGACCAAAATGATGTCGCCCACATCCAGCGTGCCGGCCGGCACCAGGATGGTGGCGCGGTGGTCGGGAAAGCCCGCCATCAGCGAGGCCGAGGCGGGCAAGGCGTGCTGCAAGCGCTCCAGCGCCGAGGCCGCCTTGCGGCGCGCCTGCAGCTCGTAATAGCGGCTGCACAGCAGCAGGAAGATGAACATCGTGGCCGAGTCGTAATACACCTCGCCGCGGCCCGTAAAGGTCGCCACCACGCTGCCGAAGAAGGCCGCCAGGATGCCCAGCGCGACGGGCACGTCCATGCCCAGGGTGCGCGCGCGCAGGCTGGCCCAGGCGCCCTGGAAAAACGGCATGGCTGAATAGCAGATGGCCGGTAAGGTGAGCAGCAGGCTGGCCCAGCGCATCAGGCTGGCCATACTGTCGTCCAGCGTGCCGTCCTCGGCGGCCAGGTAGGCGGGCGCCACGTACATCATCACCTGCATCATCGACAGGCCCGCCACGAACAGCTGGCGGCCCAGGGTCTTGCTGGCCTTTTGCAGGCGCTCGCCATGGCGCACGGCGTCATATGGATACGCCGTGTAGCCGACTTGCCGCACGGCTTGCAGGATGTCGCCCGGCTCGCATTCGGCGCGGCTCCAGCGCACGTACAGGCGCTCGGTGGCGACGTTCAGGCTGGCGGCCTGCACGCCGGGCAGGCGCGTCAGTTGGCGCTCGATCAGCCAGACGCAGGCGGCGCAGCGTATGCCTTCGACGGACAAGGTCGCTTCGCAACTGCTGGCGTCGCGTGCGAATTGCGCGTCGTCATTGCTGTACAGGCGCAGCTCGGGCGGCACCAGGGTCGCATCGGCTGCATTGACGGCGTATTCGTCGCGGTCGCGGTAGTACACGCTCTGGCCGATGTCGACGATGGTTTGCGCCACCGCTTCGCAGCCGGGGCAGCACATGGCGCGCGGCAGCGCGTCGATGGTGACGTTCCAGTTCGAGCCACTTGGCACGGGCAAGCCGCAATGGAAGCAGGCGGACGGTTGTAACACAGCGTTCATAGGTTGGTTTTCATGCATCTTTTCATGGATGGCCCGTGACGCACAGGGCGTCGAGCCAGCCCAGCGACACGCCATTCGCGGCGCGCAGCAGGCCCAGCAGGCCAAAGCCCAGCACTAGCAAGCCGCTGGCGATGCGCACGGGACGGCGCTGCATCTGCGCGCGCAGGCGCGTGCCCAGTAAACCCATGCTCAGCAGCATGGGCAAGGTGCCCAGGCCGAAGGCGGCCATGGCGGCCGCGCCTTGCAGCGCCGAACCCTGCAGCATGGCCGTCAGCAGGGCGCTGTAGACCATGCCGCACGGCACCCAGCCCCACAGGCCGCCCACGGCCAGCGCTTTGAGTGGCGTATCCATCGGCATCAGCGGTTTTAACAGGGGGCGCACGCGGCGCCAGACGACGTTGCCGGCCGCTTCCAGGTGGGCCAGGCCGCGCCAGGCATCCATCAGGTACAGGCCCAGGGCGACGAGCATCAGGTTGGCCAGCCAGTAGCCGGCCACTTGCAGTGACGCCATGTGCAGCATGCCCGCACCCCCCAGGCTGCCGGCCAGGGCGCCGGCCAGCATGTAGCTGCCTATGCGCCCGCCGTTGTAGGCCAGCACGCGTAAGACGTTAGTCTGCAAGCTTGTCTGCAATGCGGGGCGCGCCACGGCGATGGCGATGACCGGGCGGGCAGGCGCCGCCGGCGCACCGCCGCTGATCGACAGGGCGCCCACGATGCCGCCGCACATGCCGATGCAGTGCACGCTGCCGGCCAGGCCGACCATGAACATGGGCACGAGGCTGAGGGCGTTCATCGGGTGGCGTTACACGGTTTTCGAGTAGCGCAGCGGCTGCACCGCGTCCGGCGTCGCGTTGGCGCGGGCCTGCATCAGGTGGCGGTCGAAGACCATGCAGATATTGCGGATCAGCAAGCGCCCTTTCGGCGTCACCGTCAGCCAGTCTTCCTCGATGACGAGCAAGCCATCGCGCGCCAGTTCGCGCAGCTTTTCCAGCTCGGCGGCGAAATAGCTGCGGAACTTGACGGGGTGGGCTTGCTCGATGGTGGCGATCGACAATTCGAAATTGCACATCAGCATCTGGATGATGATACGGCGCAACAAATCGTCCGTATCGAGCTTGATGCCGCGCGCGATCGGCAGCACGCCTTCGTCGAGCTTTTCATAGTAGGCGTCGAGCGTCTTTTCATTCTGGCTGTAGACGGCGCCGACGGAACTGATGGCCGACACGCCGCAGGCGATCAAATCGGCTTCCGCGCGCGTCGAATAACCCTGGAAGTTGCGGTGCAAGCGGCCCTGGCGCTGCGCCACGGCCAGGTCGTCCGTCGGCTTGGCGAAATGGTCCATGCCGATGTACACATAGCCGGCAGCCGTCAGGCGCGCGATGCACAGGCCCAGCATGGCCAGCTTGGTGGCGCTGTCAGGCATGTCGGCGTCGAGGATGCGGCGCTGCGGCTTGAACAGATGCGGCATGTGCGCGTAGTGGTACAGGGCGATGCGGTCGGGGCTGGCGTTGATCACCTTGCGCAGCGTTTCCGTCATCGTCTCCAGGTTTTGCTTGGGCAAGCCGTAGATCAGGTCGATGCTGATCGAGCGGAAACCGGCGTCGCGCGCGGCCTGCATGATGGCCACCGTTTCCGCTTCCGGCTGGATGCGGTTGACGGCTTTTTGCACATCGGCGTCGAAATCCTGCACGCCCAGGCTGATGCGGTTGAAACCTTGCGCGCGCAGCGAAAACACGCGTTCGCGCGAGACGGTGCGCGGGTCGATCTCGATCGAATATTCACCGTCCTCGTCGGAAGCGAACTCGAAATGCTGGCGCAAATGCAGCATCAGCTCCTCCATCTGCTTTTCGCTCAGGTAAGTCGGCGTGCCGCCGCCGAAATGCAGCTGTTCGATCTGGTTCATGCCGGCAAACAGCTTGCCCTGCATGGCGATTTCCTGTTTCAGATAGCTGAGATAGGTGGCGGCCTTGCTGCGGTCTTTGGTGATGATCTTGTTGCAGGCGCAGTAGTAGCACAGGGTGTCGCAGAACGGCACGTGCACGTACAGCGACAGCGGACGGCGGCCGCCGCGCATGCGCAATGCGGCCAGCGCTTCGAGGAAGTTGCCATAGCCAAATTCGGCATTGAAACGGTCGGCGGTCGGGTAGGACGTGTAGCGGGGGCCGGACTGGCTCATCTTGCCGATGATGACCGGGTCGAATTCGACGACGGCGTCCAGGTCGGCGGAAGCACTGCTGAGTAGTGTAGGCATGGTGTGTGTAAGGTCTTGAAAGGTGTTAGGCGGCCAGGCGTTTCATGGCGGGTTTGCCGGCGTTCGCGGCGCCGCCCTTGCCGCCAGGCATGGCGACGCGGCGCGGTGGCGGCATCTTGCCGAAATTGAACAGGCTTACGGCTTGCGACAGGCTGGCTGCTTCTTCCGCCAGGCGCGTGGCGGCTGCGGCGGCTTCTTCCACCAGGGCCGCATTTTGCTGCGTCACCTGGTCCATGTGGGCGATGGCCTGATTGACCTGGTCGACGCCGATGCTCTGTTCGCGCGAGGCGATGGAGATTTCCTGCATGATGGCCGTCACCTGCTTGACGGAGCTGACCACCTGCTCCATGGTGGCGCCGGCGCGGTTCACCTGCAGCATGCCGGCGCCCACCTTGCCGACGGAAATTTCAATCAGTTGCTTGATGTCCTTGGCTGCGACGGACGAGCGCTGCGCCAGGTTGCGCACTTCGCCCGCCACGACGGCAAAGCCCCGGCCCTGCTCGCCGGCGCGGGCCGCTTCCACGGCCGCGTTCAGGGCCAGGATGTTGGTCTGGAAGGCGATGCCTTCGATCAGGCCGATGATGTCGACGATTTTCTTCGACGAGGTGTTGATGTCGTCCATGGTGGTGATCACTTCGGCGACGATCTCGCCGCCCTGCACCGCTACTTTCGAGGCGGCCACGGCAAGCTCGTTCGCCTGCACCGAGTTGTCCGCGTTCTGTTTCACCGTCGACGAGAATTCCTCGATGCTTGAGGCGGTTTCTTCCAGGCTGGCGGCCTGCGATTCCGTGCGGCCCGAGAGGTCCATATTGCCGACGGCGATTTGCTTGGTGGCCACGGCCATGGTTTCCACGTTGATGCGCACGTCGCGGATGGTGGCGATCAGATTGCTGTTCATCTGTTGCAGCGCGCGCAGCAATTGTCCCATTTCATCCGTGCTGTCCGTCTCGAAACTGCCCGACAGGTCGCCGGCGGCAATCGCCCGCGCGCCGTTCAGGGCCTTGCCCAGCGGCTTGAGCACGGACATGCGCAAGGTATACCAGAGGAAAACGTTGATCAGGAAGCCGAACAGGGTGGCGCCGAAGATGGCGTAATTGGTGATCTTGCCGCCGCTGGCGAACAGGCTGATGACGCACACCAGCAGTTGCAAACAGTTGACGATGGACGTGGCGGCCCAGATGCGCAGGTTGAGCGACATGTGCGTCAGCTTGTGCAGCAGGTGCGCCAGGCCCGGGCGCACGATCTGCCCGTTCTTGATGACGATGTTGCCGCCTTCTTTATTGCGGATCGCCGCGTAGGCTTCCTCGGCCGCCTTGACCTGATCTTTGTCGGCCTTCACGCGCACCGACATGTAGCCGATGGTCTTGCCCGCTTCGCGGATCGGCGTGACGTTGGCGCGCACCCAGTAAAAATCGCCGTTCTTGCAGCGGTTCTTGACCAGGCCCGTCCACGGCGTGCCGGCCTGGATCGAGGCCCACAGGTCGGCAAACGCTTCGGCCGGCATGTCCGGGTGGCGCACGATGTTCTGCGGCGAACCGAGCAGCTCTGCCTCGCTGAAGCCGCTGACCTGACTGAAGTAGGGGTTCACATAGACGATATTGCCGTTCATATCCGTTTTCGACACGATGGCCTGATCGTCCAAGACGAGGACTTCACGGTTAGTCACTGGCAAATTTTGTCGCATGGTCGCGGCTTCCTGATCAGTTAAATAGGCAATTGGTGAGTAAGACTTGCACGATTGCAAGAATGGAGATCAGTGTAAGGAGTCGCCTGCGCAAATTTATTGATGTAGATCAAAATCCTCCAGATTGGTCGTGCTTGCACGCATTTAGCGATAGCAATGCGGCATTGTTTTAAAGCTACTGGTTGCCGGTGTAGGCTAATCCACGCCCGCCGTCAGGGGCCGCAAGCCGCCCACGGCGTAGCCTTGCGCGTAATCGATGCCCAGCTCGCGGATGATGGCCAGGGTGGCATCGTCTTCCACGTATTCGGCCACCGTTTGCAGGCCCATCACGTGGCCAACTTCATTGATGGCCTTGACCATGGCGCGGTTGATGGCATTGGTGGCGATGCCGCGCACGAAGATGCCGTCGATCTTCAAATAGTCGACGGGCAGGGCCCGCAGGTAGCCGAACGAGGAAAAGCCGCTGCCGAAGTCGTCGAGCGAGAAGCGGCAACCCATGGCCTTGAGCTGGCGCATGAATACTTGCGCCTTGGGCAGGTTGGCGATGACGGCCGTTTCCGTGATTTCAAAGCAGATTTGTTCTGGCGCGATGGCGAATTGCACGAACTGCTCGGTGATGTAGTCGTGCAAGCCGGCATCGGCCAGCGACATGCCCGACAGGTTGACGGAATACAGCGCCGGTGTCCGGCGCCGGCTTTCCTCCATCGCTTCGATTGGCGGCAGGCTGTCGCGCACGCTCTGGATATGCGCGCAGATGGCATGGATGACCCAGCGGTCGATGGACAGCATCATGTCGTAGCGTTCGGCGGCGGGGATGAAGGCGCCTGGCAAGATCAGGTCGCCCTTGCCGTTGCGGATGCGGATCAGTACTTCGTCGTGGTATTCCGGGCTGTCGTGCAGGTGCACGATGGGCATGGCGTACAGGCGGAAGTAATCGTGGGCGAACGCTTCATTCAGGCGCGAGATCCACAGCATTTCGCCATGCCGCTGCGCCAGCATGACGTCCGACTCCTGGTAGACATGGATGCGGTTGCGGCCCTGTTCCTTGGCCAGGTAGCAGGCCTGGTCGGCGGCGCTCAGCAGCTCGCTCATGGACTTGCTGTCCTGGTTGATTTCCACGATGCCGATGCTCACGCCCAGCTCAAAACTGCGGCTATCCCAGGCGAAACGAAAATCGCGGATGGACTGGCGCAGCTGTTCGCCGATCACGCGCGCGTGATCGAGCGGACAGTGCGGCAGCAGCACGCCCAGTTCATCGCCGCCCAGGCGCGCCAGGATGTCGCTGTCGCGCATCTTCCCCTGCAGCATCTTGGCCAGCAGCTGCAGCAGCACATCGCCGGCGGCGTGGCCGCAGGTGTCGTTGATGACCTTGAACTGGTCCAGGTCCAGATATAGCAGCGCATGCGCGTGGCCTTCTTCCTTGGCCGTGTGCAGGGCACCGGCGACCAGGTGCTCGAATTCGCGCCGGTTGATCAGGCCCGTCAGGGTGTCGTGCGTGGCGTGCCACGACAGTTGCTGGCTCAGTTTGCGCTCATGGCTGACGTCGCGGAAGACGACGACGGCGCCGAGGATGTTGCCATTGCGCGACCAGATGGGCGCGGCCGAGTCTTCCACGGCGATGCGCCGCCCGTCGCGCGTGACCAGCTGCGCATGCGTGGAAATGCCGATGGCCTGGCGCTGGTGCAAGCACTTGATGGCCACGTGGTCGAGCGGCTCACCCGTGTGTTCATCGACGAGCTTGAGGGTTTCCCAGATGTCCAACCCTTGGGCCAGCTCGTTGCTCCAGCCCGTCAATTGCTCGGCCACGCGGTTCAGGTAGCGCGTCTTGCCGAACGGATCGGTGGTGATCACGCCGTCGCCGATGGAGCTGAGCGTCACTTCGGCCAGTTCCCTACTCTCGGCAATCATCAGCTCGCGCGCCATGTGCTCGGTGATATCCCAGATGATGCCCAGGGTGCGGTCGGGCTGGCCTTCTGCATCCGTGAAGATGTGCGCCTTGGCCGCCAGCCAGTGTTCGCTGCCGTCGGGCCAGATGACGCGGTATTGCAGGTCGTAGCCGCCGCGCCGGCGCACGCCATCCTGCAACACCTCGAGTACTTTGCCCTGGTCTTCCGCATGGACGAAGCCGAGAAAGCTGCGGAACGGCTGCGTCAGCGCATGTTCTTCCAGGCCCAGCAAGGCGGCGCCCTTGGCCGACCAGCTGACCGTGCCGTCGATGACCTGGCCATCGACGATGCGCGAATCCCAGATGGCCATGTGCGCTGCTTCCAGCGCCATCTGTAAACGTTTCTGCTGGTCGCCCATCATCCTCTCCCGACATGGATACAGAATAGATGCGCCGCTGCTGTTTAAGTTCCCGGCGCGTCGGCGGAGGTGGCCGGCGTTGCGCGCGCCACATCGCGCACATTCTTTTGCACGGCCACGGCGGAAAACAGGCTCAGCAGGAATGCCATGGCATAGAAACCCTTCTCGCTATTGTGCAGGGTGGCGTTCCACAGGCCCACCGTCAGTAACAGCAAGGCCAGCAGCACGGAAATCCAGCACAGGCCGAAATACATGCCCGTCACGGCGATGCCTTCCGTGCGGTCGCGCACGGATTTTTGCAGCGAGACGGCGGCGAACAGGCCATACATCAGGAGCGTAAAGTAATAGCCCTTCTCGTTGAGGGCCATGCCGGCGTTCCACAGGCCGGTCAAATAGGTGATGGCGCCGATCAGCAGTGCCGCCCAGGAGGCACCGATGAAGGCGCTGCTGGGACGTTGGATGGGGGAAGTCTGCATAGGGTCTCCATGGGCAGCGGGCGCCGCCGGCATGGCCGGGGCGGCAGGCACGGATGCGCCTGCCGCCCCATCAGACCAGAAAGTTTATTTGCCTGGCTTGATCATGCGCAATAAAGCTGACACGGCCGTAACGCCGGCCAGCACCAGGCCACCGGCGATGAGGCCGGCCACCGCGTTGATCAGGCTGGGCGTGACGGCGGCCAGCACGGGGCCGATGCCGGCCACGCCGCCGATGGCTTCTTCAGCATGGTGCAGCATGGCGCTGGCCCACGGCCAGCCATGCGTCAAAATGCCGCCGCCGACCATGAACATGGCCAGCGTGCCCACCACGGACAGGAATTTCATCAGTTTCGGCGCCGCCGACACGAGCATGCGGCCAAATGCACGCACGCCGTCCATCAGCGCGCCTGCGCCCTTGCGCGCCGCCAGGTAAAAGCCCGCGTCGTCGAGCTTGACGATGCCGGCCACCAGGCCATACACGCCCACCGTCATGATGAGGGCGATGCCGACGACGACGGCCACCTGCTCGGCGAAGGTGGCCGCAGCCACCGTACCGAGGGCGATGACGATGATTTCCGCCGACAGAATGAAGTCGGTGCGGATGGCGCCCTTGATCTTGTCCTTTTCCAGCGCCACCAGGTCGACCTGTGGATCGCGCAGCGCTTGTGCCAGCTCGGCCTTGTGGCTGTCGTCCGGGTGCAGATACTTGTGGGCAATCTTTTCGAAACCCTCGAAGCACAGGTAGGCGCCGCCCACCATCAGCAGCGGTGTGATGGCCCACGGCGCAAACGCGCTGATGGCCAGCGCGGCGGGCACGAGGATGGCCTTGTTCTTCAGCGAACCGACGGCGACGGCCCAGACCACGGGCAGTTCGCGCTCGGCGCGCACGCCGGCCACTTGCTGCGCGTTCAGGGCCAGGTCATCGCCGAGCACGCCGGCCGTCTTCTTGGCGGCCACCTTGGTCATCAGGGAAACGTCATCGAGGATGCTGGCGATGTCGTCGAGCAGGGCCAGCAGGCTGGAGCCGGCCATCTCAGCGCGCTCCCACTTTGGTGGCAGGCAATTGTGGAGCGAGGAAAGTGTTGTTTTTCATGATGTTATTCTTGGTTGTACGGCAAGGGGTGACGTGGGTAAGGCATCCTTGCGATCTTACATCAGGGCGGGCCGGCAAGGCCGCACTGACCGGGGTAAAATTGCTCATCGTCACCATTTTTTGGACACCGCATGCCCTTCGCCACCTGGATCACCTTTGTCATCGCCGCTTCCATCATCGCCGTTTCGCCCGGCTCGGGCGCCGTGCTGTCGATGTCGCACGGCCTGTCTTACGGGGTCAGAAAGGCCAGCGCCACCATTCTCGGCCTGCAACTGGGGCTGCTGGTCGTGCTGGGCATCGCCGGCGCCGGCGTGGGTTCCTTGCTGCTGGCCTCCGAAGTGGCCTTCAACATCGTCAAGACGGTGGGTGCGCTGTATTTGATTTACCTGGGCCTGTCGCAGTGGCGCGCCAGGGTGGCGGTGGCCGGCGACCTGCACGCCGACGCCGTGGTGCCGTCCTGGCGCCGGCGCGTGCTGACGGGTTTTCTGACCAACGTGACGAATCCGAAAGGCATCATCTTCATGGTGGCGGTGTTGCCGCAATTCATCAGCCCCACGGCGCCACTGCTGCCGCAATTGCTGATCCTGGCCGTCACCATGTGCACGATCGATCAGATCGTCATGCACAGCTACGCCTTTTTAGCTTCCTCGATGCAGCGCTTTTTCCGCGATGCCAAGGCCGTGAAAAAGCAGAACCGCTTCTTTGGCGGCTTGCTGATGGCCGTCGGCGCCGCCCTGTTCTTCGTCAAGCGCGGTGGCCAGGCGGCATCCTGAAGCAAGTCAACATGCAAACATTTGTAAGCCCGCTTGCGATGCCCGCACGATGCGGATGTAATCGATAGCAATCATCCTTGTACGTCCTGCCTGGAGCGCTGCCATGCGTCCTATCCTGTCTCTCCCCCTCTTGAACACCGTGTGCGCCATGTTGCTGTCGTCGGCATGCACTTTCGCCCTGGCGCAGGACCCGCCTGCCCGCGTGGGGCGCATTTCCACCGTCGAAGGGCAAGTGCTGGTGCGCGCCGGCGATGGCGAGGCGCAAAACGCCCTGCTGAACTGGCCCGTCACGACGGATAACCGCCTGAGCACCATGCGCGGCGCGCTGGCGGAATTGCGCGTGGGCGCGGCCGCCGTGCGCCTCGATGGCGATTCCGAACTGGAAGTGAGCGAGCTCGATGACGACAGTTTCAAATTGCACCTCAGCTATGGCGCGGTCAGCGTGCGCGTGCGCAATACCGACGCGCTGCGCGGCTTCGAACTGACCACCGCCCAGGTCCGCGTGATCCTGACCCAGCCGGGCTGGGTGCGCATCGAGGCGGGACGCCAGAGCGGCACCAGCGTCGTCAGCGTGCTCGATGGGGCGGCCGACGTGGATGGCGCGACGGGCAGCGTGACCTTGCGTGCCGGCCAGCGCGCGGAATTGACGGACGAGGAGTTGCGCACGGGTGCCTTGCAGCGGATCGCCTTCGACAACTGGCCCGAAGCCTTGTCCGCCGCCGCGCCGGCCTTGCGCTATGTCACGGACGATACCACCGGCTATGAAGAACTGGACCGCTACGGCGCCTGGCAGGACGATGCGCAATATGGCCCCCTGTGGCTGCCCAGCGCGGTGCCGGCCGGCTGGGCGCCGTACAGCGACGGGCGCTGGACGTGGATCGCGCCGTGGGGCTGGACCTGGGTCGACAATGCGCCTTGGGGCTACGCGCCCTCGCATTACGGCCGCTGGGTGCGGCTGGGCCAGCGCTGGGGCTGGGCGCCGGGGCGCGAGCGCGGCCGCGTGCCCTGGGCGCCGGCCCTGGTGGGCTGGGTCGGCGGCCATCCCGGGACACACCATGAGCAGCGTCCCGGCGTCGGCTGGTTTCCCCTGTCGCCGCACGAACGCTATGTGCCTGGCTACCGCGCCAGCGCGGACTATGAACGCCGCATCAACCGCGTGGCCGAGGGGCGCCGCTCCGTGGCGGGCGAACGCGAACGCCGCAACCGCACCATCCTGCCGGCCCCCGTGCTGCAAAGCATGCCCTTGAGCACGGCGCCTGCGCCGGCGGGCAACTGGCAGCGTCCCGTTGATGCGCCGCGCGGCGACAACGGTGTCCGGCGCGACTGGGTCAACCGTCCCGGCCGCCTGCAGACGGACGATGGCCAGACGCAGATGGCGCCGCGTCCCATGCCGCCGAACCGGCCGCCCGTGCCGGCCCAGCCCGTGATGCCGGCGGTGCCGGCCTTGCCGCCCGTGCAAGACCAGGTGGGGCGCCCCGGGTGGCGTGGCGAAGAACGATCGCGCGCCGAGCGGCCGCAGCCGCGTCCCGCCAGCGAACGTAGCGGACCGCCACGTGAACGCAGCAATGACAGAGGCAATGAGCGCGGCAATCCCGGCCGCAACAACCGGCTGCAGCAGGAAGCGGAGCGCTGACGGCCGCACCGCCTGTCGCGCCGTATCGACGTTCAGGCCGAAAAAAGCGCAGTTCGTCACATGCCGGAGGTAAAGCCGGTGGATTTTGCTTACAGTACGACCACTGCTTATCCTCCAAGTGACAGCACGACTTTTCCGGCTATTTTGTCCAAACGAAATAGTTTTCCGCCAGCTTACCCAGCTGGCTTTTTTTTTCCGCGCCCCTGGCGCCATGGCAGCGGGCGCAGGCGCTGCCAAAGTTGGCTACAATACGTCTTTGGCACTGACCGGCACTGATTGGAATTCTCATGCAAACCATCCCTCCCAGCGAACACATCATTCCTCCCAGCGAATCGCTGATCGAATACCCGAGCGACTTTCCCATCAAGATCATGGGTCCGACGCATGTCGATTTCGCGCCGACCATGCTGGAACTGGTGATCAGCCACGATCCGACCTTCCATGAGGGCCGCATGGAAGAGCGTCCGTCGGGCAAGGGCAATTACACGGGCCTGACCGTCACCGTGCGCGCCATCAGCCGCGAGCAGCTCGACGCCCTGTACATGGCGCTGTCGGGCCACCCGATGGTCAAGATCGTCATGTAAGGCTGGCTGCCGCCACGCTGGCGCGGCTCTTCGTGAGCAGCCAGACGGCGGCAAAGGCGCCACTGGCCGCCGCCGTCACCCACAGCAGGGGCTTTTCGCTGCCATCCGTGATGGCGGCGATGACGGCGCCGCAAACCGCCGTGATGAGCATCTGCACGAAGAAGAACAGGCCCGAGGCGCTGCCCGCCTGGTCGCCATACGGCTGCAGCACGGCCAGCTGGCAGGCGGGAATCGCCATGCCCACCGACACCATCACCAGCAGCATGGGCGCTACCAGCGAGGCCACGTGCCGCGGCGCCAACGTCCCCGCCAGCAACAGGCTCGCCGCCCCCGCCACATTGAGCAGCACCGCCACGCCCAGCATGTAATCGGCGCCCAGACGCGGGCCCAGGGCGCGAAACAGGCTCGACCCCGCGATATAGCCGCTGACCGTCAGCGCGAACACCAGCGCATACGCATGCGGCGTCAGGTGCATGCCCCTTTGCAACAGCACGGACGATTCCGCGATGAACGGGAAATACGTGCAATACACACAGCCGATGGCCAGTGCATAACGCAGGAAATACCGGTCGCCCAGCAGGCGGCGGTATAGCGCCAGGGTATTTCCTTGTGGCACGACGCTGGCCGGTTTGGTTTCCGGCACATACGCGGCGATCAGCCCCAGCGACAGCGCGCCCAGCAGGCACAGCACGCCAAACACGGCGCGCCAGCCGAACGCCGCGTCGAGCACGCTGCCGGCCAGCGGCGCAACGATAGGCGACAAACCCATCACCATCGAGATTTTCCCCAGCATGCGCGCCTGCGTGGCGGCGTCAAACCGGTCGCGCACCATGACCCGGCCGATGATGGTGCCGCTGCAGCCGCCGAACGCCTGCAGCACGCGCGCGGCGATCAGCACGTGCACGTCGGAAGTCACGCTGCAGACGATGCTGGCGAGCACATAAATGGCCGTGCCGGCCAGCAGCACGGGACGGCGGCCGTAACGGTCGGCCAGCGGCCCGCAAGCGAGCATCGAGGCGGCCGAGCCGGCCATGAACAGGCTCAGCGTCAGTTGCAATTGCGCATCGCTGGCATGCAGGGCATCGGCCATGGCCGGCAGCGAAGGCAGATAAATGTCGATGCTGATGCGCGACAGGCAGACCAGCAGCAGCACGATGGCGCCCCAGGCCCACAGGGGAAGTGTTGTTCGTTGATTCATGTTTTTCGGTATGCAAGAGATGGCAGGCGCAGCGGAACGGTGAGAGTAGGATGGTTGTGGTGTAATGCGAAGTGCCAGTCATCACAAAATTCATTGGACCACTTGGACGACCATCATCATGCCGCGAGGAAAATCACCGCACACCCTGGACTTGCCCCGCCCCACCAGCTGGCTGGACAAGGCGGGCGTCAGCAAGCAGGACGGCGCCTATGAGGCGCTGCGCTCGGCCATCCTGACGAAGATGCTGCCGGCGGGCAGCCGTTTGCCATCCAGCCGCACCCTGGCGGAACGGTGGGAATTGTCGCGCGGCACCATCGAAACCGTGTTCGACCGCCTGCACGCGGAAGCGTACGTGACGCGCGTGCCCGGTTCCGGCACGCATGTGTGCGCCGTCGTGCCGGAACGCTTCTTGATGGCAGGATTGGCAGATGCCACCCCGGCCGGGCCATTTTCCGAGCCCGTTCCCGTTCCCGTGTCCGATACGGGCGTGCGCGATGGCTTGCCGTTCGTGGCGCGGCGCGCCGACGCCAGCCTGTTTCCCATGGCCGCCTGGTCCAAGTGCGCCGCGCGGGCGCTGGCGGCCGCCACGCCGGAGCAGCTGTGCAGCGCCGATCCGGCCGGCCTGCTCCAGCTGCGCCAGCAGATCGCCGATTTCCTCGCCAAGTACCGCGGCATCCGCTGCGACCCGCAAGACATCGTCGTCACCACCGGCATCCGCCACGCGATCGACTTGCTGGCGCGCGGCATCGTGCGCGATGGCGATAAAGTTTGCCTGGAAGAACCGGGCTACCCGGCCGCGCGCGCCCTGTTCGCCCTGGCCGGCGCCGTGCCGGTGGACATTGCCGTCGACGCCGAAGGCATCGATTGCGCCGCGCTGGCCACGCACACCGATGCCTGCCTCGCCTACGTGACGCCGGCGCACCAGTCGCCGCTGGGCGTGACCATGTCCGTCACGCGCCGCCTGGCCTTGCTGGAGTGGGCCAACGACAGCGGCGCCTGGGTGGTGGAAGACGATTACGACAGCGAATTCAATTACCAGAGCGCGCCGCTGGCGGCCCTGAAGGCGCTGGACCAGTACCAGCGCGTGATCTACTGTGGCAGTTTCAACAAGACCTTGTTTGCCGGCCTGCGCGTGGGCTTCATGGTGCTGCCGCCCGCCTTGCGACCGCAACTGCTGCGCATCGTGCAGTTGACGGGCAGGTCCGTGGGTGTGACGCAGCAGCTGGCGCTGGCTGCCTGGATGGAGGAAGGCGGCTTCGTGCGTCATTTGCGCCTGGCGCGCCTGGCCTACAAGGAGCGGCGCGACCTGCTGCTGGCCTGCCTCGAACAGACCGCTCCCGGCCGCTACACCATTTCCGGCCAGCAGGCGGGTTTCCATTGCGTGCTGTGGCTGCCGCCGGATGCCGACGAGCGGGCGTTCTGTGCGCGCGCGGCGCAGGAGGGGCTGGCGTTGCAGCCGCTGGGCGACTTTTGCCACAGCGCCAGGCTGGCGCCGGCCGTGCTGCTCGGCTACACAGCGTTAAGCCTGGCCCAGGTGCGCCACGCTGCACAAAAATTGGGCAGATTGCTGCTGTTGCCAGAGGCTGCCCCGGAATGAAACGGCGGCCTGGCTTATAATCACGGCTTCGCCGCAGCGTCCGCAGGGCGCCGGCAGCTGATTACAGAATCCGTCATGACCACCACCCGCACCGAAACGGCGCTGATCCGCGAACTGGGCCGCGTCGATTACGAGCCCACCTTTGCCGCCATGCGCGCCTTTACCGATGCGCGCACGACGGACACGCGCGACGAACTGTGGATCGTCGAGCATCCGCCCGTATTTACGTTGGGCCTGGCGGCCGACCGCGGCCATTTGCTGGCCGGCGCCGAGAATGTGCCCGTGGTGCAGACGGACCGTGGCGGCGAAGTGACGTTCCACGGCCCCGGCCAGGTGGTGATTTACCTGCTGATGGACTTGCGCCGCAACAAGCCGGGTGGCAAGCTGTATGCGCGCCAGTTCGTGCATAAAATCGAGCAAGCCATCATCAACGTGCTGGCGGCGTATAATCTCGCTGGCGAGCGCATCGATGGCGCGCCTGGCATCTATATTGCCGGCGGGCCAAGCAAGGGTGCGAAGATCGCCGCGCTGGGCTTGAAAGTGCGCGGCAACGGCTGCACCTACCATGGCGTATCGCTCAACGTGGCGATGGACCTGGCGCCGTTTTCCTGGATTAACCCTTGCGGCTATTCCGGCCTGAAGACGGTCGACATGCGCAGCATGGGCGTGGTGGCGCCGCTGGCCGAGGTGCAGCGGGCCCTGGCCCAGGAATTGACCGTATTACTCGATGTAAGCGAAGTAAACAGCGCCGCAGGCGCGCCTCAGGCAACGGATGCCTGAGCAAACAAACCAACATGCCCGTCAAGGGCTTGCAGCCATGACTTCTGAGACCATTTCCAGCACCGCCCCCGCCGCTCCCGCCTACAATCCGAGCGAAAAGCAAAAAGGCGCCAGCAAGACGTCGCGCATCCCGATCAAGATCATTCCGATCGAGCAAGTCGAGCGCCTGAAAAAGCCGGACTGGATCCGCGTCAAGGCCGCGTCGGCATCGACCCGCTTCTATGAAATCAAGGATGTGCTGCGCGAAAACAAGCTCGTGACGGTGTGCGAGGAAGCCAGCTGCCCGAACATCGGCGAGTGTTTCGGCAAGGGCACGGCCACCTTCATGATCATGGGCGACAAGTGCACGCGCCGCTGCCCGTTCTGCGACGTCGGCCATGGCCGCCCGGATCCGCTGGACAAGGAAGAGCCGGCCAACTTGTCGAAAACCATCGCCAAGCTGCGTTTGAACTACGTCGTCATCACCTCCGTCGACCGCGATGACTTGCGCGACGGCGGCGCCGGCCACTTCGTCGAGTGCATCCAGCAAACGCGCGCCCTGTCGCCGAACACCCGCATCGAAGTGCTGGTACCGGACTTCCGCGGCCGCCTGGAAAAAGCCCTGGACCTGTTCAAGGATGGCTTGCCCGACGTCATGAACCACAATCTGGAAACGGCGCCGCGCCTGTACAAGGAAGCGCGTCCCGGTTCCGACTACATGCACTCGCTGAAGCTGTTGAAAGACTTCAAGGCCATGTATCCGGACGTGAAAACCAAGTCCGGCATCATGGTGGGCCTGGGCGAGACGGACGAGGAAATCCTGCAAGTGATGCGCGACATGCGCGAGCACGACATCGACATGCTGACCATCGGCCAATACCTGGCGCCATCGAACAGCCACTTGCCCGTGCGCCGTTACGTGCACCCGGACGTGTTTAAAATGTTCGAAGCGGAAGCGTACAAGATGGGCTTCACCCACGCCGCCGTCGGCGCCATGGTGCGCAGCTCGTACCATGCGGATGAGCAGGCGCACAGCGCCGGCGTGGAATCGGCGCTGAATTTCTAAGCACTTGAGTTGTATCAAAAGCCGTCCGCTTTAGCCGGGCGGTTTTTTTTTGCCTGATTGATATGATGTACAACATCCTGTACAATTATTGGCATGTACTTTCAAGGGAGCGGTGGCACGGCATGAATATCCTGACTTTCAGCGAGGCGCGCGCGGGCCTGAAAAGCGTGATGGACGACGTCTGCAACGACCACACGCCCACGGTGATCACGCGCGTGAATGGCGAACACGTGGTGATGCTGTCCTTGTCGGACTACAACAGCATCGAGGAAACCCTGTATTTGCTGGGCACGGCCAAGAATGCCAGCCGGCTGATGGCGTCCGTGGCGCAGATCAGGGCGGGCAAGGCGACGCCCAGGGAATTGGCGCAGCATGAAAAACAGGAAGACTGAGAACAAGCAGCAGGCGCGCAGCGCCGTGCTGGCCTGGACCGATCATGCCTGGGAAGATTATCTGTTCTGGCAAGAGAGCGATCTGAAAATCCTGCAAAAAATCAATGACTTGCTCGATGCATGCCTGGCCGACCCCTTCAAAGGCACGGGCAAGCCGGAACCGCTGAAAGGCGATCTGACGGGTTTCTGGTCGCGCCGCATCGACCGCCAGCACCGGCTCGTGTACCTGCCCGACGCGGGCTGCATCTACGTGGCGGCCTGCCGCTATCACTACGACGATAAATAAATTTTGCCCAGCCGTACCGTAACGCGGTACCGGACGTGACGCGGCTATACTGATCGATGATGTTTTAAAAACATGATTGACGGGGGAGCCATGGACGTACGCATCGACGCATCGTGGAAGGCGCGGCTGGAGGGCGAGTTTGCCCAGCCTTACTGGGAACGCCTGACGGCCTTCGTCAAGGCGGAATATGCGGCGGGGCCGTGTTGTCCTCCCGGTAAACTCATTTTTCGCGCGTTCGACCTGACGCCGTTCGAGCAAGTCAAGGTGGTGATCCTGGGGCAAGACCCGTATCACACGCCCGGCGCGGCCATGGGCTTGTGCTTTTCGATTCCCGAAGGTACGCCGCCGCAGCCTAGCCTGCAAAATATCTTCAAGGAATTGCAGAGCGACTTGGGCGTGACGCGCACGCGCACGGATTTGTCCGACTGGGCCGGGCAAGGCGTGTTCCTGCTCAACAGCGTGCTGACGGTGCGCGCCGGGGCAGCCGGCTCGCATGCGGCCAAGGGCTGGGAAAAGCTGACGGATAGCGCGATTGCCCACCTGTCCACGGAGCGCGAGCACCTCGTGTTCCTCCTGTGGGGCGGCTATGCGCAAGCCAAGCGCACCCTGATCGACCCCGGCAAGCACCTGGTGCTGGCGGCACCGCACCCTTCACCGTTGTCGGCCAGCAAAGGTTTCTTTGGCAGCAAGCCGTTCAGCCAGGCGAATGCGTATTTGCAGGCGCATCAACATGCCGAAATCAGATGGGATCAGACATAGTGGTGACATTTTGTCTCCAGTGTAGCTTGCTTTGTCTCCGCCATATGCTATGCTCATTGCGATACCCGCCGACATCCGAACAAACCCGAAGACACGAGCTAAATAATGAGTGTGACTGAAGAACGCGGCCGTATTACGGCCAGGGTTTCCAGCTCAATTGCCGAGAAACTTCAAGAAGCGGCTGAGCTGACCGGCGCTACCTTGAATCAATTCCTCGTGCAAGCTGCATTGGAAAAGGCGGAAATGATCATCGATCGCGAATACCTGATTCGCTACTCCCGTCGCGACGCCGCCATGATGATCGATTTGCTGGAAAAAGCGCAGGGGCCGAATGCGGCTTTGACGAAGGCTTTCGAAAATTATGCACAGAAAGTAGAGAATGGCGTACTTCGTGACAGTACTGAAAGCAATACATGATGTAACAAGGTTTCATTGCGGTACAGCAGTATTGGATACGTGGTTGCAGACAACCGCAAGGCAGCATCAGCAACATGGCGCATCGCGCACGTTCGTGCTGGTCGATGAAGCTGATCCTGCGGAAATTATTGGCTATTTTTCATTGGCCATTCGTAGCATGACCCCAAGGGAAGCTATTCCCGTCGCCATGATGAAGAAGCTGCCCAGCAACGTGCCCGGCTTTACCTTGGCGCGGCTTGCTGTCGCGCAGCGACATCAGCGTCGCGGCTTTGGCGCATTGTTGCTGGTCGCTGCCATGAAGCGCGTGAAAGCCGTCGCAGCGGAAGTGGGCGGCTTTGCCCTGTTTGCCGATGCCAAAGAAGCGCAAGGTACGCAGTTTTATCAGCAGTATGGTTTTACGCCCCTCCCCGATGATCCGCTGACCATGCTGCTACCCATCGCCGATATTCCTCATTAAAACGGCATCCCGATAGACGCCACGAGATCGTTTCTCAACGGCAACCGACAGCGGCAGGCGTTGCACCCTGCCGCTGTCTTCGCGCGTAACGGTTAAAAGCTGGTCGACAGGCCGGCATAGATGCTGCGGCGGGCGCCGTATTGCGGCGCTCCCACGCCCACGCCGGAACCGTCGCGCAGCAGATACGACTTGTCGAACAGGTTGATCAGGGCCAGCCGTCCTTCCACCTTGCCCACGGGCGTGTTCTTCCACGTATGCGTGAGCGCCGTGTTGACGGTGAAGTAGCTCGGCAGATGGCCGGAATTGGGCGCGCCGCCGTCCGGCGTCATGCGCAGGCCGCTGCCGTACAGGAAGTCAGCGCTCACTTGCGAATCGCCGAAGTGATAATGGCCGCCACCGGACAAGGTGTATTTCTGGTCATGATCGAGGTAGACATAGTGTTGGCTGATGTAGTTCAGCTCATCGGCGCCAAACAGGGCCTGGCCCGAATTGATGTTGCGTCCCTGCGCCTTTTGCGTGCTGGCGTTGAGGAACAGGCCCCAGTTTTTCTCGCTGTAGATGGCCGATAACTCCAGGCCCTTGGCGTAGCCGTCCGCGTAGTTGAACGGCGTCAAAATCAATGCCTGGCCGAACTGGCCTTCGTCGAGCAGGTTGCTGATCTTTTTATAGTACACATCGGCTGTCACGGTCAGTTTCGAATTGACCTGGTGGCTGATGCCCACGTCGTAGTAATGCGTGCGCTCGGCCTTGACGTTGTCGGACTGGCCGATTTCCGGCGCATTCGTCGTGTTCGCATACAGGTCGATGCTGGCTTGCGCCGCCAGTTCCTGCGGCGGCGGCGTGAAGTAGCGCGAATAGCCGGCGTGCAGGGCCGTGCCCGGCGCGATTTTGTAGGCCAGATTCACGCGCGGGCTCCATTGCTGCTCGCTCGTGTAGGCCGAGACTTTGTCGAAGCGGGCGCCATAGTTCAAGGTCAAAGGCTTGCTGATGTGCCATTCATCCTGCAGGTAAACACTGGCCAGGGTGCCCGTCTTGCCGCTGTTGTCGAGTATCGACATGGGCGTGCTGGACGTTTGCGCGCCGTCCATCGCGGGGAAGACGGCCACCGTGTTGTCGCTCGTCGTTTTCTGGCGCGTGTAGGCCAGGCCCGCGCGCACGGTATGGTCCTGGTGCCATTTGTAGCTGGCGTCGAATTGAAAGCCGGAAGCGCTGTTGGCGCGGCGCGAGTCGGAAGCCACGCCGTTGTAGATCAGGTCGCCGATGGCGTCGGGCGTGAAGTGCAGTTCCGAATACTGGTGGAAGGCCGATACCTGGTAATTGACGTCGCCCAGGCTTTTTTGCAGCGACAGCACCAGAAATCGGTTCACTTCGCGCTGGTTTTCATTGAGCTGCGACGACGGCAACGTGGACGTGCCCGCCTGCGCATCGCTGTGGCCAGCCAGCGAGAAGGCCGGCGCCTGGTCCGGGTTGTTCGGGATCTGGAAGCGGCCGTTATACGTGCCGAACATGGCGCCCAGGCGCGTGTTGTCATCAAGGAAATATGACAGGCTGCCGAACGATTTGTTCTGGCGCGTCTTGTCATGCAGGGCGCTGCGCGTGGCTTGCGGGTTTTCCACGCCCAGGGAATTGCCGAGGTAGCTGCCGGACAGGTAGTAATTGAACTTGCCCACGCTGCCGAAAAATTCAGCACTCGGCTCCACGTGATCGTGGCTGCCGAGCATGATGCCGATGCGCCCACCCGGGCTCAATCCGCCCTCTTTCGTTTCAATATCGACGATGCCCGCCGTGCGCAGGCCGAACTGGGCCGGCAAGGCGCCCGTCATGAAATCCGTCTTGTCGATCAAGCGCGTGTCGATCGACTGGCCGAAGCCGCTGATGCTTTCTGGCAACTGCACGCCGTTGATGCGGTATTGCACGTTGGCATGGTCGTCGCGCACGTGCAGGGCGCCCGAACCTTTCGAATCCTGCGAGACGCCCGGCAAACGCAGCAGCACTTCATTGAAGGGCGTGTTGTCGCCCTGGCCCAGCATGTCGACCATGTGGCTGTCGATGCTGTAGATGGTGGTGCCGACTTTCGGCGACAGTTCGATGCGCGCGCTTTTCAGATGGGCGGAGGTGACTTCGACCTTTTGCATCTCTTGTGGTGCGGCATCTGCCGCAGCGGTGGCTTCGGCGGCATGCGCGGAAACGCTAAACAGGCTGGCAAGGGCGAGCGACAGCGCGCTCAGACGTGGAGTGTGTTGCATGGTAAACCTCGAAAATAGTCAACGCCAGGCGGCCCGGCGTGTCAGAACACGGCGGTGCAGCCTGAAAAATGGATAAAACAGCGTGGAATTACAGTGAGGCGGCAGGCGGGCCGCGCACGGGCGGCAGGATCAGGGTGGCGACGGGCGCCAGGGGGGCGGGCGCGATGGCCAGCAAGCGGTACGGCAATAACTGGGCGGGCGGCTCGACGATGGCCGGCGGCACGGCGATGTCGGCCACCTTGTCGATGGCCGTGGCGCACAGCGCGCACTCTTCCGCGTCGAGCGTCGTCTTGTGCAGGTGCGAGGCGGCCGTCGACAGCAGGAACACGAGGGCCAGCGCACTGAACAGCGCCACGCACAGCTGCCACGGCGTGCGCGCGAGGGCGGACGTCAGGTAAGGCTTGCGGGTGGGCTGGCGGGAAGACATGGGCGCATAGTAGCAAGAAAATCGCCCCGCTGTCAGCGCTTGTTGCGTCATTTGCGCCAGAGCGGCGTCACAGGGTGGCGCGCAGCTCGCGCGGCGACAGGCCGTAGTGCTGGCGGAAACGGGCCGCGAAGCGCGAGGGCGAGGCGTAGCCGCAGGCGGCCGCGATGTCGCCGATGGGTAAGATGCCAGATTGCAATTCCTGCAAGGCCAGTCCCAGCCGTACGTCTTCCAGGATGGTGCGGAAGTGGCGCTGCTCCAGGGCCAGCTGGCGGCGCAAGGTGGACGCGCCCACATGGAGTTTCGACGCCACCTTGGCCACGCTCCAGTCGGCGCCCGGGTCCAGTAGCAGCACTTGCTGCACGCGCGCGGCCAGCGGATCGCGGCGGTCCAGCAACAGCGGGCCGCAATGGCCGCCCAGGGCCAGGGCCAGCAGCAAGCCTTCCGCCTGGTGCGCCAGCAGCGCGGGCGGTGCGCTACCCGCCAGGCTGGCCATCAGCTGGTCCCAGGCCTGCGCCGCGTGGGTATCGAGCGGCACGCACAGGCTGGCCGTGGCCGCCTGGCGCAGCTGGATATCGACGAGGCTGCCATGGCGCGCGCGGAAACGGGCGATCAGGGCCGGTGAAAAGCTCAGCACTTCTGCCCGGTAGCCTTGCGCGCCGGGCAGGTTGGCCACGCCCAGTTCCTGTCCCGCCGGCATCAGCACCACGTCGTGCGTGCCGGCGCGCGCCTGGCGCGCGCCCCATTCCAGCAGCTTCGTTCCCTGCCGCACGCGGCACAGGGCGCTCTGGAAGACGGGCACGCGGCGCAGGGTTTGCGCGCGGCGCGCTTCGATGGTGCCGTGGGCGATGCGCAGTTCGCTCAGGGCCACCGCGTCCATGTCATCGGCCATACAGTCCCGTCAGCTGCGCCTTGCCCAGCGCGTTGGCGTTGAGCATGTAACCGAGCATGGCGCCGCTGGCGTGCTGGTCCAGCGGCAGTTTCTCCACGCTCAAGGCCCATACCGTGATCTGGTAGCGGTGCGCCTTGTCGCCCGGTGGCGGGCAAGCGCCGCCGTAGGCGCTGTCACCGTAATCGTTGCGTCCTTGCATGGCGCCGGCCGGCAAGGTGGACGTGGTCGTTCCCGCAGCCAAGGATGTTGTGCTGGCAGGCACATTGAACACGCTCCAGTGCCACCAGCCGCTGCCCGTGGGCGCGTCCGGGTCGTACAGGGTGACGGCGTAGCTTTTGGTGCCGGCTGGCGCGCCGTGCCACGACAATTGCGGCGACAGGTTGCCGCCCGTGCAGCCGAAGCCCTGGAATACTTGCGCCGGCGCCAGGGTTTGGCCCGGCGCGATGTCGCTGCTGGTGACGGTAAAGTCGGCGGCGTGGGCGCCCAGGTGCAAAGCGAGACCCAAAGTGGCGGCGAGCAAACGGGAGGTGGTCATGGTTTTCCTTTCGATGAAGTATAGGGGAAAGTGTATGTCGTGCAACAGTTACCCGCGATGCCGATGCGCTCGCTGATGGTGCCGAAACGCTCGTTTTTATCTGAATCCGCCGTTGCCATGAGCGTGTTGTTCGCTGTGAGGCCGATTGTGTTTGTCTTTCATGCTATCGTTTCGCAGCCAAAATTTCCCAAAGTGTCCATGTCCCAACGCCCGATCAAGTGCTTGCTCAGTAAACTGCATCTGTATGCGGGCCTGTGGTTTGGCGCCCTGTTCGTCCTGCTGGGCTTGACGGGTTCCGCCATCGCCTGGATGCCGGAGCTCGACGCGTATCTGAATCCGACCTTGTTGCAGGCGAGCACGCCCGCGCCCGGCCAGGTGTTCCAGGTGACGCCGCGCACGCTGCAAGCGGTGGTGGACACTCTTGCGGCCGACCCCGCCTACGGCAAGCCGAGCCAGCTCAATCCGCCCGCCGATGCGCGCGATGTCTACGTGGCTTCGTATCGCCAGGCGGGCAAGCCGTCCCCCTTCAGCCAGGCCATCGTGCGCCAGGTGATGGTCGACCCCTACACCTTGCAAGTCAAAGGCGAGCGCGACTGGGGGCGTTTCGGCCTCACGCGTCCGCTGCTGATGTCGGGCATGTTTCATTTGCACCGCTATGTATTGTCCGGCGAAGTGGGCAAGACGATTACCGGTATCTCGGGCGTGATGCTGTTGCTGATGGCCTTGAGCGGCATCTATCTGTGGTGGCCGCGCCTGCAGTGGACGGCGGTCAAGCGCGCGCTGACGGTGTCGCATGGCGGTTCCTGGCCCCGTTTCAATTACACCTTGCATAAGGCGGCCGGCTTTTTTGCCGCGCCTGTGCTGGCCATGCTCGCCTTTTCCGGCATTTATTTCAATTTGCCGCAATTGATCGTGCCCTTGGTGGAACTCGTGTCGACGGCGCCGGACAAGGTCAAACTGAAAAATCTGCAGCAGGATGGCGAGCTGCTCGATGCGGGTCAGGCCATGGCCGCCGCGCAACAGCTGTATCCGCAGGCGCGCGTGTCGCGCATCGTGCTACCGGCGAAAAAGGATCAGCCATATGACGTGCGCGTGCGCCAGCCCGGTGAAATCGCCCACGGCGACGGCGCCACGCGCATTACCCTGGACGCGCGCAGCGGCTTGCCCCTGCGCATACGCGATCCCTTGCGGGCGCCGGCCGGCGACGTCTTCCTGGGCTGGCAATTCCCCCTGCATTCGGGCCAGGCGTTCGGCGTGGCCGGGCGCGCCTTCATTACCGTCTTTGGCTTGATGCCGCTGCTGTTCCTGCTGACGGGCAGTTTGGTGTGGTGGAAACGGCGGCGCGGCCGGAAATAAGCGACCGCCAAACCGAGGCGGAAAAAGTTGCTATCATCATAGTATTTTCCGGCGTATCACGGACTCACCCGCACAAGGACCAGCATGAGCAATCCCGACATCACCGTAGCAATGTTGAATGAACGCGGCACGGGCCGCCTGCCCGGCCACCTGGGCATCGTCATCACGGAAGTGGGCGACGGTCAGCTGACGGCGGAATTGCCCGTGCTGCCGCATCTGCTGGCGCCGAATGGCTACCTGCACGCGGGCAGCGTGGTGACCCTGGCCGACACGGCGTCCGGCTATGGCTGCATCGTCAACCTGCCCGAGGGCGCGAGCAATTTCACGACCATCGAATTGAAATCGAATCACCTGGGCACGGCCCGCGAAGGCACGCTCACCTGCACGGCCAAGGTCGAGCACAAGGGCCGCAACACGCAAGTGTGGGATGCCGTGGTGAAAAGCAAGGACACGGGCAAGACGATTGCCTTGTTCCGTTGCACGCAGATGATTCTGTATCCCAAACAAGCTTAAATCTTCACCCAGTTGCCCTTGTAGAGAATCGGTCCCGTCGGTCCGTTCGGATTCGGCGAACCGCCTTTCGGTTCCAGCGTGACGGCCAGCAGGGCCACGTCGTTGCCGATGGCGCGCTGGGACAGGGCCAGTGTCACGTTGCCCTTGTCGGCCAGTAAGCCGAGGGAGCGCGGGTTGCCGCTCTTCGGTACGGCCCACAGTTCCAGATCCTTATCGCTCGGCACGGGCGCGTTGCCCACCATGCGCACTTCGAGGGCGCCGTGGCGGCTGTCGGCCGTCAGCAGCAGGGCCGTTTGCGCTTTCTCGTCCGTCAGGCTGGCCACATGGCTGATCTGCGGCGCGTCCATCACGCGCGTGGCCACGACGATCACCAGCAGCGCGGCGATGGCGCTCGACGCCATGCCCAGACCACGCCAGAACGACAGCGAATCGCGCAACCACGACCAGCCGCCCTGCGGCTTCAGGTGCAGGCGCTGCTCGATCTGTTGCCACACGCGCTTGGGCGGCGCCACGGGCGTGGCAAATTCGGCCATCGGTTCCAGGCGCTGGCGCCATTCGGCCGTGATATTGCGCAAGTCGGCGTCATTGTGCAGCCAGCCTTCGAAACGCCGCCGTGCGCCCCCTTTCAGGGTGCCCAGCACGTATTCGGACGCCAGTTTCTGGCGCAGCACGTCATTGCCGCGGATATTCATGGTGCCTCCCGTTTCGCCAGACACGTGCGCAGCCGTTCCAGGCTGCGGCGTATCCAGGTCTTCACGGTGCCGATCGGCAGCGACATCTGCTGCGCCACTTCGCTGTGCGACAGGTCGTGATAGAACGCCAGCGCCACCACCTGCCGGTGCAGCCCTTCCAGGGCCGACATGCAAAACGCCAGCGCCTTGGCGTCACCGCTCAGCTGCAGCGATTCGATCGGCGTGGCCTGGGGATCCCGCAGTGCGTTCATGACTTCGCTATCAAACTGGTCGGCATCGATTTCCACGCTATCGTCGCTGCGCCGCAGCACATCGAACGCCTTGTTGCGCACGATGGTGGCCATCCAGGTCATCGGCGCCGCCAGGTGGCTTTGATACGTGGCGGCGTTGTTCCAGATGGCGACGAAACCCTCTTGCAAGGCTTCTTCAGCGAGCTCTTGCTTATGCAATATACGCAGGGTGTAGCCAAACAGTTTCGATGCGGTGGAGATATAGAGCTGGCGGAACGCCGTGGCGTCCTTGTTGCCGGTGGCGAGCAGCCAGGTTTTGAGTTGTTGCGGGTCGAGCGATTGAGCTGCTAGGGGCACGGCTGGCCTTCACAAGGTGAGTGGGATCACGCCTGGGAAGGTTATAACAGGTTGATAACACTTGGCAACAAGGTTTTGTGCCGTGTTATCCCGCGATGGCCGATTCCAGCAACTTGTGCAGCTCCGCGAATTCCGGCTTGCCCACGTAGCGCTTGAGGATCTTGCCCTGCTTGTCGAGCACGAAGGTGGTGGGCGTGAGGGCCACGTCGCCATAGGCCTTGGCCGCTTCGCCCGTCACGTCGAGCGCCACCTTGAACGGCAGCTGGCGCGTTTCGGCGAAATTGAGCACGTAGTTGGCCGGATCGTATTTCATGGCCACGGCCACGAATTCCAGTCCCTGTCCCTTGTACTTGTTGTAGGTATCGACCATCTCCGGCATTTCCGCCACGCAGGTGGTGCACGAGGTGGCCCAGAAATTGACCATCACGACCTTACCGCGCAGGCTGCTTGAAGTGATTTTCTCGCCATGGATGCCGTGGAAAGTCACGTCCGGCGCGCTTTGCTTGTCATTCAGCGACAGATAGCCGGCTGCCGCCACGCCCGCCACGAAGACGGCGATCAGGGCTGGCTTGATCCAGGACTTGCTTGCGGAGGGCGAAGTTGACATGGTTTTTACTTGAAAAGCGCGGCGATGCGGCCATTATAGCCATATCGCCGCATCAAAGCCGTAGGTCAAACGGAGGAGGCGTTTATTGCTGCGCCGTGTCGCCAGTGCTGGTGGTGCGTGCTGGCGCCGGATCGGGCTGCAATTGCTTCAGTTCCGCTTCCGAAATGTAGTCGAACAGCTTGACCACTTTCTGCACGCCGCCCACGCCGCGCGCCACGTCGGCCGCCACCGTGCCTTCGCGCTGGGTAACGCGGCCCATCAGGAAGACGGTGGCGTTTTCCGTGACGACCTTGAACGAGGCGGCCGAGATGGTTTTCATATCGATCAGGCTGGCCTTGACCTTGGTCGTGATCAGCGCATCGTTCGAGCGCGAGGTGTAGCTGGCCGGGCCGGCGATGATCAGTTCATTGGCCACCGATTCCACGCCCTCGATATTGCGCACTTCGCGTTCGACGGCATTTTTCATCGCCTCGTCGCGCACTTCGCCCGTCAGCAGGACGCGGCGGTTGAAGCTGGTGACATTCACATGGCCCGCATCGCCGGTGATGGAGGGGATGCGCGACTCGCCTTTCAGGGCGATCGACTTGTCTTCGGTCTGCGCGCCCAGGGTGCGGCGGTCCGCTGCGGCAACGCCGCCCATCACTGCGCCGCCGACCATCAGTTCGATGCAGCCGGTGAGCGAGGTGAGCATGGCGCCGCACAGCAATGCGGTAGCCAATGGGCGTTGTACGCGTTTCCAGCCTGGGCCAGTACCGAATTTAGTCATTCACGTCTCCTCCGAATAGCGCGACGTCGATGCCGTCGCAGATGCAATGTATGGTGGTCAGATGGACTTCCTGGATGCGCGCCGTGCGCTCGGCCGGCACGCAGATATGCACGTCGGCGTCCGTCAGCATCTTGCCGATGGCGCCGCCGTCCTTGCCCGTCAGCGCCACGACGCGCATTTCGCGTTCGAGCGCCGCTTCCACGGCGGCCATCACGTTGGCCGAATTGCCCGACGTGGAGATGGCCAGCAGGATGTCGCCAGCCTGGCCGAAGGCCTGCACCTGCTTCGAGAAGATCTCGCGGTAGCTGTAGTCGTTGGCCACGGCCGTCAGGATCGACGTATCCGTCGTCAGCGCCAGGGCCGGCAGCGGAAAGCGTTCGCGTTCGAAGCGTCCCACCAGCTCGGCCGCGAAATGCTGGCAGTCGGCGGCGGAACCGCCATTGCCGCAGGCGAGGATCTTGTTGCCGTTGGACAATGCATAAAACATCAGGTCGATCGCCTGCGCAATCGGTTGCGCCAGTACGGTAGCGGCCTGGATCTTGAGTTCGGCACTTTCGTGGAAGTGCGAGAGGATGCGTTGATTATTCATAGTCTGCCGATTATAGTGCAGGCACGCGGCATGGCGGACAAGCACTGTTAAAAATGCTTACATATCGAGGATGTTCTGCAGCCAGCTGATGTGCCCGCCATCGATGGCCAGCGCGTCGAAGCGACAAGGCGGCAAAGTCGTTTGCCCCTGCAGCCAGGTTTGCGCGGCAACCACCATGCGCCGCTGCTTGGCTGGCGTGATGCTGGCCAGGGCGCCGCCGTAGGCTGCACTGCTGCGCAGCCGCACTTCGACGAAAACGACTGATGCGCCATCGCGCATGATCAGGTCCAGCTCGCCGCCCTTGCACAGATAATTGCGTTGCAGCAGCACCAGGCCTTGCAGCAGCAGATACGCGAGCGCATCGTCCTCCCCCTGCCGTCCCCGTTCCCGTTTGTTCCAGAAAGCGAAGGGCCGCATGGCGCATGTCCTTACTGGACCGGTGGCGTGGCTGGCGCGGCCGGTGGCCAGGTGCCCAGCACGCCCTGCTGGTAGGTGGCGGCTTGTTCCGTGCGTTCGAACACGCTTTGATTATCATCAAAGCGCACGGCCAGGCGACCCGTCACGCCATCGAGCGTGAACGGCGCGTTCGGCCGCAGCGCCACTTCGCGGGCCACGCGGAAGGCATCGATGCCCAGTGCATACAGGCGTTCCATGTCGGCCGTCAGGCGGCGTTCGGCAGGTTGCTCGGGCTGTGGATACACCATCACTTGCGGATGGTCGCGCTGCACTTGCCATGGCAAGTCCAGCAGCCGCGCGCCGTCGAGCTCGGGGCCGCTGGCGCCGCGCCCGGCGCCGGGATTCAAGGACGAGGTGCCATACAGGGGCAGATCGCTGCCGATGGCCACGCGCAGCTGGCGCGCCTGGTCGGCGTCGAGCGCGACAAACAGCAGGCCCGGCGGCGTGGCGGCCAGGCGCGCGCGCAGTTGCACCAGTTCTGCATCGCTCAGGTAGCCGTTCGTGGCCGTCAAGTCCATCACATTGACCTTGCCGCCCTGGCGCAGCCATTCCTGCTTGAAGGCGGCGCTGATGCGGCGCTGCGAGGGCGAACCGGCCGACAGGATCAGCGCGCCGGCGCCCGGCTGTTCGCTGGCGGCCCAGGCGGCGACCTGGCGCGCTTCCGCCTCGATCGACAGGCCCATCACCAGCAGCTTGGCCGGCAGGCGCGCCTCGCCGCGGTTGTCCGGGTGGTTCAGGGCGATCGTTGGTTTGCGCACCAGATCGCTGTTGGCCACGGCCGTGACGGCCGAGCGCGACAAAGGCCCCACGACGATGTCCTGTTCTTCTTGCGCTTGCGCAAACTTGTTCAGCACGTCGCTGCTGCCGTCGCCCGTGTCGATCACCGTCACTTCAAAGCCGCTGCGGTCGCGCTCGTACGCGGCCATGAAGCCGGCGCGCAGCAATTCGGCGGCCGGGCCCAGGGAAGCGGAGCGCAGCGGCAGCAGCAGGCCGATGTGGTGAACCTTGCCGTCGGACGGCGCCGGCGCCGTGGCGGCCGGCATGTCTTGCGGCGTGCCGGTGGCCGGCCTGGTGGTGATGGGAGACAATGGGGCGCCGTTGCCGTCGTAGGCGGTAATATCGGGCACGGCCACGGCAAACGTCACCGGTTCGGGCGCGGGCGGCTTGGGCGGCACGGGTGGTGGCAGCGGCTTCGGTGGCGGCAGCGCCCTTGTGTTAGATTCAATAGGCGCGCACAATTGCCCGGGCGCGTCGCAAGGCGTGCTGCAAGCGCTCAGCATGCCGGTCGCGGCACAAACAAGCAGTAACTTCACACTATTAGCAAGCATTTAACCTCCAAAATGACCGTACAAGAAATCAGTTCCATCGCCAGCCTGCCCATCATGACAGAGGCGGCGCATCAGGTCTATCCTATCGCAACATTGTATATAGTGGCCACGCCCATCGGCAATGTGACCGATATCAGCCTGCGCGCGCTGCATCTGCTGAGCCTTGCCGATGCCGTCGCCTGTGAAGATACGCGCAACACGGCGCACCTGCTGACGCGCTTCGGCTTGAACAAGCCGTTAATTGCGGCGCATCAACATAATGAGCGTGAAGTGGCGCAGACGCTGATCGCCCGCCTGCACGCTGGCGAGCGCATCGCCCTCGTTTCCGATGCCGGCACGCCGGCCGTGTCCGACCCGGGCGCGCGCATCGTCGACGCCGTGCGCGCGGCCGGCTTGCGCGTGCTGCCCCTGCCCGGCCCGTCGGCGGCGATCACCGCCATTTCCGCCAGCGGCTTGTTGAACGACCAGTTTTACTTCGTCGGCTTCTTGCCGGCGAAGGCCAAGCAGCGCGAAAACATGCTGCACAGCCTGCGCGGCGTGACGGCGACGATGGTGTTTTATGAAGCGCCGCACCGCATCCTCGATTGCGCCACGGCCCTGGTGGAAGCGTTCGAGCCCACGCGCCAGGTGGTGTTCGCGCGCGAACTGACGAAAATGTTCGAGGAAATCCACCGCTGCCCCTTGTCCGAAGCGGAGGCGTGGATACGCGCCGATGCGCACCGCGAAAAGGGAGAGTTCGTCGTGCTGCTCGAAGGCGCGACGGAGGCGCAGGACGCGGAAGACGTGGAAGCGGAGCGCATCCTCAACATCCTGCTGGCCGAATGCAGCGTCAAGCAGGCGGCGAACCTGACGGCGCAGATCACGGGGCGCAAGAAGAATGCCCTGTATGAGCGGGCGTTGCAGTTGAAGGGGCAGGAATAATTTGATTGCGGCCTGTCCCAAATAGGTCGGTTGTTAAATTGTCACCACTTGCAACCGCTATCCTTCTTGTCGAGCAACATCATCACGGGCGCCAGCAAGCCTGCGCCTGAGTAGGCGGTGCGGCAATCGCCGCGCTTGCCTTGCGCGATGTCGCGCGCCAGCTGGGTTTCCGTTTGCAGCGGCTTGTCGGGGATTTGCCCCACGGCCGTGCCTACCTTGGACGGGTCGCGTTCGCCCGCCATCTTGCGCGCCGTCCTTCTGGCCGCGTCCATGTCGAACTTTGGCGTCTCTTGCGTGATGGTATCGGCGCTGGCCGCCGGCGTGGCCGGTGATGCCGGCACCACCGTGATGGCTTGCGGGCTCGATGCTGGCGTCGTGGCGGCCGCCGGCGTTTCCCGGACAGTGGCGCGTGTCGGCTTGCTGATGGGTTTTGGTTCGCGCTTCGGCTTGACGACTTCGACGGGCGGCGGGGGCGGCTTGGCGGCCAGCGGACGTATCCATACGGCGATCGATTCCACGCGCGGGGCCGTGTCCATCCGCGCGGCCGGCTGCACGTGGCGCCACAGAGTGATCAAGGCGCCATGCAGCAGCAAGGACACGGCGATGCCCAGCGCGATGCCGCGGCGGTTCGGCATGGGCCGGCCACCGTCGTTTCTTTCTATCCTGAACTCCATTGCCGTCGTCGCCTTCATGTCTGATCGGGAAAACTTGCCAAGCCAGTGTCGCATACTTCAATCGTTTTGAAAAATACATGGGTTCCAGTGTCGTCTGTAAATAATTTACACAGAGTTTCACCTGACCCTTGACCGAAGTCGATACGGTCTGTATTATCTTGGTCTTCGGAGTGTGGCGCAGCCCGGTAGCGCACCTGGTTTGGGACCAGGGGGTCCAAGGTTCGAATCCTTGTACTCCGACCAAATTTGTAGAAAAAAACCCAAGAGTTTAGGCTCTTGGGTTTTTTTTCGTCTGTACAGTTCACGTAGGTCGGGTTAGCGCGCAGCGCGTAACCCGACAACAGTGTTGGCCATGGCTCTGGTGGCGTCGGATTACGCGTGGCGTTGCCACGCTAATCCGACCTACCTCAAACAGCGGCGCGTTTCGCCGCGATGGCGTTGCCCGCGCGGCTCGAGCCCTTGCGTCCCAGCTGCTGCGAAATGAACTGCCCCGCATCGACCACCAGGTCCAGGTCGATGCCGGTGGCAATACCCAGCCCCTGCATCATGTACAGCACGTCTTCGGTGGCGACATTGCCGGTGGCGCCCTTGGCGTACGGGCAGCCTCCCAGGCCCGACACGGACGAGTGATAGATCGCGATGCCCGTTTCCAGGCTGGCGTAGATGTTCGCCAGCGCCTGGCCGTAGGTATCGTGGAAGTGGCCGGACAGCCCGCCCACGTGGAAGGCGGCAATGGCGCGCTGCATCACCGCCTGCGTCTTGCGCGGCGTGGCCACGCCGATGGTGTCGGCGATGTCGATCTCGTCGCAACCGAGGTCGCGCATGCGGCCCACCACGTCGGCCACGGCGTCCAGCGGCACGTCCCCTTGGTAGGGGCAGCCGAAGGCGCAGCTGATGCTGCCGCGCAGGCGCAGGCCGTGTTCCTTGGCCGCCTTCGCCACGCCTTCGAAGCGGGCAATCGATTCGGCGATCGAGCAGTTGATGTTCTTTTGCGAGAACGCCTCCGACGCGGAACCGAAGATCACCACTTCATCGGCTTTTGCTGCCAGCGCTGCGTCAAAGCCTTGCATGTTCGGCGTCAGCGCCGAATAGATGGTGCCAGCGCGGCGCGCGATCTTGTCCATCACTTCTGCGCTGGTGGCCATCTGCGGCACCCATTTCGGCGAAACGAAGGACGCCGCCTCGATATTGACGAAGCCGGCCAGGGTCAGGCGGTCGACCAGTTCGATCTTGACGGCGGCGCTGATGGTTTCCTTTTCGTTTTGCAGGCCGTCGCGCGGACCCACTTCGACGATCTTGACCTGCCTGGGCAAACTGGTAATAGGGTTCATCTCAATATCCTTGCAAACGGTTGACGATGCCGGCGACAGAGTCTCCGGCGTGCAGGCGGCGCATCTTGGCGGCGATCTGCGCCACGCTTTCGCGGCGCAGGGTGGTCGCCGAAATATGCGGCGTGATGGTGATGCGGGGTTCTTGCCAGAACGGGTGCTGCTGCGGCAGCGGCTCGTTGCGGAATACGTCCAGTGTCGCCCCGGCGATATGCCCGGAGCGGATCAGGGTCAATAAATCCGGTTCGGCGATATGCGCGCCGCGCGCCACGTTGATGACATAGGCGCCCGGCAGCAGCATCGACAGGCGGGTGCGATCGAGCAGGTTGTGTGTGTCGGGCGTGAGCGGCAGCATGCATATCAGCACGCGCGTGCCGCGCAAGAATGCTTCCAGCCCCTCTTCGCCCGCAAAGCATTCGACGCCATCGATGTGCTTCTGGCTGCGGCTCCATCCCCGCAAGGGGAATTCGAACTGTGCCAGCGCATCGAGCACGCGCGTGCCCAGCACGCCCATGCCCAGCACGCCGACGGGGAAATCCGCCTTGTCGAACGCGGGCAGTGGCTGCCAGATGCCGGCGCGGCCCTGCGCTTCGTAGTCGTCGAAACGGCGGAAGTGGCGCAGCACGGCGTGGCTCACATATTCGGCCATCTGCACGCCCATGCCCGCGTCATCGAGACGGATCAGCGGCACGCGGGCCGGCAGCGCGTCGCCGAATTTCAACAGCGCGTCGACGCCGGCGCCCGTGTTGAAGATGGCTTTGACGTTCGCCAGCTCGGGCAGCATGGCGGCGGGTGGCTGCCACACGACGGCGTAGTCGCACGGCGGAGCCGCCTCGCCTTCGCGCCAGAAGATAATGTCGGCTTCGGGCAGCAAGTCGCGGAAGTCGCTGATCCACGCCGCTTCCTTGCCGTCCGAGCGTTGTAACAGGATGCGCATGTGCTTACCTCTATGCGGCAGCCTTGAAGGCCAGCAGCGGCGCGCCATCGGCCACCTGGTCGCCGACCGCATACAGCACGTCTTCCACCAGGCCGTCGTGCGGCGCGGCGATCGTGTGCTCCATCTTCATCGCTTCCATGATGACCAGAGGCTCGCCCTTCTTGACGTCCTGGCCCTTGTTCACCAGCACGGCGACGACCTTGCCCGGCATCGGTGCCGTCAGGCGTCCGCCTTCCGCTTCCACCTCGCCCGCATGCGCCATCGGATCGCTGTAATGCAGGGTATGGTGCAAGCCGCCGGTAAACACGTGGAACTGTTCGCCGTCGCGCAGCACGGTGCCATGCACGGCACGCTCGCCGAGCTTGATGTGCAGCTCGTTGCCTTGGTGTGCCGTCAGGGTGAGGGCTTGGCCGTTGAACAGCCAGCCATCCGTTTTGTAGGCAACGCGCGCCGCGTAGGCCTTGCCCTCGCCGGCCAAGGTGAATTCATCGGCGAACGCCAGGCTGCGGCCCAGGGTGCTGTTCAGACGCCAGCCGAGCGCATTGCCCCACGGGTCGGCGCGGTTGGCCGATTGCGTTTCGGCCGCTGCTTTTTCTTCCAGCAGCAGGGCGACGGACGCCAGCGCCAGGGCCGTGTCGGGCGCCGCCTGCAGGGCGGGGAACAGCGATGCCTGATTGCGCTCGATGAGGCCCGTATCGAGATCGGCAGAGCTGAATGCCTGGCCTTCGACGAGGCGTTTCAAAAAGGCGATATTGCTGGCCAGGCCGACGATCTGGTATTCGGACAGCGCCTGCGCCATGCGCGCCAGCGCTTCGCGGCGGTCCGCGCCCCAGACGATCAGCTTGGCGATCATCGGGTCGTAGAATGGCGAGATCGCATCGCCTTCGCGCACGCCCGAATCGATGCGCACGGACGCCGGAACCACCGTGCCACCCAGTTCGAACGTGACGGCGGAAGGCGACTGCATGTGGCGCAGGGTGCCGATCGACGGCAAAAAGCCCTTCTCCGGATTTTCCGCATAGATGCGCGCCTCGATGGCGTGGCCGTGGATCGCTAGTTCGCTTTGTTTTTTCGGCAGCGGCTCGCCAAAGGCGACGCGCAACTGCCATTCCACCAGGTCGGTGCCGGTGATCATTTCCGTTACCGGATGTTCCACCTGCAAGCGCGTGTTCATCTCCATGAAGTAGAACGAGCCATCCTGGTTGGCGATGAATTCCACCGTGCCCGCACCGACGTAGCCGACGGCCTTGGCGGCGGCAACGGCCGCCTCGCCCATGGCCGCGCGGCGCTCAGTCGGCATGCCCGGCGCAGGCGCTTCTTCCAGCACCTTTTGATGACGGCGCTGCACCGAGCAATCGCGCTCGAACAGGTAGATGCAGTTGCCGAGCGTGTCGGCGAACACCTGGATTTCGATATGCCGCGGACGCGACAGGTATTTTTCGGCCAGCACCTTGTCGTCGCCGAAAGAGCTGATCGCTTCGCGCTTGCACGAGGCCAGCGCGGCCTTGAAGTCGGCGCTGTTTTCAATGACGCGCATGCCCTTGCCGCCGCCGCCAGCCGAGGCTTTCAGCAGCACGGGGTAGCCGATCTTGTCGGCCTGCGTGTGCAAAAAGTCCGCATCCTGATTCTCGCCGTGGTAGCCGGGCACCAGGGGGACATTCGCCTTTTCCATCAGCGACTTGGCGGCCGACTTCGAACCCATGGCGCGCATGGCGGACGCCGGTGGGCCGATGAAGACCAGGCCCGCCGCGTGGCAGGCGTCGGCGAAGTCGGCGTTCTCGGACAAAAAGCCATAGCCTGGGTGGATCGCCTGCGCGCCCGTGGCCAGCGCCACGGCGATGATCTTGTCGCCGCACAGATAGCTTTCCTTGGCCGGCGCGGGGCCGATCAAGACGGCTTCGTCGCACACGGCGACGTGCTTGGCATTGGCGTCCGCTTCCGAATATACGGCGACGGTCTGGATACCCATGCGGCGCGCGGTAGCGGCGACACGGCAAGCGATTTCGCCGCGGTTGGCGATCAGGATTTTAGTGAACATGGTCTCTCTCTATTCTCTCAAAAAGGGGCAGCTGTCTCTTGGCGGACCTTGTCTGCTGGTGTGTCGGTTTACGCGCTACGCGCTAAACCGACCTACGCATGGTGAGGCTGGATATCGTAGGTCGGGTTAGCCGGCACGGCGTAACCCGACAAGGCTGTCATCAGCAGCCGCACTTCTCTTTCTGTACCGATTCGAGCATGGCGCCGCGCGTCTGCAAGCCCAGTTTGCCGAGCAAGACGCGGTCGTCTTCCGCTTCCGGGTTGTCGGTGGTGAGCAGCTTGTCGCCGTAGAAGATGGAGTTGGCGCCAGCCAGGAAGCACATCGCCTGCACGGCTTCGCCCATCTGGCGGCGGCCGGCCGACAAACGCACGCGCGCTTTCGGCATGGTGATGCGGGCCACGGCGATCGTGCGCACGAATTCGAACGGGTCCAGCGCTTCCAGGCCAAACAACGGCGTGCCTTCCACCTGCACCAGGTGGTTGACGGGCACCGATTCCGGATATGGATTGAGGTTCGCCAGCTGGGCGATCAGGCCCGCGCGTTGCAGGCGCGTCTCGCCCATGCCGACGATGCCGCCGCAGCATACTTTCAAGCCAGCTTCGCGCACGCGGCCCAAGGTATCGAGGCGGTCCTGGTATTCGCGCGTCGAGATGACGTTGTCGTAGAACTCGGGCGCCGTGTCCAGGTTGTGGTTGTAGAAGTCCAGGCCCGCGTTTTTCAGGCGGTCCGCTTGTCCCTCTTCCAGCATGCCCAGGGTGGCGCAGGTTTCCAGGCCCAGCGCCTTCACCTTGGTCACCATCTCTTCGACCTTGTCCATGTCGCGGTCTTTCGGGCCGCGCCAGGCGGCGCCCATGCAGAAGCGCGTGGCGCCGTTGGCTTTCGCCTGGCGGGCCGCGTCGAGCACCGTGTCGATGTCGAGGATTTTTTTCGCTTCCACGCCGGTGTCGTAGCGGGCCGCCTGCGGGCAATAGCCGCAGTCTTCTTCGCATCCGCCCGTCTTGATCGACAGCAGGGTCGCCAGTTCCACGTCGCCATCGGGGAAGTTGACGCGGTGGGTTTGCTGGGCCTTGAACATCAGGTCATTGAATGGCAGGTCGAACAGGGCCAGCACATCATCGATGGGCCAGGTGGCCGCTTCGGGCAGGGTGATGCGCGCCGCAGGGCGGTGCAGTTCGACGGTTTTTGCTGCTTCTTGGACTACGGACATGGTGATTCCTTCGCTTCTATTTTTGGATACGTTTTAAGTGTTGGGGTGCTGCGCCGGCCAGTTCGGCAAGCCGGTGAAATCGAGATAGGACGCCGCCGCTTGCGCGCTCGGCTGCGCCAGGCGCGGCACCCTGCCCAGCAGCGGCGCCGGGATGCGCTCGATCAGCGCATCGATATTTTCGTCGAGGAAGCGCATTTCCACGGCCAAAGTGTTGGCGACCCAGCCGATCACCGTCAAGCCGCGCGCTTCGATGGCTTCCAGCGTCAGCAAGGCCTGGCTGATGCAGCCCAGACGCATGCCGACGACGAGAATCACGGGCAGGTCGAGCTGCTGCGCCAGGTCGGCCGAGTCGAAATCGCTGGAGAGCGGCACGCGGAAACCACCCACGCCTTCGACCACGACGGCGTCCGAGGCGGCGGCGATTTCCAGGTAGGCTGCCAGGATCGGCACGGATTCAATGCTCACGCCTTCGAGCGCGGCGGCGATGTGCGGCGCCGCCGCTTCCTTCAGCATGTAGGGCGTCGTCAGACTGCGCAGCATGGTGACGTTGCCGGCGGCGATCAGGCTGTCGGCATCTTCATTATGCAGCTCGCCGTCGCGCATCTCGGCACCGGCGGCGACCGGCTTCATGCCGCAGGCGCGCACGCCGCGCGCCACCAGCGCGTGCAGCAGGGCCGACGACGTCAATGTCTTGCCGATTTCCGTGTCGGTGCCGGTGACGAAACAGGCAAAGCGCGATGGCAGGCCGGTGGTTGCCGGCGCCGGCTGCACGGCTGGCGCCAGATCCGCCAGCACTGCCGCCACGATAGGGTCATCAAGGCTCATGGCGAGTCCTTTCCAGGGTGTTGACTGCGTTGATCAATTGCGCCACTTCCTGCGCCGTGTGGCCGGCCGACAGGGTCACGCGCAGGCGCGCCGTACCCGCTGGCACGGTGGGCGGGCGGATGGCACCGACCCACAGGCCCTGCTGGTACAGTTGCGCGGCGACGGCCAGCATGTCCGCATTCTCGCCGATGATGACGGGCTGGATGGCGGTCACGGAGGGCAAGGCTTGCCAGCGCTGCAGTTGCAAGCCCTCGTTCCATTGCGCCACCAGCGCCGCCAGGTGAGCGCGGCGTTGTTTTCCTTCGTCCCCGGCGATGATGTCCAGGCTGGCCAAGAGCGCATGCGCGAGCGCGGGCGCGGCCGCCGTCGTGAAGATGTAGGGGCGCGCCTTCTGGATCAGGGTGTCGATCACGGCTTCGTGCGCGCACACAAAGGCGCCGCCCACGCCGGCCGATTTGCCCAGGGTGCCCACGTACACGAGGTAGGGCGAACGCAGGTCGAAGTGTTCGAGCGCGCCGCGGCCGTTGGCTCCCAGCGCGCCAAAGCCGTGCGCGTCGTCGACCACCAGCCAGGCGCCGTAATGCTCGCACAGGGCCAGCAGCGCTGGCAGCGGCGCCAGGTCGCCATCCATGCTGAAGACGCTGTCGGTGACGACGATTTTCGTTTGTGCCGTGCTGGCCGCGAGCAGCGCCGCCAGGGCATCGAGGTCCGCGTGCGGATACACGCGCGTCTTGACGCGGGCCAGGCGCGTGCCATCGATCAGCGAGGCGTGGTTCAGCGCTTCCGAAAAAATCTCGGCGTCCGCGTCGCCCGCCGACAGGGCCGTCAGCACAGCCAGATTAGCCATGTAGCCGGTGCAGAAATACAGGGCGCGGGCGTTTTCCAGGTTGGCGCCGACGAAAGCGGCCAGCCGCTCTTCCAGCTGCGCGTGGGCGCGGCTGTGGCCACTGATCAAATGCGAAGCGCCGCTGCCGGCGCCATACAGGTCGGCGCCTTCTTTCAGCGCGGCGACGATGCGCGGATGCGCGGCCAGGCCCAGGTAGTCATTGCTGCAAAAGGCCAGCATGGCGCGGCCATCGACCGTCAGGCGCGGCGCGCACGGCGTGTCGACGGTGCGGCGGCGGCGGATCAGGCTACGCTCTTCCAGCCCTTGCAGTTGCTGTTGTAATCGCGCGATCAGTTCCATCTCAGGCCCCGATCACGTGATTGAAAACGGCCAGGGTCTGCTGGCCCAGGCCCGCGATCTCTTCGTCGTCGAGGATGTACGGCGGCATCAGGTAGACGGTCGAGCCGATGGGGCGCATCAACAGTTCGTGTTCCAGCGCCGTGCTGAAGAAGCGGCGCGAAAAATCGGGTGCCGCGTCGACCGCATCGAAGGCCCAGATCATGCCCTGCTGGCGGAAGTGTTTTACTTTTTCATGCTGCGCCAGCGGCGCCAGGGCGCGCGTGATTTTTTCGGCGCGCACGCGGTTGGCCACCAGCACATCGTCTTCCTCGAAAATCGACAAGGTCGCCAGCGCCGCGCGGCAGGCCAGCGGGTTTCCCGTGTACGAGTGCGAATGCAAGAAGCCGCGCCGCACGTCGGTGCTGTAGAACGCCTGGTAGATGTCTTCGCGCGTCATCACCAGCGATAAAGGCAAATAGCCGCCACTGATGCCCTTCGACAGACAGACGAAATCGGGCCAGATGCCGGCCTGCTCGCACGCAAAGAAAGTGCCCGTGCGACCGCAGCCGACGGCGATTTCATCGAGTATCAAATGCACCTGATAGCGGTCGCACAGGGCGCGGACCAAGGACAAATACAGGGGGTCGTGCATGGCCATGCCGGTGGCGCATTGGACCAATGGTTCGATGATGATGGCGGCGATTTTGTCGGCTTTTTGCTGGAACAGCTGTTCTACCTCAAAGGCCGCGCGGCGCGCCACGTCCTCGGCGGTCTCGCCCTCGGCCGCCTGGCGGAAGTCGGGCGACATCACCGTCTGCGTGGCGCGCAGCAGGGGGCCGTAGGCATCCTTGAACAGGGCGACGTCGGTGACGGCCAGGGCGCCGATGGTTTCGCCGTGGTAGCTGCCCTTTAAACAGACGAATTCCTGTTTCTCGCTCTTGCCGCTGTTGCGCCACGCATGAAAACTCATTTTCAGGGCGATTTCCACGGCCGACGCCCCGTCGGACGCGTAAAAGCTGTGACCGAGCACGCCGCCGGTGAGCGCAGAGAGCTTTTCCGACAGTTCGATCACCGGTTCATGCGTGAAACCGGCCAGCATGGCGTGTTCCAGGCGGTCCAGCTGATCCTTGAGTTCCGCATTGATGCGCGGATTCGCATGGCCGAACAGGTTCACCCACCAGGAGCTGATGGCGTCCAGGTAGCGTCGGCCTTCGTGGTCATACAGCCAGGCGCCGCGGCCATGGCTGACGGGGATGAGCGGTACAGTCTCGTGGTGCTGCATTTGCGTGCACGGATGCCACACGCTGCGCAGACTGCGTTCGACCCAGCCCGATTGTTTTTCTGCTTTCAAAACTGCTCCAATGATATTCTTAGACCATGGGCTTTGGACTATTCACTAGCCCATGAGCCAACCCGGCTTGCGCTTGTCGAGGAACGATTGCACGCCTTCGCGTCCCTGTTCCGACGCGCGGATCTGCGCGATGCGCTCGGCGGTGTCCGCCAGCAGCGCGTCGTCGACCGGCTGGCCGACGATCTCGCGCACCAGCGTTTTCGCTTGCGCCACGGCGTGCGGGCTGTTGCCCGTCAGCGCTTTGAGCACCTCCGCCGTTTTCGCGTCCAGCGCACTTGCTTCGACTACCTCGTGGGCAAAGCCGATGCGCAGCGCTTCCTGGGCGGAGAATCGCTCCGCGGTCAGGAAATAGCGGCGTGCCGCGTTTTCGCCCATGGCCTTGATGACATACGGTGAAATAGTGGCCGGGATCAGTCCCAGCCGCACTTCGCTCAGGCAGAAATGCACGTCTTCCGCAACCAGAATGATATCGCATGCGGCGACCAGGCCCATGCCGCCCGCATAGCAGTCGCCCTGGATCTTCGCCACGACGGGCTTGGGACACAGGTAAATCGTGCGCAGCATCTGCGCCAGCTGCAGCGCGTCGGCCTGGTTTTCGGCATGCGTGTAGCCTGCCATCTTCTTCATCCAGTTCAAGTCTGCACCGGCGCAAAAGGCCGCGCCATTTGCCGCCAGCACGATGGCGCGCACCATGTCGCTGCGTCCCAGCCCCTCGAAGGCGCGCGCCAGTTCGGCGATCGTCGTCTCGTTGAAGGCGTTGCGCACGTCGGGACGGTTCAGGGTCACGGTGGCGACATTGCCCTCGATGACCAGCTTTAAGGTTTCAAATTCCATGCTCTTCTCCCTGAGTGCCGCTTACATGCGGAATACGCCGAACTTCGTGTCCGGGATTTCCGCGTTGAGCGCGGCCGACAGGCCCAGGCCCAGCACCATGCGGGTGTCGGCCGGGTCGATCACGCCGTCGTCCCACAGGCGCGCGGTGGCATAGTATGGGTGGCCCTGGTGTTCGTATTGATCCTTGATCGGCTGCTTGAAGGCCGCTTCCTCGTCCGCGCTCCACTGCCCGCCCTTGCCCTCGATGCCGTCGCGCTTGACGGTCGCCAGCACGGAAGCGGCCTGGTCGCCGCCCATGACGGAGATGCGCGCATTCGGCCACATCCACATGAAGCGGGGAGAAAACGCGCGGCCGCACATGCCGTAATTGCCGGCGCCGAAGCTGCCGCCGATGATGACGGTGAATTTCGGCACGGCGGCCGTGGCCACGGCCGTCACCATCTTGGCGCCATTGCGGGCGATACCTTCGTTTTCGTATTTGCGGCCCACCATGAAGCCCGTGATGTTTTGCAAAAACACGAGCGGGATCTTGCGCTGGCAGCACAATTCGATGAAATGCGTGCCTTTCAGCGCCGATTCCGAGAACAAGATGCCGTTATTGGCGATGATGCCGACTTTGACGCCATAGATGTGCGCGAAGCCGCAGATCAGGGTGGTGCCGTAGCGGGCCTTGAATTCGTCGAAATCGCTGCCGTCGACGATGCGCGCGATCACTTCCCTCACGTCGAACGGCTTGCGCGTATCGACGGGGATCACGCCATACAGTTCCTGCGTCGGGTATTTCGGTTCGACGGATTCACGCAGCGCCATCTGCTGCGGTTTTTGACGGTTCAGGTTCGAGACGATGGTGCGCGCCAGCGACAGCGCATGCAGATCGTTCTGCGCCAGGTGGTCGACCACGCCGGACAAGCGCGTGTGCACGTCGCCGCCACCCAGGTCTTCGGCCGTCACCACTTCACCTGTCGCCGCTTTCACCAGCGGCGGGCCGCCGAGGAAAATCGTGCCCTGCTCCTTGACGATGATCGATTCATCGCTCATGGCCGGCACGTAGGCGCCGCCGGCCGTGCAAGAGCCCATCACGACGGCGATCTGCGGGATGCCCTTGGCCGACAGATTTGCCTGGTTGTAGAAGATGCGGCCGAAATGGTCGCGGTCCGGGAAGACGTCGTCCTGGTTCGGCAGATTGGCGCCGCCCGAGTCGACCAGGTAGATGCACGGCAGGTTGTTCTGGTCGGCGATTTCCTGGGCGCGCAAGTGCTTTTTCACCGTCATCGGGTAATACGTGCCGCCCTTGACGGTAGCGTCGTTACACACGATGACGCATTCCTGGCCCGAGACCCTGCCGATGCCGGTGATGATGCCGGCGGAAGGGGCCGCATCGACGCCCTTGGCGTCCTGGTACATGGCGTAAGCCGCCATCTGGGAAAACTCGAGGAAGGGCGTGCCGGGATCGAGCAGCATCTGCACACGGTCGCGCGGCAGCAGTTTGCCGCGTGCCAGGTGCTTGGCGGCAGCCGTTTCGCCGCCGCCGGCCGCGATCTTTTCCACTTTGTCGCGCAAATCGTCGACGATGGCTTGCATGGCCGCGGCATTGGCCTTGAAATCTTCACTGCGCGGATTGAGTTTGCTTTCGATGTGCGGCATTGCGGTTCCTTTTTATGATCGCCCGGTCTCTCGGGTCGCGCTATTCGGGAAAACTGCCGTCGAGATAAAACCAGCGCAGGGCGCCGCCGTCACCAGCTTCACGCACGAAGCGGCTCACTTCATGCAGGCGGTGCGCGCGGCCGTTGACCTTGTAGCGGGCCACGAATTCGACGCTGTCGCGGTGTATCTCTTCGGCTTGATCTGCTGATACTGCTTTACGTTGACGTAAACGTAAAGCAGATTTTACATCAAGTCCCAGCCAGTGGACTTTTTCTTCTTCGGCAAATAAAGCATCGGTGGGACGGGTGCTGGCATGCCAGGTGGCAAGCAGATACGGCTCGTCGCGCAAGGTAAACGCCGTGTAGCGCGAGCGCATCAGCGTTTCGGCCGTGGGCGGCAAGGCGTCGCCCGCGATATACGGGCCGCAGCAGCTGGCGTAGGAGGCGCCGCCACAGGGGCAGGCGGCAGATGTCGAGGGTGTGGGCATGCGCTGGAAAATAAGGGAGCTGAAAAGTTCCGCAATTATCCGCCATATCGGCAGCGGCGCGTGCGCGCCGCCTTGGCCGGCTATTTTGGGGGGCTGAGGAAGTCCAGCGCGAACGGCGGCGCCTTGCCGGCCATCAGGTCGGCCAGGATGCGCGCCGTGCCGGCGGCAAAGGTAAAGCCCAGCGGGCCATGGCCCACATTGAGCCACAAGTTCGCCACTTTGCTGGCGCCCACCAGTGGCGCGCTGTTCGGCGTGGCAGGACGCAAACCGGCCCAGGCCGTGGCCTGTTCGTAATCGGCTGCCTGTGGCATGGCTTCGCGCGCCAGCCGCGTCAGGCCGGCGATGCGGTCCCAATCGATGCTGTTGTCGGCGCCCACCATGTCGACCATGGCGGCCACGCGCAGGTCGCCGCCGATGCGCGCATACAGCACCTTGCGCTCGAAATCCGTGATGCTGATCTCCGGCGCCTTGTCTTGCGCGCGGATGGGCGCCGTCAGGCTGTAGCCTTTCAACGGGTACAGGGGCAGGTAGATGCCTGCCGTGGCGGCCAGGTCGCGGCTCTGGATGCCGGCCGCCAGCACATAGTGGTCCGCTTGCAACAGGCCCAGGCTGGTGTCGACGCCCGTGATCCTGCCCTTGTGCGTGACGAGGCGGCGCGCCTCGCCTTTTAACAGGAGCGAACAATTCGCATGCTGCAGCAGGCGCGCTTCCAGCGCCAGGCAAAAGGCGTGGCAATCGGCCACCGCTTCGCCGGGCGTAAAAATGCCGCCCGCCAATGAATTCTGCAGGGCGGCTAGCGCCGGCTCGCGCTGCACGGCTTCTGCGGGAGACAAGACGATGCGCGCTTCTTCCGACTCGGGCCGCGCCACGGCCCGCTGAAAGATGGTGGGCGAGCGGTAGACGATGAGTTTGCCCGCATCGCGCCGGGCATACGCTTCCGGCGCCACGGTCAACTCCAGCTGGGCCATGCCGGCGCGGCTCAGTTCACCCAATTGCAACAGTTTCGCCGTCGTGCGGGCGTTGCTGGCGCTGTTGCAATTGCGCAAGAAGTTGGCCATCCAGCGCCACTGGCGCCAGTCCGCTTCGGGACGGAAGCGCAGCGGACCATCTTTCTGCAGCAGCCATTGCAGGGCTTTGAAGGGCACGCCCGCGTCGGCCAGCGGTGCCACATAGCGATAGCTGAGCTGGCCGCCATTGCGGTAGCTGGCGGCGACCGCCACCTGTTCATTGCGTTCCAGTACCGTGACCTTGTAGCCGGCCTCGGCCAGCCACCAGGCCGATGTCAGACCGACGACGCCGCCGCCGATGATGATGACGTGTTGCTGCATGTTGCCTCGCTGCGTTGCGCTCCATGGTGCGGGAGCATTCGGGAAGAGCTTAGAGGCTGGCCGCCAAGGCAGCCAATGAAACATCATGGTGCAGCCATAACTTTCAGGAATGCACTGTTTCAGTGCAAATTATTCATGCTTGTCAATCGCGCCACGGTATAAGGTGGTGAGTATCCGTTCCTCGCTGCGCCCCATGGCGGAATACGTGCCCGGATACTGCGCGGGATCGCTGCCCGTGCCGCCCACCAGCATCACCATGCCATTCTTGTGCTTGAAATCGAGCACGAAAGCGGAGACGAGGCCATACGCGTCGCCCAGGTGGCCAACCGCATGAAAACTGGCGCCCTCGACCAGGCCATTGCCCTGCCCCGCCAGCGCATCGAACTGCTGGTTGCCCAGTCCCCAGGCGCGATACAGGCCCCGCTCGCTGTCGCCATTGCCGCCATCGGGCGCCAGCTGCCATTGGCGGCCAAACATCAGCGCGATGCTGGCTGGTTGCAACAACTGCTGATTCCGGTAGCGGCCACCGTCGAGCAGCATTTGCATGACCTTGCCCAGTCCCGCGGCGGAAATGCGCAAGCCGCCCGTGGGACTGAAGACGGTGGCATTGCTGCCGATCACATAGTTGGCAAGGCCGGCCGGCGCGGCCGGTGGACGCTGGTAAACATCGTCGGTCTGGGCGATCCAGGGACCTTGCGGCTGCCAGGTTTCCGTGTCCAGGGTGCGCTTGCGGTACAGGGTGGCCGTGTTTGCCACATCTTCCGCCGAAAATGCCGCCGGGTGGTAGCCGCCGCGCACATCGAGGGGATCGAGCAGCAAACGCCGCATCAGCAAGTCGAAGCGCTCGCCCGTGACTTTTTCCATCACGGTGCCGATCACGCCCCAGTTCAGGTTGGCATACGTAAAATAGCGGCCCGGCGCCTTTTGCTTGTCCCACATGCTGTCGCTGCCGGCCGTCAACACGTCGCGCAGGCTGCGTTCCGGTCCCCACGCGTAGCCGCCCGCGTCGCGCAGCGAGGAAGTGTGGCTGAGCAGGCTGCGCAAGGTCAGCGCTTGCTGGGGGAAATGCGGGTTGCGCAGGGAAAAGCCCAGGTAGATGCTGACGTCCTGATCCAGGCTCAGCTTGCTCTGCTCGACCAGCCGCATCAGGCCCACAGTGGTCATCATCTTCGAGACGGAGGCGATGCGAAACAGGGTGGCCGGCGTCACGGGCAAGCTGTCAGCCGGCGTGGCGCCGATGTGCCGGTAGCCAAATTGTTGCTCATACGACACCTTGCCGTGGCGGATGGCCAGCACGGACAGGCTGGCCAGCGGGTGGAGCGGATCATCGACGATGGCCGATAGCGTGGCATCGAGCGCGCGCTGCTGGTCCTTGCCGCCGCCGTGCGGGGCGGCCAGTGTGCTCCAGGTCGTGCCCAGCAGCAGCAAGGCCAACAAACCCGTCATTTTAGTGTGCATGTTTTCCTGTTTCGCGGTGTGGTGGGGACTTCGCCAGCATAGGGTGGGATCGTTTCCAAGGCTAATGAAAATTGCTTATTTATCTATAATGCAAAGCTATACGTACGGTAAAACATTGTTTTTTTAAGTGTATAACCGTTATTTATGGCCATTTTCCATTTATTCATGGGTGGACGGGCTACGCGCAAGCGCCATCGCTATTACACTAGTCATACAAGGAGAACTGTATGAGCCAGACCAGCGTAGAACTCAAGGTCGATTTAAATGACAATTCGCCTTTATATATGCAGATCGCCCGCAAGCTGAGCGATGACGTACGCAACGGCCGCTACCAGGTAGACCAGGCCCTGCCATCCGAACGTACCCTGTCCGAACTGCTCGACGTATCGCGCGTGACTGCCCGCAAGGCCATCGATCAATTGGTCGAGCAAGGCCTCGTCGTGCGCCGCCGTGGTTCGGGCAACTATATTGCCCCGCGCATCGAGCAGCCGCTGTCGAACCTGTCGAGCTTTTCCGAGCAGCTGCAGCAGCGCGGCTACCGCCCCGGCTCGCGCTGGCTCAAGCGCGAAGTCGTCATCGCCAGCAGCGATGAACAGCTGAGCCTGGGCCTGGCGCAGAACACGAAAGTGGCGCGCCTCGAACGCTTGCGCCTGGCTGACGATGTCGTGATGGCGTATGAAGTGAGCGTGCTGCCCTTCAGCGTGGTGCCGGACCCGGCCACCATGGGCGACTCGCTGTATGAATACCTGAGCAGCATCAAGAAGGCTCCCGTGCGCGCCTTGCAGCACATCCGCGCCATGAATGCGACGGACGTGCTGGCCAAGCAACTGGGCATCCCCGATGGCCAGGCCGTGCTGTTCATCACGCGCATCGCCTACCTGGAGACGGGCGAAGCGGTGGAACTGACGCATTCGTATTGCCGCAGCGACCATTACGACTTTGTCGCCGAAATGCGCCGCGCTCCATAAATCTACTGTTCAACCTGGCTGGAATTGAACCCACAGCGCACGGCAACGGTATCCATGTTCAGTTGCATCTCGTCGGTCAATAACTGATTGGCTTCGCTGATACAGTATTCGTTGGCGTAGGTATTGAAGCTCTTGCTCAGCTGCGACACTTTCGCCTGGGTGCATCCCGCCGGCTTGACGAGTTGGGTCAGGTTCGGACTCAGATAGGATTTCTGTTCGGTCATCAGTTGTTCCAGCGCAGTGAGCACGGCAAGCGCATCGTTGTGCGTCAGGCGACTATTCTGGTATCTCTGCTTCGGCTCGGCAGGTGCCAAGACTTCCTTTCACAGATACAAACGGGTCTAAAACTTGGCTCCGGGCCCCTGAATTAACAAATTCAGCAACTGGTTTACCGTCGTATCGAAGTACGCGTAGTACTCCACGTTGTTTGGGGGGCAATGTGACACTTGTCGAATGGCAGCGCAAACGGGGCGAGGGTATGGTTTTGTGGACACTTCTTGAGGCTGCATGGGCGACGACGCTCTTGCTAGTCAACCGGAGTCAATCAAGCTTTGCTGCGCATTTTTTCGTCTTATGGCATAGTAGGCGCATGAAAGCACTCAAAAGCCAGCTCGCGTCGGAATTGCTCGCCGACCCCAAGGCGAGAGATCAGCTTAGGCGGTTCATGATCGCCAAGCGTCTCGGTTCTGCTGCGGCGCAGAGCCAGCCGGTAAAAGACGCTATCGGAATCGAACGTGAGAGTGGAGGTTCCGTTACGGCGGTGCTGGTACCCAAAGCAAAAACGGCATAGTTTCATTCTGAATGAATATCGCCCTTCCCGCACTCGTCGCATTTTTGTTATTACTTCCCGGATTTATTTTTCGCGCTCGCCTTAAACTGGCAGAGCGGACTTCGCTCGACTTTTCTCCGTTCGGCCGCGTCGCTGCTGACGCAATACTGTGTGCGCTATTCGCACACCTTCTGTGGTTGTTTCTCTCCTTTTTCGTATGCTCTCAGCGTTTCGAGCCTGCAGTACTTTTGAAGTTGTTGTCTTCCTCACCGACAAGCCAGTCTGAAGCCATATCAGCGGTAGGTCGGGATTTCGGGTGGATAGCGAGTTACTTCGGCAGCTTGCTTGTTGTTGCACTTATAGCTCCCGTCGTTTTACGTTCTCAAATTGCGAAACATAGGTTGGACCGTGCGACTGCCCGCTTTAGTTCGATCTTCCGGTTTCACGACGCGCCTTGGTACTACCTGTTGACTGGAGCCGATTTTTCACAGGACGAGAAGCCCGACCTCATCATGATCTCCGCAATTGTAGAAGTGGCGAAGGATGCTGTGCTCTATGTCGGCGTACTGGATGACTTTTTTTTCGATTCAGAAGGTAACCTTGATCGCTTGATCTTGCAGGGTGTGGCAAGACGTCCGTTGAGTGCTGATAAAAGTATGGCTTCCCAGGAAGGTGGCGCCAGCGACGAGCGGTTCTACAACATTGATGGCGATTCTTTCGTGCTTCGGTACCAGGATGTAAAGACTCTTAACGTTCAGTACGTGAAGCTAACTACCTCCGAACCCGCGGCTGAAGCGTAAGGCAGAAAACTGCTGTTCCTTGCCAAGTTATCCTTATGAGCTTGCAGGAGTGGCATATATTGTCGACAGCCGGGGCATAAGCTTCCGTTATGCCTGCACGCCAAGCTTTCATGGCTGATCTTGCACATCGGTATTAAACTGGTTTCACCTTCAACCATGTTCTGAAATCATGTTGAAAACTGAAACTCCGAGCCGGCGGCATCCGGATCTGGACCTGTATCCGGTGGAGCAACTGGTCGCGGTGCTGGTTGATGACCAGTTCTGGGCCGTCGAGGCCGTCCGGTTGGCCTCGCCCGACATCGCCGCCGCCATCACGGCCGCCCTGCCCCGCATCGCGTCCGGTGGGCGGCTGCTGTATGTGGGGGCCGGCACCTCGGGCCGCCTGGGCGTACTCGACAGTGTTGAACTCAATCCCACGTTTTCCTGGCCGCCCGAGCGGGCCGTCGCCATCCTGGCCGGCGGCACGGGCGCCATGTTTACGGCCGTCGAAGGGGCCGAAGATGATCTACAGCAAGGCGAGCGCGATTTGTTGGCCCTGCAGCCGCAGGTCAACGATGTGGTGATCCTGCTGGCCGCCTCCGGCGCCACACCGTATGTGCTGGGCGCCTTGCTGGCCGCACGCACGGCGGGCGCCTTGACTATAGGCATCGCCAACAATGTGGGCGCCCCCGTAGCGCACGAGGCGCAATGTGGCATCGTGCTCGACACGGGTACGGAAGTCATTTCCGGCAGCACGCGCTTGAAAGCAGGCACGGCGCAAAAAATCACCCTGAACACGATTTCCAGCGCCTTGATGGTGGGTTTGCACAAAACTTACGGAAACTTGATGGTAGACTTGAAGCCGACCAACGCCAAGCTGATCTGGCGGGCGGTGCGTCTGACCATGCACGCCACGGGCGCCAGCGAGGCGCAGGCCAGGACCGTGCTGGAGCAATGCCACTATCACGTCAAGGTGGCGATTGTTGCCTTGATCAAAAAAATCAACACAAACCAGGCACAGGCATTGTTGGCCGGCGCGGACGGCAGTGTGCGGGCGGCACTGGCGGCGTGATCCGATGGCGCGGCATTCTTCTGTCTGGGAGACAAAGAAGGATGTATGGAGCTAGTGAAACAAACCGCCCCGGCGCGCGCGAATAAGCCGTCAAATAAGCCGTGGCTGTGGATCCCTTCCCTGTATTTCGGCCAGGGTATCCCCTATGTCGTGGTCATGACCTTGTCCGTGATCATGTACAAGAACTACGGTTTCAGCAATACCGATATTGCCCTGTACACCAGTTGGCTGTACTTGCCGTGGGTCATCAAGCCCCTGTGGTCGCCCTTCATCGACATGTACCGCACCAAACGCTTCTGGATCGTCGGCTTGCAGCTGGTGATCGGCGCCGCGCTGGCGCTGGTGGCCCTGACGACCTCCTTGCCGCATTTTTTCCAGATCAGCCTGGCCATCTTCTGGCTGATGGCCTTCAGTTCCGCCACGCATGATATTGCCGCCGACGGTTTTTATATGCTGGGCCTGGAAGGGCACCAGCAGGCGGCCTTTGTCGGCGTACGCAGCACCTTTTATCGCCTGGCCATGATCGCGGGCCAGGGCGGCCTGGTGTTTCTGGCCGGCTATCTGACGCATGCGACGGGCAATGTGCAGCTGGCCTGGTCCGTCGTGTTCGCCATTCTGGCGGGCCTGTTCATCGCCCTCTTCCTGTACCACTATTTTGTCTTGCCGAAACCCAAGGATGACCGCCCCAGCATCCAGGACGCTGGTATTTCCCCGATGCAAGAATTCGTCGCCACTTTTGCCGCGTTTTTCAAGAAGAAGGATATTGTCGTCATCCTGGGCTTTTTGCTGCTGTTCCGCCTCGGCGAAGCGCAACTGCTCAAATTGGCCGCGCCCTTTCTGCTCGACCCTGTCGCCAAGGGCGGCCTGGGCCTCAGCACGGAACAGGTGGGCCTGGTCTACGGCACCATCGGCGTGATCGCCCTGACCCTCGGTGGCTTGCTGGGCGGATTCATCATTTCCCGCTTCGGCTTGAAGCGCTGTTTGTGGATCATGGTGCTGTCCGTGCACTTGCCCGACCTGGTCTTCGTTTACCTGGCCAGCGCCTTGCCCAGCAGCATCTATGTGATCGCCGGTGGCATCGCGCTGGAGCAATTTGGCTATGGCTTCGGTTTCGCTTCTTATATGTTGTACATGATCATGGTGTCTGATGGCGCACATAAAACGGCCCATTACGCCATTTGCACGGGTTTCATGGCCCTGGGCATGATGTTGCCCGGCATGGCCAGCGGCTGGATCCAGCAAATGCTCGGCTACCAGCACTTCTTCATCTGGGTCTGCATCGCCACCATTCCTGCTTTCATCATGGCCGCGCTGGTCAAGATCGATCCCGAATTTGGCAAGAAGGCCGAGGCCTGATTCTTTTGAACCGTGCGCCCGCAAGGATGGCGAGCGCACAGTAAAATGCCCGCACCGATAGACCTGCGCTTCACCACTGCAAGGAATTGTTTTGTTGTCTACTTTCAAAAAACGCCTGGGCGCCAGCGCTGGCGTGCTGGCCGCGCTGGCCGCCGCCACATTGCTCAGCAGCTGTACCAGCACCAAAATGCCCTCCGCAGTGACGCCAGGCGAAGCGGGCTTGCCGGCCGTGCCGCCCGTGCAGCACATCACGGGCGAAGTGCCGCCGCCGGCGCCGCGCGAGTTCCGCGCCGCCTGGGTCTCGACGGTCGCCAATATCGACTGGCCCAGCCGCAGCAATTTGCCGGTTGCCAAGCAGCAAGCGGAAGCGCTGGCCATTCTCGACCGCGCCAAGTCCTTGAATCTGAACGCGATTGTGCTGCAGGTGCGGCCCAGTGCCGACACGATTTACCCGTCGCAGCTGGAACCGTGGTCGGAGTTTCTGACCGGCAAGCAAGGTCAGCCGCCATTGCCCATGTATGACCCGCTGGCTTTCTGGGTGGCGCAGGCGCATGCGCGCGGCCTGGAATTGCACGCCTGGTTCAACCCGTACAGGGCCCGCCACGCGACGGCCAAGTCGCCGCTGGCGCGCGATAGTTTCGCTTCCACCAACCCGGCGTCCGTCAAGCAATACGGCCGCTACCTGTGGATGGACCCGGGCGACGCCGCCGCCTCGAAGCACACGACGGACGTGGTGCTCGACGTGGTGCGCCGCTACGATATCGATGGCGTGCACATCGACGATTACTTTTATCCATACCCGATCGATGCGCCCGGCGCCGGTGCCGGTGCGGAAACAGCCGCGCTGGACGCGGGCAATGGCGGCGCCAAGCGCGAACTGCCGTTTCCCGATGAGCCTTCCTGGCAGCAATATCTGCTGGCCGGTGGCCAACTGGACCGCCCTTCCTGGCGCCGCCAGAACGTCAACCAGCTGATCGAAGCCTTATATACAGGCATCCACCGCGAAAAGAGCTGGGTGCGCTTTGGCATCAGCCCGTTCGGCATCGGCCGTCCGGACCGCCGCCCTGCCGGCATCGTCGGCTTCAGCCAGTACGATAAATTGTATGCGGATGCGGAACTGTGGCTGGCCAAGGGCTGGCTCGATTACCTGTCGCCGCAGCTGTACTGGCCCGTGGCGCAGGCGCCGCAAGCGTTTGGCGTGCTGCTCGATTATTGGCTGGCGCAAAACCCGTATGGCCGCCACGTGTGGCCGGGCCTGTACACGAGCCGCATCGACAATTCCGCCAAGTCCTTCACGCCGCAAGAGATCATTAAGCAAATCGAAGTGACGCGCACGCGCCCCGGCGCGAATGGCCAAGTGCATTTCAGCATGGTGCCCCTGATGCAGAACCGTAAGGGTGTCAGCGAGCAACTCAAGGCGACCGTCTACCAAAGTCCTGCCCTGATTCCCGCCACGCCGTGGCTGGGCAAGGAAGCGCCGGGTACGCCCGTGCTGGCCTTGCGCCGCGATTCCACCAGCCTGAACGTCAAATTGACGTCGGGCGGCGGCAAAGCTGTGGCGCAGTACGCCGTCTGGGCCCGCTACGGCGAAGACTGGCGTTTTACTGTGGTCACAGGCGTGCAGGGAGAGCTGACCCTGGTTGACGATGCCACCGGTAAAGTCAACGCGGTGGTGGTCAGCGCCGTGGACCGCCTCGGCAATGAAAGCCCGCGCGTTACCGTGCGCGCACCGTTTACGGTCGCCGCCAAGTAATTTTGCCGGTTTACCGGCAATCCATAACCTGCAGGCATGAAACATGCGCAAGCTTTCATGCCTGCAAGCTCAGCTTGGCTTTACACTCATGCCATGATTTCCTTCCCCGCAACTAATACTGACACTGCCGTGCTCGGGCTGGGCATCGACGCGGGCGGCACGCAGACGCGCTGGGCCCTGGCCACCGTTGATGGCGTCATCGTGGCCTACGGGGCCGTGGAAGGCTTGTCTGCCTTGCAAATGAGCAGTGACGCGGGCCGCGCCGCCGTGCACGCCACGTTTGCGAAACTGTCTCAGGCTGTGCTGGCTATCGGCCAGCCGCGCGCCGTGGTGGCGGGCTTGACGGGCTTTGGCGGCGATGATGTGACGCTGGCGCAAACGCTGGCCACCTTGCTGGCGCTGGACGCCGTCGACGTCCGCTTGGGCAACGATATCGACATCGCCTATCGCGACAGTTTTGAACCCGGCGAAGGTTATCTGGTCTACGCAGGCACGGGCTCGATTGCCGCCTGGATCGATGCGGATGGCGTGTTTCACCGCGCAGGCGGGCGCGGCGTGTTGCTTGACGATGGCGGCGGCGGTTACTGGATCGCGCGCGAAGCCTTGCGCCACATCTGGCGCCGCGAAGACGAGGCGCCCGGCAACTGGCAAGCGTCGCCCATGGCCGAGGCCGTGTTTGCGCATATCGGCGGTAGCGAATGGTCGCTGTCGCGCGCCTTCATGTATGGCCAGGACCGGGGCGCCATCGGCCGGCTGGCGCTGGCCGTGGCTGCCAGTGCCGATGCCGACCCGCTGGCGCTGGATATCTTGCAGCGTGCGGGACAGGAGCTGGCACGCCTGGCCTTGGCACTGGTATCTCGCCATGGTCCGCGTCCCGTGGTGCTGGCGGGGCGCGCGGCGCAATTGCACCCGGCCATTGCTTCAGCCATGCGCGCCGCTTTGCCTGTATCGTTGACGATGGAACAGAAAGTTGCCCGTCCACATGAAGCGGCGGCCAGGATCGCCGTTAAGACGGCGCTCAAGATACAGGCTAAGACTGAACATTTTATTAACCCGAACACGGATCTTTCATGAAAAAAATCGCCCTCGCCCTGCTGGTGGCCCTGCTCTCCGCCTGTACCACGCCCGCGCCGCACCTCGACCATAGCTTGACGGCGCGCAGCCAGAGCCCGCGCGTGAAATTTATCGTCATCCATTACACGGTCAGCGACCTGCCCCGCTCGATCAAGATTCTGACGGAACAAGTGGTCAGCAGCCATTATTTGCTGACGGACACGGACAAGCCGAAGTTTTACGTGCTGGTCGACGAATCTCGCCAAGCCAATCACGCGGGTGTGAGTAACTGGAAGACTTATACACAGTTGAATGTCAGCTCGATCGGCATCGAGATCGTCAACCCCGGCTACAAGGACACGCCGGAAGGCCGCCTCTGGTATCCGTTCCCGCAGGCACAGATCGATGAGTTGATTCCGCTGTTGAAAGATATCCAGGCCCGCTACAACATCGCACCGGAAAATATCCTCGGTCATAACGAGATCGCCCCGCAGCGCAAGCAGGACCCGGGACCGCTGTTTCCTTGGCGCCAGCTGGCCAATGCCGGCCTGATCGTCTGGCCCGATGCGAACCGTGTGGCCGCGCAGCGAATCATGTTTGAGCAGCAAGTGCCGGACGCCGTCTGGTTCCAGAAAAAGCTGGCCCAGCACGGCTATGCGACGCCGAACACGGGCATCTTCGATGAAGCGACGCGCAATGTGCTGATCGCCTTCCAGATGAAATACCGCAACACCTTGTTTGACGGCACGCCCGACGGCGAAACGGCGGCCCTGCTGGAAGTGCTGACGATGCCGGCCCCAGCTGTTGTTGCAAAGTAGCATGGCCGTTCCAGCCCATGACTTTTTCTTATATGCTGAACGTTGACGGCCCAGGCGGCCACGGCAAGGTAAAGGAATAGCTCATGCGGCTGCGTCATATCGAAGTGTTTCACGCCATCATGCAAGTTGGCACCATCAGCGGCGCCGCCCAGGTGCTGCACATCTCGCAACCGGCCGTGACCAAGGTCTTGCAACATTGCGAGTTGCAACTGGGCATGCCGCTGTTCGAGCGCGTGCGGGGCAAGCTGTACCCGAAACCGGAGGCGCACCGCCTGTTTGTCGAAACGGAAAAGCTCAACCGCGATTTACTGGGCATCCGCCGTCTGGCGGCCAGCCTGAAGGGCCACGCGGTGGAAACCATCCGTCTGGTCTCCACGCCGACGATTGCCATCAGCGTCTTGCCCTTCGCCATGACGCAGTGGCGGCGCGACTTCCCCCACACGCGTTGCCAGCTGGCTACCCACCACACGGGCGAGATCGTCAATACCTTGCGCCTCGGTGAAGCGGACCTGGCCGTGTCGCTGCAAGACCCGCGCCATCCGGGCATCGTGGCCGAACCGCTGGCGCACGGCGTCATGACGGTGATCGCGCCGGCCGGCACTTGGCGCGCGGCCGATTGCGGCACACCGCTGACGGCGCATGGCCTGAATGGCGAGCTGATCGGCCATGCTGACAACGATCCGCTGGGCGAATTGGTGATCGCCGCCTGCGAAGCGCAGGATATCCACCCCGTCTTCAGTACCGTGGTGCAGACTTATCAAATCGCCCGTTCCCTGGTGGAAGCGGGCGCCGGCATGGCCGTGGTCGACCCGTTTACGTCCGCGTCCGGCTCGCCCGAGCTGTTGCAGCGCCGTCCCTGGGCACCGACGATCCCGATCCAACTGTATTTATTGACGGCGAGCCATTCGCCGCTGTCGCATGGCGCGCGGCGCCTGGCCGACAGCATCGGCGTGGCGGCGCGTAATTGCCTGGAAAGAGGCGTCTGATGTCTGTTGCAAGTTTGCAATTGGAAGCGGTGAGCAGCGATCCGCAATTTCGCCACCTGAGCAGCATCGCCGGCATCGCCGTCGACTTGCGCTATGCCACGCCCGACAATTTCGTCGGCCGCGACTTATACAGCCCCATCGATTGCGCCTGGCTGCACCGCGATGCGGCCGCCGCCCTGGAACGGGCCGTGGCCTGGCTGGCCGCGCGGCGTCCCGAGCATCATTTATTGGTGCTCGATGCCCTGCGTCCGCAGCGGGTGCAGCAGCAACTGTGGGATGCGCTGCAGGGAACGGAGTTGCTCGGTTATATTGCGGAGCCGTCGCGTGGCTCGATCCACTCATTTGGCATGGCGCTCGACATCACCATCGTCGGGCCCGATGGGCAGGAACTCGACATGGGCACGGGCTTTGACGACTTGAGTGAGCGCTCGCACCCGGCGCTGGAGCTGGCTTTGCTGGAAAGCGGGGAAATTACGCAGGAGCAGGTCGACCATCGCCGATTGTTGCGCGACGCCATGTTCCAGGCGGGCTTCTTCGGCATCAACAGCGAATGGTGGCATTTCGATTGCGGCGACCGGGTGCTGGTGCGACAGACCTACACCCGGGTACTCTGACTAGAAGGCTTTCAGGCCCTTCAGCATGACGATCAGGATCAGCACGGGAGAGACAAAGCGCAGCAGAAACAGCAGCACATGCGCCAATTTTCTGTTCTGCAACTGGCCATGATTGCTGATCGCCTCGATGAAATGGTCCTTGCCCCAGGCCCAGCCGGTAAACAAGGCAATCGCGATGCCGCCCACGGGCAGGAAGATATTCGATGACACAAAGTCGAACAGATCAAACATATTCAAATTAAACAGCTTGAAGTCCGCCAGGGTGCTGTTGCTCAGGGCGCATACGGAACCGAGCACGGCCAGCAGCAGCATGGTCACGACGGTGGCCTTGGTGCGCGTCCAGCCGAAGCGTTCATGGAAGATTACCACGGGCACTTCCATCAGCGACAGCATCGCCCCCGTGGCGGCGACTGCTGCCAGAATGAAGAACACCACCATCAATGCTTGTCCCATCGGGATTTGCGAAAACACGGCCGGAATCGTGATGAACACCAGCGACGGTCCCGCGCTGGGGGCGAAACCAAACGTGAACACGGCGGGGAAGATGGCGATGCCGGCCAGCATGGAGACGCCGAGGTCGGCGGCCATCACGCGTAAAGTCGTGACGGGAATATTCTGGTCATCGCGGAAATAGCTGCCGTAGGTCATCATCGTACCCATGCCGACGGACAATTTAAAGAAGGCCAGGCCCATGGCCGTCAGTACGACGGAAGCCGTCAGCTTGGAAAAATCAGGACGGAACAGGAAAACCAGTCCTTCGGCCGCTTTATCGAGCGACAGGCTGACCGCGCACAGTAGCAACAGCAGCAGGAACAGCAGTGGCATGAGTTTCTTGGCGATCGCCTCGATGCCCTTGGTCACGCCCAGCATCAATATGCCGCCGATAAACAGCAGCACGCCCCATTGCCACAACAGCGATTGGAGGGGATTGCTGATCAGCGAGGCGAAGGCCGCTTCCGTCACCAGTTTGTCGCTGCTGAGAATGGAGCCATCGATGGCCTTGGCAATATAGGCGAATACCCAGCCCACCACTTCCGAATAGAACGCGACGATCAGGAAGGCGGCTACCATGCCGATGACGCCAACCAGCCACCAGGGTTTGCCCTTCGGTGCCAGCTGTTCCATGGTGGAAATCGGGTTGACCTTGGCGCGGCGCCCCAGGGTGATTTCCGCGATCATCACGGGCAATCCCACTAAAAGGGTAGCGAGCAGATAGATGAGCAGGAAGCCGGCGCCGCCATTGGCGCCTGTCAGATAGGGGAACTTCCAGATGTTGCCGAGGCCGACTGCGGAACCGAGGGTGGCGGCGAGCACGCCGAAGCCAGTGGTAAAGCCAGCCCGTTTCAGGGTCAGGCCTGATCCTTGAGCTTGTTGTTTCATGGTGAATCTTCTATGGTTCTATATATAGGCAAGCGCCGTTTGGCGCGGAGGGGGCGAAATTGTAGCAGTTGGCCGCAAATACCCCGGAAAAGCCTTGCTACTCCCGGGGCGCTTTGCTATAGTTCGCCTCCCCAATGAGACGCAGTCAAATGCGGCAGTTGAGGATCACCGGAAACGGCGATGTAGAAAAAAGAAGGAGTTGACGGATGTAATGAAATGCTTCATAATCTTCCTTCTTCGCAGCTGACAAACACAACGCTTTGTCGATAACGCGAAAGCAGTACCGAATACAGTTCTTTAACAATTAACAGTCGATAAGTGTGGGCATTTGATGTAAGTGCAGCGTCGATCTTCGGATTGGCGTCTAACTTAAAATATCAAATGTTCACAAGAAATAATGAAATAGGATACTTCTTCGGAAGTAGCCTGTCAGTTTTTTGAGTGAGCAAACACCTCGCAATGCGAGGGGTTTGAACTAGTTAAATAGTTCGACCATGCCGGTAAAACGGCAAAGTAACAGAGATTAAACTGAAGAGTTTGATCCTGGCTCAGATTGAACGCTGGCGGCATGCCTTACACATGCAAGTCGAACGGCAGCACGGAGCTTGCTCTGGTGGCGAGTGGCGAACGGGTGAGTAATATATCGGAACGTACCCTAGAGTGGGGGATAACGTAGCGAAAGTTACGCTAATACCGCATACGATCTAAGGATGAAAGTGGGGGATCGCAAGACCTCATGCTCGTGGAGCGGCCGATATCTGATTAGCTAGTTGGTAGGGTAAAAGCCTACCAAGGCATCGATCAGTAGCTGGTCTGAGAGGACGACCAGCCACACTGGAACTGAGACACGGTCCAGACTCCTACGGGAGGCAGCAGTGGGGAATTTTGGACAATGGGCGAAAGCCTGATCCAGCAATGCCGCGTGAGTGAAGAAGGCCTTCGGGTTGTAAAGCTCTTTTGTCAGGGAAGAAACGGTGAGAGCTAATATCTCTTGCTAATGACGGTACCTGAAGAATAAGCACCGGCTAACTACGTGCCAGCAGCCGCGGTAATACGTAGGGTGCAAGCGTTAATCGGAATTACTGGGCGTAAAGCGTGCGCAGGCGGTTTTGTAAGTCTGATGTGAAATCCCCGGGCTCAACCTGGGAATTGCATTGGAGACTGCAAGGCTAGAATCTGGCAGAGGGGGGTAGAATTCCACGTGTAGCAGTGAAATGCGTAGATATGTGGAGGAACACCGATGGCGAAGGCAGCCCCCTGGGTCAAGATTGACGCTCATGCACGAAAGCGTGGGGAGCAAACAGGATTAGATACCCTGGTAGTCCACGCCCTAAACGATGTCTACTAGTTGTCGGGTCTTAATTGACTTGGTAACGCAGCTAACGCGTGAAGTAGACCGCCTGGGGAGTACGGTCGCAAGATTAAAACTCAAAGGAATTGACGGGGACCCGCACAAGCGGTGGATGATGTGGATTAATTCGATGCAACGCGAAAAACCTTACCTACCCTTGACATGGCTGGAATCCCCGAGAGATTGGGGAGTGCTCGAAAGAGAGCCAGTACACAGGTGCTGCATGGCTGTCGTCAGCTCGTGTCGTGAGATGTTGGGTTAAGTCCCGCAACGAGCGCAACCCTTGTCATTAGTTGCTACGAAAGGGCACTCTAATGAGACTGCCGGTGACAAACCGGAGGAAGGTGGGGATGACGTCAAGTCCTCATGGCCCTTATGGGTAGGGCTTCACACGTCATACAATGGTACATACAGAGCGCCGCCAACCCGCGAGGGGGAGCTAATCGCAGAAAGTGTATCGTAGTCCGGATTGTAGTCTGCAACTCGACTGCATGAAGTTGGAATCGCTAGTAATCGCGGATCAGCATGTCGCGGTGAATACGTTCCCGGGTCTTGTACACACCGCCCGTCACACCATGGGAGCGGGTTTTACCAGAAGTAGGTAGCTTAACCGTAAGGAGGGCGCTTACCACGGTAGGATTCGTGACTGGGGTGAAGTCGTAACAAGGTAGCCGTATCGGAAGGTGCGGCTGGATCACCTCCTTTCTAGAGTTTGCACGAATCAGCAATGATTCACACATCAAATGTTCACACTTATCGGCTGTTAATATAAAGAACAGCATTTGGGGCTGTAGCTCAGCTGGTTAGAGCACCGTGTTGATAACGCGGGGGTCGTTGGTTCGAGTCCAACCAGCCCTACCAGTTTCTGTAGTCTGGAAATACCCTAGGGGGATTAGCTCAGCTGGGAGAGCACCTGCTTTGCAAGCAGGGGGTCGTCGGTTCGATCCCGTCATCCTCCACCAAAAGTTCAAACGTAAATCAGTGCAGAGAGTGCACCGGGATTTAGGTTTGGTCTTTTCGAGATCAAGTGCTGTATGTTCTTTAACAATCTGGAAGAAGTAAAGATTATTTATTGATCGGTTTGCCGTAAAAAGCGAATCGATGGGTAATGATTGTATGTATCAACAAACAAGCAACAACGTTGTACTTTCTTATCCCTGTAGCGCTCTTTCCTCATGCAAATGATGAGAGGCTAACGTTATAGGGACAAGCGAATAAGTGCACATGGTGGATGCCTTGGCGATTACAGGCGATGAAGGACGTAGTAGCTTGCGATAAGCTGCGGGGAGTGAGCAAACACACTTTGATCCGCAGATTTCCGAATGGGGCAACCCACCCTTTTAGGGTATTGCATACTGAATACATAGGTATGCAAGGCGAACGCGGCGAACTGAAACATCTAAGTAGCTGCAGGAAAAGAAATCAACCGAGATTCCCAAAGTAGCGGCGAGCGAAATGGGAGGAGCCTGTACGTGATAGTCGGACCGATAACAGAATCCTCTGGAAATAGGAGCCATAGTGGGTGATAGCCCCGTATGTGAAATCGGACCGGTGATACTAAGCGTACGACAAGTAGGGCGGGACACGTGACATCCTGTCTGAATATGGGGGGACCATCCTCCAAGGCTAAATACTCGTAATCGACCGATAGTGAACCAGTACCGTGAGGGAAAGGCGAAAAGAACCCCGGAAGGGGAGTGAAATAGATCCTGAAACCGTGTGCATACAAACAGTAGGAGCGGACTTGTTCCGTGACTGCGTACCTTTTGTATAATGGGTCAGCGACTTACATTCAGTGGCAAGGTTAACCATATAGGGAAGCCGTAGAGAAATCGAGTCCGAATAGGGCGATCAGTCGCTGGGTGTAGACCCGAAACCAAGTGATCTACTCATGGCCAGGATGAAGGTGCGGTAACACGCCCTGGAGGTCCGAACCCACTAATGTTGAAAAATTAGGGGATGAGCTGTGGGTAGGGGTGAAAGGCTAAACAAACTTGGAAATAGCTGGTTCTCTCCGAAAACTATTTAGGTAGTGCCTCAAGTATCACCATCGGGGGTAGAGCACTGTTATGGCTAGGGGGTCATTGCGACTTACCAAACCATTGCAAACTCCGAATACCGATGAGTGCGAGCTTGGGAGACAGACGTCGGGTGCTAACGTCCGGCGTCAAGAGGGAAACAACCCAGACCGCCAGCTAAGGTCCCAAAGATTGGCTAAGTGGAAAACGAAGTGGGAAGGCTAAAACAGTCAGGATGTTGGCTTAGAAGCAGCCATCATTTAAAGAAAGCGTAATAGCTCACTGATCGAGTCGTCCTGCGCGGAAGATGTAACGGGGCTAAGCCAGTCACCGAAGCTGCGGATATATAGCAATATATATGGTAGGAGAGCGTTCTGTAAGCCTGCGAAGGTGTCTTGTAAAGGATGCTGGAGGTATCAGAAGTGCGAATGCTGACATGAGTAGCGATAATGGGGGTGAAAAGCCTCCACGCCGTAAGCCCAAGGTTTCCTGTTCAACGTTCATCGGAGCAGGGTGAGTCGGCCCCTAAGGCGAGGCAGAGATGCGTAGCTGATGGGAAGCAGGTTAATATTCCTGCACCGTCGTATGATGCGATGGGGGGACGGATCGCGGAAGGTTGTCCAACTGTTGGAATAGTTGGTTTTTGGCTCATAGAAGGCACTTAGGCAAATCCGGGTGCGGAATTCAAGGGGTTGAGACGAGTGCACTTGTGCACGAAGCAATCGGAAGTGGTTCCAAGAAAAGCCTCTAAGCTTCAGTCATACGAGACCGTACCGCAAACCGACACAGGTGGGCGAGATGAGTATTCTAAGGCGCTTGAGAGAACTCGGGAGAAGGAACTCGGCAAATTGGTACCGTAACTTCGGGAAAAGGTACGCCCCGGTAGCTTGATTGGTTTACTCCATGAGGGTGAAAGGGTTGCAATAAACTGGTGGCTGCGACTGTTTAATAAAAACACAGCACTCTGCAAACACGAAAGTGGACGTATAGGGTGTGACGCCTGCCCGGTGCTGGAAGATTAAATGATGGGGTGCAAGCTCTTGATTGAAGTCCCAGTAAACGGCGGCCGTAACTATAACGGTCCTAAGGTAGCGAAATTCCTTGTCGGGTAAGTTCCGACCTGCACGAATGGCGTAACGATGGCCACACTGTCTCCTCCCGAGACTCAGCGAAGTTGAAATGTTTGTGATGATGCAATCTACCCGCGGCTAGACGGAAAGACCCCATGAACCTTTACTGTAGCTTTGCATTGGACTTTGAACCAATCTGTGTAGGATAGGTGGGAGGCTTTGAAGCGGGGACGCTAGTTCTCGTGGAGCCAACCTTGAAATACCACCCTGGTTTGTTTGAGGTTCTAACCTTGGTCCGTTATCCGGATCGGGGACAGTGCATGGTAGGCAGTTTGACTGGGGCGGTCTCCTCCTAAAGTGTAACGGAGGAGTTCGAAGGTACGCTAGATACGGTCGGACATCGTGTTGATAGTGCAATGGCATAAGCGTGCTTAACTGCGAGACTGACAAGTCGAGCAGGTACGAAAGTAGGACATAGTGATCCGGTGGTTCTGTATGGAAGGGCCATCGCTCAACGGATAAAAGGTACTCTGGGGATAACAGGCTGATTCCTCCCAAGAGTTCATATCGACGGGGGAGTTTGGCACCTCGATGTCGGCTCATCACATCCTGGGGCTGTAGCCGGTCCCAAGGGTATGGCTGTTCGCCATTTAAAGTGGTACGTGAGCTGGGTTTAAAACGTCGTGAGACAGTTTGGTCCCTATCTGCCGTGGGCGTTGGAAATTTGAAGGGGGCTGCTCCTAGTACGAGAGGACCGGAGTGGACGTATCTCTGGTGTACCGGTTGTCACGCCAGTGGCATTGCCGGGTAGCTAAATACGGAAGAGATAACCGCTGAAAGCATCTAAGCGGGAAACTTGCCTTGAGATGAGATTTCCCAGAGCCTTGAGCTCTTTGAAGGGTCGTTCGAGACCAGGACGTTGATAGGCTGGGTGTGGAAGTGCAGTAATGCATTAAGCTAACCAGTACTAATTGCCCGTACGGCTTGTCCCTATAACCTTAGCAGGTACAGAGGATAAGACGGTACAACGTTGCGTGTTTGTTGATACTACCAGTCATTACCCCAATCTTTGCTTCTTCCAGATTCAGGCTTTGTCGCTCCATTGAGGACAAATGCCAGTACAAGTTATGCCTGATGACCATAGCAAGTTGGTCCCACCCCTTCCCATCCCGAACAGGACCGTGAAACAACTTTGCGCCGATGATAGTGCTGCAACCAGTGTGAAAGTAGGTTATCGTCAGGCTTGTTATACGCAGTAGAGAAAAACCCGATCAGCAATGGTCGGGTTTTTTTTCGTCTGGCGGTTTGTTTGGCATTCTTCAATTCCCCCTACAATGGCGGTATGCGCATTCTGATCATTGAAGACAACCCCGATATTCTCGCCAATCTCTATGCCTATCTGGAAGCGAAGGGCCATGTGCTCGATTCGGCCATGAATGGCTATGCCGGCCTGGCCTTGCTGGCCCAGCATGAATACGATGTGATCGTGCTCGATGTCATGCTGCCCGGCCTGACGGGACTGGAACTGTGCCAGAAACTGCGCAGTGAATTGCGCAATAGCACGCCAGTGCTGATGCTGACGGCGCGCGATACCCTGCAAGACAAGGTCGCCGGTTTTGACAGCGGCGCCGATGATTACCTGGTTAAGCCATTTTCGCTGCTGGAACTGGAAATCCGCCTGAAAGCCTTGCTGCGCCGCGCGCGCGGGCAAACGACGGCGACCGCCGTGCTGGCCGTGGGTGAGTTGCGTTTCGATACGGAAAAATTTGAAGTCCGACGCGGGGGCCAGACTCTGACCTTGACCAGGACCGGTTACATCATCCTGAAATGCCTGATGAGTGAAGCGCCCAAGCTGGTGCCGCGCGAGCTGCTCGAGCATGAGGTTTGGGGCGACGACCGGCCCGACAGCGATGCCCTGCGCACGCACATCCATGCACTGCGGCAAGTACTCGACAAACCGTATGCCTTTCCCATGCTGCGCACCATTCCCGGCATCGGCTATAAATTATTGAGTAGCGATGCGCCCGTTTAAATCGCTGAAGCGGCGCATCATCGTTGCCTACCTGCTGTTTGCTCTTGTGGCGAGCATCTTTTTTGCCATTATTGCCGCCATCGCCGTCGAGGGCATTGAAGTGCGCCTGGTCGACGAGCGCCTGAAAGAAGTGGCGGCCTGGGCCTCGCCAAGGCATGCGGCCGGCTTGGCTGTCGAAATGCCAGCCGGCTTGAGCTTTCATCACGCTGAAGACACGCCGCTTCCCTTGCGTGGCTTGCCGCCCGGCATGCACGAGAAAACCGTCGACGGTGTTGATTTGCACGTGCTGGTCGGCAGTGATGTGCATGGGGAATTCGTCGTCATCGATCATGCCACCGAGTATGAAAAGATCGAGCTGGTGGTGTACAGCATGTTTGCCCTCGCTTTTATCGGTTTCCTGATTTGCGCTTCGCTGCTGGGCGCCTTCATCGCCAATCGCTTGATCACGCCAATCATGTCGCTGACGCAGGCCGTCAAGGCCGGGCAGGCGGCGTTGCCGCTGCAGGACAGTGCCGATGAATTGGGGATATTGGCACGCGCTTTTGCCGAACGTACGGCGGAGTTGACCGAAGTTCTTGACCGCGAACGCTTTTTTACGGGCGATGTCAGTCATGAATTGCGCACGCCGCTCACCGTGATCACGGGGGCGGCGGAAATCCTGATGGAACACGGCGGCGATGCACCGCTGGTGCGCTCCGCCTCCGAACGGATCTACCGGGCTGCACACGAAGCGAGCGACTCCGTGACGGTGCTGCTGCGCCTGGCGCGCGCGCCGGAATTGCTGGAGTGCACGTCACTCTCCGTGGCGGAACTGGCTCGCCAGGAATGCCTGCGCTGTCAATCATATACGGCAGGCAAACCGCTTACCCTGGTGTTTGCGGATGGCGAGGATTTTCTGGTCAACGCCCCGCGTGAATTGCTGGCCGCCGCCATTGGCAACCTGGTGCGCAATGCCTGCCAGTACACCTTGCAGGGAGAAGTGACCGTGCGCCTGGCCGGACGCGCGCTGATCGTCGAGGATACGGGGCCGGGCTTGCCCGAAGCGGCCCGCGCACGCCTGCTGCGTCAACCCATACCGGTCAATTTGAGCGGCTCATCCGGTACAGGCCTGGGGCTGGGCCTGGTTCAACGCATTTGCCTGTATCTGGGCGCGGAACTGGGATTCGCTGCCCGCCCCGCAGGGGGCAGCGTGCTGCGGATTGATTTCATTTAAGCTGGCTTTTTGCGTGTAGTTAACGAAAACTTAACGCCCTGTTGACACGTAATTCATGCTGGCACTTGTAAGGTGAGACCGGAAGCTCATTTTGCATCGTGCGTGCTGCGCTCGGTGGGCAGCGTCATGTTCTCTTCATATTGGCACTGTACGATGACTTCCATGGCTGCAGTCCTGTGCGGCCAGTCCCTTTCATCTCATCAAGTAATGTGTGCACCCATGCTGGCCAAGCTTAAACTCGTCAAAACTCCCAAAGGCATTGATAGCATCCTGATGCTGTCAGCCGTGCTGATCCTCTGGATCGGCAATTACAGCAACCTCGACCTCATGATCGCCGACAGTATGTTTGATGGGACGCGTGGGCAATTTGCCGGCGCTGACAGCGCGTTGGTGGGCAGTTTTCAGTTTGGCATGACCTTGCTTGGCGCCGCCGTGATCGGCCTGGCCATCTGGGATACCTTGCGTCCGCTGGCCTGGCTTGCATCACGCCGCAGTGCCTTGCGCGTCGTGGCCCTGTCGGCCGTTTTGGTACCGCCAAGCATCTATTTACTCTCTTCATTCAGCGACGTGCCTTGCCCCACGGATTTGCTGCGCTATGGCGGACTGGAACCTTATGCGCGTCTGCTGGAAACATTGCCCGCCAGTGCGTCTGCCATGGTTTGCCTGCCGGCGACTCAGGCAAACACTGCCTGGTGGATACTGGCCTTACCATTGTTCTGCCTGCCAGCACGGCCACGCATGGCGTTTCTGCTGGCAGCGATCATGCTGCTGTGCGGTTTGGTGGCAGGCTGGCAGCAGCAGTTGCAAGGTACGCAATTTTTCACGCACACCTTGTGGTCTGCCTGGATCGCTGCTTTCCTGATATATCTGCTGCATCATTTGTTCCGGGCCGAGGACGCGTTGGCCTGAAACACAAAAGTACGTCACAATCTGCCTGTCTAGTTGTCGTTTCATACAAGAACAGGAGCACCATGAACGAGCAGATTGCGAGAGAAGTGGTATTGGTCCGTGCTATCGAAACGGCCGATCAGAAAAAAGAAGTCCTCAGCGAGGACGACCGCATGTATGCCAGCCGCAGCGCGCGTGAGCTTGCGCAGTGGCAAGCCTCGGGCAAGCAGGCCGAAGTCACGGGTGACGATTTCCTGCAGCAGCGCTCCGAACTGATCATCAAGCGCATCACCGAGCGCACCCCCGCCTTCGCTGCGTTTGCGACGCGTCGCAACGGCATGAAAACCCTGGCGCTGACCCTGCCCTTGCTGGCCCTGCTGCTGGGCGCCGGGCTCGACCGCATCACCGATCCGCACCGCGTGGACCTGCTGTCGGCGCCCTTGCTGCTGATCATCGCCTGGAATGTGCTGGTCTACCTGGGCTTGCTGATCTGGCTATGCATCCCCTCGCACTCCCTGGGCTGGCCAAAAGCGGGACTGGTGCGCCACCTGAGCGTGGGCCGCCTGGCTTTGCCGCGCAAGCTGCCGCACGCCCTGTCCTCGGGCTTGCTCAGTTTCATGGGGGAATGGGCGCACCTGAGCGCCAAGCTGACGGCCGCGCGCCTGAGCCGTACCATCCATTTGAGCGCCGCCATGTTTGCCATCGGCGCCGTCGCCTCGCTGTATGCGCGCGGTTTCCTGTCGCAATACGCGGCCGGCTGGGAGAGCACCTTTTTGAGTGCCAGCCAGGTGCACAGCCTGCTTTCGACCCTGTTTGCGCCAGCGATTGCCCTGTTTCATTTGCAAGGTTTTTCGCTGGCGGAAATCGAAGCGCTGCGTTTCCCGCAAACGACGACCGTCGAAGGTGGCGCGCGCTGGGTGCATTTGTATGCGGCAACGATTTTCCTGCTGGTCGTCGTCCCCCGCCTGATCCTTGCCCTGGTCAACAATTGGCGCGCCGCGCGCCTGGCCAAGCACTTTCCGCTGGATCTTGATCAACCGTATTTCCGCAAGCTCAATGAAAGCATCGGTGTGGCCACGGGCGGCATGCTGCGCGTCTTGCCGTACAGCTTTACTGTCGATGAGGCGCGCCACAAGGGCCTGGGCCAGTTGTCCATCATGCTGTTTGGCGAGCAGGGGCGCATGATGCTGCGTCCATCGACGTCGTATGGCGACGAGCCGCAGGAGGTCTTGCGCGGCACGGACCTGAATGATCCGCAAGTCAATATCACGGCCGTGCTGTTCAACCTGACGGCGACGCCGGAAAAGGAAAATCACGGCGCCTTCCTCGATTACCTGGTGCAATCGTCGACACGCGGCATCGCCGTGCTGGTCGATGAGTCCAGCTATTTGGAGCACGCTGGCGAGCAGGCGGATAACGGCGCGCGTCTGGCGGAGCGAGTTGCTCTGTGGAAACAGTTCTGCCAGTTCCATCAAACCACGGCCACCGTGGTCAATTTGCTCAATCCCGCCTTGCACCCGCTCGACGCCGGTGTCGGCTTGAAAGTATCGGCCGCAGCATGAGTGTGAATGTGAATAAAGATGTCCAGGATGATGCGGTGCAGATTCAGTTTGCGCTGATTTCGCATACGAATAATGGCAAGACGACCTTGGCGCGCACCCTGGTGGGCGTGGATATCGGCGAAGTGCGCGACGCCGCCCACGTGACCGTGTTTGCGGAATCGCACACCTTGCTGGCCACGCCGCAGGGCGATGCCTTGCAATTGTGGGACACCCCCGGCTTTGGCGACTCCGTGCGCTTGCTCAAGCGTCTGGGGCAGTCCGGCAATCCCATCGGCTGGTTCCTGCGCGAAGTGCTGGACCGTTATCGCGACCGTCCGTTCTGGCTCAGTCAGCAAGCGTTGCGCACGGCCAAGGACGCGGCCGACGTCGTGCTATACCTGGTGAATTCTTCGGAAAACCCCAGGGATGCGGGTTACTTGCCGGCGGAAATGAAAATTCTCGAATGGCTGGGCAAGCCGGTGGTGGTCTTGCTCAATCAGATGGGGCCGCCGCGCCCTGGCAATGAGGAGCACGGCGAGCAGGCGCGTTGGCGCGAGCATTTGGAGCAATATCCCATCGTGCGCGACGTCCTGGCCCTCGACGCCTTTGCCCGCTGCTGGGTGCATGAGCGCGTGTTTTACGAAGCTGTGGGCAAGTTGTTGCCACAATCGCAGCAAGCCGGCTATGCGCGTTTGTTTGCGGCCTGGCAAACGCAGAATACGGCACGTTTCCAGCAGGCTATGCATTTGCTGGCCACGCAGCTGGCCATGGCTGGGCAGGATCGCGAAGCCATTGAGCCCGTCGCCAAGGGCTTGCTGAAATCGGCTTTGCAGGTCGTGGGTATCGGCAAGAATGCTGAACAGCAAAGGCAAGAAAAGGCCATGGCCAATCTGGTGGCGCGGCTCAATACGCACAGCGGCGAAACGACGCGTGAACTGTTGATCTTGCACAAACTCGATCCTACCGATGCGCATAAGATCAACAGCCGGATACGGGAAAATTTCGCTGTGCGTGCGCCGATCGACAAGGCACAGGCGGGGTTATTGGGCGCCATGATTTCCGGTGCGGCGACGGGCTTGTCGGCCGACCTGATTTCCGGCGGCCTGACCTTGGGCACGGGCGCCTTGCTCGGCGGTGTGGTCGGTGCGCTGACATTCGCGGGCGCCGCCTGGGGTTTTAATTCCGGCACCGACCGCAATGAACCCACGATGCAATTTACAGATGCCTTCCTGCGTACCCTGGTGGTAGCAGGTGTGCTGCGTTACTTGGCGGTGGCGCATTTTGGCCGTGGCCGCGGCAATTTCGTGGAAAGCGAAGCGCCGGCCTTTTGGCAGGATGAGGTCGAACAAGCGGTGGCGCGCCATGAGGGCGTATTGGCCGAGTTGTGGAAAGACGTGCGCCGCGAGAAATCCCTTGAGTCGGCGACCGAACGCACGCAGCCAATCCTCACGACGATCACTTCCGATGTGCTGGCGCGCTTGTACCCGGACGTGGCGCAGCAGATGTAAATACAGGCTTCCATCGCCTATTTCCAACAGGGTTTCCCATGAGCACACATAAAATCGCGGTCATCGCCGGTGACGGCATTGGCAATGAAGTCATGCCGGAGGGCTTGCGTGTAATTGAAGCGGCTGCCCGTCGTTTCAATATCGACCTGCAGTTCACGACCATGGAGTGGGCCAATTGCGACTATTACCTGGAACACGGGCAGATGATGCCCTCGGACTGGTTTGCGCAGCTCAAGGATTTCGACGCCATCTATTTTGGCGCGGTGGGCTGGCCGGACAAGGTACCCGACCATATCTCGCTTTGGGGCTCTTTATTAAAGTTTCGGCGCGAATTCGACGAATACGTCAATTTGCGCCCCGTGCGCCTGATGCCGGGCGTGCCGTGTCCGCTGGCGAACAAGAAGCCTGGCGATATCGACTTCTATGTGGTGCGTGAAAATACGGAAGGAGAATATTCATCCGTGGGTGGGCGCATGTTCGAGGGAACGGAGCGCGAAACGGTGCTGCAGGAATCCGTGTTTACGCGCAAGGGCGTCGACCGGATATTGAAATACGCATTCGAGCTGGCGCAAAGCCGGCCTAAAAAACACCTGACATCGGCCACAAAGTCGAATGGCATTGCCATTAGCATGCCATATTGGGATGAGCGGGTGGAGGCGATGGGTCCGAGCTTCCCCGATGTGCACTGGGACAAATACCATATCGACATTCTGGCGGCGCGTTTTGTGCTCAGTCCCGAGCGTTTCGACGTGGTGGTGGCGTCGAACCTGTTTGGCGACATATTGTCTGATCTTGGTCCTGCCTGCACGGGGACGATTGCCATCGCGCCATCGGCCAATATCAATCCGGAGCGCACATTCCCCTCTGTCTTTGAGCCGGTACACGGTTCCGCCCCTGATATCTATGGCCAGAATATCGCCAACCCGATCGGCATGATCTGGTCGGGCGCCATGATGCTGGACTTCCTCGGTAATGGCGACGCCAATTACACGGCGGCGCATGACGCGGTTTTACGCGCCATCGAACAGGTGCTCGAGCATGGTCCGCGCACACCGGATATGGGCGGCAGCGCTAGTACTACCGAGGTGGGTAAGGCAGTTGCCGAATTGCTGAAATAAAGCTTGCCGCCCGTGGGTGGCTTTGCTATAGTTCGCCTCCCCAATGAGACGCAGTCAAATGCGGCACTTGAGGATCACCGGAAACGGCGATGAGTAGTAAAAAAAGGAGTTGACGGATGTAGCGAAATGCTTCATACTCTTCCTTCTTCGCAGCTGACAAACACAACGCTTTGTCGATAGCGCGAGAGTAGTAAATAAGCAGTACCGAATACAGTTCTTTAACAATTAACAGTCGATAAGTGTGGGCATTTGATGTAAGTGCAGCGCTGCGCAAGCAGTGTAAAACTTAAAATATCAAATGTTCACAAGAAATAATGAAATAGGCGCTACGAAAGTAGTGGCCTGTCAGTTTTTTGAGTGAGCGACCCATCAGCAATGATGGTGCCTGTAAAAGGGCAAAGTAACAGAGATTAAACTGAAGAGTTTGATCCTGGCTCAGATTGAACGCTGGCGGCATGCCTTACACATGCAAGTCGAACGGCAGCACGGAGCTTGCTCTGGTGGCGAGTGGCGAACGGGTGAGTAATATATCGGAACGTACCCTAGAGTGGGGGATAACGTAGCGAAAGTTACGCTAATACCGCATACGATCTAAGGATGAAAGTGGGGGATCGCAAGACCTCATGCTCGTGGAGCGGCCGATATCTGATTAGCTAGTTGGTAGGGTAAAAGCCTACCAAGGCATCGATCAGTAGCTGGTCTGAGAGGACGACCAGCCACACTGGAACTGAGACACGGTCCAGACTCCTACGGGAGGCAGCAGTGGGGAATTTTGGACAATGGGCGAAAGCCTGATCCAGCAATGCCGCGTGAGTGAAGAAGGCCTTCGGGTTGTAAAGCTCTTTTGTCAGGGAAGAAACGGTGAGAGCTAATATCTTTTGCTAATGACGGTACCTGAAGAATAAGCACCGGCTAACTACGTGCCAGCAGCCGCGGTAATACGTAGGGTGCAAGCGTTAATCGGAATTACTGGGCGTAAAGCGTGCGCAGGCGGTTTTGTAAGTCTGATGTGAAATCCCCGGGCTCAACCTGGGAATTGCATTGGAGACTGCAAGGCTAGAATCTGGCAGAGGGGGGTAGAATTCCACGTGTAGCAGTGAAATGCGTAGATATGTGGAGGAACACCGATGGCGAAGGCAGCCCCCTGGGTCAAGATTGACGCTCATGCACGAAAGCGTGGGGAGCAAACAGGATTAGATACCCTGGTAGTCCACGCCCTAAACGATGTCTACTAGTTGTCGGGTCTTAATTGACTTGGTAACGCAGCTAACGCGTGAAGTAGACCGCCTGGGGAGTACGGTCGCAAGATTAAAACTCAAAGGAATTGACGGGGACCCGCACAAGCGGTGGATGATGTGGATTAATTCGATGCAACGCGAAAAACCTTACCTACCCTTGACATGGCTGGAATCCCCGAGAGATTGGGGAGTGCTCGAAAGAGAACCAGTACACAGGTGCTGCATGGCTGTCGTCAGCTCGTGTCGTGAGATGTTGGGTTAAGTCCCGCAACGAGCGCAACCCTTGTCATTAGTTGCTACGAAAGGGCACTCTAATGAGACTGCCGGTGACAAACCGGAGGAAGGTGGGGATGACGTCAAGTCCTCATGGCCCTTATGGGTAGGGCTTCACACGTCATACAATGGTACATACAGAGCGCCGCCAACCCGCGAGGGGGAGCTAATCGCAGAAAGTGTATCGTAGTCCGGATTGTAGTCTGCAACTCGACTGCATGAAGTTGGAATCGCTAGTAATCGCGGATCAGCATGTCGCGGTGAATACGTTCCCGGGTCTTGTACACACCGCCCGTCACACCATGGGAGCGGGTTTTACCAGAAGTAGGTAGCTTAACCGCAAGGAGGGCGCTTACCACGGTAGGATTCGTGACTGGGGTGAAGTCGTAACAAGGTAGCCGTATCGGAAGGTGCGGCTGGATCACCTCCTTTCTAGAGTTTGCACGAATCAGTAATGATTCACGCATCAAATGTTCACACTTATCGGCTGTTAATATAAAGAACAGCATTTGGGGCTGTAGCTCAGCTGGTTAGAGCACCGTGTTGATAACGCGGGGGTCGTTGGTTCGAGTCCAACCAGCCCTACCAGTTTCTGTAGTCTGGAAATACCCTAGGGGGATTAGCTCAGCTGGGAGAGCACCTGCTTTGCAAGCAGGGGGTCGTCGGTTCGATCCCGTCATCCTCCACCAAAAGTTCAAACGTAAATCAGTGCAGATAGTGCGCCGGGATTTAGGTTTGGTCTTTTCGAGACCAAGTGCTGTATGTTCTTTAACAATCTGGAAGAAGTAAAGATTATTTATTGATCGGTTTGCCGTAAAAGGTAAATCGATGGGTAATGATTGTATGTATCAACAAACAAGCAACAACGTTGTACTTTCTTATCCCTGTAGCGCTCTTTCCTCATGCAAATGATGAGAGGCTAACGTTATAGGGACAAGCGAATAAGTGCACATGGTGGATGCCTTGGCGATTACAGGCGATGAAGGACGTAGTAGCTTGCGATAAGCTGCGGGGAGTGAGCAAACACACTTTGATCCGCAGATTTCCGAATGGGGCAACCCACCCTTTTAGGGTATTGCATACTGAATACATAGGTATGCAAGGCGAACGCGGCGAACTGAAACATCTAAGTAGCTGCAGGAAAAGAAATCAACCGAGATTCCCAAAGTAGCGGCGAGCGAAATGGGAAGAGCCTGTACGTGATAGTCGGACCGATAACAGAATCCTCTGGAAATAGGAGCCATAGTGGGTGATAGCCCCGTATGTGAAATCGGACCGGTGGTACTAAGCGTACGACAAGTAGGGCGGGACACGTGACATCCTGTCTGAATATGGGGGGACCATCCTCCAAGGCTAAATACTCGTAATCGACCGATAGTGAACCAGTACCGTGAGGGAAAGGCGAAAAGAACCCCGGAAGGGGAGTGAAATAGATCCTGAAACCGTGTGCATACAAACAGTAGGAGCGGACTTGTTCCGTGACTGCGTACCTTTTGTATAATGGGTCAGCGACTTACATTCAGTGGCAAGGTTAACCGCATAGGGAAGCCGTAGAGAAATCGAGTCCGAATAGGGCGATCAGTCGCTGGGTGTAGACCCGAAACCAAGTGATCTACTCATGGCCAGGATGAAGGTGCGGTAACACGCCCTGGAGGTCCGAACCCACTAATGTTGAAAAATTAGGGGATGAGCTGTGGGTAGGGGTGAAAGGCTAAACAAACTTGGAAATAGCTGGTTCTCTCCGAAAACTATTTAGGTAGTGCCTCAAGTATCACCATCGGGGGTAGAGCACTGTTATGGCTAGGGGGTCATTGCGACTTACCAAACCATTGCAAACTCCGAATACCGATGAGTGCGAGCTTGGGAGACAGACGTCGGGTGCTAACGTCCGGCGTCAAGAGGGAAACAACCCAGACCGCCAGCTAAGGTCCCAAAGATTGGCTAAGTGGAAAACGAAGTGGGAAGGCTAAAACAGTCAGGATGTTGGCTTAGAAGCAGCCATCATTTAAAGAAAGCGTAATAGCTCACTGATCGAGTCGTCCTGCGCGGAAGATGTAACGGGGCTAAGCCAGTCACCGAAGCTGCGGATATTGTTCTGTGATTTATCACAGATATATATGGTAGGAGAGCGTTCTGTAAGCCTGCGAAGGTGTCTTGTAAAGGATGCTGGAGGTATCAGAAGTGCGAATGCTGACATGAGTAGCGATAATGGGGGTGAAAAGCCTCCACGCCGTAAGCCCAAGGTTTCCTGTTCAACGTTCATCGGAGCAGGGTGAGTCGGCCCCTAAGGCGAGGCAGAGATGCGTAGCTGATGGGAAGCAGGTTAATATTCCTGCACCGTCGTATGATGCGATGGGGGGACGGATCGCGGAAGGTTGTCCAACTGTTGGAATAGTTGGTTTTTGGCTCATAGAAGGCACTTAGGCAAATCCGGGTGCGGAATTCAAGGGGTTGAGACGAGTGAATTTATTCACGAAGCAATCGGAAGTGGTTCCAAGAAAAGCCTCTAAGCTTCAGTCATACGAGACCGTACCGCAAACCGACACAGGTGGGCGAGATGAGTATTCTAAGGCGCTTGAGAGAACTCGGGAGAAGGAACTCGGCAAATTGGTACCGTAACTTCGGGAAAAGGTACGCCCCGGTAGCTTGATTGGTTTACTCCATGAGGGTGAAAGGGTTGCAATAAACTGGTGGCTGCGACTGTTTAATAAAAACACAGCACTCTGCAAACACGAAAGTGGACGTATAGGGTGTGACGCCTGCCCGGTGCTGGAAGATTAAATGATGGGGTGCAAGCTCTTGATTGAAGTCCCAGTAAACGGCGGCCGTAACTATAACGGTCCTAAGGTAGCGAAATTCCTTGTCGGGTAAGTTCCGACCTGCACGAATGGCGTAACGATGGCCACACTGTCTCCTCCCGAGACTCAGCGAAGTTGAAATGTTTGTGATGATGCAATCTACCCGCGGCTAGACGGAAAGACCCCATGAACCTTTACTGTAGCTTTGCATTGGACTTTGAACCAATCTGTGTAGGATAGGTGGGAGGCTTTGAAGCGGGGACGCTAGTTCTCGTGGAGCCAACCTTGAAATACCACCCTGGTTTGTTTGAGGTTCTAACCTTGGTCCGTTATCCGGATCGGGGACAGTGCATGGTAGGCAGTTTGACTGGGGCGGTCTCCTCCTAAAGTGTAACGGAGGAGTTCGAAGGTACGCTAGATACGGTCGGACATCGTGTTGATAGTGCAATGGCATAAGCGTGCTTAACTGCGAGACTGACAAGTCGAGCAGGTACGAAAGTAGGACATAGTGATCCGGTGGTTCTGTATGGAAGGGCCATCGCTCAACGGATAAAAGGTACTCTGGGGATAACAGGCTGATTCCTCCCAAGAGTTCATATCGACGGGGGAGTTTGGCACCTCGATGTCGGCTCATCACATCCTGGGGCTGTAGCCGGTCCCAAGGGTATGGCTGTTCGCCATTTAAAGTGGTACGTGAGCTGGGTTTAAAACGTCGTGAGACAGTTTGGTCCCTATCTGCCGTGGGCGTTGGAAATTTGAAGGGGGCTGCTCCTAGTACGAGAGGACCGGAGTGGACGTATCTCTGGTGTACCGGTTGTCACGCCAGTGGCATTGCCGGGTAGCTAAATACGGAAGAGATAACCGCTGAAAGCATCTAAGCGGGAAACTTGCCTTGAGATGAGATTTCCCAGAGCCTTGAGCTCTTTGAAGGGTCGTTCGAGACCAGGACGTTGATAGGCTGGGTGTGGAAGTGCAGTAATGCATTAAGCTAACCAGTACTAATTGCCCGTACGGCTTGTCCCTATAACCTTAGCAGGTACAGAGGATAAGACGGTACAACGTTGCGTGTTTGTTGATACTACCAGTCATTACCCCAATCTTTGCTTCTTCCAGATTCAGGCTTTGTCGTCCAAGTGGAGACAAATGCCAGTGCAAGTTATGCCTGATGACCATAGCAAGTTGGTCCCACCCCTTCCCATCCCGAACAGGACCGTGAAACAACTTTGCGCCGATGATAGTGCTGCAACCAGTGTGAAAGTAGGTTATCGTCAGGCTTGTTATACGCAGTAGAGAAAAACCCGATCAGAAATGGTCGGGTTTTTTTTCGTCTGGCGATTCCTTGCCACTCTCCTCCCATTTTCAGGCACCCAGCAGATGCATTGTGCATAAAATGCAACAGCTTTCACTATTTATATAAGCGCTTATATAAATGCTGTACTATCGATGAAGACAGCCTGGACGCGGAACTGGCATTTCCTTTATCCACATGCCTGGCGCAAGCCATCACGATGCTGGAACAGCGTTCATTCGGCGAGCGCATCCGCGATGCAAGCTAGAAAGTAACAGCCACTCCCTGACAACCCACGAGGAAAGCGATGATGGACAACACCCTGAGTATGGCAAGCAAAAAATCCCCCCTGGCGCGCCTGATGGCCTATCCCCTGGTGCAGATTGTGCTGGGCATGGTCCTGACGTTTGCCGCGGTACCGTTGGTGATGGGCACCGCCTCCCAGCTGGTGGAAAAGCCTTACCGCATCCTGTGGCCGCAATTGCTGGCGGCGCTGCTGGTGTGGTGCGGCTACCGTTTTTATGTGCGCCACATCGAAAAGCGCCAGCCGACCGAATTGGCGATGCCGGGCATGGCGCGAGAACTGGGACGGGGACTGCTGCTCGGCGCCGGACTGGTCTGCCTCACCTTTATCGTGCTGGCAGTGCTGGGCGTGTATCAGTTTAGCGGTGTCAATGCCGTGCATGCCGTGCTGTTGCTGCCGCTGGCCGAACTGGTGCTGGTCGGCATGGCCGAGGAGATGATGTTTCGCGGCATCCTGTTCGGCGTGACGGCACGTGCGCTGGGCAGCAAGGCCGCCATCGTGATTTCATCGCTGGTGTTCGCCCTCGCCCATTTGCCCAATGCCGGCTTTTCGCTGCTGGCAATCCTTGCGATTACCTCGTATGGCGTGCTGCAGGCCGCCCTGTACATGCAGACCCGCCGCCTGTGGGTGTGCATCGGCACGCATGTCGGCTGGAATTATTGTGTGAGCCAAGTGTTCTCCTCGACTGTATCGGGCCATGCGGCCACGGATGGTCTGCTGCGTGGCGAACTGCTGGGCAATGCCATGCTGACGGGCGGCGCCTTCGGTGTGGAAGCGTCGCTGGTGACGGTCTTGCTGATCAGCGCCGTCGCCGCCTACGTGCTGCGCCTGGCCTTCGCCAGCGCACCACGCTAGGCCGCTCACCGGCCTTATTGGCCAGCCACCACCGGCGTGGCGCCGCTCCTGGCCACCCACTCGATCAGCGCATCGACGGCGGCGCGGCCATTGCCATTGCCCACCAGGTCGCTATTGATCATGGCGACCACCACGCATAGCTGGTTGTTGGCGTCGGGCACATAGCCGGCGATGGCCACCACATTCTTTAATGTTCCCGTCTTGATGCGGGCGCGCGCGGCGGCCGGAGTGTTCAGCAGGCGCTTGCGCATGGTGCCGTCCAGTGCCACGATGGGCAGGCTGGACTGGAACTCGGGCGCCCACGGACTTTGCTGCATCGCCTGCAAGACGCCGGCCATTTGCGCAGGCGCAATGCGCCCCGTGCGCGACAAGCCGGAACCGTTGTCGATCAGCATGCCCTGAGTGTCGATATGGTGCCGCTGGAACCATTCCTGGATCACTAGCCGCGCCCGCGTGGCCGTATCTTCCGGCGCTGCCATGGCAACGGGGCGGCTGCCCAGCCAGCCATCGCTTTGCAAGCTGCCCAGGCTCAGGAACAGGGTGCGGGCCAAGGTGTTGTCAGACGTCTTGTTGATATCGCGCAAGATTTCCGGCAAGGCGCGCGCCACATGATCGGCCAGCATGCGCGTGCCGACCGGTTCGGCCGTCGGCGGCAAGCCCGTCAACGGTGCTTCGCGCACCGTGCCCGTGAGCGTGCCGCCCAGGCGTTTCCAGGTGGCACGGAACAAGCGGTCCGCATAATCAGTGCGGTCCAGCACATTGATGCTGGTGGCCTTGTTGCAGTTTTGCGGGAAGGTGCCATGCAGTATTACTTGCAGCTTGCCGCTCGCATCGCGCCGGTATTCGGGTGGGCGCCAGCCGTCTTCCCATCTTGCACAACTGCCCTTGATGAGCTTCATGTCGCTCGTGATGCTGACGTTCTCCAGCGGCGGCTGCATCAGGATGCTCAATTGCCGGTCCGTCGAAGTCATATTGATATCGAGCAGGTTGGTGTTCAGCAATAAAGCATCGGGGATGACGTTGTAGCGGAATTCGGCCGATTCATCGAATGGCGCTGCGCCGATATCGGGCCGGGCCGGCTGGAACAGTTGGCGGTCGAGGATCAAATCGCCCTTGATTTTGACGATGCCCTGGTTGCGCAGAGTTTGCAGCATGTGTGCCAGCACGTCCGCATTGAAATCCGTGTCGGCGCCGCCGCGCAGGATCAAGTCGCCCTTCAGCACACCATTGATGACGTCGGCACTGGTGCGCAACTCCGTACGGCCGCGAAAGATGGGGCCCAATTGCTCCAGGCCCACCGCCGTCGTCACCAGCTTCATGGTGGAAGCGGGCTGCATGCTGCGTTCGGCCCCATGCGACAGCACGGTGGTGTTGCCACGCAAGACGATGGCGCCCATGGCGTCTTCGGGGATATTCGCGCTGCGCAGCAGCAGGCTGACGGACTCGGGCAATTGCGCGTGGGCCGTCGACAGGCCAAGACCCGCCAACAGCGCAGCCATCAGAACAGGACGTAACATGGTGCTCCTTAGTGGAAAAAGACGTAGGCGACGAAGACGGCCGTGACCACGCCAGCGAAATCGGCGATGAGGCCGGCCGTGATCGCATAGCGCGTCTTGCGGATGCCGACGGAACCGAAGTACAGGGCCACGATATAGAAGGTGGTGTCGGCCGAGCCCTGGAAGACGCAGGCCAGGCGGCCGACGAAGGAGTCGACGCCGTAGGTGTTCATGGCGTCGATCATCATGGCTTTCGAGCCGGAACCGCTGAGCGGCTTCATCATGGCCGTCGGCAGGGCGGGCACGAAATCCGTATTGATGCCCAGGTTGGCAAAGAACCAGTTCATGCCGCTCATCAGGAAATTGAACACGCCCGCATTGCGGATCACGCTGATGGCCACCAGCATGCCGACCAGGTAGGGAATCACGGTAATCGAGGTCTGGATGCCGCCTTTCGCCCCCTCGATGAAGGCGTCATACACGTTCACTTTCTTGCGCAGCGCGCCGATGATGAAAATGGCGATGACGCTGATGAGCACCAGGTTGCTGACCACCTTCGAGACCAGCTCGATTTCCTGTTTCGTCAGGTATTGCGTGAAGTACCAGATCATGGCGACGATGGCGCTCGTCATGCCGCCCATCCAGCCCAGCACGACCCGGTTGAGCAAGTTGATGCGTTGCTTGATGGATACCGTGATGATGCCGACCATGGTGGCTACATAGGTGGCGATCATGCAGGGGATAAAGATGTCGGATGGATCGGCCGCGCCGAGGATGGAGCGCTGCGCCATGATGGCCAGCGGAATCAGGGTCAGGCCCGAGGTGTGCAGCACCAGAAACATGATTTGCGCATTTGTCGCCTCTTCCTTGTTCGGATTCAGGGTTTGCAGGCTTTCCATGGCTTTGAGACCGAACGGCGTGGCCGCATTGTCCAGGCCCAGCAGGTTGGCCGAGAAATTCATCACCATGTGGCCCGTGGCCGGATGGTCTTTCGGAATTTCCGGGAAGATGCGCGAAAAGAAGGGTGCGATGACTTTGGCCAGCCAGCCGACGATGCCCGCCTTTTCACCGATGTTCATGATGCCCAGCCACAAGGTCATCACGCCCGCCAGCGGCAGGGCGATATCCATCACGCCCATGCGCGCCGTTTCGAAGGTGCCGTCGATGATGCGCTTGAAGATATCGGTATCGCCGAGAAACAGCCACTGCAGCACTGCGGCCAGGAAGCCAACGAGGAAAAAGCCGGACCAGATGTAATTAAGTGCCATATGCGATCAGTTCTGTGTGTCGGGAGTGAAAAATGTCTGCAAACAAAGTATAGGGGCAGCCCGATACGAGTTGATGAAAGAATGCAGCAATCGCATGCCAAAAAGTTATAAGCTGGCAGCCTGTTTTCATTGGCGCCCCGTCGCTTGCCCGCGTAGTGTGGGGGATGCCTGTCGCTTACCGCTGTTCCTTACCCTTGTCTGCACTGGATCACTGATGATGTTTTTACGCAAAACCGCCTGCGCCGCCGGCCTGGCCCTGTTGACGCTGTTCACTGTAGCGGCCCACGCCGCCGCCGATGCCCGCGCGAACAAGACCTTGCACTTGTTTTTGAGCACCAGCGAGACGGGCCTGGACCCGGCCGTGGCGTCGGACCTGGCCAGCCTGAACTTGATGGAAAACATTTTTGATCCGCTCTTGCGCTATGACTACCTGGCGCGTCCGGTGCAGCTGCAGGGCAATACTGCGCGCGGCTTGCCCGCCGTGGAAGATGGCGGGCGCACGTATACCTTTCACTTGCAGCCAGGTATTTTCTTCACGCCCGATCCCGCTTTCAAGGGACAGCCGCGCGAAGTGACGGCGCAGGATTATGTCTACAGCCTGACGCGGCTGTATGACCCCAGCCTGAAGTCGCCGTGGCTGTTCTTGCTGGAAGACAAGCTGGTGGGCGATGCGGCCTTGAAAAGCAAGTTTAGCTACGACACGCCGATCGCCGGCTTGCAGGCGCTGGACAAATACACCCTGCGCATCCGCCTCAATGGCGTCGACCCGAACTTCCTGTTTTACCTGGCCATGCCGGCGACCGCCGTGGTGGCGCGCGAAGTGGCCGAAGCGTACCCGGCGGCAGGGCAGATCGGTAATCACCCCGTGGGCACGGGGCCGTTTCTGGTGAAGGAGTGGAAACGCAGCGACAAGATCGTGCTGCAAGCCAACCCGACTTTCCGTGCCACCGTGTTTCATACCGAGGCCAAGGCGCTGGCCGCCTTGCCGGTCGACGCGCGCGCCATCGCCATGGCGCTGGAAGGCCAGCGTCTGCCGCTGGTCGAGCGCATCGAAGTGCGCATCGTCGAGGAATATCAATCGCGCATGCTGGGTTTTTTGAAAGGTGAATTCGATTACCTGGAGCAAGTACCGGAATCGATGACGGACATGGTGCTGGAAAACGGCGCCCTGAAACCGGCGTTGGCCGCCAAGGGCTTGCAGCTGACGCGCTTTCCCGTGCTGCAGACGTATTACATGTGGATGAACATGGACGATCCCGTGCTGGGTGGTACGAGCAAGGACAAGCTGGCCCTGCGGCGCGCCATTGCCCTCAGCTACAACAGCCGCGAAGACATCGCGTTATTAAAAAAGGGGCTGGCCTTGCCGGCGCAATCGCCGCTGCCGCCCAATGTGCTCGGTTACGACAAGAGCTACCGCAGTCCCGTCGGCTACGATCCCGTGCTGGCGCGCGCCTTGCTGGAGCGCTTCGGCTACAAGGTGGGCGTCGATGGTTTCCGCACGCAGCCGGACGGCACACCCTTGCTGCTCACCATGCATACGGAACCGAGCACGGTGGGGCGCTTGCGCGACGAATTGTGGCGCCGCAACCTGAACGCCATCGGCCTGCGCGTGGAGTTCAAAAGCGACAAGAAGACGGAAATCATCAAGGCCTCGCGCCTGGGCAAGGTGCAAATGTTCGAGACCAACTGGATCGCCGACTTCCCCGATGGTGATAACTTTATGCAATTGTTGTATGGCGGCAACGTTGGCCGCGCCAACTATGCCCGCTTCAACTTGCCCGATTACAATAAACGCTATGAGGAGGCGCGCCTGCTATCCGATACGCCGCGCCGACGCAGTCTGTACTTCGACCTGTTTCAGCTGATCCACGCTTACACGCCGTGGGTATTGCTGACGCATCCCATCTCTGCCGATCTGCAGCAACCGTGGCTAAAAAACTACAGGCGCCACCCCGTGGAATTCACGTCCTGGCGCTATCTGGACGTCGATCCCGCCAAGGGCCGCCCCGCAGGCAGGTGACCACGTCGCTGAAAAGGGCATTCATTCCAAAAAGTTATGGTTAGGAAAGCATTTTTCATTGGCTGGGCCCGGATGCATCGCGCTACTCTGAAAATGAAAACAAATAAAGTCATGCGCAAATGTCATAAAAAATGTACTGCGGGACAGACGTTGCGACATATCTAACAGCCTGACTTGATAACTCAAGTTTCGATTGCCCAAATAAAGGAGAGACCCGTGAAGTTGAAGAAGCTAGCGCAGTTGGTGGCATTGATGGGGGTGGTGGGGCCGGTGATGGCACAGGAAGCGGCGCCAGCGATGCAACGGGTCGAAGTCACGGGCAGCAGCATCAAACGTGTGGCCAAGGAAGGCGCGCTGCCGGTGCAAGTCATCAGTTTTGAGCAGATGGAAAAGCAGGGCATCACGACGGCCGAGCAACTGGTGCGTACCCTGTCGGCAAACGGCACGGGTGCCGAGAACATGACTTCGGGCAATAACGTCTTTGGCGCCGACGCGGACCGTCTGGCCGGCGGCGCCTCGTTCGCCTCGCTGCGCGGCTTGGGACCGGGCGCGACCTTGGTGCTGCTGAATGGCCGCCGCGTGGCCACGCATGGCGCCAGTGGCCGCGCCGTCGACTTGAATTCCATTCCGCTCGGTGCAATTTCTCGCGTGGAAATCCTCAAGGATGGCGCCTCGGCCATCTACGGCACGGATGCCATCGGCGGCGTGATCAATTTCATTCTGAAAACCAATTACAGCGGCGTGGAAGCCTCCGTTTCCACCAACGACACGCAAGCGGGTGGCGGCGCCACGCGCCGCGCTTCCATCCTGGCCGGCACGGGTTCGCTGGAAGAGGACGGCTACAACCTCATGGGCAGCCTGACCGTCGACAAGGCGCAGCGCCTGAACGGCAGCGACCGCTCCTTCGTCAATGGCTACCAGCCGGGCCGCGGCCTGTCGCCCGATACCACGGGCACGCCGTTTGCCAACCAGATGGCGGGGGCCGGCACGGCATTGGGCACCGCCTTCCAGCTGCCTGGCGATGCGAATCAATACCTGCAAGCCAATCCCCTGAGCTTCCAGGGCAAGTGCGACACGGTACCGGGTATGTCGCAATACCAGACGGCACTGTGGAAAGACGTGACGTCGCCGTTGCGCACCAAGTATTCCTGCGCCTACGACTATGGCGCCGACTATGTGCTGCAATTCCCTGTTGAGCGGGCCAATTTCCTGTCACGCGGCACGTTCAAGCTGGCACCCGACCACCGCATGTTTGTCGAAGCGCTCGGTTCGCGCACCAAGGCTACGGCGATTTTGACGCCGATGCAGGTGCAGACCAGCATTGCCAACAAGGCCGTCTACCCCGTGGGCGGCGCGTATTACCAGGATTTGTCGGCCTACATCCCGTCTTTCGACAAGACCAAGCCGATTGCCTACAAATGGCGCGCCAATGACGTTGGCAACCGCACGCAGGAAAATACCACCGATAACGCCCGCGTACTGCTGGGTTTTGAAGGCAACTTCGGCAAGTGGGATTACAAGACCGGCGTTTCCTACGCGCAAAGCACCACCAAGACCAAGCTGACGGATGGCTATTCCTACACGGACAAGCTGTACGCGGCCCTGGGGACAGGCATCATCAATCCGTGGGTGGGCGCGGGCCAGAGCCAGACGGAAGCGGCCAGGCAATTGATCGAGTCGACCAAGTTCCGTGGCGCCTTCCAGCATGGCAAGACGACCCTGACCCAGATCGATGGCGCCGTCTCGGGCGAGCTGTTCCAGCTGCCGGCTGGCGCCGTGGCGATGGCGGCCGGTTTTGATTTGCGCCGCGAGGGCTACAGTTTCGGACAGGATGTCGATGCCAACCTGATTCTGTTGGCGCCAGGAAATGCCGCATTGAAGGATGTCAGCCGCAACGTCAAGGCCGTGTATGCCGAGTTGCTGGTGCCCGTCATGAAAGACCTGGAAATGCAGCTGGCCGTGCGTCGTGACGATTACAGCCAGGTGGGCGCCACGACGAATCCGAAGATTGCCTTGCGTTATCAGCCGGCCGACTTCGTGCTGTTCCGCGCCTCGGCCAGCAAGGGCTTCCTGGCTCCGAGTTTCGACCAGCTCTATTCAGGTGTATTGACGCAGGAATTGCCGAATGGTGTGAAAGATCAGGAAGGCTGCGCCAAAAATCCTGGCGTGAAGGAATATTGCAGCATCGATCGTCTCAGCTACACGACGGGTGGCAATCTGAACCTGAAGCCGGAAACGTCGAAGCAGGGCAGCGTCGGCATCGTCATCGAACCGGTGAAGGGGTATTCCGCCTCGTTCGATTACTGGGCCATCAATACCCAGGACCAGCTCCTGAAACGCACGCCGCAAGTCGTGCTGGCCAATTACCAGGCGCTGAACCAGTACATTTTCCGCAAATCCGATGGCACCATCGATTATGTACAGGCGGGCTGGTTCAATGCGGGCGGCAGCCGCGTGCGCGGCCTGGACGTCAGCTTGCGCGGCGAAGGCAAGGTCCAGGAAGTGAAATGGACGGCTACCCTGGACGGCACGTACATGGACAGTTTTAAATTTGCCGAATACAAGGGGCAAGAATACAAGGAGCTGGTCGGCAATTTCTACACGCGTGATTTGTACCTGCGCTGGAAACACAATGCCAGCCTCGGTGTCTCGCGCGGCGACTGGAGCGGCTTGCTGGTCCAGAGTTTTGCTTCCGGCTACAAGGACCAGGTACCGAATGACGGCAAGGGCACGCCGCCGCCGGGCTTCAAGGCCGATGTGTCCAGCTACACCACGTATAACTTGTCGGGCACGTACACGGGCTTCAAGAATACCACCTTGACCCTGGGCATCCAGAACCTGTTCGACCGCGATCCGCCGTTCACCGCGCACAACGTGGATGAAGTGGTGGGCGCCGGCTGGGATCCGCGCGTGGCCGACCCGCGTGGCCGCGCCTTCACCTTCCAGCTGAAGTACAAGTTCATGTAAGGCAGCGCTGCCGGCGGCAAGATTGCCGGCATGCTACTCTCGTGCGGCGGCGCCTGACGTCGCCGTTTTTTGTTTCAGGAAAGGGCCGCATGTCCAGTCAGACCAATCTCAGCCGGCGCCGCTTCGGCGGCTTGCTGGCCGCTACCTTGGGGGCGGCAGGCACACCGGCCTGGGCGGCGGCCGCGCAAGGGAAGGGCAAACGCATGCAACAGCCACACGCATTGATCAAGCCGGCGCGCCTGCAGCCGGGTGACCTGGTCGCCATCATCGCACCGGGCGGCTTTACGGATGAAGACGCCATCGCCAAGGCCCAGCGCAATATCGAAGCGCTGGGATTGCGCGCCAGTCTGGGCGCGAATATTCGCGCCGTGCACGGCAATTATGCGGGCACGGTGCAGCAACGCCTCGACGACTTGCACGCCGCTTTCCGCGACCCGGACGTCAAGGCCGTGTGGGCGATACGCGGCGGCTCCGGCTGCATTTCACTGCTGGCGCTGCTCGACTATGCCTTGATACGCGCCAACCCGAAAGTGCTGATCGGCTATTCCGACATCACGGCCTTGCACCTGGCCATCGCCAGCCAGACGGGCCTGGTGACGTTTCACGGTCCCGTGGCTTCATCGACGTTTTCCGAGTACACGGTGACGCAGCTGCAAAACGTGCTGATGATGCCGCAAGAGCAGTACACGATCCCGATGGCGCTGGAGAATCACCGCCGCGCGCAGACGCAGCCGAACTTCGCCATCCGCACCGTGCACGGCGGCCAGGCGACGGGACGCTTGACGGGCGGCAACCTGTGCCTGGTCAGCGCGCTGGCCGGCACGCCGTATGCGGCCGATTTCCGCGAGCATATTCTTTTCCTCGAAGAAATCAACGAAGTGCCGTACCGCATCGACAGGATGTTGTGCCAGCTCGACCTGTCCGTGGGGTTCAACAAGGCGGCGGCATTGATGCTGGGCATCTTCGAGCATTGCGAGGCGGCCGACGGCGATACGTCGCTGACCCTGAACGACACCCTGGACCAGCATTTGCAGCCTTTGCGCGTGCCGGCCGTCAGCGGCTACTCGTTTGGCCACATCCGCCACCAGTTCACGCTACCGATGGGTATATTGGCCACTCTCGATGCGGACCGGCAAACCTTGACTTTATTGGAGCCAGGCGTCTGCTAGCGTACGGTGCAGCGGGGCGCTTGTCCGTATGCTAGTGTGATTGCAGGCGTGGCACGAGGCCGCGTCGCCTTTTCACCGCACCCGATATGATCAACCGCCACGCCAGTACCTACATCCTCAGCCATCCGCTGGCCTTCGTGCTGCAGGTGCTGAAGGGCTTTCGCGCCAACCAGGGCTTGCTGCTGGCGGGCGCCGTCGCGTATTACTCGCTGCTGTCCATCGTGCCCCTGCTGATGCTGGTGGTGGTGGCCTTGTCGCACGTGATCGCGCAGGACGAATTGCTGCAAACAATCGGCCATTACCTGGAGTGGCTGGTACCGGGACAATCGAAAGCCATCGTGGGCGAGATCGCGCATTTTCTCGACAACCGGGGCGTGATCGGCTGGCTGCTGCTGCTCACCATGCTGTTCTTCAGCTCCCTGGCGTTTACCGTGCTTGAAAACGCCATGAGCGTGATCTTTATTCACCGCGTGGCCATCCGCCGCCGCCATTTCCTCATTTCCGCCGTGCTGCCGTATTGCTACATCCTGTGCCTGGGCGTGGGTATCCTGCTGATCACCCTGGTGGCGGGCGGCTTGCAGGTGATGGGCGAGGAAAGCGTGCGCTTCTTGCGCCACGACTGGGGCCTGGAAGGCGTGTCCGGCGTGCTGCTGTATCTGCTGGGGCTGGCGGGTGAAATCCTCGTGCTCAGCTCGATCTACCTGGTCATGCCGGTGGGAAGATTATCGATTACGCATGCGCTGATCGGCGGCGTGACGGCGGCCCTGCTGTGGGAAATCGCGCGCCATGTGCTGGTCTGGTATTTCTCCACCTTGTCGCAGGTCAACGTCGTGTATGGCTCGATGACGACGGCCATCGTCGTCATGTTCAGCCTGGAAATCGGCGCCACCCTGCTGCTGCTGGGCGCGCAAGTAATTTCCGAATACGAAAGAGTGGCGCGTGGCGGCGAAGAGGACAAGCCGCTGGCGCTAAGGACTTGATTTTAAATATTTATTGCACCGCACAAAATGCTGTGCTATACTCCGTTCAGTGATTGAGATTTGGCAGCAAATCATCTCACCATCCAGTTTCAGCGCGGCGACCGACAGGTGTAATGTCGATGGCGTGACAGTGCGAAGAAATGGATTTTGTAATTCCGGATACGATGGTCGATTTTACACTTGGAGTCACCTTGCAGATAGCATGGGAGTCCGAAAATCAGGAGGCACTTTGCAGATAGCACTGGCGTCCATGACACGATTAAAGCATTGGTAATACATTGGAACGAAGCCCGCGCTAGCGGGCTTTTTTTTCGTCTATTGTTGGCAGGAGAAACCCAAAGGCAGAAGCTGGGGTCGTACCCTGCAGGGTACGACCCCGGTCTTTGCCGTGGGGTTTACAAAGCCCGCGCAATCAAAATCTTCTGAATATCGCTGGTTCCCTCATAAATCTGGCACACGCGCACGTCGCGGTAGATGCGCTCGACGGGGAAGTCGGACACATAGCCGTAGCCGCCATGCACCTGGATGGCGTCCGAGCACACTTTTTCCGCCATTTCCGACGCAAACAGCTTGGCCATGGCCGCTTCCTTCAGGCAGGGCAAGCCCGCATCCTTCATGGCCGCCGCGTGGCGTATCAGCTGGCGCGCCGCTTCGATCTGCGTGGCCATGTCGGCCAGGCGGAATTGCACGGCCTGGTGTTCATAGATGGGCTTGCCGAAACTTTCGCGCTCGCGTGCGTACTGCAGGGCTGCCTCATATGCGGCGCGCGCCATGCCCACGGCTTGCGAGGCGATGCCGATGCGTCCGCCTTCCAGGCCGGACAGGGCGATCTTGTAGCCTTGTCCTTCTTCACCGATTAAATTTTCGGCCGGGATGCGGCAATTGTCGAACAGGATTTGCGCCGTGTCCGACGAATGCTGGCCCATCTTCTGTTCCAGTCCCGCCACAATGTAGCCTGGCGTGTTCGTCGGCACCCAGAAGGCACTGATGCCGCGCTTGCCGGCTGCCTTGTCGGTGACGGCCATGACGATGGCCACGTCCGCATACTTGCCGCTGGTAATGAATTGTTTCGTGCCGTTGATGACGTATGCATTGCCATCGCGCGTGGCCGTCGTGCGCAGGGCCGAGGCGTCGCTGCCCGTATGCGGTTCCGTCAGGCAAAACGCACCGAGCATGGCGCCTTGCGCCAGCGGACGCAGCCATTGTTCCTTTTGCGCGTCGTTGGCGTACATCATGGCGATGCTGCACACGGGGCAATTATTCACGGAAATGATGGTCGAGGTGCCGCCATCACCGGCGGCGATTTCTTCCAGCACCAGGGCCAGCGACACGTAATCGAGGCCGGCGCCACCGAGCGCTTCCGGCACGGCCACGCCAAAGGCGCCCAGCGCGGCCAGTTCCTGCAATTCTTCTTTCGGGAAATGATGTTCCTTGTCCCAGCGGGCCGCATTGGGCGCCAGGCGCTCGCGCGAAAAACTGCGCAGCGCTTCCTGGATCATCGTTTGTTCTTCATTGAGTATCATGGGACGTCGTCTCGTATATTTTTATAGTGGATGCGGGAATTACCAGGCGATGGGCTTGCCATCGTAGTTGCGGAACACGGCCTTGTCCGTGGCCGGCAGGCTGGCCAAGGTGGTGCGGATGCCGGCAGCGCTTTGCTCGGGCGAAATATCGGCGCCGGCGCCGCCCATGTCCGTGCGTACCCAGCCCGGGTGGAAGGCGATGCAGCTGACGCCTTGCGGGCCATGCACGAGGGACGTGTCGATCAGCACGGAATTCAAGGCCGCCTTGCTGGCGCGGTACAGCGAACCGCTGGGGTTGCCCCGCTCGCTCAGGGAACCCATGTGCGAGGACAGCACAGCCAGCTTGCCTTTGGCATTGCCGACCAGCGGCGCCAGGATCGGCAGCAGCCGCATGGCCGCCAGCACGTTCGTGTGCATGACGGCATCGAAATCTTCTTGCGTGGGCGTACCGTCGTGACGGGGGCCATACACGCCCGCGTTGAGGATGGCCACGTCGAGCTTTTCATCGTCGAGCTTCCAGCCCAGGCCGGCACAGCCTTCCACATCCGTCACGTCGAGCCGGTGCGCTTCGGCGCCCAGTTGCGCGAGGGCGTCGCAAGCGTCTTGCGTGCGCGCCGTGGCAATCACCCGCCAGCCGTCGTGGCGGTATTGACGGACGATTGCGTGGCCGATGCCGCGCGAGGCGCCGATGATCAATGCGGTAGGCATATTTATTCTCCCTGAAAATAAAATGAAAGCGCACACCGTGAACCGCGGTGCGCGCCCTTGCTCAGGAAGAGCTTATACCAGTTCGATTGCCATCGCCGTCGCTTCGCCGCCGCCGATGCACAGGGCTGCCACGCCGCGCTTGCCGCCGGTTTTTTTCAAGGCACCCAGCAGGGTGACGATGATGCGCGCGCCCGAGGCGCCGATCGGGTGGCCCAGCGCGCACGCGCCGCCGTGGATGTTGATCTTGCTGTGCGGAATGTCGAGGTCGTGCATGGCGGCCATCGGCACGGCCGCGAACGCTTCATTGATCTCGAACAAGTCGACGTTGCTGCTGCTCCAGCCCGTCTTGGCGTACAGCTTTTTCACCGCCCCGATGGGGGCCGTGGTGAACTCGTTCGGCGCCTGCGCATGCGTGGCGTGGCCGTGGATCTTGGCGATGACGGTGCAGCCGAGCTTTTTCGCCGTCGATTCGCGCATCAGCACCAGGGCTGCCGCGCCATCGTTGATCGACGAGGACGAGGCGGCTGTGATGGTGCCATCCTTCTTGAACGCGGCCTTCAAGGTCGGGATTTTTTCCAGGCGGGCTTTTTGTGGGCCTTCATCGATACTGACGATGGTGTCGCCGCCGCGGCCGGAAACGGTGACTGGCGCGATTTCCCATGCAAAACTGCCATCCTTGGTGGCCGCTTGCGCGCGTTTCACCGATTCGATGGCAAACGCATCCTGCGCTTCGCGCGTGAACTGGTACTGGCTGGCGCATTCTTCGGCAAACGTGCCCATCGAGCGGGCGTTGCCCTTTTCATCGCGGCTGTAGGCGTCTTCCAGGCCATCCATCATCATGTGGTCATAGATCATGCCGTGGCCGATGCGGTAGCCGCCGCGCGCCTTCGGCACCAGGTAGGGGGCGTTGGTCATCGATTCCATGCCGCCCGCCACCACCACGTCGGCGCTGCCGGCGAGCAAGGTGTCATGCGCGAACATGGTCGTCTGCATGGCCGAGCCGCACATTTTCGACAGGGTCACGGCACCCGTGGAATCGGGCAAGCCGGCCTTGCGCAAGGCTTGACGGGCAGGTGCCTGGCCCTGGCCGGCCATCAGGCAATTGCCGAAAAACACGTGCTCAACGGCATCCGGCGCCACGCCGGAGCGTTCCACGGCGGCGCGGATGGCCACGGCGCCCAGGTCGCTGGCGGTGACGTTGGCAAAGTCGCCCTGGAAGGCGCCCATGGGGGTGCGCGCGGCACCGACGATTACGACTGGATCATTCATGTTGGATCTCCGGTTAAGGGTGGGGAGGGTGACTGCATACAAAAACGCAGGTGCTGCGGATACGGGAAGACGTCCTCGATATGGCCGTCTTCGATGCGCTGCTTGCGCGCCTGCCAATATTGCGCCGTCAGCAGGTCGGCATGGTGCTGCATGAAATACTTGCGGATGCGGGGATTGCCCAGCAGGAAGGTGCCGAATTGTTCGGGAAACACATCGTGCTTGCCGATGGGATACCACGGTTCGGCCGACATTTCTTCCTCCTCCGTGCGGGCTTGCGGGATGATGCGGAACTGGCAATCGGTGATGTACTCGATTTCATCGTAATCGTAAAAAACGACACGCTGATGACGGGTCACGCCAAAGTTTTTATACAGCATGTCGCCGGGGAAAATATTCGCCGCCACCAACTCCTTGATGGCGTTGCCGTACTCGATGATGGCGTGTTCCACCAGGTCAGCGCGGCCTTCCTTTTCGGCATTGCTCAGCCACATGTTCAGCGGCACCATGCGCCGCTCGATGTACAGGTGGCGGATGATGATCTGCTCGTCGTCTTCTTCGATCAGCGAGGGGGCGAATTGTTTCAGCTCGGCCAGCAATTCCTCGGCAAAACGGGCGCGGGGAAAGGCCACGTTGGAATACTCGAGCGTGTCGGCCATGCGGCCCACGCGGTCATGGTGTTTCACCAGCAAATACTTTTGCTGGACTTGCGCGCGCGTGGTTTCCTTGGGGGGAGGAAAGAAATCCTTGATGACCTTGAAGACATACGGAAACGAGGGCAGGGCAAACACCAGCATCACGAGGCCGCGGATGCCGGGCGCGCTTTCAAAGTGGTCCGATGAGTGTTTTAAATGCTGCAGGTAGTCGCGGTAAAACAAGGTCTTGCCTTGTTTCTGCAGGCCCAGGATCGTATAGATTTCGCTGCGCGGTTTGCGCGGCAGCAAGCTGCGCAGGAATTGCACATAGGCCGACGGCACTTCCATATCCACCAGGAAGTAGGCGCGCGTAAACGAAAACAGCACGGCGATCTGCTGCTGCTCGAACAGCACCGTGTCGAGTACCAGCTTGCCGTGGCGGTTGTGCAGGATCGGCACGACGAACGGATATTCGCGGTTGCCGTTGATGCCCTTGCCGACCAGGTAGGCACCCTTGTTGCGGTAAAACAAGCTGGTCAAGACCTGGAGCTGGTGGTTCGGCTCGATCCGGTCACTGCCGAACAGCTGCTGCAAACGCGCTTCCACCTGGGCCACGTCACGCTCCAGGTCGGCAAAGGCGCAGTCGAGCTGGAAGCCCGTCACCATGCCTTGCAGAGTATGGCGCAAGCCATCCTTGCCGGGGTAATACACGCGGTAGGTGGGGACGGGGTCTTGCGTCTCGATGTATTCCGTGGAAACGACGGGACGCACGAAAATATAGTCGTTATTGAAATACGTGCGGTGCAGGATGTTGCAGCAGACGGAATTGAAGAAGGTTTCCGCCAGTTCCGGCTGCTTGTGTTCCGTCAGCATGCCGATGTAGTGCAGCTTCAGTTCGCGCCACACTTCGTCGCTCAACTCCGACTCTTCGTACTCATCTTCGAGCATCTGCACGCATTCCTGCACGCGCTTGTCATAAAAGTCGATGCGTTCGCGGGCTGCCGTTTGCGCCGCGCTCCAGGCGCCTTGCTCGAAGTACCGCTTGGCGTGCTGGCTCGTTTCACGGAACAGACGGTAATGCTTGTCGAAGCCGTCGCGGATGGTGCGCGCGATATCGAATGCAATCTGGGAAGAGAGCAATTTGGGGAAGGCAATGTGCGTCATAGTTGTGCTCGCATGAATGGCTCATCACCCAGTCGATCGTCGCGCGCCCGTGCTTACTTGGTTTCCGCAAACAGTTCGCGGCCTATCAGCATGCGGCGGATTTCGCTGGTCCCGGCGCCGATTTCATACAGCTTGGCATCGCGCCACAGGCGGCCGGCCGGATACTCGTTGATGTAGCCGTTGCCGCCCAGGGCCTGGATCGCTTCGCCCGCCATCCAGGTCGCTTTCTCTGCACTATACAGAATGGCGCCGGCCGCATCCTTGCGCAACTGGCGCACGGCTTCCGGCGTGGTGGCGCGGTCGCAGGCCTGGCCCACTGCGTAGACATAGGCCTTGCACGCCATCATGGTCGAATACATATCGGCCAGCTTACCTTGCATCAACTGGAATTCGCCGATGGCCTGGCCGAATTGCTTGCGGTCATGCACGTAGGGCACGACCAGGTCCATGCAAGCCTGCATGATGCCCAGCGGGCCGCCGGACAGCACGGTGCGCTCGAAGTCGAGCCCCGACATCAGTACATTGACGCCCTTGCCCAGGCCACCGAGCACGTTTTCGGCCGGCACTTCGCAATCCTGGAACACCAGTTCGCCCGTGTGCGAGCCGCGCATGCCCAGCTTGTCGAGTTTTTGCGCGATGGAAAAGCCCTTGAAATTCTTTTCGATCAGGAAGGCCGTCATGCCGCGCGGACCTGCTTCCAGGTCGTTTTTCGCGTACACCACCAGCACGTCCGCGTCGGGGCCGTTGGTGATCCACATCTTGGTGCCGTTCAAGACCCAGCGGTCGCCCTTGAAGTCGGCGCGCAGCTTCATGCTGACGACGTCCGAGCCCGCGTTCGGCTCCGACATGGCCAGCGCGCCGATGTGCTCGCCCGTGATCAGTTTCGGCAGGTATTTGGCTTTTTGCTCGGCCGTGCCGTTGCGCTTGATCTGGTTCACGCACAGGTTCGAGTGGGCGCCGTAGGACAGGCCGACGGACGCCGAGGCGCGCGAGATCTCTTCCATGGCGATGATGTGCGCCAGGTAGCCCATGCCAGCGCCGCCGTACTCTTCGCTGACGGTGATGCCGAGCAAACCCATGTCGCCCATCTTGCGCCACAGATCCATGGGGAACTGGTCCGTGCGGTCGATGTCGGCCGCGCGCGGCGCGATTTCGGCGGCGGCGAATTGTTGGATCGCTTCACGCAAGGAGGCGATGTCGTCGCCGTGGTCAAAGGTCAAGCCTGGGAGATGGAGCATGTCGTCCTCGTCGTCGTTATAAGTATGAGTGTAGCGGTCATGGGTGCCGGGTCAGTGAAGCTATGATACTCAGTTGTGACGTTTACGTAAACGTCAACCGATGCGCGGCAGCGGTCTGCTGCTCGCGCCTTTAGTTTGTTTGCGCCTTATCAAGGTTCAAGTCCGCCAGCATGCGCGCGCATGCGTCTTCATGCGCGCTGATTTCCGCCAGCGCCATTTCGATATCGATGCGCTGCTGCTCCAGCGTTTGCCGGTGCTGCGCCAGCACGCCCAGGAAGCGGTCCATCTGCGCGCGCGTGTCCTTCGGCGACTCGTACATGTCGACCAGGCTCTTGATTTCCGACAAGGCCAGGCCCAGGCGCTTGCCGCGCAGGGTCAGCTTCAGGCGGGTGCGGTCGCGCGGCGTGTAGACACGGCTGCGCCCGCCGGCGCCTTCGCGTTTCGGGCTGAGCAAGCCCTGGTCTTCATAGAAACGGATGGCGCGTGCCGTGATGTCGAATTCCCGCGCCAGTTCGGTAATGGTATAGGTCGTCATTGCTGCGGGCGGTGTCGGTTGCATGGGTGATCGGTAGCTGGATGGGTACTGCGAGGCAATGGTGGCAAAGTGCCGTTTACGTCAACGTCAATACTATTGTAGCGTGCCCTGCCCGTGCTGCAACAAAGAAAAAAGAAGGCGTGAACGCGGGAGTTTGGCGAATCAGACAACAATTACTGAAAATAAATTGATTCTTCTTGCGCAAACGCGCTTAAGATCGAGAGTTGGTGGCCAAGATGACACCAAAAAGAGCTTTCCTGGCATAACGGCGACATTCTTTTCGCTGCGATGGCAGTAAAATTTTTGGACGCAGTCTGTATCCAGTAGGCACGATCAAAAAAACAACGTTTTGCTATGAGTACGTTGTATTTGTCGTTTCTATATTGAAAACAAAATGGCCCTTCTGAAAACTTTGTCTACAAGAAATTGTATGACATGGGCATTGCATGTATCGTAGAGGAAGGCATTATCCGATACCGTACGTTGTAATGCCAAACCGAGGCTTTGAATCGTGCTGCAGTGCGAAAATCAAGGCCAGCCGCGAATTTGAACCGAAGCCACACAGAATCACAAGAGAAAATTTGGGCCACTTTTGCACCTGAAAAGCCTGGCCGGAGTGTTAATTGTTAATTTTCACTCTTTTCAAATGTAACAATCTGTATGGTCATTCAAGAAACTGACTTTCATGTTACAACATGAAATAGTACACCTATGAATTCTTCTAACGAACGCGAAAGCTTCAGCCAACGACTTCAGTTGGCTCTCAAAAACGCCCATTACTCTCCAGACAGCCCGACCAGACTGGCCCGGGAATTCAACATCCGTTTCGACGGACGCCCGATTACCGTGCATGCAGCTAGGAAATGGTTAGTAGGTGAAGCAATTCCTACGCAAGAGAAATTGCGCATGATTGCCCAATGGTTGGGCGTTCCGGCGGAATGGTTGCGGTTTGGCGGCCCGGAAAGCGCCACGCCGAATGGCGAAGCGGGCAGCGCTTTGTCGCGTTTTGAGTCCGCCGATGTGAAATTAATTGCCGATTTGCAAAGATTAGATGAACATCATCGTCAAATCGCGCGTGAATTTATTCGCATGCTGGTCAGAGTCAACTACCAAAAGTAAGCATTCAGGCCCTCCCAGGCCGGCGCCGTCCGCTTTTCGCTGGCGGTGCTCCCCCTGTCATTTTATTTGCGCAAGGTCATACTGGAGACATGATTTTGCTGCACAATAAGACCTCGCATGTTGCGCTGCAGCGGAATTATTTGACAATAATCCCGTACGCAGCGGCGCGGCAGCCAATACCAGCGCATAATCACAGCAGAAGCAGCCAGTTCATCCACTACGGAGCCGAGCATTTGAGCCGTCTTATGAAAAGTAACTACAGCAATACCGCGCAGCTGAAGGACTTGATGACCGTGCCTCCCATGACTGCCGCGCAACATGCGGAAGTGATGCGCAAACGGATCGCCCACCGCAGGATGGTTGAAGAAGCCAGGGATTTGAAACAGGCAAGTGCCATGCAGTTCGACAAGAGATGAGGGATGCCTGACCAAAGCTACTGCGCATCGCGCTTTGCGGCCGGCGATGCTCACCGTGCTTCAGCACGGTTGCGCTTCTCGGCCACAAATCACTGACGCTCGCTACGCTTTTGTCAGGCATCGTGACGTGCGTAGTTGGTGATGTAGCCTGTTAGTTTGTTGCTGGCTGGTCTGGCGTTTTCAAACCATTCCACCGTGGCGCCAGGGCGTGCTCGATGCCGAGCAGGTCGATGACGCGCGCCACCGTATGGTCGACCATGTCCGCGATGCTGTGCGGGTGGTGATAAAAGCTTGGCAAGGGCGGGAAGATGATGCCGCCCATTTCGGTCACGGCTGTCATATTGCGCAGGTGCGCCAGGTTGAACGGCGTTTCGCGCACCATCAGGATCAGGCGCCGGCGCTCCTTGAGCACCACATCGGCGGCCCGCGTGATCAAATTATCCGACAAGCCATGCGCCACGGCCGCCAGCGTCTTCATCGAGCACGGCGCGACGACCATGCCATCCGATTGAAACGAGCCGCTGGCGATCGACGCGCCGATGTCGCGCAGCTTGTGCACCACATGTGCCTGCGCTTCGATGTCCTTGCGCCCCACGCCCGTTTCCTGGTGCAGGGTCAGTACGGCCGCATCCGACAAGACCAGATGCGTCTCGACGCCGGGGATGGCGCCGAGTAACTGCAGCAGCCGCAAGCCATACACGGCGCCCGTGGCGCCCGTGATGGCCACGACGATACGGCGCGGCCGCGCAAGCTGGCTATCAGGCATTGATCAGGGATTTCAATTCGCCCGATTCAAACATTTCATTCATGATATCGGAACCACCGATGAACTCGCCTTTCACATACAGCTGCGGAATGGTTGGCCAGTTCGAGTAATCCTTGATGCCCTGGCGAACTTCCGGGTCGTCCAGCACGTTGACGGTAGCGATGTTTTCCACGCCGCAGGCCTTCAGGATCTGGATGGCGCGGCCGGAAAAGCCGCACTGCGGAAATTGGGCGGTGCCCTTCATGAACAGCACGACTGGCGTGTTCGTCACGGTTTCTTTGATCCAGGTTTGTACGTCGCTCATAGCTGCCTCTGATGGGTAAATAAATAGATGCCGTCATTTTATAAGAAAACGACGGCACGGGTATGCGCTCAAGTCATAAATCGGGCAAGTCAGCCACGCTGACGCTTATAAGGTCTTGCCCAGGCATACCGATTGTGCCGCACCCACGTATTTGCCCCAGGCAATGACGGGTGCATAGCCGTGTTTGGCATAAAACGCCACGGCACGGCTATTCGCCACGCGCGTGGACAGGTGCAAGGCCTGGTAGCCATGCACACGCGCCTGCGCCTCCACATGGGCCAGCAGGGCCGCGCCCACGCCGGCCGAACCCGGGCGCGCATACATGCGCTTGAGTTCGCCTATGGCGCTGTCCGCTTCGCCCAGCGGGCGCAGGGCGGCGCAGCCGAACAGTTCTCCAGCCGCATCGCGGGCCAGGTAAAAGCCGCCGCGCGGCGTTGCCGCTTCTACATCGAAGGAAGAACGGCCACTGTCGCCATTGATGCGCAGCAGCGCGTCCGACAATGCGTCGAGCAGCAACTGGGCATCGGCGCTGGCGGCATCCACCGCCAGGATGATCAGATCATGCCCGGCGGCCATGCACTTAGCCGCGCAGCTTGGCGAACGCAGCGGCCATGCTGCCGGCCGGCTCGGGCGCATTGCGCGACTGCGACTGGTGCTGCGCCATGCTGCGGCGGTCGTTGCGGTCGCCCTTTTGCTCGGGTTTGCTGCCCGCCTGCGGCGCGCTGTCCGTCAAACGCATGGTCAGCGCGATGCGCTTGCGCTTTTCGTCGACTTCCAGCACTTTCACGCGCACGACCTGGCCAGCTTTGACCACCGTGTGCGGGTCTTTTACAAAGGTGTTCGACAGGGCCGAGATGTGCACGAGGCCATCCTGGTGCACGCCGATGTCGACGAAGGCGCCAAAGGCGGCCACGTTGGTGACTACGCCTTCTAAAATCATGTCCGGGCGCAAGTCGCGGATTTCTTCCACGCCTTCCTTGAAGGTGGCGGTGGTGAATTCCGGACGCGGGTCGCGGCCCGGCTTTTCCAGTTCCTTCAAAATGTCGGAAATGGTTGGCACGCCAAACGTTTCATCGGCGTACTTTGCGGGGCTCAAGGTTTTCAGCAGCGCCGTTTCGCCGATGACGGCCTGGATATCCTTTTTGATGTCGGCGAGGATTTTTTCCACCAGCGGGTACGATTCCGGGTGGACGGCCGAAGCGTCCAGCGGGTTGTCTCCGCCCATCACGCGCAAAAAGCCCGCAGCCTGTTCATACGTCTTGTCGCCCAGGCGCGGCACGGCTTTCAAGGCCGCGCGCGAAGTGAACGCGCCCTTCATGTCGCGGTAGCTGACGATGCTTTGCGCCACGCTGGCCGACAGGCCGGACACGCGCGCCAGCAGGGGCGCCGACGCCGTATTGACGTCCACGCCGACGGCGTTCACGCAATCTTCCACCACCGCATCGAGCGAGCGAGCCAGCTGGCTTTGGCTCACGTCGTGCTGGTACTGGCCCACGCCGATCGATTTCGGGTCAATCTTGACCAGTTCGGCCAGCGGGTCTTGCAGACGGCGGGCGATGGAGACGGCGCCGCGCAGGGACACATCCATGTCCGGCAACTCTTTCGACGCGAATTCGGACGCCGAATACACCGACGCGCCCGCTTCCGAGACGACGATCTTCGTCATCTTCGCTTCCGGGTGCTGCTTGATCAAATCCTGCGCCAGTTTATCGGTCTCGCGCGAGGCGGTGCCGTTGCCAATCGAAATGAGCGACACATTGTGCTTGGCGGCCAGGCGGCCCAGCGTATGCAGCGAGCCGTCCCAGTCATTCTTCGGCTGGTGCGGGTAGATCACGGCCGTGTCGACGACTTTACCGGTGGCATCGACGACAGCGACCTTGACGCCCGTGCGCAAGCCAGGGTCGAGGCCCATGGTGGCGCGCTGGCCGGCCGGCGCGGCCAGCAGCAGCGCTTTCAGATTGGTGGCGAAGACGTTGATGGCGTCGAGTTCCGAGCGTTCGCGCAGCGCGCCCATCAGTTCCGTTTCCAGGTGCATGAAGCTTTTCACGCGCCAGGTCCAGCGTGCCGTGTCCGCCAGCCATTTGTCGGCCGGGCGGCCTTGTTGCTTGATGCCGAAGCGGGCGGCGATGCGGCCTTCGCACGGGTTGTGCGGCGCATCCCATTTCGGTTTTTCCGCTTCCGTGTCCAGGCGCAGGGTGACGTCGAGGATAACCTCGCGGCGGCCGCGCAGCAGCGCCAGCGCGCGGTGTGATGGGACTGTGGAAATGGTTTCCGAGTAGTCGAAATAATCGGCGAATTTTTCACCTTCGTCCTGCTTGCCTTCCACCACTTTCGATTCGACGATGCCATGTTCCTGCACGTATTCGCGCAAAGTTTGCAGCAAGGTTGCGTCTTCGGCGAAGCGTTCCATCAGAATCTGGCGCGCGCCGTCGAGGGCCGCCTTGGTGTCCGCCACGCCCGGGTTGTTGCCGTCGGCACTAGTAAACGCGTCGCGCAGGAACTTGCCCGCTTCCATTTCCGGCGTCAGTTCAGGGTTCTCCAGCAAACAGTGGGCCAGCGGCATCAGGCCCGCTTCGATGGCGATCTGCGCCTTCGTGCGGCGCTTCTGTTTGTACGGCAAGTACAAATCTTCCAGGCGCGTCTTGTCTTCCGCGTGCATGACGGCGTCGAGCAGCTCGGGCGTCATCTTGTTCTGTTCCGTGATCGAGGCCACGATGGCGGCGCGCCGCTCTTCCAGCTCGCGCAGATAGCGCAAGCGCTCTTCGAGCAGGCGCAGCTGGATATCGTCGAGGCCGCCGGTCGCTTCCTTGCGGTAACGGGCGATGAAGGGCACGGTGGCGCCTTCGTCGAGCAGTTCGATGGCGGCGGCAACCTGCACCGGTTTGGCGGCAAGTTCAAGGGCAAGGCGTTGTTCGATAGTGGGCAGCATGGTTGTTTCCAGAGCGATCAAGCCTGGAATGATACGCAATCGGCGCGATTGCGCAATCTTGACAGCGCAAATGGACTGTGCGTTGACAACAAGGTCAACGCGGCGGCAGCAGCGGGCTGGCGGGCGGCGGCGTGCTCGGGCGCTGCGGCGTGACGGATTTGCCAAAGGCATTGCCCATGCGGTGTTCGAGGGCGGCGCGGTTGTACAGGCCCAGCTGGTTCGACGGGCGCTGCATGACCGCCTCCGCGCCGGACAGGGCAGGCGGCGGCCGGTTCACGGTGTTGCTGTTGGGTAATAATTTTTCACTCAAGCAAGACATCGATTGCGCGCGCTTGCCGTTCACTTCCACTTCCACGCAGCCCTTCTCCGGTGCGGCGGCTTGCACGACGACGGTGTGCTCGTCCGCCTGCGCGGGCAGGGTGGCGCAGGCCAGCAGCAACAGTGATAACAGGCGTGCCATGGCGGCTCCCGGAGAGGTGGATGAGGCGTTCAGCATAGCAAGATCATATGTCGCGGCGATGACACAGGCGGGATGCGGGCTGGCGCCATGTCATGCAGTTGTCATTTTATGAAGCTACCATCCTGCCATTCTGCAGACAACATTGCAGTCAAGACACTTCATGAGCAGGCTCTCGTTGATTTCCCTGGACAATGACACGAATCCACCGCCGCACCGCAAGGGGTAATGCCCTGTCCGCCTGCTTGCTGATGACATTGATGACATTCATGACATTCGCGCGGCCGGCTGCCAGTGCGTCCGGCAATGAGGCCGGCACGCAGGCCACCGTGCGCTTCGACTTGCCCGCCCAGCCGCTCGATGCGGCCCTGGTGGCGTTTGGCGAAGTGACCGGGTATTCCGTGCTCGTCAGCAGCCAGTTGGCGGCCGGCAAAGTGGCCGCGCCCGTGCGCGGCGATTACACGCCGGCCGAAGCGCTGCAGCGCCTGCTGGCAGGCACCCAGCTGGGCGCGCGCTTCAGCGGCAGCAATGCGTTTACCTTGCTGGCGCTGGCCGACGCGCCCGTGGCAGCAGCGCCCGTGCCTGCCGAAGTGACCCCTGCCAGCGCAGCATTGCAAGGCTATGCCGCCATCCTGCAGCGCTCGCTCACGCGCGCCCTGTGCCGGCTGCATCCGGACGCCTTTGGCCGCTACCGGCTGGCCTTCCAGCTGTGGCTTGACGAGCGGGGCAAGGTGCGCGCCGTGCACGTGCTCGAACCGAGCGGCGTGGAACAGCGCGACCGTGCCGTGCTGCTGCGCTTGAGCAGCCTGCTGATCGATGGCGCGCCGCCGGCGGGCTTGCCGCAGCCGCTGACGATTTTATTAACGCCGCGGCCCGACCCTGGCGCCGATTGCGCGCCCTACCTGCAGCTGGCTGGAGCGCCCTGAGCATGTCGGAATTACTCAAAACCACCTTGCGCAAGCTGTTCCTGGAGCGCTACGGCCAGTTTCGCCGCCACCTGCAGCGCCGCCTCGGCTCGGAAGACCTGGCCAATGACGCGCTGCATGAAACGTATCTGCGGGTGGAACGGATGAATACGCCCGAGGCGATCAGCTACCCGTCCGCGTATCTGATGCGTATCGCCATCAACATTGCGGAAGATCAACGCCGCGACAATGCGCGTCTGCTCAGCCTGCCCGACATCGACGACTTGTACGAGATGGCCGATGAATTGGCCGACCCGGCCCGCACCTTCAGCGCGCGCGCCGAACTGGAAGAACTGGAACGGGCCATGCAGGAGTTGCCGAAACGCCGGCGCGCCATCGTCATCGCCGCCCGCGTCGACCAGTTGCCGCACCGCGACATCGCCGAGCGCTTCGGCATTTCCGCCCGCACGGTGGAGAAGGAATTGCGCGCCGGCCTCGAACACTGTTGTGAACGCATGGGACGCGATTTCATCCAGCGCTTCGGTCCCGGCGCGGGAAAAACGTCTAAACATCATGATTGAACAAACGGAAGACGACATGGGTGTCATCCAGAAGGAAGCGCAGGCGTGGGTCGTGCGCCTGGCCTCGGGCCAGGTCAGCGAGCGCGACGCGCAAGTGTTTCGCCACTGGTGCGCGCGCAGCCGCAAGCATGCCAACGCCTTTGCCGAGGCGCGCGCCGTGTGGGGCGCCATGGCGCCGGCCGCGCGCGCCGTCAAGCGGGCGCAGGCGCCCGTCAACGTGGCGCGGCGCGCCTGGCTCGGTGGCGCCGTGGCCGCCTCGCTGGGTTTACTGGTGCTGCGCCCGCCCACGGACCTGTGGCCGGCCGTGGCCGGTCTTGCCGCCGACTACGCCACCGGCACGGGCGAGCAGCGCGAAGTGGCGCTCGACGGCGGCGTGCTGGTGCAGATGAATACGCAGACGCGCCTCGATGCGGCGCCGCTGCAGGATGGCGCCGCGGCGCTGGTGCTGCTGGCGGGCGAAGCGGAATTTCAGGCCGGCTTGCGCGGCGCGGCGCGGGTGCGCGTGCAGGCGGGCGACGGCACGGTGTCGGCCGGCAGTGCGCGCTTCAATATCCGGCTGTTCGGCCAGGAAGTGTGCGTGACGTGCCTGGCGGGCCGCTTGCGCGTGGCGCAGGCCGGCAACGATGCGGAACTGGCGGCGGGCCAGCAGCTGCGCTACCGGCCCGAGCATTTCGGCATCGCCCGCGCGGTGGCAAAAAGCGACGTCAGCGCGTGGCGCCACCGGTTGCTGGTTTTTAAACAAAGCACCCTGGCCGAGGTGGTGGACGAGGTGAACCGCTACCGTCCCGGCAAGCTGATCCTCAATGGCGAGGCTTTGAAACTGACGCGCGTGCAAGCGAGCTTTTCGCTCGACCGCCTCGACGACGTGATCGCCCTGATCCAGGACGCGTATGGCGCGCGCGTGACGCGGCTGCCGGGCGGCATCGTGCTGTTCGGCTGAGCCCCGCCTTGGCGCTCCGCCTTGGCGCCCCGAGGTGCTCAGCCAATTATGACATTTTCATGACCTTTTGCAGTCCCGGACCTTGTTCCCTGTCAATGCTGCTGGAAGCCGCGAATCAGTGCCTGCCGCCCGCCCCGTGCGTGCCGCGCGCCCTTTCGCGATATCGGTCAGCAACGGAACATGAAAAGGGAATGTCGCCATGCAGCGAAGCAAGTCGGTCACGAAACACGCATCCTCCTCCGCCATGGCGGGCAGCCACCACGGGCGTCCGGTGCGCCTGAAACCGCTGGCGCTGGCCATCGCCATGCTGCTGCAGGCGGGCGGTGCGCAAGCGCAGCAGCCGTTCAGCGGCGCCTGGTTCGCGGGCAAGGGCGCGCAGCAGGGCACGGCCGCCACCACGGGACGCTTGCCGAATGGCCAGCCGGCCACCTCGCTGAACAATCCTTTGCTGCAGCAGCAAAAGGCCGAAGGCAAGCTGCAGCAATCGCTGAACAACCTGTTGCTGGCCGCGCGCGGCATCGCCGCCGAACAGGCGGTGCAGGCGGCTGCGCGCCAGGCGGCACTGGCCGCCGGCGGTGCGCCCGATGGCCTGGTCAAGGGCGGCTTGCAGGTCGACACTAACAGCCTGACGGCGGGCTGGCTCAACGCCCAGGGCCCCGTGCAGAGCCAGGCCGACGGCAAGACCGTCGTGCAGGTGGTGCAGACGGACGACAAGGCGATTTTGAACTGGGAAAGTTTTAACGTCGGCAAAAACACCACCGTGCAGTTCGAGCAGAAATCGCACTGGTCCGTCTTGAACCGCGTGAATGATCCGCTGGCGCGCCCCAGCCAGATCCAGGGCCAGATCAAGGCCGACGGCACGGTGATGATCGTCAACCGCAACGGCATCGTGTTTACGGGCAGCAGCCAGGTCGATACGCGCAACCTGGCGGCCGCCGCCATGGGCATGAGCGACAGCCAGTTCAAGAGCGGCCTGTACGGCAAGGCGCAGGGCGCGGGCGCCGTGCCGACCTTCGCGAATGATTTGTTGCTGGGCCAGAATACCTTTACGCATGGCAAGGCCGAGGCCGACGTCGTCGTCGCCGCCGGCGCGCGCATCGACACGCGCAAGCCGCAAACGGTGACGGAAGGCGGCGGCTATGTGCTGCTGGCCGGCCGCAGCGTCGACAATGCGGGCGCCATCACCACGCCGAATGGCCAGACCACGCTGGCCGCCGGCGACGCCATCGTCGTGCGCCCGGGCCAGGGCACGGACAAGAACCAGCATTCGAGCACGCGCGGCAATGAAGTCGAGATGCTGCGCACGGCCGGCAGCGGCGCCGGCGCCGTCGTCAACCGCGGCTTGATCCAGTCGGCCGGCGGCGACATCACGCTGAGCGGCAACACGCTGCGCCAGGACGGCATGCTGCTGTCGAGCACCTCCGTCAACGGACGCGGCGCCATCCACCTGTCGGCGGCGGGCGAGGACGCCAAGGTCACCATGGGACGCGGCAGCGTCAGCGCCATTTTTATCGACGACAACGGCGCCACGGCGCTCGACGTGCAGCGCGATACCTTGCTGAAAGACACGGGCAAGGGCACGGACACGCCGCTGGACCGGCGCGACCAGTCGCTGGTGCGCATCGTTTCGGCCGGTAACGTGGAATTCGAAGGCGATTCGCTGACCCTGGCCACGGGCGGCCAGGTGCTGGTCGACGCGGCCCGCCGCAGCCACGTGGCGCGCGACGCCGCCATCGACGTCTCCGGCGCCGTCGGCGTGAAGGTCGACATGAGCAGCAACAATGTGCTGATCAATGTGCAGGGCAACGAACAGCGCGACGCACCTGGCAGCCGCGACGCGAAATACCTGAACAACAGCGACGTGTGGGTCGACCGCCGCGATCTGGTGCTGGTGCCGGCCGGCACCAATGGCTACGCCACGGACCGCTGGTACACGGCCGGCGGCCTGCTGGAAGTGAGCGGCTACCTCAATACCAGTGGCCACGGCATCGGCGAGTGGGCGGCCCAGGGCGGCACCGTCGGCTTTGGCGGCGGCGAAGTGGTGACGCAGGCCGGTTCGCGCATCAATATCGCCGGCGGCTCGCTGGACGTGCAGACGGGCATGGTCAGGCAGACGTGGCTGAAGGGCGCCGATGGCGCGATGTACAAGCTCAGCACTGCCCCCGGCGACAATCTGTACACTGGCTTGTACCGCGGCTTTGAAAGCACGCATGCGCGCTGGGGCGCGAACACGACGGAAACCTATGCGAATGCCTTGATCGGTCCGCGCGAACGCCTGGAAAACGGCTACACGGTGGGCCGCGATGCGGGCCGCCTGATCGTTTCCACGGGCGCGGCCGTGCTGGAAGGCGATATCGACACGTCCGTGTTCCAGGGCGAGCGCCAGCAGCGCAAGCGCGATGACGGCATGGATAGCTACAAGCAGGCGCAGACGTCGGCGGCGCGCGCCGGTCAATTGATCGTCGGCAAAATGACGCCCGTCTTCGACACGAAGGCGGGCCAGCTGCGCGACAGCCCGCAAGCCGTGCTGGAAAAAGTCGAGATCGGCAAGGTGGCGCCTGTTGCCGATGGCCAGCTGCTCACTGAAGCCTTGCCGGCCGCGCGCAGCAAGACCTTGCAGCTCGATGCGGACTGGCTCAATGGCCTGGAACTGGGCGCCCTGAATATCTACGCCTACGACAAGCTCGACGTCAACGGGGACGTGCGCGTGGCCGATGGCGGCGACGTCGCCCTGCACGCCACCGACGTGGCCATCAAGGCGAACGTGAGCGCGCGCGGCGGCAGCATCGCCGCCGGTGACATCATCTCGCGCTACCTGGCGAATGCGGGCGCGGTATGGGTCGAAGGCAAGCTGGTGCCGGACAACCGTCCTGCGGGAACGGCCGGCGTGCGCGTGGCGCCCGGCGTGCGTCTCGATGCGCGCGGCCTGTGGAGCAACCTGGAACTCGATCCGGGCGCGGTCGCCGGCTTGCCATATGTGAATGGCGGCAAGGTCACTCTGAAAAGCTCGGGCGGCGTTGAGCTGACGGGCGGCAGCGTCATCGACGTCTCGTCCGGCGCGGCCCTGATGAGCAATGGCAGCCTGCAGGGCGGGCGCGGCGGCGACATCACCCTGGCGGTCGATCTGCCGACGGAGAAAGCGTCGACGGGCGCCTTGCTCAAGCTTGACGGCGAGTTGCGCGGCCATGGCGTGAAGGGCGGCGGGCGCCTGGTGATCGACAGCGGCACGGCCGTCAGCATCGGCGGCAAGCTGCAGGGCGGCGACGTGCTGGCGGCGGGGAGCAGCGCCCCCGTCGGCCTGCGCCTGAGCGATGAATTTTTGATTGCCAAGGGCGAGAAGGTCCCCTTTGATTTCGCCATCATCACCAGCCTGATCAAGCCGGGCCAGACCTTGGCCAAGCCCGTGACGGCGGATGTGTCGATGCAGAAACCGCTGGTGCTGGGGGCCGACTTGCTGGTGCCGCAGGGCGCGAGCTTCTTCATCAACGGCACGGCGTATGTCTGGGGTGGTTCCATCGTTCCCGCCGGCAGCGTGGTAACGGCCATCAACGGTCTCACTACAGGTTTCGAGGTCTCGGCGGCGGTTTTTCCGAACGGCTTGCCGATTCAGCCAGTGACGACGCAGTATGCGGCTGGCAGCGTCGCCACCGACGACGTGCGCGCGCCGCGCGGCATGCTGCTGCCGACTGGCATGGTGCTGGGACGCGATGTTGCCGTCCAGCCCATGCTGGCGCTGGGCGCGAGCCTGTTCCAGAGCGGCTTTGCCGACTACGCCATCACGGGCCGCGATGGCGTCGTGGTGGTCAAGGATGCGCAGATCGATGTCGCGATGCCCGTGCTGCGTTTCAATCCCGCCACGGGCCACACGGTGGCGGGCGGTACCGATCCGGCTGCAGCGCTGGAACTGTGGACGCCACAGCTGTACCAGGAAGATGCGCGCAAGGCCCGTCTGACGCAGCGCGCCGGCGCCAACCTGTCGCTGACGGCCGGCAGCTCCTACGTGAAGGGGGCCCTGGCGGTGCAGGAAGGTGCCGCCATCAAGGTCGATCCGGGCCGCCAGATCAGCCTGACAGGCAATGACCAGATCACCATCGACGGCCGCCTCGACGCCTGGGGCGGCAAGATCGCCGTCCTGCCCGGCACGTTTGGCACGGGCAATGAGGTGGATGTGCCGAACGGCAAGGGACAAGCCACGTCGATCTGGATCGGCGACAAGGCCGTGCTCGACGTCGCCGGACGCGCCACGGTCGCCACCGACATGCGCGGCGACCGCTATGGCCGCGCCGACAAGGGCGGCAGCATCGAAATCGGTGCCCGCTACAAGGCCGACGCCGCCAGCGTCGACGCGGCTGACGCCTTTGTCGTCGTGCGGCCTGGTGCGCTGCTTGACGCCAGCGGCGCGCAAGCCACGCTGGACTTGCCGAACCAGGGCGCCGTCAACGTGGCCGGCAACGGCGGTTTGATTGCGCTCAGTTCGTATAACGGCATCTTTGCCGATGGCACCCTGCGCGCCGTGGCCGGTGGCGCCGGTGCGGCCGGCGGCACCCTGGCGCTGGCGCTGGACACGCCCAATTATGGCAAGGTCAACCGCTACGACTTGCAAGGCGACAACGTGGACAACGCGGTGCGCGTGCCGCGCGAACTGCAGCTGGCGCAGGTGCAGGGCGACAGCGCCTTGCCCGAGGACTTGCGCGCCGGCCAGCAGGATGCGGCGCTGCGCTACGGCAGCGCGCGCCTGGGCGCCGACCGCGTGCAGGCGGGCGGTTTCGACAACCTGGCCCTGCATGTGAACGGCATGCTCAGTTTTGACGGCGACGTCAAGCTGTCGCTGGGCCAGAGCCTGCGCCTGAGCGCCACCTCGCTGGGGCTGGCGCAGCAGCCTTTGCCTGATGGCCAGGACAAGGCGGGCAGCCTTGCCAGCCAGGTGCACCTGGCGGCGCCGTACGTGCGCCTGGGTACGGCCGTGCGTGCGCAGAAGGACGATTACATCGTGCCCAATGCCGTGAAAGGTTCGAAGAACCTGGGCAAGGGACGCGGCATCCTGGGCGTGCCGCTGGTGGCCGAGGATTCCCTGCTGCAGATCGATGCGGGCATGCTCGATATCGCGGGCGAGGTCAACATGGGTACGCGCGGCACCATCGCGCAGAGCAGCGGCGCCGACCTGGTGGTCGAGCGCGATGCCTTCGAGCAGCTGACCCTGAACAGCCGCGGCGACATGCGCCTGTCGAACAGCGCCGCCCTGTACCAGCCCGGCAATGCCACCCTGGTGGCCGCGCAAATCTACCCGGCCACGGGCGACAGCGGCATGGTCACGGTGGGCCAGCAGAGCGGCATCGACGAATACGGCAACCTCCGCGTCACGCTCGATCCGCTGCGCACGCTCAATATCGGGCGCAGCGGCGACGGCGCCACGCCAAACCAGCCGTTCTCCGTGTTCGGCACCCTGAGCCTGGTTGCGCCCACCATCAACCAGCATGGCGTGCTGCGCGCGCCGCTGGGCCAGATCAACCTGGGCGCCGAAGGCTTTGAAGCCAATACGGGCCGCGTCAACCTGTTGCCTGGCAGCCTGACCTCGGTCAGCGCGAAAGGCTTGACGATGCCCTACGGCGGCACGCTCGATGGCTTGAGCTACCTGTATGACGGCAACGATGTCGTCTTCAAGGGCGTGGGCAACGGCCCCGAGATCGCCTTGACGGGCGCCGCCATCGACGTGCAGGCCGGCGCCGTGCTCGACATGTCGGGCGGCGGCACCTTGACGGGCGCGGCCTTCCTGGCCGGACGCGGCGGGTCCACCGACGCGCGCCTCAATCCGCTGGTGCAGATGAAGCCGAACGGCGGCTTTACCTTGCCCGGCCTGAATACCAATCCCGTGTACGCCATCATTCCCGGCGTACAGCCCGACGTGGCGCCTTTGACGGCCGAGCAAGGCGCGGGCCAGCCCGCCGTGGGACGCCAGATCACCATAGCGGCGGGCGTGCCTGGCCTGGCGGCCGGCACCTATACCCTGCTGCCATCGAATTTCGCCCTGCTGCCCGGTGCTTTCCGCGTGGAATTGAATGGCCTGGCCGGCGCCGTCGAGACGGGCGGCACGATCGCCATGCGCAACGGTTCGTTTGCCACGGCGGCGCAGACGGGCGTGGCAGGCACGGCGATCCGCGACGTGGTGGCGCAGCAAGCGATCCTGACGCCGGCCGACGTGCTGCGCAGCTATTCGCAATACAATGAAACGGGCTATGCCGCCTTTGCCGTGGCGCAAGCCACGCGCGACGGCGTGCCGCGCGCCGCGCTGGAGCGCGATGCCAAGGGCGTGCGGGTGCAGCTGATCGCCCCATCCGTGCACAGCGTCAAGGATAACCACACGCCGTTGATGATGGATGGCAGCGCCCTGTATGCGCCGGCCGAGGGCGGCTTCGGCGGCTCCCTGTTGCTGGGCACGGGCAACCATGCGTCGACGCGCTACGAAGTGCTGGCCGACGGCACGGCGCCGCTGGCCGATTTCGATGGCGTGTCCGTGCATGCGTCGCAGATCAATGCCTTCGGTGCTCAGCGCGTGGGCATCGGCGGCTTGCCGCGCGTGAACTACAGCGATTTTGGCACGGGCAGCAACCAGCACGCCAATATCGCCGCCATCAAGGAATCGGCGGGCGGCATCGTGCTGCGCGACGGCGCCGTGCTGAAGGCGGCCGAAGTGTTTCTGGTGACGGCGAGAAAAGACGACGGCATCATCCTGGAGCAGGGCTCCGGCATCAATACGCTGGGCCGCGGCAAGGCCGCCTGGGATTCGCGCGATGGCTATGTGTACGAGCCCATGGGCAGCGTGCTGGCCGTCTCGAACGGCTGGCTGGACATGCTGCCGGCCGCGCCGCCGTCGTCCGAATCGTATGGCCCCGGCATCATCGATATCGGCGCCTGCACGAAAGTTGGCGGCGCCTGCGGCGGCAGCACCTCGCTGTATTCCGAGGGCACCATCGCGGCCGTGACGGAGCGCGCGTTTACCCTGCGCGACAACGTGCGCTACGGCACGCGCAACCTGGTGCTGGGCATGGGGGCGATCAATGTCGGCAGCGAGGCGTCGCTGGCGGACGCCAGCGCCCGCGGCGCCTTGCCCGACGGCCTGGCGCTGAACCAGGGCGTGCTCGACCGCCTGCTGCGCGGCGACACCAGCACGGGCGCACCGGCGCTGGAAAGCCTGGGTTTGACGGCGCGTAATTCCTTCAACTTCTATGATTCGTCGCAACTGTCGACCATCGATGCGGCCACGGGCAAGTCCTCGCTGTCGCGCCTGGTGCTCAATACGCCGGCCATCTACGGCTATGGCGGCACGGACGCGCTGGCGCGCATCCACACGGACACCCTCGTGTGGCAGGGCGCGACGAATGCACCGGGCGCCGTGGTCGCCAATGGTCCCGGCACGGGCAGCGGCCGTTTGCAGGTCGACGCCAGGCGCATCGAGTTCGGCTTTACGCCGGACAGCCGTCCCGACACCATCCATAACCTCGACCGTTTGATGCTGGGCTTCGGCCAGGTGGCGTTGAATGCCAGCGAACAGCTGACGGCCAACAACAAGGGCAGCCTGTCCGTCTACCAGTCGCAAAGCGCGTGGGATACGGCCACCAATGGCTACCGTTACAGCGGCGGCGATCTGCTGATCAACACGCCGCTGTTGACGGGCGCGGCCGGCTCCGTCAACCGCCTCACGGCGGGCGGCGCCGTCAAGGTGAGCGCACCGGCCGGTGCCGCTGCCGCCACGCCGACGAATGCGGCGCTGGCCGGCGCCCTGGGCGCGGAAGTGGCGCTCAGCGGCAACAGTGTCAGCGTCGATACCTCGGTGGTTCTGCCAAGCGGAAAGCTGACCCTGTCGGCCGAGCGCGATGTGCTGCTGGGCGACAAGGCCAAGCTGGACCTGGCGGGCCGCAAGATCGATTTCTACGACACGAGCAAGTACAGCTGGGGCGGCGACGTGATCCTCGACAGCCGCGCAGGCGACGTGCGCCAGGCGGCCGCTTCCGTGATCGACGTGTCGGCCGTGAACAACCGCGCCGGCAAGCTCAGCGTGGTCGCCACGGGCGACGCGGCAGGCACGGCCGACTTGCGCGGCAGCCTGCTGGGCGGCGCCAGCGGCCATTATGACGCGGGCGGTACCCAGGTGCCGTACGCGGCGGGCGGCGTGGAGGTGCGGGCCCAACAGATCGGCGACTTCGCCGGCCTGAACCAGCGCCTGAACACGGGCAAGGTGTTCGGCAGCCGCAGCTTCCAGCTCAAGCAGGGCAATCTGACCATCGGCGACGAGCTCAAGGCACGCGAAGTGAGCGTCTCCGTCGACGGCGGCAGCTTGACGGTGAGCGGCCGCATCGACGCCAGCGGCGAGCAGGTGGGCAGCATCCGCCTGGCCGGTCGCGACGGTGTCACCATCCAATCCGGCGCCGTGCTCGATGCGCACGGCACGGTGCTGCGCACGGACAGCTATGGCCAGGTGATCGAGGCGCCGAACCGCGCCGTGATCGAACTGGCCGCGCCTGGCGGCCGCCTGACCCTGGAAAGCGGCGCGCGTTTCGACCTGCGCAGCGGAGACAAGGGCGGCAACTACGGCAGCATCGACCTGAACGCGCGCCGCCTGGGCGGCGCCACGGGCGACGACATCGACATCGACGCGGCCGGCGCGCTGAACATCGCCGGCGCGCGCACGGTCAACGTTAATGCCTTCTGGCAATACAAGGATGCGCCGGCTGGCACGGGCAAGGATGCGGACGGCCGCAGCTACCAGAGCATCAACCAGGCTTACCTGGACGAGAAACACGCGGACAGCCAGGCCTTCATGGCCCACGCACTGGCCAACGGCAACTTGATGGACAACAAATTGCGCGGCTTGCGCGGCGACGCCAACGCTTTTCACCTGCGCCCCGGCGTCGAGATCGTCAGCGCCACGCCGGGCGGCGACCTGCATATCGATGGCGACATCGACCTGTCCGGCCACCGCTACGACGGCGTCAACCCGCTGGCGCGCCTGAGCGGCGTGTACGGCTCGGGCGAGGCCGGTGCGCTGGTGCTGCGCGCTGGCGGCAAGCTCAGCGTCTTTGGCAGCATCACCGACGGTTTCGATACCAGCGCCCTGCCAGTCACGGTCGATGACAAGGGCTGGCAGCTGGTGAAAGGCCGGCTGCCGTGGGGCGGCGAGGTTGTCGTGCCGCAAGCGGGCCTGGTGACCCTGGCCGAGGACACGTATTTCAAATCGGGCACGAGCGTCAATTTCGCCGTGCCGATGAAAGCCATGGAGTTGCGCAGTGGCACCTTGCTGGCGGCGCGCGCCACCTTGACGGCGGAGTTGAATCTGCCGGCAGGCAGCGTGCTGGGCGGCGCCGTGCGCAATGCCGACGGCAGCGTGCTGTACGCGGCTGGCACGGTCTTGCCAAAGGCGCTGACCTTGTCGAGCGGCATGCAGCTCGATGCCGGCCTGCGCCTGCCTGGCGCGGCCAGGGTGGCGGCCATGCTGTGGCCGGCGAACGTGGCCCTGCCTTTCCCCGAAGGCAGGCCGTGGGATGTGGCCGATGCCACGAATGCCGTCAATGGCGTGGTGCTGGCCTCGGCGCTGGCGCTGGACAAGGGCAGCGTGCTGCCCGCCGGCACCGTGGTCAAGCTGCCGGGCGACGTCACCATGGTGTCGCTGCGCAGCGCGGATGGCAGCGGCAGCCAGGGCCGCAACCTGGCGCTGGCGCCCATGCTGGCCCAGGGTTCGCAAGCGTGGTCGCTGCGCCTGGTGGGTGGCGCCGATACGGCGGCCGCCGACACGCGCGCGCTGAAGCCGCATGCGAAGGACGCGCATCTGATGCTGGCCGATGCGCATTACGGCATGGGCAAGGTGACTTCCATCAAGCCGGGCACGGGTTTGCCGGCCAAATATATCTACAGCGATGCGGCTATCGCCGAGGGCTACGGACCGGGCGACGTCAATGTCGAAGACTTTGGCGGCGAGGAAATCATGCTGGAGTACTTTGCGCACTTTGTGATCAAGGTGGCGGAGGGCACGCCGCCCGTTGAGGTGATCAGCGTGGAGCCGGCGCGCCAGCCCCTGTTCAGCGTGCTGCGCACGGGCACGGGCGACCTCGATTTGCTCGCTGCGGGCGACTTCGACATGCGTTCCCTGTATGGCGTCTACACGGCGGGCACGCAGTCGGCCTCGCCGCTGGTGGGCGGCAAGGACCTGTTCAATCTGCCGCGCGCGCGGACCGTCAAGGGCCAGCTGCTGGGGACGGACGGCGATGCCTTCATCCCGTTCGTCGACGGCGGCAGCCAGAGCCTGTACCGCGCCTGGTATCCCGAGCATGGCGGCAACCTGCTGCTGCGCGCCCAGGGCGACGTCAAGGGCGATACGCTGGCCGCCTCCGTCAGCCGGCGCGAAGACGCGATCGGCTGGCTGCGTCCACAGCAGGACACCAGCGACATCGGCACCTGGCTGTGGCGCCAGGGCAGCGGCAGCACGGGCGGCGGCGTGCCGACGGCATGGTGGATCAACTTCGGCACCTATGTTCCGGGCACCGAAGGGGCGGACCTGTATTCGGGCATGCCTTTCCTGTCGGGCTTTACGGGCATCGGCACCCTCGGTGGCGGCAATCTGCTGCTGCAGGCGGGCGGCGACGCCGGCATGCTGGCCTCGCGCGCCGATGCGGGCGGCGAGTTCGCGCCGCGCAGCCAGGGCCTGAACGTGGCCGTGGGCAGCACGGGCAGGGTGACGCCGGACGGCAAGCTGCTGCTGACGGGCGGCGGCGATCTCGATATCCGCATCGGCGGCGGGCTGAACCCTGTGGCCGAGGTGCGCAGCTTCGACAGCAATAGCGACCGGCCGAACCCGAACACGCGTTTCGAACGCCAGCTGCCTGGCCTGAACAGCACGCTGACCAACCTGCGCGGCGCGCTGCGCCTGGAGGCGGGCGCCGTGGGCGGCATCGAATTGCGCTTCGACCGCGCCGATCCGAAGGAATCGCGGCCGTATGAAACCTACACGGCGGGTACGGCGATCGCCAGCGGCGGGCCTATCCTGGTGCCGGGCGACAGCGGCGTGCGCATCGATGCGCGCGGCGATGTGGTGCTGGGCGGCGTGGCCGATGCGGGCCGCGTGAAGCAACTGGGCTATGGTTCGCCGTTCAGCTACCAGGGCGTGGAGCGCACCGGCGAAGGCTGGAGCTGGTTCTCGCTGTGGACGCCGGCCACGGCCATCGACCTGTTCAGCGCGGGCGGCAACCTGACGCCCACCTCGTCCTGGATCAATGCGACGGTCGGCGACAACTACGCGCCGTCGGACGGGCGTTTCGTCATGCCGTCCGTGCTGCGCGCCGTGGCCGCCAGCGGCAGTTTGTACTACGGCAATGCCAGCCTGGGCAGGCTGGGTGATGGCGGCAAGGTCGACATGCCGCAAAACGGCGTGATCCTGGCGCCGTCACCGGTGGCGCCGCAGTTTGTCAGGACGGGCGCGGGCCAGCTGGAAATGCTGGCCGCCGACTCCATCCATGCGGCCGGCTATCCGATCACGCAATCGGGCGCCGATCCGCGACTCTTGCCGAGCCCGTTCAATCCCGGTTTCGTCGGTGCCCTGGGCCCGGTGTGGTTCGGCCACTTGCCGCTGCATAACGTCAGCCAGGAGGCGCTGGCGCCTTCAGCGCTGAAATTGCTGGGGGCGACCAGCAACGGCGCCAGCGGTGCGCAGCAGACGTATCCGCTGTTCAGCATGACCCCGCCGACGGTTTCCGATTATGTGCCGGCAGGCCAGTTGCCCGCGCACTTCTATGCCAATAGCGGCGACATCGTCGGCCTGCGCACGGGCGGTATCGTGTACCGGGGCAACCTGAAGGGCGTCAGCGGCGCCCTGGGCCTGTGGTACGAGGGCGGCGGCGCCGTGGCCGTGCGTGCCGGACGCGACATCGTCAACTCCGGCACGCCGCTCGGCAACGTCGAGAGCGTACCGGACGGCGCAGCGGGATGGACCGGCCAGCCCTTTGCCAACAGTCCCGAACTGCCGGAAAAGCCGGTCGTCTTCGGCAGCTCATCGGCGCGCGGCAACCTGTTCGTGCACCGCCATGCCGACGACGTTTCCGTCGTCAGCGCCGGCCGCGACATCCGCTACAGCACCTTCTATGTGGCGGGGCCGGGCCAGCTGAACGTGAGCGCCGGGCGCGATTTGTACATGGCCGACAAGGCGGAATTGCGCAGCCTCGGCTCCATCGTCAATGTCGGCCAGGACAAGCGCGGCAACGGCGCCGGCATCAGCGTGGCCGCCGGCGTGGGCCGCAACGGTCCCGACTATGCGGCCTTCGCGGCGCGCTATCTGGACCCGTCCAGGCTGGCCGATCCGGCCAAGCCGCTGGCCGACCAGGCCGGCAGCGCCGTGTATGTCTACGGCGGCAAGCTGACCCTGGCCGACTGGCTGCGCGGCCAGTTCGCCTACAGCGGCGACGAGGCGGGCGCGTCCGCCTTCCTCGGCACGAAGCAGGCGGAACTGGAAAAGGCCGGCCAGCAGACGGGCGGCGTGCGGCGCGACCTGGCGCGCGAGTATGCGCAGGTCAGCCAGCTGCACCTGGTGAACTGGCTGACGACGCGCTTTGGCGGCGACAGCGGCCTGGGCATCCGTTACGACCCGGCCACCGATGCGCGCAGTTTCTTTGCCGCCTTGCCGAAGGAACAGCAGCAGGTCTACCTGAGCAATGTCTACTTTGCCGAACTGAAGGCGGCCGGACGCGAGTACAACGATCCGGACGGCATGCGCCGCGGCAGCTACCTGCGCGGCCGCGAAGCGATCGCCACCCTGTTCCCATCGCAGGACAAGGCGGGCCAGAAGATCGAGTACCAGGGCGACCTGACGATGTTCAGCAGCGCGCTGTACACGGTCAACGGATACGGCGGCGTGTACACCAAGCGTCCCGTCGCGGGCGTGCGTTACCTGAGTCCGCAGGAATGGGCCGAGGCCGGCCGTCCCGACTACAACGTGCCTTATGTGACCGTCAACGATGCGGGCATCCACACGGATGCCGGCGGCGACATCGGCATCACGGTGCCGGGCGGGCGCGCGCTGATCGGCGTCGATGGCGGCTATGCGCCGGGCGAAGGCTCGGGCGTGCTGACGCAGGGACAGGGCGACATCCAGATGTATGCGAAAGACAGCATCCTGCTGGGCCAGAGCCGCATCTTCACCACCTTCGGCGGCAACATCCTGGCCTGGTCGGCCACGGGCGACATCAATGCGGGCCGCGGCACCAAGTCCACCGTCGTCTACACGCCGCAGCGCCGTACCTACGACAGCATCGGCCTGGTCAGCCTGTCGCCGAGCACGCCGACGACGGGCGCCGGCATCGCCACCCTGAATCCGATCCCGGAGGTGCCGCCCGGCGACATCGACCTGATCGCCCCGCTGGGCAGCATCGACGCGGGCGAGGCGGGCATCCGCGTCTCGGGCAACGTCAACCTGGCTGCCTTGCAGGTGGTGAATGCGGAAAACATCCAGGTGCAGGGCAAGTCGACGGGCGTGCCGACCATCGCTTCCGTGAACGTGGGCGCACTGAGCAACGCCAGCGCGGCCGCCTCGCAAGCCGTGACGGCGGCGCAGGACGTGCTGCAGCGCGAACGGGCCGCCACGCGCCAGGCGCTGCCATCGCTGTTTACCGTGAAGGTGCTGGGCTTTGGCAACGAGCAGGCGGACGAGGGCAGCAAGGGCAAGGGCAGCGAGCCGCAAGCGTCCAGCTACCAGCCGGCCGGCGTGGTGCAGGTGCTGGGCGCGGGGCCGCTGACGGCGCCGCAGCTGCAGGCGCTCACGCCAAACGAGCGGCGCGGCTTGCAGCCGTAAGCGCAGTCCGGGCTTGACGGGAGGCCTTTCCGGCCGCGGCGCCAAGGTCGCGGCCGGAGTTTTATGAACATTTGATGACAAACGTCAGTTCGTGCATGTGGCGTTCGTCTAGGTACTGTCTTGCTGAGCATAGCGTTCGGCGCCGCAATACCGGGTAGGGCAACCGTTTGATTTTAAGGTGAATGGAAGATGCGTGAGATGAATAAACGAGGTAACGGCGTGCCGCAGGCGCCCGCAACCGCCTTGACGATGCTGTGCCTGGCCATGCTGGCGCTGCCCGGCATGGCGCGCGCCCAGGACGCCGCCCCCGTGGCCGCGCCGGAACGGCAAGTGACGATCGAGGAATACCTGGTGCGCGGCAATACCGTACTCGATGCGCGTGCCATCGAAGAGGCCGTCACGCCCTTCCTGGGGCCGGGCCGCACTTTGAAGGACGTGGAAGGGGCGCGCGACGCCCTCGTTGCCGCGTATCAGGCGCGCGGCTACCAGTCCGTCTACGTCGATTTGCCCGAGCAGCAGGTGGAGCAGGGCGTGGTGGTGCTGCAGGTGAGCGAAACCAGGGTGGGCCGCTTGCGCGTGGTCGGTGCGCAATACAACTCGCCGCTCGACGTGCGCCAGCAAGTGCCGGCGCTGACGGAAGGCAAGGTGCCCGACTTTACCCAGGCGCAAGTGGAACTGACGGCCCTGAACCGGGGACCCAAGCGCCAGGTGATGCCCTTGGTCAAGCAAGGCAGTTTGCCCGGCACCATGGACGTGGACTTGAAAGTGGACGACAGCAGCCCGTGGCGCGCCAGCGTCGGCCTGAACAACGATTACAGCGCCGATACCAAGAAGCTGCGCAGCAGCGTCTCGCTCGGCCACGACAACCTGTGGCAACTGGGCCATAGCGCCACCATCAGCTTTTTCGGCACGCCGGGCGACCTGAACCAGACCAAGGTGTGGTCCGCCTCGTACGTGGCGCCGATCGGCACGCAGGGCTGGAGCGTGGAAGCGACCGGCTACCAGTCGAACAGCAACGTGGCCAGCACGGGCGGCACCAGCGTGCTGGGCAAGGGCCATGCGCTGGGCATGAAAGTCAATTACACGGTGCCCAACAGCGGCATCTGGTGGCACAGCTTTAGCGCCGGCATCGATTTCAAGGATAACCAGGAAGCGCTGAAACTGAATGGCGCCGGTTCCAGCGTTCCCTTGAAATACGTGCCGCTCAGCGTGTCATATAACGGCTTTGCGCAGACGGAGGCGGCGACCTACGGCCTGGGCCTGTCGCTGGTGGCCGGCACGCGCGCTTCATTCGGCTATGGCAGCGACAGCGCCGCCTACGACAACAAGCGCTACAAGGCCTCGCCCAGCTTCCTCGTCCTGAAAGGCGACGCCAACGCCACCACCACCCTGGGCAGCGGCGCGCAGCTGTACGGCAAGCTGGCCGGCCAACTGGCCGACGCGGCGCTGGTGTCGGGCGAGCAGATGGCCGCCGGCGGCGCCAATTCCGTGCGCGGCTATCTGTCGGCCGAAGCGACGGGCGACTACGGCGTGTCCGGCACGGTCGAATGGCGCACGCCCCAGCTGACGTATTTCAGCCGCCTGGAAAACTGGCGTTTGTACGCGTTTGCCGATGGCGCGCGCCTGCGCCTGCGCGACCCGTTGGTGGAACAGAAAGACCTGTTCGGCCTGGCCTCGGTGGGCGTGGGCAGCAGCTTTCAGTTCCTGCGCTACCTGAATGGCCGCATCGACTTTGCGTATCCGCTGCGCGATGGCCCGCGCACGCACAAACACGTGCGCCGCATTAATTTCAACCTGTCGGCCAGCTACTGACGGGCCAGCTCACCAGCACTGCACTTTTTTAGACTTTAATTCGGAGAATCACTGTCATGCAACGTTTATTATTCCTGCTCACGATCCTGGGCACGCTCGTTCCCGGCCTGGCGCATGCCTGGTGGCAGCCCGACTGGGCTTACCGCAAACCCGTCACCGTCGACGCGGGCCCGAAGGCCGGCGCCGTGGGCGGCGATCCCGGCCGCATTCCCGTGCTGCTGCGCTTGCATTCGGGTAATTTCAATTTCGAAGGCGTCAGCGACAACGGCGCCGACCTGCGCTTCGTGGCGGGCGACGATAAAACGGTGCTGAACCACCAGATCGAACAGTTCAACCCGCTCCTGGGCATCGCCCTGATCTGGGTCGACGTACCGGCCCTGACGGCCGGCACGCCGCAGCAGCTGTGGATGTACTACGGCAATCCGAAGGCGCCCGCGTCCGGCAATGGCCAGCGCACGTTCGATCCCGACTACAGCCTGGTGTACCACTTCACCGAGCCTGGCGTGCCCTCGCGCGACAGCACCGCCTACGGCAACCACGCCCAGACGGCCGTGCCGTCGCTGGACGGTTCCGTCATCGGCGCCGGCGCCCGCCTGGGCAGCGCGCCGCTGATGCTGCCCGCCTCGCCTTCGCTGGCGCTGGCCGCCGGCGCGCCATTCACCTTCTCGGCCTGGGTGCGCCCGGACAGCCTGGGCGCGCAGCAAGTGCTGTATGCGCGCCGCGATGGCGCCAATGAATTGCTGATCGGAATCGACCAGGGCGTGCCCTTCGTGCAGGTGAATGGCCAGCGCAGCAAGCCGGGCCAGCCGATCCAGGCGGCGCAATGGTCGCACCTGGCGGTGAAAGCCGATAAAGCCAACGTGGCCCTGTACGTGGGCGGCCGTCCGGCCGTCTCGCTGGCCACGGCCCTGCCGGCGTTCGCCACGGCCGCCTCGGTGGGCGCCGATGCGCCGCCGGTCGCTTCCGGCGCCGCCACGCTGGCCAACTTCACGGGCGCCATCGACGAGCTGCGCCTGTCGCGCACGGCCCGTCCCGATGCGCTGCTGCTGGCCGACGCCGTCTCGCAAGGTTCCGAATCGCGCCTGGCCGTGTTTGGCGCCGATGAACAGCAAGCGGGCAAAAGCCATTTCGGCTTCATCATCGCCGCCATGCCGCTCGACGCCTGGATCGTCGTGGGTCTGCTGGGCTTGATGATGGTCTTGTCGTGGATCATCATGATCGGCAAGGGCCGCAGCTATGGCGCCATCGCGCGCGCGAATGCGCAATTCATGCAGTCCTTCCACGAAGCGGCCGGCGCGCCGCTCGACCACCTGGCGCGCAACGGCAAGCTGAGCCCTTCCGTGAAGACCGATTCCTCGCTGTGGCGTTTGTATGACGTGGCCATCGACGAGATGCGCCGCCGCCACGACCGCGGCTACGACCTGAACGCCGTCTCGAACGCGACGATCGGCGCCATCCGCGCCGCCATGGATGGCGTGATGGTGCGCGAAAGCGAACGCATGTCCAAACGCATGATCTGGCTCTCGACCACCATCGAAGGCGCGCCCTACGTCGGCCTGTTCGGCACCGTGATCGGCATCATGCTGGTGTTCGTCGTGGCGGCCATGGCTGGTGCCGTGGACATCAACTCGGTGGCGCCGGGCATGGCGGCAGCATTGCTGTGTACGGCTGCCGGCCTGGGCGTGGCGATTCCCGCGCTGTTCGGCTACAACTGGCTGTCTTCGCGTTCGGACGCCATCGTCGCCGATATGGCCGTCTTCGTCGATGAATTCGCCACGCGCCTGGCGGAAGAGCAGGGCGACGGACGCCAGATGCGTCCCGTGCTGCAACAGGCGTGAGGGGCACATAACCATGGCCACCTCCGCCAAGTTTACCCCCGCAAGCGTAGCGGCGGCATCAACATCACGCCCTTCGTCGACGTGCTGCTGGTGGTGCTGGTGATTTTTATTCTGACCAGCAACGCCAGCATTCCCGGCATCAAGGTCGACCTGCCCAAGGCCAGTTCGGCCATGGCGCTGGAAAAACCGAAGACCAAGGCCATCACCATCGACAACGCGGGCCAGGTCTTTCTCGATGCCTATCCCGTCACCCTGCCCGAGCTGGAAGAGCGCTTGCGCACGGAAAAGGCCCTGACGCCCGACTTTCCCGTGATCGTGCGTGGCGATGCTGCCGTGCAATACGCGAAAGTGGTCGAAGTGCTCGACTTGCTGCGCCGGATCGACCTGAACCAGGTGGGCCTGGTGACCGGCAAGCCGGCATGAGGAGCGCAAGGTGAAGCGTGACGATATGATGAAGATGGCCGCCCCGGAAGCGTCGGGCGCGGCGCAGTGGTGGCGCCGCTGGGGCGGCGTGGCTGGCGGCGCGCTGCTGGCCGCTGGTCTGGCCGCGCTGGTCTGGTATTTGCTGTCCGACACGGCCGCCACCAAGCGCGAAGTGGCGGCCCCGCCGATGCTGATGCTGCCGCCGCCACCACCGCCGCCGCCGGAACCGGAAAAACTGCCGGAACCGACGCCCGACAAGGTGGTGCCGGAAGTGTCGGAACCGGAACCGACGCCGGCCGACAAGCCCATGGATGACGCGCCGGAAAGCCCGTCGCCGGACAAGGGCGACCCCGTCACCATCGATGGTGCGGCGCAGGCCGGCAGCGACGCCTTCGGCATCCAGGCCGGGCGCGGCGGCGGCATGACGGGCGGCGGCGGTGGCGGCGGACTCGGCGCGGGATCGTATGGCCGCTATGTGGCCAATGCCCTGCAGATGGCGTTCGCCCGCGACCCGCGCACGCGCCAGCTGGCGTTTAGCGATATCCGCGTCGACCTGTGGCTCGATGCGGAAGGCAAGACGACGAAGGTGCAGCTGGTGCAAGGCACGGGCAATGCGCAGACCGATGAGCAAGTGCTGGCCATGGTGCGCGATTTCCGCGCCGACGAGCGGCCACCGGCATCCCTGCGGTTCCCGGCCCGCGTTTCCATTAAAGGTCGGCGCCCGTAAGCGCATGAACTAATTCCTCATTTACCGAAAGAAGCGATGAATTCCTTATTTACCTCCCCACAGCGTCTGCGCCGCCTTCCGCTGGCGCTCGCTGCCCTGGCCCTGAGCGTGGCGGCAGGCGCCGTGCAAGCACAAGCGCAAGCACCGGCGGACAGCACCATGGTCAAACTGATCCGCGGCCTGATCCAGAGCGGCGCCCTCAACAAGGATGCCGGCGAGGCGCTGCTGGCGCAAGCGCAGAGCGAAGCGCAAGCCCGTCCGGCCGCCGCGCCGGCGGCCCTGGCGCAGGTACAGCCGGGCGACGTGCGCGTGCCGTATCTGTCGCACACCGTGCGCGAGCAGATCCGCGACGAGATCAAGGGGCAAGTGCTGGCCGAAGCCAAGGCGGGCGGCTGGGCGGCGCCGAATGAAACGCCGGCCTGGACCAAGCGCATCCGTCTGGAAGGCGATGTGCGCGCGCGCTACGAATCGCGCTATTACGACATGGCCAACAGCAATATCGAGATCGACTGGCGCTCGCTCAACAGCGGCAGCGGCTACGACGTCAATGCGAACACCAACCTGGCCCTGCCGGCGCTGCTGAACACGCGCGAAGACCGCAAGCACTTGCTGCGCGCGCGTGCCCGCCTGGGCATCCTGGCCGACCTTTCCGACAACACGCAAGCGGGTATCCGCCTGGCCAGCGGCAACGACGACAGCCCCGTGTCGACCACGCAAACCCTCGGTGGCGGCCTGGGCAAGAAAAATATCTGGCTGGACCAGGCCTGGTTGTCGTACCAGCCCGCTTCCTGGCTGAAACTGACGGCGGGCCGCTTCGACAATCCATTCGTCTCTGGCGACGAACTGTTTTCCAGCGAACTCAATTTCGACGGCATCGCCGCCAAGCTGCAGCAACCGGTGGGCGCGAACAAGGACGTCACCGTCTTCGGCACCCTGGGCATCATTCCGCTCGAGTACTCGTCCGACAATGCACCGAGCCGCAGCCAGGCAAAAATGGCCAGCGAAAACAAGTGGCTGCTGGGCGCGCAAGTGGGCGCCTCGTGGAAGATCAATAGCGACCACCAATTGCGCGGCGCCCTGGCCTACTACAACTTCCGCAACATCAGCGGAGAGTACTCGCAGCCGTGTGCGCTGTACGCGGGCGCCGATGGCTGCAGCACGGACTGGTCGCGTCCATCGAGCATGCAAAAGGGCAATAGCTTGATGTTGCTGCGCAATATCGCCTTGAACCCGCTCGATCCGGCGAACACGCCGCAGCCGCAATTCGTCGGTCTGGCCTCTAAATTCCGTCTGGCCAATATCAATGCGCGCTGGGACAGCAAGGTGGCGGGCGGCCAGGACTTGCGCATCGAAGGCGATTATGTGCGCAACATGGCCTACGACAAGAGTGCCATGTGGGCGCGCGCCAAGGGCGGCATCATGAACAACTTCGGCGGCACGGGCGGCGTCTCGCAAGCCGATTTCAGGAGCGGCGGCAATGCCTACATGCTGCAGGCGACCCTGGGCAAGGCCAGCCCGGCCGCGCGCGGCGACTGGAACGTGTTGCTCGGCTACAAGCGCATCGAACCGGACGCCTTGCCTGACGCCTACAACGATTCCACCTTCCACCTGGGCGGCACGAATGCGCGCGGCTATTACCTGGGCGGTGCGTATGCGCTCGACAAGAATACCTGGCTGAACGGCCGCTGGACGTCGAGCCGCGAAGTGTTCGGGTCGGCGCTGTCGATCGACACGCTGCAAATCGAACTGAACGCGCGCTTTTAAGGAGCCACGATGTTGATATCCAAGAAAATGCGCCTGCCTTTGCTGTTGCTGAGCTTGCTGGGCGCCGGCACGGCCCAGGCGCAGGGACAGAAGGGGCAAAGCATGGAAGAGCGTCTGCGGGCCGAATTGCGCAATGTGACGGCGCAATTGCAGCAGACGCGCGGCGAGCTGGACGTACTCAAAGCCAAGGCCGTGCCCGCTGCCGCCGCGCCTGCCAGCGACGGCTTGAAAAAGGAGCTGGCGCGCAGCCAGTCGCAGCTGGCGCAGGAGCGCGCGCAGCGGGAAAAGCTGGCAGCCGAGCAACAGCGCGGCGCCGCCGCCGCGCAAGAGGCAACGGCCAGCCTGGCGCAGTACCGCCAGGCCAGCGAACGGCTGGCCGCCACGGGCAAGCAGATCGAAGCGGAGCGTGCGCGCCTCGACGGCGAAGTGACGTCCCAGCGGAGCGCCCTGGCGCGCTGCGAAAGCAAGAATGCCCAGCTGTATGCGGCCGGGCAAGACATCCTGCGTGCGTATGAAGGCCTCGATGTGCTGGGCGTCATGCAAGCGCGCCAGCCGTTCGCCGCGCAAAGCCGGGTCAAGCTGGAACAAATCGCCCAGCAATATGGCGACCAGCTGTACCAGGGACGCTTTGACGCGCGCCAGACGGAAACGCCGGCCGCTCCCGCGGCGGCACCCCAATAACTTTATTTTTTGAAATGAATGGAATGACGATGGAACACACCAACACCAACTTGCTGACCACCCTGAATGCGGAACAAACGGCCGAGGCCATCAAGGCGGCCGGCTGCGCCGTGACGAGCATCGAACACGACGGCGTCGTGCGCCTGCACAGTGCCAGCCATGGCATCGGCTTTCAAGTGCTGTGGGGCAATGAAACGGCGCCTGGCCAGTACGCGGACCTGACCCTGAGCTGCCCGCTGCGCGTGCAGGGCGGCGACTTGCCGGCCGGCTTGCTGGCCGAATGGCACCGCAGCAAGCGTTTTGCCCGCGTGGCCCAGCATGGCGATTTCGTCGTGCTGGAAATGGATGTGCTGGTCGCCGGTGGCGTCAGCCGCGAATACCTGAATATCAATCTGCAACTGTGGACGCAGATGATGGGCCAGTTCTTTTTGTTTTTGCGCAACTTTACGCCAGCCGATACGGGCACGGCGCCGGTAGTCGAGGCCGCCAGCGTGGCGGAAGAAGAAACTGTGCCGGCCTGACAAGAACCATCCACGGGTGGCGAAGATGGCCCGTGACGGGCCATTTTTGCCGTCTGCGGGTCCCAAGTGTCGTATTAAATACTTATTTTTTAGGCATCGCGCATTAAAACTGTTCAAAGAGCGTGTGTGAATCAAGCCAGCAAGGCCTGTATGGCGGATAATATTGCCTGTTGCCGATTTGGATACGACCTTTACACAAACATGCGCCCCATGGATTTTACCCGCGACGAAACCAGTGAAACCCCAGTTGCCCCGGCCAGCGCGCCGGGAGCGCCTTTGCCGTATGCCGTCGCCACCTGGCTGCAGCGGGTGGAGGCTGCCGCCCATCCGAAGGCCGTGCTGACGATTGCCGAACCGGACCCCAAACTCAACGCGCATCGCTTGATCTACGTGCTGGCGCCCACCAGCGGTGGCCGCCATGTGGCCCTGTGCCTGTACAAGGCGCGGCTGCGGCCGAATGGCGACGTGGCGGCCGCTTCTCCCATCAGCGAAATCTTTTCGCTGCTGTCGGCGCCGCCCACCTTTTTGACGCCAGCCGACGAAGACCTCGTGCGTTTCTTCGTGGCCATGCGCAGCGGGCAGAATTCGCAGACGGGCAGCGCCACGGAGCCGAAGGGCAAGGTGGGCGCGGCCCTGCTGAAAATGCTGGCCGAGCAAGATAAACTGTTGTGGGCCAATTCCTGGGCAGACGTCGGCAATGGCCTCGTGTACCCGTTGAAGGAAGGTCCCGTGCGTCCCGCGCGCCTGTTCTGGCGCGACGAAGGCAAGACCATGCGCCTGGGCTGGCAAGTGGACCCGCCGGAAGGCGCGAAGCACCATGGCGCCGACCAGATCGACTACATGCTGCCCACCGATCCGCCGTGGTACATCGACAACCTGTCGTGCGGCGTGCTGGAACTGAACCAGGGCGGCTCCGATATTTCCCTCGCCGATCTGCAGGCGCTGGTGGCGCAGGCGCCGCCGCTCAATGCGAACGACAAGGTGCGCGTGTCGCAACTGCTGCTGGCGCAAGGATTGCAGCATTTGATGCCGCTGCCGCAACCGTTGCCGCAGCGCTTGCGCAAGGACGTGCCGGCGCAACCGGTCCTGCTGCTCGACAGCGCCATGCTGGCCGATGGCAGCGCGCAGCGCTGGAGCGATTTTGCCGTGCTGTCCTACGACTACGATGGGGAAAGAGTCTCGTTCGACCCGTCGCAGCGCGTGGTGCGGCAAGTGGGCGAGGTGACGGAAATTATCCAGAGAAATACGCTCGATGAAGCGCGCGCGCTGGCCACCCTGGCCGAGCTGCAATTCAAGAAGCCGGGCTCGGCCCCCTTGAGCGGCTTGAAGGGCGCCTTGCAACTGCCGTCCCAGGCGGAATGGCTGCGCTTTGCCGAGTCCGGCATCGATGCCTTGCTGGAGCAGGGCTGGATCGTGGAAAAAACGGCCAAGTACCGCTATGACGTCAGCGACGTGGGCGACTGGTACGCGGAGATCGACGACCAGGACCCGGACAGCGGCAATGCCTGGTTCGAGCTGGAACTGGGCATCGTTGTCAACCAGGAAAGAGTGCCGCTGCTGCCCGTGCTGGTGCAGCTGATCCGCAACGCGCCCAACGATTTCAACCCGAAAGTCATCGAGGCGCATGCCGACGATGACCAGATGCTGGCGACCTTGCCGGACGGCACGCGCGTCGCGCTGCCGTGGGGCCGTGTGCGCCCCATCCTCAACACCCTGGGGGAACTGTACTTCAGCGACAAGATCAAACATGCGGTGCGCATGTCGACCCTCGATGCGGCGCGCCTGGAGGAGCTGGCGCGGGGGCTGGAACTGCGCTGGACGGGCGGCGAGCAGTTGCGCGCCATGGGCCGCAAGCTGAGCCAGTTCGGTTCCGTGCAAAAAGTGGCGGCGCCAGCCGGCCTGCAGGCGACCCTGCGCGACTACCAGGCCGATGGCCTGGCGTGGATGCAATTCCTGCGCGACCATGACCTGGCGGGCATCCTGGCCGATGACATGGGTCTCGGTAAAACCGTGCAGACCCTGGCGCATATTTTGGTGGAAAAGGAAGCGGGACGCCTCACGCATCCGGCTCTCGTCATTGCACCGACGAGTTTGATGGGCAACTGGCAGGACGAGGCGGCCAAATTCGCGCCCAGCCTGAAAGTGTTGCTGCTGCAAGGCAAGGACCGCGCCCAGCAATTCGACCAGATCGATCAATGCGACCTGGTGCTGACCACCTACGCCCTGTTGCCGCGCGACGAGGAAACCTTGCGCGAGCACGATTTCCACCTGGTCATCCTCGACGAATCGCACTACATCAAGAATACGCGCAGCAAGGCGGCGCAAAGCGCGGGCTTGCTGCGCGCGCGCCACCGCCTGTGTTTGTCCGGCACGCCGCTGGAAAATCATCTGGGCGAATTGTGGTCGCAATTCCACTTCCTGCTGCCGGGCTTGCTGGGCGACGAGAAGACGTTCAACACCCAGTTCCGCCATCCGATCGAGCGCCAGGACGATCCGCTGCGCCGCATGCTGCTGAACCGCCGCATCAAACCGTTCCTGCTGCGCCGCACGAAAGACAATGTGGCCAAAGAGCTCCCGCCGAAGACGGAAATGGTGCGCAAGGTGGAATTGACGGGGCCGCAGCGCGACCTGTATGAAACCGTGCGTCTGGCGATGGATCAGAAAGTGCGCGAGGAAATCGACAAGAAGGGTGTGGCGCGCAGCCAGATCGTCATCCTCGAAGCGCTGCTGAAACTGCGGCAGGTCTGTTGCGACCCGCGCCTGGTGAAATCCCTGCCGGCGAAGAAGCAGTCGGCCGGTTCGGCCAAGCTGCTCGACCTGATGCAGATGGTGGAAGACTTGCTCGACGAAGGGCGCAAGATCCTCGTCTTCTCGCAATTTACCAGCATGCTGGAATTGATCGAGGAAGAACTCGAATCGCGCGACATTCCCTACGCCTTGCTGACGGGCGAAACGAAGGACCGGGGCGCGCAAGTGGCGGCCTTCCAGCAGGGCGCCGTGCCGATTTTCCTGATCAGCCTGAAAGCGGGCGGCGTGGGCCTGAACCTGACGGCGGCCGACACGGTCATCCATTACGATCCGTGGTGGAATCCGGCGGCGGAAAACCAGGCTACGGACCGCGCCTGGCGCATCGGCCAGGACAAGCCCGTGTTCGTCTACAAATTGATTGCGAAGGGCACCCTGGAAGAAAAAATCCAGTTGCTGCAGCAAAAGAAATCGGAGCTGGCGCAATCGATCCTGGCCGAAGGCGAAGCGCAGAAGATGGCGCTCACGCAGGAAGACTTGCAGCAGATTTTCGCCCCGCTGGAAGATTAACGCTGCCGCGCGCTTATACTTGGCGATTCTTTCCTGCCAGGTATAACGCATGCTGCCCTTTCTCCTTCTGCTGCTTGCCGGCGCCATCCTCATGGCGCTGCGTTTCGTCCAGTTGCGCCGCGCCCTGCTGCGCGCGCGCGCGGGCGAAGCGCAGTTCCGCCTGCTGGCCGAACACGGCCGCGACGCAGCCTTCCTGCTCGACGCCACCACCCTCGAATTACTCTACATCAGCCCCGCCGCGCAGCACCTGACGGGCCATGACCTGGCCGCCTTGCAGAGCCACGCGGCGCGCCTGGCGGCCGATCTGCCGGCCCGTCTGCAGCGCTGGCGTGATGGCGACACCAGCCGTTTGTCCCTGCTGCGCGAAGTGGAATTGCCGCATGCCGACGGGCATCTACTGGCGCTGGAAATCAGCTCGACCATCGTGCCCGCGGCGGCCGGGCGGGGCGTGACCTTGGCGGGCACGCTGCGCGACGTCAGCGCCATCCAGGCGCAGGAAGCGGAGCGGGAAAAGGAGCAGAAGCGCTTCGCCTCGATGCTGTCGCATGAATTTCGCACGCCGCTGGCCACCATCGACGGCGCCATCCAGCGCCTGGTTTCGACGTCGAAAGACGCCGACGAGGCCACGCGCAAGCGCTACGTGAAAATCCAGACGGCCGTCGACCGCCTGCTGGGCATGATCGACGATTATCTGTCGCCCGAGCGCATGGCGGCGCTTGGCCGCGAGCGGGCCGCCGACGGCATCGCGCCGCTGGCCTTGCTGCAGCAGGCGGCCGCCACCGTGCCGGCCAGCCACACCGTGCAGCTGGAACTGGATGAAGACTTGCCGGCCCGCCTGCGCTGCGACGTGCCCGGCATGGCCCTGTGCCTGAAAATCCTGCTGGACAATGCCGTCAAGTTCAGCCCGCCGGGCAGTGCCATCACCGTGTCGGCCAGGCTGGTGCCCGAGGGCGGCGTGGCCCTGTGCGTGCGCGATGCGGGGCCCGGCTTGCGGGAAGAAGAAATGGCGCAGCTGTTCGAGAAAGGCAGCCGTGGAAGCCATGCCACGCATCCCGGTGCTGGCCTGGGCTTGTACATGGCGCGCGCCGTTGTCGAGGTGCATGGGGGGAGTTTGCAAGGGCATAATCTGCCCGAAGGCGGGGCGCTTTTCCGCATTTGGTTGCCGCTTCCTGTCTAGACAAGGAAAAGCCTTGCTTCCGCTGAAGGCAACCGTGATAATTCCTTGACGTAAACCTATTGTGCCGTCCATCATGGTGTAGAAGTGAATGGCATGGTTTGCCCACGGTAGCTCACTAATGGAAGAATGGCGTTGCAATGACGAAAATACTGATCGTCGAAGACAATCTGGAGTACGCCGAAGACATGGCGGAGTTTCTCGTTGAGCTCGAACATGAAGTCCATATCACCAGCTCCGCTGGCGGGATGTGGACGGCGTTGAGCCATGGCAATGTCGGCGTGGTGGTGCTGGACCTGGGCTTGCCCGACGAAGACGGCTTCAACGTCATCCCCCGCATGCGCCAGCTGTATCCGCAAATTGGCGTGCTGGTGCTGACGGGGCGTGTCGCTTTCGACAGCCGCATCCTCGGTTTGCGCCTGGGCGCCGACCATTATCTGACCAAGCCGATCAAGTTTCCCGAACTGGCCGCCCACATCGAGGCGCTCGACCGCCGCGTCGGGCCGCAAGACCCCGTGCCCGAGCCGGGCAAGTGGACCCTGAAAGTAAGCGCTCGCCAACTTGAACTGATGGGCGCCGTGATTGCCCTGACGGAAAAAGAATTCAACTTCCTGCATTTGCTGACCATCAATACCCGCCCCGTGCCGCGCGACGTCATCGTGGCCGGCATGGGCGGCGAAGATCCCGATGCGGGCCGCCGCGTCGACATGCTCGTGTACCGGCTGCGCAAGAAAGCCAAGACGGGCCTGGGCCAGGACTTGCCGCTGCGCAGTGCGTATGGCGAGGGTTACAGCCTGTCGGCCAGTTTTAATCTGTCCTGATCCCCGATGCCAGCCACCCGCAAGCGTGGTGGCTGCATAAAAGGGACAGAGTCCATCATTTTCCCGCGTATTTTCAATAAAACAGGGTCAGAGTCGCTCCAGCTACCTCAGAGTGTGTAAAATCAAGGCCTTAGCCTTCATTTTGCGACTTTCCCCATGGCCCGTTTGCCCCGCCTCATCATTCCTGCACTGCCCCATTACGTGATCCAGCGCGGCAGCAACCGCCAGCCCGTGTTCCAGGATGCGTTTGATTACGCCCAATTCCTCTCCTGGCTGAAAACGGGCGCGAAAATGTTCAAGGTGGCCATTCACGCCTACGTTTTGTTGCCTGATCAGCTACATTTGCTAGCCACGCCCAGCGATGCGACGGGGCTGGGGCAGCTGATGCAGTGGCTGGGACGCTATTACGTGCCGTATTTCAACCAAAAATATGGCCGCGAAGGTGCTTTGTGGCAGGGACGCTACAAAACGGCCGTCATCGATGCCGACAATTTTTTCCTCACTTGCTGCCGTTACCTGGAATGCGTGCCCGTGCAAACGGGCCTGGCGGCCCAGGCGCTCGACCATACGTGGTCGAGCTATGCCCACCATGCCGGTGTGCGACCCGACCCCGTCATCACCGACCACGCGCTGTACTGGGCGCTGGGCAATACGCCGTTCGACCGCGAGGCCGCGTATCGGCGCCTGTTCGAGCAGGGACTGGGCAGCAGCCAGGTGAAAGTGGTGGAAGAGGCTGTATTGAAGGGCTGGCCGCTGGGTTCCGACGCTTTCAAGCAGGCGCTGGAGCAGAAAATGCAGCGCCAAGTGCTGCCAGCCAAGCGGGGCCGCCCTCGAAAAATCGTGGCTGACGCGGCCGCGAATTAAAAAGCATTCGCATTTAAAACAAAAAATGGTTCCTTTCCGCGCTTTTATTGAAATTGCTTCGACTATGTCCCTATTAAATTTTTAGAGCGGCAGAATCAAATTTAATCCGACTCCGACCCTAATTGTTGTAGTTGAGTTTTTTGTTGCGTTGCACTACTCTAGGTTTTCGATACTCATATGCAGCGGAGAAGCCCATGAAAGCGCAAGGCCTGTACGACCCAGCCAATGAACACGATGCCTGCGGCGTCGGTTTCGTCGCCCATATCAAGGGCAACAAGACCCATTCGATCGTCGAACAGGGTTTGCTGATACTGAAAAACCTCGATCACCGGGGCGCCGTGGGCGCCGATGCGCTGATGGGCGATGGTGCCGGCATCCTGATCCAGATTCCCGACCAGTATTACCGCGAAGAAATGGCCAAGCAGGGCGTGGAATTGCCGCCGCCTGGCGAATACGGCGTGGGCATGGTCTTCCTGCCAAAGGAACACGCGTCGCGCATCGCTTGCGAACAGGAAATCGAACGCGCCGTGCGCATCGAGGGCCAGGTCGTGCTGGGCTGGCGCAACGTGCCGATCGATACGGACATGCCGATGTCGCCCACCGTGCGCGCCAAAGAGCCCGTCATTCGCCAGATCTTCATCGGCCGCGGCCCGGACATCATGGTCACCGACGCGCTCGAGCGCAAACTGTATGTGATCCGCAAATCGTCGGGCCACGCCATCCAGGCATTGAAACTGCTGCACGGCAAGGAATTCTTCGTGCCGTCGATGTCGGCGCGCACGATTGTGTACAAGGGCTTGCTGCTGGCTGACCAGGTCGGCGTGTATTACAAGGACTTGCAGGATGCGCGCTGCATCTCGGCCCTGGCCCTCGTGCACCAGCGTTTCTCGACGAATACTTTCCCCGAATGGCCGCTGGCCCACCCGTACCGTTTGATCGCGCACAATGGTGAGATCAACACGGTCAAAGGCAACTTCAACTGGATGCGCGCGCGCGAAGGCGTGATGAAGTCGGCCGTGCTGGGCGACGACCTGCAGAAACTCTTTCCGCTGATCTATGAAGGCCAGTCCGACACGGCGTGTTTCGACAATGCGCTGGAACTGCTGTTGATGGCCGGTTATCCGATCGCCCAGGCGATGATGATGATGATCCCGGAAGCGTGGGAAAACCACACGACGATGGATGACAACCGCCGCGCCTTCTATGAATACCACGCGGCCATGATGGAACCGTGGGATGGCCCCGCCGCCATGGCGTTTACGGATGGCCGCCACATCGGCGGCACGCTGGACCGCAATGGCTTGCGTCCGGCCCGCTACATCGTCACGGACGACGACCTGGTGGTGATGGCGTCGGAATCGGGCGTGCTGCCGATTCCCGAGTCGAAAATCATCCAGAAATGGCGCTTGCAGCCTGGCAAAATGTTCCTGATCGACCTGGAAGCGGGCCGCATCATCGACGACCAGGAATTGAAAAACACTTACGCCAACGCCAAGCCCTATAAAGCGTGGATCAACTCGGTGCGCATCAAGCTCGACGAGATCAAGCTGGCCGAAGGACAAGCGAAACAGGACCGCGCGCACGGCGAAAAAGCCCAGCCATCCTTGCTGGACCGCCAGCAGGCGTTCGGCTACACGCAGGAAGACTTGAAATTCCTCATGGCGCCGATGGCCGTGGCCGGCGAAGAGGCGACGGGCTCGATGGGCAATGACTCGCCGCTGGCCGTCATGTCGAACAAGTTGAAACCGCTGTATAACTACTTCAAGCAGTTGTTCGCGCAAGTGACGAATCCGCCGATCGACCCGATCCGCGAAGCGATGGTGATGTCGCTCGTGTCCTTCATCGGTCCGAAACCGAACTTGCTCGACACCAACAACGTCAACCCGCCGATGCGCCTGGAAGTGGCGCAGCCCGTGCTGGGCTTTGACGACATGGCCCGTTTGCGCAACATCAGCGCCCACACGGGCGGCAAGTTCAAGTCGTATGAACTCGATATCTGCTACCCGCTGGCCTGGGGCAAGGAAGGCGTGGAAGCATGCCTGGCCTCGCTGTGCGCGGAAGCCGTCGACGCCGTGAAATCCGGCCACAACATCCTGATCGTCTCGGACCGCGCCATTTGCGCCGACCAGGTGGCGATCCCCGCGCTGCTGGCGACCTCGACCGTGCACCAGCACCTGGTAAGCAAGGGCTTGCGCGCCTCCACCGGCCTCGTCGTGGAAACGGGCTCGGCCCGCGAAACGCACCACTTTGCCCTGCTCGCTGGCTATGGCGCGGAAGCCGTCCACCCGTATCTGGCCATGGAAACCCTGGCCGAGATGGCGCATGGCTTGCCCGGTGACCTGTCGGGCGAGAAAGCCATCTACAATTACACCAAGGCGGTGGGCAAAGGCTTGATGAAGGTCATGTCGAAGATGGGTATTTCGACGTATATGTCGTACTGCGGCGCGCAAATCTTCGAAGCCATCGGCTTGAACAAGTCGCTGGTCGACAAATACTTCAAGGGCACGGCGTCGAACGTGGAAGGCATCGGCGTGTTTGAAGTGGCGGAAGAAGCGCTGCGCCTGCATGCGCTGGCCTTCGGCAACGATCCCGTGCTGGCGGACAAGCTCGACGCGGGTGGCGAATACGCCTTCCGCGTGCGCGGCGAAGACCATATGTGGACGCCGGATGCGATTGCAAAGCTGCAGCACTCCACGCGCAGCAACAATTTCTCCAGCTATAAGGAATATGCGCAAATCATCAACGACCAGAGCCGTCGCCACCTGACCCTGCGCGGCCTGTTCGAGTTCAAGCTCGACCCGACCAAGGCGATCCCGCTCGACGAAGTGGAACCGGCCAAGGAAATCGTCAAGCGTTTTGCTACGGGCGCGATGTCGCTCGGCTCGATCAGCACGGAAGCGCACGCGACCCTGGCAGTGGCCATGAACCGCATCGGCGGCAAGTCGAACACGGGCGAGGGCGGCGAAGATCCGAACCGCTACACGCAGGAATTGAAGGGCATCCCGATCCGCCAGGGCGACACCATGGCCTCCGTCGTGGGTGCCGAGCAGATCGTCGTCGATATTCCGCTGCAGGAAGGCGATTCCATGCGCTCGCGCATCAAGCAGGTGGCGTCGGGACGTTTCGGCGTCACGGCTGCCTACCTGAACTCGGCCGACCAGATCCAGATCAAGATGGCGCAAGGCGCGAAACCGGGCGAAGGCGGCCAGTTGCCAGGCCATAAAGTGTCGGAATACATCGCCAGCCTGCGCTTTTCCGTGCCGGGCGTGGGCCTGATTTCGCCGCCGCCGCACCACGATATCTATTCGATCGAAGACCTGGCGCAGCTGATCCATGACTTGAAGAATGCCAATCCGCGCGCTTCTATTTCCGTGAAACTGGTGTCGGAAGTGGGTATCGGCACGGTGGCCGCCGGCGTCACCAAGGCCAAAGCCGACCACGTGGTGGTCGCCGGCCACGACGGCGGCACGGGCGCCTCGCCATTGTCGTCCGTGAAACATGCGGGCACGCCATGGGAGCTGGGCCTGGCAGAAACGCAACAAACGCTGGTCTTGAACGGCTTGCGCAGCCGCATCCGCGTGCAGGCCGATGGCCAGATGAAGACGGGCCGCGACGTGGTCATCGCCGCCCTGCTGGGTGCCGACGAAATCGGTTTCGCCACGGCGCCGCTGGTGGTCGAAGGCTGCATCATGATGCGCAAATGCCATTTGAATACCTGCCCGGTGGGCGTGGCCACGCAAGACCCGGTGCTGCGCGCCAAGTTCTCCGGCAAGCCCGAGTATGTCGTCAATTACTTCTTCTTCGTGGCCGAGGAAGCCCGTCAATTGATGGCGCAGCTGGGCATCCGCACGTATGACGAATTGATCGGCCGCGTCGACTTGCTCGACAAATCGAAGGCGATTTCGCACTGGAAGGCGCAAGGCCTGGACTTCTCGGCCATCTTCTACAAGCCGGAAACACTGGATGGCCAAGCCTGCCGCCATGTGGAATTCCAGGACCATGCGCTGGAGAAAGCACTGGACCACAAGCTGATCGCGCAAGCGCGCGCGGCGCTGGAAAAGGGCGAACGCGTCTCCTTCATTTCGCCCGTGCGCAACCTGAACCGCACGGTGGGCACCATGCTGTCCGGCGAAGTGGCGAAGAAATATGGCCACGCCGGCTTGCCGGACGACACCATCCACATTCAATTGCAAGGCACGGCGGGCCAGTCGGCCTGCGCCTTCCTGGCGCACGGCATCACGATCGACCTGGTGGGCGAGGGCAACGATTACGTGGGTAAAGGCTTGTCGGGCGGGCGCATCATCGTGCGGCCCAATACCGAGTTCCGCGGCTGGGCCGTGGACAACATCATCATCGGCAACACGGTGCTGTACGGCGCCATTGCCGGCGAAGCCTTCTTCAATGGCGTGGCCGGTGAACGCTTTGCCGTGCGCAACTCGGGCGCCACCACGGTGGTCGAGGGCCTGGGCGACCATGGCTGCGAATACATGACGGGCGGCACCGTCGTGGTGCTGGGCAACACGGGACGCAACTTTGCGGCCGGCATGTCGGGCGGCATCGCCTATGTGTATGACCCGCTGGGTGACTTTGCCAGCAAATGCAACACGGCCATGGTCAGCCTTGACAAGGTCGTGTCGGCAGCGGAACAGCACCTTGACCGCGACGCCTGGCATACGCAGCACCGCGATGGCGTACCGGAAGCCGACGAGGTCATCCTCAAGCGCCTGATCGAACGTCACTTCAAGCACACGGGCAGTACCCGCGCCCGCGTCCTGCTGGACGACTGGGCCGCGGCGCGCGGCAAGTTCGTGAAGGTGTTCCCGAACGAATACAAGCGCGCGCTGATTGAAATGGCAGCTGACGCCGCCATGGAAGTCCAAGCCGTCGCCGCCTGAGCCAGCCGAGATGAATGTGAAGGGAGCGGCCACGCCGCTCCCGCCAGCTAAAAATACAAAGGAACTATCGTGGGTAAAATTACCGGCTTCATGGAATTCAAGCGCCAGGACGAGCACTATCTGGAGCCTGCCGCGCGCCTGAAGAACTACAAGGAATTTGTCTTGCACCTGTCGGACGCGCAAGCGACCGTGCAAGGCGCGCGCTGCATGGATTGCGGCATTCCCTTCTGCACCACGGGTTGCCCCGTGAATAACATCATTCCTGACTGGAATGATCTGGTGTACCGCGGTAACTACCGCGAAGCGCTCGACGTCTTGCATTCGACCAACAACTTCCCGGAATTTACGGGCCGCATCTGCCCGGCGCCGTGCGAATCGGCCTGCACCCTGGGCATCCACGAAGATCCGGTCGGCATCAAGTCGATCGAGCATAAAATCATCGACATGGGCTGGGAGCACGGCTGGGTCACGCCGCAGCCGGCAGGTTTTAGCACCGGCAAGAAAGTGGCCATCGTCGGTTCCGGCCCTGCCGGCCTGGCGGCGGCGCAGCAGCTGGCGCGCGCCGGCCATGCCGTCACCGTGTTTGAAAAGAGCGACCGGGTCGGTGGTTTGTTGCGTTATGGCATCCCCGACTTCAAGATGGAAAAATCGCACATCGACTTGCGCGTGAAACAAATGGAAGCCGAAGGCGTGGTCTTCCGCACCAGCGTCCTGGTGGGCAAGGATTTCCCTGCCCATGTGAACAACTGGGCCAAGGAAACCATTTTCCCGGAAGACCTGGAAAAAGAATTTGACGCCGTCATCATGGCCGGCGGCGCCGAGCAGCCGCGCGACTTGCCCGTGCCGGGCCGCGAACTGAAAGGCGTGCACTTCGCCATGGATTTCCTGCCGCTGCAAAACAAGGTCAACGCGGGCGACAAGCTCAAGGACCAGATCAAGGCGACGGGCAAGCATGTGGTGGTGATCGGCGGCGGCGACACGGGGTCCGACTGCGTGGGCACCTCGAACCGCCATGGCGCCGCCTCGGTGGCCCAGTTCGAACTGATGCCGCAGCCGCCGGAACAGGAAAACAAGCCGCTGGTCTGGCCGTACTGGCCGACCAAGCTGCGCACCTCGTCCTCGCACGAGGAAGGCTGCGAGCGCGACTGGGCCGTGGCCACCAAGCGTTTCGAAGGCAAGGGTGGCAAGGTGGAAAAGCTGATCGCCTGCCGAGTCGAATGGAAAGACGGCAAGATGAGCGAAGTGCCGAACTCGGAATTCGAAATGAAAGCGGACCTGGTCTTCCTGGCCATGGGTTTTGTTTCGCCAGTGCAACAAGTGCTGCAAGCGTTCGGTGTCGATACGGATGCGCGCGGCAACGTCAAGGCGACAACGGATGGCGCCGGCTGCTACCAGACCTCGGTGTCGAAAGTCTTTGCCGCCGGCGACATGCGCCGTGGCCAGTCGCTGGTGGTCTGGGCCATCCGCGAAGGGCGCCAGTGTGCGCGCGCCGTCGATGAGTTCCTGATGGGATCATCGCTGCTGCCACGCTAAGATTTGAGCTGGATCAAGCCAGGGCCACGGCGCGCGATGCGTCGTGGCCCTTGTTCTTTTCGTCATGCCGCCGTTTGTGGGGGCGGCGCATGTGCAGGCTCGCGTTTTTTACAATAAAATATCTGACTTTCGATTCATTAGTGTTGTATTCTCCCCCTGTCCCGGGCCGTGCGAGGGGGTGTCTCAGCAGAGGTTGGCGTTTCTGCACTACAATACGCCATTAAAATAGTGAGCTTCGTCGTGCCAAATCTTGTTGAGATCCGTGATTTACACTTTGCCTATGGAGAACGTTCGATTTTATCGGGCCTTCAAATGGATTTCCCACGTGGAAAAGTTGTGGCCGTCATGGGTGGCTCCGGCAGTGGCAAGACGACCGTATTGCGCCTGATCGGCGGCCAGCTGCGCCCCAGTTCCGGCTCCGTGAATATCGACGGCCAGATCGTGCATACGCTCAAAACCGACGAGTTATATCAAATGCGCCGCAAGATGGGCATGCTGTTCCAGCACGGCGCCCTGTTTACGGACTTGACGGCGTTCGAGAACGTGGCGTTCCCCCTGCGCGAACACACGGATCTGAATGAAGAGCTGATCCGCACTCTGGTGCTGATGAAACTGCACGCCGTGGGGCTGCGCAATGCGGCGCAATTGAAGCCGGCCGAGATCTCGGGCGGCATGGGCCGCCGCGTCGCGTTGGCGCGCGCCATCGCGCTCGACCCCGAACTGATCATGTACGACGAGCCGTTCGCCGGCCTCGACCCGATTTCCATGGGGGTGACGGCCAATTTGATCCGCAATCTGAACGATGCGCTGGGTTCCACGTCTATCCTGGTATCGCACGACGTGAAGGAGTGTTTCGCCATCGCTGATTATGTGTATTTTCTATCATCGGGCAAGATCGTGGCGCACGGCACGCCGGCCCAGATGGCCGTGTCGACGCATCCGTACGTCAAGCAGTTCGTCAATGCCGAGGCCGATGGCCCCGTACCGTTCCACTATCCGGGCAAGTCGCTGGCCGACGACCTGGGCTTGCACGCGGGAGCAGGCCGATGATCGCGCGTTTCCTGGCGGCGATCGGAGCATGGTTGCGGCGGTCGGTACAAGACCTCGGCTTTGCCGTGCGTTCGTTCTTCCTCATCATCGCCTCTTCGGGGGGCCTGTGGCGCCGTCCGCACTTGCTCGTCGAGCAATTGTTTTACATCGGCAGCCGGTCGGTGCTGATCATCGCCGTGTCCGGCCTGTTCGTCGGCATGGTGCTGGGTTTGCAAGGTTATTACACGCTGAGCACCTTTGGCGCGACGCAATCGCTGGGGCAGTTGGTGGCGTTGTCCTTGATGCGTGAACTGGGTCCGGTCGTTACGGCGCTGCTGTTCGCGGGCCGCGCCGGCACCTCGCTGACGGCGGAAATCGGCCTGATGAAGGCGGGTGAGCAATTGTCGGCCATGGAAATGATGGCCGTCAATCCGATCCAGCGCGTGCTGGCGCCCCGCTTCTGGGCCGGCGTGATCGCCATGCCTATCCTCGGCGGCATCTTCACGGCCGTCGGCGTCATCGGGAGCTACCTGGTGGGCGTCGTGCTGATCGGCGTTGATGAAGGCTCGTTCTGGTCGCAGATGCAGGGCGGCGTGAATATCTGGAAAGATATCGCCAATGGTACCTATGTGAAAAGCATGGTCTTCGGCATCGCGGTGACGTTCATCGCGCTGTTCCAGGGGTATCAGGCACAGCCGACGCCGGAAGATGTCTCCGGCGCCACCACGCGCACGGTGGTGATTTCGTCGTTGATGGTGTGGTGGCTCGATTTCATGATGACGGCGTTGATGTTTAGCAAGTAATTGCGGATCAGCCAACAACAGCTGGCCTGGGCAGGATGTTGCGCAGGCGGCAGCAAGTAAAAATTATTTAGGATTGTTTATGCAACGTAAATCTATAGATGTCTGGGTTGGCTTGTTCGTCTTGCTGGGTGTGGCGGCATTGATGTTTCTGGCGCTCAAGGCCGGCAATATGAGCTCGCTGTCTTTCAGCAAGACGTATACCATTAGTGCCAAGTTCGACAATATTGGCGGTCTCAAGCCGCAGGCGCCCGTCAAGGGCGCTGGCGTGGTGGTGGGGCGCGTGGCGGAGATCCGCTTTGACGACAAGACCTACCAGGCGCTGGTGAAACTCGACATCGAAGATGGCTACAAATTTCCGAAAGACAGCTCGGCCAAGATTTTGACGGCCGGTTTGCTGGGTGAGCAGTATATCGGCCTGGAAGCAGGCGGCGATCTGGCGAACCTGGCAGAGGGCGATAAGATTGCCCGTACTCAATCGGCCACAGTGCTGGAAGACCTGATCAATCAGTTCATCTACAGCAAGGCAGCGGAAGGAAAGGACAGCAAATGAGCGAGTCGACCAAACAATCCCAAGGCAGCCTGGCGCGTATCGGCCTGGCCCTGGCCATCGCCGCCAGCGTGAGCGCTTGCGCCACCGGCACCAATCCGCGCGACCCGCTGGAAGGGTATAACCGCGCCATGTTCAAGTTCAACGACACCGTCGACCAGGTGGCCCTGAAACCGGTCGCCACGGCCTACAAGAAAGTCACGCCATCGTTCGTGCAAACGGGCGTGGGCAACTTCTTCGGCAACTTGTCCGATGTGTGGAGCGCCGTGAACAATTTGCTGCAAGGCAAGGGTGAGGCGGGCTTGCAAGACGTCGTGCGCGTCAGCATGAACTCGACTTTCGGCATCTTTGGCCTGATCGACATCGCCTCGCAGGCGGGCATTCCGAAGCATAACGAAGACTTTGGCCAGACCCTGGGCTGGTATGGCATCCAGCCTGGTCCGTACGTGATGCTGCCGCTGCTGGGCCCGTCGACCGTGCGTGACACGGTGGCCCTGCCGCTCGATGTCACGGGCGACCCATGGCGCTACAAGGACCCTGTCTCGGTGCGCAATATCGGTACGGTGACGCGCATCGTCGACAAGCGCGCCGCGCTGCTCGACGCGACCAACCTGATGGAAGCGGCCGCGCTGGACCGCTATGAGTTCATCCGCGACGGCTTCCTGCAGGCGCGCGAAAGCAAGGTGTTCGATGGCGATACGGACCGCCGCGACCGTAAAGTGCCAAAAAACGACAGCAGCGATTATGCGCCGGAGTACGATGCGAAACCGCAGGCGGCCCCTGTGGAAGCCCCACCAGCGACCGCCGCGACCGACGTTGCGCCGGCGGACCTCGTAACATCTGGTAGCAATACCGTGGCCGCCGAGGCCAGGCTCCAGGAGTAAACTCCGGTACAGAAACACCACGGCTGCGATCAACGCCAGCCGGTGCATAGCAACACCATGAAAGGTAGAACCATGAAATTGATGAAACAATTGCTGGCGATGGCGACCATCGCCTTTGCCACCGCCGCCCAGGCTGCCCCCGCGACGGAAGCGCCGGACGTATTGGTCAAACGCATCAGCCAGGACGTGATCGACACGGCCAAGGCCGACAAGGCGATCCAGGCGGGCGATATCAAGCGCGTCACCGAATTGGTGGAAAGCAAGATCTTGCCGTACGTGGATTTCCAGCGCATGACGGCCCTGGCCGCCGGCCGCTTCTGGCGCGATGCCACGCCGGACCAGCAAAAGCAGCTGTCCGCGGAATTTCGCACCTTGCTGATCTACACGTATTCGGGCGCCCTGTCGCAGATCAAGAACGAAACCGTGGAATTCAAGCCGATGCGCGCCGACCCGAGCGACACGGAAGTGGAAGTGCGCTCGCAAGTCAACGTGGCGCGCGGCGAACCCGTGCCCCTGAACTACCGCGTGGCGAAAACCCCGTCCGGCTGGAAGATCTATGACATCAACGTGCTGGGCGCGTGGCTGGTGGAAACGTACAAAAGCAGCTTCGCCAGCGAGATCAGCAAGGGCGGCATCGATGGCCTGATCAAGACCTTGCAGGCAAAAAACAAGGCCCTGGCCAGCCGTCCGACCGTCAAAGCCAAATAATCGGCTATCATATAGCTCCTGAACCAGCTCCAGACCAGCGCAGCCCGACGCCATGCCCGACTCTCTCGACACCTTGCAGTCCCTGACTTCCCTGACCGTGCACAATGCCACCTCGGCATTGGAGCAGGGTCTGGACGCCATCCGCTCGGGTCAGACCAAGTTCGACTTGCGCAACGTCAAGGCCGTCGATTCGGCCGCCGTGTCCGTCATGCTGACGTGGCAGCGCGCCGCGCAGGATGCGGGCGCCGTGCTGGAGCTGAAAAACCTGCCGAACAACCTGAAGAACCTCACCAAGCTGTATGGCGTCTGCTCGCTCGTGTCGAGCACGTTGACGGCCGACGACTGCGCCAGCGCCGGCGGCCACGCCGAACGCAGCCCGTCCGACCTGCATCATCATTGATCCTGTCCCACTCCCCGCATCAGCAGTAGCTTTCAAGCCGGCAGGCCAGCAGCGCCGCCGGATTGATCTCCAAGTGTTCCACGAATTTTCCAACTATAATTGACTGTTGCGCCGCCCTCGTCTGAAGGGGGCGCCCTGCACCGGCCAGCCGGCCTGGATGTCTCCGGCAACTGGCGCATCACAACAGACGCATTACACTTGAAACAAGCACATGACCGCAATTCAAATCACGAATGTAGAAAAGAGCTATAAATCGCTCAAGGCGCTGGGCGGCGTGTCGCTGGCCATCGAGGAAGGTGAATTTTTCGGCCTGCTCGGCCCGAATGGCGCCGGCAAGACCACCCTCATATCCATCATCGCCGGCCTGATACGCCCCGACGCGGGCACCGTCAAGATCCATGGCCACGACGTCGTCAAGGACTTCCGCAACGCGCGCCGCAACCTGGGCGTGGTGCCGCAGGAACTGGTGTTCGACCCGTTTTTCACCGTGCGCGAAACCCTGCGTCTGCAATCCGGTTACTTTGGCCTGCCGAACAACGACAAGTGGATCGACGAGGTCATGGAAAACCTCGACCTCACCGGCAAGGCCGACACGAATATGCGCGCGCTGTCCGGCGGCATGAAGCGCCGCGTGCTCGTGGCGCAGGCGCTGGTGCACAAGCCGCCCGTCATCGTGCTCGATGAACCGACTGCCGGCGTCGACGTGGAACTGCGCCAGACGCTGTGGAAGTTCATCTCGCGCCTGAACCGCGAAGGCGGCCACACGGTCGTGCTGACCACCCACTACCTGGAAGAGGCGCAAGCCATGTGCCAGCGCGTGGCCATGCTGAAAACCGGCAAGGTGGTGGCGCTCGATACCATGTCGGCCCTGATCCGCCGCATCGCCGGCTCGCAACTGCAACTGCACCTGAAACACGGCAGCCTGCCGGCCGACCTGCAGCACCTGGTGCTGCACCCGGAAGAACAGCAGGCGCCGAACAAGTTCAGCCTGCGCGTCAACGAATACAGCGAAGTCGAAAAAATCCTCGCCCGCCTGCGTGAAGCGGGCGTCGAGATCGACGAAATGCAATTGCAACAAGCCGACCTGGAAGATATCTTCTTGCAGATCATGGATAAAGGTACCGTATGATTTCGACAGGATTTCGCACCCTCGTCTACAAAGAAACGCTGCGCTTCTGGAAAGTGGCGACGCAAACCGTGGCCGCGCCCGTGCTCACGTCGATGCTGTACCTGCTGGTGTTCGGCCATGTGTTGGACGGCCGCGTGGAGCCGAGCCCCGGCGTCAGCTACACGGCCTTTCTGATTCCCGGCCTGGTGATGATGAGCGTGCTGCAAAACGCGTTTGCCAATTCCTCGTCCTCGCTGATCCAGTCGAAGATCACGGGCAACCTGGTATTCGTGCTGCTCACGCCCCTGTCGCACTGGGAAATCTTCTCGGCGTATGTACTCGCTTCCGTCGCGCGCGGCCTGGCCGTGGGCTTTGGCGTGTTTGCCATCACCTGCTGGTTCGCCGACCTGTCGTTCGTCGCGCCGCTGTGGATCGTCATCTTCGCCTTCCTGGGCGCCGCGATGCTGGGCACCATGGGCCTGATCGCCGGCATCTGGGCCGAAAAATTCGACCAGCTGGCCGCCTTCCAGAACTTCCTGATCATGCCGGCCACCTTTTTGTCGGGCGTGTTCTATTCGATCCACTCGCTGCCCGCGTTCTGGCAGACGGTATCGCATTTGAACCCCTTCTTTTACATGATTGACGGCTTCCGCTACGGCTTCTTCGGCACGTCCGACGTCAGCCCGTGGCTCAGTCTTTCCATCGTCGCCGGCTTCCTCGTGATCCTGGCGCTGGCCTCGATCCGCCTGCTGAAAAGCGGTTACAGATTACGCCACTGATTGCGGCACATTCCATTACTACCTTATTCAATATCAAGGACTTATCGTGACCACCACTCCAGAACTGATCCACGGCTACCTGTCGGCCGGCCTCGAATGCACGCACCTCGAAGTGGAGGGCGATGGCCAGCACTTCCAGGCCGTGATCGTCTCGCCCGCGTTTGCCGGCAAGCGTTTGATCGCCCGCCACCAGATCGTCTATGCGGCGCTGGGCGACCGCATGCGCGAAGAGATCCACGCGCTGTCGATGAAAACCCTGACACCTGAAGAATTCCAAGGATAAGCACATGGACAAGCTCCTCATCAACGGCGGCAACCGCCTGAACGGCGACATCGCCATCTCCGGCGCGAAAAACGCCGCTCTGCCGATCCTGTGCGCCGGCCTGCTGACCGCGGGCGACCTGGACCTGACCAACGTGCCGCACTTGCACGACGTGGCCACCATGCTCAAACTGCTGGGCCAGACGGGCCTGAAAGTGCAGCAGGATGGCGACCGCGTGGTCCTCAACGGCAGCGCCATCGACACCCTGGAAGCGCCATATGAACTGGTGAAAACCATGCGTGCCTCGATCCTGGTGCTCGGCCCCATGCTGGCGCGCTTCGGCGAAGCGAAGGTGTCGCTGCCGGGCGGCTGCGCCATCGGTTCGCGCCCCGTCGACCAGCACATCAAGGGTTTAGAGGCGCTGGGCGCCGAGATCCGCATTGAGGCGGGCTACATCTACGCCAAGTGCGCCAAGCTCAAAGGCGCGCGCATCGTCACCGACATGATCACCGTCACCGGCACCGAGAACCTGCTGATGGCCGCGACCCTGGCCGAAGGCGAAACCATCCTGGAAAACGCCGCCTGCGAACCGGAAGTGACCGACCTGGCGCACCTGCTGGTGGCCATGGGCGCGAAGATCGACGGCATCGGCACCAGCCGCCTGGTGATCCAGGGCGTGGACGCCTTGCACGGCGCCTCGCACGCGGTGATCGCCGACCGTATCGAGACGGGCACCTTCCTGTGCGCCGTGGCGGCCACCGGCGGCGACATCACCCTGCGCAACGTGCGCACCGATATCCTCGACGCGGCGCTCGACAAGCTGCGCGCCATGGGCCTGACGATGACCTTCGGCGCCGACTGGATCCGCGCCGAGATGTCGGCCCGCCCGAACCCCGTCAGCTTCCGCACCACGGAATACCCGGGCTTCCCGACCGACATGCAGGCGCAGTTCATGGCGGTGAACACCATCGCCAATGGTGCCAGCCGCGTCACCGAGACGATTTTCGAGAACCGCTTCATGCACGTGCAGGAAATGAACCGCCTGGGCGCCGACATCACCATCGAGGGCAACACGGCCATCATCGCCGGCGTCAAGCAGCTGCGCGGCGCACCCGTGATGGCGACCGACCTGCGCGCCTCGGCCTCGCTGGTGATCGCGGCCCTGGCGGCCGATGGCGAAACGCTGATCGACCGCATCTATCACCTCGACCGCGGCTACGACCGCATGGAAGTGAAGTTGTCGGCAGTGGGCGCGAACATCGTGCGCATCAAGTAAAAACAAGAAAAGGAACGAGCATGAACGGATCGAACAACGGTGACAGCTCCCAGCTGATTCTGGCGCTGTCGAAGGGCCGCATTTTTGAGGACACCATGCCGCTGCTGGAAGCGGCCGGCATCAAGGTGCTGGAAAACCCGGAGACCTCGCGCAAGCTGATTTTGGCCACCAACGATCCGAACGTGCGCGTCATCATCGTGCGCGCCAGCGACGTGCCGACCTACGTGCAGTACGGCGCGGCCGATTTCGGCGTGGCGGGCAAGGACGTGCTGCTGGAACACGGCGGCGAAGGCCTGTACCAGCCGATCGACCTGAATATCGCTTCTTGCCGCATGTCGGTGGCGGTGCAGGCCGGTTTTGACTATGAAAAGGCCGTGCACCAGGGCGCGCGCCTGCGCGTGGCCACCAAGTTCGTGCACACGGCGCGCGAGCATTTCGCCGCCAAGGGCGTGCACGTCGACCTGATCAAGCTGTATGGCTCGATGGAGCTGGCGCCTTTGGTCGGCTTGTCGGACGCCATCGTCGACCTGGTCAGCACGGGCAGCACCCTGCGCGCGAACAACCTCGTCGAGGTCGAGCACATCATGGAAATTTCGTCGCGCCTGGTGGTCAACCAGGCAGCGCTCAAGCTCAAGCGCGAGCGCTTGCAGCCGATCATCGAGGCGTTTGAACGCGCTTCGCAAACTACTTCGCAAGCCTAGACACTCAGTAGCAGAAAGCCGATTATGCCGATACAGATACGCAAGCTCGATTCAAGCCAGGATGGTTTCCAACAATCGCTCGACACCTTGCTGGCGTTCGAGGCAGGCACCGATGCGGCGATTGAAACGTCGGTCGCAAAAATCCTGGCCGACGTGAAAACGCGCGGCGACGCCGCCGTACTGGAATACACCAACCGTTTCGACCGCATCCCGCATGGCGGCGCGGCGGAAATGGCGGCCTTCGATATTTCGCAAGCCGAATTGCAGGCAGCCCTGAATGGCTTGCCGTCGGCCCAGCGCGAAGCGCTGCAGATCGCCGCGCAGCGCATCCGCGCCTTCCACGAACGCCAGCGCGAGGAATTGCGCGGTTTTAGCTACACCGAGCCCGATGGCACGGTGCTGGGCCAGAAGATCACGCCGCTGGACCGGGTCGGCATCTACGTCCCGGGCGGCAAGGCAGCGTATCCGTCGTCCGTGCTGATGAACGCCATTCCCGCGCACGTGGCGGGCGTGGGCGAAATCATCATGGTGGTGCCGACGCCCGATGGCGTGAAAAACCAGATGGTGCTGGCCGCCGCCGCGATTGCCGGCGTGACGCGCGTGATCACCATCGGCGGCGCGCAAGCCGTCGGGGCACTGGCGTATGGAACACAGAGCATCACCGCAGTCGATAAAATCGTCGGCCCCGGCAACGCCTATGTGGCGGCCGCCAAGCGCCGCGTGTTCGGCATCGTCGGCATCGACATGATTGCCGGGCCATCCGAAATCCTGGTGCTGTGCGACGGCACGACGGACCCGGACTGGGTCGCGATGGACCTGTTTTCGCAGGCTGAGCACGACGAACTGGCGCAGGCCATTTTGCTGTGCCCGGACGCCGCTTACATCGCCAAAGTCGAAGAGAGCATCGCCAGGCTGCTGCCGACGATGCCGCGCCAGGCCACCATCAGCACTTCGCTGCAGGACAGGGGCGCGCTGATCAAGGTGCGCAGCATGGAAGAGGCGTGCGAGATCGCCAACAGCATCGCGGCCGAGCACCTGGAAATTTCGGCGGATAACCCGCAGCAGTGGGCCGAGCAGATCCGCCACGCGGGCGCCATGTTCCTGGGCCGCTTCTCGTCCGAATCGCTGGGCGACTATTGCTGCGGTCCCAATCACGTGCTGCCGACCTCGCGCACGGCGCGTTTCTCGTCGCCGCTGGGCGTGTACGACTTCCAGAAGCGCTCGTCCATCATTCACGTCAGCGAAGCGGGCGCGCAAACCCTGGGCCGTGTCGCCGCCACGCTGGCGTATGGCGAAGGCTTGCAGGCGCACGCGCGCAGTGCCGAACTGCGCCTGAAGCCGCAGCCATGACGAAGTTGGCGGAGCAGCCGGACTGGGTCAACCGGGTCTATTGCGAAGATGCGCTGGCGGGGCTGGCGCGCATTCCCGATGGCTCGGTGGACCTGATCCTGACGGATCCGCCGTACAACCTGGGCAAGGATTACGGCAACGCCTCGGACCAGCAGTCGGTGGCCGACTACCTGCGCTGGACGGAGGCGTGGATCGATGCGGCGCTGCCCAAGCTCAAAGCCAACGGCAGCCTGTACATCTTCTTGACCTGGCGCTATTCGCCGGAGATCTTCGTCATGCTGAAACAGCGCATGGCGATGATGAATGAAATCATCTGGGACCGCCGCGTGCCGTCCATGGGCGGCAGCGTGCGCAGCTTTTCATCGGTGCACGACACCATCGGCTTCTTCGTCAAGCGCAAGGATTACTACTTCGACCTTGACGCGGTGCGCATCGCCTACGACGCGGCCACCAAGAAAGCCCGTTCGCGCTCGATTTTCATCGGCGCGAAATGGCTGGAAGTGGGCTACAACCCGAAAGACTTGTGGAGCGTCTCGCGCCTGCACAAGGAACACCCGGAACGGGCCGACCACCCGACGCAAAAGCCGCTGGAAATCATCGAGCGCATGGTGAAGGCTTCGTGCCCGCCCGGCGGCGTGGTGCTCGACCTGTTCATGGGCAGCGGCACCACGGCGCTGGCGGCCAAGCGCTGCGGGCGCGATTTCGTCGGCTTTGAACTGAACCCCGATTATTGCGCCATCATCGAACAACGGCTGGCGGCATTGACGCAGGAGCTGGCCGCACCGGCGGCTCCCGCGCCGAAGGCCGCCAAGGCGGCGAAGAAGCCGGCGGCTGCCAAAAAACCGGCTGCCGTGAAAAAGCCGCCCGCCGCGAAAAAAGCGCCGGCCCGCAAGGCGCGCAGCGCTAGCGTGCCGGAAGACGTCGTCATTTAGTCTCCATTTAATTTCATCAGGAGTGTTTGCAGCATGTCTTTCCTCGATCAGTTAATCAGCAATACCGTGCGCTCCGATGTGCGCGCCATCAACAGCTACCAGGTAGCCGATGCCAGCGGTTACATCAAACTCGATGCGATGGAAAACCCGTATCCGCTGCCGCCGCAGCTGCGCGAGGAACTGGGCGCGCGCCTGGCCGGCGTGGTGCTGAACCGCTATCCGCCGTCGTACGCCAGCCTGCAAGCGGCCATCTGCGCCAAGTTGGGCGTGCCCGCCGGCTACGACGTCATGCTGGGCAACGGCTCCGATGAACTCATTTCCATCCTGGCCATGGCCTGCGCGCACCAGGAGCCGGGCCAGCGCGCCGTGCTGCTGGCGCCCGTTCCCGCCTTCGTCATGTATGCGCGCTCGGCGCAGTTTGCCGGCATGGATTTCGTCGGCGTGCCGTTGAACCCGGACTTCAGCCTGGACATGCCGGCCATGCTGGCGGCGATTGAACAGCACCGCCCGGCGCTGGTCTTCCTCGCCTATCCGAACAACCCGACGGGCAACCTGTTTGCCACTGCCGACATCGAGCGCATCCTCGCCGCCCTGGGCAAGACGGGCATCGCCGTCGTCGACGAAGCGTATGAGCCGTTCGCGCAGCACAGCTTCATGGGCCGTTTGCCCGAATATGAAAACCTGGTGGTGATGCGCACCGTGTCGAAACTGGGCCTGGCCGGCATCCGTCTCGGTTACATGTCGGCCGCGCCGGCCCTGCTGGCGCAATTCGAGAAAGTGCGTCCGCCGTACAACGTCAATGTGTTGACGCAGGCGGCGGCCGAATTCGCGCTCGATCACATCGACGTGTTGAATGCCCAGGCGGACCTGCTCAACAGCGCGCGCGATGCATTGGCGCTGCGCCTGGCAGAGTTGCCCGGCGTGACGGTATTCCCCTCGAAGGCAAATTTTCTTCTGATTCGTGTGGCCGATTCCGACGATGTTTGTGCAAAACTGCTTGCCCGCCGGGTTTTAATTAAAAATATGAGTAAAATGCATGCTGCGTTGGCCAATTGCCTGCGCATCAGCGTCAGCACCCCGGAAGAAAATTCCCTTTTTTACGATGCCTTCAAGGCATCCCTCGTTTAGCCTACCGCCAGAGCCTCCCATGAACCGCACCGCAGAAATTACGCGCAACACCAATGAGACGCAAGTTCGCGTCGCCCTCAACCTCGATGGCACGGGCCAGCAAAAGCTGAACACTGGCGTGCCCTTCCTCGACCATATGCTGGACCAGATCGCCCGCCACGGCTTGATCGACCTCGATATCGAAGCGACGGGCGACGTGCATATCGACAACCACCATACGGTGGAAGATGTGGGTATCACGCTGGGCATGGCCGTGGCCAAGGCCATCGGCGACAAGAAGGGCATCCGCCGCTATGGCCATGCGTACGTGCCGCTGGACGAGGCGCTGTCGCGCGTGGTGCTCGATTTCTCGGGCCGCCCAGGCATCGAATACCACATCCCGTTTACGCGCGCCATGATCGCCGGCTTCGACGTCGACCTGACGCTGGAATTTTTCCGCGGCTTCGTCAACCATGCGGGCGTGACCTTGCATATCGATAACCTGCGCGGCACGAATGCCCACCATCAATGCGAAACCGTGTTCAAGGCCTTTGGCCGCGCGCTGCGCATGGCTGCCGAGCTCGACGAGCGCGCGGCCGGCATCATTCCATCGACCAAGGGCAGCCTGTAAGCGCCGCTCTCGCTATATTGTAGATTCCGGGATCAAACATGAATAAAATTGTGGTGGTGGATTACGGCATGGGCAACCTGCGCTCGGTGGCGCAGGCGCTGCGTGCCGTGGCGCCGGAAGCCGACGTGCGCATCTCCGGCCTTGCTGCCGACATCGACAGCGCCGACCGCATCGTCTTGCCGGGCCAGGGCGCCATGCCCGACTGCATGCGCAGCCTGCGCGAATCGGGCGTATTGGAGGCGCTGCTGCGCGCCGCCGACAGCAAGCCCGTGCTGGGCGTGTGCATCGGCGAGCAGATGCTGTTCGACGGCAGCGAAGAGGGCGACGCGGCCGGTCTGGGCTTGTTGCCAGGCAAAGTCGTGCGCTTCCAGCTCGACGGCCAGGTGCAGGAAGACGGCTCGCGCTTCAAGGTGCCGCAAATGGGCTGGAACCAAGTGCGGCAAACGGCGTCCCATGCGATGTGGGATGGCATTGCCGACAATGCGTATTTCTACTTTGTGCACAGCTATTTTGCTCAACCTCAAGAGGCGGCGCACACGGTGGGCGAGACTGTCTATGGTGCGCCGTTCGCTTGCGCCGTCGCCCGTGATAATATTTTCGCGACACAGTTTCACCCTGAAAAAAGTGCTGCCGCTGGCTTGCAGCTGTACAAGAACTTCGTTCACTGGCAACCTTAACGTTAGCTCTCCGGCTTTTTTTCCGCCCCTCACTCACTTTTAAATCACACTGACCATGCTGCTTATTCCCGCCATCGACCTGAAAGACGGTCACTGCGTACGCCTGAAACAAGGCGATATGGAACTTGCCACCGTATTTTCCGAAGACCCGGCCGATATGGCCCTCCATTGGCTCAAGCAAGGCGCGCGCCGGCTGCACCTGGTCGACCTGAACGGTGCTTTTGCCGGCAAGCCGAAGAACGAAGGCGCCGTGAAAGCCATCCTGAAAGCGGTGCAGGATTTCGCCGTAGAAAACGACATCGAGGAAATCCCCGTGCAGCTGGGCGGCGGCATCCGTGACCTCGACACCATCGAGCGTTACCTCGACGCCGGCATCACCTACATCATCATCGGCACGGCGGCCGTGAAAAGCCCCGGCTTCCTGCACGACGCCTGCAGCGCCTTCCCGGGCCACATCATCGTCGGCCTCGATGCGAAAGATGGCAAAGTGGCAACTGATGGCTGGAGCAAGATGTCGGGCCACGAAGTGATCGACCTGGCAAAAAAATTCGAAGCCTACGGCGTCGAATCGATCATTTACACGGACATCGGCCGCGACGGCATGATGGGCGGCATCAATATCGACGCCACCGTCAAGCTGGCGCAAGCCGTCAAGATCCCCGTCATCGCTTCGGGCGGCCTGCACAATATCGGCGACGTGGAAGCACTGTGCGCGGTTCAGGCCGAAGGCATCGAAGGCGTGATCTGCGGCCGTTCCATCTATGAAGGCACGATCGACCTGGCGCAGGCGCAGGAACGCGCCGACGCACTGACCGACGCCGCCGTTTAAGCCTGCCCGGCCGGGGTGTGCGCGTGCATGCCCGGCCTGGCGACAATCTGGAACCCATCATGCTTGCAAAACGTATCATCCCCTGCCTCGACGTGACCAATGGCCGCGTCGTCAAAGGCGTCAACTTCACGCAATTGCGCGACGCTGGCGATCCCGTGGAAATCGCCCGCCGCTATGACGAGCAGGGCGCCGATGAAATCACTTTCCTCGACATTACCGCGTCCAGCGACAACCGCGGCCTGATCTTCGACATCATCGAAGCCGTCGCCTCGCAAGTGTTCATTCCGCTCACCGTGGGTGGCGGCGTGCGCGTGGTGGAAGACGTGCGCCGGCTGCTCAACGCGGGCGCCGACAAGGTCAGCATCAACACCTCGGCCGTGACGAATCCGCAGCTGGTGTTTGAGGCGTCGCAAAAGCACGGCTCGCAATGCATCGTCGTCGCCATCGACGCCAAGCAGGTGTCGCCCGGCAAGTGGGAAGTGTTTACCCATGGCGGACGCACGGCCACGGGTCTGGACGCGTTCGCATGGGCGCGTAAAATGGAAAGCCTGGGCGCCGGCGAAATCTTGCTCACCAGCATGGACCGCGATGGCACCAAGGTGGGCTTCGACCTGGGCCTGACGCGCGGGGTGTCGGACGCCGTCAGCATCCCCGTCATCGCCTCGGGCGGCGTGGGCGGCTTGCAAGACCTGGTCGACGGCATCAAGGTGGGCCGCGCGGACGCCGTGCTGGCCGCCAGCATCTTCCACTATGGCCAGCACACGGTGCAGGAAGCCAAGCGTTTCATGGCGCAGCAGGGCATTCCCATGCGTCTGGCGTAAACAAAATAGTACCCAGGATATAGAACATGCAAAACGGAACCATCGTAGCAAGCAATGCCAAGTGGCTGAAAAAGGTCAAATGGGACGAGCACGGCCTGGTGCCCGTGATCGCGCAGGAAGCGGGCAGCAATGACGTGCTGATGTTCGCCTGGATGAACCGCGACGCGCTGGCGCGCACGGTGGAGCTGGGCGAAGCCGTGTACTGGAGCCGTTCGCGCAAGAAACTGTGGCACAAGGGCGAAGAGTCGGGCCATACGCAAAAGGTGCTGGAAATCCGCCTCGATTGCGATGAAGACGTGGTCTTGCTGAAAATCGAGCAGGCTGGCGGCATCGCCTGCCATACGGGCCGCCATTCGTGCTTCTTCCAGAAATTCGAAGGCGACGAAAAAACGGGCGAATGGCAAGTCACCGACCCCGTGCTGAAAGACCCTGAGACGATTTACGCGGAAAGCAAGAGCAAATGAGTGAAACCCTGAAGCGCCTGGCCGCCGTGATCGAATCGCGCAAGCTGGCCAATGGCGGCGACCCCGCCACCTCGTATGTCGCGCGCCTGTTTGCCAAGGGCGATGATGCGATTTTGAAAAAAATCGGCGAAGAAGCGACGGAAACGGTGATGGCCGCCAAGGATGCGCGCCGCGACAACGACCCGTCGAAGGTTCTGTACGAATGCGCCGACCTGTGGTTTCACTCGCTGGTGATGCTGGCGCAGTTCGACCTGACGCCGCAGCAGGTGCTCGACGAGCTGGCGCGCCGCGAAGGCCTGTCCGGCCTGGAAGAAAAGGCGGCGCGCAAGGATGAATTGCGCGACGCCGGCGAAACCGACAAACACTGACCTACTGGAGCGTGCGTGGATAACTGTATTTTTTGCAAAATTGCTGCAAAGCAAATTCCTTCGTCCATCGTGTATGAAGACGAGGACTTGCTGGCCTTCAAGGACATCAACCCGGCCGCCCCCGTGCATCTGCTGCTGATCCCGAAGCGCCACGTGGCCAGCCTGTCCGATTGCGACGATAGCCATGCGGACATGCTGGGCAAGCTGCTGCGCCTGGCGCCGAAACTTGCTGCCGAGTTCGGCTGCGCCGTCACGTATGAGGCCGATGGCACGCCTGCCGGCGGCTTCAAGACCATGATCAACAGCGGCCCGAACGGCGGGCAAGAGGTGTATCACCTGCACATGCATGTGTACGGCGGTCCCCGTCCCTGGCGCGGTCAACACTGATTTCGCTGCGCGCCGGGTTCACGTGTATACTACCGGCATTGGTCGACGCTATTCGGGCACCGTCCCGCAAGGAGAATGTGATGGGTTCATTGAGTATTTGGCACTGGGTGATCGTTCTGGTCATTGTGATGCTGGTCTTCGGCACCAAGAAACTGGGCAATATCGGCGGTGATATCGGCAAGGCCGTCAAAGGCTTCAAGGATGGTGTCAAGGGCGACGATGACGTCCCGGCAGCCAATACCCCTCCTGCTGCGCCATCGCAAGTGGCCGACAAAAGCACCATCGACGTCGAGACGAAAGAGAAAAGCAAGTTCTGATAGCGTGGCGGGGCGCTTGCCTCGTCCGGTAACAGGCCTTGTCCGCTTATGATCGATCTCGGTCTCTCTAAAATCGCCATCATCGGCGTGGTTGCGTTGATAGTCATCGGTCCTGAAAAGTTGCCGAGAGTGGCGCGCATGGCCGGTACCCTGTATGGCCGCGCGCAACGCTACCTGAACCAGGTGAAATCCGAAGTCTCGCGCGAAATCGAAATGGAAGAGCTGAAAAACCTGCAGAAGGAAGTGCAGGATGCGGCCCATTCCGTCAAGCAAAGCGTGGAGAAATCCATGCATGGCGTGGAAAACTCGATTTCCGGCAACCTGGCCGAGGTGGAAAACGCCTGGCGCGGCGATTCCAGTTCGTATGAGGGGCATCACGATGCCCATGAAGCCATGCTGCGCGCCACCAACGATGACCTGGCCCGCAAGGCGCGCGAATTCCGCCGCAAGAAGCTGGTGCGCAATTCCGCCATCCCTGGCTGGTACAAGCAGCGCCATGGCGGCAAGCAGCACGTGCAATCGGCCGCCGCCCGCGTGGCGCGCTTCCGTCCGCGCGCCAGTTCCTCCTCCTTTTACTCATGAGTAGCAAATCCCCGGTGGAAGAAACTTTTATCTCGCATCTGGTCGAGCTGCGCAACCGCCTGGTCAAGGCCTCGATCGGCATCGCCGTCGTCTGCGCCGTGCTGTTCTATTGGCCCGGTCCCTCGCAGATCTACGATTTTATTGCCGCGCCGATGATCGCCTCGCTGCCGGCCGGCTCGAAAATGATCGCCACCGGCGTCATCTCGCCGTTCCTGGTGCCGATGAAAGTGACCCTGGTGATCGCCTTCATCGTCGCCTTACCCTGGGTGCTGTACCAGATGTGGGCGTTTATCGCGCCCGGCCTGTACACGCATGAAAAACGCCTGATCGCGCCGCTGGTCATCTCGTCTTCCCTGTTGTTCATGGCCGGCGTGGCCTTCTGCTATTTCTTTGTGTTTGGCCGCGTCTTCCACTTCATCAGCGACTTTTCGCCATCGTCGATTGCGGTCACGCCCGATATCGAAAACTACCTCGATTTCGTCATGTCGATGTGCCTGGCCTTTGGCGCCACCTTCGAAGTGCCCGTGGTGGTGGTGATCCTCGTGCGCATGGGGCTCGTGTCCATCGCGAAACTCAAGGAAGTGCGTCCCTACATCATCGTCGGCGCCTTCGTGATTGCCGCCATCGTCACGCCGCCGGACGTGGTCAGCCAGTTCTCGCTGGCCATCCCCATGTGCCTGTTGTTCGAACTGGGCCTGCTGGTGGCGCCCATCTTCGTCAAGGCAACCCAGGCGCCGGAAGAAGCGTCCTAGACGCCAGCCACAGGCGCAGACAAAAGCCGCTGACCTCTTTCGGGAGCAGCGGCTTTTTTATTGTTGAGAAAGTTAGTACGCGCTCACTGCAGCATCAGTTTGCTGAGTATGCCCAGGTTGAGCAGGATCAGGGTGCTCATCATCCAATAGACGTGTTTCATGTCCGCGCCATGGCGCAAGTCCAGACGTTCCAGGCGGGCGTCGAATGTGTGTTCGAAGGCATCAAATTTGGTATCGAATTTGTGCTCCAGCGCATCTATCCGGGTATCGAGTCTGAGCTCCAGCGCATCGATCTTCAATTCCAGGGCGCCCACCTTGGTATCGACCTGTTGCGCCACCAGCTTGATTTCGCCTAGCAGATTGCGTTCCAGCGCCGCCAGTTCGCCATGCACGACGACAGCCGAGCCCAGTACTTCGCCCAGTGCCATGGCATGGGCTTCCGCCTGCTGCGTGGGCACGCCGGCCGAGGCGAGGCGTTTGGCGTAATCGAGGGTGTCGAACTGGATGGGCATATGCATGGACGCTCCTGATATCCAGCCTAGCAGGAAAATCGGCAATTGCCAGTGAGGAGTGCGGTGGCGCTTGCCTTCCCGTCAGCTTAATGGAGCGGCACGCCGGAGGTTTGCGGTGGCGCAAACCCATGCAGCGCCGCGGCGCCCTTTGCAAGGTGAGGATGCGTACCGCTTAATTCATCAGTTCCTTGATGACTTTCACGGGGGCGCTGCCGTAGCTGAGGAATTGCTCGTGGAAATCTTTCAGCACGAATTTGCTGCCCAGCGCTTGCTTGCGCTGTTCGCGCAAGTCCATGATTTCGCTGTAGCCGCTGAAATAGCTGGTCAGTTGCACCGAGCTCAGCTGCACGCGGCGCCATTTTTCCGTCGCTTCACGCTTGGTCTGGAAGGCCTGGCGCGTCAGCAGGTCCAGCGCCTGCTCCTGCGTCATGCCCTGCACGTGCACGCTGTAGTCGAGGATGGTGTTGGTGACGCTGCGCAAGTTCCACTTCGAGTACATCAGCCACATTTCCGGCGCATTGTTGCCATAGCCCGATTCAAGCATCATGCGCTCGCCATACACGGCCCAGCCTTCGATCATGGCGCCATTGCCGAAGATGGACTTGACCAGCGACGGCGACTTGTTGGCATACACGAGCTGCGTGTAGTGGCCGGGAATGGCTTCGTGGATGTTCAGGATCTGCAAGATCCAGTGGTTGTACTCGCGCAAGCTGCTTTCCGCCTGCTCCGCCGTTTCGCCGTCGAGCGGCGTCACGTTGTAATAGGTGCGGTCTTGCGGACGGTAGGGGCCGGGCGCCTCGATGCTGGCGCCAGCCACGCCGCGCTGGTAAGCGGGCGTTTCACGCACGACCAGGGGCTTTTTCGGATCCATCGTCAGCAGGTTGTGGCTGGTGACCCATGCCTGCAGCTCGGGAATCTGGCGGCGGATTTCCGGCACGAAATCGGCGGGCGCCACGTGATTGCTCGACAGCTTGTCGATCACCATGCCGATCTTCGCCGTGCGGTCGGCCGGCTTGGCCGTGGCGCCCATGGTTTTCACCCACAGTTCGTCGGACAGGCTATCCATGTGCTCGAGCAGCTTTTCGCGCGCGGCCAGGGCTTTCTGGTACATCTGCTCGGCGCTCACGCTGGCCTGGATATCGTAGGCAAATTTCTGCTCATACAGCTCCTTGCCGATGCGGAAGGAGCGCGCGTTGCCGTTCTGCGCCAGCGCCGCATCCTGCTCCGTCAGCCAGGCCGCATAGCCTTGCACGGCCGAGCGGGCCGCGGCGATGCGCGCGTTGTACAGCTGTTTTTCGAGCGGCGTCAGGATGGATGCCTGTGCCGTCTTGTTCAGGTCGTCAAGCACGCTGAGCACGCCGGCGCTCTGGGCGATGGCCAGCTGCGTGTGTTCGCGCGTGGGGTTGACGATGCTGGCGCGCGCGGCCGCATAGTATTGCGGCACGGTGGCGATGCGCTTGAGCAAGGTGCGCAGGCGCTGCGGCTGGGCCGCGTATTCCGTGTTCAGGATGAAGTCGATGGAACCGGCCACGTTGTACTGGGCGGGATTCCATTCGAATTCGCGGAAAGTGGTCAGATACCAGCGGTCCGATTGCAGTTTATTCGTCAGCAAGGCCAGGTCGGTACGTTGCTTATCCGACATTTTGCTCGCATTCAGCTTGCCGAACTTGCCCAGCCATTCTTCGATGAAGGCCAGTTGCTTCTGGCGGCTGGCCGCGTCGGGAATGCTCAGGTTGGCGGCGCCATCGTACTTGCCGACCGAAATCGCGCTTTCCGGGTCCAGGCGCCACAGGGCCGTGAGGAACTGGCCGCTGAGGTTATTCATGGAGCGGTCGCTGCTGTTCTCGCTGGCGACGGCGGCGACCGTGGCTGCCGTGGCGGCCGTGACGACGGCCGCTTTCCTGGCGACGGTTTTCTTCTTGCTGCTGCTGGTACTGGCCTTGCCATTCTTCTGCGGCTTCTTGGCGGCGCTGGCTGGTGTCAGGGTAAAGGCCAGCATCAATGCGGTGAGCGCAACTTTATTTTTTATCAGCATAGTTTATCTCTTGAATATTTTGTCGTTTGCCTTCATCAGAAAATAATAAACTGATAATATAAGTAACAAACAACTATTGAAAGGTTGGCCTTGCTTGCCTGGGCGGCCAAAGATTAGCACTAATTGCCTCCGCGGCGCTAGACGACGATGGCGCTGCCGTGCAGCAGCTCCTGCTGACGTGCATTGATGGCCGCCACGGCATCCTTGCCGCGCGCCATGCCGGTGGCGTGGATTTCGATGTCTTGCGTGTAGCGCTGACCGACGCGCACGGTGTAGGACTGGAACAGCCAGCTCCAGAAATTGGTTTCGTAGACGGCTTCATCCATGTCGCGCCATTTGACGCCCATGAGTTTCTTTTTCCACGGCAAGATGCCGGAGGACAGCCACACGCCCGCCTCATCAATGTACAGCTGATAGCTGCGGATGGTCAGCAGGCGGTAGCCGACGATCAGGGCTGAGCCGATCAGCACCACGAAGGCGGCACGCGCGTTGTACTTGAAGGCCAGCGGCAGGGCGGCAAAGAACAGCAGCACGGCAATGACGAAAGTGCTGACATAGGCGGTCCAGGATTTGCCGCACAAAAAGGTGGCGCGCTGGCCGGCGCTGGTGGCGATGTAGTCGGTCATGGCGTGGGAAAGCAACAGGGAAAATGGATCATCGCATGGAACACGGATTTGCCGTTCATTTTTTCAACCCCTCTTGGAGCATGCCCAGCATGTCATTGGCCGACATGCGCGCGGCCGCGTCGCTGCCTTCCAATAAACTGTCGGCCAGGTCGCGTTTGTGCTGGTGCAATTCGACGATGCCTTCCTCGATCGTGTGCTTGGCCACCAGCCGGTAAATGGTGACAGGGCGCAATTGCCCCATGCGGTGGGCGCGGTCCGAGGCCTGGTCTTCCACGGCCGGGTTCCACCACGGGTCCATGTGGATCACGTAATCGGCCGCCGTCAGATTGATGCCCATGCCGCCCGCCTTCAGGCTGATCAGGAAGACGTCGCCGTCGCCCGCCTGGAAGGCATCGACGCGGCGCTTGCGCTCCTGCATCGGCGTGCTGCCGTCGAGATACTGGTAACTGACGCCATGCTGTTCCAAGTGCTGGCGGATCAGGGTTAGATGGTCGACGAACTGGCTGAAGACGAGCACCTTGTGGCGGTTTTCCAGCAAGCCCGACAGCAGCTCGGCGAACGCCGCCAGCTTGCTGCTGGCCAGGCCCAGTTCCGGCGCCACCAGCTGCGGATTGCAGCAGGCGCGGCGCAGCTTCATGATCTCGGCCAGGATCTGGATCGCCTTCTTCGACGCCGGCCCTTCCACCATGGCCAGCTTTTCCAGCGCTTCGCGGCGCAAGGATTCGTACAGCGCCGTTTCCTGCGGCGACAGTTCCACTTCCAGCACGATTTCCGTGCGCGATGGCAATTCCGACAGCACTTGCGTTTTTGTCCTGCGCAAGATGAACGGTGCGATCAGGCGGCGCAAGCGCAGGCGCGCGCCGGCCGCCGCCCGTTTATCTTGATCCTTTTCGATCGGTCCCGCAAAGCGCAAATTAAACTGGTCCAGGGTGCCCAGCAAGCCCGGGTTAATAAAACGGAACAGATTCCACAATTCGCCCAGGTGGTTTTCCAGCGGCGTGCCGCTGGCCACCATGCGGAAATCGCCTTGCAAGGCCATCACGGCTTGCGAGCGCTTGGTGGCGCCGTTCTTGATCGCTTGCGCTTCGTCGAGCACGATCGTATGCCAGTGCACGCCGGCAAACAGCGCCGCTTCCTGCTGCAGCAAGCCGTAGCTGGCCACCACCACGTCGAACGGCTGCAAGGTTTCGAGCATGTCGGCGCGGTCGCCGCTGCCGAACAGCTTGACCTTCAAGGTGGGCGCGAAGCGCTGCGCTTCGCTGATCCAGTTCATGCACACGGACGTGGGCGCGACAACCAGGGTGGGGCCGTTGGGCGCGCGCGCCAGGATCAGCGCCAGCGCCTGCAAGGTCTTGCCGAGTCCCATGTCGTCGGCCAGGCAGGCGCCCACGCCCCAGTGCGCCAGGCGTGCCAGCCATGCGTAGCCGGCCAGCTGGTAGTCTCGCAAGTCCGCCTGCAAGGTGCTGGGCAGTTGCGGTTGATAGTCGTCGAGGGCGCGCAGGCGCAGCAAGTGTTCGCGCCACAATTTGTCGGCCTTGACGCCGCCCGCATCGTTGGCCAGCTCTTCCAGCGCGAAGGCGGCCAGCGGGTGGATGTGCACGCCATCGGCATGCGTCTCGCCATACGCGGCCAGCTCGGACAGCCGGCGGTGCAATTCGTCGCTGAGCGCGAGGAACTGGTTGTCGCCCAAGGCCACGAAGCGACTTTTATTGTTCTGCATCAAGTCGAGCAGGGCGCGCAAATCCATCACCTTGTCTTCGTCGATCTGCACTTCGCCGCTGGCGGCAAACCAGTCTTTTTCGCTCTTGATGTTCAGGCGCATCTGGCCGCTGTCGATGCGTCTCGACACGCGCATGGTTTCGCCCTCGGGCCATGCCAATACCATGCTGGCGGGATCGAGCGCCTGCAGCTCGACCAGCAGCTGCAAGCCCAGCGCAGGCTGGCCCAGCAGCCATTCGCCATGCTCTTCTTGCGCCTCTTCCAGCACCAGGCAGCGTCCGATCAGCTGGCGCTGCGCTTCGCGCTCGGCGTTCAGGTCGCGCCGCGCTTGCACGGCGCGGCCTGCCACATCGGCAAACACGCTTTCGGCGCCGCTGCCGGGCGCGTAATAGGCGCCGTTGTCGAGCAGCGGGCGCACTAAAATTTGCATTTTCAGGCCTTGCTGGTAGGGCAGCAAATGCACGTGCAGGCGGTGGTCGGCCGTGATCGCTTCCGCGTCGCCGCCGCCACCGCCGATATCCGATTGCACGGTGACCATGGAGGAGATGGCGCCGATCGCCTGCATCACCTGTTTTTCCGCATGCAGGGGCACGGACAGGCCCAGGCCCACGATGGCGCCGATGCGCCGGTGCTCGTCGAGGATGTGTACCACGCGCAAGCGCGTCGGCGTTTCGCGCTGCACCACGACGTTGCCGCCATTGTCGGGCAAGGGCGGCTGCATGCCCAGCCACAGCTGGCCCTCGTGCGACTTGATCAGGAGCTCCGGCGCGCCGGCGATCAGTTCCACTCTCGTGTCAGGATGGTCGAGCCAGAACACGAGCGGGTGGCCCACCAGCAAGATGGCGGCCTTGTCCAGCTCGATTTCATAGCGCGGTGCCGACGAATAGTATTGCTTGAACGGCGCGATGCTGCCGGCCGCGCGGGCGTCTTGCGGCGTGAGGAAATCGATGTCGCCCGCTTCTTCTGCCAGGCGTTTGAGGCCCATGGCGCGGCCCTTGCTCCAGCCGCCCCGTGCATCGCGTTTCTGCTCGCGCACTTCCACGGCCGTCAGGCCGAAACGCGGGTCGAACGCCACCAGCCAGACGAGGCGCGAGACGCTGCCGATGGCTTCGGCGGGCGCGTTCTGCTGCAGGTTGATGAGCGCGCTCAGCTGGCGCTGCCACGCTTCCTGGCGCTCGAACCACGGCGCCATGTCCGTCAAGCCATGTTGCGCCCGCTTGGCCGTGGCGTAGCGCTCCTGCTGCGGCTCGCCCATCAAGCCCAGCAAGCCGGCCGCCTGCGCCGCGATCAAATCATAGCCAGCCGCGTCCGCTTGCTGCACCAGCGCTCGCAGCTGGTCCTTGCGCTCGCTCAATTGCGGCAGGGCCAGCCAGTAGTACAGCAAGGCCTGGAACAGCTGCGCCTGCAGTCCCGTTTCCCAGCTGCGCGTGGGAATGCTTTCCGCCAGCTGCACGCCGGCGCGCACCAGGCGCAAGGTATTCAATTGCTGGTAGACGATGCTGTCGTGGTTCGGTTGCGCATGCAGCGCGATATCGAGATAGGTTTCCGCGCTTTTCAGCAGCTTGGCATCGTTGCCGCGCAGCAGGGCCAGCACGTACAAATGGCCGCCGATGCCCGTAAAGCACAGCTTGCGCTTGCCCGCTTCCTTGCGCAGTCCTTTCAGGGCTGTTTCAAAGCCTGCCACGGCGTGCGCATGTTCGCCGCGCAATAGGGCGATGCTGCTGTCGACAAACAGCGCCTGCGGCCCCTGCTGGCCTGCCAGGTAGCGCGCGGCGGCGTCGAGTTCGCCGCACAGCAGGGCATCCTCGGCCAGGGCCAGCGGCAGGGCGGCGCCGATATGGTCGCCGGCGGCCGCCTGGCGCGCATGATGGGCGCGCGCGTACGTGCGGATGGCGTGCGCCGTGCCTGGTTCACGGGGGGCGTTGCCCAGCAGCACGGCGAGGATGTCATCCTGCAGTTGCGGCATGACGAAAGACAGCATATCCGGCTCGAACGGGCGGCCGAAAATCTCGATCAGCGGATGCAGCTGCTGCGCTTCATAGCAGGCCATGCAGGCGGCCAGGATGGCGGCCACCTGGCGCACCTCGTCATTGCGCAACAGGGCGATGCGCAGGCGCGCCACGCCTTGCCGGTAGCTGCGCAATTCCACATAGCCATCCCAGTTGCGGCGCACGGGATTGATGGTTTCGATGGCTTGGCACAGGTCGCGGAACGCCAGGTGCTCGATGGCCGCGCGCATGGCGGGCCAGCGCAGCTTCGCTTCGCAGGCATAGCCGCGTCCCACCACCTCGGACGCCAGCGCATGCCGCGTCAGCCGCTGCAGCATGCCCGTGACGGTGAGCAGGGCAAACGGCGTGCCATCGGGTTCCACGATATTGGCGCGCTGCAAGTGTTCATACACGGCATGCTTGCCTACCGGTTCGCCCGCGATGGCCAGCAAGGCCAGGATCATCCGTTCATGCTGCTCCAGTGCGGCGAACTCGTCCAGCAAATGGTCTTCACTCATGCGGGCAGATTAACGATATGCACGGGCGGCTCGCCGGCCGCCACGGGCAGGCCGAACACGCGCTGGTAGAAATACAGTTCCGCGTCCAGCGTGCGCACGATGTTTTCCGCCTTGCGGAAGCCGTGTCCCTCGCCTTCGAGCGGCACATACGCGACGGGTACGCCGCGCGCCTGCAGGGCGTCGACCATCAGCTGCGACTGCTGCGGCGGCACGACCTTGTCATCAAGTCCCTGGAAGAAGATCATCGGGCGCGACAGTTTATCCGTGTGGTGGATGGGCGAGCGCTCAAGGTACAGCGCTTCGGCCTGCGGCTGCGAAGCGATCAGGTAATCGGTGTAGCGCGATTCGAATTTGTGCGAATCGTCGTCCAGTCCCTTCAGGTCGGACACGCCATAGTAGCTGGCGCCGGCCTTGAAGACGTCGTGGAAGGTCAATGCGCACAGGGTCGTCAGGCCGCCCGCGCTGCCGCCGCGCACGATCAGGCGCTCGGGGTCGGCCAGGCCGTTGGCGGCCAGGTAACGGGCGCCGGCGATGCAGTCTTCCACGTCGACGATGCCCCATTGCCCGCGCAGCGCGTCGCGATATTCACGGCCGAAACCGCTGCTGCCGCCATAGTTGACGTCAAGCACGCCGATGCCGCGGCTGGTCCAGTACTGCGTCGCCAGTTTCAAGGTATTGCTGGCCATGCTGGTGGGGCCGCCATGGCTGATGACGATGACGGGTGGCAATGTTCCTGCCGGCGCCTGCACGTCGCCATTCGTGGGCGCATAAAAGAAGGCGTGGGCCGTGCGGCCATTGCTGCTGCTAAAACTCAAGCTGCGCGGCACGGACAGGTAAGCGAGCGCGGGCAATTGTGCGATCGATTGCGCCAGCACTTCCAGTTCATGGTTAGACAAATCGATGCGCGCCAGTTCCAGCGCAATAGTCGGGCTGCCGCCCAGCAGCGCGACGAAGCCGGGGCCCACGCGCAGTTCACGGATTTCCTGGTACGGGTGCGGTATCGGCTCCAGTTTCGCCGCCGCCACGTTCAATTGCGCCAGGTAGCTGATGCCGGCCTGGATATACGTGCAGACGATCTCGTCGTCGGAAAGGAATCCGTACATGCTGGCGCCAAAGGTCCAGTGCGGCGTAGCAAATTCCGCTTCCATCGGGCACAGCGCCTCGATCTCGCCGCCGTGCAGGCGGTACAAATTCCACCAGCCGCTGCTGTCGGAAACGAAGTGCAGCAAGCCGTTCGGCGACCATTCCGGCTGGCAAATCGACTCGCGCGCGCCGCCGGCGATCAGGCGCGGCGAACCGAGGCTGCCGTCGGCCTGCACGTCGGCCAGCCACAGTTCCGTGCCTTGCCACGGCAGGCGCGGGTGGTCCCAGCTGATCCAGGCCAGCTGGCTGCCGTCCGGCGACAGTCGCGGCGCCGCATAAAAGTCGTGGCCGCGCGCCAGCACCGTTTCACGCCCGTCGAAGCCGACGGCGGCCAGGCTGTTTTCCGGATGCGCGTGGCCTTCTGCCGGATGCTGCTCGCGCACGGCGATCAGGCGGGCACGGGCTGCATCGACGACGAAGTCCGCGTGGCGCGTGTTGCCGCCCGTGGTGAACGCTTCGGGCGCGGCGTCGCCGGCCACGCGGTACAGGCAATTGTCGGCGAAATGCGAGAAATACACGGTATCGCCGGCCACGGCATATGCGCCGCCGCCGTATTCGTGCACGCGGGTGCGCACATTGAACGGCGCCGGCGTCAGTTCATCGACCCGCGCGCCGCGCTGGCGCAGCAGGGTGTTGCGGCCAGCCTCGCTGGCGCGTCCGGCCAGCCAGAATACATCGGCGCCATCCGCCCCGCCCAGGGCCAGCTGCGTCAGCGGCGAGGCGCCAGCGGCGACGATGGCCGCGCTGATCGGCGATGGCCAGATGCCATAAGGGGTGCTGGATGCGGTCGAGGTCATGCGGGCTCCGTGTCGTGGTGAATAGAGGGGGCCTCCAGGCGGCGTCAGGCAGCGCGGCGGCGTGCATCATCATAAAGGAAGGGCCGGCACAACGAAAGTCATCGCTGTGCGTGGCAAATGCTGCAAAGCGGCACCGGAATCAATGATTTGGCGGTGATTGGATGCGATAATACCGCTTCTCCCAGCTATTGATTGCCTTCCATGCCACAATTTGCTCCGCTCCAGAATGACACTTTCCTGCGCGCCCTGCTGCGCCAGCCGACCGAGCACACCCCTGTCTGGCTGATGCGCCAGGCGGGCCGCTACCTGCCCGAATACCGCGCCACGCGCGAGCGGGCCGGCTCCTTCCTGGGCCTGGCAAAGAATCCCGATTACGCCACCGAAGTGACCTTGCAGCCTCTGGAGCGCTTCCCGCTCGACGCGGCGATTTTGTTTTCCGACATCCTGACGGTGCCGGACGCCATGGGTCTGGGCCTGTATTTCGCCGATGGCGAAGGGCCGAAGTTCGAGCGTCCGCTGCGCACGGAACAGGACGTGAAGGCCTTGCAAGTGCCGGACCTGGAGTCGCTCGACTACGTTTTCAAGGCCGTCACGCAGATCCGCACGGAACTCAATGGCCGCGTGCCGCTGATCGGTTTTTCCGGCAGCCCGTGGACCCTGGCGTGCTACATGGTGGAAGGCGGCGGCTCGAAAGAGTTCCATACCATCAAGAAGATGCTGTACAACCGCCCGGACCTGATGCACCACATCCTGGCGATTAACGCCACTTCCGTGGCGCAATACCTGAATGCGCAAATCGATGCCGGCGCGCAAGCCGTGATGATTTTCGATTCGTGGGGTGGTGCGCTGGCCGATGGCGCCTACCAGGAATTCTCGCTGGCCTACATGCAGCAAGTGGTGTCGCAGCTGAAACGCGACAAGGATGGCGTGAAGATTCCCGCCATCGTGTTTACCAAGGGCGGCGGCCAGTGGATCGAGCAGATCGCCGACATCGGCGCCGATGCCGTGGGCCTGGACTGGACCGTCAACCTGACGCGCGCGCGCCAGCTGGTGGGCCATAAAGTGGGCTTGCAAGGCAACCTCGACCCGGCCATCCTGTTCGCCAGCCCGGATCAGATCCGCGCCGAAGTGGCGAAAGTGCTCAACGCCTTTGGCGCGCCATCGGCAGGCACGGGCCACGTATTCAACCTGGGCCATGGCATTTCCCAGTTCACGCCGCCGGAATCGGTGGCAGCCATGGTGGAAGCCGTGCACAGCATGAGCCGCGCCATGCGCAGCGGCCAGTAAGCAAGCGCATTGCCCTGGCACAGGGGCAGAGAGGCAGGCTTTCCAGCGGAAGCCTGCCTTTTTCTTTGCTGCGCCTTAGCAAGAAATACCGACTTATGCACAATTTTTTTTGCTGCGGAAATAAGAGGCAGTCGAAAAGCCATGCCCGGGGATACTCTGCAAGTGTTTGATTATTAAGAAATAAAAAACGCCTTGCCCGGCGGACTTTGTTGCAATTGATAAGGTTGTTCTTCCGGTTACCAGCCTTATTCCTTCATTGTCCACAAAGTTATCAACAGATTCTGTGGATAAAATTGAAAAGTATTTTGTTAACCGATACTTAGCGTCGATGTTCAGGTTTCACCTGAAGTGGATGTTGCACTGCATGATCATTCAACAATGTTTCGCCGCCCGCCGGGTAAAACCGAACGCTTGCCCGGCAATTGTCAACTTTGCCGCCGATGGTGGAGATTTTTGCGCAGGGCATGCATCAAAACGGTGCTTATTCCTGTACAAAAAAAATCAGAAATGGTTCAGTTATGCACAGCGGCGGAAATGCCCCACGGATTTATCGCCTTCCGGAGATCAATTTTTAAGTCATTGATTTTAAATAGTTAATTTTTCTTGCGCGCCCCTCTTGACGGCGATCAAAATTTTCTGTCCACATTTTTATGAAAGTTAATTTTGCTTTGTCCACAAAGTTATCCACAGAATTTTCTTCAGGCATGATGACACGCTGTCCTGCCTGCTGTTAGGCGTTTGACGGACGAAACAAGTATCATGGCCCGCTGGCTTGATGCCTGACCTCCCGCCGCGCGATGGATCCTGCCGCGCGCTTTTTTATAAGATAGGCCCACCCCCCATGTCGCAGTGCATTTTGACGTCGTGCATCCTGAAAATCGCGCTCGACACGCCCCTGAACGCCCTGTTCGACTACCGCTGGAACGCGGCGGTGGCGGACGCCGGCGCGGATGCTGCCGCACCGCTGCCGCAAGTGGGGCAACTGGCGCTGGTGCCGTTCGGCCGGCGCGAAGTGATGGGGCTGATCGTCGGTGTGTCCGACAGTACCGACGTGCCTGCCGCGAAACTGAAGGACGTGCTGGCCGTGCGCAGCCAGCTGGCGCCCTTGTCGGAGCAGTGGCTGGCGCTGGCCGCCTTTACCGCCGATTACTACCAGCGACCGCTGGGCGAGGTGGCGCTGCCGGGTTTGCCGAAGAATCTGCGCGTGCTGACCACCGTGGCGCTCGACCGCGCCATCAAGAAGCTGGCCAAGCTGGCCGATGCCCACGATGGCACGCCGCTGAACATGCCGGCCCTGAATGCCGCCCAGCAGGAAGCGGCGGACGCCATCGGCGGCGCCCGGGGTTTCAAGCCGACCCTGCTGTACGGCGTGACGGGCAGCGGCAAGACGGAAGTGTATCTGCAGGCGTGCGCCCAGGTGCTGGCGCGCGAGGACGATGCGCAAATCCTGATCCTGGTGCCGGAAATTAACCTGACACCCCAGCTGGAAGGCAATATCCGCGCGCGCTTTCCCGGCGTCATGCTGGCCACCCTGCACAGCAGCCTGTCCGAAGGCGAACGCATGCTGCACTGGCTGGCCGCCCACCAGGGCCAGGCGCGCATCGTGCTCGGCACGCGGCTGGCCATCCTGGCGTCGTTGCCCAAGCTCAAGCTCATCGTCATCGACGAGGAACACGATCCTTCCTACAAGCAACAGGAAGGCTTGCGCTATTCGGCGCGCGACCTGGCCGTGTGGCGCGCCTGGCAATTGCAGATTCCCATCGTGCTCGGTTCGGCCACGCCCTCGCTGGAAAGCTGGCACCACGCGCAGACGGGGCGCTACCGCAAGCTGGAGTTGCGTGAACGGGCGGTGAAAAATGCGGTGCTGCCTCGCGTCAAGATCCTCGACATGGAGCGCGACAAGCCGAAAGATGGCCTGACATCGCATCTGGTAGCGGCATTAAAGCTGCGCATGGAGCGCGGTGAGCAGTCGCTGCTGTTTTTGAACCGGCGCGGCTATTCGCCCGTCATCTGCTGCGAATCGTGCGGCTGGATCAGCAATTGCACGCGCTGCACCTCGTTCATGGTGCTGCACAAGCCCGAACACCGGCTGCGCTGCCACCATTGCAGCCTGGAATTGCGCATTCCCCGCCATTGCCCCACCTGCGGCAACGTCGATTTGCAGCCGCTGGGACGCGGCACGCAGCGCGTGGAAGAGGGGTTACAGCAATTGTTTCCCGAGGCTCGGATTTTGCGCATCGATGCCGATTCCACGCGCAAGAAGGGCAGCGCGCAGGAAGCGTTCGACACCGTGCACCGGGGCGAAGTCGATATTCTGATCGGCACGCAGATGGTGGCCAAGGGCCACGATTTCAAAAAGCTGACCCTGGTCGGCATCTTGAATCCGGACACGGCCCTGTTTTCGCAGGATTACCGCGCCAGCGAACGGCTGTTCGCCCAGCTGATGCAGGTGGCGGGCCGGGCCGGGCGGGCCGCGCAGACGGAAGGCGGCAGCGTCAGTGAGGTGCTGATCCAGACGCGCTATGCGCGCCATCCGCTGTACGACGCCGTCGTCCACCACGATTACGACAATTTCGCCACCACCTTGCTGGAAGAGCGGGCGCAGGCGGCGTTGCCGCCGTATCTGTTCCAGGCCCTGCTGCGCGCCGAGGCGCCCGAGCTGGCGACGGCCATCGAATTCCTGCAGGCGGCCAAGGAATGCATGGAACACCCGCAAGTGACCATCAATGACCCGATTCCCATGAGCATGACGCGCGTCTACAACGTGGACCGCGCCCAGCTGTTGCTGGAGTCTGCCTCGCGGCCCGCGCTGCAAGCGTTTTTAAAAGAATGGTTAAGTGAGCTGCGCGCCATGAAGACGCGCGTGAAATGGTCGCTGGAAGTGGACCCGCTCGATATTTAAACTACTGCAGATAATCGCGGGCGGATTTGACGATCTGCTCGGACAGCAGCTTGGTAAACGGCGTATCCAGCGTCCACGCATGCCAGCTCAGCGGCACATCCAGGGTGCTGCCCGGCATCAGATCCACGAGACGGTCTGTTGCCAGCGCCTGCGCGGCCAGGCGCTGCGGCATCAGGCCGTAGGCCAGGCCATCGAACACGCAGGCGCGGCGCGCCGCTTCCACCGGTAAGGTGTGGTGCGGAAACGCTTCGCGCAGATTGAGTTGTTCAGCAAGGAAACGCGCCAGCAAGCCGTGCTGGCCCACGACGGCCGGCGCCAGCTGCACCGCTTCGGCAATAAAACCATCGCCGAACCAGTGGCCCGCAAACACGGGCGTGGCTACGCAGACATAGCGCAGCATGCCCAGCGGCGTGACGCTGGTGGCCGCTGCCGCGTCCAGTGCTGTGCCGGATTCGGCCGCCACGCAGCCGAACACGGAGCCGTTGCGCACCATCTGCAAGGCGCTGTCGCTGTCGGCCAGGCGCACGTCGAGCTGGCAGCGCGGCGGCGCCAGCAGTGCGGACAAGGTGTCGGGGAACCACGTGGCCAGGCTGTCGGCATCGATGGCGATGGCGATTTCCGGCATGCTGACGCTGTTGCCCAGGTCGATGTCGAGCGACGCTTCCATCAGCTTGACGTTGCGGTGATGTACGATCAGGCGCTGGCCCAGTCCCGTCGGCACGGCTGGCTGGCCACGGATGATCAGCAAGCGCCCGCTGGCGTCTTCCAGCGCCTTGATGCGCTGCGAGACGGCCGACTGGGTGATGCCCAGCGCCAGGGCGGCCTTGTCGAAACTGCCATGGCTGGCCACGGCGTCCAGCACGGCCAGCGCGCGATAATCGAGTGATCCCATTAGCTTGGCTTATAAATTTTGAAAATGATTAGTTATACTAATACATATATTGCTGCAAAGTAAAACCTTATTTTCGGCAAACGGGTAGTATCGAACGCTGTGAGCAACCTCAGTGGATGGATAGCACGATGAAAACACTACAAGTGGATGTGGCCGTGATCGGCAGCGGCACGGCCGGCATGACGGCGCACAAGGCGGCGCGCATGCAGGGCAAGCGCGTGCTGATGATCGAAAGCGGACCGTACGGCACGACCTGCGCCAGAGTCGGCTGCATGCCCAGCAAACTCTTGATCGCGGCGGCCGAGGCGGCCCATGCGGTGGCCGCCGCGCCCGCTTTTGGCGTGCATCCTGGCCCCGTGCGCATCGATGGCCGGCAAGTGATGGCCAGGGTGCGCAGCGAGCGCGACCGTTTTGTCGGCTTCGTGCTCGACGGCGTCAACGCCATCGCCGACGAGGAAAAACTGCGCGGCCATGCGCGTTTTATTTCCCCCGGCACATTGCAGGTCGATGAACACACCATCGTTGAAGCTGCCAGCGTGGTGATCGCCACCGGCTCCACGCCCATCGTGCCGCCCGAGTGGCGGGCGGCGGGCGAGCGCGTCATCACCAGCGACGCCGTGTTCGAATGGACGGACTTGCCCAAGTCAGTCGCCGTGGTCGGCAGCGGCGTCATCGGCCTGGAGCTGGGCCAGGCGCTGGCGCGGCTGGGCGTGCGCGTGACCCTGTTTGCGCGCGGCAATAAAGTCGCACAGCTGACGGACCCGCTGGTGCTGCGCGAGGCCGATGCCGTGCTGGCGCGCGAACTCGATATCCGTTTCATGACCCAGATCGCGCACATGGCAAAAACGCCGGACGGCAATGGCATCGTGCTGACCAGCCGTGATGACGCGGGCCAGGAAAAAACCGAGCAATTCGAGTATGTGCTGGCCGCCATCGGCCGCCGTCCGAATGTGGATCACATTGGCCTGGAGACGGCGCAAATCGAGCTCGACCGCCACGGCATTCCCCTGCATGACCCGCACACCATGCAATGCGGCAAGAGCGCCATCTTCATCGCCGGCGATGCCGACAATGCCTTGCCGCTGCTGCCCGAAGCGGCCGACGAGGGCCGCATCGCCGGGGAGAACGCGGCGCGCTTTCCTGACGTTAAACCGGGCTTGCGCCGCACGCCGCTGGCGATCGCCTTTACGGAACCGCAGATCGCCACCGTGGGCGCCACGTACCAGCAACTGTGCGTGAGCCACGCGGGCCGCTTTGCCGTCGGCGCCGTGTCGTTTGGCAACCAGGGCCGCAGCCGCGTGATGCTGCAAAACCAGGGCTTGCTGCGCGTGTATGCGGAGTTCGGCAGCAAGCGTTTTCTCGGTGCCGAACTGATCGGCCCACGGGCGGAACACCTGGGCCACTTGCTGGCCTGGGCATGCCAGGCGCAGCTGACGGTGCCGGCCATGCTCGACATGCCGTTCTACCACCCCGTCATCGAGGAAGGCGTGCGCACGGCCTTGCGCGAGCTGGCGCTGCACCTGGAAAAAGACCCGGAACACGCGCCCGGCTGTGCCGATTGCTCGCCTGGCGTCTGATGCAGTTTTTATATTTAAACAATTTTGTAGACAAGCGCACATGATTGCGCGATCATCGCTGCCACATTGAAATATTGATTAAAAGCAAAAAATATTTCAATTGGTTCATGCCCACGACTTCCTGATGGTAAAAAGGGTAGCGGCTAGCGATGACGGAGACGATGTGAAAATTCGGCGCATTTACGCGGGAGAGCTCGCCTTGGGCGTGGCCCTGCCCTGGGACGTGCATGGCGAAACAGGCAGCTTGCTGGCCAGGCTGGGCCATGTCGTCAGCAGCGAGAACCAGATCGCATTGCTGTTGGCGCGCGGCGTCATCGCCGATACCAGTGCCGACCTGCCGCGCACGGCCACGGAAGCGCCGTCGGCGCTGCGCATGCTGAACCTCGTCACGGCGGGGCTGGCCCTCGTCTTGCCCTTCATTGCCGCCGGTCAGGCGGGCAGCCACGCGTCCTTGGTGCCGCTGGCGCAGCTGGTGGAAGAGGCCGTGGCACTGGACGCCGACGTGGCGCTGGCCTGCATCCTGCACAACCAGGGCGCGGGGGACTTTGCCGTGCGGCACAGCGTCGACACTGCCGTCATCACGGCCCTGCTGGCGCGCGCACTGAAACTCGACGATGCCATCGTGCGCAGCGTGGTGCTCGCTGCGTTGAGCATGAATGTGGGCATGCTGGAACGCCATGCGGATTTTCAGCACAAAGCGGGCCCGCTGGACGCGCAGGAGCGCGCCTATATCCGCGCCCATCCGCAAGCCGGTGTCGACTTGCTGCGCGCGGCGGGCGTGACGGACGCCGTCTGGCTGCAAGCCGTGCTGCAGCACCATGAAAATATCGATGGCAGCGGCTATCCGCTGGGCACGCAAGGCGAGGCGATCGGCATCGGCGCGCGCCTGATCATGCTGGCTGACCGCTATTGCGCGCGAGTGTCAAGGCGCAGCTACCGCCAGCCCCTGCTGCCGAACGTGGCCCTGCGTGAAATGCTGATGGCCGACAAGGCCACGCTGGATGCGCCGCTGGCCTCGCTGCTGGTGCGCGAGCTGGGCATCTATCCGGTCGGCACCTTCGTCAAACTGCTCAATGGAGAAATCGGCGTCGTCACGCGCAAGGGCTTGAATGCCACCACGCCCCACGTGCAATCGCTGGTCGGCCCGCGTGGCGCGCGCCTGGACGTGCCGCTGCGGCGCGATACGCGCGTGGACTTGCACGCGATTCGCGAAGTGCTCAGCGCGGAGCAGGCGGGGCTGCAGTTTAGGCCCGATCAGCTGTGGGGCAGCAGCGCACGAATTTAATGCACGAGTTTAATTCAGCAGGCCCGCATCGAGCCGTCCCTCGAGCGCCAGCTCGCGCATGATGCGCACGGTGTCGATGTCGGACTCCTTGTAGGCGGAGCGGCGGAAGTCGTCGTACAGGGCGTTGGCCGCATCGGTGGCCGCGTCGTGGCCGTCGTCGTACTGGAAGCGCACCCACAGGCTCGCTTCATCGGGCATTTCGATGGTCATCACGAGCGAGGACGCGCTGATGTCCTGTTGCGCCGGCACTTCGTAGCGCACCTGCAGTTGCGGGATCAGCACCACCCTGTCGTTGATGACCAGCTCGCCATAGCGCAGGCTGCGCGCGAAACCGGCATCGCTGCGCTCGCTGATCTGGCATTCATCGAGGTGCGGCACGAACAGCTTCGGCGACTCGGCACGCAAGACCAGGCCGCGCCAGACTTGTTCCAGGCTCAAGGTGTCGATCAGCGGGTTCAGCGGATCGTTGATTTCAATCAGGTGTTCAAATTTCATGGGACTGCCATTCGGTAAGGGCGCGCGCGGGCGATATAGGCGGAATGGTACTCCAGGCATGGCATCGCCGCACGCATTGAATCGGCCAAGATGGCGGCATATGGCGATATATCAATGCCAATGCCTGTTTTTCAGGCATGGCCCGCCATGCAAATAGCCCACGCGACGCTGTTACAATGGGCTGCTGTTCCCTGCGGAAATACCCTGATGTCCAAAGCACCACAGTTCGGTCTGAATGCGCCCCAAAGCGAAGCGGTTACCTACCTCGACGGGCCTTGCCTGGTGCTGGCGGGCGCCGGTTCGGGCAAGACGCGCGTGATCACGCAAAAGATCGCCCATCTGATCGAAGACCGGGGCTACGACCCGCGCACCATCGCCGCGCTGACCTTCACCAACAAGGCGGCGCTGGAAATGCAGGAGCGCATCGCCAAGCTGCTGAAACAGCCGCGCCAGGCCAAGCAGCTGACGGTGTCGACTTTCCATTCGCTGGGCGTGAAAATCCTGCGCCAGGAAGCCAATGGCGTCGGACTCAAGGATCGCTTTTCCATCATGGACAGCGACGACTGTTTTTCCCTCGTGCAAGACCTCGCCATTACCACCGATAAACAGGTCATTCGTGGCATCCAGAACGCCATGTCTCTGTGGAAAAACGGCCTGATCGACCCGGATATGGCGCTGGCGCAAGCCAAGGATGAAGATGAGGCGAACGCGGCGCGCATCTACCGCAGCTATGTGGCGACGCTGTCCGCTTACCAGGCCGTCGATTTCGACGATTTGATCCGCTTGCCCGTGGAACTGTTCCGCAACAACGGTCCCGTGCGCGACAAGTGGCAGCGCCGTCTGCGCTACCTGCTCGTCGACGAGTACCAGGACACGAATACCTGCCAGTACGAACTGGTCAAATTGATGGTGACGGGCATCGGCAAGAAGCCGATGTTTACGGCCGTGGGCGACGACGACCAGGCGATCTATGCCTGGCGCGGCGCCACCGTGGAAAATTTAAAAACGCTGGAAACGGACTTCCCCGATCTGCGCGTGATCAAACTGGAGCAGAATTACCGCTCCACCATGCGCGTGCTCAACGCGGCCAATGCCGTCATCGGCAACAACCCGAAACTGTTTGAAAAGTCGCTGTGGTCGGAACATGGCCTGGGCGAGCCGATCAAGGTGCTGGGCATGCAGACGGACGAGCAGGAGGCGGAGCAGGTCGCCATCATGATCTCGGCCGACCATTTTGAGCGCAAGAACAAGTTTTCCGATTATGCGATTTTGTACCGGGGCAACCACCAGGCGCGCATCATCGAACAGTGTCTGCGCAAGGAGCGCATCCCATACACGATCTCGGGCGGCCAGAGCTTTTTTGACAAGGCCGAGATCAAGGACATCATCAGCTACCTGCGCCTGCTGGCCAACGAAGACGACGATCCGGCCTTCATCCGCGCCGTGACGACGCCGCGCCGTGGCGTGGGCCAGTCGACGCTGGAAGTGCTGGGCGCATTCTCGGGGCAGTGGCAGTGCTCGCTGTTCCAGGCCGTTTTTAAAGGTGGTATCGAGGCCAAGCTGACGGACCGCCAACTGGGCCCGCTGCGCGATTTCTGCAACTTCATCAACGACCTCGAATCGCGCGCCAGCCGTCCGGGCGCGGCCGGCAGCGGCGACAACGCGGCCGAAGTGCTCGATGACATGATGAAGGAAATCCACTACGAATCGTATCTGTACGATGCCTTCGAGGAACGGCAAGCGCAAAGCAAGTGGCAGAACGTGCTGGAATTCGTCAACTGGCTCAAGGAACGGGGCCGGGGCGGCAAGGACCGCGATGGCGAAGAAAAGAACGTGCTGGAACTGACGCAGATGGTGGCCCTGATGACCATGCTCGAAGGCAAGGACGAGGAGCAGGACGCCGTGCGCATGTCCACCCTGCACGCGTCGAAAGGTCTGGAATTTCCGCACGTGTTTCTGGTCGGTGTGGAGGAGGGCATCTTGCCGCACAAGGGCGACCCTGACGCGCCGGCCGAAACCATCGCCGCGCGCATCCAGGAAGAGCGCCGCCTGATGTATGTGGGCATTACGCGCGCTCAGCGCACTTTGCACGTCACCTGGTGCAAGAAGCGCAAGCGGGCCGGCGAGCAAGTCCATTGTGACCCGTCGCGTTTCATCAAGGAAATGCAACTTGACGTGGGCGACGCCGTGCCGACCGAGTCGGAAATCATTTCGCCGAAAGAACGTCTGGCGCGCATGAAGGCGTTATTGGCCGCGCCGAAGGGCTAAGCGGCGTTTACGCTTCCACGGCACCGTCGGGCGTGGTTTTCGGCACGATGGCCAGCTGCATGCCCAGCGCATCGAGCATCTTCAAAATGGTTTCGAAGCGTGGCTTGCTGCCTTCGCGCAAGGCTTTATAGGCGCCTTCACGCGTGATGTCGGCCCGCGCCGCCACCTTGCCCATGCCATAGGCACGCACCACGTCGTTCATGGCCGACTGGAACAATTCGGCGTTGCCGGTGGCGACGATTTCGCTCATATAGGCGGCCACGGCGGCCTTGCTGGTCAGATGTTGCGTTGGATCAAATTTGCTCAGGCCTAATGCTTCCAGATCGTCGAGGTCAAAGCCGTCAGCGTCAGTATGGTCGTTCATTTTTTTCGTGCTCCTGTCGATGGGCCTGCCGCTGCTTTTTGCTTCCGGATGGCCGCTTGTTGGGCCTTCAATGTTTTCAGAATTGCTTGCGCGTGCTTGATATCGCGTTGCTGGCTCGATTTGTCGCCACCCAACAGCAGCAAGATCAGGGTGCCCAGATTCGTTTCGTGAAAATACACGCGCCAGCCCGGTCCTGTCTGTAAAAAACGCAGCTCGCACACGCCTTCACCCACCGGCCGCCAGTCGCCCTTTTTAGCGTGCTGCAAATGCTTGATGCGCGCATCGATGGCGGCGGCCGCCACGTCGTGCAGCGAGTCTTCCCAGCGCCGGTATTCAGCCGTCTTGCGCGTGTCGATCAGGTCAGGCAAAGTGGATACGTCCATTGTAATCGTTTGTTCTCATTCGTCAAGCGATTTGATTCAGCCATAAGGGAAGAATAGGCAGAAATCGCCGCCTGGCCGATGGGGAATGGACGAGGTTTGTGCTGGCTCACGCCGTGACGGCGGTAGAATGCCGCTTTCAGTCAGGAGTCACCGTGAGCACCATGGACAATGCAGAACAGATGGAAGTACGTTTCGTCGATATCGAAATCAAGCTGGCGCAGCAGGAAGACCTGGTCGAGTCGCTGAACCAGATGGTGTACCAGCAGGGCAAGCGCATCGACCAGCTCGAAGCGATGCTGCACAAGCTGGGCGAACACGTGCGCGACGGGGCGCAGCAGGCGAATGGCGGACTGGTCAACGAGCGTCCGCCGCATTATTGAATCGTCATTGTGGTGCCGGACGCATGAAAACCATTCATTACCCGGTCACCCGCTAAGGTCAGTCGTTGCTGGTGACGCAAGTGTGTCAGGCTGTTATTATTTCAGGCTGGCCCGCGACACAATCGCGGCTCTCTTGCGTTTCTTGAAAGAAGACATGACCCGTCCAACTATGCTCGTCATCGCCGCCAGCCTGATGCTGGCACCAGCCGCCGCCGCTTTTGCCGCTACCGCGGCCGCAGCGCTGCCCGCTTCGAACCCGTTTGCGCAAGCGAGCAGCTTGCCCTTCCACTATCCGCCATTCGACAAGGTGCAGGACGCCGACTACGCTCCGGCCTTTACGGCAGGCATGGCCGCCAACCTGGCGGAAATCAATACGATTGCGAATAACACGAAGCCAGCCACGTTCGACAACACCATCGTCGCCATGGAACGCTCGGGCCAGCTGCTGAGCCGCGTGCGCACCGTGTTTTCCGTGATGTCCGGCTCGAATACGAATGAGACGATCCAGGGCCTGGAACGCGAACTGGCGCCGAAAATGGCCGCCCACAGCGACGCGGTCATGCTCAACGACAAATTGTTCAAGCGCATCGACAGCCTGTACGCCAAGCGCGACAAGCTGGGCCTCGATGCTGAATCGAAACGCCTGCTGGAACGCTATCACACGGACTTCGTACGCGCGGGCGCCAAGCTGTCGGCGGCGGACAAGCAAAAGCTGCGCGCCTACAACGGCCAACTGGCCGCTCTGTCGACCAAGTTCGCGCAAAATGTGCTGAAGGAATTGAACGCCTCGGCCGTCGTCGTCGATACGCGCGAAGAGCTCGACGGCCTGTCGCCGGCCGCCATCGAAGTGGCCGCCGGCCTGGCCAAGAAGCGCGGCCTCGATGGCAAATACGTGATCGCCCTCGTCAACACGACGGGCCAGGCGCCGCTGTCGCTGCTGACCAACCGCGCTGTGCGCGAACGCATCATGGCCGCTTCGCAAGCGCGCGGCAGCCGTGGCGGCGAGTTCGACAATACCGCCGAAGTGCTGGAACTGGCGAAACTGCGCGCCGAACGTGCCGCGCTGATGGGCTACCCGAACTACGCGGCGTATTCGCTGGAAGACCAGACGGCGCACGACACTACCGCCGTGAACGCCCTGTTGGGCGAATTGGCGAAGCCGGCCGTCGTCAATGCCCGGCGTGAAGCGGACGATATCCAGAAGGTCATCGATGCAGGCAAAGGCGGCTTCAAGGTGGGCGCCGCCGACTGGGCCTTCTATAGCGACAAGGTGCGCGCCGAACGCTACAACTTCGATGAAACGCAATTGAAACCGTACTTTGAAATGCACAGCGTGCTGACCCGTGGCGTGTTCTTTGCCGCCGGTAAATTGTACGGCCTCACCTTCAAGCAGCGCACCGACTTGCCCGTCTACACGGCCGACATGCTGGTGTACGACGTCTTCAATGAAGACGGCACGCAGCTGGCCATCTTTACGCTCGACCCTTACGCGCGCAGCAACAAGCGCGGCGGCGCCTGGGCGAATGCCTACGTGGGCCAGTCGACCTTGCTGAACCGCAAGCCGGTGATTGCGAATAACCTCAACATTCCAAAGCCGGAAGCGGGCCAGCCGACCCTGATGACGTTTGATGAAGTCAACACCATGTTCCACGAATTCGGCCATGCGCTGCACGGCATGTTCTCGAACGTGAAATACCCGCGCTTTGCCGGCACCAGCGTGCCGCGCGACTTCGTCGAATACCCGTCGCAAGTCAATGAAATGTGGGCGCTGTGGCCGGAAGTGCTGCAAAACTACGCCAGGCACTATCAGACGGGCGCGGCTATCCCGGCCGAACTGCTGGCGAAAGTGACGGCGGCCGACAATTTCAACCAGGGCTACAAGACCACGGAATACCTGGCATCGGCCCTGCTGGACCAGCGCTGGCACCAGCTGACCCCGGCACAGATCCCGACCGACGTGCTGGCGTTTGAAAAAACCGCCTTGGCGGAGGCCGGCGTCGATTTCGCCCCGGCGCCGCCGCGCTACCGCACCACGTATTTCTCGCACGCGTTCGCGGGTGGCTATTCGGCCGGCTACTACGCCTATCTGTGGTCGGAAAAGCTCGATGCCGACACGGTCGAGTGGTTCAAGGAAAACGGCGGCCTGACGCGCAAGAACGGCGACTGGTTCCGCAATAAACTGCTGTCGCGCGGCGGCAGCGCCGATGCGCTCGACATCTATCGCAACTTCCGCGGCCGCGATGCGAAGATCGAGCCGCTGCTGCAACGCCGTGGCCTGAACGGCAAGTAAATCGTCTGATTCCGGCGTCAAAGCCGGGTGCATGAAAATGGCTGCCAAGCGATTGGCAGCCATTTTTATTTGGCGATGTTGATTGTATGCCGTGGTAAACCATGCATTTGGCGTGATGCACCACAGGATCGCCCATGTTGGATGACGCCTGTGTGACAGGCTGCTATGATCTGCCACTGGCCCGCGACCGATCGCGGTTCTTCCCGCGCTTCCTGAAAGATGTCATGATCCGTCCACAACTGCTCGTCATCGCCGCCAGCGTCATGCTGGCCCACGCCGCCCCATCCGCCATGGCTGCCGCCACCGCAAAATCCGCGCCCGCCACTGCCGTCAGCGCCCAGAACCCCCTGTTGAAAGTGAGCCCGCTGCCATTCCAGATGCCGCAGTTCGGCCTGATCAAGGACGCGCATTACGCGCCGGCGTTTGCCGAAGGCATGAAACGCCAGTTGGCCGAAGTCAACGCGATTGCCAGCAACCGCCAGGCGCCCACGTTCGAGAACACCATCGTGGCCCTCGAGCGCACGGGACAGCTGCTGCACCGGGTACAGAGCATCTTCAGCAACATGACGTCGACCAACACGAACAGCGTGCTCGAAGCGGTGGAAGTGGACGTGTCGCCGAAACTGGCCGCGCATGGCGACGCCATCACCCTGAATCCGAAATTGTTTACCCGCATCGACACCCTGTACGCCAAGCGCGACAAGCTGGGCCTCGATGCCGAATCCCTGCGCTTGCTGGAACGTTATCACACGGATTTCGTGCGCGCTGGCGCCAAGCTGTCCGATGCGGACAAGGAAAAACTGAAAGCCTACAACGCCGAGCAGGCGGGCCTGGAAACGGCCTTCGCGCAAAACGTGCTGAAGGAAACGAATGCCAAAAGCATCGTCGTCGACACGCGTCTTGAGCTGGCCGGCATGACGGACAGCGATATCGATACGGCTGCTGCTGCCGCCAAGGAACGCGGCTTGACGGGCAAGTTCGTCATTGCTCTGGTGAATACCAGCGGCCAGCCGCCGCTGGCCGTATTGACGGATCGCAAGACGCGCCAGCGTTTGATGGATGCCTCCTTGAACCGGGGCAGCCAGGGTGGCGAGTTCGACAACCGCGCCATCGTCTTGAAGCTGGCGAAACTGCGCGCCGAGCGGGCCACCCTGCTCGGTTACGCCAACTACGCCGCATACTCGCTGGAAGACCAGACGGCCAAGACGACCACGGCCGTCAACACTTTGCTGTCGGAATTGGCGAAACCAGCCGTCGCGAATGCGCGCCGCGAAGCGGCCGACCTGCAGCAAGTGGTCGATGCGGAAAAAGGTGGTTTCCAGGTGGCAGCGGCCGACTGGGCCATCTACACGGACAAGCTGCGCAAGCAACGTTTCAACTTCGATGAAAACGAGCTGAAACCGTATCTGGAACTCAACAGCGTGTTGAACAACGGCGTGTTCTTTGCCGCCAACAAGTTGTATGGCATCAGCTTCAAGGAGCGTAAAGATTTGCCGGTGTACAACCCGGACGTGCGCGTCTACGACGTGACGGACGCCAATGGCAAGCCGCTGGCCCTGTTCATTGCCGACTTCTATGCGCGCGGCAACAAGCACGGCGGCGCGTGGATGAATGAATACGTGTCGCAGTCAATGCTGATGGGCACGCATCCGGTGGTGGCCAACCAGTTGAATATTCCGAAGCCACCGGCCGGTCAGCCGACGCTATTGACGTTCGATGAAGTGACGACCATGTTCCACGAATTCGGCCATGCGCTGCACGGCATGTTTTCGAACGTGAAATACCCGCGCTTTGCCGGCACCAGCGTGCCGAGCGACTTCGTCGAGTATCCATCGCAAGTCAATGAAATGTGGGCCGTCTGGCCGGAAGTGCTGCAAAACTACGCCAAGCACTACCAGAGCGGCGCGGCCATGCCGCAGGAATTGCTCGACAAGGTCACGGCGGCGAAGAAATTCAACCAGGGTTTCATGACGACGGAATACCTGTCGGCGGCCCTGCTGGACCAGCGCTGGCACCAGCTGGCGCCGAGCCAGATCCCGACCGACGTGCTAGCCTTTGAAGCGGCATCGTTGAAGGATGCCGGTGTCGATTACGCGCCCGTGCCGCCGCGCTACCGCACCAGTTACTTCTCGCACAGCTTCTCGGGCGGCTACTCGGCGGCCTACTATGCCTACCTGTGGTCGGAAAAACTGGATGCGGAATCGGTCAACTGGTTCAAGGAAAACGGCGGCCTGACGCGCAAGAATGGCGACTGGTTCCGCAGCAAGTTGCTGTCGCGCGGCGGCAGCGTCGATGCGCTGCAACTGTTCCGCGACTTCCGCGGCCGCGACGCCACCGTCGAACCGCTGCTGGAGCGCCGCGGTTTGAACACCAAGTAAGACGTCCTCATCAGAAGCTTGCGTTGCGTTGACCTGGCGCACGCAAGCTTTCTGTGCCGGCGGCGTAGAATTGAGTAAGATGTCAATAAGTAGGCAGTCGAAAGAGTATATGAGTCAGCAAGATTTGAATGGCATTACCCTGGAAGGTATCGTGACGCGCCTGCACGCCCACTACGGTTGGGACGGCCTGGCCAAGCACATCGATATCAATTGCTTCATCAGCGATCCCAGCATCAAGTCGAGCCTGAAGTTTTTGCGCAAGACCCCGTGGGCCAGGAGCAAGGTGGAACAATTGTTCCTGGACACGCAATTTACTGACTGACAGGAAAAAGATATGGATAGCAAACTCAAGGAATCGCTGCAACAGCTGCAATCGACCATCGCATCTGGCGATCCTGTGGATGAAGAAACGCATGGTTTGCTGCAAAAGCTCAATGGTGATATTCAGCTGCTGCTGGAAAAGCGCGCCGCGCAGGAACAGGACGAAGAGTCGACCACCTATGGCCTGGCCGAGCGCAGCCAGGAATTGTCGGCCAAGTTCGCCGTCAAGCATCCGAAACTGGAGCCGGCGTTGCGGGAGTTGGGTGAGATTTTAGCTAATATGGGTATTTAATTTAACCCTAAAGCAACATCTGGGGTCAGACCCGGCGGGTCTGACCCCAAGGGACCGTTTCTCCCAAGTAGTTGAAAAATAAACGTTTTTTGTACTGAAATCCAACAGTAAAAAGCAGGCCGTCAGGTTGGAAATGGCCAATTCCGGTACAATCCGTACCCTATGAGCTCCCCTACCAATTTATTTGCGACCGTTCCCAAGCGGTCTGCCCGCGCTGCCGTGGCGCCTTTCCTGCCGATGTCGCGTGCCGAGATGGACGCGCTGGGCTGGGACCAGTGCGACGTCATCCTCGTCACGGGCGACGCCTACATCGACCATCCGAGTTTCGGCATGGCTTTAGTGGGCCGTCTGCTTGAAGCGCAAGGTTACAGAGTCGGCATCATCAGCCAGCCCGACTGGCTGTCGGCCGACGCCTTCCGCATCCTCGGCAAGCCGCGTTTGTACTACGGCATTACTGCCGGCAACATGGATTCCATGGTCAACCAGTACACGGCCGACCGCAAGATCCGCTCCGACGACGCCTACACGGCGAACGCGGAACCGAATAAACGCCCGGACCGCGCCGTCACCGTGTACGCCCAGCGCGCGCGCGAAGCGTATCCCGACGTGCCCATCGTCATCGGCAGCATCGAAGCGTCGCTGCGCCGCATCGCCCATTACGATTACTGGTCGGACAAGGTCCGCCGTTCCGTCTTGCCCGATTCCAAGGCCGATTTGCTGATCTTCGGCAATGCCGAGCGGGCGCTGGTCGACCTGACGCACCGTCTGGCCGCCGGCGAACACATCAAGGATATCCGCGACTTGCGCGGCACGGCCTTCATGGTGCCATCCGGCTGGCTGCCCGGCGACGACTGGGGCGTGCACAATTCCACCCGCGTCGACGTGCCCGGCAAGGTCGATCCGCACTACAGCCCGTACGAGATGGTGCAGGAAGACAAGACCGCCTGCGCCACGGAAAATGCGTCGAAATCAGCCGAAGTCATCAAGCCGATCCGCATCATGAGCCGCGAAGAGCGCCTGGCCATGGCCAAGGAAAAGCACGACAAGACGGTCGTGCGCCTGCCCGCCTACGACGTCGTCAAGGATGACCCCGTCATGTATGCGCACGCCTCGCGCGTGTTCCACCTGGAATCGAATCCCGGCAACGCGCGCGCCATGGTGCAGGCGCACGGCGAACGCGACGTGTGGCTCAACCCGCCGCCGCTGCCGCTGGCCATGGATGAGATGGATGGCGTGTACGACATGAATTACGCGCGCGCCCCGCACCCGAGCTATGGCAAGGCGCATATTCCCGCTTGGGAAATGATCCGCTTTTCCGTCAACATCATGCGCGGCTGCTTCGGCGGCTGTACTTTCTGCTCGATCACGGAACACGAAGGCCGCATCATCCAGAGCCGCTCGGAACCGTCGATCCTGCGTGAAATCGAGCATATCCGCGATAAAACCAAAGGTTTTACGGGCACCATTTCCGATATGGGTGGCCCGACGGCGAATATGTATCGCCTCGCTTGCAAGGACAAAGAGATCGAAGTGTCGTGCCGCCGCTTGTCCTGCGTGTACCCGTCCATCTGCGTCAACCTGGGCACGGACCACAGCAAGCTCATCTCGCTGTACCGCAAGGCGCGCGCCATTCCGGGCATCAAGAAAGTGCTGATCAGCTCGGGCTTGCGCTACGACCTGGCCGTGCGTTCGCCCGAATACGTGAAGGAACTGGTGACGCACCACGTCGGCGGCCTCTTGAAAATTGCGCCCGAGCACACGGAAGAGGGCACTTTGTCGAAGATGATGAAGCCCGGCATCGGCGCGTATGACGAGTTCAAGGAAATGTTCGACCGTTTCTCGCTGGAAGCGGGCAAGAAGCAATACCTGATCCCCTACTTCATCGCCGCCCATCCGGGCACGACGGATGTGGACATGCTGAACCTGGCCCTGTGGCTGAAGAAAAACAATTTCAAGCTGGACCAGGTGCAAACCTTCATGCCCACGCCGATGGCCATGGCCACGACCATGTACCACACGCGCAAGAATCCTTTGCGCAAGGTCACGGCAGACTCGGAAGTGGTGGAAACGGCGCGCAGCGGCAAGATCCGCCGCACGCACAAGGCTTTCCTGCGCTACCAGGACCCGGCCAATTGGCCGATTTTGCGCGAAGCGCTGGTCAACATGGGCCGTGGCGACTTGATCGGCAATGGCGACAAGCATTTGATCCCAGCCTGGACCTCGTCCGAGTCGGGCGGCCTGGCCGCAGGCGAACGCAGCCGCCAGACGCATGGCGCCGGCACGCCGGACAAGTTCAAGGTCACGCCGGGCAAGAACCGCATCGCCCTGGGCGGCACGGCCGCCGCGCCAAAGGCGACAGCCGTCGAATCGAAAGTGCGTCCGTCGATCTTGTCGACCATCAAGACGAAGGCCAAGCCGGCCGCCGTGCCGATGGGCCGTGGCAGCAAGCCGCCCGCCAAGGGCGGCCATGCCGCACCGGCACGGGGGGGACGCAAGTAAGCTAGCGTCACTGTTCCCGGCATCGGCTGAAGCCCGGCAACGCACACTGCGTTGCCGGGTTTTTTGTCGTCTGCGCACCAACATGGGGCGCAGCACGCCGTGGCGGCAGGGTTTTTACCAATATTTAAAAATTGAATAGAGCAAAAGGCAATTTTCCCTTGTGGCAACTTGGTATTTGAAAATATACTCGTTGAACATTTAGCCGTACGTCAACAATACTGCCATTCTGGCAATCGCCAGCGTACGCGGCTCACAGCGTTTAGATGAAAAGAGATGCCAATTGAAATGCCTTTCCTGCCTGGCCGAGAATAAAACGGGCGCCAAATTCTGTTCTTCCTGCGGCACGACGTTCGCCGTTGCCGCCAGCGATGCCGCCCCGGTACCGGGAAAATCCTGCGGCCAGTGCGGCCATGACTGCAAGCCGGACGCCCGGTTCTGCCCGAAGTGCGCGTTCAGCTTTGCCGTGGCGCCGGTGGCCGCAGCGGTGCCACCGCCTCTGCCAGAACCGGTGATTGCGCCGGTGATTGCGCCCGTCATTGAACCTGTCATTGAACCTGTCATTGAGCCCGTGTCCGTGCCTGAGCCTGCCCCGGTACCGGTGGCGGAACCGGTCGCGCCACCTGCGCCACCGCCCGTGCTGGAAAAGCGCCGTGCCGATCCTGTCCCAGCACCGGTGCCAGAACCTGCTCCCGCAGCCGCCAGCGTAGCGGAAACGCCATCCGACAGCCCGGCCGGCGGCAAGCGCATGAAACTGATCGCCGCTGCCGTCGCGGCGGTGGTGGTCGTGGCTGCGGCAGGGGGGTACTATTACCTGTCAGGCAAGCCTTCCGCGCCCGCGCCAATCCCCGCACCGACTGTTCCTGCCGATGACGCGCCGGCTGCCGCCGAGCAGCCGCTGGCCATCGATGACGCTGCGCTCGATGGCGGCACGGCGGGCGACCTTGCCGCGACACCTGCTGCCGAACCGGAGCCTGAGCCAGCGGCAGCGCCTGCTCCGGCACCCGAGCCGGCTCCGGCTCCAGCACCGGCCCCAGCCCCTGTCGTGGAAAAACCGGCCAAGCCCGTCAAGGTGACCCCGCCACCGGCGCCTGTCAAACAGACGACGGGCCTGGAAAGCGTGATCACGGACAGCCTGTCGGAAGCGAGCCACTGCATGAGCCAGCGCAAATACGACTGTGCCATTGCCAACGCGAATGCCGTGTTGCGCATGGACAAGGGCAACCGCCCTGCGCAGGACATCAAGCGCAAGGCGAAAGAAGCGCAAGACAAGGCGCTGTCGCAAATCCAGATCGAGTAAGCCGCGCTGCTTGCCTTCCCCCTATTTTGATTCTTTCGGAGAATAACGTGAAAAACTTGAAACAAATTGCCAAGCCCATGGTAGCGCTGCTGGTCGTGTCCTCGATGCTGGCCGGCTGCGCCGCGCCCGGTGGCCCTGGCGCCACCGGCACCACTACCGCAGGCACGGAAGCGGCCAGCGGTGAATGCAATACGGCCATGCTGGCCGGCATCGGCGCCGTCGTGGGCGGCTTGCTGGGCGGTGGCAACAACACCGTGCGCGGCGCGGCACTGGGCGCCAGCCTGGGCGCGCTCGCCTGCGTGGCCCTGAATTATCAAAGCCAGCAAGTCAAGACGGCGCAGCAAGTGCAGGCCGACTACAAGGTGGCCAACAAGGGCAAGCTGCCCGAGCAGTCGACCCTGGTGAAATACGAGACGGGCTTTACGCCATCTTCCGTGCGTCCGGGCCAGAAGGCGCAGACCAATTCGTATATCGAAGTGGCGGCCGGCACGCGCGATCCGAACCCGCTGGTGGAAGAAGAATTGAGCCTGTACAAGCCGAATGGCGATCTGATCAAAACTGTGCGCAAGGTGGTCAGCAGCAATAACGGCAGCGGCGCCTACAAGGGCGGCTTTTCGATCCCCATGCCAGAAGGCGTGCCGCAGGGTATTTACCCCGTGCGTACCGCCTTGTACCTGAATAGCAAGCGTGTCGGCGGCCAGGACGTCAAACTGCAGATCGTCCAGCGCCAGGCGCCTGCGGGCGAGCTGCAACTGGCGCTGGCCTACTAACTACCACGGGGCGGCCAGACTGGCCGCCCCATCCCGATTTTCCCCTTTCAGGCTAGACATGACAATTTCCACAGAAGAACATAAACCGTTTCCCTTTTCCTCCGCCGTGGGATCGCTGATCGAAGCGACCGACGCCATCAAAAATTTCCGCGCGATTGCCTTGCTGGCCCTGACCTTCATCGGTGCCGTGCTCGTCGGTGGCCTGCTGATCATGCTCGCCGGCAGCATGAGCAGCGCACTGCTGGTCTTCCTGGGCGGCTTGATGGCCTTCCTCGTGATGTTTTACGGTTCCAACGCCGTGGGCATCCTGCTGATGCGCGATGCGCAGGGCCAGCCAGGCATGAGCCTGGTTGATGCCGTGCTCGTCTCGCTGTACACCAGCCACCGCCTGATCGCCGTCGTCTTCCTGGAATTTTTGATCGTGCTGGCGGCCATGATCGCCATCGCCATCATCTTGTTCGTCTGCAAAATCCCCGTGCTGGGCCCCGTGCTGTACGCGGTGGTCTTCCCCTTGTCGGCCATCGTGCTGGGCGTGCTGGTGTTTGCGCTGTTCTACGTGATGCTGCCACTGGCCGGCCCTGCCGCCTGGTCGGGCGCCAGCGTGTTCCAGATCATTGCCCGCCTGAACCTGATCGTGCGCACCAAACTGGTGTCGGTGATCCTGCTGGAAGTGCTGCTGTTCCTGATCACGTCGTTTACCGCGCTGCTGATCTTTGGCGTGCTGGGCACGGGCGTGTCGCTGACCACGGGCATGTCGGCTGGCATCCTGGGTCTGGGCGACCAGATGAATATGTACGCGCTGGCCTCGGGTCTGGGTGGCGGCAGCGGTTCCGGCTATATCATCGCTGCCGGCCTCGGCGGCGGCTTGCTGATGGCGGCCGCGGCCGTTGTGCCTGGCCTGATCTTCACCAAGGGCGTGTGCATCATTTACCTGAACGCCACGCGCAATGTCGATTTCAGCGCCTCGGAAGCGAGCCTGAACGATGGCTTGGCGGTGGTCAAGAAAAAGGCCGAGGAAGCGCGTGAACGTGCGCGCGCCCTGGCCGAGCAGGCGACGGCTCCGGCCGCTCCGGCCGCTCCAGCCACTCCAGCCGCTCCAGCCGCTGCGCCGGCTTGCCCGAATTGCAAGGCACCGGTCGCGTCCGATGACGTGTTCTGCGGTGAATGCGCGCATAAACTCAAGTAAGGCACACCATGGCTCACTTCTGCACCAAATGCGGCACGGCCCATGCCCCGGGCGCGCGCTTTTGCGATGAATGCGGCAAGGCTGTCAACGCCGCACCGGCGCCCGCGCCCGCATCTGTACCGGCAGCTGCAGCTGCAGCTGCCGCGACGCCGGCGCTGTCCGGCGTGAAGCGGCGCCACGTCATGATCGCCGGCGGCGTGCTGGCGGTGGTCATCGTGGCCGGTGGCGCGCTGGCGTGGCTGCTGGCGCCAGAGGCGGCCTCGGCCGGCAGTTTCAGCCGCGCCATCGATGCCCATCTGGCGGCCGACGAGGCGGCGCGCGACAAATTGCTGTGCCTCACCAACTTGCCGTACCAAAAGGAAGAAATCCGCGTGGCCTCGTACGACAGTTCCACTCGGCAATGGCTGGATATCCTCGTGCGTAGCGGGCTGTACGCCGCACCCGTGGAACAAAGCAGCGGTGGCTGGATTGCGCAATCACAATTCGTCTACGCGCTGGCCGCGCCGGGCAAGGCGGCCTTGCGCGGCGACAAGCTGTGCGTGGCCAAGGGCGTGAAAGTGGCCAAGGTCAGCGGCTACGACCAGGTGCGCGACCTGGGCGCACAGCACGTGGCGATGGCCAAGGCCACCCTGACGCTGACCGATGAGGCAGCGTGGTTCGCCAAGTCGGCGGACCGCGCACTGATCCTGGAGCGCTTGCCGGACGGTGACCTGCAAGTGCGGTTGCCGCTGGCGCTGGTCGACAAGCAGTGGCAAGTCATCGACGAAACGCAGATGAGCCAGGCGGCCATGAGCGGTGTGATCGGCAAAGCGTCGGCCGTGCAGGGCGCGGGCATGCTGGACAAGCTGAAAAGCGCGTTCCGCTTTGGCGGCCATCCGGCGGTGGGAAAATGGCAGGCGGCGATGGGCAACGTCCTGGAATTTACCAGTGACAGCGTGATCAATAACGGGACCTCGACCAAGGCCACCTTCACCACCAAGGGCAATACCGTGACGATCGCGCCGGAAGGCGCGGGCGAAGCGGCCATGGATATTATCGTCAGCGACGATGGCAGCACGGCGCAGATCAGCATGGGCGGCGTGCGGGTGACGACGCTGCGGCGCGTGCGCAATTGAGCATCTGTCAGGCGGCGCAGCTTGCCGCCTGATCTGCTTCCCCGAGCCCGGCCATGCCGGGCTTTTTTACGTCCGCAGGCAGCGGTGTGCACGCCCATTTACCTTGACATCAAGATAGTTTGCACCCACACTGAATTTTTATCTTAATGTCGAGATAGTTGATGCCTGCCTCCGCTGCCCGTCCCGCCTGGGGCGACATTCTGCTCACGGCGCTGGCGCCCCTGATCTGGGGTTCCACGTATATCGTCACGTCCGAACTGCTGCCGCCCGACCGGCCCTTCACGGCGGCCCTGATCCGCGTGTTGCCGGCCGGCTTGCTGTTGCTGCTGGTCATGCGGCGGCTGCCCGCGCGGCGTGACTGGATGCGCGTGCTGATGCTTTCCGCACTGAATATCGGCGTGTTCCAGGCGCTGCTGTTCGTCGCCGCCTACCGTTTGCCGGGCGGCCTGGCGGCCGTGGTGGGCGCCATCCAGCCGCTCTTGGTGATGGGTCTGGCCTGGGGCGTGGAAGGGCGCCGTCCGGCCCGGTTGGCCTTGCTGGCCAGCGTGCTGGGCGTGGCTGGCATGGGCGTTTTATTGTTGTCGCCGCGCACGGTGTGGGAACCCGTCGGCATCGCCGCCGCGCTGGGCGGCACGGCTTGCATGGCGGCCGGCACCTATCTGACGCGGCGCTGGAAGCCGGACTTGCCCGTGCTGGCGCTGACGGGCTGGCAATTGCTGCTCGGCGGCCTGATGCTGGCGCCCGTCGCCTGGCTGGCCGATGCACCGCTGCCGGCATTATCCCTGCAGCAAGTGCTGGCCTATGCCTACCTGTGCCTGGCCGGCGCCCTGCTGGCGTACGCCTTGTGGTTCCGCGGCATCAGCCGCCTGTCGCCCGTGGCCGTGTCCTCGCTGGGCTTGCTCAGTCCCCTGATGGCCGTCGTGCTGGGTTGGGCATTGCTGGGCCAGGCCATGACGGGCTGGTCGATGCTGGGCTTGCTGCTGGTGCTGGCCAGCGTGCTGGCCGTGCAATGGGCCAGCGCCCGTCCCGCAACAAAGTCCTGAATCCACGCATGTCCCCTCGCCAGGCTGATCGCATCAGCCTGGATGTTTCCCTCTGGGCGCTGCCTTTTTGCTGCACCGCACATACAGTTTTGCTTGCACTGTAATAGGGCATTGAGGCACTATTCGCTGCGCGCAAACGTTTGCGCGTAATGAAATTCCATAAAAGCATGCAGTACACGTGCTTGACCAACAACTCTGGAGACGCTCATGACATCCCGTATTCGCCTGAAAATGATTGCCGCCGCTGTCCTCGTGTGTGCCTTGCCCGCCGTGCCGGCGATGGCGCAGACACCTGCCAAACCGAAGGTCGCATTGGTGATGAAGTCGCTCGCCAATGAATTTTTCCTGACCATGGAAAATGGCGCCAAGGCGCATCAGAAGGCCAATGCCGCCAAGTACGACTTGCTGTCGAACGGCATCAAGGATGAGACGGATACGTCGAGCCAGATCAAGCTGGTCGAGCAAATGATCGTTTCGCGCGTCAACGCGCTGGTGATCGCGCCGGCCGACTCGAAAGCGCTGGTGCCGGTGCTGAAGAAAGCCATCGACGCGGGCATCATCGTCGTCAATATCGACAACAAGCTCGACGAAGGCGCCCTGAAAGAGAAGGGCATCAGCGTGCCGTTCGTCGGCCCTGACAACCGCAAGGGCGCCAAGGTCGTCGGCGACTTCCTGGCCAAGCAGATCAAGAAGGGCGATCCGGTCGGCATCATCGAAGGCGTGTCGACCACCTACAACGCGCAGCAGCGCACCCTGGGCTTCCAGGACGCCATGAACGCGGCCGGCGCCAAGGTCGTCAGCGTACAGTCGGGCCAGTGGGAAATCGCCCCTGCCAATACGGTCGCGGCCGCCATGCTGAACGCCAACCCGAATATCAAGGCTTTGCTGTGCGGTAACGACAACATGGCCATCGGCGCCATTTCCGCCATCAAGGCGGCCGGAAAAACGGGCAAAGTGCTGGTCGTCGGCTACGACAACATCAACGCCATCAAGCCGATGCTGGCCGATGGCCGTGTGCTGGCTACCGCCGACCAGTTCGGTTCGCAGCAAGCCGTGTTCGGCATCGAGACCGTGCTGAAAGCCCTGGCGCAGAAGAAGAAACAGGCCGAGCTCGGTGGCGTCATCGAAACCAAGGTCGAACTGGTTGCCAAAGGCGCCAAGTCCTGATCGCCTGATCGTTTGATCCCGCCGGGGCCGGCGGCGCTTGCTCACCGAGCAGGCGCCGCTGGCCCCGCCGCCACTACCGCGGAGTTTTATCATGCCCATCGACATACCCCCGGCGTCAGCCGCCATTCCCCTGTTAACACTTGATAACATCGGCAAGTCCTATGTCGGCCCCGTGCTGGGCGGCGTGGGCTTGCGCTTCGCCCCTGGCCAGGTGCTGGCGCTGACGGGCGAAAACGGTGCCGGTAAAAGCACCCTGTCGAAGATCATCTGCGGCCTGGAGCAAGCCACGACGGGCACGATGCTGCTTGACGGCAAGCCTTACCAGCCCGTTTCGCGCGGCGCCGCCGAGGCGCTGGGCATCCGCATGGTGATGCAGGAACTCAATCTGATCCCCACCCTGTCGATCGCGGAAAACCTGTACCTGAAAAATCTGCCGCAGCGTTTCGGCTTCATCGACCGTACGCGCCTCGAACGCGACGCGCGCGAACAGATGGAAAAAGTAGGCCTGGGTGGCCTCGATCCGTGGACCCTCGTGGGCGAACTCGGTATCGGCCACCAGCAAATGATCGAAATCGCGCGCAATTTGATCGGTGCCTGCCGCTTGCTGGTGTTAGATGAGCCGACGGCCATGCTGACGCACCGCGAAGTGGAATTGCTGTTCCTGCAAATTGAGCGCCTGAAAGCCGAAGGCGTGTGCATCATCTATATTTCCCACCGCCTGGAAGAACTCAAGCGCGTGGCCGACCGCATCGCCGTGCTGCGCGATGGCCAGCTCGTGTGCGACGACGACATCGCGGGCCATTCCGCAGCCGACCTGGTCAGCCTGATGGTGGGCCGCTCGGCCGACGATGCGGTGGACCTGAGCGGGCGCACCATCGGCGCGCCGCTGCTGCGCGTGCGGGGACTGGCGCGCGGCAAGGTCGTCAACCCGACCTCGTTCGACTTGCGCGCCGGCGAAATCCTCGGCATCGCCGGCCTGATCGGCTCGGGCCGCACGGAATTGCTGCGCCTGATCTTCGGCGCCGACCGTGCCGATGCCGGCGAGGTGTTCCTCGGCGACAGTGAAACGCCGGCCGCTCTGACTTCGCCGCAGGCAGCCGTGAAAGCCGGTATCGCCATGATCACGGAAGACCGCAAGGGCCAAGGTTTATTGTTGCGCCAGTCCATCGCCGTCAACACGACCCTGGCCTCGCTCGACTCCGTCAGTGGCGCAGGCTGGCTCAACGATGCGGCCGAAGCGACGGTGGCCGACGATTACATCGAGCGCCTCGGCATCCGCTCGCGCAACAGCGCGCAAACGGTGGCCGAGCTGTCCGGCGGCAACCAGCAAAAGGTCGTGATCGCCCGCTGGCTGTACCGCGATTGCCCTGTGATGCTGTTCGACGAGCCCACGCGCGGCATCGATATCGGCGCCAAGTTTGATATTTATCAGGTGCTGGCTGAACAGGCGCGCCAGGGCAAGGGCCTCGTCATTGTATCGAGCGACTTGCGCGAACTGATGCTGATCTGCGACCGCATCGCCGTCATGAGCGCCGGCAGCATCGTCGACACCTTCGAGCGCGGCGCCTGGAGCCAGGATGCGCTGCTGTCGGCCGCCTTCTCCGGCTATTTGACCCCCACTTCCACTCCAGCTGCGGCCTGATCCGCCGGAAAGATTCCCATGACCACTACCTCTTCCCCATCGTATCTGCAGCGCAGCCTGGCCGACCTGAAAAACTATGCGGGCCTGATCGGCGCCCTGGTCGCCATGTGCGTGCTGTTCTCGTTTGCCAGCGAAAATTTCTTTACGCTCGCCACCCTCAGCACCCTGTCGAACAATATCCCGACCCTGGTCGTGATGGCGGTCGGCATGACTTTTGTGTTGATCATCGGCGGCATCGACTTATCGGTCGGCTCCGTCATGGCGCTGGCCGCTTCCGTGCTGTCGCTGGCTGTCGTGCACTGGGGCTGGCCCGTGTGGAGCGCGGCCTTGCTGGGCATGTTCGTTGCCGCCCTGTGCGGCGCGACGACGGGCTTGATTTCCGTCGGCTGGCGCATACCCTCGTTCATCGTGTCCCTGGGCGTGCTGGAAATGGCGCGCGGCATGGCGTATCAGGTGACGAACTCGCGCACGGAATACATCGGCAGCGCCGTGGATGGCATCAGCTCGCCGATCGCCTTCGGCCTGTCGCCCGCTTTCATCGCCGCCATCGCCATCGTCGTCATCGGCCATTTGGTGCTCACGCGCACGGTGCTGGGACGCCACTGGATCGGCATCGGCACGAATGAAGAAGCCGTGCGTTTGTCGGGCATCAATACAAAACCGTCAAAAGTGCTGGTGTTTGCCTTGATGGGTTTCCTCGCCGGCGTGGGCGCGCTGTTCCAGGTGTCGCGCCTGGAAGCGGCCGACCCGAACGGCGGCGTGGGCATGGAATTGCAAGTGATCGCCGCCGTTGTGATCGGCGGCACGAGCCTGATGGGCGGTCGCGGTTCCGTCATCAGCACCTTTATCGGCGTATTGATCATTTCCGTGCTGGAAGCGGGCCTGGCGCAAGTGGGCGTGTCCGAACCCGTGAAACGCATCGTCACGGGCCTGGTGATCGTCGCGGCCGTGGTGCTCGATACCTACCGCCGCCGCGGCGAGCGTTCATAATACTGGCCCATGGCAACCATCAAACAAGTGGCGCAGGCGGCGGGAGTGTCGTTCACCACCGTGTCGCACGTCCTCAACAATACCCGCCCCGTCAGCGACGCGGCGCGCCGCGCCGTGCTGGCGGCCGTGGAACAATTGCATTACGTGCCCAGCGCGCTGGCACGTTCCCTGCGCAGCCGCAGCACGGGCACCATCGGCCTGATCATTCCGAATAATACGAATCCATATTTCTCGGAAGTGGCGCGCGGCATCGAGGACAGCTGCTACGCGGCCGGCTACAGCGTGATTCTGTGCAATTCCGATGACGACCCCGTCAAGCAGCGCGATTACCTGAACGTGCTCTTGACCAAGCGCTGCGACGGCTTGATCCTGTCCGCGCTGGCCGACAGCGACGGCGAATTGCTGCGCAAGATGAAGGTGCCGGCCGTGCTGCTCGACCGCGCGCCCAGCGACCTGTCCATCGATGCCGTGGCCGTCGACAACCGCGCCGGCGGTGCCTTGGCTGCGCGCCATTTGCTGGGCCTGGGACGCCGGCGTCTCGCCTGCATCGCCGGCCCGCGCGAAGTGAGCATTTCCAATGAGCGCATCGCCGGCGTGCGCAGCGCCATGGCGGACGCGGGCGTAGTCCTGGCCGATACGCTGTGCCGCCATAGCGATTTTACGAGCGCGGGCGGCTATGCGGCGGCGCTGGACTTGCTGGCGCTGCCCAAGAGCGAGCGCCCCGACGCCCTGTTCTGCTGCAATGACTTGATGGCCTTTGGCGCCTTGCGCGCCGCCGCCGAGCGCGGCATTGCCGTGCCCGTGGACCTGGCCGTCGTCGGCTTCGACGATATCGACCTGGCCAGCTTCGTGCATCCGGCCTTGAGCAGCGTGGCGCAAAACACGCGCGAGCTGGGCCACATCACGGCTGCCTGCCTGCTGGCGCGCATCGCCGACCCCGCCTTGCCGCGCCAGCAGCGCAGCATCGCCCCGGAACTGCACGTGCGCGGCTCCAGCGCGGCGCCCGCGCCAGCACCTTTTTCCAGCACCTTTTTCTTCACCTGCAACTGAACTGATGGGAATGACATCATGATCGTGGTTATCGGCAGCATCAATATGGACCTGGTCTTGCGCGTGCCGCGCATGCCCCTCCCCGGCGAAACCCTGACGGGCGGCGCGTTTCGAACCATTCCGGGCGGCAAGGGCGCCAACCAGGCCGTGGCTTGCGCGCGCCTGAGCGGCAAAGTGGCGGGCGCCCAGCAAGTGGCCATGGTCGGCTGCGTGGGCGACGATGCCTTTGGCGCGACCTTGCGCGCGGCGCTCGTGGGCGACGGCATCATCGACAGCCACATCACGACCTTGCCCGGTATCGCGTCCGGCATCGCCTCGATCCTCGTCGACGACAATGGCCAGAACAGCATCGTGATCGCGGGCGGCGCCAACGATTTATTGAGCCCCGCGCACATCGACGCGGCAAAAGAGCTGATCGAGCAGGCCGACATCGTCGTGCTGCAACTGGAAACGCCGATGGCCACCGTCGTGCATGCGATCAAACTGGCCCGTTCGCTGGGCAAGACCGTGGTGCTGAACCCGGCCCCGGCGGCCAGCCTGCCGCAAGGCGTGCTGGAGCTGGTCGACTACCTGATTCCGAATGAAATCGAAGCGGCCATGCTGGCCGGCGTCAGCCCGGATGGCGCGGACGCCGCGGCGCTGGCCGCCGCGCTGCAAAAGCTGGGCAGCGACAACGTCATCATTACCTTGGGCTCCAAGGGCGTGCACGCGGCCCTGTATGGCGGTGATTTCACGTTTCCGGCCGAAGCCGTGCAAGCCGTCGACACGACGGCCGCCGGCGACACCTTCATCGGCGGCTTTGTGGCGGGCCTGGCGTCCGGCATGGATGAGGCGGAAGCGATTGGCCAAGGCCAGCGCGCGGCCGCCTGGAGCGTCACCAAGCCCGGCGCGCAAACCTCGATCCCCCACTTGCACGAGCTGTTCTGAACCCATGAAAAAATCACCGCTGCTCAATATCGCACTGTCGCAACTGATCGCCTCGCTCGGCCATGGCGACATGCTCGTCATCGGCGACGCGGGCTTGCCCTCGCAGCCGGGGGTGCCCCTGATCGACCTGGCCCTGACGCGCGGTATCCCCGGCTTCATCGATACCGTGAACACGGTGCTGAGCGAAATGCAGGTGGAATACCATTTGCTCGCCAGCGAGTTGCCGCAGCATAATCCGGCCATGGCGGCGCAGGTGGCGGCCCTGGCCTTGCCCGATGCGCGCCAGGTGACGCACGAGGAGTTCAAGCAATTGAGCAAGGGTGCGCGCGCCATTGTGCGTACGGGGGAGTGCAGTCCGTATGCCAACATCATTTTGGTGGCTGGCGTCGTGTTCTAGCGCAAACAAAGGCCAGATTGTTTGGCCAAAAACATCAACATTATTGTCCCTAGTGAAATAATTATCCATCGGCAAAAGGGGCGGCTACAATAGCCTCACCCCTGCCAGCTTGGCAGCTTCCTGTGGTGTTGCGCCATGCCGATGAAAGCACCCGACGCTTTCCGCTGCTGTTTCTTCCTGCTGCTGGGCCTGGCCATGCCCGCCCGGGCGCTGGAAGCCGTCTCCCTGCAGCTCAATTTCACGCACCAGTTCCAGTTTGCCGGCTATTACGCGGCCATCGAGCAAGGTTACTACCGCGACGCGGGGCTGGAGGTGACATTGGTCGAAGGCAGCGGCGTGCCGCCTGCCGAGGCCGCCGTGCTGACGGGCCAGGCCGAATATGGCGTGGGTAACAGCACCTTGCTGCTCAGCCGCCTGGCCGGCAAGCCCGTGGTGGTGCTGGCCGTGGTGTTCCAGCATTCGCCCAGCGTGCTGCTGATGCGCCAGCATGGCGGCGCGCCCGATGTGCGCAAGCTCGTGGGGGCGCCCGTGATGATCGGTGCGGCCGGCGATGTGGCCCTTGCCTCCGATGAAGTGTCGCTGTTTCTGCAAAAAATGGGCGTCGCGCCACAGCAGATGCGCCATTTGCCGCCCAGCTACCGGATCGAGGATTTTATCAATGGCAAGGTCGACGCGATAGCCGCGTATTCCACCAACGAACCGGATTACCTGGACCGGGCGGGCTTTCCCTATTATCAATTCACGCCGCGCACGGCCGGCATCGATTTCTACGGCGACAACCTGTTTACCAGCGAGTACGAACTGCGCCGGCATCCCGAGCGCGTGAAAGCGTTCCGCGCGGCCAGCCTGCGCGGCTGGCAATACGCGATGGCGCACCGCGAGGAAATGGCGGATGTGATCCACGTCAAATACAGCCAGCGCCACGACCGCGATCATCTGCTGTACGAGGCGCAGCAGATGGAATTGCTGCTGCAGCCCGTGCTGGTGGAACCTGGCTACATGAATCCCCAGCGCTGGCAGCATATCGCCGACACCTATGCCGCCATGGGCGTGCTGCCGCGCAATGCCACGGACAGCCGCGCCTACCAGGGCTTTTTGTATCACCCCGTGCCGGGCGCCGACCTGGGCTGGCTGTACCTGTCGCTGGGCGTGGCGGGCAGCTTGCTGGCCGTCTCGGCTGCCTTTCACTTCAGTAATCTGGCGCGCGAGCGCCGCCGCACGGAAGAAACCATCCGCCAGGGGGAATTGCGCTTTCGCACCATGTTTGAGGAAGCACCGATGGGCATCGCCCTGATCGATACCGTGAGCGGACAGTTTCTTGATATCAATCCGCGCTATCTGGCCATCGCCGGGCGCAGCCTGGAGCAGATGAAGCGGTCGAGCTGGATGGAGATCAGCCATCCCGACGACGTGGCCGGTGAGCAGGCACATGTGGCGCAGCTGCTGGCGCAGCGCATGCCGGGTTTCCGCCACGCCAAGCGCATCGTGCGTCCCGATGGCGGCGTGGTGTGGGTCGATGCGTCGGTGACGGCCATCGCCACGGCGCGCCATGGTGGACCGCACCACCTGTGCATGCTGGAAGACGTGACGGACAAGCGGCAAACGGAAGCGCTGATCTGGCAGCAAGCCAATTTCGATACCCTGACGCAATTGCCGAATCGCCGCATGTTCCACGAGCGCCTGCGCCAAGCGCTGGCGCAAGGCCGCCGCGATACGAGCCGCGTGGCCATCCTGTTCATCGACCTCGACCATTTCAAGGAAGTCAACGATACCCTCGGCCACCACCAGGGCGATATCCTGCTGATCGAGGCGGCGCGGCGCATTCGCGTGGGCGTGCGCGAGACGGATACGGTGGCGCGCCTGGGCGGCGATGAATTCACGGTGATCCTGTCCGACCTCGATGATCTGCAGCAAGTCGACCGCATCGCGCGGCAGATACTCGACGGCTTGCTGGCGCCGTTCCTGCTGGGGCAGGAGCAGGCGTTTGTCTCGGCCTCGATCGGTATCACCCTGTATCCCGATGACGCGGGCACGATCGAGGACTTGCTCAAGCAGGCGGACCAGGCCATGTATGTGTCGAAAGGGGCGGGGCGCAACCGCTACAGTTATTTTACGCCCGCCATGCAGGTGGCGGCCGTCAACCGCATGCGCCTGGCGGCGGACTTGCGCACGGCCCTGCGCGAACAGCAGATGCAGCTGTATTACCAGCCCATCGTCGAACTGCACAGCGGCAAGCTTGCCAAGGCGGAAGCCTTGCTGCGCTGGCAGCATCCGCAGCGGGGCATCGTGTGCCCGCCGGATTTCCTGGCGCTGGCCGAAAGCAGCGGCCTGATCGTCGACATCGGCGACTGGGTGCTGCGCACGGCGGTCGCGCAGTTGCTGCGCTGGCGCGCGCAAGGTCACGTCATCGGCTTGCCGGGGCTGCAACTGTGCCTGAACCAGTCGCCGCTGGAATTGCAGCGCGAAGTGGAGGCGCCCGGCACCTGGCTGCGCCAGCTGCTGGCGCTCAATGTGCCGGCCTCGGCCATTGTGCTCGACGTGCGCGAAGATGCGCTGCTGGGGACCGGCGCAGGAAGCGGCATGGCGCAGCGGCTGCAGTATTTGCGCGAGGCAGGCTTGCAGATTGCCCTCGATGACTTCGGCAGCGGCCCCGCCTCGCTGACGCAATTGCAGCAGTGCGGCATCGACTACCTTAAGCTCGACGGCGTGCTGGTGCGCAAGCTGGCGCCCGGCGCCAGCGAACTGGTGTTGTGCGAAGCCATCGTCACCATGGCGCACAAGCTGGGTTTGCAAGTCATCGCCGAAGGGGTGGAGACCGAAGAGCAGCGCGCGCGGCTGCTGGAAATCGGCTGCGATTTTGCGCAAGGCGAGCTGTTTGCGCCGCCGCTGGCCATCGACGCATTCGATGCGCTGCTGCGTGCGCAGCAGCCCTTGCACCCTTGAAACAGGCATACCCTGCCACCAGATTTGTCGCAAGCCTGCGGGACGGGGCTCCCGGCTTGAACGGGCTTATACTCGATGGGCTGGCGCCTGCGCCCGGCTCCAGCTGTCACCGGTTCGCGTCATGAACCGGGCGCGCAGGCAAACCTTCTTCCATTCACTCAACTCGAGGTGACCTCATGGGCATTTTCAGCAATATCTACAACAAAATCTTCCACCATGCGTCCGACGCCGCACCGGCAGCCACGCCGGCCGCCGCCACGATAGCACCTGCCGCAGCACCGGCGGCAGCACCTGCTGCGCCAGCGGCTGCCGCGCCCGTGGTGGACGTGGAAGTGGTGCTGGTCGAGCTGGCCAGCAAGAACGCGGAAAAACTCAATTGGCGCACGTCCATCGTCGACCTGATGAAATTGCTTCAACTCGACAGCAGCCTGGCCTCGCGCAAGGAACTGGCGCAAGAGCTGCACTTCACGGGCGACACCAACGATTCGGCCAGCATGAATATCTGGCTGCATCGCCAGGTGATGATCAAGCTGGCGGAAAACGGCGGCAAAGTACCGGAAGAACTCAAAAATTAACGACCCGGCGGCAGGAAGGGGAATCCTTTTTGTCGCTGTTCAATCCCGTGGGAACTGCCTATCATGGAGTTCCCATGATGCCATGATAGTTAAAACCAATTGAAACTATTGTGACAATCAATTTTGCATATGGGTTAAAACCCCTTACACTAGAGTCTTACTGATTCACCACACGAGAGGAAATGATTATGTCGCTCATCAATACCCAAGTTAAACCATTCAAGGCAACCGCATTCCACAATGGCAAATTCGTCGACCTGACGGAAGCGTCGCTGAAAGGCAAGTGGTCGGTATTCGTGTTCTACCCAGCCGACTTCACCTTCGTTTGCCCAACCGAACTGGAAGACCTGGCCGATCACCACGCCGAGTTCCAGAAGCTGGGCGTCGATGTCTACGGCATCTCGACCGATTCGCACTTCGCGCACAAAGCATGGCACGACACCTCGGACGCGATCAAGAAAGTGCAATACGCACTGATCGGCGACCCAACCGGTACCCTGTCGCGCAATTTCGAAGTCATGATCGAAGAAGAAGGCATGGCACTGCGCGGTACCTTCGTCATCAATCCAGACGGCTTCATCAAAGTGCTGGAAGTGCATGACAACGGCATCGGCCGTGACGCATCGGAACTGTTGCGCAAAGTTAAGGCAGCTCAATACGTTGCCGCTCACCCAGGCGAAGTGTGCCCAGCCAAATGGACGGAAGGCGCAGCAACCCTGACCCCATCGCTGGACCTGGTTGGCAAGATCTAAGTCTCGATGCAACACGTAGCAAACAAGTAGTTACCGCGATGCCGGACCGGGCGTCCGGCCCGGCATACGCCTAAATATTTGTAAAGGAAGAAATAATCATGTTAGATGCCACCCTCAAAACCCAACTGAAATCCTACCTGGAAAAAGTGGTGTATCCGCTTGAGCTGGTCGCTTCTCTCGATGACAGCGCAAAAGCCCGCGAGATGAAGGAATTGCTCCAGGAAATAGTCCTGTTGAGCGACAAGATCACGCTGGTCGAGCGCCTTGACGCTGGCGTACGCGCCCCGTCGTTCAGCATCAACCGTACCGGCTCCGACATCGGCGTGCGTTTCGCCGGTGTACCGCTGGGCCACGAATTTACCTCCTTGGTGCTGGCGCTGCTGCAAGTGGGCGGCCACACCATCAAGTTCGACGACGCCGTGATCGAGCAGATCCGCAACCTCGACGGCGATTACGAGTTTGAAACGTTTATTTCGCTCTCCTGCCATAACTGCCCGGAAGTGGTGCAGGCCTTGAATGCCATGGCCGTGATCAACCCGCGCATCAAGGTCACCACCATCGATGGCGGCGTGTTCCCGAAAGAAGTGGAAGAGCGGCAAATCATGGCCGTGCCGATGATGTTCCTCAATGGCCAGCACTTTGGCCAGGGACGCACGAATGTCGAGGAAATCCTCGCCAAGCTCGACACCAATGCCGGCGCCCGCCAGGCGGAAGCACTGAACAAGAAAGACGTGTTTGACGTGCTGATCGTCGGCGGCGGCCCTGCCGGCGCGGCAGCGGCCATCTACGCGGCCCGCAAAGGCATCAAGACGGGCGTGCTGGCCGAGCGTTTCGGCGGCCAGGTGCTCGACACCCTTGCCATCGAAAACTTTATTTCCGTCAAGGAAACCGATGGTCCGAAGTTCGCCATGGCGCTGGAACAGCACGTCAAGGAATACGACGTCGACATCATGAACACCCAGCGCGCCGCGAAACTGACGCCGGGCAAGTTGGTGCAGATTGAAACGGCGAATGGCGCCATCCTGAAAGCCAAGACCGTGATCCTGGCCACCGGCGCCCGCTGGCGCGAAATCAACGTGCCGGGCGAGAAGGAATACCGCAACCACGGTGTCGCCTACTGCCCGCACTGCGATGGCCCGCTGTTCAAGGGCAAGCGCGTGGCCGTGATCGGCGGCGGCAACTCGGGTGTGGAAGCGGCGATCGACCTGGCCGGTCTCGTGAAACACGTGACCCTGATCGAGTTCGGCGCGGAATTGCGTGCCGATGCGGTGCTGCAACGCAAGCTGCACAGCCTGCCTAACGTGACCGTGATCACGTCGGCGCAAACGACCGAGATCCACGGCGACGGCAAGATCGTCAATGGCCTGAGCTATACGGACCGGGTCGGCGGCGAGTCGAAAAAGGTCGAGCTGGAAGGCGTCTTCGTGCAAATCGGCCTGGTGCCGAACACGGAGTGGCTCAAAGGCACGGTGGCACTGTCGCGCCACGGTGAAATCGAAGTCGATGCCCGCGGCCAGACCTCGATCCCCGGCGTGTTTGCGGCCGGCGACGTCACCACGGTGCCGTACAAGCAGATCATCATCGCCACCGGCGAAGGCGCCAAGGCAGCCCTGTCCGCCTTTGACCACCTGATCCGCTCGGATGACGAGGAAGTGGTGGAAGAGTCGGCAGCGAAAGAAGCATTGACGGCCTAAGCTGTCCCGCCGCAAAAAAACCGGAAACGCCGCAAGGCGCTTCCGGTTTTTTTACGCCGATGAAAATTACAGCTTGAACGCCAGGCCCACGCGCACGTTGCGCCCTTCGCCGTAATACGAGGAATTCGAATTGACCTGGTAGTGCTTGTCGAACAGGTTATTCACATTCACGGACACGCTGACGGTCTTGCTGAACGCGTATTGCAGCATGGCATCGGCCAGCACATAACTGCCCTGGCGGATGATGGGGTCGCCCGGCAGGGCCAGGTAGGACATGTCGGAGCGCGTATGGTTTTGCCAGCGCACGCCACCGCCCACGTTCAGGCCGCCCGCGCCGGCGCCGCCCAACTCTGGCAAGCGATAGCTGGTGAAGACCTTGAAGGTGCTTTGCGGCACTTCCGTATTGAGTTGCTTGCCGTCGGAGTCGGCGCTCATGTTGCGTGCAAAACCGGCCGTGCCTTGCCAGTTGGTGGCCAGCTGGCCCGCCACTTCCAGTTCCAGGCCGCGGCTGGTCGTGCCCGTGGCGGCGCGGTAGGCTTGCGAACCGTCGGGCGCAAAGGCGCCGGGGATCGACACGGCAAAATTGTCTTGCTTGGTCTTGTACAGGGCGGCCGTGACGTTGAGACGCTTGTCCAGCAGCGCGCCTTTCACGCCAGCTTCGTAGCTGTTGCCCAGCAGGGGATCGAGGTAGCTGCCATCGGCGCCCTTGTTGTTTTGCGGCTGGAAGATATTCGTGTAGCTGCCATACACGGACCAGTCGCGGCTGACGTCGTAGACGACGCCGGCGTACGGCGTGAATTCGCCCGTTTCCTGGCGGCTGCTGCGGTCCGTGATCTTGCTGTCGAACGGCGTTTCCGACTGTGAACGCTTCCAGCTGGTGACGCGCGAACCGAGCACCAGTGCCAGGGTGTCGGTCGCCTTGATGCGTGCCGTGGCGTAGACGCTGTTGGTGCGCTCGGTGGAGTGGATGTCGCTGTTGGGCGGATTGTTCGGCTTCACAGGCGTATTGCCATCCCATGTGAAAATATTCTCGATGACGTTGCTCCAGCCGGGGAAGGACCAGCGGCCGTGGCCTTGCGTATCGTTGCGCGTGCGCGAACTGGTGGCGCCCAGCACCAACTCGTGGCGGCGGCCGAACAGGTCGACGGGGCCATTCGCGTAGACGTCCAGGGTATCTTGCACGGGTTTGCCTGCCCACAGGGCCGACCACAGCCCCACGCCTGTACCTGTGGCCTTGTCGATGCCGAATTCATCGGTCCAGCCCGGCACTTCCGTGTAATCGCTGCTGTCGCGCGTCAGCGTGGCCTTGGCGCGCCAGCCGTTGCCGAACTGATGTTCCAGGCTGGCAAAGTAGCTGCGGTTTTCACGGTCGGCGGATGCCCAGCGCGCGCCCGAGGAATCGGAACGTTGCCAGTGCGTGCGCGTGCCGTCCTTGTAGAAGAAGGGGCGGCCCGAGCGGCCCACACCTTGGGCCTGGTAGTCTTGCCAGGCAAAGCCGAGGGTCGCCAGGGTATTGGGCGCCAGGTCCGCCTCGATGATGCCGTACAGGACTTTGCGCTTTTCCTTTTCATAGTCGACTTGCGACTGGTTTTCCTGCACGGCCGCCACCAGGCGCGCGCGCACTGTGCGTGCTTCGTTGACGGGACCGGCAATATCGGCTTCGCCGCGGCGGTAATCCCAGGTGCCGCCCGTCAGCTTGAGGCTCGCTTGTGCCGTGGCCGTGGGACGCTTGCGCACCAGGTTGATGGTGGCGCCCGGCGTGCCGATGCCGTTCATCAGGCCGGTGGCCCCGCGCACCACTTCGGCGCGGTCATAGATCACCATGTCATTCGTCTGGAAAATGCCCACGTAATCCGTAAACAGGCGCGCCACGCCGTCGACCTGCATGTTTTGCACGCTGGCGCCACGCGCAAAAAAGCCGTTGGTATCGCTGCCGGACGGGCCATATTGCACGAACGTCAGGCCCGTGGTGCGCTTGACGAGGTCTTCCTGCTGCACGATGTTTTGCTCGTCCATCTGCTGGCGCGTGACGACGCTGACGGACTGCGGCGTTTCGCGGATCGACAGGGGCAGGCGCGTGGCCGTCTGCATCGATGCGGTGGTGTAGGAAGCGCTGCCTTCCGTGGTGCCGTCACGTTCCTGCGCCGCGCTGACGGTGACGGGCGCCATGGTCTTTTCCGGCGCGGCAATGCTCCCCGCGCGGATGATCACGTCGTTGCCGTCCATTTGCGCCACCAGGCCAGTGCCGGCCAGCAAGCGTTCGAGCGCCTGGCGCGCGGACAATTGCCCGGTCACGGCGGGGGCGTGCTTGCCGGCCACCAAGTCGGGATGCACCATCAATTGCAATCCCGCCTGGCGCGCCAGGGTATTCAAGGCCGTGCCCAGCGCCTGCGCCGGCACGGCGACCGTGACGACGGCTTCCGTGGTCAAGGCCTGGGCATGCAGCGAGGGCGCGGCGCCAATGGCGGCCAGGGCGAGGGCCAGAGTGAGGGGAGCGAAGTGGAACGGGGAAACGGTACGCGGGCAAGACATCGAGGCTATTCTCCAAAAGTAAATATAAATACGAATCATTACCAATGAAGACGCACGAGCCGCCAAACAGTTGAGGTCAATCGCAAAAAATTTATGGCGCAGCCGTGATGACGGTACTGCCGCCTTCTTCGCGCAGGCGCAGGGGCAGCACTTGCGGCAGGGCGCGGCGGAAGGATGCCACTTCGCGCAGTTTGAAACTGCCGTTCAGGCGCAGTTCGCCTACGGCTGCATCGGCCAGGCGCAAGTGCGTCGGGCCATAGCGCTCGAACTCGGCCAGGGCTACGCGCAAGGGCGTGTTGTTGAAATGCGCGCGGCCTTCACGCCACAGCATCGCGTCTTCGGGCGTGGCATTCGTCAACGCTTCCAGCGTGCCCGCCGCATCGCTGCGCACGGCCTGGCCCGCCGTCAGCAGCAGCGGCGCGCCGCTGCCCGCCACGCGCACGATGCCGTGTTCCACTTGCACGCTGGCGCCATCGCCGTACAGACCGCTATGCGTATGGCGCACGCTAAAGCGTGTGCCCAGCACGGTGACGCGCACGGGACCGGCCAGCACCTCGAACGGGCGCGTCTTGTCGGGCGCGACCGTCAACAGGGCCTGGCCTTCCGGCAGGCGCACTTCGCGGCGCTGGCGGTACAGGGTGACGTCGACGCGCGTGGCCGTGTCCAGGCGCAAGATGCTGCCATCGGGCAATTCCACCGTCAATTGTTCGCCGCGCACGCTGGCAAAGCTGGCGCTGTAGACGGGCTGATGCAGCCAGTATTGCCAGCCGCCCGCCAGCACGGCGCACACGACGGCGGCGCCAGCCAGGCGCACGGGCTGGCACAGTTGCGTCAGCCAGGAAAAGCGGGGCAGCGATGGCGCCGTCTTGCTGGCGGGGACGGGACGCAAACGCGCGATGGTGGCGTCCGGCAGCGCGTCGAGTCCATCCCACACGCTGGCCAGCTGCGCGTAGGCGGCCGCATGCGCCGTGCTGGCGGCGAGCCATTGCTGGAAGGCCGCTTCCTCGCGCTCATCGAGGCCATCCTGGCGGCGCACCAGCCAGTCGGCGGCCTGCACGTCCAGCGCGGGCTGTTGCGCGAGGAAGGCGGCGCTGTCGTGGCGATCTGATGGTCTCATGGCTGCGTCCCCTTGATGCGCTCCTCCACGGCCCTGCAGGCGAGCACGCCGCGCATGATGTGCTGCGCCACCATATTGCGCGAAATACCCATCTGCTCCGCCACTTGCTGGTGCGACAGGCCATCGAAACGGTTCAGGATGAAGGCTTCACGGCAGCGCGGTGGCAAGGCTGCGATGGCGCGCGCGATGGCTGTGGCATATTCTTCGTAGGCATAGATTGCTTCGGGCTGGGCATGCGCGGGCGCGGCTGGCTGCTGCGTTTCCAGCAAGGTGTCGAGCTCGTCGTGGTCGCGCACGGCGGCGCGCCGGTGGCCGTCGATCAGCAGGCGGCGCGCCGTCTGGTGCAGCAGGGCGCGCGGCTCGGCGATGGCTTGTCCCGCGCGCTGCATGCTGAGGAAGCGGGCATAGCTTTCCTGCACTACGTCAGCCGCCGCCGCCCGGTCCTTCAGGTTGCGCAGGCAAAAATTCAGCAGTTCTCGGTAATAGCGTGCAACCACGGGAGACAGTCGGCAGGAAGGGCGGGACGGCGTTGCTAACATGCCGTAAATGATAACGATTCTCATTGTAGCAGTGCCCCAACGCCGCTGTCGATGCCGCGCTTGCGTGCTGTGGTGTTTATGCTGAAGCTCAGCTGCCCGCGTACTGTGGATTGGCGGCCACATACACCTGCACTCCATCGACGGGCATGTCCTGTGGCGCGATCTCGCTCAGGGCGAATTTCGTTTGATGGTTAAAAGTTTGCACGTGCCACGTAAAACGCTGGCCGGCGCGCGCGATGGTGACGGTTTCGCCGCGCGTGACGTTGATGTGGCGCGTGTCGGGCTGCAACTCGATGCTGCGCTGGGCGGTCGTGTGCGGGGCGCTGCGGCCATAGTCGGCGGCCGTGCCCGTGGGGCCGGCCGCGATGGCCGAGGTGGCAAGGGTGGCGCACAGGATGGCCAGGGCGCGGCGGTGGGTGTTCAACATATTAATCTCCAAGAATAAGCCCGGCGCAGTGAATAACCGCGCCGTGTTGTCGTAGTGGCTGCACCGGGATCGCCGGTTTTTGCAACACGGCATCCTAAGCGTTTCTTGTCGGATCTGCAAAGGCCTATTTCACAATTGCACCGTCGCCGCCAGGGGCACGTCCGGCGCCAGATGGCTGGTCAGTACGATGCACTGGCGCGCCAGGCGGGACGGGTCGGACAGGCGCTGGCGCAAGTACGCCATGGCGGATGCGTCGAGGCCATTGAACGGTTCATCGATCAGCAGCAGGCGCACGGGCAAGGCCAGGGCCAGCGCCAGTTGCAGCTTTTTGTGCTGGCCCAAGGAGAGGGCGGTGATGCTTTGCTGCAAGGTCTGCAGCAAGGAAAACGCGCTCAGCTCGTCGTTCAGCAGGGACTGGTCACTGCCAGGGTACAGGGCCAGGTGCAGGTCGAGAAATTCATGTACTTGCAGCCAGGGCAGGGCGGGGGCGTCGCCGCCGCAATAGAACGCTTGCGCGCGGTAGGCCAGCGGCATGAAGCCGCTGTCGACGTCATCGAGGCGGATGGCGCCGCGCGCGGGCAGCAGGGCGCCGCCCGCCAGCTTCAGCAAGGTCGTCTTGCCGGCCCCGTTCGCGCCGCGCAGCCAGGTGATGCCGGGGCCGCATTGCAGATTGAATCTCTGGAATACGCTGTGCGTGGGGAAGTGAAAATCGAGGTGCTCGATGTGCAGCACGGGAGAGGTGGCATTCAATTCCATAATTCGCTTCCGATGGCGCTCAAGGCAAGGATGGAGAAAACGACGAGGGCGACGCGGCCGCGCGCCGTGAGGCGGGGCAGGCCGACGATGGCCAGCAGGGCCGCACTGGCCGTGATGGCGTAGACCGTGGTCACGCGCTGCTGCAAGGCGGCGGGATCGATGGCGTACAGCAAGACCGCACCCGCCAGCAGCACGGCAAACGGCGGCAGCAGGCTGGCCGTGCAGGCCAGGCGGATGAGGTTGCCGCTGGCCAGGGGCCAGGCGTTCAGCACGGGGCGCAGCACGGCGATCTGCTCGCGCACGGCCTTGTCGCCGCGGTCCGTCACAATGATCAGGCTGGCGCTGGCCAGCAAACCCAGCAGCGGCGCGGGCACGAGCGGTGCGCGCAGCAGCCAGGCCAGCATGCTGGCGCCGGCCGTGGCCAGCAGCACGCTTTGCTGGATGCCGATCACGTTTTCATTGCGCCAGAACGGCAGCCAGAACAACCGGCGCCACAGGAATATACTGCGCCAGCGGTGGCGTTGCGGCACGTATGCCGTCATCGTTGACGGGCGCGCCGCTTGGGCGGGGCGTGGCGCGCGCAGGCGCTGCGCCACGATCAGCGTCGTCAACAGCCAGGTCAGCAGCCAGACGGCGATGGTGGCGGCAATACCGGGCGCGGCGACCGGACGCAGCCAGGGTGGCGACTGCGCCAGCCAGATGCTGGCCGAGACGGCATAGGCGACGCCCAGCGGCAGCATCAGCAGGCCGGCCACGGCGATATCGGCTTGCCAGCGCAAACGCGGCGGCAAGGGCAGCTGGCGCAGCCAGGCGGCGGTATTGGCCGGCAACAATCGCTTGCGCAGCAGCCAGGCGGGCAGGCACGTCAGCAGCACTTGCGCACCCAGCAGACCCAAAGCGGCAGGCCAGGGCAGGCTCACGGCGAGAAAACCGGGCAGGGCGATGACGCTGAGCAGACCCAGCAGGACGGGACCGGCCAGGAAAAAGAAGATCTCCATGGAACTCGTCAGGCTGGCGGCAAATTGCAGCAAAGCATGATGGGCCAGGCGCAAGCGCAGGGCAAGATAGGGGGAAAGACTGTGTGGCAGGCGCATCAGGCAGGAGCTGCGGAGTCAGGGTAGCGCTGATTCTAACAGCCGGGGTCAGACCCCAGGACAAGTTAGCGTTGAGCTTGACGTTGGCGGTGTTGTGGGTCTGACCCCACAATGGGAAAAGCCCTTCGGTTCAGAGAACCAAAGGGCTTTTCTTTTATTGGCGGAGCGGACGGGACTCGAACCCGCGACCCCCGACGTGACAGGCCGGTATTCTAACCAACTGAACTACCACTCCAAGCTCGTATGATCTGTGTTGCTGATCCATGAAGCACTGGATAATTTTCTGTATTGGTGGTGGGTGCTGAGAGGCTCGAACTCCCGACCTACGCCTTGTAAGGGCGCCGCTCTACCAACTGAGCTAAGCACCCGCATACCCAGAAAACTATCCCGACGTTTGTCACCACGTCTGGAAGAGGCACTATTATAGGGGGCGCTTTGGTGCTTGTGCAACTATTCTTATGGGATAAAAGCATTTTTTTGCTGAAAAACGCAAAAATGTTCAGGCGAGGGGGTACTGACGTGTTTTTGGCTGCTGAAATGGGAAAAGCCCTTCGGTTCTGGGAACCAAAGGGCTTTTCTTTTATTGGCGGAGCGGACGGGACTCGAACCCGCGACCCCCGACGTGACAGGCCGGTATTCTAACCAACTGAACTACCACTCCAAGCTCGTATGATCTGTGTTGCTGATCCATGAAGCACTGGACAGTTTTCTGATTTGGTGGGTGCTGAGAGGCTCGAACTCCCGACCTACGCCTTGTAAGGGCGCCGCTCTACCAACTGAGCTAAGCACCCGTTGCTTGTCTCAGAAAACCATCCCGACGTTTGTCACCACGTCTGGAAGAGGCGCTATTATAGGATGGCTAAAATCGTTCTGCAAGCGCTTTTTTCACTTTACTCCGTGATATTCCACTGCGACAGCATCCACGCCATATTGAAGGCGTTCTCGGCAATCGCGTTGTAGCGGCCCGAAGCGCCGCCGTGGCCGGCGCCCATATTCGTTTTCAGCAGCAGGGGATTGCCGTCCGTTTTATGCGCGCGCAGCTTGGCCACATACTTGGCCGGTTCCCAGTACATGACCTGGCTGTCGTTCAGGCCCGTCGTCACCAGCATGGCCGGGTAATTCTTGCGCGCAATGTTGTCGTAGGGCGAGTAGCTGAGCATGTAGTCGTAGGCCGCCTTCTGGTTCGGGTCGCCCCATTCCAGGTATTCGCCCGTCGTCAGGGGCAGGCTGGCATCCATCATGGTATTCATCACGTCGACGAACGGCACGGCCGCGTGTACGGCGTGGAACAGCTCGGGGCGCATGTTGACGACGGCACCCATCAGGAGGCCGCCGGCGCTGCCACCCTGGATGATCAGGCGGTTCGGGCTGGTCCATTTTTCGCGCACCAGGTAGTCGGCGCTGTCGATGAAGTCATTGAAGGTGTTTTTCTTCTTCATCAGCATGCCGTCTTCATGCCACGCTTCGCCCATGTCGGTGCCGCCGCGGATATGCGCTTGGGCATAGATGACGCCCCGCTCCAGCAGGCTGATGCGGCTGATGGCAAAGCTGGCTTCCGTCGAGATGCCATACGAGCCATACGAGTACAGCAGCAGCGGCGCGGAACCGTCGAGCTTCACGCCTTTCTTGTAGACGATCCACAGCGGCACTTGCACGCCATCGCGCGCTTTCACCCACAGGCGCTGCGTGGTGTAGCGGCTGCCGTCAAAGCCGCCGACGATTTCCTGCTGTTTCAGCACCGTGCGCTTGCCGTCCTGCATGCTGACGTCGATGACGGTGGGCGGCGTGACGGGAGACTGGTAGGACATGCGAAATTGCGTGGCGGTAAATTCTGGCGTGCCGGCCGCCGTGGCCAGGTAGACGGGGTCGTCGAACTGCACCGTCTTCCAGTTCTTGTGCGCAAAGTCAAGGATGCGCGCGCGGTTCAGGGCACGCGCCTTTTCCATCACCACCAGGTAGCCCTGGAACACGTCGATGGACTGGATCACGGCATCCTTGTTGTGCGGCACCACCGGTTTCCAGTTCTTTTGCTGCGGGGCAGCCACCGGCGCGCTGACGACGCGGAAATTCTTCGCGTCCTTGTTGGTCAGAATAAACAGCTGGCCGTCGCGGTGTTCGATGCCGTAGCGGTGGCCTTTTTCGCGCTTCAGCACGGACTGGAAGCTGCCTTGCGGCTTGCTCGTTGGCAGCAGCAGCACTTCACTGGTATCCGTGCTGCGCGCGGTGAGCATAAAGTAGCGATGATCGCGCGTGCGGCTCACGCCGATAGCGAATTGTTCCACCGGCTCGTGGTACACCTGCTGCTGCGTGCCGCCCAGGGCCAGGCGGAACAAGCGGTCCGAACGCTTGGTGGTGGCGTCTTCCTGCGCCAGCATCAGGGTGGTATTGTCCGCCGCCCAGGCCAGGGACGTCACGCGGGGCATGGTATCGCCCAGCAACTTGCCCGTCTTCAAATCCTTCACATGCAGTTCGTACTGGCGGAAACCCGTCGTGTCGGTGGTGTAGGCCAGCAATTGCTCATTCGGGCTGATGGCAAACGCGCGCACGGCAAAGAATTTGTGGCCTTCGGCCAGTTGATTCTGGTCCAGCAGGATTTCCTCCGCTGCCTGCGCATCGTAGGCGCCATGTGCGCCGACAGGGCGGCGGCAGTGAAGCGGGTATTGCTTGCCCGCTTCCGTGCGCGTGTAATAGTAGAAATTGCCTTGGCGCGCAGGCACGGACAGGTCCACTTCCTGCATGCGTCCCTTGATCTCGGCGTAGACCTTGTCGGCCAGCGGCTGGATCGGGGCCGTGACGGCGGCCGTGTAGGCGTTTTCCGCATTCAGGTAGTCGATCACGGCAGGATCGGTTTTCTTTTGCAGCCAGCGGTAGTCGTCCGTGACGACCGTGCCGTGGCGCGTTTCCTGCCAGGCCGTCCTGGCGGCGACCGGCGCGGTGGGCGTGGCAACGGTGGTGGTGTCGGCCAGCGCGGATGGCGCCAGGGTGCACAACAGCAGGGCCGGCAGGATGGATAACCAGGCGGACCGGCGGCGCGCAGCGTGATGGGTGATGGACAAGGCGACTCCTTTGAATAGTTGTGTCAGGATTGTAATCTTGCCATTGAGAAAAGCAACCGCCGTGCGCGTGCGTTTCAACTTGCATCCGCGGACATTTCCAGCGATACTGTATATAACTACAGTATCGCTGCCGCGAGGTGTCCTTGACCACATCTGCCTCCCCCCTACCCGAGCCACCCGCCCGCCGCTGGATAGCCCACCTGGACATGGACGCCTTCTTTGCTTCCGTGGAACTGTTGAAATATCCGGAACTGTGCGGCGAAGCCGTCGTCATCGGCGGCGGGCGCTTGCAGCAACCGGTGCTGCAGAGGGACGGCACGCGGCAGTTTGCGCGCATGCGCGACTACGTGGGGCGCGGCGTCGTCACCACCTCGACCTACGCGGCGCGCGCGTTTGGCGTGTTTTCCGCCATGGGCATCATGAAAGCGGCGAAACTGGCGCCCGACAGCATCCTGCTGCCGGCCGATTTCGAGGCTTACCGCGAGTATTCGGCCCGCTTCAAGCAAGCCGTGGCCCAGTTGTGCCCCATCATCCAGAACGTGGGCATCGATGAAATCTATGTCGACCTCACCGAATATGGCGAGCAGGCGCCGGCCATGGCGGCGCGCCTGAAGGCGGCCGTGTTCGAGGCGACGGGCCTGTCGTGTTCGGTCGGCCTGGCGCCCAACAAATTGCTGGCAAAAATCTGTTCCGACCTGGAAAAGCCCGACGGACTCACCATCTTGTCGCCCGAGGATGTCGAAACCAGGGTCTGGCCTTTGCCTGCAAAAAAGATCAATGGCATCGGCCCGAAGGCGACGGCCAAGCTGGAAGCGCTGGGTGTCAATACCATCGGCGAGCTGGCGCGGGCCGACATGGCCATGCTGCGCACGCAATTTGGCGACCTGTACACGGGCTGGCTGCGCCAGGCGGCGCTGGGCATCGACGAGCGGCCCGTGCAGACGAGCAGGGAAACCAAGTCCGTCAGCCGCGAGACGACGTTCGAGCGCGACTTGCAGGTGGTGCGCGACCGCGCCACCCTGTCGGAAAAGCTGGAAAGCCTGTGCACGCGCGTGGCGGGCGACCTCGATAAACAATCGCTGGCGGGGCGCACGGTGGGCATCAAGCTGCGCTTCGAGGATTTCAGCACCGTCACGCGCGACATCACCCTGCCCAGCGCCACGGCAGACGCCGCCGCCATCCTGCGCGCCAGCCGCGACTGCCTGCGACGCGTGCCATTTGAAAAGAAAATCCGCCTGCTGGGCGTGCGCATCTCGGCCTTGTCCGATCCGGCCGTGGTGATGCGGCAGGCGCCAGCCCAGGCGGAGCTGTTTCCCCGCCTCTAGCGGCGTTTCCTGCAAGATACATACCGCGCCGGACCGCGCTTTTGACGGCATTTTTACGTCGAAAGTGTAGAATGGCGTTCCCCTGGCACTACTGAAACAAACGGAAGACAAAAACTATGTGGTTCAAGAATCTTCAGATTTACCGCCTGCCCGCACCATGGGCTTATACGCCAGAACAACTGGAAGAGGCCTTGTCCTCGAACAAATTTACGCCGGCGACCAGCATGGATCTGATGCGCCAGGGCTGGGATACGCCACGCCCGAACGGTGGCCTGGTCCACGTGGTCAACAAGCAGATGCTGATCTTGCTGGGCACGGAAAAGAAACTGTTGCCAGCGACCGTCATCAACCAGGTGGCCAAGGCCCGCGCTGCCGAGATGGAAGAAGCGCAAGGCTTTGCACCCGGTAAAAAAGCCATGAAGGAATTGAAGGAACGCGTGGCCGACGAGCTGCTGCCGCGCGCCTTCAGCATCCGCAGCAACGTCTGGACGTGGATCGACCCCGTCAATGGCTGGCTGGTGGTCGATGCCGCCAGCCCGGCGAAAGCCGATGAAGTCATCAAGCTGTTGTTGAAGGCCGTGGATAAACTGCCGCTGGAAAGCTTGCGCGTGCAGCGTTCGCCCGTGGCGGTGATGACGGAATGGCTGCAGGCCGACGATGCGCCTGCCGGCTTCACGGTCGACATGGACACGGAATTGCGCGCCACGGGCGAAAGCAAGGCCACCGTGCGCTACGTGCGCCACACCCTGGAAGCGGACGACGTGCGTCGCCACATCGCGGCCGGCAAGCAGTGCACGCGCCTGGCCATGACGTGGAACGACAAGATCTCGTTTGTGCTGACGGAGTCCTTGGCCATCAAGAGCGTCAAGCCGCTGGACGTGATCAAGGAAACGGAATCGAGCACGAAGAACGACGACGAGCGTTTCGACGGCGACGTGATGCTGATGACGGGCGAGCTCTCCAAGCTGATGGCCGATGTGGTCGAAGCATTGGGCGGCGAAGCGACTGCATAAACGCAGATATATCGGTACGGAAAAGGAGCTGCGGCTCCTTTTTTTCGCCTGTACTGTTAGCCCTGTCCTGGCAGCGGCTTACAAAGGCTGGAACACGCCGGCGGCGCGGTTCTTTTGCACATTGTCCCAGGCGAAGATCTGGCCATTCATGGCCACGTACACGCCCGCTGGCAAGGTTTGCGCCACGCCGCAAGCAAAGCCCAGGTTGAACAGGGCATCGGAGTTGTCGATTTCGTAGGGAATCATGGCGCCCGTCAAAATCACCGTTTGCTGCAGGTTCGCCGCGCCCAGCACTTGCGCCGTCTCGCGCATGGTGTCGGTGCCGTGGATGATGACGATGGCTTTCTCGTGCGCCGCGCGGCATGAGGCCAGCACGCGCTGGCGGTCCGCATCCTGCATGTCGAGCGAATCGAGCAGGGGCAGTTGCTCCAGGGCCACGGGTGCCGTCATGCGCGCGCGGGCAATCGCTGCCGGCAAATGACTGTCGGAAAAGCCCAGGGTACCGTTCAATTCGTTGTAGTGTTTGTCGAAAGTGCCGCCGGTGGCGAGTATGCGCAAAGTCATGATGTGGTCACGATGTCAGTGGAGAATGACGCGCATGATAGCGTGGATTGTGTGCCTTGCGTGAATGGTGGGCCGCGGCGGATCGCAACTGGAAAATTTGGCCATCTGTGAGTACACTGGTTTCTTTGTTTGTCTGCCACCCCGACTCCGTATGAAAGCGCTCGCTCCCGGCACCGTCATTTTTCACCGCCACCGCGGCTATGGCGTCATCACGTCCGTCAATCTGCTGACGGGCTGGATCGCCGCCCGTTTCGGCAGCGAAGCGCGCACCCTGGACCTGAACCTGTCGACAGACGACGTGCAGTTTGCCGATGGCGAAGCGATCCTGTTTCGCCGCGCGCCGCCCGACCGCATGCCGCATGCGCGCCTGATGGCCATGGTGCGCGAGCTGCACCAGGCCGGCTATCAAAAACTGTATCTGTATTCCTGGCCCAAGCCGTCCGGCCTGCACTGGCGCTGGCATTTGTTTACGGGGCCGCGCGACTGGATGCAGCGGCCCTGGCGCGAAGGCTGGTACGGTTCGGGCGCCGATTACAACGTCAACCCCGTGATGGGCTGGGGCGATACGCCCGGCGCCACCACTGGCGAGCTGATCGACGCCCTGGCCCGTTTCGACCCGCAGGGCCTGGCGCAGGCGCTGGGACGTGACGACGACCATAGCGACTGGTTCGGCCGCGTCTGCGACGCTCTGTTACCCCACTATATGTACAGCCTGGACATGCAGCGCACGCCAGGCGAGCCCTTGCCCGACATGCCGCCCGTGCCGGTCGTGGCCGTGCGCGCCGGCGTGGCGCCATACCGTGGGCCGGACATCGCCTGGCCACCCGGCTGGGCCGGCCTGTGGCGCGGCCGGCACGTGCTGCCCGCGCCTGCCATCCGCATCACGGGCGAGCCTGACCTTCTCAAGGGGTTTCAGCGCTCCTGAGGGGCTTGCCGCGCATGCTGCAACACCCCGGGATTGAGCAGGCGCGTGCATTGACCCTGCGCAAAATCGACGATGTTTTGCAAGGCGTAGCGGAAATACAGCTCATAGCTGTCACGCTCGACGTAGCCCAGGTGTGGCGTGGCCAGCACGTTTGGCAGCCGCAACAATGGCGAGCCGGGCGGTAGCGGCTCGTCCGTAAACACGTCCAGCGCGGCGGCGCCCGGGCGCCCTTGTGACAGCGCCGCTTCCAGCGCGCCATCGGCGACCAGTTCGGCGCGGCTGGTGTTGACGAACAGCGACGTCGGCTTCATGCGCGCCAGGTCGTCGCTTGTGACCAGCCCGCGCGTCGTGTCGGACAGGCGCAGGTGCAAGGTCAATACGTCGGCCTGCTCGAAGAAGGCCTCGCGCGATGCCGCCGCCGTATCGCCGGCCGCCACGGCCGCCGCGCGGCTCGCTTCGCTGCCCCACACGAGGATGGTCATGCCGAAGGCGCGGCCATAGCCGGCGATCAATTGACCGATCTTGCCGTAGCCCCAGATCGCCAGGGTGCGCCCCTTGAGCACCGTACCGAGCGTGTTGCGCGCCGGCTCGATGGATGACGTCTGCCACAGCCCTTCCTGTAAATGTTGCGCATACGGCACTATCTTGCGCTGCGCCGCCATGATCAGCGCCCACGTCAGTTCGGCCGGCGCCGTGGGCGAGCCTATACCTTCGGCGATGGCGATGCCCAGCTCCGTGGCGGCCGCCACATCGATGTGGCCGCTGACCTTGCCCGTTTGCGAAATCAGTTTCAAATTCGGCAGTTTCGCCAGCAAGGCGCGGTTGAAACTGCTGCGTTCGCGGATCAGCACCAGCGCGTCGAACGGCGCCAGGCGGATGGCCAGCTGGCCCAGTCCCCGCGCCGTATTGCTGAACACTTTGACCTCGTGGCCATCGAGCAAGGGGAAACAATCGAGGCCGCGCACGGCATCCTGGTAATCATCGAGTATGGCAATTTTCATGGTGGATGGCCGATTTTAGTGAGGATTTGGTAGGGAAATAACAGGATACGGGAAATGCTGAATAGCCTACTACATTAGTCAAGCTATTCTCCTACATTTTTGCGAGAATAGCTGATTGGCGGGTGTACAATCGCCGGCACTTTTGAAGCTTCCTGAGTATAGTTATAGCGCAAACCGTTCCCGCAGCCTGGGCGCATGATCCAGGTAAACGACAACACCAGAGCCCTGCCCGCGTGAAGACGCCGTCCGCAGTGAGCCGCAGCCACCTCTCAACGATGCTGCCTGTCTTGCCGGAATGACCAGAATTTCTTTTATTGGTATTGGAGGTAATATGAATCAGCCCGTCATGGGTGGCGTCGCCGCACTCAACGTCCCAGCTTATATTAAACAACAGAAACTGATCAACTGGGTGGCCGACATTGCCGCGCTGACCAAGCCGGACCGCATCTACTGGTGCGACGGCTCGCAGGAAGAGTACGAGCGCCTGTGTGCTGAAATGGTTGCCAGCGGCACCATGAAAAAACTGAATGCCGACAAGCGCCCGAATTCCTACCTGGCCTGCTCGGACCCGAGCGACGTGGCCCGCGTCGAAGACCGCACGTATATCTGCTCGGCAACGAAAGAAGCGGCCGGCCCGACGAATAACTGGACCGAGCCTGGCGAAATGCGCCACACCCTGAACGGCCTGTTCGACGGCTGCATGCGCGGCCGTACCATGTACGTCGTGCCCTTCTCGATGGGCCCGCTGGGTTCGCCGATCGCGCACATCGGCGTGGAACTGTCCGATTCGCCTTACGTCGCCGTGAACATGAAGGTCATGACCCGCATGGGCCGCGCCGTGTACGACGTGCTCGGTACCGATGGCGAGTTCGTGCCGTGCGTGCACAGCGTGGGCGCGCCGCTGGCTGCCGGCCAGCAAGACGTGAAATGGCCGTGCAACAGCACCAAGTACATCGTGCATTTCCCTGAAACGCGCGAAATCTGGTCCTTCGGTTCGGGCTACGGCGGCAACGCCTTGCTGGGCAAGAAATGTTTTGCCCTGCGCATCGCCTCGAACATGGGCTACCAGGAAGCACAAGCGGCCGACAACAACCCGGGCTGGCTGGCCGAACACATGCTGATCCTCGGTGTCGAATCGCCGGAAGGCAAGAAGCATTACGTCGCGGCAGCGTTTCCATCGGCTTGCGGCAAGACCAACTTCGCCATGCTGATCCCGCCAGCAAGTTTCAATGGCTGGAAAGTGACCACCATCGGCGACGATATCGCCTGGATCAAGCCCGGTGCCGATGGCCGTTTATATGCGATCAATCCGGAAGCCGGTTATTTCGGCGTGGCGCCGGGCACCAACGAAAAAACCAATTACAACTGCATGGCGTCCATGCGCGACAACACGATCTTCACCAACGTGGCGCTGACGGACGACGGCGACGTCTGGTGGGAAGGCTTGACGAAAGAAGCACCTAGCCACTTGATCGACTGGCAGGGCAAGGACTGGACGCCAGCGTCCGGCACCAAGGCGGCGCACCCGAACGCGCGCTTCACTGTTGCTGCCACGCAAAACCCTGTGATCGACGCCGCCTGGGACGATCCGGCCGGTGTGCCGATCTCGGCCTTCATCTTCGGCGGCCGCCGCTCGACCACCGTGCCGCTGGTCACCGAAGCGCGCAACTGGGTCGAAGGCGTCTACATGGCTGCCACCATGGGTTCCGAAACGACGGCCGCTGCCGTGGGCCAGATGGGCGTCGTGCGCCGCGATCCATTTGCCATGTTGCCGTTTATCGGCTATAACATGAGCGATTACTTCCAGCACTGGCTGGACATGGGCGTCAAGGTGGGCAAGGTCAACCCGGCGGCCCTGCCGAAGATCTACTGCGTCAACTGGTTCCGCACGGACGAGGCAGGCAAGTTCGTCTGGCCTGGCTTTGGCGACAATATGCGCGTGCTGAAGTGGATGCTCGAGCGTATCGAAGGCACGGCGGGCGGCGTGGAAAACCTGTTCGGCACGACGCCGCAGTATGGCGACCTGAACTGGGATGGCTTGCCCTTCACGCAAGAACAGTTCGACACCATCACATCGATCGACAAGGCGGCGTGGCGCGACGAATTGAAATTGCATACGGAACTGTTTGAAAAACTCGCGTATCATCTGCCGCAAGAATTGACAGATCACAAGGCTGCGCTGGAAAAGCGGCTGAGTGCATAACTAAGTTAGCGTAAAGCGGCATCTGACAAGCGTAGCGCGCCGCGCAGTAGCTTGTCAGGTGTTGAGAGTTGTAGTGGGGGAGAAACACGCTGGCAAAGACTGGCGTGCGATAAATGACACGCCGGCAATGACTGGGGTGCTAGCAAAAAGAGAAACGGCGCGGATTGCATGAGCAATCCGCGCCGTTTTTTATTGCGCTGCCGTCCTTATTGCTTGAGCAGCGGCCCCAGGTACTTGCCCGTCACGCTGGCCGGGTTCAGCGCCACGTCTTCCGGCGTGCCCGAGGCGATGATCTGCCCGCCACCGGCCCCGCCTTCCGGGCCCAGGTCGACGATCCAGTCGGCCGTCTTGATGACGTCGAGGTTGTGCTCGATGATCACCAAAGTGTTGCCCTGGTCGCGCAGGCGATGGATGACTTTTAATAACAAATCGATGTCGTGGAAGTGCAAGCCCGTCGTCGGTTCATCGAGGATGTACAGGGTGCGGCCCGTGTCGCGCTTCGACAATTCCAGCGACAGTTTCACGCGCTGCGCCTCGCCGCCGGACAGGGTGGTGGCGCTCTGGCCCAGCTTGATGTAGCCGAGGCCCACGTCGAGCAGGGTTTGCAGCTTGCGCGCGATCAGTGGCACGGGCTTGAAGAACTCATGCGCCTCTTCCACCGTCATGCCCAGCACTTCCGTGATGTTCTTGCCCTTGTATTGCACTTCCAGGGTTTCGCGGTTGTAGCGCTTGCCGTGGCACACGTCGCATGGCACGTAGACGTCGGGCAAGAAATGCATCTCGACCTTGATCACGCCATCGCCCTGGCACGCTTCGCAGCGTCCGCCCTTCACGTTGAACGAGAAGCGGCCCGCGCTGTAGCCGCGTTCCTTGGCCGTTGGCACGGTGGAGAACAAGTCGCGGATCGGCGTAAATAAGCCCGTGTAGGTGGCCGGGTTCGAGCGCGGCGTGCGGCCGATCGGCGCCTGGTCGACGGAAATGACCTTGTCGAAGTGCTCCAGGCCGCTGATCGAGTCGTGCGGCGCCGGTTCCGTCTGCGAACCATACAAATGGCGCGACAGGGCCGGATATAAAGTATCGTTGACCAGCGACGATTTGCCGGAGCCGGATACGCCCGTCACGCACGTCATCAAGCCTACCGGCAAGCTCAGCGACACCTTTTTCAGGTTGTTGCCCGTCGCGCCAGTAATGACCAGCTGCTTTTCCGGATTGCTGGCGTGGCGCTTGGCCGGCACGGCGATTTTCAGCTTGCCGTTCAGGTATTGCGCCGTCAGCGACTTCTTGTTCTTGAGAATATCTTGCAGGGTGCCTTCTGCGATGATTTCGCCGCCGTGCACGCCCGCGCCGATGCCCATGTCGACGATGTAGTCGGCCGTGCGGATCGCGTCTTCATCGTGCTCGACCACCAGTACGCTGTTGCCGATGTCGCGCAAGTGTTTCAAGGTTTCGATCAGGCGGTCATTATCGCGCTGATGCAAGCCGATCGACGGTTCGTCGAGCACATACATGACGCCCGTCAAACCGGAGCCGATCTGCGACGCGAGGCGGATGCGCTGTGCTTCGCCGCCCGACAGCGTGTCCGCGCTGCGGTCCAGCGACAGGTAATCGAGGCCCACATTGTTGAGGAACTTCAGGCGCGAAATGATTTCTTTCACAACCCTGTCGGCGATCTCTTTCTTGGCGCCCGTCAGTTTCAGTTTTTCAAAAAATTCCAGCGTCTCACGCAGCGGTTTTCCCGCCACTTCATAGATGGCGCGCTGCTGCTTGCCCGTGCCGACCTTGACGAAGCGCGCTTCCACGCGCAGGCGCGCGCCATCGCATGAGGGGCAGCATTTTTCATTGATGAACTTGGCCAGCTCTTCCTTGACGGCCATCGAATCCGTCTCGCGGTAGCGGCGCTGCAGATTGTTGACCACGCCTTCGAACGTGTGTTCCTTGATGACGGTGCGGCCCCGCTCGTTTACATAGCTGAATGGAATCACCTGTTTGCCGGAACCGTACAGCACGGCTTGCTGGGCATTCAGTGCCAGTTGCTCGAACGGCATGTCCAGGTCGAACTCATAGTAGGCGGCCAGGTTTGTCAGCATCTGGAAGTAAAACTGGTTGCGGCGGTCCCAGCCCTTGACGGCGCCCGACGCCAGCGACAGATTCGGGAACGCGACGATGCGTTTCGGGTCAAAGAATTCAATGTGTCCCAGGCCGTCGCATTCCGGGCAGGCACCCATGGGGTTATTGAACGAGAACAGACGCGGCTCCAGTTCCTGCAGGGAATAGCCACACACATTGCAGGCGAACTTGTTGGAGTACACGTGTTCCTGCGCGGTATCCATTTCGTAGGCAATGGCGCGGCCATCGGCCAGGCGCAGGGCCGTCTCGAAACTTTCCGCCAGGCGCTGCTTGATGTCCTGGTTCACCTTGACCCGGTCGATGACGACGTCGATCGTGTGTTTTTCCGTTTTCTTCAGTTTCGGCAGGTCATCGACTTCATAGATCTTGGCCGCATGCGTGCCGCTCTGCACGCGAAAACGCACGAAGCCCTGCGCCTGCATCTGCTCGAACAGGTCGACGTGTTCGCCCTTGCGATTCGCGACGACGGGCGCCAGGATCATCAGCTTGGTGTCTTCCGGCATGGCCAGTACGGCGTCGACCATTTGCGACACGGACTGGGCCGCCAGCGCGTTTTCCGGATGGTCGGGGCAGTAGGGCGTGCCCACGCGCGCATACAGCAGGCGCAGATAATCGTGGATTTCCGTCACGGTGCCCACTGTCGAGCGCGGGTTGTGCGAGGTTGCCTTCTGTTCGATGGAGATGGCGGGCGACAGGCCCTCGATCAAGTCGACGTCGGGTTTTTCCATCAATTGCAGGAACTGGCGTGCGTAGGCCGACAGCGACTCGACATAGCGGCGCTGGCCTTCCGCGTACAGGGTGTCGAAGGCCAGTGAAGACTTGCCGGAGCCGGACAGGCCGGTAATCACGATCAGCTTATTGCGCGGCAAATCGAGATTGATATTCTTGAGGTTATGCGTGCGAGCGCCGCGAATGCGGATCTGTTCCATGTGATTGCCTTGCTTTCAGTGAGTGGTGCGGCCGGCGCATCGGGCCAGGGTGCGGATGAGAGGCCACAACGGGTCAACCTGTAACTATAGCCGGGTTTTGCTCTGCATGCCTGAGGCATCCACGGGCGGATTGCGCCGCCAGGCGAACGTGCCCTGACAAAGTTTGATACAGATGCGTGCAGACGTTTAAACACTGTATATAATACCAGTATTCAAGTTTCTTGTTTTCACCTGCCGTGAAAAAAACGTGCTGCCGCACGCGAGAGGGCGTCCGCCAGAAAGCGGGTGCTTTGCGCCGCGTGGTCGCTTATAATCCTCGTTTAGTACACTAAACTACCGCGCGGGACACCGGCTCCCGCTGCAGTTCATCAGGAGTTATTCATGGCATCAGTCAACAAAGTCATCATCGTCGGCAATCTGGGCCGTGACCCGGAAATCCGCTACATGCCTAGCGGCGACGCGATCGCCAACATCGCCGTGGCCACTTCGTACAAATCGAAGGACCGCAACACGGGCGAACAAAAAGAATTGACAGAGTGGCACCGTATCTCGTTCTTCGGCCGCCTGGCGGAAATCGTCGGCCAGTATCTGAAAAAAGGCTCGTCCGTCTACGTCGAAGGCCGTCTGCAAACCCGTAAATACACGGACAAGGACGGCGTCGAGAAGTACGCAACCGACATCATCGCGGAACAGATGCAAATGCTGGGCGGCCGCTCCGGCATGGGCGGCGACGCCGGCGGTGGCGATGACAGCTACGGTGGTGGCGGTGGCGGCGGCTACGACGCCCCGGCCCCGCGCCAGGCACCAGCCCCGCGTCCAGCGCCGGCCCCGGCACCACGCCCGGCACCGAAGCCAGCCCCGAACTTCTCAGATATGGATGACGACATCCCGTTCTAAGCACGCCATTCTGACGTCTGCCGTCAGACCCTGTCGATAAGAGCCTGCTTCCTCCGTGAAGCAGGCTTTTTTTATGCGCACGGGCGCTAGATGGCGATCCGTGACGCATTCTCACATTCCATAGCAAGAAGCGGATGGTGGCGCTGTCCCAATGCTGGTCTGATGGTGGTTTTGACGACGCCGGAGAACAGCATGGATTTTCGCATTACGGGGCTGTCGCCCGAACCTTTTCTGCCCTTTTTTTCCTTGTCCGATGCCGAGTTAACGGCGCTCGGCATGCGGCGCCAGGTGGTCGACCAACACCCCGGATTTCCTGACCGTGTAACGCTGGTGGATGCCGAACTGGGTGAGACCGTGCTGTTGTTGAACCATGTCTGCCAGCCCGCCATGACACCTTACCGGGCTTGCCACGCCATTTTTGTCCGCGAGGGCGCCACGCAAGCGTACGATGCCGTCAACCAGGTGCCGGAATCGATGCGGCGGCGCCTGTTGTCGCTGCGCGCCTATGCTGCCGACGGCATGATGCTCGATGCCGACGTGGTGGACGGCACCGCCGTGGAAGCCCTCATTGCACAATTATTTGCCAATGCGGACGTCAGTTATATTCATGTTCATAATGCCAAGCGGGGCTGTTACGCGGGCCGCATCGACCGTGTTGGCAGCTCCCTTGTTTAATCGCGCAAGCCGATATCGAGCGTGTATGCCGCCACCGCATTCCTACGCGCCGCGTTGCGCATCAAATACACCTGCACCGTGTACTCGCCATCGGCCGGCAGTTTCGCCTGGTAGTTGTTGCCGCTGGATGAACCGATGAACAGGGCTTCATCCTGGCCTGGTTGGCGGATGTTGAAGTAATTCGATGGCTGATTGGTCTTGAGCTTGACGCTGAGGGTCTGGCCAGCCTTGCCACTGACCGTGTATTCGGCCGTGGCGTAGCCCTTGATCTTGCCTTTCACGCTGTGCGCGGTTTTGCCTGCCGTCAGTTCGACGTTTTCCTTGTGGACCGGGTCGCTGCTCCAGGCGGGCGTGGTGAAAACGAGGGCCGCCAGCAGCAGGCTGGCGCGGAGGGGCAGATGACGATGCGGCATGGGAACTTCCCTTGAAGTGGTGCCAGCGCGCTCGCCGACGATGCTGACCATGTTACGCCAGATGCCGCGATTGGCCAGTACGGCAGCGCTCGTATAGCGTATGCCGGTGGCTTTTTCTTCCTTTCTTGACCTGCGCGCTTTTTCCGGGCGCGCACGTTTCAAGACGCGGAAAAAGACGAAATTCAGGTAGGCTGAAGCGTCTCTTCTCACTACTCTGAAAGGAACGCAACATGGGTATTTCCGGAAAAGTCGCGCTGGTCACGGGGGCCGCGCAAGGTATCGGCAAGGCCATCGCCTTGCGCCTGGCCAAGGATGGCGCCGATATCGCGCTGGTGGATTTGAACCAGGACAAGCTGGACACGGCCGCCGCCGAAGTGCGCGCGCTGGGGCGCCGCGCCGTCACCTTCATTGCCGACGTGTCGCAGCTCGGTCAGGTGACCGAAGCGGTGGCGTTTGCCGAGAGGGAGCTCGGTGGCTTCGACATCATCGTCAACAATGCCGGCATCGCGCAAGTGCAGCCCTTGCTCGACGTCACGCCGGAAGAAGTCGACCGCATCATGCGCATCAATGTGCAAGGGACGCTCTGGGGCATCCAGGCGGCCGCCAAGACCTTCAAGAAGCGCCAGCAGAAGGGCAAGATCATCAATGCCTGCTCCATTGCCGGGCATGACGGTTTTGCCTTGCTGGGCGTGTACTCGGCCACCAAGTTTGCCGTGCGCGCGCTGACACAGGCGGCGGCCAAGGAACTGGCGGCCGACGGCATCACCGTCAACGCGTATTGCCCTGGCGTCGTCGGCACTGACATGTGGGTCGAGATCGACAAGCGCATGGCCGAGCTGACTGGCGCCGAGCTGGGCGCGACGTACAAGAAATACGTTGACGGCATCGCGCTGGGACGTGCCGAGACGCCGGACGACGTGGCCGGGCTCGTCTCCTTCCTGGCGGGGCCGGACTCGGACTACATGACGGGCCAGGCGCCGCTGATCGATGGTGGACTCGTGTACCGCTAGCCGCTCACAGCAGAAAAAAAACAGGCCACGCTGTCGGTGACGGCGTGGCCTGTTTGCGTAACATCAAGCGTTAGTTCACACTGACTTCCTTGCGGTTATCGCGCGGGACGCGGTCGATCATCTTGTTGTACGGATCAACACCCACTTCGAACGGTTTGTCTTTCACGGTGATGGTGATGACCGGGTCGCTGCCCGACACCATGCGCTTGTCCGTGAACAGGACTTTTTCATCCTTTTCCTTGGCGCCAGGGGCGCGCGCGAAGATGGCGATTTCCACCGGCTCGTCATAGGCGCGCGCGCTTTCCTTGCCCTTGCCGTCGGATTCGAGCTTGGCCAGGTGCAGCTGCATGGTGACATCCCACTGGCCATCCTTGCGCTGCACGGCCGACGCTTGCGTCACCCTGTTGTCGTAGAAGACGATCTTCTCGAACAAGTCCGTGATCAGCGCCTGCTTGTTTGGTGGCGCTTCGGCGCGGATGTAGGCCAGCAATTCCGACGACGTGGTGAACGGCGCCTGCTGGTAGCCCTTGTCCTGCAGATAGCGTTTCAGGGCACGGTTCAGGGCTTCCTCGCCGAGCTCGTCGCGCAGGCGGTAAAACACCAGGCTGCCTTTGTTGTAGTGGATGTATTGCTGTCCTTCCACGCGTGCCAGCGGCTGTTCCTCGATGGCTTCGCCGCCGCGCCCGCTCAGGTAGCGGTCCAGTTCATAGCGCAGGAAGCGGCGCATTTTTTCGCGGCCATATTCCTTTTCCATCACCATCAGCGCCGAGTACTGCGACAGCGATTCCATCAGCATGGTGGCGCCCTGCACGTTGGCGCCGATCACCTGGTGGCCCCACCACTGGTGCGCCATTTCATGCGCCGTGACGTAGAACACGTAGTCGATGTCATCCTTGTCGCGCAGGTCGGCGATGAAGCCGATGCCTTCCGAATACGGAATCGTATTGGCAAACGACTGCGCGAAGCTCTGGTAGCCGGGAAACTCCAGGATGCGCACCTGCTTGTGCTGGTAGGGCGTGAACTGGGTGCTGTAGTAATCGAGCGACTTTTGCACGGACGTGATCATGCGGTCCGTGTTGTAGCCGTGTTTCTTGTCGAAATAGATCTCGATCGGCACGCCATGCCAGTCGCCCTTCTTGACCTCCCAGCGCGCCGACAGGTAGGCAAAGAACGGCAGCATCGGCTGGTCCATCTTGTAGCGGTAATAGCGGCGGCCATCCTTTTCCCAGCTTGCCTGCAGGTAACCAGGCGCCAGCGCGATCTGCTCGCCGCTGGTGGACACCGTGGTGTCGAAATGGATCCAGTCGGCATCGCCGCCCAGCACCGTATTGCCATACGCGGAGGTGTCTTCCAGCTTGGCCATGCGCTGCGGTTCGCCCAGGCCCCGTTTGCGCCGCTCATTGCGGTTCGTCAACTCCATTTCCTTCGCATAGCCGAAGTGGGGGAAGAAGGCCTGGTTGTTGAAGAAGCTGCCGTTCAGGTTGACCTGGTCCGGCGCGCCGTCGTTGGTGAAACCCTGGTGCGTGACGGCTACCGTGAAGTCCAGCGGCAGGGTGGCGCCCGGCGCCAGAGGCTGGGCCAGCTTGAGGATGCTGAAACCGAGTTCCTTGTCATCGAGCACGACCTTGTGCTCAGGCAAGTTCAACCAGTGCGTTTCCAGGTCCGGGTTGAGCTGGATGCGCAGGGTGTCGAGCGGCTGCTGCGTCTTGTTTTGCAGCACGTAGTGGCCCTTGATCAACACCTTGCGTTGCTCAGGATAAATATCCACATCGGCCTGGACGTCGGTGATCTTCAGCTGCGGCAAGTCCTTGTATTGCTTGTACAATTTCTCGTAGCGGGCCTGCTTGTCCATGCCGATGTCCGACGTCTCGTACTTGTTCAGCACGTTCGTGTTGTAGAAGATCCAGCCGCCCGTGCCTGCCCAGCACAGCACGACCACGGCCAGGGCGGCGCCGGCGCGGCCTTGCAGGCGCTGGCGGGGCAGGCGCACGCGCGCACGCCAGTCGGCGGACAGGCCGCGCACCCAGAACGCACGGGCCAGCATGACGAGCGCCACGGTAAACAGGCTCCAGTACAGCGCAAACCAGGACCAGCCAGCCAGGAAGTGGCCATAGCCATTCATGTCCGAATACTTGATGGCCGGCGTGCCGCCGAAGGCGTACAGATTGTGTTCCAGGTGCAGCATGCCCAGTACCATTTGCGCCACCATCAGCAGGATCACCAGCAGGTAGCCGATGAACTTGTTATTCGACAGCACTTGCAGGGTGAGGGCGCACAAGGCCATCAGCACGAAAAAGAGGGCGCCCAGCAGGGTGCCTTTCAGGTACAGCCCCAGTTCCACGGGCGCGCCGCCCTTGTAGAGCTGGAAACCGATGGCCGCGATGATGCCCACCAGCAGATAGCCGGCGATGACGCCGACCAGGGCCGTGCATTTGGCCAGCAGGGGGACCCAGTTGGGCACGGGCATGGCGTCGCTGACGTCGGCGATCCTGACCTGGCGTTCCTTGAAGATCAGTTCACCGGCGTAAAAGGTGACGATGATGATCAACATGAAGCTGAAGCTGTTGTTAATCTGTTGCAACAGCAAATGCGTCATCGGATACACGGCCGTGCCATACATGTTCTTGCCGACATTGGCGCCCGTGATCAGGTTGATCACGGCAAACAGCAGCATGACGAGGAAGGGCACGCTCTTGAACACGCCGACGGCGTCGAAGCGCAGGATTTGCCACCACTGGCGCCAGGCTGTCGCGGCGGTAAAGGTGGGGACGCTGCGCGGCAGGTGCAGCGGCGCCGTCACGGCCGGTGCGGCGGCCTCGGCCTTGTGCTTGCCGAACAGGCGTTTTCCCGTCCCCGTGCGCTGCGGCTTGAACAGGACCACGGTAGCGGCGAACAACACTGCCGTGATACCCAGCCACAGCAAGCGGTTGGCCAGCAGGAAGCCGGAAAACGGCGGCAGGCCCGCATTCGCTTCGGCCGACGTGAAGTAGCGCGTCATGCGGCCGAAGGCGCGCATGCCGAACGGGTCCAGCAGAACGGCGACCCATTCGTTGTTGATGTCGCGCGTAAAGGCGCCGGCCATGCCCCACAGCACGAAAAAGCCCAGCACGCCCACGTAGACGAGCAACATCGAACGCGTGGTGGCCGCCAGCAGCATCAGCAGGGCGCCGATGAAGAGCAGGTTCGGGATCACCATCACGCCGAAGCTCCACGCATAAGCCTGCAGCGAGAACGCGCCCACGCGCTGTGCATCGACCCAGGGCATGAGGGGGCCGAGCATGATGCCGAAGGCGATGCAGAGGAAGATGATCAGGCAGGCGACAAAGCCGGCGGCGAAGCGGCCGAACAGATAGTCCCACTTGCGCATGGGCGTGGCGAACAGCATGTCGGCCATGCCCACCTCGCTGTCGCGCAACACGGCGCCGGCGATGAAGATGGTGATGAGCAACATCGACAGCAGGCTGAACATCGTTAGCAGCTGCGCCACCACGGTGGGCGCATTGCGGTTGATGTTGCCGATGGCGCCGCCGATCTGGATCGAATCGCTGCTGCTGGCGCCAAAGGCCAGCAAGGCCAGGATGACGGCAAAGATCCACAGCAGCGGCTGTTTCAGCTGGTAGACGAGGTCAAACTTGAAAAATTCCTTCCACATGGCGGCCCCTTACGCTGCGGCAGCGCCGCTGCGGGCAGCGCTGCGCACGTGCAGGAAGTACACGTCTTCCAGATCGGCGGCGATCTGCACGAAGCCGCTGTCGGGCTGGCTGTCGGCATATACATTGATTTGCGGCTTGCCGCCCACCAGGCGCGTCGACAGCACGTTCAGGGTTTGCTGGTACTGCGCCAGTTCTTCCGTCGTGACACTGCGGCGCCATACCTTGTTGTGCAGGGTGTCGATGGCCGCCTGTGGTTCGCCCTGTACCAGCACCTGTCCCTTGACGATCATGGCCATGCGCGGGCACAAGTCCGTCACATCGTCGACGATGTGCGTCGACAGAATCACCACCACTTGCTCACCGATCTTCGCCAGCAGGTTCAGGAAGCGGTTGCGTTCGTCCGGGTCCAGGCCCGCCGTCGGTTCGTCGACGATCACCAGGCGCGGTGCGCCCAGCAGTGCCTGGGCGATGCCGAAGCGCTGGCGCATGCCGCCCGAATACGTGCCCAGCTTGCGCTTGCGCGCTTCCCACAGATTGGTTTGCTGCAGCAAGGCTTCCACGGCTTCCTTGCGCGGACCCTTTTCCGTCAAACCTTTCAAGACGGCAAAGTGGTTGAGCAGAGTTTCCGCGCTGACCTTCGGATACACGCCGAAATCCTGCGGCAGATAGCCGAGCTGGCGGCGCAGGCCGGCCTTGTCCTTGAGCACATCGAGGCCATCGAAATGGATGCTGCCGCTGTCTGGATCTTGCAAGGTGGCAATGGTACGCATCAGCGAGGACTTGCCTGCGCCATTCGGTCCCAGCAAGCCGAACATTCCGTTGGGAATTTCCAGGCTGACATCATTGATGGCCTTGACGCCATTGGCATACGTTTTGTTCAGCTGTTTGATCGATAGCATGTGCAGCACTCTCCAGAGCTTGGGTATGAAAGCCGGCAGATGCATGTCTGCCGGTCTGTGCAAGGGGATCGCCCTTGTTTTCTGTCAGCCGCGATGGCGGATGTTACTTAAAGGCAATAATATATAAGCAATTGGAAAAAAAGTAATCTTTTTGCGACCGGAGGTGGAAAGACGGGCATGAAATGCCCCTGGCGGGGATGAGTGACGGTGATAAGCTCGCGCACTGGATCGACACTACCGCGGAGGAAAGCTTTCCATGCATGCCACAGACAAGATCATCGCCTTGCGCGCCATTGCCCCGGGTGAAGAGGCGGCACTGGCGCGGCTGTTTCAACTGTACTGTTATGACAATGCCGCCTGGAGCGGTGAGGCGCTGCTGGCCGATGGCCGCTACGACGTGTGCGATGCGGGGCTGGCATCGTATGTGCATGCAGCCGGTCACACGGCCAGCTGGATCGAGGTCGATGGCGAACTGGCGGGCTTTTTCGTTACGGAGCCTGGCATGGCGGGTGGGTTGCCGGTGCAGGAGTTCAGCGACTTTTTCATCCTGAAGCAATACCGGCGCCGCGGCGTGGCGCTGGAAGTGGTGCGCAGGGTGCTGCTCGACAGCGGTCAGACATGGCTGGTGGCGATGTTTCGCGCCGATGCCGCTGCCTGCGCCTTCTGGCAGCAGGCGTTTGCGCGCCTGCCGTTTGCCAGTGTCGAGGCGTACGACGATGCGGACTTGCCGCAGTTTCAGCTATACCTGCTGAAACCGGCGGCCTGAGGCGGTTTAGAAGCGGACCTTCACATACGCCGACGGTCCCGTCAGGCGAATGTTCAGGTCGGCATCGCGTTCGCTGTCGCGGTGCAGCTTGATTTTCGAGATGCCGTAATCGGCCACGAAACCGATGTTCTTGAACGGAAACCATTCCACGCCGATATTGCCGCCGTAGATGTGGCCATTGATGCGCCCGCCATTTTTCTTGATGCCCGACGCTTCCGCATACATGCGCAAGTCTGGCGTGAAGGCGTGGCGCCAGCCCACTTCCAGCAGCGGCGCAAACGCGTGCTCGCTGATGGAATCGCGCGCCGTGGCCGTTTCACCATTGACGACGCCGGTGGCCGTGCCGTTCAGGTTGGCATGGTAGTAGGCGGCGCCCAAGCCGATGCCGAAGGTGTCGTTGCCGCTGCCCAGCCACCATTTATAGGCCAGCTTGGCCAGGTCCAGCTTCAGATCCGCATTCGCCGTGGCCGTGCCCGTGACGGGCTGGCCATTGATGATGGTCTCGCCCGTCAGGCTTGGCGTGTAGGATTTGTCGTAGCGGTAGTAGTCGAATGCCAGGCCGTGGCGGTCGCCGATCAGCAAGTCCGCCTTGATGCGCGGGATGGTCGTATGCTTGGGATTCGATTCGGGCGCATCGATGCGGCCAAATTGCGTGTCGGCGCCGATATTGATGCGCGGATCGGCGGAAAACGCGCCCACCGAAATGCTGACGCGGTCCAGCGTGGGCGACGGTTCGGCCCGCGCCGTGGCGGCCGCCGTGGCAATACCCAGCACACCCAGCATCATGGCGCCGCGCAAGGCAAGGTGGTGCGGGCGTGGTGGGGACAGGCGGGTGAACACGGACATGGCAGACATGGGGCAACTCCTCAAAATAAAGTGAAACTGTCGCGACGCTTGGGCGGCCCACGCTGGGCAACAGTGCGATGAGGAAATGGTAGCAACTGTTACATTTAGATCACGTAGCCGCACGGCGCAACTGTCCGTCGGATTTGTCCTACCGTGTGTAACAGCCGGTACCCACACCGGCATTGCCTGCAACGCAGGACGCGGGCAGAATGGTGTGCAAGAAGAGGAGACACCGCATGAAAATCGCCGCCATTTCCGATATCCACGGCAACCTCGATGCGCTGGACGCCGTGCTGGCCGACATCGCCCGGCGTGGCGTGGACGTGACCGTCAATCTCGGCGATATCGTCTCGGGCCATCTGCTGCCGCGCGCCACGGCGGCGCGCCTGATGGGGCTCGGCTTGCCCACCATCCGCGGCAACCACGAACGCCAGCTGCTGGGCGACCCTGCCCGCATGGGCGTGTCCGACGCCTATGCGCGCGCGCAACTGCTGCCGGAACAACTGGACTGGATTGCGGCGCTGCCCGCCACCTTGCGTCTGCGTCACGACGTGCTGCTCGTGCATGGCACGCCCGCCAGCGACCTCGTCTACTTTCTCGACAGCGTTACGCCGCAAGGCAGCCGCGCCGCTACGCCGCAGGAGGTGGCCGAACGGGCGGGCGAGACGGACGCGGCGCTGATTCTGTGCGGCCATACCCACATGCCGCGCCAGGTACGCCTGGCCGATGGGCGGCTGATCGTCAACCCGGGCAGCGTGGGCTTGCAAGCCTACGACGACGACCATGCTTATCCGCACGTGATGGAAAACGGCACGCCGCATGCGCGCTATGCCATCGTGGAACAGGAAGCCGATGGCCGCTGGACGGCGCAGTTGCACGCCGTGGAATATGATTGGGAAAAGGCGGCACGGCTGGCGCTGGCGAACGGCCGGCCCGATTGGGTCGTGCCACTGCGCACGGGCCGTGTCGGCGTGCTTACCTGAACTCTTCCGCCACCAGGTTGTACTTTTGCATCTTGTGATACAAGGTCTGTTTCGGTAATCCCAGCACCGTGCTCACTTCGCTGACGTTGCCGGAATATGTACGCAGTTCCTGTTCGATCAGTGCGCGTTCGAAGCCGTTCACCTGCTCCGCCAGCGACAATGGGCTGGCCTGGCTGCCCGCTAGCAGGCTCGAAGCGCCGCCGGCGATGCCGAGCACGAAGCGGTCGGCGATGTTGCGCAGTTCGCGCACATTGCCGGGCCAGGAATGGGCCATCAGGTTGCGCATCTGTGCGCTGGAGACCACGGGCGCGGCGCGGTTGTAGCGGGCGGCCGCGGCCAGCACGAAGTGCTCGAACAGGATGGGAATATCTTCGCGCCGTTCGCGCAAGGGCGGCAAATGCAGCACGATCAAATTCAAACGGTAGTATAGGTCGCTGCGGAATTTCTGCTGCTGCGACAAGTCTTCCAGGTCCAGCTTGGCCGCCGCGATGACGCGCACATCGACGGGCGTGGGCACGTTCGAGCCGAGGCGTTCGATATAGCGTTCCTGCAGCACGCGCAGCAATTTGACTTGCAGGGACAGGGGCAGCGATTCGATTTCATCGAGGAAAAAAGTGCCCTGGTCCGCGTGTTCGATCTTGCCCACCTGCCGCTTGGCCGCGCCCGTGAATGCGCCCGGTTCGTGACCGAAGACTTCGCTTTCAAATATGCTTTCGGGAATCGCGCCGCAGTTGACGGCGACGAAGTTGTGCTTGCGGCGGTGGCTGAAGTCGTGCAAGCAGCGGGCCACCATTTCCTTGCCCGTGCCCGTGTCGCCATAGATCAGCACGTCCGCCGGTTCGTCGGCAACGTCGAGTATCAAGCGCCGTATGTCGCGCATTGCCGCAGAATTTCCCAGCAAACGAGATTCGATGCCGCCGCCGTCTTCCAGCTGGCGGCGCAGGCTGTGTACTTCCAGCATCAGGCGCCGCGTTTCCAGCGCGCGCAGGATGACGTCGACCAGCTGGTCGGATGAATACGGTTTTTCGATGAAATCGTAGGCGCCCGTGCGCATGGCGTGCACGGCCATGGTGATGTCGCCGTGGCCCGTGACGAGGATCACGGGCAGGTTGGCATCGAGCGTCTTGACCGCTTGCAGCAATTCCAGGCCGCTCATGCCGGGCAGGCGCACGTCGCTGACGACGATGCCGGGGAAATCGGGCGTCAGCAGTTTATAGGCCAGTTCGGCCGAGTGGAAGGCCAGCACGTCCAGGCCGGCCAGCTGCAGTGCCTGCTCGCTGCCTTCGCGTACGGTGGGGTCGTCTTCGACCAGCAAGACCTTCAAGCCGTCAAACATGTTTTTCCTCCTGCGTTGCAATCTGTAGTTCGATGGTGAAGATGGCGCCGCCGCCGGGGGCGTTCTCGGCGCGCAGCACGCCGCCGAACTGGCGCGTGATCTGTTCGGAAATGGCCAGGCCCAGGCCCAGTCCCAATCCCTGCGGCTTGGTCGTGAAGAACGGCTCGAACAGGTGTTCGTACACTTCCGTCGACAGGCCCGGCCCCGTGTCGGCCACATGGATCAGCACGTGCTCGGGCGTGCATTCGACGGCCACGCGCAGGCTGCGCACGTCGCTGCCGTTCATGGCGTCGAGCGCATTGGCGTACAGGTTCACCAGCACTTGCTCCAGGCGGTTGCTTTCGCACATGGCGAAGATGTCTTCGGGTGGCAGTTGCAAAGTAAAACGCACATTTTCCACCTGCAGCCGGCGCTCGACCAGGAACAGCGCATTGCTGATCGCCGTGGGGATCGAGACAGAGGTCAGGCTGGTCGTCGATTTGCGCGCAAAAATCTTCAATTGACCCGTAATGGTCCCCATCCTGGCTGCAATTTGCGAGATCTTCGCCAGGTTGCGCCGCGCGTCGTCGAGCCGTCCGCGCTCGAGCAGGATGACGGCATTGTCGGACATGGTGCGCAGCGCCGTCAGCGGCTGGTTCAGTTCATGCGTGATGCTGGCCGACATCTGCCCCAGCACGGCCATCTTACCGGCTTGAAACAATTCGTTTTGCGTGATGTGCAGCTTTTGCTCGGCCTTGCTGCGCACCTCGATTTCCTGGCTCAGGCTTTGCGTCATGGCATTGAGTTCCGAGGTGCGTTCCTCGACCATGGCTTCCAGGTTGTCGTAGGCATGTTGCAAGTCTTCGCGGGCGCGCAATTTTTGTGCCACGGCCGCGCGGCGCTGGCGCAGGTAAAAAAACAGCAGCATGAAAAAGCCCAGCAGCACGCAAGAGAAGGCGGCCGCCGCGCGCGCGCTGGCCTTCGCTTGCGCCAGGTCGGACAGGTAGATAAAAGTCCAGCCTTGCGGTGACTTGAGCTTGATCTGCGTCATGACGCTGGAGCTGATCTTCGGTGGCGTGTCGGCGTGTTCCTGCTCGCGCACGCTGATCACGCGGGCGCCATTGCCCAGCTGGCGGTCCGAGACGAAAGGAATGGCTGCCAGCTGCTTCGAATAGTACTGGCGCGTGCGGTTGAGTTCTTCGACGATCGCGGGCGACAGCGGCGCCAGGGTCTTGTATTTCCAGTCCGCCATGGAACTGAGAAAGATCACGCCGTGCTCGTCGGCCAGCATGACCTTGTCGGCCCCTTGCACCCAGCGTTTTTCCAGGGTTTCCAGGTTCACCTTCACCGTTGCCAGGCCCAGCATGTGGCCATTCTGGTAGATGCCATGGGCAAAGAAGTAACCGGGTTCGAGCCGCGTCGTGCCCACGCCATAGAAGCGGCCCGGCGTGCCGCGCAGCGCGTCCTGGGCGTAGGGGCGGAACGAGATATTGTCGCCAATAAAGCTGTCGGGCTGCTGCCAATTGCTGGCGGCCCGCGTGTTGCCGTCGAGGTTGCTGATGAAAATGGTCGACGATTTCGCCTGGGCATTCATCTGTTCGAGGTAATGGTTGACCGTATCGACCAGCACCGGATCTTCCGGGTGCTGCAGCAGGCGGATGACGTCGCGGTTCAGTTCCAGCGTCTTGGGCAGGAAGTCGTATTTCTCCAGCGCATTTTCCAGGCTGCTGACATACACTTCCAGGCGCTGCGCGCCGCTGGCCTGCAGCTTGCCGATGGCGATGCGTTCCGTCCAGAAATACACGAGCCAGACGGTGGCCAGACAGGCGGCCAGCACGACGCCCCAGGCCAGCGTTTCACGGCCCGAGCGTTGCGACAGGCGCTGGCGCCAGGAAAGGGAGGGTTTACTACTGCTATTCATAAAATCAGCTGCCAACTTGCAAGAACCCACAGTATCGCATTTAAATATTGCGTAAAAAGAAAAAGCCGCCGGATATGCATCCGGCGGCTCACGCTTTTATGTCACGGACAGTTCAACGTCCTTAGAACGTGTGGCGCATGCCCAGGTTAAAGCCGCTGGTGCCGGTGCCATCGTCGGTGGCATTGCCAACCTTGTAGGGAGCGCCGTTCTTGTTCGTGATGTGGCCGTAACCTGTGTACAGGTCGCTGCGCTTGGACAGCGCGTAGAACGCGCCGATGGCCCACTGCTGGGCGTCACGGTTGGCAATGCTCTTGTCGTTGTGGCGGATGTACGACGCGACCAGCTTGGTGGCGCCGAACGGGGCGCTGAAGCCAACGAGGATGTCATTGCTCTTGCTGTTGTTCAGGGCGCGGTTGTCGGCGTAGCCGAAGTTGCCTTGCAGCACGCCAAAGTCGTAGCGCGTGGCCAGCAGGGTGTTGCGCGTATGAAGGATCGCCAGCGGATTTTCCTGGCGGTGGTGCGTCAGGGTCACGTTCAGCGGACCGTCGATGTAGTGCACGGCGCCGCCCATGCTGCGGCTTTTCGCATTGTCGCCGGCCACTTCGCCAAAGCCATACGCCAGGTCGGCCGAAAGCTTGCTCCAGGTCGGCGTGCTGTATTGCACCACATTATCGACGCGGTAATTCGTCGTCGACATAATGTTCGACGCCGTGCCGGCCAGGCCGATGACGAACGGATCGGCCACGTCGCGCAGGGCCAGGTAGTACGGTGTGTATTGGCGGCCCAGGGTGACGGCGCCGGCGCTGCCGGTCAGGCCGACGTACGACTGGCGGCCGAACAGCCGGCCGCCCTGGCCCGAGGTGCCGGTATCGATGTTAAAACCACTTTCCAGCACGAAAATGGCGGCCAGGCCAGCACCCAGGTCTTCCTTGCCCTTGAAGCCGATGCGCGAGCCCGAGGCGACGCCGGAGGCGACGCGGTTCAGGCGGTCTCCAGCCGCATCCTTGTCGAACACCAGGCCGGCGTCAGCCACGCCATACATGGTCACGCTCGATTGGGCCATGGCGCCGGTGGAGGCTGCGCCGAGGGTCAGCAGGGTAAACAGGACTTTTTTCATGAAAATCTCTCTAATAAGTTGGAATGACTACTGATCGCACTACCTGACTGCTTGTTACTCAACATGGACAACAAATAAATGGCCCGCTTGTGGCGGGCCATGGCGCTATCAGGCTTTGCTAGCGTGGTCAGCTTCGCCCCAATGGCTTTCCGTGTTCTGGTTGGCGGCGTTGGCCGCAGCGGCTTCTTCCTCGGTGGCCAGGCCACCTTCCCACTTGGCGACGACGGCCGTGGCGACGGCATTGCCGACCGCGTTGGTGGCCGAGCGACCCATGTCGAGGAATTGGTCAACGCCCATCAGCAGCAGCAAGCCCGCTTCCGGGATATTGAACTGGTTCAGGGTCGCGGCAATCACCACCAGCGAGGCGCGCGGCACGCCGGCCATGCCTTTCGAGGTCAGCATCAGCAGCAGCAGCATGGTGATCTGCGTGCCGATCGACAGGTCGATACCGTAAGCTTGTGCAATGAACAGCACGGCAAAGGTGCAATACATCATCGAGCCATCGAGGTTGAAGGAGTAGCCCATTGGCAACACAAAACTGGAAATCTTGCGGTCCACGCCGAACTGGTCGAGCGCCGTCAGCAGTTTTGGATACGCCGCTTCCGAGCTGGCCGTCGAGAATGCCAGCAGGAATGGTTCGCGGATCAGGCCGACGAGTTTGAAGATGCGCGGACCGATGACGACAAAGCCGGCGCCGATCAGCAGTGCCCACAGGCACAGCAGGCCCAGGTAGAAGCCGCCCATGAACTTGGCAAACGTGATCAGCACGCCCAGGCCGTGGGTGGTGATGACGGAGGCCATGGCAGCGAACACGGCCAGCGGGGCCAGGTTCATGATGGTGCCGGTGATGCGCAGCATGACTTGTGCCAGCTGGTCGACGACGGCCGTCAGGGTCTTGCCCGATTCGCCCAGGCCGGCCAGTGCGCCGCCGAAGAAGATCGAGAACACCAGCACTTGCAGGATTTCATTGTTGGCCATGGCCTCGATCGGCGATTTCGGCACCAGGTGCGTGAAGAAATCTTTCAAGGTGAAGGCGGCCGTTTTCAAATTGGTCGACGCGTGTACGTCCGGCAGTGGCAGTCCCAGGTTGGTACCCAGCTGCATCAGGTTCGACAGCACCATGCCCAGCGCCAGCGAGACCAGCGAGGCAACCACGAACCAGCACATGGCTTTCAAGCCGATGCGTCCGGCCGTCTTGCCGTCGCCCATGTGGGCGATGCCGACCGTCAGGGTGGAAAACACCAGCAGCGCGATGATCATTTTGATCAGGCGCAGGAAGACGTCGGTGACGATGGAAATATTGCCAGCGATCTGAGCGCTGAGCTTGGCATCAGGGAAGGCGGTGTTGCATCCATAACCGACGGCAATGCCGAGGATCATGGCAATCAGGATGTACAGGGTTAATGGCCGTTTCTTTTTCATTTTGACTCCTCCGGTGAAACGCCGCTGTGAGCGGATTATTGATAGCGAGCAACTCAAGCTTGGAGTCAGTATTTCTCAAAAACAAGCCCTTGCGTGCCAGCGATTATTTGCAGCAAAACCTGTACATAGCAAAGGATATGCCTGAAATGGACATTTGCGACCTAACTTCTTAAGTTGTTGATTTGAGGAAGCTTTTTTGTTGCTTAGATGTCGCAATTTGGCGTGCTTGCGCGAAATATTGGACGCGACGGGCCATCGCTGTATGACTTTTCATACGCTAGTCGCGGCAGGGTGGTGGTGCGGTAAAAAGACAAGATTATCAGGACAATAAAAAAGCCCCTCCGTAGAGGGGCTTGATATGGCGCGCTGCGTGTTTAGAACTTGATATTTGCCGTCAGGCTGAACGAACGGGGCTGGCCCGGAGTGTAGCGGAAGCCGGACTTGTTGATGGCCGCCACATAGGTCTTGTCGGCCAGGTTGTAGGCGTTCAACTGCAAGTCGAGGTTTTTGTTGACGGTATAGGTCGCCATGGCGTCGAAGACCCAGTAGGCATCCACGCGTGCCGGCGTGCCGACGGCGCCATCGGTGCCGCGCAACATTTCACCCACGTAACGCGCGCCGCCGCCAATCTTCAGGCCAAACGGCAGCGTGTACGAGGTCCAGCTGGTGAACGCCTGTTTTGGCGTGTAGGTGAGGCTCTTCTCGCCGCTGGCCGTGAAGACCTTGTTCGACTCGACCTTGGTATTCATGCGGGTGTAGCCGGCGCTGACCAGCCAGTTCGGCATGATCTCGCCCACCACGCCGATTTCGATGCCTTCCACGCGCTTCTTGCCGGTCTGGTAATAAATGGTCGGGATCACCGGATCTTGTTCCAATTCATTCTTGACGGTGGTCTGGTAGACGGCGGCCGACAGCGACACTTTTTGCTTCAGGAAATCCCACTTGGTGCCGATTTCCTTGGTGATGGTTTCCTGTGGGTCATAGTTCGGGTTTTGCGCGCTGCTCGCGCCCGTGCTCAGCACGAAGTTGGTGCCCGGCGGCGCCTTCGACGTGGCCAGCAAGGCGTACACGCTGCTGTCCGGCGTCGGCTTGTACATGGCCGAGATCTTGCCGTTGGCGAAGGTGTCGTTCAGGGTGACGTGAGCAGGAATTGGCGTGCCCACTGGCAATGGCTGTACCGCTGGCGCCTTGACGGCCGTTTGCAGGGTGACGGCGTCATAGCTGGTGTTGAAATGGTCAAAGCGCACGCCGCCGTTGAAGATCCATTTGTCGCCAAACTTGACGGTATCGAACACATACAGGCTTTGCGTGTTGACTTCGCCTTCGCTGAAAGCACCGCTGCGCACGGGATTGTGGCCGGTGACGGTGTCGCGCGGATTCGGATGGTACAGATTGGCATCCGGCAAGGTACCCAGGCTGGCAGGCACATAGCTGTAGTTGGTCTGCTTTTCGCTGGTGAACTCGGCGCCGGCCACCACGGAGTGCTTCAGCACGCCCGTGTCGAACTGTGCGCTGACCACGGTCTGGTTGGTCAGAATCGTGTTTTCCTGATCCTTCACGGTGCGCAGCGAGCGCGCCATGGTCCAGGTCGACGGATCGGTCGGGACCGGTGTCTTCAGGTTGGGCTGGCTGCCCATGAAGGCCGTCAGCAGGTAGTCCTGCTGGGTCTTGCCGTAGCGCGTGGTGTTCTGGAACTGTACGTTGGGCGAGAAATCATGGTCGATGCGCAAGGTGCCCATGTCGGCCTTGACCTTGTCGTAGTCCGCAGTGGAGCCGTAGAAATTCTTCGTGTCGACCCTGGCGGCGCCGTTCAGGAAGGTACGGATGATCGGTTGCTCCTTCGTGGCAACGTCCGGCGTCGAGTAGCCAGGCAGGCCGATGGTCGGCACGCCGCCGTCGGGCACGTTGTTTTGGTCCACGTGCAGGTAGCTGGCCGTGATGCGCGTCGGTTTGCCGATGCCGAAGGTAACGGTGGGCGCGAAGGCCCAGCGCTTGTTGGTGACTTCATCGCGCGCCGGGTTGCCGCTGTCCTGCGTCATCAGATTCAGGCGCAAGGCCGTGCCGGTATCGCTGTCGAGGACGCGGTTCCAGTCGGCCGTGGCGCGTTTCTGCTTGCCGCTGCCCGCCGTCAGCAGCGAATTGAACTTGTTTTCCATGGTCGCCGTTTTGCTGACCAGGTTGATCGAACCGGTGGGCGAGCCGCGGCCGCTGTCCGTGCCCGCCGGGCCCTTCAATACGTCGATTTGTTCGATGTTGAAGACGTCGCGCGAGATGGAGCCCACGTCGCGCACGCCATCGACATAGATGCTGCCGGACGAATCGAAACCGCGCATGTAGACGGCGTCGCCCGTGTTCGTGTTGCCGTTTTCACCGAGGAAGAAGGTGCCGACGCCTGGCGTGTTGCGCAGTGCGTCCGTCAGGGTCAGCGCGCCTTGCTGTTCGATCAATTCCTTCTTGATCACGACGATGGTTTGCGGCGTATTGACCAGCTCTTCCGTGTATTTCGGCGACGAGGCTTTTTCGGCCTTGAAATCATTTTCCTTGGAGCCCACGACCTTGATTTCGTTCAGGGTTTGCTGCGATGCCGGGGCGCTTTGGCCGGCCGGGTCGGCCGCCTGGGCGGCGACGGGCAGCAGCATCACGGCCAGGGCGGCGCCGATGTGCTGGTTGAAACGGGTTGCGGCGTGTTTGCGGCTCTTGATTGCCATCTTGCTCTCTCGATAAGGTCAGGGTAGTGGTTCCTGGCTGGCTCTGCGCCGCTGTGCTTGGGCACGCGGGCAAGTGGCTGGCGATGGAGACGGAATAGGCGGTATTGTAATAAATGGGCGCTATTTCGTAAATGAGAATCGTTATCAGTATCGTTTACGCAACGGATTGGGCGTGCCGCAAAAAAAACACTGTCATGGTGCATGAATGCTTGCTTTGCGGACCGGCCGCTGCTATGCGCGCAAGCGTCCGCTGGCGGGAGTATGATGAGCAACCTTTACAAATTTCTTCCCAGCATGTTGCACACTCCCGATGCCTTTGTCCCCCTGATCGATGCGCCTGAACCGGCCCCGGCCGCCACCGGGACGCTGACGTTTGTCTTTCACCGCGGGCGTTTATTGTTGCGCTCGCCCGGGCTGACCTTGCCGACGGCGGCCGAGGTGGCTGCGCTCGATATCGACCTGAGCCGCGCACAACCCGTAGGTTTGTGGCAAGACCGCTATTGCCAGACGGTCTGGGTCGACGAGGAGCTGCCCGTCGGCGCCGGCCTGGCCTGGCACGGTATGCGCTCGCTGTTCAATGCTGTCGACGACGCTTTCCTGGGCTTGGCCAGCCGCGCCGTGCAGCTGGCCGAGTGGGCGCGCACGCACCGCCATTGCGGCGTGTGCGCCACGCCCATGCAGCGCACGCGCGGCGAACGCTGTTTTAGCTGCGCCGTCTGCGGCATGCTGGCGTATCCGCGCATCTCGCCGGCCATGATGGTGCTGATACGCAAGGGCGATTCCGTGCTGCTGGCCATGCACAAGCATTCGCCATCGCAGCGCTTCAGTCCGCTGGCCGGTTTCCTGGAAGCGGGCGAATCGATCGAGGAAGCCGTGCACCGCGAAGTGATGGAAGAGGTGGGCTTGCGCGTGCACAATCTGCAGTACTTCATGAGCCAGTCCTGGCCGTTTCCCCATTCGCTGATGATCGCGTTTACGGCTGATTACCTCGACGGCGAGATTCGCCTCGACGAGAACGAGATCGCCGAGGCGCGCTGGTTCGGCCCCGGCGATGCTTGGCCGGAAGCCAGTTCCAGCGTGTCGATTTCCGCGCTGCTGGTGGGCGCGCACCGCCCACCGGCAGTGTCGTAAAGCGGGGACTGCCCGGGCAGCTTGCCGCATTTTCTATATACTGGCGGCAATTGAAAATTTTAGGGTGGTGTAGCATGTCTCAAGAAGAATTCTCCGAAAACGACTGGCGCCGGCTGATCAGCAGCTTTGGTGAAGATCCGCAGCGTCCTGGCTTGCTGGAAACGCCGGCGCGCGTGGCCAAGGCGTGGAAGCACTGGACGTCCGGCTATGGCCAGGACCCGGTGGACTTGCTGAAAGCGTTTGAAGATGGCGCGGAACAGTACAACGAGCTGATCGTCGTGCGCGGCATCCCCGTCTACAGCCATTGCGAGCACCACCTGGCGCCGTTCTTTGGCAAGGCCACCATCGGTTATGTGCCCAACGGCAAGATCGTCGGCCTGTCGAAACTGACGCGTCTGGTCGATTGCTTCTCCAAGCGCCTGCAAGTGCAGGAACGCATGACGATGCAGATCGCCAATGCCCTGATGGAAGTGCTGGAACCGAAATCGGTGGGCGTGGTCGTACGCTGCCGTCACCTGTGCATGGAAAGCCGCGGCATCCGCACGCCGGGCGAAGAAACCATCACCTCGGCGATGCTGGGCGAGATGCAGCCGAACCTGGCGCTGCGCACGGAATTTTTGGCCCTCGCGCGCGAAGTTTGATTATTTCGGCGATGATGCAGGACGAAGGCGGCTGATGCCGCCTTTTTTTTATATTCTTCCGGACTCCCGTTGCGCCAGATAGCGCGCTGGCGGCTTGCCCACCGCCTTGCGGAACATGGTGACGAAACCGCTGGTGTTTTCATAGCCGAGTTCGAGTGCCACGGCTTTCACGCTGCGCCCTTGCGCCAGCCCTTGCAAGGCAAGGATGACGTGCAATTGCCGGCGCCAGCGGCCCACGCTCATGCCCATTTCCGCCAATGACTGGCGGGTCATGCTGCGCTCGCTCATGCCGATGCGCCTGGCCCATTCGGCCAGCGTGCTTTTATCGGCCGGCTGCGCCAGCAGCAGGGCGGCCAGGCGGCGCAGGCGCGCATCGCGCGGTATCGGCAAATGCAAGTCTTCCACGGGCGCGGCCGCCAGCTCATCGAGCAGGGTGGCCACCAGGCGTTCCTGCGCGCCGTGCAGCGCGCTCAGGGTGGGAAAGCCGGCCGCCTTGGCGATCAGTTCGCGCAGCAATGGCGAGACGGCCACGGTGCAGCAAACGGTGGGCAAGGCCGGCGCCATGGCCGGCTCGACAAACAGGCAATAACATTGCGCCTCGCCCACGCCCTGCACCGAATGCATCAGGCCGCCCGGTATCCACACGGCGCACTGCGGCGGCACGATCCACACGCCGCTTTCTACTTCGCAATGAATCACGCCCCGCGTGGCATACAGCAACTGCCCCTTGCGGTGCTGGTGCGGCGCATGTTCCGCCTCCTCGGGTACGCTGGCCAGGCCCACGGCCAGCAAGGGACGCAGCACGCCATCGACGTCGAAATCGATGAGGGAGGCCGAGGCGTCCAGGCCCAGCTGGGCCATCAGCATGTTGGGCAAGAGGGGATAGGGCATGGGAATACTTTGGCTGGATTGAACAATATTGTGGCTATTTTATGCAATGACGCGCGATGCCGCCAACGGTATCGTATGGGCATCCGCAACCCCGCTTCAACGGCAACCGCCGCCGCCAGTGTTCTGATGAAGGTAAGGAGGAACGGCAACCCTTGAAGGAGTCATCACCATGCAGCTTGATCTATCCACTTTTCCCCTCGTCTGGATGCGCCGCGAGGCAGCACCTGTCCAGCCCGATATCCTGTTTGCCCAGTTTGACGCCTTGCTGGCGCGCCGCCAGGCATTTGTCATCCTCAGCGAAGAAGGCTTTGACGAGGAGGGACACGAACACCCGCAGGAAGAGCGCAAGCGTGCTTCACTCTGGATGAAGCAAAACAAGGCGGCCATCCGCGCGTATATCCAGGGCATGGTGCTGGTCGAACCGAGCGCCGCCAAACGCCTGGCCGGCAAGGCCTTCGCCGTCATGTTCGGCAAGTTCTGGGGTTATCCCCTGCATTTCGGCACCAGCCGCGACGACGCGCTCGACATCGCGCAGCATTTGCTCAGGGCGTGGCTGCCGCCGCAACTGCCGCCAGGCGACGGCAGCACGGCCGCGCATCAGTAACGATAGTCGTTAATAAAATGCTTGGTGAAGTTGTACTTGCTGCCGCCGTCGAGCAAGTCGACCAGGCGTTTCGGCGCCGAGGCCGACATGAAGGCGTCGGCTGCCCCGGCCGTGCTGCGGAACCGCATGCCGGGGCTGAGGATCTGGTTGGCGCCGATCTTCAGGTGCTGGAAGCTTTTCGTTTTCTCATTGTTGAGGATGAAATGCAATTCCTGCTTGAAGGTGAGAAAAGGGATCTTCAGCCACCAGCCTTCGTCCGTGCCATAGCTGGCGACGCTGGCAAAATGCGTGTTCTTGTCCGTCAGGGTGGGTTTGCCCAGGCGGTCGTTGATGCGTTTCATGGCTTCATTCTTGGTCATGCTGTGCTTTCGTGATTCATCGTGATTCGTCAAGTATACGGCGTGCATTTTGACACACGCACGCCACCCCCGCCTTCCTTGCCTGCGCCTGTCTGCAGGCTTTTTTGCCGCTATGCAGCATCAATTCTCATCAATTGTCTCAACGCATTAACAACACCAGGCAAAAATCATTGCCTTCCGGCATTGTAAATATCGGTCGTTCGAGCGTATGCTGAAGACGTCTGAACGGTGCCGCCAGAGCACCGTCGCCGCCGCATTCCTGGCCTGCAGAGCTGGAAGCAGGCCACGCCCCTTCGCCGCACAATAGAGAGTTGGAGACACAGCATGAAGAAATTGACGTTCCAGCAGAAGTTATGGATCCCCCTGATTTGCAGCCTGTTATGCATCACCGTTATTTTTGTCTATAACGCGCTGGAAATTCGCAAGATCCGCATCGAAGAGCGCAGCGCCGACCTGAGCAATGCCGCCGATCTGGGCCTGGGCGCCGTCAAAATGTTCGGCGACCTGGCCGCCAGCGGCGCCCTGACGCAGGAAGAAGCGCAGAAGCAGGCCACCGCCGTCATCAAGAGCATGCGCTTTGGCGAGACCGGTTATTTGTCCATCATCAACCTCGATGCCGTCGTCTTGATGAATCCCGCCGCGCCGCAAACCAACGGCAAGAACATGTCGGATTTCAAGGATGCCAACGGCACCTATTTGTACCGCGACATCGTTGCCGTCGGCAAGAGCGATGCGGGCAAGGGCTTCGTCCACTATTATTTCCCCCGTCCCGGCCAGAAGAACGCCGAACCGAAGATGAGCCGCGTGGTGGCCTACAAGCCGTGGAGCTGGACCATCGTGGTGGGCGTGTACATGGACGATATCGACGCGGCCTTCCGCCAGTCGCTGGTCACCTCGCTGGGCGTACTGTTGCTGGTGTGCGGCTTGCTGGCCGCCGTCGTCGTGGCGATCAACCGCAGCCTGCGCCATGCGCTGGGTGGCGATCCCGAATATGCGGCCGACGTGGCTGCCCAGATCGCGAATAACGACCTGAGCGGCAACGTGCGCACGCATGCCAACGACCGCCACAGCGTGTTGTACGCGATGAAAACCATGCAGGCCAACCTGGTCGACGCGATCAGCGAGATACGCCACAGTGCCGAGACGATCGCCACGGCATCGAGCGAGATTGCCAGCGGCAATATGGACTTGTCGGCACGCACGGAAATGCAAGCCAGTTCGCTGGAAGAAACGGCGGCCTCGATGGAGGAATTGACCTCGACCGTGACGCAAAACGCGGGCAATGCCGTGCAGGCGAATGAACTGGCGCAGTCCGCTTCCGCCGTGGCACGCCAGGGCGGCGCCGTGGTGGCGCAAGTGATCGGCACCATGGACACCATCAACGCTTCGTCGCGCAAGATCGTCGACATCATCGGCGTCATCGATGGCATCGCCTTCCAGACGAATATCCTGGCCTTGAATGCGGCCGTGGAAGCGGCACGCGCAGGCGAGCAGGGCCGCGGCTTTGCCGTGGTGGCGTCGGAAGTGCGCAACCTGGCGCAGCGCTCGGCCGGCGCGGCGAAGGAAATCAAGGAACTGATCGGCGCTTCCGTCGACAGCATCGCGGCCGGCAGCGCCCTCGTCGCACAGGCGGGCACGACCATGGATCAGGTGGTGGCCAGCGTGTCGCGCGTGACCGACATCATGGCCGACATCACGGCCGCCTCGCACGAACAAAGCACGGGCATCGGCCACGTCAACCAGGCGATCACGGAAATGGATAGCGTGACGCAGCAAAACGCGGCACTGGTGGAAGAGGCGGCGGCAGCGGCGTCCAGCATGCAGGATCAGGCGGCCGTGCTGGCGCAACTGGTGACGCGCTTCAAACTGTCGGCGCAGGAGCCGGGAACATCGTCGCGTCTGGCGGGCAGTTCGGCTGGCGCGCCACGCGCCGTGGCGAAAAAGCCGCTGCGCAGCCTGGCGGCGCGCTGATTTACTGGGCCGGCGCCGCCGCTGGCGGTGCCGGCTCGAATTCCAGCTTGTCATCGACGACCACGAATTGCCCGACCGGTTGGCCCAGGTCGGCTTTCGGGTCGTTTTCCATTTCCGTCAGCTCATTGCAGGTGTTCGTTTCCGCCTGCCACAGCTGCTTGCCCATGCGGATATTCCACAGGCCATCGCCGGCCGCAAACAGCTCGACGGTGATGTCGGCTGGTGCATCCGTCGACAGGGTATGCAGGCGCTGGCATTGCGGCAAATTGGTGGCCATCAGCTGCACTTCCACGCTATCTTGCCAAAAATAACGTTGCTGGCGGCGCACGGTCAGGGAATGGTCCTGGCCGTCGAACATATAGATGGCGAAGTCCTGGACACAGCCTGACAGCAGGACGGACAGCGTGACGATCAGGAGTTTGCGCATGGTCGGCTTTCTTTGATGGTTCTCGGGAATGGCGGCGTTCAATTCTTGCGGCGAGAGTGGGCGCTTGCGCTGCCTGGGCGCCGTCTTGTTTTTCGCTTACGTGGCATTATATCCATGCACACCAGTTGCGGCGCGACAATAGTTACGCCCTCCCCATGCCAACGAGCTGAAAGACGACGATGATCGACCTGTATTACTGGACCACGCCCAACGGGCACAAAGTGACGATGTTCCTGGAAGAAGCGGGCATCCCCTACAACATCATCCCCGTGCACATCGGCAAGGGCGAGCAGTTCAAGCCCGAGTTTCTTGCCATCGCGCCCAACAACCGCATCCCCGCCATCGTCGACCAGGCGCCGGAAGATGGCGGCGCGCCGCTATCGCTGTTCGAGTCGGGCGCGATTTTGCAATACCTGGCCGAGAAAAGCGGGCAATTCCTGCCAGCGGACGTGCGGGGACGTGCCGAAGTCATGCAATGGCTGTTCTGGCAAATGGGCGGCCTGGGCCCCATGGCCGGGCAAAACCACCATTTCGTGCAATACGCGCCCGAACCGATCGAGTACGCCATTACGCGCTATGTCAATGAAACGAACCGCCTGTATGGCGTGCTGAACAAGCGTCTGGCGGACCGCGCATTCGTGGCCGGTGACAGCTATTCCATCGCCGACATGGCGATCTACCCGTGGATCGTGCCGCACGCACGCCAGCGCCAGAAGCTGGAAGATTTCCCGCACCTGGCGCGCTGGTTCGCGGCCATTGCCGCCCGTCCCGCCACCGTGCGCGCGTATGCGCGCGCGGCGGAAATCAATGTGCAGCCCACCGTCAGCGGCGACGCGAAAAGCGTGCTGTTCGGGCAGACGGCAAAGACGCTAGCCTGATCAACGGTCAGTTACCGCGATACGTGGAAAAGCCGAAAGGGCTGAGCAGCAAGGGAATGTGATAGTGCTGCTCGGTTTTTTCCACGTGAAATTGCACGGGGATTTCCGGGAAAAAAGTTTCCTGTTTCAGCCGCGCATAGTGTTCGCCTGTTTTAAACACGATGCGGTAATCACCCGCCTGCATGGGCGCATCCACCGGATACATGGCCGCGATGCGCCCCTGCGCATTCGTCACGCCACTACTCAATTGTTTCCAGTCATTGTCCTTCTTTTGCTCCAGGGTCACCGTCACGCCCGCCGTCGGCTGGCCGCTCTGCAAGTCGAGGATGTGCACGCTCAAGGGATTGGCGGCGGCCAGGGCCATGCCCGACAGGCTGGCGAAGGCCAGGGCGGCAGTGATTTTTTTCAAATAGGTCATCGTTGCGTCTTTCAAAGGGTGGGGGAATCGAGTTCGGGAACGGCCGCCAGGGCGGCATGGGCACAGGCCCGGTCTTGCAGGGCGCCACCGCCACCGGCCACGCCGATGGCGCCGACCACTTCGCCCCTGGCGCGCAAGGGCAGGCCGCCGCCCAGCAGCAACAGTTCCGGCAAGGTCGTCAAATTGGCCATGTCGGGATTGCCGCGCGCGGCCACGGCCAGCGCCTGCGTATCGTTTTTCGTCGACAGGGCCGTGTAGGCCTTGCGCCGGCTGGCATCCGTGTTGTGCGGCCCGACGCCATCGGCGCGCTGCACGGTCACGACATTGCCGCCACGGTCCAGTACAGTGACGACGATGTGCCGTCCTTGCGCCTGGCAGGCGGCCATGGCCGCATCGGCCAGCTTGTTGGCCGCTACCAGAGAAAGATCATCGACCTTGCGCAATTGAGCGTGGGCGGGACTGGCCAGCAGGCACAGCAGGGTACTGCCGAGTAACAGGGTTTTCATGGGGCGGTCCGTTGAATAAAGTGACGCCAGTATGGCCAGGCTTGCCCTACGAGAAGATGATCGCCGCATGACATTTTTATCATCCGCGGCAGTCCGCACGCGGCGTAAAATGGTTTTATATTCTTTTAGAAAGTGGCCATGCGCATCCTGGTAATCGAAGACGAACCAAAGACGGGCGACTATCTGCTGCGCGGCCTGGCCGAGTCCGGCTTTACGGTGAGCCTGGCGCGCAATGGCCGCGACGGCCTGCACATGGCGAGTACGGAGTCACCCGATCTCATCGTGCTCGACGTGATGCTGCCCATCATGGACGGCTGGCAAGTCTTGCGCGCGCTGCGGCTGCAGGAAGGCGGCGCGGACGTGCCCGTGATTTTCCTCACGGCGCGCGACGAAGTGCAGGACCGCGTGAAAGGGCTGGAACTGGGCGCCGACGATTACCTGGTGAAACCGTTCGCGTTTGCCGAGCTGGTGGCGCGTATCCGCACCCTGCTGCGGCGCGGGCCGCCGCGCGAAGACGACGTCATCCGCATCGGCGACATGGAAATCGACGTGATGAAACGCAAGGTCAGCCGGCAAGGCCAGCGCATCACCCTGACGGCCAAGGAATTCGGCTTGCTGCATTTATTGGCGCGGCGCCAGGGCGAGGTCTTGTCGCGCTCGATTATCGCTTCGCAAGTGTGGGACATCAATTTCGAGAGCGACACCAACGTCATCGACGCGGCCATCCGCCGCCTGCGCAGCAAGCTCGACGATCCGTTCGAACCCAAGCTGATCCATACTTTGCGGGGCATGGGCTATGTCTGCGAACTGCGCGCGCCGAGTGCTCCAGACAGCGGCGCCGCGCAATGAAGCTGACGCAACTGCGCCGCTCGCTGACCCTGCGCGTCACGCTCGTCTTCGTGCTGATCGTGGCGCTCGTGTCGGCCGGGCTGGGCATGCATTTGTACCTCTCTTTTGTGGCGGAAATCGAGCGCCGCGACGATATTTTATTGCTGGGCAAACTGCGGCAAATCCAGCAATTGCTCGGCAATGCGGGCACCCTCGACATCATCCGCGAGCGGCCCCAGTATTTCCGCGACACCATGAGCGGGCAAGAAAACTCGCTGGTGCGCATCGTGCGCGCCGATGGCACGCGTTTGATCGATGTCAATCCGCATGGCGAGACGGTGGCGCATGCTGTTCCCGTGGCCGTCGATGCGACCGTGACAAACAGCGACATCGTCAGCTGGACCAGCCGCGACGGCTATCCCGCACGCGTGGTGGCGGCCAGCGCGCGCATCGGCGAGCCCGCACAGATGGTCGATATTTCCGTCGCCAGGGTCTACGGCGACCGCACGGCCATGTTCGCCGCCTACCGCTGGCAAATCGTTGTGTCTGTCGCCGTCAGCGCGCTGGTGGCGGCCCTGTTGGCGAGCCTGATGCTGTTGCGGGGATTGCGGCCGCTGCGCAATATCGCCGCGCACGCGGCCCTCGTGCGGCCGGGCAAGCTGGAGCAGCAGCTCGATGCGCGCGGCGCGCCCACGGAATTACTGCCTCTGATACAGGCCCTGAACGCCATGCTGGCGCGCTTGCAGGAAGGCTATGCGCGGCTGTCCCAATTTTCCGCCGACCTGGCGCATGAATTCCGCACGCCCGTCACCAATCTGCTGGGGCAAAGCCAAGTGATGCTGGCCCGCCCGCGCAGCGCGCACGAGTATGAACAACTGGTGTCGTCGAATGTGGAAGAGCTGGAACGGCTGTCGCGCATGATCGACAGCATGCTGTTTTTGGCGCGTGCGCAGCAGGATGAAATGGTGCTCGTCAAGCAAGTCTTGCCCGTGCAGGACGAGTTTTTAAGGCTGGCCGATTTCTTTGAAGGCCTGGCCGAAGAGCGCGAGCTGGCGCTGGCTTGCCACGGCAGCGGCACGGTGATGGCCGAGCCGCAACTGCTGCGCCGCGCGCTGGGCAATCTGCTGTCGAACGCGATCCGGCACGCGGCGCCGGGCAGCACGATACTGTTACGTTCGCATGCGACGAAGGAGGGCGTGGAACTGAGCGTGAGCAACCTCGGCCCCGCCATCCCCGCGCGCCACTTGCCCCATTTGTTCGAGCGTTTCTACCGCGCCGACCCGGCCCGCAGCGACTCGGCCGCCTCCACAGGCCTGGGCCTGGCCATCGTTACGGCCATCATGCAATTGCACGGTGGCAGCGCGACAGTCGCGTCCGATGCGGCCGCCACGACGTTCACTTTAGTGTTTCCGCTCGAGGACCGTAGGTCGGATTAGCGCGCAAGCGCGTAATCCGACATCACGCGCCAACCATATTGTCGGATTACGGTCCTGCGGACCTCGGCGGCCCCACCTAATCCGACCTACGCCGTAAAGCATGGTCATGGGGCTGTCAACCCATCTCCACCAAAAACTCATGCATGCCCGTATGCGGCAACTGCGCACACGCGGGTGCGAAATGCGGCAATTGGCCCCACAGCAGCGGGTTGCCGACAATGTACACATAGTGCTGCGCGCGCGTGAGGGCCACGTTGAGCAGGTTCGGCGTGGCGGCAGCCCATTGCGCCGCACCGGCCGTGCTGTCGTCGGCGCCAAGGACCAGCATCACCACGCTTTGTTCCTTGCCCTGGAAGGTATGTACGGTACCCACCATCTGATTGCTCCACTGGCGCAATTCGCGCGCCGTCGGTGCCTTGCCGTAGCCGAGGCGGCGGTCCCAGTCCATGTCGACGATGCGCGAGCGCAATTCGTTGCGCACGGCCTTGAACGGCGTAATCACATACATGTCGGGCAGCTTGCCGTCGCGGCGGTACAGTTTTAGCAGCACTTCGAGCACGAAATCGAGTTGCACCGGCACCACCTGCTTGTAGCTGACGGCACCGACGGCGTCGATCCAGCGGCTGGGGCCACGCGTCAGGCCGCGCGCGGCGTCCGGCGGCGTGCGTTCGCTCAAACCGTAGACCATCTTGTCTTCATAGGCGATGCTGTTGGCCAGCGAAAACATCGGTTCCACGCAGCGGCGGTGCACGCGCAGGGGGCTGCCTATCCACAGCGGCTGGGCGCTGCCGGCGCCGACGACTGCGCCATAACGGTTGGCCTTGTCCGCCAGCGTCTGCACGGAAACGCTTGTAGGCGCATAGCTGCCATCCTGCGTGTGCGGCGACAGCGCGGACAAGGTTTGCACGAGGCGGCCAGGCACTGTGAACACGGGTTCGATCTGCAGCGGGTCGCCCACGACGACAGCACGTTTTGCGCGCCACAGGCTGCCCAGCGCCGCTTGCGGCACGGCCTGGCCTGCTTCATCGATGAACAGCCAGCCCAGCGATTCGGGGCCCATGCCCTGGAACTGGCGCGCGAACGAGGCGAACGTGGTCGACACGACGGGCACCACCATGAACAGGCTGTGCCAGACCATGGCGATGTGCGACTGGTCATAGGCGCGCTTGTTTTTCAGCAATTTCGACACGGCCAGCAAGTTGCCGCCAAAGCCGGGTCCGCCTTTCTTCGCCACTTCGGCCAGCCACGCTTCATGCAGGGCCAGGGCCTTGGCGAACAGGCGCGAGCGCAGGCGCGCCAGCGCCGGTTCGTGCCACAGGCCGCCAATTTGCAGGGCGTCGCCGTCCAGCTCGTCCAGGGTGGCCGGGGCGATGATGGTGGGGAAACGCATGCGCGCGCGGCGCAGCAGTTCCGTGCTGTCATCCCATTCGCGCTGGCGCGATTGCGCGGTGCGCAGGGCGATGTGCAGGCTGTTGCGGGCGCGCTCGCAGCGCGGCTCCAGCTCGCCTTTCAGCAGCAGCTTGATGGCGGACACGTCGCGCGCGGCCTGGCGCTGCGCTTCGGCATTGGCGATCACGGCGTCCTTGTAGGCGCGCGCCGGTTTTGTTCCGAACAGGCGGGCAAAAAAGCCCGGCTGCGTCAGCGCCACCAGGCGTTCCTCTTCCAGCAATTCCTTCTTGCTGGCGAGCAGGGTGTCCTGCTGCGCCAGCGCGCCGGACAGGGCGCCATTCGCCGCATCCATTTCTTGTTCGGCAGCAATCAGTGCCTGCTGGCTGGCCTGGATAAAATCGGCTTCCGTGCACGTGCCCACGGCTTGCCACAGGGCAGCATATTGCGCGTGCTCGGCCAGGGCTTTTTCCACCACGTGTTCCGTCTCGCGAAACTCGCGCGCCGCCTGGGCGAAGCTGACGCCCTGGTAGCTGGCCAGCCATTGGCGGATATTCTGTGCGTTCGGCGTCTTGCGCGCCGTGCTCTTGTCCCAGTCGTCGTCATAGAAATTGCTGACGAAGCGGCGGCGGTTGGCGCTATTGCCCAGCGCACAGGACATCAGGCCCCATGGCGCCTCTGGTTCGGCCAGGGCGCGGTTGGCGCCATTGCCGTCGGCCACGACCCGGCGCGCCACGCTTTCAAAATAGCGCGTGCGCGCCCATTCCTTGCCCAGCTGTTTCGGTTTCGGCAAGTCGCCGGAAATGTTTTCTACCGCCGCATTGTTCGACGAGGCGACGACCATTTCAAAGCCCGTCAGTTCCGGGCGCAAGCGGGCGATGGTGATCGGGTCGCGCACGCCTTCGAAGGCGACGGCGACCTTGCCGATGAAGGCATCGCCGGCGCGGTCCAGGCAGGACAGCACGCTGGCGCGGCGCACGATGTTGTCGGCGAACAATTCGCGCAGCAAGGTCGTCTTGCCCGTGCCGGGCGGGCCGTTGACGGAAAAGATGCCGCGCTCGCTCAAGCCCGTGCGCGCGCCATGGATGGCGAACTGCTGCATCAGGCTCATGGCGTAGCTGGCGTCTTCCAGCCAGTGTCCCCGGTTCATGTTCGCCGGATTGAGCATGGCGGCCAGCGCCTGGCGTCCTGCCGGGCTGTACAGGTCTATGCGCTCATCCTGCGCCAGCGGCGTCAGATAGGCGGCGACGGTGGCGGGCAGCTTGCCGCCGCGCACTGCGCGGATGATCTGTTCCAGGTCGTCGAGGTAAAAACTGTTGAGAATGTCGACGCTTGGTTCCACCGTGTCGCCGAAGTCCAGGCTGCGGTTCCGGCTGGCTTCAGCCAGCTCGGTTTCCGCCACGGCGGCGCGTTTCTTGCGCGTGCGTAATTCCAGCACGGCCAGCGGCTGGCCGGCGGACGGGTGGAAGCCGGCCCAGTCGCGCAGCAGGTCGGCCAGGGCCGCGATTTCCATGCCGGACAGGGGCGATGAGACATTGCCCGCCTCGTCCGTCACTGCCTGCGCGGCGCGGCTGGCCGCGAAATTGCGCAAGCTGTCTTGCAGCGCCAGCTGGCTGTCGCTGAAGGCGTCCAGGCTCAGGCCCGACCAGTCCGGCGTGCGGGCGCGGCCCAGCGCCCACGGCAACGTCGACACGGAGACGGGGTCGAACTGCGGCTCGCCCAGCGCATTGAGGTTCAGGCGGGCAAAGCACGAGCGTCCCAGCAGCTCTGTTTTTTCTGTTTCGGCCATGTTTTCCGGGCCGTTGGCCGGCGGACAAGCCTTGTTGATTTCGGCCTTGTCGAACACGCCGAGGAACAGCGAGAAGCCGTCGATCTCGCGGTCGGAAGGCACTTGCCATTGCGTGGCGAACTGCGGCGGCAATTGCGCCAGCTGTTCGCGGTGCAGGAGACGCACGGTGGACTGGTCTTCAACGTCCGTGATTTGATTCAGGTCAAACGGGATAAAGAATTCGATCTTGTGCCAATACTCCAGGATAGCCAGGAGGCGCTGCTGTTCTGCCTGATTCATGATGACCAATATTTTGTAAAGCGAGCGAGGATTGTAAAGCGTATGCGCGGCGCGTGTTTTGCACTTTCGCCTATTGCGCGGGCTTTGCCGCAAAAAAAAGTTGGCCTGTCGCTGGAATGAAGCTGGCCGGCAACTTCCCACGTCTCTTTATCGTTGACAGCTTGGCATTTTCGCTGTTACTGTACTGTCTGTAATAGTACAGTGGAGTCATGCCATGCACCGTCGCAGTCCCTTGATGCTACAGATCGCTACAGGCGATCCGCGTCCCATCCACCGCCAGATCGTTGACGGCGTACGGCGCCTGATCGCCAGCGGCGAGTTGACGCTGGGCGCGAACTTGCCCAGTGTCCGCGGCCTGGCCTTGCAGCTGGGTATTAATCCGAACACGGTCGCCAAGGCCTACAGCGAACTGACGGCGGAGGGCTGGCTCGATGCGCGCGCCGGCCTGGGCTTGTTCGTGGCCGCGCCGCGCCAGCGCCTGTCCGATGAGGAACGCGCGCGGCGTCTGGACGAGGCCTTGACCCGCTTCGTCGGCGACGTCATCGCGCTCGACTATCCCGCCGGCGTGGTGCTGGAACGCGTCGCGGGCGAACTGGCCTTGTGCCTTCCGAAGAAGACGGCCTGAGAGCGCCGATGATGACTGAACCCATCTTGCAGACCGACAAGTTGTCCTTGCGCTTCAAGGACAAGCATGCACTCGACCAGTTGAGCCTGAGCGTGGCGCGCGGTGGCATCCATGCCATCGTCGGCGCGAATGGCGCCGGCAAGTCCTCGCTGTTCCGCGTGCTGCTGGGCTTCGAGGCGGCGACCGGAGGCAGCGCCCGTATCCTCGGCTGTGACTGCGCCCGGTTGACGCCGGACTTGCGTGGACGCATCGGCTATGTCAACGAGGAGCACACCTTGCCCCTGTGGCTGACGATCGCTGAACTGACGGCCATGCAACGGCGCCTGTATCCGGGCTGGAATGAGGCACGCTATGGCAGTGTGTTGCGCAACTTCAATGTACTGCCAGGCCAGCGCATCGCGCAGCTGTCGCGTGGCGAACGTGCTGGCGTGAACCTGGCGCTGGCGCTGGCGCAAAGTCCCGAACTGCTGATCCTCGACGAACCCACGCTGGGCCTCGATGTGGTGGCCAAGCGCCTGTTCCTGGGGGCCATGATGGAAAGCAGCTATAGCGATGGCATGACCATTATCTATTGCTCGCACCAGATGGAAGAAATCGAGCGCGTGGCCGACCAGCTGATCATTCTCGAACGCGGGCGTTTGTTGCAGGCTTGCGCGCCAGACGTGCTGTGCGAGCGGGTACTGCTGTGGGTGGCCGAATTTCCCTTCCTGCCACCCGATACGAGCGTGCTGCCCGGCATCTTGCATACCGAATATATCGATGGCCTGAGCCACTTTATGGTGCTGGACCAAGGGCCGGAATTTGCCGCGCGCCTGCGCCTGCTGGGTGCGCGCAGCGTGCACAACATGCCCGTCAGCCTGGACCGCGCCATCAATGCCTTGCTGGCGCGCGGCCATATTTCCTCTGCTAACCCCGCGCTGCACGCGGCCTGAGAAAGTTTTCTTCATGCGCGACCTGTACCTGAACGAATGCCGCCGCTACCTGCGGGCCACCCTGATCTTTGCGGCTGTCCATGTACTGCTGCAACTGTTCCTGGCCCGCCTGGGCAGCATTTTCCAGCAAGGCTGGCCCATGCAACTGGTCATCCTGGCCGTGTGCATGCTGGCAGGCCTGGGCCTTGCGCTGCATCAGATCGGCAGCTATCGCCAGCCCAGCCGCTGGCTGTGGCTGCTGCACCGGCCGCTGGCGCCCGGCGCCATCCTGGGAAGCTTGATGCTGGCCTCGGCCACGCTGATCGCCGTGGCCATCGGCCTGCCGCTGCTGCTGACCGTGCTGGGCACGGATTTCCTGTCGCCGCGCACGGTCGACCTGCGCCACTACCTGGCCGTGCCTTACCTGGCGATGATGACGCTGATCGCCTGGTTGTGCGGCGCCGCCATCATGACGAGCCGCCTGCGCTGTGCCTTCCTGCTGGTTCTGCTGCCCTATCTGATGCTGATGCACGCGGCCAGCGCGCTCAGCTTGCTGCTGGCGACGCTGCCTTGTGCAGCGTTGTTGATGTGGAACGTGCACGCCAGTTTCACGCCCAGCCGCATGCCGCTCGCCGGCGGCCGCGCCGCCACGCTGGCGCAGGCGGTGCCCCTGGTGGTGGGCATGTATTGTCTGTTGCTGTGGGGTACGTTGGCGCTCTTTCACATCGCCCAGGTCGGTCTGGGCCAGCATCCACAGACGATGGCCATGCCGCCGGCCGGCGGCTACGCGGACGTGAGCCGCGCCGATGGCCGCCGCCTGATGCTGGCCGGCCTGGCCGGCGCCCAGGATGAGCGCGCGCCGCTGTGGCGGCGCCAGTTGCCCATGCTCGAAGTGGGGACCTTGCAAGCGACGCTCACGCGCCATGCCGTGCGACAGCAATTGTCGAACCAGAACGTACCACCGCAAGCCGAGCTGACCGATCTGCAGCAGCGCCTGACCTTCAATCACGGCAGCATGCGTTTCGACGTGCACGACATGCGCACGGGCGCGCTCGTCAATCAGCTGGGGCTGCATGGCCTGGGCGACTTGCAGGCGTTTCCCGGCGTACCCGTACTTGCCGGAAGTGTACTTACCGGTAACATGGTGCTGGCATTCGAACCGGCTGGCCATGCGCTGCGGCTGCAGGCGCGCCTGCCAGCCGGCGAGCAAGCGGTGGCGGCACCGAAGAAAATCGGCGAACGCGTGTATGTGCTCAGCAACGGCCACCTGCTCGCCTATGCGCCTGCCGCGGCGGAGACGCGCGGTGCTGCCGATACGGAAGTGTTCCGCCTGCCATTGTCTGTTCCGTTGAGCAACCTGGAGCGTGTTGATCTCGCGCCATTGCTCGACGGTACGCTGGTGTCCATCACGGGGGGGCGCGCCATGCAGTCAGGCGTGCCAGGCAGTACGCAAGCGTTGCTGTTCATCGATGCCAGCGGCCGCGCGCAGCCAGTCGCCACGCGCGCCATCGGCCACGATTTCCCCCTGCTGTTCGAACACGCGGACTGGTGGCTCTCACCCGTGCTGCATGCGCTCGTCAATCTGCCGCAGCGACTGTATGCCGATGGCACGGTGCCCGATCGGATGGACGACCATGCCCGGCATGCCTCGCGTCCGGCTGCCGTCTGGAGCGCCGCGCTGCTGGCCGCTTTACTCAGCGTCATGGGCGCGTGGTACTGGCGGCGGCAGGCGGGCGGTGTGCCGCGCGCCTGGCTGCTGGCCTGTGCGCTGCTGGGGCCGCCATGCCTGCTGACGCTGCTGATCCTGCATCCGCGCTCGCCAGTACCGCAGGCGCGCCCGCTTGCCGCTGCGTTGGCCACATGATGGGCCCGGGCCGCCGGCACCGTCTTCGGCGCGCCGTCCTGACCCTGGCGGCTGGCTTGATGCTGGCACAGGCCCTGGCGGCACCCGCTGCCGTGACGGCAACCTTGACCTTGGCGCCATTGTTGGCAGGCAATGCCGCGCTGCCGCCTGCGCCGCGCATTCCCAGCGACGCCTTCGAGCGTCGTCCGCATCTGCATGCGCTGCGCCTGTCGCCGGACGGCGCGTCGGTCGCGTATCTCGATGGCGAGGGGGCAAACGCCAGCCTGCATGTGCTCGATACCCGCACGCACGTGAGCAGGCGCCTGCTGGCCTTGCCCGGGCCCGTGGCCTTGTTCTGGTCTGGCGACAGCAGCACGCTGTTCCTGGCCATGCCGGACGGCGCGTCGGTGGTATCCGTTGCCGACGGCAGCAGCTACAAGCTGGCGGCCTTCGACGGCAGGGCCGAGCATCGCTTGTTTCCTGCGGACGCCGCGCACGCGCGCCATGTGCTGATGGCAAGCCACCATGCGGCCAGCGGCGCCTATCGCTTGGAGCGCCTGGACATGCAAGGCCGGCGCGAGCTGTTGTACCAGGGCGAACAGCTTTCCGGCTTTCTGCTGGACGCCACGGGCCGGCTGGGCTTTGCCATGACCATCGCTGGCGACGGCAGGCGCAGCGTCCGGCGTCGCCAGGCCGCAGGCTGGCAAGAGGTGCTGCGTTGCCAGCGCGTCGACGAGTGCACGCTGGTCGCTGCCGCGCCGGATGCTTCCCGGCTGAGCATGCTCATGGCGCAGCATGGCGACCGCAGCGTCCTGGTCGAGATTGATCTGGCGCAAGGCACCCGTCGCGTCGTGCATGCCGACCGCGCCAGCCTGGCCGATATCCGCCGGGTGATCAGCGATACGGATCAGCGCACGCCGCTGTTTGCCCTGTTCGAATCGCCCATGCTCCACCATGCCGGGCTGACACAATTGGCGCGCCGCGCCGTGGCCGATATCGACCGGCAATTCGGCCACGGCGGCGTCTTCATCGAAGCGGCGCGCGGCGGGGCGACACTGTTGCTGACCGAGAGCGGCTCGCGCCTGCACCACGACCGCTACTGGCTGTACGACAGTGCCCGCAGCAGCACGCGTGAAATCCTGCCGACGCAGCGCGCGGCTGGCCAGCCTTTGCCGCCAGGCCAGCTGGCGCAGACCAGCGCCATCCATTACCGCGCGTCGGATGGTGTGCTCGTGCATGGATATTTGACCTTGCCACCCGGAAAGGTGGCTGCGTCGCTGCCGCTGCTGACCCTGGTCCATGGCGGGCCGTGGGAACGGGTCAACCCCGCTTACGCGCCACTGGTGCAATTGCTGGCGAACCGCGGTGTCGCCGTGTTCCAGCCGAATTTCCGCGCCTCCATCGGTTATGGCCTGCATTACATGACGGCGGCCGGAGGCGACCTGGGCAACGGGCGCGTGCAGGCCGACATCGTCGATGGCGTGCACTGGCTGCTGCGTCAGGGAGTGGGCGACCGGCAACGCCTGGCCATCGCCGGCCATTCCTTTGGCGGCTATGCGACCTTGCTGGCGCTGACTCACACGCCCAGGCTGTTTCAGTTCGGCATGGCCATCGCGCCGTCGCCGGACTTCGCGCGCACCCTGCGCTTCATCGCCAGCGCGCCGGGCGGCGACCCGGCATTGCCGCTGCGCTTGCAGGATCTGGGCGTGGACTTGCACGATGGCGCCGCCATGCAGGCGCTGGGGGCTGCCGCCCCCGTACGCCACACGGACCAGGTCGGCAAGCCGCTGCTGATCATGGCTGGCGCCAGGGACAGCACGGTGCAGATCGCCTCGGTGACCGATTATGTGGCCCGTTTACAGCTGGCCGGCAAGCCCGTCAGCCTGCTGGTCGATCCGGAGGAAGGGCACAATCCGCGCCTACCTTTGTATCGCCAGGCTGCGGTGTATCTGCTGGAACAATTGCTGCACCAGCATCTTGGCGGTCCGGCGCCAGCTGCGCCGGGAGCGCAACTGGACACCTACTTGCGGCAAACGCTCAAGGCGAACCAGGCTTTGCCAGCCTTGTCCTCCGTGCCGGGTGCGGGGCGTACCCCTTAAAACTCTTCCCATTCGCTTTCGGCGCCAGCATTGCTGCGGCGTGCCGGCGCGGCCGCGACGGCCTTGCGCACGGGGGCGGGCCTGGCTGCGGGGCGTGCGATGGCGGGCGCTGCCGCTGCCGCTGCCGGTGCTGCGCGCACAGGCGTCAGCCTGGCTGCGCTGGCGACATGGTTGCCTGTCTTGAAGAAGCCCACCACATGCGCCAGTTCGCCCGCCTGTTCCTGCATGCTTTGCGAGGCGGCTGCCGCTTCTTCCACCAGGGCCGCGTTTTGCTGCGTCACTTCATCCATCTGCGCGATGGCCATGTTGATCTGCTCGATGCCGATCGTTTGCTCGTGCGTGGCGGAGGTGATTTCTCCCATGATGTCGGTCACGCGCACGATGCTGTCGACGATGTCGCCCATGGTCTGGCCCGCTTCATTGACGAGGCGCGAACCCGTGTCCACGTTGGCGACCGAGGCGGCGATCAATTCCTTGATTTCCTTTGCTGCGCCAGCCGATCTTTGGGCAAGATTACGCACTTCCGTTGCCACCACGGCGAAGCCGCGTCCCTGCTCGCCCGCGCGCGCCGCTTCCACGGCCGCGTTCAGAGCCAAAATATTCGTCTGGAAGGCGATGCCGTCGATGACGCCGATGATGTCGACGATTTTCTTCGACGAGGCGTTGATGGTGCCCATGGTGTCGACCACTTGCGAGACGATGCTGCCGCCGCGCACGGCCACTTCCGACGCGCTTTTCGCCAGCTGGTTGGCCTGGCGCGCATTGTCCGCGTTCTGCTTCACGGTCGAGGTCAGTTCTTCCATGGCCGACGCCGTTTCTTCCAGCGAACTGGCTTGCTCTTCCGTGCGGGAAGACAGGTCGAGGTTGCCGGCGGCAATTTCGCTCGACGCCGTGGAAATCGCCTCCGTGCCATGGCGCACTTGCGCCACCACGCCCAGCAAGCTGGTGTTCATGGCTTTCAGCGCGCCCAGCAGGCGGCCCGTTTCATCGCTGGAATTGACGACGATGTGCGACGACAAGTCGCCCGAAGCCACGGTTTCGGCCACGCTGACGGCCGCATTGATGGGCTGGGTGATCGAGCGCGTGATGATCCAGGCAACAAAAGCGCCCAGCAGCACGGCCACGCTGCCCAGGATAATCATGTAGGTGCGCGCGCTGGCGCTCAGCGTTTCGGCATCGGTCGCCGCCTGCGCCGCCTGCTGTGCTTCATACGCGACCAGGCTGTCGAGCGCGCCCAGCACGATCTTCAGGCTCGGGGCCGCCTGCTGCGTCAAAAAGGCGATCGCCTCTTCCGTCTGGCCCGCATTGCGCAGCTCGATGACCTTGTTGTTCAGCGGCGCGCCCGATTTCAGGGCGGCATCGAGTTCGGCCATCAGCGCCGTTTCCTTGTCCGTCGAGATTTTCTTTTGCAAGGTTTCCTTGGCGGCGCCGTATTTCTTGCGCGACTCGCCGATCTTGGCCAGTTCCGCCTGCACCAGCGCTTCCGTCGGCGCCACCACAATGCTCGTGATCGCCAGGGTAATGTTGCGCACGTTGTCGCTCATGGTATTGGCGGCCGCCATCTTGACGTTCTTGTCGGCCACGATGTCGTGCGTGCGTGCGCTCAGTTGGCCCATGGAATACAGGCCGACGAGCAAGACTGCCACCAGCAGGCCGAGGACGACAGCAAATCCGATGCCGAGCCGGGTGCCGATTTTGAATTGTGTGAGTGACATGATTGCTTTCGTGATGCGGAAGTGAGGGAAAACGTCGACCAGCCAGGGCTACGGGTTTATACGTAAGAGCGACCAGCCTGTAATTGTTCCTCAAAATTCCGCACTGCAATACAGAAACTTGTATCAAATCCCCGAAAAATTTAAAAATTAGTAGCAAATTAATTAGGTTGTCGTGTGGAAACAACGAGCGCGGCGCTGGATGGGGACTCAGCTTTTCGGAAACACGTGGATGGCGAGGAAATCGATGAAGGCGCGCAGTTTCGGCGTCAGGTGGCGGCTGCTGGGCCACAGGATGCGAAAGGCGCCGTCGTGCTGGCGGTGCGCGTCCAGCACCGGCTGCAAGCGGCCCGCCGCGAGCGCTGCGCGCACGGCAAAGTCGGGCAGGGCGGCGATGCCCAGGCCGCTTTCGGCAAAGTGCAGCAGGGTCTGCACATTGTTGCAGTTCAGTCGCGCCGGCAAGCCCGCCGCGTGCAGGGCCGGCCACTCGGGCAGTGGCCAGGCTTCGATCTTGCCGCTGCTGGGAAATTTGTACAGCAAACAAGTATGCTGCGCCAGCTCGGCGGGAAGCAGGGGCGTACCATGCCGCGCCAGGTAGGCGGGGGCGGCCACCAGCTGCAGCTGGAACTGGCCCAGCTGGCGGCTCATCAGGCGGCTGTCGGCGCTTTCTCCCGCGCGCACGACGGCGTCGTAGCCTTCCTCGATCACGTCGACCCGGCGGTCGCTGAAATCGAGGTCGAGCTCCACCAGCGGATAGGCGCGCGCGAACGCGGCCAGCACGGGATTGAGCAAGCTGCCCACCTGCGGCAGGCTGACGCGCAGCCGGCCTCGGGGCGCGCTCTTGCTGTTCGATAACTCCAGCTCGGCCGCTTCGATCTCGCCCAGGATGCGCCGGCAGCGTTCGAGGAACACGGTGCCCTCGCTGGTGAGCGCAATGCTGCGCGTGCTGCGCTGAAACAGGCGCACGCCGAGACGCTCTTCCAGCCGCGCGATGCTTTTACCCACGGCTGAGGCGGAAATACCGAGCACCCTGCCCGCCGCGACAAAACTGCGCGTTTCCGCCGCCTGCACGAAGGCCGTGAATCCCGCCAGGTTGTCCATTTTTTAGCCTTTATTGCGGATGCCAACGTCCGCACAGACAGAAACTATAGCCTGTTTTTCTTTGATCGCGCCTGGCTTACCTTGGCAGCCTGACCATTTGAAAGGCTGAGCCATGATGTACAACTTTTCTCCTGCGGCCTTGTCCGCCCGCATCGATCCCTTGCTGGACGTCGTGTTGCAGCAGCAGCGCCTGGTGGGCGCCGTGGTGCTGGTGCGCCAGCGTGGCCAGGACGTGTATCGCCGCGCGGCCGGCCACCTGGACCGCGAAGCGGGCACGCCCATGCGCGAGGATGCCGTCTTTCGCCTGGCCTCCGTCAGCAAACCCATCGTTTCCACGGCTGCGCTGGCGCTGGTGGGGCAGGGACGCCTGGGCCTGGACGACCTGGTAAGGCGCTGGCTGCCGTATTTTGCACCGCGCCAGCCGGACGGCGTGGTGGCGGCCATCACCGTGCGGCATTTGCTCACGCATACGGCAGGGCTCGACTATGGTTTCTTCCAGCCGCCGGGCGGCGCGTATGCGCAGGCGGGCGTGTCCGACGGCATGGATGCCTCCCGCATGACCCTGGCAGACAATCTACGCCGCCTGGCCACGGTGCCGCTGGCGTATGCGCCGGGCGAGCGCTGGGCATACTCGATCGCCACCGACGTGCTGGGCGCCGTGATCGAAGCGGTGACTGATTTGCCGTTGGCGCAAGCCGTGGCACTGCTGGTGACGGCGCCGCTGGCCATGCGCGACACGGGCTTTGTGGCGAGCGACCCGGCGCGCCTGGCCGTCGCGTATGCGGACCGCGTAGCGGGAGAATTGCAGCCGCGGCGTTTGCTTGATGCGGGGGAAGACTATCTGCCGTTTCTCGACGGCATGGCAGGTTTTACCTTATCTCCGGCACGCGCCCGCGATGCGCACGCTTATCCATCGGGCGGTGCCGGCATGGTCGGCTCGGCGCCCGACTTCATGCGCTTGCTGGAAACCTTGCGCCTGGGCGGCGCACCGCTGCTGCCGCCGGCGCTGGCACGCCAGCTGGGGGAAAACCAGACCGGTGACTTCGACTTGCCGTTCTGGCCCGGTCGTGGCTTCGGCCTGGGTTTTACCGTATTGACCGATCCGCAACTGGCCGCCACGCCGGAATCCACAGGCAGCTGGCGCATGGGCGGCACGTATGGCCATTCGTGGTTTGTCGACCCGGCGCAGGAATTGTCCGTGGTGGCGTTCACGAATACGGCATTGGAGGGCATGGCGGGGCCATTCGTCACGCAACTGTGCCAGGCAGTATATGGATATGGCGTGGAGCAAGGGCAATGAAGCCCATCGTCTTCCTCGCGCTGGGCCTGTTCGGCGTGTATTGCATCGAGTTTGGCGTGGTCGGCATCTTGCCGATGATTATGCAGCGCTACGGCGTGACGGCCGCGCAGGCGGGCTCATTGGTGAGCCTGTTCGCGCTGGTGATCGCCGTGGGCGGACCCTTCCTCGTGCTGCTGGCCACGCGCTGGCGCCGCAAACCCGTGCTGATCGTCTCGCTGCTGGTGTTCGCGCTGGCCAGCGTGGCCTCGGCGTATGCACCGCGCTTCGGGCTGCTGCTGGCGCTGCGCGTGGTGCCGGCCCTGTTCCACCCCGTGTATTTCTCGCTGGCCATGGTGGCGGCCGCCGCCCTGTATCCGCCGCAGCAATCGGCGCGGGCCGGCGCGCATGCGTTCACGGGCACCAGCATGGGCATGGTGCTGGGCATCCCGCTCACCACCTGGATCGCTGCGCAGTATGGCTACGAGGCATCGTTCCTTGCCTGCGCGCTCGTCAATGCCCTGGCGGCGCTGGGCTTATACCTGTTCTTGCCGGACACGCCGCGCGAGGCGCCGATGGCATATGGCCGCCAGCTGGCCGTGCTGCGCAAACCGGCCCTGTGGCTGACCATTGCCGCCGCCGTGCTGGTGTTTGCCGCCATGTTTGCCGTGTATGCGTATGCGGCCGCGTATCTGCAGCAGGAAGCGGGCTTGTCGGCGCGCCAGACGGGGCTGGCGCTGGTGGTGTTTGGTATCGGTGGCGTGGCCGGCAATCTGTTTGCGGGGCGCCAGCTGGGCACGCACGTGCTGCGCACGGTGCTGCTGCAACCTGTGCTGCTGGGCCTGGCGTACTGGCTGCTGTACCGGCATGCGGGCAGCGGTATCGGCTGGCCGGCGCTGGCCGTGGTGCTGTTGTTCTGGGGCGCCGCGCATACGAGCGGCTTGATCGTCACGCAAGTGTGGCTCAGCAGCGAAGCGCGCGAGGCGCCCGCGTTCGCCATCGGCGTGTATATCGCCGCCATCAACCTGGGCGTGACGCTGGGCGCGCTGGCCAGCGGCATGGCCATCGAGCACTATGGCATGCAGGGGGCGCTGGCCTGCGGCGCGCTGCTGGGAGCCTTGGCGCTGGCGGCGATTGCCGTGAAAGCGTGGCTGTACCGCCCGTCGTCAGTCTTCGATATGGTTGGGGATGCGAAACAGTAAATCCGTGTCGCCGATATCTACGCCCGCTTGCGACAACAGGGTGCTGGCCTGGCCCCGGTGATGCGTCTGGTGATTGAAGAAATGCATGAGCAGGCTGAAGAATTCGCGCCGGTTCGGCCCCTTGCTGTTGCGGTAATCGAGCAAATGGTCGAGGTCTTCTTCGCGGATGGAGGCGGCCCAGGCTACGATGAGCTGGTCCAGCCATTGCCGGTGCGCGTGCATGGCGGCAAAATCGTCGGCCGCGAACAGCGGGTGCGTGAGCGAGGCGGGCGGGGTGATGGCGCGGATGGGGTCGAGCAAGGGGAAGCCGGCCGGGTGTTTCGCATAGCGCTGCATCCACAGCGTGTCGCCCACCATCACGTGGTTCAGGGTGGCCAGCAGGGAGCCGAAAAAGGCGCCCCGCTCGCGCTGCAGCTCGCCGGGCGGCAGGCTGGCCGCCGCCGCGTAGACCTTGGCATTCATCCACTGGTTGTAATCGGCCATCAGGCAAATGTGGGCGCAACGGCTCATGGATCAACCTCCGTGAATGAATGAAAGGCTATTTTATACGGACTTCAAAAACGCGCGTATGCCGGCCAGCAGCATTTCAATGGCCATCGCCGTCAGGATCAAGCCCATCAGGCGCTCGAACGCCGTCATGACCCTTGGACCGAGCGCCCGCTGCAAGCGTTCAGCGCACAGGAACACGGCCAGCCAGACGACGGCCACGGCCGTCAGCCCCGCCACGTGGGCGATCACTTCATTGACTTCATGCGAGGAAAACAGCAGCACGGTGGCCAGGGCCGACGGGCCTGCCAGCGCGGGGATGGCCAGCGGCACGATGAACGGTTCGCCGCCCATCTCGTGGTCGCTATTGCCCGCGTTCGGTTGTGGAAACACCATGCGCATGGCGATCAGGAACAGGATCACGCCGCCGCCGATGCGCAGCGCCACTTCCGACAATTGCAAGGCGTTCAGGAAATGGCGGCCGAAGAACATGAACAGCAGCAAGATGCCGAAGGCGATCATGCACTCGCGCACCACGACTTTCCAGCGCCGCTCGATGGGTACCCGTTTCAGGGCATTGACGAACAGGGAAACGTTGCCGAACGGATCGGTGACGAGCAAGAGCAGGATAAATGTCTGGAAGAAATTCTGTGTCATGGTGGTATGAATGAGGTCAACACCGCTGCCAGGATGGGCGCGGTGCGATAAGGCTTGCGATGATAACAAGAGCGGCGGCTATCGCCCATGATTATTGATGCATAGCAGCATTTTTTTTACGCGGCGATGACTTTTGCCTGGTAAAACGCGGTGGGCGTGGTGCCGAAGTGTTTCTTGAACATGGCCGTAAACGCACTCTGGCTGGTGTAGCCGTTGTCCATGGCCACGTCGATGACCTTGCTGCCGTGCGCCAACTGTTCCAGCGCCCGCAGCAAACGGGCCTGCTGGCGCCACTGGCCAAAGCGCATGCCCGTCTGTTTCTGGAACAGCCGGTGCAGGCTGCGCTCGGTGATCGCCAGTTCCTGCGCCCAGTGCGCCACCGTCACTTGCTCTCCCGGTTGTGCCATCAGCCGCGCGCAAATGCCGCGCAGGCGCGCATCGGCAGGTAATGGCAGATGCAGGGGCAGCACGGGCAGGCTGTCCAACTCGTGCAACAGCAGCTGCAGCAGATGCCAGTCGCGGCTGCCTTGCGTGAAATCGGGCGCGATGTCGACGGCTGCCACGATCAATTGCCGCAGCAGGGGGCTGATGTCGAGCACGCAGCTGTGGCTAGGCAGCAATGGAGAATTGGCGCAGTTGACGAACACCGTGCGCATTTTCACCGCGCCGCTCATGCGCACCCGGTGCGCGATGCCGGGCTGCAGCCACACGCCGCGCGTGGGCGGCACCACCCAGCGCCCGCCCTGCGCCTCGATGGTCATCACGCCTTCGATGGCGTACAGCAATTGCGCATGCGTGTGGCGGTGCGCGGAAATCACGTGGCCATGCGCATAGTCGACGGCCAGCGCCATGGCGCGCGCCGTGACGGGCAGCAATTCCTGAAAGGCCGGAGAGGAACAATCCATCAAATAAGGTCAGTTTTGCGATAGGTTCGGACATCTTAGCGTGAGAAAGCGCGGCGCGCCTGCGGCATGATGGTTCCCCGCAATGATTTATGGAGTTACGCATGCCTGTGCGCGCCTATCTGTATCCGTTTCTGGCCATGCTGCTGTGGGCCGGCAATGTCGTCGTCTCGAAGCTGGCCGCATCCAGCATCGCCCCCACGGCCATCACTTTTTATCGCCTGGTGCTGGTCTTGCTGGTGATGACGCCGTTTATCGCCCGTCCCCTGTGGCGCAACCGCGCCGCCATCCGGCGCCAGTGGTGGCAGTTGGCGCTGTGCGGCCTGATGTCGATGGCGTTGTTCCAGAGTTTGTCCTACCGCGCCGCGGAAAGCACCACGGCGACGAACATGGCCATCGTCACGGCGCTGGCGCCGCTGATGACGGCCCTGCTCAGCGTGTTGCTGCTGGGCGAGCGCCTGACGGTCGGCATGGCGGCCGGCGGCGTACTGTCGTTTGGCGGCTTGCTGTATCTGGTCGGGCGCGGCGATATGCTGGCGCTGTTGCAGCAGGGCGTGCATGCGGGCGACGCGCTGATGCTGCTGGCCTGCCTGAGCTTTGCCCTGTACGGCGTGCTGCTGCGCCGCTGGCGTCTGTCCATTCCCGTCTGGCAAGCCATTTATTGCCAGGCGCTGGCCGCCCTGGCGTGCATGCTGCCGTTCTTCCTGTGCTTGCCGCCCGGCAGCGCCAGGCTCGATGCCACTACCTTGCCGCTGATCGGCTATGCGGGCATCGGTTCGTCCATCGTGTTGTCCTATCTGTGGATCGAAGGCGTCAAACTGCTGGGGCCGAATCGTTGCAGCATCTACGTCAACCTGCTGCCCCTGCTGACGGCCTTGCTGGCCATCGTCTGGCTGCACGAAAGCATGCATATATATCACCTGGTCGGCGGCGGCATCTCGCTGCTGGGCGTGCTGCTGGCGCAGACGGTGCAGCGGCCCCTGTGGCGTCGGCGTCCTGGCGTGTCCGGTCTTGCCTGAATGGCCATGCATAATGGCGCTTTTGGGCAGTGGAGCTGGCATGCGGAAAACATTTGGGATGAGCACGATGGCGGCGCTGCTGGCGCTGGGCACCTTGGCGCCAGCGCAGGCGGCGCGGTTTTACGAGGGTAAGCTGATGGCCACCGCCAGCACCGTCGAACGCGGCGCGAAAACCATGGACGAGGCGCAGGTGCGCACGGCGCTGGCCCATGTGCCGCTGATCGACCACAGCATAGCCTACGCACCCACGGGCGTGGCCGAGTTCGACGCCATCGAGCATGCGCATGGCACGCTGGTCGGCTATTTCAATATCGACGGTGAGTTACTACCGGGAAAACCGGCCGATGCGCCCGCGTTTGCCTATAAAAAAACCTTCGATGAGAAGGATGGCCATTTCCTCACGGTGACCTATCTGTTGGGCAAGGGCTGGGAAGGCGGGCGCGCGCCCGGCTATCACGTCAAGTGGATCACCTGGGAAACGCAGCCGCAGCGCTTTGCCGCCAGCCAGGATGGACTGTTCATTGAATACGATGTGAATTGCTGCGTGGGCAGCGTGTTTGCCCGTGGTCGGTATGCGCAGGGCAAGCGCACGGGCGTATGGCACTATGAAGAGCCGAACACGATCCGCTCGTCCGGCGCCTTCGTCGATGACAAGGCTGAAGGGCCATGGACGTATGCAAGCGGCGATGAAACCACCACGGGCATGATGCAGCGGGGCCAGCGCACGGGCCGTTGGGAAGTGAGCCCGGGCGTGGAGGAATGGCGCGCAGCGGACATGCACAGCTTCACCGGTTACGACACGTTTGTGAAAGACCGCTTGAACGGTCCCAGCGAGCGCCGTGTCGATGGCGTGGTGCAATGGCAGGGCAACTATGTGAATGGCAAGAAGCAGGGCCAATGGGTCGAACCTGGCGGTGGCGGCTTGTATGTCGACGACGTGAAACAGGGGCAGTGAAAGAAGGCGATGCCGGACGTTGGCCGGCAAATGCTGACCATGCTCGACGGCAAGCTCATTGCGGAAACCTTCCATTAACATACCTGGCATTCCCACGCGACCGCGCACGATTGCGGAATGCCCGTTTTTGCGCAAAAAACATCATCCACTTGTTACAAATCGTGAAAATCCATGTTGGATGTTGCTACTGGTAATCTTTCCCTGTATCTTGCAGTCAGGAAATTAAAAGTACAGGAAACCTCGACCTCGTTGTCCTGTCTTGCACTACTCACGATATGCGCGGGCCGCCTTCCCCCCTGCCGCCGCACACGCCATATCGATCTGTCCTGAACAATTCACGTGACCCGCCCAACTGGCGTTTGCCGCTACCTCGTCCGGCCTGCACAGGCAGGGTTGCGCCCTTACCAAGGAAACTGCATGCTGTCGAATATAACAATAAAAATGCGCCTGATCGCCACCATGAGTGTGCTGGGCTTGCTGATCGCCTTACTGGGCGTGATGAGTATCATCAGCCTGAAATCGGCCAACAACAGCCTCAACGAGGTCTACAGCAACCAGCTGGCGTCGACGCAAGCGATCGGCGAATCGCAAATCGCGCTGGGCCGCGCCCGCTTCACGATGGACCGCGTGATGGTGCACCCCGAAGCGCCCGATGCCAAGGATACCCTGGCGCGTGCCGAACAATTCATGGAAGCGTCCAACAAGTCGTGGAAGGTGTACTTGGGCTTGCCGCAAAGCACCGACGAAAAGCGCCTGTCCGACGACATGGACAAGAAGCGCAGCGATTACATGAGCAACGGCTTGCTGGTCATGAGCAAGGCTTTGCGTGAAGGCAACGTCGCACAAGCGGACAGTTTGATGATGGCGGGTCTGACGCCGCTGTACCGCACCCTGGACCAGGCCGCTGAAACCTTGACGCAATACCAGGCTACCTCGGCCGCCGCGATGTATGCGGAAAGCCAGTCCAGCTTCCGCACCCAGGTGACCATGGCCATCATCGGCATGATCGTCGGCGCCTTGCTGACCATTATTTCCAGCATCTTGCTGCTGCGCGCCATCTTTAACCCGCTGGACCAGGCCCTGCGCCATTTCGGCGCCATTTCCGACGGCAACCTGGCCAATGACATCGTCATCACGCGCAACGATGAAATGGGTGCCTTGCTGACGGGCTTGCAGAAAATGCAGGAGCGCCTGTCGACCACCGTGCGCGGCGTGCGCGACGGCAGCGGTGCCATCGCCACGGCCAGCAATGAAATCGCCTCGGGCAACCTGGACTTGTCGAGCCGCACGGAGCAGCAAGCGTCGAGCCTGGAAGAAACGGCCTCCTCGCTGGAAGAACTGACCTCGACCGTCAAGCAGAATTCCGACAATGCGCGCCAGGCGAACCAGCTGGCCGTGTCCGCATCGGACGTGGCCGTCAAGGGCGGCGCGCTGGTGGCGCAAGTGGTCGATACCATGGGCACCATCAGCGAATCGTCGAAAAAGATCGCCGACATCATCGGCGTGATCGATGGCATCGCCTTCCAGACGAATATTTTGGCCCTGAACGCGGCCGTGGAAGCGGCGCGCGCGGGCGAGCAGGGCCGTGGCTTTGCCGTCGTCGCCACGGAAGTGCGCAACCTGGCGCACCGCTCGGCCAGTGCCGCCAAGGACATCAAGATGCTGATCGAAGCGTCGGTGCAGAACGTGGGCGCCGGCAGCGCGCTGGTCAGCCAGACGGGCACGACGATGGACGAAATCGTCTCCAGCATCCGCCGCGTGACGGACATCATGGGCGAAATCAGCGCCGCCGGCCGCGAGCAGGAACTGGGCATCGGCCAGATCAATCAAGCCGTGGCGGAAATGGATACTGTGACGCAACAGAATGCGGCACTGGTGGAAGAAGCGGCAGCCGCTTCGGAATCGATGCAGGAGCAGGCCGCGGCGCTGGCCGAGATGGTCAGCATCTTCAAACTCGACGCCGCCCACAGCGGCCCGGCTCCCGCCAAGCCTGCCTTGCGCAAGCCTGTCGTGGCCGCCGCCAGCACGGCCTTGAAGCGCCCGGCAGTGCGCCTGGCGCCGGCATCGGTTGCCGCCGCCAAGCCGCGTCCAGCCAAACCGGCCGCCGACAACAGCGGCGAGTGGGAAGAGTTTTAAGTGACGGCTTAAGTTACTGCGCTTACAGGGCCACCTTGCTGCCCTGTTCCTGCAATCGCGCCGCCTCGGCCAAGGCCTGGGCGCGCGCTTCCTCTGCCGCCTGTTCCGCTTTCTCCAGCGCATCATGGCGCGCCTGCAAGGCCGCCCGCGCGCGCACGAAGACGATCTTGATGGCCGCCATCACGGGCACGGACAGGAAGATGCCCACCACGCCCCCCAGCTGGTCGCCGGCCAGCAAGCCGACGATCACCATCAGCGGGCTCACTTCCACGCCTTCGCTCATCAAATACGGGTTGACCACGTAATCCTGGAACAAACGGTAGGCCGCGATAAAGCCGATCAGCCAGAACACGTGATCGTAGCCGCTGAAACCGGCCACGACCACGGCGATGATGGCCGCTGCCAGCGGGCCGGCAAACGGGATGAATTCCAGCAAGGCTGCGGCGCCCGCCAGCAGCAGGCTGTACGGCACGCCCATCAGGGAAAAGGCGATGCTGTAGGACACAAAGGTGGCGATCGACAACAGCAGCAGGGCGCGCACATAGCGCGACAGCAGGATGTCGAGGTCATCGATGATGGCGCCCCAGAGCTTCTTGTTCGGTCGGTTCAGCAGGGACAGCAAGCCGTCGCGCATATCCGGCCCTTCCTTGATCAGCAAAAAGCTCAGCACGGGCACCAGCACCAGATAGATCAGGTTGCTGGCCGCATGCATGACGGTCAAGCCCAGTTCCTTCGCCAGCGGCATGGCTTGTCCCGTACCGCTGCTCAGCTGTGTCTGCATGAACGACAGCAGGCGCGCGCGCAACGGTTCCATGAATTCCGGCAACGGGATGCGCTCGGCAAAATTATTGCCTTTAAGCAGTGTCGGCAATTGATCGCTGAGCTTGATCGCCTCTTCCTCGATGCGCGCGCCGAAAATGGAGCCCAGTATCGCCACCAGCAAGATCACCACCAGGAAGACGATGCCGATATTGGCCGTGCGCGGCAAGCGTTTCGGCCCATGGCGTTCCAGCAGACCGATCAGCGGATACACGAGGTAGCTGAAGAAAATGGCAAAAACCACGACGATCAGGGTCGACGAGACCTTGTAGGTGAGAAATAACAAGAAGGCGATGAGGAACGCCGTCCACACCATCTTGGCAACGCGCAAGTTAAAACCGAACATTTGAATTCCTTAGGGCAGGAGGCGACGCAAGCGAGGCAGGCTTGAAGGGCAGGGTGGGCAAGGCAGGGATCGGGCCGCGCCGCACGGCCGGAAATCATACCGCAAAATGCCAAAATGCCATGCTCTTGTGCGTAATGGCAATGCTTTCCCTGCTCTTGCGTTTATTTTTCCCGCCAACTGGCCACGGTGATCAACACGCCGTTTTCCTTGTCCGGCTCGCGCAAGGTCACCGTGTAGCGGCCGCTGGCATCGTTGCCCGTCAACACGACCTTGTCGTCATGGCCCTGCACTTGCGCACCCTTGGCCAGCCTGGCGTAGGTGTTGAGCACCCAGTGGAAATCGGCATAGCTGCGCAGGGTGATGCTGGCATCGGGCATGGCGTCGTCGCCGCTGGAACTGCTGTCCAGTTCCGCATTCGGCAGCAGCAGGGGCAGCAAGCTGGCGGGAAAGCCGGGCGGCAAGTCGCTCGGCGCCCAGCCGGGCTGGCCGGGGCGGGTGGTGATGTATTCCACCGCAGCAATGCTTTGCCGCTGCTCCGGCGCAGCCTGTGCCAGCATCGGTGGCCGCTGCCGCGCCCACACCTCTAGCGGCGCGGCCATCTCGTCCTCTGCGCCTGGTGGCAGGAACAGGGTCAGCACGGCGTGCGTGGACGGCAGGCAGGCGGGGGCACAATGGCCATTGACGAGGCCCAGCGCCAACAGCTTGCGTTGCGGATCGAACAGCATGGCGGCGCGCCATGCACCGTGCGTGCCGGCATCGATGGAGGCCAGCACCGAGCGCCCGTCGGGCAGCATGGTGCGCGTGATGTCATCGAGTGACTGCATGCCGTCGAGCACTTGGCGCGCGATCAGGGTGTTGTCCTGCGTATAGCTGCCGCGTGCATAGCCGAGCAGCCTGAAGACGTCGGCGCGGATCTCGGGATGCGCGCTCAGGCGCAGCGGCGGCGACGGCACGGGCACGGTGGCGGCCACGAAGGCGGCATCCTCGGCAGAAATGGCTTGCGCCATGCTGGAAAGCGGCAGGCACAGGGCGGCGCACAGCGACAGCATGCGCAGAGTGAATTTTCCTGGGGTGTTCAATGGCCATCCTTGTCGAGACGCCATGCCAATCCGCTTGCCGGCATGTGCGGGCCGCGATCTTAGCATTCCAGGAATGAAACGCCTTCTGCTAAGCCTGGCTATTGAATCACTGCCCTCGTTGCCATGGCCAAGATCACCATATCCTGCAGTATCCCCGTCGACGATGAAGTCGTGACCGAGTTCTTGCACAAGTACGTGCTCCACTTGCGTATCGGCGCGGCCAGGAAATTGCGCATGGGAGAGAAGGGCTGGCGCTGCTCGACGCGACGCCCAACGGCGATGTTCAGGCGGCGTTGAGCACGTAGCGGTTCTTGCCGCTTTTCTTGGCCTGGTACAAGGATTCATCGGCACGCCGGTAGCTGTGCGACAAGTCCGTTTCCTTGAGCATTTCCGCCATGCCGATGCTGACGGACACCTTGCGTTCCGGCACGAAAGCCGCCTCGACGCTGTCGACCAGTTGCGCGGCAAAGGCGCAGGCCGCGTTCTTTTCGCCCAGGTAAATGATGGCGAATTCCTCGCCGCCCAGGCGGCCGCACAGGTGTTCGCCACACAGCCCCGCGATGACGTCGGCGATCTTTTTCAGCACCTCGTCGCCCACGTCATGGCCGTACACGTCGTTGATTTGCTTGAAGTCGTCGATGTCGATCATTAAAAAATACGCTGGTGTGTGCGCCGTACGCTGCAGGATGCGGGCGCTTTGTGTAAACATGCGTCGATTGTTGAGCCCGGTCAAGCCATCCTTGTAGGCCATCGTCGCCAGTTCGCGCTGGGAGCGGTAGTTATGGATGCGCAAGACGAGAAAATAGATATTCAGCGCCAGGCCGATGATCACGCTGATGGTGACAGCCAGCACGGGCCAATGCTGGTCGGCCTGGCCCGCATGCACGGGAAACTGCCCCAGCCCCACGATGACCCACACGCCCAGCGAGACGCCCAGGTAATACGCGATGCCGCTGAAGATGGGGGCCGTCGTCAGGGTGATCATCACGCCCAGCGGCAACACCCAAAAAGCGGGGTCTTCCGTGCCCAATATCAGCACGCGAAAGCCGAAAGCGATGAACAGCACGCTGATGCTGCCGCTGACGATGATGGCCTGCAGCGACTTGGCATAGACGGTCAGCAGCAGCCCCACCAGCATACCCGTCACGCCCAGCGCCGCCTGCGCATGATCGAGCGAAGCGCGCGACAAGGCCAGGCTGAACGTGACCAGCCAGCAAGCCAGGCCAAACGTCAGGATCGCTATTGAAATGAAATGCAGTTCCTTGAAAAAGCGCTGCTGCTGCTCCCGTTCTCCTGAAAAGAACAGGTAATAGAAGGCAGGAGACAGGCTGCGCGAAGAGAACATTGCATTTGTCCAGGCAGACAACAAGCCTTGCGGCAGAGACGCCTCCCGGCAACGGCAGGCGACATGGCGCGCGTACAAAAGTAGTTGCGCTCAGGAACTAGTGTAATGGTTTCTGGGGGGCAGTGGGGAGATGGGCCAGGAAATTGGCGACCAGTGTCCTGTCGCCGCCACATTATGAAGGAAGTGCGGTCCTTGGGGGTGTGCGGGCACGAAGTTCGGTTCCCGGCAGTTGAGGTTTCGGGTAAAATGAAGCCTATGAGTAGCCAACTTAATTTCGACGCCGATACGGCACTTCGCCCACGTTACAGTGAAGTTCATCAACAAAAATCCTCCGGTGCAACCTATACGCCCTTGGAATTCGCTGCCTTTGTCGCTAACCAAATGGTTCAAGTGGCAAAGTTTCCTGAGAACGGAAAGATCCGCATCCTTGATCCGGCGTGTGGAGACGGGGCGTTACTGGATGCTTTAATTGCACGCTTGCCGGAAGCAATCAAGAGGCGGATCGAGGTCGTTGGCTACGACACCGACCCAGTAGCTATTGAAATTGCTTCTCGACGCCTTCGGAGGGATTTCCCTGCGGTGGACGTGAGCCTGGAGCAGAAGGATTTTCTCGTTCACGTTCTTAATTTGCAAGGTGGTGGAGACTTGTTGTCCGCTGCTGAAGTGCAAGAGCCTTTCAACCTGGTGATAGCAAATCCACCTTACGTGCGGACCCAGATTATTGGGGCTCAGCAGGCACAACAGCTTGCCCAAAATTTTGGTCTGACTGGGAGGGTTGATCTCTACTACCCATTCTTGCTTGGTATTTCCCAAGTGTTGGCGGAAGACGGCGTGGCCGGTGTCATCACATCAAATCGTTTTATGACCACTCGATCGGGTCAGGCCGTACGACGCGCCATGCTTTCACGCTTCCAGATACTGCATGCATGGGACCTTGGCGACACTAAGCTTTTCGACGCTGCGGTTTTGCCGTCAGTGCTGATCGCACGAGGCACTCGTGACATCCAAAATCCGCATACTGACGGGATTTTTTACTCCTCAATTTATGAGACCAAAGATGTAGCCAATTCTGAGGCAAAAGATGCGCTTGCAGCCTTAAGCGCGGATGATGACACAGTGATCTCAATAGCAGACGGAAGGCGTTTTCGTGTGCGTCACGGGGTGCTTGACAATGGTGGTGACCCAGAAGGTATTTGGCGGGTTGCTACACTTTCTACAGACAATTGGCTGGGCACTGTTGAGGGCAATACTTGGGATACTTTTCGACGGATTGGAAAAATCCGCGTTGGAGTCAAGTCGACGGCAGACAAGGTTTTTGTTCGTAGCGACTGGGATGACCTTCCTGGTGGTCGACCAGAACTCCTGCGACCGTTGATTACGCGAAAATGCGCGCGCCGTTTCAAGGCCGCAATACCCGCGAAGGCTGCGCACATCAAGGAGATCCTTTACCCTCATGAGGTGGCGGGAAGTGGCCGCGCCGCAGTCGATTTGTCGCTCTACCCTGGTGCGGCGCGCTATTTGGAGGCGCACAGGGCGACCTTGGAGGCGCGTACTTACCTTATTGACGCCGGCCGAAAATGGTATGAGCTATGGGTGCCCCAAGATCCTGCAGCATGGCCATTGCCAAAGATAGTCTTCCCCGACATTTCGGACAAGCCGATTTTTTGGATCGATACTGACGGAGGTATCGTTAACGGAGAATGTTATTGGCTACAGTGCGACAATGAGAACGAGCAGGACCTATTGTGGCTGGCGATTGCAGTAGGGAATTCGACGTTCATCGAAACGTTTTACGATCACCGATTTAACAATAAGCTTTATGCGGGGCGTCGACGATTCATTACGCAATATGTGGAATTGTTCCCGCTGCCAGATCCCGAGCGTGATGAATCGAAGGAAATTGTCGCCTTAGCAAAATTAATTCATTCGAAGACGCCATCCGTTGAGGCCGACCAACTTGCAGTCGACCTCGATGGGCTTGTTTGGCGTGTGTTTGGATTAGATCGTGAAAAAATTCCGGGGTAGTGGAATTTGAATTTTTCCATTTGTGATCTTGCCTTCAAACCGACGAAATCGCGTAAAAAAGTCAGCCCCTGTAGTAATGATTAAATGTGTAAGCATCACTTGGCGACCATCCGTTCGCGCGTAGAAAATCGCGTATCGCGTGTCGCAATGCCGAGGATGAAGGCCACCTAGTTGCCTAATGTCGAGACGATCCTCACTGTTAGGGAGCACGAGGCCTAAATCAATTGTGGGCGACGTTTGCAATTTCACTTCGAGCAACTGATGTCTAATGTCGGGAAATTGTCCTTTGTCTTCATAACGACTGTACCCAAGGCATTGGCAGATCATGCTGTGAAGCGCCGCGCCTCGGTTGCGTTCCTGATCCACCCCTGGGTCGGGAAATGACAGGCCGACCAGCTTCGAAAGTCGATCATGAATTTCTTGAATCGGCATTAACCCACCCACGACTGGCTCATCAACCGGGCTAGTTGCTTGCGTGAGCGTTACGCCCGCTTGCACATACGGGATTAGTTCGGGTGTGTCAGAAGCTGAAATCAATTCGTGAGTATTAGTGCCCAGCGTAATGCCCGCCTGGTATTTGGTGGTTATCGTGCCCGTTGTATCTAGCAGGGCCAACTCCTGTCCGTTCACGACCTTCACTTTCAACACGATATCTTGGTCCGAAATTTGGATGATCGCGTAGCGCCGCGTTGGAGATAACTCTTCATTCCAGATCTGAAGATTGTTCGATTTTTGAGTGTACGTATCTAGTTGCTGACCGATAAATCGAGGTTGAGTTTTTTTGAACGATTGGGGTGCGTAGTACCCAAGCGCGTCGCAGACCGCAGTTTTCACGACCTTCGAACGAGTTCGTAAAGGAAGGCCGGCCAGATCGAGCCCAATTAATCCTTGATTGAGTAGGGCCTCCAAGTTCAAAGTTGGGATCCAATAATTGGCGTCTCCTACCTCGATCGGGGAATATATGTCGTATCCAGACGACTGAATGGCGTTTTTGTAGTCAAAGGGTGTCTCGCTCATGCTCCGCTCTTGGGGTTAGCAGTTCCGGGACGCTAACCCCGAGAGCCCCGGCAAGGACCTCAAGTGTGCTGAGTGAAACGTTTCGCTCTTCGCGCTCTACCGATCCAATATATGTACGGTGCAGCTGACAAAGATCCGCCAACTCCTCCTGCGATAACCCGTGATCTTTTCGAAAAGATCGAACGTTTTTTGCAAGCGTTGCGCGTATGGAAGAGCTTGGGGTTCTTAGCATCATCGGAACAGTTAATGGGAAGCTACATTGTTTCCGACGGATGACTTTGATGCTACAGACTATGAGTAGCGAAATTCAATCGAGTTCATTAACAGATGCCATATCCGAGCGTGACCGGCTTTTCAGGGCGAGGATTTGGGTTTGGACTTTTCAGTAGTCCAGATTTTGATTACGAGTCCGCTTGGCCAATATTTTTTCGACGCGAATGATTTCGACCAAGCTGAAGGTTTGCCTTCGCACGATGGGGTCGGGACGATCATACAGAAGGAGGGTAGTCTCCAGGCCAGGCGGATCGGAAATAGACCGGACACGAGGACTACGGTAAGCGTAAAGCCAGCGCCGTCTTGAGCCGGATGTTGATTTGCTAGATGATGGCATCACACCGCTGGGAAGCGGCGTGTTGTTTAGGCTGAGGGGAGCTGTGCGGCACAGTTCCAGGGCAGGAAGTCGCCAACCCGGTTGACCGGATGCTCTGCGATATTTGCCAGTACATGGCGCAGCCAAGCCTCGGGGTCAACACCGCCCAGCTTGGCGGTGCCGATCAGCGAGTAGATGGAAGCAGCGCGCTCGCCACCGCTGTCGGCGCCGGCGAACAGGTAGTTGCGCCGGCCGATGGCGATACCGCGCAGCGCCCGTTCGGCTGCCGAGTTATCGATCTCGATGGCGCCGTTGTCGCAGTAGCGCGTCAGGGCCGACCACAGGTTTAGGGCATACAGGATGGCCGCTGCCGTGTCCGACTTGCGGGACAGCTTTTCCAAAGACGTGCGCAGCCAGCGCTCCAGGTCATCGAGCAAGGGGCATGCTTCTGTCTGCCGCACTGACTTGCGCTGGTCCGGCGGTTTGCCACGGATTTCTGCTTCAATCCGATACAGCTCGGCGATGCGCCGCAGCGCTTCGGTTGTCAGCGGCGATGGCCGTGCTGCATGCAGGTCGTGGAACTTGCGCCGCGCGTGCGCCCAGCAGGCTGCCTCGTGGATATCGCCGCTTTCGTACAGCGCGTTGAAGCCGGCGTAGGCATCGGCTTGCAGCACGCCCTTGAACTGGGTCAGGTGGCTTTGCGGGTGGATGCCCTTGCGATCCGGCGAGTAGGCGAACCACACCGCCGGCGGCGTGTTGTCGCCAGCTGGTCGATCATCACACACGTAGGTCCACAGCCGCCCGGTTTTGGTTTTGCCGTTGCCAGGCGCGAGCACTGGTACCGGCGTGTCATCGGCATGCAATTTAGTGCTAGCCAGTACGTGTTGACGGATGGCATCGACCAGCGGGCGCAGCAGCGCGCTGGCAGCGCCGACCCAGCTGGCCAGCAGGGGCCGGTCCAGCTCGACACCTTCGCGGGCGTAGATCACCGACTGCCGATACAACGGCAGGTGATCCGCGAACTTGGCAACCAGCACATGCGCCAGCAGGCCCGGACCGGCGATACCGCGCGCAATTGGCCGGCTTGGGGCAGGCGCCTGCACGATGGCGTCGCAGCAGCCGCAGGCCAGTTTCGGGCGCACGTGACGGATCACGCGGAAGCTGGCCGGTACGAACTCGAGTTGCTCGGCCACGTCCTCGCCCAGTTGATGCAGCTTGCCGCCGCAGGACGGGCAGGCTTCATCGGGAGGCAGGTAGCGCTGTTCATCACGCGGCAGATGCTCGGGCAAAGGCTTGCGTGCCGCCCGTTTGCGCGGCGCCTGGTCCGCTGCCGGCATCTCCCGTTCGGCCTCGGCGTCGTCGGCCTGCAAGTCTTCAAGCTGCAACTCCAGTTGTTCGATCTGGTGGTCGAGTTTTTCGGACTTGCGGCCGAATTGCATACGTCGCAGCTTAGCAATTTGCAGTTTCAGATGCTCGATCTCGGCGGCGCGGGTATTCAACTGCGCTTTCAAGCCCGCCACTTCGACCTCACGCGCCCACAGCAATGCCTTCAGGGCATCGATGTCGTTGGGCAGGTCGGCAGGGTTGAACATGGACCGAGTTTACGCGAGGTACGCGACGTTTACAAGGCCGCTGTCGGGCGCCAGGTGCGCTCTGGCCGACGCCAGTCTATGCCTTCGAGCAGCATCGACAGCTGTGCCTGCGTCAGTGCGACACTGCCATCGGCGGCCTGCGGCCAGACGAAGCGCCCGCGCTCAAGCCGCTTGGACAGCAGGCACAGGCCATCACCACTCCACCATAGCACCTTGAGCATGTCGCCGCGCCGCCCTCGAAACACGAACACGTGGCCGCTGAACGGGTCTTCGGCCAGCGCCGCCTGCACCTTGACGGCCAGCCCGTTCATACCTGCACGCATGTCGGTGACGCCGGCGGCCAGCCATATCTTCGTGCCTGCTGGCAAGCCGATCATGGCAGTAGCCGCGCCAGCAACAGTGTCAGCGTCGCCGCATCGACCTGGCCCTCCAGGCGCAGCTGGGCCTGGCCCACGCTGAGCACGATCACGCCGGGCGGGACGCTGGCGACCGGTGCACTTGCTGGCAGGGTGTCGAGCACTGTGACGGCCACCAGCTGGCTTGACGCATTGCCGCCGGCAAGCGCCTCGTCACCGAAACGCTTGCGCCAACTGAACAACTGATTGGTCTTGATCTTGAGCTCACGGGCGATCAGCGAAACGGAGGCGCCATCGACCTGCGTACGTGCCACCGCGGCACGCTTGAATTCATCGCTGTGACGGCGATACGGCCCGCGTTTCGCCCTGGTTGTAACTGATTGAATTATTGTGTCCATAAATAAATTTGTGGACACAATCCATTTGTGCCCCAAATTCAATCATGGCATCGTGCGGTACCCAAGGGTAGACGGCGGTGGGCGGACGCTTACGGACTACGTGTACCGGAAACGACAACGCCCACTTGCATGAGTGGGCGTTGCGTGAACGATGTCCTTGGTGGCCCGGGGCGGAATCGAACCACCGACACAAGGATTTTCAATCCTCGTGTCATCAGTTACTGGCTAAGACTGCAGGGATTTTGTATTCAGCTTAGCGAAAACAATAGGCCAGTTGCACAAACTAGCGGTTTTTAGTCGCAAAATTGTAGCGCCAGTTACACATACTTTGGCGCCCTATGTCCGGAAAGCTGGCTTACACGTCAATATTCCCCGCCCGCAGCGCATTATTCTCAATGAACGCGCGGCGTGGTTCCACGTCATCACCCATCAGCGTAGTAAAGATCTGATCCGCCGCAATGGCGTCTTCGATCTGCACTTTCAACAAGCGGCGTACGGTTGGGTCCATCGTCGTTTCCCACAGTTGATCCGGGTTCATTTCGCCCAGACCTTTGTAGCGCTGTTTCGAGACGGTGCGTTCGGCTTCGTCACGCAGCCATTGCATGGCTTGGTGGAAGTCGACCACGGCGATTTCCTTCATGCGCTCGCCTTCGCCGCGGCGGACAAACGCGCCTTCGCCGATCAGGCCTTCGAAGGTGGCGGCGCCGTTGGCCAGCACGGCGTAGTCCGGGCCTTGCACGAAGTCGGCGTCGATGGCCGTCACTTTGATGTTGCCGTGGTGCATGCGCTCGACGCGCAGCATGTGTTTTTCCGACAAATCGTCGGAACGCACGTGCACGCGCACGGCGCTGTCGTTGATGGCCGTCTGCAGGGCCAGGGCGGAGGTTTCCGCCAGGTCCAGCGTCGACAGGTCCAGCTGCACGCCCGTCATGATGGCCGTCAGGGCGGCGCGGTCAATGACGCGCGTCAGACGCGTCATGATGGTGTTCGACAGGTTGAACTTGCGCACCAGTTCCGTCAATGTTTCGCCGGAAATGCCTTCCGCGCCGGTGCGCGGCACCAGCACGGCCGTGTTCAGCGCCACCGTCATCATGTAGCTCGCTTCTTCGGCGTCATCTTTCAGATAGCGCTCGTCGCGGCCCGCTTTGACTTTGTACAGCGGCGGTTGCGCGATGTAGATGTGGCCGCGCTCGACCAGTTGCGGCATCTGGCGGTAGAACAGGGTCAGCAGCAGGGTACGGATGTGGGCGCCGTCGACGTCCGCATCGGTCATGATGATGATGCGGTGGTAGCGCAGTTTCTCGACGTTGAATTCGTCCGGTCCGATCGAGGTGCCGAGCGTGGCGATCAGGGTGGTGATCTGCTCGGACGACAGCATTTTTTCGAAACGGGCTTTTTCCACGTTCAAGACTTTACCGCGCAGCGGCAGAATCGCCTGGAACTTGCGGTCGCGCCCCTGTTTTGCCGAGCCACCTGCCGAGTCACCCTCGACGATGTACAGTTCGCACAGGGCGGGGTCTTTTTCCTGGCAGTCGGCCAGCTTGGCCGACAGGCCCAGGCCATCCATGATGCCTTTGCGGCGCGTCAAATCGCGGGCCTTGCGGGCTGCTTCACGGGCGCGCGCCGCTTCGACGATCTTGCCGCAAATGATCTTGGCGTCGTTCGGTTTTTCTTGCAGGTAATCGGCCAGGGTCTTGGCGACGATCTCTTCGACGGGGCCGCGCACTTCCGACGACACCAGCTTGTCTTTCGTCTGCGACGAGAATTTCGGTTCCGGCACTTTGACCGACAGCACGCAGGTCAGGCCTTCGCGCATGTCGTCGCCGCTGATTTCCACTTTCGCCTTTTTGGCGAACTCGTGTTCATCGATGTATTTGTTGATCACGCGCGTCATGGCCGCGCGCAAGCCCGTCAGGTGGGTGCCGCCGTCGCGTTGCGGGATGTTATTTGTAAAGCACAGCACCTGTTCGTTGTAGGCATCGTTCCACTGCATCGACACGTCGACCGAGATGTTCGTGCCCTGGTCGGACAGGCGCTCGCCCGTGGCCTGGAAAATGGTCGGGTGCAAGACCGACTTGGCCTTGTTGATGTACTCGACGAAACCGCGCGTGCCGCCTTCGAAGGCGAAGATCTCTTCCTTGCCCGTGCGCTGGTCGGACAATTTGATCTTGACGCCATTGTTCAGGAAGGACAGTTCGCGGATGCGCTTGGCCAGGATTTCGTAGTGGAATTCCACATGCGTGAAAATTTCTTCGTCGGCCCAGAAATGCACGTCGGTGCCGCGCTTGTCCGTCTCGCCGATGACCTTGATCGGCGAGGTGGCGATGTCACCCACCATGACGATCTGGCGGTCTTGCGGCACGCCGCGCACGAATTCCATGTGATGCACTTTGCCATCGCGGCGGATGGTCAGTTTCAGCAATTTCGACAGGCCATTGACGCAAGATACGCCCACGCCGTGCAAGCCGCCCGATACTTTATAGGAGTTCTGGTCGAACTTGCCGCCCGCGTGCAGCTCGGTCATGACGATTTCGGCCGCCGAACGCTTCGGATCGTGCTTGTCGTCCATTTTCAGGCCGGTCGGCACGCCGCGGCCATTGTCGGTGATCGAGATCGAATTGTCGCTGTGGATGGTGACGTTGATGTCGGTGCAGTGGCCGGCCAGCGATTCATCGATGGAGTTGTCCAGCACTTCGAATACCAGATGGTGCAAGCCGGTGCCGTCCGAGGTGTCGCCAATGTACATGCCCGGGCGTTTGCGTACGGCTTCCAGGCCTTCCAGGATCTGGATGGAGGAGGCGCCGTATTCTTCCGTTTTGGCCTGGATCGGGGTGTCTTGTGGATTCTCGGACATGGACTGCTTTCTCAATTAACTATTGCGGTAGGGGTCAGACCCTCTGGGTCTGACCCCAGCTTCTCATTGGGGTTTGGGTTGCGTGATTGCTTTAACCCCAACAGCAACTGCCGGGGTCGGACCCAAAGGGTCCGACCCCTATTTTTATATCCGCATCGGCATGACGACGTACTTGAAGTCGGCATTGTCCGGGATGGAGATCAGGGCGGACGAGTTCGAATCGCCGAGCGCGATGTTGACGTATTCGCATTTCAGGTTGTTCAGCACGTCCAGCAGATACGTCACGTTGAAGCCGATGTCGACGGAGTCGCCGCCGTAGTCGATTTCCAGCTCTTCGACGGCTTCTTCCTGGTCCGCATTGGTCGAGCTGATCTTCATGCTGCCTGGGGTGATGATGCAGCGCACGCCCTTGAACTTGTCGCTGGTCATGATGGCGGCACGTTGCAGCGAGCGCAGCAGTTCATCGCGGCCGATGGTGAAGTCGTTTTTGTAACCTTTTGGAATCACGCGCGTGTAGTCGGGGAACTTGCCTTCCACCAGCTTCGAGATCAGCTCGATGTCGGCGAAGGTCAGTTTCACCTGGTTGGCGGCGATGTCCAGCTGCACCGGTTCATCGTTCTCTTCCAGCAGGCGCTGCAGTTCGATGATGGTCTTGCGCGGAATAATCACTTCCTGGCGCGCAAACGTCTGCTCGGTGGCCACCTGGCAAAACGCCAGGCGGTGGCCGTCGGTGGCCACGGCGATGACATTATTGCCATCCAGAACCAGCAGCAAGCCGTTCAGGTAGTAGCGGATGTCTTGCTGCGCCATCGAGAAATGCACCATGTTGAATAGGTGCTTCAGCGTTTTTTGCGGCAGGGTGACGGACGCGTTGTAGCTTTCCGCCTGTTGCACGGTTGGAAACTCTTCCGCCGCCAGGGTTTGCAGGGCGAAGCGCGACTTGCCCGTTTGCACGGTCAGGCGCTTGTTCAGCAGGGTCATCGTGACGTCGCCCGATTCGGGCAGGGCGCGCAAAATGTCCAGCAGCTTGCGCGCGGCCACGGTGGTGCCGGTCACGTCCGCGCCGGAACCGATTTCCGCGTGCGTGGTGATCTGCACTTCGGTGTCGGTCGACAGGAAGGAGACATTTTCACCGTCTTTGCGGATGAGGATATTGGCCAGAATCGGCATAGTGTGCCGACGCTCGACAATACCGCTCACGATCTGCAGTGGCCGGAGAAGGGTATCTCGGGTGGTTTTGACCAATTGCATATTTATCCTCAATGTATAGGTTGAACAGTACGATGTTTAACGTATTAATTTAACAATTGTTGCCATAGGGAGCCCCGACAGACCGGCTGCGGCGCCCTCCCAGATGATAAGGGTAAAGCACGTTTTGAGCCAGTCTTGCCAAGTTGTGCCTAGCCCTTCAACGTTTGCTCCAGCACATGCAATTCGTGGTTGCATTCCGGGTTCTTGGTGCGGTCCAGCGCGATCTTGCGCACGGCATGCAGCACCGTGGTGTGGTCGCGGCCGCCGAACAGCTCGCCGATTTCCGGCAGGCTCTTCTGTGTCAATTCCTTGGCCAGGTACATGGCGATCTGGCGCGGCCGGGCGATATTCGCGGGCCGGCGCTTGGAATACATGTCGGCAACCTTGATATTGAAGAAGTCGGCCACCGTTTTCTGGATGTTTTCCACGGAAATCTGGCGGTTTTGCACCGACAGCAAGTCCTTCAGGGCTTCCTTGACGATATCGATGGTGATGTCTTTGCCATGGAAACGCGAGTACGCCAGAATTTTGCGCAGTGCGCCTTCGAGCTCGCGCACGTTCGAGCGCAAGTGCTTGGCGACAAAGAAAGCCACGTCGTCGGAGAAGGTCACGCCTTCCTGCTTGGCTTTTTTCAACAGAATCGCCACGCGCATTTCCAGTTCCGGCGGCTCGATGGCCACCGTCAGGCCCGAGTCGAAGCGCGAGATCAACCGGTCGTCCATGCCCGTGATTTCCTTCGGATAGGTATCCGAGGTGATGATGATCTGTTTCTTAGCGGCAATTAATGCCTCGAACGCATAGAAAAACTCTTCCTGCGTGCGGCTCTTGCCGCCAAAGAACTGGATATCATCGATCAGCAGCATGTCGAGCGAGTGATAGTAATGCTTGAAATCGTCGAAACCCTTGCGCTGGTAAGCGGTCACTACGTCGCGAACGTACTGTTCTGCGTGGATGTAGCGGATCTTTGCACCCGGATTGTCGGCCATCACCTGGTTGCCGATGGCGTGGATCAAGTGGGTTTTACCGAGGCCGACGCCGCCGTAGAAGAACAGCGGGTTATACGACACGCCCGGATTGTTCGCCACCTGGATGGCGGCGGCGCGCGCCAGCTGGTTGGCCTTGCCCGTCACGAAGCTGTCGAAGGTCAGGTCGGTGTTGATGCGGCTCTGCTCGCGGCGCGGCGCGGCGCCGATGCTCAGTTCCGGCACGCTGGGCTGCGGTTCCGCGGCGCGCGCGCTGGGCGCGCCGCCATTCGGATCGCTGGCCGGGGTGCTGGCGGTGACGGGTTTCTTCGGCAGGGCCAGGCGCGGGTCGAGCACGAACTGCACTTCCGTGGGCGCTTCGAAGTACTGTATGGCCAGCGCAGTGATGCGGCTGGCGAACTGGGTCTTGACCCAATCGAGCTTGAAGCGATTGGGCGCAGCAATGCGCAGCTTGCCCTCTTCGTAATCGAGAGGGATAAGCGGTTTGATCCACGCACTGAATTGTTGCGGTGTCAGCTCCAGTTCCAACTGCGCGGAACAGGCCTGCCAGAAATTATCCATGTATGTCTATGTGAAAAGGTGTGGGAGGGCGTATCGATTCTGCCCTGCGTTCACCGTGTTGCAAGGCCGGCGTCGCGCGAGGGCTCGCCACACGTAACGCGCTATTCTACTCCCGACTGCCAAAGTTATCCACAGGCACGACTGTTATTTTTCTGTGGCGGGGTGGGGCGCCGTGTGTATAAGAGGCGACTTATCCCCCGGTTATCCCGTTGCAGGCAGTGCTGGCGCGGCCTGTGGCGGGGGCGTGCCGGCGGATGGGGCCCGGCGCGAAAATTTCCGGGCGATCACGGCAATCCTTGACAAGAGGGGGGCATATGCTGAATAATTCAGGGTTCCCCGCCCGTATTCCGTGTTTATTCATTTGGAACGACAATATGGACTAAGCGTGGATTAAGCGGGCGATGAGATTGGCCAGCTTGTGCCTTGGCATAAGTGCGCGATTGTCATTGGCACCAAAAACTGACGGGACGTCAGACCCGATTTTGCATTTTTTTTGTTTTTAGCGAGACCAACATGAAACGTACTTACCAACCTTCCGTCGTTCGCCGCAAGCGTACGCACGGCTTCCGCGCTCGTATGGCTACCCGTGGTGGCCGTGATGTGCTCAACGCACGTCGCGCAAAGGGCCGCAAACGTCTGGCCGTCTAGGCTTGTCGTTGACAGCTGATCGCGTGGCTAGCTGTACTCCAGTCGGCAATCAACGCGAAGGTTCACACGACTTCGCGCGCTTTCGGCGTATCGTTAAAACGGATGAATTTTCATCCGTTTTTCGTTTGCGCCCTTCGCAAAAAACAGCGCATTTTGTGCTGTACACCCGACACAATCAATTGCCGCATGCGCGGCTGGGCGTCGTTGTGGCGAAGCGTTTCGCGCCACGCGCGGCGACCCGCAACACGATCAAGCGCGTCACGCGCGAGCTGTTTCGCAACAGCGCGATGCCGCCGGTCGACTGCGTGGTGCGTTTGTCGCGCGCCGTCAACAGCAAGGATGGCCCGGCCACCACGAGCAAGCTCAAAGCCGAGCTGCGTGAAGAATTGAGCCGCCTGTTCGCGGCGCAAATCGCCGCCCAGGCCCGCTCTGTTGCTGCGCCACCACCATCCGCGCCATGAAAACCCTGCTGCTGTTCCTGCTGCGCGCTTATCAGTTGCTGATCAGCCCCATGCTGGGACAGAATTGCCGTTTCTATCCGAGTTGTTCGCATTACGCGATGGAAGCGCTGCGCGTGCACGGTACTGCCAAGGGCAGCCTGCTGGCTGCCAAGCGGCTGTGCCGTTGCCACCCCTGGAATGAAGGGGGCGTCGACCCGGTGCCGCCGGCCGACGCTAAACAATCTTCAACGACCGCTTGCGGTTGCAACCACTCCTGACAAATACCCTAATGGATATCAATAAACGTACCATCCTGTGGATCGTGTTTTCCGTCTCGCTGGTAATTCTCTGGAACGAATGGATGATCTCGAACGGCAAGCCGTCGATGTTCTCCGCGAACACGGAACAAACCGCCAAGGCGCCTGCGACCCCTGCCAAGACGGCTGCTCTGGCTGCCTCGGCTGCGGCAGGCGTGCCTGCCCTGCCGGGTGATGCTGTCGATCCCGCCGCGTTCAAGCGCGAAGTGATTACCATCACCACCGACGTCATCAAGGTCGATATCGACACCCTGGGCGGCCAGGTCAAGCGTCTGGAATTGCTGAAGTTCAAGGGCGCAGGCAATCCGGGCTGGTTCGGCGGCTGCTTCGGCCTGTTCAAATGGTGCCAGCCTGACGAAGGCAAGCAAAACGAAGTGCTGTTCGACGAAGGCGCGAACCACACCTACCTGGCGCAATCGGGCCTGGTCGGCGGTCCGTTCCCTACCCATGCGAGCGCTTTCACCGTGCAGCCTGGCGTGCGCACCATCGGTGACGGCAAGCAAGTGCAACTGGTGATGGAAGCGGTCGAAGGCGGCGTCAAGCTGACCAAGACGTTTACGTTCAAGCGCGGCGACTACGTCATCGACGTGCGCCACGACGTGGCCAACGTGGGCGCGGCACCCGTCACGCCACAGCTGTATCTGCAACTGACGCATGACGGCAACAAGCCGGTCGGCGATTCGTTCTTCAACAGCAGCTTCACGGGCCCGACCCTGTACACGCCGCAAGACAAGTACCAGAAGCTGACGTTCGAGAAAATCGAAAAAGCGGCCATGGAAGACGAGAAAAAGGGCAACGACAACGCCATGAAGGGCCTGCATCCGGCCACGGCGAATGGCGGCTGGTTTGCGATTTCGCAACATTTCTTCGTTTCCGCCTTTGTTCCGCCTGAAAACGCCAAGCGCGACATCTTCACCAAGAAGGTCGGCCCGAACCTGTACGCCATCGGCAACGTGCTGCCATTGCCTACCCTGGCGCCAGGCGCCACGGCCAGCATGGACAGCAAGCTGTACTCGGGTCCGCAAATCGCGCACCTGCTGGAATCGGTATCGCCTGGCCTGGAACTGGTCAAGGATTACGGCTGGCTGACCATCATCGCCAAGCCGATCTTCTGGGTCATGGAACACATCCACAGCGTGCTGGGCAACTGGGGCTGGACCATCATCGCCTTCACGATCCTGATCAAGCTGGCGTTCTTCCCCCTGTCGGCCGCCGGCTACCGCAGCATGGCCAAGATGAAACTGGTCACGCCGAAGATGCAAGCGATCCGCGAGCGCTACAAAGGCGATCCGCAAAAGATGAACCAGGCCACGATGGAGCTGTACAAGACGGAAAAGATCAATCCGCTGGGCGGCTGCCTGCCGATCCTGATCCAGATGCCCGTCTTTATCGCGCTGTATTGGGTACTGAACGCGTCCGTGGAAATCCGTGGCGCGCCATGGATCGGCTGGATCACCGACCTGGCCCAGCATGACCCATGGTGCATCCTGCCCGTGCTGTACGCGATCTCGATGTACATCACGACCAAGCTGAACCCGGCCCCGGCCGATCCGATGCAAGCGAAGATGATGCTGTTCATGCCACTGGCATTCTCGGTGATGTTCTTCTTCTTCCCGTCGGGCTTGGTACTCTACTGGGTCGTCAACAACGTCCTGTCGATCGGCCAGCAATGGGTGATCACCAAGAAATACGCGCCTGCCGCCAAGTAATTCCGGCCAGCGAACAGAAAGCCCGCCTCGCGCGGGCTTTTTTTTAATCTACAATATCCCCCATGAAACTCGACTCTTCCCCTATCGCCGCCATCGCCACCGCACCCGGACGCGGCGGCATCGGCGTGGTACGCGCCTCCGGCAAAAACCTCGCTCCGCTGATGACGGCCCTGTTCGGCGCGCAGCAACTCAAACCGCGCCACGCCACCTATCTGCCGTTCACGGAAGCCGACGGCAGCATCATCGACCAGGGCATCGCCATCCACTTCAAGGGCCCGCAGTCGTACACGGGCGAAGACGTGCTGGAATTGCAGGGCCACGGCGGCCCCATCGTGTTGCAACTGCTGCTGGCGCGCGTGCTCGAAGCGGGCAAGGACAACGGCTTGCGCCTGGCCGAGCCGGGCGAATTCACGCGCCGCGCTTTTCTCAATGACAAGCTCGATCTGGCGCAAGCCGAAGCCGTGGCCGACCTGATCGACGCGTCCACGGAAGCGGCCGCCAAGTCCGCTTCGCAATCGCTGTCGGGCGCGTTCTCGAACACCATCCACGCGCTGGTGGAGCAGGTGACGGGCTTACGCATGCTGGTCGAGGCGACGCTGGACTTCCCGGAAGAAGAAATCGATTTCCTGGAAAAATCGAATGCGCGCGGCCAGTTGAAAGCCGTCATCGAAGCGCTCAATAAAGTGTTTGCGCAGGCGGCGCAGGGCGCGCTGCTGCGCGAAGGCTTGAATGTCGTGCTGGCGGGCCAGCCGAACGTGGGCAAATCGTCGCTGCTGAACGCGCTGGCCGGCGCCGACGTGGCGATCGTCACGCCGATCGCTGGCACCACGCGCGACAAGGTCAGCGAAACCATCCAGATCGAAGGCATTCCACTCAACATCATCGATACGGCCGGCATCCGCAGCGCGGGCGACACCATCGATGTCGTCGAGCGCATCGGCATCGAACGCACCTGGGGCGAAATCGGCAAGGCCGACGTGATTTTGCACCTGCTCGACGCCGACCATGGTCCCACGCTGGCCGATGAAAGCATCGTCGCCGCCTTCCCCGAAGGCGTGCCCGTGGTGCGCGTGTGGAACAAGATTGACCTGTCCGGCCACAAGCCCGGCGTGGACAGCTTGCCGGACGCCACGCACGTGTATCTGTCGGCGCACGAGCACATCGGCATCGACTTGCTGCGCGCCGAGCTGTTGCGCATCGCGGGCTGGCAGCAGACGGGCGAATCGCTGTACCTGGCGCGCGAACGCCATTTGATTGCCTTGAAATCGGCCGGCAAGCACCTCGACATCGCCGCCGCGCACGCGGCGCAGGATGACCAGTCGCTGGACCTGTTCGCCGAAGAGCTGCGCCTGGCGCAGGTGCAGCTGTCGAGCATCACGGGCGAGTTTTCGCCTGACGATCTGCTGGGCGTGATCTTCAGCCGTTTCTGTATCGGCAAATAAGGAGGTTCGATGAAGCTTGTGCTCGCTTTCATGCTGGGCTGCCTGCCTATGCTGGCTGGCGCCCAGGAAAAGTTGCCGCGCGACGTGGCCCGGTTCGTCGAGAACGCCCAGATGTGCGAGCACTTTGCCGGCGAATGGGATGACAACGACAAGGCGCGCCAGCGCGAGATCACGCAGGCCGTCGAGCAATCGTGCGGCCAGGCGCAGAAGCAGTGGAAACGGCTGTCTGCCAAGTATGCTGGACAGCCGAAGTGGCAAAAAATTATAGACGAGCATGCGAATGATGCCGTCAGGAGCTTTCGGAAATAAGCATCAGCGGTGTTTTGCGCCTGGCGCAGGTGCAACTGTCGAGCGCCACGGGTGAATTTTCGCCTGATGATTCATGGGATGTGGTTTCAGCCGGCTCTGTATCCGCAAGCAAATTCATATTGATTGCGGAACAGCAATAGCTTGCCGTGTGACGGTTTTATAGTCGGAATTCCCAACCAGGAGTTCCTATGACATATCCTTCATTCCCGCGTAGCACCGCTATTATTCTTTTCGCATTGGCGCTTGTTTCTCCTGGCGCGGTTTTGGCTGCCGCCCCTTTGCAATTGACGATCGACACTGTGCTACCGCCTGATCCTGGTGCTGCTGGCAAACAAACGCTTGCCGGTATTGATAGCAATGATAATGGCGTGCGCGATGATGTCGAGTTGTTTCTGCTGCGGCATTTTTCGCGAGATGCCCGGCTGCTGCGGGGCATGGCAAATGTTGCCATCAGCAGCCAGGCGGCTATTCTGGCCACCACACCCAGGGAATCGTCACATGCGCATTCGATGGCGATACGCAGCAGTGAATGCCTGGCTGGCCTTGGCGAGCTGGTCCCCGAGGATGAAAACAAGGTAGCTCAAGTGATGGCCTTGCTTGTCAATACACCCCAGCGCAAGGAAGCCATCCAGGCGCACGGTGCGCGTCTTGCCAATATGACTTTCGTCATGCGGCAGGAGACAGAGTGGGAGCCTTACTGCATGGAACGGGCCGATCTTGTGGGGCCGAGTGTGCAAACCCAGCCTCGCCGCGAATAGCGCCATTTGCTGCCATGGATACCACGGGAGCGCGGTCTATTGAGCATGCTCATACCGTATCAACTTTAATGACGTAATCTTGCTGAGCGGCCTTGAAGTGCCGCTAGGAAAGGAAGCGCCATGGACAGCAAACAGCCGGATGTCGTGGAATGCGAGGGTGAGGTAGTGGCGCGACCACTGCCCGCCATGCCGGAATTGATCGCCTCCTTGCCGCCGAAAGGCGCGTGTTGGTATTGCGACAAGCCGCTCGATGCCGTGCGCCGTTTCTGTTGCAAGAGTTGTGGCGTGGCGTATGCGGAAGAGGCGCAGTACAGCAGCTAAGCGGTAGCGGGCTGAGCGCTAGCGCCGCCGCAGCAGCGCCGCCAGCGCGCCATCGAAATCGAATTCGTGCGCAGCGGCCGCCACTTCCTGGTAGACGTGCACGCCCAGGCTGGCGGCCAGCAGGCTGGCCGAGTTTTCCAGGATGTCGATGGCCGCGCCGTCGCCTTCGCGCAGATGGCTGGCCAGGCGCGCCAGCAGCAGCTGGATGGCCGGCGCGGCCGGGTCGGGTGCCACGTCCTGCGCCGCCGTGTGGGTGGTCTCCGGCGTGCCCAGCATGCTGCTGACGGCGCCCAGCAATTGATCCTGCGCCAGTTCCAGCTGCAGCATTTGCTGCGCCAGGTCGGGCGCCTGCGCGCGCAGTGCCGACTCCAGGGTTGTCGCCAGGCCGTGCACGTGGCGCGCACCGATCATGCCGGCGGCGCCTTTCAGGGTATGCGCTTTCAGGCGCGCGGAAGCATAGTTGCCCGTGTCGAATTCGGCGCGGATCTGGCACGGCGTGGTGCCATGGTCGTGCAGGAAGCGGCGCAAGATCTTCAGGTACAGGATGCGGTCGCCCATAATGCGGCCCAGTCCGTTCTCGACGTCGAGAATACGGACCATGTCGGATGCCGCAACGGCGGCATCATCATCGCAAGTGGCGTGTGGTTTCAGCATGCTGTGCAGAGAGCCCCAAAACGTGACACTGTCGTAAAGCAGGAACCGCTATTTTACATCCTGTCGTGCTCGACACTGCGCCCGCTTGCCACGCTAGCGCGTGCTGAATGACCAGCTGCGCGCGACGTCCGCGCCATTGACTTTGCCGATGAAACTCACGTCATAGGTCGTGGCCGCCAGCAGCGGGGCCAGCGGGATGATGGCGGCCACCGAGCGCGATGTATTGATGGCATCGGTCTGCTTGCTGAGCAGGCGTACCGCCAGATCCGCGCTGGCGCCGTGCTGGCGCACGGTGAATGCCGTCACGCTGAGGGTGGCGTCGAAATTCGCATGGACACTGATCGGGTAGCCGACCACGTTCTGGTTCGGCACGGGATCGGGCTCTTCCTCATCGCTGGAAAAGCTGGTGGCGACCTTGACCTGTCCGTTGAACGGGTAGCTGACGATCTGTCCGGCCGGCAAACCGGGGCCGTAGCGGCTATTGCCGGCCAGGTCGGTGGTGAAATAGGCGTAGCCGCTGTTGTTGACGGCCGCCCCGGCGCCGCCTTCCTTGAAGATCGGTTCAAAGACGAGGAAGCGGTGATACACGGCCGTGATCAGGTTTTCCGCCATGTAGAAACCGGAGTTGGTCGCCACGCCCGCGATGACTTCGCCCCAGACGGACGTGACGCCATAGTTTGACGCGCTCAGGCGGTCATACAGTGTTTCTCCGGTAAAGCCGGGTTTGCCTTTAACTTGATTGTGCACCACCACATTATTGCTGTTCAGATAGTTGGAGTGGCCGAGCGCCGCGTTGTCGATCAGCTGATTGCGCACCAGTGGCGCCAGGCCGATCTGGCTGCGCCGGTAGTTGAACCAGTTGAAACCATCGGTGGCAATATTGTTGCTGACGGCGGGAGCGCCCGCTTCCTGTGCCAGCTGCCCGGCCGGGGTCGAAGTGTTTTGCGCAACATTGCTGCTGTCGCTGCCGCCTCCGCCACAGGCGCTCAACAGGGCTGCGCTCAGCAGGGCGGGTATCCAGCGTTTCCAACGCAGTGACGAGACAATCAAGTTGACTCCTGTATAGGTGGGCGGACAGAGGTGGGGGCCGGCGTGCTGCCCGCTGAATCGATTTTAAGGCATTTTGATCTGCAGTAGCGCATCCATGAAAAGATATGTCGCGCGCTCGTGCGCGGACGCTACCGCAGCTGCGCAGGGTAGAATGAGTGCAGCGCAGCGTTTGCCGCTGCATTGCCTCATTCCCGCTACTTTGATTGCCCATAATTTGAACACCTTGCCCAAGTCGCGCCTGCAGCGCGCCAAATACGCCTTGCCCAGCATGGTGACTTTGCTGTCGATAGCCTGCGGCTTTGCCAGCATCGTCATTGCCGTCGATAACGCCCGGGTGGGCGACGCGGATGCCTACCGCCTGGCGGCGGCGCTGCTGGTGCTGGCCGGCGTGTTTGACGCGCTCGACGGCTATGTGGCGCGCCTGACGAACACCAGTTCCCAGTTCGGCGTGCAGCTCGATTCCATCGCCGACGTGATGAATTTCGGCTGTGCCCCGGCCGTCTTGTTGTACTGCTATGGTTTTGTGCAGATGGGCGTGCACGATCCGCTGCTGCTGCGCTTTGGCGGCATGGCCAGCTTTTTCTTTGTTGCCTGCGGCGCCATGCGCCTGGCGCGTTTCAATGTGAATGTGGGGCGCACCGACCCGCTGTATTTTGTCGGCATGCCGATCACTGCCGGGGCCGCCTGCGTGGCGGCCGTGGTGGTGGCCTGGCCGGCGCCCATCGATTCCATGCTGCACAGCTATCTGCTGATGTTGCTGCTCGTCGGCGTGGGCAGCCTGATGGTGTCGACCTTGCGTTTTCCCAGCTCCAAGCAAAAGAAAAGCCTGGCCGCGGTGCTGGTGCTGATCCTTGCCATCGCCCTGCTCGTGTGGCTGAAAACGAGCTTCTTCGCGCTGTTCTTCGCCGTCTACATCGGCGCCACGCTGCTGCTGAACCTGGCGTGGTATCTGGGCTGGCGCGGTATTGCGCTTCCCCAGGTTTTCAACGACCCGGATGAAATAGACTAAGCCACCTCGTGCCCGCGTGCGGCGCGCAGGATGGCGAACCAGTCGCTGCGGCTGAGCGTGAACTGCGTGCCTTCCACGGCCACGCCGACGGCCTCGATGCGGCCCGTGCCCGTCAGCGGCAGGGGCCGGCATGGCAGCTGCATGATCCACGCAAACACCACGCTGGCAAACGGCCGCTGCAGTTGATCCGCGATCTGCTTGATGACATTGCGCAAGTTCTCCACATTCGCATCACCCCCCTGGAACAGACGGCCGCCCGCCAGCGGCGACCAGATCATCGGCGCCACGCCCACATCCTGCAAGCCGTCGAAGGTTTCGTCGAACAGGGGCGCCACGTGCAGCGGCGAAAACTCCACCTGGTTCGTCACCAGCGGGAAGCGCCGGTGCAGGCATTCGAACTGGTGGCGGCTGAAATTCGACACGCCAAAGTGCAGCACCTTGCCCGCTTGCTTGAGCTGGGTGAACGCGCCGGCGATCTCGTCGAAATCCATCAGCGGGTCGGGACGGTGGATCAGCAGCAAGTCCAGGCGGTCCGTGTGCAGCTGGCGCAAGGTCTGCTCCACGGAACTGGTGATGTGCGCCGCGCTCGTGTCGTAATGCTGGATGGCATGACCTGGGCGGTGTGGCGAGAGCAGCTTGATGCCGCATTTGCTGACCAGCTCCATCTTGTCGCGCAAGCCCGGCTGCAAGGCCAGCGCTTCGCCGAACAAGCCTTCGGCGCTGTAGTCGCCATAGATATCGGCATGGTCGAAACTCGATACGCCCAGCGCCAAGCATTGCTCGATGAAGGCCAGGCGCTGCTGCGCCGACATATTCCACTCGCCGATGCGCCACATGCCGGCGACGATGCGCGACAGTTCGGGGCCGTTGGCACTCAAACGGCTGCGCGGTGCTTGCAGGCTGGCGGGAATTGCATGGCTCATGGGCTGGCTTTCTGATGGTGGCGTGAAGGGATACGCCACGATTATAGCCAGCTACGCTACAGCATGCTGCGGAGACAGCGGCGGCGAGACGGACGAAAAAAATGCCCGCAGCAGCTGCGGGCATTTTTTATGGGAAAACGCTAAAGACTTATTTCATCCACAGGCGCATCGAATCCCAGGCGCGGCCGAAGATCGTGGCCTGGTTGATGGTTTCCAGCGCCACGACAGGCAGTTCCAGCAGAACCTTGTCATCAACCATCATTTTCAGTTTGCCGACAGGCGCGTTTTCAGCCAGAGGCGCGACCAGCGGGTCCTTGCGTTCCAGCACCGGTTTCATCTTGGCAGCCATGCCTTTTGGTACGGTGACGAGCACGTCGTGGGCGAAACCGATTTTCACGGTGCCTTTCGAGCCCTTCCACACTTCCGGCGTGGCCACGGCCTGGCCTTTCGAGTACAGCTTGACCGTATCGAAGTTCTGGAAGCCCCAGTTCAGCAGCTTCTGGCTTTCCTGCGTGCGGGCCTGGTCCGACGAGGTGCCCAGCACCACGGAAATCAGACGGCGCTCGCCGGTGCCGCCCGGACGGCGTGCCGAGGCGATCATGCAATAGCCGGCCGCTTCCGTGTGGCCCGTCTTCATGCCATCGACGGTCGGGTCCAGCCACAGCAGGCGGTTGCGGTTAGGCTGGGTGATCTTGTTGTACGTAAAGCTTTTCACGGAATCGATTTTGTAGAATTCCGGATAATCGGCGATCACGCGCTTGGCCAGCACGGACAAGTCTTGCGCCGTGGAATAGTTATCGGGGCTAGGCAAGCCATGCGGATTGGCAAAACGCGTGTTTTTCAGGCCCATGCGCTGCGCTTCGCGGTTCATCAGGACGACGAACGTGCCTTCATCGCCGGCAACGGCTTCCGCCAGCGCCACGGCGGCGTCGTTACCCGATTGAATCATCAGGCCGTGCAGCAAGTCGTCGATCGACACGGGGGTGGCCGGGTCGATGAACATCTTCGAGCTGCTCGAATCGACTTTCCAGGCGCGCACCGAGACATTCACTTTTTGATCCAGCGCCAGTTTCTTTTCGCGGATGGCGGCAAACGTCAGGTAAGCCGTCATGATTTTGGTCAACGACGCCGGTTCGATGCGCGCGTCCGGATCTTGCGAAGCAATGATCTGGCCACTGGTAGCGTCAAGCAACAGCCAGGACTTGGCGGCGATGGTCGGGGCTGGAACGCTCTGGGCGAAGGCGGCGGATAGGAAAAGTACACTGGAGGCCAGTGCCGCTAAGAGTTTTTTCATGGAGGCTGGTCTGCGAAAAAGATGAAGGCTGAGGGCCATGCTGTTGCTGCTTGCATGGCCGCGTGGAAAAACGGATCAATTATAGCCGTGGAGGCGCTAGTAAGCCCACACTTCAATGATCATCTGCTGCTATTGCGGGTTTGTCACCATGCCACAGCGCAATCACGAGGTTCTTGATGTGATTGAGCTTGCGGTGGAAAAAGTGGTCGGCGCCGGGGATCACGATCACGGGTATGTCTTGTGGACGGGCCCAGTCGAAGACGGCGGACAGGGGGATCGTGTCGTCCAGTTCGCCGTGGATCAAGATGGTGTCGGCCGGAATGTCGGCCATGGCCCATTTGCCGGCCGCGCTGCCGATCAGCGCCAAGCGCTCGACGGGCGTGCCGGCCGCGGCCAGGCGTTCCTGCAGTTTCGACTGCACGAAGGTGCCGAACGAGAAACCGGACAAGGCTACGGGCAAGCCCGGGTACAGGCCGACCATGTGTTGATACAGCAACTGCATGTCGTCCGTCTCGCCCGCGCCATGGTCGTGTACGCCTTCCGAGGCGCCGACGCCGCGGAAGTTGATGCGCGCCACCACGTAACCGAGGGCGACAAACGCGCGCGCCAGGGTTTGCGTGACCTTGTTATCCATCGTGCCGCCGTACAGCGGATGCGGATGGGCAACGAGGGCGATGCCGCGCGGGGTGTCTGCCGGGAAATCGAGCAAGCCTTCCATGCTGCCTGCATGGCCGGCGAGGGTAAATTTTTCCGAGTTTCTGTTCATGATGCTCATACTGGTGGCTATCTCTTAAATTGGCATTAAATCTTCAGGCGTTCGACGATCTTGCCGCCCACCAGGTGCGTATCGATGATCTCGTCGATATCGCTGGTGTCGACATAGGTGTACCAGGTCGCTTCCGGATAGATGACCAGCAGCGGGCCTTCCTCGCAGCGGTCCATGCAGCCGGCCTGGTTGATGCGGATCTTGCCCGCGCCATTCATGTCGAGTTCCTTGATGCGGCGCTTGCAATGCTTTTGCGCCGCTTCCGCGCCATGGTCGCCGCAACTGTTGCGGCCGTCTTCACGTTTGTTCATGCAGAAAAAAACGTGGCGTTCAAAATACGGTGCGTCGCTCATACTATGCTCCTGCTGAATCATCAATGCGCCATGATAACGCTTATGGGTGGTCTTCGCGACGCTGGCGCTGCGCGTCATCCTGCCGGTTCAGGCGGTGCGAGGGCAGGCACAGGAACCACAGGGCCATGAAGGGCCACAGCAAGGCGAGAAATTGCGCCGCGCCATTGAAGTTCAGGAACTTGCCTTGTACCCAGCCTTGCAAGGTGGACATGAAGTACGGGTTGATCGGCGTCGTATTTACCATCACCAGGCTCAGCAGCAAGGTGGCGGCCGCGATGCGGCGCTGCGCCACATGCGGCGCGAACGCCAGGCCGCCCAGCATGATCAGGCCGATCAAAAAGCCGCCCTGGGCGCCCGGCGTGATCCAGACGAAGGCGTTTTGCGGCGAAAACAGCAGCGCGCTGGCCATCGAACGCACGATCAAGGCGGCGGCGATGAGGGCCAGCATCAGGATGGCACGCGGCGCGGCGCGGCGCAGCAGGCACAGCAATGTGAGCACGGCGCCCGTCATGCCGCAGGCCGTGATGATGGTTTCCGAAAGCCAATATTGCTCTACCGTTAAGACCACGTCGGGACGCAGATACGTGGCCAGGTCGATGTCCATGCCCATCAGGCTGGAGGCCCAGTCCGACAGGATGGGCAGCAACTGGCCCAGGCCGAACAGATAGCCTTGCGGATAGATCTGCGCCAGCGGCCACAGCGCCACCAGTACCAGGCCCTGGCTGGCGTGCTGGGCAAACCAGCGCTGGCGCAAGCGGTACAAATGGCTGTGATCAAGCAGCTTGCGCGCCGTCAGGGCGCCGATGAGGGAACCGATGCAGCAGCCGGCCGCATTCGTATAAAAGTCCAGGTTCGACGAGACGCGGCTGGGCAAATAGGTTTGCACGGCTTCCATGCTGCCCGAAATCAGCATACCGCACAGGCTGGCAACGATGACGGCAAAGAAACCCGTGATTCTTGGAAACAGCGAATACACGATCAGCGCGCCCAGCGGGATGTAGCCGACGACGTTGATGCCCACGTCGAAGCCCGTCCAGTAACGGGGCATGCGCGTGTTTTCCAGGAAAGTCAGCGGCGACAGGCCATTGCTGTGCCAGCCCGTGAATGGGAACCAGCTGGCGTACACGATCAGGAAGACGTAGGCGAGCAGGGTCGCGCGCGACACGGGCGAGGAACGGACGGGCGGCAGCGGCGCCGCCGGGCTGGCTGGGGATGCGGGGTCGGTCATTCTTTCGGGATATTCAGCGTGCCCAGCCAGGTCAGCAGGTCGGCGGCGATGGCATCCGAGGCCGCCGCCAGCGCCTGCGCGCCCCCTTGCGCGTCGGCGCTGCCGGCCGGTCCGCTGCGGCTGAAGGTTTTCTGGTCGATCAGGCGGTGGCCGCGAAAGACCGAGGCGCGCAGCGACACATGGCCGCTGCTGTGCGTCTGCGTATCAAAGTTTTGCGAGAAATCATCGACGTCGATGCGCAGCAGGGGCATGCCGGCGGCCGCATCCGTGGTTGACAGCACTTTCACGCCGCTTTGCGCCACGCGCGTTTTCAGGCGCTGGCTTAATAGCTGCAGCGGCGGCGTGTTCCAGCGGTTGTAGGCGTACGGGCGCGACTGCTGCGCGTCGGCGTACAGCAGACGGTAATACATGCGCTGGCTGTCGAGCCAGGATGGACCGTTGGCGTCGGCGATCACCAGCACGGGCACGGCTGGCGCCGCCGGTTGCACGGCCGCCAGCGGCGCGGCCGGGCCGAAATCGTAAAACGTGGGCACGGGGCCGCGGCTGGCGCAGCCGCCCAGCAGGAAGGCGGCGGCCAGGATCAGTGCGCTGAGATGGCGTGGGATAGGCATGCGGTGTTCTCCTTATTTGCCCGGTGCCGAAAAACCGGGCTCGCCCGGGCCGGGCGGGATGTCTGGGGCGCCGAACAAGATGCTCTGCGGCTGTTCATTGAGCGTGCTCATGGTGGTTTTCAGGGCGCGCATCGAGGAACGCGCTTCGCCGCTCAGCTCGATTACCTGTGGCAAGACTTCCAGCGATACGCCATTGGCCACCGTTTCCACGGAAGTGCCGACCCGGTCGACCGTGCCATTGACCTTGTCGAGCACGCCGCCCGGTGCCTGGATGTCGTTGCCCAGCTTTTTCCACGTGGCCGTCAAGTCCGACACGTTCTTGCTGGCCGTGCTGACGGCCGTCAAGGTTTGCCGCGTCTGTTCCGTCAGTTGCGGCAATTGCGTCAGGGTGGGCTCCAGCTGCTGTGGAATGGCGCCGAAGGCTTTTGCCGCCTTGCCCACTTCCGTGAAGGCGCCCAGCATGGCGGCCTGGTTGTCGGGGCTGAGCAGATTGTTGACCTTGTTGGTGATTTGCTCGGCCTGGTCGAGGATGCGCTTGCCCCGCTTTTCCAGCTGGTCGAGCAAGCCCGCGCGCAGGGGAATCAGCGAGGGCTTGTCCTTGCTGGTGCCCAGCAGTTTGGAACCCACGTGTTCGTCGTCGAGCTGGATATAGGCGATGCCCGTCACGCCCTGGTAGCCGAGGGTGGCAAAAGTGGTATTGGTGACGGGGGTATCGGGCGCCACGCTGATGTGCACGAGGATTTGCCCCGCCTTTTGCGTGTCGAAATCGATGGCGTCGACCTTGCCCACTTCCAGGCCCCGGTAGCGCACGGTCGCCTGCGGGTTCAGGCCCGGTACGGACAGGGTGGTGGCGAGCAGGTAGGGGACGCGCTCCACTCGGTCGCGGTTGAACCAGACGCCGAACAGAATCGCGGCCACCAGCAGGGTGAGTGTAAAAAATCCCGTCATCAGGGCATGTGATCTGTTTTCCATTACTTCTCCGCTTTCTTGTCTGTGCCGGCATCGTCGCCTGGCTGCGCCGCCTTGCCTGCCGCCGCCTGTTTTTCATCGAGGACGGCCAGTGCGCGCTTGCCGCGGTCGCCGAGGAAAAATTGCTTGATGAATGGGTGGTCGACTTCGATCACCTCGCGCGTGGGGCCGATGGCGATCACGTGTTTTTCCGCCAGCACGGCGATGCGCGTGGACAGGGCGAACAAAGTGTCGAGGTCATGCGTGACCATCACCACCGTCAAGCCCAGCTCGCGGTGCAGCGACTGGATCAGGGCAACAAAACTTTCCGACAGGTCCGGGTCCAGGCCCGCCGTCGGTTCGTCGAGGAACAACAGCTTCGGTTCCAGCGCCAGGGCGCGCGCCAGGGCCACGCGCTTGATCATGCCGCCTGACAAGTCCGATGGCATTTTCAGCGCATGTTCCGGGCCCAGTCCCACCATGTTCATTTTTAACAGTACCGCGTCGTGTACCAGCGCCTCGGGCAGCACGCGCAATTCGCGCATCGGTTGCGCCACGTTGTCGAACACGGTCAGGGCCGAATACAGGGCGCCTTGCTGGAACAGCATGCCCCAGTGGTTGCGCAATTGCTGCAACTGGTCAGAACTTGCCTTGTTGATATCTTCGCCAAACACTTTGACGCAGCCGCGCGCCGGATGTTCCAGGCCCAGCATCTGGCGCAGCAACACCGTCTTGCCCGTGCCGGAGCCGCCCACGATGGACAGGATCTCTCCCCGTTCGATTTCCAGGTTCAAGTCCTGGTGCACGACGGTGCGGCCGAACTTGGTCCACAGATTGGTGATTTCCACCACGGGCGCGCTGCCGTGCAGGTTGAAGCGGCCCTCGGTGCCCTCGCTCACCTTGCAAGCGTTATCGTTGTCCGCCATCAATATCCCACTCCATTGAAGACGATGGCGAACACGGCGTCGGCCAGGATCACTACGGTGATGGCCGTGACGACGGCGGTGGTGGTGCCGTGCCCCAGGCTTTCCGTGTTGGCCTTGATGCGCAGGCCGAAGTGGCACGAAACGAGCGCGATCAGCATGCCGAAAATCACGCCCTTGCCCAGGCCGATCATGTAGTTGGCCAGCGGCACGGCGTCCGGCAGCTTTTGGATGAAATAGCGCGCCGACAGATTCAGTTCCACCTTGGCCGCCACCATGCCGCCGATCAGCGCGGCCGTATCCGTCCAGATGACGAGCAGGGGCATGGAAATGGCCAGGGCCAGCACTTTCGGCATGATCAGGCGGAAACCGTGCGAAATGCCCATCACCAGCATGGCGTCGAGCTCTTCCGTGACGCGCATGACGCCCAGCTGGGCCGTGATGGACGAACCCGAGCGGCCAGCCACCAGGATGGCCGCCAATAACGGCCCCAGTTCGCGGATGACGCTCATGCCCAGCAGGTTGACCAGATAGATATCGCCGCCAAAGGCGCGCAGCTGCTGCGCCGACAGATAGGACAGCACCACGCCGATCAGAAAGCCGACCAGGGCCGTGATGCCCAGCGCCTGGAAGCCCGCATGGAAGATATTGGCGGAAATTTCACGCCACGGTCCGCGCATCGGGTGGCGCGCGAAGCGGCCGATATCCTGCGTGACCTGGCCGACCAAGGCAATAAAGCCCTTCAAATGCTCGAAAAACAGCAGGATGGCCATGCCCAGCTTCATCACGGGCGTGAGGCGGTTGGCGCGCGAGGGCGGCGTTGTCAGCGGCCCCGTTTCTTCGATGCGCCGGAAAAACTCTTCCTGCGACGGCGCCAGCGTCAGCTGCGCCGGGCGCTGCTTGCCCCAGGCATTCCAGAACAGCTGGGCGCCGATATGGTCCATGCTGTCGATGGCCGACAGGTCCCATTGCGCCTTGGTGTCGCCCTGCAAGGGCTTGAGCTGGGCATCGATGGCCTTGATGGCATTGTCATGCGCCAGCGCGTGCACCTGCCAGGTGCCGCTGGCAGTGACAAGGGCTCCCTGTTGGGAGCTGGTCTGGGAGAGGGTCAGTTTCGGCGATTGTACAGTCGGCATCGTGCCAGTTTAAGGGAGAATGGCGCAGACCGCCACCGCTGTTCAATCGTCACGCTTTCAGGAAGCCAGGTGGCGCGCCTGCCGCTGCGGTATCGCCGCCTCCAGGCGCGCCTTCGGCTGGTCGCTGGTTTTGGCGTGGTTTGCCGCTTGCGCGCCACCCGCATAGTCGCTGGCCACGAGGGCGTTGGCCTCGACCGCGCTCATGCCGCGCGTCTGCAGCCATTGCGCCACCAGCTTGGCCAGGCGCTCCATGGCGATGCGGTGGGTGGCGTCCGTATGGGCGTAGAGCCAGTTCGAAAAGTCCATGAAGTTTTCAAACGGCGCATCGCCCAGCATCCATTGCACCGTATTGGCGAAGCGGCCCGAGTTGGCCACCAGGTCCCAGTAGCGGGCGAAGCGTACGAGGCGCTGCATGCTCATGAAATCGAGCTGTTTATTCGCCAGGATGGTGTACGGCGGGTGCGGGTCGAACACCATGCCATAGTTTTCCGTGTGGCGGATGATGGGCGTGCCGCGCAGCCGTTTTAATATGCCGAACTGGATTTCATGCGGTTTCAAGGCCACCAGCTTGTTGAAGCCGGCCGCGAAACTCGCTTCATCCTCGCCCGGCAAGCCGGCGATCAAGTCCACGTGCAAGTGGGCGTTCGATTCTTCGCACAGCCAGCGGATGTTGTCGGCCGCCTTTTGATTGTCCTGCTTGCGGCTGACCAGCGATTGCACGTCCGGATTGAAGCTCTGGATGCCGATCTCGAATTGCAGCGCGCCGGGCGGGAACTTGCTGATGCCTTCTTTCAAGGCGTCGGGCAAGTGGTCTGGCACCAGTTCGAAGTGGGCATAGATCGGATCGTCCGGATTCGCCTCGATCTTGTCCAGAAAGAACTGCATGATCTTCAGGCTGGTCTTGATGTTCAGATTAAACGTGCGGTCGACGAACTTGAACAGGCGCGCGCCGCGCGCATGCAGCGATTCCATCTCGGCCAGGAAGTTCTCCAGCGCGAAGGGCCAGGCCGTCTTGTCCAGCGCCGACAGGCAAAACTCGCACTTGAACGGGCAGCCGCGCGACGCTTCCACGTAAATCGTGCGGTGGCGGATATCATCGTCTGTATACAAGGAGTAGGGCAGCTGCAGTTCCGCCAGCGGCGCTTGCACGCCCGCGTGGATCTTCATCAGCGGCTTCGGCCCGTTGAGGATCTCGCCGCACAGCCTGGGGAAGGTGACGTCGCCCCAGCCCGTGATCAGGTAATCGGCCAGCTTGACGATTTCCTGCTCGCCCGCCTCGTGCGACACTTCCGGCCCGCCCAGCACGATGATGACCTCGGGCGCCACGCGCTTGAGCATGGCCACCAGTTTCGTCGTTTCCTCGACGTTCCAGATATATACGCCAAAACCGATGATGCGCGGCTTGTTGACGAGGATGCGCTCGACCAGTTCCGTGGTTTTCGTGCCGATGACGAATTCCTGCAGCCGCGTCTGCGCCTGCAGCGGCCCCATATTGGCCAGCAGATAGCGCAATCCCAGCGAGGCGTGGGTGTAGCGGGCGTTCAGGGTGGAAAGCAGGATGGTCATGGGAGGCGATGAAAACGGCGAAACCGCTATTTTACGCTGTCGCGTCAGCTGTGCGCTGCGGCCACAAATGTCATGTTACCATTTGTCAATAATTACTAACTTGGCAATGCTTCGGCAGGGCAACAGGGGATACACGGTGCTGGCGAAAAAAGTACTCACTAAAAAAGTCCTGCTCGGGGCGCTTGCTGGCGTGGCCGTGGTGGCCGCCGCGCTGATCGGCTACCGCGCGTTTGGCTGGGGTGCGATGGGGCCGGTCAACGGCCTGAAGCTCGATCTATCCCGGCCCGATGCGCTGGTCCGCACGAAAAGCCTGTCGACCCTGCCGCGCGACCTGCTGACGGTGCCGCTGGCGCGCGACGTGCTGCGTGAGGATTTCCTGTTCTATTACGAGCAAAGCGAAGACCGGCTGGGCCTCAAGGGCAGTTTGCGCCGCATCGCCTATGAGCATGAACTGGGCTGGGGCGACCAGCTGCTGCGCATGGTGCTGGACCAGCCGGCGGAAGTGGCCTTGTGGCGCGATGCCGATGGCTCGCTCAAGCACTTTGCCATTGCCGTGTCGCGCAGCCAGCTCACGCGCTTGCTGGAAGAAGCGGGCAAGATCGCCTTGAAGGATACGCAGATGCGCGTGGCCGGCAGCTTGCGCGTCGATGGCGACAGCGTGCCCGTCTACGCGCTGAACTATGCCTACCAGCGCACCTTGCTGTTTGCCGCGCACGGCCAGCGCCTGGTCATCCTGTCCCATCCCGGCATGCTGTATGGCGGCAGCGATGGCAAGCATGGCGATGGCACGGCCGAGAAAACCGTGGCCAGCCTGCTGGCGCCAGAGCCGGCCAAGCAAAACGTTTTTCATCCGCAGTTCCATCTCGACGGCGCTGCGCCCGAGGGCCACAGCATCGCCGTCAAGGCCGATTTCCTGTCGTTCGGCTACCAGCCCTTGTTTGGCGCCTTAGAGGCGCTGCGCTTCGATTTTCAACACGGCGCCTGGCAATCGAAGGTGCTGCTCAATGCCGATAAACTGAAAAACGGCGGCTACGACAGCAGCGCCCTGTGGCCGCAGCTGCCGCACAACCCGAGCGCCTGCTTCAGCGTGCCGGTGGACTGGGCCGCGCTGCAGCCTGTGTTGAAGCGCCTGGGCAGCAAGACCTCCGCGCCCGTGGCGCCGCTGGCCGAACACTTGCAAGGGCCGGCCGCCGCCTGCTGGTACGGTAACTCGCGCCTGCATACACCGGTGTTTGTCGCCACGCGCAGTGCGCAGGCCGGTGATGACGCGGTCTATGGCAGCCTGTTCGAGGCGGCCATCGGCGGCAAGGACCCCGTGCGCAAAACGACAGGTAAAGATGGCGCCGTTCGCTGGGAGCGCAGCGTCGCCACGGCGCTGGGCCAGTCCACGCCGGCGCTGGCCGTGGCCGGCAATACCGTTGTCTTTTCCACCGATGGCAAGCTGGTGGACCAGGTGCTGGCCGTGCGCCGCAAGCAAGCGCCTGCCGCCAGCGACCTGCTGCCCGATGGCGCGCGCACGATCGGCCTGATCGCGCCGGCATCGCTGGCCCGGCTGATCCAGCTGGAAGCCTTCGACACCCTGCCGGCGAATAATGAACCGGTACTGCGCGCAGCCGCCAACGAACACCTGGTGCCGCGCCTGAACGCCTTGAAAAAATATCCGCCGCTGCGCATGGTGCTCAAGCGGCAGCCAGCCAGCGGCACGTCGTGGGAAACGCTGGAATGGCAGGAGGCCGCGCGATGACGCTGTGGCATGGGCGGCATGGACGCCGTGCCGCCTTGCGATCGCTGGCGGCTTGCGCCGCCACCGTGGCGATCCCCGCCTGGGCCCTGCGCGCGGCCGCAGATCCGCAAGTGCAGCTGTCGCAGGCGCAGAGCCGCGCCTTCCAGGCCTGGATGCTGCGCATCGTCAATGCGCAGATCGAACGGGGGCCGTCGCCGCGCTGGACGCACCGCGATTGCGCCGGCCTGGTGCGCTTTGCCGTCAACGAAGCGCTTACCGTGCATGACGCGAAGTGGCTGCATGCGAACGGCATTGCCAGCGACCGGCGCCTGCCGCCCGAGCTGGAACTGAGCGCGGCCCAGGCCGCCTTGCGCAACCGCTGGGTGCAGACAGGCGGCAATGTCGGCCACTTCGTCACGGCGCTGGCGCTGGTGCAGCACAACAGCCGTTTCATCGCCCGCGAAATCAGTCAGGCGCTGCCCGGCGACCTGCTGTTTTTTGACCAGGGCGACGAACAGCATTTGATGGTCTGGATGGGGGCGCGCATCGCCTACCACACCGGCACCGTCACCCCCGACGACAATGGTCTGCGGACCGTCGATATCAAAGAACTCACGAGCTGGAAGGACACGCGGTGGCAACCTGTGGTCAACAATCCCAATTTCGCCGGCGTGTTCCGGCTGGCGTTTTTATCATGAGGCTGCTATTTATGGGCCTTCTCGCGCTGCTCATGCTGGGCAGCGCCTCGGCGCAGGAACGCGAACCAAGCAACTACAGCACCTTCAAGGGCGAGCCGTTCTTCCTGCTGTCGGATGCCAGCTACGGCAGTCTGGATGAAGCGCGCGTGCGCCTGGAAGTGCCGGGCCGCGACATGGGGCGCATGAACCTGGAAGCGTATTCGGGCGCCGACATCGTCGTCTATCGCGTGCCCGAAGCGATGGAATTCCTGAAAAAACAGCGCAATCTGCACCGCATCCAGGTGGAGGGCAATTACCAGGGCGAAGGCCTGGCCAACACCTTGAGCTTTTTGTGGGATCGCTGGTGGAAGCAGTCGCGCCTGGCCTGGCGCAAGCTGTTTTCCGGCGAGGCGCGCCTGGCCGTCACGAAAGAGCAGCCGCAGCTGGCGACGAACGACGCGATTCGCCGGCGCACCGTATTCGCCAACCATCCGCAGTACAAGCCGATCAAGGGCATGGAACTGGTCGACAGCTTCCGCTATCCGATCTGGCAAGCCAAGGCCATCGCACCGCCGAAAGGCGTCAAGCTCGATGGTTCCAGCAGCGACTTCATCGTCGCCGGTGCGGGCAACGTGATGATCCCGCTGGGCAAACGCAAGCCGGGCCTGTACCTGATCGAAGCGATCATCGGCGAGCACCGTGCCACCACGCTGGTATTCGTGTCGGACACGGTGGCTGTCACCAAGGTCTCGTCCGGCCAGATGCTGGTGTGGACGGCGCGGCGCGACAACAGCGCCGCCGTGGCTGGCGCCAATGTGGCGTGGACCGATGGCACGGGCGTGCTGCAGTCGGCCACCACGGGTGCCGACGGCGTCGCCTCGCTCGAGCGCGGCAGCCCGGAACATACGTATGTGCTGGGCCAGGACCGCGACGGTGGCGTGTTCGTGTCCGAGAATTTTTACTATGACAGCGAAATCTATAACACCAAGATTTATGCGGTGACCGACCGGCCCCTGTACCGGCCTGGCGATGAAGTCAATGTCAAGTTTTTGGGCCGCGAATTCACCTCCGCGCGCAACTCGCAGGCAGCCGCCGCTGCGCCGATCAGCTTGAGCGTGCTCAATCCGAACGGCACGCCGCTGCTGACGCAAACGCTGCAGCTGTCCGGCGACACGGGCGCCGACACGCGCTTCCGCCTGCCCACGGAAGCGACCGCCGGCGGCTATGAGCTGCGCTTCAATTACAAGGATGGCGCGTATGGCGCGGCCTTCCGCGTGGCCGAATACGTCAAGCCGCACTTTGAAATCAACGTCCAGCCCTCGAAGCCGGAATTCAAGACGGGCGAGGCCGTCAAGGGCAGCATCGCGCTGCGCTACCCCGATGGCAAACCGGTGAAAAACGCGAAGATGACCTTGTCGCTGCGCAGCCAGCAAAACACCATGGTTGAAGGCGAACTGCGTTACAGCGGCCTGTTCCCGGTGGCGTTAAAGACCGAGGAAGTGACGAGCGACGGCAGCGGCAATGTGGACTTCAGCTTGCCACCCGCCGCCGATCCTTCGCGCTACATCCTGACCGTGCTGGCGACCGATGGCGCGGCTTACCGCGTCAAGGCGACGCGCGAGTTGATGATAGAACGATCCAGCAGCAGCTACCAGTTGAAGGCCACGCGCCAGTTTTCCGATCCGGGACAAAACGTGCATTTTGACTTGCTGGCCGACGGCCAGGGCGCGGCCAAGCCCGTGCGCTGGGAAATGGTGCAGCTGGAAAAACAGAGCAAGACCGACGGCGCGTTCGACCCCAACGCCAAGGGCTGGGATGTGACGTTCCCCGCCTCGGGCTCGTATCAGCTGGCGCTGCGCGACGAGCGCGGCAACCTGCTGGCCGCCGCCAGCCACTGGGTGTCGGGCGATGGCGTGCAGACGACGCCGGGCAGCATCGAGATCGTGCTGGACCGCGCCCGCTATCGTCCGGGCGACACGGCCGAAGCCTTGATCACGTTTTCCGACAAGGTCGAGCAGGCGCTGTTCACGTTAGAACGCGACAAGGTGGAACACCATGGCCTGATGGCCGGCGCCGCCGATTGGTACCAGGCGAAGCAGGTGGCGCCGCGCCAGTGGCGAGTGCGCATCCCGGTAAAAGAAGAGCATGGCCCGAACATGACGTTCTCGGTGGCGTACACGCGCAATGGCGACTTCGTCTTCGAGAACGCCGGCTTGCAAGTGATCGAGCCGCGCATCGCGCTGCAGTTCAAGAGCGACAAGGAGGTCTACCAGCCTGGCGAGAAGGTGACGCTCGATGTGAAGGCGACGCTCGATGGCAAGCCTTTGAGCACGATGGTGGCGCTGGGCGTGGTCGATGAAATGATCTATGTGCTGCAGCCGGAAATCGCGCCGGACATCGGCGACTTCTTCTATCACCCGCGCCGCAACAACGTGCGCACCACGGCCAGCCTGTCCTTCATCAGCTACGATATGGCGCAGGGCCGCACGGCCGGCGCACCGGCACGCCACAATTACAACGAGCGTGGCGTCAAGGTGCTGGAACGTCCGCGCCGCGACAATATCGACACGGCCTACTGGGCGCCATCGCTCAAAACCGACGCGAATGGCAATGCGCGCGTGAGTTTCACCATGCCCGATGCGCTGACCCGCTGGAGGATCACGGGCCGCGCGATGGATGAGCAAGGGCGCGTCGGCCAGCGCACCGCCTATCTGCGTTCCGATAAAAACTTCTATGCCAAGTGGACGGCGCCCGACTGGATGCGCGCCGGCGATGCGCCGCGTGCTTCGGTGGCCGTATTCAACCAGACGGGCAAGGAGCAGGCGCTCGACGTCGTTCTCTCTGGCGCAGCGCAGCCGAAGACGGAAAAACTGTCTGCCAAACCGGGTGTCAATTACGTTGAATTCCCGCTCGCTGCTGGCGCTACCGGACCGCTGCGCCTGGAGCTGAAACAGAATGGCAAACTGGTCGACGCCTTGGACACGGTCATGCAAACCCTGCCCGCGGCCTGGAGCAGTCCGCGCTCCTTGGTGCTGCCGCTCGATGGCGCCACCGGTGAGATTCCCCTCAAGCTGCCGGCGGATGCGCGCAATATCCGCGTCTCGTTCGCGCAAGGCGCGGCCAGCCAGTTCGCGCGCATTGCCGACGATCTGATCGACTATCCATATGGCTGTGTGGAGCAGACGGCGAGCCGTTTGATTCCGCTGGCGCTGGCCACGCAAAGCCTGGGGCCGGACGCCGGCGCGGCGGGTGAGCGCTTGCAGGCCACATTGACCGCGCAGCGCCTGCGCCTGGTCTCCATGGCCGGTCCGAACGCCGTCTTCGGCTGGTGGGGTAATGCCACTGCCGGCAATGCTCTGATGACGGCCTACGCCTATTACGCGGACTGGTACGCTGCGCGCGCGCTGCGCATCGAGTTGCCGCCCGAGCACTGGAACAAGCTGCTGGCCGTCTACAGCGAACATGGCTTGAAGGATGCGATGGGCGACCGCGCGCTGGTGCTGTGGATGGCGCGCGAGATGGGGTTACCGACGCAGACCCTGGCGGCGGGCCTGGTGGACGACAGCGCCATCGCCGTCCTGGGCGGCAAGCCGCGCCAGGCGGGCGACAGCGGCAGCCTGCTGCTGGGCGGTGCCTCTGACCGCGAGGCGCAAGCGATGGCGCTGGCTCTGGTGGCGCTGGTCGCCAGAGAAAATGGCATCGAATTGCCGCATGGGTTGCAGCTGCAAGTGCCCAGCGCCTGGCAAGTCTTGCGCGACTCGAAAGCGCCGGTGGCGCAGGCCTTGCTGATGCTGGCCGGCGAAGTGCCGGCTACCCAGGCCGACGCGGTGCTGGCCGGCGTGCGCGCCGAGATGCCGACCCTGGACCGCGCGATGACGTTAATGTGGGTGCAAAAGAAGCTGGGCGGCGTATCGTTTGGCAAGGGACCCGTCGTTGCGCTGGACGGCGCCTGGCAAAAACGCGACAGCCGCAGTGGCCAGCCGGTCTGGCGCTGGCTTGACGCCAAGGGCTTGCCTGACAAACTGCGTCTCGCTGCATCGACCGCGGCGCCGGCCGGCACGGTGGCCGTGCTGCAGTATGACAGTCACGCGGCCGAGGCGCAGACCTTGCCGGTCGCCGTCGAACGTCGCATCCTGCGCATGAAGGCGGGCAAGGGCGGCTACACGACGGAGCAGGTCAAGCCGGGCGAAGCGCTCAGCACGGACGCGCTGTACCTCGATGAAATTACCTTGAAAGCGGCACCGGGCGCGCAGCACCGTTTTGGCTTGCTGGAAGTGGCGCTGCCGCCGGGCGCCATGGTTGAATCGACCACCTGGGGCATGGTCATGGCGGGCGACAAGCCGGCCGCGCTGGAACGCGCGCGCCACACGGAGCGCCGCGACGGCTATGCCGTGCCGGTCGAGCCTTTGGCCGGCGAGGTGACCGTGCGCCATCTGATTCGCTTCGCGCAGAAGGGCAGTTACGTGCTGCCGCCGGCGCGCTTTTACCGCATGTATCAGCCGGAGCAGAAAGCCTTCGAAGGCGGCGGCAAGACCACGCGCGCGTTGAAGGTCGAGTGATGGACTTTGCACGTCCGGCCTTGATGCTTGCCACGCTGCTGGCGACGCCCGCTTTTTCGGCCTCGCTGGATGTGGCCTGGTGGCGTGACGGAAAAATCGAAGTGCGGCAGCTGCGCCAGGGCGGCACAGCGCCGCCACCGTTTGACGGCGCGCGGCAAGTGCCGCTGGCCAGCCTGTGGAAGCTCTTCGTGTATGTGTACGCGAGTGATAACAAGGTGGCGATGCCTGATTACCGCTGTGGCGGCCGCGATCCGGAAGAAGTGTATTGCTGCGATGCGGGCCAGAGCATCGGCCACGACGCGGCGCTGGCGCAATCGTGCGGCCCTTTTTTCTCGCCCAAGCGGCTGATGATCACGGCCACCCCGTGGCGCACATACTGGACCGGCCGCCTGGGTAGCGCACCGGCAGGCGACTTTGCCTGGCTGTCCGACCCCGCGCAGCTGGCACCAAAGCGCCTGGTGCGCCTGGACAGCCTGCTGCGCGCGCTCGACAGCATACCGGCCGCCAGCCGCGTGGACGCGGAAGCGGCGCTGCTGCGCGTGGTGCTCGATGGACGCGGCGCCGGTACGGCACGCTGGTTCGGCAGCCAGCTGCGCGTCAAAACGTATTCCTGGCACGAGCAGCGCCGGGCGGACGAACGCATCGGCGGCGCTGCCGGCTGGCTGGCCGACGGCACGCCGATCTGGTTTGGCGGCGCGGGCGGCAGCAGCAATGTCTTTGAGCAGTGGGCGCCCAGGCTGGCCGCCAGCTTGCCGAAAGTGGGCGCGGCCGACGATGGCGGCTGTGTGGTGGTCGATTACTTCAAGCGCTATCCGATTCGCGCCGTGCGCGGCGAGCGTGGCGTGGCAGTGGCCGGTCCGCTGAATGGCCGCTACCATGTGCAATTCGACAATGGCCAGAACCTCGCCTTGCGCAGCAGCGGTGAGCTGATGCTGCTGCAAGAGAAGGGCGGCCGTCCGCAATTGCGCGGTCGCTTCGGCGTCAATGAATATGTGGCGCGCGTGCTCGATCGCGAAGCGGGTACTGGCGAGCCGGAAGCGGCCAAGGCGCTGGCAATCGCTGCGCGCACGTATTTGCAGCAGAACGCGGTGACGGTGGCGGGCTGCCAGCAGATCGCCGACAGCAGCGCGACCCAGCGCGTCAGTCCCAGCCCGGCCACGCCGGCGGCGCTGGCGATTGCGCGCTGGACCGACCAGCTGATCGTCGACGGCGTCACCGTGCGCTATCACAGCCACCAGGCGTCCGAGGGGACCATGGCGTGGAGCGAGGCGGTGCGCCAGGCGAAACAAGGCAAGCACTATGATGAATTGCTGGCGACGGCCTATCCTGGCGGCGCGCTGAGCACCTTTGGCAATACCGGCGCGCGTTGCCGGCGCCTGGCGCAGAACGAGGATTGGCTGGCGCGCTCCGTGCCGCGCTGGCAGCGCGTGCTGCTGCGCGAGGCCGGCTACGAGGCGCCGCCGCAAGCGCCGCTGGTTTGCGCCTTGCAGAGCGGCGCGCCGTATTCGGAGCAGTCGCGCAACCGTATCTACATGCGGCCGCTGGCCACGCGCGAAGACCGCATCACCCTGGCCCATGAATACCTGCACCTTGGCCTGCGCAACCATCCGCGCGGCCAGGACGAAGAATATGTCGAGCGGCTGGCCCGCCGGCTCGTCGACCTTAACCTGGAGGCGATATGAATGTATTCGTCCCGATCGCGGGCGCAGCTGTGCTGGCCTTGGCCGGGCCTTGTGTGCAGGCCGCCGACAAGAGCATGACCGCCCCCGTTGGCGGCTGGAACCGCGCGGGATTGACGGACAAGTCCGATGCGCTGGCGGTCAATTATCCCTACTCGCTGATCGATCGTGGCGCGCAGAGTGGCCGGCGCATGATACGCGGCGAGCTTGAGAAGGCGGGAAAAAACCGGACTGTCCACAAGCTGGTGGTCAATGGCAATCCGACGCCGCTGTACACGGACGATGATGGCCGCTACGCGCGCGCCTATTCTTTCGGTTCCGGCTCGAACAGCATCGAGATTCGTTCGCCCGACGGCAAGCCGGTCAAGCGCGTGCAGTTTTATGAGGCGGACCGCAGCCGGCCGCAGCCCATGATCCGGATTATCGCGGCCTGGGACGACAGTCAGGCCGAGGTCGACCTGCATGTGGTCACGCCCGATGGTCAGCATGCATTCTGGTCAAACCCGACCCTGAGCAACGGTGGTGGGCTCGATGCCGATACCGTCGACGGCCCAGGACCGGAAAATTTCATGATGACGTCACCGATGCGCGGGCTGTACCAAGTATGGATCAATTACTGGGGCAATTTCAGCGGTGACGGCTATCACTTCGACGAGAACACGCGCCAGCGGCCCATCATTACCAGCCGCATTACGCTGGTATTCAACGAAAACACCGCGCGCGAGCGGCGCGAGGAGTTTGTCGTGCCCTTGCGCGGTATCGGCGAACTTACGCTGGTCAAGACTTTCAAGTATTGAGACGATGAAGACACTACCTCTTTACCCTTTGTGCTCCCTGTTGCTGCTGCCATTGTGGGCGCAGGCCCAGGTCACCATCGATGCGCCGAAGGGCGGCTGGCGTAATTCGGCCGGCGCGCAGGAGGAATACACGCAAGCGGTCAACTACCCCGCCGCGTCGGTCAACCTGCAGCCGGGCCAGGCCGAGACGGCGCAGATACGGGGGCGCATCGCCGGCGCCGTCAAGGGCAAGCCCGCCACGTTGGTCGTCAACGGCGTGGCAATGCCGATGGAAGTGGGTGAGGATGGCAGCTACGGCCGTCCCTATGGCTTCGGCAGCGGCTCCAATAGTGTGGAGGTGCGCTCGCCCGATGGCAGGAGCCGCGCGCGCACCCAGTTCGTCGACAGCTACCAGGGCAAGACGCAGGCGCGCTTGCGCATCGTGCTGTCCTGGGACAGCGCCGGCACCGACCTCGATATGCATGTGGTCACGCCGGACGGTGGCCACGCCTGGTACGGCAATCGCGTCTTGAAAGATGGTGGCGCGCTGGATGTGGACGTAACCACCGGTTATGGCCCGGAAATCTTTTCCAGCGCCGCGCCCGTGAAGGGCAATTATCACGTCTATGTGAATTACTACGGCAGCGGCGAGAATACCGCCATGCTGACCGTCGCCCGCATATCGGTCATTACCAACGAAGGCACGCCGCGTGAAAAGCTGCAGAGCTTCCAGGTGCCGATGCGGGCCGCCGGCGAGCTGACCCTGGTGAAGTCATTCGTGTTGCCATAAATGGCCCTTGCGGAGCCGCGGCACCTTGGCTATAATTCGCCCCCTCGCTGAACGACGCATGCAAATGCCGAGTGAGACGAGAAAAGAAGGAGTTGACGGATGTAGTGAAATGCTTCATACTCTTCCTTCTTCGCAGCTGACAAACACAACGCTTTGTCGATAACGCGAAAGCAGTACCGAATACAGTTCTTTAACAATTAACAGTCGATAAGTGTGGGCATTTGATGTAAGTGCAGCGTCGATCTTCGGATTGGCGTCTAACTTAAAATATCAAATGTTCACAAGAAATAATGAAATAGGATACTTCTTCGGAAGTAGCCTGTCAGTTTTTTGAGTGAGCGACCCATCAGCAATGATGGTGCCTGTAAAAGGGCAAAGTAACAGAGATTAAACTGAAGAGTTTGATCCTGGCTCAGATTGAACGCTGGCGGCATGCCTTACACATGCAAGTCGAACGGCAGCACGGAGCTTGCTCTGGTGGCGAGTGGCGAACGGGTGAGTAATATATCGGAACGTACCCTAGAGTGGGGGATAACGTAGCGAAAGTTACGCTAATACCGCATACGATCTAAGGATGAAAGTGGGGGATCGCAAGACCTCATGCTCGTGGAGCGGCCGATATCTGATTAGCTAGTTGGTAGGGTAAAAGCCTACCAAGGCATCGATCAGTAGCTGGTCTGAGAGGACGACCAGCCACACTGGAACTGAGACACGGTCCAGACTCCTACGGGAGGCAGCAGTGGGGAATTTTGGACAATGGGCGAAAGCCTGATCCAGCAATGCCGCGTGAGTGAAGAAGGCCTTCGGGTTGTAAAGCTCTTTTGTCAGGGAAGAAACGGTGAGAGCTAATATCTTTTGCTAATGACGGTACCTGAAGAATAAGCACCGGCTAACTACGTGCCAGCAGCCGCGGTAATACGTAGGGTGCAAGCGTTAATCGGAATTACTGGGCGTAAAGCGTGCGCAGGCGGTTTTGTAAGTCTGATGTGAAATCCCCGGGCTCAACCTGGGAATTGCATTGGAGACTGCAAGGCTAGAATCTGGCAGAGGGGGGTAGAATTCCACGTGTAGCAGTGAAATGCGTAGATATGTGGAGGAACACCGATGGCGAAGGCAGCCCCCTGGGTCAAGATTGACGCTCATGCACGAAAGCGTGGGGAGCAAACAGGATTAGATACCCTGGTAGTCCACGCCCTAAACGATGTCTACTAGTTGTCGGGTCTTAATTGACTTGGTAACGCAGCTAACGCGTGAAGTAGACCGCCTGGGGAGTACGGTCGCAAGATTAAAACTCAAAGGAATTGACGGGGACCCGCACAAGCGGTGGATGATGTGGATTAATTCGATGCAACGCGAAAAACCTTACCTACCCTTGACATGGCTGGAATCCTTGAGAGATTGAGGAGTGCTCGAAAGAGAACCAGTACACAGGTGCTGCATGGCTGTCGTCAGCTCGTGTCGTGAGATGTTGGGTTAAGTCCCGCAACGAGCGCAACCCTTGTCATTAGTTGCTACGAAAGGGCACTCTAATGAGACTGCCGGTGACAAACCGGAGGAAGGTGGGGATGACGTCAAGTCCTCATGGCCCTTATGGGTAGGGCTTCACACGTCATACAATGGTACATACAGAGCGCCGCCAACCCGCGAGGGGGAGCTAATCGCAGAAAGTGTATCGTAGTCCGGATTGTAGTCTGCAACTCGACTGCATGAAGTTGGAATCGCTAGTAATCGCGGATCAGCATGTCGCGGTGAATACGTTCCCGGGTCTTGTACACACCGCCCGTCACACCATGGGAGCGGGTTTTACCAGAAGTAGGTAGCTTAACCGTAAGGAGGGCGCTTACCACGGTAGGATTCGTGACTGGGGTGAAGTCGTAACAAGGTAGCCGTATCGGAAGGTGCGGCTGGATCACCTCCTTTCTAGAGTTTGCACGAATCAGTAATGATTCACGCATCAAATGTTCACACTTATCGGCTGTTAATATAAAGAACAGCATTTGGGGCTGTAGCTCAGCTGGTTAGAGCACCGTGTTGATAACGCGGGGGTCGTTGGTTCGAGTCCAACCAGCCCTACCAGTTTCTGTAGTCTGGAAATACCCTAGGGGGATTAGCTCAGCTGGGAGAGCACCTGCTTTGCAAGCAGGGGGTCGTCGGTTCGATCCCGTCATCCTCCACCAAAAGTTCAAACGTAAGTTGATCACATCGGTGATTGAATTTAGGTTTGGTCTTTTCGAGACCAAGTGCTGTATGTTCTTTAACAATCTGGAAGAAGTAAAGATTATTTATTGATCGGTTTGCCGTAAAAAGCGAATCGATGGGTAATGATTGTATGTATCAACAAACAAGCAACAACGTTGTACTTTCTTATCCCTGTAGCGCTCTTTGATAGTTTCGATTATCAGAGGCTAACGTTATAGGGACAAGCGAATAAGTGCACATGGTGGATGCCTTGGCGATTACAGGCGATGAAGGACGTAGTAGCTTGCGATAAGCTGCGGGGAGTGAGCAAACACACTTTGATCCGCAGATTTCCGAATGGGGCAACCCACCCTTTTAGGGTATTGCATACTGAATACATAGGTATGCAAGGCGAACGCGGCGAACTGAAACATCTAAGTAGCTGCAGGAAAAGAAATCAACCGAGATTCCCAAAGTAGCGGCGAGCGAAATGGGAAGAGCCTGTACGTGATAGTCGGACCGATAACAGAATCCTCTGGAAATAGGAGCCATAGTGGGTGATAGCCCCGTATGTGAAATCGGACCGGTGATACTAAGCGTACGACAAGTAGGGCGGGACACGTGACATCCTGTCTGAATATGGGGGGACCATCCTCCAAGGCTAAATACTCGTAATCGACCGATAGTGAACCAGTACCGTGAGGGAAAGGCGAAAAGAACCCCGGAAGGGGAGTGAAATAGATCCTGAAACCGTGTGCATACAAACAGTAGGAGCGGACTTGTTCCGTGACTGCGTACCTTTTGTATAATGGGTCAGCGACTTACATTCAGTGGCAAGGTTAACCGCATAGGGAAGCCGTAGAGAAATCGAGTCCGAATAGGGCGATCAGTCGCTGGGTGTAGACCCGAAACCAAGTGATCTACTCATGGCCAGGATGAAGGTGCGGTAACACGCCCTGGAGGTCCGAACCCACTAATGTTGAAAAATTAGGGGATGAGCTGTGGGTAGGGGTGAAAGGCTAAACAAACTTGGAAATAGCTGGTTCTCTCCGAAAACTATTTAGGTAGTGCCTCAAGTATCACCATCGGGGGTAGAGCACTGTTATGGCTAGGGGGTCATTGCGACTTACCAAACCATTGCAAACTCCGAATACCGATGAGTGCGAGCTTGGGAGACAGACGTCGGGTGCTAACGTCCGGCGTCAAGAGGGAAACAACCCAGACCGCCAGCTAAGGTCCCAAAGATTGGCTAAGTGGAAAACGAAGTGGGAAGGCTAAAACAGTCAGGATGTTGGCTTAGAAGCAGCCATCATTTAAAGAAAGCGTAATAGCTCACTGATCGAGTCGTCCTGCGCGGAAGATGTAACGGGGCTAAGCCAGTCACCGAAGCTGCGGATATCCTTTATTGGATATGGTAGGAGAGCGTTCTGTAAGCCTGCGAAGGTGTCTTGTAAAGGATGCTGGAGGTATCAGAAGTGCGAATGCTGACATGAGTAGCGATAATGGGGGTGAAAAGCCTCCACGCCGTAAGCCCAAGGTTTCCTGTTCAACGTTCATCGGAGCAGGGTGAGTCGGCCCCTAAGGCGAGGCAGAGATGCGTAGCTGATGGGAAGCAGGTTAATATTCCTGCACCGTCGTATGATGCGATGGGGGGACGGATCGCGGAAGGTTGTCCAACTGTTGGAATAGTTGGTTTTTGGCTCATAGAAGGCACTTAGGCAAATCCGGGTGCGGAATTCAAGGGGTTGAGACGAGTGAACTTGTTCACGAAGCAATCGGAAGTGGTTCCAAGAAAAGCCTCTAAGCTTCAGTCATACGAGACCGTACCGCAAACCGACACAGGTGGGCGAGATGAGTATTCTAAGGCGCTTGAGAGAACTCGGGAGAAGGAACTCGGCAAATTGGTACCGTAACTTCGGGAAAAGGTACGCCCCGGTAGCTTGATTGGTTTACTCCATGAGGGTGAAAGGGTTGCAATAAACTGGTGGCTGCGACTGTTTAATAAAAACACAGCACTCTGCAAACACGAAAGTGGACGTATAGGGTGTGACGCCTGCCCGGTGCTGGAAGATTAAATGATGGGGTGCAAGCTCTTGATTGAAGTCCCAGTAAACGGCGGCCGTAACTATAACGGTCCTAAGGTAGCGAAATTCCTTGTCGGGTAAGTTCCGACCTGCACGAATGGCGTAACGATGGCCACACTGTCTCCTCCCGAGACTCAGCGAAGTTGAAATGTTTGTGATGATGCAATCTACCCGCGGCTAGACGGAAAGACCCCATGAACCTTTACTGTAGCTTTGCATTGGACTTTGAACCAATCTGTGTAGGATAGGTGGGAGGCTTTGAAGCGGGGACGCTAGTTCTCGTGGAGCCAACCTTGAAATACCACCCTGGTTTGTTTGAGGTTCTAACCTTGGTCCGTTATCCGGATCGGGGACAGTGCATGGTAGGCAGTTTGACTGGGGCGGTCTCCTCCTAAAGTGTAACGGAGGAGTTCGAAGGTACGCTAGATACGGTCGGACATCGTGTTGATAGTGCAATGGCATAAGCGTGCTTAACTGCGAGACTGACAAGTCGAGCAGGTACGAAAGTAGGACATAGTGATCCGGTGGTTCTGTATGGAAGGGCCATCGCTCAACGGATAAAAGGTACTCTGGGGATAACAGGCTGATTCCTCCCAAGAGTTCATATCGACGGGGGAGTTTGGCACCTCGATGTCGGCTCATCACATCCTGGGGCTGTAGCCGGTCCCAAGGGTATGGCTGTTCGCCATTTAAAGTGGTACGTGAGCTGGGTTTAAAACGTCGTGAGACAGTTTGGTCCCTATCTGCCGTGGGCGTTGGAAATTTGAAGGGGGCTGCTCCTAGTACGAGAGGACCGGAGTGGACGTATCTCTGGTGTACCGGTTGTCACGCCAGTGGCATTGCCGGGTAGCTAAATACGGAAGAGATAACCGCTGAAAGCATCTAAGCGGGAAACTTGCCTTGAGATGAGATTTCCCAGAGCCTTGAGCTCTTTGAAGGGTCGTTCGAGACCAGGACGTTGATAGGCTGGGTGTGGAAGTGCAGTAATGTATTAAGCTAACCAGTACTAATTGCCCGTACGGCTTGTCCCTATAACCTTAGCAGGTACAGAGGATAAGACGGTACAACGTTGCGTGTTTGTTGATACTACCAGTCATTACCCCAATCTTTGCTTCTTCCAGATTCAGGCTTTGTCGCTCCATTGAGGACAAATGCCAGTACAAGTTATGCCTGATGACCATAGCAAGTTGGTCCCACCCCTTCCCATCCCGAACAGGACCGTGAAACAACTTTGCGCCGATGATAGTGCTGCAACCAGTGTGAAAGTAGGTTATCGTCAGGCTTGTTATACGCAGTAGAGAAAAACCCGATCAGCAATGGTCGGGTTTTTTTTCGTCTGGCGATTTATCAAGAGCTGAGACATTGATCGGTGCTACAGTACGCAATAGACTCAAAATGCGTACAGATGGACTATCAACAACTTTCTGCCCAGCGCCGCAACCATCCGGCCTGGCGTTTGCTCGCCGCTGATCATGCACCGATGATCGCCAGTTTCCTGCACCGTCATTTTATTGCTCCCAATATCCGTACCATCGCACGCCAGCAACTGGCATCGCATCTGGACGATCATTTGTATCATCTGCATGAACTGGCTGGCGAGGTGTTGTTTCCCAAAAGCGCGACAGCGTATCTGGACGATTGGGCTTCCGATGAACGAGGCTGGCTACGCAAATATTATCCAAGCGGGCAGGATGAACCGCACTATGATTTGACCTCGCCGACAGAACAGGCGATCGCATGGCTGCTTGGCCTGGAACAACGCCAATTCATCGGCACCGAATCGCGCCTGATGACAGTGTTCGACTTATTGCGGCAGATTCTCGACGGCACGGAATTGAATCCCCGTACCCGCATCGCCGAGCTTCAGAAACGCAAGGCAGCCATCGATGCAGAAATCGCACAGATCGCCCAAGGACGACTCGATATGATGGAGCCTGGTCAAGTACGCGAACGCTTCCTGCAAATGTCGTCCACTGCACGCGAGCTATTGTCCGATTTTCGTGCCGTCGAACATAATTTTCGCAGCCTGGATCGGTCGGTGCGTGAACGTATCGCCGCCTGGGAAGGCAGCAAGGGCGAATTGCTGCAGGAAATTTTCGGCAAGCGCGATGTGATCGCCGATTCCGATGAAGGCAAGAGTTTTCGCGCCTTTTGGGATTTGTTGATGTCGCCATCTCGCCAGGATGAATTGACGGCGTTGTTGAATGCGGTAATGGCGCTCGATCCGGTACGCGAACTGGCCCCTGATGGCCGCTTGCTGCGTATTCATTATGACTGGCTGGAGGCGGGCGAAGTGACGCAGCGTACGGTGGCCCGTTTGTCGGAACAGTTGCGACGCTATCTCGACGATCAGGCCTGGCTGGAAAACCGCCGCATCATGCAGTTGATACGCGACATAGAAAAAAAGGCGCTCGATGCGCGCGCGGTGGTCGAGCATGCCGCTTTTATCGAGATCGATGCCGCCGCGCCGAATATACTGGCGCCAATGGATCGCACCTTGTTTACGCCGCCCTTCAAACCCGTCATTTTGCATGGCGTGCTCGATGAGGCCGCCGAACCGGTGCCGTCGGATGCCTTGTTCGAGCAGTTCCATGTCGACCGCCTGAAACTGGCGTCGAATATCCGGCGCGCGCTACAGCAGCGCAAGCAAGTGTCGCTCGGCACGCTGATCGCCGAATACCCGCTCGAGCAAGGCCTGGCGGAACTGGCCACTTATCTGAGCCTGGCGACGCAGGAGTTGCCAAGCGTGATCGACGATACGCAAGAAGAAACGATACACTGGAGCGATGCGCAGGGTCGTGCGCGGCTTGCCACAGTGCCTCTTCTTATTTTCAGTGCATGATGAATTCTTCCAGCGAAACCCATTACAGCCAGATCCTGATCGCCTTGATGCAAGGCGTGTTGTACCAGGAAAACGATGTCGCCTTATGGCAACCACTGCTGCTGTTGCAAGCGCGCGTGCGCGATTATTGCCAGCAAATCGGCCTGGAACTGATACTCGACGAAGCCGAGGGCTATGCTTATCTGCGCCAGCGTGCCACGCCGGAAGGGGAAGTCGTACTACCGCGTCTGGTGCCTCGGCGCCAGCTCAGTTATCCGGTCAGTTTGATCCTGGTGCTGTTGCGTAAAAAGCTGGCGGAGTTCGATAGCCATGCTGGCGACACGCGTTTAATTGTCAGCCGTGAGCAGATCGCCGAACAATTGCGCCTTTTCCTGCCCGATACCGCCAATGAAGCGCGTTTGTTTGACCGCATGGAGACGCATTTGAATAAAGTGGTCGAACTGGGCTTCCTGTATCGTTTGCGTGGACAGGATCAGCAATTTGAAGTGCGGCGCATTTTGAAGGCCTTTGTCGACGCGCAATGGCTTAGCGATTTTGAACAACGCCTGAACGATTACGGCAGTCATGGTGCGGGACTGTCGGAGGAGGCGGAATGACGGCGCGGGATCATGAGGACGGCGTAAGTTCCCAATTAGATTTTGCGGAGCCGGCGCTACTTGAACGTGCGGGCTTCCGGCTGCATCACTTCGAAGTCCTGAATTGGGGGACCTTTCATGCGCGCGTGTGGAAACTGCATCCGGGCGGCGACAATCTGCTGCTGACCGGCGACATCGGTTCGGGCAAATCGACGCTGGTCGACGCGATTACCACCTTGCTGGTTCCCGCTCAAAAGATTTCCTATAACAAAGCCGCCGGTGCCGACGCGCATGAGCGCAGCCTGCGTACCTATGTGCTCGGCCATTACAAATCAGAACGCGGTGACACGGGTAGTACGGCGCGCGCGGTGACCTTGCGCGACCAGAATACCTATGCCGTGATCCTTGGCGTGTTTTATAACGAAGGCTACGACCAGACTGTGACTCTGGCGCAGGTCTTCTGGCTCAAGGATGCGCGCGGCCAGCCCGAGCGTTTTTATGTGGTGGCGGACAGCGCCTTGTCGATCGCGGATCAGTTCGCCGGCTTCGGTAGCGATATCACCCAGTTGCGCAAGCGCCTGCGCGCCAGCAAGGGTATAACCCTGTACGACAGTTTTCCACCGTATGGTGCCGATTTCCGCCGCCGTTTCGGCATCGGCAATGAACAGGCGATGGAGTTGTTTCACCAGACGGTGTCGATGAAATCGGTCGGCAACCTGACCGACTTCGTACGTGAGCACATGCTCGAAGCATTTCCTGTCGAAGAGCGGATTGCCGCCCTGATTGCCCATTTCGATGATCTGCATCGGGCGCACGAAGCTGTACTCAAGGCAAAACAACAGATCGAGCAATTGCTGCCGCTCACTGCCGATTGCGCACGCCACGCCAGCTTGCAGCAGCAGGATGAACAGTTGCGCGGCTGCCGCGAAGCGCTGCGGCCGTGGTTCGCTGCCTTGAAAAGTGAGCTGTTGGAAAGCCGCCTGAAACAACTGGTGCTGGAACTGGAAAAAACCGCCACGCGCCTGCAGCGGCTGCAACAGCAACGCGGCGAACAAGGCCTGCGCCGCGATGAAATACGGGAAGCCATTTCCGCCAACGGCGGCAATCGCCTGGCGCAGATCGACGCCGAGATCGCGCGCCGGCAAACACTGAAGGATGAGCGTGCGCGGCGCGCAGCGCTCTACGAGCAATTGGCGCAAGCGCTGGGTTTGCCTGGTGCGGCCGATGACGAAGGCTTCAGCGCCAATCTGCGTGCCATCGACAGTGGCCAGGCGCAATGCGTCGCGCAGCGCGACGAGTGCCAGAACAGCCTGACAGAGGCGGGTGTCATGGTGCGCGAACTGGGGGCCAGCCATGGCGAGTTATCGGCGGAGCTCGCATCGTTGCGCCAGCGCCGCTCGAATATTCCAGGCCAGATGCTGAAACTGCGTGACTTGCTGTGCGGCGCGCTTGATCTCGATGGTGATGAGCTGCCCTTTGTTGGCGAGTTGATCCAGGTACGCGACGATGCGGGCGAGTGGGAGGGCGCGGCCGAACGTTTGCTGCACAATTTCGGCCTGGCGCTGCTGGTGCCGGAAGCCCATTATGCGGCGGTGGCGGCATGGGTGGACCGCAGCCATCTTGGAGCGCGCCTGGTGTATTTTCGGGTACGCGCGGTCAATGTACCGGAAGCACGGCCGCTGCATCCGGACTCCCTGGTGCGCAAGCTGTCCATCAAGCCTGATTCGGCGTTTTATCCATGGATAGCCGGTGAACTGGCGCGGCGGTTCGACTACGCATGCTGTGAATCGCTGCAGCAATTCCAACGTGAAAAATTGGCCATCACGCGCAACGGCCAGATCAAGGCGGGTGGCGAGCGCCATGAAAAGGATGACCGTCATCCGTTGCAAGACCGCACCCGTTATGTGCTGGGCTGGACCAACCAGGCCAAGATCGCGGCGCTGGAAAAGCAGGCGCGTGATTTGTCATTGCGCATCACCGCCCATCGTGCACGCATCAGTGCACTGGGCATTGATGTCAAAACGCATCAGGACCGCCTGGGTCACTGGCAGCAACTGGCGGTGTTCCAGCATTTCGGCGAACTGGACTGGAAACCCTTGCTGCTGGCGATCGAACAATTACTGCGTGAAAAAGAGGCACTGGAAGCGGCGTCCGATCTGCTGCAAGAGCTGCAGGGTCAGCTTGAGGCGTTGACGCAAGCGCAAGCCAAAACGGATGACGACATCAGCCGCCACACCACCGAGCATGCCAGGCTCAGCGAACGCCAGGAGCAGGCCAGCGCTCACTTGGGCGATTGCCTACAGTTGCTGGACGCCACGCCGTCGCACGCGCGTGAGCTGTATTTTCCCTTGCTGCAGCGGCTACAGTGGGAAGCGCTGGGCGAACACAAACTGACGGTGGAGTCGTGCGACAACCGTGAAAAAGACATGCGCACTTTCTTGCAGGCGCGTATCGATGCTGACAGCAAGAAAATCGCCAGTTTGCGCGATCGTATCATCAACGCCATGAGTGATTACGTCACGGCGTGGCCGCTCGATACGCGTGAAGTCGATGTCAGCATCAATGCCGCCGGCGAGTTTGGCAAGATGCTGGCGGCACTGCAGGCCGATGACTTGCCACGCTTTGCGCAGCGCTTCAAGGAATTGCTCAATGAAAACACGATACGCGAAATTGCTGGCTTTCAATCACAGCTCAAGCGCGAACGGGAAACCATACGCGAACGTATCGATATCATCAACCGCTCGCTGCACGATATCGATTACAACCCCAACCGCTATATCGCGCTGGAGGCCGAGCCCAACCTGGACGCTGACCTGCGCGATTTCCAGGTCGACTTGCGTGCCTGCACCGAAGGAGCGCTGACGGGATCGAGCGATGAAGAATATACGGAAGCCAAATTTATGCAGGTCAAAACGATTATCGAGCGCTTCCGTGGCCGCAGCGGGAGCGCCGAGGTGGACAAGCGCTGGACGCGCAAGGTGACCGATGTGCGCAACTGGTTTGTGTTTTCTGCCTCCGAGCGCTGGCGTGAAGATGATCGCGAGCACGAACATTACACTGACGCAGGTGGCAAGTCCGGTGGACAGAAGGAAAAGCTGGCCTATACCGTGCTGGCCGCCAGCCTGGCATACCAATTCGGCCTGGAGTGGGGCGTCGTGCGTTCACGCTCCTTCCGTTTTGTCGTGATTGATGAGGCGTTCGGCCGCGGTTCGGATGAATCCGCGCGATATGGATTGGAACTGTTCAAGCGTATGAATCTGCAATTGCTGATCGTCACGCCCTTGCAGAAGATTCATATCATCGAACCCTATGTTGCCGGCCTGGGCTTCGTGCATAGCGAAGAGGGCCGGCAATCAATGTTGCGTTGCCTGAGCATTGAGCAATACCAGGCCGAGCGCCAGGCCCGCAGCGCATGAGCGCCATGAGCACCAACTGGACCACGCCGGCCGACATTCGTATGCAGTTACTGCGCCAGTGGGACAGCGGTCGCCTGCTGGCGGCGCATGTCAGTCAGAGCGCGCTGTTTCCCTTGCCTCTCAATCTGCGCCAGCCTGCCTCGGCGCAACTGGGCGAGCAATTCGATGAAGTGCGGCGCTGGATACGCCAACTTGATGAAGGCAGCAAGAGTCACAAGGGCTACGGCTACACCATCGAATGGCGTGATATCAATCATCGCCAGTTGGGGCGTAATCGCATGCCGGCTGGCGTGGTCGTGGACGAAGAGGGCGACGCCTTGCGGCTGATCGGAAAAATGGCGGAGAAGCGGCGTTTCGAGCAATTGCTGACGCTGACGCTGCAGGCGTTTCCTGCTTTGGCCGGCTGGATCGCGCGCCGTCCGATGCTGTTGCTCGAGCACGCGCCTGCATGGGAACGCATCGTGCTGATCCTGCAATGGTTTGTGGCGCATCCACGTCCGCAGCTTTACTTGCGCGAACTCGACATCGCTGGGGTGGGCGGAAAATTCATCGAAACGCGCAAGGCCTTGCTGGCGGAATTACTGGATCAGCTAATGCTGCCCGAGGCGATCGACGCGCAGGCCGTCGGGGCGCGCCAATTTGAAACGCGTTATGGATTATTGAGCAAACCGGTAGTGATACGTTTTCGCCTGCTCGATCCGCGCCATTATATCGCTGGCTTGTCTGACCTGAGCGTGCCGGTAGCGCAGTTCGCTGCCTTGCATGTCAATGTAAAACGCGTCTTTATTACCGAGAATGAAATCAATGGCCTGGCGTTTCCGGAGGTTGAAGACAGCATGGTGATTTTCGGCGGCGGTTATAGTGTCGAACGCCTCGGTGATGTGCCCTGGTTGGCTGACAAGGAAGTAATTTACTGGGGCGATATCGATACGCACGGCTTTGCCATCCTGGATCGCTTGCGTGCATACTTGCCACAAGCGCGCTCCATGCTGATGGACATCGCGACGCTGGAAGCGCACCGCTTGCTGTGGGGGAGTGAAGAGCCGCATAAACGCCACGGTGGTAATCTGACCCGTTTGACGCATGAGGAACTGGCCCTGTTTAAAATACTGCACGAACATGCTTTGGGCGAATGCCTGCGTATGGAGCAGGAAAGACTGGGTTTTCGCTGGGTCAGGGCGGCGATACAAAATCTTGGCTGAAAGCCTTGCCACTATCGCGGGGCAGGGCTATAATTCGCCCCCTCGCTGAACGATGCATGCAAATGCTGAGTGAAGTGGGTAAAAAAGAAGGTTGACGAAATGCTGCAAACGCTTCATACTCTTCCTTCTTCGCAGCTGACAAACACAACGCTTTGTCGATAGCGCGAAAGTAGCACCGAATACAGTTCTTTAACAATTAACAGTCGATAAGTGTGGGCATTTGATGTAAGTGCAGCGCTGCGCAAGCAGCGTAAAACTTAAAATATCAAATGTTCACAAGAAATAATGAAATAGGCGCTACGAAAGTAGTGGCCTGTCAGTTTTTTGAGTGAGCAAATCTTTTGCAATGCAAAAGATTTGGATGGTAGTGATACTGTCCGACCTGTCAGAAATGACATTAAACAGAGATTAAACTGAAGAGTTTGATCCTGGCTCAGATTGAACGCTGGCGGCATGCCTTACACATGCAAGTCGAACGGCAGCACGGAGCTTGCTCTGGTGGCGAGTGGCGAACGGGTGAGTAATATATCGGAACGTACCCTAGAGTGGGGGATAACGTAGCGAAAGTTACGCTAATACCGCATACGATCTAAGGATGAAAGTGGGGGATCGCAAGACCTCATGCTCGTGGAGCGGCCGATATCTGATTAGCTAGTTGGTAGGGTAAAAGCCTACCAAGGCATCGATCAGTAGCTGGTCTGAGAGGACGACCAGCCACACTGGAACTGAGACACGGTCCAGACTCCTACGGGAGGCAGCAGTGGGGAATTTTGGACAATGGGCGAAAGCCTGATCCAGCAATGCCGCGTGAGTGAAGAAGGCCTTCGGGTTGTAAAGCTCTTTTGTCAGGGAAGAAACGGTGAGAGCTAATATCTCTTGCTAATGACGGTACCTGAAGAATAAGCACCGGCTAACTACGTGCCAGCAGCCGCGGTAATACGTAGGGTGCAAGCGTTAATCGGAATTACTGGGCGTAAAGCGTGCGCAGGCGGTTTTGTAAGTCTGATGTGAAATCCCCGGGCTCAACCTGGGAATTGCATTGGAGACTGCAAGGCTAGAATCTGGCAGAGGGGGGTAGAATTCCACGTGTAGCAGTGAAATGCGTAGATATGTGGAGGAACACCGATGGCGAAGGCAGCCCCCTGGGTCAAGATTGACGCTCATGCACGAAAGCGTGGGGAGCAAACAGGATTAGATACCCTGGTAGTCCACGCCCTAAACGATGTCTACTAGTTGTCGGGTCTTAATTGACTTGGTAACGCAGCTAACGCGTGAAGTAGACCGCCTGGGGAGTACGGTCGCAAGATTAAAACTCAAAGGAATTGACGGGGACCCGCACAAGCGGTGGATGATGTGGATTAATTCGATGCAACGCGAAAAACCTTACCTACCCTTGACATGGCTGGAATCCCCGAGAGATTGGGGAGTGCTCGAAAGAGAGCCAGTACACAGGTGCTGCATGGCTGTCGTCAGCTCGTGTCGTGAGATGTTGGGTTAAGTCCCGCAACGAGCGCAACCCTTGTCATTAGTTGCTACGAAAGGGCACTCTAATGAGACTGCCGGTGACAAACCGGAGGAAGGTGGGGATGACGTCAAGTCCTCATGGCCCTTATGGGTAGGGCTTCACACGTCATACAATGGTACATACAGAGCGCCGCCAACCCGCGAGGGGGAGCTAATCGCAGAAAGTGTATCGTAGTCCGGATTGTAGTCTGCAACTCGACTGCATGAAGTTGGAATCGCTAGTAATCGCGGATCAGCATGTCGCGGTGAATACGTTCCCGGGTCTTGTACACACCGCCCGTCACACCATGGGAGCGGGTTTTACCAGAAGTAGGTAGCTTAACCGTAAGGAGGGCGCTTACCACGGTAGGATTCGTGACTGGGGTGAAGTCGTAACAAGGTAGCCGTATCGGAAGGTGCGGCTGGATCACCTCCTTTCTAGAGTTTGCACGAATCAGCAATGATTCACACATCAAATGTTCACACTTATCGGCTGTTAATATAAAGAACAGCATTTGGGGCTGTAGCTCAGCTGGTTAGAGCACCGTGTTGATAACGCGGGGGTCGTTGGTTCGAGTCCAACCAGCCCTACCAGTTTCTGTAGTCTGGAAATACCCTAGGGGGATTAGCTCAGCTGGGAGAGCACCTGCTTTGCAAGCAGGGGGTCGTCGGTTCGATCCCGTCATCCTCCACCAAAAGTTCAAACGTAAATCAGTGCAGATAGTGCACCGGGATTTAGGTTTGGTCTTTTCGAGATCAAGTGCTGTATGTTCTTTAACAATCTGGAAGAAGTAAAGATTATTTATTGATCGGTTTGCCGTAAAAAGCGAATCGATGGGTAATGATTGTATGTATCAACAAACAAGCAACAACGTTGTACTTTCTTATCCCTGTAGCGCTCTTTCCTCATGCAAATGATGAGAGGCTAACGTTATAGGGACAAGCGAATAAGTGCACATGGTGGATGCCTTGGCGATTACAGGCGATGAAGGACGTAGTAGCTTGCGATAAGCTGCGGGGAGTGAGCAAACACACTTTGATCCGCAGATTTCCGAATGGGGCAACCCACCCTTTTAGGGTATTGCATACTGAATACATAGGTATGCAAGGCGAACGCGGCGAACTGAAACATCTAAGTAGCTGCAGGAAAAGAAATCAACCGAGATTCCCAAAGTAGCGGCGAGCGAAATGGGAGGAGCCTGTACGTGATAGTCGGACCGATAACAGAATCCTCTGGAAATAGGAGCCATAGTGGGTGATAGCCCCGTATGTGAAATCGGACCGGTGATACTAAGCGTACGACAAGTAGGGCGGGACACGTGACATCCTGTCTGAATATGGGGGGACCATCCTCCAAGGCTAAATACTCGTAATCGACCGATAGTGAACCAGTACCGTGAGGGAAAGGCGAAAAGAACCCCGGAAGGGGAGTGAAATAGATCCTGAAACCGTGTGCATACAAACAGTAGGAGCGGACTTGTTCCGTGACTGCGTACCTTTTGTATAATGGGTCAGCGACTTACATTCAGTGGCAAGGTTAACCATATAGGGAAGCCGTAGAGAAATCGAGTCCGAATAGGGCGATCAGTCGCTGGGTGTAGACCCGAAACCAAGTGATCTACTCATGGCCAGGATGAAGGTGCGGTAACACGCCCTGGAGGTCCGAACCCACTAATGTTGAAAAATTAGGGGATGAGCTGTGGGTAGGGGTGAAAGGCTAAACAAACTTGGAAATAGCTGGTTCTCTCCGAAAACTATTTAGGTAGTGCCTCAAGTATCACCATCGGGGGTAGAGCACTGTTATGGCTAGGGGGTCATTGCGACTTACCAAACCATTGCAAACTCCGAATACCGATGAGTGCGAGCTTGGGAGACAGACGTCGGGTGCTAACGTCCGGCGTCAAGAGGGAAACAACCCAGACCGCCAGCTAAGGTCCCAAAGATTGGCTAAGTGGAAAACGAAGTGGGAAGGCTAAAACAGTCAGGATGTTGGCTTAGAAGCAGCCATCATTTAAAGAAAGCGTAATAGCTCACTGATCGAGTCGTCCTGCGCGGAAGATGTAACGGGGCTAAGCCAGTCACCGAAGCTGCGGATATATAGCAATATATATGGTAGGAGAGCGTTCTGTAAGCCTGCGAAGGTGTCTTGTAAAGGATGCTGGAGGTATCAGAAGTGCGAATGCTGACATGAGTAGCGATAATGGGGGTGAAAAGCCTCCACGCCGTAAGCCCAAGGTTTCCTGTTCAACGTTCATCGGAGCAGGGTGAGTCGGCCCCTAAGGCGAGGCAGAGATGCGTAGCTGATGGGAAGCAGGTTAATATTCCTGCACCGTCGTATGATGCGATGGGGGGACGGATCGCGGAAGGTTGTCCAACTGTTGGAATAGTTGGTTTTTGGCTCATAGAAGGCGCTTAGGCAAATCCGGGCGCGGAATTCAAGGGGTTGAGACGAGTGCACTTGTGCACGAAGCAATCGGAAGTGGTTCCAAGAAAAGCCTCTAAGCTTCAGTCATACGAGACCGTACCGCAAACCGACACAGGTGGGCGAGATGAGTATTCTAAGGCGCTTGAGAGAACTCGGGAGAAGGAACTCGGCAAATTGGTACCGTAACTTCGGGAAAAGGTACGCCCCGGTAGCTTGATTGGTTTACTCCATGAGGGTGAAAGGGTTGCAATAAACTGGTGGCTGCGACTGTTTAATAAAAACACAGCACTCTGCAAACACGAAAGTGGACGTATAGGGTGTGACGCCTGCCCGGTGCTGGAAGATTAAATGATGGGGTGCAAGCTCTTGATTGAAGTCCCAGTAAACGGCGGCCGTAACTATAACGGTCCTAAGGTAGCGAAATTCCTTGTCGGGTAAGTTCCGACCTGCACGAATGGCGTAACGATGGCCACACTGTCTCCTCCCGAGACTCAGCGAAGTTGAAATGTTTGTGATGATGCAATCTACCCGCGGCTAGACGGAAAGACCCCATGAACCTTTACTGTAGCTTTGCATTGGACTTTGAACCAATCTGTGTAGGATAGGTGGGAGGCTTTGAAGCGGGGACGCTAGTTCTCGTGGAGCCAACCTTGAAATACCACCCTGGTTTGTTTGAGGTTCTAACCTTGGTCCGTTATCCGGATCGGGGACAGTGCATGGTAGGCAGTTTGACTGGGGCGGTCTCCTCCTAAAGTGTAACGGAGGAGTTCGAAGGTACGCTAGATACGGTCGGACATCGTGTTGATAGTGCAATGGCATAAGCGTGCTTAACTGCGAGACTGACAAGTCGAGCAGGTACGAAAGTAGGACATAGTGATCCGGTGGTTCTGTATGGAAGGGCCATCGCTCAACGGATAAAAGGTACTCTGGGGATAACAGGCTGATTCCTCCCAAGAGTTCATATCGACGGGGGAGTTTGGCACCTCGATGTCGGCTCATCACATCCTGGGGCTGTAGCCGGTCCCAAGGGTATGGCTGTTCGCCATTTAAAGTGGTACGTGAGCTGGGTTTAAAACGTCGTGAGACAGTTTGGTCCCTATCTGCCGTGGGCGTTGGAAATTTGAAGGGGGCTGCTCCTAGTACGAGAGGACCGGAGTGGACGTATCTCTGGTGTACCGGTTGTCACGCCAGTGGCATTGCCGGGTAGCTAAATACGGAAGAGATAACCGCTGAAAGCATCTAAGCGGGAAACTTGCCTTGAGATGAGATTTCCCAGAGCCTTGAGCTCTTTGAAGGGTCGTTCGAGACCAGGACGTTGATAGGCTGGGTGTGGAAGTGCAGTAATGCATTAAGCTAACCAGTACTAATTGCCCGTACGGCTTGTCCCTATAACCTTAGCAGGTACAGAGGATAAGACGGTACAACGTTGCGTGTTTGTTGATACTACCAGTCATTACCCCAATCTTTGCTTCTTCCAGATTCAGGCTTTGTCGCTCCATTGAGGACAAATGCCAGTACAAGTTATGCCTGATGACCATAGCAAGTTGGTCCCACCCCTTCCCATCCCGAACAGGACCGTGAAACAACTTTGCGCCGATGATAGTGCTGCAACCAGTGTGAAAGTAGGTTATCGTCAGGCTTGTTATACGCAGTAGAGAAAAACCCGATCAGCAATGGTCGGGTTTTTTTTCGTCTGCTGATTTGGCAGGTTTTACAGCGTACAGGTGTAAAAAAAGCAGCGCTATGCGCTGCTTTTGTCATGTATCACCTGCATTAAAAGTGATAAGCCACTTTGACGTTCATGAAGTTGACGCCGCTGTTAGGCTTCTTGTAGCCGCCATTCGAGAAATGCTGGATCTTCGCAGCGACTTCCCATTTGTTATTGAACACGTAGCCGACGCCGATATGGTCGCCGAACTGGAAGTGGGTCGACAGGCGGTTATCGTCGTTATCGTACAGCTTGGACAGCATGTGTACGCCAATGCCGCCTTCTGCATAGAAGCCCAGCTTGTTTGTGTTTTCAAAGCGGAACACGGGAGTAAAGCCCAGATCCCACAGTTTTTGATGCTGGCCAGGGACGTTGCGATAGCTCTTGCCATCCCAGCCGCCGATGCTGGCATCCCAGTAACCGCTCAACTGCGTACCATTCGATACAAACCAGGCCTTATCCCAGTTCGAGGTCACGCCAGCGCGTACCATTTGTACCTTCACGCCCTTGGCATATTCGCCGTAGACGGAGTCGATCAGTTTGTCGTCGGCGGCAAAGCCGGCGTTGGCCGCCATCAGCGCGGCAACGGCGGCGATGGATTTGAGGAGATTCTTCTTGAAGAACATAGAGGCTTTCATCGTAAAATTGGCCGATAGGCTATTGTTGTACAGGCACCTTGCTTTGATGCCGCTCTCGCCACTTGTTAATCTCAGGGGTTCAATTGACATTCTCTACAAAAATCGCATTTCTCGGTATCGGTCTGATGGGGGATCCGATGGTCCGGTGCCTGCTACGCGCTGGATATTCTGTCACAATTTGGAATCGCACGCACAGCAAGGCCCAAGTGCTGCGTGCGGCAGGGGCGCAACCGGCCGTTTCCATAGCTGAGGCGGTCAGTGGCGCGGACGTGGTCATCTCGATGCTGGAAGCCGGTCCCATCGTGGCGCAGGTATTGCAAGAGGCGCTGCCGGCCCTGTCCGCAGGTGCGCTGTGGATCGATATGAGTTCCACCCAACAATCGGAAGCCCGGCAATTTCATGCCACCTTGCAGGCGGCAGACCATGCCTTCATCGATGCGCCCGTGTCGGGCGGCGTCGCAGGCGCGCAGGCGGGCACCCTGGCCATCATGGCCGGCGCCAGCACCAGCGATTACGCGCGCGTGCAAACTATCCTGGCGGCCATGGGGCGCCCGACCCTGGTGGGCCCGCCAGGCAGTGGCCAGGTCGCCAAGCTGTGCAATCAGCTGATCGTCGGTGCTACCTTGACCATCGTGGCTGAAGCGCTGTTGCTGGCCCAGGCGGCTGGCGCGGATGCCGCCGCCGTACGGGCAGCGATCCGCGGCGGTTTTGCTGAGAGCAAGATTTTGGAGGTGCATGGCCAGCGCATGCTGGAACGTAACTTTGTTGCTGGTGGCCAGGTGAAGAGCCAGATCAAGGATATGCACAACATCCTCGCTGCAGCCGAGGCGGCCCACGTCACTTTGCCGGTGACGCAACTGGTGACGCAGCGCTACGAAACCATTGCTGAAACGTACCCGACGGCCGATCACTCGGCCGCCTTGCTGGCCCTGGAAGCGTTGAATCCGGACCAGCGCCTGGGCACCGGTCCGGACAAGCTCAGTTGATTTACGTGATGGGCAGGCTCGCTTCGGCCAGCCTGACCCAGAAACTGGCACCGATCGGCAGTAATTGGTCGTTGAAGTCGTAGCTGCCATTGTGCAAGACGCATGGCCCCAGGCCGTGGCCGCCATCGCGGTGCTCGCCATCGCCATTGCCGATGAAGATGTAGCAGCCAGCCTTTTCCTGCAGGAAGAAAGAAAAATCTTCCGCGCCCATGGTCGGCTCGACATTCGCGTTGACCTTGTCCGCACCGACCACGCTTTTCATGACTTCGACGGCAAACGCCGTTTCTTTCGCGTGGTTGACCAGCGGCGGATAGTTGCGCTTGAAATGGAAATCGACTTCCGCGCCAAAGGCGGCGGCCGTGTGCATGGCGATGTCACGCATGCGCTCTTCGATCAGGTCCAGCACGGGCGTGGTAAAAGTGCGCACGGTGCCGACCAGGCTGGCGTCATCGGGAATCACATTGGTGGCGCTGCCCGCGTGGATTTGCGTGATCGACAGCACGGCCGTATCGAGCGGACTCTTGTTGCGTGTGATCACTGTTTGCCAGCTTTGCGCGATTTGCACGGCGACCATCACGGGATCGATGCCCTTGTGGGGCTGGGCCGCGTGCGCGCCCTTGCCTTTGACGGTGACGTGGAATTCATTGCTCGACGCCATCATCGGCCCTTCCACCACGCTCAGGGTGCCCGTTTCGGCGCCTGGCCAGTTGTGCATGCCGTAGATGGCATCCATGGGAAAACGCGTAAACAAGCCGTCTGCTATCATTTCGCGCGCGCCGGCGCCGCCTTCCTCGGCTGGCTGAAAGACGAGGTAAACGGTGCCATCGAAGTTGCGGTGCTGCGCCAGGTAATGGGCGGCACCGAGCAGCATGGCCGTGTGGCCGTCGTGGCCGCAGGCGTGCATCTTGCCCGGGTGGCGCGAGGCATGCTCGAAAGTATTCATTTCCTGCATCGGCAAGGCATCCATGTCGGCGCGCAGGCCGATGGCGCGTGTTGAGGTGCCATGCTGGATGATGCCGACCACGCCGGTGCGGCCCAGGCCGCGTACCACGGGAATGCCCCATTGCGTCAGTTTGGCGGCGACCACGTCCGAGGTGCGCTGTTCTTCGTAGCACAGCTCGGGGTGCGCGTGCAGGTCGCGGCGGATACCTTGCAGCTCGGATTGAAACGCCAAGATCGGATCAACTAGTTTCATGGGACTCTCCTGTGGATGCTGGCACGCAGCAATGTATGGCGCGCCGGACCGCGCTTGCTTGATCAAAAACAGGCTCGGCTAATAGTGCATTGTAGCCCTTGTTTGCAGGGTAAATCCAGCGCACGGCCGTGCTTACCACGGCGCCAACAGCAAGCGCGCGGAATGGTTTACAGTATCGCCTTCCCCCAACGTTTTTGGATTGCCCCATGACCACCACCCAAGTGCGCGCCGCCTGCCCGCTCGACTGCCCCGATACCTGCGCCTTGCTGGTCACCGTGACCGATGGCGTGGCCACCGCCGTCAAGGGTGATCCCGACCACCCGACCACGGCTGGCGTGCTGTGCACGAAGGTGTCGCGCTTCACGGAGCGCACCTACCATGCGGACCGGCTGCTGCATCCGCTGCGCCGCGTGGGCAAGAAGGGCGAAGGCAAGTTCGAGCGCATCAGCTGGGAAGAAGCTCTGCAGACCATCGCGGCCCGTTTGAAACCGATCGCCGCGCGCGATCCGCAGGCCATCTTGCCGTACAGCTACTGCGGCACCATGGGCCTGGTGCAGGGCGAATCGATGTCCTCGCGCTTTTTCAATCAGATCGGCGCGTCCCTGCTGGACCGCACCATCTGCGCCTCGGCCGGCGCCACGGGCTACCGCTACACGGTGGGCGCCAGCATCGGCACGGACATGGAGCAGTTCCAGAACGCGAAATTGATCATCATCTGGGGCGGCAACCCGATCGCCTCGAACCTGCACTTCTGGATGCGCGCGCAAGAGGCCAAGCGCAACGGCGCCACCCTGATCGCCATCGACCCGTATCGCTCGCTGACGGCCGAAAAATGCCACCAGCACATCGCCTTGCTGCCGGGTACCGATGCGGCCCTGGCGCTGGGCTTGATGCATGTGCTGATCACGGAAGATTTGCTCGACCATGACTATATCGCGCAGTACACCATCGGCTATGCGGAACTGAAACAACGGGCCCTGGCATGGCCGCCCGAACGCGTGGCCGAGGTGTGCGGCATCACGGCCACGGAAGTGCTGGACCTGGCGCGCCTGTACGGCCAGGCATGCCGCTCTGGCGAAGGCGCCGCCATCCGTACCAACTACGGCGTACAGCGCGTGCATGGCGGCGGCATGGCGGTGCGCAATATCGCCTGCCTGCCGGCCCTGACGGGCGCCTGGCGCCATCCAGCGGGCGGCATGCAGCTGTCGAGCTCGGGTTCTTTCCCCGTCAACCGCAAGGCCCTGCAGCGCCCCGACTTATTGAAAGGCACGCCGCGCACCATCAACATGAGCACCATCGGCGACGATCTGCTGAAAACCAGCTCGCCCGAGTTTGGCCCGCAAGTGGAAGCCGTGATCGTCTACAACTCGAACCCGCTGGCCGTGGCGCCCGATTCCTCGAAAGTGGCGCAGGGCTTTGCCCGCGAAGACTTGTTTACAGTCGTGCTCGAACATTTCCAGACGGACACCGTCGATTACGCCGACATCGTGCTGCCCGCCACCACGCAGCTCGAACATGTCGATGCGCACTCCACCTACGGCCACCTGTACATGATGGCGAACAATGCGGCCGTGGCGCCGCTGGGCGAAGCGAAGGCGAATACGGAAATCTTCCGTTTGCTGGCCCAATACATGGGCTTTGATGATCCGTGCTTCCAGGAAAGCGACGATGCCTTGGCGGCCAAGGCCTTCGATGCGACGGATGCGCGCGCCGTGCATTTCGACTGGGAATCGCTGAAACGCACGGGCTGGCAAAAGCTGGCCATGCCCGAGGCGCCATTTGCCGAAGGCGGTTTCCCCACGCCATCGGGCAAGTGCGAGTTTTACTCGGAGGCGATGGCGCAGGCGGGACTCGATCCCTTGCCGACGTATATCGCGCCGCACGAATCGCAAGCCAGCAATCCCGCATTGGCGGCGCGTTTCCCGCTGGCCATGATTTCCCCGCCGGCGCGCAATTTCCTCAATTCTACGTTCGTCAACGTGAAAAGCCTGCGCGCGGCCGAAGGCGAGCCGCACCTCGATATCCATCCCGACGATGGCGCCGCACGCGGTATCGCCGCCGGCGACATGGTGCGCATCTTCAATGACCGTGGCAGCTTTGTTGCCAAGGCCAGGGTCACCGACAAGGCGAGACGCGGCCTGGTGGTGGGCTTGTCCGTGTGGTGGAAGAAACTCGCCAGCGATGGCAAGAACGCCAATGAAGTGACGAGCCAGCGCCTGACGGACATGGGCCGCGCACCGACCTTCTACGATACGCTGGTCGAAGTGGAAAAGGTTGCCTGACATGCTGCGCTGGCCGGCCTGCTTGCTTGTCGGCACGGTGTGTCTGCTGCTGGGCGGTTGCACGCAGCTGCGCTACTACACGCAGGCGGCGCAGGGGCAGTATGCGCTGTGGTCGGGCGCGCGGCCCATCGGTGACTGGCTCGGGGACCCGGCCACCGAGCCGCGCCTGAAAGTGCGCCTGGCCAGGGCGCAGCAAATTCGCCGCTTTGCCGTCAGCGAGCTGGATTTACCGGACAATGGCAGCTACAAGAACTACGCCGCCCTGCGGCGCCCGTTCGTGCTATGGAACGTGGTGGCCACGCCGGAACTGTCGCTGCAGCCGCTGCAATGGTGTTTCCCCATCGCCGGCTGCGTCAGCTATCGTGGCTATTACAGCAAGGAAGAGGCGCTCGCGTATGCCGACGAGTTGCGCGCCCAGCATTACGACGTGCAGGTGGGCGGCGTGCCCGCGTATTCCACCCTGGGCTGGTTCGATGATCCCCTGCTGTCGACCTTTATCAATTACAACGATGCGGAACTGGCGCGCCTGATCTTCCATGAGCTGGCGCACCAGGTGGTGTACGTGCCCGGCGATTCGGCCTTCAACGAATCGTTCGCCAGCGCCGTGGAAGAGGCGGGCGTGCAGCGCTGGCTGGCGCGCGAAGGCAATGACGCGATGCGCGCCTCATACGCCCAGTACGCAGGGCGGCGCCAGGATTTCCTGGCCTTGCTGCTGACATACCGGGGGAGGCTGGAAGCCGTGTATGCCAGTGACGCCAGCGATGCCGAGAAGCGCGCGCGCAAGGCGCAAGTATTTACGGCACTGCAAGACGCCTACCAGGTGCTGAAGAAAAACTGGGGCGGTTTTGCCGGTTACGACCGCTGGTTCGAGCAGCCATTGAGCAATGCGCACCTGGCTTCCGTGTCGACCTACAATGAATTTTTGCCTGCCTTCAAAAAATTGCTGGAAGAAAAAAAGAACTTTCGTGCTTTTTATGCTGCAGTGCACACAATGGCCCAGATCAAGCAGCCTGAGCGCAGGCATGCGCTGGAACAATTGTCCAGCCCCTGACCCGTAAAGATTGTCCCGTACGGCGAGGTAAGCGATTCGGTAACAGTGTATTTATCATGCTGCAGTGCAGCACAAAATGCTCCTAGAGTTGCTGCTCGAATACTGTTGAAAGCGCTTGCATGGAAGCGCGGCGCCCGATAGCATCGCATTAGTAGCATAGAGCAATTGCTCGTCAGAATGCTCAAACTGACTGCAGGACGACAGAATCCGCAGCAATGATCCGCGCCGGCAGGCTGCGCCGGCTCCCCCACGATTATTCGAGACAAGAGGCACAGGATGGAAAAAATTTGGCTGAAGTCGTATCCTCCCGGCGTTCCCGCCGACATCGATCCGGATCAATATCGTTCGCTGGTGCATGTGCTGGAAGAAGCGTTTCAAAAATATGCGGACCGCAATGCCTATGTCTGCATGGACAAATTTCTCACCTATGCCGAGCTCGACACCTATTCGCGCCAGCTCGGTGCCTGGCTGCAAAGCCGTGGCCTGAAGAAGGGCGCCAGAGTTGCCCTGATGATGCCGAACGTGCTGCAGTATCCGGTGGCCATTGCCGCCGTGCTGCGCGCCGGCTACACGGTGGTCAACGTCAACCCGCTGTACACGCCGCGCGAACTCGAGCACCAGCTCAACGATTCGGGCAGCGAAGCCATCATCGTGCTGGAAAACTTCGCCCATACACTCGAACAAGTATTGAGCAAGACGGCCATCAAGCACATCGTCGTCGCCAGCATGGGCGAGATGCTGGGCGGTTTGAAAGGCATGCTCGTCAATTTTGTCGTGCGCAACGTCAAGAAGATGGTGCCCGCGTATTCCTTGCCGAACGCCATGCGTTTCAAGCAGGCGCTGGCGCTGGGCAGCCGCATGAAACTCACGCCCGTCGAGCTGAGCATCAATGACCCTGCTTTCCTGCAATACACGGGCGGCACCACGGGCGTGTCGAAAGGCGCGACCTTGAGCCACCGCAATGTGATCGCCAATGTGCTGCAGAGCGAAGCGTGGTCGGGCGCGGCGCTCGACCAGAACAGCAAGGAACAGATGATCGTTGTCTGCGCCTTGCCGCTGTACCATATCTTTGCCCTGACGGCGTGCGCCATGTGGGGCACGCGCGTGGGCGCGCTGAATATCCTGATCCCGAATCCGCGCGATATCCCGGGCCTGATCAAGGAGCTGGGCAAGTACAAGTTCAATTTGTTGCCGGCGGTCAATACCCTGTATAACGCGCTGGTGAATCACCCGGACTTCGCCAAGCTCGATTTCTCGGGCTTGAAGATCGCCAATGGCGGCGGCATGGCGGTGCAGCAAGCCGTCAATGACAAGTGGCTGCAAGCGACGGGCGTGTCCATCATCGAGGGTTATGGCCTGTCGGAAACGTCGCCCGTCGCCACCTGCAACCGTGCCGACAGCACGGCGTTTTCAGGCACCATCGGCTTGCCGATTCCGTCGACCGAGATCGCGATTCTCGACGATGACGGCAAGGAAGTGCCGTTGGGCCAGACGGGCGAAATCGCCATCCGTGGCCCGCAAGTGATGAGCGGCTACTGGAACCGTCCCGATGAAACGGCCAAGGTCATGACGGCCGACGGCTATTTCAAGTCGGGCGACGTGGGCATCATGGATGAGCGCGGCTACGTGAAAATCGTGGATCGCAAGAAAGACATGATCCTCGTCTCCGGCTTCAACGTGTATCCGAACGAAGTCGAAGCCGTCATCGCCGCCCATCCGGGCGTGCTTGAGTGCGCCTGCGTGGGCGTGCCTGATGAGCATTCGGGTGAAGCCGTGAAAGTGTTTGTCGTGCGCAAGGACCCGAACCTGACCCAGGCAGTGCTGGCCGCGTATTGCAAGGAACAATTCACGGGCTACAAGCGGCCGAAATACATCGAGTTCCGCGATGAACTGCCGAAAACCAACGTCGGCAAGATTTTGCGTCGCGCCCTGCGTGACGAGAAAACGATAGCAGCATAAACAATGTGGATGCGCCAGGAGGCGCATCCCTTTTACAGATAAAGATGAGGCGAGATGGACAAGATTTGGTTGAAGTCATACCCGGACAGCGTTCCCGCAGAGATAGACTGCACGCAATACCGTTCCGTGACACATTTGCTGGAAGAGTCGTTCCAGAAATATGCGGACCGTAACGCTTTCGTGTGCATGGATAAATTCATGACCTACCGTGAGCTCGACCAACTGTCGCGGCAGATGGGTGCCTGGCTGCAAAGCAAGGGCCTGCAACCGGGTGCGCGCGTGGCGATCATGCTGCCGAACGTGCTGCAATATCCGGTGGCGATGGCGGCGATTTTGCGCGCCGGCTATACGGTGGTGAACGTCAACCCGCTGTACACACCGCGTGAATTGCAGCACCAGCTGATCGATTCGGGCAGTGCAGCGATCATCGTGCTGGAAAACTTCGCCACCACGGTGGAGCAGGTGTTGCCGCATACCCAGGTCAAGCATGTGATCGTCGCCACCATGGGCGACTTGCTGGGTGGACTGAAAGGCACGATCGTCAACTTCGTCGTGCGCAAGATCAAGAAAATGGTGCCTGCGTTTTCCTTGCCGGGCGCCATCAGTTTCAACAAGATGCTGGCCGAAGGTGCGCGCCTGACCTTGCAGCCCGTGCAGCAGGGGCATGACGATATCGTCTTCCTGCAATACACGGGTGGCACGACGGGCGTGTCGAAGGGCGCGATGTTGTTGCACCGTAACGTGATCGCCAACGTATTGCAAAACGAGGCGTGGATGTCGCCCGTGATGACGCCTGAAATGCGCGCCACCTCGATGGGATTCATGTGCGCCTTGCCCCTGTATCACATCTATTCGCTGACGGTCAGCGCCCTGATGGGCATGCGCCTGGGCGGCATGAGCGTGCTGATCCCGAACCCGCGCGACATTCCCGGTTTCGTCAAGGAATTGAGCAAGCACAAGATCGTCGTTTTCCCGGCCGTCAATACCCTGTACAACGCGCTGCTGAACAATGCCGAGTTTGCCAAGCTCGATTTCTCCAGCTACAAGGTGTGCAATGGCGGCGGCATGGCCCTGCAGCGCAACGTGGCCGAGCGCTGGCTGAAACTGACGGGCTGCCCGCTGATCGAAGGCTATGGCATGTCGGAAACGTCGCCCGTGGTGACGGGCAACCGTGTCGACATCACGGAATTTACGGGCACCATCGGCTTGCCTTTCCCGTCGACGGAAGTGGCGATCCTGAACGACGACGGCGTGGAAGTGCCGCTGGGCGAACCGGGTGAAATCGCCGTGCGCGGCCCGCAAGTGATGGCCGGCTACTGGCAGCGTCCCGATGAAACGGCCAAGTCGATGACGGCCGACGGCTACTTCAAGACGGGCGACGTGGGCGTCATGGACGAGCGCGGCTACGTGAAGATCGTGGACCGCAAGAAAGACATGATCATCGTCTCCGGCTTCAACGTGTATCCGAACGAAGTGGAAGACGTGGTTTCATCGTGCCCGGGCGTGCTGGAATGCGCGTGCATCGGCGTGCCGGACGCCAACGCGGGCGAAGCCGTGAAAGTGTTTGTCGTGCGCAAGGATCCGAACCTGACGGTGGAGCAGATCCGTGAGCATTGCAAGCATGAATTGACGGCCTACAAGAAACCGAAATACATCGAGTTCCGCGATGAATTGCCGAAAACCAACGTCGGCAAGATCTTGCGCCGTCAATTGCGCGATGAAAAGAAGGTTGCCTGATTCGCAGCCAAGGCCGTGTCCGCCGCCAGGTTTCGGCCTGGGCGGGCGGGCAAGCCGAAGCAGGGCCGCAGCCAGTTCACCTTGCTGATCAGCAGCGAGGTTCCCAGCCAGCAGATCGCCACCGTGCCGGCCAGTACCAGCAGCGGTTCCGCCACTGGCCCAAGCTTCAGGGGCACGAGCCAATACGCCAGCAGCACGATCGCGCTCTGGTGCAATATGTACCAAGGAAAGACGGCCTGGCGCGCCCATGGCAGCCAGGCAAAAGGGCGGTTCAATAGCGTATGCGACCAGCCCAGAATGGCGCAGATGGCCAGCCACATATACAGGTTGCGCATGGGCCAGGAGCCGAACGAGGCCCAGGTCAGCAGGTTCTCCGAATACATCTGGTCGAACGCCATGTACACGGCAAACGCGCAGGGCGCCAGCAGCAGCGCATGCCAGCGCAAGCGCGCCAGCTCTTGCCACACTCCCTTGTCATTGCCCAGCCACCAGCCATACAGATACAGGGTGAAATAGATGGCGTGCGCGTACCAGTCCTTCACCAGCGCGTGGTTTTCCGGATAGCGCAGTTTCAGGAAGGCCGTTGCCGCCAGCGCCGGCAGGGCTGGCAGGATCAACAGGCGCCAGCCGCGCAACCCCGTAAACAGCGGCCTTGCCTTGGCCAGCAGCGGCTGGAGCGCCACCAGCACGATGGTGTACAGCAACAAATACACGAGATACCACAGATGATTCCAGGTAAAACTGGTCTTCCAGCCCGTAAATGCGCCAGCTGGCCAGGCATGGCCGCCAAAGTAATCCAGCAGGAATTGTCCATAGCCAGGTTCGACCAGGCCGTTCGTGACGCCTTCGCAATACGGCTGCACGGGTATCACCACGAGCACGCCAAACAGCAGGGGCAGCAACAGGCGCTTGACCCTGCGCCACAGGAAGGCCCGCCTGGACGTTTGCGTCATCATGGCGCAGGACACGCCGGAAATGAGGAACACGATTTCCATGCGCCAACGGTTGATAAAGACCATGGGATAGTTCAACGTTTCCGTCAGGTAGCTGCTCTTCATGTGGAAGGCGGCACCGTCCAGGTACAGCATGGCCGTGTGGTAGACGATCAGCAGGCTGAAGACAAGAAAGCGCAAGGCATCGATATCGTAACGGCGAGAATTGGTGATCATGGTCGCGAGATCCGTTGGTCAGGGAAGGCCCCAGCATAGGCATGCCGCGCGGGGTGAACCAGCGAAAAGTGACCAATTGCGGGCTGTTTGTGACGAGCGGTGATGCTGGGACGGCTTTGGGACCTTACAATCATGCAACTCATCCACCGTCCGACACCATGCGCCTGTCTTCCACCGATTTGTTGCAACGATATCAACGCTGGCGCCAGATCGCCGAACCAGCTTTCTGGATCGTCCTATATCTGCTGCAAACGTCGCTCAACTGCTGGATCAGCTGGACCGACCGCCAGCGTGCCGGGCTCGCTACGCCTTTTTGGGAAGTGGCCGTGTGGGAGTGGAGCAGCAACCTGGTGTTGCTGGCGCTGGTACCACTGGTGATCCTGGCCAACCAGTTGCGGCCGCTGCACCTGGTGTTCCAGCGCCAGAACCTGCGCTGGCACCTGGCCGCCTCGCTCGTCTACAGCCTCGTGCATGTGCTGGCCATGGTAGCCTTGCGCAAGCTGGCCTACTGGAGCGCCGGCAGCGATTACGATTTCGGTAACTGGTGGCGTGAATTGCCATACGAATACGTCAAGGATGTGCGTACTTACTTCTCTATCTTATTGTTCACGGGCTTTTACCAGCTACTGCTGATGCGCTGGCAAGGCGAGGCGACCCTGCTGGGCGAACCTGATGAAGGCCCGGCCGTGGAACCGGTGCAGCAGCCGGAGCGCTTCCTGGTGCGCAAGCTGGGCAAGGATTTTTTGCTGCCCGCCGGCGACATTGAATGGATACAGGCCTGGGGTAATTATGTCAATTTGCACGTGCGTGGCCACGATTACCCGCTGCGCTCGACCATGGCCGCCATCGAGCGCCGCCTGGATGGTAATCGCTACGTGCGCGTGCACCGCAGCTATATCGTCAACCTTGCATTTGTACAGAGCATCGTGCCGCTGGAATCGGGCGATGCGCGCGCCGTGCTGTCCACGGGCGGTGAAGTGCCCGTCAGCCGGCGCTACCGCGATGCCTTGAAAAGCATGTGCTAGATGCGTTGCACGCCAGCCTTGCCATCGTGCACGACAAAGCGGGCCAGTGTCGCGATGCCCGATGCGCTGTCGCGCACATTCTCCAGGCCCTGGAACAGGGTCGTCGTTTTCTCTGGCGTGATTTCCATCAACATATAGCCGCGCTTGTCGCTGCGTCCGTAGCGGATGTGCGGGTTCATCGCCACGTACTGCTCGGTGCGCGCCTGCGGGCGGGAACTTGATGTGATGGAGGTGCCGCAAAATTCGGTGGCCAGCACGGGATTGTTCTTGCCGGTGGGGCGCATGGCGTTGCGGCTCAGTTCCGTGGCATAAAAGGTATGCACGTCGCCCGACAGCACCAGCGGGTTGCTGGCCTTGCTGCTTTGCAAGGCGTCGAGCAGGTGCTGGCGCGCCATCGGGTAACCGTCCCAGCCATCGGTCCAGATGCGTTCATCGCCGGGTCGCACAATCGGCACCTGGCTCGATTGCGCCATCAGGGTTTGCTGGGCGAGGATATTCCAGCGCGCCGGGGAGTCGTCAAGGCCGGCTTGCAGCCAGCGCTGCTGTTCCTCGCCCAGCATGGTGCGGCCGGGTTTGCGCAAGTCGGGACAGTGGCGCGTGGTGACGGAATTGGAGCCGCCGCGGCCCGGCCTGGCGCACGCGTGATAGGCGCGGTACTGCCGGTCATCGAGCACGTGGAAGCGCGCCAGCCGGCCCCAGTCATAGCGCTGGTAGATGCGCATGTCGACAAAGCCGCGTCGCCCCAGCGGCAGCAGGCGCAGCGGCATGTGTTCATAAAACGCCTGGTAGGCGGCCGCGCGGCGCTGCAAAAAGGTGGGCGTGAGCAATTCGTCGCGGTCGTTGCCGTAATCGTTGGCCACTTCATGGTCATCCCAGGTGACGATCCACGGCGCGGCCAGGTGCGCGCCCTGCAAATCCTGGTCGCTCTTGTATTGCGCATAGCGGGCGCGGTACTCGTCCAACGTAAAACTTTCGTGCGTGCGCATGGCCCGGCTTGGATGCTGCAGCTGGTACGGTCCCCATTCATAAATGTAGTCGCCGAGGAAAGCCACCAGGTCGGGCGCGGCCGCGGCGATATGCCGGTGCGCCGCATAGGCGCCGAATTCCCAGTGCTGGCACGAAGCGACGGCCAGCTTCAGCGAGGTGGGCAGGCTGTCGGCGGCGGGCGCCGTGCGCGTGCGGCCCACGGGGCTGACGGCGTCGCCAAAGATAAAACGGTACCAGTACCAGCGCCCGGGCGCGAGGCCGCCCACGTCGACGTGCACGCTGTGCGCCAGGGTCGGCATGGCCGTGGCCTGGCCCTTGGCGGCGATGCGCCGGAACGCCTCGTCTTCGGCTAGTTCCCAGCGCACTGTCAGGGCGACGGCGGGCGTGGCGGCTGCCTGCAGCGGGTCGTAGCAGATGCGCGTCCACAGCACCACCGCATCCGGCAAGGGCGAGCCGGAAGCGACACCGAGCGCAAACGGATAGCCGTTGCCATTCATGCGCGTGGCGGCGCTCGCGCTGGAACCGGACAGCACGCTGCCGGCCGCGGCCAGCGCGGTGATGCGCGCAGCGCTTTGCAGGAAGATGCGGCGCTGGCTATCCATGGTGTGGAATTATTGCGACAATCAAGACGACAATAAGGTCTCGATCGGCGGCACCTTGCGCGGCTTGCGGTCGGAGTCCGTCGCCACATAGATCAGGGTTGCTTCCGTGACTTTCACGATGCACGCCTGCAGGCGGTTGCGCTCGGCATATACCTCGACATTGACGGTGATCGAGGTATTGCCTACCTTGACGATGTCGGCGTAGAAGGAGAGCAAATCGCCGACGAAGACGGGGTTTTTGAAGATGAAGGAGTTGACGGCGATGGTGGCAACGCGGCCGTTGGCGCGCCGCGTGGCCGGCAGGGAACCGGCGATATCGACCTGCGCCATGATCCAGCCGCCGAAGACGTCGCCGTACACATTGGCGTCGGACGGCGCGGGCATCATGCGCAATTCCGGCATTTTTCCGGCGGGCAGGCCGGAGGCGAGGCAGTTATCGGGACGGTCGGGGGAGGTGCTCATCTTTTATTCTCATGAAAGGCTACAATTGCCCCGATTGAACCATAAAAAGCCGACATTCGCCATGCGCCGTTCCCAGACTCCCCCTCCGCCCCGCTCGCCAGCCTCCGCCAACCACAGCGATTTCGCCACCATCAAGACCTTGTTGCCGTATCTCTGGGTCTACAAATGGAGAGTATTGCTGGCGCTGCTATGCCTGGTGGGCGCCAAGCTGGCCAACGTTGGCGTGCCCCTGATCCTGAAAAAACTCGTCGACGCCATGACGATCACGGCGGCCCATCCGCAAGCGCTGCTGGTGCTGCCCGTCGGCTTGCTGGTGGCGTATGGCTTGCTGCGCCTGTCGACCACCTTGTTCACAGAACTGCGCGAATTCCTGTTTGCCCGGGTCACGCAGCGGGCCGTGCGCACCATCGCCCTGCAAGTGTTCCGCCACCTGCATGCCTTGTCGCTGCGTTTTCACCTGAACCGCCAGACGGGCGGCATGACGCGCGATATCGAACGGGGCACGCGCAGTGTCGGCTCGCTCATTTCCTATACCCTGTTCAACATCTTGCCGACGCTGGTGGAAATCACCCTGGTGCTCGGCTATCTGGTCTTGCATTACGACATCTGGTTTACCGTGATCACGGCGGTGGCGCTGGTGTCGTACATCGCGTTTACCGTCTTGGTGACGAACTGGCGCACGCATTTCCGCCGCACCATGAACGACCTCGATTCCAAAGCCAATACCAAGGCCATCGATTCGCTGATCAACTATGAAACCGTGAAATATTTCGGCAACGAGGATTACGAGGCAAAGCGCTACGACGAAGGCTTGCAGCGCTATGAATCGGCGGCCGTGAAATCGCAGACCTCGCTGTCGCTGCTGAACACAGGCCAGTCCCTGATCATCGCCACGGCCGTGACATTAATTCTCTGGCGTGCCACCGTCGGCGTGATCGCCGGCACGATGACCCTGGGCGACCTGGTGCTGGTGAATGCCTTCATGATCCAGCTGTATATCCCCCTCAATTTCCTGGGCGTCATTTACCGCGAAATCAAGCAAAGCCTGGCCGACATGGAGCGCCTGTTTTCCTTGCTGAACGAAAACCGCGAAATCGCCGACACGCCGGAGGCCAGGCCGCTCGTCACGCGTGGCGCGGCCGTGCGTTTCGAGCACGTGGATTTCAGCTATGAAGCCAAGCGGCAAATCCTGTTCGACGTGGATTTCCAGATTCCGGCCGGCACCACGACGGCCGTGGTGGGCCACAGCGGCTCGGGCAAGTCGACCCTGTCGCGCTTGCTGTTCCGTTTTTATGAAGTCGATGGCGGCGGCATCACCATCGATGGCCAGGACTTGCGCGGCATCACGCAGGATTCCTTGCGCGCGGCCATCGGCATCGTGCCGCAGGACACGGTGCTGTTCAACGACACCATCGAATACAACATCGCCTACGGCAAGCCAGGCGCCAGCAAGGAGGCCATCGTGGCGGCGGCCAAAGCGGCATCGATCCATGACTTTATCGAAAGCTTGCCAGATGGCTACAACTCCATGGTGGGCGAGCGGGGCTTGAAGCTGTCGGGGGGCGAAAAGCAGCGCGTGGCCATTGCCCGCACCCTGCTGAAAGACCCGGCGATATTGATCTTCGACGAAGCGACGTCGGCGCTCGATTCGAAGGCCGAGCAGGCGATCCAGTCGCAGCTGAAGGACATCGCGAAAAACCGCACCACGCTGGTGATTGCGCACCGGCTGTCGACGGTGGCCGACGCCCAGCAAATCCTGGTGCTCGACCATGGCCGCATCGTCGAGCGGGGCACGCATCCGCAATTGCTGGTGCTTGACGGTTTGTACGCGCAGATGTGGCAACGCCAGCAGGCCAATACTGACGATGCTGAGGAAGAGGACGATGCCCTGGCGGGGCTGGCGCCGGCAAAATAAATCGGGAATGGGAAATCAGTAGGAAAAATGCTACAGCCGCGCTGATTCGGGCGCGCGTACAGCGCCTATTTGATGGCAATCGCAGAAAACGGCTGGTCCGGCGCTGAAAATGAAATAAAATTAATTCCATTGGTGGCGTCTGCACCACAGTTGTTTCGTTCGGAGTCCATCCGGTTTGTCCGCCCAGGAGAATTTATGAAATTGACCAAAATCATCGCCACGCTACTCAGCGTCGGTGTCATCAGCAGCATGTCGCCAGTCCAGGCTCAGGAATTGACCGGCACCTTGGCCAAGATCAAGAAAGCCGGTTCCGTCACCCTCGGCGTGCGCGACGGCTCCGTGCCCTTCTCCTACCTCGATGACAAGCAGCAATACCAGGGTTATTCGATCGACCTGTGCATGAAAGTCGTCACGGCCCTGCAAAAGCACCTGGGCCTGACCGAACTGAAAGTGGTGATGAGCCCCGTCACCTCGGCCAACCGCATCCCGCTGATGGCCAACGGCACCATCGACCTCGAATGCGGCTCGACGACGAACAACCTGGAGCGCCAGCAGCAGGTGGCGTTCGCCCCGACCATGTTCGTCATCGGCAACCGCGTGCTGGCGAAAAAATCCTCGAACATCAAGACCCTGGAAGACTTGCGCGGCAAGACCCTGGTCGCCACGGCCGGTACGTCGACCATCAAGCAGATGACGATCCTGAACAAGGAAAAGAACCTGGGCATGAATATCGCCGTCGGCAAGGATCATCCTGAATCGTTCCTGATGCTGGAAACGGGCCGCGCGGTGGCTGAAGCCAACGACGACATTTTGCTGGCGTCGCAAGTGGCCAGCTCGAAAAACCCGAACGACTACGAAATCACCAAGGAAGCGCTGTCGGTCGAGCCATACGGCATCATGCTGCGCAAGGGCGACCCGGCCTTCAAGAAAGTGGTCGACGATGCCTTGATCCGCCTGTACAAGAGCGACGACATCAACCGCATTTACGCGAAATGGTTTACCTCGCCGATCCCGCCGAAAAACATCAACCTGAAATTCCCCATGCCGCCGCAATTGAAGGCCGTGTTTGCCAACCCGACCGACTCCGGTGACCCGGCGGCCTATGCGGCCGTACCGGAAGCGCAGAAGACGTCGGACAAGCGGAAAAAGTAAAGATTGCGTAACAAATCGGGGGGCGCAAGCCTCCCGTTTTATTTGCGGGGCGGGTGGCCGGCTGGCCGCTCTCCTCGGGCTGCATGCGAAGGATGATCATGAATTACAACTGGAATTGGCGCATTTTCTGGGAGATTTCTCCCGATGGCGTGGGCACGTATATGGACACCCTGTGGTCCGGCCTGATATGGACCTTGGCCACGGCCGGTGCGGCCTGGATCATGGCCCTGATCCTGGGCCTGGTGATCGGCACCGTCCGTACCCTGCCGAATAAATGGCTGGTGGGCGTGGCCAATGCGTATGTGGAATTGTTCCGCAACGTACCGCTGCTGGTGCAGATGTTCCTCTGGTATTTCGTCATGCCGGAACTGCTGCCGCCCGACCTGGGCGCCTGGGTCAAGTCGCTGCCGAATGCGCCGTTCGTCACGGCCGTGCTGTGCCTGGGATTCTTTACTTCCTCGCGCGTGGCCGTGCAGGTCACGACCGGTATCGAGGCGCTGCCGCGCGGGCAGAAACTGGCCGGCACGGCGCTGGGGCTGACCCTGCCGCAAACCTACCGCTTCATTTTGCTGCCGATGGCCGCGCGCGTCATCATGCCGCCGCTGACCAGCGAATTTTTGAACATCATCAAGAACAGTTCCGTGGCGCTGACCATCGGCCTGATCGAACTGACGGCCAGCGCGCGCGCCATCCAGGAATTCTCGTTCCAGGTATTCGAGGCGTTTTCGGCCGCCACCATCATCTACGTCGTCGTCAATCTGCTGGTGGTGGTGCTGATGCACCTGATCGAGAAAAAAGTCGCCATTCCGGGCTTCATCGTCGCCGGCGCCAAGACAGGAGGACATTGATATGTTCGGTAATTTCGACTTCGATGTCATCTCCCGCTCGTGGGTTTACCTGTTCCAGACCGGCATGGTGTTCACCCTGAAACTGACGGCGCTGGCCATGGTGGGCGGCATCGTGCTGGGCACCCTGCTGGCGCTGATGCGCCTGTCCAGCAACCGCCTCATCTCGGGCGTGGCGTCGAGCTACGTCAACCTGATACGCTCGATCCCGCTGGTGCTGGTGATCTTCTGGTTCTACTTCCTGGTGCCGTATATTGCCGCCTGGATCATCGGTGCGGAAGAACCCGTGAAAGTGGGCGCGTTTTCTTCCGCGCTGATCACCTTCATCATGTTCGAGGCGGCCTACTATTGCGAGATCATGCGCAGTGGCATACAGTCGATTCCCCGCGGCCAGGTATGGGCCGGCCAGGCGCTGGGCATGAATTACCGGCAGACCATGGGCAGCATCGTGCTGCCGCAAGCGTTCCGCAACATGATCCCCGTGCTGCTGACGCAGACCATCGTGCTGTTCCAGGACGTGTCGCTCGTGTACGTGCTGTCGATCCCCGATTTCGTCGGCGCCGCCTCGAAAATCGCGCAGCGCGACGGCCGCCTGGTGGAAATGTATGTGTTTGTCGCCGTCGTGTATTTCGTGCTGTGCTATGCCTTGTCGTTCCTGGTAAAACGCCTGCAGAAACGCGTCGCCATCATTCGCTAACCGTAAAAGAAAGAACAAGATGATCGAACTCAATAACGTCAGCAAATGGTATGGCCAGTTCCAGGTACTGACCGACTGCACCACCAAGGTCGCCAAGGGCGACGTGATGGTCATTTGCGGCCCGTCCGGCTCCGGCAAGTCGACCCTGATCAAGACCGTCAACGGCCTCGAACCGATACAGCAGGGGCAGATCATCGTCGACGGCATCAGCGTCAACGATCCGAAAACGAATCTGTCGAAACTGCGCGCGCGCATCGGTATGGTGTTCCAGAATTTCGAGCTGTTTCCGCACCTGTCGATCCGCGAAAACCTGACCATCGGCCAGATCAAGGTGCTCGGCCGCAGCGCCGACGAAGCCAATGCCAAGGGCTTGAAATACCTGGACCGCGTGGGCCTGCTGTCGCAGCAGGATAAATTCCCCGGCCAGCTGTCGGGCGGCCAGCAGCAGCGCGTGGCGATCGCCCGCGCGCTGTCGATGGACCCGATCGCCATGCTGTTCGACGAGCCCACTTCGGCGCTCGATCCGGAAATGATCAACGAAGTGCTCGACGTGATGGTGGGCCTGGCGCAGGAAGGCATGACGATGATGGTCGTCACCCATGAAATGGGCTTTGCCCGGCGCGTGGCCAACCGCATCGTCTTCATGGACCAGGGTAAGATCATCGAAGATTGCAGCAAGGATGACTTCTTCAACACCACGCGCTCGGACCGCGCGCGCGATTTCCTGGCCAAGATCATTCACTAACAGATTGAGCCAGGTCCGCTACCGGCGGCCCTGATCGTACCTGCGTTTCTTCTGTCCGTCGCTGGAGATATGTCTCCAGCGACACATCTTGTCGTATCCCCATGTTAAATTAGTTGTATTGAAGAAATTTCAATGTGCGCGCCATGCCGCGCTACTTTTTTCATTTCATCTGAATGGGATCATTACATGTTTTCACCGCAAATCCATCTTCTTGAGGTACTGCCTACCATCAGGCAATTGCTCCAGACTTATCAGCAGCCGCAAGAGTGGTTGGCCGGCGTGGAACAGCAAACGCGCCATTTCCTGGTGCGTGTACCTTTCGTGGGGGCGTTCAGTAGCGGAAAATCGAGCTTGTTGAATGCCTTGATGGGGGAAAGCTTGCTGTCGACGAATGTCGATCCGCAGACATCAATTCCTGCGGAACTCGCATACGGCAAGCCGGAAAGCTTTACCTTATGTTTTCCTGATAACACAGTCAGGCCATTGGCGCGCAGCCAGGTATTGGAGCTGCAAGCTGGCCAGGCACCGGCAGGCGCCTGGCTGGACTTGCATGTGGAATGCGATACCTTGGCTCGGCTGCCCCATTTGAAACTGGTCGACATGCCAGGCTGGGACTCGGGCAATGGCCAGCACGGACGCGCCATCGACGATTACGTCGAGCGCAGCCTGGCTTATTGCATCGTGGTCAGCGCGGAGGAAGGTGGTCTGCATGCAAGTATCCGTGCTGCCCTGGCGGAGTTGCAGCTGCACGACATGCCGGTGATCGCGGTCATCAGCAAGGCCGATAAAAAATCGCCTGACGATGTGCAGGAGGTGGCGCGCCAGGTGGCCCGGGAGATTGAGGGCATTTCTGGACGGGCACCTTTGCGGGTAGTGACAGTTTCTGCGCGCACGCATATGGTGCGCGAGCTCGATGATGCGCTGCAGGAACTCGAGGCGTTGGCCGAGCCATTGTTCCTGCATTCGGTCACCAGGCCCTTCGTTGCCCGCCTGCGCCCATTGGTCCAGTATCTGGATGTATTGCTCAATCGAGAAGATCTGGACCGGGAAAAAATCGTTCTCGAAAAGATGCGTGTTGCAGAGGAAATAAAACTGTTTGAAACGCGGCTGGGGCAAGAAACCGCACAGCTCGACGCCAGCTTGCCTGCCGTCCTGGAAGCCATCCTCCTGCATGTGCGTAATCGTTTGCACGAGCAGCTTGAGGCATGGACGGTTGCCGCATTGGCTGGTCGTGACGTGAGCGTGCAGATTGACCAGGCCATCCGCCTGGGCATGACCAGTGGCATCCAGGCCGAATTTGATGTTGTCATGCGCCGCTATTTTGACCGAGTCGGCGATTTTACGCCGGCCGTACTGGATATAGACCTGCGTATTCCTGGCGGTGCTTCGGTGGCGAAAGACAGCGATGCGGGCATTGATCGCGCGATGATACACATGGTGGCGGATCAAGCCATCGATTTGCTTGCCAGCCGGTTTCCGGTTGCAAAAGTGCTCAAGCCCTTGTTGCTGGGTTTGATAGACATCTTGCAGCGGATCTTTGCCAATCGCGGCAAGGCTGAAGTTGCTCAAGCGCAGCGTCATGAGGAAATCCGCATGCATCTGCTCAACCAAGTCTTCCCGCAAATACAGCAGGCCGCGCGCACCGCCTTGCAAACGACGTTGCAGGCACATGTGCAGCAGGCCAAAGCCGGTATTGTTGCAGCAGCAGAACAGCAACTGGCCCAGCGCCAGGCAGCGCTGGCCAAGCTTGATGCCGACCTGGCGCAAGGCGATACGGCGTTCCAGCAGAAGCGCCGGCAGTATGAGATTGATCGCCACGCGGTCCAGTCCATTATCGACGCCTGCGAGCAGCCATGAGCGTGCTGTTGTCTCCGGACGAGATCGAAGCGCGATATCGTCTGTTATGCCGCGTCACCGCTGGTGAGCCAGCCGCCGCAGGCGCGGCCGCCATCAATGACGAGTTCGATGCGCTGCAGCAGCTTGTCCGGCACGATTTGATGGAACTGGCGCGGCATGGTGCACCGGCTGATTTCAGCCAGATCGTCGCGGCACTGGAAGAAGGGTTGGGACAGTTACAACAATTGTGCAGCTTTCCCATGCTGACCGGGAAAAAGACCGTCGGCGTCGGTGGTGCGTTCAGCGCCGGCAAATCCAGCCTGATCAACGCCCTGCTTGGCCAGCAATTGCTGGCCGTCGAGGTCGACCCGACCACCGCGCTGCCGACCTATCTGTTGCGACATCAGCAAAGCGTGATTCTTGGGCTCAATCGCCTGTTGCAGAAGGTCGAACTGAGCAAGTCGGAGTTTCTCAGCCTGACGCATGGTGAGCAGGAAGCGTACGGCAGCAATGCAGGGGCGATGTTGCAAAGCGCCCTGTATGCGCTACCGGAATTTCCATGGCCTGCGCTGGCCCTGATCGACGTGCCTGGCTATTCCAAACCCGATGGCAACGTCCTCAAGGCGCGTACCGATGCCAGGATCGCCCACGCACAACTGAGTGCGGCGCAGACCGTGATCTGGGTCGTGTCGGTCGAAGCTGGCGGCATCTCGGAACAAGACCTGGTGTTCCTGGCGTCGCTGCCCCGTGAGATGGCATGCCTGATTGTCGTCAGCCGTGCCGACAAGCGCGACCCGCAGTCCGTGGCGGCGGTCGTGAAGGGTATTGGCGAGGCCGTATCGGCACGCGGCATTGCGGTGCTCGCCGTGGTGCCTGTGTCCACGCGAGACAGTCAGGCTTATCCCTTGTCAGCCGTGCGCGAACAATTGCAGCGCTGGAATGATGAGCTGCCGGCAATAGGTCCTGCCGAGCGCTTCAAAAGCCAGTTTTTTCGTTATGAGCGTTACCTTGCGCATGAAGCACAGCAGCGCCGCCGCCAGCTGGGCCTGATGAAGCGGATACTGGCTTTGTCCACCGAGGTGGAAGCGCAGCACGATGCCGGCGAGCTGCTTGCCGAGATGCAGCTCGCGCTGGAATGGGCGCTCAGGCAGACGGCGGACCTGCAGGCGTTCCAGCAGCGCTTCTTTGCTCACTTGCATACGCTGGTGCAGGCCAGCGGCATGGCGGTGCCGGCCGGTGCCGGTGCGGGACAAGGCTGCCTTCCCCCGCTCGACTTGCTGTCGCTGTTGCGTGCATTGCATGCACCGGGCCATGCATCGCAAGTGCATCGCCGCCATCTTGCCTTGCTCAGCCGTCCGGCTGACGCGACACGGCGGCCGTCGCTGTTGCGGCGTACATCGCAGCGCTACCTGCCACTGCTGCAGCCTTACTCGGCGGCTGCTGAAGCCAGCAATGCCGCGCGCTTGCTGCACCAGGGAAGCCGCCCGGCCAGCGTGCGCATCCTGTCTTTTTAATACGCTACACCCTCAGGAAAAATCATGAATTCCCATCATTTTGACTTGCCGCGATTGCTGCGCGATACCGATGCCCTCAAAGTGGAAATGTTTCCCTTGCCGCCGCATTTTGCAATTGCCTGCGATGAATATACGCGCCTGTGCCATGCCAGCGCCGTGGCCGCGACACTGTTGGCCGATCAACCCATCAGCGAGACGGAAGGCCGCTTGTTCGACATGTTGCTGACCTCGCTGGGGCTGGCTGAGCGGCGAAATACCGTCTGGCAGATGGCCGCCGATCTGAACCGGGATAGCCTGCGCGAATTCTTGCAGGCGGTCCAGCAGCACCAACTGGCGTCCAGCTTCATGCTCGACGTCCTGGTCCTGTGCCGGCTGGACGGCCCGCTGTCGCAACAGCAGCTGACTTTGCTGTCAGAGCTGGCCGAATTGTTGCAGCTGCCCGAGGATGAATTGCTCGTACTGACTTTCTGGGCATCGAAAATATTGGGTCTGCCGTTTGATACGGCGTTGCCTGGGAGCTGCTTGGTTTCTGTTGTTAATACTTCATCTGGAACTAACAGAGGCTGGAGTGATTTCGCGTTTGTTGTTGAGCAGCAACTTGCTGAACCTGGCGATATGCTGAGTGAACGACATTTGATCCTCACGTCTGCTGAAAATCTTCAAGATAAAAATGCCTATGTGGGAGAAACGCGTAGCAGGCAGGCTGGCTGCTTGCACCGCATCCTGCTGAAAAAGTCCGAGATTCTGGAGATCGGAAAGGCTGGCGCGCTGATCCTGCCTTTTCCGCCAGCCTATGCGGTGTGGCGCGAGGCCGTGGGGATACCCGCAGTCGCACCGTAAGGTGCCGCATCAGTATTCTCCCATACCTATCATCGCAGGAAGAATTGAATGAATCATCAATTGATGGATTTCGAGCGCCAGCTCAACGGCCTGTGCGCAGCGCTGGAAGCCTGGCGCAGCACGCATTTTCAGCACGAAATCAGTGCGCTTGGCGTACAGCGCCAGGATTTCCTGACGCAAATGACACGCTTCGACGAGGCACGGCAGCATTTAAGCATCGGCATCATCGGCCAGGTCAAGGCGGGGAAAAGCAGCTTTCTGAATGCCTTGCTGTTTGATGGTCGCCCCGTGCTGCCCGAGGCTGCCACGCCGAAGACGGCCAATCTGACGCGCATCGCGCATGGCCCGGCGCCGGTGCTGACGGTGGAGTACTACAGCCCGCAGGAATGGGCAGGTATCGTTGACATGGCGGCAGGCGTGGCGCAAGACGATGGCGCCAGGGTCGCGCGTGAACTGGTCAGCATGGCCCGCGACAGTGGTGTCGATATCGCCGCCACCCTGGCCAAGGGCAGCGAGCGGCTGGTCGCCACGCATGCGGAACAGCTGCCGCTCAATGACTACGCAGGCGAGAACGGCCGCTATACGGCCCTGGTCAAGGCCACCAGCCTTGAACTGCCCATGGAGGAACTGCGCGGGCTTGATCTTGTCGACACGCCGGGCATGAATGATCCGGTGATCAGCCGCACGCAAAAGACCAAGGAATACATGGCGCAGTGCGACGTGGTGTTTTTCCTGTCCCGCTGCAGCCAGTTCCTGGATCAGTCCGATACCGATCTGCTGCATCTGCAATTGCCAGGCAAAGGCGTCAAGCGCATCGTACTGGTCGCCGGGCAGTACGATTCCGTGCTGCTCGATGATGGTTATGACCGCAGCTCGCTCGCCGCCACCGAAGATAATATCAAGTCGCGGCTGTCGCGGCGTGCGGCGCAGGCAATGGACAAGCTTGCCAATGAACGCCAGGCGCAAGGCCGTGGCGAACTGGCGGCCATGCTCCATGGCCTGCGTGCGCCCGTCTTTGCCAGTACCTTTGCGCATGGTTTTGCCAGTTGGCCCGAGCATCGCTGGAACAAGAACATGCATCATGTGCATGGCCAGATGCAGGCGATGGCAAGGCAATGCTGGAATGGCGCAGTCATCAGCAACGAAGACTGGGCCCGGCTGGCCAACTTTGATGCGCTCAAGGCCGTGTATGAGCAGGCACGGCTCGACAAGCACGACCTGCTGGAGCAGCAGCGCCAGGACGTCTTGCCGCGCGCACGGCGTGAACTCGGCCTGTGTTTGCGTGAATTGACGGATGCGGTGCAACGGCGGGCCCAGCAACTGCAAACAGGCGATCTTGCCACCCTGGAGCGCCAGCGCCAGGCCTGTGAGCACCGTATCGCCGATATCGTCACCTGCCTGACACAGGAAATTGACAAGCATACACAGGCCGCACGGCGCACCAGAGACACCATGCTGGCGCAATTGAAAGGCGCCATGGCCGAGTTTTCCAACCTGAAAGAAAAATCGGGAACGGAAACCCATACCTCATCGCATGAAGTGAGTACCTCGCGCTGGTATAACCCCTTTTCCTGGGGCAATACCGAGACCGTTTATCGCAGCTATACCAGCAGCTATACATATATGGCTGCGGCCGATGCTGTGGAACAAGTGTTGACGTATGGCCGCACCAGCGCCGCCGATATCGAGCACGCTTTCGCCCGCGTCGTCAACCGCGGGGAACTGCTGGCGGCCTTGCGCAGCGCATTGTTGCGCGCCCTCGATACCGATGATGCCGCATTCGATCCAGGTCACTTTCGCCGGACCTTGCAAGCATCGATGGAGCGCCTGGTGTTACCCGAGCTGCAACTGGAGGTCAGCGGTATCGGTGCCGGTATCGGTAGCCGTTTCAAGGGTGAAATACGTGACCCCGAGCACATGGCGCGCTTGAGGGCGTCGCTGACCCAAGCCTTGCAGGATGTCTTCCAGGATATTGGTAGTGCTTTTGAGCTTGGCGTAGCGCAGTTGTGTCAGCAACTCGATGGCGTTCGTGCCTCGCTGGAGCAGCAAATGGTGGCGGATCTGCGGCAGGAGTTGTCGTCCTTGCAGCAGGCGTTTGCAGACAAGGAAAATGACCTCGCGATTGGCGCCAGGATTGTCGTGCTCGCGGCCGGCGTGCTTGCCACCCTTGAGACTCAAGCCTGACAATCAAGCGATCAGGCACCTGAAACTGCTTATCGCCCAGGCGGGTGACTGGCCTGCAAAGGCTGCCCCGCGACTGGTAAAATGGCGTTATCCGCAATGACCGCCTGAGAGCAGCCGCCATGTCCACACCCGATCACACCCCAGTCGCCGTTCCATCTTCCATCACCATCACCCGTCCTGACGACTGGCATCTGCACCTGCGCGACGGCGCCGTCATGGCTAGCGTGCTGCCGCACAGCGCGCGCCAATTCGGCCGCGCCATCGTCATGCCGAACCTGAAGCCGCCCGTCACCACCACGGCGGACGCCAGCGCCTACCGCGAGCGCATCCTGGCCGCCGTGCCGCAAGGTGTGAACTTCGATCCGCTGATGGTGCTGTACCTGACGAACAACACCTCGCCCGACGAAATCCGCCGCGCGCAAGATAGCGGCATCGTGCAGGCTGTGAAGCTGTATCCGGCCGGCGCGACGACGAATTCGGACCTGGGCGTGACGGACTTGAAGAATTGCTACAAGGTGCTCGAAGTGATGCAGGAAGTGGGCATGCCCTTCCTCGTGCACGGCGAAGTGACGGACCCGGAAATCGACATCTTCGACCGCGAAGCCGTCTTCATCGAGCGCGTGATGCGCCCGCTGCGCAGCGCCTTCCCGGCCCTCTCCGTTGTATTCGAGCACATCACCACCAAGGATGCGGCGCAGTACGTGGCCGAAGCGGAAGGCCCGATCGCCGCCACCATCACGGCGCATCATCTGCTGTACAACCGCAACGAGATTTTCAAGGGCGGCATCCGCCCCCATTACTATTGCCTGCCCATCCTGAAGCGCGAAGAGCACCGCCTGGCCCTGATGACGGCCGCCGCCAGCGGCGACGAGCGCTTCTTCCTCGGGACGGACTCGGCGCCGCACGCGCAGGGCGCCAAGGAAATGGCCTGCGGCTGCGCCGGTTGCTACACGGCTCTGCACGCGATGGAAATGTATGCGGAAGCGTTCGAACGGGCCGGCGCGCTCGATAAACTCGAAGCGTTTGCCAGCTTCCACGGCCCGGCCTTCTACGGCGTGCCGCGCAACACGGACACCATCACCCTGAAACGCGAAAGCTGGACCTTGCCAGCGTCGCTGCCGCTGGGCGACAGCCATGTGATTCCGCTCAACGCGGGCGAACAGATCAACTGGAAAATGGTCTAAGCGTTCATGCTGCCATCGATAGACTGGACCCGCCCCTGGTTTGCCACGGTGCTGCCGGCGCGACGGCAGCTGGACCTGCAGCGAGACACGGTGATCGTCGCGCTGAACGGCCGGGCGCGCGCGCTGGACTTGCGCAACCCCACCGGCCTGCCGCTGGCCTTCGTGCCGCAAGCGGACTTGCCCGAAGGCGTGGCCTACGAAGAGTTCATCGGCGCGACGGGCGGCGTGCCCACGCGCGACAATCTGCACGATTTTTTCAACGCGCTCGTGTGGCTGACCTTCCCCCGCATCAAGCGGCAGCTGAACGCCTTGCAGGCGGCGCAGATCGCCTTGTCCGGCGTCGGCAAATCGCGCGGTCCCGCGCGCGACGGCGCGACGATTTTCGATGAAAATTCCGCCTTGCTGGTGCTGCGCGACGGCGATGCCGGACGCGCGCTGGAAGCGGCGCTGCGCGGGCACGACTGGCGCAGCGCATTCATTGCGCAGCGCGAGAAATTTGGCACGGGCGGCGACGCCGAAGTCTGGCTGTTCGGCCACGCGCTGATGGAAAAACTGGTGGCGCCGCGCAAGGCCATCACGGCGCACACGCGCGTGATCTTCGCCGGCGACGCCTACTTCGCACTCGATGATGCGGCACGCCGCACCTGGCTCGACGAGCGCGTGGCGCAAGACCTGGCGCAGCAAGGCCTCACCACGGCGGACTTCACGCCGCTGCCCGTGCTCGGTCTACCCGGCTGGTGCGAGAACCAGGACGACGATTTTTACAATGACGCGGCGGTGTTCCGCCCGAAGCGCAAGGCAGCAGGCGCAGAAAGAGATCAATAGCATGGAAAACACCGTCCGCTGGGGCATCCTCGGCACCGGCAAGATCGCCCGCGCGATGGCCAATGGCTTGCGCGACGCGCCCGGTGCGCAACTGGTGGCGGTCGCTTCGCGCAGCGAGACTGGCGCGCAGGCTTTCGGCGCCGAATTCGGCATCGAACGTTGCCACGGCTCCTACCAGGCGCTGGCCATGGATCCTGACGTGGACGTGATCTACATCGCCACGCCGCACACCCTGCATGCGGAAAACGCCTTGCTGTGCCTGGCCGCCGGCAAGCACGTCGTGTGCGAAAAACCGTTCACCATGAATGCGCGCGAAGCGCAGGCCGTGGTCGGCCTGGCGCGCGAGAAAAAACTGTTTTTGATGGAAGCCATGTGGAGCCGTTTCCTGCCTGCCGTGCAGGAAGCGCAGCGTATCATCGCCAGCGGCGAGATCGGCGTGCTGCGGCAAGTGCAGGCCGATATCGGTTTCGTCGCCAATTTCCCGCCCGAGCACCGCATGTTCAACCCGGAACTGGGGGGCGGCGCGCTGCTTGACGTGGGCATCTACCCGCTGTCGATGGCGGCGTTTTTCCTCGGCCCCGTGTCGCAGGTGCAGGCGCTGGCCGAAATGGGCGCCACCGGCGTCGACGAACAGGTGGTGTTCTCGCTGCTGCACGCTGGCGGCGGCACCTCGTCCTGCGCCTGCAGCCTGCGCGCGCAGACGCCGACGGAAATGACCATATCCGGCAGCCTGGGGCGCATTCGCCTGCCCAGCCGTTTTTACAAGCCGGACCATCTGATCGTCGAAACGATGGATGGAGCGCGCCGCGTCGTCGCCATGCCGCATCTGGGCAACGGCTACGCGCATGAAGCCATCGAAGCGATGCGCTGCATCCGCGCCGGCCTGCTGGAAAGTCCCCTCATGCCGCACGCCGACAGCGTGGCGCTGATGCACAACCTTGATACCATGCGCGGCCAGATCGGCCTCGTCTACCAAGCCGACCAGGCGTGAACAGGAACCCCATGACATTGTCCTCATCCCGCCCCAGCCTGAAAACCGTCCTCATCGCCAGCGGCGTCGTCCTGACCCTGGCGATGGGTGTTCGCCACGGCCTGGGCTTCTGGATGCAGCCGATCTCGCAAGCGCATGGCTGGACGCGTGAAACGTATTCGCTGGCGCTGGCCATGCAAAACCTGATGTGGGGCGTCTTCGGCCCGTTCGCCGGCATGGCGGCCGACCGTTTCGGCACCATGCGCGTCGTCATCGTCGGCGCCATCAGTTACATGGCGGGGCTGGTGTGGATGGCACTCGTGACGCAGCCCACCCTGTTCATTGTCGGTTCCGGCATCTTCATCGGCCTGGCGCTGGCCTGCACGGCCTTTGGCGCCATCAGCGGCATCATCGGCCGCAGCGCGCCGCCCGAGCAGCGCTCGTGGGCTTTCGGCATTTCGTCGGCGGCCGGCTCGTTCGGCCAGTTCCTGATGATGCCGGTGGAGCAGCAGCTGATTTCCGCCGTGGGCTGGCAAAACGCCTTTTATGTGCTGGCCGCACTGGTGCTGCTGGCGATGATCCCGATGGCCTTTTACCTGCGCGAACCGCCCGTCTCGCACGCCAGCGGCCCGCAGCAAAGCGTGGGTGCCGCCTTCAGCGAAGCCATCGCCAGCCGCTCGTTCTGGCTGCTGCTGGCCGGCTATTTTGTCTGCGGTTTCCAGCTCGTCTTCATCGGCGTACACTTGCCGGCCTACCTGAAGGATCAGGGCCTGATGAACCCGAACGTCGCCGTCACGGCGCTGGCGCTGATCGGCCTGTTCAACATCGTCGGCTCCTACTATGCGGGCAAACTCGGTGGCAAGATCGCCAAGCGCTACCTGCTGTCGGCCATCTACGTGATGCGCGCCGTGGTCATCACCGCGTTCCTGCTGGCGCCCTTGTCGGCGTGGTCCGTGTACCTGTTCGCCGCCGGCATGGGCGTGCTGTGGCTGTCGACCGTGCCGCTGACGAACGGCATCATCGCCGGCATCTTCGGCGTCAAGCACTTGTCGATGCTGGCCGGGATGGTGTTCTTCTCGCACCAGGTGGGCAGTTTCCTCGGTGCCTGGCTGGGCGGCTATCTGTACGAGCACCAGGGTAGTTACCACATCGTGTGGATGATCACCATCGGCCTGGGCTTGCTGGCCGCGCTGATCAACTTGCCCATCGACGAGCGCGCCGTCAAGCGCGTGGCGGTGGCGGCATAATGGCCAGCTGGCGCACATGGCTGTGGCGCCTGGCCGGCGCCGCCCTGCTGGCCCTCGTCTTCCTCGCCTATCTGCGGCCCGACTTCATGCTCGACCTGGCGAACCGCTTCTGGATGTGCATGTAGGCTGCGTGGGCGCAAGGTGGTTTGCGTGAAGTCGGATTACGCTGGAAGTCGGATTACGCTACGCTAATCCGACCTACCCGACCTATTGCCGCGTATATCGCGTACATCGCGTAGGTCGGATTAGGCCGAAGGCCGTAATCCGACAACACCCGAAAATAAACAATACCGAGGGCGCTTAGGCCGAAGGCCGTAATCCGACAATACTTTGAAACCATGCGATACCGACGCGCATCCCAGCCAGGCGGCAGCTTTTTCTTCACGGTGGTGGCGGCTCATCGCCGGCCCGTGTTTGCCACCGCCATTGCCGTGGATTTGCTGCGCGACGCTTTCCGCGCCGTGCGGCATCAACGGCCATTCGCTATCGATGCCATCGTCATCCTGCCTGACCATCTGCACTGCATCTGGACCTTGCCGGATAGTGATGCCGATTTCATGACGCGCTGGCGCTTGATCAAGGCGTGGTTCAGCAAGCGCTGCGATCTTGAAAATGTCTGGCAGCAGCGGTATTGGGAGCATGTCTTGCGCGATGAGCGCGACTTCGCAAACCACGTCGATTACATCCACTACAACCCCGTCAAGCATGACCTTGTGAACAAAGTCATCGATTGGCCGTATTCCAGTTTTCACCGGTATGCAAGGCAGGGATGGTGTGCTGCGGATTGGGGCGGGGATGGTGTGGATGTGGCGGGTGTCGGGCGGGAGTAGGCGGGGTCAACAATGTTGTCGGATTACGCTACGCTAATCCGACCTACCACGGCGTATTTTTTGCGTAGGTCGGATTAGGCCGTGAGGCCGTAATCCGACAACATCCGCAAGCAGGCAATACCCGATCTACACCTTCAAAAACTCCTCTTTTCCCCCCAGCCAGCGCGCCAGATGCGCTTCCACGGTGGCCGCCGCGGCCGCGGTGGTGGCATGCAGCAGATCGTGCGCCACGTCGCGTGCCTGATCTACTAACCATTGATCCGTCTCCAGGTCGGCGAAGCGCAGCATGGCCTGGCCGGACTGGCGCGCGCCGAGGAATTCCCCGGGGCCGCGGATTTCCAGGTCGCGGCGGGCGATTTCAAAACCGTCCGTCGTCTCGCGCATGGTCATCAAACGCTGGCGCGCCACGCCGCCCAGCGGGCCCTGATACAGCAGCAGGCAGACGCTGGCCGCCGTGCCGCGGCCCACGCGGCCGCGCAGCTGGTGCAGCTGTGACAAACCAAAACGCTCGGCGTGTTCGATCACCATCAGCGAGGCGTTCGGCACGTCGACGCCCACCTCGATGACGGTGGTGGCCACCAGCACGTGGATCTGGCCGGCGATGAAGGCATCCATCACTGCCTGCTTTTCCGCCGGCTTCAAACGGCCGTGCACGAGGCCCACCTGCAGCGCGGGCAGGGCTTCGGCCAGCATCATGTAGGTGTCGGTGGCCGTTTGCAGCTGCAGCGCTTCCGATTCCTCGATCAGCGGGCAGACCCAGTACACCTGCCGGCCTTCCAGCGCGGCCGCATACACGCGGGCGATGACTTCGTCGCGCCGGTTCTGGTCGATGGCGCGCGTGACGATGGGGCTGCGGCCCGGTGGCAGTTCGTCGATCACCGACACTTCCAGGTCGGCGTAATAGGTCATGGCCAGGGTGCGCGGGATCGGCGTGGCTGACATCATCAGCTGGTGCGGCACGGCCGCGCTGTCGCCCTTGTTGCGCAGGGTCAGGCGCTGGCCCACGCCGAAGCGGTGCTGCTCGTCGACGATGACCAGGCCCAGTTTGGCGAACAGCACGTTATCCTGGATCAGCGCATGCGTGCCGATCACCAGTTGCGCTTCGCCCGATTCGATCAGGGCCAGCGCCGCCGTCTTTTCTTTTTTCTTCAGGCTGCCCGTCAGCCACGCCACCTTCACGCCCAGCGGCTCCATCCAGGCGGCGATCTTGCGGAAGTGCTGCTCGGCCAGGATCTCCGTGGGCGCCATCAGCGCGGCCTGGTAGCCGCTGTCGATCGCCTGCGTGGCGGACAGGGCGGCGACGACCGTCTTGCCGCTGCCGACGTCGCCCTGCAGCAGACGCTGCATCGGATACGGCTGGTGCAGGTCGGCGCGGATTTCTTCGAGCACGCGCGCCTGCGCGCCCGTCAGCTTGAAGGGCAGGGCGGCGCCGAAGGCATTCGATAAAGTCCCGACGATGGGCAGGGACGCCGCGCCTTTTGAGCGGCGCGCGCGCTGGGCGCGTTTGAGCGACAGTTGCTGCGCCAGCAGCTCATCGAACTTCATGCGCACCCAGGCCGGGTGCGAGCGGTCCATCAGCGCGCTTTCATCGATGTCCTGCGGCGGATAGTGCAGCAGGTGCACGGCGGCGCGGAACGGCGACAGCTGCATTTGCTGCAGCAGCTCGTCGGGCAAGGTGTCTTGCCAGTCGATGCGGCGCATGGCGTCGGCGATCTCGCGCCGCAGCACGTGCTGCGACAAGCCTTCGCCGGACGGGTACACGGGCGTCAGCGCCGTGGGCAGCGGCGCGCCTTCGTTGACCACCTTATACGTCGGGTGCACCATCTCGGCGCCAAAAAAACCGTGTTTGAGTTCGGCGCGCGCACGCACGCGCGTGCCTTCGGCCAGTTGCTTGACCTGGCTGCCATAGAAATTCATGAAACGCAGCAGCAAATTGCCCGTTTCGTCGGCGATCGTCACCAGCAGCTGCTTGCGCGGCTTGAAATTGACTTCGCATTTGGTGACGACGCCCTCGACCTGCCACGACTCGCCGCCGCGCAGGCAGGCGTCGCGTATGGTGTAGACCTTGGTCTCGTCCTCGTAGCGCATCGGCAAGTGCAGCACCAGGTCCATATCCGTGCGCAAGCCCAGTTTGGCCAGCCGGCTTTCCGTGCTGACCACTTTTTTGACGGCTTTCGGCTTCGCGGCCGGCTTGGCTGCGGGAGGAAGATCGGGCTTGGGTTCGGACATATGCAAGGTTTTGGTGCCGCTAGCGTAAAATAGAGGGTTGTCCGGCACACCCTGTGCGTACCGCAGTCGGAAATTGTTGCGGCGGATTATTGTAATGCCTGTATAGGCGCACAGTATAGTGCCAGATGTTCCATTGCGCACTCCTAATCATTTTTGACGTACTTTTGAAGCAAAACGCATGTATTCGCTTTCCGATTTCGATTTTAATTTGCCGCAAGAAAACATTGCGCAAACTCCGTTGGCCGAGCGCAGCGCCTCGCGCCTGTTGCATCTGGACGGCGATACCCTGGTCGACCGCAGCTTTGCCGACATCGTCGGGCTGTTGCAGGCGGGCGACCTGCTGGTGATGAACGATACGCGCGTACTCAAGGCGCGCTTCTTTGGCGTCAAGGAAAGCGGCGGCAAGATCGAGGCGCTGGTCGAGCGCGTGCTCGACGAGCGCACCGTGCTGGCCCAGGTGCGCGCGTCGAAGTCGCCGCCGCCCGGCTGCCGCATCCGCCTGGCCGACGCCTTCGACGTCACGGTGGGCCAGCGCGCCGGCGAGTTCTTTACCTTGCACTTCGAGGCCGACGTGTTCGAGCTGATCGAGGCGCATGGCCGCTTGCCGCTGCCGCCCTACATCGAGCACGATGCCGACGAATTCGACGAAACGCGCTACCAGACCGTGTTCAACAAGGTGCCCGGCGCCGTCGCCGCACCGACGGCGGGCCTGCATTTCGACCAGGCCCTGCTCGACCAGTTGAAGGCCAAGGGCGTCAACTTTGCCTATGTGACCCTACACGTGGGCGCCGGCACCTTCCAGCCCGTGCGCACGGAAGTGCTGGCCGAGCACAAGATGCATACCGAGTGGTACACCATGCCGCAGGACACCGTCGACGCCGTGCGCGCCGCGCAGTTGGCCGGGCGCGACGTGGTCGCCGTCGGCACGACCAGCTTGCGCGCGCTGGAATCGGCTTCGCAAAGCGGCCAGCTGGTGGCGGGCAGCGCCGATACGGCCCTGTTCATCACGCCCGGCTATGCGTTTAAAACGGTGACGCGGCTGATCACCAACTTCCATTTGCCGAAGTCGACCCTGCTGATGCTGGTGTCGGCCTTTGCCGGCTATGAGCCGATCCGCAGCGCCTACGCGCATGCGATCGCGCAGAATTACCGCTTCTTCAGCTATGGCGATGCGATGCTGCTGACCACGCAATCGCGCGCTGCGCTGAACTTTGATACTCCCGTGAAAGACTGACCATGCTGGAATTTACACTACTCAAGACCGACACGAGCGGCCTGACCAAGGCACGCCGCGGCACCTTGAAACTCAACCATGGCGTAGTGCAGACGCCGATCTTCATGCCAGTGGGCACTTATGGCACCGTCAAGGCGATGTCGCCGCTGGAACTGAACGAGATCGATGCGCAGATCATCCTGGGCAACACGTTTCATTTGTGGTTGCGTCCAGGCAACACCGTCATGGAGAAATTCGGCGGTTTGCACGGTTTCATGGGCTGGAATAAGCCGATTTTGACGGATTCGGGCGGCTTCCAGGTGTTTTCGCTGGGTGCCATGCGCAAGATTACGGAAGAGGGCGTGCATTTCAATTCGCCCATCAACGGCGATAAACTGTTCCTCTCGCCGGAAGTGTCGATGCAGGTGCAGCGCGTCTTGAATTCCGATATCGTCATGCAGTTCGACGAATGCACGCCGTACGAGATTGAAGGCCGTCCAGCCACCATCGAGGAAGCGGCCAAGTCCATGCGCATGTCCTTGCGCTGGGCGCAGCGCTCGAAGGACGAGTTCCACCGCGGCGAGAACCCGAACGCGCTGTTCGGCATCGTGCAGGGCGGCATGTTCGAAATGCTGCGCGACGAGTCCTTGGCCAAGCTCGAAGAGATCGATTTCCCCGGCATCGCCATCGGCGGCCTGTCCGTCGGCGAGCCGAAGGAAGACATGATGCGCATGCTGGCCCACGTGGGCCCGCGCCTGCCGGCCAACAAGCCGCATTACCTGATGGGCGTGGGCACGCCGGAAGACCTGGTGGCCGGTGTCTCGAACGGCATCGACATGTTCGATTGCGTCATGCCGACGCGTAACGCCCGCAATGGCTGGCTGTTCACCCGTTTTGGCGACATCAAGATCAAGAACGCCAAGTACAAGGAAGACCAGGCGCCACTCGACGAGACCTGCAGCTGCTACGCCTGCCGCAATTTCTCGCGCGCCTATCTGCACCATCTGCACCGGTCCAAGGAAATCCTCGGCGCGCGCCTCAATACCATCCACAACCTGCATTACTACCTGGACTTGATGCGCCAGATGCGCGAGGCGCTCGATGAAGACCGTTTCCACGCGTTTACGCTGCAATTCCACGCAGAACGCGCACGCGGAACTTAAGAAAAGCTTAGCCTGCGCCCTGGCGGCAGCAGGGCTGGAAGTTTTGTGTATTGGTGCTTGGACGGGGGCGATAAAGCATTGCATAATGCCTTTTTAGCCCCATTTGAAGCTGCCATGCCTGCAATTGGAGGCTTGGCGGATTGCCAATGCTAGAATACAGCGCTATTTTTTCAAACTGATTAGAACTGGAGTCACCGTGTTTTTCATTTCCAACGCTTATGCGCAAGCCCCAACCGACGCCCTGGGCCTCGGCGGCAACCTGACCAGCTTCTTGCCGCTGGTATTGATGTTCGTGGTCATGTATTTCCTGATGATCCGCCCACAGCAAAAACGCGCCAAAGAACAACGGGCGATGATGGACGCGCTGGCCAAGGGTGACGAAGTCGTCACCGCTGGCGGCATGCTGGGCCGTGTTGTCAAGGTAGTGGACGCTTACGTCACCATCGAAGTGGCGACCGGCACCGAAATCACGGTGCAAAAGAGCTCCATCACTACCTTGCTGCCTAAAGGCACCCTGAAGGCGCTGTAATTCCTCGCTGTCATTGCCTAGGCAATGATGACCGGGGCGGCTATCCGCCGCCCCTCGCGACGCCTCCGACGCTCAACACTGAACGCTGAATCAATATGAATCGCTATCCTGCCTGGAAATACATCATCATCGTCGTCGCCTTATTGCTGGGCGCACTCTATACGGCACCCAATTATTTCGGTGAATCACCGGCGCTGCAAGTAACCAGCGGCAAGTCGACCGTCAAAGTGACGGGCGAACTGATGACGCAAGTCGCGGAAATATTGACGAAAGAAAACGTCAAGTCGGAAGGTGTCACCATGGATGGCGCTGGCAACCTCGCCTCCGTGCGCGTGCGTTTCGCCGATCCCGATACCCAGTTCAAGGCAAAACTGGTACTGGAAAAGGACCTCAATTCCGATGCCAGCGACCCCGCGTACATCGTGACGGTCAACCTGCAAGCGAACACCCCGATGTGGATGCAAAAGCTGCATGCCTTGCCCATGTTCCTGGGCCTGGACTTGCGCGGCGGCGTGCACTTCCTGATGCAGGTCGATGCGAAAGCCGTACTGAACAAGAAAGTCCAGGGCGTCCAGTCCGCCGCGCGTAGCGTGTTGCGCGACAAGAATATCCGCCACGCCGGCATCGAGCGCGTGGGCGACAGCGTGCAAATCAACTTCCGTGACGCGGAAACGCGCGTGAAAGCTAAAAATGTCCTGTCCGACCAGATGACGGAGCTGGCGTTCGCCGATGCGGGCGAAGGCAGCGATCTGAAACTGAACATCACCCTGAAACCGGCCGCCCTGAAAGCGACCATCGACGAAGGCGTGAAACAGAATATCTCCACCCTGTCCAAGCGCGTCAACGAGCTGGGCGTGGCCGAGCCGCTGATTCAGCAGCAGGGTCCTGACCGCATCGTGGTGCAACTGCCTGGCGTGCAGGACGTGGCCCGCGCGAAAGCCATCATCGGCCGCACGGCGACGCTGGAAGTGCGCCTGGTCGATGAAAGCATCGTGCCCAACACCGAACTGTCGAGCGCCATCCCGTTCAACTCGGAATTGTTTACCGTTGGCAAGGGCGTCCCTGTCGTGCTGTCGAAAGACGTGATCCTGACGGGCGACTATATCTCCAGCGCCACGGCCAGCTTCGACCAGAACCAGCAAGCGGCCGTGTCGATCGACCTGAACGGCGACGGCGGCCGCAAGATGCGCGAAGCGACGCGCGATCGCGTAGGCAAGCGCATGGCTATCGTGCTGTTTGAAAAGGGCAAGCCGGAAGTGCTGTCGGTGGCGACCATCCAGCAGGAACTCGGTTCGCGCTTCCAGATCACGGGCATGGGCGGCGCGGAAAACGCGAATGAACTGGCGCTGCTGCTGCGCTCGGGCGCCTTGTCCGCACCGATGACCGTCATCGAGGAACGCACGATCGGACCGCAACTGGGCGCCGAAAACATCGCCAAGGGCTTCCATTCGACCATGTATGGCTTCATCGCCATCGCCATCTTCATGATCGCCTACTACATGCTGTTCGGCGCCTTCAGCGTGCTGGCCCTGGCCACCAACCTGCTGCTGCTGGTCGGCTTGCTGTCCATGATCCAGGTGACGCTGACCTTGCCAGGTATCGCCGCGATCGCGCTGGCGCTGGGCATGGCGATTGACGCCAACGTGCTGATCAATGAACGTATCCGTGAAGAGTTGCGTGCCGGCAGTACGCCGCAAGCGGCGATCGCCGCCGGCTTCGACCGTGCATGGGCCACGATTCTCGACTCGAACGTGACCACCCTGATCGTCGGCCTGGCATTGCTGGCCTTCGGCAGCGGTCCCGTGCGCGGCTTTGCCGTCGTGCATTGCCTGGGCATCCTGACGTCGATGTTCTCCTCCGTGTTCGTGTCGCGCGGCGTGGTCAACCTCTGGTATGGCCGCAAGAAAAAGCTGACGACCTTGTCGATCGGCACGGTGTGGGTGCCGGGCACGAGCAAATAAGCGGCGGCCCCGACTCACCCAATAGCGACAACAGCGATCGCGTCCGGCGGCACAAGCGCCGGACGCACAGAATAGAACTCAGAGGATTTCATGGAATTTTTCCGGATCAAAAAAGATATTCCCTTCATGCGCCATGCGTTGATTTTCAACGTGATTTCGGCCGTGACCTTCCTTGCCGCCGTCTTCTTCCTGTTCCACAAGGGCTTGCACCTGTCCGTGGAATTCAAGGGCGGCACCGTGCTGGAGGTAAAGTACCCGAAAGCGGCCAACCTGGAAGGCATACGCGGCACCCTGATCAAGATGGGCTACGAAGAGCCTGGCGTGACCAGCTTCGATACGGCGCGCGACGTGATGATCCGCCTGCCGGTGGAAAAGGGCGTGACTGCCGCGAATACCTCGCAGCGCGTGTTCGAAACCCTGTGCAAGGTCGAGCAAGGCACGACCAAGGGCATCGATACCGTCACCGACAAGGGCGAGCATGTGCTCAAGAGCGCCTGCCTGGACGCCGCCGGTAATGAAGCGCTGGTGCTGCAAAAGGTTGAATTCGTCGGTCCGCAAGTGGGCGACGAATTGACGCAGAACGGTCTGAACGCGCTGGTGGTGGTGATTTTGGGCGTGATGGCATATCTGGCCGTGCGCTTCGAGTGGAAATACGCCGTTTCGGCCATTATCGCCAACTTGCATGACGTGGTGATCATCCTGGGCTTCTTCGCCTTCTTCGAATGGGAATTCTCGCTGACGGTACTGGCGGCCATCCTGGCGGTGCTCGGCTATTCCGTCAACGAATCGGTGGTGATCTTTGACCGTATCCGCGAAAACTTCCGCAAGCAGCGCAAGGCGACCGTGCATGAAGTGATCGACAGCGCGATCACCAGCACCATTTCGCGTACCATCATCACCCACGGTTCGACCCAGATGATGGTGCTGTCGATGCTGGTCTTCGGCGGCCAGACCCTGCACCATTTCGCACTCGCGCTGACCATCGGTATTTGCTTCGGCATTTACTCGTCCGTGTTCGTCGCGGCCTCGATCGCCATGTGGCTGGGCGTCAAGCGCGAAGACTTGATCAAGCCGGTCAAGGAAAAAGACGAAACCGACGGCGCCGTGGTGTAAGCGCAGTTGGTTGCATGACGAATTCAAGAACGATCACCCGCGCGGTGGTCGTTTTTTTTGTAACGGATGACGATGAAGCGTTTGATAGTGATGGGCCTCATGGCGGGCCTCGGCGCGCTGGCCAGCGCCGCGGAATTGCGCCGCGTAGGCAGCGATACCATCGCCCTGCGCGGCGCCATCGCCGAGGGCGACGTGGAGACGCTGCGGCAGCTGGCCACGCCAGGGACAACCGTGCTGCGCATCAATAGCGATGGCGGCGACCCGCAGGCGGCCATGCTGCTGGGGCGCTACTTGCGCCAGCGGCAATGGAGCCTCGCCATCGACACCGTGTGTGCCGGCAGCTGCGCCCTGTACGTTTTCCCGGCCACGCACCATACAAGCATTCCAGACACCGCCGTGCTGGCGTTGCAGGAGTCGGCCTTCCTGCGCGCGCAGGCAGGCCCGCAGCACATGCGCCGCAGCCTGATCGAGGCGGGCGTGCCGGCCGATGAGCTGGAGCGTGAAACAGCGGCGCTGGCCGTGCGACTGGCGCAGTTGGCGGCGCTGGAAGCGGCCTTTGCCGCGGAGCTGGGCATCGCCCCCGCCTTCTACCGCGATTTCCGGCAGGTGGCTGCGCAAGCCGATGGCGTGCGCCAGCGCTTCCCCGACCAGGAGGCGGTCGTCTACTGGTGGCCGGCTGCCGCCCGCCTGCAGCGCTGCTACGGCATCGCCGGCGTGGACGAGGGGACGCGCGCGGCGCGCCTGGCGCCCGACGGCTATCTGTACGTGCCGGCCCTGTCGGCCCTGGTGATGGGCGACCAGGCTTTGCAGGCTTGTCCATGAGCCGCAGCGGCCGTTTGTTCCTGCTGATGGACGCCATGCGCGCCAGGCGCGTGCCCGTCACGGCGGCCCAGCTGGCGCAGCAGCTGGGGGTATCGGAGCGCACGATTTACCGCGATATCCAGACCCTGGCCGAACTGGGCGCACCCCTGCAGGGCGAGGCCGGCATCGGCTATGTGCTGCGCCGCGGCGCCTTTTTGCCGCCGCTGATGTTCGGACCCGATGAACTGGAGGCGCTGGTGCTGGGCGCGCGCTGGGTGCGCCGGCAGGGCGATGCGGGCCTGGCGCAGGCGGCCAGCAATGCCCTGGCGAAGATCGCGGCCGCCTCGCCGCGCGACCTGCGCGACAGCATGGCCGAGACCAGCTTGTGGGTGCCGCTGGGCCGTCCCGCCGATGGCACGCAGCCTGCCGACCGCTACGTGCAGCCCGTGCGCGAGGCGATCCGCTATGAACAGAAGCTTACGCTCGCCTATCAGGATGAGCATGGCAGCGCCACCTCGCGCACGGTGTGGCCGTTTGCCCTGGCCTTTTTTGAAGGCAAGCGCCTGCTGGCCGCCTGGTGCGAGCTGCGCGGCGATTACCGGCATTTCCGCATCGACCGCATCGCCGACGTGCGGCAGCATGCGGAGCGCTATCCCACGCGGCGCCATGTGCTGCTCGATGCCTGGCGCAAGGCCCATGATATTGACCCGGAATCGTGAGATGCGCTCCTGACAAAAACTGTCAGTGACTGGTTCTACGATGGTGGCTTCTTCACTCACCGGAGTCATCCACCATGCGCCTGTACCACCACCCCATGTCTTCGAATGCCCGCCGTGCCCTGATGACGGCGATCCACCTTGGCCTGCCGCTGGAATTGGCCGAAGTCGACCTGATGAATGCTGACGACCGCCGCCGCCTGGCCGAACTGAACCCGAACGGCAAGGTGCCCGTGCTGGCCGATGGCGATTTCCTGCTGTGGGAATCGTGCGCCATCATGCAATATCTGGCCGAGCAGGTGCCGGGCCAGACGATGTATCCGCAGGCGCCGCAAGCGCGCGCCGACGTCAACCGCTGGCTGTTCTGGGCCGCGCAGCATTTCGCGCCGGCCATCAGCGTGCTGGCCTGGGAACGCGCCTGGAAGGGCATGACGGGCAATGGTCCGGCGGACCCGCTGGAAGAGGCGCGCGGCGAGCGCGATTTGCATGAGTGCGCCGTGGTGCTGGACGCGCATCTGGCGCAGCGCAGCTGGCTTTGCGGCGATGCCTTGACCCTGGCCGATTTCGCCGTGGCCGCGCCGCTGATGTACAGCGAGGCCGTGCGGCTGCCGCTGGCGCAGTACCAGCACATCGAGGCCTGGTTTGCCCGCGTGCGGCAGCTGCGCGCCTGGCAGGAAACGGACGTGCAGCTGCTGCCGGGATAATCTGCGCACTACGTGTGCCAGCGCACGGAGCCGGCACGGCGGCACGCATAAGATAGGGCTGTCTCTTTCAGGACATCCCTAGCTTTGGACTTTACCCGCTTTCGAGCGGGTTTTTTTTGTCTGGAGCTTGATAATTTGATTTTCGCTGCACAGATGGGGCGTCTCCCACTGCAAGCAGGTACGCCATGTTCATGCCACGCCATCCGAAGCCACTCTTGAGTACCCGGGCGGTCGCCACGCAAGTCGCCCAGCAGAAGCAGAGAACGCAGGCCATGGACAAGCATGTGCTGATCGTCGACGTGCCGAAGCCGGCGCCAGGCGTGCCGATCATGCCGCCGGTGCCGGTAAAACAGGATTAATGCACGAGCACCTTCAGCAGCGACTGCACTTCATCGTCCGATTCTTCCATGATGCTCGACAGGGTCGCATCGCCGATCACGCAATCGATGCTGCCGGCGGCGCGGGCGGCGCGCACGGCGATGGCAGCCGGGCTTTCGTTGAGCGGCGACGAGACGGGCGCCAGGTCATTTGCCAGCAGCAAGGTGTCGCCCAGCGATTCGGGCGGGATGGCGCGCAAGCCTTCCCACAGCGCCGCGATGGCGCCCATCACCGCTTCCGGCACCTTCAGTTTGGTCAATACGCCATGGCCGATGGCTTGTTCGCCATGTTCGACCCAGTCCTGCGGTTCGCCGTCGAGGATGCCGGGGAATTCGGCTGCGCGCGACAGCAGATAAAAGCCGCCCACTTCATGCATGATGCCGGCAAACAGGGCCGTATCGGGGTCTACCCTGGTGACGCGGCGAGCCAGTACCTGCGACAGGGCCGCCACATGGGCCGTATGTTCCCACAGCTGCCTGGCCTTCGCCTGCAGCACGGGATCGGTAATGGTGCTGCCCAGCTGGCGCACGATCAGCGACGCTACCACCGACTGCAGGGTACGCACGCCGAGCCGTTGCACGGCATTGCGCACGCTGGTGATTTCGTTGCCGGAACGGTTGAACGCCACGGAATTGGCGATGGCCACCGTGCGCGCGGCCAGCAGCGGGTCGGCTTGCACCAGCTTGGCGGCGGCCTCGATATGGCAGTCGGGATCGGCCAGCGCCTCTTGCAGCTTGAGCGAAGCGTTCACATTGGCAGGAAAGGTCAGCTCGCCACGAGCGGCTTGTGCGGCGATGCTTTTAAAGGCGTCGAGTCTGTTCATTGAAAAAATTATACTCGCAATATTTCCGTACGGAACTTTTTAACCGTGATCTTTTCGCAAACAAGCAAGTAAAAGGCAAGTAAACCCCCGTAAACGGAAAAAGGCATGCCTATATCGGTGGCATGCCTTTTTTAACGACAGCGATCGTCAATCGTTATTACAACGATTCACTAAATATCGCGTCGCAGCCTTCGACCAGCTCGTCGCTGTCTTCCAGCTCATCCGTCAAGCCCAGGTCGAAGAGTTCCTCGACGGCATTCATGAAGCTGTTGTGCTTGGTGGCGCCGATCAGGCGGTAGATTTCGCCGTCTTCGTTGCGCACGCCGATGATCAGTTTTTCCTGGCGTACCAGTTCCGGCGTGCTGGCGTTGAGCAGCAGGTTGCCGATGATGTGTTTATCGAAATGAGCAGGCTTTTTGCCTTCGAGCAGTGAGGTTTTCAACTTGGTTTCCTTTGTCTTGTTTGAATGTCTGTGCTTGGTGAATTATTAACTGTGGCCATTGGCGATGGCATGTTTCAGGCTTGCCAGGATGGTTTCCAAACGCATGAAATCGTCTTCGGTATAGCCGTCGAACAGGCGCTGGCCCTGTTTTGTCAGTTTGGGGAACACGTCATGGAACACCTGTTCCCCCTCGCAGCTCAGGCGCACGTAATAGGAACGCTTGTCGCGCGGACAACGTTCGCGGATTACCAGCCCCTTCTGTTCCAGCCGTTCCACCACGCCCGTCAAGGTACCCTTGGTAATCAGGGTTTTCTGGCCCAGTTCCTTGTAGGACATGCCACAGGTGTTGCCGAGCGTGGCGATGATGTCGAATTGCGCATGCGTCAAGCCGTACTGGCGCACGAAGTCGCCAGAAAACCGCTCGAAGCCTTGCATGCATTCGGCCAGCAGCCGGATACTTTTTAAATATCGTTCACCCATGGGGGGGATTATATCCTTCCGCCCCGCTTTTTTCCGCCGCGCCAGGATGCGCCCTTGCATGCGGGTCTCGATGGGGCGGAAGTCCGGTATCATGTGGGCAACTCAGCCCTTGTCCCTGGTCCGCCTCGCCGATGTCCTTCGCTAATCTTTCCCGTATCGGCCTCGACAAACCGCTGCGTTTGCTGCTGGTGCATGCCGGCGATGCCGAGTCGATCACCTGGGCCGGCCTGGTGCAGCCGCTGCGCCTGTGTGCGCGGGCGCTGGGGCCGGACGCGCTGCGACTGGACGTGCGCACACCGGAACAGGTGGCCGCGCAGGGCGGCAACTGGCATATCGCGCTGCTGGTTGCCGATGAAACGCAGGCGCCGCTGCGCGCCGAGCTGTGCCGGGCCGTGATCGAGCGCTGCCGTTCGGCGCCGTTCTGGGGCGGCGTGGGCGCGGCCGTGCTGTGGCTGGCCGACGCGGGCGTCATGGATGGCGTGCGCATCGCCTTGCCGTGGGCCCTGTACGCGGATGCGGAAGCGAAGGCGGAACGGGCCATTTTGACGCCGCATCTGTTCGACATCGACGGCCCGCACATCACCTGTTGCGGCGGCGCGGCCAGCATCGACTTTTCGCTGACGCTGATCGAGACCATCTTTGGCGCCGACGTGCAGGCGCTCGTCAAGGAAGCGCTGTGCGTGGACAAGGTGCGCGGCAAGGAAGAGCGTCAGAGGGTGGCCTTGCAGGCGCGTTTCGGCGTGCTGCAGCCGAAATTGTCCGAAGCGGTCACCTTGATGGAAGCCAATATCGAGGAGCCGCTGTCGACCGATGATATCGCCAGCCTGGTGGGCCTGTCGCGGCGCCAGCTGGAACGGCTGTTCAAGCAATACCTGGGCAGCCTGCCATCGCGCTACTACCTGGAGCTGCGCCTGCAGCGCTCGCGGCAATTGTTGCTTGATACGCATTATTCCATCGTGCAAGTGGGCCTGATGTGCGGCTTTTCTTCCGGTTCGCACTTTTCCACCGCGTTTGGCACCCTGTTTGGCAATACGCCCCGCGAAGAGCGGCAGCGCAAGCTCATGCCCCCCGCTTGATTCAAGCAAGCCCGGCTGTGATGAATTGTGAAAATCCTTGTCGCAGATTCAAAAGAGTTTTAGCATCCCGCTTTTTATAATGCAGTACACACGTAGCTGTCGTAGCTGCGGAGTACCTAACATATTGATGGGGAAATGCTATGAATGCCAAGCTTGATTCGACCGTAACGGCTCGTCCAGTCACCCGGGAAACCTTTGACCAGGTCCTCGTTCCTACCTACGCCCCTGCAGCCATGGTGCCCGTGCGCGGTTCCGGTCTGGATCTGTGGGACCAGACCGGCAAGCATTACCTCGATTTCACCTCCGGCATCGCCGTCAACAGCCTGGGCCACTGCCATCCTGTGCTGGTCGACGTGCTGACCAAGCAAATCAATAATTTGTGGCATTTGGGCAACGGCTACACCAACGAGCCTGTGCTGCGCCTGGCGCTGGCCCTGACGGAAGCTACTTTTGCCGACCGCGCCTTCTTCTGCAACTCGGGCGCGGAAGCCAACGAAGCGGCCCTGAAGCTGGCGCGCAAGTATGCGCACACCAAGTTCGGCGCGCACAAGTCGCGCATCATCTCGTGCTTCAGCTCCTTCCACGGCCGCACCCTGTTTACGGTCTCCGTCGGCGGCCAGGCCAAGTACACGGAAGGCTTCGAGCCGCTGCCGCCGTCGATCGACCACATCGCCTACAACGACATCGAAGCGGCGCGCGCCGCCATCGGCGATGACGTGTGCGCCGTGATCGTCGAGCCGGTACAAGGCGAAGGCGGCGTGGTGCCGGGCAATCCTGAATTCCTCAAAGAGCTGCGCGCCCTGTGCGACAAGACGGGCGCCCTGTTGATTTTCGACGAAGTCCAGAGCGGCATGGGCCGCACTGGCGCCTTGTTCGCCTACATGGGCTACGGCGTCACGCCGGACATCCTGACGGCCGCCAAGGCGCTGGGCAACGGCTACCCGATCGGCGCCATGCTGACCACAAATGAACTGGCGCAGACCCTGGCCGTCGGCACCCACGGCACCACCTACGGCGGCAACCCGCTGGCCGCCACCGTGGCCCTGACCGTGCTGGAGACGATCAACACGCCGGCATTCCTGGCGCGCGTGAAAGAAGCGAGCGTCAACACCATCGCCATGCTGCAAGGCTTGATCACGGATTACCCGCAAGTGTTCTCCATCGTGCGCGGCAGCGGTTTGCTGCTGGGCCTGGTCGTCAGCGATGCTTACAAAGGCCGCGCGAAAGACATCCAGAAGGCGGCCGAAGCGCAAGGCTTGATGGTGCTGATCGCCGGCATGGACGTGGTGCGCCTGGCGCCGGCCCTGATCGTCTCGGACGAGCAGATTGCCGAAGCGGGCCGTCTGCTGCGCGCCGCCATCGACGGCATGCTGAAAGCCTGAGGCTAGCCTCGCTCCCTGTTTGATCACCGGCCCGCCGCTTTGCTGCGGGCCGGCTTGGTTCTACCCTGGCATTACCAGCATTGAAGGAGTACCCATGTATGTTGTCCGTCCGGTAGAAATTGCGGATATTGCAGCCCTCGAAGCGCTGGCCGCAGTCACCATGCCGGGTGTCCATACCCTGCCGAAGACGCGCGAAAAAATCGCCGCCTCCGTCGAGCGCTCCATCGCCTCGTTTGCCGCCCATGTCGACATCCCCAGCGAAGAGTCGTATCTCTTCGTGCTTGAATCCCTGCCCGACAAGAGCATTTTTGGTACGGCCGCCATCTTCGCCTCGGCCGGCTCGAACGGTACCTATTTTTCCTTTCGCAACGACGTCATCCAGCAAGTCTCGCGCGACCTGAACATCAGCCACAGCGTGCATGCGCTGACCCTGTGTTCCGAACTGACGGCGTATTCGCAGCTGTCCGGCTTTTACGTGCGCAACATGGAGCAGGCGGGGCTGGAAGCGGCCTTGCTGTCGCGCGCGCGGCTGCTGTTTGCCGTACTGGCACCGCACCGCTTCGGCGACCGCTTCTTCGTGCCGCTGGCCGGCATCACGGACGCCAACGGCCAGTCGCCGTTCTGGGATGCGCTGGGCCGCAAGTTCTTCCAGATGGATTTCCTCGATGCCGAAAAAGTCATCGGCGGCGCGCGCAACCGCACCCTGATCGTTGAACTGATGCCGCATTACCCCGTCTACGTGCCGCTGCTGCCCGGCGACGCGCAGGCGGCCATGGGCCAGATCCATCCGAGCGGCGAACTGGCATTTAATCTGCTGACGGAAGAAGGCTTTGAAGCCGACGATTACATCGACATCTTCGATGGCGGTCCGATCCTGCAGGCGCACAAGCATGCGCTGCGCTCGTTTACAGGCTCGCTCACGCGCCGCGTCGTCGCGGGCGTCACGCCCAGCCGCACGGGCCTGAAAGTGCACTATGCGGTCGCTTCGGGCGCCGAACGCAATTTCCGCGCCGTGACTTTTACCTGCGATGCGCTCGAAGCGCAGGACAGCGTCGGCTTGCCGGCAGACTTGCTCGAGGCGCTGGCCGTGGCCGAAGGCGACAGCGTCATTTGCGTGCGTATCTAAGGGAGTTAATTTTATGCTAGTAGTACGCGCCATCAATGCCAATGATCTCGATGCCCTGTATGGCCTGGCCAGCCAGGTCGGCACCGGCATGACCACCCTCAAGCCGGACATGAAAATGCTGGGCGACCGCCTGGCCATCGCCTGCGCCTCGTTCGCCGAAACCATCGCGCCCGAAAAGCGCGACTACATGTTCGTCATGGAGGATACCGACACGGGCCGCCTTGCCGGCGTGTGCGCCATCAAGGGCGCCGTGGGCCTGGAAGAGCCGTTCTATAACTACCGCATCGGCACCCTGGTCCATTCCAGCCGCGAGCTCGACGTGTTTACGCGCATGGAAACGCTGTACCTGTCGAACGACCTGACGGGCAGCACGGAACTGTGCTCGCTGTTTTTGCACCCCGATTACCGCAGCGGCAACAACGGCAAGCTGCTGTCGAAAAGCCGCTTCCTCTTCATCGCCCAGTTCCCGCACCTGTTTACGGAAAAGCTGATCGCGGAAATGCGCGGCTACCAGGCGCCGGACGGCAGCTCGCCGTTCTATGAAGGCCTGGGCCGCCACTTCTTCAAGATGGATTTCCACCACGTCGACGACTTGACGAGTCTGGGAAAAAAATCGTTCATCGCCGAACTGATGCCGCGCCAGCCCATGTACGTGGCCTACCTGCCCGATGAAGCGCAGGAAGTCATCGGCAAGGTGCATCTGAGCACGGCGCCCGCGCGCCGCCTGCTGGAACAGGAAGGCTTGCACTTCGAAGGCTATGTCGACATTTTCGACGCCGGTCCCGTGCTGCAGGCGCGCGTCTCCGAACTGCGCGCCATGCGCGACAGCATGCCGGCCGTGCTCGACGCCGCGACTGTGCCAGTGCCTGCGCCGGAAGTGTGCGGCGACCTTGCCCAGGCCGAACCTTACCTGGTGTCGAACACCGACCTGAAAGATTTCCGCATGATCGTCACCAGCGCCAATCCGCACAGCGGCAAGATCGCGCTCGATGACGATGAACTGCATCTGCTGCGCTGCCATCACGGCGACACCGTGCGCACCTTGTCACTCAACCCGAGGAAGCATCCCCATGTCTAACGTATTGAATCCATCTGCCGCAGCATCGAACTTCATCAACGGCGCCTGGCTGCCAGGCACGGGCCGTGAACTGCTCACCATCGATCCGTCGAACGGCAAGCAGACCTGGGCCAGCCTGGAAGCGACGGAACACGAAGTCGAACAGGCGTGCCAGGCCGCCCGCGCCGCCTTTGACGCGTGGGCCGATACGCCCGTCGACGAGCGCATCGCCATCTGCGTGCGCTTTCGCGAACTGCTGAAGGAACACGCGGAAGCGCTGGCGCTGCTGATCTCGGAAGAAGTGGGCAAGCCGCTGTGGGAGTCGCGCACGGAAGTGGCCACCATGGCCAACAAGATCGATATCTCGGTGCAGTCGTACAACGCGCGCACGGGCATCACGCAAAGCAAGATCGCCGATGGCGACGCCGTGCTGCGCCACCGCCCGCATGGCGTGTTCGGCGTTTTCGGCCCATACAATTTCCCCGGCCACCTGCCGAATGGCCACATCGTGCCGGCCCTGATCGCTGGTAACACCATCGTCTTCAAGCCCAGCGAATATGCGCCGCGCACGGCCGTCAAAACCGTGCAGCTATGGCAGCAGGCCGGCTTGCCCAATGGCGTCGTCAACCTCGTCAACGGCGGGCGCGATACGGGCGTGGCCCTGGGCGCGAATGCCCACCTCGACGGCGTGCTGTTTACGGGTTCCTGCCAGACGGGCATCAGCCTGCACCGCCAGTTCGGCGGCCAGCCGGGCAAGATGCTGGCGCTGGAAATGGGCGGCAACAACGCTTTAGTGGTGTGGGACGTCAAGGACGTCGACGTGGCCGTGCACCACGCGATCTTCTCCGCCTTTGTCTCGGCCGGCCAGCGCTGCACGTGCGCGCGCCGCCTGGTGGTGCAGGACAATGCAGCGGGTTCTGCCTTCGTTGCGCGCCTGGTGGAAGTGGCCGCGAAACTGGGCATCGGCGCGTCCGACGCGCAGCCGCAGCCGTTCATGGGCCCTGTGGTCTCGAGCGCCGTGGCCGCGCGCCTGGTGCAGGCGCAATCGGACATGGTCGCCAGGGGCGGCACCACCTTGCTGCAGATGCGCCAGTTGAATCCCGAGGCGGGATTTGTCACGGCCGGCATCGTCGACGTCACTGATGCTGTCGGCATTCCCGACGAAGAATGGTTCGGCCCTCTGCTGCAAGTGATACGCGTGGCTGATTTCAACGCGGCCCTGAAGGTTGCCAACGCCACCGAATTCGGCCTGGCTGCGGCGCTGCTGTCCGACGATCCGGCCCTGTGGCAAACGTTCCAGACGCGCGCGCGCGCCGGCATCATCAACTGGAACCGTCCGACGACGGGCGCGGCCAGCACGGCGCCGTTCGGCGGCATCGGCAAGTCGGGCAACCACCGTCCGAGCGCGTATTACGCGGCTGACTATTGCGCCTACCCGGTCGCCTCGATCGAGAACAGCGCGCTGGAAATGCCGGCCAAGCTGTCGCCCGGCCTGAATTTTTAAGAAGGTTTCATAAGGAATACCCATGCACAGCACGCGCGAATACAACTTTGACGGCCTGGTCGGCCCATCGCATAACTATGCGGGACTCTCGTTCGGCAACGTGGCCTCGTTCAGCAATGTGAAAAGCGCTTCGAATCCGAAGCAGGCCGCCTTGCAGGGCCTGGCCAAGATGCGCGCGCTGGCCGCGCGCGGCTTTGCGCAAGCCTTGCTGCCGCCGCAGGACCGGCCCAATTTCCGCCTGCTGCGCTCCATCGGTTTCACGGGCACGGATGCCGAGGTGCTGGCGCGCGCGTGCAAGGAATCGCCGGTGATCCTGGCATGCGCGTATTCCGCCTCGCCCATGTGGACGGCGAACGCCGCCACGGTCAGCCCGTCGGCCGACACGCAGGATGGCCGCGTGCATTTCACGGCCGCCAACCTGAACAACAAGCTGCACCGCGCCTTCGAGCACGCGCAGTCGGCGCGCAGCCTGCGCGCCATCTTCAGCGACGACAAGCACTTCGCCGTGCACGACGCGCTGCCGTCCACTCCCGCCTTTGGCGACGAGGGCGCGGCCAACCACACGCGTCTGGGCGCCAGCCACGGCGCGCCATCGGTGGAGTTGTTCGTGTATGGCCGGGTGGAGTTCGATCCTTCCGCGCCGTCGCCGAAGCGCTACCCGGCGCGCCAGACGCTGGAAGCGTCGCAAGCCGTGGCGCGCCTGCATGGCCTCGATGCGAAGCGCACCGTGTACGTGCAGCAGAATCCGGACGTGATCGACCAGGGCGTGTTCCATAACGACGTCATCGCCGTTGGCAATGGCAATGTGCTGTTCTATCACGAGCAGGCGTTTGCCGATGAAGAGGCAAGCTTGTCGCAGCTGCATCGCGCCGTCGCCGCCACGGGCGCGCAACTGGATGCGCTGCGCGTGGACACGGGCCAGGTGCCGATCCAGGATGCGGTGAGCAGCTATCTGTTCAACAGCCAGTTGCTGACGAAAGAGGGCGGCAAGATGGCGCTGGTGATACCGCAGGAATGCCAGGAAAACCGCGCCGTGTCGCGCTACCTGGAAGGCCTGGTGGCCAGTGGTGGTCCGATTGACGAACTGATACATTTCGACCTGCGCCAGAGCATGCGCAACGGCGGCGGGCCCGCCTGCCTGCGTTTGCGCGTGGCCCTGACGCAAACCGAGGCGCGCGCCATGCATCAGGGCGTGATCATGACGGAAACGCTGTACCATCGGCTGGTGCAGTGGGTGGAAAAACACTACCGCGACCATCTGGAGCCGGGCGACCTGGCCGACCCGCAGCTGGCGCTGGAAGTGCATGCGGCGCTTGAAGAATTGACGATCATCCTCAACTTACCTGGATTGTACGACTTGTAGGCGATAGAAAAAACACAGAAAAAATCCGAGACAACTATCCGTAGCACAGACAGAATTGGACGGGCGACCCCCGTCTCTTGACACCGCTGCCGCGCAGCCACAAGCCCGAACGACAGCGTTGGACATTCACATTACCGTAATGGAGATGCAAGATGAATCACACGCCACAAGATTTGCGCACACAAACGCTGGAGCTGATTAACGCGGCTGGCAATGCGAACAAGGCGGCAGCGCCTGTCGTACAACTGGTGCAGGCATGGCTCGACTCGCTCGACGCCGAAGACCTGGCCGATATCGCGCCCGACAGCCTGGCGCCCGTGCTGGTCGACGGTTTTACGCAAGCGGCCAAGCGCACCGGTACCGGCTGCCAGATCGCCACCCTGCGCTATGCGGATGGCCGTGGCGGCATGGCGAGCGCCTTGCTGATCCTGAACGAAGACATGCCTTACCTGGTCGACTCCATCGTCATGGCCATGCGCCGCCAGCACCTGGCCGTGCGCGGCGTGATGAACACCGTGCTGCCCGTGCGCCGCGCCGCTGACGGTAGCGTCGAAGCGGTGCGCCAGCCGGGCGACCCGCTCGAATCGTATGTGCTGGTGCTGCTCGACGAAGAGCTGGAGCCGCAAGCCCTGGCTGCGCTGGTCGCCGCCATCGACATGGTCGCGCGTGACGCGGCCATCGTGCGCCGCGATGCTGCCGCCATGAGCGAGCGCCTGGCCACCGTCGCCACGGCTGCAGCGCAGCATGGCGAAGAAGGCGCGGAAGTGGCGGCCTTCCTGGAGTGGGCGCGCAGCGGCGGCTTTGAAGTATTCGGTTACGCCTACTACCGCGTCAAGCCGGGCGTGCGCGAACTCGAACGCGACATTCCTAGCCGCGTCGGCGTGCTGCAGGATACGGCGCACCCGGTCTACGGCACCTGCCTGGCGAACATCCCCGGCGACTTCGACACCCTGGCCAAGCGCGACTCGGCGCTGTCCATCGTCAAGGCCGACGTGGCGGGCACGTTGCACCGCGACCAGCAGCTCGATTTCATCGGCGTGCGCGACATGGATGCGCAAGGCGCGATCCTGGGCGAGCATTGCTTCGTCGGCTTGTTTACCCGCGCGGGCAACTCCACCCCGCTGGCGGCGCTGCCGTTTGCGCGCGGCCGCGTGGCCAAGGTACTGAGCCTGGCCGGCGTGCGCCAGCAAGGCTTCCGCGCCGAGAAATTCCGCGAAATCCTTGAGTCCTTGCCGCGCACGGAAGCGCTGGAAGCGGACCTCGACTGGCTGGCGCAAGTGTGCGGCGCCGTCGTCTCGCTGTACAAGCAGCCGCGCACCAAGGTCTTCGCGCGCCGCGACGTGTATGCGCGCCACCTGAACGTGCTGGTCTACCTGCCGCGCGAGCGTTACAGCGCCAGCGTGGCATCGAGCCTGGCGAAAGCCCTGCAAGCCAGTTCCGGCGCCACGCACGTCAGCACGCAAACCCTGGTGGCCGACGGCCCCCTGGCGCGCGTCTACCTGATCGCGCATGCCGCCCGCTATCCGCTGGATCTGGAAACGGATATCGAACAGCCGCTCCTTGGCGTGCTCGATGGCTGGCATAACGGCTTTGCCGCCGTGGCCGACGCCGTGCCCGACGTGGCCCTGCGCACCAGCCTGCGCAAACTTTGCGCGACTTTGCCGCTCGATTACGTGGCCGCCACCGCGCCGGCCGTCGCCTTCCGCGACCTCGACACCATCCTGCGCAATACCGATCCGGCGCACGTGGCCGTGCGCATCGAGACGGGCGCCGTCACCACGATTCGCCTGTACTCGGCCAACAAGGTGCCGCCGCTGTCGACCATCCTGCCGGCGCTGCACAATGCGGGCGTGGCCATCGACCGTGAACAGGCATACTCGGTGTCGCTGTCCGACGGCACGCGCTATTTCATCACCAGCCTGACGGTCGATGCGGCCAGCGCGGCGAAACTGGCGCAGCCATCCGTCGTCGCCGTGGCGCAGGAACTGTTTGCCGCCCTGTTCAACGACACGGCCGAAGATGGCCGCCTGAATGGCCTCGTCATCGAAGGCGGCTTGTCGACGCGCGAAGTGCAGCTGGTGCGCGCCTACACCAGCTACTGGCGCCAGACGGGCAGCCGCTTCTCGGTGCGCTACATCGCCGAAAGCCTGCGCAAGCAGCCGGCCCAGGTCAAAGCCCTGGTCGAAGCGTTCCTGCAGCGCTTCGATCCAGCGCTGTCCGGCGCGCAGCACGCGGCAGCCCTGGAAAGCATTGCCGCCATCAAGGCTGGCCTGCCATCCGTGAACCACGCCGATACCGAGGAAATCCTCGGCGCGCTGGCCGACCTGATGGCCGCCACCCTGCGCACCAGCTACTTCCAGAACAATCAACAAGGCGACAAGATCATCTTCAAGTTCGACACCAGCAGCCTGGCGCTGGTGCCGGAACCGCGTCCTTACCGCGAGATTTTCGTCTTCTCGCGCCGCTTTGAAGGCGTGCACCTGCGCGGCGGCCCCGTCGCCCGCGGCGGCTTGCGCTGGTCCGACCGCATGGAAGACTACCGCACCGAAGTCTTGGGCCTCGTCAAGGCGCAGATGGTCAAGAACGCCGTCATCGTGCCGGCCGGCGCGAAGGGCGGTTTCGTCTGCAAGATGATGCCGAAGGACGCCGTGCGTGAAACCATCGCGGCAGAAGGCGAAGCCGTCTACCGCCTGTTCATTTCCAGCCTGCTGGAAGTGACGGACAACCGCTCGCTGGGCAATATCGTCCCGCCAGTCGACACCGTCTGCTTCGATGACGCCGACCCTTACCTGGTGGTGGCGGCCGACAAGGGCACGGCCACGTTCTCAGACATCGCCAACGGCATCGCCGTGCAGCGCGGTTTCTGGCTCGGCGACGCGTTCGCCTCGGGCGGTTCGAACGGTTACGACCACAAGAAACTGGGCATCACCGCCAAGGGCGCATTCGAAGCCGTCAAGCGCCACTTCTATGAAATGGACCACGACCTCAATACCACCCCGATCACCATGGTCGGCGTGGGCGACATGTCGGGCGACGTGTTCGGCAACGGCGTACTGCTGTCGCGCCAGCTGAAACTGGTGGCCGCGTTCGACCACCGCCACATCTTCCTCGACCCGACACCGGACGTCGCCGTCTCGTTCGAGGAACGCGCGCGCCTGTTCGCCTTGCCGCGCTCTTCGTGGGACGACTACAACAAGGAGCTGATCTCGGCCGGCGGTGGCGTGTATCCACGCTCCGCCCGCACGATCGAGCTGTCGCCGCAAATCCGCGCCGCGCTCGATATCGCGGAAACTGCGCTGGCGCCGGAAGAACTGATGCACCGCATCCTGAAATCCCCGGTGGACCTGTTCTACAACGGCGGCATCGGCACCTACATCAAGGCGTCGACAGAGAGCCACGCGCAAGTGAAGGACCGCGCAAATGACCACATCCGCGTCAGCGGCAATGAGCTGCGCGTGAAAGTGGTGGCCGAAGGGGGGAATTTGGGTGCGACGCAGGCGGGCCGTATCGAGTTCGCGCTGGCCGGTGGCCGCATCTTCACCGACGCGATCGACAACTCGGCCGGCGTGGATTGCTCGGACCATGAAGTGAACGTGAAAATCTGGCTGGACGTGGAAGTCAACGCGGGTAAGCTGACGGAAGAAGAACGCAATCGCGAGCTGTATGCGATGACGGACGACGTCGAGCGCCTGGTCTTGCGCGACAACACGCAGCAGACGCATTTGCTGGTGCGCGAGTTGCAGGCGCAAGGCGAAAGCGCCGTGCAGGATGGCTATGCCGCCCTGATCGCCAGCCTGGAAGAAGAGGGTGCCCTGTCGCGCGAGCTGGAGCAGCTGCCGTCGGTGGCCGAACTGGCGCGCCGCAAGCTGGATAACCGTGGCCTGACCACGCCGGAACTGGCGGTGGTGATCGCCAACGTGAAGAACCGCTTCAAGCGCATCCTTTCCGCGCTGCCGTTGACGGACGAAACGTGGGCCGAACCGGTCTTGAAACCGTACTTCCCGTCCTTGCTGGTGGAAACGCGTTCGGCGCTCGACCATCCGCTGGCCAACGCCATTCTGGCGACCGTGCTGGCCAATGAAGTGATCAACCGCTGCGGCCCGCTGATGATCCGCAACCTGGCGGCGGAACACGGCGTGGACGAATCAAGCGTGATCCTGGCCTGGGGCCAGGCCTGGGTGGCGCTGAACCTGGCGCCCGTGTTCGACGCGCTCGATGCGGATGCCTTGACGATTCCACGCGACGTGTCGATCAAGGTCGATGCGCAAACGCGCGTGCTGCAGCAAACGATGATCGCCGGCGTCTTGTCGGTGCCGGCCGAGCAATTGCGTGGCGCCGGCCTGGCCGAACTGACGCGTTTGTTCGGTGCGGAATCGAAGCGCGAACTGCTCAAAGCCGTTGGCATCAAGTCGGAAGCGGCGCAGGTAGCCGGCTTGACGCCGGCCTTCGTGCAGGCGTGGGATGCGGTCGACGCGCTGGAAGTCGTCGCCGGCTTCCTGTTCCCGGCCCTGTCCGTGCCGCGTCCTGCTTCGATGGACCTGGCGGCCTTTTTGCAAGTGGGCCTGGCCCTGCGCAGCCAGGCAGGCATCGACACGCTGGAACGTGGCCTGAAGCTGGCCGCGCAAGGCAAGTCGCAGGAGCAGTTGCGCAACTACGCGCAGCAAGCGCTGCGCCGCACGCAACAGCGTTTGCTGACGCAGGTGCTGGCACGCGCCGAGCAAGGCAATGCGGGCCAGGCCGTCGATGCGGTGACGGGCGCGCTGGGCCTGTCGGCCTATGTGGCGGCGACGGAACTGGAGCAAGCCATGCTGGACGTGTGGACCTTGTCGGAAGCCGTGAATAAAATCACGGCGAAAACCCCAGCGGAAGCGGCGGTGTAATGACGCAAGAAGTAACCCAGGTAGTAACACCGGTAGTGCAGGCGCTGGCGCAGGCCGATTTCAGCGGCGTGGTCCGGTTGTTTTCGGACGCCGGTTTCACGGTGGCCTTGCCGGCGCCCGGCATGCTGCAAGTGGTCAAACCGGGAGAGAACCGCGCCAGCGTGGCTGTCTCGGTGGGCGTGCATGGCGACGAAACGGGGCCGATCGAAGTGCTGGCGCATCTGCTCGACGCCTTGTCGCGCGATGCGTCCGCACTGGCCGTCGACCTGCTCGTTTGCGTGGGCAATGTCGATGCGATCCGGGCCGGCAAGCGTTTCATCGACGCTGACCTGAATCGCATGTTCCGCCCCGTGCGGGGCAGCCTGGCGCAAGCGGCGGAAAGCGCGCGCGCCGATGAAATGATCGCTGCGACAACAGCGTTCTTTGCAGCGGCCGGTCCCGTGCGCTGGCACCTGGATTTGCACACGGCCATCCGGCCGTCCGTGTACCCTACGTTTGCCATCGTGCCGGACCTGGTGGCCGACGACGCCAAGGCGCAGCTGATAGCCTGGCTGGGCCAGGCGGCCATCGGCGCCATCATCATGAACCCGCAGTCGGCCGGCACGTATAGTTATTATTCGGCCGAGCATTGCGGTGCGGCCGCCAGCACGGTGGAACTGGGCCGCGTGGGCACCCTGGGGCAGAACGATTTGTCCCTGTTCGACGACGTGTCGCGGGCGCTGGACGGCTTGCTGCGCGGCCTGCCTGCGCAGCCGGTCAAGGCAGCGCCGCACGTGTTCAAGGTGGCGCAGGAAATCATCAAGCACAGCGATGAATTCCGCATGGCGTTTGATCGCAGCACGCAGAATTTTACGTCGCTGCCGCAACACGCCGTGATCGCCAGCGATGGCGACCACGTCTACACGGTGCAGCACGCGGAAGAGCTGGTGGTGTTTCCCAACCCGGATGTGCGGGTGGGCTTGCGCGCCGGTTTGATGGTGGTGCGCGTGGCTTGATCGTCCAGCCTTCACACAGCAGCAGGCGCCAGCCGGGGAAACCCGCCTGGCGCTTTTTTTATGGAAAAAATGCTGCACGGAAATAATTATCCATTAAGCAATCAATTGATTTAAAATATTTACCCTTTGCAATTTTTTTTGGACCGATCATGTTGAAACGCCTGCTGACAGCCTTGCTGTGCCTGACCCTCTCCGGCCTGACGGCTGCCGCCCCTGCTGAAGAGAAGGCAGCGGCACCGGAAATGACGGCCGAGCAATTCCTTGCCCAGTTGCACCTGCAACGCGGCAAGATCACTTTGCCGGGCGGCATCGCCACCCTGGATTTGCCCGCCAACTTCCGCTATTTGTCGCCGACGGACGCCGAGCGCGTGCTGGTCGATGCCTGGGGCAATCCACCGGGCATGGTATCGCTGGGCATGATCGTGCCCGCCAAGACCAGCGTGCTGGAGCGCGATAGCTGGGGTGTCATCGTCACGTATGAAAAGGAAGGCCATATCAAGGATGACGATGCGGACAGCATCAAATATGACGAATTGCTCAAGGATATGCAGGCATCCGTGCTGGACAATAACGCGGAGCGCAAGAAGCAGGGTTATCCCGGCATCCATTTGATGGGCTGGGCGGAAAAACCCAGCTATGCCAAGGATACGCACAAGCTGTACTGGGCCAAGGACCTGATGGTCGATGGCGGCGAGCATTCGCTGAACTACAACGTGCGCGTGCTGGGCCGCGAAGGCGTGCTGAACCTGAACGCGATCGCCAGCATGCAACAGATCGAAGCGATCAAGAAAGAAATGCAGCAAGTGACGGCGTTCACGGAATTTACCGACGGTAACCGCTACACGGATTTCGACAGCAAGACGGACAAGGTGGCTGAATACGGCCTGGCGGCACTGGTGGCGGGCGGCGTGGCCAGCAAGCTGGGCCTGTTTGGCAAGTTGCTGGCGCTGCTGCTGGCCTTCAAGAAAGTGCTGCTCCTGGCCGTCGTGGGCGGCGGCGCGGCCATCGTCAAGTTCTTCAGCGGCAAGCGCAAGGACAAGCCGGCGCCGCAGGCCGAACCTGCGGAACAGCCTAGCCATGCGCCGGATGGCAAGGTGAATCTGGACAAGTAAGCCTGTGTGCGCACCCGCAGGCGGCGCCTCGGGTACACTGACTTATCGTTCACTATCAGGAGTCCGCCATGTCCGTGTCCATGTATCAGGCAACCATTCCCGTCTTCATCCGCGGCTTGCGGGTCGTCTCGGCCCTGCTGGAAAAAGCGCAGGCCCATGTGGAGGAAGACGGCATCGTGCCCGAGATTTTACTGGGCGCGCAACTGGCGCCCGACATGCTGGACTTGACGGCGCAGGTGCAGCGCGCCAGCGATACGTCGAAGATGTCGGTCGAGCGCCTGAGCGGCGTGCCGGCACCGAAGTTCGAGGATAACGAAGCGTCGTTCGAGCAGTTACAGGAGCGCATCGCCAACACCATCGCCTACATCGACAGCGTCAACGCCGGCCAGATGGCGGGCAGCGCGCAGAAGGAAGTCGTGCTGAACTGGACGGACGAGGGGACAACATTCTCGGGCGACGATTACCTGCTCAGCTTTGCCTTGCCGAACTTCTATTTCCACGTCTCCATGGTCCACGCCATCCTGAGAAACAATGGCGTGGCCGTGGGCAAGCTCGACTATCTGGGACCGTACGATTAACGTTGTGGCTGTTGCACCTGGTTCTGCACCGCATTGCCCAGCATGCCGCCGCCGATCACGCCGGCCACCGTTGCCAGCGCCTTGCCGCGGCCGCCACCGACTTGATTGCCGATCAAGCCGCCGATGACGGCGCCCGTGCCGATGCCCACGTAGTTCGGTTGTGCTGGCGCCGGCGCAGGCACTGGCTGCGGCTGGCGCACGGGTTCGCGGTAGGCCGTGTCGCGGTAGCCATCGTTGTTGTCATTGTAGGCAGGACGCGCCTGCGCCACTGGCGTGTGGTGCACGACGCGCTTGTGCACGACGGGCGCCGGTGCCGGTGCCGGGGCGGCTTGTGCGACGACGGGCGCGGCAACCGGTGCGGCCACAGGTGCTGCCAAGGCCGCCACGTCGGCAGGAATGGCTGGCGTGGCCGGCACGTTCGCCCGCGAATTGGGCAGGATACCGGTGATGGACGCCGCGCCCACCAGGCACAGGACCGTCACGGAAATGGCGGCGCCGGCCATCAAGGGGTGGATGCGGCTGGCGGTAGTCGTCGTGTTCATGTGTTCTCCTGGGGTGGTGCTGCGGGTGTTATTGATGTGTCCAGCTGATGTGTCCACATTAGCGGCCGCGCCGGCCCAAGGCTAGCCCTTGCGCTGTATCAAACGTAAGCAGGTGTAAGCCGCGCTTTTCAAAGCGCAGTAGAATCGGTGCTTCCCCTTTTCCGAAAGTCCGCCATGAGCCAGCTATTCACGCCATATGCCCTTGGCCCCTTGCACGTTGCCAACCGCATCGCCATCGCGCCCATGTGCCAGTACTCGGCTGACAACGGCAACGCCACCGACTGGCACATGATCCACCTGGGCCACCTGGCCCTGTCCGGCGCGGGCTTGCTGATGACGGAAGCGACGGCCGTCTCGCCCGAGGGACGCATCTCGGCCGATGACCTGGGCCTGTGGTCGGACGCGAATCAGGCTGCGCTGGCCAAGGTGGTGCAGGCGATCCGCCGCCACTCGCCGATTCCGCTGGTGGTGCAGCTGGGCCACGCGGGACGCAAGGCGTCGAGCCGCGCGCCCTGGGAAGGCGGTGCCTGCGTGCACCTGGCCGAGGGCGGCTGGCAAACGGTGGCGCCATCCGCCATCGCCCACGCACCGGGCGAAACGGTGCCGATCGCACTCGATGAGATGGGTTTGTTGCAAATCAAGGGCGCCTTTGTCGCGGCCGCCCAGCGCGTGCATGCGCTCGGTATCGAGGGCATCGAACTGCACGCGGCGCACGGCTATCTGCTGCACCAGTTTTTGTCGCCCCTGTCGAATCAGCGCACGGATGCGTATGGCGGCAGCCTGGAAAACCGCATGCGCTTTCCACTGGAAGTGCTTGAGGCCGTGCGCGCCGCCGTGCCTGACTCGGTGGCCGTGGGCGTACGCATTTCCGCCACCGACTGGGTCGAAGGCGGCTGGGAAATCGAGCAAAGCGTGCGCTTCGCGCAGGAACTCAAGCAGCTGGGCGCCGACTTTATCCACGTCTCCAGCGGCGGGATTTCGCCGCAGCAGCAAATCCCCGTGGGACCCGGCTACCAGGTGGCGTTTGCCGAGCGCATCAAGCGCGACAGCGGCCTGCCTACGATTAGCGTGGGCTTGATCACGGAGGCGCAGCAGGCGCAAGACATCATCGTCAACGGCCAGTCCGACATGGTGGCGCTGGCGCGCGCCATCCTGTTCGACCCGCGCTGGCCCTGGCATGCGGCAGCCCAGCTGGGTGCGCAAGTGCAGGCGCCGCCGCAGTACTGGCGCTCGCAGCCGCGCGAATTCAAGAACCTGTTCGGCGACACGACCCTGGGCCAGCGCTGACCAGCTTGCTCTGCTACACTGACGCTTCTTCCCCATTTCTTCAGGACGCTTCGACATGCGCCATTGATACTGCCGTGCTGTGCACGGCCTCGCCCTTCCCGCCAGCGCGCCATTGCGCCGCACGGGTTCGCCAGCCTTGCTCAAGGAGTATCCATGCCCGCATTACTACAACTCGACCGTCTTTCCTTCGTGCTGCCCGATGGCCGCGCCCTGTTTTCCGATCTGCAATTTTCTTTTGCCCCGCAACGTATCGGCCTCGTCGGCGATAACGGCGTGGGCAAGAGCGTGCTGGCCCGCCTGCTGGCAGGCCGGGCGCAGCCGTCTTCCGGCGCCGTGCGCTGCGACGGCAGCGTCCATTACGTGGCGCAGGAACTCGATCCGCAGCGCTATCCCACCGTGGCGGCGCTCGCTGGCGTGAGCAGCTTGCTGGCGGCGCTGGCGCGCATCGCGGCAGGCAGCGTCGATGAAGCCGACTACGCCCTGGTGGGAGAGCGCTGGGATGCCCCCGCCCGCCTGCGTCAGGCGCTCGACGAGATCGGCCTGCCGCATGTCGGCGCCGGCACGCCGACGAGTCGCCTCAGCGGCGGCGAGCGCCAGCGCGTCGCCCTGCAAGGCGCCTGGCTGTCGCAGGCGGACTGGCTGGTGCTCGATGAACCGAGCAACCATCTCGATGCGCAGCAGCGCGCCCGTCTGGTGGCGCAGATGGCGCGCTGGCCCGGCGGCTTGCTGCTGGTCAGCCATGACCGCGGCTTGCTGCAGCACGTCGATGCAATCGTCGAGTTGTCGCCGCAGGGCTTGCGCAGCTATGGCGGCAATTACGCGATGTATGCGCAGCAGCGCGCGCTGGAGCAGGCCGGCTACGTTGCCGCCCTGCAGGCGGAAAAGGCCGGCGCCAGACGCGAACAGCGCGAAGCGCAGCAGCAGGCCGAACGCCAGCAGAAACGGGTGATACGCGGTGAAAGGGACGGCCGCGAAGGCAATCAAAGCAAGCTGCTGCTCGACGCGCGCAAGGAGAAAAGCCAGGATAGCCAGGGCAAGCTGCGCCTGCGCGCGCAAGAGGCGCAGCAGGCGCGCCAGCAAAGGGTGTCGGATGCCAGCGCCCGCTGCGCGCCCGAGATGGAGCGCCTGTTGCTGGCGCCCGACAGTGCCGTGCCGAACGGCAAGCTGATCCTGGAGCTGCGCGATCTGGTCTTGCCCTATGGCCAGGCGCAAGCGCTGGATCTGCTTCTCAGCGGGCCGCGCCGCCTGGCCGTGACGGGTGACAATGGCAGCGGCAAGTCGACCCTGCTGCGCGTGATCGCCGGACAGCTGACACCGGCCAGCGGCGAGCTGCGCTGTCATGCGCGGGTGGCCTGGCTGGACCAGCATGCGGGACTGCAAGACGGCGAGTGCAGCGCCGTGCAGCGCGTGCAAAAACGCAACAGCACGTTGGCGGAAGGGGACTTGCGCACGCGGCTGGCGCTGCTGGGCATTGCCGGCGCGCGCGCCACCATGCCCAGCCGTTTGCTCAGCGGCGGCGAGCGCATGAAGGTGGCGCTGGCGGCCGAATTGTATGCGCTGGCGCCGCCGCAACTGCTGCTGCTCGATGAACCCGACAATCATCTGGACCTGGCCAGCCTGCAGGCGCTGGAGCAGATGCTGCTGCAATATCGGGGCGCGCTACTTGTGGTTTCGCACGACCAGGCATTTTTGCAGGCGATAAACCTTGACCCAGAGGGCTTGACATTGCAAAAGTGACAATTTAATGAAAAAAGTCACGCTCGATGCCTGTAGAGCATGCTTCATGAACCAATGCTGAATTTTGTTTGATTGTCGGTATAATCCACTGAATAACCGGGCCTATTTGTGAACTAAAACTGCTCGTTCACCAATATGATGACGTTTAATCTGGCACTGTTGTCGGTCACTACCGCGCTGCCAGGGCGTCATCCTCCGTGCCCTGCCGTGCATGAATTTTGGTTTCGCTTATATTGTTTTCTTGGAGAAATAGCATGTCGTTTTACGAAAAACTCAAAGCCCTCAACATTGAACTGCCAGTCGTTGCCGCCCCAGCTGCCGCCTACGTGATGCATGCCCGCACGGGCAACACCGTCTTCCTGTCCGGCCACCTGGCCAAGAAGGATGGCAAGGTCTGGGTCGGTCAACTGGGCAAGGATGTCACCACGGAAGAAGGCAAGATCGCTGCGCGCGGCATCGCCATCGAACTGATCGCCACCTTGCAAGACGCGTGCGGCGGCGACTTGAACAAGGTCAAGCGCATCGTCAAGGTCATGAGCCTGGTCAATTCCACCTCCACATTCACGGAACAGCACCTGGTGACCAATGGCGCCTCGGAACTGTTCGTCGAAGTCTTCGGCGACAGCGGCAAGCACGCGCGCTCCGCCTTCGGCGTGGCGCAAATCCCGCTGGGCGCTTGCGTCGAGATCGAGCTGATCGCCGAACTGGCCTGACGCAGTGGTCTGACCACATGAACATGCCGGCGCTTGCCGCCGGCGCACCGTTTCCTCCTTTCCAGCAAGAGCGGAACCGCCATTGGGGTGGAGGGATCGGCGTATTCAAGAAAAAAACGGAGACACGTAATGAAAACGAATGAACAAGGCTTGCACCGCGGCCTGGGCGAGCGGCAAATCCGCCTGATGGCGCTGGGCGCCGCGATTGGCGTGGGCCTGTTTCTGGGTTCGGGCAACGCGATCAAGATGGCCGGTCCCGGCATCATGCTGTCGTACATCATCGGTGGCGCGGTCATCTTCATGATCATGCGCGCGCTGGGTGAAATGGCCGTGCACAATCCCGTGGCCGGTTCTTTCAGCCGCTATGCCCAGGATTACCTGGGTCCCCTGCAAGGCTATCTGACGGGCTGGAACTACTGGTTCCTGTGGCTCGTCACATGCGTGGCGGAAATTACCGCCGTCGCCATCTACATGGGCATCTGGTTCCCCGACGTGCCGCGCTGGATCTGGGCCCTGGCGGCCTTGGGTTCCATGGGCGCCATCAACCTGCTGGCCGTGAAAGCTTACGGCGAGTTCGAGTTCTGGTTTGCCCTGATCAAGGTCGTCACCATCATCCTGATGATCGTCGGCGGCACGGGCATGATCGTCTTCGGCCTGGGCAACGGCGGCGTGGCCGTCGGCATCTCGAACCTGTGGACGCATGGCGGTTTCTTCCCGAATGGCGCGCAAGGCGTGCTGATGTCGCTGCAGATGGTGATGTTCGCCTATCTGGGCGTGGAAATGATCGGCCTGACGGCCGGCGAAGCGGCGAACCCGAAGAAATCGATTCCGGACGCCATCAATTCGGTGTTCTGGCGCATTCTGATTTTCTATGTCGGCGCATTGTTCGTCATCCTGTCGATCTACCCATGGAATGAAATCGGCACCACCGGCAGCCCCTTCGTGATGACGTTCGAACGCCTGGGCATCAAGACGGCCGCCGGCATCATCAACTTCGTCGTGCTGACGGCGGCCTTGTCGTCGTGCAATGGCGGCATCTTCAGCACAGGCCGCATGCTGTACAACCTGGCGCTGCAAGGCCAGGCGCCGAAGGCGTTTGCGGAAACCACGGCCAGCGGCGTGCCGCGCCGCGCCATCCTGGTGTCCGTCTTCGCGCTGTTGCTGGGCGTGCTGCTGAACTACCTGGTGCCGGAAAAAGTGTTTATCTGGGTCACCTCGATTTCCACCTTCGGCGCCGTCTGGACCTGGGGCGTGATCCTGGTCACGCAAATTCAGTTCCGCAAGACCTTGACGCCGCTGGAAATCAAGAACCTGGCCTTCCGCATGCCGTTCGCGCCCTACGGTTCCTGGATTTCGCTGGCTTTCCTGGCGCTGGTGATCGGCCTGATGGCGTATTTCCCCGATACGCGCATCGCCCTGATGGTCGGACCAGCCTGGCTGATCCTGCTGACGGTGCTGTACTACGTGCTGGGCCTGGCGCCGAAAGAGCGCCGCGACGACGTGCCGCAAGGCTACGAGGCAGGCTGGCCGCAGGCCGATGCGCCACACGTCAAGAAGTAAGCCAGCGTAGTTGAGCTGAGTCAAAAGCGCGTCCCTGCTCCTGCAGCGGCGCGCTTTTTCTTTCATGTAAGCAATTTCTTCTTCGCCAGCACTCCCGTGGCTTTGCCGGCGCACGCCTGGCGTTGTTTCCATGCATCAAAGTTCTGTTTAGCTGAGCCGATGAAAGCCCTATAATCGCTTAGTTTTGAAAATGGACGCGATCTTTCCGGTTTTTTGCCAGGTAGGGCCGGAGCGCTATTTGTTTTTACCCGTCATACGAATATGTGTGCCTCATAAAGGAATATTAGTGAGCCAAACCCTGGTCCAGAAACTCTGCCGCACCAAGCCGATCGATACCACGGTCGAATATGGTGAAGGCCTCAGCAGCAGTGGCTTGAGCCGCTCCATCGGCCTGTTTTCCCTCACCATGATCGGCGTCGGCGCCACCATCGGCACTGGCATTTTCTTTACCATGGTCGAAGCCGTCCCCAAGGCGGGCCCCTCAGTCGTCCTGTCTTTCCTGATCGCCGCCATCACGGCCGGCCTGACGGCCTTGTGTTATGCGGAATTGTCGTTCCGCATACCCGCTTCCGGCTCCTCGTATTCGTTTGCCTACGCCACCGTGGGGGAGTTTCTTGCCTTCATCATGGCCGCCTGTCTGCTGCTCGAATACGGCTTGGCGGGCAGTGCCGTGGCCATCGGCTGGTCGTCCTACCTGAACAACTTCCTGGAAAACGCGTTTGGCTGGCACATTCCCGAGATGCTGCGCACGCCGATGATCGTTTCTGGCCCGCATGGCATGGAGTTTCATGCCGGCCACATCAACCTGCCGCCGATCTTTTTGATCTGCATGTGCGGCTTCTTGCTGCTGCGTGGCGCCAAGGAATCGGCCCTGATGAACGCCATCATGGTCATCATCAAACTGGCGATCCTCGTGTTTTTCATCGTCATCGCGTTTTCCGGTTTTAACGCCGACAATTTCTTCCCCTTCTTCAATACCGACAATAGCAAGGGCTTTGCCGGCATGACGGGCGTCACGGCCGCGGCCGGCACCGTCTTCTTCTCCTTCATCGGCCTCGATACGGTGGCCACCGCAGGCGATGAAGTGAAAAATCCCACGCGCAATGTGCCGCGCGGCATCCTCGGCGCCTTGCTCATCGTCACCGTGTTTTACTTGCTGGTGGCCGTGGCTGCCCTCGGCGCGCAACAGGCGAAATTGTTCGAAGGCCAGGAAGCGGGCCTGGCGGTGATCCTGCAAAACGTCACGGGCAAGACCTGGCCCGCGCTGGTGCTGTCGGCCGGCGCCGTCATTTCCGTCTTCAGCGTCACCCTGGTGACGATCTATGGCCAGACGCGCATCCTGTTTGCCGTCAGCCGCGATGGTTTGATTCCGAAATCGTTCCAGAAAATCCACCCGCGCACCCTGGTGCCGGTCAGCAATACCATCATCGTCTGCCTCGTGGTGGCCGTGGTGGCCGGTTCCATCGATGCGACTTACCTGTGGGACATGGTCAGCATCGGTACCCTGACGGCCTTCATGGTGGTCTCGATCGCCGTGCCCGTGCTGCGCCACAAACAGGGTGCGAACCGCATCGAAGGCTTCAGCGTGCCGTTCGGCCCGTATGTGATTCCCGGCCTGAGCATCCTGGCTTGCCTGTACATCATGCGCGATTTGCCGCATACGACGTTTGTCGTGTTCAGCGTGTGGATGGCGGTGACGGTGGCCATTTACTTCTTGTACAGCATGCGGCATTCGCACCTGGGCAAGAAGGCCCGCTAATGCAGTCTGTTCCATCCAAAACCGCCGCGCTTGCCGGCGGTTTTTTTTATTTCTAACCGGAATTTACATGATGAAAATAACTGATCTGGCCGCTTGTGGCTTGCTGGCAAGCAGTCTTCTGGGCACAACGGTACTGGCCGCTCCGGCAAGCGAGCCGGCCTTGCGCGATTACCGCGCCGTCGCCTTGTCGGCCAATGGCCAGCACATCGCCGCCATCGAGTCGAGCAAGGCGGAACAGCCGCAGCGCCCGCATGCGGTGATCGTCGTGCGCGACGCCGCCAACGGCGCCATCGTGCAGCAATTCGATCCATGCACCGTGTGTTCTTACGACAAGCCCAGCTGGTCGCCTGACGGCCGGCAACTGGCCTTCATCGGCTACGACGCCAAGGCGGGCACGGCGCAGCTGTACCTGGCCACCTTGTCGCAGGCGCCAGCGCGGATGTTGACCAGCATCAAGGGCGTGGCCAGCACGGCGCGCTGGTCGCCGGACGGCAAGCAGCTGGCCCTGCTCGCCACGGTGGGCGCGCGCAAGCTGGCCGGCGCCGTCGAGGCAGGCGCGCGCCAGGTGGGCGAAGTGGGCAGCGAAGACGATGCCCAGCGCATAGTCGTGGTGGCGGCCAGCGGCGGCGAGCCGCGTTTGCTGTCACCAGGCGACACCTATGTCTATGAATACAACTGGACGCCCGATGGCCGCGGCTTTGTCGCCACCAGCGCGCAGGGCAATGGCGACAGCAACTGGTGGGTCGCCAAGCTCAGCCATATCAATGCGGCCACGGGCGCCCTGCGCGTGATCGCGTCGCCGGCCATGCAGCTGAACCTGCCTTCCGTTTCGCCCGATGGCAAGACGGTGGCCTTCATCGGCGGCCTGATGAGCGATTTCGGCTCCATCGGCGGCGATATTTATACCGTGCCGCTGGCCGGCGGCACGCCGCGCAATCTCACGCCGGACTACCGCGGCACCTTCAATGGCGTCGTCTGGCGCGGCGCCGGCTTGCTGGCAACGGCCCTGATCGATTCGCAGCTGGCGCTGGTGCCCGTCGATGCGCAGACCGGCCCCAGCCAACCTGTGCTGCTCGGTGAGATCAGCAGCAGCGGCAGCGATGGCCGTCTGTCGTTCAGCGCCGATGGCTTGCAAGCGGCTGCCGTACAGGAAGATTTTACGCACGCTTCCTACCTGGTGGCGGGACCGGTGGGCCAGCTGAAAAAGATCACGCGCGACAATGACGGCTTTGCGCCGCAACTGGCGGTGCAGAACGTGGGCTGGAGCAATGAGCAATACAAGGTGCAGGGCTGGCTGCTGGGACCGTTGTCGGTGGAGGCCGGCAAGCGCTATCCGATGATCGTCAACGTCCATGGCGGCCCCGGCACGGCGGCCTCGCCCCGTTACGTGGGAGCGGGCACGCTGATCCACGAATTGACGCAAAAAGGCTATTTCGTCTTCCTGCCCAATCCGCGCGGCAGCTTTGGCCAGGGCCAGGCTTTTACGCGCGCCAACATGGCCGACTTTGGCGGCGGCGACTGGCGCGACATTCTGGCCGGTATCGATGCGGCGCAAACAATGGCGCCCGTCGACGGCCAGCGCCTGGGCCTGATCGGCCATTCGTATGGCGGCTTCATGACCATGTGGGGCGTCACGCACAGCGACCGCTTCAAGGCGGCCGTGGCGGGCGCGGGCGTGTCGAACTGGATCAGTTATTACGGCCAGAACGGCATCAATCAGTGGATGATCCCGTTCTTTGGCGCTTCCGCGTATGACAAGCCCGAGGTCTACCGCCGTGCCTCACCGATCGAATCGATCAAGGCGGCCAAGACGCCGACCCTGATCTACGTGGGCGAGCGCGACGTGGAAACGCCGGCCGCCCAGTCGCTGGAATTCTGGCACGGCTTGCGCGCCATGGGCGTGCCGTCCAGCCTGTTCATCTACGACGGTGAAGGCCATTCCTTCCGCAAGCCCGAGCACCAGCGCGACTTGCAGAAACGCACCATCGATTGGTTTGAACGCTATCTGAAATAAATCGCTGCGGTTTAGCGTGGCGAAACGATATGCACGATTGCGGCGCTATGCACCACGATCTTGTCCGCATCTGCCTGCAACAATCGGATGCGTCGCTTGACCAGCGGCCAGCCCGACCAGGCCACGTCGCTGACGGGCGGGGCTGCAAGGGCGGCCAGAGGCGCGCTGATGGCCGCCTTGTCGTCGAGCTGTTCGAGCGCGCGCGACAAGGTCAGGCACACTTGCGTATGGCTGTGGCCAAGCAAGGCATTGACGGGCGCGACGGGCAGCTGGCTGGCATGGCGGCCCAGGATCGAGCGCAGTGCCGCCACGTGGGCGACCAATAAATAATTTTGCACGATGAACAGGTTGATGTCTTCCACGGCCCGCTGCTTGCTGGCCGGCTCATCGAGCATGCGCACGAGTGCCGAGCTGAGCGCGGCCAAGCTGTCCATCAAACGCTTGCGCTCGATGCGGTAGGCGAAATCATCGAAACATTTTCCTTGCAGCAGCGCGAAGCTGGCTTGCATATAGCTGAGGTTCACGTTGAGCACCTGGCGCACGAGGCGTGGCAGGCTCTGGTATTCCCAGTTGGCCAGCACAAAGCTGAACACGGTGGCCACCGCCGCGCCGATCAGCGTGTCGATCAGGCGTTCGCTGACGAGGTTCGGATTGCTGGGCGCCACCAGGTGCATTTGCAGCAAGATCATCAGGCTCACGGCGATGGCCGTGTAGCGGTAGCGCAAATAAATAAAAGTGGGCGTGGCCACGATGGAGAGAAATAATATGGCCATCAGCACGATATTGCTGTGCACAAAGCGGATCACGATGGCCGTGACCACGCAGCCGATGATGGTGCCGATGATGCGGTCGGCGCGGCGCTGGCGCGTCATGCTGAAGGTGGGCCGCAGGATGATGACGATGGTCAAGACGATCCAGTAGCTGTGGGCCGCGTATGGCAGCCAGTGGCCGATCAATAAGCCCACGGAAATCGCCATCGACACGCGCAGGGCGAAGCGGAATACGGGCGAGTCCACGCGCAAGTTGGCCAGCAGGGTGGTCAGTTCGTATTTCTGCTGCGACAGGAATGGCGCCATGTCCGCGCCGCTCCAGAACGGCACGTTGTCGTAGACTTTTTGCGTGGCCAGATGCAGTTCGCCGATCATCTTCAGAATCGCGCGGATCTTGTTGCGCTGCGCGCGCAGGGTGGCCAGCGCTTCCTGCGCTGCGTCGCCTTGAGCGTGCAGGCGGGCAATTTCTCCTTCGATGTCGGCCCATTCCTTGTCATAACTGATTTGCGCATACGAGGCGCGCTTGCGCGTGACGGCGTAGGCCACGGCTTCGATATCGCGCGCCGCCTTGTAGGCCAGGTCATGCAAGGATTTGAGCACCTCGGAGTCGGCCAGGTGCTGGCGCAGCAGCGCGTAATCCGTGTGCGTGGAGAGTATCAGTTCATACAGATCGAGCATGCACACGTGCACTTGCACGACGATGGCGTCCTTGCTGTTCTTGTGGCTGCGCAGTATCAAATCGCGCGACGCCTGCTGGCGGTCGGCCAGGATGCTTTGGTGGCGCACCAGCTTGTTGAATTGCTCGGTCAGATTAAAACGCGTGTCGTAGAAATCGGCCTTGATGTCGATGTAGGCGGCCAGCTCGAACAGGGCTTCGGCCAGCACTTGCTGTTTGATGCGGTGGCGCAAGACCCAGGCGATGGCCATGGCATAGGCCAGATAGATCAAGCCACCCAGCATGAACAGGCCTGCGTGGTGGAACGATTGTTGCCACGTCATCTGGTGCTCCATCGACATGGTCATGATGAACAGGGCGGCCAGTTGCAAGGGCATGGATTTTTTGCCGTACACCACCATCATGCTGGCGAGGAAACTGACCAGCACGAGCACCGTCATCAGCAGCCACTGCACGGGCCCGCACAGGCTGATCAGGAGCGTTACGGCGCTGCACAGCAGCACGGAAGCGAGCATTTCGTTGAACTTGTGGCGCAGCGGGCTGGGCATGTCCATCAGGGTCGTGCACAGGGCGCCGATGCATACCGTCATGGCGGTGGCGCTGTCGCTGATTTCCTGGACCAGCAGAGCCAGGCCCACCAGGCCGATGGCCACGCGCAAGCCCAGGTAAAAATAATGGCTGTAAATAAAGGTGCGCAGGTTCAGTGCGTAGTGCATGGGATTACCTTGTGGGTAGGGCACAGAAAGAGGCGCCGCACCGGGGTCTCCGATGCGGCGCCAGGATGTTGCAGTCGATGCAGCCCGGATTTACATCAGGGCAATGACCGGGTAGCGCCGCCATTCCGGCTCGGCAAAGCGCTGGCAGTGCGCAAAAATGAAGCCGAGCACGGCTTCCTGATTGCTCAGCAAGGCTGGATTCGCTGCTTTCCAGTCGGCAAACTTGGCGGCCAGCACAGGCTCGTCGCGCAGCAATTCGGATGCCATGTCTTCGAACACGTAATCGGAGAACGCTTCTTTCTTCTCCAGCACGCTGTTGAAGAAGCCCCAGCGGAAGAAACTGTCGTGCGCTTGCGGTTCCAGCGTTTCCACGGCGTAGCGCGCGTTGTCCTGCTCCAGGGACACGACATAATCGCCGGCCTGCACGGTGAACTGGCCCGTGCGCGCTTCCACGTCGACCGTGTCGTGGAACATGTGGCCTTCATAGGCCGTGGCGCGAGTGCCGACGTTTGTGATGTGGTAGTAGCGCGCCGTTAGCGTCTGTTCGGCGGTGATGGGGCTCATTTCGACGCCGTTCCAGCGCAGGCGCTCGATGACTTCGCGCCACGCCTGGGGCACGACATAGGCTTTCGGCGCGGCCACGGTGACGTCCGCATCGAAGCGGTTGTAATACTTGATATCGCGTTCCCACGGCTGCGAGCGGTCGTAGGACAGGCGCTGGTAGTCGCCGAGGAGACTCGGCGTGTATTGCGCCGCGTAACCCTTGAAGGGGAAGGTCGACGGCTGCTCTTCGTTCATGGCCCAGTGGATCGGCCATGCAGCCTGCGTGCGTCCCGCCGCCTTGGCTTGCGCGCGCAGCTGCTTGATCTGTTCGCCGTGTTTGACCGTGAACGCCATCGTGATGTCGAGCAGGGCGCGCATGGAAGCGTAGCGGTCGGCAAATGGTTTGAGCATATGCGTTTCCGGCATGAAACCGATGACGTGGTGCAGGGCCGCAAAGCCGGTCGAGAAACGGGGCACTTCGAGGAATTCGGCGATGCCGTGGTCGGGACTGTCCTTGACGGGGTTCACGTACGGACAGGTGGGCCAGCCGGCGCTTTCCATTGCCGCAAAGATGTGCGGCAGCATGGTGTCTTGCAGGAAGGGACCGAGGCCATTGCCCAGCTTATCCGTCTGCGTGTGGATCAGGGTCATCGTGTACGGGTAGTCGGCGCCGTTCGACGTGTGGGTGTCGACCATCACGTCTGGATCCCAGCTGGCCAGCAGGCGGTTGAACACTTGCGCATTCAGGCTGTCGCACTTGATGAAATCGCGGTTCAGGTCCAGGTGGCGGCTATTGCCGCGGAAACCGAATTGCTCCGGGCCATCCTGGTTCACGCGCGACGTGTTGGCGCGGTTCAGGCTGCCATCGACGTTGTAGATCGGAATGAACAGCAGCACGGTGCTGCCCAGCGCCGCCAGGCGCTCCGGCTGCGTACACAGGTCGCGCACGATGGCCATGCAGGCGTCGATGCCTTCCGGTTCGCCCGGGTGGATGCCGTTGTTGTTGAAGAACACGGTGCGCCCTGCGCGCTTGATCTGTTCGCGGTCGAATACGCCGTCCGCGCTGACGACGCCAGCGTGGATGGGCACGCCCGAGTCGGACAGGCCGATCTGTTCGAAATGCAGCACTTGCGGGTAGCGTGCGGCGAGATCTTGATAGAAGGTGATGCATTCCAGCCAGGTCGTGGTCTGGTTGTGGTTACCGAGTTCGTAGGTCGTGCGCAAGTCTGGTGGCATAGCGGTCTGAGTCTGGGAGGGGGAAGGCGCGCTGGGTAAGTACGCCCGCTAGGGGCCAATTGTAGCACCGGCGCTGCCGCCTTGAGGCGCCGCAGGGGCTTGCTGCAGTACCTGTGCTATGAATACGTTTCACGCGCAAGGGAGACGGCATGGTGAAGACGGCAACCGCGATGGCGATGGCGGCACTGGTGTGGTGGGCTTGCCTGGCGGCTCAGGCGGCGCCGTTGCGCTTGCCAGCTGCTAAGGAACCCGTGGCGCAGGGCGGGTCAGTGACGGCTAGCGCGCATGGGGCGCTGATACGCTACCGGGGCTGGCTGCTGGCCGTCGATGGGGCAATATCGGAGGAGCGGCCCGACGTCTTGCTGACGTCGGCGCAGGCGGACCAGGCGCCGCGGCTGCAGGCCGGCGCCACGCGGCGCAGCTTGCCCCTGTGGTCAGCCTTCGAGCTCGTCAAGGCAGGCACGCGCTTGCGCATCACGGCGCTGCCGGGGCCGGATGCGCTTCCCGCGCTGCTGCTCGATTTTGGCGAGGCCGATTATCGCATCGTGATTCCCGCCGCTAGCATAGCGCGGCCAACCTATGCGCTGCTGGCGCAGCGCTTTCCCGGTGCCGACCTGGCCTTGCTGCTGCAGGACGGACGCAGGGTGATGTTGCCGCTGGGAAGTGGCAGGGCACACGTGTTTGGCGAGGAGGAAGAAGTGCCTTACCGTTTCACCAAAGTAAAACGCCAGGCGAAAAAAAGCCACTCCCGCAGGAGTGGCTCAGGCTAAAGCGCCCGTTGCCGGGTTATTGCTTTTTGTTATTCAGCGCCCATTTCTTTCAGCAGGTTGTCGGCGTGGTCGATGTGTTTCATGTTCCACAGCATGTAGCGCAGGTCGACCTGGATCGAACGGGTATTGGCCTTGTTATAGTCCCAATCGGAAATGATCGAGTCCAGGGTGCCGTCGAAGGCCAGGCCGATGAATTCGCCTTTGGAATTCAATGCAGCCGAACCGGAGTTGCCGCCGGTGATATCCAACGTTGCCAGGTAGTCGACCGGCACGGTTTTCAGCTTGGGATCGACGAATTTACCGAAGTCCTTGGCTTTGATCGCGGCCAGTTGTTTCGCTGGTGCATTGAATTCGCCCTGGCCCGTGGCTTTGGCGGCGACGCCATTGACGGTGGTGAAGGCAGTCCAGGTGGTGCCATCGGCGCCATGGTCGCGGCCGGCCACTTTGCCGAACGTGACGCGCAGGGTGCTGTTGGCGTCAGGATAGACCGCTTGGCCTTTGCTCTTCATGAAGGCAATTTTGGCTTTCATGTAGTTGGCGTAGGCTTGCTGGATCTTGCCTGCCAGTTCTTCATCTTCCGCTTCGTTTTTCAGCGAATCCGGATACATGGCGACGGCTGCCTGGATGAAGCTGTCCTTGCTGGCCTGGAATTCGGCTGGCGTGCGTTTCAGCCATGCTGCGCGTTCTTCCTTGTCGGCCAGTTTGCTGCCGGCATACAGTTTGTCCAGGGCGGCGGACAGCTCGGCTGGCGACATGCCGTCCTTGATGCCGATGGCGGCGTCGAAGCTGGCGCGGCGCTGTGCTGCCGGTTGCGCGGCGTACTTGGTCAGGCTGTTCAGTACCAGCGCCTTGTCGACTTTTTCATCGTAGGTGCGCTCGACCGAGGTGACGCCCGAGGTCAGGCGCGGCAAATCGCGCGTCTGGTAGCCGGACTTGCGTTCCGTATCGGCCTTGGTGCTTTCGTTCGCAAGGCGGTACAGGCTGCGTGCCGTATTGAGCAGGCGTGGCTGTGCGTAGCCCAGGAAGAAGTCGCGCTTGGTGTCGGCATCGCGCTCGGCGATCAGCTTTTCCACTTGCTCGATATCGCCGGCAAATTCAGCCTTGCGTGCTGGCGTGGCGTTGACCCACGCTTTCAGCGCGTCGTGTTCCGTCGTCTTGCGCGCCAGGAAATCGCTGCCGGCGTACGAGTCCAGCATGCCTTGGCGGTTCTTGTAGTAATTGTTGACGCCAGCAACTTGACCTGCGTATTTCAGGGCAACATCCTTGTTGTCCTTGGTTTCGCGCGCGATGATGGCCAGGGTTTCGCCCGATGCTTTCACGAAGGCCGGGTAGTTCCAGTCAAACGTGTAGGCCACTTCCGATGGCAGGCGGTGACGGTTGGTGCGGCCAGGGTAGCCCAGGACCATCACGAAATCGCCTTCTTTCAAGCCATCCTTGGCCAGTTTCAGCACGTGTTTTGGCTGGTAAGGCACGTTGTCCTTGCTGAAGTCGGCAGCCTTGCCATCGCGGCTGACATAGGCGCGGTAGAAACCGTAGTCGCCCGTGTGGCGTGGCCACATCCAGTTGTCGGTGTCGCCGCCGAATTTACCGACGCCCGCCGGAGGCGCGTGCACCAGGCGCACATCGCGGATTTCCAGTTGCTTGATCAGGTAGAACTCCAGGCCGCCATAGTAGGCCGACACGGTGCAGCGGAAACCCGCTTCTTTTTCGCATTCGGCGACCAGTTTTTTCTGGTTTTTCTCGATCGCGTCGATGCGTGCCTTGCCTTGCAGCTTGGCCACGTCGGCGGTGATGATCTTGTCGCTGACATTCGTCACGGCCGAGGTGACGAAGATGCGGCTGCCCGGAGCGGCCGGCAATTCTTCAGCGAAGGTCTTGGCCAGGAAACCGTTGGCCAGCAAATCGCGCTCTTTGGTCGAATTGACCGCCACGCTGTTGTAGACGCAATGGTGGTTGGTGGCAACCAGGCCTTGCGGCGAGACGAACGAGGCCGAGCAACCGCCCAGGCTGACGATGGCGCCCATCGGGAACTCGGTCAGTTTGGTCAGGGTGGTCGGATCGAGTTTCAGTCCGGCCGCTTTCAGTTCCTTGGCTACTTGTGGCAGCTGTTGGGGCATCCACATGCCTTCGTCGGCGTGTGCGAAGTTGCTCAGGATGGCGAGCGCGATGAGAGATTTTTTCATTCGAGTTCTGTTCTTTTACATTGTAAGGAAGTCGGAATCAGCGGAGTACCCGCTGATTGTGCAGCGGGCGACATAGAGTATCCGTATCGAACTCGCACTAGTCAATCACATTTTCCCGACAGCATGTTTGTAGTTGCTTGTAAAAGTAATACTATTCTCGGCATTCAGGGGCGGGAGACGGCCGCCAACGCGCATTTTTCCATGCCGCGGCTGTGGTATTGTCCATACGTGTCGTGACGGCAATAAAAAATGGCCGGGCGCTTGCGCGGCCCGGCCACTTGCTGATGTGCTGCCATTCGTCTGTTTAACGTATTTTGCCGCGGCGCAAAAGATTCACGATGCCCAGCAAAATCACGGCGCCCAGGAACGAAACGAGCAGCGAAGACAGGCTGAAGTTGTCGCTATTGATGGTGCCCGTGCCGAACAGGGGCGCCAGCAGCCAGCCGCCCAGGAAGGCGCCGACGATGCCGACGACGATATTGAGGAAGATGCCCTGTTGCGCATTCGTTTTCATGACCATGCTGGCCAGCCAGCCGATGACGCCGCCAATAACGATCCAGATAATGAAATTCATGTAGTCCTCCGCGCGATGGGTGAATGGAGTGTCATGCTAGAAAAACATCATGCCAGGTGATACTGATGCCGCACGATAGAAAAGTCCAGCGGATTCGCGTCGTGCATGCAAAAGCCCGCTTGGCTGCGGGCAGCGAGGCGGGCTTGTCATGCGGCAAGGCCGTGTTTAGTCGGCCTTGATCGCTTCAACCTGGATGGCCAGTTTGACTTCCGGCGAGAACGCCGGCATGCCGTAGTTCAGTCCAAAGTCGCTGCGCTTGAATTCCGCGCTGGCATCGGCGCCGCACACTTCGCGCTTGTAGCGCGGGTGCATGATGCACTTGAATTTGCTCACGTTCAATTTGACGGGCTTGGTCACGCCCAGCAGGGTCAGTTCGCCATCGACTTCCACCAGCTGATCGCCGTTGAACTTGAACGACTTGCTCTTGTAGGTGATTGCCGGGAATTTTTCCACATTGAACATGTCCGCCTTTTTCGCGTGCGTGTTCATGGCGTCGAGGCCGAAATCGATCGAATCGGCATCGATGACGAGGTCCAGGCTGCCCGTCTTGGCGGCGCGGTCCAAAGTCACGGTTCCCTTGGTCTTGTTGAACTTGCCGCGCCACACGGACATGCCCATGTGATCGGCTTCAAAGCTGGGGAAGGTGTGCGTCGGGTCGAGGTTGTAGGTGTCGGTAGCGGCCATGGCCGAACCCGCGCCGGCCGCTGCCAGCACGGCGATCATCAAGTGCTTCAATTTCATTGAATTCCTAACTAAGTTGAACAACAGATTTTTGGGCGTTACTGAGCAGAAACATGAAACTTAATGGTAACCTCGTCTGCAACCATGCTCGTGTCTTTCCACTCGCCTTCGCCGATGTTATAGGTCAGGCGCTTGATCGGCAGGGCGCCGTCAAATGCATATTTGCCGCCATCGGCTTTCACCGCCAGGGGGAAGGTGACGTCGGTGGTCTTGCCTTTGATGCTCAGCTTGCCGGTAACCGTCAGCTTGCCCGCGCCGGCCGCCTTGATGCTGCTTGACACAAAAGTGGCTTTCGGGAACTGGGCAGCGTTAAACCATTCTTTCTTGGCCACTTCCTTGTTGTACTCGGGGTCGCCGATATCGATGCTGGCCGTCTCGATTTCCACCGACGCCTTCGAGGCGTCCGGCGTGGCCGGGTTGTAATCGATGGCAATATTGAATTTCTTGAACTTCGCTTCCACCGGCACGTTCATTTGCTTGAACACGGCCGACACGCTGGTCTTGGCGGGATCGACTTTCAGCAAGGTGGCGGCGGTGGCGGCCACGGACAGGCCCAGCAGGGAAGCGAGGACGAGGCGTTGGGTGGTTTTCATCTTATTTTTCCTGGAGTTTCAGTTAGCAAGGGAAGTCGGTGTTACGGCAACATGCGCTTGAGGACGCCATCGCGGTCGATGAACTGGTGCTTCAGCGCCGCCAGCACATGGGCGGCCACGGCGGCGGCCATCGTCATGTTCAGAACATAATGAATTTCTTTTAAGAGCGGCTTAAGTTCCGGGTTCGGCGCCATGATGACGGGCAGCTGGAACAGGCCCAGGTAGACCACCGGCACGCCGGCGGCCAGGGTGTACAGGTAGCCGGAAACGGGCACGGCGAAGATCAGGATGTACAGCAGCACGTGCATGGCGTCGGCCGCCTTCTTTTGCCAGGCAACCATGCTGGCCGGGTGCGGCGGCGGCACGTTGGCCTTGCGCCACAGCAGGCGGATGGCGGCGATGGCCAGCACGGTCACGCCCAGCCACTTGTGCCAGGAGAAATATTTGAGCTTGGTGGGTGTCAGGCCGGGAATGTCCGTCATGACCAGGCCCATGACGAAGGCGCTGATGATCAGCAGGGCGGTCAGCCAGTGCAGGATGATGGCGGTGGTGGTGTAGCGTTGCATCGGAGGCTTTCTTGAATGTAGTACGTGTTAGGACTAATTCGGCCTAATATACCAAAGAAAAGCAAATTGCGCTGTGTGCTGCCGATTCTACAAGAAAGATTGCCGGAAAAACCGCGGGGCGGGCAGCATTTGTATGCTGGCCGCCCCGCGGGAGTGGATCTGCCTGATCCGGGTACAGATTGTGGCTTAGATTGCCTTGGCCAATTGCGCGGCGATACCGATGTAGTTGCCCGGCGTCATGCTCAACAGCACGTCCTTGGCATCCTGCGGGATGGCCAGGCCGTTGACGAAGGTTTGCAGCGCTTCTTTCGAGATGCCCTTGCCGCGCGTCAGCTCTTTCAGCTGCTCGTACGGATTTTCGATGCCATAGCGGCGCATCACGGTTTGTACGGGCTCGGCCAGCACTTCCCACGTCGCGTCCAGGTCTTGCGCCAGGCGCGCGTGGTTCACTTCCAGCTTGTTCAGGCCGCGCAGGCAGCTGTCATACGCCAGCAGGGTGTAGCCCAGGCCCACGCCGATGTTGCGCAGCACGGTCGAATCGGTCAGGTCGCGCTGCATGCGCGAGACGGGCAGTTTTTCCGACAGGTGTTTCAGCACGGCATTGGCCAAGCCCAGGTTGCCTTCGGAGTTTTCGAAGTCGATCGGGTTGACCTTGTGCGGCATGGTCGACGAACCGATTTCGCCCGCTTTCAGCTTTTGCTTGAAGTAGCCCAGCGAGACATACGTCCAGATGTCGCGGTTCAGGTCCAGCAAGATCGTGTTGGCGCGCGCGAAGGCGTCGAACAGTTCGGCCATGTAGTCGTGCGGTTCGATCTGGATGGTGTACGGATTGAACACCAGGCCCAGGCGCTGTTCGATGACGGCTTGCGAGAATGCCGGCCAGTCGAAGCCCGGGTAGGCGGACAAGTGGGCGTTGTAGTTGCCGACGGCGCCATTCATCTTGCCGAGGATTTCCACTTGTTCGATGCGTTTCACGGCGCGCTGCAAACGGGCCACGACGTTGGCCATTTCCTTGCCCAGGGTGGTCGGGCTGGCCGTCTGCCCGTGCGTGCGTGACAGCATCGGCACGTCGGCGTTGTCGTGCGCGATCTGCGTCAGCTTGGCTACCAGGCCGGTCAATGCCGGCAGCATCACGCCATCGCGCGCGGCTTTGAGCATCATACCGTGCGAGGTGTTGTTGATGTCTTCCGAGGTGCAGGCGAAATGGATGAATTCCGACGCCGCCACCAGTTCCGGCACGTCCGCCACTTGTTCCTTCAGCCAGTATTCGACCGCCTTGACGTCATGGTTGGTGACCGCTTCGATGGCCTTGATGCGGGCCGCGTCGGCTTCCGAGAAGTCGGCCGCCATCTTGTCGAGCAGGGCGCACGCTTCCGCCGAGAACGGCTTGATTTCAGCGAAACCGGCTTGCGACAGCGCTTGCAGCCAGGAGATTTCCACTTTCACGCGGTGGTGCATGAAACCGGCTTCGGACAGGATCGGGCGCAGCAGATCGGTCTTGCTGGCGTAGCGGCCATCGAGCGGAGACAGGGCCGACAGCGTGGAATACGGAGTTGTAGAAGTCATGAGAGCGGACGCAAGTTAAAGAAACGGTTGGCGTGTGGCGCGCGGGGAGGGCAGGTCTATTGCAATACAGCAACACTGACGGCGCCACAGTAAAGGGCGATTTTACCACCGCTGGCCGCTGGCCAGCCGTCCGTCGGGCGCCGGCGCACCGCAATGTGGCCGAATTTGGCCCCGATGCGGCATGCCTGCCACACTGCGGGGAGCGCCGGGCGCGTGCTGCCAAACACCGCTGCCGCCGATGCTATACTGCTTGCTGCCCCTTTACCTTAAAGTACCTATGAAACTGATCGGCTCCCTCGCCAGCCCGTATGTCCGCAAAGCCCGTATCGTGCTGGCGGAAAAAAAGCTCGACTATGTCTTCGAGCTGGAAAACGTGTGGGTGCCGGAAACCCGCATCGCCCAGGCCAATCCCCTGGGCAAGGTGCCCTGCCTGGTGATGGAAGATGGCAGCACCTTGATCGATTCGAAAGTCATCGTCGAATACCTCGACACGCTCACGCCCGTCTGTAAACTGCTGCCGGCCGGCGGCAATGGCCGCGAGCGCGCCGATATCAAGAACTGGGAAGCGCTGGCCGACGGCATCCTCGACGCTGGCGTGCTGGTGCGCCTGGAGCGCACGCAGCGTCCGCCGGAGCAGCAAAGCGCGGCGTGGATCGCGCGCCAGCTCGACAAAATCACCCTGGGCCTGGCGGCACTGGAAGCGCGCCTGGGCGAGAGCGCGTATTGCGCCGGCAAGAACTACACCCTGGCCGACGTGGCCGTGGGCTGCGCGCTGGGCTGGCTCAGCTTCCGCTTCCCGGAAATCGACTGGCGCGCGGATCACCCGGCGCTGGCGCGTTTGTTCGACAAACTGTCCGAGCGGCAGTCGTTCAAGGACACCGTGCCGCAGTGAGCGCACGATGACCGGTCCCGAGTCGAAAGCGCAGCAACGCCTGCAGATGGCCGATATCGCGCGTCTGGCCGGTGTGTCCACATCGACCGTGTCGCGCGCGCTGAGCGGCAGTTCGCTGGTCAATGAAGAGACGCGCGCGCGCGTCATCGCGCTGGCCCGTTCGCTCAAGTATTCCATCAATATCGGCGCGCAAAACCTGCGCCTGAAACAGAACCGCACGGTGGGCGTGGTGGTGCCGTATGACGCGGCCACGCGCCAGCACCTGTCCGACCCTTTCTTTCTGAGCATGCTGGGCAGCCTGGCCGATGCGCTGACGGAGCAGGGTTTCGACATGCTCATTTCGCGCGTGGATGCCGAAACGCTCGATGCGGCCGCCCAGTCCTTCGATAGCGGCCGCGTGATCGGCATCATCCTGATCGGCCAGTGGCGCCACCATGAACAACTGAACCAGCTGGCCGCGCGCCAGGTGCCCATCGTCGTGTGGGGCGCGCAATTGCCGCAGCAGCTGTATTGCACCGTCGGCGGCGACAACGTCGCCGGCGGCAGGCTGGCCACGGAACACTTGCTGGCGGCGGGGCGCCGGCGCATCGCCTTCTTTGGCGACGCCAAGCTGCCCGAAGTGGCGCAGCGCCACGCCGGTTATGTGCAGGCGCTGGCCGCGCAGGGGCTGGCGCCGGACCCGCAACTGTACGTGGCCGGCTCCTTCCTGCCGCAGGGCGGCGCGACGGACGTGCAGGAACTGCTGGACCGCCAGATCCCGTTCGACGCCATCTTTGCCTGCAGCGACTTGCTGGCCATGAGCGCCATCAACGCCTTGCGCGCGCGCGGCGTGGCCGTGCCGGAACAGGTGGCCGTGGTCGGCTACGACGATATCGAACTGGCCGCGTATTTCCACCCGCCGCTGACCACCGTGCGCCAGCCGATCCGCGCCGCCGGACGCGCGCTGGTGGCTTCATTGCTGGCGCTGGTCGACGGCGCGCCCGCGCCATCGCGGCAATTGCCAACCGAGCTGATCGTACGCGCCTCGGGCAGCTGAGGCGCGCGTTGTCTTTTGTCTGCAACCGATTGCAATAAACTCCAATTTATCCGTTCATTCTCATGCTGCGCCGCAGCATGAAAAACGCTGCATTCGCCTCACATCCTGCTTTTTTCACTCTGCATGGCCCGTAATATTCTCTTGAAAACAACATAAAATCCATGTTGCAGCGCTCGATTGCAATCGATTGCAATAAATTCTTATTCGTTCAATAATGACGTACCGGCTCAGCCAGCGCGCCACGGCATGCAGCGGCCAGTACTCATAACAAGCGGATACCTCGATGTATCGGCATACAACACTGGAGACAAGATGAAGACACGTACTGCTCAACGCGGCTGCATGGCCGCCGCCGTCGCCCTGGCCATGCTGCAACTGGGTGCCGCCCATGCGCAATCGGCCGCCGATACCACCAGCGCCGCCCCCGCCGATGGCCTGAACCTGGAACGCATCGTCGTCACGGGCACCACCGGCGGCACGTCGAAAATGAAATCGAGCAATTCCGTCAGCAGCATGGAGCTCGACACCATCCTGCACAACGCGCCGACCAGCGCCGCCGAAGTCCTGCGCTCGGTGCCGGGCTTGCGCGCCGAATCTTCGGGCGGCGAAGGCAATGCCAACATCACCGTGCGCGGCCTGCCCATTTCCGCGGGCGGCGCGCGCTATGTGCAGATCCAGGAAGATGGCTTGCCGGTGCTGCAGTTTGGCGACTTCAACTTCACCACGCCCGACAGCTTCGTCAAGATCGATTCCACGCTCGACCACCTGGAAGTGGTGCGCGGCGGTTCGGCCTCCACCCTGGCCACCAACTCGCCGGGCGGTATCATCAATTTCATCAGCAAGAATGGCAAGGAGCAGGGGGGCAGTGTGGCCATCAGCCGCGGCCTGGGCTACGACCAGACGCGCGTGGATTTCGACTACGGCGCGCCGGTTTCGGAGCGCACGCGCTTTTTCGTCGGCGGCTCCTGGCGCACGGGGGAAGGCATCCGCCACAGTGGCGTCAACAGCGAAAAGGGCGGCCAGATTCGCGGCAATGTCACGCATGAATTCGACAGCGGTTTCGTGCGCCTGTCGTTCAAGCACCTCGACGACCAGTCGCCCACGGCCCTGCCCGTGCCCGTCAGCGTGCGCAATGGCCGCATCACGGAAATCGCCGGCATCGACCCGCGCAAGGCGAGCTTCTATTCGCCGTACTGGGTGCCCGACACGGTGCTGAACAAGGATAACCAGCGCGTGGCCACCCGCGTCAACGACGGCTTGCACGTCAAAAGCGATAGCGTGGGCCTGGAAGCGTCGTTCAAGCTGGGGCAGGGCTGGAGCGTGAGCGAAAACTTCCGCTACGCCGACAATTCCGGCCGCTTCACGGGCGTGTTCCCATCGAATAACGGCAGCGACGGCAGCTATGTGTTTGCCAGCGGCCCGAATCAGGGCAAGCCCTACACGGGCCGCGCGTTTTCCGCCGTGGTGTTCAATACCTCGATCGACGACGCCAGCAATACCCTGAGCGACACCAAGCTGGCCAAGACGTTTGTGCTCGACAGCGGCAAGCTGACCACCACGGCCGGCCTGTATTTGTCGCAGCAAAAGCTGGGCCTGACCTGGAACTTCAATGAATACCTGATGCAGGCCACGGGCGACCGGCCCGCGCTGCTGCAAACGGCCAGCGGCACGCCCGGCTACATCGGCCCGGCCTTCGGCGCCTGCTGCTCGCGCGCCGTCGACATGGAATACCGCACGACCTCGCCCTACCTGAACCTGGCCTGGGAAAGCGGCGCCCTGAACCTCGACGGCGGCCTGCGGCGCGACCGCCAGCACGCCAGCGGCACGGCCAACCAGGCGACCGGCGCGCAAGCCTATCTGCCATCGACGCTGCAGCGGGTCGATTACACGCTGGGCCACACCTCGTACTCGCTGGGCGCGAACTACAAGCTGCAAGCGAATCTGGCCGTGTTTGCCCGCGTCAGCGAAGGCGTGGCCTTCAATGCCGACCGCATCCTGTTCGGCACGCCGTTGGATGGCAGCGTGCCCGTGGCGATCAATACCGTGCGCCAGCTTGAAGGCGGCGTGAAATGGCGGCGCGGCCCCCTGAGCACTTTTGTGACCGTGTTCCAGGCCAAGACCAAGGAAAGCAATTACGAGGCGACCACCCAGCTGCGCACGGCCAACAGCTATGAAGCGAAGGGCGTGGAGCTGGAAGCGGCTTACAGCGCCGGCGACTTCCGCATCAATGGCGGCCTGACGTTCACGGATGCCGAGATCACGGGCACGGCGGCGGCCGACGTGGCGCTGATCGGCAATACGCCGCGGCGCCAGGCGCGTGTCGTGTACCAGATCGCGCCGACCTATGAGTGGGGACCGGCCACCTTGGGCGCCAGCCTGGTCGGCACGGGCAAGTCGTGGGGCGACGATGCGCACACGATCACCTTGCCCGCCTACCAGGTGCTCAACGCCTTCGTCAATTACCAGCTCACGCCGCAGATGCAGGTGGCGCTGACGGCGAATAATCTGTTCAACAAGATCGGCTATACGGAAGTCGAGGGCGATGGCCATGCGGCCCGCTCGATCACGGGGCGCGCCGTCAAGGTCAGCCTGAAATACGCATTTTAAGCAAGGATAGATTCATGATGTCGATACGCAGCCCCCTGGCGCGCCTGCTGGCGCCGCTCCCCACGCACTTGCGCGACGATGCGGCGCGCCGCTATGCGCGCCAGGAGGCGGTCTTGCTCGACCGCCTGGGCAGCCTGTATGGCCAGCGGCCGGACTTCCTGCCCTGGCTGGGCGACCTGATGGAAAGCGTGGGGCGGCTGTATGCGGCGCGCGCACCGGAGCTGCTGCGCCAGGATGCGCAGCGCGCAGCGCAGCCGGACTGGTTTGCCAGCCAGTCCATGCTCGGTTACAGCGCGTATGTGCAGCGCTTCGGCGGCAACCTGCAGGGCGTGGCGGCGCGCATTGCCCATCTGCGCGAACTGGGCGTGACGTATCTGCATTTGCTGCCGTTTTTGCGTGCGCGCGCCGGTGAAAGCGATGGCGGCTTTGCCGTCGCCAGCTTCGAGGAAGTCGATCCCGCGCTGGGCAGCAATGCCGACTTGCTGGCGCTGACGGCGCAGCTGCGCGCGGCCGGCATCAGCCTGTGCTCGGACCTGATCCTCAACCACGTGGCCGACGACCATGCGTGGGCGCTGGGCGCCAAGGCCGGCGATCCGCTGCTGCGCGATTTTTTCCATACCTATCCCGACCGCGTGCAGCCGGACCGCTACGAGCGCACCGTGGGCCAGGTTTTCCCGCAGGCGGCACCGGGCAATTTCACCTTCGTGCCGGAGCTTGATCGCTGGGTCTGGACCACGTTTTACCCGTACCAGTGGGATTTGAATTACGCCAATCCGGCCGTCTTCGCGGCCATGGCCGGCGCCATGCTGGGTCTGGCCAACAAGGGCATCGAGGTATTCCGCCTCGATTCGACGGCCTTCCTGTGGAAGCGCGAAGGCACGGACTGTATGAACCAGCCCGAAGCCCACAGCTTGCTGCAAGCGTTGCGCGCGATTGCCGCCATCGTCGCGCCGGGCGTGCTGCTCAAGGCCGAAGCCATCGTGCCCACGCCCAAACTGCCCGCCTACTTTGGCAGCGATGCGGCGCCCGAATGCCATATCGCCTATCACAGCAGCCTGATGGCCGCCGGCTGGGGCGCGCTGGCCGAGGAAAGCACGGACTTGCTGCAGCAGGTGATCGCCGCCACGCCGCCGCTGCCGCCGGCCGCCAGCTGGCTCAGTTATGTGCGCTGCCATGACGACATCGGCTGGAACGTGCTGCTCAATGAAGCCGGTGAGGACGGGCCGGCGCGCCTGGCGCGCATTGCGCGCTTCTTTGCGGGGGCACCGGGCAGCTATGCGCGCGGCGCCGCCTTCCAGAGCAGCAGTGCCGACAAGGCGCATGGCAGCAACGGCATGGCCGCCTCGCTGGCCGGCCTGCAAAGCGCCGCCACGGTGCAGGAGCAGGAATACGCGTTGCGGCGCCTGCTGCTGCTGCATGGCCTGGCCTTGAGCTTTGGCGCCTTGCCCGTGCTGTACATGGGCGATGAACTGGGCATGACCAATGATCACAGCTACACGCAGCGCGCCGACCGGGCGATGGACAGCCGCTGGCTGCAGCGTCCCGCGTTCGACGACAGCCTGCTGGCATGGCGCCACGATGGCGTGAGCGCCAGCGGCCGGCTGTACCTGGCGCTGCGCCAGCTGGTCGACGCGCGCAGGCGCTTGCCGGCCCTGGCCGCCGCCGCGCCGCGCAGCGTGCTGCCCGCCGGCACGCCGGCCGTGCTGGCGCTGCTGCGCGGCGATGCGTTTCTCAACCTGAGCAATTTCAGCGGCGCCAGCCAGCGTTTCACTTTGCCTGCGGGCGAATGGCGCAACAGCCTCGATGGCAGCGTGCTGGCCGGCACGGTGGGCTTGCAGCCCTGGCATATGCTGTGGCTGGAAAGGGAACAGTCATGAGCGGCGCCACTGCGCAGCGTCCACACCTGTCGTTCTGGCAGATCGTCAACATGAATGTCGGATTTTTCGGCATCCAGTTCAGCTTTGGCCTGCAGCAAAGCAGCATGAGCCCTATCTACAAATACCTGGGCGCCGACGAGGCGAGCCTGCCCTACCTGTGGCTGGCCGGCCCCATGACGGGGCTGCTCGTGCAACCGCTGATCGGCGCCATGAGCGACCGCACGGTGACACGCTGGGGCCGCCGCACGCCCTACTTTCTGATCGGCGCCATCCTGTGCAGCCTGGGCCTGCTGGCCATGCCCTTCAGTCCAACTCTGTGGATGGCCGCCAGCCTGCTGTGGATACTCGACGCGGCCAACAATGTGACGATGGAGCCATACCGCGCCTTCGTCAGCGACAAGCTCGACAAGAAGCAGCATTCTCTGGGTTTTCTCACGCAAAGCGCGTTTACGGGGCTGGGGCAAACGCTGGCCTACCTGACGCCATCGCTGCTGGTCATGCTGGGCATGAACAAGGATGCCGTCAATGGCAGCCATATACCGCACATCGTCATCGCCGCCTTCCTGATCGGCGCCGTGTTCTCGCTCGCCTCGGTGCTGTGGACCCTGAAGACGACGCCCGAAAATCCGCTCACGGCGGCCGAACTGGCGGCCATCCGCAGCCGTCCGCCTGGCTGGCGCCACACGCTGGCCGATATCGGCGCGGCCCTGCGCGACATGCCGCCGACGATGCAGCAGCTGGCCCTCGTCAACCTGTTCCAGTGGTACGCCCTGTTCTGCTACTGGCAGTACATCGCGCTGTCGCTGTCAGCCACGCTGTTTCACACGACGGACCCCGCGTCGCAAGGCTTTCGCGACGCGGGCCTGTTGAACGGGCAGGTGGGCGCCTTCTACAATTTCGTCGCCTTTATCGCCGCCTTTGCGCTGGTGCCGTTCACGCGCCGTTTCGGCCCCAAGCGCATGCACAGCGTGTGCCTGTGCGCGGCAGGTGTCGGCATGCTGAGCATCCCGCTGATCCACAGCCCGGCGCTGCTGTTGCTGCCCATGCTGGGCGTGGGCCTGGCCTGGGCCAGCATCATGGGCAATCCCTACATCATGCTGGCCGGCTGCATTCCGCCCGCGCGCACGGGTGTCTACATGGGCATTTTCAACATGTTCATCGTCATCCCGATGATCATCCAGATATTTACTCTGCCCCTGTATTACCGCAGCTGGCTGGGCGGCAATCCGGAAAACGTCATCCGGCTGGCCGGCGCCCTGCTGCTGTGCGCGGCGGTGGCGGTGCTGTTCGTCAAGCTGCGCCCGCCGCAGGCCACAAAGACTTGAGGATGGACGTAAAAAAACCGGCTGAGCCGGTTTTTTTACGATGCTGCGAAACGATTACTCTTCAATCGACATCTGGCTTTGCAGGTAGTTCTGAATGCCGACTTTGGCGATCAGGTCGATCTGCGTTTCGAGCCAGTCGATATGCTCTTCCGTGTCTTCCAGGATCATCAGGAACAGGTCGCGCGAGACGTAGTCGCCCGCTTTTTCGCTGATGGCGATGCCTTCCTTGACGGTGGCGTGCGCGGCGCGTTCCAGCTTCAGGTCGCATTCCAGCATTTCCGGCGTGTTCTCGCCGATCAGCAGCTTGTGCAGCGCTTGCAGGTTAGGCAGGCCGTCGAGCATCAGGATGCGGTCGATCAGCTTGTCGGCGTGTTTCATTTCGCCGATCGATTCTTCGTATTCCTTCTTGCCCAGCTTTTCCAGGCCCCAGTGCTTGTACATGCGCGCATGCAGGAAGTACTGGTTGATGGCCGACAGTTCGTTGGTGAGCTGTGCGTTGAGCATGCGGATGACTTCTTTATCGCCCTTCATGGGAATTCCTTTGTTCTGTGTCGCGTTCGATGATGAAACCGCAGGCTGCTGGCGCTCACTGCCGGGTGGCGCAGGGCTGCCTGGTGGCGTGCAGGTTGCCGGTCTCGCTATGCCCGCATGATAGCGCAAAATATGGACGGTTTCGGGCGATAAACGGCATTTTTCCGTCTTTTTAACGCAAATATCGTGCGAATAAAACCCATTCTCAAATGGATTGCTCCATTTTTCCGTTTTTTATTTGTTAAGGAAAATGCAGGCCATTCTCATTCGCGTTCATGCTGCAATTTGGCCGCGCCGAAAAGGCGGGAAATGTTGCTCCGTTCTTGCTTTTGTGTCTTCTTGGCCGCTGCCGGCGATGCGATAATCGGGCAGCGATATTTACTGAAAAAGGATAGCAAGATGATGCTGCATATACCCGGCGTGCTGACGCCGGAACAGGTCACGCAGTTCCGCCAGCGCCTGGCGCAAACGGACTGGGTCGACGGGCGCGCCAGCGTCGGCGCGCAAGGCGCGCAGGTCAAGCGCAACCGCCAGCTGGCCGAAGGTTCGCCGCTGGCGCTGGAGCTGGGCGAGATCGTCAGCCGCGCGCTGATGGCCAATCCGCTGTTCTTTGCCGCCGTGCTGCCGCTGCGCATCCTGCCGCCGTTCTTCAACAGCTATGCGGGCGGCGAACACTATGGCCTGCATATCGACGGGGCCATCCGCACGCCGAAAAACGGCATGCAGTCGATGCGCGCCGACGTCTCGTCGACCGTCTTCCTGAGCGAGCCGGATGAATACGAAGGCGGCGAGCTGGTGGTGGTCGATTCTTACGGCACGCATGAAGTGAAACTGCCGGCCGGCGACGTGATCGTGTATCCGTCGAGCAGCGTGCATCAGGTGCTGCCCGTCACCAGCGGCGAGCGCATCTGCTCCTTCCTGTGGACGCAAAGCATGGTGCGCGAGGACTGGAAGCGCAGCATGCTGTTCGAGCTCGATCAGAACATCCAGAGCGTGCGCGCGGAGCATGGCGACTCGCCGGCCACCGTGGGACTGACGGGGCATTATCATAATTTGCTGCGGATGTGGGCGGAGATGTAATCGTGGCGGTGTCGGATTACGCGCGGCCTTTGGCCTCGCTAATCCGACCTACGATACTGCGTGATGCACCGGCAAAAAAAAGTCTGCCTGGCCCGGGGATATAGGCTGGCAGACTGAAACAAGCAGTTGCTTGACTGGTACAGAAAACAGGGCGCAAAAAAGCAAGCAGGGCACAGGGTGCGGTGCTTGCGGGCTGGCAGCGGCCCAAGGGCCGCCGGGAGGCTAGCTCAGCTGGAAGGTCAGTGGGACGAGCACGTACACGGGCACGGGCTTGCCGTTCTCGATCATCGGCTTGAACAGCGCGCGCTGGGCGGCCTGGCGGCCCGCTTCATCGAGGTTGTTGTAGCCGGTTGATTTCTGGATCAGGATTTGCTCGGGCAAGCCTTTTTCGTTGATCAGGATGCGCAACACGACGGTGCCGCTTTCGCCCAGGCGGCGCGACAGATTCGGGTAGATCAGTTGCGGCGCCTTGATGTATTCGACGCTGCTGACGGTGCGCGGCGTCGATGGTGCCGGCGGCGTTGGCGACGGTGCCGATGGCGCCGTCGGCGCGGCGGTGGCCACGGGGGCCGCTTCGGCGCGCGTCGGCTGCGGCGGCGTGATCGTCGGTTCGCTTGGCGCCACGGCGATCAGCGGCAGCGGCGGGATCACGGCGCGCGGCACGGGCGCGCTCAATTCCACGGTTTTTGGCACCGACGGTGCCGGCGGTTTCGGCGGCGCCGGCGGGGCGATGATGCTGATGGTGGTAATGGTCGGCATGGCCGCCGTGACGACGCGGCTCAGCAAGCCGCTCTGGATGGCGTAAAAGCCGGCGAGATGCAGGACGACGATGGCCATCAGCGGCGCGAACTTGTTGCGCTTCTTGTCGAAGTCGGCAAATTGCTGCACGGCCTGCACCGTTACGGGCGGGGGCATCATCGTCATGGCATTCATCGCTTTCTTTAGTTTGTCAGTACAGCTCGCATCAATACGGTTTCTTGCAGCGCCACGGTGGCGTTCAGGTGATCGTTCAGTACTTCCCGCGCGCAGGTGTGGCATTTGCCGCAGCAGGTGGCCACGCCCAGGTCGCGGCGCAGTTCGGCCATGCTGGACAGGCCAAGATCGACGGCTTGACGGATTTCACGATCAGATATGTTGTTGCAGACACATACAATCATTGATACACCTTCTGGCTGGAGGATGAACAGACACTAGTGCTGGAAAGCATTGTTGCTAGTGTTTTAATGAGAATCATTATCATTACGTTTCATTGTCGCGCAAAGTGCAGGACAATGCAAGTGATTTTGATCAAGTGTGCGGCAGTTGGCGGCCTGGCGCGGGGCATCGATATGTCGTTTTTTCGAGTGGTGCAGCCCTTGGCAGGGGCGGCTCTCCGGGCTAAATAAAAACTATTCGCATTCATGTTTATAATGCTGGTATTGTCTCGGACGGTCGCCGTCCGGACAGTTTGAAAGACCGCTTGTCGGTAATGCGCAACAGTTGCGTTTTACCTCACAACATCAGGGCGTGCGCCACGCGCAGCAGTCTGTCCCTGGTGTTCTTAATTTGAACGGAATTTGCTCATGACTCTAGTTCCACCCATGATGACGCTCGACGCGCTGGCAGTCGGCCAGAGCGGCACGGTGTTGCATATCACGCCCCACACGGCAGGACAGACGGAAGATGGCGTTGATCTTGCCCGCCGTTTGATGGAGCTGGGATTTGTTCCCGGTGAACGCATCCGCATGCTCAAGCGCGGCATTCCCGGCGGCGATCCGCTGGCCATCAAGGTCGGCAATGCCACGTTCGCACTGCGCCGCTTCGAAGCGGCGCTGATCACGATTCAACCGCTGCTTCAACCGGAATAACCATGGGTGCTGTCGAAACGATCGTCGATGCGGGCGTGCACAAACCGCCGCATCAGCCACAAATTGCCTTGCTGGGCAATCCCAACTGCGGCAAGACCGCCCTGTTCAACCGTTTGACGGGCGCGCGCCAGAAAGTGGCGAACTACGCCGGCGTGACCATCGAGCGCAAGGAAGGCCATTTCACGTCGCCCGCCGGCACGTCCGTGCGCCTGCTCGACCTGCCGGGCGCCTACAGCCTGTCGGCCACCACGCCCGATGAAGCCATCACGCGCGACGTGGTGGGCGGCCTGCGCCGCGGCGACCCGCGTCCGGACGCCATTATCTGCGTGGTCGACGCCACCAATTTACGCCTGAACTTGCGCCTGGTGCTGGAAGTGAAACGCCTGGGCTTGCCGATGCTGCTGGCGCTGAACATGACGGACGTGGCGCGCAAGCGCGGCATGCTGATCGACACGGCCAGGCTGTCGCAGGAACTGGGCATGCCCGTGGTGGAAACCGTCGCAGTGCAGCACGACGGCGAAAAAGCCCTGCTGAACGCCATCGACGCCATGCTGCCGCTGCCGGTGGTGGACGCGAAACCGCTGGCGGCCATCGATGCCGTCAGCGTCGAGGAAACGCAGCGCGAAGTGCGCCGCATCCTGGCCGCCGTCAGCAATGACACCAGCGACAAGGGCAACCTGACGGAAAAGATCGACGACGTGGTGCTGCACCCCGTGTTTGGCCCCATCATCCTGGCCGTGCTGATGTTCCTGATCTTCCAGGCCGTATTTGCGTGGGCCGCCACGCCGATGGAAATGATCACCGATGGCGTGGGCCACCTGGGCGCCCTGCTGACGGCGAACATGCCGGACGGCCACCTGAAAAGCTTGCTGGTGGAAGGCATCATCGGCGGCGTCGGCAGCGTGCTGGTGTTCCTGCCGCAGATCCTGATTTTGTTCTTCTTCATCCTGAGCCTGGAAGACTGCGGCTACCTGCCGCGCGCGGCCTTTTTGCTGGACCGCCTGATGGGCGGCGTGGGCTTGTCGGGCCGCGCTTTCATTCCGCTGCTGTCGAGCTTTGCCTGCGCCATTCCCGGCGTGATGGCGGCGCGCACCATCCAGAATCCGCGCGACCGCCTGGTCACCATCATGATCGCGCCGCTGATGACGTGTTCGGCGCGTTTGCCCGTGTATGCGCTGATCATCGCCGCCTTCATCCCCGAGCGCCAGGTATGGGGCTATCTGAGCCTGCAAGGCCTGGTGCTGTTCGTGCTGTACTTTGCCGGCATCATCTCGGCCATGGCCGTGGCCTGGGTCATGAAGCGCAGCATGGGCGTGCGTGGCAATCAGCCGCTGATGCTGGAACTGCCGGCCTACCACTGGCCGCACCTGCGCAACCTGGCCGTCAGCCTGTGGGAGCGCGCGAAGATCTTCCTCACGCGCGTCGGCACCATCATCCTGAGCCTGATGATCATCCTGTGGTTCCTCAGCACCTTCCCCGGCGCGCCGGACAACGCGATCCATCCGCCGATCTACTACAGCCTGGCCGGCATCCTGGGCCGCGGCCTGGAAGTGATCTTTGCGCCCATCGGTTTCAACTGGCAGATCTGCATCGCGCTGGTGCCGGGCATGGCGGCGCGCGAAGTGGCCGTCGGCGCCCTGGGCACCGTGTATGCGCTGTCGCAAACGGGCGACGCGCTGGCCACCACGCTGGAGCCGCTGATCGCCCATTCGTGGTCGATGGCCACCGCGCTGTCCTTGCTGGCCTGGTATGTGTTCGCGCCGCAGTGCCTCTCGACCCTCTCCGTGGTGAAACGCGAGACGGGCGGCTGGCGCTATCCGCTGCTGATGGCCGGCTATATGTTCGCCCTGGCGTATGCCGCCTCGTTCATCACGTACCGCATCGCGCTGATGCTGGGCGCCTAGGAGAAAAGCATGTGGCAAACCCTGATCGTCGCCTTGATCGTCGCAGCCGCGCTGCTGCATTTTTCGACCAAGTACCTGCCGGCGGGCGTGCGCCGCGCCATCGTGCGCGGCCTCGTGCGCTGCGGCCTCGATGAGGCGAAGATGTCGGCCTTCTTCAAGGTGGCGCCCGGTTGCGGCAGCGGCTGCGGTTCCTGCGGCTCCTGCGACAGCCCGCCGCCACCGTCCGCCACGCCGCCGGCCGACGGCAGCAGCAAGCGCGTGATCCTGATGCAGGTACAGCGCCAGGATTGATGTATGTCTGGCCACGGGTCCGCCCGTGGGCTACACTGGGCTTTCCGCATGGCAAGGAGTGGCAATGGCGATACTGTTGATCTTCATGTTTCTGTTTGCGGTCGCCACCTGGCTGCTGGCCAGCCGGCGCGGCCGCCACGGGGGACTCTGGTTCGGCATCGGCCTGTTCCTCGGGCCGTTTGCCTTGCTGGCGGTGGCGGCGCTGCCGCCCGTTGCGCCAAGCTGAATGAAAAAAACCCGCGCATGCGGGTTTTTTTACGTCGGTACTACTGCGGCTAAGCCTTGCCCGCCAGCTTGTCGACCACCGGCACCAGCGCGGCCGGGCGGCAGCCGAAGGCGGCCAGGCGGCCTTGCGCGTGGGGCGCCAGGTCCAGGTCATACGGCAAACGGCCCGCCACCAGCCACAGTTTATCCTGCGGCAGCGCTTCGACCAGGCGACGCTGGCCGTCGACGAACATGGCGTTATACGTTTGCAGCACGATCTGTTGCGCGCCTTGCGCAAAGGCGATGGCTTCATTGACTTCGTCGTCCAGCGCCTCGGCCGACAAGGCATATTCGCGCACGTCCAGGCCCGCTTCGAGCAGCGCCGGCAGCATCGAGCTGCGCGCTTCCTTGTTGCGGCCTAGCGCCACTTCGTCGATCTCGCTGCGCGAGCGCACTTCCACCGTCAGCAGGGTCACGGGCAGGCTGGCGTCGAGCGCGCGGTAGTCGCCCTGCACGCGCAGTGCCGCCTTTTGCAGCAGCTGCGACAGGGCCATGGCGGCCGGCTGCATCAGCGCTGGCGGAGCGACGGGGCGTTCGCGCCAGTCGCGCACGGCGCGCTTGCGCTTGAGTTCTGCCACGCGCGCACAAGCGGCGTCGATGCGGGAAATCGCAATGTCGCCGCGCTCCACGGCGGCGATGACGGCGTCGATGGCCGCCGTCTGCTGCGCTTCGCGGTGCGAGATGAGGACGATGTCGGCGCCCGCCTGCAAGGTGGCGATGGCGCCCTGGGCGATGCCGATGCCGTCGGCAATCGCCGCCATTTCCAGGCAGTCGGTAATGACCACGCCCTGGTATTGCATTTCACCGCGCAGCAGGTCCGTCAGCACGCCTTTCGACAGGGTGGCCGGCACGCTGGTATCGGCTTCGAAGGCGGGGAAAACCACGTGCGCCGTCATGATGGCGTCCACGCCGCCGGCAATGGCCGCGCGGAACGGCGCCAGTTCCACGGCGCGCAGGCGTTCCTTGTCGTGCGGCACCAGGGCCATCGCGTAATGCGTGTCGATGGCCGTGTCGCCGTGGCCGGGGAAGTGCTTGGCGGTGACGGCCATGCCGCTGGCGTGCTGGCCGCGCATGGCGGCCATGCCGTAGGCTATGACGGTGGCGGCATCCTCGCCATACGCGCGCACGCCGATGACGGGGTTGTTGCGGTTGTTGTTCACGTCCAGCACGGGGGCGAGCAGCAGGTTGATGCCCAGCTGGCGCATTTCATCGCCGCTGATCTGGTTCATGCGCTCGCAGTCTTCCACCGAGCCGGCCGCCTGGAAAGCCATCGCCGCGGGAATTGGCGTCACGCCCTGCTCGATGCGCATCACCATGCCGCCTTCCTGGTCGATGGAGATCAAGAGCGGGATGTCGGACACTTCCGCGTTGATTTCCTGCAGTTCGCGGCACAGGGCCGACACTTGCGCGGGCGTGTGCACGTTGCGGCGGAACAGGATCACGCCGCCCACCTTCTTTTCGCGTATCAAGGTCTTGATATGCTCGTCCGCCTGCAGGGCGTCGAAGCCCACCATGAACAACTGTCCTACTTTTTCGCGCAAACCCTGCTCCATGCTGCAACTCCTCCGGTATTGATTGTGACGACGACATACGTATTCTGGCACCGTGGTGGCGCATCGTGGCGTTCACCGGAAAAGCTGCCCTGGTTTTGTACTTATTTTGGTATTGTATTGGATTTGGATATTTGCGCAAGTGGTTATTAAGTGGTATTGCTCCACTTGCGCAAAGGCCGCCTCAATCGAGGCGCTGGAACGACGCCGATTGCGCCTTGGGCCAGTACAGGCCGAACACGGGCGGCAGCTGCGGCAGCTGGCTCGGGTCGAGCAGCTGGCCCGCTTCCAGGAAGGGCAGCAGGGCCGAGGCCAGTTTCACCTGGTTCGGCGAGATGCGCCGCACCAGGTGGTGCGGGCGCAGTTCCTGCGGGTGCGCCAGGCCGGCGGCGGCGATCAGTTCGGCCAGCGCCTTCATGGTGTTCTGGTGGAAGTGCGCCACGCGGGCGATCTTGTCGGACACCACCAGCGCGCGCTGGCGCTGCGGGTCTTGCGTGGCCACGCCCGTGGGGCAGCGGTCCGTGTGGCAGCTTTGCGACTGGATGCAGCCCAGCGCGAACATGAAGCCGCGCGCCGAATTGCACCAGTCGGCGCCCAGCGCCAGCAGGCGGGCGATGTCGAAGGCCGTGATGATCTTGCCCGAGCAGCCGATCTTGATCTTCGCGCGCAGGTTGGCGCCCACGAGGGTGTTATGCACCAGCACCAGCGCTTCCTGCAGCGGCGTGCCCACATGGTCCGTGAATTCCAGCGGTGCTGCACCCGTGCCCCCTTCGCTGCCGTCGACGACGATGAAGTCGGGCGTGATGCCCGTTTCCAGCATGGCTTTCACGATGGCGAAGAACTCCCACGGATGGCCTATGGCCAGCTTGAAGCCCGTTGGCTTGCCGCCCGACAGCGTGCGCAGGCGGTCGATAAAGTGCAGCATTTCCAGTGGCGTGGAAAAGGCGCTGTGCGCGGCCGGCGAGACGCAATCCTCGCCCACCATCACGCCGCGCGTGGTGGCGATCTCGATGGTGACTTTGGGGCCGGGCAGCACGCCGCCGTGGCCCGGTTTCGCGCCCTGCGACATTTTCAGCTCGATCATTTTCACCTGTTCCGAGCTGGCGTTGGCGATGAAGCGCTCTTCGGAAAACGTGCCATCCTGGTTGCGGCAGCCGAAATAGCCGGAGCCGATTTCCCACACCAGGTCGCCGCCGTTTTCGCGGTGGTAGGGGCTGATGCTGCCTTCGCCCGTGTCGTGCATGAAGCCGCCGCTGCGCGCGCCGCCGTTCAGGGCCAGGATGGCATTGGCCGACAGGGCGCCAAAGCTCATCGCCGAGATATTGAAGACGCTGGCCGAATACGGCTTGGTACGGGGGCAGTCCGGATGGTTGCCGATCTCGATGCGGAAATCGTGGCCCGTCACCTTGGCGGGGGCGATGGAGTGGTTGATCCATTCATAGCCCGCTGCATACACGTCGAGCTGGGTGCCGAACGGGCGCTTGTCCGTCTGCTCCTTGGCGCGCTGGTAGACGATGCTGCGCTGGCTGCGCGAGAACGGCGTCGCCTCGCTGTCGCTTTCCAGGAAATACTGGCGGATTTCGGGGCGGATGCTCTCGAAGAAAAAACGGAAATGCGCGAGGATGGGGTAGTTGCGGCGCAGGGCGCGCTTCGTTTGCAGCAGGTCGCTGATGCCGACCAGGGTCAGCGCACCGGCCAGCACGGGCAGCCAGTAGTGATCGTAGTAAAACAGGGACAGGACAAAGATGGCGGCCGTCGCAATGAAGGTCAGGTAGCGAAATGGTACTAGGTGCATGGGCACTCCGGTGAAGTCAGACTGGTAACTGTCGAGTCTACCTTCGATTCGCGGAACGTGCTGGTGGGAAAGAACGCGGCGCCCGGTGGACGCCGCGTGCTCGCAGCTTAATGCCCGGCTGAGCGGATGCGGGTGACCCGTTCGGTGCTGGCCGGATGGCTCGACAGATACGGCGTGCCCTCGTCCAGCTTGCCCAGGGCGACGAACACTTGCGCCAGGTGTTCCAGGGCAATGCCGTTCTGGCGCAGCATGGCGATCGCGTAATCGTCCGCCTCGCGCTCGACGTCGCGCGAATACTTCAAGTCCAGCAGCAGCGGCGGCAGGGTCGCCACCACGGTCGACACGTCGCCGAACAGCAGCGCCGCGCCGGCGCCCACGGCCGAGGTCTGGATCAGGCGGCGCGTCAGGTGGCGCTGCTGCAGATGGCCCAGCTCATGCGCCAGCACGCCCATGATGGCCTGGTCATCGGGCAGCAGCTCGATCATTTCATCGGTCAGCACGATGTCGCCGGACGGCAGGGCAAACGCGTTCGGACCGATCTTGCTCTTGCGGAACACGATGCGGTGCTCTGGCGTGCTGTCGCCGGGCGTGGCCAGGCGGGCGAACTGGCTGCGCAAGGCTTGCTGGCGCGCAGCATCAAGTTGACTTGGCGCAAACACGTGGCGGTCGAGGAAATCGAGCACGCCCTGGCCCAGTTGCCGCTCGACGGACTGGGGAATCGCATACGCGACCCCCTTCGCGACCACGGGCAGCAGGTACTGATAGCTGAGCCACAGGGCCAGCACGGTGGCGACCGTGGCCAGCAGGGCGCCACGCCAGCTTTGCTGCAGCCGCACCACCCAGCCGTCGCGGTGGCCCGTGTCATGCAGCATGTCGCTGAAGGCCGCCTGGTTGGCGATCTCCAGGTAGGCGCCGTCGGGAAAGCTGACCTTGCGCACGGCGTGGCTGCTGCGTTCGGACACGTGCAGCTCGCCCAGCGGGCAGCTGCGTTCGATGTCGCCGGCCAGCACGGCCTGGCCATCGCGCACGCTGAGCGTGACGTGGTACAGGCGCGAGGTCTGGCCGTCGAAATAGCGCGCGGCCAGCGCGGCGTGGTCTTCTTGCATGTTGGCGTTCATTGCTTACATCGACAGGTCGAAGTCCAGCAGGTCGACCATGCCTTCGCCGGTGGTCGACACTTGTTCTCCGGTGGCGGCGACAAAAGCGTCCAGGCTGCCGTGCACCAGCATCGACGTCGCTTCCAGGCGGTACTTCAGCCAGCGCACGTGGGCGAATGGCGAAAACAGGCCCAGGGTGACGACGATACCGAGCAGGTTGGTCAGCATGATGAAGGTGGTGCGGCCCCAGGTCAGCTGCGACTGGAACTGGTGCTGCTGCAGGCGCGTGTGGTTCCAGATCAGGTTCTGGATCATGGTCAGGAACAGCGGCAGCACGATAAAGGCCCACGCATACAGGGCGGCCACGGCGCCAAAGATGCCGCTGGCCTTGGTGGCGTCATTGGCACTGGTGGCGAAGGCGGCGAAGACGCTGGCGAAGACGATAAAGATCAGCACCAGGAAACCGGCCAGCAGCAGGGCGAAGAACAGCAAATAGGTCTTGTAGAAGCTGCCAACCGTGGCGTCGAAGCTGAAATTGCTGCTGCCGAAGCGGCTCTGCGTGTGCTGGAAGCGCTTCAGGCGCTGGTGCAGGAACGGCGTCATCAGGCCAGCCGTGAAGGTGTTCAGGATGGGCAGCCACAGGAAGTATTTGTAGGCTTGCCTGGCGCTGCCGTCAAAGCCGAAGCGGATGCCGCGGTAGCTGGTGTTGTACAGCTTGAATTGCAGGCTTTTCCAGACCAGCCATGGCAGCACGGCCATCATCAGCACGAGCATGACCAGGCCGACGACGGGCGAGATCTGGAAGGCGATGTTGTAGCCGCCGATCAATACCACGGCCGCGATGCGGCCTTTCAGGATGGCCACGGCATTGCCATGGTATTCGAAGCTGCTGCCAGCCAGGTGGGTGCTGGAATAGAAATAGCGGTTGCGGCGCACCTTGGCCCAGGCGGAATAAATGCCCAGGGTGACGATGCTCAGTAGCAGGTTGACGATCCAGATACGGAAGTATTCGCTGCCGGTGGCGCTGAAGGTAATGGCTTCGCGCTGGGGCGTGGTGTTGTTTGTATCGAAATCCACGGAGGGTTTCCTTACTTATTGGAAACAAAACAAGATAAGGCAAGATTGAAAAGTTATCAATTGAAAATGCTGTTTTTCGCAATTTCTTTTGGTGTGCCGCCCCTGCCGCCGCGATTTTCCTGTCCCGGCTATACTGCAACTCAACCATCGCCTAACGGGAAACACCATGATCGTCGTCCACCATCTGAACAATTCGCGCTCGCAGCGCGTGCTCTGGCTGCTCGAGGAACTGGGCCTGGAATATGAGGTCAAGCGCTACCAGCGCGACCCGAAAACCATGCTGGCGCCCGCCTCGCTGAAAGCCGTCCATCCCCTGGGCAAGTCGCCCGTGATCACCGATGGCGCCAACACGATTGCCGAATCGGGCGCCATCATCGAGTATCTGGTCGAGCGCTACGGCAATGGCCGTTTGATACCGGCGGCGGCAACGCCGGAGAAGCTGCGCTGGACTTACTGGCTGCATTTCGCGGAAGGTTCGGCCATGCCGCCGCTGCTGATGAAGCTGGTGTTCGACAAGGTCGAATCGTCGCCCATGCCGTTTTTCGTCAAACCGATCGCGCGCGGCATCGCCAGCAAGGTCAAGAGCAGCTTCATCCTGCCCAATATCCACAGCCAGCTGGCCTATATGGAAGCGGAGTTGGAGAACAGCAAATGGTTTGCCGGCAATGAATTCACGGCGGCCGACATCCAGATGAGCTTTCCGCTGGAAGCGGCCGCCATGCGCGGCGGACTCGACGAGCGCCTGCCGAAGCTGACGGCCTTCCTGCAGCGCATCCACGCGCGGCCCGCCTACCAGCGTGCGCTCGAACGTGGCGGCCCCTACGATTTCGCCAAATGAGAGCACCAAACCAAACCTACTGCGCGTCGGTATATATGGCCTGCGATGCTCACCGGCTCGGCGCCCCCGTACTGAGTACGGTTGCGCTTCTCGGCCACATCTCCCTTCCGCTCGCTACGGTTTTGTTCGGTGCTGTGAGGCCGCGTGAATCCTGCCAAGGGGAATATGCTGGGAATATCCCCGGCGCCATACGGTAAAATGCCCGATTCAATCAGTATCCACTTACCGCATGGCCAGACTCCTCGCTATCGACGGCTTGAATATCGTACGCCGCGTCTACGAAGCCAGTCCTGAACCCGATTCCGACCTGAAGGCGGAGATCGCGCTGCGCCATGCGCTGTCGTCGTTCCGCACCCTCATCAACGACCACGAGCCGACGCACATCCTGCCGGCCTTCGACTTTGGCGGCCCGACCTGGCGCCATGCCCTGTATGCCGGTTACCGCGAGGGGCGCCAGCCCATGCCGCAGGTGCTGCGCGACGCCTTGCCCGGCTTTTACGCCACCCTGGCCAGCTTCGGCATGCACGTGGTCAGCATCCCCGAGGTCGAGGCCGACGACGTGATCGGCACGGCCGTCATGCGCTGGCTGCACGAGGGGCGCGGCGCGGCCGTCATCGCCACCACGGACAAGGATTTGCATGGCCTGATCGCCCACGGCGCGCTCGTGTGGGACCATTTCAAGGGCATCTGGCACGACCGCGCCTGGGTCGAGAAAAAGTTCGGCGTGCCGCCGGAACTGCTGCCCGACTTGCTGGCGCTGATGGGCGACGTCACCGACAGCATCCCCGGGGTATCGAAGATCGGCCTGAAAACGGGGGCGAAACTGTTGCGCGGTTACGGCAATATCGACGCTGTGATGGCTGGCGCGGGGATTTTGCCCGGTGCGCTGGGCGAAAGCCTGCGAAAAGAGCGGGAAATACTGTATCTTTCAAGAAAGTTAGTTGCGCTCAAAACAGATGTCACGTTGGGCGTGACCTGGAACAAGCTCGTGTGGGAAAAATAGAGCCAGGCAAGAACAATCAAGCAAGGGAAGTAATCATGATGTTAAAAACAGTCCTGATCGATAGCAGCGCCGTGGCGCGCGGCCTGCTGAACACGGTCCTGATCGATGGCGGCTACGATGTCTGCGGGCAGACGCATACGAGCGCGCTGGGACTGGCGCTGCTGGTCAAGCACCATCCGCATTTCGTGTGCATCGCGCGCGAGCAGGTGGAAGACGGCACGAATGTGGTGCAAACCATCCGCGCCCAGTACCCGAAGACGCTCATTTTCATGGTCTCGGGCGGCATCGACGCCGCCTCGCTGCAGGCTGCCCACGCCATGGGCGTGTCGGGCTTCATCGTGAAACCGTTCATGGCCGACACGGTCCTGAAAACCGTGCGCAATACGGTCATCGCCATGGTGCGCAAGCAGCAGCAGGCCTTGGCTGCCGCCGCGCAAGGCAATAGTTAGACGCCTTCCAGGCCGCTCGCGCTGGCGATAATGCCGCCACCGAGGCACACGTCGCCGTCGTACAGCACGGCCGACTGGCCCGGCGTGACGGCCCATTGTGCCTGGTCAAACGCCAGGCTGAAGTGTTCATTTCCTTCCGGCAGCAGCTGGCAAGCCACGTCGGCCTGGCGGTAGCGCGTCTTGGCGGACAGGGCGCCTGCCTGCGGCGCCACGCCCGCGACCCAGCTGGCCTGGTCCGCCGTCAAGGCCGGCGACAGCAGCCACGGGTGATCATGCCCTTGCACCACCCACAGGGTGTTGTTGGCGATATCCTTGCGCGCCACATACCAGGCGTCGCTGCTGCCGTCCGCATTCTGGTACGACTTCACGCCGCCGATGCCGATGCCCTTGCGCTGGCCCAGGGTATAAAAACTCAGGCCCACGTGTTCGCCCACCGTCTTGCCGTCGGCCGTCTTCATGGGGCCCGGCTTGTACGACAGGTAGCGGTTCAAAAATTCGCGGAACGGGCGCTCGCCGATAAAACAGATGCCCGTCGAATCCTTCTTTTGCGCGTTCGGCAGCGCCAGCTGTTCGGCGATCTGGCGCACTTGCGTCTTCGGGATCTCACCGAGCGGAAACAGGGTTTTCGACAATTGCGCCTGGTTCAGCCGGTGCAGGAAATAGCTTTGGTCCTTGCTGGCGTCGACGGCTTTCAGCAGTTCATAGCGGCCCGCATCAGTGGGCGCCTGGCGCACGCGCGCGTAGTGGCCGGTGGCGATCAGGTCGGCGCCCAGGGTCATGGCGTGGTCGAGAAAAGCCTTGAACTTGATTTCAGCGTTGCACAGCACGTCCGGGTTCGGCGTGCGGCCGGCCTGGTATTCGCGTAAAAAATCGGCGAACACGCGGTCCTTGTATTCGGAGGCGAAATTGACGGCTTCGATGTCGACGCCGATGACGTCGGCCACGCTGGCCGCGTCGATCCAGTCCTGGCGCGTGGAGCAGTATTCCGAATCGTCGTCATCTTCCCAGTTTTTCATGAACAGGCCGATGACTTCATAGCCTTGTTCCTTCAGCATCCATGCCGCGACCGAGGAATCGACCCCGCCCGACATGCCGATAACGACTTTCTTCTTGCTCATCTTGCTTTCCAGTTACTTTAAATGATTGCTACGCGCTATTGAAAACGGACGCATGCGTGTGCAGCAGGGCCAGCGGCGCGCGCCGGCCAGCCAGGTATTCGTCCACGCACTGCAGCACCAGCGGGCTGCGGTGGCGCTCCTGGCATGCCGCCAGTTCGTCGCGCGTCATCCACAAGGTGCGGATGATGCCTTCGTCCAGCGGGCGGTCATGCTCGGCGCCGGCCGTGCCGCAAAAGGTGAAGCGCAGATAGGTCACGTCTTCGCCCGTGCGCAGTGACTGATAGCGCGACATGTACATGCCGACCAGTGCCGTGGGGATGAAATCGTAGGCCGCTTCTTCCAGCGTTTCGCGGATCACCGCCTGTTCCAGCGACTCGAACGGGTCGAGATGACCGGCCGGCTGGTTGAGCTTGATGCCTTCGCTGGTTTCTTCTTCAATCAGTAAAAACAGGCCGTCGCGTTCGACGATGGCGGCAACGGTGACAGAGGGTTTCCAGATTCTCGGCATGATTCCATCCTTGAAAGAGCCGACATTTTATCTTGTTCTGCGCGCGCGGTTTGAACCCGGCCTTCTGTTGCGCGGAGATATTGATAAATGACAACGTTTTAGCAAATAGCGGTGGGAGGTACTTACGTCTTTCCCGGGGAGCGCACTAGCATGGGGGCTTAGTCGGCAAGATGGCAGGAAACGCCCGCTAATATAGGCTTTACCGGTGGTCAAAACAAGCGCGCATTCTTGTTCGACTGTGGCGAGATTGACACACCTTTCCCACAATACGGGCGCCATACCGCATGGCGGAACGAGGATTGGTATTACGGGTAAATTAGTGTCGTACAACTAAAAGTTGCTGGTTCACAAACGTTTAACGCGCTGCTTTCCGTGTTAGATTCTAGTCAGTTTATCAATTAGCGGAGGCATCATGAGGATAGGCATACCGGCCGAAACACGGCCTGGTGAAACGCGGGTGGCAGCCACGCCCGAGACAGTCAAGAAGCTGGCAGCCAAGCATCAGATCATCGTGCAGGCGGGAGCGGGCTTGCAAGCGTCGATTCCCGACGAGGCGTATGCCGCCGCCGGCGCGCAGATCGGCACCGCGCAGGAAGCCTATGGCTGCGCCATCGTGCTCAAGGTGCGCGCACCGGACGCCGGTGAACGGGCCCTGATGGCCAGCGGCACGGTGCTCGTCGGCATGCTCAACCCGTTTGACGCGGACAATATCGCCGCCATGGCCACGGCCGGCCTGTCCGCCTTCGCGCTGGAAGCCGTGCCGCGCATCACGCGCGCGCAGTCGATGGACGTGCTGTCGTCGCAGGCGAACATCGCCGGCTACAAGGCGGTGCTGGTGGCCGCGAATACCTACCAGCGCTTCATGCCGATGCTGATGACGGCGGCCGGCACCGTCAAGGCTGCCCGCGTGCTGATCATGGGCGTGGGCGTGGCGGGTTTGCAGGCGATCGCCACGGCCAAGCGCCTGGGCGCCGTCATCGAGGCCTCCGACGTGCGCCCGCCCGTCAAGGAACAAGTCGAGTCGCTGGGCGCCAAGTTCCTCGACGTGCCTTTCCTGACCGAGGAAGAAAAGGAAATCGCCAAGGGTGCGGGCGGCTATGCGCGCGCCATGCCGGCTGACTGGATGCGCCGCCAGGCCGAACTGGTGCATGAACGGGCGAAACTGGCCGACATCATCATCACCACCGCGCTGATTCCCGGCCGCGCCGCACCCGTGCTGATCTCCGAAGAAACGGTGAAAGCCATGAAACCCGGTTCCGTCATCGTCGACCTGGCCGTCGAGCAGGGCGGCAACTGCCCGCTGTCAGAACTGGGCAAGACCGTGGTCAAGCATGGCGTCTACATCGTGGGCGAGCCGAACCTGGCGACCCTGGTGGCGGCCGACGCCTCGGCCCTGTACGCGCGCAACGTGCTGGACTTCTTGAAGCTCATCATCGACAAGGACGATCAATTGCTGATCGACCGCGAGGATGAAATCATCAAGGCCAGCCTGGTTTGCGCAGGCAATGACATCCTCAGAAAATAACGCGGCGCCGGAGAGAACAACATCATGGAAATCAGTCATACCATCACCAACCTGATCATCTTCGTGCTGGCCATTTATGTCGGCTACCACGTCGTCTGGACCGTCACGCCGGCGCTGCATACGCCGCTGATGGCTGTCACCAATGCCATTTCCGCCATCATCATCGTCGGCGCCATGCTGGCGGCCGGCCTGACGCAAGGCCCGCTGGCGCAGGCGGCCGGCACCGTGGCCGTGGCCCTGGCCGCCGTCAACGTGTTCGGCGGCTTCCTCGTCACGCAGCGCATGCTCGAGATGTTCCGTAAAAAAGAACCGAAGGCCAAGCAAGGAGCAAAAGAATGAGTCACGCCATGAGCTTCGTCACCATGAACCTGGTGACGATGATGTACCTGATCGCCTCGGTGTGCTTCATCCAGGCTCTGAAAGGCCTGTCGTCGCCATCGACGGCGCGCCGCGGCAATGCCTTCGGCATGAGCGGCATGGCCATTGCCGCCGTCACCACCGTGGCGCTGATCCTGAAACTGAAGGAGCAGCAAACGGGCGGCATGGGCCTGACCCTCGTCATCATCGGCATCGTCACGGGCGGCGCCATCGGCGCCTACCTGGCGAAAACCGTGGAAATGACGAAGATGCCGGAACTGGTGGCGGCCATGCATTCGCTGATCGGCCTGGCCGCAGTGTGCATCGCCGTGGCGGCCGTGTCGGAGCCGTGGGCCTTCAATATCGCCAAGCACGGCGAGGCGCTGCCCATCGGTAACCGCTTCGAACTGTTCATCGGCACCTTCGTCGGCGCCATCACGTTCTCCGGTTCGGTGATCGCTTTCGGCAAGCTGTCGGGCAAATACAAGTTCCGCCTGTTCCAGGGCGCGCCCGTCAGCTTCAAGGGCCAGCACATGCTCAACCTGGTGCTGGCGCTGGTGATGGTCGGCCTGGGCCTGGCGTTCTGCTTCGCCGATGGCGTCGAACCGGCGTGGACGCCGTTCATCATCATGACCGTCATCGCCTTTGCGCTGGGCGTGCTGATCATCATTCCCATCGGTGGCGCCGATATGCCGGTGGTGGTGTCTATGCTCAACAGTTATTCGGGCTGGGCTGCGGCCGGTATCGGTTTTTCGCTGAATAACTCGATGCTGATCATCGCCGGCTCGCTCGTTGGATCCTCCGGCGCGATCCTGTCGTACATCATGTGCAAGGCCATGAACCGCTCGTTCTTCAACGTCATCCTCGGTGGCTTCGGCGGCGCTGCGCCGGCGGCAGGCGTGGCCGGCGCGCAGGAACAGCGTCCCGTGAAATCGGGGTCGGCCGACGACGCCGCCTTCATCATGAGCAATGCGGAAACCGTCATCATCGTGCCCGGCTACGGCCTGGCCGTGGCGCGCGCGCAGCACTCGCTCAAGGAACTGGTGGAAAAGCTCACGCACAAGGGCATCACCGTCAAGTATGCGATCCACCCGGTGGCAGGGCGCATGCCGGGCCACATGAACGTGCTGCTGGCCGAGGCCGAGGTGCCATACGACCAGGTGTTCGAGATGGAAGACATCAACGGCGAATTCGGCCAGACGGACGTGGTGCTGGTGCTGGGCGCGAACGACGTCGTCAACCCGGCGGCGAAAGACCCGACATCGCCGATCGCCGGCATGCCGATCCTGGAAGCCTACAAGGCCAAGAGCATCATCGTCAACAAGCGCTCGATGGCTTCCGGCTATGCGGGCCTGGACAATGAACTGTTCTACCAGCCGAACACGATGATGGTGTTTGGCGACGCCAAGAAGGTGATCGAGGATATGCTCAAGGCAGTCGAGTAAGGCAAAGCCTTGCGCAACTGAAGACGGCCCGCCTTGCGCGGGCCGTTTTTATTGGCCGGCCGCTGCCGCCACGACTTTATTGCGTCCCTGATGCTTGGCCGCGTACAGGGCCTTGTCGGCATCCGATATGGCCGCGTCCAGGCTGGCGCCTTGCACCAGCGACGCCACGCCGATGCTGATGGTGACGTGCAACGGGGCGCCGTCGGGCAGCACGGTGACCGCCGCTGCCACGGCCGCGCGGATGCGTTCGGCCACCTGGTGTGCCTGCTGCAGGCTGGCGTCCGGGAAGAGCAGGCCGAATTCCTCGCCACCGAGGCGCGCCGCCACGTCGGTGATGCGTCCCGTGTCGCGCAGCGCCTGCGCCACCGTGCGCAGCACGGCGTCGCCCACGGCATGGCCGTAGCGGTCGTTGATCTTTTTAAAGTGGTCGAGGTCGGCCACGCCCACGCTCAGGGCGGCACCGCTGCGCGCCGCGCGCGCCATCGCCTGCTCGGCCTGTGCTTCATAGGCGCGCCGGTTGGGCAGCGACGTCAGCGCATCGTACAGCGCCTGCTGTTCCAGCTGGGCCAGCAGGCTGGCGTTTTTTGCCGCCAGTTCGCGCCGTTCGCGCACATCGAGCAAAAAGGCGCCGAAATAGCGCGTGCCGTCGACCACGCCCAGGTCCAGCGCCTTCATTTCGATGGGGATCATTTGCGTGTCGCGGTGGCGAATGGCGAATTCGCGTATCTTGCCCAGCACGCTGGAGCTGCGTGAGCTGCGGATGTAGCTGATCACGAGGTTGTCGTGCTGCGCGCCGACGGTGTCGGGCAGCAGGCCGTTCAGTGTCTGGCCCAGCAATTCCCCGCTGGCATAGCCCGACAGCGCTTGCATGGCGCCATTGATATAGCGGATGCGGCACTGCTCGTCGATGATGATGACGGCGTCGAGGGCGTCTTCCAGCAGGCGGGAAAAGAGTACTTCGGGAAGAGCGGCAGGCGGTGCTGCGGGCAATGCATCTGTCATGGAACGGTCGCCAAAAGCCAGGTGACAGCCATTGTCGCATCCGCGGGCCGTTTACTCCATGCCGGATCACCCGCCTGTTTCTTTTTTGCCCCAGCTCTTTCCTTATTGCCAAGACTCAGCGGCGGCCGTACATCATCAGTTCCGCCAGGCTTTTACGTGCCGGGCTGAAAACGTCCAGCAAGCCCAGCGACAGGCCCAGCAAGCCCTGCGTGGGAGCGCTGCCCGTGAAAATGCGCGCCATGGTGTCGGTCACGCGCACGGTCAGCCCCCGGTCGGCCTGGCGCAATTGCGCATAGCGTTCCAGTCCGGCCGGGCTGCTGTCCTGCGCCAGCACGCGGGCCAGCACGGCGGCGTCGCGCAAGCCCAGGTTCAGGCCTTGCCCCGCCACCGGGTGCAGGGTTTGCGCCGCATTGCCGATGGCGACCGTGCGCGCCGTGCCGCCTGCCTGCGCGTTCAGGCCCAGCGGATAGGCCAGGCGCGCCGTCGTGTGGGTAAAACGTCCCAGGCGGCTGCCGAAGGCAGTGCCCAGGCGCGCCAGGAAGGCAGCGTCGTCCAGCGCCATTAGTTGTTCCGCGCGCGTGGGCGGCACGCACCATACCAGCGCGTAGCCGTCGTCCTGCGGCAGCAGGGCCAGCGGCCCTTCGTCGGTGAAGCGTTCATAGGCGCGGTGGGCGATGGGGCTGCTTGTGCGCACATGGGCGATGATGGCGCTCTGGCCATAATCGCGGCTGACGGCGCGTTCCGGCTGCTGGCCGAACAGGCCGCCCTCGGCTTGCACCAGCAGGCTGGCGCGCAAGCTCGATGCGGCGCCCGCCTGCTCGATCTGCACGCTGACGCCATCGCCATCCTCCGCGCTGCCCGTGACCAGCGCCGGGCGCAGGCTGGCCACGCCCAGGCGCTCGCACACGTCGGCCAGCGCGCTGACGACGGCGCCGTAACGGGCCACATAACCGAGCGCCTCGACGCCATGCTCGCTGCGGTCCATCAGGCTGCGCCCGAACTGGCCGCGGCGCGAGACGTGGATCTGGTGGATCGGCGTCGCCTCCACGGGCCAGGCGCCCGCTTCCTCGAGAATCTGGCGGCTGCCGTGCGACAGGGCGATGGTGCGCGGGTCGCGCCTCGCTTGTTCCAGGGATTTGGCGTCGAGCAGGGCGATGCCGGCGGCGCGGCTGCCGCGCTGCACCAGCAGGGCGGCCAGCGCCATGCCGACGGGGCCGGCGCCGCAGATGGCGAGATCGAAAGTGGACGGTGTATGCATGCGGCGGCGTTAATCCTGTGACATCAGTTGTTCGATTTCAGCGACGCTCTTGGGCGCCGAGCTGAAGACTTCATGGCCTTGCGGCGTGACCAGCACATCGTCTTCGATGCGGATGCCCGTGTGCCAGAACTGCTCCGGTACGCCCGCGCCGGGGCGCACATAGATGCCCGGTTCCACCGTCAGCACCATGCCCGCTTCGAGCGCGCGCCACGGCTTGCCGGGAGCATTCGTGTCGCGGTAGGCGCCCACGTCGTGCACGTCCATGCCCAGCCAGTGGCTGGTGCCGTGCATGTAGAAGGGCATATACGCCTTGTCGGCGACGACGTCCTGCACGCTGCCGCTTTTCTGCCGGTCCAGCAAACCCAGGTCCAGCATGCCCTGCGCCAGCACCTGCACGGCCGCCTCGTGGATGGCGCTGTGCGGCAAGCCGGGACGCAGCATGTCCAGCGACGCCTGTTGCGCCGCCAGCACCAGTTCATACAGCGCCCGCTGCGGGCCGCTGAAGCGGCCGTTGACGGGATACGTGCGCGTGATGTCGGAGGCGTAGCCATCGAGTTCGCAGCCGGCGTCGATCAATACCAGTTCGCCGTCTTGCAGGACGGCGTTGTTGGCGCTGTAATGCAGGATGCAGGCGTTGCCGCCGCCGGCGACGATGGAGGAATACGCGGGAAACTGCGCGCCGCTGCGCCGGAATTCGTACAGCAGCTCCGCTTCCAGCGCGTATTCGTGCATGCCGGGCCGCGTGGCGCGCATGGCGCGCACGTGGGCCGCGCTGGAAATGGAGGCCGCGCGGCGCATCAGGCCTTGTTCTTCCGTGTCTTTCAGCAGGCGCATGGCGTCGAGCATGCCGTTGATGTCATGCGCGATGGCGGGCGCCGTGATGCCGCTGCGAGCCTTTTGCCGCACGTTGTGCCGCCAGACCTTGACCTGTGCATCGAGGCTGCCGCCCAGCGCATAGTAGATGGCGGGGGCGTCGCCCAGCAGGCGCGTCATTTCCACGTCGAGTTCCTCGATGGGGAAGGCGCTGTCAAAACCGAAGCTGGCGCGCGCCGCCTCGGGGCCATGGCGGAAACCGTCCCAGATTTCGCGCTCCGTGTTCTTGGCGCGGCAAAACAGGATGGCGCGCGCGGGCGCTGTGGCGCTGGCGGCCACGAGGGCCACGGCGCTGTCGGGTTCCGTAAAGCCGCTGAGGTAATAGAAATAGCTGTCGTGGCGGTACGGATAATCGCAATCGCTGTTGCGCGGCACTTCGGGCGCCGTGGCAATGACAGCCACGCTGCCCGGCAGCATCTGCGCCAGCAGCGCCGCGCGCCGGGCCGCGTAGTTGGCCATCATGTTGCGCTGGCCTTGGCCGTGACGCCGTTGAGTACGTCGAGCTGCGCTGGCGTGCCCACATTGGTCCACTCGCCAGGATAGACTTCGCCGCCCACGCGGCCCTGGTCCGCGTAGCTGCGCAGCAAATCGCCGAGCTTGGCGTGGCTGCCCGGCGTGATGCCGTCGAACATCTCGGGACGGTACACGCCGATGTTGGCGAAGGTCCACTTGGTGTCGTCCGTATTGTTGATCGCGAACAAGGTCAGGCCGAAGTCGCCTTTCGGGTGGAAGTCGGGATTGGGCACCAGGTAAGTCCAGGCGATGTCGCGCTGGTCGGCCGGGTACGGCGTGCCCAGCACATCCTTGTCGGCCAGCACGTCGAGCACTTGCTTGAAGTCGAAATAGGGGCAATAGATGTCGCCGGAAATGGCGAGGAACGGCTCCTCGCCCAGCAAGTGGCGCGCCTGGGCGATGCCGCCCGCCGTTTCCAGCGGCGTGGTCTCGGGCGAATACGCGATGCGCGCGCCGTACGCGCTGCCGTCGCCCAGGGTTTCCTCGATCAGGTGGCCCAGGTGCGAATGGTTGATGACGATGTCGGTGATGCCGGCGCGCACCAGGTTCAGCACATGCCAGACGATCAGCGGACGGCCGCGCACTTTCAGCAGCGGTTTGGGACAGGTATCGGTAAGCGGACGCATCCGTTCACCGCGGCCTGCGGCAAAGATCATGGCTTTCATGGATATTCTTTTCTGATTCGGTAAGTCGGCTGCGCGGTCAGGCCGCGCAGCGGGAAAGTGCCTAGAAGGTATAGCCGACCTGCGGGGTCTTGTTTTCGAGGGCGTCCAATAAGCGCACCAGCGGCTTGAGTTCCGTATAGCGGTTGGCGGTCTTGCGCACGTAGTCGAGCACGGTTGGCAGGTCGCCCATGTACAGATCCTTGCCGTCGCGGTAGTTCAGGCGCGCGAACAGGCCGAGGATTTTCAGGTGGCGCTGCAGGGCCGTGAATTCGAAATCGCGGTAGAAGGCGTCGATGTCGGGATTGACTGGCAAGCCCAGCTGCTTGGCGCGCTGCCAGTAGCGGATCACCCAGTCGAGCACCAGTTCTTCATCCCACTGGATGTAGGCGTCGCGCAGCAGCGAGGCGATGTCGTAGGTGACGGGGCCGAAGACGGCGTCCTGGAAATCGAGGATGCCGGGATTGGGGATGGAACCATCGTTGATGTGCATCAAATTGCGCGAATGGTAGTCGCGGTGCATGAATACTTGCTGCTGCGACAAGATATTCGCCGTGATGGCCTCGAAAACCTTGTCCAGCTGGGTCTGTTGCACATCCGTCAAGGTGGCGCCCAGATGCTTGCCGATAAACCATTCCGGGAACAGATTCATTTCGCGCAGGATGAAGGCGCGGTCGAATTCGGGCAAGACGTCGGGCTGGCTGGCCAGCTGGATTTTCATCAACGATTCCAGCGCTTCTGCGTACAGCACGCTGGCATTGTCGTGGTTCAGGGCGTCGAGATAGGTGGTCGTGCCCAGGTCGGACAGCAGCAGGAAGCCATGCTCCAGGTCTTGCGCGATGATCTCGGGCACGGACACGCTGGCGCCTTTCAGCAAACCGGCCACCTTGACAAAGGCGGGCACGTTTTCGCGCTCGGGCGGCGCATCCATGGCAATCAGTGTACTTCCTGGCAATGTTGTGTTGCCTGGCAGCACATCAAGACGGTAGTAGCGGCGGAAGCTGGCATCGCTGGAAGCGGGGCGGGCGGAGTCGGGTGCGACGAGGTTAAGCGAGGTCAACCAGGCTTTCAACAGGGTCAGGCGAGCGTCGGCCTGGGCCGGCGCGGTGGAGGAATTGGAAGAGAATGACATTAAGCGGCCTGTGGAATCGGGTTGATGATGCGTATTCCCATATAATAAGGGATTCAAATCAAAAAATCGCCTGTCAATGGTGCTTGCCCCTTCCAATTCATGAGCTGGTTTTCGGCCTCCCCCCCTTCGCAGCGCTGGGCTTTCGCCATCAGCGCGCTCGTCGCCGCCACGACGGTGCCTGTGCACGCCCAGAAAGCACCGCGTCCGGTGCATGTGGAAGATCCCGACGCGCCCACCGTCATGACGGCGAACAGCATGAACGGGCGCCCCGAAAGGGAGATCAATCTCGATAAAAATGTCGTGATTGAGCGCGGAAAAACCACAAAAATGACGGCCGATACAGCTTGTTACAAACAAGTTGAAGATCAGTTCGATGCCGAAGGCCATATCAAGATGTGGCGCTTCGGCGATTACTACACGGGTGACGTCCTGAAGCTGAACATGGAAACCGGCAAGGGTTTCCTGCTCAACCCGACGTATCGCTTCGAAGTGGGCGGCGGCCGGGGCAAGGCCGAGCGCGTCGACTTCATCAACCCCGACGAAGCCAATGTTATCGAAGGTACCTACAGTACCTGCGAAGGGCCGAATCCGGACTGGTACCTGAAATCGAGCACCTTGAACCTCGATACGGGCCGCGACGTGGGTACGGGCAGCAAGACCATCATCTATTTCAAGGACGTGCCGATCCTGGGCACGCCGGGCATCTCGTTTTCGCTGTCGGGCGCGCGCCGCTCGGGTTGGCTGGCGCCCACGCCGGGCTTTGCCTCGAAGAACGGTTTCGAGCTGCTGATGCCGTATTACCTGAACATCGCGCCGAACCGCGACCTGACGCTGTTGCCGCGCTACATACAGCGGCGCGGCATCCAGCTCGGTGCGACGGGCCGCTACATGGGCGAGACCGATGCCGGCTTGTACAGTGGTGAAACGTCGGTTGAGTTCTTGCCTAATGACAAGCAAACCAAGACCAACCGCTACATGATCAAGTCCAAGCACGAGCAGGCGCTGGCCAAGGACTGGACTTACAGCTGGGATCTGCGCGACGCATCGGACAATAATTATCCGAACGATTTTTCGAAAAACGTCGCCTCCGCCACCGAGCGCCAGTTGCTGCGCGAATTGCGCACCGATTACCGCACCGAGGACTGGAGCCTGACGGCGCGCGTGCAGAATTATCAGGTGCTGCAAGACCCCGATGCGGTTACCAACCCCAGCCTGACCGTCACGCGGCCGTATGACCGTTTGCCGGCGGTGAACTTCCACGCTGGTAAATATGACGTCTGGGGCGGTTTCGACTGGACCTTCGACGCGGAAGCGACGCGCTTCGCGCACCCGACGCTGGTGCAAGGGTCGCGCCTCGTGGTCGTGCCGCAAGTGAGTTTCCCCATCGTGCGTCCTGGCTACTTCATCACGCCCAAGCTGATGCTCAATGCCAGCGCGTATCAGCTCGACAACGATGCCAGGACCAAGGCCCTGTTTCCGGATACGTCGTTTACACGCGCCGTGCCCACTTTTTCGGTCGACAGCGGCCTGGTGTTCGAACGCGACACGAATCTGTTTGGCGCCAAGGGCGGTACGCAAACCCTGGAGCCGCGCCTGTTCTACGTCTATACGCCGTACCGCGACCAGTCGCAGTTTCCGAATTTCGATACGGCCGCCGGCACGTTCAACCTGACGCAGATCTTCACGGAAAACCGTTTTGTCGGAAGCGACCGTATCGCTGATGCCAACCAGGTCACGGCCGCTGTCGTTTCGCGCTTCTTGCAGTCGGACGGCACGGAGCGCATGCGTCTGACCTTCGGCCAGCGTTTCTACTTTGCCGACCAGCGCGTGCAGCTCAATTCGACCACGCCCGTCAACCAGTCGCGTTCGGATATCTTGCTGGCAGCAACGGGCCGCGTGTCGGAGACTTGGACCGTCGATAGTCTGGTGCAGTACAATCCCAGCGATCGCCAGTTGATGAGCTCGACGTACACCTTGCAATATCAGCCAGCTGCCAAAAAAGTATTGAACTTTAGTAACCGTTTTCAGCGTGGCAGCATACGCAATGCGGAAGTGTCGACGCAATGGCCATTGACGGACCGCTTGTATGGCGTGGGACGCATCAGTTACTCCCTGCTGGACCGGCGCATGCTGGAAAGCCTGGTCGGTCTGGAATACAAGGGCGACTGCTGGGTGTTCCGCATGGGCGCGCAGCGTTTCGTGACTTCGGCCAACAAGGCATCGACGCCGATTTTCTTCCAGCTGGAACTGACTGGGCTGTCGAATGGCCTGGGTCTGGGCACGAATGGGCTGGAAACATTTACCAAAACCATACCTGGCTACCAGGCACTGAGCCAGCCACTCCGTTAAGATAGGCACCGTTGCCGCCGCCGGTGTTCCCGGCGCTGGCACAAACCGGTTTTTTTATTCACCTGAACTCATGAGCGCTCTACACATTATGCGTAATGCCAGTATGCACCAACTCAAAATTGCAACGGTTTTGTTGTGCGCCATTTCCGGCGCCACGACCAGTAGTGTCTGGGCGCAACAGGCGGCACCAGCGCCTGCGAGCAAGCCCGCTGCCGCTGCGCCAGCACCGGTCAAGGGCTTCACTCCACCGGCCTCGAGCAGTGGACAGAGCATCGACTCCATCGCCGTCGTCGTCAATGACGATGTGATTACGCGCAATGAAGTGGCGGCCCGCATCAAGAGCGTGGAGCAGCGCATGAAGGCGCAGAATGTTCCCTTGCCCGATCCCGCCGACCTGCGTCGCCAATTGCTGGAGCGCATGATCGTTGAGCGCGCACAAATGCAGCTGGCCAAGGAAATGGGCGTGCGCGTGGATGACCTGACCCTGGACCGCGCGATTGGCCGTATTGCTGAACAGCAAAAGATGACGGTGCAAGAGCTGCGCAACCAGATGGAAAAAGAAGGCACGCCGTTTGCGACCTTCCGCGAAGAAATCCGCGATGAAATCATCATGCAGCGCTTGCGCGAGCATGAAGTCGACGCCAAGATCCAGATTTCCGATTCCGAAGTGGATAACTTCCTGGAAGCGGAAAAAGCGGCGGCCAGCGAACAGGTGGAGCTGAACCTGGCGCAGATTCTCGTGCGCATTCCGGAAAACTCCAGCCCTGAACAGATCGCCGCGCGCCGCGCGCGCGCCGAAGAAGTCAGCCGCCAGCTGCGCACGGGCGCCGATTTCGCCAAGATGGCCGCCACCTATTCCGACGCCAGCGATGCGCTGAGCGGCGGCGATATCGGCTGGCGCAATAGCGACCGCGTGCCGCCCCTGTTCACGGAGCAATTGCTGAAACTGAAGCCGGGCCAGATCACGCCCATCATCAAGAGCAACACCGGTTTCCATATTTTGAAACTGGTGGATCGCCGCAGCGCGGCCGAAGCGCAAGCCGTCGCTGCCGTGCAGCAGACGCATGCGCGCCATATCTTGCTGAAAATTACGCCGACCCTGTCGGCCGCGGAAGCCAAGCGCAAATTGGCCGAACTGAAAGAGCGTCTCGATAACAAGGCCGCCAAGTTCGAAGACCTGGCCCGCTTGTTCTCGAACGACGGTTCGGCCGCCAAGGGCGGCGACCTGGGCTGGCTGTATCCAGGCGACACCGTGCCGGAATTTGAAACGGCGATGAACGCGCTGAAACCGGGCCAGGTGAGCGAGCCGATCGAATCGAGCTTTGGCTTCCACCTGATCGAAGTGCTCGAACGCAAGAGCGACGACGTCTCGAAAGAGAAGCAGCGCAGCGCCGCACGCAACGCCTTGCGCGAACGCAAACTGGAAGAAGCGACGGAAAACTGGGCGCGCGAAGTGCGCGACCGTGCCTACGTCGAATTCCGCGCGGACGACCAGTAATGCTGCCGACTATTTGCGCATGAGTAACTTGCCTGTATCACGCCGCCCGGCCATCGCCATTACCTGTGGCGAACCGGCCGGTGTCGGCCCGGAAATCTCCATACGCGCGGCCTGGGCCATGCGCAATGAAGTCAACTGCATCTTGCTCGGTGACGCCGCCTTCCTGGCGCTGACGGCCAGCCTGATCGACCCGGAGATCCGCCTGGCGGCGCTGTCTCTGCAAGCCGTGCGCAACAGCGGCCTGCCGCATTTCGGCCCCGGCCGCCTGGCCGTGATCGATATCCCGACTGTCAACAATGTTACCCCTGGCGTGCTCGACAAGGAAAACGGGCGTTCCGTGCTCGCCACCCTGGACGCGGCGGTGGAAGGCATAGCAGCCGGCTGGTTTGGCGCCATGGTCACGGCGCCCTTGCAAAAGAGCACGATCAACGACGCCGGCGTGGCGTTTAGCGGTCACACGGAATACCTGGCAGAAAAAACCAACACAGCGCAAGTGGTGATGATGCTGGCCGGCGAACCGGGCCATGGCGAACCGACCCTGCGCGTGGCGCTGGCCACCACGCATCTGCCCTTGAAGGACGTGTCCGCTGCCATCACCGTGGACGGCCTGGCCGTCACCCTCGATATCATTCAGACGGACCTGCAACAGAAATTCGGCATCGCCGCGCCACGCATCCTCGTGACCGGCCTGAACCCGCATGCGGGCGAGGGTGGTTACCTGGGCCGCGAGGAAATCGATGTCATCGCCCCCGCGATTGCCGCGGCGCAAGCGCGCGGCATCGATGCGCGCGGACCGTACCCTGCCGACACCTTGTTCCAGCACAAATACCTGATGGATGCCGATTGCGTGCTGGCCATGTACCACGACCAGGGCTTGCCCGTGCTGAAATACGCGACTTTCGGGCGCGGCATCAATATCACGCTGGGCTTGCCGTTGATCCGCACCTCGGTCGACCATGGCACGGCGCTGGACCTGGCCGCGCAAGGGCTGGGCCTGGCCGATTGCCACAGCATGGAGCAGGCGTTGCAAACGGCGCTCGATATGCTGCGCGCCAGCACCCGCGCCTGATACCCACCGGTCTTACCCCGCTACACCGCCTCTAGAATAGAAAAACAGAATATGAAACACGTTGCCCGCAAACGCTTTGGCCAGAACTTCCTGCATGACCGCTTCGTCCTCGACGACATCACGGCCGCCATCGGGCCGCAGCCGGATGATGCCATGGTCGAGATCGGTCCCGGCCTGGGCGCCATGACGGAGCAGTTGCTGCGCCACCTGAAGCACATGCATGTGGTGGAACTGGACCGCGACCTGATCGTGCGCCTGGAAAAGACGTTTAATCCGGCCAAGCTGACGATCCACTCGGGCGACGCGCTGAAGTTTGATTTCGCGCAAATCCCCGTGCCGGCCGGCCAGAAGCTGCGCATCGTGGGCAACTTGCCATACAACATCTCCAGCCCGCTGCTGTTCCACCTGGCCGACTTCGCGCCGCTGGTGAAAGACCAGCATTTCATGTTGCAAAAGGAAGTCGTCGAACGCATGGTGGCCGAGCCGGGCAGCAAGGCGTATGGCCGCCTGTCCGTGATGCTGCAATGGCGCTACGACATGACCTTGATGTTCATCGTGCCGCCGACGGCCTTCGATCCGCCGCCGAAGGTGGAATCGGCCATCGTGCGCATGATCCCCGTGGCCGAGCGCCTGGCGTGCGACCAGGCGACGCTGGAAGCGGTCGTCATGAAGGCCTTCTCGCAACGCCGCAAGGTGATCCGCAACTGCCTGGCCGGCATGTTTACGGAAGAGCAGATCAAGGCGGCCGGCATCGACCCGACCCTGCGTCCGGAAACCGTGGGCCTGGAGCAGTATGTTGCTTTGGCGAATTTGCTGAAAGCCCCGGTTTAACTTAAAACCACTGATCGACCTGCTGCAAATCCTGCCGCAGCGCTGAAAAGCAATCATCGACATGGTGGTTGCGGCTGATTTCGTTGCGCCGCATCAAGGCGATCTTGCGCTTGCAGGTGGGCTGGCGCAGCGGCGCCACGTGCAAGTCTTCATCGTTGAGGAAGGTCGTGTACAGGCTGGGCATGATGCCCACGGCGATGCCGGCGCGTACCACGCCGTACAGCGATTCGCTGTGTATCATCTGATACAGGCTCGACGGGCTCAAGCCATGCTGGCGCAGCGCGCTCGAGGCGAACTCCCAGATGCTGCCCTTGGTAAACACGACGATTTCCTGGCCCGCCAATTGCTCCCAGCGCACTTCCTTCAGTGGCGCCAGCGCATGGCGTCCCGCCGTCACCAGCACCAGCTCGTCTTCGAACAGGCCCACGCTTTCCAGCGAGACGGAACCGGGTACCTCGATGCCCACGCAAAAGTCCAGCTGGCCCGAATGCAGCGCGTGCAGCAAGCCATCGTTGGGCATGTCCGACAGGACGATTTCCACTTCATCGCCATGCCGCTCGCTGTAGCGCGCCACCACCACGGCCGTCATCGCCATGGCGGACGGTATCGCGCCGATGCGGATGCGGTGGCGGCCGCTGCCGATGGCGCGCTGGATATCGGCAAAAGTATTGCTCGCCGTATTCAATAAATGCGTGGCGTAATCGAGCGCCAGCTTGCCCTCGCGCGTCAGTTCCAACTGGTGGGTTGTGCGGTTAAACAACTTTTTTCCCAGTTGATTTTCCAGCAGCTTGATCGACGCGCTGAGGGCCGGCTGGGTTACGCACAATTCCTGTGCAGCCTTGCTGAAGCTGTTTACCCGGGCTAGCGTGGCAAACGCTTGCAAATGTCGTAAGGAAATCTTCTTGCTCAGTTCATGCATGGGCGTTGCTTATTAGAAGAAGTAATGGATTTATAAAAATAAACAAATTTTCTTATCCCGCAATTTACCATATTCTGGACTGGTCTTTACTTGTCTTGAAAGCAACAATATTCAGGAGAAGCGCCTGGAATGCGGCGCCGGCACGTGCGGCGGCGCGTCAGGCAAGGGACGCATCAATACAATAATTCCAAAAAAACTCAGGGTGTATTCTTTTTAGGGTGGCGGCGATGAACAAATGGATGACGGGAACGATGGTGGTGGGTGGTTTGCTGGCGGCGCACGGCGCGGCGCAGGCGCAAAGCAGCGTGCAAGTGTATGGCTTGCTGTCGGCCGGTATCGGCTATGTGTCGGATGAGGGCAAGGGCAGCCGCACGCATGCGCTGAGCGGCACGAATCAGAATCCCCGCATCGGCTTCCGCGGCCAGGAAGACCTGGGCGACGGCACCAAGGCCGTCTTCGTGCTGGAAAACGGTTTTAACGTCATGACGGGCACGGCTGCGCAAAGCGGCCGCCTGTTCGGCCGCCAGTCGTATGTGGGCTTGTCCAGCAACGACAAGGGCACCCTGACCCTCGGGCGCCAGTATGAAGCCGTCAAGGACTTGCTGGGCCCCGTGGTCATCGCCAGTAACGGCGTGCATATCGGCGACAACGACAATGGCTACAACAACTTGCGCGTGCAAAATGCCGTCAAATATGTCAGCCCGAACATCAGCAACCTTTCGTTCACGGGCTTGTACGGCTTCAGCGAAAACCCGGAAGACTCGAACCGCAACCGCGTCTACAGCATGGGCGCCGGCTACAAGGTCGATGCCTTCAGCTGGGCCGTCGCCTATACGAAGATGGATCGTCCGAACAGCCCGGACGCGCCGAATGGCGCCATCGGCAATGACTATGGCAGCTCCTTGTTGATCTTCAACAAGAGCGCCGTCAAGGGCGCGGGCGTGGACAGCCAGGCCATCGCCGGCACGGGAGGCTTTTATAATGTGGGCAGGACCAAGTTTGGCGCGCTGTACACCAACGTGCGCTACCACTACCTGGATCAAAGCAATCTGACCTTGCAAAACGTGGACCTGAACGTGAACCACAAGCTGACGGAAGCGTTGAACCTGGGCGCTTCGTATTTCTATACCACCGGTAAATACGACGTGATCAACAAGACGCCGAAATGGCATCAGGTCAACTTCCAGGCCGATTACTTCCTGTCCAAGCGCACCGACGTCGCCGTCACCTGGAGCTACCAGAAAGCGGCCGGCGATGCGACGTTCGCGCGCGTGTTCGGCTTTGGCGCCTCGGCCGGCAAGACGCAAAGTGTCCTGATCGTCGGCATGCGACATTATTTCTGAGTCTGATACATCTTTACAGGCGCTGTCCCGCAGCGCCGTCCCCTGAAAGGAAGCATCTTGAAAAAGCACCTCATGTTGGCGTTGAGCCTAGGCTTGCTGGCCAACGCCGCCCACGCGGAAAAACGCGAGCTGGTCATTTCGGCCTATCCGATTGCCCAGCCCTTGTTCATGAAGTATGTGTACGAGCCGTTCAAGGCCAAATGCGGGTGCGACATCAAGGTGGAAACGGGGAATAATGCGGACCGCATCGCCAAGCTGGTGGTGCACGCCAAGAATCCGGTGATCGACCTGGTGCTGCTGTCCGATTCCGGCATGCTCGAAGCGGCGCAAAAGGGCGTGATCCAGCCCATGGATTACGCCAGGCTGAGCAATTACAAAGCGCTGTACGATGTGGCGAAAAATCCCATCGGCGGCAACTTTGCCGTCGGCTATACCTTGTACTCGGTGGGACTGGTGTACCGCAGCGACAAGATCGCCCCGCTGACGTCGTGGAAGGACCTGTGGCGCCCCGAACTGAAGGGCCGCGTGGCCTTCCCCGACGTGAGTACCACGCAGGGCCCGTTGATGCTGCGCATGGCCGATGCGGCCTGGGGCGGCAAGACGGACGACTACGCCACCGGTTTTGCCAAGATCGTCGGCATGAAGGGCAACGTCGTCACGTTCTCGAAAAACAGCGCGCAGCTGGCTGCCTTGTTCGCCCAGGATGAAATCTGGGCCGCGCCCGTGGCGCGCTTCACGTGGTCGCAAATGCTCAAGACGGGCCTGCCCCTGAAATGGAGCATCCCGGCCGAAGGCCAGGCAGCTGGCATTAACGTGATGGGCATCGTCGCCGGTTCGAAGAATGCGGACCTGGCCTACCAGCTGATGGATTTCTGGCTGTCCAAGGAAGTGCAGACGCAGCTGGCGACCAACCTGGTCGACTCGCCCGTCAACAAGGACGTGCGCCTGTCGGTGGCGGCCGCGCAATTCAATACCTATGGCGCCGACCAGATCAATTCGCTGAAGTTCGTCAAGCCGGAAACCATCCTCAAGCAGCGCAGCAACTGGATGACGCAGTGGAACAAGGCCATGAGCAAATAGTGGTGACGAGGAGAAAACACCATGTTTGCTGATCCAAAAAAGCGCCTGGGACTGCTGCTGGTCCTGCCGGCGCTGATCTTTATCGTCGTCTGCTTCCTGCTGCCCGTGCTGGCCTTGCTGGTCGACGCCTTCCGCGTCGGCGACGGCATGCAGTGGGGCGTTGACCGCTTCATCGACTTCTTTTCGCAGGAATTCAACCGCACCATCTTTTGGCGCACCCTGCGCATCGCCGCGCTGGTGACCCTGGCGTCCATCATCCTCGGCTATCCGGCCGCGCAAGCCGTGGCGCGCGTATCGCCGAAGTGGCGCGGGCTGGTCGTCGGCATGATGATCTTGCCGCTGATGGTCTCGCCGATTGCGCGTACCTATGCGTGGATCGTGCTGCTGGGCCGTAACGGCGCCCTCAACGCGGCGCTCGTCAACATGGGTTTGACGGACGAGCCGCTGCGTTTGCTGTTCAGCGAGTTCGCCGTGTTTGTCGGCTTGCTGCAGTTGCTGCTGCCGCTGATGCTGATGTCCTTGGCCGGCGCGCTGGAAAACCTGCCGCGTGACGTGGAACCGGCGGCGGCCACCCTGGGCGCCAATCCCTGGCAAGTGTTTTGCAAGGTCACCCTGCCGCTGACGCAGGAAGGCCTGGTGGTCGGCGGCACCCTGGTGTTTACGGGTTGCGTGACGGCCTATGTGACGCCGGCCCTGCTGGGCGGCACCAAGGTGCTGATGCTGGAAACGCTGCTGTACCAGAAGGTCAGCGTGGAAAGCGATTTCGGCGCGGCGAATGTCATCGCCGTCATCCTCGTCTGCATGACCCTGCTGGTGAATGCCGGCCTTAAACGTATTTCCTCGAGCCGGAGTTCCGTATGAAAGAAAGCCTGTTTTCACGTGCCGTCCTGTGGCTGGTGTTTTTGTTCCTGCTGGGGCCTTTCGCCATCGTCGTGCTGGCCGGCTTTTCCGGCGGCGAAACGCTGGCGTTCCCGCCCGAGTCGTATTCGCTGCGCTGGATTCTGGAAGTATGGTCGGCGCCCGAGTTCCGCCGCGCCTTCCAGACCAGCCTGGAAATCGGCCTGATCGCCACCGTCATCGCGCTGCTGCTGGGCATACCCGTCGCATATGCGTTTTCGCGCATGCCGCCGCCTGGCATCGGCGCCATCCGGCAAATCCTGACGTCGCCGCTGATCATTCCCGCCATCCTGGTCGGTCTGGGCTTGCTGCACCACCTGGTGCTGACGATTAACGCGCCCGTCTACGTGGGCCTGCTGATCGGCCATATCGCGCTGCTGATTCCGTATTCGGTGCGCGTCGTGTACGCCAGCCTGGTCAATTTGCGCGTGGATATCGAGGATGCCGCCATCACGCTGGGCGCGTCGCGCCTGCGGGCGTTTTTCATGATCGTGCTGCCGAATATCCGCAACGCCGTGATCGCCGCCTTCTTCCTCGCCTTCGTCACCTCGTTCAACCAGGTGCCCGTGTCGCTGTTCCTCACGGGTCCCGGCATCAGCACCTTGCCCATCGAGATGCTGGGCCATATGGAAAACAGCTTCGATCCGTCGATCGCTGCCCTGTCGACCTTGCTGGTCTTGTTCACCATGGCCTTCGTGATGGTGACCGAGAAGGTGCTGGGCATTTCTAAATACATGTAAGAGGCAACACACGATGAGTTATCTGGAACTGCACAAGCTGAACCTCGGCTACGCCAAGAACACGACGTCCGTGAAAGACCTGGACTTGCACGTCGAGCAGGGCGAGCTGATTTCCCTGCTGGGCCCCAGCGGCTGCGGCAAGACCACCACCATGCGCGCGATTGCCGGCCTGATGCCGCTGCAGTCGGGCCGCATCATTTTGGACGGCCGCGAAATCGGCAAGCTGGCGCCCAATAAACGCAATATCGGCATGGTCTTCCAGTCGTATGCGCTGTTCCCGCACCTGAATGTGTACGACAACATCGCATTCGGTTTGCGCCTGCGCAAGGTCGCGCCGGCCCTGCTGAAAACCAAGGTGGAAGCCGTGATCGCCGCCGTGGGCCTGACGGGGTTCGAGACGCGTTTGCCGGCGCAGATGTCCGGTGGCCAGCAGCAGCGCGTGGCGCTGGCGCGCGCCATTGTCGTCGAGCCGGCCCTGTTGCTGCTCGACGAGCCGCTGTCGAACCTGGACGCCAAGCTGCGCGTGCAGATGCGCGCCGAACTGCGCCGCATCCAGCGCGAACTGGGCATCACCATGCTGTACGTGACGCACGACCAGGAAGAAGCGCTGGCCCTGTCCGACCGCATCGTCGTCATGAACGGCGGGCGCATCGAGCAGCTGGCCGCGCCGGAAGCCGTCTTCAATACGCCGTCGACGCGCTTTGTCGCCAACTTCATGGGCTTTGAAAATCTGTTCGACTACCGCGACGGTGCGCTGCACCACGCGGGCGCCAGCCTGCCGTACACGTCCCCCGTCGCTGCCGGCACCACGGTGCTGGGCTGGCGCCCGGACAAGGTGCGCGTCTGCGCCGCCGACGACGTTGCAGGCCAATACCCCGGCACCGTGCTGGCACGGGGCTTCCTCGGCGACACCGTTGAATACCTGCTGCAAACCCCGCTGGGCCAGGTCAAGGGCATTTGCGCGGCCGGCGGCGCCGCCTGGCGCGAAGGCACGGCCGTCTCCTTCGTGCTGCCTGCCGACAGCGCCCTGTGGCTGGGTGCCTGACTTCGACTGGAAACCATCATGGACAAACCCTTGAAAAAGATCTGGCTCGATACCGACCCCGGCTTCGACGACTGGCTGACGATGCTGCTCTTGGGCAGCAATCCCGACATCGAGTGGCTGGGCGTGAGCGTGGTGGCGGGCAATGCGCCCGTCGCCATCACCTACGACAACGCCTTGCGCATCAAGGCCCATGACGGCTTGACGGTGCCGATCTACCGCGGCTGCGAAGAACCTCTGGCCGGCGTCATCGAAACGGCGCAGCGCATCCTCGGCGACAGCGGCATGCCGACGACGGGCGAGATCCTGCCGCCCGGCGCGGCTACGGACGCTGCCGGCCACGCCGTCGACGCGCTGATCGCCGCCGTGCGCAAGCATCCCGGCCAGATCACCATCATGGCGATTGCGCCGATGACCAATATCGCAACCGCGCTGGCTAAGGCGCCCGATATCGCGGAAAAAATCGTCGAAATCATTTTGATGGGCGGCTCGACCGACCAGGGCAACCACACGGCGGCGGCCGAATTCAATATCTATGCGGACCCGGAAGCGGCCGCCCAAGTCTTCCAGGCAGGCATCCCGCTGCGCATGTTCGGCCTGAACCTGTGCCGCCAGCTGCTGGTGACGAATGCGGAAGTGCGGCAGCTGCGCGCCATCGGCACGCCGCGCGCGCAGCGTCTGGCCGGCTACCTGGAAGCGTATGTGCGCATCCGCAGTGCCGACGGTTCCGTGCCCATGCCGATGTACGACCCGGTGGTGGCCCTGTACCTGGAAGCGCCGCAGCTGTTCCAGTTCCAGAGCGCCCACGTGGCCATCGAATTGACGGGCGAACTGACGCGCGGCATGACGGTGTGCGAATTCCGCGTGCCGCGCCGCGCACCCATCAACACGCAAGTGGCGATGCTGGCCGATGGCCCGGCTGCCATCGAGCGCCTGATGCGCCGCCTGGCAGCCATTCTCGTCTGACCCACTTCACTACGAAACGAGTTTCATGTCTAATTCCCCCCTGAGCATCGAACAGTTTTTACGCGCCATGCCGAAAGTGGAGCTGCATTGCCATTTGTTCGGCACGGTGCGGCAAGCGACTTTCCGCGCGCTGGCCGCGAAGACGGGCAATGTCGTCAGCCCCGAGGAAATCGATGCGTTCTATACGCGCGGCGACAAGCCCGTCGGCGTGCTGCGCGTGCTGCGCGCGCTCGACGCACACCTGATCGTCTCGCCGACTGACCTGTATTGCCTCACCTACGAATACCTGGAAGACGTGCATGGCCATGGCGTGCGCTATGCGGAGTTCTTCTGGAACCCGACAGGCACCGTGCGCGTGTCGGGCATCCGCTACGAATCGGCGCAAGACGCCATCGTGGCCGCCATCCGCGATGCGCAGCGCGATTTCGGCGTGATCGGCCGCCTGATCCCCAGCATCGACCGCGAAGCGGCCCCCGCCGAAGCCGTGCAGATGGTGGAATGGATGAAGGCGCACCGCGCGCCGGAAGTGATCGGCATCGGCATCGACTACCGCGAAAACGACCGCCCGCCGGAACTCTTCATCGAAGCCTACCGCGCCGCGCGCGAAGCCGGCTTCAAGTGCACGGCGCACGCGGGCGAATTCGGCATGCCGTGGATGAACGTGGCGACGGCCATTGACGAGTTGCAGGTGGACCGTGTCGACCATGGCTACACGATTGTTGACAACCCGGCCCTGGCGCAGCGCTGCGTGGAACGCGGCCTGGTGTTTACCGTGGTGCCGACCAATTCGTATTATTTGCGCACCCTGGCGCCCGAGCGCTGGGCCCTGGACCACCCGATCCGCGCCATGGCCAAGCTGGGTCTGAAACTGCATCCGAACACGGACGATCCGACCCTGCACCACGTGACGCCGACGGGCGCCTGGATGATGATGCGCGAGTTCGGTTTCGGCCTCGATGACATGCGCGGCTTCATGATCAATGGCCTCGACGCGGCCTGGATCGACGAGTCCACGCGGCGCGACTGGCGCGCGCAATTTTCGCGCGAGTTCGACGCGCTGCGCGCCCGCGTGGTCGACGAGTCTTAAGCCGACACGGGCGGCACGGCCAGCAGCGATGGAAACGCCCGCTGCGGGCAGCTTTGGCGCTCGCACACCTTGCAGCCCGTGCCGATCGGCGTGGCGCTGCTCGGGTCGTGCAAATCGAGTCCCTTCGAATAGATCAGCCGGTGCGCCTGCGAGATGTCGCAACCCAGCGCCACGGCAAAGGTTTTACCGGGAGCCCTGAAGCCCGGCGACGCCGTGCTGACCTGGCGCGCGATCCACAGATAGGTGCAGCCGTCCGGCATGCTGGCCACCTGCGTCAGTACCTGCCCCGGATGGCTGAAGGCGTCGTAGACGATCCACAGCGGGCAGGTGCCGCCCACTCTTGAAAAATGGAAGTCCGTCGCCGACTGGCGTTTTGATACATTGCCTGCGCGGTCGACGCGCACGAAGAAGAACGGCAATCCCGCCGCCTCGGGGCGCTGCATGGTGCTCAGGCGGTGGCAGACGGCTTCGAAACCCACGCCGAACTGGTGCGCCAGGCGCTCGATATCGTAGGCGCGCGTTTCCGCCGCCTGCAGGAAGCGCTGGTAGGGCATCAAGAGGGCGCCCGCGAAATAATTCGAAAACGCCAGGCGCGCGCCCGTTTGCGCGGCCGCGCCGGAGAGCCCCGCCGCCAGCACGAGAGCGTCGATCAAGTCGCTGTGTTCTAGCAGGCTGATTTGCGCCGCCATCTGGAAGGCGCGCTGGCCGCCCGTCAGGGTGTCGGGCAGCCACAATATCTGTTGCTGGGCGTCGTAGCGGTGCTTGCGCACCATGCCCGCGTCGCCATCGGACAAGCGCACTGCGATGCCGTGGCGCTCCAGCAAGCGGCCTTGCAGTGCGTCGAGCGCACGCAGCTGCGGATCGAACTCACCCGCCACCAGCTCCGCCGCCCGGTCCAGCTCATCGATGTAATTTTGCCGCCGGTTCAGGTATTCGCGCACTTCCTCGTCCGTGGACGGGGCCGCCGAGCTGGCGCCGCGGCTGCCGTCGTCGAGGCGCGCGGCCAGGGTATCGGCCCGCTCCGCCATCACCCGGTAGCGCCGCTGCAAGAGCAAGATCGAGCGCGCCAGTTCCGGCATGTTTTCCACCAGCATTTTCAATTCCGCCATCGAGGTGGGCGGCGCGTCGGGCAATTCGCCGAACACGTCGCGCACGTCGGCCACGAGGCTGGCGCTGTCGTGTTCGGAAAAGATTTGCGGATCGACCCCCAGCACCGTGCCGATGCGCAGCAAAATCGGCACCGTCAGCGGGCGCTGGTTGCGTTCCATCTGGTTCAGGTAGCTGGGCGAAATGCCCAGGGACTTGGCCAGCGCCACCTGCGTCATGCGCCGTTCCTCGCGCAGCCGCTGCAGGCGCACGCCCATGAAAACCTTAGCCATCGCGGTACCTCTTCCCCGGTTTGTGGAATCTGCAAATTTACAACATTTGCAGATTGACAGATTCAGCTTTGCATTATCTCGCATTTTCACGCCTTGTTCGCGGCGGCGATTGTGCGAATAATGCAAACAGACTGATACCCACACAAGGAGACACCGAGTGACCACGCAAACTGCAATTCCGACCGTTCCCCTCTTGATCAACGGCGAGTGGGTTGAATCCAACACCACCGTCTGGCGCGACGTCGTCAATCCGGCCACGCAGGAAGTCCTGGCCAAGGTACCGTTCGCCACGCCGGACGAAGTCAATGCGGCCATCGCCTCGGCCCAGCGCGCCTTCAAAACCTGGCGCAAGACGCCGATCGGCGCGCGCGCGCGCATTTTCCTGAAATTGCAGCAACTGATCCGCGAAAACATGGCCGACCTGGCCGCCACCCTGACGATGGAACAGGGCAAGACCCTGCTCGACGCGGAAGGCGATGTCTTCCGTGGCCTGGAAGTGGTCGAGCATGCGGCCAACATCGGCACGCTGCAAATGGGCGAATACGCGCAAAACGTGGCCGGCGGCGTCGATACCTACAGCGTGATGCAGCCGCTGGGCGTGTGCGCCGGCATTACGCCGTTCAATTTCCCCGCCATGATCCCCCTGTGGATGTTCCCGATGGCAATTGCCTGCGGCAATACGTTTGTCTTGAAACCATCGGAGCAAGACCCGCTCGTGACGGAAAAACTCGTGCGCCTGGCCTTGCAGGCGGGCATCCCGGCCGGCGTGCTGAACGTGATACACGGCGGCGAAGACGTGGTCAATGCCCTGTGCGACCACCCGGACATCAAGGCGATCTCGTTCGTGGGATCCAGCAAGGTGGGCACGCATGTGTACCAGCGCGCCAGCCTGAACGGCAAGCGCGCGCAATGCATGATGGGCGCCAAGAACCACGCCGTCGTGCTGCCGGACGCCAATAAAGAACAAACCCTGAACCAGTTGCTGGGTGCGGGCTTCGGCGCGGCAGGCCAGCGCTGCATGGCCGCCTCCGTCGCCGTGCTGGTGGGCGAAGCGCGCGACTGGCTGCCGGAATTGTCGGCCAAGGCGCAAACCCTGACCGTGGGCGCGGGCAAGGACAATCCTGACCTGGGCCCCGTGATTTCCTGCGCGGCGAAAGAGCGCGTGTTCAGCCTCGTCGCCAAGGGCATCGAACAGGGCGCCGTGCTGACCCTCGATGGCCGCGACGTGAAGGTCGATGGCTATCCGAACGGCAACTTCGTCGGGCCGACGATTCTGTCTGGCGTGAAACCGGGCATGGTCGTGTATGACCAGGAAATCTTTGGCCCCGTCTTGATCGTCGTCGAAGTCGATACGCTTGACGAAGCGATTGCCTTGGTCAACGCGAATCCGAACGGCAACGGCACGGCGCTGTTTACGCAAAGCGGCGCGGCCGCCCGCTACTTCCAGGAAGAAATCGACGTGGGCCAGGTCGGCATCAACGTGCCCATTCCCGTGCCCGTTCCCCTGTTCAGCTTTACGGGCTCGCGCGGCTCCAAGCTGGGCGATTTAGGTCCGTTCGGCAAGCAAGTCGTGCTGTTCTACACGCAGACGCAAACGATTACCCAGCGCTGGTTCACGGATGCGGCCTCGGTGGGCAAGGTCAACACCACCATCAGCCTGAAATAAGGAGCTGGCATGGACTTTGAACTGAGCGACGAGCAGCGCGAGTTCCAGCAGGCGGCGCGCGCGTTTGCCGAAGGGGAACTGGCGCCGCACGCGGCCCATTGGGACGCGGAATCGATTTTTCCGGTGGAAACGATCGCCAAGGCGGGCGAGATGGGCTTTTGCGGCCTGTACACGCCGCAGCGCTGGGGCGGCCTGGGCCTCTCGCGCCAGGATGCGGCCATCGTGTTTGAAGAGCTGGCCGGCGGCTGCACCTCGACCACGGCCTACATCACGATTCACAACATGGCCACCTGGATGCTGTCGCGCTGGGGCCAGGAAGCCCTGTGCGACGAGTGGGTGCCGGCCCTGGCCGCTGGCCAGAAGCTGGCCAGCTATTGCCTGACGGAACCGCAATCGGGTTCCGACGCGGCTTCCTTGCGCACCAAAGCCGTCAGGGATGGCGACTTTTACGTTCTCGACGGCACCAAGGCCTTCATTTCCGGCGCGGGCCAGACGGATATGCTGATCGTCATGGCGAGGACCGGCGGCGAAGGCGCGGCCGGCATTTCCGCGTTTGCCGTGCCGGCCAACTTGCCCGGCATCGTGTATGGCAAGAAAGAAGAAAAGATGGGCTGGAACAGCCAGCCCACGCGCATCATCAGCTTCGACCAGGTGAAAGTGCCGGCGGCCAACCTGCTGGGCGCGGAAGGCGAAGGCTTTGCCATTGCCATGAAGGGCATCGACGGCGGGCGCATCAATATCGCCGTGTGCTCGGTGGGCACGGCGCAGGCGGCCCTGACGCGGGCGCAAGCGTACATGAAGGAGCGCACGCAGTTCGGCCGCGAACTGGCGCAATTCCAGGCCTTGCAATTCAAGCTGGCCGACATGCTGACGGAACTGGTGGCGGCGCGCCAGATGGTGCGCCTGGCGGCCTGGAAACTGGACCAGGAAAGCCCGGACGCCACGGCGTATTGCGCCATGGCCAAACGTTTCGCCACGGATGTGGGTTTCAATGTGGCCAACGATGCGCTGCAATTGCACGGTGGCTACGGCTACATCCGCGAGTACCCGCTTGAGCGCCACGTGCGCGACACGCGCGTGCACCAAATCCTGGAAGGGACGAATGAAATCATGCGCCTGATCGTCGCGCGAGCGATTCTGAAAGACGGCGCCACGGAGACCTTACGATGAGCAAAGTGTATACAAATTTACTGCTGGAACGCCGTGGCCACACGGCCCTGGTGACCCTCGACAACCCGCCCGCCCACACGTGGACCCTGGCCAGCCTGAACGGGCTGACGCAGCTGGTGGCCGACCTGAATGCCGATCCGGACGTCTACGCGCTCGTGATCACGGGCGGCGGCGCCAAGTTCTTCTCGGCCGGCGCGGATCTGAAAGTGTTTGCTGACGGCAATAAAGACACGGCGTTTTCCATGGCCGCCGCGTTTGGAGAAGCGTTCGAAGCGCTGTCCGCGTTTCGCGGCGTCAGCATCGCCGCCATCAATGGCTATGCCATGGGCGGCGGGCTCGAATGCGCGCTCGCCTGCGACATCCGTATCGCCGAAGAACACGCGCAGATGGCCTTGCCGGAAGCATCGGTCGGCTTGCTGCCGTGCGCGGGCGGCACGCAGCATTTGCCGTGGCTGGTGGGCGAAGGCTGGGCCAAGCGCATGATTTTGTGCGGCGAGCGCGTCGACGCGGCCAAGGCGCTGGCCATCGGCCTCGTCGAGGAAGTCGTGCCAACTGGCAAGGCTGCCGCCACGGCGCTGGCCCTGGCCGCCAAGGTGGCGCGCCAAAGCCCCAGCAGCGTGACGGCGTGCAAGACCCTGATCCAGGGCGCGCGCAGCCATCCATTGGTCAATTCCCTGCCTGACGAACGCACCCTGTTCCTGGGCCTGTTCGATACGCAAGACCAGAAAGAGGGCGTGCAAGCGTTCCTGGAAAAACGTCCGGCGGAGTGGAAGAATGGCTGAAATCTTGGTTGAGACCGTCAAGATAGAAGAACGTGACTGTCCCGGCGGCATGAAGCTGGGCGTCATCACCCTCGACGCGCCGAAGTCTTTGCATGCATTGACGCTGGACATGATACGCGCCATCGATGGCGCGCTGGTGCGCTGGGCCGGTGACGCTGCCATCGCCTGCGTGGTGCTGCAATCGTCGACCGACAAGGCCTTTTGCGCGGGCGGCGACGTGCGCAGCCTGCGTTCGGCCGTGGTCGAGCAGCCCGGCGTCGTGCCGAATCCGCAGGCGTTGGCCTTCTTTGCCGAGGAATACCGGCTCGACCACCGCATCCATACGTATGCAAAACCGCTGCTGGTGTGGGGCGGCGGCATCGTCATGGGCGGCGGGCTGGGGCTGATGGCGGGCGCCAGCCACAAGGTGGTGACGGAAAGCACGCGCATCGCCATGCCGGAAATCACCATCGGCCTGTTTCCGGACGTGGGCGGCAGCTGGTTCCTGGGCCGCATGCCGGGACGCAGCGGCCTGTTCCTGGGCTTGACGGGCGCACCGATGAACGCGGCCGATGCCCTGTTCACGGGCCTCGGTGATTATTTCCTGCACCAGGAAGAGCGCGCCATGGTGCTTGACTCGCTGGCGCTGGCGCAATGGCAAGCCAGTCCGCTGGCGAATCACCAGCAGCTGGGCCGTTTGCTGCGCGGCTTTTCGGCGCCGGCATCCATGCTGCCTGTCTCGGAAGTGCGCGCCAACTTCGACGCCATCGCCGTGCTGACGCAAGCGCCTACCTTGCCCGAAGTGGTGGCCGCCATTGCCGCCTATGACGGCGACGTGGCCTGGCTGCAAAAGGCGGCCCACTCGCTGGACAAGGGCGCGCCCACTTCTGCCGCCCTGGTATGGGCCATGCGTGACCGCACGCGGCACATGAGTTTGGCGCAAGTGTTCCAGCTGGAACTCATCGTTGCCGTGCAATGTTGCGCCCACGCAGACTTCAGCGAAGGCGTGCGCGCCTTGCTGATCGACAAGGACAACGCGCCGCAATGGCAGCCGGCCAGCCTGGCCGAGGTCAGCGAGACGTATCTCAATGAATATTTCGCGGCGCCGTGGAGCACGCATCCGCTGGCCGATTTACCCATTTAAACATTTAAGTAGTGCATAAAAATGCTCAGGGCTAGGCGCCTTGCCGAAGGCAGTACGACTAGTACGACGAGGCAAGGCAACAACGCCATGGGCTTTTTTAGGCGCTACAGGAGACATACATGCAACATATCGCTTTCATCGGCCTTGGCAACATGGGCGCGCCGATGGCCCGCAACCTGGTGGCCGCCGGCTTTCACGTGTCCGTGTTCGACCTGGCGCCGGCGGCAGTGGCGTCGCTGGTCGAAGCAGGCGCCACGGCGGCCGCGTCTGCCAGCGCGGCCGTGCAGACGGCTGACGCCGTCATCACCATGCTGCCAGCCAACAAGCACGTGCAGGAGCTGTACCTGGCAGCTGGCGGCGTGCTCGATTCGGCCAAGCCCGGCGCCCTGTTCATCGATTGCAGCACCATCGCCGCTGATGTGGCGCGGCAAGTGGCGCAGGCAGCCAGCGAGCGCGGCTTTGCCATGCTCGATGCGCCCGTCTCGGGCGGCACGGCGGGCGCGGCGGCTGGCACCCTGACCTTCATCGTCGGTGGCAGCGTAGCGGCCTTGCAGCAGGCGCGTCCATTGCTGGAAAAGATGGGCAAGAACATCTTCCATGCGGGCGAGGCGGGCGCGGGCCAGGTGGCGAAGATTTGCAACAACATGCTGCTGGGGATCTTGATGGCGGGGACGGCCGAAGCGCTGAACCTGGGCGTGGCGCATGGCCTGGACCCGAAAGTGCTGTCCGACATCATGGCCAAGAGTTCGGGCCGCAACTGGACCCTGGAAGTGTACAACCCGTGGCCAGGCGTCATGGACGGCACGCCCGCGTCGCGCAATTACACGGGTGGCTTCGGCACGGCGCTGATGCTGAAAGACCTGGGCCTGGCGCAGCAGTCGGCCCTGTCGGCGAACGCGCCTACGCCACTGGGCGGCCTGGTGCGCCAGCTGTACCAGATGCATGCGCAAGCCGGCTATGCGCAGCAGGATTTCTCCAGCATCGTGCAGATGCTGCAGCCGGGCTTGAACAAACCCATTTGAGGAATTTTGGGCAAAAAAAAGCCCGCTGGTAAAAGCGGGCTAAATCCAATTCTTGGAAGAGTTGGAGGAGACAGATGCATTATGCTGCATCGCCACATATAACTCCAATTTATCTTTGGAATATCAATTATATATTTACGTGATATCTCTTTCAGGTAGCCGCATGGCGGCTACCGTTCCTGCAACTCAGACCGGATTACAGGCGATCTTCACCGACGTCACATTCGCTTCGCCCATGGTGCCAACGCCCGTGCCTGGCTGTACGACGCACAACAGGCCTTTCGGCTGGGTGGGGGAGACGGTGATGTTGTAGTTGCGGCCATCGGCAACAGGGCTAGCCATGGTAAAGGCCGTGGCATCCTTGGCCACCGTGGTTGTTTCATTGCCGTTAATCAGCACCAAGCCTTCTACCGTCAGGCCGGAAATCGTGCCGCCCACGCTGTACGCGTTTTGTGTACAAGAAACAGCGGCGCTGATGTTGATGTAATGGCCAGCCGAACCGGAGCCACCACTGATGCCGCAAGTCATATGGGCCGGTTGTTGCTTGACGGTGATGTTGTAGTCGCTGCCATAGTCGATGCGCTTTTTAAAGCTAAATGAGGTCTGGCCGGCTGCAATCGGGAGCTCTTCCCCGCCGCTGGCCAGGATCAGGCCGTTGTTGTTCAAGTTGCTGACGGTGCCGCTGACATCATACGAGGCCTTGCCGCCGCAAGCGGCCAGTCCCAGGGTCAGCAGCAGCGCGGCGAGTGGGCGCAAGCAGGATAACTTCATGTATTTCTCCAAAAAATAGGTGACGGATCGCAAGGATTACTGCGGCGTGCAGTCAAGTGTGGCCGCGGTCGTGGCGGCAGAACCCATCGTGCCGACCGTATCGCTGGCGTCGGCACTCTTTGAACCCTGGAAGCGGCACGTCAGGCCCGTTGGCTGAGTCAGTATGGAAATGCCGTATGTGGCACCGTCAGCTACCGAATCGAATTTGTAGAAGTCGGCACCAGCCAGTGGGCTGATGCCGTTGGGGGCCATCACCAGGCGCAAGCCGCCAGCGGTCAGGCCCGTAATCTTGCCGCTCAGCGCGTAGGTATTGGTCTGGCAGCTCACCACGGCCGTGCTCGCGGAATAGCTCGTTGCCTTGCCGCTGCCGTTGGTAATGATGCAAACGGCGCCTTTTGGCTGCTGCGCGATGGTGATGTCGTAGCGGTCATCGGTCTTGATCAGCTTGGTGAAAACAAAGGAGGCCTGGCCCGCAGGAACAGGCAAGCTTTCGCCATTATTCAGCAGAATCAGGCCATCTTTTGCCAGATTGGCCACTTGGCCACTCAGGTACAGGTTGCCGCCGCTGCCGCCGCAAGCTGCCAGTGTGACGGCGCAAGCCGCCGCCAGCATCGAGCGCAGGTACAAATTTTTCATACATTCTCCAAAACGAATCAGGTTGGGTAGCGCAACGCGGACGCTGGCGCCGCATTGGAATGGCGCCTATTTTAGTCTATCTGGCAAGCCGAATGATCTTGCCTTGTATCACCCTGTAACAATTTTTCGCCGGGAAGCGCTGGCCCGGCCCCATTTCACGCAGGCGCAGCCATGCCGGCAGCGGCGATCAGTGCGACAATACATGCAGCCTGCGCATCGTGGCGCGGCACCCACTGTGAATCCCATGTCCCTTGCCCCTGTCAAACCCGCCGTGCCGCCCAAGGCCATCCTGTTCGATCTCGACGATACCTTGTGGCCCATCGCGCCCGTGATTGCCGCCGCCGAAACCCTGCTGCACGACTGGCTGGCCACGCATGCGCCCAGGGTGGCGCAGCAGTTTTCCATCGAGGTGCTGCGCCAGCACCGCCTGGCCATGCTCAATGCGCAACCGCATTTCCATGGCAATTTGATCGAGTTGCGCCGCGCCGGCCTGCTGTCGGCCTTCGAGGCTGCCGGCGAGGATCCCGCCCTGGTCGAGCAGGCCATCGTGCACTTCCTGGCCGCGCGCAACCGCGTCCAGCCATATGACGACGTCTTGCCTGGCCTGGCCTGGATGCGCCAGCGCATGCTGCTCGGCTCCATCTCGAATGGCAATGCAGACCTTGACATTATCGGCCTGGCGCAGCATTTCAAGGTATCGATCGCCGCCAGCGATTTCGGCGTGGCCAAACCCGACGCCAGCATCTTCCTGGCCGCTTGCGCCGCGCTGGACGTGGCGCCGCATGAAGCCGTGTATGTCGGCGATGATCTGTATTTCGATGTGACGGGAGCGCAGGGAGCGGGCATGCGTGCCGTGTGGATGAACCGCAAGGGCAGCGATGCCCACCTGGCCGCCGGCGTGCAGCCCGACGCCATCTGCGCCAACTTTGATGAATTGCTGTTGTGGTTGCAGGAGCAACTGGAAGATTGATCGCCGCCGGACGGGCGAACGTGCATAATAGGCGCTGTTGCTGCACGTTCGGCCGCTTTCATTGCCGCTTGCCTAAAAAATACTTGCTAAAAACACTTGCTTTAATAAGACACCATGCAACTCGATACACGTGCCCAAACACTGCTGAAAGCCCTGGTCGAGCGATATATCGCCGACGGCCTGCCGGTCGGTTCGCGCGCCCTGTCGAAAATTTCCGGCCTCGACCTGTCGCCGGCCACGATCCGCAACATCATGGCCGATCTGGAAGAACTCGGTTATGTGTCCAGTCCGCACACCTCGGCCGGACGCATCCCCACGCCGCGCGGCTACCGCATTTTTGTCGACACCTTGCTGACGGTCCGGCATCTGGACGAGCACCTGGTGGAGTCGCGCATGCGCCTGCAGACGCCGCAGCCGCAAAAAACCATCGCCAATGCGGCGCAGATGCTCTCGTCGCTATCGCAGTTTGCCGGCGTCGTGCTCAGCCCGCGCCGCGAATCCGTGTTCCAGCAAATCGAATTCCTGCGCCTGTCCGAAAAGCGCATCCTGCTCGTCATCGTTGCCCCCGGCGGCGACGTGCAGAACCGTTTATTGCTGACGGAGGCCGACTATACGCCGGCGCAACTGGTGCAATCGGCCAACTACATCAACCAGAATTATGGCGGCCTGTCGTTCGACGCCGTGCGCGTGCGCCTGCAGGGCGAACTGCGCCAGTTGCGCGACGACATGGGCAGCCTGATGCAGGCTGCCGTGGAAGCGGGCAGCGAAGCGATGGCCGACCATAGCGACGACATGGTGATTTCCGGCGAGCGCAACTTGCTCAGCGTGAGCGATCTGTCCTCGAACATGCATTCGCTGCGCCAGATGTTCGACATGTTCGAGCAAAAAACGGGCTTGATGCAGCTGCTCGACGTGTCGAGCAAGGCGACGGGCGTGCAGATTTTCATCGGCGGCGAATCGAACCTGGTGCCGATGGATGAGATGAGCGTGGTGACGGCGCCGTATGAGGTCAACGGCAAGATTGTGGGAACGCTGGGAGTGATCGGACCGACGCGCATGGCTTACGAGCGCGTCATCCCGATCGTCGATATCACGGCCAAGTTGCTGTCAAGCGCACTCAGCCATCATTGATCTTACTGCCTGACGCACCAGCCGCCCCGTGGGAGCGGCAAGCGTGGGTCAGGCGGTTTTATGCGGGCAAGCCGTCTTGATGCAGTTGCCGTAGATGGCCAGCGCGTGTTCGGCGATCTTGAAGCCGCGCTCTTCGGCCACTTTTTGCTGGCGGATTTCGATTTCTTCGTCGAAGAATTCTTCGACCCGGCCACAGTCGAGGCACACCAGGTGGTCGTGGTGCGAACCTTCGTTGAGTTCGAAAATTGCCTTGCCGGTTTCAAAATGGTTGCGGTTCAGCAAGCCTGCTTGTTCAAACTGCGTCAGGACACGGTAGACAGTTGCCAAACCGACATCCATATTGTCGGCGAGCAGAATTTTATACACGTCTTCCGCTGTCAGGTGGCGTACCGGGCTACTCTGGAAGATATCGAGTATCTTCAGGCGTGGCAAGGTGGCTTTCAGGCCGCTTGCCTTGAGATCACTAGGATTGTTACTCATGTTTGTTGCTCGTATGTGGGTCAGGTGCTTTATCATATAGCGTTTTGTCGGGGAGTGCCAAAATATGCATTTTTTGGCAGGCCGGTCACTCCTGGCGTTTTGTTCATCCAATTGAGGTCATTTATGCGCGTAACACCGGCTGTATTGCCATCTCTCTGGCACCGTATTTCATTTCGAGCACCAGTCGTGGCAGGCATGGTCTGTGTCGCGCTGGCCATGTCCGGCTGCGCCAGCCGTGGCATCCTTGGCGAAAAGCCGGCAGCTGCTCAAAAAGAAGGCAAGGAAGTGGTCCCTGAGCAGGGCGCACAAACGACGACCATTACGCCGTTGCAAAAATTCATGTGGTTTTTCTCGCCGTATCGTCCTGACATTCAACAAGGCAACTTTGTCTCCGAAGAAATGCTGGCCCAGTTGAAAGTGGGCATGACGCGCGACCAGGTGCGTTTCGTCCTCGGCACCTCGCTGCTGACCGATATCTTCCATGCCGACCGCTGGGATTATCCCTTCCGCCTGGCACGGGGCAGTGGCGAAACCACCAGCAGCCGCGTAGTCGTGTACTTCGGCAAGGATGGCAAAGTTGAACGTTTCGAAGGCGGCAACTTGCCGACCGAGAAAGAATACATCGACCGTATCGCCGGTCCGTCGCGGTTCTCCAAGGTCGCCAAGGCCGACGTGCCTGCCGCTGCCGTGCCGTCGCCCGTGGCACCGAGCGCCGTGCCCGTGCCAGCCGATGCCGCGCCAGCCATTCCTGTGAGCAAGCCTGACGTTGCACCTGCACCTGCAACGGCGCCTGCCGCCGAACCCACCAAATAAGTTGCTGTAAGAGAATAAAATGACTGAACTGAAAATCGCCATCGCTGGCGCCAGTGGCCGCATGGGCCATATCCTGATCGAAGCCGTCAGCAACGCGCCTGACGCTGTTCTCGCTGGCGCGCTGGACCGCGCTGGTTCGCCATCCGTCGGCCAGGATGCGGCCGCCTTTCTCGGTAAACCTGCCGGCGTGCTGATCGAGTCAAGCCTCGCTACCGGCCTGGCCGGCGCCGATTACCTGATCGACTTCACGCGTCCCGAAGGCACTTTGCAGCACCTGGCGTATTGCGCCGAGCACGGCATCAAGATGATCATCGGCACCACCGGTTTCGATGACGCTGGCAAGGCCGCCATTGCCGCCGCCGCCGAAAAGACGGCCATCATGTTCGCGCCGAACATGAGCGTGGGCGTGAACGTCACCATGAAACTGCTGGAACTGGCCGCGAAAAGCCTGTCCGAAGGCTACGACATCGAGATCATCGAAGCCCATCACCGCCACAAGGTCGATGCGCCGTCGGGCACGGCCCTGCAAATGGGTGAAGTGGTGGCCGGCGCCCTGGGCCGCGACTTGAAGGAATGCGCCGTGTACGGCCGCGAAGGCGTGACGGGCGAACGCGATCCGTCGACCATCGGCTTTGCCACCATCCGCGGCGGCGATATCGTGGGCGACCATACGGTGCTGTTTGCCGGCATCGGCGAGCGCATCGAGATCAGCCACAAATCGAGCAGCCGCGTCACCTACGCCCACGGCGCCCTGCGCGCCGCGCGTTTCCTGGCCGACAAGCCGACCGGCCTGTTCGACATGCAGGATGTGCTGTCGCTGAAGAACTGAGGAAGATCATGGCCACTGCCATCCTGAATGGAAAAGACATCACTGACGCAGCGAGCTTCCACGCGCAATGCGTGCCAGCCTTCGGTTTCCCTGAGTTCTACGGCAACAGCATGGATGCCTGGGTCGATTGCCTCAGTTATCTGCGCGACGACGAAAACATGACGCAGTTCCGTTTGAAACCAAACGAAGTGCTCGAGATCGTTGTGCAGGATGCGGAAGCGATGAAGGCGCAAGTGCCTGATTTACTGGAAGAAATCACGTTCTGTATCGCCGGCATCAATGAACGCTATGAAGATTATGGCGAAAAGCCGGCGTTGAAGCTGGTACTCAAGTAAATAGAATCGTAGGTCGGATTAGCGGTAGCGCCGCGTAATCCGACACATTGTTGGCTGTGCAAGTCGGATTACGCGCAAGCGCTAATCCGACCTACCCAACATTTACACCACCTTGCGCTCGCGCAAGCCGTCAATCTCCGCACTGTCCAACCCCAGCCATTGCTGCAGCACTTCCTGCGTATGCTGGCCCAGCAGCGGCGGCGGCAGCCGGTACTGCACTGGCGAGCTTGAGAGGCGCACGGGATTGGCCACCAGCGCCACCGTCCCCGCCGTCGGATGCGGCATCTCCACTTTCAAGCCACGCGCCACCACTTGCGGGTCGGCAAAGACCTGGTCGATGCGGTTGACGGGGCCGCACGGCACGGCTTGCGCCTCGAAGGCGCTGATCCACTCGGCCGTCGTGCGCATGACCGTGGCCTGGCGCATCAGGGGGATCAGGATTGCCCGGTTTGCCACGCGCTGCGGATTGGTCATGAAACGTTCATCCTGCGCCCATTCCGGGTGGCCGGCGACGGCGCAAAAGCGGGAAAACTGCCCGTCATTGCCGATCGCCAGAATCATGTCGCCATCGGCCGTAGGAAAATCCTGATACGGCACGATGTTCGGGTGCGCATTGCCCATGCGCTGCGGCACCTTGCCGCCGCACAGGTAATTGGCCGCCTGGTTGCCCAGCGCCGCCACTTGCACGTCGAGCAAGGCCAGGTCGATATGCTGGCCCAGGCCCGAGCGCGCGCGTTCGGCCAGCGCCGCCTGCACGGCGATGGTGGCGTACAGGCCCGTCAGGATGTCCGTCTGCGCCACGCCCACTTTTTGCGGCCCGGCGCCGGGCTGGCCATCGGGCACGCCCGTGATGCTCATCAAGCCGCCCATGCCCTGGATCAAAAAGTCATAGCCGGCGCGCGCCGCGTACGGCCCATCCTGGCCGAAGCCCGTGATCGAGCAGTACACGAGGCGCGGGTTGAGTGCCAGCAAACTGGCCGCGTCTAAACCATATTGCTTCAAGCCATCGAGCTTGAAATTTTCCAGCAGCACGTCCGCTTCGGCGGCCAGCTTGCGCACCAGCGCCTGGCCTTCAGGGGCGGCCAGGTCGATGCACAAGGAGCGCTTGTTGCGGTTGGCGCACTGGAAATAGGCCGCCTCGGCAGTATCGCGGCCGTCCTCGTCTTTCAGGTACGGCGGACCCCAGGAGCGCGTGTCGTCGCCGCGGCCCGGCTGTTCAACCTTGACCACGTCGGCACCCAGGTCGGCCAGCATTTGCCCGGCCCACGGGCCGGCCAGCACGCGCGACAGGTCGAGCACGCGCAAGCCGGTCAAAGGCGCGGGCCGCAGGGTGGAAGCCAAGGCGTCCATCAGTTGCTGAAGGCGGCGATGCCGGTGATGGCGCGGCCGATGATCAGCGCGTGCACATCGTGCGTGCCTTCATAGGTGTTGACCACTTCCAGGTTGACCAGGTGGCGGATGACGCCGAACTCGTCGGAAATGCCGTTGCCGCCCATCATGTCGCGCGCCATGCGGGCGATGTCGAGCGCCTTGCCGCAGCTGTTGCGTTTCATGATGGACGTGATTTCCACGGCGGGCGAACCTTCATCCTTCATGCGGCCCAGGCGCAAGCAGCCTTGCAAGCCCATGGTGATTTCCGTCAGCATGTCGGCCAGTTTCTTTTGCACCAGCTGGTTCGCGGCCAATGGACGGCCGAATTGCTGGCGGTCCATCGTGTACTGGCGTGCCTTCAGATAGCAATCTTCCGCCGCGCCTAGCGCGCCCCAGGCGATGCCGTAGCGGGCGCTGTTCAGGCAGGTAAATGGACCTTTCAGGCCGCGCACATCGGGGAAAGCGTTTTCTTCCGGGCAAAAAACTTCATCCATGACGATTTCACCGGTGATGCTGGTGCGCAAGCCGACCTTGCCGTGGATTTCCGGCGCCGACAGGCCTTTCCAGCCTTTTTCCAGCACGAAGCCGCGGATCGCGCCTTCATCGTCCTTGGCCCAGACGACGAACACATCGGCGATCGGGCTGTTGGTGATCCACATCTTCGCGCCCGACAAGCTGTAGCCGCCCGGCACCTTGCGGGCGCGCGTGACCATGCTGCCAGGGTCGGAGCCATGGTTCGGTTCCGTCAGGCCGAAGCAGCCGATGAATTCGCCCGTCGCCAGTTTCGGCAGGTATTTCTGTTTCGTTTCTTCGTTGCCGAAGGCGTTAATTGGCACCATCACCAAGGACGATTGCACGCTCATCATCGAGCGGTAGCCCGAATCGACGCGCTCGACTTCGCGCGCGGCCAGGCCGTAGCAGACGTAGTTCAGGCCGGCGCCGCCGTATTCTTCGGGTATGGTCGTACCCAGCAAGCCCAGTTCTCCCATTTCGCGGAAGATGGCCGCGTCCGTGCGGCCATGGCGGAACGATTCGAGGACCCTGGGCACCAGGCTGCCCTGGCAATAGTCGCGCGCCGCTTCCAGCACGGCGCGTTCGTCGCCCGTCAGTTGATCTTCCAGCAGCAGGGGGGAATTCCAGTCGAATACGGTTTTGCTCATCACAGGCCTCGCAGGTGAGCGCCGGTGATCGGCGCAAGATTGAATATGGCTCATGGTAGATTTTTGCCTGGCCTTGCGCAAACGATTTTTTCGCACCCAGACATGCGCGCTGCGCATATCTTGCGGCATACTAAGGGTCTTTCACCGGCCCGATACTCCCATGTCACGCAAAATCCCCATGCTGCAGGCGCTCAACTGTTTCGAGGCGGCCGCGCGCCACCAGAGCTACACGCATGCGGCGCGCGAACTGTCGCTGACGCAAAGCGCCGTCTCGCGGCAGATATCATCTCTGGAAAACTTTCTTGGCGTGCAACTGTTCCAGCGCACGCGCCATGGCGTGCTGCTGACCAGCGCCGGCGCCGCGTATGCGCGCCAGATCGCAGCCCGCCTCGATGGCCTCGAGCGCGACACGCTCGACACCATGGCGCGCCAGGGCGGCGGCGGGGCATTGCAGCTCGCGTCCGTGCCCACATTTGCCACGCGCTGGCTGATGCCGCGCCTGGGCTCGCTGGCAGCGCGGCACCCGGACATCGTCGTGCATATCGATGCGTATACAAAACCGTTCATGTTTGCCGATACGGAATACGACGGCGCCCTGTACGCGGGCACGCCCGAGCAGCTGGCGCGCTGGCCCGGCACGCGCGCCACCTTGCTCATGCATGAAGAAATCGTACCCGTCGCCAGCCCGCGCCTGCTGGCGGCGCGCAGCGACTGGCAGCCGCACGATGTATTGGAACTGACCTTGCTGCAGCAAAGTACGCGCCCCGGCGCCTGGCGCCAGTGGTTTGACGCCATGCAGGTCGATGGGGAGGAGGCACGCTACGGCGCCCGCTATGAACTGTTTTCCATGCTGGCCATGGCGGCCGTGCAGGGGCAAGGCGTGGTCTTGCTGCCGCGTATGCTGGTCGAAGCGGAACTGGCGCGTGGCGAATTGCGTATCGTTTGCGAGCGCCCACTGCGCGGCCAGCGCGCGTATTACCTGATCACGCCCGAAACGGCGCATGAAAAAACGGCCTTGCAGCAGTTCCGCGTCTGGCTGCAAGGTGAAGCCGCTTAGACGACTTTGCCGGTGTCGAAATGGGGATTGTCGATCAGGCCGATCTGGTTGCCGAACGGGTCGAGCAATTCCACCGTGCGGATGCCGTCGCCCACGTCCGTGATCGGATGGTGCAGGCTGCCGCCCAGCGCCACGATGCGCTCGACTTCCTGCTCGATGCCGTCCACGCCCCAGTACGTCACGCTGCCTTGCGTGCCTGGCTCGCCGCCCGGCAGCAGCCCAAGTTCGAAGCCGCCGATATTAAAACCGACATAGAACGGCTGGTCGAAATACGGCGCCGTGTTAAATACCTGGCTGTACCAGGCCTTGCCCTGGTCCAGGTCGGGGACGGGATAGGTGACGGTGCGTAAGCCCTTGATCATGTTCTGCTCCTGGTGAATGAAGAATCACGTCATCATGCCACCGGCGCGCGGCGCGTGATTGGAAAAATGGAAGGTATTCAAGTGCGCCGGCCCGCCAGCCACGCCTCGGGCGAGCTGCGGGCGAAGTCCTGGAAGTCGTGGATCAGGTGCGACTGGTCGAAATAGCCATATTGCAAGGCGACTTGCGCCCAGTCCTGCTGTCCCGCCAGGCGTTGCATGCCGGCGCTGGCGGCGCGAAAGCGGCAGATGCGGGCAAACAGCTTCGGGCTGATGCCGACGTGCTGGCGAAATTGCTGCGCCAGGTGCTGGCGCGACACGCCCAGCTGCGTGGCCAGTCCCTCCACGCGCACCTGGCCGCAAGCGCGTTCGATGGCCGCGATGGCGTGGTCGGCCGCACCGGCCTGGCGCCGTGGCGGCGCGGTGCGCAGGCGCAGCAGCAGACAATCTTGCAAAACAGAAACTTTTTGCGCATTGCTCAAGGGTTCGCTCCATAGCGCGTCGCCGAGGCGTGCCGCCAAGTCGCGGCCCCACAGCTGTTGCAAGCCCGTGCGGCCATCGCTCAGTTCGCACAGGGGCAGCTGGAAGAAGCGCGCCGCCGCGCCCGGCTTGAAGCGGGCTGCCACCGTCTGCACGAGGCCGTGGCTGACGACGGCAATCGGCGCCGTCATCATGCCGACGGCAAAGCTGGCGTCCTGCTGGTCCTGGCACAGGATGTCGATGCAATTGTCGGGCAAAACCTGGTGCGTGACGGGCGTGGCGCCCGTCTGCACGCGGCAGGTCCAGACGCAATCGAGCCAGGGCCGCAGGGCGGGGATGGGCGGATATTCTTGGTAGACGATCATGGCCGGCGTTGGGGCAAAAAACAAGATTGTGCATATATTACACAGCAGAATTGCGCGCCGGCCAAAAAATGCCGGCCCGGGCCGCCAGCGCGCCGCGCTATCGGGCGGCGACAACCAGTATAATGCTCGGTTCATATCCACTATTGGCCGGGCCACGCTGGTCGCACATCATCATGCAAGATAAATATAGTCCCGCCGACGTCGAACAAGCCGCCCAATCGCACTGGAAGGCGATCGACGCCTATAAAGCCGTCGAACACGACCCACGTTTCCCTAAAGGCAAGTATTTTGCCTGCTCGATGCTGCCTTACCCTTCGGGCAAGCTGCACATGGGTCACGTACGCAACTATACGATCAATGATGTGATGTACCGCTACCTGCGCATGAACGGCTACAACGTGCTCATGCCGATGGGCTGGGATGCGTTCGGCATGCCGGCGGAAAACGCGGCCATGGCCAACAATGTGCCGCCCGCGCAATGGACGTATTCGAACATCGCCCACATGAAGCAGCAGATGGAATCGATGGGCCTGGCCATCGACTGGTCGCGCGAAATGACGGCCTGCAAGCCTGAATACTACAAATGGAACCAGTGGATGTTCCTCAAGATGCTGGAAAAAGGCATCATCTACAAGAAGACCGGTACCGTGAACTGGGACCCGATCGACCAGACCGTGCTGGCCAACGAACAAGTCGTCGATGGCCGCGGCTGGCGTTCGGGCGCGCTGATCGAGAAGCGCGAAATCCCCATGTACTACGCGCGCATCACCGACTACGCGGAAGAATTGCTGGCGTATGTCGATGACAAGCTGCCGGGCTGGCCCGAGCGCGTGCGCACCATGCAGACCAACTGGATCGGCAAGTCGACGGGCGTGCGCTTCGCGTTCCCGCACACCATCGCGGATGCCGAAGGCGCCCTGATCGGCGACGGCAAGCTGTATGTGTTTACCACGCGTCCTGACACGGTGATGGGCGTGACCTTCTGCGCCGTGGCCGCCGAGCACCCGCTGGCCCTCCACGCCGCGCAAAGCAATCCTGCGCTGGCCGCCTTCAACGCCGAATGCAAGCTCGGTTCCGTGATCGAAGCGGACATGGCAACGATGGAGAAGAAGGGCATGCCGACCGGCCTGTTCGTCACCCATCCGTTGACGGGCGCGCAAGTGGAAGTGTGGGTCGGCAACTACGTCCTGATCACCTACGGCGATGGCGCCGTGATGGGCGTGCCAGCGCACGACGAACGCGATTTCGGTTTTGCCAAGAAATACAATCTGCCGATCAAGCAAGTGATCGAAGTCAAGGGCCAGGAATTTTCGACGGACGCCTGGCAGGAATCGTATGGCAGCAAGGACGGCGTCTGCGTCGCCTCCGGCAAATACGACGGCCTGCATTTCGCGTCCGCCGTCGATGCGGTGGCCGCCGACCTGGCGGAACTTGGCCTGGGCGAAAAGAAAACCACGTTCCGCCTGCGCGACTGGGGCATTTCGCGCCAGCGCTACTGGGGCACGCCTATCCCGATGATCCATTGCCTTGACTGCGGCGTGGTGCCGGTGCCGGAAAAAGACTTGCCGGTGGTGCTGCCGGAAGACTGCGTGCCGGACGGCACGGGCAATCCGCTGAACAAATATGAAGCCTTTTTGCAGTGCGACTGCCCGCAATGCGGCAAGCCGGCGCGCCGCGAGACGGACACCATGGATACCTTCGTCGATTCGTCGTGGTATTACATGCGCTATACCTCGCCAGGCTCGAACGACGCCATGGTCGACGCGCGCAACGATTACTGGATGCCGATGGACCAGTACATCGGCGGCATCGAACACGCCGTCATGCACTTGCTGTACGCGCGCTTCTGGACCAAGATCATGCGCGATTTCGGCCTGGTCAAGTTCGACGAGCCATTCGTCAACCTGCTGACGCAGGGCATGGTGCTGAACGAAACATATTATCGCAAGGACGCGGTGGGCAAGACCACCTGGTTCAACCCGGACGACGTGCGCCTGTCGCTCGATGACAAGGGCCGTCCGCAAAGCGCCGTCCTGGTGGCCGACGGCCAGCCGGTGGAAATCGGCGGCACGGAAAAAATGTCGAAGTCGAAGAACAACGGCATCGACCCGCAAGCGCAGATCGAACAATATGGCGCCGACACGGCCCGCCTGTTTACCATGTTCGCCTCGCCGCCGGAACAGACGCTGGAATGGTCAGGCAGCGGCGTCGAAGGCGCGAACCGCTTCCTGCGCCGCGTGTGGAACTTCGGCTACGCCCAGTCGGCAACGATCCAGGCTGCGCTGGCTGGCGGCGCCGCTCCTGCCACGGGCGACGCGCAGAAAAACCTGCGCCGTGAATTGCACAAGCTGCTGCAGCAAGCCGATTACGACTTGAAGCGCATCCAGTACAACACCGTCGTGTCCGCCTGCATGAAGATGCTCAACACGCTGGAATCGGCCAAGCTGGACGACAGCGCGCAGTCGAAGGCGCTGATCGCCGAAGGCTTCTCCATCTTCCTGCGTTTGCTCAATCCTGTCGCGCCGCACATCACCCACGTGCTGTGGCAGGAACTCGGTTACGCTGGCGTACACGGCGACCTGCTCAACGTCGCCTGGCCGCAAGTCGACCCGGCCGCATTGGAACAGTCCGAGATCGAGATGATGATCCAGGTGAACGGCAAGCTGCGCGGCTCGATCACGGTGGCCAAGGATGCGGACAAGGCCAGCATCGAAGCGGCTGCGCTGGCGTGCGAAAGTGTGCAGAAGTATGTCGAGACCACGCCGAAGAAGATCATCGTCGTGCCAGGCAAGTTAATCAGCATCGTGGTGTAATCATGACGACTTCCTCTCACGTATCGCTGTTGGGCCGCCGTGCCGTGCTGGCGTTGGGCCTGACTGTTTTGCTGTCGGCCTGCGGCTTTCATTTGCGCGGTTCGAACGGCAGTTTCATGCTGCCGTTCGCGACGATGTACATCGGCTTGCCCGACACGTCGCCGCTGGCGATCGGCCTGAAGCGCTATATCCGCGCCATCGGCAGCACGGAGGTGGTGAGCACCAAGGATGGCGCCGACGCCGTCCTTGAAGTGCTCAACGACCCTGAGAGGAATCGTACCAAGACCATTTTGTCGCTGAACAAAAATGGCCGCGTACAAGAGTATCAACTTGGCTATTCGATCAATTTCCGCGTGCTGGACAAGGCCGGCAACCAGTTGCTGGCACCGACCACCATCATCCTGGTGCGTCCGATTACCTTCGACGAGTCGCAGGTGCTGGCCAAGGAAACGGAAGAAGCGGCGCTGTACCGCGACATGCGCAACGACCTGGTGCAGCAGATCATGCGCCGCCTGGCCGCCATCAAGCCGGTGCTGCCGGCCATGTCGGTCGCGCCGGCAGCCCCGCAGCAGTAACGGGGTCGCCATGCAATTGCGGATAGACGCGCTCGACGGGCATGTGGCCAAGCCGCTGGCGCAGCTGTATGTGATCACCAGCGACGAGCACTTGCTGGCGCTGGAAGCGGCCGACAAGATCCGCCGCGCGGCGCGCGCACAAGGGTTTTCCGAACGCGACGTACTGACGGTGGAGCGCAGTTTCAAGTGGGGCGAACTGCTGGCGGCGAACCAGGAGCTGTCGCTGTTCGGCGATAAAAAACTGATCGAGCTGCGCATCCCCACCGGCAAGCCGGGCAAGGATGGCGGCGCGGCGCTGCAAAGCTATGCGAAAAATCTCAGTCCCGACAACCTGACCCTCATCACCCTGCCCAAGCTGGACTGGGCCACGCAGAAGGCGGCCTGGGTCGCCAGCCTGCAGCAGGCGGCCGTGTATATCGAGATTCCAAACGTGGAACGGGCGCAGTTGCCGGCCTGGATATCGCAGCGCCTGGCCGCGCAGGGACAAAGCGCCGAACGGGCCAGCATCGACTTCATCGCCGAGCGGGTGGAAGGCAATTTGCTGGCGGCGCACCAGGAGATCCAGAAACTGGGTTTGCTGCATGCCGCGGGCAAGCTGACGTACGAACAAGTGCAGGACGCGGTGCTGAACGTGGCCCGCTATGATGTCTTCAAGCTGTCCGAAGCCATGCTGGCTGGCGACCCGGCGCGCCTGGTGCGCATGCTTGAAGGCTTGAAAGGCGAGGGCGAGGCGCTGCCGCTGGTGTTATGGGCCGTTTCCGAGGAAATCCGCACGCTGTTAAAATTGAAGGCCGGCATGGCGCAAGGGCGCCCATTGGGCGCGCTGCTGAAGGAATACCGCATCTGGGGACCGCGCGAGCGGATGATGGAACCGGCCCTGCGGCGCATTTCGCTGCCCGTGCTGGAAGCGGCGCTGCAGCAGGCGGCGCAGGTGGATAAGATGATCAAGGGCTTGCGCGCCAAGGGCTACGCGGGCGACGCCTGGGACGCCATGCTGCAGCTGGGCCTGAAGATCGCCAAGGGTTAACTTTTATGGATACGAGCATGGACATCACAGAATATATGCAGGACGTGGGCACGCGCGCGCGCGCCGCTTCGCGCGCCATGGCGCGTGCCGACAGCGCCACGCGCAACCGCGCCTTGAGCCTGATCGCCGCCGCCATCGTGCGCGATGCAGACCTGCTGCGCGCGGCCAACCAGCGCGACCTCGATGCGGCCGCTGCCGCCGGCCTGGCGCCGGCCATGCTGGACCGTTTGACCCTGTCCGATGCGGCGATTGCCACCATGGTCGAAGGCTTGACGCAAATCGTCTCGCTGGCCGATCCGATCGGCGAAATCTCGAACATGAAGTTCCGCCCGACGGGCATCCAGGTGGGGCAGATGCGCGTGCCGCTGGGCGTCATCGGCATCATCTATGAAGCGCGTCCGAACGTGACGGTGGACGCGGCCGGCCTGTGCATCAAGAGCGGCAACGCGACGATTCTGCGCGGCGGCTCGGAAGCGATCCACTGCAACCGCGCGCTGGCCAGGCTGGTGGCGGAAGGCTTGCTGGGAGCAGGCTTGCCGGCCGATGCCGTGCAAGTGATCGACACCACCGACCGCGCCGCCGTCGGCGCGCTGATCACCATGCCGCAGTATGTGGACGTCATCGTGCCGCGCGGCGGCAAGGGCTTGATCGCGCGCCTGATGGCAGAGGCCACCGTGCCGATGATCAAGCACCTCGACGGCATTTGCCACGTCTACATCGACGCCAAGGCCGATCTCAAAAAGGCGATCGATATCGGCTTCAACGCGAAGTGCCACCGCTACGGCACCTGCAACACCATGGAAACTTTGCTGGTGTCGCGCGCCGTCGCCGCCACCGTGCTGCCGCAGCTGGCCGAACTGTATTTGACCAAGCAGGTGGAACTGCGCGCCGATCCGGAAAGCCATGCGATCCTGGCCGCCGCTGCTTACCCGCACCTGGTGCCCGCCACCGAGGAAGACTGGTCCACCGAATACCTGGCGGCGATCCTGTCGGTGAAGGTGGTCGACGGCATCGATGAAGCGATGGATCACATCAACCAGTATTCATCGAAGCACACGGAATCGATCATCACGGAAGACTACAGCGATGCGCTGCGCTTCCTGCGCGAAGTCGATTCCGCCTCGGTGATGGTGAACGCGTCGACGCGTTTTGCCGACGGTTTTGAATATGGCCTGGGCGCCGAAATCGGCATCTCGAACGACAAGCTGCATGCGCGCGGCCCGGTAGGACTGGAAGGCCTGACCTCGCTCAAGTACGTGGTCTTTGGCCACGGCGAAGTCCGCAAATAGTCTCTTCGCGGGCTGCCCACAAGGCGGCCCGCGCTCGCATTTTTCTCCACCTCTGACACTGGGAACCCCATGCTCTTTCTCTGGACCAAAGCCTTCCACATCATCTTCGTCATATCGTGGTTCGCCGGCCTGTTTTATTTGCCGCGCATCTTCGTGAATCTGGCGATGGAGACGGAAACAGTCGCCACCGAGCGTTTGCTGCTGATGGCGCGCAAGCTGTACCGTTTCATGTCGCTGCTGGCACTGCCGGCCATGGTGCTGGGGCTGGCCTTGATGTGGATGCTGTACGGCGGCGGCGAAGGCCGCGTGAAGATGCCGGGCTGGATGCACGCCAAGCTGACGTTCGTGGTGCTGCTGCTCGGCTATCACCACGCGTGCGGCGCCATCCTGCGCAAGTTTGAAAATGGCGTCAACAAACGCAGCCACACCTGGTTCCGCTGGTTTAATGAAGTGCCGGTGGTGATGCTGCTGGCGGTCGTCGTGCTGGTCGTGGTCAAGCCTTTCTAAGGAGTCGAGATGAGTGCAAGCCAGAACAAAGTCGTGCAGTATTTTTTTGCGCCTCACTCGCCATGGACCTACCTCGGTCACGCGCGCCTGATGGCCATCGCCGCGAAAACGGGTGCACAGATCGACGTGCGCCCCTTCGACCTGGGCAAGGTTTTCAGCGTCTCGGGCGGCTTGCCGCTGGCCAAGCGCGCGCCGCAGCGCCAGGCGTATCGTCTGGCCGAACTGGCGCGCTGGTCGGCCTTTTTGCAAGTGCCCTTGACCTTGCAGCCGAAGTTCTTCCCCGTGTCGCCGGAAGCCTCGGCCAAGCTGATCATCGCCACGCGCCTGGCGCACGGCGTGGAAGCGTCGCTGAACCTGGCGCACGCCATCATGCGCGGCCTGTGGGCCGAGGAGCGCAACATCGGCGACGAGGAAACGCTGGTGCAGATCGCGCTTGACGCTGGTTTTGATGGCCGCCAGTTGCTGAAAACGTCGGAGACGGCCAGCGTGCAGGCCGAATACGACGCCAACACGGAAGCGGCCACCGCCGCCAGCGTCTTCGGTTCGCCGTGGTACATCGTCGATGGCGAAGGGTACTGGGGCCAGGACCGCCTCGATTTTGTCGAGCGCGCGCTGGACGCAAAATAACAAAGGATGTAGGTCGGATTAGCGCCCCGCGCGTAATCCGACAAGCTCAGTCGGCAGCGCACGTCGGCTTACGCCCTGGCGGGCTAAGCCGACCTACGTGATATGCAGGATTTTTAGTTAATTGTTTTTCAACGGATAAAAGGTACACCATGGCTTCATATTTTTGCCCATGCCCGCGCGGCATGGAAGCGGCGCTGGCCGAGGAACTGGGCGAGATCGCCCAGGATAGTGCGACCATGAAGGTCCACAACCAAGTACCGGGCGGCGTACACTGCTCGGGCGACCTGCTCGATTCCTACCGCATCAACCTGCATTCGCGCATCGCTTCGCGCGTGCTGATGCGCATGGCCCATTCCGGCTACAAGACGGAAAACGATATCTATGACCTGACCCTGGCGCAATCCTGGGAAGACTGGTTCGGCGTGCACCACACGATTCGCGTCGACGTTACGGCCGTGAAATCACCGCTGCGCAGCCTGGAGTTCACTACCCTGAAAATCAAGGATGCGATCTGCGACCGCTTCCGCGACCAGTTCAACGAGCGTCCATCGGTCAACACCAAGACGCCGGACATGCGCATCGTCGGCTTCCTCGACGCGCACACGTTCACCGTGTATCTCGACACCTCGGGCGAAGCCCTGTTCAAGCGCGGCTGGCGCGAAGAGACGGGCGACGCGCCGCTGCGCGAAAACCTGGCCGCCGGCCTGCTGCGCGTGTCGGGCTGGAAGCCGGGCATGGTGCTGTTCGACCCGATGTGCGGTTCCGGCACCATCCTGGCCGAAGCGGCGCAGATGCTGCAGGGGATACCTCCGGGCGCCTCGCGCCAGTTCGCGTTTGAAAACTTCCACGACTTCGATCCGGCGCCGTGGAATGCCATGAAAAACGCCATCAAGGTCAATCCGCTGCCGGCTGAACCGACGATTTTCGGCAGCGACATCTCGGGCGACATGGTCGCCATGACGCGCCATAACCTGCGCTGCGCCGGCGTGCGTTTTGACGTACCGCTGAAACAGATCGAGGCACAGGAAGTCAAGCCGCCAAGCGACGTGCCGGGCATCATGCTGACCAACCCGCCGTACGGCGAGCGTATCGGCGTGCGCGGCGACAGCACCATCCCGGAAGATGAACTGTCGACGTCCTTCTATTCGGCCATGGGCACGACCCTGAAGCAGCGCTTCGCCGGCTGGACCGTGTTCCTCTTCACGGCCGACCTGGGCTTGCCCAAGCTGCTGCGCCTGAAAGAAGCGCGCAAGACGCCATTCTTCAACGGCGCGCTGGAATGCCGCTTGTTCCGCTTTGACATGGTCGCCGGTTACAACCGCCGCGAAGAAGCCAAACCCAAAAATATCTGATTAAACCTACTGCGCGTCGTGACTTGCGGCCTGCGGTGCTCACCGTACTAAAGTACGGTTGCGCTCTCGGCCACAATTCACTTCCGCTCGCTACGGTTTTCTCAGATATTTTGGCAGCTGAGAAAGCCGAACGTGTCACCCTGGATCCATCATGTTTCCCATCCCTCCGGCAAGTGTGCCGCCCGACCCGGTCACGCCCGTTCCGCCTCCCACCCCGAGCCACATGGCGCCGCTGAGCCGCGGTGCGCTGGCCATGCTGCTGGCGGGCTTGTCGATGCTGGGGCCTTTGTCGATCGACACCTATCTGCCCGCGTTTGGCGCGATCCAGGGTTCGCTGCAGGCCTCGCCGCTGGAAGTGCAGCAGTCGCTGACGTTCTACATGCTGGCCTTTGCCGGCATGGTGCTGTGGCATGGCGCGATCTCGGACACCTTTGGCCGGCGCAACGTGGTGCTGGTATCGCTGCTGATGTTTGCCATCGGCTCGCTCGGCTGCGCCTCGGCGCACACGGTGCACTACCTGTGGTTCTTCCGCATCCTGCAGGGCGTGTCGGCCGGCGCCGGGGTGGTGATCAGCCGCGCCATCATCCGCGACCTGTATGCCGATGCGGCGGCGGCGCGGTTGCTGTCGCTGGTGACGATGATCTTTTCCATCGCCCCGGCCGTGGCGCCGATTCTTGGCGGCTGGATCGTCATCTGGTTCGACTGGCGCTCGATTTTCCTGTTCCTCGCCTTGTACACGGTGGTGCTGCTGGCGTTCTGCTACTGGCGCCTGCCCGAAACCCTGCCGATGGAAAAGCGCCAGCCCTTCAATCCCCGTTTTCTCGCGTCGAGCTATGGCCAGATCCTGCGCTCGCCCCTGTTCCACATCAAGGCCGGCATCGTCGCCCTCAATTTCGCGGGCCTGTTCCTGTTCATCACGGCCGCGCCGGAAATGCTGCCCAAGCAGCTGGGCCTGGGGCCATCGCAATTCGCCTGGCTGTTCATTCCCTGCGTGAGCGGCATCTTCATGGGTGCCGCGGCGGCCAACCGCATCGCTGGCAGGGTCACGTTCGCGCGCCAGATCGGCATCGGCTTTGCCTTCCTGCTGTGCGCCGCCAGCGTCAACGTCGTGTATCACCTGTTCCTGCCGCCATCCTTGCCCTGGTCGGTGCTGCCCCTGTTCTTCTACACCTTCGGCATGTCGCTGGTGGGGCCGGGCGCGACCCTGCTGGCGCTGGACCTGTTCCCGCATATCCGCGGCACTGTCGCCTCGTGCCAGTCGTTCGCCAGCACCTTGCTCGGTGCCGTGGTGGCCGGCGTGATCTCGCCCCTGCTGTCCGGTTCCGTGCTGTGGCTGGCCTCGGGCCAGCTGGCGTTTACAGCGCTGGCGCTGGCCATGTGGCTGGTTTCGCGGCGCTTCCGCCACCGTTTGCTGGGTTCCTTCAAGGCATAAGTTTCCACTACAGAACGCTGGATTTATTTCAACTTAATTTTCTATATTGCAATTAATATGGGATGCTATGATAAGATGACTTTTCCCCGGCATCCTCTCAGGCAGTTTGTTTTTGGGCTACAGGAGTGGAGGATTGCTCTGGACGTGGCCGCGCTTTGCTGCTGAGCGCTCATCCTTTTCGAACCGGCAATGCCTGATACGATGCAACAATCTGATCAAGATATTCGCAATCGCCTGCTGATTGCCCGCCTGCCGGCCATGCCGCAGATCCTCATCAAACTGATCGCCCACCTGCAGGCCGACGATGCCGGCATGCCGGAGCTGGCCGCCCTGATCGCCAAGGATGCGGGCATGAGCAGCAAGATCCTGGGCGTGGCCAACAGCTCGGCCTACCATCGCCAGGGCAAGGTCGTCAGCCTGGAACAGTCGCTCGTGTCGCTGGGCACGGACATGATCAAGACCCTGGTCATCAGCGAATCCGTGTTCCAGACTTTTAACAGCTTTCCCCATTCCGGCAGCACGGATTTGCGCGCCTTCTGGAAAAGCTCGCTGTCGGCCGCCGTCATGGCGCGCGCGCTGGCCAAGGCCATGGCCTATCCGCACGCCGAGGAAGCGTATCTGGCGGGCTTGCTGCACAACGTGGGCCGCCTGGCCTTGCTGGCCACGGCGCCGAAGGAATACGCATTCAATTTCACGGCGCGCGACGATGCCGCCCTGTGCGCGGTGGAGCAGCGCACCTTGCAGATCACGCATGCCGAAGCGGGCGCCTGGCTGATCGAGCGCTGGCAGCTCGATTCCTTCCTGGCCGACAGCGTGCTGTATCACCATGAGCCGCTGGCGCGCCTGGAGGCCAGTCATCCCTTGATCCGCATCGTGCGCCTGGCGCACCTGCTGTGCTGCCATGCCGACGATGCGGAATCGATTGCGCAGGCGGCGCAATTCTGCGCGCTGGAGCTGGAGGAACTGGAAAACCTGGCCGGCAGCGTCGCGCGCCAGGTGCAGCAGACGGCTCAGCACCTGGGCATCGACCTGGCCGGCGCGGACGATATCGCCACCCCGCCCGCGTATGCGCCGCCAGCCGTCGATCCGGTGCAGCAGCGCCTGTCCGACGAAGTGCGCAATATGGTGCTGGTATCCGAAGTGGGCCAGACCTTCGCCCGCCAGCAGGGCGAGAGCAGCCTGTTGGAGGCCATCACGCGCTCGGCGCGCATCCTGTTCGATTTCGACACCGCCGTCATCCTGCTGCAAAACCCCACCGGCCATGCGCTCGTCGGCGTGGCGGCGGGCGAACATCAGCAGCGCCTGGCCGGCTTCTCGATCCCGCTGGCCAAGGGCGGGCCCCTGGCCGCCGCCGCGCTGGAGTGCCAGCTGGCCTTTTTAAAACGCGACATGCCGGCGCTGGGCATCGTCGAGGAGCAGCTGTTCCGCATTCTTGGTACCGATAGCCTGGTCTGCGTGCCTTTGGTGGCGGGCCAGCGCAGCCTTGGGGTGCTGATCGGCGGCGTGGCGGCGTGGCAGATTGCCGCTTGCCAGAAGCGCGACGGTTTCCTGCGCGCGTATGCCAACCAGGCCGCCACGGCGCTGGAAACGGCCATCGGCGCGCGCGGCCAGGCGCGGCGCCAGCTCGATCACGTGGCCGAGGAATACCGTGCCGCCTCGCGCCGCGTCGTGCATGAAGTGAATAACCCGCTGTCGATCATCAAGAACTATCTGAGCGTGCTCGATCACAAGCTGGAGAAACAGGAGCCGGTCAGCAGCGAGATGGCCATCCTGAACGAAGAGATCGACAGGGTCGGGCAGTTGATCGGCGGCCTGGCCGATCTGCAGCCGGTGGTGGCCAGCGGCGTGACCGATTGCGCGCGCGTGGTCGACGACGTGCTGCGATTGTTCCGCGCCACCGACTTCCTGCCGCCGAAGATCGAAGTGGTCACGCGCATGCAGGAGGCGCCATGCGAGGTGGAGGCCGATGCCGGCATGCTCAAGCAAATCCTGCTCAACCTGCTGAAAAACGCCGTCGAAGCCCTGCCCGATGGCGGGCGCATCGAAGTGGCGAACCGTGGCCACGTCAACCGCGACCGCCGCCTGTATCTGGAACTGTGCGTCAGCGATAATGGCGCCGGCCTGGCGCCGGAAGTGCTGGCCAATCTGTTTTCCCCTGTGCGCAGCAGCAAGGAAGGGGCGCATCACGGCCTGGGCTTGTCCATCGTGCATGACCTGGTCACGCGCCTGCATGGCGTGATCGGCTGCCGCAGCAGCAAGTCCGGTACCTCGTTTGAAATTCTGCTGCCCCTTCCCTTGCCGGCGAGCGCTGCAGCCGCGCTGCCCGCGCCAGGCAATACCGCCCTGTCTTCGTAACGTTCATGAACTCCTCCGCCATTCCATTTGACCTGGAAAACAGCCCGCGCATCCTGCTGGTCGACGATGAGCCCCGCCTGCTCGCTTCCCTCCACGAATTGCTGAAGGACCGCGGCTACCAGCTGTACACGGCCACCTGCGGCAGCGAGGCGCTGGCGCAGTTGTCGAAACTGCGCTTCGACCTGATCCTGCTCGACTTGCGCCTGCCCGACATGAGCGGCCATGAAATCATGGACCACATCAACCGGCGCGGCATCGAGGGCGACGTCATCGTCATGAGCGGCGACGTCGGCATCGAGGCGGCCATCGGCGCCCTGAAGCGCGGCGCCTACGATTATCTGCGCAAGCCCTACAGCCGCGAGGAGCTGCTCAAGACGGTGGAGAACGCGCTGCAAAAGCGCAAGCTGGCGCTGGAAAACGAGCGCATCGCGCTGCAGCTGGAAAACTCGGAAAAGATGTACCGCTACCTGGTCGACAGCTCGCCCGACATCATCTATACCCTGAACCACGAAGGCCGCATCACCTTCATCAACGACCGGGTGCAGCAGTTGCTGGGCTTTAGCCGCGAAGAGCTGATCGGCAGCCATTATTCCATCCTCGTGCACGATGAAGACCAGGAGCGGGCGCGGTATGCCTTCAATGAGCGCCGCCTCGACGAGCGCGCCTCGCGCAATGTGGAATTGCGCCTGAAGTGCCATAGCGGCAGCGGCAGCGACCGTACCTTCAACAACACGCTGATGACGGTTCCGCTCAATTCGATCGGCATGCACGGCCTCGGTCACGACGCCAGGAAGCAGGAATATTTCGGCACGTATGGCGTGGCGCGCGACATCACTGACCGCAAACGGGCCGAGGAAGTGATCTCTTACCAGGCCTATCACGACATCCTGACGGACCTGCCGAACCGCATGCTGTTCAAGGATCGCCTGGGCCTGGCCGTGATCCAGGCGCGGCGCAAGCTGACGGAGCTGGCCGTGATGTTCATCGACCTCGATCGCTTCAAACTGGTCAACGATACCCTGGGCCACGTGAAGGGCGACGAATTGCTGCAGCAGGTGGCGCTGCGCCTGAAGGATTGTTTGCGCCGCGGCGATACCCTGGCGCGCCAGGGCGGCGATGAATTCACCATCGTGCTGCCGGAACTGCGCGACCGCCAGGATGCGCGCCTGATCGCCGACAAATTCCTCGAATGCCTGCACCAGCCCTTCGACCTCGATGGCAACCAGGTGCATATTTCGGCCTCGATCGGCATCGCCATCTATCCGGGTGACGGCGAGACCATCGACGAGCTGCTGCGCCATGCCGACATCGCCATGTACCAGGTCAAGGCGCTGGGCAAGAACGGCCACAGTTTTTATCACGAGTCCATGCTTGACGTGTCGCACCAGAAGATCGCGCTCGAGCAAAGCCTGCGCAAGGCCCTGGAGCTGAACCAGCTGGAGATGTATTACCAGCCGCAGGTGGACGTGATGACGGGCCGCATCGTCGGCGCCGAAGGCCTGATGCGCTGGAACCACCCGCAGCGCGGTTTGCTGACGGCCGGCGAATTTTTGCCGTTCGCCGAGGAAAACGGCTTGATGCTGCCGATCTCGGACTGGATGCTGGGCGCCCTGTGCCGCGACCTGGTGCAGTGGAACGCGGCCGGCGGCGAAGCCGTGCGCCTGTCGCTCAATTTGTCGCCGCAATACCTGGACCGGGGCGACTTTTTCGAAAAGATGCGCGGTGCGCTGACGCGCTACGGCATCGCGCCGGAAAAGATCGAAGTGGAAATCACGGAAAACATCTGCATCCGCAATCCGCAATATGCGATCGAGCAGTTGAACAAGCTGTGCCAGCTGGGCGTGTCGGTCGCCATCGACGATTTCGGCACCGGCTACTCCTCGCTGTCGTACCTGCACCGCTTCCCCATCCACACGATCAAGATCGACCAGTCGTTTGTGAAGGAAATCCACGACGAGCACGGACACTATCCCGTGATCCTCGCCATCATCTCGATTGCGCGCGGCCTGGGCCTGCACCTGATCGCTGAGGGCGTGGAAACGGAAGGCCAGGCGCGCTACCTGCAGGACAAGGGCTGCACCACGATGCAGGGCTATCTGTACCACCGGCCCATTTCGCTGGGCAGCTTCATCGGCGTGCTGCAGGAGCAGAACCGCCTGATCGCCGATGCCGCCCCCGCGCTGTCGCAGACGCTGGCCATCGAGGCTTGACCGTGCCGCCTGCCGCTCCCCGCTCCACGGCCGCGCATTCCACGGTTGCGCATTACACAGCTGCGCATTACACAGCTGATTATTTGCGCCTGAAAGGCCTGGCCGAGAAGGGCAATGCGCATGCCCAGCACGGCCTGGGCTTCATGTATTTCAACGGCCAGGGTATCGAACAAAGCTATGCGCTGGCGCTGCACTGGTATGGCCTGGCTGCCGCGCAGGGGCTCGAACAGGCGCAATACAACCTGGGCGTGATGTGCCAGAAAGGGCAGGGCGTAGCGCAGGATTTTGTGCAGGCCGCGCACTGGTACCGGCAGGCGGCCGAGCAGGGTTACGCGGCGGCGCAGTACAACCTGGGCTGGCTGTATGCCAAGGGGCAGGGGCTGGCGCAAGATAGCGGGCAAGCCATGCTGTGGTTCAGCCGCGCGGCCGAGCAGGGCGACGCGGGCGCGCAAAACAATCTGGGCATGATGTATGACAATGGCAAGGGCGTGCCGCAGGATTTCGTGCAAGCCGTCGCCTGGTATCGCAAGGCGGCCGAACAGGGCTATGCGCGCGCCCAGTTCAACCTGGGCCTGCGCTACGACAATGGCCAGGGCGTACGGCAGGACCGCCAGCAGGCGAGCGCCTGGATGCGCAAGGCGGCCGAGCAGGGCTATGCGCCGGCCCAGTTCAACCTGGCGCTGCGCTATGAAAACGGCGACGTGCTGCCGCAGGACAGCGGGCAGGCGATCAGCTGGTACCGGCGCGCGGCGGAGCAGGGCCACGCCAGTTCGCAGTTCAACCTGGGCCTGATCTATGACAATGGCCAGGGCGTGCCCTGCGATAAACAGGCGGCGCTGGCGTGGTACGTGAAGGCGGCAGGGCAGGGGCACGCGGCGGCCCAGCACAACCTGGGCCTGCACCATGAACATGGCGCGCAGGACTATACCCGCGCGCAGGTGTTCTATCGCCAGGCGGCCGCGCAGGGTTTTCCCGCAGCGCAGTATCAGCTGGGGCTGCTGCATGAGCATGGACAGGGCATGCCTGCCGACGCGCAGGAAGCCATCTTCTGGTACCGCAAGGCGGCCGACCAGGGACATGTGCGGGCGCAGTTCGACCTGGGCCTGCGTTATGAACATGGCCAGGGCGTGCCGCAGGATCTGTCGCTGGCGCTGGAGTGGTATCGCCGCGCTGCCGAGCAGGATTACGCGCCGGCGCAATACATGCAGGGCGTCTTGCACGACCGCGACGATGGCCCGGCGCCAGACAGCCAGCAGGCCTGTGTCTGCTATTGCCGCGCCGCCGCGCAGGGCCACAGCCTGGCCCAGTTTGCGCTGGGCCTGCGGCACGACAATGGCCAGGATGTGCCGCAGGATTATGCTGCCGCCTGGGACTGGTACGCGCTGGCCGCGCGCCAGGGTCATGCACGGGCGCAAATGAACCTGGGCTTGATGGCGGCCAGCGGCCAGGGTGGCCCGCTCGATTTGCAGCAGGCGTATATCTGGCTGTCGATGGCCGTGGCGGCCGGCGTGGCCGGTGCGGAAAAATCCTTGCGCCAGACAGCGGCGCGCATGCGCGAGACAGATCTGGCGCGGGTGCGCGAACATCTGGAGGCGATAGCCGGCTGAGCTGCGCCGCCGGCGTTAGCGTGCGCGGATACAACAGCAGGTGCTGTATAGTCCTTTCCCTCCGCCATCTGCGGCCCCCCTTGTTTGCCCCGGACACAACAAATTGCTGCAGTATTTGCAGTTTTGATGTGCTAATGTTCCAGCAGAAGGTGGTCTGTATAGTCTTTAGAAAAGGAAAACCATGCGCCTGAACCCTTTCCCTGGCCGTCCGGCCGCTATCCTGTGCGTGCTGGCGCTGCTGTCGTCCGGCGCAGGCGTCGCCAGTCCCCTCGATGCCCTCAGCAACCAGGATGCCAGCAATGGCTTGAAAGCGGCGCTGCAAGCCGGTTCCGCTGCCGCCGTATCGAAACTGGGCGTCGAGAATGGTTTCCTGAACAATGACAAGGTCAAAATCAAGCTGCCAGGCATCCTGGAGCAAGCCCAGCCTTTGCTGAAAATGACGGGCCGCGGCCAGCAACTGGACGATCTGGTGGTAGCGATGAACCGTGCCGCCGAATCGGCCGTGCCCATGGCCAAGCCCTTGCTGATCGATGCGGTGAAGTCGATGAGCGTGACCGATGCGAAAAATATCCTGTCCGGTGGCGATACTTCTGTCACGGATTTCTTCCGTCAGAAGACCTCGGCGCCGCTGGCCGTCAAATTCCTGCCCATCGTGAAATCCGTGACCGACCGTTCCGGCCTGGCCGGCAAATACAACAGCACCATGAGCCAGATCGGCAAGACGGGACTGGTGCCGCAGCAACAATCGACGGTGGAAGGCTATGTCACGGACCGGGCGCTTGACGGCCTGTATCTGATGATAGGCGAGGAAGAGAAAGCCATCCGCAGTAATCCGCTCGCGTATGGCAGCAAGATTATCGGCAAGGTATTTGGCAGTTTGAAGTGAGTATAGAAGCGTGCTGCGAAGCCGCAGGCGGCGTTTGCGCCGCACCGACAGGTGTAGCGCAAGGGAAACAAGTTAAGCATTTGCTACAAGAAAATAATGTTAAAATTCCGCGACATACATTCCTGGGGCATGCTTAAGCAACGCTCAACTGCCCGGAAGTGCCGAGTTTAGTGGCGAACTGATACGTGGTATTGCGAGATGCCCGTCGGTTGGCCTTTTTTCGTTTTATTCACGCCCCCCAAGCTCATTGATTTTCTGAAGACATCGTCAGGAATTCCAGGTGCAGGATATTTTAGGTAGCCGGATTTGTTAAGCGTACTCAGAAAATCAATTAAATATACCTGGTGTGGCTGCTTGGTGCTTGGCGCGCCTTCGGCGATGGCCGCGACGCCGAATCACGGTGGTCAATCCGGGTATATCAATATGCCCAGCGCCGTGGTGGAAACGGACGGTACCTTCAGCGTCGGCTATAGCTACGACAGCCCGTACGGTCAGTTGTGGGTCACGTCGGATATCCTGCCGTTCCTGCAAATGACGGGACGTTATGTGTCGATCACGGGCATACCTGGTTTTACCAATGTGCCCGGTGAGTATGGCAGTGGCTACGGCCGCTACAAGGATAAAGTCGTCGACGGCAAATTGCGCCTGTGGACGGAAACGCAGTGGATGCCATCGGTCGCCGTCGGCATGACGGATCTGTTCGGTACCGAGCTGTTCAAGGGGCAATACGTGGTTGCCACCAAGACTTTTGGCGCCAGCAAGAATATCGAAGCGAGCCTGGGCTATGCGCATAAACGCCCGGACGGCGTGTTTGCCGGCGCGCGCTGGACCCCGGCCTCGCTGCCCCGCTGGTCGGTGGTGGCCGAATACGATGCAACGAATTACGTGCGCGACTTTCGCTCCAGAGAAACGACTGCCGGCAAGCGCCGCAAAGGCGCCTCCGTGGGCCTGGAGTACCGCTGGGGCTGGCTTGCCCTGCAAGCGGCACGCAGCCGCGACCAGTTCAGCCTGAACGCCTATGTCAGCATTCCGTTTGGCGAGCGCGAGTTCGTTCCCAAGGTGTACGAACCAGCGTATTTCGTCGACGACAAGAATCCACCGCCGCTGCCGAGCAAGGAAGAATGGCACCGCGACGCCGTGTACGGCGCCGATCTGGTGAAGGCGCTGGTAAAGCAGGACTACAAGAATATCCGTGTCGAGCAGGAAGGCAATACCCTCAGCCTGAGCCTGACCAACAGCCGTATTTCGAACATGGGCCGCGCCGTTGGTCGTGCCGCGCGCACGGCCGTCGCCTTCACGCCGAAGGGCGTGACGACCCTGCGCATAACGTACACCAAGCTGGACCAGCCGGTCGCCACCTACGAATTCTTTGATTTGCCAAAACTGAACGACTATTTGGCAGGCAAGATCGACCGCAAGGCTTTCCTCGACGTCGTGCTGCTGCGCTATCCGGAGAAAAGTGATGTCATCCGGGATGAGCAGCAAAGCTGGCTGAAAGAATTCCTCGACAAGCCTGCGCCCGTCGTGGCCGCTGCACCGGCTCTCGCCATTACGCCCACTGCGCCTGTCGTTGCAGCGGCAGTGCCCGCGCCCGCAGCCGTCAAGGCAGCCGATGTCCTCAAGGACGATGGCAAGCTGGCCGTCGGTGTCGGCGTCGATGGCGACGTGGTGCAAATCAAATCGCTGGACCGGGAAGCCAATCGTTTCAAAATCGCGCCCAAGGTGGGCTTCTTCTTCAATGATCCGAGCGGCGCCTTCCGCTATTCGATTTCGGCCGTGGCCAACTATGATCGCCGCCTCGGTGACGGCCTGTACCTGAACAGCGCCGCCAGCCTGCAGTTGCTGGAAACGGTGTCGGGCGTCAAGCAGCCATCGAACAGCAATTTGCCGCATGTGCGCACGGATGTGGCGGAATATTTGCGCGGCGGACGTTTTTCGTTGAGCCGTGTCTTGCTGAACAAATATGACAATCCCGCCGAGCGCGTGTATACCCGCCTGTCGGCCGGCCTGTATGAAGACATGTTCCGCGGTGTGGGCGGCCAGGTGCTGTACCTGCCGAAGGATAGCCGCTGGGCGGCCGACGTGGCCGTCGATGCCTTGCAGCAGCGTGGTTTCAAGGGCTTGCTCGACTCGCGCGACTACAAGACGGTGACGGCGATCGGCTCCCTGCATTACCGCTTGCCGCACGACATTACCGTCACGGCGCGCGCCGGCCGCTTCCTGGCGAAAGACACGGGCGTGCGCGTGGAATTCAAGCGCCGCTTCCAGTCCGGCATCGAAGTCGGCGCCTGGTACACGCATACGAATGGCAACGATATCACCAGTCCCGGCACGCCATCGAAGCCATACCAGGACCGTGGCATCTTCCTGTCCCTGCCCTTGAACAGCATGTTGCCGATGGACACGCAGTCGACGGCCGGCTTCGCCATCGCGCCATGGACGCGCGACGTGGGGCAGATGGTGGCCTCGCCGGGCGACCTGTACGACATGCTCGAGCGCCCGCGCGCCGACATGCACAGCTACGATGGCTTGGGCAACTTTGCCGAGCGCCCGGACGAACAGCATCTGCCTGCCGTCAATCCGCCGGACCGGCCGTTTGTCAGCCCATGGCCGGCCATGCGCGCGCGCCTGGAGCAATCCGCATCGGCTACGCCGAGCGCCCCTGAATGGCTCAAGGCGACGGCGGTGGTCGGTGGCGTGGTGCTGGCATCAGCCCTCAGCGACAAACCCGTCGACCGTTTCGTGAAGAAACATCAAGATTCCAAGGTTTACCGCCACTGGGACAAGCTGGGCAAGGCCATGCCATACGCTGCAGTGGGAGCGGCGGCGGCCGCCTTCGCCCTGGGCGATGAGCGCATGCAAAACACGGGACTCATTTCCCTGCAATCGGTTGCTGCGGCCACGGGCGTGGCGGTGGCTGGCAAATATGCGTTTGGCCGCGCCCGTCCGGAGGAAGACCTCGGAACGTGGAGCCGCGTCGGCAGCGGCAGTTCCCGTTCGAATTCATCCTTCCCTTCCGCGCATGCCGCCATCGGCTTTGCCGCCGTGACGCCGTTTGCCAAGGAATACGACGCGCCATGGCTGTACAGCGTGGCTGCCGTGGGTTCAGCCGGCCGCGTATTTGGCCGCAAGCACTGGGTGTCCGACACGGTCGCTGGCGGCATCGTCGGCTACGCCATGGGCAGCTGGCTGTGGCACGCGCAGCGCGACCAGAGCAAATCGGGTTTGTCGATCAATCCGGGACCGAAGGAAATCAGCGTGACCTGGCAGGGCAAGTATTAAGCGCACAAGGCGGCCCTTTATTCATACAACATCATTCATCCAGACAAAGACCAGCATGAAAAAGCAACTTCGTACTTCCTCGCCGTTCGTTAAACACCTGATTTTCTCGGCTTGCCTGATGGGAATGGGTTCTGCCGTTGCACAAGACCTTGGAGCGAGTGACACTCCCAAAATGCAATCGATGGAGACGGGCAGCGGCCTGCCGGCCATTCGCAGCCGTGGCGAAATGCGCCAGGCGCAGAACCCGCCCGCCAGCCGTCCGGCCAAGCGTGCCGCCGCCGAAGTGGGGCCGTTTCAAGCCTATGCGGCAGGCGTCACAGGACAAAACCTGGCCATTTATGGCAAGGACCTGTTCAGCGACGTGCCATCCACCTTTGCGCCGTTTGATGCAGCGCAGGTCAATCAAGATTATGTCATCGGCACGGGCGACGAGCTGCAGGTGCGCGGCTGGGGCATGGTCGATATCGACGTCAGCGCCACGGTCGACCGCAGCGGCGCGATCTTCATTCCGCGCGTCGGCTCCGTCAAGGTCAGCGGCGTGCAGTACAAGGATCTGCAGGGCTACCTGAAGAAAGCCGTCGGCAAGATTTACACCAACTTTGAATTGACGGCCAGCATCGCCCAGACGCGCGCCGTGCAAGTGTATGTGGTCGGCCACGCCGTGCGTCCCGGTACCTATACCCTGAGCGCCATGAGCACGCTGTTGAACGCCCTGTTCACCTCGGGCGGCCCGGACGCCACGGGTAGCATGCGCAACATCCAATTGAAGCGTGGCGCACAAACCGTCAGCACCTTCGACTTGTACGACATGCTGGCCAAAGGCGACAAGAGCAGCGACATGACCCTGCGCGACGGCGACGTGATTTACATTCCGGAAGTCGGTCCCCTGGTGGCTTTGACGGGCAATGTGAAGCAGCCCGCCATTTTTGAATTGAAAGGCAATGCCAGCCTGGCCGATGTATTGAGCTGGGCCGGCGGCTTCGATTCCGCAGCGGAAACGAAGCAAGTGATCGTTGAAAAGAACGTCGACAATCAATACAAGACGGTGGTGGAACTGATCGCCGACAAAACCGTCACCAGCACCCAGCTGGCGAGTATCCCCGTGAAACCGACCGATGTGCTGCGCGTATTTGCGCCGGGCGCCGTGCCGGTGCAGGCCCAGATCCAGAATGAATACGTGCGCGTGGCGGGCGAAGCTAAACAGAGCGGCATCTTTCTGCTGAAGAAAGGCGAAACCCTGCGCGAGTTGATCGCCCGCGTGGGAGGCCCAAATGAAAACGGCTATCTGTACGCCACCCAGTTGAACCGCGAATCGGTACGGCGTGCCCAGCAAGCCAAGTTGAATGAAGTGGCGGACCGTTTCGAACGCGACCTAGAGTCGAATGCCACCCAGCGCATGGGCGCCTCAGCCGATGAGGCTAACGCGGCTAAACTGGCTGCAGAAATTGAGCAACAGCGCAGCATTGTGAAAAAACTGCGCGGCATCAAGGCCGAGGGCCGCATCGTGCTCGATCTGCCTGGTGTGGAGACGCAAGTCAAGAACTTTCCCGACCTGCCCTTGCAGGATGGCGATACCATCCTGATCCCGCGCCGCCCAGGCACGGTGGATGTGCTTGGCTCGGTATTCCAGCAAAACGCCTTTGTCTACCGCCCGCAGCGCACGGTCAACGATTATGTCCAGCAAGCTGGCGGTATTACCGTCACTGCGGATAAATCCGAGATGTACGTGATACGCGCCGATGGTACTGCGCAGAGTGGACAAAGTATGGGCTGGTTCAGCGGCATTGGCGGCACGGCATTGAATCCTGGCGATACCGTGGTGGTACCGGAGAAAATCGATCGCAGCACGTTTATGCAGAGTTTGAAGGAATGGACATCGATCTTTTATCAGTTTGGTTTGGGTGCGGCTGGCTTGAAAGTGTTGAAAAATTAAAATTATTACTGCCACTTGGTTGTTCCGTGTACGGGGTACGCAAGAAAGATAAACCTTGTTGGCATTTCAAATACGATAGGTTAATACTTGAAAGAAGAAGATGTCTGAGCAATTGAAAAATAGTGAGCGTAGTGCGCTGGCGAATAAAAATAATGATGAAATTCATCTATTGGATATATTGACGGCGCTTGCCCGGCAAAAAAAGATATTGTTCACGGTGCCGCTGATTACGGGGGGCTTGGCAATCGCTGCTGCATTTCTGATTAAACCGACGTTTTCATCGACCGCTGTGATTCTACCTCCTCAGCAGCAAAGTTCAGGCGTCTCTGCCATGCTGGGGCAACTTGGCGGATTGGCTGGGGCCGCCGGAGGAATTGCAGGATTGAAGAATCCTAATGATTTATATGTCGCCATGTTGCAAAGTCGGACCATCGCAGACAAGGTGATAAGCCATTTTGATTTGAAAACGCGCTTCGAGGTAGAAACGCTGGATGAGGCGCGAAAAAAATTGGACGGAATCGCCAGCGCATCCAGTGATAAAGCCGGTACTATTTCCGTCCTGGTTGAAGATAAAGATCCAAAATTTGCGGCAGAACTGGCTAATGCCTTTGTCAGTGAGTTGTCGAATTTGACTAAGGGACTTGCGATCACCGATGCCGCACAGCGCCGTTTATTTTTTGAGAAGCAGTTAGTAGCGGTTAAGGACGACTTGGCGAATGCCGAAATTGCACTGCGTAAAACTCAAGAGAGTACCGGCATGCTGCAACTGGACGGGCAAGTCCAGGGGATTATCCGTAATGTTGCCCAATTGGAAGGGACGATTGCCGCCAAAGAAGTGCAACTCAATGCGATGCGTAGTTTTGCAACGAATAATAATCCGGATCTGCTGCGCTTGCAGGGAGAAATTCAGGGATATCAGGCACAACTTGAAAAGCTGAAAACAGGAAAATTATCCAAGGATGGCGATTTTATGGTGCCGACCGGGAAAATTCCTGAAGTGGGTATCGAATATATACGCAGCTTACGCAATGTTAAATATCAGGAAACTATATTTGAATTGCTGTCAAAGCAGTATGAATTGGCTAAAATAGATGAGGCTAAAGAATCGTCCAATATACAAATTCTCGACAATGCAGTGCCTGCAGAAAAAAAATCAAAACCAAAAAAAATTATTATTATTTTTCTTGGATTTATTGGAGGTGTATTCTTGGCATTGTTCCTGGCGTTAACACGTGACGTATACCTGCGGTCTACTCAAGATGAAGGTAGCCAATATCGTTGGAACGTTTTGAAGAATACATGGAGAGGCAAGAATAATTAATTGACGGCCGTACCTGGATTGGCTTCCAGGCTGCACTTTGAAGAGTAAGGAAAGAAAAAATGAAAGCTGTTATCCTGGCGGGTGGACTGGGTACCCGTATTAGCGAAGAAACATCTACAAAACCGAAGCCGATGGTTGAAATCGGCGGCAAGCCTATCCTTTGGCATATCATGAAAAGTTATTCGGCGCATGGCGTGAATGATTTCATTATCTGCTGCGGCTACAAAGGCTATGTCATCAAGGAATACTTCGCTAATTATTTTCTGCATACCTCGGACGTAACGTTCGACATGCAGGATAATAAAATGGAAGTTCACGCGCGCAATGCCGAACCGTGGAAAGTCACGCTGGTCGATACCGGTGACGAAACCATGACTGGCGGCCGCTTGAAGCGCATCAAACGCTATCTGGAAGGCGAAGAAGCGTTCTGTTTCACCTACGGCGACGGCGTCAGTGATGTCAACATCACCGAATCGATTGCCTTCCACAAAGCGCACGGCAAGCTGGCTACCCTGACCGCGACTCAGCCTCCGGGCCGTTTCGGGGCACTGATCTTGGACGGCCAGAAAATCAATAGTTTCCAGGAAAAGCCGCAAGGTGATGGCGCGTGGATCAACGGCGGCTATTTCGTGTTGTCGCCAAAGGTCATCGATTACATCGCGGACGACAGCACCACCTGGGAAAAGCAGCCGCTGGAACGCCTGGCCGCCGAAGGTCAGCTGGATGCCTTTTTTCACCGAGGCTTCTGGCAACCGATGGATACCTTGCGCGACAAGGTGCACCTGGAAGAGCTGTGGCAATCGGGTAAAGCTCCCTGGAAGGTGCGCTGATGGACGCAGCATTCTGGCAAGGCAAACGGGTTTTCCTGACCGGCCATACGGGCTTCAAGGGCGGCTGGCTGAGTCTTTGGCTGCAGCAGTTGGGCGCCGACGTGACCGGTTATGCGCTGGAAGCGCCAACCACCCCCAGCCTGTTTGAAGTGGCGCGCGTGGCGCGCGGCATGGTTTCCATCATCGGCGACGTGCGCGATGGTGAAGCGCTGAAGCGCGCCATGGCACAAGCGCGGCCTGAAATCGTGATCCATATGGCGGCCCAGCCACTGGTGCGCTATTCGTATGTAAATCCTGTGGAGACGTACGCTACCAACGTGATGGGCGTGGTCAATCTGCTGGAAGCCGTGCGTGCCACGCCTGGCGTGCGTTCGGTGGTCAATGTTACCAGCGACAAATGCTATGAAAACCGCGAATGGCCATGGGGCTACCGCGAAAACGAAGCGATGGGCGGTTACGACCCCTATAGCAACAGCAAGGGCTGCGCCGAACTGGTGACGGCCGGCTACCGCAGTTCATTTTTTAATGCCGAGAAGTATGCGGAACATGGCATTGCACTAGGCAGCGGCCGCGCCGGCAATGTCATCGGTGGCGGCGATTGGGCCATGGATAGACTGATTCCCGACATGCTGCGCGCCATTGGTGCCGGCCAGCCGGTGATGATACGCAATCCGCACTCGATCCGACCATGGCAGCATGTGCTCGAACCGCTGAGCGGCTATTTGACCCTGGCGGAGAAACTGTACACCGAAGGTCCTGTGCATGCCGAAGGCTGGAACTTCGGTCCACATGACACCGATGCCAAACCGGTCGAATGGATCATCGAACGCATGACGCAAGAGTGGGGCGCCGGAGCGTCCTGGTCGCTCGACGGACAGAACCATCCGCATGAGGCGACTTATCTGAAACTCGATTGCTCCAAGGCGCGTGGCCAACTGGGCTGGCATCCGCGTTGGGATATCGGCCAGACGATCACCAAAATCGTTGAATGGCACAAGGCCTTCGACCAGGGCCTGGATATGCGCGAGCTAAGCCAGGCACAAATCACGACATATCAAAATACCTAACAAATTGAAGGCTGTATCATGAGCGAACAACTGACCCAACAACAAATCCGCGACCAGATCGCCGCCCTGGTGGCCCAATATGGCGCGCTGGCCAGCGTGCCGAAACCATTCGAGCCTGGCGTGACCGTGATTCCTCCGGCCGGCAAAGTCGTCGGCGCCCCTGAGATGGGTCTGATGGTCGAAGCGTCGCTGGACGCATGGTTGACGACGGGTCGCTTTAATGATGAGTTTGAAAAACGCCTCGCCAAGTTCATTGGCGTCGAATTCCTGATCACGGTGAATTCCGGTTCGTCCGCCAACCTGGTCGCTTTTTCCGCCCTGACGTCGCCAAAACTGGGCGCGCGCGCGATTCAACCTGGCGACGAAGTCATCGGTGTGGCAGCCGGCTTCCCAACCACCGTCAATCCGATTTTGCAATATGGTGCGGTACCTGTGTTCGTCGATGTCGAACTGGGAACCTACAATATCGATGCTTCGAAAATCGAAGCGGCCATTACCGACAAGACCAAGGCCATCATGCTGGCCCATACCTTAGGCAATCCATTCAACCTGGAAGTCATCGTCGCACTGTGCAAAAAGTACAATCTGTGGCTGGTGGAGGATTGCTGTGACGCCTTGGGCGCCACGTATAACGGCCAGATGTGCGGTACCTTCGGCGATATCGGCACCATGAGTTTCTACCCTGCGCATCACATCACCATGGGTGAGGGCGGCGCGGTGTTTACCAACAATCCGGAACTGAAAGCGATTGCCGAATCGTTCCGCGATTGGGGCCGCGACTGCTACTGTGCACCGGGCAAGGACAATACTTGCGGTCAGCGTTTCTGCTGCAAGCTGGGTACGCTGCCGGAAGGCTATGACCACAAGTACACCTACAGCCACCTGGGCTACAACCTGAAGATCACCGACATGCAAGCGGCATGCGGTTTGGCGCAGATGGACCGCGCGGCTGGCTTTGTACAGGCACGCAAAGACAACTTCGCTTATATGAAAGATGGCCTGAAAAGCTGCGAGGAGTTCCTGATCTTGCCTGAGGCGACACCGAATTCGGATCCATCCTGGTTCGGCTTCCCGATCACCTTGCGCCCAGAGGCCAATGTGGACCGGGTCAACCTGCTGACGTTCCTCGATCAAAACAAGATTGGTACGCGTCTGTTATTTGCTGGCAATTTGACGCGCCAGCCATACATGATCGGTCGCAATTACCGCGTATCGGGCGAGCTGACCAACACCGACCGCATCATGCACGATACCCTGTGGATTGGCGTGTTCCCCGGCTTGACCAAGGAAATGATGGACTTCTCGATCAGCAAGATCGAAGAGTTTTTTGGCGTTAACTTCTAAGAAAGTATCTCCATGTCTACACCCGCAAAGCCATCCGCCGCCGTCAATGTGCTTAAAGCCAAGCTGGCTGCCGGTCAGGCGGTGCTAGGTGTGTGGTCCATCATACCATCGCCGGTGGTGGTGGAAATCTTTGCCCTTGGTGGCATGGACTTCGCCATCCTCGATATGGAGCACGGGATTTTTGATGTGAGCGGTCTCGATGGTTGCATCCGCGCGGTCGAGGCGGCCGGTGGTGTGCCACTGGTTCGCATACCTGGTGTTAATCCGTCGGCCGCGCAATGGGCGCTGGACTTGGGCGCACATGGCATTGTCGCGCCGCAGGTCAACAATGCAGGCGAAGCCGAGACCGTCGTCAGAATGGCCAAGTATGCGCCGCGCGGCACGCGCGGCTACAATCCGTTTACCCGCGCGGCGCAGTATGCGAATCCGCCGGACAACTGCTCTGGGAAGTTGAGTAATGATTTCTCACTGACTTGCGTCATTATCGAAAGCGAAAGCGCGCTGGCCGATATCGATGCCATCTGCGCCACGCCAGGACTGGACGTGGTCTACATGGGCATTTACGACTTGGCGGTGGCGCTTGGCTGTGATGGCAATACGCGCCATCCGCGCGTTACCGCCATAGTCGACAGCTCGATCCAGCGTATCCGCGCCGCAGGCAAGGCCGCTGGCATGATGGTGCGCAGCCAGCAAGACATTGCCGCCGCTTTGGCGCTGGGCGCGAACTTCCTGGTCTACGCGGTTGATACCTCGATCATCCGCGATGCCGTGGTGCGTGCGGTTACTTCTTTTGACCAGGAACACAGTATATTCCTGGCGCTTAACAATACTCCCGACATGATGGACCCGAAATGAAAATTCGAGTAGCTGACTATATTGCCTCGCGCCTGCTGGAGCAAGGCGTCAAACACGTTTTCCTGCTCAATGGTGGCATGATGATGCACCTGGTCGATACTCTCGGTCGCGAAGGCGGCCTCGGCTATATCCACCATCACCACGAGCAAGCCAGCGCGATGGCGGCCGACGGCTACGCGCGCCGAAGCGGCGAACTGGGCGTGTGCTATGCGACCAGCGGCCCTGGCGCGACAAATATTCTGACAGGTCTGGCTGGCGCGTGGCAGGATAGCACCCCGCTGCTGTTCCTGACCGGCCAAAGCAAAAGCACCCAGACCATCCAGGGTTCCGGCATCGCCGGCCTGCGCCAGTTCGGCACGTTTGAAGTCGATATTGTCCCTATCGTTGCCTCGGTGACCAAGTACGCACAGATTGTCATGGATCCTTTGACCATCCGCTACCACTTGGAAAAAGCGCTGTACCTGGCGCAATCGGGCCGTCCTGGACCTGTTTTGCTGGACTTGCCGCTGGACGTGCAGGGTGCGTTGATTGAACCTGACGAATTGCCAGGTTATGTGCCTGAGCCCTTGGCTCTGGCGCCATCAAATGCCAACGTGGCGGAAGTGTTAGCCTTGCTGCAGGGGGCGCGCCGGCCGTTGATTCTAGCCGGCTACGGCGTGCGCTGTGCCAATGCCGTATCACAATTGCAACAATTGGCTGGTCAACTCGGCATTCCTGTCGCCACTAGCCAGCTGGGCAAAGATGTGATGTATTTCGACCACCCCCTGTTTGTCGGCCATCCGGGACCGAAAGGCGATCGCGCCGGCAATTTCGCAGTGCAGAGCGCTGATGTCATCCTCAGTATAGGCTGCAGTCTGCATGGCCAGACCACCGGCTGGGAAAGCGAGCTGTTTGCACCGTCCGCCGTCAAGATCCAGGTCGAACTCGACGCGGCCGTGATCGCCCGTGGGCAAGTTGGCGTCAGTCACGCAATCCAGGCGGGCAGCCTGGAATTCATTGACGCCTTGCTGGCCGCTTCGGCCGGCACGACTGCGCCCGACTGGAGTGCATGGCGTGCTTGTACCCAGTCATGGAAAGAACGCTACCCGGTCAGCGCTGAAGCGCATGTGCACAATGATGCCGTCAATTTCTACTATTTCGCCGAAGAACTGAGCTGCATGCTGGCCGACGATGCTTGCGTAGTTGCCGATGCGGGCTCGGCATTCTATGTGATGGGCCAGGCCTTGCGCGTCAAAAATGGCCAGCGCTTCATCTCTTCCGGCTCGATGGGTGCCATGGGCTTCGCATTGCCGGTGGCCAATGGCGCCGCCACCACGGGCGCCGCCGGTCCGACCGTTTGCGTCACCGGCGATGGCTCCCTGATGACCAACGTACACGAACTGTCGACGATGAGCCATTTCGGGCTGAACGTGAAACTGTTCGTCATCAATAACGACGGCTATGTATCGATGCGCAATACCCAGCGCGATTTTCTCGGCGCCCACTATGTCGGCGCTGACAGCCGCAGTGGTGTATTTATACCGAGTATGGAATCGATGGCGGCCAGCTATGCGCTGCCGTTCGTGCGCTGCGACCGCGAGGAAGACCTGGCGGCCACGCTGTTACAGGTGATGGCGATGGACGGTCCGGTACTGTGCGAGATCGTCGCTCCGCGCGACCAGAAAATCATCCCGGCCGTGGTGTCGGTCAGGCTGCCGGACGGACGCATGCGTTCGAGCAGCATCGACAGCATGTTTCCCCACCTGCCGGCCGAAATCCAGGCACGGGAAATGGAACAGGCAGCCGCTCTATGAAGTACGTAGCCATCCTTGGTGCCAGCAGCCAGATTGCCAAAGACCTGATACGCTTGATGAGTCGGCAGGAGGATACTTGCTTGCAATTATATGTGCGTAACCTGGCTCCGGCCCAACGGTGGTTGGATCAGCTCGGCCTGGCCGAGCGCTGCGCGCTGTATCTCTATGAGGCGTATGGCCAGCACGAGCATGACGCCGTGATCAACTTCGTCGGCGTTGGCGATCCGCAGCGCGCCGCCAAGATGGGGGCATCGATCTTCAGCATTACTCAGCAGTACGACGATATGGTGATGGCGGGCCTGGCACAACATCCGCAGCGACGCTATATCTTCCTGTCCAGCGGCGCGGCCTATGGCAGCACCTTTCTGGAGCCGGCTGGGCCCGCGACCCAGGCGGTCATATCGATCAACGCGCTGACGCCGCAAGAGTATTACTCGGTCGCCAAGCTGCATGCCGAATGCCGCCACCGCGCCCAGCCGGAGCTGGCTATCACCGATATCCGCGTATTCAACTGCTTCAGCCGCACGCAGGACATGGAGGCACGATTTTTCATCACGGACATCGTCCGTGCGATCCGAGAGAATACCGTGCTGCAGACATCTCCTGACTACATGGTGCGCGACTTCATGCACCCGGAAGATTTTCACCAACTGGTGAACTGCATCCTGGATGGCCCGCGGCGCAACGGCCCGATCGACTGTTATACTCGCGCCCCTGTCGACAAGCCAGCTCTGCTTGAAGCGATGAAACGGCAATTTGGTTTGCAATACGAATTTGTCGGCGCCGCCTCCGCCATGGTGAATGCCACAGGCGCCAAGCCGTACTACTATTCGTTGAACCGGCAAGCCGCCGAGTTGGGTTACCTGCCAGCGTATTCGTCACTCGACTGTATCACGAAGGAAACTGCCAGCATTCTCGGACGAGATCCACATTAGAGACTAACGTCCCTCATACAGGGACAGGGCCTGCGATTTAAAAAATAGATCATGATGATCAAATTGAACGGAAAGAAATGACACAGAAAAGCAAAGTGAAGGTCGGTATTATCGGCACCGGCAATATTGGCACCGACCTGATGGTCAAGATCATGCGCTCCGAGTGGCTCGAATGTACCTTGTTTGCCGGCCGTAACTTCAACTCGGCAGGCATGCAAAAAGCCAACGAGCTTGGCGTGCATATTTCTGACCGCGGTATCGATGCGATCGTGCAAAACCCGGACATTTGCGACATCGTGTTCGACGCCACTTCCGCGCACGCGCACCACGAGCATTGGGCAATTCTCGAGAAGCTTGGAAAGACGGTTATCGACATGACTCCGGCAAAGCTTGGCGCCTTGTGTATCCCTGCCATCAATGCCAAAGAAACCCTCGACAGTGGCGCACGCAATATCAACATGATCACTTGTGGCGGCCAGGCGTCGATTCCTATCGCTAACGCGATTGCCCAGGTACATCCGAACATCGCTTACATCGAAGTTGCCTCCAGTATTTCTTCGCGCAGCGCCGGACCTGCCACACGCCATAATCTTGATGAATATATCGATGCGACCGAGCAGGCGCTGCAAAAGTTTTCGGGCGCTACCCGCTGCAAGGCGATCTTGATCCTGAACCCCGCGCGTCCGCCGATCGACATGCAAACCACGATTTATGCGCAGATCGAAAATCCAAATATCGAAAAAATCCGCATTTCGGTCGAAGCGATGGTCAAGAAAATCAATGCCTATGTACCCGGCTATAAAATGATCGTCAATCCGACCGTTGATGGTAACCGCGTCATTGTTACCATCAAGGTGGTGGGAGCCGGCGATTATCTGCCGCCGTACGCCGGAAATCTGGATATCATTAATTGTGCTGCCATTGCCATTGCGGAACAGGTAGCCGAAATTTCATTGCGCAAGGAGCAAAATAATGACTAAGAAAGTTCTCATCACTGACCCGACCTTGCGTGACGGTAATCACGCAGTACGTCACCAACTGACGGCAGAGAATGTCGCCAATTACTGCCGTGCCGCTGAAGCCGCCGGTGTCCCTATCGTTGAAGTCGGTCATGGCAACGGTCTTGGTGCATCGTCGATGCTGATTGGCGAAGCCAAATTGAGTGACATCGACATGCTGACGGTGGCGCGTGAAAACCTGAAGGACTCGAAGCTGGGCATCCATTCGATTCCAGGTTTTTGTACTATCAAGAAAGATTTGGTAAAGGCCATCGATGCTGGTGTTGACGTGTTCCGCATCGCCTCGCACTGCACCGAAGCCGACACCACCGACCGTCATATCGGCTACGTTCGCCAAGCCGGCAAGCAAGTATTCGGCGTACTGATGATGAGTCATATGGCCACGCCTGAAGTACTGGTGGAAGAAGCCAAGAAAATGGAATCATATGGAGCAGAAGGCTTGATTATCATGGACTCGGCGGGAGCATATTTTCCATCCGACGTGACCGAGCGTATTTCGCGCCTGGTCGATGCGCTATCCATCCCGGTTGGCTTCCATGCCCATAACAATCTGGGTATGGGCGTGATTAATTCGGTGACGGCAGTCAATGCTGGTGCCTCGATGATTGACGCTAGTATTTATGGCTTTGGCGCCGGCGCCGGTAATGCCCAATTGGAAGTCTTGATCGCGGTATTCCAGCGCCTTGGCATTGCGACCGGTATCGACCTGTACAAGATCCTCGATGCGGCCGGTCTGGCGGCCGATGAATTCATTAAAGTGATTCCGACGATTTCTTCGCTAAGTATCGTCAGCGGCTTGGCTGGTGTGTTTTCTGGCTTCGCCAAACCGGTTGACCGGGCCGCCAAGGAATACGGTGTCGATCCGCGCGATATCTTCTTTGCGCTGGGCAAGCGCAATGCCGTGGCTGGACAGGAAAGCCTGATTTTTGAAGTGGCGCAAGAACTGGCGACTCAAAAGAAAGCGGTGGGACAATGAATGAACAATTTCAAGAGTTGCGCGGTGATTGTCTTTTAGCGGCATCCGTGCGCGGTGATTTGCGTGACCAACTAAAAAACCAGCATATTGCGATTACCGGTGGGACCGGCTTTCTGGGCTCCTGGATCGCAGAAACGGTTGCTGCGTTGAATGATGAGTATGGCTTGGAAATTACCTTAGATCTATACGCCCGCAACGTCGCTGACTGGACAAAAAAATATCCTCACCTGGCGCTGAGAAACGATATTCACACGATTTCCCAAGATGTGCGCTCTCCCTTTTTATTCGATGCCAGGACCAATTATGTGGTGCATGCCGCCGGTATCCCGGATAACAGGGTGCATGCCTCGGATCCTTTACGTGTGCACCAAACTATTATCTATGGCATGGACCATGCCTTAGAGGCGGCATCCAAGTTATCAGGCCTGAAGCGTCTGATCAACGTCAGCTCCTGCTTGGTAAACGGTACTCCAAATCGCGCTGGCGCTCTAGCGGAATCGGACTGTTTTCCCATGCAGGCTGGTGAGCTGCATACCGTATATCGTGAAGCCAAACGTGCTGCAGAAAGCCTTTGCTCCGTATATCGTAGCCAGTTCCGCATGCCTGTCAGCACCCTACGTCCCTTTACCTTTGTCGGGCCATACCAGGAACTAGATCGTCCTTGGGCGATCAACAATTTTATGCTCGATGCCATACGCGGCACCGACATCCGCATCCTCGGTGATGGTTCAGCCCGGCGTAGCTACTTGTATGGCAGCGATGCAGCTTGGTGGACACTGGTCGCGCTTGTAAATGGCGGTGATGGGCAGATATATAATCTCGGCAGCGATCAACCGATAGCACATGTCGAGTTGGCCAAGCTGGTTTCTGGCCTGATGTCGCCGATAGCCAAAAGCGTGATCGGAAAACCCGTTGCGACGAAGCAAGCTTCCGACGATTTATATCCTGATATTTCCAATACGAAAAGAAAACTTGGTGTTGCGCAAACCTGCTCATTGGAACACTCGATTAATAAGACATATAGCTGGTATTTCGGAAGAAAGTAGCAGTGGGCATCCTATTCAAAAATGCCTAATTCTATTTGGAAATAAATGAAGTTGTATCAAATATGAGGAATTAAAGATGGTTTCAAGAAAATAATCAGGCTTCTATTTTTATTATATTACATTGGGTTTCGGGAGTATAAGTGAATAGAATTAAGGTATTGCTTGGGATTGATAAGGCAATTTTTTTTACGTTGTTTGGGCGTTTTTGGTCTGTGGCAGCTGGTTTAGTTACCATATTTATGGTGACACATTTTCTTTCGCCAGAATTGCAAGGATACTATTACACATTCAATAGTTTAATTGCTTTGCAAATTTTCGTGGAATTGGGCCTTACTTATGTAATTATTCAATTTTCTAGCCATGAGATGGCGCATTTAATATGGCAAAAAAATGGAACGGTTCTAGGTGATGCGCAATCTAAGCGGCGCCTACAGTCCTTAATAAACTTTTCTATTACTTGGTTTGGTATTGCTGCGTTACTGATTATTTTAATATTATTGCCTGTTGGAGTATATTTTTTTAATTCATCCGCCGTAATGGAATCTTCGTTCGATTCCAGTATTCCTTGGTCTATCTTGGTTGTCTTCACGGCTATTAATTTAATTATTACCGCTGCGGCCGCAATATTGGAAGGTTGTGGAAAAGTATCAGATATTGCTGTCCTTCGTTTATTGCAATCATTAGCATCGGTGACCGTTACATGGTTGGTTCTGTGGAATGGCGGTGGTATTTATGCTATTGTTGTGAATTGTATAATGCTAACTATAGTTGGTGGTATTTGGATATGGTATAAATACCGATCATTTTTTATAGATATTTTAAGATATTCAAAAAATAGTCCTGGAATGGATTGGCGCAATGAAATTTGGCCTTTTCAATGGAAAATTGCGCTTAGTTGGATGAGTGGCTATCTAATTTTTCAGTTGTTTAATCCTTTGCTATTTGCGACCCATGGTCCAATTGCGGCAGGAAAAATGGGAATGAGTTTGCAAATTATAGCTGCTATGAACGCGGCAGCGATGGCATGGATTTCGACGAAAGTACCAACTTATGGAAAAATGGTTGTTAGTGGGAAAACTAAAGAATTGGATGCGCTTGTGGCACGCGGATTTTTACAGTCATTTTGTTTTTTGCTGAGTGGAATAATCGGCCTTGGATTGATTTTTTTGTATCTTTCGGAGATTAAATCACCATTTTCTTCCCGAGTCCTTCCATTGCCATTATTATTAATATTGGCATTCGTTTCGTTAGGTAATCATGTTGTTTCAGTACAAGGTGCATATTTAAGAGCTCATAAAGAGGAACCATTTATGATGATTTCGATAATAACAGGCATATCAACTGCATTGTTTGCACTTCTTTGGGTGCCTCATAACGGTGTTGCTGGAGCGGTATATGCTTATGCTATAAGTGCGCTCGGAATTGGATTGATTGGAGGAACGACAATTTTTTTTAGAAAACGAAGGCAATGGGCAATAAAACGCATCAGTGCAACCTTGTGACTCTTAAAGTTGGTGAAACTAGACAGGCGAACTAAAATTTTTGACTGCAATAAATTCAAAATGAGGCAGAGGGTGACCATTGCTAGCCGAATACAAATTGGCTGATAGGTATCAACGACTTGCACATGACTACTATGTAGTGTTTATTGAGAATGCGAATTCGGAAAGTGCTTCAATACAAATTGACGTTGGAATTGATGAGACAGCAATCTGGCGCGCTCGCACAGAAACTGGCAAAGCTGGCGGACATCTTGGACGAGATACGGATCGAAGAGTGGTCAATGTAGAAATTGCTGGAAATTGCTGGAAATTGATCGAAAATTGCCTGAGCGCTGCGTCCAGGTTGTGAGATTGTGCCGGGGCTGCCCGAGTCCGGGGCCTTGATAGAGCGCCTCACGATAGATCTTGCGTTGAGACGGTTATGTGGATTCTCGATGTAGAGCCAGATTCCACACGAAGCGATGTTCTTACGTGCATTTGTCTATTTTCACAAGCCAAATTAGCAGAACACGTGCATGAACCGAATGAAACGATGATGTAGATTGGCTTGATATGAGACTTCGGTTGCATCAATAACAAAAATTGTCGACAGCCACGATCACTAGTGTTCAAGGCCTGGCGTTCTGGGTTTTTTGCAAGAGGTTTTCGAAAATTTAAAAGAATGGAACAATGGTAATGAGTACAAAAAAAAATTCGCCACTATTAACGATAGCTATACCGACTTATAATAGAGTTGAATGCTTGCAATTGTTGCTCGAATCGATTTTAAAGCAAATATTAGAAGCTGAAATATCTGAAGAAGATATTGAGATTTTAGTTTGCAATAATGCATCCACTGACACGACTATGGAATATTTGAGAAGTCTTTCTAATTTTCCCGGCTTGAATGTCGTTAATAATGACATTAACTGTGGTGGTGATGCAAATATTGTTTTTTGCTGTGAGGCTGCTGCTGGTAAATATGCATGGATCATGGGTGACGATGATTTACCAAAAAACGGGGCAATTTCCGCATTAATTAAATTCATCAAGGAAAATCGCCCTGATATGATTTATTTGCCAGCAAAATGGGTGGATGGTGACTTGACTTCTTTTTCTGAGGAAAAGATTTTTGATAAAAGTTTCACTGCCGTGAATAATTTCAAGTTGGCTGTAGAGTCAAATATTTTTCTGACTTTCATATCTTCTTGGGTTATGAATATGGACATTTATAGAAGCCAAGAAGGTGGTGTAAAGTACAATAGATTTTTAGGATCATTTTTATCACAGCTTGAATGGGAATTAACAATTTTAAATAACGGAAGTAATTTTTTTATTGCGAACGATATTTGGTTGATAGCTAGGGCCGGCAATAGTGGAAATTATGAAATATTAGATGTTTTTTCAATTAATTATAATAAAATTATTGATGAAAAAATTACTAAAAATAAAAAGATTAATAAATTTCTTAAAAAAAGTATGTTGTGGTCTTTCATTCCGTTGCTGATTTTTGGTTTGAGAAAAAATACAATGGGGAAATTTGGTGTCTTCGATAATAAAAAAGTTACGAAAATGCTGAAGTTAGAGTATGGCAGCAATTTATTTTTTATTTTATTAATTTATAATATAATAAATTCACAAATTTTAATTGCAAAAATATATTTAAAAATTACGCGAATATTATCAAAATCATACATATATATATGTAAATTAATTTAGTAATTTAATGTATCTTTTTAATTAAATAAGTTGGATTGTATTTTAAAGCTTGCTATTGTCTTCTATGAATAGAATTAAGAAATTGTTAATTTTTATATGTGTTGTTAAAAGTGGATTTTTACTAGTTAGTCCATGAATCAATGACTTAGGTGCATTTTAAGCTTAAAAATACTAAGTTATGATGTTTTTTAATTAAATGAGAATTTCCTGCATTTCCATATAACTTCTGCCGAATTGAAACTCATTGAGTCAAAATAAATTTTTATATCTTCACCAGAACTGAACGGCCACGTAAATCTTTCCATATTAATGTTTTGAATATATCTTTTTAAAAATTAAAAAATGTCTGTAAAAATTATAGCTTTTTATCTCCCACAGTATCACCCTATTGAGGAAAATAGTAATTGGTGGGGGCCCGGGTTCACCGAATGGCATAACGTAGCCAAGGCGCGCCCATTGTTCCGCGGTCATCATCAACCAAACCTTCCAGGTGAACTAGGTTTTTACGATTTACGTCTCCAAAAGACACGCCAGGATCAAGCCGCGCTTGCTATGGAGCATGGGGTATATGGGTTCTGTTATTGGCACTATTGGTTTGCCGGTAAGCGCTTATTGGAAACGCCAAGCGAAAAAATGCTAGAAGAAAATACTCCAGATTTTCCATTTTGTCTTGCATGGGCAAATGAAACTTGGACTGGAATCTGGCATGGTTCTCCAAAAAAAGTATTAATCGAACAGACTTATCCAGAAGGCGATGTTGAGCGTCATTACCAGTTATTGCGGCGGTATTTTATGGATGCGCGCTACATTAAGAACAAAGGTAGGCCAGTATTTTATGTGTACAAACCAAGATTAATTCCAAAAAATAATCCATATATCGAACGGTTGCGCGAGTTAGCCAAGGAAGACGGTTTCCCTGATTTGTACATTATTGGTACTTGGTCTCCTAACCCGAATGGCCAGTTCAAAACTGTGCAGGAATGCGGTGTGGATGCGGGGGTTATTACCAATATTACCGGTCGCGACTCATTTAGTAAAATGCAATGGTTTGAGGCAGTTAAGCATAAATTAATGCAACTCACGGGATTGAATGTAGGCCCGAAGAGGATTCGTTATGTTGATGCGCTAGATGCTATGGTACCAGATCTTAACAGATTTTCTTTCCCAGCATATAACTCTGTGGTTCCCAATTGGGATAACACACCGCGCTCTGGGCGTCGTGGACTTGTCTTCACCGATGCCACGCCAGTGCTTTTTGGAAAAGTACTAAAGGTCGCTATTGATAATACTGTAAGACGCTATGGAAGTGAAAAGGAAGAACAATTTCTATTTTTAAAATCCTGGAATGAATGGGCTGAAGGAAATTATGTTGAGCCTGATCAAAAAAATGGCCGGAACTATTTGAAGGAAATTTTGGTAGCATTGAAGACCGGGAGCGTAGAAAAATGAAAACTCCAATTCCCATTGTTTTATTGCACCACAGTCAGGTTCAAGTTCTACTTGCGACTGTAGAAAGTATTGCTAAATTTACCAAGCATCCCTATGTATTGTTTGTGATTGATAATTTATCGCCAAAATCTCCGGAACTAATATCAGCTTTTTCTGATATTGAATCGAAGTATAATGGGATAATTATTTTTAATAAGAAAAATAATTGGATTAGAGGTTTTAATTTAGCATTAAAACATTCATCTTGGCCAAAATCGAAATATTACGCTTTCTCTGATGCAGATATCATCGTACCGGATTTGGGGAGTGAATGTTGGTTGGAAAAGATGGTTGAACAGATGAATATGCATCGTTGCATTGGTAAACTGGGACTGAATTTAGATTTGGGAAATTTGAAAAAAAATCCGAAATTGCAGAAAAGCTATGAGGCAGAATTACGCTTACTAAAAGGAGAAAGGATCGGTACAAATATAATTGCTGGAGTTGATACTACTATGGCGCTATACCGTGACGATTTTTTCGTATCTGACTTCAAGTTTCGCATCGGTCATCAATCCTTACAAAAACCATATTATTATATTTGCCGGACTTCGGCCAAATTGTCGGCAATTCATGTGGGTTGGGATTTCTACCCTGGCGCAGGAGAAAACAGTTATTCCGTTGAAAAACACTGGTCCAAGGCTTGGACCATGTGCAAAATGGGAACATATGTGGCTCCCGAGATCATGATGGAATTTGGGGCCGTACGGCGTTGTCAGCTACGTTCTGCACAGTATTTTATCAAGACGTTGCATTTTTTTAAGGTATTTGGCATGATAAGCTGGTATGTAATTACACATCTACCGCGCAATATCAATGAAATTCAATCGAGGGCGAGGTAAATGGACTCGGTTGCTTCTGGATTAGTCTATGGTATGTGTCTATTTTTTCCGCTGATCCCCATTTTTTTTAATAAACGCTTCGATTTAAAATCTCGAATTTTCGTCAATTTATTAATTTTCTTTCCAACTTTTATATTCGCGGCATTGCGAGGATATGCAGGAACTGATACAAAAATGTATCGGGATAATTTTGATTCCTTTCGTATTACCTCGATTTTTGAATTATCGACAACGGATCCAATTTTTTATTTTATCCAGATGATTATTAAAAATTCCGGAGGAAAATTTCAGACATTTGCATTGTTTCAGGCCCTTTTTTGTTGGATATTATTTTCTATTGGTGCTGCCAAAATCGATAAGAGCATTCCTTTATTCGGTGTAGGGCTATTACCAGTTCTGTTTGTCGACGCGACGTTTAATGGTATGCGTTACGGCATGGCTTTCGCATTGACATCTGTAATCATATTGCTGATTCCAAAGGTTCGACCCACATTAGGTATGCTCATGGCGGTAATTCCAGGCTTAATTCATAGCAGCATGCTGATTATAATGATATCTACCGGCTGTGGGATCCTGCTGCTATTGCTAGGTATCGGTATAGTGGTCATGGATCCCCGTTTGATCGCTATATTTCAATATTTCCAATATAAAGCAAGTGATTATTCAGAAATTTCACGACCATCTGTTTTTTCTGGATTATTTCCTATAGTGCAAACCATTGCAATTATATTTATAGCAAGAATTTCAAAGGTGCCATTAAGATGGGGCATTAATCTTTATTGTATCTCCATATTGCTCGCGTTGTTGTCTCTTGTTATTTCTTATTTTTCCATGTCAGGATTGCGCTTACTTCAAATCGCTGTTTTTCTTTTGGCAATTTCTGTTTCTAGTTCCATTGAAAGAGAAAATATAACAATAAAGGCAAAATATCTAGTGTTACTCATTGGTATTTTGGGGGTGGTTAACTTTTTGAGACAAATATTTCTAGTGGGACCGGAAGGTAATGTGTTATTTGCGCCATATGATTTTTTTTGATTTTTCATAATTTTAAAAAGTTTTGGTAGGAAAACTAGTTAATTTTTCTAATCGATTCAACCTGAGGATTTTTTATTCTCACCAAATACTATCAAAAATACATAGGGAAATTTATTCGCGTTTTTCTTGGAATCTTGATATCGGTACATGTCAGAGTGCAGTTATACACATATAGCTGTGGGCTTGGGAATTTTTATGTAAAAAGCATAACATTTTATTATTTTTTCTTGAATAATTAACATTTTCTCAAATAAGATAGATAGGACATGTATTTCTGAAGATTCCTAATATTGGAAGTATACTCACTAAGATTTTTTGATTAAAAATGTGTATGTATTACTACATGGTTCGAATTCTGTCATTAAGGGGAATATTCCTGCGAAAACGATCGTGACTGGAGACCAGTAGGTTTGATTAAAAATTTTGCTCGTATGAGTAGACTTTTTCTTAAGTTCACGTGAGTTTTTTATTTTAATTACATTAGTTTGTAATTAAGTTCACCTAGTTTGGAAAAATATGAGTATTAATATTACTACGACCATGGCTGTCGGTGTAATTGTGCCTACCTTGAATGCTGGTCATGAGTGGAGCGAATGGCTGAAAAACATGTTCGCACAGACTCTGAAGCCCGCACGTATTTTGATCATTGACTCTTCCTCTGACGATTCGACTGCTGAACTTTCTCGCATGGCAGGGTGTGAAGTCATCGTCATTTCACGTGAAGATTTTAATCACGGTACTACTAGGAAAATGGGTGCGAGTTTATTGTCTAATATGGATATACTTGTATATATGACTCAAGACGCATTTTTGTCAAATACAAATGCATTAGAAGAATTAATTATGCCATTTTATGATCCTGAAGTTTCTGCCACGTATGGACGGCAATTGCCTCATCATAATGCGGGATATATAGGTGCACATGCACGGATATTTAATTATCCCGATCGATCCACATTACGTAGTATTTCGAATGCTCGTGAATTAGGTATTAAAGTGGCTTTCATATCAAATTCTTTTTCGGCATATCGGCGCATCATGTTGAATATGGTAGGTGGCTTTCCAGACGATAATATTTTTGGCGAAGATACTTATGTCGCAGCAAAATTACTGATTGCCAATAAAAAAATCGGATATGTCGCTAATGCACAAGTGTATCATTCGCACGATTATTCTTATCGCGAAGATTTTCGTCGTTGTTTTGATATCGGCGTCTTTCATTCACGCGAATCGTGGATTTTAAAAGCATTCGGTCGCGCGGAGGGGGAAGGCAGGAAATTTGTATTTTCTGAACTTAAGTTTCTGCTGAGGAATGCACCTTGGTTGATTCCTGATTCTATTATCAGAAACTTTTTTAAGTATGTAGGATATAAACTCGGCTCATGCGAAAAAAGGCTATCACGTAGCCTCAAAAAACGTTTAAGCATGCACCGGAGATATTGGGGAAAGTAAATTTGTCAGTTGTTTTTTAGTTCTTATATACTTACTTGGACCATAACTTCTGATGTTCATTCTGGATAATAATGTGATTGGACGGTGTGACGGATTATTGTCCATACGATATTAATTTACCTTTAGGGAAGTTTTAACTCGGTTGGATTGATATCTCCTCAAACTTTGTAATAAATTCGTACTGAAAAATATACCATGATTATTTAATCACGATCATTTTCGGAAGTATTCACTGCGCGGCCATTTTAATAGCCGATTTTGAAACTATATGAATTTTAAAAATTGATACTAAAATATCTCCAGTTTATCAGTTAGACGATTTAATCCGTAAACACGATGAGTTTTACCAGCAGCTAACCTTAGTTTAGAAAAGTTTTTTCTGATGAATTATTTATTTCTGTTATTTTCCGGCCTACTAGTTACAGCATGCGGAGGCGGAACATCCAATGCTCCTTCCGCTCCTCTGCCCCATGTAGACATTTACCCATTATTGGAACTACGAATTCTTGTCATCGGCCAGTCGATATCGTCGAATTGCAATGGGCATATTTATGGTCCTGTCGAGAACGTTTTTCAAATAGCTAAAGATGGCTCGGTGAAACCTGCCAGCGATCCATTTGAATGGGCCGATTGCGGTAACGGTTCAATGTGGATGCCTCTTGGAAAAAAATTAATCGAGAGCGGTGTTGCACGCAAGGTGATATTTATGCCAATTGGTATGGGCGGAACCAAAGTGGAAGACTGGCAGAGAGGTGGGGCGGCATTTGGTAAACTGAACAATGCAATAGCATTAATCCAGAAGCAGGGAGTTAGCTTTGATTTGGCTTTGTGGCATCAGGGTTCTTCAAATGCCGGGACGGATAAGATGGTATATACTGATCGACTGACAACTATGCTTGATTATGTGAATAGTAAAATTTCAATTAATCGTTGGATCATCGCTGTGCATTCGCGTTGTGGTACTACGTATGATCGTAATATCGAATTGGCACAGATTATGATGGGGAATATGCCAGAATTAAAACGCTATATTGGACCGAATAATAATTTACTAGGAAATGAATATAGGTTTGATGATTGCCATTTAAATTATCTCGGTCAAGAAAAAATGGCATCTATGTGGTTTGATTCAATAAAAGCTGCTCTTAAATAGGATAGATTAGATAATATGAGGTCGAAGTTTAGATATTCGCTGGAGAATTTTCGTGGAGTCGCAATAATTTTTGTTATGCTATCTCATGTTATGTCGATTCAAAAAATCGGGATGGGTGGTGATTATTTTTACTATATTGTTGGAGATGCAACAACCTGGTTTGTATTTATTTCAGGATACCTTTTTTATTATCTTGAAGTAAATAAATTTAACTATTGGAGTTATGTCGTTAAAAAAGGAAAGTATGTACTATTGCCATATATCATTCTTTCTATCCCTGTAATATTATATGGAATATATTCTTCGCAGCATATTCTCTATGGTTTGACTCCGTCACAATATGTTTTTTGGTCATTGATGTCTGGGGGCGTTATCGTCGGCCCTATGTGGTTTATTCCGATGATTACATTATTTTTTCTTTTGACTCCAATTTTTATAATTTTATCAAAGTCGAAATTTTTATATTATGTTAGTGTTTTTAGTTTGATTTTTAGTATTTTTTCTTCACGTCCGATATATAACACAAATGCGATGCTGTCATTTTTGCATTTTTTTGGTTTTTATTTACTAGGTATTGTTGCTGCAAAAGATGCTGTGTTGCTAGAAAAATTAAAAACATCGACAAAGAAGAAAATTATCGCTATCGCATTTTTTTCTTTCTTCGTCTTTGGTATTTTTTTTCCTGGGTTTGAAAGTATGCCAAACAGCTTCTTTAATGGTTTTGGAAAGTTGAATTATATCGTGCTGGGCAAACTAGCTTTACTTGTTGCGATATTTTTCTTATTTGAGCAGTTTTTTGACCGTGAAAATAATGTGTTTGGATATTTTTCGAAAATTAGTTTTGGCTTGTTCTTTGTTCATGGATTTATGAGTTCATTTTTTAATAAAATGTCAAAAAATATAAATTATTGTGATCCAATTGTGAAAGCACTTTCAGAAATCGGCGTCGTTATTTTTGTTTCTATTGTTATCGTTTTTTTTGCGAAGAGAATATTGAAGAAATGGAGCCGCTATGTTATTGGTTGTTAAATTTTTTATTGTAACAGTATTATTATTGCTAGTTGGATCAGCAAATGCTCGGGATGTTTATATATTGGTAATACAGGAAAGTGCACCAGAAAACTGTAAGGTTGATTTATTTAGCGAAATAAAAGGAGTTTATCAAATCGGCTTAAATGGACGAGAAATTTCTGCACAGTCTCCATTTCTTTGGGCCGATTGTATGGAAGGTAATATTTTACTTCCGTTAGGGCAGGAAATGATCAAATTACGTATGGCAGATCGTGTGATTTTCATGCCAATCGGTAAAGCAGGGACAAATGTACGTGATTGGCTTGTGGGAGGTCGTGCCCATCAGAAGTTGAAATTGGCCCTTGATACTGCAAATTTAAAAAATATAAAATTCGATTATGCATTATGGCAGGGGAGACTTATCGGTGCCAAATTTCCTCAGTCGAACTACATTAGTGATGTTCGGGGAGTGATAAGGTCGATAAGTCTAAATACTAAGATCGACAAATGGATTATCGGGCTAAGTGTAAGTTGTGAAGGGGCAACCGGAGAGCAGGAGGTATCCTTCCCCCTATGGGCTCCTTTGATTAATCGATTTCCTGGGCCGGAGATTGGTGCACTTGGTTCAGTATATCGTTCGGATCAATGTAGTTTCAATGAACTTGGACAGAAAGCGTTGGCACAACTTTGGTTTCGCGCGATGACTGATGCAGATAGTGCAAGCAAGAAATATCAGAAGGAATCTTTACTTTATTATTTTAAACAGTAGTGATAAGCGGCCGGATAATTATGTGATGTCGTTCTATTGCTGTGGTCTAGTTGTTTAGATATGGGTGATCATATTCCAACTCGCAGCCTGCCATTTTTCAGAGCTAGGTTGCTTTTGAGTACACTGTTGAATCCTGCACCTAACTACCAGCGCCATGAGCCAAGCCCTTCACAGCCAAGCCCGCACCACTCCGGTGAATGTCAAGGTAGTTGTCGCCCGACTCATGCAGCTTTTTGACTTACTCCTTCCACGGTGGCGGCCAGATCCACAGCGCTGTCTCGTTCAGGGTTGAGAGTCACCGGGCCTACAGGTGTCCAGTTGCGAGTATTCCCCGACCAGCGCGCCGGGTTGCGCTGCCGAGCGGCCAGATACACTGCGTGCCTCGCCTCCAAGATTGCATGATCGCCACCGGCGTGGCGCTGTGCCGGGCTGACGTACTGGATACCGCTATGCTTGTGTTCAAAGTTGTACCAGTGGGTGAAGCGTATGGTCCATGCCCGTGCGGCGTCGAGGTCAGTGAAGCCGTCGGCAGGAAACTCCGGTCGATACTTCGCAGTGCGGAACAACGCCTCGGCGAACGCATTGTCGTCACTGACGCGCGGCCGCGAGTACGACGGCTTCACCCCCAGCCAATGCAGCATCGCCAGCACCGTCGTCGCCTTGAGCGTGGCGCCATTGTCGCCATGGAGCACCGGCTTGTTGGCGTTGGCAGCAATCCCCTCGGCGAACGCGGTACGGCGAACTAGATGCGCGGCATGATCGGCATCGTCCTCGCCATGAACCTCCCAGCCAACGATTTTACGACTGTACAGGTCCAGAATCAGGTACAGGTAGAACCAGCGGCAGGCGATATTGGCGGGCAGGTAAGTCATGTCCCAGCACCAGACCTGGCGCGGCGCTGTGGCGACATGGGTCGTGGGCGGGCGTGTCTTGCGTGGCGTTTTGGCGGGCCCCCGGTACGTCGCTTGACCAGCAGCGCGCAGTAAGCGGCTGAAGGTCGATTCGCTCGCAACATACACACCTTCATCGGCCAGAATGGGCACGATCCGCGCCGGCGGGACATCGGCGAAACGGGCCTCGTTGGCCACCTGCAGCACCTGTGCGCGCTCGTCGGTGCTGAGCGCGTGCGCAGGCGTGGGGCGCACCGCAAATGGCCGCAAGTCGCCGGCGACCAGTCCGTTACCCACCTGCCAGCGTTACAGTGTCCGCACATCGATGCCAGCGACCGCGCAGGCCTTGTACAGCCTTGCTCCTGCCGATATCCTGGGCTATGCGTTGGCGATCTTCGAGGCCGATCATTCGTCCTCGCCCATGTCCCTGTTGAAGATCGCCGCGACTTTTTTTGACAGCACCAGCAGCGTTGCGGTCTCGGCAAGCGCCTTGTCTTTGCGACGGATCTCGCGCTCGAGTTCCTTGATCTTGCGCCGGTCCTGCTTCGCCTCCTGGGCGCTGGTGCGTGGTACCGCGTCACCGGACAAGGCAGACATCGCATTCTCGCGCCATACCGCCAGCTCTTGCGGATAGACGCCGTTGGCGCGGCACCAGGCGCTCTTGCTGGCCTCGTCCATCGCTGCTGTGCTCAACACGGCATCGAAGCGCGCCGCCCCCGTCCAGATTCGCTCGCGGCCTGGCTGGGACAATGCCTCACTACGCCAGCGCTCCAACGTCGACGCGCCCACACCGATTTCGTTGGCCACATCTTTGATCGATGCGCTCTCTGGCGGCAGCAGTCTCGCCACCGCCCTCTCTTTAAATTCTTGTCCATATCGTGCCAATTCATGCTCCAGTCAACGCCCCCAAGTTTACCAAACCTATCGGAGCGACAACCATTCTGACACCGGGGGATACCGCCAGCTCTTGTGGATAGACTCCGTTGGCGCGGCACCAGGCGCTCTTGCTGCCTCGTCCATCGCTGCTGTGCCCAACACGGCATCGAAGCGCGCCGCCCCCGTCCAGATTCGCTCGCGGCCTGGCTGGGACAATGCCTCACTACACCAGCGCTCCAACGTCGACGCGCCCACACCGATTTCGTTGGCCACATCTTTGATCGATGCGCTCTCTGGCGGCAGCAGTCTCGCCACCGCCCTGTCTTTAAATTCTTGTCCGTATCGTGCCAATTCATGCTCCAGTCAACGCCCCCAAGTTTACTAAACCTATCGGAGCGACAACCATTCTGACACCGGGGGAGGGCTTGACAGTTATAGATGCGTTTGACGAAAAATTCAGCTTTAATCAGTTATCCTAGGCACAATGTCAAGGTACTTTGCCACTGTGGTAGCCCACAAAAAGTTTCCATCAGGCGTTTTGAGGACAGCACCGAATTGGTGGGACGTTTCGCAGGCACCGGATAGTTTTTGGCCTCTATCGCATTCAAACGTGGTTTCTTATCCACTGACGCATGGGCCATGATCGCTTCGGTAAAACCGAACCAGCTGGTCCTTCCTTGCGCCGTCAAATGATACAGACCGGAGCGTGCCTGCCACCATGCTTGCTGGTCGCTTGCCGTCAGGCTTTGCGCCACGATATGCGCCGTGGTATCGGCGATGGTACGACTCCACGTCGGTGCGCCGAACTGATCGGATACGATACTTAGTTCTTCGCGCTCCTTTGCCAGGCGCAGCATGGTCAACAGAAAGTTCTTGCCATGTGTGCTATAGACCCAGCTGGTGCGCAAGATCAGGTGCGGGATGCCTGTGGCCTGGATCGCCTGTTCCCCGGCCAGCTTGCTGCTGCCGTAGACATTGATCGGGCAGGTCGGATCGGTTTCGACGTAGGGCCCATCTTTCGAGCCATCAAACACGTAGTCGGTGCTGTAATGGATCATCGCGGCACCCAGTTTTTTCGCCTCCTCCGCCATCACGCCCGGCGCTTCACCGTTGATGCGCATTGCCAGTTCAGGCTCGCTCTCGGCCTTGTCGACAGCGGTGTAGGCGGCCGGATTGACGATCAGGGTCGGCTTGATGCGGCGGATTACGTCGCGCACCTGGTCCAGGTCGGCCAGGTCTATCTGGCTGCGGTCTAGCGCGATGATCTCTCCCAGACCTTGCAGGCTGCGTTCCAGTTCGTAGCCGACCTGGCCGTTTTTTCCTGTAATTAAGATACGGCTCATATTTGTTTCCATGAAGGGGGGAGTGGCAGTGTTGCAGTGCTCAGGCGAAGACGTCGGCATTGGCCAGCAATGTGCCGACTTTGTCCTTGCCTGACAGTAACGGTTCGCCGTCCAGCGGCCAGTCGATGCCGATCGCCGGGTCATTCCACAGGATGCTGCGTTCGAATTCCGGCGCCCAATAGTCGGTGGTCTTGTACAGGAACTCTGCGCTTTCGCTGGTCACCACGAAGCCGTGGGCGAAACCTTCAGGTATCCATAACTGGCGTTTGTTGGCGGCCGACAGGACTACGCCGGTCCACTTGCCGAAAGTTGGCGAACTTTTACGCAGGTCAACGACGACGTCGAAGACTTCGCCAGCGGTGACGCGCACCAGCTTGCCTTGTGGCTGCTGGATTTGGTAGTGCAGGCCGCGCAACACGCCCTTGGCGGATTTGGAGTGGTTGTCCTGCACGAAATCGCGCGTGATGCCAGTCAGTTCGGTAAAGCGTTTCTGGTTAAAACTCTCATAGAAAAAACCGCGATCATCGCCAAAGACAGTAGGCTCGATGATCAGGACGTCCGGAATTGCTGTGGTTTGAATTTGCATGGTATGGATGAGCCGTTCAGGCTTTAGTATATTTTTTCTTCGAGCAGGCGCAGCAGGTATTGACCGTAGGCGTTCTTTTTCAAGGGTTGCGCCAATGCTTCGAGTTTGGCGGCGTCGATGTAGCCGCGACGGTAGGCGATTTCTTCTGGGCAGGCAACTTTTAAGCCTTGGCGGTTCTCGATGGTGGCGATGAATTGGCCCGCTTCCAGCAACGATTCATGCGTGCCGGTATCGAGCCAGGCCATGCCGCGGCCCATCAGTTCGACGTTCAGCTGGCCGCGTTCCAGATAAATGCGGTTGACATCGGTGATTTCCAGCTCGCCACGTGGTGACGGAGCGATGCCGGCGGCGATGTCGCACACCTGGCTATCGTAGAAATACAGGCCGGTGACAGCGTAGTTCGATTTTGGCTTGAGCGGTTTTTCTTCGATGCTGACGGCGCGCCGCTGTGCGTCGAAGTCGACCACGCCATAGCGTTCCGGATCGGTGACATGGTAGGCGAAGACGGTGGAGCCGCTGGTGCGTGCGGAGGCTTCACGCAATTGCGATTCGAAGTCGTTACCGTAATAAATGTTGTCGCCTAAAATAAGCGCAGATGGCGCGTCGCCGACGAATTCACGGCCAATGATGAAGGCTTGCGCCAGGCCGTCAGGCGTGGGCTGCACGGCGTAGCTGAGCTTGATGCCCCATTGGCTGCCATCACCGAGCAACTCCTGGAACCGCGGCGTGTCTTGCGGCGTAGAGATGATCAAGATATCGCGTATGCCGGCCAGCATCAGGGTGGTCAGCGGATAGTAAATCATCGGCTTGTCATACACGGGCAGCAGCTGCTTCGACACGGCCATGGTGACGGGATACAGGCGCGTGCCTGAACCACCGGCCAGGATGATGCCTTTGCGTTCGATCGCTGCGCTCATCAGATTGCTTCCTTTGCCGCATCGCGTGCCGCATAGTTTTTTTCTACCCACTTCAAGTAGTCGCCCGATTGCACGTCGCGTACCCAGGCCTGGTTGTCCAGGTACCACTGGACGGTCTTGCGTATGCCCGTGGCGAAGGTCTCTGCCGGCTTCCAGCCCAGTTCGCGCTCGATCTTGCGCGCGTCGATGGCGTAGCGGCGGTCATGGCCTGGGCGATCCTGCACATACGTGATTTGTTCGCGATAGCTGCCAGAAGCCTTCGGATCGAGCGTATCGAGGATGTCGCACAGGGTATGCACAACTTCCAGATTGGCCATTTCATTCCAGCCGCCCACGTTGTAGACCTCGCCCGGACGTCCCGCTTCCAGCACGCGACGAATCGCCGAGCAATGGTCGCCCACATACAGCCAGTCGCGCACTTGCATGCCGTCGCCATAGATAGGTAAAGGCTTGCCGGCACGGGCGTTGCTGATGATGAGGGGAATCAGTTTTTCCGGAAAATGGAAAGAACCATAGTTGTTTGAGCAGTTGGTGGTGAGCACCGGCATGCCATACGTATGGAAATACGCGCGTACCAGATGGTCGGAGGCTGCTTTCGATGCCGAATAGGGGCTGTTCGGCGCATACGGCGTCGTTTCCGTGAATGGCGGATCTTGCGGACCCAGTGTGCCATAGACTTCATCGGTCGAGACGTGCAGGAAACGGAAACCATCCTTGGCCTCGCCCGTCAGGCTGGACCAATAGGCGCGCGTGGCTTCGAGCAAGCTGAAAGTGCCATTGACGTTGGTCGAAATGAATTCACCTGGGCTATGAATCGAGCGGTCGACATGGCTTTCCGCCGCAAAATGCAGGATGGCGCGCGGCTGGTGCTCTGCCAGCAAGCGGGAGATATGCGCGGTATCGCAAATATCGCCGCGCACAAAGATATGCCGCGGGTCTTGTTCCAGGCTGGCCAGATTGCTGAGATTGCCTGCGTAGGTCAGTTTATCGAGGTTGATGATGGGCTCATCATTTAGCGCCAGCCAATCGCGTACAAAATTTGAACCGATGAAGCCGGCGCCGCCGGTAACTAAAATCATGCTCTTATCCTTTTCTTGCCTTGCAAATTATTTAATTTTTGGCTGTATTTTTGTTAATACGCGCCATCTTTCTTGAAGATGACTTTGACCGTTTTCAGCAAAATGACGATGTCACTGAACAGAGACCAATTCTTGACATACCAGGCGTCGAGATAGACGCGCGTATCATAGCTGACATCGTTCCTGCCGCTCACTTGCCATAGACCCGTGACACCGGGTTTGGCTTCCAGGTAATAGTCTAGCTGTGTGCCATAGCGTTCCAGTTCGGCATCGACCACGGGACGTGGGCCTACCAGGCTCATTTCGCCTTTCAGTACGTTCCATAGCTGTGGCAGTTCATCCAGGCTGGTCTTGCGCAAGAAGTGGCCGATCGAGGTGATGCGCGGGTCGTTTTTCAGTTTGAAATCACGGTCCCATTCGGCACGGGCGACCGGGTCTCGTTCCAGTAACTCTTTCAACAGCACATCGGCATTCACGGCCATGGTGCGAAATTTATAGCAGAGGAAATGCTTGCCATTCTGGCCGACGCGTTTGTGGCCATAGAAGATGGGGCGGCCAGAGGCCATCACCTTGGCTGCGATCCACAGCAGGATGGGAGCGCCGACGATCATCACGGCGATCGACATCGTCAGGTCAAAGCAGCGCTTGATCAGTTGCAAACCTGGTCGCGCCAGGTTGTTGCGCATTGTCAGCAGTAGCACCTCATGTGTAAAGAAATGGTTGACCTCCATGCCATACAGGGGCAGGCCGCGTACGGCTGGTACCACCTGCATATTGGCAACGCAACGGCTGACTTGCTGGATCATGCCCTGATAGGCGTCAATGCCACCTTGCTCCAGCGCGACGACCGCATGTGGATCGCCCAGCATCTTGAGCGTTTTTTCCGGATCATCACCGAGCGAAATACAGGGAACGGACTGTTTGTTGCGGTTGAGGTAGTGATGTTCGAAGCGCTCCTGGCCTTCGGGGATCAGGAAGGCAATCAAGCGATAGCCCATCAACGCTTCCTCATCGAAGGCACGCGCTGTCTGCAAGGCATTGTCACCCCAGCCGATGATGACCATGGGGCGTATCCAGCCGCCCGCTTTCATCAGCAGGTACTTGACGATGCCGCGCAGCAGCAAGACAAAGCATGGCACCAGCAGCCAGGTGGCCAATAGTGCTTCGCGCGAGGAGTCGCGCTTGTCGAGGAATACCAGGGCCGCGTCGATCAGGCCCATGACCATGGTGACCTTCAGCAGTTCCTTGATTTCATTTGAGTACGGACGACGTTTGGCATGATGACCCTTCAACTTGAAGATCGCCAGAGTGACCAGGGATAGCAGGCTGTAGCTGAGCAGGCGCGAGCTATCCAGCCCGAAGCTGTTCAAGTCGCTGGTATCGAGGGTCCATTTGCCAGCGAGCCAGAATGCCATGAACAGGGCAAGTGCATCGGCAAAGGTGAGAAAGTATTTTTCTGCCCTGCTGCTGCAATACCATTTCACTTCCTGTACAAAGATGCCTTCGATTGGTTTCATGATGACTGGCTAAACCTTATAAACTTCAGTGTGAATTCTTGCGACGCCGCGTGCGCGGATATTGTGTATGTGTTCGATCAGGTACGGCCGTAGCGGTCTTCAAAGCGGACGATATCGTCTTCTCCAAGATAACTGCCTGACTGGGCCGTAACCTTGTTGTATCGCTTGCAGCGCCGCCGTGGCAATGGCCGGTGCCGCATTGCGGCGCATCGGTTCAAGCACCATGCGGGCATCGTTCAGGCCTATCTCACGCAACTGTTCCGCGACAATGAAACGCGACGACTCATTACATACCAGCAAAGCCGGCGCCAAGGCCTCAATACCAGCCAGCCGTTGCAGCGTCTGCTGCAACATGCTGGTCTCGCCGGACAAACGCAAGAACTGTTTGGGGTAGCCTTCACGCGACAGGGGCCACAAGCGTGTGCCGGAACCACCGCAAAGAATCACTGGTACAAGGGGAGTATTCATCTACGCATCAATTCAAAATTAAAACAGCTTCGCTAAAGGGGAACTGAGTCGTTAGTCGCTCGCAAAAAGCGATTATTGTTTTACGCAATTGTCATGCAAGCCACAAGGCGTGCTGAAAATCAGTATTGGTAAAGATAAAATATTTTAAAAAGGCATTATTTTAATGAATTATAGGAATCTATGTGTTTCTTCTCGCCATCTCGAATGTTGACGTGGACAGCGAGGTGCCTAGGCGCCCCATGCATTGTAATTTGCTTGGCAGCTATGGCTACTCAACTGAAAAACGTTTCCAGCAAAAAAGCAACAAAAATGCAGGCGGCACTCATGCTGAGGATGAACACAGCCCCTGCGGCACAATCCTTGGCGATCTTGATGCTGGGGTGCAGGCCAGGATGCAGGTGGTCAATCATGTGTTCAAGCGCCGTATTGAACAGTTCAGCTGCCAGCACCAGGCCACAGTTGAGTAGCAGCAGCGCCCACCAGATCATTGCCGGCTTGCTCCAGGCGAGCACGATCACGACCATGAGGGCGGCAATGCATTGCAAGCGAAAGCTCGATTCCAGACGCAGGGCGGCGGCAATGCCGCTCAAGGCAAATCCCATGCGCTTGAAAAAGGGCTGGTTCTTCATGGTGCGCGAGGCGCTTGAATGGTGTATCTCACGAACATGGCAGCTGGATTTCTTAATGGATAAATGAATACCGCATTTATGCATGCGCAATATTGCATCGTCCGTCAACACAGAAAAGCTGACGTCAGCCTCTTCGTTATTTTCTAAAAAGCAAAAAAGCCCATTTTCAAATGAAAAGGGCTTTTATTGCAATAGTTGACATATTTGATGTATATCAGCTATTGCGGTACCAGGCCTTCACCTTTCGGCTCGACATCAAGCTGCAGGATGGACCTACCTGTCGCTGCCTGGGCAGCCAGGTATTAATGGTGGGTTGGGGTGGTGTGCGTGGTGGTCGAGTCCGAGCTTGCTGCACCGGCCACAACGGCAACTGCTGCGCCGATGGCGATCAGGGCGCTCGTGCTCAGGCCGGCGATGGTGCCGGCAGCAGCGGCGCCAGCGCCAGCGGCACCAGCGGCTGGTGCCGCTGCTGCTGGAACAGGTGCGCCACCAACTGGTGCCGTCGTTTGAGCCATGGCTTGTGCGGAAGCGAAGCACAGGATTGCCGAAGCGATCAGAATTTTCTTCATGGGATATCCTTTTAGGTTGAACAGCGGGAATGCTAAACTGTCACGCGATTGTAGCAACATTTCTCTGGCCAGTCTGCGCTGCACAGTCCAAACCGATAATAATTTGTTCTATTTTAGCTGCATACCAGACCATTCACGGTGTCTCGTTGCCCGAAATGTTGCTATTTATCAATAAAAACGGTTCCGCGCAAACACGACAGCCTATGTTTTTTCTGAAATATTGCCAGAATTCCTGGTGAATGCGAAAGCGATCCACAAGTTTGCCAAGTCCTTGCCATCCCGCGTAAAATGCAGGCTTCGCGGGTGTAGCTCAATGGTAGAGCAGAAGCTTCCCAAGCGTGCGACTCGAGTCGCGCTACAGGCTAGCCAAGGCCTTCACACCACGTTTAAGAGTGTGAAAATTCAGTGCACCACTCGGCAATTGGGGTGGAAAATGAGTTGTAAAGTAGCGACGAAGGCTGTACAAGCAATTGTCTTGAGGTGTATCAATCGCCGGCAAGACCGAGGGTTCAGCCCCTCGTAGTCAAGGAGCGGTGCGTCACTGGTAACGGTGGGGTGCTAAGCGCTCTGACAATGTAGCCACCTTACGGGGTGTGCTTTATCTCGTGAGGGGTAAGGTATGATTTTGGCAGTTGCGGCCAGATGAGGCGCTAGGCTGGGTTGGATGGTTAACGTAAGTGAACTGCTATTAAACGTCGTCAAGCTTGACGAGTCGGACGCAACGGTAAGAGACTCGATGTGATCGGTTGTTTGCTTGCTTGGTGCAAACACGCTGACATTGGTATCACCGGCGAAAAGGCAGAACCTTCCCAATCCTGTTGCTTGTACGGAACGAGGTAAGCCTGATATGTCGTCTGGCCTGTATGGCAGACAAGGGTGACCGCAAGGTCACTTGATGGCACAGCAGGTAGAGGATGATGGAAAAAGCGAATGTCTCACTGTAATGGTGGGAATAGGGGATGAAAAGATCGCCCCGACGCGAAAGCGTGCAGACTTCCATTTGGTGATCTGTCGCACGACAGGTCTGTAAGTGAGCACCCAGCGGGGGAACGCATTGTCCCCGTGAGGGGAATAGTGCGTCCATCCCTTTTTGGGAACAGGGCGGGTGTAGCTCAATGGTAGAGCAACGGCTTCCCAAGCCGACGACGAGGGTTCGATTCCCTTCACCCGCTCCATTCAACCGGAGGTTGATATGGACGCAAGTCAATACGATTGTGATGTCGCCTCTACAGTTTGGAAGACCTGGCACGAAATACCGTGGATAGGCGCTTATCAAATTGTCGCGAGGCTGCAGACTAGAATTGCGAAGGCAGCAAAAGCAGGGCAATGGCGGAATGTGCGCTCCCTGCAGAGACTTCTGACCAAATCCTCAGGCGCGAAAGCGCTTGCTGTGAGGCGGGTAACGGAGAATCAAGGCCGTAGAACTCCCGGAGTGGATCAGCAACTTTGGAGTACCCCGGAAGAAAAGTGGCAGGCGGTTGTCGGTCTCGGCAACAAGAGATACAAGCCCTTGCCATTGCGTCGCATTTACATCCCGAAATCGAATGGTGAGAAACGTCCTCTGGGCATTCCCACTATGCGTGACCGGGCTATGCAAGCGCTGCACTTATTGGCGCTAGATCCTGTTGCCGAGACTACCGGCGATCCTCATTCATACGGTTTCAGACGTGAGCGCTCTACCGCAGATGCCATTGCCCAAGTACGAAATGTGCTGAGTGGCCATGACTGCGCACGGTGGATGCTGGAAGGGGATATCAAGGGCTGTTTCGACAATATCAGTCATGAATGGTTGCTCGCCAATGTCTGCATGGACAAAGGCGTGCTCGGTCAGTGGCTGAAAGCAGGGTTTATTGAGATGGGTAAGCTTTTTCCAACCCAGACAGGAACGCCACAGGGAGGCATCATTTCCCCGGTGTTGGCAAATATTGCGCTGGATGGACTGCAAGAAGAGCTGACGACACTTTTTTCTACGGTGCGGCAAGCTCGGGCGGCGAAAGTCAATCTGGTGCGTTACGCGGACGACTTTGTCATTACCGGCAGCTCGCGAGAGCTGTTGCAAGACAAGGTCAAGCCACTGGTCGAGAAGTTTCTGGCGGTCAGAGGCCTTGTTCTATCGGAATCAAAAACCAAGATCACCGAGGTGAGCGAGGGATTTGATTTCCTTGGCTGGAATGTGCGGTACTTCAAGAGTGTGATCGTTCAGCCCTCGAAGAAGAATCGCAAGGCATTTCTGGAGAGAGTCCGCGCCATTCTGGGCGCAAGAAAGGCTGCGTCGCAAACCGAAGTGATCGACAAGCTCACGCCAGTGATTCGGGGGTGGGCCAACTATCACAGAAGTCAAAACGCAACTCGGACATTTGTAAAATGCGACCATAGAATCTGGGAGGCTTTGTGGAGTTGGGCGGTTCGTCGTCACCCGAAGAAGGGGAGGCGATGGATCAAGCAGCGCTACTTCAAGCAACTCCATGGACGCGATTGGCGGTTTGCCGACAAGGACAAATTGCTGCCGGTTTTGGCACAGTACAAGCAGCGAAAACATGCCAAGATCAAAAGCGATGAGAACCCTTACGACCCGGCGTCTGACGAGTATTTTTCCAAGCGGCTTGCAAAGCGAATGGACAGCATGCTCGAAGGTCGGCGCAAGCTTCGGTGGTTGTGGTGGTGGCAGGAAGGACTCTGCCCCGTCTGCGACCAGAAGATCACACGCGAGACAGGGTGGCACTTGCACCATATAGTCAAGCGATCGGAACGAGGTTCGGACAAGCTGACGAATTTGGTGTTAGTTCATCCGAATTGCCATATGCAACACCATGTACGAGAAACACACGGTCCTGCCGGCACCTCAATGTATAAATAGGGTGCTTCGTGATTGCTTGAGCCGTATGCAGGGGAACTTGCACGTACGGTTCTTAGGGGAGGGGTGCGCAGCGATGCGCGCTCCTTACCCTCCTTACGACGAGGGTTCGATTCCCTTCACCCGCTCCAATGAGAAACGGCGTAAATCTGTTTTCGCCGCTTCACAAAGCTGTAGTGGTTTAATTTGCCCGGACACCTCAATAGGTGGAAAATCCACCATCTGAGGAAAAAGCATGACAACAAGAAAACGTAGAACCTTCGAGCCGAGCCTGAAACTGGAAGTGGTCCGGCTGATCAATGAGCAGGGCCAGAGCGTCCAGAACGTCAGCGAAAGCATGGGCATCGGCCAGACCGCGATCCGTCGCTGGCTGCAGCAGTACAGTGCCGAGCAGAACGGGCAACCCGGCATCGGCAAGCCGCTCACTGCCGAGCAGCAAAGAATCCGCCAACTGGAGCTGGAAAATCAGCAGCTACGGCAGGACGTCACCATCTTAAAAAAGGCCTCGGCCTTCTTTGCCCGCGAAATGAAGTGACCCATACGCTTATTCGCCAGCTGCAAAAGGAGGCCATCCCAGTCCAGCACAGCTGTCGCATCCTGGACGTGAGCCGATCTGGCTTTTACGAGGCGCAGCGTCGTTCTGCTAAACCGGTTTTGTGCAAAGCGAGCGTTCATCTGCGGGCCGCGTTTATGGCAAGCCATCAGAGCTACGGAAGCCGCCGACTGGTCACTGCCATGGCCAGCGCAGGGTTCGACATCGGGCGCTACAAGGTGCGCAGTTTGATGCGCCAGCAGGCTTTGAAGCCGGTCTGGAAGCGCAAGTTCGTCCATACGACGGACAGTAAGCACGACCTGCCAGTGGCCGCCAACGTGCTGAACCGACAGTTCAATCCGAGCGCGCCGAACCTGGCGTACGTCAGCGACATCACGTACATCCGTACCGGTGCCGGCTGGCTGTATCTGGCAACCGTGCTGGATCTGTACGCGCGCAAAGTGGTGGGCTGGGCCATGGCGCCAAGCATGCCAGCCAAGCTGGTCTGCGATGCGTTGACGATGGCCATCCAACAGCGCCGGCCGGCAGCCGGATTGATCGTCCATTCCGACCGGGGCAGTCAATATGCCAGCGAGCTTTACCAGGACCTACTGGCCAGCCACGGCTTCGTCTGCAGTATGAGCCGCAAAGGTAACTGCTGGGACAACGCCGTCGCTGAACGCTTCTTCTTGAACCTCAAGATGGAACGGGTCTGGCAGCGTCAATACGCTAACCACGCCGAGGCCAAAGCCGACATCACCGACTACATCGTCGGCTTCTACAACTGCAAGCGCATCAATTCAGCATTGGGCAATCTGCCACCCTCTGTCTACGAACAGAAAATGGCAGAACGTGAACCTATCGTTGTGTCCGAAATTACTTGACCACCGCAAGCAAAGATTGCTCCACAAAAGGCGTTCAGGCGAGCTTTTCATGGCCACGGCTAGGTTGCCGTTTACGCAATAAATTCTACTCATTTCATTTGTTGTATCAGAAAATTTTTCCGGGAAAAGCCCCCCGCTTTTGTATGCCCGTTCATGAAAAACTTGCACGAAAAGCTACAATCCTCCCCTAAAAGTTTAGATGTGTTGACTTGTGATTTTGGATTATTACACATGTAACAATCTGAGATGGCACGTAAGTATATGATTTTTAGGTGTATTATCTTAAAAATTCAACTTAATCCTCGGCGCTATTTAAGAAAAGCAGGATCGCTATGCCAGACTTCCACCACTTTGACCTGAAGCTTTTAAATCCCTCGTTCGACTCGCCGCTTGTCGATGTCCTAACGGAACTGGAACACTTGCGGCGATTGCAACTTGGGGGCACAACGCCCGCGTCCACCTTCTTCCAGCTCAAGCATATTTTCCACATGCTGGAAAGCCTCGGGTCTGCGCGAATTGAGGGCAACCATACGACTCTTGCAGACTATGTTGAGACTTCGGTGGAAGGGGGCACGAACGATAGCGACCAGGTGCGCGAGATCTCCAACATCGAAAAAGCGATGCAATATATCGAGGATGTGGTTACGCCGAATTCTGCGGTCTCGGAACACTTCATCCGGGAGCTGCACGCGCTGGCAGTGCATGACCTGGAGAGAGAGGGCGACCGCACGCCTGGCACATATCGAACGGGAGCGGTCCGCATTGCGAAGTCAGACCACCTTCCGCCAGATCCTGTCCTTGTACCTGGTTATATGGAAGAGCTGATGGGGTTCATCAATCGAGATGATCCTCCCAAGTATGCCTTGATCAAGGTTGCGTTGGCACATCATCGCTTTGGCTGGATTCACCCGTTTAGTAATGGTAATGGGCGCGTCGTGCGTTTGATGACCTATGCACTTCTGATCAAGTATGGCTTCAATGTCAAAACAGGCGGACGGGTGTTGAACCCGACTGCTGTTTTTTGCAATGACCGTGAGCGCTACTATGAGATGCTTTCTTGCGCCGACAAGGGGACGGATGAAAGCCTGGATCGCTGGTGCACCTACGTTTTGCAAGGCATCTTGGATGAACTGCAAAAAGTGGACCGGCTGACCGACTACACTTTCTTGAAGGAAAAAATCCTGATCCCCGCGCTTGCTTACTCTGTCCAGCGGCAATTGATCACGCATGAGGAACAGGCGATTTTGCTTGAGGTGGTCAAGTTGGGCATCGCAAAATCTGGTGACCTGGCCAAGGTGATGCCAGGCCTGAATCCAGCTCAGCGCACTTACCAGATCAAACGCCTGGTGGAAGGGAAGATGCTACAGCCGATCAAGCCTGGCGCACGCCAGTACACGATGTGCTTTACTAATAACTACCTGCTTCGCGGCGCCATCAACGCGCTATCCAACGAAGGGTTCATATCCGCGTCCTTGCTTGGTCCTGCGTAAGCAGGCTTGTAAGGTAATCCCTGCATGGATGCTAATTTACGCCACTGCTATAATGCCACTTTTGCGGATTGAGAACGGGCCGCAAGCCCGCATGGCTGTTGAATTTCTTGTCGAGCTTCCCAGCGACGAGGGTTCGATTCCCTTCACCCGCTCCATTTTTCGCTGGCGCCTGTTTTTATACGGCGCGGCCACTTATTTCTTCATTCCCATGTCTTCTGATACCCCAGCAAACGGCCCGGCGCGGCCGATGATGTACGATCCGACCGAACACCGCATCCGCAGCTTCGTGACCCGCGCGGGACGGCTGTCCGTCGCGCAGGCGCGCGCGCTTGAGACCTTGGGGCCGCAGTTCCTGTTGCCTTTCGCCAAGGAACCGCTGGACGTCGAACAGGTGTTCGGCCGCAAGGCGCCGGTCATCCTGGAAATCGGTTTTGGCATGGGGGCGACGACGGCGCATATCGCCAAGGCCATGCCGGAGAAGGATTTTATCGGTGTCGAAGTGCATACGCCCGGTGTCGGCAGTCTGTTGAAACTGATCGGCGAAGAGTCGCTGACGAATCTGCGCCTGCTGCAGCACGACGCCGTCGAAGTGCTCACGCACATGATTCCTGCCAATTCGCTGGCCGGCATCCACGTGTTTTTCCCCGATCCATGGCACAAGGCGCGCCACAACAAGCGCCGCCTGATCCAGTCGCCATTCGTCAAGCAATTGACCGATCGCCTGGCGCCGGGCGGCTATCTGCATTGCGCTACCGATTGGGAAGATTACGCAGTGCAAATGCTCGAGGTGCTGGGCGCCGAGCCGCAGTTGCACAATAGCGCCGATGGCTATGCGCCGCAGCCGGCGTATCGTCCGCTGACCAAGTTTGAAAACCGTGGCTTGAAACTGGGCCATGGCGTGTGGGATCTGGTCTTCATCAAGAACTAAACCTGGCGGTTTGCCCGCCGGTACCGTTTGCACGAAAACAAGCCTGCCGCGGCGACGCCGCAGGCTTTTTTTCATGCGCGCCAGCGTGCGCTCTAGGCACGGCGGGGGAATTACGCTAGCCTTATCTTTTTGTATTGATTGATATTATGTCCAAGAAAATACTCGTCACCGGCGCATCCGGTTTCATCGGCTCGCATACGTGCGTCGAATTGCTCGCTGCCGGCTTTGATGTGGTCGCGGTGGATAATCTGTGCAATAGCGCGCGCGAAGCGATGGCGCGCGTGGAGCGCATTGCCGGCAAAAGCGTGCCTTTCTATGAGGCTGACGTGCGCGACCGCACCGCCATGGCCGCCATCTTGCGCGAGCACGCCATCGATGCGGTCATCCATTTCGCGGGCTTGAAGGCTGTGGGCGAATCCGTGGCGCAGCCACTGATGTATATGGATAACAATGTATCGGGCACCGTGGCGCTGCTGGAAGTGCTGGCGGCGGCGAATGTGAAGCGTTTTGTGTTCAGCTCGTCGGCCACCGTGTACGGCGACCCGGAAGCCTTGCCGATCCTGGAAACGTCGCGCCTGTCCGTGACCAACCCGTACGGCCGCTCGAAGCTGATGGTCGAAGAGATCCTGGCCGATCTCGTGCATGCCGACGCCCAGTGGCAAGTCGGCGTGCTGCGCTACTTTAATCCGGTCGGGGCGCATGCCAGCGGCTTGATCGGTGAAGATCCGGCCGGCATCCCGAACAATCTGATGCCCTTCATCGCCCAGGTGGCCGTGGGCCGCCGCGAGCGCCTGGCCGTCTTCGGTAACGACTACGATACCCCCGATGGCACGGGCGTGCGCGACTACATCCACGTGGTCGACCTGGCGCTGGGCCACGTGGCCGCGCTGAACCGCCTGTTTTCCACCGAGGGCGGCTTCACCGTCAACCTGGGCACGGGCCACGGCTACAGCGTGCTCGACACCGTGCGCGCCTTCGAGGCTGCCAGCGGCCGCAAAGTCCCCTACGAGATCGTGCCGCGCCGCCCCGGCGACATCGCCAGCTGCTACGCCTCGGCCGACAAGGCGAAGCAATTGCTGGGCTGGCAAGCGCAGAAAAACATCGACGACATGTGCCGCGACCACTGGCGCTGGCAGCACCAGAACCCGCAAGGTTATTCAGCCTGACGCAAATCCGACGCCCATAAAAAATCCCGCTCACACGCAAGTGTGGCGGGATTTTTTTAGAGCGCCATCAACCCAATGGCGCCTGAAAAATGCCCAGGGCTAGGCGCCGCCCCGAAGACAGTACGCCAGTACGGCGAGGGGCGGGCAACAACGCCCTGGGCTTTTTCTCAGGCAGCCATTATGGGTAGAGGCCGCGCACTTCGCGCGCTTGCAGAACACGCGTGCACGCCAGGATGAAGGTGGCGGTACGCATCGACACTTTCTTCTCTTGCGACACTTGCCATACCGAATCGAACGCTTCGCGCATGATGCGGGTCAGGCGGCTGTTGATTTCTTCTTCGGTCCAGAAGAAGCTCGAGAAGTTCTGCGCCCACTCGAAGTAGCTGACGGTCACGCCGCCCGCGTTGGCCAGCACGTCCGGCACGATCAGTACGCCGCGGTCGGTCAGGATATCGTCCGCTGCCGGCAGGGTCGGGCCATTGGCGCCTTCCAGGATGATCTTGGCGCGGATGACTTGTGCGCGCTCAGCCGTGATCTGCTGTTCCAGCGCGGCCGGGATCAGGATGTCGCAATCGATGCCCCAGAAATCTTCGCGTGGCACGAATGCCTCGGCGCCCGGGAAGCCTTCGACGCTGCCCACTTCGGCCACGTGTGCCAGCAATTGCGGGATGTTCAGGCCGCCAGCATGCACCACGGTGGTCTTGTGGTCTTGTACCGCGACGATTTTCGAGCCGGCTTCCGCGAACATGCGGGCAGCGACGCCGCCCACGTTACCGAAACCTTGCACGATGACTTTCGCGCCTTCGAGCGACATGCCGACCTTGGCGGCCGCATCGCAACCGACGACGAACACGCCGCGGCCCGTCGCATCGCGGCGACCCAGGCTGCCGCCCAGCGAGATTGGCTTGCCCGTCACCACGCCGGTCGACATATTGCCGCCGATCATGGCGTAGCTGTCCATCATCCACGCCATGACTTGTTCATTCGTGTTGACGTCCGGCGCCGGGATATCCTTGTTCGGTCCGATGATCATGCTGATTTCGCTCGTGTAGCGGCGGGTCAGGCGTTGCAGTTCATTGCGCGACAGGGTCTTCGGATCGACGCGGATACCGCCCTTGGCGCCGCCGTATGGCACGTTGACCGCTGCATTCTTGACCGTCATCCAGGCCGACAGGGCCATCACTTCCGACAGGGTCACGTCCTGGTGGAAGCGCACGCCGCCCTTGCCCGGGCCGCGCGACAGATTGTGCTGCACGCGGTAGCCTTCGTAGTGGGCAATGGTGCCGTCATCGCGCTCGATAGGCACGTCGACCGTCAGGATGCGCTTAGGACGCTTCAGCGTTTCCACCCAGCGCGACAGGTTGCCCAGGTATGGCGTAACGCGGTCGATCTGCTCGAGGTAGACGCCCCATGGGCCCAGGTCTTCAGGATTGAGGTAGGAAGGAAGTGCGTGCTTGCTGGTCATGCTTGATAAGCTCCTGGACAATACGAATACGTTAGAGGCGCAGCCGAATGCAGCTGCGCGCAGCGGAACCGCATCGTAGGCGATAGCCTCATGCCCCGGCCAATGCTTTGTGCGCATCCGGTTATGCATTTATTGCATAGTTGTATTGCCAGGATTGCCAGTCAGGATGTCGCAGTCTCGCTGGCGCGTTTGCGGCGCTTGCCGCCGCGCGCCTTGCCATCCTGCGCCTGCACCAGGTACTGCCACAGGCTTTCGACGATGGGTTTTCCGGGACGCAGGCCCGACGGGCGTTCGCGGTATAAACGGATTTCCAGCTCGATCTCCCAGCCTGGCGCGCCGCCATCGGCGCGTGCAAGGTGCTTGTATTTGACGTCGCGCATGACGGCCGATTCGGGCAGGAAGGCGATGCCGCGCCCTTCCAGCGCCATCATTTTGAGGCCTTCGGCCATGTCCGTTTCGTAGCAGGTTTCCAGGAACAGCGGTGCCTTGGCGTCGGCCACCAGCAGTTCCACCATGCGGCCCAGGTAGGCGTTGCTGGTGTAGGAGAGGAAGGGTAGCGGCTCCTTGGCGCTGCCGGGCAGGACGAAGTCCGGCACCTTGTCCTGGCCGCAGCGCGCATACGCGCGCACGGTTTCGCGGCCCATCACCAGCATGTCGTAGCGGCCCGGGTCCAGCTGCACCGGCTGGCGCGGATGGTGATAGCACAGCAGCAGATCGCAGCCGCCGTCGACCAGCTGCAGCACGGCATCGTGCACGTTCAGCGCCATCAAACGGCTGTTGATCGGCGCAAAACCGTCTTCCAGCGCCGTCAGCCACTTCGGCATGAAGGTCAGCGACAGGGTATGCGGCACGGCGAAATCGACGCTCGTTTGCGTGGCCGCGCGCTTGCCGCGCAACAGGGCGCGCACGCCATTGATTTGTCCCAGCATTTCCAGCGCCTGTTCGTAGAACACGGCGCCGGCCGGCGTCAAGCGCGTGGGGTAGGAGGTGCGGTCGACCAGGTCGATGCCGAGCCAGTTTTCCAGCGACTGGATGCGCCGCGAGAAGGCCGGCTGGGTGACGTGGCGCAGGGCCGCGGAACGGCTGAAATTATGCGTTTCAGCGAGCGAGATGAAGTCTTCCAGCCATTTGGTTTCCATCGCAGGATCGTACCGCCTTTATGGGCAAATGCAAAGGGCGCAGGCGCCCGCCGGGCGAGATTTCTAAAATGCAATAAATAATTCTTTGCTATCTAAAACATCTGGCAGAATACTTCACTGCTGCGGCCAGCCATGGTGCCTGCTGCGCCGCATCTTCCCATGCGAAGTTTTCTTTTTTCAGGAATGCAATGAAACAGAAATTATTGATATCCCTGGCCCTTTCCGCCGCCGCGCAAATGGTCGTTCCCCTGCATGCCGCCACGCCGGCTGCATCCGCGACAGCGGCGCCGGCCGCCCAGGTGCCGTTCCAGCGCAGCACTTACGCCCTCAAGCAGCAGAAATTCGTGCTCAAGAACGGCCTGACCCTGATCGTGCATGAGGATCACAGCGTGCCCGTGGTGGCCGTGAACCTGTGGTACCACGTGGGTTCGCGCAACGAACAGCGCGGCAAGACGGGCTTTGCCCACCTGTTCGAGCACTTCTTCTTCAACGGGTCGGAAAATTACCCGCACGGCTTCCGTGAGGCGATGGACGACCTGGGCGCCAGCAACCGCAACGGCACAACGGATGGCGACCGCACCAATTTTTATGAAGACGTGCCGGTGTCCGCGCTGGAGCGTACGCTGTACCTGGAATCGGACCGCATGGGTTACCTGGGTAACTACATCTCGAAGGAGATGCTCGAACGCGAGCGCGGCGTGGTGCAGAATGAAAAGCGCCAGGGCGAGAACCAGCCATACGGCCGCGTGTGGCAAGAAATCAGTGCGCAGATGTATCCGTATTCGCACCCGTATTCATGGTCGACGATCGGCAGCATGGACGATTTGAATGCCGCTTCGCTGGACGATATCAAGCAGTGGTACCGCACCTATTATGGCCCGAACAACGCCGTCATTTCGCTGGCCGGCGACATCACGCCGGAGCGCGCTCTGGCGCTGGTGACGCAGTATTTCGGCGCCATCCCGCCGGGCCCGCCGCTGCCGCGCACGCAGAGCTGGATTCCGCGCCTGGACAGCAATATCCGCAGCGAGATGGAAGACCGCGTGCCGCAGGCACGCATCTACCGCAGCTACCATGCGCCGGCGGTCAGCGACCCCGAAGTGGCGCGCCTGTCGCTGCTGGCCGATGTGCTTGCGGGGTCGAAGAGTTCGCGCCTGATGCGCCGCCTGGTGTACGACAAAAGCCTGGCGACATCCGTCCAGGCGGGCGTCAACGAAGGAGAGCTGGGCAGCACCTTCAATATCATCGTGACGGTCAAGCCGGGCGTCTCGCCCGCCGATGCCGAGCGCGAGATGGAGAGCGTGCTGCAGCAGTTGCTGGTGCAGGGACCGACGGCAGCGGAGCTGGCGCGCGTCAAGACGAGCGCACTGGCGGGAGTAGCGCGTGGCAACGAACGTCTCGGCCGTCGGGCCAACCTGCTGTCGGAGAACGCGACGTTCGGCGCCACGCCGGAAGCGTATCTGGACAAGCTGGAAGCGGTCGCCAATGCCACGCCGGAGCAAGTCCGGCGCAGCGGCGCGGCCTGGCTCAATGGCTACAGCCACACCATGACCGTCAAACCGTTCGCGCAGCTGGCGGTGGAAAAATCCACGCTGGACCGCAAGCTTTTGCCGGCCCTCGGCACGCCGCCCGACGTGGCGTTTCCCGCCATCGAGCGCGCGCAGCTGAAAAATGGCGTGAAGGTCGTGCTGCTGCAGCGGCACGCGGCGCCCATCGTCAACGTGACCCTGGCACTCGACGCGGGCAGCGCCTCGGATAGCGCCGCCAAGGCGGGCACGGCGTCGCTGGCCATGGATTTGCTCGACAAGGGCACGCGCACGCGCAATACCTTCCAGCTATCCGACGCGCTTGAATCGCTGGGCGCCAGCCTGTCCAGCAGTTCGCTGGACGACCTCTCCCTGCTGCGACTGCAATCGACGGCGGGCAACCTGGCGCCATCGCTGGCGCTGATGGCCGACGCGGCCCTGCAGCCGGCCTTTGGTGAGGACCTGTTCGCGCAGCAGAAGCAGCGCCGGCTGGCGCAGATCGGCCAGGAAAAGGCCCAGCCGACCGGCCTGGCCATGCGCATCATGCCGGCTATCCTGTATGGCACGGAGAATGCCTATGGCCGGCCCGCTTCTGGCGATGTCAACAGCGTGCAAGGCCTGACGCGCGCCGACGTGGCGCAATGGCACGCCACCTGGTTCAAGCCGGGCAGCGCCACCCTTATCGTCACAGGCGACACCACGCTGGCGCAGCTGATGCCGGCACTGGAAGCGTCGTTCGGCAGCTGGAAGGGCGGTAGCGCGCCGGCCAAGGCGCTGGCCGCACCGGGCCGCACGGCGGGCAAGCGCGTCTTCCTGATCGACAAACCCGACGCGCCGCAATCGACCATTGTCGCCGCGCACCTGTCGCTGCCGCCGGGACAGCCGGAAGACCTGGCGATGGAACCCTTGATGCAGAACTTCGGCGGCATGGCCACCTCGCGCCTGAACCGCAATCTGCGGCTGGACAAGCACTGGAGCTACGGCACCAGCGGCGTGCTGACGCGTCCACGCGGCCAGCGCGCCTTCATGGTGCTGGCGCCAGTCCAGACGGACAAGACGCGCGAGGCGATGCAGGAAGTGGCGAAGGAAATCCGCGGCGTGGCGGGCGAGCGGCCGGTGCAGGGCGAAGAGTTCAACAGCATCATGCGCAATATGAACTCGCGCCTGGCTGGCCGTTTTGAAACCCTGGCAGCACTCGATTCGGCGGCATTGACGAGCCTTAACCAGGGTTTGCCTGACACGTACTGGTCCGCTTATTCGGCCAGGATGCGGACGCTCGACGAAGCGCAGCTGGCAAGTGCCGGCGCCAGGTTCGTGCGGCCCGACGAGCTGGTGTGGCTGGTCATCGGCGACCTGCGCAAGATCGAGGCGGGCGTGCGCGAACTGGGCTGGGGCGAGGTGACGGTACTCGATGCCGACGGCGTGCCGCTGGCACGATAATCGTTGAAACGGCGCCCGTGGGCGCCGTTTTTTATTATGCCGCCTGGTACAGAGATGCCGGCAGGCCAAAGAAGGACGGCGGGCCCAGCGTCGTGCCGTCGAGCGAGCCGCCCGCGTTCAGGGCCTTGTTGATGGCCGCCAGCAGGGAGCTGCGGTCGGCCAGGTTTTGTATCAGCGCGCGCGGGCCGTTGTGGAAGGTATGCTGGGCGATGTCCGCGGCGACGACAAAGATCGGCTCGCGGCGCAGGGGGAACTCCACCCATTCCTCGTCCTCGTCCTGGGCGCAGAAGGTGTCGGGCAAGGTCATGTTTTCGGCGCCGGGAAGGTGCGACGCCAGCACCAGGCCGAAGGCTTCCGGTACCACGTCAGCCAGGCGGCGCACGGTGAGCTCGTCCTGCACCAGGGCACGGACTTGCGCTTCCACCGCGTCGTCGGCGTCGGGCTGGGCGCCGAGGATTTTCACGGCCTGATAGATCAGGTCGGGCGAGAGTGCTTCCATCACATCATCTCCAGGATCATGGCGACGATTTCGTCGCCGTACGAGGCCAGTTTTTTCTCGCCCACGCCGCTCACGCCGCGCATCTGTTCCAGCGAGGTGGGCTTGGCCTTGGCGATTTCGCGCAGGGTGGCGTCGACAAAAATGACGTAGGCGGGCACGTTGTGCGTGCGCGCCGTCTCCACGCGCCACCAGCGCAGCTTGTCGAAGATCGCCTGCTCGCTGGTCGACAGATCCGTCTCGACATAGCCTTTCGCCACGCTGGTGCTGCGCTTGCTGGTTTTCACCGGTTTCTGGTACTGGCGCAGCTGCACCTTCTGGCCGCCCTTGAGCACGGGGCGCGAGGCGTCCGTCAGTTTCAGCGAACTGTATTGTTCATGGTCGACCGAGACGAGGCCCAGCGCGATGGCCTGGCGCAGGATCGCTTTCCATTCCGCTTCGCCCAGGTCCGAGCCGATGCCAAACACCGACAGCGAATCGTGGTGCCAGGTCTTGATGCGTTCCGATTCCACGCCGCGCAGCACGTCGATCACGTGGCCGCCGGCGAAGCGCTGGTCGACGCGGTAGATGGCCGACAGCAGTTTTTGCACGGGCACCGTGCCGTCGAAGGATACGGGTGGCACCAGACACGTGTCGCAATTGCCGCACGGCGAAGCCGGTTCGCCGAAGTATTCGAGCAAGCGCATGCGGCGGCAGCTGAGCGTTTCACACAGGCCCAGCATGGCGTCGAGTTTCACGCCCAGCACGCGCTTGAAGGTGTCGTCCGCTTCCGATTCGTCGATCATGCGCCGCTGCAGCACCACGTCCTGCAAGCCGTACGCCATCCAGGCGTTGGCGGCCATGCCGTCGCGGCCCGCGCGTCCCGTTTCCTGGTAATAGCCCTCGATGCTTTTCGGCAGATCCAGATGCGCCACGAAGCGCACGTCGGGCTTGTCGATGCCCATGCCGAAGGCGATGGTGGCGACCATGACGATGTTTTCTTCGCGCAGGAAGCGCGCCTGGTTGGCGCTGCGCTTGGCGTACTCCATGCCGGCGTGATAGGGCAGGGCGCGGATGCCGCTCTGGTTCAGAAATTCCGCCGTCTCTTCGACCTTCTTGCGCGACAGGCAGTAAACGATGCCGCAGTCGCCCGCGTGTTCCGTGTTGATGAAGTCGAGCAGCTGCTTGCGGCCATTCGCCTTTTCCACGATCTGGTAGCGGATGTTCGGGCGGTCGAAGGACGAGACGAACTGGCGCGCGTCTTCCAGCTGCAGACGCAGGGCGATTTCGGCGCGCGTCTGCGGGTCGGCCGTGGCGGTCAGCGCGATGCGCGGCACGTCCGGGAACTGCTCGTGCAGCACCGACAGCTTGATGTATTCGGGACGGAAGTCATGGCCCCACTGGGCCACGCAGTGCGCCTCGTCGATGGCGAACAGCGAGATCTTCGATGCCTGGAACAGGTCCAGGCAACGCTGCGTCATCAGGCGCTCGGGCGCCACGTAGACGACATCGATGCCGCCCGTGCGCACCAGGCGCTCGATGCGGCTCGCTTCTTCGTAGGTTTGCGTGGAATTGAGGAAGGCGGCGCGCACGCCGACTTCGGCCAAAGCGTCCACCTGGTCCTGCATCAGCGCGATCAGCGGCGAGACGACGACGCCTACGCCATCGCGCAGCAGCGCGGGAATCTGGTAGCACAGCGACTTGCCGCCGCCCGTGGGCATCAGCACCAGCGCATCGCCGCCATGGCTGACGTGGTCGACGATATCGGCTTGCTGGCCGCGGAAGGCCGGATAGCCGAAAACGGTTTGCAGCAGGTGCAGCGCGCGCTGCTCAAGATCTTGATTCATAGTGCCTTATTCTGCCCAAACAACCCAGCCGTAGTGGGCGCTGGCCAGGACCAGCAAGCCGAACACAATGCGGTACCAGGCAAAAAACGTGAAGTCGTGCGAGCTGATGTAACGCAGCAGCCAGCGCACGCACAGGAAGGCGGAGATGAAGGCGGCCACGGTGCCCAGGCCGAACAGGGGCACGTCGGTGGCCGACAGGATGTCGCGCGCTTTGTACAGAGAATAGGCGGTGGCGGCCAGCAACGTCGGGATGGCCAGGAAGAACGAGAATTCGGTAGCCGTCTTGCGCGACAGGCCCAGCAGCATGCCGCCGATGATGGTCGAGCCGGAACGGCTGGTGCCGGGAATCAGTGCAAACGCCTGCGCGCAGCCCACTTTCAAGGCGTCGAGCGGCGTCATTTCATCGACCGAGTTGACGCGTACGGTGACGGGATTGATGCGCGCGCGGCGCTCCACCAGCAGGATGATGATGCCGCCGATGATGAAGGCCATGGCCACGGGCACGGGCTTGAACAGTGCATGCTTGATCATCTTGCCAATCGCCAGTCCGATCCCGGCAAGCGGGATGAAGGCGATGGCCACGTTCAGCACGAACTTGCGCGATTTGACCTCGGTGCTGAAGGTGGACAGCACACTGCCGATGCGCTGGCGGTATTCCCAGCACACGGCCAGGATGGCGCCGGCCTGGATGGCGATTTCGAAGACATCCATGACTTCTTTCGAGACATCCTTGGTAAAGTCGAGCAGGCTGCCGGCCAGGATCAGATGTCCCGTGGACGAAATCGGCAAGAATTCGGTAAAACCTTCGACCAGCCCCATGATGATGGCTTTTAACGCAAGAATGAGATCCATAGATGTATAAAAGAGTATAAGTACGGGTATAAGTGGCAGGATGGGGTGAGCGCGTGGCGCCAGCAAGGTGCGCGGGGTCGAAGCTTACCACGACAGAGCCTTGCCGACCTTATTTGGGCGCTGTCGGACGGTGCTTTTTTAGCGCCGACCGACAGGCGGAGGGGACGATCAGGAAGCCTGTTTTGCCGGCGCCACCAGGCGCGCGCTGGCCGCCACCAGCAGCAGGGCGGCGCCCAGCATGGCGAAGGCGATATTGAGGCTGGTGGCGTGGGCGATGAAACCGATCACGGCCGGGCCGGCCAGGATGCCTGCATAGCCGATGGTGGTGATGGCCGCCACGGCAAGGCTGGCCGGCATGGCGCGCTGGTTGCCCGCCGCCGTAAACAGGATGGGCACGATGTTCGCCGCACCCAGGCCGATCAGCACGAAGCCTGCCATGGCCAGGCTCGCATGCGGCGCCAATACGGCCAGGAAAAAGCCGCTGGCCGCGCACAAGCCTCCGAAAGTAAGCACGCGCTTGCCGCCAAAGCGGCTGACCACCTTGTCGCCCGTGAAGCGGCCCAGCGTCATGGCGATGGCGAAGGCGGCATAGCCGAGGCCGCCCTTGGCTTCTGCCACGCCGCGCGTGGTGGTGAGGAACAGGGCGCTCCAGTCGAGGATGGCGCCTTCGGCCAGGAAGACGATAAAGCACAGCAAGCCGATGAAAATGACGGCGCCATGCGGCATGACGAACAGCGGCGTCTTTTCGCCGGTTGCGGACGCGGTCGGCAGCAGATGGCCTTGCGCCGCGCCCAGCACGCCGCACAGCAGCAGCATCACCACCACGCAGGACCAGGCCGGCGTCAGGCCCAGCCACAGCAGCAGGGCCATGCAGGCTGCACCGGCAAAGCCGCCCACGCTGAACAAGGCATGAAAGCCTGACATCATGGCGCCGCCGTTGGCCTTTTCGATGATCACGGCCTGGATGTTGATGGCCACGTCAAACGTGCCCATGGCCGCGCCGAACACCAGCAGCACCAGGCCCAGTTGCAGCGGCGTGGCGGCCAGCGCCAGGCCGGGCAGGATGGCGGTCAGCAGCAGGCCGGCGCAGACGATGACCTTGCGGCAGCCGAAGCGTGCCGTGAGCATGCCCGTAAACGGCATCGCGCACAGCGAACCGGCGCCCAGGCACAACAGCAAAATGCCGAGCGTGGCTTCATCGAGGCCCAGGCGCGACTTGGCGTAGGGAACCAGCGGGGCCCAGGCGGCCATGCCGAGGCCGGCGGCAAAAAAGACCAGGCGCGTGGCGCGTTGTTGCAGGGTACCGGTGAGATGCATGGGAGAGCTTTTCCAGAGTCGGGGTGGATAAAATCAGACGCGGGCGCGCAACACTTGCACGCCCAGCCGTTGAAAGGCGGCCACATGGGCCGCGTCGGCATCGGCTTCCAGCACCAGGTGCTGCAGCAAGCCCGTGGCCAGCACGCCGAAAGGCGCGGCCGTGCCCAGCTTGTCGCTGGTGACGGCGACGACGACGGCCTTGCTGGCGCCGGCGATGCTGCGCTTGAATTCGGCCTCGTCATAGTTGAATGCCGTCACGCCCGCGTCCGCGTCGGCGCCGCAAGCACCGAGGAAACACAGGTCGGGATGCATGCGCTCGACCGTGCGCAGCGCCTGCGGTCCCAGGCTGGCGCCCGCGCGGCGGTCGACCCTGCCGCCAGCCATGATCAGCTCGATTTCCGGGCGTTCCATCAGGGCCATGGCAATGGCTGGCGCGTTGGTGATGACAGTGAGCGTTAACTCCGGCAAGGCGCTGGCGATGGCCAGGTTGGTCGAGCCCGCATCAAAAAACAGCACCTGGCCGGCGCGCACGAGCGACACGGCCGCCTGCGCCAGGCGCGCCTTGCGCTCGGGCGCTTCCTGCTTGCGCTGCATCAAGGTGCCGCCGTCGGGCGCCAGCGGCAGGGCACCGCCATACACGCGCTGGCACAGGCCGGCCGCCGCCATCTCGCGCAGGTCGCGCCGTATCGTATCTTCAGAGACATCGAGCTGGCGCGCCAGGTCCAGCGCCAGCACGCGGCCGTCGGCGTGCAATTGTTGCTGGATCAGCGCGTGGCGTTGTTTGAGGAGCAGGGTGGCGGACATGGGTCTATTTCTAAAACGTGCAGGAATGCGCATAAATATACGCAAACGTGCAAACCGAGTCAAGGTGACTTTTGTGCGCGTGCTGGTATTGCCGTAGGGATATGAAGTGCGTACAGTTGGGGAAAATGGAACAAACAAAGGAAACCATGTTCTCCAGTAAATCGTTAATGGCAACCTTGCTGGGCCGCGTGATGCGCCGCAGTGGGTGGGGTGTCCTGGGCATGCTGATCGTTTTTAATGCACTGCATTGGAAGCGCCACGGCACGCTGGACTGGAGCGATGCGCGTGCGTCCCTGCTCGCGCTGCTGGCCTATCTGGTGGTTTTTTTGCTGATGGAATACAAGCGCCTGCGTGACGAAGAGCGGGCCTTGGTGCGGACAAACGCCGCGGACTAAAGCACTGCTGGTGTTCAGGGTGCCGTCAGCCGTTCCAGCTCGTCCAGCCAGTGGATGGCATGTTCGCGGCTATCGCCGCACATGTCGGCCGATGGCTGCAAGCCGCCGCAAAACGCGGGCCGCTGCGGCTGGCCAAAGATCTTGCAGCGGTTGTCATCGGCCAGTTGCACGCAGCGCACGCCCGCAGGTTTTCCATCCGGCATGCCGGGAATCGGGCTGGTGATGGACGGTGCGGTGCAGCAGGCGCCGCAGGATGGGCGGCATGCCAGGGAAACGGCGGGGGACGGCATGGCGATGAGTGAAAAGGGACAGGGGCCGACAGTATAGCAAGCCGGCCCACGCGCTTCGCCAGAGCGCGATTAGCGCACCACGCTGACGCTCGTGCCGGACAGGGTGCGGCGGGCCGGATCGCCATGCACGGTGATGCGGCCGGAACCGCTGGCGCGGGCGTTGACGTCATTCTGAACGGTGGCGTCGATGTCGCCGGAGCCACTGCTGGACAGTTGGGCCACGTCGCTGTTCAGCGACGCCAGGTTGAGATCGCCCGAACCGTTGACGCTGGCGTCCAGGCGCCGTACGCGGCCGCTGGCGCTGATGCTGCCCGAGCCGTTGACGGCCAGCTTGACCGTGTCGCCGTTTACCGGGCCCATATTGATGCGGCCGGAACCGTTCAGGACGGCCTCGCTATTGCCGCTGCTCAGCGCTGACGCGTTGATGCTGCCCGAGCCGTGGCTGGCCACTTTGAGGTGGCCGGCCTTGCCCGACAGATCGCTCTGCATTGAGCCGCGCTGCACCAGCTTCAGGTCTTCGCCATTGAAACCATTGACCACCAGGCGGCCGGTGCCGGAAATATTGATCTTGCTCAGTTGCGGCGTCGTGTAGATGACGTGGATGCCGTTGCTGCTGCGAATGTTCGCGTCGCTCCAGATGCGCAAGGTATTGCCGCTGACCTCGCTGTGGATCAGCGGCTGCAGGTTGCTGTCCGTTTCGATCACCAGCGATGGCGCGGGACCGACGCGTACGTCGATCTTGATGTGGATGCGCATCATGTTGTCGATATCGAGTCCGCTCAAGCTGCTGATCTGGCGCACCTCGCGGCTCACTTGCTCGTTGCCCTGGATGGCACCCGCGTCGGCATAGCGCACTTCGCCATCGTTGGGGTTGATGACGATGGCGCAACCGCCAAGGGCAACGGCACAGCACAGGGCCAGCAAGGTACGCATGGTGTTTCCTTTATCATTGTTTTAGTTCGGGACAAGAAAAAGCCGGCTACCGCGCCGCGGTTGCCGTGCTGTCGATAAGAAGATAGCAAGGTGACACGTTAGCTTGAAGGGAAATGCGACGAACTGCGTAAAACGCGGCGTGAACTGCATGTGCATGCACCTGACGCGGTGCCGTCCGGCTTAAAAGCTGAGCAGAAAACAGGCGCCGGCGCCGGCCGCGCGGGCATGCTCGTTGGCCGGCGCTGTGCGCTTGCGAACAGCCGCTGTCCGGAAATGGACACTGCGGGACACTGGGGCACACGGCGCCGCGCCGCCCGGCTTGGCGAACGGTCGCGTGGCGCATGTCCGCGAGGCGCTTGCCGCTGGCACGCTGCTTGCTGATAGGTGGCGAATACCTGTGCGAAAGACGTGAAAATACATATGCGTTCTCCCCCATCTGCCATGCCCCATTTGCCGCCCAGCGGCGCCGCCATGGATACGCGCGTGCCGCGCAGCCGGCGCAAACTTGTCGTTGCCGGCCTGGCGGGCATGCTGTTGCTGGCCGCGCTGGCCGCGGCCGGCTGGTGGGCGATGCCGCGCGGCTTGCAGGTGCCTGTCGCCGAACTGCGCATCGGTACCGCCACTCGCGGTATTTTTCTCGATGAAGTGGTGGTGCGCGCCAGCGCCGAGCCGCTGCATTCCGTGCTCCTCGATTCGGTCGAGTCGGGCCGCATCGAAGAGGTGCTTGCCAGTGATGGCGCACTGGTGAGCAAGGGACAGCTGCTGTTCCGCATCTCCAATCCGCAGCGTAACCTGGAACTGCTGGCCCGCAAGGCCGAACATGCGCAGCAGATTTTCAACTTGTCCAATTTGCGCGTGGCGCAGCAGGCCAGCGCCAGCGAGCACCAGCGCCGCCTGGATGACCTGGCGTTCGCGCTGCAGCAGGGTGGCAAGCAGCATGCGCGCAATGTCAGGCTGGCGGCGCGGGGCTTCATTTCCAGCGTGGCGCTGGAGGAGTCGGCCGACACGCTGCTGCAGCAGCAGCGCGCGCTGGCGCAGGAACAGCAGGCGGCGCAGGCGGAGTCGATGGTGCGCCGCGATGCGGCCAGCCAGCTTGGCGCGTCCATCGCCGGCCTCAGTTCCGGCTTGCTGCTGGTCGGCGCCACGGTCGACGCCCTGGCCGTGCGCGCGCCGTCCGCCGGCCGGCTGACGGACTTCCGGCTGCAGGTGGGCGAGTCTATCGCGACGGGCAAGAATGTGGGCCGCATCGACGACCCTGTGCGCTACAAGCTGTCGGCCAGGGTGGACGAGTTTTACCTGAACCGCATGGCGGCCGGGCGGCAAGCCAGCATCGTCCAGGCTGGGCAACATTACGCGCTGCGCGTGCAGACGATTTATCCGCAGATCAAGGAGGGCCGCTTCACGGTGGAACTGGTGTTTACGCATGGCCAGCCGCCCGTGCTCAATCCTGGGCAAAGCCTCGATGCGCAGATTACCCTGGGCGAGCCGGCCGCCGCGCTGCTGCTGCCGAACGGCGCCTTCATCAACGACAGCGGCGGCGCCTGGGTCTACGTGCTCGATGCGTCCGGCGGCCAGGCGCAGCGGCGCGCCGTGCGCATCGGCCGGCGCAACAACAGCCAGCTCGAAGTGCTGCAAGGGCTGCAGGCAGGTGAGCGCGTGATCCTGTCGGCCTATGCGGCGTATGGAAATTCCCCCAGATTGCAGATCAGCCGGTAAATTCCCCTCATTGTCCATAAAGGTAGCACCCATGCTCAAACTAGTTGGCGTCAGCAAGCTGCATCAGTCAGGCGATATCCAGACCCCGGCCCTGGAATTGCTCGATATTCCCAGTCATGGCGAATACGGCTTCGAGGGCCAGAACGTGGCCGTCTTGCTGGCCGATGAACCGACGGGCAACCTCGATACGGCGCACACGATGGTGGTGATGGTGACGCACTCGCCCGACCATGCGGCGCAGGCATCGCGCACGCTGCATCTGCTGGATGGCCGCGTCATGGTCGACGCCTTGCAAGCCGCATGAAGGCGGCCGATTTTCGCATTGGCTGGCGCCTGCTGGCGCAGCAGCGGGGCGCCTCGGCGGCCGTCATCCTGGGGCTGGCGGTGGGTTTCGCTGCCTGCTTCTTGCTACTGGGCTTTGTCGGCTACAGCCTGGGTTACGATAGCCAGGTGCCGCAGCGCGAGCGCGTGCTGCTGGTCAAGCAGCGCATCAATCTGTTCATCCGCCCCGAGTGGCAGAACTTTGCCTATCTGTCGCTGCGCGACGTGGCGCAGCGCAGCGGCGCGGTCGGCATGGCGAGCATCGTCAAGCAACTGGATTTGCCGGTGCAGCGCGGCGAGCGCCCGTATGCGCTGAACGTGCAAGCGGTCGATGCGGATTTTGCCAGTCTGTTCGGCGTCACGGCGCTGCAGGGCGATCTGCGGTCGGCGCTGGCGCAGCCCGATGCCGTGGCGCTGACGCAGACGGCGGCGCGCAAGCTGTTTACCGACGCATCCGCGCTGGGCCAGCTGCTGCAGATCGGCGGCGTCACGCTGAAGGTGCGCGCCATCCTGCCGGACCATCAGCGCAATACCAGCGTGCCGTATGAAGTACTGGTGGGTACGCTCAGCAGTGCCTGGCCGGCGGCGCAGCGCGAGGCTGCTTTTGCCGGCACGGGGCGCGGCGCCATCTACCTGCAGCTGCGCCCCGGCGCAGACCCCGGCGCGCTGGCGGCGCTGCTGCAGCAGGCGCTCAACGACTCGCCGCAAGACCGGCAGGTGCGCGGGGCATCCATGGGCCGCGCGCTTGCGGGGCGCAACGTCACCGACATCGCGCTGCTGCCGCTGGCGCAGGCTTATTTCGATGCGGACCTGTACCACAGCCGCGCTGTGGCGCGCCACGGGCAGCGCGCCAGCGTGGCGGGACTGGCCGTGCTGGCGCTGCTGATACTGGCCCTGGCCGTCATCAATTACGTGAATCTGGCCACCGTGCGCACCTTGCGCCGCCAGCGCGAAATTGGCGTGCGCAAGCTGCTCGGCGCCGGTGCGGCGCGCCTGGTGCAGCAGTTCCTGGCCGAGTCGGTGCTGACGGCGTTGCTGGCCGCCGCCGCGGGCTTGCTGCTGGCCTGGCTGGCGCTGCCGCTCTTCGCCGAGCTGGTACAGCGGCCGCTGGACGACATGTTCACCGCCTGGCGCTGCGCCGGCGCCTTGCTGTTTGGCGTGCTCACGGGCTTGTGTGCTGGCGCCTATCCCGCCTGGTGCGCGCTGCACGTGTGGCCCGGTCCCGCGCTGGCGGGCCGCGGCAACAGCGAAACAGCGACTGGCCTGTGGCTGCGCCGCGTGCTGACGGTATTGCAGTTCGGCGCCGCCATGGAGCTGTGCGCCGCGACCCTGGCGGTCGGCTGGCAATCCTGGTATGGCAGCCACGCCTCGCCGGGTTTCACGCCGGATGGCTTGCTGGTGCTGGATTTGCCGCCCGGGAGCGAAGACAGCCCGCAGGCGCGCGCCTTCGAAGAGGCGCTGGCGCGTCTGCCCGGCATCGACGGCGTGGCGGGCATCGCGGAAGCGGTCGGGCGCGATGGCAGCAAGGTCGTTGGCAGCGTCAGGACGCGCGACGGGCGCGACGTGCGCCTGGAATACAAACCCATGACGCCAAGCTGGTTTGCGCTGCACCGCATCGTGCCCTTGCACGGGCGCTTGTTCGATGCGGCGCAGGACCGGATCGGCAGCCAGGTGGTGGTACTCAATGCGGCGGCGGCGCTGGCGCTGGGCTATCCCACGCCGCAGGCCGCCGTGGGACAGGCGATGCCGGCCGGGCAGGTGATTATCGGCATTGCGCCGCCGATCCGTTTCCAGGACATGCGCCAGGCGGCCCAGCCGATGCTGTTCGATTTGCGCCACGGCGGCGCACTGTCCCTGCGCAGCAATGAGGATGTGGCAGCGGCCCATGCGCGCATCGAGCCGCTGTGGCGGCGCTATTTTCCGCAGCGGATGCTGGAACTGCGCACGGCGCAAAGCCTGTTGGTGCAGATGTATGCCGAGGATCTGCGTCTGGCGCGCATGCTCGGCCTGGCCAGCCTGATCGCCCTGCTGCTCGCCGCCTTCGGCATCTACGTGCTGTCGGCCTACAGCGTGCAGCGCCGCAGCCGCGAAATTGTGCTGCGCAAGTTGCATGGCGCGGGCCGCGCCGCCATCGCCCGCCTGGTGGGGCGCGAGTTCATGCTGCTGCTGGCTGCCGGTGCCGTACTGGGCCTGCCGCTGGCGGCCCTGGGCATCGCGCGCTACCTGGCCGGCTTTGTCGAACGCGCGCCGGTGGGCGCCTGGCCGCTGGCGGCGGCATTGCTGCTGGCCATGCTGGTGGCGTTACTGGCCACCGTGCGGCACACCTGGTCGGCCATGCGCATGGCGCCGGCGCAAGCCTTGCGCGATTGAGGCGGGCTGGCGGCATGGCGTCAGCCTTCGGCGCTCCCGGCCGATGGGCGCCTTGCCACAGCGACGCGTTACAATGGCGAGCGTGCACGTCAGCCAGCAGGATGGGCCTGGCGGCGGCCCGCGCTTGACCTCGGCGGTAGACAGGACTACTATTAATGACTCAAAAGTAAGTTACTTGGAAAGATACATGCAAGCCCCGATTGATACCAAGCCCCGCTGGGAGCGGCGCAAGGATGCCCGTCCGCAGGAATTGCTCGCCGCCGCCCTCGACCTGTTTGTCGAACGGGGCTTCGCATCGACGCGTCTGGAGGATGTGGCCAAGCGGGCAGGCGTGTCGAAAGGCACTTTGTACCTGTACTTTGAGAATAAACAAGAGCTGTTCAAGGCCGTGGTGCGCGACAATATCGTGCAATCGATCGGCGAGGCGGAAGACAGCATGGCCGCCTCGGACAGCAGCAGCGCCGAGTTGTTGCGCAAGGTGATGATGCAGTGGTGGGAAGAGTTCGGCGCCACGAAACTGGCCGGCTTGACCAAGCTGATGCTGGCCGAAGCGAACAATTTCCCGGAACTGGCGCAGTTTTACAACGAAGAAGTCGTCACGCGCGGCAATGCGCTGATCGTCAGCCTGCTGGAACGGGGCATGCAGCGTGGCGAATTCCGCCAGGTTGATCCCGTTCTGGTCAGCACCATCCTCAGCGCGCCCGTCACCATGCTGATGATGTGGACGCACTCCTTTTTGCCATGCGAGGTCAAGAATATCGATCCGCTCGCCTACATGGATGCGTTTATCGACATGAGCTTGCGCAGCCTGCAGGTGGAGGCGCCCGGGAAAAGCTGATGCGCCGGGCCTGGCTATAACCGTTCAGTTGCCCCTTTTCCAAGGTTCGCCCCCCCAAATCTGCAGATCGTCGCAAATTTCCTCCATTCCCCGCCTTTATGGTTAACATGTGCTTTCAGCCAGTTCAACGATAAAATGGCGGATTATTACTTCACTTACCGAGTCCAAAGATGAATATCGAACAAGCCCGCTTCAATATGATCGAACAGCAGATCCGTCCATGGGACGTACTGGATATCGACGTGCTGGAGCTGTTGAACGTGGTCAAGCGTGAAGATTTCGTGCCGGTCGCCTATAAAAACCTGGCCTTCGTCGATACCGAAATTCCACTGGGCGGCGGCGAATGCATGTTGACGCCGAAGCTGGAAGCGCGCATTTTGCAAGACGTAGCCGTCAAAAAGCATGAAAATGTGCTGGAGATCGGCACCGGCAGCGGCTACATGGCCGCTTTGCTGGCGCACAAGGCACGCCATGTGACGAGCGTGGAAATCGTTCCCCAATTGAAAACCCTGGCCGAGCAGAACCTGGCCGCCAACGGCGTGACGAACGTCACCGTGGAACTGGGCGACGGCGCCCAGGGCTGGAGCAAGGGCGCACCGTACGACGTGATCGTCGTGTCCGGCGCCCTGGCCGTGTTGCCGGAAGCGCTGTTGCAACAAGTCAAAGTCGGTGGCCGCATCCTGGCCATCATCGGCGAAGCGCCGATCATGTCGGCGCACCTGATCACGCGCAGCTCGGACAAGGCTTATGACACGCGCAAGCTGTTTGAAACCAATGTCACGCCGCTGCAAGCCGTTGCACCGTCGCATTTCCAGTTCTGAGGCGACCGATTCGATGGAGCATTTGAGTGCACCGCAGCTGGCCGCCTGGCTGGCTGACCCTTCCCGCCCGCGTCCGCTGTTGCTGGACGTGCGGGAACAGTGGGAGTTCGACTTGTGCCACCTCGATGGTGCCACGCTGATGCAGATGAATTCGATTCCTGCGCGCATCGATGACCTCGATGAAGATGCCGAGATCGTCTGTATCTGCCATCACGGCATGCGCAGCATGCAGGTGGCGGCCTTCCTGGAACGCAATGGTTTTGGCAAGATCAGTAATTTGACGGGCGGCGTGCATGCCTGGGCGCAGCAAGTCGACGGCGCGATGCCTACATACTAAGTTATTTTGCAGTAGATGCACCCAGGCATGTTTTCCCGCATGCCTGCGGAGGCCTGTACCCGCTGATCCGGCGGGCGCAAGGCAAGCGGTAGCAGATTTTTGATTCCATCAACTTTTGACGACTCCAACGGAGAAATGCAATGCGGAAACCCCTTATCGCCGTGCTGATGACCAGCGCCTTTGTCTCGATGACATGCTCGTTGCAAGCACAGGCGGCCGATCTCATCCAGGTGTACCAGCAGGCGCTGGCCAATGACGCGCAGTATGCGAGCGCGCGCGCGGCCCTGTCGGCCGGGATGGAGCGGGTTCCGCAGGGGATGGCAGGCTTGCTGCCGCAAATCTCTGCGTCGGGCAGCAATACGCGTGGCAATCAGGAACAGATCAGCCAGAACAATGGCGGCAACAAGATCACCTCGCCGTCCGTCAACGTGCGCACGAACAGCTACAACCTGACTCTGGCGCAGCCGCTGTTCCGCTGGGACCGTTGGGAAACCTATCAGCAAAGCAAGCTGGCGCAAGCGATTGCGGAAGCGCAATTTGCACAGGTGCAGCAAGACCTGATCACGCGCGTGGCGCAGGCGTATTTCGACGTGCTCAGCGCGCAGGACAACCTGGGCGCGACGCAGGCGCAAAAGGTCGCCACGACGGAGCAACTGGCATCGGCCAAGCGCAACTTCGAAGTGGGCACGCAAACGATTACCGACACGCACGAAGCGCAAGCGGCGTACGACCTGGTGGTGGCGCAGGAATTTGCCGCCATCAATGACCTGGCCAACAAGCGCAGCGCCTTGCAAACCATCATCGGCGAAGCGCCAACGAGCCTGGCGCCGATGCGCACGGGCGTGGTCATCAGCGCGCCGGAACCGGCCGCGGTCGAGCCATGGGTGTCGTCTGCCGAAGAGCAGAACTACGGCGTCGTCACGGCCCAGTTCAACGTGGAATCGGCCAAGCGTGACATCGGCCGCAACCGCGCCGGCCACTATCCAACCCTGGACCTGATCGCCAACACGGGCCATAGCTACACCTCGGGTGGCGGCAATGGCAACGGCAACAACAACAACGCCATCGGCGTGCAGTGGAGCATCCCGATTTTCAGCGGTTTTGCCGTCACCAGCAAGGTGCGCGAATCGATCGCGCTGGAAAACAAGGCCCGCAACGACCTGGAAACGGCGCGCCGCACGGCCTCGCAAGGCGCGCGCCAGGCTTTCCTCGGCGTCAACAGCGGCCTGGCGCAAGTCAAGGCGCTGGAAGCGGCGGAAGTGTCGAGCAAGTCGGCGCTGGAGTCGAACCAGCTCGGCTATCAAGTGGGCGTGCGCATCAATATTGACGTATTGAATGCACAGAAACAATTGTTCTCGACGCAAAAAGATCTGTCGAAGGCGCGCTACGACACCATCATGAACGGCTTGCGCCTGAAGGCGGCGGCCGGCACCCTGAAGGAAACGGACTTGATGCCCGTCAACGCCTTGCTCGACAAGTAAGCGGGATCTTGCTCTGAATGAAAACCAGCACCGGCAACGGCGCTGGTTTTTTTTTCGTCTTGACGTGTTTTCACACGGTGCGGCTGTTGGCTATTTGTGTGAGGATCACGCCGGCCACCACCAGGCCCGCGCCGGCCCAATGCAGCGGAGAAATATGTTTGACGGCAAAGCCCAGCAAGCCGTAGCGGTCGATGGCCAGTGCGGCCAGCATTTGTCCGCCGATGACGGCCGCCATGAAGGGACCGGAGCCCATGCGCGGCGCCAGCATCAGCGCGGCCGTAATATAAAACACGCCGGCCGCGCCGCCCAGCCAGGACCAGCCCGGTCCGCGCATGGCGAGGCCGACATCGGGCGCCGGCACTCGCCAGAGCAGCATCACCAGCAAGGCGAGCACGGCGCTGACGGCCAGCGAGGCGAGGGTGGCCCACAGCGGGTGGCCCAGGTTGCGGCCCAGTGCGGCATTCGCGCCCGCCTGGAAGGGGACGACGGCGCCGGCCAGCATGGCCAGCGGGGCAAATACGGTAATCCATGCATGCATCGGTGACTCCCACAGTTGAGTTGATGGGACCATCGTATTATGCTGTCATGATTAAATCCAATTCGTACTTTGTCAGTCAATCATGCACCAAATGAATAATCTGCGCGCCGTCGATTTGAACTTGCTGGTGATCCTGGACGCGCTGCTCAGCGAGCGCCATTTGTCGCGCGCGGCCGAACGCTTGCACATGAGCCAGCCTGCCGTCAGCCATGCGCTGGCCCGCTTGCGCCACTTGCTCGGCGACCCGCTGCTGCTGCGCGGCAAGGGCGGCTTCCAGCCAACGGCGCGCGCACTGGAACTGGCGCGGCCGCTGGCCGAAGCACTGCAAAGCGTGCGTTCCGTGCTCGGCGGCGCCGTCTTCGAGGCAGCCACGGCGCAGCGCATGTTTCGTCTGGCCATGTCGGATTACGGCGCGGCCTTGCTCTTGCCGCGCTTGTTGCGCCGCTTGCGCGTGGAAGCGCCCGGCATCGACCTGGCCATCAGCTACGCCAGCCGCCAAGCCGTGGTGGCCGGCGTGCAGGATGGCGAGATCGACCTGGCGCTGGGCGTGTTCCCGCAACTGCCCGAGCAGTTACATCGAGAAACCCTGTTCGAGGAAACGTTCGTGTGCGCGCTCGATCCGGCCAGCCTGGCGGACGGTGAAACGTTGAGCCTGGAAACCTATCTGGCGCGCCCCCATGTGCTGGTGGCATCCAGCGAAGGCGGCATGGCGGCCGAAGTCGATGCGGCGCTGGCTCAGCTGGGCCAGGCGCGCCGCATCGCCGTGCGCGTGCCGTACTGGACGGTCGCAGCGGATGTCGTGCTGGGGACGGACTTGATGTTGACGGTGGCGCGGCGCGCCTTGCGCGGCAGCGCGGCACAAGGGCTGGCGCTGTATGCTGCGCCGTTTGCCATCGCGCCGTTTGCGTTTGAAGCGATACGGCACCGCCGTACGGACGGCGATGCGGGCATCGCCTGGCTGCGCGCGGCCATTGCCCAGGCCGCCGAGCCAGGCTGAGCTATTACAAGCCGCCGCCCTGGCCGTCGAACTTGCGCTCGATCAATTCGATCTTGTAGCCGTCCGGATCGGTGATGAAGGCGATGACCGTGTTGCCGCCTTTCACGGGGCCCGGTTCGCGCGTGACGTTGCCGCCATTCGCGCGTGCCGCGTCGCAGGCGGCGACGATGTCGTCGGCCGAGATGGCGATGTGGCCATAGGCCGTGCCCAGCTCGTAGCTGGTGGTGCCATAGTTATACGTCAGTTCCAGTTCCGCGTGGTCGGGGTTCGAGCCATAGCCGACGAAGGCCAGCGTGTACTGGTATTCAGGATTGTCGCTGGTGCGCAGCAACTTCATGCCCAGGACCCTGGTGTAAAAATCGATGGAGCGCTGCAGGTCGCCGACCCGTAACATGGTGTGCAAAATACGCATCGTAAATCCTTGATGGTGATAGGGGAATGGCAGGATTTTATGCGGTTTATGGCTTTCTTGCCGAGACCGCCCCTGCCGCCCGGTGATGGAGCAGCAGCGGACGGCATGCCGGCATTACTCCAGACGGGCGTCCAGGGTAATTTCCGTGGCCAGCAACTTCGATACTGGACAGCCGAGCTTGGCGCGCAGTGCCGCATCCTGGAACGTTTCTTCGGTGGCGCCGGGAATGGTGGCCACCAGGGTCAGGTGGACGGCCGTGATGGCATAGCTGCCATCGATTTTTTCCAGGCTGACGTCGGCCGTGGTTTTCAGGGCTGTGGCGCGTAGGCCCGCCTCGCCCAGCTGGCCGGACAGGGCCATGGTGAAGCAGGCCGCATGCGCGGCGCCGATCAGCTCTTCCGGATTGCTGCCGGGACCGTCTTCAAAGCGCGTGTTGAAGCCGTATGCCACATTGTCGAGCGCACCGCTTTCGGTGGAAATAAATCCTTTGCCATCTTTAAGGCCGCCACTCCAGACGGCTGATCCTGTTTTTTTCATGATGTACTCCTTGCGTGGTTCGAGTGTCCATCATGCGCGAGCCTCCTTTGCCCTTCCGTTCGTTGCGCCACACAGGGGGCGCATGTGCGGCGCCAATGCCTACACGGCGCGGAGTCGGCAAAGTCGCGGGCCTGACAGTTCGACTCAGCGTGCCTTCTTTGGTTCCAGTTGCGTGTCGGGGCGGGCCTGTTGCGGCGCGGCCGGCTTGACCTTTTCCACGCCGGGCTGGGCGTGGCGGTCCGTGTCGACCAGGCCCTGTTCCAGGTCGCTGGCCGCCTGCTGCATGATTTTGCGCGGGCGCACGTTTTGCGCATCGGGCGATTCGTCGCGCTCGTGCGGCAGACGGTCGACGCCGTCATTCTTGACCTTTTCATCGGTATTGATCTTGCGTTCGCTATGCTGGGCAACCATATGGCCTCCTGACAGTAAAAATGATGTGAGGCCAGTGTCCCGCCGCCCTGGGCCGCGCGCAAGCGGATTTGCCCCTGCAGGGAGCGCTGGCGCACGCATGGACGATTCTTTTTCTGCGCTACACTGCATGCAACACCAAGAACGCCCCTTGCGGGTACACGGCAGCCGCACTATACTGTGCATATATACAGTACATGCGATGCCGGCGTGCGACGCGACAGCCTGGGGCGGTTTGCCACCGAATTCACTACCGAGACTCTTATGCCCGTCGATACACACGCCGAACAACGCGCCGAACAGCCAGCCGCGACCTTGCCAGCCCCGGGCGAGCGCTTCAACCTGGGCGCCAAGACCATCGCCCTCGTCGTGCGCCAGAATACGGATGGCATTGCCGAGCCCGTGAAAAGCATCGTCGATTTCCTGCAAGTGCTGGGCCACACGGTGGTCTTCGAGGCGGAAACGGCCGCGCACCTGAACCTGGCGTTTCCCGGCGTGCGCGCCATGTCGCCGGCCGAGATCGGCGCCGCCGCCGATTGCGCCATCGTCATGGGCGGTGACGGCACCATGCTGGGCATTGCGCGCCAGCTGGCGCCATTCGACGTGCCCTTGATCGGTATCAATCAGGGGCGTCTGGGCTTCATGACCGACATTCCGCTTGAGCGCATGCTGCCCGTGCTGGCGCAAATTCTTGGCGGCCGCTTCAAGGCCGAACGCCGCACCTTGCTCGAAGGCAGTGTGCTGCGCGACGGCGAGTCGATCCACGTGGGCATGGCCGTCAACGATGTCGTCGTTTCGCGCGGCGGCGGTGCCGGCATGGCCGAATTGCGCGTCGAGGTCGATGGCCACTTCATGTACAACCAGCGTTCCGATGGCCTGATCATTTCCACGCCCACGGGCTCGACCGCGTATTCGCTGTCGGCCGGCGGCCCGCTGCTGCACCCGACCCTGGGCGGCATCGTGCTCGTGCCGATTGCCCCGCATGCGCTGTCGAACCGGCCCATCGTCCTGCCCGACTCCAGCCAGATCGTCGTGGAAATCGTGCGCGGGCGCGATATCAGCGTCAATTTCGACATGCAGACCTTTGCCAGCCTGGTGCAGCAAGACCGCATCCTCATCCGCCGTTCGCCGCACACGATTACCTTCCTGCATCCGGAAGGGTGGAGTTACTACAACACCCTGCGTGAAAAACTGCACTGGAATGAGTACCCGTCTGGCGAGGGCAAGCTCAGCTAATTTTTTCTCCTCGCTAACCCGCGGTGCGCCGCCTAACCACTGAAGCCATGCTCCATACACTGTCCATTCGCGATTTTGTCATTGTCGATACCATTGAACTGGAATTTTCCGCCGGCTTCAGCGTGCTGACGGGCGAGACGGGCGCCGGCAAGTCCATCCTCATCGATGCGCTGACCCTGGCGCTGGGCGGGCGCGGCGACGCCAGCGTGGTGCGCGAAGGCGCGGCCAAGGCCGACATCACGGCCGATTTTTCCGTCAGCGACGTGGCGCAAGCCTGGCTGGTGGCCAATGAATTCGCCAACGACGATGGCGGCGCGCTGCTGCGCCGCGTAATCGACAATGCGGGCCGCTCGAAAGCGTACATCAACGGCATCCCCGCCACGGCCGCGCAGCTGCGCGAACTCGGTGACATGCTGGTCGATATCCACGGCCAGCACGCGCACCAGTCCCTGCTGAAAAGCGAGGCGCAGCGCGCCTTGCTCGATGGCCAGGCGACGGCGCGCGAAGCGGGCGCGGAACAGGATGCGCGGCAAGTGGCGGCCCTGCACAAGCGCTGGCGTGCGCTCGTGCGCCAGCGCGAAGAATTTGAAACGAATGCCGCCAATGTGCTGTACGAGCGTGAACGCCTGGAATGGCAAGTGGGCGAACTGGAAAAACTCGCCGCCAAGCCCGGTGAATGGACGGACATCACGAACGAGCACAGCCGCCTGTCGCACGCTGCCAGCCTGCTGGAAGGGGCGCAGGAAGCGTTGTCGATGATTTCCGAGTCGGAAGACCATCCGATCGTGTCGCAACTGTCGGGCCTGAACCAGAAGCTGGGCAAGCTGGTCTCCGTCGATGCGGAATTGCAGCCGATCGTCGACTTGATCGAATCGTCGCGCATACAATTGCAGGAATCCGTGTACGCGCTGAACAATTACCTGGACCGCGTGGAACTGGACCCGGAACGCCTGCACCAGCTCGACGCGCGCATGGAAGCCATGCACAGCACGGCCCGCAAATTCCGCGTCACACCCGAAGAATTGCCGGAAGAACACGCCAGGCTGTCGGAAAAGCTGCAGCATCTGGCGGACGCTTCCGACATCGAGGGCTTGCTGCGCCAGGAAGCGAAGGTCGAGGCCGAGTACCGTAGCGTGGCCGAGCGGTTATCAGACACGCGGCGCGCGGCCGCCCTGGAGCTGGGGCAAGCCGTCACGCGCGCCATGCAGGAACTGAGCATGACGGGCGGCAGTTTCGAGATTGCCCTCCATCCTTGCGAGCCGGCCGCCCATGGCCTCGAACAAGTGGAATTCCTCGTCGCCGGCCATGCGGGCACGGCGCCGCGCTCCCTGGCGAAAGTCGCTTCCGGCGGCGAACTGGCGCGCATCGCGCTGGCCATTTCCGTCATCACCTCGCACGCCACCACCACGCCGACCCTCATTTTTGACGAAGTCGACAGCGGCATCGGCGGCGCCGTCGCGGAAGTCGTCGGGCGGCTGCTGAAACGTCTGGGGCAGGGACGGCAAGTGCTGTGCGTGACCCATTTGCCGCAAGTGGCCAGCCAGGCGAATCAGCATTTCCAGGTGGCAAAAAGCACCCTGGACAATGGCAAGACGGCCTCGCGCATCGACATGCTCGACGCCAAGGCCCGCGTGGAAGAAGTGGCGCGCATGCTGGGCGGCCTGGAAATCACGGCCACCACGCGCAAGCATGCACGTGAATTGCTCGCGATTTGATTCATGGCTGGGGGCAGACCGGGGTCAGACCCCCGGATGCGTTAGCGCTGAGCTTGACGTTAGCGGCATTGGGGGTCTGACCCCAGTAGTCAATGCAACTATAATAACTGCCTAATCCATCCAACGCCTTCGAAGAGCTTTCATGTCATTTCAAACAGAACCGCCGTACACGCATGGCAATATCGACCGCAGCGCCGTGGTGCTGGTCAACCTGGGCACGCCCGATGCGCCGACCTCGTCGGCCGTGCGGCGCTACCTGAAACAATTTTTGTCGGACCCGCGCGTGGTGGAGATTCCCCGCATCGTCTGGTGGTTCATCCTGAATCTGATCATCTTGCCGTTCCGCTCGGGCCAGTCGGCCAAGAAATACGCGTCGATCTGGACGCGCGAAGGCTCGCCCCTGAAAGTGCATACGCAAAAGCAGGCGAAATTGCTGGCCGGCGCGCTGGCCGAGCGGGGTCATGACGGCGTGACGGTGGCCATGGCCATGCGCTACGGTTCGCCTTCCCTGCCCGACGTGCTGGCCCAGCTGAAAAGCGAAGGCTGCGAGCGCATCGCCATCCTGCCGGCCTATCCGCAATATTCTGGCACGACGACGGGTTCCATCTACGACGCCGTGTTTTCCCATTACGCCACGGTGCGCAATGTGCCGGAATTGCGTTTTATTAAGCAATACCATGAGCACGACACGTATATCGACGCCTTGCGCGATTCCGTGCTGAACCATTGGGAAGCGCATGGCCGTCCGGAAAAACTGGTGATGAGCTTTCATGGCGTGCCCAAGCGTACCTTGCTGCTGGGCGACCCCTACCACTGCCAATGCCTGAAAACGGCGCGCCTGCTGGCGGAAAAGTTGAAATTAACTAAAGAGCAATACGTGGTGACCTTCCAGTCGCGCTTCGGCAAGGCCGAGTGGCTGCAGCCATACACGGCGCCCACCCTGGTGGCGCTGGCGCAACAGGGCGTCAAGCGCGTCGATCTGCTGTGTCCGGGTTTTACCAGTGATTGCCTGGAAACGCTGGAAGAGATCGCCATGGAAGCGAAGCATGATTTCGAAACGGCCGGCGGCCAGCAGTTTCATTACATCGCTTGCCTGAACGAAACGCCAGCCTGGATCGCTGGCCTGGCGGAAATTGCCGAACAACACATGATCGGCTGGCCGACGATGAAGACGGCGGCGCAGCGCGAGGCGGACAAGAAAGCGGGCGAGCAGGCGCGCACGGCGGCGCTGGCGCTGGGCGCGGCGAATTAAAAATAGTAAATTTTTTGACAGTCAAAAGCCGCGCTTGCGCGGCTTTGTCATGTCTGGCGCGACAAAAGTACTATCCAGATAGCAACGTCGCCAGTGGCGATGGTGGCGGCGCGGCTGGTAGAATGCCCGCTTTATGGTGGGAAGCCTGGAAAATCAAGGGGGCGCGCACGGACCGCTGGCCGAAATGGGTAGCGTTTTGTAAATAGCTGTAACATGGATCGGTGTAAATCTGGTTTTGCCATGCATACCCCTTGAAACAATAGGATATAGCCCCATCTGCCCGTTAGTGTTGTAAAGATAATTAGACTAACTCATTTAAGTCATTGATTGTAGGAGCTTTCTAGATGCAAGATCAGGAAAACCAAGCTGTACCTAATCCGCAAGCGGACGCCGCGGCTCCCGCAGAGCCTACTTTGGAAGAGCAGCTGGCGAGTACCGAAGCGCGTCTTGCAGAGATGCATGATGCCTTCATGCGCGCCAAGGCCGATGGCGAAAATATTCGCCGCCGTGCGCAGGAAGATGTTGCTAAAGCGCATAAATTCGCAGTGGAAAGCTTTGCCGAAGCCATGGTGCCGGTGAAAGACAGCCTGGAAACGGCGCTGACGGTGGAAGCACCGACCATCGAATCGCTGAAAGAAGGCGTCGAGATGACCCTGAAGCAACTGAACGCCGCGTTCGAGCGCAACCGCCTGGTGGAAGTATTGCCGGTGCAGGGCGAAAAGCTCGATCCGATGAAACACCAGGCTGTTGCCGTGGTGCCAGCGGAGCAGGAAGCCAATACCATCGTATCCGTCCTGCAAAAGGGCTATATGATTGCGGACCGCCTGCTGCGTCCAGCCATTGTCACGACCGCGCAAGCAAAATAATCAGAGTGCGGCATCAAGCAAGCCTTGAAACCATGCCGCTTTGCCACATATAAGAACCATCTGAAATCTAGCAAATAAAAGGAAAAAAATCATGGGTAGAATTATCGGTATCGATCTGGGAACCACGAATTCCTGCGTTTCCATCATGGAAAACGGTCAACCAAAGGTAATCGAAAACGCTGAAGGCGCACGCACGACGCCGTCGATTATTGCTTATCAAGAAGATGGCGAAATTCTCGTTGGCGCGCCGGCGAAACGCCAGGCCGTGACCAATCCGAAAAACACGCTGTACGCAGTCAAGCGTCTGATCGGTCGCAAGTTCGACGAAAAAGAAGTTCAAAAAGACATCGCGCTGATGCCGTACCAAATCATGAAAGCCGACAACGGCGATGCATGGATCGGCGTGCGCGACAAAAAACTGGCACCGCCGCAAATTTCGGCTGAAGTGCTGCGCAAGATGAAGAAAACGGCAGAAGACTACCTCGGTGAAGAAGTTACCGAAGCCGTCATCACCGTGCCTGCGTACTTCAACGACTCGCAGCGTCAAGCCACCAAGGATGCCGGCCGTATCGCTGGCCTGGACGTCAAGCGCATCATCAACGAGCCAACCGCGGCAGCGCTGGCGTTCGGCCTGGACAAGACCGAAAAAGGCGACCGTAAAATCGCCGTGTATGACTTGGGTGGCGGTACGTTCGACGTGTCGATCATCGAAATCGCGGATGTTGATGGCGAGAAACAATTTGAAGTGCTGTCGACCAACGGCGACACCTTCCTGGGCGGCGAAGACTTCGACCAGCGCATCATCGATTACATCATCGACGAGTTCAAGAAGATCAACGGCATCGACCTGAAAAAAGATCCGATCGCCCTGCAGCGCATCAAGGCTTCGGCCGAGCGCGCGAAGATCGAATTGTCGTCGTCGCAGCAAACGGAGATCAACGAGCCGTACATCGCCATGGCGAACGGCGCACCGGTCCACTTGAACCTGAAGATGACCCGCGCCAAGCTGGAGTCCCTGGTGGAAGAGCTGATCACGGCCACGATGGAACCATGCCGCACCGCTATCAAAGATGCAGGCGTGAAAGTGTCGGACATCGATGACATCATCCTGGTCGGCGGTATGACGCGTATGCCGAAGGTGCAGGAAAAAGTGAAGGAATTCTTCGGCAAGGATCCACGCAAGGACGTGAACCCGGACGAAGCCGTCGCCGTGGGCGCAGCGATTCAAGGTTCGGTCCTGTCGGGCGAACGCAAGGATTTGCTGTTGCTGGACGTCACCCCTCTGTCCCTGGGTATCGAAACCCTGGGCGGCGTGATGACCAAGATGATCCACAAAAACACGACGATTCCGACCAAGTTCAGCCAGGTGTTCTCGACGGCCGACGACAACCAGCCTGCGGTGACCATCAAGGTCTTCCAGGGTGAGCGCGAAATCGCCGCCGGCAACAAGGGTCTGGGCGAATTCAATCTGGAAGGCATCCCGCCAGCATCGCGTGGCACGCCGCAGATCGAAGTGACCTTCGACATCGATGCCAACGGCATCTTGCATGTCGGCGCGAAAGACAAGGCCACCGGCAAGGAAAACAAGATCACGATCAAGGCCAATTCCGGCTTGACCGAAGCTGAAATCCAGAAGATGGTCAAGGATGCCGAGCTGAACGCGGAAGAAGACAAGAAGGTCAAAGAATTGGCCGAGTCGCGCAACCAGGCCGATGCTCTGGTACACTCGACCCGGAAATCCTTGACCGAATACGGCGACAAGCTGGACGCGGGCGAGAAAGAGAAGATCGAAGCGGCGATCACCGACCTGGAAGCGAGCATCAAGGCGGGCGACAAGGCTGAGATCGACGCCAAGGTGGAAGCACTGTCGAGCGCATCGCAGAAACTGGGCGAGAAAATGTATGCCGACATGCAAGCGCAGCAAGCTGCCGGCGGCGCGGAAGGTGCACAGCAAGCCGCTGGCGCATCGGACGCAGGCGCCAAGCAAGACGATGTTGTTGACGCTGACTTCAAAGAAGTCAAAGACAGCAAGTAATGTCTTGCGCTCCCATGCACTGGGGGCAGCCGGGCTGAACGCTACATCGCGGGATTAGCCGCGAAGACCGGCCGAGCCGAGTCGCTGCCTAGCGCAGCACTCGACTCGGCTTTTTCGTGTAATTTTTACATCAGTAGATAGACTGCAAGGTGCCGACAACATGGCAAAGCGTGATTTTTACGAGACACTCGGTGTCGCAAAAAATGCTTCGGAAGAAGAGATCAAAAAGTCTTACCGTAAACTGGCGATGAAATACCATCCGGACCGCAATCCGGATAGCAAAGAATCGGAAGAAAAGTTTAAGGAAGTCAAAGAAGCCTACGAAATGCTGACCAATCCGGAAAAGCGCGAAGCGTATGACCGTTATGGTCACGCTGGCGTGGACCCGAACATGGGCGGCGGTGGCGGCTTCGGCGGCGGTGCTGGCGGCTTTGCCGACAGCTTCGGCGATATCTTCGGCGACATCTTTGGCGGTGGCGGTGGACGCAGCCGCAATGCGGGGCCACAGGTGTACCGTGGCGCCGACTTGCGCTACAACCTGGAAATTACACTGGAGCAAGCTGCACACGGCTTCGACACGACCATCCGCGTGCCGAGCTGGGACAAGTGCGACACTTGCCACGGCAGCGGCGCCAAGCCGGGCACGTCGCCGACCACCTGCGGTACTTGCGGTGGCCACGGCCAGGTGCGCATGCAGCAAGGTTTCTTCAGCATCCAGCAAACCTGCCCGAAATGCCATGGCAGCGGCAAGGTCATCACCGACCCCTGCACGCCGTGCGGCGGCGCCGGACGCATCAAGCGCAACAAGACGCTGGAAGTGAAGATTCCAGTCGGCATCGACAACGGCATGCGTATCCGTTCGTCCGGCAACGGCGAACCGGGCACGAATGGCGGTCCGTCGGGCGACCTGTATGTGGAAATCCACATCAAGCCGCACGCCGTATTCCAGCGCGAAGGCGACGACCTGCATTGCGAAATGCCGATCTCGTTCACCAAGGCGGCATTGGGCGGCGAAATCGAAGTGCCTACCCTGAACGGCAAAGTGTCGTTCACGATCCCGGAAGGCACCCAGTCGGGCAAGACCTTCCGGCTGAAAGGCAAGGGCATCAAAGGCGTGCGCTCCGGTTACGCGGGCGACCTGTTCTGCCACGTGGCGATCGAAACGCCCGTGAAACTGACGGAAAAACAGAAAGACCTGCTGCGCGACTTTGAAAAGTCGACCACCGAGGGCGGTGCCAAGCACAGTCCGCAAAGCAAGACCTGGAAAGACAAGGTCAAGGACTTTTTTGAATAAGCACACGTAATACCATGCGCCGGGATGCTTCAACATCCCGGCGTTTTTTTCATCACGACTGAACAATGTGCGCACATCGCCGGCCTATGGGCGCGATCTGCCGCCAATGCAGTCGTACGTACACAATGGGAGCGATATGACCGAACCGAAAAATGGCATGGCCCTGGCGGAACTGCTGCAGCGTAACCGCCGCTGGGCCGACTCGATGGTGGCGAAAGACCCGAACTTCTTCAAGAATCTGGAAGCGCAAACGTCGCCCGAATACCTGTGGATCGGCTGCTCCGACAGCCGCGTGCCCGCCAACGAACTGCTGGGCATGGCGCCTGGCGACGTGTTTGTGCACCGGAACATTGCCAATGTGGTCGTGCATTCCGACCTCAATTGCCTGTCCGTCCTGCAATTTGCCGTGGACGTGCTGAAAGTCAAACACGTCATCATCGTCGGCCATTACGGCTGCAAGGGCGTGCACGCTGCCATGACGGGCACGCGCATCGGCCTGGTCGACAACTGGCTGCGCCACGTGCAGGACGTGGGCCAGAAACACGAACGCTATCTGGGCGACGTGCTGACGAGCCGCCAGCGCGGCGACCGCCTGTGCGAACTGAACGTGGTGGAACAAGTCTTGAACGTATGCCAGACCACCGTCGTGCAAGATGCGTGGGAACGGGGCCAGGAACTCAGCGTGCACGGCTGGGTCTATGGCTTGAAGGATGGCTTGCTGAACGACCTGGAAGTGACCGTCACGGCTGGCCACGAACTGGCGCCGCGCATGGCGGCGCGCCTGGCCCGCTACGAAGCAACGGCGTAAGCAAGCAATGCTGGCGCGGCGCTAAGGTGCCGCGCCCTCCAGGCGGCCCAGATACTCGGCCGCCTCCGGCACACCTTCTTGCGCCGCCCGGCGCAGCCAGGTCTTGGCCTGGGCAATATCCTGCGGCGTACCCCGGCCTTCGGCCAGCGCCACGCCATAGTGATAGCGCGCCAGCCGCGCATAGGCCGCTTCATCGTTCGTATGCGCGCCGCGCCGCATCAGCGCCGTCGCCTGTTGCAAGTCCTTCGGTACGCCGATGCCCGTTTCATACAACTGGGCCAGCCAAATCATCGAATACACATCGTTCCAGCGCCGGATGCAATCTTCAAAGATGGCGACGGCGGCCACATGGTCGCCCGTCTTGTCGGCCGCATAGCCGTACAAACACTTGATGCGCTTGTCGCTGTGCACATAGGCTTTGTAGCTGAGATCGCTTTCACCCTCGCTATCCTGCGCGTGGGCGAAAGCAGGGAACAGCAAGGCGAGCAGCAGGGCGTAGGTGGGCATGGCTATCCTGGTCTATGGTTGAGAATTGGTAGGTAAGCAAGTTGCATGCTCACCCCATTCCCGGGCAAAGTCCCTGCTGTTGCACCATTGCGTGACAGTGCCTGTTGCAGCGTGGCGCAACGCGCCGCGCATATCCATATAGTAAATGCTTCGTTTGCAAGCAAGGCTGGCCGGCATACAGTGGACTTCCCCAGACTTTTGGCGAACTCCCATGTCGGCCGTCCTGAAACCCAAGTACTCCACCAGCCATTTCCGTATCGAGACGTTCGATGCGCCGCTCGGCGCGCAAGTGCTGGGGCTGGACCTGGCGCAGCCGCTGTCGCTGGGCGACTTCCAGCGCCTGCACCACGCCCACCTCGACCATCATGTGCTGGTGTTCCGCGACCAGCGCATCACGCCGCAGCAGCAGGTCGATTTCAGCCGCCGCTTCGGCCCACTGCAAATCCACGTGCTGCGCCAGTTCCAGCTGCCAACGCAGCCGGAAGTGCTGATCATCTCGAACATCGTTGAAAACGGCCAGCCCATCGGCCTGGGTGACGCGGGCCATTTCTGGCATTCCGATTTGTCGTACAAGGAAGTGCCCAGCCTCGGTTCCATGTTGCACGCGCAAGAGTTGCCGGACGAGGGCGGCGATACCGTGTTTGCGAACATGCACCTGGCCTGGGAAAGCTTGCCGGCCGCGCTGCGCCACGCCGTGCGCGGCGCCCGTGCCGAGCACAGCTACCTGAGCCAGTACGAGGAATTGCGCCGCCGCAACCCATGGCGGCCCGCGCTGACGCAGGCGCAGATCGATGAAGTCCAACCCGTTACCCATCCCGTCGTGCGCGTGCATCCGGAAACGGGACGCCGCGCCCTGTTCGTCAGCGAACACTTCACCACGCGCATCGTCGGCTTGCCCGACGATGAAAGCCTCGCCCTGCTCGAGGAACTGTTTGCCCACAGCGTGCGCCCCGAGCACCTGTACGTGCACCGCTGGCAACCGCACGACCTGGTGTTCTGGGACAACCGTTCCCTGATGCACCTGGCGACCGGTTGCCCGCCCGAGCAGCGCCGCAAACTGTATCGCACCACGATTGAAGGCGATGCGCCGTACTGATTTTTTTGACCGTAGTTGACCCAAGGAGTGTCCATGTTGCCGATCCTGACCTTTACCCGCCGCCTGCTCGCTACCATCACCGTGTTGTGCATGGCCATGCCCATGGCCCGGGCCGAAGGGCAGATCCGCATCGCGGGCCAGCATGGCATCACCTTCTTGCTGCTCAATATCGCGCAGGAACAGAAGCTGATCGAAAAGCATGGCAAGCAGCAGGGCGTCGACGTGAAAGTCGAGTGGATCACCCTGTCCGGCGGCCCGGCCATCAATGATGCTTTGTTGTCGGGCAATATCGATATCGCGGGGGCCGGGCTGGGGCCGCTGCTGACGATATGGGACCGCACCAAAGGCCGGCAGAATGTGCGCGGCGTGGCGTCGCTGGGCAACTTTCCCTACTATTTGGTCAGCAACAATCCCAAGGTGAAAACCCTGGCGGACTTGACGGACAAGGACCGCATCGCCTTGCCTGCCGTCTCCGTCTCCGTCCAGGCAAGGATATTGCAAATGGCCGTGGCGAAACAGTGGGGCGACAAGGAATTTGCCCGGCTCGATAAAATCACGCAAACCCTGCCGCATCCGGACGCGGCCGCCGCCATCATCGCCGGCGGCACGGAGTTGACAGGTCACTTCGGCAATTCGCCGTTCCAGGAGCAGGAACTGGCGCAAAATCCGAATGCCCACATCATCCTGAACTCGTATGACGTGCAAGGCGGGCCCAGCTCGTCGACCTTGCTGTATGCGACAGAAAAATACCGCAAGGACAATCCCAAGACGTATCGCGCCTTCATCGCCGCGCTGGCCGAAGCGGCGCAGTATGCGAGCAGCAACCCGCAAGGTGCGGCCGACATCTACATCAAGGTGAATAAAAGCAAGGTGGACCGCAATCTGCTGCTGAAAATCTTTGCCAATCCACAAGTGCAATTCAAGATCGCGCCGCAAAACACCTATGGCCTGGCGCAATTCCTGCACCGTGTAAGCGCCATCCGCAACTTGCCCGGCAGCTGGCGCGATTATTTCTTTGACGACCCTGCCATCACACAAGGAGGCTGACATGAACGCCCCCGCTTTTCATCTGGTCCGTCCTCCCGTTGCGCTACAGCCCTTGCTCAGCGTCAAACATGTCAGCCTGGAATACCGCACCGAGCAGCGCACCGTGCGCGCCACGCATGATGTCAGTTTCGACGTCTTTCGCGGCGACCGTTTCGTGCTGCTGGGGCCATCGGGCTGCGGCAAGTCGTCCTTGCTGAAAGCCGTGGCCGGTTTCATCGCGCCGCGCGCGGGCAGCATCGCCATGCAGGGCCAGCCCATTCATCAACCGGGGCCGGACCGTGTCGTCGTGTTCCAGGAATTCGACCAGTTGCCGCCATGGAAGACCGTGCTGGAAAACGTCATGTTCCCTTTACTTGCCAGCAAGCGCCTGGACAAGCAGGCGGCCCGCGAGCGCGCCCATCACTGGATCGCCAAGGTGGGCCTGGCTGGCTTTGAAGATGCCCATCCGCATACCTTGTCGGGCGGTATGAAGCAGCGGGTGGCCATCGCCCGCGCGCTGGCCATGCAGCCGGAAGTGTTGCTGATGGACGAGCCGTTTGCCGCCCTTGATGCCTTGACGCGGCGCAAGATGCAGGAAGAACTGAGCCGATTGTGGGAAGAGCTGCGCTTTACCCTCGTCTTCGTCACGCATTCGATCGAGGAAGCGCTGGTCGTGGGCAACCGCATCTTGCTGCTGTCGCCCCATCCGGGGCGCGTGCGAGCCGAACTCAACAGCCATCAGTTCGGCTTGCACAGCGCGGGCAGCGCGGAATTCCAGGCTGCCAGCAGCCGCATCCACGGCCTGCTGTTCGATGAGGAAGTCGCTCCCGTCCCGCAAGCAGAGCGTGCCCACCGGGAGGCCGTATGAGCGCGCTGCTGGAGCCGCCGATCCGCCAGGAATTCGTCTATGCGGCGCCGCCGCCGGCTGGCGTCACCGTCGAGCAGCCGCTGTCGCGCTGGCAGCGTGTGAGCCAGCACGCGCTGTGGCGCAAGGCTTTCATCTTGCTCAGCCTGGCCCTGCTGTGGGAAGGCGCGGCGCGCTGGACAAACAACGATTTGCTCTTGCCCAGTTTTTTGCAAACGGCGCAGGCGTTTATCGGCGGCATCGCCAGCGGTGAATTGCTCACGCGCACGGCCGCCTCCCTCGTCGTCTTGCTGCAGGGCTATGCGGTGGGCGTGCTGGCCGCCTTCGTGCTGACTTTGCTGGCCGTGTCGAGCCGCATCGGGCGCGACCTGCTGGAAACCCTGACGGCCATGTTGAATCCCTTGCCGGCCATCGCCTTGCTGCCGCTGGCCCTGCTGTGGTTCGGCCTGGGACGCGCCAGCCTGATCTTCGTCATCGTCCATTCCGTGATGTGGCCGCTGGCCCTGAACACGTATGCGGGCTTCCAGGGCGTGCCCGAGACCCTGCGCATGGCGGGCCGCAACTATGGGCTGAACGGCTTGCGCCTGGTGCTGCACATTCTCGTGCCGGGCGCCTTGCCCTCCATCGTTTCGGGCTTGAAGATAGGCTGGGCATTCGCCTGGCGCACCCTGATCGCGGCCGAGCTGGTGTTCGGCACCACCTCGGGGCAGGGCGGCCTGGGCTGGTACATCTTCCAGAACCGCAACGAGCTGTACACGGACAAGGTGTTTGCCGGCCTGGCGGCCGTCATCGTCATCGGTTTAATCGTGGAAAACATCGGCTTTCGCACTCTGGAACGCGTCACCTTGAAACGCTGGGGCATGCAACGATAACTATTTCAGCATGCTGCGCGCCGCCGCGATGATTTGCCGCGACAGCTGCTCCATGCGCGGCGACTGCACCTTCCACGTGTGCCAGTACAGGGCCACGTCGGCCGGGGTCTTGGGCGTGAGCATTTCCACCAGCTCGCCATCCGTGTTCGCCTTCAGCAGCAACTCGGGCACCATGCCGTAGCCGAGGCCGTAGCGGATGGCGTTGAAGTGCGAGGTGGCGCCCGGCACGTAATGGCAGGGGTAGGCCCCTTCGGGCAGCCCCAGCGCGTCCTGCAGGAACGACGATTGCAGGGTGTCCTTGCGCGTGTAGGCGACGACGGGCGCCGTGCGCGCCGCCTTGCGCGTCAGCCCGTGCGCAAACCACTGCTGGCGGAACGCGGGCGTGGCCACCAGCCAGTAGCGCATCACGCCCAGCGGCTCGGCCGTGCAGCCGCGCATGGGTTTGGCCTCCGTGCTGATGCAGCCGATCGCCATGCCCGTCTCCAGCAAGGTATACGTGTGGTCCTGGTCTTCCACGGTCAGGTCCAGCAGCACTCTTTCGCGTATCAGCACTTCCGACAGGGCCGGGAAGAACCACGTGCCCATCGAGTCCGCGTTCAGCGCCAGCACCAGCGTCAGCGGGGCATCCTGCTGCACCGCCAGTTCCGCCTGCAAGTCCGCTTCCAGTAGCTTGGCCCGTTTCAGGTACTGCATCAGCCGCTGGCCCATGCGCGTGGCGCGCGCGGGACGGCTGCGCACGATCAGCGCATTGCCCAGCTGGCTTTCCAGCGCCCGCACCCGCTGGGAAATGGCCGGCGACGTCAGGTGCAGCCGCAGCGCCGCCTGCTCGAAGCTGCCCGTTTCGACGACGGCGCGAAACGCTTCCGTGTGCTTGGGGTTGAGATCCATGGTGATTGCCTTGCATAAGAAAAATTTATCAATACTAAATAATACTTACTTTTGATAAGGATGGGTGTGTTGCGGTGCACAATGCCTCTTTGATGGAGTGCCATGCGCCAGCGCGCGGCCTCCTGGCAGCAAGGAATACCACCATGGAAGCACAAGCGAACGACAGCAGCACCCGCAAGCCCCAGTCGAAGCTGGCGCGCAATCTGAAATTCGGCCTGGGATTGACCCTGGGCCTGGGCTTGTCTGCAGCCCTGGCGGGCGGCTGGTGGCTGCGCCAGGCATGGCAGGATTTGCCGGCCGTCGAACACCTGGCCCAGTACAAGCCCGCGCTGCCGCTGCGTATTTTTTCCAGCGAAGGCGAACTGCTGGCCGAATACGGCGAAGAGCGCCGCGAGTTCCTGCCCTTGAAAGACATCCCGCTGCGCATGCGCCAGGCTTTGCTGGCCATCGAGGATGCGCGCTTTTATGAACACGGCGCCGTCGACTTCTATGGCTTGACGCGCGCTACCCTGGCCAACGTCGTCACGGGCCACCACGCGCAGGGCGCCAGCACCATCACCATGCAGGTGGCGCGCGACTTTTTCCTGTCGCGCGAAAAGACCGTGCAGCGCAAGCTGACGGAGATGCTGCTCGCCTACAAGCTGGAACAGCACTACGGCAAGGACAAGCTGCTGGAACTGTATATGAACCAGATTTACCTGGGCGAGCGCTCCTACGGCTTTTCCGCCGCCTCGAACATCTATTTCGACAAACCGCTGGCGGAAGTCAGCATCGCCGAAGCGGCCATGCTGGCCGGCTTGCCGAAAGCGCCGTCGGCCTACAACCCCGTCGCCAATCCCCAGCGCGCCACCGTGCGCCAGCATTACATCCTGCAGCGCATGCGCGAACTGGGCTACATCACGCCAGTGGAATACGATGCGGCGGTGGCGGAAAAACTGGCCCTGAACAAGGACCGCAACAGCTCCGTGCACGCGGCTGCGTATGCGGTCGAGGAAGCGCGCCAGCTGATCTTGCAAAGCTATCCCGAAGGCGCCTACAGCATGGGCCTGGACGTGACGACGACCATCCGCATGGCGCCGCAAATCGCGGCCGATAAGTCGCTGCGCGATGGGCTGTTGAACGCGCAGGCGCGGCGCGGCTACCGTGGCCCGGAAGCGCGTCTGGCCCCCTCCGCAGACAGCGTGGCGCGCCAGCTGGCCGCCTATCCGGACAGCGGAGATTTGCGCGCCGCGCTCGTGCGCAAGGTCGAGACTTCGGCCAAGCGCCAGGTGACGGCGCAGCTGCGCAATGGAGACGAGATCGTGGTCACCGCCTCGGAAGCACGCCTGGGCGGCAAGCTGGCCTGGGATGGCAAACGCGCCATCGTCGCGGGCAGCGTCATTCGCGTAGTGCACGACGCGGCCAAGAAGGGCTGGCTGGTGAGCCAGCTGCCCGAGATGGAAGGCGCGCTCATTTCCGTCGAGGCGCACAGCGGCGAAATCGTCGCCATGGCGGGCGGCTTCGATTTCTACCGCAACCACTACAACCACGCCATGCAGGCCTACCGCCAGCCCGGCTCCAGCTTCAAGCCCTTCGTGTATTCGGCGGCGCTGGAAAAGGGCTATTTTCCCGGCACGGCCGTCGATGACACGCAGCGTTTGCTGCTGCCGCAGGAAACGGGCGCGCGGCCATGGCGTCCGCGCAATTACGGCAATAACTATGAAGGCTTCATCAGCGTGCGGCGCGGCCTCGTGCGCTCGAAAAACCTCGTGGCCGTGAGCCTGATGCAGGCGGCCGGTCCCGGCTACGTGCAGCACTACGCCACGCGCTTCGGTTTCGAGGGCGCGCGCAATCCCGTCTCCCTGCCGCTGGCGCTGGGCGCGGGCGGCGCCACGCCGCTGCAGCTGGCGCAATCGTATGCGGTGTTCGCCAATGGCGGCATGCAGATGCCGCCAAAACTGATCAAGCAAGTGCGCAGCCGCAGCGGAGAAGTGCTGTTCAGCGATGCGGCGCCACGTGCCAAGGACGCGCCGGCACCGGGCACGCAAGTGATCTCCACGCGCAATGCCTACGTCATGGACAGCATGCTGCGCGACGTCGTCAAGAGCGGCACGGGCCGCGGCGCGCTGGCGCTGGGACGCGGCGACGCGGCCGGCAAGACGGGCACGTCGAACAACGCCTACGACGCCTGGTTCGCCGGCTATTCCTCGGGGCTCGTCTCCGTCGTGTGGCTTGGCTACGACCAGCCCAAGAGCCTGGGCAACGCCACCGGGGGGACGTTGGCGCTGCCCGTCTGGCGCGACTACATGCAGGTGGCCGTGCAGGGCCGCCGCGAACAGGTATTGGCCGAGCCGCCTGGCCTGGCCCTGCTCGACGGCGATTACGTGTATGCCGAATACCTGGCCGGCGACTGCCTGAAGGATAACTTTGCCTTTATCCACAGCAGCGTCGGCTGCGGCAGCGTCGGCGCGGATACGCGCATGGCGCGCGGTGACGCTGGCGATGGCGGCTCCGGCTCCGGCACGGGCACGAATGAAGCGCGCACCCTGAGCGAAGCGCGCGAACGCGAACAAATTCTCAAATCATTTTCGGAAGAGTAAGACCATGCTGTTATATACGATTTATCTGGTGGCGATCGTCGCCGAAGCGATGTCCGGCGCCATCATGGGCATGCGGCGCGGCATGGACTTGTTCGGCATCTGCATGATCGGCACCGTCACGGCGCTCGGCGGCGGCACCGTGCGCGACGTGCTGCTGGGGCACTATCCGCTGGGCTGGATCGCGCATCCCGAATACCTGCTGTTTACCATTGGCGCGGCCATCGTCACGGCCTTTGTTGCGCGCTATTTGCACCATTTGCGCGCCATCTTTTTGCTGGTCGACGGCCTGGGCCTGGTGGCGTTTTGCGTGATCGGCTGCGACATCGCCATGTCGGCCAAGATGCATCCGGCCATCGTCGTGCTGGCAGGGATGATCACGGGCGTCTTCGGCGGCCTGCTGCGCGATATCCTGTGCAACCAGATTCCCCTCGTGCTGCAGCGCGAAGTGTATGCCACCGTGGCCCTGTTCACGGGCGCCCTGTACGTGGGCCTGCTGCACTTCAAGGTCGACAGCTCGGTGGCGCAGCTGGCATCCATCGGCGCCGGCTTCCTGTTCCGCTTCCTGGCCCTGCATTTTGAATGGCGCCTGCCGAATTTCAATGGCGACCGCATACGGGGTTTTGAATAAGGTAAAACGCTGCGTGAATATTTTTACGCGCGTTTAACCCCTTTTTCTGCGCTGCCGCGTTTCATGTTGGACACCCCAGCCAACCGGAGAAGAAGCGATGTCCAGCGCCCTCAAGATCACATTGATACTGTCCCTGCTGCTGTCGGCAGGCAGCCACGCCGCCGACACGGCGCCCAGGAAAACCCTGGCGCCGTTCGCCAGCGAGCAAGCCTTGAGCAGCTACCTGCAGCAGTTGCAGGCGCGCCAGGCGGCACTGCAGAAGGAGCAGCAGAAACTGCAGCGCGCCACGGCGCAGTCCATGTCGGCGCCGCCTGCCCCGCCCGCGCCGATGATGGCGAAATCCGCGCCGGCAGCATCGGCAGAAGCGGCGGAATCCGTCACCAATGTGCAGACGGCGGGCGTGGACGAAGGCGGCATCGTCAAGCTGCATGGCAAGCACCTGGTGATGCTCCGGCGCGGCAAGCTGTTCACCGTGCAGGTGGGTGGCAATGCCTTGCAGCCCGTGTCCTCGCTCGACGCATTCGCACCGGGCAGCGACCCGTCGGGCAGCTGGTATGACGAGATGCTGATCGACGGCGACACGGTGGTGGTGATCGGCTACAGCTACAGCCGCGGCGGCACGGAGATCGGCCTGTTCGACATCAACGCCGACGGCAAGCTGGCCTACCGCTCCACCTATCATTTGCGCTCCAACGATTATTATTCCTCGCGTAATTACGCGAGCCGCCTGGTCGGCAGCAAACTGGTGTTCTACTCGCCCCTGTCGCTGAACCTGCGCCGCGGCGATCCGTTCGGCAGCTTTCCCGCGCTGCGCCGCTGGCGCCCCGACGCCGTGCCGTCCGACTTCAAGCGCATCGCTCCGGCCACGCGCATCTACCGCACCGATGAAGAACCGGAAACGGGCTTCGGCCTGACCCTGCACACGGTCACCGTGTGCGACCTGGCGCAGCGCGACATGCGCTGCGAAGCGACGGCCGTGATGGGGCCGCAGGGGCGCGTGTTTTATGTGTCGGGCGAATCCGTTTTCGTGTGGACCACGCGCCGCGGCCGCGACTCGGGCGTGTTCCGCATTCCCCTCGATGGCAGTGCGCCCAGCGCATTGAAAGTGGCGGGCGCACCCGTCGACCAGTTCTCGTTCCTGGAAAGTGGCGATGGCCACCTGAACGTGCTGCTGCGCGCCGAAGGCCAGGGCGACGCCATGTGGGACGGCGCGCGCGGGCGCGGCGACATGGCCTTGCTGCGCGTGCCATTGGCCTCGTTTTCCGATGGCCGCGATAGCGCGCCCGCCAGCAGCTACAAGGCGCTGCCAGGTGGCGGCGGCTACGGCTTGCAGAATCGCTATGTGGGCGCGTATCTGTTGTACGGCCATCCCGGCAATGCAGGACGCCGTCAGGCGGATCAGGCCTGGCCGCGCCAGCCCCTGTATGCCGTGCGCTGGGCCGATGCGGGCAGCGTGCAAGCTTTGTCCCTGCCGCATGGCGTCGAGCGCATCGAAGCGCTGGGCAATGACGCCGTGGTGATCGGTGCGCAGGGCAAGGATCTGCACTTCAGCACCATCGGCCTGGGGGCGCAGGCGGCGATTGCCACGCGCTACATCCGCGCCGATGCGGCGCAGGGCGAGTCGCGCAGCCACGGCTTTTTCTACAAGCCGCACACGGCCAGCGAGGGCGTGATCGGCCTGCCCATCCTGGGCGCGGACGAACGGCCTGGCCTCAACAAGTCCGCCGCCTCCGTGCTCTACTTGCGTAACAATGGTTTGACATTGACGGAGCTCGGTGCGCTGGCCGCGCGGCCGGTCCAATTATCAGCGGCGGACGATGGCTGCCGCGCATCGTGCGTGGACTGGTATGGCAATGCGCGGCCATTGTTCCTGCTGGGCCGCGTCTTCGCCCTGCTCGGCTATGAAGTGGTGGAAGGGGCGCTCAGGGATGGACAGATCCGCGAAGTGCGCCGCATCAGCTATGCGCCCATTACGTCCACTGTACGCTGAAGGAGCATGGGAATTGTCGCTGCCGCGCAGTTCGGCTACACTGCTTCGCATGCCCGACACATTACTCACTGCCACGGATGAAGAGCTGATGCTGCGCTACAGCGCCGGCGACCTGCCGTCGTTTCGCGAATTGTACCGGCGCCATAGCCAGGGCCTGTACCGCTTCGTGGCATGGCGTTCGCCGCGCCGCGCGTGGGTTGACGAGATCGTGCAGGATGCGTGGGCCAGCCTGCACGCGGCGCGCATGGGCTACCAGCCGCAAGCGGCATTCCGCACCTATCTGTACCAGATCGCGCGCAACCGCCTGATCGACCTGCTGCGCCAGCGCGATGTTCAGGAACACGACGACGTGGGCGAACTGGCGGACGAGGGCGCATCGCCGCCGCAATCGCTGGAACAGAAACAGCAGCATGCGCTGCTGCATGCGGCCATCGCCGCGCTGCCGGTGGAGCAGAAGGAAGCGCTGGTGCTGCAGCAGTTCAGCGGCATGAGCATCCAGGAGATCGCCGTGGTGACGGGGGCGGAAGCGGAAACCGTCAAGAGCCGGCTGCGCTACGCCATGCAGAAATTGCGCGCGGGCTTGGACAGCGCGGGAGGACAGGCATGAATACGCACGATCAAGATAACGACGAATTGCATGACGAGGAATTGAAGGCACTGCTGGCCAGTCTGCCGCAGCCCGCGCCTTCCAGCGCGCTCGATGCGGCTATTCTGGCGGACGCGGAAAAAGCATTGGCAAAACCCATTGCTGCGAACGACAGCGCCGATGGCGTTCTGCGCACCCTGCCTGCCAAAAAATCGCCCGACTACCTGCAGCGCTGGCGCGTTCCGCTGGGGCTGGCCGCCGCCGTGCTGCTGACGGTGAACCTGATCGGCGTGGACTGGTTCGGCTCGAAGCCGGCGCAATTTCCTGTGGTGGGGGAACCGGTTACGCAGGAGGTGATGCCGGCAGCGGCGCCAGTGCCGCAGGCTGCCGAATCGACCGCAGCTGCGCCAGCACCGCGCGCCATGGCCAAGGCGGCACCGAGGCCGCCGGCGCAAGCCGAGCCGGCGCCAGCACCCGTGTCAGTATCCGCGCCGGCGCCACCGGCCCCGCCACCGCCCCCGGCAATGCGGGAGGCGATGGAGCAGAAAACGGTGCTACAGGCCGAGTCCAGCCTGCAGCGCCAGGCGCCGGCACAGCGGGCGCTGGCCATGCCCGCGCCGCTGCCACCACCGGCCAGGCTCGACGCTGGCGTGTGGCTGGTGAAGATCGACGCCCTGCTCAAGGCAGGTGAAGGCACGCTGGCGCAGGAGGAGTGGACGGCGTTCCGGCAGGCGTATCCCGATTATCCGGTGGCCGAGGAACTGCGGCAGCGGCTGGAGAGTAAGTAAAAAACGCTAGACGATCCCCTTCCTGCGTTCCCACACGGCGCTGCCGACGAAAATGGCGCAGCACACCCACATCACGGCTGGCAGGGCGTTCACGCCTACCGATTGCATCAGGACACCCGTCAACAGGGGACCGCCGCCGCTGGTGACGCCCCAGGTGGCGTTGACGATGGCGCTGGCGCTGGTCAGCGACAGGCCCGTAAACCGTTCGCCGCAGGCCACCAGCGCCAGCATGTAGATGCCGCCCGCCGCCGCGCCCAGCAACAGCAGCAAGGTCCACCACAGCCACGGCGTGCCGACGGCAAACGGCAGCAGCGGCAGCAGCAGGCAGACGGCCACGCCGCAGCCCGCGTGCACCCTGGCGCGGCCGTAGCGGTCGGCCATCCATCCCAGTGCGAATTGCAGGCCCGTGTCGCCCACCAGCACCACGGTGGCCGACAGCAGGGCCAGGTCCGTGCCGATGCCGTGCTCCATCGCGTACAGGGGCAGCAAGCTCAATGCCAGCGTATCGAACAGGGCGAAGAAGGCGGCGCCGAGCACGATCATCGGCATGCGCGGCAGGATCAGGGTCCACTTCACGCCATGCTCTTCCGGTTCCTTTTCCGGGCCGCTGTTCGAGATCAGCATCAATCCCGGCACGGCCAGTAAAAACAGCAGGCCGCAGGCGGCGAAGCTCCAGCTGATCTTGTCGTTGAACAGCGCCACGAGGGCAGGGCCGATCAGCTGGAAAAACGTAAAACTGGTGGTGTACATGGCCACCACGCGGCCGCGCGAATTATCGGGCGCCAGCCGGTTCACCCATGCTTCGCCGATGGTAAACAACACGCCCATGGCGCCGCCGAACAGGAAGCGCAGCACGCTCCACGCCAGCAGATGATCGGTACACTGCATGGCGATCGTCGCCAGCGACGCCACCCACACTGCGCCCAGCATGGTGGCGCGCGCGCCGAAGCGCCCCACCCAGCGCGAGACGAATGGCGAGGCGGCCAGGATGCCGAGCGCGCTGACGGCCGTGATCATGCCGATGATGTCCGTGCCCACGCCGCGCTGGTGCAGGGTCAAGGCGGTGAGCGGCATGGTGGCGCCCAGACCCAGGCCGACCACGCCGATGCTGACGACGAGGGCGAAGAAGTCGCGCCATGGCATGTGCTTCATGGCTGCCCTCGCAGGGTGAAAAAGGGGCTTGAAAAGGCTGGAAAACGGTGTGGATGCATGGGAAAGGTAGGGACTTTGCCTGCGGCGCTGGTGTTTGGCGCCGGACGGGCATATGATGATTTTATCAAGAGCAATATTGCAAAGCCGTAGTGTAGGCGATGTGTGCCGCCGCTGGCCATTCCCATCCGTGTGGCCGCCTCTGCTGGCTCTGCTGTACAGTGAAGCGAGCGGCAGCGCTGTCATGGCGCTGTCATTGGATCGTCATGCCAGCGAGGTAGCACTCTATGCGCAGTCCCATCGTTCTCGTTCCCGCCTGCCAGCGCCAGCTCGGCAGCCACGCCTGGCACATGGCGCAGGAAAAATACCTGCACGCCGTGCTGCGCGGCGCCGGCTGCATGCCGCTGCTGCTGCCGGCCCTGGGCGCGGACGCGGACCTGGAAGCGGCGCTGAACGTCGCCGATGGCGTCATGCTGACCGGTTCCGCCTCGAACGTCGACGCCCGCCTGTATGGCGAAGCAATTCTCCACCCCGACCTGCCGCAAGACCCTGCGCGCGACGCCACCACCTTGCCCCTGATCCGCGCCGCGCTGGCGCGCCAGCTGCCCTTGCTGGCCATTTGCCGCGGCTTCCAGGAAGTCAACGTGGCCCTGGGCGGCAGCCTGCACCAGGCCGTGCATGCCGTGCCGGGCATGCAGGACCACCGCGAGAACGTGCTCGATCCCCTGGCGCGCCAGTACGCGCCAGCGCACCGCATCAAGCTGATGCCCGACGGCCTGCTGTCGCGCCTCTTGGGCGGCGAGAGCGAGATGATGGTCAATTCCCTGCATGGCCAGGGCATCGCCCGGCTGGCCGATGGCTTGCTGGTGGACGCCCTGGCCGACGACGGCCTGGTGGAAGCGTACACGGTGGCCAGCGCCGCCGGTTTTACCTTGGCCGTGCAATGGCACCCGGAATGGCAGGTGGAAGACAATCCGCAGTCGATGCGGCTGTTCGGTGCCTTTGGCCAGGCGTGCCGCGACTACCAGGAACAGCAGCACAGAAAAACAGGATGACAGGTGCGCCGCAGCACCACCATGCGGCGCTTGATCAGGAAAAGCGCAAGACCAACGAGAGGGAAACATGGCAATACGCGAAAATTTCACTTATACGGATATGGATTTGTGGCTCAATGAAAAGCGCGTCACGGAAATCGAATGCCTGGTCCCCGACTTGACGGGCGTGGCGCGCGGGAAGATCCTGCCGCGCGGGAAATTCACCCAGGAGCGCGGCATGCGCATCCCGGAAGCGGTACTGGGCATGACCGTGACGGGCAATTACCCCGTCGACGATGGCGGCTATGACCGCGCCATTTCCAGCACCGACCGCGACATGATATTGAAGGCCGACCCCACCACCATCACCATGGTGCCGTGGGCCACGGATCCCACCGCGCAAGTCATCCACGACTGCTATTTTGCCGATGGCGCGCTGGTCGATTTTGCCCCGCGCTCCGTGCTGCGGCGCGTGCTGAAACTGTATGCGGACAAGGGCTGGAAACCCGTGGTGGCGCCGGAACTGGAGTTCTACCTGACGGCGAAAAACACGGACCCGGACTTGCCACTGAAGCCGCCCATCGGGCGCAGCGGCCGGGCCGAGACGAGCCGCCAGGTCTACAGCATCGACGCCGTCAACGAGTTCGATCCCCTGTTCGAGGATATCTACGATTACTGCGAACTGATGAACCTTGACGTCGACACCCTGATCCACGAAATCGGCGCGGGGCAGATGGAAATCAACTTCCTGCACGGTGACCCGCTGGGCCTGGCCGACAAGGTGTTTTTCTTCAAGCGCACTCTGCGCGAAGCGGCCTTGAAACACGATATGTACGCCACCTTCATGGCCAAGCCCATGGCGGGCGAACCGGGTTCCGCCATGCACGTGCACCAGAGCGTCGTCGATGCGAAGACGGGCCTGAACATCTTCAGCAACGAGGACGGTTCGGCCGCGCCCATCTTCAAGCATTACATCGCGGGACTGCAGCGCTACATGCCGTCGGCCATGGCCATCGTCGCGCCCTACGTGAATTCCTACCGCCGCATCGTGCGCCACACGGCCGCGCCGATCAATATTCAATGGGGCCTGGACAACCGCACCGTGGGTTTTCGCGTGCCTGAATCGGGCGTGCAGGACCGGCGCGTGGAAAACCGCATCATCGGCGCCGACGCGAATCCCTACCTGGCGCTGGCCGTCACCCTGGCCTGCGGCTACCTTGGCATGACGGAGCAGCTGGAAGCGACGCCGATGATGGTGGGCAGCGCCTACGACATGAAGTTCGAACTGCCGCAAGGCTTGCCCGAAGCCCTGCAACTGCTGCGCGCGGAAGACAAGCTGCGCACGGTGCTGGGCGAGCGCTTCATCGACGTGTATGCGGCCATCAAGGACCTGGAACACCAGGAATTCATGACCGTGATCAGCCCGTGGGAGCGCGAGCATCTTCTGCTCCACGTTTAAGAAAGGATATCAATGAGCACATCGAACAATCCGCTGGCGCCCAGCGCCGCTTTTGTATCCTCCGTGGCGCAGAAAAACGCGGCGCCGCAGGTGTACGATACAAACGCCATCCAGCAGATGGACTCGGCCCACTACCTGCATCCGTTCACCGATTTCCAGGACCTGGCAAGCAAGGGCGCGCGCGTGATGGTGCGCGGCGACGGCGTCTATCTGTGGGATAGCCTGGGCAAGAAAATCGTCGACGGCATGTCGGGTCTGTGGTGCGTCAACGTGGGCTACGGCCGCACGTCGATTTCGCAAGCCGTGTACCGGCAGATGGAGACGCTGCCGTTCTATAACAGCTTCTTTGGCACGACGAACGTGCCGGCCGCGCAGCTGGCCGCCAAGCTGGCGCAGATATCACCGCCGCAGTTCCAGCACGTGTTCTTCACCAGTTCCGGCTCGGAAGGCAACGACACGAATCTGCGCATGGTGCGCCGCTACTGGGATATCCTCGGCTACAAGGAGCGCCATACCATCATCAGCCGCCACAACGCCTATCACGGCAGCACGGTGGCGGGAGCGTCGCTGGGCGGCATGGACGGCATGCATGCGCAGGGCTGCATGCCGATACCGGGCATCGCGCACATCGGCCAGCCCAATTACCTGGAGTCGGGGCACGGATTGACTCCCGAGGCCTTCGGCCTGAAGGCGGCTGGCTGGCTGGAAGACAAAATCCTGGAAATCGGCGCCGACAAGGTGGCCGCCTTCATCGGCGAACCGGTGCAGGGCGCGGGCGGCGTCATCATTCCTCCAAGTACCTACTGGCCCGAGATCCAGCGCATCTGCGACAAGTACGGCATCTTGCTGATCGCCGATGAAGTCATCTGCGGCTTCGGCCGCCTGGGCCGCTGGTTCGGCTCCGAACTGTTCGGCATCAAGCCCGACCTGATCACCTTTGCCAAGGGCGTCACTTCTGGCTACGTGCCGCTGGGTGGCGTGCTGGTGGGCGACAGGGTCGCCAAGGTATTGATCGAGCAGGGCGGTGAATTCACGCACGGTTTCACGTATTCCGGCCACCCCGTCGCCTGCGCGGCGGCGCTGGAAAACATCCGCATCATCGAGGAGGAACAGCTGGTGGCCAAGGTGGCCGAGGATACGGGGCCGTACCTGCAGCAGTGCTTTGCCAGCCTGGGCGAACATCCGTTGGTCGGCTATGCGGACAGCTGCGGCCTGGTCGCTGGCCTGAACCTGGTGCGCAGGAAGGGCGCCACCGTGCACGAGAACGAGCTGTTTGACGAAGGCCAGGGCGTGGGCATGATCTGCCGCGGCCACATGTTCGACAATGGCGTCATCATGCGTGCCGTGGGCGAGCGCATGATCGTCGCCCCGCCGCTGGTGATGACGCGCGCGCAGATCGATGAAATGGTGGGCTTGATACGGCTGTGCCTGGACAAGACGTATGCGGATGTACAGGCGAAGGGGTGGGTTTAGCTATCGTCGAACCCAAACGCAAGGGCCGGGGTCGTACCCTGAGGGTACGACCCCAGTCTCAGCTGTTGGGTTTTTATCGACATCTGTACAATTTTTAGACCCGATAAGCGGCAGTTCCGCTAAACTTCCATCCTGGCCGCTCTTTGTAGCGGCCAGTTTTTCATTTGACACCCTCTTACCCAGAAGCCACCCACACATGACGATAGCAACACCTGCCGCGTCGGCCAGCGACGCCCCAGCGCCTTTCTTGCTGATTGATCAGCTGGTCAAGGAATTCGATGGCGTGCGCGCCGTCAATAATATTTCCGTGACGATCAACAAGGGCGAGATCTTCGCCTTGCTCGGCAGTTCAGGTTGCGGCAAGTCGACCCTGCTGCGCATGCTGGCGGGCTTCGAGACGCCGACGTCGGGCAGGATCGCCCTGGCAGGCAACAGCATCGTTGATGTGCCGCCGCACCAGCGTCCCATCAACATGATGTTCCAGTCGTACGCGCTGTTCCCGCATCTGTCCGTGTGGGACAACATCGCCTTCGGCCTGCGCCGCGACGGCTTGCCGAAAGCGGAAGTGGCGGCGCGGGTCGAGCAGATGCTGGCGCTGGTGCAGCTGGGCCAGTACGCGAAGCGCAAGCCGCACCAGTTGTCGGGCGGGCAGCAGCAGCGCGTGGCGCTGGCGCGCAGCCTGGCCAAGCGGCCGCAATTGCTGCTGCTTGACGAGCCGCTGGGCGCGCTCGATAAAAAACTGCGCGAACGCACGCAGATGGAGCTGGTGAACATCATCGAGCAGGTGGGCGTCACCTGCGTGATGGTCACGCACGACCAGGACGAAGCCATGAGCATGGCCACGCGCATCGCCGTCATGAGCGAAGGGCGCATCCTGCAGGTGGGCGCGCCCGGTGAAATCTACGAGACGCCGAACTGCCGTTTCGTGGCCGACTTCATCGGCAGCGTCAACCTGTTCGACGGCCACATCACGCAGGACGAAGCCGATCACGTGGTCATCGCCACGCCCGATGGCGAGCACTATGTTTCGCATGGCATCACGGGCAACCTTGGCATGGATGTCTCGGTGGCCGTGCGCCCCGAAAAAATCGGCATCCAGATCGCGTCCCCGACCCTGGAAGAGCGCGCGTCGCCGGCCGAACACGGCTACAACTGCGCCCAGGGCGTGATCGTCGCCATGGCATACTTTGGCAATGAAACCAGCTACCACGTACGCCTCGACAGCGGCACGCTGGTGAAAGTGTCGCGCACCAACGCGGCCCGCCACGACGCTGCGCGCCTGGAGCGCGAACAGCGCGTGTGGGTGTGGTGGGATGGCGCCGACATCGTCGTGCTGACCAGCTGAGGCCATCATGACGTCCCTCCTGCAATCGCTGCGCAAGCTCGTCACCCTGCGCTGGCTTACCGGCCGCACCGCCGTCATCGCCGTGCCGTCGCTGTTCCTGGCGGCCGCCTTTCTGGTGCCGTTCCTGATCGTGCTGCGTATCAGCCTGTCCGACATGGATACGGCGGGCAGCCCGTTCGGCGGCTTGTTGTCGTACGTCGACGGCATCGTCGTGCTGAAGGTGAAAATCGCCAACTACCTGTTCATCGCCGCCGATGAACTGTATCTGCTCACCTACCTCAGTTCATTGAAATACGCGGCCATCACCACGGCCATCTGCCTCTTCATCGGCTACCCGTTCGCCTACTTCATGGCGCGCGCGAAACCGTCGATCCGTCCCGTGCTGATGATGCTGGTGATGCTGCCGTTCTGGACCTCGTTCCTGCTGCGCGTGTATGCGTGGAAGGGCATCCTGGCCAACCACGGCTTGCTCAACGACTTGCTGATCGCGCTGGGCGTGGTGCAGGAACCGCTGCACATGATGAACACCTCGTTCTCGCTGGTGGTCGGCATGGTGTACGCCTACCTGCCGTTCATGATTTTGCCCCTGTACGCGAACCTGGTCAAAATGGACATGCGTTTCCTGGAAGCGGCGGCCGACCTGGGTGCCACGCCCTTGCAGGCGTTCTGGCGCATCACCGTGCCCCTGTCGAAGTCGGGCATCATCGCCGGCGCCATGCTGGTGTTCATTCCGTCCGTGGGCGAATACGTGATTCCCGAGCTGCTGGGTGGCCCGGAAACCCTGATGATCGGCCGCGTGCTGTGGGATGAATACTTCACCAATAACGACTGGGCCATGGCGTCGTCGGTGACGGTGCTGGTGGTCTTGCTGATCCTCGTGCCGATGGCCATTTTTAACAAATACAAGACGGACCAAGACGCGGAGGAGCGCACATGAACGGACGTACTTTCCTGCAGCGCTGGTTCGGCCGCGGCTGGCTTTCGCTCGGCTATCTGTTCCTGTACCTGCCCATCATCGTGCTGATCGTCTTTTCGTTCAACAGCTCGCGCCAGGACATGGTGTGGAGCGGCTTTTCGCTGCGCTGGTACAGCGAGTTGATGAGCGATACGGAGATCATTTCCGGCTTCGGTTTGTCGCTGAAAATCGCCTTCATGTCGGCCACCTCGTCCGTCATCCTCGGCACGTTTGCCGCCTTCGCGCTGACCAATTACCAGCGCTTCCGCGGCCGTACCTTGTTCTCGTCCATGGTCAGCGCGCCGCTGGTCATGCCGGAAGTGATCATCGGCCTGTCCTTGCTGCTGATGCTGGTGTCCATGCAAAAGGTCTTCGGTTTTCCCGAGCGGGGCGTGCTGACCATCTGGCTCGGCCACACCCTGCTGGGCATGGCGTATGCGGCCGTGGTGGTGCAGTCGCGCCTGCAGGAGATGAGCAAATCGCTGGCCGAGGCGGCCATGGACCTGGGCTGCCGCGCGCACCAGGTGTTCTTCCTCGTGACTCTGCCGAACATCACGCAGGCGCTGGCGTCCGCCTGGCTGCTGACGTTTACCCTGTCGCTGGACGACGTGGTGCTGTCGGCTTTCCTGTCCGGCCCCGGTTCGACGACCATGCCGCTGGTGATCTTCTCGCGTGCGCGCCTGGGGCTCGATCCGCGCGTGAATGCCATCGCGGCGCTGACGATCCTGGTGGTGACCATCGCCGTGATCGCGTATGCCGTGATGCTGGCGCGCGCCGACCGCAGACGTCGCAAGCAACTGTCTGCGGCCTATTTGGAAGACTAGAGTAAGCTGGCGTTTTCACCTTGCAGGAGACGACCATGACGGAAAACACCAGCTGGCATGCACGGGCCGCCGCGCTCGCGATCGATGGACGCGCAGTTATCAATGGCGAGCGGACAGTGGCCGTATCTGGCCAGACTTTCGATAACCTGTCGCCCATCGACGGGCGCTTGCTGGGGCAGGTGGCACGCTGCGACACTGCCGACGTGGATGCGGCCGTGCAGGCCGCCCGCGCCGCCTTCGACGACCGCCGCTGGGCAGGCAAGTCGCCGGCGCAGCGCAAGCGGATATTGATCAAGTTCGCCGACCTGGTGCAGCAATACGGTCCCGAACTGGCCCTGCTGGAAACCCTGGACATGGGCAAACCGATCAAATACAGCCAGAGCGTGGACGTGGGCGCCACGGCCAATTGCCTGCGCTGGTATGGCGAGGCGATCGACAAGGTCTACGATGAAATCGCGCCGACCCCCGCCAACAGCCTGGCCCTGATCACGCGCGAACCGGTCGGCGTCGTCGCCGCCATCGTGCCGTGGAATTACCCGATGATCATGGCCGCCTGGAAGATCGCGCCCGCCCTCGTGGCCGGCAACAGCGTGATCTTGAAACCGTCTGAAAAATCGCCGCTGACGGCCTTGCGCCTGGCCGACATCGCGCTCGAAGCGGGCGTGCCGGCGGGCGTCTTCAACGTGCTGCCCGGCTACGGCAAGGAGGCCGGCGCCGCGCTGGCGCTGCACATGGATGTTGATTGCATCGGCTTTACGGGTTCCACGCGCACGGGAAAATTGATCGTGCAGATGGCGGGACAGTCGAACCTGAAACGGGCGTGGACGGAGCTGGGCGGCAAGTCCGCCAACATCGTCTGCGCCGATTGCCCGGATCTGGACAAGGCCGTGGCGGCCGCCATCGGTTCCATCTTCTTCAACCAGGGCGAAAGCTGCAACGCGCCCTCGCGCCTGTTCGTGGAGGAATCGATCAAGGATGCATTTATCGCCAAGGCGCTGGCCATGCTGCCCCGCTTCCAGCCCGGCGACCCGCTCGACGAAGCCACCGTCATGGGCGCCATCGTCGATGCCGCCCAGATGCAGACCGTGATGGGCTACATCGCGGCCGGCAAGAACGAAGGCGCGCAATTGCTGGGCGGCGGCGAGGCCGTGCGCCTTGATACGGGCGGCTATTACGTGCAGCCGACCATCTTTGGCGTGGACGCTGCCATGACGATCGCGCGCGAAGAGATTTTCGGGCCTGTCCTGTCGGTGCTGGGTTTTACGGATCTCGCCGAAGCCATCCAACAGGCCAACGCCACGCCGTACGGCTTGCAGGCGGCCGTGTGGACGTCCGACATCACCAAAGCCATCCAGACCTCGCGCGCGCTGCGCGCCGGCACCGTGCACGTCAATCAATACGATGGCGACGACATCACCGTGCCGTTTGGCGGCTACAAGCAGTCAGGCAACGGGCGCGACAAGTCATTGCATGCGCTGGACAAGTACACGGAATTGAAGACGACTTGGATACAGGTGGGGTAGGGGGAATTGTTGGCGTGAAGCCGGGGTCAGACCCGCCGGGTCTGACCCCAGATTTTGCCGCCGTAGGTCGGCTTAGCGCGCAGCGCGTAAGCCGACATAAAACAAACTACATCAGAAGCAGTGTTCCAGCGCCGGGAAGCTGCCTTCCTTGACGGCTTTGACGTAGCCGGTGACGGCATCGTCGATGCTGGTCGCGCCTTCCATGAAGTTGCGCACGAAGCGCGCTTTGCGGCCTGGGAACACGCCCAGCATGTCGTGCATGACGAGCACCTGGCCCGAGCAGTCGGGACCGGCGCCGATGCCGATCGTCGGTATCGTCAGCATGTCCGTCACTTCCTTGCCCAGCTGCGACGGCATCGCTTCCATCAGCACGATGGCGGCGCCCGCGTTTTGCAGCACCAGCGCGTCGTTCTTCAATTCCGCAGCGCTTTCCGTGCTCTTGCCCTGCACCTTGTAGCCGCCCAGCTGGTGCACGAATTGCGGCGTCAGGCCGATGTGGGCGCAGATGGGGATACCGCGCTCGGTGAGGAAGCGGACGGTCTCGGCCAGCCAGGCACCGCCTTCGATCTTGATCATGTGCGCGCCAGCCTGCATCAGGATCACGGCATTCGCGTAGGCTGTCTCGGGCGTGCCATACGCGCCGAACGGCAGGTCGGACAGGATCATGGCCGACTTGCTGCCACGCGCCACGGACGCCGTGTGGTAAGCCAGTTCGGCCACGGTGACGGGCAGGGTGGAGTTGAGGCCATTGCAGACCATGCCGAGCGAATCGCCGATCAGCAGGATTTCCACGCCGCAGCGGTCCATCAGCGACGCGAAGCTGGCGTCATAGCAGGTCAGCATGGTGATCTTTTCGCCGGCGGCGCGCAGCGTGGCCAGGGTATGGATGGTCACGGCCTTGTTGGCGACAGGCTTGGATGGCGCCGGCGCCGGTGTGGCAGCCTTGTCTTTTGCGGCCAGATCTGTTCCTTGCAAATAAGCGGACATAGGTATTCTCTAGAGTGAAAGGGGGTGATGCGATTGCGACGCCGCTAGTGTAGTACTTTATGCGGCGTGCTGCAGGGACGGCATTGTAGTGTATGTCCGGCGCCGTGGCTCAGAGCTCGCTGATGGCCTGGTCGGCGACGCTGGCCAGGTAGTCCTGCGCCGGCCCGAGGCCGGGCACGGCGATGGCGGGCGCCAGGGCCAAGAGCGGCACGAGCACGAAGGCGCGCTCGGTGATGCGCGGATGCGGCACCGTCAGGGTGGCACTGGCGATCTGCTCGTCGCCGTACAGCAGCAAGTCCAGGTCCAGCGTGCGCGGGGCGTTGCGGTAGGGCCGTTCGCGCCCGTGCGCCGCCTCGATGGCGTGCAGGGCCTGCAGCAGTTCTTCGGCCGGCAGGGTGGTGCTGATGCGCGCCACGGCGTTGACGTAGTCGTCACCGCTCGAATCGATGGGCGCCGTGCGGTAGCTGGCCGAGGCATCCAGCAAGCTGGCGCCGGGCAGGCGCGCCAGGCGCGCGATCGCATCGTGCACGTTGGCGCGTGCGTCGCCCAAGTTCGCCCCGATACCGATGTAAGCAATGACTGCCATTATTCGCCGCTGGTGCTGCCGGTGGTCGAGCCGCCCGTACCCGTCTTGCTGCGCGTGCTGCGGCGTGGCGGACGCTTCTTCTTGACGGCGCCCGGCGCGGCATTCGCGCTGACGAGCAGCGCTTCGCGCGTTTCCTCGTCGCCTTCATAAAAGGCCGTCCACCATTCGCCGATCTCCATGTCGATCTCGCCCGAGGCGCAGCGCAGCAGCAGGAAGTCGTAGCCGGCGCGGAAGCGCAGGTGTTCCAGCAGTTTATGCGGCGCCTTGCCGACCCGGCGCTCGAAGCGCGGCTGCATCGACCAGATGTCGCGCATGTCGGAGCCGATCTTGCGCTGCAAGGCCAGTTTTTCCGTCTGCGAATCGAGCACGTCGTCGGCCGCCAGGTGCAGCGCGGGAATCGTCGACTCGCCGGCGGCGCGGTAGGCCGTCCATTTTTCCAGCACCTGATGCCACAGCAGCGAGGCAAACAAAAAGCCCGGCGAGACGGTCTTGCCGGCGGCGATGCGCTGGTCCGTGGCGTCCAGCGCCAGGGTGACGAATTTCGCGCCCAGCGGCTGCTCCAGCACCACGTCGAGCAGCGGCAGCAAGCCGTGATGCAAGCCTTCCTTGCGCAGCTGCTGCAGGCAGGCCAGTGCGTGGCCGCTCATCAGCAGTTTCAGCATCTCGTCGAACACGCGCGGGGCGGGCACGTTGTTGATCAGCGGCGCCATGATGGGGATCGGCGCGGCCGTATGCGGCTCGATGGTGAATTTCAGCTTGGCGGCGAAGCGCACCACGCGCAGCATGCGCACGGGGTCTTCGCGGTAGCGTTCTTCCGGTTTACCGATCATGCGCAGGGTCTGGGCGCGGATGTCTTCCACTCCGCCGTGATAATCGAGCACTTCCTGCGTGGCCGGGTTGTAGTACATGGCGTTGATGGTGAAGTCGCGGCGCAGCGCGTCTTCGTGCTGCAAGCCGAAGGTGTTGTCGCGCAGGACGCGGCCATGTTCATCCTTGGGCGCGGAGTCGGCGCCGGCGCCGCGGAAGGTCGTCACTTCCAGCAAATCCTGGCCGAACATCACGTGCACGATCTGGAAGCGTTTGCCGATGATGAAGGCGCGGCGGAACAATCGCTTGACCTGCTCCGGCGTGGCGTTGGTGGCGATGTCGAAGTCTTTCGGTTTGACGCCCAGCAGCAGGTCGCGCACGGCGCCGCCGACGACAAAGGCTTCGAAGCCCGCTTCCTGCAGGCTGCTGGTGACGCGGATGGCATTCGACGACACCAGTTTCGGGTCGATTCCGTGTTGCGCGGGACCGAGCACGACGGGTGCCGTGGTGTCGCGCGCTGCCTCTTTTTTAACGCCGAGGATCTTGCGGATGAATTTTTTAATCATTGAATAAGTGGAGTGATGGCCAGCCGTGGAGGGATGCGTGTGCGCTCAAAGCGGTATTGGGGTTGGTCGCGACCGGGTGGGTCACGACCGACAGCAGGGGAATGTCGTTGTGTGAATCGCTGTAAAAATAGCTGCGCTCGAACTGCCCCAGTTCCTTGCCCATCTTTTCCAGCCAGGCGTGGGTGTGGGTCAGCTTGCCCGCGCCCAGGGTCGGCGTGCCGACCAGCTTGCCCGTGACGTTGCCTGCGTCGTCATACTCGGGCATGGCGGCCAGCAGGTGCTCGACGCCCAGCGCATCGGCGATGGGTTTGGTGATGAAATGGTTGGTGGCCGTGACGATGGCCAGCAAATCGCCCGCGTCCTGGTGCTGCTTGAGCAGGGCGACGACTTCGGGACGGATGGCCGGCACGACCACTTCGGCCATGAATTGCCGGTGCAGCGCTTCGAGGCGTTCGCGCGGGAATTGCGCCAGCGTGCCGAGCGAAAATTCCAGGTATTCCACCGGATCGAGCGTGCCGGCCTGGTATTGCGCGAAAAATTCGTCGTTGCGGCGGGTGAATTCGGCGGCGTCCACGGCACCGATGCGTACCAGGAATTCGCCCCACTCGTGATCCGAGTCGATGGGCAGCAGGGTGTGGTCGAGGTCAAACAGGGCCAGATTCATCATTCTTTCGCTTCCGCCTGCAGCAACTCGCGCAACAATGGCAAGGTGATCGGGCGTTGGGTTTCCAGGGAGTAGAGGTCGAGAGAGTCCAGCATCGTCGACAGCGAACGCATGTCGCGCCGGAAATGGGACAGCAGATAGGGTAACACGCCGGGCGACAAGGTCAAGCCGCGGGTGGTGGCCGCCTGGGTCAGGGCGGCGATTTTTTCATCGTCCGTCAAGCCGTGGATTTGATAGATCAGGCCCCAGCCCATGCGCGTGCGCAAGTCTTCGCGCACGGGCAGCACGGCGGGCGGCACGGCGCCGCTGCACACCATATAGGCCTTGTTGGCGCGGATTTCATTGAACAGGGCAAAGGCGTCGATCTGCGCCAGCGGCGACAGTTTTTCGCAGTCGTCGAGCAGGTACAGGTCGACGTCGGGCGAATACACGAATTCGGACTCGATCGAGAACGGCGAAATGTAGCGCGCGCGCTCGGTGCTGGCCAGGGCCTTGAGCAGATGGCTCTTGCCGGCGGCCAGTTCACCCCACAGGTAGGCAAAATGTTCGCGCGACGTGCGCGCGGCGAACTGGCGCATCAGCTGCGCCACTTCGGCATTCTGTCCCACCTCGAAGGTATCGAGGCTGTGCGCCTGGTCTGTGCCTAAATCGAGCACCAGTTGTTTCATGGCGTACGCCTTGTCCTGTTTTTCATTACTGCTTGAGCGTTGTCGTCGCTGTTGTTAGTTTCATATTGTAGCCGTATCGGGTGCCTGACAGAAGCGTAGCGAGCGGCAGCGATTTGTGGCCGAGAAGCGCAACCGTGCTGGAGCACGGTGAGCATCGCAGGCCGCAAAGCGCGACGCGCAGTAGCTTATGTCAGTCACCTTGTCATGCATTATAGAAGCTGCTGGAGAGGTAGTGGCGTCTTAGATGCTTAAAAGCGACCATCAGCACGGCAGAAGCGGGTAAAGCGAGCAAAACACCGACGAAACCGAACAATTGTCCGAATGCCAATAAGGCGAAGATCACGGCCAGCGGATTTAAACCGATGCGCTCGCCCACCAGGCGCGGCGTGAGGAAAAAGCCTTCGATGACCTGGCCGCAGCCATAGATGACGGCCACGGCGATCACGCCGCTCCAGTCGGCAAACTGCAGCAGGGCGGCGATCAGCGCCAGCATCAGGCCCAGGCCGAAGCCCAGGTAGGGGATGAACACCAGCAAGCCCGTGATGATGCCCACAGGCAATGCCACTTCAAAACCGGCGATGGCCAGCGCCACCGAGTAGTACGTGGCCAGCACCAGCATGACGAGCAACTGGCCGCGCAGGTATTGCGCCAGCAAGGTGTCGACTTCTTGCGCCATGCCCACCGTGCGCCCGACCCAGCGGCGCGGCACGGCGCCGGCGATGCGCGCCAGCATCGGATGCCAGTCCAGCAACAGATAGAACAGTACGACGGGAATCAGCACGACGGTGGCCAGCCAGCCCAGCACGGCCGTGCCGCCGATGCGGGCCGAGGCGAGCACCGTGCTCCAGATTTCATCGCCACTGGTGGCCATCTGCTGGCTCAGCATGCGTTTGATGCCCGTGCCGTCGAGGCGCACGCGGATGCCGAGGTCGCGCAGTTTCGGCGCCAGGAACTCGTTGGCCTTGCTGAGAAATTGCGGGATCTGCGCCTGCAGCAGCGGAATTTCCTTTTGCAGCACGGGCACGACGATCAGCACGAGTGCCGTAATGGCGAGGAAAAACAACACCACGACGACGAGCACGGCCAGCGGACGAGGCACGTAAAAGCGCTTGTAATGCAGGCGCTGCAAGCGGTCCACGCCGGGATTGAGCACGTAGGCGAGGATGGCGGCGGCCAGGAAGGGCGTCAGGATGGGGCCGAGGCTGACGAGCAGCAGCAAGAATGCCAGCCAGACCGCGATCCAAAATGCTGTTTGCTTCTGCTCGGCGGTGATGGCGAATGGCATGTAGTTTGTGCTGTTGCGTTAAAAAAAGGCAGTTAATTACGAAATGGCGGGGCAGTTTGATAAAATAGCGACTTGATCGACCGAATTCACCCGCTGGCGTCCTGCCGCACGATGTTGAAAAACATGCTTGCGCGCGCGTGCCGGCGGGTATCCGCCTTCTATTTTACCGCCTCCGCTGCCACCACACCATGAACCAGACTTCTAATGTTTCCCTTTCCTACCGTGACGCTGGCGTCGATATCGACGCAGGCGACGCTTTAGTCGAAGCAATCAAGCCGTTTGCCAAGCGCACCCTGCGCGAAGGCGTGATGGGCGGCCTGGGCGGTTTTGGCGCCATGTTTGAAATCAGCAAGAAATACAAGGAACCGGTGCTGGTCTCCGGCACCGACGGCGTCGGCACCAAATTGCGCCTGGCCTTCGAACTGAACCGTCATGACACGGTCGGCATCGACCTGGTCGCCATGAGCGTCAACGACATCCTGGTGCAAGGCGCCGAGCCGCTGTTCTTCCTCGACTATTTTGCTTGCGGCAAGCTGGACGTGGCCATTGCCACCGACGTCATCAAAGGCATCGCCCAGGGTTGCGAACAAGCGGGTTGCGCGCTGATCGGCGGCGAAACGGCGGAAATGCCGAGCATGTACCCGGCCGGCGAATACGATCTGGCAGGTTTTGCCGTCGGCGCCGTGGAAAAATCGAAAATCATCGACGGCACCAAGATCGCTCCGGGCGATGTGGTGCTGGGCCTGGCCTCGTCGGGCGTGCACTCGAACGGTTACTCGCTGGTGCGCAAGATCATCGAAGTGGCGAAACCGGACCTGGAAGGCGACTTCCACGGCCGCAAGCTGGCCGACGTGCTGATGCAGCCGACGCGCATCTACGTCAAGCCGCTGCTGGCGCTGATGGATGCCATGGAAGTCAAAGGCATGGTGCACATCACCGGCGGCGGCCTGGTGGAAAACATCCCGCGCGTGCTGCAGCCAGGCCTGGTGGCCGAGCTGGACTCGAAGGCATGGACCATGCCGCCGCTGTTCACGTGGCTGCAACAGCACGGCGGCGTGGCTGACGCCGAAATGCACCGCGTCTTCAACTGCGGCATCGGCATGACCGTCATCGTCTCGCAGGAAAACGCGGACGCCGCCATCGCGCAATTGCAAGCGGCTGGCGAAACTGTCTCGCGCATCGGCACCATCCGTGCGCAAGTGGGTGATGAGCACCAGACCATCGTGATCTAAGAAATAACAATAGTTTTCGAAAGCGGCGAATGCGAATGCATCGCCGCTTTTTTTTGCCCTTTAGGTACGCAAGCTCAGAAAAATTTAAGGCTTGAGTACTTTCGCCACCTTGGCCGCCCGCAGGCGGAACGCATCGGGCATGCCCGAACCCAGCAGCGGGCGCAGATACAACCGGAAGGCATCGGTCACGTCGGTGCCGCTGGCGCTGATGAATTCGTCTTCCATGGTGCGCGTCTTGCCTGCCACGTCTGTCAGGGGCAGCAGCTCGTAGTCGACGGAATAAAAGCCCGTGCGCTTGATGGCCACCGACCCGTCACGGTCGCCCCACATGGCGAACTGCACCGCCTTTTCGCCCACTTCGCGCGCTTCGCGTTGATCGACGTCAGAGACGCAGCCGATGAAGGAGCGCTGCAGATAGCCGAAGGTATCGCCGCGCACGCGCTTGATGCCGAGCCTGGCCTTTATTGCGTCGCACAGCAGGTCGGCCAGCGCGCCCGTGCCCGACAATTGCACGTTGCCGTGCGCATCGCGCTCGACCTCGTTGCCGACCTGCCTGGCCAGCAGGCTGGCGATCGGTTCGCCCGAGGCATCGTGGATGCCTTCCGACACGGCGATCACGCAGCGGCCATATTTTTCATACGTGGCCTTCACGTCGGCAAGGAATTTCTCCAGCACGAAGACGCGTTCGGGCAGGTAGATCAGGTGCGGGCCATCGTCGGGGAACTTCTTGCCCAGCGCCGAGGCGGCCGTCAAAAAGCCCGCGTGGCGGCCCATCACGACGCCCACGTACACGCCGGGCAAGGCCGCGTTGTCGAGGTTGGCGCCGGCGAACGCTTGCGCGACGAAGCGCGCGGCCGAGGGAAAGCCGGGCGTGTGGTCGCTGCCCACCAGGTCGTTGTCGATGGTTTTCGGGATGTGAATGCAGCGCAGCGGATAGCCTGCCTTGTGCGCTTCCTCGCTGACGATGCGCACGGTGTCGGACGAATCATTGCCGCCGATGTAAAAGAAATGCTCGATCTCGTGCGCGCGCAGCACTTCGAAGATTTGCTGGCAGTAGGCAATATCGGGTTTGTCGCGCGTGGAGCCGAGGGCCGACGAGGGCGTGGCGGCCACCAGCTCCAGGTTATGGCTGGTTTCCTGCGTCAGATCGACGAATTCTTCATTGATAATGCCGCGCACGCCGTGCAGCGCGCCATACACGCGCGTGACATGCTGAAAGCGCCGCGATTCGAGCACCACGCCCACCAGCGACTGGTTGATGACGGCGGTGGGGCCGCCTCCCTGGGCAACAAGAATTTTTCCAGACGGCATGGGATTTCCTCGTAAATGGCGCGGCCCTCCAGCCTACTCCTTTTTTGCCGGGACGCTGTCTTTTCCGATCGTTCTGTCGAGGAATTTCTCCACGTTGCCCAGTCCTTGCTGCGTTGTTACTCCGGCGCCCGGATATGCTCGACCAACCCCGTGCTGCGGCGTCCCGGCGCCGGCGTCAGCCAGCTGACCAGCACGGCGGCGGCCAGGCCGGCCGGCACGCCGAAGATGCCGGCCGAGATGGGTGCAATATGAAACCATTGACCGCTGGCATTGCCGCCCAGCATGGTACTCGTGTGCAGCATGTAGTACAGGCACACGCCAAAGCCCGTCAGCATGCCGGCCAGCGCGCCCTGGTAGTTGGCGCGCTGCCAGAACACGCCCAGCACCAGCGGCGGGAACAGGGTCGAGGCGGCCAGGGAAAAGGCCACGCCCACCAGCGACAAAATGTCGGCCGGCTTTTGCGAGGCCGCATAGGCGGCGATGAAGGCCACGGCCAGCAGCAGCAATTTTGAAATCGTCACGCGCTTTTGCGTCGAGGCACTGGGATCGACCACCTTGTAATAGATGTCGTGCGACAGGGCATTGGAAATGGCCAGCAGCAAGCCGTCCGCCGTCGACAGGGCGGCGGCCAGGCCGCCGGCCGCCACCAGGCCGGAAATCACGTAGGGCAGGCCGGCGATCTCGGGCGTGGCCAGCACCAGCACGTCGGCGTCGATGAAAATTTCCGCCAATTGCACGATGCCGTCGCGGTTGACGTCGACGATGCTGATCAGGGGACTGAGCTTGTCCACATTGGCCCAGTACGACACCCAGGTGGGCAGGTTCGTGTATTGCGTGCCTACCAGTGCCGAGTAAATATCGTACTTGACCAGCACGGCCAACGCAGGAATCGTGAGATAGATCAACAAGATGAAAAACAGGGTCCAGAAGACGGAGACGCGCGTGTCGTGCACGGACGGCGTGGTATACGATCGCATGAGGATATGCGGCAGCGCGGCCGTGCCCAGCATCATGCAGAACACGAGGGCCAGGAAATTGTTGCGCTTGATGTCGGACTGCTCGCGGTCCGCGGCGGGAAACGGCTGCGCGTGCGGAATGATGGGTTCGGCGCGTTTCTGGTTTTGCGCCTGCGCCGCCTGCCACAGCACGCGTGCCTCGTCCGGGCTTTTCGGATAGGCGATCAGGTAGCGCTCGGCGTTGCGGATATCGAACAGTGAGGTATTGCGCTGGCGTAAACTGTCGAGCTGGCGCTGGGCCGCCAGCCGGCCTTGCTCCCAGGAAGCGGGCAAGTCGGCGATGCGCTCCTGGTAGCTTTGCGCGCGCTGGCGGAAGATGGCGCGCACGGCGTTTTCTTTCGGGTCCGTTTCCAGCACGTGTTCGCGCGCGCTCAGTTGCGTCAGCACCTTGCCGTAGGCGATCTGCGGCACGGGATTGTCCGCATGCTTGACCGACAGCCACATGGCGGGAATCAGAAAGGCGACGAGAATGATGATGTACTGCGCCACCTGCGTCCAGGTGATGGCGCGCATGCCACCCAGAAAGGAGCACACGAGAATGCTTGCCAGGCCCAGGAAGATGCCGACGGAAAAATCCACGCCCGTGAAGCGCGAGGCGATCAGGCCGACGGCATAGATCTGCGCTACCACATACGTAAACGAGACGATGATGGTGGCGGCCACGGCCACCACGCGCACGCTGGCGCCCCGTTTGTCGGTGCCGCTGCCGTAGCGGGCGGCGAGGAAGTCGGGAATCGTGTACTGGCTGAACTTGCGCAGATAGGGCGCGATCAATAGCGCCACCAGGCAATAGCCGCCCGTCCAGCCCATGATGAAGGCCAGACCGTCGAAGCCGTTCAGGTACAGGCCGCCGGCCAGGCTGATGAAGCTGGCCGCCGAAATCCAGTCGGCGGCCGTGGCCATGCCGTTGAACATGGCCGGCACCCTGCGCCCCGCCACATAGTATTCGGTGACGTTCGAGGTGCGGCTGATGACGCCGATGGTGGCGTACAGGGTGATGGTGACGAGCATGAACAGGTAGCCGATCCACGCGCGTGGCATGCCTTCCTGTTCCAGCACCGACAGGGCCAGCAGGAAGGCGGCGAAACCGGCTGTAAACAGCAGGTAGTAGCGGCTCAGCCGGGCAAAGAAGCTGCGCTGGCCGCTCATGTTTGCTCCCCGGCATGAAAATCGCGGTCCAGGCGCCGCATGCGCCAGGCATAGAAGGCGATGATGGCCAGGTACACCAGCGAAGCGCCCTGGGCCGCCATATAGAAGGGCAGCGGCCAGCCGAACAGGTTCAGGTGCAGCAGTTCACGCGCATAAAACACGGTCAGGAAGCCCGTCAGCAGCCAGACCAGCAACAGGATGGCCGTCAGGCGCCGCGTCTTGTGCCAGTGCACGTCGAGGCGCGCCTGCAGCCCGGGGCTGGGCGTGCGCGTCGGCCGCAACGGCGCTGCAGGAAGGCTGGGCTTATCCATACGTGATGTCATTCTCTTCTGGTGCGTCAGGCAACAGCAGCGCAATGCTCAGGCGCAGCAGGGTGCCCGGCAGCTTCGGCGACTGCGCGCGCGGATTGTTAAAAATATCGACTTCGGCGCCATGCTGCTGGGCAATCTCGCGCACGATGGCCAGGCCCAGGCCGCTGCCGTCGACATTGCTGCCAAGAATGCGGTAAAAGCGTTCAAACACGTGCGCCCGCTCGGCCTGCGGTATGCCGGGGCCCGTATCCTCCACTTCCAGGATGGCCAGTTCCAGGGTGCTGCGCACGCGCACCGTGACGCTGCCGCCCGGCGGCGTGTAGCGCAGGGCATTGTCGATCAGATTGCTCAGCAGTTCACGCAGCATCATGGCATTGCCTGAAATCATGATCGAGTACGCGGGCTGCTCGAAGCCCAGGTCGATATGCTGGGCAAACGACGCTTGCACCCAGTCCTGCACCACGCCGCGCGCCAGTTCGCTCAGCTCGATCGGCTCGAACGCCGTGCCCGCCTGCGGCTGGTTTTCCGCGCGCGCCAGGGCCAGCAGCTGGTTCACCAGGCGCGTGGCCGCTTCCGAACTTTTCGCCAGCTGCAGCAGCGAGCGGTGAATCTCGTCGTGGTCGGTCTGGCGCAGGGCCAGCTCCGATTGCATGCGCATGCCGGCCAGCGGCGTTTTCATCTGGTGCGCGGCATCGGCGATGAAGCGTTTCTGCATGTCGATCGACAGCGACAGCCGCGCCAGCATCTCGTTGAGCGAACCGACCAGCGGCGTGATTTCCTCGGGCACCTGGCCCGATTCGATGGGCGATAAATCGTCGGGCGGCCGCGCGCGTATGCGCTCCTGCAATTGCGCCAGCGGCGACAGGCCGCGTGCCAGGGCAAACCAGACCAGGGCCAGGATCACGGGCAGGATGATGAACTGCGGCAAGATCACGCCCTTGATGATTTCGTTGGCCAGCTGGGCGCGCTTTTCCAGCGTCTCGGCCACTTGCACCAGCGTGCGGCGCGGTTCGTCGTCGCTGCCGGATGGCATGTCGAGATAGGTAAACGCCACGCGCACGGGCGTGCCGTGGATGGTGTCGTTGCGAAACAGCACCATGCCGCTGCGGTATTTGTCGGGGTCTTGCGGCGGCGGCAAGTCGCGGTCGCCGTCGAGGTATTCGCCGCGCCCGCCCACCACCAGGTAATACAGGGTGTCGACATCGTCGCCGCGCAGGAAGTCGCGGCCGCTGCGGTTCTTGTCCGGCAGGCGGCGCAGCTGCGCGCCGTCGGCTTGCTTGACCTGCTGCGTCAGCACCGTCACGCTGTCTTCCAGCGCATGATCGAACGGTTGATTGGCGATGCCCTTGGCCACCAGGTAGGTGATGGCGATGCTCATCGGCCACAGCAGCAGCAAGGGGGCCAGCATCCAGTCGAGGATTTCGCCAAACAGCGAATGCTCGATGGTGTCGTCCTGTTCCGTGGTGGGCGGCTCGAACCAGTCGTCGTCGTCCACCTCGTCCGCTGGCGCTTCGCGCGCCTTCACTTGGTGGCGGGTCCGCTGACCGGGGCTGCCGCCTCGCCCGCTTCGGCATTCAGGCGCGCCGCTTCCGAGTATTTTTCCAGGCAATAGCCGAGGCCGCGCACGGTGGCGATGCGCACGCCGCCCACCTCGATCTTCTTGCGCAAGCGGTGCACATACACCTCGATGGCGTTGTTCGACACTTCTTCGCCCCATTCGCACAGGTGGTCGACCAGTTGCTCTTTCGAGACGAGGCGGCCGGTGCGGCCCAGCAGGATTTCCAGCAAGCCCAGTTCGCGCGCCGACAGGTCGAGCATCTGATCGTTGATGTAGGCGCTGCGTCCCACCTGGTCGTAGCTGAGGGGGCCGTGCTTGATGACGGTGGCGCCGCCACCAGCGCCGCGGCGCGTCAGGGCGCGCACTCTTGCCTCCAGTTCCGACAGGGCGAACGGCTTGGCCATATAATCATCGGCACCGAGGTCGAGGCCATTCACGCGTTGTTCGATGGAATCGGCGGCCGTCAGGATCAGCACCGGCAGCAGCGAGGCGCGCGCGCGCAGGCGGCGCAGCACCTCCAGGCCGGACATCTTCGGCAGGCCCAGGTCGAGGATCAGCAGGTCGAATTCCTGGGTGGACAGGGCCGTATCGGCCTCCTGGCCGGTCTTGACGTAGTCGATGGCATAACCGGACTGGCGCAGCGAGCGGGTCAGGCCATCGGCCAGCACGCTGTCATCTTCGGCAAGTAAAATACGCATGGTGCACTTCCTATGCTTGCAACATCAGGACATCTGAGGTGTGTATTGTGTTTCATTTTCCGCAAGGTGGCGAGTTTTTGTGAAAAACCAGGCTTGTATTGACCTGTTTCAAAACAAATCCACGTTCCGCTTGCATTGATCACTGTTTTTTTATACAGTACTGTCTGTGTAAAGAATTTAACCCACTGGCGCTATCGCAGGCTGCAGGATTCAAATGGATTCGCAACTGTAGGACGGCTGAAAGAACATATGGACGATAAAAAAGCTGTAGTACCCGCATCGGAAAAAGCCAAGGCGCTCGCCGCCGCACTGGCGCAGATCGAGAAGCAGTTTGGCAAAGGTTCGGTCATGCGCATGGATGCCAGCGCGGTGATCGAAGAAGTGCAAGTCGTGTCGACCGGTTCGCTCGGCCTCGATATCGCGCTGGGCGTGGGCGGCTTGCCGCGCGGCCGCGTGGTGGAAATCTACGGTCCTGAATCGTCGGGTAAAACCACCTTGACCCTGCAAACCATTGCTGAAATGCAAAAACTTGGCGGCACGTGCGCCTTTATCGATGCCGAGCACGCGCTCGACGTCGGTTACGCGCAAAAGCTGGGTGTGAACCTGCACGAATTGCTGATCTCGCAACCGGACACGGGCGAGCAGGCACTGGAAATCTGCGACGCCCTCGTGCGTTCGGGCAGCGTCGACCTCGTCGTCATCGACTCCGTGGCCGCACTGACGCCACGCGCCGAGATCGAAGGCGACATGGGCGACTCGCTGCCAGGTCTGCAAGCGCGCCTGATGTCGCAAGCCCTGCGTAAATTGACCGGTTCCATCAACCGCACCAATACCCTGGTCATCTTCATCAACCAGATCCGCATGAAGATCGGCGTGATGTTCGGCAGCCCGGAAACCACCACGGGCGGCAATGCGCTGAAATTCTACGCCTCCGTGCGCCTCGATATCCGCCGCACCGGCTCGATCAAGTCCGGCGATGAAGTGATCGGCAACGAAACCAAGGTCAAGGTCGTCAAGAACAAGATCGCGCCACCGTTCAAGGAAGCGCACTTCGACATCCTGTACGGCGCCGGCACCTCGCGCGAAGGCGAAATCCTGGACCTGGGTTCGGATGCCAAGATCGTGGAAAAATCCGGTTCGTGGTACAGCTACAACGGCGAACGCATCGGCCAGGGCAAGGACAACGCCCGCGCCTTCCTGCAAGAGCGTCCCGCGCTGGCCCGCGAAATCGAAAACAAGGTCCGCGCGTCGCTGGGCGTGCGCGAACTGCCGCCGCTGGCTGCTGAAAAGCCGGAAAAAGCGGATAAAGCCGCCGACAAGGCTGCCAAGGCGGAAGCCAAGCCAGAGTAGGCCGGATGAGCGCGGCAAAGCCGCGCGTAATCCGACAACACCACAGACGTCAACAATGTTGTCGGATTACGGCCCAAGGGGCCGAATCCGACCTACGCATGGCTTGCCGCAAGGTATGACCCCGATCGCCGTCCCGCGCTGTTGCGCCGGGCGGCGATTGTGTTTGGGTGCTGTGATCGTGGAATGAATGAAAGACAAGGTGGGTGTATGGCTGCAGTACAACTAAGCCTGAAGGGCAGGGCGCTCCGCTTTCTGTCGATGCGCGAGCATAGCCGCATGGAATTGCGGCGCAAGCTGCAGCGCCATGCGCAGGAAGGCGACGACGTGGAAGCCTTGCTCGACAGCCTGGAGCAAGCCAACTGGCTGTCGCAGGAGCGCTTTTCCGAGTCGCTGATCCACCGCCGCTCGGCGCGTTTCGGCAATAGCCGCATCATGGCGGAATTGCAAAGCCATGGCATCGGTGGTGAAGCGCTGCAGGAACTCAAGGCGGGCCTGGCCGAAGGCGAGACCGCGCGCGCCTGCGAAGTGTGGCGCCGCAAATTCGGTGCAGTGGCGCAGGATGCCGAACAGCGCAACAAGCAGGTGCGCTTCCTGATGCAGCGCGGCTTTTCGCAGCGCGCCGTGCAGGTGGCCTTGAAAGGCCTGGAGCCCGAGGATGAGTAATATTTATTAACTTGACAGCAAGGATCAGTTATTCTGCCTAATTGCTGCTGCGCATGTTGCGTCCCAGCTTATTTACTTGATATACGGGACACCTGATGAGCGCTTGGCATGCTGGCTACACGGCCGAAACCGCATACACCTACGGCTATTACACGGAATTGAACCCCTTGCGCATACAGTTGTTGCTGCTGAGCTGGGGCATACAGCCGCCGAAGGTCAGCACCGCATGCGAGCTCGGCTTTGGTCAGGGCATGACCGTCAATATCCATGCCGCCGCGTCCGGCACACGCTGGTATGGCACCGATTTCAATCCGGCCCAGACTGCCTTTGCGCAGGAACTGGCCGAGGTCTCCGGCAATGGCGCCGTGCTGTCGGAACAATCGTTCCAGGATTTTTGCGCCCGCAGCGACCTGCCTGACTTCGATTTCATCGCCCTGCACGGTATCTGGAGCTGGATCTCGCCGGAAAACCAGGCGCATATCACCGATTTCCTGGCGCGCAAGCTCAAGCCGGGCGGCGTGCTGTACATCAGTTACAACACGCAGGCGGGCTGGGCGGCGATGGCGCCGATCCGCGACCTGATGGAGCAGCACAGCCGCGTGCTGAGCGCGCCGGGGCAGGATTCCCTGACGCGCGTGGGCAGCGCGCTCTCCTTCGTCAACCGCATGATGGAGACCAAGCCGCGCTACCTGCTGGCCAATCCCACCATTGCGCTACGGTTGCAGCAGCTCAGCGAGCAGGATCCGAATTATCTGTCCCACGAATACTTCAATCATTACTGGCAACCGGTATCGTTTTCGGCCATCAAGCCGGTGCTGGCAGGGGGCAAGCTCGAGTTTGCCGGTTCGGCCGCCTACTCCGATCATGTTGCCCCGCTCAATTTCTCGCCCGAACACCTGGCTTTCCTGGCGCAGATTCCGGATGCCACTTTCCGCGAGAACACCGTCGATTTTCTGCTGAACCGGCAGTTTCGCCAGGATTACTGGGTCAAGGGCAGTCGCAAGCTGAGCGCCCATGAACAGGCTGGCGCACTGCGCGCCATACGCATCCTGCTGGTGGCGCCGGTCGAGCAGATCTCCATGAAGGTGACGGGCGCTTTGGGCGAGGCCGACCTGGACCCGGCCGTGTATGGCCCCCTGCTGGAACTGCTCGGTGACCGCAAGCCGCATACCATAGCCGAACTGCAACAGCGTTTGCCCGCCGGCCTGGCTGACCTGGGCAGCCTGCTGCAGATGCTGCTTGTGCTGGCGCATAAAGCCTGCATCTCGCCGGCGCAGGATGATGCCGCGATCGCGCTGGCGCGGCCGGCCACGGCCAGGCTGAACCGGCATCTGCTGGAAAAGGCACTGGGCCGCACCGACCTGGCCGCGCTGGCCAGTCCGGTGACGGGCGGTGGCGTCGGTGTGTTGCATCTGCAACAGTTGTTCCTGCTGGCCAGGCTGGAAGGGCATCTGGAGGCCGACGCCTGGGCGGCATTTGCCTGGCAGGCTTTCCGCGCACTGCAGCAAACCATGGTGCGCAATGGCACGGTGCTGACGACGGAAGAAGACAACCTGGCCGAACTGGCCGTGCAGGCGGAAAGCTTCCGCGTCACCGTGCTGCCCATCCTGCAGGCGCTGGGCGTGGCCGATTGATGCTGATGCCGAAGTACCTCGCGGCATGACAATGGTAGTGATTTTTATGATATCAATCATTCGTTTTGTGAATGACTACATGAAAATCACTGTTTTCTATTTATAATTTGAAATGTTTTTAACGATGCAATGAAAAATTATGTTGCGGCGCAACCTGCGCGCAATGTGCTACACTTTTAGGGTTTTTGCGGCGCCGCAGGTGCGGTTGCTGTTCGTAGAAGCTGCGAACGGCGTGCTTTATGCACATGGCTGCTTACTAAATTTTGGCCGCGCAAGCGGCATCGGTCTTATGCCCCTGTCAACTCCCGTATCCCGGCGTGCCCTACGGCACTCCCGCGTTATCGACGTCCAAGCGTATGTGCGCGACGACGGCCTGTGGGATATTGACGCCCGTATCACTGATATCAAAAGCTATGACGCGACCCTGGCCTCCGGCCCCCGTCCCGCCGGCACTCCCCTGCATGACCTCCATTTACGCATTACCGTCGATCGCGAACTGACCATCGTCGAGGCCGAAGCCGCCTCCGATGCCGTGCCCTATCCCGGTTTTTGCGATACCATCGGCCCCGCTTACAAGGCGCTGATCGGTTTGAATTTATTGAAGAATTTCCGCCGCGACTTGAAACAGCGCCTGGCGGGAATCGCTGGCTGTACCCATTTGACCGAACTGGCGCAAGTCTTGCCGACTGCGACGGTTCAGGCATTTGCCGGCGATGTCTGGTCGACCCGTGACGGTGAGAATGCTGATTTGTCGCATGAAAAGCCGTTTCAACTCGACAAGTGTCACGCCTTGCGCACCGATGGCGGGGCAGTTGCACAGTACTACCCGCGCTGGGTAGCCAAAGCGTGACCCCGGCGCTGTATTTCCTGTTTTTTTGCACCACTAACCGTATTTTTACAAATCAGTATCAGAAGGGAAGCCAGCATGAAAATCCATGAGTATCAAGCCAAAGAAATCCTCCGGCAGCACGGAGTGACGGTACCACGCGGTATTGCGTGCATGTCCGTCGACGAGGCAGTCAAGGCCGCGGAAACCCTGGGCGGCCCGGTATGGGTCGTCAAGGCGCAGATCCACGCAGGTGGCCGCGGCAAGGGCGGCGGAGTGAAAGTGGCAAAATCGATCGAACAGGTCAAAGAATACGCTGACCAGATCATGGGCATGCAGCTGATCACGCACCAGACCAGCGCCGAAGGCCAGAAAGTCAACCGCCTGCTGGTGGAAGAAGGCGCCGACATCAAACAAGAACTGTACGTTTCGCTGGTCACCGACCGCGTCACCCAGAAAATCGTCCTGATGGCTTCGTCCGAAGGCGGCATGGACATCGAAGAAGTGGCCGAGAGCCACCCTGAGAAGATCCACCACGTCACCATCGAGCCTAGCGTCGGCCTGACCGATGCCCAGGCAGACGACATCGCCGCCAAAATCGGCGTGCCTGCCGGTTCCATCGCCGACGCCCGCGTCAACCTGCAAGGCCTGTACAAAGCGTACTGGGAAACCGATTGCTCGCTGGCCGAAATCAATCCGCTGATCGTCACCGGCAGCGGCAAAGTCATCGCCCTGGACGCCAAGTTCAACTTTGACCCGAACGCCCTGTTCCGTCACCCGGAAATCATCGCCCTGCGCGATCTGGACGAAGAAGATCCAGCTGAAATCGAAGCGTCGAAATTCGACCTGGCCTACATTTCGCTCGACGGTAACATCGGTTGCCTGGTGAACGGCGCCGGCCTGGCCATGGCCACCATGGACACGATCAAACTGTTCGGCGGCGAGCCAGCCAACTTCCTGGACGTCGGCGGCGGTGCCACGGCAGAAAAAGTGACCGAAGCGTTCAAGATCATGCTGAAAAACCCAGGCCTGAAAGCCATCCTGGTGAACATTTTCGGCGGCATCATGCGTTGCGACGTGATCGCCGAAGGCGTCATCGCCGCGGTGAAAGCCGTTTCGCTGAACGTACCGCTGGTGGTGCGCATGAAGGGCACCAACGAAGATCTGGGCAAAAAGATGCTGGCCGATTCCGGTCTGCCTATCATCGCAGCCGACACCATGGAAGATGCAGCCAAGAGCGTCGTTGCCGCTGCTGCCGGTCAAGCTTAATTAAGGAATCAACATGTCCATTCTGATCAATAAAGATACCAAAGTAGTAACCCAAGGGATCACCGGCAAGACCGGCCAGTTCCACACCCGCGGTTGCCGCGACTACGCGAACGGCAAAGCTGCCTTCGTGGCAGGCGTGAACCCGAAGAAAGCCGGCGAAGACTTCGAAGGCATTCCTATTTTCGCTAGCGTCACCGAAGCGAAAAAAGAAACCGGCGCCAACGTTTCCGTGATCTACGTGCCGCCAGCAGGCGCGGCAGCGGCGATCTGGGAAGCTGTCGAAGCTGAAATGGATCTGGCCATTTGCATCACCGAAGGCATTCCTGTACGTGACATGATGGCCCTGAAAGACCGTATGGCCAAGTCGGGCAGCAAAACGCTGCTGCTGGGCCCTAACTGCCCAGGCTTGATCACGCCAGACGAAATCAAGATCGGCATCATGCCAGGTCACATCCATAAAAAGGGCCGCATCGGCGTGGTATCGCGTTCGGGTACCCTGACCTATGAAGCAGTCGGTCAATTGACCGCACTGGGCCTGGGCCAATCGTCGGCAGTCGGCATCGGCGGCGACCCGATCAACGGTCTGAAGCACATCGACATCATGAAGATGTTCAATGATGATCCAGATACCGACGCGGTCATCATGATCGGCGAAATCGGCGGTCCGGACGAAGCCAACGCGGCGTATTGGATCAAAGACAACATGAAAAAACCGGTCGTCGGCTTCATCGCTGGCGTGACCGCTCCTCCAGGCAAGCGCATGGGCCACGCCGGCGCGCTGATCTCGGGCGGTGCCGATACGGCACAAGCCAAGCTGGAAATCATGGAAGCTTGCGGCATCACCGTGACCAAAAACCCGTCGGAAATGGCGCGTCTGCTGAAAGCCATGCTGTAATTTCAGCCTGGTCACCGCAGTACAAAAAAGGAGCTTCGGCTCCTTTTTTTTGTCCGCAAGACAGGCCGCTGCCCGGCCTGGGCTGACGGCGCTGGTCCGATACCGCCCAAATGTGTCGCTTTTCTTTCCACCTGTGCTGCCGCTGCCCGGGCGCGCCGCTGGCATGGCGCTTGCACCGTACCAGTCGTGAGCAATGCACCATGGGAGAAGACGATGCGCGCGCAGAGCGGATTTACCCTGATAGAACTGATGATCGTGGTGGCCATCGCCGGCATCCTGGCGGCCGTGGCCATTCCCCAGTATGGCGACTATACGATGCGAGCCAAGGTCAGCAACGTGCTGGCGGCGGCCGCACCGCTGAAGACAGCCGTGGCCCTGTGCGTGCAGGAAAATGGCGGACTGGCAGATGCCTGCAGCACGCCCACCGAGGCCGTGCCCAGCGCCATTCCCGTGTTCAGCCCGACGCGCGAAGTGGCTGGCGCCAAGGTCGACAAGGGCAATATCGAGCTGACCATGGCGGGCGACATCGGCAGCGGCATGGGCGGCCAGACGGTGAGCATGGAGTTGCAGCTCGGCACCAGCAGCCTGAGCTGGTTTAACAGCACCAGCGTGACGAATGCGGCGGCCAAGGAAGCCATTACCCGGAACAATATTCCCAAGGTGGTGGCGACGCAGTGAGCGGCGCCTGGCGCGCCCGAGTCAGACGATTTTTTGCCGGTCCGCGATCAGCGCTTCATAGGTGAGGTTTTGCAGCAAGGTGTAGTGGGTCGGTTCCAGGTCGATGAATTGCACGCCATACGTATAGATTTCGGCGACATCGGCCGCATGGCCATTCGACGGTTTGCCCACGCTGACGTTCTGGATGCGCGCGCGCGTATTGACGCGCATCTGATGCTTGTTCGGCTGCACCAGCAGGGTAAAGCTGAGCGCTACACCCTCGTCGTCGGGCGTGAGCATGCCGGGCGCCTCGATCAGCGCCCCCGAGACGCTGAGGTTGACGATGAACACGGGCACGGCCGCCACGTCGCGGTAGCTCAGCTGCGCCGGAATGTCCACTTTCACGCGCATGGCCGTGCGCAGGCTGGTGCCCTGGATGGCGTCGGGAAAGCTCAGGTGCACATAGTTGAGCGGGCGGCCAAAGATGCGCAGCACGCTGCAGGCAAACGAACACACGGTGACGCCGGAAAACACGCGGATGGTCAGCTTGTCGCCCTCGTTGAGCACGATGGCGGTGCCGTTTTCCATGGGGATTTTGACGATCAGATACTCATCTTTGACATAGCCGATCAGGGTCGAGAAATGCTGGATGGGTTTGATGGTGCGATGCGTGATGAACTGGATGCGGCCGCCCACCTGCAGATTCATCGTCTCGAATTCAAAGTCCTGGAGCTTGTTTTCCGCGGCGGGCTGCTTGCTAGTCATGCGATGCTCATCTGGATATGGACGACTCGCAGTATGCATGATTTCTTGATGAAAAAGCACTGATGTCAATGAAATTCATATTCGCATCGAAAAATGCCGGGTGCACGCGCCGGTGCGGGGCTCTGGCTTTACAATTGCGTCAATACTGACGAATGTAAATCTTATGCCACGCAGCTACTTTTGGACCATGTTGTTCCTGATCCTGCATCAAATCGACGCTGCCTATTGGAAAGAGTGGGAGATGTTCCATCTGCCGGGCGGCGTGCAGGGTTTCCTGGTGTTTAATCTGGCAGCGATTGCCGTGGTGCTGGTGGGCTATAAGCACGTGTTGCTGTCCACCGCGCGGGCACCTTTTTATGCGAGCTGCTGCGCGGCCCTGGGCGTGGCCACCTTCCTGATCCATACAGGCTTTGCGCTGGCAGGGCTGGAGCAATTCCACTTGCCCTTGTCCGTGGCCATCATCGCGCTGTGCCTGCTCAGTGCCGTCTGGCTGCTGCGCGACGTGCGCCGCGTCCAGATTCATCTTGCGCGCCAAACAAAATAGTTACACCTCGGCGTGCCAGTCGCCCGACTTGCCGCCATGCTTTTCCAGCACGCGCACATTCGTCATGACCATGCCCCGGTCGACGGCCTTGCACATGTCGTAGATCGTCAGCAAGCCGATCTGCACGGAAGTGAGTGCTTCCATTTCCACGCCCGTCTTGCCCGTCGTGTCGACCTGGGCGCGGCAGTGTACGCTGTTGGCCGCTGCATCGACTTCAAAATCGACGGTGACGCGCGTGAGGGCCAGCGGGTGGCACAGGGGAATCAGGTCGCTGGTGCGCTTGGCGCCCATGATGGCGGCGATGCGGGCGATGCCCAGCACGTCGCCTTTTTTTGCGTTGCCGGAAATGATCAATGCCAGGGTGGCGGGCTGCATGCGGATGGTGCCGGCGGCCACGGCGCTGCGGCGCGTGTCTTCCTTGCTGCCCACGTCGACCATATGGGCCTGGCCCGTGGCGTCGAAATGGGTCAGTTCCCCGGCGGGGGCTTGCTTGTCTGCTGTTGTCATGGCGTCAAAAATAGGTGAGGAGTGGGGCGCGGCACGCGTGGGAATGGGCGCCGCGAACAAGGTATGATAGCACCCGTGAATTCAAAAACTCCCCTTCCGACCATCCTTGCAAACGCCGCTGCGGCATGGCTGCGCCAGCCATGGCGTGCATCCGTGCTGGCCGCGCTGTGTTGCGCTGCCCCTTCTGCGCTGGCGCAAACCTATACGTCCGCGCCAGCGGCGCCGGCTGCCAGTACGCCGGCCAAGCCGGCCGCCAGCTGGACGCAACTGCCCGTGCCGCCGGCGCCGAACTTGCCGAACCTGGGCGATACGTCGCGTGAAGACCTGTCGCCGGCGATGGAGCGCAAGATCGGCGAGGAAATCATGCGCGGCATCCGCGGCGACCGCGATTACCTCGACGACGCGCCCCTGCTCGAATACCTGAACACCTTCGGCAACGCCCTCGTGGCGGCGCGCCCCAGCGTACGCGGCGAAACGAATTACGACTATTTCTTCTTTGCCGTACGCGATCCCCAGTTGAACGCGTTTGCCTTGCCGGGCGGCTTCATCGGCGTGCATTCGGCGCTGGTGCTGGCGGCGCAAACGGAGGCGGAACTGGCGTCCGTGCTGTCGCACGAGATCGGCCACGTGGCGCAGCGCCATATCGCGCGCATGCTGGGCCAGCAGCGCCAGGATGCCCTGATGCCGCTGGCGGCCATGCTGCTGGCGGCGCTGGCGTCGCGCGCGGGCGGCGACGTGGCGCTGGGCGTGTTTGCCGCCGGCCAGGGCCTGGCCATCCAGCGCCAGCTCAATTTTGGCCGCGATGCCGAACGCGAGGCCGACCGCATCGGTTTCCAGATCATGGGCGAAGCCGGTTTCGATACCACCGGCATGGTGGCCTTCTTCGGCCGCATGCAGGCGGCCAGCCGCTCGTACAGCGACCTGATGCCTGCCTATCTGCAGACCCACCCGCTGACGACGGAACGCATCGCCGACATCCAGGCGCGCATCCGCGAGCAGCCCTACAAGCAGCGTCCGGACAGCCTGAGTTTCCACCTGGCCCGCGCGCGTGCCCGCGTGCTGCAGGATGACAGCGTGCAAGGCCTGTTGAATGCCAAGGCCGTCTTCAAGACGCAGCTGGAACAGCAAAGCCGCTTCCAGGTGGTGGCCGCCCATTACGGCTTGTCCTTTGTCGCCGTCAAGCAGGGCAAGCCGCTTGATGCGCAAAAGGAACTCGATGCGGCCCATGCGGCACTGCACCAGCCGGCCGGGCCGAATGTGTTCACGTCGGGCGGCACGCAGGCGCCGAACTCGCTACTGGCGGCGATGGGGCTGGAAGTGCTGCTGATGCCGGCGCAGAAGAAGGAAGTGGCGCAGCAAGCCTTGAAGGCGGCCGATGCGGCGCGCCAGCAGTTTCCCCTGTCGCGCGGCATTGCACATCAGTATGCGGAAGCGCTGATGGCTGCCGGCAAGCTGGAGCAGGCTACCTTGTACCTGCGCGACCAGGTGCAGTTGTACAAGGAAGAGCCGGAACTGTACGATTTACTGGCGAAAGCCTATGCGGACCAGGGCAAGATGACTTTGCAGCACATGGCGCTGGCCGAATCCTACGTGCTGCAGGGCGCCACCATGGCCGCGCTGGACCAGCTGACGATCGCCCGCAAATCGACGGACGCGACTTTCTATGACCAGGCGGTGATCGATGCACGCGAACGCGAACTGCAGGAAAAGCGCCGCGAACAGATCAAGGACCAGAAGGGCTAGTCTTGATCGGCTTGCGGCACCGGCTGGAAGTCGAAGGTTTGCGGCACGGCATCGTAGCGCAGCGGCTGCACGGCAATGTGCTTGCCCGCGTGCAATAGGGTCAAGCTGCCCTGGTGCAATTCCAGCCAGTCCAGCAAGTCGTCGTCGCTGGCCACTTGGCCATCGACATGCAGCGCATCGAGCACCTGCGACAGGTCGCGGTCGTCGACCTGCGCCACGATATCGCCATGGCGCAAGATCAGCATGCCGTCGTCGCACCAATACACTTGCTCGATCTGTTCCAGCGGCGCGCCCGTCTGCAAGACAAAACCGTGCTGCGGGTCGCTGCGGGCGATGTACGGCGTCGCTTCCAGGTTCACATACACGCGCTGCGGGCCGTTCTGGAAAAACCAGCAACCGCGTTCGTCCTGGGCGTAATTGCGGTTGATAAAGTTCAACAGGGCCGCATGGACGATCTTGTCGCCGGGCAGTTGTTGCTGTTGCGCCTGCTGGTCGCGCATGCGCCAGTGGCCGCGCGCATCCAGGCCCAGCCAGCCGTAGCAGTGGGGTACGTTCGGCCATTTGGCCAGGGCCTGTTTGACGAGTTCATCCATGTGTAGCGTTTTCCATGTGAGTGGGCGCACCGCCAGCGTGCCAGCTTTGCGACACAGACGGCGCCATGTTGCCGTTTTCAAAAAAGGAGAGCAGCCGTTGCGGCAGCCAGCGTGTGCTTCCCGGCAACTTGCCGGCGGCAAAGCCGACGTGGCCGCCGTGGCGCGGATATTCGAGCGTGACCGTTGGCGCGGCGCTGCGTGGCAGGAAGCGTCCGGGCAGGAAAGGATCATTTTGCGCATTCAGTACCAGGGTCGGCACGGTGATGTCGTGCAAGACGTGCTTGGCGCTGGCGCGGTGCCAGTAATCGTCGGCGTCGCGGTAGCCGTGCAGCGGCGCCGTGACGACATTGTCGAAGGCGTGCAAGTCGCGCGCGGCCAGCATGGCGTCACGCGCAAACAGGCCGGGAAACTGTTCCAGCTTGGCCAGGCATTTCGGTTTCAAGGTGTTCAAAAACATGCGCGTGTAGAGCCGGTTGGCGCCCGAAGACAGGGCCTTGCCCCCTTGCGCCAGGTCCAGCGGGGCCGATACGGCCGCGGCCGCATCGATGAAATCGGCCTGGTGCTGCGACTGGCCCAGCCAGCACAGCAGGGCGTTGCCGCCCAGCGAGACGCCGGCCGCGTAAAATTTTCCGGTAGCGCGCGGGCGCAGCTGGCGCAGTACCCAGTCGACTTCCTGCGCGTCGCCCGAATGGTAAAAGCGCGGCGCCAGATTCGCTTCGCCCGAGCAGCCGCGAAAATGCGGCACGGCGCCCGACCAGCCGCGTGCGGCGACCTCGGCCATCAGCGCGCGCGCGTAATGGCTGTTCGACGAGCCTTCCAAGCCATGGAACAGCACCACGAAGGGCTGGCCCGGCTGGCCGTCGACCAGGTCGACGTCGACGAAGTCGCCATCGGGCGCTTGCCAGCGTTCGCGGCGGAAGGCCACGGCCGGCTTGGCGAGGCACACGGCCGGATAAATCGTTTGCGCGTGGCCGCCAGGCAGCCACAGCGGGGCGGTATAGGAAAGAGACAAAGCCATCAGTGCAGAATCTGCGCTCCCGCGGCATCGGCCGGCGCGCCGCCGGGGGCAACGGAGGCGTGGTGCAGCACGATGCGCCAGCCGCGCGGCGTTTTGACGTACACATTTGTCGCCAGCAGATGCGCCGGGCCGCCTTCTTCGGCGGTGATGCCTTCGATGACGGTGTGCACTGAACTCATCAGGTTGTGCGTTTCATGCAGCTGCGCTGGCACGATGTGCAGGCCGCCGGCCGTCAAAATGGTTTCCCACGAGGCGCGGATGGCGGCATGGCCGATCAGGCGCGCGCCGCCCGGGTGGATGCAGACGATTTCCTCGTCGTCGGCCCACAGCGCCATCAGCGCTTCGAGGTCGGCGCGGTGCAAGGCATCGTAGAACGCCGCTTCGACTTCGGCGGCGCTGCCATTGAGTTCTTTCAGACGTTTCATGACGACTCCGGGCTGATCGGTATAACTTGATGCAAATAAAAACGGCGCGCTGGGGGCGCGCCGCTGGGCAGTTTAATGATGGCCGGCGCTGGCGCCTTCCTTCAGGGTATACGCCGTGCCGCAGTAAGGGCACTTGGCGATACCGTCCTTGTTGAACTCCAGGAACACGCGCGGATGCGACGACCACAGCGGCATGGCCGGGTTAGGGCAGTGGGCTGGCAAGTCTTTACTGTCGAGTTCGACCGCTGGCTGGGTGGTTTTTGTCATCTTGTCATGCTCCGTGAGGCTGTATGGAAGGAAGTCGGCTGCTGCCAAAAGTACGATTTTAACGGATTCAGGCAGACAGCAAAAATCATGGCTAAAATGGCGGCTTGATCATCTGCGGCTGCGGCGCGGTTTTTGTGCGGAAAGATGGCAGCTGCAGCGCCACACTGACTGGATTTGCCTTGCCGGTATCACCGTTGCGTAGCCGTTCTCCGTGCACCATTGTTGTGCAGTTACCACACTCAGCCTGCCGGGGGGGCGCATGAACACCCGCGTGAACGCCGTCCCGGCCGCCAAGGATGACGCCCTGCTGAAAGACGCCTGGCGCGCCGGCCTGAACCTGGGCGCGCCCACCTTGCTGGGCATCGCCGCCTGGGGCATGGTGGTGGGGGTGGCCATGGTGAAAAGCGGCTTGACTGTCGCGCAGGCGGGGGCCATGACCCTGTTTGTCTTTGCCGGTTCGGCTCAGCTCGCGTCCTTGCCCCTGCTGGCCGCGCAGGCGCCCGTGTGGGTGATCTTCGCCACGGCCCTCGTCGTCAATTTGCGTTTTGTTATCTTTTCCGTGCTGCTGGCCCCGCATTTTTCCCATTTGCCGTGGCGCCAGCGCTTTGCGCTCGGCTATGTGGCCGGCGATATCACGGTGGGCCTGTTCCTGCAGCGCTACCCGCACGAAACGCCGGACCCGGCCAAGCTGCCTTTCCTGAAAGGCTTGATTTACCCCAACTGGCTGGCCTGGCAGATCGGGTCCTTCATCGGCATCGTGCTGGGCGCCGTCGTGCCGGCCGAATGGGGGCTGGGTTTTGCGGGCACCCTGGCGATCCTGTGCGTGACGGTGCCGCTGATCCTCAGCCGCGCCGCCCTGTGCGGCGTACTGGTGGCGGGTGTGGTGGCCGTGCTGGCCTTCAGCCTGCCGTACAAGCTGGGCTTGCTGGTGGCCGTCGTGGTGGGCATGGTCAGCGCCATGGCTGTGGAAGAATTGACCGAGAAATGGACAAAACGCCATGTTTGACGGCATCGACCTGGGCGGGAGCGACGTGTGGATCGCCATCGCCGTGCTGGTGGTGGCAACGGCCGCCACGCGCAGCACCTTCTGGCTGATCGGCCACCACATCACCATTCCGCGCCGCGTGGGCGAGATGCTGCGCTATGCGCCGGCCTGCGCGCTGGCCGCCATCATCGCGCCCGACCTGCTGATGGAGGGGCAGCAAGTGCATTTGGAATTATCTAATTTGAAATTGTTATCCGGTATTGCCGCCACGCTCTTTTTCGTGATTCGCCGCAATATGCTGCAAACCATCGTGTTTGGCATGCTGGTTTTCACGGGCTTGCGACTGTTGCACGTTTTTTAGTAAAGCAGGACAAATCGGGGATTTGCTCTGGTCATTGCGGTAAAATAGCGCACTTCCTTCCACTCGTCATCTGGATCGCCATGTCAGCTGTTCTCAACTTCATCCGTTTGCAAGATTTGATCGCCCAAAATGCACTGCAAGGCAAGCGCGTGTTTATCCGCGCCGACCTGAACGTCCCGCAAGATGACAGTGGCAAGATCACCGAAGATACGCGCATCCGCGCCTCGGTGCCGGCCATTCGCGCCGCCCTCGACGCTGGCGCTGCCGTCATGGTGACGTCGCACCTGGGCCGTCCGACGGAAGGCGAGTTCAAGCCGGCCGACAGCCTGGCGCCCGTGGCGGCACGCCTGTCCGAGCTGCTGGGCCAGGAAGTGGCACTGAAACAGAACTGGATCGATGGCGCCGGCCTGGAATCGCTGGCCGCCGGCCAGGTCGTCTTGCTGGAAAACGTGCGCGTGAACAAGGGCGAAAAGAAAAACAGCGATGAGCTGGCGCAAAAAATGGCCAAGCTGTGCGATATCTACGTCAATGACGCGTTCGGTACAGCCCACCGCGCCGAAGCGTCCACCCACGGCATCGCCAAGTTCGCGCCCGTCGCCTGCGCCGGCCCGCTGCTGGCCGCCGAACTCGATGCACTGGGGAAAGCTTTGCACGCCCCAGCCCGCCCACTGCTGGCCATCGTCGCCGGTTCGAAAGTATCGAGCAAGCTGACCATTTTGAAAGCCCTGTCCGACAAGGTCGATAATCTGATCGTCGGCGGCGGCATTGCCAACACCTTCATGAAAGCCGTCGGCTTGAACGTGGGCAAGTCGCTGGTGGAAGCGGAGCTCGTTGAAGAGGCGAAAGCCATCATCGAGATCATGGCCAAGCGCGGCGCGCAAGTGCCGATTCCCGTCGACGTCGTGTGCGCCAAGGAGTTTTCGCCCACGGCCGTTGCCACCGTCAAGGACGTGGCCGACGTGGCGGACGACGACATGATCCTCGATATCGGCCCGAAAACGGCGGCCCTGCTGGCGCAGCAAATCGCTGCGGCCGGCACCATCGTGTGGAACGGCCCGGTCGGCGTGTTCGAATTCGACCAGTTCGGCCACGGCACCAAGACCCTGGCGCTGGCCATTGCCGATTCGAAAGCGTTCTCGATCGCCGGTGGTGGCGACACTCTGGCGGCGATTGCCAAATACGACATTACCGATAAAATCAGCTATATCTCGACGGGCGGCGGGGCTTTCCTGGAATTCCTGGAAGGCAAGACTTTGCCAGCAGTTGAGATACTGATGCAACGCGCAGGCTGATCCAGCCTGACTGTCGTGCCACCAAGCGCAGCCTGATCGCTGCGCTTTTACCTTGCCGGATGCAGCATCGAGCCGGCCTTGCTCACCTTCGCTCGCGCACAAGGACTCCTATGCCACGCGGTACAAAAATCGTAGCAACAATCGGCCCCGCTTCTACCGACTTCGATATCCTGGTCAAAATGATACGCGCGGGCGTCGACGTGGTGCGCTTGAATTTTTCCCACGGCAAGGCGCAAGACCATATCGACCGCGCCGCGCTGGTGCGCCTGGCGGCAGCTGAATGTGGCCGCGAAGTGGCCATCATGGCCGACATGCAAGGGCCAAAGATTCGCGTCGGCAAGTTTGAAAACACGCGCATCCAGTTGGAAGCAGGCGAGCGCTTCATCCTCGACGCCAAGTGGGGCGAAAACGGCGAACTGGGCAACCAGGAAAGAGTCGGCCTCGACTACAAGGCCTTGCCGCGCGACTTGCACAAGGGCGACGTGCTGCTGCTGAACGATGGCCTGATCGTGCTGATCGTCGAACGCATCCACGGCAGCGAAATCCATACCACCGTCAAGATCGGCGGCGAGTTGTCGAACAACAAGGGCATCAACCGCCAAGGTGGCGGCCTGTCCGCGCCCGCGCTGACGGCCAAGGATATGGAAGACATCAAGACGGCCATGAGTTTCCAGGCCGATTATCTGGCTATTTCCTTCCCGAAATGCGCGACCGACATGGAAATGGCGCGCCAGCTGGCCAATATCGCCGGCGAACCGTATCACCACAAGCCGATGATGATCGCCAAGATCGAGCGGGCGGAAGCCATTCCTGCCCTGCAGGAAATCCTCGACGCGTCCGACGGCATCATGGTGGCGCGTGGCGACCTGGCCGTGGAAGTGGGCAATGCGGCCGTGCCGGCCTTGCAGAAGCGCATGATCAAGATGGCGCGCGCATCGAACAAGCTGGCGATCACGGCCACGCAGATGATGGAATCGATGATCGTCAACGCCGTGCCCACGCGCGCCGAAGTGTCCGACGTGGCCAATGCCGTGCTCGACGGCACGGACGCCGTCATGACGTCGGCCGAGACGGCCTCGGGCAAGTACCCGATCGAAACGGTGGAAATGATGGCCGCCATCTGCGTGGAAGCGGAACAGTCCGAATACAACAAGCTCGACGCCGATTTCCTCAACGTCACGTTTACCCGCATCGACCAGTCGATCGCCTACGGCGCCCTGTTTACTGCCCACCATTTGCGCGTCAAAGCCATCGTGGCGCTGACAGAATCCGGTTCCACCGCCTTGTGGATGAGCCGCCACAGTATCGACACGCCGATCTACGCGCTCACGCCCAGCGTGACGACTTTGCGCAAAGCGGCGCTGTACCGCAATGTTCGGGCGTATCATCTGATGCAGAACGCCCCCAGCGCGCAAGTGCTGAAGCAGGCGGAAGAGCTGCTGGTGGCGCAGGGCATTGTCAAGAAGGGCGACATGATCGTCGTCACCTGGGGCGAACCGATGGGCCAGGTGGGCGGAACCAACGCCTTGAAAATTGTGACAGTGGGTGAATTTGAATAAGACCCAAGAATTCAGGCGCCGCCGCGGTTATTGACCACCGCGAAGCGCCGCAACGGTTTCTATTGTTATCTGGAGTATTACCATGTCTCTCGTATCCATGCGTCAACTGCTGGACCATGCCGCCGAAAACGGTTATGGCATTCCTGCTTTCAACGTCAATAACCTGGAGCAAGTGCAAGCCATCATGGCCGCCGCCGATGCGCTGAACTCCCCGGTGATCATGCAAGCGTCCGCTGGCGCGCGCAAGTACGCCGGTGAAGCCTTCCTGCGCCACCTGATCGACGCGGCCGTCGAAGCGTATCCGCACATCCCCGTCGTCATGCACCAGGATCACGGCCAGTCGCCGGCCGTCTGCATGGCCGCCATCCGTTCGGGTTTTACTTCCGTGATGATGGACGGTTCGCTGGAAGCGGACGGCAAGTCGGTCGCTTCCTACGAATACAACGTGGAAGTGTCGCGTGAAGTGGTGAAATTCTCGCACGCCATCGGCGTGACCGTGGAAGCGGAACTGGGCGTGCTCGGTTCGCTGGAAACCATGAAGGGCGACAAGGAAGACGGCCACGGCGCCGACGGCACCATGACGCGCGAGCAACTGCTGACGGACGTGGCGCAAGCGGCCGACTTCGTGCAGCGCACCCAGTGCGACGCCCTGGCGATCGCCATCGGCACCTCGCACGGCGCCTACAAATTCACGCGCAAGCCGACGGGCGACATCCTGGCCATCGACCGCATCAAGGAAATCCACGCGCGCATCCCGAACACCCATCTGGTGATGCACGGTTCCTCGTCGGTACCGCAGGAATTGCTGGCCATCATCCGCGAATTCGGCGGTGACATGAAGGAAACCTACGGCGTGCCAGTCGAAGAAATCCAGGAAGGCATCCGTCACGGCGTGCGCAAGATCAACATCGACACCGACATCCGCCTGGCGATGACGGCCGCGATCCGCAAGTACCTGTTCGAGAACCCGTCGAAATTCGACCCGCGCGACTACCTGAAGCCAGCCCGTCTTGCTGCAGAGCAAATCGTGCGCGCCCGCATGCAGGCTTTCGGCTGCGAAGGCCAGGCGTCGAAAATCAAGGTCATCACGATGGAAAAAATGGCCGAGCGCTACAAGGCCGGCGAGCTGTCGCAAATTGTGAAGTAAAATTCTGTCTGGAACGGGCCGGAAGCTGCATCTCCGTGCCCGATTTTCTCGACCGGCGGGCGCCTTCCCTGCCTGCCGGTTTCGTTTCATCCAACTATTCCCCCCGCTATGAACAGCCTCTATCAGACTTCCATCCACTCCCTGCCATTGCTGGGCCACGGCAAGGTCCGCGACAATTACGCCGTCGGCGACGACAAGATCCTGATCGTCACCACGGACCGCCTGTCGGCCTTCGATGTCGTCATGAACGAGCCTATCCCCGGCAAGGGCAAGGTCCTCAACCAGATGAGCGACTTCTGGTTCGAGAAACTGGGTCATATCGTGCCGAACCACCTGACCGGCGTGGCGCCGGAATCGGTGGTGGCGCCCGAGGAAGTGGAGCAAGTCAAGGGCCGCGCCGTCGTGGCCAAGCGCTTGAAACCCATCATGGTCGAGGCAGTCGTGCGCGGCTACATCATTGGTTCGGGCTGGAAAGATTACCAGGATACGGGCAGCATCTGCGGCATCAAGCTGCCAGCGGGCCTGCAACAGGCGGAAAAATTGCCGGAGCCAATCTTCACCCCGGCAGCCAAGGCCGAGCTGGGCGAGCATGACGAAAACATCAGCTTTGCTGAAATGGAAGAGCGCATCGGTGCCGACCTGGCCGCCAAGATGCGCGACGTGGCCATTCAACTGTACAAGACGGCCGCCGAATACGCCGCCACGCGCGGCATCATCATCGCCGACACCAAGTTCGAATTCGGCCTGGACGACAATGGCGTCATGCACCTGATGGATGAAGTGCTGACGGCCGATTCGTCGCGCTTCTGGCCCGCCGATTCCTATCAGCCTGGCATCTCGCCGCCGTCGTTCGACAAGCAATTCGTGCGCGACTACCTGGAAACCCTGACCTGGGGCAAGACCGCACCGGCGCCTGCGCTGCCGGCCGACGTCATCGAAAAAACCCAGGCCAAGTACTTCGAAGCCATCGAACGCCTGACGGGCGAGAAGCTGAAGGCCTGAGATGACTGAGCAGAATAAGCCGCTGGTCGGCGTCATCATGGGCTCGTCCTCGGACTGGGACGTGATGCAGAACGCGGTTGCCATGCTGAAACAGTTTGGCGTGCCGTACGAAGCGCAAGTCATTTCCGCGCACCGCATGCCCGACGAGATGTATGCCTACGCAAAAAGCGCGCGCGCGCGCGGCTTGCGCGCCATCATCGCCGGCGCCGGCGGCGCGGCCCACCTGCCTGGCATGGTGGCGGCGATGACCATCGTGCCCGTGCTGGGCGTGCCCGTGCCATCGAAATACTTGCGCGGCGAAGATTCCATGCTGTCCATCCTGCAAATGCCCAAGGGCGTGCCGGTAGCCACCTTCGCCATCGGCGAAGCGGGTGCGGCGAATGCGGCGCTGACGGCGGTGGCCATGCTTGCCGCCAACGACGACGCCCTGGCCGACCGCCTGGAAGCGTTCCGCGCCACGCAAACGGCCGCCGCCAAGGCCATGGTCTTGCCTGATTAATGTGTTTGAAAAATAATGAATAGTAAATCGACTTCCCCATTGCTGCCTGCCGCCAACCCACCGGCGTGGCTGGGCGTGATGGGCGGCGGCCAGCTCGGCCGCATGTTTGCCCAGGCCGCCCAGAGCATGGGCTACCAGGTTGCAGTTCTTGAACCTGTGCTGGAACCGGCCGCCACTTGCCCTGCGGGGCAGGTGGCGCAGCGCCTCATCAATGCCGGCTACAGCGATGCAGCAGGACTCGACGCGCTGGCGGCGCAATGCCTGGCCGTCACCACCGAATTTGAGAACGTGCCGGCCGACAGCCTGTCGCGCCTGGCCGAACGCGTGTTCGTGGCGCCGAACGCCCATGGCGTATCGGTGGCGCAAGACCGCATCGCGGAAAAGCGTTTCTTTGTCGACTGCGCCTCGAAATCGGGTGTGCTGCCGGCGCCGCACATGGTCATCGCCACGCAGCTTGACATCGACGCTATCGCCGACGACTTGCTGCCGGGTATTTTGAAAACCGTGCGCATGGGTTATGACGGCAAGGGCCAGTTCCGCGTGCGCACGCGTGAAGACGTGCGTGCCGCGTTCGCGGAAATGGGCGAAGTAACTTGCCTGCTGGAAAAGATGCTGCCGCTGGCGTATGAAGTGTCGGTGCTGACGGCGCGCGGCGTGGATGGCGAATCGGTCGTGTATCCGATCGCCGAAAACGTGCACCGTGACGGCGTGCTGTTTACCACCACCGTGCCGGGCCCGAACGTGTCGGACGACTGCGCCGCCAGGGCGCAGCGCGCGGCGCAAGCGATGGTGGCCGAACTCGGTTACGTCGGCGTGCTGTGCATCGAATTTTTTGTGCTGGAAGATGGCAGCCTGGTGGTCAATGAAATGGCGCCGCGTCCGCACAACAGCGGCCACTACACGATGGATGCCTGCGTCACCAGCCAGTTCGCGCAGCAGGTGCGGGCCATGGCGCGCTTGCCGCTGGGCGACGTGCGCCAGCATTCGCCGGCCGTGATGCTCAACATCCTCGGCGACGCCTGGTTTGCCGGCGACAGCGATGTTGCCAGCGAACCGGCGTGGGACCAGGTGCTGGCGCTGCCGGGCGCCTGCCTGCATTTGTATGGCAAGGACGATCCGCGCCGTGGCCGCAAGATGGGTCATTTGACCTTCATCGCGGCCAGCTTGCCAGAGGCGCAGCAGCGCCTGCGCGATGCTTGCCTGATTTTGGGAATCGCGCCGTGAGCGTGCCTGCACACGACCTGGCAGCGGCCGCCGCCGTGCTGGAAGCGGGCGGCCTCGTCGCCTTCCCAACGGAAACCGTGTACGGCCTGGGCGCCGATGCGGAAAACCCGGCCGCCGTGGCACGCATCTACGAAGCGAAGGGCCGTCCCTCGGACCATCCCGTGATCGTGCACGTGGCACCCGGCGCCGATCTGGCGCACTGGTCCGACGACATCCCCGTCGAGGCGCAGCAGCTGGTGGCCGCCTTCTGGCCCGGCCCGCTGACCCTGATCGTCAGGCGCGCCGCGCATATTCCCGACGCCGTTTCCGGCGGCCAGGACACGGTGGGTCTGCGCTGCCCGTCGCACCCGGTGGCTATCGCCTTGCTACGCACTTTTAAGGATGGCAAGGGCGGCCTGGCGGCGCCGTCGGCGAACAAATTCGGCAACGTCAGCCCCACCACGGCGCAGCACGTGCGCGATGAATTCGCGGCGGAACTGGGCAGCGGCTTGCTGGGCCAGATCCTCGATGGCGGCCAGAGCGAGGTCGGCATCGAGTCGACCATCGTCGACCTGTCGCGCCTGGCCACGCACGGTCCCGTGCTCTTGCGTCCCGGCCATATCAGCAGCGAGCAGATCGCCGCCGTCATCGGCCGCGCACCGGCTGTGGCGGATGCTGCCGCGCCGCGCGCCTCGGGTACGCTGGAATCGCATTACGCGCCACATACGCCTGTTGCGATGCAGCACAGCGACGACGTGCGCGCCACCTTGAACCGCCTGCTCAACGACGGGCGCCGCGTGGCCCTGATCCATTACTCGGATCTGCCGCCAGCCAGCGCCAGCGTGCGCCTGGCAGCGAGCCCGGAAAATTACGCACATGCGCTGTATGCCTCGCTGCGCACGATGGACCAGGTCGGCGCCGAGCTGATACTCGTCGAAGCACCGCCCACCGGCCCCGCATGGCTGGGCGTGAATGACCGTTTGCGCCGCGCCGCATTCGGCTCAAGTGGTATCTTGCAGCAGTTTCTATCCGCATAATAAAAAGCCCCGCAAGGGGCTTTTTCTTGATGCAGCGCAATAGCGATGCTTGCCACGAAACATACTAAATCCTCCATAATTCAGCAGATCGCCTGCTCGTGACAGGGCGCTGTCGGTGTTGTTATTTCGTTGATTTTTAAACATATTTTCTATATACAAGCCCAAAAAACGATGGCATATTAGTTGGGTAGCGAATAGCACGCCCGTTCGTTTAGAAACCAGAAAAAAGACCGAGGAGACAAAATGCATCAAACAAAATTCGCGCTGGCCGTGCTGGCTGCGGCTGTCCTGGCAGGTTGCGGCGGCGCCAGTGGCGGTGATCAAACCTTGAAAGTCAAATACACGGCGCAGGTGTCGTTCGGCGACAGCCTGTCCGATGTCGGTTCGTATGCGGTCGCCGGCGTGGCTGCCTCCGGTGGCGGTAAATTCACCATCAATGGCGACAATACCAAGATCAATCCTGAACTGACGGGCAAGAACTGGACCGAGCACCTGGCCGCGCAATTCGGCTTGCCGGCGCCATGCGCTGCTGAAACGGGCCTGGAAGGTAGCATACCAACCCTGCAGGCCCCGCGCGTCAAGCATGCGGGCTGCTTTGGCTACGCCATGGGCGGTTCGCGCGTCACTAACCCCGTCGGTCCGAACAACAAGGCGACGAAAAGTGTGCTGGGCGCCCTGACCGTGCCCGTGGTGACGCAGATCGCGAACCACCTGGCCATTTCCGGTGGCAAGTTCAGCGGCACGGAAGTCGTTTTCGTGATGGCCGGCGGTAACGATGTGCTGTTCCTGCTGGGTCAATTGCAAGCGGGCGCGACTGCCGCAGGCGGGGCTGCCGGCGCGACAGCAGGCGCCCAAGCCTTTGTCACCAACCTGGCCACGGCACTGGCCGTTGGAACTGCAGATCCTGTTGCGACGGCACAGGCGGTCGCTGCGGCGATTGTGGCTGAAAATGCACGTGTTGGTCATACGGATGCGTCCGTGGTGACTGCTGCTGCCACTGCCGCTTACATGAAAGGTAATCTGAATGCGCCTACGCTGGCGGCCGCCGCCGCCGCCAAGGCCAAGGCTGACGCGACGGTGACGGGCAATGCCGCCGGCGCCAAGGCCGGTGCCGAATACGCTGCGGCCCAGGTGCCGTTGCTGGTTGCCGAGATGAAAAAAGCTGGTATCGAACTGGTGGCGCAAGTCAAGGACCAGATCATTGCCAAGGGCGCCAACAATGTGGTGGTCAACAACCTGCCGGACGTGGCCGGTACACCATCGGGCCTGAGCAAGGATGCCAATACCAAGGCGCTCATCAATGCCATGGTCAGCGCCTTCAACAGCGAGCTGAGCGCCGGCCTGGGCGGCAATGCGAAAGTCTTGCTGGTCGACGTGTTTAAAGTCAGCAATGACCAGGGCGCCAACCCTGGCCCGTATGGCTTGACCAACGTCACGGAAACGGCGTGCGACCTGTCGTCAGCGAAGAATTTCCTGGGCAGCTCGCTGGTGTGCAATGGCACGAACCTGAAAGCGGGCGACGTCAGCCACTACTCGTATGCCGACGATGTGCATCCTACGCCGTTCAACAACCTGCTGCTGGCCCGTTATGTGGCCAAGGACATGGTCGTGCGGGGCTGGCTGTAAGGGATGGCCGCACCGGCTGTGCCTGGGAGGCGCGGCCGGTGCCGGCAGCGACAAGACTCGATAGCGGAACATTCCGCACATACTGAATCAGGAGACAAGATGAAGAATCATTTGAATACCGCCGTGCGCGTACTGGCCGCAGTTGCCGCGATGACCGTGGCGACGGGCGCCTCGGCGCAAAGCGCCGGCACCTGGATGGCCAAGGTTGGCCTCAACAAGATCACGCCGCACGTCGACAGTGGTGACATTTCCGCACCGGCACTGCCGGGCACCAAGGCCGACGTCAAGGCCGATACCAAGCCCATCCTGACCTTTGCCTACATGATCACGGACAATGTTTCCGCTGAAATGATCCTCGGCGTGCCGTACAAGCACGACCTGATGGGCGACGGTTCGATCAAGGGTACGGGCAAGCTGGGGACGGCGGAAGCCTTGCCGCCAACGGCCTTCATCCAGTACCGTTTCTTCCAGCCCAATGCGATGATCCGCCCTTACGTGGGCGCTGGCTTGACGTATGCCTATTTCCAGAAGGAAAAAGGCTCGGGCCAGATGACGGCCTTGCTGGATCCGGGTGGAAAACCAGTGACGTATCGCATGGACAACAAGCTGACAGGCAGCCTGGTGGTCGGCAGCACCGTGGCCATCAACGAGCGCTGGTTTGCCGACGTGGCCGTGGTCAAGACCTATCTGAAAACCAAGGCGAAATTCTCGACGGGGCAGACGCAGGACATCAAGCTCGACCCGGTTGCCGTGAGTATCAGCATCGGGTACAACTTTACGCTGTAAAACAAAAAATCCGCCTCGGCGGATTTTTTTTTGTCCCGCTCAGGCTGGCGGTGTATTGAACTTTCCATTGTGGAAGATCAAGGGCGGCTGCGCGGCAAATGCGCATTGTTCCACTTCGCCCACGAAAATGACGTGGTCGCCTTCCGGATAGCGGCTGCGGTTGTGGCATTCGAACCAGGCCGATGCGCCTTTCAGGATGGGCTGGCCCGTGCGCGACAGTTCGTAGTCGACGTCGTCGAACGGGTTCGGCGTGCGGCGTGAAAAGCGCGTCGCCAGTTCCGCCTGCTCGGCGCCCAGCACATTGATGACGTAATGCGAGTTGCCGCTGAAAATGGGCATGCTGTTGGCCACGGAACCGAGGCTCCACAGCACCAGCGGCGGCGACAGCGAGACGGAATTGAAGGAACTGGCCGTCAAGCCGCGGAAACTGCCGTCGGCCAGGCGCGTCGTGATGACCGTCACGCCGGTGGCAAACTGCGACAATGCCTGACGGAAATGTGTCGTATCGAATTCTTGCGCTGGCGCGCGGGGAGAGCGTGTGTTCATGGGTGACCTGTCTATTTGCTGACATTATGCCAAAAATCGGCCGCGCCAGCGCAATCGTGGCCAGCATGCCCCTATGTGCGGTGCCTAACGCGCCGTTTCAAGCGGCGCTGCAGGCCATGGCGCTTTGCGTTACAGTGGCGAAATGATACGTCGCACAGGCGTTGCGGGAGGACATCATGCATCAACAGACGGAAGTGGCGGTAATCGGCGGCGGTTGTTTCTGGTGCCACGCTGCCGTGTATGCAGAGGTGCGCGGCGTCACGCGCGTCGAGGCCGGCTACACGGGCGGCAAGGTGCCCCACCCCAGCTATGAACAGATTTGCACGGGCGAGACGGGCCACGCGGAAGTGGTGGGCCTGGAATTCGATCCCGCCATCATCAGCTATCACGACTTGCTGGAAATCTTTTTTACCTTGCACGACCCCACGACCTTGAACCGGCAGGGAAATGATGTTGGCACGCAATACCGTTCCGTCATCCATTACCAGTCGGACGAACAGGAAAGCGTGGCGCGCCAGGTGATCGCCGAGATGGCCGGCGTGTGGGATGCGCCCATCGTCACGCAGCTGGCGCCGGCCGCCACCTTTTATCCGGCCGAGGATTACCACCAGAATTACGTCGCGCAGCATCCCTTGCAGGGCTATTGCGCGCTGGTCGTTGCGCCCAAGGTGGAAAAATTCCGCGCCATGTATGCGGCGCGCCTGAAGTGAACGCCCCGCGCGCCTGTCAGCTCGCCAGCACGGGTGCCGGCCTTGTCCCCTGCGTACGCTCCGGCGCATACATGTAGTTGCGCGACCACGGCAGGGTGGCGGAGCGCCGGCCGGCCTTCACGCAGACGATCTGGTACAGGCTGATCAAATCTTGCTCGAAGGCATAGGCGCAGCCGGCCAGGTAGACGTGCCAGATGCGGAAGCGCCGCTCCCCCGCCAGCGGGCGAATCTGCTCGGCATGGGCTTCGAAATTTTCCGTCCACAGGGCGCAGGTGCGCGCATAGTGGCGCCGCAGGTTTTCCACGTCCAGCACTTCCAGCCCCCCTTGCTGCATGGTTTTCAGGACATTGCCGATGTGCGCCAGTTCGCCGTGGGGAAACACATATTTCTCGATGAATTCGCCGCCCCCATACGGCGTTTCGCCATTCTCCGGGTCGGTCGAGGTGATGCCGTGGTTCATCGCCATGCCGTCCGGCGCCAGCAGCTTGTGGATGATGGAAAAGTAGTCGGGCAAGTGTTTCAAGCCCACGTGCTCGAACATGCCCACGCTGGTGATGCGGTCGAACTGGCCCGTCACGTCGCGGTAATCTTGCAGGCGGATGTCGATCAGGTGCGCCAGGCCGGCCGCCGCCACTCTTTCGCGCGCCAGCGCGCACTGGTTTTCCGACAGGGTCACGCCCACGCAGCGGGCGCCGTATTGCTGCGCGGCACGCATGACAAGCGCACCCCAGCCGCAGCCGATGTCGAGCAGGGTCTGGCCCGGCTGCAGCTGGATTTTCGTCAGGATATGGTCGATTTTCTTGATCTGCGCCTGCGCCAGGGTTTCATCGCCCTGTTCGAAATACGCGCAGGAATACACGAGGGCGGGGTCGAGAAACTGTTCATAAAACGCATTCGACACATCGTAATGGTAGCGGATGGCTTCGGCATCCTTGCGCTTGTCGTGCGTAAAGCTGCGCACGATGCGGGCCAGCTTGCCTTCCGGCTTCAAGGTATTGCGCGCAAGGGCATTGCAGATGGCAATCATGTCCATCGCCGTGCCCCTGACTTCGATATTGCCTTCCACATAGGCTGAACCGAGATTGGCCAGCGACGGGTTCAGCAGATAGCGGGCCGAGGCGACGGTCGGCAGGCGGATGGTGACTCTGGGCGTTTCGCTGGACAGGTCGACGTGCTGGCCGTTCCACAATTCGATGCGCAGCGGCAGGGCGGTCTTGCTGCGAATACCGGCGATCCAGGACTTGAGTTGGTTTTGTACAAACAAAATGGCCTCCAATGCAGCGGCCGCCATGGCAGCCGCAAATTGAGAAACAATGTCATTTAGTAACTTCTATCCTCATAGCCTACACCGATATTGACCAGCCTGCTTTGCGCCGCCTTGACTAGCCTGCTCAAGGTTGCAAGCGTTGCATGCTCCATTGCCCGTCAGCACCGCGCGTAAACACGATGCGGTCGTGGAAGCGCGAACGGCGTCCCTGCCAGAATTCGATGCGCTCCGGCTGCAAACGGTAGCCGCCCCAGTGGGCCGGGCGCGGCGGCTGGGCGTCGCCGACGGCGGCGGCCACGGCCTCGTAATGGCTTTCCAGTGTGGCACGGCTATCGATGGGGGCGCTTTGCTGCGAGGCAATCGCCGACAAGCGGCTTTGCAGGGGGCGCACGTTGAAATACTCGTCGCTCTCGGCCGCCGTGGTTTTCACCACCGTGCCTTCGATGCGCACTTGCCGCTCCAGCTCGCGCCAGAAGAACAGCAGAGCGGCGTTGGGATTGTGCTCCAGCTGCTGGCCCTTGTCGCTGTGGTAATTCGTGTACCAGGTAAAGCCGCGCTCGTCGAACTGCTTGATCAGCACGATGCGCGAGCTGGGCTTGCCGTCGGGAGTGACGGTGGACAAGTCCATCGCGTTCGGCTCCATCACTTGCGCGTTGACGGCTTCGGCAAACCATTTCTGGAATTGGGCGATGGGATCTGCCAGCACATCGGTCTCGCTCAGGCTCGATTGCACGTAATCGGTGCGCATGGCGGCCAGCACGGCGGCCGCGTCCGGCACTGCGGGCACTTCCGGCGCATCGGGCGCGATGCCGCGGCGGCGCTGCATGGCCGTGCCCAGCCGCTCCATCTGCTGCGCGCTGAACAGGCGCTTGGCCATCGGCGCCAAATGCCCCTCTTCCTTGCTCATGTGGGCTTGGTAGGCGGCGATGTAGGCGGCGACACCCTCGGCGGCCAGCTGCGTGCCCGTGCCGGCCGCGATGGCGTCCAGTTCCGGGCGCAGGGTCAGCCAGGCCTGGTCCATGCGCTGGTGGTCGGCCAGGATTTCCGGCACCAGGGTCGCCAGCAGGGCGGCATCGTCGCCCGTGGCGGTCGTCTGCAGCATGGGCATCAAATCCTGCTCTTCATCGTCATGGTGCAGATGGGCGGCTTTATTGAAATATTGCAACACCGCCTTGGCCGCCTGCTGCGCGTCCGCCGTGTTGCCGTGCTGCGCCAGATGGCCCAGCAGGTTTTGCAGGGTTGTCAGCTGCTTGCGGATCTTGTCGTGGCAATGCTTGAGCACGGCGATGGGCTGGTCAAAGCCGGGAACGGAGTCGAACAGGGGAGAGGTCATGGCGAGTTCTCGTGGTGGGCGGTGTGGGGGCATGGCGACAGTGCAGCTTGTCGCTGTGTCAATTCGGCTATTTTAGAATATCTGCCAGCGCAGTGTCCGTTAAAATGGCGCCATGCATACCTCCACCAATGAACTAATTTCCATGGACTTGACCGAGATCGATTTTGAACGGCGTTTCGGCGGCATTGCCCGCCTGTACGGCGCCCCCGCGTTGCAACGCTTCCGCGCCGCCCATGTGTGTGTGATCGGCGTGGGCGGCGTCGGTTCCTGGATCGTCGAAGCGCTGGCGCGCAGCGCCATCGGCCGCCTGACCCTGATCGACCTCGACAATGTTGCCGAATCGAACATCAATCGCCAGATCCAGGCCATGAGCGACACCATCGGCCAGGCCAAGATCACGGCCCTGGCCGAACGTATCGAGCTGATCAACCCCTTGTGCCAGGTCACGCAGATCGAGGATTTTATTGCCCCCGATAACCTGGAGCAGCTGCTGGGCGGGCGCGATTTCGACTACCTGGTCGACGCCATCGACAATGCCAAGGCGAAAGCGGCCGTGATCGCGTATTGCCGCGCGCGCAACATTCCCATGCTGACCATCGGCAGCGCGGGCGGGCAGACGGACCCGACCCTGATCGCCGTGCGCGACCTGTCGAAGACGGAACAGGAACCACTGCTCAAGCGGGTACGCAAACTGTTGCGCACCGAATATGGTTTCCCCCGTGGCGTGAAAAACAAATTCAATGTCGATGCCGTGTTTTCCATGGAGCCGCTGAGCACGCCCGAGAGCGCCGAAGCGTGCGCCATCGACGGCAGCGCGCCCGCCGGCGTCACGGGCCTGAACTGCGCCGGTTTTGGTTCCAGCGTGGTCGTGACGGCCAGCTTCGGCATGGTGGCGGCCGCCCATGCGCTGAAAAGCTTGCGCCAGGACAAATTAGCCGAGGTAGCTGTGTCGATACCGGACGCCGCCTAGCTTAGTCGCCTAGCTTAATTTCCTGCTGGCCAGGATGCGGTAGTCGCCGCTGCTTTTCAGCGATTCGACCAGCACCAGCTCGTCGGCCAGCCAGGCGATGGGCGCGAAGTCCTGGTCGGTGGGCGGCGGCGCCTGGCGCGCCAGGGTCACGTGCGGCGTAAAGCGGTCGTGCTCGAAGCGCGGCGCCAGATCCTGTTCCGCCAGGTTACGCATGCAGGCCGCGCGCAAGTCCAGCAGGGCGGGCGACGGCTGCGCCAGGGCGGCCCAGGCCAGCGCCAGCTGCGCAAAATGGCTGGCGTGATCGAACAGCAAGGGCATGGCGCGCGCCGGCAATTGTTCCAGGATATCGAGCAAGGCCGGCAGCTCGCTGGCCGGGCGCTGGCCGAGGAAGGCCAGGGTCAGGTGCAGTTTCTCGGCGCGCACGGGCTTGCCTTGCAAGCGCGCCTGCCAGGCGAGCAGGGCCGCGCGCGTGGTCGCATCGGGCCACAGGGCATAAAACAGACGGGGGCAATGGGTATCGGGCGACAAGTTTTTCCTATCGTTGCGGCGGTTTGCTATCATTGGCGTTCCCTGCCATGTTGGGTGCAGGGATCTCACCGAAACTCACTGAAAGAATACATCATGACGCGTAGCTCCGTTTTGTTTGCCCTGATCTGCTCCGTCGCCGCGTCGCTGGCGCAGGCACAGGCGCCAGCGCCTGTTCCCGCCTCCGCCGTCTCGCTGAGCCCCGGCCCTGTCGCCGATAAATTGATCATCATCGACAACAAGGTCGGCACGGGCAAGGAAGCGTCCGCCGGCAATGCCGTCACCGTGCACTACACGGGCTGGCTGTACCGTCCCCTGGCGAAAGATTCGCGCGGCAAGAAGTTCGACAGCTCCGTGGGCCGTGGCCCGTTTGACTTCCCGCTCGGCAAGGGCATGGTCATCAAGGGCTGGGACCAGGGCGTGGCCGGCATGAAAGTGGGCGGCAAGCGCACCCTGATCATTCCAGGCGAACTGGCCTACGGCCCGCGCGGCGCCGGCAATGGCGACATTCCGCCGAACTCGGCACTGATCTTCGACGTGGAATTGCTGGACGTGAAGTAATTGTTCAGTTTGGCGGCGGCGCATGCCCGCGCCGCCGCCATTTACCCTCTGAAACGCGGTAGACTGGGTTCTTCTGTAATTGCTGTGGAGACCACACCCATGAACATCGCCAACGACGTCACCGAACTGATCGGCAACACCCCTCTGGTGCGCATCAACCGCATCGCTGCCGGCAGTGTGGCCACCATCCTGGCCAAACTCGAATTCTACAATCCCGCGCACAGCGTCAAGGACCGCATCGGCCTGGCCATGATCGTCGCCGCCGAAGCGGCAGGCAAGATCCATCCCGATACCGTCATCGTCGAGCCCACGAGCGGCAACACGGGCATTGCGCTGGCCATGGTCTGCGCCGCGCGCGGCTACCGTTGCACCCTCGTCATGCCCGACACCATGAGCCGCGAACGGCGCATCCTGCTGCGCGCCTATGGCGCCGAGCTGGTGCTCACGCCCGGCAGCGAAGGCATGCTGGGCGCCATCCGCAAGGCCGAGGAAATGGTGGCGGCCGACCCGCGCTACCTGATGCTGCAGCAATTCAACAATCCCGCCAATCCCGCCATCCACCGCGCCACGACGGCCGAGGAAATCTGGCGCGACACGGATGGGCAAGTCGACATCGTCATCGCCGGCGTGGGCACGGGCGGCACGATTACCGGCATCGGCGAAGTGCTGAAGGAACGCAAGCCGGGCGTGCAAGTGATTGCCGTGGAACCGGAAGCGTCGCCGATGCTGTCGAAAGGCACGAAAGGGCCGCACCCGATCCAGGGCATCGGCGCCGGTTTCGTGCCGCAGATTTTGAACACGGCCATCTACGACGAAATCATCTGCGTCAAGAACGACGACGCGTTCGCCACGGCGCGCCTGGCCGCCAGCGATGAAGGTTTATTGGTCGGCATTTCGTCGGGCGCCGCCCTGTGGGCCGCCCTGCAAGTGGCGCGCCGCCCGGAAAACGCGGGCAAGACCATCGTCACCATCATCCCGTCGTTTGGCGAGCGCTACCTGAGCACGGCGCTGTATGCGGGCTTGGGCGACTGAGAACCTATCCGTCCGGCGGGGCTGCGCAGGTGGCCCCGCTTGAACTTGCCATAGCGAAATAGGCGCCAGGCAGACAGGGCAGGCGCAGTACAATATCGGACGGGCCGCAATGGTTCGGTCCGAATTGTGTCTTTGAATGGAAATATGTTCCTGGTAAAACCTGAACGCCGCCGCCTGCTGCAGGTGGGCGCGACCGTAGCTGTCATCGCGCTGGGCCTGGCCTCGCGCGCTTATCCCCAATTCCTTCCCGCCGCGCTTGGCAAATATCCGGGCGACGCCCTGTGGGCCATGATGATCGTCTTTGCGCTGGGCATCATCGCCACGCGCATGCGCACGTGGCAGCTGGCATTGTGGTCTTTGCTGATCTGCTTTGCCGTCGAATGTGGCCAGCTGGTCCAGGCGCCCTGGCTCGTCGCGCTGCGCGCGCATCCGCTGGGGCACCTGGTGCTGGGTTCCACCTTCGGCTGGGCCGACTTGATCGCCTACACGGCCGGTGTGGCGATCGCGGCGCTGGTCGATAAAGCGGCGCTGTTCAAGCGCCGCTAGTCTTACTTGGCGTTATCCTCCTTGAGGTTACCCTCCGCATCGCGCAATTCCACGGGCGCCAGCTTCAGCTTGCTCAATTGCGGGGCGATCTTCGCCTGGTCGCCCACGCCGATGACGATCAGTTTTTCCGGTTGCAGGTATTTTTTTGCCACCTGTTGCACCTGCTTGTCCGTCACGCCCGCAAAGCGCTGCGGCAGGGTCGCGTAGTAGTCGAGGCCCAGGCCGTAGATATACACGTTGGCCATGCTGGCGCTGATGCTGGCATTCGTCTCGAACTGGCCCGGCAGCGACAGCACCTGCGAATTGCGCGCATTCGACAATTCCTTCGCCGTTAAGGGCTTGGCGATCATGGCGCGGATTTCCTTGAAGGTTTCCGACACGGCCGGACCCGTCACATCGGTGCGCACGCCGGCGGCAATCGAGAACGGGCCTGGCTGGCTGCGGTACTGGAATTGCGAGCGCACGCCATACGTGTAGCCCTTCTCTTCGCGCAGATTATTGCTCAGCCGACTCGTAAACAAGCCGCCCAGCGCCGCATTCATTACTTGCAGCGGCGCATAGTCGGGCGTCGTGCGGGCCACGGCGATGGTCGACAGGCGCACGGCCGTCTGCGGCGCGCCCGGCTTGTCGACGAGGATCAGTTTGGCTTTCGTCGTGGCCGGCGCCGCCGTCACGGAAGGCGCCACCGTACCCGCCTTCCAGCTGCCGAACTTCGCTTCGGCCAGGCTCTTCAATTGCGCTTCGCCAATATCGCCCGAGACGATCAGGGCCGCATTGTTGGGCACATAATGCTGCTGCCAGAACGCCTGCAGGTCGGCGCGGCTGGTGGCTTTCAGGGCCGCTTCCGTACCCAGCTGGATGGTGCCATATGGATGCTGCGGGCCGTACAGGGCCGCCGCTTCCACGCGGGCCGCCACGGCCCCCGCGTTTTCGCGCTGCTGCGCCAGTTCGCCGATGCGGCTGGCGCGCTGGCGTTCCACCTCGGCCGCGGGGAATTGCGGGTGCTGCACCACGTCGGCCAGCACGTCGAGCGCTTGCGGAAACGTGGTTTTCAGCGAGGTCAGCTGGGCGAACGAGGCGTCCGCGCCGGAACCCGTGCCCAGGAAGGCGCCGAGTTGCGCCACGTCGTCGGCGATCTGCGGCGCGCTGCGCGTACTGGTTCCTTCCTGCAGCAATTGTGCCGTAAAGCCAGACAAGCCCGGCTGCGCCAGCGGATTGGCGCCCGAACCGCTTTTCACCACCATCTGGCTGGAGATCAGCGGCACGGCCGGGTTGTAATTGTGGATCACCGTCAAGCCATTGCTCAGCGTGAAGGACGTCGCTTGCGGCAGCACGATCTTTGGCGCGGGACCGGCGGCCGGCACCTTGTTACGCCACGGCTCGTCCGCATTGATGGCCGTGCCCGGCGCCGCCTTGACCTTGCCCGGCGCCGGTGTCGCCACTTCCGCGCCCAGGTCCGGCGTGCCCGGCACGCCATACACGACCACGCGCGCCTGGTTTTTCAGGTATTGATCGACGGCGCGCTGCACGCCGGCCGCCGTCACCTGGCGGTAGCGTTCGATATCCTTGCCCAGGTAGCCGGGGTCGCCCAGGTACTGGTTGTACTGGTTCATCATGTTGGCGTTGCCGCCCACTTTTTCCACCTGGCTCAGCATGCTCGTCTCGATGCTGTTGCGGGCGCGCTCGATTTCCTTCTCGGTAGGGCCGTTGGCGCGCAATTGCTCCAGCTCCGCCTGCATCGCTTGCTCGATTTCCTCGGGCTGGTGGCCGGGGCGGGCCGTCACGTCCACGCTGAACACCGAGGTGAGGGCGTTCGAGCTCTGGTTCGCGCCCACGTCCTGTGCGATCTGCTTGTCGTACACCAGCGACTTGTACAGGCGGCTGGACTTGCCGCCGGCCAGGATGTGCGCGGCCATCGACAGTTCCGCGTCATCCTTGGCGTAGGCGGACGGCGTCAGCCAGGCCATGAAGACGCGCGGCAACTCGACCCGGTCCTGCACCACGATGCGGCGTTCCTGCGTGATGGGCGGCGTCACGACATCGGGTTTCGGCACGGCGGGGCCGCTCTTGAAGCTGCCAAAATATTTGTTGACCAGTTGCTTGGTCTTCGCCTTGTCGATGTCGCCCGCGATCACCAGGCTGGCGTTGTTGGGACCATAGTATTTGGTAAAGAATTCCTTGATATCGGCCAGTTTCGCGTTCTGGATGTCCGCGTGCGAACCGATGACGCTGGCGTAATACGGGTGGGTCTTCGGGAACAGCTGGTGGTACAGCGCTTCCTGCACGATGCCGTACGGCGCGTTTTCCACGCTCTGGCGGCGTTCGTTGCGCACCACGTCCTGCTGGTTCGTCAGTGCCGTCTGGTCGAGCACGTCGAGCAGATAGCCCATGCGGTCGGAATGGGCCCACAGGGCCAGTTCCAGCTGGTTCGACGGCACCGTGTCGAAATAATTGGTGCGGTCGAAATCCGTGCTGCCGTTCGAATCGGTGGCGCCCGCGCCTTCGAGCAACTGGTCGGCCATGCCGCGCGGCACGTGCTTGGTGGCGGCAAACATCATGTGCTCGAACAAGTGCGCAAAGCCCGTCAGGCCCGGCGCTTCATTGGCCGGACCCACGTGATACCAGACATTGACGGCCGTGACGGGCAATTTATGGTCTTCCACGAGAATCACGTCGAGGCCATTGGGCAGCGTATATTTTTCGTACGCAACATTTGGCACGGCCGTGGCTGCCGTCGCGACGGCCGCAGCGGCGGCGTGGGCGAGGCTCAGGGGGGCGCCGTACAGCGACAGCAACAGGGCGGGTATGGCCAGCAATTTGATCGGTTTCATGCATGCTTCCAGGCTAGGGTGGGGGAAGACGCTGCGCTTGGCTCGTGGCTGGCGCAGCGCGACAGTGCTACGCTCGGTGCTACAGTTTATACAGCAGGGCCGCGCCGCCCAGCACCAGCAGCGCGCAGGCGAGCGAGACGATGGCGGCCGCGCCCAACAGGCGCCATTCGCGCGGCGTAAAGCCGGCCGGCGATGGCGCGGGCGCTTCCGGCACAGGCTGGGGCACGGCCGCCGGCAAGCCGCCCGCCGCGCGCGCCTGCGCCGCCAGCGCTTGCGTGGCAGAATCGAGCAGGGCCAGCTGGCGCTCGACAGTTTCCGCCAGCACCGCTTCGTTCAGCGCCACGAGGGCGAATATCGGATCATCGACGTCGATCTTGATGCCCGTCTTGTCGAACACATGGCTGCGCAGTTTGTGCTGGTCCATCTACCACTGCACCTTGTCGAGCTGTTCGAAGATGTCGCGGTAGACGACCTTGATGCGCTGTTTTTCCATGATGTTGAACTTGTCGTTCTGCATCACTTCCTGCATCGTCAGGCGTGCCGTATTCATTTTCTTGACGTCCGCGCCGAAGGTGTCGGGATTGCGCTGGCTCAAGGTGATGCTGCCTTTGACGCGCGCGCGGTTGTCGGCATACGACTGCGATTCGATAAACTGCTTGCCGGACGCCGATTGCAGCAGGCCGAAGTGTTCGTTTTGCCACAGCACCAGCGGCACTTTCGTCGCTTGCGCCGTGGCGACAAAACCCGTGGCCGTATCGTGCAAGGTGTCGCCGCCGCCGACGATGGTGTGGATGTACACCTTGCGGCCCGATTCTTCCAGCAGCGAGAAACAGTCGTTTTCCAGCAGATAGCCCATCAGCGGCGAAAAGGTATTCGCGCCATTGTCGATCACGCAGTTGCCGTCTGTTTCCAGGATGTCGATCATCAGCGCGTCAAAGCGTTTCGGGTCGATGTTGCGCGCATCCGTCATCACGGGCACGTGCTTGACCTGCATCGCCTTGTAGCGCGAGAACGTGGCGTTTTCCTGATCGGTGTCATAGCAGCGCAAGGGCGTGTCGTCCTTGCCGCCTATCCATTGGGCCAGCAGGGTCGATACCAGGGTCTTGCCGATGCCGCCCTTGCCCTGCAGGATGAAATGTACCGTGTTTTGCATTGCGACTACTCCAAGTTGTTGCGTCAGTGACAATCAAAGATCCGTGACAGCGGCGACTGGCATTTTTACCACAATCGGTTGCAAATATGCCATGCGGAACAGCGAATCTGGTTATGATGTTAATCAGGATACCATTGATACAGAGCAAGTTTTGTGTGAAAAATGCACCCCCAGAGTGTGAACGAGGACGCAGTGCCGATCTCCAGTCTCGATAAAGCCGACATTGACCGTTTGAATCAGCAAGCCCTGTCTTGCCTGGTCGGCAACCGCCGCCAGGCGCGCCGGCTGGCGCAGATGGCGCTGGCGGCGGCGCAACGGCAACAGTATGCGCGCGGCGGCGCGTATGCGGAACTGAATCATTGCTGGCTGGCGTATTACGCGGGCGAGGCCGAACCGTCGTGCGAGCGCCTGCACGCGTATTTCCAGCACAGCGGCGACCTGGATGGGGGCATGGAAGTGGCCGCCCTGCAGGGCGCATATGCGAGCCGGCGCGGCGACTTTGCCGATGCCGAGCAGCATTTCCTGCAAGCGCGCAGCCAGGCCGCGCAGATACCCGATTCCCTGCACAAATTCATGCTGTACGCGCGCCTGGGCGTCGACGCCCTGAACCGTGGCGATACGCAGGACGGCCCGCGCAACTTTTTGCTGGCGCTCGACATTGCCGAACGCTTCGGCAGCCCCGCGCACCGGGTCAACAGCCTGTCGAACCTGGCGTCGTCGCAGCATGACCTGGGCAACGATGAAGATGCGATTCCCCTGCTGGTCGAGGCACTCGGGATCATCGGCACGCAAAAATTGAAATACCAGCAAACCATCGTCTCAGCCAACCTGGCCATGTGTTTATTGGCTACGGGCAAGCCAGCCGAGGCGCTGGCGCTGGTCGAGCCGTTTTACGAGTGGCCGGAAGAAGACCTGGCCGTGCGCGCCTTTTTGTTTTGCATCGCCGCCCACGCCGCCATCTTGCTGCAGCGGCCCGACAGCGCCCTGCAACTGCTGTTGCGGGCAGAGGACTATGCGCGCCGCGGCCAGGACCTGGAAGAGCAAATGCATGCGTGGCTGGTGCGCGGCAAGCTGGACCTGCACGCGGGCCAGACGGCGCAGGCGCTGGCCTCGCTGACGCAGGCGCACAGCCTGCTGAGCTGGACGCGCAATCCGTTTCACCAGCAGCAGATTTTGCGCGGCTTGGCCGACATCAATGCCCAGCTGGGCGAATGGCAGGTCGCGTATGGCTATTTGCAGCAATACCAGGCCGCCTACGAGGCCAGCAGCAAATCGGCGCGTGCCTCGCGCAGCCTGATGCGCAACCTGGAAAAGGAAATGCACAGCCTGAAAGCCGAGCGAGACAAGGCGCTGGAACTGCAGGCGGCGCGCGAGACGGAAAACGTCAAGCTCGAGCACCTGAACCGCGAACTGGCGCACCAGATCCTGCACGTCAATTCGCTGCAGGACAGCCTGAAGGAGCAGGCCATGCGCGACCACCTGACGGGCTTGTACAACCGCCGCCATTTTGAAACCTGCCTCAATGCCATCCTGCACGAAGCCGATGCGGATGCGCCCGTGGCCATCGCCATCATCGACCTCGATTTCTTCAAGCGCGTCAACGACACCTACGGGCACAACTTCGGCGATGAAGTGCTGATCCAGTTCGCGCGCCTGGTGGAAGGCCAGTTGCGCGGCAGCGACATGGTGTGCCGCTATGGCGGCGAGGAATTCTGCCTGTTGTTGCGCGAAGCCGACAGCCTCATCGCGGCGCACAAGATCGACGATATCGCCGCGCGCTACCGCCAGTTGCTGATCCGGCAGGCGCCGCACAGCTTGACGGGCTGCACCTTTTCGGCCGGCATCGCCGAGTATCCGCGCCATGGCGCCGGCCGCCATGAATTGCTGCTGCGCGCCGACAGCGCCCTGTATGCGGCCAAGCAGGCGGGACGCGACCGCGCCTGCATCGCCGACGCTACTGGATAAAGCGCAGCAGTTCGCGCAGCGCGTGCGCCACGGCCTGCTCGCGCACGGCCTGGCGGTCGCCCGTAAACACCAGCCGCTGCGTCTGCACGCGACCGTCCATGGCCCAGCCGAAGCAGACGGTGCCGACGGGCTTGCCCGGCACGCCGCCCGTGGGGCCGGCGATGCCCGTGGTCGAGACGGCCACCTGGGCATCGCTGTGCGCCAGCGTTCCCAGCGCCATGGCGGCGGCCACTTCCTCGCTGACGGCGCCGTGTGCGGCGATCAGTTCGGCAGGCACGCCCAGCATGCCGCTCTTGGCGCCGTTGGAATAGGTGACGAAGCCCCGTTCGAACCAGGCGCTTGAGCCTGAGACGTCCGTGACGGCCTGGGCCACGCCGCCGCCCGTGCACGATTCGGCCGTGGCCAGCAGCAGGCCCTTTGCCTGCAAAGCCAGGCCGACGGCGGTGGAGAGGGGGACGAGTGCGTTGCTCATGGAAGACTCCTGCATGCGGTGAAAATGGTGGCGAGACTGTAGCATGGCCAACGGTAAAAGAAACTTTCCCCGGTACCAGCGAAAATGCGTACACTCTTTTATACATTTGCTACCACTTCGGGCCGGCAGGCGCTCTGTCGCTGCGCCACCCTGGTGCGCATCGCCCGAACCGGCAAGCGGCATGGTGCCGCGCCTTCGTATGCATTATCTTACTCGGTTGTCATGGCAATTCTGAACTGGACCTGGTGCCGTCATCCTGGCCCCCTGCGCCGCTCCGCGCGCGGCGCCGGCCGCCGCCCTCTTCGCTGGGGCTGGCTATTGCTGCTCCTGGGCGTGCTGTGCGCCGATGCGCGATCGCAGGTACCGGGGGAGCTGGAACGCCAGGTCAAGGCCGCGTATCTGTACAAGTTTGCCGGTTATGTCGAGTGGCCAGATGGCAGCTTTGCCCGGCCCGACTCTCCGCTGGTGATCGGCGTGGCGGGCGCCGATGCGCTGGCCGAGCAGCTCGAACAGAGCGTGGCCGGGCACAGCGTCAATGGCCGCGCCGTGCAGGTGAAAAAAGTGCGCCGCGGCGAAGCGCTGGCCGGGCTGCACGTGCTGTACCTGGGCGCGCTGGAAAAAACGGCGCTGCAGGAGATGCTGGCCGCCAGCCGTGGCCTGGCGTTGTTGACGGTGTCCGATTCGGATGAGGTCTACGCGATGGGCAGCATGATCAATTTTGTGATGGCCGAAGACAAGGTGCGCTTCGACGTGGCCTTGAAACCCGTGGCGCAGGCGCATATCCGCATCAGCGCGCGCATGCTGCTGGCCGCCTACCGCGTGCAGACGGGGGGCGCCTAGATGATACGACTGCGTTCCATCCGCCACAAGCTGATGTCGGTGGTCTTGCTGACCACCCTGGTGGCGCTCGCCATTTCGCTGGGCACCATCGTCGTCTACGACTTGCGCGCCTATCACCGCAACCTGGTGGCCGACATCAGTACCCAGGCCGAGCTGCTGGGGCACATGAGCTCGGCCGCGCTGGCCTTCGATGACGAGCGCCTGGCGCTGGAAAACCTCAACCTGATGCGCATCCGCCCGCGCGTCACGGCCGGCGCCCTGTACAAGGCCGACGGCAGCCTGTTTGCCAGCTATCGCGCGAACGAGCGCGTGGGCGCGCTGCCGGCAAAGGCGGGCAAGGAAGGCGAAAGCATCGCCGGCAGCTCGGTGGAATTGTTCAAGCCCATCGTCGACAATGGCGAGCTGCTGGGCACCGTGTATCTGCGCGCCGATTATGAGCTGTCCGGCCGCACGGCCGATTACCTGGCCATCGCGCTGGGCGTGACGGTGCTGGCGCTGCTGGTGGCCTTGCTGCTGCTGCGCCGCCTCGATTTCGTCATCACGCAGCCCATCCTCGATATCGCCGACGTGGCGCGCGAAGTGATCGAGACGGGCGACTACTCGCGCCGCGCGCGCAAGCTCAGCGACGACGAAGTGGCGCAGCTGGTCGATTCCTTCAACAAGATGCTGGCCGAGATCGAGCTGCGCACGCACGCGCTGGAACGCTCGAACGGCGAACTGGCGCGCGAGGGCGAACAGCGCACCGAGGCGCAGCAGGAAGTCATGCGCCTGAACCAGGAACTGGAAGTGCGCGTGCACGAGCGCACGATGCAGCTGGAAATGACGAATGGCGAACTGGCCATGGCGATGGAAGAGGCGCGCAGCGCCAACTATGCCAAGTCGGCCTTCCTGTCGTCGATGAGCCATGAATTGCGCACGCCGCTGAACGCCATCCTGGGCTTCGCGCAAATCCTCAGTTCCGACCGCCTGCCGTCGACCCTGGAGCAAAAGAAGGAATTCGCCGGCCATATCCTCAAATCGGGACGCCATTTGCTCACCTTGATCAATGAAATTCTCGACCTGGCCAAGGTCGAGTCAGGCACGGTCAGCCTGTCACTGGAACCCGTGGGCCTGGACGCCATCTTGCAGGAATGCCGCGACATGATCGCGCCGCTGGCCAGCCAGCGCGGCATCGGCATGGCCTTCCCCGACGCCTGTCCCCTCAACGTGCTGGCCGACCGCACGCGCCTCAAGCAAATTCTGTTGAACCTGCTGTCGAATGCGCTCAAGTACAACTGCGAGCAGGGGCAGGTGGCCATCGAATGCGCGCCGCACGCGTGCGGACGGGTGCGCATCAGCGTGCGCGACACGGGCGTGGGGCTCGATGCCGAACAGCTGGCGCTGCTGTTCCAGCCCTTCAACCGGCTGGGGCAGGAGGGCGGCACGGAAGAAGGCAGCGGCATCGGCCTGGTGGTCACCAAGCGCCTGGTCGAGCTGATGGATGGCAGCATCGGCGTGACCAGCGCGCCCGGCGAGGGCAGCACCTTCTGGATCGAGCTGCGCGTGGTCGACGCCTTGCCCGTACCCGTGGCCCCGGCCTTGGCGCGGCCGGACCTGGCCGGCGCGCTGCTCGAACACAGCGCCCCCGTGACCTTGCTGTACGTGGAAGACAATCCCGCCAACCTGACCCTGGTCGAGGAAATCGTGCGCTACTGCCCGCAATTGCAGCTGCTGACGGCCACCGATGGCCGCCTGGGCGTGGAGATGGCACGCACGCATTTACCGCAACTGATCCTGATGGACATCAACCTGCCGCATGTGAACGGCACGGATGCGCTGAAACTGTTGCGCGCCGATCCGCGTACGGCGCACATCCCCGTCATCGCCCTGACGGCCAACGCCATGCCGGGCGACGTCGAGCGCAGCATGGCGCTGGGCTTTTACCGCTATCTGACCAAGCCGATCAACCTCGATGAATTTACCGAGGCGATCAACAGCACGCTGGCCTATCTGGCGCAGCAGCGCCGGCAAAAGGGAGCAGGCGCGCCATGATCAGCCAGGCCGATATCTATGCGGCGAAAATTCTCATCGTCGACGACCAGGAAGTCAATCTGCGCCTGCTCGAGCACTTGCTGGGCAGCGGCGGCTACTCGGCCATCAGCAGCACCCTCGACGCGCGCGCCGTGGCCGGATTGCACCAGCGCCACCAGTTTGACCTGATCATCCTCGACCTGGTCATGCCCGGCATGAGCGGCTACGACGTGATGGATGCCTTGCGTCCGCTGGAACTGGAAGGCTATTTGCCCGTGCTGGTGATCGCCGCCGACCCGGACGCCAAGCTGGCCGCGCTGGAAGCGGGCGCGCGCGACTTCATCAGCAAGCCCTTCGACGCGCTCGAAGTGCTCACGCGCATCCGCAACATGCTCGAAGTGCGGCTGCTGCACCGCGCCGCGCGTCACTACAACACCCTGCTCGAACGCACGGTGGGCCAGCGCACGGCCGAACTGCAGCGCTTTCGCGGCGCCATGGACGCCACCACCGACGCCATCTTCCTCGTCGACGTGCTGGGCATGACCCTGGTCGACGTCAACGACGGCGCGTGCCGCCTGCTCGGCTATGCGCGCGCCGAACTGCTGGCGCTGGCCCCTGGCACCTTGCTGCCGTCGCCGCCGGCCCCGCCACTGGCCGCGCTGCCGGGCGGCCCGGCCCACCTGGCCACGGAAGTGACGGAATGCGAACTGTTGCGGCGCGACCTGAGCCCGGTGCCCGTGGAACTGGGCTGGCACTGGTATGCGCAAGCGCCCGTGGGGGGAGGGCAGTCCACGGGCGGCCTGCTGCTGATCGCCGTGGCGCGCGACATCAGCGAGCGGCGCCAGGCGCAGGAGCGCCTCAAGCACCTGGCCCATTACGATGGCTTGACGGGGCTGCCGAACCGCAGCCTGTTCTACCAGACGCTGGCCCAGGCCGTCGAACTGGCGCAGGAAAAGAGCTGGCGCATCGTGGTGCTGTTCATCGCGCTCGACCGCTTCAAAAGCATCAACGACACCCTGGGCGCGGCGCTGGGCGACGAGCTGCTGCGCCAGTTCAGCAACCGCCTGGTCGAATGCGTGCGCCTGCGCGACACGGTGGGGCGCCTGGGCAACGACGAATTTGCGCTGATACTGACCATGAGCCGCAACCAGCAGGAAGCCGTGGCGGTAGCGAACCAGGTGCGCGAAGCCTTGCGCGCGCCGTTCGACTTGCGCGGCCATGCGGCCACCCTGACGGCCAGCATCGGCATCGCCATGTATCCGGACGACGCCACCGATCCGGAAACGCTGATCAAGTACGCGAATACGGCCATGGGCGGCGCCAAGCAGGCGGGGCGCGATGGCTATCGCTTTTTCACGGCCGGCATGAACGTGCAGGTACTGGCGCGCCTGGACCTGGAACTGGCGCTGCGCCATGCGCTCGAACACGATCAGTTCATCCTCTACTACCAGCCCAAGGTGGACTTGCGCACGGGCCGCATCAGCGGCGTGGAAGCGCTGCTGCGCTGGCGCCGTCCCGGCTACGGCCTGGTGGCGCCGGCCGAATTCGTGCCGGTGCTGGAAGACACGGGCCTGATCGTGCGCGTGGGCGCCTGGGTGATCCATGCCGCCTGCCGCCAGATCGCCGAGTGGCGCGACAGCGAAGTGGGGCCCGTGCACGTGGCTGTGAATGTGTCGAGCCGCCAGTTTGCCGAAGGCGACCTGGAAGGCGAAGTGACGCGCGCGCTGGCGCAGCACAATGTAGCGCCGGAATTACTGGAGCTGGAACTGACGGAAACGGCGCTGATGTCGAACGCCGAGCGCACCATCGTCGTGCTGGGCAAACTGAAAAAAATCGGCGTCAAGGTGGCCATCGACGATTTCGGCACCGGTTATTCGAGCCTCGCGTATCTGCAGCGTTTCCCCATCGACAAGCTGAAAATCGACATCGCCTTCGTGCGCAACATCACCAGCAACCCGAACGACGCGGCCATCGCGCTGGCCATCGTCAGCATGGCGCACAGCCTGAAACTGAGCGTGGTGGCCGAGGGCGTGGAGTCGCGCCCGCAGCTCGAATACCTGCGGCGCAACCGCTGCGACGAGATCCAGGGCTTTTATTTCAGCCGCGCCCTGCCGGCGCTGGAACTGGGGCAGATGATCGCCGCCGGCGCCGGCCTGCCGCCCGGCCACGATCCCGCCGCCCAGCCCGCGCAGACGCTGCTCATCGTCGACGACGACGTCAACGTGCTGTCGTCGCTGCACCGTTTGTTCCGCTCCGAGGGCTACCAGATTCTCACGGCCAGCACGCCGGCCGAAGGGTTTGAAATGCTGGCCCTGCACCGGGTGCACGTGATCGTCTGCGACCAGCGCATGCCGAGCATGAGCGGCACGGAGTTCCTCAGCAAGGTGAAGGAGCTGTACCCGGAAACCATCCGCATCATCCTGTCCGGCTACACGGGCCTCGAAGCGGTGCTCGACTCGATCAACCGCGGCGCCATCTACCGTTTCTACACGAAACCGTGGGACGACACCCAGCTGCGCGACAACATCCGCCTGGCCTTCCAGCACTACTGGATGGTGAACCAGCCGGGGCTGGCGCGGGCGGCGGTGCGGTAGCTCAATCGCTGAAGTGGTCGAAAGAACTCAACGCCAAATCGAGCGGCAAACCTGCCGCATCGACCAGCCGCAAGCCTGTGTGCGCCTCAATGCGTCCGACCCTGGTGACTGGCGTGCCGCAGCTGGCCGCCAGCGCGGCGATGGCGTCGCGCGACGAGGCGCTCGCCGTGAAGCACAGCTCATAATCGTCGCCGCCGGCGGCCGTGTAGCGGCGGCGCAGATGCATGTCTTGCCGCGCCAGCACGGGGCCGGCCGGCAGGGCGTCGACGTCGAGGGTGGCGCCCACTTGCGACGCTTTCAATATGTGCCCCAGGTCTCCCACCAGGCCGTCGGAAATGTCGATGGCCGCATGTGCCAGGCCCGCTTCGGCCAGGGCGCAACCGAGCGCCACGCGCGGCGTGGGCGTGTGCATGCGCGCGGCGGCCATCAGCAGGTCGTCTGGCGCCAGTTCCTGTTCCACGCGGTAGCCGGCCAGCGCCAGGCGCGCGTCGCCCAGCGTGCCGCTGACCCAGATGTCGTCGCCCGCCACGGCCGCGCTGCGGCGCAGGGCCTGGCCAGGCGCCAGTTCGCCAAAGACGGTGATGCAGATATTCAAAGGGCCCTTGGTGGTGTCGCCACCGATCAGTTCGCAATTAAACGCATCGGCCAGCGCAAACAGGCCTTCGGCAAAGCCGGCCAGCCAGCTGCGCTCGGCTTGCGGCAGCGCCAGCGCCAACGTGAATGCCACGGGACGCGCGCCCATGGCGGCCAGGTCGGACAAATTCACGGCCAGGCTTTTATGCCCGAGCATGCGGGCGTCGGCGCCGGCAAAGAAGTGCCGGTTCTCGACCAGCATGTCCGACGAGATGGCGATCTGCTTGCCCGCCGCTGGCGTAATCAGCGCGCAATCGTCGCCGATGCCCAGGGTGGCGCGGCCGGTGCGCTGGCGCACGAAATAGTGTTTGATCAGGTCGAATTCGGAAAGCGCGTCGTGTGGGGCCATGGCGTAGTCTGTGCGTTGAGTGATGGTTTGGCCCGGCTATTATAGGCTGGCCTACAATACGGGTCTTTTCCACTGCCGAGCGACTTGTCATGCCCATTCTCGATATTCACGTCTTACTGCAATCCTGGCTCGATCACGGCTGGCTGCGCGACCCGCAAGCCGTCGGCTTGAGTACTTTCGAGGCGCAGGAACTGGTGGCGTGGGGCTTCGACGCCATCAGCGACGGCGGCCAGCTGTGCCTGTACGAGGACGAGCGCCTGTTCCGCAGGGGCAAGCGGTCTGTGCAGGCGTCGTTCAAGGCGTATCTGCAGCGCGGCCAGCTGGGCGCGAATGGCCTGGACCTCGGCTATCAGGTGCACCTGGCCGGTTTCCTGCGCGCGGCGCGGCAGCCCTTGCCGGCGTTTCGCGTGCTGCTGGAACAGGGCGGACGCAGCGGCGCCCTGCTGTTTGAGAATGGCCTGGTGCTGCAGTTTGCCGCCAACTTGCGCGGCAAGCCCCGGCATTACTATCTGACCCTCGTCGAGGGGCACGTGGCCGACGCCCAGCTTCCCGACCGCGACAGCGATATCGACTTGCGCGCGGCCAGCGTGGGCCATGTCCAGGCCCTGTACGACAGCCGCGACCCTGCCGAACTGCAGCGCCTGGCACGGCGCGGCAATGCGGCGCTGCGCGAGCTGGCGCAGCTGCTTGCCTAAATTTCCTTCGCCTGCGCCATGCCCTGCAACAGCTTGGCCAGCAACTGGTCGAGCTGGCGCTGCTCGTCGGCGCTGAGCGCCGACAGCATGGCGCGCTCGTTCTCCACGTGCAGCAGCACCAGCTTGTCAATCAACTCCAATCCCTTCGGCGTCAGGGCCACCAGCACGCCGCGCCGGTCCGTCGGGTGCTTCTGGCGTTCGATCAGGCCGGCCGCTTCCAGCCGGTCGATGCGGTTGGTCATGCCGCCCGAGGACAGCATGGCTGCCTCGTACAGGGCCGTCGGCATCAAGCTGTAGGGCGCGCCCGAGCGGCGCAAGGTGGCCAGCACGTCGAACTCGCCCGGTTGCAAGCCGTGTTCGGCAAACAGCGGGTTGAGCCAGTCGCGCGCCATCAGCTGCGCCACCGTGCCCAGCTGGCCCACCAGCTGCATGGCGGCGGTATCCATCTGCGGCAATTCACGCTGCCATTGTGCGGCGGCAAATTGCGCGCGCGTGTGTTCTTGCGGGGTAGTTGTCATGGGGTAGTCATTTATCTCGACATCAAGATAGATTTCTATCTTTATGCTAAGATACTTTTCATCGAGTCATATTTGATGACGCATTAAACCATGTGCCTCCCAGCGAGGCAAGGACTATCCCATGCCATCCGCACGACCTGCCGTATCCCCTTCTTCAACGTCTTCGGCCCTGCTGGTGGCCGCCATCATCCTGCTGGGCTTGAACTTGCGGCCCATCCTGGCCGCCATCGGGCCCTTGCTCGACAGTATCCAGGCCAGCACGGGCATCAGCAATGCCGACGCGGGCTTGCTGACCACCGTGCCCGTGTTCGCCATGGGCGTGTGCGCGCTGGCGGGCGCGCAGCTGCAGCGCCGCCTGGGCGTGGCGCGTGGCATCTCGCTGGGCATCGCCATCATCGCTGCCGCCTGCGCGCTGCGCTGGCCCTTGCATGGCAGCGGCGGCCTGATTGCCACGGCGGCCCTGGGTGGCCTGGGCATCGCATTGGTGCAAGCCTTGCTGCCAGCCTTCATCAAGCGCCATTTCCCCCAGCGGGCGGGCCAGTTGATGGGCTTTTATACGACCGGCATCATGGGCGGCGCGGCCATTGCCGCCGCGTCCGCTTCACCGCTGGCGCAAAGCTGGGGCTGGAGCGCGCTGCTGGCCCTGTGGGCGCTGCCGGCCGTGGCGGCCGCCCTGCTGTGGCGCCGTGCATCGGCCGCGCGCGTGGAGATATCTACCGGCGCGGGCGCGAGCCTGCCCATGGGCAGTGGCCGCGCCTGGCTGCTGATGGTGTTTTTCGGCATCGGCACGGGCGCCTACACGCTGGTGCTGGCCTGGCTGCCGCCGTTTTATACGGAACTGGGCTGGAGCGCGGCCGACAGCGGCTTGCTGCTCGGCGCCCTGACCCTGGTGGAAGTGCTGGCGGGACTGGTGATTTCCAGCGTCATCCACCGCTTTCCCGACCGCCGCATCCTGCTGCTGTCCGTCTTGTTGTCCGTGCTGGGCGGCCTGGCTTGCCTGATCGTGGCGCCGGCGCAACTGGCTATTCCCGCCGTGGTCTTGCTCGGTTGCGGCATCGGCGCTTTGTTCCCCTTGTCGCTGATCGTCAGCATGGACCATGTGACGGACCCGGCCGGCGCCGGCGCCCTGCTCGGTTTTGTACAGGGTGGCGGCTACATCATCGCCAGCAGCATGCCCTTCATCGCCGGCCTGATCCGCCAGCATTCGTCCAGCCTGGCCCAGGCGTGGATGGTGATGGCCGGCGGCGTGGTGGTGCTGCTGCTGATCGCCGTGCGCTTCACGCCGGGGGCGCGGCTGGCGTCGCCAGCGGGAAAAATCGCGTAGGCTATCGGTTTTTCCCCGCGAGAAAGATGTACCACCATGGCTGACGATATGGCTGCGCCACCCTCCCTGCTGCCCGCCAACGGCCGCATCGTGCTGTCCGGCGAGGATGCGCTGCGCATCCTGCGCGAGATCGAATTCCTGCTGCAGTCGCTGCATCACATCGGCCGCCACTATTATCCCGACGGCGACGATGACGGCGCCGATGCCGAGCGCCGTGCGCAGTATTGCGCGGAAACGACGCGCTTCATCGACGAGGAGCAAGCGACGACGCGCCTGGCGCTGATGCGCCGCATCCTGTCCGCAGCGTTCGACGCCACTCTGGGCGCCGATGACATGGACGATATCGAGCGCGCCGTCGAAGCGCTGCCGCTGTGGCGTGCTCCCGGCCAATGATCACAAAAACTAATTGAAATCTAAAATTCGATAGTTTTTACTGCTGGGGACGTTTGTGCCGCCGGACGGCCTTACAATGCTAGGTTATGCGTTTTCGTGATATCAGACTGTGGCTAGCGGAAAATACCTAGCTAATTGAAAGAATTGGTCTGATAAAATCCGGAACACCCGATCGACCAAACAGGAAGGCTGCACAGCATGGATTCGTCATCTGATAAAAAAGAAGAATTGCGTCAACAATTGCGCTTGGCCGCACTCGAATATCACGAGTGCCCGCGCCCCGGCAAAATCAGCGTGACGCCCACCAAACAACTGACCAACCAGCGCGACCTGGCGCTGGCCTACTCGCCAGGCGTGGCAGCTCCGTGCGAAGAAATCGTCATCGATCCGGCCAATGCCTATAAATATACGGCGCGCGGCAACCTGGTGGCCGTCATTACCAACGGCACGGCCGTGCTGGGACTGGGCAATATCGGCCCGCTGGCCGCCAAACCGGTGATGGAAGGCAAGGGCGTGCTGTTCAAGAAATTTGCCGGCATCGACGTCTTCGACATCGAAATCAACGAGATGGACCCGGATAAACTGGTCGACATCATCGCTTCGCTGGAACCGACCTTCGGCGGCGTGAACCTGGAAGACATCAAGGCGCCCGAGTGCTTCTATATCGAGCGCCAGCTGCGCGACCGCATGAAGATTCCCGTCTTCCATGACGACCAGCACGGCACCGCCATCATCGTCGGCGCGGCCATCCTGAACGGCTTGAAAGCCGTCGGCAAGCAAATCGCGGACTGCAAGCTGGTCGTCTCGGGCGCGGGCGCCGCGGCGCTGGCCTGCCTGGACCTGATCGTCGACCTGGGCTTCCCTTTGAAAAACATCTACGTCACCGACCTGGCCGGCGTGGTCTACAAGGGCCGCACGGAACTGATGGACCCGGACAAGGAACGCTTCGCGCAAGACACGCCGCTGCGCACCCTGGCCGAGATCATCCCGGACGCCGACATTTTCCTCGGCGTGTCCGCCGGCGGCGTGCTCAAGCAAGACATGGTGCGCAAGATGGCGCCGAATCCGCTGATCCTGGCGCTGGCCAATCCGAATCCGGAAATCCTGCCGGAAGAAGTCAAGGCCGTGCGCAGCGACGCCATCATCGCCACGGGCCGTTCGGACTATCCGAACCAGGTCAACAACGTGCTGTGCTTCCCGTACATCTTCCGCGGCGCCCTCGATTGCGGCGCCACCACCATCACGCGCGAGATGGAAATCGCCGTCGTGCACGCGATCGCCGACCTGGCGCATGCCGAGCAGTCGGATATCGTGGCCACCACGTATGGCATCAGCAACCTGTCGTTCGGTCCTGAATACCTGATCCCGATGCCGTTCGACCCCCGTTTGCTGATCAAGATCGCGCCAGCGGTGGCCAAGGCGGCCGAGGAATCGGGCGTCGCCACGCGTCCGATCAAGGACTTGCAAGCGTACGCGGACAGCCTGCAGCAATTCGTCTACCGCAGCGGCACCTTCATGAAGCCGCTGTTCCTGATGGCCAAATCCACGCCGGCCGAACTCAAACGCATCGTCTACGCCGAAGGCGAAGAAGAGCGCGTGCTGCGCGCCGTGCAAGTGGTGGTCGATGAAAAACTGGCGCGTCCCATCCTGGTCGGTCGTCCACCCGTGCTCGAAGCGCGCATCCAGAAATTCGGCCTGCGCCTCAAGCAAGGCGTCGACTTCGACGTCATCAACCCGGACTTCGACGAGCGCTATCGCGATTACTGGAATACGTACTACGCGATGACGAGCCGCAAGGGCGTCACCGAGGAATACGCGAAGCTGGAAATGCGCCGCCGCCACACCCTGATCGGTTCGATGATGATCCACAAGGGCGACGCCGACGGCATGATCTGCGGCACCTTCGGCACGACCCAGCTGCACCTGAAATACATCGACCAGGTGCTGGGCAAGCGCGCCGGCAGCAACGTGTATGCGGCCATGAACGTCCTGATCATGCCGGAGCGCCAGCTGGTGATGGTTGACACGCACGTCAACGAAAACCCGGACGCCGGGCAATTGGCCGAGATCACCATCATGGCCGCCGAAGAGATGACCCGCTTCGGCCTGTCGCCGCGCGCGGCCCTGCTGTCGCATTCGAACTTCGGTTCCAGCGACAGCGCCTCGGCGCAAAAGATGCGCGCCGCGCTGGCCATCATCAAGGAACGCGCGCCGGACCTGGAAATCGACGGCGAAATGCACGGCGACACGGCCCTCGACAGCAAGCTGCGTCAAAAACTGATGCCAAATTCGGCACTGAAGCACGATGCCAACCTGCTGGTCATGCCCAACATCGAGTCGGCCAACATCGCCTACAACCTGGTGAAAACGGCGGCCGGCAACGGCATCGCCGTGGGGCCGATCCTGCTCGGCTGCGCCAAGCCCGTGCACATTCTGACGCCATCGGCCACCGTGCGCCGCATCGTCAACATGACGGCCCTGTGCGTGGTCGACGCCGTGGCACAGCGCAAAGCCTAAGCGCTAGCTGCACATGAAAAGCCGCGCCATCCGCAAGGAGGCGCGGCTTTTTTACATCGGTGGCACGGGCAGGGCCGTGGCGGCCGGATGGCGGCGCAGGTAATAGTGGCGGTACAGCAAGATCTCGCCCCACACCAGCAACAGCGCCGCCAGCGCGAACAGGCCCAGCGTGATCTTGAGCGAATTGAAGTAAGCGCCGGCCTGGCGTTTGATGGCGTCGATGAAAATCATCGGCACTGATTTGTCGAGTTTGCTGAAATCGGCCTGGCGCGCCACATCGGTGGTCAGGCGCACGGCCAGGTCGGTGCCCAGGCTGGCCAGTTCGCCCGTCGCCTGGCCACGGAAGCCGGCGCCCTTGAGCGCTTCGCCCAGCACATCTGCCCTGGCGATCAGCTGTTCCTGCAGCACCTGCGTCAGCAGCACGCTGCCGCGACGCAGAATGAATTCATTGATCCAGCGCGCCTTGCTGCGTTCCCAGTAACTGCCCGAGGTGGGCCGGTAATACATGTCTTGCACGAATGGCTCGATCAGGCTGCGCATGCTGATAGCCTGGCCCGGGGCGATCAGCCTGACCTGCTGTTCCAGGTAGACGCGCAGCGCCGGCATCTGCGCTTCGACCACCGGCTGCAGGTCGCGTTCGAGTGCCTGGCTGACCACGCGGTGCGCGCTGTGCACGGCGCCAAACCCGCCACCGAGGAGCGGCAGCGCGACTAGGATCAACACATAGCTGAGCTTGGCGGCCACATGCCAGGCGGGCGGACGGCGCACCAGCAGGCATTTTCTGGCCAGCTGGTAGCAGATGCCGAGCGCCAGCACAAAGCCGATCACGCCATACAGCAGCATCCACGGCAGGACGGTCCACAGCAGGTCGCTGCCGAACGGCGCCAGGGCGCTGCTCCAATTGAGCAGTTGTTGCTTCATGTACATTGCCTTGAAGTAATTAATCAGGCAATTATAGCTATTTAGTAAATAAACGTGGCGCGCTTGACGTCAATGCGCCATCAGCACCGGTACCGTCATCTGGCGCAAGACGGTTTCCGTGACGCCGCCCAGCAGGATTTCGCGGAAGCGCGCGTGGCCGTAGCCGCCCATGACCAGCAAGTCCGCATGCACTTCGGCGGCCATGGCCAGCAGCGCCGCGCCGATGTCGCCGGTGGTGATGGCCGAACGCACTTCGACGGGCACGCCATGGCGGCTCAGGTAGGCGGCGATGTCGGCGCCCGGGTGGCGCGCCGGCTGCGCATGGCCGGCCGGCGGGTGCAGCAGGGCCAGCACCACCAGGCGCGCCGCGCGCAAGAGCGGCAGGGCGTGGCCGATGGCGCGCGTCGCTTCCATGCTGCCATCCCAGGCTACCACCACGGTGTTGTCCACTTGCGCAAACTGGCCGTTGCGCGGCACGATCAGCACGGGGCGGGCCGCGTTGAGCATCACGTAGGGCACCAGGTCGCTCATGGCGCCGGGCAGCGCTTCGCTGTCGTCGTGCTGGCTGAGCACCGTCAAGTCGCTGTAGCGGGCGCTGACGGCCATGCCGCCATCTTCATCATCCTCGATCAGGCGCCGCTCGAGCGAGACGGCGCCAGCCTGGCGCGCCAGCGTTTCGAACTGGTCCAGCGCCTGTTCCGCCTGCCCGTGCAGGGCGTTGATTTGCGCCGCCACGGCGCCGCCGCGCATGCCGCGGTTGTTTTCCAGGGTAAAGCGCGACAGGCCCGTCATCGCCGCGCCGATCAGGTGCGCCTGGTGCGCGTGCGCCAGCCGCGCCGCGATGGCGATGCGCTGCGGCGCATGGCGCGACAGGTCGGCGTGGACGAGGATGGATTTATAGGCCATGGTGTCGCTCGGTAGTCAGGATGGCAACAAGGCTAGAACGGCAACACGGGCAAGTCCAGCATTGCCGTGCCGGACGGCGGTTTTCTTATGCTGGACTTGATGTGGGTCAAAAAAACATGGGCCATGGCCTTCCGCAAGGCATCGGCCAGGAAATTGCGAGCTGTTTGATGTGCATCAAAATGCCTGCTCCCCTGCCGGCGATAATGGCATCGAACTCCTTGCCCTCCGAGTGGTCTGCATCGGCGCCGGCGCCATCTGTCCGGCACTTCTTTGTGTGACGCAACAACACTGGCCGTGGCGGGAGTTCACTTAATTGTAGGGCTGCAAGTCCAGCCAGACGGCATACGACAGGCGCTTGCCGTTCCACAGGCCGCCGCCGCGGATGACGGCGTCGCACGAGGTCAGCTGGCCCACCAGGTCCATGCGGCCCAGGTTGCGGCGCAGGCGCAGGGCGTCGTTGTGCGACAGGTAGCCGACCAGCAGGCCATCGATGAAGACGGCGATGGCCTTGTCCTGGAACGGGTTGGCATCGTCGCAGACGAGCAGGGCCAGGCATTTCTCTTCCGCGTTGCCGGGACCGTGTTCGCCAGCCAGCTTGGCGATGGCGGGTTGGTACATCGCTTCGTTTTCCACTTCCGACGCAAAGCGCCCCTCGTCGTTCCAGTGATGCGCGGGGGCGCCCGCAGGAATCGCCGGCACGTACTGGCGTACCGAAATGAGCGGCTTGTGCAGCGGTTTGACGGGCGTGCGGCCGCTGAAGACGTAGTACAGCAGGGCGATGACGATCACGATGGCAAGCAGGTAAAGCATGGTATCTCTCTGATTTCTAAGGGGGAGCCGGGAACGCGGGCGCGCCGCGCGGCGTTGCCGCTACTATAGCAAGTTCGCCGCCGGCTTCCCGGTAAATCTGGCCATCAGATGGCGGCGCCGGCGCAGCGCGCGCGGGTCGCCCAGCACGATGGGCGAGGCGCCCGTCAAGCCCGAATAGTACTGGCCATGCTGGCGCAGGACGATGGCATAGTCGCGCAACGCGTGGCCGTGCGCCAGCATGCGCGCGTCGCAATCGACTTCGATGGCAAAGCGCAGCCGGTGCAACTGCCACCACAGGGGCAGGTTCCACGGCATGAGCACGATCAAGGCGTAGGCCAGGGCGAGCAGCTGCGGGTCGCACGCGGCCAGCCGGCATTGTGCGTGCGCCAGCAGCAGCGCCTGTTGCCGGGGAAGAATCAGTTGCAGCCAGACGGGCATCACGATGCGCGGCCGCAGCAGCCCCGCCACGCAGGGGCCGATGCCGCCGCTCAAGTACACGGGCGTGCCCAGTAGCGATGCTTTCTGCCAGCGACGCTGGTGCGACAGCAGCCAGGCGCTGCGCAGCAGCAATAGCAGCAGCATGCCGATGGACAAGACAAACCAGCCCAGTTTCAGCTGCGCCTGTTCCGCCGGCATGGCCGCCAGCACGCCGGGCAGCCATGCCAGGGGCAAGATAGCGGACGCGGCGATGGCCTCCAGCCACAGCCAGCGCGTCGTGTGCGCGCGCCGCTGCAGCGCGCGTTCGGCGCGCCAGGCGGCGGCGCTCAACAGCAGCGCGCATGCCGTGGTGCATGCCAGCCAGGCCAGCATCGGGCGCCTAGCGTGTCAGCGCCATGCCGACCGAGGCGGGCGCCGTGTGCCTGAAGCCGAATTGCGCGTACAGCTCTTGCGCCTGGCCATCGGCGATCAGGCTGACGTACGCGCTTTCCGGTACCTCCGTTTCGATGAATTGCATGATCTCGCGCATGATGCGCTTGCCCAGGCCCTTGCCCTGGTGCGCCGGCAGCACGGCGATATCGGTCACCTGGAAGAAGCAGCCGCCATCGCCAATGATGCGGCCCATGCCCACCACTTCGTCGCCGTGCAGCACTTGCACGGCAAACAGGGAGTTCGGTAAACCCTTGGCCGCCGCCTCCGTGCTTTTCGCGCTCATGCCGGCGGCCACGCGCAGCAGCTGGTAGGTGGCGATGGCGGGGATGGCCAGGCGGGTGGTGTAGGGCGATGCTGCGGTCAAGGCGCTCTCCTGTGCAATATGGATGGGATGACCATTATAGGCGGCACGCTTTATTCGCCGCGCGCCATGTTGTTTGCACCGCTTTTACGCTATGGTGGCGTCATTCATTTATTTGTTGAAAGCACGCCATGTCCGCAGGATTTACCGCCACCGAGTTGTCCGTCATTCATGAAGACGACGCCCTGATCACCACCCTGGCAGCACCAGCCGGCAAAGGCGAGCCCGTCTACCTGATGCTGCAGCGCGCCGACGAGTATGACGAGCAGGACGTTGCCATGGGCATGGACGAGCCGTACATCGAATATGGCGGCCAGGAATTTGCCTGGTATGGCCACATGCACGCCGTGATTTTGCATCCGAACCGCCTGTCCGTGCAGATGGATGCCGAGGCGGCCATGCAGATGGATGACGACGGCCAGATCGACGTGCGTTTCAGTTTGACGCCGGAGCGCTACGCCCAGCTGCAGCAGGCGCTGCGCACCACGTTCGAGGGCTGCGACTACTATCGCGAGGAACGTTGATCTGCACGCACGGCATCCATCAATTCGTCAGCCTGGCCGTCGAGTATCCCCTGAGTGGCCGGTGCGGCCAATCGGGGCAAGCAGATAGCAAAATTTTCATCTTGCATGGTTTTTAACTGGGACATTTTGTCTCAATGTATGGATATTGTTTTCAAGTAGTATGCATCAGAGCGTGCAGCAACACCGTCCTTGCATGGCAGTCGCTGACGTTATCTCCTCTCTCATCCGCATTCGGCAAATCATTGTGCCCGATGGCACGGTTATTTCATCGGTAGATATAATGGAATAGTCAAACAGGATGCCTGGGAGATGGTTGGAACAGAAGCTGCAGCAGCAGCGTTTTGAGGTAGTGCGCCTCACGATAGATAGTGTCAAGTAATAGACTGGAAATACGCAAAATGATCGATTGGACCCCCATAGTCTTCGTGACATTCAAGGCTTTCGTGCTCTGCACGGGCATGTTCTTCGCCATCAAGTGGCATTACGATCAAGGGAAGAAGGATAAGGATAAGGCGAAGCAGAACCGCGCGGTGCTGCGCGCAAGCGGCAAGGTGGTCGCAGTCTTCATGTTGTTGCTCCTGGCCTTGGGCATCGTCACCTTCTTCGTTGTCAGGATGGCCGGTCTGGAAATAAGCTTCTCATGATGACAAGGAATAGCCGCCGCTATCGACTGATGCGGCGGCTATTCCCCGATAGGCGTCATCATTGCGTCATTCGTGTGCAATGAACAGCTGTTTTGATGGGGAATAATCGCCGGTGTCCGAAACGGATGGGCAAGAAAAAAGCCACTAAATCCTTGATGTTATTGGATTTAATGGCTTCATCGGTACTTCTTTGATGTGTCTGGTGGTGCCGGGAGCCGGAATCGAAAACTGCTATGAGAATTCAGCGAATATCCAAAAATACCATCATAAATACCATCATTGGAGAAAAAGTTCTTCGTTACCATTCCACTTGGAGCGGTTGCTGGTGACTTCAGACAAATAGTTTAGTACAAAAAAAGTCAAATGCTAGCACTCCCGATGAATTTTTTTGATTTTGTATTTTCTTCCCAGCAAGCATCGGCAGCGAGGGAACGCTTTCTTGAAAAGCATGGCCGAAAATTGCTGCGATTTTTTTGAGGCGACGGCCTGTCTATTGCGGTGTCCGCTTACGCCCCAAAGCGGTCCGTCGCAAAGTCGCAACTAGAAACAATGTTCCGACGACGGGAACGACTTGTCTTTAACGGCTCGGACATAGCTGCAAATAGCGCCTTCAATGCTTGATTGCCCTTCCATAAAATTGCGGACAAAACGAGCTTTTTTGCCAGGGAAAACGTTAAGCATGTCATGCATCACGAGAACTTGCCCGGAGCAGTCTGGACCCGCCCCAATGCCTATCGTCGGAATGGAAAGGGCTTCGGTCACATTCTTGCCCACAGATGCCGGAATGGCCTCTAGTAAGAGCATTGATGCACCTGCGGCTTGGAGCGCCAATGCTTCTTTCATCAGTCGAAGCGCACCTTCATCACTTTTCGCCTGAACCTTAAATCCACCCAGTTGGTGAACGTATTGCGGCGTCAACCCAAGATGCGCAAATACCGGTATCCCACGGTCTGATAGAAACCTCACGGTTTCGCTAAGCCATGCGCCACCTTCCAGCTTTACCATATGCGCTCCCGCCTTCATTAATTTCACGGCATTTTGGAAAGCGTATTCTGGCGTTCCATAGCTTCCAAATGGCATATCGGCGGCTAGAAGTGCCCTCTTACTGCCACGCGCAACGCACGTCATGTGGTAGGCAATATCATAAACAGTGACACCTAAAGTCGTGCTGTGTCCTTGGCAGACGTTTCCCAGCGAATCGCCGACAAGCAGCATGTCGACGCCGCTTTTATCCATAACAGAAGCAAAGCTCGCATCATAGCTGGTGAGCATTGTAATTTTTTCGCCAACCTCTCGCATCTGCTGCAAGCCTATCAGCGTTACAGATTTCGCTCGCGTCTTGCCTTCATTTTCTGAAACATATGCAGCCATTTTTCTACATCCTTAAAGTTAAGGCCGATGAGCAGGCGCTTGGAATTCGAACTTCATTTTTCCGGCTTGCCGTGCATTACCATGATGGTCTGCTGCATCAGCGCGCAGAGTATTTCTTTCCCGTCACGAAGCGCAAACACTTCGGCTTGCGTAACTATCAACGTTCGACCTGGGCGAACGACACGGCCCCTTGCAAGCAACTTCTCACCGTTTGCCGGAGCAACGAAGTTCATCTTGTACTCGACAGTGAGAACCGAAGCCCCGCTCGGCACCACAGTCATCGCCGCATAGCCCGCAGCTGAGTCCGCAATCATGCCTACAACGCCTCCATGGATAAAGCCGTGTTGCTGCTCAATCCCTGCCCAATGGTCCAAATGGATTTCGGCGCGGCCCGCTTCAACGATAGGAACAGTGGCTTTTATTAGCGTCATGGCACCTTGATTTGCGAAGCTAGCGCGGATAGTTTCCCCCAATACTGTTTCGATATCTGACATGCCCAGTTTCTCCTCTGTTAGCAACTTCTCCACTTTCTCAACTTTACCAGCGAAAGGCGTCGCGCCAACAATTCGTGGCAGTTCACAAAAATGATGCCTGCGACCACAAAGAAGGCGCCGATTAGGAATCCAGCGCTGACTGGTTCATCCAGCAACCAGGCCCCCAATGCAACGCCGAATAGAGGCGTCATAAACGAAAAAGCCCCCAGTCGTGATGCTAGATAACGCCGCAGTAAAGCAAACCATGCCAGAAGGCTGATAAACGAAACTAGCACTGTCTGGAAAACTAGGTTAGCAAGTAACATCGGGGTGGGTTTTAGAGACCATTGCCCGAGAAAGTGAGATGCTGCGAGCAGAAGTACAAAAGCGACTACCAATTGATAGAAAGTCGTTTGGGACGCAGAAGCTTTAGCCAATCCAGAAGAACGGACAAGTACTGTTGTAGCGCCCCACGACGCGCCAGCTAAAAGGCAAAGTCCATCGCCCAGCAAAGCGTCGTTATTCTTCGCTGCGTGCCAATCTGCCGGAGATAAAAACGCAATGGCTATGCCTAAAAATGCAAAAACCACTCCCATCCATTGGAATGGGACCATGCGCTCAGAGGTTAGACGAAAATGCAGTCCAACCGCAGCGAACAGTGGGCCTGTGTAAAGAAACACTACCCCGTGTGCAGAACTCGTCAGATGAAGCCCCTCACCAAGGGATAGGTATTCAATGGAGAATAGTGCTCCCGCGCCCAATCCGGCGCGCCAAGGCAACTGCGTTGGCATTATTTTCTCCTGACGAACTAGCATAAAAAGGCCCACTAGAACGGCGGCGATACCGGACCGTATGGCCACTTGCAGGATTGGACTAGCGTCATGCGCAGTAGCTTTAAGACCAATCTGCTGCATGCTCCACACGAAACACAGCACCACCATCGCTAAGGCGGCTTTCCCATCGATATTCTTGTGCGGACTCACGAGTATTCCTATCAAGGTAATGCACTATTATGATTTAGGCTGCTTTCCTTGGTATAGTGAGAAACCGACATGGCCGCCGCTCATTTCGGTCAACTTTCGAATACACTTTTTGAAGAGCTAGGCGCCCGGGTGAAGAAAAAGCCACAAAATGTCTTGGTCGCGCCGTTCTCAACGGAGCTTCCCGCTGCAATTGTCTTTCGTAGTGCACCTATGCCCGCAGAAGGCATTTACCCTGAACACCATCATCCGTGGGGGGAGTTCGTCTTCGCTATCAGTGGGGTTGTGGAAGTCCGGTTCCGGGGCGGTCACTTCCTTGTTCCGCCTCAATATGGGATATGGCTGCCGCCGAATGTTACCCATCTCGGACAGAATCGGCGCGCAGCTTGGCACAGTTCAATTTATGTCAGCGCGGAGTTGTGCGCAGTTCTTCCTGATAATGTATCCGCCATCGCGGTCACGCCTTTGATTCGCGAAATGCTGGAACATTTACGACAGCATCCTCCCGGTGTGGCGGTAACAGAACAGGAGAAGCGCTTCCTGAAAGTTCTCGTCGATATGCTCGCAGCGGCGGATAGAGTGGGGAATTACTTGCCTACGTCCAACGACCCGGTTGTTCAAAAGGTCTTAGGCATACTTGAGGAGTCGCCTGGCGACACCCGTTCGTTAGCCGAGCTCGCAGCTTATGTGAACACAAGTGAACGCACTTTGATGCGTCGATGTCAGAGTGAACTGGGGATGACGTTAGCAGAATGGAGGCAAAGGATGAGAGTAGTCAAGGCAACGCCCTTGCTAGCGGAAGGCCGGACTGTCGAGAGTATCGCGTTGGAGTTTGGTTATGGCAGCTCCTCGGCATTCATAACGATGTTCCGGCGTTTAACTGGAGAGACTCCGGATGAGTATCGCAAGCGCTGCCGAAATGATAAGGGCTGAGTTGCGTCAAACATGCTTTCTTGAGTGACCGCTTTTGGCCGGTTGCCGTCATTGGCAGGTTCCACCCCGAAGCGGACGGTGACTTAGAACTGATACGCGTCTTTTGAAATTGTGGAACCGTACGAATAACCCCAAAGCAAACGACACATTAGCTCTCCGAAATTCTGCGGGCCTTGGTATAGCTGACCGTCCGGGTCGGTAAATACATAATAGGTCCCATCAGTGCCGACTGACAGAATCATGTGGTCATGATGGGCCGAGGCAAATGCGACAACCTCACCAATTTGTTCTGCCCAAGCTTGAAACAGACCGCAACGAAGACGCTCGTAGAAGCGCACGTCGCTCGATGCCATTTCTGTTCCTAAGCCACATGTGCCTACAGTCAACCCTCCGAACTCATCAACTATTTGATTGGCGATGGTATAGGCAGATGCTGGCATCTTGCCTAGCGGGGCTTGACTCTTCGGTCCCTTCCAACCTGCTTTTCGAAAGACGGGCTCTATTAGCTTCGGTATTTCCAACATGGTCAGTTTAAAAAAGGTTGTCGATTAAATGGCTGCTCCTGGCCGCTTGCCGCCGTTACCTAATTGAATCCGTAGCCGACAAGCGCCCCCGAGAATAGCAAATTGCCAAACGGAAAACTACACGCATTGTCACGCCCGGGCAAATGCCTTGCCCATGCGCCAGACGGTCGAATCCATGCCGAAATGCAATCGGTAACGCGGCTGCTGGGGACGCCAGCACCGGCATGCCGATTATCTGGCGCGCCCGCTTGAGCGTTTCCGGATGGCGCCCAGTGGCATGGCCAGCCTGGGCGGTAGCGGTTGGGCCGGTAGGTGTTCCATGCGCTCCAGGCTGGGCGCTGCGGCGGTTGCCACTGTTCCGCTCGATGCCCGCAGCAGCGCATAGCGTGCCGCTTGCCCTTCGGCCATGCCCGGCGGGTGGCAGGTCAATCCGGCCAGCGCGCCAAATTCCGCAACCGTGATGGCGCTGCCACTGCGGAAAAGGTCGGACGCCAGGCGGGATGCCGCCTGGCCGCGCAAGGCGTCGGCGACTGGCTGCCTGGACAGTTTGATCCAGGCCTGCAAGCGGCCATGCTGCACTTCCACCACGGCGGCGCTCTGCCAGCCACGCGCGTCCAGGCGCTGCAAGTCTGCCTCTTGCAAGCCGTCGAGCAACAGCAGGCCATGCCAGCCTGCGGGGCGCAGGGTGACGTCGTAGCCGCGCGCATTCATGCGCTTGAGCCAGGCCAGGCTGCGCAGCAGTTCCGGCCCGCTCCACTGCCGCATCTCTTCTTTGCCGTCCCTTGCCTGCACCAGTCTGACGATGAACTGCGCGCAGCCCAGTGCCGTCATTTGCCCGCGCACGGCTTCCAGGCTGCGGTCGCGGGCCGGATCAGCGCGGCCAGTTGCTGCGCGTCCAGCACGTTCTGCAACCTGGGGGCAGGTGCCAGACAGAGCCACAATGCGCTGGCGAGCAGCCCCGTCATCATGCCCACCAGCGCGGCCAGCAGATACTGGCGCTGCGACAGCGTACGGCTGCTGCAGTCGATTGCCTGGGCGCTCTCGCGCGCCGCCTGTTCCGCGCTGCGCCAGGCGCTCGTCGCCGCCTCGATCTGGCGCCGGAACTGCTCGCCCTGGCGCGTGCCGTCGAGGCCCAGCTGCTGCATGGTCTGGCGCGTCTCGTCCGTCAATGCCGCCATCGCCTGCGCTAGCGGCTCCAGAAGCGCCGCCAGTTCCTCGGCGCTGGCCAGCCTGGCCTGGTGCAGCTGCGCCATTTTGCACGCCAGCGCGTCCAGCTGCGCCGTGTTCTCGGCAGTGGCCAACTGCCGCAAGGTCTCGCTCTTTGTCATAGTGGACTCCTCGTTTCGCCAATCCCATGGGACTGTATCCGCGTCCCAGGTCGCTGCCCTTCATCAGCACGCCATCGAGGCGGTAGGACAGGCCCGCCAGGGTGCTGTCATTGCGCTGCGTCACCGGCACCAGCGCCACGCCCGCCGCCGCCAGGCGCTGCATGAAAGCGGTGAAACTGGCGCAGCCGGTGATGGCGGCGTCGCACAGCTGCTGCAGGCGCTGCCGCGTCGAGGCGACGCCGGTGCGCAGGCCTGCCTCGATTTCGCCCCGGCTCGCCGCGCGGCGCGGCGCCTCGACGGAGGGGCGCAGCTGCTGCAGGCCGAAGTCGCGTTCGACCGCGCGCATGATGATTTCCTGGCGCCGGTAGTCGTGGCTGTCGCTGGCCACGCCGCCATCGCAGCGCACGCGGTTGACCAGCAGGTGCACGTGTTCATGCCGGGTGTCGGCATGGCGCGTCAGCAGGTACTGGTTGTCGTCCAGGCCCATGCCCGCCAGATAGCGGCCCGCGATCTGCGTCCACTGTGCGTCGGACAGCTGCTCTCCCGGCGCGGCCGACAGCGACACGTGCAGCACCGCCTTGCCAAGGCCCGGGCGCAGCTTGCGCACGGCGCCGAATTCCTGCGCCAGTTCGCGCGGCGTGCGGCCGGTCATGTTGCTGTCGATCACGCGCGCCTGCTCCTTGCCCAGGTCATACGCCAGCACGCCGCGAAAGCCGCGTCCCTTGATGGCCTTAGCGATCATCGTCCTGCTCCTTCACGCCCAAGAGTGCCAGTCGCAGGCGGCGCGTTTCCGCGATCAGCCGCTGCAGCAGGGCGTCGTTCACGGCGACGCGGCCACCCTCGTTGGCGAGATGGGTCAACTGATTCAGGTTGGACGCCAGGCGGGCCAGTTCCACGTAGTGTTCGCGGTTGATGGCGGCGACGGGTGGCGGGGGCAAGACGCGCGCCAGCGCTGCGGCGCGCAGCCATTGCGCGGGACGCATCTGCATGCGGGCGGCGCGTTCCAGCAGCGCCGCATGTTCGGCGGCCGAGACGCGCACGCCGATGGTGGCGCCGCGCACGGCGGCCGGGTCGCCCTTCGGGCGGCCGCCTTGTCGCTTGCGTGGCGTGGTCTCGGCGTGCATCGATGCTCCTGGCGTGGTGGGCGAGCGCAGCGAGGATGGCCCCGCAGGGCAAGCCGGTTTGAGCGAAGCGAAAACATGGCTTGCTCCTCGCCAGCCCACGCGCCCGCGGCTCCCCGCCTTTGAATGTAGCCGCGGGCCAGCCGCTTTTCTTACGCGATATCAAACAGCGCGGGCGCTGTCGCGAAACAGGACGACGGCGGATGTGGGTGGACGCACGCCGTGTCGCCTATCGTGGCGCGGCGACGACATGCGCGCGTGGCGCGGCACCTGTTCCGGCCAGCGCCGCCGCTGGTTTTCTTTCTCCAGGCGGGCGTCGCCGTCAGGCTGGAGGCGTGGCGACGCCGTCGCGCAGGGCGTCGAGATAGTCGGCCCAGCGCTGCATCATGGCGCGGCGCGCAGGCAGGTGCGCCGTGCGGTTGTAGGCGCGCCCGTTCGGGTCGATGACGCTGTGCGCCAGCTGGTGCTCGATCAGGTCCACGCGCTCTTGCAGCACTTCGTCGAGGATGGTGCGGGCCATGGCGCGGAAACCGTGGCCGGTCATGACTTCCTTGGCATAGCCCAGGGAACGCAGCGCCGCGTTGATGGTGTTTTCGCTCATGCAGCGCTGGCCGCTGCGCAGGCCGGGAAACACGTAGCGGCCTTCGCCGGTGACAGGCTGCAGCGCGCGCAGGATCGCCACGGCCTGTGTCGGCAGCGGCACCAGGTGTTCGAGCTGCATTTTCATTTTCCTGGCCGGGATGCGCCACTCGGCGGCATCGAGATGGATTTCGCTCCATTCGGCGGCGCGCAGTTCGCCGGGACGCACGAACAGCATGGGCGCCAGTTTCAGCGCCGCCACCGCCGTGGCGTGGCCGTGGTAGCCATAAATGGCGCGCAGCAGCGGCGCGACATCGCCCGGTTCCGTCAGTGCCGGGTAGTGCGTTCTCGGCACCGGCGTCAATGCGCCTTTCAGGTCTGCCGTGACGTCGCGCTCGACGAGGTCCATCGCCACGCCGAAGCGCAGCACCTGGCCGCACAGCTGCTTGATGCGGTGCGCCGAATCGATCGCGCCGCGCGCCTCGACGCGCTGCACCACGCGCAGCACGTCGCGCGGGCGGATGGTGTTGAGCGGCATCTTGCCCAGATACGGGATGACGTCGCCTTCGAGCCAGTTGCCGACTTTCTTTTGCGTACTGGCGCTGCCGTTGCGCTGGATGGTGAGCAGCCACTGGCGCGCCAGCTTGTCGAAGGTGTTCAAGGCGGCGCTGCGCTGCTCGGCCTTCTGGGCGCGCTTGACGGCGTTCGGGTCGATCCCTTCGGCCAGCGCCTTGCGCGCATCTTCGGCCTTGCGCCGCGCCTGGGCCAGGCTCACGCGGGGGTAGACGCCCAGGGCCAGCGTTTTTTGCTTGCCTGCATGGCGGTAATTCAACCGCCAGTACTTGCCGGTACGGGTGACCAGCAGGTACATGCCGTACAGGTCGGGATACTTGTCGCCGCTGGGCGTGCCCTGGTAGACGGCATGGCGGATAAGCAGATCGGACAGTGGCATGGCGCACTCCCTGATGGTATTTTTTTAGAGAAAATCCTAAATCCAGCAAAAAGTACCAACAAAATTCATGGCTTTGAATGTACGCCGATGGACAAATACGGACAACAAAAAACCCGCTCTCCTATGACGAAGGCGGGTTCCTGGATGTTTTTCGAGCTTTTACTGCTGTGTTCTGGTGCCGGGAGCCGGAATCGAACCGGCACGCTGTTTCCAGCGCGGGATTTTGAGTCCCGTGCGTCTACCTATTCCGCCATCCCGGCAACGCGAGACGCATTATCACTGATTTGTCACAATCTGGCAAGTTTTATGCTTGGCGTGTGTTTTACACCAGCATTCATAATCGTTGAAGACACCGATTCCAGCGCAAGAAGCGGAGTGCCGCGGCTGGCCAGCCGTCCTATCGTATCCCTTCACTAACTGGAGGGATACCCCATGCAACAACTGGAAAACAAGGTCGCCATCATCACGGGCGCCAGCTCGGGCATCGGCCATGCGGCGGCGCGCCTGTTCGCTCGCCACGGTGCGCGGCTGGTGCTGGTGGCGCGGCGGCGGAAGGAACTCGATGCGCTGGTGGCGCAGCTGGCGGACGGCGGCGCGCAAGCCGTGGCCTGCGCCGGCGATGTGGGCGACGCGGCGTGCGCGCAAGGGGCCGTGGCGCTGGCACTGCAACGCTTTGGCGGCCTCGATATCGCTTTTAATAATGCGGGCACTCTGGGGCCCATGGGGCCCACGCCGGAGCTTGCTCTGGAAGACTGGCAAGCAGTGCTCAATACCAATCTCACCAGTGCCTTCCTGGCGGCCAAGTACCAGCTGCCTGCGATGGCGGCGCGCGGCGGCGGCTCGCTGATCTTTACCTCCACGTTTGTGGGCCATACGCTGGGCATGGCCGGCATGGCCGCGTATGCGGCCAGCAAGGCGGGCGTGATCGGTTTGACGAAGGCCCTGGCGGCCGAGTATGGCGCGGCGGGCATCCGCGTGAATGCCCTGCTGCCGGGCGGCACCGATACGCCCTTGGGACGGACAGTGGCGAATACGCCCGAAGCGCAGGCCTTCGTGGCGGGCCTGCATGCGTTGAAACGCCTGGCCACGCCGGACGAGATCGCCCGCTCGGCGCTGTACCTGGCGTCCGATGCATCGAGCTTCACCACCGGCACGGCGCTGCTGGCCGATGGCGGCGTGTCGATCGTGCGCGCATAAAGCATGCGCAGAAACGCCGACGGCCCGGGGACGAGCCGGGCCGTCGGTGTCTTGCAGCTTGCCTGACGCTACATCAAGCTCAGTTGTGAACCGAGTTCAGCAAACGCGCGATGATGTCATGGTTGAGCCAGACGACCGGTGCTGGCGGTTCGGACATGGTGTGGAACATCAGCGGGCCCGTGCCTTCCAGTACCAGCGAGCTCAGGTGGTCTGTGATCAGTTCCTTGCGGTCCTTGTGCAGCTTGGTGATGTCGTCCGAGGTGCCGATCATGACGTCGGCCAGCTCTGGCGTGTTGTCCATTGGCCAGGCGGCGAAGTTGCGGAACTGTACGCTGGTGGCGTCGCCGTTGTAGGTGGCGATACGGTCGAGCAAGTCTTGCAGCGAGACGCCGTCTTCCAGCAAGCCCTGGCAGATTTTCCATTGCTCTTCGGCCCAGGCTGCGCCGCCTTCTTTTTTCAGCGCGACGAGCAGGGGGAACAAGGACAGTTCCACGCCGACGAAAATGTCGGACGAATTCGTGCGGATTTCCGGGCAATTGAATACGGTGGCCTTGATGCCTTTTTCCCACGCGGCCTTGGCCACATTTTCCAGGCGCATTTTGGCCAGGCCCTGGGTGTAGTTGCTATACGTTTGCCACTGGTATTTGCCGTCGATCAAGATCTCGGTGCCGTGGTAGCCGTAGGCGCTGTAGCGCACCTGGCCGCCCGTTTGCTCGATGCGGGCGCGGATGGCGGCGCTGCCGTCGATCAGGTGCTGCAGGGTGTTGGCCGTGACTTCGTCGAAGTTCATCAGGATCAATTTACCCAGGTCGCTGTCGAGCAGGGCGCGCGAGGACATGAAGCGCTCGCCGCGGCCTTTGTAGATGCGGTTGGCAATGGCCAGGAAGACTTTGACTTTCGGAATGCCGCCCGCCATGGTGTGGGCGAAATACACATTGCTGCCATCAGGAATCAGGCTGTCCAGTTCGGCCATGGCTTTCGCCACGGAAGCGCTGAAGCGGGCGATGCCGGCTTCGCGGCAGCGTTCGATCTGCGCCCAGTCCAGCTTGTCTTCTTGCCAGCTTTTCAAGGTCATGTCGGCCAGCAGGGCCGTCGGCGTCGGTTCGCCGGCTGGCGCGTCGAGGTCGAAACCTGCCATCAGCGGCACATTGATGATGCGCCCGCCCAGGTTGGCTTCGGCTTCGGCCAGTTCTTCCGCGTTCAGCGGGCGCAGCGCCATGTTTTCATCGCGGCGGCCGACCGTCATGCCGACGATATTCATGCCCGCCTTGCGTGCTTCGTCCAGCAAGCCATTCACATAGCCGCGGCCGAACAGCTCGCCGAACAGCACAAAGGTGTCGCCCTTGCGGAAGATATTTTTTTGCGGGATGTCTCTCAGGGACGTGATCTCGGTCATGGTGTCAATTCATTCTAAAATTAGCAGGGCAGATGGCTGATGCGACTGCCCGCTGGTTCAACATAGTTGTAAATTATGCGCCATTTCAGCGAGGAAAATCCTGTTGTGAACGATTCTCGTCTGGAATGGCATCTTCTGCATGCAGCTCTTATTCTTTCGCCATGGCGTATTTTACGCTGCCACGGCGCACAGCGCCCGCCCACTGGCCCGGCAGGCGCCGATATTACCCCAGCTTGGCCATGCCGGTCAGTAAAATTGACCTAAAACAAATCCTGCTGCCCGGACACGAGGCGCGAAAAATCGTCGCCCAGAAAAGGCAGGATCGCATCGGCCACCGGCTGCAGCTGGCGCGTCAGGTAGTGATGGTAGTCGATGGGCGAGCGCTGCGTTTCCAGCGGTTCCGGCCCCGCCACCGTGATGACATAACTGATCCAGCCGCCGTTCTGGTATTGCAGCGGCCGGCCCTGCGCCAGATTGTAGGCGTCGGCCGTGCGCGCCGCGCGCACATGGGGCGGCACATTGCGCTGGTAATCGTCGAGGGGGCGGCGCAAGCGCTTGCGGTAGACCAACAAGGCGTCGTATTCGCCGCGCACGGTGCGCGCCACGTAGTCGCGCACATAGTCCTGGTAGGCGGCGCGCTGGAAGATGCGCCGGTATAGCTCCTGCTGGAATTGCTGCGCCAGCGGCGTCCAGTCGCTGCGCACCGTTTCCAGGCCCTTGTAGACCATGTGCTCGCTGCCATCGGGCTTGCCCACCAGGCCAGCGTAGCGCTTCTTGCTGCCTTCTTCCGAGCCGCGGATGGTGGGCATCAGGAAACGCCGGTAATGCGTCTCGAATTCCAGCTCCAGTGCATTCTCCAGGCCGAATTCCTCGCGCAGATGTGCATCCCACCAGGCGTTGACGTGTGCCACCAGGGCGCGGCCGATCTTGCCTGCTGCTTCGTCGCTATGCGCCGTTTTCAGCCACACGAACGTGGAATCCGTGTCGCCGTAGATGACCTGGTAGCCTTGCTCGGTAATCAGCTCGCGCGTGCGGTGCATGATGTCGTGGCCGCGCAGGGTGATCGACGAGGCCAGGCGCGGATCGAAGAAGCGGCAGCCGCTCGATCCCAGCACGCCGTAAAACGCATTCATGATGATTTTTAACGCTTGCGACAGCGGTGCGTTGCGCTCGCGCTTGGCCATCTCGCGCCCTTGCCACACTTGTTCCACGATGGCGGGCAGGCAATGTTTCACACGCGAAAACTGCGCGCCCCAGTAGCCGGGCACGGTATCGGCTTCGTCGCCGCTGGTGCCCACCACCAGGCCTACCGGGTCGATGAGGAAGGTGCGGATGATGGATGGATACAGGCTTTTGTAGTCGAGCACCAGCACGGAATCGTACAGGCCCGACTGGGAATCCATGACGAAGCCGCCCGGGCTGTTTTCGCCGGAGACATCGCCCAGGTTGGGTGCCACATAACCCTGGCGGTGCATCAGCGGCAAGTACAGATGTTCGAAGGCGGCCACGGAGCCGCCGCTGCGGTCGGCCGCCAGGCCCGTCACGCTGGCCCGTTCCAGCAAAAACGTCAGCAGCTCGGTCTTGGCGAAGATGCGCGTGACCAGTTCGCAATCCTTGAGGTTGTAGCGCGCCAGCGCGGGCTTGTCTTCACGGAAACGCCGGTCGATCTCGGCCATGCGCTGGTAGGGATTGTCGATGGACTTGCCTTCGCCCAACAGCGTTTGCGCCACGTTTTCCAGGCTGAACGAGGAAAAATTCCATGTCGCCGATTTTAATGCTTCGATGCCGTCGATGATCAGCCGTCCCGCCGCCGCGGCAAAATAGTGTTCCTGCTTGCCCCCATGTTCGCGCCATTCCATCACGGCGCCGCCGCGTCCCAGCCGCAAGGGAACTTGATAGCGCTCGGCATGTTCCTTGAGCACGCGCAAGTCGAACTGCACCAGGTTCCAGCCGATGATGGCGTCAGGATCGTGGCGCGCCATCCAGCTGTTCAGGCGTTCGAGGATCTGTGCGCGCGTGTCGCAGTATTCAAGGTCGAAATCGAGGATTTCATCGCCGCCGTTTGGCGGCCCCAGCATGTAGACCTGGCGCTGGCCGCAGCCTTCCAGGGCCAGCGAATACAGCTCGCCATGCGCCGTCGTCTCGATATCGAGCGATGCCAGTTTTAATGTGGGGCGATAGCCGGGCGCCGGTTTCAGCTGCACTTCCGTTTCTCCGCTGAACGTCACCGGTGCCGTGATGAAACGCTCCATCAGGTAGCGCTCGGGCGGGCGGATGTCGGCTTCGTACACGTCGACGCCGTGGGCGCGCAATTGCTTTTCCAGCTTCAGCAAATGCCGGTATTGCTTGCAGTACAGCCCCAGCACGGGACGCTGGTGAAAATCGCACAGCGACAGGGGCCGCAACTCGGCATGGCGCTCGCCGCGCAGCAACAGCTCCGCCTGCTCGCGCTGCTCCATGGGAAGGAAGGCGACCGCCGTCTGCACGGACAGGCGCACGTGGCGCGGCCCGGCGTCTGTTGCCAGCCAGAAATCGACTTCCGTGCCGTCGCTTGTGTCGCGCCAGTGGCGGGTCAAAATAAAGCCCTGTTCGGGTGGTTGCTGCGCGTTGCCTGTCATGGTGCAGTGAGTGTCTGGTGTGCTGGCCTGCACATTACAGCAAGCTGGTGCAGGGCGGGGGCGGTTGCGGCTATAATTTTCAGCATCGAAGACGATAACAAGAGCGCGTCGCGCCACATACCCTGGAGACAGCATGCAAGCAATCAGTTATGTACATGGCGCCCACGAGACGCCGTTGATCGGCGAAACGATAGGCGCTTACCTGGACGGCGTCGCCGCTCGCTACGGCCAGCACGATGCCCTGATCGTGGCGCACCAGAACGTGCGCTGGACGTATATGGAATTCCAGCAGCGCGTGCACCGCCTGGCCGCAGGCTTGCTGAAGCTGGGCTTGCAGCCGGGCGACCGGATCGGCATCTGGTCGCAAAACTGCGCCGAATGGGTGCTGACCCAGTTTGCCACGGCGAAAGCTGGCTTGATCATGGTCAACATCAACCCCGCCTACCGGCGTTCGGAACTCGAATACGTGCTCGACAAGGTGCAATGCAGCGCGCTGATCCTGTCGCCCAGCTTCAAGTCCAGCGATTACCTGGCCATCGTGCAAGACGTGGTGCCGGAGGTCGCCCGTTCGCGCGCCGGCGCCCTGCAATCGCCGCGCCTGCCGCAATTGCGCCACGTTATCCGCCTGGGCACGGCCGCCACGCCCGGCATGCACAACTTCGACGCCCTGATGGAGGGCATCACGGAGGCCGACCTGGCGCACCTGGAAGACGTCAGCGCCACCTTGCAGTTTGACGACGCCGTCAACATTCAGTTCACGTCCGGCACCACGGGCGCGCCCAAGGGCGCCACTTTGACGCACCACAATATCCTGAACAACGGCTTTTTCATCGGCGAGGCCATGCGTTTGACGGAACGGGACCGCCTGTGCATCCCCGTGCCCCTGTACCACTGTTTCGGCATGGTGCTGGGCAACCTGGCCTGCGTCACGCATGGCGCGGCCATGGTGTTCCCGGGCGAAGGTTTCGATCCGAAGGCCGTGCTGGAAACGGTGCAGGCCGAGCGCTGCACGGGGCTGCATGGCGTGCCGACGATGTTCATCGCCATCCTCGACCATGCTGATTTCAAGCAATACGATCTGTCCCAGTTGCGCACCGGCATCATGGCCGGTTCGCCCTGCCCGATGGAAGTCATGACGCGGGTCATCGAATTGATGCACATGGCGGAAATTACCATCGCGTATGGCATGACGGAAACGTCGCCCGTCAGCTTCCAGACGTCGATCGAAGACCCGCGCGAGATGCGCGTGTCATCCATCGGCAGAGTCCACCCGCACCTGGAAGTGAAAATCATCGATGCGGAAGGCCGGATCGTGCCGCGCGGCGAGAAGGGCGAATTGCTCACGCGCGGCTATTCCGTGATGCAGGGCTACTGGGGCGACCCTGAAAAAACAAATGAGGCCATCGACACGGCGCGCTGGATGCACACGGGCGACCTGGCCGTCATCGACGACTACGGCTTTTGCAGCATCGTCGGGCGCTCGAAAGACATGGTCATCCGTGGTGGCGAAAACATCTATCCGCGCGAAGTCGAGGAATTCCTGTACCGCCACCCGAGCGTGCTCGACGTGCAATGCGTGGGCGTGCCCGATGCCAAGTATGGCGAAGAACTGTGCGCCTGCATCATCCTGCGGCCGGGCACGCAGGCCACCAGCGAGGATATCCGCGCCTTTTGCGACGGGCAGATCGCCTATTACAAGATTCCCCGCTATGTGCGCTTCGTCGAGGAATTTCCCATGACGGTGACGGGCAAGATCCAGAAATATTTGTTGCGCCAGCAGGTGGCCACGGATCTGGGGTTGAGCGTGGAGTAACTATTTTGCCAGCACATAAAAAAACACCGGGACGCTCGCGCGGCCCGGTGTTTTGCATTGGTTCAGCGTAAAGCTCAGGCCATCGCGGCTTGCGGTGCGCGCGCTGGCGTGCGGCGGCGCATGAAGGCCAGCAAGCCCAGGCCGGCCAGCAGCATGGCCCAGGTGCCGGGTTCCGGCACGGCCGAGACGTTGACCGTGTTGAAGCCGGAGCCGTTCATCGACACGTGGCCATAATTGATCGAGCTGACCGAATTGGCGACCAGGGTGCCGTTCATGGCGCCCGAACCCGAGAAAGCGCTGTTCGGTGCCAGGATGCTGCCGTTGATGCCGGCGTTCTGCAGGTTGGTGGTGGTGGCGTTGGCGAAGTTGAACAGCGTGCGGTTGGCGAAATTGTCGAAATTGTCGAAGCCGCCGCTCATGGTGATATTGGTGGCTGTGCCGTTGATGATGATGCTGGCCGTGCTTTTCAACGACGATACGTCCAGGATCAGGTTATGCAGGTTGTCCGCATTGATCGTGAAGACATTCACGTCGGCGTTGACGTCGCCCACCAGCTTGAAGCCGCCGTATTGGGAGATCACGGTGCCGTTCGATTGCAGCTTGGCCACATTGCCCGACAGGGTCGTCAGTTGCTGCTGGGCAGCGGCAAAGTCCAGGGTGGAGGCATTGCCCTTGCTGAAGGTGCCCGTTGGGTACCACGATGGCGCCGTCACGCTGCCGTTGGCATTGCTCACGCCGTAGACGGCCGTGCCGTTGATGCCGCCGCCGCCGATGTTCAGGTTGCTACCGGCAACCAGCGTGTTGGCGGCGCTGCCCGGCTTCTTGTTCGTGCCGACGCTGTAGCCGTCCAGGTAGATACTGCCGCCAGCGGCCAGGCTGCCGCTGACGCTGGTGAAGCCGCTGGCGCCGCTGCTGCCGATGTTGCCGAAGATAAAAGCCGAATAGCCGTTGGCGACGCCGAGGTCAATCACGGTGGCCTGGGCCGAGGCGCTGAAGGAAAAAGCGAGCAGGGCGGCGCTGATGAGCGGCAAGGTGCGTGAGGCAAAAAATGTCATAAATATTCTCTAGTAATGGGGACGGAAGGGCGGGAAAGCAAATGCACCGCCATCGCGCTGGCCGACATTATAATATAAAAAACAATTGTCGTTCATTTTAGTTAATTGACTATATTTAAAGGCAACATTTTGTCTGTTCTTGCCGCGGCGTTGGCGGGCAAGAAAAAACCGGGACATGCCCGGTTTTTCGTGTGTTACCTGACGCGCTGGTACAGGCGGAAGCGCTCCACATTGTCGGTGGGGCGGCGTCCCTCCCATAGCTTGATCCAGTCCGCGCCGTGATGCTCGGGCAGTTGTTCCTTGCTGTCAGGAACCTTGATGCTGTCTTGTAACAAGAAGACATCGCATTGCTGCTGCTCCACGCTGGCAAACGGCAGGTGGCCGTAGTAGGCGAACGAGGCGCGCTGGGCGGCACTGACGTTGCTGTTGATGCACTTGCTGCCTGGCGGCAGGTGGACGGAAATCTGGTGCGCCACGCTGGCGTAGCTCTTGCTGTAGTTCAGCGGCGGCAGGAACAAGGTCATGATCAGCACCCAGATCAGGATCAGGCCGCCGGACGACAGCACCACGGCGCGCCACAGCACGGCAGGCTGGCGCGAGATGCGCCAGTGCACCAGGGCGATCCAGCCGGCCGTGACGCCAGCGGCCACGAAGAAGGCCACCAGTTCCAGTTCGGGCTTAAATCCTGGCACGAGTTTCAGTGCATTGTGGGCCTGTTGCGGCGGCCAGCCCGTCAGGATGGCGAACCAGAACAGCCACAGTACGAGGGCGCAGATGGTCAGCACCATCACGGAGAACCAGTCGATGGCGTTGATGGCGCCCCGTTTCATGGTCAGCAGGCCGAACGCGGCCATGACGGCCAGCGGCGGCAGCAGGGGCAACAGCTGGCTCGGTTCGGGATCGGGGTGGCACAGGCCCAGGATGGCCAGCATGGCGACAAAGGTCAGCGGCACGACGATGTGCAGCACGTGGTGCTGGCGGCGCCAGGCATACACGGCCCAGGCGGCGAATGGCCAGGCGGGCCAGAAGAACCAGATGCCGACACGCAAGAAATATTGCAGGCTTTTCAGGCTCGGGGCGCTGAACTGGCGGCTATTCCACTCTATCCATGCCTGCAGCGGCGAATGGCCGTAGGGTTGCAGCAGTTCGCCCGGCAACAGCCAGACGAGGGTCAGTGCGATGGCCACGAGCACGGCCAGCGCCAGGTGGCGCACGCTGCGCAGCAGCGGCAGGCGCAGGAAGACGGTGCACAGCAGCAGGGCGATGCTCAGCGCCGCCGGCGTGATCCAGCCGCGCGTGAGGGTCAGGCCGCCCAGCGCCAGGCCCAGCAGGGCGGCATTGCGCATGGATGGGCCTTCCACATAGCGCACGGCGCGGTACAGCAAATAGGCCATCAGCGACACATGCAGCGCTTCGGCCGTGATGTCGTGGCTGTGCTGCAGCAAGCCCAGGCAGCCCAGATAGATCAGCACGGCGGCATCGGCCAGGGTGCGGCCGAAATCGTCCGGCTCGGGCTGGCCGCCGAAGGCCAGGCGCAGGGGCTGGGCGTCATTGCGGCGGCCCAGGTTGAAGGCGGTGTACCAGACGGACAGGGTGCTGATGACGAAGATGCCGATGGTCGACATGCGTGCGCCGAAGACGTCGCCGTCGATCCAGCCGAACAGTTTGATGAAAATGGCGCCCAGCCAGAAGGCCAGCGGGCCTTCCTCGGGCCAGGACAAGCCGGCCACGTTGGGCCACAGCCAGTCGTTCAGGCCGCCATGTGCCATGGTCCACATGATGCCGAAACTGGCGGCATCATCGTTCTTCCACGGTTCGCGGCCGATCAGGCCAGGCAGGATGTACAGCAGGCCAAGCGCAAACAAGGCCCATCGTGGCAGCGCGAGTGTGGCAGCGGCGGGAAGGCGGACTGGCTTCATCGATAATCGGTATCAGAATAGTGGCAAGACGCGACGAATGGCGTCGGGTATGCGCGAGTATAAAGTAAAGCGGCCAAAGACAAAAAAGGCAGCCGTGGCTGCCTTTTCTCTGGCAGCCGAAGCTGCCCTTTTTTGCCGCCAAGCGGCAAAAATCAGCCTGCTGCGACTGCGGTTTTCGAACCAACGGTACCGAACTTCTGACGGAACTTCTCGACGCGACCAGCGGTATCGACGATTTTGTGCTTGCCCGTGAAGAATGGGTGCGATTCAGCCGAAACCTCGATCTTCACCAGTGGGTATTCTTTACCGTCGTGGGTGATTTTTTCGCGGGTCTGGATGGTCGAGCGGGTAACGAATTTGAAATCGCACGACAGATCGTGGAAAACAACTTCGCGGTATTCTGGATGGGTATCGACTTTCATGGGATTCTCTCTAAGTAGGTAGCCAAACAGCACTTCGTCGGTCGTCTTGCTTCTTGACCCGATTGCCGATCACTTGCCAGGGTTTAAAATAATGCAACCGTCGATTATATAGCGCTTTCGGGCTGCAGGCAATAAAAAAGCCGCTCAATGAGCGGCTTTCGCAGGATGATCAGCGGACGGCTGGGGTCAGACCCGCCGGGTCTGACCCCAAAAATCAGCCGCCTCTACGCATCATATCGAAAAATTCTGCGTTGTTCTTTGTGGCTTTCATCTTGTCGAGAATGAACTCCATCGCCTCGATCTCGTCCATCGAGTACAGCAACTTGCGCAGGATCCAGATTTTTTGCAGTTCGTTCGGCTTGATCAGCAGTTCTTCGCGGCGGGTACCCGATTTGTTCAGGTTGATTGCCGGATAGACGCGTTTTTCAGCCAGACGGCGTTCCAGATGTACTTCCATGTTGCCGGTACCCTTGAATTCTTCAAAGATCACGTCATCCATGCGCGAACCCGTTTCGATCAGCGCCGTGGCGATGATGGTCAGCGAGCCGCCTTCTTCGATATTGCGCGCGGCGCCGAAGAAGCGTTTTGGACGTTGCAGCGCGTTGGCGTCGACACCACCGGTCAGGACCTTGCCCGAGGCAGGGATGACGGTGTTGTAGGCACGGGCCAGACGGGTGATCGAGTCGAGCAGGATGACCACGTCTTTTTTCATTTCGACCAGGCGCTTGGCTTTTTCCAGCACCATCTCGGCCACTTGCACGTGGCGCGTGGCCGGCTCGTCGAAGGTCGAGGCGACGACTTCGCCGCGCACGGAGCGTTGCATTTCGGTAACTTCTTCCGGACGTTCGTCGATCAGCAGCACGATCAGCGTGATGTCCGGGTGATTGGCCGTGATCGCATGCGCGATGTGCTGCAGGATCACGGATTTACCGGATTTCGGCGATGCCACCAGCAAGCCGCGCTGGCCTTTGCCGATCGGGGCGATCAGGTCGATGATGCGGCCGGTGATGTTTTCCTGGCCATTCATTTCACGTTCCAGGCGCAGCGGCTCGTTCGGGTGCAGCGGCGTCAGGTTTTCAAACAGGATGCGGTGTTTCGACATCTCCGGCGATTCGCCGTTGACCTTGTCGACTTTGACCAATGCGAAATAGCGTTCGCCATCTTTCGGGGTCCGTACCTCGCCTTCGATCGAATCGCCGGTGTGCAGATTGAAGCGGCGGATTTGCGAAGGGGAGATGTAAATGTCGTCGGTGGACGCCATGTAGCTGGCGTCAGGCGAGCGCAGGAAGCCGAAGCCGTCTGGCAGCACTTCCAGGGCGCCGTCGCCAAAAATCTGTTCGCCGGACTTGGCGCGTTTTTTCAGGATAGCGAACATCAGCTCCTGTTTGCGCAAGCGGGCTGCGTTGTCAATGTCAAGACCGATCGCCATCTCAAGCAGGGCGGATACGTGTAGGGCCTTTAGTTCGGATAAATGCATATATGTTGAGTGTCCCGAGACGGGAGGTAAAGGTAGGGGAGGGGACTGCGTGGCGTTGATTAATTATTGGGGAAGGCTGTGCACGAATGAGGGCAAAGCCGCTTCCCGGTGGTTCCAGTCAGGCGGCGCTGCGGGCGCAGCGCTGCCCATCATACATTAAATGTTGCTGTCGACGAAAGCGGTCAACTGGCCCTTGGCCATGGCGCCCACTTTTTGAGCAGCTGCGACACCATCCTTGAACAGGATCAGGGTCGGGATGCCGCGGATGCCGAACTTGGCAGGCACTGCCTGGTTGGCGTCCACGTCCATCTTGGCGATCAGGATGCGGCCGGCGTATTCCTTGGCCACTTCTTCCAGAATCGGGGCGATGGCCTTGCAGGGACCGCACCACTCAGCCCAGAAGTCCACCAGGACGGGCAAGTCGGATTTCAGGACGTCTGCTTCAAAAGATGCATCGCTAATGTGTTTGATATTTTCGCTCATATTTTCCTCAAATGAGGGTGGGATCAATAATGCCTGGGATTAACCATACGCTGGTTCGCCATCCATGCTTCCTGGAATGCAATGAGAAGATGGGGACAATGGGCACGAATTCAATGTTCTTGGAAGGTGCGACCAGAGGTATGCAGGCGGGGATGGCTGAAATAATAACCCATTTTTTCAAAGCGTGGCGATTATTGCAGAAAAACTTGAGGCATATCGCCACCGCGTGTGCCGGCAGGGCGGCAAAGCCGCATGCCTGCTGGTCCGCAGCGCCGTACCCGCCCTCCGGTTCTCCTCCGCGCTCAGGCCTGTACGCTGGCCTGGCGGGCCGTGTGCTGCAGTTGCAAGTTCACCATCAGCTGCAATTCCGCGCTCTCCATCGGCTTGCGGAAGGTGCCTAATATATGCAGGCCATTGGCCATGGCCAGGCGTTCGGCCGCCAGGCGCACGGCCGAATGCAGACCCGACAGCAGCACCACGCCGCCGCGGAAGCCATTCTCCGCCGCCATGCGCAGAAATTCGATGCCGTCGATGTCGGGCATGGACAGGTCGCAGATCAGCAGGTCGGGCTGGTGCTGCTTCAGGGTAGCCAGTGCCTGTTCGCTGTGCGATTCGCAGCGGATGTCGAACGGACCCATTTGTTCGAGCATGTCGCTGAGCACGTCGAGCATGAAAACGTCGTCGTCCAGCAGCAGCACGCGCAACGGCGCCAGGCCTGCTTCGCTGTGTTCCCGGCTTGCTTGGTTTGATACAGTATTCATCGTCCTGTCTTCCTATTGATATGCTGCATCGTTGTCGATGCCGATACCTTGCCGTAAGGTGATTTGGCGGTAGCTAATCGTCATTGGCAAAGCTGGTGTTATTCATGATTTGTTCGGTGATCAGTTCCAGCAGGGGCCACAGGCGCGTGACGATGCGCCGTGCGCGCTCAGCCTCGTCGGCCGGTTCGCCCGGCGCCAGCGTTTCCAGGTTGTGGCACAGTTCGGCCAGCCCCAGGGCGCCCACGGTGCGCGCCGACGACTTGATACGGTGCCCCAGTTCGCGCACCTGGTGCACGTCGCCGCGCGCCAGGGCCGCATCGATGTCGCCAAAGCCATCCTGCGTGGTCTGCAGGAACTTGAAGGCAAATTTGCGCACTTTTTCCGGGTTGTAACCCAGCAACTTGGCCAGGATGGACAGGTCGATCACTTGCGGGTCGCCGGCCAGGGTGGTCTTGAAGGCGGGCGCGGCGCGGCTGCGCGCCGGTGGTGGCGGCGTCTCGCGCGCCGGCAGCCAGCTGGCGATGGTCTGGTACATCATGGCCGGCTGGATCGGTTTGGAAATGAAATCGTCCATGCCTGCTTCCAGGCAGCGCACGCGGTCTTCACTGGTGGCCGTGGCCGTCATGGCCAGCACGCGCAGGTGCGCCAGCTGCGGATCGGCGCGGATGTGGCGCGTCGCTTGCAAGCCATCCATCAACGGCATCTGCACGTCCATCAGCACGCAGTCGAACTGCGTCTGGCGCAGCAGGTCGAGCGCCTCTTCGCCATTGTTGGCCAGGCAGACGGAGGCGCCCGCTTCTTCCAGCAATTCCAGCGCCACCTGCTGATTAAACGTGTTGTCTTCCACCAGCAGGATGCGCGCATGCTTGAGCGTGCGCAGGACCAGGGCGGCGTCGGCGCTGGCGCGCATGGCCGCAGCCGTCTGCGCCATGCTGTCGAGCATGGCCGGCGCCGCCTGGTCGGAAATGCCCAGGTTGGCCGTGAACCAGAAGGTGCTGCCAGCGCCGGGACGGCTGTCGACACCCACGTCGCCACCCATCAGCTGTGCCAGCTGCTTGCAGATGGCCAGGCCCAGGCCCGTGCCGCCATATTCGCGCGTGGTGGAGGTATCGGCTTGCTGGAAGGACTGGAACAGTTTACTCATTTCATCCTGCGACAGGCCGATGCCGTGGTCGCACACTTCGAAGCGCACCAGGCAGTGTTTCGCGTCCGCCACCACCTTGCGTACTTTCACGGTAATGCTGCCCTGTTCGCTGAACTTGATGGCGTTATTGGCGTAGTTGATCAGCACTTGCCCCAGGCGCAGCGGGTCGCCCACGAGCACGGCCGGCAATTGCGGGTCGATTTCAAACAGCAGTTCCAGGTTCTTGCCGGCGGCGCGCGGTGCCACCACCGTCATCAGGGTTTGCACCACGTGGTCGAAGCTGAAGTTGACGCGCTCGATTTCCAGCTTGCCCGCCTCGATTTTCGAGATGTCGAGGATATCGTCGATGATGCCCAGCAAATGTTCGCCGGCGAAGCGGATTTTTTCCAGGTAATCGCGCTGGCGCGGTTCCAGGTCCGTCTTGAGGGCCAGATACGCCATGCCGATCACGCCATTCATCGGCGTACGGATTTCATGGCTCATGTTGGCCAGGAATTGGCCCTTCGCCAGGCTCGCCTCTTCGGCCACCTGCTTGGCCTGGTCCAGCTGCTCCGTGCGCTGCGCCACGCGCTCTTCCAGATGTTCATTGAGCTCGCGCAAGGCGCTCTCGCTGCGCTTGTGATACGTGATGTCCGTCAGACTGGCCACCACCATGCCCACCTTGCCGTATTCATCGCGGATGGCTTCCGTATTTACGGACAGCCATGACAGGCTGCCGTCGTGCTGCTGCACGCCCATCAGCACGTCGCGCATGGCGACACCCGTCGACAGGGTGATGTGCACGGGATGGCTGCGCTGGTCGAAGGGGGAACCGTCCTCGTGGATGGCTTGCCACAGGCTGTTGCCGGCAGGACTGGCCGCCAGCATGCGCTCGGCGGCGGCGTTGCTTTCCAGGATGTGGCCGTGGCTGTCCTGCACCACCAGGCCATTTGTCACGGCGCCGAACACGGACGCCATGCGCTGGCTCGAATTGGACAGCGCGATCGACGCCTGGCGCCGTTCCGTGATGTCGGTAATCATCGCCAGCGTGCCGCCCGGCTCGCCATTGTCCGACTGGATACTGGTGCTCGACAGCAAGCCCCACAGGCTGGACAAGTCCTTGCGGAAGAAGCGGAAGTCGACCTGGTCCGGCTGGCTGGCGAAGCTGCCGTGGCTGGCCAGGCGCCGCTGCATCAGCAACTGGCTGTCGCGGTCCATGAAGTCGAGCAGGGGGCGGCCCAGCATTTCCTGCACCGTATAGCCCAGCATGTGGGCCATCTTCGGGTTGACGAAGGTGGTTTTGCCGTCCGCATCCGTCATCCAGATGCCTTCGGCCGCCGTCTGCACGATCAGGCGGTAGCGTTCCGAACTGGCGTGCAAGGCTTCTTCGGCGCGCTGGCGCTGCGTCATGTCGCGCAGCGAGACGATGGAAAACACCTGGCCCGCCATGCGCAGCGGCGACAGGCTGACCTTGGCGGGGAAGTGCGTGCCGTCGCGGCGGCGCGCCATCATCACCCGGCCTGGCAGGCTGTGCCGCGCTTGCGGGTCGCCCACGGAGTGGTTGGCCGTGCTTTCCGGCACCAGTTGTTCCAGTGACATACCCGTCAATTCGGCCAGCGGGTAGCCGAAACAGCGCGCGCCGATCTGGTTGGCGAAATGCACCTTGCCCTCGATGTCGGCCACCAGCATGGCTTCGGGCGCCGCTTCCAGCATGGAACGCATGCGCGATTGTTCGTCCTGCTTGCGCTCGCTGATATCGCAGACGATGCCGCTGGCGTGGGTGGCGGCGCCATCCGAGGCGCGTGCCAGCACGGCGCCGCGCGCCAGCAACCAGCGCCAGTGGCCGTCGCTGTGGCGCAAACGGAATTCGCAATTGAAGGTGCCGTGCGCCTGGCCATCCAGATGCTGGCGAAATGCCTGGCTCAGGCGCGCGCGGTCGTCGCGGTGCACTTCGGCCAGCCAGTCGGCCAGTGTATGGTCGAGCCTGGCGCTCTTGTCGCCCAGCACGTCCTGGTATTGGGGGGCGAACTGCAAGCGGTCGGACTGGCGCCGCCAGGTCCAGCCAGTCAGGGCCGCGCCGCGCAAGGCTTGCCCCGCATCCTGTTCCGTCAGGGCATGTGCGGGCAGGAGCAGGTGGCGCAGTTGTTGCCGCAGCCGCCAGGCTTGCCAGCAAGCCAGTCCCGCCAGAGCGGTGGCGCTGGCGGCAGCATACGGCCACAGCAGTGCCGGCGCCATGCCCGTTGCCGCAGCCTGCACCGGCAACGAAAGAGCGATGCCAGCCGCCAGCATCGTACGAGCGAGCCGGCGCAGCGCAGGGCGCCGTTGGCGTGGTGCGCTGAAACTCGTGTGGCTGCAATACGACAAATGCATCCCTTTCTGGGGCGTGATTGGGCTGGGCTGGCAGTGCATGATGCACGCTCAAATAAACGCCTGCGGCGCTTTCTGGCGGCAACTATAGCATCGAATATTTAGTCGCAGTAGTTAAGTTCTGAAACAGCCAAAACGGGATTTTTTTTGCCCCAAAATGGCGGTTTTTTTTGCGATTTGGTGAGAATTCGTGAGAAAGTTGGCGCGAAATCGTGCTATTCAATCGCGCCGATAGCCTTAGGAAAAACTGCCGGCGAACTGATATCGGTGTCCGGGATGCCACATGGTGGCGATCGAAGCGATCTTGCCGCCCGAGCGCGTCTGGCGGCGCAGCACCAGGCATGGCTGTTTGGTGTCGATGGCCAGCATTTCGGCGATGTCGCGCGGCGCCGACAGCGCTTCGATGCTGTAGGTGGCGCCTTGCAGGGGGGCGGCGGCCATCAGGTATTCGTTCGGCGTGATGCTGGAAAAATCCTGCGTCATGTAGTCGGGCGCACACTCGGGATTGACCCAGCGGTCTTCCACCTGGATCGGCACGCCGTTTTCAAAATGCACGATCAGCGAATGAAACAGCGGGTGCTCGGGCGGCAGGCCGAAGTGCTTGGCCAGCAAATCCGAGGCCTTGGTGCGTTCGAGTAATTGCAAGCTGCTGCGGTGGATATGCCCGCGCGCGCGCACTTCATCGGCGATACTCTTGATTTCCAACAGGGTCGCCTGGTATTTTTGCTGCGCCACATAGGTGCCGGAACCCTGGCGCCGCGTCAGTATTTGTTCGCTCGTCAGCTCGCGCACGGCGCGGTTGACCGTCATGCGCGAGACGCCGAATTGTTTTACCAGGGCTTGTTCGGAGGGAATCACGTCGCCTTCCTTCCAGCGCCCGGCGGCGATGCCGGCCAGCAGAAAATCCTTGATGCGCTGGAAAATGGGCGTATTTTCCTGGGTAGTATGATCGTCCAATGCGGTTTCTCCGGGGCGCGGGCAGGGCGCGCCGCCGGCTGGAGGCGCGATGGCCGATTTTAGCACCGAGCACGCTGCTTGCCGCCAGCCTTTTTTGAATTCAAAAGCAAGCGCCGGAGTGTGGCGCGCGCAGGTGCTGGCTATGCTGCGGACTTACTATGACTTGCCATTGACCTGCACGGAGTCCGACATGGATCACTCTTACACCACCGATGATGAGCGCTGGGATGCCCTGCAACGGCGCGCGCCCGACGCCGACGGCGTCTTTTACTATTCGGTACGCACGACGGGCGTGTATTGCCGCCCTTCCTGCGCCGCGCGTCCCGCCTTGCGCCGCAACGTGGCTTTCCACGCCAGCTGCGAGCAGGCGGAGGCGGCCGGCTTTCGCCCCTGCCTGCGCTGCAAACCGAACTTGCCGCCGCTGGCCCAGCGCCAGGCGGCCATCGTGGCCGACATCTGCCGGCTGATCGACGCCAGCGACGAGCTGCCTGACCTGGACTCGTTGGCGCAGGCCGCCGGCATGAGCCGCTTTCACTTTCACCGCGTCTTCAAGGCGCACACGGGCATCACGCCGAAAGCGTATGCGGCGGCGCGGCGCGGCGAGCGCCTGAAGGCCGGCTTGCAGGGCGCGGCGAACGTCACGGAAACGTTATATGCGGCCGGCTTCAATTCCAGCGGCCGCCTGTACGCCGCCACGCCCGGCTTGCTGGGCATGACGCCGGGCGCCTTTCGCGCCGGCGGCAGCGGCGCCGTGATCCGTTTTGCGATTGGCGCCTGCTCGCTGGGCGCCATCCTCGTGGCCAGCACGGACAAGGGCATTTGCGCCATTCTGATCGATGACGACCCGGAAATGCTGCTGCGCGACTTGCAGGACCGTTTTCCGCAAGCCGAGCTGCGCGGCGCGGAAGCTGAATACGAACAGACGGTGGCGCAGGTGGTCGGCCTGGTCGAAGCGCCCGCTATCGGCCTGGACTTGCCGCTCGACGTGCGCGGCACCGTGTTCCAGCAGCGCGTGTGGCAAGCCTTGCGCGACATTCCCGCCGGTAGCACCGTCAGCTATGCCGAGCTGGCCCGGCGCATCGGCGCCCCGCACGGCGCACGGGCCGTGGCCGGTGCCTGCGCGGCCAATGCCCTGGCCGTCGCCATCCCCTGCCACCGCGTGGTGCGCAACGATGGCGCGCTGTCCGGCTACCGCTGGGGCGTGGAGCGCAAGCAGGCGTTGCTGGAACGCGAGGGCGAGCGGTGAGGGCGCTGGACTGGCGCCAGATCGAGAATGCGCTGAATCAATACGGTTATGCCGTCGTGCCGGGTTTGCTCGATCCCGCGCAGTGCGCCGCGCTGGCGGCGCAGTATGACGACGCGCCGCGCTTTCGCAGCAAGGTGGTGATGCAGCGCCATGGCTTTGGACAGGGCGAGTACCAGTATTTCGCCTATCCGCTGCCCGACGTCGTCGCCGATCTGCGCATGCGCTTGTATTCGCCCCTGGCGGCCATCGCCAACCGCTGGCATGCCAGCATGGGGCTCGATAGCCGCTACCCATTGGAGCACGCGGACTTCCTGGCGCGCTGCCATGCTGCCGGGCAGACGCGGCCCACGCCCTTGCTGCTGCGCTACCGTGAAGGCGATTACAACTGCCTGCACCAGGACCTGTATGGCGAGCACGTGTTTCCGCTGCAGCTGGCCGTGCTGCTGTCGCGCCCGCAGGAAGACTTCACGGGGGGCGAGTTCGTGCTGACGGAGCAGCGCCCGCGCATGCAGTCGCGCGCCGAAGTGGTACCGCTGGCGCAGGGCGACGCCGTGCTCTTTCCCGTGGCGCTGCGCCCCGTCAACGGCACGCGCGGCACTTACCGCGTGAACATGCGCCATGGCGTGTCGCGCCTGCGTGCGGGCTTGCGCCACACCCTGGGCATCATTTTCCATGATGCGAGCTGAGCACTACGTGTGATCCTTGAGTTTCCAGGATTACATGGCATGATGGCTGCTTCTTGTCACTCTTTCATTTCTGCCATGTCCGCGTTGCTCCGCCTGTTGTGCCTGTTGACCATTTTCCTGCTGCCCGCCGCCCATGCGGACGATGGCGTGCCCGCGCTCGTTGCGGAGGCCGGGACCGTCGTGGCGCCGTCGCAGCTTGCGGCGGCCAGGACGGCGCCGTTGATGTTTGCCAACCGCAAGGTGTTCGTCTTCCGCGCCGCGCTGGCCGGCTATCCGCCCGATGAGCGGGCCATCGGTGCGCAGCGCCGCCTGGAAAGCGTACTGGCGAAAAACGGCCCCTTGCAGGCGAGCACGCGCACGATTTCCGAAGGCACGCAAGTGCTGCTCGATGGCGTGCAGCTGTTCGTCGTCGTGCCTGGCGACGTCAACTTGCTGGCCGGCGACACCACGGAAAGCGTGGCGAAAACGGCGGCCGGCGAACTGAGCAAAGCCGTGTTTGACTATCGCGAGCAAAGCAGCTGGCGCTACCTGGCGATCGCCGCCGCCGTGTGCGCGTTTGCTACCCTGGTGTTCTGGCTGGTGTGGCTGGGCTTGACACGCTTTTACCGCTGGGCCAAGCGCCGCAGCGGCATCCTGCTGGCCTCGCGCCTGCGCGATGTGCGCCTGAAAAACGTGCGCGTGCTCGACGCCGAGCACTACATCGCCTTCGCGTATCAACTGCTCAGTGCCGTGCTGTGGGGCTTGCGCCTGATGGCCACTTATCTGTGGGCCGCTTTCGTGCTGGGCCGCTTGCCCTATACGCGCTCGTGGGGCGAAAGCCTGAGCGGCTATCTGTTCGACGTAGCCGCCGACGTCTTCCACGCCATCATCGGCGCCTTGCCGGGGCTGGTGCTGGTGTGCGTGATCTTCGCCATCGCGCGCCTGATCGCGGCCACGGCCGCCTCGCTGTTCAAGCGCGTGGAAAGCGGCGAATTGCAAATCGGCTGGCTCGACAAGGACACGGCCCTGCCGACGCGCCGCATCGCCAGCGTGGTGATCTGGCTGTTCGCGCTGGCCATGGCGTACCCGTATCTGCCCGGCTCGCATACGGCCGCCTTCCAGGGCCTGTCCGTGCTGGTGGGCCTGATGGTGTCGATCGGCGCGTCGAGCATCGTGGGCCAGGGCGCCAGCGGCCTGATCCTGATGTACACGCGCGCCCTGCGCAAGGGAGAATATGTGCGCGTGGGCGACAGCGAAGGCACGGTGGTCGACGTGGGCATGTTCGAGACGCGCCTGCGCACGGGCCTCGGTGAAGAGGTCGCCTTGCCGAACGCGTGGGTGATGTCGCAAACGACAAAGAACTACTCGCGCGCCCAGCCCGGCGGCGGTTTCGTGCTCGACTCCACCGTCACCATCGGCTACGCCACGCCGTGGCGGCAAGTGCACGCCATGCTGGAACTGGCCGCCTCGCGCACGCCGGAACTGTCGACCACGCCAAAACCGTACGTGATGCAGCTGGCCTTGCAGGATTACTATGTGCAATACCGCCTCGTCGCCTACGCCAGCGCCGAAGTCCCCCGCCAGCGCGCCGAAGTGCTGAACCGCTTGCACCAGAACATCATCGACGTCTTCAACGAATTCGACGTGCAGATCACCTCGCCGCACTACATCGATGATCCAAAAGAGTCGCAGGTGGTGCCGCCCGGTGAATGGTTCAGGGCGCCGGCGAAGCGGGGGGAGGAATCGGGTCAAGTGGTGCCTCCGAAGCCCTGAAGGTGCTAGGGAGGAAGTGGGCAGACTTCATCGATCCAGGCCTGCATGTCGCTGTTGATGGGAATAACTTGCTGGCCGCCAGCAGCCGTAGTGCTCACGCAGAATTTTCCTTGATAGCCATAGGTTGGATCGGATGGGTCTTTGGGGCTGCCATTCAGGAATACATGATAAAAATGCCCGGGTATCAGTTTTTCAGCGCGTATACCCGTCGCGCCGATAGGCAGGTTTCCATAGTGGATGCATGTGCTGGCACGGATGGGTAGAGGCATGTCTGGAGGCATGGAGAACCCCCATACTTCTTTTACTGGTTGCACGGACATGTCTGAAACCATGAGTGCGCCAAGAAATGGCAGGCCATTGCGTGCCTCTTCCTTTTTTGTAATGGAAAAGCAGGGTATGCCATTGATAGAGTGAATGTGGGCATCAGCGATGCGCGACCACGCCGAGGCATCGATAGTCGTCAGCGTGGCAAGCAGGAATAGCAGTGTGTGACGATATGGCATGGCGATCCCCGCACTATCTGATGAGCGATTGCTCCGGGCAACTATCCTGTCTCCACGCTGGCGTGTCGCTGCCAATGGCGATGATTTTTCGTTCACCAGTGGCCGTGGCTAGTATGCAAAATTTTCCCATGTAGCCATAGGTGGGGTCTGCAGGATCATTTGGTCTTCCATTGAGGAAAATGCTATAGACCCGTCCTGTTTGCAGTTCAGGGGCGGACATGCCGTTCGCTCCCTGAGGAAGATCACCATACCGAAGGCAGCTTTTTGACGAGAGCGGTACTTTTTTTCCACCAGTCATATAAAAACTCCACACGCCAACGGCGGGCTTTTCTGACAGATCTGAAATGCTGAGTGCTCCCAGGAGTGGCTGGCCGTTACGCTTTTCTTCCGTTAGCGAGATTGTGAAGCAGGGGGTGCCATTCACTGAACTGATTTCAGCATCGGCGATGCGTGATGTTGCACAGGCACGCAGGCCGAGGGACATGAGCAGTATGAACAGGGCATTCTGCTGCAAGGACATCATGTTTTCCCTATTTCTGAACGGGACAGATTTCGTCTATCCAGGCTTGGCTATCGCTGTCGATACGAAGAATCTTGTGCTCTCCAGAGATGCCGCTGATTAAGCAAAACTTGCCCACGTAACCGCGAGTAGGGTCCGATGGATCAGCTGGCCCACCGTTCAGGAAGACGTCATACATCCGTCCCGTTTTCAGCGGCGGCGCTTTGGGTGGCTTGACCTCTGCCGTTGCTGGAGCAACCCCATATGGCAGGCAGGACTTGGCATGCACAGGAATAGTCGCTGCGCCCGGTAAAAGAAAAGACCATACTTCTACTGCAGGCTTGACGGATACATCTGTCAGTACGATCGCACTAATCCGAGGAAGCCCGTTGCGTGCTTCTTCTTTTTGCGAAATGGTGAAACAGGGAGTGCCATTTTTTAGCTGTACTTCCGCGTATGCCATGCGGGAGGTGGCCGAGGCACTCATGCAGGTCAGCAAGGTGAGCACCAATAGGGTCTTGTGGCAGATGGGCATTATTGGCCCTTTTGTGCTGGGGTGTTTGCCGGGCAAATTTCGTCTATCCAGGCCTGCATGTCGCGCTTGATGGGAATGACCTGTTGACCACCGTTAGCTGTCGCGATGAGACAGAATTTCCCTTTATAGCCACGGGTCGAGTCAGACGGGTCATCCGGCCTGCCATTCAAAAAGACGCTGTACATCCTGTCTTTTTTCAGCATCGTCGCGGCAGTCGATTCGGCTCCTGTCGGTACTTGGCCATACAAATAGCAGGTTTTTGCATGCATGGGGAGGGTCGTCGCTCCAAGGAGAATGAAGGACCAGACCTCTACAGGCGGCTTTATGGAGATATCGTAAACCATGAGTGCGCCCAGCATTGGCGTTCCGTTGCGTCGTTCTTCTTTTTTTGAGATGGTGAAGCATGGCATCCCTTTGAATGAGCTAATCTCGGCTTCAGCCATGCGAGACATCGGGTACGCGTCACGGCATGTCAAACAAAGGCTCATGGTCAATGTCATTTCCAGGAAGATTGGTCTTGCTTTTTCTATTTTTAAGAAATTCATTGATCACCTCTTCGTAGAGAATCAGGGAGTTCCGGTATTCTTTTTGATTCATAGCTTTTGGTGTTTTCAAATACCTTAGTCCGAAATAATCTGCCAGTAAGTTGCCCTGCGCCTCCATGTTGAAGTCAGATAGTTTTTTTCCTCGCTTTAAAAAATACGTGTAGTTCAATCCGAAACGGATCGCCCCACGCAATGCAACCGGATAGCCCAATTGATACTGCCAGACATGGACCATTTCATGCATGAACCAGTTTTTGTCTATTGGCTGAGCTATGGAAAAATCCTCTCGGAATTCCGACTCATGAAAATAAATCTCCCCATCCGGCGTCATGGCCACGTTCTTCGGCTGCAAGCCGAACCATAGATACGGCTCGCCATGCACCTTGACCTTGCTATAGTCGATCGCATCCTGGAACAGCATCCACGCCATGTCGATCTCGCCCTTGGTTAGCGGGCGAACCTTGTCCTTCACTTTGACCTGTTTGACGGACGAACCGACGTCCTTGTCGGTCGTCTTGATGCCTTCCAGTTGGACGATCTTGACGGCTGGTGCAGCGTGTTTTGGCGCGGCGGCGCAGCATGGCGATTTATCCGCGTGCGGCAGGAATTCGGCCTGGGTGATTTGCGCTTCCCGCTTGCTGGCCACGCGCCCCGTGCGTCCCTTCGCATCCGTCGTGCCCGTCCACGTTTCGCCATTGCTCAAGGTGAGGCGGTAGTCGGCGTGCGCCAGCGGCACGTTGGCTTGCGAGACGAATTCCAGCTGTTCGTCGTAGCCGCAGCACCAGCATTCGTCGGGCTGGCCGGCCAGGCGGTGCAGTTCGCAGCCGCTAGTCGCGTTGCGCAGGGTGGCGCCCAGCACGGGCCGGCCGTCGGCGCTGAAGGTGACGATCATGCTGTCGAAGTGCGCGCCCAGGTTCTTCTTCTGATGGCTCACGAGCTTGAAGAACACGTCGCACGCGGTGGTGCTGATGACATGGTGCCTGGCCATGGGAGCTCCGCGACAAAACGCCAGCGTAGGACAGCGGCGGCGGGAAGGTATTGACTGGGCGCAAGGCATGCGCGCCTATGTCTGCCTGATTGACCATTTTGCCAATTTCTATACACTCGTCTTTTCATTCATTCACGAAAAGACCTGGAGATGGAAATGCCGACCCTGCCCTTGCGCCGTACCCTGCTCACGCTCGCCTGCCTGGGCGCCCTTGGCCACGTGCATGCCGACACGGTGATCGACAACGCCAACGGCTACACGCTCAATGCTGCCGGCAAGGTGGTGCGCTTCACGGCGCTGGCCTTTGACGACGCTGGCAAGCTGCTCGCCGTCGGCAGCGCCGCGCAGGTGAAACGCAAGGCGGCCAAGGGCGCGACCCACGTCGACGTGCAGGGGAAAACCGTGCTGCCAGGGCTGATCGACGCGCACGGCCACGTGTTCGGCCTGGGGACGATTGCCAGCGGCGTGATGCTGTACGGTTCGTCCTCGCTGCCGGCCGCCGTGCAAGCCGTCGGCGACTTCGCGCGCGCGCATCCGGAACGCAGCTGGATCGTCGGCAATGGCTGGAACCAGGAAATCTGGAAACTGGGGCGCTTCCCCACGGCGGCGGAACTCGATGCGGCGGAAAGCGCGCGGCCCGTGTGGCTGCGCCGGGTCGACGGTCACGCGGGCTGGGCCAACAGCCGCGCGCTGGCGCTGGCCGGCATCACGCGCGCCACGCCGGATCCGGCGGGCGGCAAGATAGTCCGCGACGCGGACGGCAATGCCACCGGCGTGCTGGTCGATAACGCCATGGACTTGATGGACGCCGTGCTGCCCAAGCCGGGCGACGTGGAAAACCGCGCCGCCCTCGATGGCGCGCTGGCGCAGCTGTCGCAAGTGGGCCTGACCAGCGTGCACGATGCGGGCATCGGCCAGATGCAGGACCGGCTGTTCCGCGACTATGCGGACCACGGCAAGCTGACGGTGCGCGTGTACGGCATGATCGCCGACACGACGGACGACTTCGACGCGCTGTCGAAAAATGGCCCCTTGACCAGCTATGCGCGCGACATGTACGCCTTGCGCGCCGTGAAACTGCTGTCCGACGGCGCCCTGGGCAGCCGCGGCGCGGCCCTGCTGGCGCCGTACAGCGACGATCCCTCTACCAGCGGCCTGCTGTTTTATAAAGACGACGCCATGCGCGCGAAGATGGCAAAAGCCATGCGCGCCGGCTACCAGGTGAACGTGCACGCCATCGGCGACGCGGGCAACCACCAGATCCTCGACGGCTATGCAGCCTTGACCGCGCAATACCATAGCGTGGGCTTGCGCCACCGCATGGAGCATGCGCAGGTGGTGCAATTGAGCGACATCCCCCGTTTCAAGGCGCTGGGCATCGTGCCATCGATGCAGCCGACGCACGCCACGTCCGACCAGAACATGGCGGAGCAGCGCGTGGGCCACGAGCGCATCAAGGGCGCGTATGCGTGGCGCACCTTCCTTGCGCAAGGTTCGCGCATCGCCTGCGGATCGGACTTTCCCATCGAGTCGCCGAACCCGTTCGAAGGCATCCACGCTGCCGTGACGCGGCAAAACAGCGACGGTTTTCCGGCCGGCGGCTGGTATCCCCAGCAAGCCATGACGGTGACGCAGGCGCTGCGCTGCTTTACCTTGGACGCGGCGTGGGCGGCGCACCAGGAAAAGGTCATCGGCACACTGGAGGCGGGAAAATGGGCGGACTTCATCGTCGTCGACCAGGACCTGTTCACCGTCGCGCCGACGGCGATTGGCAAGACGCAGGTGCTGCAGACGTGGGTGGCGGGCAAGCGCGTGTTCGAGAAAAAATAAAGGCTGGGGTCAGACCCGCCGGGTCTGACCCCAAAGAAAATCTGTTGACTTGGTTGTATAGACAACCTATGCTGGAAGCACAAGGGCGGACCACGCATGTCCGCTCGCACCCTACGAGGAGACAGCATGAACAGCACAATGGACACCGATCCACGCTTTGATGCCAGCCGTACCATCCGCGCCCCGCGCGGCACGGTCATGGCTTGCAAGAGTTGGCAGGCCGAGGCGGCCTACCGCATGTTGCAAAACAATCTGGACCCGGAAGTGGCGGAAAATCCGCAGCACCTGGTCGTCTACGGCGGCATCGGCCGCGCGGCGCGCAACTGGGCCTGTTTCGACCAGATTCTCGCTTCGCTGCGCGAACTGGAAGACGACCAGACCTTGCTGATCCAGTCCGGCAAGCCGGTGGGCGTGTTCCAGACCCACGCGGATGCGCCGCGCGTACTTATCGCCAACTCCAACCTGGTGCCGAAATGGGCCAACTGGGAACACTTCAACGAACTCGATCGGCAAGGCCTGTTCATGTACGGCCAGATGACGGCCGGCAGCTGGATCTACATCGGCACGCAGGGCATCGTGCAGGGCACGTATGAAACCTTCGCCGAGGCGGGCCGCCAGCATTTCGGCGGCGACTGGGGCGGGCGCTGGATTCTGACGGCGGGCCTGGGCGGCATGGGCGGCGCGCAGCCGCTGGCCGCCACCATGGCGGGCGCCGTCTCGCTCAATATCGAATGCCAGCAAAGCAGCATCGATTTCCGACTGCGCACGCGCTACCTGGACAAGCAGGCGGCCAGCCTGGACGAAGCCCTGGAGCTGGTCAAGTACCACACCGAACGCAAGGAAGCGATCTCCATTGGCCTCTTGGGCAACGCGGCCGAAGTGCTGCCGGAACTGGTGCGCCGCGCGAAAGCGGGCGGCCTGGTGCCGGACCTGGTGACGGATCAGACCTCCGCGCATGACCTGGTCAACGGCTATCTGCCGCGCGGCTGGAGCGTGTCGGACTGGAAGGCGGCGCAGCAAGACCCGCAGCGCCACGCGCGCCTGACGGTGGCGGCCGCCGATTCCTGCGCCGCCCACGTGCAAGCCATGCTCGATTTCCACGCCATGGGCGTGCACACGGTCGATTACGGCAACAACATCCGCCAGGTGGCGTTCGACCAGGGCGTGCTGAACGCCTTCGACTTCCCCGGTTTCGTGCCCGCGTATATCCGCCCGCAGTTTTGCGAAGGACGGGGTCCGTTCCGCTGGGTTGCCCTGTCGGGCGATCCGGAAGACATCTATAAAACGGATGCAAAGATCAAGGAGCTGTTCCCGCACCACACGCAGGTGCACCACTGGCTGGACATGGCGCGCGAGCGCATCGCCTTCCAGGGCCTGCCGGCGCGCATTTGCTGGCTGGGGCTGGGCGAGCGCCACATCGCCGGCCTGGCCTTCAACGAGATGGTGCGCACGGGCGAGCTGAAGGCCCCCATCGTCATCGGCCGCGACCACCTCGATACGGGTTCCGTGGCCAGCCCGAACCGCGAGACGGAAAGCATGAAGGATGGCACGGACGCCGTCTCCGACTGGCCGCTGCTCAACGCCATGCTGAACACAGCTGGCGGCGCCACCTGGGTCTCGCTGCACCATGGCGGCGGCGTGGGAATGGGGTATTCTCAGCATGCGGGCATGGTCATCGTGGCCGACGGCAGTGAAGCGGCGGCGAAACGCCTGGCGAGAGTGCTGGTCAACGACAGCGGCTCGGGCGTGATGCGCCATGCCGATGCCGGCTACGAAACAGCGGCCGCCTGCGCCAAGCGCAACAATCTGAACCTGCCGATGCTTAATACGAAGTGAAAGCAAACATGACACAGCACTCCAAAAGTTGGACCCTGAAACCGGGCGCGATGACCTTGGGCGACCTGCGCGCCGTCTGGGCCGCACCCGCGAAACTGATACTCGCCGCCGAAGCCTATCCCGTCATCGAGGCGTCGGCCGCCGCCGTGCAAGCCATCGTCGCCAAGGGCGATGCGGCGTATGGCATCAACACGGGCTTCGGCCTGCTGGCCAAGACGCGCATCCCGGATGAAAAGCTGGAGCAATTGCAGCGCAACCTGATCCTGTCGCACTCGGTCGGCACGGGCGAACTGCTGTCGGACGCCGTCGTGCGCCTGATCATGCTGATGAAGATCGGCAGCCTGGCGCGCGGCTATTCCGGCGTGCGCCCGTTGATCGTCGATACCCTGATCGCCCTGTACAACGCGGGCATCATGCCGGCCATTCCCGCCAAAGGTTCCGTCGGCGCCTCGGGCGACCTGGCGCCGCTGTCGCACATGACCCTGGCCATGCTGGGCGTGGGCGACGTGCGCGTCAACGGCGAATTGATGCCGGCCCCCGAAGCGCTGGCGCAGGCGGGCATCGCGCCCGTCGTGCTGGCGGCAAAAGAAGGCCTGGCGCTGATCAACGGCACGCAAGTGTCGAACGCGCTGGCGCTGCATGGCTTGTTCATGGCCGAGCGCCTGCTGGAAGCGGCGATGGTCACGGGCGCGCTGTCGCTCGACGCGGCCAAGGGCAGCGATGCGCCGTTCGACGCGCGCGTGCACGCCGTGCGCGGGCAGCCGGGGCAAATCCTGGCCGCGCAGATGTACCGCCAGCTGGTGGCGCATAGCGCCATTCGCGCTTCGCACCTGGAAGGCGACGAGCGCGTGCAAGACCCATACAGCCTGCGCTGCCAGCCGCAAGTCATGGGCGCTTGCCTGGACCTGATTGGTAACGTCGGCCGCACCCTGCTGATCGAAGCCAATGCCGTCACGGACAATCCGCTGATCTTCCAGGATGGTCCCAACGGGCAGGCAGAAATCGTCTCCGGTGGTAATTTCCACGCCGAGCCGGTGGCCTTTGCCGCCGACACGCTGGCGCTGGCGATTTCTGAAATCGGCGCACTGGCCGAGCGCCGCATCGCGCTGCTGATCGACGCCACGCTCTCCGGCTTGCCACCGTTCCTCGTGCGCGATCCGGGCGTCAATTCCGGCTTCATGATCGCCCATGTGACGGCCGCCGCGCTGGCATCGGAAAACAAGTCGCTCGCGCATCCGGCCAGCGTCGACAGCCTGCCGACGTCCGCCAACCAGGAAGACCATGTGAGCATGGCCACGTTCGCCGGGCGCCGCCTGGACGATATGGCGCACAACACGGCCGTCATCGTCGGCATCGAGCTGCTGGCCGCCGCGCAGGGCATCGACTTCCACCGCCCCCTGAAAACCTCGCCGCACCTCGAACATGTACACCAGCAGCTGCGCCAGAAAGTACCGTTCTTCGACGCCGACCGCTTCTTCGCGCCCGATATCGAAGCGGCCAAGCAGATGGTGCTGCACGGTGAGTTGAGCATCACGTGCAAGAATTTGTTCGCCCCGCTGTACGCCTGAGCGGGCGCAAGGAGACAAGCATGGATTTCCGCTTCAACGAAGGCAGCATTCCGCTGCTCGTGTCGATGCCCCACGTGGGCACCGACATACCCGACGATATCGCCGCGCGCATGACGCCGCAGGCCCTGATCAAGGCCGACACGGACTGGCATTTGCGCGAGCTGTATGGCTTCTTGCAGGAGATGGATGCGTCCGTGCTGTCGGCGCGCTGGTCGCGCTACACCATCGACTTGAACCGCCCGCAGGAAGACACGAATCTGTATCCGGGCCAGGATACGACGGGCTTGCTGCCCAACGATACCTTCCACCGCGAGCCGCTGTACCTGGCCGGCCGCGAACCCGATGCGGCCGACGTACAGCAGCGGCTGCGGCGCTACTGGGCGCCGTATCATGCGCAGCTGCGCGCGGAACTGGACCGCCTGCTGCGCGTGCATGGCGCCGTGGTGCTGTGGGATGCCCACTCCATCGCTTCCCACGTGCCGCGTTTTTTTGACGGAAAGCTGCCCGACCTGAACTTCGGCACGGCCGATGGCGCCAGCTGCGAGAGCGGCCTGACGTCCGCCGTGGTCGATATCGCGCGCGCGCAGGATCAATTTACCGTGGCGCTGAACGGTCGCTTCAAGGGTGGCCATATCACGCGCCACTACGGCCAGCCGGCGCAGCGCGTGCATGCGATCCAGCTGGAGATGTGCCAGTGCCTGTACATGGACGAATCGGCACCGTTCGGCTACCGGCCCGACCTGGCGGCGCAGGTGCAGCCGCTGCTGCGCCAGATGATGGAAGCGGCCGTGGCATGGGTGGCGCGTTGAGCGGCTGTTTGTTCGCGCGCCACGCGCTGCTGCCGCAAGGCTGGCGCCGCGACGTGCTGCTGGAATGGGACGCGGCCGGAGATTTGACGGCGGTGGCGGACAATGCCGCGCCGCCGCCCGGCGTGGAGGTGGCCGAGTATGTCTTGCCCGGCATGGTCAACCTGCATTCGCATGCGTTCCAGAGGGCGCTGGGTGGCATGACGGAAGTCGCCGGCGATGGCCCTGACAGCTTCTGGACCTGGCGCGAGCTGATGTACCGCTTCGCGCGCCACATCACGCCGGAGCAAATGGAAACCATCGCCGCGCAGCTGTTTGCCGAATGCCTGCGCCATGGCTACACGGCCGTGTGCGAATTCCACTACCTGCAGCGCGATATGGCCGGCGCACTGTATGCACGTCCTGCCGAAACGGCGGAACGGGTGCTGGCCGCGGCGCGCATCAGCGGCATCGGCGTGACCATGCTGCCCGTGCTGTACAGCCATGCGGGTTTCGGCGCACAGCCCCTCAAACCCGAGCAGGCGCGCTTTCGCACCGGTGCAGATGATGTCTTGCGCATCGTCGACGCGCTGGCGCCGCAGCGCGGCGGGCAGGTGGAAGTGGGCTTTGCGCCCCACTCGCTGCGCGCGGCCGGCGTGGCGCAGATTCGCGAAGTGACGCAAGCGCTGCCTGCGGGCCGTCCCATCCACATCCACATCGCCGAGCAGCAGGGCGAGGTGCGCCAGTGCCTGGACTACAGCGGCCGGCGCCCGGTGCAGTATTTGTACGACCAGGTCGGCGTCGATGCGCGCTGGTGCCTCGTGCATGCGACGCATGTGCAGCCGGACGAGGTGGCGCTGATGGCCGCCAGCGGCGCCGTGGCGGGCCTGTGCCCGACGACGGAGGCGAACCTGGGCGACGGCCTGTTTCCGCTGGCCGAATTCATCGCCGCCGGCGGGCGTTTCGGCGTCGGCAGCGACAGCCATGTATCACAGTCGCCCGTGGAAGAATTGCGCTGGCTCGAATACGGCCAGCGCTTGCAGCGCCAGCAGCGCAATGTGGCCGCCACGGCAGATGAACGCCGCGTGGGAGATTACCTGTGGCAAACGGCCTTGCAGGGCGGCGCGCAGGCGTCCGGGCGCAAGCTCGGTGCCCTGGCGCCGGGCTGCCGCGCCGACTTGCTGGTGCTCGACGAGACGCATGTGAACCTGTGCGGCGTGGCCATCGCCGACGTGCTGGGCAGCGTACTTTTCTGCGGCAACGACAACTTGGTGCTCGATGTGCTGTGCGGCGGCCAGTGGCAGGTGCGCGATGGGCGCCACGTGGCGCAGGACGCCATCGCCACCGCCTACAAGCGCACCCTGTCGCAACTGAGGGCGCTCTGATGGCGACCTTCATCCCGCAGGAATACCTGCGTGCCGCGCCATGGAAAAACGGCGGCGGCAGCACGATGGAAATCGCCATTTCACCAGCGGGCGCCAGCCTGATGGAATTCGACTGGCGTATCAGCCTGGCGACGATCACGGCCAGCGGGCCGTTTTCCAGCTTTCCCGGCATCGACCGCAGCCTGGTGCTGGTCGATGGCGACGGCGTGCAGCTGACGCTCGATGGCGCGCGCAAGGTGGTCTTGAGCGCGGCGCAACCGATGCTGTGGTTTCCCGGCGAAGCGGCCGTGGTTGCGCAGGTCAAGGGGACGACGACGGATTTCAATGTGATGACGCGGCGCGACCGCTGCCGCCACCAGCTGGAAAAAATCACGGCGCCCGCAAGGCTGGCGCGGCGCAGCGCGGCGACCTTGCTGTTCGTCGCCGGCGAGGGTGCCGTGCTGGCGCGCGGTGGCGAGCAGCAGTTTGCGCTGGCCCGCTACGACGCCTTGCTGCTCGACGCCGACGATGCGCAGGAATGGCGGCTCGACGCCTTGCAGCGCACGGCAGTGTTGTGCGTCGACCTGTTTACCTAGGAGAGAAAAGCCATGCAAGACTGGGATATGGTCATCCACAACGTCCACCTGGCCACGATGGAACACGGTTATGGCGAGCTGCTGGACGCGGCCATCGCCGTCAAGGATGGCCGCATCGCCTGGTTCGGCCCCGGCGACGAGCTGCCGGCCAGCGGCGCGGTGCTACACGATGGCCAGGGCTGCTGGCTCACGCCCGGCCTGATCGACTGCCACACGCACATCGTCCACGCGGGCAACCGCAGCGATGAATTCGAGGCGCGCCTGAATGGCGCCAGCTATGAAGACATCAGCCGCGCCGGCGGCGGCATCATGTCCACCGTGCGCGCCACGCGCGCGGCCAGCGATGACGAATTGCTGCGGCAAAGCCTGCCCCGCGTGCTGGCGCTGCTGGCCGAGGGCGTGACGACCCTGGAGATCAAGTCTGGCTATGGCCTGACTGCGGACAGCGAGGCGAAGATGCTGCGTGTGGCGCGCAGGATAGGGCAGCAGCTGCCCGTATCCGTGCGCACCACCTTCCTCGGTGCGCATGCGCTGCCGCCCGAATATGCGGGCCAGGCCGATGCGTATATCGACCTGCTGTGTGCGCGGATGCTGCCGCAGCTGGCGGGCGATGGCCTGGTCGACGCCGTCGACGCGTTTTGCGAGCGCATCGGCTTTACGCCGGCGCAAACCGAAAGGGTGTTCGCGGCGGCGCGCGCCTTGAACCTGCCCGTGAAACTGCATGCGGAACAGTTGTCCGACCTGGGCGGCGCGGCGCTGGTGGCCAGTTACGGCGGCCTGTCAGCCGATCACCTGGAATTCCTGTCGGAAGAAGGTGTCGCCGCCATGGCGCAACACGGCACGGTGGCCGTGCTGCTGCCGGGCGCGTATTATTTTTTGCGCGAGACGCAAGCGCCACCCGTCGCGGCATTGCGCGCGGCCGGCGTGCCGATGGCCGTGTCCACCGATTGCAATCCGGGTACGTCGCCCATGACGTCCCTGCTGCTGGCGATGAACATGGCGTGCACCTTGTGGCGCTTGACGCCGCAGGAAGCGCTGGCTGGCTGCACGCTGCATGCGGCGCGCGCGCTGGGCTTGCAGCATGAAACGGGCAGCCTGGTAGTGGGCAAGCGCGCCGATTTTGCCCTGTGGCGCATCGCGCGCCCGGCCGACCTGGCGTATGCGCTGGGGCTGAACCCGTGCGCGGGCGTGGTGCATGGCGGTGTCTGGCGCGCGCCGGTGGTAAGCTTGCCGGACTGATTATCCGTCCTGGAGCGCCGCGTGCGTGTTGTTTACCTGTTGTTGTTGCTGGTCTTCGCCACCGCGCCCATGTCCTCCCTTGCTATGGATGGCGGCACCCTGAAGGTGGGTTCGAAGCGTTTTACGGAATCGTATATTCTCGGCGAAATCCTCCAGCAGAGCGCCGCGCCGCACGTCAAGGCCGAGCACCGCCAGGGCCTGGGCAACACGGCCATCGTGCTCGCCGCGCTGCAGGCGGGCAGCATCGACGTGTATGCCGAGTACATGGGCACCATCGCCAGCGAAATCCTCAAGCACGACAAGCCGATTGACCTGGAGCAGATGCGGCGCGAGCTGGCGGCGCTGGGCCTGGGCGTGGCCGTGCCGCTGGGCTTTAACAATACCTATGCGCTGGCCATGCGCGGCGATGATGGTTCGATCACGCAAATGGGACAGCTGGCGGGCCAGCCCGCGCTGAAATTCGGCCTGTCGCATGAATTCATCGGCCGTGTCGATGGCTGGCCGGGCCTCGCCGCCCGCTATGGCTTGCCGCAGCGCCCGCGCGGGCTCGATCATGGCATCGCCTATGAAGCGCTGGCGCAGCGCCAGGTGGACGTGATCGATATTTACTCGACGGATGCGAAGATACGCCAGTACGGCTTGCGCGTGCTGGCCGACACGCAGCAGTATTTTCCCCGCTACGACGCCATGCTCTTGTACCGCCTCGACGTGCCGCAGCGTTTCCCCGCGGCCTGGCTGGCGCTGGAAGGTTTGCAGGGACGCATCAGCGAGAGCGACATGATCGCCATGAATGCGGCCGTGGAAATTGATGGCAAGACTTTTTCTGACGTGGCGCGGCAGTGGCTGGCCTCCGGCACGCAGGCGAACAAACCGTCCGCCACGCGCAGCAAGCTGCTCGATAAAATCATCGGCGACGATTTGTGGACACTGACGCGCCAGCACGTGACCCTGGTGCTGCTGTCGGTGGCGTTGGCGTGCCTGATCGGCATTCCGCTGGGCGTGCTGGCGGCGTTTTCGGCGCCGCTGCGGCAAACCGTGCTGGCCTTCGTCGGCGTGCTGCAGACGGTGCCGTCGCTGGCCCTGCTGGCGATATTGATCCCCGTGCTGGGCATGATCGGCACCGTGCCGGCGCTGGTGGCCCTATTCGTGTATGCCTTGCTGCCCATCGTGCGCAACACGTGCACGGGCATCTTGCAGGTGCCGCAAGGCTTGCGCATGGCGGCGCTGGCGCTGGGCTTGAGCAAGCGCGACCGCTTGCTGCACGTGGACTTGCCGCTGGCCTTGCCCGTCATGCTGGCGGGCGTGAAAACGGCGGCCGTGATGAGCGTGGGCACGGCCACCATTGCTGCCTTCATCGGCGCAGGCGGCTATGGCGAACGCATCACGATTGGCCTGGCGCTGAACGACAACGACATGCTGCTGGCCGGCGCGATTCCCGCCGCCGTGCTGGCCCTGCTGACGCAAGGCTTGTTCGAGCTGGTGGAGCGCTGGGCCGTGGCCGGCCGGCAGCGCTGACGGCATCACGCTTACAGCGAGTGCAGTTTCGAGCGCACCGAGACGACGGCCTGGTGCAGGATGCGTTCGGCCTGGAAGTCGTTCTCGCGCTGTTCCGCGATGGCTTGCAAGTCGCGCGTGTAGCGTTCCAGGCGGGAACGCAGGTAGGCGCGGTAGATTTTCATGACGAGCGGTTTGGCAGAGACATTCATGATGTGGCTCCCAGGTGCGTAATGATGCGTTCATTTTGTGTGAGCGGAATGCCGCCACTTTGCGCCATATCAAATGCCATGACCCCGTCAAATTGGCGTGTTTGACATTGCACAATGCCCGCCAGGGCGAAGATGCCACACTGAATCTTCCCTGCTCGCCTGGTCATCATCAGGTGCCGCAGGCCCTGATTCCTTCAAGCATATTCAAGGAGCGTCGCATGGTCATTTTTGCCGTGGTTGCTGGCTGCATCGCCTGCCTGACAGTGTACCAAATCTATAAAAATGCGCAGGGTGGCAGTGGGGTTGCGCAACCACATATCGGCTTGCACGGCACATTGATTGAACCACGGAAATAATCAGTGTCATTCGGGCGACACCTGGTGAGCGGATTTAAGTCAAATGTAAGGCCCGGTAAGCAAATGTAAAGGTCTGCGCCATCGCAAGCGGCAGCGTTTATATTGATAACCGTTGATTGCATTCTCCCCCTCCCACTTGACAATGGGTTCTACCCCGCGGTGCCGCTAGCCCGCGGGGATTTTTTTGGAACTTACTGCGCGGCGCGCCTTGCGCCCTGCGATGCTCACTGCCTCGGCGGCCCCGTACTTGCGTACAGTTCCGCTTCTCGGCCACAAATCGCATCCGCTCGCTACAGTTCCCCTTCAATCAGGCAAGCTTCGGCGTACCTGCCGACAATTGCGTCAAGGCATCGCCAGCCACGCGGCAGATGCGCCAGTCCGGCATCACGTCCGCGCCCATGCCCTTGTAGAAGTTGATCGCGTTTTCATTCCAGTCCAGCACCGACCATTCGAAACGGCCGCAATCGCGTTCGACGGCCAGTTGCGCCAGCGCTACCAGCATCTGCTTGCCATAGCCCTTGCCGCGCACCGATTGCTTCACGTACAGGTCTTCCAGGTACAGTCCCTTGCGGCACAGGAAGGTGGAAAAATTATGGAAGAAAAGGGCGAACGTCACGACCTCGCCATTTTCCTCGCCCACCAGCGCTTCGCAGGCGCGATGGGCGCCGAACAGGCTGTCGTGCAGCATGGATTCCTTGGCGATCATCATGTGTTCGAGTTTTTCAAACACGGCCAATTCATGGATCATGCCGAAGATGGCGGCCACGTCGGATGCGGCCGCGGGACGGATGGCGAGGGAGGAAGAGATGCTCATGTTGCCTTCGTTGATGGAGTGGTGGAAAGGGAAGCAATGGTACTCGTCTTGCGCGCGCCCGAGGTGAGAGCCCAGGCCACGCTGGACAGGCACAGCAGCATGCCCACCCATTCGATGGGGGCGGGCCGGTAATGCTCGAACTGCACCGACAGCAGCACGGAAATGACGGGCGTGACGACGCCGATGTACACGGTCTTTTGCGTGCCGATGCGGGCGATTAACGTGAAATACGCGCTGAAGGCGATTACCGAGCCGAAGATGGCCAGGTATACCAAGCCCATCCAGTAACTGGGGCGCGTGGGCAATTGCCAGGACTGGCCCGTGGCGATGGCCCAGACGGCCACCATCAAGGTGCCCCACAGCATGGTCCAGGCCATGGTCAGCATCACGTTGCCCGAATGTTCGCGCACTTTCATGACGAGGGCGTTGCCGGCCGTGCTGGAAATGGTGGCCACCAGCGCCAGGATAAAGCCCAGCAGAAAATGCCCATTGCCGCCTCCCAGGATATCGTGCAGCGCCGCGCCGATGGACTGGTAAAACAGCAGCACGATGCCGCAGATGGCGACAAACGCCGCGCAGCAGGTGCTCCAGGTGATCGGCGTGCCGAAAGCGATGCGGTTGAGCAAGGGCGTCCAGAACACCATCAGCGCAAACAGCACGCTGACGAGGGCCGAGACCAGGTATTGCTCCGAGCTGTAAGTGCATACATAGCTGAGGGCAAACGAGGCCAGGCCTTGCAGCAGCATCCATTTTTGCGCGCGCCAGGGCAGGCGCAGGGTGTCGCCGCGCAAGGCGCACCAGGCAAACAGGGTGGCGGACGCGAGGCCGAAGCGGTAGACCACGGAAACGGCGGGGGCGACATCGCCCAGCTGCAAGGTGATGGCCCAGAAGGTGGAGCCCCAGATCAGGCAGGCAATGATGAACAGGAGAGGAGAGGACATCGCGCAAGTATACGGGCATCGCGTGAGGATGGCGAGTCTTGGTCGAGCTTGCTCACAGAGCGGTCAGGAGACAGCCGGGCATTGAGCCAGCGCAGTGCTTCTGGAAAATGTTGAATTTATGAAAATATTTACTTTATTATCAAGTAAATATTTTCTGAATTGCATCTTTGAAAGGAAGCCGCCATGCCAGCCTCACTGCAGATCAAAGTCTGGAGCGTGCTTGTGTATGTCCTTGTGACCGCTGTGATTGCCATCTGGCTGCACCCGTCTGCCTTGCTCGCTGCCGGCGCATTCGGCTGAGCGCATGCGCCGGCAAGCGGATCAGTGCGTGACGCGGGTCTTGCGGCCATCGGACAGCAGGCGCACGCGCTCGCCCGGGCGGAACAGCTCGTCCGCGTCTTGCACGATGGCGCGCATGTCGCCATTGTCCAGGCGCACGGTGATTTCCAGGCCGGGCTTGTTCGAGGCATTCGCTTCGATGCTCTTGCCGGCCATGCCGCCGGCAACCGCGCCGAGGATGCTGGCAGCGATGGCGCCCTTGCCGCCGCCGACTGCGGAACCGGCGACGCCGCCCAGTGCCGCGCCAGCCAGCACGCCCGTGCCCGTTTCGCCCTTGTCGATGCTTACCTGGCGCACGGATTCAACTGTACCCATGCGAACCGATTGTTCATTCTGCGCCTGGCGCGCGTTGTAGACATTCGCCGAGTTCGGTTGTACGGCGCAGCCGGCCAGGGTGGCGAGCAATGCCACTGCAATAATTGGTGCTTTCATGTGGAACTCCTTGGACAAAAGTGAAGGTGCCGATTACGTCGACCGGCAAGAAATTCTGGTATTACTTATCATAAGGACACTTGCTGCAGATAACTAGTTACGAATAGTAATAAACTGTTACTGCACAGTTGCTATCAATACGCCAGCCGCAGGCGCCGGTACAAGAATCCCAGCACGAACAGCGGACCCACCAGTAAAAAGCGCACGTCGTCGAAGAATGACGGTTTCTTGCCTTCGATCTGGTGGCCGATGAACTGGCCGATCCAAGCCAGCACGAACAGCGCCAGCGACACGGGCAGGATGGTCAGCGCCGGCATGAGCTGCAGCAGGCCCAGCATGGCGGCCAGCATCAGCAGCATGCCTGCGGCAAACGGACGCGACAGCTTGTAATAATAGTATAAGGCGAGAATACTGCCGAGCAGCGCCACGCTGGGATGCGCGCTCCACAGCAGCCCCAGCAGACTGAACACGATCAGCGGCACGCACACGATGTGCACCCATTCATTGACGTGGTTGCGGTGGCTTTCGCCATACTGGGCCAGCAGGGTGTCGATGGTGCGCATGGGCGGTCTCTGGTGTAGGAATAGTTGTCCGGGGATTCTACACCGTCGCGTGGCCGGGTAAAATGATCCTTCATTTTCCCTTTCGGACCGCTCATTTGAATAGCCCAGCCTTCCTGCCAGAGCATGCCGCCGACCCGCGCAAGCGCTGTTTCGATCCCGTCGTCGACGCCGATACGCGCTTGCTGATACTGGGCAGCCTGCCCGGCGAAAAATCGCTGGCGCAGGGCCAGTACTATGCACATCCGCAAAACAAATTCTGGATGCTGCTGGGCGAGGTGCTGGGCGTGGAGTTGACCAGTCTGCCTTATGAGAGCCGTCTGGCAACCTTGCTGGCGCACGGCGTGGGCTTGTGGGACGTGGTGGCGCAGGCGCAGCGCGCGGGCAGCCTGGACAGCAATATCCGCTTCCGCGACGACAACGATCTGGTGGCCCTGGCGGCCAGCCTGCCACGGCTGCAGACGATCGCTTTCAATGGCGGCACGGCGGCAAAGCTGGGCATCAAGGTGCTGGGCGAGCACGCGCAGCGCTACCGCATCGTCAGCTTGCCGTCGAGCAGTCCCGCCTACACCTTGGCATATGGCGCCAAGTTGCTGCAGTGGAAAACACTACAGCCCTTGTAAAGCTTATGCTGGCGCGTACGGCTGCGCTTCCAGCGGCTGTCCCTTGGCATCGAATTTCAGCGCCACGGACAGTTGCGTCACGCCGATGGTGGCCAGTGCGTCGCAGATGTCGTCGACTTCGTCCTGCAAGTCGGCAGCCAGGTCCAGCGGCTTGTCGGCGCTGTGCAGCAGCTGGCCGCCCGCCGTGCTGACATTGACGCGCAACAGCATTTCGCCATGTTCATCGGCCGGGCCGACGACTACCGAGACTTCCCCGGGCGCCACCTGGTTTTCCGCCAGCGCGTGGTTGATGCCCGACATCATCTGCAGCATCGCATATTCACTCATGCCTTGTTCCTTGCCGCCATGGAACAGATCCTGGTAGAGGAAACTCACTTCCAGCGCGCTGCCGGCCGGCGCCAGGCAGCGTTTCACCAGCTCGCCCACTTCCGTCGTCCATTGCTGGTAGCGGGCCATGCGCGCGTCGAACCAGGCGTCGAGCGCCGCTTCATCTTTCGGTTCCGCATAGAACGGGTCGTCCACGCGTTTCAAGGCAAAGCCCAGCAGGAAGCGCAGTTCGATGGCCGTGTCTTGCGGGCCGAAAGCCGTCTCGCTCCAGCCGACGATGCTGCTTTCCAGGCCCGGTGTCGCGACGATCTTCTTGTCCGTCATCGAAGAATACGCATCGCGCACCATTTCGTGCAAATGGCTGTAGGTGATGCGGTCGATTTCATCGAGGTCGTAGGCATGGCTCATCAAGACCACCTTGGCCTTGGCGCTTTCCAGTTCTGCCTGCTGGAAACTTTTCACCAGCGCTTCGAAAGCGTCCTGGTCCTGGAAACTGTCCGCTTGCTGCAAGCCGCCCGTGCTTTGCACCAGCAGCGGTACGACAAAGGCATTGATTTCCATGGACGGGGCGTTGTCGCGGCGAATCACGGAAATGGATGCCGCTTCCTCGATGTGGCTGCGCAGGTACTGGTAGGCGCCCACGTCTTCGTATTTCGAACGCTCGATGGCGTCGTACAGGATTTCATCCTTCTTTTGATTCAAGGCCTTGCGGATCAGGCGGCCAAATTCGACGGCTTGCTCGGCCAGCACCGTGCCCTGCGAATCGCTGTCTTCCTGCTCCGCCAGGTTCAGGGCCATCGTGCACAGCATGCGCGTGACGGACTCATCCTTGTCTTCAGGCGTGTTGGCGGATTTACGGGGGACAGGGCGCTTATTTTTGGGCATGGCGATCAACAGGTTAAGTAAAATGGGACAGGCGAACGGGCGCCAAGGCTGTGTGCCTGGCGCCGGACAGATCATACAGGCGGACGCGGCCGCCTGAAACCTCAATGGTCGGTATCGAACATCTCGTGCAGCTCGTCGAGCAGGTCGGCGGCTTCTTCCTGCGACAGGCCGAGATGCTGGCAGGCAAGTTCACCGCCCTTGTCCCACTCCAGCGAGGTGCTGTTGCCATGGTAGCGCTGAATGCCCTTTTCGGCCAGCAGCGACAGGGCGACGAGCGAACGGATGGCGTCGTCCGTGGACGGGTCGGCCAGCACCGTGTAGTCGTGGTGGTGCAAAATGGCCCAGGAGACATCGGAGGACAGGCCCCAGTTGCGCGCCAGCAAGCAGCCGATGGCCGCGTGGTTGGTCTGGTGGCGCGCGTCTTCCAGGCTGGTAAAGCAATTGTGTGCATCGTTGGCCGCCGCCGCGTACGTCTTGACGTAGTCGGGGAAGCGGTTCATCAGCAGCGGCACGCCGATATCGCAGAACAGGCCGAAGGTGTGCGCGATGTCGGGCGGGGCGATGCGCAGCTTGCGCGAGGTAAATACCAGGGCGCGCGCGCGCTTGGCCGACACGTCCCAGAAGTTGGTCAGTTCCACGCCTTCCGCTTCCAGCGCCTGGCGTGCCAGCAAGCCCGTCATCATGGCGCTGCACTGGTTGATGCCGAGAAAGTTGATGCCTTGCTCGACGGACTTGGCCTTGCGCGCGGCGCCGTAGAACGGCGAATTGGCCAGCTTCAGCAGTGCGCCGGACATGCCGACGTCGTCGGCGATGATGCGCGCGATGCGCCGCGGCGACGGATCCTGCTCCGCCAGTTCGCGCTGCAAGTCGACCAGCAGGCTGGGACGCGGCGGGATACGGATGGAACGCATCAAGGCGTCAACCGGATCTTCCTGCACTACCTGCTTTTGCGCTGCCGCTCTCATCATCACGCTTTCATCATCATTTTTGTGCCCGGTGCTTATTCTGCCACGCACTGGCGCTGCCCGCTGCATGAGCGTCTGGCGCAGTGCCCGACGATTATCGCTGTTTATGCGTGGCAATAGTTCATCTCAACAATATATTCTGGAAAAAATCCCTGTTTTGACCTTGTCCATACGCTATTTTCCGCATTTTACGACGCTGCCCATCCCGATATATATGATCAAAAAATCAAGTTTTATTCGTTTTTAAGATGTGGCAAGGCATGCGGCCGGATGCGCGGCAGTACAATTGCCGCATGAAAAAACTCCTGGCCGGTATCGATTTTGCGGACGATTCCAGCAGCGTGGCGCGCCAGCTGATCGGCGTGACGGTGCTGGTTGACGGCGTGGGCGGACGCATCGTGGAAACGGAAGCGTATGACCGGCTCGATCCCGCTTCGCACACGTATGGCGGCATGACGCCGCGCAATGCGGCCATGTTCGGCCCGCCCGCGCACGCCTATGTCTACCGTTCCTACGGCATCCACTGGTGCCTGAACTTTGTGTGCCGCGAAGCGGGCCACGGCGCGGGCGTGCTGATCCGCGCCATCGAACCCTTGGAGGGCCTCGACATCATGCGCGAGCGGCGCGGCGTCGAGGAACTGCGGCTGCTGTGTTCGGGGCCTGGCAAGGTCTGCCAGGCGCTCGGTGTGAGCCATTTGCACAACCGGCTGGCGCTCGATGCACCGCCGTTCATGCTGTTGCCCCGCGAACAAGAGGTGACGGTGCAGGCGGGCTTGCGCATCGGCATTTCCAAGGCGATGGACACGCCGTGGCGTTTCGTGCTGGCCGGCTCGCGCTATCTCAGCAAACCGATGCGCGCGCCAGCCGCCTAGCTGCGGCGGCGCTGCGGCGTCGTGTTTGTGCCGGGCAAGGCGGACTTGCCGCGCAGCGGGCTGTGCAGTGCGCGCCTGTCCTGCTGCGCACTGGCCGGATGCTGGAACGCTTCTGCTTCGGTAGGGCCGCTCGGCGCGGCGGGGCGCTCGTCCAGGGTAAAGACGCTGACTGCCGCCGACAATTTGACGGCCTGGTCCTGCAAGCTGGCCGCCGCTGCCGCTGCCTGTTCCACCAGGGCCGCATTTTGCTGGGTGACGTCATCCATTTGCGTGACGGCCTGGTTCACTTCCGTGATGCCCGAGGCCTGCTCGGCGCTGGCCTCTTTGACGCGCTGGATGATTTCATTGACTTGCTGCACCGAGGCCACGATGGCGCCCATGCTGTCGCCCGCTTGCTGTACGGCCGCGCTGCCGCCATCGATGGTGGTGACCGAGGTGGCGATCAGGGTCTTGATTTCCTTGGCCGCCTGCGCCGAGCGTTGCGCCAGGGTGCGCACTTCGGACGCCACCACGGCAAAGCCGCGGCCTTGCTCGCCCGCGCGCGCCGCTTCCACCGCGGCGTTCAGCGCGAGGATATTGGTCTGGAAGGAAATACCGTCGATCACGCCGATAATATCCACGATCTGGCGCGAATTGGCGCGTATTGTCGCCATCGTCGCCACCGCCTGCTGCATCGACGCACCGCCTTGCACGGCCAGGGTGGAGGCTTGCCCCGCCAGTTCGCAGGCCAGCTGGGCGTTGTCGGCGTTGTCATTGACGGCTTGCGTCAGCGCTTCCATGGCGCTCGACGTTTCTTCCAGCGAACTGGCTTGCATTTCCGTGCGCGCCGACAGATCCAGGTTGCCGGTGGCAATTTCGCGCGACGCCGTGTCGATCGATTGCACGGCGGCCATGATGGTGCGCAAGGTCTGGTTCAGGTGGGCGATGGTCTGGTCCAGTACGCGCGAGGTGGCGGCGATCTCGTCATTGCCCTGCTTGGGCGCACCGGCGATCAGCTTGCCCGCCGCCAGGTCTTGCACGGCGTCGGCGATGCCGCGGATTTCCACCAGCATGGCGCGCCGCACCAGCATGGTCACCACGATGGAGGCCAGGATGGAGAGCATGACGGTCAGCAGCAAGCTCCAGCCCAGGTTGCGAAACTCGGCGCTGGCCGTTGCATGGGCCTGGCTGCTGAGCGTCGTTTCCAGGGCAGACAGCTGCGCCAGCTGCGTATTGAACTGGCCGAATTGCGTTTCCGCCTTGAGCATGGAATTGGTGGCGATCGACTGGTCCATCTGCGCCATTTCCATGGTTTCCAGCACGGCCTTGCGGTAGCCGGCCAGGGCCGTGATGGCGGCATCGACCAGGCTGCGTTCGGCGCCCGTGGCCGTGGAACGCAGCGTGGCCAGCTGGGTGCCGATGGCCGCGTGACGCGCTTTGATCTGTTGTTCCAGCGCGTCGATGCGGGCCTTGGCGAAACTGCCATTCGTCCACGACAGCAATTGGTACATATTACCGTGCACGTGCTTGGCCTCGCCGACGATGTCGGCGGCCGCTTTCAGATGCGCGATGCGCACCAGCACCATGTTTTCCAGCGAGGTGTTTTGCCGCACCATGCCATACCAGGCACCGGACGAGCTGAGTATCAGCAGCAGCAAGACCAGGGCGGGCGCCAGCAATAATTTTGGTCCGATGCGTAATTGATTGAGCATGCTTGACTCCTGGCTATGGCTGTTCCAACCGCAGGCGGCGCGCGGCGTTCGTGTACGCCGCCCTTGCCTTATTTTTTGTAGATGCCCGCTTCCAGCACCACGTCGTTGACGCGCAGGATGTACGTGGTCTTTGGCTCGATCTTGCCGCTGGTGGGATTCTTGTACTGGTAGTCGACCCAGCCCTTGCCCTGCTTTTGCGCCAGCTCAATGATTTCACGGCGATATTTCTTGCCATTCGCATCAGGCACGTCCGTCAAATCCTTGCCCACGATGGAAGGATTGATGGGGTGGGCCAGCACGATGCCCGTCTTGATGTCGCGCATGTCCACATACAGCGAGCCCTGCACGAAGTCGGGATCTTTCGCCGTGATTTTCTTCATCATTTCTTCCTTGCCATGCGCCTTCATGAAGGCGGCGCCCCGTTCGGCCATGGCGATGGCGTCTTTTTCCGTTGCTTCGACGGCGGCATTGACGCTGCCGCCGGCAAAGGCCAGGCACAGCAGACTACCCGTGAATAAGCGTTTCATGACAGCTCCTTGTGAGTATCGATGGATGTATTGCCAAGCCGTAATTTACGTCGTCGAGGGGCCCATCAAATTGCGATGGAACAAACTAAGGTGTTGCTTGTAGGCAGTGAACAACGTATCGGAATGCTTGTTGATGTGTAGCAATTTGGTTCCATGTGGCAAGAATTATGATGACTTTCACAGCATGCCGAGCTTGGCTGGCATGAGGGAAGAAGAGGCTGAAATTGGCTGACATAGGGCTGGTTTCATGCAAGTTATCGCTATTTACTGGCAAGGAGCTTATCGTGTCCGCACTCATTACCGAGCCGTTTTCACCCAAGTTCAAGCCGTATACGCGGCAAACCATTCATCAGGCGCGGCAGTGGGAATGGCTGCCGGAAGAGCAACGTGTAGCCGTGCAGGTGGTCTCGCACGTCTTGCCATTTCGCACCAACGCCTATGTGCTTGACCAGTTGATCGACTGGAACAACATCCCTGACGACCCCATCTACCGCCTCGTCTTTCCCCACCGCGACATGCTGCCGCCCGAGCAGTACGCGCACTTGCGCGACCTGGTGCTGGTCAAGCAGGACAAGGCTGCCATCGATGCCTATGTGCAAGGTATTCGCCTGGGCATGAATCCCCATCCGGCCGGGCAGATGACGCACAACGTGCCGCGAGTCAACGACGCGCCCGTGCGCGGCTTGCAGCATAAATATGCGCAAACGGTGCTGTTTTTCCCCAGCGCTGGGCAGACCTGCCACGCGTATTGCACCTTTTGCTTCCGCTGGCCCCAGTTCGTCGGCATGGACGACATGAAGTTCGATGCGCGCGAGTCGCATGAGCTGGCCGCTTACCTGGCACTGCATCCGGAAGTGACGGACGTGCTGATCACGGGTGGCGACCCGATGATCATGAACACGCGGCAACTGGCCGCCTACCTGGAGCCGCTGCTGGCGCCGGGTCTGGAACACATCCAGAACATCCGCATCGGCACCAAGGCGGTGGCGTATTGGCCGCAGCGTTTTGTTTCCGACCGCGATGCGGATGATTTGCTGCGCCTGTTCGAGCGCGTCGTCAAGGCGGGCAAGAACCTGGCCGTGATGGGCCATTACAGCCACGCCGTCGAGTTGCGCCAGGATATTGCGCAGCAAGCCGTGAAACGCATCGTCTCCACGGGCGCCACCTTGCGCATGCAGGGGCCGCTGATCCGCCATATCAATGAAGATCCGGCAAGCTGGGCCGAGCTGTGGCAGACGGGCACGCGGCTGGGAGCGATTCCCTATTACATGTTTGTCGAACGGGACACGGGGCCGCGCAGCTATTTCGAATTGCCGCTGGCGAAGGCACATGAAATCTTCCAGGCCGCCTACCAGATGGTGTCCGGCCTGTCGCGCACGGTGCGCGGGCCCTCCATGAGCGCGTTTCCCGGCAAGATCGTGATCGATGGCATCGTCACCATCAATGGCGAAAAACTGTTTGCCCTGCAATTTTTGCAGGCGCGCAATCCGGATTGGGTGCGCCGGCCGTTTTATGCGAAGTTCGATGCGGAAGCGACTTGGATCGACGATTTAAAGCCCGCATTCGGCCACGATAAATTTTTCTTTGAAACGGATGAGCCTATGCCGCAGTTGCCGCATAAAATCATCCGCCTGGCACAGGCCGCCTGAGCATGCACGGCGCCGGCGCCTCTTCCCGCTCCGGCGTGGCCGTGTTTTGCCTGGTGTTCCTGCCGTTCGCGCTCGGGCATTATTTGTCGTGCCTGCTGCGCGGAGTGAATGCCGTGCTGACGGCGGAATTGCTGGGCGCCATCGCCATGACGCCAGCGCAGCTGGGCCTGCTGACCAGCGCCTTTTTTCTGGCCTTTGCGCTGGTGCAATTGCCGGTTGGCATGGTGCTGGACCGCTACGGTCCCCGCACGGTGCAACTGTGGCTGCTGGCGTTGGCGGCCCTGGGTGTATGGCTGTTCAGCCGGGGCCACAGCTTTGCCGAGCTGATGTGGGCACGTACCCTGATGGGCGCCGGGTTGGGCGGCTGTTTCATGGCCGCCGTGAAAGCGATCTCGTGCGCCATTACGCCAGCGCGCCTGCCTTCCGTGCATGGTTACCTGATCGCCGTGGGCGGCCTGGGCGCGGCCACGGCCACCACGCCCGTCAAGCTGGCCCTGCACTACACGGACTGGCGCGGCGTGTTCCTGGGCCTGGCGCTGGCGGCGCTGGCCATAGCCTTGCTGATCCGCCTGCTGTCGCCGGCCATGCCCGCGCCTGCCGCTGGCATGAACAAGGTGAACAAGATCAGTGTGTGGAGTGTCTATCGTGACTCAGCCTTTCGCCGCACCATCGCGCTGATCCTGCTGCCGCACACGGTGTTCTTTGGCGTGCAGGGCTTGTGGGTGGGCCGCTGGCTGGCTGACGTGGGCGGCTTGTCCGATGACAATGTGGCGTATTTGTTGTACTTGGGCATGGCGGCCGTCATCTTCGGCGCCATCGGCATGGGCATGCTGACGGAATGGGCCGGGCGGCGCGCGATTGAACCCATGCAAGTGGCAGGCGCCGGCATCGTCCTGTTCATTGCCGTGCAAGTGGCGATGGCATGCAATGTGGTGCCCAGCCTGCCCATGCTGTCCGTGCTGTTTACCTTGCTGGGCACGGTGACGGGCCTCGAATATGCGATCGTCGCGCAAAGCATGCCGGCCAGCTTGACGGGCAGGGCGTCCACCTGCCTGAACTTGCTCATTTTCACGGGCGCTTTTCTGGTGCAGGCGGGTTTTGGCCTGATCCTCGGCTGCTGGCCCCTGAACAGCTTGCAGCAGTATCCGCCGCAAGCGTACCAAGTGGCGTTTGGCGTGCTGGCGGCCTTGCAACTGCCGGGACTTGCGATGTTTTTCATTCACCGCTACAGGCGTGCCGGGCCATCCGGTAAAATGGCAGCCTGCACAGTGGCAATGATCAACTCCAAGGAAGACTATGAAACTCGTTCGTTATGGACGTCCAGGCAAGGAAAAACCGGGCCTGATCGATGAAGAAGGCAAACTGCGCGACCTGTCCGGCGTGATTGCCGATATTGACGGCGCGCAATTGTCCGACAAGGCCTTGCGCAAGCTGGCCAAGCTGGACGAAAAGACCTTGCCCCTGGTGCGCGGCAATCCACGCTTCGGCGTGCCGCTGGCGAAAGTCGGCAAGTTCATCGGCATCGGCCTCAACTACGCGGATCACGCGGCCGAGGCCGGCATGGCTATCCCCGCCGAACCCATCGTCTTCATGAAGGCGATCACTTGCCTGAATGGCCCGGACGACAATGTCGTGTTGCCAAAAGGTTCCAAGAAGACGGATTGGGAAGTGGAACTGGGCGTGATCATCGGCACGCGCGCGCAATACGTGAGCGAAGAAGACGCCCTGAAATACGTGGCCGGCTATTGCGTCGTCAATGACATTTCTGAGCGCTCGTTCCAGCTGGAACGGGGCGGCCAATGGGATAAAGGCAAGGGCTGCGACACCTTTGGCCCCATCGGCCCGTGGCTGGTGACGCGCGATGAAATCATCGATGAGCAAGACCTGGACCTGTACCTGGAAGTCAACGGCAAGCGCATGCAGACTGGCAATACGCAAACCATGATCTTCACGGTGGCGCAGATCGTCAGCTACCTGTCGCAATTCATGACACTGGAACCGGGCGACGTCATCGCCACGGGCACGCCGCCGGGCGTGGGCCAGGGCCGCAAGCCGCAGCGTTTCCTGAAAAAAGGCGACAGCATGCGCCTGGGCATCCCCGGCCTCGGTGAACAGCAGCAGGACGTGGTCGCCTGGACTGCCTGATGGCGGGGGGTGATATCGACCGCTTGCCGCCGCTGCCGCTGAACCAGCTTGACCAGCAGCAGCGGGCCGCCGCGCAAGCCATCATCGATGGCCCGCGCGGCGCGCTGTACGGCCCTTTCGTGCCACTGATCCGCAGCCCCGAGCTGATGGAAACGGCGCAGCGCATGGGTGAGTATTTGCGCTACCGCAGCGCCATCGGCACGCGCTTGTCGGAACTGGCGATCCTCGTGACGGCGCGCCAGTGGGACCAGCAAGTCGAGTGGGCCATCCACGCGCCGCTGGCCGTGCAGAACGGCATCGCGCAGGCGGCCGTGGACGCCATCGCGTCGCGTCGCGTGCCGCTTGCCTTGAAAGAAGACGAGCAAGCCGTGCACGATTTTTGCATCGAGTTGCAGCAGAACAAGAGGATCAGCGACGCCACGTATGCGCGGGCGTTGACGCTGTTCGGCGAGCACGGCGTGGTCGACTTGATGGGCATCAATGGCTACTACACTTTCCTGGCCATGGTCATGAATGGGGCGCAGACGGCCGTGCCGGCCTTGGGCGTGACGCCCTTGCCCGCCTGATGAGCGGAGTTTAGAGGAGTTCTTCGGCAAAGATGGACAAAGTGTAATGAAGTTGCAATTATTCAATATATAATTTTACTTCCCTTCCATTGCTAAAAAGCTCAATGAAAACTCGTCCGTGCTTCACCCTGATGGGCCGTGCCTTGCTGGCGCTGGCCCTTTCTTTTTCCCCCTTGATGACGGTGCGTGCGCTGGCCGCCGAGACGGCCGCCAGCGCCAGCGCTTCCGCCCTGGAAAATTCCGTCGTCAAGGTGTTTTCCACCCTGCGCGGGCCGGACCCGTATAAACCCTGGAGCAAGGCCGCGCCGCAAGAGGTGACGGGTTCCGGCGTCGTCATCGAAGGCCACCGCATCCTTACCAATGCACACGTGGTCGGCTATGCCAGCCAGGTGCAGATCCAGGCCAATGGCGCCGGCGACAAGATACCGGCGACCGTGCTGGCCATCTCGCGCGGCATGGACCTGGCTTTGCTGAAAATCGACGATGACAGTTTTTTCGCCAGCCACAAAGCCGTGCCGCGCGCCAATGTCTTGCCCGACGTGCGCGATGCCGTGCTGGCGTATGGCTATCCGACGGGCGGCACCTCATTGTCGATCACCAAGGGCATCGTTTCGCGCATCGAATTCGTGCGCTATAACTTCCCCGTGTCCGGCTTGCGCATTCAGATCGATGCAGCCATCAACCCGGGCAATAGCGGCGGCCCCGTGATTGCCGGCGAGAAGATGATCGGCCTGGCCTTTGCCGGCATGCTCAATGCGCAAAACATCGGCTACATCATCCCCAACGAGGAAATCGAGCTGTTCCTGCGCGACCAGGAAAGTGGCGCGCCCAAGGGCAAGCCGGCCATGCGCGACGTGACGCAAACGCTGGAAAATCCCGCACTGCGCACCTATCTGAAGCTGGCCAAGGGCGTCGAGGGCGCCGTCGTGATGTCGCCGGCCAGCAAGGATGCGGCCTATCCGCTCAAGGAGTGGGACGTCATCACGCATATCGGCGATTTTCCCATCGACAACCAGGGCATGGTCAAGCTGAACGCCAACAGCCGCGTGCGCTTCCAGTACCGGGTGCAGCAGCTGGCGAAAGACGGCGAATTGCCGTTGACGGTGGTGCGCCAGGGCGCGCCCCTGAAAGTCAAGGTGCCCGTCTCGGCCGCGCATCCGATGCTCATCAGCGGCTTGCAGGGCAATTACCCGTCCTATTTCATCTTTGGCCCGATGGTGTTTTCGCGCGCCAGCACGGAATTCATGGCCGCGCCCAATGGCAACCCGGCGATCTTGGGCGGCATGGCGTTTGCCGGCAATCCGCTGGCCACGCGGCGCGGCGATGCGCCCGATAGCGAGCGCGAAGAACTGGTGGTGATCGCCGCGCCATTCTTCCCGCACAAGCTGATGAATGGCTACAGTACGCGTTTCTTTTCGGTCGTCGATTCCGTCAACGGCGTGCGCGTGCGCAGCCTGGCGCACCTGGTGGCCTTGCTGCGCGACCAGACGGATGAGCTGCTGACGTTCCGCTTCCAGCAGCGCGATGCGGAAATGGTCGTCGTGCCGCGCAAGGAGATGCTGGCAGCGACGGAATCGATACTGACGGACAACGGCATCCGCTCGGAAGCGTCGCCCGACATGCTGAAGATATGGAATGAGAAAATGCCGGCGAGTAAATAAGAATACCTATCAAAACCTACTGCGCGTCGCGATTTGCGGCCTCCGATGCTCACTGTGCTAAAGCACAGCTCCGCTTCTCTGCCACAACTCACTGCCGCTCGCTACGGTTTTGTTAGGTATTCGCGGCGTTTCGCAAGACAACAGGCGCGGCGCACACCGCGCCTGTTTTATTTAGGCGAGGACTTTTTTCAGCCACGCGCCGATGGCGTCGATCTCTTCCTGGCACAGCGAGTGCTGCATCATGTATTCATGCCATTCCACCTTGTAGCCCATGCCGGTGAGCAAGTCGCGCGACTGTTGCGCGCGGCCGACCGGCACCACGGGGTCGGCCGTGCCGTGCGCCATGAAGATCGGCGTTTCCAGGCTGGCCGGCGTGCGCTCGGCTGCCGTCTTGTCGGCCAGCGGCAGGTAGCCGGACAGACACATCAGGCCGGCCAGCGGTTCCGCATGGCGCAAGCCCGTTTGCAGGGTCATGGCGCAGCCTTGCGAGAAGCCGGCCAGGATGATGCGGCTGGCGGGGATGCCGCGCGCCTTTTCGCGCGTGATCAGCGCCTCGATTTGGGCTTGCGAGGCGCGCAGTCCAGCCTCATCTTCGCGGCGCACCAGGTCGTTTTCGCGGATGTCGTACCAGGCGCGCATCACGTAGCCGTTGTTGATGGTGACGGGCATGGTGCCGGCACTGGGGAAAATGAAACGGATGGCGGGACAGCCGCGCAAATCGAGTTCTTTTACCAGGGGCACGAAGTCATTGCCGTCGGCGCCCAGGCCGTGCATCCAGATGATGGAAACGGTGGGGTTCGGGGCGCTGTCGAGTTGTATGGTTTCCAGCAAGGTGCTCATGTATTTTCCTCAGGTAAAGGTTGCGCCGGACGCAGCGCCGATTTCGGACGGAAGGCCTTGCAGATGGCCGGATCGGTTTCCATGTAGGGACCGCCGATGAGGTCGATGCAATATGGCACGGCGGCAAAGATGCCGTTGACCAGTTGCACGCCGTCGGCGTCCTTCAAGCCTTCCAGGGTTTCCTTGATGGCTTTCGGCTGGCCGGGCAAGTTCATGATCAGGCAAGCGCGCTCGGGCGTCTCGCGGATCACGGCCACCTGGCGCGACAAAATCGCCGTCGGCACGAATTGCAGGCTGATCTGGCGCATCTGTTCGCCGAAACCGGGCATTTCCTTGCTTCCGACGCTGAGCGTGGCGTCCGGCGTCACATCGCGCCGCGCCGGCCCCGTGCCGCCCGTCGTCAGTATCAAATGGCAGTGGTTCAGGTCGACCATGTCGATCAAGGTGTTTTCAATCTGCGAGCGCTCGTCCGGGATCAGCCGCTTTTCCAGGCGGAACGGCGTACGGATGGCGGCAGACAGCCAGCTTTCCAGCGCGGGGATGCCCAGGTCTTCATACACGCCGCCGCTGGCGCGGTCCGAGATCGACACGAGGCCGATAATCAATTCGTCTTCTATCGTGGTCATGGGGCACCTGTCTATGTCGTAAAAAAACCGGGCTGATCCCGGTTTTTAGCTACTGTCGGGGTCAGACCCGCCGGGTCTGACCCCAGTTGCTTATTCGTCTTCGTCGCCTTCAACGTCATCTTCGTCGGCATCTTTCTTGCCGCCGTTTTTCTTCTTGGCGATCTCTTTCAAGATCTGGAAGATTTCGCGGTAGGCTTTCGGCGGCTTGTTCTCGGCTTGCTCCTTGCGGGCATTGCGGATCAGGGTGCGCAGGTGTTGCACGTCCAGCTCCGGGTTTTCCGACAGCAAGACGGTCAACGCCTTGTCGTCCGTCAACAGCTTGTCGCGGCGGCGTTCCATCGCGTGCATATTGGCCGTATCGGCTTTCGACAAGCCTTTCCAGCTATCGATGGTGCGTTGGATGGCGGCAACTTCTTCTTCATCCAGGGTGCGCATTTTCTTGCCCACGTATTGCAGCTGGCGGCGGCGGCCTTCGTGATCCTTGATTTGCTGGCATTCGAGAATGGCGTCGCGCACGTCTTCCGGCATCGGGACGCGCTTGACGCGGTCGCGTGCTTCATTGACGAGTTCTTCGCCCAGCTTTTGCAGGACGGTCATCTGGCGCTTGAGTTCCGACTTCGACGGACGTTCATATTCCTGTTCGAATTCGGTGGATTGGAAGCCGCAAGCTCCCCGGTTTGGATTTGGCATGATAAGGCGGGATTGGCCGCGTAGGCCGCACCTGTAAACTGTAAACGACTGCTATGATACCCTTTTTAGCGGCTTTCCGAAGAAAACAGCGCATGAACGACTCCGTATTTACCCATAGTCAAGAGCAATTGCAGCAACTGGCCCGTGATGTGTTGTCTTTTGCGCGGGAAGCGGGCGGTACCGACGCTGCCGTCGAAGTCAGCGAAGGCGGTGGCCTGTCCGTTTCTGTACGAAAAGGCAAGATCGAGACGATCGAGCAAAACAAGGACAAGGGCATGGGCGTGACCGTGTTTGTCGGCAAGAAACGCGGCAATGCCAGCACCTCCGATTTTTCGCCATCGGCCCTGCGCGCCACGGTGGACGCCGCCTACAATATCGCCCGCTTCACGGCCGAGGACGATTGCGCGGGCCTGGCCGACGCCGACCTGCTGGAAATGTCTCCCCGCGACTTGCAACTGTTCTATCCATGGCGCATTTCCGCCGAGGAAGCCGTCGTGCTGGCCCAGCGGGCCGAAGCGGCTGCATTTGCCGTCGACCCGCGCATCACGAATAGCGAGGGCGCCAGCGTGCACGTGCAGCAATCGCACTTTGTGTCCGCCAATTCACGCGGCTTCATCGGCGGCTATCCGTTTTCGCGCCACACCCTGTCCGTGGCGCCCATCGCCGGCAAGGGCGCCAAGATGCAGCGCGACGACTGGTATTCGTCCGTGCGCGACGCCGCCAAAATGGCTAGCCCGGAAGCCATCGGCCGCTACGCCGCCGAGCGCGCCCTGTCGCGCCTGAATGCGCGCAAACTGGGCACGCGCACTTGCCCCGTGCTGTTCGAAGCGCCGCTGGCTGCCGGGCTGCTCGGTACCTATGTGCAAGCGACCTCGGGTGGCGCCCTGTACCGCAAATCCACTTTCCTGAACGACTCGCTGGGTACGCAAGTGCTGCCCTCGCACGTGCAGATCTTCGAAGATCCGCACGTGATCGGCGGCGTCGGTTCCGCGCCGTTCGATGAAGAGGGCGTGAAAACCGTCAGCCGCGACGTCGTCAAGGATGGCGTGGTGCAAGGCTATTTCCTGTCGACCTACACGGCCCGCAAGCTGGGCATGCAGACGACGGGCAACGCGGGTGGCTCGCACAATCTGTACCTGACGTCCAGCCAGACGGCCGCCACCGATGATTTCGTTGCCATGCTGAAAAAGCTGGGCACGGGCTTGCTGGTGACGGAACTGATGGGGCAGGGAACGAACTACGTGACGGGCGACTATTCGCGCGGCGCGTCCGGTTTTTGGGTGGAAAATGGCGTGATTCAGTATCCGGTGGAAGAAATCACCATCGCCGGCAACATGAAAGACATGCTGCGCAACATCGTCGCCGTGGGCGCCGACGTCTTGCGCCGCGGCACCAAAGAGACCGGTTCCATCCTCATCGAGAGCATGGTGGTGGCGGGCGGCTGAGGCGCAAGCCTGTGGCGTGCGCCCGCTGCAAGCTGCTTGATGCCTTGCGGCAGGCGGTGTCTCAGTACTCTTCCCACTCGGTCTCGGCGACCGCGGCCTGTGCGACCGCCTTGTCTGCTTTCCTGGCCGGTGCGGCACTGGCAGTGGCCGTGACGCGTGGCGCGGCGGCAGGCTTGGCTGGCGCGCGGATGGCTGGAACCGGAACCGGTGGCAGCGCTTGCATGCCGTCGAGCTTGAACACGCTGACGGCTTCGGCCAGGATGCCGGCCTGATCCTGCAACGCTTCGGACGCGGCTGCCGCTTCTTCCACGAGGGCGGCATTTTGCTGTGTCACGGCATCCATTTCCGTGATGGCCTGGTTGATCTGTTCAATCCCCGCTTCCTGTTCGTTGCTGGCGGACGTGATCTCGGCCATGATGTCCGTGACGCGGCGCACGCTGTTGACGATCTCTTCCATGGTGCTGCCCGCCTGGTTCACGAGGGTGCTGCCGAGACTGACCTGATGCACGGAATCGTCGATGAGGATCTTGATTTCCTTGGCTGCTGCGGCAGAGCGGTGGGCCAGGTTGCGCACTTCCGTGGCGACGACGGCAAAGCCGCGGCCCTGCTCGCCCGCCCTGGCCGCTTCCACGGCCGCATTCAGGGCCAGGATATTGGTCTGGAAGGCGATGCCGTCGATGACGCTGATGATGTCGACGATTTTCCTCGACGAGGCATTGATCGAATCCATGGTCGTGATGACTTCCGCCACTACCTGGCCGCCCTTGCTGGCCACGCTGGAGGCCGATTGCGCCATCTGGTTGGCCTGGCGCGCGTTTTCGCCATTCTGCTTGACGGTCGAGGTCAGTTCCTCCATCGACGAGGCCGTTTCTTCCAGCGAACTGGCCTGTTGCTCCGTGCGCGAGGACAGGTCCATATTGCCGGAGGCGATTTCGCGCGAGCCGTGTGCGATGGCATCCGTGCCATGGCGCACGCGGGCCACGATGTCTTGCAGATTGTCGTTCATCTCTTTCAGGGCGCGCAGCAGCAGGCCCGTTTCATCGTTGCCGCGCGCATCGATGGTGACCGACAAATCGCCGGCCGCCACCCGTTGCGCCACCTCGACGGCTTCGGCTATGGGCCGGCTGATCGAGCGGCTGATCAGGACGGCCAGCACGATGGCGATGGCCGTCGCGGCGAGCGACAGCGACAGGGTCAGGATGATGGCCATGCGTCCGTCGGCGGCGGCTTGCTTGCCTTCGCTTTCCATCAGTGATTCCTGGAAGCTGGCCATGGCCGCCAATGCCGTCAGGAATTTTTCTTGCGGATAGCGCAGCTGTGTCAGCAGGAAAATGCCCGCCGTTTCCGATTTGCCTTCTTGTAACAGCTTGATATTCGCATCGCGCGTCTTGCCATACGTTGCGCGGCTGCTCATCACGGCCTGGAGCAGCTCCTGGCCTTTGGGCGTATTGACCAGGGTTTTCAGTCGCGCCAGCAATTCCACGTTCTTCTTGATCGACGCCTGCACCTTGGCCACGGAACTGCTGACTTCGTCGGCATCGTTGGCACCGATGATGGCGATGCTCAGGAGACGGGCCTGGACATTGACCTCGGACTGTATCGTATTGGACAGCATGACCTTGACATAGCGGTCATTGACAATTTTTTCCGTCGAGGCATTGATGTTGCGGATGCGGCTGATGGAAACAAATGCCACCATGGCAAGCAGGACAATGATCAGGCCGAAACTGAAGGCCAAACGGGTACTGATTTTAAGCTTGGACATAGGGTATTCATCCTCGACGTAAAGCGGAAAGCGTGCGCTTGGCATGGTCCTGCGGACAAGCGGCGCCTGTGCATGACGATGCTGATGCGGTCAGTTTGCGTTACAGAAAGCTAATTCGGCGGGGACAGGGCCGTGGATGTGTATTGCCGGTGGCGGGAAGTCGTGGCGACCTGCCCGGCCGTATATTCTTGCGGGGCCGCGCAGCGTGGCACGGCCCGATTCTGTTGAATAGTGTAGGACGATAATTTCTGACAGGCAAGATGTTTGCGAAAAAAACCATTCGTCCAGCAACGCTTGCCGTGCGGTCAAAAAAAATGCCCCGGCGAGCGGGGCATCGGGTTCACGCGGGCCGGTCCGGCCCTGGCGCTCAGGCGCGCAAGGTCGACAGGATAGGCTGCAGCACGGCCGCGCCCAGGGCGGCGCTGCGGGCGCCGCTCCAGCCCGTTTGTGGGTCGGGATCGTTGGCATTGTCCTTGAACGGCAGTTCCAGGGTCAGTGCCAGGCAGCCGAACGCGTGCGTGATGTGGGGCGAACCCATGGTCAGCACTTCCGGCGTGAACGGGCCGTCTTCATAGCCGTGCTCGTCCTGGAAGTCGGGGCTGGCCACCTTGAAGTCGGCAATGAAGCGGTCTTGCTCGGCTTTTTGTGCCGGCGTGAAGTTTTCCAGCGCGTCGCTGCCAGCCACGAATACATATGGCAGACCTTCGTCGCCATGCACGTCGAGGAACAGGTCGCAGCCGATTTCATGCATCTTCTGTTTCACCAGGAACACTTCCGGGCTGCGCTCCATGGTCGGCGTCATCCATTCGCGGTTCAGGTTGGCGCCGGCCGCGTTGGTGCGCAGGTTGCCATGCACGGAACCGTCCGGGTTCATGTTCGGCACCACGTAGAAGACGGCGTCTTGCAGGCACTGGCGGGCAAATGGATTGGCCTGGTCCAGCAAGGCCTCGAGCATGCCTTCCACAAACCATTCGGCCATCGTTTCACCGGGATGCTGGCGCGCGATGACCCAGACTTTTTTCTCGGCATCGGCGTCGCCGACGACCAGCAGATTCATGTCGCGGCCTTCCACGGTGCTGCCCAGGTCGATCAGGCGCACCAGCGGCGACGCTTGCGCGCTGTCGATCAGGGCCAGGTGGCGGTCCCATGGATACGGTTCGAAGTAGGCGTAGTACACGCTTTCTTCTTCCGGCGTATGTTCGATGGTCATCACCGTGCCGTCAAAGCTGGTCGGCACGCGGAACCAGGTTTCGCGGTCATAGCTGGCCACGGCCTGGTAATCTTTCCAGCCGTCAGGATAGGCCGACTTGCCGGCATTCATGAAGCGGATCGTGCACGCCTCGCCTTGCGCGCCTTGCAGGCGGAAGTAAAACCACTGCGTGATGTCGGCGTGGGAATCCTTGCGGATGTTCAGCTCGATGGAGTGGGCATCGTCGGCGCGCAGCACCTCGATCGCGCCGGCGTCGAATTGCTGGCTGATTTTAATGGTCATGTGTGTTCCTGATAAAAACGTATGGGTTTTGCATCGTGTGCAATGGCGCGATGATACCCGTTTTAGCCGCGCCTTTGTGCTGGCGCAAACGATGGCGGACGTGCTTTGCTAACGTGATAGCTCCAACACGGGGAGGGCATCATGGACGACAATGGCAAGCACATACACGAACTGGAAAAGAAAGTCAGCGCCCTCAGCGACGCGCTGGCGCACCTGGGCAAGGGCACGACCTTGCAGGAATTGCTGCGCATCCTGCGTTTCCCCGGCTATACGACGCCGGCCGAATTTACCTTCAACGTCGCCATCCTCGACACCATGCTGGTGCAGGTCAATGCGCTGGAAAAGCTGGGGCAGGATTTGCTGGCAGGGGCCAAGCAAGTAGTGGTGAAGCAGTGAACGCCTGAGAAAATGCCCATGGCGGCGTTGCGTTGCCTTGGCGTACTAGTCGTACTGCCTGCGGCCACGCGCCTGGCCCTGAACATTTTTCAGACGTTCAAGTAGTCAGACCGCCAAAACGTTCAAAAAACCATGGCTCAACATTCGGCGCCTGCTCGTCCTCGCGCCGCAGGGTGGCCAGGATGTGTTCTTCGGCGGTCGCATAGGTGATGCGGTACAGGTCGCGCGCCAGCGCATACGCTTGCGTGCCGGGCCACGGTTCGGGCAGCAGCTCGACGGGCAGTTGCGGGTCGTGCAATTGCACGCGGCGGTAGGCGTGCGTCAGCAGCGAGCGGATGACGAACGCCTGCTCCGCATCGAACACGGGTTCTTCCTGCAGCAGGGTCAGCAGGGGCTGGAAGCTGGCGATGAATTTTGCGTAGCCGGCCATCACTTCCGACAAGTCCCAGCAGTCGCCCACCATGTCGCGCAGGGGACGCGTGCTCACGCCCGGCAATTCCGTGGTGTGGCAAACATAGAGCTTGCCCTGCACCTCATTGCGCACGAGGATATCTTCCAGCGCTTCCGCATTGCTGGCCGGGTGGCCAAAGATGCCGGGAGAAATCAAGCCATAGCCAGCCCATAACAATTCCTTGCGCAGCGCGCCCCGCTCGGCGGCGCCGATGCTGCCGGCCGGCCCGATCACCAGGGTCCAGCTGCCATCCCAGTGCACGACCAGCGGCGCATAGATGCGGCGGTAGGCGCGCTCGAAGCGGGCCAGCGCTTCCGGGCGTATCGTATAGGCACTGCGGCGGCCGTCGCGTTGCGAGCTGAGCCAGCCTTCCTGCGCCAGGCGGAACACGCTGGTGCGCAGCAAGCGGTCATTCACGCCAAACGGTGCCAGCAGTTCGATCAGGCTGCCCAGCCAGATGGCGCCGCCGCGCGGCACGATGGCGTCGCCGAAAATCGTCATCACCAGGGACTTTGAGCGCGGTGGGTCGCTTTCCAGGAAATCGGCTATCCATGCCGTGCAGCGGGTGTTCTTCATGTGGTTCCGGTCTGGCCGTGTTGCGGTCGAATCAATAAAAGCAGCAGTTTACTTGGCTGCGCGGGTAGCGCGGCAATAATTTGCCGGAAGCGCGGGTGGCACTTCGTGATGTTTTCTCATAAGCAATATCATACGCACAAAAAACCCGCACAAGATACGAATTTTTAAAATGATTCATATCAAGTGTATGCAAATCGTTTTTTGTATCGTATTATCTGTTCATCGCACCGCGTTGCTGCGCAAAATCAAAGACATGGGAGACACATCATGTACGCACAAATGGTTGAAACCGGCCTCAAGAACGTCCGTTCCCTCGACGACATGGGCCAGGAAGAGCGCGCTTTCCAGGCGCGCATCGACGAAGGCATCAAGATCGAGGCCAAGGACTGGATGCCGGACGCCTACCGCAAGACCCTGATCCGCCAGATTTCGCAGCACGCGCATTCGGAAATCGTCGGCCAACTGCCCGAAGGTAACTGGGTCACGCGCGCGCCGACGCTGAAACGCAAATCGATCCTGCTGGCCAAGATCCAGGACGAAGCCGGTCACGGCCTGTACCTGTACAGCGCCGCGGAAACGTTAGGCGTGTCGCGCGACGACTTGCTGGCAGCCTTGCACTCGGGCAAAGCCAAGTATTCCAGCATCTTCAATTATCCCACCCTGTCGTGGGCGGACATGGGCGCCATCGGCTGGCTCGTCGACGGCTCCGCCATCATCAACCAGATTCCCCTGTGCCGCTGCTCGTATGGCCCGTATGCGCGCGCCATGATCCGCGTCTGCAAGGAAGAATCGTTCCATGCGCGCCAGGGTTACGACATCATGATGTCGCTGTGCAAGGGCACGCCGGCACAGAAAGCCATGGCGCAGGATGCCTTGAACCGCTGGTGGTGGCCGTCCCTGATGATGTTCGGCCCGTCCGACGCCGCCTCCGTCAACAGTGCCCAGTCGGCGCAATGGCGCATCAAGCTGTTCTCGAACGACGAATTGCGCCAGCGCATGGTCGACCAGACCGTGCCGCAAATCGAATACCTGGGCTTGACCGTGCCCGATCCCGACCTGAAATTCAATGCGGAAACGGGCCACTATGCATTCGGCGAGATCGACTGGTCCGAGTTCAACAATGTATTGAAGGGCAATGGTCCGTGCAACCGCGAGCGCCTGCAAACGCGCGTGAAAGCGTATGAAGACGGCGAGTGGTTCCGCGATGCCTTGCTCGCCTACGCTGACAAGCAAGCCGCTAGCAAAGCGGCAGCCTGAAAAATATCGATAAAAGGGGATAGCAACATGAGCAAAGAATGGCCATTGTGGGAAATTTTCATCCGCAGCCAGCACGGCCTGGCGCACAAGCATGTGGGCAGCCTGCACGCTTCCGACGCCACCATGGCGGTCAACCATGCGCGCGACGTCTACACGCGCCGCAATGAAGGCGTGAGCATCTGGGTGGTGCGCGCGGCCGATATCGTCGCCAGCAGCCCCGGCGACAAGGGCGCCCTGTTCGAACCGTCGAACAGCAAGGTGTACCGTCATCCCACCTTCTTCCCGATGCCGGAAGAAGTCAAGAACCTGTGATGGGAGCGCCTGCAATGGATGACAAGCTCACTCAACAAAAATTCGATTACCTTTTGCGCTTGGGCGACAACGCCCTGATCCTCAGCCAGCAGCTGTCGCAGCTGTGTGGCAAGGGGCCGGCGCTGGAAGAAGACATGGCGCTGACCAACGTGGCGCTGGACTTGCTGGGCCAGACGCGTTTGTGGTTCAGCTATGCGGCCGAACTGGAAAACGCGGGCCGCGACGAGGACGACATCGCCTTTTTGCGCGATGCCCACGACTTCAAGAATTGCTTGCTGGTCGAGCAGCCGAACGGCAATTACGCCGACACCATGATGCGCCAGTTCTTCTTCGACAGCTGGCATTACTTCCAGCTGCTGGAACTGACGAAATGCAGCGATCCACGCATCGTCGAAGTGGCGCAAAAGTCGGTCAAGGAAGTGACCTATCACCTGCGCCGCAGCGGTGACCTGATCGTGCGCCTCGGCGACGGCACGGCCGACAGCCACGCGAAAACGCAGGCCGCCGCCGACAAGCTGTGGATGTACACGGGCGAGATGTTCACCTACGACGCCGTCGACCAGGCCATGCTTGCCGCCGGCATCGCGCCGCCATCGGACGTGTTGCGCCAGGCTTTCCTCGAACACGTGGCCGAGATCTTCGCCGAAGCCACTTTGACCATGCCGGCGCCCGACGCCTGGATGCAAAAGGGCGGAAAGCAGGGCACGCACACGGAGCACCTGGGATTCATTTTGGCCGAGATGCAGTTCCTGCAGCGCGCCTATCCCGGGGCGGAGTGGTAATGAACGCGGCCGCTGGCGCTGCGGCGCTGGACGCCGCCCAGGTATGGGCCTGGCTCGGCGACGTGCCGGACCCGGAAATCCCCGTCATTTCGGTGGTGGACCTGGGCATCGTGCGCGCCGTCGACGTGGTCAGCAGCGAAGAGTGCATCGTGACGATCACGCCCACGTATTCGGGCTGCCCGGCCATGCAGGTGATCGCCGACGCCGTTACGGATGCCTTGCGCAGCCACGGTGTGGCCAGGGTGACCCTGGTGAACCAGCTGGCGCCCGCCTGGACGACGGACTGGATGAGCGAAGCAGGCAAGGCCAAGCTGAAAGGCTATGGCATCGCCCCGCCGCAGCAGCAGGTGATCGACATCAGCGGCCTTGGTAGAGGAACAGCGGGTGGCGTCAAGCGCCAGCCCATGCCGAAGCTGGACGTGATCTGCCCGAACTGCGGCTCGACGCATACGCAGCTGACCAGCCAGTTCGGTTCCACGCCGTGCAAGGCCCTGTACAAATGCATGGCTTGCCGCGAACCGTTTGACTACTTCAAGTGCCACTAAAAAAATCAGGCACACGTTCCGAAGAAACTGGAGATGAAGCATGAGTAAATTTTATCCGCTGTGCGTGGCGAACGTGCGCAACGAAACGCGCGACACCATCGCCGTCACGTTCGACGTGCCATTTGAGTTGAAGCAGCAGTTCCGCTTCCAGCAGGGCCAGCACCTGACCCTGCGCGCCAATATCAACGCGGAAGACGTGCGCCGCTCGTATTCCATCTGTTCGGCGGTGCAGGACGGCACCCTGCGCGTGGCCATCAAGCGCACGCCGGGCGGCGCATTTTCGACTTGGGCGAACGACACCCTGAAGGCCGGCGCCACCATCGACGTGATGCCGCCCATGGGCCACTTCAACGTGCCGCTCGACTGCGTCAACCGCAAGCATTACCTGGCGTTCGCGGCCGGCAGCGGCATCACGCCCATCCTCTCCATCATCAAGACGACCCTGCTGACGGAACCACTGAGCCGCTTCACGCTGTTCTACGGTAACCGCGCCTCCTCGTCCGTCATCTTCAAGGAAGAATTGACGGACTTGAAGGATGTGTACCTGGAGCGTCTGAACCTCGTCTACGTGATGAGCCGCGAGCAGCAGGATATCGAATTGTTCAACGGCCGCATCACGCAGGAAAAATGCGAACAGTTCCTGCAGCACTGGATCCGTGTGGAAGACTACGACAATGCCTTTATCTGCGGCCCGGAAGACATGATGCTGGGCGTCTCCGCCGCCCTGCAGGCGGCCGGCATGCCCAAGCAGAACATCAAGATCGAACTGTTCGCCGCCAGCATCCCGAAAAATGCCCACAAGCCGCGCGTCCAGCTGGCCGCCGATACTGTGCAGGAAACGGAAGTGACCGTCATCATGGACGGCAACCACACCACCTTCACGATGGACAAGGATAAGGAATCGATCCTCGACGCGGGCCTGCGCGCCGGGCTGGACATGCGCTATTCGTGCAAGGGCGGCGTATGCTCGACCTGCCGCTGCAAGATCCTCGACGGCAAAGTCGAAATGGACGTCAACTACGCGCTGGAAGACTACGAAGTGGCGCGCGGCTTCGTCCTCAGTTGCCAGAGTTTTCCGCTGACCGACAAGGTGGTGGTCGACTTCGACCAGGCTGAATAACATCAGACCCCAAGCGAAGACTGGGGTCGGACCCTCAGGGTCCGACCCCGGCACTTGCATCTGGGTTTAAAAAATTGAAGCGAGACGCCATGACCTACCAAAACATCCTCTTCACCATCGAACAGGGTATCGCCACCCTGACCCTGAACCGTCCCGACAAGCTCAATAGCTTCACGCAAGCCATGCACGAGGAAGTGCGCGACGCGATTGCGAAAGTCAACGCCGACAGTTCCGTGCGCGTGTTCGTATTGACGGGCGCGGGCCGCGGCTTTTGCGCGGGGCAGGATTTGTCCGACCGCGCCGTGGAACCCGGCTCGAAGGGCGTGGACCTGGGCGAGTCGGTGGAAAAGAACTACGCGCCGCTGGTGCTGGCCTTGAAAGCCTTGCCCATGCCGGTGATCTGCGCCGTCAACGGCGTGGCCGCCGGCGCGGGCGCCAACCTGGCGCTGGCCTGCGACATCGTCATCGCCGGCAAGTCGGCCAGCTTCGTCGAAGTGTTTTGCAAGCTGGGCCTGATCCCGGACACGGGCGGCACCTTCTTCCTGCCACGCCTGATCGGTTCGGCGCGCGCCATGGGCCTGGCCATGCTTGGCGAAAAACTGACGGCGGAAAAGGCCGAGGACTGGGGCTTGATCTGGAAATGCGTCGAGGATGCTGAACTGGCGCAGGAAACGCGCAAGCTGGCCGTGCACTTTTCCACGGCGCCGACCAAGGGCCTGGCGTTCACCAAGCAGGCGCTGGCTCTCAGTGGCGCCAATACCCTGCCGCAGCAGCTGGCGCTGGAAGCGCGCATGATGAGCGATCTCGGACACAGCGATGATTACCGCGAAGGCGTGGCCGCCTTCATGGAAAAGCGCACACCGCAATTCAAGGGACATTGATATGGCAGCTCTGGACAACAACAGTATCGTCGCCGTCATCGGCAGCGGCGCCATGGGCGCCGGCATCGCGCAGGTGGCCGCCGCCGCCGGTTACAGAGTCAAACTGTATGACACGCGCGCGGAAGCCGTCAGCAAGGCCTTGCTCGACATCGGCAAGATGTATGCGAAGCTGGCCGAGAAGGGCCGCATGACGGCGGACGAAGCCACGGCCGCCACGGCGCGCCTGCAGGCGGCGGGCAGCCTGGCCGATGTGAGCGATGCTGCCCTGGTGGTGGAAGCCATCGTGGAAAACCTCGACGTCAAGCGCGGCCTGTTCGCGGAACTCGAAGCGCTGGTTGGCGACGACTGCATCCTGGCGACGAATACCTCGTCGATTTCCGTCACGGCGATTGCCGCCAGGCTGCGCCGTCCGGAACGCCTGGTCGGCATGCATTTCTTTAATCCCGTGCCCCTGATGGCGCTGGTCGAAGTGATCAGTGGCCTGGCCACCAGCGAGCAGGTCGCCGCCACCGTCTACGACACCTCTATCGCCTGGGGAAAGAATCCCGTGCATGCGAAATCGACGCCGGGCTTTATCGTCAACCGTGTCGCCCGTCCGTTCTATGCGGAAGGCTGGCGCCTGTTGAACGAACAGGCGGGCGATCCTGCCACCATCGATGCCGTGCTGCGCGAAGCGGGCGGCTTCCGCATGGGCCCATTCGAATTGATGGACTTGATCGGCCACGACGTGAATTTCTCCGTCACGCAATCCGTGTTCGGCGCCTATTTCAACGACCCGCGCTTCACGCCGTCCGTGCTGCAGCAGGAAATGGTCAACGCCGGTTTCCTCGGCCGCAAATCGGGCCGCGGCTTTTACCCGTATGGCGAAGGCGCCGTTGCCCCCGTGGCGCAGGCGGAAGACGCGCAGGCCAAGCCCGAATTCGTCGCCCTGTCGGCCGCCATCGGCGGCGATGGGCGTGGCCACAGCGGCATCATCCGCAGCCTGGTGCAGCGCCTGGAGCAGGCGGGCATCACCGTCAGCCGCCGCGTGACGCAGGAAGGCCAGGCGATGGACGAAGCGCCAGCCCTGCATTGCCATGGCGCCGCGATCTACCTGACAGATGGCCGCAGCGCCACCCAGCGCGCGCACGATAACCAGCATCCGGACACGGTGCTGTTCGACCTGGCGCTCGATTACGCCGGTGCCAAACGCATCGCCGTGGCCCGTGCCGACCAGTGCAGCGATGCCGCCTACGCGGCCGTCGTCGGCCTGTTCCAGACGGCCGGTTTCATCGTCACGCGCCTGGACGACGTGCCTGGCCTGGCCGTCATGCGCACGGTCGCCATGCTGGCCAACGAGGCGGCCGACGCCGTCAACCAGGGTGTGTGCACGGTGGCCGCCGTCGATATCGCCATGCAGAAGGGCGTGAACTATCCGCGCGGACCGCTGGCCTGGGCCGATGCCGTCGGCGTCCAGCACATCGTCACCGTATTGCAGCATCTGGCGCTGGGCTATGGAGAAGACCGCTACCGGGTCTCGCCGCTGCTGCGCCGCAAACTCGCCAATGGAGCACCGTTTCATGCCGAATGATATGTCAAATAAGGATCACAACATGACCGCGCAAGCCCTGGCCGAAGCGGCCGCCGCCTCCATGCTGTCGCGCGATAACGCCACCGCCGCCATGGGCATCGCCCTGGCCGACGTGGGCCCCGGCCATGCGCGCATGACGATGACGGTGCGTGCCGACATGCTCAACGGCCACCAGACCTGCCACGGCGGCTTTATCTTCGCCCTGGCCGACAGCGCCTTCGCCTTTGCCTGCAACAGCTACAACATGAACACCGTGGGCGCCGGCTGCACCATCGATTACCTGGCGCCGGGCCGCGAAGGCGACGTGCTGACGGCGCATGCCGTCGAACAGGCGCTGGCGGGCAAGAGCGGCGTCTATGACGTCAAGGTCAGCAACCAGGAAGGGCGCGCCATCGCGCTCTTTCGCGGCAAGTCGATCCGCGTGGCCGGTGAAGTCATCAGCAATTGAAGTGACAAGAGCAGGCTTGAACTGCCGGTACCGATTGAACAGTTAAAGAATTAAACAGGAGACAGAGATGGTCCAGAGAACCCCAGCACCGAATGACCTCGAACCGATCGAGCGCGCCAGCAAGGATGAACTGCAGGCGCTGCAGCTCGAACGCATGAAATGGACGCTCAAGCACGCGTATGACAACGTGCCCCATTACCGCGCCGCTTTTGACGAAGCGGGCGTGCATCCGGACGACCTCAAATCGCTGTCCGATCTGGCCAAATTCCCGTTCACCGATAAAAAAGTCTTGCGCGACAATTACCCGTTTGGCCTGTTTGCCGTGCCGCGCGAGCAAGTGGTGCGCATCCACGCGTCGAGCGGCACCACGGGCAAGGCCACGGTGGTCGGCTACACGCAGAACGACATCGACACCTGGGCCAACGTGGTGGCGCGCTCGATCCGCGCCGGCGGCGGCCGCGCGGGCGACATGGTGCACATCTCCTATGGCTACGGCTTGTTCACGGGTGGCCTGGGCGCGCATTACGGCGCCGAGCGTCTCGGTTGCACGGTCATCCCGATGTCGGGCGGCCAGACGGAAAAGCAGGTGCAATTGATCCAGGATTTCAAGCCGTCCATCATCATGGTCACGCCGTCCTACATGCTCAACATCATCGAGGAATTCACGCGCCAGGGTCTCGATCCGGCTGAATCGTCGCTGAAGGTAGGCATCTTCGGCGCCGAGCCGTGGACGGACGCCATGCGTGCGGAAATCGAAGCGCGCGCCGGCATCGACGCCGTCGATATCTATGGCCTGTCCGAAGTAATGGGTCCTGGCGTGGCATCCGAGTGCATCGAGAGCAAGGACGGTCCCGTCATCTGGGAAGACCATTTCTACCCGGAGATCATCGATCCGGAAACGGGAGAAGTGCTGCCGGATGGCGAGGAGGGCGAACTGGTGTTTACCTCGCTGACGAAAGAAGCGCTGCCCATCATCCGCTACCGCACGCGCGACCTGACCCGTTTGCTGCCGCCGACCTCGCGGGCCATGCGCCGCATCGGCAAGATCACGGGCCGCTCCGACGACATGCTGATCATCCGCGGCGTGAACGTCTTCCCCACGCAGATCGAAGAGCTGATCCTCAAGATGCCGAAGCTGGCGCCGCAATACCAGCTGGTGGTCACGCGCGATGGCCACCTCGACAAACTGGAAGTGATCGCCGAGCTGCGCATCGACCTGAGCGCCACCATCTCGGCCAGTGAGACCGATGGCCTGGCGCGCGAGCTGGAACACCGCATCAAGACGCACGTGGGCGTGAGCACGCGCGTGCGCCTGGTGGCCGCCGCCGGCATCGAACGCACCCTGACGGGCAAGGCCCGCCGCGTGGTCGACCAGCGCCCGAAGCTTTTCCCCTGATAGTTTGAACAAGAAAACGAACAAGGAAGCAAACATGAACGAAGCCTTTATCTGTGATGCCGTGCGCACTCCCTTTGGCCGCTATGGCGGCGCGCTGTCCAGCGTACGCGCGGACGACCTGGGCGCGCTGCCGATTGCCGCGCTGATCGCCCGCAACCCGTCCGTCGACTGGGCCGCCATCGACGACGTGTTCTACGGCTGTGCCAACCAGGCGGGCGAAGACAACCGCAACGTGGGCCGCATGGCCGCGCTGCTGGCCGGTTTGCCGGCGGCAGTACCGGCCAATACCATCAACCGCCTGTGCGGCTCCAGCCTGGACGCCGTCGGCATGGCTGCCCGTTCCATCAAGGCGGGCGAGGCGGAGCTGATCATCGCCGGCGGCGTGGAAAGCATGACGCGCGCGCCTTTCGTGATGGGCAAGGCCGACAGCGCGTTTTCGCGCGCGGCGAAAATCGAAGACACGACCCTGGGCTGGCGTTTCGTCAACGGCAAGATGAAAACGCAGTACGGCATCGACACCATGCCGGAAACGGCGGAAAACGTGGCCGTGGAGTTCGGCATCAGCCGCGCCGACCAGGATGCCCTGGCCTTGCGCAGCCAGCAGCGCTGGGCCGCCGCCAACGCGGCTGGCGTCTTTGATCGTGAAATCGTGCCCGTCGCCGTGCCGCAAAAAAAGGGTGACCCGAAGATGGTGACGATGGATGAACATCCGCGCCCCGACACCTCGATCGAGATGCTGGCAAAGCTCAAGGGCGTGGTCAAGGCTGACGGCACCGTCACGGCCGGCAATGCCTCGGGCTTGAACGACGGCGCTTGCGCCATCCTGCTGGCGTCCGCCGCCGCCGTCGACAAATACAAATTGACGCCGCGCGCAAAAGTGCTGGGCATGGCCACGGCCGGCCTGGCGCCGCGCATCATGGGTTTTGGCCCGTCGCCGGCCACGCGCAAGGTGCTGGCGCAAACGGGATTGACCATCGAACAGATGGACGTGATCGAGCTCAATGAAGCGTTTGCCGCGCAGGCCCTGGCCGTCACGCGCGACCTGGGCCTGGCGGACGACGCGGCCCACGTGAATCCGAATGGCGGCGCGATTGCCATCGGCCATCCGCTGGGCGCATCGGGCGCGCGCCTGGTGATGGCGGCCCTGAACCAGCTGGAACGCACTGGCGGGCGCTATGCGCTGTGCACCATGTGCATCGGCGTGGGGCAGGGTATTGCCGTAGTAATTGAACGCGTATAACAGAGTAAAAGCAAAGTAAACATAAAAGGCGCAGGCTTGTAAAAAAGCGCCAACCATAATTGACCGTAGTGCCAACCTGGTGGAGACCATAATGATTGCCAATATCTTCAAGAAAACCCTGATCGCCGGCGTGCTGGCCATGTCCGCCGCGGGCGCGTATGCGGCCGATAACATCAAGATCGGCTCCGTGCTGTCCGTCACGGGACCGGCCGCCTTCCTGGGCGACCCTGAACTGAAAACCCTGCAACTGTATATCGAGAAGATCAACGCGGCCGGTGGCGTCCTGGGACGCAAGCTGGAACTGGTCCACTACGATGACGGCAGCGACGCGGCCAAGGCCAACGGTTTTACCAAGCGCCTTATCGAGTCCGACAAGGTCGATGTGCTGATCGGCGGCACCACCACGGGTGCGACGATGGCGATGGCGCCGCTGGTCGACCGCGCCAGCATGCCGTTCATTTCGCTTGCCGGTGCCGTGGTCATCATCGACCCGGTCAAGAAATGGGTCTTCAAGACGCCGCACACGGACCGCATGGCGGCCGAGAAGGTATTCGAAGACATGAAGAAGCGCGGCATCAGCAAGGTGGGCCTGCTGTCTGAAACGAGCGGCTTCGGCGCTTCGGGCCGCAAGGAATCGCAGATCGTCGCCTCCAAATACGGCATTACCCTGGTGGCCGATGAAACCTACGGCCCGAAAGACACGGACATCACGGCGCAGCTCACGCGCATCAAAAATACGGCTGGCGTGCAAGCCGTCTTCGTCTTCGGCCTGGGCCAGGGCCCGGCGGTCGTGACCAAGAACTATGGCCAGCTGGGCATGGCCGCGCTGCCGCTGTACCAGTCGCATGGCGTGGCGTCGGACGAATACCTGAAATTGTCGGGCAAGGCCGCCGAAGGCGTGCGCCTGCCAACGCCGGCCCTGCTGATCGGCGCCATGCTGCCCGACAGCGACGCGCAAAAGGCCATCGTGGTCGGCTACGACAAGACGTATAAAGACCGCTACAAGATCGATCCGTCGACCTTTGGCGGCTATGCGCTCGACGCTCTGAACCTGTCGGTCGACGCCATCAAGCGCGCCGGCGGCACGGATCGCGAAAAAGTGCGCGCGGCGCTGGAATCGACCAAGGGTTTTGTGGGGACGACGGGTGTCTTCAACATGTCGGCAAAAGATCACATGGGCCTGGACCTGTCGGCTTTCCGTATGGTGGAAGTGAAGAACGGCGAATGGCAATTGTCGAAGTGATGTTCGAAACAAGGTAAGCCAGAAGTACCTGCGCGAGGCCGCCCTCGAAGCGGCCCGCGCATCGCCGAACATAATGGAGACACCATGGAAGTCGCACAATTTCTACAATTTCTGTATTCCGGGATGACGGTCGGTTCCGCCTATGCGCTGGCGGCGCTGGGCTTTACCATCATCTACAACACCAGCGGCGTGATCAACTTCGCGCAAGGCGAATTCATCATGCTGGGCGGGATGCTGGCCGCCGTGATGTCGGCCGCCGGCGTGCCGCTGCCGCTGGCCATCATCCTGGCCGTCATCGCCACGGGCCTGGTTGGCCTGCTGATGGAAAAAACCGTGATCGAACCGGCGCAAAATGCGCAGGTCATCACCTTGTTGATCATCACCATCGGCGCCTCGCTGGTGCTGCGCGGCCTGGTGCAAATCTGGCTGGGCAAGGATACGCATACACTGCCGGCGTTTTCCGGCGACGCGCCGATCGAATTTTTGGGTGCCAGCCTGCTGCCGCAAAGCCTGTGGGTGCTGGGCGTGACGGTCGTCATCGTGCTGGTGCTGGGCTGGTTCTTCGGCCGCACCCTGATGGGCAAGGCCATGCTGGCCACCTCGCACAACAAGCTGGCTGCGCAACTGGTGGGCATCAACACGCGCAAGGTGCTGCTGTTCTCGTTCGGCCTGTCAGCGCTCTTGGGCGCGGCGGGCGGCATTCTCGTCGCACCGATCACGTACACCTCGTACGACGCGGGCATCATGCTGGGCCTGAAAGGCTTCGTCGCCGCCGTATTGGGTGGCCTCGGTGGCGGCGCCGGCGCGATTGCCGGTGGCCTGATCCTCGGCATCGCCGAAGCCATGACGGCCGGCTATATCTCCTCGGCCTACAAGGACGCGGTCCCCTTCGTGCTGATCCTGCTGATCCTGTTCTTCCTGCCGCAAGGCTTGTTTGGCGCTAAAAATTCGGAGCGTGTATGACGACCTTCTTCTCCCGCTCGCGCCACGGTGGTTTGCTGGTGCTGGCACTCGTGCTGGCCATCCTGCCCCTGTTCCTCACGAATGCGTTCTACTATGACGTGGCGATCCGCATCGCCCTGAACGCCATCGTCGTCATCGGCCTGAACCTGTTGATGGGCTACACGGGCCAGATCAGCCTCGGTCACGCGGGTTTCTATGGCCTGGGCGCGTATGCGTCGGCCGTGCTGACCACGCACTACAACTGGCCGCCGCTCGCTGCCCTGGCCGCCGGCGCCGTCGCGACTGGCCTGCTGGCGCTGCTGCTGGCGCGCCCCGTGTTGAAACTCAAAGGCCATACCCTGGCCATGGCCACCCTGGGCCTGGGCATCATCATCTCCATCGTGATCAACAACGAGACACAGTGGACGGGTGGCCCGGACGGCATCGGCGTGTCCACCTTCAGTGTCGCCGGCCTGGAAATCGCCGGTGAAAAATCGTGGTACCTGGTGTGCGCCGTGCTGCTGCTGCTGGTCACGTGGCTGGCGCTGAACCTGATCGATTCGCCCGTCGGCCGCGCGCTGCAGGCGATCCACGGTTCGGAAGTGGCGGCCCGCGTCGTCGGCGTCGATACGACCCGCTTCAAGGTGCGCGTGTTCGTGCTGTCGGCCGTCATTGCCAGCATTGCGGGCAGCATCAGTGCCCACTACATCGGTTTCATCACGCCCAACCTGGCCGGCTTTTTCCACTCGATCGAGCTGGTGACGATGGTGGTGGTGGGTGGCATGGCGTCGATCTTCGGTTCCATCATCGGCGCGGCCCTGCTGACGATTCTGCCGCAGCTGCTGTCCAGTTTTGAAGGCTGGGAAACGGTGGTGTTTGGCGTGATCCTGATGGCCACCATGATCTTCATGCCCAAGGGCCTGGTGCCGAGCCTGGCCAGCCGTTCGCGCAAGCGTTCCGCTACGCCGAAAGCACCGCCCAAATCTGCGCAGGAGGTCTGAGATGCTGACGATTAACAATCTGAGCAAGAGCTTTGGCGGCGTGCATGCGGTGCAGGACGTGAGCTTTACCGTCAAGGAAGGCAATATCCACTCCGTGATCGGGCCGAACGGCGCCGGCAAGACGACCCTGTTCAACCTGATCACCGGTGTGTACACGCCGACCCGGGGCGAGATTTTGCTCAATGGCGAAAACGTGGCCGCCATGCCGCCCGATGCGCTGGCGCGGCGCGGCATGAGCCGCACCTTCCAGAACCTGCAGGTGTGCATGAACATGACGGCCATCGACAATGTGATGGTGGGTGCGCACCTGCGCCTGAACCAGAACCTGTTCGCCTCCATGCTGCGTTTGCCGTCCGTGCGCCGTGCCGACGCGGCTTGCCGCGACGAGGCGGCGGGCCTGATGGAGTTTGTCGGCGTGGGCCGGCACATCGACGACGAGGCGGGGCAGATGTCGTATGGCGCCTTGAAACGCCTGGAAATCGCGCGTGCGCTGGCGGCCAAGCCGAAGGTGCTGCTGCTCGATGAGCCGGCGGCGGGCTTGAACCATACGGAGACGGGCGAGATCGAAGCCTTGATACGCAAGGTGGCGCAATCGGGCGTGACGGTGGTGCTGGTCGAGCATGACATGAAACTGGTGATGAACCTGTCGGACCATATCCTGGTGCTCGACTATGGCAAGAAGCTGGCCGAGGGAACCGCCGCCGAAGTGCGCGCGAACCCCGATGTGGTGGCCGCGTATCTGGGAGTGGCGGCATGATGAAGATGGAAAAACCTCAGACACCGCTGGTGCTCGATATCGCTGGCCTGACCAGCCATTACGGCCGCATCCAGGCCCTGCACGGCATCGACCTGCAGGTACGGCAGGGCCAGCTGGTGGCGCTGGTGGGCGCGAATGGCGCCGGCAAGACGACCCTGCTGCGGGCCATCTCCGGCGTGCAGCCGGTCAGCGCGGGCAGCATCGTTTTCGCCGGCCAGGACGTCAGCCGCATGAGCGCCGACAAGCGCGTGCGCAGCGGCATTTGCCAGGTGCCGGAAGGGCGGCAAGTCTTCGGCCCCATGACGGTGGAAGACAATCTGCGCCTGGGCGCCTTTACGCGCCCCGCGCAGGACGTGGCGGGCGACATGGAGCGCATGTATGGCCTGTTCCCGATCCTGAAGGAAAAGCGCTTGCTGCTGGCCGGGACCTTATCGGGCGGACAGCAGCAGATGCTGGCCATGGCGCGCGCGCTGATGGGCCGCCCGCAACTGCTGCTGCTCGATGAACCGAGCATGGGCCTGGCGCCGCTCCTGATCGCGGAAATCTTCCGCATCGTGGCCGAACTGCGCGACCAGGGCATCACCATCTTCCTCGTCGAGCAGAACGCGCATGCGGCCCTGTCGATCGCCGACGTGGGCTACGTGATCGAGACGGGTGCGATCACCTTGTCCGGTCCGGGGCCGGAATTGCTGCATAACGAGCAGGTACAGAGCGCGTACCTGGGGATGTAACCCGAAGGGCAAAGGCTGGGGTCGGACCCTGAGGGTCCGACCCCGGCAGTGCAAGGTTGTGGGGTACAGGAAAGCGTCACCCCATTGCAGAATAGGAGAACAACATGGTCAAAGTCTACGAAATCAACGGCGTCACCCCCGTCGTCCACCCCAGCGCCTACGTGCACCCGTCGGCCGTGCTGATCGGCGACGTGATCGTCGGTCCGCGCTGCTATATCGGGCCGCTGGCCTCGATCCGCGGCGACTTCGGCCGATTGATCCTGGAAGAGGGCGCCAACTTGCAGGATACCTGCGTCATGCATGGTTTTCCCGGCTGCGACACGGTGGTCGAAGTCGATGGCCATATCGGCCATGGCGCCGTGCTGCACGGCTGCCGCATCGGCCGCAATGCCCTCGTCGGCATGAACGCCGTGGTGATGGACAACGCCATCATCGGCGCGGAATCCATCGTCGCGGCCATGAGTTTCGTCAAGGCGGGCATGATCGTCGCGCCGCGCAGCATGGTGGTGGGCACGCCCGCCAAGATCATCCGCGCGCTGACCGACGATGAAATCAAATGGAAAAGCTCGGGCACTGGCCAGTACCACGAACTGGCCGTGCGCTCGATGCAAACGATGCGCGAAGTGGACGCCCTGACGGAAGTCGAGGCAGGCCGCCAGCGCCTGAATTTCGAATCCGCCTTGCCGCTGCATTTGCACAAGAACGCCGCGGCGCAATAAGCAATATGGGCGTAGGTCGGATTAGCGGGGCCAAGCCCCGCGTAATCCGACGCCACCGCCAACATCATTTATGGAGAAAAAAATGGCTCACATATCCACCCTGCAAAGCCTGATCGCCGGCCGCTGGCTGGGCGAAAGCGCCGCCGTGCCCCTGCACAGCGCCTTGAACAACCGCGTCATCTATCACACGCATGCGGAAAAGATCGACTTCGACGAAGCCGTCACGTATGCGCGCAAGACGGGCGTGCCGGGCCTGATGGCGCTGGACTTCCAGCAGCGCGCCGCGCGCCTGAAAGCATTGGCCCTGTACCTGGTCGAGCGCAAGGAAGAGCTGTATGCGATCTCGCACCTGTCGGGCGCCACGCGCGCCGATAGCTGGGTCGACATCGAAGGCGGCACGGGCACGCTGTTCGCCTACGCCAGCATGGGCAGCAACGAGCTGCCGTCGTCGAACGTGCTGCACGAAGGCCCGGCCATCGCGCTGGGTAAAAAAGGCGGCTTCGCCGGCACGCACATCCTGGTGCCGCGCGGCGGCCTGGCCGTGCACATCAATGCCTTTAACTTCCCCATCTGGGGTTTGCTGGAAAAATTCGCGCCCAGCTTCCTGGCGGCCATGCCTTGCATCGCCAAGCCGGCCACGGCGACGAGCTATCTGACGCAGGCCGTCGTGCGCATGATGCATGAATCGGGCTTGCTGCCGGCCGGCAGTTTGCAGCTGGTGATCGGCTCTACGGGCGACTTGCTGGACCGTTTGAATGGCCAGGATTTCGTGACCTTCACGGGTTCGGCCGCCACGGCCGCCAAGCTGCGCACCAATCCCAACCTGATCGCCCAGTCCGTGCCCTTCAACGGTGAAGCCGATTCGCTCAATTGCGCCATCCTGGCGCCGGACGTCACGCCAGACGACGTGGAATTCGACCTGTTCGTCAAAGAAGTGGTGCGCGAAATGACGGGCAAGTCGGGCCAGAAGTGTACGGCAATCCGCCGCATCATCGTGCCCGAGCACTTGATGGATGCCGTCGGCACGCGCCTGCGCGAGCGCCTGGCCAAGGTGGTGGTGGGCGATCCGTCCATCGAAGGCGTGCGCATGGGCGCGCTGGCGTCGAAAGAGCAGCAGAACGACGTGGCCGAACGTGTCGCCACCCTGTCGCAGGGTAACGAGGTGGTATTTGGCGCGGCCGACGGTTTCAGTCCCCTCGGTGATGGGGCTCAGGATGGCAGCTTCTTCTCGCCGACCTTGCTGCTGTGCCGCGACGCCTTCGGCAACGACGCCGTGCATGACGTGGAAGCGTTTGGCCCCGTCAGCACCATGATGGGCTACAAGGATATCGACGAAGCGCTGGCACTGGCCGCGCGCGGCAAGGGCAGCCTGGTGAGTACCCTGGTGACGCGCGATCCGAAAATCGCCGCGCGCGTGGTACCGCACGTAGCGGCCACGCATGGCCGCGTGCACGTGCTCGAACGCGTGGCCTCCGTCGATTCGACGGGCCATGGCTCGCCGTTGCCGCAACTGAAGCACGGCGGCCCTGGCCGCGCGGGCGGCGGCGAGGAACTGGGTGGCGTGCGCGCCGTGCGCCATTACCTGCAACGGGCGGCCGTGCAAGGCTCGCCGACCATGCTGGCGGCGATCACGGGCGAATACGTGCGCGGCGCGGACGTCAATGAAAGCCCGATCCACCCGTTCCGCAAGCACTTCGAGGATTTGAAGACGGGCGACTCGCTGCTGACGCACCGCCGCACCGTCAGCGAGGCGGACATCGTCGCCTTTGGTGGCATTTCGGGCGACTTCTTCTACATGCACTTCGACGAAATCGCGGCCAAGGAATCGCAGTTCGGCAAGCGCATCGCCCACGGCTACTTCGTGCTGTCGGCCGCCGCCGGCCTGTTCGTCTCGCCTGGCGTCGGTCCCGTGCTGGCCAACTATGGCCTGGACAACCTGCGCTTCGTCGCGCCTGTCGCCATTGGCGACACCATCCGCGCGCGCCTGACTTGCAAGCGCAAGGTCGACCGCAACCGCAAGGACGTGTTTGGCGTGGGCCAGGGCGTGGTCGCGTGGGACGTGCAGGTGACCAACCAGAACGAGGAACTGGTGGCCAGCTACGATATTCTGACACTGGTGTCGAAGCGCGAGTAAGCGTTGCCGTAGCATGGCATCGGCCGGCGCCACCCGCGATCTTTGCGCGGGTGGCGTTTTTTTTATCCGAGTTCTTTTTGTCTTGAATTATCCATAAGTGTATGAAAAATATAGTGTAAGTGTGGTTTTGCACAGCGTGCTATTTAGATAAACCCCTCTAGAACGCGTGCTTTTTTCCTAAAAAATGGCAAAATCGTTAATTGCCTTAGGAAAACTTTTCAAAGCAGACTTTTTCTCTGTAGCATGGTTCTACTCACTGGTCACGCCGTTATTCACGCCATGCAAGGCGACGGCGGCGCAAAAAAGGACCCGGCCTGTTATGGCCGGTGAACCTCCGATCTAGAGCCCAACTCCACGACTAACGTTCACCGCTACGGGTATTTAATTACTATGAATAAACACGTCCTGATTTTTCTGCTGGCCATGCCCCTGGCCATCAGCCACGCCTACGCCGAAGATGTCGCCAGTGGCCCGACCGTCAAGATCAGCGGTTTCGGCACGGCCGCGCTGACTGTGGCCGATACCGACAAGGCGCAGTTCGCGCGCCCGAACCAGGCCGCCGGTGCCGGCAAGACAGCCCGTACGGGCGTCGATTCGAATCTTGGCTTGCAGGCCAATGTCACCGTCAATCCCTGGCTGTCGGCCACCGTGCAGGGCCTGGCGCGCAAGGATGGCGAGGATGATTTCGGCGCCGAACTGGCGTGGGCCTTCGCCAAGGCCAAGGTGTCGGACAGCTTCAGTGTGCGGGTTGGCCGCATGGGTCTGCCCGTCTTCATGATTTCCGATTACCGTAACGTGGGCTATGCCAACACCATGCTGCGCCCTCCCGGTGAAATGTATTCGCAGGTGCCGCTGAACAGCATCGACGGCATCGATGGCACTTACCAGTTCAGCGTGGGTGACACCAGCATCACCACGCAGCTGGCGCTGGGCCGCACCAAGGCCACCCTGGCAACGGGACCCGATTCGACCGTGCACGTGGAAGGCAAGTCCATCGTTGCGCTGAACATGGTGGCGGAACATGGCCCCGTCACGGTGCGTTTCGGCCGTGCCGAGACCAAGCTGACGATCAATGATTCGCCCAGCCTGAATACCTTGATGGGCAGCTTGCGCGCGGCCGGCAGCGGCTACCGGATCGCCCAGCTGGGCGCCCTGGCTGATGCGCTGGAAGTCAAGGACAAGAAGGCGTCCTTCACGTCCGTGGGCCTGGGCCTGGACTGGAACAATCTTCTGGTGCAGTCGGAGTATGCCAAGCGCAAGACGGACAGCTATATCAGCGACAGCACCTCGTGGTACTTGATGGGCGGCTACCGTATCGGCGCCTTTTTGCCGTATTACAGCCACGCCAGCCTGAAGGCCGATGATCGCGTGAACAACACCGTGCCGGCCGCCTGCCCGCCAGGCTATCCAGCCGCCTGCACGCCGACCCTGCGCGCCCTGTCGGCCGGCGTCAATACCATGGCCAACACGCGCAACCAGCTGGAGCAATCGACGGACAGCATCGGCGTGCGCTGGGACTTCCACCGTTCGGCCGCCTTGAAGGTGCAGATCGACCGCATCAAGCCGAAAAATGGCCAGGGCCTGTTCGTGCAAGCCAAGCCCGGTTTCAGCGGCCCCGTCACGGTGGTGGCTGCCGCCATCGATTTCGTTTTCTAAGGAGCGCCGCATGAAACCATTTATTTTGCATATGGCTGCCTTGCTGGCCTTGTCGAGCGCTGTTCCCGCCATGGCCGAAGTGGTCGTGGTGGTCAATCCCAAAAGCGCCGCCGGCGCCATGACGAATGAGCAGGTGGCGCAGTTTTTCCTCGGCAAATCGACGGCCATGACGCCGATCGACCAGCCGGAAAGCGCCCCTGTGCGCGCCGAGTTCTACAAGAAGGTGACGGACAAGGAACCGTCGCAAGCGAAGGCCCTGTGGTCCAAGCTGGTTTTCACGGGCAAGGCGACCTTGCCGAAAGAGGTGGCCAATAGCGCCGACGTGAAGAAGGCCGTGGCGGCCGATCCGAAAGCCATCGGCTATATCGAAAAGAGTGCCGTCGACGGCACCGTCAAAGTGGTGCTGACGGCGCCATAAAGCCGGCTCGGGCCGCACGCCATGCGGCGGCCCGATAATTCATCAAATCAGGAGACAGCAATGAGCATCAAACGCAAGATATGGGCGCTGCCTGTCGTCTCGGCCGTGATTTTCGGGCTGGGACTGGCCGTCAGTGCCTACTTGTCTACGGCCGCGCTCAATTCCATCCACGCTACCGAAAGTGCCGACTATCCCGTGCTCGACATGGCCAAGTCGCTGACCCTGGACGTGACTGCCGTCGGCGACGCCCTGCGCGACGCGGTCAGCGAAGGCGACAAGGAGCGCATCGGGCAAGTTGGCGGCCAGGCGGTCAAGCTGCGCGAAAAACTGGCCGCCTTTGCGGCGATCCCCGGCCAGCGCGAGCAGGGCCAGCGGCTGGCCAAAGAATTCGATGCCTACTATGCGCCGGCGCTGAGCGCGGCGCGCATCATGCTGGAAATGGAAGAGGGCGACCCGCAAGCGACCGTGGCGCGCATGCAGGGCGCGCTGGCGGTGCTCAATACGGACCTGGCAAAGACCAACGAGCAGGCGCAATTGCAGTTCAAGCAGGGTATTGAACGCAGCGCGGCCAACGTGCGCAATGCGCTCAATACCAGCATCGCCGTGGCGCTGGCCGTCATCGTCTGCCTGGTGGCCGTGTCGCATTTCGTCGTGCGCGCCATCTGGCAGCAGCTCGGTGGCGAACCCGAATACGCGCGCCAGATCGCGCGCGCCGTGGCCGATGGCGACCTCTCAATGGAGATCGCCACCGAGGCGGGCGACCAGGCCAGCCTGCTGGCGGCGCTGATGGAGATGCGCGGCCGGCTGGCCGGCATGGTGTCCGACATCAAGGCATCGGCCGAAACCATCCAGGTGGCCAGCGCGGAAATCGCGCAAGGCAATGCAGACCTGGCCGCACGCACGGAATCGCAGGCGGGCAGTCTGGATCAGACGGCGCGCAGCATGGATAGCCTGACCTCCACCGTGCGCGACAACGCCGCCAACGCGGGCCAGGCGCATCAACTCGTGGTGTTGGCATCGTCGGTGGCAGTCAAAGGCGGGCAAGTGGTCAGCCAGGTGGTTACCACCATGGGCGAGATCAACGATTCATCGAAACGCATCGTCGACATCATCGGCGTCATCGACGGCATCGCCTTCCAGACGAATATCCTGGCCTTGAATGCGGCAGTGGAAGCGGCGCGCGCGGGTGAACAGGGACGCGGCTTTGCCGTGGTGGCGTCCGAAGTGCGCAACCTGGCGCAGCGCAGTGCGGCAGCGGCGCGCGAAATCAAGCAATTGATCGGCGATTCGGTGGACCGGGTGAATGTCGGCTCGAAGCTGGTCGACGAGGCGGGGCTGACCATGGGCCAGATCGTCGATTCCGTGAAAAAGGTGGCCGACATCATGGCCGAGATCAGCGCCGCCAGCCAGGCGCAGAGCGCCGGCATCGGCGACATCGGCGTGGCCATCGGCAGCATGGACCAGATGACGCAGCAAAATTCCGCGCTGGTGGAAGAAGCGTCAGCGGCGGCCGAATCGCTGCAGGAACAGGCCGTGCAACTGGGCACGGCGCTGGCCGTGTTCAAGCTGGCGCAGGGCGCTCCTGCGGCTTACCTGGCGTTGCGGTGATGTCGGATTACGCGCAAGGCGCTAATCCGACCTACCTGACATTGGTGTGTGCGTAGGTTGGATTAGCGCAGCGTAATCCAACACAAGGGCGTCACGCTACGCCCGCAGCCCGAACGGATCGTCGATGCTGTGCGCCGGTTGCGTGAACCAGCGCGGACCGTTTTCCGTCATGTAAAAATGGTCTTCGTGGCGGATGCCGAATTCGCCGGGGATGCAGATCATCGGCTCGTTCGAGAAGCACATGCCCACGTCGAGCGGCGTCGTGTCGTTGCCCACCAGGTAAGGCCACTCGTGGATATCGAGGCCGATGCCGTGGCCGGTGCGGTGCGGCAGTCCCGGCAGCTTGTAGCCGGGGCCAAAGCCGTCTGCCTCCAGCGACACGCGCGCGGCGCGGTCCACGTCGCCGCAGGGCACGCCCAGCTGGGCGGCGGCGAAAGCCGCGGCCTGCGCCGCCTTTTCGCTGTTCCACACGGACCGCTGGCGCGCGCTGATCGTACCAAACACATAGGTGCGCGTGATGTCGGAGATGTAGTTCATCACTTGGCAACCCGTGTCGATCAGCACCGTGTCGCCCGCCTTCAGGGTCTGCACGTAGTTCACGCCATGCGGATAGGCGGTCGCTTCGCCGAACAGCACGATGCAGAAATATGAGCGTGGCGCACCCACCTTGCGGTGCGCGCGCTGGATGAATTCTTCCACTTCCACCGTCGTGATGCCTTCGACCAGCATGCTGGCCGTGGCCACGTGCACGGCCAGGGTCATGTCCATCACGCGCTGCATCAGGGCGATTTCCGCCGCTGACTTGCGGCTGCGGCAGTACGCCGTGACGGCGCGCGCGTTCTCCAGCGCGTAGCCGGGAGCGGCCGGCCGGATGCCATCGTAGATGAAGAAGGCGGCGCTTTCGCAGATGCCCACGCGCGGCGGCGCAGCAGTATCCTGGGCTATCCCCATGCGCGCCAGCACGTCGACGAACAGCTGGTACGGGCTTTCATGCTCTTCCCAGCAATTGACACGGCCTTCGATGAGCATGAAACCCGTCAAAGTGCTTTCCTCGAAGGCGGGGGCGATGTATTCGATCTCGCCGCTGGCCGGCAGGATGGCGCCCACCATGCGTTCGCTGGCATACCATTTGGTGCCCGTGAAATAGGTGAGGTTGGCGCCCGCGTTCAGGTAGATCGCGGCGACGCCCTGTTTGCGCATGAAGTCCTGCGCCCTGGCGATGCGCTGCGCATGTTCGTCCTTGCCGATGGGGACCATGCCGCCCGTCATGTCCGACAGCGATGCCAATGCCTGTTCGATGGAAGTGCCACCTATGCTCATGCCTGCTCCTTTGTTCGATGCTGAATATGGAATGCGGGGATGATATCAGTTCGCGCCTTCCGGCTTGAGCCCGGGCGCTGCCTTTTCTGGATAGTCGACAATCGTCGCGCAATGAAAAACGCCCCGCTGCAGCGATGCAGCGGGGCGTTTGAGCGCGCAAGCGCGGTTTATTTTTCCAGTTGCGTGCGCACGCGGGCAATTGCGGCGCGCACCTGGCGTGGCGCGGTGCCGCCCACGTGATCGCGCGCGGCGACGGAGCCTTCCAGCGTCAGCACTTCAAACACGTCTTCACCGGTCAACGGCGAAAACGCGCGCAACTGGGCCAAAGACAGGTCGGCCAGGTCGCAACCGGCATCGACGCAGGCGCGCACGGCCAGGGCCACCGCTTCATGGGCGTCGCGGAATGGCAAGCCTTTCTTGACCAGGTAGTCGGCCAAATCGGTCGCCGTGGCATAACCCTGCAGAGCTGCCGCGCGCATCGCTTCCGGCTTCACCGTGATGCCGCCGGCCATGTCGGCGAAGATGCGCAAGGTGTCGATGACGGTGTCGACGGTGTCGAACAGCGGTTCCTTGTCTTCCTGGTTATCCTTGTTGTAGGCCAGCGGCTGGCCTTTCATCAGGGTCAACAGGCCAATCAGGTGGCCATACACGCGGCCCGTCTTGCCACGGGCGAGCTCGGGCACGTCCGGGTTTTTCTTTTGCGGCATGATCGACGAGCCGGTGCAGAAGCGGTCGGCGATGTCGATGAAGCCGATGCGTGGGCTCATCCAGATCACCAGTTCCTCGGCCATGCGCGATACGTGCATCATCAGCACGGCGGAGGCGGCGCAAAATTCGATGGCGAAGTCGCGGTCCGACACGGCGTCGAGCGAGTTATGGCAGACGTCGTCAAAGCCCAGCGTTTTTGCCACGCGCAGGCGGTCGATGGGGAAGGTGGTGCCGGCCAGGGCGGCGGCGCCCAGCGGCAGGCGGTTGACGCGCTTGCGGCAGTCGGCCATGCGCTCGGCGTCGCGGCCGAACATTTCGACGTACGCCAGCATGTGGTGGCCGAAGGTGATCGGCTGGGCCACCTGCATGTGGGTAAAGCCCGGCATGATGGTGTCGGCATGCTGCTCGGCCAGGTCCGTCAGCGCGCTGCGCAACGTCGCCAGCAGCGCGGTGATGTCGTCGATGGCGGAACGCACGTACAGGCGGATGTCGGTGGCCACCTGGTCGTTGCGCGAACGGCCGGTATGCAAGCGCTTGCCCGCATCGCCGACCAGTTCGGTCAGGCGTTTTTCAATATTCAGGTGGACGTCTTCCAGGTCCAGCAGCCATTCGAACTGGCCGCTGGCGATTTCCTGCGAGATTTGCGCCATGCCGCGCACGATTTCCGCGTAGTCGGCCGGGCTGATGATGGCTTGCGCATGCAGCATTTCCGCATGGGCCAGCGAACCTTCGATGTCGAACAGCGCCAGGCGCTTGTCAAAAAATACAGAAGCTGTGTAGCGCTTGACGAGGTCCGAGACCGGTTCGGAAAACCGGGCCGACCAGGCTTCGCCCTTTTTGGAGAATTGATCAGTCATGAAAGAAGTCCTTTAGTGTACGGCGATTATAAACAAGGTTGGCCGGCGGTAGGGCTTTTAGGGGCTTGCAGGGCGCTGAAATGGCCGGGATTGGGGCTGGCAAGCGTCAAATGCCACGCTGCGGACGCTGTTGTGCGTTCCATCCGGGCTTTTTGTATTCTGTCCCGCGTATCGTGCGTTTGGTCGCAATCCGATGGCAGTTCAGGGGTGATCGGCCTACAGTTCAATCATCGCAACACACAACCAGCCACCCAAAGGACACCATCATGAACATCGCTAAAAACATGGAAGCCATCTTCGTTGCCATCATCGCCGTTGCCGCCGCCACCAGCCTGGCCACCGCCGCCGTGCCGAAATTGCGCGCCGCGCCGGCCGCTTCCGCCGCCCTCGCCGCCAGCACCGACCAAGCCACCATGCACACCGTGTATGTCAGCGCCAAGCGTTTGAGCGCCGAAGAAAAAGCCGCGCTGTAAGCGCGGCCATGCATTGTCTGCAGTATCAGGAAGCCATACCAGTAGCTCCATCAGCTTCAGCAATACAGCATCATCGGCAATCGGAACGGGCGGCGCCCCCGTTTCCTTTTCAGCCCAGGCGGAACGCGAGCTTCCCGCCATCCACAGCACTTTTCAGCTTGCCATCGGCATCGCCAATGGCGTGTTCCGTTTACTGCCAGTGCATCAGGCACGGTGGAATCAATAGCAGCAGCGCCAGCACCAGGTAGATCAGCTGCAGCGGAATCATCCACTTGGCCCAGGTAATCCACGGCACGCGCGCCAGCGCCAGTACGCCGACGGTGATGCCGGAGGTGGGGATCATCGGCGTGGTGAATTCGCCGAACTGGAAGGCCAGGATGGCCGTCTGGCGCGTCACCCCCACCAGGTCGGCCAGCGGCGCCATGATGGGCATGGTGAGCGCCGCCTGGCCGCTGCCGGAATGGATGAAGAAGTTGATCACCGACTGCATGAAGAACATCTTCTGTGCGGCGAAGACGGGACTCGACGAGGCCACCAGGGGCGTCAATGCATGCAGCATGGTGTCGATGATCTGCGCGTCGCGCGCCAGGATCATGGTGCCGCGCGCCAGCGCGATGACGAGCGCCACGCTGACCATGTCGCGCGCGCCCTGCACGAACGACGCCACCAGGCTGTCCATGTCGAGCCGGCCGACCAGGCCGACGACGATGGCCATCACCAGGAACAGCGCGGCGATTTCATCGATGAACCAGTCGTACTTGACGACGCCGACGACCATCGTCAGCAAGGTCGCCATGAAAATCCACAGCACCGCGCGGTGCGTGCGCGTCATGCCGGCAAAGCTGTCGAGGTCCAGCGTGTGTTCGCTGCGCTTTTCGATGTCGAGCAGGTAGGTCGGGCTTTTTTCCGGGTGGCGCTTGATGCGCGCCGCGTACCACATCAAAAACACGATGCTGACGGCCGTGGCGATGGCCCAGACGATCAGGCGGTAGCCGATGCCGGAAAAGATCGGCACGCCGGCGATGCCTTGCGCGATACCGACGTTGAACGGGTTCAAAAAGGCGGCGGAAAAACCCACTTGCGAGCCGATGAAGGGAATCGACACGCCCGTGATGGTGTCATAGCCCAGGGCCAGCGCCAGCGGCACGAAGATCAGAATGAAGGGAATGGCCTCCTCGTTCATGCCGAAGGTGGCGCCGCCCAGCGAAAACATGGTGAAGAAGACGGGGATGATGGCGGCGCGCACGAAGCGCGAACTGGTATGCGCCTTGGCGATGGCCTTGATCAGCGAATCGAAGGCTTCGGTTTTTTGCAGTACGGCGAAGGCGCCGCCGACGATCAGGATGAAGCCGATGATCAGGCTGGCGTCGACGAAACCCTTGATGGGCGCCATCATCAACGCGGCCAGTCCCTGCGGCTTGTTGTCGACGTAATGAAACGTGCCGGGAATGATCAGCTGTTTGCCGTTCACCAGTTGCGTATCGAATTTCCCGCCGGGTACCAGCCAGGTCGCCAGGGCGATCATGGCCAGGATGCCGCACAGCAGGACAAAGGTATTGGGCAGCTTGAATTTTCTCATGGCGTCATTGGCTCAGCAGGCTGCCGCCGCGGAAGGCGATGCTGCCTGCGACCTTGCCGACGTTCATGCCGCGCAAGACGTGGCGGTGGGCGCTGCGCGCAAAAAAGACACCGGCGACGCTGCAGCGCAAGGTCGTCGTCTCGCCGCTGACGGGATCGATCAGGTCGGCCAGCGCATCGCCTGCGGCCAGCACGTCGCCCATTTCGCGCAGATACACCAGTACGCCGTGATGCGGCGCGAGGATCGGCTCCACGCCGGCCAGCGGCGTGGGCTGGCACTGCAGCGCGGGCAGGTCGTCGCCGGCACCGGCGATCTCCAGCACACCCTCGATGGCAAGAAAGCGCAGCAGGGCGGCGGCGTCGCGCTCTGCCAGGGCGTAGCTCACTTCCACTTCGCCGCGCAATTCGACGGTGGTCGACAGGCAGGCGGCAGGAATCGGATAGCGGCCGCCGAAGTGCGCGTCGAGATCCCACCACAATCGGCTGCAGGCTTCGTCGAACGGCTCTTCGCCGGCCGCCAGTTCCAGCAGCACGGCGCGCGCACCCAAGAGCGCGGACAGGGGCGCGATCTGCGCCGCCAACGGCGTGCCCGTGTAGATGTGCAGGGCCGCCTCGTTATCGCAATGCAGGTCGAGCACGATGTCGGCATCGATGGCCATGCCCAGCAGGGTTTTCTTCAAGGTCTCCGCATCCGTGGACGGCCGCCAGGCGGCGACGGCGGCGCGCGCGTGCTCGCGTATCAGCGACACGTTGGCTTGCGCATCCTGTCCCAGCAGGCCAGCCAGCGTGGTTTTCAGTTCATCGGCCACGTGGCGGTAGGCGCGGTTGAAGTTGATGCCGGTGGTCAGGTCGAAGCGGCCGAACGGCGCGCCATGGATGGCTTGCGCCAGGCCGATCGGGTTGGCGGCCGGCACCAGGATGATTTCGCCATGCACCTTGCCGGCCGCTTCCAGCGCCAGCAGTTCGCGGCGCAGAAATTGCGACACCAGCATGCCCGGCACTTCGTCCGCGTGCAGCGCCGCCTGGATGTACACCTTTTTGCCGCTGCGGCTGCTGGCCGCTGCCGTGCCAAAGTGAAAGCTGCTCAACTGGCACGCTACGCTGGCGTGCGCGCTGGAGATGGGATGCTGTTGTACTTGCATGGTAAATTCGCCCCAAAACGGGGCGCAGTTGATGGATTTCGGTCGATTATGTAGCATTATTTTCACGAAGTAAATCAATGAAAATCCTTTTACAAATATTTGTTGAGTTTTCTTTTTGATATGAGTACAGTAAGTTCCAGCGACCCGTATTCGCCTTTTTATCCGTCATCCGCCATGCACAAGAACACAGGCCGCCAGTGATATGAAATCATCCGCCAGTCCTGCCCGTAACAGCAGCTTGCGCACGCCAGTGGCCGGCGCCCTGTCGTCGCCCGATGCCGCCTTCGCGCAATCGCCGTTGGGGCAAACGCTGATGCACGTGCTGGCCGGCGGCTCGGCCTCGCAGCGGCAGATCGCCGACTACCTGCTGCGCAACCAGATGCGCGTGACAGCGCTGGGCATCGAGGAGCTGGCCGACAGCTGCCAGGTATCGACGGCGACCATCAGCCGCTTCGCGCGCGACATCGGGCAAAAGAATTATTCGGCCATGCGCAGCGCCATGGCCGAAACCCTGCAATCGCTGTTGCAGCCGGTCGACAAATTGCGCCTTACCATAGAACGGCGCGCGCGCGCCACATCACCCATCACGGAAAGCCTGGAATATGCGGCCGCGAATATCGCCGCCACATCCGATGCCCTGTCGCCGCCCACCATGCAGGCCGTGGTGCGGCGCCTGACGCGCGCCAGGGTGGTGTATGTGATGGGGTTTGGCCTGTCGGCCAATCTGGCGGGCATGCTGGTGCAGCATCTGCAGCCGTTTTGCCCGCATGTGGTGGAAGTGGTGGGCATCGGCGGTTCGGAAGTGGCGGCCGGGCACCTGGTCAACCTGACGGCGCACGACGTGCTGGTGGTGATCTCGTTCCCGCGCTATACGCTCGACTGCATCGGCCTGGCCAGCTTTGCGCGCGACCGTGGCGCCTGCATCGTGGCGCTCACCGATTCTCCCGCATCCCCCCTGGCCGAACTGGCCGATCACGCCTTGTATGCGCAAAGCACGCATCCCGTCCTGCCCAGCAGCGCCAGCACGGCGCTGGCCATGATAGAGGCGCTGGCCGTGGCGCTGATGGTGTCGAACAAGAAGAACGTTGAAAAAGCGGCCCGCCTGAGCGACGTCATCGCCGCCTATCTGTACGGCGGCGAGCATGGCGTGCCAGGGCCCCGGAAAGCAGTATCCAGGCAGCGCAAGGCAGTACAAAAATCATGATAAAAATCAGACATACACCATTGGGGAGAGATGCAATGCACATGAAAAGACAGGACGGCCGTTCCGTATTGCCACGCGAGTCGGTGCTGGCGCAAGGCGTGCGCCTCGCGCTGGGCGCCTTGAGCGTGTCGGCGGCGCTGGGCATGCTGGCTGGCGGCGCACAGGCGCAAGAGCAAGATGGCGAGCCGGCGCCGAAAAAAATGCAGCGCGTGGAGATCACGGGTTCGGCCATCAAGCGCCTGGAATCGGAGACGGCGCTGCCGGTGCAGATCATCACGCGCGCCGAGATCGAGAAGGCGGGCGTGACGACGGCGGCCGAGCTGATGGCGCGCGTGTCGGCCAACGTGGGCGGCCTGACCGATGGCGTCAGCATCAACGTGGGCGGCGACCAGCGCGGCTTCAACAGCGCCAACCTGCGCGGCGTGGGTACCTCATCGACCCTGGTGCTGCTCAATGGCCGGCGCATGGCCAACTTTGCCTCGCCCGGCGACGATGCGGGCGTGGACCTGAATAACATTCCCGCCGCCGCCCTGCAGCGCGTGGAAGTATTGCTCGACGGTGCTTCGGCCCTGTACGGCACGGATGCCATCGGCGGCGTCATCAATTTTATTACGCGCAAGGATTACCAGGGCGTGGAGCTGAATGTCTACGGCAGCCGCACCGATGAAGGCGGGGCCGGCAAGCGCACGGCCAGCATCACGGCTGGCACCGGCGACCTGGCGGCGGATGGCTACAATATCTTTGCCGTGGTCGACCTGCAAAAAACCGACCGCCTGAGCACTTCGCAGCGCAAGTTCATTCCGAACCTGCATGTGCCGGAGCGGCTCGGCCACCTCTTGTCCGGGTACACAAGCCCTGCGAACATCGTACTGTCGGAGGAACAGTTTGAGGCGCTCAAGGGCTTCCCGCTGAACGGACGCCCAATTTCGAAGGGGACGATCAATACCGGAGCTCCCGGCTGTCATCCACCGGCCAACCTGCACCTACCTAATGGTACCGGTGGCGTTGACGGCTGTACCTATGATTACATGGGCGATACAGAGCTGTATCCGAAATCCGACAAGCAGAATTTCCTTACGCGTGGAGTGTTGAAACTGAACGCCGACCATCAGCTATATGCGGAGGTTGCCTTGAGTCGTTCGCGTACCTATTATGCAGGTTCTTCCGCGCGCGTGCGCGCCTATGTCGATGCGAGCAGGATTCCGCAATTGGCAGGTTCTGGCCTTTTCACTGCTGTTGATGAGGATGGCGAGCCAATCGACACAGAGCTGGAATTGCGTATCCGATTGAACGAAGGCGGCATGCGTACCAGCGAGCTGACCAGCGATAGCCAGCGCATCGTGGTGGGGGCGACCGGTACGGCGGCGGGATGGGATTACGATGTAGGTGTCAACCATAGTGTGAATACTGTACGCGACAGAGATACGCATGGATACCTGCTGTATAAAGAGCTCAAGAAGGGTATCGCCGATGGCCTTATTAATCCTTTTGGCCCCTCGGGAGCCGAAGGCAAGGCGCTGATTGATAGCCTTCAGGTCAATGATGAAGTACGTCATGCGCGTGGCACCATGGATGCCCTGGATTTCAAGGTGTCGCGCGCCTTGATGGCTATGGGCGGCGGCGATATGGCGCTGGCCGTGGGTGGCGAAGTGCGGCGCGAGCGCACGGAGTTCCGTCCTTCCGAACTGCTGATGAGTGACAACATCAATAACGATGATGCCCCAGAAGGCGGAAAACCCACCAGCGACAGCCGCAACGTGCAAGCCATTTACAGCGAACTGCTGCTGCCATTCAGCAAGCAGTGGCAGGCGCAGCTCTCGGGCCGCTATGACCATTACCAGCAGGTGGGCGGCGCCTTGAGTCCTAAAATCGGCCTGACCTACATGCCCAGCAAGCAGGTGCTGCTGCGCGCGTCGGCCGGCAAGGGCTTCCGCGCGCCTTCCATGTCCGAGTTGCACCGTCCCACTGTTTACAGCAGCACGGCCACCCTGCCTGATCCCGTGTATTGTGCGTCTATCGATTACGATTACACGCGATGCACATATAACTGGGATACGCGCCGCTACAGCAACGACAAGCTGAAACCAGAGCGCAGCCGCCAGTTCACGGCCGGCCTGGTGCTCGAACCGAGCCAGCACTGGACCTTCAGCTTCGATTACTGGAACATCAAGCGCACGGACCTGATCAGCGAAATCGGCGACGACATCATCCTGTCCAACCTGTCCAAGTACGGTGACCTGGTGCACCGCGATGAAGACAATGAAATCGACTACATCGAACTGCGCAAGGAAAACCGCGGTGCGCAAAAAGCTGCGGGCATCGATATCACTGCCGACCTGCACGGTGTGAAAACGGCCTGGGGACGTTTCGGCGGCCACCTGAGCGGCACGTATGTGCTCGACTCGAAAATCCAGACCAGCCCTGGAGACGCTTTTATCAGTAACCTCAATAAATTCGTCACGGACGGCGTGGTGCAGCGCTGGCGCCATACGATCACACTGGACTGGGACAACGGCCCGTATTCGGCCAGCCTGTCGAACACGTATTCGAGCGGCTATGATGACCAGAATTCGGCCATCAACACGGACGACGGCAGCGTGGTCAAACCGAACCGGGTGAAGGCCTACACGCTGTGGGATATGTCGGGCGCGTATGCGGTCAGCAAGCAGTTCAAGCTGCGCGTGGGCATACAGAATCTGTTCAATACCAGCCCGCCGTACTCGAACCAGGCGTACTACTTCCTGTCCGGCTATGACCCTACTTATTCGGACCCGCGTGGCCGGCGCTTCTATGCCAGCGCCAATTACAGCTTCAAATAAGGCGGCAAAGCAGGAGATGCCGCAATACGGCTGTCACACGCAGCGGGTAGTATCGTAGCTCGATGGCGTTGGGTTGCAAGCGGCAGTTTTGGCAGCAAGGGCGCGCGCCGGTATCAACAAGCGCGCGCCCCTTTCCATGTATTCGAGAGGCACCATGAAATCATCTTCAAGCCTGTATCACACCTTCCGCGCCGCGCTGTTGTTCGCGCTGGCATTGTGCAGCTTCCATGCCGTGGCGGCGCCTGGCGGCAGTGCCATTGGCAGCGCTCCGCAGGGCACCCTCGTCATCATCGGCGGCGGCCTGCGCGCCGACAATGCCGAAGTCTGGCAGCGCATCGTCAAGCTGTCGGGCGGGCCGGGCGCGCGGATTGCCGTGCTGGCCTCTGCCGCGATGAATCCGGAAAAATCGGGTGAAAGCATCATCCAAAAACTCAATCAATATGGTGCCGACGCCTTTTTCGTGCCGCTGGCCGTCAAGCTGCCCAATCGCGATTACCGCAAGGCCGCCGAAGACCCGGCCATCGTCACGCAGATCAAGTCGGCCAGCGGCATCTATTTTGCCGGCGGCGACCAGGGGCGCATCACGCAAGCCTTGCTGCGCCCGGACGGCAGCCGCACGGCCGCGCTGGAAGCCATCTGGTCGGTCTACCGCAACGGCGGCGTGATCGCCGGTTCCAGCGCTGGCGCCGCCATCATGAGCACCACCATGTTCTACGACGCCAAGCCCGTGCTCGACATGCTCAAGATGGGCGTGACGGATGGCCGCGAGATCGCGCCTGGCCTCGGTTTCATCGGCAGCGATGTCTTCGTGGACCAGCATTTGCTGGTACGCGGGCGTTTTGCCCGCATGATTCCCGTGATGCTGAAAAAAGGCTATCACCTTGGACTGGGCATCGATGAAAACAGTGCCATGGTGGTCGACGCCATGCGCGACGTGGAAGTCATCGGCTACAGCGGCGCCTTGCTGATCGACCTGTCGGGCGCCATCAGCGACCGTGGCGTGAAAAATTTCAATATCAGCAATGCGGCCATCAGCTACCTGGACCGGGGCGATAAATTCAACCTCGTCACGCGTGTGTTTACGCCTTCGCCGGACAAGGCCGACAACAAGCTCGATCCGAACCAGCCCGACATGCGCGAACCCGTATTTACCAACGATATCCTCGGCAATAACGCCGTGCTCGACCTGATGGGCAATTTGATCGACAACGCGCAGCAGGAAGCCATCGGCATCGCCTTCGGCAACCCGCGCGACCCGTATCCGGACCTCGGCTTCGAATTCCGCTTCAGTAAAACCGTCAACAGCGTCGGCTACAGTTCGACCGAGGCGGAAGCATATTCGGTGCTGAAGCTGCGCCTCGACATTCGCCCGATCCAGCTGCGCCAGCCGCTGTACCGCTACAAGTAAGCGCAGCGCTACCTCCGCCAGCGCGGCCACGCGGCGATCGTCAAGGCCCGCAGCAGCCACTCGACGGGGCCATACGCATGGCCGCGCAGCCACCAGCGGCTCAAAGGCAGTTGCAGGCAGAAGATGATGGCGGCCAGCGCCAGTGCACCGAGCGGCGACACACTGCCCATCAGCCGCGCGCCATACGCGAGGAACAGCACGGCGCAGATGGCCGACTGCAGCAGGTAGTTCGACAGGGCCATGCGGCCCGTGTCGGCCAGCAGCGCAAACAGCGTGCCGTCGCGCAGGCGCTCGAACAGCGATAGCGCCAATGCCAGGTAGGCGCCGGCCAGCAGCGGCGCGGTGGCCAGGCCCACGGCCAGTCCCGCCACCTGCCATGCCTGGCTTTGCGCATACACGGACGTCCACGCGTAAAAGGCTGCGCCGGGCAGGCCCACCAGCGCCCCGGCCCACAGCAGGCGGCGACGCAGCGGCAGGTAATCGCTGGCGTGCAGCAGCATCTCGCGCTTGCCGGCGGCCAGGCCGCACAGGAACATGGCCAGCGCGCACGGTGCCTGCACCAGCAGCAGGACGATCCAGATTTCACTCAGTTCGCGCAGGTGCTGATGGACGACGGCGGCGGGCGTGGCGCGGTAGGCGGCCAGCGCGCTTGCCGCCTTTTGCGCCATCGCCACGGCGTTGTCCGTCGCGTCGCCCGCCGGCTGCAGGCTTTGCAGCCAGGCCATGCCCGCCCAGAACGCCACGCAGACGGCGACGAGCGTCAACGCCAGGGACAGTGCCTGGCGTTCACCGCAGCGGTGCAGCGCCAGCAGCACGATGCCCAGCACGGCGTAAGTGGTGAGTATGTCGCCATGAAACAGCAACACGGCGTGCAGGGCGCCGATCAGCCACAGGCCCGCTTGCCGGCGCAGCATGCGCGGCACGAACGGCGCCTCGGCGCGCGCCGCCGCCTGCATCTGCAAGGTGAAGCTGTAGCCGAACAGGAAGGAAAACAGCAGGTAGAACTTGGTCTCGAACAGCAGCGCGACGAGAAAGTGCGTGGCGCGGTCCACGCCGCCGTGAAAGGCGGGATCGGGCATGCCCAGGCCGAACCAGGGCGTGGCGAAGGCGCCGATATTGACGACCAAAATGCCGAACAGGGCGCAGCCGCGCAGGGCGTCGACGTCGGCGATGCGCGCCGGCGGGATTGGCATGGCGCCGCTCATGCCTGGGCAGGGCGCAGGAAGCGCGCCAATAGCAGGTGCAGGCTGGCGCGCTGCGCCAGCGGTGCGTAATCGGGATCGACGGCGACCCGGTTGAAGATGCCGTCGATCAGCGCGGCGATCCAGCCGGCCGTTTGCGCGGGGTCGAGCGCGGCGTCAACCTGGCCTCGCGCAGCAGCGCTTTCCAGCAGCGCCTGCACGCCGGCGCGCAGCACGGCATCGTTGCGCGCCACCCTGGCCGCGATGTCCTGGTCGCGCATCGCTTCGGCGGCAATGTCCAGCGCCAGCCCCGCAAAATCCCCGTCGGACGCCAGCGCCAGCACCAGGTCCATGAAGTCGAGCAGGGCGCCGTAGGCATCGGCGCTGCCTTGCACGCCGGTGAAATAGGCGGCCGTCTCGCTGCCTTCCTGGTCGACGATGGCGGCGATGATGGCTTGCTTGGTGGGGAAGTAATGAAACAGGTTGCCGGGACTCATGCCCGCTTGCGCGCAGATGGCGGCGGTGCTGGTCTGGTGAAAGCCCTTGCGTGCGAAGCAACTGCGCGCGGCGGCGAGAATGGCATCGCGGCGGGCCGCGTGTTTATCGGGATCGATGGTGCGCATGGGCTTACCCTTTAATTAGTAGACTGGTCAATCTAATATAGTCCGATTGCCTTGCCTGGTCAAGCTGGGCACTTTCCACGTTCGCTTCCTGTCGCTACAATGTGCCGCACCGGATTTTTCCACGCCCGCCGCTGGCGCCGCTGTTTGTTTGGAAAACCGCTCCTTTTACCCGTTTTTCTACCGTGTCAGGAATGAGATGCAGCAGACCCCGATTCGATCCTTCCTCTGCGCGCTGGCGCTGGCCGCCGGCATCGTCCCAGCCGCGCACGCTGCCAATGCCACCCAGCCGGCCACCATGCGCCTCGATTACCAGCACAGCGGCAATGCGCTGGGTGAACATTATGCTGTTGAGCGCGTGCTGGTCGAGCCCTTGCCATGGCCGGGCAACCTGGCGCGCCCCATCGACGACAGCAACCGCGGCAACAATCTGCTGGAAGTGGTCGACATCCAGTCGGGCAAGGTGCTGTATTCGCGCGGTTTTTCCACCATCTTCGGCGAGTGGGCCAGCACGGACGAAGCGAAAACCACCACGCGCGCGTTCCAGGAATCCGTGCGCTTCCCGCAGCCCGAGCACCCCGTGCGCGTGCGCATCCTCAAGCGCGACGAGCGCGGCCTGTTTTCCATTGTGTGGAGCACCGATGTCGACCCGGCCGCGCAGGACGTGATCCGCAAGCAGCCGCCGGCGCCCGTCAAGCCGATCCCGATCCGCATCAGTGGTCCGTCCAGCGACAAGGTCGACCTCTTGATCATGGGCGACGGCTACACGGCCGCCGAAATGGGCAAGTTCGAAGCGACGGCGCGCAAATTGGCCGAGCACCTGTTTACGGTGTCGCCATTTCGCGAGCGGGCCAATGATTTCAATGTGTGGGCGATGGCCGCGCCGACGCAGGAATCGGGCGTGTCGCGTCCCTCGACGGGCGTGCACCATGCGTCGCCGCTGGGCACGCGTTACGATATCTTCGGCAGCGAGCGTTATGTGCTCACCACCGACAACCGCGCCCTGCGCGACTTGGCGCAGTATGCGCCGTATGAATTCATCGAGATCCTTGTCAACAACGACACCTACGGCGGTGGCGGCATCTTCGGCCAGTTCAGCACGGCCGCAGCCAACAACGACTGGGCCAACTACCTGTTCGTGCATGAATTCGGCCACCATTTCGCCGGCCTGGCCGACGAGTACTACACCTCGCCCGTGGCCTATCAGTCGAATGGCGAGCGGCAGGAGCCGTGGGAGCCGAACGCCACGGCGCTGCGCGATCCGGCCAGGCTGAAATGGAAGCAGCACGTCAAGGCAGGCACGCCGCTGCCGACGCCATGGCCGAAGGATGCGTACGACAGCCATGCGCGCGAATACCAGAAGCAGCGCGCCGCCCTGCGCGCGGCCAACCGCCCGGAAAGCGAGATGAGCGACTTGTTCAAGGCCGACCTGGCGTACACGCAGCAGCTGTTCTCGAAGGCGCCGCAGCGCCATGCGGTGGGCGCCTTCGAAGGCGCGAACTACGAGTCGTCCGGCTACTACCGGCCCGAGATGCAATGCATCATGTTCGACCGCAGCGAGACCTTCTGCTCCGTATGCCAGGATGGCATCAGCACCATCATCGACCTGTATTCGCGTCCGGCAGCGGCGCTGCGCCAATAAGGCCGTTTCGCGCAGTTCCGCAAGGCATGGTGGGCCATGTTGCAACGCAATAGCATGGTCCCCATTCCATCTCTCCCGCAGCGTCTGTCATCCGCCCTTGCCCTGCATTGCTTGTTTTTCAAGCAATGCCCATCTGTGCTGGCAACGTCTATTTTCTTCCTGCAAGCCCAGTAGTATTATCAAATATGCATGCTCGCACGCTTGCCTGAAAAATATTTCATTTAGTTAATATTGAGGTAAAATTTGATTTACATCAATGCTGCATTGCCGCAATCGCACTTATAGTTGACCTAGCTCAAAGCGTCATGGAATGCGGATCGAACTCATCACGAATCACGCTTCTAAATGCTGTAGAGTAATTTCGCCCCGTACCAGTTCCCCGAGAATGCACTGGTGCCGGCCTCGAATTTCAGTGACGGAAGCCCGATTCATGAAGATGCAGATCCCCGCGCCTGACGCGCGCAGTACCTTACACCCCCACACTCCCATTGCCTTGCCGTATGCGCGCGCCGGCGGCGTCACCCTGGCCACTTGCGCTGCCGCCATGCGCGCCGGCGCGGTGCGCTGCGTGAACGCGGCCACGCCCTGGCCCGCCTTGCGTCCGAATAAACCATGACGGCGTCCGTGCCGCCATTCCTGCCATTGCAGGGAAAACGCGGGCTGGTGGTCGGCATCGCCAACGCGCAAAGCATCGCCTGGGGCTGCGCCAGCGCCCTGCGCGCGGCCGGCGCCGAACTGGCCGTGACCTGGCTCAATGACAAGGCGCGTCCGCATGTGGAACCGCTGGCGCAGCAAGTGCAGGCGGCCATCATGGCGCCGCTCGACGTGGCCGTGCCGGGCCAGCTCGAAGCGCTGTTTGCGCAGATCGAGCAGCAGTGGGGGCGGCTCGATTTCGTCGTCCATTCCATCGCCTACGCGCCCAAACAAGACTTGCATGGCCGCGTCACGGACAGTTCGGCTGACGGCTTCGCGCAGGCGATGGATGTCTCCTGCCACTCCTTCATGCGCATGGCGAAACTGGCCGAACCGCTGATGCCGGACGGCGGCAGCTTGACCACCATGAGTTACCTGGGCGCCGAGGAAGTCATCGCCGACTATGGCCTGATGGGGCCCGTGAAGGCGGCGCTGGAAGCATCGGTGCGCTACCTGGCCGCGGAACTGGGCCCGCAAGGCATCCGCGTCAATGCCATCTCGCCGGGGCCCCTGGAGACGCGGGCCGCTTCCGGCATTGCCCATTTCGACCGCCTGATGGCCGACGCCATCGAACGCTCGCCCATGCGCTGCCTGGCCACCATCGAGGACGTGGGCGCGCTGTGCGCCTTCCTCGCCGGCGACGGCGCGCGCGCCATCACGGGCGGCACCTTGTATGTCGACGGCGGCTACAACATTCTGAATTGACTGGAAGATGATGACCAAGGCTGTCTTTACTTTGCCACACCGCGCCATGCTGGCCGCGCTGGCCGCCACGCTGGCCCTGACCGGCTGCGCTTCGATGGCGCCGCCGTATGCGCCACCGCCGCTGCCCGTGGCGGCGCAGTATCCGGAAACCGATCCCGCCGGCGCAAGCGCGCCCGACGTCGCCTGGCAAAGCTACTTTGCCGACGCGCGCCTGCAGGCGCTCATTGCGCAGGCGCTGGCCGGCAACCGCGATATGCGCATCGCCGCCCTGCGCGTGGAAGAGGCCCGCGCCGCGTATGGCATCGTGCGCGCGGAACAATTCCCCACCATTGCGCTGGGCGCCTCCGGCAGCCGCGCGCGCGTGCCCGGCGACCTGAGTCCGACGGGCCGCGCCATGACGAGCGCGCAGTACCAAACGGGCTTGAACGTGAGCGCCTGGGAGCTCGATTTCTGGGGCAGGGTGCGCAGCCTGAAAGATAGCGCGCTGCAAACCCTGCTGGCCAGCGACGAGGCGCGCCGCGCCGTCGGCGTGGCCCTGGTGGCGCAGGTGGCCAATGGCTACCTGGGCTTGCGCGAACTCGATGAGCGCGTGGAACTGGCGCGCGCCACGGTCGACAGCCGCGCCGAGTCGCTGCGCATCTTCACGCGCCGCTTTGAAGTCGGGTCGATTTCCAAGCTGGACCTGACGCAGGTGGAAACCCTGCTCAGCCAGGCCCTCTCGCTGTCGGCGCAGCTGGAGCAGGCGCGCGCCGTGCAGGCGCACGCGCTGGCCCAGTTGGTGGGCGGCCCCGTCGACCTGACGCCGGTGGCTGGTGAGGTGCGCCGCTTCGACGACGCCAGCGTGCTGCAGCCATTGCATGCTGGCCTGCCCTCGGCTTTACTCACGCAGCGTCCCGACCTGATCGCGGCCGAGCATCAGCTGCGCGCCGCGCAAGCCAATATCGGCGCCGCGCGCGCCGCGTTCTTCCCCACCATTTCGCTGACGGCGGCCTACGGCACGGCCAGCGCGGAATTGAGCGGCCTGTTCGATTCTGGCAGCGGTGCCTGGAATTTTGCGCCGCGCCTGGTGCTGCCGATCTTTGATGCGGGCCGTTTGCGCGCCAACATGGATCTGGCCGAAGTGCGCCGCGACGTGGCCGTGGCCAACTATGAAAAGAGCGTGCAGGGTGCCTTCCGCGAAGTGGCCGACGCGCTGTCGAACCGGCGCTGGCTGGCGCTGCAGGTCGACATCGGCAAGACCACGCTGGCCGCGCAGAGCGAACGGGCGCGCCTGGCCAAGCTGCGCTATGACAATGGCGCCGCGCCCTACCTGGAAGTGCTCGATGCGCAGCGCGACTTGCTGACGGTCGAGCAGCAGCTGGTGCAGACGCGCCGCGCGCTGCTATCGAGCCAGGTCAGCCTGTATGCGGCCCTGGGCGGCGGCGCACCCGTCGCCTCCGCCGCCGCTTCCACCCACTAATTTGATCGCCCCGATACCATGAATGCTCAACTGAAGAAAAAACTCATCCCCGCGGCGCTGGTCGTGGCCGTTCTCGTGCTGGGCTATGTGGCCTGGCAAAAAATGCGTCCCACCGGCCCTGGCGAAGGTTTTGTCAGCGGCAATGGCCGCATCGAAGCGACCGAAATCGACGTCGCCACCAAGCTGGCGGGGCGGGTCAAGGAGATCCTCGTGCGCGAGGGCGACTTCGTCAAGGCGGGCCAGCCGCTGGCCAGCATGCAGGTGGACTCGCTGACGGCGCAGCGCGACGAGGCGCGCGCGCGCCAGCAGCAGGCGTCCGACGCGGTGGTCGGTGCGCAGGCGCAGGTGGCTGTGCGCGAGAGCGACAAGGCGGCCGCGCTGGCCCTGGTGGCGCAGCGCGAAAGCGAACTCGATGCGGCCAAACGCCGCCTGGCCCGTTCCGAAACCCTGTCGAAAGAAGGCGCTTCCTCGGTGCAGGAACTCGACGACGACCGCGCCCGCGTGCGCAGCGTGGCCGCCGCCTTGAATGCGGCCAAGGCGCAAGTGACGGCGGCGCAGGCGGCCATCGACGCGGCAAAAGCGCAGGTGGTCGGTTCGCGTTCCGCCGTGACGGCCGCCGAAGCGACCACCGCGCGCATCGATGCCGACCTGGCCGATGGCCAGCTGGCGGCGCCGCGCGACGGCCGCGTGCAATACCTGGTGGCGCAGCAGGGCGAAGTGCTGGCCGGCGGCGGCAAGGTGCTCAACCTGGTCGACCTGTCGGACGTCTACATGACCTTCTTCCTGCCCGAGACGGCGGCCGGCAAGGTGGCGCTGGGCGGCGAAGTACGCATCATCCTCGATGCGGCGCCGAACTATGTGATTCCCGCGACGATCTCGTTCGTCGCCGCCAGCGCGCAGTTCACGCCGAAGACCGTAGAAACGGCCAGCGAACGCCAGAAGCTGATGTTCCGCGTGAAAGCGCAGATCAGCCGCGAGCTGCTGCAAAAGCACCTGGCGCTGGTCAAGGTGGGCTTGCCCGGCGTGGCCTGGGTGCGTCTCGATGCGAAGCAGCCATGGCCCGCTGAATTGACGGCGAAGGTCCCGCAGTGACCGTGGCTTCCACTTCCCCAGTCGTCAGCATCAAAGGCGTCAGCCAGCATTACGGCAAGACGGTGGCGCTGGACGGCATCGACCTCGACGTGCCGGCCGGCCGCATGGTGGGCTTGATCGGGCCCGATGGCGTGGGCAAATCGAGCCTGCTGTCGCTGGTGGCCGGCGCGCGCGCCGTGCAGCAGGGCACAGTGATGGCGCTGGGAGGCGACATGCGCGATGCGCGCCATCGCGACGACGTCTGTCCGCGCATCGCCTACATGCCGCAAGGCCTGGGCAAGAATCTGTATCCGACCCTGTCGGTCGAGGAAAACCTGCAGTTTTTCGCGCGCCTGTTCGGCCACGATGCGGCCGAACGCCGGCGCCGCATCGACCAGCTGACCCGCAGCACGGGCTTGCAATCGTTCCTCGCGCGTCCGGCGGGCAAGCTGTCGGGCGGCATGAAGCAGAAGCTGGGCCTGTGCTGCGCGCTGATCCACGATCCCGACCTGCTCATTCTCGATGAACCGACCACCGGCGTCGATCCGCTGGCGCGCGCCCAGTTCTGGGACCTGATCGCCGGCATCCGCGTGCAGCGCCCGCAAATGAGCGTGATGGTCGCCACCGCCTACATGGACGAGGCGCAGCGCTTCGACTGGCTGGTGGCCATGGATGACGGCAAGGTGCTCGATACGGGCACGCCGGCCGAACTGCTGGCGCGCACGCAAAGCGACAATCTGGAGGCGGCCTTCATCAAGCTGCTGCCGGAAGCCAAGCGCGCGGGCCACCAGCCTGTGGTGATCACGCCGCTCGATGCTGCCAGCGCGCAGGACGTCGCCATCGAGGCGCAAGACCTGACCATGCGCTTCGGCGACTTTACAGCCGTCGACCATGTGAATTTCCGCATCGGCCGTGGCGAGATCTTCGGCTTTCTCGGTTCGAACGGCTGCGGCAAGTCGACCACGATGAAGATGCTCACGGGCCTGCTGCCGGCAACGGAAGGCAAGGCCTGGCTGTTCGGCAAGGAAGTCGATTCCAGCGATATCGACACGCGCCGCAGGGTCGGCTACATGTCGCAGGCATTCTCGCTGTATAGCGAACTGACGGTGCGCCAGAACCTGGTGCTGCACGCGCGCCTGTTCCACGTGCCGGAAGCGCAAATCGCTGCCCGCATCGACGAGATGGCGCAGCGCTTCGACTTGCGCGCGGTGATGGACGATTTGCCTGACAGCCTGCCGCTGGGCATACGCCAGCGGCTGTCCTTGGCCGTGGCCATGGTGCACAAGCCGGAAATGCTGATCCTCGACGAGCCCACGTCCGGCGTCGACCCGATCGCGCGCGACAATTTCTGGCGCCTCATGATCGAGCTGGCGCGGCGTGACCGCGTCACCATCTTCATCTCCACCCACTTCATGAACGAGGCCGAGCGCTGCGACCGCATCTCGCTGATGCATGCGGGTAAAGTGCTGGTCAGCGATGCGCCGGCCGAACTGGTACGCAAGAAGGGCGCGCCCTCGCTGGAAGCGGCCTTCATCGCCTACCTGGAAGAGGCGGGCGGCGGCACGGCAGCAGCCGAAGCGCAGGAAAGCGAGGCGCCGGGCCAAAAGGCGGCAGTGCAGGCGCCGCAGCAGAAGCAGCAGCGCAGCCGTTTCAGTCTTGGGCGCATGCTCAGCTACATGTGGCGCGAAACGCTGGAATTGCGCCGCGATCCCGTGCGCCTGACCCTGGCGCTGGGCGGCTCCGTGCTGCTGCTGTTCGTCATCGGCTTCGGCATCAGCCTCGATGTGGAAGACCTCAGTTATGCGGTGCTCGATCACGACCAGACGACGTTGAGCCAGAATTACACGAACAACCTGGCCGGTTCGCGCTACTTCGTCGAGCGAGCGCCGCTGCGCGACTATGCCGATATCGACAAGCGCATGCGCAGCGGCGAACTGTCGCTGGCCATCGAGATTCCGCCCGGCTTTGCGCGCGACGTGCAGCGCGGCGCGCCGGCACAGGTGGGCGCCTGGATCGACGGCGCCATGCCGATGCGCGCCGAAACCGTGCAGGGCTACGTGCAGGGCATGCATCAGCTGTGGCTTGCCGACCAGGCCTTGCACCGTTATGGCATCACGATGAGCAACCCCGTCGCCATCCAGACCCGCTACCGCTACAACCCCGACGTGAAAAGCCTGCCGGCCATGGTGCCGGCCGTGATTCCCCTGCTGCTGCTGATGCTGCCGGCCATGCTGGCGGCGCTGTCGGTGGTGCGTGAAAAGGAACTCGGTTCCATCATCAACTTGTACGTGACGCCCGTCACGCGCCTGGAATTCTTGCTTGGCAAGCAGGTGCCGTACGTCATGCTGGCGATGTTCAACTTCGCTCTCATGGCGCTGCTGGCGGTCACCGCCTTTGGCGTGCCGATCAAGGGCAGCTTGCTGACCCTGATCGGCGCCACGTTCATCTTCAATATCTGCGCCACCGGCATCGGCCTGTTCGCCTCGACGTTTACACGCAGCCAGATCGCGGCCCTGTTCGTGACCATGATCGGCACCATGATTCCGGCCATCCAGTTTTCCGGCCTGCTCAATCCCGTCTCCTCGATGGAAGGCGTGGGCAAGGCCATCGGCCTGATGTACCCGGCCACGCACATGCTCAATATCAGCCGCGGCGTGTTCAACAAGGCGCTGGGATTCGGCGACCTGCACGCCTCGTTCTGGCCATTGATCATCGCCATCCCCGTGATCCTCGGCGTGACGGTGGCGCTGCTGAAGAAACAGGAGAGCTGATATGCGGCACCTTGAAAATATCTACCGCCTGGGCGTGAAGGAAATCTGGAGCCTGATCCGCGATCCGATGATGCTGATCCTGATCCTCTACACGTTTACTTTGGCGATCTACGTGGCCGCCACGGCCAAGCCGGAAACCCTGCACATGGCGTCGATCGCCATCGTCGACGAGGATGGCTCGCCGCTGTCCGGGCGCATCGCCTCGGCCTTCTTTCCGCCGCAGTTCACGCCGCCGGCCATGATCAACCAGAGCCAGGTCGATGCGGGCTTGGACGCAGGCCTGTACACCTTCGTGCTGACGATCCCGCCCAAGCTGCAGGCCGACGTGCTGGGCGCACGCCAGGCGGAATTGCAGCTGAACGTGGACGCCACGCGCATGAGCCAGGCCTTCAGCGGCAGCGGCTACATCCAGCAGATCGTCGCCGGCGAAATAGCCGAATTCGCCAAACGCTATCGCGGCACGACGGTCTCGCCGGTGGAGCTGGTGATGCGCGCGCGCTTCAATCCTTCGCTGAGCCAGGCGTGGTTTGGCTCGCTGATGGAACTCATCAACCAGGTGACGATGCTGTCGATCATTTTGACGGGGGCAGCGCTGATACGCGAGCGCGAACACGGCACCATCGAGCACTTGCTGGTGATGCCCGTGACGCCGGCCGAAATCATGCTGGGCAAGGTATGGTCGATGGGCCTGGTGGTGCTGCTGGCCGCCGCCCTGTCGCTGAACCTGGTGGTGCGCGGCATGCTGCACGTGCCCATCGAAGGCTCGATCGCGCTGTTCCTGTGCGGCGCGGCCCTGCACTTATTTGCCACTACCTCGATGGGCATTTTCCTGGCCACCGTGGCGCGCAGCATGCCGCAGTTCGGCATGCTGCTGATCCTCGTGCTGCTGCCGCTGCAGATGCTCTCGGGCGGCAGCACGCCGCGCGAAAGCATGCCCGAACTGGTGCAGAACATCATGCTGATCGCTCCGACCACGCATTTCGTCGAATTGAGCCAGGCGATCCTGTACCGGGGCGCCGGCATCGACGTGGTGTGGAAACCGTTCCTGGCCCTGCTGGCCATCGGCACGGCCCTGTTTAGCTTCGCGCTGGCGCGCTTTCGCAAGACCATCAGCCAGATGGCGTAGCCCCCCGCGCCGGAATGTTCCGGCGTTTGTTTGCATGAAAAGGATAGCCATGAAGATCGAAACTGCTCCATTTTTCTCCACCGGCGGCTTGCCGCCGCTGGGCGTGCTGGGCGACTATGCGCGCGACTCGTGGCAGCGCATCGTGCTGTACGCGGACGTGATGCGCCGGCGCGGCAACCAGTACCAGGAGCATCTGGCCGAGGAAGTGCCGAACGTGCTGGACTTCCCCGCCGAACTGGTGATGTCCGGCCTGGAGCTGGCGCGTCCCGTCAACTACGGCCTGGCGTGCATATTGACGCCCGATGCGCCCGAACCTGATCCATCGAAGCGGCCCTTCGTCGTCGTCGATCCGCGCGCGGGACACGGTCCCGGCATCGGCGGCTTCAAAGCCGAGAGCGAAATCGGCGTGGCCCTGCGCGCCGGCCACCCGTGCTACTTCATCGGCTTCCTGCCCGATCCCGTGCCGGGACAGACGGTGGAAGACGTGATGCACGCCGAGGCGGCCTTCCTGGAAAAAGTCATCGCCCTGCATCCGCTCAGCGAAGGTAAACCCGTCGTCATCGGCAATTGCCAGGCGGGCTGGCAGATCCTCATGACGGCGGCCATGCGCCCGGACTTGTTCGGCCCCATCATCGTGGCCGGCGCGCCCGTGTCGTACTGGGCCGGCTGGCACGGCCGCAATCCGATGCGCTACGCGGGTGGCCTGATGGGCGGCAGCTGGGCCACGGCCCTGGCGGGCGACCTGGGCAAGGGCCGTTTCGACGGCGCCAGCCTGGTGCAGAATTTCGAGAAGCTGAACCCGGCCAACACCCTGTGGGGCAAGCAGTACAACCTGTACGCGAACATCGATACGGAAGCGCCGCGCTATCTTGAATTTGAAAAGTACTGGGGCGGTCACGTGTTCCTCAACGACGTCGAAATGCAGTACATCGTCGACAATCTGTTCATCGGCAACCGCCTGGCCACGGCCGAGCTGATCACCTCCGATGGCGTGCGCCTGGACTTGCGCAATATCCGCTCGCCCATCGTCGTATTCTGCTCGAACGGCGACAACATCACGCCGCCGCCGCAGGCGCTGGGCTGGATCACGGACCTGTACCGCGACGACAACGATGTGCTGCTGCACGACCAGACCATCGTCTACGCCGTCCATGACAGCATCGGCCACCTGGGCATTTTCGTCTCGTCCAAGGTGGGACACAAGGAACACCAGAAATTCGCCAGCAATATCGACCTGATCAACCTGCTGCCGGCCGGCATTTACGAAGCGCGGATCGTCGACAAGACGCCCGATACGCCGAACGCGGACCTGGCCAGCGGCGACTACGTGCTGCAGGTCGAGCACCGCGGCATCGACGACGTGCGCGCCATCGTGCAGCCGAGCGTGGAAAACGACCGCAAGTTCGCCGCCGCCGCGCGCGTGTCCGAAGTGAACCTGGCTTTGTACCGCACGTTTGCGCAGCCGTGGGTGCGCGCCATGGTCACGCCGCAGTCGGCGCGCTTCCTGCAGCTCACGCATCCGCTGCGCGTCTCGTACGAGCGCTGGACGGACCACAATCCGCTGGCCAAGCTGGTGGCCAAGGAGGCGGAAAAAGTGCGCGCCCAGCGCCAGCCTGTGGCACCGGACAACCCGCTGCTGGCCATGCAGGAAGCCTTCTCCGACGCCATCACGGCCGGCTTGAACGGTTGGCGCGACTGGCGCGATACGGTGCAGGAAACGACCTTCGACCTGGTGTACGGTTCACCCCTGGTGCAGGCGCTGACGGGGCAAGCCATCGGCGACACCTCGCCGCCGCGCCCGCATCCCGGTATCTCGCCCGAGCATGGCGAATACGTGCGCTGCGAAACGCGCAAGATGGACGAGGACATGCAGCATGGGGGCCTGGTGGAAGCGGCCGTGCGCGCGCTGTTCTACATCTACCGCTTCCGCATGATCGCCGACGAGCGCAGGGTCAACCTGGCGCTCAAACTGATCAAGCCGCAATACCGGCAGGATGTCAACATGGAGGAATTCCGCGGCATCGTGCGCCAGCAGGCGCGTTTGATGCTGCATGATTTCGATGCCGCCATCGCCGCCCTGCCGGAATTGCTGTCGCGTGCCGAACCGGATGCCATCGGCGCGCTGGGCGAATGGCTGCAGCAAGTGCTGCAAGTGCCCGAAGCGCCGACGCCGGACGAGGAAGCGAGCCTGCAGCAGATGCTGGAGGTATTCGAGCGTGCGATCAAGGATCAAACGAAGGCGCTGCCGCCGGCCGCGCATGCATCTCAAACTGCGTCCCAGCCTGCTATCCAGGCCAAACCCGCCAAAAACACAACATCTGCCTAGAAGACCATGATGACTACCACCCAAAACGATGATTTGCATATCGTGCGCAACCGCACCTTCGACCAGATCGCCATCGGCGACACTGCCAGCATCACGCGCACCCTGAGCATGGACGACATCGCCCTGTTCGCAGTGATGTCGGGCGATGACAACCCGCAGCACCTCGATACGGAATTTGCCGCCGCCACCCGTTACGAGGGCGTGATTGCCCACGGCATGTGGGGCGCGGCCCTCATTTCCGCCGTGCTGGGCACGCGCCTGCCCGGCGCCGGCACCGTCTACACGGGCCAGACCCTGCGTTTCCTGCAGCCCGTGCGCGTGGGCGATACGCTGGTCATCAGCGTCACCGTCACCGCGCGCGAGCCGCGCAACCGCCACGTGACCCTGGCCTGCCGCTGCGTCAACCAGCATGGCGCCGTGGTGCTCGACGGCGAAGCGCAGGTGATCGCGCCCGCCGAACAGATCGAACGCAAGCGCGCCACCTTGCCCGAAGTACGCCTGCATAACGGCGACGGCACGCGGCGCCTGCTGGAGCAGGCGCGCACCTTGGGACCGATCCGGGTGGCCGTGATCCACCCGTGCGATGAACTGAGCCTGGCGGGCGCGCTGGACGCCTATGCGGCCGGCCTGATCACGCCCGTGCTGGTGGCGCCGCGCGCGCGCCTGGAAGCGGTGGCGTTGGAGGCTGGCCTGAGCCTGGAAGGCATCGCCATCGAGGATGTCGAGCATAGCCATGCGGCGGCCGCGCGCGGCGCCGAACTGGCGGGCAAGGGCGAAGTCGAGGCGCTGATGAAGGGCAGCCTGCACACGGACGAACTGATGTCGGCCGTGCTGGCCGCCAGCGCCGGCCTGCGCACCAAGCGCCGCATCAGCCACTGCTTCCTGATGCAGACGCCCGCCTATCCGCGTCCTTTCATCATCACGGATGCGGCCATCAATATCGCGCCGAACCTGGCCATGAAGGCCGACATCGTGCGCAACGCCATTGACCTGGCGCACGTGATCGGCGTGGCCTGCCCGCGCGTGGCCATCCTGGCCGCCGTGGAAACGGTGAACGCGGACATGCCGGCCACGCTGGACGCGGCCGCCCTGTGCAAGATGGCCGACCGTGGGCAAATCACGGGCGCGATCCTCGACGGCCCGCTGGCCTTCGACAACGCCGTGTCGATCGCCGCCGCCACCGTCAAGGGCATCGTCTCCGAGGTGGCGGGCCGCGCCGACATTTTGCTCGTGCCCGACCTGGAAAGCGGCAACATGCTGGCCAAGCAGCTCGAATACATGGGCGACGCGGACAGCGCCGGCATCGTGCTGGGCGCGAAAATCCCCGTCATCCTCACCAGCCGCGCCGATTCGCGCGCCAGCCGCATCGCCTCGTGCGCCATCGCCGTGATGCTGGCCAACCATTACCGGAGCACGCCACCATGAACGCGTCAGTCCAACATGCCGACGGCGCCCTGATCCTGGTGCTCAATTGCGGCTCGTCGAGCATCAAGTTCGCCCTGTTCGAGCAAGCGGGCGGCGTGCTGCCGCAGCAGGCGCAATGGAGCGGCAAGGTCGAAGGCATCGGCCGTGAAAACGCCACCTACCGCGCCGGCGGGCTGCCGGCAATCGCCTTGCAGCTCGATGCGGAGCAGCCCCATCACGCGGCCCTCGAATACATCCGCGCGCAAGTCGTGGCGCAGCTGGCCGGGCGCCCGCTGCGCGCCGTGGCGCATCGCGTGGTGCATGGCGGCAGCAAGTATTTCGCCCCCGTGCGCATCGATTTCAAAGTGCTGGCAGACCTGAAAAGTTATGTGCCGCTGGCGCCCCTGCACCAGCCATTCGCGCTGGAGGCGATCGAGGTGCTGCTCGAATCGCGGCCCGACATCGCCCAGGTGGCGTGCTTCGACACGGCCTTCCACCACACGGTGCCGCAGGTCGAGCAGATGCTGGCCCTGCCGTACGATGCATGGGAACGGGGCTTGCGCCGCTACGGCTTCCACGGCCTGTCGTACGAATACCAGTCGCTGGTGCTGGAGCAGCGTTTTGGCGCCGTCGCGCGCGGCAAGGTCATCGTCGCTCACCTGGGCAGCGGCGCCAGCCTGTGCGCCATGGAGAACCTGCACAGCGTGGCCACCACCATGGGCTTTTCCGCGCTCGATGGCCTGATGATGGGCACGCGCTGCGGTTCGCTCGATCCGGGCGCCGTGATCTACCTGATGGAAATCGAAAAACTGTCGCTGGAAAAAGTGGCGCATGTGCTGTACCACGAATCGGGCTTGCTGGGCGTGTCGGGCGTGTCGGCCGATCCGCCGGTGCTGCTGGCGCAGCAGGACCGGCAGGATGCCACGGGCGAGCGCATACGCGCCGCGCTGGCCCTGTATATCCGCCGCATCGTGCGTGAGATCGGCGCCCTGACGGCCGTGCTGGGTGGGCTGGATATGCTGGTGTTTACGGCCGGTATCGGCGAGCACAGCGCCGAACTGCGCCAGCGCATCTGCGCCGAACTGGGTTTCATCGGCCCCGTGCTCGATGCGCAGGCCAATGCGCGCAACGCCAGCCGTATTTCCACCGATGCCAGCCGCATCGTGGTGGGCGTGGAGCCGGCCAACGAGGAGTGGGTGGCTGCCCGCCATGCGGCGCTGGCCGTGAGCGCATGAGGATCTGACGCATACAATCGCACTCGATGGGAAATTTGCCGAATTGCACATATTTCCCGTTGAGTGCGCTAACGCACTGTGTGGTTTGCCCCTTATCTTTACTATGAAGTCATGCCATCGAGCTGCTGACAACCACAGCCCGATGCCTGGCAAATTTGGAACATTTTGCCCGCCTTTAGTAAGAATAAAATTAAACCATATTGAAAGGTCTCATCATGAACAAATTACTCGCCGCCCTGATCGCCACCCTGTTTGCTACCGCCGCCTTCGCTCAAACCGCGCCGGCTACCGAAGCTGTCGTGAAAGCCCAGGCTTCCGCGCAAAAAGACGTCAACAAGGCTGCCGCTTCGGAAGCCAAAGTCGATGCCAAGGCTGACGCCAACGTCGCCAAGGCTGAAATGAAGGCCGACGAAAAGAAAGCCGACGCCCATCACAAGGCCAACAAAACCAAGGCCAAGGCCCATGACAAAGTCGTCAACGCCGATGCGGAAGACAAGCTGAAAGCGGAAGCCAAGGCCGATAAAACCGATGCCAAGGCCGATGCGAAAGCCACCAAGACGGCCGTGAAAGCCAACGCCAAGGTCGCCAAGGAAAAAGTGGAAGCGAACGCCGATAAAGCCATCGCCGCCACCAAGACGGAAGAAGCCAAGGCCAAGGCCGACGCTGAAGTCAAGGCCGCCGCCGCCAAGTAATTCCCCGTTTGCGGGCCTCGGCCTGCAAGCCCCAAAGACAGCTTCGGCTGTCTTTTTTTTCGTCCGCCACTTTTCCCTGGCACCGCTTGCCAGTCTTGATCTGGCGCAAATGCTCCTCTTTTCGCCGTGCCATAGTGAACTGGCAAACAGACGAAGGGAGACATCATGAGCACCGCTAAAACGAAAAAAACGCCGGCCACCGGTTCGGCGCAAGGCGCACCAGCCATGTCCGCCATGCAGGCGATGCCGGTCGAAGGCGATATGCAGGCCGGCGCTGATGCGGCGGGCGGCGACGCCATGCCGGGGCAGCGTCTGGGCGTGTCATATGCGGGCCAGGCGGCGCTCACCCAGGGTGCTGCCGCTGCGGATGCTGGCGACATGCCGGGCGGCGGCATGCAGCAGGCGCCGCAGGGCATGGCGGGCGCCAGTTGCATGCAGGTTGGCGGTGGCGGCATGGGCGGCGATGGTGGCGATAGCGGTGGCAATGGCGGTGATGGGGGGCAGGGCGGCGGCACGCCGCAAGTGCGCACCTGCGCCACGATGGACGTCCATCGCCGCCTGCTGACCGAAGACCCGTCGTATGCGAACGTGCGCGCCGATATCGAAAACCTGGCCGGACTCTACGAGGGCGACGCCAGCATTGCGGGCCGTGCCGGCGTGACGCAGATACCGGTGGTGGTGCACGTGGTGTGGAATACGGCCGCGCAGAATATTTCGGATGCGCAGATCGCCAGTCAGATCGACGTGCTGAACCGCGATTTCCGGCGCGTCAACCCGGATGTGAACAGCACGCCGGCACCATTCCTGCCGCTGACGTCCGATGCGCGCGTGGAGTTCGCGCTGGCCACCACCGATCCGAACGGTGCGGCCACCAGCGGCATCGAGCGGCGCCAGACGGCGGTGGCCTCGTTTGGCGCGGACGATGCCGTCAAGTCGCAGGCGACGGGCGGCATGGATGCCTGGCCGGCCGATACCTACCTCAATATCTGGGTGTGCCAGCTCGGTGGCGGCTTGCTCGGCTACGCGCAGTTCCCCGGCGGCCCGGCCGCCACCGACGGCGTGGTGATCCTGCAATCGGCCTTCGGCACGACGGGCACGGCGGCGCCACCGTTCCACCTGGGACGCACGGCCACGCATGAAATTGGCCACTGGCTGAATCTGAACCATATCTGGGGCGACGACGGCACCGGTTGCTCGGGCACGGACAATGTCGCCGATACGCCGAACCAGGGCGGGCCGAACACGGGCCAGCCCTCGTTTCCCCAGGTGTCGTGCAATAACGGACCGAATGGCGACATGTTCATGAACTACATGGATTACGTCGACGATCCCGCCATGTTCATGTTTACGGCGGGCCAGGTGGCGCGCATGCAGGCTTGCCTCGATGGTCCGCGCGCCAGCATCGGCAGCGGGACGGGCGGCACGGGCGCCACGCCGCGCCAGAGCTCCTCTCCCGTCGTGGCCTGGGGCGCGAACCGCCTCGATGTCTTCGTCGTTGGCACGGACCGCGCGCTGTATCACAAGGCCTGGAATGGCACGGCCTGGGCGCCGTCCGTCACCGGCTACGAGGGGCAGGGCGGCATCTGTACCAGCGCGCCGCAAGTGGTCTCGTGGGCGCCGAACCGGCTCGACGTATTCGTCACGGGCACCGACAGCGGCTTGTTCCACAAATGGTGGAACGGCACGGCGTGGGGACCGTCGCTGACGGGCTATGAAGCGATGGGCGGCTTGTGCGTGGGCGACCCGCGCGCCGTGGCCTGGGGACCGAACCGTCTCGATGTGTTTGTCGTCGGCACGGACCGCGGCCTGTATCACAAGTGGTGGAACGGGTCCGCCTGGGGGCCATCCTTGACGGGCTATGAAGCCATGGGCGGTCTGTGCCTGGGCCAGCCGGAAGCGGTGGCGTGGGGACCGAACCGCCTCGACGTGTTCGTCGTCGGCACGGACCGGGCCCTGTACCACAAGTGGTGGAACGGCACGGCCTGGGGACCGTCGCAGACGGGATATGAACGGCTGGGCGGCATCTGCACCTCGTCGCCGAATGCCGTGGCATGGGGGCCGAACCGCCTCGACGTTTTCGTCACGGGTACCGATGGCGCCCTGTACCACAAGTGGTGGGATGGCGCGAAATGGGGGCCTTCCAACGATGGTTTCGAACGCCTGGGCGGCATCTGCGTGGGCGAGGTGGAAGCCGTGTCGTGGGGACCGAACCGGCTCGACCTGTTCGTCATCGGCACGGACAGCGCCCTGTATCACAAGGCCTGGAATGGATCCGCCTGGTCGCCTTCCCTGGCGGGCTTTGAAAACCTGGGCGGCGTGTGCACCTCGCGGCCGCGCGCCACGGCCTGGGCAACCAACCGCCTCGATGTCTTTGTCACGGGCACGAACGGCGCCCTGTTCCACAAGGCGTGGAACGGCACGGCCTGGTCGCCGTCCGTGAGCGCTTATGAAAGCCTGGGCGGCGTGGTATCGTGTTTCTGAGGGAGGGATCGCCATGCACGGCATGACAACGGCACTGCCCAGCGGCAGCTGGACGCACTCGTTCGAGGAAGATGCGGACGGTATCGAGGTGTACCGGCCCACGGCTACGTTTGCCTTTCCTCCCAGCCGCAAGGGGCGCAAGGTGCTGGAATTCGGCGCGCCGGCCGGCGTCATGGCGCAAGGGGCGGCAACCTTGACGTCGATGGCGCCCGGCCCCGACGACCGTCCCCGCGCCGGCCCCGTGACCCGGCTCGTACCCTTGGGCATGGGCCGCTATGCGCTCGGTGATGGCGCAGGCGCGCAGGACGTGATCGACATCGTCGAAGCGACACCCGACGTGCTGCGCCTGGCGCGGCGCTAAGGCTGGTCGCGCAGCTTGTAGGCGAGCGCCGTGCGGTTGCCCACGCCCAGTTTCTGGTAAATCGCATGCAACTGGTTGCGCACGGTGGCCGGCGACTTGCCCAGTTCCCTGGCGATGCTTTTATACGCCAAGCCTTCGGCCGCCATGGCCGCCACCAGCCGCTCCGCCGGGGTCAATCGCTGCATGGCGCCCTGCCTGAAACGGTGTTTGTCATCCTTGCTCTCCTGTCAGTTGGCGGCATGCCGGTGGCGTGCCTGCAGGAGTAACGGGAACGGGGGACGTATTTGTAAAATTATTTTTCTCTGCCGCCGCTAGATTCGATGGGCGAAAAAAAAGACAGGCGAACCTGTCTTTTCGTATGAATCGATGGTGCTTAGCCGATGGCCGCCATCGACACCGGTTTCAGCTTGGCCGCCAGCGCCTTGCCCTTCTTCGCGCGCTTGCCGAAATGCTCGGCCAGGGCCGTGGCGCCCAGCGACGCATCCTGCGGTTTCGAGGCCCGGCCGATGCCCGAGACCACCACGCCGCGCTGCGTGATCGGCTGCACGGCCAGCAGCTTGTCTTTCGCATCGAGGTCGATCAGCTTGACGCCGGTGCCGCCCTTGGACAGGGTTTTCATTTCATCGAGGCCGAACACCAGCAGGCGCGCGCCTTCCGTCAGGCAGGCCAGGGCACTGGCCGCCTCGGGGATGACTTTCGGTTCGAGCGGCACGTCGCCGTCGTCCAGTGTGATGAAGGCCTTGCCGCCTTTCAGGCGGCTGCTCATGTCGCCCGCCTTGGCGATGAAGCCGTAGCCGGCGCTCGACGCCAGCAGCAAATTGGTCGCGCCATTGCCCGCAAAGTAGTGCAGGATGCGCACGGCGTTGCCTGGCGTGCCGCCGCTCAGGTCGCACAAGGTCGTGATCGGCACGCCGTCGCCGCGCGCGTTGGGCAGCGCGGAGACGGGAACCGAGTAAATCTTGCCGTTGTTGCCAAAGCCCAGCAGGGTGTCGACCGTGCGGCACTCGAACGCGCCATGCAGGCTGTCGCCCGCCTTGAAGGTGAACTGCGCCGCATCGTGGCCGATGCCGGTACGCGCGCGCACCCAGCCTTTTTCCGAAATGATGACGGTGACCGGTTCATCGACCACCTTCTGTTCGGCCACGGCTTTTTGCGCTTCCTCGATCAGGGTGCGGCGCGCGTCGCCGAACTGCTTGGCGTCCGCTTCGATTTCGCGGATGATGGCGCGCTTCATCGAACCCGGATTGTCGAGCAGGTCCTGCAGCGACTTTTCTTCCTTGCGCAGTTCAGCCAGTTCCTGCTGGATCTTGATCGTTTCCAGGCGCGCCAGCTGGCGCAAGCGGATTTCCAGGATATCGTCGGCCTGGCGCTCGGACAGCTTGAACGCGTCGATCAGGGCTGCCTTCGGTTCATCCGAATTGCGGATGATCTGGATCACCTTGTCGATATTGAGCAGGATCGCTTCGCGTCCTTCCAGAATATGGATGCGGTCCTTGACCTTGCCCAGTTTGTAGCCGGTGCGGCGCGTGACGGTCTCGAAGCGGAAATCGATCCACTCGCGCAGGATGTCGCCCAGGCCTTTCTGGCGCGGGCGGCCGTCGCCGCCGATCATCACCAGATTGATCGAGGTCGACGATTCCAGCGACGTGTGCGCCAGCAGCATCAGCATGAATTCCGTCTGGTCCTGGTTCTTCGACTTCGGTTCGAACACGAGGCGCACGGGCGCGGCACGGCCCGATTCGTCGCGGATGGTGTCGAGCGAATTGAGGATCAGCGCCTTCAGGGCCACCTGGTCCGGCGACAGCGCCTTCTTGCCCAGCTTGATCTTCGGATTCGTCAGCTCCTCGATTTCTTCCAGCACCTTTTGCGACGAGGTGCCCGGCGGCAGTTCCGTCACGACGGCTTGCCACTGGCCGCGCGCCAGCTCTTCGATTTTCCAGCGCGCGCGCACCTTCATGCTGCCACGCCCGCTCGCGTACATGTCGGCGATCTGCGATGGCGGCGTGATGATCTGGCCGCCGCCGGGGAAGTCGGGGCCGGGAATGATGGCCATCAGCTCGGCGTGCGTCATCTTCGGATCGCGGATCATGGCGACGGCCGCTTTTGCCACTTCGGCCAGATTGTGCGACGGGATCTCTGTTGCCAGGCCCACGGCGATGCCGGAGGCGCCGTTCAGCAGCACCATCGGCAGGCGCGCCGGCAGCAGCTTCGGCTCTTCCGTCGAACCGTCGTAGTTGGGCTGGAAATCCACCGTGCCCATGCCGATTTCATCCATCAGCAGCTTGGCGATCGGCGTCAGACGCGCTTCCGTGTAACGCATGGCCGCGGCGCCGTCGCCATCGCGCGAGCCGAAGTTGCCCTGGCCATCGATCAGCGGGTAGCGCAAGGAAAAATCCTGCGCCATGCGCACCAGCGCGTCGTACACGGACTGGTCGCCGTGCGGATGCAACTTACCGAGCACGTCGCCGACCACGGCCGCCGATTTGCGGGGCTTCGCCGTGGAATTGAGGCCCAGCTCATTCATCGCATACAGGATGCGGCGCTGCACCGGCTTCTGGCCGTCGCACACGTCGGGCAGGGCGCGGCCCTTGACGACGGAGATGGCGTAATCGAGATAGGCGCGCTCGGCAAAGGTGGACAGAGTCAGCGCTTCGCCGTCGAATACCGGTTCATCCGGCTCGGTCGGCTCAGGCTGGGCATCGTCAAATAAATTGGTTTGTGTGGACATGGCGCTTGTTTCGGTGTTAAGTGGTTGCGGTTGAATTCGTGGGGCTGATTATGACAGCCCGGGTCGGGATAAGGCGGCGCCGTAGCGCAGATAGATGCAGCGCAGGGTGAAGTACAGCACGATCAGGGCCAGCTCGACGCCGTTATGCATCATCGACATGGAGCGCACGGACGCGGCCTGGCCGGCCAGCAAAAAGCTGCCAAGGGAGGGCACCAGCACCAGCGGCCAGACCGTCCTCCAGCGCAAATCGCTGGGCGAAATCAGCAGACCTGCGCATGACCAGGCATACAGCGCGGCACCGAGCGGCACGGCTGGCAGCAGTTGCAGATACAGGGGCAGCAGCAGGCCGGCGCAGCCGATCAGCCATGCCACGCGCAGGCGCGGCAAACGCGCCACGGGCAAGCCGCATTCCTCATACAGGCCAGCGGCGCTGCGCAAGGCAAGCAGTAACAGGCAAAACATCATGGGCATGCCATTGGCGATGACGAGTGCCGCAGAGCCTATGCCGTTCATGAACAAGGCGGCGACCAGCGCCAGGCCCAGCGCGGCGGCAAGCAGCATGCCGTTGAGCAGTTGGCGGTTCATGGCATATGCCAGCAGCGCCGAGGCGCACAAGCCCACCGAGGTGGCGATGCGCAGCGTATCGCTGCGCTCGGGCAGGAACAGCAATAGCGCCAGCAGCACAAAGGGCACGATCCAGGCCAGCTGCAGCAGTCCGTGACGCTGCCGCAGCACGGGCAGGCGCTCCTGCAGCCCTTCCTGCAGCGCGTGCAGCCGCGCGAACAGGGGCGCGGGCCAGCGCAGCGCGTGCATGGCCAGCACGGCAAAGGCCAGCGCCTGGCAACCCAGCAGGCTGGCATACGCGCCCATGTCACCGAGGCTGATGTCGGCGACCTTGAACAGGCTGGAGAGGATGATGTGCAGCACGAAGCCCAGGCCCGCCGATGCGAAGGCCGTTTGCTTGAAATAGCGGCGCGAAAAAACCGCCTGTTCCCATTGCTCGAACAGATCCGTATCGAGTTTATAGGCCAGCATTTCGCCATGCTGCCAGCGTATCGTCTGCAGCAGCTCGCGCAGCTGCAGGTTGAATTTTTTGTCCAGCATCTGGCGCGCATAGGCCGATGGCGGCTGCTGCGACATGATGCAATCGAGGCCCGGGTAGCTGTCGCGGTTGTCGCTGAAATGCGCGAACGAGCGGTCGGCCCGGTAGCGCTGCACGGCGCTGCGCACCAGGTCCCCATGGCTGCGCGCCAGGTAGGAAAAGTCGCGGTCCCAGCCCAGCTGCTCGAACAAGGCATGGCGCAGCGACAGGTCATAGCCGGCGCTGGCGCAGTAGCGCAGCGCGCACAGCTCGAATTCCTCGCGCACGTCGAGGTTGAGCAATTCTTCGCGTTCGAGGAAGCCGGCCAGCAGGGCGGCCGCGTCGCGGCGCCGCGACTGTTCCAGGAATGCCTGCCACAGGCTGGCGCCTTCCTGGACGGGATCGATGGCGACCACGCCCCATAGTTCCGGCGGTGCTGCGGGCTCCTGGGCTATGACGCCCCACAGTTCCGCAGGCGGCTCCTGCGCTTCCTGCGCGGGTTGGTCGACGACGCCCCACAGCTCGGCCGGCTCCATGGGCGGCGCTGCCATCGCTGCCGCTTCGGCCTCGGCCGCTTGCGCTTCCGGCAGCTCCTTGGCAAACAGGTGCGCATGGCGCAGCGCGTACTCATACGCTTCGCGCAGCTCCTGGAAGGCGGCCGGATCGTCTTCGGGACGCGTCACCTTCAGGCGCTTCGCATACGCGCGCTTGAGGGCGCGCTCGTCGCCGGTCGGCTCCGTGCCGAGGATGGCCCACAGGCTGCGCTGTCCGTTGTGCATGCCGCCGTCCATCTACAGGAAACTCTCGCTCTCGACCTGGCGCAACACCTCGTCGAGCGCCTGGCGTGCCTTGCGGATGGTGTTCGGGTCCTGCGTTTCCAGCGCGGCCTGGAAGTTGGCCGTGTGCGCCGCCAGGTACTGGCGCACGTCGCCCAGCGACTGTTCGTACAGGCGGTCGGCGCGCGTGACCAGGGTGCGGTTTTCCATCTGTTCGCGCGGGTGGATCTTCAGGTCGGCCAGTTCCGCAAAGCGCTGCTCGATCTGCTCCGGCGTCATCACGCCAGCGTTATCGCTGATGATCATCTTGTGGCGTTCCTGCGTGGCCAGCACCGTCACTTCCGCTTCCAGCACGCCGCTGACGTCGTAGGTGAAGCGCACGTCGATGCCGATCTCGCCCGCCTTTTTCGCGGGGATCGGGAAGCTGATCTTGCCAAGGAAAACATTGTCGGCCACCAGGCGCGACTCGCCCTGGAAGATCGCCACGTTGATTTCCTTCTGGTTGTCGTGGATGGTGGTGATGTTTTCCGTGCGCGAGACGGGCACCACGGAATTGCGCTCGATGATGGGCAGGTAATGCCCGCCTTCATACTGGTTCGCGCCGATCTGGCGCGAGATCGAAATGCCCAGCGAATACGGCGCCACGTCCGTCATGACCACTTCGTCCAGGGCCGCGTCGCGCATCTTCAGGCCCGCCTGCACGGCGGCGCCCAGCGCCACGGCTTCGTCCGGGTCCAGGTGGATGGCGGGGAAGCGGCCGAACATGCGCGAGACGAGTTTGCGCACCAGCGGCATGCGCGTGGCGCCGCCGGCCAGCACCACTTCATTCAATTCCGCGGCGCGGATGGTGGCGTCGCGCAGCGCCCGTTCCACGGGCAGGCGCAAGCGGGCCAGCAGGGGCTCGCACAGCTGCGCCAGTTTGTCTTCGCCGATCTCCCAGCTGTATTCCCTGTCCTGGTAGCGCGTGGCCATGCGCACGGACGGCTGCTCCGACAGCAAACGCTTGACGCGCTCGGCTTCATCGCGCAGCAGCTGTTGCTGGCGCGGGTCGAGCAGGCGGCTGCCGACGGCGTCGCGCAAGCCGCAGCCTTCCATGAAAGCGTCGACCAGCACGGTGACGAAGTCTTCGCCGCCCAGAAAATTGTCTCCGGCCGAGGCGCGCACTTCCATCACGCCTTCGAACAGTTCGAGGATCGACACGTCGAACGTGCCGCCGCCCAGGTCGAAGACGAGAAATTTGCTTTCCTGTTCCTTGTCGCGGATGCCGTAGGCCAGCGCGGCGGCCGTCGGCTCGTTGAGCAGGCGCTCCACGCGCAAGCCCGCCAGCTGGCCGGCGATGCGCGTGGCCTTGCGCTGCGCATCGCTGAAATACGCGGGCACGGTGATGATGGCTTCCTCGACCTTGTGGCCGAGGAAGGCTTCGGCATCTTCCTTCAGCGCGCGCAGCACCATCGACGACAGCTCTTCCGGGCGGAACTGCTGCGTGCCGAGGGTGATCTTCTTTTCGCTGCCCATGTAGCGCTTGAAGACGGCCGCCGTCAGCTGCGGGTGCGTCTGCAGGCGCTCGCGCGCGGCGCGGCCCACCAGCACGGTGCCGTCGTCATCGATGCTCACGCACGACGGCGTCAGGTGTTCACCGAGCGCATTCGGGATGATGGAAGCCTTGCCGTCGCGCCAGATGGCGACCAGGCTGTTGGTGGTTCCAAGGTCGATGCCGATGATCATCAGATATCCGCCTCCGCCTCATTGCCGTGTTCTTCGATCCAGGCGCGGCGTCCGGCCGCTTCGCCCTTGCCCATCAACATATTGAAGCGCGAGGCCGAGGCCATGTGGTCGACTTCACCGAGCGTGACGGGCAGCAGGCGGCGCGTGTCCGGGTTCATCGTCGTTTCCCACAGCTGCTCGGCGTTCATTTCGCCCAGACCCTTGAAGCGCGAGATCGACCAGGCGCCCTGTTTCACGCCTTCCTTGCGCAGCTTGTCTTCGATGGCCACCAGTTCGCCGTCGTCGAGCGCGTAGATCTTCTGCATCGGCTTCTTGCCGCGCGCCGGCGCGTCCACGCGGTACAACGGCGGGCGGGCGATGCAGATGTGGCCCTTGTTGATCAGGACGGGGAAGTGCTTGAAGAACAAGGTCAGCAGCAGTACCTGGATGTGCGAGCCGTCCACGTCCGCGTCGGACAGGATGCAGATCTTGCCGTAGCGCAGGCCGGACAGGTCGGGCGAGTCGCCCACGCTGTGCGGATCGACGCCGATGGCGACCGCAATATCGTGGATTTCGTTATTGGCAAACAGGCGGTCGCGGTCCGTTTCCCACGAGTTCAAGACCTTGCCGCGCAGGGGCAGGATCGCCTGGAATTCCTTGTCGCGGCCCATCTTGGCCGAACCGCCCGCCGAGTCGCCCTCGACGAGGAACAGTTCATTGCGCGCGATGTCCGACGATTCGCAGTCGGTCAGCTTGCCGGGCAACACGGCCACGCCCGAGGATTTTTTCTTTTCCACTTTTTGCAGCGAACGCTGGCGCGACTGCGCCTGCTTGATCACCAGGTCGGCCAGCTTCTTGCCGTAATCGACGTGCTGGTTCAGCCACAGTTCCAGCGGCGGCTTGGTGAAGGTCGAGACGAGGCGCACGGCGTCGCGCGAGTTCAGGCGTTCCTTGATCTGGCCCTGGAATTGCGGGTCCAGCACTTTCGCCGACAGCACGAACGAGGCGCGCGCGAATACGTCTTCGGGCAGCAATTTGACGCCTTTGGGCAGCAGCGAGTGCATTTCGACGAAGTTTTTCACGGCGCCGAACAGGCCGTCGCGCAAGCCCGATTCGTGCGTGCCGCCATTCGAGGTGGGAATCAGGTTGACGTACGATTCGCGCACGATGGCGCCTTCTTCCGTCCATGCCACCACCCAGGCCGCGCCTTCGCCTTCGGCAAAGCCTTCCGAGTCCGGGCCAGCGTACTGCGCGCCTTCGAACAGGGGAATCAGGGTTTCGCCATTCGATACCTGCGCCAGCGTTTCGGTCAGGTAGCCGCGCAAGCCTTCCGCGTACTGCCACGTTTGCGTGTCGCCCGTTTTCGCGTTGGTGAGGGTGACGGTGACGCCCGGCAGCAGCACGGCTTTCGAGCGCAGCAGGCGCTGCAGCTCCGTTTGCGAGATGTTGGGCGAATCAAAATATTTCGCGTCAGGCCAGGCCGTGACGCGCGTGCCCGACTTCTTGCCGTCGCGCGGGGCAGGGCGCGAAGTCAAGGGCTCGATCACGTCGCCATTCGCAAACACCATGTGATGCAGGCCGTTGCCGTCGCTTTCCTTGCGCCAGACGGTGATTTCCAGGCGCGTCGACAGCGCATTGGTGACGGACACGCCGACGCCGTGCAAGCCGCCCGAGAACGCGTAGGCGCCGCCCGAACCCTTGTCGAACTTGCCGCCCGCGTGCAGCCGTGTAAACACGATTTCCACCGTCGGCACGCCTTCTTCAGGGTGGATGCCGACGGGAATGCCGCGGCCATTGTCTTCGACGGTGATGCTGCCATCCGTATTTTGCGTGACGGCGATATGCGTGCAATGACCGCCCAGCGCCTCGTCGGAGGCATTGTCGATCACTTCCTGAATGATGTGCAGCGGATTTTCAGTGCGGGTGTACATCCCCGGGCGCTGCTTGACGGGTTCCAGTCCTTTCAGGACACGGATGGATGATTCGCTGTAGTCGGATGCTGGTTTTTTAGTGGCCATACGTGTTCAAGCTAAGTAAAGACAGTGGTTGGAACGCCAGGCCGGGGCACTGCGGTGCGCAGTGACAACGGCGGCGATAACTGTATAAATATACAGTATATTCCGTCCAGCGTCACTGGCAGAGGGCAGTGCGGCAGGCTAGGCGTCCTTGTGCGGACGCTCGCGCATTCTATCTTGTCCAGCGAGCAATAGCGCTACTCCAGGGCAACAACAGTGCGCCTCAGGCGTGGTTTTACGCCAATTGTGATGGATTTTATGCGGCAAAGCCGCCGTTTTTACATCTTGTTTACAAGCACCTCCCCAGTCTTTACGAATTTTTTAGACCCTTTTGGCTAATCTGCTCACTATCAAAACAAACCTGAATGAGGGTGGGAATGGATCTCGTGTATCTCGGCTTGATTGCCGTTTTTTTCGTTGTGGCGGCCGGCTTTGCCGTCGCCTGCGACAAATTAGGGAGCGTCAAATGAACGCGTTTTATGTGCTGGGCGCCGTGGTCTCGGCTGGCCTGCTCGTGTACCTGCTGGTGGCGCTGCTGAAGGCGGAGGAACTGTGATGACGACGCAATCGATATTGCTGCTGGTGGCCTTCCTGGCAGTGCTGCTGGCCGCCGGCTATCCGCTGGGCCTGTACATGGCCAAGGTGGCCGGCGACGGCCCCGTGCGCGGCCTGGGCTGGCTGCAAAAGCTGGAAAACCTGCTGTACCGCTGGTCCGGCCTGCCTGCCGACAAGGCCATGGGCTGGAAAAGCTATGCCATCGCCCTGATCGTGTTTAACACCGTGGGCGCCGTCTTCGTCTACGGCTTGCAGCGCCTGCAGGGTTTTTTACCGTTGAATCCACAGGGCCTGGGCGCCGTCAGCCCCGATTCCTCGTTCAATACCACCGTCAGCTTCGTCGCCAATACCAACTGGCAGGGCTACGGCGGCGAACAGACCATGAGCTATTTGACCCAGATGCTGGGCATGGCATGCCAGAACTTCTTCTCGGCGGCCACCGGCATCGCCGTGATCTTCGCGCTGGTGCGCGGCTTCGCCTCGCGCTCGGGCAAATCGATCGGCAATTTCTGGGTCGACCTGGTGCGCTCGACCCTGTACATCCTGCTGCCGCTCTCCCTGGCCCTGTCCGTCGTCTTCATGGGCGAAGGCATGATCCAGAATTTTTCCGCTTACAAGGAAGTGACCCTGCTCGACCACGTGGCGTATGAAACGCCGAAGCTGACGGCCGACGGCCAGCCCGTGCTCGATACGGGCGGTAAACCCGTGATGGAAGCGCAAGTGGCGACCACGCAGACGATCGCCATGGGCCCCGTCGCGTCGCAGGAATCGATCAAGCTGCTGGGCACGAATGGCGGCGGCTTCTTCAATGCCAATTCCTCGCACCCGTATGAAAACCCGACCGTGCTGTCGAACTTTCTGCAGATGCTGGCCATTTTCATCATTCCCGCCGGCCTGTGCTTCACCTTTGGCCGCATGGTGGGCGACCTGCGCCAGGGCTGGGCAGTGCTGGCCGCGATGAGCCTGATCTTCGTCGTCATGACGGTCGGCGTGATGAGCGCCGAGCAGCAAGCCAATCCCGCCTTGCAAGCCTTGGGCGTGGACCAACAGGCCAGCAGCCTGCAATCGGGCGGCAATATGGAAGGCAAGGAAACGCGCTTCGGCATCAGCTCCTCGACCCTGTTCGCAGCGGTGACGACGGGGGCATCGTGCGGCGCCGTCAATTCCATGCACGACTCCTACATGCCGCTGGGCGGCATGGTGCCGCTGCTGCTGATGCAATTCGGCGAAGTGATCTTCGGCGGCGTGGGCACGGGCCTGTACGGCATGCTGATGTTTGCGATCCTGGCCGTCTTCATCGCCGGCCTGATGATAGGCCGCACGCCTGAATACCTGGGCAAGAAAATCCAGGCCTATGAAATGAAGATGGTGTCGCTGGCCATCCTGATTACGCCAGCGCTGGTATTGACGGGTACGGCGATTGCCGTGATGGTCGAACCGGGCAAGATCGGCGTGGCCAATCCGGGCGCGCACGGCTTCTCGGAGATCCTGTATGCCTTCACGTCGGCGGCCAACAACAACGGCAGCGCGTTTGCCGGCCTGTCCGCCAACACGCCGTTCTACAACGTGATGCTGGCGATCGCCATGTGGTTCGGCCGCTTCGGCGTGATCGTGCCCGTGCTGGCGGTGGCCGGTTCGCTGGCGGCTAAGCAGCGCCTGTCGGCCAACGCCGGCACCATGCCCACGCACGGCCCCATGTTCATCGGCTTGCTGATCGGCGTCGTCGTGCTGGTTGGCGTATTGAATTACGTTCCCGCGCTGGCCCTGGGCCCGATCGTCGAACACCTGCAACTTTTCATCAAATAAGAGGCTACCATGTCACGCACAAGCCTGACTTTGTTCGATTCCGCACTGATCGGCCCCGCCGTCGTCGATGCGTTCAAAAAACTCGACCCCCGCACGCAGTGGCGCAGCCCCGTGATGTTCGTCGTCTACGTCGGCAGCATCATCACGAGCCTGCTGGCGACCCAGGCCGGGATCAGCGGTGGCCAGGGTGAAGCGCCGTTCGGCTTCATCCTCGCCGTCGCCGTGTGGCTATGGTTTACCGTGCTGTTCGCGAACTTCGCCGAAGCGCTGGCCGAAGGCCGCAGCAAGGCCCAGGCGGCCTCGCTGCGCGCCCTCAAGCAGACGGTGATGGCAAAGAAAATGCAAACGCCGAAGTACGGCACCTCCTGGCTGCCCACGCCGGCCACCGATCTGCGCAAGGGCATGACGGTGCTGGTCGAGGCGGGTGACGTCATTCCCGCCGACGGTGAAGTGACGGCCGGCGTAGCTTCCGTCGACGAAAGCGCCATCACGGGCGAATCGGCACCCGTGATCCGCGAATCGGGCGGCGATTTTTCGGCTGTGACGGGCGGCACCCGCGTGCTGTCGGACTGGCTGCTGGTGCGCGTTTCCGTCAACCCGGGCGAAGCGTTCATCGACCGCATGATCGCCATGGTCGAAGGCGCCAAGCGCCAGAAGACGCCGAATGAAATCGCCCTGACGATTTTGCTCGTGGCGCTGTCGATCGTGTTCCTGATCGTCACCGTGACCCTGCTGCCGTATTCGCTGTTTTCCGTGGCGGCGGCCGGCACTGGCACGCCGGTGACGATCACGGTGCTGATCGCGCTGCTCGTGTGTCTGATTCCGACCACCATCGGCGGTTTGTTGTCCGCCATCGGCGTAGCCGGCATGAGCCGCATGATGCAGGCCAATGTGATCGCCACGTCGGGGCGCGCCGTGGAAGCGGCCGGCGATGTGGACGTGCTGCTGCTCGATAAAACGGGCACCATCACCCTGGGCAACCGCCAGGCCTCGACCTTTGTGCCGGCGCCCGGCGTGACGGAGCAGCAGCTGGCCGACGCGGCGCAACTGGCTTCGCTGGCCGATGAAACGCCGGAAGGTCGCAGCATCGTCGTGCTGGCCAAGCAGAAGTTCAACATCCGCGAACGCGAGATGGCCAGCCTGCACGCCACCTTCGTGCCCTTCACGGCGCAAACGCGCATGAGCGGCGTGGATATTCCGGGCGAGCAGCAGGTGCGCCAGCTGCGCAAGGGCGCGGCCGATTCCATGAAAAAGTATGTGGAAGCGCTGGGCCAGCCATATCCGGCCGAGGTGGCGCGCGCCGTCGACGACATCGCGCGCCGTGGCAGCACGCCGCTGGTGGTGGTCGACGATGGCCGCGTCATGGGTGTCGTGGAACTGAAGGATATCGTCAAGGGCGGCATCAAGGAGCGTTTTGCGGAATTGCGCCGCATGGGCATCAAGACCGTCATGATCACGGGCGACAACAAGCTGACGGCCGCCGCGATTGCCGCCGAAGCGGGCGTGGACGATTTCCTTGCCGAAGCGACGCCGGAAGACAAGCTGAAACTGATCCGCAGCTACCAGTCCGAAGGCCGCCTGGTGGCGATGACGGGCGACGGCACCAATGACGCGCCGGCGCTGGCGCAGGCCGACGTGGCCGTGGCCATGAATTCGGGCACGCAGGCGGCGAAAGAGGCGGGCAATATGGTCGACCTCGATTCGAATCCGACCAAGCTGCTGGAAATCGTTGAAATCGGCAAGCAGATGCTGATGACGCGCGGTTCGCTGACGACGTTCTCGATTTCGAACGACATCGCCAAGTACTTCGCCATCATCCCGGCCGCGTTCGTGGGCACCTATCCGCAATTGAAGGCGCTCGACATCATGCATTTGTCCAGCCCCGCGTCGGCCATCATGTCGGCCGTGATCTTCAATGCCCTGATCATCGTCGTGCTGATTCCGCTGGCGCTCAAAGGCGTGCAATACCGGGCCATCGGCGCGGCCAGCCTGTTGCGCCGCAATCTGCTGATCTACGGCCTGGGCGGCATCGTCCTGCCCTTCATCGGCATCAAGCTGATCGACATGCTGCTGTCCGCACTCAATTTAGTCTAAAGGAACCATCATGAGCACTATCGTACGTCCCGCCCTGGTCCTGTTTGCCGCGCTGACCGTGATCTGCGGCGTGGTCTATCCGTTTGCCACGGCCGGCATCGGGCAGCTGGCTTTCAGCGATGAAGTCAACGGCAGCATCGTCGAGCGTGGTGGCAAGCCCGTCGGCTCGATGCTGATCGGCCAGTCCTTCACCTCGCCCAAGTATTTCTGGGGCCGTCCATCGGCCACCGCGCCGATGGCCAATAACGGCGCCGGTTCTGGCGGCTCGAACCAGGGACCGAGCAATCCCGCCCTGGTGGACGCCGTCAAGGCGCGCATCGCCGCCCTGAAGGAAGCTGATCCCGGCAATACGCGCGCCATTCCCGTCGACCTGGTGACGGCATCGAGCAGCGGCCTGGACCCGGAAATCAGCCTGGCGGCAGCCCTGTACCAGGCGCCGCGCGTGGCCCGCGTGCGCGCCATGCCGCTGGCTCAGGTGGAAAACGCCATCGCCAAGGTGCAGAAAACTGCGTATATCGGCTTTTTCGGCGAACCGCGCGTGAATGTGCTGGAACTGAATCTGGCGCTCGATGCCATGGCAAAGTAAGCTGGCGAAGATGCGCAGGTCGGCGTAGGTCGGCGTAGGTCGGCTTAGCGCAGCGTAAGCCGACATCACCACTGTCCGGGCCAACAATGTTGTCGGATTACGCGCAAGCGCTAATCCGACCTACATGCTTACGCCGCCGCTTGACGCCACGGCAAAATAACAAGATAGCATTACGCAAGAAGATTAAAATACAACATGCTCCCCAACGACAGCCAACGCCCCGACCCTGATGCCCTGCTGGCGCAAGTGCAGGCGCAGGAAAAGAAAGCCGCGCGCGGCCGGCTGCGCATTTATTTCGGCGCCTCGGCCGGCGTCGGCAAGACCTATGCGATGCTGGCTGCCGCCCGCAAACTGCTGGCTGATGGCCAGGACTTGCTGGTGGGCGTGGTGGAGACGCATGGGCGCCTGGATACGGCGGCCCAGCTTGACGGCTTGCCCGTGCTGCCCCTGAAAGCCATCGAGTACCGGGGCAAGACCCTGTTCGAGTTCGACCTCGATGAAGCGCTGCGGCGCGCGCCGCCGCTGATACTGATGGATGAACTGGCCCACTCGAACGTGGCCGGTTCGCGCCATCCGAAGCGTTGGCAGGATGTCGAGGAATTGCTGGCGGCCGGCATCGACGTGCTGTCGACCGTCAACGTGCAGCACCTGGAAAGCCTCAATGACGTGGTGGGCGGGATAACGGGCGTGCGCGTGGCCGAAACCCTGCCCGACACGGTGTTCGACCGCGCCGATGAAGTGGTGCTGGTCGATATCCCCGCCGATGAACTGCTGCGCCGCCTCAAGCAGGGCAAGGTGTATCAGCCGCTGCAGGCCGAGCGGGCATCGCAGCATTTTTTCCGCAAGGGTAACCTGATCGCCTTGCGCGAACTGGCCTTGCGTCGTACGGCGGACCGGGTGCAGGACGACGTGCAAGCCTACCGCGTCGAGAAATCGATCAATCCCGTGTGGAAGACGGGCGCCGCGCTGCTGGCCTGCGTGGGACCGCACGCGGGCGGCGAGCATGTGATCCGCAGCACGGCGCGCCTGGCCAGCCAGTTGAATGCGGAATGGCATGCGCTGTACGTGGAAACGCCGCGTTTGCAGCGTCTGCCGGCGGGCCAGCGCGAGCGCATCCTGAAAACCTTGAAACTGGCGCAGGACCTGGGCGCGCGCACGGCCATTGTGCCGTCGGCCGACATCGCCGGCGCCGTGGTCGACTATGCGCGCAATGCGAATATCTCGAAAGTCATCGTGGGCCGTGGCCGTGGCCGCGGCCATGGCCGTGCGCTGGCGCGCCTGTGGCAGGCGCCGCCAGCGGCGCGCATGGCCAGCCTGGCGCCCGATATCGACTTGATCGAGGTTGGCTTGCCGCCAGCCGATGCGGCGCCCCGGCGCGCGGCGGATGACGATGCGCCCGCGCCGCGCCGGTCCTCGCGCCACTGGCGTTACATATTGGCCGCCGGCGTCAGCCTGGCCACGGCCCTCGCCTTGGTCCCCTTGCAGCCTTATCTTGACCTGGCCAATATCGCCATGCTGTCCTTGCTGACGGTGGTGCTGGTGGCCGTGCGCCTGGGGCGCGGGCCGGCGGCGCTGGCCAGCCTGGTGGGTGTGGCCAGCTTCGATTTCGTCTTCGTGCCGCCGCGCTTTTCGTTTGCCGTGGGCGATTTCCAGTACGTGATCACCTTTGGCGTGATGCTGGCCGTGGGCCTGATCACGGGCCACCTGACGGCCGGCCTGCGCTTCCAGGCCCGCGTGGCCTCGCACCGCGAAGCGCGCGCCCGCGCCCTGTACGAGTTTTCGCGGGAATTGTCCGGCGTGCTGCAGACGGAACAGATTTTCGACATCACAAAAAGCACCATCGAACGGGCTTTCCGCGCACGCGCTACCCTGCTGCTGCCCGATGACGAGGGCAGCTTGCAGGCCCCGAACGGCGGCGAGCCGCTCGATATCGGCATCGCACAGTGGGCCTTTGACCATGCGCAGGCGGCGGGGACGGGCACCGATACCTTGCCGGCTTCACCCATTTTCTACCTGCCGCTGATTGCGCCGATGCGCACGCGGGGCGTGCTGGCGCTGTTGCCGCTGGAAGCTGCCCAGCACGGGCGCTGGCTGCTGGTGCCGGAACAGCGCCAGCACCTCGATACCTTTGCTGCGCTGGCGGCCATCGCGCTCGAACGCGTGCACTACATCGACGTGGCCCAGGGCGCGCTGCTGCAGATGGAGTCCGAGCGGCTGCGCAATTCGCTGCTGGCGGCGCTGTCGCACGACTTGCGCACGCCTTTGACGTCGCTGGTGGGCCTGGCCGAATCGCTGGCCCTGTCGCGGCCTGCCTTGTCGCCCGCGCAGCTGGACATGGCGCGTTCGCTGCAGTCCGAAACCGTGCGCATGAGCGCCCTGGTGGCGAACTTGCTGGACATGGCGCGCATCGAGAGCGGCCAGGTGCGCCTGAACCTGCAATGGCAGGCGCTGGAAGAAGTGGTGGGCAGCGCGCTGCGCGCCAGCGGCCCGCAATTGCTGCAGCATGCCGTGCAGACGCAGCTGGCGCCGGACTTGCCGCTGGTGCGCTACGACGCCGTGCTGGTCGAGCGCGTGCTGTGCAACCTGCTGGAAAACGCGGCCAAGTACACGCCGCCCGGCAGCACCATCACGGTCGCGGCCGGGGTGCACGGCCAGTTCCTGCAGGTGAGGGTGTCTGACGATGGCCCGGGCTTGCCGCCCGGCCGCGAAGAAGCCATCTTTGAAAAATTTACGCGCGGCGAACGCGAATCGAACAAGCCGGGCGTCGGACTGGGGCTGGCCATTTGCCGCGCCATCGTCGAAGCCCACGGCGGCACCATCCACGCGCAGCCGCACGCGCCGGGACAGGGCGCGGCCATCGTCTTCAGCCTGCCGCTGGGCTCGCCGCCTGCGCCGCCAGAGATCGAACTCGATGACGCCAACGACTACGAAACAGGAAAACCATCATGAACGAACCTTCCGCCACCGCCTTGCTGGTCGAGGATGAACCGCAAATCCGCCGCTTCGTGCGCGCCGCGCTGGAAGACGAGGGCTGGCAGATTTTCGAGTCCGCCACCATGCAGCGGGGCTTGATCGATGCGGGCACGCGCCGGCCCGACCTGATCGTGCTGGACCTGGGCCTGCCCGACGGCGACGGCATCGACTTCATCGCCGACATCCGCAAATGGTCGGCCGTGCCCATCATCGTGCTGTCGGCGCGGGTCGACGAAGAGGACAAGATCCGCGCGCTGGACGCGGGCGCCGACGATTATCTGACCAAGCCGTTCGGCGTGGGCGAACTGCTGGCCCGCGTGCGCGCCACCTTGCGTCGCCAGCGCCAGCCCGCCGCCAGCGACGATGGCGTGGTGCAGTTTGGCGACGTGCGCGTTGACTTGAAGGACCGGCTGGTGACGCGCAACAAGCAACTGGTGCACATGACGCCGACGGAATTTCGCCTGCTCTCGGTGCTGGTAAAAAACGCGGGCAGGGTGGTCACCAATCCGCAGTTGCTGCGCGAAGTGTGGGGGCCGTCGAACAGCGAAAACGGCCATTACCTGCGCATCTATATGGGGCATCTGCGCCAGAAGCTGGAAGCCGATCCGGCCCAGCCGCAGTACCTGCTGACGGAAACGGCCGTCGGCTACCGATTGCTCTTGCCCCTTTAAATAGCTTTCTTTCCCCTGTTTGAAAACAGGCGCCGCGCGCGCCGGGGGGACGCTTTACCTAAAATTTTTGCAGCGAATTTTTGCAGCGGCGGGCCAGCTGCGCCATGTTGGCAAAGGCCCATACCACCCATGAAGAAGAAAAAACCATGAACAAAATGCTACTTGCACTTGCCGTCGCGACCGCCTTTACGGGCAGCCTGGCCCACGCGGACGAGGCCAAGCCCGACAACGAAGTCAGTTTCAACGTGGCCGGCGTGTCCGACTACCGTTATCGCGGCATTTCGCAGACGCGCTTGAAACCTGCGCTGCAGGGCGGCGTCGATTACGTCAACAATCCGACGGGCCTGTATGCGGGCGCCTGGGCGTCCACCATCAAGTGGACCAAGGATGCGGGCGGCAGCGGCGACGTGGAAGTGGACCTGTATGCGGGCAAGCGCGGCCAGTTGAACGACGCCATTGGCTATGACGTGGGCGTGCTCGCGTATGTGTATGCGGACAACGGCTTGAAGCATATCGCAGGCCTGGCCAACGCGGACACGCAGGAAGTCTACGGCCAGCTGTCGTACGGCCCCGCTTATATCAAGTATTCGCACGCCGTCTCCAACCTGTTCGGCATCGTCAACAGCAAGAACAGCGGCTACCTCGATATCGGCGCGAATATCGACCTGACGAACGGCTGGACCGGCAACCTGCATGCGGGTCACCAGAAGGTCAAGAACAATGATGCGGCCAGCTACACGGACTGGAAAGTGGGCGTTACGCGCGACTTCGGCATGGTGACGGGCGCGCTGGCCGTGATCGGCACGAACGCGGACAAGTCTGCCTATGCGTCGCCCGTGAATGGCAAATTCATGGGCAAGACGGCGCTGCAGCTGACGGTCAGCAAGACGTTTTAATTGACGCAGATGTGAGGAGAGGCGGCGCATGCGCCGCCTTTTTTGCGTGCTTAAGAGCGGCTAACAGAACCGTAGCGAGCGGCAGTGAGTTGCGGCCGAGACGCGCAGCTGTGCAAATGCACAGTGAGCATCGGAGGCCGCAAATCGCGACGCGCAGTAGGTTATGTTAGGTACTCTAAGTGGGCAGGTTAAAGACGGCGCAATACAACTGTCCCAGGCTGACCACGCGGGCGGCCGGAATCTGCTTGGCCAGGGCATGGGCGGGGGCCGTTTGCGTATCCGTTGCCAGCAGGACGCGCAGGTCCGGATTGACGCTGCGCGCGTGCGCGATGCGGCGCGCCAGGCCCGCCTGCGCGGCGCCGTCCACGACACCGTCGAGCGGCACCACCAGTACGCGCGCGGCGATCAGGGCCGAACGGCTGCCCATGGAGTCGCGGCCTTCGCTGTCGATGACGATGTCGTGGTAGCAGTGCACCAGGTGTTCCAGCTCCGGCTGCAAGCCCTTGGCGCTGATGGCGCGCGCCATCAGGCGCGGCCGCGTCAGGCTGCCATGCATGGCGCCGTCGTGCATGTTCCTGGCCTGCGCCATGGCGCCCTGGCGCGGATCGGCATCGAGCAGCAATACCTTGCGTCCGGCCAGCGCGCGCGAAGCGGCCAGCCTCCCGGCCAGGATGGATTTCTCCATCCCCCCGCGTTCATCCGTGATGGCGATGATCATCTTGGCGCACGGCTGGCATGATGTTGGCAGGGGAGACCAGCTGCAGCAGACAGCCTTCGCGCGGCGCGTCCCTGTCGCCGGCTGTCCATACGGGCAGTTCCATCAGGGGGGCGAGTGCTTCGGCCAGCTTGTGCTGGCCGGCGGACGACATCGGCGTCATCGGCAGGCGCAGCTCGTCGCGCACCTTGCCCTGCATGGCCAGCGCCGCCTTCACGGGGCCAGGATTGGGTTCGGCAAACAGCAGGCGGATGACGGGCAGCATGACCTTGAACAGGGCGCCGGCGGCGCCGTGGCGGCCCTGCCTGACCAGGTGATACAGCTGCGCATACAGGTCGGGGCGTATCTGGGCGGCGGCCGACATGGCGCCGTGGCCGCCCATGGACAGGCTGGCCAGCAGCAGCGCGTCGTCGCCGCACAGCACGTCCAGGCGCGTGTCGAGCAGCAGTTCGCCCAGCTGCTGCAGCTTGCCGCCCGCTTCCTTGATGGCGACGAAGTGCGAGTCGGACGCCAGCAGCGCCGCCGTCTGCGGTTCGATATTGACCCCCGTGCGGGCCGGCACGTTGTACAGCACGATGGACTGGTCGGTGGCGGCGGCGATGGCCTGGAAGTGGCGCACGATGCCGTCCTGCGAAGGGCGCACATAGGCGGGAGCGGAGACCAGCAAGCCGGCCAGCGGGTGGTCGTTGTAGCGTTGCACCGTGGCGGTGACCTGGCGCGTATCGCTACCGCCTATCCCCATCACGACGGGAAAGCGGGGGCCGACGGCTTCGAGCACGCTATCTAACAGCATGGTGTGTTCGGCGGCGCTCAGCATGGCCGCTTCGCCCGTGGTGCCGCACACCACCAGACCATCGATGCCGCTGGCGGCCAGCTCGCTGGCCAGCTGCTGGGCCGCGTCGAAGTCGATGTCGCCATCGCCATCAAGGAAGGGCGTGACCATCGGCACCCAGATACCCTGGAAGTGCGCGGTGATGCGCGACGAAGACATCGCCTGCTCGCAGGCATACTGGTTCATAGTGATTTCCCCTGGCTGATGCGGCCAAATTCCGCCGCTGGCAACAGGCGCATGACGGCATCCATGGTCAGGCGCAGGGCAGGCTCCGTCACGCACAGCCAGACCTTCATGCGTTCGGCATGGTCGACCGCCTCGACGCGCATGAACGACAGCATGCCGCCGCACGTTTTGACGACCAGCTGGCGCAGCTCGGCCAGGCAAGACTTGTCGACCGTGATATGCATGAGGAAAGTGGGCAGGCGGGGATGGCGGTGGGGCAGTGCGTGATGTGCTTGATGCGCTTGATGCGTTTGCAGGCGTGAATGGGGTTCCATGGTGTCTTTGCAGCGGTGGTTGAGGTACGTTCAAGATTAGCAGCGGGGGCGTAAAGATTCTCTAAAAAGCGGGGCCACCGGCGTAAACGGGGCGTATGCGTTTGCCGACGGCGTGTTGCGCGGATGCCCCGCGGGTATGCTTTTGTTACAAAATTGAATCGTGCTTTCGGAGGCAGGGGGTTATATTGAAACCGTTCTCCGCTTTCAGTCAGCCCCGCCATGTCAGACGAAAAAGATCCCCTGCTTCCCCCGTCCACCGACCCAGCGCCACCAGAGCCAGCACCGGCGCGGCCCGACCGCGTGGGTCGCCGGGCACCCGATGACGAGCACCGCGCGCGCGACGCCGCCCCCCGCTACCTGAAGGATAACGACACGCCGCTTGCGCTGGCCTGGCGCGTGATCTCGTCGCGCTACCGCTCCATGCGCGACAAGGCCAGTCGCGATTTCATGCGGCGCACCCTGCGCATCGGCATCTCGGCGCGCATTTTTCACCCCGAGCCGGGCGCCACTGGCCTGCGCAGCAAGAACCTGCAATACCTGGAAGAGTCGATCGCGCAGTGGGTCATGTCGCGCGACGTGCTGGTGTTCATGATCCCGACGGTCAATACCAGCGGCCAGCTACACCCGAGCAACATCACCCTGCGCCACTATGCGCGCCACCTCGATGGGCTGGTGCTGCAGGGCGGCGCCGACGTCTCGCCGCAGACGTATTCCGAGGCGGCCACGCGGCCGGAATGGAACGGCGACCGCGCGCGCGACCTGTACGAACTGGAACTGCTGCACGAATTCGTCGATGCGGGCAAACCCGTGCTGGGTATATGCCGCGGCTGCCAACTGATCAACGTGGGCTTTGGCGGCACGCTGTATCAGGACATCGCCTCGGACGTGGAAGGCGCGACTTCCCACGTCAACGACCTGTATGACCGCCACCGCCACACCATCGTCTTCCCGAAAGGCTCGTCCCTGGCGGGCATGTTTCCGAAGACGGGCGAGGCGCTCGTCAATTCCATCCACCACCAGTCGGTCAAGGACCTGGGACGCGACGTCACCGTGGAAGCATATTCGCAAGGCGACAATATCGTCGAAGCCATCCGCTATCAGCGGGCGCGCTTCGTCATGGGCTTGCAGTGGCACCCGGAATTCCATTCGGCGGGCGGCGTCGAACTGCTCGATTGCACGCCCATCCTCGATAACTTTTTGCGCGCGGCGCGGGAGACGCGGTTTTGAGTACGCACCGGATGCGCCGGCGCACTGTGCTGGCCGGCCTGCTGGCGCTGCCCCTGGCGGGCTTGCGCGCGGCGCCGTGCCCGCATGAGGGGGCGCTGCCGTTTGCGCTGACGTCTGCCGCGCGCGCCCGCACGCTCAAGGCGCGGGTGGCGCCGGCCATTGCCGAGCAGGTGATCAAGGCGGCGCGCAAGGATGCGGCGCGGCCCGTGCACCTGATGGCCGAAGTGCGCACGGGTGGCTTGCTGAAGGGAGAGGGCGGGCGCGAGACCAGCCAGCAGGCGCAGGAAGACTGGCGCCAGGCGCGCTTGCAGGCGCTGGCCTGGCGGCTGTCGGGCGAGCTGGCGCATTTCGAGGCAGCGCGCCAGTTGCTGCTGGCCTGGAGCGGTACTTATCAGCCATCGTTCAGCCCCGTCGACGAGACGGAGCTGGCCAGCCTGCTGATGGGCTTTGACCTGGTGCAGGAGCGCTTGAACGGCGTCGAGCGCGAACAGGTACAGGCGTTTTGCCGCACCCTGGCGCAAGGGTATCTGAGTGATCCCATCAAGGTGGGCGGCCCGTCCACGGCGCGCAACAACTGGCATAGCCACCGCATCAAGATCGGTACGGCCGCCGCGTATGTGACGGGCGACGCCTTGCTGATCGCGCGCGCGAAGGAGCGCTTCCTGGCGCACGTGCCGCGCAATATCGGCGCCGGCGGCGTGCCCTTCGACTTCGAGCAGCGCGACGCCCTGCACTACACCACCTACAGCCTGGAGCCGCTGCTGACGACGGCCCTGATGGCGCAGGCGCATGGCGACGACTGGTATGGCGCGCCGGAAGCGCGGCGCCTGGCCGAAGCGCTGGCCTGGCTGGCGCCGTATGCGCAGGGCAAAAAGACGCACGAGGAATTTGCAAAAAGCGCCGTGCCCTTCGACCGCAAGCGCGTGGCGGCCGGCGAAAAGGGTTTTACGGGGAACTGGGAACCGAAGGGCGCCGCCAATGTGTATCTGCTGGCGGCGCGTTTCGACCCTGCTTACCTGTCGCTGGCGCTGGACTTGCGCCCGCCAGCCTGGGCGCTGGCGCTGTACGGCAGTTAGTCAGAACTTCGTGCGCACGGTGAACATCACATTGCGCGGTTCGCCGTAAAAGCCCGTCTGGAACAGGCCCAGGCCCGTGAAGTACTTCTTGTCGAGCAGGTTGTTCACGTTGACGCTGGCCGTGACGTTCTTGCTGATCTCGTAGCGCGCCATCAGGTTGACCAGCGCATAGCTGCCCTGCTTGATGCGTGAATCGTCCTCGATGGCGGGATTCCAGATATTGCCGTAGTAGCTGCTTTGCCAGTTGATGCCGCCACCGACGCTCAGCTTGTCCAGGCTGGCCGGCAGGCGCCACGTGCCCTGTACGCGCAGCAGGTGGGCAGGCTGCGTGGTTTGCAGCATGGTGGAAAAGACGTCCTTGCCATCCGCGTCGCGCACGTGGGTGTAGGTGTAGCCGGCGCTCAGCTTCACATCCTTCATCACGTCGCCCGTCACCTCCATTTCCACGCCGCGGCTGGTCACGCCGTCGATGGCTGTATACGCTTCTTCGCCGTTGACTTGGCCCACGGAGCTGGCCACGTTGCTTTGACGGATCTGGAACAGGGACGTGCTGGCATTGACCTTGCCATCCAAATATTCTGCCTTCACGCCCGCTTCCACACCCTTGCCGCGCACGGGCGACAGAAAGTTGCGGTTCACGTCGCGGTTGCTCTGCGGCGCGAAGATGCTGGTGTAGCTGCCGAACACGGAGTACGTTTTGTCGAGGTCATACACGACGCCCGCATACGGCGTGATGACCTTATTTTCCTCGATGCGCGAGGTGATGCGCGCGGTCTTGGGATCGAAGAAGCTGCGGTCCTGCTCCTGCTTGTAGTTGCTCACGCGCGCCCCGACGATGACCGACAGCGCGTCAACGGGACGCAGGCGCACGGCGCCATACAGGCCGCTCTGGCGCGTGCTGTCGTTGTCGTTCCCGAGGCGCTTGAACGCCGGTTCCGCGTACTGGCCGCGCCAGTCAAAGTAACTGCCTTCCACGGGCGGGTAGACCGATTCGTAGACGGGGCCATCCTGCTTTGCCGTCGAACTGGAATAGCCGAACATCGCTTCATGCCGGCGGCCGAAGGCAGTGAATGGCCCGCTGGCGTCCACGTTGACGGTGCTCTGGCGGCGCTCGCCCTTGTATTTTCCCATGTAGTAAAACGCGCCTGCGCCGGTGACAGGGTTGGGATTGCCGCCGCTGGCCGAACCGAGCACGCTGTCATGCTTGCTGCGCAGCTGGTTGGCGCTCAATGTTACTTTCCACTCGTTGGCGAAGCTGTGTTCGAGCGACGCAAACAGCGTGGTGTTCTGCATGTCGCGGCGGCTCCAGTCCGTGGCCGGATTCCACGAAGTGGGGAAATCCGTGCGGGTGCCGTCGGAGAACAGCACGGGGAAACCCGTCCAGGTCGAGCCGCGCGGCTTGTAATCCTGGTGCGTGAAGCCGGCCGTCAGCAGGGTGACTTGGGTCAGGTCCGCCTCGATGATGCCGTAGGCGACGGATTTTTGCTGCGTGTAGCGGTCCAGGTAGGAGTGCTTGTCCTGGTAGGCGCCCACCAGGCGGGCGCGCAGCGTGCGGCTGTCGTTCAGGGGACCGGAGATATCGGCTTCGGCGCGGTAGTTGTCCCACGATCCCGCGCCGACGGTGGCCGAGCCTTCGAAGTGGGCGGTGGGGCGCTTGCGCACCATGTTGACGGTGGCCGACGGGTCGCCCGAGCCGCTCATCAAGCCCGTCGCGCCCTTCAGCACTTCGATGCGGTCATAGATGGCCATGTCGCTGTTGGTCGTGCCCCAGTCGTAGACGCCGTCATAGATGGCCGACACGCCATCGTACTGGAAATTGGTGACGGAAAAGCCGCGCGCCTGGAAGCTCCAGCGGTCGCTGTCATAGTTTTGCACGCTCACGCCATTGACGTTTTTCATGACGTCGGAAACGGCGTTGCTGTTCTGGTCATCCATCTGCTGGCGCGTGACGATGGTCAGCGATTGCGGTGTTTCGCGCTGCGTCAGGGCCAGGCCCGTGGCGCCGCTGGCAGGGCCGCCCGTATAGCTGGCCGTGCCGCTGGTGGCGGCGTTGCGCTCGGCCGCCGCCACCACGGTGACGCCGCTCATGATGGCCACGCCACGGCTGTCCGCCGTGGGTGCGCTGGCGCTGGCGGGGATTTTTTGCAGCAGGTAGCCGCCATTTGATTGCGGCACGGCTTGCAGGCCGCTGCCGGCCAGCAGCACGCGGAAGCCCTCTTGCAGGCCATAGCTGCCTTGCAGCCCGGCGCTGCGCAAACCTTGCGTGGACTCGCTGGAGAACGATAATAAAATGGCGCTGTCGCTGCCGAAACGCGTCAGCACGTCACCGAGCGCGCCGGCCGGAATGCTGTAGGTGCGCACTTGCCGGCTTTGCGCCTGGGCTGATGCTGGCAGGGCCAGGGCCATGCCGATCTGCGACAGGGCGCAGGCCAGGACGGTGCGGGTAAGGAGGGAACGCGAAGCGTGGTGCATGGAATAAAACCTTTCGTGATTGCGCAAGATGGGGAATGTCTATCTACCAAGTCACGCGAGCACGGCGAAACAGCTCACTTTGCAGAAAATATTTTTCAGTGGGCCGCCAGGTCGATGCGCACCACCTGATGCCCCCAGAAGCGCGTGACGGTATTGCGCCGCAGTTGCAGGCTGGCGCTGACGGCGTCGAGGATGGCGCCGACATCGGTCAGCGGGTAGGAACCGGACACGCGCAGGCTGGCGACGGCGGGCGTACAGCCCAGCGGAGGGTCGCTGTAGCGCGACAGCTCGGCGAGGAAATCGGCCAGGCGCATGTCGCGCGCCACCAGCATGCCATTGAGCCACGCGCCGCCATACGGCGCCAGTGCCTGGCGGTGCGCGCCCGTGCCGTCGAAATGGGCGCCTTCGCCGGGACGCAGCACCAGGCGCTGTGCGCCATCGCCGGCCAGCACGGCGACGGCGCCTTCGAGCACGCCGGCGCTGGCATAGCCTTCGTGCAGGCGCACGGTGAAGCGCGTGCCCAGCGCCTGCAGGCTGCCGTGCGGCGTGTCGACGAAGAAGGGCCGTTGTACCGCATCCTTGCCGGTGGCGATGAAGATCTCGCCGGCCAGCAGTTGAATGCGGCGCTGTGCGCCGTCGTAAACGATATTGACGGCGCTGCTGGTGTTGAGCGTGAGCTGCGTGCCGTCAGCGAGGGTCACGACGCGGCGCTGGTTGACGGCCGTGCGGTAGTCGGCCATCCAGCCGCGCCATGGGCTGCGGCGTTCGAACGCATGCAGCGAGGCGCCGCAGGCCAGCAGCAGGACCAGCGTCTTGACGGCATGGCGGCGCGGCGCATTCGCTTGCACGCAGGCGCGCAGCAGGCTCGCGTGCGCCGCAGGCGGCAGATGTTCATGCTGCATTTGCAGCTGCTGCCACGCCTGCGTGGCGCTGCCGGCGCGCTGCAGATGGCGTTTTACCGTCGCCAGCGAGATGCCGAGCTGGCGCGCGATATCTTCCTGCGGCAGCTCGTCGAGCTGGCGTAGCAAGAAAGCCCGCTTGACGGGGGGCGGCAAGCCGTCGAGCATGCGGTCCAGTTCAGACACGGTGGCCAGCAGCAGCGCCCGTTCCTCGGGTGATGGCGCATGCAGGGGCGGCAGCTGCGCCAGCACGTCGAAATACGCCTGTTCCAGTTTCTGGCGGCGGTAATGGTTGAACAGCACACGCTGCGCGACGGTGGCGAGAAAGGCGCGCGGTTCGCGCGCGGCGACGGCGTCTTCGCGGTCGAGCAGGCGCATGAAGGTATCCTGCGCCACATCGGCCGCGCTGGCCGTGCTGCCGAGTTTCTTGCGCAGCCAGCCCTGCAGCCAGCCGTGGTGGTCGGCATACAGTGTCGCGATGTCCTGGCGTTGTAGCGGCTCTGCCAGCGGCATCGCGTTCCCCTTGCATGACCCGCCCGGGTGGGCTGGTGTTTTTAAACAATAATAAGAATCATTCTCACTTATTGTAACAAGCGGGGGAGGTGGCTGTAAATGACGGGCAGGCGGGGTGTGGTTTTTTGGGTTGCGTTGTTGGGGTAAAAATCACGATGACTGGCAAAACCGTCGCGAGCGGAAGGGAGAGGTGGCTAAGAAGCGCAACCGTACGAAGGTACGGTGAGCATCGCAGGCCGCCTATACCGACGCGCAGCAGGTTTGGCCAGGCATCCTCAATAGTTCATCGGTTCGCCCCGGAAGCAGCGGATCGCCGAATCGACCATGCCTTCGGCGCTGCCCTGCACATTGCGCTGCTTGCGCAGGTATTGCGCGTCGCTCCATTGCTTGGCCACGTCCGACAGGTGCTTCAGGGCCGGCGTGCTGCCCAGCGCCTCGGCGTGCGGTTCCATCTTGCGCAGCGTCGTCATGATGTCTTCGCGCAGCGACATCGTTTCGTAGGTTTTCGGATGCGTGATGGCGCCATCGAGGCCGAAGCGGCAAGCCTGGAAGCGGTTGTAGTTATACACGAGGTAATCGTCTTCCACCGGCGGGGTTTCGCGGCGTTCGAGCAGGTAGCGGCACAGCGCCTGCAGGTAGGCGGCCAGCGCGGCGGCCCGCTCCACCGTCAGTGGCGTGTCGCACACGCGCAGTTCGATGGTGCCGAATTCCGGCTTGGGGCGGATATCCCAGTAAAAATCCTTCATGCTCTTGATGATGCCCGTGTTCTCCATCTTGGCGAAGTACTCGTTGGAGAACTGCTCCCAGCTCAAGGTGAACGGCGCGCGCCCGCTCATGGGAAACGCGAACACGGAATTCAGGCGGGCCGAATCGAACAGGGTATCGCGCCCCTGCACATAGGGGGACGACGCTGACAGGGCGATGAAGTGGGGGATGTAGCGGTTCAGCGAATGCAGCAGGAACATGGCGTCGTCGCCCGAGGCGCAGCCGATGTGCACGTGCTGGCCGAAGATGGTGAATTGCTTGGCCAGGTAGCCGTACAGTTCCGAAATCTCCTGGAAGCGGGGCTTGGAAAAGATCTTTTGCGACGACCATTGCTGGAACGGGTGCGTGCCGCCGCCGGCGATGCCGATATTGAGCTTGTCGCCGGCCGTGATCAAGGTGTCGCGGATTTCCTGCAATTGCTCCAGCAGGGGACCGTGATGCGTGTGCACGCTCGAGTTAATCTCGATCATGCTCTCGGTGATTTCCGGCGTGACGTTGCCGGGGAACGGTTTTTTATTCAGCAGATGCAGCAGGTCTGGGCTGGCGGCCGTCAAGTCATAGTCCGACAGGTTCACCAGTTGCAGTTCGAGTTCGACGCCGAAGGTCAGCGCGGCCGATTGGCCAAAGGGTTCCAGCGGCATTTAGCGCTCCTTGATTTCGTGGGTTTCTTTGGCCAGCATCAGCACGCGCTGCACCAGCACCGGGCCGACCAGTTCCAGGCCCAGGGTGATGGCGGCCAGGGCGTTCAATTCGTCGCCGAAGTTCACGCCGTGCTGGCGCGCGTGTTCGAGCAGCAGGATGATGAAGACGGAGACGGGCGTCAGTGCCACGCCCGTCAGCACGCCCTTGCGCCAGGAAATGCCGCTGACGTGCGAGAACGCGGCCACGCCGGCGACTTTCGTCAGCAAGCGTCCGCCGACGACGGCCAAGGCCAGGCCCGCGCCGGCCGTCACGCTGGCCCATTCCAGGGTCGAGGCGGCATACACGAACAGCAGCACCGTCAGCAGCTCGCCCATGGCGCCGAAATTACGCTGCGCCTGGCTGAAGGCGACACGGCGGTGGCGTGCCACCAGGCCGAACGTGAGCGTGGCCAAGAGCGGCGACAGGCTGGTGGTGTAGGTCAGGGCCACGAGCAGCATCACCGACAGCGCGAACGCCACGGTGGCGTCCTGCGCCATGTTGCCCAGGCGGCGCAGCATGGCCGGCACGACGATGCCGAAGACGGTACCGGCGGCCACCGAGGCGGCCAGCACGGCGGCGCTGCTGCTGCTCGCCTCGATCAAATCTGTGGAGCTCTGGAACATCCAGAAGCCGACGATGATGTTGAACGTGAAGACGGCCAGCACGCAATTCAAGGCCGTGAGGTGGACGATGCGTTCCGTGACCTGGCCCGAGCTGCGTTCCTCGTTGATGACGCGCATGATGGTGGCTGGCGAGGTGGACATGGCCAGTGATGCCAGCAGCAGCGCCGTCATCGAGGTGCTGCCGAATTCGATGCCGATGAAGTAGACGACGGCAAAGGTCAGCAGGGATTCGACCAGGCCCGTGACGGCGATCCACGGGTTGTTCTTCAGCCAGCGCAGGTTGATGCGGTAGCCGACCTCGAACAGGATCAGGCCGAAGGCCACGTCGGCCAGCACCAGCATGGGGCCGGCGTCCGTCTGCGGCAGCACGCCTACCTGCGTTTGCGCGAGGACGAAACCGATCACGCCGTAAAAACTGATGCGCGGCAGGCCCGTCCAGCGGTGACCGAATTCGCCCACCACCCAGGCCAGGGTGATGGCGAACGGCCAGGACAGGTCGGCGGCGATCGAGATCAGACTTTGCATGCTCATTCCTTTGAAAATGGCGCTGGCACCGGCCGGCAGCACGGAGGCTGGCGCGGCAAGGTCGTGGTGCAGCGATGGTGCATGGTTTGCGCAGAGCGATACGCCGATTCTACCGGAGCAGACGGCGCGCACGATGTGCGCAATCGAACAGTGTCGCGGCCATGGCGGCCGCGCACAGGATGCAGCAGAATGGGGCAGGGCTGGTGTCAGCGTATGGTACCCGCCCGCAGCGGAGATGCTCCGCACGGTAGTTTCGTACCGCAGTGTACGACATGGCGGCGGCCAGCCGCCATGGACTTTTTGTTGCGTGCTTTTATTTACTAAGCAGACGCATGCCCCGTTCCAGCCCGTCGATCGACAGGGGGAACATGCGGTTGTTCATCAATTGCCGCATCACGCCGATCGACTGGCGGTACTGCCACAATCCCTCCGCCTCGGGATTGAGCCAGATGAATTTCGGGAACGCCTGGGTAAAGCGCGCCAGCCACGTCGATCCCGCTTCCTCGTTGTTGTATTCGACGCTGCCGCCCGGCTGCAGGATTTCATAGGGGCTCATGGTGGCGTCGCCGACGAAAATCAGCTTGGTGTCGGGCGGGTATTTGCGCAGCACGTCCCAGGTGGGAAAACGTTCGGCGTTGCGGCGCCGGTTGTTCTTCCACAAATAGTCGTAGACACAGTTATGGAAGTAAAAGAACTCCATGTTCTTGAATTCCGTCTTCGCCGCCGAAAACAGTTCCTCGGTGCGCTCGATATGGTCGTCCATGCTGCCGCCCACGTCGAACAGCATCAGCACCTTGATGCGGTTCTTGCGCTCGGGCCGCATCCTGATGTCGAGATAACCGGCGTTGTTGGCCGTGGCGGCGATGGTGGCGTCCAGCGCCAGTTCGTCTTCCGCGCCTTCGCGTGCGAATTTGCGCAGGCGGCGCAAGGCCACCTTGATGTTGCGCGTGCCCAGTTCGCGCTCGCCGTCGTAATCCTTGTAGCTGCGCGCTTCCCACACTTTCACGGCCGTGCGGTTGCCGCCCGTGCCGCCGATGCGGATGCCTTCCGGATTCGTGCCGCCATTGCCGAACGGCGATGTGCCACCCGTGCCGATCCACTTGCTGCCGCCCTCGTGGCGCTCCTTCTGTTCCTTCAGCAGTTCATTGAGGCGGTCCATCAGCTTGTCGTAGCCGAATTTTTCCAGCTGCGCCTTCTGCTCGTCGGACAGTTCGCGCTGCATGCGTTTCAGCAGCCAGTCGAGCGGTATCGCCGCGTTCGTGTCGAAGGCCGCGTTGACGCCCTTGAAGTACTGCGCAAACGCGCGGTCGAACTTGTCGAAATGCGCTTCATCCTTGACCAGGGTCAGGCGCGAAAGATAATAGAAATCGTCCATCGAGGCGCCGATGACGTTCTTTTGCAGCGCCTCAAGAAGGGTCAGAAATTCCTTGATCGAGACGGGAATCTTCGCATCCTTGAGCGTGAAGAAGAAGTCGATCAGCATGGCGCGGGTTCCCCCGCGCGGGGCAGCGCGGCGATGGGGCGCTGCGCCAGCTTGTAGCGCAAATGGGCGGCAATTTCCGGCCATTCGCCGCGCGTGATGCTGTACATGACCGTGTCGCGCACGGTGCCGTCGCGGCGCAGTGCATGGTGGCGCAGCACGCCATCCTTTTTCGCGCCCAGGCGTTCGATGGCCGCCTGCGAGGCGTGGTTGAAATTATCGGTGCGCAGGCCCACCAGCGCGCAGCCGAGCGTGTCGAAGGCGTGCGTCAGCAGCAGCAATTTGCAGGTAGTGTTGACGTGGCTGCGCTGGCAGCGCTGCGCATACCAGGTGTAGCCGATTTCCAGGCGTTTTACCTCCGGCACCACGTCGTGGTAGCTGGTGGTGCCCAGCACCTCGCCACTGGCCACATCGATGACGGCAAAGGCGAAGCGCGTGGGGCGCATCTCGATGCCCTTGAAAATGTACTGGTCCACCTGCTCCGGCTCGGGCACGGAAGTGACGCGCAGATTCCACAGTTCGCCATCCATGGCCGCCGCGCGCAAGCCGGCTGCATGGTGCGGCGCCAGCGCTTCGAGACGGATGCCGTGCAGTTCCAGGGGGACGAAGACTTTGTCGGGGCTGATGTCGTTCACCGGCGCTCCTTAGCGGTTGGTGCGCGACATGAACATCAGGCGCTCGAACAGGTGCACGTCCTGCTCGTTTTTCAGCAGCGCGCCGTGCAGTGGCGGCACGACGGCCTTGCTGTCCTTGCTGCGCAGCGCTTCGACCGGGATGTCTTCGGCCAGCAGGAGCTTGAGCCAGTCGAGAAATTCCGATGTCGACGGTTTTTTCTTCAGGCCCGGCACGTCGCGCACTTCATAGAAGGTTTGCAGCGCCTGCGCCAGCAATTCCTGTTTCAGGTGCGGGTAGTGGACGGCGACGATCTGCTCCATCGTGTCCTTGTCCGGGAATTTGATGTAATGGAAGAAGCAGCGGCGCAAGAAGGCGTCCGGCAATTCCTTCTCGTTGTTCGAGGTGATGATGACGAGCGGACGGTGGCGCGCCGTGACCATTTCGCGCGTTTCATACACATAGAATTCCATGCGGTCGAGTTCGCGCAGCAGGTCGTTCGGGAATTCGATGTCGGCCTTGTCGATCTCGTCGATCAGCAGCACCACCGGTTCGGGCGCCGTGAAGGCCTGCCACAGCACGCCCTTGACGATGTAGTTCTGGATGTCGCGCACGCGCTCGTCGCCCAGCTGTGAATCGCGCAGGCGCGACACGGCGTCGTATTCGTACAGGCCCTGCTGCGCCTTGGTGGTCGATTTGATATGCCATTGCATCAGCGGCATGTTCAGCGCGGCCGCCACTTCCTCGGCCAGCATGGTCTTGCCCGTGCCCGGTTCACCCTTGATCAGCAGCGGACGCTGCAGGGTCAGCGCCGCATTCACGGCCAGTTTCAGGTCGGCGGTGGCGACATAGCTGTCGGAACCTTCGAAGCGTTGGCCTTGCTGGGTGTGCGGTGCTTGCATGAGCGGTCTGCCAAAGTGGGGAAACGGTGAGTATAAACAGAACTGCGGCCCGGCGTCACGCGGACGGGCTGTGCCTGCCCGCCTACAATGCGGGTTTTATAGGTGGACTTGCAAGAATATCTTGGCTAGAATCGGCAAGCAGCAGATTAATTGGCAACCTTAATTGTCAACACATAAAATCAAAAAAAACCAGCTCTGGCGTTTCTCCGATTACCTTTGTTCACATTGCCACTATGAAAAAAATATTTGCACTTCTCGTGCTTGCCGGCATAGCAAATGCCGTCACAGCGGCTGACATTGTAGGAAACGCCAAGGCAGCCCCTGCCAAGGTGGAAATGTGTATCGGTTGCCACGGCATCCCCGGTTACAAGGCGACCTTCCCTGAAGTGTTCCAGGTGCCGATGATCGGCGGCCAGCCGGCAAAATATATCGAAAATGCGCTGCAAGCCTACAAGAAGGGCGATCGCAAGCACCCCAGCATGAAGGGTATCGCCAGCAGCCTGTCGGACCAGGATATCGCCGATGTCGCCGCGTATTATGCGCAACAAGCCAAGCCGAACTGAGGATCAGCCAGATGAAAACACTACTCGCCGCCTTCGTTTGCGCCACCGTCTCGTTTTCCGCCAGCGCCGCCGGCAATATCAATACCGGTAAAGCCCTGGCCGAAAAATACAGCTGTGCCAACTGCCACGGCAAGGATTACGGCTCGCCCAGCGACCCGTCGTACCCGAAACTGGCGGGCCAGCACAAGGATTACCTGGAACACGCCTTGACCGCGTATAAGCGGGGCGACAAGGCCAATGGCCGCAACAACGCCATCATGACGGGCCAGGTGAAAGCGCTGAGCAACCAGGACATCAAGGACCTGGCCGCCTACTTCCACAGCCTGCCGACCACCCTGGTGACCCACCGCTGAGTTATAGCGCCGGATTGATTGGTTGTTCTGACACCTGACAAAACCGACGCGCAGTAGGTTTGGTTAGGTGTTCTTCAGTCCGACGCGGCGCGCCAGCTTATGCAAATTGCTGGCGTCGAGTCCCAGCTGGCGCGCCGCAGCGGCCCAGTTATCCTGATGCAGGGCCAGCGCTTGCCGGATGGCCTGGCGCTGGCTCGCTTCCACGATCTGATGCATGGACAGCGGCGGTGCCGCCGGCGTGCCGCACGCGCCTGGCACTGGCGGCAGCGCGTCCGTGCCGGCCGGCGCTTCCAGCGCATCGAGGTCGAGCATATCCGTTTCCAGGGTCACGATGTCCTTGCGGTTCGCGCCGCGGATCACCGCTTTCAGCGCGGCCCGGCTGATCACATGTTCCAGTTCGCGCACGTTGCCCGGCCAGCGGTAGTGGCAGAGCGCGTTTTCCGCCGCGGCGGACAGGCGCAGGCTGCGCAGGCCCAGGCGCGCGCGGTTCAGTTCCAGGAAACCACCGGCCAGCAGCAGCACGTCATTGCCCCGCTCGCGCAGCGGCGGAATCGGCACGGGATACACGGATAAACGGTGATACAGGTCGGCGCGGAACGTGCCGTCGCGCACATGCTCGCGCAGGCTGCGGTTGGTGGCGGCGATCACGCGCACGTTGACCCGGCGCGGCCGGTCCGCGCCCAGGCGCTGGATTTCGCCATTTTGCAAGGTGCGCAGCAGCTTGGCTTGTATCGACAATGGCAATTCCCCCACTTCATCGAGAAACAGCGTGCCCCCTTCGGCCGCCTCAAATCGGCCAGGCCGGTCGCTGACGGCGCCGGAAAACGCACCGCGCACATGGCCGAACAATTCGCTTTCGGCCAGGGACTCGGGCAAGGCCGCGCAATTGACGTGGATCAGGGGCTTGCCCGCGCGGCGCGACAGGCGGTGCAAGCGGTGCGCGCACAGTTCCTTGCCCACGCCCGTTTCTCCCAGCAGCAGCACGGGCAGTTCGGAATCGGCGACCACCTGTAATTCGTGCAGCAGCTGCGTGATGGCGCTGCTCTGGCCGACGAAGTCATGTTCCTCGCGCGGCGCCTGCGCATCGGCCAGCATGGCGCCGCCCGACAGGCGCAGGGCGCGGATTTCCGTCTCCAGGCGGGTCACGCGCACGGCCGCCTCGATGGCGCAGGCCAGCTCGCCCAGGTCGCGCTGCGCCCGCGCGTCGAAGGTGCCCACCTGCAGCGCGTCGAGCGTGATCACGCCCCAGCGTTCGCCTTCCAGGTCCAGCGCCATGCCCATGCAGTCGTGCACGGGCAGCGGCTCGCCGGCCCGCTCGGCGATCAGGCCATCGTAGGGATCGGGCAGGGAGCTGTCGTGATGGAAGCACAGCACGCCGCGCCGCTGCAGGATGGCGGCCAGGCGCGGATGGTCGGCAACGGCGAAGCGGCGTCCCAGCGCATCGCTGGCCAGGCCGGCCATCGCCACGGGGTGCAGGTGCTCGCCATCGATTTTCAGCAAGGCCACGGCCTCGCAGCCGAAGTGCGCGCGCAGGCTGCCCACCAGGCGCTGCAGGCGCACGGCCACGGGCAGGTCGGCGACCAGGTCGGTGAGTAACAGCAGGTGGATGGCGGTGGTGGTCATAAGTACCATTCAGGGTACAACGAACCACACTTAAACAGGGTCATACCGACCCTGCATTTTTCAAATCGTTGATTTAAAACAAGTTTTTCCTGGCACACGGATTGCCTAGGTAAGGGTGCCGAACCGGCATACAAGACCAAGGAAAGCTTGATGAAAACGACTCCCTCCCTCCGCGCCATTGCCGCCGCCGTCTGTGTCCTGGCCATGCCCCTGTCCGTGCAAGCCCAGGCGAGCCTGCCGGCCAGCGCCGCCGCAGTCAGCCAACCCTCGGCCGCCGCCGCGGTCAAGCGCTATGAACTGCAAACCAATATCGTCGACGGCAAGATGGTGTTCATCGACGCCAAGGGACAGGTCAACCCCGTGCTGGCGGCCAAGGTGGGCGACACGGTGGAACTGGTGCTGAAAAGCGGCGAAGGCGCCGAGCACGATCTGCTGATCCCGGAACTCAACGTGGCCTCAAGTAAATTCAGCGCCAATAGCGGCAGCACCACCGTGCGCTTCAAGGTCACGCGCGCCGGCACGTTCACCTATTACTGCTCGATCCCCGGCCACCGCCAGATCGGCATGGAAGGCAAGCTGGAAGTGACCGGCACGTCGCTGGCCGAGACGGCGGCGCCGAAGGCTGCCAGCGAATCGAGCCAGGCCGCCGCGCTGGCCCTGTACACGCCCGCACCGTCGCCGATGCGTGGCCCCGATCCCTCGGCCGTCAACGTGGCGGCCAACCCGGCGCAGGTACCGGCGGCCATCGGCGCGCGCGCGCCGCAAACCCTGAAATACCGCATGGAGACGGTGGAATTGCCGGGCAAGCTCGATGACGGCACCACTTTTACCTACTGGACCTTCAACCGGCAAGTGCCCGGCCCGATGCTGCGCGCGAAGGTGGGCGACACGGTTGAACTGACCCTGTTCAACGCCAAGGACAGCAAGATGATCCACTCGATCGACCTGCACGCCGTGACAGGCGGCCATGGCGGCGGACAGCACACGCAGGTGGCGCCGGGCCAGGAAAAAACCGTCACCTTCAAAGCACTCAATCCGGGCCTGTTCGTGTACCACTGCGCCACGCCGCTGGTGCCACAGCATATCGCGGCCGGCATGTACGGCATGATCCTGGTCGAACCGGAAGGCGGCCTGTCGAAAGTCGACCGCGAGTATTACGTGATGCAGGGCGAGATGTACACGGGCCGGCCGCACGGCGCGCCCGTGCACCAGGAAGCGAACCTGGAAAAAATGGCCAATGAGCTGCCCGATTACTACGTCTTCAATGGCGAAGTAGGCGCCCTGAGCAAGACGCACAAACTGCAGGCGAAAGTCGGCGAGACGGTGCGCATCTATTTTGGCGTGGGTGGCCCGAACAAGATTTCATCGTTCCACATCATCGGCGAGATCTTCGACAAGGTGTACAGCGAAGGCTCGATCAGCAGCCCGAAACACGACGTGCAGACCACCTTGGTGGCACCGGGCGGCGCGACCATCGTCGAACTCAAGGTACAGCACCCTGGCAGCTATCTGCTGGTCGACCATGCGCTGTCGCGCGCCGGCAAGGGCGCCGTGGGCGTGCTGGAAGTGACCGGCGACCCCGTGCCCGGCGTGTATCACGCTGGCGCCGTTCAATAACACCACCACATTCATCATCAAGGAGCATCTATGGAACTGATCGAACAATCCCTGGGCCAGCTGGCCCGCCGCATCCCTGGCGCCACGCGCCTGTTCGATGCGCACCGCCTGGATTTCTGCTGCGGCGGCAACAAGACCCTGCGCGCGGCGGCCGAAGCGGCCGGCGTGGACACGGCGCCCATCGTCAAGGAACTGCAAGTGCTGGCAGGACGGACTGACGCCAGCGGCGAGCGTGACTGGCAGGAAGCATCGGCCACCGAGCTGGTGGAACATATTTTGGCGCGCTACCACGCCGTGCACCGCGAGCAGCTGCCCGAGCTGATACGCCTGGCCCGCAAGGTCGAGCAGGTGCATGGCGACCGCGCCGACTGTCCGCACGGGCTGGCGGAACACCTGTCGGCCATGGCGCAGGAGCTGGAAAGCCATATGCGCAAGGAAGAGGACGTGCTGTTCCCCATGATCGTGCGCGGCCAGGGCCCGCGCGCCGGCGCGCCCATCAACGTGATGCGCATGGAGCACGACGACCATGGCGTGGCCCTGCGCGCGATGGAGGCGATGACGAACGACATCACTGCGCCGGCCGGCGCCTGCACCACCTGGCGCGCGCTGTACACGGGCTTGCGCACCTTCCGCGAGGATCTGATGGCGCATATCCATACTGAAAACAATATCCTGTTCGAGCGCTTTGCGCCGGCCGTGGTGCACTGACAAAGGAAAGACCCATGGGTCCCTATAAAAAACTCTGGTTCACCCTGATCGGTGTACTGATCGTGACGTTTTCGCTGCTCGGCTACTACGGCACGGAAGTGTACCGGCAAGCGCCGCCGATTCCCGCACAAGTGCTGGCGCAAGATGGCCGGCAGCTGTTCGACCGCGAGGGCATCCTCGACGGCCAGACGGCCTGGCAATCGGTGGGCGGCATGCAGCTCGGTTCCATCTGGGGCCACGGCGCCTACCAGGCGCCCGACTGGACGGCCGACTGGCTGCACCGCGAATTGACGGCCTGGCTGGAACTGGCCGCGCAAGAGCAGCATGGCAAGGCCTACGCGGCGCTCGACGGCCCCGCGCAGGCGGCGCTGCGCGAAGCGCTCAAGATGGAATACCGCGCCAACCGGGTCGATGAAGAACAAGTACTGCGCCTGTCGGCGCGCCGCGTGCAAGCCATTGCCAACACGGCGCACTATTACGACCAGCTGTTCTCCGACGCACCGGCGCTGCAAAAAAGCCGCGAGCATTTCGCCATGAAGGAAAACACCCTGCCCAGCGCCGAGCGGCGCGCGCAGATGACGCAGTTCTTCTTCTGGACGGCGTGGGCCGCCGCCACCGAGCGTCCGGGCCAGAAAGTGACCTATACGAACAACTGGCCGCACGAACCGCTGATCGGCAACCAGCCCAGCGGCGAAAACCTCGTCTGGTCCGTTGCCAGCGTGGTGGTGCTGCTGGCCGGCGTGGGCTTCCTCGTCTGGGGCTGGGCCTTTTTGCGCGACCATGATGAAGCGCTGCCGACGCCCGGCGCGCGCGATCCCTTGACGACGTTTGCGCTCACGCCCTCGCAGCGGGGACTGGGGAAATATCTGTTCCTGGTGGTGGCGCTGTTCATCTTCCAGGTCTTCATCGGCGGCTTTACGGCGCACTACACGGTGGAAGGACAGCAGTTCTACGGCATCGACGTGTCGCGCTGGTTCCCGTATGCGCTCACGCGCACCTGGCATATCCAGGCCGCGCTGTTCTGGATCGCCACGGGCTTCCTGGCCGCCGGCCTGTTCCTCGCGCCCCTGATCAACGGCGGCAAGGATCCGAAGTGGCAGCGCCTTGGTGTCGACGTGCTGTTCTGGGCCTTGGTCGCCGTCGTCGTCGGCTCGTTTATCGGCAACTACCTGGCCATCGCGCAAGTGATGCCGCCCGAGTGGAATTTCTGGCTCGGCCACCAGGGCTATGAATATGTGGACCTGGGACGCTTGTGGCAGATCGGCAAATTCGTCGGCATCTTGCTGTGGCTCGTGCTGATGCTGCGCGGCGTCGTGCCGGCCCTGCGCCAGCCGGGCGGCGACAGGAATCTGCTGGCGCTGCTGACCGCGTCCGTCGGCGCCATCGGCCTGTTCTACGGCGCCGGCCTGTTCTACGGCGAACGCACGCACCTGTCGGTGATGGAATACTGGCGCTGGTGGGTGGTGCATCTGTGGGTGGAAGGCTTCTTTGAAGTATTCGCCACGACGGCGCTGGCCTTCATCTTCTCGACTCTGGGCCTGGTGTCGGTGCGCATGGCCACGACGGCCAGCCTGGCGTCGGCCTCGCTGTTCATGCTGGGCGGCATACCCGGCACCTTCCACCATCTGTACTTTGCCGGCACCACCACGCCCGTGATGGCCATCGGCGCCAGTTTCAGCGCGCTCGAAGTGGTGCCGCTGATCGTGCTGGGCCACGAGGCCTGGGAGAACTGGCGCCTGAAAGCGCGCGCGCCGTGGATGGAGCAGTTGCGCTGGCCGATGATGTGCTTTGTCGCCGTCGCCTTCTGGAACATGCTGGGCGCCGGTGTCTTCGGCTTCATGATCAACCCGCCCGTGGCGCTGTATTACATCCAGGGACTCAACACCACCGCGACGCATGCGCATGCGGCGCTGTTCGGCGTGTACGGTTTCCTGGCGCTGGGCTTTACCTTGCTGGTGCTGCGCTATTTGCGGCCCGATTACCGCTTCAGCCCGGCGTTGATGAAGACGGCGTTTTGGGGCCTGAACGCGGGCCTGGTGCTGATGCTCTTTACCAGCTTGCTGCCGATTGGCATCATCCAGTTCCACGCCAGCGTGACGGAAGGCCTGTGGTATGCGCGTAGCGAGGCATTTATGCAGCAGCCGCTGTTGCAGAACCTGCGCTGGGTGCGTACCTTCGGCGACGTGGTGTTCATCGTCGGCGCCATTGCCATGGCGCTGCAGGTGGTGCTGGGGTTGCTGGGCAAGGCGAAGGCACCCGCGCTGCCACAGGCGGTACGGCCAGCCTGATCGCTTGCTGCGCCGCCGAGTGTTGTTGGTCGATCTCCCGAAGCCGTGCTAGCCACGGCTTTTTTCATATAGGGCCAGGAAGACGAGGCCGGCGACCAGCGGGATATTTTTCGTTAGCGGCCCGAAAGGGTGTATCAGGAATTCCGGCAGGAAGACGGCGATCACCAGTGTATAGCCGGCCACCAGCGCGCACTGCGTCCACCATAGCAACGGCCTGGCATGGAACAGCGTGGCGATGCCCATGGCCAGGTCGGCCAGGCAGGAGGCGGCAAACACGTGTTCCGTATACACCGTGATGCCGCTGCGGCGCAGCCATGCGAGCGATTCGGCATGCGGATACAAATACCAGGACACAAACGCCGTCCATAGCCAGATAAAGGCCATGCCGAGGCGCATGGCCCAGTACAGCCCTTGCAGCTTGGCTGGCGTCATGGCGCGGGCTTGGCAACCATCAGCCAGTAGACCAGCATGAGCGCGGCAAATGCGGGCACGCCGAGCCAGAACCAGCAGCGCGCATAGAACCAGTACAGGCGCGGCAGCGGTGTGCCCGTGTCGTCAGCCAGGCGGGCCAGGCTGCGCATGCGGATCTGCAGCCATACCACGGGTAGCCAGCAGGCGCCGGCCAGCGCATACAGCAGCATCGAGGCGAGGATCCAGCCGGACAGGATCGGATAGCCGGCCAGGTGCGCCAGGGCCAGTCCGGACAGCGGCTGGATAATGACGGCCGGCGTGGTGAACAGCCAGTCGGCCAGCACGGTCTTTTCGGCCGACAGGCGGATCGCACGCACCTCGCCGCGCCGGTCGTTGATCCACTTGAAGAAAGCGATGCCGATGCCGGTGCCAAACAGGATGGTGGCGCTGAGGATGTGCAGCCATTTGACGAACAGGTACCAGCTCATGCCGGTACCTCGGTCACATCATGGTCTTGCAGCGCGGCCAGGTAATTTTCCACCGTGAGCAGGCCGACGCAGGGCATCGCGCCGTGCGGTAGCGGCGCGCCACCGCTGCTGGCGCTGGCCAACCGGTTCGCCAGCGCGATCGACGCGCCGCACGGGATATGCGGACCGTGGTTTTGCGCCGCCAGCAATTGCCAGGTCAGCGTCAACGGCAGGCCATCGAGTCCCGTGCCTTGCAGCGTCACGAACATCGCGCCTTTGTCGCTGACCAGCGGTTCCACCCATTGGCTGATGGCGTGCAATGGCCTGACCAGCGGCAGCAGGCTGCGCAACAGGCCCAGGCGCACCAGTTGCGCGGCGGCCCAGACGAACAGATGGCCGGGCGCACCGGCAAAACCGGCGTGAAAAGTGACGGTGTCGAGGTTCGGATAGCGTTGCGGGAACAGCGCCAGGTCTGGCACGTCACAGCTGCCCAGCAAGCGCCGTCCCACGGGCGCGGCAAAACGGTGGCGCTTCAGGTCGAGCCAGCCGTGCGTGGTCTGCTGGCTGCCGGCAACCAGGCGCTGGAACGGTTTGCCGCAGTACGAGAAGATGCCCGACATGGTGGCGATGCCCGGCGCGCGGGCGCCGGAGGCGATGCCGTGGCGGATCGATGTGAGCTGGCGAAAGCGCGGCAGGTAGCGGTCCACCACGGCCGAGGACAGCGCTGGCAGCGAGCTGGCGCCGCTGGTGATGAACACGCCGCGCTGGCGCGCCAGGTCGTCTAGGCTGGCGATGCCGGCGACAAAATCGCGGCCGTCGGCCAGGTCGATATAGTTGGCGCCGGCCTTGATCGCCGCACGGGCGACGCGGTAATCCTGGCCCTGGAACGGGCCGGCGGTATGGATCAGCGTATCGACGCCCAGTTCGGTCAGGCGCCGCGCCAGATCAGGTGCCTCGGCATCGAGCGCCAGTGCGTGCCGCGGCGGCAAGCCCAATTGCGCCGCCAGTGCCCAGGCCCTGGCGGCGTCGCGCCCGGCCACCAGCAGATGGATATCCTGGTTGCCAGCTAGCGCCTGGCAAATGCGCGTGCCGAAAAAACCGTAACCGCCGAGTACGAGAATGGTGTGATGGGCCAAGATATCCTTCAGTGGCTGAGTTTCTTGGCAACATGATACTACCTGATCAGCGGCGCCGCACGCAGTCGATATACGCTTCCGTATCGGGCGGCAAGCCCGAGCGCTGCGAAGCCCAGATCATCTGGCCCAGGCATTCCATCACTTCGTGCTGGGCGGCATGGGCCGAATCGAGGCGCTGCGTGAGTTGCTGCACGGCCGGGCGGATGCCGCGCGGCTGGTCCACCTGCACTTGTTCCGTGATCGACAGATGCATGGACAGGTGCAGGAAAGGATTGGCTTGCCCGCCTTCGACGGAGTAATCGCGCGCCAGCGCCGCTTCCACATCGGAGAGCTCGTTTTCATACTCGGGATGTTCGAGGATCCAGTCGAGCGCGATGGCTTCCATCGGCGTGAGGATGTCATGGGCGCGGTGCTTGCGCAAGGTGTCGCAAAAGAAGCGGCGCACGTCGTCGGAAGAGGGGTTGAACATGGCTGGATGATATGGCTAAAGGGCAGCCGGCATTGTACCGCGTACATAAAAAAAGGGCATCGGCGATGCCCTTTTTGCCGTCTGGCGCCCGCTTTCGTGAGCCGATAGTCAACGCAATTTAATACCCTGCAGTAAGTATTATCCACTACCGCCACGGTCAGGCGGCGCCAAATAACGGTGATAAAATCGCCGCTCTTGATATTTGCTCTGGACACGATGGCGATTTTGTTGCCATTGCGTGCTTCCATTGCCCGCACCTTTGCCACCAGATCTCGCTCCTGGCGTATCCCGGAGCGCGGCAGCATGCCTATCACCATCGACATTGCGCTGTCCGGCCGCCCTGGCGTTCCGGCTGGCCAACTGTTTTCATTTCATACAGCGATGGTGCCGCCACGGTGGCGCGCAAGAATCATCCTTCAGTATTCATAACGGAGTTACCCATGCGTAAATCGCTATTACTTTTGATGTCGTGCCTGATCCTGGCGGCATGTGACAAGACCCCTCCGGCCTCGTCCGAAAAACCGGTCGACGTGCTGCTGATCGGCGCCGGCACCATGAGCGCCACCCTGGGCAGCATGCTCAAGGAACTCGATCCGTCGCTGACGATGGAAATGGTCGAACGCCTCGATTCCGTGGCCGCCGAAAGTTCGGACGCGATGAACAACGCAGGCACGGGCCACTCGGCGTTTGCCGAACTGAACTACACGCCGGAAGCGGCCGATGGCAGCATCGAGACCAAGAAAGCCGTCGCCATCAACGAGCAATTCGAAATTTCCAAGCAATTCTGGGCTTATCAGGTCGCCAACAAGCACCTGGGCGCGCCGCAAACCTTCATCAACAACGTGCCGCACATGGCCTTTGTCTGGGGTGACGACAATATTGCCTTTTTGAAGAAGCGCTATGCCGCGCTGCAAAAGGAAAACCTGTTCAAGGGCATGCTGTTCTCGGAAGACCAGGCGCAGATCGCGCAATGGGCGCCGCTCGTCATGCAAGGGCGCGACCAGGGCCAGAAAGTGGCGGCGACGCGCATGGACATCGGTACCGACGTCAATTTCGGCAACCTCACGCGCGGTCTCGTGAAGTATCTGACGGACAGCCATGGCATGGTCCTGCACCTGCGCCACCAGGTGGAAGACATCCAGCGCGGCGCTGATGGCGTGTGGAACGTGACGGTAAAAGACCTGGCCGCCGGCAAGGAAAAAATTGTGCGCGCCAAGTTCGTCTTCATCGGCGCCGGCGGCGGTTCGCTGCCGCTGCTGGAAAAATCGGGCATCCCGGAAGCCAAGGGCTACGGCGGCGTGCCGGTGGGCGGCCAATGGCTGGTCACCACGAATCCGGAACTGGTGGCGGCGCATGCGGCCAAGGTCTACGGCAAGGCATCCGTCGGTTCGCCGCCGATGTCCGTGCCGCATCTCGATACGCGCATCATCGATGGCAAGAAAGCGCTGCTGTTTGGCCCGTTTGCCACCTTCTCGACCAAGTTCCTGAAAAACGGTTCGTGGATCGACTTGCCTGCCTCTATCGGCACGGGCAATGTGAAACCGATGCTGCAAGCTGGCTACGACAATATTCCGCTGACCAAATACCTGGTGGAACAGGTCATGAACACGCCGGAAGACCGTTTGAAAACCCTGCGCGAATATTTGCCGAACGCCAAGATGGAAGACTGGACCTTGCAAAACGCTGGCCAGCGCGTGCAGATCGTCAAGGATGACCCGGTCAAAGGCGGCTTGCTGCAGTTCGGCACGGAAGTCGTCGGCGCCGCCGATGGCAGCATCGTTGCCCTGCTGGGCGCCTCGCCAGGCGCTTCGACCGCGCCGCCGATCATGATCAAGGTGCTGCAAACGGCATTCAAGAGCCGTCTGGCCACGCCGGAATGGCAAGCGAAGATGCTGGAAATGGTGCCGTCGTACGGCCAAAAGCTGAACAACGATCCGGCCCTGGCCAACAAGATTCGCCACTACAGCAGCAATATCCTGGGCCTGAAAGCGATCACGCTGGATGTGGCACCAGCGCCGGCACCGGCGCCTGCGGCAAACTAAGTCAGCAGACCGGCAGGAGAATTTCCTGCCGGCATGAAAAAAGGGGCAGCCTGGTCAGGCTGCCCCTTTTGCGTGGGAAGTGCGTTCATTGCGGTGGACTACCCCTTGCCCGGCACGATCAGCTCCGGCGTACACCCTTCGGCGGCGATGCCGTCGCAAGGCTTGGCCAGTGCCGCGCCGTCCTGCGGGCGTGGCGCATGGGGCTGGCGCAGGTAGCGCGAGGTGTGGCGTTGCGCTTGCTGTGCGTTGCCATGCACGGGCCAGGTCAGGAAGCGGGACAGCTCCTGCAAGGCGCGCTGGTATACATCGCGTTTAAATTCAATGACGACATCGAGCGGGACCCAGTATTCATGCCAGCGCCAGGCGTCGAACTCGGGATGGTCGGTCAGGCGCAGATTGACGTCGTTATCGCGCGCGCACATTCTCAGCAGAAACCAAATCTGCTTCTGGCCACGGTAATGGCCGCGAATCTCGCGTTTGATGAAGTGGTCTGGCACTTCATAGCGCAGCCAGTCGCGGGTGCGGCCGACAATTTTGACGTGTTCCTGTCTGAGTCCGATTTCCTCTTCAAGTTCGCGAAACATGGCTTGTTCCGGTGTTTCGCCATATTTGATACCGCCTTGTGGAAACTGCCATGAGTGCTCGCGCACCCGCTTGCCCCACCACACCTCGTTCTGGGCGTTTAGCAGGATGATGCCGACGTTGGGCCGAAACCCTTCACGGTCGAGCATAATGCACCTCAAACTTTCTGCGACCGAGCGTCCTTTTTTACATAATTACCCACAACTTCGCAAGCCGGTGACCTTTTCGGGGTGCGAAAAGCGCCGGAATCGCACCAATTGAGCGCATTTGTGTAAAGTATGGACGCATCAGCCAGCTAATCCTTTAAAATTAGGTTGATTATAACCCTCTCTTTTTAAAAAGAATTCACCGTTATGCGCGCCTCCCGTTTTTTTATTTCCACACTTAAAGATGCACCTTCTGACGCGGAAATCGTCAGCCACCAATTGATGATGCGTGCAGGCATGATCAAACGCCTCGGTTCCGGCATCTATACCTACATGCCGATGGGCTTGCGCGTGATCCGCAAGGTGGAAGCCATCATCCGTGACGAGATGAACAAAGCCGCCGGTATCGAACTGCTGATGCCGCTCGTGCAGCCGGCCGAACTGTGGCAAGAGACGGGCCGCTGGACCAAGATGGGCGACGAACTGATGCGCGTGAAAGACCGCCACGGCCGCGAATACGCGATCCAGCCGACGTCGGAAGAAGTCATCACCGACGTCGTGCGCACGGAAATCAAGTCCTACCGCCAGCTGCCGTTGAACTTTTATCATATCCAGACCAAGTTCCGCGACGAGCGCCGCCCCCGCTTCGGCCTGATGCGGGGCCGCGAATTCACGATGAAGGACGCCTACTCGTTCGACCGCGACCTGGCCGGCATGCAAGCGTCGTACAAGGTCATGTTTGACGCCTACACGCGCATCTTCACGCGCTTCGGCCTGAAATTCCGCGCCGTGGCCGCCGACAACGGCGCCATCGGCGGTTCCGGTTCGCATGAATTCCACGTCATCGCCCACACGGGTGAAGACGCGCTCGTGTACTGCCCGACGTCCGACTACGCGGCCAACATGGAAGCGGCCGAAGCGCTGCCGCCAGCGGGCGAGCGCCCGGCCGCAGCCCAGGCGCTGACGAAAACGGCCACGCCGGACACCGTCAAGTGCGAAACCGTGGCGGCCTTGCTGGGTATCGAGCTGTCGCGCACCGTGAAAACCATCGCCCTGACGGTCGATACGACGGACAAGGATGACAAAGTCACGCAACAGCATTTCATGCTGCTGCTGCGCGGCGACCATGAATTGAACGAGATCAAGGTGGGCAAGGTTGCAGGCCTGGCCGGTCACCGTTTCTCGACGGAAGCGGAAATCCTGGAAGTCTACGGCACGATTCCCGGCTACCTGGGTCCGATCGGCACCCGCGCCCCCGTCACCGTGGTGGCGGACCGCACGGTCGCCCACATGAGCGACTTCGTCTGCGGCGCGAATGAGGCTGGTTTCCATTACACGGGCGCCAACTGGGGCCGCGACGTGGCCGAGCCAGCCATCGTGGCCGACTTGCGCAACGTCGTCGCCGGCGACGCGTCGCCGGACGGCCAGGGCGCGTTGGCCATTGAGCGCGGCATCGAAGTAGGCCACGTGTTCCAGCTGGGTACGGCGTACTCGGAAAGCATGAAAGCCACCTTCCTCGACGAGAACGGCAAGCCTGCGCCGCTGCAGATGGGTTGCTACGGCATCGGCGTGACGCGCATCCTGGGCGCCGCCATCGAACAGAACTTCGATGACAAGGGCATCATCTGGCCCGCGTCGATCGCGCCGTTTGAAGTCGTGCTGTGCCCGATGGGCATGGACCGCAGCGAACTGGTCAAGGAAGAGACGGAGAAGCTGTACGCGGCCCTGCAAGGCGCTGGCGTGGACGTCATCGTCGACGACCGCGGCTTGCGCCCTGGCGCCATGTTTGCTGACTGGGAACTGATTGGCGTGCCGCACCGCATCGTCATCGGCGAACGGGGCCTGAAAGAAGGCAAACTGGAATACCAGGGCCGCCGCGACGCGGAAGCGACTGGCGTGGCGCCGGACGAGATCGTCGCCTTCATCCAGGGCCAAATGGCGCAGTGAAGCGTTTATCTGTAAGCAAGACGGCTGGCGCGCTCGCGCTGGCCGCCTGCCTGGCCTGCGTCTCTCCGGCGCAGGCCGGCAACCAGAAGGAGGAGGCGCTGGCCGACTCCGTCCGTCTGGCCCTGTCGCACGCGATCCGCGACGAACGCCCGCCGCAACCCAAATTTGCCACCCCCGTCGACTTGCAGCGCTACCAGCAATGGCTGGCGCAGATGTCGTCGCGCCTGCAGCGCAAGCTGCCGGACGCCCAGCTGCGCACGGAGTTTCTGGAAACGGTATGGTATGAAGCGCGCCGCGCGGGGCTGGAACCTGCCCTGGTGCTGGGACTGATCCAGGTGGAGTCAAGCTACCGCAAATATGCCGTCTCGCTGGCTGGCGCGCGCGGCTACATGCAGGTGATGCCGTTCTGGACGGGTGTCATCGGCGACCATGACCGCAGCAAGCTGTTTCACATGCAGACGAATCTGCGCTACGGCTGCGCGATCTTGCGCATGTACCTGGATATGGAGCGCGGGGATTTGTACCTGGCGCTGGGGCGGTATAACGGCAGCCGGGGGCGGGCCGAGTATCCGAATGCGGTGCGGGCGGCTTGGCGGCAGTGGGAATTCAAATGAGGGCTGGGGTCAGACCCCGGCAAATGGCAGCCAAAAAAATGCCCCGCTCGCAGTAAAGCGGCGGGGCACTCACACGGCGCGAAACGCCCTGTGCGTATCTGATTATTTCAAATGATCGGAGATCAGTTTCGTCATTTCAAACATGGAGACTTGGGCTTTGCCGCCGAAAACTGCTTTCAGCTTGTCGTCCGCATTGATCATGCGGCGGTTGGCCGGATCTTGCAGATCGAGTTTTTTGATGTAATCCCATACCTTTTTGGTCACTTCAGTGCGCGGCAGTGGTGCTGCGCCAACAACGGCGGCCAACTCTTTCGATGGCGTCATTGCTTTCATGAATGCTGCGTTTGGCTTGCGTGGTGTTGCCGGTGCTGCCGCTTTCTTCACCGCTGCTGGTTTAGCTGCTGCTTTGGCTGCGGGTGCTGCTTTTTTTGCGGCTGCAGGCTTGGCTGCTGCTGCTTTGGCTGGCGCTGCTACTGGGGTTTTTTTGGCTGTTGCCATCTTCGAGCCTCCTTAACAAACACATGGGAAATTGCGCAATTAATCGCACGGCTAATATTGGTGTGGATTTACCTTGTATGCAAGTGTTTTTCACGTTTTCACGAGGAAAAAGCAGGGAAATAGCAATGCTGTCGCCCGGGCGCACCGCTTGGGAGCGCGGAAGCGCGTTTTTGCCCGTAAATGGCATGGTTGCTGGCTATGCGGGGAGGGGCGCTGCGGGGGGAGGGAAGAGTGATGCCGGACACATGAAAATGCAATCCGGCATTATTTAGAACGATGTTTTTCGGGTTTTAAAGCGATGATCCTGCGGCATCTCGAAGGCCTTCAACATCCCCGCAAGCGGGGATGTTGAAGCCTTACCTCATCCCAGGCATCATGCCCTTCATGGATCGCATCATCTTCATCATCCCGCCGCCCGACAATTTCTTCATCATCGTCTGCATTTGCTCGAATTGCGTCAGCATGCGGTTCACTTCCTGCACTTGCACGCCGGCGCCGGCGGCGATGCGGCGCTTGCGCGTGGCCTTGATCAGTTCAGGCTTGGCGCGCTCCTGCGGCGTCATCGAGTCGATGATGCCGCACATGCGGCGCACCTGCTTATCGGCTTGATCCATGTTCTTGCCGCCTGCCGCCTGCTGGAACTGGGCCGGCAGCTTGTCCATCAGGTTGGCCATGCCGCCCATTTTCTTCATCTGGCCCAGTTGCGCCTTGAAGTCGTTCATGTCGAACTTGCCGCCGACCTTGATCTTTTGCGCCAGGTCGGCCGCCGCCTTGCTGTCGACGCCCTTGCGCGCTTCTTCCACCAGCGCGAGGATGTCGCCCATGCCCAGGATGCGGTTGGCCATGCGGGTCGGGTCGAACGCTTCCAGGCCGTCGAGTTTTTCCGAGACACCGGCAAACTTGATCGGTTTGCCCGTGATGTGGCGCACGGACAGGGCCGCACCGCCGCGCGCATCGCCATCGAGCTTGGTCAGCACGATACCGGTCAGCGGCAGCGCATCGTTGAAGGCCTTGGCCGTGTTGATGGCGTCCTGGCCCAGCATGGCGTCGACGACAAACAGGGTTTCGATCGGTTTCACGGCGCCGTGGACGGCGGCGATTTCGCGCATCATCTCTTCGTCGATACCGAGGCGGCCTGCCGTATCGATGATCAGCACGTCGTGGTAATGCTTTTTCGCCCAGTCCAGCGCGGCCAGGGCGATATCGACCGGTTTGTCGGTGCTGGCGGACGGGAAGAAGTCGGCGCCCACCTGGGCGGTAACCGATTGCAGCTGGGCGATTGCGGCAGGGCGGTACACGTCGGCCGAAACGGTCAGTACTTTCTTCTTCTTTTCTTCCTTCAGGTACTTCGCCAGCTTGCCGACGGTGGTGGTCTTGCCCACACCTTGCAAACCGGCCATCAGGATGATGGCGGGCGGCTGCTGCGCAAAGCTGATCTGCGACGCTTCGGGTCCCAGGTCGGCGCCCATCAGGGCAGCCAGCTCGCGCTGCACCACGCCGACCAGGGCCTGGCCTGGCGTGAGCGAGGAAATGACATCCTCGCCCATGGCTTTTTCTTTGACTTTGGCGATGAATTCGCGCACGGCGGGCAGGGCGACGTCGGCTTCGAGCAGCGCCAGGCGCACTTCGCGCAGCATGTCGGCGGTGTTCGCTTCGGTCAGGCGCGCCTCGCCGCGCATGGTCTTGACGACTTTGGCAAGCCGTTGGGTGAGATTATCTAGCATGATGAACCTGCAATGAAAAGCTTGGGAGTGGGCGGCGCAAGCCGGACGATGGGCGTCATTTTACCCCATCGCGGGTGCCTGGCGGTCCTGCGCTGCAGCGCCTGGCGGTTGGCCGGCATTTGAATTAGTTGGTATTTCTGCCAACGCCACGATTGCATGAAAGTTAAAAACACGGTTAAAATGAGAATAATTCTTATTTACATTCTCGGGTACCGCACGCCTGAGCCGAAAGGGATGCCATGTCGGCCGCCGATTTTGCCCAGCAACAACACCTGCACGCGCTCTACAGCAGCCATCACGGCTGGCTGCAGGGCTGGCTGCGGCATAAGCTGGGCAATGCGGGCGAAGCGGCGGACCTGGCGCAAGACACCTTTGTCAGTGTGCTGAGTAATGGCACGGCGCCGCAGATCCGCGAGGCGCGGCCGTTTCTCGCCACCATCGCGCGGCGCCTGGTGGCGCACCGCTACCGCCGGCAAGTGCTGGAAGACGCGTATCTGCAGGCGCTCGCTTGCCTGCCGCCCGAGGCGGCGCCCGCGCCGGAAGAACGGCTGCTGGCACTCGAAGCGCTGCAGGAAATCGATGCCGCCCTCGATGGCTTGCCAGCGCCCGTGCGCACGGCGTTCTTGCTGGCGCAACTCGAAGGCCTCAGCTATGCGGAGATCGCCGCGCGCCTGAACGTGTCGGCCAGCTCGGTCAAGCAGTACCTGACGCGTGCCAATCGCCAGGTGTTTTTCTCGCTGCCGGCATGAGCACGGTGGCAGTACCCGCGGCCCCGGCGGCCATCAGCGACGCGGTGCAGCAGCAGGCGGCCGAGTGGCTGACCATGCTGATGTCGGGCGAGATGGACGCGGCGCAGCAGGCCGCATGGCAGCGCTGGCGCGAGGCCGACCCGGAACACGAACGGGCCTGGCGGCATATCGAAGCCGTATCGCAGCGCTTCAACGGCTTGCACCGCAGTGCGGCCGCGCAGGCGCTGGCCGGCACGCAGCAGCAAGCCGTCAACGGCAAGCGGCGCCAGTTGCTGGCGTGGCTGGGCGTGGCGGCCGGCGGCGGCTTGCTGGCCGCACAGACGGATGCCTGGGATGGCGCGCGCGCCCTGCGCGCCGACTACCGCACGGCCACGGGCGAGCGGCGCGAGGTGGTGCTGGACGATGGCAGTGTGCTCAGCCTGAATACGGGATCGGCCGTGAACGTGCGTTTCGATGACAATCGCCGCCTGATCGAATTGCTGGCCGGCGAGATCCTCGTCACCAGCGGCCACGGTGCCGGCAGCGCCGCGCCGCTGGTGGTGGCCACGCGCGAAGGCCTGGTGCGCGCGCTGGGCACGCGCTTTGTCGTGCGCCAGCAGGATGGCGTCAGCACCGTGGAAGTGTTTGAAAGCGCCGTTGAAATCCGCCCGCGCGACAGCGCTGGCGCGCCCTTGCTGCTGGCGGCCGGGCGCGGCGTGGCGTTTTCCCGCCATGCGCCAGACGCGCCGCACGCCATCGATGCATATGCCGACGCCTGGTCGCGCGGGCAGCTGATCGTCGACGACGTGACCCTGGGCGACTTCCTGGCCGACCTGGCCCGCTACCGCCCGGGCGTGATCGACTGCGCACCGGCAGTGGCCCAGCTGCGCCTGTCGGGCGTGTTCCCGCTGGCCGATACCCAGCGCATCCTGAACATGCTGCCCAATTCCTTGCCGGTGCAGGTGCGTAGCCGCACGCGTTACTGGGTGACGGTGGAGCCGGCCGCGTAGCCGGCCTCGATAACAATATTTTTCAATCGGACTGCCCGTTTTCGATTCTCGCGGCACCTGTAGTTGAGAGACGTAATTTCCAGTACCCATTCAAGGCGCCACGTTGCGCGGTTTCATACCGCTGCGTGCCGCCGCCATAATCAACTTTGATGGAAGGACGCAGTGTGATGCATCTGATGTATATGGTCTGCCACCCGGCGCAACAGCAGTTGTCTGGGGTGCCGCAACGATGAAATCCGCCAATATGCTGTTGTTCTCGCGCGTGCTGGCCGCCGTCTTTGGCGGCTATGCACTGACGTCCGGCGTGGCCGTGCTGCTGGCGGCCGTGCTGCCGCTGTCGCGCGCCGAAGCCGTGCTGACGGCCACCCTGAGCGCCTTTGTCGTCTACACCTGCGCCGTGGTCTGGGTCTTTGCCGTGCAAGACCTGCGCCGCGCCTGGCTGGGCATGCTGCTGCCGGCAATTCTATGCGGCGGCCTTGGCCTGCTGCTGTCGCGAGGTGCCGCATGAACGCCGTCAAGGTAGACAAAGTAGTCAAGACGCCACAACAGGGCGGCTTGCGCCAGGCCATGGCCTGGCTGCATACGTGGAGCGGGCTGTGGATTTCCTGGCTGCTGTTCGCCATTTTCCTGACCGGCACCCTGGCCGTCTTCGACGACCCGATCGGCCACTGGATGACGCCCGAACACGCGCTCGAAGAGGCGGCGCATGCCAACGATCCGCCGCTGCCGAAGGTCACGGACCGTGGGCACCGCCTGGAACTGGCGCTCGACTTCATGGCGAAAGAGCATCCGAAGGCGGACATGTGGGAAATCTGGCCGGTGCAGCGTCCCGGCCACGGCCTGTCCGCCTACTGGTTCCAGCCCGCCGGCGGCTATGGCTCGGCGGACCTCGATCCGCTGACGGGCGCCGTCATCGAACATGCGCGCGAGGCAACGCAGCGCGAGACCATCGGCGGCCACCATTTCGTCGATTTCCACTACGAGCTGCACGCGGGACGCATCGGCGTATGGATCGTCGCCATCACCACCATGATCATGCTGGTGGCGCTGGTGAGCGGCGTCATCACGCACAAGCGCATCTTCAAGGATTTCTTCACCTTCCGCCCGGCCAAGGGCCAGCGCTCGTGGCTTGACGCGCACAACGCGGTGGCCGTGCTGACCTTGCCGTTCCAGTTCATGATCGCCTACACGGGCCTGGCCTTCTTCAGCGACGACTATGTGCCTGCCCCCGTGGTGGCGCAATACGGCATGGACAATCCCAAGAAGGCCTTTTTGGCCGACTGGAACGATGTGGGTAAACCCGTGAAAACGGGCCAGCCGCTGGCCATTCCCGCGCTGGAATCGTTTGCGCTGCGCGCCGAACAGGCCATCGGCCAGGACATCCGCGCCGTGGTGCTGGACAACCCGAACGACGCGTCCATGCGCGTGTGCATGTACGGCTGGAATGAAGAGACGGATACGATGGAACGCATCAGCGCCAACACGGGCCGGGCCTGCTATGCGCTGGCCACGGGCGAGCAGGTCGCCTTGCGCCGGCCCGGCGAGTCCGATACGGGCGGCGCGGGCCTGACGCGCGCCGTCATGTCGAACCTGCACATGGTGGGCTTCGGCGGCACGCCCATGCGCTGGCTGTACTTCTTCTGCGGCCTGGCCGGCACGGCCATGATGGGCACGGGCGCGATCCTGTTCATGGTCAAGCGCCGCCAGAAGTCCGGCGGCGAGTTCGGCGTCTACACGCAGCGCGTGTACCGCGTCATCGCCTGCCTGAACGTGGCGACGATTGCCGGCCTGTCCATCGCCTGCGTCGGCTTCCTGTGGGCCAACCGGCTGATCCCCGTCGGCATCGAGCACCGGGCAGGCTGGGAAGTGCGCGCCTTCTTCGGCGTGTGGTTTGTGATGCTGGTGCATGCCTGCCTGCGCGCGGAAAAGCGCGCGTGGATCGAGCAACTGGGCTTGCTGGCGGCTCTGTGCCTGCTGCTGCCGGTGCTGAATGTCCTGAGCACGGGCGACAACCTGGTGGCGCAGGTCGCGCGCGGCGACTGGGAAAGCGCTGGCGTGGAACTGGGCAGCATGGCCTTCGGCCTGCTGGCCGCCTGGGGCGCGTGGAAAGTCCACAAGCGCAAGGAAAAGCCGGTCAGGAAGCCTGCGGCCAGGGAAAACGCTGCGCCCACGGCCAGCCTGCACATCACTACGGAAGGACAGTCATGATCGATACCATCCTGTGCGCGCTGGGCCTGTCGTATGCGGGCATGGCCAGCCTGTCGCTGGCGATGGACCGCCACCATGGCCAGGTCTGGGGCCGGGACGCGGCGCCGAACGTGCGGCGCGTGCTGCAACTGGCCGGCGCGCTGTTGCTGGCGCTGGCCATCTGGCCTTGCGTGGCCGGCTGGAGCGCCACCGTTGGCGTGGTCGCCTGGCTCGGTTTCATATCGGCCGGCGCGCTGCTGGTGGCCCTGCTGCTGCCGTATGCCCCCCGCTTGCTGTTTCGTAGTTCCCTGCTGGCAGCCGTCGCCGCGCTGGCAGGTCTTGTGACGTTCCTGCGGTGATGTTCACCGCCATTTTCAAGGATAGACCGATGCATTTTTCACGCCTGGCGACACCGATTGATGTTTTGAATGTATTGAAGGCGGCCTCCTGATGGCGGCCCGCCTGCCTACCCGCCGCGCCCGCATCCTGGGCGGCGCGGTCTTGCTGGCGCTGTTCGGCGCCGGCGCACTGTGGGCCACGCGCGGCCCGGCCACCGTGTTCGACACGGCGCCCGTCAAGCGCGGCAACATCGAGGCCAGCGTCACGGCCATCGGCACCCTGCAGCCGCAAACCTATGTCGACGTGGGCGCGCAGGTGTCGGGCCAGATCACGCGTTTGCACGTGCAGCCGGGCAGCGCCGTGGAAAAAGGCCAGTTGCTCGCCGAGATCGACCCCAGCGTGCAGCAGGCCACGGTCGATGCGGGCCGCGCCGCGCTGGCGGGCTTGCGCGCGCAGCTGGCCGACCAGCAGGCGCAGCACCGCCTGGCGGGCCAGCAGCATGGCCGCCAGAAACAGATGGCCAAGTTCGATTCCACGCCTTTGGCCGACCTGGAAACGGCCGAAGCCACCCTGGCCTCGGCCAGCGCCAAGATCGACCACCTGAAGGCGCAGATAGCCCAGACCCAGGCCAGCCTGAAGGCGGACGAAGCGCGCCTTGGTTACACCCGCATCTACGCGCCCATGGCTGGCAAGGTGGTGGGACTGGACGCAAAAGAGGGGCAAACCCTGAACGCCACGTACCAGACGCCGAACATCCTGCGCATCGCCGACCTGTCGGCCATGACGGTATGGACGGAAGTGTCGGAAGCGGACGTGCGCCGCGTGCGCCCGGACATGCCCGTGTATTTCACCACGCTGGGCGGCGACCAGCGGCGCTGGAGCGGCAAGGTGCGCCAAGTGCTGCCGGCCCCGCCGGTGCCAGGCGGTTCCGCCGCCGGCACGGCCCTGGCGCCGTCGACCAGCAAGGTGATCTTGTATACAGTGTTGTTCGACGTCGATAACGCCGATGGCGAACTGATGCCGCAGATGACGGCGCAGGTGGTATTCGTCACGGCGGCGGCGAACAATGTGCTGGCCGTGCCCTTGCCGGCCCTGAAACCATCGACGGAAGAAGGCGCCAAACCGGGGCAGTTCACGGCCCGCGTGATGGATGCCGACGGCAAGGTCGATACGCGCGCCGTCACCGTGGGCGTGCGCAACCGCCTCAGCGCGGAAGTGCTGCAAGGCTTGCGTGAAGGCGAGCTGCTGGTCACGGGCGAACAGCCGGCCGGCAGTGGCGCCAGCAGGTTCCAGCTGTGAGCGCCATGAGCGAGGCCAGGTCGCTGGGGCAAGCAGGAGAAGCTGGCCGGCCGGCGCCTTTGATTGAACTTGCCGGCATCCGCAAGCGCTACGGCGGCCATGACGGCGCGCCGGCCGTGGAAGTGCTGCGCGGCCTGACCTTGGCTATTGGCGCCGGCGAATTCGTCGCCATCGTCGGCGCCTCCGGTTCCGGCAAATCGACCCTGATGCATCTTCTTGGATGCCTGGACCGGCCCAGCGACGGCACTTACCGCTTCGCCGGCCAGGACGTGGCCAGCCTGAATCCCGATGAACTGGCGTGGCTGCGGCGCGAAGCGTTCGGCTTCGTCTTTCAGGGCTATCACCTGATCGCCACCGAATCGGCGCGCGAAAACGTGGAAGTGCCGGCCCTGTACGCGGGCATGCCGGCTGCCGCCCGCCATGCGCGCTCGGAAGCGCTGCTCAAGCGCCTGGGACTGGGAGAACGGCTCGACCACCGGCCGAACCAGTTGTCGGGCGGGCAGCAGCAGCGTGTGTCGATCGCGCGCGCGCTGATGAATGGCGGGCGCATCATCCTTGCCGATGAACCGACGGGGGCATTGGATAGCAGCAGCGGCGCCGAAGTCATGGCCTTGCTGGGCGAACTGGCCGACGCGGGCCACACCATCATCCTCATTACGCATGACCGCAAGGTGGCGGCCCAGGCGCGCCGCGTGATCGAGATCAGCGATGGCGAAATCGTCGCAGACTCGGGCGCGATCGCCATTGCCGCCACGTCGACGGCCCTGCCGCCGCTGGACATGTCGCGCGCCGCCCACGACACGGGCGCGTCGCTGGGCACGGAATTGCTCGACGCGGCGCGCGCCGCCTGGCGCGTGCTGTGGATCAACCGCTTCCGCACGGGCTTGACCTTGCTTGGCATCGTCATCGGCGTCGCCTCGGTCATCGTCATGCTGGCCATCGGCCTGGGCACGCGCCAGCAGGTGATGGCCCAATTGGGCGCCTTCGGCTCGAACTTGCTGTACATGGCGTCGCGCGGCGAAAGCTCGCGCATCCCCGGGCGCAGCATCACCCTGGCCGACCTCGATGCGTTGAAAGACGTGCCGGGCATCACCCATGTGCTGCCGAATGTCACGGGCAACAAGGTGATACGTCACGGTAACCTCGACGTGCAGACGTATGTGCGCGGCACGGGGCCGGCCCTGCCGCAGATCCAGACCTGGCCCGTGGCCAAGGGGGGCTTTTTTACCGAGGAAGACGAGCGCGAAATGGCCACCGTGGCCGTGCTGGGCGCGCACCTGGCGGAAAAGCTGATGCCCGACGTGGCCAACCCCGTGGGGCAGAATATCCTGATCGGCAACGTGCCGTTCCAGGTGATCGGCGTGATGAGCGCGAAGGGTGCGCTGACGGGCGAGAAGGATGAAGACGACGTGCTGCTGCTGCCGTTTTCCACGGCCGGCATCCGCGTCTTCGGCCAGCGCGAGCCGACGTACACGGTCATGGCGGTGGCCGACGTCAAGCGCGTGACGGAGGTGGAGGCGGCAGTCGACGCCACCATGTTCGAGCGCCACCGCATCCGCGACTATGGCATCAGCAACGCGGCCGCGTCGATTGCCGCGGAAGCCAAGACGCAGGACAACATGACCATGATGCTCAGCCTGATCGCGGCCGTCTCGCTGGTGGTGGGCGGCATCGGCGTCATGAACGTGATGCTGATGACGGTGCGCGAGCGCACGCGCGAAATCGGCATCCGCATGGCGACGGGCGCGCGCCGGCGCGACATCCTGCGCCAGTTCCTCACCGAAGCCGTGCTGGTGTCGGTGGTGGGCGGCGTGGCCGGCATCGTGGTTGGCGTGACGGTGGCCGGCCTGCTGCTGGTGTGGGACGTGCCGGTGATCTTTTCGCTCAGCGCCATCGCCGGTGCTTTTGCCTGCGCCGTGGTGACGGGGCTGGTGTTTGGCTTCATGCCGGCGCGCAAGGCGTCGGGACTCGATCCGGTGGTGGCGCTGGCGGGGCAGTAATAACAGGCAGTAATAACAACGCCGGCAGCGTGGCTGCCGGCAAAAAAATGTTGCCCTGGCTTTAAGTAACCCCCAATAAATTTTCCCCGAGGGTTACTTAACACGCGGTACTATCTCCTGATAATAAAAGCAGTGTTTCGCGTGCCCTTGCGGGCACACACCCACCACCACAGGAGAACCCGATGCAGAAAAAATCAACTTTGAAGACCGGTATCGCCGCCGCCCTGATGCTGGCGTTCGGCATGGGCGCCGTCCAGGCGCAGGCGCAGGAAGTCGTGCGCCTGGGTAATTTAAAATTTGCCCACTACGGCGCCGTGTCGTATATCAAGGAAATCGCGCCCAAGTGCGGCATCAAGGTTGAAGAGCATATCTTCGCCAAGGGCCTCGATGTGATGCAGGCGATTATCGCCGGCGAGCTGGACGTGGGCGCGACGGCGTCCGAAGCGGCCATTTCCGGCCGTGCCGGCGGTGCGCCCATCTATGTGGTGGCCGGCTTTGCCAAGGGCGGCGCGCGTCTGGTGGGGGGCGCCGGTCAAAAGATTGCCAATGTGAAGGATCTGAAGGGCAAGCGCGTGGGCGTGACGCGCGGCGGCATCCAGGAAGTGCTGCTGCTGGCCGAGCTGGCGCAGGCGGGCCTGACGTATTCCGACACCAAAGGCAAGGATGTGCAACTGGTGTTCCTGGCCTACGCCGACTTGAACCAGGCGCTGATGGGCAAGAATATCGACGCCATGATGCAGTCGGAACCGCAATCGTCGCAGGCGATCAACAAAGGTTTTGGTACGGAAATCCTGAAACCGTACGACACGCCGATCGGCGAGCCCGTGCGTACCATGGTGATGACGGAAAAGTTCTACAAAGAACGCCGTCCGGTGGCGGAAAAATTCATGCGCTGCTTCGTTGAAGCGACCAAGACCTTTATCGACAACAAGGCGACGGCGGAAAAGTATGTGCGCGAAGTCGTGTTCCGCGGCCAGATCACGAAGGATGACTTCGACGACGCGATCAGCAATTCGCCGTATTCGTACGACATCTCGCCCGAGCATATCCAGGTGACCACGGACGTGATGGTGAAAACGGGCGTGGGCCGCATGACGAAGCCGCCCGTGGCCAAGGACTGGGTCAAGACGGACTTGCTGGAACAGGCGAAAAAGAGCCTGAATGTGAAGTAAACGGGAGATTGGCAGTGCCCGATGGCCCGCTTGAGCGGGCCATCATTTTTTGCGGCACACATATATATAGACAGGCGGTGCGAAAGATTGCCAAAATCTTGAGGGTGCGCTACCCCGTTGCGCCTCAGGCGCGATATCATGGCAGGCTTGCAGCATTGGCTGGCGGCGGAATGCCTGTCACCCTGGCTGTCGCTTGAATCGCGCTTGTCGGCTATGGTGTAAACTTAAACTATGCAGATCTATTTCTTTCTTATCGCCGCCCTGTTGTATGCGGCGTGCGCGGTGCTTCCCTCGTCCCGCGCCCGGCTCATTGCCGGCCTGACCGGCGTCGCCTGGCTGGCGCACGCCGCCACCCTGTGGTTCGACCTGATGGCGCCGGGCACCTTGCGCTTCGGCTTTTCCGCCATGCTGTCGGCCGCGCTGTGGGTATCGGTGGGCGCCTACTGGATAGAGAACCGCAATTTCAGCCTGGATGGACTGCGCCGCATGGTCATGCCCAGCGCCGTCCTCGCCATCGGCCTGGCCTGGGCCTTTCCTGGCAGCCAGGTCAGCATGGAAGGCAAGTCGGCCGTCTTCGGCTGGCATATTGCCGTGGCCGTGCTCGCCTATAGCACCCTGACGATTGCCGCCTTTCACGCCGTGCTGATGGCGCTGCAGGAATCGCGCCTGCATACGCGCAGCGAAAGCCGCGGCTTCATCGGCACGGCGCTGGACCAGTTGCCGGCCTTGCTGACGATGGAAAAGTTGCTGTTTCGCATGATCGGCCTGGGTTTTATTTTGCTCAGCCTGACCGTGCTGTCAGGCATCGTGTTTTCCGAACAATTATTTGGCAAGGCCTTGACCTGGGATCACAAGTCGGTGTTTACCATGCTGTCGTGGCTGCTGTTTGCCTCGCTGCTGGCAGGCCGGCGCTTTCGCGGCTGGCGCGGCAAGACGGCCCTGAGTTTTACCCTGGCCGGTTTCGCCACCTTGTTGCTGGCCTATGTCGGCAGCCGTTTTGTACTGGAAGTGGTTTTACACCGAGGATACGCATGACACGTGTTTTATTCTGGCTGGCGCTGGTGTTCCTGGTGCTGTTTGCGATCCGCAGCAAGATCCGTGGCATGCAGCAACGCGCCCGCGCGCAGCAGCAACAGCGGCCGAATCCGTTTACGCCACCGGTGCGGCCGCAGGAATTGCCCGATGCCGAGCTGATGCTGTGCTGCGCCCATTGCGGCGTGTACTACCCCGCTTCCGAAAACGTGCAGGCCAAGGGCCACGACTACTGCAGCCACGCGCACGCCACGGTGTAAGGGCGGGCCCGCAGGTGCGCGCGCGTTGCTCAGCCGTATCGTAACGTCGTCCGGCATCCGTCCGGCGTAGCATCTGCATGAGGCGGTTCGTCGCCGCCATTGCGGAAAGGCGCGCTCCCCATGTCAAGTCCAAGCCCCCGTCCCAGTCCCAGCCAGCATCCTGTCGCCGATATGCCGCCGGCGCCTCAACTGAGCGGCAACTCCCTGCCCATGCAGGCGCTGCGTGCGCAGATCGGCCGCATCGCCCGCTGTGGCGCGCCGGTGGCCATCCGCGGCGAATCGGGCACGGGCAAGGAATTGGCGGCGCGCGCCATCCATGCGCAGGGTGCGCGCGCCAGCTTCCCTTTTATTGCCGTCAACTGCGGCGCGATTCCCGAAGCGTTGATGGAGGCCGAATTTTTCGGCTGCCGCCAGGGCGCCTATACGGGGGCGCATGAGCGCCAGGGATTGTTCCAGGCGGCCCATGGCGGCAGTTTGCTGCTCGATGAAGTCGACGATCTGCCGCTGGCCATGCAGGTCAAGCTGTTGCGCGTGCTGCAGGAGCGGCGCGTGCGCAAGCTGGGTGGTAGTACTGACGAGGCCGTCGACGTGCGCATCCTGTGCGCCAGCCAGCAGGGCCTGGCGCGCGGCGTGGCCGCCGGCACGTTTCGCCAGGATCTGTTTTACCGCCTCCATGTGATCGAGCTGGCGCTGCCGCCGCTGCGCGAGCGGCGCGGCGATCTGCAGGTATTATGTGAGGTGATCCTGGCGCGTCTGGCGCCACGCCAGGCCGTGAGCCTGGCGCCGCCCGTGCTGGCGGCTTTGGCCGCGTATGCGTTTCCCGGCAATGTGCGCGAACTGGAAAACCTGCTGGAGCGGGCACTGGCCTTTGCCGACGGCGGCGTGATCGCGCTCGACGCGCTGGCCTTGCCGTCCGCGGCGGGCAGCATGCCGCTGCGGGCGCCGGCCTTGCCGGACTTGCCTGAGCGGCAACTATGCCTGCCCGGCATGGCAGCATATGGCCTGCCGCCCGTCTTGCCGCTGGACATGTATTTACGCCAGGCCGAGCGCGACATGATCATGCTGGCGCTGGTGCAGGCGCGCTATCACCGCGCACGGGCGGCGCGCCAGCTGGGCCTGAGCGTGCGCCAGCTGCGTTACCGCATGCAGAAATTGACGATACAGGAAGCGCTACCTTGATGACAGCATGGACGATAGATGAAGACGGCTGGTGCGACGGCGCGCTGCGCTATGACTCCCAATACCACGATGCGCGCCCGGACGGTGCGCAAGTCGATTTGCTGGTGATCCATAACATCAGCTTGCCGGGCGGCCACTTCGGCGGACCGCATGTGTCGGACTTGTTTACCGGCCGGGTAGACTATAATGCCGATCCTTCTTTCGCCGACCTGCGTGGCTTGCAGGTGTCGGCGCATTTTTTTGTGCGGCGTGATGGTGCGCTGTTGCAATATGTTTCTACTGATCAACGTGCCTGGCATGCGGGCGCGTCCATGTTCGAAGGACGCCCGCAGTGCAATGGCTATTCGGTCGGTGTCGAAATGGAAGGCGCGGACGATGTGCCCTTCCAGCAGCGGCAATACCATGTGCTGGCGGCGCTGACGGCGGCACTGGTGGCGCGCTACGGGCTGTCCCAGGTGCGCGGCCACGAGCACATTGCGCCGGGGAGGAAGACGGATCCGGGACCGTTTTTTGACTGGTGTTTTTATCAAAAATGCTGGCTGGAAACTATGCGCGGGCAGCCTGCGTTAGCGCTTACTACGCGGGGATTGGGCTTTCCATCCGTACCCTGAAAAGTCAACCGAAATCGTATATGAAAATACAAAAAATTACGCTGGCGGATGCCGGAAAACTATTGCATCGCCTTTCGATGGGCACTACAATTAGTGCATAACTTGGATTTAAAGACTATATGTAGTGCCATCACAGACGTTTTCAGCATTATTATCAAAGCTACCCTGTTTGTTGATATGGCAACGGGAACTGGCGTTTCATCACCCTTGATCGTGTTTCGCGCTAGCCGGGCTGTACAGGTTGGCCGTCTGATTTTTGGCTGTATATTATTTACTATTTAGCAACAAATACCTGAAGAAACCCTGACCATCGGGCGTTCTATTCAACAACACACGCGGCAGCAAAACTGCAGGCTGACTTTAGCTGACAACGGGAGCTTCAATGCAATCACCACAAGATATTTCCATCCATCCAACGCCAGTATCGCCAGCGCCAGGCGCGGCCAACAGCGTGGCGAGCACGGGCGCGGCATTGGGCGACTATCGCATCATCCGCCGCAACGGCGCGGTGGTGGCATTTGAGCCTTCGAAGATCGCCATCGCCATGACCAAGGCGTTTTTGGCCGTTAACGGCGGCCAGGGTGCCGCTTCGGCACGCGTCCGCGAACTGGTGGAGCAACTGACCGACGGCGTCGTCGCCGCGCTGGTGCGCCGCCATCCGGGTGGCGGCACCTTCCATATCGAAGACGTGCAAGACCAGGTGGAACTGTCGCTGATGCGTTCGGGCGAGCACGACGTGGCGCGTGCCTACGTGTTGTACCGTGCCAAGCACATGGAAGAGCGCCGCCTGCAGAAGGAGGCGCTGGGCGCTTCCGCGCAAGTGACCGCCCCCCAACTGAACGTCACTGACAACGGCGTGCGCCGCCTGCTGGACATGCAGGAAGTGCGCGACCTGATCAACGCCGCCTGCGCCGGCCTGGAAAAGCACGTCGATGCTGATGCCATCCTGGCGGAAACGGTGAAGAACCTGTACGACGGCGTGCCCGTCGAAGAGTTGCACAAGTCGGCCATCCTGGCGGCGCGCGCGCTGATGGAAAAAGATCCGGCCTACAGCCAGGTCACGGCCCGCATCCTGCTGCACACGGTGCGCAAGGAAGTGTTCGGCAAGGAAGTGCCGCAAGCGGCCGCTGCCGCCGAGTACCTGACGTATTTCCCGCAATACATCGCCAAGGGCATCGCCAACGACCTGCTGAACCCGGTACTTGCCAGTTTCGACCTGGAACGCCTGGCCAAGGCCATCGTTGCCGACCGCGACTTGCAATTCGGCTACATCGGCCTGCAAACGCTGTATGACCGCTACTTCCTGCACATCCATGACGTGCGCATCGAAATGCCGCAGGCGTTCTACATGCGCGTGGCCATGGGCCTGTCGCTGAACGAAGCGGACCGCGAAGCGCGCACCATCGAGTTCTACAATCTGCTGTCCTCGTTCGACTTCATGAGCTCGACGCCGACCCTGTTCAACTCCGGCACCCTGCGCTCGCAGCTGTCGTCGTGCTACCTGAGCACCGTCTCGGACGACCTGGAAGGCATCTACGACGCCATCAAGGACAACGCGCTGCTGGCCAAGTACGCCGGCGGCCTGGGTAACGACTGGACGCCAGTGCGCGCCCTGGGCGCCCACATCAAGGGCACCAACGGCAAGTCGCAAGGCGTGGTGCCGTTCCTGAAAGTGGTCAACGACACGGCCGTGGCAGTCAACCAGGGCGGCAAGCGCAAGGGCGCCGTGTGCGCCTACCTGGAAACCTGGCACATGGACATCGAGGAATTCCTCGACCTGCGCAAGAACACGGGCGACGACCGCCGCCGCACGCACGACATGAACACGGCGAACTGGATTCCCGACATGTTCATGAAGCGCGTCATGGAAAAAGGCGAGTGGACCCTGTTCTCGCCATCCGAAACACCAGATTTGCACGACCTGGTCGGCAAGGCCTTTGAAAAAGCTTACCTGGGCTACGAAGCCAAGGCCGCCGCCGGCGAAATCCGCTCGTTCAAGAAGATCGCCGCGCTGGACCTGTGGCGCAAGATGCTGTCGATGCTGTTTGAAACGGGCCACCCATGGATCACGTTCAAGGATCCTTGCAACATCCGCAGCCCGCAGTCGCACGTCGGCGTCGTCCACAGCTCGAACCTGTGCACGGAAATCACGCTGAACACGGGCCCTGACGAAATCGCCGTCTGCAACCTCGGTTCCGTGAACATGCCGGCGCACATGAAGGAAGGCAAGCTCGATCACGTCAAGCTGGCCAAGACCGTGCGCACCGCCATGCGCATGCTCGACAACGTCATCGACATCAATTACTACGCCGTCGAGAAGGCGCGCAATTCGAACATGCGCCACCGTCCGGTCGGCATGGGCGTGATGGGCTTCCAGGACTGCCTGCACATGATGCGCATTCCGTTCGCCTCGGACGCCGCCGTCAGCTTTGCCGACACCTCGATGGAAGCGGTCTGCTACTACGCCTACCTGGCGTCGACGGAACTGGCTGAAGAACGTGGCCGCTATGAATCGTATGCCGGTTCGCTGTGGGACCGTGGCATCCTGCCGCAAGACTCGGTCAAACTGCTGGCCGAAGAGCGTGGCGGCTACCTGGAAGTCGATTCCTCGTCGGCCATGGACTGGACCCCGGTGCGCGAACGCATCGCCAAGTTCGGCATGCGCAACTCGAACTGCGTGGCGATCGCCCCGACGGCGACGATTTCGAACATCATCGGCGTATCGGCCTGTATCGAGCCGACGTTCCAGAACCTGTACGTGAAATCGAACCTGTCGGGTGAATTCACCGAGATCAACGGCTACCTGGTGCGCGACCTGAAGGCGCGCGACCTGTGGGATGAAGTCATGATCTCCGACCTGAAGTACTTCGACGGCTCGCTGGTGAAGATCGACCGCATCCCGCAAGACTTGCGCGACATCTACGCCACCGCCTTTGAAGTGTCGCCAAGCTGGCTGGTGGAAGCGGCTTCGCGTCGCCAGAAGTGGATCGACCAGGCCCAGTCGCTGAACATCTACATGGCTGGCGCATCGGGCAAGAAGCTCGACGAGACCTACAAGCTGGCATGGCTGCGTGGCCTGAAAACCACCTACTACCTGCGTACCATCGCCGCTACCCACATGGAGAAATCGACCTCCAAGACGGGTGCCCTGAACGCCGTGGCAGTCGATGGCGGCATGTCGGCCAGCGCCCAGAGCGCACAGGCAGCGGTCGTGGCGGCAGCCGCTGCCGCCGTGGTGGCACCCGTGGTGGCAGCTGCAGCGGACGACGCCGATGGCGAAGCCTGCTACCTGCGCCCAGGTGATGACGGCTTTGAGGAATGCGAAGCCTGCCAGTAAAATTTTAGTTGTCAGCCCGGAGCGTCTGGGCTGATTCAATGTTGTCAATGTCCGCATTGTCCGATACAACGGGCCTGTTGCGGATCGCCGGCTCGCCGGCATGGAAAGGAAGAAGATTATGTCGTTGTCCTGGGATGATGAAACCACGTCGGCAGCTGTGCCGCGTCCGGCGCAGCAAGCGCCATTGGGAAATACCGAATTGAACCTGCCAGCCGGTGCCGAGCCGTCCGAAGCGAACGCCGAGCAAGTGGCGCGCCGCGTGAATGCCGACGACAAGCGCATCATCAACGGCAAGACGGACGTCAACCAGCTGGTGCCGTTCAAGTACAAGTGGGCGTGGGACAAATACCTGGCCGGCTGCGCCAACCACTGGATGCCGCAGGAAGTGAACATGCAGCGCGATATCGAGCTGTGGAAAAACCCGAACGGCCTGACGGACGACGAGCGCCGCCTGGTCAAGCGCAACCTGGGCTTCTTCGTGACGGCCGACTCGCTGGCCGCCAACAACATCGTGCTGGGTACCTACCGCCACATCACGGCGCCCGAGTGCCGCCAGTACCTGCTGCGCCAGGCGTTCGAGGAAGCGATCCACACGCACGCCTACCAGTACATCGTCGAATCGCTGGGCCTGGACGAAGGCGAGATCTTCAACGCCTACAACGAAGTCAAGTCGATCCGCGACAAGGATGAATTCCTGATCCCGTTCATCAATACCCTGACCGACCCCGCGTTCGTCACCGGCACGGTGGAAAACGACCAGAAGCTGCTCAAATCGCTGATCGTGTTTGCCTGCCTGATGGAAGGCCTGTTCTTCTACGTCGGCTTCACGCAGATCCTGGCGCTGGGCCGCCAGAACAAGATGATGGGCGCGGCCGAGCAGTACCAGTACATCCTGCGCGACGAATCGATGCACTGCAACTTCGGCATCGACTTGATCAACACGATCAAGATGGAAAACCCGCAGCTGTGGACGGCCGAATTCCGCGAAGAGATCAAAGTGCTGTTCATGCAAGCCGTGGAGCTGGAATACGCGTACGCGGAAGACACCATGCCACGCGGCGTGCTGGGTCTGAACGCACCGATGTTCAAGGGCTATCTGCGCTTCATCGCCAACCGCCGCGCGCAGCAGATCGGCCTCGAGCCGCTGTTCGCCCAGGAAGAAAATCCATTCCCGTGGATGAGCGAAATGATCGACATGAAAAAGGAACGCAACTTCTTCGAGACGCGCGTGACCGAGTACCAAACGGGTGGTGCGCTGAACTGGGAATAATTAGATGAGGAAATGAAAAAGCCCCATGAGGTGCAACTCACGGGGCTTTAGGGAAAAGAGAGCCAAACAACAACCTCTGGCTTTCTCTTGATGCTATTTCTATGTACTAGAAGCCGAAGTTTAAACTTCGAAAGCCGATATGGCAAGGCTCAAGTTCATCATCGAGGTATGCGATGAAAGGAACGACACATGAAAACCTGTGCCTATCCCAAGTCCGTGCATGTGACGCAATACTGGCGCTTCCGCTTTGGAAAGCTTGAAATTGTGTGTGAACACTGCCGGTCTCCACGTTTGCGATAGTGGATTAACGAGGACGGTTTTTACCGTCCTCGTTAGGGAATTAGGACAGTTTCATTGATGTAAAAATAACTTGAGTTTTACAGGAGTACCGAACGAATTTGTGAGTTTGACTCACTCTTACGTATCTCTTCATATCGACTTAAAAGGTTTCATCATGACATTCAATAGTAAAAAAACCTCATCGGGAATCGCTTCACAGGCAGCAGAGACATTGAAAAATCCCAATGCCTCTGCCGTGGCTAAGAGTTTGGCTGGTTCCGCATTGTCTCAGGTACAAGGTGCGTATCAGACAGGAAAAGCGATGGAGACAAAGGCATCGCATGTGCTGCAAAGCAGTAAGTACAGCGACGATACCAAAGCCTTAGCCGCTTCATTACTGTCACAGTCGAATAGACTTCGATAATCCTAATGCGCCGTAATTTTTACGGCGCATTTTTTTTGCTTGTTGGGTAACGATGATGTGGTGAGTAGCATTCACATTGCCAGTGTCCAGGAGCTAGAGGGCTTCTTCGAGACCACCGGCCCGCAGGCCGCCACCAACATCGCGCTGGGCAGTCTCCCTTTACGACGCCACATCACGGCGCCGGAATGCCGCCAGTACCTGCTGCGCCAGGCGTTCGAAGAAGCGATCCACACGCACGCCTACCAGTACATCGTCGAATCGCTGGGCCTGGACGAAGGCGAGATCTTCAACGCCTACAACGAAGTCAAGTCGATCCGCGACAAGGATGAATTCCTGATCCCGTTCATCAACACCCTGACCGACCCCGCGTTCGTCACCGGCACGGTGGAAAACGACCAGAAGCTGCTCAAATCGCTGATCGTATTCGCCTGCCTGATGGAAGGCCTGTTCTTCTACGTCGGCTTCACGCAGATCCTGGCGCTGGGCCGCCAGAACAAGATGATGGGTGCGGCCGAGCAGTACCAGTACATCCTGCGCGACGAATCGATGCACTGCAACTTCGGCATCGACTTGATCAACACGATCAAGATGGAAAACCCCCAGCTGTGGACGGCCGAATTCCGCGAAGAGATCAAAGTGCTGTTCATGCAAGCCGTGGAGCTGGAATACGCGTACGCGGAAGACACCATGCCACGCGGCGTGCTGGGTCTGAACGCGCCGATGTTCAAGGGCTATCTGCGCTTCATCGCCAACCGCCGCGCGCAGCAGATCGGCCTCGAGCCGCTGTTCGCCCAGGAAGAAAATCCATTCCCGTGGATGAGCGAAATGATCGACATGAAAAAGGAACGCAACTTCTTCGAGACGCGCGTGACCGAGTACCAAACGGGTGGTGCGCTGAACTGGGAGTAATCCTTTTTCAGGCTACGCCAGGAAGCGCCGTCATCGTGACGGCGCTTTTTTTTCGCGTGCATGGCGGTGGAAAAATGCATGCTTCATGCAGCGCTGCGAAGAGGCTTGCGCCAGGATTTTCGCCTGCCGCGAATGGCCGCATGGCGGGTCCAAAAAATCATTTCAGGAGACGCCGGCAGCGGCATTTGCCGCGCGAATGTACGATAGCACGCGTATCGTGCAAAAAAGGCCGCGAAAACGTGTCGTGCCGGTTGCGCATTGACAAGGTTTTCGTGTACTTTATGAGATTGCAAATGCGAGCGTTAGAATGCGGGGTTTTTTAACCAGCGCGGTAGCAAAAAAAGCTCGCAAAACAGGGATACAGATTTACACGGATATGCACAAAACCACACCGTTTTCGTCTGCCGCCGTGCCCGAATTTTTTCAGGCATGGCGGTTTTTTATTTGACGCATGGGTGTTGTGGCGAGCGCGATGCGAGGAGCGAAAAAACGCACGGCATCGAAAACGAATGACCGAATTCAGACTTTGCCACCAGCTGCGAGATAAAGCAGGGTGGCACCGACGATGGCTGAAGTGCTGCAAACGTGAGGAGTTGCAGCAGTTCAGCTGGTGCCGAATTCATTAGCGCAAACGACCGTTTGTGCCGATGAATAATTCGCCTGGCCTATCCCTGTGGTGGGTCGGACGGGTTTAAATCTTGTAGCTTAAATTTCTCATCTCAGATGAAGGAGAGACAAATGGCAACAGCCGCTAAGAAATCAGAAGTAAAGAAACCAGCCGCCAAGGCTGCTCCTGCCGCGAAGAAGCCGGCAGCCGCAGCCAAGACGGTTGCCGCTAAACCAGCTGCCAAAGCCGCAGCGAAACCAGCCGCCAAACCAGCTGCCAAACCAGTCGCCAAAGCCGCAGCCAAGCCTGCAGCAAAAGTGGCTGCCAAGCCGGCAGCAAAAGTGGCAGCCAAGCCAGTCGCCAAAGCCGCAGCGAAACCAGCGGCCAAGGCAGCAGCCAAGCCAGCGGCGAAAGTAGCAGCGAAACCTGCCGCCAAGGCAGCAGCGAAGCCAGTGGCGAAAAAAGCCGTTGCCAAGCCAGCAGCAAAAGCCGCAGCAAAACCAGCAGCCAAAGCCGCAGCAAAACCAGCAGTGAAAAAAGCCGCAGCGAAACCTGCCGCCAAACCGGCCGCCAAGGCAGCAGCCAAGCCTGCAGCGAAAAAAGTCGTTGCCAAGGCAGCAGCCAAGCCGGCCGCCAAAGCAGCAGCGAAGCCAGCAGCAAAAGCGGCAGCCAAGCCAGCGGCCAAGGTAGCAGCGAAGCCCGCAGCAAAAGCGGCAGCCAAGCCAGCCGCCAAGGCAGCAGCGAAAAAAGCCGTTGCCAAGCCGGTAGCCAAAGCAGCAGCCAAGCCAGCCGCGAAAGCCGCAGCGAAACCTGCCGCCAAAGCAGCAGCGAAGCCAGCAGCCAAGCCAGCAGCGAAAAAAGTCGTCGCCAAGGCAGCAGCCAAGCCAGCGGCCAAAGCAGCAGCGAAGCCGGCAGCCAAGGTAGCAGCCAAGGTAGCAGCCAAGCCAGCGGCCAAGGTAGCAGCCAAGCCGGTAGCGAAAGTTGCCGCCAAGCCAGTAGCTAAAGTAGCCGCCAAACCGGTCGCCAAAGCAGCAGCGAAACCTGCCGCCAAGGTTGCAGCGAAACCTGCCGCCAAGCCAGCGGCCAAGGTAGCAGCGAAGCCAGCAGCGAAAGCCGCAGCGAAACCTGCCGCCAAGCCAGCCGCAGCGCCAGTCGTGGCAGCAGCAGCTCCAGCGGCACCAGCCGCCGTGGTCGCCAAGCCAGCCGCCAAGAAGGCTGCGCCTAAAAAGGCCGCACCGAAGAAGGCAGCGCCTGTCGCCAAGCCATCGGCACCTATCGCACCTGTAGCAAAAACCGTGTTGGCACCGGCTGCAGCCTGGCCATTCCCAACCAGCACCCGCCCATCGTAATTCCGACGATACGGGTGCCTGGATGAGGCAACACGCCGCTGTGTGACTCAATCACACAGCGGTTTTTTTTTGGAGAATTAGTCGTGCTGATCGTTATCCTTACATTGATCGTTGATACCATTGCCACCTTGCTGGGCGGCGTATTGCTGCTGCGCTTCTGGATGCAGGCGGTGCGCGTGCGGCCCCCTTCATCGGTGGCGCAATTCACGTTTCAATTGTCCGACTGGCTGGTGCGCCCCCTGCGCCGCGTGGTGCCGGGCGTGGGCGGGTATGACTGGGCCAGCCTGATCGGCGCCTTCCTGATCGTGCTGCTGGCCAGTTCGGTCCTGTTTATGTCCAACCATTCCGTCGAAGTGGTGCTGCTCAAGTCGCTGCAACGCTTCCTGCAATGGATACTCTACGGTTTCATGGCTCTGCTGATCATCGAAGCCATCTTTAGCTGGGTCAACCCGCATGCGCCGCTGGCGCCGTTTGTACGGGCCCTGAACGAGCCGCTGCTGCGTCCGCTCCGCAAGGTCGTGCCGCTGGTCGGCAGCCTGGACTTGTCGCTGCTGGTGGCGCTGATCCTGCTGCAGATCGCGCAAGTGCTGGTGGGGATGATTATTGTGCTGCGATGATGGTGATGTGGTGGCGTAGGTCGGGTTAGCGTAGCGTAACCCGACGTTACCCGTCATGCAATGATGTTGTCGGATTACGCGTGGCTGCGCCCCGTTAATCCGACCTACGACCTACATATTAATAGCGGTAACCGAACGCCGCTTCGAACTGCTCGGCGATGCTTTCTGGCGTAAACACATGGTTTTGCGCGCCCTGCGTGGCGATTTTAATTGCGCCCAGCAAGCTGGCCAGGCGGCCGCTGGTTTCCCAGCCCAGGTCGTTGGTGATGCCGAACAGCAAGCCTGCACGGTAGGCGTCGCCGCAACCGGTCGGGTCCAGCACTTCCTTGGCGGCCACGACGGGAATGTCGATGCGCTTGCCGTCCGTATAGATCTCCGACCCTTTTTCGCCACGCGTGACGATCAGCGCATCCAGGCGGCTGGCGATGTCCGGCAGGGTCAAGCCCGTACGTTCCATCAACATTTCCATTTCATAATCGTTGGCCGACACATACGTGGCTTTGTTGATGAAGTCGATCAACTGTTCGCCATTGAAACGTGGCAACTGCTGGCCCGGGTCGAACATGAAGGGGATGCCCAGCTCGGCCAGGTCGGCGGCGTGCTTGAGCATGCCCTGATCGCCGTCCGGCGAAATGATGGCGACCTTGGCCGGGCCCGCATTGGCGATCGGGTTTTCATGTGCAAACGACATGGCACCCGGGTGGAAGGCATTGATCTGGTTATTGTCCGCATCGGCCGTGACGAAGCACTGCGCGTTGTAGCTGTCGGCCTTGATCAGGATATTGGCGGTGGAAATGCCCAGCTTTTGCAGGCGCTCCAGGTAGGCGGCGCTGTCCTGGCCCATGACGCCGACGATGCGCGGGTCGCCGCCCAGCATTTTCAGGCTGTAGGCGATGTTGCCCGAGCAACCGCCGAACTCCGTGCGCATGGTGGGCACGAGGAAGGACACGTTCACCTTGTGCAACTGGTCGGCCAGCAGCGATTCGCCGAAGCGGCCGGGGAATTGCATGATGGTGTCGGTGGCGAGCGAGCCGCAGATCAGCGATGTTTTGGTCATGATAGTGTCGGTTAAGGGTAAAAGATGGCGATATGGTAACCAGACGCCGTGAGCTGGTCTAATGCAAAGTACAGTTTGATGGTTTGTTCCGAGCGCGGCGCAAAGCCCTGGCTCAAATCGATGTTGGCCGGCAGATAGTCGCGCGGCGCGATGACACGGCGCAAGAGCGGCTTGTCGTTGGCATCGTTGAGTATCAGTTCGATGCTGGGCCAGGCTTGCACGCTGCGGCTCTGGTTGCGCAGCAGCGAGACGTAGGAAAAGGTTTGTTCCTTGAGGGTTTGCAATTCGCCTTGTTCGATGGACAGCGCTTCGATCTGCGCCGGCAAGTCGACCTGGCAGCCACTGAACTTGCACAGCGTGACCAGGGTCGGCTTCAACTGCGGAAACTGCGCCGCCAGCGGATTGCGGAAGGTGGTCATTACTTGCAGGAATAATAAAAGCAACAGCACTACCGAGCCGGCTGCCATGGCGACGCGCAAGGCCTTGCCGCTCTGTTCGCGGCGCCGGCCCAGGGTCACAAAGGCCGGTTCGTCGTCGGCCGGCGGCAGGACGGGGTCGTCCTGTTCTTCGGCTGGCGCCGGCGCAACGGGGGCGGCAGGCAGCGCGTCGAACGAGTGGTCGGCCAGCGTCGGTTCCCGGCGCGCGGGCACGGGCTTGTCCAGGCTGACTTTGTCGATGGCAGGCAGCGCCGGGGCGGCCACCGTTTTCAGGTCCGGTTCGCGGCGGCTGTCGCGCAGATACGTGGCGAAGGCGGGCGTGTCATCGACCTGGCGGCGCTTGAAGGGCGCCATTGGGCGGGGTAATGGTAGTTCAGGCAGCTCTGCCGGTGCTTCTATTGCTAGTTCGGGCGGCGCGTCATCCAGCGCCTCGTCGGGCAGGCTGACGTCGAGGTCCAGTTCAATGTGCTCGCCGTCGTCTTCCTTGAGCTGCGCCGTTGCCGGCAAGATGCCGAACGGGTCGAACGAGGTGTCGAAGTCGAGAGAATAGATGGGTTCGTCGTCCGTGGCGGACGGCAGGCTGTGGTCGGCCGGATCATTGGTCGGCAGCGGGGCGGCAGCGCCGGGAGCGGACGTTAAAAACGGCGATGCCGCGGCTGGATCGACCAGCGCGGCATTGCCGTCAAAGACTTCCCTGCACGTGCCACAGCGTACGATGCCCCCACGTAACTTCAACTGGTCAGCAGCGACCCGAAATATCGTGTTGCAGTGGGGGCATTTGGTGGCGAGGGCCATTGCTGTGCTTATGCACCTTCCGCGCGGGGCGCAGGCGCTTGCGTACTGCCCAGGCGGCCATGCAGGGCCACCCAGCCATCTTGCTCGGCCCACACACCCAGTTCGATGAACGGTGCATATGCAGCAGCCACTTCTTCGGCCTGGCGTGCCAGCACGCCGGACAGGATCAGCGCGCCACCGGCGGCGACTCTGCCCGACAGCATCGGTGCCATTACCTTCAATGGGCTCGACAGGATGTTGGCGACGACGATGTCAAACTTGGCCGTGGCGTGTGCCGAGGTGGCAAACGTGTCTGGCAAGAAATATTCGATGTCGCACTGGTTGCGTTCGGCATTCAAGCCAGCCGATTCGATCGCTTGCGGGTCGATATCGACGCCGACCACGGTTTGCGCACCGAGTTTCTTGGCCACCATGGCCAGGATGCCGGAACCGCAACCGTAGTCGAGCACGGTTTTGCCAGGGGCGGGGTTCGCTTCCAGCCACTCCATGCACAGACGCGTGGTCGGATGGCTGCCCGTGCCGAAAGCCAGGCCCGGGTCCAGTTCCAGGATCAGGCCGTCTGGATCCGGTGCCTCGTGCCAGCTGGGCACGACCCAGATATTCTTGCCGATGTGAATCGGGGCGAATTGCGACTGCGTCAGGCGCACCCAGTCCTGCTCTTCCACGGGGCGCATGGTAAAGGCGGGAACTTCCGTCATGCCGACAGCTTGCGCTGCGGCGGCCACGATGGCGGCCTGGTCGGCGTCGACGTCGGTCAGCGCCACCACGCGGCTGCGTTCCCACGCCGCTTCCTTCGGTTCCATGCCGGGCTCGCCAAACAGGGGCTGCTCGGCATCCGTGCCTTCATCGGCGTCTTCCACCGAGACCGACAGGGCGCCCGCTTCCATCAAGGCGTCGGACATGGCCTCGGCGTTGTCACGGGCGATTTCGATGACGATTTCTGTCCAGCTCATGCGTCCGCCTTGATTTCGGACTTCTTGGCGATGCTGGGGCTGCCGCCATTCAGGTTCTTGCCCAGATCCGGCATGTCGGCCAGTTTCTGTTCCAGATAGTGAATGTTGGTGCCGCCTTCGATGAAGCGCGCGTCGATCATCAGTTCGCGGTGCAGGGCGATATTCGTGTTGATGCCTTCGACCACCATTTCGGACAGGGCGATCTGCATGCGGCGGATTGCTTGCTCGCGCGTGGCGCCGTAAGCGATCACTTTGCCGATCATCGAGTCGTAGTGCGGCGGCACGTAGTAACCGGCGTAGGCGTGCGAGTCGACGCGGATACCAGGGCCGCCCGGTGCATGCCACGAGACGATCTTGCCTGGCGATGGCGTGAACTTGAACGGATCTTCGGCATTGATGCGGCACTCGATGGCGTGGCCCGACAGCAAGACGTCGCGCTGGCGGAAACGCAGTTTTTCGCCAGCGGCGATGCGGATCTGTTCTTGCACGATATCGATGCCGGTGATCATCTCGGTGACGGGATGTTCCACTTGCACGCGGGTATTCATTTCAATGAAATAGAACTCGCCGTTTTCGTACAGGAATTCAAACGTGCCGGCGCCGCGGTAGCCGATCTTGCGGCAAGCTTCGGCGCAACGGTCGCCGATTTTCTCGATCAGTTTGCGCGGGATGCCCGGCGCTGGAGCTTCTTCGATCACTTTCTGGTGGCGGCGCTGCATGGAGCAGTCGCGCTCGCCCAGCCAGACGGCGTTCTTGTGTTCGTCGGCGAGGATCTGGATTTCCACGTGGCGCGGATTTTCCAGGTACTTCTCCATATACACTTCAGGGTTGCCGAAAGCCGTGCCGGCTTCCGTCTTGGTCATCGACACGGCGTTGATCAGGGCAGCTTCCGTGTGCACCACGCGCATGCCGCGTCCGCCACCGCCGCCGGCGGCCTTGATGATGACCGGATAGCCGACCTTGCGGGCAATTTGCACGATCGCTTTCGGATCGTCCGGCAATGCACCTTCCGAGCCGGGCACGCAAGGCACGCCGGCCTTGATCATGGTTTGCTTGGCCGACACTTTGTCGCCCATCAAACGGATCGATTCGGAGCGCGGGCCGATGAAGACGAAGCCCGATTTCTCGACGCGTTCGGCAAAGTCGGCGTTTTCCGACAGGAAGCCATAGCCTGGGTGAATCGCTTGTGCATCCGTCACTTCAGCGGCGCTGATGATGGCGGGCATGTTCAGGTAGCTCAGGGCCGACTGTGCCGGGCCGATACAAACGGATTCGTCGGCCAGCTTGACGTATTTTGCGTCCTTGTCGGCTTCGGAGTGGACTACAACCGTTTTAATGCCCATTTCGCGGCAGGCGCGCTGAATACGGAGGGCAATTTCACCACGGTTGGCAATCAGGATTTTTTCAAACATGGTAGGTTCGCGTATGTCTGTGAGAGCCGGCGAGCCGGCGAAACAACAAGTGTGAGGGGCTAAAACTGCAAACGGCCGTCGCCGGCCGTGTGGACTGGGTTTTAGCCGATCACAAACAAGGGTTGACCGAATTCGACCGGCTGGCCGTTTTCGACCAGGATCTGGGTCACGACGCCGGCTTTGTCGGAGTCGATTTCATTGAGCAGCTTCATCGCTTCGATGATGCACAGGGTATCACCTTCCTTGACGGCCGAGCCCACTTCAACATAGGCGGCGCTGCCAGGAGCGGAGGAGCGGTAGAAGGTGCCGACCATCGGCGACTTGACCACATAGCCCGTAGGCTCGGCGGCAACGACGGCGGCCGCTGGCGCAGGCGCGGCAGGCGCGGCTGGCTGGTAGTGGGCTTGCATGCCTTGCGGCTGCATCATGACCATCTGGTTTTGCGGCATGGCCGACGATTTGACGATGCGAACCTTGCTTTCGCCTTCGGTCACTTCCAGCTCTGCGATATCCGATTCGGCGACCAGGTCGATCAAGGTCTTGAGTTTTCGTAGATCCATGTAAAACCCCTAGGAATGTAGTTTGTTTTATGAGTGATGCGGTGATGTCCAGAACCTATCGCCGCGCTAAATGCGTGCAGATCGCGTAGATTAACGTTTTTTAAGCGCAAAGTCGATGGCAAACCGATATCCATCGATACCTAGCCCGCAGATCGTCCCCTGCGCGATCGCGCTGAGAAATGAGTGATGTCGAAACGTTTCGCGTTGATAAATATTCGAGATATGGACTTCCACGAACGGGATGGCGACCCCGGCCAGCGCATCGCGCAAGGCAACGCTGGTATGGGTCAGGCCGCCCGGATTGATGACGATGGCATCGATCCCTTCCGCTCGCGCGGCATGGATGCGGTCGATCAATGCGCCTTCATGGTTGCTTTGAAAGCAAATCAGGTCGGCACCGGCCGCCATGGCTTGCGCCATTGCTGCCTGCTCGATATCGGCCAAGGTGCTGGCGCCGTAGACCTCAGGCTCGCGCGTTCCCAGCAAATTCAGGTTGGGACCGTTGAGCAGAAGGAGGTTTTTTGCCATGTATGGAAGACCGTTTTAGCGAAAGTTCCGCATTTTGCCGCCAAAGATACGCATTGGCAAGAGAAAAAAGCACGCTCCGAATTTACAATTTATCCAGATCGGCGCGCAACTGATCAAATTTCAAGCGGCCCAGATAGGTCTTTTTGACTTCGCCATCGGCGCCGATCAGCACCGTAAAGGGCAAACCGCCGCTGGCATTGCCAAAATGACGCGACAGGTCGGTGCCGCTCAGACCGGACACATACACGGGATAGGCGATCTTGACCTTGCTGGCAAAAGTGGCAATATTGCTGGCCGAATCGATACCGATACCGATCACTTGCAGGTTTTTCGCCGCATAGTGGCCTTGCACTTCGGATAACTCCGGCATTTCTTCCACGCAAGGTGGGCACCACGGCGCCCAGAAATTCACCAGCAGGTTTTTTCCTTTCCATTGCGACAAGGCTTGCGTGGCGCCCGCCGCGTCCGGCAGGGACAGCGCATACAGTTCGTTGACGGGGCCGGTCGCGCCGGGCGCGATGGTGGTCGTCAGCGGTCCCGCTTTCTCTTTATGCATGCCCACGTAGGCGCCCATGCCGCCAAACATCAGCGCCACGATGGCGCAGGCGATCCAATTCTTTTTTGTCATATCTTTATCTATATCAATGTTAGTCGGCAGCCGGCGCGCCATCGGCGAGGCTGGCGGCCAGCAGGCTGCGCAGCCCGGCGATATCGGTGCGCAGCACCTTGCCGTCCGCCTTGGCTTTCAGTGCGCCGCGCATGTCGTCGAGCTCATACATGGCTGCGTGCACGCCTTCATTTTTCCACAGGAAACTGGCTGTCTCGACCGCATCATAACGCGCTCCCTTGAAATGCGGGCTTTCCGACATGTCGAGCACGACATTTTTATTCAGCAGGAAGATGTGGATATCCTTGGCGCTCTCGGCAAACAGCTGCAGATAAATCTCGTCGTGGGGACCGGCCGTGCCATTGAGCACGGGGCCGCTGAGCAGGGGATGAAATTGTTGCAACGCTTCCATCACTTGCAGCGCGATCGTGCGCAACTGGAACAGGCGCGCCGGCTGGCTGTCGGCCAGGAACAGGGCATTGTATTGCCGCACCTGCTCTTCGATCATGTCGTTGTCGGGCAGGATATTGGCCCGGTTCGGCGCGTCGCCCAGGACTTGCCGCGCCGCCTTGCGCTTGGCACTGCCATAGTCGGCGCCATCCTGCGCCACCAGGCGCGCGGCAGCGGCGGCGATTTCCAGGCGCAGCTGCGCGCTATCGTCAAATGCATCGTTCGTCATGAGCGAGATGATACTCCGAAGCGGAAAAAGTCATGGCGTCAGGTAAAATCCCACACTTGCTCTTTTTTATCTCACCGTCTTACTTACTTAGCGTGCACCTTTCGCACTGATCACATGCATATTCATATTCTCGGCATTTGCGGTACCTTCATGGGCGGCCTGGCCGTGCTGGCCAAGGAAGCCGGCCATAAAGTCACCGGTTGCGATGCCAACGTGTATCCGCCGATGAGCACCCAGCTGGAATCGCAGGGAATCGAACTGATCCAGGGCTTTGATCCCGAACAAACCAAGCTGAACCCGGATTTGTATGTGATTGGCAATGTCGTCTCGCGCGGCAACCCGCTGGTGGAAGAAATCCTCAACCGCAGCCTGCCGTACGTGTCCGGCCCGCAGTGGATCGGCGAACACATCTTGCGCAACAAGTGGGTGCTGGCCGTGGCCGGCACGCATGGCAAGACGACAACATCAGCCATGCTGGCCTGGATACTCGAAGACGCGGGCTACGCACCGGGCTTCCTGATCGGCGGCGTGCCGATGAATTTTGGCATTTCCGCGCGCCTGTCCGGCACGATCGACGGCAAGAGCGCCGAGTCGGACTTCTTCGTCATCGAAGCCGATGAATACGATACGGCCTTCTTCGACAAGCGCAGCAAGTTCGTGCATTACCACGCGAAGACGGCCATCATGAATAACCTGGAATACGATCACGCCGACATCTTCCCCGATCTGCACGCGATCGAGACGCAATTCCACCATCTGGTGCGCACCGTGCCCGGCATCGGCCGCCTCGTCTTCAATGGCGATGAGGCGTCGCTGCAGCGCGTGCTGGCGCGCGGTTGCTGGAGTGAAAAGGAAAGTTTTGGCCAGGATGCCAACTGGCAGCTGCAAGAGCAGGCCGATGGCAGCTTCGACGTGTTCTTCAATGGCCAGCAGGAAGGCCACGTGGCGTGGGCCCTGACGGGCAAGCACAACCGCAGCAATGCGCTGGCCGCCATCGCCGCCGCGCGCCATGTGGGCGTACCGATTGCCCAGGCCTGCGCCTCGCTGGCCACGTTCGAGAGCGTCAAGCGGCGCATGGAAGTGCGCGGCGTGGTCAACGCCATTACCGTGTACGACGATTTCGCGCATCACCCGACGGCCATTGCCACCACCGTGGGCGGCTTGCGCCAGAAGGTAGGCAGCGGCACCCGCATCCTGGCCGTGCTGGAACCGCGCTCGAACACCATGAAGCTGGGCGCCATGAAAGATGCGCTGCCGGGCAGCTTGAAGGATGCCGACCTGGTCTTCGGTTTCGGTAGCCAGCAAGCGCTGGGCTGGAGCCTGGGCGACGCGCTGGCGCCGCTGGGCGAGATTGCCAGCGCCTATGAAGACATCGATACCCTGGTGGCGGCCGTGGCGGCTGCCGCCCGTCCTGGCGACCAGATCGTGGTCATGAGCAACGGCGGCTTTGGCGGCGTGCACCAGAAATTGCTGGAGGCCCTGGGCCGATGATTCTGTACCTGCATGGATTCCGCTCGTCGCCCCTGTCGATGAAGTCGCGCCTGCTGGCCGCGCAGATGCAGGCGCTGGGCCGCGAGGCACAGTGGCTGTGTCCGCAATTGCCGGCTTCGCCCAAGCTGGCCATCGAGCTCGCCCTGTCGCTGGTCAAGGATGTGGCGCCGGCCGAGCTGACGATAATCGGCTCCTCGCTGGGCGGCTATTACGCCACCTGGCTGGCCGAGCAGTTCGGTTGCCGCGCCGTCTTGCTCAACCCCGCCATCGTGCCCTTGATCGACCTGGAACAGCATGTGGGCGTGACGACCGAGTTCCATTCGGACCAGCCATTCGAGTTCAAGCGCGAGTACATCGATGAGCTGCGCGCATTTGCCGTAGAGAAAATTACTGAGCCGCAACGTTATTTCCTGATTGCCGCCACCGGTGATGAAGTACTCGACTACCGCGACATGCTGGCGCATTATCAGGGGGCGCGGCAGTTGCTCATCGACGGCAGCGACCATGGCATCAGCGAATTTGCCGATTATGTGGCGCCCGTGCTGGCCTTTTGCGGCATCGATGCGGACGCCGCCCAGTGAGGCCGGGTTCGCTGCGCCAGGCGCAATGGCATGCGCATGTGAACGCCGTCAATGCGCCACCCACCCTGCGCCACTGGCTCACGGGCGGCGGGTCGCTGACGGCCAAGCTGAAAGCGCATAGCCAGGCGTTCCGCGTGCAATGTTTGCATCAGGAAACAGCGCGCTGCTTGAGTGACGAGGCCGCCATCATCGGTTTGCACCGCGCGGGCCGGGTATGGGAACGCGAAGTGCTGTTGCGTTGTGATGACAGGCCGGCCGTGTTTGGCCATACCGTCGTGCCCATGCAGGCGACGGCCACGGACTGGCCCTTGTTTTCCGCGCTGGGTGAGCGTTCGCTGGGCACGACCCTGTTTGGCGACCGCATGGTACGGCGCGGCACACTGGAATTTGCCCGCTTGCGCGCCGGCCACCCGCTGGTGCAGCGGGCGCAGGCGGCGCTGGCGCGGGAAGGGCAGCGTGCCAGCGACAAGGCACTGTTTTTTGCCCGCCGCTGCCTGTATCAGCGTCACCAGGGATTACTGCTGGTAACGGAAGTATTTCTGCCGGCGGTGTTTGAGCTCACTCGCACCGTTGCAACCGACACATTAATAATAAACAAAGCATAACAATGAATCTATTTTTTGAAGAATCCGGCGATTTCAAGGTCGGCACGGTCCTGTCGCAAGCGGGTGAAGCGTATCAAGTGGAAATGGCCAGCGGCAAGCGCACCAAGGTCAAGGTCAAGGATGTGCTGCTGCAGTATGAAAAGCCGGCCCCGGCCGAGCTGCTGGAACAGGCCAAGAGCATTGCCGCCGAGATCGACCTCGATTTCCTGTGGGAAGTGGCGGGCGAAGACGAGTTCGGCTTTGCCGAGCTGGGCGCCGAGTATTTCGGCCACGCACCGTTGCCGCCGGAAGCGGCCGGCCTGATCCTGGCCCTGCATTCGGCGCCCGTGTATTTCTACAAGAAAGGCCGTGGCCGCTACAAGGCGGCGCCGGAAGCGTCGCTGAAGGCGGCCCTGGCCGGTATCGAAAAGAAAAAGCAGCAGGCGCTGGTGCAGGCAGGCTATGTGGAAGAGCTGAAGCAGAACCGCTTGCCCGCCTCCATGCAGCCCATGGTGCTGCAACTGCTGTTCAAGCCGGACAAGAACACGATTGAATACAAGGCGCTCGAAGCGGCCTGCACGCAATTGCACACGACGCCGCCGCGGCTGATGCTGGCCGTCGGCGGTATTGCTTCGCCGAAAGACTTGCACCTGTCGAAGTTCCTGTTTGAAAATTTCCCGAAAGGCGCCGGCTTCCCGAACGTGCCCGTGCCGTCCGTGACGGCCAAGCTGCCGCTGGCCGACGTGGCCGCCTTCTCGATCGACGACGTGACCACCACCGAGATCGACGATGCCTTCTCCGTGCAGCCTTTGCCCGATGGCACCGTGAAAGTAGGTATACACATCGCCGCGCCGGGCCTGGGCATCCGCCCGGAAGACGTGATCGACAAGATGGCGCGCCAGCGCATGTCGACCGTCTACATGCCAGGCGACAAGATCACCATGCTGCCGGACGAAATCGTCAACGCGTTTACGCTGGCGGAAGGCACGACGTGCCCGGCCCTGTCGCTGTACGCGACCTTGGACCCGAAAGCCGACTGGGCCGTGGTCAGCACGCAGACGCGCGCCGAACTGGTGCCGATTGCCAGCAATTTGCGGCATAACCAGTTAGACGATCTGGTCAACGAGGAAACCCTGGCCAGCGGTGAAGGCGAGTATCCGCACAAGGCCGATTTTGCCGTGCTGTGGCAATGGGCGCAGCAGCTGGAGCAGGGCCGCATGAAGAAGCGCGAAGCGTTTGGCCTGAAGCCGGAACAGAACAACCGTGTCGATTTCAACTTCTATGTGGAAAATGACATCGTCACCGTGGCGCGCCGCAAGCGTGGCGCGCCGCTCGACAAGATCGTCGCCGAATTGATGATTTTTGCCAACAGTACCTGGGGCAAGATGTTGCACGACCATGGCGTGCCCGGCATCTACCGCAGCCAGGGCGGCGGCAGCGGCAATAGTTGGGCGGCAAAGATGCAGGTGCGCATGGTCACCCATGCGGCGCCGCACCAGGGCCTGGGCGTCGATCAATACGCGTGGAGCACTTCGCCCCTGCGCCGCTACACGGACCTGGTGAACCAGTGGCAAATCATCGCCTGCGCCGAGCATGGCGTGACGGCGCCGCTGGTGGCCCCGTTCAAGCCGCGCGATGCGAATTTGTTCGCCATCGTCTCGGCGTTCGACGCCGCGTATGCCGCGTATGGCGATTTCCAGTCGAACATGGAACGTTACTGGTGCTTGCGCTGGCTGCACCAGGAAAACGCGCGCCAGGTCGACGCCGTCGTGCTGAAAGACGAGATTTTGCGCCTGGTCGACATTCCGCTGGTCATCAAGCTGCCGGGCATGCCATCGGTGGCGCGCGGCGCCCAGGTCAAACTGGACTTGCTGCGCTGGGATGAAGTCGACCTGAGCATCGAAGCGCGCCTGCTGGAAATTGCTGCCGTGCCCGATGCGGCGGCCGATGCCGAGCTCGACTATGAAGAAGACGCGGGTGACGAAGACGCGCAGGAAGCAGCGCCGGAAGCGGCCAACCAGGTCAGCGACGCCGATGCGGAAGTGGCGGAACTGGCCAGCGAAGACGTGGTCAGCGAGCCCGAGGTCAAGTAAGGCATTCCTCACGCCATCAAGGCGGTGCTGAAAACTGTTGCCGGCGCCGCCCTTTGACGTAGAATTCAGCCATCTTGTATCTTGTGTTGTAAGGAACTGGGTTGCGCGTGAAGTCTTTCCGAGAGTATCGTTTTCTGATGGTCGCTGTGGCGGTCTCGCTGCTGGCGCACGGCGCCTTGCTGGCGATGCATTTTGTCGCCCCCGCACCGCAGCGGGCCGTGGCCACCGACCCCGGCCTGGAAGTGATCCTGGTCAACGCCAAGCATGCGAACAAACCGCTGAAGGCCGATGCCCTGGCGCAAGCCAACCTCGATGGCGGTGGGCAGGCCGACAAGGGCCGCGCCAAGTCGCCCTTGCCCGACATGCGCAAGGTGGAAGAGGGCGACAGCGTCAAGGCCAGCGCCCGGCGCATCGCCGAACTGGAACAAAAACAGCAGGAATTGCTGACGCAGGCGGCCAGGCCGACGCCCTACAGCGCCGCGCCTGTCACGGAAAAGGACAAGCCCAATCCCCTGGCCTCCGGTTCGGACTTGATGGAAAGCAGCAAGGCCATCGCCCGCATGGCGGCCGAGATCAGCCAGACCGTGGAAGACCAGAACAAACGTCCACGCAAGACGTTCATTACGCCCAGCACGCAGGAGGTCGGCTATGCCATGTATTACAAGACCCTGCAAAAGCGCATCGAGGAAATCGGCACGCTGAATTTCCCGCAAAAGGATGGCCGCAAGATGTATGGCGAACTGGTCGTCTACATCCCTATCTTCCAGGACGGCACGATTTACCAGAAGGAAGGCGGCGCCCGCGTGGAAAAAAGTTCGGGCAACCCGGCGCTGGACGCTGCCGCCCTGGCCATCGTGCGCCGCGCAGCGCCGTTCGGCCGTTTCCCACCGAATATGTTGTCAAGTGATAAGGATGACCTGTGGGTCGTCATCACCCGTTTCAAATTTACGCGCGAAGAAAAAATGGAAGCTAACCTGACTGGCGGCAGCAATTGAGCAAGCAAAACATCAATCCCGATCAATATTGTGTCTTCGGCAACCCCATCGCCCACAGCAAGTCCCCCTTGATCCACGCCGCGTTTGCCCTGCAGACAGGACAAGCCTTGGTCTATGAGCGTAGGCTGGCGCCGCTCGATGGCTTTGCCCTGGCGGCCCGCACGTTTGCCGCCGAGGGCGGCAAGGGCGCGAACGTGACCGTGCCTTTTAAACTCGATGCGTGCGCGCTGGCCACCGTGCTGACGCCGCGGGCTAAGGCGGCCGGCGCCGTCAATACCCTGCGTTTCGATGGCGACACCATTCTTGGCGACAATACCGATGGCGCGGGCCTGGTGGCCGACATCGTGCGCAACGCGGGCGTGAGCATTGCCGGCAAGCGCGTCCTGCTGCTGGGTGCGGGCGGCGCGGCGCGCGGCGTCGTGCTGCCCTTGCTGGAACACGGACCGCAGGAAATTTTCATTGCCAACCGCACCGTGGCCACGGCCGAGGCGCTGGTGGCGCAGTTTGCCGGTGCGGCAAGTCACGCTGCCCAGCTGCGCGCCGGCGGTTTCGCGCAGCCTGATGGCGTCTTCGATATCGTCATCAATGCCACTTCGGCCAGCCTGGCGGGCGACTTGCCGCCCGTGCCGCCTGGTATCTTCGGCAGCCATACCCTGGCGCTGGACATGATGTATGGCGCCCAGCCCACCGTCTTCATGGACTTTGCCGCGCAGCATGGCGCGCAGGTGCGCGACGGCTTGGGCATGCTGGTGGAGCAGGCGGCCGAAGCGTTTGATGTGTGGCGCGGCGTGCGGCCGCAGACGCAGGACTTGCTGGCGCAATTGCGGGGCAGCCTGTGAGCGCCGGCAAGAAGGGCCAGCGCAAGGGGGGCAGCGGCAGCCGCTACGGCTGGATCAAGTGGCTGTTCATCGTGCCCATCCTGGCCTTCATCGTCGTGCAACTGTATTTCTTCCTGCAAATCTGGTGGTGGGTCGACCATAACCCGTCCAGCACGGCTTTCATGCGCGAACAGTTGTCCGTCTTGCAGGACAAGAATCCCAAGGCCACGATCAAGCAGACGTGGGTGCCGTACGAGCGCATCTCGAACAATCTGAAACGGGCCATCATCGCCTCGGAGGACGCGAATTTCTCCGAGCACGAAGGCGTGGACTGGGAAGCCTTGCAAAAGGCATATGAAAAAAACAGCAAGAAGCAGAAGGTCGTGGCGGGCGGCTCCACCATCACGCAGCAGTTGGCGAAGAATCTGTTCCTGTCCGGTTCGCGCAGCTATGTGCGCAAGGGCCAGGAACTGATCATCACGTACATGCTGGAAAACCTGATGGAAAAGCAGCGCATTTTCGAGATTTATCTGAACGTGGTGGAGTTTGGCACAGGCACCTTTGGCGCCGAAGCGGCCGCGCGCCACTATTACAAGGTCAGCGCGGCAGGCCTGAGCGCGGGTCAGGCGGCGAAACTGGCCGTGATGCTGCCGAACCCCCGCTTTTATGACCGTCACCGCGATACGGGCTACCTGAACCGGCGTACCAGTGTCATCCTGCGCCGCATGGGAGCGGCGGAATTGCCTTGAGGGTAGCGGGCTTTCTTTGCATAAAATCAAAGCTGCCTGATTGGCACTATTGCGGCGCAGCATCTTAATCGGCCCCGCTTGGTGCAACGCCGCACTTTTTCCGTGAAAAAGCCGTGCCGGGGGTGGTCGTGAAAAGGCCTTTGCGGGTACACTTGCGCTGTTTTCATTTTTGGCGCCAGCGCCAGCACATCACGATAACCCCACATCCGGCTGAGAGCGCGCATGATCAATGTCTTTGTATTACAGAATGGCCGGCTCAACCAGGTGCCGATCGACAGCCGCGCAGACCTCGAAAATGCCGAACCGGTGTGGGTCGACCTGACCGATCCCACCGATGATGAACGGGCCTGGGTCAAGGCCATCTACAACGTCACCCTGCCGGGCGAAGACGAAGTCAAGGATATCGAAGCGTCGGCCCGCTATTACGAAGCGGAAAACGGCGACTTGCACCTGCGCACGGACTTCCTGCGCGAAGAAGACGACGGCCCGTCGCGCGTCATCACGGTCGCTTTCATTCTTGCCCGCAAGATTTTGTTTTCCATGCATACGGACGACCTGCCCGTGTTCCGCCTGGTGCGCATGCGCGCCCGTTCGCGGCCCGGCTCGATTGCCGATTACATGGACGTGCTGCTCGACCTGTACGCCACCGATGCCGAGTATTCGGCCGACGTGCTCGAAGGCATCTACCAGAACCTGGAAGAAGTCAGCACGCGTGTGCTGCAAAAGGAATTTACCGATGCGCACGCGGCTGAAGCGCTGAACGCGATTGCCCACGAGGAAGATTTGAATGGCCGTATCCGCCGCAACATGATGGACACGCGCCGCGCCGTGAGCTTTCTGATGCGTGGCCGCTTGCTCAATTCCGAGCAGTTCGAGGAAGCGCGGCAGATCTTGCGCGACATCGAATCGCTCGACGGCCACACCTCGTTCCTGTTCGACAAGATCAACTTCCTGATGGATGCCACCGTCGGTTTCATCAACATCAACCAGAACAAGATCATCAAGATCTTCTCGGTGGCCAGCGTGGCCTTCCTGCCGCCAACGCTGATCGCCAGCGTGTACGGCATGAACTTCAAGCTGATGCCGGAACTGGAATGGTCGTTCGGCTATCCCTGGGCCTGGGGCTTGATGATCACCAGCGCCATCGCGCCCTTCCTGTACTTCCGCCACCGCGGCTGGCTGAAATAAGCCGCATCGCCGGGGCGCTTCCGCGTCCCGGATTTCAAGGCGAGCGCAGCAATTTCAAAAATCGGCGATAATCACTGGTATTGCGTGGTATTGAATTGGTATTGCGTATTTGCCGTTTGATGCCTGCCGCCTGCTGTGCAGAAAAGTATCGTCATTCAGACGTTTTCTGCGTGGTGGCGTCCGCCTGTTCCACCTATGATCGTTACGATGCCGGCCTTGGCCGGCTGGCCGCCGCATTTCCCGTCACCGTTGTCTTCTGGAGAGTCCATGCCTGATACCGCCACCACCCCACCGCGCTTTACCCATCTGATCAGCGACTGCGATGGCGTGCTGATCGACAGTGAAGCCGTGGCCCTGCAAGCGCTGCTGGAATTGCTGGGGCCGCGCCTGCCGAACCTGCCCGAGGGCGTCACCCTGCAAGGCTTGATCGAGCCGCGTCTGGGCCAGCGCCTGGTGCCGCTGATGCAGGATATCTACAAGGAACTGGGCTTGCCGCAATTGCCGGCCGACGAGATCATGGCCATCGGCAATGCCGTCGACGCGGCCTGCGATGCGCAATTGCGCGCCGTGCCCGGCGTGGCGCAGGCGCTGGCCGCCATTCCCCTGCCCAAGGCCGTGGCCTCGAACAGCGTCAGCGCGCGCGTGCTGTCGGCGCTTGAGCGCACTGGCATGGCGCCTCTGTTCGATCAACGCGTGTTTACGCCGGACCTGGTGGGTCACGCCAAGCCGCATCCGGGCGTCTACCTGGCGGCGGCCGCCGCCTTTGGCGTGCCGCCAGGCCAGTGCCTGGTGCTGGAAGACAGCGTCACGGGCGTGACGGCCGCCGTGGCGGCGGGCATGACGGTTTTGGGATTCATCGGCGGCGGGCATATCGCCGCCGGCCAGGAAGCGCGCCTGAAGGCGGCTGGCGCGCATGTCGTGTTCAGCGACATGGCCAGGCTGCCGGCGCTGGTGGCCGCGGTGATGGACACCGCGACCGTGTAAAACGCTTATGCCAGTTTGGCAAACACCTTGCGCGCGGCGGCGATGGTGGCGTCGATGACGGCATCATCGTGCTGCGCCGAGACGAAGCCCGCTTCGAAAGCGGCGGGCGCGAAGTACACGCCTTCGTCGAGCATGGCGTGGAAGAAGGCGTTGAACTTGCTGCGGTCGCCCGCCATCATTTCCGCGTAGCTGGTCGGCGGGGTGGCGCTGAAATAGATGCCGAACATGCCGCCGATGTAGTCGGCGCAGAAGACCACGCCGGCCTCTTTTGCGGCGGCGGTCAGGCCTTCGGCCAGGCGCTTGGCCGTGGCGCCCAGCTGCTCGTAGAAGCCCGGCTGCTGGATCAGTTTCAAGGTGGCCATGCCGGCTGCCACGGCGACCGGGTTGCCGGACAAGGTACCGGCCTGGTAGACGGCGCCCAGCGGCGCCATGTGGTGCATCAGCGCCGCGCTGCCGCCGAAGGCCGCCACCGGCATGCCGCCGCCGATCACCTTGCCCAGCGCGGTCAGATCCGGCTTGATGCCGTACAGCGCCTGCGCGCCGCCCAGGGCCACGCGCAAGCCGCACATGACTTCATCGAAAATGAGCAGGGCGCCGTGCTGCGTGCACAGCGCGCGCATCGCTTGCAGGAACTCCGGCGTGGCTTTCACCAGGTTCATGTTGCCGGCCACCGGTTCGACGATGACGCAGGCGATCTCGGCGCCGAAGCTGTCGAAGGCGTCTTTCAGCTGCTCCACGTTGTTATAGTCGAGCACCAGCGTGTGTTTCACGAAGTCTTCCGGCACGCCGGCCGAGGTCGGGTTGCCGAAGGTGAGCAGGCCGCTGCCCGCTTTCACCAGCAGCGAATCGGCGTGGCCGTGGTAGCAGCCTTCGAACTTGACGATCTTGTCGCGTCCCGTGGCGCCGCGCGCCAGGCGCAGGGCGCTCATGGTCGCTTCCGTGCCCGACGACACCAGGCGCACCTGCTCGATCGACGGCACCAGGCGCGTGATTTCCTCGGCCATCAGCACTTCGCCTTCGGTCGGCGCGCCGAACGACAGGCCCAGCGCGGCCGCATCCTGCACCGCTTTCACCACTTCCGGGTGGGCGTGGCCAACGATGGCCGGGCCCCAGGAGCCGATGTAGTCGATATAGCGCTTGCCGTCCGCGTCCCAGAAGTACGGGCCTTCGGCGCGCGTGATGAAGCGCGGCGTGCCGCCCACGGAGCGGAAGGCGCGCACGGGCGAATTGACGCCGCCTGGCGTGGTTTTTTGTGCGCGGGCAAACAGGATGTCGTTCTGTGAAGTCGTCGTCATGATAATCGTGCCTTGAAAGTGGATCGTTGTCTGTGTCGTCTGGTCTTATTGGCCGCCGCGCTGGCGCTGCTGCCGGAACAGCCGGTTCGGCACCAGCTTGCCCATGCCGTGGCGCTGCGCGTGGGCCAGCGCGCCGGTGGTAAATTCCTGCGCCGCCACGACCACCTGCGGCACATCGTCTTCGTTTTCCGCCAGGGCCAGCAGGGCGGTGGCCGCGGCCGACAGGGTGCTGCCGGCGCCGTTGAAGATGCCCGGCAGGTGCTGCCATACGTCGTGGCGCACCACGCCGTCCTCGCCGAACAGGGTATTGGCGCGCAGCTTGCCTTCACCCGTGCCGGACTTGCTGGCGTCGGCCGGCATGCCGGTGACGAGCACGTATTCGCAGCCCAGCGCCACCAGGTAGTCGACATCGTTTTGCAGCGTGTCGTCCGGGTCGGCGTCGCGCCAGGTCTCGGCCAGGCGCTCCAGTTCCACCGGCGAGAGCACCAGCAAGGTCGTTTGCGGGATCAGCAGCTGGCGCACGGCCGTGAGGATGTCTTCGTCGTCCATGCCCTGTTCCGGCAGCGCCGAAATGAAGGGATCGAGGATCAGCGGCACGTTCGGATAGTCGGAGACGATTTCGGCGATGGCCGTGACGTTTTCCACGCTGCCCAGCGCGCCGATCTTGATGGCGGCCACGGACATGTCTTCGAGCAGCACGCGCGCCTGGTCGGAAACCCAGTCCGGATCAACCGCCTGCACGTCTTCCACGCGCGCCGTATCGCTGATCAACAGGCCCGTGGTGACCGACAGGCCATGGCAGCCGAAGGCTGAAAAGGTGGCCAGGTCGGCCTGGATGCCGATCGCGCCGACCGGATCGGACACGCCGAAGCTTAATATGAGGGGAGAAGTTTGGTTTTGCACGGCGGGTAGATTAAGATACCTAATTCAGCATTTTACTTGATTGAAGGGTGGCAGAACGTGAGTAGCAACGAAACAACGCAGCAATTCCAAACGTGGATGTGTCTTATTTGCGGCTGGGTTTATGATGAAGCGGCCGGTCTGCCCGACGAAGACATCGCTCCCGGCACGCGTTGGGCCGATGTTCCGATGAACTGGACCTGTCCTGAATGCGGCGCGCGCAAGGATGATTTCGAGATGGTGGCCATTTAATCAAGCATGATGCGCAAGCATGATGCGCAAGCACGCCGCTGCCGCCCCTGAAATCGCGGCATGCCTGTGCTATGGTATGAAAGATTGTCGAATAATCACATGACGCGACCCTTTTTGCCCGAGGCACCGTCCGATGCCGCGGGCGCCAGCGCCACGATCCTCGTCATCGACGACAGCGCGACGATACGCAGCGCGGCCGCGAAGATCCTCGGCGAGGCCGGTTATCGCGTGGTGGTGGCGGAAAACGGCTTCGAGGCCCTGGCCAAGATCGCCGATTGCCTGCCGGCGCTGATCGTGTGCGACATCGTGATGCCGCGCCTGGACGGCTACCGCACCTGTGCGCTGATCAAGGCCAGTGCGGCGCATCACGCCACGCCGGTGCTGATGCTGTCGTCGAAGGAGGGCTTGTTCGACCGCGCGCGCGGCGCCATGGCAGGCGCCAGTGCCTGCCTGGCCAAGCCGCTGGCGCGCGAGGCGCTGCTGGAGGCCGTGCGGCTGCACCTGGCCAGGCATTTTGAGTAGTGATTTATTGATTGACAACGCAGCAAGGAAGCAGATGGCCATACACACAATTCTGATCGTCGATGACTCGCCGACAGAACGCTACTACCTGAGCGAGATGCTGGTGCGTGCCGGTTATGCCGTGTTGACGGCGCAGGACGGCGCCGACGCACTGGCGCAACTGAAGCAGGCCAGGCCCGACCTGATCCTGATGGACGTGGTGATGCCCGGTGCGAATGGCTTCCAGATCACGCGCGCCATTGCCCGCGATCCCGAACTGCAGGACGTGCCGGTGATTATCTGCTCCAGCAAGAGCCAGGAAACGGACCGCATCTGGGGCTTGCGCCAGGGCGCGCGCGATTACCTGGTCAAGCCGGTGGTCGAAGCCGAGCTGCTGGCCAAGATCGCCGCGCTTTCCTGAGCATGCACACGATGCCAGGTAACGGCGTGTCCACCGCGGCTTTTGCGCCTGCCGCTGCCGCCATGCCATCGTTCGAGACGGGCGCGCGGCAGGGGCGCTTGCGCCAGTATCAGCTGCAATTGATCGAGCGGATACAGGCCGCGCGCAGCGGCGCGCTGGCGGCGCGCAAGGAATTGGGCGTGATGCTCGGTGGCCAGCCGTGCCTGCTCGACCTGACGCAGCTCGGTGAAATCGTCATCGCTGCCGGGGTGCAGATCCAGGGCGTGCCGCTGGCGCAGGACTGGTACCTGGGCCTGGCGGCCCTGCGCGGACGCCTGACGGCGGTCGTCGACCTGGCCCGCTACATGGGCGAACCGGCTTGCGCGCCGGGCAGTCACTGCCGCATCATCACTTTTTCTCCGCGCCTGGGCCTCAATTGCGCCCTGCTGGTCGAGCGCGTGCTGGGCTTGCGCCAGCTGCGCGCGATGCAGGCCGTTTCCGTGCCCGATGCGGCGCGGGGTGTGCTCCCGTCGTGGGCCGCGCAAACGCTGCGCGACAGCGAAGGGCAGCAGTGGCTGCGCCTGGACCTGGCGCAGCTGGCGCAATCGGAACGCTTCCTCGACGCCGGTTTTGGCGGCTTGGCCGAGCACAAGGACATTTGCTGATGGGCGCCCATTCCCCCATCCTGGCGGCCGGCATGCCCGAAGCGGCGGCCGACCTGCCGCTGCGCCTGCGCGACGCGCTGGGACGGCGCAAGTCGCTGGCCAGCGCCCCGGCCGGGGACTGGAAACTGCCGCTGATCGGCCATTTGCCGCTGCAAAAGCAGCTGAGCATTCTCTCGACGGTGATGGCCCTGAGCCTGGCCGCCAGCCTGCTGTTCGTCGGCCTCAACACGCGCAGCGGCAACATCGCCTCGGCGCAGACGCAACTGGCCAGCGACGCGCTGATGCATTCGCAGCGCATCGGCAAGGCCGCGCCGAACGCCGTGCAAGGCAATCCGGAAGCGTTCCGCCAGCTCGAGGAAAGCCGCAATGAACTGAACCAGGATTTCCGCCTGATGCTGCGCGGCGGGACGTATCACGGCCGCGATATCGGCGAGTCGCGTTCCGGCCTGCTGGCGGCGGTAGCCGACGCGCGCAAGAAGTGGGCCAGCAGCGACCGCGCGGCCAGCACCATCCTGCGCCTGAAAACGGAGCTCGGTGAATTCGACAAGACCTTGCAGCAATTGAACGCGCTGTCGCCGGCACTGCTGGCGCAGACCGAGGAAATCGCGGCCCTGAAGGTGCAGCGCGGCGGCAACGCGCGCGATCTGGCCGTCATCGGCCGCCTGATGATGCTGAGCCAGCGCATGAGCCGCAGTGCCAGCGAGTTCCTGTCGTCGGGCAGCATCAGCTCGGAAACGGCATTTTCGCTGGGGCGCGACACGACGTATTTCCGCACCGCCGTCGAAGGCCTGCTCAACGGCAGCGTGGCGCTGCAACTGGCGCCCACGCGCGACGCCGAACTGCGCGACCGGCTGGTGGCGCTGAAAGCCAGTTTTGATAATTACCAGAAGCTGGTGTCGTCGATACTCGACCGTCTGGATAAATTCAGTTCGGCGAAAAGCGCCGAACAGCTGATCTTCAACGAGAACGAAGATTTGCGCCAGCGTCTGACCCTGCTGCAGCAGATGTACCACGTGAACCAGGAAACGCTGGGCATGGCCTTCTGGATGATGGTCGGCGGCGTGTTGCTGACCCTGATCGCGGCGGCCGGCATCGGCAGGGTGCTGCTGCAGGACTCCGTCAACCGCACGCGCGACGCCGAGCGGCGGCGCCAGGAAGCGGAAATCCGGCGCCTGCAGTCGCAGGAAAAAGAGGAAGAGGCGAAGGCCAGGAATGAGCAGAACCAGGCGGCCATCCTGCGCCTGATGAACGAATTGCAGAAGGTCGCCGACGGCGACCTGACGGTGCAGGCTACCGTGTCGGAAGACATCACGGGCGCCATCGCCGATTCCGTCAACTATACGGTCGAGGAATTGCGCGGCCTGGTGGGCAGGGTGACGGCGACGGCCGAACAGGTCAACCGCGCCTCGACGCAGGCGCAAAGCATCTCCAGCAAGCTGCTGATCGCGTCGCAGCAGCAGTCGCGCGAAATCCAGGACGTCAGCGCCACCGTGGTCAAGATGGCCAATGCGATTACCGACGTGTCGAAGTCGGCCAGTGTCTCGGCCGACGTGGCGCGCCAGTCGGTGGCGGCGGCGCAGCAGGGTTCGACGGCGGTGGAAAACGCCATCAAGGGCATGCATGAAATCCGCGAGCAAATCCAGGATACCTCCAAGCGCATCAAGCGCCTGGGCGAATCGTCGCAGGAAATCGGCGAAATCACCGAGCTCATTTCCGACATCACCGAGCAGACCAACGTGCTGGCGCTGAACGCCGCCATTCAGGCTGCATCGGCCGGCGAGGCGGGGCGCGGCTTTTCCGTCGTCGCCGAGGAAGTGCAGCGCCTGGCCGAACGCTCGGCCGCCGCCGCCAAGCAGATCGGCGCGCTGGTGCGCACCATTCAGGCCGATACCCAGGATGCGACGCGGGCGATGGAGAAATCCACGCAGGGCGTGGTCGAGGGCGCACACCTGTCCGACGCGGCCGGCGCTGCCTTGAACGACATCAGCCAGGTGTCGAAACACCTGGCTGAACTGATCCAGGGCATCTCGTTCGCCACCGGCACGCAGGCCGGTTCGGCCAGCGGCGTGGCCCTGAATATCCAGCATATCCTGAGCGTGACGGAGCAAACCCAGGATGGCACGCAGCAAACAGCGCAGTCGATCCACAAGTTGTCGATGCTGGCGCAGGAACTGAAAAACTCGGTGTCGCGCTTCCGCGTCGCCGCCTGAACGCCGCGCCAGTCCAGGCGATTTCCTTACCGAGGCATGCATGAGCACACCAGATAGTCCGCAGCAGTCCAAGCCGTTCGACAGCGAGCCCTTGTCGTGGGTGATGGTGGAAATCCGCGAAGCGCTGGGCCGCTCGAAAACGGCGCTGTTTGAAGCCGGTGGCCGCCAGCGCGAGGAACGCGCCACGGCACTGCAGCATGCACGCTCGCACCTGCACCAGGCGCATGGCGCGCTGGTGATGGTGGACGTGGCCGGCGCCAGCCTGCTGACGGATGGCGCGGAACAGGCGCTGGCGCGTTTTCGCGACGGCAGCCTCGAATACACGCTCGACCATGCGCAAGTCGTCGCCGGACTGTATCAGGCCTTGAGCGAATACCTGGAAGACCTGGTGGCCGGCACGCCGCCGCAGCCGGTGCGTTTGTTCCCCTATTACCGCGACCTGCAAAGCATGCTGGGCGCCGAGCGCATCCACCCGGCCGACCTGTTTTTTCCGCCTGCGTCGATGCTGGAAGGGCATGCCATCGCGCTGGCGGACGCGCCCCCGGCGGCCGATTACCCGGCCTGGCGCGGCCGCTTTGAAAAGTCTTTGCTACCGTTCCTGAAGGCGCAGGATGACGCCGCGCGGCGCCAGCATGCGGGCGATTTGCACGCCACCCTGACCCTGGTGGCCGATGCGCAGCAGGAAGCGCCGGCACGCACCTTCTGGTTCGCCATGCAGGCGTTTGCGGGACTGGCGGCCAGCGGCGAGGGCATGGGCACGCGCAACGTCAAGCAGCTGTTTGGGCTGATCAACCTGCAATTGCGCCGCCTGGCACAGGGCACGGCCAGCCTGCCCGAAGCGATGCTGCGCGACGCCCTGTACTTCATCGCCGCCGCCGCCGAGCCCACATCTGAGGCACGCCAGCTGCGTGCCGCCTTCGCGCTGGAAGGCATGCTGCCCGCCGACGTGGAAACGCGGCGCTACGGCCAGGTCGACCAGGAAGCCTTGCACGGCGCACGCACTGCCCTGGCGCAGGCGCGCGCCAGCTGGAGCCGTCTGGCGCAGGCCGATCTCGATCCGGCACTGAGCACGGACTTTGACGAGTCGCTGCAAGAGGTGGCGGCGCATGTGGAGACCTTGAAGCAGCCCGCCCTGGCCAGCCTGCTGCGCGAATGCGCGGCCGTGGCGCGGCAAGCCGTGGCCAGCGGGCGCAGCGCGGCGCTGGAAAATGAAATCGGCATGGCGCTGCTGTTTGCCGACACGGGACTGGAGCAGGTGCGCCGGCTGCCCGACGATTTTGCCGGCAATGCGGAAACCATCGCCGCGCGCCTGCAGGCGCTGCTCGCTGGCGAAGCGCCGCCGCCCGTCACGGCCGGTGAGCTGTCGCGCCAGATCGAGCAGGGCCAGACCGTCGCCGCGCTGGCCGAGGACATGAAGACGGGCCTGCGCCAAGTGGAAAAGATGCTCAATGCGTATTACGCGGATGCGGCGGGGGCGGGGACGGGAACTCTCGACGGCGTCGCCCCCGTGCTGGAACAGTTGCAGCAGCAGCTGGCCGGGCTGGGACAGGAAGACGCGCGCGCCGCCGTGCTGCAGGTCGATGCGGCCGTGCGGCAGCTGGCCGCTGGCGACGACAAGGCGGAAGCCCATGCGGAGGCGCTCGACGAGATCGCGCAAAATGTCAGCGCGCTGGGATTTTTTGTCGATATGCTGGGCCGCAACGCGCAAGCGGCCAGCGGGCGTTTCCATTTCGATGCGGCCGCCGGCACCTTCCGCGCGCTGCCATTTGAAAAAGTCGCCGCCGCCGGCGCCGTGCCCGTGCCCTTGCTCGACCAGGCTTTGGCGCCGGCCGCGCCAGCCGGAGTCGATGCCGCGCCGGCCGCGACCGATGTCGACGCGGAGATGCTCGACATCTTCATTGCCGAAGCGCGCGAAGTGCTGGCCTTCGTCGACTCCACGCTGGCCCTGCCGCGCGAGCAGGCCGCCAGCGGCGACCACCTGGCCATGCTGCGCCGCTCATTCCACACCCTGAAAGGCAGCAGCCGCATGATCGGCCTGGCGCAGTTTGCCGAGGCGGCCGGCGCCATCGAGCGCGTCATGAATACCTGGCTGGCCGAGGCGCGCCCCGTCAGCGATGATCTGTTTACCCTGCTGAATTACGGCTGGTACCAGCTCAGCGAATGGGTGGCCGAGCTGGAAGGCGGCGCGGGGCGCGAGCGCGAGGCCGGCATGCTGCTGGCGGCGGCCGAGCGCGTGCGCGAAGGCGGACCGTTCGAACTGCGCAAGCCTCGCCCGGCATCGGCCGCGCCCATGGCCAGCAACGGCAATGTGATCGGACTTCCCCTGGCCACGGCGCCCGCGCTGCACGAAGCGCCTGACGATCACCTCAAGCATGTGGGTGAACTGCGCATCAGCCTGCCCTTGTACAACATCTACCTGGCCGAGACGGATGAATTGCTGCGCGTGCTGACGCGCGACTTCGGCGAATGGCGCCATGAACAGCGTGCCGTCAGCGCGGAGGCACTGCAAGCCGTGCATACCCTGGCGGGGACGTCGGGCACGGTCGGCTTTCATTCCCTGCGCGACCTGGCGCATGCGCTCGAAACGGTGATTGAAACGGTGGTGCCGCCGCTGGCCGGCCTGCGCGCGGAACAGCACGACGTGCTGGAGCAAGCCACGCAGCGCATCGGGCAAATGCTGCAGGCGTTTGCCCTGGGCGACCTGGCGCCCACGCAGCCGGACATGATCGAAGCGCTCAATACTCTGTGGCGCGCCCTGACGGCGTCGCCCGGCGAGAGCCAGGAAGAGCGGCTCGACGCCCTGTTCGCGGCCGCTTACGCCAGCATCGTCGGTGCGCCGGAGCAGCCCGCCGAGCCGGTCGCTGAAGTCCCGCTGCCGCAGCTCGAGACCCTGTTCGAAGCGACGTATGCGAGCATCGTCGCCGACGCGCTGCAGCCGGAGGCTGCCGAATTGCCGGTGCCGGTGCCGGCGCCGGCGCAGGACACGGGCGCCAGCGACGACCTGTTCGACGCCGGTTTTGAACACGCACCGCCGCTGGAACACGCGGCGCCGGAAGCGCCGGTGCCCGCCATCATGCCGGCCGATGCGGCCGCGCTGCTGGCGGCCAGCGCCGGCATCAGCGATGAACTCGACCTTGATTTATTGTCCGTCTTCCTGGAAGAGGGCGCAGACCTGCTGCCGCGGATCGGCGAGGCGCTGCGCAGCTGGCAGCAGCAGCCGCACGACAGCGGCCAGGCGCAGATGCTGCTGCGCACCCTGCATACGGTCAAGGGCAGCGCGCGCATGGCCGGCGCCATGCGCCTGGGCCAGCATGCGCATGAAATCGAGACGCATATCGAAAACATGCTGCACGCGGGCACGGCCACGCCGCAGGCCTTCGAGGAATTGCTGGCCCATTATGACCATGCGCTGCACCTGTTCGAGCAGCTGCAGCAGCCCTTGCTGCCCTTGCCGGGCATGGAAGACACGCCGGCCGCCGAACCGAAGGCGGCGCTGGTGCGCGTGCGTGCCGATATCCTCGACCGCCTGGTGAACCAGGCCGGCGAAGTGTCGATCACGCGCTCCAAAATGGAAAATGAAGTGGGCGTGCTGGGCGCCTCGCTATCCGAATTTTCCGACAACCTGGCGCGCCTGCGGCGCCAGCTGCGCGAAGTGGAAATGCAGGCCGAATCGCAGATCGCCTCGCGCATGGCCGTCGGCAGCGAGCGCGAATTCGACCCGCTCGAATTCGACCGCTTTACACGCCTGCAGGAACTCACGCGCATGATGGCCGAAAGCGTCAACGACGTGGCCTCGTTCCATGAAAACCTCAGCCTCAGCGTCGACGCGGTGACGGACGACCTGGTGCTGCAGGCGCGCCTGACGCGCGAGCTGCAGCGCGACCTGATGCAGATCCGCATGGTGCCGTTTGCCAGCATCGCCGAACGGCTGTTCCGCGTGGCGCGGCAAAGCGCCAAGGAAGTCGACAAGCGCGTCAACCTCGATATCCGCGGCGGTGGCGTGGAAATCGACCGCAGCGTGCTCGAACGCATGGCCGCACCGTTTGAGCACCTGCTGCGCAACGCCATCGTGCACGGCGTCGAGCCGCGCGAGGCGCGCCTGGCTGCGGGCAAGAGCGAGACGGGCGAGCTGCTGGTGCAGGTCAGCCAGCAGGGCAATGAAGTGGCGATCGCCTTTTCCGACGATGGCGCGGGGCTGGACCTGGAACGCATCCGCGCCAAGGCGCACGGCGCGGGCCTGGTGGCGACGGACGCGCCATTGAGCGACGCGCAGGCGGCCGAACTGATTTTCACACCCGGTTTTTCCACCGCCGACAGCCTGACGGAACTGGCAGGGCGCGGTTTTGGCATGGACATCGTGCGCTCCGAAGCGCTGGCCCTGGGCGGGCGTGTGGAAACACTGACGCAGGCCGGCCAGGGCCTGCGTTTTACCATTCACTTGCCGCTGACCCTGGCCGTGACACAAGTGGTGCTGCTGGCGGCGAACGGCAAGACGTATGCCTTGCCATCGGTGCTGGTGGAGCAGGTGCTGCACCTGAAAGGCGAACAATTGGAACAAGTGCGGGCGGCCGGGCGCATCGAGTCGCACGGACAGTCGCTGGCGCTGCACCACCTGTCGGCCATGCTGGGCGAGACGCCGGCCGCGCAAGCTACGCAGCGTCATGCGCCCGTGCTGCTGCTCCGGAATGGCAATGATAGGCTGGCGCTGCAAGTCGACGACGTGGTGGGCAACCGCGAAGTCGTGGTCAAGCACGTGGGTCCGCAACTGGCGCGCATGCCGGGCATCGCCGGCGCCACGGTGCTGGGCACGGGCGACATTGTGCTGATCCTCAATCCGGTGGCGCTGGCGCAGCACCTGGAACACCATCCGGAACTGCTGTCGCAATACGCGCTGGCCAGCAGCGAGCAGCATGCCGCCTCCAGCGCACTGGCCGTGCCGGCCGTGCGCGTGATGGTGGTCGACGATTCGCTGACGGTGCGCCGCGTGATGCAGCGGTTGTTCGAGCGCGAAGGCTATCAGGTGCTGCTGGCCAAGGATGGCCTCGATGCGCTGGAGCAGCTGCATGCGCTGGAACCGGCCGCCATGCCGGCCGTGCTGCTGGTCGACGTGGAAATGCCGCGCATGGATGGTTTTGATTTGACGCGCAATGTGCGCAGCGACGACAAGACGCGCGCCATCCCCGTCATCATGATTACCTCGCGCAGCGCCGACAAGCACCGTGCGCACGCGTTCGAGCTGGGCGTCAATGCGTATTTCGGCAAGCCGTTCCAGGAGGAGGAGTTGCTGGCGGAGGTGGGGCGGTTGTTGAGCGGTGGAGTGGCGTAACCGGCGCCAACGCCAACAATGTTGTCGGATTACGCGGGGCCTTGCCCCGCTAATCCGACCTACGCCTGTTGACTGACGGCGCATGTCGGGCAGGTCGGGTTAGCGCGCAGCGCGTAACCCGACATCACCGTAATGCCAATCAATTACCTGATTACGCCACCACCTTCACCACGGCATAGCGCTCCAGGGTCTCCTTGCGCGCCTCGTCGTGCTGCACCAGCGGTTCCGGATAATCGCGTCCCAGTGTGATGTTTTTTTGTTCGAGCAGCATGCGCGGCACCAGCCAGGGCGCGTGGATTTCCTTGTCGCCCAGCGCCTTCAGCTGTGGCAGGTAGCGGCGGATGAAGCGTCCGCCGGCATCGAATTTTTCCGATTGCGTGATGGGGTTGAAGATGCGGAAGTAGGGTTGCGCGTCGCAGCCGGAGGACGAAGCCCATTGCCAGCCGCCGTTGTTCGATGCCAGGTCGAAGTCATTCAGGTGCAGCGCGAAATACGCTTCGCCGCGGCGCCAGTCGATGCCCAGATCCTTGATCAAAAAGCAGGCCGTGACCATGCGCAGGCGGTTGTGCATATAGCCCGTCTGGTTCAGCTGTGCCATGGCCGCGTCCACCAGCGGATAGCCGGTGCGTCCCTCGCACCAGGCGGCAAAGGCGGCATCGGCCTCGGCTCCTGTTTCCCAGGCGATGGCGTCGTAGGCCGGCTTGAAGGCGCCGCCTTCCACATGCGGATTCTGGTACAAAATCATGGCGTAGAAATCGCGCCAGATCAGTTCGGCCAGCCACACGGGTGCGCCGTCGCCGCCACCGCCCCGGTCCATCAGGTCGACGATGGTGCGCACCAGGTAGCGCAGCGACACGGTGCCGAAGCGCAGATGCATGGACAGATATGACGGCCCCTTCATGGCAGGAAAATCGCGCGCCACGTCATAGCGGGCCACGCGCGGCAGGAAATCCTCGAACAGCGTGCTGGCGCCCGACATGCCGGTGGGAATGGCCAGTTCGGCCAGGTTGCTGGCCTCGAAACCGAGCTCGCCCAAAGTGGGCAAGGCGGCCGGCGTGCTGGCGCGCGGCGGCGCCAGGCTGGCCGCGTGCGGTTCGATGTCGAGCGGCGCCAGGCAGCCGGGTTCGGCGCGCATTTTCTTCAGCCAGGCATTCTTGTACGGCGTGTAGACGGTGTACGGCCTGGCCGAAAGCGTCAGCACTTCGTCCTTTTCAAAGATGACCTGGTCCTTGAAGCTGAACCACAGGCGCGCGTCGCGCGTGAGCGCGGCGGCCACGGTGGCGTCGCGGGCGATCGCTTGCGGTTCGTAGTCGTGGTTGGCAAACACGGCGTCGGCGTTCAGCTCGGCGGCCAGGCGCGGGATGGCTTCGGCCGCGTCCCCGTGCAGCACGATCAGGTCGCCACCGAGCTGGCGCAGCTCGCCGGCCAGTTCGGCCACGCTGGCATGGATGAAATCGACCCGCCGGTCGCGGCGCGGCAGCGCTGCCAGGATGGCCGTGTCGTAGACGAAGACACAATGCACGGCCTGGCTCTGGCGCAGGGCGTGATGCAATGCAGCATGGTCAAATGCGCGCAGATCGCGCCGGAACCACACCAGGGAAGTCTTGATTGTCATTATTTTGCGTGTTCAGGGTCAAAGATAGGCGATTTTTTGCCGCCAACGGAGCTTTATGGCCGCGCGCGTCGTGCCTTTGGCGTCGCTGCGACGGCAATTCAGTGTAAACTAGCGGGTATGTTCGTGGTGGTTTATGTGCGACAGCGATTGTGCAATCAATTTTACAATTGGCATTGAAATGCGCCTGCAAGCATGGCAAATTGATCATTAATTTATAACATAACAAGAATAACGCCTGGCACCACGGTGCGCGCCGCCCAGCATTCGCGGCAGCTTGCGCCAGGCGTACGATAGCGGGGTAAGCGAGACTTGCCAGCAAGCCCACAGAGAGAGCATCGCGTATGAAAAAGAGTAAAATTGACCAGACTCTACCAGGACATCGTTTGATGCAGGGTGTGGGAGAACCGGCCGCGACCGGTTCCTCCACCTTGAATCTGGCCAACCATTTCCTGATCGCGATGCCGGCCATGCAAGATCCGGTCTTCGGCGGCACGGTCGTGTACGTCTGCGAGCACAATGAAAACGGCGTGCTGGGCGTCGTCATCAACAAACCCACCGACATGACCATGGAAGTGCTGTTCGACCGCATCGACCTGAAACTGGCGGCCGGCAGCGACACGCCCATCATCAATGAACCGATCATGTTCGGCGGCCCCGTGCAGGACGACCGCGGCTTCGTGCTGCATACGCCGGGCGCGCACTATTCCTCGTCGCTGACGGTGACCGATGAAATCGCGTTTACCACCTCGATCGACGTGCTCGAAGCCGTCGCCAAGGGCGATGGTCCCGAGCGCATGCTGGTGTCGATCGGCTATTCGGGCTGGAGCCCGGGCCAGCTGGAAGACGAGATCGGCCGCAACGGCTGGCTGACGGTAGGCGCCTCGGCCGACATCCTGTTCGACTTCCCCATCGAGCAGCGCTACGTGGCGGCCATCAAATTGCTCGGTATCGACCCTCTCATGCTGGCATCGGAAGCCGGACACGCATGAGCGGTGACGCCATCGACACCATCCTTGCCTTCGATTTCGGCTTGAAACGCATCGGCGTGGCCATCGGCAATAGCATGATTTGCCAGGCCAAGCCGCTCAGCGTGATCACGGCCACGGCAAATGAGCCGAAGTTTGCCGCCATTGATAGCCTGATCAAGGAGTGGGGCGCGAGCCGCATCGTGGTGGGCTTGCCCAGCCACCCGGATGGCACCGAACACGAGATGAGCGCGCGTTGCCGCCGTTTCGCCAACCAGGTGCATGGCCGCTTCAACCTGCCGGTGGAACTGGTCGACGAACGTTATTCCTCGGCCGTCATCGCCGCCAAGCGCGGCGAAGTCATCGATGACCGCGCCGCCGCCATCATCCTGCAACAGTATTTCGACGCGAATTATTAATCTGACCTTAGACTCCCTCCCTGAATGATTAAGAACTCTATGCCGCATCCTACGAATCCTTCCCAACTCGACGCCGAGGCCCTGTACGCGGTCTTGCTGCAGCAGGTGCAGAGCGGCCTGGCGGGCATCCCCAACGTGGCCATCGTCGGCATCCATTCGGGCGGCGCCTGGCTGGCCGAACGCCTGGCGCGCGACCTGAACCTGCCGGACCGCCTGGGCGTGCTCGACGTGTCGTTCTACCGTGACGACTTTGCCCAGAAAGGCCTGCATGCCGACGTCAAGCCGACGCAAATCAGCTTTGACGTGGCCGGCGCCACCATCCTGCTGGTCGACGACGTGCTGTACACGGGCCGCACCACGCGCGCGGCCATCAATGAATTGTTCGACTATGGCCGTCCGGCCAAGATCATGCTGGCCGCCCTGGTCGACCGCGGCGAGCGCCAGCTGCCGGTGGCCGCCGATTTCGTGGCCGCCTTCACTGCCGTGCCGGCGGGCCAGGCCCTGGTCCTGAAGCAAGCCGACGATGGAAAATTCACGCTCACCCTAGATACCCACCATGCTTAATCCGCAACTGAATAAACACGGCGAACTGCAACATCTGCTGACGATTGAAGGCCTGCCGAAGTCTATCGTCAACCACATCCTCGACACGGCTTCCTCGTTCGTCGGCATTTCCGACCGCGACGTGAAAAAGGTGCCGCTGATGCGCGGCAAGAGCGTTTTCAATCTGTTCTTTGAAAACTCCACGCGCACCCGCACCACCTTCGAGATCGCATCAAAAAGATTGTCGGCCGACGTCATCAACCTCAATATCCAGGCCTCGTCGGCCAGCAAGGGCGAGTCCCTGCTCGACACCATCGACAACCTGTCGGCCATGCATGCCGATATGTTCGTCGTGCGCCACGCGCAGTCGGGCGCGCCCTACCTGATCGCCAAGCACCTGATCGACACGAAGCAGCCGCACGTCCACGTCGTCAACGCGGGCGACGGACGCCACGCGCACCCGACCCAGGGCTTGCTCGACATGTACACGATCCGCCACTACAAGAAGGATTTCACCAACCTGACGGTGGCCATCGTGGGCGACATCCTGCACAGCCGCGTGGCCCGTTCCGACATCCACGCGCTGACCACCCTGGGCGTGCCGGAAGTGCGCGCCATCGGCCCGCACACTTTGCTGCCGGGCGGCCTGGAACAGATGGGCGTGCGCACCTTCACCAACATGGATGAAGGCTTGAAAGGCGTGGACGTAATCATCATGCTGCGCCTGCAGAATGAACGCATGAGCGGCGCGCTGCTGCCATCGGCGCAGGAATATTTCAAGAGCTATGGCCTGACGCCCGAGCGCCTGGCGCTGGCGAAACCGGACGCCATCGTCATGCATCCGGGCCCGATGAACCGCGGCGTGGAAATCGATTCGGCCGTGGCCGACGGTCCGCAGGCGGTGATCCTGCCGCAGGTGACCTTCGGTATCGCCGTGCGCATGGCGGTGATGAGTATTTTGGCTGGTAATCAGGGCTGATAGCCCAAGGACGAGTAAGCGAGCATGACGACACTACATATCAAGAACGGCCACCTGATCGACCCTGCCAACGGCATCGATGGCTTGCAAGACCTGTTTATCGCCGATGGCAAAGTGCTGGCCGTGGGCAGCGCCCCGGCCGGCTTTGCCGCCGATACGACGTTTGACGCGGCCGGCCTGGTGGTTGCCCCCGGCCTGGTCGACCTGTCCGCGCGCCTGCGCGAACCGGGCTACGAATACAAGGCGACGCTGGAATCGGAACTGCAGGCGGCGCTGCAAGGCGGCGTCACGAGCCTGGTGTGCCCGCCCGACACGGACCCCGTGTTGGATGAGCCGGGCCTGGTGGAGATGCTGAAATACCGCGCCAAGACGCAGAACAAGGCCCACGTGCACCCGCTGGGCGCGCTGACCATGGGCTTGAAGGGCAAGTCGCTGACGGAAATGGCGGAACTGACGGAAGCGGGCTGCATCGGCTTCGCGCAGGCGGAGGAACCGATTGAAGACACCACCGTGCTGCTGCGCGCCATGCAGTACGCGAACACCTTCGGCTACACCGTCTGGCTGCGCCCGCAGGATCCGCACATCGGCCGCGGCGGCATCGCCCACAGCGGTCCGCTGGCCTCGCGCCTGGGCTTGTCCGGCGTGCCCGTGATGTCCGAAACCATCGCCCTGCACACGATCTTTGAATTGATGCGCGCCAGCCGCGCGCGCGTGCACCTGTGCCGCATCTCGTCGGCGGCCGGCCTGGAACTGATCCGCGCCGCCAAGGCAGAAGGCTTGCCCGTCAGCTGCGACGTGGGCGTGCACCATGTGCACCTGACGGACGCCGACATCGGCTTTTTCGATTCGAACGCGCGCGTCACGCCGCCGTTCCGCAGCCAGCGCGACCGCGATGCGATCCGCGCCGGCCTGTTCGATGGCACGGTGGACGCCATGTGCTCGGACCACACGCCCGTCGACGACGATGAAAAACTGCTGCCGTTCGGCGAAGCGTCGCCGGGCGCCACGGGCCTGGAACTGCTGCTGTCGCTGGCCCTGAAATGGGCCGACGACTACGCACTGGAGCAGCCGCAAGCGGGCGCGCGTCCGCTGGCGCGCGCCGTGGCCAAGGTCACGTCGGATGCGGCCAGGGTCGCCGGCATCCCGGCCGGCAGCCTGGCCGTGGGCGAAGCGGCCGACATCTGCGTCTTCGATCCCGCCGCGCGCTGGACCGTGTCGTCGGCGTCGCTGGCCAGCCAGGGCAAGCACACGCCTTTCCTCGGCTATGAGCTGAGCGGCATCGTCAAGGCGACCATCGTTGCCGGACGGGTGGCGTTTCAGCGTTAATTTTTTGTACTGGAGTGAAACTCCAGCATACTGCCGGGGTCAGACCCGCCGGGTCTGACCCCAGAATTTGCTGTGGGTTTGCTTCTTTATCTGGTGTCATTTGAAACTTCTGCTTACCTACCGCCTCGCGCGCATCGCCATTCACCTGGGCTGCGGCATGGCCAAGAGCGCCGTGCTCTTTCCCTGGCTGGACCTGGAGGGGCGCAACCGGCGCATCCGCCGCTGGTCGACGCAACTGCTCGACATCTGCGGCGTGCACGTGGCGCAGCCGGCCGACAGCGTGGCGGCCCTCGAGCATGCGATGGTGGTGGCGAACCACGTCTCGTGGCTCGACATCTTCGTCATCAATGCCGTTCACCCCTGCCGTTTCGTCGCCAAGGCGGAAATCCGTGCCTGGCCGATCCTGGGCTGGCTGGCGGGGCGCGCCGGCACCATCTTCATCTCACGCGGCAGCAAGCGCGATCTGCGCCTGATTTTCCAGGGGCTGGTGGATAAATTGACGGCGGGCGAGCGCATCGCGTTTTTCCCCGAAGGCACGACCGCCGCGCAGGGGCAGATCCTGCCGTTTCACGCCAATCTGTTCGAGGCGGCCATCGACGCGCAAGTGCCGGTGCAGCCGTTCGCGCTCGTGTATGTGGATGACAAGGGGGCCTTGCACCACGCCGTCGACTTCATCGGCGACATGAGTTTTGCGCAAAGCATGGTGGCGATTCTGAGCGGTCCGCCGATTACGGCGCGGCTGACCTGTTTAGAGCCGGTGGCGACGTTGGACGCGCACCGGCGCGAGCTGGCAGCGGCAACGCAGGCGGCCGTAGCCGCTACGCTGCCGCTGGAACAGCTTAGTTCTTGACGTGCAGCCAGCGCGCATGCGCGGCGCGGGCAAGGTAGTCGAGCATAAACCCTAAAATCCCGATCAGCACGATGGCGGCCATCAGTTCCGAGTACGCGAGGCGGTCGCGCGTGTCGAGGATGAAGTAGCCGAGGCCGGCCGACACGCCCAGCATTTCCGCCGGCACCAGCACGATCCAGATGATGCCGATGGCGAGGCGCACGCCCGTCAGAATATCGGCCGTGATGCCCGGCAAAATCACCTTGAAGACGATTTCGCTGCGCGTGGCCGACAGGCTGCGCGCCAGCAGCAGCCAGTTCGGATCGAGCCGGGCCACGCCGGCCGCCGTATTGAGCAAAATCGGCCAGACGGCCGCAAACGCCAGTAGAAAATACACGGGCGCGTCACCGACGCCGAGCACCATCACGGCGATCGGCATCCACGACAGCGGCGAAATCATGCGCAGCAGCTGGAACAGCGGCATGGCCGCGCCGGAAAAGCTTTTCGACATGGCCACCAGCACGCCCAGCGGCACACCGATGATGATCGCCAGTCCCAGGCCGACCGCCACCCGTTGCAGGCTCAGTACCACGTGCAGCCAGATATCCGCACCGCCCACCATCTCCTGGAACGCCAGCGCCGTGGGCAGCGGCGCAAAGGCGGTGGCAATCGGCGTGGATTTCTCCAGCGCCGTCACGCCCATGGACCACAACAGCAAGGCACAGGCCAGCCCCACGAGGGGCAGGCCGAACTTCGTGAACAACTTGCTCGCCATCGTCAGACCGCCACGGTTTCGCTGCGCAGCAGGTTGGCCGGCAAGCCGAAGGCGGCCGGGCCGCCGACTGCCGTGATGGCCTTGCGCACGAAGCGGTCATCGACCAGGTCGCGCGCGGCGAACTTCGGATCGAGGTTGGCCAGGAAGCGCGTATCGCCCTCGACCTTGGTGCGGCCGATGGCGCGCACCAGTTCTTCCGTGTACGAAGCAAACGGATACGGCTGGAAGTCGATGCGGCGCTGCTGCCAGTTCTTGTGCACGATCAGGCCCTGCTTTTCGTAGCCGGCGTAATCGGTGGTGGCCAGCACCTTGGTCAGCACCTGCAGCGGATGCGGCGTGTAGCGGTGCTCGCCCACGTTCGACAGCAGCTTGGCCGTGTCGACCTGGTTCGAGCGCGTCCACAGCTGCGCCTTGACGATGGCGTTGGTGACCTTTTGCGCCCATTCGGGACGCGTGTTGATGTCGCGCTCGGACAGGAAAGTGACGCAGCACGCATGGTTTTTCCACACGTCGCCCGAGAAGCGCAGGATCTTGCCGATGCCGGCGTTTTCCGCCGCCGCATTGAAGGGTTCTGCCACGATGTAGCCGGCAATCGACTTGCTGGCCAGGGCCGAGACCATTTCGGCAGGCGCCAGCACGATCAGGTTGACTTCATTCGGCTTGATGGCCGCGTTGCGCGCGCGCGTGACCGGCGTCAAGCCATTCGAGGACAGGATTTGCTGCAGCAGGATGTTGTGGATCGAGTACCAGAAGGGAATCGCGACCGTGCGTCCGCCCAGGTCGGAGACCTTGTTGATCTCGTTGGCCACCGTCAGGGCGGAACCATTGACGTGGTTCCAGGCGACGACTTTCGCCGGGAACTTGGCGCCGTAGCGCACCCAGAGGGTGGCCGGGGACAGCAAGTGGATGACGTTGACCTGGCCGGCGACGAACGCTTCGATGATCTGTGCCCAGCTGCGGAACAGGCGTGGCGTTTCGGCCTGCAAGCCTTCCGCTTCGAACATTTTACGAGCGTGGGCGACGAGCAGCGGGGTGGCGTCGGTGATCGGCAGGTAGCCGATTTTCACGGGTTGGTCGTCGCCTTTCGGGCCTTGCTGGGCCATGGCGTCGCCGGCGAACAGCAGGGGCGAGGCGACGCTGGCCGTGGCCAGGGCCGACATGCGCAGGAAGTCGCGCCGCGTCAGGCCGCAGTCGCAATCGGACGAGGCGCAGATGTGCAGGGGTTTGTTTTTATCTTCGAATGTCATGGGAAAGTTCCGGTCGATTAATGGGGAGCAAAGGCAGGCGCTTGATCCTGCTTTTGCAGCGCCTGCAGGGCGTCGAGGATGTCCATTTTCAGGGCGATGACGTCGGCGCTGTGGCCAATGCGTGGCTGGTCGATGGCGACGGGCCATTCGCGCACGATGTTGCCCGGCTTGCCGCCCATCAGCAAGATGCGGTCGGCCACGAGAATCGCTTCGTCGATATCGTGCGTGACGAGCAGCACGGCCGTGTGCCAGCGGTGCACCACGTCGACCAGCAAGGATTGCATCTCGGCGCGGGTGATGGCGTCGAGGGCGGAAAACGGTTCGTCGGCGAACAGCAGTTCCGGTTCGCGCGCGAGAGCACGGGCCAGGGCCACGCGCTGCGCCATGCCGCCCGACAGCGCGGACGGATACAGCTTTTCACGGCCCTTCAAGCCGACCGCTTCGATGGCTTGCGCCACGCGCGCCTCATGCGCTGCGCGCGTCAGCTGCGGCTGGTGCTTGAAGTCCAGGCCGAAGCCGGCGTTGCCCGTGACGTTCAGCCAGGGCAGGAGGCTCGCTTGCTGGAAGACGAGCGCGCTGCGCGGGTCCGGCTCGCGCATGGGCGCGTCGAGGAACTGGATCTCGCCCGTGGATGGCGGCTGCAAGCCGGCCAGCACGCGCAGCAGGCTCGATTTGCCGCAGCCGCTGCCGCCCAGAAGACAGACGATTTCGCGCTTGCGCACGCCCAGCGTGACGTGCTGGAACACGGGCGCTGTGCCAGGATAGGCGTAGCTCAGGTCCTGTGCCTGCAGCGCCCAATCAGTCGCGCTCATGCCGACGCTCCCGCCTTGGCCGCCTGCTGGCTGTCGAACAGCTGCAAGGCCGCCTGCAATTGCGTCAGGCTGGGAGTGACGATGGGGATGAACGACGATTCGCGCCAGCGGCGGGCAAAGCCCTGCTGCTCGGCGTTCAAATAGGCGCGGCCACCCATGGCTTGCAGTTCCAGCATCAGCGCCTGCTGCAGCACGTCGGCCAGCTGTATGCGCAGGCGGAACATGGCCGGTGCCTGCGTCCTGAAGCGGCCATCGTGCACGCCGGCCAGCAGGGTCGTGACGGCGCCTTCCAAGGTCGCTTGCAGCGCTTCGATGCGCGGCGTGAGTTGGTTGCGCGAACCGGCGGAAATCTGCGCCGCTTTTGCCAGGCTGGCGCGCGCCAGGCCGATCGACAGGCCGCACTGCATGCCGAGGAACGACGGGCGCACTTGCGGCAGCCAGGCCGGCGCATTGTCGCTGATGATATCCGCGGCGGGGATGTGCACCTGCGCCAGCTTGACGGAAGCCGTATTGCTGCCGCGCAGAGCGATCAGGTCCAGGTCGTCGCTGCGTTTGACGCCTGCCGTGCCGCTGTCGAAGGCGACGATGACGGGTGGCGCGCCGTCGTTGGGCGCCACGGCGGCGGCCGCGACGAAGCCCGCCTTGCGCAAGTTCGTCACCCAGGCCAGGCCGCCGTCGACGAGCAGGCCGTCATCGTGGCGCGCGCCCGTGATTTGCAGCTGCTCGATGCCGGACAAGAATTTCATGGCGTTCGACAAACCGCTGGCGCCTGCCTGCGTGCCTGCCAGCAGGCCGGGCAAGCGGCGCTCGGCCAGCGCGCGGTTCTCGCTTTGCAGCAGGAATTCGATGAAGCAGCGCTGGCCCCAGAAGACAAAGGCGGCCGTCACCGATTGCTCGGCCACTTTGGCGATGGCGTCGATGGCGTCGCGCACGTCGCCGCCCGCGCCGCCGTGTTCCCGCGGCACGCCGATGGCCAGCAACTGGTCGCCAGCGAGCGCCGGCAAAACGGCTTCAGCCAGTTCCGACGATTGGTCGAGCTGGTCGGCATGCGTGTGCAGCCAGTGATTGAGCTGGCCCATGTCAGACGGCGCCAGGCAGGTAGGGCGTCAATTGCGGATTGACGGGCGTGCCGGCCAGGCTGTTGGAGAAATTGCACAGGGTGGCCAGGCTGATGCCCAGCACCACTTCCAGCGCCTGCTGCTCGTTGTAGCCGGCGGCCAGGAAGGCTTGATATTCGGCGTCGCTGACGGCGCCGCGCGTGGCGATGACGGCCGTGGCGAAGGCGGCGACGGCGTCGAGTTTTGCGTCGTTCGTCGGCTGGCCGTGCTGCAGGGCGCGCACCGTGTCCGGCGTCTGGCCCGCTTTTTTCAGCGAGATGGCGCTATGGCCGGCGATGCAGAAATCGCAGCCGTGGATGCGCGCGGCCGTGATCTGCACCACTTCGCGTTCCATCAGGCTCAAGCTGGCGCGCCCGTTGATGCCGGAGACGGTCAGATAGGTTTCCAGGGCCAGCGGGGCATTGGCCAGCACGCCGATCAGGTTGGGCAGGAAGCCATTGTTGGCGATGGCTTTTTCCACGAAGGGGCGGCTATCGGCCGGGGCGGTATCGAGAGTGTGCAGCGTCAGACGGGACATGGGGTACCTTGCTAAGTTGGTAAGTCACCCGGCCATTATATCGGCCATGCCGTGCACGCAACAGACGTCAGCGTCGTCGTTTTGTGTTCGTTCGTCTGCGATTTCGTGTTCCTTGACTTCAGCTGGCTAGCTGGCGCAATCTCTGGTCGCGCCGGTAGGCGCCCGGCTGCTCGCCCGTGACCCGCTTGAAGGCGCGCGTGAAGGCGGCGTGGGACCGGTAGCCCACCAGTTCGGCCGCGCGTTCGACGGAGACGCCGTCGTGCAGGCGCCGCGCGGCGATCTTCATGCGCAGCAGGAGCAGGAACTGGGCCGGCGAGTGGCCGCTGGCGCTGGCAAAATGCTTGCAGAAGCTGGCGCGCGACATGCACGCCGCCTTGGCCATGTTCTCGATCGACCAGTCGTCGGCGGGCGCGTCGAGCATGCGTTCGAGCAGCGGCGAAAACGCGGGCTGGTGCAGCAGCGACAGCAGGCCGGCCGCCACCTGCTCGCCCTGCGCCACATGGCGGATCAGGTAAAAGAACAGCAGTTCGACCAGGCGCGCGATGAGGGGTGACGGCTGTTCCGGATCGCCGCCCGCTTCCGCCAGGATCAGGTCGAACAGCGCGGCAGCGGCGCTGAAGGCGTGCGCGTCGCCGCGTATCAGCAGATACGGCGGAAACGAGTCGACGATCAGCGCGGAGAGGGCGCCGCGAAATTGAAAGAAGCCGCAAGCCAGCGCCGTCGCCGGCTGGTCCGTGGACGCTTGCAGCGGCAGCATCGCTTGCGCGCTGACCGCCTGCAGCGGGTCGCTGTGGGGGCTGAGGAAGTGCGGCAAGTCGCGCAGCAGGAAGACGCCGTCGCGCGGGCCGAGCGCAATCGGCGCCGCGCCATCGAGGTGCAGATAGCAGTGGCCGTCGAGCACCAGGTGAAAGCTGCCCAGTTCCCGCCCCGCCGTGGAAGCGCGCCAGCGGCCGCAGTACTGGCCCACATGCAGGACGGCGGTGTCGAGTTCCAGGCTGCCGAGCAGCCAGCGCGCCAGTCTGTCGGTATCAGGATGCATGGGATCGCACAGGCAAAAGCTGCATCATACGGGCTGCGCGCGGCAAGGCCAACGACCGATTTCGACTAAGCATATGCGCGCCATGCGTGCCATTTAGCGCTTGCCGCTGTGCTGCTGGAAGGCGGGGCAATCGACCTGCAGCAAGGAGCGGTCTTCCAGGCACACGGCCGACAGTTTTCCACCCCAGACGCAGCCGCTATCGAGGCCGATCAGGTGTTCCCGCAACTGCAGTCCCAGCGCCGACCAGTGGCCGAAGACGATGGTGTCGCCCGCGCTGCGCCGTCCCGGCACGTCGAACCACGGCAGCAGGCCGGAGCCGGGTGGCGGGCTGCCGCTCTCCTTCATCTTGAAGTCCATCACGCCGTCCGGCGTGCAAAAACGCAGCCGCGTCATGGCGTTGACGATGCAGCGCAGCCGGTCGGCGCCCTGCAGGTCGTCGCGCCAGGCGGCCGGTTCGTTGCCGTACATGGTGCGCAGGAAGGCCACCCACTCGTCGCTGCGCAGCATGGCGGACACTTCGCCGCTCAGGGACAGGGCCTGGGCCGCGCTCCATTGCGGCAGCAGGCCCGCATGCACGAGTACATGGCCCTGGTGCTGCATGGCGAGCGGGCGCTGGCGCAGCCAGGCGAGCAACTCCCCGCGGTCGGGGGCGTCGAGGATCTCGGCCAGCGTATCGGACGCATGCTCGGGGCGGATGCCGTTGGCCACGGCCAGCAAATGCAAGTCATGGTTGCCCAGGACGCTGTCGGCCAGGCCTTGCTGCGCCAGCGCGTGTACGTGGCGCAGCGTAGCCAGCGAGGCCGGACCGCGGTTGATCAAGTCGCCAGCGAACAGCAGGCGGTAGGGGCCATCGGCTGCCGCCTGGATCCGTTCGATCAGTTCAACGGTTTGTGCATGGCAGCCTTGCAGATCGCCGATAAAGTAAGTTTTCATATGTGCCAGGGTGAAGTGAACTACGCGCAGGCATTATAAGCATGGCTGCCCTTAAAGCATATCTTGGTAGTGAGCGTCTTCTTAATTTCCCGAGGATTACTTAAGTAGGTCGCAATAAATTATTGTGATTTCTGACTTCCATACCCGGCGCTCTGCGGTGTTGCCCGCTGCTAGCAGTGCTCGCACTGCGTCGCAGCGGGCGCCTTGCAGAGCATCCGGTTCTGTTCGCCATAACTTCACAATAATTTTCCACGACCTACTTAGCTGAATATGTCGCTGCTTTATCGCGATAATCATTGCCTGGCATACTTGTTGGAATCGATGATCGTGCCATGCCAGCCGGAATGTCATTTTATTCCTGTTTATTCATGTCTCCACGTGCGGTTTCGGCATATTCTTCATTTAATCTTAATGTTGAGCCGGTAAATAAATCGCGGCCTGTCATTCAAGCGACGAGGAATTACGTTACCGTGCGCGGATTTTTATGCAATGTAGTATATTTCACGTGATTTTATTATTTAATTGAATATAAAGGATATACAGGATGGATCTGTCGACGATGACGATGCTGGAATTGCGCAAGCTGGAAGATAATGTGAAGCAGGAATTGAACAGCCGCGAGCGTGAAGATTTGAACAAGGCGCGCGAACAGATCATGGCCATCGCGCAGCAAGCGGGCATTCCGCTGAAACAGCTGATACTCGACGGCTTGCACCCGCGCACGGGCAAAGTCGCGGTACGTTACCGCCATCCTGACAATGCTGCCCAACAATGGACAGGCCGTGGTCGCCAGCCGCTGTGGGTCAGGCAGTGGGTGGAATCGGGCAAGTCCATCGATCTGCTGCGCGTATAATTCGGTATACTCTTGGCGCAGTGGCAAGCTGCCAGCCACGCGCTGTACCTTGCCAGGCACCTTATCGATACCCTTACTTATACTGATAGCGCCCACACCATGCTTCCATTGTCCAGAACGATCTTCAAGGCCTACGATATTCGCGGCATCATTGCTAAAACCCTCGATGCCAGCGTGGCCTACAAGATCGGTCAGGCATTTGGCCAGGCCGCCCTGGCCAAGGGTGAGCAGCGGGTCGTGATCGGCCGCGATGGCCGCCTGTCGGGACCGGAACTGACGGCAGCGCTGGCGCAGGGCTTGCAAGCGGCCGGCGTCGACGTGATCGACCTGGGCGTGGTGGCCACGCCGATGGTGTACTTCGGCACGAATGTGCTCGACACGCGCTCCGGCATCATGGTCACGGGCAGTCACAATCCGCCTGACTACAATGGTTTCAAGATGGTGCTGGCGGGCGAAGCGATCCACGGCGAAGCGATCCAGGCGCTGTACCACAGCATCGTCGCCCACGACGGCAGCGCCAGCGCCAAGGACGTTGCCAACCCGGGAGCCTATGCCACGCACGATATCCGCGCCGCCTACCTGCAGCGCATCCTGGGCGACGTCAAGCTGGCGCGCCCGATCAAGATCGCCGTCGATTGCGGCAATGGCGTGGCCGGCGCCTTCGCGGGCGACCTGTTCCGCGGCATGGGCTGCGAAGTCATCGAACTGTTCTGCGACGTCGATGGCAATTTCCCGAACCACCATCCGGACCCGGCGCATCCGGAAAACCTGCAAGACCTGATCCGCTGCCTGGCCGAGACGGATGCGGAGATCGGCATCGCCTTCGATGGCGACGGCGACCGCCTGGGCGTGGTCACCAAGGATGGCCAGATCATCTACCCTGACCGCCAGATGATGCTGTTTGCCGCCGACGTGCTGACCCGCCATCCGGGCGCGCAAATCCTGTACGACGTGAAATGCACGCGCCACCTGGCGCCGTGGATCAGCAAACATGGCGGCGTGCCGCTGATGTACAAGACCGGCCACTCGCTGGTAAAAGCCAAGCTGCGCGAAACGGGTGCGCCGCTGGGCGGCGAAATGAGCGGCCATATCTTCTTCAAGGACCGCTGGTACGGTTTCGACGACGGCATGTATTCGGCCGCGCGCCTGCTGGAAATCCTCACGCGTGAAGCCGATCCTTCGGCCCTGCTCAATTCCCTGCCGCAGTCCGACAGCACGCCGGAACTGCACCTGAAACTGCAGGAAGGCGAGAACGTTGCGTTGATGGACATGCTGCGCCGCGACGCCGTCTTCCCGGGCAATGAACAGATCATCACCATCGATGGCTTGCGCGTGGAATACGCGGACGGCTTCGGCCTGGCCCGCTCGTCCAACACCACGCCGGTGATCGTCATGCGCTTCGAGGCGGAAACGCCGGCAGCCCTGGCGCGCATCCAGGGCCAGTTCAAGAGCGTGATCCTGGCCGCCAAGCCTGACGCCGTCCTGCCGTTCTGACAGCATGGCCGGTCAACCTGGCGCACAGGCGCCCTTGAAAATCCTGCTGGTGCGCGTGTCTTCGCTGGGCGACGTGCTGCATAACCTGCCGATGGTGGCGGACATCGCCCGCCATTTCCCGAACGCGACCATCGACTGGGTGGTGGAAGAGGGCTACACCAGCCTGGTGCGCCTGAACCCGCGCGTGGGAACCATCTTCCCGTTTGCGCTGCGGCGCTGGCGCAAGGGCCTGGGCAAGAAGGAGACGCGCGCGGAAATCGCCGCCTTCTTCCGCAGCCTGCGCCAGACGCGCTACGATTATGTGTTCGATACCCAGGGCTTGCTCAAGACGGGCATCATCATGGGCGCCGCGCGCCTGGCGCCGGGCGGACAGAAGGTCGGCCTGGCCAACGGCAGCGAGGGCTCGGGCTACGAAGGTATCTCGCGCATCTTTCACACGAAAAGCATTCCGCTCGATCCACGCACGCATGCGGTAGCGCGCGGCCGCATGGTGGCCGCCGCGGCACTCGGCTACACGCTCGATACGCCGGCCGATTTCGGCTTGCCGGAAGTGTCAGGCAGCGAGCCGCGCCCGGACTGGATGGGCGTGGCGCCATACTGCGTGTATTTCCACGGCACCGCGCGCGACGCCAAGAAATGGGCGCCGGAAAACTGGATCGCCCTGGGCCATGCGCTGGCACCGATGCCGATTTTGCTGCCCTGGGGTTCTCCCAAGGAAAAGGCGGAAGCAGAAGTACTGGCGGCCGGCCTGCCGAATGCGCGCGTGCTGCCGAAGCTGTCGATGGGCGATGCCACCCTGCTGGCGCGCCACGCGGCGCTGGTGGTCGGCGTCGACACGGGCCTGACGCATATCGCCGCCGCCTTTGTGCGTCCGACGGTGGAAATCTATGCCGATTCGCCGCTGTGGAAAACGGAAGGCAACTGGTCGCCGAAAATCATCAACCTGGGCGACATGGGTGCGCCGCCCGGCGTGCCGGAAGTGCTGGCCGCGGCACAGCGCCTGCTGGCCGACTATCCTCCCGCCTGACGTCAGCGTTAAACAATCATGCGACTTCTTTATACCCTTGCCTGGTGGCTGGCCTTGCCCCTGGTGCTGGCGCGGCTGTGGTTGCGCGGACGCCAGGAACCCGGCTACCGGCAGCACTGGGGCGAGCGCCTGGGCTTTTACCCTCGCCAGCAGGCACCTGCACCAGCCACGCTCTGGCTACACGCCGTCTCCGTTGGCGAGACGCGCGCGGCCGAGCCGCTGATCGATGCGCTGCTGGCCGCATGGCCCGCGTGCCGCATCGTCCTCACGCACATGACGCCGACGGGGCGCGCGACCGGTAAAACCTTGTTTGCCAAACATGGCGCGCGCCTCGTGCAAAGCTACCTGCCCTACGACACGGGCGCCATGCCGGCCCGTTTCATCCGTCACTTTGCGCCGCGCATCTGCATCCTGATGGAGACGGAAGTGTGGCCGAACCTGATCCACCAATGCAATCGCTACAAAGTGCCGGTGGTGCTGGCCAACGCGCGCTTGTCGCAGCGTTCGCTGGGCAAGGCGCAGCGCCTGGGCAAACTCATTGCGGACGCGGCGCGCGGCATCACCCTGGTGGCGGCGCAGACGCAGGACGACGCCGAGCGCGTGCGCCTGCTGGGCGTGCGGAACGTGGTCGTCACGGGCAGCATCAAGTTCGACGTCGTCGTGCCCGCGGCGGCGCTGGCGACGGGGGCCGCGCTGCGCAGCGCCATCGATGCATCGTCCCACCCGCGCCCCGTGCTGCTGTGCGCCAGCACGCGCGGAGGCGAAGAGCATCTGCTCCTCGATGCGTATATCCGCGCCAGCTTGCCGGCGAATGCGCTTCTGCTGATCGTGCCGCGCCATCCGCAGCGCTTTGACGAAGTGGAAAAGCTGATCGCGGCGCAGGGCCTGGCCGTGCAGCGCAGGTCCGGTCTGGCGCAGGACGATCTTGTGGCGGCGGGCACGCAGGTGCTGCTGGGCGACTCGATGGGCGAGATGTTTGCGTATTACGCGGCCTGCGATTGCGCCTTTGTCGGCGGCAGCCTGCTGCCGCTGGGCGGACAAAACCTGATCGAGCCGGCGGCCCTGGGCAAACCCGTGCTGATCGGCCCGCACACCTTCAATTTCGCGCTCGTGACCGAGCAGGCGATTGCCGCCGGCGGTGCTGCGCGGGTGGCGGACGCCGACGCGCTGATGGCGCAGGCGTCGGCCTTGCTGCAGGATCCCGCGCAGCTGGCGTCGATGGGGCAAAAGGCGTTGGCCTTCGCGGCGCAGCACCGGGGCGCCACGCCGCGCACTATCGCTGCCATCCAACCTTTGCTGCGATAGTTTAGTGCTGCGGGGTCTTGGCAGGAGTCAACTGATGCAGTGCCAGTTCATGCGTGAGCAACGTGCTGTATTGCTCGTCGTGCACTGTCAACAGCGCGCGCAGCGCTGCTTGTGCGCACTCTTGTGACAGAAGGTCATGCTGTTGACCATTCGGCTCACCGGTAATGCGGTGAGCATCCCTGATCCAACGCAGCAGTTCATGGTCCAGGTACGTCTGGGGTGGCCCGTGTGGTGCGTGCGCCAGGGCCAGGTGCGCGATGGTCGCGAGCCATTGCCACTTGTTGCCGGAAGCGTAGCGTAGTAGCAGATAATGCTCACCCCTCGCTTCCAGCAAGGGGCGCAGTGTGGCGAAGGGAATGAACGCACCCTGACGCGATACCATTTGGCAGGCAAATTTCTGCATGCCTGGCGCTACGTCGCCTGCAGCTTGCAGGGCGATCTCGTCTTTATCGGATGGCGCCGCCTTGAACCAGGCGTTGTAGGCCGCCAGGCGCACGGATGGCGGCGTTGACTGCGTAAAGGCACGAATCAGCTCAAGATCTTCTGGCGCGCGCAGGCTGCCCAGCGACAGCAGGCTGACACGAATGGCCTGCGTGTTCGATGCCGGATTGGCCAGAATGGCGCGGTAGCTGATGCGTGCATCCTCTCCCATTGTTTGAAGGCAGGCGACGGCCAGGTAGCGTACCGACGCTTGGGCATCCAACAGGCTTGTCAACGCCAGCGCGCGCATATCCTGGCCGCCAGGCGCTTGCGTCAGCGACAATAACGCACTGGTACGTATCCGGCCGAAAGGCGACGACATCGCCTTGAGGTATAGCGCCGTTTGTACGTCGGGTGCGGTGCTGGCGCACAGCCGTAGCGCTTGCGTTGCCAGTACCGTATCTCCGCGCGTGGCGAGCGCCATACCGATGTATTGTGCTCGATCGCCCAGACCGTACTGGTGCAGCATGTAGAAGCAGCTCCTGGCGACATGGACGTTCTTGCCACAGACGCCATCGAGCAAGTCTTGCACGCTCAGCAGTTCAAGTACGGTGCGTTCAAAGTGCTGCAGCCAGTCCGCATGGTCGCTCCTGCTCATTTCACGCAGGCGCAGAACGTTCGGTAGTATCTGCAATAACTGGGGGACTGGCGCCAGTGGCAATAGGTGCTGCATGGTGACACGCGCTGCATCGCGCACGGCAGGCACCCAGTCATTGAGGCGCACGATGACCAAGGGCAGTAGGTCTGTCCTGTCCAGAGCGGCACAGCGTTCCAGCGCGGCCTGTCGTTCATAGCCGGAATAATGGTTCAGTTCATCTTCCAGCGAGGGCTGGTCACTGGGCGCTGCAGGCAGTGGTTGGCTTGCTGGCGCGGCGGCAGCCTTGGCGCCAAACAGCATCTTGAAAATATTCATGGACGAAATGGGCAGGATGGAACATCCAGTATCCCATGCCTACGGCGCAGGCGGTAGTGCCGTCTCATTGGAACAAAACGGGCAACTCCTGCGAGCGTTTTCTGAGCGCCTGCTTGGCGCCATCATAATCGGGATAAATCGACTCCACGGTGGCCCAGAAGCGGGGGCTGTGGTTCATTTCCAGCAGGTGCGACAGTTCATGCGCCACCACGTAGTCGATCAGCGGCAGGGCAAAGTGGATCAAACGCCAGTTCAGGCGAATCTTGCGCTCGATGGTGCAGCTGCCCCAGCGCGTGCCGGCCGACGACAGCGACAGCGAATCGTACTGCACGCCCAGCTTGTCCGCATATACGTCCAGGCGCGCTTCGAACAGCTGGCGCGCTTCGTGCTGGAACCAGCCCTTCACTTTTTCCTTCAACTGCTGTTCGCTGCCCGTGGGCGTGACCCATACGTGCAGTTCATTCGTCTCGCGCTGGAAGCTGGCGCGGTGGCGCGGCGCCTGGTGCAATCGCAGGGTGATGTCGCCGCCGAGGTAAGGCAGCACGGCGCCATCGACCCAGGCCACGGGCGGGCGCTGCTGGCGCTGCACTTTGCGCTCGCCCCGCTCCAGCAGCTTGGAGACGATCCAGCTCTGCTTGGCGCGGATGGCGTTGTCGATCTCGGCCAGGGTGACGCGCTTGGGCGCGGTCACGCGCAAGCCGTTATCGTCGATCATGAAGCCGATGGAACGGCGCGTGGAGCGGCGCAGGGCGAATTCGACGAGGTGGCTGCCCAGCTGCAGCTGACGCAGCGGAGGGCCATCGGCAGGGCGTGGCGGAGAAGGCAGGGGCGGTGGAACGGGGCGAACGATGGGTGGCGCGGGGGCCACTAGCGGTGGTGCCACGGGCGGCGCTGGCGGTGCCGTAGGGCGCACCGCCGGGGGCGTGCTGGTCGAGACGTCATGCGCGAACAGATCCAGTTGCTGGTCGCCGACCTTGATGGTCTTCATCTGCTGGCGCAGTGTCGGCTCCTGGATGACCGCGCTGATGCCGTCTAGCCAGCGTTGTAGGCGTGAGGCGAAATGACGCGCATTTCTGATTCTATCCAATTTTCCACCTGTTGCATCATGCTGTCCGGGGTTTGCCCTTCCGGCGAAATCGGTTTGCCTATCGAGACGGTGATCAGTCCCGGGCGTTTGAGGAATGACTGCTTGGGCCAGCATTCGCCTGAGTTATGCGCAATCGGCACCACCACGGCGCCCGTGGCAATGGCCAGGCGCGTGCCACCGCTCTTGTACTTGCCCGCCTGCCCCACGGGGATGCGGGTACCTTCAGGGAACATGATAATCCATTGGCCGTCAGCCAGCCGGCGTTTGCCATGCGCGACGACGCTCTTGAACGCATGCTTGCCCTGCTTGCGGTCGATGGGAATCATGCGCAGCAGCGCCATGGCCCAGCCAAAGAACGGAATGTACAGAATCTCCTTCTTGAACACATACACGAGCGGACGGGGAAGGCTGGGCAGCAGGAAGATGGTTTCCCAGGCCGACTGGTGCTTCGACAGCACGATGGCCGGCGCGTCGGGGAAGTTCTCGGCGCCCTTGACTTCATAGCGGATGCCGCAAATGACCTTGGCGCACCACAGGATAAACACGTTCCAGCGCGAGGTGACCCAATAGCGCTTGTTGTAGCTCAACGGCGCGGCAAAAAAGCACACGCAGGCCCAGACGATGGTGGCCACGATCATGATGGTCATGAACAGCAGGGATCGCAGGAACAGGGAAATATTACGCAATGCGGTTCTCCGAAAATTAGATACTGAATGCCACGTTGGGCGCAGATGCTGCTGGCGCCTTGAGCAGGTGGCTGACCACGGCGGCCAGGTCGGGGAAGACCTGGGTGCCGGGTGGCAGGCCGCCTGTTTCGTTGGTTTTTTCGCCCTTGCCCGTCAAGACCAGGTAGGGCACGCAGCCGCTGATGAAACCTGCCTGCAGGTCGCGCAGCGAATCGCCAACGGTGGGCACGCCTTTCAGGCTGGTGTTGTAGCGCTTCGAGATTTCATGGAACATGCCCGGTTTCGGCTTGCGGCAGTCGCAATTGTCCGCGCCCGCGTGCGGGCAAAAGAAGATGGCGTCGATATCGGCGCCGACCTGCTGCGCCAGCGTATGCATCTTCTGGTGGATCGCGTTCAGCACCGTCATGTCGAAATATTCGCGCGCGATGCCCGACTGGTTCGAGGCGACGATGACGCGATAGCCTGCCTGGTTCAGGCGGGCGATCGCTTCGAGCGAACCGGGGATCGGCAGCCATTCGGCAGGCGATTTGATGAAGTCCGGCGAGTCATGATTAATGACGCCGTCGCGGTCGAGAATAATCAGTTTCAGCGCCGGAATGCCCATTATGCCGCCAGCTTGGAAATGTCGGCCACGCGGTTCATCATGCCGTGCAAGGACGACAGCAAGGCCAGGCGGTTGTTGCGCAGGGCGACATCCTCGGCCATCACCATCACGTCGTTGAAGAAGCCGTCGACGTCGTCGCGCAGCTGCGCCAGGGTTTGCAGGGTGCTGGTGAAGTCGCCCTTGGCGAATGCCGCGTCGACTTCCGGCTGCACGCGCGAGACGGCGGCGGCGAGTTTTTTCTCCGCTTCGTCCTGCAGCAGCGCCACGTTGACGCCGCCGGCGGCGACCTGGCTCACGGCTTCCTCGTTCTTTTTCAGGATGTTGGTGATGCGCTTGTTCGCGGCGGCCAGCGAGGCGCTTTCCGGCAGGGCGGCAAACGCCTGCACGGCTTCCAGGCGCTGCACGATGTCATCCAGGCGGTCCGGGTTTTGCGCCACGACGGCTTCGATTTCATTCGGCGAGAAACCGCGTTCGCGCAGGATGCCGCGCAGGCGGTCGAGCATGAAGGTGGTGACATCCGCGACCGGGTCCTTGAAGCCGGGAACGGCTGCGAACTGCGCGGCGGCATCCGCCAGCAAGCCCTGGATCGACAACGGCAAACGCTTTTCCAGCAGCATGCGCAGCACGCCCAGGGCATGGCGGCGCAGCGCGAACGGGTCTTTGTCGCCCGTCGGCGCCAGGCCGATGGCCCAGATGCCGACCAGGGTTTCGAGCTTGTCGGCCAGGGCCACGGCGGTGCCGGTGGCGGTCGACGGCAGGGCGTCGCCGGCAAAGCGCGGCTGGTAGTGCTCGGAAGCGGCCAGCGCCACTTCTTCCGCCTCGCCGTCATGGCGCGCGTAATACGTGCCCATGATGCCTTGCAGCTCGGGGAATTCGCCCACCATGTCGGTCAGCAGATCGGCCTTGGCCAGCAGGGCGCCGCGTTCGGCCAGGGCCACGTCATATTGCAGCTTGGCGGCGATGGCGCCGGCTAATGCTTTTACTCTTTCTGTGCGCGCAGCTTGCGTGCCCAGCTTGTTGTGGTAGACGACGTTGGCCAGCAGCGGCAAACGCGATGCCAGCGTCTTCTTCTTGTCCTGCTCGAAGAAGAACTTGGCGTCGGACAGGCGCGGGCGCACGACGCGCTCGTTGCCGCCGATGATGTGCTCGGGCGTGTCCGTCTCGATGTTCGAGACGATCAGGAAGCGCGAGCGCAGCTTGCCTTCGCTGTCCGTCAGGGCGAAGTATTTCTGGTTCGTCTGCATGGTGAGGATCAGGCATTCCTGCGGCACGGCCAGGAATTCTTCCTCGAAGTGGCATTCATACACGACCGGCCATTCGACCAGGGCGGTGACTTCATCGAGCAGCGCTTCGGGCATCAAGACCTGGTCGGCGCCGGCCTTGTCCAGCAGCTGGGCGCGGATGCGTTCCTTGCGTTCCTCGTTGCTGGCGATGACGCTGGCGTTGAGGATCAGCGACGGCGCATAGTTTTCCGCGTGCGCGATGGTGATCGGTTCGCCATCGGTGAGGAAACGGTGGCCCAGGGTGGTGCGGCCGGCCGTCAGGCCCAGCAGGGTCAGAGGCAGCACGTTGATGCCGTGCAGGGCGATCAGGCTGTGGGCCGGGCGCACGAATTGCACGGTGGTGCCGTCCGGGCGCTGATAGCTCATCAGTTTTGGAATCGGCAGCTTGGCGCAAGACTCCGTCAATGCCGCTTGCGCGCCGGCAGCGAGCTGGCTGCCTGGCGCCGTGTAGGTGTAGAAGAAGCTTTCGGCCTTGCCGTCGACGGCGCGTTCCAGGTCCGCTACCGTCAGGTCGGGGAAACCCAGCGCGGCCAGTTTCTTGGCCAGCGGCGGCGTGCCGTTGCCGTTCGCGTCCAGCGCCACGGAGACGGGCAAGACTTTTTCACGGATGGATTTATCGGGCGAGACTTCGCGCACATTGGTGATGGAGACGGCCAGGCGGCGCGGCGAGGCGTAGCTGGTGGCGACGCTGTCGGCTTCGAGGAAGTCGCGCGCTTTGAGGCCGTTGACGATGCCGGCGGTGAAGGCGGCGCCCAGTTTGGCCAGCGCTTTCGGCGGCAGTTCTTCGGTCAGCAGTTCGATGAGCAGTGTTTGGTTCATGGTGTTCTTGTCTGGTACGGCGGTGTATGAGCTAGGCGATCAAGCGGCGGCGGGTTGGTCTGCGGCGGGCAGCATCGGGAAACCGAGGCGCTCGCGCGAGTCGTAATACGCTTGCGCCACCAGGCGCGACAGGGTGCGCACGCGGCCGATGTAGGCGGCGCGTTCCGTCACCGAGATGGCGCCGCGCGCATCGAGCATATTGAAGCTGTGCGACGCCTTCATGATCTTCTCGTAGGCGGGCAGGGTCAGTTGCAGCTCGATCAAACGCTTCGCTTCCGCTTCGTAGTTGCCGAACTGTTCGAACAGCAGGTCCGTATTCGCGTGCTCGAAGTTGTAGGTCGATTGCTCCACCTCGTTCTGGTGGAAGACGTCGCCGTAGGTCAGCTTTTTGGTAATCCCGTTTTCTTCCCACTCTGTCCAGACCAGGTCGTACACGTTTTCCACGCCCTGCAGATACATGGCCAGGCGTTCGATGCCGTAGGTGATCTCGCCCAGCACGGGCTTGCAATCGAGGCCGCCCACTTGCTGGAAGTAGGTAAATTGGGTCACTTCCATGCCGTTCAGCCAGACTTCCCAGCCCAGGCCCCAGGCGCCCAGGGTCGGGCTTTCCCAGTCGTCTTCGACGAAGCGCACGTCATTCTGCTGCAAGTCCAGGCCCAGGGCGGCCAGCGAACCCAGATACAGGTCGAGGATGTTTTCCGGCGCGGGCTTGAGCACCACCTGATACTGGTAGTAGTGCTGCATGCGGTTCGGGTTTTCGCCATAGCGGCCATCTTTCGGGCGGCGCGACGGCTGCACATACGCGGCGCGCCACGGTTCCGGGCCGATCGCGCGCAGGAAGGTGCCGGTGTGGAACGTGCCGGCGCCGACTTCCATGTCGTAAGGCTGGAGCAGGGCGCAACCTTGCTTGTCCCAATAGGTTTGCAAGGTCAGGATAATTTGTTGAAATGTGAGCATCGTATGAGTTCGCCGCGCGGGAGGCTGCGCTTTGTTAAGGTTTGCTTGAAGCCCGCACGCTGTTGGGCTAGCGTCCGGGCCGGGATTTTGCTAATTTTAGCGGTTTTTACGGGCCCACTGTGACTCTTCGGGCAATATCGGCCGCTTATTGCTGCGCGGCGCGGCCACGGCGCGCGGCGCGCGACAGCAGGAAGGCCGTCAGCAAGGCCAGCGCGGCCAGGGCCAGCACCAGTTTATTGCCATACAGAATGTATGGCGTCATGCCGCCCATGCCTTGCACCTTGGCCGCCAGGGTCGCTTGCTGTTCCGGCGGCAGCAGGCTTTGCACCACGCCCTTGCCGTCGATGACGGCGGTGGCGCCCGTGTTCGTCGAGCGCAGCATCGGGCGGCCCGTTTCCAGGCTGCGCATCTGCGAAATCTGCAGATGCTGCGGGATGGCGATCGAGTCGCCAAACCAGGCCAGGTTCGAGATATTGAGCAGCACCGAGGCCGACTGCTTGCCATTGCGGTGGGCGCTGGCCAGTTGTCCCGCGATTTCCTCGCCAAACAGGTCTTCGTAGCAGATATTGGGCAGCACCAGCTGGTCGCGTACCTGCAGCGGCGCCTGCACCTCCGCGCCGCGGCCCATGTCACCCAGCGGGATGGCCATCATGGCGACAAACCAGTGCAGGCCGGGCGGCACGAATTCGCCGAACGGCACCAGATGGTGCTTGCGGTACTGGTAATACGGTCCCGGCGTGGCGTTGGGCGTGATGCCCACGGCCGCATTGTAGAAGCGCTGCTGCTCGTCGAGCACGGGCATGCCGAGCAAAATCGTGCTGCCCGTCTGCTGCGAATACGTCGCCAGATTCTCCAGATAACCGGGCGGCAGCTGGTGCGGCAGCACGGTGACGGCCGTTTCCGGCGTGGCGATCAGGTCGGCCGGCGCACTGGTGATGGCGCTCTGGTACATCTGCAGGGCACCCAGCACGAAGCCGGGGTCGAATTTCTGCTGTTGCGGCACATTGCCCTGCAACAGGCGCACCGTGATCGCGCGTCCGACAGGGTGGGTCCAGTTCACGTATTGCAAGCCAACGCCGGCCGCGTACAGCGCGATGACGCCGCCCAGCGCGCTCCAGCGCGTGCGGCGCTGTGGATGGACTAGCAGCAGCAGGGCGCCGGCCGACAGCGCCGCCAGCCAGCCCAGGCCATACGCGCCGACGATGGGTGCAAAGCCGCCCAGCGGGCTGGCATTGTGGGCGTAGCCGGTGGCCAGCCACGGAAAGCCCGTAAACAGCCAGCCGCGCGTCCATTCGAACAAGGTCCAGGTGGCGGGCAGCACCAGCAGGGTCATGGCGGGCAGGGACAGCACCCAGCGCTGGCGCAGCCAGGCGGCCGCGCCCATGGCCAGGGCCACGTAAATGGCCATCAAGAGGGCCAGCAGGGCCACGGCGATGGCGGCGATCGGCGCGGCCATGTCGCCATAGCGGTGCATCGAGATATACAGCCAGTGCGTGCCGGCCGCGCACCAGCCGAAGCCATAGGCCCAGCCGATCAGCGCGCCGGCCTTGACGTTCGATGCGCGCAGCACCTGGTAGAACAGCACGCCCAGGCTGAGGATTTGCAGCGGCCAGTAGCCGAAAGGGGCGAACGCCAGCACGGCGACGGCGCCGGCGATGGCGGCAGTCAGCATGCGCGCCCACGTGCTGCGGGGCGGTTTGGCGGGGGCGTTGGGATCGACGCGTCTGAAACGCATTTACAGCACGCGCATGTCAGAGTTCCAGTTCCGGCACGTTGGGCAGGCGCTCGACGAGCAGCACGTGCACCTGGCGCGCATCGGCGCGCAGCACCTCGAAGCGCAGATTGCCCAGGTCGAAAATATCGCCCTTGTGCGCCATGCGGCCCAGGTACTTCGAGACGAGGCCGCCGATGGTGTCGACGTCGTCGTCCACCAGGTGGCTGCCCACTTCCTCGTTGAACTGTTCGATCTCGGTCAGCGCCTTGACGCGCCAGCGGGGGCCGAACTGGCCTTCCTTGAGCGAGAGGATGTTGTCCTCGGCTTCGTCGAAGTCGTATTCGTCCTCGATGTCGCCGACGATCTGTTCCAGCACGTCTTCGATGGTGATCAGGCCGGCGACGCCGCTGTATTCATCGACGACGATGGCCATGTGATTGTGGTTGGCGCGGAAATCGCGCAGCAGCACATTCAGGCGTTTCGATTCGGGGATGAAGATGGCGGGGCGCAGCATGTCGCGTACGTCGAAAGTTTCTTCTGCGTAGTAACGCAGCAAGTCTTTCGCCAGCAGGATGCCGATGACCTTGTCGCGCTCGCCTTCGATCGCGGGGAAGCGCGAGTGGGCGGTGGACAGGACTTCCGGCATCCATTCCTCGATCGGCTTGCTGATGTCGATGACATCCATTTGCGAACGGGGAATCATGATGTCGCGCGCACAGAGATCCGATACCTGGAACACGCCTTCGATCATCGACAGGGCGTCGGCGTCGATCAGCTTGCGTTCATGCGCATCGTGTAGAACTTCGAGCAATTCTGCACGGTTCTCTGGCTCGGGGGAAATGAGTGCGGTCAGGCGTTCAAACAGTGACCGGTGGGGCTTGACGTCAGTTCTGACGCCACTAGGATGCTCGGGCATAGGAGGCGTGAGCCGTTGTTGCGAAGGGATATAGGATACACCAAAAGTGGGGCAATACCGGATTTCCCCGCTTTTGATGCAAATTTAATACGTTGAAGTGCGCCGTTGCCCGACGTTTCAGGCGTCCTGGCCCAGCACACGGGCGCGCAGGGCCGCCACGTCCGCCTGCCAGTCCGTAAAATGCTCGCTGTCTTGCCACAGCTGGCGCAGTTCCGACGACTCGGCCATGATGCGCTCGAAGGCCAGGCGCGCCTTTTCCAGCAGCGGCGGCGTGACCTTCTTCTTGCAGGCGGCCACCCATGCGTCCACTTCCGCCGTGGCCGGGTCGTTTTCTCCCGGCTTGCCTTGCAGGCGCGCGATCACTTCCAGCGCGGCCAGCGCCTCGGCGGCGAACGGCGCTTCCAGTTCCGCTTGCTGGCTGTCGATGACGTTGTCGAGCGTGGTCTCGACCAGTTCCAGGGTTTTGTATTCGTGCAGATCCTGCGCCCAATCCATGGCGTAGTCGTTGCCGAAGGCGTCCAGTGCCCAGGTTCCCATGTGCTTACTCCTTGTACGGGTCGGTGATGCCGAGTGTTGCGAGGATCTCCGTCTCCAGGCCCTCCATCTCGGCCGCTTCCTCGTCATCCATGTGGTCGTAGCCCTGCGCATGCAGCACGCCGTGCACGATCAGATGGGCCGTGTGCTCTTCCACGCTTTTCTTCTGTTCCGCCGCTTCCTTTTCCAGCACGTCCGTGCACAGGATGATGTCGGCGCGCGTCGGCTCGTCCCCGGCCAGTTCTTCGCCTTCGTTGTAGGCAAACGTCAGCACGTTGGTGGCGTAGTCCTTTTCGCGGTAGTCGCGGTTCAAGGTACGGCCTTCTTCCGCGTCGACGAAGCGGATCGTCAATTCTGCTGGGGCGAACAGGGCCGCCTTGACCCAGCGGCGCACTTTCGGGCGCGTGATCAGGGTTGCCAGGCGGGTGTCCGGGTATTGCACGGACAAGGACAGTTTATTTTTTTCGGACATTTTTGGCGGCAGCTGGTTTCAATAAGGAGGGCAGGTGGGCGGCGTCGGCGTTGGCCGCCTGCGCCGTTTCATACGCGTCGACGATGCGCGCGACGAGCGGGTGGCGCACCACGTCGGTGCTGTTAAATTGCGTGAAGCCGATGCCGCGCACGTCTTTCAAGACGTGCACGGCGTCGATCAGACCGCTCGTCTGGCTCTTGTGCAGGTCGACCTGCGTCACGTCGCCCGTCACCACGGCCTTGCTGCCAAAGCCGATGCGGGTCAAAAACATCTTCATCTGTTCGACGGTGGTGTTTTGCGCTTCATCGAGGATGACGAAGGCGTGGTTCAGGGTGCGTCCGCGCATGTAGGCCAGCGGGGCGATCTCGATCACCTGTTTTTCAAACAGCTTTTGCGTGCGGTCAAAACCGAGCAAATCGTACAGCGCGTCGTACAGGGGACGCAGGTACGGGTCGACCTTTTGCGCCAGGTCGCCCGGCAAAAAGCCCAGGCGCTCGCCCGCTTCGACGGCGGGGCGCGTCAAAATGATGCGCTTGACGGCATCGCGTTCGAGCGCGTCGACGGCGCAGGCGACGGCCAGATAGGTTTTGCCCGTGCCGGCCGGACCCACGCCGAAGCTGATGTCGTGTTCGAGGATGTCGCGCAGGTAGGCGATCTGGTGCGGTGTGCGCCCGCGCAGGTCGGAGCGCCGCGTTTTCAGCACGGGGCTGGCGATGTCCGGCTCGACGAAGGTGCTGGCGGGTGCGTTGGCGTGGTGTTCCGAGGCGGCGGACAGTCCCGCGCGCTGCTCCACCAGGGCCAGCTGCACTTCTTCCAGCGGCACGACCTTGTTGGCGATGGCGTAGAACTGGTCGAGGATTTCCACGGCCCGTTCGGCATTGCTGCCGCCGACGATGAATTTCTCGCCGCGGCGGAAGATCGTCACGTCGAGGGCGGCGGAAATCTGGCGCAGGTTTTCATCGAGCGGCCCGCACAGGTGCGCCAGGCGCGTGTTGTCGAGCGGCTCGGGGATGAAGTAATGCGGCTGTATCGGGGCTTTGGTTTTCAACTGGCTCTTTTCAATGCAGGGGCGCTGGCGACGAGTTCGCCGCGCAAGGTGTAGGAATGGCTTTCGGTGATGCGCACGTCGACCAGCTGGCCGACCAGTTGCAAGCCGTCCGGGCCGGCGTCGAAATTGACGACGCGGTTGTTCTCCGTGCGGCCTTGCAGTTCACGATCAATGGTGTCCTTTTTTGAGCGGCCTTCGACGAGGATGGTTTGCACGCTGCCCACCATGGCCAGGCTGTATTTGCGCGTGTTGGCGTCGATGGCCGCCTGCAGCTGCTGCAGCCGGGCCAGCTTGACTTCATGCGGCGTATCGTCTGCCAGGCTGGCGGCCGGCGTGCCGGGGCGCTTGCTGAAGATGAAGCTGTAGCTGTTGTCGAAGCCCACGTCGGCGATCAGCTTCATCATGGCGTCGAAGTCGGCCTGGGTCTCGCCGGGAAAACCCACGATGAAGTCGGACGAAATGGCCATGTTCGGGCGCACGGCGCGGATGCGGCGGATGATGGACTTGTATTCGAGGCCCGTGTAGCCGCGTTTCATGGCGCCGAGGATCTTGTCGGAACCGTGCTGCGCCGGCAGATACAGGTGGTCGACCAGTTGCGGGATCTTCGCATAGGCGTCGATCAGGCGCTGTGTGAATTCCTTCGGGTGGCTGGTGACGAAGCGCATGCGCGCGATGCCGGGAATGTCGGCCACGTATTCGAGCAGCAGGGCGAAGTCGGCAATGTCTCCGCCTTCCATCACGCCACGGTAGGCGTTCACGTTTTGCCCCAGCAGGGTGATTTCCTTGACGCCCTGGGCGGCCAGGCCCGCCACTTCCGTCAGCACGTCCTCGAAGCGGCGCGACACTTCCTCGCCGCGCGTGTAGGGCACGACGCAGTAGCTGCAATATTTGCTGCAGCCTTCCATGATGGAAACAAACGCCGACGCGCCGTCCACCTTGGCCGGCGGCATGTGGTCGAACTTTTCGATTTCCGGGAAGCTGATGTCGACTTGCGCATCGCCGCTGGCGCGGCGCAGTTCGATCATCTGCGGCAGGCGGTGCAGGGTTTGCGGGCCAAAGACCATGTCGACATACGGCGCGCGCTTGACGATGGCGTCGCCTTCCTGCGACGCCACGCAGCCGCCCACGCCGATCAAGAGGTGCGGCTTGGCCAGTTTCAGCTCGCGCAGGCGGCCCAGGTCGGAAAACACTTTTTCCTGCGCCTTTTCGCGCACGGAGCAGGTATTGAGCAGGATCACATCGGCGTCTTCCGGCGTGTCCGTGCGCACCAGGCCGTCGGAAGCGCCCAGCACGTCGGCCATCTTGTCCGAGTCGTACTCGTTCATCTGGCAGCCGAAGGTTTTAATGAATACTTTTTTCTGCATGGAGTCGGATGCTTATCGGTAAAGGTGGCAGCAAATAGGTGAGGCAAACAAGTGCGGCGGCAAATAAGCCGGGCAGGGGGCTTGCGCCGTGTGCCGCTCGGGGCGGGAGGCGGTGGATCACCGGCCGGGCGCCTCTGGCTGCCCGCTGGCAGGCTCGCTGCAAGTTCAGGCCATAGTTTAGCGTAAATCGCCGGGACGGGCCATGTTGTGCTGAGCATGCCGACAAGATTGCCGCGTGAATACGGCACCCGGCACGGCGATGCCGTAAAGCATTTATTGCCGTGCGACACCATTGATTTGTAACAAGTTGCTGCAAAGCCTTGTGTGCGCCCGCTGGCATCCTAATGTGTTGAAATAGCATCGTTGGCAAGCCAACTAGCAGCTTGATTGATATTTAACAATCAGGAAGTTTGCGCGAGGCGCAGATGCGGCCTGTTTGAACTAGTATATTGCTTTATATGCAATTCATTTCAGCGGATTGCAGTGCATTTACTCACGCGGCAAGCTGCGCACGTTGGCTGTGCGAGTCCTGTGCAGGCAGTGCGACAAGGAGGGAAGGCGGAGGGGAGGCTGAGTCCGATGGAAAGACGTTTATTTAAACACTCTAAGCCAGCCTTAAGTTCGTATCGGCATTCTTTCAACATTCACCAGACGAGGAAAAATCATGGCACATCATGCATTAGCATCGCAAGAGAGTTACAACCCGAATCACCTGCTGGATATTCTGCTGAGCAAGATGCAGCTGAAAAACGACGCAGCCCTGTCGCGCTTGCTCGAAGTGGCGCCACCGGTCATCAGCAAGATCCGCCACCACCGCTTGCCGGTCGGCGCCTCGCTGCTGATCCGCATGCACGAAGTGACGGGCATGAGCATCCGTGACCTGCGCGATTTGATGGGCGACCGCCGCACCAAATATCGTCTGTCCGACGCCCAGGGCCGTCCAAAAGCGGAAGACCGCGGCGATGCGCAAGAATCAAATTACGCGCACTGATGTGGCGGTTGCACGCTGACTGTGCCGCTTGCGTCACTGCTGGCGGCAACAGGCAGGTGTGGACCGGGCAGCATGGACGTACCGTAATACCCATAACGGCTTTCGCTTCGCGGCGAGAGCCGTTGGCATGTGGCGCGGCGTTTAGCTCAGCAGTGCCGAAGTGATTTCGTCGTAGCGCAGCTCCGTTTCGCGGAACAGTTGCAGATACGTTTCTTCGCTCAGGCCCAGCGCATCCCAGGCCACCGGCGAGACGCGCGGCACCATGTCGTCGCCCGCCTGCGCCAGGTCGAGCGCGCACACAATCGCATTGGCCACGTGGATCAGTGCTGCCAGGAAACCTGCCCCCGGCGTTTCCGGCTGCAGGTAGTTGGCCAGCGCCAGGCGCATGGTGTCGGAAAAATTCCAGTGGTCGGCCAGCGCCACGCCCGCCTGCACGTGATCCACGCCCAGCACGGTCTGCTCCGCTTCGAGCAGGCTGCAATCGTGCGCCGCCTGGTGCGCGATGACTTGCGCGTAGTGTGCGGGAAAGCTGCTGACCAGCACCAGGCGGCCGATGTTATGCAGCAAGCCGGCCGTGAAGGCGTAATCCTGGTTGAAGCGGATCTGCCGCGCCAGCACCTTGGCGCAGCCGGCCGTCGCTACCGAATGGCGCCAGAAGGCCTTGTCGTCGAAGCCGGGGCAGCGCCCTTCCGGGAAGCAGCCCGTGATGGCGGCCGAGGTGATCAGGCTGCGCGTGGTCTGGAAACCCAGGTAGGTGATCGCCTGCTGGATGGTGGTGGCCTTGACCTGCAAGCCATATTGCGAAGAGTTGGCCAGGCGCAGGGTTTTCGCCGTCAGTGCCTGGTCGTACGACACTTTTTTCGCCAGCACGGAAATATCGACGTCGTCCTGGTCTATGCTGTTGAGCAGTTCCATGACGACGGCAGGCAAGGAAGGCAGGTCATCGAGGTGGGCGACGATATCGTCGAGCGTCAGCTGGGTGCTCATGCCGGCTCTCCCGTGCCCAGGCGGTATTGCGTGACATAGTTGCGCAGCAAGGTGGTGGCCACGTCCAGGGGATCTTCCGGATCATGCTTGCGGAACAGGTAGGCCAGCCGTTCGCTGTCGGCCGCCTGCTGCGCGGCCACTTCCTCTGGCGAAGGGGGCGGTGCCTGGATCGGCAGCATGGCGATGCCGTGGCGCGGCATCAGGGTCAGCATGTTTTCCGTCAGTACCGCGCCTTGCGGCAACAGCACTTGTCCATGCGCGTCGAGCAAGACATCCGACAAGACCATGCCAGGACGCACTTGTTCCAGGGGTAGATGTTGATGCATGACCGCCATGACGACTCCTTAGATGATTGAGGGATATTACCATTGCCATGACGCAATGTCTCAACCTGTATCAAGGCCCCTGTCGAAAACGGGGGTGCTGTAAATCTTGCCAATAAGCATGTCATACCGTACATTTGCTTCAGGCTGTTGCATTGCAGACGTATCTGTGCCCGCGCCGCGGGCCGGCGGCTGGCCTGGCCCGGGGAGTGTTGATCGATGGTGAGTATCCAAGTCCGGCTGACCCTGCTTTTTGTCGTGATCGTCACCTTGGTGCTGGGCATTTCTGGCAGCTATACCCAATATACACTGAGCCAGGAACTTGAATCGGGCAGCGCGCGCCTGCGCAGCGGCGTGCTCACGCGCTTGCAGACCAGCTTGCCTTCGGCCCTGTGGGATCTCGACAAATCCAAGGTCGACAGTATTGTCGCGGCCGAAATGCTGCCGCCGGAACTGGTCGGCATCCGCGTCTACGACGCTTCCGTGGGCCTGTTCGCCGGTGAAGTGCGCGACGCGGCCGGCACCCTGGTGCCGTTGACTGCCGACGTGGCCATGGGCGGCACACCCGTCGAGGCGCCGCTGGTGTTCCGCGACGCCGTGGCGGCGGCCACGGGCGGCAAGCCGGTGATCGTCGGCAAGGTCATCGTCAATTTCAGCCGCGCGCAGATCGATGCGGCCCTGCGCGGCGAAGTGCGGCGCAAGGTGCTGGAAGTATTCCTGCTTGACATCATCCTGGTGGGTGCCCTGGCGCTGAGCCTGCGCATCGTCTTTGGTCCCTTGAAACAGTTGCGCGACGGCTTGATCGACCTGGCCACGCGCGGCAGCGACGAGGTCGAAGAACTGCCGGAAAACCGGCGCGACGAACTGGGCGACGTGATCCGCGGCTTCAATGCCGTGCAGCGCAAGCTCAAGTCCATCATCGAGGGCAGCCGCGAGGCGGAAGACATGGCGCGCCGCTCGCAGCAGGAAACGGCGCAGGCGATGGACGAGCTGCGCCGCGCGCAGGAATCGTTGCTGCAGTCGGAACGTCTGGCCTCGCTGGGCAGCCTGGTGGCCGGCGTGGCGCATGAAATCAACACCCCGGTCGGCATCGCGCTGACCAGCGCCTCGGTGCTGAAGGAAGCCACCGATCACATCAGCGCAGCGGTGGCCGGCGGCAGCGTGAAGAAAACCGATATCGTGCGCTACCTGGAAACGGCCGGCGAGAGCGCGCGGCTGATCATGAACAATGCCTATCGGGCCGCGCACCTGATCCACAGCTTCAAGCAGATCGCCGTCGACCAGGTCAGCGAGGCGCGCCGCTTGTTCGAATTGCGCGACTATATCGGGGAAGTGATATCGAGCCTGCAGCCGACCCTGAAAAAGACGCGCATCAGCATCCATATCGATTGCCCGCCCGACATCATGCTCGACAGCTATCCGGGTGCGCTGGCGCAGGTGCTGACCAACCTGGTCTTGAACTGTGTCGAGCACGCCTTCGATGCGGATACGGCCGGCAACATCGAGATCGGCGTGCGCCGCGACGGCGAGTGGATCGCCATGCAGGTGCGCGATAACGGCCGCGGCATCGCGCCCGACATGCTCGACCGCGTGTTTGACCCGTTTGTCACCACGCGGCGGGGACAGGGCGGCACGGGCCTGGGCTTGAATATCGTGTTCAACTTGATTGCCAAGCAGTTTGGCGGCACCATCACGGTCAGCAGCACGCTGGGACAGGGCGCAACATTCCTGCTGCGCCTGCCCACGGTGACGCCAATGCCGGACAGCACCAGCAGCCCGGCATAGGCAAGGAGAAGAGACATGACACAGCCAGAAAACAGTCAGCACGTGGCGCTTTTGCGCGGGATCAATGTGGGCCGCGCCAAGCGCGTGGCCATGGCCGACCTGCGCAAGCTGCTGGGCGACCTGGGTTTTGCGCAGGTACGCACGGTACTCAACAGCGGCAATGTCGTGTATGACGGGGGCGCGGTGGCGCCGGCCGAGGCCGCTGCCCGCATCGAGGAAGCGCTGGTGCTGAAACTGGGCGTCGCGGCCCGGGTGACGGTGCTGTCGGCTGGCCAGTTTGCCGAACTGATCGAACAAAACACCCTGGCGCCGGCGGCCGATGCGGCCCGTCTGCTGACCTTGGTGCTGAACAATCCGGCCGACGTGCAGCGCCTGGCGCCGCTCGTGCAGCGGCCGTGGCAGCCGGAAGCGCTGGCGCTGGGGCGATGGGCCGCGTATGCCTGGTGTCCCGATGGCGTGCTGGCCAGCAAGGTGGTGGCGTCGCTCGGTGTACTGCTGGGCGATGCCGTCACCTCGCGCAACTGGGCCACCATGCAAAAATTACATGCATTGCTGAACGGGCCCGAGGCGGCAGCCACCTTGGCCAAGGAGCACTGATGCCTGCCATCGAGACGCCATGAACTGGGATATCGTCAAGGGCGTGCTGATCTTGCTGCTCGCCGTCAGCGCGTTGGGCACGGCCTTCGTGCTCATGTCCGCCTCGGGGCCGGACAAGGCGGGCTGCATCGCGCGCGCCCTGAAGTCGGGTATTGCAGTGGGCAATATCGAACGGGTGTGCCGCTTGCTGGACAAGTAAAAAAAATTCCGCGCAAGGCGGAATTTTTTTGACGCAACGGCATCGGCCGCCGGAATGGCCTCAGCCATCGAATTTTTCCTGTTTTTCACCGTGCATGCTCAAGGCCAGCAAACCCAGTCCCACCAGCAACATCGAGACCATGCTCGCTTCGGGCACGGGCGGCGGCACGTTCGGCTGTTGTACGGCAGGAGCGGCGGTGGCGGTGGGGGGCGCCAGTGCGCTTTGGCGCGTACCAGCGTTGAACCAGCGCGGGGGCGCATTGAGCGTCGTGTGCTGCGTCAGCAGGCGTGCATACGGCAAGTCCGGTGTTTCCCAGGCGGGATTGTCCGCAGTGTTGTTGAAAGCGAGACTGTCGTCGCTCACGGCAGGGGCGCTGGCGGCCACATTGCCGGCATACGCCGACAGTGCCAGCACGACCGCGCATAGCGGCTGAAAGATCTTCATCGTTGACTCCCTGGTTCACCGCGCGGCGTGGCCGAAACCGGCCTGCGTCTGGACGGATAATGCGCCTGCACGGAGGCGTATCACAATTTTTCTGATGAGATCTTATTACAGCACAAGTCGTGGCAATTTTGCTACGTATATTTGCTTTAAATTACGAATATTTATCATTTTGATAGCGTCATGGCTATCGCTGCCGCACACTTGGCATGAGCACGCTATCGCTGAAAAACACTGTTGTTTTTTTGTGCGAATCGCCAGCAGGAAAACAATATATTGATTAGTATATTGTTTATCGCATGATGTTCAATATGACCGCCTGTGGGAGGGCAAGATGGAGACAGTTGCAACACAAGAAACACAATACAACCTCGACGCCATGCGCGGCTCGGCCTACAAGGCCAGTTCGCTGCTCAAGGCCATGGGCAATGCCGACCGTTTGATGCTGCTGTGCCAGCTATCGCAGGGCGAACATTGCGTCAGCGACCTCGAACAAAAAGTGGGCATAGTCCAGCCGACCCTGTCGCAGCAACTGGGCGTGCTGCGCGAAGAGATGCTGGTGGCCACGCGGCGCGATGGCAAGCAGATTTATTATCGCGTCGCCAGCGCGCCCGTGCTGGCCGTGCTGCAAGTGCTGTACGCGCAGTTCTGCGCGCCGCGTCCGCCGTTCAACGACGAAGCGGACTGAGGTTGCCATGACTATTGCGTGGCAACACTTTACGCCGTGGGCTTCGCTGGCGGGCGGCATGCTGATCGGCCTGGCGGCGGCGCTCTTGATTTTGTTCAATGGGCGCATCGCCGGCATCAGCGGCATCCTTGGCGGCTTGCTGCGCCCGCGCAGCGGCGATCTGGGCTGGCGCATCGCCTTTCTTGCCGGCCTGATCGGCACGCCCCTGCTGTACCGCTTGTGGCAAGCGTTGCCGCCCGTGCAGATCGACGCCGGCACGCCCGCCTTGATCGTCGCGGGCCTGCTGGTGGGCGTGGGCGTGCGCTATGGCGCCGGCTGCACCAGCGGCCACGGCGTGTGCGGCCTGTCGCGCCTGTCACCGCGTTCGCTGGCGGCCACCATCGCCTTCATGGCGGCCGGCTTCCTCACCGTCTATCTGTTGCGCCAGGTATGAGCAAACGTATGAACAAACTGATTCTTTCCCTGTTGAGCGGCCTCGTCTTTGGCTTGGGCCTGATCGTCTCCGGCATGAGCAACCCGGCCAAGGTGCTCGGGTTTCTCGACCTGGCCGGCGCCTGGGATCCGTCCTTGGCGCTGGTGATGGGCGGCGCCATCGGCGTGGCCCTGCCCGCCTTCTGGCTGGCGCGGCGGCGCACCAGGTCGCTGTTGGGCGAACCCATGCAATTGCCGGCGTCGCGGCGCATCGACCGGCGCTTGCTGCTGGGCAGCCTGGCCTTTGGCGCGGGCTGGGGCATCGCCGGTTTCTGTCCCGGTCCCGCTCTTGTCTCCCTGCTGGCGGGCCAGCCGAAGGCGTGGATATTTGTGGGCGCCATGCTGGCCGGCATGGTCGTGTTTGAAGTGCTGGAGCGCCGCAAGCTGCCCGCGCCGGCCTGAGACGGTACAATCTGGCGCATCGCCACTCTGGATACCGCTTACATGACAACCGTGATTTTCCGCGCCGGCGCGCGCGCCGCCCTGCTGTGCAGCGTGCTGGCATTGGCCGCCTGCGGCAGCTTGCTGAAGAAGGAAGTACCACACGCTCCCGCACCCGTGGCCGACGCCTTGCCCAATCCACAAGTGCTGCTGCTGGGGGAAGTGCATGACAATGCGCAAGGCCAGCGCCTGCGCGTCGCCGAGTTGCAGCGCCGCCTGGCGGCGGGCTGGCGTCCCGTGATCGTCATGGAGCAATTTGACCGCGAAAACCAGGCCTTGCTGACGCGCGCCGCGCGCGATTGCGCCGACCCCGATTGCATCATCCGCGTGATGGAACAGCCACGCTGGGACTGGAGCTTGTACCGCCCCGTGCTGGACCTCGTCATCAGCTACCAGCTGACCCTGGTCGCCGGCAATCTGTCGCCCGCCGATGCCTCGCGCATCGTACGCGACGGCATCCAGTGGTCGATGCCGCCCGCCATGGTGGCCACCTACCTGGCTACGCCCGTGCCGGCCGATATTCTGGAAGGGCAGCAGAAGGAAGTGCAGGCGGCCCGCTGCAATATGCTGCCCGACATGATGATCAACGGTGTCGTCAGCGCCCAGGTGGCGCGCGATATCTGGATGGCCAAGCTGATCCGCGACCAGGCACCGCGCGACGTGGTGCTGATCGCCGGCAATGACCATGTGCGCAAGGATATCGGCGTGCCCCGCTGGCTGAGGCTGGCCGACCCGCAACTGAACGTGCGCAGCATCGGCTACCTGGAGCAGGGCGGCAGCGGTTTCAAGGGCACGTTCGACCTGACGCAAACGATGCCGGCGCAACCGCGCCCGGACCTGTGCGCCAAATTTAAGCAGTAAACGCTACTGCTGTACCCGCACCAGGGCGCTGACCCTGTTTGCCGTATCGAGCAGTTTCGGCAAGCTGTGTTCCAGCAGATGCGCCACGGACGGCCCTGCCGTCTGGCCGCTGACATTGATCGCCGCCACCACCTTGCCGGCCCGGTCGAACACGGGCGCGGCCAGGGCGATCAAGCCTTGCTCCAGCTCTTCCTGCACAAGGCACCAGCCCTGGCGCCGCACTTGCGCAATCTCTTCCATCAAGACATCGATATCGACCTTGGTCGCCGGCGTGATTTTCAGCAGCGCCATCTTTGACAGCCGTTCGCGCAGCACCTCGGGCGCCAGGCCCGATAGCAACACTCTGCCCATCGAAGTGCAGTACGCGGGCAAGCGGCTGCCGATGCCCAGGTTGATCGACATGGTGCGGTGCGCGGACAGGCGCACGACATACACGATGTCGTCGCCGTCGAGCACGGTGGCCGAGCAAGACTGGCGCAAGGTCTGCATCAATTCTTCCAGCAGCGGCTGCGCCTGTGTCCACACGGGCAAGGACGACAGATAGGCGTAACCGAGGTCGAGCACCTTGGGCGTCAGACGGAACAGCCGCCCGTCCGCTTCCACATAACCGAGATGCAACAAGGTGTGCAGGATGCGCCGCGCGCCCGCGCGCGTCAGCTGCGCCCGTTCCGCCACTTCGCTCAGGGTCTGTTGCGGCGCCTCTGCGCCAAAGCTGCGCAGTACGGCCAGGCCGCGCGCGAACGATTGCACATAGCTGTCGCCAGGGCGGGGCGCGCCGTCGGCATCGACGGTGTCTTCGGTAGCAAGGGAGGTGCTGCTGCGTGCGGTCATGGCGATTCCAATGGGGCAAGGTGGCAATTATAGCCATGGCGCTGGTGAAAACGGCAAATTGACAAGCGCGCCGATCAGGCATATTCTCACGAATAAGTTCTAAATACGAATATTTGTTCGTTATACGAACAAATTGCGAATGAATTTGATTGAAGGAGACAGCAATGATCGACAAACTGCGTTCCAGCGTGCTTGATGCGCTGGCCGATATCCACGATGGCGCCACCGTCATGATTGGCGGCTTTGGCGGCGCGGGCCAGCCGGCCGAGCTGATCGACGGCTTGATCGCCCACGGCGCGCGCGACCTCGTCATCGTCAACAACAATGCGGGCAATGGCGATTCGGGCCTGGCGGCACTGCTGAAAAACGGGCAAGTGCGCAAGATCATCTGCTCGTTCCCGCGCCAGGCCGATTCGCACGTCTTCGACGCGCTGTACCGCGCGGGCAAGCTGGAGCTGGAACTGGTGCCGCAGGGCAATCTGGCCGAGCGCATCCGCGCCGCCGGCGCCGGCATCGGCGGCTTTTTCACGCCCACGGGCTATGGCACGGACTTGGCCAAGGGCAAGGAAACGCGCGAGATCGACGGCCGCATGTATGTGTTCGAGTCGCCGATCCACGCCGATTTCGCGCTGATCAAGGCGGAGCAGGGCGACCGCTGGGGCAACCTGACTTACCGCAAGACGGCGCGCAACTTCGGCCCCATCATGGCCATGGCCGCGAAAGTCAGCATTGCTTCCGTGCACGAGGTGCTTGACTTGGGCAGCATCGATCCCGAGCACGTCATCACGCCGGGCCTGTTCGTGCAGCGCCTCGTGCAAGTGCCGCGCACGGCCACCGGCCCCGCCGGCTTCAAAGCTGCCTGAGGAGTATCAAATGAATAAATGGAATCGAGATCAAATGGCGGCCAGGGTGGCGGCCGACATCCATGACGGCAGTGTCGTCAACCTCGGCATCGGCTTGCCGACCCTGGTGGCGAACCACTTGCCGGCTGGCGCGGAGATCATCCTGCACAGCGAAAACGGCGTGATCGGCATGGGCCCCGCGCCCGCACCGGGCGAGGAAGACTATGACCTGATCAATGCAGGCAAGCAGCCCGTCACCTTGCTGCCCGGCGGCAGCTATTTCCACCATGCCGACAGCTTCGCCATGATGCGCGGCGGCCACCTCGACATCTGCGTGCTGGGCGCGTTTCAAGTCTCCGCCACGGGCGACCTGGCCAACTGGCACACGGGCGCGCCGGACGCCATTCCCGCCGTGGGCGGGGCCATGGACCTGGCCATCGGCGCAAAAAAAACCTGGGTCATGATGGAATTGCTGACCAAGACGGGGGAAAGCAAGCTGGTGCAGGCGTGCAGCTATCCGCTGACGGGCATCGGGTGTGTCAGCCGCATCTACAGCGACCTGGCCGTGCTCGACCTGGGGCCAAACGGCGCCGTGGTGGTCGAACTGGCCGATGGCTTGAGTTTTGAACAGCTGCAAGCGTTGACGGCCGTGCCGCTGACGGACGGACGTTAATTCAACATCAAACCACTTTCTTGGAGGAAAGAACATGACCCACGCATACATTTGCGACGCGCAGCGCACGCCGTTTGGCCGCTATGGCGGCGGACTCGCTGGCGTGCGCGCCGACGACCTGGGCGCCGTGCCCATTCGTGCCTTGATGGCGCGCAACCCCAATGTGGACTGGACGGCCATCACCGACGTGCTGTACGGCTGCGCCAACCAGGCGGGCGAGGACAACCGCAACGTGGCGCGCATGGCCGCCTTGCTGGCCGGCTTGCCCGACAGCGTGCCGGGCGCCACCCTGAACCGCCTGTGCGGCTCGGGCCTGGACGCCATCGGCAGCGCCGCGCGCTTCATCAAGAGCGGCGAAGCGGGCTTGCTGATCGCTGGAGGCGTGGAAAGCATGAGCCGCGCGCCATTCGTTATGGGCAAGGCCGACAGCGCTTTTTCGCGCGGCATGAAAATGGAAGACACGACCATCGGCTGGCGCTTCATCAACCCCTTGATGAAGGCGCAGTACGGTGTCGATTCTATGCCGGAAACGGCGGAAAACGTGGCGTCCGACTTTGGTATCAGCCGCGCGGACCAGGACGCGTTCGCGCTGGCCAGCCAGGTCAAGGCGCTGGCGGCGCAGCAGGCGGGCGTGTTCGACAGTGAAATCTGTCCCGTCAGCATCGCCCAAAAGAAGGGCGAGCCCATCGTCGTTTCCCGTGACGAGCATCCACGCGCCACCACGCTGGAGACCCTGGCCAAATTGAAACCCGTCGTGCGCGCCGATGGCACGATCACGGCCGGCAACGCATCCGGCGTCAACGATGGCGCGGCGGCGCTGCTGCTGGCCGACGAAGCGAACGCGGCCCGTTTTGGCCTGACGCCGCGCGCCCGCGTGGTGGCCATGGCGACGGCCGGCGTGGCGCCGCGCATCATGGGCATCGGCCCCGCGCCCGCCACCCTGAAAGTGCTGGCCATGACGGGTTTGACCCTGGCCGACTTCGACGTCATCGAACTGAACGAAGCGTTTGCCGCCCAGGGCCTGGCCGTGCTGCGCCAGCTGGGCTTGCAGGATGACGACATCCGCGTCAACCCGAATGGCGGCGCGATTGCCCTCGGTCATCCGCTGGGCGCCTCGGGTGCGCGTCTGGCCATGACGGCCGTCAACCAGTTGCACCGCACGGGCGGACGCTATGCGCTCTGTACCATGTGCATCGGCGTGGGCCAGGGTATTGCGCTGGTGCTGGAACGGGTCTGATCCTGCTGAAATAAAGTTACCGTAAAATGGGGGACACTGCGGTGTCCCCTTTTTCATCACCGCCTTTTTATCGTGCCGATCAGGAGTCTTCATGTCGTATGTCATTCCCGCAGCCATCCAGCCCAGCGTTCCCGTTACCGGCAGCGTTGATACGTTCCCGGTTCACCGTATCTATTGCGTGGGCCGCAACTATGTCGAGCACGCCAAGGAAATGGGCCACACGGGCCGCGAGGCGCCGTTTTTCTTCATGAAGCCACACGACGCCGTGCTGCCCGTGGCAGCTGGCACGACGGGCGAGTTGCCGTATCCGGCGCAAACGCAGGATTTCCAGCACGAGATGGAACTGGTGGTGGCCATCGGCAAGGGCGGCAGCGATATCGGCGTGGCCGACGCGCTGAGCCATGTCTGGGGGTATGCGCTTGGCCTGGACATGACGCGACGCGACGTGCAGGGCGCGGCAAAAAAACTGGGCCGTCCGTGGGAGACGGGCAAGGCCTTCGAGCACTCGGCGCCCATCGGCCCCATCACTCCGGCTGCGCTGGCAGGCGACGTCAGCCATGCCGCCATCACCCTGCACGTGAATGGCGAGTTGCGCCAGGCCAGCACGATCGACATGCTGATCTGGAACGTGGCCGAAACCATCGCCGACCTGTCGACCTATTTCACTTTGCAGCCGGGCGACCTGATCTACACGGGCACGCCGGCCGGCGTGGCGGCCGTGCAGCGCGGCGACGAGCTGCTGGGCGCCATCGATGGCCTGGGCACTTTGCGCGTGAAAGTGGTCTGAGTTCTCAAGGAGACTGGCATGATGCACGACACGTATGCTGTAGCACAACCCACGCGCGCCGAGATCGACGCCCTGGCGGGGCCGGCCCTGCTGGAATTTGGCACGGGCTGGTGCGGCCATTGCCGCGCCACCCAGGCGCCGCTGGCTGCAGCGTTTGCGCAGCACCCCGGGGTGCTGCACCTGCGCGTCGAAGACGGCCCCGGCCGCGCGCTGGGGCGCCACTTCCGGGTCAAGCTGTGGCCGACCCTGATCTTTTTGAAAGATGGCCAGGAAGTGGCGCGCCTCGTGCGCCCGCTTGACAGTGCGGACATCTCCAGGGCGTTTGCCCTGATTGCGGCATAACTTGGGGTCAGACCCGCCGGGGGAGTGCGTCCCAATGGGATGCGCTCCGATCGCGAAGCGACTGACCCCGGCAGTTGTCCACAACTTTCTTGCCGCACTGCAGCACTACGCGTATGATAAGTCGCTTACAGCAAGATCAACCGCATCCTCAGTGATGCAGGCGCGATCATCGCCGGCCTGCTCCACCCGGAGGGGCCGCAGGCAAGGATTCACCACAAATGACCGATGCCGCGATGCCGACGCGCGGGTCTGGTACGGAATGCCTGGCGATACGCCGGGCCTGATACACGTCGCCCATCCCCTGACGCCTTTCCTGCCGTGCCCCGGGTAACCGGATGGCGCACGACCGTTGTTTCTCTAAATCAGCACTGATCACGGCGCGATAGCGCGTGTTGGTACACCGATGTCTGCCGTTAACAACGGCCTGTTGCGGCGTGGAATTTGTTTGCGAATTTAATAGCAAATTCGCAGCAAATACGCCCGCGCACAGCTATGATAGGTGAACCGCGCGCCTAGACAACGTGCTGTGCTGCTGCCTGAAAAAACATCCAGAGAATGGCCTTTAGACACCCTCCCCAAGGAGCGCAGTAAATGAGCAAGCCCCCGAGCACCCCCCCCAAGAAAAATTCCCCCGGCACGGTGCTGTTCGCCAGCCTGATCGGCACGACCATCGAGTTCTTCGACTTTTATATCTACGCCACCGCTGCCGTGCTGGTGTTCCCGAAACTGTTTTTCCCCGCCGGCGATCCGTCGGCCGCCGTGCTGCAGTCCCTGGCCACGTTTGCCATCGCCTTCTTCGCCCGCCCCATCGGTTCGGCCGTGTTCGGTCACTTCGGCGACCGCATCGGCCGCAAGGCCACTCTCGTGGCCGCCTTGCTGACCATGGGTATCTCCACCGTCATCATCGGCTTGCTGCCGACGTATGCCGCCATCGGTACCCTGGCGCCGTTGCTGCTGGCGCTGTGCCGTTTCGGCCAGGGCCTGGGTCTGGGCGGAGAATGGGGCGGCGCGGTGCTGCTGGCCACGGAAAATGCGCCACCGGGCAAACGCGCCTGGTACGGCATGTTCCCGCAGCTGGGCGCGCCGATCGGTTTCTTCCTGTCGGGCGGCATCTTCCTGTTGCTCAGCGAAACCCTGACCGATGAGCAATTCTTCAGCTATGGCTGGCGCATCCCCTTCCTGGCCAGCGCGCTGCTGGTCATCGTCGGCCTGTACGTGCGTCTGAAGATCACGGAAACGCCGGACTTCCAGAAAGTCATCGAGAAGAACGAAGTCGTCAAACTGCCCGTCGCCACCGTGTTCCGCCAGCATGGCCGCATGCTGTTCCTGGGCACCATCATCGCCCTGGCCACCTTCGTGCTGTTCTACCTGATGACGGTGTTTGCCTTGAGCTGGGGCACGACCAAGCTGGGCTTCACGCGCAAGGAATTCCTCGTCGTGCAGCTGTTTGCCGTGCTGTTCTTTGCGCTGACGATTCCATTTTCGGCCGTGCTGGCCGACCGCCGCGGCCGCCGCGCCACCATGATCTGGGTTTCCGTCGCCATCGCCATCTTCGGCCTGGTGCTCGCGCCGATGTTCGGCTCCGGCGTGACGTGGGAAGTGACGCTCTTCATGGCCGTCGGCCTGGGCCTGATGGGCATGACCTACGGACCGCTGGGCACCATGCTGTCCGAGCTGTTCCCGCCCGAAGTGCGCTACACGGGCGCTTCGCTGACGTTCAACCTGGCGGGCATTCTGGGCGCCTCGCTGGCACCGTACATCGCCACCTGGCTGGCCACCAACCATGGCTTGCAATACGTGGGCTATTACCTGTCGCTGGCAGCCGTACTGACCCTGGGCGCGCTGCTGATGGTGGGCAAGCCACGCGCGGGCAAGGAAGCGTGGGAATAAACGCCCGCACCCATGCCCTTATGTAAAAAAACCCGGAAGCTCGATGCCAGCTTCCGGGTTTTTTTTATGGCGCCTTCACCACGCCATCATCCTGGCCGACAGACCTACTTACCACTTCGGCGTGTACTTCAGGGTGAGTTGCACGTTGCGCGGGTCGCCAAAGTGGTTATTGCCGCCCGTGTCGTTATAGGACGGGATCACATAGCGCTTGTCGAACAGGTTGTTGACGTTGACGGCCAGCGACAGCTGCGGCGTGGCTTGCCAGGCCAGGCGCGCGTTCCACAGCGAGAAACCGGCCACGTCGAACGAGCGGCCGAAGTCCAGCGTATGGCTTTGCATGTTCACGCCGGCGCCGACGCTGAACTTGTTCCACTCGCCTGGCAGGGTATAGCCGGACCACAGGCGCAGCATGTGCTTCGGCGTCCAGGTCGAGAAGACCTCGCCCTTGTTGTCGGGATCATCAAGGTAGGTCGTCGTCGTATAGGCATAGCCGGCCGACAGCTGCAGGCCGCGCGCCACTTCGCCCGCCACTTCCGCTTCCAGGCCCTGGCTGCGCACCTTGCCCGAGGCACGCGAGCAGTACCAGCCGTCGCAGGCGAAACCGGCCGCGTAATCGTTGACGGCGCGGTCCTTGTGCTCGTAGCGGAAGACGGCCAGCGAGGTGTTGACTTTACCGTCCAGCAGTTCGCCCTTGACGCCCGCTTCGTAGCTGTCGCCCGTGATCGGCTTGAGGATCTGGCCCGCCGCGTTGCGGTTCGTCTGCGGCTGGAACACGCCCGCATAGCTGGCGTAGGTGGACCATTGCGGCGTTAGCGCATACATCAGGGCTGCCGATGGCGTGAACTTGGCCGTGACACGGGTGGTGTCTGCCGTGCCACCCTGGGGGGCATACACGAAGTCATACCAGCTGAAACGCCCGCCCAGCAGGGCTTTCAGATGACTGGTCAGCTGGCCGTTCCAGGTGCCGTACAGGCCTTTCTGGCGCATGTCGTAGGTGCTGTTGGAGCTCACGCCGCGCGCGGCGATGGTGTCGAAGTCCTGCCACGGGCGGTGATGGTCGATGTTGAAGATCTGCGCGCCTTGCGTCCAGGCGCGCGCATAGCGGTCGTCGGAATGGAACTTCACATAGCTTGCGCCCACGACGACTTCCTGCGCGATGCCCAGGCCATCGAATTTGCCGCGGACAAAGGCGTCGATGCCGCGCTTCTGGTTCTTGAAATCGGTGGAGAAGTCGCCGTACATGGAACCGCTGCCATTGGCCTTGATGGTGCCGGCCATGCGCTGGTGGGTCGAATTGGTGCGTTCATCGACGCCCAGCGCGGCCGTCTTGAAGGTCCACTGGCTGTTGAAGTGGTGTTCCAGGTCCAGGTTGACGGTGGTCTGTTCCACCTTGCTGCGGTTCCAGTCGGCGCCCGTAAAGGTCGAACGTGGCAATCCCAGCTCGCTGCCGTCGGCGTAGCGCGCCAGGCCGATGAACATCGGGCGGCCTCGCCCGTTGACGTTGCTCACGGCCAGGCCCACGGTGGTGGCGGGACTGAGGTCGTAGTCGAGTGCCGCATACATGGTGCGGTTCCTGCTCCACACCTGGTCGATGAAGGAGTGGCTGTCGTCTTCATCGACGATGGCGCGTCCGCGCAGGCTGCCGTCCGCATTCAGCGGCGTGCTGACGTCGAGCTGGGCGCCATAATGGTCCCATGAGCCGGCGCGGCCCGTGAGCACGACCTGGCGCGTGGCCAGCGGGCGCTTGCGCACCAGGTTGACGGAGCCGCCCGGGCTGCCCGTGCCTTCGAGCAGGCTCGATGCCCCGCGCAGCACTTCCAGGCGGTCGTAGATGACCATGTTTTCCTGGCCCCAGTTACCCAATGCATAGGTGTTGCGGTCGATCGGCACGCCATCGTACTGCCACTGGTCGATCTGGAAGCCGCGCGCCGTGATGACCACGCCCGGCCCCACGCCATGCACGCCGACCACGCCGGTGACGTTATTGACGGCTTCGCGCAAGTCCGTGATGCCCTGGTCGTCCAGGCGCTGGCGCGTCAGCACGCTGACCGATTGCGGCATGTCCTTCATCGACTGCTCGCCCTTGCCGAGGGTGATTTTGCGCGCCGTGTAGGAGCCGCTGCCTTCCGTGGTGGCGCCTTGCTCGGCCTGGCCGACGATGGTAATCGAGGGCATGGTGCGCTCGGCTGCCGAAGCGGCGCTTGCCGCCGCCGTGGGCGCGGCGACTGCAGGCGCGGCCACCAGCACATAGCCGGTGGCCGTCTTGCCGATGGCGTAGCCGCTGCCGCGCAGCAGCACGGCAAAGCCGTCGTCGATGGCGTAGCTGCCCTGCAGGCCGGCCGTTTGCAGCCCCTGCACCCTGGCCGCGTCGATGACGATGGACACGCCGGCCTGCTGCGCATAGCGGTTCAGCGCGCCGGCCAGCGGGCCGGCGGGGATGGCGTAGCTGGCGACCGCCGGCGTGGCCTGGGCGATGGCCTGGGTGTGCAGGCCGGCGCCGGCCAGCAGCAGGGCGGCCAAGGCGAATGGATGCAGCCGCGTGCGCAGCGCGCGCGGTGAGGAAACGGTAACGATACGAGCGGACATGGTGACAGCCTTTTTTGATTGATCTCAGCTGCCTTGACGCACGAGATGCGCAAAGTGGAACCGCGAACGCAAAAAATATTTACTTTTTGGCCGGAGCGTCCACCATCACCAGATAGCGCGTCAGCATGCGGATGCGCAGCTGCGGGAAATTGTCGATGAGTAGCTGCAGCGCCTTGTCCGTGTCGTCCAGCGGCAGCACGGCGGCCACGCGGATGCCCCCGATCTGTGCGCGGTCGTAGTGCAGCTGGCCTGGGCGGTGGCGCGCCAGTTCGTCGAGCACCTCGGCCAGCGGCAAGTCGTCGACCACCAGCTGGCGCGCGCGCCAGGCTTGCTGCACGCTGGCCGCATCGATGCTGGTCAGCGGCCCGACGCCATCGTCCGTGATGCGCGTGCGCTGGCCCGCCTGCACCACGACGGCCGGATGTTGCGGCACCCGCGCCAGCACTGTGGATTCCAGCATGCTCAGGATGGTGGCGCCATCGTCCCTGCGCACGGCAAAACGCGTGCCCAGCGCGCGGATCGCCGCCGGGCCGCTGTCGACGAAGAAGGGGCGCTGCGCATCCTTGGCCACGTCGACGAGGATGTCGCCACGCACCAGCTCCACATGCCGCTCGCCCCCATTGAAATGCACGTTGACGGCGCTGTTGCCGGCCAGGGTGAGGCGGCTGCCATCGGCCAGGGTATGCGTGGACCATTGCCCGGTGGGGCTGCGCAGGTCGGCCAGCAAATAGGCGGGGCGCTCGCCGAGAGCCAGCGCACCGGTCAGCATCAGTACGGCCACGGCGCTGGCTGCGGCCAGCTGGCGCAGACGCTGGCGGGGGCGATTCGGCGCGACGGCGGCCAGGGCGGCGCGCGCGGGGCGATGGTCGCCGCCGGCCGGTTCGCGCACGGCGCTCAATTGGCGCAGCAGGTTTTCCATGCCGGCGGCCGCGCTCGCGTGCCGCGGGTCGGCCGCCTTCCAGGCAGCGAAGCCGGCCCGCGCGGTGTCGCGCTCGGCCGGGTCGTCGGCACTCAGGCGCACGATCCAGCGGGCGGCCTGTTCGGCGGCGCTATCGGCGCGCGTGCCGCTCATGCCGCCATGGCCGGGCAGGCGTGGCGGCAGGCCAGCAAGGCTTGCACCAGGTATTTTTGCACCATGCGCGTGGAGACGTTCAGTTGCGCGGCGACGGCGGCCTGCGACTGCTCTTCCAGGTAGTGCAGCAAGAAGGCGTCGCGCGCCTTGCTGGACAATCCGTCCAGCGCCGTGGCGATCTGCCCGAGCGCCTGCACGGCCATCAGGATCTCGTCGGGCGACGGTGCGCCGGGCAGGCTGTCGGCCAGCAGGGCCAGTTCCGCCAGATAGCTGCGTTCGAGTATCTGCCGGCGCGCGCGGTCGAGCAGCAAGCGCTTTGCCGTCGTCGACAGATAGGCGCGCGGCTCGCGCATGCCGAACAGCGCGTCGCGCGAGGCGATGATGCGTAAAAAGGTATCTTGCGCCACGTCGGCCGCGCCATGCGGGCAACTGAGTTTCTTGCGCAGCCAGCCGACCAGCCAGCCGTGATGCTCGCTGTAGAGCGTGTGCACTTGCTGCTGCAGGCTGGGCTGGATGGCGGACATGAGAGGTATTAATATAAATGAGAATTATTCTCATTGTAAGCGGCAGAAGCGACTTGCCACAATCCCCGATTGCATGCGGATGGGGCAGGTGTTGCGCGCAGGCCGCATGCGTGGTGCTGCCGGAAATGAAAAAACCCGCCGCTGCACGGGGCAGGGGCGGGTTTATCAATACTGCAAATTCTTGGTGGTGATAGGTGGACTTGAACCACCGACCCCAGCATTATGAATGCTGTGCTCTAACCAACTGAGCTATATCACCAAACAGACCGGTCAGACCGGATGCTGGTTTTGACCAGTAAAAAACCTGATCGATGTTCTTTGGTGGTGATAGGTGGACTTGAACCACCGACCCCAGCATTATGAATGCTGTGCTCTAACCAACTGAGCTATATCACCCAACAGCCGAGCATTATCCAGTCTTCCCATTTCCTTGTCAATGCCGGCGCAAAAAAATCTGTGGATTTTTCTGCGTGCGCATCGGTGGTGCTTACTTTAGCAATGGCTGGATTTGTGCCAGCATGGCTGCGGCCGGATCAGGGCCCAGGCAATCGATGACGATGCGTTCGGGCATCGAGCGCAACCAGGTGAGTTGGCGCTTGGCCAGCTGGCGCGTGGCGATGATGCCCGTCTCGCGCAAGGCGGCGCGGTCGATGTGGCCATCGAGGTATTCCCAGGCCTGGCGGTAACCGACGCAGCGCATCGAGGGCAAGCCCGGGTGCAGGTCGCCGCGCCGGCGCAACCCATCCACTTCATCGAGCAGGGCGTCGTTTTTCAGCATCAGGTCGAAGCGCGTGGCGATGCGCGCGTGCAGCACGGCGCGGTCCGACGGTTCCAGCGCGAACGATTGCAATTGAAATGGCAGCACGGTCTTTTCGCGCCGCGCCAGCAGGGCCGACATGGGCTGGCCGGACAGGGCGATGATTTCCAGCGCGCGGCCGATGCGCTGCGCGTCCTGCGGCGCCAGACGCGCGGCCGTGACAGGGTCTTGCAGCGCCAGGCGCGCATGCATGGCGGGCCAGCCGATGGCGGCCGCATCTTCTTCCAGCTGGGCGCGCAAGGCAGGGTCGGCGCCGGGCAAATCGTCGAGGCCATCGGCCAGGCCTTTAAAATACAGCATGGTGCCGCCGACCAGCAGCGGCAGCTTGCCGCGCGCCGTGATCTCGCTCACCAGGCGCAGCGTATCGTTGCGGAACTGCGCCACGGAATACGCGTCGAGCGGGTCGATGATGTCGATCAGATGATGCGGTACCTGGGCCAGTTCTTCCTTTGACGGCTTGGCCGTGCCGATATCCATGCCGCGGTAGACGAGGGCGGAATCGACGGAAATGATCTCGGACGGAATCGCTTGCGCGATGGCCAGCGCACTGGCCGTCTTGCCGCTGGCCGTGGGGCCCATGATGGCGACGGCCAGGGGGAGGTGTGGGGGGATTGTCATGGTGGTCTGTGTTTTGTGTGATGCAAACCCCAACGTCAAAATACCGGGGGTTGAAATTATTGGCCGCGCAGGAACAGTTTATCCAGCGCGTTGATCTCGACCTGCACCCACGTGGGCCGGCCATGGTTGCACTGGTCGGCGCGTTCCGTGCTCTCCATCTGGCGCAGCAGGGCGTTCATTTCCTGCACCGACAGGATGCGGTTGGCGCGCACGGCCGTGTGGCAGGCGAGGGTGCCCAGCAATTCGTTCTGGCGCTCGATCAGGACGCGCGAGCCGCCGTATTCGCGCACGTCGCGCAGCACGTCGCGCGCCAGGGTTTGCGCGTCCGCGTTTTTCAGCAGGGTCGGCACGGAGCGCACGGCCAGCGTCGTGGGCGACAGGGCGGCGATATCAAAACCCAGCGCTTTTAACGTGTCCTGGTTTTCATTCGCCGTCGACACTTCGATGGCATCCGCATAGAACGTCACGGGGATCAAGAGCGACTGCACTTGCATGTCCTGGCCCGAGACCTGCGCCTGCAGCGCGTTTTTCAGCTGTTCGTAAAGGATGCGCTCGTGCGCGGCGTGCATGTCGACCAGCACCAGGCCCTTGGTGTTTTGCGCCAATATATAAATGCCGTGCAGCTGGGCCAGGGCAAAGCCCAGCGGATATTCTTCGCGCGCCATCGCTTCGGGCGAGGCGATGTATGGTTCCACCTGCGTGATGGGGGACGTTGCGGCAGCGCCGCCGAACAGGGCGCCGTAGGCCGCCGTATCTTGCCCCACACCTGGCGCGTCGGCAAAGAAGGGACGCGCCGCGCCGGGTGCCGCTGGCGCAAAGGTATTCGTAAATTGCGCGCCGAACGACGTTTGCGTCTGTTCGCGGCGCCAGATGCCGGGGCCCCCCAAACCCGCGCCCGCCGTATCGCCGCCCAGGCTGGAGGCGGCCGGCAGGGGCGCCGGCACGCTGCCAAACGCCGTGGCCGACGTCTGCGCCAGCGCGCGCTGCACCGCGTGGAAAACGAACTGATGCACGGAGCGGCTGTCGCGGAAGCGCACTTCGATCTTCGACGGGTGCACGTTGACGTCGACCAGGGCCGGGTCGAGGTCGAGCGCCAGCACGTACGAGGGGAAACGGTCGCCGTGCAGCACGTCCTGGTAGGCCATGCGCACGGCGTGCACCAGCAGCTTGTCGCGCACGAAGCGCCCGTTCACATAAAAGAACTGGCCATCGGCGCGCGCCTTCGATGCCGTCGGCAAGCCGGCAAAGCCGTGGATGCGCAGGCTGCCGGCCGATTCGTCCAGCGCCAGGCGCGCTTCGGCGAAGTCATTGCCCAGGATGTGGGCGCTGCGCTTGGCCAGTTCGCTGATATTCCACTGGTCGATGGTGCGCCCGTTGTGCGACAGCGAGAACGACACGTCGGGGCGCGCCAGGGCGATGCGGCGCACGACTTCGGCACAGTGGCCGTATTCCGTCTGCTCGGATTTGAGGAATTTGCGCCGCGCGGGCGTGTTGAAATACAGGTCTTGCACGTCGACCGTGGTGCCGTGCGCGCCCGACGATGGCGAGACGCTGCCATTGTGCGAGCCGACGATTTCCCACGCATGGGCAGCATCGGCTGTGCGCGACGTCACGGTGACGGCGGCCACCGAGGCGATCGAGGCCAGCGCCTCGCCGCGAAAACCCAGCGTGCCCACGTTTTCCAGGTCGTGCAGCGAGGCGATCTTCGAGGTGGCGTGGCGCGCCAGGGCCAGCGGTAGCTGATCCTTGTCGATGCCGCGCCCGTTGTCGGTAATCGCGATGCGTTTCACGCCCCCTTCTTCCAGGCGCACCGTGATCTGCGTGGCGCCCGAGTCGAGCGCGTTTTCCAGCAGTTCCTTGACGACAGCCGACGGCCGCTCGACCACCTCGCCAGCGGCGATTTGCGAAATCAACTGGTCAGGCAAGGCCTGGATCGGGCGGTGGGGCGTAATGGGAGCGTTCATGCGGTCATTATACCGGGGTCAGACCCGTCGGGTCTGACCCCAGCCCTTGTTCTTGGGCTAAAAGTTGGCCTACTTCCCCACCTCCCGCACCGGTATCGGCGCATTGCACAGGTCGACGTGGCCGGCCGTGACCTTGCTCCACGGGCCGCCGCGGTGGCGCTGGGCTTCCAGCACGGCCTGGTAGGCGGCGCTGTCGGTGCGCATCACTTCCAGGTTCGCGCGCTGCTCGGGGGGTACGCTGGCGGCCAGGCGGACGGCCTTGATCGGCACGTTTTTCTCGGGGCTGTCATAAAAGCCCATGGGCGCCGTGCCGCGCGGCAGGGTCGACAGCAATGGCATGCCGGAGACGACCCTGCCGACGACCGTGATGTCGCGGTCCAGGTGGCGCGGCGACTGGCCGATGACGGCGTACAGCTCCGTGCCGCCGCCGCTGTCACTGGCGCTGTCGCGGCCCACGCCCACGGTGGCATAGCAATGCGTGAGCCAGGCCGTGCCCGTTTTCGGATCGCGCGCCGACGGGAAACCGTTCGAATGGCCCACTTGCGGCGCATAGCCGTCAAGGTCCGGCAGGCGCGTGAAGCTCTTGACGTTTTTCAGGGGCACCGTGAATTCGCCGGGCAGGGTGCGCTGCGCATGCTGGATCGGCTTGGGATGTTTCTCGTTCGGATCGCCCCACTGCGCCACCCAGTTGTCCTGCGCGCGCGTGATGGCCAGGCCGTCGTAATACTGTTCGGCGACCAGGGCCTTGATGTTGGCCACGTGCTTCGGTGCGAAGTCGGGCGCCAGTTCGATCACCACGCGGCCGGCGGGAATGTCCAGGTACAGGGTGTTGTCCGGGTCCAGCGGGCGCCAGTCGGACGGCTGCGAAGCCTTGATCACGTCGGCCAGGGTCGCCCTGGCGGGCAGTTCGGCGGGCGCCTTGATCTGGACGGGCGCCGCGTGGGCAGCCAGCTGTGCAAGGCCCAGTACGGTGGCCATGGTCAGGCCGCTCAATGGGTGTCGATACATGTTTTCTCCTGGTCGGCGCGGATTGCACCGGTCAGAAAGTGTATACCGGAATGGCAATATTTCGTTGGAAAAACATGGCAGATAGCAATACTGATCGTGGCCTGCCGAGGCGGCGTTTCCTTAACCTTCACTTAAATTGCCACACGCGCAAGGGCGGCACATAATTAATCCTGAAATATCGGGCCGGGGACTGCCGTTGCGCCGGCCCGGTGGTGTATGATTCCGCCGCTACCTTTAGGGAAAAATATATGGATTTTGTGCAATTCCTCGACATGATCGTGCATGTCGACAAGACGCTGGGTCTCTTGATCGAGCAGTACGGTACCCTCGTGTATGCAGTGCTGTTTGCCATTATTTTTTGCGAAACAGGCCTCGTGGTGCTGTTCTTCTTCCCTGGGGATACCTTGCTGTTTATCGCCGGCGCGTTTTGCGCGACGGGACAGATGCACCTGGGCTTGCTGATTGCCTTGCTGGTGACGGCCGCCGTTACGGGCAACACGCTCAATTACTGGATAGGCGAGGCCATCGGGCAAAGGGTGTTTACCCACGATTACCGCTGGATCAACAAGGATGCCATGCGCCGCACGCATGAATTCTTTGAAAAGCACGGCGGCAAGACCATCATCCTGGCCCGTTTCGTGCCGGTGGTGCGCACCTTCGCCCCGTTCGTGGCCGGCATTTCCGACATGACGCATGCGCGCTTCCAGATGTACAACGTGACGGGCGCCCTGTTATGGGTGGTCGGTCTGGTGACGGCGGGCTACTTCTTCGGCAATATTCCGTGGATCCGCGACCACCTGACCTTGATCGTGCTGATCGGTGTCGGCGCCGCCGTGGTGCCGGTGGTACTGGGCGGCATGTGGAAACTCTACAAGCGCATGGTCGGCAAGTCGGCGTAAGGCCGCATGGATACGGGGCAAGCGCGCTGCGGCACAGTCCGCAGCCGGCCCCGGATCCCGTTTTTCTCTGCCTCGTTTCTGTTTTACTCCCCCGCTGATTCAAGTTTTGTTGCTTACCAGCCGTAAACCAGAGGGTATTCTTACTTTCTGGATTTCCATGCGACATTTGAGCGCCCTGTTAGCTTGCAGCCTTGCCGCGATGGCGGCCATGGCAAGCGCCAAAGATGCCCCCGCTGCGGCGAGCGCCAGTGCATCCGCGCCGATGTCGGCGTCGGCGCGCGCGGCCGCCATGAAAACCCTGACCGAATCGGTGAAGGGCAAGGAGGGCAAGAAGGAGGTCAAGGCGCCCGTCGTCGTCGCGCCCACGGCGCGCGAGAAGGAAGAAGCGGCCGAAGTCGACCTGTCCGAACGGATCGCCGCGCGCCTGGCGGAAATGCGCGCCACCCAGGCGGCCCGCGCCGCCGCCCGCGCCAGGCGCGCCGCCGTGGTGAAAGCGGCGCCGCCGCCGCCACCTCCCGTGGCGCGCGGCACGCACTGGTCGTACGAGGGGGAAAGCGGACCTGCCAACTGGAGCAAGATCAATGTCGACTGGGCCAAGTGCGGCAATGGCAGCCGCCAGTCGCCGATCGATATCCGCGACGGCATGAAGGTGGAACTCGAACAGATCAGCTTTGACTACCGCCCGTCGTCGTTCAGTGTGGTCGACAATGGCCACACGGTGCAGGTGGGCGTGAGCGGCGGCAATTACATCACGGTGCAGAACCGCATGTTCGAGTTGCAGCAATTCCATTTCCACCGCCCGTCCGAAGAGCGCATCAATGGCAAGGCGTTTGAGATGGTGGTGCACCTGGTGCACCGCGATGCGGAAGGCCGGCTGGCCGTGCTGGCGCTGCTGCTGGAACGCGGTGCGCCGCAAGCGACCATCCAGACGGTGTGGAATAACCTGCCGCTGGAAAAATTCGAGACCATGCAGCCGACCATCCTGCTCGATCCGGCCGAGATGCTGCCGGCGCGGCGCGATTACTACACGTATATGGGGTCGCTGACTTCGCCGCCGTGCAGCGAAGGCGTGCTGTGGCTGGTGATGAAGCAGCCGGTGCAGGCGTCGCCGGCGCAGATGGCACTGTTCAGCCGCTTGTATCCGCTAAATGCGCGTCCGATTCAGCCGGCCAGCGGACGCATCATCAAAGAATCGAATTAAATAAATTCAAGGCGCTGGCGGCCGGTCCATTCGGCGCCGGCAGCCAGCAGGTCGGGCTGGATCAGGGCCGGCTCGATGCAGATGAAGCGCTGGTATTCGTCGTCGGCCAGGTCGGGCAGGGCGGCCGCGTCTTGCGCGCCCGGGTTCCACACGACGGCATCCGTAAAGCCCTGCTGCTCCAGGCGCAGGGTGTGGCTGCCAGATTGCAGGGTCAAGGCGCCCGGCAGCTGGTAGTAGATGCGGTCGAGCTTGCCCGCGAATTGCAATGCCTCTTCCGTTTGCAGGGCGTCCTGCGGCGTTTCGTCCGAATAGCGCACGCGCTGCAAGCCTTTGACGCGCGCCTCGCTCAGATCATCAATCGCAAAATACGTATGCAGGGCGGCCGAGAACGGGAACGCCTGCTCGCCCGTGTTGTGCACGGACAGTTGCAGTTCCAGCGACTGGCCTTGCACCGCCACGCGCAGGCGCAGGGCGAAGGCCCACGGCCAGCTGGCGGCGATCGCGTCCGGCAGGTCAGCCTGGGTCAGGACAAATTGCGCCCATGCGGCGCCATCGGCCTCGCCCGTCGATTCCAGCTGCCACGTCGCCACGCGCGCAAAGCCGTGGCGCATGCCCGTGCCGCGCGCGCCGAACTGGGGGAAGATCACGGGCACGCCGCCACGGATGGCGCGGCTGCCGTCGAGGGCGGAATCGCGGCTGCAGAACAGGCGTTCGTGGCCATCGCTGGTCCGCCATGACACCAGGTGGCCGCCGTACAGGGTGACGGTCGCTTGCGCGCCGTCGGCGGCGCGGATGGTCACGGCCGGCAGCTGGCCAAAGATACTCTCGCTCATGCTAGGCTTTCATGTCAGGTCAGACGGCTTTTCGCCAGCGGCGGATTCTTCGCAAAGTAATTCTTGATGCCCGTGACGATGGCGTCGGCCATCTGGTCCTGGTAGCCATTGTCGGTCAGCTTGGCTTCCTCTTCCGGATTCGAAATGAAGGCCGTCTCGATCAGGATGGAAGGGATGTCCGGGGCTTTCAGCACGGCGAAGCCGGCCTGTTCGACGGAACCCTTGTGCAGGCGGTTGATGCCGCCGATTTCGCGCAGCACGGCCTTGCCCAGCTTCATGCTGTCATTGATCTGCGCCGTCGTCGACAGGTCGAGCAGCACGCTGGCCAGCTGCTTGTCGTGGTTTTTCACGTTCACGCCGCCGATCAGGTCGGCCTGGTTTTCCTTGTTGGCCAGCCAGCGCGCGGCCGTCGAAGTGGCGCCCTTTTCGGACAGCACAAAGACGGACGAGCCGCGCGCCGTCGGCTGGATGAACGCGTCGGCGTGGATCGAGACGAACAGGTCGGCCTGCACCTTGCGTGCCTTTTCCACGCGCATGCCCAGCGGGACGAAGAAATCGGCGTCGCGCGTGAGCATGACGCGCATGTTGGGCTGCAGTTCCAGCTTGGTCTTGAGGCGCTTGGCGATGGCCAGCACCACGTCTTTTTCGCGGCTGCCCCGGCTGCCCATGGCGCCCGGGTCTTCGCCGCCGTGGCCGGGATCGAGCGCAATGGTAATCATGCGCACCACTTTCTGGCCCGGCAGCGGGCGTGCTTCGGGGCGCTGTTCCGGGCGGAGGTCGGGCACGGGCGGCACGATGGACGCTACCGGCGGCGCGACGGCCACGGGTGGCTTGCCGCTGTCGGGCAGGGGCAGCGCGGGCGGCGGCGTATGCGTGCCGGCCATCGGTGGCTTGGCCGGGTCGCTCGACCAGTCGCCCTTTTCGATCATCTGCGCGATCAGGTCCGGCTCGCGCACGGGATACAGGTCGAAGATCAAACGGTGGTTGTAGGAGCCGGCCGGCGGCAGGGTAAACAGCTGCGGCGTGACTTCCTCTTTCAGGTCGAACACCAGGCGCACCACGTTGGGCCGGTTCTGGCCCACGCGCACCTGCTTGATGTACGGGTCGTTCGACTGGATCTTCGCCACCAGGCCCTTCAAGGTGGGATTGAGCTCCAGTCCTTCGATGTCGACCACCAGCCGTTCCGGGTCCTTGACGATGAAGTGGGTCGCCTTCAGGATGCTGTCGTTTTCCAGGGTGACGCGCGTGTAGTCCTCGGCCGGCCAGACGCGCACGGCGAGAATTTGCGCCGCCATCGCCGACATGGGCGCGAACACGGACAACAGCAGGGTGCCGCCGGCCTTGAGTACCGTGCGCCGGGTGATGGGCGAGGAGATCAAAGGTTCGGGGCGAATTTGAGACGGTGAAGGCATGACAGACCCAATTCAGAAGACGCTTGCAATTCTACATCACGTCCTGTACCCGCAACGTTCAAATAAATATTCAGGTCGGCCGGCGGCAGCACCGGTTCGGCTTTCTCCGGCCATTCGACGATGCAGATGTTGCGGCCATCGAAGTCTTCGCGAAAGCCCGCGTCGAGAAATTCCTCGGCGCTGCCCATGCGGTACAGGTCGAAGTGGATCACGTTGACGCTCTGGCCATCGAGCTGCACCGTGTACGGTTCGGACAAGGTGTAGGTGGGGCTTTTCACGTGGCCCGCATGGCCGGCCGCGTGCAACAGGGCGCGCGTGAGGGCCGTCTTGCCGGCACCGAGGTCGCCGTGCAGGTAGATCGCCAGGCCCGGCGCCAGCGCGCGCGCCAGCGCGGCGCCCAGCGCGGCGGTGCCGGCTTCATCGTGGAGGTGGGCTTTGAAGTGTTCGGTCATGATCTTCGGTATCGCATAAAATGGAGGCTGCTGTCATTGTAACCGCCCGCGCGCCTGCCGTTTTCCGTAAAGTCCCCTATGTCCGCCACCATCACCGATCTCGCCGTCCTGGCGCGCACCATCAAAGAATGGGGGCGCGAGCTGGGTTTTGCCGAGGTGCGCATCGCCGACGTCGACCTGTCGCACATGGAAGCGCCCTTGCAAGCCTGGCTCGACGCAGGGTATCACGGCGAAATGGAGTACATGGCCAGCCACGGCATGAAGCGCGCGCGCCCGGCCGAACTGGTGCCGGGCACGGTGCGCGCCATCAGCGCACGCATGAATTATCTGCCGCCGGCGCTGGGTCCCGACTGGCGTGCGCACGAGGCGGCGCGCGACGCCGATCCGTCGGCGGCCGTCATTTCCGTGTATGCGCGCGGCCGCGACTATCACAAGGTGATGCGTTCGCGCCTGCAGCAGCTGGCCGAGCTTATCCGCGGCGAGATCGGCGACTTCGGCTACCGCGTCTTCAGCGATTCGGCGCCCGTGATGGAAGTGGCGCTGGCGCAAAAGGGGGGCCTGGGCTGGCGCGGCAAGCACACCTTGCTGATCAACCGCCAGGGCGGCTCCTTCTTTTTCCTCGGCGAGATCCTCATCGACGTGCCGTTGCCCATCGACCCGCCGGAAACGCCGCGCTGCGGCCAGTGCTCGGCGTGCATCACGGTGTGCCCGACGCAAGCCATCCTGGGGCCGTACCAGCTTGACGCGCGCCGCTGCATCTCTTACCTGACCATCGAATTGAAGGGCGCCATTCCCGTCGAGATGCGTCCTTTGATCGGCAACAAGGTGTACGGCTGCGACGATTGCCAGACCGTCTGCCCGTGGAACAAGTTCGCCCAGCGCGCCGTCGTGCCCGACTTCGACGAGCGCCACAGCCTGGGCAGCGCCGGCATGGTGGAACTGTTCGCCTGGACGGAAGAGGAATTCAACCGTCGCATGGAAGGCAGCGCGATTCGCCGCATCGGCCACGAACGCTGGCTGCGCAACCTGGCCGTCGGCATGGGCAATGCGGCCGCCAAGGCGAAGGGCCAGGCCGACATCGTGGCGGCCCTGCTGTCGCGCCGCGAGCACCCGTCGGCCATCGTGCGCGAGCACGTCGAATGGGCGCTGGCGCTGCACGGCGTGACCTAGACTTCGGCTACACCTGCTTCAGGCGCAGCGCCGACCAGGCGGCGTCGATGGCGACCATCGCCACGCTGTCGAGCCCTATTGTTTGCGCAAAATTGCGGATATCGTCGCGGTGGATGTCGCTGCCGGCCTTCGCGCCGCCCTTGCGGTACGCCACCCAGACGGCGCCGCCGGGCGCCAGGCGCGCTTGCGCCACCGGCAGGAACCGCTCCAGTTCCGCGCGGCTGCGTGCGTACAGCAGGATCCAGTCGGCATTTTCACCTTCCCGCACCCGCCGCTCCGCCGGCAACTGCGCCAGCAATTCTCCATGTTCGCCGCCGTCATTGAGCACGGCCAGGGTACTGGCATTTTTCACATACATTTTCTCAAGGGCGGATTTGTCAGGCATGGCATCGGCGTGTGGATGGTGAAAAGAAGAGCATAACAAATTTCTCCTTGACTTATCGATATATCGTTATAAAATGGCGATACCTACTAACGATATATCTTTAAAGAGAAAACATGAGAAACTCACATTACACAGAACACGGCCAGCATGGCCATCACCATCATCACGGCCATTGCGGCCAGCACGACCACCGCCATGAGCACCGCGGTGACTACTTCATGCACGGCCGCGGCCCGCGCGGCTTCGACGAGCGCGGCGACGGCATGGGCGGCATGGGCGGTGGTCCTGGCGGGCGCGGCGGACGAGGCGAACGGGCCGAGCGCGTCTTCGGCCGCGGCGACTTGCCGCTGATCGTGCTGGCGCTGATCGAAATCAGCCCCCGCCACGGCTATGAAATCATCAAGGCCATCGAAGAGCGTTGCGGCGGCGCCTACGCCCCCAGCCCGGGCGCCGTGTATCCGACCCTGACCTTGCTGGAAGAGCAGGACCATGTGACGTCGTCCGAAAGCGCCAGCGGCAAGAAGCTCTACACGATCACGGACCTGGGCCGCGCGTATCTGGACGAGAACCGCGCCCAGGTGGATGGCATCCTGGCCCGCCTCGACATGTTCGCCCGCGTCCAGGCGCGCAACGCCTTGCCCGAGCGCGTGCACCAGGCCATGCACACGCTCAAGCATGCGCTGTTGCTGAACAAGAGCAGCTGGAGCGACGCCGAAGCCGAGCGCGTCTCCGCCGTGCTGGAACAGGCGGCGAACGCCATCGTCGACGGCCACTGAGCCCACTTTACAAGGATATGCAATGACTACTGCATCAACTACAGCACCACGTCCGCACGCCATCGAGCGCGTGCGGCATGACTTGACACTGCGCGTGCTCACCGTCGTGCGCACCGAGCAGATCACGCCGCACATGCGCCGCATCACGCTGGCGGGCGACGACCTGGACGGCTTTGTCTCGCCGGCGCACGACGACCACGTGAAACTGTTCTTCCCCGCCCCGGGGCAGACTACCCCCGTGTTCCCCGTGCTGGGCAATGGACCGAATCCCATCCAGTATGGGGAAGGCGCGCGCCCCATCGCCCGCAACTACACGCCGCGCCGCTACGACGCCGCGCGGCGCGAGCTGGACATCGACTTCGTGCTGCATGGCGACGGCCCCGCGGCCAGCTGGGCGGCGCAAGCCGCGCCTGGCCAGACCCTGGGCGTGGGCGGACCGCGCGGCTCCATGCTGGTGCCGCTCGACTTCGACTGGTATGTGCTGGTGGGCGACCAGACGGCCTTGCCGGCCATCGCCCGCCGCCTGGAGCAGCTGCCGGCCACGGCGCGCGCCATTGCCGTGATCGAGGTCGTCGACGACGGCGAACGGGTCGCGCTCGAGTGCGCGGCGCAGCTGGACCTGTGCTGGGTGGCGCGCAATGGCCGCAAGGGGCCGCTGCTGCTGGAAGCGCTGCGTCAGGTCACGCTGCCGTCAGACGGCGACGGCTACGTGTGGGTGGCGTGCGAGCATGCGCAGGTGCAGGGCTTGCGCGGGCATTTTATCGATGCCGGGGTGCCGAAGCAGCATCTGCATGTGGCCAGTTACTGGAAGCATGGGGCGGCCGAGCATCATGAACACCACGACGAGTGATGGTGGTGGTGTCGGCTTACGCGCTGCGCGCTAAGCCGACCTGCGCCTGATGTGCCGCGCCAGCCGGAGGCCCGCTTCGCGCATGCGATGATTGTCTGGTTTTTAACTTTCCTATTGCATATAATTATTTTTCTATAGAAATAATATCCAAGGGGAAAATGTTGAAATTACTGTCTTTGAGCGTGCTGGCCGTGTTGTTGATGGGATGCTCGACGCCGCGTTCGCTTGTTGTCATGCCGGAATTCCAGCAGGCGGAATATGATGCCTTGAGTAAAACCGGCAGTGGCGGCGTCAAGGGACAGGCCTTCATGAAGACCAAAGGCGGCGAATTCAAGGAAGCTGGTGGCGACACGGTCACCTTGCGTCCGAAGACGGAATATGCGCGCAAGCTGGCGATGTTGCCGGCGTCGCTGTATAAATGCCAGGTAGTCAGCACCGTCAGTCTGAAGTTCTGTGACTATGACCGTACGGCCATGACCGACAGCGAAGGCCGGTTCGAATTCACGGAAGTCCCCGATGGCACCTATTACGTCACCACCAACGTGAGCTGGTTGGCGTACTATCCCGGCACATTCCCCTCGGTCGAAAGCAAGCAAGGCGGTACGATCCCGATGGAAGTCACCGTGGCCGACAGCAAGGTCTCGACTATCATGCTGACGCGTTAAGCGTACAGGACGCTTTTTACTTCAACAACCCCGCCAGCTCCACCGCCGTCTTGACCTGCATCTTGTCGAAGATATGCGCGCGGTGGACTTCCACGGTGCGCATGCTGATGCCCAGCTTGTCGGCCACCACCTTGTTCATCTTGCCCGCCAAAATCAGGTCCAGCACTTCGCGCTCGCGCGTCGACAGGGTGGCCAGGCGCGCGTGCACGGCGGCCAGTTCGCCCGCCTGGCGCGAGTTGGCCAGGCCTTGCTGCACGCGGTCCATCAGGTCGTTGTCGTTGAACGGCTTTTCAAAGAAGTCGAAGGCGCCCCGTTTCAGACTGTCGACGGCCATCGGCACGTCGCCGTGGCCGGTGAGGAAAATCACGGGCAGGCGCGCCGTCAGGTCGCGCTTGACCAGCTGGTCGAACATGGCGATGCCGTTCATGTCGGGCATGCGCACGTCGAGCAGCACGCAGTCGCCGGCGGCGTCGAAGCTGCCATCGAGGCTATCGAGAAATTGCTGGGCGCTGGCGTAGCTGCGCGCCTCGATGCTGCGCGAGGCGGCCAGCCAGGACAGCGAGTCGCGTACGACCTCTTCGTCGTCGATGATGTGTAGCATGGGGTCTCCGGCTTGTCGTTATGCGTTATTAGTTATTCGTTAGTGCGGCGCGCTTGGCGCGGCCGGCACGCTGAAGGTAAAGATGGTACCGCCGGCGGGGTTGGCGCCGAAGGTCAGCGCGCCGCCGTGAAATTCGATGGCGGTGCGGCAGATGTTCAGGCCCATTCCCATGCCTTCGGACTTGGTCGAGAAAAACGGCGAAAACAGCCGCTCGGCCACGTCCTGGGGAATGCCATGGCCATGGTCGATCACGTCGACCGTCACCATGCCTTGCTGCGCGTCGTGGCTGGCCCGCAGGCGCATGATACGCCGTCCCGGCGCCGCGTCCTGCATGGCCTCGATGGCGTTGCGCGTCAGGTTCAGCAGCACTTGCTCGATCATCACGGGATCGGCGCGCAGCAGCGGCAGGTCCGGCGGCAGCTCTTCCTGGATGGTGACATAGTATTTGCGCGCCTGCAGGTCGATCAGCGCGCGGATGCCGTCGATCAGCGTGCGGATGGCGATATCCTGGCGCTGCGGCTCGCTCTTGCGCACGAAATCGTGCACGCTGCGGATGATCTGGCCGGCCCGCTGCGCCTGCGCGCTGGCCTGTTCCAGCGCCGGCTTCAAGGTACCCGGATCGACGGGGGCGTCGTGGTCGATGGCGCGGCGGATCAAATTCAGGGCGCCCGTCGTGTAGCTGGAAATGGCCGCCAGCGGCTGATTCAATTCGTGCGCGAGCATCGAGGCCAGCTCGCCCATGGTGGCCAGGCGCGAGCTCGTTTGCAGCTTTTCCTGCTGCTGGCGATTCAGTTCCTCGACCCGCTTGCGGTCCGAGATATCGAGCACGGAACCCATCCAGCCCGTCTGCTGGCCGTTCTTGTCCACCAAGGGCGCCTCGAAGATCAGCACGGCCACGCGCGTGCCGTCGGGGCGCTGGAAATAGGTTTCGAACTGCGGCGTGGGATTGCCGGCCAGGGCCTTGACGAAGCGCTGCTGGTATTCTTCCAGCGCCTCGGGCACCCAGTAGGGCATGGGCGGCAAGCGGCCCAGGATTTCCTCGGGCGGATAGCCGACGATCTGGCAAAACGCGGGATTGACGTAGGTGACTCTGCCTTCCAGGTCGCGCGCGCGCATGCCCGTCACCAGCGAGTTTTCCATCGCCGTGCGAAACAGCATCTGCTGGCGCAGCGCGCCTTCGGCCACCAGGCGGCGCGAAATATGCCGCCACAGGGCCAGCAAGCTCCACAGCAAGCCCAGCGACAGGGCGATGACGGAGCCGACCAGCAGATTGGGCAGCAATTTCGGCTGGCTTTTCACGCTGTCGGTAAACAGGGTGATGCTGGCGCCGGGCACGTCGAGCGCGCGCTTGTGCGTGTACACGCCGTGGCCGGGACCGGCGGCGGCGCGCCGCGCCAGCACCTTGTCGTCGCGGTCGATCAGCGAAATCTGGTTATCCTGGGCGAACCACCACGGCACCATTTCATCGAGCAGGCTGCTGATCTGGTAGGTGGCCACCAGGCTGCCGACATAGCGCTGGCCGTCGAACAGGGGCTGGTGGTAATCCATCAGCATGGCACCCGGCGGCACGTCGGGAAAACCCGTCTGCTGCGAAGGCTGGGCGTATTGGCCCCGGTGCAGACGGCGCGCATTGTCGGCCGCCGTCAGCGAGGCGGGCGCAAATGACAGCGCGTGCGGCAAGCTGTTGTCGCTGGTGGCCAGCACCTTGCCGTTGGTGTCGAGCCACAGCACGCGCTGCAATTCGCGGCCATTGCGCAACATCTGCTGCAGCCGTTCGTGCACTTTTTCCGCCGATAGGGAGCCGCTGGCGATGTCCACGCCCAGGTTGAACAGGCTTTCCTCGTTGCGCGCCAGCTGGAAGCGGATGGTCTGCTCTACCCATAGCGTATCGGCGATCAGCTGCTCCTGGCGTTCGTTGCTTTCCATCTGGCGCGCCTGCCACGGCAGCCAGAACAGGATGGAGAGGAACAGCAGCAGCAGGATGACGGGCAGCAGCCAGCGCATCGGGCTCGATAGCTTGAAGCGGCGCGCAAGGGTGGGGGGAGTCGGCATGGCTGGCAGGGTAGCGGCTTGTCGGGAGCTGGCTATTGTGGTTAACCACAATAGCGGCGGCAGTTTCTTTGGCACAATATTCAAGTAGACAAATAATAAAGTTTTTCAAAAACCACTCAGGAGACAATAATGCAGATGAAAACCATGTTCGTCGCGCTGTGCGCGGCCATCGGCGCCACCGCCGGCGTCCACGCTTACGCGCAAGCCCCGATCGTCATCAAGTTCAGCCACGTCGTGGCCACCGACACGCCGAAAGGCCAGGCCGCCGAACGCTTCAAGCAGCTGGCCGAGAAAGCCACGAACGGCAAGGTCAAGGTCGAACTGTACCCGAACAGCCAGCTGTACAAGGACAAGGAAGAACTCGAAGCGCTGCAGCTGGGCGCCGTGCAGATGCTGGCGCCGTCGCTGGCCAAGTTCGGCCCGCTGGGCGTGAAAGAATTCGAAGCGTTCGACCTGCCCTACATTTTCCCCACCAAGACGGCGCTGTACAACGTCACCGAAGGCGAAATCGGCAAGAGTCTGCTGAAAAAGCTGGAACCCAAGGGTATCACGGGCCTGGCCTACTGGGACAACGGCTTCAAGGTGATGTCGGCCAACAAGCCGCTGCACAACCCGGCCGACTTCAAGGGCCTGAAAATGCGCATCCAGTCGTCCAAGGTACTCGACGCGCAAATGCGCGCGCTGGGCGCCAATCCGCAAGTGCTGGCCTTCTCGGAAGTGTATCAGGCGCTGCAGACGGGCGTGGTCGACGGCACGGAAAATCCGCCATCGAATATGTACACGCAAAAGATGCATGAAGTGCAAAAGCACGTAACCGTGTCGAACCACGGCTACCTGGGCTATGCCGTCATCGTCAACAAGAAATTCTGGGATGGCTTGCCGCCCGATATACGCGGCCAGCTGGAAAAAGCCATGCGCGAGGCGACCACGTTTGAAAAAGCCATCGCCCAGCGCGACAACGACCAGGCCCTCGACGCCATCAAGAAAGCGGGCAAGACGCAGATCTACACGCTGACGGTGCAGGAACAGGCCGAATGGCGCCGCGCGCTGGCGCCCGTGCAGAAGGCCATGGAAGGGCGCATCGGCAAGGACCTGATCTCGGCCATCAACAAGGAAAGCGCGAAGTAAGCAGCATGCCGTAGCGCGCCGCCTGGCGCGCCAGGCAGGGCATCCCTGCCACTGGCTCGAATGACTCCTGCGCGTCCTGCGCGGGAGTCTGTGTACCCGCATTCTTTGAAAGTCCACCATGAAATTTCTGGATCACCTGGAAGAGTGGCTGATCGCGTCCCTGATGGGCGCGGCCACCTTCATCATTTTCGTCGCGGTCGTGCACCGCTACCTGGCAGGCTTGCCCATCCCCGGCCTGCAAGACTTCCTGATTCAAATCAATACCAGCTGGGCCCAGGAACTGTGTATCTACATGTTCGTCTGGATGGCCAAGTTCGGCGCCGCGTATGGCGTGCGCACGGGCATCCACGTGGGCGTCGACGTGCTGATCAACCGCATGAACCCGCGTTGGCGCGACCGTTTCATCGTCTTCGGCCTTGGTGCCGGCGCCCTGTTTACGGGCATCGTGGGGACCTTGGGCGCCAGCTTCGTGTGGTCGATCGGCCACACGGACCAGACCTCGGCCGACATGGAAGTGCCGATGTGGCTGGTCTACCTGGCCGTGCCGCTCGGTTCCTACCTGATGTGCTTCCGCTTCCTGCAGGTGATGGTGCATTTCATCAAGACGGGCGCCTTGCCGAAACACGACCACTCGCACGTCGAGGGCCTGGAAGATGAACTGACGGCGGAAGAAAAAGGAGCCAAGGCATGAACGCGCTGATTATTTTTGTATTGCTGCTGGCGCTGATGTTGACCGGCATGCCGATTTCCATTTCGCTGGGCCTGACGGTGCTGACGTTCCTGTTCACCATGACCAGCGTGCCCATCGAATCGGTAGCCCTGAAGATTTTCACGGGCATCGAGAAGTTCGAGATCATGGCCATCCCCTTCTTCATTTTGGCCGGCAACTTCCTCACGCATGGCGGGGTGGCGCGGCGCATGATCAACTTCGCCAGCTCCATGGTCGGCCACTGGCATGGCGGCCTGGCGCTGGCTGGCGTGATGGCGTGCGCGCTGTTTGCGGCCGTTTCCGGCTCCAGCCCCGCCACCGTGGTGGCCATCGGCTCCATCATCCTGCCAGCCATGGTCAAGCAGGGCTATCCGCGCGGTTTCGGCGCCGGCGTCATCACCACCTCGGGCGCGCTGGGCATTTTGATCCCGCCATCGATCGTGATGGTGATGTATTCCGTCAGCACGAACACGTCCGTTGGTAAATTGTTCATGGCGGGCGTGATTCCCGGCATGATGCTGGCCATGCTGCTGGGCCTGACGACGTGGTTTTTGGCGCGCAAGCACAACTACCCGCGCATGAAAAAAGCCAGCTGGGGCGAGCGCTTCGTCACGTTCAAGAAGAGCGCCTGGGGCTTGCTCTTGATCGTCATCGTCATGGGCGGCATCTATTCGGGCGCGTTTACACCCACGGAAGCGGCCGCCATGGCTGCCGTGTACGCCTTCATCATCGCCGTCTTCGTCTACAAGGACTTGAAGATCAAGCAAGTGGGCAAGGTCTTGCTCGATTCGGCCGCCATGTCGGCGATGTTGTTGTACATCATCACCAACGCCGTGCTGTTTTCGTTCCTGATGACCAGCGAAAACATTCCGCAAGCGATGGCCGAGTGGATCACGGGCAAGGGCCTGGGTGTGATCAGCTTCTTGCTGGTGGTCAACGTGCTGCTGTTGGTGGCGGGTAACGTCATGGAACCGTCGTCGATCGTGCTGATCATGGCGCCGATTCTGTTCCCCGTCGCCATGAAGCTGGGCATCGATCCTGTGCACTTCGGCATCCTGATCGTGGTCAACATGGAAGTGGGCATGTGCCATCCGCCTGTGGGCCTGAACCTGTACGTGGCGTCCGGCATCACCAAGATGGGCATTTCGGAGCTGACCGTGGCCGTGATGCCGTGGCTGCTGACGATGCTGGCCTTCCTGGGCTTGATTACCTACGTACCACAAATTTCGCTGTGGCTGCCAAATTTAATTTACAACTAAAACAGTTGTCCCCGTCATGGTGCAAAAAAAGTCGATCCGGCCGAATAAATGCGCTATGATGGGCAGCCTTAAGGGGAAAAACGTAGTTGCTTATACGCTCCGGTAGCAAGGCTGAAAGACAGAATTGGTAACAAGGTTGGTGGGGGAGTAGTCTATAAAAACGGTATTGATACCGGGGATATATTGAGGAGACACACGTTTCACAGAAGTTGTTGAGTCATCGCTGTTTGCCGCCACAAGTCGGCACCGGCGGACCCAAACGACCGGGAACGTGAAGCAATATTTGAAGCGCACCGGCTGGTGCGCTTTTTTTTCGTGCATGGGAAACGTCCGCCGGCATGCCCAAAGACGGTGCATAATTCCCGTGGCGCCGTTTCCCGCGCCGGCAGGTTGCATATTTGCCACACTTGAACAATGATCAGCAGATGAAAAAACAACAGGGCAGTGAACTGTTCAGCGCCATCGTGGCCGCGCCGTTCGGCGCCATGGGCGTGCGCGCGCAGGACGGCCAGTTGCGCGAACTGGTCTACCTGCCACCGCACTTCGCCGAAAAAGACGCGCAGGATGCCGTCTCCGAACGGGCCTGCCAGCAACTGGCCCGGTATTTCCTTGACCCCGATTATGTCTTCGACCTGCCGCTGGCCGAATTGGGCAGCGCCTACCAGCAACGCGTATGGGCGGCGATCAGCGGCATTGCGCGCGGCCAGGTGCGCACCTATGGCGACGTGGCGCGCCTGATCGGCTCGGCGCCGCGCGCCGTGGGCCAGGCTTGCGGCGCCAACTGGTTTCCCGTGGTGATCCCCTGCCACCGGGTCACGGCCGCAGGCGGCCTGGGCGGCTTTGCCCATCACGACGATGCGACGGGATTCCACCTGGGCGTGAAGCGCTGGCTGCTGGCGCATGAAGGCGTGGCAGCTTACCTATGATGAACAGCTTGCTGGCGCCTGATAACGCCACCCTGATCGATGAATTCTGCGACAGCCTGTGGCTGGAAGACGGCCTGTCGAAAAACTCGCTCGACGCCTACCGGCGCGACATGCGCCTGTTTGCGCGCTGGCTGGAAGTGGCGCGGCCCGGGCGCGAGGGCCTGTACGAGGTATCCGCGGCCGATATCGAAGCGTATTTCGCCGCCCGCCACGACGAGAGCAAGGCCACGTCGTCGAACCGGCGCCTGTCCGTGCTCAAGCGTTTTTACCAGCGGGCCTTGCGGCACAAGCATATCGCGGCTGATCCGTGCCTGAAGATGGTCTCGGCCAGGCAGCCCGCGCGCTTCGTGCACACGCTGAGCGAAGCGCAGGTGGAAGCGCTGCTGGCGGCGCCCGACGTGAGCACGCCGCTGGGCCTGCGCGAGCGCACCATGCTCGAACTCATGTATGCGAGCGGCTTGCGCGTGTCGGAACTGGTGGACTTGAAATCCGTCGAGCTGAGCCTCAACGATGGCGTGCTGCGCATCACGGGCAAGGGCAGCAAGACGCGGCTGGTGCCGTTTGGCGAACAGGCGCGGCTGTGGATAGAGCGCTACCTGAAGGAAGCGCGCGGCATCATCCTCGACGGGCAGATGGACGATGCGCTGTTCGTCACGCGGCGCGGCGGCGCCATGACGCGGCAAATGTTCTGGGTCATCATCAAGAAGCATGCGCTGAGCGCCGGCATCACGGCGCCGCTGTCGCCGCACACGCTGCGCCACGCGTTCGCCACGCATTTGCTGAACCATGGCGCGGACTTGCGTGTTGTGCAATTGTTACTGGGGCACTCCGATATCTCCACCACGCAGATTTACACGCATGTGGCCCGCGAACGGCTGAAACTGCTGCATGCGCAGCATCATCCGCGAGGCTAAACATTTGGTGTTTGGTCCAATTACGTCATAATGTGCCTTATGTGCTTATCTGTAACATCTAAAAACTAAAGAGGTAGTAAATGGCCAAGACAAATTTCCAATACGAAAAACGGCAAAAAGAGCTGGAAAAGAAGAAGAAAGCCGAGGAAAAAGCCAGGCGCAAGCTGGAAGCGAAAAACAATCCCAAGGCTGCCGATGGCAGCGACGGCGATGAGCCGGAAGCGGACGACGCCGACGTTGACGCTGATCCGGCCGCCGAAGGCGACGCACCCGCCCAGCCGCAGTAATTGCCCGTCCCTGATGACCGGTGCGGCATTGCCGCGCCGGCGTCTCTTCGTTCTCCCTTCTCCCCCTCCCGCTATAAGCGCGGCCGCTGGCCGATCGCCAGTTGCAGCTGTGTGCTGGCGATGGCCACATCGGCGCGCGCCTGCACATAGCCCTGATACGCCTCATCGGCCGAACGCTGCGCGGCCAGCCATTCCAGCAGCGAGGCACTGCCTTTGACGTAGGACAGGCCGATGCCGTCAACGACCTTTTGCGCATCGAGCAGCACGCCGTCGCGGTAGCGCGTCAGCCGCTCCTGCGCCGTGCGCAGATGCAGCTGCGCCGCGCGCACGTCCGTTTCCGCTTTCAACTCGGCCTGGCGCAGGGCCAGCATCGCCTGCGTCACGCCGGCCTCGGCTTGCACCACGTCGCCCTTGTCGCGCCGCGACAGGGGGATGGGGATGGCCAGCGAGATGGACAGCGCACGCGAGCGGGCCGCGCCTTCGACGGGATTGCCGCCAGTATCGATGCCGTCATGGTAGCCGCGCGCGGCGGCCAGGCCCACGGTGACGGTCGGGTCGACGGCGCGGTTGGCGCGCACCAGCGCCGCGCCATCGCGCAGATGGTCCAAGGTGGCGCGGGCGATGCGCACATCGCTGCGTTCGCGCATCGCCTGCGGCACGAGGGTGCCGGTGTCGCCGCCCGCAAAGGCGGTGAAGTCGCAGGCCAGCTGCGCGTCGGGAAACAGCGCATCGAGCTGGCGCCCCAAGGGCGGCGACAAATTCAACATGGCGCTGTCCGCCTCGCTGCGCGCCTGCGTCAGTTCGGCCTGGAACTGGTCGCGTTCCACGCGCGACTGCAGCAGCTCGATGCCGCCCACGTCGCCTGCCTTGCGCCGCACCACGTTCGCTTCCACCACTGTCGACAGGGCCGCCATGGTGTGCTCCTTGCGCGTCACGACGTCGCGCGTGCGGCACGCTTCCGTGTAGGCCGCCGCCGCCGTGGCGTACAGTTCGCTTTTGAAGCCGGCCACCGTTTCCTCGGCCAGCGTGACGTTGCTGTGCGCCGCCTTGATGCGCGCGGCGCGCTTGCCGCCCGTCTCGATGGCCATGCTGATGGCCGGGTTCCACGTGACGGGACGGTGCTCGACGCTGTGCACGGTCTCTCGCGTGGCGCCCAGCGTGAACTCGGGGTCGGGGCGCAAGCCGGCGATGCCGATGCCGGCCTTGGCCGAGCCGACGCTCTCGTTCTGCGCTTGCAGCTCCAGGCTGTGCGTTTCCACGGCGGATAGATAGGTGTCAAAGCTCAAGGGCGCGGCGAAGGCGCAGGGGGCGATCAGCCAGGCTGCCAGCAGCAGATTAAAACGTGTCATGGGTTTCTCCTTCGGTATCGATCCGGCGTTGTTGTACATACGCCTCGATCAGGTAATACAGGGCCGGCAACAGCAGCAAGGTCAGTGCCGTTGCCGTCACCAGGCCGCCCACCACCACGGTGGCCAGCGGACGCTGCACGTCGCTGCCCAGGCCTGTTGCCAGCATGGCCGGCGTCAGGCCCAGGGCGGCCACGGTGGCCGTCATCAGCACGGGGCGCATGCGGTCGCGCGCGCCACCCAGCACGGCGTCGCGCAGGCTCTTGCCTTCTTCACTGCGCAAGCGGTTGATCTGCGCCAGCATCAGCACGGCGTTCAGCACGGCCACGCCGAACAGGGCGATGAAGCCGACGGCGCTCGACACGTTCAAGGTCATGCCGCGCAGGTGCAGCGCGGCCAGGCCACCGAGCATGGCTAGCGGCACGGCCAGCAAGACCAGCGCAGGCTGGCGCAAGTTGCGGAACTGGCCGAACAGCAGCAGGAACATGCCGGCCAGGGTCATCGGCAAGATGATGGCCAGGCGGCTTTGCGCGCGCTGCAGGTTCTCGAACTGGCCGCCCCATTCGACGCCGATGCGCTGGTGCTCGCCTGCCACGGTTTGCGCCACCAGCGGACGCGCTTCGGCCAGGAAGCCGGCCAGGTCACGCCCGCGGGCGTTCAGGCGCACGATGATGTGGCGCCGTCCCATCTCGCGCACGATCACGCTCTCGCCCGAGGTGGTGCTGATGGTGGCCACCTGCGCCAGCGGCACCTTGGCGCCGTTGGCGGCGGTGAGCATCAGGCTGGCGATGGCGTCCGGGCTGGAGCGCGTGGCGGGCGGGAAGCGCACGGCGATGTCGTAGCTTTTCTCGCCCACGTAGACCTGGCCGATGGGCGCGCCGCCGATGCCGGTGGCAATCAGGTCGGCCACGTCGGCCGCATTGATGCCGTAGCGGGCCGCTTTGGCGCGGTCCAGTTCCACCTTCAGGTTGGGCAGCGGTGGCTCCACGTCCACGGCCACGTCGGAGGCGCCAGGGACGGTTTTCAGGACATTGGCCACCTTGCCGGCGATGGCGCGCACTTCGTCGAGGTCGTCGCCGAATATCTTCACCGTCAGGTCGCTGTGCGCGCCAGACAATTTATCCTGCACGCCGTCGATCATCGGCTGCATGAAAGCCACCGTGACACCGGGCATGCGCGCGAAGCGCTCGCTCATTTTGGCGATCAGCTGCTGCTTGCTCATGCCGGACTTCCAGCTTTTGTACGGATGCAGTCCCACGCTGGCCTCGATGTGCGACGGCGTCCAGTAATCGGTGCCGTCGTCGTTGCGCCCCGTCTGCGTGACGATGGTCGATACTTCCGGGAACTCCAGCGCGGCACGGCGCAGTTCACTGGCCATCTCCGACGCCTTGTCCAGCGTGATCCCGGGCGGCATCTGCACTTGCAGCCACAAGGAACCCTCATCGAGGTACGGTAAAAAGTCGCGCCCGATGCTGGCACCCAGGATGGCAAGCGCAGCGAGCGATCCTGCGCACACCATCGCCACCCAGCGTTTCCTGCCCACCATGCGTTCCAGGAAGCGGCCATACGCGCCCGCCAGCTTGTCCAGCGCGCGGTTATGGAAAGTGCGGCGCGGCTTGCGCAAGGCCAGCCAGGCCAGGCCCGGAATCAGCACCAGCGCCACCACCAGCGCGCCCACGAGCGCTGCGCCCACCGCATACGCCATCGGCGAGAACAGCTTGTATTCGATGCGCTGGAAGGCGAACAGGGGCAGGTAGGCGGCGATGATGACGGCCATGCCGAACATGATGGGGCGCGCCACCTGCAGGGTCGCCTCGATTGCGTCATCGATGGTGAGGGGCCGCTCCTGATCCCGTTCACGGCGGCGCAGCATGTTTTCCAGCACCACCACGGAGCCGTCGACGAGGATGCCGAAGTCGATCGCCCCCAGGGACAGCAAATTGGCGGGAATTTTAAAATGGTGCATGAAGATGAAGGCGATCAGCAGCGCCAGCGGAATCGTCAGCGCCACGATGGCAGCCGCGCGCGGGCTGCCCAAAAACAGCAGCAGCACCAGGGCGACGAGCAGCATGCCTTCGCCCAAGGTATAACTGACCGTGTGCAAGGTGGCATCGATCAGCGAGCTGCGGTCCAGATAGGCGACCACCTTGACGTCTTTCGGCAGCAGATTGTTATTCAGATCGTCCACGGCCGCATGAATGCCCGCCAGCGCATCGGACGGGTTGAAATCCTTCAGCAGCAGGGTGATGCCTTCGATGGTGTCGGGGTTGTCATCCTTGCCGAGGATGCCGCGCCGCTCCACGTTGCCGTAAGCGAGCTTGCCCAGGTCTTTTACCAGCACGGGCACGCCGTCCTTGCTGCTGACGACGACGTTGCCCATGTCGTCCAGCGAATGGAGCAAGCCCACGCCGCGCACCACGTACGATTGCTGGCCGCGGTCGATCACGCTGCCGCCGCCGCTGATGTTGTTGGCGTTGATGGCGTCCTTGACCTGCGCCAGCGAGAAGCCGTAGCTGTCGAGTTTTGCGGGATCGAGTTCCAGCATGAACTGCGTCGTCAGGCCGCCGAAATTGCTCACATCGGCCACGCCTCGCACCTGCTGCAGGCGCGGGATGACCGTCCAGAACTGCAGCTCGGACAGTTCGCGCAGGGAGCGCGTTGTCGATTCCAGCGTGTAGCGGTAGATTTCGCCCGTGGGCGACGTATACGGATCGAGGCCCGGCTTGGCGTCGTAGGGCAGGTTCACGCTGGCCAGGCGCTCCTGCAGCCGCTCGCGCGTGAAGTAGCCGTCGCTGCCATCTTCGAACACCACGGTGATCAAGGACAGCGCGAACAGGCTGCGCGTGCGCAGCACGTGCATGCCCGGAGTACCGAGCAGGGCGCGCTCCAGCGGTATCGTGATCTGCTGCTCGATTTCCTCGGCGCCCAGGCCCGGCACCTGCGTGACGATCTGCGAGGTGACGTCGGCGATGTCGGGATAGGCTTCGATGGGCAGCTGCTTCCAGCAATACACGCCGTACAGGGTCACGCACAACAGAACCAGCCAGACGATGCCGCGCCGCTGGCAGCAGGTGGCGATGAAACGATCAACCATTGAGCAGCACTCCTTCCTTGACGACGATACGTTCGCCCGCGCGCAAGCCGGAGACGATTTCCACCTGGTCGCCCCGGCTGGCGCCCACCTGCACCTCGCGCGCCTCGAAACGCAGCGGACTGCGTTCGACCATCACGCGCGTCACCAGGCCGCTTTGCAGCAGCGCCGCCGCGGGCACCATCAGGCCGCGCCGCGTGGCGCCGGCGAAACCGGCGTGGGCGAACATGCCCGGCTTGAAAATGCCGGCGCGGTTGTCGATGGCCACGCGCACCTTCACCGTGCGCGTCTCGGGATCGAGCACGGCGCCCACATACGCGACCTTGCCTTCGAAAGCCTTGCCGGGCCAGGCGTCAACGCTGATGCGGGTCGCCTGGCCCACGGCCACCTGCGCCAGGTCCCTTTCGGCCACGTTGGCCGACAGCCACACGGTGGAGAGATCTGCCACCGTCATGACGGGCGCGTTGATGTCGTTCCAGTAGCCGCCCTGGGCGCCTTCCATGGCGATCACGGTGCCGGCGATGGGCGAACGCAAGACATAGTCGCGGCGTGTGCCGCGTGTGTCGCGCGCGCCGGCGCCGTACTGGGCCAGCTTGTCGGCGCTGGCCTGGGCATCGCTGCCGGCCTGCGCAAAGGCTGCCTGGGCCGCTTCGTACTCCTTGCGCGCGGCGATCTCCGCCTCGAACAGGGTTTTCTGGCGCTGCAGTTCCTGACGCGCTTGCAGCAGGGCGGATTTCGTTTTGCTGTCGTCCGCGTAGGCGGCGCTCAGTTCCGCCGAGTCGAGCGTGAACAGCGGCTCGCCCGCCTTCACGCTGTCGCCCAGGGCGCGCTGCAGGCGCGTGATGCGCCCTGCCAGGGGCGGCGTGATTTTCACCAGCTTTTCCGGCATCGCCTCGATGCTGCCCGGCGCCTCCGTTTGCGTGGCGATCTCCTGTTCCTGTACGGCGGCGATCTGCAGGCGCTGGCGCAGCGGCGACATTTTGTCGACGGCGATACTGCCGTCGTCCAGGTGCGTCGATTGGGCGGGCGGCGTGGCCGCCGGCGTCGGCTTGGCGCAGCCGGCCAGGGCCGAGCAGGCGAGAGCGAGGGCGCAGCTGGCGCCCAGGGCGTTGCGGGTGGTCGTGTTCATCCCGTGTTTCCTTGTTATTGATGGTGATGGGGGCATGCGTGGATGCCGTGCCCAGGCGGGCGGTCAGAGGGGAGTGCAAGCAGCGTCACAGTGTCACTACAGCGCCGGGAAAGCATAGCAATGTGCTCCTGAAGAAGCGCCCAAGAACGCCTGAATCATTCTTCAGGTTCGGTGCGCGCACGGTGGAGCGCGGTAAAATGCAAAGCATGGAAAACACGGTGCGACGCGAAAGGCAGGCATGAGAATCCTCCTGGTGGAAGACGACCGCAAGGCGGCGCGCCTGCTGGCCCGCGGCTTGCAGGAAGAAGGTTTTGTTGTCGACGTGGCGCATAGCGCGGAAGAGGGCGAGGATGAAAGCTACGCCGTCGACTACGACGCGATCGTGCTCGACTGGATGTTGCCGGGCAAGCAGGGCATCGATTTCTGCCGCGACTTGCGCGCGCGCGGCATCCAGACGCCCGTGCTGATGCTCACGGCGCGCGACGCCACGGCCGACCGGGTGGCGGGCCTGAACACGGGCGCCGACGATTACCTCACAAAGCCGTTCGAATTCGAGGAACTGCTGGCGCGCATCCGCGCCTTGCTGCGCCGCTCCGACATCAGCCGCCCGCTGGTGCTGGCGCTGGCTGATTTGACGCTCGATCCCGTCAGCCACCAGGCCACGCGGGCCGGCGCGCCGCTGGTGCTGACACCCAAGGAATATGCGATTCTGTTGATCCTGCTGCGCCAGGCGGGCGAAGTGGTCAGCCGCGCGCGCCTGGCCGAGCAGATCTGGCAGGCGGACCTGATCGGCATCGACAACCTGATCGACGTCCACGTGCGCAACCTGCGGGGAAAAGTGGATGCCCCGGGCTTGCCGCCCTTGATCCACACGGTGCGCGGACGCGGTTTCCGCCTGGCGGACAACGACGGTGGCTAGCTTTCGCAAGCGACTGCTGCTGGTGCACCTGGCCGTCATCCTCGCCATCGTTGCCTGCACGGCGCTGGCCGGCTACTGGGGCCTGTCGCGCGCCGTGCATGGCCAGCTCGATGCGGCCCTGCTGGCACTGGCCGAGACGGAAATGGCCATGCTGCCTGCCGCGCCGCGCCAGCCCGTGCAGGTGCACGAGGTGGCGCCGGGACTGGCGCAGCCGTCGTTGACACGGCTCGACCGCCTGGTGCAGATCATCGATGGCGAAGGCCGCGTGCTGGCGCGCAGCCGCAATCTGGAGGCGGCGCAGCTGCCGGCGCCGCCGGCCTTGCTGGCGCGCCTGGCGGCCGGCGAGACCGTCTTCGAGACGCTGCCCAAGTTCGGCGAAGAGCCGCTGCGCATGGTGTCGATTCCCGTGCCCGCGTCCGGCGCGGGCCTGGCCGTGCAGGTGGCCGGTTCGCTCGACGACGCCAATCACGTGCTGGCTGCGGCCACCGTGCTGTTTGGCGCCATGGCGCTGGCCTTGCTGGCGGCCGTGGGGTTGGCCGGCGAAATGCTCACGCGCCGCGTGCTGGGCGCCATCGACGACGTGGTGGACCAGGCGCATTCGATCGGCGAAGCCAGTCTGCACCAGCGCCTGCCCCATCCCGGCACGCACGATGAAATCGGCCGCCTGGTCGATACCCTGAACGCCATGCTGGACCGGCTCGAACACGGCTACGATGCGCAGCGCCGCTTCACGGCAGACGCCTCGCACGAATTGCGCTCGCCGCTGTCGCGCCTGCGCACGGAAATCGAAATCACCCTGCGCCGCCCGCGCGAGTCGCCCGAGTATGTCGATGCGCTGGCGTCCTGCCTCGATGAAGTGCAGCGCCTGACGACCCTGGTGGAAGAACTCTTGATGCTCACGCGCCTGGACGTGGGCCAGGAGCGCAATGCCGTGGAAACCATAGCACTTAACCCCCTCGTGCGGGCGGCCGCGCAGCGCCTGGAAAAGGCGGCGGCGCAGCGCGGCATCCGCATCGTTGTTGATGACAGTGTGGCCGTGCACGCGCGGGTGGCGGCCGGCCCGGTGGATCTGGTGCTGGCCAATCTGCTCGATAACGCCGTGAAGTTTTCGCCGCCCGACAGCGTGATCACGGTGCAGGTGTCGCGCGAGGGCGACCATGCGTTTGTGGGCGTGGCGGATGCGGGACCGGGCATCGGCGTGGAAGACTTGCCGCATCTGTTCGAGCGTTTTTACCGGGGCGCCAAGGCGCGCGCTGGCGAGGCGCCCGGTTTCGGCCTGGGACTGGCCCTGTCGCAAGCCATCGTACATGCGTATGGCGGCAGCATCGATGCGCAGAACCGTCCGCAAGGCGGCGCCCTGTTCCTCATGCGCCTGCCGGCCTCAGATTGAGGGCGCCACGCCTTCCCAGCGCACTTGCCGCACCTGCGGCCAGGCGCCCGCGCGGTTGACGAAGCGCACCAGCACGGCGCGCTGCACGGCCTGGCACAGCACCGTGGCGATCAGGCGCACCACCTGCCTGGCTTCGTCCCAGCTGCGCAGCATCTGCGACGGCGCCAGGCCTGCGCCTTTCAATTCGGCCAGCAGCAGGCGCGCGACGTGGTCCGCTTGCGCGGCGGGGCAGGTGACGGTCAGGCGGTAGGTGGCCACGATTGGGCCACTCTTGGCAAACCAGTGAAAGAATTTTTTCATCATCACACTCCCCGTTCGGCGACAAATTCCGCGTTGTTGACCAGCGCCCAGCGCACGGCCGAGACGCTGCCTTCCAGGCTGACCTGGCTGACGATCTGCTCCAGCAATCCCAGGCTGGACAAGGGCGTGAGCAGGTCGGCGCGCACTTCGATGCGCCCCGCGTGCGCCGCATCCTCGCTGTGCAAGGATTGCAGCATCAGCGCCGGCATGCCGCTGATCATGCGCAGCATGAGGTTGCGCACCTGGACTTCCTGCTCCGCCTCGCACACGGCCGTGACGCGGTAGATGCTTTCCGTCTCGATGCCCGCTTCGCTGCCGTGCGCGTTGATGCGCTGCGCCAGGTGGCGCAGCACCAGGTTGGCGATCAGCACGAAGCCCGTGCCGATGGCCGCTTCCAGCGCGAAGCCCAGGCCGCACAGGATGCCGATGGCGGCCGAGCACCACAGGGTGGCGGCCGTGTTCAGGCCGCGCACCGTCATGCCTTCGCGCATGATGACGCCGGCGCCAAGGAATCCAATGCCCGACACCACCTGCGCGGCGATGCGCATGTGGCCGGCGCTATCGCCTTCGAGCACGGAAACCATCACGAACAGCGAGGCGCCGACGGACACGAGCGCGTTCGTGCGCAGGCCCGCCATGCGCTGGCGCAGCTGGCGTTCGGCGCCGATCATGGCGCCCAGGGTCAATGCCGCGGCAACGCGCAGCGCAAAGTCAAATACCACCATCAGTTTCTCCCGGCTGGGGAGGAACAGGCGAGTGCACAAGGCGAAGACAATTCGCCCCGAAAGGGGGCAGCAGACGACAACGGTGGAACGATGAGGGGGAAGTGGCGGCGAGAGAGTACTGCCGCTGGTAAAACCACACCTTGCCGAGGGCCAGGCGGGCGGAATGCGCGCGTCTTGCCTAAGGCCGATCGCCGATGGTCAATCGACTACTGTCACTGGAACAAGCACCCACGAGTCACTCCATATCATTGATAACGGGGACAGTCTAGCCAGTGGGGCCGCTTTGGTCAACTGAAGCTCTCTTCAGGAAGCCGCCGCGTCGTCCCCGCCAATGCGGGGACGGTGAAGGCGACCGGTGAATCAATGGGCGTGTGCCTTGGCGTCGTCGGCATCGGTGTGCGCATGCTCGCCGCCGCCAAAGAAGCGCGCGGCGCGCTTGCCCAGGCTATCTAAATAGGTGTAGGCGACGGGCACCACCACCAGGGTCAAGAGGGTCGAGGTGATGACGCCGCCGATGACGGCGCGGCCCATCGGCGCCTGCGATTCGCCGCCGTCGCCCATGCCGATGGCCATCGGCAGCATGCCGAAGACCATCGCCAGGGTCGTCATCAGGATGGGGCGCAAGCGCACTTGCCCTGCTTCCATCAGCGCCTCGAACTGACCCAGGCCTTCGCGCTGGCGCTGGTTGGTGAAGTCGACCAGCAAGATCGCATTCTTGGTAACTAAACCCATGAGCATGATGAAGCCGATCACGGAGAAGATGTTCAGGGTGCTGCCCGTGATGAGGAGGGCGGCCAGCACGCCGATCAAGGAGAGCGGCAGGGACACCATGATGGCGATCGGCTGCAAGAAGCTGCCGAATTGCGACGCCAGCACCAGGTAGATGAAGATCACGGCGATCCCCAGCGCCATCATCGCGCCGCCCATGGTTTCGGCCATCTGCTGTGCATTGCCGGCCACGTCGAAGCGCACGCCCGGCGGCAGGTCGATGGACTTGATGGCTTTCTGCACGTCGGCGTCGACGTCGCCGGCAGGGCGGCCCTGCACACCCGCATAGATGGCGACGCGGCGCTGCAAGGCCTGGCGCTTGAGCACTTGCGGGCTCGATGACGGCACGAAGTCGACCACCTGGCGCAGCGGAATCATGACGGGTTTGCCATTCGCGTCAAGCTTGCTGGACGCCAGCGACAGGTCGGCCAGGTCGGCCACTTTCTGGCGGCCCGACTTGGGCAGCTGCACGTTGACGTCATAGTTTTGTCCGTCGCTGGCCAACCAGTGGCTGACCGTGTCGCCCGCCACGAACGGGCGCAGGGCATTGCCGATCTGCTGCACCGACAATCCCAGGTCGCTGGCCAGTTCGTTATTGATCTTCACCGTGGTCGACGGATTGGCGCCTTCCTGGCTGTACTCCATGTCGGCCAGGCCCTTGATGGTGCGCATCTTGTCCATCAGGCGGTGCGCTACTGCATCGAGCTTGCCTTCATCCGTGCCCAGGATGGCGATGAAGATGGGGCGGTTGCCGACCGACAGGGTGATGCCGGCAATCGGCGCCAGGCGTTCGCGGATCAGCTTTTCCAGTTCCTGCTGCGAGCGGCGCTTGTGCGTCTTGATGTCCGTCAGCTTCAGGTTCACCTCGGCCGCGTTGCGTCCATCGGGCGTGCCGATATTGGCCACCAGGCTGTCGATTTCGGGGAATTCCTTCAGGGCCGTTTCGATCTGGCGCACCTTGCTATCCGTGTATTCGAGGCTGGAGCCGACGGGCGTCTTGAAGCGCAGGTTGACCCAGCCCTGGTCCGTCTCGGGGAACATCTCGCCGCCGATCATCGGCACGAGCATCAGGCTGCCCGCGAACAGGGCCACGGCCGTGGCCAGGGTAGTCTTGCGCCAGCGCAGGGCCACTTTCAGCACCTTGCCATACCAGACGTGCAGGCGGTCGATGCCCGTCTCGATCCAGGCCATGAAGCGGCCCAGCCACGGCACGTACTTGAAACGGTCCTTGACGGGGTCGCGCCAGACGGACGACAGCATGGGGTCAAGGGTAAAACTGACGAACAGCGACACGAGCACGGCGACGGCCACGGTGATGCCGAACTGCAGGAAGAAGCGGCCGATGATGCCGTCCATGAAGGCGACGGGCACGAACACGGCGACGATGGCGAACGTGGTGGCCATCACGGCCAGGCCGATTTCATTGGTGCCGTCGTTGGCCGCCTTGTAGTGGTTCTTGCCCATGCCCAGGTGGCGCACGATGTTTTCGCGCACCACGATGGCGTCATCGATCAACAGGCCGATGCACAGGGACAGCGCCATCAGGGTCAAAAAGTTCAGCGTAAAACCAAACGCCTTCATGGCGATGAAGCTGGCCAGCACGGAGATCGGCAGGGTCAATCCCGTGATGATGGTCGAGCGCCACGAGTGCAGGAACAGGAAGACGATCACCATGGTCAGCACGGCGCCTTCGATGATGGTGCGCTTGACGTTATTGAGCTGGCTTTGCACGCGCTCCGATTCGTCGTCGAGCACGCGCAGCTTGATATCGGGCGGCAGGGTCTTTTGCAGGTCGGCCGCCACTTTCAGGATGCCGGTGCCCACTTCGACCACGTTGGCGTCCTGCACCTTGGTGATTTCCATGGTGACGGCCTGCTGGCCGTTCATGCGCGAGATCGACAGTTCTTCCTGTTCGCCGTCGACGACGGTGGCCACCTGGTCCAGGTAGACGGGACCGATGGCGCGGCGCGCGACGATGATCTTGCCGAACTCGCGCGCATCCTTGATCTTGCCTTCCACGCGCACCAGCTGCTCGGCCGCGCCATGGCTGATCGAGCCGGCCGGCAGATTGGTATTTGTGGCCTGGATGGCGCGGATCACTTCATCGACGCCGATGCCCTGGGCATTGAGCTCGATCGGCTTCATGCTGATGAGGATCTGGCGCGCGCGCAAGCCGCGCAGCTTGACTTGTCCCACGCCGGCCACGCCCTGGAATCGCTTGCTGATGACTTGTTCCGTCATGGTCGACAGCGAGCGCAGGTCATGTCCGGTGGAGGTCAGCACGATGGTGGCGATGGGGCGCTCGTTGTCGCCCTCGGCGCGCGCGATGAACGGGTCCTTGGCTTCTTTCGGGAAGCGCGGGCGCACCAGGGCCACCTTGTCGCGCAAGTCCTGCATGGCCTTGTCCATATTCGTCGACAGCTCGAATTCCAGGTAGACGCCGGCGCGTCCTTCCCACGAGTTGGCGCGGATGGTCTTGATGCCGCTGACGGTGTTGACGGCGTCTTCGATGGGACGCGTGATGTCGTTTTCCACGGCTTCCGGCGAGGCGCCCGGGTAATTCACTTCAATGGCGGCGAACGGGAACTGCACGCTGGGCATGCTCTCCACGCCCAGGCCCCGGTAGGAGAAGATGCCCAGCACCACCAGCGCCACCATGACCATGGTGGCGAAGACGGGGTTTTGTATGCTGACTTTGGTCATCCACATGGCTTAATCCTTCCGTGCCAGCACGGCCGCCGGTGTGGCTGGCGCGGTGGGGGAGGTGGCTGGCGCGGCAAAGGTCACGCTGTGTCCCGGTTTCACGCCATCGAGCTTGGCGACGATGACTTTGGCGCCCGGCACCAGGCCCGACGTCACTTCCGCATAGCCTTCGTCCTCGTTGCGCAGTCCCAGGGTGACGGGCTGGGCGACGACCTTGTTGTTCACCAGCGCATACACGACGGGGCCCTGCTTTTCATTGCGCACGGCCGTCAGGGGCACCAGCGGCGCCACGCTTGAGCGCTCGGTGACGATGCTGCCCTTGGCGAACATGCCGCCGCGCAGCGCGCCATCGCCATTGTCGACGGCGATGTAGACGAGCATGGCGCGCGAGCCGCTCTCGGTGGTCGGGTTGATGCGCGTGACCTTGCCGGCGAAGTCGCGCGCGCCGAAGCCGTCGACCTTGAAATGCACGTCCTGGCCCAGCTTGATGCGGGGGATGTCCGCGCTGGGCACGGGCGCTTCCAGGGTCAGCTGGGCCAGGTTGACGATGGTGTAGACGGGCATGTCGGGCGAGACTTTTTCGCCGGCCTGCAGGTGGCGCTTGCTGACGATGCCTGCCATCGGCGCGCGGATCACGGTGTCGGCCAGCGCGATGCGGGCGATGTCGACCATCGCGGCGGCGGACTTCACATTGGCGCGCGCCAGGTCGACCGAGTTTTGCGTCGTGTCGTAGGCCGTTTGCGAAATGTATTTTTGCTTGAGCAGGGCCTGGCTGTTCGCCTCATTCTTGGCCGCCATGGACAATCGCGCCTGCGCTTCGTCGAGCATGGCTTGCTGCTGCGTCAGGCGGGCGCGCAGGTCGGCCGCGTCCAGACGCACGAGGATTTGCCCGTTGGCCACTTGCTGGCCTTCCTGCAAGGTGGTTGCCTCGATCACGCCGGAAACCTTGGCCTTGATGGTGGCCTGGGTCACGGGCGCCAGCGAACCGGACAGGGGCAGGCTGATGGCCAGCGCGCGCGCGGCAATCGCCGCCACGTCGCCCTGCGCCAGTTCATGCACGGGCGTTTTTTCCTGTTCCTTCTTCTTGCTCGCTTGCTGTTCGGCCGCCTTGGCGGCTTGCTGCTTCGATTGCATGACGGTCCATCCGCCCCCGGCCAGACCCAGCACGATCAGGATCAGCACGGGGGTGCGCCAGCGCCGGCGGCGCGTGGCGGCAAGGGGAGAGGCGGGGGGCAGGGTCTCGTTTTTCATAGGTTTTTTTCAGGAGCGGCGCAGGGGCTCGGCGCCAGGTCTCGGTGCGGACCCGGCCTGTCGCTGGCCGGGAGGGAATTCGGGTAGCGCATCGCCGTGGCGGCCGCAGGCAGCACGCCTGCCGCTGCGGCCGTTCACGGCGATGCGCATGTTGCCACTTTAGGAAGATTCAAGTCCGGCCGCCATACCCGTGCGACAGATTGCACAAAATCGGGGCTGGAATGCAAAAAACGGCGACCGGAGACCACGGCAAGCATGCCCGCCGTGCACGTCACGATGCTTGCGCCTCCTCAAGAAGCCGATTCGCAAGCGCGCAAGAATGGTCGGGATGGTTGCGCCACCGGACAGGCCATATGCCCGCCGGTTGCCGCGCGGCCGCGCCACCGGGGGACCTGATGTCTGATCGGATTGCCGGAGCCGCGCCGTCGCCGGGGCGCCTGCTTGCCGCGGCCGAACCGCAGGCGGGGCCGGCCGGCAAGGCGCTCGATTTGCTGTCCATCATTGTTGCCGCCGTCGAACAGGCGCCGGGTCTGTCCGTGCGTGGCATCGACCGCGACGGCATCGTGCGCTACTGGAGCTTGGGTGCGGCGCGCCTGTACGGCGTGGCGGCCGAGCTGGCGCTGGGCCAGCCATGGGCCAGGGTGGCCGCTTCGCTGCCGGATGCCGCCAGCGTGGCCGAGGAGGCGGCGGGCGAAGTGGCGGCCGTGTGGGAGAGCGGCAAGGCGCGCAGCACGCGCCTGTGGAAGCATGGCGCCGACGGGGCTGCGCCGCGCTGCATCTGTTCCACCGTGTTTCCCGTCATCCAGTCCGGACGTGTGCGGCAAGTGGTGTGCATCGATGTCGATATCACGGCCAGCGGCCAGGATGGCGCCGCGCAGGGCGCCTTGCTGCTGATGGGCGACAATTTCCGCCAGCTGTACCAGAAATCGGCCGATGCCATCCTGCTGCTGCGCGACGAGCATATCGCCGAGGCGAATCCGGCCGCCATTGCCCTGTTTCAATGCGAAGACCGGCAACGTCTGCTGGGGCGGCGCCTCAGCGACTTTTCGCCGCTGCGCCAGCCCGATGGCGCATTGTCGTCGTTGCGCGGCACGCAGCTGGCGGCGCAAGCCCATGCCGACGGCAACTGCCGCTACGACTGGCGCTACCAGACGTGCACGGGCCAGCTGTTCTGGGGCGAAGTGCTGCTTACTTCCGTCACGCTCGACCACACCTATCTGTTTTACGCCGTGATCCGCGATATCTCCTCGCGCAAACTGGCCGAGCGGGACCTGTACCTGTCGATACAGGTCATCGAGCACGCCAGTGTGGCCATCGTCGTGATGGACCCGCAGCAGCGCGTCGTCAGCATGAATCCCGCGTACAGCGAGATCAGCGGCTATAGCCGGGACGACATGCTGGGCAAGCCTTTCGTCCTGCACGGCGTGGAGCCGGATGCGCCCGCGTTTTTCGAGCACGTGTGGGATGAAGTCGATGCCAACGGCTATTGGCAAGGCGACATCATGGGCCAGCGCAAGGCGGGCGGGCGCTACCCGGCCTGGCTGTCGCTGACGGCCATCCGCGACTCGCAAGGACAATTGAGCAATTACCTGGCCATCCTCAGCGACATCAGCGAGCGCAAGAAAAACGAGGAGCACACGCGCCATCTGGCCGAGCACGATTTTCTGACCGACTTGCCGAACCGGGTGCTGCTGCTGGACCGGCTGTCGCTGGCGCTGGCGGCCGCGCGGCGCAAGCTGAATATGCTGGCCGTGTTGTACCTGGACCTCGACCACTTCAAGCATATCAACGACAGCATGGGCCACCACGTGGGCGATTTGCTGCTCAAGGAAGTGGCGCGGCGCCTGGTGCGCTGCGTGCGCGGCGTCGATACCGTCAGCCGGCATGGCGGCGACGAGTTCGTCATCATCCTGTCCGAGGTGGGCGGCATCGACCAGGTTGCCCACGTGGCGTCCAGCCTGCTGCATGCCGTCACGCAGCCCTATCAGCTGGGCGAATACGAATTGCATGTGTCCACCTCGATCGGCGTGGCCATCTTTCCCAGCGATGGCGACGGCATCGAGACCCTCGTGCACAACGCCGACATCGCCATGTACCACGCCAAGGAAAGCGGGCGTAACAATTTCCAGTTTTTCAATGCCGAGATGAATGCGCAAATCGTCGAGCGGGCCAGCCTGGAGCAGGGCTTGCGCGCCGCGCTGGGCCGCGATGAATTCGTGCTGGAGTTCCAGCCCGCGCTCGACGTTGCCAGCGGACAAATCGTCGGCGCCGAAGCGCTGTTGCGCTGGCGCCATCCGCAACTGGGCGTGCTGCCGCCCGAGCGCTTCATCGCCGTGGCCGAGGAGTGTGGCTTGATGGTATCGATTGGCAACTGGGTGCTGCAGCAAGCGTGCCGGCGCGCGCGCGCCTGGCACGATGCGGGCCAGGCCTGGAGAGTGGCCGTGAACCTGTCGCCGGCGCAATGCCTGCACAATAATTTATTGCTCAGCGTGCAAGAAGCGCTGGCCGTGTCGGGTTTGCCCGCCGCCAGCCTGGAACTGGAAGTGACGGAGTCCTTGCTGATGAAGGGCGGCGCGCGCCTGGCCGGCGTGCTGGCGCAGCTGCGCGCGCTGGGCGCCAGGCTGGCCATCGACGACTTCGGCACCGGCTATTCGCGCCTGGCCAATCTGCGCCATTACCCGGTGGATAAACTCAAGATCGACCCGTCGTTCCTGCCCGCCGTGGCGGACGACGCGGCGGGCGAGTCCGACACGGCGGTCGCCGCCACCATCATCGCCATGGCGCGCGAGTTGCAATTGACGGTGATCGCCGAAGGCGTGGAAACGGCGCAGCAGCTGGCCTATCTGCGGGGGCAGGGCTGCCAGCAATACCAGGGGCGCTATGCCAGCGCGCAAGTTGCGGGCAGCGTGCTGGCGAAGTTACTGCATTAGCTATTGAACTAGTCAATGTTTCCCAGCAGCTTGATGCGCGCCAGCACCTGGCCATGGTCGGATGCGTACGGCAAGCCCAGCAGCAAATGATCGTTGAGATAAGTGACTTCCTGCAGCACGCCGATGGCGCGCGGCGAGGCGGGATGAAAATGCTCGGACACGAGGATGTGGTCGATCGTCATGTAGGCGCTGTCGTGGATATTCGTGTAGCCCGCGTGGCGCGCCGCATCCTGGCGCAGGGCGATGGCGTTGGCGTCGTACAGGCGTTCTCGCATTTCCATGCCGGGTTCGCACGGTGCGCCCGCGCCCATGACGATGGCCGTGGTGACGGCATTGGCGATGTCGTTGAAGTCACCGAGCACGATGCGCGGACGGCTGCTGTGGCCCAGTTCGCTTGCCAGCACGCGCAGGGCCACCGCTTCCGCGCCGCGCCGCTGCAGCGAGCGCAGGTTGGCCAGCGCGTAGCTGGCCGCATCGTAGCCGTCGCCATGGCGGTAATCGGGCCGGCGCGATTTCAAATGCACGACGACGACGTCGGTGAGTTGTCCGCCAGGCAAGATGACCTGCACGTGCAGCGGGGCGCGGGCAAAGCGGCAGGCGTTGTCGTCGGCGGACACGCTCACGCCGGCGGGGAAATTCGCCCAGGCAACACCAGCGCCGGCCAGCGGCAGGCGCGACACGAGCGCCACCGTGGGCAGCATGCGCCCGCTAGCATCCATCGCATCGTAGCCGGCCACGGTGGCTGCGCGGTAATGGCGCGTGCGCGACAGCACGTCGCGCAGGGCCGCTTGCGAGAAAATTTCCTGGAAAGCGATCACGTCGGCGTCGAGCAAGTCGATCTGCCGCGCCGTCCATTCCGCCTTGGCGTCGTATTGCGCCGGGCTCAACGGTTCCAGGTTGTCATACAATTTCGCCCCGGCGGGGGCAAGGTTGCAGACATTGAATGTGGCAAAGCGGATTTCTTGCTGCATAATTAGCACTCCTCACTGAACGATCAGCGTATCACGCATGGCTAAAAAAGAGCATATTTCCGAAACCCAGGCGACGCAGCTGCTGCGCAAGCATCACGTTTCCTTCGAAGAACACCCGTATCCCTACGAGGAACACGGCGGCACCAGCGTTTCGGCGCGCGAGCTCGGTGTGCCCGAACATGCGGTGATCAAGACCCTGGTGATGCAGGACGAGGCGGCCAAGCCGCTGATCGTGCTCATGCATGGCGATTGCAAGGTGTCGACCAAGAACCTGGCGCGCGCCATCGGCTGCAAGTCCGTCGAGCCGTGCAAGCCCGACGTGGCGCAGCGCCATTCCGGCTACATGATCGGCGGCACCTCGCCGTTCGGCACCAAAAAAGCGATGCCCGTGTACGTGGAGCAATCGATCCTGGCGCTCGAACGCATCTATATCAATGGCGGGCGGCGCGGTTTTCTCGTCTCGCTGGCGCCGCAGGTGCTCGTGGACTTATTGAAAGCCAAGCCGGTGCAGTGCGCGCTGCAGGATTAAGGAAATCGTCCAAAGCCTGTTGCGGGGCAGGGAGCATGGTGTATATTCTGCTGCGCCAGCCTCGATGCTGGTGTAATAAACACAATAAAGGGAAGAAATGAATCCAGTAATCACAACCGTGGCAATGACAGTGGCCGCTTACTTGCTCGGCTCGATATCGTTCGCCGTGGTGATGAGCAAGGTCTACGGCATTGCCGATCCGCGCACCTATGGCTCGAAAAATCCGGGCGCCACCAACGTGCTGCGCAGCGGTAACAAGGGCGCGGCCATCATGACCCTGCTGGGCGATGGCGCCAAGGGCTGGCTGGCCGTGTTTCTGGCCGACCATTTTGCTACGGCGCTGGGCGTGGGCGACACGGCCGTGGCCCTGGTCGCCATCGCCGTCTTCCTCGGCCATCTGTGGCCCGTGTTCTTCCGCTTCGTCGGCGGCAAGGGCGTGGCCACGGCCCTCGGCGTGCTGCTGGGCATCAATCCATGGCTGGGCCTGGCGACCCTGGCGACCTGGCTGATCATCGCCTACGCGTTTCGCTATTCCTCGCTGGCGGCCTTGGTGGCGGCCCTGTTCGCGCCGTTTTACTATGGCTTGCTGTTCGGCGTCGATCCGATCTTGCTGTCCGTCATCGTCATGAGCGTGCTGCTGGCTTACCGCCACAGCCAGAACATCGCGAACCTGCTATCTGGCAAGGAAAGCAAGATCGGCGGCAAGAAGGATGCAGCCAAGGCGCCCGTCAAGAAGAAGTAAGCGCTTGATTTCCCGCGCGCCGCACGCATATGCTGTGCTTGCGGCGCCGCGCGGTGCGGCCGCCACCGACTCGCGCAAAGGCTGCCCACCATGACTGTTTCCACTTCCCCCGTCACACCCGTGCCCGTCCGTATCGATTTCGTCTCCGACGTTTCCTGCCCCTGGTGCGTGGTCGGCCTGAAATCGCTGGAGCAGGCGCTGGACAAGCTGCAAGACACCGTCCAGGCCGACATCCACTTCCAGCCTTTCGAGCTGAACGCCAATATGCCGCCCGAAGGCGAGGATATCGGCGAACACATCGCCCGCAAATACGGTTCCACCCCGGAACAGATGGCGCAGTCGCGCGAAGCGATCCGCGCGCGCGGAGAACAGCTGGGCTTTACCTTCGCCATGGACAAGCGCGGCCGCATCTACAACACGTTCGATGCGCACCGGCTGCTGCACTGGGCCGGGCTCGAAGGGCGTCAGAAGGCACTCAAGATGGCGTTGTTCGATGCGTATTTCACGCAGGGCCAGAATCCGTCTTCGCACGAGGTGCTGCTGAAAGTGGCGGGCGATGTGGGTCTCGACACCGTCAAAGCGGCCGAAGTGCTGGCATCGAACGCCTATGCGGACGAGGTGCGCGCGCAGGAGCAGTTCTACCAGCAGAATGGCATCAACTCGGTGCCCGCCGTCATCATCAACGAGCGCCACCTGATTTCCGGCGGCCAGCCGCCCGAAGTGTTCGAGCAAGCCTTGCGCCAGATCATCAACGGCGGCTGAGCGGGGCGCCAATGGCGCGCGCCATGGCGGACTTTTTGCGCTACACTCGGCGCAGAGGGAGGATAGTCAAATGCCAACAGCCAGCTGGAATGGCGCCGTCATTGCGCAAGCCACCGATGCGCAGGTGCAAGTCGTTGAAAACAATATATATTTTCCTTTGGCGGCGGTGACGCAGGAGTACCTGCGTCCCAGCAGCCACACCAGCATCTGCCCGTGGAAGGGCACGGCCAGCTATTACGACCTTGTCGTCGATGGCCAGACCAATGCCAACGCCGCTTGGTATTACCCCCAGCCCAAGGATGCCGCCAAGCAAATTGCCGGCCATGTCGCCTTCTGGCGCGGCGTGAGCGTCGAGCGCTGACCTGACTCCCCCTATTTCCTGACAACGAAAGCAGACGATGGATTTACGCCTCGCCGTGTACCAACTCGCCTCGGCCCATGCGCTCGATGCCCAACAAACCCGGCAGTTGCAGGAAGTGGCCGGCTTCCAGCGCGAACCGGCGCGCCTGGCCTACTGGCTGCCGCGCGGCGTGGCCGTGCTGGGCGCCGCCTTGCTGGGCATGGGATTGATCTGCTGGGTGGCCGCCAACTGGGAAGACTTCGGTCGCATGGGCCGCTTTGCTCTGCTGCAAGGCATGTTGGCCGCCGCCTGCGTGGGCGCGTTTGCCGTACCCAAGGCGAGAGTCCCTTTGTTACTGCTGGCCTTGCTGGCCATCGGCGGCCTGTTCGCGTATTTCGGCCAGACGTACCAGACGGGCGCCGATCCGTGGCAGCTGTTCGCCCTGTGGGCCGTGCTGGCCTTGCCCCTGTGTTTTGTCGCGCGCAGCGACGTGCTGTGGACGCCGTGGATGCTGATTGTTTCGACGGCCGCCGCCTTGTGGATGCAGGCGCATGCGCACCACAGCTGGCGCATCAGTTCGGCCGACTTGTCCATTTTCGTCAGCGGCTGGCTGGCCGTGCTGCTGGCCTGCGCGTTTGTCTCGCCCCTGCTGGCGCGCTGGACGGGCGCGGGCAGCTGGGCCTTGCGCCTGGGCCTGGTGCTGGCCACCATCCTCATCACGGGCACGGCCGTCAGCGCCCTGTTCGGCAGCGAAGTCGAGTCGCCGTACTGGGCCGGGCTGGGCTTGCTGGCCGTCGCCGGCGTCCTGCTGGCCACGCGCAGCTTGTTTGACGTGTTCGGCCTGAGCGCCGTCGCGCTGGGCCTGAACACCCTGCTGGTGTGGGGGCTGGGATACGTGCTGTTCAATGGTGGCGGCGGTAGTGATGTGGGCAAGCTGATCATGCTGGGATTGGTCGCTGCCGTGCTGCTGGCGCTGACCGTGCAAGGCATTTTGTGGCGCACGCGCCAGGAGGCGGCATGAGCAAGATGAATAGTCAGCGAGCCGATGCGCTCGCCACCCTGATCGACGACGCCACGCGCGCCGGCCTGTTGCCGCCCAACGCTACCCGTCCCGTGCAGGATGTCCGGCCGTGGCCGCTGGTGCTGATGACGGCGTTCGGCGCCTGGCTGGCTGCCATTCCCCTGATGATCGCGCTGGGCGTGGGCCTGGAAAGCATCGTGCGCCACGGTCCCGGCGCGTATGTCGTGGCCGCCATCGTGCTGCTGGTGTCTGTGCTGCTGATCCGCGCGCGCGGCGTGGCGCTGTTCGTCGAGCAGCTGGCCGTGCCCTGCCTGCTGGTGGGCGGCGGCTTGCTCGGCTATGCCCTGTACCGCGACTATTCCACGCAGACGGCGTCGCTGCTGCTGTGCCTGGCCTGCCTGATGGTGGCCGCCGCCTTGCCGCGCGACTGGCTGCGCGTGTTGCTGGGCCTGGTCGCCTGCGGCTTGCTGGGGCTGGGCATCATCGATAGCACGCGCGACTGGATTTTCGAGAACGACCCCACGGAGCTGTATTTTGCCTGGATGCTGGCCCTGGCCATCTGGCTGGGCGCGCACTGGCTGCAGAAGCAGGCCTTCAACGATGGCCGCGGCGCGCCCGTCGCCGCCTTCCTGGAATCGCTGTCGACGGGGTGGGTATTGGCCATCTTGCTGGGACTGGTCTTCTGGTCCGGCATGACTTTCATGCTGGGCGGTGCGCTGGGCGGCGCTGTTGTCGGCGACGTGGCGCGCGAAGTCACCCGGCACCAGGGTATTGCCTGGTATGCGCAAGCGTTGAATGGCGTGTCGCTCGTGCTGGCCACGGCCGCCGCTGCCTGGACGGGATGGCGCTGGCCGGCCTTGCGCCAGTTGCCCGCCATCGGCGTGGCGCTGGTGCTGGTCGTGCTGGCGTGGTTCATGCCGGCGCTCGGTCCCGTGCTGCTGATCCTCGCGTATTGCGTGACGAGCGGGCGCACGCGCGTGGCCGTGGCGGCCGCGCTGGCGGCGGCGTGGATCATCGGCAGCTTTTATTATCAGCTGGCCTGGCCGCTGGCCAGCAAGGCGGCGCTGCTGGCCGTGGCCGGCGCCGTGCTGTGCGCGCTGTCGTGGCTGGCTACGCGCGGCGCCGTGCTGCATCTGGTGGAAAGCAAGCCATCGGGCGTGGCGGCCGAACATCGCGCCGTGCGCCTGGGCGTGCTGGGGGGCTTGCTGCTGGTGCTGCTGGTCGCCAATGGCGGCATCTGGCAGAAAGAGCAGCTGATCGCCAAGGGTGAGCCTATCTTCGTGGAACTGGCGCCCGTCGATCCCCGCTCGCTGATGCAGGGAGACTACATGCGCCTCAATTTCCAGGGCCTCGGCGTGCTGTCCACTCTGGCCAGCGTGGACAGGGCGCCAAGCCGGCCTTTCGTCGTGGCCAGGCGCGATGCGCGCGGCGTGGCCGAACTGCTGCGTCCGTACACCCAAGAGGCGCTGGCGCCCGGCGAATTCCTGCTCGAACTGACACCGAAGGATGGCAACTGGGTGCTGGTCAGCGATGCCTGGTTCTTCAAGGAAGGCGAGGCGGCGCGCTGGGAAAAGGCCCGCTATGGCGAGTTTCGCGTGCTGCCCGATGGCCGCGCCTTGCTGGTGGGCATGCGCGGGAAAGATTTACAGGCACTGTAACCGCTTGATTGAACAAACCCAATGGCAGAATCCGGGGTCGTACCCTGAGGGTACGACCCCAGCCTTTGCTCTTGGGATGGCCGCATCCTGTAAAATTGCCCGATGGATAATATTACGCATTCGGTCATCGGCCTCGGGGTCGGCGAACTGGTACACCGCAGCCTGCCGCCCGAGCCGCAGGCACCCGCACAGCGCACCCGGCGTGCGCTGTTTCTGTTTTCGGCCTGGTTTGCCAGCAACGCGCCCGACCTGGACCTGGTGCTGACCAAACTGTTGCCGCGCCCGTTCGGCTACATGTTGCACCACCGTGGCCACACGCACACCTTGCTGCTGGCCTTGCCGCAGGCGCTGCTCTTGCTGGCACTGCTGTGGCTGCTGTGGCCCGGCGCGCGCAGGCTGCTCAAGGAGAGCGTGCCCGCCCGCATCGGCCTGGCGGCCTGTCTGCTGCTGGGATTCTGCTTGCACATGGGCATGGATTTCCTCAATTCCTATGGCTTGCACCCGTTTTATCCATTCGACAGCCGCTGGCTGTATGGCGACATGGTCTTCATTGTCGAGCCCATGTTCTGGGTGCTGCTGGGCGTGCCCGTGATCATGTCCTTGCGCTATGGCATCGTCAAAAGCGTGCTGCTGGCGGGGCTGGCGGCAGCCCTGTGTTTCTTCACCTATAAAACCTATCTGGCGCCCGTCTCGCTGGCCGTGCTGCTGGGGCTGGGCGTGATCCTGGCCGTGCTGCAGGGGCGGGCCGGCGAACGGGGACGCGGACCGCTGCTGCTGGCCTTCGCGCTGGCCGCCACCTTCATCGGCACGCAGGGCGTGGCGTCGGCCCTCGGCCGCAGTCGCATCGAGGCGGCCGTGCAGCGGCTCGATCCCGGCACGCGCGTGTGGGACGTGTCGATGACGGCGTTTCCCAGCAACCCGCTGTGCTGGATCTACGTCTCGCTCGACAGCAAGACGGACGTGTATACCTTGCGGCGCGGTACCCTGAGCCTGCTGCCCGAGTCGCTGGCGCCCGCCGCCTGCCCGGCCGGGCTGGCCGAAACCAGCAAGCAAGGGCGGCAACTGGCGCCCGGCATCGCCGTGTCGGCCCAGGCGGCGGGCAGCCTGGCCGCCTTGCGCGCCTTGCAGGAAGACAATTGCTATGTCGACGCCTGGTTCCGCTTTGCGCGCATGCCCAGGTTGCATGCAGACAAGCTGACGGACGTGCGTTTCAATCCCGGCATGCTGCCCAATTTCACGAGCGTGGAACTGCAGCAGTTCCGCAACCGGCCGTGTCCCGCCTACGTGCCGGGCTGGGACCGCCCCCGTGCCGACATGCTGGCGCCGCCGAAATAGCGAACGGATGTGTTGCTTTTAGGCAAAAAATATCGCGTGTGGCCCTGCTTCGCCAGGGCCCAGCATGCGACACTACCAATTCAGCAAGAATGATATTTAGTTAGGATTATTTTGGAAGAGCAACACGCCTTACCGTATTTGCGGGAAACCCTGCTGTTTCTCGCCCTGGCCGGGATTTTTATCCCGCTATTGCAACGCCTGAGAGTCAACCAGGTGCTCGGCTTCCTGGCCGTGGGCGCCCTGTTCGGCCCGTTCGGCTTCGGCCTGTGGGCCGGCGACTTCACGTGGCTGACGTATTTTTCGTTCGTGCGTGCCGAGCAGGTGAGCGGCCTGGCCGAGCTGGGCGTGATGTTTTTGATGTTCATGATCGGCCTGGAACTGTCGACGGAACGGCTGTGGGCGCTGCGGCGCTGGGTATTCGGCGCGGGCGTGGGACAGGTGGCCGTCAGCGCTTGCCTGATCGGCGGCGTCGCGTATTACTTTGGCCTGTCGCTGGAAGCGTCCATCGTGCTGGGCCTGGTGCTGTCGCTGTCGTCCACGGCCGTGGTGATGCAGCTGCTGACCGACCAGCGCTCGCTGCAGACGCCGGCCGGCCAGGCGGGCTTTTCCATTTTGATGTTCCAGGATCTGATGGTGGTGCCGCTGTTCATCCTGATCGACGTGTTCGCCAGCGGGCGCAGCGACGACCTGGCGTATCTGCTCAGCTTTGCGGCCGTGAAATCGGCCGGCGCCATCCTGCTGATTTATCTGCTGGGACGCCGCGTGATACGCCCGCTGTTTCAGTTTTTCGTCAAGAAACGCCAGCCCGACGTCTTCATGGCATTAACTCTGCTCAGCACCCTGGGCATCGCGGGCCTGACGTATCTGGCGGGCCTGTCGATGGCGCTGGGTGCCTTGCTGGCCGGCTTGCTGCTGGCGGAGACGGAATTTCGCCACGAAGTGGAAGTGACGATCGAGCCGTTCAAGGGCTTGCTGATGGGCCTGTTCTTCATGTCCGTGGGCATGCAGATCGACGTGCGCGAAATCCTCAAGTCGCCCGTGTTGATTCCGCTGGCAGTGCTGAGCCTGTTTGCGGTGAAAACCCTCGTCATCAGTGTGATTTTCCGCATTGGCGGCTTTCACTGGGGACGCGCCGTGGAAACGGGCGTGCTGCTGGGGCAGGGCGGCGAGTTCGCCTTCATCGTTGTCGCGTATGCGCTCGGTACCAAGCTGATCGGCCCGCAGGTGGCGCAGTTCGTCATGCTGGTGGTGGGCCTGAGCCTGTTCGCCACGCCGGCGCTGGCCAAGGCGGCGCGCGCGTTCGGCAACTGGTGGGAAAAGCGCCACCACCATCAGCTGGCCGACCTGGCGCACGGCGCGCCGCCGCCGCAGGGCAGCACCGTCATCATCGCCGGTTTCGGCCGCGTGGGGCAATTGCTGGCCAAGGTGCTGACGGAGCAGGATATTGCGTATGTGGCGATTGAAAATGATGCGCGGCTGGTGACGACCCTGCATCCGCGCGGTTTCCCCGTGTATTTCGGCGATGCGTCGCGCGCGGAATTGCTGCAAAAAGTCAATGCGGACCGGGCCGCCGCCGTGGTGCTGACCATGGACCATGCGGCCTCCGTGCTGCATGCCGTGAAATCGATCCGCCGCGAATATCCGCAGCTGCCCGTGTATGCGCGGGCGCGCGATGAGGCGCATGCCGTGGCCCTGATACAGGCGGGCGCCACCCTGGTCGTGCCCGAGGCGCTGGAGTCCGCGCTGCAGCTGACGGCCACCGTGCTGCACACGGTGGGCCTGTCGGAAGCGCGCACGACGGACATCGTGCAAGCCGAGCGCGAGCGGCGCAATGCCGTGCTGCTGGCGAAGAAGCTGTCGTAGTGTTGTTGTCAGGCAATCGTGCGTGTCGCCGTGCTTTGTAAATTATCTATACAATAATAGTATATGAGCACACTACCCACATGAAAGCCGCGACGAAGAGCGCAGCGGCACCGTTGACGCCGCAGCAGCTGGCGGCGCAGGAAACGCAGCAAAAATTTGGCAAGCCCGAGCGGGGCTGGCGCGAGCAGGTGTACACCGTCATTTTCGAGGCGGAAACGCGCACGGGCCGCGCTTTTGATTTGCTGCTGATCGCCGCCATCCTGATCAGCGTGACGGTGGTGGTGCTCAGCAGTGTCGCTTCCATGGCCGAGCGCTATGGCACCTGGCTGACGGCGCTCGAATGGTTTTTCACCATTCTATTTACCATCGAATATTTTGCCCGCCTGGCGTGCCTGCAGCATCCGGTGCGCTACGCCAAGAGTTTTTTCGGCGTCATCGACTTGCTGGCCATCGTGCCGACCTACATCGGCTTGCTGCTGCCGGGCGCGCACGTGCTGATCGACGTGCGTATTTTGCGCCTGCTGCGCATGTTCCGTATCCTCAAGCTCACGTCGTATGTGCATGAATACACGGTGCTGGGGCGGGCCTTGCTGGCCAGCCGGCGCAAGATCCTCATTTTCTTGTCTTTTGTCATGATGGTGGTCTTTCTGTTGGGTACTGTGATGTACGTCGTGGAAGGGCCGGAGAACGGTTACAGCAGCATCCCCACGTCGATTTACTGGGCCATCAGCACCATGACCACGGTGGGTTTCGGCGATATCACGCCGAAGACCGACATCGGGCGCACCATCGCTTCGCTGATGATGCTGCTCGGCTGGGGCATCCTGGCAGTGCCTACCGGCATTATCAGCGCCGAAATGACGGTGCAGCGCAGTTCCAAGCTGGTCACCACGCGTACCTGTCCCACGTGCCTGAAAGAAGGGCTCGATGACGATGCCAACTTTTGCAAGAACTGCGGTGTCGCATTGCCGCCGCTGGCACGTGATTAATTCATAACCATATTTACTTTGTTAAGGCCAACATGATTCCAGTTCGCCTGATCGCGACGGGCAAAGCCGTGCCGTCGCATAGTGTGACTTCCGCCAGCCTGGACCTGACACTGGGCCATCCGCCCGGCTACACCTTGCGCAAGAGCGGCGTGCTGTCGCGCTTTGTCGCCGCGCCCGATGAATCGCAAAGCCAGCTGGGCGCCGCCGCCCTGCTCGACGCGCTGAAGAACGCCAGCCTGCGTCCGTCCGACATCGACTTGCTGATCTGCGCCAACGGCGTGCCCGAGCAGGCGTTGCCGAACACGGCCTGCTTCGTGGCCGAACATGCGAGCTTGCCGCCCGGCACGCAAAGCTTCGACGTCAATGCCAGCTGCCTCAGTTTCATGGCCGCCTTCCGCGTGGCCGCGTCCATGCTGGCCGGCGGTGCTTACCGGCGCATCGCCATCGTCTCGTCCGACCTGGCCTCGCGCGGGGTCGACTGGAGCGAGCCGGAAGCGTCGATGATCTTTGGCGACGGCGCCGCCGCCGTCATCGTCGAGCGCGGTGACGGCAGCGCCGGCATCCGCGCCTACAAGATGGGCACGTATCCGGAAGGGCGGCGCTACTGCGAAATCCGCGGCGGCGGCACCGAGCGCAATCCGCGCAACGGCTGCGAACCGGGCGACTACCTGTTCCGCATGGATGGCAAGGCCGTATTCCGCCTGGCCGTCAAGGTGATGCCGGATTTCCTCGCGGAACTGATGCAGGAATCGGGCGCGGGACTGGAAAAAGTCGACGTGGTCGTGCCGCACCAGGCCAGTCCGCTGGGACTCGCGCATGCGGCGCGCATCCTCGACGTCCCCGATGCTAAAATCATCAAGATCTTTGAAACGCATGGCAACCAGGTGGCTGCCTCCCTGCCCACCGCCCTGCATGAGGCGGTGATGACGGGGCGGGCCGTGGCCGGCCAGCGTTTGCTGATGATGGGCACGGCCGCAGGCCTGACCATCGGCGGCATGATACTTGACCTGTAAGGTGGTGTGATGAGGCGGATACTGGTCACGGGAGCGACGGGGGGCTTGGGGCGCAATGCCGTGCGCATCCTGCTGGCGCAGGGCGTGGAAGTGCGCGCCACGGGACGCAACGCCGCCGTGGGCCGCGAACTCGAGCGCATGGGTGCGCAATTCGTCGCGCTCGACCTGGCGCAAGCCTCGCCGCGCCAGGTCGACGAACTGGTGCGCGGCATGGACGCCGTCTGGCACTGCGCCGCGCTGTCCTCGCCATGGGGCGCCGAGTGCGACTTCATCGCCGCCAACGTCACGGCCACGGCGCAGCTGCTGCGCGCGGCCGCCAGCCTGCACGTGGCGCGCTTCGTGCACATCTCCACGCCAGCCATCTATTTCGATTACCGCAACCGCTACGAGGTGCCGGAAACCTTCCGCCCCGACGCTTTCGTCAACGCCTATGCGCGCAGCAAGGCGATGGCGGAAAAGCTGGTGCAGGAGTGCGTCGACCGCCAGCGCGGCATGACGTGCGTGATCCTGCGCCCGCGCGCCATCTTCGGCCCGCACGACCAGGTGCTGATCCCGCGCCTGGCGCGCGTGCTGGAACATCGCGGCGGCAAGCTGCCGCTGCCCAACGGCGGCGCGGCCAGCATCGACATCACTTATGTCGACAACGTCGTGCACGCGATGTGGCTGGCCACCGTGCACAAGACCATCGCTTCCGGCGCCGCCTTCAACATCACGAATGGCGAACCGGCGCGCCTGTGCGACATTTTGCGCACCCTGTTCTGCGACCATCTGCAGCAGCCGTTCGAAATCGTCAGCGTGCCTTACCGCGTGCTGGCGGTAGTCGCGCGCCTGATGCAGTTCGCCTCGCGCTTTACGCGCCGCGAACCGGCGCTCACGCCCTACAGCATCGGCGCGCTCAGTTTCGACATGACGCTCGATAACGCCAAGGCGCGCAAGGTGCTCGGCTACCGTCCCATCGTCAGCCTGCAGGACGGCATCGCCCTGACGGCGCAGTGGATGCGCCAGGAAGCGGCGGCGCACAAGGTGGGCAAGGAGCGCAATGGCTAGCATCACCGCGTTTCGCGTCGGCCACTGCACGCATCCTTCCTGCATGGTCTTGAAAGGCAGCGGGCTGGCCAGCCGCTGCTTCCCCTCGCGCGCCTACCTGATCGAGACGCGCGCGGGCCTGTATCTGTGGGATACCGGTTACGCCGAACACTTCCGCGCCGCCACGTCGAAAGGCGTGTACCGCCTGTATGCGTGGGTGACGCCGATTTTTTTCGACGAGAACGAGTCGCTGCAGGGCCAGTTGCGCGCGCAGGGCGTATCGCCCGGCGACATCCACACCTTGCTGCTGTCGCACTTCCACGCCGACCATATCGCCGGCCTGCGCGATTTTCCCGGCGCGCGGCTGATGGCGTCACAAGTGGGCTGGGACGCCGTGCGGGGATTGTCCGGCGTGGCCGCCGTGCGCCAGGCCTTCGTGCCCGAACTGCTGCCGAACGATATCGCCGACCGCCTCGATTTCGTGGAAAGCGTGCCCGAAACGGCCTTGCCGTCGGCCCTGCTGCCATTCACACACGGGCGCGACGTCAGCGGCACGGGAGAGATCTACATCGTCGACTTGCCGGGCCACGCCATCGGCCATCTGGGCGCCTTCGTGCTGCAGGGTGGCGGCTGGACCCTGCTGGCGTCGGACGCGGCCTGGGTGCCGGAAAGCTTCCAGCAACTGCGCGGGCCGTCGGAACTGTCCTTCATCATCCAGCACAAGCGCGCGCCGTACTACGCCACCTTGAACCGGCTGCACCAGCTGCACCAGTCGGGCAATGCGCAGATCCGCATCACGCATGAAGACACTCTCGACTACATTGCCGTGGCGGGCCGCCCGTGAAGCGCATTGTCTGGCTGTTGCTGTCGTACTGGCGCACGCGCCGCCTGCGCTTTACGGACCGCGCGCAGCTGGCCGTCTACCAGCAACGGCAACTGGCGCGTTTCATCGAGGTGCTGTGCGTGCGCAGCACGTATTTTGCGCCGTACCGCAAGCTGCCCCTGGCGCAGTGGCCGACGATGAACAAGGCGCTGATGCTCGAGCATTTCGACGCCATGAACACGCAAGGGGTGACTTTGGCGCAGGCGATGGAGGCGGCCATGGCGGCCGAGCATAGCCGCGACTTCACGCCCGCCGTGGGCGAGATCACCGTGGGGCTATCGTCGGGCACCTCGTCGAAGCGCGCCGTGTTTACCGTCAGCCCCCGCGAAAAGGCCCAATGGGCGGGCGTGATGCTGGCCAAGGCGCTGCCCGACGGCTTGTTTTCCGGTGAAAAGGTCGCGCTGTTCCTGCGCGCGAACAGCAATCTGTACACGGCCGTGCGCTCGCCGTGGCTGACCTTTGCGTTTTACGACCTGTTCGAACCGTTCGATTCGCTGTGCGCGCAGCTGGCGCGCTATCAGCCAACTGTGATCGTCGCGCCAGCCCAGGTGCTGCGCCAACTGGCCTTGCGCGTCATCGACGGCAGCCTGGCGCTGGCGCCGAAAAAAGTCATCTCGGTGGCCGAAGTGCTGGAAGCGCAGGACCGCGCGCTGATCGTGCAGGCGTTTGGCGCCGTGCATGAAATCTACCAGGCCACCGAGGGTTTTCTTGCCAGCAGCTGCGAGCACGGCGTGCTGCACCTGAACGAGGAATACGTGCACATCGAGCCGCAATGGCTCGATGCGGAACAGCGTCGTTTTGTGCCCGTGATTACCGACTTTACGCGCATCACGCAACCCATCGTGCGCTACCGCCTGGACGACATCCTGATCGCGCGCGCCACGCCATGCCCGTGCGGCCGCGCCACGCGCGCCATCGATGGCATCGAAGGACGCTGCGACGACATGCTGCTGCTTCCCTCTGCACGTGGCGGCACCCCCGTCGCCGTGTTTGCCGACGTGCTGACGCGCGCGTTTGCGCAAGCCTTGCCGGCGGACGCCGATTACCGCTTGGCGCAGTTGGGCGACAGCGCCTTGCAGCTGCATGCGGCGCTCGACGATGTCGGCCTGGCCGCCCTGCGCGCGCACCTGGCAACGGTGCTGCAGGGCCTGGGCGTGGCCATCGACGGCCTGGCCTGGACGACGAGCGGCGAACTGCCTCCCTTTGACCCCACCATGAAACGGCGCCGCATCCGGCGTCTTGCCACCGCATGAATCCTTCTTCCATGACCGTACGCAGCCGCCTGCTGCATCTGCTGGCCGGCTGGGGCAGCGTCGGCCTCGTGTATTTTTCCAGCGATGTGCTGCAAGGGCAGGGCGTGCTGCTGCCGGAAACGGCCATCGACCGCGCCATCCCCTACACGGACGCCGCCATCTGGCTGTACCTGTCCTTCTTCATCCTGATCCCCTACGCCTACCTGGCGGCCGATGCGGCGCGCGTGCGCTGGCTGGCGCGCGCCATGGCGCTCTCCGCGCTGGCGTGCGGCGTGGTCTTCCTGCTGTATCCGACCACGCTCGCGTATCCGCCCGTGGGTGACGGGAATGCCTGGAGCACGCAGGCGCTGCGCATGTTGCAGGCGGCGGACTCCACGCAAAACTGCCTGCCGTCGCTGCATGGCGCCCTGACCTTGCTGTGCGTGTGGGCCTTGTGCGACAAACGCCAGCTGCTGCGCTCCACGCTGGCCGTGGTGCTGGGCGTGGCCATCTGTTATGCCATCATCGCGCTGCGCCGGCACGTGAGCATCGACCTGGCCGCCGGCCTGGCTGTCGGCATCGCTGGCGGCATGCTGGCGAAAATGCAGGTATCCTTGGCTGCCCGCCGCGCCGTTTCCATCAAAACCGCACCATGATGAATCCATTTGCCCTGTCGTTCCTGATCATGCTGGCCTTCGTGCTGGCCGAATTGCTGATACTCAAATGGGTGCGCAAGACGCCGGTGCCGTGGAAAGACGTCATTTTCAACCTCAATTCCGGCCATATCCTGATGTGGGTGTTCCGTGGCGTGGAAGTGGCGGCCTTCGCCCTGCTGCTGCGCCATGTGAACCTGCACATCGTCGACCAGTGGCCCGTGGCGGCGCAATGGATCTTCGCGTTTTTTGCCTGGGACCTGTGCTTTTACTGGATGCACCGGCTGCACCATAAAATCCCTTTGCTGTGGGCCGTGCACGTGGTGCACCACCAGGGCGAGCATTTCAACCTGTCGCTGGGTGTGCGCAATTCCTGGTATTCCTCGCTGACGAATTTCCCCTTCATCGCCATCCTGGCCGTGCTGGGCGTGCCGCTGGAAATCTTCCTCGTCGTCTCGTCGCTGCATTACACGGTGCAGCTCTACAACCACAATGCGCTGGTGAACAAGTCCGGCATCCTCGATCGTTTCATGATCACGCCGTCGCACCACCGCGTGCACCACGGCACCGATAAACGCTACATCAACCGCAATTTCGGCGGCACCCTGCTGTTGTGGGACCGGTTGTTCGGCAGCTTCCAGCCGGAACTCGATGGCGTGGAAATGCGCTATGGCGTGAAGGGCATGACACCCACGCACAACCCGCTGTTGGCCAGCAACGGAAAATTATTTACCTGGCTGCGCGCGCGCTTTCCGCACTGGCAGTCGCGTGGCACCTTCCACGTGCCCGAGCTGTTCATCGGCATCGGCGGCGTGATCCTGTTTGGCCTGGTGATTTATTACGTCAACCACGAAGCGGTGCTGGCCGGCGCGCAGCAGGCGATCCTGTTCGCCTTGATTTTTAGCGGTACGCTGGCGCTGGGCGGCTTGTCCGATGCGCGCCGCTGGGGCGCCATCGCCTGGGTGGCCATCGCCCTGGCCATGCCGGCCCTGTACCTGGGCTGGTATGGCGCGCGCGATGCATGGGGCATGGTGTTTTTGGCCGCGCTGCTGGCGCATGGCCTCGACGGTGCGCGCCGCCTGTGGTGGCCTGCCGCAGCGGGGACGCGCGCGTGACGCAGCCTGTGCCTTCCTTGCCGCCGCTGCGCTTCCAGCCCGCGCGCGATTCCGCCTTCCGCCGCGAACTGCGCGCGCGTGCCGACGCCTATCTCGCCAGCGAAGGACGGCACCGCTTCGGCGACGCGCGCCTGCATGCGAAAGCCGTGTTCCTGGCCGCGCTGACGGCGGGGCTGTATGCGCTGGCCTTGAGCGCCGACGGCACCTGGCCGTTTGTCGCCAGCTATGTGGCCTGCCTGGTCGCGGCCATGGCGCTGGCCATGAATACCCTGCACGACGCGGCCCACAGCGCCGTCTTTCGCCAGGGACGCCTGAATCGCATCCTGATCCGCCTGGTGGGCTTGCCCGTGGGCGTGGACACGGATTTCTGGACCATCCGCCACGTGCATTTTCACCATACGTATGCGAACGTGGAGGGCTATGACCTCGACACGGAACCGAACCCCTTCCTGCGCCAGACGCCGTTCCAACGCTGGTCGCCCCAGTACCGCTATCAATACCTGTACTGGCCCGTGGTGGCGGCCCTGTCGCTGCCGTACCTGAACTGGTATGGCGACTGGCTGGACCGCTTCGGCAAGACGCCCGTGGCCGCGCACAGCCGGCTGCAGGGCTGGCGCGGCTGGCTGTCGTTCCTCGGCTGGAAGCTGGGCCACGTGGCGCTGGTGCTGGCGCTGCCCATGTGGGTGCTGCAGCAGCATGGCATAGCCTGGAACGTGGTGCTGGGCGCGTATTTCGTGGGACAGATGATCGCTTCGTGCGCGCTGGTGGCGCTGATCCTCGGCACGCACTGGGCCGAAGTGGAGTTTTTCCAGCCGGGGCCAGACGGCACCTTGCCGCACGACTGGTATCAGCACACCTTTTATACGGCCTGCGACTGGACGCCAAAACCGCGCCGTTTGCGTTGGCTCGGTTACTGGCTGGGCGGCTTGAACCTGCACCTGACGCACCATCTGTTCCCCACCTGGAACCACCGCCACTATCCGGCGCTGGCGCGCATCCTGGCTGAACTGGCCCCGCGCCACGGCCTTGTGTACCGCGAACTTGGTTATGGCCAGTTGCACGCTTCGCAGCAAGCCTTCCTGCGCGCCATGGGGCAGCCTCCCGCACAGTCCTGACGAGTCGCGCTTGACTCTATTTCTGTTTCGTCTTACATTTCTGTAACGACAGAAATAAGAGAAAATCATGGAACTGAGTCCGACCACGCAAAAGTACATTCTCCATTGGGGGGAAATGGGTACCCGCTGGGGCGTCAACCGCACCGTGGCGCAAATCCACGCGCTGCTGTTCCTGGCCAACGAACCGCTGACGGCGGAAGACATCGCGGCCAGCCTGAACGTGGCTAGGTCGAACGTCAGCAACAGCCTCAAAGAATTGCAAAGCTGGGGCCTGGCGCGCATCACGCACGTGATGGGGGACCGGCGCGATCATTTCGTCGCCCTGCAGGATGTGTGGGAAATCTTCCGCGTCATCATGGAAGAGCGCAAGCGGCGTGAGATCGATCCCACCCTGACGGTGCTGCGCGAATGCGCGATCGAGGGCGAACACGATGCGGCGATACCGCCGGAAACGCTGGCGCGCATGGGTGAAGTGCTGGCCTTCCTGGAAATGCTCAGCAGCACCTACAGCGACTATAAAAACCTGCCGCCGGCGACTCTGCAGCGCATGCTGTCGATGGGCGGCAAGGTGGCCAAGTTCCTCAGCCCGGACGACAAACCTGGCAAGCGTGCAAAATCATGAGCGGCCCCTCGGAAGGAGAACTGTTCAAAAAGGTCATGGGTGCCGACTGGGAAACCCTGCACCCGGACATCCGCCGCCGCTTCGAGAAAAATCCCGCGCCGGGCCAGCCTTTGTACTACCGGGGAGAACTCAGTGAACTCACCAGCTCTCGCCTCGGAAAACTCCTCGGCTGGCTCACGCGCCCCTTCATCGATGGCGCCCTGATTCCGTACGACGATCACGACTTCCCCGTGGATATCGAAGTCTATTCGCGCCCTGGATGCCCCTTCATCTTCAAGCAGCGCACCTACCGCCTGCATGGCCGCGCGCCGATCCGCTTCACCTCCTACATGGCCGAAAGCGCAAAGGGTGAAGTGCTCGAATACGTGGGCATGGGCCTGGGCATGAAGCTGCTGTTGCACGTCGAGGATGGCAATCTGCACTTCACCAGCGACGGCTATTTTTGGGATCTGTTCGGCTGGCGCCTGCCGCTGCCCGGCGTACTCACGCCCGGAAAAACCTTTCTTTGCCACCGCAACGAGACGCCGCAGCAGTTCAACATCCGCATCGAAATTCGCCACGCGCTGTTTGGCACCACGTTTACCCAGGCCGGCGTATTCCGCGAATCCGCCGCGCCCGCCCTACACAAGGAGACACCATGAATACGCATTTGCTGGCCCTGCAACTGATGGCGGCGCAAGGCTGCCTGGGCGCCTTCGACACCATCTACCACCATGAAATCACGGAAGCGCTGCCGCAAAAGGCCTCGGCGCGCCTGGAATTGACGATCCATGCCACGCGTGCCCTGATCTACAGTCTGCTGTTCGTCGGCCTGGCCGCGTGGGAGTGGCATGGCGCCTGGGCCTGGGTGCTGGTGATCGTGTTTGGCGTGGAAATCGTGCTGACCTTGTGGGACTTCGTCGTGGAAGACCAGACGCGCCTCTTGCCCGCCACGGAGCGTGTCACGCACACGGTGCTGGCAATTAACGCGGGCGCCTTCATCGCCTTGCTGGCCCTGAACAGCAGCGAGTGGGCCAGCTTGCCGACGGCTCTCGTGTGGCAGCCGTATGGCTGGCTCAGCGTCTTCCTGGCCCTGTGCGGCATGGGCGTGGGCTTGTCCGGCCTGCGCGACGCGTATGCCGTTTGGCAGCTGGGAAGGCGCCAAGTGCAGGAGACGGCAGAGCAAGAAGAACATCTGCGCTTTGCCAGCACGCCGCAGTCCGTGCTGGTGACGGGCGCCACGGGTTTCATCGGCCAGCAGCTGGTCAGCGCCTTGCTGGCCGACGGCCATGCGGTGACGGTGCTGACGCGCCAGCCGAAACAGGCCGCGTGGACTTTTAATGGCCAGGTGCGTTGCATCCAGTCGTTCGACGAATTAGCGGATGCGCAGCACATCGACATGGTGGTCAACCTGGCCGGCGCGCGCATCGTCGGGCATCGATGGACGGACGCGCGCAAGGCCGCCTTGCGCCGCAGCAGAGTGGCGCTGACGCAGGAACTGGTGGCGTGGATGACCCGCGCGCAGCACAAGCCAAGAGTGCTGCTGTCGGCATCGGCCATCGGTTACTACGGCGTGCAGCCGCAGGGCGATCCGACGGAATTGACGGAGGAGAGCGCGCCGCAAGCCATCTTCATGTCGCAGCTGTGCCAGGAATGGGAAGCGGCCGCGCGCCAGGCGGAGCAATTTGGTGTGCAGGTGGGCTGCATGCGCTTCGGCCTCGTCTTCGGCCACCAGGGTTCGCTGCCGCAGATGCTCTTGCCGATCCGCTTCGGCGCGGGCGGCCCGCTGGGCAGCGGCAAGCAGTGGATTTCGTGGGTGCACGTGCGCGACGTGATCCGCGGCATCGCCCATGTGGCGCGCCGCAGCGAACAGGGCGCGGTGAGCGGCGCCTATAACTTCTGCGCACCCGAAGCCATAGCGCAGCGCCGCTTTGCCCAGGTGGCGGGTGCCGTGCTGCACCGCCCCAGCATCATGCCCACGCCGGCCTTCCTCATGCGCGCCTTGCTGGGCGAGCAGGCCGACTTGCTGGTGGAAGGTCAAAGGGTCGCCCCGCACCGTTTGCTGGCCGACGGTTTTGTCTTCCGCTATCCGCAGCTGGAAGGGGCGCTGCGCAGTTTGTAGCCTGGCGTAGAATGGGGCATCGGAGGAACCGAACCATGCCCCGTTTCAGCCATACGATAGACAGCCATGTTTACCAGTTCGCCACCCTGAAAGAGCTGCTGGCCAAGGCCACGCCGCTGCGGTCGGGCGACGTGCTGGCCGGCGTGGCGGCCGCCAGCGCGCGCGAGCGGGTGGCGGCGCAGCTGGCGCTGGCCGAGGTGCCACTGCCGCTGTTCCTCAATGAGGCGCTGGTGCCGTACGAAGACGATGAAGTCACGCGCCTGATTTTTGACTCCCACGAGCGTGCCGCGTTTGCGCCGATTTCTCACCTGTGCGTGGGCGACTTTCGCGACTGGCTGCTCGATGACGCGACGGATACGCCAACGCTGGCGCGCGTCGCCGCCGGCATCACGCCGGAAATGGCGGCCGCCGTCTCGAAAATCATGCGCCTGCAAGACCTGGTGCTGGTGGCCCGAAAATGTAAAGTCGTCACGGCCTTCCGCAATACCCTGGGCCTGGAAAACCGTTTATCCACGCGGCTGCAGCCGAACCATCCGACGGACGACGCCACGGGCATTGCCGCCTCGATACTCGATGGCCTGCTGCTTGGCAGCGGCGACGCCGTGATCGGCATCAATCCCGCCACCGACAATGTGGCGCAGGTGGTCTCGCTGCTGCACCTGCTCGACGCCGTCATCGAGCAGTATGAAATTCCCACCCAGTCGTGCGTGCTCACACACATCACCAATACCATCGAGGCGATCCGCCGCGGCGCTCCCGTGGACCTGGTGTTCCAGTCGGTGGCGGGCACGCAGGCGGCCAACCGCAGCTTTGGCATCGACTTGTCCCTGCTGGCCGAGGGGCAGGCGGCGGCCCTGTCGCAGGGGCGCGGCACGGTGGGCAACAACGTCATGTATTTCGAAACGGGGCAGGGCAGCGCGCTGTCGGCCGGTGCCCACCACGGCATGGACCAGCAGACGTGCGAGGCGCGCGCGTATGCGGTGGCGCGCGCGTATCAGCCGCTGCTGCTCAATTCCGTCGTCGGTTTCATCGGCCCCGAGTACCTGTACGACGGCAAGCAGATCATGCGCGCGGGGCTGGAAGACCATTTCTGCGCCAAGCTGCTGGGGCTGCCCATGGGCTGCGACGTGTGCTACACCAACCACGCGGAAGCGGACCAGGATGACATGGATGCCTTGCTGACCATGCTGGGCGTGGCCGGCTGCAATTTCATCATGGGCGTGCCTGGCGCGGACGACATCATGCTCGGCTACCAGAGCACCTCGTTCCACGACGCCCTGTATGCGCGCCGCGTGCTGGGCCTGCGTCCGGCGCCGGAATTTGCGGCCTGGCTGGCGCGCATGCGGATCACCGATGCGCAGGGCCGTTTGAGCGAAGCGCTGGCGCCTGCCTTCCAGGCGGCCCTGCTGCGCCTGGACGACTAGGAGGACATATGGACGAGAAAAGCCCGTGGCTGGCCCTGCGCGCGCATACGGCGGCGCGCATCGCATTGGGACGGCGCGGCGTCAGCGTGCCGACCAGCGCGCAGCTGGCGTTCCAGCTGGCCCACGCGCAGGCGCGCGACGCCGTGCATCTGGCGCTCGATGGCGAAGCCCTGGCACGCGACTTGGCAGCGCAAGGGCAAGACTGCGTGCCGCTGCACAGCGCCGCCGCCACGCGCGCCGACTATCTGCAGCGGCCCGATCTGGGGCGCCGGCTCGACGACGTTTCACGCGCGCGGCTGGCCGGAGGTAGCAAGGGAATCGACCTGGCCCTGGTGGCGGCCGACGGCCTGTCGGCGCTTGCCGTGCAGCGCCACGCGGCGCCGTTCCTGGCCGCCTTGCGCGAGCGGCTGGCGCGGGAAGCGTGGACGCTGTCGCCGCTGCACATCGTGGCGCAGGGACGGGTAGCCATCGGTGACGAGGTGGGAGAGTTGGTGAAAGCGCGCGCTGTGCTGATGCTGATCGGCGAGCGGCCGGGCTTGAGTTCCCCGGACAGCCTGGGCCTGTACCTGACGTGGGCGCCCAAAGTGGGCTTGCTGGACGAGCGCCGCAACTGCATTTCGAACGTGCGCCCCGAGGGGCTGGCGTATGCGCAGGCGGCGTACCGGCTGCATTATCTGCTGTCGCAGGCCTTTACAAGGCAGCTGTCGGGCGTGGCATTGAAGGATGAAACGGTGGAAGAGGGTAGCGTGGCTGCGGGGCGGAATTTTTTGCTGGCGAAGTAGGCGCTGGAGAAAAGGCGACAAACGGCAGGGGACAGGCCCGACGGGACTGTCCCCAAACGATTAAACTTCGCGGATCTCGTCCAGCGGCCAGCGCGGGCGCACGTTGAACGAGTAATCGTGCTTGGCGGCTTCGGGATTGATTTGCAGGCGCATGGCGCCGGCAAAGGCGATCATGGCGCCGTTGTCGGTACAGAATTCCAGCTCCGGGTAATACACCTTGAAACGTTTCTTGGCGGCGGCCGCATTGAGCGAAGCGCGCAGCTGCGCGTTGGCGCCCACGCCGCCGGCGATCACCAGGCGTTTCAAGCCCGTGTGCTTGAGGGCAGCCACGCATTTGGCCGTCAGCACGTCGACGATGGCGTCGACGAAGCCGCGCGCGATATTCGCCTTGTCCTGTTCGCAGATGTTCGCGATGACTTTTTCTTCATGGTTCTTCACCACCGTCAGCACGGCCGTCTTCAGGCCGGAAAAGCTGAAGTTGAAATCCTTCGAGTGCAGCATCGGGCGTGGCAGTTTATACGCCAGCGGGTCGCCGAATTCGGCCAGGCGCGAAATGGCGGGGCCGCCCGGATAACCGAGTCCCAGCAGCTTGGCCGACTTGTCGAACGCTTCGCCGGCCGCATCATCCAAGGTTTCGCCCAGCATCGTGTACTGGCCCACGCCGTCGACGCGCATCAGCTGCGTGTGGCCGCCCGACACCAGCAGCGCGATGAAGGGGAATTCCGGCGGCTCGGACGCCAGTAACGGCGACAGCAGATGGCCTTCCAGGTGGTGGATGCCCAGCACCGGCTTGTTGATGGCCAGGCCAAGGCTGCAGGCAACGGAGGACCCCACCAGCAGCGCGCCGGCCAAGCCCGGGCCTTGCGTGTAGGCGATGGCATCGATCTCGGGCAGGGTGATGCCGGCCTTCGCCAGCGTTTCATCGAGCAGCGGGATGGCGCGGCGGATATGGTCGCGCGACGCCAGTTCCGGCACGACGCCGCCATATTGCTCGTGCATGGCCACTTGCGAATAGAGGGCGTGCGACAGCAGGCCGCGCTGCGTGTCGTACAAGGCCAGGCCGGTTTCGTCACAGGAGGATTCGACGCCAAGAACAATCATGAAGGTGCTAAATAGGGAGGAGTAATCCGCCATTGTAAAGGAAAGCCGGGCAGTCCACCGTGCGGCCGGCGCACCATTTCGGCGGCAGTGTGCACTTGCGCAGTGCGGCGCGGGCCGGTTTTGCCCGGGATTCTTGCTGCTTTGCGCCTGTGCGGCACTGGCACCGCTCTTGCTTAGAGAGGCATGTGCCTTTCTCAGGGAGCTAGCAATGCCGGAACAATGGAAAATGATTTGCCGCCTGAAGGACATGCCGCAGGCGGGCGCGCGCATGGTGCAGCGGGGACTGGCGTGGCAGGACTTGCCGGGCGTGGCGCTGTTTCGCGCGGTGGACGACACGGTGTACGCGCTGCTCGATACAGTGCCTTGCCTGGGCGGCCCGCTGGCGCACGGGGTGCTGATGCAGAAAAACCTGATGGGGCCGAAGAACAGCTGGATCATCGAGCTCGATTCGGGCCGCCTGGTGGCGCCCGTGCAGGGCATGGCGCGTCTGTACGCCGTGCGCATCCTGGACGGGCGCATCTACCTGGACGTCAATGAACTCAATATCCCGGCCAGCAAGGCGGAACAGGCGCTGGCGGGATCGTTCGCCGTGCTGCCGCATGTGCAGATGGCATAGGTGTTTGGGGTCAGACCCTCAATGCCGCTAACGCCAGATTCAGCGCCAACGCAAGAGGGGGTCTGACCCCAGCTTTTTACTTCGGGCGGTTCAGCAGGTGCGCATGCGCATCGCGCAGCATGGTGGCCGTCGTGTCCCAGTCGATGCAGCCGTCGGTGACGGAGCAGCCGTAGGTCAGTTGCGACAGGTCTTGCGGGATCTTCTGGTTGCCGCCGACGATGTTCGATTCGATCATCACGCCCACCAGCGAGCGGTTGCCCTGGCGGATCTGGTTGACCACGTCGCCCATCACCAGCGGCTGCAGTTCCGGCTTTTTGTAGCTGTTCGCGTGCGAGCAGTCGACCACCAGGTTGGCCGGCAGCTTGGCCTTGGCCAGCGCCTGTTCGGCGATGGCGATCGAGACCGAATCGTAGTTCGGACGGCCGTCGCCGCCGCGCAGCACCACGTGGCCGTACGCGTTGCCGCGCGTGCGCACGATGGCGACATTGCCTTCGGCGTTAATGCCGAGGAAGGAGTGCGGGTGCGCCGACGACAAAATCGCGTTCACGGCGATGCTGATGTCGCCATCGGTGCCGTTCTTGAAGCCGACGGGCGTCGACAGGCCGGACGACATTTCGCGGTGCGTCTGCGATTCCGTCGTGCGCGCGCCGATGGCCGTCCAGGCGATCAGGTCGCCCAGGTATTGCGGCGAGATCGGGTCCAGCGCTTCGGTGGCCGTGGGCAGGCCAAGTTCGCACACGTCGAGCAGGAACTGGCGCGCCTTTTCCATGCCTTCGTTGACCTTGAACGAATCGTCCATGTACGGGTCGTTGATGTAGCCTTTCCAGCCCGTGGTGGTACGCGGTTTTTCGAAATACACGCGCATCACCAGCAGCATCGTATCCTTGACTTCCTCTTGCAGCGCTTTCAGGCGGCGCGCGTAATCGAGGCCGGCGACGGGGTCGTGGATCGAGCATGGCCCGACGACGACGAACAGGCGCTGGTCCTTGCGGTCGATGATGTTGCGCAGCGCTTCGCGGCCGCGGCTGACGGTGTCGAAGGCGCTCTCCGACAGGGGCAGTCTGGCGTGCAGTTCGGCCGGTGTCGGCATGGGCGCGAAAGAGGTGACGTTGATATTTTCGATGTCTGGCGTATTCATGATTCTGGCTCGGCTTTCGCGATTGCGTTCTTTAAGAGGCAATAGTGTAGCGGAAATGCGGCCTGGCGGCGGGCAGCCCGGCAAAATCGCTTATTGTCCAGTTGTTTTTGTGATGGCCCCGTCTTCCCGCGCGCGGGTTTTTTCGGGTGCATGCGCGTAGCGATGTTGCATCTGCGCCAATCACCACGCCCGGCGCCCGATGCGGACGGAAATCCGTGTAAGCTGGCGCCATGACGACTGTTTCCATCCCCCATACCGATGTGGCCGGTGAGCCATTCCCCGCTGCACGTTTCATCAAAGAAATAGGACGCGGCAAGAACGGCGCGCGCAGCATGACGCGCATGGATGCCTGCGCCCTGTACCGCGCCATGCTTGAGGGCCGCGTGTCGGACCTGGAGCTGGGCGGCATTTTGTTATCGATGCGTATCAAGGGTGAGTCCGTGGACGAGATCGCCGGTTTCCTCGACGCTGCCGAAGCCTCGTTCGCTCCGCTGGCCGCGCTGGCCGGCGAGTACGCACCGATCATCATTCCCAGCTACAACGGGGCGCGCAAAATGGCGAACTTGACGGCCTTGCTGGCGCTGCTGCTGGCGCGCGCGGGCGCCCCCGTGCTCGTGCATGGCGTGACGAGCGACCCGGGCCGCATCACGACGGCCGAAGTACTGGCCGCGCTGGGCGTGCCCGCTTCCAAGGACCATGCGCAAGCCGAAGCCGCCATGGCGCGCGGGCAAGCCGCCTTCCTGCCCATAGCATCGCTGGCGCCGCGCTTATCTTGGATGCTGTCGCTGCGGCGCGTACTGGGCGTGCGCAATTCCACGCATACGCTGGTGAAGATCATGCAGCCGTTCGCCGGCCCGGCCCTGCGCCTGGTGTCGTACACGCATCCCGAATACCTGGAAATGCTCGGTGAGTATTTCCTGACGGCCTCTGATCCCGCGCGCGGCGATGCCTTCCTGATGCGCGGCACGGAAGGCGAGACGGTGGCCAATGCCAACAAGGCGCAGCAGATCGACTGGTTCCATGGCGCTGAGCGCACGGTGCTGGTAGAAAAGCAATTGCTGGTGGAAGAGTTGCCGCATTTGCCGGCCGAGCGCGACGCAACCACCACGGCAGCCTGGATTGCCGCCGTGTTGCGCGGCGAGGTGCCCGTGCCGCCGTCGATCGCCGGGCAGGTGGAGCAATGCCTGATGGCATCGCGGCAGATTGCAGCACGGCCGCGCTAGCCGCGTCGCCGCAGTTTACAATGGCGTCTTTGTAATCAGCGGTGAGCGGAATTCTTATGGCAAAACAATTTGATGTGGCAGTGATCGGCGCGGGCGCGGCCGGCATGATGTGTGCGGCGGTTGCCGCCCAGCAAGGCAAGCGCGTGGTGTTGATCGATCACGCGGCCAAGCTGGCCGAAAAGATCCGCATCTCCGGTGGTGGACGGTGTAATTTCACCAATATTAACGCCACCCCGCAAAATTTCCTCTCGGAGAATCCGCATTTCTGCAAAAGCGCGCTGTCGCGCTACACGCCGCAGGATTTCCTCGCGCTGGTGAAAAAATACCGGATCGGCTACCACGAGAAGCACAAGGGCCAGCAATTCTGCAATGAATCGGCCGAGCAGATCATCGACATGCTCAAGGACGAGTGCGCCGCTGGCGGCGTGCACTGGCGCATGCCGTGCAAGATCGACAATGTTGTCCAGCAAGATGGCGGCGGCTTCGTGCTGCAGACCGATGGCGGCGACATCGAGACGGCCAGCATCGTCATCGCCACGGGCGGCCTGTCGATCCCGAAGATCGGCGCCACGGATTTTGCCTACCGCATTGCCAAGCAATTCAACTTGATGATGGTCGAGCCGCGCCCGGCCCTGGTGCCGCTGACGTTCGATGCAGCCAGCTGGGCGCCGTTCGCGGAATTGTCCGGCATCGCGCTGGAAGTGGATGTGGAGACGGGTAGCCTGAAAGGCCGCAAGGCAACGGGTGCGCGTTTCCGCGAGGATTTGCTGTTCACGCATCGCGGCCTGTCGGGTCCGGCGATTCTGCAGATTTCCAGCTACTGGCTGCCGGGCGAGCCCATCGTCATCAACCTGCTGCCGGAAGTGGACGTGGCGCAGACCTTGATCGAAGGCAAGGGTACCCTGAAGAAGCAGCTGGGCAATATCGTTGCGCAATGGCTGCCGCAGCGCCTGGCTGACTGCTTGCTGGCCGTCAACGGCCTGGCAGCGGATGCGCGCATCGCCGACATGCCCGACGCGCAGCTGCGCAAGCTGGGGCAGGCCATCAATGCCTGGTCCATCGTGCCGAACGGTTCCGAAGGCTACCGCAAGGCGGAAGTGACGCGGGGCGGCATCGACACGCGCGAACTGTCGCAGCAGACCATGATGGCCAACAAGGTGCCGGGCCTGTACTTCATCGGCGAAGCGGTCGACGTGACGGGCTGGCTGGGTGGCTACAACTTCCAGTGGGCCTGGGCCTCGGGCGTGGCGGCAGGAATTGCCTTGCAGTAATACTTGGTTGTTGCGTGGCCGCAGTTTGTGACCGCAGGTGATAATTTTCTTGACTTCAATGAAACGGTGTTGAATACTTGGCATGTAAATTGACTTCCAGATATTTTTTGTGTCTGATGGCAATTAAATAAACATTACCCTGGAGTCACCATGAAACGCCTGATCGCCGCCGCTGCAGTTGCCCTGCTCAGCACCAGCGCCTTTGCCAGCACGCCCGTGCTGAGCAATGGCGGTTTTGAAAACAATACCGTCGGTGGCGGCTATGTCTATGGCGACGTGGCGCCGGGCTGGAGCTTCACGGGCAGAGCCGGCGTGTCGGCCAGCTATACGGCATGGAATGGCGTGGCGCAAGAGGGAAATGCCTTTGCCTTCCTGCAAAACACGGCATCGGTCTCGCAAAGCTTCGTCAGCGCAGGCGCGGCCAATTACACCTTTGCCTTCAACCTGGCGCTGCGCCCTGGTTACGACCAGGGGCAGTCCGTGACGGTCAGTCTGGACGGCACGCAGCTGGGCCAGTATGGCGTGAGCAGCACGGGCTGGACCAGCTTCAATGTGAACGCACTCAATATCGGCGCAGGCAGCCATACCTTGAGCTTTGCCGGCACCAATCCGGGCAATGCCCGCGATACCTCGGCTTTCCTGGACGGCGTCAGCATGAATGTCAGCGCCGTGCCGGAACCCGGCACGTATGCCATGCTGCTGGCTGGCCTGGGTCTGCTGGGTTTCATGGCGCGCCGCCGCAAGATGGCCGTTTAAGCGATCCTGCCGTCCGGATGCGTGGTTTACGCCACAGCCGGGCGGCAATCTCAGGCGACATGCCGCACGCAAGTGGGGGAGGGGCTTCCCTTTCCGCATAAAAGCTGCTACTATCTATCTCTTCCTATACACCACCTCAACGGTTTGAATTTTACATGACCACTATTCGCCTTAAAGAAAACGAGCCGTTCGAAGTCGCAATGCGTCGCTTCAAACGCACCATCGAAAAAACGGGTCTGCTGACCGAATTGCGCGCACGCGAATTCTACGAAAAGCCAACAGCTGAGCGCAAGCGCAAGCTGGCAGCTGCTGTCAAGCGTCATTACAAACGCATCCGCAGCCAACAACTGCCGAAAAAATTATTCTAAGACTGTTCAGTCAGAACCAACCCGGGTAGTTCGGCGCATTGTTCGCCACGGGTTTTGTTTTGATTCGCCTGGAGTGATACTTCAGATGAGTCGCATACCCGCTCCGGTTCGCCGCAGCGGGTTTTCGCTTTTGTGGCTGCCTGCTTGGCCTGCGCGCACGAGCATCGAGCCCCATTACCACTTACCAACACGAGGATTGCCATGAGCTTGAAAGAACAAATTACCGAAGACATGAAAAACGCCATGCGCGCCAAGGAAGCGGGCAAGCTGGGCACGATTCGCCTGTTGCTGGCAGAAATCAAGCGCAAGGAAGTCGACGAGCGCATCGAATTGACGGATGCCCACGTGACGGCCATCGTGGAAAAGATGATCAAGCAGCGCAAGGATTCGATCACCCAGTTCGAAGCCGGTGGCCGTGCCGACCTGGCCGACATTGAAAAAGCCGAACTGGTGCACCTGGCGGGCTACATGCCTGCCGGCCTGTCGGATGAAGAAGTGGCGGCCGAAGTGGCTGCCGCCGTGGCCGCCTCGGGCGCCGCCGGTCCGCAAGACATGGGCAAGGTCATGGCCATCGTCAAGCCGAAGCTGGCCGGTCGCGCCGACATGACCGTGGTGTCCGCCTTGGTCAAGAAAGCCCTGACGCCAGCAGCGTAAGCAACAATAGTAGCAAGGGCTGCCAGCCGTCGCGCTGGCAGCCTGTTAATAGCCCACACGTTGACCTGGCTCAACCTCAGGCCACGTGCGGTAGTATAGTCTGACCTATAACAACACCCGCCCTAGCCAGTGATACCTCAATCCTTCATTTCCGATTTGCTCAACCGCGTCGATATCGTCGATGTCGTGGGCCGCTATGTGCAACTGAAAAAAGGTGGCGCCAATTTCATGGGCTTGTGCCCGTTCCACAGTGAAAAATCGCCCAGCTTTACCGTCAGCCCCACCAAGCAGTTCTATCACTGCTTCGGCTGTGGCGCGCATGGCACCTCGATCGGCTTTCTGATCGAATACTCGGGCATGGGCTTTGTCGACGCCGTCAAGGACCTGGCGCAGAACGTGGGCATGGTCGTGCCGGAAGCCGATGACAAGATCCCGCCGGCCCAGCGCGCGCAGATCCAGGCGCAAAGCATGGCCCTGTCCGACGCCATGACGCAGGCGTGCGATTACTACCGTGGCCAATTGCGCCACGCGCCGGAAGCCATCGCCTACCTCAAAAACCGGGGCTTGACGGGCGAAGTGGCCGCTCGCTTCGGCATGGGTTTTGCGCCCGGCGGATGGGATAATTTACGTTCCGTCTTCCCCGATTACGACGTGACGGCCCTGGCCGAGGCCGGTCTCGTGATCGACAAGGTCGATGAAGAGGGTAATAACCGCAAGCGCTATGACCGTTTCCGCGAGCGCATCATGTTCCCGATTCGCAATACCAAAGGGCAAGTGATCGCCTTTGGCGGCCGCGTGCTCGACCATGGCGAACCGAAATACCTGAACTCGCCAGAAACCCCCTTGTTTTCCAAGGGATTCGAACTATATGGGCTGTTCGAGGCGCGCCAGGCCATCCGCGACGCCGGCTACGTGCTGGTGACGGAGGGTTACATGGATGTGGTGGCGCTGGCGCAGATGGGTTTCCCGCAAGCGGTAGCCACCCTGGGCACGGCGTGCACGCCCACCCACGTGCAAAAACTGCTGCGCCAGACCGATAACGTGATTTTCAGCTTCGATGGCGACAAGGCCGGCCGCCGCGCCGCCCGCCGCGCGCTGGAAGCGAGCCTGGCCCAAGTGTCGGACAATAAAACCATCAAATTCCTGTTCCTGCCATCGGAACACGATCCGGACAGCTATATCCGCGAATTCGGCGCCGAGGGGTTTGAACAGCAAGTGCATGAAGCCATGCCGCTGTCACAGTTTTTGCTGAAAGAAGTGTCTGGCGAGCATGATTTGTCGGAACCGGAAGGGCGCGCCCGCGTGCAGTTCGACGCCAAGCCCCTGCTGCAGTTGATGGCACCGTCGTCCCTGCGCCTGCAGATCGTGCGCGGCCTGGCGCAGCTGACGCAGTCCACGCCGGCCGAGATCGAAGCCCTGTTCGAGCTGGCGAAACCCGTTGCCGTGGCGCGCCGCGCGCCGCCGAAATCGGGCCGCCCCGTGCCTGTCGGGCTGGAATTGAAGATCATGCGCATGCTGGTCGCGCATCCGCCCCTGAGCCTGCGCATCGACGAAGCCGCTCTCACCGCTTTCCAGCACCTGGGGCCCGATGCGGCCCACAGCCTGGGGCAGCTGGTGGCCGTGGGCCAGGCGCTGGGCGAGCACGGCAGTTTTGCCGCGCTGGCGCAGCAATTGAAGGAGCTGGGCAGCGAATACGACGAGATCATCGGCGAGATCGCGGCCGGCACGGAATCCGATTACGACAGCGAATTGTCGTGGCTGGTAAGCACCATCCGCGAGATCAAATTGAATGCCTTGAAGGCGGAATTGCAGCAATTGTTTGCGTCGGGTTTGCCATCGGAGAAAATTGGTGTACGCTACCGCGAAATCACGCAGGAGCAAGGCGAGTTGGAGCGTGAGCGCGATGCCGAGTTGGTGAATCGCTAATCTTGCTCTGAGGGTATGGCGCACACTGGAAAAACATTTTTCGCGTGCTATAATTAAATGCTAAGTATTGTGTGCTTTGGCAAGCTAGTTCTGTTTCGTAAATAGTATTTGTTTTCAGTAAGTTAGGCTCTTGATCGGCGCGGTGGATCGTGTCGGCAGCCAGGGCCAACAGGCGCTTTCGGCGTTGCGGGCAAGGCTCGCAGACGCTGGCAAGCCGCGCCAGGCTCTCGCTCCCAACGCGGTCGATGCAGGAATTTTTGCCGAGGCGGCTGGCAACAGCCGGTGGACAGGAATTGCTGCGCTTCCCGCGGATCGTGGCCGATGAGGTGTAAGTAACGTAACAGTGTCGGATTTGCGTAGTCGGCAGGTTCGAAGATGGTGGTTCCCGCAGGTAGACAGGGAACTGGCAGCAAACTTTATCCTAATCCACCGTAAAGCAAGTCGTTGTGTAATCGAAAGCGCCTGTGCCAATCAAGAAACCCGAATCCAAAGCGGCTGCAAAGCCCACTAAAGTTACCACGAAAGCCGAAAAGGCGCTCGACCGGCCAGAAGCGCGCGTGACCAGCGCGCCCGTGGTCAGCCAGACCACCGACGCCGCCACCCTGGCCGCGATCGATACGTCCGGTTATGTCTTGCCTTCGGTAAAAGTGCCAGGCCGCCGCGGCCGCAAGCCAAAAGAATTTCAGCCAGAAAATGATGAAGTCGCCGCCCTGAACGCCGTCGAGCGGGCCGAACTGAAGGCCGTCGACAAGGCCAAGGCCAAGGACCGCAAGGCAAAAGAGCGCGCGCTGCTGAAAGACGCCTTCTCGTCCGACACGGAAGCGAGCGAGGAAGAACTCGAGCGCCGGCGCCAGAAACTCAAGACCCTGATCAAGTTCGGCAAGGAACGCGGTTTCCTGACCTACGCGGAAATCAACGATCACTTGCCTGAAAACATCGTCGATCCGGAAGCCATCGAAGGCATCATCGGTACCTTCAATGACATGGGCATCGCCGTCTACGAACACGCGCCCGATGCGGAAACGTTGTTGCTGTCCGATAACGTTGCCGTCGTCACCAGCGACGACGAGGCGGAAGCGGCGGCCGAGGCCGCATTGTCGACCGTCGATTCCGATTTCGGCCGCACCACCGATCCCGTGCGCATGTACATGCGTGAAATGGGCTCGGTCGAGCTGCTGACGCGCGAAGGCGAGATCGAAATTGCCAAGCGCATCGAAGATGGCTTGAAAGACATGATCCAGGCCATTTCCGCCTGTCCTGTGACGATCGCCGAGATCATCGCCGCCGCCGACCGCATCGCCAACGAAGAGATCAAGATCGACGAAATCGTCGACGGCCTCGTCGATGAAAATGAGCCGGTCGCCGCCGCGCCTGTCGTCGCCGCCCCCGTCGAAGAAGACGAGGAAGAAGGCGAAGCGGAAGAAGAGGAAGAAGAAGAGGAAGAAGAAGCGAGCGCTTCGGGCGCGGCCGGCTTCTCCGCCGAGCAGCTGGAAACCCTGAAACGCACGGCGCTGGAAAAATTCGCCGTCATTTCGCAGCAGTTCGACAAGATGCGCCGCGCTTTCGAAAAAGAAGGCTACAACTCCAAGCCCTACGCCAAGGCGCAAGAAGCCATTTCGCAAGAATTGCTGGGCATCCGCTTCACGGCCAAGGTCGTGGAAAAGCTGTGCGACACCCTGCGCGGCCAGGTCGACGAGGTGCGCCACATCGAGAAGCAGATCCTCGACGTGGCAGTGAACCGCTGCGGCATGCCGCGCGCCCACTTCATCAAGGTCTTCCCGGGCAATGAAACCAACCTCGACTGGGTCGATGGCGAAGTCAACGCAGGACACGCGTACAGCGCCATCCTGGGCCGCAACATTCCGACCGTCAAGGAACTGCAGCAACGCCTGATCGACCTGCAGGCGCGGGTTGTGCTGCCGCTGCCAGACTTGCGCAACATCAACCGTCAGATGGCGGCCGGTGAAATGAAGGCGCGCAAGGCCAAGCGCGAAATGACGGAGGCCAACTTGCGCCTGGTTATTTCGATCGCCAAGAAATACACGAACCGCGGCCTGCAATTCCTCGATCTGATCCAGGAAGGCAACATCGGCCTGATGAAGGCCGTCGACAAGTTCGAGTACCGCCGCGGCTACAAGTTCTCGACGTATGCCACCTGGTGGATCCGCCAGGCCATCACGCGCTCGATCGCCGACCAGGCGCGCACGATCCGCATTCCCGTGCACATGATCGAGACGATCAACAAGATGAACCGCATCTCGCGCCAGATCCTGCAGGAAACGGGCGCGGAACCCGATCCGGCCACCCTGGCGATCAAGATGGAGATGCCCGAGGACAAGATCCGCAAGATCATGAAAATCGCCAAGGAACCGATCTCGATGGAAACGCCGATCGGCGACGACGACGACTCCCACCTGGGCGACTTCATCGAGGACAACAACACCCTGGCGCCGGCCGACGCAGCGCTGCATGCGTCCATGCGGGGCGTGGTCAAGGACGTGCTCGATTCCCTGACGCCACGCGAAGCGAAAGTGCTGCGCATGCGTTTCGGCATCGAAATGTCCACCGACCACACGCTGGAAGAAGTGGGCAAGCAATTTGACGTGACGCGCGAGCGCATCCGCCAGATCGAAGCCAAGGCGCTGCGCAAGCTGCGCCACCCATCGCGCTCCGACAAGCTGAAAAGCTTCTTGGAAGGCAACTAGAAGCCAATAGGGCTTGACGTACGCCCCTGATACCCCTATCCTCGCGTGTCCGTTTCCAAAACGGCCGCGCGAGGCGGGCATCAACAGCGCCGCCACGCCGCAGTCCCCCGGGCCTCTAGCTCATGCTTGGTTAGAGCAGCGGACTCATAATCCGTTGGTGCCGTGTTCGACTCACGGGAGGCCCACCAGAATTGAGCAATAATAGAACAAGCCCCGGCGGGTGACTGCCGGGGCTTTTTGCATGCTGCCGTACAATTGCGGCATTGCGATTGATGAGGGATGGAACGAGATGACGGCTGAAGTGAAGATCGAAGATATCGTGGTCGGTGATGGCAAGGCGGCGGCGCGCGGCGCGCTGATCACGGCGCATTACCGGGGCTGGCTGGAAGATGGGACGGAGTTTGATTCGTCGCACAAGCGGGGCGAGCCTTTTCGCTGCGTGTTGAGCAATAACAAGGTCATCCAGGGCTGGATTTTGGGTTTGCACGGCATGCAGGTCGGTGGCACGCGCAAGCTGTGGGTGCCGGCGGCGCTGGCGTATGGCGAGCGGCAGGTGGGGTTGATTCCGCCGCATTCCAATTTGATCTTCGAGATTGAGTTGCTGGAAGTGCTGACGCGCGATTGATGCCTGGATGGTCACATCAGGCAGATACGACGCCGGCTTTTTTCAGTAGCAGTTGTTCGACATCGGCGCGCAGCGTCTGCTGCGTGGGGAAGTTGGCATAACGCAAGGTCACGTAGCCGGCCAGCCTGAGCATGGCGTCGCGCTCCTTGTCCTGGCGTTTGCGGCCGGCGTGGCTGCCGTCGTCGAGTTCGACGACGGCGATGACGTGCAGTTGCTGGCTGCACAGAACAAAATCGGCCACCTTGCGGTCGAAACGGTTTCTGTTGGCCCATCCTTTCGCCGTCACCAGCGCGGAAAACGCCACTTGCGCCAGCACCGTGCATTCCGGCAATGCCGTCTGCAGCAGATGGTACATCTGCTGCTCGCGCGCCGTCATCACGGGTTTTCTGTGCAGCCTCAGCGGCTTGCGCGACTTGGCCGCCTGGCGAGTGGCCAGCATGGCAAAGAACAGGATCAAGGCCGCGATGGCGAGCAGGACTGTGAAGGAAGGCATGGGCTGGCACCAGGATGGACGAATCCTGATGGTACGCGAACGGCGGCATGTTTCGTGCCGCTGCCAGCGTATTTCAGGTGGTGTGCTTGTTGGCGATCAAGCCTGTTTCAAGTTGACCGGCATCATGCCCAGCGCTGGCACGATGTCATGCAGACTGGCCACTTCACAGGTGGGGATGGCGGCCGAGGTATTGGCCATGCTGTCCGGGTTGAACCAGCAGCTGGCTATGCCGTAGCGGTTGGCGCCGAGGATGTCGGCGTCCAGGCGGTCGCCGATGATGATGCTTGTATATTTGCTGAATGCGCGCGCCATGTTGGCGGCGTATTCGAAGAAGCGCACGTCCGGCTTGGCGTGGCCGCACGCTTCCGAGGTGGCGACGAAGGAGATGTAGTCGCTTAGGCCCGATGCGGCGATGCGGCGGTTCTGGATGGACTCGACGCCATTGGTGATGATGCCCACTTCGCCGATGCGCGACAGCGTTTCGCACACTTGTTTGGCGCCATCGATGAGCACGACCGTGTCCGGCAGTGAGTCCAGATATAAACGGCTGGCCAGTTCCGAGTCGATGGCGATGCCGTTCAGCGCAAACGTCTTGCGGAAGCGTTCCACTTTCAGGAAATCCTTGGTGACGTCACCCGTTTCGAAACGTCTCCACAGGTCGACGTTGATCGCCTGGTATTGGGTGAACAGCGCGTCGATGCTGTCGCGCAAGCCCAGTTCGTGCATGGTGTGCAGGAAGGAGCGTTTTTCGGACGCCCGGAAGTCGAGCAGGGTATCGTCCAGGTCAAACAGGAATAGCTGGTAGGTCATGGTATGTATTGAAAGGAACTTGTCTTGCATCGTAGCACGTAGCGATGAGTTCGGTTGGCGGTGCCCTGCGCGGGCGATCCGCTACAATCGCTGCCAGACCTGTCACCCTTACTTCACTCCTGCTCATGACCCAGCTCTCCGTCAACGTCAATAAAATCGCCCTGCTGCGCAATTCGCGCGGCCGCAACTTCCCCGACCTGCTGGCGTTTTCCGCGCGCTTTCTCGACCTGGGCGCCGCCGGCATCACCTTGCACCCGCGTCCGGATCAGCGCCATGCGCGCTACGATGATGTTGCCCCGTTGCAGCGCCTGTGCGCGGAGCGGGGGCGCGAGCTGAATGTCGAGGGCTATCCGGCGGCGGAATTTCTGCAAGTCGTAAAAAGCGCGCGCCCCGCGCAATGCACGCTGGTGCCCGACATGCCGGGGCAATTGACGTCCGATCACGGCTGGGACATTGAACAGCACGCAACGCTGTTGCGTCCCGTCATTGCGCAATTGAATGACCTGGGCATCCGCGTCAGCCTGTTTGTCGATGCCGATTACCCGGCGCTGGAATGGGCGCGCGAGGTGGGAGCGGCGCGGGTCGAGCTGTACACGGAAAGGTTTGCGGAAAGCCATGGCAGTGAGCAAGGCGATGCCGTATTTGATACCTATCTGCAGGCGGCGCGGCGGGCGCAGGCGCTGGGCTTGGGCGTGAATGCGGGGCACGACCTTGATTTGCACAACCTGGCGCGCTTCCTGGACATTCCCGGCATCCTGGAAGTGTCGATCGGCCATGCGCTGGTGGTCGAGTGCCTGGAAATGGGCATGGATAAGGTGTTGGGCCACTACCTTGAGATATGTCAAGCGTAGGGGACTTGTGCCGAGCGCACTATTTACACTGAAAGCTGACCATTTTCGTTCGCTGCTGAATAGCCGCGGTGCACTGTTTGACTCCCGGCGGCACTCGCGATGTAGGGCATGGCGTTTCTCTCGGTGGCTGACGGTAGAGAGAGCGTACGCAAGATGCGGGCAGGTATCTTGATGTGCGCCAGGGCAATACGACGCATTGACGCGCGTCATGATCCTGCCTGGCGCACGAGGAACTTTACATATCCACCCACCAGTTGAGCAAGGTTTCGTCATCGTCGTCATCGAGGTTGGCGTAGATGTTGGCGAAGTACCATTCCACGCCCGTCGCTTCGCGGAAGGCGTCGAAAGGGCCATTCACGCTGTAGATGCCGTGGTGACCCGGCACGCTGAAGGTGAGGTTGCCCTTGTACTGGCCGTCCATGGTGCCGCCCAGCTGTTCTTGCACGTCGCGTTCGAGCTGGTCCACTGCTGCTTGCGGCACGTCGTCGGCATAGATCTGGATGCAGAAGTTGCCGCCGCGCTTTAGGACTTCGGCGGGGGCCAGCGGGTCGGCGATGTTGACGATGTCGCCGCGCGCCAGGTTCAGGGTCAGGCCGGGCGAGGCCAGCAGTTCGTAGACGTGCTCGTCGATCTGGCGCGCGGGCAGGGTTTCATACACGGGGCCGTCGGTGTTTTCGCCTGCCAGTACGCGGATATGCGGCAAGCCTTCGCAATTGATGTCTTCCATTGATTCTTTCATAGTGCCTGCGCGCCGCGCTGCGGGGCGTGCCAGCTTGTGGTTTATTGCAATATTGTACCGGGTGCGTACCGGCTGGCGGCTTAGGCAACGGTGCAAACGAGGAGCGGCAATGGAGAATGCGGCGCGGACAGGTGGCTGCTGATGTGGCGTCGTGCGCTGCGAAGTGACGGGCGAACAAGTGGGTTGGAAGGGGAGCCAATACTCCGCAATGAAAAAAGCACGCCGAAGCGTGCTTGCGCGGATGACTTGCCGCTGATTACTTAATTGTGTGCGCTGATGCCGCTGCGGAACTGTTCGAAACCGGCGCGCGCTGCCTGGTAGCAATTGCCGGCAGCTGCTTCCAGGCCTTCGCGGTCGAGCACTTCGACGGTGCCGCGGCGGTATTGAATCAAGCCTTCGTCCTGCAACTTGCGGGCCGTGACGGTGACGCTTTCGCGGCGCACGCCCAGCATGTTGGCCATGGTGTCTTGCGTCACCTTCAGCTCGTTCGACAGCGAACGGTCGAGGCGGTCGAGCAGCCAGCGGCACAGCTTTTGTTCGATGCTGCAATGGCGGCCGCCCACCACGTTCTGTGCCATTTGCGCAAACATGGCGCTGGTGTAGCGCATCAGCAATTGCGCCAGCGCGCCGCCTTCATTGAACACTTCGCGCAGGAAGGCTGTTTTCAGGCGATAGCCGTAGCCGGCCGTTTGCACGATGGCCGTGCAGGTGGCGCGCTCGGCTTCGTACAGCACCACGCCGGCCACGCCTTCGCGGCCGATGACGGCGATCTCGGTGGTGGCGCCGTCTTCCATCACATACAGCAGGGAAACGATGGCGTTGGTGGGGAAGTACGTGTATTCAATCTTGCCGCCGCAATCGAACAGGTGCTTGCCGGCAGGCAAAGCGACCAGTTCCAGTTGGCAAAACAGGCGCTCCAGATCGGCGCGCGACAAGGCGCGCAGCAATTCGTTCTGTTGCGCGCCCGTGATGCTGATCATGGGCGTTGCCGGCGCGCCTTGCCAGTTGTGCTGGGCGGCGGCGTGGGTATGTGTGGCTGGGGTCAGGTTGCTATAAGCTTTGTACATGGTAGGGCCTCGTGTTCTGATTTTGTTGGATGGCGCTGCTTTTATGGCTTGCTAGCGTTGTGCTGAATCTTGTATCCACTATAGGACCAGGGGCAGCGGACGGGCATCGGATGAGCCGACGTGCTTATGTAGGCTAGGAACATTGCCTCGTGTCATCCGACTCCTACGCCTGATCCTGCATTTTTTCCCTCTGGAAACAAACGGCAAAAAATAGACTCCTCTGCCAACTCCCCGTGAACTTTTGCTGCATGCCATGATCAATCCACTCTGCGATGGCGTACGACGGTGATAAAATGTTGCACTGCGGAAATTTGATTTGTGTGTCGGGATGAGCCGCTACTCTTGCTCTCCATCACTGCTCACTTCCGCTGCAACCTGCCCTCACTGCCCGCGCCGTGCATTTGCCAGCGCGCGGCTGTCTTGTCCTGTTTACCCGTCTAATGAAGGAACGCAACGCATGAAATGGTTTTTTGATCTGAAAATTGCCACCAAGCTGATCTTGTCGTTTGGCGCCGTGCTGCTGTTGACGGCCGCGCTGGGCGTGTCGGCGATCTTTTCCATGGCGCGCATCAATGCCGCGTCGACCGACCTGTCTGAGAACTGGATGCCCAGCGTGCTGACGGCCATGAACATACGCAGCGATGTCAGCGATTTCCGCCGCTGGGAGCTGGCGCACATGCTGGCCGCGCAGGATGCCGATATGGCGCAGAACGAAACGCGCATGACGGAAACCCAGGCCAAGTTGAAGGCCGATGCCGACAAGTACCGCAGCCTGATTTCCGCGGCGGGCGAGAAGGAAGTGTTCGAGCGCTTCCTGGCGCTCAACGATGAATTCATGCGCCTGCATGCAACCATGCTGAGCTTGTCGCGCGAGATGAAAAAGGAAGAGGCACGCGCGCTGGCCGTGGGGCCGTCGGCCAAGGTCATGACGGAGATGATGGCGGCCTTGGATAAACTGGTGTCGATTAATACGGATGGCGGCGTGCGTTCGAGCGCCAGCGCCGACGCAACGTATGCGGCCTCGCGCGCCAGCCTGATCGGCCTGGTGGTGGGCATCGTCGTCATCGGCATGCTGCTGGCGCTGTGGGTGGCGCGCAGCGTGGCGCGTCCGCTGATCGCGGCCGTCGGCGTGGCGCGCCAGGTGGCGGCTGGCGACTTGACGGCGCATATTGTTGTGCAATCGCAAGACGAAACGGGGCAATTGATGCAGGCCCTGAAAGACATGAACGCCAGCCTGCAGACGCTGGTGGGCCAGGTGCGCAGCGGCACCGATACCATCGCCACGGCGTCGAGCCAGATCGCGGCCGGCAACCAGGATTTGTCGTCGCGCACGGAAGAGCAGGCCAGTTCGCTGGAAGAAACGGCCTCGTCAATGGAAGAGCTGACGTCGACTGTGAAGCAGAATGCGGACAATGCGCGCCAGGCCAACACCATGGCGCTGACCTCGTCGAGCATCGCCATCGAGGGCGGCAAGGTGGTCGGCGAAGTGGTGGGCACGATGGCGTCGATCAATGCCTCGTCGCGCAAGATCGTCGACATCATCGCCGTCATCGACGGCATTGCCTTCCAGACCAATATCCTGGCCCTGAATGCGGCCGTCGAGGCGGCGCGTGCAGGCGAACAGGGGCGCGGCTTTGCCGTCGTGGCCACGGAAGTGCGCAACCTGGCGCAACGCTCGGCTGCGGCGGCCAAGGATATCAAGGTCCTGATCGGCGATTCGGTCGAGAAAGTCGAGGCGGGATCGAAACTCGTGGATCAGGCGGGCCGCACGATGGATGACATCGTTGCCAGCATCACCCGCGTGACGGACATCATGAGCGAGATCACGGCTGCCAGCAGCGAGCAGAGCGCCGGTATCGAGCAAGTCAACCAGGCGATCGCCCAGATGGACCAGGTGACGCAGCAAAATGCGGCCCTGGTGGAAGAGGCGGCCGCGGCGGCTGAATCGATGCAGGAGCAGGCCGCCAGCCTGAGCGAAGTGGTCAGCATCTTCAAGCTCGATGTGGCCAGCACCGCCGTGAGCCGGCCGCGCGCGCCAGCCAAGGCGCAGGCAGTCGTCGCGCCCGCACCGGTGTCGCGTCAGTTGGCCAGCACGGCGCGTCGCACGGCGCCAGTGGATGAGTGGGAAAGCTTTTAATTAAGAAATTAAGCGCGCTTGCGCGGTTTCTTGATGCCTGGGGTGGCGGGGGCGGCAGCGGCTTGCTGGCGCTGCTGCCACGCCCTCAGGGCCTCTTCGTAGGCGGCCAGGTCTTCCTGGTACATTTCCAGCACGCAAAAGGTGCAACCGCTGTGGCAACACTCGTCATTGCCCGGCTTGCTGGGCGCTTGCGGTTGCGGATCGTGGAGGAAAGGCGGGGTGGGCATGGTGAGGGCAGGGCGACGGCGGAGTTGGCATCATACGGCATTCCGGCGTGCCATTGCTGGAACGCTTTTTGCTCAAAAATCACGGTTTCCGTGTACAGTTGCGGTGAATTAGGGTATCGTTTACAGCACTGATATTGTATCTTCTGCGCGCGATGTTCCGCCGGCGCGATCTCCGCCGCCATCGCAGCACATCTCTTCGACGCTCCCGCATACGCCATACAGCATGTCCCGGAGCACGGAGGTGCCGCAAGAACGATGATCCATGGCTTGCAAGACGGAGCTGCCTGTGCCCAGAAATGTTGTTTATTGAGAAAGCATGGCTTCCGCAGTGCGGAGGCACACCAGAAAATTTATGTCTGAAACCGAATCGACTCCTACGCCCAGCCCGGCGATTGCCCCTGAAGCGGCGCCCGCCGCTGCACCTGCACCTGCAGCATCCGCTGCCCCCACCCTGACTTTCGCCGACTTTGGCCTCGCGCCTGAAATCCAGCGCGCACTGACCGATCAGGGTTACACCCGTCCGACACCGATCCAGGAGCAAGCCATTCCCGTGGTGCTGCAAGGGCGCGATGTGATGGGCGCCGCGCAAACGGGCACCGGCAAGACCGCCGGTTTTTCCTTGCCGATCATCCAGTTGCTGATGGCGCATGCCAGCAGCAGCATGTCGCCCGCGCGCCACCCGGTACGCGCGCTGATCCTCACCCCGACCCGCGAACTGGCGGTGCAGGTGGCAGAAAACGTCAAGGCCTACGCCAAGCACACGCCGCTGCGTTCGACGGTCGTTTTCGGCGGCATGGACATGAAGCCGCAAACGGTCATCTTGCGCGGCGGCGTGGAAATTGTCATCGCCACGCCGGGCCGTTTGCTCGACCATATCGAGCAAAAGAACATCAGCCTGAGCCAGGTGCAGATGCTGGTCATGGATGAAGCCGACCGCATGCTGGACATGGGCTTCCTGCCGGACTTGCAGCGCATCATCAACTTGCTGCCGAAGCAGCGCCAGAACCTGATGTTCTCGGCCACGTTCTCGCCAGAAATCAAGAAGCTGGCCGCCACCTTCCTCAACGATCCGCTGACGATCGAAGTGGCGCGCAGCAATCAGACGGCCGACAAGGTCACGCAAGTGGTCTACAAGGTGACGGAAGACCAGAAGCATGCCCTGGTCGCCCATCTGCTGCGCCAGCGCGACCTGAAACAGGTCATCGTCTTCTCGAACACCAAGATCGGCGCCTCGCGCCTGGCCCGCGTGCTGGAGCAGGAAGGCATGAGCGCCACGGCGATTCATGGCGACAAGAGCCAGCAAGAGCGCATGGCGGCGCTGGAAGCGTTCAAGAAGGGCGAGATCGACGTGCTGGTCGCGACCGACGTGGCGGCGCGCGGCCTGGATATTTCCGACTTGCCTTGCGTGATCAACTTCGATTTGCCGTACAACGCGGAAGACTATGTGCACCGCATCGGCCGTACTGGCCGCGCCGGCGCATCGGGCGACGCCATTTCGATCTATTCGGACAAGGATGAGCGCCTGCTGACGGACATCGAAAAACTCATCAAGCAAAGCATCAAGCGCGGTGAATTGACGGGTTTCAATCCGGCTCCTGCCCGCAGCAGCAGCGACAGCGAGCGCCGTCCGCCGCGCCGCACCGAAGGTAGCGAGGCGCGCCCCGCGCGCGCACCCGCGCCCGAGAGCCGCCATGCTGGCGACAGCAGCCGCGACAGTCGCTCCGCCGAGCGCGGTGCGCGTCCTGCCTTTGGTCCCGGCGCCCGCCGCGAAAAGGCCGATCCCTGGTTCCTGAAGCCGTATGAACCGGCCAAGGCAGCCGCTCCCGCTGCCGCCAGCATGGCGCCAGTCGCGGCCAAGCCGAAGCAGAAGGTGGCGGCGTTGTTGGGTGGGTTGTTGAAGCAATAAGAGTTACTGTCTAATCCAACGTCTGCTCTCGCGCGCCATCGCACCAGGCATTTTCATGCCGATGCGATGGCGCGTTTTACATTTTGGCGCGCACCGAATGGTGCAGATTGGCGGGAGGGAGCATTGCACCATCGGCTTTCAACATCAAGCAGTGATCGATGGTACCTGTTTGCCAGTCCGGCAGGCAGGACTGGGAAATTTAGCGGCAGATGAATACCATGCTGCCGATATTACATTCCTAGTCAGCCAACTGCTCGCGGTTCGCCAACCACCATTGCCGCCCCAGTGCAATCATGCAGCCGAGGAAGAGTCCAAGCAAGGCGCTCGCCATGAGGGCTGTGGATAGGCGGGTGGTACGATTTTCGGGCAAACTCGGGCCGGCGATGAAGCGGCTTTGTTCCAGATACAGATTGATAGAGTTTTGATTGTCGACTGTAACTTTGTTGTACACCTCTTTGACCAGTTCGTCATTCAAGTCTTTGGTTTTGAATGCATGTTCCTTGCTGGCTTCCAGTGCGCGTAGCACCGCCTCGCCTGACTTGTTGGCGTCGAGTGTCGCTTTGGCGATATCGTAGTAATCACGTAACAACAGATATTGTTGCTGTTCCCGCTTCGCTTGGTAGATGACTTCTTGCGCCGTACTGGCTTCGACCTCGGCAGTCATCAGTTGCGTCACTGGCGATAGGTAGCGCGAGTTTTCATCCGTCACGGTGACGACTTGCGATGTGTTTTGCACGTCGGTCTTCGGGTAGCGGGCGACGATCTGTTTGAGATCGTTGATGCGCCTGCTATATTCCGCCAGTTTTTGCTTGCTGCCAATGATGTCATTATCAAGTTTGGTGATTTTTGCGGTAATTTCCAGATGCTTGAAGCGCAGCGAATCCGTATAGATCAGGTAAACAATCGTGTCCATGGTGTAACGGCCCAGCAGGGCGACGATGCGTTGCGCCTCTTCCGGGGTCTGGGCCTCGTAGTTGATGCGCAAACCGATCACATTATTGCTGCTTTCCTTGGGTTGCTCCATCAAGTCCTTGGCATCGAGTTTGGTGAACGGGAAAATTGGCACGACGATGGCATTCAAGTTTTTTTCGCTGGTGATGTTCTTGCGCAGACCAGCGATGCCGGGAGTATTGTCGAGTTTGGCTGCATGCACAAAGTCATCGAAGCGGCCGCGACTGCCAAATGCTGCTGAGTAGCGCTTGTAGTCACTGAGCTGAATGCCGGCAGGGGGTTCTTTAAGGTCTTTTGTTTTCGCTGTTTTTTCTGCCGGCAAGGGAATGGCGCCACCAAATTGCAGAAACCCCTCACTCTTGTACTTGGCTAAATACAGTGTGCTACCCAACCCCAGTGCGATACAGGTCACGGTGATTCCAATGATCATGCGGCGCGTGTGCCACAGTATGCTCATAAGATCGGTCAAGGAACCCAGATTTTCGTTTTGCTCTGTGTCTTGCTGGGGAAGGTCTTCCTGCTTTTTCATGTGATTTCTCAAATTATGTGTGGATGAATAATATGCAAAGAGGAGAGGATGCCGCCACTTTTTGGCTGGCAGTCGAGCATCTCGTCCGGGCTTCCTGCGTCCTCAGGGCTGTACCAGCGCCTTGTTCCTTTCGGACCAGATCAAATCTTCAATGCCGCATTGTGGCGCATATTCCTTCACCGCCTTCAGTAGTACCATGCGCACATCTTCATATGAGAAACGCTGGCAAGCATCGTCGAGTTCGCGTAGCAGTAGCTGCAATTCGGCGTGCGGTATTTCAGATTCCTGTGCGCGCATGATCAGCGGGTGCTCGGTGCCTTCGACATTGTCGCCGATGAGTAGTTCTTCGTATAGCTTCTCGCCGGGCCGCAGGCCGACATGGACGATTTCGATGCCGTCCGGGGCCGACTTGCTCTTTACTTCCAGGCCGCTCAGATGCACCATGCGTTCGGCCAGATCCAGAATCTTCACGGGCTCACCCATGTCAAGTACGAAGACGTCTCCACCTTCCCCCATTGCGCCAGCCTGTAGCACCAATTGCGCCGCCTCAGGAATGGTCATGAAATAACGTGTGATTTCGGGATGCGTCAGGGTAATGGGGCCACCCGCCATGATTTGTTTGCGGAAGAGTGGCACGACCGAGCCGGATGAGCCCAGTACGTTGCCAAAGCGCACCATGCAAAAGCGGGTTTTCGTTTGTTTGCGCGCAAAACCTTGCAAAATCAATTCCGCCAGGCGTTTGGTTGCGCCCATGACATTGGTGGGACGCACGGCCTTGTCCGTTGAAATGAGAACAAAGCAACCGACGCCGGCTGCCATCGCTGCCTTGGCAAGGCTTAACGTACCAAAGACATTGTTATTGACGCCTTCAATGGGGTTATGTTCAACCAGTGGCACATGCTTATAGGCTGCGGCGTGGTAGACCGTTTCGACGGCAAACGTACGCATGACGCGGGTGCATTTCTCTGTATCGAGCACGGAGCCGAGAAAGGGCATCAATTCAATGTGCAGATCGTGCGCTGACATGAGTGATCGCAGCTCTTGCTTGATCGAATACAAGGCAAATTCTGTCATGTCCAGCAGGATTAAGTGACTCGGCTGCAGGCGGATGATCTGGCGGCATAGTTCCGAACCGATGGAGCCGCCGGCCCCCGTGACCATGACCGATTTGCCAGTAATACAGCTGGCCAGAAGGTGGCGGTTTGGCGTTACCTGATCGCGTCCTAGCAAATCCTCGATTTCGATGTCGCGCACGTCCTGTGCGCGCAATTCGCCACTCACGAGGCTGCCGATTGGCGGTGTCACCTTGATTTTGACTTTATGGACGGCCAATTTTTCCAAGATGAGTTTTTGCTGGCCTTTGGCAAGCGAAGGCATGGCCAGCAACACCTCTGAGAAATCCATTTTGGCGATCAAGGCATCCAGTTCGCTGGCTGGATAGACTTTGATACCCGCGATGGTCGCACCTTCCATCTCTTTTTTGTCGTCGATAAAAGCCACAGGCAGATAGTCGTGGCCTGCCCGTAATGCGGTGGCCAGCTGGGTACCAGCCTTGCCTCCGCCATAGATGGCCACGCGTACCGGGGCCCGTTCTGCATTGGCATGCAACAAGAAGCCGCGCGCGACGAAGCGACTTGCCACCATATACATGATGGCACTGACCCAGTAGATGCCAAAGACGCCTCGTGAGAGGCCGCTCATATGTGTGAGGATGGCAGCGGAAGCCACGAGTAGTGCAACGGAGATCGACACGCCGAGGATTACCACGTAGACAATCTTTTGATCGATGAAGCGGATGACGGCGCGATATAAGCCTAGTCGCACGAACACGGGCAAGGAAACGACCGGTACCAATAGAATTAGCCAATAATATTGCTTTAATATCACCATATCCACGACATCGTAACGAAGGAGGATAGCGGTAGAAAAAATTAGCGGCAACATCAAAAAATCTGCTGATGCCGCTATGATTTGCTTATGGAAACGCGAAAGATCAAGAAAGGATTTCATTTGTATGCTTCATATAATTGTCATCCCTAGCAACGCGATACGGAATTAAAATTTGCCATATTACTCTCCGTAGGTAGGCAAGAGTTTTTTAGAATCAATGTGTTACATTATCTTTGCGAATGACTTTAATAAAAGTTAATATTATAATTTCAATATCGAATGCCAAGGAGCTCCGCTGAAGATATTCCACGTCAAGCTTGACCTTCTCCGGAATCGGCAGTTCATCCCGGCCGTTGATTTGAGCCCATCCGGTCAGTCCCGGCAAGATCTGATCGACTCCATATTGTGTGCGTAACGCGATCAGATCCTGTTGATTAAAGAGCGCCGGTCGCGGACCGACAAAACTCATGTCGCCGCACAGGATGCTCCACAATTGTGGTAACTCATCAAGACTCGATTTGCGCAAAAATGAACCGATCGGCGTCAGGTAACGCCTTGGATCTGACAATAAATGTGTCGCTACGGCAGGTGTGCCAACCAACATGGTGCGAAACTTAGGCATGCGAAAGATGCGATTGTTGCGACCGACGCGATCCGACCAGTAAACTATTGGCCCGGTTGATGTCATCTTGACCAGCAAGGCGACAATGGTGATTGGTACCAGCAAAATACAAAGGGCAAGAAGCGCCAATAAAAAATCAAATATTTTTTTCATTCAATGTCGATTAAAAATTCATTGATACATTAACGGCGAAATGGCGCAACAGTTTTTTCGAGCGCTGCCTGCATGGTTGACACCGGCTTCCAGGAAAGTGTCTGCATGGTATGTCTGACGTCGACCTGAAGAGAGCCCAGCAGCCTGTCGGCGGCAGCCGATTTCCCTATCAGGCGAGCGCCTGCGGCCAACCATGCCGCTGGCATAGGCAACAGCAAGCTGCGCTGTCGCATGGCGCAGGCAAGCCTGCGCAGCAACTCCGTAATGCCTACATCTTCATTGTCTGAAACCATAAATACCTGCCCGGAAGCGGCAGAGTGGCTGCAACATAGAATCAGTAAATCGACTAGATTATCTAGCGCGACCATACTGCGTCGATTGTTTATGGCTCCCAGAGGTAAAGGCAATCCCAGTCTGACCAGTTTCATCAGGCTGTGAAAATTCGCGCGGACGCCTGGTCCGTAGACAAGGGGGGGGCGCACAATCACCAATTCCAGCCCGGACTCCCGAGCCAATGCCTGCAGAGCCACTTCCGCTTCCAGCTTGGAGTGGCCATATGGGTCGCAAGGTGCTGGGGAATCGAAGGCGGTGAAAGGCTTGTCAGTGGTTTCTTCACCATTGACTTTTACACTGCTAACGAAGACGAACCGCTTGACCCCGGCATTCAATGCCTGTCTGGCCAGGTTTATGGTGGCATCGACATTAACTCGTCGAAATTCCGCCAAGGGATCGCTGGAAACGTCATGCATGATATGGACGCGGGCGGCGAGATGTACCACGCAAGTGCAGCCAGCCAGCGCAGCCGACCAGTCGGTGCTCGCGTCCAACTCGCCTACGGCAATGGCCTGAATAGCGCGGGCATCCTTGCGCACCGTTGCCGTGTAGGCGATACCGCGCTCTGCCAGCGTGGCACATAGCGCGCTGCCGACAAAACCATTCGCTCCAGTTACGAGAATCTTTGTCATCTTAAAAACGATTTTTCATTGCTGGTGCCAGTCATTTCGTTGGTTGAAATTATTTCGACCAGACGTTGGTATTAATATAGTCAATATAACTGCTGACTACACGCAAAACTTGCTTCGAGACGAACGGATTTTCATAATCAGCTACTGGCAATACGGCCGGGGTATTGCGGTTGTATTGACTGGTAATAATTTCGACGGCTTCAAGTACACGTTCGGATTTTAATCCAGACATAATCAAGGTGCCGACATCCATTCCTTCTGGTCGTTCATGCGTATTGCGGATTGTAATTGCCGACAAATTCAGTAGCGAGGTTTCTTCCGTAATCGTTCCACTATCGGACAATACGCAAAAAGCTGCCATTTGCAATTTAATATAGTCGACAAAACCGAAAGGTTTGGAGAAAATAATACGTTTATCCAGGTTATCGATGCCAATCTCTTGCAAGCGCTTCATGGTGCGAGGATGGGTTGAGAACAGTACCGGGTAATCATATTTTTCAGCCAATGCCTCAAGTGTGGCCAGCAGATCACGCAGCGCTTCCGGCGAGTCGACATTTTCTTCACGATGCGCGCTGATCAGGAAGAATTTACCTTCCTGCAGATTTTGACGCGTCAGGACATCCGAGCGTTCAATCTTTGGCATGTAAAAATCAAGCACTTCACGCATATGCGAACCTGTCTTGATAATGGTTTCTGGACGAATGCCTTCCGCGACCAGATAACGGCGCGCATGCTCCGTCAATACCATGTTAATGTCGGACAAATGATCTAATACTTTACGATTCAATTCTTCAGGGACGCGCTGGTCAAAACAGCGATTCCCGGCTTCCATATGAAAGACCGGAATTTTCCGACGTTTGGCGGCAATGATCGCCAGGCATGAATTAGTATCGCCATACAGCATCAGGGCATCCGGCTTTTCCTTTTCAAACACGGCATCGGCCTTTACCAGTACCTGGGCAATGGTTTCGGCTGCGGTGCTACCCGCAGCGTCAAGGAAGTAATCCGGCTTGCGGATTTCCAAGTCATCAAAAAAAACTTGGTTCAATTCGTAGTCATAATTCTGGCCGGTATGCACAAGAATATGCTGGGTATGTTTTTCCAGTTCAGCAATCACGCGGCTCATTTTGATTAATTCCGGCCGCGTGCCTACGATCGTCATAATTTTACGCATCGAGTTGTTCTTTCACAAAGTCCAGCGTCAGCAGAATCTCTTTTACTTGTGCAACCGTCAGGCGTTCGGTATTGTGCGAGGTATAGTCGTCGATTTCCGAGATCTTGGTTTCACCTTCGACAAAATATTTGTCATAGTTCAAGTCACGATTATCTGCAGGGACGCGATAGTATCGGCCCATATCTTCGGCTTTTGCCATTTCTTCGCGCGAAACCAGAGACTCGTACAATTTTTCGCCATGGCGGGTACCAATTACGCGAATTTCATTATCCTTTGTAAACAGTTCCTTCAGCGCGATCGCCAGGTCGCCTACCGTCGATGCGGGGGCTTTCTGAATGAAAATATCGCCTTGTTCTCCGTGTTCGAAGGCATGCAAAACGAGATCGACCGAATCATCAAGCGACATCAGGAAACGCGTCATGTTGGGGTCGGTGATCGTGATCGCTTTGCCGTCTTTCAATTGATTGATAAACAGTGGAATGACCGAACCGCGCGAAGCCATCACGTTACCGTAACGGGTGGCGCAGATGACCGTCTCGCCAACACTGCGCACGCGTGCCTTGGCAACCATCAATTTTTCCATCAGTGCCTTGGAAATCCCCATGGCATTTATCGGATACACGGCCTTGTCGGTACTCAGCACGACTACGCGCGATACATTGTTGGCGACTGCTGAATTGAGCACATTCTCGGTACCCAATACATTTGTGCGCACCGCTTCCATCGGGTAGAACTCGCACGATGGAACCTGTTTTAGCGCTGCCGCGTGAAACAGGTAATCGACGCCTTTCATTGCCTCATTCAAGCTTTCGGGATTGCGCACATCGCCAATGTAAAACTTCAGTTTCGGATTGTTTAGCGCGATGCGCATGTCTTCTTGTTTTTTTTCATCGCGGCTGAAAATACGGATCTCAGACACGTCGGTCGACAGAAAGCGTTTCAGGACTGCGTTGCCGAACGAGCCAGTGCCGCCGGTGATCATCAAGACTTTATTTGCAAACATTTTGTTTTCCTTCTTACTTAAAATTAGCCATTTTTTCAACCAGCTCAGGCCATGCCGGAGCAATATAACCTGTTGCCTTACAGAAGCGATCTGCATTCAGCGACCGATCGATCTTCAGCTTTTCGTCGGCAACGATTGCAATATCTTTTTTATACTTTTTCTTGACCAGTGTGAGCAGATCGAATTTATTAATCGGCTGCGAAGCAACGTGATACAAACCATGTAACTGTGGTTGCGGCAACACGATATCGCGGATGACATGGGCCAGTTCGACGGTGGGCAAGCCTGAGAAAATCGCTTGCGTGTAGCCTTTGACCGATCCTTGTTGAGTCAGGAACCAGCCGACCAATCCATTGGCGCTGTTTAATTCGTGGCCAATGATCGAGGTGCGCAGCGTGATGCAGTGTTCGTAATTGACCTCGCCGAGATACTTGGAGCGTCCATACAGATCGGTTGCATCTGAAGCGTCGGTCTCGGTGTAACCGCCACGCGTACCGGCGAAGACGCAATCAGTACTGACATGCACCAAGCGCGCACCGGCAATGGCGCACAGGCGGGCGAGGCGGTGTGGCAACAGGGAATTGATGGGGATGGCCTGCAACGGATCGTTGGATTCGGCCAATTGTTTGACCAAACCGATGCAATTGATCACGACATCGGGCTGCACCTTGGCAAACAACAAGGCCAGTGAGTCGGCGTTGTCCACATCCGTGCCAACTACAATACGTTCAGCCAGAGCCGGCGGGAAGGCATTCCGTACGGAAGCGCTACGTGCCGAGCCAAAAACCTGGTAACGGCTGTCGTCGGAAAAATAGCGCAATACGGTATTGCCCAGCATTCCTGACACTCCAAGCACCAAAACTTTCATAAGTTATCCCTTTACTCTCAATTTGTTTATTTGAAAAAACTATTGTCTCGTACTATGTAGTACTTGTTGGATCCATTAGCTGTTGAAAATGATCAATCAAAGTTTTTGTCAGCATATCCCGGTCAAAATGGCTGCGGAAATAACGCAAGCCATTTTGTCCCAGTGCATTGCGCTGCTCGACAGATAAGGCCGCAAGTTGGCGGATGGCCATGGCCAGTGCATGAGCATCCTCGGCTTTGCAGCTGACGCCAGCGTTGGCCTGTTGCACGATCCGCGCACCTTCTCCGTTCAAGCAAGCGACGACCGGGCGCGCCATGGCCAGGTATACCTGGACTTTGCTTGGGATAGTTTGCGCAAAAATTGGTTCATCCTTCAATGTTACCAGCAGCGCTCCGGCATGCTTTAAGATTGACGGCATTGATGCAAGGGGATAACGGCCAGTTAATTGCACATTTTCCAGGCCTAACTCGGCAATTTTCTGCTCGATCCAGCTAACCCGACTACCGTCGCCGACTAGCACAAAACGGATTTCCGGCATATCTTTTAGTAAGGCAGCTGCCTCGACGATGGTTTCTACCGACTGGGCCGTGCCCAGATTGCCTGCGAAAACCACGCTAAAGCCTTCCTCAAGGCCCGGAATGGGGCAATGAGCCGATGTTTCCTGCTGTGGAGCGACAAATACATCGTCTGCAGTATTCGGGTGGTAGGCAATTTTCCCGCGATCGGCTAAGGCCGCAACCGGCTCGATAAATGCTTCTGACTGAACCAACAACAGATCTGCGCGTGCATAAATCCAACGTACCATTAACCTTACCAACGCCAGCACGGTACGGTTACGTATAAAACCTGTAGCTTCGAGGCTTTCTGGCCAGAGATCCTGTACCAGGATAACCAGTTTGGCACCCTTTATCCATTTCAGAAAAATAGCGGGGAGGGCCTGCAAAATGGGCGATACGGCATACACCACGATCACATCTACATGCCTGCCGCGCAGCGCGAAAGGACCGAGCGCCGAGCCACTCAGGACGAATGATACATAATTCCATACCAGGCGCAATGCCGATCCGACACCACGCGGAGCCAATGGCACCCGGTGTATGGTGGCGCCCTCCCAATTCTGCACGGAGAATCCATTGGCACGGTAGCCATCAAAAGTCTTGCCCGTAGGATAGTTAGGCTGCCCGGTCAACACATCGACTTTCTGCCTATGGCCGATCAAGGCGCGCACCAGATCATTGATGCGGAAATTCTCGGGCCAGAAATACTGGCTGACGATTAGGATATTCAAATTGTTGCTTTCATTATTGACTCTTCACTCAGGCTGACTGGGCCCGAGAAAATAGCGCAAAGCTGTCGTTAACCAGCGTGCTTTGCGATGCGACGTAGGCGCTGGCATAGGCGCTGACACTTGCCTGGTAAGTGTCAAAACCGGCCTGGTTCAGTCCAATCAGAGTTTGCAGGGTTTGCACGAACAAGTCTGGCCGCGCAAGTGGAATGTCGAACCCGATCTGTTTTTGCTGCAGTTGGCGCCATGGGGTCTGGTCACTGATCAATACAGGCCGCCCTGCCAAGAGACTTTCTATGATGACATAGCCAAAATTTTCTCCCAGCGTGGGAAAAAACAGAAAATGATACTCGGGAATGACCTCCTTGATGCGTGCATGCGGAAGTTCACCGCAGTACTTGACGGTGACATTGGAAGGCATGCTGGCAATCAAGGCGCAGCACTCGTTCCAATGGCGTACATCTTCGATGGGGCCATATATATCCATCCTGACTTGCCCATTGTCGAGGTTGGACAGCGTCCGCAGCGCAATATCGAGTCCCTTCTTGCTGGAAATACGCGATAAGAAGATAAGTCGTAACTGGCCTGGTTCTTTTTCCAACGGGGTAATTTGAGACTGTACCGCAGGGGGCAGCAATTCGCGGGCGATGTGTACGCTCGCTTGCGCAAATTGTTTCAGGATGTCCGCCTGTTCCAACTCTGTCGACGCATGCCACAACACATCCCGGTGCAGGCCCAGCAGTTTCGCCAGGCCGACAAATGCCCTTTTTTTCCAGCGTTTCAGATTGAAGGCGCCAGGTGAGAATTCACCTCGAGGTGCCAGAATAAATGGCCGTTTAGAACTTGCCGAGAAACGCCGTGCCAGCAAAGGGATGATCGAAAAATAGGTGCTGAAAAAACTATTGGCGTAAATGGCATCCCACTGTGGTAGCGCTACTTCAGCCGTGATACTGGCACGGTAAGGTCGCTGGGTGGCAGACATGTATTTTATCCAGATGCCATCACGCATAATCCAGGTGTTCGTGGCGATGCCTGGATAGCTTGTTCCATCTGCATCATGGTCGCGACACAAGATATAAAAATCGAAGTATTCCTTCAGATTCTCGACTATGTATTCGACAGCCTTGATCTGTCCCCCACCCTTATAGCCAGGCAAGTACCAATCGACCAGTATTAATATTTTCTTTTTCACTTGTAATCTTTTCGTTCAAATCTTGGGCAATCTGGGTATTTTTTTCTGCCGCTTGAGGATTTGCATTTTTCGTATTTTTTTTATTTCCTTCATCAATGGTCCGGTGAATAGGAGCCATAAAAATAAAGTCAATAGAAATCCCATGCAGGATTCACCATTCTGCATCAGTTGATTATTTGCTGGGAAATATAGCAACATGATGGTCAAATAAGTAAATAGCAGGATGGAGAGTTTATCGGTGTATAAGATTGCATATATCCATGACATGGCAAGATAGCGGCCAATAAAGAACACGATCAACAAAGTGCCAGCGAAACCTACATCCGACGCGATCCACGTATAGATCGAATGCCACAGTGTCAGTTCACCCCACCCTTCTGCCGCTTCCAGCCTGGCCGGATAGGTATGTGTTCCTAATTCCACCATGCCAGTTAGCGAAGTCGCTGCTCTTGAGAGAAATATCGAATTGCCGACACCGAAGGTGCTTTCAAAATCGAGCAGCATGGCACGTGACAGTGCATAGTAGCCCTGGCACAAATAGCGCAAAAGTGACTCTACATAGATTTGATATTGCTCCGGCATTGCGTATGTCATCCAATTATCGGGATCGGGCTCTATGAAGATCGGTGGACCAAACGTTCTACCGCTTGCGACACCGCCAGAGCGCTGGGTTTGCCCATAGCCGAAGAAGATAAAGGCACCAAACATCGCCGTTAGGCTAGCCAACGCCAGTATTGTTTTTTGTTTCTTGTTCAGTATTAAATGCCTGGAGGCGATAGCCAGTGCCATAAGCCAGGGAACCAACAGCACCGTATCGACGATGGTTTTGTTGGTTCCCATGGAAATATACATGGAAATATTAAATAAAATGATGAAGGCGCAGCACAGTTTTTCGTTTGTGGTGCGTTTTTGCCAAGTTGCCACTACAAAGGGAAAGCTTAATGCCAGTAAGGGTGCCAATATAATTCGGATATACTCGATGATCACCCATGGGCCGCCGGAGAAGCTTCTTTCCACTGCATTTTGATATGCTTCGCCAGGGGCTGCCAAACCGAACATGATATTGGGCAAAAAGGTACCTGTGCGCGAAAATGAACTCGGCAGCAACATGACCAGATTCAGGATTAATGAAATCCTCAACCAATCGATTTTTGACTTGCTGGTCACTAGTCGGGAACGCAAAGCCTTTTTGTGGCCGGAGTAATATCCCAAAGCGAGCAAAATGTGAGAGGCAGTCAGAAAGCTGTATAGTTCAACAGGATTGCTGATCGGCCACGGCCACGGTCCAAAAGCAAATAAAAATACCGAGATATTCAGATAGATCTGAAAGAATATAATAGGCAACCAAAGGCCCCGGGGCTTTTGGTTTGCAGGTCTGTTAGCGCCCATATTTAAATCTTTGTCTTTGGCAACAAGGATTGCAGACCCCAGATTAGCCGGCGCAGCGGTTTACTGATGCTGGTTCGCAACAGGCTGAGTATCGTGCGCAAAGAATGGTGACGGGGATAGCGGGCGATGGCTTCGCGGTACTTTTTGTAGCCGCCAGTCACATCGCCGCTGCGCAGGTGCGAACGGGCGATGACCAGCAAGGCATGCGAATATGCTTCATCTTTGCGAGTAATGAGGCACTGTGCTAAGTCCTTGCGCGCATAGAAATCGTCCATTACTCGCAGATATTCCATTGCGATCTCCGGCCGCTTTTCATAGAAAGAAATGGATTTCGGATGCATGCGATAGCCCGCCAGTGGTTCTTCGAGCATTTTGAAGCCGCCATTGAGGCCCACCCGCATCCAGAACTCGCGATCAGGTGCCAGTTTCAGATCAGGCCGCCAGCCACCCGCTTTCAGGTAGGAAGCTTTACGAAACAATGCGCCGGGACCAATAAAGCATTCTTGCTCAACAACGAGATTTTCATGATCGAACTGACGGCATACATTCTTTTTTATGATAATCGATGCCGGATCAATCAGGTGGCAATCTGGATAGACCACGGCAATGCTGGCATCAGCTTGTAATGCAGCTACCAGCTTGGTAATTGCCCCAGGATACAAAATATCATCAGCGCTCAGGTAACCGAAAATTTCTCCTCGGGCCATATCCCATCCCTTATTCAAGGTACTGGCTTGCCCCATGTTCTGCTGACTTTCAATATAAAATTCACCTTGGTGTTTTTGCAATATTTCCTTGGTGTTATCCGTCGAACCGTCGTCCAGCACGATATATTCGATATGCGGATAGTCTTGTGCCAGCACGCTTGCAATAGTTTCCTCAAGAAACTCAGCCTGATTGTAGGCGGGAGTCACGATAGTAACCAATGGATTGTCTTTAAAGATCATGCTTGCCACCGAAATCAGAAGAAATTTTGCCAAGGACGTATTGTCGTTCGTTTTTTGTTGCTATACAAAGCCATATGTAAGCAAACATTACAGATATGCAGCATGCATATAGCAATGTTCGTGTCAGGAGGCCGTCGACAAGCACTGGCAAGTACGATAAAAGTATGAGGATGCCCACGCCGCAGAGCCGTAGTGGGTGATCAATGACCTCGCGCATGTTGATGATGTTCGCGGCTTGAAAAAACATGATGAAAGCATCGATCAGCATCCGTGCCAGCCATGCTCCCACCGCCCCCACCAAGCCGTAACGCGAGGTGGCCAACCACAGGATGAGAATGAAAAATGGGAACTGCACCAGATGGATCATGGCAGTGACCCTGACTTTCCCTGCACCTTGGATCAAAGTGAAGGGGATGTGCGCCATGCAGTTGATCATGATGCCCAGCGAGAAAACTTGCAGTAAAAAGTAGCTTTTTTCAGCAAACTCGGGATTGATCCACAGCCGCAAGAAATCTTGGGCAAAAATGCCAAAAAACAACGTTGACGGATAGATAGCCAAAAATAACATCAGTAGCGCTTTTCTGAAAAGCGTAGGGGATTCCTTGCCGTGCGCAAATAATTCGCCTGTAAAGCGAGGGAAGAGTACTGCCGTCAACGCCCCAGGAATGATCCATAATTTGGAGATGACTTCGAATGGCGTGACATAGTAGGCCACAGCAGCGGCGGAAATGGTTGCCCCAATGAGGAAGCGGTCCATGTAGCCCATCAATGGGCTGATGACATTGCTGACGGTCATCCATCCGCCTGAGCTGATCAAGCCTCTGATCAACTCCCTGCGATAGCGCCGGTCATTGAGCATGCCGGGCAGTGAGCGTGTGGCATAGTAGACATGGGCCAGACACGCGACGATACGTCCGACGGTAAGCGCAACGGTAACCGCGATCAGGTCATTTTTGTACCATAGCACCACCGCCAGCGGGCCGAGAAAGGTGAACATTCCCATAGGTAAACGTATCATGTTAATGATGCCGAACGCCCCTCTCGCTTCCAAAATACCGCGCAAACCGGAGGTCAATACAATAAATGGCATCGCCATTGCCATGACCTTGACGGAACCAGAAATTTCCTTGGTATTTACGCCGCCAGCCATATGGGCTGCACCCCAGTCAGCTCCGAGCCACATGAGCATGCCGGCAAACGAGCCCAGCGCGGACATGATCAGCAGGCTGGTATAAATCAGCGAGGGAAGATCCGCGTCGCGCTTGTCTGCTATTAGTTGCGATATTTGCAATGTCAGTGCGCGTCCCAAGCCCAAGTCGAATAATCCGAAATAGCTGACCACAGCCCAGATGAGCGTCAACATGCCAAAACGTTCGTCGCCGAGCAGATGGATCAGGGCTGGCATCGATCCGATAGCGACCAGCATCGGTAAGCCAAGTCCGAGCAAGTTGTACAAAGTGTTGCGGATAAGCATGTAATGAATCTTTAGGTTGAGATGCATGGCGGGGGCGTCTCAGATGACATACCATACCAGCGGAAAATGTTTTGGTTCAAGCCAACTAGCGCAGCTACTCTGGCGTAGTGAACCCTTGGCCTAGCCAAGTATGGCGAAAGGACTGGGAGAGTGATGTTTTCTTAAATGCAATTAATTAACGTAAAATCACTATCAAAATCTAATGCCTTTAAGGTAACCCCTTAGTATAGCGGGTTTGAACGCGATCGTCCAAGTAAGAGCTGACGCGCGAATGACTATCGGTATCGGTAAAGTACTTTTGTCAGTTTTGCATGATATTGATATTCTGCAATAGCAGTTTTCTTGAAGAATGGGATAAGAATGGACCGAAGAGTTAGCTTGTTGCGTATCGTTGCGTGTTTTATGGTGATTTTATTGCATGTTTCAGCAGAGAATTTTCATGCTTTCGGAGAAAAGTGGTGGGCAGCCAATTTCTATGACTCACTGACGCGTGCATGCGTACCGATATTTTTTATGATTAGCGGCGCCAATCTATTATCGAAGGATGAGGCCCTTGGCACTTTTTTTCGTAAGCGCTTCTTAAAAATTATCCCACCATTAATATTTTGGTCATGTTTTTTCCTATGGTGGCTAGCGTATAACGGTGTAATTATTGGTAACTGGGATGCGTGGGTGGTGAAAATTATGAGTGGCCAGACAATGTTTCACCTGTGGTACTTGTATGCCCTCGTTGGTCTGTACGCCGTAGTGCCAGTATTACGCAAGTTTTACCAGCATAGCAGCAGGCAAGAGCATCTGGCGTTCATCTTGCTCTGGTTCGCGGTCGCTTCGATCTACCCAACCATCATGGCGCTGATGAATGATACGCAATGCGGAAGCTTACAGTTGGGGTTGCTTGCTACACAGTATCATTTGACATACTTTGGCGGATATATTGGCTATTTGTTGCTTGGTGCTTATATCGCCGATAGCCGCGGTAGCCTCATGGCAGGGTTGACCATTTTTGCCAGTTGCTCAGCCGCCACTATGGCCGTTACTTATTTGTGGTCACAACACCTGGGTGGGCCTTGTGAATTTTTCTATATTTACCTGTCGCCCCTGGTCGTAGGGGCCGCCTATGGCTTATACACTGCCTTTATGGGGATGAAACCAGGCGTGCCGTCGCGCTGGGTAATGGCCATATCCGACTGTACCTTGGGAATTTATTGTATACACATCTTTATGATTGACCCCATTTTCAAGGCGCGCGCTATTTCAGCGACGATAGGGAATCCATGGGTCACTTCTCTGACTACTTCTATTTGCGTGTTCGCCGCGTCGTTCGTGCTTATTTATATACTGCGACTGATTAAACCTTTACGATATATTACGTAAAAGAATTGATCGCTTGGTAGGTAGGAGTTTCGCCTGAAAAACGCAAGAATGGATCGAGTCTGGTTTTTAAGAAACGGTCTGCGGTACCAGGCAAGTGCTGTCCTACCTTCTGCGCCCGGTATTAGAGTCTATGCTTGCCGTAGCAATGCGGGCAAGACACCTCATACACGTATTCCGGCGCCAGCTGCTGGCGCGGCGTGACGACGGCGCGGCAGACGAAACATTGCACGGTTTCCGTCGGTTCCAGTTTCGGGTTCAGGGCCGTGCGGTAGTCGAACACGAAACAGTCGCCCGTGTAGTGCTCGCCGCCCACTTCCTCGAAATACTTCAGGATGCCGCCGTCGAGCTGGTACACGCTGTCGTAGCCGATTTCCTTCATGTGGATGGCGGCCTTTTCGCAGCGGATGCCGCCCGTGCAGAAGGTGACGACGGTCTTGCCTTCCAGTTCTTCCTTGTGCGCTGCGGCAACGGCCGGGAATTCCGTAAACTTGTCGATACGGTAATCGAGCGTGTTGTTGAACGTACCCACGTCCACTTCGAAGGCATTGCGCGTTTCCATCATCACCACGGGTTTGCCCGCGTCGTCGACGCCGGCGTCGAGCCAGCGCTTGAGCGTGTGCGCATCGACGGACGGGGCGCGGCCCAGTTCCGGCTTGATCAGCGGCATGCGCATGGTGATGATTTCTTTTTTCAGCTTGACCAGCATGCGCTTGTGCGATTGCTCGTTCGACAAGCTTTCCTTCCATTCCAGATCGGCCAGACGCTCGTCGCTGCGGACCCAGGCGAGGAAGCTGTCGATATGCTCACGCGTGCCGGACAGGAACATATTGATGCCTTCCGGTGTCAGCAGGATGGTGCCCTTCAGTTCCAGCGCCAGGCATTGCTCCTGATACAGGGGACGCATGGCTTCCGTATCGTCGAGCGTGATGAATTTATACGCGGCGATATTGACAAACGTGACGGCCAGCGGGTTGACGGCGGCGGAAACGGCGGGTGTTGCTGGGGTGATGGCTTGCATGATGGCGATCGGCTTAGACTGAACAGCCGATATTATAAGCCCGACGGGCCAGGCCGGATACCCGGTCCGCACGCGCGACGCGGTAGAATACACCCCATTGAATTTTGCACGAAACGGTACACAGGATGGAAATGGTAATGCAAGAGGCCGGCGCTCCGGCAGGTTCACAGCAAGCGGTGCAGCCCGGTCCCGCCTTCGTCCACTTGCGCGTGCACTCGGAGTACTCGATCGTCGATGGCCTGGTGCGCATCGACGACGTGGTCAAGGCAGCGGCGAAGGACAAGCAGGTGGCGCTGGCCGTCACCGACTTGTCGAACCTGTTTGGCATGGTCAAGTTTTACAAGGAAGCGCGCGGCAAGGGCATCAAGCCCATCGTCGGCGTCGACGTGTGGATCACGAATGACGACAACCGCGAAAAACCGTCGCGTTTGCTGTTGCTGGCGAAGAATCGCATGGGCTATCTGCAACTGTGCGAACTGCTGTCGATGGCCTGGCTGACCAACCAGTACAAGGGACGCGCGGAGCTGCGCATCGAGTGGCTGCAGGCACTGGCGACGAATACCTACGACCTGTACCCGGGCGAAAGCGCGGCAAATGGCTTGATCGCCCTGTCCGGCGCGCATTTCGGCGATGTTGGCATTGCTATCGAGAATGGCAACTTGGCCCTGGCCGAACGCAACGCCCAGCGCTGGGCCGAGATTTTTCCCGGCCACTTCTATGTCGAGATCCAGCGCGGCGGCCAGGCCAACCAGGAAGCGCAGGTGCGCCATGCGGTGGCGCTGGCGGCCAAGCTCGGTTTACCCGTGGTGGCCACGCATCCCGTGCAATTTATTTCCCCAGAGGAATTTATTGCCCACGAAGCCCGCACCTGTATCGCCGAAGGCGAAATGCTGGCCAACGCCAAGCGCGTGAAGCGCTTCAACGACAGCCAGCGCTTCCTGTCGCAGGCGGACATGGCGGAACTGTTCGCCGACTTGCCTGTCGCATTGGCCAATTCCGTGGAAATCGCCAAGCGCTGCAACCTGACCTTGACCCTGGGCAAGCCACAGTTGCCGAACTTCCCCACGCCGCCCGGCATGACGATCGACGAGTTCCTCGTTGCCGAATCGCAGGCGGGCCTGGAAAAACGGCTATTGCAGCTGTATCCCGATCCCGAGCGCCGTGAAAAGGAGCGCCCGCGCTACGAGTCGCGCTTGAAATTCGAGACGGACACGATTTGCAACATGAAATTCCCCGGCTACTTCCTCATCGTGGCCGAGTTTATCCAGTGGGCCAAGGAAAACGGCGTACCCGTCGGCCCGGGCCGCGGTTCGGGTGCCGGTTCGCTGGTGGCGTATTCGCTGCTCATTACCGATCTGGATCCATTGCAATACAACCTGCTGTTCGAGCGTTTTCTCAATCCCGAACGCGTCTCGATGCCCGACTTCGATATCGACTTTTGCCAGGAAGGGCGCGACCGCGTCATCCAGCACGTCAAGGATTTGTATGGCAAGGAGGCCGTCTCGCAGATCGCCACCTTCGGTACCATGGCGGCCAAGGGCGCGATCCGCGACGTGGGCCGGGTGATGGACTTCGGCTACAACTTCTGCGACGGCATCTCGAAGCTGATCCCGTTCAAGCCGGGCAAACCCGTGTCGATCGCCGACGCCATCGAGGAAGAGCCGTTGCTCAAGGAGCGCCAGGAAAACGAGGAAGAGGTCAAGCAGTTGCTGGACCTGGCGCAGCAAGTCGAAGGCATCACGCGCAATATCGGCATGCACGCGGGTGGCGTGCTGATCGCTCCGGGCAAGCTGACGGATTTCTGCCCGCTGTACACGCAGGGCGGCGACTCGGGCGTCGTGTCGCAGTACGACAAGGATGACGTGGAGGCCGTCGGCCTCGTGAAGTTCGACTTTTTGGGTCTGACGACCCTCACGATTCTCGACCGCGCCGTGCGCTACATCAAGCAGCTCGATCCCGCGCAGGCGAACTTCGACCTGGCCACCTTGCCGCTGAATGACAAGCCGTCGTATGACTTGCTGACCAAGGCCAAGACCGTGGCCGTGTTCCAGCTCGAGTCGCGCGGCATGCAGGGCATGCTGAAAGATGCGCGTCCCGACCGTTTTGAAGACATTATCGCGCTCGTGGCGTTGTACCGTCCGGGCCCGATGGACCTGATTCCCGATTTTTGCAAGCGCAAGCACGGTGAACGCTTCGATTATCCCGATCCGCGCACGGAATCGATTCTGTCCGAAACCTACGGCATCATGGTGTATCAGGAGCAGGTGATGCAGATGGCGCAGATCGTCGGCGGCTACTCGCTGGGCGGCGCCGACATGCTGCGCCGCGCCATGGGTAAAAAGAAGGCCGAAGAGATGGCCGAGCACCGCGAGATCTTCCGCGCCGGTGCGGCGAAAGATGGCTTGACGGCGGAAAAGGCCGACGAGATCTTCGACTTGATGGAAAAGTTCGCCGGCTACGGTTTTAACAAATCGCACGCCGCCGCCTATGCCTTGCTGTCGTACCACACGGCGTATTTGAAGGCGCACCACACGGCCGCCTTCATGGCCGCCAACTTGTCGCTGGCCATGGACGACACGGACAAGATCAAGATCCTGGTGGAAGACTCGCTGGAAATCTGCAAGCTGACCTTGTTGCCGCCGGATATCAACGAATCGGACTACCGCTTCACGCCGAGCGGTGCGCCGCCGTCCGTGAGCGGCAAGAAAGTCACGCAGATCCGCTATGGCCTGGGCGCCGTGAAAGGCTCGGGCCAGAACGCCATCGAAGCGATCATCGCCGCGCGCGAGGCCGGCGGTCCCTTCACGAGCCTGTTCGATTTCTGCAAGCGCGTGGATAAAAAGCAGATCAACCGCCGCACCATCGAGTCGCTGATACGCAGCGGCGCCTTCGACTGCCTGAAGGTCGACCGCGCCATCCTGCTCGCATCCGTGGCGTTCGCCATGGAATGCGCCGACCAGGCGGCCAAGGCGGCCAATCAGGTGAGCCTGTTCGGCGGCGACGACAGCGACATGGTGGCGCCGCCCGAGTACGTCAAGGTGCCCGTGTGGAGTGACAAACAGCGATTGACGGAAGAAAAGATCGCCCTGGGCTTCTATCTGTCCGGCCATCTGTTCGACTCATATGCGCCCGAGGCGCGCCGTTTTGCGCGCACGAAATTGTCGGAACTGTCGCCGTCGCGCGAACCGCGCATGATGGCTGGCGTCATCACGGGTTTACGCACGCAGATGACGCAGCGCGGCAAGATTCTCATCGTCACCCTGGATGACAAGAGCGGTACGGTGGAAGTGACCGTGTATGGCGAATTGTTCGATTCCAACAGGAAAATTTTCAAGGAAGATGAATTTCTCGCCGTCGTCGGCAAGGTGTCGGAAGACCGTTTCTCGGGCGGCTTGCGCATCACGGCCGAGAGCGCTTTCGACATCATCGCGGCGCGCGTGCAGTATGGCCGCCAGCTGGGCCTGACCTTGCCCGCCACGCTGGACGCCAAGCGCATCCGTGACGTGATCCTGCCGCACCGGGCCGAGACGGGCTTGCCGATCGCTGCGCGGGTCAGCCCGCAAGGCGTCAGTTGCGTGCTGCAGTTCGGGGACGAGTGGAAAGTGGCGCCATCGGATGAATTGCAGATGGCGCTCGAGCAAATGCTGGGCGCGCAAGAGGTGGCGGTCGAATACTGACCTGTAAGTGCTCAGATCGTAAAACAAAGCCAAACCGCAGACGTGCTGGTTTGGCTTTGTTGGTTTACATGTATTTCAGGCCCGTGATCGCATAGCCCTTGGCGGCGATCTGCTGGTGCGGCTGTTCGATATGGTAGTCGGGCAAGATCTCGGCATCGTCGGCCACTTCGCTGGCGCGTACTTCGAGTTGCCAGTCGGTATTGGTCACTTCTTCCGGAATGAGCTTTCCTTCCGGTACGGCGAGGTAGGAAAAAATGCCGTCGTGCTCGGCCCGGCGGTAGATGTCTACGCGCATGAATGCCTCCTAGTAAGCGTTGGGGGAACCGGTGAGCGCCAGGCGTGAACAAGGCGCCAACCGATTTGGCTAGCGTAACAGGATTGCGGCCGGCATGGTTTTTGTCGTGCGCGGCGGCAGGCGTGGCCTGCCGTTTCCTTGCCTGAGGTCAATAACGGTAGGTGGCGTAGACGGCGCCGATCGGCGTGGTCTTGCGCTGCACGATGGGGCTCTTGCCAGCGTCGCCCAGCAGGGTCGTCACGCCGACCAGGGTGTTGACGCTCCAGCGCGCGTCGATCCTGTGTTCCCAGCTGGCGCTGGCCTGCGCTTCATAAAAGCCGCCCTTGGGCGTGTAGCGCTTGAACGCCGTGTTGGCGGCCTGGACGGCCGTCACGCCGTACATGGTCTGCACATATTTTTTCTCGCCCCAGCCCGCTTGCAGGCTCAGGCTGACGGTGTCTTGCTGCTGGCCCTTGCTGTCGCTGCGGCCATAGATCTGGCCGCTGGCGCCCAGGTGCAGATTGGCGCCATTGTCGCGCTGTGTCAGGGGAATGTCGCTCGAAACGCTCAGCTGCAGGCCTGGCAGCGGCGAGTAGCCCATCTCCAGCAGGGCGCTGGCGTTGCCTTTGACGGCACCCATGCCCTTCAGGTAATTGCTGCCGCCCATGCCATTGACGCCCGTGCGCTTGTGGTCGGCGCGCTCGCCACGATAGCCGAGCGCGGCGCTGTAGCTGAAGGGGCCGGCCTGGCCGCCATAGCCGAGGCCGCGCGTGGTACTGGCGAAGAAACCATTGCTCATGGCGTAATCGAGGATGACGACTGGCAAGGCCTGGATCTTGTCGCCGCCCGAGTAGCTGGTGGCGGCGCCGACGCCGCCACCGATGGTGAAGACATTGCCGGAGGCTGGCTCGGCCGCCAGGGCGGACAAAGGCATGAAAAGCAGGCTGGCCAGTGTCAGGGTCGAGGACAGGGTAGTAGTTGCTTGCATAAGATGTTTCCGTCAGGTGGAGAACCGAGTCCGGAATGGCTCGATTGACTGCGGCTAGTATCGGCCTGTGCCATGAAGGAGAAATGAGCCTTTTATTAAGATTGCATGAAGAGCGCTTCTTTACCCATTCTTCAGCTTGCGGTGGTTTAATACTCACCATGAAGATATTGCTGATTGAAGACGACATGGACCTGGGCAACGGCGTGCGCATCGCCCTGCGCGACCAGGGCCTGCAAGTGGTGTGGGTGCGCAGCCTGGAAGACGCGGCGCGCAGCATCGAGCACGACAGTTGCGAACTGGTGCTGCTGGACCTGGGCTTGCCGGACGGCGATGGCCTCGACTTGCTGGCCCGGCTGCGCGCCGCGCGCCTGCCGGTGCTCATCCTGAGCGCCCGCGATACGCTGGAGCAGCGCTTGCGCGGCCTCGATGGCGGCGCCGATGATTACCTGGTCAAGCCCTTCGTGCTGGCCGAGCTGCTGTCGCGCGTGCGCGCACTGGCCCGCCGCAGCTATGGCTTCGATGGCGACACCATCGAACTGCGCGGCTTGCTGCTGCAGGTGCCCACGCGCCGGGTCAGCGTGCAGGGGCGGCCGGTGGAACTGACGGCCAGCGAATATGCGCTGCTGAAAACCCTGCTGATGCGCGCCAACAGAGTCATTACGCGCCGCGTGCTGGAAGAGCATATCCTGCCCGGTGGCCTGGCCAACGCCAGCAATACTTTGGATGTGCATATGGGTAACTTGCGCCGCAAGATAGGCGAGGGCTATATCCGCACCTTGCGCGGCGTCGGCTATGTCATCGACCAGCAAGGCGATTCCCCGGCGCCGCCGGGCGCGTCGGCATGATCGGCCGCGTCTGGGCCATGCTGCGCCGGCCCACGCTGGTGCGCCGCCTGATGATGGCGCAGATGCTGACGCTGACGGTGCTGTGGAGCCTGGCCGTGGCCTATGTGCTGTTCGAGGGGACGGGCGAAGCGAGCAATGTGGGCCGCGGGGTATTGCGCGCCATTATCAGCGTGGCCGATAACCTGGCCGACCAACCCGCGCGCCAGCAGCACAGCTTGCGCATGATCGATGAAGCCCTGCGCGAGGAGTTTGAAACGGGGCAAGTGCCGGAATTGGCGCCGCGTATCCTGGTGTGGCGCGGCGGCGAGCTGGTCTACAAGTCGCCCGAGGCGCCCAGCGGCATCCGCAGCGCCGGCCCCGAGCAGATGGAAATGGTGTACATCAAGGGCCAGGCCTGGCGCAGCCGCAGCCTGACCGAGGGCGGCACGCGCGTGACGGTGCTGGAGGTGGGCGGCCCATGGCAGTTTTTCATTACGATCAATTCACACGGCTATTACCTGCTGCCATTGTTGATCAGCCTGCCTTTCCTGCTGCTGCCGGCCTGGCTGTCGATCCGCCTGGCCATGCGGCCGTGGCGCCGCGTGGCGCAAGAGGTGGCGGCGCGCGGGCCGCAGGATTTGCGCCCGCTGGCCTTCAAGCCACCGCATGGCGAACTGGCGGCGCTGGTCGACAATATCAATGCGCTGCTGCAGCGCGTGGGCGCCAGCGCCGCGCGCGAACGCAGCTTCATCGCCGACGCCACGCATGAGCTGCGCACGCCGCTGGCGGCCATGCGTGTGAATGTCGAAGCCTTGCAGGCCCAGGCCAGCGACCCGCGCCAGCAAGAATTGCTTGATGGCATTTTGAACAGCGGCAACCGCGCCGCGCGCCTGGTGGGGCAGCTGCTGCAGCTGACGCGCAGCGAAGTGCAGGCGCAGGCGGGCGAACGGCCGCCACAGGCGCTCGATATCCTGCTGCAAGACCGCTTGGCCGCCCTGTCCGGCCTGGCGCAGGTGGGCGGCATCGAGCTGGAGCTGCAAGCGAGCGTGTCGCTGCAGGTGCCGGGCCAGCGCGAGAGCCTGGTATCGCTGATCGACAACCTGGTGGAAAACGCCATCAAGTACAGCCCGCATGGCGGCAGCGTGACGGTGTCGCTGCATGCCGAGCGGGGCCAGGCGGTGCTGCACGTGGCGGATCAGGGGCCGGGCATTGCGCCGGCCCTGTATGAACGCGTGTTTGACCGCTTCTTCCGTGCGCCGCAGCAGGCCCAGCCTGGCAGCGGCCTGGGCCTGGCCATCGTCGCTTCCGTGGTGCAGCAGCATGGCGGCACCATCCAGCTGCACCGCGCCAGCGGCGGCCAGGGCTTGCTGGTTGAGGTACGCCTGCCGCTGGCGCCGTCCGGCCGGGCAGTGGTTTGACTTGCCATGATGCATAGGCGATACTGCTTTCCTGCTCCGGCGTGCCACCGTGTGTCGCGCTGCAGCGCCACCGTTTTTCACTAGATACCGAGCCCCTCCCTCCATGAATTTCTTTGCCCGCCGTTCACAATGGCCTCAAGCCATCCTTGCCGTCTTGCCGTTCACCCTGTTCTTTCCAATCGGCTTCATGTACGCCGGCGTCGTGGCTTTCATCATCGCCTACCTGCTGGCCGGCGACTTCGCCAGCCGCTGGCGTCACGTCAAGGAAAGCCCACTGCGCTGGCCGGTGCTGGCGCTGAGCGTCGTCTCCGTGGGCGCCGGCATCTTCCTCGAGCGTCCGCCCAGCGAATTCTGGACCGATCTCGTGCATTACCAGATTTTTGTCTTCTTGTTATTTTTTGCCAGCATAGGCCCTGGCGCGTGGCAGCACCGCGCCGTCAAGACCTTCTTTGCCGGCGCCACGGTGGCCGCCACCCTGTTTTATCTCAATTACCTGGGTGTGTTACCGAACGTGGGCTTTTTCCGCAGTTATGTGTTTTATTCCGGCAACAAGTCGATCTTGCTGGGAGTGTTGCTGGGCATTGCTTCCGCCTGGATGCTGTTCCAGTTGAGTGAGCAGCCGGCGCGGCCCGTCAACTGGCCACGCCTGCTGCAATTCCTGTATGTGGCTGTGGCCGGTCTGTTGCTGGGCAAGACACGCACGGGCAGCCTGATCTTTGTCATGCTGTGCATGCTCATCGGTGCGCGTCACTTGCATCTGTCGTGGCGCAATGTGCTGGGCGTGCTGGCCGTGGGTGTGCTGCTGATTCTGATGCTGGCGCAAGCGTCGGGCCTGCGCCAGCGCGTCGACAACACGATGGCCGATATCGGCGCCTTTTCCGAAGGCAAGGAAACCAGCGAGCAAGGCATTCGCCTGGCGATGTATGGCGTCACCTTGCAAATCATTGCCGAGAAACCGCTGCAGGGGCATGGCGTGGGCACCTGGCTGCAGGAATACCGGGCCAGGACAGTGGGCAATCCGATCAGTATTCATTTGACGCCGCACAATGACTACATGCTGTACATGGCGGAAATCGGCCTGTTCGGCCTGCTGGCACTGCTGTGGGTACTGGTGAGATTGCTCGTGCATGCCTGGCGTACGGGAGGCGAGCGTGGCATGTGGCTGGGGATGCTGACCTTATCGCTGATACTGGGCGCCATGTTCAACGCGATGATACGCGATGGCGTCTTCGGCATGGCCTTCATGATCTTGCTGGCGATTCCGCTCGCGGGCGCCTTGCCGGCGCGGGCGGGGCAGTTGCCTCGCATACCGGACTGATCCGGTAATCCGCGCCGCCCCCATGTGCGGGCGGCGCGGTCCTGCTTTACCTCAACTGCTTTACATCAATTGCTTTACTTGGCGCTGGCCGGCACGCGCGTGGCCACGCCGGTGGCGATGGCCGCTTGCGACACGGCAGGCGCGACCCAGCTGCGCAGGCGCTCGTCGAACGGCGACGGGATCAGCTGCAGCGGGCTCAAGGCGCTGCTTTCGTGACCCGGCAATGGTTCTTTTGCCAGCGCGGCGATGGCGCGCACGCAGGCCAGCTTCATCTCTTCATTGATGGTGGTGGCGCCCACGTCGAGCGCGCCGCGGAAGATGTACGGGAAGCACAGCACGTTGTTGATCTGGTTCGGGTAATCCGAGCGGCCCGTGGCCACGATGGCGTCGTCGCGCACGGCGTGCACTTTTTCCGGGGCGATTTCCGGATGCGGATTGGCCAGGGCGAAGATCAATGGCTTGGCGGCCATCGATTCGACCATCTGCGCGCTGACCACGCCACCCTTCGAGACGCCGATGAAGATGTCGGCGCCGACCATGGCATCGGCCAGGTCGCGGTCGCTCGTGTCGTTCGCGTAGCGCGCCTTGTTCTCTTCCATGCTGGCATCGCGGCCCGGGTAGATCACGCCCTGGCTGTCGCACACTTTCAGCAAGGATTTGTTCAGGCCCAGCGAGACGAGCAGGTCCAGGCAGGCGATCGAGGCGGCGCCAGCGCCCGAGACGGCCACCTTGACGTTGCCGATATCCTTGCCCACCAGTTCCAGGCCGTTCAGGATGCCGGCCGCGACGATGATGGCCGTGCCGTGCTGGTCGTCGTGGAAGACGGGAATGTTCATGCGCTTGCGCAATTGCTGCTCGATATAGAAGCAATCGGGCGCCTTGATGTCTTCCAGGTTGATGCCGCCGAAGGTCGGCTCCATGCGCACCACGGTGTCGATGAACAGGTCGGGATCGTTCTCGGCCAGTTCGATGTCGAACACGTCGACGTCGGCAAATTGCTTGAACAGGCAAGCCTTGCCTTCCATCACCGGTTTGCTGGCCAGCGGACCGATATCGCCCAGGCCCAGCACGGCCGTGCCATTCGTGATCACAGCCACCAGGTTGCTGCGCGACGTGTAGATGCCGGCCGTGCGCGGATCTTCCACGATCGCTTCGCAGGCAAAGGCCACGCCCGGCGAGTACGCCAGAGTCAGGGCGCGGGCGTCGCCCAGCGGTTTGGTTGGCGTCACGGAAATCTTGCCTGCGCGGGGTTCCGCGTGATAGGCGAGGGCGGCTTCTTTCAGGTTGAAGGTTTCGCCGTTCTGTTCGGCGTGCTTGCTGTGCGAAGTAGACATAAGAATTCTGGGAAGGGCAACCAGGCCCGAGTGGTCAATCCGGGCCATGTTATGCAAGCGTTTGCACGCTGTCAAGGCTGGATTGTACTTAAGTCTACCAAAACCGCTTTGGGAAACGGCATTATTTCAATGCAAGCGTTTGCTCGGTTTTTGACGGAAAGAGGATTTTTTGCGATAAAATCACGCTATTGCGATCCGGGAAGCCCATGACAAACAAGAACCCCACCTTAAGCGACGTCGCGCGGGCCAGCGGCGTGCACTTTTCCACCGTCTCGCGCGTGATGAACCCGGCAACGCGGCAAATGGTCAGCGCCGAGGTGGCCGCGCGCGTGCTGGCCGAAGCGGGCCGGCTCGGCTACCGGCCCAACCGCGCCGCCTCTACCCTGGTCACGCGCAAGTCGCGCATCATCGGTGTGGTCTTGCCCGACATAACCAACGCCGTGTTCCCGCCTATCCTGCTGGGCATCGAGGAAGGCTTGCGCAAGCATGGCTACCTGGCCATCGTCGCCAACGTGGGTGCCGACGAGGAAGAGCAGCTGTTCGTCATCAACCGCCTGCTGGGGCAGCAGGTCGACGGCCTGATTTTGGCTACCGCACGGCGCGACGATCCCGTCATCAAGATGTGCATCGACCAGAACGTGCCGGTCGTCACCGTCAACCGCAGCGACGAGACGGGCGTCGCTTCCTGCGTCGTCAGCGACGACGTGGTCGGCATGCGCCTGGCCGTCGAGCACTTGCTGGCGCTGGGCCACCGCCATATCGCGCACATTGCCGGCCCGGAAAACCTGTCCACGGGGCATGTACGCCGCCTCGGTTTCCTGGCCGCCATCCAGGCCAGCGAACTCGATCCCTCGCAAGCGTTCGTGTTTGAAAGCAGCGGCTATTCGCGCGAATGCGGCAAGGCAGCCCTGCTGGAACTGCTGCGCCAGTCGCCGCAAACGACGGCCGTGGTGACGGGCAGCGACCTGGTGGCCCTCGGCTGCTACGATGCCATCCGCGAACTGGGCTTGAGCTGCCCGGACGATATTTCCGTGGTGGGCCACAACGACATGCCGTACATGGACATGATCCGTCCGCCGCTTACCACCATCCGCATCCGCCACCACGGCATCGGCACGGAAGCGGCGCGGCTGATCCTGCAAACCATCGACTCGCCCGATTCTCCCGTGCTCGACGTGCGCCTGAAACCCGAACTGGTGGTGCGCGAATCGACGGCGCCGCCGCGCGCTTGAACCGCATCTGTTCCCCTGTTTGCCACTCCACTGGCGAACATATGCCGACATGCGGGATTGTCCTGCACCATCTGCTATAGTGAAGTGCCAGACGCTATCGCTGGCCTGGCATTGCCGGCCGTGTTGGCCGGTTCAACGATGGTCATCCGTGCTCAATCTCACTTGACTAAGGAAATACATTGAAAACACCTTCTCCCCGTAAGATCCGCATGGCGCTCTTCGTGTTCAGCGTCGCCAACTTGCTGATGCTGTCAGGCTGCACTTGGCCGATCTTTAGAAACTGAGCCATCGGCGCCTGGCACGCGCACCAAAGGCGTTGCACCGTCCGGCTCCCGCCCGGCATGGCATGAAAGCGGCCGCAAGGTATGCCGCTGCTGCCGCATGGTGTTAAACTGGCGGCCCTCCATGTTTCCCTTGCCCTCCATCGCCATGACAAAAACCACCACGCCTTCCCCGAAACGCCGCGAAGAGGGCGTCGCCAAGCTGACCGTCAATCCCTTTCTCGACGCCGAGTTTTACGCGCGCATGCGCGACTACACGGAGCGCGATGCGGCCATCATCAAGGAATTGAAGGCGATCGCCGAAATTCGCGCTGGCAACAAGCAGCCCGATCCCCGCCTGGCGCCGTCGTTGCAAGCACTGCGCGATACCGTCAAGAAAGGCTTGAGCTTTGGCGAAATGCTGGAGCGCATGGCCGCTGGCAAGGAAAAAGGCCTGTGGGAACCGTGGATGACGACCTTCGGCATCGAGATCCGCGCCGTCAACTACGGCGCCGGCCCGCGCAACGCCTGCCTGGTGCTGGACCTGGCCGCAAATGCCCCGGCGCACGCGATGTTCGCCAAGGCGGGCATCCAGAACTGGCGCAGCCTGGCCGCCGACGACTGCTCCGTCGTGCGCTCGGAAAAGGCGACGGAAACGACGCCCTTGAAAGTGTATGCCGTGTTTTACCTGGATCCATTGCCGGCCTGATCCGCCAACAGCACCACCGCCAGCACGATCAGCATCACGCCCGACAGCCGTTCCAGCAGCGGCAGCGCGCGCGCAAAGCGCTGGCGCAGGGCGCTGCTGCCGATGGCCAGCGCCACCGCCATATCCCACGCCAGCACGGCAACGACCATCCACGCGCCATACGCTGCCATCGCAACGGGACTCGTCTGCCTGGCGGCCAGCACGGTGGCCAGGCTGACGTAGAACAGCGCATTTTTCGGGTTCAGGATGGCGGAGACAAACCCCATCGCGACACCGCCGCGCCAGCGCGCCTTGCCGGTGGCGGGCGCGGCTTCCAGGTTGCTCTTGCCCGCATGGCGCAGGAACAGCCAGCCCAGGTACAGCAGATACGCGCATCCGGCCAGCCGCACCAGCATGAATGCCGTACTGCCCGCCTTGAGCACCGATAGTCCCGCAAACGCCGCCACGATAAACACCGCATTGGCCACGGTAATGCCCACGCACGTGCCGGCGGCGCCGCGCCAGCCGTGGGCCAGCGAGGTGCGCGCGATCAGGAAAAAATCGGGACCGGGTGACAGCAGGGACAGAAAGTGGGCGGCGGCGATCAATAAAAAGTCCTGCATGGCTTGCGCTCCTGAACGATAAGGAGGCGAGTATGCAATGCTGCCGCTGGCGCGTATTGAAGAAAATTGCAGACCTAGCGATAGCGTCCCGGCGTGATGCCCGCATGCGCCTTGAAGACGCGCTGCAGATGACTCTGGTCGGCAAAACCCAGCTCATGCGCCAGCTGCGCCAGCGCCGTCCCAGCCTGCAAGCGGCTGCGCGCGCGGTTGACGTGGGCATTCAACTGGTAGGCGTGCGGCGTCATGCCCGTGGCGGCGCGAAAAGCACGGATCAATTGATACGGGCTCAGGCCCGCCGCTTGCGCCAGTTGCCGCAGGCTGGCCGAGGGCTGCGTCTGCAGCGCTTCGAGCACGGGCGCCAGGTGCAGCGGCACGGGCTTGCGTTCCGAAGGCAGCAGGTCTGCACGGGTATCGGCGCAAGCGCCCAGGAAGGCCAGCAGCGCCGCATCCTTTTCTGCTGCGCCGGCGCTTGAAAACAGCAGCGCATGCATGACGCAAAACTGCGCGTACAGCACAGGGCAATGCAGCACGCGCGCCGTGTCGCCATCGAGCGCCGGCGCGTGTGCCTGCAGCCACCGCGCATCGAGATGCAGCATCTGGTAGCTCCACAGGGCGTCAGGCAGGGGATTGCAGGCGTGCACGCAGCCGGCCGGCACCAGCACCAGGCTGCCAATGCCGAGGGCGACCTTGCCGTCTTTGCTGCCCGTGAAGATGCTGCCGCCAGCGTCGACGGCGCCAATCGAAAACGTGGGATGGCTGTGCGGCTTGTAGCACGCCCGGCTGTGGCAGGCGCGCCGGCTCTCCACGTGGGGGAGAAGCGGGTCGCGCCAGAAGGCGGTGGTGCCCGGCATGGCTACATCAGGATGACGTCGTACTGCTCCTGGTGGTAGGCATTCTCCACCTGCAGCGAGATTTTCTTGCCGATGAAGTCACCGAGCATGGCCAGGTGCTGCGATTCTTCTTCCAGGAACAAATCGACGACTTCCTGCGAGGCGAGGATGCGGAACTCGCGCGGGTTGAACTGTTTCGCTTCGCGCAGCAGTTCGCGCAGGATTTCATAGCAGATCGTGCGCGAAGTCTTGACTTGTCCCTTGCCGGCGCAGGCGGGGCACGGTTCGCACAGGATGTGGGCCAGCGATTCGCGCGTGCGCTTGCGCGTCATTTCCACCAGGCCCAGCGGCGAGAAATTGCTCACCGAGACCTTGGTGCGGTCGCGCGACAAGGTGCGTTTCAGCTCGGCCAGCACGGCGTTGCGATGCTCGGCATTGTCCATGTCGATGAAGTCGAGGATGATGATGCCGCCCAGGTTGCGCAGGCGCAGCTGGCGCGCGATGGCGTGCGCCGCTTCCAGGTTGGTCTTGAAAATCGTGTCGGCGAAATTGCGCCCGCCCACAAAACCGCCCGTATTGACGTCGATGGTGGTCATCGCTTCCGTCTGGTCGACGATCAGGTAGCCGCCCGATTTCAGATCGACCCGGCGGCCCAGCGCGCGCAAGATTTCTTCTTCCACGCCATACAGGTCGAACAATGGGCGCTCGCCCGTGTAGTGCTGCAGGCGCGTCAGTTCGCTGGGCGTGTAGATTTCCGCGAATTCGCGCAGTTTCACATAGTTTTCGCGCGAGTCGACCTGGATGGTGGCCGTTTCATCGCCGACGAAGTCGCGCAGCACGCGCTGCGCCAGGCTCAAGTCCTGGTGCAGCAGGCTGGTGGCGGGACGCGTGCGCGCGCCGTGCGTGATGGTGCTCCAGGTTTTTCTCAGGTAGTCGACGTCCGCCTTCAGGTCCGCGTCGGACGCGTCCTCGGCCATGGTGCGCACGATGTAGCCGCCTTTTTCATCGGGTGGCAGCAGGCTTTGCAGGCGCACGCGCAATTGCTCGCGTTCCGCTTCTTTCTCGATTTTCTGCGAGATACCGATGTGCTTGTCTTGCGGCAGGTACACCAGCATGCGCCCGGCGATGGAAATCTGCGTCGACAGGCGCGCACCCTTGGTGCCGATCGGGTCCTTGATCACCTGCACCGTCAGCACCTGGCCGTCAAAGAGGATTTTTTCGATGGGAGCGGGCGTGGCGTTCTGGCCATCGTGGCCGCGCGCTTCCCAGATGTCGGCCACGTGCAAAAACGCGGCGCGCTCCAGGCCGATGTCGATGAAGGCCGATTGCATGCCCGGCAACACCCGCACCACTTTGCCGGAATACACATTGCCGGCCAGGCCGCGCGTGAGCGTGCGCTCGATGTGCAATTCCTGCACGGCGCCCTGCAGGATGAGGGCGACGCGCGTTTCTTGCGGCGTGATATTGATCAGGATGTCTTCGTTCATGGAGGCGGGGAAGTGGAGGCAACGAATGACATCATACCCGATCAGGGCAGGGGCAAACCTGCCAGTCTTAGCAACTGTGCAGTTTCGTACAGGGGCAGGCCCATGATGCCGGAATGGCTGCCTTCGATATGCTCGACGAACAGCGCGGCGCTGCCCTGGATGCCGTAGCCGCCGGCCTTGTCGTAGGGCTCGGGCGTGGCGCAGTAGGCGGCGATCGAGGCGGGCGAGAGCACGCCGAAGCGCACTTGCGACACCTGCGTGCGCTGCTCGGCGAAGTCCTTGTAGTGCACGGCGATCGAGGTGAGTACCTGATGCGTGCGGCCCGACAGTTGCTGCAGCATCGCCACAGCTTCCGCCCGGTCGGCCGGCTTGCCGAGGATGACGCCGTCGATGGTGACGGTGGTGTCGGCCGCCAGCACGGGGCGCGCTGTCAGGTGGCGGCGGCGCACCAGGTCCCATGCGAAGGCGGCTTTTTCATTCGACACGCGGGCGACATAGTCGAGCGCCGATTCACCGGGAAGGACTTCCTCGGTGACGTCGGCGCCGCGCGGGCCGTCGCTGCGCAGCAGCAGCAATTCGAAATCGATGCCGATCTGGCGCAGCAGTTCGCGCCGGCGCGGGCTTTTGGAAGCGAGGTAGATCTTGTGATCAGCCGTTTTCATGGGGGAGTTCAGACGCGGTGATAGGGGTGGTTTTGCGTGATCGACCAGGCACGATACAGCTGCTCGGCGAGGATCACGCGCACCACGCCGTGCGGCAGGGTCATGCTGGAAATGCGCAGCATGCCTTCGGCACGCGCCTTGAGCTGCGGATCGAGGCCGTCGGCGCCGCCGATCAAAAAGGCGGTGTCGCGGCCATCCTGCTGCCACGCCATCAACTGCTGCGACAGGCCGACGCTGGTCAGGTCCTTGCCGCGTTCGTCGAGGGCGATGATGCGCACGCCCTTGGGCAGGACGGCTTCGATACGTTCACGTTCCAGCGCCATCGCCGTAGCGGCGGTCTTGCTGCCGGAACGCTCCACCGGCTTGATTTCTTTCAGCACGATGCGCAATTCCGGCGGCATGCGCTTCGCGTATTCCGCGAAGCCCGTCTCTATCCAGGCCGGCATTTTATGGCCGACCGCAGCGATGATGAGCTGCATCGAGGCTTACGCTTCGACTTTTTTGATACGCTTGATCACGGTTTTTGCCGGTGCAGCATCGGCTGCCGGTTTGGCCGCGCGCGGGGTGCGCACTTTTTTCTCTGGCAGCGCTTTCAATGCTTTCACGGCAGCCGCTTCGGTCTTGGTCGGCGCGATTTTCACGGTCTTGCCGACAGCTTTCGAGGCGGCTTTTTTCGCCGGGGCTTTTTTCGCGGCGGTGGCTGCCGTGGCTTTCTTCGCTGGTGCTTTCTTTTCGATCACGGGCGAAACTTCGACCTTGGCCTTGCTCGCTGCCAGATGGCCGCTGATTTTCTTCGGCTCGTCGTCGCTGGCTTTTTTCGGCGCGCGCTTGGCGGCACCGAGCTTGATCGGGGTGTCGCCCCAGATTTCTTCCAGGCGGTAGTAGGCGCGGATAGGTGCTTGCATGATGTGGACGATCATGTCGCCCAGATCGACCAGCACCCATTCACCCGTTTCCTCGCCTTCCATGCCGATGATCTGGCCGCCGGCGTCCTTGACCTTGTCGCGCACCGAGGCGGCCAGCGCCTTGGTTTGACGGTTCGAGGTACCGGAGACGATCGCGATGCGATCGAACAGGCTGGTCAGGTGACTCGTTTCGAAGACGGCGATGTCTTGGCCTTTGACGTCTTCAAGGGCGTCAACGACGAGGGTTTGCAGTTTTTTGATGTCCATTTAGCTTTTGTATAAATTATGTTGTTCAATATAGTCTAGCACTAGCGGGGAAACAAGCGAGTTTGCCCGATTCCCCCGTTGTAATGCCGCACGTATTTCGGTGGCGGAGATATCCACCGCGAAGTCCTGTGCCAGATAAGTCAGACCGTGCGGCGTGTTGCGGATGCTGTCCAGCGACCCCAGGCGGCGCGAAAATTCGTCGGCGACCACTTGCGGTACTGCTGTGTCATTCAGCGCGAAGCCTGGGCGGGCCGCGACGCAGATATGCGCGTATTCAAATAATTGCTGCCATTCGCGCCATGTCGCGAGCCGCTGCAGCTGGTCGGCGCCCATCAAAAAAACGATGGAAGCGCGCGCTCCCAGCTCGGCGCGTACCTGGCGCAAGGTATCGATGGTGTAGCTGGCCTGGCCATGTTCGCTGCGCTCGATTTCCTGGTGGTCGATCACCACCGGCAGCGGCAAGCCGGCAAACGCCAGGCTGGCCATCTCGGCGCGCTGCTGGCCGGTGGCGCCCAGCTTGCTCTTTTGCCATGGCGCGCCCGCCGGAATCACGCGCAGCTCATCGGCGTGCAGCAGGCTGGAAAAATGCGTGCCCAGCGCGACATGGCCCATGTGCACCGGATCGTAGCTGCCACCGAGTAGCGCCACGCATGCCGTACTGCCTTCCTTCACGCCTGCAGCCAGTCGCGATGCACGAGGAAGTCAGTATACAACGCCGCTTCGGGACTGCCCGCTTCCGGGTGCCAGTCGTAGCGCCACTTGACCACGGGCGGCATCGACATCAGGATCGCCTCGGTGCGTCCGCCCGACTGCAGGCCGAACAGGGTGCCGCGGTCGAACACGAGGTTGAACTCGACATAACGTCCGCGCCGGTAGCACTGGAAATCGCGTTCGCGTTCGCCGTAGGGCGTATCCTTGCGGCGCGCCAGGATCGGCACATACGCGTCGATGAAGGCGTCGCCGGCGCTGCGCATCATGGCGAAACTGTCGTCAAAGCCCAGGGCATTGAAGTCGTCGAAGAAGATGCCGCCGGCGCCGCGCGCTTCGCGCCGGTGCTTCAGGTAGAAATAGTCGTCGCACCACTGCTTGAACTTCGGATGCAGCTGCGCGCCAAACGGCGCCAGCGCATCATGGCATACCTGGTGAAAGTGCTTCACGTCGCCCGCGTCGCCATAATACGGCGTCAGGTCCATGCCGCCGCCGAACCACCATACGGGGGCGCCATCGGCATTCACGGTGGTGAAAAAGCGCACGTTCATGTGCACCGTCGGCGCATACGGATTACGCGGATGCAGCACCAGCGACACGCCCATCGCTTCCCACGCCTTGCCACCGAGTTCAGGGCGCGCGGCCGCTGCCGATGGCGGCAGTGCGGCGCCGGTGACGTGCGAAAAATTCACGCCGCCACGCTCGAACACATTGCCTTCCTCGATCAGCCGCGAAATGCCGCCGCCGCCCTCGGGGCGCTGCCAGGCATCGGTCAGGAAAGGCTTGCCGTCCTGCGCTTCGAGCGCCTGCACGATACGGCTTTGCAAATCGAGCAAATAGGCCTTGACGGCCGAAGGAGAGGGAGTTGACGACATCGCGTGGGCCGACGAGGCCGAAATAAAAAAGTAAGGACGGATTGTACCCTGTTACGCGTTTTTGTGATAGCGCGGCGCTGGCGCCGTGCGTTTGTGTTGTGCTTCAGCGCGCAAGCGCCGTGGCGCCGTCCTGCACCACCGTGATGGACAGGTCCGTCCCGGCGCCGGGCACGCGCGCACTCTCGACTGCCTGCGCGGCGCGCTGCTGCAAGTCGGGCCGTTCGACGCCCTGCCCGGTGGCAGGGGCGGCGGCGGGGGCGGGCGCCTGCCTGGCCACGATGGCGCGGCCGGCAAAGGCCAGCAGCAGCACCAGCAGCGCGGCCATCACCCAGGTTGCCGGGCGCGCATAGGCGGGGCGCTCGCGGCGCGCCTGGCGCGCGGCGCCATCGACGATGATGCGGCCCAGCTCCGAGCCGTGCTGGCGCGTGCGCAGTAACTCGAATTGCTGCGCCGTCAAGGTGCCTTGCCGCAGCATGTCGCGCAGGGCGTCAATCGGCGAGGCGAGCAGGCGGTCCGCAGGCAGGCTGGCGTGGGCGGCGTCGCGCTGCCACTGGCTGATCAGGTCTTCGTGGTACAGGGCGTCGATGGCCTGGCCGTTGACCAGCTTGAGCGCGTCGGCGGCCAGTTGCTGGCGTTCGAGCAGGGCCGCGCCGCCATGCCGGCGCGGCAGCTCCTGTACGCGCCGCAGGAAGTCGTCCTGCGGCAGCAGGTCGGTGCGCAGCAGCCATGCCAGGGCCTCGGCGGCAGTCGCGCCGGCGGCCAGCCGTGGCATGTCGATGTCGTCCTCCTCGTCCAGAGCGAGGAGCGCCAGTTCGTCGATGGCGTCGTCGAGTTCATTGTCCGTGATCAGGCGCAGTTGGCGCACCTGGACGAGGGCGGGGTGGCGGTGGCTGGTCATGGGCTGCAGCTTTGTCTGAAAGGCAAAATCTTAGCGCAAGGCCCGTTTTCCTGGCGCGCCTATGCAAACGGGGCCGGGGCGGATGCATTCCGCGCCGGCCCCGCCGTTTGCCGCAAGCGGCGTGCCAACAACCTTAGTGCTTCAGGCCGCGCCAGCCGATGTCGCGGCGGTATTGCGCGCCGTCGAAATGGATTTTTTCCACCGTTTCATATGCCTGCTTTTGCGCCATCTTGATGCTGTCGCCCAGGCCGACCACGCACAGTACGCGCCCGCCGTTGGTGACCAGGCGTTCGCCCTCGATGCGGGTGCCCGCATGGAAGGTGACGGAGTCAGGCGTTTCGGCCGGGATGTCGCCGATTGGCGTACCCTTGACGGGATCGTCCGGGTAGCCGGCGGCAGCCATCACGACGCCGACAGCGGTGCGGCGGTCCCATTCCAGTTCCACGGCGTCGAGCGTGCCATTGACGGCGTGCTCCATGACGGTCACCAGGTCGGTCTTCAGGCGCGCCATGATCGGCTGCGTTTCCGGGTCGCCCATGCGGCAGTTGAATTCCAGCGTCTTCGGCGTGCCCTTGTCGTCGATCATCAGGCCCGCGTACAGGAAGCCTGTGAACGTGATGCCATCCTTGGCCATGCCCTGGATGGTCGGCACGATGATCTCGCGCATGACGCGCGCATGCATGGCCGGCGTGACGATCGGTGCCGGCGAATACGCGCCCATGCCGCCCGTGTTCGGGCCCTGGTCGTGGTCCTTCAGGCGTTTATGGTCCTGACTGGTGGCCAGCGGCAGGATGTTCTTGCCGTCGCACATGACGATGAAGCTCGCTTCTTCGCCGGCGAGGAATTCCTCGATGACGATGCGCGCGCCGGCGTCGCCGAACTGGTTATCGGACAGCATCATGTCGACCGCCTGATGCGCTTCTTCCAGGGTCATGGCAACGACCACGCCCTTGCCGGCGGCCAGGCCGTCAGCCTTGATGACGATGGGCGCGCCCATGGCGTCGATGTAGGCATGCGCGGGCGCGACGTCGGAAAACGTCTGGTAGGCGGCCGTCGGGATGCCGTGGCGCTGCATGAAGGCCTTGGCGAAGTCTTTCGACGATTCCAGCTGCGCCGCTTCTTTCGTCGGGCCGAAGATTTTCAGGCCGCGCGAGCGGAACAGGTTGACGATGCCCGCCGCCAGCGGCACTTCCGGACCGACGACGGTCAGGCCGATGTGTTCCTGCTGAACGAAGTCGGCCAGCAATTGCGGGTCGCTGATGTCGAGATTGACCAGGCGCGCATCGCGCCCGGTGCCGCCGTTGCCCGGCGCGACATACACCATCTGTATGCGTTCGGACTGGGCCAGTTTCCAGGCCAGGGCGTGTTCGCGGCCGCCAGAGCCGACTACCAGAATTTTCATAGGGACCGTTCGTTCAATGTGGGTTGCAGGGCGGCGGTGCCGCCCTTGAGTACAGAGTGATTAATTCTCTATCAGCGCGTTGGTAAACACTTCCTGCACGTCGTCCAGCAGTTCCAGCGCATCGATCAGCTTTTGCATCTTGATGGCGTCGTCGCCCGAGTACACGGTTTCCGTCGCCGGCTTCATGATGACTTCGGCTACTTCGGCCTTGAAGCCGGCCGCTTCCAGCGCTTCCTTGACGGTGGCGAAATCGTGCACGGGAGTGACGACTTCGAAGCCGCCTTCTTCATCGGCGATGACGTCGTCGGCGCCCGCTTCCAGGGCCGCTTCCATCAGCTTGTCTTCGTCGGTGCCCGGCGCGAACAGCAACTGGCCGCAATGCTGGAACATGAAGGCGACGGAGCCTTCGTTGCCCATGTTGCCGCCATTCTTGTTGAAGGCGTTGCGCACTTCGGCCACCGTGCGCACCTTGTTGTCCGTCATGCATTCGACGATGACGGCCGCGCCGCCCACGCCGTAGCCTTCGTAGCGCACTTCTTCGTAGTTCGCGCCATCGACGCCGCCGCTGCCGCGGTTGATCGCGCGCTGGACGTTGTCTTTTGGCATATTGGCGTCAGCCGCCTTGTCGACCGCCAGGCGCAGGCGTGGATTGGTAATGGCGTCGGCGCCGCCCATGCGGGCCGCGACCGTGATTTCCTTGATCAGGCGCGTCCAGATTTTGCCGCGCTTGGCATCGGTGGCAGCCTTTTTATGCTTGATATTGGCCCATTTGCTATGTCCTGCCATGTCGAATCTTCCTTAGACGGGTGTTCAATTGTGGCCGACATTTTAGCATATCGGCCCCCTGCGAAGCGGCATGGCCCCGTCATCAGGATGACACAATCTGTTGCTAAAGTGACGCGCTTTCACCATATCGAGGGCGCGACATCATGGCAAGTCAAATGGACAGGCGGCAATTTCTGAAATTGGGCGGCTTTATCACGGTCTCCGTGGCCACCGTTGGCCTCGCCGCCTGCGGCAGCACCGATTACAGCGATCCCGGCGTGCCGCTGGCCTCGGGCAGTGACTGGAAATTCCCGCAAAGCGTGGCCTCGGGCGATCCGCGCGCCGACAGCGCCATGCTGTGGACGCGCGTCGTGCCCGCCAGTTTCGACGCCGTCGCGCCCGCCGTGGCCGGCAAGTCGGACGTGGCCGTGCGCCTGATCGTCAGCGCCACCGATAATACGGCCGCCCTGGGCGGCAATACGGCCCTGGCCGGCACGCCCATCGTCGATGCGAAATTGCCCCTGAAAGCCGATTTCGACAACACCCTGCGCCACAAGGTGACGGGCTTGCAGCCGGGCCAGGTGTATTTTTACCAGTTCATCGCCGGCGACGTGCGCTCGAACGTGGGCCGCTTCAAGACGGCGCCCGCCGCCACGGCCGATGTATCGCAGCTGCAGTTCGCCTACCTGACGTGCCAGGATTGGAGCATCAACCACTGGGGCGCGCTGTCGCACATTGCCGCCAATGAAAGCCTGGACTTCATCGTCCACCTGGGCGATTACATCTATGAAACGGTGGGCGAGGCCTTCCAGAGCGGCGCCGTGGAAAGCCGTCACGACCAGCTGAAATTGCCCGATGGCACGTTCAAGAGCGGCAGCGCGGGCGCCAAGTACGCGACCACCGTGGCCGATTACCGCTACCTGTACAAGAAATACCGCACCGATACGCGTCTGCAGGCCGTGCACGAGCGCTTCGCCTTCATCGCCGTCTGGGATGACCACGAGTTCACGGACGATGCCTGGCAGGATGCCTCCACCTATGAAGGCATCGTGGCGACGGACGGCAGCGATCTGCACCAGCCGGCGCGCCGCCGCAGCGCCAACCAGGCGTGGTTCGAATACATGCCGGCCGACGTCACGTTCGATAGCGCCGCGACAACGTTCCAGAACATCCAGATTTACCGCGATTTCCAGTTCGGCAAACTGATGCAGCTGGTGATGACGGATGAGCGCCTGTACCGCGCCGACCATGCGATTGCCGAGTCGACGATCAACCCGGCCACGGGCAAGCCGCTGGGCAGCGTCGGCAGCCGCTACCTGGTGCCGCAAGCGCTGTTCGACAGCGTGGAAGGGCAGAAGATGGCGGCCGCCACGAAAGCCGGCACGGACCCGCTGGCCGCCGTCGGCATGCTGGGCACGACCCAGCGCGACTGGTGGAAAGGCAAGATGAAGGCAGCGACCTCGACCTGGAAGCTGTGGGGCAATGAAGTGTCCTTGCTGCGCATGGGCCTGAATGGCACGGATGCGATTGCCACCTTGCTGGCCCTGAGCGCCATGACCAACGTGGGGCAGGCCATCGCCAGCACCCTGCCACTGGTGGGCGGCAGCGTGCCGCTGGCGTCCGCCATCGTGGCCGCTTCGACGGCGGGCGCCTCGACGACCGTGGCGCAAGCGGCGGCCATGGCGATCGCCGGCGCGGCAGCCAATGCCGGCGCGCAGGGTGCCGCCGCCGTGGGCGCCGGCTTGAGCGCGGCCCAGGCCGGCATCACTGTAGCGGCCTACAACAGCGGCTCGCCGGCCGCCGCCGCGCAAGTGATCGCCTTCGGCTGGATCAAGCCCGACGTGCAAGCCAAGGGCGCGGCATCGAGCTTTGTGGCCGCATCGGGCCAGCAAGCGGCGCTGGCGCCATTCTTCACGCGCTTCCTGCTCAATTGCGACCAGTGGGATGGCTACAACAGCGAGCGCAAGCATCTGATGGCGCACCTGAAAAACAATGCCATCGGCAACGTGGTGGCGCTGACCGGCGATATCCACTCGTTCTTTGCCGGTACCGTCAGCGATGATTTCGACGCCGCTGGCGGCGGCACGCCCGTCATGGTGGACCTGGTGTCGGCCGGCGTCAGCTCGGACTCCTTCTTCAGCTACCTGAAGTCGGCGGCCGGCAGCTTGGGCAATATCGGCACCCTCGTCAGCTATCCGCTGGCCATCCCCGTCACGGGCCTGGGCACGGTCAATCTCGACGTCAATCTGCTCGACTACACCATGGGCAAGGCGGCACCCACCGTCGACAGCCTGCTGGAGCAATTGCGCGTGCAGCTGCGCGGCGCGCTGGCCGCCAAGGGCGTGCCGGAAGCGCAACTCGATGCGACGGTCGCAGCCGTGCAGGCGGGCTTGAAAGCGAGCACTGACTTCAGCGTGACCCTGCTGGGCCTGGCGCAGCAATTGTCCGGCCTGGGCAACAATCCGTGGATCAAACATTTGAATACGGATGCGCAGGGCTACACGGTGGTCACCTTGACCCCAGGCAAGCTGGTGGCGCAGTTCAAGCAGGTGAATAAACTGATCGGCACGGCGGCACCCGCGAACGTGATTGCACGCGTGACGACGGCGACGGTCACGGCGTGGGCGGCGGCGGTGGTGGTCTCGTAATCCGCCGTCGGTTTTATGTGGGGTCAGACGGGGACGCCGGGTCTGACCCCAACTTTTGCCTTACAATCTGGGCATGAGCTCCAGTTCCCCGCAAGCAAGCCCTCCATCCATTCCCCGTTCCGTCTACCTCGGTGGCCTGGCCATCGCCGTGGGCGGGGCGGTGCTGTTTTCCACCAAGGCCATCGTCGCCAAGCTGCTGTACCGCTACCAGATCGACGCCGTCACCCTGATCGCTTTCAGGATGATTTTTTCGCTGCCCGTGTTCGCCGTCATCGCCTGGTGGAAGATGCGCACGGAGCCGCCGCTGTCGAACCGCGACCGCCTGCGCCTGGTCGGGCTGGGCCTCGTCGGCTACTACCTGTCCAGCTATCTGGATTTCCTGGGCCTGCAATATATTTCCGTGGGGCTGGAGCGGCTGATCCTGTTCCTCACGCCCACGTTTGTGCTCTTGATTACCACCGTGTACTTCAAGCAGACCATCAGCCGCCTGCAGTGGCTGGCCCTATTTACCTCGTATTGCGGCATCGTGCTGGTGTTCGTGCACGACTTGCAGGGCGGCGCCAGCAATGTGGCGCTGGGGTCGACCCTGGTGCTGGGTTCGGCCTGCGCGTATGCCGTGTATCTGCTGGGCTCGGGTGAATTGGTAAAACGCATCGGCTCCATGCGCCTGGTCAGCTACGCGATGTGCGTGGCCAGCTTTGCCTGCATCGCCCAATTCTTCATCCTGCGCCCCGTCGAGCTGCTGATCCAGCCCATGCCCGTGTATGGCTTGTCATTGCTGAATGGCATCTTTTGCACGGTCATGCCCGTCTTCATGACGATGATCGCCGTCGAGCGCATCGGCGCGCCCGTCGCCTCGCAGGCGGGTATGATCGGCCCCGTATCGACCCTGTTCCTGGGTGCCATGATCCTCGATGAACCGATCACCAACTGGCAACTGGCTGGCACCAGCCTTGTGCTCGCCGGGATTTACTTGCTGTCGAAAAAGAAATAATTCCTCCACCCACTGAAAAGTCCTCACCATGAAAACACGCATCGCCCTGATTGCCCACGACAAGAAAAAAGATGACATGATTACCCTGGCGGGCGAATACCTGGACTTTTTGAAGGGTTGCGAACTGTCGGCTACGGGCACCACGGGCGGCCGCCTGATCAATGAGCTGGGCTTGCAGGTGGAACGCAAGCATTCCGGTCCGTTCGGCGGCGACTTGCAGATCGGTTCGCTGCTGGTGGAAGGCTTGATCGATTGCGTGATCTTCCTGCGCGACCCGATGACGCCGCAGCCGCATGAGCCGGACATCAATGCCCTGGTGCGCGCCTGCGACGTGCACAACGTGGCGTGCGCAACGAATCTGTCGTCGGCGCACCTGGTGCTGTCGCAACTGCAGGCGCAGGCCGTTGCTGCCGCCTGATTCACCCAGACAAGGAGATGAGCATGAGCGCAACGATTACCACCAAGGCCATCCGCATGCAGCGCGTGGGCGGCCCGGAAGTGATGGAATATGTGGATGTGGAACTGCCGCCGCCCGGCCCCGGCGAAGCGCGCGTGAAACACGAGGCGATCGGCCTCAATTTCATCGACGTGTATTTCCGCACGGGCTTGTACCCGCAGCCTCTGCCCAATGGCCTCGGCGTCGAGGGGGCGGGCATCGTCGAGGCTGTGGGCGAGGGCGTCACGGAAGTGAAGGTCGGCGACCGGGTGGCGTATGCGGCGCGCATCAATGGCGCGTATGCGCAGCAGCGCAACTTGCCGGCGGCCCTGCTGCTGGTGTTGCCCGAGCGCATAGCTTTCGATACGGCTGCCGCCATGATGCTGCAAGGCTTGACGGTGCAATACCTGTTCCACCGCACGGTGGCCCTGAAGGCGGGCGACACGGTACTATTCCACGCGGCCGCGGGCGGCGTGGGCCTGATCGCCTGCCAGTGGGCCAAGGTGCTGGGCGTAAACCTGATCGGCACGGCCGGTTCCGATGAAAAAGTAGCGCTGGCCAAGGCGCACGGCGCGGCCCACGTCATCAACTACAACACGGAAAATTTCGTCGAGCGCGTGCGCGAGATCACGGGCGGCAAGGGCGTCTCCGTCGTCTACGATTCCATCGGCAAGGATACGTTTACGGGCTCGCTCGACTGCCTGGCGCCGCTGGGCATGATGGTCAGTTTCGGCAACGCCTCCGGCCCCGTGCCGGCGTTTACCCTCAGTGAACTGGCATCGCGCGGTTCGCTCTTCATCACGCGCCCGGCCCTGTTCAGCTATGCCTCGAACCGCGCCAACCTGGAAGAGATGGCGGCCTCGCTGTTCGGCGTCGTCAGCAGCGGCGAAGTCAAGATCGAGATCAACCAGCGCTACAATCTGGCCCATATCGCCCAGGCACACACGGACCTGGAAGGGCGCAAGACGACCGGCTCGACCATCATCGTGCCATGAGCGGCGGCAGCGGAAACGACGGCGCGCCGAAGTTCGGCCGCCTGCTGATCGTGCTGGCGCTGGCCGTGGCCCTGATCGGCGTGCTCACCTTTGCCGCCGAGGCGTATTATTCTTAGGTGAAAAAAAACCGGCTGGCGCATTGCTGCACCAGCCGGTTTTTTGTATTGCCGCGTCATTACTCTATCTTGACTTCGACTTTCCTGGGGACACCGCTCTGACCGGGGAAGTCGGCAAAGGCGCTCGCTACCATGGCCGGCATCACTTGCGACGTGGCGCGCTTGTTGCTGGTCGATTGCACGGTCACGTCATACAGTTTCTTGCCATTGCGGTCATTGATCGTGATGCGCAATTCGCGTTCGTATTTATGGCGCACGCTTTCTTCCACGTCCATCGGACCATACCAGTAGGGGTTATAGCCAAAGCGGCCATAGCCTGGCCATGCGCCGTAGCGATAGCCGTAGCGGCCAGGCCAGTAGCCGGGGCCATACCAGAATGGATCGGTCGCTTGCAGCACGCGCTCAGGATAGTCGACGGTGGAAAACTGCATCGCCACGCGCAAATTGGCTGCGGCAGGGCCGGACGCTTCGCCGAAGCCGTGCTTGGCCAGTTCCGCGCGCACCAGGTTCTGGTAGCTGCGGTATTCCAGCGTATCGTTTTCCGCCGCTGGCGCTTCAAACGCATACGATTTGTCCTGCAATTGCGCAGGCCACTCGTGGAAGACGGTCACATCGCTGCGTATGGTGGTGGCGCAGCCGGTCAGCAACACGGTCAATGCGGCCATCATGATGGTGAGATATCGTTTCATTGCATGATCTCCTGATAGTAGACGCAATTTATCGCTTAGTATTATAAGAATAGTTCTATTTGTTTCAATTCATTATTACAGAATGTTACCGAGCATGTCGGCCTGTAAGGGAATCCAACATTCCTGCGCCGAATCGCGACTATCGGGGGCTGGTGTTGGTAAAATAGGCTTTTGCCTCCGCTCCCACCCCAATCCCTATGCGCACAGACAGCCCTCAGACGATTTACCGCAAAGATTACACGCCGCCCAGCTTCCTGGTCGACAGCGTCGAACTTGGTTTCGATCTTGATCCCGCCCGCACAGTGGTGGCGAGCCGGATCCACATGCGCCACAACCCCGCCAGCACCAGCCGCAGCATCGAATTGCACGGCGAACACATCGAACTGGTGCTGGTGCGCCTGAATGGCAAGCTGCTGAAACCGTCGCAATACAAGCTGACGGCCGGCATGCTGACCATTCCCAAGGCGCCGGACGACGTGCTGCTCGAGATCGAGACCGTGCTGGCGCCACAGGACAACACCTCGCTGTCCGGCCTGTATGTATCGAACCATAACTTCTTCACGCAGTGCGAAGCGGAAGGCTTCCGCCGCATCACCTTCTTCCCGGACCGCCCGGACGTGATGGCCAAATACACGGTCATGCTGCGCGCCGACAAGGAACACTATCCGGTGCTGCTATCGAATGGCAACCTGATCGAGGAGGGCGACCTCGGCGACGGCCGCCATTACGCCAAGTGGGAAGACCCGTTCAAGAAGCCGTCCTACCTGTTCGCGCTGGTCGCCGCGCGCCTGGTGTGCCAGGAAGAGCGCTACACCCTGAAGTCGGGCCGCGAAGTGCTGCTGCAGGTATGGGTGGAAGAGGGCAACCTCGATAAAACCGACTACGCCATGCAGTCGCTGAAAAACTCGATCCGCTGGGACGAGGAGCGCTTCGGCCTGGAGCTGGACCTGGACCGTTTCATGATCGTTGCCGTGGGCGACTTCAACATGGGCGCCATGGAAAACAAGGGCCTGAATATTTTCAACACCAAGTATGTGCTGGCCAATTCGCGCGTGGCGACCGACGTCGATTACGCGGGCATCGAAGCGGTGGTGGGCCACGAGTACTTCCATAACTGGACGGGCAACCGCGTCACTTGCCGCGACTGGTTCCAGCTGTCGCTGAAGGAAGGCTTGACGGTATTTCGCGACCAGGAATTCTCGGCCGACATGATCGGCACGGACACGGGCCGCGCCGTCACGCGCATCGACCAGGTGCGCACCTTGCGCCAGGCGCAATTCCCCGAAGACGCGGGTCCGATGGCCCATCCCGTGCGTCCCGATTCCTTCGTCGAGATCAATAACTTTTATACGGTCACCATTTACGAAAAAGGCGCCGAAGTGGTGCGCATGTACCAGACCCTGGTGGGCCGCGACGGTTTCCGCAAGGGCATGGACTTGTATTTTGAACGCCATGATGGCCAGGCCGTGCAGTGCGACGACTTCCGCGCCGCCATGGCGGACGCGAATGGCCGCGATTTCACCCAGTTCGAGCGCTGGTACAGCCAGGCCGGCACGCCCATCGTCAGCGCTTCCACGCGCTACGACGCGGACAGCCGGACGTTTGAACTGACGCTGGCGCAAAGCTGCCCCGCCACGCCGGACCAGCCGAAAAAACTGCCATTCCACATCCCCGTCACCGTCGGCTTGCTGGCTGCCGATGGCCGCGACCTGCCGCTGCATGTGGACGGCGTGGCATCGAATGGCGCCACCAGCGTCGTGCTGGAACTGACCGAGGCGTCACAAACTTTCCGTTTTACGAATGTGATGGAAGTGCCCGTGCCATCGCTGCTGCGCGACTTTTCCGCGCCCGTGGTGCTCGAATATGGCTATACGGATGCCGAGCTGCTGCACCTGTTCCGCCATGACAGCGACCCGGTCAACCGCTGGGAAGCGGGTCAGCGCCTGGCCATGGAACGCTTGCTGAAATTGGCCAATGCCGTCAGCAGCGGCGCGGCCCTGGCGCTGGACGACACCTTCATCGCCGCGCAGCGCGCCTTGCTGGCCGATGACACGCTCGATCCCGCCTTCCGCGAGCTGGCCCTGATCCTGCCGTCGGAAACCATCATCGCCGAGCGCATGGCGCAAGTCGACCCGCAAGCGATCCACGCGGCGCGCCAGTTCATGCGCACCACCATCGCGGCAGCCTTGAAGCCCGAATTGCTGGCGCAGTACCACGCCAACCAGACGCCGGGCGAATACAGCCCCGACGCCCTGTCGGCCGGCAAGCGGGCACTGAAAAACCTGGCCCTGTCGTATCTGTTGATCGCGCCCGGGGCGGCGGAGCTGGACCTGGCGCGGCTGCAGTTCGACAATGCCGGCAACATGACCGACCGCGCCGCGGCGCTGGCCGCGCTGATTCATTCCGGCTCGCAGCCGCATGCGCAGGCGGCGCTGACCAGCTTCTATACCGATTTCGAGAACGAAGCGCTGGTGGTCGACAAGTGGTTCGCCATGCAGGCGGCCGCGCCAACGACCGATGTGCAAGCCGTGCGCCAGTTGATGACGCACCCGGCCTTCACCTTGAAAAATCCGAACCGCGCGCGCAGCCTGATCTTCAATTTCACCAACGGCAATCCATCGCAGTTCCATGCGGCCGATGGCAGCGGCTACGCCTTCTGGGCCGAGCAAGTCATCGCGCTCGACGCCCTGAACCCGCAGGTGGCCGCCCGCCTGGCGCGCTCGATGGACCGCTGGCGCCGTTACGTGCCCGCACTGCAAAGCCACATGCGCGACGCGCTGGAACAAGTCGCCGGCCAGGCCAGCCTGTCGAATGACGTGATGGAAGTGGTCAGCAAGGCACTCGCGAACTAATTCAGGGGTCAGACCCGCCGGGTCTGACCCCCAGCTTTTGCCTTTGGGTTAAGCAAAGAAACACCATTAAAACAAAAAGGGAAGTCATGAAACGCATCAGTCTTACGCAATACCTGGTTGAAGAGCAGCGCTCGAACAACAGCATCCCGGCCGAGCTGCGCCTGCTGATCGAAGTCGTCGCGCGCGCCTGCAAGACCATCAGCCACGCCGTCGGCAAGGGTGCCCTCGGTGAAGTGCTGGGCACGGCCGACACGGAAAACGTGCAGGGCGAAGTGCAGAAAAAACTCGACATCATCTCCAACGAGATCCTGCTCGAAGCGAACGAATGGGGCGGCCACCTGGCGGCCATGGCGTCGGAAGAAATGGAATCGATCCACCCGATCCCGAACCGCTATCCGAAGGGCGAATACATGCTGCTGTTCGACCCACTCGATGGCTCGTCGAATATCGACGTCAACGTCTCGATCGGCACCATCTTCTCGGTACTGAAAGCGCCGGAGGGCATGGGCCAGCCGACCGAGCAGGACTTCATGCAGGCGGGCAGCAAGCAGGTCGCCGCCGGCTACGCCGTGTACGGCCCTCAAACCATGCTGGTGCTGACCTTCGGTAATGGCGTGAACTGCTTTACCCTGGACCGCGAAATGGGTTCGTGGGTCCTCACGCAAAGCAATATGCAGATTCCGCCGACGACGAAGGAATTCGCCATCAACATGTCGAACGCGCGCCACTGGCATCCGCCCGTGAAACGCTATGTCGACGAACTGCTGGCCGGCGACACGGGCCCACGCGGCACCAATTTCAACATGCGCTGGATCGCTTCGATGGTAGCTGACGTGCACCGCATCCTGAACCGCGGCGGCATCTTCATGTACCCGGCCGACCTGCGCGACACCTCGATGCCGGGCAAGCTGCGCCTGATGTACGAAGCGAACCCGATGGCCTTCATCGTCGAGCAAGCCGGCGGCGCCGCCACCGACGGCCAGCAGCGCATCATGGACATCGCCCCGCACAAGCTGCACCAGCGCGTGCCCGTGTTCCTCGGCTCGAAAGAAGAAGTGGCCCGTGTGACGGCCTACCACGCAGAGTAAAAAGCCGCACTTTTCCACGATTTTTCGCGGCCCTCAGCCGGGCCGCGAAAAAAATGCAAAAAAGTTCGCGTTGACACTAGCAAATTTTGTGCATTGTTTGTAGAATGTGGGTCTTCGCCGTTGTAGCTCAGTTGGTAGAGCAGCACATTCGTAATGTGAAGGTCGCCAGTTCGATTCCGGCCAACGGCACCAAGTATTCGCAGTAGAAAAAAACCACCGCACAAACGGTGGTTTTTTTTCGTCTGAAGCGTTGTTCCCCGCCAGCCTGCACCGACGCGCTCATCTACCGCCTAAATGACGAACTCCTGGTGCAGCACCGGCTTGTGCGCCAGCAGCAGCGACAGTTTTTTCAAGGCGTTGGCCAGGCGCGCGCGGTCGCGGATGCTGCCCAGGGAGATGCGGATGGCGTTCGGTGGTTTGCTGGCGTGGAAGGCGTCCGAGGCCGTGACGGCCACGCCCTGGGCGCGGGCGGTGGCGGCCAGTTCGCGCGAGGTCCAGTAGCTGGGTAGTGAAAACCAGACGTGGATGCCGTCGCTGCGCGGGTGGCTGGTGCCCGTCAACATCGTGCGGATGACGTCCTGGCGCGCATCGGCTTCGCTGCGCACGCCCGCCAGCAGTGCCTGCGCGGAGCCGTCGTGTATCCATTGCGTCGCCAGCGCCGTCGTCAGCGGCGTGGCCATCAGGGAAAACGCGCGCAGGGCTTGCACGAAGCGCTCGCGCAGCTGCGCGTCGGGCACCAGCGCGTAGGCCATGCGCAAACCGGGCGCCAGGCATTTCGACAGGGTGGCGATATACGACACGTTGCCCGGCGCGTAATGGGCCAGCGGCGGCGGCGCGTCGGAGGCCAGCAGCCAGTACGGGTCGTCCTCGATGATGTGCATGCCGCAGCGTATGGCCACCTGTGTGATGGCCAGGCGCCGCGCGGCCGGCATGGTGTGTGCGGTGGGGTTTTGCAGGGTGGGATTCAGGTAGACCAGGCGCGCACGGTGCTTGCGGCCGGCTTTTTCCAGCGCATCGGGCAGCATGCCGTCCGCGTCCGTTTCCACGACGATGGTCTTGCGATTGAGCTGTCCCGCTGCCGAGCGCAAGCCCGGATACACGGCTGGCTCCGTCAATATGCTGTCGCCGGGCCGGCTCAGGGTCAATATCAGCGCTGCCAGCGCCGCCTGCGCGCCAGGGCAGGCCACCACCTGCTCCGCCTCGACGTGGTCGAACATGGGCGCGAGCCAGACGGCGCCCGCCGCACGGTCGGCCTTGCCGCCGCCGCCCAGGTGATAACTCATCAACAGATCGCTGTCCGTGCGCATCAGCACCTGCGCCACGCCCTGTTTCAGCAGGTCGTCGAAATCCACGCCTGCGGGAGGTGGCGGGATGTTCATGCTCAGGTCCATCATCTGCGTCAATTCCACTTTTGGCGCGGCCACATAGGTGCCGCGCGCGCCATGCCCCTCCAGCAGATTGCGGCGCTTGGCTTCGTCATAGGCGCGCGTCACCGTCGTCAGGTCGATCTGGAACAGCGCGGCCAGACGGCGCTGTGGCGGCAAGCGGTCGCCAGGGCGCAGGCTGCCGTCGGACAGCGCGCGCTCGAGCATGTCGGCAATCTGCAGGTAGCGCGGACCGCCGTGCTGTACGAAGGGCGTGATCCACGCACTGGCCTGGCTATCTTCTTGTATGGCTTTTGATTTGGACATTCTGTTTATATGTATGGATATTGCCTCTGGCAATTATGCGGAAAATCCCCTTAAAAATCCATACATATTTGGATTCCCCGCTGGCCCCGCCAAGCCGGCGGAGATTGTTATTTCTATCAGGCATTTAAGTCTGGCTTCAAGGTGTGGCAGCGCACGGTGGCGCACGGCGGGGGCGGTTAAGGTAGTGCCAACAGCTTGCTGCTGATCCCGTATTTGATATGGCTCAGCCCGGCAGCGTTTAGCCGCTTCTTTTTCCCCGAAGCGAGGACAATCATGATTCGGTCACGGCATCGAGCATGGTTGAAATGATTCACTGTTAAAGGAAACCATCATGAACGCGATTGAAAAAACCAGCTCCGAGATGAACGGCACCACCCAGGATACCCGCCAGGACTTGCACCGCACCATCGACAAAGTGGCAAGCCAGGCCCAGCCCCTGGCCGACAAGGTCGCCACGCGCGCCCATGACGGCGTGGACCAGGTGGGCGAGCGCATCGAGCAGGTCAGCGATACCGTCAGCAAGGCTTCCGAACGCCTGATGGCGCGCGGCAAGCAATTGGGCGTCGCCTGCCAGCGCGCCGGCGAAACGGGGCGCGGCTATGTGCGCGAGCGTCCTGCCATGTCGCTGCTGATTGCGGCGGCAGCCGGTTATGGCCTGTCGAAACTGCTGGGTTCGCGTAAATAAGCGTAAATAAGCTTCGCGCCTTCCTGGAAGGTTTTGTCGCGGGCGCTGTTCCCTTCGCCGTCATGGCGGGGCGAACCGGCGCCCGCGCGCACAAGGCAGTATCAAGCAGTAAAGGAGAGTGATGATGCGCTCCATTTTGTTGTGGTTGATCGGTGTACCTATTCCCATCATTATTTTGATTGCCCTGTTCGTGCGCTGAATGAGGGAGTTGTAGCGTTCTCCCGGGGCAAACTACTCACAGGAGACGTAATGGCTACCAACAAGAAAACGCCGTCCACGGACGGTGCTGGCTCCGTCATGAGCAGCATGTCCGGACCATCCGACAGCAATGCGCCGCACAGCCTGGGCGCGGACAATGACGTGACCCGCGCGCTGCTGCAAAAGACGGCCGCCAGCCAGCAGTTGGCCGCCGCCATGGCCGTCAATCCCAAGGAAGATGGCCAGTACGGCGAGGCGGCGCGCACGCCGCCCGAAGGCGTGCATGTGGCAACGGGCGAGCCGCTGGCCACGGCCAGCACCGCGGGCGAAACGCTACCTTCTCCGAAGACGGGCGCTGGCCAGCCCGCGCTGGGCGAGAACGCGCGTAACGCCTCGCTCGATGGCGCCCGCAGCGACGACCGCGGCTGCGTGCTGACGACCAACCAGGGCGTGCCCGTGGGCGACAACCAGAATTCGCTGAAGGCGGGCTTGCGCGGCCCCACCCTGATGGAAGATTTTATCTTGCGTGAAAAGCTCACGCATTTCGACCATGAACGCATCCCCGAGAGAGTCGTGCATGCGCGCGGTTCGGCCGCCCACGGTTACTTCGAATGCTACAAGGAGCAAAGCAAGCATACACGCGCCGCGCCGTTCGCCAAGGCGGGCAAGCGCACGCCCGTCTTCGTGCGCTTTTCCACGGTGGCCGGCGAACGCGGTTCCACCGATACGGCGCGCGACGTGCGCGGCTTTGCCGTGAAGTTTTATACGGACGAGGGCAACTGGGATTTGGTGGGCAATAACATCCCCGTCTTCTTCATCCAGGACGCGATGAAGTTCCCCGACGTGGTCCATGCCGTCAAGCCCGAGCCGCACCATGGCATGCCGCAGGCGGCCAGCGCGCACGACACCTTCTGGGACTTCGCCTCGCTGTCGCCGGAAATCACGCACATGCTGATGTGGGTCATGTCTGACCGCGCCATCCCGCGCAGTTATCGGATGATGCAGGGCTTCGGCGTGCACACCTTCCGGCTCGTCAATGCCAAGGGCCAGTCCGTGTTCTGCAAATTCCACTGGTCGCCGATGGCCGGCACGCATTCGCTCGTGTGGGACGAAGCCGTCAAGATCAGCGGCGCCGATTCCGACTTCCACCGGCGCGACCTGTGGGAATCCATCGAGTGCGGAGAATACCCGGAATACGAGCTGTCGTTCCAGGTCTTCACGGAAGCGCAGGCGGAAGCGTTCCCCTTCGACGTGCTCGACCCCACCAAGCTGATTCCCGAAGAAGTCGTCCCGCTCATCCCCGTCGGGAAAATGGTCTTGAACCGCAACCCGGACAATTTTTTCGCCGAGACGGAGCAGGTGGCCTTTTGCACGGCGCACATCGTGCCCGGCATCGATTTCAGCAATGACCCGCTGCTGCAGGGACGCATCCATTCCTATGTCGATACCCAGCTGACGCGCCTGGGCGGCCCCAATTTCCACGAAATTCCCATCAATGCGCCGCTGGCGCCCGTGCACAACAACCAGCGCGACGGCATGCACCGCCAGGCCATCAACCGGGGCCGGGTCGCGTACGAACCGAACTCGCTGGCGGGCGGCTGTCCGTTCCAGGCGGGCGCGAAGGGTTTCAACAGTTTTCCCGCTTCCGCCGAGGGCGACAAGGTGCGCGGCAAGCCCGAGAAATTCGCCGAGCATTATGCCCAGGCGCGTTTGTTCTGGATCAGCCAGACGCCGGTCGAACAAGACCATATCGTGCATGCATTCCGCTTTGAACTGAGCAAGGTGCAAACGGTGGCGATCCGCCAGCGCATCGTCGCCATGCTGCGCAACGTCGACGAGACGCTGGCGCAACGCCTGGCCGATGGCCTGGGCCTGGCGCTGCCGCCGGCCATGCCTGCCAACCCGTCGCTGCCCGTGCCCAGTTATCCGCCATCGCCGGCCCTGTCGCTGTTTTTCCGCCCCGGAAAGACGGGCATCCATACCCTGCGCGTGGCCATCCTGGTGGGGCCGGGCAACGATGGCGCGCAGGTGCGCAATATCTATGCCGCGCTGCTGGCCGATGGCGCCGTACCGCGCCTGGTGGGCAGCCACCTGGGGAAAGTCGATACGAGCGGCGGCGCGCCGCTCGACGTGGAAATCTCGCTCGAAGCGGGACCGTCCGTGCTGTTCGACGCCGTCGTGGTGCCGGACGGCCAGGGCGCCGTGCAGCAACTGGGCGAGGACGCCAACGCGCTCGACTTCCTGCGCCTGCAATACCGGCACTGCAAGCCGATGCTGGCCATCGGCGCGGGCAAGGACTTGCTGGACAAGGCTGGTGTGCCGGCGACCCTGCCCGATGGCCAGCCCGATCCCGCCATCATCGTCGCGCCGTCCGGCGACCTGGTGAAAGCCGTGGCGGCCTTTAAAAAGGCGCTGGCCGCGCACCGGGCGTTTGCGCGCGAGACGGATCCGCCCAGGGTGTGATTGGCGGCATCAGCACAGGGCCGGCGCCGCCGGCCCCGTTGCCTACCCTGTTTGCGCCGCAGGCGCAACGCCATGCAACAATGTAAACAATAAAAACGTCCTGCGGTGATATGCTGCTGACTAGAACTGTTCATTTGCAACTATTTGCTTGAAGGAAGCAGAACGGCAGCAAGGAACGGCTTCAGCAAACCGGATCGCGATTACCGCATGGACAAGTACACACCTCGCACCTGGGGGCCGGGCGAACGCCCGACCTTGCCCGGGTCGCCATCGATGCCCGAACATTCGACGCCCAAGCGTGTCGCGTATTTCATCGTCGGCCTGATCGTCGCGCTGACAGGGGGACTGGGCAACGGGCTGGTGACGGCCAATTTGCTGAACCTGCAAGGTTCGCTGGCCGCCTATGCCTACCAGATGCAGTGGCTGCCGGCCGCCTATGTGATGACCATCGTCTCCATGAATCTGCTGCTGGTGAAGTTCCGCCAGCAGTTCGGCCTGCGCCTGTTCACGGAAGCGTTCCTGGTGCTGTATGCGCTCGTCACCTTCGCCCACTTGTACGCGAATACCTTGCCGTCGGCGATCGCCGTGCGCGCCGCGCATGGCATGGTGGGCGGCGCGCTGGGCGTGCTGGGCCTGTACTACACCCTGCAGGCGTTTCCCGCGCGCCACCGCCTGAAGGGCGTGGTGCTGGGCCTGGGCTTTGCCCAGCTGGCGCTGCCGCTGGCGCGCATCTTCACTTCCGAACTGCTGCAGATCGGCGAGTGGCACGGCCTGTACCTGTTCGAGCTGGGACTGGCGCTGCTGGCGCTGGGTTGCGTGCTGGCCCTGAAACTGCCTCCGGGCGACCGCGTGCAGACGTTCGAGCCGCTCGACTTTCTTACTTTCATCCTGTTCGCGCCCGGCGTGGCCCTGCTGTGCGCCGTGCTGGCGCAGGGGCGCACGGCGTGGTGGATGGAGTCCGAATGGGTCGGCGTGTGCCTGGCCTGCTCCATCGTGCTGATCGCCGCCTCGCTGGCCATCGAACATAACCGCGCGCGCCCGCTGCTCAACACGCGCTGGCTCACCACGGGCAAGATCGCCAAGCTGTTTTTATCGGTGCTGCTGTTTCGCATCGTGCTGTCTGAATCGACGGGCGCCGTGGGCTTTTTGCAGGCGCTGGGCCTGAACACGGACCAGATGCAGAACCTGTTCATCGTGGTCCTGCTGGGCAGCGTGGCAGGGCTGGTGGTCAGCGCGCTGACGATCAATCCGGCCACCCTGAACCGCTCGCTGATGTTCGCGCTGCTGCTGATCGCCTTTGGTGCCCTGATCGACGCGCACGCCACCAGCCAGACGCGGCCCGTCAACATGTATGTGAGCCAGTTCCTGCTGGCCTTTGGCGGCACGTATTTCCTCGGTCCCACCATGGTGGCCGGCATGGGCGCCGTGATCGCCGAACCGCGCAACCTGGTGAGTTTTTCCGTGATGTTTACCATGACGCAGAACCTGGGTGGTTTGCTTGGTTCGGCCATCGTCGGCACCATCCAGACGGCGCGCGAAAAATACCATTCCAGCTACCTGGTCGAGCATCTCACCATGCTCGATCCGCAGGTGGCCGCGCGCGTGCAGTCGGGCGCCGCAAGCTATGGCGGCGTGCTGACGGATCCGGCCTTGCGCAGCGCCCAGGGCGTGGCGCGCCTGGGCGCCATCGCCACGCGCGAAGCCAATGTGCTGGCCTACAACGACGTTTTTTTGATGATCGCAGGCGTCGCCATCGCCACCCTGATCTGGATGCTGGTCAGCCAGTCCTGGACCCGCATCACCACCGGCGCGCGCCGCCTGGCCGGCCCCGTGCGCGATGCGCAGACGGCCATGGCCATCGTCCCCCTTACCAATTCGGAACCGAGCAATGACAGAAAATAATACGCCGCCACCAGTACCGCCCACCGCACCCGCACCTGCCGCCCCTTCCATGGCGCAGCCGGACCGGCGCCACCAGTGGCTGTCCGCGCTGGCCTTTGCCGCCGTGGCCCTGGTGGGCGTGCTGATCGTGCTGTACGCGTGGCGGCTGCCGCCGTTCACGAGTCCCATCGTGACGACGGAAAACGCCACCGTGCGCGGGCAGGTGACCATCATCGGCACGCAGCTGTCGGGCTATGTGGTGGAAGTGACGGTGCAGGATTTCATGGACGTCAAGGAGGGCCAGCTGCTGGTGCGCATCGACGACCGCATCTACCAGCAGCGCTACGAGCAGGCGCAGGCGCAGCTGGCCGCGCAGCAGGCGGCGCTGTCGAACTGGGCGCAGCAGAAGGCCAGCGCTGAAGCGGGCATCGCCGTCAGCCAGGCCGTGATGGCGAATGCGGAAGCGCAGGCGCGCAAGGCCAGCGCCGATTTGAATCGCGTGGAGCAGCTGGTGGCCGATGGTTCGCTGTCGCAGCGCGAACACGACCAGTCGCGCGCCGCGCAGGCGCAGATGGCGGCAGCGCTGGCGCAGGCCCGGGCCAACCTCGACATCGCCCAGCAAAGCGCGCATTCCGTTGTGGTCAACAAGCTGTCGCTGGAAGCGGCCGTGGCGAATGCGCAGGCGGCCGTCAAGGCGGCGAAGATCGACCTCGATAACACGCGCATCGTGGCGCCATCCGATGGCCAGCTGGGCCAGGTGACGGTGCGCCAGGGCGCGTACGTGAATTCGGGCGCGCAGCTGATGGCGCTGGTGCCGCGCCAGATGTGGGTGATCGCCAATTTCAAGGAAACGCAGATGAACGGCGTGCAGGAAGGGCAGAGCGCCACCTTCCACGTCGACGCGCTTGACGGCGCCGTGCTGACGGGCCAGGTGGAGCGCATTTCGCCGGCCACCGGTTCCGAATTTTCCGTGCTGCCGGCCGATAACGCGACGGGCAATTACCTCAAAATCGCCCAGCGCATTCCCGTGCGCATCCGCATCGATGCGGGCCAGGCGAATGCGCGCCGGCTCGTGCCCGGCATGTCGGTGGTGGTCAGCGTCGACACCTCCGCCGTGCTGAACGACTCGGCGGACAATCCCGCGCCGCCGCCTGCGCCGAAGAAGGCCAGGCCATGAAGCACCGTTTATTGCTGATGGCCGCCGCGCTGGCGCTGGCAGGCTGCGCCGCCAACGCGCCACCGCAGCCTGCGTCGGCACTGCAGCTGCCGTCCGGCTGGCGCGCGCAAGCCATCGGCGCACCAGCGGCGACCCAGGCCCAAGTCGAGCAGCTGTGGTGGCAGGCTTTTGGCGATCCGGTCTTGAGTGACCTGGTGGGCGAGGCGCTGGCGCGCAACGGCGACTTGCGCGTGGCGCGCGCCCGCGTGCAGGAATACCGCGCGCGCCTGGCGCAGGCCGATGCAAACCACGCGCCCAACCTGGCCTTCGACGGTTCGCCCACGCGCACGCGCACCCTGGCGTCGAGCGGCAAGCCGTATGTGACGAACGTCTTCCAGGCCGAACTGCAGGCCAGCTATGAAATCGACGTGTGGGGCCGGCTGGCCAGCCTGAGCGATGCGGCCGGCGAGAGCTATCGCGCCGAGCAGGCCAGCCTCGATGCGGCGGCCCTGTCGATCGCCGCCAGCGTGGCCACCGCTTACCTGAATCTGCGCGGACTCGATGCGCAGCTGGCGCTGACGCAATCGACCCTGCAGTTGCGCGAACAGTCGCGCGAGCTGGCGCGCAAGCAGTTCGAGGTGGGCTACAGCTCGCGGCTGGAATGGCTGCAGGCGCAATCGGAATACCATGCAGCGGCCGAGCAAGTGCCACAGCTGCAGCGGCAGATATTCGAGCAGGAAAACGCGCTGGCGATTCTCGTCGGCGGCAATCCCGGCCCCATCGCGCGCGGCTTGCCGCTGGCCGAGCTGGCGGCGCCGGGCGTGCCGGCAGGCCTGCCGTCGGAATTGCTGCGCCGGCGGCCCGACATCGCGCGCGCGGAACACAACCTGGCGGCCGCCAACGCCAGCCTGGCCGCCACGCGCGACCAGCTGCTGCCCTCGTTCAAGCTGACGGCCGTCGGCGGCGGGCAGGCGACAACGCTCACCGATTTCCTGCATGCGCCGACGGCCCTGTGGCGCCTGACGGCGCTGGCGGCCGGCCCCCTGTTCGATGGCGGGCGGGTGCAGGCGCAGACGGAGGCGGCCGGCGCGCAGCGCGACCAGTTGGTGTACACGTATGAAAACGTGGTGAGGAATGCCTTCGCCGAAACGGAGAACAGCCTGGGCGCCATCTACCGGCTGCGGCAGCAAGCCGTGGAAAACGACGCGCGCCGCGCCACGGCGGCGGACACCTTGCGCATCGCGCACAACCGCTACCGCAATGGCTACGCATCGTACCTGGAAGAACTCGACGCCCAGCGCACCCTGTACAGCGCGGATGTAGGCCTGCTGCAGCTGAAGACGCGCATCCTCGTCGCTTCCGTCGACCTGTACCGCGCCATGGGCGGCGGCTGGTCGGCCAAGACGCAATAGGCACGTGTGCACGGCGCGGCCAGTGTAATATTCTGAGCAGGGAAAGCGGCGGCATGGTGCCAGCCGCTCCCATCACGAACGAGGTCGCAGCATGACGATTTTTGGCATAGGCATACACATTCTGATCGCGGTATTTTTTGCGATTCACGTGGTGCGCAACGGGCAGCAACTGTACTGGCTGCTCATTTTATTCATGTTCCCGCTGCTGGGCAGCGTGGTGTATTTCTTCGCCATCTACCTGCCCAATTCGCGCCTGCCGCAAGGCGCGCGCAAGGTCGCTTCGGTGGCCGTGCAGGTGCTCGATCCGAACCGCGAATTGCGCGAGGCGAAGGCCGCCTTCGAGTATACGCCGACGGCGCAAAACCAGATGCGCCTGGCCAGCGCGCAGCTCGAAGCGGGCAATGCGCAGGAAGCGGCATCGACCTACGAGGCCTGCCTGCAGGGCGCGTTTGCATCGGACCTGGAAATTCGCCTCGGTGCGGCACGCGCCTACCTGGAATGCGCGCGCGGCGCCGAAGCGCTGACGCACCTGGAATTCATTCGCCGCACGGATATGCATTTTCGTCCCGAGATGGTGTCGCTGCTGACGGCGCGCGCGCTGGCGCAAAGCGGGCGCCAGGTGGAAGCGAAGGCGGAATTCGACGACGCGCTGACGCGCTACAACAGCTTCGACTGCCGCGCCGAGTGCGCGATCTGGGCGCTGCAGCAGGGCGACAAGGTGTTGTCGGAACGCCTGCTGCTCGATATCGACAACGCCATGGCCCGCTGGAGCAGCCATACGCGCTCGATGTATGCGCCGCTGCTGGCGCGCCTGGAGGCGGCGCGCAGGTAGCTGGCTTGCGTGGGGTCAGACCCGGCGGGTCTGACCCCTGGCCTGGTCCTGCTAGACGCCAGGCACCGGGTTCTTGCCTTCAACCAATTTATATCCCTTGCCATCGAAGCCATAGCGCGCGTGGCCGTTCAGGGGCGTGGCGATGCGCGGCGGGTCTTCGTCCGGCTTGACGGTGACGCCAGGCTTGATCTTTTCAGAGGCGCCCTTGAAATCGATCAGCAAGTCGTCGTAGGCGCCGCCATTGCGCGCCGGCGCGAAGCGCCAGTTTCCCTTGACCAGCCAGCACTCGTCCGTTTCAGGCCCGCAGGCGCCCATATTGTCCGAATACAGGTCGATGGCACCGTCGAGTGAGCTGACCTTGCCGTCGCCGATTTCAAACAGGGCCAGTTGCGTGATGGTGTAACCCTGGCCCGTATAGCCATGGCGGATCGCCAGTCCAGGCTTGTTCGCGCCCAGCATGACCCAGTGGACTTCACCGAGTTGCCCCGACGAGCCCAGGGCAGCGATGTTTTCCAGGCGTTTCACGACTTGCCACTTGCCTTCTTCCGGCTGGCCCTTGGGGGTCAGGAAAAAGACGTTCAACAGTCCCGGCGAGGCATGCGCCGATTCCGCCGTGCCTTCCGTGTTGGCCGTTTCCGCATTCGCCACCAGGATGGCGCTGCCATCGGGCAGCAGCTTGTGGCTGACGGCGCTGACCACGTAACTGAGCTTGTCGACGTGGTTGTCGGGATCTGGCAGGTCGGCCAGCGCATCGTCGCTGTCGCTGCGGTAGTCCTTGCCGAAGACGGCGCGCATCATGCCCACTTCGCGCTCGCGCGCCTGTGGCGTGTTCATCGCTTCCGTCCTCGGTGCGGTGGCGGATGGCGGCGGCACGTGTTCGGCCGATGCGGTGTCTGCTGCGGCAGCAGGGACTTCGGTGACCACGTCAGCTGCCAGGCCGGCGCTGGCTGGGGCGGTCTTTTCCGAGCAGGCGCCGAGCAGTGCGGATACCATCAGCAGGACGAGTGGGGTGCGGTAATTCATAGGCAGGGCAGATTGCGTTCATGGAGAATGGGCGCAGTATGCCAGATAGATGGAAGCGAGGGAGCGCGGCCTGGCGGCCGGTCCTTCGCTTCCTTGCCCGCAGGGGGCGATTTTGCAAACAATGGCAGCGCTTATTTTTCCAGCGCCGCCCTGTCATCGCGGCGCAGCGGGGCCTTCTGGCGGCGCAGTTTCGCCATGCCGCGCTTGAGCAGGTGCTCGAGGTCGTCGATATAGGTGAACACGGCCGGTACCACCAAGAGGCTCAATAAGGTCGACGTGATCAGGCCGCCGATGACGGTAATGGCCATCGGCGAACGGAAGCTGGGATCGGCACCCCAGCCCAGCGCCAGCGGCATCATGCCGGCGCCCATGGCGATCGTCGTCATCAGGATGGGGCGGCTGCGCTTGTGGCAGGCGTCGACCAGCGCGTCGAAGCGGTTCATGCCGGCCTGGCGCGCCAGGATCGCATAGTCGACCAGCAGGATCGAGTTCTTGGTGACGATCCCCATCAGCATGATCAGGCCGATCATCGACGGCATCGACAGGGCGCTGCCCGTGATCAAGAGCGCCACGAAGGCGCCGCCGATCGACAGCGGCAGCGCCGCCAGGATGGTCACCGGCTGCATGAAGTCCTTGAACAGCAGCACCAGCACGCAGTAGATGCACAGCACGCCGATCAGCATGGCCAGGCCGAAGCTGGCGAACAGCGAGGCCATCTCCTGCGCGTCGCCCAGTTCGGCGATCTTCACGGACGGCGGCAGATTCTTCATCGACGGCAGCGCGCGCGCTTCTTCATTCAATTCGCCGAGGGTGCGCGAACCGAGTTCCACGTCGAGGGTCACGTTGCGGCTGCGGTTCAAGCGGTCGATCTGCGCCGGGCCGCTTTCCATCGACACCGTGGCCACGTTCGCCAGGCGCACGGGGCCATTCTTGCCGGGCACGCTCAGGCGCTCGATGGCGGCCAGGTCGGCGCGCACGCTGTTGGGCAGCTTGACGCGGATCGGCACTTGTCGCTCGGGCAGGTTCATTTTCGTCAGGTCCGTATCGTAGTCGCCGGCCGTGGCCACGCGCACCGTCTCGCCGATGGCTGCCGCCGTCACGCCCAGGTCGGCCGCCTTGGCAAAATCGGGACGCACGATGATTTCCGGGCGCACCAGCGAGGCGCTGGAATTGACGTTGCCGATGCCCTTCAGGCCGCGCAGTTCGCGCTCGACCTTTTGCGCCGCCGCCATCAACGCCACCGGGTCTTCCGAACGCAGCACCAGCTGCATCTTGACGCCCGTGTCGGGTGGGCCCACCGTGAAGCGCGCGCCGGGGATGGTATCGAGCTTGTTGCGCAACTGCGTTTCCAGGTCCGCCATCGATTCCTTGCGCTGCGTGCGGTGCACGGTGGTCAGGGTCAGCACGGCGCGGCGTGCTTCGGCCGCTGCGCCGGGGGCGAAGGCGTCACCGCTGGAGCCGCCGCCTATCGAACTGAAGACGCCCTCGATGCCCGGCGTGCGCATGGCCGCATCGCGCGCCAGGGCTGCCACGGCCTGCGTTTCGCCCAGGGTGGAACCGGGCGGCAATTCCAGGTTGATTTGCGTCTGCGCGCGGTCGGCGGCCGGCACGAAACCCGTCGGCAGCAGCGGCACCAGCGCGATGGCGCCGACAAAGAACAGGGCCGCGGCGATGGCCGTGACGCCGCGGTGGTTCAGGCACCAGCGCATCACGTGCAGATAGCGCGTCATCAGCCAGCCATCGTGTTCTTCCTTGTGCGGCAGCGGTTTCAAGATGTAGGCCGCCATCATCGGCGTGAGCAGGCGCGCCACCACCAGGGAGGCCAGCACGGCCAGCACGGCCGTCCAGCCGAACTGCTTGAAGAACAGGCCGGGGATGCCGCTCATGAAAGCCGTCGGCAGGAACACGGCCACCAGCGCGAAGGTGGTGGCGATCACCGCCATGCCGATTTCGTCGGCCGCTTCCATGGCCGCTTGCATGGGCGATTTGCCCATGCGCAGATGGCGCTCGATGTTTTCAATTTCCACGATGGCGTCGTCGACCAGCACGCCGACGACCAGCGCCAGCGACAGCAGGGTGACGGTATTGAGCGTGTAGCCGAACCAGTAGATGCCGAGGAAAGCGGGCATCACGGACAGGGGCAGGGCGGCGGCGGCCACCAGCGTGGCGCGCCAGTCGCGCAGGAACCACCACACCACCAGCACGGCCAGCAGCGCGCCTTCGTACAGCAGCTCCATCGAACCTTCGAAGTTTTCCTCGACGGGGAAGGCATTGTCGATCGACTGCTGCAGCACCACGTTGGGGTTCTCCTTCTGCAGGTCGGCGATGGCGTCGCGCGCGCCCCTGGCGACGGCCACTTCGCTGGCGCCCTTGGTGCGGAACACCTCGAAAGCGACGACCGTCTTGCCATCCTGTTCGGCCAGCGCGCGCGGTTCGGCGATGGTGTCGCGCACGGTGGCCACCTGGTCCAGGCGCACATGGCGCCCGTCCGGCAGCGGCACTTCCACGCGCGACAGTTCATCGGCCGTCTTGACGGTGGCGATGGTGCGCACCGATTGCTCGGCGCCGCTGATGTCACCCCGCCCGCCAGGCGCTTCGCGCTGCACCAGACGCAGCTGACGCGACACGTCGAGCGCCGACACTTTCAAGGCAGCCATGCGCGCCTCGTCGAGTTCCACCTGGATCTCGCGGTAGACGCCGCCGACACGGGTGACGGCGCCCACGCCGGGCACGGTCAGGAGGCGCTTGGCCACCGTGTTGTCGACGAACCAGGACAGGTCGGGAGAGTCGAGCGGATTGTCGACACCGGGTTTCGCCGTGGCGATAAAGGTCAGCACGACCCTGCCGGCGGTGGACGCCTTGGTGACGGTGGGGTCGCGCAGCTCGGCCGGCATGTCCGCTTTCACGCGGGCGACGGCGTCGCGCACGTCGTTGACGGCTTCGGCGATCTGCTTTTCCAGGATGAATTCGACGGTCACCGTGACGACGCCATCGAGCACTTTGGTGTAGATGTTTTTCACGCCTTGCAAGGTGGCGACGGAGTCTTCGATCTTGCGCGCCACTTCCGTTTCCAGCTGGGCCGGCGCGGCGCCGGGCAGCACGGCGCTGACGGTGACGATGGGCAGTTCGATGTCGGGGAAATCCTGCACCGGATTGGCCTTGTAGGCCAGCAGACCGGCCAGGGTCAGCAGCGCGAACAGCATGATGGCCGGGATCGGGTTCTTGATCGAGAGGGAGGAAAAATTCATGGCCTCTCCTTATTTTTTCGCTGCGGCCGGCTTGGCTGCCGCCGGTGCCGCTACCGGTGTCGCCACATTGCGTACCAGATCGCCGTCATTGAGGAAGCCGGCGCCGCTGACGACAATCGTCGTGTCGGCCGTGATGCCGCCCAGGATTTCAATGCGGTCGCTCAGGCGCCGTCCGGCCTGCACCTTGATCTGGCTGACCCGCTGGTCGGCATTGAGGCGGAAGACATAGCTGAAGCCGTCGCGCACGGCAATGGCCTGCTGCGGCACCGTCAGCGCGCCCGAGGTGCCGAGTTCAAATTCGCCGCTGGCGTACATGCCGGCCTTGAACGGCGCATTGTTGCCCGTGCTGGCCGGCAGGTCCACGTACACGAGGGCGGAGCGCGTCTGCGGATCGACGGTGGGGGCGATCATGCGCACCTTGCCCGTCAGGATGCTGCCATTGGCCGCCTTGACTTGCGCCAGGGTGCCCGGTTTCAGGTTCAGCAGCTCGGTGGCCGTCACTTCAGCGCGCCATTCGAGGCGGCCCTGGCGGATCATACGGAACAGCTCCGTGCCGGCGCCCACCACCGACCCCACGGTGGCTGAGCGCGACGAGATGATGCCGCTGTCGGGCGCCACCACCTGCGTGTATTTCAGGCGCAACTGCTGCGACGCCAGTTGCGCCTTGGCGGACGCGATGCGCGCGTTGGCCGTCTGTTCGGCCGTCAGGTACTGGCTGATCTGCTGCGCGCTGATGGCGCCCGTGCTTTGCAGCGAGCGGGCACGCTGCGCGTTGGCGGCCGCCTCGGCGGCATTGGCTTGTGCTTCCAGCACGGCGGCTTTTGCCTGCGCCACGTCGGCGTTGACCGTGTCGTTCGAGAACACGGCCAGCACCTGGCCGGCGCGCACCACGTCGCCCACGTTGACGCGCACGTCGGTCAGGCGCAAGCCGTTTGATTCGCTGCCGATGACGGCTTCCTGCCAGGCGGCCACGTTGCCGTTGGCCTTCAGCTTGATGGGCAGGCTGGCCGTTTGCGGCTTGGCCGTGGTGACGGTCAGCGCAGGCTTTGGTGCCGCGTTCTTGTCCTTGGCGTCGTCGGCCGCCGTCGAGGAAGGGGAGTACAGGGCCACGCCGGCGCCCAGCACCACGCAAAGGGCGGCCAGCGCGAGCGCCATCGGTTTCAAGGTCATTTTTTTCATGTTGTCGTATCCGTCAGGGGGCATTGTTGGCGATGGCGCTGCTGGTCCAGCCGCCGCCGGCGGCGCGGTACAGCGCCACCCAGGCGGCGCTGCGTTCGCGCTCGAGGTTGACCACGGTGTTTTCGGCGGCCAGGCGCGTGCGGCGCGCGTCTTCCAGTTCGATCAGGCTGGCCAGGCCATTCTTGTAGCGGTCTTCCGTGGCGACGAACGACACGCGGTAGCCTTCCAGGGCCGTTTTCGCGTGGCCGCTGCGCTCGTCCGTGCTGGCCAGGTTGACCAGCGCCTCTTCCACTTCGCGCACGGCCTGGCGCACGCCGGCGCGGTATTTCACCACCGCTTCGTCGTAGCGCGCCGTGGCTGCGTCGACCTGCGCGCGGCGGGTGCCGCCGTCGAAGATGGGCAGGCTGACGGCCAGCGGACCGATGCTCCAGGTGCTGGCCGTGATGCTGGTGCCGCCGGCGCGGATATTGCCCTTGCCGATGGAGCCGGCCAGGCTCAGACGGGGATAACGTTGCGCCTGCGCACCGCGCACTTCGAAGCTGGCGGCCGCCACTTCGCGCTCGGCGCTGTAGATGTCGGGACGCTGGCCCAGCGTGTGCGCCGGCAGTTCCGCGATTGCCACAGGCGAAGGCAGGATGGCGGGGCTGGCCGCCAGCTTCTGGCGCAGCGTCTCTTCCGGCATGGCCGACAGGGCCACCAGCGCCTTGATGTTCACGTCGCAGGCGGCGCGCTGTTCGATGGCGCGGCTGGCGCCTTCGGCGGCGCTGGCGCGGGCCAGGGCGGCGTTGGCGGGCGGCTGGAAGCCGGCGCCGGCGCTCAGTTCCGTCAGGCGCGCCGAGTCCCGGCGCGAGACGGCATCCTGTTCGGACACGGCCTGCAATTGCCGGCAGGTGCGCAAGGCGTAGTACTGGTTCGCCACTTCGGCGGCGACCGAGACGCGCGCCTCATGCCAGAGCGCCCGGGCGCTGTCGTAGCGCTCCTGCGCCGCATCGCGCGTGGCGCGGTTGGCGCCAAACACGTCGATTTCCCACGACGCTTGCAGCGCGGCCTGCGAAGTGGTGCCGCTCGGTTGCGCCGATTGCTGGCTGGTGCGCACCACGCTGCCCGTCGCGTCGAGCCTGGGCGCCAGCGCGGCGCCGCTGGCGATGCGGTCCGCGCGCGCCTGCGCGATGCGCGTGCCGGCGGCGGCGATGGTCGGGCTGACCTGCTGCGCATCGGTGATCAATTCCACCAGCAGGCTGTCGCCCTGGCCCTGCCACCAGCTGGCCAGGTCCGTCAGGCTGCCATTGTGCGGCAGCGGCGCCTGCCATTGCGCGGGTGCGCTGGCGGCCACCGCCGCGGGCGGCGCCTGCAGGGCGCAGCCGCCCAGCGCCAGCAAGATGCTGGCGGCCAGGGCGCGTTGAACGGTGCATCGAATGGTCGTCATGCTGGTCCTTCTGCTTGTCGTTGAACGGTAGGGGGAGAGGGCGGCGTGGCCAGGCGCTGGCGCTCCACGTCGGCCATGGCCAGCGCGTAGTCGGTCAGGCGCGCCAGCCAGGTGTCGATCGCGTGCGGCGATTCCAGCAATTGCGGACGCAAGGTTTGCAGCACCTCGGTGCCCACCATGTGCTGCAGGGCCAGCGAAGCGATGGAAAACGCCAGCCGGTGCATGTCGTCGCTGTTGTCGGGCGCACCCAGGTGGCGTGCCAGCACGCGCGTCAGCGCCTCGTGTTCGGGGCGGATGTTCTGGTCGATCTCGCGCGCCCACAGGCCCGTCGGTTCGAGCATTTCGCGGCACCACAGGCGCATGCAGTCGCGCGCGATGTCGCCCTGCTGCATGGGGGCGAGCAACTGCGCATAAAAGCCTTCCAGGCTTTGGCGCAAGGTGAAATGGGGCTGGTCGAACAGGGCGATATTGTCTTGCGGGTCGGCTGACTGCTGCGCAAAGGCGGCGCGGTACAGGCCCGCCTTGTCGCCAAAATAGTAGCGGATGGCCGCTGCGTTCGTGCCGGCCGCCTGCGCCAGTTCGCGCGTGGAGGTCTTGGCGTAGCCCTGTTCGGCAAACAGGCGGATGGCGCTATGCAGCAGCCGCTCGCGTGACTGTTCGCCATCGGAACGGGGCTTGCGTCCGTCGTCGGCATGTGATGTGTGTGGAATATTTTTTTCAATCATGCCGGAGATTTAATCATATATCTCAAACGATTGATATAACTAAATCGTTTGATTTAGTTAAGAAAGGATGAAGATGCGTGGAAAACGCAGGCAAAAAAAAGCCCGCGTATTAGCGCGGGCGTAATCCAATGTTCAGGGAACGAATTGGAGGAGACAGTTCCACTATAGCGCTGAAAATGGTGCGGTGCAATACCGTAGAACTACGGTATCGATCTGCTTCAGATGGCAATAAATCCAGATTTATGCTGCGGCGCACCCGCATCAGGGCTTGCTGCGCAGGGCCAGCGTAAACGTGCTGCCGGAGCCGTAGTCGCTGTTGAAGAACAGGGCGCCGCCGATGGCGTTGGCCAGGTTCTGGCACAGGTACAGCCCCAGTCCCGCGCCTTCCACGTGGCGCGTGGAGGTGGAATCGAGTTGCGAGAAGGCCTGGAACAGCTTGGCCTGGTCTTCTTCCTTGATGCCGGCGCCGCTGTCGGCGATGCTCATTTCCGTCACCAGCACGCCGTCTTCGTCGCGCTGCGACAGGCTGATGCGCACCGTGCCCTGTTCCGTGAACTTGATGGCGTTGTTGAGCAGGTTGATGAGGATTTGCGTCAGCGCGCGGCGGTCCGTGTCGATGATGGCGGGAGATTGGCCTGGCTCGCCCAGTGCCATTTCCAGCGCCAGGCCCTTTTGCTGGGCCAGGGGACGCAAGGTGTCGGCCACTTCGGTCATCAGCTCCTGGCAGTGCACGGGTTCGATCGACAGGGTCAGCTTGCCCGCTTCGATCTTGGCCACGTCGAGGATGTCGTTGATCAGCGAGAGCAGATGGCGCGCGCTGGCGCGGATGGTATTGAGCTGCTTGTCCTGGTCCGACGTCAGGGGGCCGGGCAGTTTCATCAGCAGTGCGCCGGTGAAGCCGATGATGGCGTTCAGCGGCGTGCGCAGTTCATGCGACATATTGGCGATGAAGGCGGACTTCATGCGGCTGGCCTCGGCCAGTTCCAGGTTTTTCAGGGCGATTTCGCGGTTGATGGTTTCCAGTTCGGCCGCATGGTGCGCCAGGCGCATGTTCAGTTCAATCACCTGGCGTTCACGCGCCTGCAGTTCGCCGTTGACCTGCACCGCTTGTTCATACGTCGAGATCAGCAGGTCGAGGATTTGCTGGCGTTCCGCATTGATGAAGTGCTTCTGGTCGCCCAGGTACAGGGCGATGCCGATTTCCACGTTCTGGTTCTTGCGCAGCTTCTGGTTCATCAGCATGTGGCTGATGCGGTTGAGCAGGTAGTCTTCCGCGTAGGGCTTGCGGATGAAATTGTCGGCGCCGCACTCGATGCCGCGGATGATGTCCTTCGGGTCGTTGAGCGAGGTGACGAGGATCACGGGAATGTCGCGCAGGGTCGGATCGGACTTGATGGCGCGGCACAGGTCGTAGCCATTCATTTCAGGCATGACGATATCGGACAGCACCAGGTGCGGCTTGCGCTCGCGGATGGCGGCCAGGGCCAGCTGGCCGTTCGCCGCCACGCGCGCGTTGTAGTGCAGCGACTGGATCAGGCGGCGCAATCGCTCCGCCTGGGTCGGGCTGTCCTCGACGATCAGGATCTCGATTTCGTCAGGCTTGATTTGGTTGTTGGAGTCCACAGACCTCTCCTAGAATTTCAGTGTGGTGATGCTGGGCGCGGTGCGCGCGCAATATCGACATCGTATGACTATATCGGATTTAGGTCTGTAAAAGTAACTTGCAAGTAACTATTTTGGCCACAGTGAATGCTGTGGCCGTCTGTCAGTTTTCGCCCTGGAACTGGCCGGCGCGATACGTCAGCACCAGCGTATCGCGGTGGCCATGCTCGCCGATGGGCTGGATCGGCGTCGATTCGTGGATCACCGCCGCATCGTCAAGCAGCAGCAGCGACCACGGCTCGGTCAGGGTAAAGCGCTTGCCGTTGGGACCATGGGCTTCGAAGATGCGCGTCTCGCCACCCTTGACCTGTTCGCGCCCGATCAGCAGCACGGCGACGAAATCGACGCCGTCGCGGTGCGCGCCTTCCGGCGTGGGGCGGCCGATGCCATCGGTCGTATCGATGCGGAACTGGTGCGCCTCGATGAACCACGGCTGGCTGCCCTTGACCTGCGAGCAGGCGTCACCCAGCGCGCGGATCAGCTGCTGCCAGGCTGGCTGCGCGACGATGGCCGGCTCGACCGGCTCGAACAGGCGGTGCATGCCGCCATGCAGGGCGTTGTATTCGACCGGTTGCCAGTGCGGGCGGTGCGCCGTCTGCGTCAGGCGCTCACCATCCTGCACGAAGCACGAGTGGCGCCGGCGGCGATAGCGGCCGCCATCTTTCAGGTAATTGTCCAGCGCCAGAGTATTCCAGCTTGGTTCCAGCGCGCGCAATGCGGCCAAAGGGCAGCCGGCCAGCGCGGCCACGTCCTGCGGGCGCAGGACGGCATAGCCGTCATCGCGCAAGGCGTCCTTGACGTGGGACGGGTCGGTAAAGATCGGTGCGGAAGTGCTCATGGCGGTGCGGGCCGCAACGCGGCCTGTCTCAGTTTATCCAGCCTGGCATTCTACGACTTCGCGGCGACTCTTGTGCTACGTCCGCCAGGAATTATGCTTGCCGAGTCAAAAATTCTTTACCAGGGTCAGGCGCAGCGAGCGCGATTCCACCGGATGGAAGTGGATATCGTCGACGGGCTGCGCTTCGCCGGGCAGGCGCGAGGCATAGTAATAGTCGATGGCCGAGTCGCGCCGGTTGGCCAGGTTGTAGCCTTCGAGCTCCACGCGCAAGGTCTTGTCGATCTGGTAGGCGAGGCGCCCGTTCAATCCCACGCTGGCCGACGAGCGCACGCTGTTGTCTTCCGTCAGGGGGCGCGGGCCGAAGTAGCGCAGGCGCAAAGAGCCTGACCATGGCCCGCGCGGCGTCACCGTCATGGCCAGCTGGGCCACGCCTTCGATGGCGCCGGGGATGAAGTCGCCGGCCGGGTCGCTGCCGCGCGAGCGCGCCCGCGCATACGCCAGGTCCAGGTCCAGCGACAGCCAGCTGGCCGCCTTGTAGTAGCTGGAAAACTCGATGCCGTAGCGGCGGCTGGGGCGGCCCGCCTCGGTGGCGCCCGCGTCGCCGATGAACAGCAGTTCGGAATCGAAGTCCAGCCGGTACAGCGACAGCGACGTTTGCAGGCCGGCGATGGCGGCGCTGCGCAAGCCCAGTTCCAGTCCGCGCGAACGCACCAGGGGCGTGACCTTGTCGGCCGCTTCGCCCGATTTCGGGTCGACCGTGATTGTCGTGCCGCGCGCGTCGTTGCTGTGAAAGCCGTTGCCGATGTTGAGATACGCTTCCGTATCGCGCCACGGTCCGGCGATCACGCTCAGGCTGGGGCTGAACAAATGGTCGCTGGCCTTGCCCGAATTGGCGGCGCGGTCGCTGCGCACGTCGAAGCGGTAGGCGTCGGCGCGCAGGCCGGCCACGCTGCGCAGCGACCGCGACCAGCGCGTGCTGTTTTCGGCATACACGCCGAGGCTCGATTCGACGATATGGTCTTGCCGCGTGGTCGACAGGATCTGCCGCTGCCGCGTGTGGTACAGGCCATTGTGGATATTGTCGTTCTGTAGCTGCAGGCCGATGGTGGTGTCGCTGCTGCCCCTGTCCGTGTGGCGGTGCCAGGTGTGGCTGGCGTTGACGCCGGACGTCACGCGCCGGTCGGGCTGGGCGAACTGGTCGCCGTTATCGGGATCGTCCAGCGCATACGTGAAATTCGAGAACAGGGCCAGGCGGTTGGCGATCACATACGCGCTGACCCTGGACGACATGTCGTCCGTTGTCTGGCGCCAGGCGCCCGACAGGCTGTAGCGCTGCGCCTTGCCGCCGTCGCTGGCATCGATGGCGTCGAAGCGGCCCAGGGTGCCGTCTTGCACGGCGCGCAGCGGGATCTGGTCGGTGGCATTCCAGCTGGCATCATACGCCATGGCCGTGACATTGAAGCCGTTGTTGGCATAGCCTTCGCTGTAGCGCAGCACGCCATTGAGCTTGCGGTAGCGGTCCGGCTGCGTGAACGGGCCGTCGTTGTGCTGCGCTTCGAGCGCATACAGCAGGCTGCCGTCGCCCGCATCGAGTGAGTCGGCCAGCAGGGCGCGGCGAAAGCCGTTTTGCCCGATACCCACGCTGGCGACGCCCTGCGTCAGGCGGTTCGCGTAGACGACGGACGCCGCGCCGGCCGAGGAAAAATCGCCTTGCGCCGCCGCATACGGCCCCTTTTTGTAATCGAGGCGCATGGCCAGTTCGGGGATCAAAAAGTTCAGGTCCGTCCAGCCCTGTCCGTGGCCATGGCTGCGCTGGTTGACGGGCATCTCGTCGACGGTGGTGCGCAAGTCCGTGCCGTGATCGAGGTTGAAACCGCGCAGGTAGAACTGGTTGGCCTTGCCCTCGCCGCTATGCTGGCTGACGATCAGCCCCGGCACGGCTTCGAGCAATTCGCCGGGCCGGTAGCTGGTGCGCGCATCGAGCTGCCGTTGCGTGACGCTGCCCGTGTTGGCCGAATCGGCCACGCCCAGCTGGTTCAGGCGCGATCCGTCGACCAGCACGCGCTGGAAGATGTCGTCGGCATGGGCGGCGGTGGCGGAAAACAGGGCGGCGAGGAAGAGGGGAAGAGAGCGTGGCGTCATGGGTGTATGGGGGAAGCGGGGATTAGCGGATCGGCAGTTCCGTGTTCTGGCGGTCGAAAATCAGCGTCTGGATCGTGCCGCTGTCCTGCACGTTGAGGGTATTGCGCTGGCTGGGCAGGAAGTCGGTCAGCAGCTGGTTGTGGATGCGCGTGGCGGGGGCCAGGCGCGTGCGTTCGATCTCCTGGAAGATCACCACGTTGTCGGCATTGACTTTCATGCCGACCCAGTTCAGGCGCAAGCGTTTGCCATCCGGTCCCACCAGGTAAAACTGTTTTTCGACATAGCGGCGCAGGGCCGCTTCGCTGTCTTCCTGGCCCAGGTCGAACTGGCGCTGGTACAGGTTCGTCAGCAGCGCCTCGACGTCGTGGCCCGTGTAGGTGTGCACCACTTCCGTGCTGCCGCTGGCCGCGTTGTAGCTGATGTCGGCGATGCCCATGTGGAAATTGTGGGCGCCGGCCGCCATGCTGGCGCAGGCCAGCAGGCTTGCCGCGAACATGCGCCAGCGCTTCACGCTTCGTCGCCCTTGGCCGCGCCGCCGTTCTGGCCTTTCAGCGGCGTGTGAAAGTCGCGCATCAGGTTATCCCTGGGCGACTTCTCGCTCTTGAACAGTTCCAGGCGCGATGGCGTGATCTGTCTCGGCCAGCTATTGTTGCTCGTGTCGATGTCGGCCGTTTCCCAGTACGGGTCCTGCACCAGTCCCACCATCGGTTCATCGGTGATGACGACCTTGGTGATTTTTTTCGGCGAATAGCGCCACACTTCGGCCGGCACGCGCTCGACGTACTTCTTGCCGCTTTTCAGTTCGATTTCGAGTATCAATGGCATGACCATGCCGCCCACGTTCGACAGGTCGACCAGGTACAAATGCTTGCCCTGTTTCAGCAAGTCCTTTTCCCACGGCTCCAGGTTGGCCAGCGCTTCGGCATAGGCATTGCGGTCCTTGTTGGTCACCGTGAAGTCGTCGTGCTGGTTGTAGAAATCCTTCAGTTCCGGATGCGCATCGACGCGGCGCGGCATGCCCTTGTTGGCGCGGTTCGTGACCGATTCCGGCTGGGCCTCCTTCTGCGCCTTTTTCCAGGCTTTTTCCGTGGCAGGGTCTTTTGAACTCACGCCGTATTCGCTGATGCCGTCGATGCTGATGTCGACCGGATCGGTGGTATAAAACCAGCCGCGCCAGAACCAGTCCAGGTCCGTGCCGGAAGCGTCTTCCATGGTGCGGAAAAAGTCGGCGGGCGTGGGGCGCTTGAACTTCCAGCGCTGCGCATATTCCTTGAAGGCGTAGTCGAACAGTTCGCGCCCGAGGATGGTTTCGCGCAGGATGTTCAGGCCCGCCGCCGGCTTGGCGTAGGCGTTGTTACCGAACTGCAGCAAGGACTCGGAATTGGTCATGATCGGCACCTGGTCGCGCGAACGCATGTAGTCGACGATTTCGCGCGGTTCGCCGCGCGAGGCCGGGTAGTTCTCTTCCCACGCCTGCTGCGCCAGGTATTGCACGAAGGTGTTGAGGCCTTCATCCATCCACGTCCACTGGCGCTCGTCCGAGTTGATGATCATCGGGTAGTAGTTGTGGCCTACTTCGTGGATGATCACGCCGATCAGGCCATACTTGGTGCGCTTCGAATAGGTCAGCTCGCCCGTCTTTTTGTCTTTCACCGGACGGGGTCCGTTGAACGAGATCATCGGATACTCCATGCCGCCCACGGGGCCGTTGACGGAAATGGCCGTCGGATACGGGTAGGCCATGCTGTACTTGTTGTACTGCTCGATCGTGTGCACGATGGCTTGCGTGCTGTATTTTTCCCACAGCGGATTGCCCTCTTTCGGATAGTAGGACATGGCCATCACGTCGCTGCCGCCCTTCTTGTAGCCCTGCGCATCCCAGATGAACTTGCGGCTCGAGGCCCAGGCAAAGTCGCGCACGTTGGCTGCCTTGAAGTGCCACGTCTTTTGCGCGCGGCTCACTGTTTTCTCGGCCGCTTCCGCTTCCTTTTGCGTGACGATGACGACGGGCTTGTCGCTGCTGCGCGCTTTTTCCAGGCGCTCGCGCTGTGCGGCAGACAGCACGTCCTGCGGGTTTTGCAGCTGGCCCGTGGAGGCGACGATATGGTCGGCTGGCACCGTCAGCTGCACGTCGTAGTCGCCGAACTCCAGCGTGAATTCGCCCGAGCCGAGGAACTGCTTGTGCTGCCAGCCAGCCGCATCGTAATAGGCCGCCATGCGCGGGAACCACTGCGCCACTTCGAACAGGGCGTTCTTGTCGTCGAAGACTTCATAGCCGGCGCGCCCGCCCAGCACCTTCTGTTCGTTGATGCGGTAATCCCAGTCGATCTGGAAGACGAAGTCCTGGCCCGGCTTCAGCGGCTGCGGCAGGTCGATGCGCATCATGGTGCGGTTGATAACGTACTTCAAAGGCTGGCCATCGGTACCTTTTAAGGCGCGGATATGGAAGCCGCCCTGGAAGTCGCCGCGCGCGAGGATGCCGCGCAAGCCTTCGAATTTCATCGTGTCTTCTCCCGCCGTTTTGGCCCAGGCCTGGCGCGAGGGCGCCGTGGCCATGCGGCGCGCGTCGGAATCGGGCTTGTAGATGTTCTGGTCCAGCTGTAGCCACAGGTAGCCGAGCGTGTCGGGCGACTGGTTATGGTAGGTGATGCTGCCGCTGCCGGTGATTTCGCGTTTGGCTTCATCGAGCGTGGCGCGGATCGTGTAGTCGGCGCGCTGCTGCCAGTAGGCGTGGCCTGGCGCGCCGGAGGCGGTGCGGTAGGTATTCGGGGTGGGCAGCACTTCTTCGAGCTGGCGGAACTTGTCGTCGAATGGCTCGGCAGCGAAAGCCGACACGGTAAAGCACAGAGCCAACGAGGCTACGGAGCCGAAAGGTATGCGCATGGTCACCCTGATGTTGTTGTAAGGAAATAGTGGCAACTATTCTATACGCAGGGTGAAGCCGTCCATGTATCGATTTGTAATAAAGAAAGGCGGATTTTACGCCAGCTTTTGCCTGGCGCTGTCAGGGCGATGCTTTGCCTGATTTTGCTCGGAAAAGCGGCGTTTTTACTCACTTTTCATCAGGCTGTCGCGCAACTGGTTCAGTTGTTGTTTCATGTCCACAACCTGCTCCACGCTGCAGTGGCTGGCCGTCAGGATGGCTTCGGGCAGCAGGGCCGCTTCGTGGCGCAGCTGGTCGCCCTGCGGCGTCAGGGAAATGATGACCTGGCGCTCGTCGCTGGCGGCGCGCGTGCGCGTCAGCAAGCCCGATTGCTCCATGCGCTTGAGCAAGGGCGTGAGGGTGGCCGAATCGAGGAACAGGCGCTCGCCCACTTCCGACACCGTCAGGCCGTCGCGCTCCCACAACACCATCATCACCAGGTATTGCGAATAGGTCAGACCGAGTTTACGCAGCAGCTTGCGGTACAGCTTGTTCATGGCAAGCGAGGTCGAGTACAGCGCAAAGCACAGCTGGCCGTCCAGGCGCGGCACCTGGTGCAGGGGATTGGGAGCGGTAGTGGTATCCATGGGCACAGTATATATAGTGCGCTACTTAGTTGCAAGCGACCTCAATGCCGCCAGCGCCTGTGCATCGAGCGTGAGCGCGCCGGCCGCGACGTTTTCGCGCAGATGCGCCACCGACGAGGTGCCGGGAATGACCAGCATGTTCGGCGCACGCTGCAGCAGCCAGGCCAGCGCCACCTGCATCGGCGTGGCCTGCATGGCGGCCGCCACCTGGTTCAGGGTGTCGGACTGCAGCGGCGAAAAGCCGCCGAGGGGAAAGAAGGGCACATAGGCGATGCCTTGCGCGGCCAGGGTGTCGATCAGCGCATCGTCCGCGCGGTGCGCCAGGTTGTAGTGGTTCTGCACGCAGACGATGGGGCTGATGCGCTGTGCCTCGGCCACCTGGCCCGCATCGACATTGGACAGGCCGATATGGCGCACCAGGCCTTCGCGCTGCAGTTGCACCAGCACGGCCAGCGGCTCGGCAAGCGACGAGCCGTCCGGGCCGGCCATGCCCGGTGCGCGCAGGTTGACCACGTCGAGTACGTCCAGGCCCAGGTTGCGCAAGTTGTCGTGCACGGCGTCGCGCAATTGCTGTGGCGACGCGGCCGGCAGCCAGGATTGGTCGGCGCCGCGCACGAAGCCGATCTTGGTGACGATGGTCAAACCGTCGCGATAGGGATGCAGCGCTTCGCGGATGATCTGGTTGGTGACGTGCGGGCCGTAAAAGTCCGACGTGTCGATATGGTTGACGCCCAGTTCGATCGCCTCGCGCAGCACGGCGACGGCGGCGGCGCGGTCCTTCGGCGGCCCCCAGACGTGCGGGCCGGCCAGTTGCATGGCGCCGTAGCCCACGCGGGTGAAGGCAATGTCGCAATGAGCGGGCGTGAATTGGTCGCGGGCGGGGGAATACGTGTGCATGGCAGCTCCTGTGTGGTCGTTGAGGACAAGAGCCACCATCGTAAGGCCGATTGCGCTGTATGATAATCGGGTCAATCCGGCACAGGCTGTACTCATTTCCGCACAATGAAAGCTCTTCCCATGCATGCAGACAACCCTTCCATGGCCGACTTGTCCGCCTTTGCCCTGGTGGCCCGGCACCAGGGTTTTCGCCAGGCCGCGCGCGCCAGCGGGCAATCCGCGTCCGCCATGAGCGAGGCGCTGCGGCGGCTGGAGCAGCAACTGGGCATCCGCCTGCTGGAGCGCACGACGCGCAGCGTCACGCCGACGGCAGCCGGTGCGCTGCTGCTGACGCGCTTGCGCCCGGCGCTTGAGGAAGTGAGCAGCGCGCTCGATGTGCTGAACGACTTGCGCGACAGCCCGCGCGGCATCTTGCGCCTGAACGTGCCGGTCAACGCGGCGCGCTTCTTTTTGCAGCCCATGGTCGACCAGTTCCTGCGCGCCTATCCGCAGATCAGGGTCGAGCTGGTGGTCGATAATAATTTTGTCGATGTCGTCGCCAGTGGCTGCGACGCGGGCATCCGTTATGGCGAGCGGCTGGAGCAGGACATGATCGCCATCCCCATCGGCCCGCGCACGCAGCGCTTCGCGGTGGCGGGCGCGCCGTCCTACCTGGCGCAGCGCGGCGTGCCCGCGCATCCGCGCGACCTGCTGCAGCACGCCTGCCTGCTGGGCAAATTCCTCAGTGGCGCGGTGCCACCATGGGAGTTCGAGCGGGACGGGCAAAAAGTGAGCGTGGAGCCGGACGGCCCCGTGATCGTCACGCCGACGGCGGCCGATTTTGCGGTCAGCATGGCCGTCGCCGGCCATGGCCTCGTGTATCTGTTTGAAGAGTGGCTGCAGCCGTATATCGATGCGGGCCAGCTGCAGCCCGTGCTGGAAGAGTGGGCGATGCCTTTTCCCGGCCCGTTTTTATACTATGCGGGCCGGCGTCATTTGCCTGCGCCGCTGCGCACCTTCATCGATTTCGTGCAGGCCAATTTTGCGCAGCCTCCTCAGTCTGTCGGATAGCGCTGGCGTAAAAGCTGCAGCATCGCGACGTTCTGTTCCCACGCGTCGCTCACGGGCTGCTGCGTGTATGGCAAGGTTTGCGTGTAGGGCGCGGGGCCGAATTCCGGCGTGAACGTCATGCGCTCGGCGCCGGCTGCGCGGCGCAGGGCGACGATGGCATCCCACCAGGCCAGGTGGGCGTCGAGGGCCGGCTTGGCTTCCGGCGCGCGGAAGTCGGCCACCTGCGGCCCCTGTGCGTGGCCCACGCGCGCGTGCACGTGGCGCACCAGCGGCAGTACTTGCGCCAGGGTGTGCGGCTGGTCTTCCAGCAAGGACTCGCAGGCGCAGCACCAGTGCGACAGGTCGGCCGTCAAGGGCAGCTCGGGATACTGCGCCAGATACGGCAGCAGCAGCATCGGGTGGCCGGAAAAGCGGCTGCGGTGGAGCTCATGCACGATGGGCACGCCGTGTTTTGCCGAGATGGCGGCGGCCAGGTCAATCAATTCCGCGTTTTGCGCCTGCGTATAAAAATCCTTGCCCGTATGCGTGTTGACCAGCACGGGGCGCGCCAGGCAGGCGTTGTCCAGCAGTTCGGCGAGAGCCGCGCGGTGCAGCTCGAAGTCGCTGTGGAACACGGTTTCCCACTGCGCGGCGATCAGTTGCAGCCCTGCCTTGGCGATGCGGTCCGTCCATTCCTCGCGCAGGGCGGCGTCCAGCGGCAGCGACATCTCGATGCCGTCGAAACCGGCGGCCGCTACCTTGTCGATGAAGACCTCGGGCGGCAGGTCGTTATTGCCCCAGTGGGCGGCAAAAACCTCGATGCGCATCAGACGAAGCCCCGCACGGGGAAGGAGTCGTCGCGCTGTATCCAGTTGTGGGCCGCGTATTGCGTCTGTCCGTCGGTGGCGTGCAAGGTGTAGGCGTGGCGCGAGACGGGTGAGCGGTTCGGCGCGCTGTAATGGGGCAGCAAGCCGTGGAAGCAGACGAGGGCGCCCGCCTTCACTTCCAAGGGCACGGCCGTGCTGTCGTCGGGCCATGGCGTGGCGTCGAGTTTTTCCACGCGCACGGCGTCGCCGTTGCGGATGAAGCGTTCGCGCAGGGGGCCACGGTGGCCGCCCGGTTCGGCCCACAGGCAGCCGTTGTCCAGGGTCGCGTCTTCCAGCGCGAACCAGAAGGTGGTCACGCTGATCGGCGTGGTCTCGAAATACGTGGCGTCCTGGTGCCAGCGCACTTCGCCGCCGATGCCGGGCTGTTTGAAGATGTACATCGATTGCCACACCTGCGCGTCCGCCAGGCCCAGGTCGCGCGCCACCTCGGCCAGTTTCGGATCGGCCGAAAAAGCGCGGAAGACGGGGTCCAGGTCATGCATCGCATGGCCGATCTTGTTGATCGACAGCGATTTCGCCTGCTTCAACTGGCCGTCCGGACCGAACGCTTCTTCCTCGAAGAAGCAGCGGATGGTGTTGTCGGAGGCGAGAAAATAATCGTTGGTGTTCTTCGCCTGGTCGCGCGTGGTGAAGATGGACTGGCTGACGCTGGGGTCGAATTCGTTGACAATCTGCTCGGCACGCGCGCGCAAGGCGGCGATGTCGTCCGCCCCTTTGAAATCGGGCAGTATCAGGTAGCCGTCGCGTTGGTATTGTTCTTGTTGTTCAGTGGTCAGCATGGCGGCGGCTCCGGAAGGTCTATGGAAAGCGCCATTGTAGGATGGGCGGAGGTGGCAAACAATCGCCCGGCGGTTGACAGATTGTCGCCAAAGCGCAGACAATCTTTGACATGGATCAACTAAAAGCGATGGAAATCTTTGTCGAAGTGGCGCGCCAGCGCAGCTTTACGGTGGCGGGCCAGCGCCTGGGCCTGACGCGCGCCATGGTCAGCAAGACCATCATTCAGCTGGAGGAACGCCTGCATGCGCGCCTGCTGCACCGCTCCACGCGCGAAGTGAGCTTGACGGACGCGGGCCGCGCCTATCTGGCGCCGTGCATGGCCACCGTCAGCCAGGCACAGGAAGCGGCGCGCATGGTGGCGCACGTGGCGCAGGCGGGAGCGGGGGCGGAGCTGGCCGGGCCGCTGCGCATCCAGGCGCCATCGAGTTTCGGCAGCGCGTGGCTGGCCGACGCCGTGGCCCGTTTCAGTCTGCTGCACCCGCAGGTGCGGGCCGAGTTGTTTGTCGACGACGCGCTGCTCGACCCGATACGCCACGGTTTTGATTTGACGATACGCGTGGGCGGCATCCCGGACAGCAGCGCGCTGGCCATGCGCCCGCTGGCGCCGTGCCGCGCCGTGCTATGCGCCAGTCCCGCCTATCTGGCGCAATGGGGCGTGCCGCAGACGCCACAAGAGCTATTGCAGCACCAGTGCCTGCATTTCAGTCACCTGACCGACGGCACGCACTGGCGTTTCCAGCGGGGAGAGGGAGAACAGCGCGAGGAAGTGGGCGTGCGCGTGCAGGCAGGTTTTACGGCGAACAATGGGCTGGTGCTGCACCAGGCGGCGCAGCGGGGCCTGGGCATCGTCTACAGCACCACCTTCCTCGCCTGGTGCAACCTGCTCGATGGTAGCCTGCTGCCCGTGCTGTCCGGCTGGGAGCTGCCCCTGAATCACTTGAGCGCCCTGTATCCGGCCAGCCGGCAAATGTCGCCGAAGGTGCGCGCGCTGATCGATTTCCTGGTGGCCGAATACCAGCCTGTGCCGCCGTGGGACCGCGAGCTGGCGGCGGCCGGATTTTTTAGTTGAAGGTGACGGGTTCCAGCGTCCATGCGCCATCGGCGTACACGCGCTCGTCGTCGAGATAGACGGCTTCGGTGACGGCGAAGATGTCGACGTGGTAGCGCGTATCCTTGCGCTTGAATTGCGGTTTGGTGTAGACGCCGTGCTTGGCGCCCAGCGACAGGTGGATGCCGCACATGCGCTCATACGTGCCGATGTCGTTGACCAGCTGTTCGCGCGAAAAGGCGCGGTTCATGCCGAAGCCCAGTTCGCGCACCCACACTTCGCCTTCATGCGCGCGGATGATTTCCAGCATGGCGGTAAATTCCGGCGTGGCGTGCTCCGTGCCCGTGACTCTGCCCTTGTCGATGATCAGGGTGATCGGCGTGTCGGGGCGGTTGACCATGAACTGCGTGTCGCCAAAGACGAAAATGCGCACGCGGCCATTGACCGCTTCCAGGTCCTGCGCTTCCGTAAACACTTCGCCCAGCGGGAACTGGCCGCCGATATTGTTCATGCCGCTGTAGTCGCCGATATTGAGTTTGGCCGATTCGAACGGCGAGGCGAACACCAGCTGTTCGCCGCCGCTGTCGACCATGCCGTGGCGGGCGACGTCGATGCGCGCCTTCAGTGCATGGCCAACGCCGCGATAGTAGGCGGGGTCGTAGGCCAGCGAGGCGATGTAGTGCAGCCCCTGCACGCCGGGCATGCGCGACAGGTGTACGTGTTCGATCACTTTCAGGCCACGCTTGAACAGCTCGATGCGGATGCGGAACGCTTCCAGGCGGAAGCTGGTCGACTGGATCAGCACGACGAGGCTGCCAGCGGGCAGTTCGGCAAACGCGGCCAGCACGGCCTCGGGCGTGACCTCGTCGAAATCGATGAGGCTCGCGTCCGGCAAGGCCTGGCGATAGGCCTCCGTCAGCACGACGTTGAGCCAGCTGCGCTTGTCGCAGACGATCAGGGACGGTTCGTCCGGGCGGTGACAGATGGCCATGGCCAGCAGGTCGGCCACGTTTTGCGCGGCTACTTCGGTGGCGGCGGCGCTGATGGCGTCGAGCCGGCTGGAGTCATTCTCGGGAAGCGTCATGGTGCGTAGGTGTCTGGCGTGAAGTAAACACGGCATTATAAGGCGATTGCCGCGGGCGCCACCATTCGCCATCGGGCGTAGGGCCGCTTGCCCGTGGCGCGGTGATCTTGTGTAGTGCTACACGGCAATGTATTATTGACAAACCGCTTGACGGCGGGCTTGGACAGGGCAGGGAGCAGCGGTAGAGCCCGTCTGCGCCAGGCGCGGTTCCACAGAACCATATCAATACAACAGGCTGACAAGCCAGAACTAAGAGCGTGATGCGATGAGCATAATCGGACAAGATATTCCCATGGAGCGGCCTGATGCGGATGGGCGCGCTGCCGTATTCGTTCCCGTCACGGGCGTCAAGGAAGATGTCTTGCTGACCATACGCAAGGGTGCAGCGATCGTCGGCTTTGCCAATCACGACCGCACCATCACCGTGTATTTTGAAAGCAACCGCTTTGACGACCCCGTGCTGGCCAAGTGGGAGCACAAGGCGCGCAAAGCCTACGACCGCCTGGTCGACAATGCGCCCACCGTGTCGAAGCTGACCACCAGCCCCGCCAATTTCGAACAGATCGGCTATATCAACGGCAAGGGCATTACCATCCGCCGCATGGAAAGCCTGCAGCGCTGGCTCGCGTATTCGGATGCGATGGAGACTTGCCCTGTGACGGATATCATTCCGCGCACGGTCATTGCCAAGGCTGAAAGCGTCAAAGTTTAAGCGCGGCTGGTAAAACGCCCAGGCGTTGTTCTACGTCTAGACCGGGGGGCAGACCCGGCGGGTCTGCCCCCCTACATTACACGACGACGATATTCGCCTGCGCCTTGAGTGGGCAGGGTAATGTATCGTCGAAGGTGATTTCGATGGCGCTGGCGACGAACATGCCGCCGATGTGCTGGGCGGCGATTTCCGGCGGCGTGCCGGGCTTGGTCAGGTTGACGTCTTGCGCGAAGACAAAGACTCTCCAGGTGCCGTAGACCTTTTGATCATATTGCAGCAGGGTGCGGTGCGCCCGTTTCAAGTCCAGGCTGCCTGCATACACGCCATCGTTGGCGCCCGGATCGAAGCCCAGGCCGTCGTCGGTCAGCGATGCGACGAAATACAGGCCCTGCGGCGCCTGGAACAGCACGAAGGCATACAGTTCCGTGCCGCGGAAGACATTGCCATTGTCGCGCTGGAAACTGGCGCGTATCCACAGCGGTTCATACGCTTGCACGACGGCGGGCGTATCCGTTTCCACGGGCCCCGCCACGTGGATGTTGACTTGCGTTTCGGTGACGGCATGCTGGTAGGTGGCGCCCGTGGTGAAACGCTGATACTCCCAGCTGATGTCGGCCGTGTAGGGCAGGCCCGCATTCGGCGCTTCCGGCAACACCCATTTCGCCACCACGCGCTCGGCCAGAGTCAGTTCGCCGGCGGCCGGTGGTGTTGCTTCCTGGCCACGCCAGAACGGGTCCGCGATATCGGAGCAGGCGACGGCGATGGCGCCCGAGGCGATGGCCGAGGCCACGCCTGCCACCGTGAATTCGGGCTGGCCCGAGCCGGCCCCTTCCAGCGAGCAGCAATCGACGCTGGGATCGGTTTCCTCGAAGCTGCCGCCCACGCTGAAGCTGGCCTTGCCTGAACCGAGCGCGGCGGCAATGATGGCGACCAGCGCGGCAATGATGGCGATGATGATGGCGAGGATCTTCCACCACGGATCGGAAAATGGCAGCTCGCCATGCGTGCCCGCATAGGCGGGATTCGGCGTCCAGACGAGCGTCATGCCGGTCGGCACGATGGGACCCAGTCCCGGCGGGCAGCGGCACTCTTTGCCATCATTGCCCGTGCTGCCCCAGCGCTTGCCCGGCAAGTGGCCTTGCGGCTTGGACAGTTCCAGCGTGCCTTCCTCGACCGTGCACGTGTAGGTATTGGTGGCGCTGTCGAAGCGCGTTTGCGACACAAAAATCTGCTGGATCGAGCGGCGCGGCGCGTAGCCGTCCGCCTTGGCGACAAAGCTGACGAGTCTCTTGCCTGGCGCCGCATGCTGGAAGTCGGCATCCCACATGACCAGCATGGCCGCGCCAGCGGGAATGCTGGCAAAGAAAAAAGTGCGCGCCACGGGCACGATGCCGGGGTCGCCCACGCTTTCCAGGTATACGGTGACATTCGTCAGCGCGCTGCCCGACGTGTTCGTGACGTGGGCGGCGATGCGCAAGCCATAGATGGCATTGTCGAAGATGCCATCGGGCAGCATGATATTGGTGACGGGCTCGATCGCGAATGGCCGCGTCAGCACCTGCAGGGGGGTGTCGCTCATGATGCTTGCTCCTCGGGGTGGTGCCGCTCTTGCGCGGGCTCTTGCGCCTGCTCTTGCGCTTGCTCTTTCTCCAGATCGGTGACGAGATACGTGATGCCGCCCATGAGCTTGCCGTCCTGGCTTTCCAGCACGCGCAGCAGCGCATATTGGCGTGGCGGCAAGGCTTCGGCGCGCACGCTCAGGTACACGGCCTGCGCCTGGCCGCGCGGCACGTCCAGCGCCAGCTTTTGCTCGCCGGGCGTATCGCCATTGCAATGGGGCGTGCGCGCCAGACCCGCTACCAGGTGCGCTTCCCTGGCCGGCTGCCATCTTTCCAGGCCCAGGGTGGCCAGCAGGCGTTCCGGCAGCTCGCCGCCATACTCCAGCTGCAGTTCCACTTTTTTCGTTGCGCGGGGCAGGGCCGCCACCGCGATGGACAGCAGTTGCGCGCGCCTGGCCGCCAGCACCACGGTGACGTTGCGCTGGGCGATCTGCTCGTGCTGTTTGGGCTGGAAGGCAAAGCCGTTGGGCAGCGGGTCGGGCAGCGGGTTGATGTCGCCCGCGCCATGGGCCACGGCCAGCAGGCATTCGTGGCCGCCGTTGACGATGACGGGCACCCAGGGCACGAGGCACAGCACTTCCTGCGTGGCGCCGGGCGGCAAGTCGGCAAACGCGGAACCGATCTGCGTGGCGGCACCGACGGCGATCTGGCCGGACGGGTCGGCCCAGTAAAAGTCCACGCGCACGCCGTTCGAGGCGCTGTCGCCCGTGTTGTGCACGCGGCCCCACAGATAATTGCTGGTGCCGGCGATGGGCGCGCCCGGCGGGCCATTCGGATCATTGCCTGGCACGACCCAGATGTCGGCGCTGTCCCACCAGGGCTGGCCGTCTTCGATGATCAGGTGGGCTGACATGGCGTTCTCCTTGTTCTTGGCCGGTGCTTCCAGCTTAGGACGCGGCGGCGGCGGCTTTTTGATCGGTATCAAGGCCATGGAACACGGCGCCGGTGCGCCGTTGCCGTGCTTGCGTAAGGTAATATTGCGGCAGAATGCAGTGGAATGACTCCAGGAAAAGGTTGGAATGTGCTTGAAACAGTGAATGACGTTTGCATCAACGCCGCTTGCGGCCGGACCTTGCCGCTGCGCGTGGCGCATTGCCCGTTTTGCGGCGCGCGCCAGGTAGCGCCAGCGCCGGTTCTGGCGAAGGCAGTGGCGCCGCCGCCTGTGCCCGTCGCCCCACCGGTTCCTGCACCGCAAGCTGCGCCCCAGCCCGCTCCGGCTCCCCAGCCTGCCCCGCCACCGGCTGCCGCAGCGGCGCCCGCGCCAGCACCAGCCAAGGCGCCGCCCGCCAAGCCTCCCATCAAGGGTTCGGTGCCGCCGCCACGGCCACCCGTGCGCTTGCGCACCTGGATCGCTGCGGCCGTGGTGCTGACCGGTATCTGGTTTTATAACAAGCCGGCAGACAAGCCGGCCAGCGTGGCGGAACAGGTCGAGGCCGCCACTGCGCTGGCGGCGCAGTGCGACCTGGACGGGGCGCGTAGCGCGCTGGCCGTGCTGAAAAGCGCCAGGGCGCCCGCCGCGCAGATCAAACGCTTGCAGGCGAGCATCACCAAGTCCGCCGCTACTTGCGAGAAGCAACAGCAGCGGGCGCAGGCGTGGCTGGCGCTGCAGGGCAGCGTCAACCAGGCGCTCGACGCGGGCAAGCCGGACGTGGCCGCCACGCGCCTGGCCGTCTACGTAAAACGCTGGGGCGACGATCCCGACACGCTGGAACTCGACGCCAAGGTCAAAGTGGCGCAAGCCAGCGCCCAGCTCGATCTGGCCGACGCTTGCCTGGCGAAAAGCGACCGCGTCTGCCTGGAAAGCAGCCTGATCGCCGCCGAGCGCTATCAACGGCCGGAACTGGCGGCGCGCACGCAGGCGCTGCGCACGGCGTTGTCGCAATTGCTCGAACGTTCGCTGCTCGATGCGTCCCCGGGCCAGTAGCGCCAACAACATGTAAAACGCCCGCCGCTGCCAAGCCGGGCGGGCGAATTTTACTCAGGCTTACTCAGCCTTACTCTTGCGGTACCAAGGCCAGCGCGGCGCTGAAGTCGCCCATGGGCTTGCCGCCGTTGGCCACCAGCGCCTTGTCGCGCGTGCTCAAACCATCGAGTACGGGCAGCGAGAAGCGGTGCGTGATGGCGCGCAGGATGGAGGCTGAATCGTATTGCGTATGATCAACCAAGCCCTTTTTCACGTACGGCGAGACGAGGATGGCCGGCACGCGCGTGCCTGGACCCCAGCGGTCGCCCTTCGGCGGCGCGGCGTGGTCATAAAAGCCGCCGTTTTCATCGTAGGTGACGATGACCAGCATGTTTTTCCATTGCGGACTTTTCTTCAGCTGGGCGATGACGCCGGCGATGTGCGCGTCGCCGTCGGCCACGCTGGCGTAGCCCGCATGCTGGTTCAAGTTGCCCTGCGGCTTGTAGAAGGTCACGGGCGGCAGCTTGCCGGCGCTCGCGTCGGCCAGGAACTGGCTGTCGAAGTCGCGCAGGTGGGCGGCGCGGTAGGCGGGCGCCTTCACGGGGTCCATGTTGGCAAAATAGTTGAACGGCTGGTGGTGGAACTGGAAGTTGGGCGGATTCGGGAAGCTGCCGGCGCGCGCGCTGGCCGTGGCCAGGGCCGTCGTGTCCTTCCAGGCGCCCGCATACCAGGCCCAGTCGATGTTCTTGCCAGAGAGCAGGTCGCCGATATTCGTCTGCGTTTGCGGCGGCAGGGTGTTGGCCTTGCCCGTGTCCGCAAACAGCTTGCTGCTGTCGGCCGAGGCGGGCGCGTTGCTGCTGGGCTGGAACGGCGGCTGCATGGTATTGACGGCGTAGAACATGCCCGTGCTGTCGGCCGGCGTCAGCGCGCCGTCGTTGGCATAGGCAGGCGCGCCGTTCAAGACCGTGGTCGGCGCCGTGGCGGATGGCGTCAGGTGCAGGAAGTTGCCGTTGGCGTCGACGTCGATCTTGGCGATCGAGCCTTTCGCCACCGACGTATCCGCGTTCGGATACGTGGGAGCGCAGGCGCAGATCAGGTACTGGTGCGTGAGGAAGGAGCCGCCGAAGGCGCCGATGAACAGGTTGTCGGCCAGCGCATATTGTTTCGCGATGTCCCACAGCTGCATCTTGCTGCCGTCGTAATAGCCCATCGACAGGCCGCCCGCATCGGAATAGGCCGCGAACTTGTCGTTGGCGCCGCCGTTGATCTGCATCTGGTTGTTGTAGAAGCGGTGCACCAGGTCGCGCGTGATCACCGATTGCGGCAGGTACAGTGGGCTATTGGCGTCGTCTATCTGGAACGGTTTGTTGGGCAGGTTGGCCGATTGCGCCTGCGTGATGACGGTGCTCTGGCCTGCCGCCGTCATGCCGCCCCAGGTGGGCGGCAGCACGGGCAGGGTGCTGCCGTCGATGTCTTTCTGCGGCACGTACGAGGACGTCGATGTGGGATTGACGCCCGGTACGCCGTTGGCGCCCGGGAACAGGCCGTACAGATTGTCGAAGCCGCGGTTTTCCGCGTAGATGACGACGATGGTCTGGATATTGTTCAGCGCCAAGCTGCTATTCAGTGCGGCCAGCGCGTCGGCGGGCGCCGCCTGTGCGCTGGCGCTGGCGATCAAGGCCGTCACGCTGGCGTTTTCCGCCTTCAGTTTCGCCAGCTCGTCGCCGCTGGCCTTGTTGAAGTCCGACGCCAGACCCGCTTCGGACACGCCGATGCGCGCGGCCAGCTTGCCGCTGGCGGACGCAAAGTCGCCGCCATTGCCATCCATGACTTGCGCCAGTTCCGTCGACAGGGCGCTGACGAAGGCGCTGTGCCCGGCGGGGGCGCGCAGCAGCAGTTTTTGCGTGACCTTGGTGCCCGCGTCGCCGATGGCTTCATGGCGGATGGCATCCGTGCCGACGGTCACCAGCACGGCGCCCTTGCCGTCCAAGGTGTAGCTGCCGTCGGCCACCGTGCGTACGGCGGTGGAGGCGCTGTCGCACGTGAGCTTGGCCGTGGCGCTTTCCAGGCACACCTGGGCGTTTTCATAGTAGCTGCCGATCACCTGGCCCGTGGTGCTGGGCGTGATCGCATAGTTGCTGCCGCAGGCGGCCAGGCCCAGCGACAGCAGGATAGGCAGGGGACGTAAGACGGGGCGGGAGTGCGGTTTCATATGCATGCCTTTTGGGTGGAAAACGTCGCATGCTAGGCAGGCAATATGTCAGCTCCATGACATGTCAGCGCCTGTTACATGACGTAATGTACGGACTTGATACATGAGGTTTTGCAGGGTTTTGTCACGCAGCCGTCACATGCCGTTGCTACGCTGCCAGCCCATGATGAAAACGAACTCCCCCTTGCTGCTTGCCTTTGTAGCCGCCTGCCTGCTGGCCGCCTGCCATCCTGCAGCGCAAAAAGAAGCCGTCGCCAAGCCCGCCTATCTGTCCGGCGCCTACGCGCCCACCCTGAAACATCAGCCTTCCGTGGCCCAGATGACGGCCATGGGCCGCGCCATGTTTTTCGAGCCCAGCCTGTCTGTCTCAGGAAAAATGTCGTGCGCCAGCTGTCACAGTCCCGAGCATGCGTACGGCCCGCCAAATGGGCTGGCGGTGCAGCTGGGTGGCCCGGAATTGAAGGATGCGGGCACGCGCGCCGCGCCCTCGCTGCGCTACCTGCAGACGGCGCCCGCCTTCACCGAGCACTATCATGACGACGATGGCGACGACAGCGTCGACGCCGGTCCCACGGGCGGGCGCAACTGGGATGGGCGCGCCCAGTCGGGCCATGAGCAGGCGCTGGCGCCGTTGTTGTCAGCGCGCGAGATGGGCAACCGCGATGCGGCCGCCGTCATCGCCAAATTGAAGGCCGGCCCCCTGGCGGCGCAGTTCCGCCAGACGTATGGCGCCGATATCTTCGAGCAGCCGGGCCAGGCCTTGCGCTGGGCGCTGATGTCGCTGGAAGTGTTCCAGGAAAGCCCGTTGGACTTCTATCCGTACACGAGCAAGTACGACGCCGTGCTGCGCAAGCAGGCCGTCTTGAGCCCGCAGGAAGCGCGCGGCCTGGCTCTGTTCAACGATGAACGCAAGGGCAATTGCGCGTCCTGCCATATCAGCCAGGTCACTTCCGGCGGCGCCTTTCCCCAATTTACGGATTACGGCTTGATCAATATTGGCGTGCCGCGCAATGGCAAGCTGCCCGTCAACGCGGATCCGGCCTTTTTCGACATGGGCTTGTGCGGCCCGGACCGCACCGACTTGATGGAACATAAAGAGTACTGCGGCAGCTTCAAGACGCCGTCCCTGCGCAACGTCGCCCTGCGCAAGGTGTTTTTCCACAACGGCAGCTTTACCAGCCTGGAGCAGGTGCTGCGCTTTTACGTGCAGCGCGATACGGCGCCGCAAAAATGGTATCCGACGGATAAGAACGGCAAGGTGCGCAAATACGACGACCTGCCGCCTGGCCTGGTGGCGAACGTGAACGTGGAAGCGCCGTTCGACCGCCAGCCGGGCCAGGCGCCGGCCCTGAACGACGCGGAGATCGCCGACGTGATTGCCTTCCTGCACACCCTGACGGATGGCTATCAGGCTCTCCCTTCGGCACAGGGAAAACATGGCTGAAAGATATCAAGATACCATTGCTTACAACTACGCCACAAAAGCCTGTTTTTATGTGCGTTAGCGAACGCTAGAAAATTTTAGCCAGGTGTATATTGCGAACTGATCTGTGTCTTTTGATAACAATGAAAGGGAATATCATGAAAGCAAGCAAAAATTGGATGACCGTGTGTGCCGCCGGCATGATGGTTGTGGCACTGGCTGCCTGCCAGAAAAAGGATGATGTCGCCGCCGCAGGTCCTGCGGAACAGGCTGGCCAAAAGATCGATGCGGCCGCTGCCAAGGCTGAAGCCGACATCAAGGCCGCCGCTACCAAGGCCGACGATGCCGTGAGCAAGGCTGCTGCCGACACGGGCGCCAAGATGGACCAGGTCGCCGCTGACGCCGACAAGAAAATGAGCGAAGCGGCCGATGCCGTGGGCAAGAAAGTGGAAAAAGCCGGCGAAAAGATGCAGGACGCCGCGCACAAGTAATCGTGCCAGGACCGGTAGCTGCCGTCAGGTGATGGCGGCTGCCGCGACGCCTTCGCTCGCGCCTGCTGGCTTGCCATGCGCCGCTGTGGCTGTGCTTGCAGCATCGACCCCGTCCGTTCCCCCCAGCACCACGCTCAAATCGACAAAGCCGTCGCGCCACGCGCGTTCCAGGTCTTGCTCCACCGCTTCCAGGGTCGTTCTTTCCACGTGTTGAAAACCGCGCAAGCCATACGCCCGGTTGCGTCCGTGCGCCTTGGCCAGGTACAGCGCCATGTCGATCAGGTTGACGCTGCGTTCCCACGTGAGCGGGCGTCCCAGCGGCGTCAGCGGATAGGGCGCAAAGCCCACGGACACGTGCACCTGGATGGTTTGCCCCTGGTAATGGATGACTTGCGCCGCCATGCCGTTGAGGATGCGCCGTGCAATATCGTCGAGGCCATCGCGCGCGACGGCGGGCAGGAAGGCGAGGAATTCCTCGCCGCCCCAGCGCACGATCATGTCCGTTTCGCGCAATACGTCGTGCAAGGTTTCGGCGATCGTCGTCAGCACGAGGTCGCCCGCCGCATGGCCGTAACGGTCGTTGACGTGCTTGAAATGGTCGACATCGAGCAGGAACAGTGCCCCCACGACATCGGCGTCGCCGCCGGCCGGCAGCGGCTTGCCCGCATGGCTGCGCATGAATTCCTGGAAGTGGCGGCGGTTGTACAGGGCCGTCAGCGGGTCGCGCGAGCTCTGGCGCTTGAGTTCCTGGTTCTTCACCTTCAGCTGCACGTTGGCGTGGCGCACCTTGCGGTACAGCAAGCCGACGATGGCGGACGCCATGGCCAGCACCAGCGCCAGCAGCCACCACACGCGCTGCTGCAGGCGGCGGTTGTCGATTTCCGTGCTTTTCAGCTGATTTTCGCGGCTCAGCAGTTCGATCTGGCGCTGCTTCTTTTCCGCTTCGTATTTTTCTTGCAGCTCATACACGGCCTTCTGCCGCTGCTTTTCGAACAGCTGGTTCGAGATGCCCCGCTCGCGGTGGTAGGCCGTGACGGCGCCGCGCATGTCGCCCGCCTTTTCCAGCGCCATGCCGTATTCCAGCAGCACGGCCTGCATGTCCGGCTGGTTGGCCGTGCGTTCGTAGTAGGCCAGGCCCGTGGCCACGCTTTGCTTGCCTTCCTGCAAGCGTCCCTGGCCGATCAGCGCCTGGCCGATGTTCAGTCGCGCCGTCGCCTCCACCTGTTCATTGTTGACCAGGCGCGCCGCCGTGATGGCTTCATGCGCGTAGCGCAGGGCGCGTGCATAGTCGCTTTCTTTCAGATAGCTGTCCGACAGATTGACGAGGGTCACGGCCACCATGCCGCGCGCGCCCAGCTGGCGTTCCAGCGCCAGGGCCGCCAGCAGGGCGCGCTGGCCCCGTTGCGGCTGCTGCGCGTCGAGCGCCAGCCCGTATTCCGTATTCTTCGCCTGCGCCATGCGGCCCGGCGATTCCAGCGTGCTTGACACGGCCAGCAGCTCGTCGAGTACCTCGAAGCCCTTGTCGTATTCGCGCATCTGCGTGTACAGCAGGGTGAGGGCATTCAGGGCGGCGGCCAGGCTGGAGGGGGAATTGCTCTGGCGCGCCAGGTCGACGGCCGCCTGCAGCTTGGCCAGCGCAAACGGGAAATTGCCTTCCTCGGCCCACGACTGTCCCGCGCTGATGGTGGCCTGTACGCGCACGGGCAGGTCGTGCGTGCGGTTGGCGATCTTTTCCGCTTCGAAGGCCAGCAGGTGCGAAGCGCGGCGTTCGTTCATGGCAAACGTGACATAGGCCTTGCTGAGCATGCCTTTCGCCAGCGCCACGTCGCTCTTGTTCATGCGGGCGTAGGCGATCAGCTCCTCGGCCAGCTGCATGGCGATGTCGTTCTGTCCCAGGCGCATGCGCACGGTGCTCAGCTGGGTAAGGAATTCCGCGCGCACGGGCAGGGGCGCGCTGCGCGCCTGCGTTTCCACCTCTTGCAGGCGCTGCAGCGCGCGCGCGGGCACGAAACGGCCATCTTCGCGCACGGCGGCGATATGCTGCTCAAGGTTGCCGACCTGGGCCTGGACGGCAGGCGGCAGCAGGCAGGCCAGTACCAGCAGCCAATGCGCCCTTCGCCACGATGCCCCTCTGTGTCTGCCTGCCAACGTCCCGCCCCCGCAATGACCATGCTTGTCTGCAGCGATTATATGATGTTGCAATCAAGAAAGATCATGCCGTGTGCAGATTTTTTCGAAACTGCACACTTTGCCAGCACGTCAGCGCAGGGCCAGCGCGGCCGTGGCCGGCGGGCTGCCTTTCAGGCGGAACGTGGCGACGGCCTCGATCAGGGCTTGCGCCTGTTCCTGCAAGCTTTCGGCCGCGGCCGCCGCCTGCTCGACCAGGGCGGCGTTCTGTTGCGTGATGTTGTCCATCTGCGTGACCGCCTGGTTGACCTCGCTGATCCCCGCGCTTTGCTCGTGGCTGGCGCTGGTGATCTCGCTCATGATGGCGGCCACCTTCTGAATCGATTCCACCACCAGCGCCATGGTGCGCCCCGCCTCGTCGACGAGCTTGCTGCCGGCATCGACCCGTTCCACGGAGGCGCCGATCAGGGTCTTGATTTCCTGGGCGGCGGCAGCACTGCGGTGGGCCAGGCTGCGCACCTCGCCGGCGACGACGGCGAAGCCGAAGCCGCGCCCCTGTTCGCCTGCCCGCGCCGCCTCGACGGCGGCGTTCAAGGCCAGGATGTTGGTCTGGAAGGCGATGCCGTCGATGACGCCGATGATGTCGGCGATCTGGCCCGAACTTTCCTTGATGGCGCCCATCGTGTTGACCACCTGGGCGACGACGGCGCCGCCCTGCACGGCGACGGCCGAGGCGGTGGCGGCCAGCTGGTTTGCCTCGCCGGCGTTGCTGGCGTTTTGCCGCACCGTCGCCGTCAGCGTTTCCATCGAACTGGCCGTTTCTTCGAGGGAACTGGCTTGCGCTTCAGTACGCGCCGACAGGTCGGCATTGCCCAGCGCGATTTCGTGCGTGGCGACCGACATTTCGCCGGTGCTGTTGCGGATGTCGCCGATCAGCCCCGTCAGGTTGGCGTTGATGGTGTTCATCGCGTGCAGCAGCACGCCGATTTCGTCGGCCCTTTCGATGACGGCATCGATGCTCAGGTCGCCGCCGGCGATCAGCTGCGCCGTGACGATCGCCTGGTCCAGGCTGCGCTTGATGTGGCGGTACACGAGGAACAGGCACAGCAGCGAAACCATGACGGACACCAGCAGCACGCCGACGGTGACGGAATAGGCCGCCATGGTGCCGCCCGTCGCCGTCTGCACGGCCGCGCTCGTGCGCTGGTCGAGCAGCGTGAGAAATTCATTCACCGGCTGCATGATCTTGCCCTTGTTGCGGTGGTATTGGGCATCGTGCATGATGGTGCGGGCCATTTCCGGGTCGGGCGCACCCTTCTTGGTAAAGTTGCCGCTGCCATCGTCGAACAAGCCCTTGACGGCGTTCATGGCGATCACCTCGGTCTTGACCAGGCCGTCGGAATTGGCCTGGGCCTCTTGCAGTTTGGCGAATTCCTGCTCGCTGAAGCCGGCTTTGCGCATCAGCTCGGCCAGTGGCACGCTGGGGCCCGTCGACGCCGGCACCGGCATGCCCGCCGCCACGAAGTCCCAGTAGATGCGCTCGTAGTGGGCGGGGCGCGGCTTCTTGCCGTTGCGGATGTCGAGGATGTCCATGTATTGCTGCTCGTAGCTGGCGTCGCCCGTGACGACGTAGGTGCGGGCCAGCCGGGTCAGGTCGTCCGAGCTTTGCCGCAATTCATCGGCCAGCAGATAGGATTGGAAGCGCGTTTCAGTGACCTGGTTCGCTTCGGCCTGTTTGGTGGCGACGCGGAACAGGGCCAGCAGGCTGACGATGGAGAGCGCCAGGCTGAGAGCCTATCCCAGTAGATGAATACATCTCCTGCTGGCGCCCCTCAGAAGCGGGGACTGCGTTGATCGTCGTTGCGTGGCTCGCCACGCGTCCTCCTCACGCCTTATCCGCGCTCCTGATGCGCGGCCAGCAGAAGACGCTCCCTACTGGGATAGGCTCTAAGCAGGAAGATGGCGGCAAAGATATTCCTGATCGACAGTTTGCTGCGCATGGCGTCCCCCGGAAGTGTGGTTGGGGCCGTTGGCGCTGCCCGCCAGATGAATATACTCCCGTCCGTACGGCATTTTTAATGCCGCACAGAAAAAAAGTGGCGCCATGCAACGGCGCCCCGTGCCTATCAAATTGCCAGTTGCTGCAGCAGGTACAGGCGCTGGTACAAACCGCCCTCGACCTGCATCAGGGCGTCGTGCGGTCCCGCTTCCGTGATGCGGCCATGGTTGAGCACGATGATACGGTCGGCCTCGCGGATGGTCGACAGGCGGTGGGCGATGGCGATGATGGTCACCTTGCCGCGCAGCTCGTTGAGGGCCAGCTGCACGATCTGCTCCGTCTGGCTATCGATGCGCGAGGTCGCTTCGTCCAGCAGCAAGATGCGCGGCTGGCCGGCCAGCGCGCGGGCAATCGCGATCAGTTGCTTCTGCCCCGACGACAGGCGCGAGCCGCCTTCGCCCAGCGGCGTATCGTAGCCGTGCTCCAGCGCGGCGATGAAGTCGTGCGCATGCGCGGCGCGCGCGGCCGTCTCGATCTGCTGCTGCGTGTAGCCGCGGCCCATGTCGATGTTTTCGCGCGCCGAGGCGGCCAGCAGGAAGGGGTCTTGCGGCACCAGGCCCACGTCGGCACGGAAGTGTTCATTGCCGATGCTGTCGAGGGCCACGCCATTGATGGCGATGCTGCCCTGCGTGACGGGGTAAAAGCGCAGCAGCAAGGACAGCAAGGTCGACTTGCCGCTGCCCGTGTGGCCGACGATGCCGAAGAACGCGCCTTGCGGTATCGTCAGCGACAGCTCGTGCAGCACCGGCTGGTTTTCCACGTAGGCGAACGTCAGGTTCTGGATGTCCACGGCGGGCACGTCGCTGCCCGCTGTCGCCTGCCGCAGGGCCGGTGTTTCCCTGCCCTGCGCGTGTTCGAGCGCCTGCGCTTCGTCGAGCAGGGCCGAGACGCGCGCCGTCGCCACCACCGACTGCTGCAACTGGCTGAACTGCATGGTGATCTGGATCAGCGGCTCGATCACGCGCGCGATATAGCTGATGAACGCATACAGCACGCCCACTTCCACGGCACCCATCTCGCGCTGGCCGAAGCTGAAGATGACGACGGCCAGCAGCACGATGTTGAGCATGTCGAGCGCGGGGCGCAGCAGCCAGGCGTTGGCGCGCAATTCCTGCATGCGCGCCGTGTAGTGGTCCTGGTTGATGCCCGTGAAGCGCGCGCCGAAGCGCTTTTCCGCGTTATTCGCCTGCAGCACGCTCATGCCGCCGATCGATTCGGCGATCTGGCCATTGATCTCGCTGCGCAGGGCGCGCGCGCGCGTGACGGCTGGCGCGCTCCAGCGCTGGTACAAAAAGACGATGAGCAGCACTGCCGGCAGCAGGGCCAGCACGATCAGCATCAAGCGCCAGTCGAGGAAAGCCATGGCGGCCATGGTGCCGACCAGCACGATGGAGCTGTCGAGGATGACGAACAGCACCTGCACGTACAGCGATTTCACGGCCTCCGTGTCGTTGGTGACCCGGCTGACCAGCTGACCCGTGATGGCGCGGTCGAAAAAACTCATCGGCAGGCGCAGCACGTGCTGGTACACGGTTTCGCGCAGGCGCTGCACCGAGCGCATGGCCAGGCCGGACAGGCGCACCAGCTGCAGATAGCGCAGGCCGGAAGCGACCCAGCCCGTCAGCAGGCAGCCGCCCAGCAGCAGCGACATGCGCGTCCAGTCCAGGTGGCGCGGCAGCAGGTGCTGGTCGATCAGGGCCTTGCCCAAAATCGGCCCCGTCACTTCCAGCGCGGCGGCGAGGATCAGCCAGAACGTGGCCCAGTATAAATGGCGCAGATCGGGCGCGGCGGCGCGGCGCAGCAGGCCGATGGCTTGCGCGGCCTGGCGGCGCACGGATGGCGTGGTGGTGGCTTGGTCGTTCTTAGATGGCATCGAGGCTGGCCTCCAGTTGTTGATAGCGCCACTGGCTGGCATACCAGCCGTCGCGCTGCATCAGCGCGTCGTGGTTGCCCGTTTCCGTGACGTGGCCGTCGCGCAGCACCAAAATCAGGTCCGCGTTGACGACGGCGCTCAGGCGGTGGCTGGCGATGATGGCGCTGCGCTCGGGGCGCTTGCGGCGCAGTTCTTCCAGGTGCTGCAGGATGCGCGTTTCCGTGCCCGTGTCGACGGCGGACAAGGCATCGTCGAGCAGCAGCAAGCCGTTGTCGGCCAAGAGTGCGCGGGCGATCGCCACGCGCTGGCGCTGGCCGCCGGACAGGGTGATGCCCTTTTCACCCACGTGCGTCTGATAACCGTCCGGGAACTGCAAAATATCGGCGTGGATGTCGGCCAGCTGCGCCGCCCGTTCCACGTCCTCGCGCGTAGCGCCGGGACGGGCCAGGGCGATATTGTCGGCGATGCTGGCGGAGAATAAAAACGACTCCTGCGGCACCCAGCTGATGGCCGCGCGCAGCGCATGCAAGGTGTAGGCGTCGAGCGGCTGCCCATTCCACGTGGCCGCGCCCGATTGCGGCGTGACCTGGCGCAGCAGCACGCGCAGCAGGGTCGACTTGCCGCTGCCCGTGGGGCCGACCAGGCCCAGGGTCTGGCCCGGCTGCAACAGCAGCGAAATGCCGGACAGCGCGGGCGCCGTCTGGCCCGCGTAGGCGAAGCCGACGTCCGTCAGTTGCAAGGGGCCGGGCGTGAGGGTGTCGATCGTGCCGTGGTCGTCGATGGCCAGCGGCGCGTCCAGCATCGGTTGCAAGCGCTGCCAGGCGGCGCGGCCCCGTTCGATCAGGGAAAGTACCCAGCCGGCGGCGAACATGGGCCAGATCAGCTGGCCCAGGTACATGGAAAAGCTCGTCAGCGCGCCGATGGTCAATTGATCGTGCCACACGAGGTAGCCGCCCAGGCCCAGGGTCAGCGCCGTGGCGGCCGTCAGGGTCAGGCCGACGGCCGGCTCATATGCCGCTTCCCAGCGCTGCGCCGTCAGGCTGGCGTTGGCCGCGTGGCCGGCCAGGGTGGAGAATTGCTGGCTGCTGCGCTCTTCCAGGCCCAGCGCGCGCAAGGTGCGCACGCCCGACAAGGATTCTTGCACATGGTCGTTCAGCGCGGAAAAGCGCTTTAAGGAATCCGTCGACGCCGTGTGGATATGGCTGGAAATGCGCCAGAAGGCCAGTCCCATCAAGGGGAAGGGCAGCAAGGCGATGCAGGCCAGGCGCCAGTCCACGCCCAGCAGCATGATGCCCAGCACCATCAGCAAGGTCAAGGTGCCGTCGAAGCCGGCCAGCATGGCTTCGCCGGCGGCCATTTCGATGGCGTCGATGTCGTTGGTCGCCAGCGCCATCAGGTCGCCCGTGCGCTGGTTCTGGTAAAACGACGCGCCCTGCTGCGACATGCGCGTGTAGAAGCGCGTGCGCAGCATCACGCCCAGCTGGTAGGCGGCCTTGAACAGGGTGATGCGCCAGCCCACGCGCAGGAAGTAGATGACGACGCCGACGGCGAGCAGGGTCAGCAGCTCAAGCCACAGTTCGGCCGCCGTCATGCGGTGCGCGGCCAGCGCGTCGATGATGGCGCCCACGCGGCGCGGGATCCAGACGGTCAGTGTTGCCACGCCTGTCAGCATGACGGCAGCGGCGGCATACGCCGGCCAATGCTGACGCACGAAGCCGGCGATGAGCCTCGATAAACTCATGGTTACCTTTTGTTTTGAATAATGGGGTGTCGCGGGGCGGAAGGACGGGCACGCGGACGGAAAGTACGCGTAGGATACAACAAGGCGGAAAAGCGCGCTGTGGACGGGCACGCAAAAAACGGGCCGTAGCCCGTTGTTTTGCTGCCTCAGTGGCGTGCGCGAGGCTTACTTGCGGCCGCTGCCGCTGCCGCTGCCTTTGCCACCACCCAGCATGTCGAGCTGTTTCGATGGCGTGCCTTTGGGCGCTGCCTTGGCTGCCGGCTTGGCGGCTGGGGCAGGCGCATGCTTCACGGCAGCCTTGGCTACAGTCTTGCCGGCGGCGCTGGCCGGTTTGGCGACTGGTTTGCTAGAAGGAAATGGTTTTGCGGCCGGTTTGGCCGGTGCTGGCGCGGCGGCTTTCGCTGGTGCAGGAGCAGGTGCGACTGCAGCTGCGGGCTTGGCCGCTTCCGGCTTGGCTGCCGGTTTGGCCGCCGGCTTGGCTTCCACCGCTTTCACGGCGGGCTTGTCGGCGGCCTTCTCGGCAACCTTGGCAGGCGCTGCTTCTGGTTTGGCTGCCGGAGCTGCAACAGGGGCGGGTGCTGCCTTGGCGACAGGCTTGGCCACTTCGGCAGGCTTGGCGGCAACGGGCGCTGGCGCAGCAACGGGAGCGGCAGGCGCAGGCGCGGCGGCAGGGACAGCCGCGGCTTCGTCAAGGCGGGCCTTGGCCGAAGCCAGCAATTCAGCCTGGGTGCTCGAGGCGATGCCGAACAGCTGGCGGCTGTAGGCCAGCACGCTTTCGATATTCGGCTGCGCCTGGCTGCTGCTGTAGCTGAAGAAGTCGCGCGGGTCCTGCGTTGCCAGCAGGTGCTGCGCCGTTTCTGCCGTGTGCGACAGGGCGGCCTTGCCTGCGTTCAAGTTCAGCGCGATGATTTTCTCGGCGCTTTCAAAGACTTTGCTGGTCAGGGTGCTGAAGATTTGCAACTGGCTTTCCAGTTGCGACTTGGCGGCGCTGGAAATTTGTTCTGGAAGCGGAAACATATTTACTCCTTTGTACGGATTAAAATGCTGGCAAAACGCTCTGCAAAATCCCGAAAACCAGAGTTGGCCGCGTTTTGTAAAGTGGGTAGCGCGCTAAAAGCTGATTATGGACTTTTTATGATGCAACGCAATATGAATATTCTAGCGGTGATTCGAGTTAGTTGAAAGCTATTTTCTCAAGGGCGTGCGCCGCGGGCTTGCCGCATTTCCGCGCCTGCCAGCATTTGCCGGAAGTTTGCGCGCGCGCAAAGCGTTGCCAAGAAATCTATGGCTACGCTTTTGCCAGTGCGTATATTCTTGCACTGCAACATTCTTGAGAAAAATACGATGACAATGCACTGGAAACACCAGGCACCGCAGTCAACCGAAGGAGTGTCCGCATGGACTTAGTCATCCGCAATGCCAGCCTTCCCGACGGGCGCCGCGCCATCGATATCGCCATCGAGGGCGGCCGCATCGCCGCCGTCGGCCCCGCCTTGCCCGTGGCGGGCGCGCAAGAGATCGACGCCGCCGGCGACCTGGTCACGCCGCCGTTCGTCGACGCGCACTTCCACATGGACGCCACGCTGAGCTACGGCTTGCCGCGCGTGAATGCGTCCGGCACCCTGCTCGAAGGCATCGCCCTGTGGGGAGAATTGAAACCGCAGCTGACGCAGGACGCGCTGGTGCAACGCGCCCTGCAGTATTGCGACTGGGCCGTGGCGCGGGGACTGCTGACCATCCGCTCGCACGTCGATATCTGCGATCCGCGCCTGCTGGCCGTCGAAGCGCTGCTCGACGTCAAGCGGCAGGTGGCGCCGTATCTCGACCTGCAGCTGGTGGCCTTTCCGCAGGACGGCATTCTGCGCAGTCCCGGCGCCTTTGACAATTTAAAGCGCGCCATTGCCATGGGCGTCGACGTGGTCGGCGGCATTCCCCATTTCGAGCGCACCATGGCCGACGGTGCCGAATCGGTGCGCCTGCTGTGCGAATTCGCCTGCGAGCGGGGCCTGATGGTCGACATGCACTGCGACGAGTCGGACGACCCGCTGTCGCGCCACATCGAAACCCTGGCCTTCCACAGCCAGCGCCTTGGCATGCAGGGCAGGGTGACGGGCTCGCACCTGACGTCCATGCATTCGATGGACAATTATTATGTGAGCAAGCTGCTGCCGCTGATCCGCGAGGCGGGCGTGGCGGCCATTGCCAACCCCCTCATCAACATCACCCTGCAGGCGCGCCACGACACGTATCCGAAGCGGCGCGGCATGACGCGCGTGCCCGAGATGCTGGCCGCCGGCATCCCCGTCGCCTTTGGCCACGACTGCGTGATGGACCCGTGGTACAGCCTCGGCTCGGGCGACATGCTGGAAGTGGCGCACATGGGTTTGCACGTGGCGCAGATGACGGGCCAGCAAGCGATGCACGACTGCTTCCTGGCAGTGACGGAAACGCCGGCGACCATCCTGGGCCTGGACGGCTACGGCATCGCGCCCGGCTGCCATGCGGACTTGCTGATCCTCGATTGCAGCAGCACCGTGGAAGCGCTGCGCCTGCGCGCGGCGCGGCGCCTGGTACTGCGGCGCGGGAAAATCATCAGCGAGGCGCCGCGCGCGCAATCGCGCCTGCACTTGCCGGGCCGGCCAGATAGCGTGAATTTCCGCCTGGGGCGCTGATACAATCGTCCATCATTTGTTATCGGGAGCACCGCCTTGAAAGAAATTGACATCCGCCCGGCCCAGGAAGCCGACTTCGACGCCATGTGGCCGATTTTCCAGACCCTGGTGGCCGCTGGCGATACCTACACCTTCCCCGCCGATACCACGCGTGAAGCATGCCACGCCTACTGGTTCGGCCCCGGCGTGCAAAGCTATGTCGCCGTGATGGGCAGCGAACGCTTGCTGGGCATGTACAAGCTGGTGGCGAACCAGCCGGGGCATGGATCGCACGTGGCCAATGCCTCGTTCATGGTCGATCCGGCCGCGCAGGGCGTGGGCGTGGGGCGCATGATGGGCGTGCACTGCATGGAAGAAGCGCGCCGCGCGGGCTACCTGGCGATGCAGTTCAACTTCGTCGTCAGCACCAACCTGGGCGCCGTCACCCTGTGGAAAAAGCTGGGCTTTGGCATCGTCGCTACCCTGCCGCTGGCCTTCCGCCACGCGCAGCTGGGCTATGTCGATGCCTATGTGATGTACCAGCTGCTGACCGATCCGATGCAGTGGCCGGCATGAGCGGCGCCGTGACGGAATCGATCATCGTCATCGAGACCCCCCGCCTGCGCCTGCGCACCTTCACGCCCGAAGACGCGCCGTTCTACCTGGCGCTGATCAATGAGCCATCGTGGATCGCCAATATCGGCGACCGCAACATCCATACCGTGGCTGCGGCGCGCGCGGCGCTGGAAGCCGGTCCGATGGCGCAGTTCCGCGAGCATGGCTATTGCTTTTACATTATCGAGCGCCGCAGCGACGGCGTGGCCATCGGCATGGGCGGCATGATACGCCGCGACAGCCTGCCCGGTCCCGACATCGGCTACGCCATGCTGCCCGCCTACTGGGGCCAGGGTTATGCCTGGGAGGCGACGGCGGCCATCGTGCGGCATGCCCGGCACACGCTGCGCATCCCCACCCTGTACGGCATCACCTCGCCGCAGAACCAGGCGTCGATCAATTTGCTCAATAAACTGGGCTTGCGCTTCGAGCGCTTCTCGCGCCTGCCGCCGACGGGCAAGGATACGAATATCTATCGCAAGGATTTTCGCCAGCATGGTTGAACGCGCTGGCTGGCGCGTATCGGCAAAGTGTGAAAAAGTATGCGGAAAGGCGTGCTGCCGGCGGCGCCGGGCGATTACCATAACGTGAAATCGCCGCCATGCGCGGGCGCCCATTCACTTTTCATGGAACCATCGTGACCTATCTCGGTATCGATATCGGCACTTCCGAAGTCAAGGCCATCCTGACCGACGACGCGCAAACCATCCTCGCCAGCAGCGGCGTGACCCTGCGCGTGTCGAGCCCCCGTCCCGGCTGGTCGGAGCAGAACCCCGAAGACTGGTGGCAGGCCACGCTGGACGTGATCGCGGCCATCCGCAGCGCCCAGCCGCTGGCGTTTTCCGGTTTGCGCGGCATCGCGCTGTCTGGCCAGATGCATGGCGCCACCTTGCTCGACAAGCAGCAGCACGTGCTGCGCCCGGCCATTTTGTGGAACGATACGCGCGCCTTTGCCGAGTGCGTGGAACTGGAAGCGCTGGTGCCCGGGTCGCGCGCCATCACGGGCAACCAGGCCATGCCCGGCTTCACGGCGCCCAAGCTGCTGTGGCTGCAAAAATACGAGCCGTCGCTGTTTCGCGCCATCCGTAAAGTCTTGCTGCCCAAGGATTACGTGGCGCTGCGCCTGACGGGCGATTATGTATCCGACATGTCCGACGCCTCCGGCACCCTGTGGCTGGACGTGGCCAAACGCGACTGGTCCGAGCGCATGCTGGCGGCAACAAGCCTGTCGCGCGAACACATGCCGCGCCTGGTCGAAGGCAGCCATGCCGCCGCACAGGTGCGGCCCTCGCTGTGCCAGGAATGGGGCATCGCGCATGCGGTGCTGCTGGCCGGCGGCGCGGGCGACAATGCCGCCGCCGCCGTGGGCCTGGGCGTGGTGGAGCCGGGCGCCGGCCTGCTGTCGCTGGGCACCTCCGGCGTGCTGTTCGCGGGCAGTGATGGCTTCGCGCCCAATCCTGGCCAGGGCGTGCACGCGTTCTGCCATTGCCTGCCCGGGCGCTGGCACCAGATGAGCGTGATCCTCAGCGCAGCGTCCAGCCTGAATTGGGTGGCGCGGCTGACGCAGTCGTCCGACATCGGAGAGTTGGTGACGCTGGCCGAAGGCGTGGAAGCGCGCACGGCGCCGATCTTTTTGCCCTACCTGAGCGGCGAGCGCACGCCGCACAACGACGCCTCCGCACGCGGCGTGTTTTTCGGCCTGTCGACGGAACATGGGCGCGCCGAACTGGCCTACAGCGTGATGGAAGGCGTGGCCTTTGCCATGGCCGACGGCAATGCGGCCCTGCGCAGCGCCGGCACGCACCTGGAAGACGCGTCGTTCGTCGGTGGCGGTTCGCGCAGCCGCTTCTGGGCGCAGCTGTGCGCGAATGCCTCGGGCCTGAACGTGCTGCGGCACGACCATGGCGTGGCCGGCGGCACCCTCGGCGCGGCGCGCCTGGCGCAGATGGCGGTGACGGGCTTGTCGCCCGCGCAGGTGTGCACGCGCCCGCCCGTGCAGGAAACGATCGCGCCGCAAGCGTGCGCCGTGCTCGACGAGCGGCTGGCGCGCTACCGGCGTTTGTACCGGCTGCTGCGCGAAGAGTTTGCGGGCGCGGCCGCGGCGGCGCGCTAGTGCTGCCAACAAGATTGCCGGCCCGACCATGCTGCGAGCCCGGCAATATGGCCAGACAATCAACCTTCCCGTGTAATTTGTTGTTTCTGTGTTGAAAGTGTTTCTCTAGCGAAAGCACCGCTTGGTTTTTCGCGGGGCGCGCCGCATGATTTCCCTGTTTGGTGAGAATTGGATAGTTTTGGTGGCGCCTTTGTTGCCATCCTGTTCTTGCCGCCAGGAGAAATACATGCAACTTGCGAATCTGAAAATCTCTGTCCGCCTGGGTCTGTTGGGCGCCTTCTTCTTCCTTGCGCTGGTGTTCGTGGGCGTGCGTGGCTGGAGCGCGCTCGACGCGGCCAGTGCGCGCAGCGCCGAGGCCATGCAGCGCTCCGTGGCCCTGACGGAAGCGGTCGACGCGGCGCGCAGCGCGCAGGTGGAATTCAAGATCCAGGTGCAGGAATGGAAAAACATCCTGCTGCGCGGCGGCGATGCGGCCGCCTTCCGGCGCTACCGCGAAGCGTTTGTTGGCAGCGGCGCGCAGACGCGCAAGGAATTGAAAAGCCTGCAGGCGATGATGGGGGCGCTGGGGCTCGACACGGCGCCCGTGCAGCAGGCGCTGCAAGCGCACGACGCGCTGGGCGTGAGCTACCTGGCGGCGCTGCAGCAGTATGACGGCGCGCGCGCCGATAGCGCCCACGTGGTCGATGCGCTGGTCAAGGGCATGGACCGCGAACCGACGCGCCAGATCGACGCCATCGTCGCCACGATCGGCAAGCAGTCGCACAGCCTGATGGCGCAGATGAAGGAGCAGGACGCCAGCGCCCACCGCAGCGCCAGCATCGCCATGCTGGTCACGGTGCTGGTGACCCTGGTGGTGGGGTCTATCACCGTGTGGTGGCTGATCCGCAGCATCACGGTGCCGCTGGGCGCGGCCGTCGGCATAGCCCAGCAGGTGGCGGCGGGCGACTTGCGCGCCGTGGTGGCCGACAGCAGCCGCGATGAAATCGGCGACCTGCTGCGGGCCTTGAAGGCGATGAGCGGCAACCTGGCCGACATCGTGGGACGGGTGCGCGCCGGCACGGACGCCATCGCCACGGCGTCGGGCGAAATCGCCAGCGGCAACATGGATCTGTCGTCGCGCACGGAAGAACAAGCCAGTTCGCTGGAAGAGACGGCCGCTTCGATGATCGAGCTGACCTCCACCGTGCGGCAGAATAACGACAACGCGGACCAGGCGCGCCAGCTGGCCGGCGGCGCATCCGATGTGGCGCAGCGCGGCGGCGAGGCCGTGGCGCAGGTGGTGCAGACCATGAACCATATCAACGCCTCGTCCAAGCGCATCGTCGACATCATCGCCGTCATCGACGGCATCGCCTTCCAGACGAATATCCTGGCCCTGAATGCGGCCGTGGAAGCGGCGCGCGCGGGCGAGCAGGGACGCGGCTTCGCCGTCGTGGCCACCGAGGTGCGCAGCCTGGCGCACAGGTCGGCCGCGGCGGCCTTGGAAATCAAGCAGCTGATCGGCGAATCCGTGCGCACGGTGGAAGAAGGCAGCGTGCTGGCGGGCCAGGCGGGGCGCACGATGGACGATGTGGTCAGCAGCGTGCAGCGCGTGAACGCCATCATCGGCGAGATCGCCATAGCCAGCGTGGAACAGCGCGATGGCATCGAGCAGATCAGCATCGCCATCAGCCAGATGGATGGCGTGACGCAGCAGAATGCGGCCCTGGTGGAGCAGGCCGCCGCCGCCGCGGACGCGCTGCAGCAGCAGGCGGCCAGCCTGGCCGACGCCGTCAGCATCTTCAAACTGCATGCCGTTCCCGGCGTGGCCGCGCCGGCCCGGAGACTGTCGCTGACTTGACGCAGGCCCGCCCCGCGCCGCTTGATGCCAGTCAAGCGGCGTCCGATCAGGCAAATATCGCGCTGAAATTCTTATACTATTTCCTTTCCGCATGGATCTGCGCCCGGCCGCATGGCGCGCGTTGCAAAGGAAAACCATGTTCCGTACTTTCCGCCTGCCGGGTGACGCATGACGGCGCTGCTGCTGGCGCTGTGCCTGACCCTGGCCGTGGTGCTCGCCGTGCTGCTGGCCTGTCAGTGGCAGGCGGCGCGCATGTGGCGCATGCGCCATGCGACGGGCGTGGTGCTGCAGGCGGCGCAGGCGCAGCGCATGGCAGATGCGCTGGCGCTGCTGCACGCGCTGCCGGCAGCCGTCGTCGGCACCGACCACGATGGCGTGGTGCAGTACCTCAATCCCCGCGCCAGCGCGATGGGCGGCCGGCTGGGCGACGATGGCCTGGGCCAGCCTGTGACCGAGCTGCTGCCGCTGTTCCATGACGGCGCGCCCGTCGATGCGGCGCGCCAGGTGCGCGATTGCGTGGCGCGCCAGGAAGTGCTGGAAGTGGCGCGCGGCGCCGTGCTGCTGCGCCATCTCGATGGCAAGCGCATCGACGTGCAGTACAGCTGCGCGCCGCTGGCGCAGGGCGGCGCGGTGCTGCTGCTGCACGATGTGTCGGCGCGCCGGCGCGCCGAGCAGCAGCTGGAATTCATCGCCCACCACGACGGCTTGACGGGGCTGCCGAACCGGCTGCATTTCCAGATCCGCTTCGAGCACGGCATCGCCTACGCGCGCCGCCACCAGGGCTTGCTGGCCGTGCTGTTCGTCGACATCGACCGCTTCAAGTCCATCAACGACAGCCTGGGGCACGACGTGGGCGACCAGGTGCTGACGGAGTTCGCGCGCCGGGTGCAGCAGTGCGTGCGCAAGGTCGACACGGTGGCGCGCCAGGGCGGCGATGAATTCATCATCCTGCTGACGGAACTGCGCACGGCGCACGATGCCGAGCGGGTGGCCGAAAAGATCGTCGCCGCCATCGCCGCGCCCTTCGTCATCGGCGAATACAGCCTGTCGGTGGCAGCCAGCGTGGGCGTGGCCCTGTACCCGGACGATGACGACGACGTCAATGCGCTGATCGAGAAGGCCGACCTGGCCATGTACGCGGCCAAGCGCCACGCGCCCGGTACCTGCCTGCGCTACGCGCCGCGCATGCAGACGCAGTCGTATTCGCGCACCATCCTCGAGACGGCGCTGCGCCATGCGCTCGAACGCAACGAATTCGCCCTGTTCTACCAGCCGCGCATGGACCTGAAGACGCGCACGATCACGGGCGTGAAGGCGCTGCTGCGCTGGAAGCACCCGGAACTGGGACTGATGATGCCGCTCGACTTTTTGCCGGTGCTGGAGGAAAGCGCCTTGATCCTGCCGGTGGGGGCCTGGGTGCTGGCCACGGCGGTGGAACAGGCACGCAGCTGGATCGCGCAGGGGCAGATGCTGACGGTGTCCGTCAGCCTGTCGGCGCGCCAGTTCTACCAGCGCGATATCGCGCGCAATTTCGCCGCCGCGCTGGAGGCGGCCGGCGTGCCGGGACATTGCATCGAACTGGAAATCGCCGCCGGCATCCTGATCGACCGCAACCAGAACTGCGAACTGATACTGCGCCAGTTCCGCCAGCTGGGCATGGCGATTTCCATCAGCGATTTCGGCACGGGCGACGCGTCGCTCAATTACCTGAAACGCTTTCCTACGGATGCCGTGAAGATCGAAAAGTGTTTCGTCGACGACCTGGGCAAGTCCGGTGGCGACGGCGCCATGGTGCGCGCCATCGTGGCGATGGCGCGCACGCTCGGACTGCGCACCATTGCCGGCGGCGTGGAAAGCGGCGAGCAGCTGGAACTGCTCGCCGAGATGGGCTGCGACGAGGCCTTCGGCTATTTTCTGGGCCGCGCCATGGCGCCCGAGGGCATCGAGGTGCTGCTCAAAACGAGTGAAGTCATTCAGAGCTGATAGCGCAGCGACAGCATGGCGTTGCGCGGATCGCCGTAGTAGCCGCCCATGCCCGTCGAGTAGTACTTCTTGTCGAAGACATTGTTGACGTTCAGGGTCGCCAGCAGCTGCTTGCTGACCTGGTACTGCGCCATCAGTCCCGCCACCGCATACGCTTTCTGCGTGAAGCGTTCGCCGTTCGGTCCGCGGTCATCCATGTAGATATCGCTCTGCCAGTTCACGCCGCCGCCCAGCACCAGGCCCGGCACGCCCTGCGCCAGGCGCCAGGTGCTCCACAGCTTGGCCATGCTCTGCGGCTGGTTGGTCTGGATGCGCGCGCCAGCGGCGTTGCGGATGCGGCTGTAGGCATAGCTGGCCGTCAGTTGCCAGTCGGGGCGCAGCTGGCCCGAGACTTCCGCCTCGAAGCCGCGCGTGGTGGCGCCTTTCACCGTGTGATAGGCGTAGGAACCGCCGCCCGTGCCGATGATCCAGACATTGCCCGGATCGGCTTCGGCCAGGTTTTCCTGCTTCAGCTGGAAGAGGGCGGCGCTGGTGGTGAGCTTGCCGCCGAAGAATTCGCCCTTGGCGCCCACTTCGTAGTTCTTGCCTTCCAGCGGCGCCAGGAAGCGGCTGTTGACGTCGCGCTGGCTTTGCGGCGTGAAGATGCTGGTGTAGCTGGCGTAGGCCGACCAGTGCTGGCCCAGGTCGTAGACGAGGCCCGCATACGGCGTGATCTTGCCGTTTTCGCGCATCGCGTCGTACAGGTCCGTGTCATTGAAATAGTCGCTGCGGATGTCGCGCTTCCAGTACGACAGGCGCGCGCCGAGGATTACCGACAGCGCATCCGTCGGGCGCAGGCGCAGGGTCGAATACAGGCCGCTTTCCCGTTCCTTGTCGTACGAACTGCCCAGGCGCGTGCCGCTGTAATCGGGCACCGGCATGGCGCCATTCCAGGCGTGGATATTCGGCACCGTATGGTTATAGCCATCGAGGCGCCAGCCCGGATAGATGGGGCCATTCGTCTTGAGTTCCGAGGCGCTCAGGCCCAGCACCAGTTCGTGCTGGCGGCCTAAGGCCTGGAACGGGCCGCTGACGTAGGCATCGAGCGAGGTCTGTTGCGGCTTGCTGTGCCAGTTGGCCAGCCACAGCTGCATGCCGCCGCCCGTCACGCGGTCAGGGTAGCCGTTGCCGGAAAAGCCCTGCAAGGCGTCGTACTGGTTGCTGCTGCGGCTGACGGCCACCCTGGCGATCCAGTCGTTGTCGAAATAATGGTCGAGCGTGGCGAACAGCATGCTCTGTTCGCGGTCATACGTGCTCCACGCGGCCGTGCCGTTCATCGAGCGGGGGAAGCGCGTCTGCGAGCCGTCGGCGTAGAACATGGGGAATTCGCGGCCCGCGCCCTTGAGCTTTTCCTTCTGGTAGTTGATGCCGGCGCTGAGCACCGTCGATGGCGTCAGGTCCGCTTCGACGATGGCGTACAGCACGTCCTTCTTCTGCTGGTAGCGGTCGATGAACGAGCGCTGGTCTTCATGCGCGGCGACGACGCGCGCGCGCACCTTGCCGTCCGCCGTCAAGGGCGTCGAGACATCGCCTTCGATGCGGTAGCGGTCCCACGAACCGAGCTGCGCGCCGGCCGTGGCGGCAAAGCTGCGGCCCGGGCGCTTGCGCACCAGGTTGACGGCGGCCGACGGGCTGCCCGTGCCGCTGATCAGGCCAGTGGCGCCGCGGATGATTTCGACCCTGTCGTAGATGGCCATGTCGTAGGTGCGCGCTTCCAGGCTCTTGCTGGTCGGGATGCCGTCGAACATGTACGACGTCACTTCGAAGCCGCGCGAGAACACCTGGTCGTATTCGCGCGTGCTCGACGAATGGTCGACCGTGATGCCGGGCGCCTGCACCAGCACGTCCTGCAAGGTGCGCAAGCCCTGGTCGTCGATCTGCTGGCGCGTGATGACGCTGACCGCCTGCGGCGTTTCGCGCAGCGACAGGTTCAAACGCGTGGCGCTGGTCAGGCCCGCGTAGCCGCGCTTGCCTTCCGTGGTGCCGTCGCGCAGGGCGCTGGAGCTGACGGCGACTTCACCCAAGGTGGCGGCGATCGGCGCGCCGGACGATGTTGCGCCGGCCTTGCGCAGCACGTAGCTGCGTTCTCCGCTGGGCAGCGCTTCCAGTCCCGTGCCGGCCAGCAGGCGGGCCAGTGCCTGCGGCACCGTGTAGCTGCCGTTCAGGCCTGGCGTGCGTACGCCTTGCAGCAGTTCGGCCGCCGCGCCCACGCTCACTTTTGCTTCGATGGCAAAGCTGGCGATGGCGGCCGACAGCTCGCCGGCCGGCACGTGGAAGGACGTTTGCGCGGCGGCTGGCGCGGTGGCATCGGCCGCCATGGCCGGCGCCTGCGCCAGCGACAGCAGGATCACGGCGCTGCCGATGGCGCGCGCGAGGGGAGTCAAATGGGGTGGGTGCATGGTGTGGCCTTTCCGGTGGATGTCGTTGAAGATATCGTTGCAATACCCATAGGACAGGCCATGCCGGGAAAAAGGGCCAATTTTCAACAATTATTTTTTGCGGACCGTGATGGTGACCCAGTATTGGGTGCGGTACAGCACGTCGACGGGCAGCATGCGCGCCAGGCTGTCCAGCACGGCGTCCGTGTCGTCGAGCTGGAAGGCGCCCGACAGGCGCAAGCCCGCCACTTGCGGTTCCACGCGCAGCAGGCCGGGGCGGTAGCGTGACAGTTCAAAAGCGAAGGCGTCGAGGCGCATGTCCTGTACCGCCAGCATGCCGCGCGCCCAGGCATCGGCTTGCGTCGGCGCCGGCGTGGGCAGGCCGGCGTGGCTGGCATCGAAGCGGCTTTGCTGGCCCGCCATGAGCGTGCGCACGGTAGCCGAGGGTGCGCGCGGCGTGATTTCCACCGCGTGTTCGAGCACCGTCACGCGGCTGCCGTCGTCGTCGACGCGCACGGTAAAGCGCGTGCCCAGCGCGCGGATGCGGCCATGGCAGGTGGCGACGATGAAGGGGCGGCTGCCTGCGTGATCGGGGCGCGTCTGTATCAGCACTTCGCCGCGGCGCAGGGTCAGCAAACGTTCATCGGCGCCATACGCCAGGTCGACGGCGCTGTCCGTGTTGAGCACCACGGTGCCGCCATCGGGCAGGGACACCTCGCGCCGTTCGCCCACGCCGCTGCGGTAATCGGCCAGCAGTTCATGGCGCACCAGCAGCCAGGCGGCTGGCGCCGCCATCAATGCCAGCAGCACCTGCACGGCCACGCGGCGCTGCGGCCGGCGCAGCACGGGCACGGCCAGTTCCGGCGGCAGCAAATTCGCCGTCTGGCTCACCTGCTGCACCCTGTTCCAGGCGCGTGCATGTTCCGGGTCGCGCGCGCGCCATTGCGCCGACGCCGTCAGGTCATCCGATGTGGCCTGGCCCGATTGCTCCAGCAAATACCATTCGACGGCCTGGCGCGCCACCTTGCGCGACAGCGGGGGAGACAGGTGGGCGGCGGTGCTCATGCCGGCAAGTCCGGCGCCAGCAGCACGCATTCGGTCAGCGCTTCGGCCATGTAGCGCTTCACGGAGCGTTCACCGATGCCCAGCTGCGCGGCGATGTCCGCGTACGCGTAGCCTTCGATCTGCGCCAGGATGAAGACGGCGCGCACCTTCGGTTTCAAGCCATCGAGCATGGCGTCGACGGCTTGCAGCGCCTGCAGGATTTCCGCGCGCCGCTCCGTCGATGGCACGTGCTGTTCGGGCAGGGCAGCGAGCGCTGCCAGCCACGCGCGTTCCAGCGACTGGCGGCGCAGGTGGTTGATCAGCAGGTGCTTGGCGACGGTCGCCAGGTAAGCCTTGGGCGCGCGCAGGGCCGGCGTTTGCGGCTGCATGGGCGCGCCGGCCAGCAGGCGCGCGAAGGTGTCCTGCATCAGGTCGGCCGCCTCGGCCGCATTGCCCAGGCGCCGCTGCAGCCAGTGCGCCAGCCAGCCGTGGTGAGCGCGGTAATGGCTTTCCAGTTGCGTGGGCAGCAGGGGGGAGGGCGCGAACGGACTGCCTGGCATGATGGAGAAAGCCTTAATGCAAATAAGAATTATTCTCATTTTAGCGCGGCGAGCTTGCTGGCGCAATGCGCTGTTGCTGTGCCGCCACGCGCTTGCCGCCACGCGCTTGCCGCCACGCCGTGGCGGCACAGAACTATCTTTACAGAATGGCCAGCGCGATAACGGCCAGCAAGGCCGCCACGCCGATCATGCGCGCCAGGCGCATGGCCTGGTGGGGTGCGTACGGCAGCAGCCAGATCAGCAGCAAGCCGCAGCCCGTCAGGCTGCCGATCCAGTAGACGAGGCCATAGCCGCCGCCGGCGATGTGCATGGCCCAGGCCAGGGCCGCCGCCAGCGCCAGCCAGCCAGCCCACTGCAGGCGGCGGCGCAGCGGCGCGGGCGGTTCGGCGCCGCGTCCGTGCAGGTCGGCGTAGTGGCGGTCCATCGCCAGGCACAGCGAGGACAGGCCCGCGTAGCACAGCGCGAAGACGAGGAAATTGGCTAACAGTTCCATCACGCGGCCTCCATCGTTTGCGCCGGTTTCACCGGTGCCGCCTTGGCCGCTTTCACGGGCAGCGGTTTCAGTCTGAACGCCGCATATGCGAGACCGAGGCCCAGCACCAGCACCACCAGGTCGAAGGCGGCCACCGCTACGGGGCCGCGGCCCAGGAGCAAGGTCACGCCCAGGTGCGAATCGGTGGTGAAGACGTTCAGCACGGGCAATGCCGCCAGCAGGAAGGCGCCCACGGCCAGTTGCATGCGCCACATGGCGCGCGAGGGGCGCAGCTGGGCGATGATGGCGGCCAGGGCCCAGGCGCCGAAGAAGCAGGCGATTTCTTCCTTCGGCCGCTCTTCCATCGCCACCGGCAGCAGGCGGTTGGCCCAGAAGTAGGCGCCGAAGGCGATCGGGATGCCGGCGATGGCGCCGATGTTGAGCGCTTCGACCAGGCGCAGGCCGAAGCTGGCGCGCTTGCCGGCAGCCAGCGCCTTGGCTTGTTTCTGGCGCGTCTTGACGGCCCACAGCAGGGCGCCCGTGGCGACCATGGCGCAGCCGGCCAGGCCGGAGAGGAAGAACAGGGCGCGCAGCAGCGGTCCGCCGAAGTGCGCGACGTGCAATCCCACCATCACGCCTTGCGTGGCGGCTGCACCGGGCTGCGCCTCGCCGTCGCTTGACAACAGCTTGCCGGTCACGCCATCGAATTCCATCGACGGCTGCTTCGACGACATGTCGCGTCCGCCGGCGCGCGTCAGCGAAATGGTGGCGTTGGCGTCGCCCGGGTGGTTGACGGAGATGCGCTCGACCTTGCCGCCCCAGTGCTGTTCCGCCTGGCGCACGAGGGGCGCGATCGGCGTCAGCGGCGCGGCCACGCCGGCCGGCTTGCTGTCGCCCGAGCGGCCGGGAAACGCTTCGGCGAAGAAGGCATCCTGATCGCCCTTGTAGGCGGCCGTGGCGCCGGATGGCATGTACAGGAACATCAACGTGACGAGGCCCGTGTAGGTGATCATGATGTGGTAGGGCAGGGCCAGCACGGCCGTCACGTTGTGCGCGTCGAGCCACGAGCGCTGGCCCTTTTTCGGCCGGAAGGTAAACAGGTCCTTGAAGATGCGCTTGTGCGTGACGATGCCGCTGATGATGGAGACGAACATGAACATGGCGCAGAACCCCACGATCCAGCGGCCCCAGATGGCCGACATGTAGTGCAGATCGAAATGCAGGCGGTAGAGGAATTCGCCGCCCCGCGTCTCGCGCGGCTTGGACAGCACTTCGCCCGTGGTCGGGTCGGCTTTTTCGCTATGAAAATTGCCGCGCCGTCCGCGTTTCTTTTCGCCGGGCTTCGATGGCTTGCTCCAGCCCAGTTGCGTGGACGGGCTGCGCTCGCCGGGCAGGCTGATGAACCAGCGCGTGGCGCCGTCTGCCCGCTCTTGCATCGCTTGTTGCGCAACCTTGGCCGCTTCCTCGGTGCTTACCTGGCTGGCGGCGGCGCCGTGCAATTCGGGCTGCATCCACAGCGTGATTTCATTGCGGTAGTAGCTGGCCGTGCCGGCGCAAAACACCAGCAATAAAATCCAGCAGACGAGCAGGCCGGACCAGGTGTGCAGCCATGCCATCGACTGGCGGAAACCTTCTTTCATGCGAGACTCCAGGATAGTGCGTCCATCGACTGCAGGATGGCGGCGATGATGGCGGCCGGGATCAGCAGCCCCAGCCAGGCGCGCAGGGCGCTGCGCGTGGCGAAGACCCACAGCACGGCGCAGGTATAGATGGCAAACGACAGCAGGGTGGCCGTCATGACGGCTTCGGAACGGGCCATGGGCAGGCTCACCGACAGCAGCATGGTGACCAGCGCTGCCAGCACGTAGCCGCCGACGATGGCGGCCACGCTGCGCGAGGCCACGCCAAGCCGGTACACGGCGCCCGCGGACAGGCGCAGGCGCGCGATTTTAAGGATGGCTGGCGCTTGCATGCTCAGTCGTGTTCCTTGCTCGGTGGCACGGCAGGGCCGGCCGGCAGCGGCGTCACGCCTTGCGGCTGCACCAGGCTCAGGGTCGTCACGAACATGGCCTTGTCATAGGCTTGCGCGCCGCGCTGGCCGGCCGTCTTGTCCGTGTGCTGCACTTCCAGCACATAGGTGCCCTTCCATGGCAGCGGGAAGCTGACCAGGCCCTGCGCATCGCTCCACGCTTCCTTGCCCCAGCCCGACTGCACCACGGCGTTGACCTTGGCCTGCGCCAGCGGCTTGCCCTGGTAGCTGACCTGGAACTGGCCCGGTTTGCCGGTCGGTACCAGGTCCAGGGTCAGCGCGGGAGCTTGCGCCTTGCCGTCGGCGACCAGGCGCGCGGCGGGAATCCATACGGTGCGCGTGGCCTTGCCATCCTTCTTTTCTTCCCACGACGGGTAGTTGTCTTCCTCGACGATGATGCTTTCGCCGGCGCCCGCCTTGCCATTGAGGATGAACGCCCCGCCCGTCTTGCTCGCCTGCAGCGGCTGCGCGCCCTTGGCCGAGATCCACGTCACGTTCCTGATGCTGAACTTGTCCAGCAGACCGGGCGACGCTTCGCGCAGGTTGTCGCCGAACTCGCCGAAGTACACGCTGGCCGCCTTGGCGTCCTGCTGCAGCCAGATCTGGTGCGCGCTGGCCGTGCCGGAAGCGAGGGCAGCGCCCAGCAGGGCGGTGGCGAGGGCGCCGAGGCGCGCGATGGAAGTGAGGTGCATGGTGTATCCCTTGGTTTATGGTGAGAAACGTGGTTGTCGCAGCGGTGCAAGGTGCCGGGATGCGGCGGCGGCAATGCCGGCCGGCGAACGTGCCCGCGCCATGAAACTACCTTTTTCGTTATTGATACGGGAAGGCTTGCTTGGCGGGGATGCCTGGCTGGCGCAGCGTGTCATCCAGCTGCGCACCAGTCATGCCATCCTGGCCGGTCGATGGCAGGCAGGACATGCGGGAGGCGGACTCCGTACGGAATCCAAATGTGAATGAGAACTATTCTTATTATAGTGTGGAGTTGCGAGACATGCAAGAGTACGATGTTGTAAACGAGCACGGCCGCCCCATCGCTGGCGGCGGCCGTGTATGCGCAGGAGCGCGGGCGTTTACAGCTGGCCGCGCAGGGTCAGCATGGCATTGCGTGGTTCGCCATAGAAGTTGGAGCCATAGGCGGCCCACACGCGCGTGTAGTATTTTTTATCGAACAGGTTGTTCACCGTCAGCGACAGCTCCAGCTTGGGACTGAGGCGGTAGCCAGCCTGCAAGCCCACCGTGGTGACGGGCCCCTGCTCGAATTTCACGGGGCCGTTCAGGCGGTACATGCTGCTGACGCTGCGCAAGCCGCCGCCCACGCTGATCTTGTCGAGCGCGCCGGCCAGCCGGTAAGTGGTCCACAGATTGACATTGTGGCGCGGCGCGATGAAGGTGTACAGCTGGGCCTTCTGGTCATCGCTGCCTTCGAGGGTGCGCGTGCTGGTGTAGGAATAGCCACTCGTGATGTTCCAGCCCGGCAGGGGGCTGCCGCTCAGTTCGGCTTCCATGCCCTGGCTGCGCATCTTGCCCGCGCCGATGGAAAATAGCGGGTTGGCCGGGTCGGGCATGACGCGGTTCTCGTCTTCCATGCGGAACAGGGCCGCATGCGCGTTGACGTTCTTGTCGAACAGCTCCGCCTTCAGTCCCAGTTCGAACTGCTGGCCCGTGCGTGGTTTCAGGGTCTGGCCGGCAGCGTCCGTGGTGCTCTGGGGCGTGAAGATGCGCGTGTAGCTGCCGTAGGCCGACACCTGCTTGTCGAGCTCATACACCAGGCCCGCGTACGGCGTGAATTTCGCGTTGATGGTGTTGCTGACATCGGTGAACTGGTTGAAATAGGCATTGCGGTTGACGGTATGGTTGTCCCAGTGCGTCAGGCGCCCGCCCAGGTTGATGGCCAGACGCTCGGTGGCTTGCAGGCGGGTGCGCGCGTACAGGCCGAACTGTTTCGTGCGGTTGTCATTGCCGTTGGAAAAAGTGTAGCTGGGCCGGGCGATATTGTTATCCGGATGGAAGATGTTGATCGGCGCATTGTCGCCGCCGCCATACTGAAAATTCTTGTGCACCTGGCGGTAGTCGGCGCCCACGATCAGGTCGTGGCTGCGGCCAAACGCCTGGAACGGCGTGGCCAGGTAAGCGTCCAGGCCCTGCGTCTTCCAGTGGCTGCGGTAGTTCCAGCTGATCAGGCAGCTGTCGCCCGTGACGGGATCGGCCGAACAGTCGGACCAGCCGAAATTGCGCGATGGCTCATCCTGCTTGCGGTACAGTGCCGTCACCTTGACCTGGCCGCCGTTGTCCAGCTTATGGTCGAGTTCGGCAAAATACTCGGTGACCTTTTCCGTGATGTGGTTCCAGGCCGGGTCCAGGTAGGTCGAACGGGGCACGTCGAGCAGGCGCCCGTCTTCATACGCGGGCAGGCCGAAGGCGGGACGGCCCTTGTATTCCTGCCAGGTGACGCCGCCCGTCAGCACGGTGCCCGGCGCCACATCGACGGCAACGGTGCCGTACAGCAGCGGTTTTTCCGCATACACGTGGTCGACGAAGGAGCGCCGGTGTTCATACGCGGCCACCAGGCGGCCGCGCACCTTGCCATCCGCGCTCAGGGGGCCCGTGACGTCCGCTTCCGCATAGTAGCGGTCCCAGGAACCCGCGCTGAGCACGCCGCTGGCGGTGTAGGTGTCGCGCGCCCGCTTGCGCACCAGGTTGATGGTGCCGCCTGGGTCGCCCGCGCCCTGGAACAGGCCGGCCGGGCCGCGCAGCACTTCCACGCGGTCATAGATGGCCAGGCCGAAGCCGGCCGACAGGTCATTGCCCGTGCTGGCCGGCGTCATCACGCCATCGACCTGCACCGCATCGAGCGCATAGCCGCGCGAGTAAAAGTTGCCGTGGTTGCCGCCCGTGCTGCTCGCTTCGACGGTGATGCCCGTCACGCCGCGCATGGCGTCGTCCAGGCTCAGCAAATTCTGGTCGTTCAATTGCTGGCGCGTCAGCACGGAGACGGACTGGGGAATCTCGCGCAGGCTTTGCCGGCCCTTGCCGATACTCACCGCCTGCGCCGCATACGACTTGGTCAGCTCGGTATCCGTCGTCGCCTCCTGGCGCGCGCTGACGGTGATTTCCGCCAGGGTCGCCACCTTGCCCGTGGCGGCGGGCGCCGGGCGGATGATGACGCTGTTGCCGTCGATGCTGGCGGCCAGGCCGCTGCCGGCCAGCAGGCGTTCCAGGCTGTCGGCCACGCTCAAGGTGCCGCTGACGGCCGGTGCCGTCTTGCCGGCCACCAGCTCGGGCGCGAACAGCAGTTGCAGATTGGCTTGCCGCGCCAGCTCATTCAGGGCCTGGCCCAGCGGCTGGACGGCGATGGACAGCTTGACGGTGGGCGCCGTTTGCGCCTGTGCCAGGGGAAGGGTGCCCAGGGCCAGCATGGCGGCCAGGGCGAGGGGGGCGGGTGTCAGATTGAGGCGGGGGGACCACATGCAGCATTCTCCAGGTTAATTTGTTGTCGATTAACTTGGTAGACGCGGCAGTGTGCCACATCCTCACCTGCGAATACGAACTATTTGCATTTATTTTGCAGGCCGGCGCATCGCAGGGGCTTGCGCCGGCATTTTTGCCGCCATGCGGATCTCGCTGACGGCACCATCGCGTACGACGTGGACGGGCAGCAGCTGCGGCAGGGCAGCGGCGAAGCGGTCGAGCTGGGCCAGGCTGAAGCTGCCGCCGATGCGCAGCCTGGCCACGGCGGGATCGCGCACGGCCAGGCCCGTGTCGCCATAGCGTTCGAACTCGGCCAGCGCCGCGCCCAGCGGCACATTGTCGAAGGTGATCCTGCCGCTGCGCCACGGCGCCACGCTGCCCGGGGCCAGGCTGGCAATTTCAGACAGGCGGCCGCCGGCATCGCTGCTGACGCCCTGGCCGGCCGTCAGGTCGACCAGCTCTTGCCGCGCGCCCGCCACGCGCACCTGGCCATGTTGCACGGCCACGCGCAACTGGCCGTCGTGGGCCACGGTGTTGCGCACGGAAAACTGCGTACCCACCACCGTCACTCTCAAGGGGCCGCTGAGCACGTCGAACGCTTGTCCTTGCTTCGCCTGCACCTGGAACAGCGCTTCGCCGTGCGCCAGGCGCACTTCGCGGCGCTGGCGGTACACGGTGACGTGCAGCTGCGTGGCCGTATCGAGCTGCATGCTGCTGCCGTCGGGCAGGGCAACGGCCAGGCGCTGGCCGCGCGCGGTGGCATACGACTGGCTGAACGTGGGTTGCTGCCACCACTGGTAGCCGCCCGCGCCCACGCCGAGCAGCAGCATGGCGGCCGCCGCATACGGCAGCACGCGCAGGGAGCGCAGAAGCGGGCGGCGGGGGGATGGCGCTGGCACGGCCCAGCGCGCGGCGATGTGCGGGGGAATCCGGCGCACGGCGCGGTGCGTGTCTTTGAGCTGCGCATACTCTTGGGCGTGACGCGCATCGTCCGCCAGCCAGGCGGCAAACTCGGCCTGTTGCTGCGCATCGAGGTTGCCGCGCCGGCTGAACCACGTGGCGGCGGCCAGCGCTACCGGGTCTTGCGTGGCGGCAAAGTCGGCATGCTCGCGCACGTCCGCCTGCTCCTGGGCGGAAGGGCCGAAAGCATGGCGGGGCGGAAGGGCGGTCATGGGCGCCATTATGTGGCTTCCCGTAAAGAATGCAACTGTGCCTGACAACTGAGCATGCCACGCGCGATATGTTTTTCCACCATGCTCACGGAAATGCCCATGCGCGCGGCGATCTGCGCGTGCGGCAATTGCTCGAAGATGTGCAGCACGAAGGCGTCGCGGCAGCGCGGCGGCAAGGCGTCGATGGCGGCCACGCAGGCTTGCCAGTCCTGGCTGCTTTCGAGCGCCTGCTCCGGCTGCAAATGGTGCGGCGCGGCCGGATGCGCGGCCTCCGGCAGGGTGTCGAGTGCCTCGTGCTGGCGCAAGGCGGCGCGCCGGTGCTGGTCGATCAGCAGGTTGCGCGCCGTGTGGTACAGCAGCGCGCGCGGTTCGCGCACGGCCGCTTCGCCCAGCACGCGCGCATAGCTTTCCTGCACCAGGTCGGCAGCAGCCTCGCGGTTGCGCAAGCTGCGCCAGCAAAAGTTCAACAGTTCTTGGTAATAGCGTGCAACCACGGCGTCCGATGTATGAGTCCGCAGCCAGGAATGCCGCATATGAGAATGATTCTCATTATATGGCATGCCGCGATGTCGCGCTAAGCGGCTTGCCGCACCGTGGCAGGCGTACAACGCTTTGCCCCGCGGCCAGCATCGGTTAACATGAGAAGTTAATAAGGAGGCAAGATGGCTATTCAAACGATCAATACGGCGCCGATGGCCGGCCAGCGGCCCGGCACCTCGGGCTTGCGCAAGAAGGTGGCGGTCTTCAGCGCACCGCAATACCTGGAAAACTTCGTGCAAAGCGTGTTCGACACGCTCGGCGACTGCCATGGCCAGACGCTGGTGCTCGGTGGCGACGGGCGTTACTACAACCGCGCGGCCATCCAGACGGTGCTGCGCATGGCGGCCGCGCACGGCTACGCGCGCGTGCTGCTGGGGCAAGGCGGCATTTTGTCGACGCCGGCCGTCAGCTGCGTGATCCGCAAGCATGGCGCCAGCGGCGGCCTCATCCTGTCGGCCAGCCATAATCCGGGCGGCCCCGATGGCGACTTCGGCATCAAATACAACATCGCCAATGGCGGCCCGGCGCCCGAGAAGGTCACCGAAGCCATGTTTGCGCGCACGCAAACCATCACCGAGTACCGCATCAGCGACGCGGCCGACATCGACCTCGATGCGCCGGGATTGACGCGCATCGAGCAGATGACGGTCGAAGTGATCGATCCCGTGCTTGATTACGCGGAACTGATGCAGCAGCTGTTCGACTTCGACGCCATTCGCGCCCTGTTCGCGGGCGGCTTGCGCATCTGCTTTGACGGCATGCACGCCGTCTCCGGCCCGTATGCGACGGCCATCCTGGAGGGCATGCTGGGCGCGGCTAAGGGCAGCGTCATCAACGGCATACCCCTGGAAGACTTCGGCGGCGGCCATCCGGACCCGAATCCCGTCAACGCGCAGGAATTGATCGCCATCATGGCCGCCGACGATGCACCGGACTTCGGCGCCGCCTCCGATGGCGACGGCGACCGCAACATGATCGTCGGCCGGCGCTTCGACGTGACGCCCTCGGACAGCCTGGCGATTTTAGCCGCCAACGCCAGCGTGGCACCCGGCTATCGCGCCGGCTTGAAAGGCATCGCCCGCTCCATGCCCACGTCGGGCGCGGCCGACCGGGTCGCTGGCGCGCTGGGCATCCCTTGCCACGAGACGCCGACAGGCTGGAAATTCTTCGGCACCCTGCTCGACGCCGGCATGGCCACCCTGTGCGGCGAGGAAAGCTATGGCACGGGCTCGAACCACGTGCGTGAAAAAGATGGCCTGTGGGCCGTGCTGTTCTGGCTTAACCTGCTGGCAGAGAAAAAACAATCGGTGGAAGAGATCGTGCGCGCGCACTGGGCCACGTATGGCCGCAATTACTACTCGCGCCACGACTACGAAGACCTCGACAGCGCCGGCGCGCAGCAGCTGATGGACGCCGTGCGCGGCCAGCTGGCCGCCTTGCCGGGCCAGGTGTTCGATGGCTACACGGTGGCGCTGGCCGACGATTTCAGCTACACCGACCCGGTCGACGGCTCGGTGGCGACGCAGCAGGGCATCCGCATCATCATGACGGATGGCGCGCGCATCGTGCTGCGCCTGTCCGGCACGGGCACCGAGGGCGCCACCCTGCGCCTGTACCTGGAACGCTACGAAGCCGATCCGTCACAACACGCCATCCCGACGCAGGAAGCGCTGGCGGGGCTGATTGGCGTGGCGCAGCAACTGGCGCAGATCCGCGAGCGCACGGGGCGCGATGCGCCGACGGTGACGACGTAAAAAAGGGCGCCCGAGGGCGCCCTTCTTGATTGCGGCAAATCAAACCGGCATCATGCTTTCGCCGGCACCACCGCCTGGCGGTAGTTGTCGACCATCTTGTAGTTGCGTGCATACAGGCCGAAGGCCAGCATGGCCACCGCTGCAAAGGCGGCGAAGAAGAACATCTGGAAGGCCGTCACGCTGATGCCGCTCTGGCCGATCTTGCTGATCACGCCTTCGTTCATCACGCTCTTGTTGACGATCAGCACCCACAGGTTGCCGACGGTGGTCGACAGGTTCCAGAAGCTCATGATGGCGCCCTTCATCGATGCCGGCGCCTGGCTGTAGGCAAACTCCAGCCCCGTGGCCGACACCAGTACTTCGCCCAGGGTCAGCAGCGCGTACGGCAGGATCTGCCAGAAGATGGAAACGGAATTGCCGCTGTCGAGCGACAACTGCAGCATACCGATGACGATCCACGACAGCGAGGAAAAGCCGATGCCGGCCGTCATGCGGCGCAACGCCGTCGGCTGCCAGCCAAAGCGCTGCAGGCTCGGGTACAGCACCAGGTTATTGAACGGGATCAGCAGCATTACCAGCAACGGGTTCAGTGCCTGCATCTGCGATGGCAGGAAGCCTTCCGGCTTGGTCATCGATTCGGCCTGCACGATCCAGGTCGAAGCCTTCTGGTCGAACAGCGAGAAGAAGGGCGTGACGAGGGCGAAGATGACGAGGATGCGCAGGACCGAGCGCACGCCTTCGACGGCATGATCCGGGTGGATGCCGCGCGCGCGTTCCAGCTGCATGGCCGTGCCGATGCTGCCGAAGGCCAGCAGCAATACCAGCGCGGTACACGCCGAAATCACGAAGCCCCATTCGGGGACGCTGTAGAACGCGTACAGCGCGCCGATCACGCCGACGTAAGCCACATACAGGCCGGGGCGTGAACCGCCATCGACACGCGCCAGCAGGGCGGTGCGGGCGACGCGGGTAAACGAGTCGGGATTCGGCGGTGCAGGCGGCACGTGCACGTATTTCTTGCTGCCCATCCAGAACACGATGGTGGCGGCCAGCATCATCAGGCCGGGAATGCCGAAGGCGACGGCCGGGCCGTAATCGCGCAGGAACATCGGCATCAGCCACGAGGCGAAGAAGGAGCCGAAGTTGATGATCCAGTAAAACAGCTCGAAGACCAGCTTGGCCTTGTGCTTATTGGTCTGGTCGAACTGGTCGCCGACGAACGAGGCGACAAGAGGCTTGATGCCGCCGGAGCCGAAGGCGATCAGGAACAGGCCGAAATAGAAGCCCTTGACATTGTTCTCGAAAATGGCCAGCGAGGCATGCCCGGCGCAATACACGAGGCTGAGCCAGAAGATGGTGTTGTACTTGCCAAAGAAGCGGTCGGCCAGCCAGCCGCCCAGCAGCGGGAAGAAATACACGCCGATGACGAAGGTGTGGAACACGTGCTTGGCTTCGCCCGTGCGCTGCTCGGCCGGAAGCTGCAGCAACAGGGTGCTGATCAGGAAAACGGTCAGGATATTGCGCATGCCATAAAAGCTGAAGCGTTCGCAGCCTTCGTTGGCGATGATGTACGGTATTTGCCGCGGCATTTTGCCCGTGGCGGTTTGTGTCTCGGCCGATGACATTGGCTCTCCCCCAAGTTTTTTTTGTAAGCCGCGATGCTAAGGCCTGCCGCGTTTGCTTGCAACAGAAAAAACGGCCTGTCCGCTATTTCGCAGGGATTTGTAAGGTATTGATTTTCATAAAGACATTACTTTCGGCACTTGCAAGGGCAGGGCGGGGCAGCAACAGCTGCATTTGCAGCATGCCATCCGCTGCGGGACAGTCCGCCAGGGTAAAGCCGCAGCCCAGGTACAGGCTCAACGCCGCGTGGTTGTCCTGCGCCACGGCCAGGCACACGCGGCCCAGTTCGGGAATGGCGCAGGCGTGCGCGATGGCGGCGTGCACCAGTTGCCGTCCCGCGCCGCGTCCACGCGCCTGCGGCGCCACATACACGCCCCACAGGCTGGCCTTGTCATGCACGACGGCGATCGGTTCGCGGCGCAGGCCGGCTATGGCGATCAATTGTTCTTCATTGAAAGCGCCAAATATTATTTGGTGCGAGGTGGTGCGCAAGCGCTGGGCGATCTGTGCCAGCGGCAAGGCGCTTTCCGCTGCGTGCGTGGTGCAGAAGGCGGCGGGCAGTTCGGCGATGCCGGCCAGGCGCAGCGCGCGGTAGGCGCTGGCGTCGTCTGGCGTGAGGGAGCGGACAGTGATGGCGGGCATGTGGACGAGTATCGGTCTTCGATGCCAGAAAGTAAAGCTTGCGCTGCAACGCAAGCGTCCGCCGCAAGGGACGCCGGCGTAGTTACTGCGTGGCGATGCGCTGCATGGGCGCGCTGTCCTTGCGCCATTGTTCCAGGCTGATCAGGTCGCCGCTGACGATGTCGTCGACGAGGATGCGCTTGCCGTCCGGCGTGACGACGAAACTTTCCCAGCGGTGGGCCGCATCGGGCGTGCTTTCGAAAAAGCTCAGCTGGTAGCTGGCGACGCCATCGACGAGGCGCGTCTCGGGCGACGTTTCCATCACGGCGCCATGGGCGCGGCCGCCTGATGCCTTTTCGATATGCGCCGACCACGCCTTGATTTCCGGCAATGCCATCAGCGCATCGACGGCGCGCGCGTTCTGCTCCTGCGCCGCCTGGCTGTTCGCGGCCGGGGCATTGCTTGCGTGCGGCGCGGACTGCTGGTGCAGGTAGAAAGCGCCGATCCCGGCGGCCAGCAAGCCGGCCAGGATGCCGGCGATGATGGTGGTTTTGGAAGAAGAGGCGCGTGGCGGCATGATGGTGGCGTGAGAAAGAGGGACGATGGCGGCCATGCTAAAGCAAAACGCGCAGGCGGGCAATCGCCGGGCTTGCTGAAAAGGCAGGCGAAAAAAAAGCTACCTTCCGTAGAAGATAGCTTTCGGGGCTGCCGGGGAGGCGCTGGCAGCTTTTGGTCTGCTGTTTCTCCCCGGCGTATGCATCCCTGCGCGCCGTCGCCTGCGCGCGGGGATGCCGGGGTTACATCATGCCGTCCATGCCGCCCATGCCGCCCATACCACCCATGCCGCCGCCCATGCCGCCGCCTGCTTTGTCGTCAGCGATTTCGCAGACCATGCAGTCGGTTGTCAGCATCAGCGAAGCGATCGAAGCGGCGTTTTGCAGCGCCGAACGGGTCACTTTGGCTGGGTCCAGAACGCCCATTTCCACCATGTCGCCATACGTGCCGTTGGCAGCGTTGTAGCCGTAGTTGCCCGTGCCAGCCAGTACGGCTGCCACGACGACCGAAGCTTCTTCGCCAGCGTTTTGCACGATCATGCGCAGTGGCTCTTCCATTGCGCGCAGGACGATCTTGATACCAGCGTCTTGATCAGGATTGTCGCCCTTGACCGTGATGTTGGCGCGTGCGCGCAGCAGGGCTACGCCGCCGCCTGGCACGATGCCTTCTTCCACGGCAGCGCGGGTCGCGTGCAGTGCATCTTCAACGCGGGCTTTTTTCTCTTTCATTTCGACTTCGGTGGCTGCGCCAACCTTGATCACGGCAACGCCGCCAGCCAGTTTGGCGACGCGCTCTTGCAGTTTTTCACGGTCGTAGTCCGAGGTCGCTTCTTCGATCTGTACACGCACTTGTTTTACGCGTGCTTCGATCGATGCTGCTTCGCCGGCGCCATCGATGACGATGGTGTTTTCCTTGCCCACTTCGATGCGTTTCGCCTGGCCCAGTTCGGCCAGGGTCACTTTTTCCAGGGTCAGGCCGACTTCTTCAGCGATCACTTGGCCGCCGGTCAGGACAGCGATGTCTTCCAGCATGGCTTTGCGGCGGTCGCCGAAGCCAGGGGCTTTCACTGCGCAAGTTTTCAGGATGCCGCGGATGTTGTTCACAACCAGGGTGGCCAGCGCTTCGCCTTCGATGTCTTCTGCGATGATCAGCAGTGGACGGCCAGCTTTGGCGACTTGTTCCAGTACCGGCAGCAGGTCACGGATGTTCGAGATTTTCTTGTCGCACAGCAGGACGAATGGGCTGTCCAGTACGGCAACTTGTTTCTCTGGGTTGTTGATGAAGTATGGCGACAGGTAGCCGCGGTCGAACTGCATGCCTTCAACGATGTCCAGCTCGTCGTTCAGCGACTTGCCGTCTTCCACGGTGATGACGCCTTCTTTGCCGACTTTTTCCATCGCTTCAGCGATACGCTCGCCGATCGAGTAGTCCGAGTTCGCCGAGATCGCGCCAACCTGGGCGATTTCTTTGGTCGTGGTGCAAGGACGGGCGATTTTCGCCAGTTCTTCGACGGTCGCAGCAACTGCCTTGTCGATACCGCGCTTCAGGTCCATCGGGTTCATGCCGGCGGCAACGAACTTCATGCCTTCGCGCACGATGGCTTGTGCCAGCACGGTGGCGGTGGTGGTGCCGTCGCCGGCGTTGTCGCTGGTGCGGGAAGCAACTTCCTTGACCATTTGCGCGCCCATGTTCATGAGCTTGTCTTTGAGTTCAACTTCTTTCGCTACCGACACACCATCCTTGGTGACGGTAGGGGCGCCGAACGAGCGCTCCAGAACCACGTTGCGGCCTTTCGGGCCCAAGGTGACTTTGACTGCGTTGGCGAGGATATTGACGCCTTCGACCATCTTGGCGCGCGCTGCGTCGCCGAATACTACTTCTTTAGCTGCCATGTTCAATTCTCCTGAGTTTCGGGATGTATCTGTCTACAACGTGGAAACAATTACTTGACGACGATCGCCATGATGTCTTCTTCGCGCATGACCAGCAGCTCATCGCCGTCAACTTTGACGGTTTGGCCGGCGTACTTGCCGAACAGGACGCGGTCGCCCACTTTGACATCCAGAGGACGGACTTTGCCGTCGTCGAGAATCTTGCCATTGCCTACGGCAAGGACTTCGCCTTGATCCGGTTTTTCAGCGGCTGCATCAGGAATGATGAGGCCGGACGCAGTTTTGGTTTCCTGGTCGAGGCGTTTGACGATGACGCGATCGTTCAATGGGCGCAGATTCATACAAAACTCCTTAAAGTTCAATGGATAGGTGTTGCTAAATGAATACATGCCTGGCACAGCGCCAGGCGTGCTTTCAGTGACCGCCGTTGAAAGCAGCCCGCAACGGTCAAGCAAACCCCATGGCATCGGTGCGTGCCGGCTTGAGCAGTGGTGCATCGCGGCGTCGCCCGCCGCGTAGCGTTCCCTGCTGTTGTACGGCATGCACCATCATGTCCTGAGGATTGCTACGAAAGAGTTTGTTAGCACTCTCTACTAACGAGTGCTAATTATAGGGACGGTAGGGGGCTTATTCAAGGGCTTATTCTCCGGGAAGATAAGCTTAGACGTTCTGCGCAGCCTGCATTTACACAGGGTTTGCGCAAACGCAAGGCTCGTTTCCGGGCGTCAGCAACAGGCGCGACTCTAGCATGCCCTTCGGGCGGACGGCGTTCCTGTACGCACAGGAAACAGAGTTTTACTATGGACTTTGATAAGATGATTAGAATTGCATATCAATATCGCCATTCGCACCTGAAAGCTCACTCACCATGCCATCGACTCTTTCCCGTCCCTCCCTGCGCCTGCTGGGCGCCGCCGTCCTCGGTTTCGCCTGCCTGGGCAATGCCGCCGCGCAAGCGCCCACCATCGCCGACGAGATCACCGTGGCCACCCTGACCCCGCAGGAAAAAGACAGGCTGCTGGGCGATTTGTTCAACGACATCAACAAGGACGATGACGACCAGGAAGCGCACGTGTGGGACAACGGTGGCGACCGCGGCGCGATGGTCAAGGTCACGTATAACTTCAGCAACTCCGGCATGACGGAACACAGCCTGAAGGCGCATGTGTGCCGCGACCTGAAATTCGTCGTCACGGCGGGCGGCAAGTCGCAAGACCTGAGCCGGCGCACCTGTTCGCAGAACAGTGGAAAATGGGACGTGCAGGGCAAGGACCCGGTGCCCGTCGTGTATCCGCCTTTCCTGTCCGACGTCACCATCGCCAAGCTGAATGCCAAAGAACAAGCATCGTTGCTGAAGGCCGCCGTGCGCACCTTGAAAGATGAAGAGGAGGGCAAGACGCGCCAGTGGAGCAACAAGGGCCTGGGCAATGCGGTACCGCTGGCAGTGCGCCTGACGCCCTCGGGCACGGACGCCAAACCTGGCAGCTACAGCCGCACTTGCCGCGATTTGACGATGGTGCTTGACGGCAAGGGCGGACAGCAGACGCTGGTGCGCCGCTCTTGCGAAAACCGCTATGGCGGACTCGATATCGAAGCCGATTACGTCGACGAGTAAAACGTTGCCATCGCGGCGCCGGCGGATGCGCGCAGTTGGCGAAAAGCGCCGGAAAAAGTGTGTATTGTCCGCCAACTGCCCTGCATTGATGTAAATATGTGTGACAGCGGCGTGATTCGATTGACGCCCATGGAGCGTCCGCCCTATAGTGGCGGGATGATTTCCGAATTCAACGAATTATCCGACAAAATAGGCCTGCTGGCCGAAATGACCCATGCGCTGCGCCGTGAAAACGCGCAACTGCGCAAGGATAACGCCGCCTTGTCCGCCGAGAACGCCCTGTACGTGCAACGCATGCGCGAGGCGCAGGAGCGGGTGGAAGCGTTGCTGGAAAAAATTCCCGAACTGGTGCAAGCGGGCCTGGAGCAAGCCGCTTCGGAAGCGGGCGCCTACATTGCCGAGAACGAGAAGGAAGCGTAATGCCGCGTGTCGATGTCAATATCATGGGCCAGTCCTACAGCATGGTGTGCCGCGATGGCGAAGAGCGCGCGCTGCGCGAAGCGGCGATCTATCTCGATAGCAAAATGAAAGCCATCCGCGACGCGGGCAAGGTCAAGGGCAACGACCGCATCGCCGTACTGGCCGCCTTGGGCGTGGCCGCGGAATTCCTCTCCGTGAAGTCGCCGCAAGGTCCGCTGTCGGAATTGACGATATTGGAAGTGAAGCAGAAAATCTCGGCCATGCATACCGTCCTGGACAGTGCATTGACGCCCCAGGAAAACCTTTTTTAAGCGTGCACGCGACGATTTGTCTTTGCGATGCGCGATCAAAAGGAGTAAACTTGGGTCTACCCTGCGGTGTTCGCGATTGCCATATATTCCTTGAACCATTTATGCGCATCGGTTGCGAATTTTGTTTGATGGGAGTGAGCGTCGCTCGTTCGACGAACCCGAAATTGAACTAACGTGACCACCTTGAACCGTTTGGTTCGGGATGCCGGCATAGCGGCACAGGCGGGGCCTAATTTGCATTGCATTTGTAAGTACCACTGAAAACGGTTGCCGCATCATGCGCAACCGTTTTTTTACGTCTGTCGCTTTCACACGGAGTCTAGATGAAACAATATTGGCTGATGAAATCCGAACCCGATGAAGTGAGCATCGACGACCTGATGGCCGCGCCGCAGCACACCATGCCCTGGTTCGGCGTGCGCAACTACCAGGCGCGCAACTTCATGCGCGATGGCATGCGGCCGGGCGATGGCGTGCTGTTCTATCACTCCAGTTGCCCGCAGCCAGGTGTGGCGGGCGTGGCCGAAGTGGCCAGCGGCGCGTATCCCGATCACAGCCAGTTTGAAGAAGGTGGCAAGTATTTCGACCCGAAGGCGACGCCTGAACAGCCGCGCTGGATCAGCGTCGATGTGCGTGGCGTGAAGAAGACGGCGCTGCTGCCCCTGTCCGAAATGCGCCAGATGCCGGAACTGGAAGACATGCTGCTGTTGAAGAAGGGCAGCCGTTTGTCCATCACGCCGGTGACGCCGGCGCAATGGAAGGTGATTACAAGCAAACTACTAGGCTGATCGCCCCTCAGGCCGGGCGCGCCTTGGTGGGCGGCGTGCCCATCACCTGGCTTTTATATGCCCACACCAGCAGCGCGATGGCGCCGACGATCATCGGCAGCGACAGCATCTGGCCCGACGTGATCGGCACGCCCAGCCACACGACTTCCCAGTCCGGCGTGCGGAAGTATTCCGTGAAGAAGCGCGCGCAGCCGTACAGCAGCGTGAACATGGCGCCCACGGCCATGCGCGGACGCTGCTTGCGCGCAAACAGCCACAGGATGATGAACACCAAAATGCCATCGACCAGCATCTGGTAGAGCGGCGACGGGTGCACGGGATACGGAATGCCCGGCCACTGCATGGCCCACGGCAGGGTGTCCGGCGCGATGCGGCCCGGCAGTTCGGCATTGATGAAGTTGCCCAGGCGGCCGGCCGCGTAGCCGAGCGGTACCAGCGGGGCGATGAAGTCGAGCACGTCGAACAGGTTGCGGCCCGCCTTGCGGCTCCACAGGTACATGGCCAGGATGACGCCGAGGAAACCGCCATGGAAGGACATGCCGCCATGCCAGACCATGAAGATTTCCAGCGGATTGTGCAGGAAGTACTCGGGGCGGTAGAACAGCACTTCGCCCAGGCGCCCGCCGATCACCACGCCCAGCATGCCGTAGAACAGCATGTCATCGAGGTCTTCCTTCTTCCAGCCCAGTACGGCGATGTGCGGCTGCTTGATGCGCACTCTGCCCAGGAGTATGAACAGGGCAAAGGCCAGCACGTACATCAGGCCGTACCAGTGCACGGCGAGCGGGCCGATTTGTATGGCGATCGGGTCGGGCATCGGGTGGATCAGCATGGGGTTTCTTTCTTTGTTTAAAGCCAAGGTTGCGTAGTATGGGGGCGCTGGCGGTTTTTTGCCTTAGCGGCCACTTAATTTAATCGGCAGTCGCGCCGATCTGCTGGCGCAGCAGCGCCAGGAAGCCTTGCAGCACGGCGGACGGATTGTCGCGGCGCCAGGCCAGGCCCGTTTCCACCAGCGGCGTGGCGTCCTGCAGCGGCCTGTATTCTACGCCCGGGCGCATCAGATTCGATACCGATTGTGGCACAAGCGCGATGCCCATGCCAGCCGAGACGAGGCTGACGATGGTTTGCATCTGGATCGCTTCCTGGCCGATCTGCGGCGTAATGCCGGCCGCGCGGAACACGCCCAGGATGGCATCGTGCAGGGCGGGCGATATCGCGCGCGGGAAAATGATCAAAGGCAGGGGCGGCAGGTCGTGCAGGCGCACCGGTCCCGGCGACTTCAATATGGCGAGGCCGGACGGCGCGGCCAGCACCAGCGCTTCGGCCAGTACGGGCAGGTAGTCGAGTTCACCTTTCGCCTTTTCGGGCAGGGGCGGGATCAACAGGCCCGCATCCGTACGCCCGGCCAGTAATTCGTCGAGCTGCAAGTCCGAGGTGGCCTCCTGCAGGGCGATCTGCACTTGCGGATAGGCCGTCTGGTAAGCGCGCAGCAATGGCGGCAGCACGCTGTAGTCGGCCGACGAGACAAACGCCAGGCTCAGGCGCCCCGCCTCGCCCTGCGCGGCGCGCCGCACCAGCGCGGGTAAATCCTGCGCCTGCGCCAGCAGCCGGCGCGCTTCGGGCAGCAGGGCGCTGCCGGCCGGCGTCAGCTGCACTTCGCGCCGGGTGCGCACGAACAGGGGCGCGCCCAGCAGCTCTTCCAGGGCCATGATGGTTTGCGACAGCGGTGGCTGCGTCATGTGCAGGCGCGCGGCGGCGCGGCCGAAGTGCAATTCCTCGGCGACGGTGACGAAATAGCGCAACTGGCGTAACTCAAGATTCATATGCGTTTCCATGCGGATTGCTTGCTGTGATATATAAAACGACTCACAGACACGTGCATCATATATTTGACAGTGGGGCGCGCGCAAGGCAATCTGGCGTACCCCCACTGCATGCAGGGTTTTGTCGAAAATCCGCGCAGTCAGGCATCAATCATCCTTGGAAGGACCCCATCATGCCGCAATACCGCTCCCGCACCACCACCCACGGCCGCAACATGGCTGGCGCCCGCGCCCTGTGGCGCGCCACCGGCATGAAGGATGGCGACTTCGACAAGCCGATCATCGCCGTCGTCAACTCGTTTACCCAGTTCGTGCCCGGCCACGTGCACCTGAAAGACCTGGGACAGATGGTGGCGCGCGAAATTGAAAAGGCCGGCGGCGTGGCCAAGGAATTCAACACCATCGCCGTCGATGACGGCATCGCCATGGGCCACGGCGGCATGCTGTATTCGCTGCCCTCGCGCGACCTGATCGCCGACTCCGTCGAATACATGGTCAACGCCCACTGCGCCGACGCCATGGTCTGCATCTCGAACTGCGACAAGATCACGCCGGGCATGCTGATGGCCGCCATGCGCATCAACATCCCCGTCGTCTTCATTTCCGGCGGCCCGATGGAAGCGGGCAAGGTCGTCAAGGTGGTCAACGGCACGCAGAAGATCATCAAGCTGGACCTGGTCGACGCCATGATCAAGGCGGGCGACAGCACCGTGTCCGACGCCGAGGTGGCGGAAATCGAACGTTCGGCCTGCCCAACCTGCGGTTCGTGCTCCGGCATGTTTACGGCCAACTCGATGAATTGCCTGACCGAGGCGCTGGGCCTGGCCCTGCCCGGCAACGGCACGATCCTGGCCACGCACTCGGACCGCCAGCAGCTGTTCCTGCGCGCGGGCCGCCTGATCGTCGAACTGGCCAAGCGCCATTATGAGCAGGACGATTACTCGGTGCTGCCACGTTCGATCGCCACCAAGGCCGCGTTTGAAAATGCCATGGCGCTCGACGTCTCCATGGGCGGCTCGACCAACACCGTGCTGCATTTGCTGGCCGCAGCGCACGAGGCGGAAGTGGAATTCACGATGGCCGACATCGACCGTATCTCGCGCAAGGTGCCGTGCCTGTGCAAGGTGGCGCCGATGACGGACAAATACCATATCGAAGACGTGCACCGCGCGGGCGGCATCGTGGGGATTTTGGGCGAACTGGCGCGCGCCGGCCTGCTCAACACGACCCTGCCGACCATCCACGCACCGACCCTGGCGGACGCCATCGCGCAAAACGACATCAAGTGCACGGACGATCCTGCCGTGCATGAACTGTTCCGCGCCGCCCCGGGCGGCGTGCCGACGCAGACGGCGTTCTCGCAGTCGGAGCGTTTTGCGGCAGTCGACACGGACCGCGCCACGGGCTGCATCCGCGACAAGGCGCATGCGTATTCGCAGGATGGCGGCCTGGCTGTCTTGTACGGCAACCTGGCCGAAAAGGGCTGCATCGTCAAGACGGCCGGCGTCGATGAAAGCATCTTGAAATTCTCGGGCAAGGCGCGCGTGTTCGAAAGCCAGGATACCGCCGTTGAAGCGATTCTGGCCGATACCGTGCATGAGGGCGACGTCGTCATCATCCGCTATGAAGGCCCGAAAGGCGGTCCCGGCATGCAGGAAATGCTGTACCCGACTTCGTACATCAAATCCAAGGGCCTGGGCAAGGCGTGCGCGCTGTTCACGGACGGGCGCTTCTCGGGCGGTTCCTCGGGCCTGGTGATCGGCCACGCCTCGCCGGAAGCGGCCGAAGGCGGCGCCATCGGCCTGGTGGAAGAGGGCGACTTCATCGACATCGACATCCCCGAGCGCACGATCAACCTGCGCGTCACGGATGCCGAGCTGGCCGCGCGCCGCGCCGCCATGGAAGCGAAGGGCGACGATGCCTGGCTGCCCGTCAACCGCGAGCGCTACGTGTCGCAGGCGCTGCAGGCGTATGCGGCGCTGACGACGTCGGCCGACCGCGGCGCCGTGCGTGACCTGTCGCAGCTGAAAAAGCAGAAACGCTGATTTGTTGTATAAGTGCGACGGCCGGCCCCGTTTGACCGTGCGGGGCCGCCTGTCGTTACATCGCCTTACAAACAACATGGTCAGGCACGCGCAGATGGGGCAGAATATGAGTGCCTAATCGCTACTACATTGCGTTACTACATTGAAACGCTTGATCTGGGCTCGTGGTGCATCTGCGGAAACACAGTAAAATGCCGCAGGAAGTAACTTTGGAGAAAAGACAATGAAACGTTTTATGTTGGTGAGTGTATTGACCGTATCGGCTCTGGCATCGCAAGCAGCGTTGGCCAATCCGGACCTGGCGAAAGCAAAAAACTGCATGGCTTGCCATGCGGTGAGCACGAAACTGGTGGGTCCTGCGTATAAAGACGTGGCGGCCAAATATGCCGGTCAAAAAGACGCGGAAGCCAAGCTCGTGGCGAAAGTCATGAAGGGCGGTTCCGGCACCTGGGGCGCGATCCCGATGCCAGCCAATCCGCAAGTGAGCGATGCGGAAGCCCATACCTTGGTGAAATGGGTACTGGCACAGAAATAATCTGTGCCGCAGTACCAGTAATTAGCGCGCCGGCAATCCCGGCGCTTTTTTTTTGCCTGCTGCATCTAAATTGCCCATGCCTTCCAGGCTTGCCCGCACCGCCTCGTCGAGCGGCGTATGCGGCTCCTGGCCCAGCACGGCCAGCAGCCGCGCATTCTCCATGGACAAGGGCGTTTGCCACAGATAGCGCATTTCGCGCATCTCGCGCAGGGTCGCCACGAAAGGCGACGCCAGCGCTACCAGCCACCATGGAAAGCGCCGGATGGCGGGCGCAGCTCCCGCCGCCTGTTCTACCACGCGGGCAATCGCCGCCGTCATTTGCCGGCCGTCGTGGTCCCAGTGGCCTGCCATGTGAAAGCGGGAAAACGCGGGCAAGGTGGCGCGTACGGCCAGCAATTGCAGCATCGTGCGCGCCACGTCGGGCAGGTAGGACCACTGGTGGCCCACGCCGGGCGCACCTGGATACAGCACGCTGCGCACGCCCTGGCCCGGTTTCACCAGGCCCTGCGAAAACCAGTTGTTGCCGGCGCGGGGACCGAAGAAATCGCCCGCGCGCACGATGATGACCCTGGCGCCCTGTGTGCTGGCCCGTTCCAGCCGTGCTTCCAGTTCCACGCGGATGGCGCCCTTGCGCGTCTGCGGGCGTTGCGGCGCGTCTTCCGCCAAGACTGGAAACGCGTCGGGGCCAAAGTTGTAGACGGTGCCAGGCAGCACGATGGTGGCGTTTTCGGCCATCGCCGCGGCAATCGTATTGTCGAGCATGGGCAGCACCAGCCGGCCCCAGTGGCGGTAGCCGGGTGGGTTGACTGCGTGCACGATGACGGCGCAGCCTTTGGCGGCCGCCAGCACGTCCGCGCGCGACAGCGCATCGCCGCGCAGCCATGCGACGTTGTCTCCCCGTGGCGCTTGTGTTGTTCCCCGCGTCAAGGCGCGCACCTGCCAGCCCGCCGCCACGAGCTGGCGCAGCATCTCGCCGCCGATGCCGCCCGTGGCGCCCAGTACCAATGCTGTTTTGTCCATATTGTCCTCCGTGTGGTTGATGAGGCCAGTATCTGCCGCGCAAGGCTATTTGAGAATTGACGAACATCGACCAGAGGCTATACATTTATGTATGACTACCTCGATTGCCTGGGAATACTACCGCTCGCTGCTGGCCGTGCTCAAGCACGGCTCGCTGTCCGGCGCGGCCCGCGCGCTGGACATCACGCAGCCCACCGTCGGCCGGCACATCGCCGCTCTAGAACAGGCGCTGTGCGCGACCCTGTTTACGCGCTCCCAGCAGGGTTTGCTGCCGACGGAAGTGGCGCTGGCGCTGCGGCCCCATGCGGAAACCATGGAACATACTGCTGCGCTGATGGCGCGCGCCGCCAGCAGCCAGGGGCAGGGCGTGGCCGGCGTCGTGCGCATCGCGGCCAGCGAGGTGGTGGGCGTGGAAGTGCTGCCGCCAATATTGGCCCGCTTGCGCGAACGCCATCCGGACCTGGTCATTGAATTAGTATTGAGCAACAAGGTGCAGGATTTGCTGCGCCGCGAGGCGGACATCGCCGTGCGCATGCTGCGGCCGCGCCAGGAGCAGCTGGTGGCGCGCAAGGTGGGCGAAATCGAACTGGGCCTGCATGCGCATGCGGATTACCTGGCGCGGCGTGGCACGCCGCTGGCACTGGCCGACCTGGCGCAGCATGCCGTCATCGGCTACGACGAAGCGAGCCCCTTCGTGCGCAACGCGGGCGCCGCCTTTGGGGGTTTTGCGCGGGAAAATTTTGCCTGGCGCAGCGACAGCGACCTGGCGCAACTGGCCCTGATACGGGCGGGCGCCGGCATCGGCGTGTGCCAGGCGGGGCTGGCGGCGCGCGATCCGGCCCTGCGGCGCGTGTTGCCGCAAGCGTTTGCTCTACCGATGGAAACCTGGATCACCATGCATGAAGACTTGCGCGGCAGCCTGCGCTGCCGCGCCACCTTCGACGCGCTGGCCGAAGGCTTGCAGGCTTACGTGGCGACGCAGCCGCTTACTTGACCACTTCCATCTTGGTCTTCTTGCCATCCCGGTACGTGAAGAGCGTCAGCGCGCCATCCTTGATGTCGCCGTTGGCATCGAACGAGATTGGACCCGTCACGCCCTGATAGTGCACCTTGGCCAGGAATGGCAGGTAGACGGACGGCTTCGACGACTTGGCGTCGGCCATGGCGGTGGCCATGGTCATCACGGCATCGTAGACGTAGGGCGCGTACAGCTGCACTTCCATATTGTATTTTTGCTTGTAGCGGGCGCGGAAATCGTCCATGCCTTTTTGCTGCGTGCCCGTCACGCCGCCCGCTTCCGCGCAGGTGACCATGTCTTCGCCCACGGCGTCGCCGGCCAGCTTGCCCAGCGGTTCCGTGCACAGGCCATCGCCACCCATGAACTTGGCCTTGATGCCCAGCGCCTTCATCTGGCGCAGCATGGGGCCGCCCACGGAATCCATGCCGCCAAAGAAGATCAGGTCGGGATTTTTCGACTTGATGCTGGTTAGGATGGCATTGAAGTCCGTCGCGTTGGCATTCGTAAATTCCTTGCCGACGATTTGCACGCCAGGCGCCGCCTTCTTGGCGCCCTTGACGAACTGTTCCGCCACGCCCTGGCCGTAGGCCGTGCGGTCATCGATGACGGCGATTTTCTTCGCCTGCAGCTTGCCCACGGCATATGCGCCCAGGGTGCCGCCCAATTTATTGTCATTGGCCACCACGCGGAAGGCCGTGTTGAATTTTTGCTGCGTGTACGTCGGGTTGGTGGCGGCCGGCGAAATCTGCGGAATGCCGGCATTGAAGTAAATGCGCGAGGCGGGAATCGTCGTGCCCGAGTTCAGGTGGCCGACGACGCCGTTGACCTTGGCATCGACCAGCTTTTGCGCCACGGCCGTGCCCTGCTTGGGATCGGCTGCGTCATCTTCGGGCACCAGCACGAATTTCACGGCTTTGCCGTCGATCTTGAAGCCTTTGGCGTTCAAGTCCTCGATGGCCATCTTGGCCGCGTTCTCGTTATCCTTGCCCAGGTGGGAGCTGGCGCCAGAGACCGGGGCGACGTGGCCGATCTTGATGATTTCCTGCGCGCCCGCATGGCCGGTAAAAGCAAGGGCGAGGGCGAGAGGAAGGACTTTGGTCTTGAGCAGCATAAACATTCTCCAATGGATAAAGATACGGCGGCGTCTCGTGAAACCGCTTCGAATGGCGGTACGTGTGAAGAAAGGTACAACAAAAAACAGGCCGCGCAAAGCCGCTTTTGGGGCTTTTTGCATTTTGTCGCAACAATCACCAAAGTGAGGCGCGATGCACCGGTTTCGCAGGCGCGAGCGCACCAAAGAATGGCGTTGGGAGGGAGAATAGGGTAGGTCGGGTTAGCGCACAGCGCGTAACCCGACATTGCGCAGCATGCTCAGGCTTGCGCGGGTGGGTGCAAATGCCCCAGTTCATGGCTCACCGCATGCGCCACGATCTGTTCCAGCGACTGCTGCAAGTCTGCGCGCAATGCTCCCCGCATGCCGATCAGGGCATTTTGCAGGGCCGTTTGCAGGACGTGGGCAATGCGCTCTTCCAGCAGATGGTCGATCTTGCCCTGCACCTGGTGCAGGATGCGCTGCGTCAGCCGCTGTTCGATGGCGTCCCAGTCGGGCTGCGCCACCGTTGGCGGTAACGCCGGCGCTTCCTCGACGGCAGGCAGAGCCGCAACTGGCGCGACGACCTCAGCCACTTCCGGCCCCAGCAGCACCTCCGTCAGCAGGGGGATGCCCTGGTCGAATGGCTGCTGGCTCATGTCTTCCCTGCCACGAAGTGCGTCGGCTGCACGTTGTGCTGACGGTAGTGCAGGAAGCGCTGGCGGCCTGCCTGCGCATCTTGCTCATCCATGGAAACGATTTCGAACACGCGCTGGAACTGCGCGTAATTGGCGGGTGGCAGCTGCGACAGGTTGACGAGGATGTCGTGATGCGGCAGCTCGGCCGCCGCGTCATCGGTCAGGATGATCGGCGTTTGCGCGGCCAGCGGGTCGCCGGCCAGCACGTGCGGCAGGAAATCCGTGGCGGAAATGGTCCACATGGCGCTGTTCAAGGCGTCGAGCTGGGCGCTGTCTTGCACCAGCACGATGACCTTGTTGCCAGCCATATACGCCTTGCGTGCCAGGCGGCAGGCGTAGGCCAGCTTGTCCGGCACGTTGCTGTGAAAATCGACGCGGCTCATGGTGTTGCTCATATCACCCTTCAGGCGGCCATGCCGCTGTGGCGCAGCAGGGCGTCGATCGACGGTTCGCGGCCGCGGAAGGCCGTGAACGATTCCAGCGCGGGGCGCGAGCCGCCGACGGACAGGATTTCTTGCAGGTAGCGCTTGCCTGCTTGCGCGGTGGCGGCCGGCCCCAGCGCCTTGGCTTCCTCGAAAGCTGCATACGCATCGGCGGACAGCACCTCGGCCCACTTGTAGCTGTAGTAGCCAGCCGCGTAGCCGCCAGCGAAGATATGCCCGAAGGCATTCTGGAAGCGGTTGAACGGGGGCGGGATGAGCAGCGAAAACTGGGCGCGTACGCCGTCGATCAGCTGCTGCACGCTTTGGCCCGTGCTGGCGTCGTAGTCATAGTGCAGATGCATGTCGAGCAGGGAGAACTCCACCTGGCGCAGGGTTTGCAAGCCGGACTGGAAATTCTTGGCCGCCAGCATCTTGTCGTACAGCGCGCGCGGCAGCGGCTCTCCCGTGACGGCATGCGCCGTCATGTGTTCGAGCACTTCCCATTCCCAGCAGAAGTTTTCCATGAATTGCGATGGCAGTTCCACGGCATCCCATTCGACGCCGGCAATGCCCGACACGCCCAGCTCGTCGACGACGGTCAACATATGGTGCAGGCCGTGGCCGAATTCGTGGAACAGGGTGATGACTTCATCATGCGTGAACAGGGCAGGCTGGGCTTGGCCAGCTACCACGGCCGGTTCCGTGAAATTGCAGGTCAGGTAGGCGATCGGCGTTTGCACGTGCTGCGCGTCGGCGCGGCGGCCACGCGCGTCATCCATCCACGCGCCGCCGCTTTTTCCCGCGCGCGCATACAGGTCCAGATAGAACTGGCCCACCAGCTTGCCATCGCGCTCGATGCGGTAAAAACGCACGTCCTGGTGCCAGACGGGCGCCGTATCGGGTTTGATTTCGACGTTGAACAGGTTCTGGATCTGGCGGAACAAGCCGTCGATCACCTTGTGTTCAGGGAAATACTGTTTGACTTCCTGGGCCGAGAACGCATAGCGGCGTTCCTGCAGCTTTTCGGAAGCATAGGGCACGTCCCACGCCTGCAGTTCGGCGATGCCCAGTTCTTCGCGGGCGAATTGTTTCAGTTCTGCCAGATCCTTCTCGGCGAACGGGCGCGCGCGCTTGGCCAGGTCTTCCAGGAAAGCGATGACTTGCGCGGGCGAGGTGGCCATTTTCGGGACGAGCGACACTTCGGCGAAATTGGCGTAACCGAGCAGTTGCGCCTCTTCGTTGCGCAGTCGCAACAAGGTGACGATGTTTTGAGTGTTGTCCCAGTCCTCTTTTTTACTGAAGACGTCGCCCTGGTCCGAGGCCTTGGTGGCGTTGGCGCGGTAGATGGTTTCACGCAGCGCGCGGTTGTCGGCAAATTGCAGGATCGGGTAGTACGACGGGAAGTGCAGCGAGAATTCATAGCCTTGCTTGCCCGCTTTTTCGGCGGCGGCGCGCGCAGCGGCCTTCACGTCGTCGGGCAGGCCGGCCAGCTCAAGCTCGTTCTCGACCAGCAATTTATAGTCATTGGTAGCGTCGAGCACGTTTTCGGAAAAACGCGTCGAGACGGCCGCGTGTTCTTCCTGGATGGCGCCAAAGCGCTCTTTCTTGTCTTCTGGCAATTCGGCGCCACCGAGGCGGAAGTCGCGCACGGCATTGTCGACGATGCGACGGCGCGCCGGCGACAGGCTGGCGAAATCGGCGCGTGCCTGCAATTGCTTGTATTTGCCGAACAGAATTTCGTTCTGGCCCAGCTCGGTCCAGAATTCCGTCACCTTGGGCTGGTTCGCATTGTAGGCGGCGCGCAGCTCGGGCGTATCGACCACGCTATTCAAGTGGTTGACGATGCTCCAGGCGCGGCCCAGGGTTTCGGCGATCTGGTCCTGGGGCGCGACGAAGTTGTCCCAGCTCACTTCTTCCATGGGCGCTTCCAGCTGCGCCACCGTGGCGCGCGCCTGGGCCAAGAGGGTATCGATGGCAGGCGTGACATGCTCGTGCGTGATCGCGTCGAAGCGTGGCAGGCCGGAGAAATCAAGCAGGGGATTGGTGTTCATCGTCGCTTCCATATATTAAAAGGGACGGTCATGCCGCCCCGGTGATTCTTAAATGCGCTCGGCGGCCTCTACCGTATTCATCAGCAGCATCGTGATCGTCATCGGACCCACGCCACCTGGCACTGGCGTGATGTGGGACGCGACTTCTTTCACGCCAGCAAAATCCACGTCACCGCACAGCTTGCCTGCATCGTCGCGGTTCATGCCCACGTCGATGACGATGGCGCCCGGCTTGACCATGTCGGCCGTCAGCGTGTTGCGGCGGCCGACGGCGGCCACGACCACGTCCGCCTGGCGCGTGTACAGGCCCAGATCCGGGGTCGCACTATGGCAGATGGTGACGGTAGCGTTCGCTTGCAAGAGCAGCAGGGCCATCGGCTTGCCGACCGTGTTGCTGCGGCCGATGACGACGGCGTGCTTGCCGCGCAAGTCCACGCCCGTGCTTTCGATCAGTTTCATGCAGCCATACGGCGTGCACGGGCGAAAGCCCGGCAAGCCCGTCATCAGTTCGCCGGCGCTCAGGACGGAATAGCCATCCACGTCTTTCGTCGTGGCGATCGCTTCGATGACCTTGTGCGGGTTGATGTGCTTGGGCAAGGGCATTTGCACGAGGATGCCGTGGATGGCCGGGTCCGCGTTCAGGCTGGCGATGCGCGCCAGCAAGTCCGCTTCGGACAGGTCCGCTTCATATTTTTCCAGCACCGAATGGAAACCCACGTCGCCGCACGCCTTGACCTTGTTGCGGACGTACACCTGGCTGGCCGGATCTTCGCCGACGAGTATCACGGCCAGGCCGGGCTGGGTGCCCTTGGCCGTGAGGGCGGCGGCGCGCGTGGCGATCTCGCTGCGCAGTTGTTGGGAGAGGGCGATTCCGTCGATCAGTTGTGCTGGCATGGTAGGAGGCTGTGTGGGAGGGAAAAGACAGATTATAAAGCCGGGCGGTGCAAAGGGGCGGTTTTGGCGCCTAGCCTTTACGTTAAGCAGTGCCATGCGTTTAAAAGCGCAAGGCTTAACAACAGCGGGCCAGAGACGCGGGCCTGAGAAAATGCCGATGGCGGCGTTGCAGCTCCTTGCCGTACTGGCGTACTGTCTGTGTCGCCGCGCCTTGCCCTCGACATTTTTCAGGCCCGCTTGGCCCGGCATAAAAGCGGGCCAGAGACGCGGGCCTGAGAAAATGCCGATGGCGGCGTTGCAGCTCCTTGCCGTACTGGCGTACTGTCTGCGTCGCCGCGCCTTGCCCTCGACATTTTTCAGGCCCGCTTGGCCCGGTATGCCTGTGCGGGCGACCGGGGTGTACATTCGTTTTTGGCACTTTGATCACGCTAATTTCCGGACAGAATTTGCGGCAGTGCAGCATAAATTTCATAGGGCAATTTCATAATACGAAACGCTATATCGTAATTTGAAAAATAGTAAATACGCTGTTAGAATCCCCACACTAAACCGACTTAATAGTAAATAATCAGCGAAATACCGTCCGACAGCGATCCGGAAAATCGGGGTGGGGCGTTCACAAAGGAGACTCAACAGATGTCAGCTCAACTGAACCAGGTAACGACACAGATCGGCACCGACCCGGATATGCAGGAAACCAAGGAGTGGCTGGACGCGCTCGAAGCCGTTCTGGAAAATGAAGGTCCGGAACGCGCGCATTACCTGATGGAGCGCATGGTTGACCTGGCCCGCCGCCGCGGCGCCCAGATCCCGTTCTCCAGCACCACCGCCTACGTCAACACCATCCCCACCAAGCAAGAAGCACACTGTCCCGGCAACCTGGAATATGAAGAGCGCCTGCGCTCGTGGATGCGCTGGAACGCCATGGCCATGGTCGTCAAGGCCAACCGCGCCGACGGCGATCTGGGTGGCCACTTGTCCTCGTTCGCTTCGCTGGCGAACATGCTGGGCATCGGTTTCAACCACTTCTGGCACGCGCCAACGGCCGACCACGGCGGCGACCTGCTGTACATCCAGGGCCACTCCTCGCCCGGCGTCTACGCGCGCGCCTTCCTCGAAGGCCGTTTGAGCGAAGAGCAAATGCTGAACTTCCGCAAGGAAGTCGACGGCAAGGGCCTGTCCTCGTACCCGCATCCGAAGCTGATGCCTGACTTCTGGCAGTTCCCGACCGTGTCGATGGGCCTGGGCCCGCACATGGCGATCTACCAGGCGCGCTTCCTGAAGTACCTGCACGCACGCGGCATCGCGAAAACCGACAACCGCAAGATCTGGGCCTTCTGCGGCGATGGCGAGATGGATGAGCCAGAGTCCTTGGGCGCGATCGGCCTGGCCGCACGCGACATGCTCGACAACCTGGTCATCGTGGTCAACTGCAACCTGCAGCGCCTGGACGGCCCCGTGCGCGGCAACACCAAGATCATCCAGGAATTGGAAGGCGAATTCCGTGGCGCCGGCTGGAACGTCGTCAAGGTCATCTGGGGTCCGGGCTGGGACGCCCTGCTGGCGCAAGACAAGGAAGGCATCCTGCAGCGCGTGATGATGGAAACCGTCGACGGCGAATACCAGAACTACAAGGCCAAGGATGGCGCCTATGTGCGCAAGCATTTCTTCGGCAAGCATCCGAAGCTGCTGGAAATGGTTGCCAACATGACGGACGACGACATCTGGCGCCTGACCCGTGGCGGCCACGATCCGCACAAGATCTACGCGGCCTTCAAGATCGCCCAGGAACACAAGGGCCAGCCGACCGTCCTGCTGGTGAAAACCATCAAGGGCTACGGCATGGGCAAGTCGGGCGAAGCGCGCAACACGGCGCACCAGACGAAAAAACTGGACGACGAAGCCATCCGCGAAATGCGCGACCGCTTCTCGCTGCCTATCCCTGACGACAAGCTGGCCGACATCCCGTTCTTCAAGCCAGCCGACGACGCGCCGGAAATGGTCTACCTGCACGAGCGCCGCAAGGCCCTGGGTGGCTACCTGCCGCAGCGCCGCCAGAAGTCGGAAGAAACCCTGCCCGTGCCTGGCCTGGACGCGTTCAAGAACGTGCTGGAAGCGACGCCTGAAGGCCGTGAAATCTCGACCACGCAAGCGTTCGTGCGCGTCATTTCGACCCTGCTGAAAGACCCGAACCTGGGCCAGCGCGTCGTGCCTATCCTGGTCGATGAATCGCGTACCTTCGGCATGGAAGGCCTGTTCCGCCAGATCGGCATCTACAACCCGAAAGGCCAGTTGTACGAGCCGGTCGACAAAGACCAGGTCATGTACTACCGCGAAGACAAGGCCGGCCAGATCCTGCAAGAGGGCATCAACGAAGCGGGTGGCATGAGCTCGTGGATCGCCGCGGCGACGTCGTACTCGACCAACGACCGCATCATGATCCCGTTCTACACCTTCTATTCGATGTTCGGCTTCCAGCGCATCGGCGACCAGGTGTGGGCTTCGGCCGACATGCGCGCCCGTGGCTTCCTGATGGGCGGCACGGCTGGCCGTACGACCCTGAACGGCGAAGGCTTGCAGCACGAAGATGGCCACAGCCATATCTTCGCCGCGACCATCCCGACCTGCATGCCGTACGATCCGACCTTCAGCCATGAAGTCGCCGTCATCATCCAGGACGGCCTGCGCCGCATGATCGCCAACCAGGAAGATGTGTTTTACTACATCACGATCATGAACGAGAACTACGCTCAGCCAGGCATCAAGCCAGGCCAGGAAGAAGGCATCCTGAAAGGCATGTACAAACTGCAGGAAGGCCCGGCGGACGCCAAGCTGCGCGTGCAGCTGATCGGTTGCGGCACCATCCTGCGCGAATCGATCTTCGCCGCCGAACTGTTGCAGAACGACTGGGGCGTGGCTGCGGACGTGTGGTCGGCGCCGTCGCTGACCCTGGTGGCGCGCGATGGCCAGGATGCGGAACGCTGGAACATGGTCAACCCGTCGAAACAGCAGCGCGTGCCTTACGTGACGTCGCTGATGCAGGATACGGACGGCCCGATCGTCGCCACGACCGACTACATGCGCGCGTTTGCAGAACAGATCCGCGCCTTCATGCCGAAGGGCCGCACTTATAAAGTGCTGGGTACCGATGGCTTTGGCCGCTCGGACAGCCGCGCCAAGCTGCGCGAGTTCTTCGAAGTGAACCGTTATTATGTCACCGTGGCCGCGTTGAAATCGCTGGCTGACGAAGGCAAGATCGACGTGTCGGTGGTGGAGCAGGCGATCGCCAAGTACGGCATCGACGCGAACAAACCGAATCCGGTGACCCAGTAATCGTTGTGCGGACCCGATGATGCCAGGGCGGTGCGAAAGTGCCGCCCTGGCGTGTGTGCGGGTCCATCTGACAAATAAAATAACGGAGCAAGCTATGAGCATTGTGGAAGTCAAAGTCCCGGATATCGGCGATTTCAAGGAAGTCGAGATCATTGAACTGATGGTCAAGCCAGGCGATACGGTCAAGGTCGACCAGTCCCTGATCACGGTCGAATCGGACAAGGCCAGCATGGAAATTCCATCGAGCCACGCCGGTGTCGTCAAGGAATTGAAAGTCAACGTGGGCGACAAGATTGCCGAAGGTTCGCTGGTCCTGCTGCTGGAAGTGGCGGACGACGCCTCGGCTCCTGCGCCAGCGGCTGCAGCCCCGGCCGCAGCACCTGCCGCTGAAGCCGCTCCTGCCGCCGCGCCAGCACCTGCCGCCCCTTCCGGCGCGCCGGCCCTGGTCGAAGTGACCGTGCCCGATATCGGCGACTTCAAGGAAGTCGAAGTCATCGAACTGATGGTCAAGGTCGGCGACAGCATCAAGGTCGACCAGTCGCTGCTGACGGTCGAATCGGACAAGGCCAGCATGGAAATCCCATCGAGCCATGCCGGTATCGTCAAGGAATTGAAAGTCAAGGTCGGCGACAAGGTTGCCAAGGGTAGTCTGGTACTGGTGGTGGAAACGACCGCTGGCGCTGCTGCTGCTCCTGCAGCCGCTGCTGCGCCAGCGCAAGCCGCCGCCGCACCAGCCGCCGCCGTCGCTTCGGCGCCGGTCGCCGCTGCTGCACCAGCCCCTGCTCCTGCCGCCGCGCCTGCGGTCAATGGCAAGCTGGCGCACGCGTCGCCATCGATCCGCAAGTTCGCGCGCGAACTGGGCGTGGATCTGGCCAGCGTGGGCGGTTCCGGTCCGAAGGGCCGCATCACCCAGGAAGACGTGCAGAACTTCGTCAAGGGCGTGATGTCGGGCGCGGTTGCCGCGCCAGGTGCTGCCAATGCGGCGCCGGTCGCCAAAGCTGGTTCGGGCGTGGGCCTGGATCTGCTGCCATGGCCGTCGCTGGACTTCAGCAAATTCGGCACGACCGAATTGCTGCCGCTGTCGCGCATCAAGAAAATCTCGGGTCCGAATTTGCACCGCAACTGGGTCATGATCCCGCACGTCACGCAGTTCGACGAAGCGGACGTGACGGACCTCGAAGCGTTCCGCGTCGACACCAACGCGGCCAATGCGAAGAACAAGGATGCGGCCAAGCTGACCATGCTCGCCTTTGTGATCAAGGCGTCCGTCGCCGCGCTGAAGAAATTCCCCGCGTTTAACGCGTCGCTCGACGCCAAGGGCGAGAACCTGATCCTCAAGCAGTACTACAACATCGGCTTCGCGGCCGACACGCCGAACGGCCTGGTGGTCCCGGTGATCAAGGGCGCGGACCAGAAGTCGGTGTCGCAGATCGCCCGCGAAATGACGGAACTGTCCTTGCAGGCGCGCGAAGGCAAGCTGAAACCTGCCGACATGCAGGGCGCGAGCTTCACGATTTCGTCCCTGGGCGGCATCGGCGGCACGCACTTCACGCCTATCGTCAATGCGCCGGAAGTGGCCATCCTGGGTCTGTCGAAAGCCTCGATCAAGCCGGTATGGGATGGCAAGGCCTTCCAGCCACGTTTGATGATGGGTACCTCGCTGTCGTACGACCACCGCGTGGTCGATGGCGCGATGGGCGCGCGATTCTCCGTGTACCTCGGCGAAGTCCTGGCCGACATGCGCAAAATTCTGCTGTAAGGAGCGATTCATGAGCACAGTAGAGGTAAAAGTACCGAATATCGGCGACTTCAAGGAAGTCGAAGTCATCGAACTGATGGTCAAGGTCGGCGACACCATCAAGGTGGACCAGTCCCTGATCACGGTCGAATCGGACAAGGCCAGCATGGAGATTCCGTCGACCCACGCCGGCATCGTCAAGGAAGTCAAAGTCAAGGTCGGCGACAAGATTGCCGAAGGCAGTGCGCTGCTGGTGGTGGAAGCGGCTGAAGGCGCAGCTGCCCCAGTAGCCGCTCCTGCGCCTGCTGCAGCCGCTCCGGCAGCTGCTGCAGCTCCTGTTGCCGCCATCCCGGCCGGCAATTACAGCGGCCAGGTCGACATCGACGTCGACATGATGGTGCTGGGCGGCGGTCCTGGCGGCTATTCGGCGGCGTTCCGCGCGGCCGACCTGGGCATGTCGACGGTCATCGTCGAACGCTACGCCACCCTGGGCGGCGTGTGCCTGAACGTGGGCTGCATCCCGTCGAAGGCGCTGCTGCACGTCGCTTCCGTGATCGATGAAACGTCGCACATGTCCAACACGGGCGTGACGTTTGCCAAGCCGACCATCGACATCGACCAGGTACGCGCGTACAAGGAAGGCGTGATCAAGAACATGACGGGCGGTCTGGCCGGCATGGCCAAGGCGCGCAAGACGCAAGTGGTGACGGGCGTGGGCCAGTTCCTCTCAGCGAACCACATCGAAGTGACGGCAGGCGACGGCTCGAAAAAAGTCGTGCAGTTCAAGCAAGCGATCATCGCGGCCGGTTCGTCCGTGGTAAAACTGCCCTTCGTGCCGGAAGACCCGCGCATCGTCGATTCGACGGGCGCGCTGGAATTGCGCCAGATCCCGAAACGCATGCTGGTCATCGGCGGCGGCATCATCGGCCTGGAAATGGCGACTGTTTATTCGACCTTCGGTGCGCGCATCGACGTGGTCGAAATGATGGATGGCCTGATGCAGGGCGCGGACCGCGACGCCGTCAAGGTGTGGCAGAAGTTCAACGAGAAGCGCTTCGACAACATCATGACCAAGACCAAGACGGTCGCGGTGGAAGCGCTGCCGGAAGGCATCAAGGTCACGTTCGAAGCGGCCGAAGCGGGTGCCACGGCGCCAGCGCCACAGATCTATGATCTGGTATTGGTGGCCGTGGGCCGCAGCCCGAACGGCAAGAAGCTGGCCGCCGACAAGGCCGGCGTGCAGGTGACGGACCGCGGATTCATCAACGTCGACAGCCAGATGCGCACCAACGTGCCGAACATCTTCGCCATCGGCGATTTGGTGGGCCAGCCGATGCTGGCGCACAAGGCCGTGCATGAAGCCCACGTGGCAGCGGAAGCCGCTTCCGGCCAGAAGTCGCACTTCGACGTCAAGGTGATCCCATCGGTCGCCTACACGGATCCGGAAGTGGCATGGGCCGGCATCACGGAAGACGAAGCGAAAGCCAAGGGCATCAAGGTCGAGAAGGGCCACTTCCCGTGGGCAGCTTCGGGCCGCGCCGTTGCCAACGGCCGCGCCGAGGGCTTCACCAAGCTGCTGTTCGATGCGGAAACGCACCGCATCATCGGCGGCACCATCGTCGGCACGCATGCGGGCGACATGATCGGTGAAATCGCCCTGGCCATCGAAATGGGCTGCGACGGCACCGACATCGGCAAGACCATCCACCCGCACCCGACCCTGGGCGAGTCGATCGGTATGGCCGCCGAAGTGTACGAAGGCGTGTGCACGGACTTGCCGCCGCCGCGCAAGCGCTGATAAAGAGTTAACTTTCAGTACAAGAAACCGGGACATGTTCCCGGTTTTTTTATTTCCATTGACCTGCGGCATAGTAAAACGTGGCGCGGCGGCGTCTTGTGAAAATTGGTGAGTATTGCCGTGTGGAAAAAGTGGCAGAATGGAGGTCTGTCACCATGTTTTGCTTTTGCTTCAACGGAAGCGTGTGATTTTTCCAGGAATGTTGCCAGCGTGGGGTTCGGTCAAATTCCGCTGTATTGAGAGAATTTTGCAACGATGAAAAAATTTACCGCCCTTCATATCGCCGACGTCCGCTTGCGCCGGGCTGACGAGCAAGAGCAAGCCGTGATGCTGCATGCCTTGTATCAGGATGTGGCCGCTATCCTGGCGGCGGGCAAGCAGATCGATGCGATTTTCTTCACGGGCCAGCTGGTGGCGCCCGACGCCTGTGCCGGCACGACGCCCGTGTATGTCTACGAATACTTCCTGCGGCCCCTGCTGCAGGCGGCCAGCTTGCCCGGTGCGCGTTACTACCTGGTGCCGGGCAGCCGCGCGCAGGGCGTTGCCGCGGCGGCGCTGGGCAATGCGGGCTTCAGTTTTTTCTCCGCCGATGAGCACGCCAGTGCCGAGCAGCGCGCGCAGTACAAGAATATCCACGCCGTGTTCCACGGCCACCAGCATACGGGCGATGCCAGTTCACTGATGAAGTCGCTGGGCATCCTGTTCAAGAGCAATCCCGGCAGCCTGTACGGTGCGCATGGCCAGATGGCGGCGTTTTCCGTGCTCGAGTTCGGTACAAGCGAGGCTGCGGCCGATGGCGGCGCGGCAGGCACGCAGTGGACGGTGTCGCTGCGCGAGTTCGACGACGTGAGCAAGCACTTCGCCCTGTCGGTACTGTACACGCCGAATGGACAGGAAACGGGGCAGGTGGATGCCGAGTACGTGTTTGCCACCTTGTTGCCGCAGCTGGCAGGCGAGCGCGCTTATCTCGATGGCTTGCTGGGTCATGCGGGCGGGCAGCTGCATGAGGGCGCCGGCATGGCTGCCGATGCGCGTGAATTCCTGATCGAACTGGCATTCGTGATGTTCGAAGCCAAGACCGTCTTCCTCGGCGAAGCGGAACTGCAGCGTTTTGCCAGCGACTATTGCGCTGTGAAGGGCTGGAGCATGGCGGCCGGGGACTGGCTGGCGCCGCTGTATGCACAGGGCTTGCTGCTGCGGACCGATGGACAGGTGGCGTTTTCCTTCGATTATTTCCGCACCTATTTTCTGGCGCAGCGCTTTGAAACCTCGTTCGACCTGATGCGCTATGGCCCGGAACGGCATGATGGAAGTGAGTCTTCACTTGGCTTGGATGCCACGTCAGCGGTCCAGCCTTTCCTGCGTGCGCTGGGCTTGAATGAGGCATCTGCCGACGTGGCGCTGCCGCAAGACTGCAGCCGCCCTGGCTGACGTTCGCAGCCAGCCTTCGCGCGTCAGTCCGCCAGCGGCTGGTGCAAGGTGCCGCGCAGGAACAGGTTGAGACTGACCGCCACCTTGGCGCGCAATTGCGCCACGTCCGGTTGCGCTTGTGGCGGAAACAGCAGGCGCGACATCTGGTCGCCCAGCAGGCAATTGAGCAGGTGCAGCGCCAGGATGGAGGGCGTCAGCTCCGCGCGAAACAGCGGTGCGATGTCGGGACGGCTGAAAAATTTGGTCAGCATCTCGCGCGTCTGTCCCGGTCCCACTTTGTAAAACGTTTCCGCCAGTTCCGGATGCGTGGCCGCTTCGGCCACCACCATGCGATTGAGGCGGATCGCCGCCGGCATGGTGACGAGCTGCACGAACAGCAGGCCGAACTCGCCCAGGATGGTGGGCAGGGGCCGCATATCCGTTTCCAGTGCCGGCATGGTCGAGAAGTAGGCGGCGCGGCGCAATTCCACCACGGCATTGAACAAGCCAGCCTTGCCGCCAAACTTCACATAAATCGTGCGCACGGCCACATGGGCTTCGCGGGCGATCATTTCCAGACTCACCTTCCCATACCCTTTTTCCAGAAACAGGCAGCCGGCCGTGTGCAGCAGGTTTTCCATGCGCGCTTCCATGTCGGCCGCGCGCGGGCGGCCGGCTGGCTTGCCGCAGCAGGAAAGCTCCTGGGCGGCGTCGGATTCTGTCGTGGTAGGCAAGGTATCGCTGAGGCCGGGATCGGACATGGTCTGGGTCTCTTTATAAGTTGGGAGGTTAGTGATGGCTCACACTGTAGTGCAAATTAAAATGAAATGCAATCGTTTCATTTCTTGACTTTGGCTTTTCTTTGCCCAATAATGAACCTATATCATTTCATTTTCGGAGCGAGTATGTCCAACCAGCCAGGCCAAGCTGAGCACAAGGTGCTGAGTGCCGTCCCACCCGCGGCCCCTGCCGCACCTTCCGCACCTTCCGCACCCGCCGCTGCCGCCAGCTCCGCACCACCTAACAATCGCGTGAAAATCATCGCCGGCCTGATCGTCCTGGTTGCCCTGGGCGCTGGCGCCCGCATGTGGTACCGCAGCCACTATTTCGTGGAAACAGAAAACGCCTATGTGGCCGGCCACGTGCACCCCGTGTCGGCGCGCATTTCCGGCGTCGTCACCAAGGTTTTCATCGACGACAATCAAATGGTGAAAGAGGGCGACGTGATCGCTGAACTCGACCCGTTCGACCAGCGCGTGAAAACCGAGCAGATCGCCGCGCAGATCGCCAGCGCCGAGCAGCAAGTGCTGCAAGCGGACGCGCAGATCGCCCAAGTGCAGGCGCAAGCGAGCGCCGCCCAGGCGCAAGTGGCGCAAGCCGATGCGCAACTGCTGCGCGCAAAACAGGATGCGGAGCGCTATGGCCAGCTGTATACGAGCCAGATGAAAGCCGTCTCGAAAGCGGAACTCGACGGCGCCAACGCGGCCCGTTCGAGCGCCGTGGCCGACCTGGCCGCGCGCCGCGACAGCGCCTCGGCCGCCAAGGCGCAGATCGGTGCGGCGCAAGCTGCGCGCGACGTGGCCAAGGCACAAGTGGCCGTGCTGCGCGTGCAATTGAAAGACGCGCAGCAGCAGCTGCAATACAACCGCATCCTGGCCCCCGTCGCCGGCCGTATCGGCAAGCGCAACGTGGAAACGGGCATGCGCGTGCAGCCTGGCCAGCAATTGACGGCCATCGTGCAAGACAACGTCTGGGTTACCGCCAACTTCAAGGAAACCCAATTGGCCGATCTGCACCGCGGCCAGAGCGTGCACGTTACGATCGACGCCATGCCGGGCAAGAAACTGGTGGGCACGGTCGACAGCTTCGCGCCTGCCTCGGGCGCGCAATTCGCGCTGCTGCCGGCCGATAACGCCACCGGCAACTTCACCAAGATCGTCCAGCGCGTGCCCGTGAAAATCGTCTTCCAGCCGCAAGACATCAAGGCCATGAATGGCCGCCTGGTGCCGGGCATGTCGGTGATCGCCGAAGTGGAAGTGAATCAGCCTAATGCAGCCCAGGAGCCGGCCGCGCGCCACGCCGCTGTTTCCGCTCCCGCTCCCGCCGCCCAAACCACCACCCGCTAAGCTTCCATGAGCAGCCCCTCCACCACGCTGGCGAAGCCGCCAGCGTTTCCCGTGATCGACGAGAAAGTCTCCGGGCGCACCTGGCTGGCGGTCGCCGCCGGCATGCTGGGCGCCTTCATGGCGGTGCTCGACATCCAGATCACCAACTCTTCGCTCAAGGATATCCTTGGCTCGCTGTCGGCCACCCAGGAAGAGGGTTCGTGGATTTCCACGGCCTACCTGGTGGCGGAAATTATCGTCATCCCGCTCACCGCGCTGCTGGCGCGCGTGTTCGGTTTGCGTGCCTACATGATCGGCACCACCGCCTTCTTCCTGCTGTTCTCGACCCTGTGCGGGGCGGCCTGGAACCTGGAAAGCATGATCGTCTTCCGCATGCTGCAAGGGTTCACGGGCGGCGCACTGATCCCGATGGCGTTCACGCTGGTGATGCTCAAGCTGCCCGCTTCCAAGCGTGCCGTCGGCATGGCCATCTTCGGCCTGACGGCCACCCTGGCGCCGGCCATGGGCCCGACCCTGGGCGGGTATCTGAGTGAGCTGTATGGCTGGCCTTCGATCTTCTACATCAACTGGGTGCCGGGCGTGCTCCTGATCGCCGGCATGATCTATGGCCTGGACAAGGAGCCGATGCAGCTCAAATTGTTCTGGAAAGCCGACTGGCTGGGCATCTTCTTCATGGCCCTGGGCCTCGGTTGCCTGACCATCTTCCTGGAAGAGGGCAACTCGAAAGATTGGTTCGACTCGGGTTTCATCATCGCCTTTGCCGCGCTGGCCCTGACGGGCATCCTGGGCTGGGTCGTCACCAGCGCCACGCGCGCCGAGCCGTTCGTCAACCTGGCCTTGTACGGCCAGCGCAACTTTTTGGTGGCCACCGTGCTGTCGGCCGTGACGGGCATGGGCCTGTACGGCTCGGCCTTCTTGCTGCCCCTGTTCCTGGGCCAGATCGCCGGCTATTCGCCGATGCAGATCGGTGAAGTCATCATGTGGGTGGGCTTGCCGCAGCTGTTCATCATGCCCTTCGTCGCCAAGCTGTCGTCCGTGGTGGACAACCGCATCCTGTGTTCGATCGGCCTCTTGCTGTTCGGCGGCTCGTGCATGATGAATGCCTATATGGACGCATCCACCGGCTACGACCAGCTGCTGTGGTCGCAGGTGGTGCGCGCGCTGGGCCAACCCTTCGTCATGCTGACCCTGTCGAACTTCGCCATGAAGGGCATCGCGCCGAAAGACATGGCGTCCGCGTCGAGCCTGTTCAACATGACGCGCAACCTCGGTGGCTCGATCGGCATCGCCTTGCTGGCCACGGCCCTGAGCACGCGCGAGCATTTCCACTCGCAGCGCCTGGGCGAAGCGATCAATGCGTATTCCAGCGCCACGCAGCTGCGCATCGACCAGCTGACGTCCTCGTTCATGGCCAAGGGCTATGATGCCGTCACGGCCGGCAACCAGGCCTTGCAGGCGATCGACGGCATCGTGCGCCGCGAGGCCTACGTGATGGCCTACAACGACGGCTTTTTCCTCGTCGGCGCCATCCTGCTGGCCTGCATCGTGCCCCTGTGGCTGGCCGACAAACTCAAAGCCCCTGGTGGCGGTGGCGGCGGTCATTGACCGCCCACAGTCCGCACGTGCAGCACCTCAAGAACAAGAAGGTATACATCATGCAAACAGTATTGACGAAAATCGCGCTGGCCGCTTCCCTCACCGTGGCGCTGTCCGCCTGCGGCACCGTGGGCCAGGATTTCACCGCCCCGGCGAATGTAGCCGGCGCCGACACCTTCCGCCATGGCGCAGCCGCGGCCGACGCCGCCCAGCTACCCAAAGAGTGGTGGCGCATCTACGGCGACGCCACCCTGGACCGCCTGGAACAGAGCGCGCTGCGCGACAATCCGAGCGTCAAGGCGGCCGGCGAGCGCCTGCTGCAGGCGCTGGCGCAAAGCGGTACGGCGCGTGCCAATCAGGGCCCGAGCGTGAACGTCAGCACGGGCATCTCGAACTCGCGCACCTCGGCCAACACTTCGCAGGGCCTGGCCCTGGGCAACCGTTCCATCAGCGGCAATAATTTTTCCGTGGGTGGCTCGCTGTCGTATGAAGTCGACTTGCTGGGGCGTGTCAAACGCATGGTCGAAGCGGCTGACTCGCAGGCGCTGGCGGCGCAGGCCGACCGCGACGGCGTGCTGCTGATGCTGTCGTCGCAAGTGGCCAGCAATTACTGGCAGCTGCGCGGCCTCGATGTGGAAATGGCGATTCTGAATGGGGCTTTGGACACGCGCCGCGAGTCGGCCCAGCTGGTCGAGGCGCGCTTCAATGCGGGCTTGACGAATGAGCTGGACCTGGCGCGTGCGAAAGTCGAACTGTCGAACGCGCAGGCCGACCTGCATGAAGTCAAGCGCCAGCGCAACCAGCTGGAAAACAGCCTGGCCACCCTGACGGGCAAGCCGCCGTCGGCGCTGCAATTGCCGGTGGCCGCTGATCCCTCGGCCTTGCCGCTGCCGCCAGGTATCCCTGTCGGTCTGCCGGCCAGCCTGCTGTCGCACCGCCCGGACCTCGTTTCCAGCGTGGCGGGCCTGCGCGCGGCGAACGCGCAAGTGGGCGTGGCCGAAGGCGCGTTTTATCCGACGCTGCAATTGACGGGCAATTTCGGCTACGCGTCGGAAAAACTGCGCGACCTGGCGCAGGGCGGTTCGCGCCAGTTCAGCTTTGGCCCGCTGGCCCTGTCCCTGCCGATCTTCGACGGCGGCCGCAACCAGGCCAACCTGGACCTGTCCAAGGCGCGCTATGCGGAAGCCGTGGCGAACCATGAAACGAAGCTGCTGACGGCCTTGCGCGAAGTGGAAGATGCGCTGTCCGACGTGGAGCAGCGCCAGTTGCAGGGCGATGCGCAAGCCCTGTCGCAGGCAGCGGCGGCGCGCGCCTACCTGGTGGCGCGCACGCGCTACGAGCGCGGCATCTCGACCTACCTCGATGTGACGGATGCGCAGCGCAGCTCACTGGCCGCGGACCGCGCCGCCGCGCAGATCAAGACCCAGCGCTTGCTGGCCACCGTTGCCGTGGCGCGCTCCTTGGGCGCCGGCTGGCAGCCGGAAGGCGAGCTGGCCAGGCTGGCGTCCGCGCCCGCAGCGAAGGTGAACTAGGCACGACGATTACGTGAGCGTGGCCGGTGGCGGTGTCGCCGCCGGCCCGTAGCGTTCCAGCAGAAAATCGATGAAGGTCGTCAGCTTGGGTGTGGGCTGGCGGTCGCGCGCATACACGAGGTGCATGGGGCGCGGCGCCGGCACGTAGTCGGCCAGCAGCGGCACCAGTCTGCCGGCGGCGATATCGCCAGCCATCAGGATTTCCGCCTGCATGACGATGCCGAAGCCGTGCAGGGCCGCCACGCGCAGCGCCTGCCCATTGTTCGAGCGGAAGCGGCTCTCGCGCACGGGGCTGCCGTCGTCGTCGCCACTCCTGGCCAGGCGCCAGCGCACGTGGCGCGTCCACTGCATGAAGTCCAGGCATTCGTGGCGCGCCAGGTCGGCCGGCGTGCGCGGCGTGCCGTGTCTTGCCAGGTAGGCGGGCGCGGCGCAGATCACCATCGCATACGGCCGCAGCACGCGCGCCACCATGGCGGAATCTTCCAGCTTGCCGATGCGGATGGCCGCATCGAATCCTTCTTCCACCAGGTCCACCATCCTGTCGTTCAGGTTCAATTCCAGGCTCACTTCCGGATACGCATTGAGGTAGTCGGCCATCAGCGGCGCGATGCACTCGCTGCCGAAGGACACGGGCGCCGTGATCTTCAGCTTGCCGCGCGGCGCCGTGCGCATGGCTTCCGCACCCCGTTCGGCCGCATGGATGCTGGCCAGGATCTGGCGGCACTGTTCCACGTATTGCTGGCCGATTTCCGTCAGGTTTTGCCGCCGCGTCGTGCGCGCCAGCAGCCGCGCACCCAGCCGCTCTTCCAGGTATTTGATGTGCTTGCCCACCATCACGGGCGATATCTGGAACGCCTCGGCGGCGGCCGTGAAACTGCCCGCATCGACGACGGCGACAAAAATCTCCATGCTGCGCAATTTATCCATGCTGCCCTGATTCCAAACTGTAGGTTGGTAATCTTGTAAATTCTAGCGTATTTATTCCTTTTTGTAAGCGGCGCATACTGGCTCCATCGTTCAATCCACACAAGGAAACAACATGAAAATCGTCATCATCGGCGCCAGCGGCACCATCGGCAAGGCCGTCACCGCGCAACTGGCGCAACGCCATGAAATCATCGAAGTGGGTAGCCGCACGGGCACGCACCAGGCCGACATGGGCGACATCGCGCAAGTGCGCGCCCTGTTCAAGCGCATCGGCAAGGTCGACGCCGTCGTCGTCACGGCGGGCAAACTGCATTTCGGCCCCCTGGCCGAATTCACCCCCGAGCAGTTCCAGCTGGGCCTGGACAGCAAGCTGATGGGCCAGGTCAACGTGGCGCTGGTGGCGCAGGAATACCTGAACGACGGCGGTTCGATTACCTTGACCAGCGGCATCGTGGCCGAGCAGCCGATCCGCTTCGGCGCGGCCGCCAGCATGACGAATGCGGCCGTGGAAGGTTTTGTCAGGGGCGCCGCCATCGAACTGGCGCGCGGCGTGCGCATCAATGTCGTCAGCCCCACCGTGCTGGAAGAATCGCTGGAAGCGTATGGCCCCTTCTTCTACGGCTTCGAGCCGGCCGCCGCCAGCCGCGTAGCGCTGGCCTACAGCCGCAGCGTGGAAGGGGCGCAGACGGGGCAGGTGTACAAGGTCTGGTAAGCCGCTTGCCATGCCATGGGGGCAGGTGGGACAATCGCAGGCTGAACAAGGAAGCGGACGCGCCGTAACAGCGCGGGGCGCTTTCTTGCTGTGAACCATACACCGAGGCCCCATGAAAAACATCCTGATTCCCCTGCTGATGGCCGCCGCCGTCGGCAGTGCCTGTGCCGCAACGCCGGTTACCCCGGCCACTGCCCAGCAACTGACGGCCATGAGCGCCCGCTATGCGCCCGTCGCGCTGACTGCCGATGTCACGCACCTGTCCGCGGGTGACCGCCAGGCCATCGCCAAGCTGGTCGAGGCGGCCAAGCTGGTCGACGTGCTGCAATTGCGCCAGCGCTGGTCCGGCAACGAAGCGCTGTGGGCCGCATTGAAGAAGGACAAATCCAAGCTGGGCCTGGCCCGTTTGAATTATTTCTGGATCAACAAGGGACCATGGTCGGTGCTCGACGCGCACGCCTCGTTCATGCCGGCCAGCTATGCCGGTATCGCCATTCCCGCGCACAAGCCGGAAGCGGGCAATTTCTATCCGCAGGGCGCCACCAAGGCCAGCCTGGAAACGTGGATGAATGGTTTGTCGCCAGAGGACAAGCAGCAGGCGCAATGGTTCTTCACGACGATTCGCGCCGGCAAGGATGGCAAGTACCAGACCGTCAAGTATTCGGACGAATACAAGGTGGAACTCAAGCAGTTGGCCAAGCTTCTGGATGAAGCTGCCGCCGCCACGGATAACGCGTCGCTGAAGAAATTTTTGACCCTGCGCGCCAAGGCTTTCCTCGACAACGATTATTTGCCGTCCGACTTCGCCTGGATGGACCTCGATTCGCCCGTCGACATCACCATCGGCCCGTACGAGACGTATAACGACGAGCTGTTCGGCTACAAGGCCGCGTTCGAAGCGTATGTCAATATCCGTGACCAGGCGGAAACGCAAAAGCTGAACTTCTTCGCCAGGCACATGCAGGAGCTGGAAGACAACCTGCCGCTGGACGCCCGGTACCGCAACCCGAAAGTGGGCGCGCTGGCGCCGATGGTGGTGGTGAATCAGGTGTATGGCGCCGGCGACGGCAACATGGCCGTGCAGACGGCTGCCTACAACTTGCCGAACGATGAGCGCATCATCAGCGCGCGCGGCTCCAAGCGCGTCATGCTGAAGAATGTGCAGGAAGCCAAGTTCAAGGCCACCCTGACGCCGATCTCGAAACTGGTGCTCACGCCCGAAGCGCAGCAGGACGTCGATTTCAATTCTTTCTTCACGCACATCCTCGCGCATGAAATCATGCACGGCCTGGGCCCGCATGCGACTGTTGTCGACGGCAAGCCTTCGACGCCGCGCCAGGACTTGAAGGAAGCCTACTCGACCATCGAAGAAGCGAAGGCCGACATCACGGGATTGTTCGCGCTGCGCTACATGATGGACAAGGGGCAACTGAACGATACCCTGGGCCAGGGCGACGTGGCCGAGCGCAAGCTGTACAACACTTTCCTCGCCTCCGGTTTCCGCACCCTGCATTTCGGTTTGACGGATTCGCACGCGCGCGGCATGGCCATCCAGATCAATTACATCCTCGACAAGGGCGGTTTTGTGTCCTTGGGCGATGGCAAGTTCGGCGTCGATTTTGCCAAGATCAAACAAGCCGTGATCGACCTGGACCGTGAATTTCTGACCATCGAGGCGACGGGCGACTATGCGCGCGCGAAAGGCCTGATGACGAAATACGTGGTCATCCGCCCTGAAGTGCAAGTGGCGCTCGACAAGATGAAGGCCGTACCGAACGATATCCGCCCGGAATTCGTCACGGCCCGCGCGCTGGACCAGGCGGCGAAGAAATAAGCTGACCCTGACTATTATCAGCCTGGAAAGCCGGCGCATTCTGCGTCGGTTTTTTTTCGTCTTTTTTATGAAAAGTTGCCAGTTTTTCCTTGTGGAAATATTTTCACCGCTTACTCTGCAGTGGTAAATCCTCCATTCCTCCTGTTGATCCCATGTTGAAATTGTTCTCGCTGTTGAGTGTGTCCCTTGCCTTGCCCGCCGTGGCCGCCGCCCAGCTCACCGATCTGGAAACCCGCTGGCTGCTGGCGGGCCAGCCCGTCATCGAGTATGCACGCACGCAGGGCTTGCCCATCGATATCATCGTGCAGCCGCAGGAGGCGCCCGGCGCCGTGCCGCTGGCGCTGGGCTACGCTGCAGGGCGCTGCAAGCTGGTGCTGTCCTTGCGCGGCAATGCGCAGGCGGACAGTATCTTGCAGGGCGTGCCACCCACGCGCCACGGCCTGATGATGGAAGCGATGACGGCGCATGAGATCGGCCACTGCCGGCGCTATGCGCAGGGCGACTGGCATGCCTTGCCACGCGGCTTTGTCGAGCCGCGCAGCATGCAGCAGGGCAAGTTGACCCCGCTGGCGCAGGAACTGCGCGAGACGCGCCGCGAAGAGGCCTATGCGGACCTGGTGGCCCTGGCCTGGATGCATGGACGCCATCCCGGGCAATATCAGGATGTGCTGGTCTGGATGCGTGGCGTGCGCGCGGCTGGCGAGGTTGCAAGCGGCGGTGCAGGCGGTTCGCACGCCACGCAGGCATGGCTGGCGCTGGCCGATGGTGCCCGTGTATTTGATGAGTCCGCTTCAATATTTGAACAGGCGCAAGTATTGTGGCGAAAGGGCTTGAGCGGGGACAAATAAACGTTGATTTTTATGTGAATGGACTGTCAGCGTGTGTTGTCGCACGGAGCTTTGCGTGCGGCAGGGGTCTAATCTGGGCATCAACTAACCAGAGAGGAACCATCATGAACAAAATGATCGCACTCATGCTGGCCGCCAGTGCCAGTGCCCTGCTTGCCGCCGCGCCCGCGTATGCGCAGGATGCCTCGTACAAGAGTTTGACGGACAAGGCAACGGCCGACTACAAGCAGGCCAAGGCCGCCTGCGACAGCCACAGCGGCAATGCGAAAAAAGTCTGCGTGGAAGAAGCCAAGGTAGCGCGCGCCAAGGCCGATTCGGACGCCGTGGCGCAATACCGCAACACGCCGCGGGAACTGGGCAAGGCCCGCAAGGACGTCGCCAATGCCGAGTATGACCTGGCCAAGGCCAAATGCGGCGACCGCACGGGCGCCGACAAGACCACGTGCATGAACGATGCCAAGGCGTCGAAAACGGCCGCGCTTGCCGATGCCAACACGGGCGCCAGGGCCGGCACCAATGTGGCGCAAAATCCGCCCGCCACGACGAAGGAAAATTGCGACGCCATGGATGCGACGGCCAAGGCCGCCTGCGTGACGCGCAACGCGGCCGGCAGCACCAAGACGGCCGTGGCCGACTCCGTCATCACGACGAAAATCAAGGCTGACCTCGTCAAGGACAACGACTTGAAAGCGCTCGACGTACACGTGGAAACGGTCAATGGCGTCGTGATGCTCAGCGGCTTCGTGCCTTCCCAGGCGCAAGTGAAAAAAGCCGCCGACCTGGCCCGTGGCGTGGAAGGCGTGACGGATGTGAAGAATGGCTTGAAGGTGAAATAAGCGCATTCTGCACCGGCGTTCAAGCCAGGACTGGAGCCGTACGCAGCAATACGGCTCCAGTCTTTTTCGATTGTATAAATTACGATCATAATATAACATGAGAAAAATCCCGTCGGCTGGCGCTGATCGGCATCCATTTTTTCTCATGAGGACTGCATGCTTTCCTATCCCTTTTCGCAATGGCTGGCGCGGCGCGGCGTGCACTTTGCCTGGGTCATCGTCGCCATCACTTTCCTTACGGCATTAACCTCGTCTGCCGCGCTGGGCTTGCCGGGCGCGCTGATGCAGCCCTTGAGCCGTGAATTCGGCTGGGATGCCGAGCAGATTTCCTCGGCGCTGGCCGTGCGTTTCGTGCTGTTTGGCTTGATGGGGCCGTTTGCCGCCATCCTGATGGAACGCTTTGGCTTGCGCAATATCATCTGCGTGGCGCTGGGCCTGATCGCCGCTGGCATGCTGCTGGCCACGCGCATGACGCAGTTCTGGCACCTGGTGGCCCTGTGGGGCATCCTGCTGGGGCTGGGCTCTGGCATGACGGCGCTGGTCTTGAGCGCCGTGGTGGCGAATCGCTGGTTCGAGACGCACCGGGGCCTGGTCGTAGGCGTGCTGACGGCCAGCTCGGCCACGGGCCAGTTGCTGTTCCTGCCCGTGGGTGCCTGGCTGATCGAGCACTACGGCTGGCGCACGGCCGTCATGCCCGTGTTTGCCGCCTGCGCCATCGTCGCCGTGCTGGCCTTCTTGTGCATGCGCAACCGTCCCCAGGACGTGGCCTTGCGTCCGTATGGCGCCGATCCGGCCACGCCCCTCACTGCGCCAGTGGCGGCAAAAATGACGTTTGCCACGCCGTTCCTGATCCTGCGCAGCGTGGCGGCGCACCGCACCTTCTGGATACTGTTCGGCACCTTCTTCATCTGCGGCCTCAGCACCAACGGACTGATCCAGACCCACTTCATTTCCCTGTGCGGCGACTCAGGCCTGTCCGCCGTGCCGGCCGCGTCCGTGCTGGCCATGATGGGCGCATTCGACCTGTTCGGCACGATCCTATCCGGCTGGCTGTCGGACCGCTATGACAACCGCAAACTGCTGTTCTGGTATTACGGCTTGCGTGGCTTGTCATTGTTCTGGCTGCCGTATTCGGAATTCACCTTGTACGGCCTGTCGCTGTTCGCCATGTTCTATGGCCTGGACTGGATCGCCACCGTGCCGCCGACCGTGAAACTGGTGGGCGCCACCTTCGGCCGGGAGCGGGCGGGCATGGTGTTTGGCTGGATCTTTGCGGGCCACCAGCTGGGCGCCGCCGTGGCCGCGTATGGCGCGGGCCGCATCCGCACCTTGATGCTGACCTACAACCCGGCCCTGTTCGCGGCCGGTGCCGCCTGCCTCGTGGCCGCGCTGCTGGTGCTGGCGATTCAGCGCCAGAAGGCGGCCGCGCCCGCTGCCCGGCCTGCATGAAAAAAGCCAGGCCCGCGTGTGCGGAGCCTGGCTTCTGTTTATCAAGAACGTTTCAGGATTTATTTGAGGTATTTAGCCAGCCACCCTTCAACCTCGCTATAGAAGAAGCGGCTGTTCTCGCCCTTTAAAATCCAGTGGTTTTCGTCCGGGAAGACCAGCAGTTTTGCCGGTACGTTCAGGCGTTGTTGCACGGCAAAGTTCATCAGTGCATTGTTGGCCGGCACGCGGTAATCGAGTTCGCCCACGGTGATCAGGATCGGTGTCATGAAACCCGTGCCTTTTTCGTGGTTGCCCGCTTGCATGACGGGGCTTTGATCGCGCCATACGGGCAGGTTCGACCAGACGGGGCCGCCTGCATTCGTTTCACGGCCGAAACCGCCATCGCTGGTGCCCCACTGCATGATCAGGTCCATTTCACCCGCGTGCGAGACGATGGCCTTGTAGCGCGTGGTGGTCGCTTGCAGCCAGTTGGCCAGGTGGCCGCCATAGCTGGCGCCGCCGGCCGCCAGTTTCGTGCCGTCGATAAATGGGTATTTCTTGATGGCTTCATCGACGCCCTGGTTGACTTCGTCGCCCGGACCTTTCAAGGGGTCGAACTGAATCGAGCGCGAGAATTCTTCGCCATAGCCGGTGGAACCCTTGTAGTCGGTCAGCAGCACGACATAGCCTGGCTTGGCCAGCAAGTGATAGTTCCAGCGCAGTACGAACTGGTCGCGCCACATGCTGGCCGCGCCGCCGTGGATGACGGTAAACAGCGGGTATTTCTTGTTCGGGTCAAAATTGGCCGGCTTGACGAGCATATTGTGGATCTGGCGGCCATCGGCCGTCGTGAACCAGAAGTGCTCGGGTGCCTGCCAGTCGATCTTGCTGGCCTTGTCCGTGTTGAAGGCCGTCAAGCGTTTTGGCTGCTTGCCGTTGAAGGCATAGATTTCCGGCGGGTTGATGGCGGACTCCCACACGCCCACCAGGGCCTTGCCGCCGCTGCTCAGCGAGCCGATGCTGCCCGTCGGCAAGGATGGCTCTTCGCGCACCTCGCCGCCTTTGGTATCGATCGAGTACAGCTTTTCCAGGCCCGCATGCTCATAGCTGAAGAGGACGCGCTTGCCGCCTTCCGGCAGCACGTAGCGCGAAATCGAGCGGTCCAGCTTGGCCGTCAGGATGGTCGGTGCGGGGTTGGCGATCGGCCAGGCAAAGCTGGCCAGGCGTTTCACGTCATACACCTTGCCCGGCGTTTCCGCGTCGCTCAAGGCGAACAGGGTCTTGCCGTCGGCGGCAAATTTCAGGCTGCCATAGCTGTGCTTGTCTTGTGTCAGACGCTGCGCTTCGCCGCCCGCCACGGGCAGCAAATACAGCTGTGAGTAGACGGCTTCGCGCTGGGCCGCATCGCGGTTGGTGGCCGCGTTGAAAACGACGGCCTTGCCATCCGGCGTCCAGATGGCGTCCAGCGATTGCCCTTCATCGCCCTGGCCGCCGCCAAAGCCCGGCAGGGCGGCCAGTTGCGTGCCCGACAGGATGTCGCGTGGCTTGGCATCGGCTTGCGCATCGACGACGAACATGCGTACCTGCTTGTCGGTCAGCCATTTGTCGAAGTAGCGCGGCGCCGTCGTTTCATACGCACGGGCGCTGTACTTGCGCTCCTTGCGCTCTTTCGCGCTTTGCTTGACGTCGGCTTCCGTCTTGTTGCCAGGATAGATGTCGCTGATGAACAGCAGCTGCTTGCCGTCCGGGCTCCATTTCGGCATGCGCGCGCCCATGGTCAGCGAGGTCAGGCGTTGTGCTTCGCCACCAGCGGCCACGTCGAGGCGGTAGATCTGGCCCGCATCATCGCCGTCGCGTTTGGCAACGAAGACCAGCTGGCGGCTGTCCGGCGACCAGGCAACGGCGCTTTCGCCGCCCTTGGACGAGGTCAGGCGGCGCGCGGGACTGTCGTCGCCAAGCGACTTGATCCACAGGTCCGACCATTGATCTTGGCTAGAGTAGGCGCTGTCGACCACGGAAAACACGGCCCACCTTCCGTCCGGGCTGGCGACGGGCGCGCCGACCCGTTTCATCAGCCACACGTCTTCATGCGTGATGGCGTGTTTGGCGTTGGCTTGTGTGGCGGCAACTGGCGATGCCGGCGTGGTATCGGCGGCGTGGACGGTCGTTGCCAGCGAGGCGCAGGCCGCTGCGATCAGCAGCGAGCCGAGGGAACGGCGAAGACGGGGTGAGGTCATGGGCGTGGTCCGGGAAGTGAAAAAGAGTACAGCAGGCAACATTATTGCCCATGGTTTCCTGCACTGCCAAGGCCGTGTACCGTTACTTACCAGGCGGGAGTGTCACGTATCGGGCGGGCGCGCCATGGCCGATCAGTTAAACTTGTTCTTTTACTGACGCTACCTTTGGCCGGCCATGAAAATTAGTCTACCCTTATTGAAAACAGCATTGCTGGGCGCGAGTTGCCTGCTGGTGGCCCCGGTTTTTGCCGCTGGGCCCGCTCCCTACCCGAACACGAGCGCCATGGGCGTCGGTCACGCGGAAAGCACGGCCTGGTATGCGGGCTGCCTGAAGGTCAAGGATGCGGCGCCACCGCCTGCCGACTTGCCGGCGCCGTCGGCCGCGGCGTCCCTGCAGCAATGCCAGGCAACGGACCTGTATTACGATACCAAGAGTATGTCCGCGCCCAAGCCGGCCGACTGGCGTCCCGCGCGCCATTGCGCCATGGCCACGCAGAACAGTGCCGTGTTGATGATGCTGTACCAGAATGGACAGGGCGTGCAGAAAGACCCATTGCTGGCGCTCAAGTATGCGTGCAGCATCGATGCGGCGCCGGCCGAGATGCAGGGGCGCATCGAACACTTGCAGAAGATCAATGCCAGCGGGCGCGGCATGATCGATCTGTGCGACGACATCACCAGCGGCTACATGATGGGCGTGTGCAGCGCCATCGATGCGCGGCAAAAGCAGCGCGTGCGCGGGCAGGCGACAGCCAAAGTCAGCGACAGCATGCCGGCCGCGGCGCAAGCGTCGCTGCAAAAGCTGCAGGCGGCGGCAAGCAAGTTTGCCGATGCGCGCGCGGCCAATGAAACGGACTTGAGCGGCACGGCACGCGCCGCCCTGAGCATCGCCGCCCGCATGGCCGAGCTCGATCTGCTGGCGCAGGACTTGCGCGGGTACGAGGCGGGCAAGCTGCCTGCCAGCATGACGAAGGAGCAGGCGGCGGCGCTGGACAAGGAGCTCAACGCCATCTACGGCAAGCTCATGAAGAAGCCGGCGGAAACCTATGCGGGCGCCGTGGGCAAGGACGGCATCCGCGCCACCCAGCGCCTGTGGCTGGCGTACCGCGATGCCTGGATGAATTTTGGCGCCGTGCGCTATCCGTCCGTGACGAGCGAGACTTGGGCTGGCCGGTTGACGTCGCGGCGTAATGCACAATTACAAGATCTGCTGGAGAATTAAGACATGCGCGAAGCGTATTACCACGAAGACGATTTTTGCATGATCGAACTGCTGCCGCTGGATAATTTACAGCACTGTCTGACGCAGATGGGCGAGCAGCAGGTGTTTGCCGATGCGCACCGCAGCGGCGCCGGCTGGACGCAGATGTACGTGCCCGAGGCGCCGCCGTCGCAGATGGGTGCGCTGGGCCTCACGGCGGACCAGCTGCGGCTGGCGCTGGCGGACGCCTTGCCGCCGTATGACGCCGTCTACACGGGCTACAGCACGTACCGCGTGGAATGCAAGAATGTGCTGGCCTTTGGTGGAGAGAACACGGAAACCCTGTTTGCCGGCCTGGACGACAAGGGCATCGTGTGCGACCTGTGGTGCAGCGACGCCATGCCCGAGCTGTTGCTGTTGCCCTTGAAAGAGCAGTTGCTGCTGGCCGACTGGGGCGCGGGGTTTGCGTGTCCGCTGGCCGATGGCGACTTGTTTGCCCGTTATTTAGAGGAATACGAACTCGACTAGGGTTTATTCGCAGGCGATGGCGTTCGGCTGCGCCACTTTCACCACCGATTGCAAACGCGCCATGTCGTGGCCGTCGCCTTGCTCCACATACGGTTGATACGTGTCGATGACGATGCGCGCACGCGCTTGCCAGCCGCAATTGTCGGCCTGGCGCGCAGGCACGCGCAGCAACCGGCGCGCCTCGCCATCGTTGGAAAAACAAAACCACACAGCGTGCGTGGCGGCAGGGCGGGGCAGGCGGCCCCACTGCGCCTTGTCGGGCGCGAAGCAGACGCGGTTGCCGATGATTTCCAGACTCATCTCGTCCGTGCGCGCGCTGTACTGGCCGTCGAGCACGATGGGCGCTTGCGTTTGAGCATGGGCGGACAGGCAGGCGGTGGCAAGCAACAGGATGGCGGCAAGTTTCATGCGTTTCTTTCAGGGCTGGCAAGACGAAGCGCCAGTATAACCGTGAGGGCCGGAAACGAAAAAAGCCCATCCGTGAGGATGGGCTTTTTAGTACTGCGCATTCGTGGTAGGCCGTGCGGGATTCGAACCTGCGACCAACGGATTAAAAGTCCGCTGCTCTACCAGCTGAGCTAACGACCCGAAAGAGGCCGCATTATATATCAGTTGAAAAAGAATGCAAAGCATTCCTGTGAGAAAGTGCAGGCCAGCTAAGGCAGGGCAGCCGTGAGTTTCAGCACTTCGTCGATGCTGCTCGTGCCATCGATGATTTTACGGGCGCCGGCGATGCGCAGCGGCGTCATGCCGTCGAGGATGCTCTGGCGGCGCAGCGCGTGCAGGTCGGCGCCCTCTTTGATCAGCTGGCCGAACGCTTCCGTCACGCTCAGCAGTTCGTAGATGCCGGCGCGCCCCAGGTAGCCGCTGTGTCGGCACAGGGTGCAGCCGACGGGGCGGTACGCGGCGGAGGGCCGCTCCAGCTGGCCGCCCGTCAGCCGTTGCCAGGCGTCGGCGTCCGGGGCGGCGCCCGGCTGTTTGCAGGCCGCGCACAGGCAGCGCAGCAAGCGCTGCGCCAGCACGCCGATCAGGCACGCTTCCAGCAGATAGGTGGGCACACCCAGTTCCAGCAGGCGCATGACGGCGGACGGCGCGTCGTTGGTGTGCAGGGTCGACAGCACCAAATGGCCCGTCAGCGCCGCCTGGATGGCCATCTCGGCCGTGGCCAGGTCGCGGATCTCGCCCACCATGATGATGTCGGGATCTTGCCGCATCAGCGCCCGCACGCCATCGGCAAACGACAGTTCGATTCCGGCCTGGGTTTGCACCTGCATCTGGTTGAAAGCCGGCTCGACCATTTCGATGGGATCTTCCACTGTGCACACATTGACTTCGCTGCTGGCCAGCGCCTTCAAGGTGCTGTACAGCGTGCTGGTCTTGCCCGAGCCGGTGGGACCCGTCACCAGCACGATGCCGTACGTGCGCGCCGTCAGCTGGCGCCAGCGTTCGGCGTCCACGGGCGGAAAGCCCAGGTCAGACAGGCTCTTGACGGCCACTTCCGGGTCGAAGATGCGCATGACGAGTTTTTCGCCAAAGGCCGTGGGCAAGGTCGACAGGCGCAGCTCGACTTCCTGGCCCAGAGTATTGCGCGTCTTGATGCGTCCATCCTGCGGGCGGCGCTTCTCCACCACGTCCATACGTCCGAGCAACTTGATGCGCGCCGTCATGGCCAGCAGCACCACGGGCGGCAGCTGGTAGGCCTGGTGCAGGCGGCCGTCGATGCGCAGGCGCACGAGGCCCGCGTCGCGCTTCGGTTCCAGATGGATGTCGGACGCGCGCTGGGCAAACGCGTATTGCCACAGCCAGTCGACGATGCGCACGACGTGCTGGTCGTTGGCGTCGACGCTGGTCTTGTTGCGCCCCAGCTCCACCAGTTGTTCGACATTCTGGCGCAGCGCCAGGTCTTGCGTGGACGCCAGTTTTGCCACCTTGACGGAGCTGGCCAGGCTGAAAAATTGCGCGATGGCGTCGGCGATGTGCAGCGGATTGGCGATGACGAGGCTCAGTTTGCGCGGCGCCAGGTTGTCCAGCTGCGTCTGCCAAGCGAGCGCATATGGCTGGGCCGTGGCGATGACGATGCGCTCAAGCGTGCTGTCCACGGGCAGGATGTTGAAGCGGGCCGCATAGCCGGCGGTCATGACGTCGGCCACCTGGCTGAAATCGATGTGCAGGGGATCGATGCGCACATACGGCAAGCCCGAGCGTCGCGCCAGCCAGGCGCACAGGGTGTCGAGCGTCAGTGCGCCGTGAGCGATGCTGCACAGCGGATGCAAGGCAGGCGCGGGCAGCAGGGCGGCCTGGGCCTGGACGACTGCCGCTTGCGCGGCATCGAGCAAGCCGTCTTCCTGCAGCCAGGCCAGCAGTTGCGGCAGTTCCAGCGGTGTGTTGGGTGAAGAAGGAGGAGGGGAAGCGGGCATGGCCGGCGCCTTTCAGGGCTGCCGGCCTTGCGTGGGTGTGCCGGCGCTTACAGGGTGCTGACGATGCCCTTGACCCAGGACTTGGCGGGCAGCTTGGTCTCGGTGACGATCTGTTTGGCGCGCTCGAGCAGGGCCGCTTGCGCATCGGCATCGAGCGTGACTTTCGTCTTGAACGCGATCGCCACCACGTTCCCATCATGGACTTCCGGCAGGCAGATCACCTGTGCAAACGCAAACTTCATCGCCTTGATGTTCTTCGCGTAGCTGGGGTGGTCGCCGAACAGGTTGACCGTCATGATGCCGTGCGGCGCCAGGCAGGCGCAGCAGGCGGAATAGAAGTCCGCGCTGTCGAGCACGGGGCCGCGCGCCGTGGCGTCGTACAGGTCCACCTGCAGGGCGTCCAGGGTGCCGTGGTTGGCGTCGTCGTTGACGTAGTCGAGCGCATCCATCTCGCGCACGTGCAAGCGCTCGTCGTTGGGCGGCAGCTTGAACATCGAGGCGCAGATGGTGATGACGGACGGGTTCAGTTCGATGGTTTCCACTTGCGCCTGCGGGAACTGGCGGTAGCAGAACTTGGTCAGCGCTCCCGTGCCCAGGCCCAGCTGGGCGAGGCGCTGCGGCTGCTCGATCCACAGCATCCACGCCATCATCTGCTGCGCGTACTCGAGTTCCGGCCAGTCCGGCTTGCGGATGCGCATGGCGCCCTGCACCCATTCCGTGCCGAAATGCAGATAGCGCACGCCATCCATTTCAGACAGGGTGACAGGGGCGTAGCGGGGCTTGCGCGCCGGGCGCGAGGATTCGACTTGTTCGATGGATTTTCGTTTGATAAGCATAAGGCGGCCTGAAAGTGTGCCGCATTATAGCCCGTGCCGGAGCGGCATAAAAAATGCCAGCCGCTGGGGCTGGCATGATATGGGCCGCTTATTGCTGAGCGGGTTCAATAGAGACGCGCAAGCGGATGCGTTCGCCCGGATCGTAGGACATGATGCTCGTGTAGTTGCGGCCGCGGTAGTCGTAGGTGACCTGGTAGCCATTGTTGCGCGATTCCCAGTGGTCGACCTGACGGCATTGCTTGACGGCTTGTTCCTGCATGCCGCCCTGGTAATTGTTCTGGTTGTCGACACGGTCGCCGACGACGGCGCCGGCAATCGCGCCGGCAGCAGCGGCGGCCGTGCGGCCATTGCCGCCACCGACCTGGCTACCGAGCAGGGCGCCGGCGATACCGCCGACGATGGAGCCGCCAGCGCTGCGCTGTTGCGGCGGTGCTTGCACTTGCACGTATTCCGTACGGCATTCCTGGCGTGGACGATTGATCTGTTCCACTTGCGGCACGACGCGCACGACCTTGCCGAAATCTTCAAAGTCGGCGGCCTGGGCGAGTGGCAATGCACCGATACAAAGGGCTGACATCATCAATTTGGCTTGCAAGTTCATTTCTAACCTCATTATGTAGAGAATCTTTCAGGGTATTTTTTACAACTTGGGACTATAGTAATCCCGCCAGCCCGAGGCAAGTGTTTCGCATGGCAACAAAATGTAACAGCCCAAGCCCCTTGCCCCACAGTCTGTAACATGCACTTTCAATCGATACAAGATGTTGAAGTGACTTGAAACCAGCGGTTTGTAACAAATCTTGCGTTTGACATCACATTCGGGTTGATTCATACAGGACAACACGTTACCCTAATACGCGTATGGCTTATATAAAATCGCACTGAATCGCATAAAAGTTGATACAGATCGAATCACCGCGTGCGCATTGACCCGCGTGCGGGGATGCAATAAGAAGAGCAGCTAGAAGAGATCCATACATAACAGGTCGATTTGAGGGAAAAATGAGTTTGTTACTAACCGTGCCGCCCAACCTTGTCCAGTCCATCCGTGCCTTTCGCGTGACCGAGTTACAAGACGAGGCGATCCGTCTCGGGCAGCACTTTTTATATGCGCATTGCAACGCTGGACAGACCAAACAACAAGTCATCGGCATTATTGCAGAAGCATTCCTGTTTCCCAAAAACCTGGCGAAGAATTTCGATGCCCTGCGCCTGTGCCTGACGGACACCATGTTCAAGGCCGGCACGCAGACGGGTTTCCTGGTAGTGCTGGAGCAATTGCCAAATACGCAAAAATTCGACAAGGAAGCGCGCGAGATCCTGCTCGACGTGTTCCGCGACGCGGCCGACTACTGGGCCGAGAAGAAAGTGCCGTTCCGCGTCTTCTATTCGTTCGAGTAAATACTTACTCTTGCCGCGGCGCCCTGAAACCGGCTTCCCGCGCCGATGGCAATCGGCATCGCCGGGCGGCTGCGGCGCGCCGGCGCTTATGTTGCGCCGCAACAATAATACCGGCCTTTCTAGATTCGCATCGCCATAGCGGGTACAATGCGCGCTATGAAAAATATCGTTATCCTCATTTCCGGACGCGGCAGCAACATGGAAGCGGTCGTGCGCGCGGCGCAAGCCGAGCAATGGCCAGCCCGGATTGCCGCCGTCATCAGTAACCGGGCCGACGCCCAGGGACTGGTTTTTGCCGCGGAACATGGGATAGCGACGGCAGTCGTTGCCAACAAGGATTATGCCAGCCGCGAACAGTTTGATGCGGCGCTGCAAGCCGTGATCGACGGCTTTGCCCCCGACCTGGTCGTGCTGGCCGGTTTCATGCGTATCCTGACGCCGCCTTTCGTCGAGCATTACGCGGGGCGCATGCTCAATATCCACCCGTCGCTGCTGCCGCTGTTCCCGGGCATGGCGACGCACCGCCAGGCGCTTGAGGCGGGGGTGACGGAACACGGCGCGACCGTGCATTTCGTGACTGCCGAGCTCGATCATGGCCCGGCCGTGGCGAGCGCGACAGTCCCCGTCTTGCCAGGCGACACAGAAGACAGCTTATCGGCGCGCGTGCTGGTACAGGAACATCTGCTTTACCCGCGCGCCATCCGCCTGTTCATTGACGATAAACTGTCAGTCGAGCATGGCCAGGTCCGCGTGGACCCTCAATAAAATATTACAGGAAAAATAACAATGAGATTGCCACCAGCGATACTTGCCAATGCTGAAGAAGTGTTGCGCGAAATTTTACGTTTCACGGCCCCGGCCGACACCACCCTGTCGCGCTATTTCCGCGACCATCCGCGCCTCGGTTCGCGCGAACGTGGCGCCATCGCCGAAGGCATTTATGCCGTGCTGCGCAACAAATCGTTCTTTACCGATTTCGCCGAAGCGGGCAGTGGCCCGACCATGCGCCGTTTGACCATCCTCGGCCTGGCCGAAGCGGTCGGTGCCGACTCCCTGGGCGGCCTGACGGAAGAAGAAGTGGAATGGCTGGAACGCATCACGCAGATCGACCGCAGCCTGATGCCGTCGAACATGCGCGCCAACATGCCGACCTGGCTGTTCGACAAGCTGATCGCCCAGTTCGGCGAAGCGGAAACCATGAAGCTGGCCGATGCGCTGAACGCGCCGGCGCCGCTGGACTTGCGCGTGAACTCGCTCAAGGCCACGCGTGACGACGTGATGCTGGCCCTGGCCGAAGCGCCTATCCTCAGCACGCCTACGCCATTCGCGCCGCTGGGGCTGCGCGTGATCAAGAAGCCATCGTTGCAAAACTTGCCATTGTTCCAGAGCGGTGCCATCGAAGTGCAAGATGAAGGCAGCCAGATCCTGTCGCAGATCGTCGGCGCCAAGCGTGGCGAGATGGTCGTCGATTTCTGTGCCGGCGCGGGCGGCAAGACGCTCGCATTGGGCGCGCTGATGCGCAACACGGGTCGTTTGTATGCATTCGACGTGTCGGAAAAACGTTTGGCCAAGCTGAAGCCGCGCATGGCCCGCAGCGGCTTGTCGAACGTGCATCCGGTGCAGATCGCGCATGAGCGCGATGCCAAGATCAAGCGCCTGGCCGGCAAGATCGACCGCGTGCTGGTCGATGCGCCATGCAGCGGCCTGGGCACCCTGCGCCGCAATCCGGACGTGAAATGGCGCCAGCAGCCGAACTCCATCGTCGAACTGCAAGCCAAGCAGGCAGCCATCCTGGCCGGCGCGGCGCGTCTGGTCAAGGGTGGCGGCCGCCTGGTGTACGCCACCTGCAGCTTCCTGAATGAAGAAAACGATTTTATCGCCGAGCAATTCCTGGCCGCGCATCCGGACTTCACCCTGGTGCCGATGAGCAAGGTGTTGGCCGAACAGAAGATCGAGCTGGAAATGGGCGACTACCTGAAATTGCTGCCGCATTTGCACCAGACCGACGGCTTCTTCGCCGCCGTGTTCGAGCGCAAGGTCATGCCGAAAAAAGTCTACGCCGATGAAAAACCGGCCGACGACGCTGACGCTGAAGCAGCCGAGTAAGCCTGTCATGAGCCGCCGCTGCACCCTGCAGTAGCGGCTTTCAATGCCGCCAGCCCGCCTGGCGGCATGGGTTCGATGCCCATCCGTACCACTTCCGTCCCACCTTCCGGACCGTATCCGCCATGAATGAAACCCCGCTGCTCAACCTGATCACTGATTTTGTCAATGATTTCCGCCAACCGGCCATCCTGTGGCAGGCGCTGGTCATCGTCGCCTGCCTGGCGCTGAGCTGGCTGCTGGTGCGGCAGTTGCGCGTGTTCCTGCATAAGCGGGCGGAAGCGGCGGCCACGCCAGCCACGCCGGAAACCTTGCAGCGTACGGATAGTTTCATCCGCATCCTGACGCCCGTGCTGGCGGCCATGCTGCTGGGCATTGCACAACATTTCCTGGCCAAGTTCCAGTCGGTGAATTTGCTCAGCATCGCCATTCCCCTGTGCACCTCGATGGCGCTGGTGCGCTTCGGTTTTTATGTGCTGCGCCGCATTTTTGCCCGCCACGGCGAGATCAGCCCCACCATGTTGCTGCTGGAAAAGATCTTCACGGTGGTGGTGTGGGCCGGCATGGCCCTGTATATCACGGGCCTGTGGCCGGAACTGCATGCTTTCCTGGAAGGCATCGTCGTACCGCTGGGACGCAACAAGGTCTCCGTGGCTGCCATCTTGCAAGCCGCTATTTCCGTGGCCGTGCTGCTGGTGCTGGCCATGTGGGCCGGCACCTCGCTCGACGAGCGCCTGATGAAAATGCAAGGTCTGCATACCTCCTTGCGCGTGGTGCTGTCGCGCATGGGCCGCGCCGTGCTGATCCTCGTTTCCGTGCTGGTCAGCCTGTCGCTGGTGGGCATCGACCTGACGGTGCTGTCCGTGTTTGGCGGCGCTTTCGGCGTGGCGCTGGGCTTTGGCTTGCAAAAGATCGCCGCGAACTTCGTCTCCGGCTTCATCATCCTGCTCGACCGCAGCCTGACCATCGGCGACATGATCACGGTGGGACAATTTACGGGCAAGGTAACGCAGATCAATACGCGCTATACTGTGTTGCTGGGCGGCGATGGCGTTGAATCCATCGTGCCGAATGAAATGCTGATTTCCGGCGGCGTGCAGAACATGTCGCTGAGCAACCGCATGGTGTGGCTGTCGACGGCCGTGTCGGTGGGCTATGAAACGGATATCGATGTCATCTTCCCCTTGCTGGAAGCGGCGACGGCCAAGGTGCCGCGTGTGTCGCAAAGCAATCCGCCATCGGCTACCCTCGTGCGTTTCGGCGCCGACGGCCTCGATGTGCAGATCGGCTTCTGGATCGCGGACCCGGAAAATGGTACCGGCGGCGTGAAGTCGAATGTGAACCGCGCCATCTGGCGTACCTTGCAGGAACATAAAGTGACTGTACCGTTTCCGCAACGCGAATTGCGTATTGTTGGTACGCCTCCTGCCCCGCTCGCGGGCGCGGCAGAGGGTGAGTCCGCCCCATCCGGCACCCAGCCTTAACCTCGCTGCCTGCCTCCGATTTTGCCTGAGAATACCCATTAGGGCGTACAATCACGCCTAAAATTAACTCTGCCGGACCTCCAGAGTCACTGGAGCGACCGTGCGCACGCCCTGTCCACTTGGAGTAGCAGTAATGACATTGAGTTCCGTTTTACACGACGTTTTGCAGTTCATGGCCACTGGCATTACCGATCTGTCCGCATGGCAAGTTTTCCTGTACACCATGGTGGTCACCCACATCACGATCGCCAGCGTCACGATTTATCTGCACCGCCACCAGGCCCACCGCGCGCTGGAATTGCATGCGATTCCCAGCCATTTCTTCCGTTTCTGGCTGTGGCTGACGACGGGCCAGGTCACCAAGGAGTGGGCCGCCATCCACCGCAAGCACCATGCCAAGTGCGATACGGAAGAAGATCCGCACAGCCCCGTGACGCGCGGCATCAAGAAAGTGTTCTGGGAAGGCGCCGAGTTGTACCGCGCTGAATCGAAGAACATGGAAACCATGGCCAAGTACGGCCACGGCACGCCGACGGACTGGATCGAGCGCAACCTGTACACGAAGTACAGCTGGCTGGGCGTGGTATCGCTGTTCGTTATCAATTTCATCCTGTTCGGCGTGATCGGCATTTCCGTGTGGGCCGTGCAAATGATGTGGATACCCATCACGGCGGCCGGCATCATCAACGGCATCGGCCACTACTGGGGCTACCGCAACTACGACTGCGCCGATGCGGCCACCAACATCATTCCCTTCGGCATCTTGATTGGCGGCGAAGAGTTGCACAACAACCACCATACGTATGCGACGTCGGCCAAGCTGTCGTCGAAATGGTATGAAATCGATATTGGCTGGGCGTATATCCGCGCGCTGGAAATGCTGGGCCTGGCCAAAGTGAAAAAGCTGGCGCCGGAGCCGAAGTTCTCGCACGGCAAGCTGGAAGCGGACTTCGAGACCTTGCAGTCGGTCATCGCCAACCGCTACGACGTGATGGCCAAGTACGCGAAATCGATCAAGCATGCCTGGAAGGAAGAGCTGGAACACCTGAAGCACAAGGCCGAGCTGGAAAAGCGCTTCCTGAAATCGTCGCGCAAGCTGATGCAGCGCGAGCCGGGCAAGCTGGCCGATGCACACCACGAGCAACTGTCGGAACTGTTCCAGCACAGCAAGGCGCTGGAAACCATGCACCACATGCGCGTCGAGCTGGGCGCCATCTGGGAACGTTCGCACTTTACGCGTGAACAGTTGCTGCAAAAGTTGCAAGACTGGTGCGCGCGCGCCGAAGCGTCGGGCATCCAGTCGCTGCAAGATTTCTCCTTGCGCCTGCGTAGTTATGCCTGATTAGCCGTTGCGCCATATCAAGGCCCTGGATTCCAGGGCCTTTTTTTCGTCCCGGTAAAAGGGAGGGGGGCGACTGAAAATCAGGACGAAAAAAAACCGCTCATCGGAGCGGCTCTTTTTACAGAACACAAGATCAATTACTTGATTTTGGTTTCTTTGTACGTGACGTGCTTGCGTGCTTTAGGATCAAATTTCATGATCTCCATTTTCGCAGGCGTCGTACGCTTGTTTTTGGTAGTCGTGTAGAAGTGACCCGTACCGGCGGTCGATTCTAACTTGATTTTGTCGCGGCCTGATTTTGCCATGATAGCTCCCTTATTCTGCTAATTAGACTTTTTCGCCACGAGCGCGCATATCGACCAATACGGCGTCGATGCCGACTTTATCGATGACGCGCAGACCGGCGTTGGACAAACGCAGGGAGACCCAGCGGTTTTCAGATTCAACAAAAATACGACGATTCTGCAAGTTAGGCAAAAAACGACGTTTGGTTTTGTTGTTTGCATGGGAAACATTGTTGCCGACCATCGGCTTCTTCCCAGTGACTTGGCAAACACGTGCCATGGCGCACTCCTTAAAGATATTCCAAATTGGAAAAACGAGAGTATATCCAAAATAAGCAGATTTATCAATGACTTGCGAAAAACAATTGTGTCATGTTGTATTGAAATAATTTAACAATTTGGTTTTTCCCCTTCTTTATAGGGGAAAGCACTGGTAAACAGGACTGTTTACTGTTAGATAAGCGTCCCGCTGCTGTCACGTATGTCCTTGTTTACACATGGTTAACTGTGACCAGGGCGGGCGCGGGCCTAGATCTGGCCGTGTTCCGCGAACGAATGCACTTGCCGCCCGGCCACGACGAAATGGTCGAGGATGCGCACGTCCACCAGCGACAAGGCTTGCACCAGCGCGCGCGTGAGCAATAAATCCGATTCGCTGGGCTCAGGCGTGCCGGATGGGTGGTTATGGGCCAGCATCACGCTGGCCGCGTTGTGCAGCAGCGCTTGTTTCACCACTTCGCGCGGGTACACGCTGGTATGGGTGAGGGTGCCGCGAAACATTTCCTGGGTCGTGATCAGGCGGTTCTTGACGTCCAAAAACAACACATGAAACGCTTCGTGCGCCAGGTTGCCCAGGGTCAGGCGCAAATAGTCTTTGACGGCGTGCGGCGAATTGAGGGCCTGGCCCGTTTGCAAATCCTCGATGATGGCGCGCCGCGCCAGTTCCAGCACGGCTTGCAGCTGGGCAAACTTGGCGCTGCCCATGCCATGCACGGCGGAAAAACTCACGAGGCTGGCGCCAAACAGGCCCCGCAGGGAGCCAAAGTGCTCGACCGTGTCGCGTGCCAGTTCCACGGCACTCTTGCCGCGCACGCCAGTGCGCAGGAACACGGCCAGCAATTCTGCGTCCGACAGCGAGTGTGCGCCATCCTCGATCAGGCGTTCGCGCGGCCGTTCGCGGGCCGGCCAGTCCTTGATGCCCATGCCGTTCTCCTGTTTGTCACCGGCTCGTGCCCCAGCATGGCCTTCTTTGACGAAGCCATGGGGCAGGCGCGGCCAGTGTGGCTTACAATATCGTTTTGCATCAGCTACTTGAAAACTCACTATGTCCAACGAGCAACCAGCAGTCGTCACCGAAGCGGCTTACCTCACCCTGCATTATCGTCTTGCTACTGTTGACGGTACTGATATTGTCACTACCTTTAGCGGAAATCCTGCTACCTTGATGCTGGGACAGGGCCAGCTGGCGCCATTCCTCGAACAGCGTTTGCTGGGCTTGCCTGAAGGCACGCACCAGACGTTCGAGCTGGCGGCCGGCGAAGGCTTTGGCGAGCGCAATCCCGAGCTGGTGCAGTCCGTCTCGCGCGTGACCCTGGATGAAAACTCGGTGCCCGGTGCCGACTACAAGATCGGCGACCTGGTCGACTTCGCCGCGCCGGGCGGCGGCCGCTTTGCCGGCGTGCTGCGCGAAATGCGCGAGGACTCGGCCCTGTTCGACTTCAACCATCCGCTGGCCGGCCAGCCGCTGCGCTTTGAAGTCAAGCTCATTTCGGTGCTGTGAAGGAATAGCGATGGATAAAGAACTGTTACTGGCCCAGCCCCGCGGTTTCTGCGCTGGCGTCGACCGGGCGATCGAAATCGTCGAACGTGCCTTGCAGCAATTTGGTGCGCCGATCTATGTGCGCCATGAAATCGTCCACAACGCCTATGTGGTGGCCGACTTGCGCAACAAAGGCGCCATCTTCATCGACGACCTCGATGACGTGCCTGCTGGCAATACGCTCGTGTTTTCCGCGCATGGCGTGTCGAAAGCCGTGCGCGCCGAGGCGGAATCGCGCGGCCTGAGCATTTTTGACGCGACTTGCCCGCTGGTCACCAAGGTGCACATGGAAGTGGGCAAGATGCGCCGCGAAGGCCGCGAGATCATCATGATCGGCCACGACGGCCATCCCGAGGTGGAAGGCACGATGGGCCAGGCCGATATGGGCATGCATCTGGTGGAAACGCTCGACGATGTGGCTGCTTTGCAGGTTGCCAATCCGGACAGCCTGGCCTATGTTTCGCAAACAACGTTGTCAGTTGACGACACTAGCGACATTATTGCGGCCTTGAAAGCGAAATATCCGAATATCGCCGAGCCGAAAAAAGGCGACATCTGCTACGCCACCACGAACCGCCAGGAAGCCGTGAAATTCATGGCGCCGCAAGTGGAAGTGGTGATCGTCGTGGGTAGCCCGAACAGCTCGAATTCGAACCGCTTGCGCGAAGTGGCCGAGAAGATGGGCACGCCAGCCTACATGGTCGACAATGCCTCGCAGATCGATCCCGCCTGGCTGGAAGGCAAGCTGCGCGTGGGTGTGACGGCTGGCGCCTCGGCGCCCGAGGTGCTGGTGCAAGCCGTCATCGACCGCTTGAAAGAGTGCGGCGTGAAGAGCGTGCGCCCGCTCGACGGCGTGCAGGAAGCCGTCACCTTTCCGATGCCGAAAGGCCTCGATGGCCTCAAGCGCGACGTGGCCTGAGTCTGCAGGACGATTGCGTATCGATGAGGAGTTACCTCAAAACCGAATTTAATTCGGAAATGATCGATTTATTCCAAGCTTAGTTTTTGCAAAAGATCGTTATGATTGCTTCAAGCTTGAATATGTTGTCGTTATGACTAAGCAAGGTCACGCCCGTTTTGAGTGCGTGCACCATGCTGGTGAGAACGGTCCAGGGATGGCACTGCAGGAATTCTTCCTCCGGTGCCGTTTTTGTATCAGCGACCTATTCTGGCGGAAGTTGTTCCCGAAAAATGCATATTTGATAGGGCAATCTGACCATGGATACATTCATCCAGCAAATCATTAACGGCTTGGTGCTGGGCAGCATGTATGCCTTGATCGCCCTCGGTTACACGATGGTGTACGGCGTCTTGAACCTGATCAACTTCGCCCACGGCGACGTGCTCATGATCGGCGCCATGGTGGGCCTGACCATCCTCAAGCTGCTGGGCATTTATGTACCGGACTGGCCCGGCTATCTGAAACTGGCCACCGCCATCCTCGGCGCCATTCCCGTCTGTATGCTGGTCAACATCTTCATCGAGCGGGTCGCCTACCGCCGCCTGCGCAACGCCCCCCGCCTCGCCCCCCTGATTACCGCCATCGGCATCTCCATCCTGCTGCAAACCTTCGCCATGATGATCTGGACGCGTAATCCGCTGCCATTTCCCCAGTTGCTGTCGACCGACCCGCTGCACATCGGTGGCGCTGTTATTTCCCAAACGCAAGTATTGCTGCTGGCCCTGGCCGCCATTTCCATGGGATCCCTGGTCTTACTTATTGAGAAAACCAAGATGGGCCGCGCCATGCGGGCCACGGCGGAAAACCCCCGCGTGGCGGGCCTCATGGGTGTCGATTCCGACAAGGTCATCGTCGCCACGTTCGCCATTGGCGCCGCGCTGGCCGCCGTGGCCGGCGTGATGTGGGGCGCCAACTATGCTTCGGTAAAGTTTTCGATGGGAGCGCTGCCCGGGCTGAAGGCATTTTGCGCGGCCGTGCTGGGTGGCATCGGCAATATCTATGGCGCCATGCTGGGCGGCATCCTGCTGGGCCTTATCGAGAGCCTGGGTGCCGGGTATATCGCCTATCTCACCGCTGGTTTCCTCGGCAGCAATTACCAGGATATCTTTGCCTTCATCGTGCTGATCATCGTGCTGACCCTGCGCCCGTCCGGCATCATGGGCGAACGAGTGGCCGACCGTGCCTGACGTGAAACTGGGAGATTAAATCATGGCACTACTCGATTTTGACGCTAAGAAAAATCCGACCAAAGCCTACGCCGGCATGCTGGGCCTGGCCGCGCTGCTGATGGTGTTCCCGTTTTTTGCCGCCCAGTTCGGCAATTCGTGGGTGCGCATCGTCGACATGGCCTTGCTGTACATCATGCTGGCCCTGGGCTTGAACATCGTCGTCGGCTTTGCCGGCTTGCTCGACCTCGGCTACATCGCCTTCTATGCCGTGGGTGCCTACCTGACGGCCTTGCTGGCCTCGCCGCAGTTCGCCATCCTGCTCGAATCGGTGGTGAATCAATATCCGGTGCTGGGCGAGACCCTGGTGCAACTGATGGGGCCGGAAATCCGCGAAAACGGCATCCATTTGTCGATCTGGATCATCGTGCCGCTGGCCGCTGCCGTGGCGGGCCTGTGCGGCGCTTTGCTGGGCGCGCCGACCTTGAAACTGCGCGGCGACTATCTGGCCATCGTGACCCTGGGCTTTGGCGAGATCATCCGTATTTTCATGGGCAACTTGAATGAGCCCGTCAATTTCACGAATGGCGTGCAAGGCATCAACATGATTGACCCGATCCGCATCTTCGGCGTCAATCTGGCGGGCGAGGCGGGCACCAACAGCACCGTCGTGGTGGGCGGCTTTTCCATGCCGTCCGTAAATGCCTATTATTTTCTATTCCTCTTTCTGTGCATCGCCGTCGTGTTCGTCACCAAGCGCCTGCAGCATTCGCGCCTGGGCCGCGCCTGGGTGGCCATCCGCGAAGACGAGATCGCCGCAAAAGCGATGGGCATCAATACGCGCAACGTCAAATTGCTGGCCTTTTCCATGGGCGCCTCGTTCGGTGGCGTGGCCGGCGCCATGTTTGCCTCGTTCGAGGGCTTTGTCGCGCCGGAATCGTTCTTGCTGACGGAATCGATCGCCGTGCTGGCCATGGTGGTGCTGGGCGGCATCGGCCATATCCCTGGCGTGATCCTTGGCGGCGTGATCCTCGCTTCGATACCCGAAGTGTTGCGCCACGTGGTGGAACCGGCGCAGAAGGCGCTGTTTGGCGAGGTCATCATCGACGCTGAAGTACTGCGCCAGTTGCTGTACGGTCTGGCCATGGTACTTATTATGCTTATACGTCCCGCCGGCCTGTGGCCATCGCCGAAGCACGAAGACCGGCCCGACCACGATGTGGACCAGCCGAACAAATCCACCGGCGTCGTGTCCGCTTAAGGGAGGGATAGCATGAGCGAACAGATCATTCTCAATATTGCCGGCGTAAATAAACGTTTCGGTGGCTTGCAGGCGCTGACGGACGTGGGCATCACCATCAGGCAAGGGCAGATTTACGGCTTGATCGGCCCGAACGGTGCCGGAAAGACCACTTTCTTTAACGTCATTACGGGCCTGTACCAGCCCGACACGGGCACCTTCGAGTTGGCTGGCAAGCCGTATTCGCCGTCCGCGCCGCACAAGGTGGCGAAGGCGGGCATCGCCCGCACCTTCCAGAACATTCGTCTGTTCGGCGACATGACGGCGCTGGAAAACGTCATGGTGGGGCGCCATGTGCGTTCGCACCAGGGCGTGTTCGGCGCCATCTTCCGCCACAAGGCGGCGCGCGAGGAAGAGGCGTCCATCCGCAAGCGGGCCATGGAGCTGCTCGATTTCGTCGGCATCGCCCAGTTCGCCAGCCGCACGGCGCGCTTCCTGTCGTATGGCGACCAGCGGCGCCTGGAAATTGCCCGCGCGCTGGCCACCGATCCGCAACTGCTGGCTCTCGACGAGCCGGCGGCCGGCATGAACGCCACGGAAAAGCTGGCCCTGCGCGAATTGCTGGTGAAAATCAAGGCCGAAGGCAAGACCGTGCTGTTGATCGAGCACGACGTGAAACTGATGATGGGACTGTGCGACCGCATCACGGTGCTCGAATATGGCAAGCGCATCGCCGAAGGCTTGCCGGCCGAAATACAACAAAACCCGGCCGTCATCGAGGCTTACCTGGGGGGATCGCACGCATGAGCAATATATTGAAGGTGGCGGGCCTGCACGTGGCCTACGGCGGCATCAAGGCCGTCAAGGGTATCGACCTGGAGGTCAACGAAGGCGAGCTGATCGCCCTGATCGGCGCGAACGGCGCGGGCAAGACGACGACCTTGAAAGCCATCACGGGCACCTTGCCGGCCTGCAAGGTCGAAGGCACGATCAGCTACTTGGGCGAATCGCTCAAGGGGACGAAATCGTTTCACCTGGTGGAAAAGAAGCTGGCCATGGTGCCGGAAGGGCGGGGCGTGTTTACCCGCATGTCGATCCGCGAAAACCTCATGATGGGCGCCTACACGCGCACGGACAAGGCCGGTGTCGAGGATGACATCGCCAAGTGGTTCGACGTGTTTCCCCGTCTGAAGGAACGGGCAGCGCAGATGGCCGGCACCCTGTCGGGCGGCGAGCAGCAGATGCTGGCCATGGCGCGCGCGCTGATGAGTCATCCGAAGCTGCTGCTGCTCGACGAGCCGTCGATGGGCTTATCGCCCATCATGGTCGAGAAAATCTTCGAGGTGATCCGCAAGGTGTCGTCCGAAGGCATCACGATCTTGCTGGTCGAACAGAATGCCCGTTTGGCCCTGCAAGCGGCGCACCGCGGTTATGTGATGGATTCCGGCCTGGTCACCATGGGTGGCAACGCGGCCGCCATGCTCGACGATCCGCGCGTAAAGGCGGCGTATCTGGGAGAGTAAGCGCGCATAAAAAATGCCCCAGCTAGGCTGGGGCATAATGGCATCCGTCGGGGAAGTACGGGATGGATGCCTGGAGGAGCTGGTACTAGCGGACCGCCGGAGCGGTCACACAAGAATTACTTGGCGGCAGCGCGTGGCACGACTTTTTCAGCTGCTTGCGTGAACTGGTTCACGGCCGAGGTCAGGTTCGCTTCGATGGCTTCGACGGCTTGCTTGCTGGTTTTCGAGAATTGCTCGTAGCCTGCATTGGCGTTGCCGATGGCGCTTTTCAGGATGGCGACGGCGTTTTCCGAACCGGCTGGCGCGTTCTTGGTGACTTCTTCCACCAGGGACAGGACTTTGCGGTTGGTTTCAGCGATTTGCGATTCAGCAGCTTTGCTGAACTCGGCTTGGGTGCCGGACGTGATGGCAGCCAGGTGACGACCGTAAGCGATGGCTTTTTCGGCGCCAGGCTGGGCTTGAGCAGCGCTCAGCGAGAAGAATTCTTGTGGATCTTTTGCCGACAGCAACTGCTTGGCGGCGGCGGTCGATTCTTCCAGGGTCGCTTTTGCAGCGGTCAGGTTCAGTTCGACGATCTTTTCGATGCCTTCGAAGGCTTTGCCCGTCAGCGACGAGAACAGGGCGAATTGGGCTTCCAGGTTGGCTTTGGTAGCGGACGAAAATTGCTCAGGAATTGAAAACATATAAATCTCCAAAAAATCGAAATCTGGTTAATTTGATGCTGCGTGTACCGTTTGGGAAAGCAGGTGAATCTAAATTTTCAAGCTGAACAAGAATTGTGCAACGCAACAAACCCTATTCTACGGCGAAAAAAAATGAAGTCAAGCGATTCTTGTGCGATGCAACAATTGAATAGATTTGCATCAAAAACCATTGTTTCTAAAGAGAAATATTTGATTTCTGGGTGTTAATGGTTTAGCCCTAAACTGTTATTTCCCCGCCTTTCAGGACGGGTGCGGCGCAGCATGCTAGACTTTGCCTCCCGCACTGGCGTAGCGCCCGGTGCCGACCCCGTTTCCCGAGTTGATACCATGTCCAATCTTCCCGCCGCGGCTGGCGCCAGCGGCAAAGCCCCCAAAGCCTCTTTCCTGACGACCCTGGCGCCGATGGCCTTGCCCGGCTTCTTTGTGTTGTTATGGAGCACAGGTTTTATCGTGGCCAAGTTCGGCCTGCCCTACGCGCCGCCGCTGACCTTTTTGCTGCTGCGCTTCCTGGGCGTGCTGGTGATCCTGCTGCCGCTGGTGCTGATCCTGCGCGCACCGTGGCCCGTGGGGCAGTTTCGCCAGATCGCCGTGGCCGGCATTCTGATGCAGGCCGGCTACCTGGCCGGCGTCTGGTGCGCCATCAAGCTGGGCATGCCGGCCGGCCTCTCCGCGCTCATTGTCGGCATGCAACCCGTGCTGACGGCCTGCGCCGCACCATTGATCGGCGAATCCGTGCGCCCGCGCCAGTGGCTGGGTCTGTTCTTCGGCTTGCTGGGCGTGGCCCTGGTCGTGTACGCCAAGATCAACCTGGTCGGCCTGACCGTGGAAAGCGTGCTGCTGTGCGTGCTCGCGCTGTTGTCGATGACGGCCGGCACCATGTACCAAAAACGCCACTGCCCCCACTTCGACTTGCGCACCGGCACGGTGGTGCAGTTTGCCGCTTCCATCGTCGTGGTCTTGCCCTTCGCCCTGTATTACGAGGGGTTGGACCTGCATTTCAGCAACGTGCAATGGACGGCGAATTTCATCGGCGCCTTGCTGTGGTCGGTACTCGTGCTGTCCATCGGCGCCATCTTCCTGCTGTTCGCCCTGATCCGCCGCAGCGATGCGACGAAAGTGACGGGCTTGCTGTACCTGACGCCGCCCACGACGGCCGTGATGGCCTGGCTGATGTTTGGCGAAGCCTTTAATATGCTGGGCATCGCCGGCATGCTGGTGGCCGTGGTCGGTGTGGTATTTGTGGTCAAGAAGTAGAGCGCGGGAGAGCAGGGCAGTGAGCAAGCAAGCATCAACCATACAGTCGGCGCAGCAAGCCGTCGACGCCGTGATTCTGTCGCGCCGTTCGATCCGTGCCTTTTTGCCCACGCCGGTGGCGCAAGACGCTATCGCGCGCATCCTCGAAGTGGCGGCGCGCGCGCCCTCCGGCGCCAACATGCAGCCGTGGAAAGTGTATGTGCTGTCGGGCGAAGCGCGCCTGCGCCTGTCGCGCCGCATCCTCGACGCCTATGCCGCACCGAAGGCGCCCGATGCCCCCGCGCGCACGGCGTCCTATACCTATTACCCGCGCCAGTGGACGGCGCCATTCATCGAGCGCCGCCGCAAGATCGGCCTGGACCTGTATCAGCTGCTGGGCCTGGAGCGCGGCGACACGGCCGGCATGGCGGCCCAGCACGGACGCAATTTCCAGTTTTTCGATGCGCCCGTCGGGTTGATCTTTACCATCGAACGGGTGCTGGAGCAGGGCTCCTGGCTCGACTACGGCATGTTCTTGCAAAACATCATGCTGGCGGCGCGCGCGCGGGGGCTCGATACCTGCCCGCAAGCGGCCTTCATCCATTACCATGACATCATCCGCGACGAGCTGGGCGTGCCGGCCAGCGAAATGGTGGTGTGCGGCATGGCCCTCGGCTATGCCGACCCGGACAAGATCGAGAACCGCTTGAACACGGAACGCGAGCCGCTGGCCGGCTTTGTTAAATTTATCGATCAATAGACACGCCAGCGATTTGCGCAAGCAATCAGTTGATTAAGGATGAGTCTGTTTGCTGATCGCCAACGATTTGTATTTCGTTGCTGCAATAAATACTGTCCCAACTGTTAAATAGGCTTGCGATTACTCTGCATTTCGCTACACTGCAATAAGGCAACAGCTTCACGGGGAATTATCGAATGGCTAAGTTTAAACTTGCGCTGGGTATCCTGGCTTCCCTGCTGTTTGTGCTGGCGCCGGCTGCGGCCGTGCACGCCAGGGAAGCGAACGGCAAATCCTCAGCCTCCAAGAAACACAACACCAAGAAAGTCAAAGTCGTGCTGCGCAAGGGCGCGACGGCCGCGCCGCGCGACAAGACCGTGCGCCGGGTCGTCATGGTGCGCGGCAAACGCAAGGTCATCTATCAAAAAGTCAGCAGCGTGGCCGTGCCCATGGCTGCGCCGATGCCCACCATGGGCGATCTGGCCGGCCTGAACCTGACACGCGATCCGCTCGACCTCAAGTCCAGCGTGGCGCTGGTGCTGGACCAGGCCAATGCGGAAGTGCTGTTTGAAAAGAATTCCAATGTCGCCCTGCCCATCGCCTCCATCACCAAGATGATGACGGGCCTGGTGGTGGTCGAAGCGCGCCAGGATATGGATGAAGTGCTGACGATCACGGACGAGGACGTCGACCGCGCCAAGTTCAGCAGCTCGCGCCTGAAAGTGGGCTCGCAATTGACGCGCGCGAATATGCTGCACATCGCCCTGATGAGCTCGGAAAACCGCGCCGCCTCGGCGCTGGGGCGCAATTATCCGGGCGGCTTGCCTTCGTTTGTCGACGCCATGAACAGCAAGGCGCGCCAGCTGGGCATGATGGATACGCATTACGTCGATTCCAGCGGCCTGTCGAAAATGAACGTGGCCAGCGCGCGCGACCTGGGCAAGCTGGCCATGGCCGCCTTCCGCCATCCGCTGCTGCGCGAGTACTCGACGGATCCGAAAGCCATCGTCGAAGCGAGCGGCCAGCCCATGCAATTTGGCAATACGAATCACCTGGTGGCCAATCCGGGCTGGGAAATCGGCTTGCAAAAGACGGGCTTCATCAATGAGGCGGGACGTTGCTTGATGATGCAGGCCGTCATCGAAGGACGGGCCGTGATCATGGTTTTCCTTGATTCCAAAGGGAAACAGTCGCGTACGGCCGATGCGGGACGCATGCGCAAGTGGCTGGAAGCACTCAAACCCGCCAACATGAGTCTGCCAGGCGGCTAAAAATGTCCATGGCAGCGTTGACCGGGGTCTGACCCGCCGGGGGAATTTTCTCAACAGAGGAAATTCCGATCTTGCAAGACAGACCCCAGCTTTAGTCCTGTGGAATAAAACCCAACGTGACGGAAATCTGGTTCGCCGTTTCCACCAGGTCCACCAGCCACTCATCCTGCAAGCGGTCGGCCGGCGCCGAGATCGACAGGCCCGCAATCAGCTTGCCCGAGTCGTCGCGGATGCCGGCGGCCATGCAGCGCACGCCCAGTTCCAGTTCTTCATTGTCGCGCGCATAGCCGCGTTCGCGCACCAGGCTCAGCTCGCGTTCGAGTTTCAGCAGATCCGTGATGGAATTCTTGTTGTGCCCGGCCAAGCCCGTGCGCGTGGCGTACGCGCGGATGGCTTTCGGCTCGTCGACGGAGAGGAATAATTTACCGGTCGAGGTCAGGTGCAGCGGGCCGCGGCCACCGATGGCGCGCACGACCTGCATGCCCGAGCGCTCGGAAAAGGCGCGGTCGATGTAGACGATCTCGTCGCCCTGGCGCACGGACAGGTTGATCGTTTGCTGGGTTTTCTTGTGCAGCTGGCGCATGAAGTCCAGCGCCGCTTCGCGCACGCTGAGGCGGCTTTTCACCACATTGCCCAGTTCCAGCAGGCGCATGCCCAGCCGGTACGTGCCCGGTTCGATACGGTCGACAAAGCGCGTCAGCACCATGTCGTTGAGAATGCGGTGCGCCGTCGAGGGGTGCAGGCCGGAAACTTTCGACAATTCCTTCAGGCTGACCGGGTCGGAATATTTAGCCAGGGCATCGAGCAGGGCGACCATGCGTTCGATCACCTGTATGGTTGTCTTCGGGGCAGCGACCGGTTCAATTTTCATGATGGATTTGGTGCAATGCAGTATTCATGCTTCTTTATACCATGATGTGAAAAAATAGTGAAATGTTCCGAGATATTCAGCGAATAAATTGTCACAATTCTCATATTGGCCGTCATAATTGACGGCTGGATGGACTTTGAACCATGGAAAACTATGCAACCTGTCAATGAATTCAAGAGCAAGAGTGGCTTGAAACGGATTTTCTCCGCCTTTTTCTACTCGCTCGATGGCTTGAAAGCGGCCTGGCGCCATGAACATGCGTTCCGCCAGGAACTGGGCTTGTTCGTCGTCGGCACGCTGATCGCCTTGCTGCTGCGCATCTCCGCGTTTGAAAAACTGGTGCTGATCGGCGTGCTGCTGCTGGTCTTGATCGTGGAACTGATCAATTCGGCAATCGAAGCCGTGGTCGACCGCATTTCGCTGGAACGCCATCCGCTGTCGAAAAACGCCAAGGATTTTGGCAGCGCCGCCGTGCTTCTGACCTGCATCCTGGCCTTCGCCACGTGGGCAGTGGTGCTGTTCAACCGTTTTTATTAACTGCTAAATCCCCGTTGCGCGCCGTCCATATGTGAAAAACGCATATCAAACGGCGAAACGCTTCGTTCTCTTTGCGGCCATGGCGCCGTAATCTGGTGGCTCTGAAAGTTCAACCACTCGGGGATCTTAGATGCTGTCGAAAAAAATCATCATTGCCGCCGCCATCAGCGCGTTTGCCCTTCTGCAAACGGCGCAGGCTGCCGATATCACCCTGCTCAACGTGTCATACGACCCGACGCGCGAGCTGTACCAGGATGTGAACACGGCATTTGCCAAGGAGTGGAAAGGCAAGACGGGCGACAACGTCAAGATCAAGCAATCGCACGGCGGTTCCGGCAAGCAGGCGCGCGCCGTCATCGATGGCCTGGAAGCGGACGTGGTCACGTTGGCCCTGGCCTATGACATCGATGCGCTGGCCGAGCACAAGCTGCTGGCCGCCGACTGGCAAAAGCGTTTGGCGCACAACAGCTCGCCGTACACCTCGACCATCGTGTTCCTGGTGCGCAAGGGCAACCCGAAAGGCATCAAGGACTGGAACGACCTGATCAAGCCGGGCGTGTCCGTCATCACGCCGAATCCGAAAACTTCGGGCGGCGCCCGCTGGAACCATTTGGCAGCGTGGGGCTATGCGCTGCGCCAGCCGGGCGGCAATGAAGCCAAGGCCAAGGATTTCCTCGGCAAACTGTATAAAAACGTGCCCGTGCTCGATTCCGGCGCACGCGGCGCCACTACCACCTTCGTCGAACGCGGCATCGGCGACGTGCTGATCGCCTGGGAAAACGAGGCGTATCTCGCCGTCAAGGAACTGGGCCCGACCAAGTTCGACATCATCACGCCTTCCGTCAGCATCCTGGCCGAGCCGCCCGTCGCTGTTGTCGACAAGTTTGCCGACAAGCACGGCACACGCAAGGTGGCCGAGGCTTACCTGAACTACCTGTACACGGACGAAGCGCAAGACATCATCGCCAAGAATTACTACCGTCCCGCAACGGACAAGGCGGCGAAGAAATACGCGTCGCAGTTTGCCAAGGTCAATCTGTTCACCATCGAGCAAGTGGCCGGTGGCTGGACGGCAGCCCAGAAGGCACACTTTGCCGACGGCGGTATCTTCGACCAGATTTATCAACCGAAATAATCAAGCCTGCCTGTGTTGATTTTTTAAGGATCCATCATGGCGCTGCGCAGCTTTTCCGATTACCGGGTACTGATTGTGCCGGGCTTGCATAACAGCGGTCCCGAGCACTGGCAGAGCCGCTGGCAACGCCTGTATCCGCAATTCGAACGGGTCGAGCAGGACGACTGGAACGCACCCGAGCTGGCCACCTGGTCGGCGCGCCTGGACCAGGTGCGCCGGCAAGATGCGCGCCCGACCCTGATCGTCGCCCACAGCTTCGGCTGCCTGGCGACGGCGCACAGCCTGGCGCGCGACCCGCAAGGCGTTGCCGGCGTGCTGCTGGTGGGGCCGGCCGACCCGGACAAGTTTGGCGTGGCGAAGGCATTGCCGCAAAAGCGGCTGCCTTGCCCCGGCATCCTGATCGCCAGCCAGACGGACCCGTGGATGACGGCCGAGCACGCGGCGCAGTGGGCACGGCGCTGGAATTGCAAGTATATTGATGGCGGTGCGCTGGGCCATATCAACGCCGAGTCGCGCCTTGGCGACTGGGTCTACGGCCAGGCGCAGCTGCAAACACTGTTTGATCTGGCGCAAAGCGACAAACGCCACCGTCAGGCAGCCTGATACGACGAACATCCCGCCACACAACTTTTCAAGGAGATCACGATGACTTTACGCTTGGGCGATGTCGCCCCTGATTTTGAACAAGACAGCTCGATCGGTCCGCTCAAGTTCCACGAGTGGGCTGGCAATTCCTGGGTGGTGCTGTTTTCCCACCCGGCCGACTTTACCCCCGTGTGCACGACGGAACTGGGCCTGACGGCCAAGCTCAAGCCGGAATTCGACAAGCGCAACGTGAAGGCCATCGCCCTGTCGGTGGACGCGGCCGAGTCGCACAAGAGCTGGATCAAGGATATCGAAGAGACGCAAAACACGGTGGTGGGCTTCCCCATCATCGCCGACATCGACAAGAAAGTGTCGGTGCTGTACGACATGATTCACCCGGAGCAATCCGTCACGGCCACCGTGCGCTCCGTCTTCATCGTCGACCCGAACAAAAAAGTACGCCTGATCCTCACGTATCCGCTCAGTACGGGCCGCAACTTCAATGAAATCCTGCGCGTCATCGATGCCCTGCAACTGACGGACGGCTACACGGTGGCGACACCAGGCAACTGGCAAGATGGCGACGATGTCATCATTCCATTGACCGTGCAAGACCCTGACGTCATCAAGCAAAAGTATCCGAAGGGCTTTACGGCAGCCAAGCCGTATCTGCGCTTGACGCCCCAGCCAAACAAGTAAAAGTTTCAATTCCAATAAAAAACGCACCTCGCCGGTGCGTTTTTTTTCGCCCGCCGATTCTGCTGGCAAGTATGCAAAATCCATCTAAGCAAATGAGAAATGGTTAGTTCTTTTTATAACGCTTGCATGTGATTATTGCGCCCTATAACTCAAAAATGTAATAAGAAGGGGTTTCTATGTCTGCAGCATCAGCAGCACCGCTCAAGGCGCGCGGCGCGCCGTTTCGGGTCATGCCGGGTTTCAAGCTGTCACTGGGCTTCACGCTCTTTTACCTGGCCCTGATCGTCCTCATTCCGCTGTCGTCGGTGTTCCTGAAAACCTTTACCATGACGTGGGACGCCTTCTTCAGCGCCGTCACCTCCGACCGCGTGATGGCGTCTTACCGCCTGACGTTTGGCGCCTCGCTGATTGCCGCGCTGCTGAACGTGGTGTTTGGCGGCATCCTGGCCTGGGTGCTGGTGCGCTATAAATTCCCCGGCAAGCGCATCATCGACGCGCTCGTCGACTTGCCGTTTGCCTTGCCGACGGCCGTCGCCGGCATCACCCTGACGGCCCTGTATTCGTCGAACGGCTGGTTCGGCCAGTTCATCGAAGGCGTGCTGGGCATCAAGGTGGCGTTCACGCCGCTGGGCGTGGTGGTGGCGCTGACCTTCATCGGCTTGCCGTTTGTCGTGCGCACCGTGCAACCGGTGCTGGAAGACGCGGAAAAGGAACTCGAAGAAGCAGCTGCCAGCCTGGGCGCCAATTCCTGGCAAACGTTTATTCGCGTCATCTTCCCCACGATTTTGCCGTCCTTGCTGACGGGCTTTGCGCTGGCCTTTGCCCGCGCCACGGGCGAGTACGGTTCCGTGATCTTTATCGCCGGTAATATGCCGATGGTGTCGGAAATCACGCCGCTATTCATTATTACCAAGCTGGAGCAATACGATTACGCGGGCGCCACGGCCATCGCCGTGGTGATGCTGGTGGTCTCCTTTTTGCTGTTGTTGACGATTAACCTGCTGCAAGCATGGACGCGCGGAAAGGCGAAGAAATCATGAGTACGAATATCACTGCCGTGGCGAATGTGGAAGATGCGCTGCCAAAAGCGCGCCGCATCGAACCGAACGTCGGCCCCGTCGTGCTGGAACCGCTGTGGGTGCGCACGGTCTTGATCACCGTCGCCTTGCTGTTCCTGACGGCGTTCCTGATCGTGCCCCTGGTGGCCGTGTTTGCGGAAGCGTTCAAGAAGGGCTGGGAAGCGTATATCGCCGCCATTATCGATCCGGACGCGATTTCCGCCATTAAATTGACCCTGATCACGGCCGCCATCGCCGTGCCGCTGAACCTGGTATTCGGCGTGGCGGCATCGTGGTGTATCGCCAAGTTCGAGTTTCGCGGCAAAAGCATCTTGCTGACCCTGATCGACTTGCCGTTTTCCGTTTCCCCGGTGATTTCCGGCCTGATCTATGTGCTGATGTTCGGCGCCCAGGGCTGGTTCGGTCCGTGGCTGCAGGAACACGACATCAAGATTTTGTTTGCCGTGCCCGGCATCGTGCTGGCCACCATCTTCATTACCTTCCCCTTCGTCGCGCGCGAACTGATCCCGCTGATGCAGTCGCAAGGCAGCGAAGAGGAAGAGGCCGCACTCGTGCTGGGCGCCTCGGGCTGGAACACGTTCCGCCGAGTCACCTTGCCGAACATCAAGTGGGGCCTGCTGTATGGCGTGATCCTGTGTAACGCTCGCGCCATGGGCGAGTTCGGCGCCGTGTCCGTGGTCTCCGGCCATATCCGCGGCGAAACCAACACCATGCCGCTGCAAGTGGAGATTTTGTACAACGAGTACAACTTTGCCGCCGCGTTTGCCGTCGCCTCGCTGCTGGCCTTGCTGGCGCTGGTGACCCTGGCCTTGAAAGCTTTCATTGAGTGGCGTTTGAACGAGAGCGACGCCGACGATTCCGCCTTACGTTCTACGGAGCACTGATATGACCATCGCAGTTAAAAACATCAATAAACGTTTCGGTGATTTCGTCGCCCTCGACAATATCTCGCTGGACTTTCCTGCCGGCGAATTGACGGCCCTGCTGGGCCCGTCCGGTTGCGGCAAGACCACCTTGCTGCGCATCATTGCCGGCCTGGAACACCCTGATAGCGGCCAGGTGCTGCTGGACGCGGAAGATGCGTCGAACCGCCACGTGCGCGAGCGGCAAGTCGGTTTCGTCTTTCAACACTATGCACTGTTCAAGCACATGACCGTGTTTGAAAACGTGGCCTTTGGCTTGCGCGTGAAGTCGCGCAGCGAGCGCCCGTCGGAAGACCAGATCCGCCGCAAGGTGAAAGATTTGCTGGAGCTGGTGCAGCTGGACTGGCTGGCCGACCGCTATCCGCCGCAGTTGTCGGGCGGGCAACGCCAGCGCATCGCCCTGGCGCGCGCACTGGCTGTCGAGCCGCGCGTGCTGCTGCTCGACGAGCCGTTCGGTGCGTTGGATGCGAAGGTGCGCAAGGAATTGCGCCGCTGGCTGCGCCGCCTGCATGACGACTTGCACGTGACCAGCATTTTCGTCACGCATGACCAGGAAGAAGCGCTGGAAGTGGCGGACCAGGTCGTGCTGATGAACAAGGGCACCGTCGAGCAGCTCGGTTCCCCTGAACAAGTCTACAACCACCCGGCCTCGCCCTTCGTCTACGGTTTTCTGGGCAACGTCAACCTGTTCCACGGCCGCGTGCATGACGGCGTGATGGCCACCGGCGACGCCAGTTTCGAGGTGCCCGATTACGCGGGCGTGAGCGACAGCAAGGGCACGGCCTATGTGCGTCCGCACGACCTGGAAATCGACCGCTACACGCCGGGCGCGGAAGGCATCGTCGTCAAGCTGAGCCGCGCGCATGCGATCGGTCCGCTGGCCCAGCTGGACTTGCAGCGCGTCGATAACAGCGAGCTGATCGAAGCGGTGATGTCGAACGAGCGTTTTACGCATCTGCAGCTGAAGGAAGGCGAGACCCTGGTCGTCCGCCCGAAACGCTTGCACGTGTTCGTTGAACCCACAAGAAACTAATAGGCAGGAACACCATGAACTTTCAACAACTGCGATCGATCCGCGAAGCGGCCCGCCGCGGCTATAACCTGACGGAAGTGGCCAACGCCCTGTTCACGTCGCAGCCGGGCGTGAGCCGGCAAATCCGCGAACTGGAAGACGAACTGGGCGTGGTCATCTTCGAGCGCAACGGCAAGCGCTTGACGGGCTTGACGGAGCCGGGCAAGGGCATCTTGAAAATCGTCGACCGTCTCTTGATCGAGGCGGAAAACCTGCAACAGGCCAGCCTCGAATACAGCGGCCAGACCAGCGGGACCTTGTCGGTGGCGGCCACGCACACGCAGGCGCGCTATGCGCTGCCGAAAGTGGTGCAGGGCTTCCGCGCCGCCTTCCCCGACGTGCGCATCGCGCTGCAGCAGAGCGCGCCCGAACACATCGCGGAATGGGTGTTGTCGGGCAAGACCGATATCGGCATCGCCACGGAAGGCCTGAGCCAGTTCCCCGACCTCGTGTCGTTCCCGTGCTACCGCTGGAGCCATCTGATCGTCGTGCCGGACGGCCACCCGCTGCTTGAACATTCACCGATCCGCCTGGAAGACCTGGCCAAGTATCCCTTGATTACCTACGACAAGGGCTTCACGGGACGGGGCCATATCGACGACGCGTTCGCCAAGGCGGGCGTGGCGACCGATATCATCCTCACCGCCATGGATTCCGACGTCATCAAGCAATACGTGGCGCTGGGCCTGGGCGTGGGCATCGTCGCTTCGATGGCCTTCGACCATGGCCGCGACAAGGGGTTAAGGGCGGTGGAAGCGTCGCATCTGTTCGCCAGCAACACGACGCGCCTGGCCGTGCGCCGCGGCGCCTACCTGCGCGCCTACGCCTACGAGTTCATCCTGCAACTGGCGCCGGACCTGACGCGCGCAGACATCGACCGCGCCATGGCGGGAGAGGAAGCGCTCTAGGCGATGGCCGTCCTTTGCGCGCGCGTCAGGCTGGCCACGGCGCGCGCGTAGCTATCGCGCACTAGTTCCGCCAGGTAATCGGCCGGGAAGCGCGCCACGTCGACGATGGTGACCCAGTGAAAGCGGCCCATATAGCGGGCCGGTTTCACGCCCGGCATGTCCGTCAGCTCGATAAAGCGCTCCGCGCTGACTCTCAGGCTGAAGCGCCACTGCTCCGGTGCGCTGGTCTTGAAATAGGCAAACTTCTTGCCGCTCACTTCACACACGAGGATGTTCGACGGTGGGCCGTACAGCACGGCTTGCGCGCCGGGCAGGGCCGCGCAAAAGTCTTTCAGTTCATCGCTTGTCATTCGTCAACCGCCTTGAGTTGTTGCGTGGTGTGGTCGAAGGCATACGCCGCGCCGGCCGGAGCATCGAGCAGGCGGATGAAACGGTCGTCCAGGCTGAGCACGGCACCGAGCGACGCGCGGGCGATGGCCGCGGGCGGTGATTGATAGAAAGTATGGGGTGGCGCGCCGTCAGTGTGGCGGCGGCGGCCAGGTGCCAGCTGGGCATGCTTATCCGTCGTCAAAAAAAGTAAAACCCATGGTAGCCGATTACGTGCCAGGATGGTCATGCATGTCTGCAAACTTTGCCATCGCCGTAGGGCTACCCCGCCATCCCGCATGTGCGGATCTACAACAATCCTGTTTCCGGAAATGGATGGCGGCAAGCCCCACGATAGCCGGCCATGGCAAAAAATTGATGAGGCCGATTGAAAATACCAATGGTAAAATTTGTTTCTTTTATTGCACTTTGATTTCCTGGATGATATCTTTTGCTCAGCGGCACAGAATATGATAAAAAAATAATTAATATTGCAATTATAGAAATATGGGAATTGAGGAAATATATGAACACGATTAAACATGCTTTGCTGGGCCTGTGCCTGAGCGTTTCGGCTTGCCTGGCGCCATTGGCGCAGGCGGCGAGCTGGGTGGAGATCACCGATCCTGCCGTGAATGGCTTCTCGGTGGGCGGCAAGAACGTCACCTATGGTTCCGTGGCCGCCGATACGGTCTGGGTCTTTGACGGCGCCAATCCGTCCAGCCCGCAAAGCGCGGCCGACATCCAGAGCCTGGTTAGCGGCACGTTTGGCCTGCCGTCCAGCGGCACCGGTTCCCTGGTCATTGCCGCCCAGGGCAAGCTGGCCAGCAGCAAGTCCGGTTCGTTTACCGTCAGCTCCAGTTTCGACTATCTGGCCATCCATTATGGCCGTGGCGAATTGCTGTTTCACTGGGATAGCCCGGTTGCCGCCAATACGTCCTTCACTATCGCCAATTTGCCGCGCGGCCTGAGCAACTTCTACGCCTTCAGCTCGGTATCGGCCGTGCCTGAGCCGGCGACCTACGGCATGCTGCTGCTGGGCCTGGGTCTGGTCGGTTTTGCGGCGCGCCGCCGCCGCGTCTGAGTCTGCAGCGCCTGCGGGCGCAAGACATGAAAAAGCCCGGAAACGCACTTTTGCGTTCCGGGCTTTTTGCATGGCAGAGCGTTATTTACCAGCTATAACCCGCCTTGGCGTAGTAATAGCGGCCATTGAAGCCGTTCGGCGCGAAGATGCTGTAGGGCTGGGTGCCGTTGACGTTCAGGTTGCCCGCGCTCGTCACTTGCGCCGGGTAGCGGTTGGTGACGTTGTCGATGCCGGCCACCAGGCGCCAGTTCTTGCCCAGTTTCACGGAACCGGACACGTCCAGCACCCATTGCGGATCATACGTCTGGTCCAGCTTGGCATCGTTCTGCGGCACGGTGAAGCTGCCGTAGCGCGTCACCAGGCCGTGCACGTTCCAGATGCCGAAGCCGTAGTCGGCGGCCAGGCTGAACTTGTCTTTCGGCGATGCCACCGTGGCGCGCTGTATGGTCTGGCGGTCGATCAGTTTCAGGTTATTGGCCGTCAGGATGGCCGGGTTGTCCGCCACGCGCTCCACCGAACTCTTGTTGTGGTTGTAAGCCACGGTGAAGTCCAGACGATCCTTGTCCTGCAGGTCGATGCGGTAGGTGCTGACGATGTCCACGCCTTCGGTGCGCGTATCGACGCCATTCGTGAAGTAGCGTGCTGCTGTGACGGGAGCACCAGGCGCGGAAACGAGTTTTTGCAGTGTGGAGTTCAATTGTAAATTGCCGGAGAACAGCACGCGGTTATCGATGTCGATGCGATAGGCGTCGATCGATGCCGTGAAGTTGCGGCTAGGCTGGAATTGCAGCCCCAGGCTGTAGTTGCGGGCCTTTTCCGGTTTCAGTTCTTGCGCGCCCAGGGCGCGTGCCTCTGGCGTATTGACGGCGTAGGTAGCTGTTTCCAGCGGCGTGTTGATGCCATCTTTTACGATGAAGCTGGTGGTGGTGATGGTGTAGTACTGCTGCGCCAGCGACGGCGCGCGGAAGCCGCTCGACACGGTGCCGCGCAGGGACAGGGCGTCCGTGAAAGCATAGCGGGCCGAAGCCTTGGCCGACGTGGTGCTGCCAAAATCGCTGTAGCGCTCATGGCGCAGGGCCACGCCGCCGGACAGGTTTTTCGTCGCTTCCGCTTCCAGATTCACATAGACCGATTCGTTGTGGCGCGAGTGGCTGCCGGCATTGGCGGGACGATAGCCGGAGAAGCTTTGCGAACCGCTGCCGAAATACGATGCCGGCTCGCCAGCGCCTATCGTGTATTTTTCATGGCGCGCTTCCGCACCCACGGCCACCGTCAGCGGACCCGTAAAGTAAGACACGGGGAATTCGCGCGCCGCGTCGAGGTTCAAGACGGTCTGCTCATTTTTCAGCGAGCCGGCATGGAAATGCGTGGGGCTGGCTGCGCCCAGCGACTGGTTGACCGTATTGTCGACGTTCATTTCAAATTTGTTGCTGCCGTAGTTCAGGCTGGCATCCCAGCGCCAGCCGGCCGCTTCGCCGCGCAAGCCCGTGACGATGGACTGGTCGGTCAGGGTGCTGTTTTGCAATGGCAAAAAGCCTTCCGGGAAGATCGGCGTGCGCTGCGAGTACAGCTTGGTGACGTTATCCTGGAGCAGTGCCGTGCGCCAGGTGGCGGCGGCCGAGGTATCGCGCTTGCCATAGTTGCCGAAGGCATACCAGTCCACATTGTCATTGATATGGTATTCGCTATTGAGGAAAATCGTCGCCGGTTTGCTTTCCGCGTCGCCGTAGCGCTGGTTGACCTTGCCGTAGCGCGGTTCCAGTGGATTGCGCAAATCGGCGCCGGCGCGGTTGGTCGGGTCGCGTTCGGCCACTTCCGCCGAGATACGCACCCAGCCGTCGTCGCCCAGGGCGAAGCCGGCCGAACCCTTGATGCTCTTTTGCTTGCCGTCGCGTTCCTGCGTCTGGCCATAGCCCACTTCGATATCGCCGCCTGCCGCGCCTTTTTTCAGGATGATGTTGATCACGCCGGCGATCGCGTCGGAGCCGTACTGGGCCGCCGCGCCATCGCGCAGCACTTCCACATGGTCGATGGCGGCCAGGGGAATGGCGTTCAGGTCGACGGGCGCCGAGCCGCGGCCCAGCGAGCCGTTGACGTTGACCACGGCCGAGGTGTAGCGGCGCTTGCCGTTCACCAGCACCAGGGTCTGGTCGGGCGACAGGCCGCGCAGCTGGGCCGGACGCACGGCGTCGCTGGCGTCGGCGCCCGTGGCGCGGGCAAAGTTCAGCGATGGCAGCAGGCGGCTCAGTACGGTAGCCAGTTCGCCCGAACCCGTGCTTTGCAGGTCGCGCGAGGTGAGAATGTCGATCGGCGATTCGGAATCGATGGTGCGGCGGTTCTTGGCGAAGGTGCCGGTGACCACCACCGATTGCAATTCCCCTTCGGCCGGCAGCTCTTGCTGCGCTTGCACATGCATCGGCAGGCTGAAGCAGGCGATCAGGCTGGCGGCGAGGACGGTTTTCACGGGGAGGGCGGGAAGCTGGGAGCGGGCGGTGCTTGAACTCATCGACAATATCTCTTCGGTTGGTGGTTGCGCGGACCATGGCGGTCCGCTGACGAAATCAGCTTAGCAGCGGGCGAACGGCGTGCTTACGAATTGTTCTGTCTATCGATATGCAATAAATATCTGATACTCGTCAACATGGCACGAGTAGCGCATATGGCCTTGTCTCCAGCATACGACCGGGTATGGCAGGCTGCAATGCTGCACCGCAGTAAATTGCTGGCTGTTGTATAAATACGACTATATGGCATGAGCGTGGGTAGTCTGGCATGAAGAACGCGTTCTTTCTAATCATAGCTGTCCGAAGAAATATTCAGACTGTGATTGTGCGAACCGACAATTCCCTTCAGCACAGCTCTCGAACTCAAAAAATGCTTGACCTTCCAAGTGTGTCACGTCGGATAAAGACTTTGGGATCTGCTTCAGATCAACAAAACCAAGTCGACTCCAGTCGCGAAAGGCACAATGATGAAAGTCACACCAATAACCCTGATCACTGCGGTGCTAGGCGCAGCATTCACCATCAGCGGATGCAAGCAGACGGCCTCGCCTGCCGCTGCGGCCAAGCCGCCCGGAGTTCCCGTTGCCGAAGTGATCGTTCGCCAGGCAACACCGTACGTCGAGTTCAACGGCTCGCTGACCGCCGTCAAGCGGGTTGAACTGCGCCCGCAGGTGGCCGGCTACCTGCAGGACGTGAGCGTGCCGGAAGGCCGCTTTGTCGAGAAGGGCAGCAAGCTCTTTGTGATCGATCCACGCGTGTTCCAGGCGGCGGTGCATGCCGCCACGGCGCGCCTGCGCGAGGCTGAGGCGGCGTCGATGCTGGCGCAGGCCGAGCATGCACGGGCCGAACAGCTGTTTGCCACGAAGATCGTCGCGCGCGACCGTCTCGACGTGGCGACGGCGGCGCTGCATGCGGGCAAGGCACAGGTCGACGCCGCCAAGGCTGCGCTCGACGCTGCGCAGCTGGAGCTCGGTTTCACGCGCGTGACGGCGCCGATCAGCGGACGAGTCGGCCAAGTCCTCGTCACCGAGGGCAACTACGTCGCCAGCGGGGTGACGCCCCTGACGACCATCGTTTCCGTCGATCCCCTGCACGTGTATTTCGATGTCGATGAGCGCACCTATTTGCGCTCGCTCGCCGCCGGCCGGGCCAGCGCCACTGCGCGTGGGGCGCAGGCGGCCAAGGTCATGGTGGCATTGGCCACGGACAAGACGTATATACGTCCCGGCCGTGTCGATTTCCTGGCCAACGCCGCGGATCGCGGCACGGGCACGGTGCGCGTCCGCGCCGTGGTCGACAACCCCGATGGCAAACTGACGCCCGGCCTGTTTGCCAAGGTCAGGCTGGAGACGGGGGCGCAGCAAGCGAGGGTGCTGGTGTCCGATCAATCGATAGGCACGGACCAGGGGCGCCGCTATGTGCTGGTGGTCGGCAAAGGCGACAAGACGGAGTTTCGCCCCGTCGAGCTTGGCCCGATGGTCGATGGTTTGCGCGTGATCGAGCAGGGTCTGCAGCCGGGCGAGCGCATCGTCGTCAAGGGCCTCGTGCGCCCTGGCATGCAGGTGACGCCGCAGCCGGCCGGCATCGACGGCACGCCCATCGCCGTGCCGAAAACCTCGGGAGCCGCGTAATGTCTTTCCCACGTTTCTTCATCGACCGCCCGATCTTTGCCATCGTCCTTTCGGTCCTGATGGTGCTCGCCGGCATTGTCGCTTTCTTCCAGATGCCGCTCAGCGAATATCCTGCCGTGACGCCGCCGACCGTGCAGGTCAGCGCCGCCTATCCTGGCGCCAATCCCAAGGTGATCGCCGAAACGGTGGCGGCGCCGCTCGAGCAGGCCATCACCGGGGTCGAGGGCATGCAGTACATGTCGTCGCAATCGGCAACCGATGGCCGCATGACCCTGACCGTCACTTTCGCGCAGGGAACGAATGCCGACATGGCGCAGATCCAGGTGCAGAACCGGGTCGCGCGCGCACTGCCGCGTTTGCCTGAAGAAGTGCAGCGCCAGGGCGTCGTCACGCAGAAAACCTCGCCGGACATCCTGATGGTGGTGCACCTGCTGTCGCCCGACAAGCGCTACGATCCCCTGTACATCTCGAACTACGCCTACCTGCAGGTGCGCGACGAGCTGTCCCGCATCCCCGGCATCAGCGACGTCCTCGTCTGGGGCGCGGGCGAATACAGCATGCGGCTGTGGCTCGATCCGAACCTGATCGCCGCACGCGGCCTGACGGCCGGCGAGGTGATTGCCGCCGTGCGCGAACAGAACGTGCAGGTGGCAGCCGGTTCCGTCGGCCAGTCGCCCGATTCCAGCGCTGCCTTCCAGGTGACGGTCAACACGCTCGGACGCCTGACCGACGAGGAACAGTTCGGCGACATCATCATTCGCACGGGCGCCGAAGGCCAGGTCACGCGCTTGCGCGACGTGGCCCGTATCGAGATGGGCGCCGACGCCTATGCGTTGCGCAGCCTGCTCGACGGCGAGCCGGCCGTCGCCTTGCAAATCATTCAAAGCCCCGGCGCCAATGCGCTCGACGTTGCGCAGGCGGTACGCGACACCATGCAGCGGCTGGAGGAAAATTTCCCGGCGGGACTGAGCTCGCGCATCGCCTATGACCCGACGGTGTTTGTGCGTGCCTCGCTGGAATCGGTGGCAACGACCTTGCTCGAGGCGATCATTCTCGTCGTCATCGTGGTGGTGCTGTTCCTGCGCAACTGGCGCGCCTCGCTGATCCCCCTGATGGCGGTGCCGGTGTCGCTGATCGGCACCTTCGCCGTCATGCACCTGATGGGTTTTTCGCTCAATACCCTGTCCTTGTTTGGCCTGGTGCTGTCGATCGGCATCGTTGTCGATGACGCCATCGTGGTGGTCGAGAACGTCGAGCGCCACATCGAAAATGGCGAGGAACCCAGGCAAGCGGCAAGGCGCGCCATGGATGAGGTCACTGGCCCCATCATCGCGATTACCTCGGTGCTCGCCGCCGTGTTCATTCCGACCGCCTTCCTGAGCGGCTTGCAGGGCGAGTTCTACCGCCAGTTCGCGCTGACGATCGCCATCTCGACCATTCTGTCGGCCGTCAATTCGCTCACGCTCAGCCCGGCGCTTGCCGGCATTCTGCTCAAGCCAGGCAAGGTCAAGGCCGGGACCGGGGCCGTGCATGATGCGCGCAGCCTGCGTGGCCGCGCCGAGCGCCTGTTGCAGATGCTGGTCCGGCCGTTCCAGCGCGCGCCGGATGCCTATGGCAACACGGTGCGCAAAGTCGTCAGGATCAGCGGCGTGGCCTTGCTCGTGTATGGCGGCCTGCTCGCGCTGACCTTCTTTGGCTTCAAGGCCGTGCCGCCGGGCTTCGTGCCGATGCAGGACAAATACTATCTGGTGGCGATTGCTCAGTTGCCCAACTCGTCATCGCTGGACCGTACCGACGCGGTCGCCAGGCAGATGTCGAAGATTGCGCTGGCCGAGCCTGGCGTTGAAAGCGTCGTCGCCTTCCCTGGCTTGTCGATCAACGGCTTCGTCAACGTGCCGAACGCCGCCGTCATGTTCGTCATGCTCGACCCGTTCAAGGCCCGCACGACGCCCGATCTCACGGCGAACGCGATCGCCGCGCGCCTGCAGGCGAAATTCGCCGGCATTCCCGACGGTTTCCTGGGCGTGTTCCCGCCGCCGCCAGTGCCCGGCCTTGGCGCGACGGGCGGCTTCAAGATGCTGGTCGAGGACCGCGGCAGCGCCGGGCTCGATGCGCTGGTGCAGCAGACGCATATCCTGATGACCAAGGCAAGCGAGTCGGGACAGGTGGCCGGACTCATGACCAGCCTGGACGTCAATGCCCCGCAGCTCGAGGTCGCCATCGACCGTACTCAGGTCAAGAGCCAGGGCGTGCGCCTGGCCGACGTGTTCGAGTCGCTGCAGATCTATCTTGGTTCCCTCTACGTCAATGACTTCAACCGCTTTGGCCGGACCTACAAGGTGACGGCCCAGGCCGATGCCGAGCATCGCATGCAGGCCGAGGCCATCGGCCGCTTGCAGGTACGCAATGCGGCCGGCGACATGCTGCCCTTGTCGTCGTTTGTCACCGTCACGCCCAGTTCCGGTCCGGACCGCGTGGTTCACTACAATGGCTATCCCTCGGCCGACATTTCGGGCGGCGCGATGCCAGGCGTCAGTTCGGGGCAGGCCGTGGCGGTCATGGAACGCATTGCCAAAGAGGTGCTGCCTGAAGGCATGAGCTTTGAATGGACCGACCTTACCTACCAGCAAAAGCTGGCCGGTGATTCGGCGCTGTTCATCTTCCCGCTGTGCGTGCTGCTCGCCTATCTGATCCTCGCTGCGCAGTACAACAGCTGGTTGCTGCCGCTGGCCGTCCTGCTGATCGTGCCGATGTGCTTGCTGAGCGCGATCATCGGCGTGTGGCTGGCGGGCGGCGACAACAATATCTTCGTGCAGATCGGACTGATCGTGCTCGTCGGATTGGCGGCCAAGAACGCCATCCTCATTGTCGAGTTCGCACGTAGCCAGGAAATGGAAGGATCGAGCACGCTCGATGCCGTCATCGAAGCTTGCCGGTTGCGGCTGCGGCCCATCCTGATGACTTCGCTTGCCTTCATCGCCGGCGTCGTGCCGCTGGTGTTCGCCAGTGGTGCCGGCTCCGAGATGCGCCAGGCCATGGGCATCGCCGTGTTCGCCGGCATGCTGGGCGTGACATTGTTCGGATTGTTCCTCACGCCCGTGTTTTATGTGCTGATGCGCGCCTTGGCGGCCCGCTTCGAGCGCCACACGCCAACGACCCAGACAAGCATGAACAGGAGCACGACATGAATAGCCCGTATCAAACAATTCTAGTCTCATTGAGTGGGCTCACGTTGCTGGCCGGTTGCGCGGTCGGCCCCGATTATGCGCCGCCGTTGCCGCCGCCGCTGCCATCGTCGCAGTTCTTCGGCAGCGCAGGCCAGATGTCCGCCGCGCTCGTCCCGGGAACGGTCGAGGTGGAGTGGTGGCGCAGCTTCGACGATCCGGCGCTGGTCACCCTGATCCAGCGGGCGCTGGCGGCAAACCATGACGTCGGCATCGCTGCCGCCCGGCTCGCGCAGGCAAAGGCCCTGCTGCGCGAAGACCGGCAAGGCTTCCTGCCGCAAGGTGGCGCCGCGCTCGGGTACGAGAAGCGTCGCCTGAGCAAGAGCGAGATGCTGCCCGGCCAGCCGCGCCGGAGCGAAACCTATCGCGCCAGCGTCGATGCGTCCTGGGAAATCGACCTGTTCGGCCGCGTGCGGCGCTCCGTGGAGGCGGGCCAGGCGCAGGCGGGCTCGCGCGAAGCCTTGCTACGCGGCGTGCAGGCGGGCACGGCCGCTGCGGTGGCGGCCACCTGGTTCGAACTGGGCGGCATCGAGGCTGAACTCGCTGTCGTCGCCAGCATTTCCCAAAGCCAGCGCGACAGCCTGGCGCTGGTCGAGCGCATGGTGAGCGCAGGCTCTGCCAGCGAACTCGACCGCCTCCGTGCCGAGGCCTTGCTGCGCTCGGTGGAGGTGGCCGCGCCCGAACTGGAGCGCCGCCGCGCGGCCTGCGTCAATGCGCTGGCCATCCTGCTTGGCGAAGTGCCGCAGACGTTCAGCTTTCCCGCCGCCACGCCGGCAAGTGACGCGCTGACGGTGCGGGCGATTGCCGTGGGCGACCCTGCCGGGCTGCTCGCGCGGCGCGCCGATATTGCGGCGGCCGAGCGCAATCTGGCTGCCGCGACGGCCCGCATCGGGGTGGAGACGGCTGGCCTGTATCCCGAGGTCCAGGTACTCGGTTCCATCGGACTCGTCGGGGGCAGCCTCGATGCCATGGGCGACGCCGGCATGCAGTCGGGCTTGCTCGGTCCCGTCATCCGCTGGAATCTGCTCGACACGGGGCGCGTGCGCGCCCGCATCGCCGCCAGCGAGGCACGCGCCCGGGAAGCCCTGCTCGTCTACGACCAGACCGTCTTGCGCGCACTGCAGGAAACGGACGATGCCTTCAAAGCCCATGGCACGGCAGGCAGCGCGCTTGGGCTGCGGCTGCTGGAGTCGGCGGCGAACCGCGAGGCGGCGCGTCTTGCCAGACTGCAGTTTTCGGCAGGCGCAGGCCTGTACCTGGATGTGCTCGAAGCGGAACGGGCCGACTTTGCCAGCCGTCGCGCGCTGGCGGTGGCCCGCACCAACCAGCGCCTTGCCGTTGTCGGCATCTACAAGGCGCTGGGCGGCGGCTGGGAGATCTGTGCGCAGACAAATGACGACTGCGGCGGCGCCAGGACCCTTCCTCGATCGCGCTTCGCGAAACAACTCACCGACCGGCCTTGACCTTCCTGTGCTAGCAGCATCCCGGGCCGATCCTGTGTATGGCGGGCGGCCCGTACCTTGTATCTTATCTCTTGACCATCCCAGCGTTGTAGGCCAAACACTGCCTATCAATCGCAATCAGCGGGAAATCGATTTTGGAGAATGCCAATGCAACAATCTATACCTGATCCGAAGAGATGGGCCGCTTTGGCCCTGCTTTGCGCCGCCCAGTTCATCGTGATCCTTGATACGTCCATCATCGGTGTGGCACTTCCCGCCATGCAGAGGGACCTCGGTTTCAGCGCCAGCGGCTTGAGCTGGATATTCAATGCCTATGTCATCGCCTTTGGCGGCTTGCTGCTGCTGGGAGGACGGTTGGGTGACTTGCTGGGCGCCCGCCGCATGTTTGCGAGCGGATTTGCCATACTTGCCTGCGCTTCGCTGTTGGCCGGGCTGGCACACAGCCAGGAAATGCTGCTGGCCGGTCGCGCACTGCAGGGAGTTGGTGCCGCATTGATCGCACCGTCGGCACTGACGATCGTCATGCGCCTTTTCGGACATGATGGAGCCGAACTTGGCAAGGCATTCGGCTTCTGGGGCGCCGCCGCTGCCGCCGGTGGCTCGGCTGGCGTGTTTCTCGGCGGCGTCATCACCGAATGGATGACTTGGCCCTGGACCTTCCTGATTAACGTGCCGCTCGGCCTGCTTGTGCTGGCGTTGATTCCGGTCGTGCTTCGCAAGTCTGCGTGCAGCACCGGTGCCGTTGATTGGTTTGGCGCGATCAGTGTGACGGGTGCGCTGGTCAGCCTTGTGTCTGCCATCGTCACCATCGAATCCTCCGGCTTTGGTTCTGTGCCGATTTTGCCAATGTCGGTCGGTTTGTTCGTCGTCTTCTTGATCAGCCAGTTCGTGCGACGCGAACCGCTGCTTCCTATGGGCATCTTCAAAACGCGGAACCTGGCGGCCGGCAATCTTGTGATGGCACTGCTTGGGGCCGCCTGGATCCCGCTGTGGTTTTTCCTGAACCTTTATCTCCAGCAAATCCTTGGTTTCTCGGCGCTCGCCAGCGGCTTGGCACTGCTGCCGATGACCATGACGATCATGATCGTGATGGTGGGCTTTTCGGGTAAGCTGATCGGACGCTTTGGCGTCAAGCTCAACCTTGTGCTCGGCTTGTTCCTGATGGCTGGCGCGCTGCTGATGTTGGCGAACCTGCCGCTGAACGGTTCATACGTGACGCATGTTCTCCCGAGTTCCATACTCGCCGCCCTGGGTATGGCCCTGGCGTATATTCCGACGACGATGACAGGCATGGCTGGCGCCAAGCCTGAGGAAACAGGCCTGGCTTCGGGCCTGATCAATACGACCTACCAAATCGGCTCCGCCATCGGTCTCGCCATGATGGTTGCGCTCTCGACCTCCGGCATTGGTCACGGCATTGGCCACGGTACCAGCCAAACTGCCGACGGCATGCTGGCGGGTTTTCAGGCTGCATTCCTGGGGGCTGGCGTCGCCGCCGGCTTGGCCGCGCTCGCCGCACTGGTGTTCGTTGGATCGACTCGTCAGCGACGAGATGTGCCGGTGGGCTGACGTCCTCAAGTCACTGGAAGCTTCTGTTTGCCGAAGCTCATCGTGTGCCGCGCAGCGCGCGGGCGCAATCCTTGATCAAGGCCGGACCGGCGTAAATCAGGCCGCTGTACAGCTGTACCAGCTGCGCGCCCGCCTCGAACTTGGCCACGGCATCCTTGCCCTGCATGATGCCGCCCACGCCGATGATGGGCAGCGCATCGCCCAGTTCCGCCTTCAGCAGGCGGATGACATTGTTCGACAGTTCGAACACGGGGGCGCCGGACAATCCACCCGCTTCCGCACCGTGCGGCATGCCTTCGACGGCGCTGCGCGACAGGGTCGTGTTGGTGGCGATGACGCCGTCGATCTGGTGGCGCGTGAGCGACCCGGCGATGCTTTTCACCTGTTCGCCATCCATGTCCGGCGCGATTTTCAGGGCCAGCGGCACGTAGCGTTTGTGCTTGTCCGCCAGGCGCGCCTGGGCATCCTTGAGCTGCGACAGCAGGGCGTCGAGTTCGGACGCGCCCTGCAGCTGGCGCAGGTTTTTCGTGTTCGGCGAGGAGATGTTCACCGTCACATAGCTGGCATACGGGTAGACTTTTTCCAGGCACAGCAGGTAGTCGTCGGCCGCCCGCTCGATGGGCGTGTCGGCGTTCTTGCCGATGTTCAGGCCCAGCACGCCGGCGCGGTTCTGGTAGAACTTCGACGCCTGCACGTTGGCGACAAAGGCGTCGACGCCGCCATTGTTAAAGCCCATGCGGTTGATGATGCCCTGCGCCTGCGGCAGGCGGAACATGCGCGGTTTCGGATTGCCCGCCTGCGCGCGTGGCGTGACGGTGCCCACTTCGATGGAGCCAAAACCGAGGTCGGCCAGCGCGTCGATGTAGGCGCCGTCCTTGTCCAGGCCGGCGGCCAGGCCCACGGGGTTGGGGAAGGTAATGCCCATTACCGTGCGCGGGTCCGCCGCCGGTTTGCCGGCCAGCTTGGTCAGGCCCAGCGCGCTGGCGCGTTTCAGGGCGGGCAGGGTGAAGTGGTGGGCCGCTTCGGCATCCATCGAAAACAGCAGCGGGCGGGCGAGGGAGTACAGGAATTTTTCAGACATGGGGGCGCTTTTAGGGTGGTGCGCAGGCCGCCGGGAAGGGCTGGCGGCGCGCGAAATAAGTGCCGTATTTTACCGTGTTCCGCGCGGCTGCCGGGTGTATAGTTCTCTTTGGTCAAATGCAACATTGATTCCTTGTTAATTCGCATCGGGCCATGGACTTTCCTGTTTTTCTCTGTTCTGTTGACTTCATAAGCGAGACATCGATTGAAAAAGACACGCATCCTGACCGCCATCGCCGCCGCCAGCGCACTGCTGCTGAGCCACCCGGCCCTGGCCCTGCCCAATACGCAAGACACCCGCATGCTGAGCGAACCGGCCGTCTCCAGCCGCCACATCGCCTTCATCTATGCGGGCGACCTGTGGCTGTCTAACCTCGACGGCGGCGGCGCGCGGCGCCTCACGTCCGACCTGGGAGACAAGTCCAATCCCGTCTTTTCGCCCGACGGCAGCCAGATCGCGTATAGCGCCAACATCGATGGCAATGTCGACGTGTATGTGATCGCGGCGGCGGGCGGCGTGCCGCGCCGCCTGACCTTCCACCCGGGCGCGGACCTGGCGCAGGCGTTTACGCCCGATGGCCGGGCCGTGATGTTCACCTCGCCCCGCGCCGCCTTCAACAACCGTTTCCAGAAGCTGTTCACGGTGCCCGTGGCGGGCGGCGTGGAAACCCAGCTGGAAATTCCGAACGCCTCGCGCGCCGCGTATTCGCCCGATGGCAAGCGCATCGCGTACAACCCGTTGATGCCCGCCTTCAAACAGTGGAAGCGCTACCGGGGTGGCACCAATTCCTGGCTGTGGCTGTTCTCGTCGGCCGATAAATCCATCGAAAAAATCCCCCAGCCGGCCACGCGCTCGAACGACGTCGATCCGATGTGGATAGGCGATACCGTGTACTTCCGCTCGGACCGCAACGGCGAATTCAACCTGTTCGCGTATGACGTCAAGACCAAGGCCGTGCGCCAGCTGACGCAGCACGCGGATTTCCCCGTGCTCAACGCATCGGCTGCGAACGGCACCATCGTCTACGAGCAGGCGGGCTATCTGCACGCGTTCGACATCGCCAGCGGCCAGGCGCACAAACTCGCCATCGGCGTGGCCAGCGACCTGGGGCAAACGCGCCCGCGCTGGGTCAAGAACGCGAAATACATCCGCGACGCGTCGATTTCGCCGTCGGGTGCGCGCATCGCCTTTGAATACCGTGGCGAGATCGTCACCATCCCCGCCGACAAGGGCGACGTGCGCAACCTGACGCAGACGGCTGGCGCCCACGAGCGCACGCCCATCTGGTCGCCCGATGGCCGTTCGGTCGCGTATTTTTCGGACGAGTCGGGAGAATATGAACTGCACGTGCGGGCGCAGGACGGCAAGGGCGCCGTACGCAAGCTCAAGCTCAATGGCAGCGGCTTCTATGACAACGCCGCCTGGTCGCCCGATAGCAAGAAGATCGCGTTTGCCGACAATGGCTGGAGCATGTATGTGATCGACGTCGGCACGGGCAAGGTGCAAAAAATCGCCACGGAACCGATGTATGGCGTCGACAAGAGCATGCGCGCCTCGTGGGCGCCCGATTCGCGCTGGCTGGCCTACACGCTCAATTCGCCCACCTACACGCGCAGCGCGTATATCTATTCCGTCGAGCAGAACAAGTCCATGCCGGTGACCGATGGCCTGTCCGACGTGGCCCAGCCCGTGTTCGACAAGAGCGGCAAATACCTGTACTTCTTTGCGTCCACCAATGCAGGCCCCAGCAACAACTGGTTCTCGCAGCAGAATGAAGACAACCTGGTGACGCGCACCGTGTGGATGGCCGTGCTGCGGCGCGACCTGCCGTCGCCGCTGATCAAGGAAAGCGACGAGGAAAAGGCCGCCAGCACGGAGAACAAGAAGGATACGGCGAAGGCGGAAGCCGAGCCAAAGAACGAAGCGAAGCTCGATCCGAAGACGGGCCGCGACGATCCGAAAGTGGCAGTGGCGCCAGTGGCGCCGATCCACATCGATTTCGACGGCATCGCCACGCGCATCGTCGACTTGCCGCTGCCGGCCGCGCAGTTTTCCAGCCTGACGGCCGGCGCCGCGGGGCAGATCTTCTTGCTGCGCGAAAGCGATGGCAAGAAGGCCGTGCAGCGCTTCGATCTGAAGGAGCGCAAGGCGGAAACCGTGGTGGCGGAAGCCGATGATTTCGAAGTGTCGGCCGATGGCAAGAAGCTGCTGTACCGGCAGAAGGACAACTGGGCCATGGGGTCCGCCACGGGCAAGCTGCTGGCGCCGGGCGAAGGCAAGATCAAGGTCGACGCCATCGAAGTGAGAGCCGATCCGCGCGCCGAGTGGGCGCAGATTTTCAACGAGGTGTGGCGCATCAACCGCGATTACTTTTATGACCCGGGCATGCATGGCGTGGACTGGAAGGCCATGCGCGACAAGTACGCCGTGTTCCTGCCCGAGCTGTCGAGCCGCGCGGACCTGAACCGCTTGATTCAATGGATGTGCAGCGAACTGGCCGTGGGCCATCACCGCGGCGGTGGCGGCGACGATTTTATCGAGGCGAAGAAAGTGCCGGGTGGACTGCTGGGCGCCGACTATGAAGTGAGCGGCGGCCATTATCGCTTCAAGAAAGTGTATGGCGGCTTGAACTGGAATCCCGCCCTGCGCGCGCCGCTGACGGAGCCGGGCCTGAACGTCAAGGCGGGCGAATACCTGCTGGCCGTCGACAGCCGTCCTTTGCTGCCGCCGACGAATATCTACAGCGCCTTCGAGAACACGGCCGGCAAGGCCATCGACCTGACCGTTGGTCCCTCGGCCGACGGCAAGGGCGCGCGCACGATCACCGTGGTGCCGGTGCCGACCGAGGATGCCTTGCGCAACCGCGACTGGATCGAAGGCAATATGCGCAAGGTCAATGCGGCCACCCATGGCAAGGTGGCGTACGTGTACGTGCCCAATACGGCGGGCCTGGGCCACACTTACTTCAAGCGCTATTTCTTCCAGCAGGCGGACAAGCAGGCCATCATCGTCGACGAGCGTTTCAATGGCGGCGGCAGCGTGGCCGATTACTACATCGAGATCCTGCAGAAGAAGGAAATCGCCTGGTGGACCATGCGCTATGGCGCCGACATGAAGACGCCGTCCGCCTCGATCCAGGGGCCGCGCGCCATGCTGATCGACGAGACGGCTGGCTCGGGCGGCGATCTGCTGCCGTGGATGTTCCGCAAAAATAACATGGGTCCGCTGATCGGCAAGGCCACGTGGGGCGGCCTGGTGGGCATCCTCGGCTTTCCCGTGCTGATGGATGGCGGCACGATCACGGCGCCGAACCTGGCGTTCTGGACGCGCGAAAACGGCTGGGGCGTGGAAAACGAAGGCGTGCCGCCCGATATCGAAGTCGAGCAAACGCCGGCCGACGTCATTGCCGGGCGCGATCCGCAGCTGGAAAAGGCGATCGAGGTGATACAGGCCGAACTGGCGAAGAACCCACCTGCGCGGCCTGCAAGGCCGGCGTTTCCGGACAAGAGCAAATAAGGCGGCAATTCAAACCCAACAGCAAGGGCCGGGGTCGTACCCTCAGGGTACGACCCCAGTGTCTGCCGTCGGGTTTGATTTACATCACCACCCACTGCCCCTTGATGCGTGCTTCCAGCGGCTTGAAGTTGGTTTTATACGCCATCTTCGGGCTTTGTTCTATCCAGTAGCCCAGGTAGATGTAGGGCAGGTTCAGTTCGCGCGCCTGGGCGATTTGCCACAGCACGTTGTAGGTGCCGTACGAGGCGCCCGGCACGTCGGGATCGAAAAACGTGTAGACGGACGACAGGCCATCGGCCAGCACGTCGATGATGCTGACCATGCGCAGGATGCCGTCGGCATCGCGAAATTCCACCAGGCGCGTGTTGACCCGGCTTTGCAGCAAAAATTGCGCGTACTGGTCGCGGCTGTCCTGGTCCATGCCGCCGCCCGCGTGGCGCGTGCTCTGGTAGCGCAGATACAGCTCGTAATGCTCGTCGAGGAAGGACAGGGTGGCCACGCCCGCCTGCAGGTCGGCGTGCCGGCTCCAGGCGCGGCGCTGGTTGCGGTTGGGCGTGAACGATTGCGCCACCACGCGCACGGGGATACAGGCCTGGCAGCCGTCGCAATACGGCCGGTAGGTGAAGATGCCGCTGCGGCGAAAGCCGTTGCGCACCAGCTCCGAATACACGTCGCTGTTGATCAGGTGCGAAGGCGTGGCCACCTGCGAGCGGGCCTGGCGGTCGTCCAGATAGCTGCACGGGTAGGGCGCCGTCGTGTAGAACTGCAGGGTGGCAAACGGTAGTTCGTTCAGGTGCGTCATGCTGATCCTGTCTGGTCTGGCCGCGGCAATGGATGTCTGTGTGAAGCTATCATAGCTTTTTTAGGCCGCTGGCGCAGCATGCCAATCGGTGATTTGCGCAGCTTCAATGGCGACGCGTACATGGGCCAGGAAGCGCGTGCGCGAAATGGGCGCCGCGCCCAGCGAGGCCAGGTGTTTTGTTTCTTGCTGGCAGTCAATCATGGTCACGCCGCGCGCCTGCAAAAAGCGCACGAGGTGCGCCAGCGCGATCTTCGAACCATCCGAGACGCGCGCGAACATCGATTCGCCATAGAACATGCGCCCGATCGACACGCCATACGCGCCACCCACGAGTTCGCCATCGAGCCACAGCTCCGACGAGTGCGCGTAGCCCAGCTTGTGCAAGCCCGTGTAGCCGGCGATGATCTCGTCCGAAATCCAGGTGCCCGGGCCATCCTTGCGCGGCGCCGCGCAGGCGCGCATGACGCCTTCGAAATCGCCATCGAAGCGCAGCTGCCAGCGGCCATCCGTGGCGGCGCTGCGCTCGACCTTGCGGATCGCCTTGGCCAGGCTGTCGGACACTTTGAAAGCGTCCGTCATCAGCACCATGCGCGGATCGGTGCTCCACCAGAGTATGGGCTGGCCTTCGGAAAACCAGGGGAAGATACCGTGTTTATAAGCGTCGAGCAGGCGCGCGGGCGACAGGTCGGCGCCGGCCGCCAGCAGGCCGGGCGCCTCGTCGGTCAGGGCGCGCGAGACGTCGGGGAACGGGGTGTGGATGTCGAGCCAGGGAATCATGCGGCGTGCTGGCTTATTCTGCGTCCGCGCGCGCCATCGGGCGCGTGATGTCGCCCGTATGGACTCCATAGCTGCCGCCTTCGCGGATTTTCACGCGGTCGGCAAAGAACAGTTCCAGGGTGGCGCGGATGGTGGGGAAGGCCAGGTCGTCCCAGGGAATCTGCGCTTCCGTAAACAGCTGCACGTCCAGGCTTTCGATGCCCGGCGCGAAATCGAGGTCGCGCAAGCGCGCCAGATAAAACAGGTGCACTTGGTGCACGCGCTGCACGTTGAGCAGCGAAAACAGCGGCCCCAGCTCGATATTGGCGCCCGCTTCCTCCACCGTTTCGCGCTCGGCCGCGTCGGACGTCGTTTCATCGTTTTCCATGAAACCGGCCGGCAGGGTCCAGTAGCCGAGGCGCGGCTCGATGGCCCGCTTGCACAGCAAGACCTGCAGCTGGCCATCCTCTTCCCAGACGGGGATGGAGCCAACCACCATTTTCGGGTTCTGGTAATGGATGGCGTCGCAGTTGGCGCAGACATAGCGGGGACGGTTGTCGCCTTCCGGGATGGACAGGCTGACAGGATGGGCGCATTCGGAACAGAATTTCATGGGCAGGCTTCGGAAAATGGGTGTCTGGTGTAACGCTTACTGTACACCGATTGCGCACCGCGTGGCGAGCTGCGCAGGCACGCGGGGCCGGCGATCCTCTCGCCCGCACATTCATTAGATTGGTCTATCACGGTTGAATTTGAGATAGCTATTGCCTAAGCCCCCCGTTTGCCCTTATAATTCTTGTGCGGGGTGGAGCAGTCTGGCAGCTCGTCGGGCTCATAACCCGAAGGTCACAGGTTCAAATCCTGTCCCCGCAACCAATACCGGAAAGCCGCTGATTCTTGCAAAAGATCAGCGGCTTTTTTCATTGCTGGGCCAACGGCAAACTCCGGCAGACGGGGCAGGAATGAGATTGTCAATTCTTGCCCTTTACGCCGCGCAACAATCTGGTATATAATTCTTGTGCGGGGTGGAGCAGTCTGGCAGCTCGTCGGGCTCATAACCCGAAGGTCACAGGTTCAAATCCTGTCCCCGCAACCAATTCGAAGCCGCTGGTTCCTCGCAAGAGGGCCAGCGGTTTTTTCGTTGTGCGGGGAGATTTCCTATGCCAGCTGGCGCGCATACACGACCAGCCGCAAATGGCGGTCCGCATCGATGGTCAGCGAGGTGTGTTCATACGCGACCTGCTCGCCGTCGATGGTCAGGCGGCGCACGCCGGCGCACGGCGCATGCACATCGTGGCGGCGCCACCATCGCTTGAATTCGGGCGAGACTTTTTCCAGTTCCTCCACCAGCGCGTGGATATCGGCTTCCTGCGTGGCGCGCGCGTAGTCGCGGCGAAAGCTCGACAGCATCAGCGGCGCCTGTTCTTCCCAGCCGGCGAAGCGCGAGCGCAGCAGCGGGTCGGTAAACAAGAGCCACAGCAGGTTGCGGCGCGAGGCGGCATGCGCGCCGAAGCCAAACAGGGCATCCGCGCCCGCATTGAACGCCAGCACGTCCCAGCGCAGATTGAGCACATAGGCCGGATGCGCCAGTTCGTGCATCAGGCGGCGCACGGGCGGCGGCACCACGCAATACGTCTTGCCCTCTTCGGCCGGTGGACGCGCATGCGCGAGCAGGAACAGGTGGCGGCGCTCGCCCGCATCGAGTTTCAGCACTTCGGCCAGCTTGTCGAGAAAGGCGCTCGAGACGCCGATCTCGCGCCCCTGCTCCAGCCAGGTGTACCAGGTCAGCCCCACGCCGGCCAGCGCCGCCACTTCTTCGCGGCGTAAACCCGGCGTACGCCGCCTTCCACCGCCGGGCAAGCCCACGTCTTCGGGCGACAGCCGCGCGCGCCGCGCCTGCAGGTAGGCGGCCAGTTCGTGGCGGGTGCGGGCCAAAGTGCGCATGGTGCTGTCTTTCCTGTGAGGCTGTTGCTATCAGTAATAGCATAAACAGTTAAATTGTAATTGTTTATATTGTATTCCAGAATGCCTGCTTTCTTCCCGAAAGCGAGCCCATGTCTGACTTTTCTTCCTCCCGTGCCGTTCTTCCCCTCACCGTCTACCTGATCGCCGTGGGCGCGTTCGCGCTGGGCATGGCGTCGTATGTGACGGCGGGCTTGATGCCGCTGATCGCCGGTGCCTTTTCCATTTCCCTGGCGATGGCCGCGCAATTGGTGACGGCGTTTACCCTGGCCTATGGTCTCGGCTCGCCGCTGGTGGTGGCCTTGCTGCCGGCGCGCGCGCAACGCACCGGCCTGTTGCTCGCCCTGGCCGTGTTCGTGCTGGCGAACGGGGCCAGCGCGCTGGCGCCCGGATTTGCCAGTTTGCTGGCTTGGCGGGCCATGGCCGGCATCGGCGCCGGTGTCTACCTGGCGCTCGGTATCGCGGCGGCGGCGGGCGTGTCGGCGCCGCCGCAGCGGGGCAAGGCCATCGGCGTGATCATGGGCGGCATGGCGGGCGGCACGGTGCTGGGCGTGCCATTGAGTTTGCTGCTGGCGCAGCAGCTGGGCTGGACGGCGGCCCTGTGGCTGGTCGCCATCCTTGGCGTGCTGGCGCTGGCGGGCTTGCTGTGGAAGCTGCCGGAGCTACCGGCAGCACCGGCCATTTCCCTGCGCCGCAAGCTGGCCTTGCTGGCTGATGGGCGTGTGCTGCTCATTCTGCTGGTGTCCTTGCTGGCGGCCGTTGCCAGCCTGGGCATGTACACGTTTATCGCGCCGCTGCTGGCGTGGTCCGCGCAGGGGACGGCGATGTCCGCCACGCCCTTCCTGTGGGCATGGGGTGTAGGCGGCATCGCGGGCAGTGTGCTGGTCGGGCCATGGGCGGACAAGGTGGCGGCGCCAAAACTGACCGCCTTCATCTTGCTGCTGCTGGCGCTGGCCCTGTGCGCGCTGCCGCTGGCGGCCCGCTGGTCGGCCTGGCTGATGCTGGCGCCCATTGCGTTGTGGGGCGCGGCTGGCTGGGCCCTGCAAGTGCCGCAGAACCAGCAGTTGCTGGCCGTGCGCGCGCGGCAGGGCGACGGCAACCTGGCCATCGCCCTCAATGAATCGGCGCTGTACCTGGGCAGCGCCATCGGCGCCGCCACGGGCGGAGTGCTGCTGTTGCTCAACTGGCCGATGTGGCTGCTGGCGGCCGGCGCCGCCTTGGTCGCCATCGCAGCGTTGCTGCTGCAATGGTGGGGCGTGAAACGGATTGCAGCGTCTGTTTAGTGACTTTCCAGCTGCGCATACACGGCGTCGGCGATCTTGCCCAACTCGGCTTTCGGCAGCCTGGCCGAGAGGGCGTAGCCCATCTGGCCATCGATCCAGTAAAACACGCCCAGGTCCTTTTCCTGCGTGTAGCGGAACGCCGTTTCCTGCTTGCCGGCCCGTTCCCTGGCCACGTACAGGGTCAGGCGCTTGCCAGTGCCCTCTTCGTACATGAATTGCGCGACGGGGCCGTCCCCATCGCCGGGCAGCAGGCGTCCGCCGATCAAGTGATAGCCGAGCGTTGAGAGCGCGGGCGGCTGCAATTTTGTGCCCAGGCGTTTCGACAGCCATTGCACCAGGTGCGCCTCCTGTTCCACTCCCACCTCGACGGGGTGGCGCACCTCGGGCGTGTAGACGGCATGGGCGATGGCGGCGCTGCGCGCCAGGGCCAGGGGGCTGGCGCTGGCTGTCGCGCCATCGCCGGCATCGCCGCGCAGCAGCCAGCCACCCATGCCGCCAGCGATGACCAGCACGATGGCCGCTGCCGCCTGCATGGCGTGGCGCTGCCAGGCGCCGTTCGCCGCCGGTGGCGATGCTGCCTGCATAAGGTGCGGCGGCACGGCTTCGTCCAGCACGGGGTCGAACAACGCGCGCAATTGCCGGTTCTGTTCACGCCAGGCATCGACCCTGGCGGCGTCTTGCGGATGCGCGCGCAGGTGGGCCTCGATGGCAGCACGCTGCTCTTCCGGCAGGACGCCGTCGGCCAGGGCGTGCAGTTGCGCTTCGCTGATGGCTTGCCTTGTCATTTCACGACTTTCAGGGTGGGTGGGCCGCTGCCCTGGCTGCAGGCAGGGCGGCCATCGAGCAGGGCGCGCAGCTTGTCGCGCCCGCGCGACAGCCGCGACATGACGGTGCCGACGGGGATGTCCAGGGTGGCCGCCACCTGTTCATATGGCATTTGTTCGAGCGCGACGAGCAGGATGACTTCGCGCTGCCCCAGCGGCAGGCGGGCCAGCGCCGCATCCATTTCGCCGATGGCGATGGACTGCCCCGGCGCCCGTTCCGGCGCGGGCAGCAGGGCGTCGTCGTCGAGCTCCTGCAGCGCCAGGCCCGGGCGGCGCAACTGGTCCACGTGCAGATTGTGCATGATGGAAAACAGCCAGGGCCGCATCTCGCCGCCCCGTTGCCACTGGTCGAATTTGCGCCAGGCCCGCTCCACGGTATCCTGCAGCAGATCGTCCGCGTGCGCGGCGCCCACCAGCGCGCGCGCATAGCGGCGCAGGCCGGGCAGGCAGGCTTGCAGCTGGCGGCTGTCCTCTGGCGTGGTCATCGTGGCGGCGGGAAGGGGCTTACAGCTTGACGACGTGCCACACGTTCTTGAAATTGTCCCCGGCGACGTCGCCCGGCTTCTTGTCTTCCTTGTACAGGTACAGGGGCTTGCCCTTGTAGGTCAGCTGCATGGCGCCGTTGTCTTCGCGCTTGATGCTGCCGTAAGGGGCCGCAGGCGCCGCGTCGGTGGCGATGACGGCGGGCCAGGCCACCAGGCAGCCGCCGCTGCAGGCGCTCTTGCCGCTGTCGGCGACGTCCTTGTCGAACACATACACGGTCATGCCTGTGGCGTTGACCAGCATGCCATTGGCGGGCATGACGTCGGCGGCGAAAGCCAGCGGGGCGGACAAGACGGTGAACAGGGCGGTGGCGGCAAAAGTGGTAAAGCGCATGATGGTCTCCTTGAGGTTTTGAGGGCTTGCAAGGGATAGACGCCTGCCGCCCGCCGTTTATTCCGCCGCCGTCGGATTATTTTTTGCATGCAGGCTGGCCCACAGGTGGGCGGCCGCCATCGTGCGGTGCGGCGCGTACTGGCGCAGCCACTGTTCCGTGCGCGCCATGTCCGGCTTGCTCTCTTCGCCGAGCAGCTTTTGCAGGGCGGCGCGGATGGCCACGTCGCCGTGCAGCGAGCAGTCGGCATAGCCATAGCCGCGCAGCAGCGCGTAGTTGACGGTCCACGGACCGATGCCCTTCACGGCCAGCAGCGCCTGCGACATGGCTGCCACGTCGCCGGACGGGGGCAGCTCCAGCGACAGTTCCCCATCGTTGACGAGATGGGCCAGGCGCAGCACGGTTTCCGCCTTGGCGCGCGAGAATTTGCGGTTGGTCAAATCCTCGATGGACAGCCGCGCCACGTCGCGCGCTTCCGGGTAGCACCACAAGCCGCTGCCGTGCCGGCGCCCCGCTTGCAGAATAAACGTGCGGCGCAGGGAAATGGCGAACGGCAGATTGATCTGCTGGCCGATGATGGCCCAGGTCAGCGCCTCGAAGGGGCTGGCCGATTGCACGATGCGCAGGCCCGGGTTGGCGCGCACCAGAGGCGCCAGCAGCGGGTCGCCGGCGGCCAGTTGCGCGAATGGCTGCGGATCGATGCGCAGGCCGAGGATGTTGAGCAGGGCGCCGTGCAGCGGTGTTTGAAGGTCGCTATCGCCCTCGATCTCGGCGCGGCAGATGGCCGCAGCATCCGTGAAGGCCACGTCCAGCACGACGGGCACGCCTGCAAGCAGGATGCCCTTGCGCAGCCCCGTCGGTGTGACTTGTTCGGCCACGGCTTCGCCATCGCGGCTGTGGAAGGCGATGACATCGTCGCGGCGGTAGCCGGCGGGCAGGGGCAGGGTCCAGTGCAGCAGGGTCATGGTGGCCAAAAATCAGGGAAGGTAGCAGGGGCGCGATGCGGGCGCATCTTGTTTCTTGCTTTCAGGCTTCAGCGCACGCAGAGGTCCGGGTTGGGTGGCGTCAAGGCTGCTGCGTGCTGGATCTGCAGCGCGTCGGGCACGCCATTTTTGACGGCCGTCAGTTCGGCCAGGATGGAGATGGCGATTTCGGCCGGCGTCTTGCTGCCGATGTACAGGCCGATGGGGCCGTGCAGGCGCGCCAGCTGTGCGGCGCTGACGTCGAACTGCAGTAGCCGCTCGCGGCGCTTGGCATTGTTGGCGCGCGAGCCGATGGCGCCGACATAAAAAGCCGGGGATTTCAACGCCTCCATCAGGGCCAGGTCGTCGAGCTTGGGGTCGTGCGTGAGGGCGACGACGGCGCTGCGGCTGTCGAGCTTTAAATCCAGCACGAGGTCGTCGGGCATGGCGTGCAGCAGGGGCACGCCGGGCACGTTCCAGCCGCCGCGGTATTCCTCGCGCGGATCGCAGACGATGACGTGGTAATCCATGGCCATGGCGATTTGCGCCACGAAGCGCGACAGCTGGCTGGCGCCGATGATCAGCAGGCGCCAGCGCGGGCCGTGCTGCGTGGTGAGCACGGCGTTGTCCAGGGCCAGCACGGCGCCCGGCACGGCGGTGCGCAGGGTGACGGCGCCGCTGCGCAAGTCCAGCCGGCGTTCGACCAGTTCATGCGCTTCCAGGCGCGCCAGCAGTTCGGCCACGCGGCTGTCCGCATGCAGCGGCTCGATGGCCAGTTCGATGGTGCCGCCGCAGGGCAGGCCGAAGCGGTGCGCCTCGTCGGCGCTGATGCCGTAGCTGACGATGTCGGGCAGCGTGCGCACGATGCCGTGCGTGCGGACGGCATCGATCAGGTCATCCTCGATACAGCCGCCGGAAACGGAACCGACCACCGTGCCGTCGTCGCAGATGGCCAGCGTGGCACCAACGGGGCGCGGGCTGGAGCCCCAGGTCTTGACGACGGTGACGAGTTCGCAGCGGTGCCCGGCGGCGAGCCAGGCGGCGCTGGTTTTCAGAACTTCAAGGTCGATGCTGTCCATGGGGTGCGGGAGAGATGCCGCATGTTTGCGGCAAAGTATGGAAAAGTATTCAAGATTATGGATATACTACCTGCTCCACCACGCTGCGGAGAATTTTCATGTCAAATGAAGTCAAGACGCAAGAAGAGGGCATTCCCAAGTTCGGCAAGCTGCTCATCGTCCTGTTTCTGGCCGTGGTGTTCTGCGGTGCTCTCACATGGATCATGGGCACCTACTTCCCGAACTTCCCCGGCGCCTGAGCAAACCTGCTGCATCAGGCGCCTCTGTGCCTCTGTACTTAAGGTTTCAGCGGCTTCTTTGCCGCCTGCTTGGCGCGCACGTCGGTGACGGCGCGGTTGATGGCCGCCATGCGTGAGTTGGTACCCGGATGCAGGGCCGTGTAGCCGTTGGCGACCGTCGCCGGCACTTGCGTGGTCAGGCGCTGCCAGAAGCGGGCGGCGTTGTCGACGTTGTAGCCGGCGCGCGCCAGCAGGTAGATGGCCAGGGTGTCGGCTTGTACGTCGAGTTCCTGCGGCATGGCCTTGATGCCGGCGGCGCCCGTCAGCATCGATACGTCGGGCTGCACGGCGCCCAGGCTGTCGATGATGCTGCCGGCCGTGCCGGCCGTGCGCTGGCTGCGCGCGTGATCGAGGATGTTGTGCGCCATTTCGCGGGCGATCACGAAGGCGATGCCTTCGTCGTTTTGCGCCGCATTGAGCATGCCGCGCGTGAGCATGATGCGTGCGCCGTCCGAATAGGCATTGATATTGTCCGCATTGCCCAGGGCGACGCGGAAGGCGCAGGCGCGCGTGACGGGAATTTTCAGATCCTGCTGCTGGCCGTCGCGGGCGATGGTCATGTTCAGGCTGGCGCTCTTCGAGGCCAGCGGGCCGACGATGGCGGCGAACGGGCCTTCCGCCTTGGGGCCGGCCGGCAGCGGCTTGCCTTCGGCGGCCAGCAAGCCGTCGCCCTTGCGCAAGCCGGCGCGCGCGGCGCCGCTGCCAGGCAGCACGCCCGAGACCTGCATCTGTTCGCCATAGCCGAGGGCTGCCTGCGCCGCATCGGCATAGATGCCAGGGTAGGAATACTTGTTCTGCGCCGTGAAGCCCAGCAGGTTGCGTGCATACGTCTTGCACAGGTCCGCATTGTTGATCAGCAGGGGCGCCGAGACTTTCGACAGGCGGTCCTGCAGCGCCACCATCTTCAGCAGCTCTTCCTGCGCCGCCTTTTGCTGCGCCGTCGGCGCGGGCGCATCGGGCGCCGGCACGACGTTGAACGGGCCGCCGACATTCGTTGCCGGCGTGGTGCAGCCGGCGAGGATGGCCGCACTGGCCAACAGGAGGGGAGTAGCCAATCGGCGCAGCGAAGTCGGGGCTGAGATCAGATGGCGGAAACCTGGCATAAGAAAGTCCTTAATGTTTGCCGGTGCTGCCGAAACCGCCAACACCGCGTTCGCTGTCGCCGAATTCCTCGACGACGTTAAAGCCCACTTGCAGCACCGGCACGATAATCAGTTGCGCCAGGCGTTCCATGGGGTTGAGCGTGAAAGCGCTCTGGCCCCGGTTCCAGGTCGATACCATCAGCTGGCCCTGGTAATCGGAGTCGATCAAGCCTACCAGATTCCCCAATACGATGCCGTTTTTATGGCCCATGCCGCTGCGCGGCAGGATCATGGCCGCATACGACGGGTCGCCGATGTGAATGGCCAGGCCGGTGGGAATGAGCACCGTCTGGCCCGCTTCGATGGTGATGGGCGCGTCGATGCAGGCGCGCAGGTCCAGGCCGGCGCTGCCGGGCGTGGCGTAGGCCGGCAGCAGTTCCTGCATGCGGGCGTCGAGGATCTTGATGTCGATATTTTTCATTAATTTAGAACGTAAGGGGTTACTTGAGGAGCGAGTTTTTTGCCAGCCGCTTCGAGATTTCCGAAATCAGCTGGCGCGCCAGGTTCAGTTTCGAGGCGCGCGGCAGCACGGTATGGCCTTCTTCATCGAACAGGATGATGGTGTTGTCGTCCTGGCCAAACGTGTTCTGGCCGATATTGCCGACCAGCAGAGGAATGCCTTTTTTTTCGCGCTTGGTCGAGCCGAATTCCACCAGGTTTTCCGATTCGGCGGCAAAGCCGACGCAGTAGGGATAGCCGGCCAGGTTGGTGCGTGCCGCCACGGTGGCGAGGATGTCGGGATTTTGCACGAACTGCAGTTCGGGCACGGAGCCGTCGGCCTGCTTTTTCATCTTCTGGTCGCTGGCGTTGGCGACTCTCCAGTCGGCGACGGCAGCCACGGCGACGAAGACATGCTGGCCGTCGACGTGGGCCAGTACCGCATCATGCATCTGCTGCGCGCTTTGCACGTCGATGCGGCGCACGCCGAAGGGCGCGTCCAGGGCCGTGGGGCCGGAAATGAGCAGCACTTCGGCGCCCGCTTCGCGCGCCGCGCGCGCCACCGCATAGCCCATCTTGCCCGAGGACAGATTGGTGATGCCGCGCACGGGGTCGATGGCTTCAAAAGTCGGGCCGGCCGTGACCAGCACGCGCTTGCCCGCCAATACCTTCGGCTGGAAGGCGGCGATCAGCTCCGTCAGCAATTGTTCCGGTTCCAGCATGCGTCCCAGTCCCGTTTCGCCGCAGGCCTGTTCGCCGGCGGCCGGGCCGAACAACTTGACGCCGTCGTCGCGCAGCTGCTGCACATTGCGCTGCGTGGCGGGGTTCTGCCACATTTCCACGTTCATGGCCGGCGCCATCAGCAGGGGCAGGTGGGCCGGGCGGGCCAGGCACAGGGTCGACAGCAGGTCGTCGCACACGCCGTGCGCGAGTTTACGCATGAAGTCGGCCGAACACGGCGCGATCAGGATGGCATCGGCATGGCGCGTCAAATCGATATGCGCCATGTTGTTGGCGATGCGCGCATCCCACTGGCTGGTGTGCACGGGGTGGCCGGACAGGGCCTGCATCGTCACGGCCGTGATGAAGTGGCTGGCCGCATCCGTCATCACCACCTGCACCGAGGCGCCAGACTTGGTCAGGGCGCGGCACAGTTCCGCCGCCTTGTAGCAGGCGACGCCGCCCGAAAGTCCCAGGACGATTTTTTTGCCGGACAATTCCATGCCGTTCTCCTGCGTGTTTATTTGTTTACCCGGCGCAGTTCATCGATGATGAACAGGGCCGCGCCGATGCAGATGGCGCTGTCGGCGATGTTGAAGGCGGGGAAGTGGCCCCAGCTTTTCCAGTGGAAGTCGAGGAAGTCGACCACGTGGCCGTACATCAGGCGGTCGATGGCGTTGCCCAGCGCGCCGCCCAGGATCAGCGCCAGGGCCCAGCAGAACATGCGCTGGCCGGCGTGCTTTTTCAGCAGATAAATGATGTAGATGGCCGCCACGAGGGCGATGGCGCTGAGGAAGTAGCGCTGCCAGCCGCCCTGGTCGGACAGGAAGTTGAAGGCGGCGCCCTTGTTATACGCGAGCACCAGGTTGAAATACGAGGTGATGACCATCTCTTGCGCATAGCGGAAGGTCTTCAGGATCGTGATCTTGGTGATCTGGTCGAACAGGATGACGATGGCGGCAATGCCCAGCCAGGGCACCAGCGACGCCGACGATGACGATTTCGATGAAAAACGGTTTTTAGTGGCCATATTTTTCCAGGGAAGATAAAGCCGCCGCTGTCCTTGCGGGCAGCGGCGGTGGGAAGCGGTGCGGGAACCTGTCCCGCACCGTTTTTAGGCGAAGCGGCGTTTCTCGCCCGCGCCAAACAGATTGCTGACGCAGCGGCCGCACAGGGTAGCATGCGCGGCGTCCGTGCCCACGTCCGCACGGTAGTGCCAGCAGCGCTCGCACTTCGGCGCCGTCGACGCGGCCACGACCACTTCCTCGGCCGCTTCGTCTGCTACTTCAGCCACGGTTGCCTGCGAGGTGATGAAGACGAATTTCAAGTCGTCGCCCAGGGTCGTCAACAGCTTGTATTTCATCGGCGCGGCCTTGATCGTCAGTTCCGCCTGCAGCGAGGAACCGATGGCGCCCGAGGTGCGCAAGTCTTCCAGCTGCTTCGTGACGTCCGTGCGCACGGCGCGCAGGGCCGTGTATTTCTGCAGCAGGTCGGCCGCGTCCGACACTTGCGGCAGCTGCCACCAGGTTTGCGTGAAGATGGTTTCATCGCTGGCGGCATACGCTTCCGGTCCGGCGAAGACGGCCCACGCTTCTTCGGCCGTGAACGACAGGGCCGGGGCCATCAGGCGCAGCAGGCTTTGCGTGATGTGCCACAGGGCCGTCTGCGCCGAGCGGCGTGCGTGCGACGTCAAGCCGGAAGTGTACAAACGGTCCTTCAGGATGTCCAGGTAGAAGCCGCCCAGGTCTTCCGAGCAGTACGTCTGCAGCTTCGACACGACGGGGTGGAACTCGTAGCGAGCGTAGTTGTTTTCGATCTGCTGCTGCAGCGACGCCATGTTGGCCAGCGCATAGCGGTCGATTTCGAACATTTCGGCGACCGGCACGGCGTCCGTGGCCGGATTGAAGTCCGAGGTATTGGCCAGCAGGAAGCGCAAGGTGTTGCGGATGCGGCGGTACGCTTCCGTCACGCGTTTCAGGATTTCGTCGGAGATCGACAGCTCGCCCGTGTAGTCGGTCGAGGCGATCCACAGGCGCAGGATGTCGGCGCCCAGGGTGTCCGAGATCTTTTGCGGCGCCAGCGTGTTGCCCAGCGACTTCGACATCTTCTTGCCTTCGCCATCGACCGTGAAGCCGTGCGTCAGCAAGGCTTTATACGGCGGATGGCCGTTCAGCATCGACGACACGAGCAGCGACGAATGGAACCAGCCGCGATGCTGGTCCGAGCCTTCCAGGTACAGGTCGGCCGGGAATTGCAGCTGCGTCGAGTGCGAACCATGGCCTTGCGGGCCGCCCAATACCGTCTGGTGCGTGGCGCCGGAATCGAACCATACGTCCAGCGTATCCTTGTTCTTGGCGTAGATGGCCGCTTCGTCGCCGATCAGGTCCTTCAAGTCCAGCGACTGCCATGCCTCGATGCCGTTTTTTTCGATCAGCTTGGCCACTTGCTCCAGCAGTTCCGGCGTGCGCGGATGCAGGTCGCCCGTTTCCTTGTGCACGATGAAAGCCATCGGCACACCCCACTGGCGCTGGCGCGACAGGGTCCAGTCGGGACGGTTGGCGATCATGCCGTGCAGGCGCGCCTGGCCCCAGTCCGGGAAGAACTCGGTCTCGGCGATGCCTTTCAACGCGGTTTCGCGCAGGGTCGGGCCGCCGTCCTTCGGCGTCACGTCCATGCCGGCGAACCACTGCGAGGTGGCGCGGTAGATGACGGGCTTTTTATGACGCCAGCAGTGCATGTAGCTGTGGTCGAACATCTTGACTTCGAACAGGGCGCCCGCTTCTTTCAGGGCGGCGCAGATCGGCTTGGAAGCGTCCCAGATGCTCATGCCGCCGAACAGGGGCAAGGTCGAAACGTAATTGCCGTCGCCCATGACGGGCTTGATGATGTCGTCGTCCTGCATGCCGTGCGCCTTGCACGAGATAAAGTCGTCCACGCCATACGCGGGCGCCGAGTGCACCACGCCCGTGCCGCTTTCGGCGGTCACGTAGTCGGCCAGGTACATCGGCGAGAGGCGGTCGTAGAAAGCGTCCGACGCGTGCAGCGGATGGCGGAAGCTGATGCCTTCCAGCGCGGCGCCGTCGCAGGTGGCGATCGTCGTGCCTTCGAGCTTGAAGCGCGCCAGGCAGGATTCGACCAGGTCTTGCGCCAGGATCAGCAGCAAAGGCTGGCCGTCGCGCGTGGTTTCGACCAGCGCGTATTTCAATTCAGGATGGACGTTCAGCGCCTGGTTCGACGGGATGGTCCAAGGCGTGGTGGTCCAGATAACGACGAAGCCGTTTTCGGTCGGCAGTTCAGGCAAATTGAAAGCCTTGGCCAGCTTGTCGAATTCGGCGAACTTGAAGCCGACATCGATGGCCGGGTCGCGTTTGTTTTCGTATTCGATTTCAGCTTCCGCCAGCGCCGACTGGCAGTCAAAACACCAGTTGACGGGTTTCAGGCCACGGTAGACATAGCCTTTTTCCAGCAGCTTGCCCAGCGCGCGCAATTCGTCGGCTTCATTGCCGTGCGCCATGGTCAGATACGGGTTGTCCCACTCGCCCAGGACGCCCAGGCGGATGAAGTCTTTTTTCTGGCGCTCGACCTGCACGTTGGCGTAGGCGCGGGCCTTTTCCAGCACGTCGGCCGTCGGCAGGTTCTTGCCGTGCAGTTTTTCGATCTGGATCTCGATCGGCATGCCGTGGCAATCCCAGCCCGGTACGTATGGCGCGTCGAAGCCGGCCAGCGAGCGCGATTTGACGACCATGTCCTTGAGGATCTTGTTGACGGCGTGGCCCAGGTGGATGTCGCCATTCGCGTACGGCGGACCGTCATGCAGGATGAATTTCGGACGGCCGGCGGCGGCCTTGCGCACGCGCTCGTAAATTTTCTTGTCTTGCCATTGCTGTACCCATTGCGGCTCGCGCTTGGCCATGTCGCCGCGCATCGGGAACGGGGTTTCCGTCATGTTGACCGGGTATTTGCTTTCAGGCTTCTTGTTCTGCTTGGGCGTGGCTGGCTTGTTTTGATCGGACATAGTCTTCTTTAAGGATATTGAATGGATTGCGGCGGCAGGCGCCGCCAGGCGGCGGAGTTGGCCGGCGTCAAATTCGGTCGGTAGCGGTAATGGCGCCGCTGCGCTGTTCAAAATAGGCGCGCGCCTGGTTCGAGTCGCGCTCGATGGCGGCCGTCAGGGTGGGCAAGTCGTCATACTTTTCTTCGTCGCGCAGCTTTTCCAAAAACTCCACGCGTACCAGCTTGCCGTAACACGATTGATTGAAATTAAACAGATGCACTTCCAGCAAGACGCGGCCGCTGTCGTCGACGGTAGGGCGCACGCCCAGGCTGGCCACGGCCGGCAGCGCTTGCGGTCCCAGGCCGTGCACTTGCACGATGAAGACGCCGGACAGGGCGGGGCGGTGTGCCACGCGCAGGTTCAGGGTGGGGAAACCCAGGGTGCGGCCCAGTTTCTGGCCGTGGATCACATGGCCGGAAATGGCGTACGGGTGGCCCAGCAACTGCGTGGCCAGGGGGAAATCACCGGCGGCCAGGGCCAGGCGCACGGCCGACGAGGAGATGCGCGTGCTGCCATTCATGACGGTCGGCAATGTTTCTACATGAAAACCGTATTCGCGGCCCGCTTCCTGCAGCATGGCGACGTCGCCGGCGCGCCGGGCGCCATAGCAGAAATCGTCGCCGACCATCAGCCATTTCACGTGCAAGCCGTCGACGAGGACTTTTTGCGTGAATTCCTGCGGCGTCAAGGCGGCAAATTGCGCGCTGAAGTGCTCGACGACGACTCGGTCGATGCCGGCGTCGTCCAGCGATTGCAGCTTGTCGCGCAGGTTGGCGATGCGCTGCGGTGCCTTCGACAGGTCGCCCGCGCGCTGCGCGAAGAATTCGCGCGGGTGCGGTTCGAACGTCATCACGGCCGCTTCAATGCCGAGTTCGGTCGCCGCGCCGCGCACGCGCGCCAGCAAGGCTTGATGGCCGATGTGGACACCGTCAAAATTGCCGATGGTCAGAGCGCAAGGCGCTCGTGCCTGGGCATTGGGAAGTCCGCGGAATACCTTCATAGGAATCTGATGAAAACTGTGCCAAAAGGGGGATTATACGGACTGTTTCAGGGAAGCACACCCGGCAGGGCGGCAGCAGGGGTAATTTCCCTGCTGAAATGATAAAAAGCGTTGCCGGCGGGTGTGCTGGCAACGCTTTAATATGGATACACTACACTCTCAACGTGAACTTATTTGTTCATCAAAGTCCAGTAACGGGCCAGGTCAGCCGCGCCATCCGTGCCCTTGACGGCCTTGAACGCCGTCGTGGCATTGGATTTCTTGCCGGCGTGCATGTAGGCGATGCCCAGATGCAGCTTGGCTTCTTCCGCGTACTTGGCGGTGCCCAGTTTCACGGCGTCGTTCATCAAGCCCAGGCCTTTGTCTGCCTGGCCATCGTAGACCAGGGCGAAGCCCAGCTTGCTCAAGCTGTCGGCGTCCTTGTTCTTGACGTATTCCGCTTCCGACTTGGCCGCGCTGGCTTTCAGGTCAGCCTGGGTTTTCAGGGCCAGGTCTTTCAGGCGCTGGTGACGCGGCGCATCGGCGCCGGTGCCCAGCACGCCTTTTTTGTAGCCTTGCTCGATGATGCTCAGTGCTTCGCCTGGATTGCCTGCTTGCAGGGCCAGCTGGCTGATTTCCATGTATTCGGACGGCTTGGTGAACAGGCCGTTGGCCAGGCGCAGGCGCTGGACGTCCAGGCTCAGGCGCTGCGAGAAGCCAGGTTTACCCGAAACGCGGTTCAGCAGGTCGGCCCAGTAGCTGGTCTTCGGATAACTCGATGCCAGTTTTTCCAGGGTGGCCACATAGCCGCCCTTGTCGTTTTGCTTCAACTGGATGTTGGCCAGCATTTGCAGGCTCGCTTCCGAGTTGCCGCCGCGCGCTTGCAGTTCCTTGGCCGCTTCGGCGAAGTTGCCGCTGACGTAGTAGGTCTGGATCAGCAGTTCGCGCATCTGTGGATCTTCGCGGTCTTTCAGCGAGCGTTTGATCCAGGTGATGGTGTTTGGCCAATCCTTGGCGCGGTAGTACATGCCTGCCAGCGCTTGCGTGAATTTGGGGGCTTCGGCGGCGCTCAGGCGGCCGGAATTGATGACGGCTTCGAAAGCCTTGATGGCGGTGCCGTTATCGCCGGCAGCAGCAGCGGCCGAGGCGCGCACGCGTTCGATCTGGTAGCTTTCAAAGGCGGTCTTGCCGCCGACGCTGTCAGCTTCGCGCAGCTTGGCCAGCGCTTCCTTGTTTTTGCCGCTGCTAGCGAGTTTTTGCGCTTCTTGCAGTGGCTTGCCCACTTCGGCACGCACGGTGTCCGCGGCGTATGCCAGCGAGCCCAGGCCGATTACGGGAGTTGCTGCGGTAAAACCGATAGCGGCCATGACGAGGCCGAGATGAGCGAGACGAAACTTGGACATAAGAAAGTCTTTCAGTAAAAAGCGAATAGGCAGGAAGTCCTGCCTATTCGGATGTAAAGATAACCTGATTGCTGCAGCTTACTGGAATTGCTCGTTGCCGACCAGACCGATTTTGGTCACGCCCAGACGCTGCGCCGACGCCATCACACCGGCGACGACTTTGTATTCCACCAGCTTGTTAGGACGCAGATGCACTTCTGGCTGGTCTGCTTGCGCAGCAACGTTGCTCAGCTTGGCTTCCAGCGTATTACGATCAGGTACGACCTGATTGTCCCACAAGATAGTGCCATCAAAATCGACATCGATCGTGACGACCACTGGTTCGGTTGTCGGTGGCGGCGGGGTGCCGACCGGCATGTTCAGGTTCACCGAGTGGTTTTGCTTAGGAATCGTGATGATCAACATGATAATCAGCACCAGCATCACGTCGATGAGGGGCGTCATGTTCAGTTCCATCATTGGTTCCGGATCCGCGCCTGCTGCGCTTCCCGAACCGACATTCATACTCATAGTGTTTCCTTTAAGAAGTCCAACGAAGCACCGGGCGAAACTGCCGCCCGGTCAGCTTCCGGCAGTGGCGCCCCCGTGTTGCCGGGACGCCGCTGTCAGTTGCTATCAGCCCTTGTCAGGTGGTTCGGTGATGAAGCCGACCTTCTGGATCCCGGCACGTTGGGTCGTGTAAATAACCCGGCCGATCGATTCGTAGCGTGTTTCTTGGTCGCCACGAACGTGTACTTCCGGCTGCGGTACTTTCACTGCTTCAACTTTAAGATAATCGAACAATTCGTTCGTGTCTTTCAGTCTGGTCTGGCCCAGGTAAATCTCGCCATCCTTGTTAACAACGATGTTGACGTTTTCTGGCTTGGTTTGCAGGGCTTGGTTGGTCTCAATCGGCAGATCGATTTTCTGCAGCTTGAGGACAACTGGACTCGTAATCAAGAAAATGATCAGCAAAACCAACATGATGTCGACGAGCGGCGTCGTGTTGATTTCTGACATTACTTGATCTTCATCTCCGCTGTCGGAGCCGACGGACATCGACATGATTCTTATCCGATCTTTTTAGCGCCGGCAGCACGGCCAGCTTCGCTGGTCGACATGGCGCCGGAGATCAGTACCGAGTGAACGTCGGCGCTGAACGAGCGGATGTCTTCCATTGCGGTTTTGTTACGACGCACCAGCCAGTTGTAACCCAGAACGGCAGGAACGGCGACCAGCAGACCGAAAGCGGTCATGATCAGTGCTTCACCAACTGGACCTGCCACTTTGTCGATCGATGCGTTACCGGTCATGCCGATAGCGGTCAGCGCGCCGTAAATACCCCAGACGGTACCGAACAGACCGATAAATGGTGCGGTCGAACCAACGGTTGCCAGGAACGACAGGCCATCTTGCAGACGCGATTGGACTTTGTCCGAAGCGCGCTGGATCGACATCGTTACCCAGGTCGACAGATCGATTTGTTCCAGCAGGGCGCCGTCATGGTGCGCGGTTGCCTTGGTGCCCGATTCAGCGATGAAGCGGAATGGCGAGCCTTCGCTCAAGGTTGCCGAACCAGCAGCGATCGAAGGAGCTTTCCAGAATTTGGCAGCGGCTTCTTTGGCTTGCTTGAAGATCTTCATTTGATCCAGCAGCTTGGTGATGATGATGTACCAGCTGCCGATCGACATGATGGACAGGATGATCAGGGTAGCGCGTGGCACGAAGCCGCCGTCCCAGACTGCGGACAGGCCGAACGGGTTATGCACTTCTTCGGTTTTGGCTGGAGCTGCTGCGTCTGCTGCTGGAGCGGCTGCATCTGCAGCAACTGGTGCTGGTGCTGGTGCAGCGTCTGCCGCAGGAGCCGAAGCGGCAGCCGATGCTGGCGCGTCAGCGAATGCCGGAGCTGCTACCAGAGCGGTAGTAGCGGTGACGGACAACAGAACCGCGGCAAAAAATGCGGACAAACGGGTATTCTTAAACATGCTTCCTCCAAAATTAAAAATAACAGATCGCTGAACGTAATGACAACGAAATCATGGTGTGAGACAGGGGGTAACTGTCTCGGGTGTTAATCCAGCGACCAAACGTATTGCATTTGCTGCCAGCCTTGTTCCGGCTTGCCGTCAACTGTTGCCGGCTTAAATGTACAGCGGCTGATACCTTGCACCGCAGCTTTGTCCAGGTCTCTGAAGCCGCTGGACTTCACGATCTTCGAATCAGCGACCTTGCCGTCTACACCGATCAGGAACGACAGTGTCACCACACCGGTTTCCTCGTTGCGCTGCGACGACTTTGGATAAGCCGGTTTTTCGCAGACACTGAAGTCAACCACGGCCGGTGTACGCACCGATTTGGCTGGTCCAGGAGTTGGCGCAGGCTGTGCAGGCGGCGATGGCGGCGTCAGTACATTCGTGGCTGGCTTCACGGCAGTCGTATTTGCAATCACGTTCTGCTGTGGTGGCGGCTGCTGCACGTTCACCTCGACTGGCGGAATGAATGGCGGCGGTGGCGCTTTCATTTCTGGCGGCGGTGGTGGCGGTGGAAGATCCTTCGGTGGAGGCGGTTTGACTTCCTCGATAATCTTGGTTTCAACCGGTTCCATCATTTTGGTGACCAACCGCTTGCCCAAGCCCGTCGCGATCCCGTAAGCCGCGAGAACGTGCAGCAGGACAACGACGGTTATGCCTGTGTAGTTCTTGGGACTTTTCTCGTTCGAAAAATTCATGCCTGCTTTCTCCAAATACCATCTCTTGTCTTGCAACTGAACCCCAAAATGACGACACAAAGCTCCAGCCGTATCCGGGACGTCGCCGAATTATACATACGAATTCTTTATTTTACACAGATTTTTAACGCCTAAAACCGGTTAAATTTTTGGCGCTTTTGCGCCCTGAAAACGTACTTGCTTATGTCATCTTTGCACGCTTTCGGACATAAAAAAAGGCGGTCCTATCGGTTTTTTACAGCCGTTTTGGGTGACCACTGCTAAGTTCTCCGATGTGCCCATATGGCGGAATTATATTTCGTGATAATCAATATGGAAACCGCTAAATTTGGAGAAAAAGATTTCTTTTGGGAAATGTTTTGACTCGGAACCAGACCACTTAGTGGCGCGCGCGCACCAAACGGGTGCGGAAGGGACTTTATCCAGGTCAAAAAAGGCGCTCCCGACAGCTGTTTCGACGCCGCCAGGCCATACGGAATTCCTATACAGGCATAGGAAGCGCTTATATTCTTGCCATTGATTATTATCAACAAATCATTTCATGGCCGGACAACCGGGTCATCGCGCCGGTTACGTTTTTCCCGTCGGCAATTCAAGGTGCCCAGGACGACCCCTTGCGGATCGACCGTATCGAGGTGCACATCGAAGCCCCACAGCCGTGCCACGTGCTTGAGCACCTCGGCTGCCTGCTGGTTCAGCGGGCGGCGCTGGAATTGCGTGTGGCGCAGAGTCAATGCGCGGTCGTCGCGCGTATTGACGGACCAGACCTGGATGTTCGGCTCGCGGTTGCCCAGGTTGTACTGCTCGGCCAGCTGCTGGCGCACGTAGCGGTAGCCGGCATCGTCGTGGATGGCGGAAATGGCCAGCTTTTCATTCTTGTCATCGTCGAGCACGGCAAAGAAGTGGAATTCGCGGATCAGGCGCGGCGACAGATACTGGGCGATGAAGCTTTCGTCCTTGAAATTGCGCATGGCAAAGTCCAGGCTCTTGCGCCAGTCGCTGCCGGCCATGTCGGGGAACCAGGCGCGGTCTTCGTCCGTCGGGTGCTCGCAGATGCGGCGGATGTCGCTCATCATGGCAAAACCCAGCGCATATGGATTGATGCCGCTGTAATAGGGACTGTCGATGGGCGGCTGGTAGACCACGTTGGTATGGCTTTTCAGAAATTCCATCATGAAGCCGTCGCCCACCACGCCCTCGTCATACAGCTGGTTCAATATCGTGTAGTGCCAGAAGGTGGCCCAGCCTTCGTTCATGACCTGGGTTTGCCGCTGTGGATAGAAATACTGGGAAATCTTGCGCACGATGCGCACCATCTCGCGCTGCCACGGTTCCAGCAGCGGCGCGTACTTCTCTATAAAGTACAGCAGGTTTTCCTCCGGTTCCGGCGGAAAGCGGGGGGCGGCCTTGCGCTGCTCATCCTCGTCCTCGTCTTCCTCGCGCCGGGGCAAGGTACGCCACAGCTGGTTGATCTGCGACTGCACATAGGCTTCACGCTCTTTCTGGCGCGCATATTCCTTCGCCATCGACAGTTTCGCCGGGCGCTTGTAGCGGTCCACGCCATAGTTCTGGATGGCGTGGCACGAGTCGAGCAGCAATTCCACCGCATCGACGCCATGGCGCTGCTCGCATTCGGCGATGTAGTTCTTGGCAAACACCATATAGTCGATGATGGCGTCCGCATCCGTCCAGGCGCGGAACAGATAGTTGCCCTTGAAGAAGGAGTTGTGGCCGTAGGCCGCATGCGCGATCACCAGCGACTGCATGGTCAGGCTGTTTTCCTCCATTAAATAGGCGATGCAGGGGTTCGAGTTGATGACGATCTCGTAGGCCAGACCCATCTGGCCCCGCTTGTAGCTTTTCTCGGTGGACAGAAAATGCTTGCCGAACGACCAGTGGTTGTACGACACGGGCATGCCGACCGACGTGTAGGCATCCATCATCTGCTCGGCCGTGATGATTTCCAGCTGGTTCGGATAGGTGTCGAGGCCAAACTGTTTCGCCACTCTGCGGATTTCCTCGTGGATTTGCTCGATCAGCTCGAACGTCCATTCCGACTGCTCGGGCAGGGCGTTCGGGTGGCGCAGGCGCTCGAACGGCTCGCCCGGGGTGTTGCTGGCGCGGTCAAAGGCTGCACTCATCATTTCACCTGTTTCTTGAACAGTTCGCGGAAGACCGGGTAGATATCGGCCGGCGTGACGATCTTTTGCATGGCGAAATGGGCGTGATGGTCGAGCACGCCCGCATATTGCTCCCACAGGTTTTGCTGCGGACCGTCGGTGATCTCGACATAGGTGTAGTACTGCACCTTGGGCAGGATGGTGTTGATCAGCAACTGGCGGCACAGCACGGAATCGTTGTCCCAGTTGTCGCCGTCGGAGGCCTGCGCCACATAGCTGTTCCATTGCCCGGCGCCATAACGTTCGTCGATGATGGTATTGAGCAAGTGCAGGGCGGACGACACGACGGTGCCGCCCGACTCGCGCGAATTGAAGAATTCATGCTCGTCCACTTCGGCCGCCGCCGTATGGTGGCGGATGAAGACGACCTCGATCTTGTCGTAGACGCGCTTGAGGAACAGATACAGCAGGATGAAGAAGCGCTTGGCCGTGTCCTTGCGCGATTCGTCCATGGAACCGGACACGTCCATGATGCAGAACATGACGGCTTGCGTCATCGGCTTGGGCACCTTGATGCGGTTGCTGTAGCGCAAGTCGAACGGGTCAATGAAGGGAATCGCCAGCAATCGCGTGTGCAGGTGGTGGATCAGGCGGCGCAGTTCCGTCACCAGCGGGTCGCTGTCGGGTGCGCCGTCGAGCAGCAGGGCGGCCAGGTCTTCCTCGGCCTGCGCCAGCTGCTTGCGGGCGCCGCCGCCGACGGCGATGCGCCGGCCCAGCGCGCCGCGCAGGGAGCGCAGCACGTGGATGTTCGATGGCGTGCCCGACATATTGTAGCCGGCGCGCTGGTTCTTGAATTCCGTAGTGGCCGTCAGCTGGGTTTTCACCATGTGCGGCAATTCGAGGTCTTCGAAGAAATAGTTCATGAATTCTTCGCGCGACAATTCGAAGATGAAATCGTCTTCCGTCGTCTCGTCGCTATTGCCCGCCTTGCCACGCCCGCCGCCACCGCCGCCTTTCGGCCGGGCGATCTGGTCGCCTTTCAGGTATTCCTTATTGCCGGGATTGACCACTTCCCACACGCCGCCATGCGCGTGGCCGAACGACGGTTCGCCCACGTCCTTGACGGGGATGCTGACCTTTTCGCCATTCTCGACGTCCGTGATCGAGCGCCCCTTGATGGCGCGCCCCACGGCATCCTTGATCTGGCCCTTGTAACGCCGCAGGAAACGCTCGCGGTTGACGGCGGATTTATTCTTGCTTTGCAAGCGCCTGTCGATGAGGTATGTCAAAGGGTGCCTCCTTGCCTCTCGTCTTGCGCGCCCCGCCAGTCGCCGGACGGGAGCGCGCCTCCGCTGTCCGCGCTAGGATGACTTGCGTACGCGCAAGTACCATTCGCATAACAGGCGTACCTGCTTGGCCGTATAGCCTTTTTCCACCATGCGGGCGACGAAGTCGGCGTGCTTGTTGGCATCGTCGGCGCTGGCCTTGGCATTGAAGGAAATCACGGGCAGCAATTCCTCCGTATTCGAGAACATTTTCTTTTCGATCACGGTGCGGAACTTTTCATAACTGGTCCAGGCGGGATTCTTGCCGCCGTTCGAGGCCCGCGCGCGCAAGCCGAAGTTGACGATTTCGTTTCTGAAATCCTTCGGATTGGAAATGCCCGCCGGCTTCTCGATCTTTTCCAGTTCATTGTTCAGCGATTCGCGATCAAAACTTTCGCCCGTGTCCGGATCGCGGTATTCCTGGTCCTGTATCCAGAAATCGGCAAACGTCACGTAGCGATCAAAAATGTTCTGGCCGTATTCCGAATAGCTTTCCAGGTACGCCGTCTGGATCTCCTTGCCGATGAATTCCACATAGCGCTGCGCCAGGTGCTCTTTAATATAGGAGAAGTAGCGCTGTTCGAGTTCCGGCGCGAACTGCTCGCGCTCGACCTGCTGCTCCAGTACATATAATAGATGCACGGGATTGGCGGCCACTTCGGAATTGTCAAAGTTGAACACTTTCGACAGGATTTTGAAGGCAAAGCGCGTCGACAGCCCGTTCATGCCCTCGTCTACGCCCGCGTAATCGACGTATTCGTGCATGGACTTGGCTTTCGGGTCCGTATCCTTGAGGTTTTCGCCATCGTAGACGAGCATCTTCGAGAAAATGCTCGAGTTTTCCGGGTCTTTCAGGCGCGACAGGATGGCGAACTGCGCCATCATGCGCAGGGTGCCGGGCGCGCACGGGGCTTTCACCAGCGAGGAATTGGCCACCAGCTTGTCGTAGATCTTGATTTCATCGGTCACGCGCAGGCAGTACGGTACCTTGACGATATAGATACGGTCAAGGAAGGCCTCGTTGTTGCGGTTGTTTTTGAACGTCTTCCATTCCGACTCGTTCGAGTGGGCCAGGATGATGCCGTCGAACGGAATCGCGCCAAAACCTTCCGTGCCCTTGTAATTGCCTTCCTGCGTGGCCGTCAGCAGCGGATGCAGCACCTTGATCGGCGCCTTGAACATTTCCACGAATTCCATCAAGCCCTGGTTGGCCAGGCACAGGCCGCCGGAATAGCTGTAGGCGTCCGGGTCGTCCTGCGCATAGTCTTCCAGCTTGCGGATGTCGACCTTGCCCACCAAGGACGAAATATCCTGATTGTTTTCATCGCCCGGCTCCGTTTTCGAGATGGCGATCTGTTTCAGCACGGACGGGTAGCGCTTGACGACGCGGAACTGGTTGATGTCGCCATTGTATTCATGCAGGCGTTTCACGGCCCACGGGCTGGGGATGTTGCGCAGGTAGCGGCGCGGGATGCCGTAATCCTCTTCCAGGATGGTGCCGTCTTCTTGCTCGTTGAACAGGCCCAGCGGCGATTCGTTGACGGGCGAGCCTTTCAGGCAATAGAAGGGCACGTGTTCCATCAGCGACTTGAGTTTTTCCGCGATCGACGACTTGCCGCCGCCGACAGGCCCCAGCAGATACAGGATCTGCTTGCGTTCTTCCAGGCCTTGCGCGGCGTGGCGGAAATACGAGACGACTTGCTCGATGACTTCCTCGGTGCCGTAGAACTCGCGGAAGGCGGGATAGATCTTGATGACCTTGTTGGCGAAGATGCGCGACAATCGCGTGTCGTTGCGCGTGTCGACCAGCTGAGGCTCTCCGATGGCGGCCAGCATGCGTTCGGGCGCGCTGGCATACGTCAGCTTGTCCTTCTTGCACAGGGCCAGGTATTCGGTGAGCGACATTTCCTCTTCGCGGGTGCGCTCGTAGCGTGCTGCATAGTTATCAAAAATGGTCATGTCAATGTCCTTTAATGTAAACCTGAACTGCCAGTCACCATGGCCGCCCGCCTGGCACTCGCCTGGGCTTGCCGTCTGAATTTTTCCTGTACCCCGTACCGATTTTTATTGTTGTTTCAAGCCCGGCTGTCTTTGCGAGTCCGGATTGCCCGGACCAAAAAACTGGCGCTTGATGCCGTGTGCTGACGTGGCCAGCCGGCTTTTTTTCACTGTTGATAGCGCTTGTTGCACCTACCATTACCCCATGAAATTAATTATTGCTCTAAAGGATCAGGAAGTCAAAAGATATGTCAGCATATCCTTAATACTTGTTTGTAAATTGTTGATTTAATTGGATAAATCATCAAATTTTCCACCGGTTTCAATGAACCTTTTTGTCCCTGTTAAACCATCATACGACAATTCGCCAGCGCGTGCCGGTGCCGGCCACGGCGGCCGCTCGCCGGTGCGGCCGGCCATCTTGCGCTAAGATGCCTGCATGTCTGATGGCCCTGCGCGCCGCGCGTGCGCGTACGCGAGCCAGCATTGTTATCGTCACCCTATAAGGAACACCCATGATGAACCCCCAATTGCGCGCAATCGTCCGCGACATGCCGAAGGCCGAACTGCATATCCATATCGAAGGCTCGCTGGAGCCAGAACTGATTTTCGCACTGGCAGCGCGCAATGGCGTGCCGCTGGGCTATGAATCGGTGGAACACTTGCGCAGCGCCTATGCTTTTACGGATTTACAGTCTTTTCTCGACATTTATTACGCTGGCGCAAGCGTGCTCTTGAAAGAGCAGGATTTCTACGACATGACGCAAGCGTACCTGCGCCGCGCCGAAGCCGATAACGTGCTGCACACGGAAATCTTCTTCGACCCGCAAACCCACACGGCGCGTGGCGTGGCCATGGCCGACGTGATCAACGGCATCCACCGCGCCTGCCAGGACAGCCCCGTCAGCGCGGCCCTGATCCTGTGTTTCCTGCGCCACCTGAGCGAGGAAGAAGCGTTCGAGACCCTGGAAGACGCCTTGCCGCACCGCGACAAATTCATCGGCATCGGCCTGGACTCGTCAGAAGTGGGCAACCCGCCCGAGAAATTTTCGCGCGTGTTTGCCCGTTGCCGCGAGCTGGGCTTGCACCTGGTGGCCCACGCGGGCGAGGAAGGTCCGCCAGCCTACATCCGTACGGCGCTCGACGACTTGCAAGTCGAACGCATCGACCATGGCGTGCGCTGCCTGGAAGACGCGGACCTGACGGCCCGCCTGGCGCGCGAACAGATCGCGCTGACCGTCTGCCCCTTGTCGAACACCAAGCTGCGCGTATTCGACCAGATGCACGACCATAACCTGGTGCAACTGCTCGACGCCGGCCTGCTCGTGACGGTCAATTCCGACGATCCCGCGTATTTCGGCGGCTACATGAACGACAATTTCGACGCCATCTTCGACGCGCTGCCACTGGGCCTGTCCCACGCGCAGCGCCTGGCGCGCAACGGTTTTATTGCGGCCTTCCTGCCGCAGGCGCAGAAAGACGCCTTCCTCGCTACCGTCGATGCGTATTTCGCGCAGCACGCCCCCGCCCACGGCATCGCGCAATAAATCTACCGGAAGACCCGCCGCCCATGTTCCGCCTCTCCCTGAAAATGACCGGCCGCGACTGGCGCGCCGGGCAACTGCGTTTCCTGCTCGTCGCCCTGATCGTCGCCGTGGCGGCCCTGTCGGCCGTGGGCTTCTTCGTCGACCGCCTGCGCGCGGGCCTGAACCGCGACGCGCACCAGCTGCTGGGGGCCGACCTGGTCATCAGCGCCGACCAGCCCGTCAATGCGGCCTGGCGCGCCGAAGCGCAACAGCGCGGTTTTATCCTGGCCGACACGGTGACGTTCCCCAGCATGGCGCAGGCGGGCGAGGGCGAGCAATCGCTGTCGCAACTGGCGTCGATCAAGGCCGTCTCGCCCGGCTACCCGCAGCGGGGCAAGCTGAAAATCACGACCACATTGAGCGAGGCGCAGGATGCCGTCGGACGGCCCACGGACCAGGTGCCGGCACCGGGCACCCTGTGGGTCGATGCGGCGATCCTGTCCAGCCTGAACGCGAAGCTGGGCGACACACTCACCTTGGGCGACAAGGCATTTACCGTCACGCAACTGATCGCCAGCGAGCCGGACCGCGGCGCTTCCTTTTTGAACTTCGCCCCGAGAGTCATGCTGCCCCTGGGCGACCTGGCCGCCACGGCGCTGGTGCAGAACGGTTCGCGCGTGTCGTACCGCTTGCTGCTGTCGGCGCCGCCCGCCAAGGCGGCCGAGCTTGCGCAATATCAAGCCAGGCTGGAAAGCCAGATCAAGACGCAGGCCATCAAGGGCGTGCGCATCGAATCGCTGGAATCGGGCAGTCCGCAAATGCAATCGACCTTGGACCGCGCCGACCGTTTTCTTTCCCTCGTCGGCTTGCTGTCGGCCATGCTGGCGGCCGTCGCCGTAGCCATGGCGGCGCGCCGCTTCATGCTGCGCCACCTCGATGCCTGCGCCATGCTGCGCTGCCTGGGCCTGACGCAAAACCAGGTCACGGCCATGTACGTGATCGAATTCCTGCTCGTCGGCCTGGCTGGCAGCGTCGTTGGCGTGATGGTGGGCTTCGGCGGCCACCTGGTGCTGCTGGAACTCTTGGGCAAACTGGTGCAGAACGACTTGCCGCCCGTGTCGATGCTGCCCGCGCTGCAAGGCGTGGCCACCGGCATGCTGCTCTTGCTGGGCTTTGCCTTGCCGCCGATTTTGCAGTTGCGCAATGTTCCCCATAACCGCGTGATCCGCCGCGAGCAGGAGCCGCCGCAAGCGCTGGCCGTGGCTACGTATGGCCTGGGCATCGCCGCCTTTGTCGTGCTGCTGTTGTGGCAGGCGGGCGACGTGAAACTGGCCTTGCTGACGGCGGCCGGTTTCCTCGGCGGCTTCGCCCTGTTCGGCCTGGCCGGCTGGCTGGGCATCAAGTCGTTGAAAACCCTGCGCGGCGCCTTCAATCACCAGGGCTGGCGCTTTGCCGTCACGTCCTTGCAGCGCCGTCCGGGCGCCACCGTCATCCAGGTGGTGTCGCTGGCCCTGGGCCTGATGGCCTTGCTGCTGCTGACGGTGGTGCGCGGCGACTTGATGGTGGCCTGGCGCAACGCCACGCCGCCCGATGCGCCGAACCGCTTCATGATCAATATCCTGCCGGAACAGAAAGACCCGATCGCCGCGCGCCTGGCGCAGGCCGGCGTGGCCAACGCGCCCTTGTATCCGATGATACGCGGGCGCCTGGTGGCCGTGAATGGCAACACCATCACGGAATCCACCTACGAGGATGACCGCGCCAAAGGCCTGGCCGACCGCGAATTCAACCTGTCGACGATGGCCACGATGCAGGAAGAAAACAAGCTGGTGGCCGGCAAGTGGTTCGGCAACGCGCCCGGCGCGCCGGCTGAAGCGTCGGTGGAAGAGGGCATCGCCAAGACCTTGAAGCTGAAACTGGGCGACAAGCTGCGCTTCGACATCGCCGGCCAGCCCGTGGAAGCGGCCATTACCAGTTTGCGCAAGCTGGAATGGGGTTCGATGCGCGTCAATTTCTTTGTCATCATCAATCCGGCCGCCATGGCGGACACGCCGCAGACGTGGATCACGGCCTTCCACCTGCCGCCGGCGCAGGCGGACCTGGGCAATGCCCTGTTGCGCGACTACCCGAATCTGACGGTGGTCGACGTGGGCGGCGTGCTGAAACAGATCCAGGGCGTGCTGGACCAGGTGGTGACGGCCGTCGAATTCCTGTTTGCGTTCACCTTGGCCTCGGGCTTGCTGGTGCTGTATGCGGCCTTGATGGGCTCGCAGGACGAGCGCACGCGCGAAGCGGGACTGCTGCGCGCGCTGGGTGCCACGCGGCGCCAGCTGGCGCAAGCACAGCTGATCGAATTTTCCCTCGTGGGCGCGCTGGCCGGCTTGCTGGCGGCGACGGGCGCGGCGGCCATGGGCTGGGCCCTGGCCACGTACCAGTTCAAGTTCGCCTGGAGCTTCGCACCGGGCGTGTGGGCGTTCGGGCTGCTGGCTGGCGCCCTGTGCGCCATCGCAGGCGGCTGGCTGGGCTTGCGTAACGTGCTCAAGCATCCGCCCCTGCAAACCCTGCGGGAAAACTAGGCGCCCACGCCGTCGCCCGCCTGCGCGCGCAAAAATTGCGCGTAGGACATGACCGGCTGCCCCAGCTGGTGCGCCGGCACGTCGAACAGGGCCCAGAAATAGGTTTCGCGCCCCGCGCAGATGGTCGGTGCGGCGCAGTAGCGGAACCAGTTTTCGCCGATGTGCGCCGCGTACATGCCGTCGCTGTCGGCGTCGGAAAAATACGGAATCACACGCATTTCCAGCAGGGCCAGCAGCAGGGATTCGGGCGCGTCGCTGTCGCGCGCCATTTCGTACTGCGTGTGCAGGCTGCGTTCCGTCTCGATGATCATCAGCCTGGCGTGGCCGTCGCGCGTAAAAAACAGGATGCCGCTGGGATTCGGGAAAATATAGTATTCGACAAAACCATGGCGCCGGCACAGCTCGTGCACGACGGCGGCCAGCGCTTCGTCTTGCAGGAAACTATAGTCATGCAGCAATAGCAGGTCGCGCATGGTGTCTGTTTGCTGCAGGAAAAATTCGCGCTGCAGGGCATGGACTTCCTGTTCCAGTATGTCGAGCGCATCGTCGTCGCTTTTCTTGATGTAGCGGTCGATCAAGCCCCGGTTGAATGCCGTCACGGCCACTTTTTCATCGGCCGCCCCCGTGAATAAAATCTTCTTGCACGGCAAGTCGCGCACGGCCTGGCAGAATTCCAGGCCATTCATCTGCGGCATCGAATAATCGACCACCAGTACGGAGGGCACGGCAAAGCGCTGGGCCTGGCCGCTGATGCGCCAGATGCGTTCGAGGTCGATGGCGACATTGCAGTCGTTGGGCGCCGCGCTGTGCAGGTCGAAATTCACATGCAGGGGCATGGCTTCGCGCTGCTGCGTTTGCTGCAGCCAGCGCAGCGCCGTGCTCGTGTCGTGGAAGGTCTTGCGCGCCAGCGCGGGATCGAGCTGGAAAGCCATGCTTTTCAAAAAGGAATCGCTGTCATCGATCAGCACGGTGAGGGTCGGATGGGTGTAGACGGGCAGTTGCATGCGTCACCTTGCTAGGAAGTGGGTTGGAAGCGGGCAGGCACGGGCTGGGGAAATTCCAGGATGAAGATCGCATACGCATGCTCGCGCGAGACGCAGCGGATGCGCGCCTGCCAGGCGTGGGCGATCTGCCGGCATAGCGCCAGGCCGATGCCGCTGCCGTTGTGCACGGGATACGAATAAAAACGCTCGAAGATCAGCGGCAGGCGGTTGCGCGCGATGCCGCAGCCCGTATCGATGAACAGCAGCCTGGGCACGGGACGGGCGCCGTCGATGATGATGCGCACGCGGCCCTTGCCGGCCCGGTGGATGCTTTTCAAGGCATTGCGCAGCAGGTTCAGCAGGATCACCACGCACAGTTCGTCCTGTCCCGCGAACTGGAAGTCGGCGCGCACGTCCACCGTGACGCTGCTGCGCTGGCTGTTGCCGGTAAACGGATAGCGCCTGAGCACGGAATTCACCATGTCCAGCATCGACAGCGCCTGGCTCGGTTCCAGGTTGCGGTTGACGGCGCTGGCGCTCAGGAGGAACAGGTCGATCATGTGCTGCATGTGGCGCACCTCGAACTGGATGCGCGACAGCGCTTCCTGCAGCGGCGCCGTGTCGTCCGCCTGGCCGGCCAGCTGCGGCAGCAGACGGCGCATGCCGCGCACGTTCGCCTCCACGCTGGTCAGCGGCGTGCGCAGTTCGTGTGCCACGGAACCGAGCCCGGCCGCCAGACCCGCCAGCCGCTCCTGCTCCAGCACCTTGCCGCCCACTTTCACGACGGACAGCGCGGCGATGGTGAACCAGTGCACGGGCAACTGCTGCAGCACTTCGGGCTTCAGCAGGAAGCCGCCTTCGCCCTGCACGATGACGGCCAGGCAGGCGGCGCCCGTGCCGATCAGGTAGGCGCGGCACGCCAGTTTTGTCTCGAAATGAAACAGCACCACCAGACCGATCAGCAGCGATTCGCTCCAGATGGACGACGCATGGTTCATCACGAACATGAAGGTAAAGAAGAAGGGCAGGATGTAGCTGAGAGCGAACAGCAGGTAGCGCGACAGCCAGCGCGCCGAAAAACGGCGCGCGAACAGGCCGGCCACGCAGATGCCCACGCCCGTCAGGCGCAGGGTCAGGTTTTCATAGGATTGCGGAAAAAAAAACTGCCACAGCAGGTAGTACAGCGGCATCGTCACCGTGCCTACGGCGGCCAGCACGGCAACCCGCCTGGCCAGGTGCTCATGCGGTGCGCGCTCATGCAGCAGCGAATGGAGCAGTGTCTGGCGCACGCGTTGCCGCCAGTGTGTCCATCGTCCTTGCCATTGCTGCGTCATGACTCTGCCTTGATGCTTTCCAGAACGTCATCATCGCGTAATTTTCCCTGATTGAACGACTATCTGACTGGACATTGATATACGTCAATGGACGGGTTGGCAACACGGTCAAGGTTTTAACTTGAAATAAACATTTCCCTAGGAGAAAACTCATGACCATCGCTACCAGCTTGCATACCCCATCCTTCGTCCGCGCCGAACACTGCCTGCCCGATTACATCGTGCGGCGCATGGATGCGCATCACATCACGCGCATCGAGCAATTGCTGGGCGGCCAGCATCCCCATGCCTGGCAGCCCACGCCGGCCGATGCCATCTTTCTGGCGGGTAATGATTACCTGTCCATCGCCGCCGAGCCGGTACTGGTGGCGGCCCAGGTGGCATCGTTGCAGGCGAACGCGGGCGGCATGCTGATGTCGGCCGTGTACTTGCAGGAAGGCAGCGAACAGCACCGGCTGGAAAGCCGGCTGGCCCGTTTCATGGGCTGCGAGGATGGCATCCTGGCGCAGTCCGGCATGGCGGCTAACGTCGGCTTGCTGCAGTGTATTGCCGGCCCCGGCATTCCCGTCTACCTCGATATGCAGGCCCATGCGTCGCTGTGGGAAGGCGTGCTGTCGGCCCAGGCCCAGGCCGTCGCTTTTTTGCACAACGACATGACGCATTTGCGGCGGCAGGTGGAAAAGCATGGCCGCGGCGTGATCGTCGTCGATGCCCTGTACAGCACCAACGGCAGCCTGGCGCCGCTGCTGGAATTGCTGGACATCGCCGAGCGCAGCGATTGCGTGGTGGTGGTCGACGAGTCGCACTCGCTGGGCACGCATGGCCCGCAGGGCGCGGGCCTGGTGGAGGAATGGGGACTGGGACACCGCGTGCATTTCCGCACGGCGTCGCTGGCCAAGGCGTTTGCCGGGCGTGCCGGCTTCATCAGCTGTTCCAGCCGCTTCAAGGGATACTTTTTGTCTGAGTCGCGCCCCGCCATCTTCAGTTCCTGCCTGCTGGCGCATGAACTGGCCTGGCTGGGGGCGGCGCTCGATTTCATCATGGGCGCCGACGGGCGCCGCGCCGCCTTGCGGCGCCACACGCTGCAGGTGCGCGAGGGCTTGCGCGAGCTCGGCTACAACGTCAGCGACGGCACGGAGCAGATCGTGGCGCTGGAGGCGGGCGGCGAACCTGCCACCCTGGCCTTGCGCCAGGCGCTGGAACGGCACGGCATCTACGGCGCCATGTTTTGCGCCCCGGCCACGGCGAAGAACCGCGCCCTCGTGCGCCTGACCCTCAATTCCGCCCTCGACGACGCAGACATCGCCAGGCTGCTGGCTGCCTGCGCCGCCATCCGCGACGAGACGGGCATGGAACAGTGGCCATCGACGCGGCGCCTGCGCCGGCTGGCGCTGGTGTAAGGGGAGCGCGTCAGCCGTTGCCGGGCTGGCTGCCCGCGATGCCGGCCAGCAGCATGGATAGCGGTGCCAGCTGCTCCGCGCTGGCGCTGCCCAGCAATTCCTGGCCCAGCGCCTGCGCCGTCGCATCGGCGTGGATCAGCAGGGCTTGCCCCGCCCCGGTGATGACGGCATAGCCGACGCGGGCATCGCGCGCATCGGCCTGGCGCGCCACCAGGCCGATTTTTTCCAGCGGCATCAGCGAGCGCGTGATGCCGGACGCCGTCAGCGCCAGGCGCTCGGCCAGGTCGATGCGGCGCAGGCGCCCGCCGGGCGCGCGCTGCAAGTGGTACAGCAATTGATAATCGCCAAAGCTCAGGCCGTGCAGATTGCCCAGGATGCTGTCGAAGCGGCGCACGATGAGCGCCTGGGCACGCGCGAGGCGCAGGCAGAAGTCCAGCGCGCTGGCGCCGTTCTGCGGTGGGGAAGTGTGATCGGTCATGGTTTTCTTTGTGTTGGCTGCGCAATGCTTGAGTGCGCAAGTGTAAAGCAATACTGCTCAATACAGTGGCTGCCCCTGTTCCTGCCACTGTGCGCGGTGCAGCGCCAGCAGCGCGTCGAGTTCGGCCTCGGCATCGAAGGCGGGATCGCTCGATGGCTTGACGCTGTCGATGATGTCGAAGCGGAAGGCTGCCGCGCCATCGCGCCGCCAGTCCGCCTGCAGGCGGGCGTTGCGGTGCGTGCCCAGCGCGAGTTCGAAGCGGTGGCGGTTCAGCGCGCCAGGCGCGTTGCGGCTGCGTTCGAGCAGCGTGCATCCGCTGGGCAGGTGGCGCAGCGCGATGATGCCCAATGCTGGCGCTTGTTGCCGGTAGGCCGCTTTCAGGGCCGTTTGTCGTGTTTTATCCATGGTGGAACTTTCTCAAGGTAATGATACGGAAGGGGTGCCCGCGATGCGCGGGATGTCCGTCCACAGGGCGGCCGCGATGGCGGCCGCCAGCAGCAGGGCGCCGCCGCAGCAGAACAGTTCGCCTACGCTCAGGTGGCGCAGCAGCGCGCCTGTGGCCGCCGCCGACAGGGGCGCCAGGCCCAGGAAGATGCCCATGAACACAGCCATCGCCCGGCCCAGCATGGCGGGCGCCACGCGCCGCTGTATCCACGTAAAGATGGCCACCTGCAAGTAACCGGACAGCAGGCCCGTGACGGCCAGCAGCGCCGCGCCTTGCCAGGCCGTGCTGATTTGTCCCAGCGCCATCAGCAGCAGGCCGACGACCGCGTCGACGAGCAGCAAGGTGACGCCGAAACGCTGGCGCAGCCAGGCGCCGCCCAGGCTGGATGCCAGCATGCCGGCCAAGGTGCCGGCGCCGTGCGCGCCCATCAGCAGTCCCAGCGCCGCGGCACCGTGCAGGCGCTCGCTGGCCAGCACGGGCAAGGCCACTTGCAGCGGGCCCATGACGAAGAAGGCCACCACCGCCCAGTAGGCATAGCAGCTGCGCAAGGGAAGGTCGCGCCACACCATGGCCAGGCCCGCCACCATGTCTTGCCACATGCCTTGCGCCGCCACCACGGCCAGGGGCCGCAGCGTGACTTGCCGCAAGGTCCAGGCGGAAAACAGAAACGTCAGCGCATCGAGCGCAAAGGCGGCAGCCAGCGCCGCCGTGGAGGTGTGCTGCGCGCCATCGTGGGCGCCGAGCACGAGCGCCGCCAGCAGGGGGCCGGCCAGCAAGGACAACTGGCGTGTGCCCATCTGCAAGCCATTGGCGTTCTGCAGCGACTGCGGCGGCACGGCTTGCGGCAGGATGGCCGTGCCGGCCGGAATGGCGAAGGCGGACGCGACGCCCAGCGCCAGCGCGGCCGCATACGCGAGCGCCACGCTGGCCTGGTCCAGCATCAGCAACCCGGCCAGCGCCAGCAGGATGGCGGCGTTCGCATATTTACTCAGCAGTAGCACGCGCCGGGGCGAGTAACGGTCGGCGATGGTGCCACCCAGCAAGATGAATACGGCGCGCGGGGCGCCCATCAGGGCCACGGCGATGCCCAGGCTGAGGCTATCGCCCGTCAGGCTGAGCACCAGCCAGGGCAGGGCCAGCATGCTGAACTGGTCGCCCAGCATGGACACGAGGCCGCCGCCCAGCAGCCAGCGGAAGTTGGTATTGCGTAGCAAATGTGATTCTGCGGTGGTCGACATGGTGGTTTTGTCCGTGTTTAAAGATTGCATAGTAGTTGATATAAGCTTGAGTGGTCAAGTATATTGCCATTTGTTGTGGCGGGTGCCGCATGGGCCGCCGGCGCTTGCGCTATCATGGCGGCCATGACTGATACCACTGCCCCCACCCTGTACGAGACCATCGGCGGCGCCCCCGTGCTGCGTGAAATGGTCGACCGTTTTTATGATCTGATGGAACTTGAGCCCGAGTTTGCCGGCATCCGCGTCATGCATCCGCCCTCGACGGACGGTTCGCGCGACAAGCTGTACTTCTTCCTGACGGGCTGGATGGGCGGGCCGGACTTGTATATCGAGAAATTCGGCCACCCGCGCCTGCGCGCCCGTCACTTGCCCTACGCCATCGGCACCAGCGAGCGCGACCAGTGGCTGCGCGCCATGGCCTGGGCCATGGAAGACACGGGCATCGAAGAGTCCCTGCGCGTGCGCCTGATGGAATCGTTCTATCAGACGGCCGACTGGATGCGCAACAAACCTGACTGACAGCCATGAGCCCTATCGAGTTTTACAGCCTGCTGGGCGCCGCCATCGTCGCCATCGTTTTATTGCTATTGATCTTGCTGCGCCCGCGTGGCGCGGCCGGCGATGGCGCCACCACCCTGGCCCTGGTGCAGCAGCACCAGCAGCAAAGCCTGGAACGCATCGACCGGGTCGAGCGCGAAGTGCGGCTGCAGCTGCAGGCGTCGGCGCAAGCCACGCGGCAAGACCTGGCCACCAGCCTGGCGCAATTCCAGGCGGCGACCTTGCAACAGCTCGACAGCTTGCGCACGCAGATGCAGGCGCAGGGGAAAGTCGGGCGCGAGGAACAGGCGCAAAGCCTGGCGCGCTTTGCCGACAGTACCAACCAGACCCTGGCGCAGCTGACGGAATCGAATGCGCAGCGCATGCTGGAAGTGCGCGCCACGCTGGAAAACAAGATCCGTGACTTGCAGGCCGACAATGGTGCGCGGCTGGAAGAGATGCGCAAGACGGTCGATGAAAAACTGCATGCCACCCTGGAGACGCGGTTGAGTGCGTCGTTCCAGCAAGTGTCGGAGCGGCTGGAAAAAGTCCACCAGGGACTCGGCGAGATGCAGCAGCTGGCGCTGGGCGTGGGCGACTTGAAGCGGGTACTCACCAACGTCAAGACGCGGGGAACGTGGGGCGAAGTGCAGCTGGAAATGCTGCTGGAGCAGGTACTCACTGTCGACCAGTACGCGAAGAACGTGGAAACGCTGCCGGGCAGCGGCGCGCGTGTGGAATTCGCCCTGAAGTTGCCAGGCATGGTCGACGGCGGTCCGCCCGTGTGGATGCCCATCGATGCGAAATTCCCCAAGGAACAATACGAGCGCCTGGTCGACGCGGCCGAGCGGGCCGATGCGGACGGCGTGGCCGTCGCCGGCCGCGAGCTGGAACGGGCCGTGCGGGGCGAGGCGAAAACCATCGCCGAGAAATACCTGGCACCGCCGCTGACCACCGACTTTGCCATCCTCTTCCTGCCCACGGAAGGATTGTATGCGGAAGTGATGCGCCGGCCGGGACTGGCCGACGAATTGCAGCGTCTGCACCGCGTCAGCATCGCCGGACCGTCCACCCTGACGGCCTTGCTCAACAGTCTGCAGATGGGTTTCCGCACGCTGGCGCTGGAAAAACGTTCGTCGGAAGTGTGGCAAGTGCTGGGCGCCGTCAAGACGGAATTCGGCAAGTTCGGCGACGTACTGTCGCAAACCCGGCTGACCCTGGAAAAGGCGGCGAAAAATATCGAAAGCGCGGAAGTGCGCAGCCGGCAGATGGCGCGCAAATTGAAATCCGTGGAAGCCTTGCCGGGTGAGGCTTCCGCCTTGCTGCTGGGCACGGCGGACGCGGGGCTGTCCGCCGAGGCCGACGGCGAATAGCGCCCCCGGCGTTCAGGCCAGCTTCACCCCTGCCGCTGGCCGGCGGCGCAGCGTGGCGCCGGCCAGCAGCGTCAGTCCCGCCAGCAGCATGGCCCAGGTGTGCGGTTCCGGCACGGCCGGCAAGACGGACAGGTCGGTGGGTGGCACCGAGGGCAGGATGATGGCCGGCACCAGGGACTCGATGACGCTGCTGCCACGCGGCGGTGGTCCGCCGCCGTTGCGCCCGCCGCCGATGCCCGATGGCAGCAGCGTGTTGCTGCCGGTGCGCACGATGTCGAAGGCCCGTACGGGCAGGCTGGCCACCACGGCTGGCGGCAGCCCGCCCGTGAACGAGCCGCTATGCGCGGCGGCGGGATGGTCGATGACGGGCACGCCCGCCGATGGTGCGGCAGGTGCCGCATCGGCCGGTGCGCCACCTGCTGCGGCCCCGCCCGCTGCCGTCCCGCCCGGTTCGGCGCCGCGCGGCGCGGCCGCCGCCTGCGTGATGCGGCTGACATTGCGGCACACGGTGGGCACGAGGATGCAAACGCCCTGCACGCAGTACACGAGTCCCCTTTCCTGCATCTGCTCGCTCCAGCCTGAGCGCGTGACATTGCGGCAGACGCGGCCCGGCCCGAAATGCATGTCGCTGATGCGCGCATCGTAATTGCCTTTGCCGCGGATGGCGTCGCGGCTGATCACGACGATTTCATCGTACTGGCGCGCGCGCATGCGCGCCTTCAATTCTTCGCGCACCTGCGGCGCGATGTCCGGGTAGCGGTCCACGGCGGCCACGACATCGCCCATGAACGGGTCGGCGCCCGGGCGGTTCCAGCTGCAATGCTCCAGCACGTCGGCCCGTGGCGCCCCTTTGGCATAGGCGGGCAGCGGCGCCAGGGACAACATGCCAAGCAGGCAAGCCGCTCCCAGCATGCCGGCGCCCGCGATCCATGATTGGTGTCTCATTAGTAGTTTCCTCGTGAAAACAATATCAAAATTGAATTTTTATGCGAGTTCGGATGTTATCACCGAAGAAACTGTAGCATCAACAAATAAATAAAATAATTACAATTATTGTTGTGTTTATTTATATGTTATTTTAATAAATAGTTAATATTTTTATCTCGATAGGCGTGCGCTTGCCGCGCAGGTCAATTGATTGCGAAGGGGCAATGCGAGCGGCCCGCGCAGGGCGGGCCGTCGTGGTGCTTGAAGAAGAATGTTGAGCGAGCTGGCGCCGCAGCGCCGATCTGCTAGAAAGTGCCCCGGCAGGCAGGTGCGTCGAAGCGGGGATAGCCGATGGCGGGCAGCTTGTGCAGCCACGTGCGCATCAGGCTGCGCGCGCCTTGTGCATCGTGCGGCTGGCCGTCACGCTGCAGATCCGCGGCGAGCGTGGCCAGCTCGGCACAGATGGATTGCTTGCCGGCCTGCGCGGCCAGCAGGGATGCCAGCAGTTCCGGCAGCACGGCCGCCGCTGGCGCCGTCTGGCGCGTGGCGCGGTAGTGCTGCCAGTAGCGCTCGGCGGCATCGCCATCAAAGCTGGGGACGAAACCGAACGTGGCGTCATCGTGGTGCAGGCGGTACACGGTGGGAAAGTAATGCGGACCCGTCAGTTCGCCAGGGAAGCGGTCGCGCCGCAGGACGTCGATGGCCAGCGATCCGTCGCGCTCCACGCGCACGGCACTGGGCGAATCGAACTGGTCCACGCTCACCATGGTGGGCGAGTTGCCTTGCATGAAGATGATCTTGTGCGTGTAATGGCGCCCGCCCAGGTGGCCGCACAGGGCCACATGGCTGTCGTTGAGGACGGTGACGGCCGCAATGGCGCCGCAGCCCGGCTGCAAGGGCGTGTTTTCCTGCCACGCGAGACCTTGATCGGCGGCGCGCACGAGGCTGATGCGGCCCACGGTGGCGCCATGCAAGTCGCCCGGCGCCGTTTCGGTGCGCTCGTCGAAGCGCACCGTGTAACCATTGCTCTGAACTTCGCCGGCATACGCCGCCATGCCCTGCAGCAAGGCCAGTGTCAGAAGTAGATGCTTCATCAGGTCAATCCATGGAATAGTACGATATCGACCAGGTCGCCCGTGGCCACGTTGCCTTGCGCTGCATGCAGCACGATCATGCAATTGGCTTGCGTCATCGAGCGCAGGATGCCGGAGCCTTGTGCCCCCGTCACGCGCACGTGCTGGCGCCCATCCGCACCCCGCTCGACGATGCCGCGCTGGTATTCCGTGCGGCCCCGCTTCTTGCGGATAGTCGCTTGCGCCGCCACTTGCAGCAGCGGCAGGGTGGCCGTGTCCGCATCGGCGCCCATCAGGCGCAGCAGGGTCGGGCGGGCGAGGAAATAAAACGCCGCCATCACGGCCACGGGGTTGCCGGGCAGGCCCAGCAGCAAGGCCGTCTTGCCCTCGCTGGCAATCCGGCCAAAGGCCATGGGGCGGCCCGGGCGCATGTTGATTTGCCAGAAGGCCACTTCACCGAGGCGCGCCAGGATCTCGCGCGTAAAATCGGCCGCGCCGCTGGACACGCCGCCCGAGGTGATGATGACGTCGGCCGAGGCGCAGGCGCCGCGCAGGGCCGCTTCCAGCGCTTGCGGATCATCCTTGACGATGCCCATGTCGAGCACGTCGCAGCCCAAACGGGTCAGCATGCCTAGCAGGGTGTAGCGGTTGCTGTCGTAGATGCAGCCCGCCTCCAGCGCTTCGCCGATCGAGCGCAATTCGTCGCCGGTGGAAAAGAAGGCCACGCGCAGGCGCCGGCGCACGGGCACCGTGGCGATGCCCAGCGAGGCCAGCAAGCCCAGTTCGGCCGGTCCGAGTAGTTTGCCCTGCAGCAGCGCAGGCTGGCCCTGCATCAAGTCTTCCCCCTTGAAGCGGCGGTTGTCGCCGGGGCGGATGCAGTCGGGCGCGATGGTGATGCTGTGCTCGCTGGCTTGCCGCACCAGTTCCTGCGGCACCACGCTGTCGCAGCCATCGGGCATGACGGCGCCCGTCATGATGCGCGCGCATTGCCCGCGCCCGACGTTGACGGTGCCGGGACGCCCGGCCAGGATGGTGTCGACCACGGTCAGGGTGACGGGAGTGTCGCCGCCGAGGTCGGCCCCAAGGTCAGCCCCATGCAGCGCATAACCATCCATGGCGGAATTGTCGTGCGCGGGCACGCTGATGGGCGAGATGATGTCGGCCGCCAGGATGCGCTCGAACGCTTGCGGCAACGGCAGTTCCTCGATTTCGGCGACGGGCGCGACGCTGTCGGCCAGGATGGCTTGCGCCATCGGCACGGACAGGCCCTGCGCCTGCAGGGCGGCCAGCTCGTCCGGGGTATTGATGTTGCCGAACGCGGCGCCATCCTCGAACACGACCTCGGCCAGCTTCAGGGGGCCGTGCCAGCTGCGCATGCGGCGCTCGCCGGCGCGCAGATAAGCGTCCAGCTGGGGCAGCGCGGATGTTTTCACCAGGCAAAAGACGGGATGGGGGCGGCGCACCGTCGAGCCCGTCGCCGGGTCGGTCTCTTCGGTGACGGCGATGGCCAGGTCGGCATCGTTGTCGAGCAGGCCGGCCGCCAGGCGCGCTGCCAGGTCGGGCGGCAGCAGGGGTGAGTCGCAGGGCACGGTCAGCAGGTAGGGCGTGCTGGCGTGCTGCATGCCGCTGTGTAGACCCGCCAGCGGACCGAGCTGGCCCGGCAGCAGATCTGGCCAGACGGGCAGGCCGAAGCGCGCGTAATCGCCGGCATCGGCGTGGACGCTGATGGCCAGCTGGCCCACTTGCGGCGCCAGGCGCTGCAGCACGTGGCGCGCCAGAGGCTGGCCATGCAGGGGCAGCATGCCCTTGTCGCGCTGGCCCATGCGCGTGCCGAGGCCGCCGGCCAGGATCAGGCCGGTAATGTCGTGTGTGTTGATCATGTCAGGTAGGAAGTGGGTGCATGCGCCATGGTAGCAGCGGCGGGCCTGCGCCGCGCCTGATTCAGCCGCCGATGTACGACATTTCCACTTTCTTTTTACCGTGCTCAAGCGTGGTGCCCGTCAAATCCGTCTGGCTGGTACGCAATTGCGAATAGCGGTCGCCGCGGCCGCGCCACAGCTGCGCCACGGCCGAGGAGATTTCCGCGTCGCTGCGGCCGCCGCGCAGCAGGCTGCGCAAGTCGTGGCCGCTGCTGGCGAACAGACACGTGTACAGCTTGCCCTCGGTCGAGAGGCGGGCGCGGCTGCAGTCGGCGCAGAACGCTTGCGTGACGCTGGAAATGAGGCCGATTTCGCCGCCGCCATCGGCATAGCGCCAGCGCGCCGCCGTCTCGCCCGTGTAGTTGGGGTTGATGGGCAGCAAGGGCATGTGTGCACCGATGCGGCGCACCACTTCAGCGGACGGGATGACTTCCTGCAAGTTCCAGCCGTTCGAGGCACCCACGTCCATGTACTCGATGAAGCGCAAGATGTAAGGCGTATCCTTGAAGTGGCGCGCCATGGGCACGATTTCCTGCTCGTTCATGCCGGCCTTGACGACCATGTTGATCTTGATCGGGCCCAGGCCCGCCGCATGGGCCGCGTCGATGCCGTGCAGCACGTCGGCCACGGCGAAATCGACGTCGTTCATGCGCTTGAAGGTGGCGTCGTCGAGCGAGTCGAGCGACACGGTGACCCGGTTCAGGCCCGCATCCCTGAGTGCCTGCGCTTTTCTGGCCAGCAAGGAACCGTTGGTCGTCAGGGTCAGGTCCAGCGGCTGGCCCGACGGCGTGCGCAGGGCGGCCAGCATGGCGATGAGCTTTTCGATATTCTTGCGCAGCAGCGGTTCGCCGCCCGTCAGGCGGATCTTTTCCACGCCGTGTTCAACGAACAGGCGCGCGACGCGCGTGATTTCCTCGAACGACAGCAAGTCCGTGTGCGGCAGATACACGTGGTTCTTGTCGAACACGTCCTTGGGCATGCAATACACGCAACGGAAATTGCAGCGGTCGGTAATCGAGATGCGCAAGTCGTGCAGGGGCCGGCCCAGGCTGTCGGCCACGTTGCCGCTCGGGCTTTCCAGCTGCGCGGGGATCGCCGGTACCCCATTGCGGGCCTCGGCGAGGTAGATAATCTTGTCAGCCATGAAAGGTGATACCACTTACGTTAAATCGGTCAAGGCAGATACGATAGCACGAGGCCGAAGATGGCACAGGCGAGCAGCAATTTGATGGTGCCCACTTGAAACCGGATCAGCGCCACGCCGGCCGCCAGCGCGATGAGCATCGCCAGCCAATCCCAGTGCGGCAGCGGGTTTGCTTGCCAGAAGACGTGGCGGCCAAAGAACAGGGCCAGGCTGGCGATGACGCCGACCACGGCCGCCGAAATGGCCGTCAGGGGCGCGCTCAGGCGCAGATTGCCGCGCGACGCCTCCACCAGCGGCGCGCCGGCCAGGATGAAGATAAACGAGGGCAGGAAAGTAAACCAGCTGGCGACGAACGCGCCGCATATGCCCGCCAGCCACAGCTGTTCTCCCGTCACGGCATGGCTCCAGCCGCCGACAAAGCCGATGAAGGCGACGATCATGATCAGGGGGCCGGGCGTCGTTTCGCCCAGCGCCAGGCCATCCATCATCTGCGCGCTCGTGATCCAGTGGTAATGGTCGGCGGCGCCTTGCACCAGATAGGGCAGCACGGCATACGCGCCGCCGAACGTCAGCAGGGCGGCCTTGCTGAAAAACACGCCCATCTGCGCCAGCGGCTGGTCCGCACCGCCCGCCAGCGCCAGGCCCAGCCAGGTGAAGAAGGCCAGCGCCAGGCCCACGGCGGCCGTGGCCAGCAGGCGCGGCCATTTGAGCTGCGCGTGCTCCGGCGTGGGCGTGTCGTCATCGATCAGGGCGGCGCCGTAGCGGGCCGCGCCACCGTGCCCCGTGGCGCCGGTATGGAATTGGGCCGGCAGCCAGCGCCCGCCCGCCATGCCCAGCAGGGCGGCAGCGAGCACGATCAGCGGAAATGGCAGCCGTAGCGCGGCGATGGCGACAAATGCGACCGCCGCGATGGCGATCAGGCCGGGACTGCGCAAGGTGCGTCGGCCCAGGCGCCAGGCGGCCGCCAGCACGATGGCGACGACGGCCGGCTTGATGCCGTACAGGATGCCGGCGATGGCGCCCACGTGGCCATACGCCATGTACAGCCAGGACAGGGCGATCAGCAGCAGCAGCGAGGGCAGCAAAAACAGCAGGCCCGCCACCAGCGCGCCGCGCGTGCGGTGCATCAGCCAGCCGATGTAGATGGCCAGCTGGGTCGCTTCCGGCCCCGGCAGCAGCATGCAGTAGTTAAGGGCGTGCAGGAAACGCTGTTCGGAAATCCAGCGCCGTTTTTCCACCAGTTCCGCATGCATCATGGCGATTTGCCCGGCCGGGCCGCCAAAGCTGACGCAGCCCAGCTTGAGCCAGTACCAGAAGGCGCTGCGCAGGCTGACGGGGGAAGGAGAGGCGTGCTCGTGCATGGCGGATGGCTGGCAAAAAAGTGGACGTAAAAAAGGGGAAGCCTGAGCTTCCCCTTTCATCATTGGCGGCTGGGCGAACCCGGCCCGCTTATGGACGCTGCGTGTTGACCTGGATCAACGGCTCATCCGATTGCGGCGGCAATGGCTTGCGTTCGCGCGGCTTGCGCACGGGAGCGACTGCCTTGGCGGCCGCTTCCTGCGCCAGGCGCAGTTTTTCCGGATCGGTGGCAGCCAGGGTCAGACCGGCCGAACCGAGCACCGCGTTCAAGTCCAGCGGCGCGGCCACTGGTGCTGCCGGTGCCGGAGCAGCGGCAGGAACAGGAACAGGAGCTGGCGCAACTTCGGCAACTACCGGGGCAGCTTCCACCACGGCCGGTGCCGCTTCGGCGACTGGCGCTGCTGCTGGAACTTCTTCCACCACAGCGACGGTTTCCACGACAGCAACCGTTTCAACGACTGGCGCCGCTTCGACGATGACTTCCGCTGGAGCAGGTGCTGGTGCAACTTCCGCTTTCTCGGCGAAGCTGTACTCGGCAGCTGGTGCCGGTTCGGCAGCGGCTGGTTCAGCTTGCGCTGCAGCAACGACGGGCTCCACAGGGGCTGGCGGTACGATCACTTCCGCGGCAGGGGCGGCTTCTTCAACCTTGGCCACTTCCACCACTTCGACCACTTCCACGACTTCAGCCACGACGGCAGCTTCCACTGGCGCAGCGACGGCCACGACAGCGGCGGCAGCCACGACGGCGACCGGAGCGGCATCCGTTGCCGCTTCCGGCGCCGGAGCGACCGTAAAGCTGATCGCTGGTGCGTCCTGGCCTTCGTTGTCACCATTTGCCGATTCGATCAGCTCGCCCGTTTCGCGGTCGCGGCGGTTGCGGTTGCGGCCACCACGACGACGGCGGCGGCGCGGTTCTTCGCCTTCCACGTCGCTTTCCGACTCTTCGCCTTCAGGACCGGCATTGACCGGCGCTTTCAGCAGGTTGGCCGGTGCGGCGTCCGATTCAGGGCCGTTTGACGCCACGACCACATTGACCGCGCTGGCGGTGGCGCCAACCAGGGCCAGCTCGTCAGCTTTCACTTCAGCAACAACAGCCTTGTCGGCGCGTGGTTCGCGGCCTTCGCGTGGCTGGCGTGGCGGACGTTCGGCGCGTTCCGGGCGCTCTGCGCGCTCAGGACGTTCCGCGCGTTCCGGACGCTCGCCGCGTTCGCGTGGTGCCGCCGTTGCATCGCCACCTTCGCGCGCTTCACGCGGTTCGCGTGGCGGACGCGGTGGGCGTGGCGGACGGGCCGCCTTTTCCAGTGCTTCCGCTTCCTTGGCAGCGTCGTCCAGGGCTGGACGGGCCTGGCCTGGTTCGCGTTCTTCGCGGCCAGGCTTGCCGTTGCGGCCACGGCCACGCGGGCCACGGCTGTTGCGGTCGCCACGGTCGGCGCCGGCCGGCTTGGCTGGAGCGACAGGAGCGGGCGCTGGTGCCACCGGTGCCGGAGCGCCGGTGAAGAAGCTGATGATCTTGGCGATCAGGCCCTGTGGTGCGGCAGGCGCGGCCACTGGAGCCGGTTTCGCTTCGACGGGCTTGCGCTCGACCAGCGGTGCCGGCTGGTCAGGGGTGATCGTCTTGACGACGGCTTCCTGGCGCGGCTTGGCTTCTTCCTTCTGGCGCTTGCTGTAAGCCATGTCGGTTTCAGCGCTTTCGGCCAGGTTGTAGCTGGCCTGGCTGTCTTCCAGACGCGGATCGTCGTGCTTGATGCGTTCCAGCTTGTAATGCGGCGTTTCCAGATGCTTGTTCGGGATCAGGATCACGGCAATGCGGTGGCGGTTTTCGATCTTCAGCACTTCGCCGCGCTTTTCGTTGAGCAGGAAGGCGCCCACGTCCACGGGCACTTGCACGTGGATGGTGGCCGAGTTTTCCTTCATCGCCTCTTCCTGGATGATGCGCAGCACCTGCAGGGCGGACGATTCCGTATCGCGGATGTGGCCGGTGCCGGAGCAGCGCGGGCACGTCACGTGCGAGCCTTCGGACAGCGAAGGGCGCAGGCGCTGGCGCGACAGTTCCATCAGGCCGAAGCGCGAAATCTTGCCCATTTGCACGCGGGCACGGTCATGGTGCAGCGCATCTTTCAAACGCTGTTCCACTTCGCGCTGGTTCTTCGCCACTTCCATGTCGATGAAGTCGATGACGATCAAGCCGCCCAAGTCGCGCAAGCGCAGCTGGCGGGCCACTTCTTCGGCCGCTTCGCAGTTGGTGTTGAAGGCGGTCGTCTCGATGTCCGAGCCGCGCGTGGCGCGGGCCGAGTTGACGTCGACGGACACCAGCGCTTCGGTGTGGTCGATCACGATGGCGCCGCCCGATGGCAGCGGCACGGTGCGGCTGTACGCCGTTTCGATCTGGTGTTCGATCTGGAAGCGCGAGAACAGCGGCACGTCGTCGCTGTAGCGTTTTACGCGGTGCACCATGTCGGGCATCACGTGGCTCATGAACTGGTGCGCCTGGTCGTAGATCTCGTCGGTGTCGATCAGGATCTCGCCGATGTCGGGCTGGAAGTAGTCGCGGATGGCGCGGATGACGAGCGACGATTCCTGGTAGATCAGGAAAGCGCCGTTGGCCGACTTGCCGGCGCCTTCGATGGCGCGCCACAGTTGCATCAGGTAATTCAAGTCCCACTGCAGTTCATCGACGTTGCGGCCGATGCCTGCCGTGCGGGCAATGACGGACATGCCAGCTGGCAAGTCCAGTTTATCCATGGTTTCGCGCAATTCCTGGCGCTCTTCACCTTCCACGCGGCGCGATACGCCACCGCCACGCGGGTTGTTCGGCATCAAGACCAGGTAACGGCCGGCCAGCGAAACGAACGAGGTCAGGGCAGCACCCTTGTTGCCGCGCTCTTCCTTTTCCACTTGCACCATGATTTCCTGGCCTTCGCGCAGCGCTTCCTTGACGGAAGCGTTACGCACGTCGACGCCTTCGCGGAAATACGTGCGGGCAACTTCCTTGAAAGGCAGGAAGCCGTGGCGGTCTTCGCCATAGCTGACGAAGCACGCTTCGAGCGATGGCTCGATACGCGTGATGACGCCCTTGTAGATGTTGGATTTGCGCTGTTCGCGCCCGGCTGTCTCGATATCGATGTCGATCAGTTTTTGTCCGTCGACAATCGCTACGCGCAGTTCTTCTTGCTGCGTGGCATTAAACAACATGCGTTTCATTTTTATAACTCCGCGACCCGTAGGCCATCTCAAAGCCGCTTCCGGGGAAGCGGCGAAAGTACAGGGATATATGCGAGAACGGGAGTGTTGGCGGGGGAAATGCCCAGGCGTGCGGAGCAACAACGCGTACGAGATATGCGTTACGGCCGCAACAGGCGCGGTGAGGTCAATCGTCATGCCGAGTGCACAGGACACTTGCAACTCATCTGAAACAGCCCGGATGAGAATGAACTGCATCGGGGGCAGAGAATGCAAGTGGTCAGCAAATTCAGAGCCAAAATCGTTAGCCGGCTCATTACAGGGATCGCGATGGCGAGGCTTGGCCTCAGCCTATCATCGACAACCCTCAGTATTTGGCCACATACGGGGTTTGGCGAAAACGGCAAGCGTTATCAACTTCATCAACCCGCGAGCCCGACTCGATAAGTCGCGCTAACGGGTACTTATCCTTATAATCCCACACTCACTTCTGCATCTCCACGCGTTATCCGATTACAACTACGGTGCAACCTTGATTCGCGCAGGGATGGTGCATATACATTTTTTTCCACCGAATTTGCAATTTGGCGAGGCCGGTGGAGACGCCCCTGTGTAAAATGTGCTTTTATTCTTACACTCGCAGCAGCCAGGGCCGCAGCAAAAACAATTATATATTCAAAATGAAGGACTTAGAGAGATTTCTGGGAAGACATAGTAAATGAAGAGTCAAAAAGATGTTGTTCCCCCTTCAACACCCCCGGTTCAGCCGCAAGCCCAATTCGTAACGATCGCCGAAGAGGAAGCAGGCCAGCGCATCGACAACTACTTATTAAGAGTGTGCAAGGGAGTGCCTAAAAGCCACATCTACCGGATCTTGCGATCGGGAGAAGTGCGGGTTAATAAAGGCCGTATCGATCAGCTGTACCGTCTCGCCGCCGGCGACGTGGTGCGCATTCCACCCGTGCGCGTGGCCGAAAAGGCCCCCACGGGCGCGCCAGCGGCCGAATTTTCGATCATCTTCGAAGATGCGCAGCTGCTCGTCATCGACAAGCCGGCCGGTGTGGCCGTGCACGGCGGCTCGGGCGTCTCGTTCGGCGTGATCGAGCAATTGCGCGCCTCGCGCCCCGACGCCAAGTTTTTGGAACTGGTGCACCGCCTGGACCGCGACACGTCCGGCTTGCTGTTGCTGGCGAAGAAACGTTCCGCGTTGACGAACTTGCACGAACAGATGCGCGACGGGGTCACGGACAAGCGCTACCTGGTGCTGGTGGCCGGCGACTGGAAGAATGCGCGCCAGCATATCAAGTTGCCATTGCACAAATATACGACGGCCGAGGGCGAGCGCCGGGTGGCCGTGCAAGCCGATGGCCTGGCGTCGCACACGGTGTTTTCACTGTTGCATAAATATCACAACTTTGCCTTGCTGGAAGCGGAATTGAAGACGGGACGCACGCACCAGATCCGCGTGCACCTGTCTTCGTCCGGTTTCCCCATCGCGGGCGACGATAAATATGGCGACTTTGCTCTCAACCGTGCCCTGTTGAAAGCCGACAGCACGCGCGGCGCCCTGAAACGCATGTTCCTGCACGCGCACCAGATCACGTTTACGCATCCGGAAACGGGCAAGACGATGACTCTGAATGCGCCGCTGGCTGCTGAATGCGAGCGTTTCTTGGTAAGCTTGGGCAAACCATTGGCCGTTGCCGCACGATAGCTCTGCATCGCGTGCGTGCGACACTACTCACAAGGTAGTCAGTCGCCATCATTCATTCTCAAGGAGCCGGCGGCTTTGCCGTCGGGAAACATGGCAAGAAAGCAATTTGATCTGATCGTCTTCGATTGGGACGGTACCCTGATAGACAGTACCTCGACCATCGTCAAGTGCATCCAGGCGTCGGCGAAAGACCTGGGCTTGCCCATTCCCACCGAGTTGCTCGCTTCGCACGTGATCGGCCTGGGCTTGCAGGAAGCGATGCAGCTGGTGATGCCCGATGTGGAGCCGAAATTCCATGCGCGCATGGCCGAGCGCTACCGCTATCACTACCTGTCGCGCGACCATGAGCTGACCCTGTTTCCCGGCGTACAGGAAATGTTGCAGGAACTGTCGCAGCAAGCGTACTTTCTGGCGGTGGCCACGGGCAAGAGCCGTGTCGGCCTGAATCGTTCGCTGAATGCCGTCAAGCTGCTGTCGCTGTTCGATGCGACGCGCTGCGCCGATGAAACGTTTTCCAAGCCCCATCCGGCCATGCTGCAGGAACTGACGCGCGAACTGGGGCAGGATATGCGCCGCACCGTGATGATCGGCGACACCAGTCATGATTTGTTGATGGCAAACAATGCAGGCGCGGCCGGTGTTGCCGTAGAGTATGGGGCGCATCCTGTGGAGCAGTTGCAAGCTTGCAATCCCCTGTATTCGGCCGCCACGGTGGCCGATCTGCACCAATGGCTGAGCGAGCACGCATGATGAGCGATGTTGTGGAAGTGTTGATTTGTGCCGCCGACGCGGTGGCCGATGGCGGCAAGGGCGTGCGCTTTCCCGTCTCGGCCGGTGGCGAAGCGACCACGGGCTTTGTCGTGCGCCACGGCGGCAAGGCATATGGCTACTTGAACCGCTGCGCCCACGTGCCGATCGAACTGGACTGGGCCGAGGGCGAGTTTTTCGAGTCCAGCGGCTTGTACCTGATGTGTTCGACGCATGGCGCCATCTATGTGCCGGAGAGCGGCTTGTGCGCGGGCGGCCCCTGCAAGGGTGGACGCTTGCGTCCGATACCCGTGAGCGAGCGCGATGGCCAGCTGTACTGGCAGCCCGATGAGTATGTCCAGCCGCTGCCGGCCTTATTGTAATTTAAGCAAAGTGAACCATGAGCGATAACACGAATGACAAGCTGGACAGCAGCGCGCCAGCCGCCGGCCACGGCGCCCCTGCGGGACACTGGGAGCGCGACGTGCTGGAAAAGCTGGTATTTGCCACTTTGCAAGAGCAACGCGCGCACCGCCGCTGGAGCATCTTTTTCAAGGTGTTCGGCCTGTTGATCGTGCTGTTCGCCCTGTGGGTGTTTTATGATTACAACACGGCCGATGACAGCGAAACCCTGGGCCGCCACACGGCCCTGATCGACATCAGCGGCGCCATCGAGTCCGAAGGCAGCGGCTCGGCCGCCGTCGTCATCCCCGCGCTGGACAAGGCATTTTCCGATGCCGGCTCCGTGGCCGTGGTGCTGCATATTAATAGTCCGGGCGGCAGTCCCGTGCAGGCGGGCATGATCGTCGACGAGATGCAGCGCCTGCGCAAGGGCTATCCGGACAAGCCTTTATATGTGGTGGTCGATGAAATGTGCGCCTCGGGCGGCTATTACATCGCCGCCGCCGCCGACCGCATCTACGTCAACAAGGCCAGCGTGGTCGGTTCCATCGGCGTGCTGATGGATGGCTTCGGCTTTACGGGCGTGATGGAAAAGGTGGGCGTCGAGCGCCGTTTGCTGACGGCGGGCGAGAACAAGGGCTTCATGGACCCGTTCAGCCCCCTGACGGAAAAGCACAAGGCGTATGCGCAAGGCATGCTCAATGAAATCCACCAGCAATTCATCGACGTGGTGCGCACGGGACGGGGCAAGCGCCTGAAGGAAACGCCGGAGACCTTCTCGGGCCTGTACTGGACGGGCGCGAAAGCCGTGGAAATGGGCCTGGCCGACGATTTCGGCACGGTCGACAGCGTGGCGCGCGACGTCGTCAAGGCGGAAGACATCGTCGACTACACGCAGCATGAAGGCTTGCCGGAGCGGGTCCTGAAGAAATTTGGCGCCGCCATGGGCGCAGGTGCCATGAAGGCAGCCGTGCAGCAGTCACAGCCGGCGTTGCGATAAGGATATCACTGTTGGCTGACGGGCAAGCCAGTCGAGAATGATTTTCAATAAGGTGGTAAATTGACTTGAAAATGGGGCTGCTTGGGCTATAGTGAAAGCGTAGTTCTTTTCAAGGAGGGGCGATATATCAACTATGTTGTCAGTACTAACTTGATTGGCAGGTCTTGGAACTACTCGCCGCATCGCAGATGTGGTTTTGAGTGAATTTACATTCCTCACTGAAGTCCCGATGGGGCTTGGGAACGGCGGCGCAATGCCGCCGTTTCCTTTTGTGCGTCGTCCGCGCCGGGTAGGCTGGCATCGCGCGATGCGTGATCTGGTCTGGCTGGCAAGGCAGGCATGCAGGGGCAGGGCATGGCGGGTCCGCTGGCGGCGCGCTCAGGCGGCGCAGCCGTTACAGTGCGCGGGCAGCGGGACGGGCTCCGCTGCCGTGCTGCTGCTGGTGCTGCTTGTGCTGGTATCGGGCGGCATGTCTGCCACGGCGGGCGCGTTCACGCTGTCGGCTGCCGCATCCGCGTGCGCAAAACCGCCCAGTTCCAGCCAGCACATGAAATGGCACTGCGCCTCGGCATGCCAGTGTGTCTGACTCGCTGGCGATGACGGCGCGTCCGCCTTCTGCGGCGCAGTGGCGTTGCGCCAGCGCGCCACGCCGAGTCTGACCTTGTGCATGGCCGCTTGTTCCGCGGCGATGCGCTGACGCATGTCGGCGATGCTGCCCTGTAGGGCGATGGTGTCGGTATGCTTCATACGATGTCCTTGTGAGATGGATGACTGCCACAATTCCTAAAGTACGTTAGGCGGATTCCTAACGAAGTTTCAGTCTATCAATGCGATATCCCGAGCGCTTGATATATCTCAAAGGAATTGGCCATTTATATCGAAATCTCACCTTGTACTTTAGCTCATCTGTGCCTGCGCAAAGCTGGTGTGTCTTCAAAGGCCTGGCGCAGGGCCGCTTCACGCTGTCAGCCGCTTCTGGTAAAGTCACGTCCATGAGTAAATTATCCCTAGACCGCATCCTGCAATCGCAGGGTTTTGGCACCCGTAAATATTGTCGTTCCCTCATCGAGGATGGCGATGTCGTCATCGATGGCGTCACCCAGACCAATTACCGCACCACCGTCGAGACCGACGGCCTGGTGCTGCACGTGTTCGAAGAAGAGTGGGTCTACCGCGCGCACCTGTACCTGGCGCTGAACAAGCCCGCCAACTTCGAATGCTCGCGCAAGCCCAGCCATCATCCTGGCGTATTGACCTTGCTGCCGGAACAGTTTACCTGGCGCGAAGTCCAGCCCGTCGGCCGGCTCGACCACGATACGACCGGCATGCTGCTGATGTCCGACGATGGCCCCTTTATCCATGCGCAATCGTCGCCGAAGCGCCACGTTCCCAAGATTTACCAGGCTGCCACGCAAGAGCCCGTGACCGATGAACTGGTGGCGCAGCTCTTGGCCGGCGTGCAATTGCACGATGAACCGGCCCCGCTGGCGGCCCTCGTCTGCATCAAGCGCGGCGAACACCAGCTGGAAATCGTGCTCGAACAAGGCAAATACCACCAGGTCAAGCGCATGCTGGCCGCCGCCGGCAACCATTGCAGCGCGCTGCACCGTTCCGCCATCGGCAGCCTGACCCTGGAGTCGCTGGGCATCGCCGAAGGTGAGTGGTGCTATCTGACGCCCGAGCAGATCGCGCTGCTGGCATAAATCCCTCCTGACCGCCAAAGCCGGGAATATCCCGGCTTTTTGGCGTCTTTGGTTCTTAATTGCCCGCATTTGACGAAGTTTCCCGTACATGAAATTAGCAACTTTGAAAGACGGCACGCGCGACGGCCAGCTGGCTGTCGTCTCGCGCGACCTGAAAACGGCGCACCTGGCCGATGGCATCGCCTCGACCCTGCAAAAGGCGCTCGACGACTGGAGTTTCATCGCGCCCCAGCTCGACTTGCTGTACCAGACCATCAATAGTGGCCGCGGTCACCGGGCCTTCGACTTCGACCCTGCCAACTGCATGGCGCCCTTGCCGCGCAGCAGCTTGCGCGTGTCCGGCGCCTCCTACCTGCAGCAGATCGAGCGCGCCTGCAAGGCCGCTGGCGTTGACGCGCCCGCCAATTTGCGCGAGGCGCCGCGCCTGTACCAGGGCGCCAGCGACGATTTCCTCGGCGCCCACGACGACATCACCCTGGCGCACGAGCAGTGGGGCATCGATTACGAGGCAGGTATCGCCGCCATCACGGACGACGTGGCCATGGGCTCGACGCCGGACCAGGCGCACCTGAACATCAAGCTGTTGATGCTGGTCAACGACATCACCTTGCGCAACCTGGCGGACGAGGAACAGGCCAGTGGCTACGGCTACCTGCAAGCGAAGCCGGCCATGGCCTGTTCTCCCGTGGCGATTACGCCCGACGAACTGGGCGATGCCTGGCGCGGTGGCAAGGTGCATTACGCCTTGCGCTGCAGCCTGAACGGAAAATTGACGGGCCAGCCCCACGCGGGCGCCGACATGGCGTTTAATTATCCGCAATTGCTCGCCCATCTGTGCCGGACGCGCAATGCGCGCGCCGGCAGCGTGGTCAGTGCGGGCGGCGTCGCCAACAAGGAAATCAAGAAGGGCTTTTCCAGCATCGTTGAACGACGTAACCAGGAGATGATCGCCGATGGCGTCGCCAGTACGCCCTATTTGCTGTTCGGCGATGTTGTCCGGCTGGAAGTGTTGGGTGACGACGGCAAGTCCTTGTTTGGTGCAATAGAACAAACGGTAAAGCAGGCGGAAGCCAGGAAGTCGCGCTAAGGTTACTGGAGAGCAAAGGAAAAGCAGGGGATTAGGCCTCCTTTTCCCTTGATGGCGTTGCGGTCATTGCACCGATAATGCGACATGCCCAGTCCGTATTGCGCCTAATCAGGCTGCAGGACTTCACCGGAGTTGATTGATGTCGGAAGACAGCGACGCAGAAAAGACCGAAGCCGCGTCACCGAAGCGCCTCGAGCAGGCGCGTGAGGAAGGCGACGTTCCGCGATCGCGTGAAGTGGCCACGTTTACGGTGCTGATGGCGTCCGGTTGCTGCCTGTGGTTTGCCGGCGACGCCATCGTGCGCCGGCTGACGGCCGTCATGGTCTCCGGCCTGAGCCTGGACCGGGAGCAGATCCTCAATCCCGATGCGATGATGTTGCGCATCGGCTACGACGTGGGTTCCGTCTTGCTGACCTGCCTGCCGTACGCGGCGGCCATCATGCTCGTCGCCCTGGCCTCGCCCGTGCTGGTGGGCGGCTGGCTGTTCAGTTCCAAGGCGTTCACCCCCAATTTTGGCAAGCTCAACCCGATTCGCGGCCTGGGCAATATGTTTTCGAAGAATGCGCTGGTGGAATTGCTCAAGGCTGTCGCCAAGACGCTCGTCGTCGGCGTCGTCGCCTGGATGGTGATGCAGCATCAAAAGGACGCCGTGCTGGGCCTGTCGGTCGAATCCCTGCGCGTCGGTTCGGCCCATCTGATCAGCCTGTTGATCACGGCCTTTTTGCTGATCGTGGGCGCGCTGGGCCTGATCGCCGCCATCGACGGCCCGTACCAGATGTGGCACTACGCTAACAAGATGAAAATGTCCTTGCAGGAAGTCAAGCAGGAAGCCAAGGAGTCGGACGGCAATCCGCAGATCAAGGCGAAGATACGCCAGATGCAACATGAAATGTCGCGCCGCCGCATGATGGCCGACGTGCCGACGGCCGACGTGGTGGTGACCAATCCTACCCATTACGCGGTGGCCCTGAAGTATGGCGAGAATTCGCGCGGCGCGCCGCAGGTGGTAGCCAAGGGCATCGACGAGGTGGCGGCGAAGATCCGCGAACTGGCGGGCGAACACAAGGTCGCCATCCTGGAAGCACCGGCCCTGGCGCGCGCGCTGTACCAGCACACGGAGATCGGCGACGAAATTCCCGAGGCGCTGTATGGCGCTGTGGCCGAGGTGCTGGCCTACGTGTTCCAGCTGCGCAGCTACGGCAGCGGCCACGGCGAGCGCCCCGACAAGCCGAAGAAACTCGACGTGCCGCCCGAGCTCGATCCGCTCGACCCCGCATCGCAGACCAAAGCCGCAGCCGACGCGGCAGACAAGAATAAAGGAAGTACACCATGAACGGCCTGACCATGCCAGCCTGGCTCAGCGGATTGAAAGGCAGCGCCAGCAAGGGCATCGCCGCGCCGGTCATCATCATCATGCTGCTGGCGATGATGGTGCTGCCGCTGCCGGCCTTCATTCTCGACATCTTTTTCAGTTTCAATATCGCGCTGTCCATCATCGTGCTGCTGACGGCGCTGTACACGGTCAAGCCGCTCGACTTCATGGCCTTCCCGACCATTTTGCTCGTGTCGACCATGCTGCGCCTGTCGCTGAACGTGGCCTCCACGCGCGTGGTGCTGACGGAAGGCCATACGGGCGCCGACGCGGCCGGTAAAGTGATCGAGGCGTTCGGCCACTTCCTGATCGGCGGCAACTATACGGTCGGTATCGTCGTCTTCATCATTTTGACCATCATTAACTTTACCGTCGTGACCAAGGGTGCGGGCCGTATCGCCGAGGTGGGCGCCCGCTTCGCGCTGGACGCCATGCCTGGTAAACAGATGGCCATCGATGCCGACCTGAACGCCGGCCTGATCGGCGAAGACGAAGCGCGCCGCCGCCGCACGGAAGTGGCGCAGGAAGCGGAATTCTATGGCGCCATGGACGGTGCCAGCAAATACGTGCGCGGCGACGCCATCGCCGGCATCATGGTGACCGTCATCAATATCGTCGGCGGCTTGCTGGTGGGCTTGCTGCAGCACGACATGGGCTTTGCCGATGCGCTCAAGAACTACACCCTGCTGGCCATCGGTGACGGCCTGGTGGCGCAGATTCCTTCGCTGATCATTTCCACGGCGGCCGGTATCGTCGTTTCGCGCGTGGCTAGCGACCAGGACATCGGCACCCAGCTGGTCGGTCAATTGTTTGCGAAACCGCAAGTGTTGTATATCACCGCCGGCATCATCGGTGGCATGGGCCTGATTCCCGGCATGCCGAACATGGTCTTCATCCTGCTGGCGTCGTTGCTGGCCGGCTCCGCCTATTTGATCAGCAAGAAGCGCACGCAGGAAAAAGAGGCGGCCGAAAAGCCGGCCGACGTGCCGCAAGCGACCGTGGCGCCCGAGCAGGAAGAAGCCAGCTGGCAAGACATCATGCCCGTCGATACCCTGGGCCTGGAAGTGGGCTATCGTTTGATCCCCCTGGTCGACAAGACGCAGGGCGGCGAATTGCTCAAACGCATCAAGGGCATCCGCAAGAAGTTCGCCCAGGAAGTGGGTTTCCTGGCGCCGCCCGTGCACATCCGCGACAACCTGGAATTGAAACCGTCCGCCTACCGCATCACCCTCAAGGGCGTGGAAGTGGGCGTGGGCGAAGCGTTCAACGGGCAGTTCCTGGCGATTAATCCCGGCATGGCCAGCGGCGCCTTGCCGGGCGTCGCCACCAGCGACCCCGCGTTCGGCTTGCCCGCCACCTGGATCGACGCCAGCTTGCGCGACCAGGCGCAATCGATGGGCTACACGGTGGTCGATGCGGGCACCGTGGTGGCCACGCACTTGAACCACCTGATCACCTCGCACGCTTCCGAGCTGCTGGGCCGCGCGGAAGTGCAATCCTTGCTCGATCACCTGGGCAAGGATGCGCCGCGCCTGGTGGAAGACCTGGTGCCGAAGATGCTGTCGCTGTCGACCCTGCAAAAAGTGCTGCAGAATCTGCTGGCCGAGGGCGTGCACATCCGCGACATGCGCACCATCATCGAAACCTTGGCCGAGCATACGGTCAATACGCAAGACCCGAACGAGCTGACGGCGCTGGTGCGCGTCTCCCTCGGTCGCGCCATCGTGCAGCAACTGTTCCCCGGTGCGGCCGAATTGTCCGTGATGACCCTCGACAGCCGCCTGGAGCGGTTGCTGATGCAAGCGATGGGCAACGGCGGCGACGGCGCCGGCATCGAGCCGGGCCTGGCCGATACCATCGCCCATCAGGCAGGGCTGGCCGCGCAGCAGCAGGAGGCGCTGGGCCTGACGCCGGTGCTGCTGGTGCCGGCGCCGCTGCGCGCCCTGCTGTCGCGCTTTTTGCGCCGCGCCTTGCCGCAGCTGAAGGTGCTGTCGCATGCGGAAGTGCCGGAAACCAAGACCATCCGCGTCACGGCGCTGGTTGGCGCGCAATAAAGCAAACCCAAGCGAAGGGCCGGGGTCTAACCCTCAGGGTTCGACCCCAGTTGTTGCTTTGGGTTAAAAAAAACCGAAATTTCCTGCCGGCAAACTGAATAACGGGTACTTTCCCGTCCTGTTCCTTCGATCATTTCCTCCAAGCATCGCTAATAATGGAAACTGTCCGGGTGATCTGTGTCCATGTGGAAGACAGCACTCAAGCAACAGGAGTCGACGATGGTCACACAGTTCAGCCAATATTGCGCCACCCCCGCCCTGGGAGGCCGGTCATGAATGTGAAGAAATTTACGGGCGCCTCGTCGCGCGATGCGCTGCGCAAGGTGCGCGAAGCGCTGGGCCCCGATGCCGTGATCCTGTCGAACCGCCAGGCCGATGGCGTGGTGGAAATCCTCGCACTGGCCAATGACGATGCCGCTTCGCTGGCGTCGCCGCCTGCCGCGTCCGAAATGTCCCAGCCCCGTCCCCAGTTGCAGACCCAGTTCGCCACGCCGCAGCGTCCGGCCGCCCCGGCCCAGCGCCCGGCTGCGCCACGTCCTGCCGCGCCGCGCCAGGCAGCCGGCGAGCCAGTGGACATGGCTCGCATGCAGCAGATGATGGCCAGCGCGCTGGCGCACGTCAAAGAGAACGCCGCCGCCGAGATGAGCGGCATGATGAATGAAATCCGCGCCATGCGCGGCATGATGGAAACCCAGCTGGCGGAAATCTCGTGGGGCTCGACGCAGCAGCGCGAGCCGCAAAAAGCCGTGGTGCTGCGCGAAATGCTGGCCGCCGGTTTCTCGGCCAGCCTGGCGCGCTACCTGATCGACAAGCTGCCCGCCGGCCTCGATGGCGCGCAAAGCATGCGCTGGATCAAGACCGTCCTGAGCCGTAACCTCAATACCGTCGCCAATGAAGACGCCATGCTGGAGCAGGGCGGCGTGTTTGCGCTGGTCGGCCCGACCGGTGTCGGCAAGACCACCAGCACGGCCAAGCTGGCGGCCCGCTGCGTGATGCGCCACGGCCCTGAAAAACTGGCCCTGATCACCACGGACGCCTATCGTATCGGCGCGCATGAGCAATTGCGCATCTATGGCAAAATCCTCGGCGTGATGGTGCATTCGGTGAAGGACGAGGCGGACCTGCGCATCGCCCTGAAAGAATTGAAGAACAAGCACACGGTGCTGATCGATACCGTGGGCGTGAGCCAGCGCGACCAGATGGTGACGGAGCAGGTGGCCATGCTGTCGGGCGCCGGCGCCGACGTGAAACGTTTGCTGTGCCTGAACTCCACGGCCACGCAGGAAACCTTGAATGAAGTCGTGCGCGCCTACCAGGGCAGCGGCTTGGCCGGCTGCATCATGACCAAGCTCGATGAAGCGGCCTCGATCGGCAATGTGCTCGACGTGGTGATCCGCCAGAAACTGAACCTGTTTTATGTGTCGAACGGCCAGCGCGTGCCGGAAGACCTGTACCTGGCCGACCGCGGCTACCTGATCGACCGCGCCTTCAAGCTCAAGCGCGATGCGGCGGCGACGCAGTTTTCCGATGCCGAACTGCCGCTCCTGATGGCGCAGGCGGCCGCACGCAACAATGAAGCGCGCGGGGTGCGCCTTGGCTAATTTCGATTTCGACCAGGCCGAAGGCTTGCGCCGCATGCTGGCCGGCCCGCAGCCGCGCGTGATGACATTTTTATCGGCCACGCCGCAGGACGACAAGGGCGCCATGCTGGTCAACCTGGGCGCCTCGCTGGTCTACGGCGGCAATGACGTGCTGCTGCTCGACGCCAGCGGCGGCAGCGACGGCGTCGCCGCGCGCCTGGGACTGGCGCACGGCGCCAGCCTGCGCGACGTGGCGCGCCAGCAGTGCGCCCTGAACCAGGTCATCCACCAGGTGCCGCAAGGCTTCGGCGTGGCCAGCCTGGGCGCGCGCAACCACCTGATGGACAGCATGGACTATGCGGGCGAGGACGAACTGCGCCGCCTGGGCAAGACTTTCGAAGTGCTGGCGCGCCAGAGCGGCATCGTGCTGGTCGACGGCGTCGTCGCCGACGCGGGCGATTGCTTCCCCGTGCCGCTGATGGCCTCGTCGGATATCGTGGTGCAAGTGTCGACCAGCGCCACCTCGATCAAGGCGGCGTACTGCCTGATCAAGCGCCTGAGCCAGGAACTGGGGCGCCGTCCGTTCGGCATTCTGGTCACCGGCGCTTCCGAATCCGAAGCAAAAGTGGTATACGATAATATGGCGCAGGCGGCGAGCCGCTACCTGGCCGTGAAACTGACCTCGATGGGATCGGTGCCTGCCGATGAGTATCTGCACCGCGCGGCGCGTCTGGGCCGCAGCGTGGTCGATGCCTTTCCGCTGGCGGGAGCCTCGGTGGCGTTTCGCGGACTGGCCGAGCGGCTGGCCCGTTCGGCGGCGCCGGTGCTCGGTGGCACCTTGTACCAGACGGGGAGCCCGCACCAGTTCAGCGTCTGAATCCAGCATCAGCACACGATAGCAGTTAAAACAATAAGCAGCCTATGTACACGGTCAAAGGGAAATCGAACAAGGACTATTTGCTGACGGAGCATATTCCGCTGGTGAAGCGTCTGGCGCACCATATGAAGGCGAAATTGCCGCCTTCGGTCGAGGTCGATGACCTGATCCAGGCCGGCATGATCGGCCTGCTCGACGCCATCAGCCGCTATGAAGAGACGCATGGCGCGCAGTTCGAGACGTATGCCGTGCTGCGCATCCGCGGCGCCATGCTCGACGAATTGCGCACCAGCGACTGGCTGCCGCGCAGCATGCGCCAGAACATGCGCAAGATCGAAGAGGCGATGAGCATTTTGCAGCAGCGCCTGGGACATCCGCCGACGGAGTCGGAAGTGGCAAAATTGCTGAAAATGTCGCTCGCCGATTACCAGGAAATGCTGGGCGACGGCGGCGGCCACCAGCTGCTGTACTACGAAGACTTTCATGACCCGGACGGCAATGACAGCTTTCTCGACCGCCATTGCGTGGACGAGGACAGCGACCCCTTGCGGTCCCTGCTCGATACCGATTTCCGGCAATCCGTGATCGATGCCATCGACGCGCTGCCGCCACGCGAGAAAATACTCATGGGCCTGTACTACGAAGAAGAGCTGAACCTGAAGGAGATCGGCGCGGTGATGGGCGTGTCCGAATCGCGCGTCTCGCAGCTGCATACCCAGGCCGTCGCGCGCCTGCGCGCAACCTTGAGGGAGCTGGCGTGGACTGGTCCAGCGTAATCGGGCTGGCGCTGGCGCTGGCGGGCCTCCTGGTCGGCCAGGCACTGGAAGGCGGCAAGATGGCCTCCCTGCTGCAGCCGGCCGCCTTCGCCATCGTGGTCATCGGCACCTTCGGCGCCGTGCTGCTGCAAACGCGGCTGCGCACCTTCGTGCGCGGCCTGGAAATGCTGCGCTGGGTCTTCCTGCCGCCCGCCGACACGCGCGCCGCGCTGGCGCGCGACATCGGACTATGGAGTCTGACGGCGCGCCGCGACGGTCCGCTGGCGCTAGAACGCCTGATGGAAAACACGGCCGACCGCTTCAATGCCAAGGGCTTGCGCATGATCGTCGACGGCATCGCGCCCGACAAGCTGCGCCAGCTGCTCGACGTGGAAATCTCCGCCTACGAAATGGCCGAGCGCCAGGCCGTCAAGGTATGGGAATCGGCGGCAGGCTACTCGCCCACCATCGGCATCCTGGGCGCCGTGCTGGGCTTGATACACGTGATGGAAAACCTCACCGACCCGAGCAAACTGGGCGGCGGCATCGCCGTGGCGTTTGTCTCGACGATTTATGGCGTCGGCCTGGCCAACCTGCTGTTCCTGCCGGTGGCGAACAAACTCAAGGCCATCGTCTCGCGCCGCGTGCTGCAGTATGAAATCACGGCCGCCGTGCTGTACGACATCGCCACGGGCGACCATACGCGCATCATCGAAGAGCGCGTTTCCAGTCTCTTGCACGAGCACTGAGCATGATGCGGCGCGCGCGCAGGAAGTATGACGAGGAACCGGACAACCAGGACCGCTGGCTGATCTCGTACGCCGACTTCATCACCCTGCTGTTCGCCTTTTTCGTCGTCATGTACGCGATTTCGCAAGTCAACGAAGGCAAGTACCGCGTCTTCCAGAATGCCATCGGCCAGGCCTTCAGCCTGGACAAGGGCGCGCCGCCCATCATCATGGAAGCGCCGCAAGCGATCCCGCTGCCGAACCCCGCCCTGAAACGCCGCACGGAAGCCATCCGACGCGAGCGCGAACACATGACGCGCCTGGCGCAGGACCTCACGTCCACGCTGGCGCCGCTGGTCAAGGAAGGCAAGGTGCGCGTGACGCAGACGAGCCGCGGCGTGAGCGTGGAAATCAATGCCAGCGTGCTGTTCGACCCGGGCGCGGCTGGGCTGACGATGGAGTCGGACCAGGCCTTGCGCGCCGTGGCCGTGCTGCTCAAGGACGATCCCCACGCGGTGCAGGTGGAAGGGCATACGGATGTCCAGCCGATCAGCAATTCGACCTTTGCTTCGAACTGGGAACTGTCGGCCGCGCGCGCCAGTGCCGTGGTGCGCCTGTTCATCGCCAGCGGCGTGCAAGCGTCGCGCCTGACGGCCGTGGGCCACGCCGACAACATCCCCGTGGCGCCGAACGCCACGCCGGAAGGGCGCGCGCGCAACCGCAGGGTCGCCGTGACGATCTTGTCGGGCATTCCCGAGACGGTGACGGAAGTGCCGACGCCGCCCGTCGCACCTGCTCCGGCCAACTGAACCCCGGCGCTTGGTACAATCGCGGCCTTCTCCCTTTTTATCTCTCCATCATGAAAAGCAGTTCCCTGGGCGGTCTAGTGTATTCCACCGAAACGGGCCGCATGTGTCCCGCCTGCCGCCAGCCGCTGGCGCAATGCGCGTGCAAGGCGCAAGCCAAGGCGGCACCAATCGGCGATGGTTCGGTGCGCGTGTCGCGCCAGACCAAGGGCCGTGGCGGCAAGAGCGTCACGGTGGTAAAAGGCCTGGCGCTGGACGCCATTGCGCTGGCCCTGCTGGGCAAGCAGTTGCGCACGCAGTGCGGCTCGGGCGGCACCGTCAAGGATGGCGTGATCGAAGTGCAGGGCGACCACGTGGACACCATCGTGGCCGCGCTGGCCAAGCTGGGCCACCAGGCGAAAAAAGCCGGCGGCTGATTGCCCGCGCCGCGTGCGGCATGCCAGCGCGCACCTGTGGTAACGTGCGCTTCCAGTCCACGCGCGCCACTCATGATGACTATCAAACTTACCGGCATTGCCATCACCGCTGCCATCGCGGCAGCGCTGGCGCTGGCGTACTGGCCCGCACCGGACGGCGGCGCGCCGCAATCTGTGGCCAGCGCTGCCGCCAGCGCACCACCGGGACGCAGCCTGGCATCGTATCTGAATATCGACGCCACCCCGGCCGCCGATGCCGCGCCCGTTGCCGTGACTTTGGCGCAGCGGCTCGAACGCCTGGCCGCCAGCGGCAGGCCGGAAGACGCGTATGCGGCCTTCAACCTGCTCGACGACTGCATCGTCTTCCAGCGCGAAAGCCGCTTGCCGGGGCTGGAATTCGAACTGGGACGCGAGATGACGGCGGAAGAAAAAGCCGCCCAGCAGCAGCTGTGCGCGGGCCTGACACAGCGCCAGCGCGACGACCGCCTGGGTTACCTGGCCAGCGCCGCGAAGGCGGGCGTGCCGGGCGCCGCCACCCTGTTCCTGTCGGAAGGGCCGTTCGGCGACCGCAGCGCGCTGCGCAACCGTCCCGACGATCCGCTGGTGCAGGCATGGAAGCGGCAAGCCATCGCCCAGCTGACCGTGCAGGCGGACGCGGCGGAACTGACCAGCGTGGCTACCCTGATGATGGCGTATCTGCGCGACGGCGAGGTGGTGCAGAAAGATGCGCCGCAAGCGTATGGCTACCTGCTGGCCCTGCGCCAGGTCTACGACGATATCCTCGCTCCCGGCGTCACCAATCCGTACCAGGATGAATACTGGCACTGGCTGCAGGATGAGCTGACGCCGGAGCAGCAGGCGGCCGCCAGTGCCAGGGCGCAAGCCATCGTGGCGAAATGGCGCCAGCACACGGGGCGACCCGCCCACGGTTGAGGCGCACAGGGCATGCATGCCTTGCAACAATTAGTGTTGTTTGGCGCTATGCTGTCGCGGTATGATGGCCGCACACCTGCCCTGTGGGCCGGGCACGCCATGGGGATAAATGTAGGGATGTTGAAAGCGACGAACTTGCCGGTGCCACGACTGGCTGTCAACCTGGCTGCGCTGCGGGCGAGCATGGCCAAGCGCCCCATGCGGGGCGCCATGCGCCTGGGCTTGTGCGCGGGCGCCGTCAATTCTCTCATTGCCATGCTGCTGCTGTTGGCAGCCCTGGCCTTGTTCTCGCCAGAGCAGCTGGGCGGCTCCGCTTCATCATCGCTGCAAGGCGCCGGCACGGCCCGGATATTCTGGACGGTCGTCGTCTGGGCGCCGCTGTTCGAGACGCTCATCGGGCAGTGGCTGCCGCTTGAAGTGTTGCGCCGCTACAATGTGCGTGCCAGCTACAGCCTGCTGGCCAGCGCGATGCTGTTTTCCCTCTTGCATGTCATGGGCGGCTCCGGCATTTTGCATGCCAGCATGACGTTGATTGCCGGAGGTCTCTTCGCGGCCTGCTACCTGGCGGCGCGCAGCCTGGGCCTGGCGCCTGCTTATGTGGCGGCGGCCACGGCGCATGCGTGCAGCAATGGATTAATACTGTGCGGGTCGCTCGTCTTTCCCGATTTCTTGGGATAAGCGTCGAATCAGGGTTTTAGCCGATGACGACGCGCCGGCTGGCCGTGTTGGTCATCGCCTGGCCGCTGGGGCCATAGAAATTGCCGCTCTGGGCCGTGGGGCGCATGGCGTTCAGGGCGCCTTGCGTGTGCAGCATGTGCTTGTTGACCAGCAGGCTGTTGAGCCGGTTCTGTTCTTTCGCTTCGCGCGTCGTGTCGAGCAATGTTTTCCACAGGGGCGCCGCCTCGGCTTCGCCGGCGCCGGCCAGCCAGTCTTCCATGCCCGCTTCGGCGGCCGTGAAACCGGCTGCCGCCAGCGCCTGGTGGCGTTGCGCCGCCAGCTGGCTCAATTGTCCGACGAGTGCCGTCTTGCGCACCGTGAGCTCCGTGATTGCATCAATGTCAGCCGCAACCAGATGCCGCTGTTCTTCTTTCATCAATGCCAGCAATGTGGTCATGAGCTGTTGCTCGTCGCGCAGGCTGGAAAACGGAGTCACTGATTGCATGAGGGAACCTATCTATTTCGTGAGTGCAGCAGGTCCTTGACTGTGTCGAGGAGACCGTCCGCCACTTTTTCAGAGTTGACCTGGAACTGGCCGTCGGCGATCGCCAGCTTGATGCGTTCGACTTTTTTCGTGTCGAACACGGCGCCGCTGCCGGCAGTTGCACTGGCCGCTAATGCCTGTCCTTGCGGCGACAGACGTACATTGTCCGACGTCGTCGGTGTTGCCTGGGCTTTCTCGGCATTCCGGGCGCCCGAGGTATTCGCGGGCGCCACCGGCAGGCCGGGATTGCTTTTAATGGTGTTGTCGGTAATTTTCACAGCGTGATCCTCGTCTGGTCGAAGTCAAAAAACTCCGGGATATGACTTCTTATCGGCATCTTATCCAGGAACTTTAGTGCGCCAGACTACAATATCGCTATCTATCCGCGTTAAAAGGCGACCTCCACCATGCCACCCGCGCGCGCCACGCCGCTGATCTGCTGGCCGCTCTGCGTGCGTACCTGCACCGTCTGGCCATCGCCGGCGCTGCCGATGGCGCGTCCTTCTGATGCCACCTGGAAGCCGTTTCCACTGGAAACGACGCGCACCAGCTGGCCTTGCATGACCACCGGCTTGCGGCGCAGGGTGTCGAGGCGCATCGGCGTGCCTGGTGGCAAGGAAATATTCGTGCTGGCGCCCACCACTTGGGCCATGTCGGTGGCGATGCCTGCGGGCAATGCCGCCAGGTCGCCCTGCATCGTCACCAGCTGGCTGGCGTCGATGGCTTGCCCTTGCGCCAGCGGCACGGCGCTGGCCACGTAGTCGCCCACGACGGCCACGTTGGCTTGCAAATAGATGGTCCAGTTGCTGGGTGCCGTGCAGCGCACGCCCACGGTAGTCTTGCCCCAGGCGCGCGCGCCTGGCGCCATGAACGCTTGCGGCGCGGGGCAGGCGGCCAGGTTCAGGCGCGGATCGACGGCGCCGACGCTGATCGTCACCTTGCCTGGCAAGCCGTTGCTTTGTACCTGCAGGAATTGTTCCACGCTATTGCGCAGCGCTTCCGGCGTCTGCCGGCCGGCGTTTTGCGCCTGCGCCAGCAGTGGCAGGGCGGCTAGGGCGAAGAAGAAAGCGAGCGGTGTTTTCATGGTGATAGGCCTCTGGAATAGTGCCATGATAGTGCGCGCAGTCCTGATTGAAGCGCCGATTAAGGGGTAAAAGTACGGTCTGATCCGGCGATGGCCTTGCCGGTGGGCACCGTACTATGTTTCCTGTCATCACTATACCGCCATCCTTCCGCCATCTCGGGCGCCAGTGGCAGATCTTTCCGGAGCCTGACATGATAGGGAAACTCGACGATTACATGCGCTTCAACGAGACGGCGCTGAGCCTGCGCTCGACGCGCCAGGAATTGCTCGCCTCGAATATCGCCAATGCCGATACGCCCAACTACAAGGCGCGCGATGTCGATTTCGCCAGCGCGCTGAAGGGCGCGATGGCGCGCAAGGATGGCGTGCCGCCGGCCCTGAAGGGCACGGCGCCGCAGCATTTGCCGGGCAAGGGCGTCGCCGCTGCCGCAGGGAGCGGCACGGGCGGCAAGGTCGAGACCCTGGCCGACGGCACGCCGCTGCTGTACCGCGCGCCGGCCCAGGGCGCCGTCGATGGCAATACGGTCGATATGGATCTTGAACGCAACGCCTTTGCCGACAACGCCATCCGCTACGAGGCGGCCGTGACGTTCCTCAACTCGCAGATCAAGGGCATGCTGACGGCCATCCAGGGAGGACAATAATCATGTCGCTGTTTAATATCTTCAACGTGTCCGGTTCGGCCATGAGCGCGCAGGCGCAGCGCCTGAACACGGTGGCCAGCAACCTGGCCAATGCCGACAGCGCCACCAGCGCCAACGGCGAAGCCTATCGCGCCAAGCAGGTGGTGTTCGAGGCCGTGCCCATGGCCAACGGCGCCACGGCCGTCAAGGTGCAGAAAGTGATCGAGGATCCGTCGCCGATGAAGCTGGTCTACGACCCGAAGAACCCGCTGGCCGACGAGAAGGGCTACGTCACCATGCCCAACGTGAATACGGTCGACGAGATGGTCAACATGCTGTCGGCCTCGCGCTCGTACCAGACCAATGTGGAAACCATGAACGCGGCCAAGTCGCTGCTCCTGAAAACCCTTACGCTCGGCCAATAAGGCTGACTGACCATTATGGCAACCATCGATACCAGCACCCCCAAAGTCACCGACCTGATGGCGACGATGAATCCGAAGAAGACGACGGCCGAGAAGGGCAGCGTCGAGGAAGAAACGAACAAATTCCTGACCCTGCTGGTGACCCAGCTGCAAAACCAGGACCCGATGAACCCGCTGGACAATGCGCAGCTGACGAGCCAGCTGGCCCAGCTGTCCACGGTGACGGGCGTCAACAAGCTCAATACCACGCTCGAAACGCTCAAGACCAGCTACCAGCAGGCCGAATCGATGCAGGCGGCCAATATCATCGGCCACGGCGTGCTGACGGCAGGCAAGAACATCAACTTGAGCAAGAGCGCCGCCCTGCTGGGCGTGGACCTGGCGACGCCGGCCGACAAGGTCAAGGTCATCATCTACAACAGTGCGGGCAAGGAAGTCCATTCGATCGACCTGGGCCCGCAGGATGCGGGTACCTTGCCGCTGGGCTGGAACGGCTCCACGGCCGAGCTCGACAAAGATGGCAAGCCGGTCGTGCTGGCCGACGGCGCCTACACCTTCTCGGTGGAAGCGACGCGCGGCGGCGCCAAGCTGACCGATGCGGCGGCGCTGATGTTCGGCTCGGTTGCCAGCGTGTCGACGGGCGCGAATGGCGTGAAATTGAACGTGCCGGGCGTGGGCAGCATCACCATGGCCGATGTGAAACAGATTTTGTAAGCCGCTCATTTGTAGCGTAGATCCTCTACCCCTAATTTCTACCAGGAGAACACAATGTCTTTCCAACAAGGCCTGAGCGGCTTGAATGGCGCCGCCAAATCGCTGGACGTCATCGGCAACAATATCGCCAACTCGGCCACCGTGGGTTTCAAGCAGTCGCAGGCGCAGTTCGCCGACATCTATGCCAACTCCCTGTATGGCGTGGGCGGCAACCAGCCCGGCATCGGCGTATCCGTGTCGCAAGTGGCGCAGCTGTTCAACCAGGGTAACCTGGAAAGCTCGTCCAATCCGCTCGACATCGCCATCAATGGCGGCGGTTTCTTCCGCACCAGCGTGAACGGCGCCATCCAGTATTCGCGCAACGGCCAGTTCCAGGTCGACAAGAGCGGCTTCATCATCAATGCGCAAAAAGCCCAGCTGACCGGCTACCCGGCCGATGCGAACGGCAAGATCCTGGCCGGCGCTACCGTGCCCCTGCAGATCGATCCGTCCGACATGGCGCCGAAGGCGACCACCAAGGTCGATACCCAGATCAACCTCGATTCCAAATCGCTGATGCCGACCGTGGTGCCGTTCACCGTGGGCGAGCAAAAGTCGTGGACCCAGCAATTCCCCGTGCCCGTCTATGACTCTCTGGGCAATGCGCACACCATGTCCAATTTCTATGTCAAGACGGGCACCAATACCTGGGATGTGTACACGACGACTGACGGCAAGGAAATTACCAGCGCGAAAGTGGCATCCGCGGCGCAGACCGATGCCGCCTCGCTGGCCGCGCGCGCAGCCTACCAGGCCGCCGTCACGGCAGTGCCGCTGGTGCCTGCGGCGATCACGACCGCCGCCGTCGCCTATGGCAATGCGGCTGGCGCGGCCGTGCGCGCCGCCGCCGTGCTGGCCGGCGCCAGCACCGCTCAGTTGAATGCCATCAGCGCCACCTATGGCAGCGCCGTGCCCAATGGCATCAATTCCAGCTTCACGCCGGACCAGATCGACGCCAATATTTCCTCGGTGACCGAGGTGCCCGCCGTGAGGTCGGCCTCGCTGGTGTTCAACAGCGTCGGCAGCCTGGACAAGGCTGCCATGCTGGGCCTGACGCCGCCGCAAACCCTGCCGGTGACGGTCAACCTGCCCGTCTTCCCCGCCACGGGCGCGAACGCGAACCTGGCGATCAAGGTCGACTTCACCAATTCCACCCAGCTCAGCTCGTCCACCAGCGAAAAGCGCACCGTGGCCGATGGCTATGCGGCCGGCCAGCTGGACCGTTTCGTCGTGGGTTCCGATGGCGTGATCCAGGGGCAGTACAACAATGGCAAGACGCGCGACCTGGGCCAGGTGGTGTTGACCAAGTTTGCCAATCCGAATGGCCTCGAACCGCTGGGCAACAACGCCTGGGTGGAAAGCTCGACCTCGGGCAGTCCCATGACGGGTTCGCCGAGCTCGGGCGGTCTGGGCGACTTGCGCGCCTCGGCCGTGGAAGTGTCGAACGTGGACCTGACGGCCGAACTGGTCAACATGATCACGGCCCAGCGCGCCTACCAGGCGAATGCGCAGACCATCAAGACGCAGGATTCGGTCTTGCAGACTTTGGTTAACCTGCGTTAATAATCAGGGAGTCAGTCACTTCGTGACCGGAATGTGCCGCATTGCGGCGCATTCCCCCGCCGGGTCTGACCCCAGCTTTTGTTTTGCACGGAGAAACACATGGACCGTCTCATCTACACCGCCGGCTCGGGCGCCAAGCACATCCTCGACAAGCAGGCGACCACGGCGAATAACCTGGCGAACGCCACCAGCACGGGTTTCCGTGCCCAGCTCGACTCGTTTCGCGCCGTGCCCGTGGTGGCCGACGGCATGATGCCGACGCGCACCTTTGTCGTCGATTCGACGGTCGGTTCCGATTTCACGCAAGGACCCATGCAGCACACGGGCCGCGCGCTCGACGTGGCCGTGGAGAACGGCGGCTGGATCGCGGTGCAGTCGGCTGACGGTTCCGAAGCCTATACGCGCAACGGCGCCTTCAAGCTCAATGAAAACGGCATGTTGCAGACACAATCGGGCCTGATGGTGCAGGGTGACACGGGACCGCTGGCCATTCCGCCCGGTGTGACGGTGTCCATCGCCAGCGATGGCACGGTGGGCACGATTTCCACCGATGTGCCGCCGGGCCCGTCCACGGTACTGGGACGCATCAAGCTGGTCAACCCGCCCGAGCAGCAACTGGTGCGCGGCGACGACGGCCTGTTCCGTCTGAAGGATGGCACGGTGGCGCAGGCCGACCAGGCCGTCAAATTGACGACGGGCGCGCTCGAAGGCAGCAATGTCAGCCCCGTCGACTCGATGGTCAGCATGATCGCCCTGGCGCGCCAGTTCGAAACACAAATGAGTTTGTTGAAGAATGCCGAGAATAACGCGGCGAAAGCCACCCAGATCCTCGCTTTGAATTGATAGAGCCGGTCGCATAATGGTCACATAGAAATAGTCTACAGGGCTGATGAGCGCTGTTATTGGAGAAAAATCATGATTCGTTCCCTTTGGATAGCCAAGACCGGCCTGGAAGCGCAGCAGACGCAGATGGACGTGATCGCCAATAACCTGGCCAACGTCAGCACCACCGGCTTCAAGAAGTCGCGCGCCGTGTTTGAAGACTTGCTGTATCAAAATGTGCGCCAGCCGGGTGCGCAATCGTCGCAGCAAACCCAGCTGCCGTCGGGCTTGCAGATCGGCACGGGCGTGCGCACCGTGGCGACTGAACGCATCCATACCCAGGGCAATCCTCAGGCGTCGGGCAATTCGCGCGACGTGATGGTCAACGGCACCGGTTTCTTCCAGGTGCTGCTGCCCGATGGCGCCACCGCCTACACGCGCGACGGCTCGTTCCAGACCGATGCCAATGGCCAGCTCGTCACTTCCGAAGGCTTCGTCATCCAGCCTGCCATCACCGTGCCGACCAATGCGCTGAGCCTGACCGTGGCGCGCGATGGCACCGTCTCCGTGACCTTGCCCAATACCGTGGCGCCATCGCAGATCGGCTCGCTGCAGCTGACCACTTTCGTCAATCCGGCCGGCCTGGAATCGAAGGGCGAGAACCTGTACATGGAAACGGGCGCTTCCGGCGTGGCGCAGACGAACACCCCGGGCACGAACGGCGCCGGCGTGCTGATGCAGGGCTATATCGAAACGTCGAACGTCAACGTGGCCGAGGAAATGGTCAACATGATCCAGACGCAGCGCGCCTACGAGATCAACAGCAAGGCCATCACCACATCCGATCAAATGCTGCAGAAATTGTCGCAACTTTAATTTTCATAGTCGTCATGCCATCCGCCGCCGGATGGCAGCGGAGGTTCGCCATGCAATACCCCATCATCGCCCTGTTGTCCGCAGTCCTGTTGTCCGGCTGCGCCATCACGCCTACGTCCATCGTGCAATACCCGACCACCACGCGCGCGCCGATGCCGGAACCGGTGGTCGTCAACAACGGTTCCATCTACCAGCCGTCGACCTACCGTCCCGCCTTCGAAGACCGCCGCGCGCGCCACGTGGGCGACACCATGACCATCGCCATCACCGAGCGCACGAATGCCGTCAAGGCGGGTGCCAGCTCCGGCAACAAGTCGGGCAGCGTGGGCTTCAGCACGCCAGGCATGCTGCAGGGCCGCCTGGGCGGCAGCGTTTCGGCGAATGGCGCAACGAAATTTGCGGACGGCGACAACCAGTCCGCCAGCAACACCTTTTCCGGCGTGATCGGCGTGACGGTGATTGAAGTGCTGCCAAACGGCAACCTGATCGTTGCCGGCGAAAAACAGATCGCCATGAACAAGGGCACCGAATTCATCCGCTTCTCGGGCATGGTCAATCCGGACACCATCGGCACGGGCAACGTCGTGCCCTCGACCCAGGTGGCCGATGCGCGCGTCGAATACCGCACCAACAGCCAGATCGACCGCGCCGAAATGGCCTCGATGGCCTCGCGTTTCTTCCTCAGCCTGCTGCCGTTCTGATCATGGCAACATTGACCTTTCCCCGCTGTTTGGCCATTGCCGGCCTGGCTCTCTCCCTGCTGGCGCCCGTGGCGCAAGCCGAGCGCATCAAGGACCTGGCCAGCATCGCCGGCGTGCGCCAGAATCAGCTGATGGGCTATGGCCTCGTCGTCGGCCTCGACGGCAGCGGCGACCAGACCACGCAAACGCCGTTCACCATCCAGAGCGTGGCGGCGATGCTGCAGCAGCAAGGTATCAACTTGCCGCAAGGCACCAGTTTGCAGCTGAAAAACGTGGCCGCCGTGATGGTGACGACGTCCTTGCCCGCGTTTGCTCAGCCGGGCCAGATGCTCGACGTGACCGTGTCGTCGATGGGCAATGCGAAAAGCTTGCGCGGCGGCACCTTATTGATGACGCCATTGAAGGGTGCTGACGGCCAGGTGTACGGCATGGCGCAAGGTAACGTGCTGGTGGGCGGCGTGGGTGCGCAGGCGGCCGGCAGCTCCGTCGTCATCAATCACCTGAGCGTGGGCCGCATCTCGGGCGGCGCCACCGTCGAGCGCACCGTGCCCTCGGTGCTGGGCGCCAACAACACCATACGCCTGGAATTGAACGCCACCGATTTCGCCACCGCCAGCCGCGTGGTCGACGCCATCAACAGCCGCTACGGCGCCGGCACGGCCGCCGCGCTGGACGGACGCGTGATCCAGGTGCAGTCGCCGGGCAGCAGCGACCAGCGCGTGACCTTCCTGGGCCAGCTGGAAAGCATCGAAGTCAATCCGGCCCGCCTGGCGGCCAAGGTCATCATGAATGCGCGCACCGGTTCCGTCGTGATGAACCAGTCCGTGACGCTGGAAACCTGCGCCATTTCGCACGGCAACCTGTCCGTTACCATCAATGTCGAGCCACAGGTGAGCCAGCCGGCGCCCTTGTCGGGCGGGCGCACGGTGGTCACGCAGACGGCACAGATCGATATCAAGAAGGAACCGGGCAAGGTCATGCTGGTCAAGGGCGGCGCTTCGCTGTCCGACGTGGTGAAGGCCTTGAACGCCATCGGTGCTTCGCCGCAAGACTTGCTGGCTATCCTGCAGGCGATGAAGGCGGCCGGTTCGCTGCGCGCCGAACTTGAAATCATTTGATGGACACGCCATGATCAGCCAAACCGACCTCAGCAATACCGCCGCCTACGACGTCAAGGGCATGGATGGCTTGCGCCAGTCCGCCAAGGCGAAGGACCCTGCCGCCCTGAAAGAGGCGGCCACGCAATTTGAAGCCATGTTCATCAACATGATGATGAAAAGCATGCGTGAAGCTTCGCCGCAGGACGGCATCATGGATAGCCAGCAAAGCAAGATGTATACCTCGATGCTGGACCAGCAGACGAGCCAGAACCTGGCCAAGCGGGGCACGGGCCTGGCGGACGTGCTGATCCGCCAGCTATCGTCGTCGAACCAGGCGCTGGCCGCCGATGGCGCCGAAGCGCCGTCGCCCCGCTCGTCGAGCATGGCGCAGGCGCTGGCCGCGTTCCGCCAGCAGCAGGGCGCCCTGACCGACGGTGCCGGCAGTGCCAGCGCCACCGGCAAGACCCTGAGCGAGAAGGCCAACGCCACGCAGGCGCCGCATGTGCGCGCCTTCCAGGAAAAACTCGGCGTGCATGCGGAAGAAGCGAGCCGCGCCACCGGCATCCCGGCCAAGTTCATGCTGGGCCAGGCGGCGCTGGAAACGGGCTGGGGCAAGCGCGAAATCATCGCCCGCGACGGCAGCAGCAGCCACAACCTGTTCGGCATCAAGGCGTCCAGCGACTGGAAGGGCAAGGTCACGGAAGCCGTCACGACGGAATACGTGAATGGCAAGGCGCAGCGCAAGGTGGAAAAATTCCGCGCCTACGATAGTTACGCGGACAGCTTCAAGGATTATGCGCAGTTAATTACCAACAACAAGCGCTACGAGAAAGTGCTGGCCAGCGCGGGCGACGCCAGCACGTTTGCCCACGGCTTGCAAAAGGCCGGCTACGCGACGGATCCGAATTACGCTGCCAAATTGACAAAAATCATCAAGCATTCGCTGGTCGGCTAACCCCTGCCGTGCCCCTGTGCAGGCCGCGCGCTTCAAGTTTTCGCCGCGGCTGCCGTAAATACATGTGACGGTAACCAATAAGACACCATGACTTCGAATCTACTCAGCATCGGTAAGAGCGGTTTGCTTGCAGCGCAGGTGGGCCTGTCGACGACCGGGCATAACATCACCAATGCGAACGTGGCCGGCTACAACCGCCAGACGGTGCTGCAGCAGACTTCGCAGTCGAACTTTGCCGGCTATGGCTTCGTCGGCACGGGCACGGAAGTGTCGCAGATCAAGCGCCAGTACGACAGTTTCATGGCCACCCAGGTCAATGCCGCACAAAGCGCCACCAGCGCGCTCGATAGCTATTACACGCAGATCAGCCAGATCGACAACTTGCTGGCCGACCCCACGGCGGGCCTGTCGCCCGCCCTGCAGGATTTCTTCAAGGGCGTGCAGGACTTCAGCGCCAATCCGTCTTCGGTCGCCTCGCGCCAGGCCTTGCTGTCGAGCGCCGGCTCGCTCGCTTCGCGTTTTCAGGGCCTGAGCGCGCGCCTGACGGAGATCGGCGACGGCGTCAATTCGCAGATCACGTCGAATGTGGCGGTGATTAATACCTATGCCAAGCAGCTCGCCGAGCTGAACAAGTCGATTTCCCAGTTGTCGGTCGATGCCAGCAACCAGCCCAACGATTTGCTGGACCAGCGCGACCAGCTGATCACGGAATTGAACAAATATGTCAAGGCAACGGTGCAACCGGCTGCCAACAATACCGTCACCATTTCCATCGGTGCGGGCCAGCCGCTGGTGGTGGCGGACCGCAGCTTCGAGCTGGCGGCCACGCCTTCGCGGACGGACCCGAACCGCATCGAGGTGGGCTATGTCACGGGCAGTACCGTCAGCGTGCTGCCGGACAGCTCCCTGACCGGCGGCTCGCTGGGCGGCTTGCTGGAATTTCGCAGCGGCACCCTGGACAATGTGCAGAACTCGCTGGGCAAGGTGGCCATCGCGCTGGCGAGTACCTTCAACGACCAGCACAAGCTGGGCCAGGACTTGAATGGCGCCATGGGCGGCGACTTTTTCAAGATACCCGACCCCGTGATCGGCGCCGACCGCGGCAACAACGCCAGCAGCACCACCGTGCTGTCGGCCAAGGTCAGCGACCCCACCAAGCTGACGGCCAGCGATTACAGCCTGAAGTACGATGGCAGCAACTATGTGGTGACGCGCGAATCGGACGGCGCGCACACCATCATCAATCCGTATCCGCAAACGGCGCCGCAAACCATCGACGGCGTCGATTTCTCGATCTCGGGCACGGCCTCCCAGGGCGACAACTACGTCATCAAACCGACGGCGAATGGCGCGGCCGGCCTGGCCGTGCTGATCACCGACCGCAACAAGATTGCCGCCGGGGCCCCCATCGCCACCTCGGCGCCGGTGGCCAATACGGGCACGGGCAAGCTCAGCGCCGGCTCCGTCGACAAGGCCTACCTGACCCCGGGCAATGCCCTGACCGGTCCCGTGACCTTGACCTTTGACAAGGCGACTACCTCGCTGACGGGTTTCCCGGCGGGCCAGGCGGTGACGGTCAAGGGCTTGAATGGCGCCACCACGACCTATCCGGCCGGCACGGCGAACATCCCGTATGCGGAAGGCGACAATTTCAGCTTTGGCGGCATCAATGTCAGCATGACGGGCACGCCGGCGCAGGGCGATACCTTCACGATCAAGCCCAATACGGGCGGCGTTGGCGACAACCGCAATGCGGCGCTGCTGGCGGGCTTGCAGACGAAGAACATCCTCGATGGCGGCAATGCCACGTTCCAGGGCTCGTATGCGCAAACCGTCAGCTTCGTGGGCAACAAGACGCGCGAAGTGCAGGTCAGCGGCCTGGCCAGCCTGGCCTTGCTGCAGCAGGTCAGTACCCAGCAGCAGGCCGTCTCCGGCGTCAACCTCGATGAAGAGGCGGCCAACCTGCTGCGTTACCAGCAGTCCTACCAGGCGTGCGGCAAGGTCATGCAGATCGCCAGCACCCTGTTCGACGTGGTCATCGGCCTGGGACGTTAATCAATTTTTGCCGCAGCGCAGTGCGCGGCGGCTTTCTGGAAGGGCAGCATCATGCGCATCAGCACACGAATGATTTATGACCAGGGCAGTTCGCAGCTGAACAATCTGCAGGGCGCCCTGAACCGTACGCAGATGCAGCTGTCGGCGAACCGCCGCAACCTGACGCCTGCCGACGACCCGATCGCCTCGGCGCGCGCGCTGGAAGTGACGCAGTCGCAATCGATCAATACCCAGTTCGTGACGAACCGTTCGAATGCGAAAAACTTCCTGTCACAGGAAGAGCTGGCGCTGGGCAGCACGGGTTCACTGATTGCGGACGTGAAAGACCTGGTCGTCAAGGCCGGCAATCCCGCGCTGAAAGACGTCGACCGCGAAACCCTGGCGAGGGAACTGGAAGGGCGGCTGACGGACTTGCTGGGCATTGCCAACACGGCCGACGGCGCCGGCGGCTACCTGTTTTCCGGCTATAAATCCACCACCCAGCCATTCAGCCAGACGCCGACGGGCGCCACCTATGTGGGCGACCAGGGCCAGCGCGAATTGCAGGTGGGCTCGGCGCGCTACCTGGCGACCAGCGATTCCGGCGCCGCCGTCTTTGAAAATAACCTGACCGGCAACGGCAAGTTCACCACGGCCGCCGCTACCGGCAACTTCGCGCGCGGTGGTTCTGGCATCGTTTCCGGCGGCACGGTGACGGACCCGACGGCATTGACGGGACATAAATATTCCATCGACTTCAAGGTCGCGGGCACGGGCACCACTGCCGTCACCACGTATACCATCACCGACGCCACCTTGGGTCAGACGGTGCCCAATCCCGCCGTGCCCATCCCCTACAAGAGCGGCGACACCATCGCCTTCGCCGGCCAGCAAGTCAACATCACGGGTGCGCCGGCGGACCAGGACAGCTTTACGCTGGAGCCGAGCGCCAAGGAATCGCTGTTTACCACCGTGAAAAACCTGATCGGCGTGCTGCGCCAGACGACTACTGGCGACGCTGGCCAGGCGCGCCTGGCGAACGGCTTGAACGCCGCCCACAACATACTCGACACGGCCTACGACAATGTGCTGTCGGTGCGCACCGAAGTGGGCGCCCGCATGAAGGAGCTCGATTATCTCGACAGCGCAGGCGACGACCTCGACCTCCAGTACGCCACCACCCTGTCGGACCTGCAGGACCTGGACATGGTGAAAGCCATTTCCACCTTCACCCAGCAGCAGGTGACCCTGCAGGCGGCGCAGAAAACGTTCACCTCGATCTCGGGTCTGTCGCTGTTCAATTACATCAGCTAAGCGCCCGGTATCGGCTGCAAGCCCGTGCGGGCGGCGGCCAGGATGGCTGCGCTCAAGCCGTCGAGCAGGCTCGACGCGGCGCGCGCCGTATGCCAGTGCAGGGGCACATCGAGGGGCGTGGCGGGCAGCAGTTCGACCAGGCTGCCATTGTCAAGATGGGGCTGGATCAGCGCCTGCGGGTGCAAGCCCCAGCCCATGCCGGCCAGGCCGGCCGTGACGAAGGCGTGCGACGAGGGCAGAGCATGGCGCGGCAATTCCACATGCCGGTGGCACAGGCGCCGCACCCAGCGCGATTGGAGCTCGTCCTTGGCATTGAAGACGAGGCTGGGCGCCAGCGCCAGGCTGGCAGCGCCCACGCCGTGGGCAAAATGCCGTTGCAGGAAGGCGGGACTGGCAGCTGCCAGGTAGCGCATGGCGCCCAGCGGGCGGCTGTTGCAGCCCGATGCGGGCCGGGCCGTTGCGCTGACGGCGGCCAGTACGGCGCCGCTGCGCAGCCACTCGGCCGTATGGTCCTGGTCGTCGACGGCCACTTGCAGCAGCACCGGGTGCGCGGCCCCGAAGGCGGCGATGGCGGGCGCCAGCCAGGTGGCCAGGCTGTCGGCATTCACGGCGACGGGCACAGTGGCGCGCGACACGCCCAGTGCTGCCTGCACCAGCGCCGGCACGGTCCCTTGCAAATCCTGTTCCAGCAGTTGCACCTGGTCCACGTGCTGGCACAAGCGCCGGCCCGTTTGCGTGGCGCGGCAAGGCTGATCGCGTATCACCAGCGCGCAGCCGACGCGCTCTTCCAGCAGCCGGATGCGCTGCGAAATGGCCGATGGCGTCACGTGCAAGGCGCGCGCCGCGCGCTCGAAACTGCCTTCGCGGATGACGGCGGCGAGGGCACCCAGGGCGGCATAATCGAGCATGGATGAAGTTTTCCTTAACTTGCTGTAGAAAAGGTAGTTTGCCTTCATTCCCGGCGGCTGGCAAGATCGCCGCATGACACTCTCCGCCACCACCCCACTCGTTTTTTCCGTCTTTGTACAGGGCATGACCCTGGGCCTGGGCCTCATCGTTGCCATCGGCTCGCAAAATGCTTTTGTCTTGCGGCCTGGCTTGCGCCGCGAACACGTGGGCGCCATCGTGCTGTTTTGCGCGCTGGCCGACGCGGCGCTGATTGCCGCCGGTGTGCTGGGCATGGCCAGTGCGCTGGGGCAGCGTCCCTTGCTGGCCAGCGCACTGGCGCTGGGCGGCGCCGCTTTCCTCGCCGTCTACGGTTGGCAAGCGCTGCGGCGCGCGCGCCGGCCGCAGCAGTTGCGCGCGGCCGAAGGCGGGTCGCAACTGGGCCTGGCTGCCGCGCTGGCCCAGGCGGCCGCATTTACCTTGCTCAACCCGCACGTGTATCTGGATACGGTATTGCTGGTGGGAAGCATCGGCGCGCAGCAGCCGGGCGTGCTGCGCGGCTGGTTTATCGCCGGCGCCAGCGCGGCCAGCCTGCTGTGGTTTGCCTCGTTGGGATTTGGCGCGCGCTGGCTGGCGCCGTGGTTTGCCCGGCCGCGCGCCTGGCAAGTGCTCGATGGCTTGATTGGTATCACGATGTTCGTGCTGTCGGCGCTGCTGCTGCGCCATGCGCTGGGCTGGTAGCCCGGATCAGGGCGCTGGCGCAGGCTGCTTGGGGCGCAAGGGATTCGGCGGCGCGGGCGGCGGTGGCCGGTCGCGCGTGGCAAAGCCGCGCGGCAGCAAACGCGCCGTTTCTATGCCGCGCAGGAACATATTCTGGAACGGCGTGGCCAGGTAGGGCAAGACCATGCTGATCACCAGCAAGCCCACGCCCAGGGTCACGGGAAAACCGATACCGAAAATGTTCAGCTGCGGCGCCGCCCGCGTCAAGATGCCTAGCGCCACGTTGGTCAGCAGCAGGGCGGCGATGATGGGCAGCGAAATCTGCAGGCCGGAACGGAAGATTTCGCCGCCCCAGGCCGCCAATTGCTGGAAACCGCCGCCGCTGATGGGACTCGATGAAATGGGCAGGCTGACAAAGCTTTCCGCCAGCGCCGCCAGCAAGACCAGGTGGCCGTTGACTGTCAAAAACATCAAGGTGGCCAGCATGACGAGGAACTGGCTGATGGCGGAAGATCTGCCCTTGGTTTGGGGGTCGAAGAACGAGGCGAAGCCCAGGCCCATGGTGAGACTGCTGAGTTCGCCGGCCATTTCGATGGCGGAAAACACGATGCGGATGGAAAAGCCCATGGCCAGGCCCACCAGCATCTCTTGCGTGAGGATCAGCAAACCGGGCAGTGACATCGGGTTGACGGCAGGCAAGGCCGGCACGGTGGGGGCGATGATCATGGCCAGCAGCGCGCCCAGGGTCACCTTCACGGTGGCCGGCACGGCCGCGTTGCCGAACAGGGGCGCGGCCGCGATCAGGCCGAGGATGCGGCTAAGCGGCCACAGCAGTGCTGCGATCCACGTGTTCAGTTCGATGCTCGACAGGGTCAGCATGGCAATGGTGGCTGCACTAACCCACCAGGTTCGGAATGCCCGTAAATACCTGGCGCATGTAGTCGAGCATGACGGACAGCATCCACGGACCGGCGACGACGAGGGCGACAAAGATGCCGACCAGCTTGGGGATGAAGGACAGGGTCGATTCGTTGATCTGCGTGGCCGCCTGGAAAATACTCACGATCAAGCCGATGATGAGGGCGACGAGCAGCATGGGAGCGGCCACCATCAGGGTGACTTCCATCGCATGGCGGCCCAGGGTCATGACGCTTTCGGGTGTCATCGTGCGTCCCCTAGTAAAAACTCTGCGACAGCGAGCCCAGCAGCAGTTGCCAGCCATCGACCAGCACGAACAGCATCAGCTTGAACGGCAGCGAGATCGTCGCCGGCGACATCATCATCATCCCCATCGACATCAGCACGCTGGCGACCACCATGTCGATGATCAAAAACGGGATGAAGATGGCAAAGCCGATCTGGAATGCCGTTTTCAGTTCGCTGGTGACGAAGGCGGGCACGAGGATGCGCAGCGGCACGTCTTCCGGGCCTTGCAGGGCCGGCGAGCGCGACATCTTGGCGAACAGGGCCAGGTCGGCCTGGCGCGTCTGCTTGAGCATGAAGGTTTTCAGGGGATCGACGCCCTTGTCCATCGCCTGCTGCATGCTGATCTTGTTTTCCTGATACGGCAGATACGCATCCGTATAGATCTTGTCAAACACGGGGCCCATGACGAACAGCGTCAGGAACAGGGCCAGGCCCACCAGCACCTGGTTCGGCGGCGCCGATTGCGTGCCGATGGCCTGGCGCAGCAGCGACAGCACGATGATGATGCGCGTGAAGCAGGTCATCATCAGGAGGGCCGCCGGCAGGAAGGTGAGCGACGTCATCAGGATGAGCGTCTGCACCGGCAGCGAGTAATTCTGTCCGCCGCCCGGCGCCGGCGTGCTGTTGAAGGCCGGGATGCCCGGCTGGGCCATGGCCCACAGCGGCAAGGCCAGGGCGGCCGCCGCCAGCAGCCAGGTCAGGGGAGTCTTTACGTTGGACCACGCCATCTGCTGCTTATTTCCCATTGCGTTTTTCGATGGTCTGTTTCAGCCACTCGGAAAAATTGGCGGCCGCGGGGCCGTTTTGCGCCGTTGCCAGTTGCGGCAACTCGCCTTCCTGGCGCGGCAGGGTGGCCAGCGCGTTGATGCGGCCGGGCGAGGCGCCGACGACGATCCACTGGTCGGCCACTTCGACGAGGACGATGCGTTCGCGTCCACCCAGATTGAGCGAACTGACGACGCGCATCCTGTTGTTGCCGCCCATGACTTTGGGGCCATAGCGCTTCATGAACCAGGCCAGGCCGATCAAGAGGGCCAGCACGAACACCAGCGCGAAGATGGTTTGCAGCAAGCTGCCGGCCGAGCTCGTCGGCGCCATCGCCATGGGCGCGCCTGCCGGCATGGCGGGCAGGGCGGCGGCAGGTGCGGATGCCGCCGCCGTTGCGGCGGCTGGCGGCGTCTCGCTGACCACTGCGACGGAAGCGCTGGCGGCGCTGGCCGCAGGCGCTGACGCGGTTGCCGGTTCGGCGTGGGCAATGCTGCATGCCGCCATGAGCGGCAGCACGGTGGAAATCAACAGGCCAGGCTTCATTTATTCAATTTTCGGATGCGTTCGGAAGGCGTGATGATGTCGGTCAGGCGGATACCAAACTTGTCATTCACCACCACCACTTCGCCCTGGGCGATCAGGCAGCCGTTGACCAGCACGTCCATCGGTTCGCCGGCCAGGCCGTCGAGCTCGACCACGGAACCCTGTGCCAGTTGCAGCAGGTTCTTGATGGCGATCTTGGTGCGGCCCAGTTCGACCGTCAGCTGCACGGGGATATCGAGGATGAAATCGATATCGTTGTGCGTTTCCGACTTCGACGCCTGCTTGGAAAAGTCCTTGAACACGGCGGCGCTGGCCGCGCTGGCCGTATTGGCGGCCTGGTTTTGCAGCGCTTCGGCTTCCGCCTTGGCCTGCTCGGCAATGGCCGCGCCCCAATCGTCTTCCGCGCTTTGGTCGTCTTGGTTATCAGACATGTGTTTCTCCTGTTGTGCAGATACGGACCGCAACGCGGCCCGGGTAGTTATTTAGTGATTGTTCATGTTATCGGAATTTGCCAACAACTTTTCAACCTTCAGCGCATATTGTCCGTTCAACACGCCATACGTGCAATCCATCACGGGCACGCCGTCGACGGTGGCGGCGATCAGTTCGGGTATGTTGAGCGGAATGATGTCGCCCACCTTCATGTTCAAAATCTCGTCGAACGAGACGCGCGCCGTGCCCAGCGACGCCACCAGTTCGACTTCGGCGATCTGGATCTGCTGCGTCATCAGGCGGATCCAGCGCTTGTCCACTTCCAGCGCTTCGCCCTGCAGGCTCGAGGTCAGCGAATCGCGGATCGGCTCGATCATCGAATACGGCATGCAGAAGTGGATTTGTCCGGAAACGGAGCCCAGTTCCACCGTAAACGTCGAGGCGACGACGACCTCGTTCGGCGTGGCGATGTTGGCGAACTGCGTGTTCATTTCCGAACGGATATATTCGAACTCGACGGGGAAGACCGGTTCCCACGACTTGGTATAGGCTTCAAAGACGATGTCGAGGATGCGCAGGATGATGCGCTGCTCCGTCTGCGTAAAGTCGCGTCCTTCGACACGCGTATGAAAACGTCCGTCGCCGCCGAACAGATTGTCGACCAGCAGGAACACGAGGCCCGGATCGAAGACCATCAGGGCCGTGCCGCGCAGCGGCTTCATGTGGACCAGGTTCAGATTGGTCGGCACCACCAGGTTGCGGATGAACTCGCTGTATTTCGAGACGCGCACGGAACCGACCGATACTTCGGCGCTGCGGCGCAGGAAGTTGAACAGGCCCACGCGCAGCAGGCGGGCGAAACGCTCGTTGATAATTTCCAACGTTGGCATCCGGCCGCGCACGATGCGCTCCTGGGTTGCCAGGTTGTAGGTACGAACTCCCGTGACATCTTCCGGCGCCTGCGCGTCGTCCTGGTCTCCGTTGACGCCCTTCAGAAGGGCATCGACTTCTTCCTGGGAGAGGAAATTATCGGCCATGGCTGCTTATTGAATGATGAATGCGGTAAATAATACGTCCGTCACGTCCTGCTCCGGCCCTTTGTCCTCGAACGGCTGGTTCACCTGATTGATGATTTCGGCCGCCAGTTGCTGCTTGCCTTCCACCGTATTGAGTTCGGATGCCTTCTTGCCGGACAGCAGCAGCAGCAAGCGGCTGCGCACTTTCGGCATGTTGACCTTGATCAAGTCCATTTCTTCCGGGCTGCTGGCCTGCAAGGTGAAGGCGATCTGCAGGTATTGCTCGCCATTTTCCGGCTGCAAGTTGACGGTGAAGGAGTCGATGGGCACGAAGACGGGCGGGCCTGCCTTGGAAGCGGCATGTTTTTTCTTGCTGGGCGCCGCTTCTTCTTTATCGGCCTTGCCATGCAGGAAGTACCAGGCAGCACCGCCACCGATGCCGCCGGCCACCAGCACCGCGGCCAGTACTATGATCAGAAGCTTCTTTTTCGAGGCGCCGGCGGGGGCCAGGCCTGCATCTGCTTTCGGATCTGCTTTCATTTTTGGATTTGCTTTCAATGGTACACGAGTGCATGGAAGTGGATCACGACGCCATTATGTCATTATCGGCAAATTCTGCGCAGAAGGATGCAGTGAAAAGAGGGCGGAAGCGCCCTCAACTCGCTGTTTTTAGACGAAAAGTTACTCCCTGGGGCGCGCTTGAGGCTTGCGGCCGATGAATTGGCCTCAGGCAAAGGTATCCACGGCACTCAGGCTGGGCCGGCTGCGTCCGCCCGCCGCCGGTGCGATGGCGATCTCGCCACCGGAGACGCTGCCGCCCTGGCCATTGCCGCGGCGTTCGCCCGGGGCGGCACGCTCGCCATTGTTTTGCTGTTCCGGCGTGCCGGCCGAGACGGTGGCGCTGCCGAAGGCGATACCCGCTTCGCTCATCATCTCGCGCAGGCGCGGCATGGCCGCTTCCAGCGCCTGGCGTACTTCGGGCTGGGCCGACATGAAGGCGGCATCGGCCTGGTCATTGGTGACCGTCAGGACCACTTGCACAGGCCCCAGGTCGGGCGGATTCAGGGTCAGGGTGGCGCTCTGGTCGCCACCGGCCGCCATCCACACGACTTTCTGCCCCAGTTGCTGATCCCAGGCCGGCGTGCCGACCCGGCCCGTCAGCTTGTCTGCCGGCACGGCCACGGCGGCGGCGGCCTGCTGCAGCGCGCTCGGCTGCAACTGGGTTGCCAGACGGCTCAGGTCGGCAGGTGTTTCCTTGAGGATTGGTTCGGCTACGGCGGTGCCCGCCCTGGCCGTGGCCGCCAACTGGGCGTCGATGGCCAGCTTGCCCGGCTCGGCCTTGCCGTTCGGCACGCTGGCGCCTGGCGTGGCGGCTGCCTTGCCCTGGGCCATGCCCAGGCTGTCGGCAAAGTCGCCGTTGTCGGCTTGCGCGATGACCGTGGCGGCGGCCTTGCCGCTGCCCTGGCCGGCTGCCAGCAAGGCCCCTGTTGCCGGGCCCTTGGCGTCGGCCTTGACGCTGGCGCGCGCGGGCAGTTCCGGCGCGGCCTTGGCCGCTGGCGGCTGGATGGCCAGCTGGATGCTGCCCACCAGGGCCAGCATCTCGGCGGCCGGATCGGCAGGCGGCGGGACTGGCGCGGCGGGAATGGCGGGCACGCTGGCCTCGGCCGTGGCGTTGTCGCTGGTGGCGGGCGCCTCGCTGACCGGCGCGGCAGGCTGTTCCTTGTTGGCGGCCTGTTCGGTGCCCGCTTGCGCTGGCGTCGTTTCCCTGGCCGGCGCCTGGGCGTGGGCCGGCGTTGCCGCAGGGCTGGCGGGGCGGCTTGCCGCCGATGCTTGCACTTGCGCTTGCTCCATATTGCGGCTGGCCTGGCGTTGCTCGATCTGGCGATTCAGGGTGCGCTGGAAGTCGCCCGCCGTGCTGCTGGTGGGCGGCTGGCTGCGGTTGGCGGCGCCCGGCGTGGCGTTCGGCGAGATAATCTGGGAAATCGGTGTTGGCTGGGTTTGCATGATGCTGCCTCAGTGTTGCTTAGCGTTTGTAATAGGCTTGTCGCGCCGCGTGCTCATCCATTGCTTTCTGGTCGCGCTTGTTTTCCAGCTTCAGCGCCTGTTCCTGCGCCCGGTTGTTCAGGGTGGTGTAGGACATGCGCTTGCGTTCGGCCAGCTGCCAGCGCATCTTTTCATTCTCGCTGCGCGCCTGCGCATGCTCGACCACTTGCTGCTGGCCCTGGATGGCGCTGTCGAGCTTGACCATGAAAGCCTGGAAGTTGCGGTAAGCCATGGGCGTGATGCCGTTGCTCATGCTTGCCTCGAAGCGCTGGGCGTAGTCGTCGCGGTAGCCGGACAGCATGTCGAGCTTCTGGCGGCAATCGTCGAGCGCCTTCAGGGCCGCGCCCAGGCGCTTGGCGCAGTCGTCCGTTTCGCGCTGGGCAAGGTCGATCAGGGTTGCAAGTTGGGAAGGAGAAGCCATGTCTGATTATATTCCCGCCATGCAAGCCCTAATCAGTCGAATAGAGCGGTAAGTTGCCCCAAGCTCTCGTCCATGCTGACCCGCTCGGTGATTTGCTGTTGCAAAAACGCCTCGATCTTTTCATGCAGGGCAATCGCCTGGTCCAGCACGGGGTCGGTGCCGGCGCTGTAGGCGCCCACGCTGATCAGGTCGCGGCTGCGTTCATAGCGCGAATACAGCTGTTTCAGCTTGCGCGCCTGCTGCTGGTGCTCATGCGTGGTGATCGAATGGGCGGCGCGCGAAATCGATTGCTCGATGTCGATGGCGGGATAATGTCCCGCCTCGGCCAGGCGCCGGTTCAGCACGATGTGGCCATCGAGAATCGCGCGCGCCGAGTCGGCGATCGGGTCTTGCTGGTCGTCGCCCTCGGTCAGCACGGTGTAGAAGGCGGTGATCGAGCCGCCGCCTTCCTCGCCATTGCCGGCCCGCTCCACCAGCACGGGCAGCTTGGCGAAGACGGATGGCGGATAACCCTTGGTGGCAGGCGGTTCGCCGATGGCCAGGGCGATTTCGCGCTGCGCCATGGCGTAGCGGGTCAGCGAATCCATGATCAGCAGCACGTTTTGCCCCTGGTCGCGGAAGTGCTCGGCAATCGCCGTCGCATACGCGGCGCCTTGCAGGCGCATCAGCGGCGGTGTGTCGGCCGGCGCCGCCACGACGACGGAACGGGCCAGGCCTTCGGGGCCGAGAATCTGCTCGATGAATTCCTTCACCTCGCGTCCCCGTTCGCCGATCAGGCCGACGACGATCACGTCCGCTTCCGTGTAGCGGGCCATCATGCCCAGCAGCACGCTTTTACCGACGCCGGAACCGGCGAACAGGCCCATGCGCTGGCCACGGCCCACGGTCAGCATGGCGTTGATCGAGCGCACGCCCACGTCCAGGGTGGACACGATGGGCGCGCGGCCCAGCGGATTGGCGGGGCGCACGTTGATGGGGGCGCTGTCCGTCGTGTGCAGCGGACCGAGCTGGTCGAGCGGGCGGCCCGCGCCATCGAGCACTCTGCCTAGCAGTTGCGGCCCCACGGGCAGGTGGCGCGCGCGGTCGCTGGGGCGGCGGCGCGGGTGCGCCACGCTGCCGGGGCGGGGGATGGCCGGTTCGACGGAAAACACGCGCGTGCCGGGCACGATGCCCTCGACGTCGCTTTGCGGCATCAAAAACAGGCGCTCGCCTTCGAAACCCACGACTTCCGCCTCGACCCTGCCGCCATTGGGCAGCGGCACGGTGCAGGCGGCACCGACGGCCAGGCGCAGGCCCACCGCTTCCATCACCAGGCCGGCCACGCGCGTGACGCGGCCCGATATTTGCATCGGTTCCACGAAGCCGACCACGGCCGAACAGTCGCTCAGGTAGGCGCGCCAGCGCGCCGCATGGGCAGTCGGGCCTTTGACGGGCTCGCTCACGGCGCCAGCCAGTCCAGGTCTTTGCCCAGCGCATGCGTCAGGCGCTGCCAGCGGGTGGAGCTTTGCGCGTCGATCTGGTTGCTGGCCGTGTCGATCTTGCAACCGCCGCGTTCCACGCTCGGGTCTTCGATGACACGCCAGCCACCTTTGTCGAGTTCATCGCCGATGCCGTCGCGCACCACTTGCGCGTCTTCCGGGTTCAGCATCAGCAAGGCCGGCTGTTGCAGCACGGGCAAGTATTCGATGGCTTCGCGCACCATCGGCAGCATCAGTTCGGGGCGCACGGGCAAGGCCGTCTTGAGCATGGCCTTGGCCAGTTGCAAGGCCAGTTCCATGACGTCGTTGGCGATCAGTTCGTCGGCCTGCTGTACGGCCGTGCCGAAGTCGACGGCGATGGTTTGCAGATGCGCCAGCTCGATGGCCGAGGCCGCCTTGCCTTCGGCATACGACTGCGCATGGCCATCGGCATGCCCGGCCGCGTGGCCTTCCGCATAGCCGGCCGCGCGGCCCTCATCGAAGGCGGTGGCGCGCGCTTCCTCGCGGATGGCGTCGAGTTCTTCCTGCGTCGGGTATTCGAGCGGCGGGGCCGGCTCTTCTTCCGGCAGTTCGCCGTATGGATCCATTTCCGGGTCGAATTCGGGTTCAGGATCGGGTTCGAGCAGCTTGCGCGCCGCCACCACGCTGGGACGCTCGTCGCCAAACGAGGTCATTTCCCAGCGCTGGTAGGCGGTTTGCTGCTCTTTGGGAATCAAGTTAGACAAACGAATCCTCGCCTTTTCCGCCTAAGACAATCTGCCCCTCGTCCGCCAGGCGGCGCACGATCTGCAGGATCTGTTTCTGCTGCGATTCCACTTCCGACAGGCGCACGGGGCCTTTCGACTCCAGGTCTTCGCGCATCATCTCGCCGGCGCGCTGCGACATGTTCTTGAAGATCTTGTCGCGCAGCTCTTGCGAGGCGCCTTTCAGGGCGATGATCAGCATTTCCGACTGCACTTCGCGCAGCAGCAGCTGGATGCCGCGGTCGTCGATATCGATCACGTTGTCGAACACGAACATTTCGTCCATGATCTTTTGCGCCATGTCGTTGTCGTAGTTCTTGATATTGTCCATGACCGAGCCTTCTTGCTCGCCGCTCATGAAGTTCAGGATCTCGGCCGCCGCGCGCACGCCGCCCAGCGACGATTTCTTGATGTTTTCGTTACCGGACAGCAGTTTCGTCAGCACGTCGTTGAGTTCGCGCAAGGCGGCCGGCTGCACGCCGTCCAGGGTGGCGATGCGCAAGACCACGTCGTTGCGCAAACGGTCCGTGAAATGGCCGAGGATTTCGCACGCCTGGTCGCGTTCCAGGTGGACCAGGATGGTGGCGATGATCTGCGGGTGCTCGTTGCGGATCAGTTCGGACACGGATTGCGAATCCATCCATTTCAGCGATTCGATGCCGGACGCATCCTTGCCGCCCAGGATGCGCGACAGCAGCACGGATGCCTTGTCGTCGCCCAGCGCCTTGGTGAGCACTTGGCGGATGTATTCGTCCGAATCGAGGCCGACGGTGGAATTGAGTTCCGTCTGCGCGCGGAAGTCGTCGAGCACCTCGACCACCTGTTCGTGCGCGATGCCCTTCATGGTGGCCATGGCGGCGCCCAGTTTCAGCACTTCGCGCGGGCCGAGGAATTTCATGACCTCGGCCGCTTCGCTCTCGCCCAGTGCCAGCATCAGGATCGATGCTTTTTGCAGTCCCGTTGTCTCAGTCATTATTGCCTATCCATGCTTTGATGACGTTGGCCACCACGCGCGGGTCTTCCTGCGCCAGTTTTCGGGCCATTGCCAGGTTTTCGCGATAACCGCGCGCCGTATCTTCTTCCAGCTCTTCCAGTTCCGCTTCGCTGAGCAGGACTTCGTTTTCTTCGCCCTCCTTGGCCAGTTCCGGCTCGATGACGGGCGGCGGGGCGCCGAAATCGTCGATCTTGCGCATCACGGGGCGCAGCATCGGGCGCACGATCTTGATGAAGATATACAGCAGGATCAGGGCCGTGATGAGGAATTTCGCCAGCTCTTTGGCCAGCGGCAAGTTGGCCGGGTCGCGCCACCACTCCAGCTTGCCTTCCGGCGCACGGTCGATGCCGTCGAAGGGCGAGTTGGCTACGCTGAAGCTGTCGCCGCGCTCCTTGTTGTAGCCCATCGCTTCCTTGACCAGATTATTGATCTGCACCATTTCGGCAGGGGAAATCGGCCTGACCGTGACCTTGCCATCCTTGTCGAAGCTGCGGCGGTAGTTGACGACGACGGCCACCGACAGGCGGCGCAAGCCGCCCATGGATTTCTGCTCGTAGCGCACGGTCTTGTCAACTTCATAATTTGTCGTCGATTCCTTCTGGCTCGGCGTCGCCGGCGCGCCGCCCGGGGCGCCAGGCGCTTCGGCCGTCAGCGGCGCCGTCGCCACGCCCGGCGGCTGGTTCGACAGCGCGCCCGGCACGCCGGACGGATTGGCATTGCCGGCGCCCGTCGATTCGCTCGTCTGCTGGCTGCGGATGGTGGACGCTTCCGGTGGCGAGTTCGGCTTGTAGGTTTCGGCCGCCTGCTCGCTTTGCGAGAAATCCACATCGGCCGTCGCTTCGGCGCGGACATTGCCTTCGCCGACGATGGGCAGCAAGATCGATTCGACCTGCTTGATCACGCTTTGCTGCAATTGCTGCACGTACTTTAACTGGTTCGGGTCCAGGCTCTTGATGCCGTTGGCGCGGTCCTTGTCCTTTTCCTGGTTCGACAGCAGGTTGCCGGCCTGGTCGACCACGGTGACATTGACTGGAAGCAATTCCGGCACGCTGGACGCCACCAGGTGCACGATGGCGCTCACTTGCAATTGATCGAGGCCGCGGCCCGGGTGCAGGTTCAGCAGCACGGAAGCCGTGGGTTTTTGCTGGTCGCGCACGAATACTTGCGGCTTGGGCAGGGCCAGGTGGACGCGCGCCGTGTCGACGGCGGACACCGATTCGATCGATTTGGCCAGTTCGCCCTCGAGCGCGCGCTGGAAATTGACCTGTTCCAGAAATTGCGACACGCCCAGCTTCTGGTTTTCCATCAGCTCGAAGCCCACGTTGCCGCCCTTCGGCAAGCCTTGCGCGGCCAGTTTCAGGCGCGCGTCGTGGACTTGCTCGGTGGGCACGAGAATGGCGCCGCCCCCTTCGGAAAACTTGTGCTTGATGCCCAGCTGGTCCAGCGAGGCGGTGATGGCGCCACCGTCGCGGTCCGTATAGTTGGAGAACAGGACCTTGTATTCGGGGGGCTGGTTCCACATGTACAGGGCCACGCCGATGGCGATCAGTGCCGCCACACCCAGGCCGCGCAGGAAATTCTTGCCCATCGGCGTCTTGGCGAACGCTTGCACGGACTCCACGGGCGAGCGGGCAGGCGCCGGTTCCGGCGGTATGCGGTTCACATCGATTTCTTCGGCTACAGCCATGATTGCCTTCCAGGGCGTGTGGTTTGACGGGTATTGGGTGGTGCGTGGGGGCCGCTTCCTCGGGAGGAGGGGCGATATGCAGAATTATCCGCCACTGTCACGCGCTTCAATCGTCCAAACAGAAGGCGCTTTTGCCGCCTGCTCGGCCGAGCGGCTGGCGTTGGCGCTGGTATTGTGGAACCCTGGCAACATGTGACGGAAGTTATTGTACCCGTCGTTGCCTTGCAAGCCAGGGTTTTGTTCTCTGGGTGCAACAGGCATGGAACAGATATGAAGCAGACCAGAATCGGGAGGCAAAGTGAAAACAGGCGGTATCGATAGCAGCAGGATCGAGGCGATGATCGCGCAACTGAAGTCGGCAGCCACGCGGCCGGAGGCGAAAATACCGGCGATCCAGAGCGAAATGCCGGCAGCGAAGGTGAATTTTGCCGACGCCTTCAAGAGCGCGCTCGACTCCGTGAGCGGCGCGCAAAAGGCGTCGTCGGCGCTGGGCCAGCGCTTTACCATGGGCGACGAAAAGGTCAGCCTGTCGGATGTGATGGTGGCGATGCAAAAGTCGAGCATCGAATTCCAGGCGACGGTGCAGGTACGCAATAAATTAGTGTCGGCGTATCACGAGATCATGAATATGCAGGTGTAAAGTTTAATTTACCCCAAAGGCAAATTCCGGGGTCAGTTCCCAAGGAATCGGAATGCATCCCATTGGGATGCATTCCCCCGGCGGGTCTGACCCCAGCTTTCGGCTGGGGTATCAGCTGAGTCCAGCCATCCGTGCATTGCGCTCCCGCTCCAGCCGCGTGATATAGCGCTGCACGTGCGCTAGCATGCTGCGCGGCAGGTCGACGAACTGGCAGCCCAGGCGGCGGTTCAGCTTGTTGTTCAGCAGGGTCATGTCCAGCGAATTGCGAATTTGCAAGGTGGCGGTGACGATGCCGACGTCGGGCAAGTCGATGCGGCAACCGGGATAGTCCCTGCCGATGGTCTCGCCCAGTATCAGTTTATTGTCCAGGATGGCGATGCCGCCGCAGCTGATGTCGGCCAGCGGAAACAGGGCGTCGGCGCCGCCGAGCGAAGGCGGCAGGGGAATCGAGACGCGTACGGGATTGCTCACGGGTGTGGTCATGCGGTAATACTCGCGCCGCTGCAGACGGATCAATGTTTCTGGAATGGCAATTTTCAAGGCGGGTGTGCCGCCGTAATTGCACTCTTGCACCTGGGCACTGGCAAACAGGATGCGGATCTTGTCGAGCGAGGTTTCAAACGAGATGCCCTTGGCGGCCAGCATGCGCCGGTTCTGGTCGGTGTTCACGGAACGGTCGAGGATGACGGCATTGTGGTCGGCATCGACTTCCAGGATCGAGGTGACGCACACATCGGATTCACCGTGGATCAGCATGCGGATCAGCTGGTTCTTTTCGCTGATGCTGCGCAGCAAGGCGATGATTTCCCGCCGCGATTCCACTTCAAAGTCATGCCAGTTTTCGAGGCCGGAATCCATAATATGTGCTTGCATTGATGCCTGTCTATGTATCGGTGAGGTTGATGCTGGTGTCGGGCGGCGGCGGGATCGGTCCGCCATTCGCAGATTCAATATGATATAACCAGGCCAGCAGTTCTGCAATCGCCCGATACAGGCCGGGCGGAATCTGGCGGTCCAGGTCGACATCCATCAGCAGCGCCACCAATTCCTTCGATTCATGCACGAAGACGCCGTGTTCGCGCGCCGTGCTGATGATCTGGTCCGCGATCAGGCCGCTGCCCTTGGCCACCACCTTGGGCGCCGGCGTGCCGCTCTGGTAGGCCAGGGCGACGGCCGTCTGCGGCACCTTGCGCTTGGTGTCGTCAAGCATCATCTGTTTTCGCTGGCTCGGCCGCTTCCGGCTTGCCGGCGATCGTCAATGACGCCAGGGGCCAGCCGGCCGCATCGAGCGACGTTTCCAGCCGCGCCGCATGCTGGCGCAAGGTGTCGGCGCTGGCCTCGCTGCCGGCCTGCAGCTGGATCGCGACCCGGCCGCCCTGCAAGACCACGTGCGCGGCCAGGTCGCCCAGCAGGGGGAACTGGAAGCGCACATTGCTGCGCCAGGCCGTTGCTTCCTCGTCGGCCTGCGTGCCTGCGTGCTGCTGTCCTTCCGGCGCATCCTGGCTGATATCCCACTGCATCTTCTGCCCGGGCCAGGCTTCGCCCTGCCACTGCACGCGCGCCTGTTCGTGCGTATGCAGCTGTAAATTGATCAGCTGCGCCGAGGCCAGGTCGGTGCCCGTCCTGGGCGCCTCGCCCGGCGCGGCCTTTTGCATTTGCGGTTCCAGCAGCAGCGAGGCCAGCGGACGCTTGCCTTCGGCCCATTCGGCCACGTGCGATTCATAGAACAGGCCGCTGCTGCCGACCGTGTCGCGCAGCTTTTGCGCCACCTGGGCGGGATCGGCTCCCGGCGCGGCCATCAGCGGCGTCTTGCCGACCAGGGACAGGGGCGCGCCGGGCACGCTTTCAGCCTGACTGAGTACGCTGCTGATGGCGCGCGCGGTGGTGCTCAGTTCCGGCGCCGGTGTATCGCCTGCCAGGGCGGGCAGCAAGTTGGCCGGTGTCAGGGGCGCGCGGCTGAGCAGGGTGGCGGCCGTGCTGCTGGCGCGCGTGCCCGCCTGGGCGGCGCCGGTCTGGGGCCCGCGCGTTTCTGCCTCCTCGGGCTCGGCTTCCGCGTCCGCATACGTCAGCAGGGCGCTGGCGGGCTGGTCGCGGTTATTGCCGATTTGAAACGAAGGGCGGGGATTGATGCCGATCAGGGTCAGGGGAATCTCGCTGCCCGGCTGGGCGCCGGCGGGCAACTGCATGCGGGCCGGCGTACCGGCCACGCGCACCAGGTAGCTGCCATCGCCCATGCGCGCCAGCACCTGGCCCTGCATGGATTTACCGATCAGTCCTTGCAGCGAGCGCTGGAACTCGGCCTGGCGCGGGTCGGCGACGGCGTCGGCCGGGCGCGCGCCCTTGACCGGGGTCAGGGGCGTCATGCCGATGGCATCCATCTTCGGCAACATGGCGCCCCCGCTTGCGTTTAGACGCCGTAGGCGTTGGCCAGGCGCCGTTCGGTGCCCGTGCTGTTGATCAGCTTGGACAAATGCGCCATCCACGGCATGGTCAGGTCGCGGATCTTGCGGTCGTCTTCCAGAATTTGCTTGATCAGGGCGACCTTGCGCTGGCGGCCGGCGCTTTCCAGCACGACTTTTTCTTCATTCGCTTTCAGCGCTTCCACGTGCGCGCTCACTTGCTGCTCCAGCGCTTCGAGCGCGTCCCAGTCGGCGTTGCTGGCGGCCGTCACCATCCGGCCCGTCAGGGTCTGCATGGTTTCGTAGGTGGTCAGGACTTCTTGATTGGTCATCATGGGTCAGGCGCTCGCATAGTTGGAGATGCGGGTAGCAGAGGCATCGCTAGCGGCAATATTCATGCCGGAAGGCGTGCCTATGGCGTTCCAGGTGTCGCGCAGGTCGGTCAGAAGGCGCTGGATCTCTTCGAGGATGTTCAGGTCATTTTTCAGGTTGGCCGTCAGCAATCGCGCGCCCATGTATTCATACAGCGCATCGAGGTTTTCGGCGATCTCGCCGCCCGCATTCTTGTCCAGGCTGGCGCGCAGACCTTGGTCGATCAGCTGCATGGCGCGTGAAATGGATTTGCCCTTTTCAGGGATATTGCCAGCTTTCATGTGCATCTGCGCACTCAGCACGGCTACCAGGGCGCCGTCGTACAGCATGGCGATCAGCTTGTGCGGAGAAGCGGCACCTATGCCTGTTTCCAGGCCAACCTTGGCGTAGGATTGCGCGCCTTTGTTTGATGATCCAAACATTCGTTTTCCTCTAGTAGATATGCGTTAACTCTAAGACAGCTTCGCCAGTTGCTGAGTCAAATAATTGGTGGTGCTGTTCATCGAACTGAGCTTCACGTCGAGCGCACTGTATTGCTTGCGCAGCCTCGCCTCGGTCAGGGTCAGGCGGCTATTGAGCGCATTGCGCTGCTTGGTGATATCGGCAATGCTCTTGTTCAAGCCATCGTTCTTGTTTTGAATCAAGCCCGACGTGCCCAGGTAGCTGTCGGTCGTGCTGGCAAACAGGGCGCTGACGCCTTTCGAAATATTCACCGTGCCACGGCCGCCCAGCTGGCCGCCGTTGATCAGCACCGCAATGCCGGCGCTGCCGGAGCCGGGTGAACCGGTCAGGGTCTGACCGCTGCCGACGGCCACGGCGCCGTCGATGGTGCCCGCTACATCCACGCCGGTGGTCATCGTCGGGCTGCCAAACAGTCCATCGGCGCCGTTGCCGGTAATTTCCAGCTTCGACGCGGTTCCATATTTGTTCGAGGTAATATTGATGACGCCGTTTTCTTGCTTGACCGTCACGCCGACCGTTTTGTCGGTGCTGCCGGAGGCGCCATTGATCAGCGACTGCAGATGGCTGACCAGGCTGTCCGCCGTGTAGGTGCCCGGCACCAGCGTGGCCTTGCTGCTGACGCCATTGATCGTCATCGAAAGGTTGTCGTTGACGCCGGCGATGATGGTCAGGCCCGCTGGCGCGCTGCCCGCCAGGGTGCCTTGCGTGGCCAGCTTGGAAATCGAGATGGCCTTGGTGCCGACCGTCGAGTTGCTGGTCGAGCTGACGAAGCTGACCAGGCTGTCGCTGGTCGAACCGGACGTGGCCAGCAGCTTGATGACGTCGTCCGGACTCTTGTCGATGGCCGTTTGCAGCTTGCCCGTATCGAGCTTGAGCGTGCCATCCTTTTGGAAGGCGACGCCCAGCTGGCTCAGGCTCGTCACGCTACCCGACAAGCCGGGCACGTTGCTGGAAAACATCTTGCGCAAGCTCGCCTGCAAACTCAGCGTAGTCGAGTCGCCCACCAGCGGACCGCCCGTGCGCGCCGCACCCTGCTTCTGGTCCGGCGTGACTGCCGTCAGGCCGGTGATGGTCGTGTTCAGCTCGTTGTAGGCCTTGACGAAGTTGCTCAGGGCCGTCTTGATGCCGGAGGTGTCCATGCTGACGCCGACATTGCTGACGCCGATCTTCAGTACCGACATCGTCACGCCAGGCACGGCGTTGTCGACGTTATTGGTCGGACTGGTGATAGCCACGCCATTGACGGTCAGTTTGGCATTTTGGCCAGCATTGCTTTGCTTCATGTTCTGCGTGCCGTTCGGCGCGTAGGACAATAAATTGCTCAAGTCCTGGTCGCCGGCGACGGAAACGCGCATGCTCGACGTTTCGCCGCTCTTGTCCGAGGTCAGTACCAGGCGGTTCGGCGTGCTGCTACCGTCGGAAATAATGCTGGCGGTCACGCCGACGCCAGCCTTGTTGATGGCGTCGCGGATGCCTTGCAGCGAGTTGTTGCTGCCGTCGATGGTGACGGTGCGGGCCGTGCGGGTCGCATCGAGATCGAAAGTGGCCCCCGTATACTTGCCGTCGGCCAAGGTGCCGCCCGTGACGCTGCCGAAGTCAAAAGTGAGCACGGTGCTGGCGCCAGAACCGATCAGCGCGCTGGTGCTGAGCTGTCCGGCGGCGCTGACGGTTTGCGCCTGCGCCAGTTGGCCCACATTGACACTGTAGTTACCCTTGACGGTATCCTTGCCGGCGGTTGCAGTGAGCACCTTGTCGTCCGAGGAGGTGGCGTTGGCCACCTTGTATTTCGAGGCGTCGGCCAGGGCGGTGACGGTGCCCTGGAATGCGCCGACGGCGCCGCTCAGGGTGCCATAGGCGGATAATTGGGTGGTGATGGCCTTTTCTTTGTTCTGCATGGCGACAAAGGGGCGGCTTTCCACGGTCATCAGTTGACTGACCAGGCTATTTACGTCGAGGACGCCACCAGTACTGAGGGATGCAACAGCCACAATGACCTCCTAGAGAATGCATGAATATAACTGGTTAACGGCATGTTTCATCCATACTTTAGAGGGGTATTTGGCCGCCTGTTTATCCTATGCCCAAGGCGGTGGCATGGCGGCGGCTCAGGCCGTTTGCCGGATCAGCAAGCCTTGCACTTTTTCCAGCGCCTTGCCGATTTCTAATGCTTCCTTGGTGGGCATCTGGCGGATGACTTCGCGCGTTTGCTGGTCGATCACCTTGACGACGGTGCGCTCGCTGTCGGTGTCGACCGAAAACTCCAGTTCGCGCGACATGAACTGCATGGCCTTGTTGATGTCGCTGACGACCTGCTTGACCTCTTTCAGCTCGGACTGCGCGTCTTCCTTGCTGGCAGCCTTGCCGGTGGGATTGCTGTCCGTGGCCGCAGGCGCCGCAGGCTTGGCGGCAGTGGCGCCGCCTGACGTGACCGCGGTACGCTGCTGCAGTGCGGCTGGGACGCCGCCTGTTGCCTGGATATCCATGATGTTGTCCTCTAAACAAAAATCCCCGGCAGATCAAGATGCGTCATCTGACCGGCCGGGGAGGGCTAAGCTACGTTACTGCCTGGTGGTGATTAACCGCGCAGCAGCGACAGCACGCCGTTAGGCAGCGAGTTGGCCTGGGCCAGCATCGCGGTACCAGCCTGTTGCAGGATCTGGCCGCGCGTCAGCTTGGCCGTTTCCGCCGCGAAGTCGGTATCCTGGATGCGGCTACGCGAAGCCGACAGATTTTCCGAGGTCGATTCCAGGTTGCTCACGGCCGTTTCAAAACGCGACTGCAAGGCACCGAAGGAAGCGCGCTGGCTGTTGACGCTCGACAAAGCCGAATCGAGAATCTTCAGCGCATCGTTGGCACCCTTGACGGTCGACACGTCGATGCTGGCCACCGATTTGAGGCTGGCGGCGCCGGCGACAACACCATTCTTGCCTGGGGCCGAATCATTGCCGATCGAAAAACCCTTGTCGGAGTTCATCGAAATATAGCCCATCGTCGTTGCGGTCTCGCCAGTGCCGATCGACGCCGTGGTGCCTACCGTTCCGGTCGAGCCGATGGACGCCGCGGTCACCAGCGAGGCGGCATCAGTGCTGTTGTTTTTCAGCGTGACGTTATTGCCGGAAGTGTTGGTCAGCACCAGGCCATCGTTGGTGTCGTTCAACTTGGCGGTGACGCCGGTGGTGGACGACACGTCATTGAAGGCGCTCACTGCCGAGGCCAGGCCCGATGCATTCAGTGCTGCGCCGACCGTGAAGGTGACGTTGGCGGCGGTACTGTTGTCGGAGGTGACCGCCAGCGTATACACTTTGTTCGCAACAAACTTGGCCGACTCTTCGGTCTTGGCCGTTGCCGTCACGCCCGTCTTGTCGGTCGAACCATTGATGGTTGCCGCCAGCGATTGTGCGGTATCGCCCACCTTGGCCGTAATCGTTGCCGATTGCAGGCCTTGAATGTCGAAGGTGCCGCCGCTGTAGGCGGTGCCGGTGGTGACCGTGGTCGGTGCTGCGCTGGTTGCCTCGTTATTGCCGTAGTTGCTGGTACGGAAGTTGGCGGTCGTGGCCTGGATGGTCTGGCCAGCGTTGGCGCCAACCTGGAACGATGCCGTGCCGAACGAGCCGTCGAGCAGTTTCAAGCCGTTGAATTCCGACGTTTGCGAGATGCGGTCGGCTTCCGACAGCAACTGGCCTACCTCAGCCTGGATTGCCTTGCGGTCGCCTGCCGAGTTGGTGGCATTCGACGATTGTACCGACAGTTCGCGGACGCGTTGCAGGATGTTACCCGTCGAAGCCAGCGAGCCCTCGGCCGTTTGCAGCAGCGACACACCGTCGTTGGCGTTGCGCTTGGCTTGATCGAGACCGCGGATTTGCGAGGTGAAGCGCTCGGAAATCGCCAGGCCAGCAGCATCGTCTTTTGCGCTATTGATGCGCAAACCCGAAGACAGGCGTTGCAATGACGTGGACAGGGCGGACTGCGATGTGCTCAGGTTGCGTTGCGCATTCAGTGACGAGGTATTGGTATTGATGACTGAGGCCATTTTGAAGCTCCTTGCTATATGTTTTGGCTATGTGCCTTGTACCTTGGTCTGCCCCTGCCTTCCGGGACACTCACACCGCAGTTATATTCATTAACGGAGTGGGCCATGGAAAGTTTAGGGAAATAAAGCGAGTATATTTTTTGTTTTGCCCCTCAAGTTGCCATGGGCGAAGACGCGTAGACGGCAGGCTTTGGCTAAACTTTAGGGTTGCAAATAATTAAATATAAGAAATAATGTTCAGTATCTTTTGATTGTCACAGGGGGGGGGCATGCCGGCCGCTGGCGCGCCGCCGTGCGCCCGTGCCGGGCACAGCCAAAAAAAAACCCACCGTTGGGTGGGCATGGTGCGTGACAGCCTGCAAGTTGCCGTTTAGTCGGCCACCACCACGCGGTTCTTGCCCGTCTGCTTGGCCTGGTACATGGCGCGGTCGGCGCGCTTGACCAGCTCGGCCTGGTCTTCGTTGGGCTGGCGCAGGGCCACGCCGGCGGAAAAGGTGATCAAGACTTTTTCGTTGTCGTGCAGGAAGAAGTGCCGGGTCAGCTCGCGCTGCAGGCGCGTCATCGTCGACGAAGCCGCTTCGACCGTGGTTTCCGGCAGCAGGATGAGGAATTCCTCGCCGCCGAAACGGGCGATGACGTCCATCGAGCGCAGGGTTTCCTTGACGATTTTGACCAGGTGTTTCAGCGCCGCATCGCCGGCCAGGTGGCCGTAAGTGTCGTTCAGGCGCTTGAAATCGTCCAGGTCCAGCATGGCGATGCACAGCGGCGTGCCACGGCGGTCGGAGCGGGCCGTCTCGCGCTCGAACACATCGTCCAGGCCACGGCGGTTCAGGCTGCCCGTCAGCTGGTCTTCCCGCACCAGTTCGCTCATATGCTGGAGCTTCGCTTCCAGGGTGTGGATGCGCTGTTCCGCATCCTGCACTTCCTGGCGCGCCAGCACCATCTTGTCGCGTGCGCGCAGGGCTTCGTTCTGCACCATGCGCGTTTCGCGCAAGACTTCGTCGAGAACACTGTTCAATTCGCTGATATTTTCCGCCTGGCTGATCTTTTCCGAATAGCCGCCGATCTTTTCATGGAAGTCGCCCGTGCTGGCCGCCACTTGCCCCAGGCGGTCGATGAAGGTCATCATCATGTTCTTGACCGTCAGTTTGACATCGGACAGGCTGTGCTTGAGCTGGCTTTGCTTGTAGATGACTTCCTTCAGGCTGCGCGTGGCGTCTTCCAGCGCGCGCTGGTCGAGCGGGCCGGCGATCAGGTTTTGCACGGCATCGACCTGGCCGCGCAGCCAGCTGTCGTCGTCGAGCAATTGGCTGACGTTGTCCAGCAGCAACTTGAACAGGCGCAGCAGCAATTCCTGCTGCTCGGCCGTATCGCCGCTTTTCAGTTCGATCTGGTAGCACAGCTGCTTCAGGCGCAGCGCCGCTTCGTTCAGCGCCTCTTCCGTGTGCGCCAGCTTGATGGCAGTGCCCAGCGATTCGGCTTCTTCCACCAGCGCGGGCGTGCCCGTGAGCAAGGTGGCGACGGCAAAACCCAGGGTGCGGCTGAGCAATTCACGCAGGGTGCGCGTCTGCTCGCCGTCCGGCAGGGGTGGCAATTCGATGCCGCCGCCTTTCTTGACCTGTTTTTCCGCCAGCTGCGCCAGGGTGCGCGCATAGCTGTCCCAGTCGCGCGCCTTCAGTGCCCGTTGAAAACGGCGGCCAAAGTCGCCCAGTTCGCCCGCCGATTCGCTCATTCTGGCGGCAAACTGCGTCAGGACGTTTTCCGCGCCGCTTTCCGTGGGTGCACTGGCGGCCAGCACGGCTGCCGGGGCGGCAGGCGTATCGGCCGGTTCGCTGATGCCGGCGATCTCATTGTAGATATCGCGGTAGGCGCCGGGCGTAGGAGCGATGCGGCGCGTGGCCAGGCGGCGAAACGCTTCGCGGGCGATATCGGCCGGATTCATCGCGGCGGCGGTATGCGTGGCGCCAGCGGGAGCGCTTGCTGGTGAAGATGGCAATTTACTGGACATGTAGACGCAGCCTTTTCAGATATTTCTCATTATCCCCATGATAGGCGAGTTGGCAAAGAACTTATTGTGCGAGAAGCAAGGAGAAGTCCTGTCAATTCGCCCGATGCCAGCGGGCATGCCGCTTTGGCGTCAATCCACCAGCTGGTTGCGGATGGCGTAATGCGTCAGTTCAGCGCTATTCTTGAGTTTCATCTTGACCAGCAAGCGGGCGCGGTATTCGCTGACGGTTTTCACGGACAATTTGAGTTCTTCGGCAATGGCGCCCACCGCCTTGCCCGAGGCGATCATGACCAGGGTCTGGTACTCGCGGTCCGACAAGGTGTCGTGCAAGGCCGTTTCGTGGTCTTCGCCCACCGTGTTGGCCAGTTCCTGCGCCAGCGAGGCACTGATGTATTTCAAGCCTTGCGCCACCTGGCGGATGGCCGTGACCAGTTCACGCGGCGCACTCTGTTTCGTCAGGTAGCCGGCCGCGCCCGCCTTGAGCGAACGGATGGCGTACTGGTCCTCGCGGTGCATGGACAGCATCAGCACGGCCAGTTCCGGCTTTTCCTTCTTGATCTGCTTGAGCACCTCGATGCCGCTGCGGTCGGGCAGGGAGATGTCGAGCAGCATGACCTGGCACTTCGAGCCGCGGAACAGTTTGATGGCGTCGTGGCCATTTTCAGCTTCGCCGGCCACGATGATGTCCTTCGTGTCGGCGAGGATTTGCTTCAAGCCTTCGCGCACGATCGCATGATCGTCGGCGATGAATACCCGGATGGTGGCTTTTTCTTTCATGACTGCATTGTTTCCTATCTAATTCACCCACTAGGCCGCGTCTGGCGACGGCCCGCTGTGCGCAGGCGCACTGGCTGCAGCCGCTATTATCGCCTCTCGCGCCGTGGTCAGCCGGATTTTTATGCTCAGGAGGGTGCCGCCGTCCGGCCCGTCCACCAGGCTCAGGGTGCCGCCCAGCGCGCTGGCGCGTTCGGCCATGCCGCGGATGCCGAACGACTGCGGCTTGGCGCGGTCGGACAGGCGCATGCCGACGCCATTGTCGGCGATCGACAGGCTCAGATGCTGGCGCTGCCGGGCCAGGCGCACGCTGACCTTGTTCGCCTGCGCATGCTTGGCGATATTCGTCAGCGCCTCCTGGGCGATGCGGAACAGGCTGGTCGCCTGGTCCAGTTCCAGTTCGATATGCTGGCGGTTGCAAATGAACTGGCATTCGATGCCGGCCTGGCGCGCGAATTCCTTCACCTGCCAGTCCAGCGCGGCAACCAGGCCCAGGTCCAGCATCGAGGGGCGCAAGTCCAGCGAAATGCGGTGCACGGCGTCGATGCTGCGGTCGACCAGGGCATCGACATACTCGGCCTTGTCCTGCAGCAGCGGGTCGTCCGGCGGCAGGCGGCGCGCCAGCATGGCCAGCGCCATCTTGATCGCCGTCAAATTGCCGCCCAGGTCATCGTGCAGTTCGCGCGCCAGGCGCGTGCGTTCGTGTTCCTTGACCTTGTCGATGTGCGCAGTCAGCTCGGCCAGGCGTGCGCGCGACTGGCGCACTTCGATCTGTTCGAGCCGGCTTTCCGTGATATTCGTCATGATGCCTTCCCACTGCACCGTGCCGTCGGCCAGCGCGCGCGGCGTGGAGCGCAGGTTGATCCATTTGACGTCCTTCCAGGCATCGATCCAGATGCGGCCTTCCCAGTTCCAGCTCCACAAGGCGTTTTTTGACGCCTGCATCGACTCCAGATACGAGGTACGGTCGTCGGCCAGGATCAACTGGTAGAACAGTTCCGGGCGCGCGTGCAGCTGTGCCGGCTCCAGGCCCAGCAAGGCCTGGCAGCCATCGCTCAGGTAGGGGAAGGCGGCGCGCCCATCCGCGTGCAGGCAGAACTGGTACACCAGGCCCGGCGTATTCGAGACGATGGCGTTGAAGCGCGACTGCACCTGCGCCAGGGCGGCGGCCGTCGCCTGCGGCGTGCACAAGTCTTCGCCCTCGGCCAGCAGCAAGGCGCGGCCCTGGCGGCTGGCGCGCGACAGGTGCAGGCTGAGCGAATACAGGCTGCCATCGCGGCGGCGCTGCTGCACATGCAGCCGGGCTTGCGCGCCGATGCTGTCGTCCAGGGTCGCCAGCACGGCGGCCAGCTGCTGCGCGTCGAGCTGCGGCGCCAGGGTGAAGGGCGTCATCGCCAGCAATTGCTTGCGCGCGTACTGCAAGTTGTCACAGGCGGCATCGTTGGCATCCAGCAATTGCAAGCTGGCCGCGTCGTACAGGTAAATTTCCGGCGCCGCCGCGCGCAGGGCGGGGGCGAGCCGGGGAGTATCGTGCATGGGATGGCCTTTCTTCATCAGCGGCGGGCGCGCCAAAAGGCGGCGAAGCGGCGCAGCACTCTGGCCGGGCGGGAATTATGACGCCCTGGCGTACCCTTGCGCAAGCGCTGCCACCAGGCGCGGCGGGCGCGGCTCAGCGCGGCCGACAGGCGGCTGACTCTGCGCCACGGACGCGTGGCGCGCAGGCGGGCGATCCAGCGGTCCTTGGTTTCCATAAATACACCGTGCCAACGGGCAAACCACGGCAAACTGAGCAGGGTAGGGCGCGTCAGCTTGTACAGGCGCGCCACGGCGGCTGCGCCGCCCAGCTTGGCAATGACGATCACGCCGATGCCGGAAAACGCATGGCCGCGCGCGATCGCCAGCAGGGCCAGCAGCTTGACGGGAAACAGCAGCACGGCCGGCAGCACGAAGATGGCCAGCGCCCAGTATGGCGGCAGGCGCTTGATCCACGCTTCGAGCGCATGCAGGGGTGGAAACTGCGCCACCACCTGCATGATGCGCGCGCCCGTCGCCCACAGCCATTCCTCGATCAGCAGACAGATGGCGGCCAGGTAAACCAGCGGCGCGAACAGCCAGCGCCTGACTCTGTAGAATTTTTTCATCCGACTCCGTGTGCGGCGCAGGTTTGCCGCGATTGCCACGATGATACGTCAAAAAAGCCCGGCCGCCCCCGCATCGCGTGTGCCTGTGGCTCTCTGGCGGAGCTACAATAGACGGATGAATAAAGCCTTTGTAAAAGAATCCGACAACGACGACGATGAAGAAGCGGCCGCGCTGGCGCTGGCCATTCCCGCCGGCGCCAAGAACTACATCACGCCGGCCGGTTACCAGCGCATCAAGGAAGAGCTGCTGCAGCTGATCGACGTCGACCGTCCGGAAGTGGTGCGCATCGTGCATTGGGCGGCGTCGAATGGCGACCGGTCGGAAAATGGCGACTATATCTATGGCAAGCGCCGGCTGCGCGAAATCGACCGCCGCATCCGCTTCCTCACCAAGCGCATGGACCTGGCCGCCATCGTCGACCCCAGCGTGCATCATGGCAACGACCAGGTGTTTTTCGGCGCCACGGTAACCTATCGCACCAGCGACGGCGCAACGCACACGATCACCATCGTCGGCATCGATGAATTCGACCCGCTGAACGGCAAGATCAGCTGGATCTCGCCGATGGCGCGCACCATCACCAAGGCGCGCGAAGGCGATGTGATCACCCTCAACACGCCGCAGGGCGAGCAGGAGCTGGAGTTGCTGGAAGTGACATATCCGGCGCCGGGGGAGGGGTAGTTTGCGCTGACGCAGGGTTAGTCTTGGTAGGCCTGTCACGCTGGGACTTTCCTTTACAGGAGAGCGACCATGGCCCGCGCCCAGCGTTTGTTTATGCCTGGCATGCCTTTGCATGTGGTGCAGCGTGGGGCGGACAGGCAAGCATGCTTTCTTGATGCTAATGATCACCTGCGATACCTGTCTTATTTGAGTCTGGCGTTGCAAGCGAACCCATGCAGAATACATGCGTATGTGCACATGACTAATCATGTGCATTTGCTGTTGTCAGCGGATACGCCCGCCACCGTCTCTGGTTTGATGAAATCGCTGGCGCAACGTTACGCGCAATATTTCAATTGGCGCTATGGACGGACGGGAAGTATCTGGGATGGTCGTTACAAGTCGTGTCTGGTGCAAGATGAGATTTACCTACTGGTTTGTCAGCGTTATATCGAGCTCAATCCGGTTCGCGCTGGCATGGTTGATTTTCCAGGTGAATATCGTTGGTCCAGCTATCGCTGCAACGCGCGTGGCGAGCATGATAGCTTGGTAACTGCTCATCCGCTGTACTGGCGTCTGGGGACGAGTCCTGCTGAGGCACGTGTGGCGTATCGCGAACTTTTTCAACGGGCTTGGTCGATGAAAGAGTTAAGTCAGTTGCGCACCAGTATCAATGCCGAGTTTGCACTTGGGGATCAGGATTTTTTGCGGCATATTGCAGAACGTGGAGATCAGCCGTAAGCGTAAGCCTGGGGTCAGACCCGGCGGGTCTGACCCCAGCATTAATTGCGTTCGCGCAGGATGCGGTTCACGCCGGCCACTCTGCGCACGTTGCGCAGCAGGGCGGCCAGGTGGACGCGGTCCTTGACTTGCACGGTGAAGCGCAGCTGGTCGAGGACGTTGTCCTTGTCTTCGTCCATGCCCACATAGATGATGTTGGCGTCGGATTCGCCGATTTCGGCGGCTACTCTGGCGAGGATGCCCCGTTCGCTGTTGATCAGCACCTTGATGCGGCAGTCGAAGCGGCGGTTCAGTTCGGTGCCCCAGCGCACGGCGATCCAGCGGTCCGGTTCCTTGGCGCGCTGGCGTTTTGCCTGCGAGCAGTCGCTGGTGTGCACCAGCAGCCCCTGGTCGCGGCGCAGCTGGCCGATGATCTGGTCGCCCGGGATCGGCAGGCAGCATGGCGCCAGCTGGACCGAGACGCCTTCGCTGCCGCAGATGGTGACCGGGTCGAGTTCGCTGCCGCTATTGTGTTCCACCGGCATGCTGGCCGCTTCGCCGCCAATCAAGCCGAAGATGTGGCGCGCCACCAGGGTGGCCATGCGCTTGCCGATGCCGATGTCCGCGTACAGCTCGTCCATGGAATTGGCGCTCGATTCGTTGAGCAGGCGTTCCACCAATGGCGCTTGCAGGTCGGCGTCGATGTTCAGAGTCTGCAGTGCCTGCGACAGCAATTGCTGGCCCAGGGCGATCGATTCGGGCAGGTTAATCGTGCGCAAATGGTGGCGGATGGCCGAACGGGCTTTGCCGGTGCGCACGAACGACAGCCAGGTCGGGCTGGGGCGCGACGAGGAATCGGTGATGATTTCGACGATGTCGCCATTGTGCAGCTCGGTGCGCAGCGGCGAGGTTTCGTTGTTGATCTTGACGGCCACGGTCTGGTCGCCGATGCCCGTGTGGATCGAGTAGGCGAAGTCGATGGCCGTGGCGCCGCGCGGCAGGGCGATGATCTTCGACTTCGGCGTAAACACGTAGACGGAATCGGGGAACAGGTCGACCTTGACGTGTTCGAGGAATTCGGCCGAGTCGCCCGTCTGCTGCTGGATGTCGAGCAAGGATTGCAGCCACGCATGCGTGCGCTGCTGCAGGTCGGACGGGTTCGATTCGCCGCTCTTGTACAGCCAGTGCGCCGCCACGCCGGACTCGGCCGTGCGGTGCATTTCCTGCGTGCGGATCTGAAATTCGACGGGCGTGCCGTAGGGGCCGATGACGGTCGTGTGCAGCGACTGGTAGCCGTTCAGCTTGCGGATCGCGATGTAATCCTTGAACTTGCCCGGCATCGGCTTGTACAGGCTGTGCAGGGTGCCCAGGGTCACGTAACAATCGGCAAAGCTGCTCACCACCACGCGGAAGCCGTACACGTCCAGCACTTGCGAGAACGACAAATGCTTGCTGCGCATCTTTTTATAGATGTCGTACAGGGTCTTTTCGCGGCCCGTGACGTCGGCTTCGAGTTCGGCCATGGACAAGGTGCTTTTCACCGCTTCCATGATCTTGTTGACCACTTCGCGCCGGTTGCCGCGCGCCGCCTTGACGGCTTTCGCCAGGGTGCGGTAGCGCATCGGGTACAGGTGCGAGAACGACAGGTCCTGCAGCTCGTGGTAGATGTTGTTCAGGCCGAGGCGGTGCGCGATCGGCACGTACACTTCCATGGTCTCGCTGGCGATGCGGCGTTTTTTTGCCGCCGTCATGAAGTCCAGGGTGCGCATATTGTGCAGGCGGTCGGCCAGTTTGATCAGGATCACGCGCACGTCGGAGGCCATGGCCAGCAGCATCTTGCGGAAGTTTTCCGCCTGCGCTTCGATCTGGCTCTGAAATTCGATCTTTTCCAGCTTCGACAGGCCATCGACCAGGTGCGCCACCGGCGCGCCGAAGCGCTCGATCAATTCATCCTTCTTGACGTCCTGGTCTTCCATGACGTCGTGCAGCAGGGCGGCCATGATGGCTTGCGCGTCGAGCTTCCAGTCGGCGCAGATTTCGGCGACGGCGATCGGGTGCGAGATATACGGCTCGCCCGAGCGGCGCATCTGGCCCAGGTGCATTTCGTCGGAGAAGCGGTAGGCTTCCTTGACTTTTTTCAGGTCGGCGGGGGACAGGTATTCGGCCAGCTTGTCGGCCAGGTGGCTGACGGAGGCCACGCCGAGGGCGGGCGCTGGCGGTGCTGCGGGGGTGTTGCTGCCGGACGTGCCGGCGCCGGGCGCGGAAGCGCCCTGTGATTTTGCCGCCTGGCGCGAGGCCAGGGGCGGCAGTGCTGCAGAAGTCGTGTCGGCTGGGGTCAGACTCATAAAACGTCGCGTTGCTTTACAGTGTGAATAAACGATACGGTAGAAGCAGGGGTCAGCACTGTTCCGGCACGCGGCTTCCCAATTACATCGGGACCTTTTTCAGCATTTCGATGCCGACTTTACCGGCAGCGATTTCACGCAGTGCGACAACGGTAGGCTTGTCCTTGGCTTCCACCTTTGGGGTGTGGCCTTGCAACAACTGACGTGCGCGATAGGTCGCAGCCAGGGTCAGCTGGAAACGGTTAGGGATCTGCTTCAGGCAATCTTCGATTGTGATACGGGCCATAGTAACTCCTAAATTTGTGTGCGTGGTGCTGTGTGAACTGGCGTGCAGACGAATTACTCTGCGTGCAGGCCCAGCTGGGCGAATAGCGATGCGTTGCGGGCCGCTTGTTGCGCAAACCGGCAACGGGCCGCTCTCACGATCGCGCTCAGTTCGGACAAAGCGACCGTAAACTCTTCATTGATAATAACATACTCGAACTCGGGAGCGTGTGCGATTTCGCCGCCGGCCGCCAGCAGGCGGCGCGTGATCACGTGCGGCTCGTCCTGGCCGCGCTTGTTCAAGCGCTCTTCCAGCGCATCGATCGATGGCGGCAGGATGAAAATGCCGGCCGCGCGGGGGAATTGCTTGCGCACCTGGCGCGCGCCTTGCCAGTCGATTTCCAGCAGGATGTCGGTGCCGGCGGCCATTTGCTGCTCCACCATGATGCGCGAGGTACCATAGTAATTGCCATGCACTTCCGCCCATTCCAGGAACTCGCCCTGGTCGGCGCGCGCGACAAAGTCTTCCGCCGTCGTGAAGTAATACTCGCGGCCATGCTGCTCGCCCGGACGGGGCGCGCGCGTGGTGGTCGAAATCGACAGCTTGATGCCGGGCTCTTGCGCCAGCAATGCATTGACCAGTGTCGATTTGCCGGCGCCCGATGGTGCGGCGACCACGAACAGGCTGCCGGAGAAGGCGGTAGGGTGGCTCATGCGGATCTTTCCATATGCGTGTGATGACGGCGCCTGCGCTTGCATGGGCGCCGCCCAATTCAGTATTTTACCAAGAGGCAAGGCGACCAGCCAGTCCCCCGATGCGCCTTGCCGCCGCAGCTACCCATATTTTGCTTGTTATCTTGGGAAAATAGTTATCTAATTTCGAATGGTTTTTTCTTGATAACTATTCTACCGACAGGATGCACGCATGAAAAATTTCCCGTTTCTCAGTGTTGCCCAGGCCATGTTGCTGCTGCGCGTGGCCATCGCCGTGATGTTCATGGCCCACGCCATCGTGCGCATCGCCAATGGCACCATCCCCCGCTTTGCCGGTTTTCTGGAAGACAAGGGATTTATCTACGGCCTGGCCGTGGTGTGGGCGATTACCATCGTCGAGATCGTTTGCGGCAGCCTGCTCATCGCCGGCAAATACACGCGCTGGGCGGCGGCCGGGCTGATGGTGATCTGCGTCGGCGGCATCGCCATCGTGCATGCGGCCAAGGGCTGGTTCGTGGGCGAACATGGCGCCGGCGGCGTGGAATACAGCATCGTGCTGTTTGTCGCCTGCGTCGTCATCGCCGCCAGCGACAGGGGGCGCGCCGCAACGCGCCTGGCCTGAAGGACTATTCCAGGTTCTGCACCTGTTCGCGCATCTGCTCGATCAGCAGCTTCAAGTCCATCGAGGCGTCGGCCAGTTCCTTGACGGACGCCTTGGCACCCAAGGTGTTGGCTTCGCGGTTCAGTTCCTGCATCATGAAGTCGAGGCGCTTGCCCACTTGCCCGCCCTTGGTGAGGATGTGGCGCGTTTCGCCCAGGTGGGCCGACAGGCGCGCCAGTTCTTCCGACACGTCGATGCGGATGCCGTACAAAATGACTTCCTGGCGGATGCGCTCCATGGCGTCCTGGCGCGACAGGGCCGAATTCGAGCCCTGGCTGGCCAGGCCCAGCGCATCCTGCATGCGCTCGATGGCTTTTTGCTGGAAGGCCGCCACCACTTGCGGTATCAATGGCGTGATGCGCTTGACGATGGCTTCCATCGCTTCGATGCGCGACACCAGCACCGCTTCGAGCGCCGCGCCTTCGCGCTTGCGGCTGTCGACGAAGGCCGCCACGGTGCGGCGGGTCAGCGCGCCCACGTCCGCCTGCAAGGACTCTTGCCCCACTTGCGCTTCTTCGATGACGCCCGGCCAGCGCAGCAGTTCTGCCACCGTCATGACGGGGGCGGAGACAAAATGCTGGCCTACTTCGTTTTGCAGGCGCGCCAGTTCGGCCAGCAGGGGCAGGTTCAGCGCCTGCGTGCCGGCGGTGGCGGCCTTGCGGCCAAAGCTCAGGCGTACCTCGACTTTGCCGCGCGTGATGGCGGACATGACGGCGGCGCGCAGGTCAGGCTCCAGCGCCCGCAGATCGTCGTTGATCCGGAATTGCAGGTCGAGAAAGCGCGAGTTGACGCTCTTGATTTCAATTGTCAGTGTGCCTGCAGCACCTTCGCTGGTGGCAACCGCGTAGCCTGTCATGCTTGAAATGCTCAAAGGATTCCCCGATTTGGTCTTGTATACAGTCACTTATACACTTAATCAGCCAGCGCAGGCAATACCGCCCGCGCTGCAAAACAGGACTGAAGTGCGCGATGGCCTGAAAATTGCTGAATAGTGTGCGTTTTACGGCATTGTAAAGAAAATTGTGTTTGGCGGGGCAGGATTGTAGGGATCTTGTGCGCGGGCCGCCCTGCGCCGTGGCATGGCGCCGCGGTGGTAAAATCGCGGCCGCAACCCCAATCACACAGGACACCCCATGACATTTGAATCCCGCCCGAGCGGCCGCGCCGTCGATGCGCTGCGCGCCATCCGCATCACCCGCCAGTACACCAAGCATGCCGAAGGTTCGGTGCTGATCGAGTGCGGCGACACCAAGGTCATCTGCACCGCCAGCATCGAAGACAAGGTGCCGGGTTTCCTGAAGGGCAAGGGCCAGGGCTGGTTGACGGCCGAGTACGGCATGCTGCCGCGCTCGACGCACACGCGCATGGACCGCGAAGCGGCGCGCGGCAAGCAGTCCGGCCGCACGCAGGAAATCCAGCGCCTGATCGGCCGCTCGCTGCGCGCCGCCTTCGATCTGCAGGCGTTCGGCGAACGCACTTTGCACCTCGATTGCGACGTCATCCAGGCCGATGGCGGCACGCGCACGGCCTCGATCACGGGTGCCATGGTGGCCGCGTATGACGCGTTTTCCCAGCTGCAGGCGCGCGGCGCGATCGCCGCCATCCCCGTGAAAAGCTTTGTCGCCGCCATCTCGGTGGGCGTCTACCAGGGCATGCCGGTGCTGGACCTGGACTATGTGGAAGACTCGGGCTGCGACACGGACATGAACGTGGTGATGACGGAAGCGGGCCACTTCATCGAAGTGCAGGGCACGGCCGAAGGCGCCGCCTTCGACCGCGCCGGCATGAACCGCTTGCTGGACCTGGCGCAAGGCGGCATCGCCGACCTGATCGCCATGCAGAAGCAAGCCCTCGGCATGTAATCTTTGGCTATGTCACCGTCAGATGTGGGAATGTCCCCAAAGTGGCTCTGAGCAAGCTTTCGGGGGACAATATTCTCCGTGCGTCGAGTATCCAGCGCCAGCCCAGGTAGTTGGGCAGGTAGCGCGTGGCCACGCCATGAAACGCACGCAGCCAGCCGAGCAACCTGCTGTGATACGCATTGACGTTCTGCACATGCACCGTGCCGCGCACGCGAACGCCGGCCCGCAAGTTAACGGCCGCATGCCCGATGCCGATCTCCCTGGCAAACACGGGATAGGCCGGATGGCCATCGCTCACCAACAAGATGTCACGGTCGATCACCGCTGGCAGGCAGGCGTGCAGTTTGGCCTTGCTCAGCTGGCCCATGCCGGCAATGAAGTCGACGGTTTGGCCGGTGCGGTCGCGCGCCACCAGCACGCACACCTGCTCATTGGAAATGCCACGCTGGCTGGCGCGGCCTCCGCGCTTGCGCGCCGGACGCGTCATGTGTTTTGAACCTTTCTGCGACTCGAGCACATACATCTCGTCGGCTTCGGTAATGCCATGCAGGCAGCGCGGTCGGTCGGTCTTGGCCAGCGCGAGGAAACGGTGGCGCCAGCGAAAGCTGGTGTTGCGATGGATATGCACCTTGCTGGCCGCCTTGCGTACCGAAAACGAGTTGAGCAGGCAATCGGCATAGGCCAGCCAGCGTTCCTTGTGGTGCAGATGCGCCAGCGGCGTGCCGCTCAAGGCGTTGAAGGTTTTGCGGCAAGGCACGCAGCGATAGCGCTGCAGACCGTGGGCCTGGCCGTGACGGTGGAAATGTGTCGATCGACAGCTGGGACAATGCAGTTGCGCCAGCGCTGTTTGCTCGATCAGGACGACGGCCGCAGCCTGTGGCGCGCTGGTGCGCAATAATTCGCTGCTGGCAAGACGCTGGCGGCGCGACAGTTGCGGGAATTGGCTGGCGAAGGTCTGCCACTGGGCGGCGTCCATGATCGGCTCCTTGAAAGGAAATACCTGATCCAGTTAGACCTCAGCAACTGTGGCGCGTTCCCACCGCTTTCGATGACAGAGCCTAATCTTTACACAGATTTACACATTGCCGCCCGCCGCGCCGGGCAACAGGCCCGCTTTTGCCGCCGTTGAGCGTGGCGGCGGGCCAAGGTGAGGGGAGCGCAAAAGGTTTACAATGTCGGCACTTCAACCGGACTACTGACATGACCCAACGCCTCATCCTCGCCTCCAACAACGCCGGCAAGCTCAAGGAATTCAACGAGCTGCTCTCGACCATCGGTTTTTCCGTCCACGCCCAGGGCGAGTATGACGTGCCGGAAAGCGACGAGCCGTTCCACACCTTCGTTGAAAACGCGCTGCAAAAGGCGCGCCACGCATCGCGCCTGACGGGCTTGCCGGCGCTGGCCGACGATTCCGGCGTGTGCGTCAATGCGCTCGGCGGCGCGCCGGGCGTGTATTCGGCCCGCTATGCGGGCGAGCCGAAATCGGACGCGGCCAACAGCGCCAAACTGATCGCCGACCTCGAAGTGCATGCCGACAAGTCCGCCTATTACTATTGCGTGCTGGTGTACGTGCGCCATGCGGACGACCCGCAACCGGTGATCGCCGACGGCCGCTGGAATGGCGAGATGATCGCCACTGCGCGCGGCAACGGCGGCTTCGGCTACGACCCGCATTTCTTCCTTCCTGCGCTGGGCAAGTGCGCGGCCGAACTGACGTCCGATGAAAAGAACGCGCTGTCGCACCGCGGCCAGGCCCTGCGCGCGCTGGTGGAAAAGCTGCGATGATTCCGATCAAACTGGTGGGCGCCGTTGCCAGGTCGGCAGCCAAGCCCGGAGCGTCGCCCGCGCCGCAGGAAGGCATTTCCGGCGCGGCCGGAGCGGCCCTGAAATACCTGCAGCCTGGCGCGCTGAACCTGACGGCCCTGCCGCCGCTGTCGCTGTACATTCACTTTCCGTGGTGCGTGAAAAAATGCCCGTATTGCGACTTCAATTCGCACGAGGTGCGCGGCGACTTGCCGGAAGCCGAATACCTGGCGGCCCTGCGTCTGGACCTGGAAATGGCGCTGCCGCTGATCTGGGGCCGCAAGATCCACACGATTTTCATCGGCGGTGGCACGCCCAGCCTGATGTCGGCGGCGGGGCTGGACCGGCTGATGTCGGACGTGCGCACCCTGCTGCCACTGGAGCCCGATTGCGAAATCACCATGGAAGCCAATCCGGGCACCTTCGAAGCGGAAAAATTCAAGTCCTACCGGGCCAGCGGCATCAACCGTTTGTCGATCGGCATCCAGAGCTTCAATGGCCGCCATTTGCAGGCGCTGGGCCGCATCCATGACGACAACGAGGCGCGCCGCGCGGTGGAGATCGCGCACGCCAATTTCGACAATTTCAACCTCGACCTGATGTACGCGCTGCCCACGCAAACGCTGGACGAGGCGCGGCAGGACCTGGAAACGGCGCTGTCGTTCGCGCCGCCGCATTTGTCGCTGTACCACCTGACGCTCGAACCCAATACCCTGTTCGCCAAGTATCCGCCTGCGCTGCCGGACGATGACGCAAGCGCCGACATCGCCGACATGGTGGCTGAGCGCGCGGCGCAGGCGGGCTATGGCCGCTACGAAGTGTCGGCGTATGCGCAGCCGGGCCGCCAGGCTAAACACAACCGCAATTACTGGGAATTCGGCGATTATCTGGGCATCGGCGCGGGCGCGCATTCGAAGATTTCGTTCCCGCACCGCGTGCTGCGCCAGGCCCGCTACAAGCAGCCGCGCGCCTACATGGACGCGGTATTGGCCGGTAACCCCGTGCAGGAAGAGCGCGAGCTGGCGCGCGAGGAAATGGGTTTTGAATTCATGCTCAATACCCTGCGCCTGACGCAGGGCTTTGCGCCCAACCTGTTCGCCGAGCGCACGGGCCTGGCCATCAACGCCATCGAGCGGCCGCTCAATGCGGCCGAAGCGAAAGGCTTGCTGTACCGCGACCATCAGCTCATCCGCCCGACGGAACGGGGATTGTGCTTCCTGAACGACCTGCAGCAGATGTTCCTGGAAGATTAATGCGTGGTGAGGGTGCGCAGGCGCTGCAGCTTGGCCGCGTATAGTCCGTGCTCGCTGCGCGTGGTGCTGTTGTCCATCGCCAGTTCCAGCTGGCGTCCGGCCTGCGCCAGCTGTCCCATGCGCGCATACGCCTGCGCCAGCCAGAAGTGGAATTCATGGTAGTAGGGGTCGCGCGCGATCTCGCGCTTGAACAGGCGCGCCGCTTCCTGGTAGTCGGCCGTTTCCATGGCGCGCTGGCCCTGGTTGAAAAAGTGGAACGGCGGCTCTGGCTGCAGGGCCAGCAATTTGCGCCGCAGCAGCTGGGCTTCGTCCGCGCGTCCCAGGCCGTCGAGCGCCTGCGCCAGGTTGGACAGCAGCACGGTATTCGAGGGCGAGCGTTCCAGTGCGTAAGCGAGCGTGCGCCGCGCCGGTTCGGTATCGCCGTGGCGCAGCTGGATGATGCCCAGGGTATTGAAGGAACCCGCAAACGTGGGGTCTTGCAGGATGGCGGCGCGGGCATACCAGTAGGCTTGATCGAGCTCGCCGCTGGCCATGGCTTCGGCGGCGCGATTGTTGAGGTACATGGCCACGATGGTTGCCTCGCGCACTTCCTGCGTGCGCTGGCCGACGAGGTCTTCGCCAGGCAGGAAGTCGATGAGCAGGGTGGCATCGGAATCGTAGCCGACCGCATTGCTGAGGGGACGGCGTTCCAGCGCGAGATTGACGTGGCCGGCGACGAAATACATGCCGCCGCTGCGGCTCCAGCTCTCGTCTCCCAGGACCACCTGGTAACGTACTTCCAGCCCCATCTCCTTGGCCAGTGCCGCCGTCATCAGCACCAGCGACAGGCAATTGCCGCTGCGCGCATCGAACGCCTGCGCCGCCGTGCGTGTCATGGCGGCATCATATTCCAGCTGCAGCCCGGCCCGGTTGCGCAGGGCATCGGCCAGCGCGCGGCGGGGATTCTTGCTGCGCGCCTCGCGCGCGATATCGACACGCACGTAAAGCCGCATGGCCTCGCTCATGGCAAACGCCTGCTGCGGGTCGACCGGCACGGCCGGCGCGGCAAAGCTGGCATCGTTGAACAGGTCGGGTGGCGGCGGCGTGGCGGGCGCCGTGGCGCAGCCGGCAAGGAATGCGCACAGCAGCAAGGGGGACAGGAAGGCCAGGCGCAGCTGTTCGCTGATACGTTTCATGTTCGTGCTCCCGCAGAACGATGTCAGGCGCAACACGTATTGCTGCCGGTGGAGCGCCCTGCCACCTGAAACAAGTATCCTCGCGCGCCACGGCGCTGTCAAACCCTTTCAATCGGCGCCGCCGTCAGCCTTAAAACTCTTCCCAATCCTGCTCGCCAGCCACCTGCACCTGGGGCTTGCGCGCAGCAGGCGCGCTCCTGGCAGCGATGCTGGGCTGCCTGGCGGTGGCGCTCCTGGCCGCCGGCTTGGCCAGCTGGGTGGGCGCCGGCCGCGCGGCGCGTACCGGCGCCACTGCCTGCGTCACGTGTTCGAGCTGGAAGCCGGCCGCCACCTGCGCCAGGCGCGCCGCCTGATCCTGCATGCTCTCGGCCGCCGCCGCCGCTTCCTCCACCAGGGCCGCATTTTGCTGCGTTACCTGGTCCATTTGCGCGATGGCCTGATTGACCTGGTCGATGCCCATGCTTTGCTCGGCGCTGGCGGCGGTGATCTCGGCCATGATGTCGGTGACGCGTCGCACGCTGTCGACCACTTCGCTCATGGTGCTGCCGGCCTGCTGCACCAGCCGGGTGCCGTTGTTGACCTGTTCCACCGAGTCGCCGATCAGGGTCTTGATTTCGCGCGCCGCGGCGGCCGAGCGCTGCGCCAGGCTGCGCACTTCCGTGGCCACGACGGCAAAGCCGCGCCCCTGCTCGCCGGCACGCGCCGCTTCGACGGCCGCGTTCAATGCCAGGATATTCGTCTGGAAGGCGATGCCGTCGATGACGCCGATGATGTCGACGATTTTCGTCGATGCCGTGTCGATGGCGCCCATGGTATCGACCACCTGGCTGACGATGCTGCCGCCCCGTTCGGCCACGCTGGACGCGGCGACCGCCATCTGGTTGGCCTGGCGCGCATTGTCCGCATTCTGCTTCACGGTGCTGGTCAGTTCTTCCATCGACGACGCCGTCTCTTCCAGCGAACTGGCCTGCTGCTCCGTGCGCGCCGACAGATCCTGGTTGCCGGCGGCGATTTCGCCCGATGCCGTGGCAATCGCGTTGGTACCCGTCTGCACTTCCGACACCACCTTGCGCAGCGCCTCGTTCATGCCGTGCAGCGCGCGCATCAGGTCGCCGATTTCATCGCTGGCCGCCGTGCCGAAATGCGTGCGCAAATCGCCCGCGGCGACCGTTTCTGCCACCTTGACGGCCGCCTGCAGGGGCGCGGTGATCGAACGCGTGATCAGCCAGGCGCAGACGCTGCCCAGCGCCACCACCAGTGCGCACAAGGTCAGCAGCAGGGTGAAGCTGCGCCCGTTGGCTGCCTCGATGGCGTGCGCCGTCGCGTCGATGGCCTGGCGCTGCTGCGCCAGCAAGGCCTTGACGTTGTTCTGGTATTTGGCGGCGGCCGGGGCGAAGCTGTCGCGGTAGGTGCTTTCCGCCTGCGCCGCGTTGCCGGCCTTGCGCGCATTCATCACCAGGGTCTTGGCATCCTGGTATTTGACGCGCTCGGCGATGGACGATTTGAAGATGGCTTTTTCTTCATCGCTGTCGAGCAGCGCCTCGATTTTCTTCAGCAGTTCGCTGCCCTGTTTGGTGCTGTCGGCGATGGTGTCGGCAAACACGCTGGACAGGGTTTCATCCGTGCTTTTGGCGATCATCGAGGTGCGCGCGATGGCCGAGTAAATCAGTACATACCAGTCCGATACCAGACGTTCCTTGGCCAGCGGTTTTTCCATCATTTGCCGCGTCGCTTCGGCATTCACGCGCGCGCTGTACAGCGCATACGAGGTGGAAATCACGGACAGCAGCAGTACCAGCGCGAAGCCTGCCGCCAGGCGCGTGCCGATACGAAGGTGGGAGAGGGCATGCATGGTTGGAGCTCCTGTCGCAGAGGGGATTTAATTGCCTGTGCGACATAGTATGCACTGATAAGTGACCAATAGGCGAGGGAAAAGCGCGCTTGTTTTGGTGCCTGTTGCAGTCTCGCCCGTGCTACAGGTCGAGCGTCTGGCGCAGGTCCGGCAACTCGGCCCAGCGGGCGAAGGCGGCTGCCATGCGTTCGCTTTCCGCGATGGCGCGGCGCCAGTCGCGCATGCGCGCCGCGTGGTCTTGCCCGTAATGGGGGAAGTCGCGCCGGTCCGGCAGTTTGCCGTTCGGCAGGCTGGCCACGAAGGCGGGCGAGGGCGAGACGAGGATCATGTTGTCGAGTGCGCTATCGCCGCTGCGCGCGCGGCGCCAGGGCATGGCCTTGTCCAGCCAGCCCGGCACGATATGGTCGGCAAAATGCGGGTACAGCACCAGGTCCGGTTCGCGCTGGTAAGGCAGGTGCAGATGGTAGTCGACCAGGCCGCCGTCCCAGTAGCGCCCGGGCGGCGCGCCGGCGATGTCCGTCACGGCATCGAGCACCAGCGGGATGGAGCCGGAAGCGAGCAGCGCGTCGCGCAGGTTCTTTTGCGCCAGCGGCACGAAGTGGGAATGAAAGGCGTCGAAGCGCGAGCGCAGCCAGCTGGCGCCGTCCGGCCCGGCATGGAACACAGCGCGTTCCAGCGAGGCGGCCAGACGCGCGCGCGCCACGGCGTTGCCGGCGGCCGCCAGCAGGAAGCCGCACCGGTCGCGCCATTTTCCCGGCTGCGCCAGCGCGCCGACGCCGCGCACGGCCAGCACCGACAGGCTGTGGCGCTCGTGCTGCAGCAGCTGCGCATCCTGTCCATCGAGGACGGCGTCGAGCAGGGCGCGGCAGGTGCGGCTGACGTGCGCCGCCTCGGGCTTGTCGGGATAACGCTGGCCCACGTATTCGCGCACCAGGCGGCGCTGCGCGGCCACCGGGTCGGGGAACACGGCGGCGGCCATGCGCCAGGCGCCTATCGAGGCGCCGACGAAGTGGCGCGGGCGCGGCGCCTGCGCCAGAAAATCACCGAACAGCCAGCAATCGAGCTGGTGCAGGATCAAGCCTTTCGGCCCACCCGCGGCGGCAGGCACGATGGCGATGTCGCTGGCGCGCAAGCCGTTTTCGGCAATGCGGGCGCGGGCGCGGCGGCCCAGGCGGATGGTGATGGCGGACGAAGCAGGCAGGGTGAAGGACATGCGCGTGGCGGCTGGTGGCGATTACTTATTGTAGCGATTGTAGCGTCATGCCGTGCCAAAGGGCGGTGGCAGGCGTGCGACAGTTGAGAGGAAAAAGCAATATTATCTGGAAACTAAATTGCATTGCAAGCGTACCGTCCTTGCCTTTTTTGATTGATAAGAGATACATGAAAAAACCCACCTGTGCCTTCAACCTTGTTCTGCCAGTCTTGCTCGCTGCTACCCTCAGTGCCTGCGGCGGCGGCTCTTCCTCCTCCGATGCCCTGGTTGCCGCGAATCCGGCCCAGCCCGTCAATCCAGTCCCCCCTGTGACGCAGGTCACTCCGCCGCCCGCCGGCAGCGACACGGGCAGCGTCAGCGCGCCGTTTGCGAAGGGGCCGAGCCCGCGCTACCTGCTGCTGGCCGTTGCCAGCCAGGCTTACGGCACCTTGGGCAGCGTGGCGCAAGGCAGCTCCGGCGCCCTGAGCGAGATCTCTGGCGTCAGCTTCAGCGGCACGCCCGCCATCACGCGCGACATTGTCGGCGACGCGGCATTTGCGCAGGGACGGTGGTTCACCGGCACCCTCACGCGCAGCAGCGGTAGCACGGTCATGAGCGGCAACAATGCCAGCGCCCATTACAGCGTCTACAACACGGTGGCGGCCTTGCCATTCGCCGGCGCCTTCCAATGCGATGCGGGCAAGTTCACGGCGCCCAGCTATACGGGCGGCGCCAGCGTGCAGCAGGACGGCTATTTCGGCACGGCAAGCGGCAGCGCCACCTTGTCCTTTGGCGCCGCAGGCGCCACGCTGGCCATGACGGTCGATGCCACTGCCGGCGGCAGCACCGGCAAGGCCAGCGGCAGCGGCACGATCAAGACGCCGGACATGACGGTCATCAGCGGCGGCTTCCTGGGCGGCAGTTCGGGCATGCTGCTGGCGCTGGGCGACGGCGGCACGGGAAGCTACCTCGTCACGGGCGGCTACAAGGTGGTCATGGCGAATGGCGCCAATTACCAGGGCGTGGCCACCTTCCGCTGTTCTTGATCGCGCAGGCATGAAAAAAGCGGCGCCGTGCAATGCACGGACGCCGCTTTTTTACGCACGAGGCGATTAACGCAGCGCCGCGATCATCTGTTTCAGCTTGCCGGAATCGACGCAGAAGGCGCGGATGCCTTCGGCCAGCTTCTCCGTCGCCATCGCGTCTTCATTCATCATGAAACGGAAGGCTTCTTCGTTGAGCGACATGTGCACGATGTTGGTCGATGGCGCCGCTTCGGCGCTCAGCTTGCGCTCCACTGGGGCATCGCTGTCGGCCAGCTTTTGCAGCAGGTCGGGGCTGATGGTGAGCAGGTCGCAGCCGGCCAGTTCGAGGATTTGCGAGGTGTTGCGGAAGCTCGCGCCCATCACCTCGGTCTTGTAGCCAAACTTGCGGTAGTAGTTGTAGATGCGGCGGACCGACTGCACGCCCGGGTCTTCCGCGCCCATGTAATCGATGCCCGTCGATTTCTTGTACCAGTCGTAGATGCGGCCGACGAAGGGTGAAATCAGCTGCGCGCCTGCTTCGGCGCAGGCGATGGCCTGTGCCAGCGAGAACAGCAGGGTCATGTTGCAGCGGATGCCTTCCTTTTCCAGGATGGCGGCGGCGCGGATGCCTTCCCAGGTGGAGGCGATCTTGATCAGCACGCGCTCGCGGGCAATGCCGGCGTTCGAATACAGGGCGATCAGGTCGCGGCCCTTGGCCACCGTGCCTTCCGTGTCGAATGACAGGCGCGCATCGACTTCGGTGGAGACGCGGCCGGGGATGGTTTGCAGGATTTCCTCGCCAAACGCGATCAGCAGGCGGTCGATGATTTCGCCGTTGGAAGCGTTCGGATGGTCGCGCACGGCCTTTTCCAGCAGCGGCTTGTATTCATCCTTCTGCACGGCCTTCAGGATCAGCGACGGATTCGTCGTCGCATCGCGCGGCGTGTAGGCCTGGATCGATTGGAAGTCGCCGGTGTCGGCCACCACGGTAGTAAATTGCTTCAGTTGTTCGAGTTGGTTCATGGCTGCACGGGAAAGAGTGAATGGGCTTGCCGGACTATTGTACCGAATCCATCGCATGTGGGATCCACTATTGTCTTCTCCCTGGCACTACTTGCCTAATTGAATCTTGCTTTTTTGGGAATGCGCGCATAATTGCCCGGACTTGTCTGTTTTGTACATTTTTCTGATCATGAAAAAATTTATCCTCATCCTGTTGTCCCTGTCCATGCTGGCTGCCTGCAATGCCAGGGAGAAGGAGGAGCGATTGCAAAAAGAGTTAAGTGAGCAAACTTTTACGACCACTTCCTATAACTACACGCCGTACGACCTGTATTCCATTGCCTACAAGGAAGTCTCGCTGCCCTTCAATATCGATGACGCGCCCAGCGGCGGCTCCATTTTTTTTCGCGACGCCAGCGAGAGGACACTGGATAATGGTGAAAAAGTTGCCGTCAGCATTGGCAATTGCTGTTTAAGCTGGGACCGGCCGCTCGACAAGCCGCTGAGGGTGCGGGTGGTGTGGAGCGTGGTATTTGACACGAGCTACCACGATGGAAAATCGAGTCTGTCTTATGATGAACGCACGTCACGGAGCAGTGCTCCCGGCAGCCGCTGGTGCCAGGCCATGGTCGACATTCTTCCCGCGACAGGTCCCGACCGCCCGCACATCGTGCTCTTGCACTTTCTTGCCGATGGCACGGTGCAGGCACGGCTGGGAACATTCAAGACGGATACGCCGCTTGCTGCAGCCGAGGTGAAATCGCATGCCACGCGCCTTCCCCAGGGACAGTTCTGCCGGCAAGAAATTGAGAATCCTTTCTATGGCATCCCCCGCAAGCCGCATCTGGAATGACGCATGGGCAAGGCGACTGCGCCGCTCAGCGAGGCTGGCGCCGATGGGGGATCAACCGATGAAGGAGTCGAACTGCATGTCGAATTCCTGCAAGGCCTTCTGTGCATTCTGCATCTTCTTGCGGAATTCAGGCCCGCGCTGCAGGGCCAGGCCCACGGCCAGCACGTCGATCACGACCAGGTAGGCCAGGCGCGCGGAAATCGGCGTGTAGGGGTCGGTGTTGAAGACCAGGTCAATCGGGATCAGCACGGTGGCCAGGTCGGCCAGCGGCGTGCCCGATGGGGCCAGCACGACGACGTCGGCGCCACCGCGGCGCGCCAGTTTTACGGAGCGCACCAGGGCAGGGCTGTTGCCGCGCTGCGAGATGGCCACCAGGCAGTCGCCGCCGCGCAGCAGGGCCGCGGCGATGCTGTGGATGTTCGGATCGCTGTAGGCCACCGTCGGCACGCCCGAGCGGAAGAACTTGTGCTGCGCGTCGGCTGCCACGATGCCCGACGTGCCCTGGCCATAGAATTCGATCTTGCTGGCGCGCGACAGGATGTCGAGCGCGCGCTGGATCGCTTCCGGGTTCAGGTTGTTGCGCAGGTCGAGCAGGGTATTGATCGAGCGGCTGCAGATTTTATTCACCAGGTCGGCCGCCAGGTCGTCCTGCGCCGGCTGCTCGTTCGCGCCCGGCATGGCCAGGGCCAGGCCCTGCGCCAGTTTCAGCTTGAATTCATGCCAGCCGTCATAGCCCAGCGTGCGGCAAAAGCGCACCACGGTCGGTTCCGACACCTGCGCGCTTTTCGCCAGCGCCGTGATGTTCTGGCTGACCGTCTGGTTCGGCTGGTCAAGCACGGCCAGCGCGACCTTTTTCTCCGACTTGGAGAGCGAATCGAGCTGGGTGCGGATGGAGTCAAGCAGCATCAGGGTAGTCTTCTGGTAGGTGTTCAGGAGTGTGGGGATAATAGGTAAAAGGCCTGCCCATCTGCGGGCAGGCCCTTGTCTTGCCTGTTAATCCTCAGGTAAGGCTTCTTCACGCCACTGCAAGCCATCGCGGCCGATCAGGGCGCTGGCGGCCGCGGGGCCCCAGGTGCCGGCCGTATACGGAATCGGCGCGCTGTCGTTCTGTTCCCAGTTGTCGAGAATCGGCTCGACCCATTCCCAGGCCGCTTCCAGTTCGTCGCCGCGCATGAACAGGGTCAGCTGGCCGCGCAGGACGTCGAGCAGCAGGCGCTCGTAGGCGTCCATGCGCGGCGTCTTGAACGATTCGCGGAAATCGAGTTCCAGCTCCGCCGGTTTCAAGCGCATGCCGTCGCCCGGGGTTTTCGCCATCAGGTTCATGCGCAAGCCTTCGTCCGGCTGCAAGCGGATCACCAGGCAGTTCGGCTGGAAGCTCGACGTGGGCTGGTTGAAGATCGAGTGCGGGATCTGCTTGAAGCGCACGACGATTTCGGCCAGGCTGTCGGCCATGCGCTTGCCCGTGCGCAGGTAGAACGGCACGCCGGCCCAGCGCCAGGTGTCGATTTCCGCCTTCAGCGCAACGAAGGTCTCGGTGCGCGAATGTTCCGGTGCATCCGGCTCGTCGCGGTAGCTCGGCACGGTGGCGCCATCGACGTGGCCCGCGCGGTACTGGCCGCGCACGATGTTTTGCGCCAGCGTGGTGGGCGTGAATTTTTTCAGCGAGCGCAACACTTGCAGCTTTTCATCACGCACGGCGTCCGGCGCGATCGAGGTCGGCGGTTCCATGGCGACGATGCACAGCAGTTGCAACAAGTGGTTTTGCAGCATGTCGCGCAGCGCGCCCGAAGTGTCGTAGTAACCCATGCGGTTGCCCACGCCCAGCTTTTCGGCGATGGTGATCTGCACGTCGGAAATCCATTCGCGGCGCCACAGCGGTTCGAACAGGATGTTGCCGAAGCGCAGGGCCAGCAAGTTCTGTACGGTTTCCTTGCCCAGGTAATGGTCGATACGGTAGATCTGCGATTCCTGGAAAACCTTGCCCACTTCGGCGTTGATCTGTTTGGCGCTGGCCAGGTCGCGGCCCAGCGGCTTTTCCAGCACCACGCGCGAGTTCGGCGTCACCAGGCCGTTGTCTTCCAGGTTGTCGCAGATCAGCGCGAACAGATGCGGCGGCGTGGCCAGGTAGTACACGCGCGTCAGTTCGGCATCGCCGCGCAGCGCTTCGACCAGCGGCGCGTACGTGGCCGCATCGCTGGCGTTGAGCGACACATACACGATGCGCGCGCAAAATTTGCTCCAGGTGGCGGCATTCAGGGTGCTGGCCTTGATATGGGGACGCGAGTTGGTCTCTACCATTTTCAGGAAGGCATCCTGGCCGCTGTCCTGGCGGCCCACACAGATGATGCGCGCCGTCGGCGGCAAATCGTTCGCGACGTCGCGCGCATACATTGCAGGCAACAACTTGCGCATTGCTAAATCGCCGCTGCCGCCAAACAGGACCAGGTCAAAATCGGTAAGTGCCATAAGTGAGTGTCGTCGCAAAAGTAAAAGGGCCGGAGCGGGGGAGAAAGCCGACCGGAAGTGCCAGTCTGTCGCTACTATAATCGATGGTGTAAATTTACTACGTAGAACAGGCAATTGCAAGAAATTTTACTACATTCCATCCGCTGCCGTCGCCATTTTGCCCGGTATGCTGGCAGGCGGCGCTGGCAAGACCATTATATGCCGTTCGCTGGCGCAGGGATTTTCAAAGCCACCATGGTTGCCAGGGAAATTTTCGGTTCTCTCCGTCATCATTTGCGCTGTAGCAACAAGCAAATCAAGAAATACTGTCAGGATCGCCGATAGCAGCGTAAAGTAGCTTTAAGGAAAGTAAAAAAACGTATAATTCAAGCTGAAATCAATAGCAACTATTGGTTGTACTGCACTGCACCGTTAGCGCCGGCCATGCCCCGAACCCGCCATCCGACGTCTGTGCGACGTGCAGTCCGCACTGTTCGCAGCATCACGGGTAGGCAGACTTAACTTTACAAGACGGCTTAAGGGGACACAATGAATTCAATGCAACAAGATGTCGATGAACGCACCAGCCTGACAGGCAATAACAAATTCGAACTGTTCCTGTTCAAGCTGGGCACCAGCGATCACTCGACCAGCCGCGAACTGTTCGGCATCAATGTGTTCAAGGTACGTGAAATCATGGAGATGCCGGCCATTACGGCGGTGGCCGGGTCGCACCCGCACATGCTGGGCGTGGTCAATATCCGTGGCCAGATCGTGCCCGTGATCGACTTGCCGATGGCGGTCGGTTGCAAGAGCAGCGGCTTGAAGATCCTGATGGTGACCGAATTTGCCCGCTCGACACAGGCGTTTGCCGTGGAAGAGGTCGATGAAATCGTGCGCCTGGAATGGAATCAGGTGCTGTCGGCCGAATCGAGCGTCGGTGGCGGCCTCGTCACCAGCATCGCGCGCCTCGATGGCGACACGGACAAGACGCGCCTGGCGCAAGTGCTCGACGTGGAGCAAATCCTGCGCGACGTGCTGCCGTCGGGCGACCCGGACGTGGACAAGAACAGCATCGGCCCGCAAGTGCGCTTGCCTGCCGGCGCCGTGATCCTCGCGGCCGACGATTCCTCGCTGGCCCGCTCGCTGATCGAAAAGGGTCTCGAAGCGATGGGCGTGCCCTTCATCATGACTAAAACGGGCAAGGAAGCATGGGAACGCCTGCAGGCGATCTCGGCCCAGGCGGCGACCGAAGGCAAGACGGCGAAAGACAAGGTCGCGCTGGTGCTGACCGACCTGGAAATGCCGGAAATGGATGGCTTTACCCTGACGCGCAACATCAAGAATGATGGCCGCTTCTCCAACATCCCCGTGGTGATCCACTCGTCGCTGACGGGCTCGACCAACGAAGACCACGTCAAGGGCGTGGGCGCCGATGGTTATGTGGCCAAGTTTGTGGCCGCGGAACTGGCTGACACCATCCGCAAAGTGCTGGCGCGGTAATTTCAACCCAAGGTCGAAAAGCTGGGGTCAGACCCCCGGGGGCGGCAGCACAAGCCTCTGAGTTAGCGGCATTGAGGGTCTGACCCCGGAACTATTACGCTTGATACGGCGTTTCCGCCTGGCCCGCCACATCCACGCGCACGGACAGCACGTGGCCCGTCAACGGGTAGTCGGCGAGTTCGGCTGCGGAACGGTTGTGGCTGGCGCTGGTGATGTACAGGGTGCGCAGGTCGGGGCCGCCAAACGTCACCATGGTGGGGCAGCGCACGGGCACGGTAATTTCACCGAGCAGATGGCCATCGGGGGCGAAGCGTAAAATCTTGCCGCCTTCAAACATGGCCGACCAGTAATTGCCTTCGCTGTCGACGGCTGCGCCATCGGGGCGCCCGCCGTAATCAAACGCTTTCTTGTCCGTGGAAAAACGCTGGAATGGTTGCGGCGCGGAAATGGCACCCGTGGCCGCATCGAAATCGTAGCGGTCGATGCGGTGCGTGGTGGTATCTGCGTGGTACATGGTGCGCTTGTCCGGGCTGAAGCCCAGGCCGTTCGACACGGTCATGCCGCCCGACCAGACCTTGCGTACTTGTCCCTTTTCCAGCACGAACATTTCCGCCGCATCGGCGTTGCGCGGCTCGAAAATCGTACCGACCCAGAAGCGGCCTGCCGGGTCGACCTTGCCATCGTTGAAGCGCGTGGTCGCCATGTCGAACGGCGCCGGGGCGATGTCCGCCAGGCTGCCCGTCTTCGTGTCGAGGTGGGCAAAGCCGCTGCGCAAGGCGACGATCAGGCCGCCATCCGCATTGATGGCCAGCGCCGACGGTTCCGTCGGCATGCTCCATTGTTCATGCTTGCCGCTGGCCGGGTGCAAACGGTGCACGGCGCGGCCATCGATGTCGACCCAGTACAGGGCCGCTTCCTTGCCATGCCATAGCGGGCATTCGCCCACTTGCATGGGCTTGTCGCTCACTACTTTGATTTCGTAAATATTCATCTATCTCTTTTTTAATATGCGGCTTTTGCTGCTTTCGCCAGGGCAATCAAGCCATTGGTCGAGCTGTCGTGGTGGTCGGGACGGGCTTCGCCCGTCAGTTCGGCCTGGATTTTCTTGGCCAGTACCTTGCCCAGTTCCACGCCCCACTGATCAAAACTGTTGACGTTCCACAAGACGCCCTGCACGAAGGTCTTGTGTTCGTACAGCGCGATCAGGGCGCCCAGGGTGGTCGGGGTCAGCTGGTCCATCAAAATGGTGTTGCTGGGGCGGTTGCCGGGGAAGGTCTTGTGCGGCACCAGCGCTTCGATCTCGCTTTCCGGCAAGCCTTGCGCCTGTAAATCAAGGCGCACTTCCTCGCCCGTCTTGCCCGTCATGAAGGCTTCCGACTGGGCGAAGCAGTTCGCCAGCAGGGCGTCGTGGTGGCCCGGCAAATCGTGCGTGGCGCGCAGGGCGGCGATGAAGTCGATGGGGGTAATGTCGGTACCCTGGTGCAGCAGCTGGAAATACGCATGCTGCGCATTCGTGCCGCAATCGCCCCAGATGACGGGGCCGGTCGGCACATCGACGGGCACGCCGTCCTTGGTGACGCGCTTGCCGTTGCTTTCCATGTCCAGCTGTTGCAAGTAGGCGGCAAAGCGGCTCAAGTCCTGGTGGTACGGTGCGATGGAAACGGAGCCGCAGTCGAGGAACTGGCGGTTCCAGAAGCCGACCATGGCCAGCACGACGGGCATGTTTTGTTCCAATGGGGCCTGGCGGAAATGCTGGTCCATCGCATGCGCGCCGGCGAGGAAATCGCTGAAGTATTCAAAACCGACGGACAGCGCCACGGCCAGGCCGATCGACGACCAGACGGAGTAACGGCCGCCGACCCAGTCCCAGAACGGGAACATATTGTCCGGCGAAATACCGAAGTCGACGATGGCTTGCGTGTTGGTCGAGACGGCCACGAAGTGCTGCGCCAGGTCCTTTTCTTCGCCTTCCAGTAAAAACCAGGCGCGCGCCGTGTTGGCGTTGAGCATGGTTTCGGCTGTCACAAAAGTTTTCGATGCCACGATGAAGAGCGTTGTTTCCGGATCGACTTTCGACAGGGTCGCTTCCATGTCGTGCCCGTCGACGTTGGACACAAAGTGCATTTCCAGGCCCGGGTTGGCGTAGGAGCGCAGGGCCAGGCACGCCATTTTCGGGCCCAGGTCCGAGCCGCCGATGCCGATGTTGACGATGTCGCAAATCGGCTTGCCCGTGTAGCCGAGCCAGCTGCCATTGCGGACCTTGTCCGTAAACGCTTTCACGCGCTGCAGCACATCTTGCACGTCGGCATCGATATCCTGGCCATCGACGACCAGCCTGGTGCCGCGTGGCGCGCGCAAAGCCGTATGCAGAACGGCCCGATGTTCGGTAAGATTGATTTTCTCGCCAGTGAACATGGCTTCGCGCTGCGCTTCCACGCCGCGTTCGCGCGCCAGGTCCATCAGCAGGCGCATGGCGGTGGCGTCGACCCGGTTCTTCGAGTAATCGAGCAGCAGGCCGGCCGCATCGACCGTCATCGTCGAGAAACGTGCGGAATCCAGCGCGAACAGCTCGCGCAGATGCACTTCGCGCAGGCTGGCGCTGTGCGCTTGCAGGGACTGGAAACTGGCGGTGGCGGTGATGGCAGGAGTAGGTGCTGGCTGGCGCATGGCGGTCGGCTTGGGTGCTTGTCTCGGTTGAAGGGAGCGCGGCGCGTTCATCGTGGAGAACAGCGGATCCGGCGTTGGTATGAGAATAATACATCAGAAAAACGTAATTTCACTACAGTTTGTGACGCGAAGCCGATTTTGTTGTGTTTTTTTTAGCGACTGCAGCAGCCGTATATAAGTGATCTGTTGGCAGCTGCGGATACGCGATATTGCCGGGGTTGGCTTTGATACGCCGCAATCCGTCGCTTATTTGTGTTGTTGGCGCATGCAAGAATGCTTCTTCTTCACCGTTTTGTAGTAAAATTTCACGAAATATTCATTTTTAAGGAAATCCATATGGCGCTGCATCCAGTAGTCGAATCCGTAACAGCGCGCATCATCGCGCGCAGCCGGCCATCGCGCGGCGCCTACCTGGCGCATCTGGATGCGGCCCGCATCCAGGGTGTGCAGCGCGGCGCGCTGTCGTGCACCAACCTGGCACACGGCTTTGCCGCCTTTCCCGTCAACGACAAATTGTCGCTGAAAGAATACAAGAAGCCGTCCGTGGCCATCGTGTCCTCGTACAACGACATGCTGTCGGCGCATCAGCCGTTTGAAGGCTTCCCGCAGATCATCAAGCAAGCCGTGCGCGAAGTGGGCGCCGTCGCCCAGTTCGCCGGCGGCGTGCCCGCCATGTGCGATGGCGTGACGCAAGGCCAGCCCGGCATGGAATTATCGCTGTTCTCGCGGGACACCATCGCCATGTCGACGGCCGTGGCGCTGTCGCACAATATGTTCGACTCGGCCCTGTACCTGGGCGTGTGCGACAAGATCGTACCGGGCCTGTTGATCGGCGCGCTGCACTTCGGCCACTTGCCGGCCGTCTTCGTGCCGGCCGGTCCGATGACGTCGGGCCTGTCGAACCAGGAAAAAGCCAAGGTGCGCCAGTTGTATGCGCAAGGCAAAGCCACGCGCGAAGACTTGCTCGAAGGCGAATCGAAAGCCTACCACGGCGCCGGTACCTGTACTTTTTATGGTACCGCGAACAGCAACCAGATGCTGATGGAAGTGATGGGTCTGCACTTGCCGGGCGCCGCCTTCATCACGCCAAACACGCCGCTGCGCGATGCGCTCACAAGAGCCGCCGCCCAGCGCGCCGCCGGCATCACGGCGCAAAGCGCCAATTACTTGCCAGTTGGTCATATTGTCGACGAGAAATGTATCGTCAACGCCGTCGTGGGCTTGCTGGCCACGGGCGGTTCGACCAACCACACCTTGCACCTGGTGGCGATCGCCAAGGCGGCCGGCATCGTCATCGACTGGAACGATTTCAATGAACTGTCGGCCATCGTGCCCATGCTCACGCGCATCTACCCGAACGGCGACGCCGACGTGAACCATTTCCACGCGGCCGGCGGCACCGGTTACTTGATCCGCGAACTGCTGGACGCGGGCTTGCTGCACGAAGACGTCAACACCATCCTGGGTCACGGCTTGCGCGCGCACTGCATGGAACCGTTCCTCGGCGAAGACGGCAAGGTCTTCTGGAAAGATGCACCGGCCGCCAGCGCCGACGACAACGTGCTGCGCCCCGCGTCGAACCCGTTTGCGCCGGACGGCGGCATGGTGCTCGTCGCCGGTAACCTGGGCCGCGCCGTGATGAAAGTGTCGGCCGTCAAGCCGCAGCACCGCACGGTCGAAGCGCCTGCCCTGGTATTCAATTCGCAGGAAGAATTCATGGCCGCCTACAAGGCGGGCACGCTGGACCGCGACTTCGTCGCCGTGCTGCGCTTCCAGGGCCCGCGCGCCAACGGCATGCCGGAATTGCATGCGCTGACGCCGGCGCTGGCCAATCTGCAGGATGCGGGCCGCCACGTGGCGCTGGTCACCGATGGCCGCATGTCGGGCGCGTCGGGCAAGGTGCCTGCCGCCATCCACGTGTCGCCTGAAATCCTCGCCGGCGGCCCGCTGGGTCTCGTGCGCGACGGCGATATCATCCGTCTCGACGCGTTTACCGGCGTGCTCGAAGCGCTGGTGCCGGCCGACGTCTGGCACGCCCGCTCGCTGGTCACGGCCGACCTGTCGCCGAACCACATCGGCATGGGCCGCGAGCTGTTTTCCATGTTCCGTTCCACCGTCAGCGCGGCGGAAGAAGGTGCCACCACCTTCGGCCTGCCGTCGCCGATTCCCACCACCGTCGCCTTGCACGACGCCGACAATGTCGGTGATACCGTACCGGGTTCCGATGAAGACTTTTTGGCTAGGAAATAAGAGATGACCATGACACTACTGGAAATTATGCGCACATCGAGCGTGATCCCCGTGATTGCGATCGACGATCCTGAACATGCCGTACCGCTGGCGCGCGCGCTGGTGGCGGGCGGCATCCGCGTGCTGGAAGTAACCCTGCGCACCAAGCACGGCCTCGAAGCGATCCGCGCCATGTCGGAAGTACCGGGCGCCATCGTCGGCGTCGGCACCCTGACCCGTCCCGAAGAATTTGCGCAGGCGCGCGACGCGGGCGCCGTCTTCGGCGTCTCGCCAGGATTGACGTCCGCCCTGGTGGCGGCGGCGAAAAGCAGCGGCTTGCCCCTGCTGCCAGGCGTGATGACGCCAGGCGAAGTGATGGCGGCGCGTGAAAACGGCTTCCAGCAGCTGAAACTGTTCCCGGCCGTGCCGGCCGGCGGCATCGGCATGCTCAACGCGATTTACGGCCCGCTGCCGGACATCACCTTCTGCCCGACGGGCGGCATCTCGCAAGAGACGGCGTCGCAGTTTCTGGCGCTGAAAAACGTCGCCTGCGTGGGCGGTTCGTGGCTGACGCCGAAAGACGCGATCGTGGCCGGCAACTGGGACCGCATCACGGAAATCGCGAAAGCTGCCAGCGGCCTGCGTTCCGCCTAGTCGTACCTGACATAAGCTACTGCGCGTCGCGCTTTGCGGCCTGCGATGCTCACCGTACTGGAGTACGGTTGCGCTTCTTAGTCACAAATCGCTGCCGCTCGCTACGCTTCTGTCAGGTACTTGCAGTTATAGTACTCGGCAAGCTCTCATGCTTGCCGCTTCTTTCTTCTGACGGAGTGCCATGCGCGTCTTGCGCCGCCCCCTCACCATCGGCGAAACCGCCATGGCCCGCAGCGTCTTCCAGGGCGCCATCGACTATGCGCGCGTGCGCGTCGTGCGGGGCTCCTTTTTACCATTCGGCTTGCAGGACCAGAACACGGCGATGACGCCGCGCGGCAGCCTGCACTTCATGCCGGCCCAGTACCGCGACGATTTTTCGCGCGAAGGCAATGGCGGCAAGCTGTTCTTCATCCACGAAATGGTGCACGTGTGGCAGTACCAGCTCGGCTACAGCGTGCTGCTGCATGGCGTGCTGCTGGCGCTGTGCGGCGGCTACATCGGGCAGCGCGCCTACCGTTACGATGCGCAGGCGGGCGGCGTCCTGTCCGACTTCAACATGGAGCAGCAGGGCGACATCATCGCCCACTACTTCGGCGCGCGCCAGCTGGGCATTCCCGCCTACGTGGCGCAACTGCCGAAGCTGCAGGACATCCTGCAGGGTTTTCTACTCAATCCCGGCGACCGTCAATTGCTGCCGCGCTGACGCCGTCAGGCTGGCCGCCGCATCCTTGCCCAGCAATAAGCGCAGGTCGGCCCCGGTGCCGATGCCGCTGTCGTCCGACGCCTGTACTTGCGGCATGCCGCCCAGTGCCAGTGCCAAGGCGGCGGCCGCCTCGGCGTGGCCGGGGCGGTAGACGATACTGCTGGCCTGGGCGCCGTACGGCCGCTGGTTGCCCAGCCGCAGCACGCTGATGCCCATGCCGCCCAGCATGCCGCGCATGCGCGCCGCCATCCCCGTTTCGCCATTGCCGTTGATGACTTCCAGCCGTGGCAGCGGTGCCGCCTTCGCTGCCGGTTTTGCCGGGGCCGGCAAGGCTGTGCGCGCGATCACGGGCGCATCGCGCCAGCTCAGCGTGAAGATATTCGGCTGCGACTGCGTCAGCTGCAGGCGGCTGGCAGGCGCGGACGCTGGTGCCAGGTCGGGCGCGATGGCGTCCGCGCTGGCATCGGCCGCATCGACCGTGCTGATGCTGCGTGCCAGCGCCGCGATGGCGAGATCCAGGTTGGCGCGCGCCGGCTGCTGGCCGTTGTCGAGCTGCAGCGACTGGCGCAGCACGGCCGCCGCCTGGGCATGGTCTCCCTGCAGGTACAGCACGTAGCCGAGATTGTTGTAGGTCCTGGCCGTCGGCGCCTCTTGCGCCAGCGCCTGCAGCATGGCGCGCGCTGTTTCCAGCTGGCCCAGCTGCGCGTGCAGCACGGCGGCGCCATTGCGCGCATCGGTCGAGTCGGGCGTCAATAGCAGCGCTTCGCGATAGGCCGCCAGCGCCGCGCGCGGGTCGCCCACTTCCTGCAGGCGCTTGCCCAGCTTGCAGTACGCGGCGCTGCGGGTGGCGGGGCTGTCATCGATGCGCGCCTGGGGCGGCGCAACATGGTTGCCTTGGCTGCCCTGGCTGGCCGGGCCGGGCAGGTGGCCGCAGGCGGGCAGCAGGCCGGCGCAGGCGAGCATGAACATCAGGGTGGTGTGCTGTGACATGGCGCTTCTCCGGTCAGTTGCCGCCGCCCATGCTGGGCAGGAGCACGCGGTAGATTTGCAGGAAGGCTGGTCCCATCAGGACGACCAGCAGCGAAGGGAAGATGAAAAAGATCAGCGGGAACAGCAGCTTGAGGGCGATCTTCGCCGCCTCTTCCTCGGCCAGCTGGCGGCGCTTGGTGCGCAGCTGATCCGACTGCACGCGCAGCGAGGCGGCGATGCTGGTGCCGAAGCGCTCGGCCTGGATCAGCATGGCCACCAGCGCATCGACATCCTCGACCCCTGTGCGCAGGGCCAGGTTGCGCAGGGCCCGCTCCTTGGTGTTGCCGGCGCGCAGTTCCAGCATCACCAGGTGCAATTCCTCGGCCAGCACGGTGCTTTTCAGGGCGATCTCGGCCGCCACCCTGGCCAGCGCCGCATCCATGGCCAGGCCCGCTTCCACGCACACCGTCATCAAGTCCAGCGCATCGGGAAAGCTCTCGAAGATGTCGCGCTGGCGCCGCTTGATCATTTGCGCCAGCACGATATTGGGCAGGTAGTAGCCGATGGCGGCCACGATCAGCAGCCAGAACAGGAGAGCCTTGCCCGCCATCTGGCTGCCCGAGGCGCTCAGTCCCAGGAACAGCAGCAGGGGCAGGCCGATGGCCAGCATGGTCTTGGCGGAAAAGAACAGGATGGGCGCCGACGCCTGGCGCAGGCCGGCATTCATGAAGCGCCGGCGCATCACGGAGCCTTCCCAGCCTTGGTCGGGCAGCGACAGTTTGGCCAGCGGGCCGCTCAGGCGCACCACGCGCGCCAGCCAGGGGCTGGGCGCGGAGGCGGTGTCAGGCGCTGCCGCGCTCTTGCCGGTGGCGTTGTCCATGCGCTGGCGCAAGGGGTCGGGGGCGAAGCTGCGCATGGCCACCAGCACGGTGCCGAAGACGGCGATGAAGAGCAGGGCGAGAAAAGCGTAATGGACGGGATTCATGAGGGTTCTCCTTGCGGGCTCAGACGCGGATGCGGATGATGCTGCGCATGACCAGGACGCCGAACACCATCATCACCAGGGCGCCGACGAGCATCTTGCGTCCGCCCGGGTCGACGAACAGCATTTCCAGGAATTGCGGGTTGGTCAGGTGGATCATGGCTGCCGCGCCGAAGGGCAGCAGCGACAGGATCCAGGCCGACAGCCGGCCTTCGGCCGACAGCACGCGCACCTGTCCCAGCAGCTTGATGCGCTCGCGGATGATGCGGCTGATGCTGTCGAGCAGTTCGGCCAGGTTGCCGCCCGTTTCACGCTGGATCAGCACGGCGATGACGAAGTAGCGCAAGTCCGTGCTGGGCACGCGCGTGGCCAGGTTCATCAGGGCGTCGGGCATGGCGATGCCGAAATTGACTTCGTCGAAGGTGACGCGAAACTCCACGGCCAGCGGCGCATTCATTTCATCGCCGACCATTTTCAGGGCGGTGGGGAAGGCGTGGCCGGCGCGCAGGGCGCGCGCCATCAGGTCGAGCGCATCGGGCAATTGCTGTTCGATGCGCTGCAGGCGCTTGGCCTTGGCGCGCAAGACCAGCAGCAGCGGCAGCAGGGCCGCGCCGGCCACCAGCGGCAGGCGCAGCAGCCACGGCACGCTGAAGTAGCTCAGCAGCAAAAACGCGGCGCCAGCCGAGGCCAGCATCACGCCGGCGAAGCTGGCCACGCTCCAGCTCAGGCCCGACTGTTCCAGCAGGCGGTCGAGCGCATGCACGCGGGGCACGCTGAGCAGCACGCGCTGCAGGGCCGGGGTGTCGCTCAGCAGGCGCTTCTTGATCATCGAACTGCCCGCGTCGCCATGCGCGCCGGCCGACATGATGCGCAGGCGGCGCGCCACCCTTTCCGCTTCCGGCCCGCGCGAGGTGTTCCACGCCAGGTACAGACCCTCGATCAGCAGCACCACGGCGATGAAGGTGAGGATGGCGAATACGTAATAGAGATAGTCCATGATGCTCCCCTTAATGGTACTGGCGGGCGGGATCGAACAGGGTTTCCGGCAGGCTGATGCCGAAGGCGCGCAGGCGTTCCAGGAAATGCGGCCGCACGCCGCTGGCATGGAAATGCCCCTGCACCGTGCCATCCTCGCCGATGCCCGTCTGGCGGAAGGTGAAGATTTCCTGCATGGTGATCATCTCGCCTTCCATGCCCGTGATTTCCTGGATCGAGATGATCTTGCGCTTGCCGTCCGTCAGGCGCGCCACCTGCACCACCACGCTGATGGCCGAACTGATCTGCTGGCGCATGGCTTTCATGGGCAGGCCCGCCGAGGCCATGCTGATCATGTTTTCCAGCCGCGTCAGCGCGTCGCGCGGGGTGTTCGCGTGGATGGTGGCCATCGAGCCTTCATGGCCCGTGTTCATGGCACCCAGCATGTCGAGCGCCTCGGCGCCGCGCACTTCGCCCAGGATGATGCGGTCGGGGCGCATGCGCAGCGCGTTGCGCACCAGCGCCCTTTGCGTCACTTCGCCCTTGCCCTCGATGTTCGCGGGCCGTGTTTCCAGGCGCACCACGTGCGGCTGCTGCATCTGCAGTTCGGCCGCGTCTTCGATGGTGACGATGCGTTCGGCCGTGCTGATGAAGCCGGAAATCGCATTGAGCATGGTGGTCTTGCCGCTGCCCGTGCCGCCCGAGATCAGGATGTTGACCTTGGCCTTGCCCAGCGCCTGCAGGGTGGTGCTCATTTCCTCCGTCAGGCTGTGCTTGAGCATCAGGTCGGCCAAGCGCAGGGGCTGGGCCGAGAAGCGGCGGATCGACATCACGGGGCCGTCGATGGCCAGCGGCGGGATGATGGCGTTGACGCGCGAACCGTCGGGCAGGCGCGCATCGACCATCGGGCTCGATTCATCGATGCGCCGGCCCACGCGCGAGACGATCTTGTCGATGATCTTCATCAAATGCGCGTCGTCGGTGAAGCAGACGTCGCTCAGCTCCAGGCGGCCATGGCGCTCGACATACACCTGGCGGTAGGTGTTGACGAGGATATCGGACACGCCGGGATCGGCCAGCAGCGGTTCGAGCGGGCCGAAGCCCAGTACCTCGTCCTGGATGTCGCGGATCAGCGAGCGCCGTTCCAGCTCGTTGATCACCACATTGTCTTGCGTGAGCACGTCGCTGACGAGGATCTTCAGCTCTTCGCGGATCTGCTCGCGCGACAGGCGCTGCATGCCTTCCAGGTCGACCCTGTCGAGCAGCGCCTGGTGGGTGCGGTGCTTGAGTTGCTGGTAGCTCTGGCTGGCTGCGCCCTGGTGCGCGGCATCGTCATTCAGGCTGGCGTCATCCTGGGCGTAGCCCAGGCGGTCCCGCAGGGTGAGTTTTTCGGCAGTCATGGTCGGTCTCCGGTCAATGTAGGGAATCAAGCGCGCTGTAGGGAATCAGGCGCGCTGTAGGGAATCAGGCGCGCGCCAGCAGCCGCGCAACCCAGCCTTGCGCGGCGGGCGGGGTTTCTCCGGCCAGGCTGGCGGCCAGTTCCTGCAGCGCGCGCGAGACGGGGTTGTGCGGCGCCAGCTTGAGGATGGGCACGCCCTGGCTGACGGAGGCCGCCACCGCTTCGTAGTGGTTGGGGATGGACTTGTAGACGCGCTTGCCATACGCCGCTTCCAGGTCGGCCACGCGGATGCTGTCGCTGCTGGCATAGCGGTTCAGGATCAGGCGGATCTTGTCTTCGCGGTAGCCGAGGCCACGGAACACGTCGAGCAGGCGCTTGCCGTCGCGCACGTACGGCAAGGTTGCCTGCAGCACGGGGAAGATCAGGTCGGCCCGGTCCAGCGCGCGCACGCTGACGGGATCGAGGCCGCGTCCCACGTCGAGCAGGATGTAGTCGTACTGGCTGCGCGCCAGGGTCAGCAAACGGTCGATATGTTCGGCTTCGATGTCGGCCGCATGGGCCGGATCGTCGGCGGCGGCCAGCACGCTGTAGGCGGGCGTGATCTGGATCATGCTGGCGGCCAGCAGCGAAGCGTCGAGGCGCACGATCTGCTGCGACAGCTGCGACAGGGTGGCGGCCGGCTTGTGGTCCGAGACGAACAGGGCGGCGTCGCCGAACTGCAGGTTCAGGTCGAACAGCGCCACCTTGCGCTGCTCGCCGGCGGCCAGCGCGTAGCCGAGGTTGGCGGCGATGAAGGTGGCGCCGCTGCCGCCCTTGCACGAGACGAAGGCCAGCACCTGGCCCTTGCGCGTGACCTGTTTCTGCAGCTTGTCCTCGATGCGGCGCAAGGCGGCGCACAGCGCTGCATCATCGTCCGGCTGCAGCACTTCGCGCACGCCGGCGCGCATCGAGCGCAGCAGGAATTGCGGACTTTGCTGCGGACATTGCACGATGATGGCCAGGCTCGGATGGCGTCCGCCCAGCAGCTCGAGCTGTGTCAGCTCCGCCTCGCCCGTCTGCTCCTGTTCCAGCAGCAGCAAGTCCGGCGTGACGCCGTTGTCGAATACATCGGGTATGCTCGCCAGCAGCGCGACGCGGTCGGCCGCGCTGCGTTCGCGCAGCAGGCGCGTGAGCCGCTTGAGCTGGGCTTCATTCTTCGAGACGATGACGATGTTCACGTGGCACTCCCTGGTAAAGGCGTTCGGTAAAGGCGTTCAGTTGATCTGGAAGCCCAGGCTTTCGGCGTGCATGACCACCACCGAGGCGGGCACGGCGATATTGAGAAAACCGAACAGGCTGACCATCGGCGCATAGCTGACGTTGTCGATCGACACGCGCACGCTGTCGATGCAGCTGGCCGTGCGCGTGTTGTCGCCGCAGGCCGACAGGTTGTCGCCCGGGTCCGTCGGCGGCAAGGTCACTTCGGCGCCGCTCTTGTTCAGGTAGCGGATGGTGATGTTGGCGGCCGTCAGTTCCGGCGCGGCCGGCAGGGCCGTGCCGCCGAACAGGGCCAGCGTTTTGACGGCGTCGGTCTGGTCGATCCAGCGCACCACCGCTTCGCGCGCGGCGCGGCGGCTCACTTCCTGCACCGTGTTGTACAGGTACAGCATGCGGCCAAATTCGAGGATGCCGAACAGCAGCGTGAAAAACAGCAGCGCCACCAGGGCGAATTCGACGGCGGCGGCGCCGCGCTGGCGGCCAGTTCGGAGGGCAAGTGGATGGCGGTGGCGCATGGCGTTCTCCTTACAGCATGTAGCGCATGGTGGTGCGCGGCGAGAGCGGCGTGGCATAGGTGCTGGCCGCGCCGATCACGAAGGGCAGGTACTGGCCCACCGACAGCGTGTAGTTGACGACTTCGACGCGGATGCCGCCCGGCGCCGTGCCATCGGTGCAGCTGCTGTCGTTGAACGCCGCGTCCAGGCAGGTGACCGTCACGTTGGCCGTGGTGAAGCCGCCGATGCCGGCGCTGGTGGCCGCATCGACCACCGTCTGTCTGGCCGCCGGCACGCCTTGCGAGGCGATGCCGGCCTTGGCCTTGACGGACATGTTGCGCGCCGCGTCGCGCGTCGCCTTGGCCAGCGCATCGTAGTACCAGAAGGCGCGGCCGAAGCCGAAGATGCCGGCCAGCAGGGTCACCAGCAGGGCCAGCACGATGCCGAATTCGACGGCGGCGCCGCCGCGCTGGCTGAGGGAGGAATGGTGGATGCGCATGGCCGCCTCACTTGTAGAGTTTGATTTCGGAATTCGGCACGGGCTCGATCAGGCCCGCGAACTCGACGTCGAGGCGCTTGGTGCCGCCGCTGAAATCGGCCTTCATCGTCATGAAGAATTTGCCGATGCCCACCGCATTCATGGTGCCGCACGAGGCCGGCCCGACGGGCGCCGTGCGGCAATCGACCAGCACCACGTTGAGGATGCGCCGGTTGCGCTGGCCCGGATGGGCCACCGACGGCGCCTGGAACGTGGGGCCGCTGGTCTGGTTGTAGGGCGCAGGCGGCGTGCCGACGGGGAAGGAGGCGCCAGCGCTGACGGGGTAGCTGGCCGCGTCGAAGTAATTCGCCTTGGCCGTGCTGTACAGAGGGTTGGCGTTGCCGTCTGCGACGCTGTACGCCGCGCCCGCCTTGGCCGGGCTGGCGCCATTGCTTTGGTAGGCGGGGCCGTAAGACCACAGCACGCCGTAGCCGGCGAACTGGGCGAACGTGGCCGAGGGCACAGGCACCGAGCCGGCCGACGGTAACTGGTAATTCGGCTTGTTGCCGGCCAGGCTGACCGACTGCTGGCTGGGCAAGGTGCTGGCGCCTGGTTGCATCCAGCCGGTGGGCGGCGAGTTGGCGGCAGCGGCGGCGCAGGGCGACGCGGCGCCCACGCACGGATATTCCTTGATGTTGGTGTCGGGCGGCGCCGTCACGGGATCGCACACGGACGGCCCGCCGTAATCGTCGAAGCGTGAATTGAGCGAGGCGGCCAGCGACGCCGTCAAGCCCGTGTTCGTGTAGACCTGGCCCGTACCGCTGGTGATGACGGCGCTGCTGCCCGTGCACATGAATGGCGCGGTGGAGGCGGCGCTCGAATGCGAGGCGCTGCAGCTGCCGGGCGGGGCGTCGACAGGGTTGATCAGATAGGGATCGGACGGTCCGCCCAGCGGATTGAGGCCGAACAGATTGTAGGTGACGCCGCGGCGAAAGCCGAATTCGACCAGCTCCGTCAGGCCGCTGCCGGCCGGCGCGGCCGGATACGTGTATTGCGCCGTCTTGTTGGCCGGATCGACGGCGCACACGCCGATCGGCGTGACGTCGTTGACGAAGCGGCCCGCCACGGCTACGCCCGAGGTGCTGGTGCTGGCGATGCCGGCGATGCCCATCAGGTAGGTGGCGAAGGTCTTGCTGCCCGTGTCGATGCGGATGAAGGTCTGTCCGTCCGGGCTGGTGCGGGCGCTGGCGCCGGATGACCAGGGGCCGTCCGGGCTGGGGCCGAAGCTGATGTTGGCGGACGTGATGGTCAGCGCGGTGGAAAAGTCGTAGCGGTTCTTTTGCGCGATGGCGATGGCCTTGGCCTGCGCGTTGTCGATGCCGGCGGCGCTTTGGTTCAGTTCCACGGCGCCTGCCAGGGCGGCGCTGTCGGCGCCGTTCTGCAGTTCCGTCTTGGCGATGTACAGGTGGCCCAGGTCCAGCACCAGACCGCCCATGGCAAACAGCACCACCAGGGTCAGTCCCAGCACGATGGCGATCGCGCCGTGTTGCCTGTCGTGCCTGCGAAATGCGGTGTTCATGGGCGTCTCCTGGTGGCCTGGGGGAAGTGCATCGCGGGACCGGCGCCTACTGGCGCCCGCCCACGCCGATGGTGAAGACATTCGGTTGCGGTTCCGGCGCCGCGAACGATTTCTGGTAGCGCTGGTAGGCGCTGGCCCCTGACTTCCCATCGATGCCGCTGACGGGGTCCATGTTGCGGTAAGCGTCCGGATACATGATCTGCTGCGACTTGAGCAGGGCCACCGATTCGCCGAAGTGCGAATCGAGCACGGGCGTGGTGGTGGCGGCGCAGCCGGCCAGCAGGCATATCAGGGCGGCGCAAGGCAGGCAATGTGCGGTTTTCATGGTGTTCTCCTATTTGAGGTCGAAGCCGGCGGCAGGCTGGGGCGCGGCTGCTTGCGGCTGCATGGGGGCGGCGGCGGGCGCAGTACCTTCCATTTTTCCCTGCATGAACATGTCGCCGCGCGTGGGCTGGATGTAGCCGTCGGTGGGCAGCTTGTAGTCGGGCGGCAGCGGCTTGACCAGGTGCGGCGTGATGATGAAGACCAGTTCCGAGCGGTCCGTCTGGAAGTCCGTGCTGCGGAACAGGGCGCCCAGCACGGGCACTTCACCGAGGCCTGGCAAGGCCTTGATATTGCTGGTCACATTGTTCTTGATCAAGCCGCCGATGGCGAAGCTCTGGCCGTCGAACAGCTGCACCGTGGTGGTGGCGCGCCGCGTCGTAAACGAGGGCAGGATGGCGGTGGCCGAGATGCCGGTGGCGGTGATGCCGATGCCGTCCTTGTTCAGGTCCGACACTTCCGGCGCCACCTTCAGGTTGATGCGTCCCCCTTCGAGCACGGTGGGCGTGAATTTCACGGCCACGCCGAATTCCTTCTCTTCCAGGGTGATCGTGGGCACGCCGTTATTATTGGTCTGGCTGACGGGGATGAAGATTTTTCCGCCGGCCAGGAAGCTGGCCTCCTGGCCGCTGATGGCCATGATGTTCGGTTCGGCCAGCACCTTGATCAGGCCATCGCGTTTTTGCGCGTCGAGGTTGAAGAAGTTGTTCTTGCTGGCGCCGCTCAAGCCGCTGGGATTGTTGCTGAGCAGGCTGGACAGCAGCGAATACGACCAGCTGCCGATGGTCTTGTTGATGCCCAGGCTGGCGCCCAGCTGGTCCACCAGCACCTTCGACACTTCGGCCACCTTCACTTCCAGCATCACCTGCTGCGGCGCGGCGATCGACAGCAGGTTGATCACGCGCGGCATGGATGCATCGGGTGTGGCGGCGGGGGCGGGCGCGGCGGCGCCGGCCGCTGGTGCCGCGCCGGAGGTGGCGCCGCCGCTGCGGCTGCTGCGCTGCACGTAGGCGTTGGCCAGCGACAGGGCCTGGTCGGCCTTGACGACGTCGCTGACCATGCCCGACAGGATCAGGGTGTCGCCCGCCACCGTGACGTGGATCTTTTCGTTCGGCAGCAGTTCGGCCATGCGGGCCTGCAGGCTGCTGCTGTCGATGCCGACGGCCAGGTCGATGATGGTGGCGTCATTGTTCTTGTTCCACAGGATCAGGTTGGTGGTGCCGACGGAGCGCCCCAGCAGGTACACCTCGCTGGGGTTGAGCAGGATGACGTCGGCGATGCGCGGATCGCCGACGGACATGCGGCTGGCGGAAAACGGCAGGCGCATCAGGGTCGACTTGCCTTCGGCCAGGCTCATTTGCGGCGCCATCTCGGTGCGCCCGGCACGCGATTCGCTTTGCGGCGGCGTGGACTTGGGACGGGTGGCGGCGCGGCTGCCGCGGGCCGCGCCCGTGTCGGCGGCAACGGCGGTGGCGGCGGCGGCTGGCTCGGCGTGCGCCCGCGGCGCCAGGGCGCCGATGGCGGCGATGGCAAGCGCCAGGTGCAGACCCCGGATGCCGCTTGCTGTGCGATATGTACTCATGGCGTGGCTCCTCTGGTGCAGGTTAGAATTGTTGGGAGCTGCGTTCCAGCCCCTTGATGACATCGACGCGGGGGCCGGCCTGTGGCGCCGGTGCGGCGGCAGGACGGCGGCGGGGCAGCGGCTTGGCTTGCACCATGGCGGCGGGGGCGGCAACGGCGACTTTTTCATCGAGCAAACTGGATTTGGTGGCGCCTTCCGTGTTGACGGGCTTGTCCTCGACCTGGTTGCGCAGCACCAGCGACAGGGTGCCCACGCTGCGTGCCAGGTCGAGTTTTTCCGCCTGCTCCGGCGTCAGCTCCAGGGTCACGGCGTTGACCACCTTGGGCTTGGTGTCGTCGCGGCTCGATTCCTGGGCGATGGCCAGCACGAGGATGCGTTCGAGCACGATCTTGGAAATGTTCGGATCGCGGTCCGGTGTCTTGCGCGCCCCTTCGCCCTGGGTATTGACGAGGATGTCGACGAAGTTGCCGGGCAGGGCGAAGCCGGCCACGCCCACCACATCGTTGACGCGCACGGTCATGGCGCGCTTGCCTTCGGCGACGACGGCCGACAGGCCGCCTTGCGTGCCGGGAGGCGCCAGCTTGCCTTCCATGATCGGTTCGCCGTGCTGGATGCTGGTGCGCGTGACGCGCGTGTCCAGCAGTTTCGGATCGTTGATGGCGCCCGGTGGCAGCGCGTTCGATGGCCAGTCCACCATGCGCACCATGTCGGGCGTGAGGCGCGCGCCCAGGCTGATGTCGACCTGGGCCACGGCCACCTTGTTGATGTTGCCCGAGGCTTGGGCATTGATCCAGCGCGCGGCCACGATGACCGCGGCGAACGCCAGGATGACCGCAATGGCCATCATCGTCAGAGCGCGTGCGTTTCTCATTTTGCTTCCCCTTTGTGCTGGACCGCTGCCGGTCCGGTGTGTGTGCTTGCAAGGTCGTCATCGCTGCCGAAATAGTTTTTCCATGCCCACAGCAGCCCTTCCGGCGACAGCTGCGCGGCGTGGTCTTCATAGCGCGCCTGGTCGCAGATCTGCGCCAGGATGTCGCGCGGATAGCAGGCCAGCAGGGGCCGGCCGTACTGGCTGTGCAGGTGCAGCAGGTAGCTGTACGAGGCTTCATCGAAATTGATGCCCAGCTGCGCGCAGGTGCTGCGGAACACGGCCAGGTAGTGGTAGGCGCTCAAAGGACCCACGTGGATCTTGTAGCCGATGCGGCGCAGGAAGGAGTCGTCGGCCAGGTGCTGCGGCGCCAGGTTCGACGAGAACACGACGATGACGTCGAAGGGCACGGGGAACTTGTAGCCCGTGTGTAGCGACAGGTAATCGATGTGGCGCGCCATCGGCACGATCCAGCGGTTCATCAGTTCCACGGGCGAGCAGCGCTGGCGCCCCAGGTCGTCGATGATGAAGATGCCGTTGTTGGCCTTCAGGTGCGGCGGCGCCTGGTACAAGCGGGTGCCCTGGTCGAATTGCAGGTCCAGCATGTCGAGCGTCAGCTCGCCGCCCGTCAGCACGGCGGGGCGCTCGGCGCGCACCCAGCGCGGGTCGGGCGGCACGGAACCGCCGCGCGATACGGTGTGCAGCATGGGGTCGAGGAAGGGCAGCACTTCGCCGTCGACCATCACCGCATGGGGCAGGGCGATGGCGCCGCTGAGCAGGCCGTTCAGGCGCTCGGCCAGGTAGCTCTTGCCGCTGCCGGCGGGGCCGTGGAAGAACAGCGCGCGCCCGGAATTCATCGCCGCGCCCAGCTGGTCGAGCACGGCCGAACTGGCCACCACGTCGCGAAATTCGCGCTGCACGTCGTCGCGCGTGACGTGCATGTCCGCCACGCTTTGCGCCAGCACCTGGTTGCTGTAGTCGGCCAGGGTGACGGGGGCGGGACCGCTGTAGGCATTGCGGCGCATGTACTCGGCGGCGCGCAGGCGGCCCTGGTCGCCCAGCAGGTAATACAGGTCGGCATCGGTGCCGCTGCCGCCGTTGCGGCGCGCTTCGCACAGTTTTTCGGCGCGCATGAAAGTGAGCAGCGGTTCGAGCACGCCGGCGCCCAGCTTGACGTGCGTCGACAGGGCGGGCAGGCCGATCTGGCCGCGCAGGAAGAGTATCTTGACCAGCAGTTCGACCAGGAACAGGAAGGGCAATCCCGTTTCCTCGACCGTGCGTGGCGCGCGCCTGGCGGCCGGCTCGATGCCGCCGCCGTCGCTGCGTTCTGGATAGGTGTCAGGCATGATGGGTACTCCTCGCTCGGGTGGCCGGATGTCAGAAGATGAAGGGCAGCAGGCGGTACTTCACCTGCCGCATGTAGACGCGATAGCGCACGTCGGTGGACAGAAAGCGCTCTTCGCGCAGCAGGCGCATCACCATCATGCTCATCGTCGCGACATAGATGACGGCGTTGGCGGGCGAGGTGTTGGACAGCAGGTAGCCGCTCATGGAAATCAGGTAGCTGGCATACAGCGGATGGCGTATCACGCGGTAGGCGCCGCCCGTCTTGATTTCGCGCTGCGCCGCCACCAGGCCGAAGCTGCGGTTCAGCGACAGCAGGCCGGCGATCTGCAGCAGGCTGCCGATGGCCAGCAGGTAGCGCGCGCCGGGCCAGATGGCCATGTCGGCAGGCGAGAGGAGGAACGGGGAAAAGGTGGCGCCGATGGCCAGCAGCCAGTCGCCCGCATCGGTGGAGACGCTGACGGGTGCCGAGCGCACGATGAAGAACAGGGCGGCCAGGGTTTCGGCGGCGCAGAACAGCAGATAGCTCCAGTCGCCGCTGTGCAGGAAGCCGACCACGTGCGCGCTGGCAAAGAATACCCACAGGCCGGCCATGGTGATGCTGGTGAGCAGGCTGGCGTGGCGCGAGTGGCAGAGCGTGGCGATGGTGTCCATGGTCGTGTCCTAGGGTGGCTGACAGGTGGCGTGGCGCGTTTCAGCGCAGGCTCCACAGGTGGGTGGAATGCAGGAACACTTGCAAGCCGGTGCCGCTGGCGATGGCGAAGGCGTAGGCCAGCTTGCCGGTGGCCGGTGGCGGTTCGGCGATCGTGGCGGCACCGCCGGCAAGGCTGTGCAGCAGCGCGCCCAGCATCATGTGCCAGGTATTGCGCAACACCAGGCGCAGGCGGCGCCCTGCCAGCGCGGCGGCCAGCGCCAGCACGCCGCCGCACAGGAAAGTCAGCAGGACCGCCTCGAGCACGGCATCCGCGCCCAGGAAGGCGCCGCACATGGCCATCAGCTTGACGTCGCCCGCGCCCAGGGCGCGCAGCAGATACATGGGCAGCAGCAGGGCCAGTCCGGCGGCGGCACCGGCCAGCGCCTGCGGCAGTCCCAGGCCGCCGAAGGCGGTGTCGAACAGGCCGGCGCCCGATGGCACGACGCTGTTGAGGACCAGTCCCGCCAGGGTGCCCCACAGCACCAGCCGGTTCGGGATGCGGCGCGTGCGCAGGTCGTGCCATAGCGCGGCGGCGAGCAGCGTGGCCAGCACGGCCAGGCACAGCAGCATGGGCAGGTGGGCGTTCATGATGTCAGTCCTTCCTTGCCGATGCAGGGCACCGTGGCCATGTGCATGCTGGGGGCCGCGGCCTGGCGGCCCAGCAGCCGTCCCACCAGGCGCCATACCAGCGCCGCGCCGGCCGCGCCGACGTAGCCGTCGAGCGCATAGTGCCAGCCCAGGTGGATGGAGCCGAGCAGGATCAGCACGGCGAAGGCGGTCAGCGAGATGCCTGCGGCGCGGCTCACTTTCCAGCCCATGATCGCCATCAGCACGGCCGTGGCCACATGCATGCTGGGCATGGCGGAGATGCCCAGTTCGCCGTGCGCGCCCTTGCTTTGATAGCCTTGCCACAGCATGTCCTGCACCTGCAAGGCCCAGACGGGAACGTGCCCGTTGGCCTCATGCAGGTAGGCGATCAGCGGCGCATACGGATCGCTGCCGTGAAAGTGGCCGTAGTAGCAGGGGCCGACCGAGGCAAACAGCACGGCCATGACACTGCCCAGGGCGATCCAGGTCAGCGCAAAGCTGAGCAGGAACTGCATGCGCAGCAGCGGGCGGCGCGTGTCGAGGATGAGCCAGTACAGGATGGCGTAAAACAGGAAGAACCAGAAATGGTAGCTGAAGTTGAGCAGGCCCGTGACGAGCGGGTGGCCCAGCAGCGGCTGCAGCCGTTCCCATGGCGCCATGTCGCCATGCAGCGCGGTGTCCCAGGCGGACAGGGTGGTATCCCAGGTGTAGGGGTGCAGGCGCGGGATGGCGGCCTTGAAGACGGTGAAGCTGCAGGCGAAGACGGGGATCAGCAGCATGGCCGGCAGCGCGTGCAGCAGGCGCTCCTTGCTCAGGTAGCGGCGCAGATCGTGGTACAGGTAGTGGCACAGGCGGTGCGGGCGTTGCATCACCATGACGTGGATGGTGTAGCCGCACAGGATGAAGATGGGGCCCGTGAGGATGGCCATGAGGAAACCGGCCAGCACGGTGACGATGTCCGATGGGCTGGGCAGGCTGCCGGCCAGCAGCATGGCTGCGGCGGCGTACAGCAGCACGATCAGCAGCAGGGCGCGATGGGTGCGCAGCGAGGCGCGCAGGGTATTCATGACAGGGCCAGGACCACCTGGTCCTTGACGTAGACAAACAGCAGCCGGACCTGGTCGCCGAGCAAGGTGATCGTGATCACCAGCACTGCCGCTATCAGGCCCGCCAGCAGCGCGTATTCGATCGCTGTGACGGCCGACTCGTCGGAGAAACGGGCGAAGAGAGATTTCACGATGGCCTCGGAATACTTAAGCAGTGTGAACCTGGTGGAAAAGTTGAAGCGCTGTCACCGGGCTGGCGCTGGGGCCGGCCCGGTTTGCATGCGGTCAAGCGTTTGCCGTCTTGAGCGAGGTGCCGATGCTGTTGAAGGTTGCTCTCAGCTGCGTGCCGACGATGGTGACGGCGGCGATGATCACCACGGCAATCAGGGCCGCGATCAGGCCGTACTCGATTGCAGTGACGCCATCTTCTTCGCGGATAAAGTTTTTGATGATGTTCATGACAACTCCTGGTGGTGGTTAAGGTACGGCGGTGGGTAAAACGGGATGACAGTGTTGCTTCCTGCTGCTACGACCTGGCGTTCTCATGGGCTTTCGCCCAGTGCCAGCAGTCCGATGATGCACACCACCGCCATGAGCGCCGCCACCAGTGCATAGCGGTAGAACGCAGCTTTTTCCTTGCCCTGCAAATAGGTGATCAGGGCTGTCGGAAGAAACTTGTCAAGGCGCATGTTGTGCTCCGTGTCGTGGTGGGCAGCGCGGTGATTTGCACTCCGGTAAAACCACTATAGAAGTCGGCAGCTTGATCTACATCAGAAGAACATCCTTTTATTGCGAGGAGGAACTGCTCGTTTTTTTCGTGACAATTGTCATGGTCGAGTTTGATGCGCAGGAGGGGCATGGCCGGGCTGGCCAATGGACGCACTGGCGTGCTTGCAGGAAGGGGGGTGTGAGGAGGTGTGCGGCCAGATGGCCGCCACGTGGTACTGCGGCAGGGTCAGGCACCGGGCGGCAATTCGCCCAGCTGGTGCTTGGTGGCGTAGGCGTACAGTTCCAGGCGGTTGTACACGCCCAGCTTGCGGTAGACCGACGTCAGGTGATTGCGCAAGGTGTGCTCAGAGATGCACAGCTGGTCCGCCAGCAGCTTGGCCGGCGTGCCGCTGCCGTGTACCAGCGCGGCGATGATCTTTCTTTCCTTGAGGGTCAGGCTGGCGACGGCGATGGCTTGCGCCGAGCCGCCGCCGGGCTGGGTCAGCTGCGTCAGCATGCGTCCCAGTATCGCGTGTTCCAGCCACAGTTCGCCGTGGTACACCTTTTCGATGGCCTTGAGCACGACTTCCGCCGGCGCGTCCTTGCTGACGATGCCGCGCGCGCCTTTCAGTACCGTCTGGTCGAGGATGGCCTGGTCGTGGCTGGCCGTCAGCACCAGCACGCGCGTGCTGCCGCACTGCGCCAGCGCGGGCAGGATGGCCAGCGAGCTGATGCCGCCCAGGTCCAGGTCCAGCACGATCACATCCGGTTGCAGCGCCTTCGCCTGCTCCAGTGCCTCGCTGCTGTCGGACGCCGTGGCGACCACGCGCATGCCCGAGTGCTCGCCGCCGATCAGCCGTTCCAGGCCCCACAGCATCGTTTTGTGATCGTCCACCAGCATGACGCTGATGACATGGCTGGCCGGTGGCATGGGGCGTAAGTCATTCATATGGGGATCTCGATCTGCACGGAGGTGTTGCCCAGCATGCTGTGCGTGACGCGTGCCGTGCCACCGAGGGCAGCGGCGCGCTCGGCCAGCGAGTCGGGCAGGAAATCGGGTACGTGCGCGGCGGCGCACTCGTTGTCGATGCTGATGTGCAGCGCGCCTTGCACGCAAGTGAGCTTGACGGCGCCGTGGCGCGCCGACGTGTGCTTGCGGATATTGCTCATGCCCTCGTTGACGATCTGGAACACCTCGGCCGCCAGGCGGTCGTTGATGTGCAGGTCGCCTTCGATATGCAGGGCGATGTCGATGCCATAGAATTCGCGGATCTGCATGGCCTGGCGGCGCAGCGCGACCAGCAGTTCCGGCTCGCTTTGCACCTGGCCGTTCTTGAACGTGCGCGCGTAGCTGCGCAGGTCGGTGATCACCTGGCCGGACATGAGGATCAGCTTTTCCAGTTCGGGCAGCAGCGGGTTGCCCGGCGTGGCTTCATTGCGCAGCGCGGCCAGGCCGTGGCGCAAGCCGATATACGGTTGCACGGCCGTGTCGTGCAGGTCGCGCGCGATCTTTTCGCGCTCGCGCGAGGCCGCCTGCGATGCCAGGCGGTCGAGCAGATCGATGTTTTCAATGACGGGAAACGCCTGCGCGCCGATATGGCTGAGAAACAGGGCGTCCGTCTTGCTCATGCTGGTGGCGGAGACGACAAAGATGCGGCCCTTGCCATTGCGCAAGGGCAGTGGCGCGCTGATGAAGGCGTGCGCTTCGAGCAGTTCGGCCAGGCGGGCGCCTGCCGCGTCGTCATGGCGCAGCCAGCGCCCGCTGTGGGGGTCGAGCATGCGCGCGCCGCCTGTCCACGGCAGCCAGCGCCCGGCGGGCTGGTTGTACAGTGCGATTTTATCGTGCGCGAAAGCGAGCAGGGGACTGGCCGCGTCGTCGCTGAGGAGCGAGCTGGTGTGCACGATGCCCGTTGCCGTATGCAGCACGCTGCGCAGCGACCAGACGCGCGTGCCCTTGTCCTGCATGACCAGCAGGCAACTGCGGCCGTTGAAATAACTGCGGGTTTTTTCCAGCACCGAGATGATGGTCTGGTCGACGCCGAAGCGCGGATTGGACAGCTGGCTGACATCGCGCAGCAGCGCCAGGTGGCTGCGCTGCGTGATGGCCGAGCCGCCCCAGTAGGCGATCATGTAGCCGAGCGCCAGCAGGAAAGTGGTGCGCAGCAGCAGGCGCGACAGTTCCGCATCCGTTTCGCCAAACATGGCGGTGGCGGCGAACAGACCGGCCGAAGCCAGGGTGACGCGCGCGCCTTCTTCGAAGCCGCGCTGGAACGACGACGTCAGGATGGCAAAGAAGAAAAACAGGAAAAACAGATTGTTGTGGCTGCTGGTGGAAAACACGATCAGCGCATACCAGGCCACGTCCAGCCAGTAGAGCAGAATATCTTCCGGCAAGCTCAGGCCCAGGACGGCCAGCACATACAGCAGCAGGCTGTGCAGGGTATACGCGGAAAAGATCAGCCAGGTGATCTTGCTCAGTTTGCCGGCGCTTTCGGGATCGATGAACAGGGTCAGCAAGGTAGCGCTCGACAGCAGCAGGCGCATGCCGTTGACCATGGTCGTATCCATGCCGGCACCCGGCAAGCCGGATCTGAGGGGAGGATCGAGATTCACAAGCGCTCCTGGCCATGTCCCGCATGGGGCGGCCATGCGCAGGGATAGATACCAAAGATAAATTTTTGTTGTTGTTGCTGCAATCAGTTACGAGTCTACGCACACGCCGTAAAGATGTCTACTGGAATCCTTCGCCTGGCGTTGCATTTCCTACAATGGCTGTACCATCACACGGTTGCGCCCGGCGCCCTTGGCCAGGTACAGGGCGCGGTCGGCGGCGCCGATCAGGGCGGAGATGGCCAGTTGCTGCTGCGGCTGCTGCGTGGCGATGCCGATGCTGACCGTGATGTGCTTGACCTCATTGTCCGTCTTGGCATGCGGAATGCGCAGCCCGGCCGCCCGTTCGCGGATCGCCTCGGCCATGCGCAGCGCCTGCGCCGCGTCCGTGTCGGGCAAGATGGCGGCAAATTCCTCGCCGCCATAGCGTGCCAGCAGGTCGGTGGGGCGCTGCAGCATGGCGGCCAGTTCGGCTGCCACGCGGATCAGGCAGTCGTCGCCCTGCTGGTGCCCGTAATGGTCGTTGTAATCCTTGAAATGGTCAATATCGATCATCAGCAGCGACAGTGGGCTGCCCGTGCGCATGGCGCGCCGCATTTCCTTCTCGATCGCCACGTCGAAGTGGCGGCGGTTGGCAATGCCCGTCAAACCGTCGGAAAACGTTTGCGAGCGCAAGACCATGGTCTGTTCGCGCAGCAGCTTTTCGCGGCCCACGGCGATGGTGACGTCGTTGATCTGGATCAGGCAGTGGCGCGGCGAACCGGGCAGATTGATCGGCGTGACGGCGATCGCCTGCTGCATGCGTTCCTGGCCTTCGCTGGTGCCGTGCGTGTAGAGCTCGAACGGCGCCTTGTGCAGCGTTTGCGACAATAGCGACTGGAAATTGTCGCGCAGGGCCTGGGTGATGGCCGAGGCTATGCGCTTGTGCCGCAGGTCCGGATAGACGGCGAAGAAGTCCTGGCCCAGCACGGCGTCGGCCCGGCAAGCCGAGTGGCGTGCCATCCAGTGGTTCCACAGCACGATGCGGTGCTGCTCGTCGAGCACGATGGCGCCCAGGTTCACGGCGCCGAGTATGCTTTCGAGCAGGGCGAGTCGGTGTAAGGCATCCGGCATGATCGTCACGCCTGTCCCAGGACCTTGGCCAGATAGTGGCTGACCTGCTGTTTCAGGTCGTGCAAGGCGGACAGGTCGAGCACGAAGGCGACATAGCCGTGGATCTGGTGCTTGGACAGCACGAAGTCGATATGCAGCATCAGCACGACGGCTTCGTCATCGCGGCCGCCGAACGAAGACAGGATTTCCGCGCTGGTGCCCACGTGGTACAGGGGCAGCGAGCCATGCAGTTCGCTGTCGAACAGGTTGGCCAGGGTGCCCACGCAGGAGTTCAGGATGATGTTGCCGATTTCGCTCATCGCCTCCTGTTCCATCTCCGTCAGTTCCTGCAGCGGCATGGCGTCGCCCACCATCAGGCGCACGATTTCCAGGCTCTTGTCTTCCGGGAACATCAGGATGGCTTCGGTGGCGAAGGCGCCATCGTAATGCTGGCTGACGCCGCAGATGCGTTCGCCATCCTTCTTGCTGCCCAGCAGGGCGGCCGCGTCGGCACGGTTCAGGAACGTGATCGACGGCACCGACATGGTCACTTCTTCATTGACGATCTCGCTCATCGCGGCGGCGGCATGGCCCACCCCGATGTTGAATATCTCTACCAGTGCATCGTTTTCGAGTTCGGAGAGATTGATCATGCTCACAGTCCCAGTGATTCGATCAGCTGATGGATGCGGGTTTCCGTGATCGGTTTTTCCATGAAGCCGACACCGAGCTCGCTGGCGCGGTTGCGGATGGCGTTTTGTACATTCGCCGTGACGAGAATGATGTGCGTTTGCGGACACAGCGCGCGCAATTGTTCCGCTGCCGCCACGCCGCCCATGCCGGGCATGTTGACATCCAGTAATATCAGCACAGGGCTGATTGTCTTGACTTTTTCCAGGGCTTCTTCACCCGTCGCCGCCTCAATCACTTGCCAGTCGGCATGTTTGCTGAGGATGAACTGATGCGACATCAAACGTGAAACCCGGCTGTCATCGACAACAAGTACCTGTTTACTGTGATTCATGTGCTATTCCTGAAACGTCATATCGGACTATCATTCCATTTTCGCATATTTTAAAGGCCATAGAGAGTAATTGAGTGCGGAATTGCCCTATGGCAAGGTTTTCCCATTTAGCTGTTGTATCGCGTCGCAGCGTCGGTCATCATGGCCGGCAAGCCGGGCTGGCAATCCGTTAAAATAGCGCCATTCCCCACTTTAGCCTGAATGTCATGACCCAAGACGAATTGAAGCAAGCCGTAGCCCGCGCCGCCATTGATTATGTGGTCGACGGTGAAATCATCGGTGTCGGCACCGGTTCCACCGCCAATTTTTTCATCGATGAACTGGCCAAGATCAAGCACCGCATCAAAGGCACGGTCGCGTCGTCCGAAGCGACGGCCGCGCGCCTGGCAGGCCATGGCATTGCCGTCTTCGACCTCAACGATGTCGAGTCGATCGCCGTCTACATCGACGGCGCCGATGAAATCACGGCCAGCGGCGCCATGATCAAGGGTGGCGGCGCGGCGTTGACGCGTGAAAAGATCGTCGCCTCGGTCTCGAAGCAGTTCGTCTGCATCGCCGACGGCTCCAAGCTGGTCGATACCCTGGGCGCCTTCCCGCTGCCGGTGGAAGTGGTGCCGATGGCACGCGCCGCCGTCTCGCGCCAGCTGGCCGCGCTGGGCGGCACGCCCCGCTTGCGCCTGAAAGCGGGCAGCACCGAAGCCTTCATTACCGACAACGGTGGCGAAATCATCGATGTGCTGGGCTTGCAGATCGCCGATCCGGTGGCGCTGGAACAGCAGATCAACCAGATCGTCGGCGTCATCGCCGTCGGCCTGTTCGCCGTGCGCGGCGCCAATGTTTGCCTGCTGGGCATGCCGGAAGGCGTGCGGACGCTGGCCTACTAAGATGATAGCCGGCGTTCGCCGGCGTTGGTACCTGTCTTACACGGCGGCCCCTTGCGGGCCGCTTGTCATATGCGCCTGGCGGTACACGCTCACGGTGCGCAGCAAGCCGCCGAGGAAGATGCCGCTGAAGCCACCGTAGGCGAGACAGACGGGCACCATGAAGCCGGGCGCACGGGCGTAGGCCGGGGCAATGGCCAAGGTGACGGCCACCGCATATTTCATGCAGAAAATACTCATCATCAGGATCAATGGTAGCCAGCTGCCGGGACGCCGCACGCTGGCCCGTTCGGGAATGGCGACGATCTTGCGCGCATCGGTCAGCGTCCACGCCAGCGCCGCACCGGCCAGGGCGCCGATTGCCCAGGCGAGCGGCGCCACGCCATCGAAGCCGAAACTGCCATGCACGCCGCTCAGCGACAGGGCCAGCATGACCAGGGGAATGATGCACAGCTTGCGCAAGCTCACTTCGCGCGCCCGGCTGGCCAGCACGCCCCGGTACACGAGAAATCCCAGGATGGCCCAGACGTACAGGGGAGTGTGGCTGAAGATGTGCTGCAACATGGTGTTCGCCTTGGAATGAGATTGTCGATGGACGTACTGTGCCAGCGGGCGGCGCGGGCGGCGAGCGGGGTGCGACGAAACGGGGAGGGATGGCCGTGAAACGGCGGGGGCGGGCGTGAAACGCAGGTGAAACTGCCCGTGACGTGGTCACGGGCATGTTTTAAACTTACTCGGTAGGGGGAACGTAACCCATGGCCGCATCGGCGCCATCGCCGAAGAAATGCTTTTCCATTTGCGTGGCCAGGTATTTGCGGGCGCGCGCGTCGGCCAGGTTCAAGCGGTTTTCGTTGACCAGCATGGTCTGGTGCTTGAGCCAGGCAGCCCACGCTTCCTTCGACACGGATTCGTAAATCTTCTTGCCCAGTTCGCCCGGGTACGGCGGGAAATCCAGTCCTTCGGCTTCCTTGTTGAGTTTGATGCAGTGGATCGTGCGGGCCATCTGTGCTCCTGAATCAGTGTAGAGATAAAGCGTGATTATAAGGTACTTTGCGCCAGCCCTCGCGGGGCCGTCGCGGCCTGGCGACATGCCGTTTGCCGTGCCCTTGCGCTGGATCAAATTTGATCTGCGCCGCCCCAGCTAGTAAGATGCCTTATCGCGCCAGCCGCTGGCTGCGCCTCTTCCAAGCAAGTAGTAACAATTAACTAATATGGAATCCCTATGACCTCAGTGAAAGTCCATGGCATCGACGTCAGCAATACAGGCAGCTTCGTGCTGTTTGGCGGCATCAACGTGCTCGAATCGCGCGATCTCGCCATGCGCGCCTGCGAAGAATATGTGCGCGTGACGCAAAAACTGGGCATTCCCTATGTGTTCAAGGCCAGCTTCGACAAGGCCAACCGTTCATCGATCCACTCCTACCGCGGCCCGGGCCTGGAAGAAGGCATGCGCATCTTCCAGGACGTGAAGGCGGCGTTCGGCGTGCCCGTGATTACCGACGTGCATGAGCCATGGCAGGCGCAGCAGGTGGCCGAAGTGGTCGACGTGCTGCAGCTGCCCGCCTTCCTGGCGCGCCAGACGGACCTGGTCGTGGCCCTGGCGAAAACGGGCAAAGTCATCAACATCAAGAAGCCGCAATTTTTAAGCCCTGGCCAGATGGCCAATATCGTCGAGAAATTCAAGGAAGCGGGCAACGATCAATTGATCCTGTGCGACCGTGGCACGTGCCTCGGCTACGACAACCTGGTGGTCGACATGCTGGGCTTTGGCGTCATGAAAAAGACCTGTGACGACTTGCCGATCATCTTCGACGTCACGCACGCGCTGCAGCAGCGCGATCCCGGCGGCGCCGCGTCGGGCGGCCGCCGCCAGCAAGTGGCGGACCTGGCCCGCGCCGGCCTGGCCGTGGGCATCGCCGGCCTGTTCCTGGAAGCCCATCCCGATCCCGACAACGCCCGCTGCGACGGCCCCAGCGCTTTGCCGCTGGACCAGCTGGAACCGTTCCTGGCGCAATTGAAGGCGCTCGACGACCTGGTCAAATCGTTTGCGCCGCTAAATATCAAGTAACTAGTCACTAGTCGCGGTTTTTCGCGCGTTCTGTGAGCAAAAAAACCACCGGTTCCGGTGGTTTTTTTTTGCCTGCAGCGGCTGCGGGCGCTGTCGTTTGGCATGCGTGTTGTGTTAACGCCCGATGGGGAGAATTTGTCGAAATTGCTTACTTGCAGCATTTTATAATGCTGTTAGCTGCTTTTGCTGAAAATTCCTGGCAAGCCATGGTGTCATCACGTCAGATGGGGACCTCACATGAATCGCATTCATCGTACCGTATGGAACCGCCGCCGCAACGCCGTCATGGTCGTGGCAGAACATGCTGGCAGCGCGGGCAAGCGCTCCGGCACCACGGGCACGCTGCTGGCCAGCGTCTTGACCGGCGTCATGCTGGGAGGCGTGGCGCAGGCGGCCGACCTTGCCACCGCGGCCTTGCCTACTGGCGCCGTGGTGACGGCCGGCCAGGCGCATGTCGGACAAAGCGGGGCGGCCATGACCGTGACCCAAGCCACGGGCAAGGCGGCCATCGAGTGGAACAATTTTTCGATCGGCAAGGATGCCAAGGTCACGTTCGTGCAGCCGAATGCCGCCTCCGTCACGCTCAACAGGATCAAGGGCAATGAAGGCTCCGTGATCGACGGCGCGCTGAAGGCGAATGGCCAGGTGTTCATTTTGAATCCCAACGGCGTGCTGTTCGGCAAGGGCGCCAGAGTCGATACGGCAGGCCTGGTGGCCAGCACGCTCAATCTCGGCGATGCCGATTTTATGGCTGGCAAGACCAGCTTCAGCGGCAAGGGCGGCGCCGTCACCAATCTGGGCAGTTTGAATGCCAACGATGGCGGCTATGTCGTGCTGATGGGCGCGCAAGTGCGCAATGAGGGCGTGATCAGCGCCAGGCTGGGCACGGTGGCGCTGGCGGCCGGCAACAAGGTCAGCCTGACGTTTGATGGCGGCGCGCTGGTGGGCGTGGCCGTCGACGAGGCGGCGCTGGCCGCGCTGGTGGCCAACGGCAATGCCGTGCATGCCGATGGTGGCCTGGTGGTGCTGACGGCGAAAGGCGCCGACGGCTTGCTCAATACCGTTGTCAACAACACCGGTGAAGTGCGCGCGCGCACCATCAACGAGCGGGCCGGCCGGATTTTCCTGCTGGGCGAGGGCGGTGCCGTCGAGGTGGCCGGCAAGCTCGACGCCAGCGCGCCGCAGGGCGGCAATGGCGGCTTCATCGAAACCTCGGGCCCCGTGCTGCGCGTGGCTGACGGCACGCGCGTCGACACCAGCGCGGCGGCGGGCCGCAGCGGTTCCTGGCTGATCGACCCCATCGATTTCACGATCGGCAGCGGCAGCGCCGCGCAAGGCGCGAGCGGCATCGGCGTCGATACCCTGCAAGCGGCGCTGGCCGCCGGCAATGTCACGATCCAGACCCAGGCGACCGGCAGCGAAGCGGGCGATATCCACGTCAACGCGGCGCTGGCCTGGAACGCCAACAAGCTGACCCTGGAAGCGCACGGCGACATCAATGTCAACGCCGTCATGAGCGCCACCGGCAGCTCGACCCTGGACATGAAGACGGGCTACAACTTCAATCCCGGCAGCCCGGCGTTTAACACGAGCAAGAATGTGCTGGTGGGTATCGATGACGCCGGCGTCTTCAAGGGCCGCATCGATGTCGACCGCGCCGGCACGGGGTTGCTGACGATCAATAACACGGGCTACACCCTGATCAATGCGCTGGGCAGCGCCAACAGCACCAATAGCCTCGATTTGCAGGGCATCAACGGTGGCGGTAGCGGCCGCTATGCGCTGGCCAGCAATATCGACGCCAGCGCCACCAGCGCCTGGAACTCTGGCGCCGGTTTCGCGCCCCTGGCCTTCTCCGGCATGTTCGATGGCCTCGGTCATACCGTCAGCGGCTTGCGCATCAACCAGCCAGCCGGCAGCTATGTGGGCCTGTTCGGCACCAACAACGGCACGGTGCGCAACGTGGCGATGTCGAATGCGGTGGTCAGCGCCAACCAGGGCGTGGGGGCGTTGATCGGATTGAACATGGGCAGCGTGTACAACAGCTACGCCGCAGGCAGCGTGACGGGGCCGGGTGGCTATGTGGGGGGCTTGATCGGTGCGATCTTCGATGGCACGCTCACTCGCCTGCACTTCGATGGCACGGTCAATTCGCAGGGCAATAATGTCGGCGGACTGACCGGTTACCTGGCTTACCAGATCACCCTGGCCAACAGCTATGCGAATGTCACGGTGACGAACACGACCGGCGTCTGGACTGGCGGCCTGGTCGGGCAAAACGATTACGGCCGCATCGTCGACAGCCATGTCACTGGCATCGTCAATGGCAAGGGCGACACGGGCGGCGTGGTCGGCAATAACAATAGCGGCATAGTCAGCGGCAGCTATTCCACCGCCACGGTGACGGGCACCACGAATACAGGCGGCCTGGTCGGTAACAATAATAACGGCAAGGTCAGCGGTAGTTACGCCAGCGGCGCCGTCACCGGCACGAGCACGGTCGGCGGCTTGATCGGCCTGAGCAGCGCCTCGGGCGGCGTTGCCACGCCGGACAATGAAATCAATACCAGCTATGCGAGCGGTGCAGTGACGGCTACCGGCGACAGTGTGGGCGGCTTGATCGGCCGTAATTTTGGCAACCACGTCGTCAATACCTACGCCCGTGGCGCCGTCTCGACCTCCGGCAACTACGTGGGCGGTCTGATCGGCAACAATCTGGGCACGGCCGACAAGAGTTATTCGACCGGCCTGGTGACTAGCCCGGGTGTGGGGGTAGGCGGCTTGATGGGTGTCAGCATCGGCGGCGTCAGCAACAGTTTCTGGGATACGCAGACCAGCGGTCAGAACAGCAGTGGCGACGGCACGGGCAAGACCACGGCGCAAATGCAAGACAGCAATCTGTTCACCACCAACAGCTGGGATTTCACCTTCCACAGCGGGGTATGGGGACGCAAGGCCACGCTCAATGACGGCTATCCCGTGTTGCGCACGTTTGGTTATACCGATCCGATCACCATCACGCTGAACAATCCAGCCCTGACGAAAACCTATGGCGGGGCCAATCCGCTGCTAGCTGGCGGCTGGACGGTCAGCGGCTGCGACAACAACCTGGCATGCGTGAGCGGCGTTGACTGGAGTGCGGCCCTGCTGCCCACCACCTCCGTCGGCACGCTCAATTACGGCGCCAGCCTGTTCGCGCCGACCCTGGGCGCCGGCTATGGCAAGCTGAGCGATTATGACATCACCTACAGCATGGGTACCCTGTCGATCACGCCGGCCGTGCTGACCATTGCCGGCATCGGCGCCGCCAACAAGACGTATGACCGCACGAACGCGGCCAGCATCAACGCCGGCACCCTGGTGGGCCTCGTGAATGGCGAAAACCTGTCGCTGTTGGCCAGCGGCACCTTCGACAGCGTCAACGCCGGCGCCCGCACTGTGGCGGCCAGCTTGCTGGTGGGGGACGGCAGCGGCGCCAACGCGGGCCTGGCCAGCAATTACATCCTGTCCACGCCGACCGTCAACCTGGCGGCGACCATCAGCGCGCTGGAAGTGCATCTTGCCAGCCTGGGCGGCAGGGAGTACGACGCGACCGACAAACTCAACGCTAACTTGCTGCAGATCACGAATGTACTCGGTGGCGATACCGTCAACCTGAGCGGCACGGGTACGCTGGCGTCGCGTAATGCCGGTACACAGGCGCTGACCGGCTATGCGGACCTGGTGCTGGACAACAGCAACTACACGTTCGCGTCAGCCAGCCTGGGCGCCAATGTACTGGTGACGCCGCGCGCGCTCAGCGTGCAGGCAGCCAGTGGCGCCACGCGCCGCTACGACGGCAGCGTGCATGCGGCCACGGGTTTGCTGAGCCTGGGCGGCGTGCTGGCGGGCGATAGCGCCAGCCTGAGCGGCAATGCTGTACTGGCAAGCAAGAATGTCGGTACGCAAGCCATCAGCGGCCTGGGCACCTTGAGTCTGGACAATGCCAATTACACCTTGAATGGCGTGCTGCCTGCCGGCAGCGTGGCGATTACAGCCTTGCCCGTCAACTTGGCGGCCGTGAGCGGTGCGCAGAAGGAATATGACGGCAGCGTGGCTGCCAGCGCCGGCTTGCTGGAGGTGAGCAATGTGGTGTCGGGCGACACCCTGGTGCTGGGCGGCAGCATGAACCTGGCGGGCAAGGATGCGGGCAGCCAGGCCATCAGCACCATCGCCGGCGTGACCTTGAGCAACAGCAACTACACGGTGACTGGTGCCACGGCGAGCGGCACGGTGCTGGTGACGCCGCGCGCGCTCAGCGTGCAGGCGGCCAGCGGTGCCACGCGCCGCTATGACGGCAGCGTGAATGCGGCCACGGGTTTGCTGAGCCTGGGCGGCGTGCTGGCGGGCGATAGCGCTAGCCTGAGCGGCAATGCTGTCCTGGCAGGCAAAAATGTCGGTGCGCAAGCCATCAGCGGCCTGGGCACCTTGAGTCTGGACAATGCCAATTACACCTTGAATGGCGTGCTGCCTGCCGGCAGCGTGGCCGTCACGGCCTTGCCCGTCAACTTGGCGGCCGTGAGCGGTGCGCAGAAGGAATATGACGGCAGCATCGCTGCCGGCGCCGGCTTGCTGGAGGTGAGCAATGTAGTGTCGGGCGACACCCTGGTGCTGGGCGGCAGCATGAATCTGGCGGGCAAGGATGCGGGCAGCCAGGCCATCAGCACCATCGCCGACGTGACCTTGAGCAACAGCAACTACACGGTGACGGGCGCCACGGCGAGCGGCACGGTGTTGGTGACACCGCGCGCGCTCAGCGTGAATGCGGCCAGTGGTGCCACGCGCCGCTACGACGGCAGCGTGCATGCGGCCACGGGTTTGCTGAGCCTGGGCGGCGTGCTGGCGGGCGATAGCGCCAGCCTGAGCGGCAATGCTGTACTGGCAAGCAAGAATGTCGGTACGCAAGCCATCAGCGGCCTGGGCACCTTGAGTCTGGACAACGCCAATTACACCTTGAATGGCGTGCTGCCTGCCGGCAGCGTGGCCGTCACGGCCTTGCCCGTCAACTTGGCGGCCGTGAGCGGTGCGCAGAAGGAATATGACGGCAGCATCGCTGCCGGCGCCGGCTTGCTGGAGGTGAGCAATGTAGTGTCGGGCGACACCCTGGTGCTGGGCGGCAGCATGAACCTGGCGGGCAAGGATGCGGGCAGCCAGGCCATCAGCACCATCGCTGGCGTGACCTTGAGCAACAGCAACTACACGGTGACGGGCGCCACGGCGAGCGGCACGGTGTTGGTGACGCCGCGCGCGCTCAGCGTGCAGGCAGCCAGTGGCGCCACGCGCCGCTATGACGGCAGCGTGAATGCGGCCACGGGTTTGCTGAACCTGGGCGGCGTGCTGGCGGGTGATAGCGCCAGCCTGAGCGGCAATGCTGTACTGGCAGGCAAGAATGTCGGTACGCAAGCCATCAGCGGCCTGGGCACCTTGAGCCTGGACAACGCCAATTACACCTTGAACGGCGTGCTGCCTTCCGGCAGCGTGGCCGTCACGGCCTTGCCCGTCAATGTGGCCGCCATCGGTGGCGCGCAGAAGGAATATGACGGCAGCATCGCTGCCGGCCCCGGCTTGCTGGAGGTGAACAACCTAGTGTCGGGCGACACCCTGGTGCTGGGCGGCAGCATGAACCTGGCGGCCAAGGATGCGGGCAGCCAGACCATCAGCGGTATCTCCGGCGTGACCTTGAGCAACAGCAACTACACGGTGACGGGCGCCACGGCGAGCGGCACGGTGTTGGTGACGCCGCGCGCGCTCAGCGTGAATGCGGCCAGTGGCGCCACGCGCCGCTATGACGGCAGCGTGAATGCGGCCACGGGTTTGCTGAGCCTGGGCGGCGTACTGGCGGGTGATAGCGCCAGCCTGAGCGGCAATGCTGTACTGGCAAGCAAGAATGTCGGTACGCAAGCCATCAGCGGCCTGGGCACCTTGAGCCTGGACAATGCCAATTACACCTTGAATGGCGTGTTGCCTGCCGGCAGCGTGGCCATTACGGCCTTGCCCGTCAATGTGGCGGCAGTCGCCGGCGCGAGCCGGGCGTTTGACGACACGGCGGATGCGGCTGCCAATTTACTGGCTTTGAACGGCGTGCTGGCAGGCGATAGCGCTGTGCTGGGTGGAAAGGCCACCCTGTCTTCGAAGGAGGCTGGCAATCAATCCATCGTCGGTTTGTCGGGCTTGACTGTATCCAACAGCAATTACACGCTTACCGGCGCGAACGCCAGCGGCACTGTGGAGATCGTCTCGGTGGTGCCCGTTGCGAGTCTGGCAAGCACCGTAGCCGAGGTATCCCGGACCAGCGTCCCTGCCAAGCGCGAGGTTCTGCGCGAGTTGGGCTTGCCGCTGCAAAGCGACTTGACCCCGTTCGCTGCCGTGCCGCCGACCGTGAATAGCAGCGCGCTGCCACTGGGCGCCACCTTTGGCCCGAATGCACCGCTGAGCGTGTTGTATAGCCCAGGTGCGGGCGAGGCGAGCGAAAGCCTCACCCTGGCGCAGATGCAGCGGCTGCTGCAGCCGTCCGGTGCCCAGGGCAACGGCGCATCGCAGCCTTTGCGCTTGCCAGTCAGCCGTAATTCCTTGATGGAAATCGTCAATGGCGGCGTCAAGTTACCCGATGGCGTAGACCAATTGTTGTTTGTCGTGAAGGCCCAATAAATGAGCATGCTTATCTGTAACGCCACCATATCCTTCGCTCGCACGGCTGCATGCAAACGCACGGCCATGTCGCTGGCGTTGACCCTGGCCCTGGGCACTGTCGCCGCGGTACAGGCGCAACAAGTACCCACCATCGGCGACGTCGTGCGCCAGATCCAGCCGGTGACGCCGCCGGTGACGCCGCCGCCATCGCTGCCTGCACTCGGTGGCGTGCCGGCTGCGCCAGCGCTGCAAGCCCTGCCCGGCGATGCCACCAGCAAGGTCAGGGTGACGCAGTTTGTGCTGGAAGGCAACCGTGTCGTCGACAGCGCTGCCCTGCTGGCGCTGCTGCAGCCGGCATTGGGCCAGACGCTGACCCTCGTCCAGCTCGAAGAGCTGGCCACCCGCATCACGCGCCATTACCGTTCCAACGGCTACTTTGTGGCCCGCGCCTATGTTCCGGCGCAGGAGCTGACCGATGGCAAGCTGATCATTCGCGTGGTGGAAGGCCACTACGGCAAATTTATCCTCAGCAATACTTCGCGCGTGCAAGATAGCGTCGTGCAAGGTTTGCTGGACGAGGCCAAGCAGCGCGATAATATCGTCTCGCTCGACAGCCTGGAGCGGGCCATGTTGATCATCAATGACACGCCTGGCGTCAAGGTGGTGCAGGCCGACGTGATGCCTGGCGAACAGGTCGGCACCTCGGACTTCGCCATCCGCACGCAAGCCACGCCCGCATGGGGCGCTTATGTGTTGCTGGATAACTATGGCTCGACGTACACGGGCAAGCAGCGCCTGCGCTTCAATGCCGACTGGAATTCGCCCAGCGGCCGCGGCGACCGCCTGTCAGCCAGCGGCATGGTCACGCGCAACAGTGGCTTGCTGAACGGCCGCCTGGCGTATTCGATGCTGCTGGGGTCGGATGGTACCCGTCTCGAAGGCGCGCTCAGCCGCACAACCTACGAGCTCAGCGATGTGTATGCCGCGCTCGATGCCTCGGGCACGTCCAACGGTGTGGACTTATTCCTGAGCAAACCGCTCAAGCGTACCCGCGAGCACACGGTGGAAGCGAGCCTGGGCGTGGTGTACAAGGATCTGAAGGACGAGATCGGCGTCACCCACACCTCGGTGGGCAAGCAGTTGAGCAGTCTCAGCGCCAATATCTCGGACCGCCGTACGCATGCTTTCCTGGGTTTCGATGGCTTGACCCAGAGTAGCACGAGCCTGACGGTAGGCCGCTTGCGTTTCAAGGAAGCGGTTGCCGAAGCGATGGATGCGGCCGGCGCCGATACGCAGGGTAACTATGCCAAGCTGAGTCTGGCGGCGTCGCGCATCAGCGCGCTGCCATCGCAGTTTCTGCTGACCACCAGCGTCAGGGCACAGGCGTCGCTGAACAATAAAAGCCTCGATGGTGTCGAACGCATGAGCGTTTCCGGTGACGGTGGCGTGGCCGCCTATCCGATCGGCGAACTCAGTGGCGACCATGCGGCGCTGCTGCGCGCCGAACTGGCCCGTCCGCTGGCGCGTGGCGGCACGGCGCAGCTGAGCGGCAGCATCTTCACCGATTATGGCTGGGCCAAGTCCATCGCCGCACCGGCCGGCGTCCCCGCGTCGCGCAAGCTCGGTGATATCGGCCTGGGCCTGAGCGCCATGGCTGGCGGCGTGCTGCTCAACCTGCAACTGGTGCACCGTACGGTCGGCGGCGTGCCGACCAGCGAGTCGGCGTCGCGCACGCGTTTGCTGTTCCAGGCTGGCTGGGTAAGGTAAATACTCGCCTGCCAATGTTGGTAATGCAAAAAAGCCTGGCAGTGCCAGGCTTTTTACGTTTCCAGTGAGGCGATTACAGGGTCTTGATCAGCACCTGCGACTTGCGCTGCCAGTTATACATATGCTGGCGGTCCTTCGGCAAATCGTCGACGGTGGCCGGCACGAAGCCGCGTTTCTTGAACCAGTGCGAGGTGCGCGTGGTCAGCACGAACAGTTTGTTCAGGCCGGCGGCGCGCGCGCGGTTTTCCATGTGTTTCAGGATGCGTTCGCCGTCGCCCTGGGCTTGCACTTCCGGGTTCACCGTCAAACATGCCATTTCCGCCATCTTTTGCGCGGGGAACGGGTACAGGGCGGCGCAGCCGAAGATCACGCCATCATGCTCGATGACGGAGAAATAATCGATTTCGCGCTCGATCAGCTCGCGGCCCCGCTTCACCAAAGTGCCGTCCGCTTCCAGCGGCTCGATCAGTTTGATGATGCCGCCCACGTCTTCGATGGTGGCCTGGCGCAGGCTTTCCAGGTTTTCATGGCTGATCATGGTGCCCACGCCATCATGGGTGAACAATTCCAGCAAGGCGGAACCGTCCATCGAGAACGGCACGATGTGCGAGCGCTCGACGCCGTTGTGGCAAGCCTTGACGCAATGTTTCAAATAGAAAGCCGTGGCGTCGGGCAGGAAGCCCGCCATCAGCACGGCTTCGGCCTGGTGCGACGACAGTTCGCGGATTTCCACGCCCGTGGCGTCTGCCATCATCGGCGTTTCCGTGATGAAAATCAGTTTATCCGCGTGCAGGGCGATGGCGGCGCTGCAGGCCACGTCTTCCATGGTCAGGTTGAACGCTTCGCCGGTCGGCGAGAAGCCCAGCGGCGAGAGCAGCACCAGGCCGTCCGAACCGAGGATGGAATGGATGGTTTCGGCGTCGACCTTGCGCGTGATGCCCGTCAGTTCCAGGTCCACGCCATCGATCACGCCCAGCGGGCGCGCCGTGATGAAGTTGCCGGAAATGATACGGATGGCCGCATGCGACATGGGCGTGTTCGGCAAGCCCTGGCTGAACGCGGCCTCGATATCGAGGCGCAGCTCGCCGGCAGCTTCCTTCGCGCATTCCAGCGCGGCGATATCGGTGATGCGCACGCCGTTGTGGAAGCGGCCTTCGACGTTACGCAAGGCCAGCTGTTCCGCCACTTGCGGCCGCGAGCCGTAGACGACGGTGACATTGATGTCCAGCGCATGCAGCAGGGACAAATCATGGGCCAGCACCTGCAGCGCCCCGGCGCTGACGAGTTCACCGGGGAAGGCGACCACGAAGGTCTTGCCGCGAAAGGCGTGGATGTAGGGCGCGACGGAGCGCAGCCATTGGACGAATTGGGTAGGGTTTTCCATTAAGCGCATTATAATTCGCTGCGCGATGTGCGCGCTTAAAATACCTGTAAAAAAACAATGTCTTCAGCCAGCAATAAGTCTTCCCCTCCTTCCACCGTTGCAAATGTGCCCGCCAGCGGGGATGTTGCCACGCCTGCCGCCACGTCTGCACAGGGCCGCCAGCGCCCGCCCGTGAGCCAGCAAAGGCAGCAGCCGCCGCGCGCGGAACAACAGAAACAGCAACAGCAGCAGCGATCGGCAGAGGGCAGGCCCCAGGCCGCGCGTCCGCCGCGCGAGGGGCAGGAAAGCCGCGAAAGCCGAGATGCCGCCCGCGCCGCGCGCGAAGCCGAAAAGGCTTTCCGCAACCCGCTGCCACCGATCACGTATCCGGAAGACTTGCCCGTCTCGGGCCGGCGCGCCGAAATCGCCAAGGCATTGACGGAAAACCAGGTCATCATCGTCTCGGGCGAGACGGGTTCCGGCAAGACGACCCAATTGCCGAAGATTTGCCTGGAGCTGGGACGTGGCCAGAAGGGCATGATTGGCCACACGCAGCCGCGGCGTATCGCCGCTTCCTCGACGGCCAAGCGCATCGCGCAGGAACTCGGTACGCCGCTGGGCGAAACGGTGGGCTTCAAGGTGCGCTTTACCGATACCCTGAGCCGTGGCGCCTCCGTCAAGCTGATGACGGACGGTATTTTGCTGGCCGAGACGCAGACCGACCCGTTGTTGAAAAATTACGACACCATCATCATCGATGAAGCGCACGAACGCAGCCTGAACATCGATTTCCTGCTCGGTTATTTGAAACAGCTGCTGCCGCGCCGGCCCGATCTGAAAATCATCATCACCTCGGCCACCATCGATGCGGAACGCTTTTCGCGCCATTTCGGCACGCCGGAAAAACCGGCGCCCGTGATCGAAGTGTCGGGCCGTCTGTACCAGGTGGAAGTGCGCTACCGTCCCGTGGAGCGCGAGCAGGTGGCCATGCCCGGTTCGGGTGCGAACGCCGACAAGCCGGGCCAGCGCACGGCTGCTGCGCGCGAAAAGCGCGACCTGATGGATGCCGTCGTCGATGGCGTGGAAGAACTGTGCCGCATCGGCTCAGGCGACGTGCTGGTGTTCTTGCCGGGCGAGCGCGAAATCCGCGACTGCGCCGAAGCGCTGCGCAAGCACCATCCGCCGCACGTGGAAATCCTGCCCCTGTTCGCCCGTTTGTCGGCCGAAGAGCAGGAGCGGGTCTTCAAGACCAGCAATGCGCGCCGCATCGTGCTGGCCACCAACGTGGCGGAAACCTCGCTGACCGTGCCCGGCATCCGCTACGTGGTCGATGCGGGCCTGGCGCGCGTGAAACGCTACAGTTATCGCAACAAGGTCGAACAGCTGCAGGTCGAGCCGATCGCCCAGTCCGCCGCCAACCAGCGCGCTGGCCGTTGCGGCCGCGTGGCCGATGGCGTGTGCATCCGTTTATATGAAGAGCAGGATTATCTGCTGCGCCCGAAATTCACGGAACCGGAAATCCTGCGCTCTTCGCTGGCCGCCGTCATCCTGCGCATGAAGTCATTGCACCTGACGGACGTGGAAACCTTCCCCTTCATCGAGCCGCCGCTGGCGCGCGCGATCGCCGACGGTTATCAATTGCTGCAGGAACTCGGTGCCGTCGACGAGGTGAACCAGCTCACGCCGCTCGGCAACAAGCTGGCCAAGCTGCCGCTCGATCCGCGCGTGGGCCGCATGATCCTGGCCGCGCTCGATAACGCGTGTCTGACGGAAGTGCTGATCGTCGCCGCGGCCCTGTCCGTGCAAGACCCGCGCGACCGCCCGATGGAGCACCAGCAGGCGGCCGACGAGGCGCACAAGAAGTTTGCCGATGAAAAATCGGAATTCTTGAGCTATCTGAAAATCTGGCGCTGGTTCGAGTCCGCCATCGAGCACAAGAAAACCAACCGCCAGTTGCAAGACAATTGCCGCACGAATTTCCTGTCGCAGATGCGCTTGCGCGAATGGCGCGACGTGCATTCGCAGCTGCTGACCATCGTCAAGGAGCAGGGCTGGCGATTGAATGAGGCACCGGCCACCTACGACAATCTGCACATGGCCTTGCTGACCGGCTTGCTGGGCAATATCGGCTTCAAGGGCGAGGACGAGCCGGGTGCCGGGTATCTGGGCGCGCGCGGCATCAAGTTCCATATCTGGCCCGGTTCCTCGCTGCTGAAAAAGCCGGGCAAGTGGATCATGGCGGCCGAACTGGTCGACACGACGCGGCTGTACGCGCGCTGCGTGGCGCAGATCCAGCCCGAATGGCTGGAAAAGGTCGGCGAACATCTGTTGAAAAAATCGTGGGGCGAGCCGCGCTGGGAAAAACGTTCGGCGCAGGTGACGGCGTCCGAACGGGCGACTTTATATGGACTGGTGGTGTACAGCCAGCGCCGCATCAATTACGGCAATTTCAACTTGCCGGAAGCGCGAGAGATTTTCATCCGCGACGCCCTCGTCGGCGGCGACTTCGATACGCGCGCGCCCTTCTTTGCGCACAACCATAAACTGATCAAGGATATTGAAAACCTTGAACACAAATCGCGCCGCCTGGACGTGCTGGTCGACGATGAACTGATCGCCGCCTTCTACGACAAGCTGCTGCCGGTGGACGTGTGCAATGGCGCCGGTTTCGAGAAATGGCACAAGGAAGCGACGCGCGACAATCCGAAGCTGCTGTATCTGAACCGCGAAGAGCTGATGCGCCACGAGGCGGCCGGCGTGACCACCGACCTGTTCCCGAAAACCATGTCCGTGACGGGCCTGGAAATGGGCCTGACGTACCACTTCGAGCCGGGCAGCGTGCGCGATGGCGTGACCTTGGCCGTGCCGCTGTATGCGCTGAACCAGTTGCCGCGCGAGCGCTGCGAATGGCTGGTGCCGGGCATGCTGAAGGAAAAAGTGCATCTGTTATTAAAATCCCTGCCGCAAAAGCTGCGCCGCCACTGCGTGCCGCTGCCTGACTATGCGGCGAAATTCTGCGAGCGCGTGCATGCAGCGGGCGTGTTTGGCCGCGGCGATCTTGTAGACGCCATCATCGCGGATATCCGCACGCAAATCACCATCAACGTGCTGACGACGGATTTCAAGCCGGAAACCCTGCCTGCCCATCACTTCATGAATTTCAAGGTGATCGACGAGCATGGCCGCCAGCTCGACATGGGCCGCAACCTGGCCACCCTGCAAGCGGAATTCGGCGGCCAGGCGCGCCAGAGTTTCCAGAAACTGGCCGAAGTGTCGGGCGTGTCCGGCACGGGCACGCCCGGTGCGAAGGTGGCGGGCGCGCAAGTGGCGTCGCGGCTGCAGGCGCAGAGCGCTACAGTGGCAGCAGGCAAGGGCGCGTCCGCCGCTGCCGCCGCGCCGGCGCCAAGCAATGCTACCGTCTCGCAGCACATGGGTTTGACGGCCTGGACCTTCGGCGAATTGCCGGAGCTGCTGGAAATCGTGCAGGGCAAGCTGACCCTGATCGGCTTCCCCGCGCTGGTCGACAAGGGCACGCATTGCGATCTGGAAGTGTTTGACGACCCGACCGTGGCCGCCCGCACGCACAAGATCGGTTTGCGCCGTTTGTTCGCGCTGCAAATGAAGGAGCAGATCAAGTACGTCGAGAAAAGCATTCCGGGCTTGCAGCAGATGGGCATGCAGTTCATGGCCCTCGGTTCGCAGGAAGAGCTGCGCGAGCAAATCATCAACAAGGCGCTCGACATTGCATGCCTGCAAGATCCGCTGCCGCTGGACGCCGCCTCGTTTGCCAAGCGCCAGGCGGAAGGCAAGTCGCGGTTGGTTCTGTTGGTGAATGAAATCGCCCGCCTGCTGTCGCAAGTGCTGACGGAATTTCACGGCTTGCCCAAGCGCTTGCAGAATATTCCCGCAGCGGCCGCCACCGATATCCAGTCGCAGTTGCAGGGCCTCGTGCACAAGCGTTTCTTGACGGAAAATGAGTACACGCAGCTGGCGCACTTCCCCCGCTATCTGAAGGCGATCAATGTGCGTCTGGAAAAACTGCGCGCCGACCCTGCGCGCGACACCAAGTTGATGGCCGAATGGCAATCGGCGGCCGCACCCTATCTGCGCCAGAGCAAGGACCGCCAGGCCGGCAAGAACACGGACCCGAAACTGGTCGAGTTCCGCTGGATGCTGGAAGAGCTGCGCGTGTCGCTGTTTGCGCAGGAATTGCGCACGCCGATGCCGGTGTCTGCCAAGCGTTTGCAAAAAGTATGGGAATCGATGCAGCGGTAGGTCGGATTAGCGTGCCCGAAGGGCACGCGTAATCCGACAATATCGTTGGCGCGACGGTGGATAGGGTTAGCGGTGCCAGCCGGGTTACGGTTTGGCGGTGTTAACCGTGCCGCTGGTGGTGTCGGATTACGCGGCTGCGCCGCTAATCCGACCTACCCGACCTACCCGACCTGCCTTCACCTGGTTTCTCAAGTGCGCCTATTGAGATCATCATCGTCGCCGAGCGATGAGCGCGAGCCCAGGTCGCCCTGGCTGCTGCCCGTGCCGGCGCGGCTGCCGCTCATGGAGGTGCCGGACATGCTGCCTTCGCTGCCCGATTGCAGGCTGGCGCCGCCGCGCAGGTCGCTGCCCGATGGCATGCGGCTGCCCGCCATGCTGCCATAGCGCGTGCCGCTGCCATAGAACGCTTCCATCTGCTGGTTCCACGCATCGCTGCCCATGTCGGGCCAGTTGTCCTTGTCGAAACCGGGGGCGTCTTTCAGCAGGTCTTTGTCCACGTTGAGCAGGAAGCGCTTGTTGACGGTGTCCAGGGTCAGGCGTTCCCAGGGCACGGCAAACAGCTTGTCGCCCATGCCCAGGATGCCGCCGAAGGACAGCACGGCATAGGCGATCTGACCGGTGCGCATGTCGAGCATGATTTCCTTGATGTCGCCCAGTTCCTCGTCGTCGTGATTGTAGACATCGTCCCCGATCAGGGTATCGGCCCCCATCAGGGCCGGCCCCGGGCCGTCGTGGTTGCGGTACATGCCCAGGATGTCGCGGTCCAGATAGCTCATGGTGTTCTCTCCTCGTGTGAAGTGCTGATCGAACATCCAGATTAAGCATACGCTCCAGATCGCGTTTGATCTGCCTCAATGGTGCCTGCGGCACTTTTATCGGTGCGCAAACGTACGGTGCTGTCAGCCAATTGCGGTACTCTATGCGTTCCAAGGAGGAGCCGCACATGCTGACGATGCAACGCTGCAATGGGATGAACTGGCAGTACGCTCCACCACGACATGCGCGCCGCGCGCCATGGTAAAGCCCGCTACCAAATGGCTGCGCGGCTTGCTGCGCGCCGGTAAGGCGCAGCAGCGCACGGCGACCACACTGGCCAAGGTGCTGTTCGGGCCCGTGCCGGCCAAGCCCACGGCCAAACCCCGCAGCAAGCCCGTGGCCAAGGCCAAGGCCAAAACAATCGCCAAGCCGCGTGCCAGGCCGGCTGGCGATGCGACGCCCGCGCTGGCGCCGTTTGCCACGCCCCTGTCGCCGCCGCGCGTGCGCAAGCGAACGGCGCCCCCGCCGGGCAAGTGGCTGGCCACCCACTATGCGCCGTTGCCGGAGCTGGGGCAGTTGCCGGGCCGGCGCCTGCCATATTTTTTGTACCTGCCCGAGAAAGCGCCCAGCGCCGCCATGCGCAGCCGGGGCCGGCCGCTGCTGGTGATGCTGCATGGCTGCGAGCAGAGCGCCACGCAGTTTGCCGAAGGCACGCGCATGAACCGCCTGGCCGAACGCAAGGGCTATGCCGTGCTGTACCCGCAGCAATCGCTGCGTTCGCATGCGCGCCGCTGCTGGAAGTGGTACGACAAGCTGACGCAGGAGGGCGGCGGCGACGTGCGCCTGATCATCGGCGCCATCGAGCAGGTGGCGGCCCGCTACGCGATTGACCGCGCGCGCATCTATATCTGCGGCATTTCCGCCGGCGCCGGCATGGCGCATATCGTGGCCCTGAACCATCCCCATCTGTTTGCCGCGCTGGGCCTGCATTCGGGGCCCGTGTTTGGCGCCGGGCATAACCTGATCGGCGCGCTGGGCGTGATGCAGCATGGCGCTGCCGCCCGTGCCGACGCGGCCATCGATGAAGTGCTGGCGCGCCAGCCCGCGTTTCCCCGCCTGCCGACCATCCTGCTGCAAGGGCTGGCCGACAAGGTGGTGCGGCCCATCAACCAGACGCAGCTGGTGCGCCAGAGCGTGCGCGTGAACCGCCTGCCAGCCGATACCTTGGTGACGGCGCAGCGCCTGCCGGGCGGTGCGGCGGGCGGGCGCAATCCGGCGCATGCGTATGCGCTGCACGATTATCAGGTGGGCCAGGAAGTGCTGCTGCGCGTGGCGCAGGTCGAGCACCTTGAACACGCGTGGAGCGGCGGCGACGCCAGCCTGCCGTTCAACGACAAGGCCAGGCCCGACGCCAGCAAGATGCTGCTCGATTTCTTCGCCAGCCACCGCCGCCGCCGCTAAGCCAGCCTGCCGCGCGCCGCAACGGCGCGGCAGGCACTGGTACGCATCGCTACTGCCTTCCCCCATCGCCGGCCGTGACCTCCTCAGTCACGGCAGCGCATGCCGTGCTGCCCTCGATTTTTCTAAGTGGTATTGCTGCGGTATTTAAAAAACACAAAAACAGGCGATAAAAATCCTAACTGGTATACAATTGGTACACGTTATCAGTGTGATCCGTGTCTGCCGCCCCATGCCACGACGGTAGATACGCACTGACGGCAGCCACCCATATTACGGAACGCGCCATGTCCATCCAGTCCAGGCAGTTGCTGTGGTTTTTTGCGTTTTTCCTCGTCTTTGAACTGAATATCTATCTGTCGAACGACATGATCATGCCGGCCATGCTGGGCATCGTCGGCGAGTTCCAGGCGGAGAAAAAGTTCGTCCCCCTGTCCTTGAGCCTGTATCTGCTGGGCGGCAGTTCGCTGCAGATTTTCCTCGGGCCCCTGGCCGATGTGATCGGCAAGCGCAAGCTCGTACTCGCCGGCAATACCTTGTTCTTGCTGGCCACCATGGCCGTGCCATTTTCCACGTCGATCGAGCAATTTCTCGCTGCGCGCTTCATCCAGGGCATGGGCTGCTGCTTCATCTTCGTCGGCTATGCCATGATCCATGAACTGTTCGACGACATGGCCGCCGTCAAGCTCAGCAGCATTCTGTCGAGCACCACCATCCTCGCGCCCCTGGCTGGCCCCATCCTCGGCAGCGCCATCATCAGCCGGCTGGACTGGCGCTACGTGTTTTTCCTCTCCGGCCTGCTGGCGCTGCTGTCTCTGCTGGGTCTGTTCAAGAGCATGCCGCGCACGGCGCCGGCACAGCCGCGCCTGGATGGCCGCGCCATCGTGCGCAGCTATGCCGCCATTTTCAGCAACGGGCGCTTCATGTTCGGCATGTTTATTGCCGGGTTGGCCACCGTGCCCCTGACGGCCTGGATCGGCTTTTCGCCCCTCTTCGTGCTGCAGGAGATGGGCGCCTCGTACGCCACATATATCGCCCTGCAATGCGTGATCTTGTCCGGCTTTGTCCTCAGCAGCATCGCCATCCAGCGCCTGCGCCAGGATTTCCCCCTCGTCCATTTGCTGCGCCTGGGCGGGCTGGTCGCGGCGGCCGGCATGCTGGGCGCGGGCGCGGGCCGCCATCACGTGGACGTGTTTGCGGCCTGCATGTTTGTCTATTCCATCGGCTTCGGCCTGTTCAACGGCGCCCTGATCCGCTGCGCGATTACGGCCAGCAAGGAGGCGATGACACTGACGACGGCCGCCATGAGCCTCCTTTATTGCATTTATCTGTCCGCCTGGCTGCAACTGTACAACGTGCTGTGCCAGCGCTTCGGCTATGCGCTGGAAACGTATGCGCTGCTCAATATCCCCGTCATCGTGGTCATCGCCGCCTGCCTGCTGCTGTTTACGCGGGGCATGGCGGGGCGCCGGGAAAGCGCGGTGCGGCTGGCCCGGCACTGATGGCGCCACGCTGCGCCTGTTCCCGCCCTTGTTTTACCTCCTGCGACGTTGATTGACACTCTCCTGTGGAAAATGGTGCGCCCATGAAAATAGATGACCTGGCCTCAAAACACGATCAAGCAAAGATTTTCAGCCTCGAATACGAGTTTCGCATCCACCGGCTGAAACTCGATTACATCACCCTGGCCGATGTCCGGCCCCCCGGCAGCGACCTGGAGCAACTGGCCGTGGAGCACCAGGCGGGCATCGCCGCCCTGCGCAGCTTCGTTGCCGGCAATTTTCCGTATTTCAATGCGGCAAGCTGTTCCTCGCTGAGCTGCATCCCCACGCGCGCGCTGGGCGACGACGAGCGCTACCTGCACCGCATCTGGATGGGCGGCCCCTTGCCGGCCATCGCCTGTGAAGCGATCGGGCAGTGGGGCGCGGCGCTCGACGACGTGCGGCGCAACGGCGGCGCGCCGTACGTCTCCATCCTGTGGGTGTGGGATGCGCAGCAGCTGTGCCATGACGCGCGTTTCAGCCCGACGGGCGGCGCCGGGCGCTACACGATAGGCCGCTACGCCATCGGCGGCACGACCTTGCACATCAACTCGCTGCGCGCGCTGGCGCTGGACTTTGCGCCGGCCCGCTTCGGCATCCTCGATACCCTGCATGCGCAGCGCTACTTCGCTACCCTGTCCGATTATTTTCGCATCCTCATCATGTGCGAATACGGCGGCATGTATATGGATGTCGATACGGTGCCGCACAATCCGGCGACGATTTTCCTGATGAAGCCGGAAGTGCCCGACTACTTCCAGCGCAACGCTGATGACAGCGAAGCGCGTCGGCATGTCAGCTGGATGAATCTGTTTCTCGATGAAACGGGCATGCTGATCGCCAAGAGGAACGATGCGGCGCTGCGCGTGATCCAGCGCAATGTGAACCTCGCCTATGCGGGCATCACTGCGCAGGTTCCCCGTTCCTGCCCGCAATTCGAAGCGCAGCTGTTCGGCCAGTTTTATGCCGAATGGAAGAAGAACCTGGGCGTGACTGTGCTCAGCCATGCCGAGTTCTACCAGCGCTATTGCGTGCTGTATGACGGTGTGCGCGAAGCGGTGGCGGGCGGCATCCGCGGCATGCGCTTGCTGGACGATATCATTACCGACATGCACATCCCCTTGAGCGACGAAGAGCGGCGCGCATATGCGCGCTGCGTGGCGCGGCTCGATGAACTCGGCTGGCAACTCGACGATCCTTTGCGCCTGCCCGACATCGTCGACGTGTTCGACATCGAGGAAGTGCCGCGCATGGCGTATGCGGCCCAGTTGCGGGCCGACATCGAGCATTTTCATTATTACTCGGTGTTGTCGGACGACCCGCAGCTCGACCGTGCGAATAGCGTCTTTTGCCGCTACCTGCTGGCCCACCGTGCGCAGCAGATTGCCGCTGGCAACTTCTGGCGCCCGACCGTAGGCCGCCACGGCAGCCGCATGCCGGCCATCGGCGATGCGGCCCCGCCAGGTGACGAGGCGCAGGCGGACTTGCTGTCGCATGCGCCGCTCACGCTGGTGCCGGGCGAACTGCTGGACGACGAGACGAAGAACCGCATGGCCAAATTGCTGTTTGCCACCAGCTACCTCGAATACTGCTCGTTCGGCAATAAACTCAATCTGCAATTCGTCGAACTGCAGCGGCGGCAGAACATCGACCCGTATCTGGCGCACATCCACGGCCTGCATGACGAGGACGGGCGCTTCATCGGCTTTTTCACGGCCGCGACGATGGACGAGTTCCAGGCCTGCGGCGCCGTGTCATATTACCGCGACGACATGAAGGCGCTCGACGATGCGTATGACGCCTTCGTGCTCGCGCATGCGCGCGCCGACGACTGTTTCGTCAGCAGCCTGGCCATCGACGAGAAATACCGGGGCCAGGGCTTGTTCCGGCAAATGTTCCATGAAATCGGCGACCTGGCCAGCCGCAAGGGCTGTGCGCGCATCACCCTGACGGTGTGGGAAAAGAGCGAAGCGCTGCAGGTGTATCTGCACAAGGGGTTTCGCAGCGTGGGCACGTTCGACTATGCCTACAGCCTGTTCTATGACCGGCTGCATTTCCTCGTGTATGAAGGCGATTAAAGCGGCGGCCAGGGTGGCCGCCGCACTGCGGTGACTACAAAGCCAGGAAGGCCAGGGCCGCCACGGCCGTCGGCAGCAGGGCGCCAGCCAGCAGGCCGACGGCGCCGATCGATTCATCCTTGAAGCCGCGGCGCAGCAGGGCCACGCCGGCCGGGTTCGGCGCGTTGGCGATGACGGTCAGGCCGCCACCGGCCACGGCGCCGGCCATCAGCATGTATTTTGCTTCGTCCGTCATGCCGACGATCAGCGAACCGAGGTAAGTGAGGGCGGCATTGTCCGTGATCGCCGTCAAGCCCAGGGCGCCGAAGAACAGGGCCAGCGGTTTCAGGCTGGAGACGATGGGCTGCAACCACCATTGCTGCATGCCGCCCAGTACCACCAGGCCGCCGAGGAAGAAGCCGACCAATAAACCTTCTTTGAGGATCAGCGGGCTTTGATAACGCTCATACGCTTGCACGAAGCCGAGGAAGAACAGGAATAGGCCGAAGAACAGCACGGGATGGTGCGCCAGGGCCACCACGCCGCCCAGCACGATCATGTGCACGAGGCTGATGGCCAGCGGCACTTTCGGCGCTTCCACTTCGCCGGCCTTCGGCTTGATGTCGGAGGTGTTGCTGTGCAGGTATTTACGCAGCAAGATGCTCACGCCCGTGGCATTGACCAGCACGGCGATGGCGGCCTTCCAGCCGAAATGGCTGGCCATGTAGGCGCTGTCCCAGTTCCACGTGGTGGCCACCATCAGCACGGGCGGCGCCGCGTACGAAGTCAGGGTGCCGCCGATGGAAACGTTGACGAACAGCACGCCCAGCGCGCCATATTTCAGCCATTCGGGGATGCCCGGACGGAAGATTTGCGGCGCCAGCATCAGCGCGGCCAGGGTCATGGCGGCCGGTTCCGTGATCATCGAGCCCGTCAGGGGCACGAGCGCCAGTCCCAGCCAGACGAGGGCCAGTTCCGTGCGCAGCGGCATCACGCGCGCCACGCCCTTGAGCAGGCGCTGCACGGCGTCGAGCACGGGGCGCGAAGCGGCCACCACCATGACGACAAAGACGAACAGCGGTTCCGTGTACTGGCGCGATTCGGCGTACTCGATGGCCGCCTCGCCGCCCGAGACAAAGGCCATGATGATGATCAATATAAAGGCCCAGAAGCCGAACACGACTTCCACTTCGCCCAGCAGGTGCAGCAGGCCCGCATGGCGGGGATGGCGGTTCGCCAGGGTTTCAAACGACTTGGCGGCGAAGGTGTGGATGAGCGCAAGGCCGAAGACGATGGCGCTGATGAGTTGGATGGTGGTCAAATGCGTTTCCTTATGGACGAAGGGAGCCGACTGGTACTTTGCCAGACGGTAAGGAGAGTGCTTATGGTACAGCAATCGATGCCAAAAACGGGGTTTTTCGGACATGGCGGAGCGGCCCCTGGCACGCGATCTGACAGATAAACCTTGCCAAAAGCGGGGCCGGATAGTACTGTATATGCATACAGTATTCTTCTATCTAGCCAATGATGCAACATTCTCAATTGATGGCCTCGCCGGAAGCCTTGCACCCGTCTTTATGGCGCGCATCGCAGCTGGGGCAGGGGGCCACGCGCTGCCTGGACACGGGCTTTGCCGCCCTGTCGGCGCAACTGCCCGGCGGCGGCTGGCCCAGCGGCAGCCTGATCGACCTGCTGGTGCAGCAGGCGGGCAGTGGCGAATTGCGGCTGCTGGCGCCCGCGCTGGCGCAGCTGCCGGGCTTGCCCATCGTGCTGCTGCAGCCGCCCCATCCGCCGCAGGCGCTGGCTCTGGCCGCGCAGGGTCTGGCGCCGTCGCAACTGCTGTGGCTCAAAAGCGCCGGCAGCAAGGATGCCCTATGGGCGGCAGAAAACATCTTGCGCAGCGGCAGTTGCGGCGCCTTGCTGTTCTGGCAGCCGCACGTGCGCGCTGACAGCCTGCGCCGGCTGCACCTGGCCGCGCAAGGCGGCAACACCTTGTTCTGCATGCTGCGCCCCTTGCACGGCGCGCAGGATGCGTCGCCGGCGCCGCTGCGCCTGTCCGTGCGCCCGGCCGCCGGCGGCATCGAAATCGGCTTCATCAAGCGCCGGGGACCGCAGCGCGATGCGCCCCTGTTCCTGCCCCTGCAACCTCCTTCATTACTGTTACGCCATGCGACTCTGGATCGGCCTGTGCCTGCCCCGGCTTCCGCTCGAAGTGTTTTGCCCGCGCTGGTCGGCTGACCAGCTGGGCGTGGTGCTGGAGCAGGAGCAAGTGATGGCCCTGTCGCCGCTGGCGCGGGCGGCAGGCATCCGGCCGGGCATGCGCCGCGCCGGTGCGCTGATGCTGGCGCCGCAGGCGCGCCTGCACGAACGCTCGCTTGAACTGGAAGCGCAGGCCCTGCAAGCGGTGGCGCTGGCGCTGCTGCAATACTCGCCGCTGGTGGCGCAGGGCGAAGAAGCGACCTTGCTGGTCGACGCGGGGGCCAGCCTGCGCCTGTTTGGCGGCGTGCGCGCCCTGTGCCGGCAGATTGCGGCCAGCTTGCGCGCGCTCGGCTACACGGCCCAGCTGTCGTGCGCGCCCACGGCGCGCGGCGCCTGGCTGCTGGCGCGCGCCGGCACGCGCCGGGGCCGGACCTTGAGCATGGCCAGTCTGGTGCGCCGCCTCGACCGCCTGCCGTGCGCCCTGCTGCCGCCCGCGCGCCCTTACCTGGATTGGTTCGAGGGCATCGGCTGCCGCACCCTGGGGCAGCTGCGCCACTTGCCCCGGCCCGGCTTGCAGCGCCGCTGCGGCGCCGCCGTGCTGGACATGCTCGACGACGCGCATGGCCACAGCACGGAACTGTTTGTGTGGATTGAGGCGCCGCCCACGTTCCGCGCCAGCCTGGAATTGTTCGACCGCGTCGAGCACGCCGACGCGCTGCTGTTCGGCGCGCGCCGCCTGCTGCAGCAAATGACGGGCTGGCTGTGCGCGCGGCAATTCGCCGTCGAGCGCATACAGCTGCTGCTGGCGCACGAGCGGGGCAGGGTGGCGCGCCCGCCCACCGTCATCGACCTGGCGCTGGGCGAGGCCGTCTGGCGCGACGAGCACCTGGTGCGCCTGCTCAAGGAGCGCCTGGCGCAGCTGGTGCTGGAGGCCCCCGTGATCGGCCTGACCCTGGAAGCGCTGCAGGTGCAGCCGATGGCGCCGCCCAGCGAGAGCCTGTTTCCCGAGCCGGGCGGCACGCCGCAGGAGCGCCAGCGTTTGCTGGAATTGCTGGTGGCGCGCCTGGGCGCCGAGAATGTCTTGCAGGCAGTGCCGCGCGCCGATTACCGTCCCGAAGCGGCCAACCAGTGGCTGCCGCTGCCGGCCAAGCCAGGCGCAAAAATCGCGCTACCCGACTTGCCGCCCGGCTTGCCCGGCATGCCCCGCCCCGGCTGGTTGCTGGCCCAGCCCATCGCCCTGTTGATGCGCGAACACCGGCCATTCTATGGCTCGCCCTTGAAAATGGTGTCCGTCGCCGAGCGCATCGAGGCGGGCTGGTGGGGCCAGTCGCAGGCGCGCGACTATTTTATTGCGGAAGGACGCGACCACGCCCATTACTGGGTCTACCGCGAACGCATCGCCGGCAGCGCGGAAGACGCCGCGCCGCGCTGGTTTTTGCATGGTTTGTTTGGCTGAGTGGGGGAGCCGTTCCTGCGCGCCTTGCTTGCCTGTTTTGCGTTCGGCTTCCCGTGATAAACGGAGAGAATTGACACTGTCTGCTCCTGTAAGATGCACATCCTGTTTATGCTCAGACCGCCGGTCTGCATCTTGTGTGATGGATGCAGGATGCCTGGACAGGGAGCGTTACGACATCTTTGGGGAAATATGAAACTGCTATTGCTGCTGGTATTGGGATTCATGTCGTGCCGGAATCCGGCGCATGCCGCTCATCAGCCGCCTCCGCATACTGCCATGGCAAGCTACGAGCAGGTGCAGTTTCTGCGGAAAGCCGCTTTCAACATCATTGTCAATGCCAGGGATGACCAGGCGGCGCTGAAAAAATATGCGCAGGCGCTGGAAGCCATCCTCGTCTATCTGGACAGGCCGGAAGTCCGTGATCTGGCGGCGGGCAATATTTATCTGAAATTTTGCGGATTTAATCTGCGGCTGGACCTGGTCGAAACGTATGGCAAACTGAAGCAGCAAGACAAGGCGGTCAAGACCTTGCAGGATATCAACGACATAAGCTGGACGCCGATACTGCTGAAAGTAATGAAAGACAGGCCCGGCCTGGCGAAGATGGCAGATGACCCACGCGTGCAAAAGATACTGTCCGTTGCCGCTATCCCCAGGCAGCTATGGCCATCCGAGGCCGCGTATCCCTACGCCGCCACCTTGAGCGTCGAGGAGCGGGTGGCAGGGCTTTCGCAATTTTGGCACCAGGTCAGGGAAAGTTTCGTCTATTTCGACAACGTGCCGGAGCTCGACTGGAATAAGGTCTACCTGGAATACCTGGGCAAGGTGATCGCAGCCGGAACGACGGAAGAATATTACCGCGTGCTGTTGCAACTGGCGCCCTTGCTCAGGGATGGCCACACGAATATTTATGCGCCGCCAGAACTCAGCAAGAAATTGTATGCCCGGCCACCGCTGCGCACGGCCATGCTGGATAACAAAGTAGTCATAGAGGCAATTTATAGTCCTGTGCTGAAGGCCAGGCTTGCGGTGGGCGATGAAGTGCTCAGCATCGATGGCATGCCGGTTCATGACTATGCGAAACAATACATTTTGCCCTTGGTGAGCAGTTCAACGGAGCAGGACCGGCAATTGCGCACGTATACTTATCAGCTCCTGGCGGGCGATGCGGACAGGCCGATCACGCTTGGCTTGCGCAATATGGCCGGGCTGGAGCGTATTGAAGTCATCGCCAGGTCGGGGCATGCCGATATTGAAAAGAAAGAAGTATTTATATTCAAGATGTTGCCTGGGCGAATAGCCTATCTCTCCCTCGACCATTTCGAGAGTGATGAAGGCGTCAGAAAATTGGAAAAGGTTTTCCCTGAAATCCTGCAGTCCAAGGCGCTCGTCCTCGATATCCGGAAAAATGGTGGAGGTTCCACACAGTTCGGCGCAGATATTCTCAGTTATCTGACCCGGCAGCCGATCCCGTTTTCGAAAAGTTACGTTCGGAGCGACAATGGTTTTTCCCGGAGTGACGATGCACATATCGTATGGAAAGTCATGGGCGGAAAGGGCAGTGAAGCGCATTATTCGCGGAAGCGCGTTTTTGACGGCCCGGTGGCGGTGCTGACAGGCGCAGCCACGTTTTCAGCGGCAGAAGATTTTCTTGTTTCCTTCGATACATTGCAGAGGGGATTGAAGATAGGCGAGGCGACCGGAGGCAGTACGGGCCAGCCCATCTTGGTGTATTTGCCGGGCGGCGGCTATGGGCGGATTTGCGCCAAGCGCGATACCTATCCCGATGGGCGGGAATTCGTGGGTGTCGGCATTTTTCCAGATGTCGAGGTGCGTGCCACCAGGGAAAGTCTGGCCGCAGGCGAGGATGTCGTGCTGAACAAGGCGGTGAGCCTGCTGAACCAGCGCAAGCAGTGATGCCAACCGTGGCGATGGCCGGGCCGCCCAGCGGCGTTATCCGCGCTTACACACGGTGCGCCCATTGTTTTACTTGTGGCAAGGACGTGCTGGCCACGCACGCACGTTGCCATGCTTGGCTATACTGGCTTTCTTGCTTGCGCCGCGTCAACCACTTGAATAAGGATTTCCATGTCCCAACTTTCCGACTTCCCCATCACCCGTAAATGGCCTGCACTGCATCCCGAGCGCTTGCAGCTGTACTCGCTGCCGACACCGAACGGCATCAAGGTCTCGATCCTGCTGGAAGAGCTGGGCCTGGCGTACGAGCCGCACCTGGTCAGCTTCGAGCAGAACGACCAGCTGTCGCCCGCCTTCCTGTCGCTCAATCCGAACAACAAGATTCCCGCCATCCTCGACCCGGACGGTCCCGGTGGCCAGCCGCTGGCCCTGTTCGAATCGGGCGCCATCCTGCTGTACCTGGCGGAAAAGACGGGCAAGTTCATCCCGCAGGACGCGGGCTTGCGCTATGAAACGATCCAGTGGCTGATGTTCCAGATGGGCGGTATCGGCCCCATGTTTGGCCAGGTGGGTTTCTTCCACAAGTTCGCCGGCAAGGACTATGCAGACAAGCGTCCGCTGGAACGTTACCTCGGCGAAGCCAGACGCCTGCTGGGCGTGCTCGAGCAGCGCCTGCAGGGCCGCGACTGGATCATGGGCGAGCAGTACACGATTGCCGACATCGCCATCTTCCCGTGGGTGCGCTGCCTGGTGGGTTTCTATGGTGCAGGCGACCTCGTCGGTTTTAGTAACTTCCCGAATGTGCAGCGCGCGCTGGACGCTTTCCTGGCCCGGCCTGCCGTCATCAAGGGCGTCGACATCCCATCGCGTGGCTAAAACAGCGGTGGCCGGACGGCGCTACAATGCGCCATCGGCCGCGCTGCGCGGCAGCTTTGATCTGAGACAATGAAATCCACCCGGCAAGATTTTCCCGGCGCCCACGGCCATGTGCTGGCGGCGCGCCTCGATGCACCCGACGGCGCCATCCACGCCTATGCGCTGTTCGCCCACTGTTTTACCTGCGGCAAGGACGTGCTGGCCGCGCGGCGCATCGCGCAAGGCTTGACGCAGCACGGCATCGCCGTGCTGCGCTTCGACTTCACGGGGCTCGGTGCCAGCGAGGGCGAGTTTGCCGCCACGAATTTTTCGTCGAATGTGGACGACCTGCTGGCCGCCGCTGATTTCTTGCGGGCAAAACATGCTGCGCCGCAATTGCTGATCGGCCACAGCCTGGGCGGCGCCGCCGTGCTGGCCGCTGCCGCGCACGTGCCGGAAGCGACGGCCGTGGTGACCCTGGCCGCGCCCAGCACGCCCGCGTATGTCACGCGCATGTTCAGCGCGCACCTGGAGCAGATTGCCGCCGAAGGCGAGGCGCTGGTGCAGCTGGAAGGGCGGCCCTTCCGCATCCGCCAGCAATTCGTCGACGACGCGGGCAGCCACAGCCTGAAGGCCCACATCGCCGGCCTGCGCCGCGCCCTGCTGGTGATGCACGCGCCCAACGACACGACGGTGAGCCTGTCGAATGCGATGGATATCTTTACGGCCGCGAAGCACCCGAAAAGTTTCGTCTCGCTCGACGATGCCGACCACTTGTTGACGGGGCGCGATGACGCGGCCTATGTTGCCAACGTCATCGCCGCCTGGAGCGCGCGCTACCTGGCATAAATCGCCGCCCATGAAAAACGCCGTACCGGCAAGATGCGGGTACGGCGCAGATGGGGAAGAGCGGATCAGTCCTCGTCAAACTCTGCCGAAAGATCCTTCCAGCCTTTACTGATGGCAAAGGCGGAAAATTCCTCGGGCGCTTCCAGGACGATCAGTTTCTTGTCTTGCAAGCCCAGGTCGCCATGGCCGAAGTCGGGGCCCACGTAGCCGAGGCTGCGCAGGCGGGCCAGGATGTGGCCGACCAGGGTCTTGTCCTTATAGGCGCCCGCTTCGAGCGGGGCGGCGAAATCGACGTAGACGTCGATGATGCCGTAGCCTTCGTCGAAGATGCGGATGGCCTTGATGTCGTGGGCACGGCCGGAGCCGTCGATGGCCTTGAAGGGGCCGCTGAGCTGGATGTCGGTGTCATTGTTCATGACGCCAGCATACACCAAAAACGGCCTTGCGTAGTGCGGTGTTCAGGAGCCGAGCAGGATGAAACCGGCCCAGTAGAAGGGATGGCCGCGCGTCTCGCCGCTGCCGCCGGCGGCGTCGAGCGGCGTCAGGCCCCGCGTCGCCGTGACGGCCTGCCGGGCGGCGCGGATCTGCCGCAACTGCGCCTGGCGCAAGGCTTGCGGCTTGCCCTTGCCTTGCGCCAGCGCCGCATAAAAATCGCCCATCAGCGTGGCCGTCGACTGGTCCGGCACGCGCCACAGGCTGGCCAGCACATTGCGCGCGCCGCGCTGGCGGGCAAGCCAGGCCAGGCCTTCCAGTTCGCGTCCCGTGGCATCGGTGCCGGCCGGCACGGCCGTTTCGCAGGCCGACAGGGTGAGCAGGTCCAGGCCGGCGAAGCGGTAGCCATCCTGCGCCAGTTCCGCCAGGCTGAGTTTGCCGCCATCGCCCAGCAGCAGATAGGAGTCCGCGCCCGCGCCCGAGCGCAGCACGAAATGGCTGGCGATGTGCACGCTGCTGTTGGCGGGCAGCGCGCGCTGCAGCGCCGCGCCGGTGAAGTCGCCATCGAGGTAGATCTGGCTGGGGATGCGCGCCGCGTGTCCGATCGCCTGCACGGCCCGCAGTTCGCGCTGCACGAAGGGCAGGGCCGGCAGTTCGCCGCTGGCGCGCGTCTGGCCGAACAGGGCAAGCGATGGCGCGCGGCGCGGCGCTGCTTGCGCGCCGGCCTGTTCGCCATGCAGCGAGACGGGCAGCCGTTCGACCAGCCAGCGGCGCCCGTCATGCAGCATGGCGAACGGCAGGTAGCGCAAGACGCCGTCCAGCGACAGCGACAGCGAGGTGGCGCCGTCCAGTTCCCGGCTGGCCGGCGCCAGCAGCAGCGCATACAGCGCCTGCGCATCGGCGCGCGCGTCCTGTGCCGGGTCTTGCGCGCTGCGGCGCAGGCGGGCGATGCGCTGCGCCAGCGCGCGCTCGTCGATGGCCACGTCGTGGATGGTGCTGCCGCTCCGTCCGCCGCGCTGCGCGACGATGCGCAGGCGCGTGTCGGTAACCAGATAAGTCAGGTGCAGCACGCCCCGCTTGAGCGGTTCGGCCCGCGCCATGCCAGCCTTGCCAGTCTTGTCTGCCGGCGCGGGCGTGGCCACGCTGCCGGCCGGCAGCGCCGCCAGCGCTTCGGTGGCGTCATCGAGCAGCAGCGCCATGGCGTCGTTCGCCCGCCGCCATGCATCGTCCGCTTGCGCCAGGCCCTGCGCCTGGCGTTCGCGCGCCGCGGCCAGCGCCTGGGCGCCTGCGCGCAGGGCGGCGGCGCGCACTTCGAACTGGCGCTGCCATTCGCCCTCCGCGCCCGTGTAGCCGAGGCGCGTGGCGCGCGGATCGGGGGCGCTGCGCACCAGGCTGTGGAATTCGTCTTCGCGCACCATGGCCAGCACGGTTTCCGCTTCGTGGATGCGGCGCTGGTCGAGCAGGCGGTCCGCCAGCTGGCCGTAGGCGGCGCGTTTTTGCCGCACAAAGCCCTGCCGCAGCGGCACGGGCAGGCTGGCCGTGCCGGCGCGCGTGGCTTGCAGCGCATTGACCGCCTGCTTGCCGAGGAAAATGCCGGCCGCGTCCGGTTCCAGCGCGCCCAGCTGCGCCGCTGCCCGCGCTTCGAGCATGCTCTGTTCATGCGCCATGCCGATGGCCAGTGCGCGTGCCGCCTGGGACCGCGCCGTGGCGGTATCGCCCGCGCGCGCATTGAGTCCGGCCGCGTCCAGCAAGGCCTGTGCATGGGCGGGATGGGCCACGCCGCGCGAGGCGGCCAGCTGCTGCGCCATGGTGCCCGCCTCGCGCGCCAGCGCCTGCAGTTCGGCCGCGCCGATGCCGGCGTGCTCCGCGCGCGCCAGCAGGTGCGCCTGGCGCACCGTGTCGAGCATGCCGGCCGTGGCGGGAGGCGTTTGCAGCAGCCGCGCCTCCAGGCCGGCCAGTGCCGTTTCCGCCTCGTCCTGCAGTCCCAGCGCGGCCTGTGCCTGCGCCGCCAGCAGCAGCGCATCGGCTTCGTCGGCCGGCAGCGCCTGGCCGCCGGACATGGCCAGCCGCGCCGCCGCCTGCGCCGCTTCCAGCGCCTGCTGGTACTGCCCCAATGCCATGCGCGCGCCGCCATGCGCGAGCTGGTGCGCGGCGCAGGTGGCGGCGGCCTCGCCATACACGGCGCGGCAATGTTCGAGCGCGGCGGCGGCGGCCACTTCCGCGCGGCCCAGCTGATTGTCCGCCAGCGCCGTCAGCGCCACGTCCTGCCAGGCGCTGACGGTGTTGGCATGGCGGTCGCCGAACAGGGCGCGGCGGATGCGCAGGCCGTCCTCCGCCTCCTGCCATGCCTTGCCGCTTTCGCCCAAGCGCAGGTGGATGCCGCTCAGGCGGTTCAGGGCCACGCTGGCCTGCATCGAGTCTGCCCCCGAGCGCTGCACCGCGATGGCCAGCGCGCGCTGGGCGAACGCCAGCGCCTGGCGGTCGTTGCCGCTCAGGGTGTACCAGTTGGCCATGTCGGTCACGCTCGTTTGCGTCTCGGTGCGGTTTTCGCCGAAGGCCGCCAGGCGTATCCGGTAGGCGCGCTCCAGGTAGCCGTAGGCTTCTTCCATGCGGCCCATGCGCAGCAGCAGCACGCCCACGTCGCGCATGCCCCACGCATGGTCGGTGCTGTCCTCGCCCGAGGTGCGGGCCCACGTTTCCATGGCTTGCCGCGCATACGGCAGGCCGCGCGCATACTCCTTGGTCTGCAGCGCCACGCCGGACAGGTTGGACAGGCTGGTGCCATACGATACCGTGTCTTTGCCGATCAGGCGGGCTTTCGCCGCCAGCGCGACGTCGCCCCATTGCCAAGCCAGGTCGAAGCGGCTCCACTGGCGGTACAGGTACATCAGTTCGCTCGGGTAGTACATGCTTTCGCGCCCGGGATCGCCGTCGTCCAGCGCCTGGCGGATGGCCCAGCCTTCCAGCAAGGCCTGTTCGCTCTCGGCGTAGCGGTTGAGCATGTGCAGGCTCTGGCCCACGCCCAGCAGGCCGGTGGCGATGCCGGCCCGGTCGTCCGCGGCGCGGCAGGCGGCCACGCTGCGCTGGAACAGGGGCAGCGAGACGGCCGGCTGCTCCTTCTCGTTCGCGTCGTTCGCCTGCGCCAGCCATGGCGCGATGACGGCCTGGCAGGTGCCGGCCGATGCCGTTTGCGGCAAGGCCGATACGGCCAGCAGCAGGCCCAGGACGAGGCGCTTCATTGGACGGAGCGCCAGGACAGCCGGGCCACCTGGGCCCGGTCGGGGTTGCCCGCTTCCGCCACGGGGACGGCAACGTTGGCCGCGCCGCGCGTGGCTGGCAGGGCCGGCAACGCTTCGATGATGGCGAAGCGGCGCGGCAGGCTGCCATTTGCCGCCGGTGCCGCCACCAGCGCCAGCCATTCCACGCCATAGTGGGGTCCGCTGACGACGAAGCTGCGCTCGAAGCGGCTGACGCCGGCGCCGATGGCGGGCGGCATGCGGTTGCTGTCGCCGTCGAGCGCCGGATAGATGCGCGCGGCGGGGCCGTCCAGCGGCAAGTGCGCCAGGCCCAGGTCGACGGAAGCGGCGCTGCGGTTTTCCACGCTGAGGCGGATGCGCGTGCCGGCCGGCAGCACGCCGAGGTCGCCATCGGCGAATGCCAGCTGGCGCGGCGCCTTGCCCGGCAGGGTCAGTTCGATGCGCGCGTCGAGCAGGGGCGGGCCCGGCGTGGCGGGCAGCGCCAGCAGGGCGGCGAGACGCTCACCCTGTTTACCCGGGCGTATCGATCCCGCAGGCAGCGGCGCGGGCGTGCGGCTGGCCCAGCCCGCTGCGGCGCCTGCACTGTCCGGTAGCAGCGTCAGCCGCGTTTCTCCCCAGCCGACCGTGGCGGCGCGCCAGTGCGCGCCAGCCTGCCGGAACAGGTCGCCCTCGCGTATGCCGTCGAGCAGGCCATACGGCACTTGCCAGCCCTGCGCATCGCGCTGCACGGGCCACAGCTGCGCAGGGCCGCTGCCGCCGCCCTGCCACAGCGGCGCGTCGAGCGCCCCCGCATACACGGGCGAAGGCCAGGCCGAGCGGGGCAGCTGGTAAGCCTGCAATGCGTTCCTGTATTGCTGCGTGGCGCCGCCGGCCCACATGGCATAGGTTGGTGGCTGGCGCTGCAAGGCGGCGATGACGGCCCGGGTAAACAAGCCCGCTGCCAGACCCGGCGTGGCGGCCGTGGCGGCCTCCGGCGTGCGCTGCTGGGCTTCGGCGGCGAAAAAGGCGACATGACGGGGCCGCGCCTGCGGTTCGTCGGGTGGCGTGCCCTTGCCAGGGGCCGGGCGCCAGCCAATGTCGGTCGCCGCCAGCCCCCGCCACGCCAGGCCGTCGCCGCTGCGCGTGCCGGCCGCCGCATGGCAGGTATCGAATATGGCCACGACCTGTGTCTGCCGCGCGGCAAACGCATCGATGGCGCGCCCCAGTTCGCTGCTGCCGACGCCGCCATCGAGCTGCCGCCCCTGATGGCTGACCTGGCTGTCGCGCGTCAGCAAGCGCGTGCGCCGTCCTTGCGGCGCGGCTGCCTGGCCCGGATAGACGGGCAGCAGCACGCTGTGGCCCGACCAGTACAGCAGCAGGACATCGTCCTTGCCCAGCGTCTTTTCCAGCTGCGCCAGGCGCGCCAGGATGGCTGCGCGCGTGGGCGTCTGGCTGGCGCCCGCATCATCGGCCAGGCGGTAGATATGTTCATCGGCAAAACCCTGTTGCCGCAACGCCGCGCGCATGGCATTCACGTCGGCCGTGGGACCGGCCAGCCAGCTGCCGCGCGGCATGGCCGGCAAGGCGCCCACGCCGATCAGCAGCGCGTGGCGTTCGCCGGCCAGCGCCGCGCCGCCCAGCAGGCAGGACAGCAGCAGCCATGCTTGCCGGCGCCGCATCCGTCTCATGGCGCGGTGCGCGCGTCGACGCGCGATGCCTCGCCGGCCACGCCGCTCGCGCGCAGGCTTTGCAGGGCTGCGGGCGGGTCGGCCGCATCGAGCAGATAGCTGTGGTCAGGCAGGGGGCCGGCGACGATGCCTGCCTGTGCCTGCTCCAGCGCTGCGGCGACCTGGGCCATGCTGGCGCCAGGCAGGAATTGCACGCGCAGGCTGGCCGGCGGCGCCACTGCACCTGGCACGCTGCGCCAGCGCAGTTGATCCGCCGGGGCAGGTTGCTGCCACAGCAGCCACGCCTGGCCCATGCACAGGCTGGCCAGTGCCGTGATGGCCACTGGCGCCAGTGCTGGCAGCGACAGGCGCTGGCAGCAGCGGCGCCAGAAGCCGGGGCGTTCGAGGCGGCGATGCAGTTGCGCCAGGCCTGCGGCGGGATCCATGCTGGCCGCTTCGGCCTCGATGGCGGTGCGGATCTCGCCCAGCCAGCCGGCATCGGCGGCCCAGTCCGGATCGTGTTCCAGCCTGGCGGCGATGCGGCTGGCCACGTCTGCGGGGGCATGGCCATTCAGGTAGTCGGGCAGCATCTCGCGCAGCGCCTGTTCCTGAGGATCGATGGACTCAGCCATGGCGGCCGCCTTCCTGGGCAAACCAGCGCTGTATGCACTGGCGTAAGTTGAGGCGGCCATGAAACAAGCGCGTCTTGACGGTGCCTTCCGGTGCTTGTTGAATATGGGCAATATCGGCCACCGACAGATCGTCGATGGCCCACAGGGTCAGGCTTTCGCGCTGCATCGGGTTGCGCAGACGCAGCAGGCATTTCAGCACGGCATGGCGCCGTTGCAAACTCTCCCGCGCCACCTGTGGTCCCGGATCGTAATCCGCCTGCTCCTGCTGCGCCGGCTCCTCGCTATCGTTGTCGAGCGGCACTTCACGTGCCAGGCGCTTGCCGTGGCGGCGGATCTGGTCGATGGCCTTGTTGCGGGCCAGGGTCAGCAGCCAGGTGCCGAACGCCACCCGGCCGTCGTAGCGCATGGGCGCGCGCCAGATATCGTGGAACACGTCCACCGTGACTTCGTCGGCGACCGCGTGCACATCGAGCCCCGAGCCGGACAGTTGCAGGCGCGCAAACACGCGCACGCGCGGCGACCAGGCGCGGTACAGGATATCGAGCGCGCGCTGGTCGCCTGCTGCCATGGCAGCGAGCAGTTCGGCAGGGTTGACTGGCAATGCGCTCATGGTGAAGGGGGCGGGACAGGTTGAATGGGAGCGTCAGGCAAGGGCGTCGTGGCGATTATAGCACCGGGGAAATAGTGCCGTATTGTTAAGGGAGATGCCTGCAAAGACGCGGGCGCAGGGGCTGGCGCAATTTCATTGCAAAAAGATTGAACCGGATGGCGGCGCGCTGCGAACAAGAGCATGAAGGGCCGCATTGCCGCTGGTCCGCCAAGCCGAAAAGGACAGTCCCATCATGAGAAAACGCGACAAGACCTTGCGCGATGCCAGCCGGGGCGGGGAGCCAGCCCATGCATGAAAATATGCTCTCCGGCAACGTCGCCATGCAGCGCCTGACGCCGGCCGAGCGGCTGGTGGCGGCCATGGCCATGCGCGGCACGCCGTACAAATCGATCGCCCGCGCGCTCGACAAGTCGCCAGCCACCGTGCGCAACCAGCTGCATGTGATTTACCGCAAGCTCGGCGTGAGCAACCGGACGGCGCTGGCCTGCGCCTTGCGCACCGAAGACTAGCCCGCCGCACGGCAAGCCGCAAAATATTTTCGGCACTGGGGCAAAAATCGTCTTTTTCAAGGCCTTGAAGGCCGCTTGATCGTCCTTAGATTGGTAGCAAGCGGATGCTCACGGTGAGGTCCGCCCCTCTTATCGCTTCATTTGAAAAGGATATTTATCATGCGTACTTTTGACCTTGCCCCCCTGTACCGTTCCGCCATTGGCTTTGACCGCCTGGCACAGCTGCTCAACGAACAGCGCGCCGATGCGCAGCCCAGCTACCCGCCCTACAACATCGAACTGGTATCGGAAGATAAATACCGCATCGTGATGGCATTGGCCGGCTTTTCGCGCGAAGAGATCGACATCATCACCGAACGCGACTCGCTGCACGTCACGGGCCGCAAGCAGAAAGATGGCGTCGAGCGCACGTTCTTGCACCGCGGCATCGCTGCCCGCGATTTCGAACAGCGTTTCCAGCTGGCCAACCACGTGAAGGTCACGGGCGCCACGTTTGAAAACGGCATGCTGACCATCGACCTGGTGCGTGAAGTGCCGGAAGCGCTGAAACCGCGCAAGATCGAGATCGGCACCGGCGGCGATACCGTCAGCGTGCTGGAACAGCGCCAGGCAGCCTGAGCTGAGCTGAGCTGAGCTGACTGCGGCGCCTCTCGGGCGCCCGGGCAGCCAGGAAGGCACCCTCCCATGCAGTAAAATACTGGCCGGTTGATCCGGCCAGTGTCACGTCCAGGCCCCGTAGCCCCTCCATCGCCCGCCATGCGGCGCGCCAGATTAAGCGATGCTTAAAGGCGCCAACGCCTGTTTCCAAATGGAAAAATGTTAAGCACCGCCTAAGACTCGTGGCCCACTATTGCATACATCAAAATCTCATTGAATGAGGAGCAATTCATGGAACAGCAAAAGAATACCGCATCGCTGAAAATCAAACGCACCGTAGCCGCGCTGGCCGCGATCGGTGTGCTGGGCGCCGGTGGCGCCATGGTGATGCATCAGAATAATGCCGGCGCGAATGTCGCCGCCCCCGCCCCCGTGGCTGCCGCCGTGGCGCCTGCCGCCAGCGCGCCGCTGGTGGCCTTGCCCGACTTTAGCCAGATCGCCGCGCGCAACAGCCCGGCCGTCGTCAACATCAGCGTCACGGGCAGCACCAAGGTGGCCTACGACCCATCGGCCCAGGCCGGCAACGACGACTTCGGCAACGATCCGTTCTTCGAATTCTTCCGCCGCTTCCAGGGTCCGCAAGGCGGGCAGCGCGGTGGCCGCGACGTGCCCACGCACGGCCTCGGTTCCGGCTTCATCGTCAGCCCGGACGGCATCATCATGACGAATGCCCACGTGGTGCGCGATGCGCGCGAAGTGACCGTCAAGCTGAACGACCGCCGCGAATTCCGCGCCAAGGTGCTGGGCACGGATCCGAAGACGGACATCGCAGTATTGAAGATCGACGCCAACAACCTGCCCATCGTGCCGCTCGGCCATTCGAGCGACCTGAAAGTGGGCGAATGGGTGCTGGCCATCGGTTCTCCTTATGGCTTCGACAGCACGGTAACGGCCGGCGTGGTCAGCGCCAAGGGCCGTTCCTTGCCCGACGACAGCAATGTGCCGTTCATCCAGACGGACGTGGCGGTGAACCCCGGCAACTCGGGTGGCCCGCTGTTCAATACACGGGGCGAAGTGGTCGGCATCAATTCGCAGATCTACAGCCAGACGGGCGGCTTCCAGGGCTTGTCGTTTGCCATTCCGATCGACCTGGCGGGTCGCATCAAGGACCAGATCGTCGCCACCGGCAAGGCCAGCCATGCCAAGCTGGGCGTGACGGTGCAGGAAGTCAACCAGGGCTTTGCCGACTCGTTCAAGCTGGCCACGCCGGAAGGCGCGCTGGTGGCCAACGTGGAGCGGGGCAGCCCGGCCGACAAGGCGGGCCTGAAGTCGGGCGACGTGGTGCGCAAGGTGAATGGCCAGCGCATCATCGCTTCGGCCGACTTGCCGGCGCTGGTGGGTACGTCCTTGCCAGGCGACAAGATCAGCATGGATGTCTGGCGTGACGGCAAGATCGTCAGCCTGACGGCGACCCTGGGCAATGCGGCCGACAAGGTGGCCGAAGTGGCGAAGAGCGACGGCGCCGCCGGCAAGGTAAAGCTGGGCCTGGCCCTGCGTCCGTTACAATCGGATGAAAAACGCGAGGCGGGCATCAGCGCCGGCCTGCTGGTGGAAGACGCGGGCGGTGCTGCGGCGAATGCCGGAGTGCAGCCGGGCGACGTGTTATTGTCGGTCAATGGCCATCCCGTCAACACGGTCGAGCAGGTGCGCGACGTGGTGGAAAAATCCGCCAAGTCGGTCGCCTTGCTGATACAGCGGGGACCGGACAAGATTTTTATTCCCGTACGTTTAGGCTAATGAATGAGTACCGGGGTCAGACCCGCCGGGTCTGACCCCAGCCTTCCGCTGTGGGGCTAATCAATAAAAAAAGGAGCAGCCATGCGGCTATTGCTGGTAGAAGACGACACGATGATCGGCGAGGTGGTGCTCGATTTGCTGCGCGCCGAGCATTATGCGGTGGACTGGGTCAAGGATGGCGACATGGCCGATACGGCCCTGCAGACGCAGACCTATGACCTGGTGCTGCTGGACCTGGGCTTGCCGCGCAAGGATGGCCTCGACGTGCTGCGCTCGATGCGCTTGCGCAAGCTCGACACGCCCGTGCTGGTGGCCACGGCGCGCGACGCCGTCGAGCAGCGCATCGCGGGGCTCGACGCGGGCGCCGACGATTACGTCTTGAAACCATATGACCTCGACGAACTGCTGGCGCGCATACGCGCCTTGCTGCGGCGCGCCTCGGGCCGGCCGGAACCGATCTTCGAGCACCAGGGCGTGTCCATCAATCCGCTGACGCGCGAAGTGATCGCCGAAGGCCATCCCGTCAACCTGTCGGCGCGCGAATGGGCCGTGCTGGAAGCCTTGATCGCGCGCCCCGGCATCGTGCTGTCGCGTGCGCAGCTGGAAGAAAAACTGTACAGCTGGAAGGATGAAGTCAACAGCAATGCCGTGGAAGTGTATATCCACGGCTTGCGCAAGAAGCTGGGTAGCGACTTGATCCAGAACGTGCGCGGCCTCGGCTACATGGTGCCCAAGGCATGAGGATGAAGGTCACGGTGACGCATTCGCTGCGCGGCCGCCTGCTGTGGTTTTTGCTGGCGGCCATCATCATGGCGGCCCTGGCGCAGGCGTCGATCGCCTACCGCAGCGCCCTGTACGACGCCGACCAGATTTTCGACTATCACATGCAGCAGATGGCCCTGTCGCTGCGCTCCGGCGCGCCGCTGGCCAACCATGCGCAAGCCTTGCCGGCCGACCCCGTCAACAACGACATGGTGGTGCAGGTGTGGACGCCGGACGGCGTGCAGGTGTTCCGTTCGATCACGCGCGCGGAACTGCCGCAGCGCGCCGTGCTGGGCTTTTCGAATGTGAAAGCCAACGGCACCACCTACCGCATCTTCTCCGTGCAAACCAGTTCCCAGACCGTGCAGATCGCCCAGGACATGGCAGTGCGCAAGCGCATGGCTGGCAGCCTGGCGCTGCGCACGGTGGGGCCGATCGCGCTGATGGCGCCTATCCTGATGCTGGTGGTCTGGTGGGTCGTCAGCGGTTCGCTGGCACCCGTTTCGCGCGTGCGCAAGCAGGTGGCGGCGCGCCAGGCCGACGATTTATCTCCCGTCTCGGAAGCGGGCTTGCCCGACGAGGTGCGCCCCCTGGTGCATGAATTGAACCTGCTGTTCGGCCGCGTGAAAACGGCGTTCGACGCGCAGCAGCATTTTGTCGCCGACGCCGCGCATGAATTGCGCACGCCGCTGGCGGCATTGAAGCTGCAGGTATTGAGCCTGGAGCGGGCCGAATCGGAAGAAAAGCGCAGCCTGGCAATCAGTCGCGTGAGCGCCGGCATCGAGCGGGCCACGCGCCTGGTCGAGCAGCTGCTGGTGCTGGCCCGCCAGGAAGCGAGTGCCGCCAGCGGCGATCAGCTGCAGGCGGTGGACTTGAACGACGTCGTCAAGCGGGCGCTGGGCGACATGGCCGGCATCGCGCAGGCGCGCAAGATCGACCTGGGCCTGCATCACATGGATGCGGCCAAGGTGGCGGGGCAGGCCGATGCGCTCAACATCATGCTGCGCAACCTGGTCGATAACGCCATCAAGTACACGCCGCAGGGCGGCACGGTCGATATCGACCTGCGCGCCAGCCCCGTCGGCGTGACCTTGTCGGTGGAAGACAGCGGCCCCGGCATCCCGCCCGAGGAACGCGAGCGCGTCTTCAGCCGCTTCTACCGCGTGCCCGGCACGGACGCCAACGGCAGCGGCCTGGGCCTGGCCATCATCAAGGCCATCGCCGAGCGCCATGGCGCGCGCCTGGTGCTGGACAAATCCGAGCGCCTGGGCGGCCTGTGCGTGCGCGTGGAATTCCCGCAAGCCGTGAAAAAATAATATTTTGATCATGATCTTTGGCATGTTGCATTGACGCGCGCGCCGCTGGCATATATTGTCTGCGCAATAAGCAATCAAGCAAACGGAGCGCAGCATGCAGAAGATCGGCTTTTCAGGCACCCTCGATCCCATCACCAATGGCCATATGTGGGTGATCGGCGAAGCGCGTTCGCTCGCCGACGAGGTGATCGTGTTCCTGTCGCAAAACCCCGCCAAGCGTCCCCAATTTCCCGCCGAAGACCGCAAGCGCATCATCGAACAGAGCGCGCGCGAGTGCGGCTGGGACAATGTGCAGGTGGTCATCGTCAAGGGCGACTACACGGCGCGCGCGGCGAAAAAGCATGGCTGCGACTACCTGATCCGCGGCATCCGCACGACGGCCGATTTCGACTATGAAAACCTGATCCAGCAAACGAATGTGGACGTGCTTGCGGGCGCCAAGACGATTTTCGTCATGCCGCCGCGCGACCTCGGTTCCGTCAGCTCCAGCTTCGTCAAGGCGCTGGAAGGGCCTGTCGGCTGGAACTGGACCATGAAAAAATTCGTCCCCGGCCCCGCCTACCAGGCGTGGATACTCGACTGCCTGCGCAAGGAGTGGGAAGCGCTGTGGAATTACGCGACCGCCTCGCAAGATGACATCGCGCTGGCGGATCACTGGTTCGCGCACCTGACGGGACCACAGGCGTATGGCGGCGCGGAGCGCCATTATCACAACCTCGACCATCTGGTGCACGGCCTGGCCGAGATCCGCGTGTGGGCCGACAATACCTATGCGCCCAAACGCGACAGTGCGCTGGTCAAGAAAGCGTTCTGGTTCCATGACGCCGTCTACAGCCACGACGACGAGGCCCTGTATTCGAGCGAAGAGGCCAGTGCCCAGCTGTGGCTGGCCAGCGGCCTCGATGCGGGCGACAACCTTGATGTGGCGCAATTGATACGCGCCACCGACCATTTCCAGGGGCCGGGCATCAGCCACGCGCTGAAGGACGCCATGCTCAGCGCCGACCTGGCCATCCTGGGGCAGGATGACGAGGTGTATCACGCCTATACGCAAGCCATCGGAAGAGAATACGCGCACGTGGACCCCGTGCGCTTCAACGCGCAGCGGGGCCTGGCGCTGCAGCATTTATGCAGCAAGGCGCAGGCGGGCCAGCTGTTTGGCGATGCGTATTTCGCCGACCAGTACAACGCGCGGGCGATTGAAAACATGCAGAAGGAGATCGCGGCGCTGGCAAGCGGCTGACTCCCGTCAGCCGCTTGCTGTCCTAGCGGGTCGCCGACTTGGCGCGCGCCGCGTGCAGCTTCTTGAAGCTGTCGATCAGGCGCTGGTGCCGGTCGAGGCCTTCCAGTTGCATGCTGGTCGGGGTCAGGCCGAAGAAGCGCACGCTGCCGTCCATCGAGCCCAGCACCGCGTCCATGCGGGCGTCGCCAAACATGCGGCGGAAATTGACGACGTAATCGTCGAGTTCCAGCTCGTCGTCGAGTTCCACTTCCAGCACCACGTTCAAGGCTTGATAAAACAGTTTGCGTTCGAGCGTGTTGTCGTTGTACTGCAGGAAGGTTTCCACCAGCTCTTTCGCTTCCTCGAACTGCTGCAGAACCAGATGAATCAGCAGCTTCAGTTCCAGCGTCGTCAGCTGGCCCCAGACCGTATTTTCGTCAAACTCGATGCCGATCAGGGTGGCGATGTCGCCGTACTCGTCGAGCTCGCTGTTTTCCAGGCGCTCGAGCAAGTCTTCCAGGCTGGCATCGTCCAACTGATGCAAGTTCAGGATGTCGGCGCGGAACAGGAGCGCCTTGTTGGTGTTGTCCCAGATCAGATCTTCGACGGGATACACTTCCGAATAGCCGGGCACGAGGATGCGGCAGGCGGTGGCGCCCAGCTGGTCGTACTCGGCCGTGTAGACTTCCTTGCCCATCCCGGCGAGGATGCCGAACAGGGTTGCCGCTTCCTCGGCATTCGAGTTCTCGCCGTGGCCGGAAAAATCCCACTCGACAAAATCGTAATCAGCTTTCGCGCTGAAGAAGCGCCACGAGACGATGCCGCTCGAATCGATGAAGTGTTCGACGAAGTTGTTCGGTTCGGTGACGGCTTCGCTGGCAAAGGTCGGCTGCGGCAAATCGTTGAGGCCTTCAAAGCTGCGGCCCTGCAGCAATTCCGTCAGGCTGCGCTCGAGCGCCACTTCCAGGCTCGGGTGCGCGCCGAACGAGGCAAACACGCCACCCGTGCGCGGGTTCATCAGGGTGACGCACATCACCGGGTACACGCCGCCCAGCGACGCATCCTTGACCAGCACGGGGAAGCCCTGTTCTTCCAGGCCGGCGATGCCGGCCAGGATGCCCGGGTATTTCGCCAGCACGTCCTGCGGCACGTCGGGCAGGGCGATTTCGCCTTCGAGGATTTCGCGCTTGACGGCCCGCTCAAAAATTTCCGACAGACATTGCACCTGCGCTTCAACCAGGGTATTGCCGGCACTCATGCCATTGCTGACGTACAGGTTTTCGATCAGGTTCGAGGGGAAATACACGACCTTGCCATCGGAATGGCGCACATACGGCAGCGAGCAGATGCCGCGCTCGGCATTGCCGGAGTTGGTGTCGATCAGGTGCGAGCCGCGCAGCTCGCCATCGGGATTGTAGATGTCGAGGCAATACTCGTCGAGTATCTCTTTCGGCAGCGCATCCTTGCGGCCCGGCTTGAACCAGCGCTCGTTCGGGTAATGGACAAAGTCCGCGTTGGCGATGTCCTCGCCCCAGAACGAACCGGCGTAGAAATGGTTGTTGCTGAGGCGCTCGATATACTCGCCCAGGGCCGATGCCAGCGCGCTTTCCTTGGTCGCGCCCTTGCCGTTGGTAAAGCACATGGGCGAGTGCGCGTCGCGGATATGCAGCGACCACACGTTCGGAATGATGTTGCGCCACGAGGCGATTTCAATCTTGATGCCCAGGCCCGCCAGCAGGCCCGACATATTCGCGATGGTCTGTTCCAGCGGCAAATCCTTGCCCACGATATAGGTGCTGGCTTCGCTGGTCGGATTGAGCATCAGCAAGGATTGCGCATCGGCGTCCAGGTTCGCGACTTCTTCAATGACGAATTCTGGCCCTGCTTGCACCACTTTTTTCACCGTGCAACGGTCGATCGAGCGCAGGATGCCCTGGCGGTCCTTGGCCGAGATATCGGCCGGCAGCTCGACCTGGATCTTGAAAATCTGTTGGTAACGGTTTTCCGGATCGACGATATTGTTTTGCGACAGGCGGATGTTTTCGGTGGAAATATTGCGCGTATCGCAATACAACTTCACGAAGTAGGCCGCGCACAGTGCCGATGATGCCAAGAAGTAATCGAACGGGCCAGGCGCCGAGCCATCGCCCTTGTAGCGGATGGGCTGGTCGGCGATGACGGTAAAATCGTCGAACTTGGCTTCGAGACGCAGCTTGTCGAGAAAGTTGACTTTAATTTCCATGAGGTAATCCAATACTGTGCTTATGAGTTAGGCGCTATTATCCGTGCTTTCCGCCGCAGGGCAAACATTGTTCACTGCGGCCGTGCTGAACAGACTGATAAATGTGCGAGGCTATCTGACTACATGCGAATAACACTGATGCGTCACGGCGAGCCTGGCCTCGCCAAGGGGGGCTGGATAGCGCCCATGCAAATGGGAGCGTGGATTGATCTCTACAACCAATCGCTCATCAAAGACAATGGCATACCTGCAGAGTGCGCCATGGCAGCGCTATCGGCGTCAACTATCGTGGCCAGCACGGCACCAAGGGCATGCTCGTCGGCCAGGGCACTGGGTGACTTGCCGTTCATGCAAGAGGCGATTTTCACCGAGGCCGGGCTGCCTTTTGCGCTCTGGAGAGCACCTTGGCTGCCGCCTGCAGCCTGGGCAGCGATTTTTCGCCTGCTCTGGTTATTCGGTTATGCGCGCGGAGCCGATTCGCTGACGCTAAGCCGGCGGCGCGCCAGGATTGCCGCCGAGCGGCTTGTTGCGCTGGCCGCCAAGGGGCCTGTGCTGCTGGTCGGACATGGCATCATGAATCGCCTGATCGGCAAGGAGTTGCAGGCATTGGGTTGGCTTGCCCGCAACAGGCAAGGCAGCCGCTACTGGAGCATGGGCGTGTATGAGATGTGAAACTGGTGGGCGTGGAACGATACAATAGATGGTAATGTTATCGAAACGCTCAAGCCTTCCCATTGCGAAGGTCAGCGTCATCCATAAAGAAGGCCGTGCCGATGCAAATTTCCATGAATGATGTGATCGCTGAGCAAGAAGTGATTGATCTCTACAAGGCCAATCACTGGTCGTCCGCAGAAAAACCAAAAGAATTGATGGCCGCGCTGCGCAATTCCCACAGCCTGGTGACGGCCCGCGCAGATGGCAAATTGATTGGCATCGGCAATGCCATTTCCGATGGCCATCTGGTTGTCTATTTTCCACATATGCTCGTCGATCCGCTGGCGCAAGGCCAGGGCGTCGGCAGAAAGATGATGGCGGCCATGCTGGAAAAATACGCGGGGTTTCACCAGCAAATGCTGACAGCGGACGGCAAGGCCATCGCGTTCTACGAATCCATGGGCTTCGTGCGCGCCGGGAAAACAGAACCCATGTGGATCTATGCAGGCGATGAGCATTGAATGGTGACGCCGACATAAAAACAGCGGCTGCCCATGCTGGCGCAGCCGCTGTTTTCCGCTGTTTTCTTACGCAGGCACGGTGATCAGAACTTCACCCACAGCCGTCCGAAGTACGAGGCGCCGTTCAGGCCGAACTGCACGCTGTCGTATTTGAAACCGTTATCCGTCTCGTTTGCGTTTTGCGTGGTGGGCTTGACGTTGAAGATGTTGTTGCCGCCAAAGGTCAGCTTGGTGTTCTTGCTGATGCTGTAAGTAAAGCTCAGGTCGGCCGAGGTCTTGGCCGCGTAGCGGGCGTTCGGCACGCCATTGGCCGTGCCGCTGAAGGTGCCCAGGGTTTGCGGGCCAAAGTAGATGACGCGCAGGTCGGACTCCAGCTTGCCCGTGATGTAGTCGAAGCCCAGGGTGGCTTTCGCGCGCGGGCCGCCCTGTTCGATGAACAGGCGTTCGCGCTCGGACAGCAAGACATCCTCGAAGCCCGTCAGCGAGGCGGGCGTCTTGACCTTTGTTACTTCCGTTTTGCTCAGGTTCAAGGCCAGGAAGGTGTTCAGGCGGTTGCCGGCCAGTTCACCCTTGTGCGAGGCCGTCAGGTCCAGTCCGCGCGTGCGCGTGTCGACGGAATTGACGAAAAATTGCGCTTCCGTCACGCCCAGCTGGGCCAGGCGTGCCCCCAGGTCGGGGTAATTGCCGGCATTAAAACGGCCCGACAGCACGATGCGGTCCTTGATCTTGATGTTGTACAGGTCGGCTGTGACGGAAATGGCTTGTGTGGGCGTCCAGGTGGTGCCGAACGTAAAGCTGGTGGATTTCTCCTCTTTCAACTTGGGAATGCCGGCCGCGTTGGCGACGGCGCCGCCATTCGGCGCCAGCACCACGTCGGTGGCCACGCCGCCGACGAAGTCGGTAAAGGTGGACGAGAAATATACTTGCTGCAACGACGGCGCGCGGAAACCCGTGCTGGCCGAGCCGCGCAGCAGCACGTTCGGCGCCACTTTATAGCTGGCGGCCAGCTTGCCCGTCACGGTGGCACCGAAGTCGCTGAATTTTTCATAGCGCAAAGCCGCCTGGGTTTTCAGGCGCTCCGTCCAGTCCAGTTCCACGTCGCCATACGCGGCGATACTGTGGCGTTTGGCTTTCGTCACATCGCTGGGCTGGAAGCCGGGAAAGCCCTGGCTGCGGCCATTGCCGCCCACGCCCACGCCGTCGACGTCGCTGTAGGAGCCCGGTTCGCCGGCCATGATCTTGTATTCCTCGCTGCGGTATTCGGCGCCGAAGGCCACGTTCATGCCGCGCATCACGGTGTCGTAATAGCGGCTGAAATCGGCGTTGCTGGTCAGTTGCTGGAACGAGAAACCACCCGCGTCAAAGCTGCTGGCGCTGACGCCCTTGCCGCCGTTCAATAAGTCGAGATTGGCGATCGAGGCGTTCAAGGTATGGCTGACGTCGTAGCGCATCTTGTTGTAGCCATAGGTTTGCGAAAAGTCCGCATGCCATTCGCCGATCTGGCTGCGGTGGCCGATGGTGGCGTACTGGTCGTCGATCTTGCCGTTAATGAAAGGCACGAAACCATCGGGGTACATGGCGGCCGAATTGCGCGCAGGGACGTCAACGCTGCCGATGCCGTCGCGGCCGAACGCGGCGCTCGAGGCGTCGCGCGTCTGCGCGCCGGCCGTGAAGTACAGCTTGCCCGTGCCGCTGGTGGCGTAGTCGCCATTGACGTACAGGGTTTTGTTTTTGGATTTGGTGTCGCCGATGATGCGCATGCTGTCCGCATCGGCCCGGTTCGAGCGGCCCCGGTCCAGGTATTCGCCGGTAATCGCAAGGGTGCCCTTGTCGCCCAGCGCGATGCCGCAGTAGGCCGAGGTCATGTAATTCTTGCCGTCGCCTGCCGAATACTGGCTGTAGCCGGCCACCGCTTCGCAACCGAGGCTTTTCTTGAGTTCGATGTCGATCACGCCGGCGATGGCGTCCGAGCCGTACTGGGCGGCGGCGCCGTCGCGCAGCACTTGCACGTTCTTGATCGCCAGCAAGGGAATCGCATTCATGTCCGTGCCCGTGTTGCCGCGGTTGCGCGCGCCGAACAGGTTGACGAGGGCCGTCGTATGGCGTCGTTTGCCGTTCACCAGCACGAGGGTCTGGTCGGAACCGAGGCCGCGCAAGGCGGCTGAATCGACCAGGTCGGCCCCGTCGGCGCCCGACTGGCGCGTGGAGTTGAATGAGGGAGAAATGTATTGCAGCGATTGCGCCAGGTCGAATTGGCCGCCTTGCTCGGCCACCTTGGAAATCGGAATGATATCGACCGGCACCATGGTGTCGGTGGCGGAACTGGCGACCCGGCGCGAACCGACCACGCTGACCGTTTGCACGGCGCCTGCATCGGCGGCGCTGCCGCCTGTGTCCGTGGTTTGCGCCATGGCGGCCGGGGCAAAGACGGCCAGGGCGGCGCTGCCGTAGAGGCTGATGAGGACGGCTTTACGCAAGGTGGTGAGGGTCGGCACGCAGATCTCCAAGTGGCTGATGGGTTAGATTCGTCACTCGATTCTAGTGCCATCATTTCATCGTCCACCAGTGTTAATTTGCTTTGTTGTTACAAATTACAGCTAACTGTTGTTTCCTTGTTGGCTGTGGCGATCCCCCTTGTTTTCTTGCATGCTGCTGGTGCATGATGCCCCGTTCAGGTGCCTGCCTGCACCATGCCGCCGACCCAGATTGTTCCCTCGCCGTACTGTGCCTGGATCAAGCAGTCTTGCCCCGTCACGTGGCCCTGCGACAGACTCAGCGACTGTTGTAAATGCGCTGCCAGCGCGCCCGCCGCCACGCCCGTGGCGCTGTCTTCCAGCGCCGGGTCGAGGTGGTTGAAGTTGCGCCCTTCAAACTCGTTTTCGCCCGTGCGGCAATACGCATAGCAGCCATTAACCTGATGCAAGGTACTCCAGTCGGCGATCAGTTCCAGGTTCGGCCGCAGCGCGCGCAGGGTGGTGCGGTCGGCCACTTCCAGCAGCAGCTTCGGGCTGCCGACCGAGGCGATCACGGGCGGCGACAGCAAGTGCATGTGCTGGCCCATCAGTTCGGACGGCACATATTTTTCCAGCATGATGGCCGGCGCCGGCTGCGGCGCCAGGCCGATGAATAGACCGGCGGCGTTGCGCACCAGCTGCAAGGCTTGCCCGCGCATGGCCGTCGTCACCGTCAGGGTTGCTGGCGCGCCAGGCGCCGTCAGCAGCACATGTGCGGCGGCCAGCGTGGCATGCAGGCACAGGGGGCTGCGCGTGTGCGGATAAAAATAGTCGAGCACGAGGCATCCCTCCGCGCCGTCCGCCTGCCGGTCGATGAAGACGCAGGCGCTGACCTGCCGCTCGCGGGCGAAGGTCTGGCGCGCCGATTCGCTGCCGTGGTCGTTTTCCACGACCAGCGCCGCATTGCCGCCACCGGGTGCGGCGCCGAAACATTTCAAGAGATGGACAATCATGGCGGACGATGTGAACGGTAAAACACCAGCATAAGCGAAAAACCGTGCAAAGCTTCAGGATGTCTTGGTCGACTGTAGTCCCAAGGCTCTGCTTATTGATCATTTCGTAGAAGTGGTATATCAACAGATGATATACTTTGTCGCATGTGGATCGATCCTGCCATTGATACATTGCTGGACCTCGACGGTTGCATCCTCGATCAGGATGGCGGCTATTGGATCAAGATAGAGGCCAGGCGGACGAAGGTATCGGATGAAATACCCCACGGCATACGCTACTCTCTGACGCTGCACGAACCGTATGGTAAACGCATCCTCGGCTATGACAATGCGCACATGGTAAAGCCGCCAAAGAAATTCAAATATGCGGGACGTATCGTGGCTTTTGACCATCAACACCGGCATCCGTCGGATCAGGGAGTGCCCTATGAATTCAAGGATGCGCAGCATCTCATTACTGATTTCTTTGCTGACGTGGACCGCGTTTTGCTGGAGGTGAAAAATCAATGAAACCGATTTTTATTGGCATCATGCCGCAAGAGAAAATCCGCGAACGCGTGTTGGCTATCGCTAGCGGTACCTATAAACCGAAGCCGAACGAGCCTAAAGTCTGGTTCACTTCCATCAAATCGCTGGCGGAAGTCCTGAGCGACGAAAACCGGGCATTGCTGCACGTGATTCTGGAAACGCAACCGGAATCCATCTCCGCATTGGCTGAGACAACAGGCCGTAAACCGAGCAACCTGTCGCGCACCTTGAAAACCATGTCCAACTACGGCATCGTGCAACTGAAACGGGAGCGCAATCAAGTTCGCCCCATCGCCACCGCGACGGAGTTTCGCATTGTCGCGCATTGACGTTTCATGCTCTCAGCGGTTGATTTTCTAAATCAACAGTCGTTGCGCTTCCCGGCCACCTTTTCCAGATGAGTATAATATACTGTGTTTATATACAGTATTGAGGTAGATCATGTGGGGCGCCGTCTTACCCGAGTATGCTGAGTTGTACTGCCTGAGCAATTTCAGCTTCCTGCATGGAGCCTCGCATGCGGAAGAGCTGGTGGCGCGCGCCGTCCAGCTCGGGTACAAGGGGCTGGCCATCACCGACGAGTGCTCGCTGGCGGGCGTCGTGCGCGCGCATGCGGTAGCCAAGCGGGCAGGCCTCCCCCTGATTATCGGCGCGCATTTTCACTTGACGCAGGCCGACGGCAGTCCGGCCCTGTCCTTGCTGGCGCTGGTGCGCGACAGCGACGGTTACGGCAATTTGTCGGAACTGATCACCATGGCGCGCACGCGGGCAGCCAAGGGGCGCTATTTGCTGACGCCCGACGATTTCGCCGCGCCTTCGGCGGAGTTTGCCCATTTGCGGGGGCTGCCCGGCTGCCTGATGATCTTGCTGCCCAGCTATCCGGCCCAGCCGGAAACCGTGCGCGCGCAGGGTGTGTGGATGGCGGCCACCTTTGGCGGCGAGCGCAGCTGGATCGGCCTGAATTTGCTGCAGCGGGCGCAGGATGACGCGCACCGCAGCGCCGTGCAAGAGGTAGCGCAGGCGCTGGGCGTGTCCGTGGTGGCCGTCGGCCACGTGTGCATGCACGTGCGGTCGCGCAAGCCTTTGCTCGACACCCTGTGCGCGATACGCGTGGGCAAACCCGTGGGTGAGTGCGGCTATGCGCTGGCGCAAAACGCGGAGCAGCATCTGCGCGCGCGCCTGCGCCTGGCCAATGTGTATCCGCCGCAAGCGCTGGCGGAAACCGTGCGCATCGCCAAGCAGTGCACATTTTCCCTCGACAGCCTGCGCTATGACTATCCAGTCGAGCTGGTGCCGCACGGCCACACGCCGGCGACCTATTTGCGCGAGGAAACCTATGCGGGCGCGCGCAGCCGCTTTCCGCTGGGTATTCCCGCCAACGTGCAGCAGCAGATCGAGCAGGAGCTGGAACTGATCGCCGAACTGTCGTATGAAGCGTACTTTTTGACCGTGTACGACATCGTGCGCTTTGCCCGCTCGCAAGACATCCTGTGCCAGGGGCGGGGCTCGGCCGCCAATTCGGCCGTCTGCTATTGCCTGCACATCACGGAAGTGGACCCGGCGCGCGGCAATTGTCTGGTCGGGCGCTTCATGTCGCGCGAGCGCAACGAGCCGCCCGACATCGACGTCGATTTCGAGCACCAGCGGCGCGAAGAGGTGATTCAATATATCTACGGCAAATACGGCCGCGAGCGGGCCGCGCTGGCGGCCGTGGTGATCAGTTACCGTCCGAAAAGCGCCTTGCGCGACAGCGGCCGGGCGCTGGGGATCGACCTGGCCATCGTGGAAAAGGTGGCCAAGGCGCACCGCTGGTTCGACGGCAAGCACGATCTGCTGGAGCGCCTGGCCGAATGCGGGCTCGACCCGGAGGCGGAACTATCGCAGCAGTGGGCTGGCCTGGCGCAGCAGTTGCTGGGTTTTCCCCGCCACCTGTCGCAGCATCCGGGCGGTTTTGTCATCGCTCAGGGAAAATTGTCGCGCCTGGTGCCGATTGAAAACGCCAGCATGGCCGAGCGCAGCGTCATCGAGTGGGACAAGAATGACCTGGAGGAACTGGGCTTGATGAAGGTCGACGTGCTGGCGCTGGGCATGCTGTCGGCCCTGCGCCGTGCCCTGGAACTGGTGGGGGCACGGCGCGGCGAGGAATTTCGTTTGCAGGATATTCCCGCCGAAGATCCCGTCACCTACGACATGATGTGCCAGGCCGACACCATCGGCGTGTTCCAGATCGAGTCGCGCGCGCAGATGAGCATGCTGCCGCGCCTGCGGCCCCGTGAATTCTATGACCTCGTCATCGAAGTGGCGCTGGTGCGTCCCGGCCCCATCCAGGGCGGCATGGTGCATCCGTATCTGCAGCGGCGCCAGCAGAAAGAACCGGTCGACTATCCGAAGGGCCTGGAAAAGGCGCTGGGACGCACCCTGGGCATCCCGATCTTCCAGGAGCAAGTGATGCAGGTGGCCATCATCGCCGCCGATTTCACGCCCGGCGAAGCGGACCAGTTGCGGCGCGCCATGGCGGCCTGGAAACGCAAGGGCGGCATGAACAATTACCATGACCGCATCGTCGATGCCATGGTCGATAATGGCTATGAGAAAGGTTTTGCCGAGGCTATCTTCAGCCAGATCGAGGGCTTTGGCGAATACGGTTTTCCTGAGTCGCACGCGGCCAGTTTCGCCCTGCTGACGTATGCCAGTTCCTGGCTGAAATGCCATGAACCGGCCGCCTTTCTGTGCGCCTTGCTCAATAGCCAGCCCATGGGCTTTTACAGTCCCTCGCAACTGGTGCAGGATGCTCGTCGGCATGGCGTGCAGGTGCTGCCCGTCGATGTGGCCGTCAGCGACTGGGAGACAACCCTGGAAGGCGAGGGGAGTGCGCCTGCCGTGCGCCTGGGCTTGAACAGCCTGTTCGGCATGCGCGCCGAGGCCGCCCTGCGCATCGGGGATGCGCGCGCCATCGCTGCCTTCGTCGACGTGGCCGACCTGGCGCGGCGCGGCGGCCTGGACCGCCATGATTTGCAGGTGCTGGCCGCCGGCAATGCGCTGCACGCGCTGGCGGGCCACCGGCGCGCGGCCCTATGGCAGGCGGCCGGCGCCGTGCCCGACAGGGATTTGCTGCGCGCCACCACGCAAGAGGAAGACTTGCCCGTGCTGGCCGCGCCGACGGAAGGCGAGGGCATCGTCAGCGATTATCGTTCGCAAGGTCTGACCCTGGGCCGCCACCCGCTGGCGCTGCTGCGCGCACAATTGCTGGAGGAGCGCTTTCTGCCCGCATCCGCGCTGGCCAGCTACACGCATGGCCAGCTGGCGCGCGCCTGCGGCATCGTCACCGTGCGCCAGCGGCCGGGCACGGCCAAGGGCGTGATCTTCATGACACTGGAAGACGAGACGGGCACGGTCAACGTCATCGTCTGGCCCGACCTGGTGGAAAGCCAGCGGCGCGAAGTGCTGAGCGCGCCGCTGCTGGGCGTGTACGGCGTGTGGCAAAGGGAGGGCATCGTGCGCAACCTGGTGGCCAAGCGTCTGGTCGACATGTCGCATTTGCTGGGGCGGCTGCGGACCAGCAGCCGCGATTTCTGTTGATGCTTGTCAACATCGTCCAGACGATGGCATGATTATCATCATGACTACTTTACCCGAACCGACATTGCGTCCCGCCCTGGTTGCCGACGCGCCCGCCATCGTCGCGCTGATCGACGACCTGATGCCTTTTCTGACCTTGCACCCGGACGGTGCGGGGGCGGAAAAGTTCATCGAACATTGCCGCCAGCCAGCCATCGAAGGCTATCTGTCGCAGTCGCGCTACGCGTATCAGCTCGCGCACATCGACGGCGAACTGGCCGGCGTGGTGGCCATGCGCGACAACACGCACCTGTTCCATATGTTCGTGCCGCGCGCCCTGCACCGGCGCGGCATGGCGCGCCGTTTGTGGCAGGCTGCCCGCGATGCGTCGCTGGTCAGGGGCGGCGTGACGGCATTTACCGTCAACTCCTCGGCCTACGCCTTGCCCCTGTATGAAAGCCTGGGCTTTGTCGCCACGGGGCCGAAGGTGGAGACGGGCGGCATCGCGTTTGTGCCGATGCGCATGGAATTGACGGCCTGATTACCAGCGCACGATCTTGCCTGGATTCATGATGTTCTTCGGATCCAGCGCGTGCTTCACGGCGCGCATGGTGTCGATGGCGCCTTCTCCATGTTCTTCCACCAGGAAAGCCATCTTGTGCATGCCCACGCCGTGTTCTCCCGTGCAGGTGCCGTCCATGCCGATGGCGCGCGTGACCATGTCGCTGTTGACCTTTTCCGCGCGGGCGATGTCGGCCGGATCATCGGGATCGACCAGCATCTGCACGTGGAAGTTGCCGTCGCCCACGTGGCCGATGATGGCGTAGATCAGACCCTGCGCCTCGCAATCGGCCTTGGTGGCGAGGATGCATTCGGCCAGGCGCGAAATCGGCACGCAGCAATCGGTGGAAATGGCGCGGCTGCCGGGGCGCATCTGCAGCAGGGCGAAATACGCGTTGTGGCGCGCAGCCCACAGGCGCGAGCGTTCTTCGGGGCGGCTGGCCCATTCGAAATCGCTGGCGCCGTGCTCCGCCGTGATGGCTTGCACCAGCTGCGCCTGCTCGGCCACGCTGGCCGGCGTGCCGTGGAATTCAAACAGCAGCAGCGGTTTCACTGGCAGCGCCATCTTGTCGTAGGCGTTGATGGCTTTGACGCCATTTTCATCGAGAAACTCGACCCGTGCCACAGGAATACCCATCTGGATGGTCTGGATCACGGCGCTGACGGCTTCGCCCGTGCCGGGGAACGAGCACACGGCCGCCGAGATCGCTTCCGGCAGCGGATACAGTTTCACGGTCACTTCCGTGATGATGCCCAACGTCCCTTCGCTGCCGACGAACAAACGCGTCAGGTCGTAGCCGGCCGACGATTTTTTCGCCCTGGTTCCCGTCTTGATGATGCGGCCATCGGCCGTGACCACCGTCAGGGCCAGCACGTTTTCGCGCATGGTGCCGTAGCGCACGGCATTCGTGCCCGAGGCGCGCGTGGCCGCCATGCCGCCCAAGGACGCATTGGCGCCCGGGTCGATGGGGAAGAACAGGCCCGTGCCGCGGATTTCCTCGTTCAGTTGCTTGCGCGTCACGCCCGCCTGCACGGTGGCCGTCAAGTCTTCAGCATGCACTGCTACCATCTGGTGCATTTGCGACAGATCAATCGTCACGCCACCATGCAGGGCCAGCACATGGCCTTCGAGCGAGGTGCCGCTGCCATAGGCGATGACGGGCACGTCGTGTGCGCTGCACAGTTTGACGGCGGCCGCCACTTCCTCGGTGGAATGGGCGAAGATAACGGCATCGGGCAGCATGGGGGGATAGCTCGACTCGTCGCGGCCATGGTGTGCGCGCATGGCTTGCGTCATGGAAAAGCGGTCGGCAAAGATCAGGGAAAGTACGGCAGAAAGGGATTCTGGCAGCGGTTTTTTCAGTACCGCCAACTGGTCAGTTTGATTCACGCGAGTCCTCCGTTTTTTTTATTCTACTCCGCGCCCGGGGATTTCACCGAAGCACCATGTTGATTTTTTGCCGCTTGTAAAAAAATCCGCAGGGTTTGCCGTGCACTAGTTGTAAATGAGAATCATTTCTATTAGAATGCCCGCCAGTAGTTATTTTGCAATGCGTGCTCAGACCCGAAAGGCCCTGCCATGAAATTCCCCTTGTCCCTCGCCGCCGTCCTGCCCGCCTGCGTGCTGGCGCTGAGCGCCTGCAGCAGTGTCGCACCAGCCACCGGTTCCGGCGCCACCGCCGTGACGCCTGCTTCCGCGCAAGACGTGCGCCAGCTGGGCCAGATCGTCGACCTGCGCAGCGGCCAGCGCCTGAGCGCCGAGCAATTGCTGGCCCAGCTGGCCGCCGCGCCGAGGGTCATCATCGGCGAACAGCATGACCAGCTCAGCCATCACCAGATCGAGCAATGGCTGCTGCAGCAATTGCAGGGCCAGCGCCCGCAAGGCAGCGTGCTGCTGGAAATGCTGAACCCGGACCAGCAAGTCAAGGTCGACAAGGTCAAGCCGTGGCTGCAGACGGACCCCGTCGTGCGTCCCGAACACGTGGCCGAACTGCTGGCCTGGCAACCGAGCTGGAAGTGGGCGCAATATGGCGAGCTGGTCATGACAGTGATGCGCGCGCCATACCCGGTCTGGTCGGCCAACCTGGACCGCAGCGAGATCAAGCAACTGTTTATCGACCAGCCGGCCGTGCAGGGCAAGCATTCGAACCTGGCCAACGATGGCAAGGTGCATGACAAACTGAAAGACATCATCCGCGTCATGCACGACAACCAGATCGACGCGCCGCGCCTGGCCGCCATGCTGTCGGTGCAGCAGCAGCGCGACCGCCGCATGGCCGAGCGCCTGCTGGCCGCGCCCGCGCCGGCCGTGCTGATCGCTGGCGCCTACCATGCGCACAAGGACCTGGGCGTGCCGCTGCACGTGCAGGACTTGACGGGCGGCCCGGCGCCGCTGGTGCTGGTGCTGGCACAGCAGGGCGCCACGGTGCTGGCGCCGCAGGCCGATTTCGTCTGGTTCACGCCGGCAGTAACAGCCGCCGCCGCAGCCGCCGTCGCCAGCGCCAAGTAATTCCTTGTACTGCCGCCGGGCGTTCTGCCCGGCACTCTTCCCCAGCAAGCTTCTTAGCAGCAGCCAGGTAGTCCGTCCGATTTTTTCTTACCTGTTGAAGCTTCCATGCGTATTTCCTGTATCAAAGCCGCTGCCGGCGGCGTGTTTCTTTTCATCTTTCATTCCGGCGCACAAGCGTCCGCCTTGCCGCACGACATGTCGCCGCTGGGCATGTTCTTCGCCGCCGACCAGGTCGTCAAAAGCGTGCTCATCGGCCTGTTGATCGCCGCGTTGGCCACCTGGGTGGTCTTGCTGGTGAAGGGCGCCAGCTTGCTGCAAGCGCGGCGCGAGGCGGCGCTGGCCGTCGCCATGCTGAAGTCGGCGACTTCCTTGCCGGACGCGGCAGTCAAGAGCGGGGCGTCTTTGCTGGCGCAACGGTTGCTCGATGACGTGCAGCAGGAACTGAGCTTGTCGCACGCGCATGCGCCGGCGGCGGCGTTGAAAGAACGGGCCGGTTTCCGCCAGGAACAGTTAATCGCGCAGCAAGTGCGCGCGATGACGCAAGGCATCGGTTTGCTGGCCAGCATCGGTGCCGTGGCGCCGTTCGTCGGCCTGTTCGGCACCGTGTGGGGCATCATGAACAGCTTTATCGGCATCGCCGTCAGCCAGAGCACGAATCTGGCGACAGTCGCGCCCGGCATCGCGGAAGCCTTGCTGGCCACCGCCCTGGGCCTGGTGGCGGCGATACCGGCCGTCGTCATCTATAACGTGCTCAGCCGTGGCATCAACCAGGTCAAGGCGCAGCTGCGTGCCGCTTCCGCGCAAGTGCTGCTGATGCTGAGCCGCGACCTCGACATGCGCCAGCAGGCCTGAGCCATGGCTTCCCTGTTTCCGTCACCTGACGACGATACGGCCGACATGCAGGAATTGAGCGAGATCAATGTCACGCCCTTCATCGACGTGATGCTGGTGCTGTTGATCATCTTCATGGTGGTCTCGCCGCTGGCCACCGTCGACCTGAAAATCGACTTGCCGGTTGCCACGGCCAAGCCCGAGCCGCGTCCCGACAAGCCCCTGTTCGTTTCCCTGAAAGCCGACCATAGCCTGTATCTGGGGGAATCTCCCGTGGCGCGCGAGCAATTGGGCAGCCTGCTCGATGCGCAAACGGGCGGCGACCGCCAGCGCACGCTGTTTTTCCAGGCCGACAAGCAAGCCGCATATGAAGACGTGCTGGGCGTGATGGATGCCCTGCGCCAGGCCGGCTATCTGAAAGTGGGCCTGGTCGGCCGGGAGGGCGGGTGACTGCGCGTCCGGTATTGAGCTGGGGCATCGCCACGTCGCTGGTGATGGCGGGCGCGCTGGCGCTGCTGCTGTGGGCGGCCTGGCGGCCCGTCAGCGTCGCGCCCGCCAATCCGGCCGCCAGCGTGATGCTGGTCTTTGCCGCGCAAGCGATGTCGCCGGAAACACAGGTGGCGCATGCCGTGGGCGCGCGCCAGTCGGCCGCCTCCAGCGCCGCCCGGCCGCCCAAAAGTGCAGTCCGGCAGGAAGCCTTGCCGGTGCTGGCGCGTGCCGCCGCGCCGGACATCGTCGCGGCGGAAAAAGAGGCGAAGGCAGAAACCAGTCCGTCGCCCGATCCCGGCAAGGATGCCGCCAAGGAAGCGTCCTTGCCCGCGCAGGCCAGCAGCAGCGCCACGCCGGCACCAAGCCCCGTGCGCGGCCCGCAGGCGGCGCCGTTCGACAGCGACACGCCGTCGACCAATGCCGCGCCGGCCAGCTGGCAAAGCCGGGTGCTTGGCCATCTGGCCCATTTCAAGCGCTATCCGGGCGACGCGCGCCAGCGCAACAAGGCTGGCGCCGCCTGGGTGCGCTTCCAGGTGGACCGCGATGGCAAGCTGCTGGCCAGCGAACTGGTCACCTCGTCGGGCACGGTGCTGCTCGACCGCGAAGCCTTGCAAGTGCTTGAGCGCGCGCAACCGTTGCCGGCGCCACCGGCCAGCGTATTGCGCCAGGGCACGGTGACGGTCACTTTGCCCGTGTCGTTCCGGCTCGATGCCGGGAGCGGCCACGGCGCCAGCTGAATTTTTCAATCACATAAGAAATCGAGGGTGTATGCATATCAAGACAATGACGCAGGCCGTGGGCGTTTGCCTGGCCTTGCTGGCGCAGCAGGCATGGGCGCAACAGGCGCAAGACAGTGGCAAGGTGGAATTTTCGCCGCTGAATGTATCGGGCGAGGCTGTTTCGGCGGAACAGCAGGCGCTGGAAAAGCCGGGCGCCGTCAGCGCGCGCGGCGCGGATACGCGCTTGCAGAGCGTCGACCAGATCGTGCGCAGCATGCCAGGCACGTTTACCCAGATCGACCCGGCGCAGGGCGCCGTCAGCGTCAACATCCGCGGCCTGTCGGGGCTGGGGCGCGTGAACATGATGGTCGATGGCGTGAGCCAGAATTACTATGGCAGCGCGCCGTCGTCCGTGTCGCACGGCGGCGTGCCCAGCAGCCAGTTCGGCGCCCTGATCGACCCGAACTTCATCATCGGCGTGGATGTGTCGCGTGGTAATGTCGTCGGTGGCGACGGCGTCAATGCGCTGGCCGGCAGCGCCAATTTCCGCACCATCGGCGTCGATGATGTCGTCTTCAGCGGTGAAAAAAATGGGGCGCGCACGAAGATGTCGACCGGCAATAACGGCGTGGGACGCAGCGCCATGCTGGCCGTGGCCATGAAAAATCCCGCCTTCGATGGCGGCAGCGTGGGCTTCATGGCGGCCACCAGTGCCAGCGTGATCGGCAACAACTACAAGAATGCGAAGGGCGTCAACAGCGAGGAATTCGGTTTCGGCTACAACCGCTATTACAAGCAAAAGCCCAAGTCGCAACTGCTCAAGCTCGACCTCAAATTGAGCGACTTCCACGCGCTGGAGCTGTCGGCGCGCGATTACCGCAGCACCTTTACGCGCCGCGACATCCACAGCAATGACTACTACGTCAAATATCACTACACGCCGTTTTCCGAATTGATCGACCTCAATGTGGTGGCCAGCAGCAGCCGCGGCAACCAGAAATACATGCCCGAGGCGCTGACCAATTTCATCAACACGAATGCGGCCAACCGCGCCGACGCCATCGACATCAACAACACCAGCAGTTTCAAACTGGCCGGTGGTGACGCGCTGGTGACCGTCGGTGGCAAGCTGATGCGCAACAAGTACAGCAAGCACGTGGAAAGCCTGGTCGACGACCCGGATAATCCGGACGCGAACCAGCAATCGATTGAAAACAATACGTTCGGGCCCGAGGGCGTGCAAAAGATCAGCAGCCTGTATGCGGGCCTGCAATACAACCGTGGGATGGTTCAGGTCAATGCGGGCCTGAACACCACGCACTTTGACTTGACCGGCCACAAGCCCGCCTGCGACCTGCGCGTGCAGTGTTTCCCGCAAGGGGCGAGCAATATCGCGCTCAAGGAACATGGCATCAATCCATCGCTGCTCGTTTCCGCGCAAGTGGCGCCATGGTTCCAGCCATTCGCCAGCGCCGAGCGCACCATGCGCGGGCCGAATCCGCAGGAAGTATTCTTTTCCAACGATGGCGGTGCTTCGATGAATCCCTTCCTGAAGGGCGAGCGGGCCAGCACTTATCAGCTGGGCTTCAATTCCAGCCTGCATGGCTTGCTGAGCAAGAATGATGTGCTGAACTTCAAGGCCCTGTATTTCAAGAGCAAGATCGACGGCTATATCACCAGCCAGTCCTTCCTTGTGTGCGACAGCGGCCGCAAGTGCAATATCGCGGAAGTGCTGGCCAATGACTGGAAGAATGTGGATGACTACGTGACGAATATGTATATCTACATCAATTCGGCCACGCCCGTGTATTCGCGCGGCTGGGAGCTGGAAGCGCAATATCAGCTGGGGCCGGCGTATGCGCGCCTGTCGTACACGCGCGAAACGACGCGCCAGCCCACCTCGATCGCCAGCGCCTGGTTTGGCGCGGCCGACATCAGCGAGCTGCCCAGCGTGTACTACAATCTCGACGTGGGCACGCGCTTGCTGGACAACAAGCTGGAAGTGGGCGCCATCCTCAAGCACACGGGCTCGAACCGCCGCCTGTCGCCCGACAACGAAGCCGACGAAGCGACGGGCGAAGTGCTCAAGGCCGACAATCCGAAGATCCCGGCCGTGATCGACTTGTATGCGAGCTGGCAGGTGTCAAAAAACCTGTTCCTGCGCCTGTCCGTGCAGAACGCCATGAACAAGGATTTCTCGGAAGCGCTGAACCGCCTGAACTCGATGCCGTCGCAATCGCAGGACAACACGCCGCTGAGCACGGCGCGGGGCAGGACGTATGTGGCGGGGCTGGAGTACCGGTTCTAGTTTAAAGCTGGGGTCAGTTCCTTTGGAATCGGCATGCGGTCCATTGGACCGCATGCCCCCGGCGGGTCTGACCCCAAATGAGGCCAACTGTTTAATATTCGCGTGGTGTCGTTCCATAATAGCTGTGAATGGAGTTCACCCACGTGGTATCGGCCATGTTCGGCCAGTTATCCGTGTCGAAACCGGGCGCGTTTTCGATGCGTTCCTTGTCGACGTTCAATGTGAAGCGCTTGTTGACGGTGTCGAGCAGCAGCGCTTCCCAGGGCACGGCGAACAGTTTTTCGCCGATGGTGAAGACGCCGCCGTGCGACATGACGGCGTAGGCGATCTTGCCGCTGCGCATGTCGAGCATGATTTCCTTGATTTCGCCCAGGTGTTCATCCTTGGCGTTGTGCACATGGTCGCCGATCAGGGTGTCGGCGCCCATCAGTTCAGGGCCGGGACCTTTGTGGCCGCGGTTGACATACATGCCATAGGCGTCGCGTTCTTCGTAGCTCATGATGGACCTCCTGTTGAAAATGCCAGTCTGCCGCCGGGGCGCGGCAGGGTCTGTTCGCTCGCCCACACAACATATGGAATTGGAAATATTTCAATTATTGCCATCGGGTAATTTTGTTGTGCGTAGACAGCAGGAGAGGGCGGAATAGTCGGCATTTGCCGCAAATTTCCGTGCGCGGGAAGTGACGCAGGCGGGCTTTAGTGTATAATTTCAATTTCCCGCACGTGCCGTTCGGCACCATCTGCAATGACCAAATTTGTCTTCGTCACTGGTGGCGTTGTGTCTTCCCTTGGAAAAGGGATTGCCGCCGCCTCCCTCGCCGCGATCCTCGAATCGCGCGGCCTTAAAGTCACCATGCTCAAGCTCGACCCGTATATCAACGTCGATCCTGGCACGATGAGCCCTATGCAACACGGTGAAGTCTTCGTCACCGATGACGGGGCCGAAACCGACCTCGACCTCGGTCACTACGAGCGCTTCATCTCCACCCGCATGAAAAAGGTGAATAACTTCACCACTGGCCAGATCTATGAATCGGTGATCCGCAAGGAACGCCGGGGCGAATATCTGGGCAAGACCGTGCAGGTGATTCCGCATATCACCAATGAAATCCAGGATTACATCCGCCGTGGCGCCGAAGGCTACGACGTGGCCCTGTGCGAAATCGGCGGCACCGTCGGCGATATCGAATCGTTGCCCTTCCTGGAAGCGGCGCGTCAGCTGAGCCTGCGCGCCGGCCGCAAGAACACGGCCTTCGTCCACCTGACCCTGGTGCCTTACATCGCCTCGGCCGGTGAACTGAAGACCAAGCCGACCCAGCACTCGGTGCAAAAGCTGCGCGAAATCGGCATCTTGCCAAACGCGCTGCTGTGCCGCGCCGACCGCGCCATCCCGGAAGACGAGCGCGCGAAAATCTCGCTGTTCTCGAACATCGAGGAAGACGCCGTCATTTCCGTGTGGGACGTCGACACCATCTATAAAGTGCCGCAAATGCTGCACGACCAGGGCCTCGACAAGATCATCTGCGACGCGCTGGACCTCGATCCGGCACCGGCCGACCTGTCGATCTGGAGCAAGCTGATCTACACGATGGAGCACCCGAAGGCGGAAGTGACCGTCGGCATGGTCGGCAAGTATGTCGAGCTGACCGAGTCGTACAAGTCGCTGATCGAAGCGCTGCGCCACGCCGGCATCCACACGGAAAGCCGCGTCAACATCGAGTACATCGATTCGGAAGAAATCGAAACGACCGGTTGCGAGAACCTGGCCAAGTACGATGCCATTCTGGTACCGGGCGGCTTCGGCAAGCGCGGCGTGGAAGGCAAGATCAAGGCGGCCCAGTTCGCCCGTGAGCACAAGATCCCTTACCTGGGCATCTGCCTGGGCATGCAAGTGGCCCTGATCGAATACGCGCGCAACAAGGCAGGCATGCCGAACGCGAATTCGACCGAGTTCGACCTTGATACGGATCAACCTGTCGTTGCACTGATCAATGAGTGGCAAAACCACGATGGTAAAGTCGAGTTGCGCGATGAAAACTCGGACCTGGGCGGTACCATGCGCCTGGGCGCGCAGACCTGCGCCGTCAATCCGGGCACCCTGGCCGCCGAGATCTACGGCAGCGTGGTGACCGAGCGTCACCGCCATCGCTACGAAGCCAACAATCATTACCTGGCCCGTGTCGAAGCGGCTGGCATGATCGTCTCGGCCCGCACGCCGAGCGAAGATTTGTGCGAAATCATGGAATTGCCACGCACGGGTGAAAATGCCCACCCATGGTATATGGGCGTGCAATACCATCCCGAGTTCAAGTCGACGCCACGCACTGGCCATCCGTTGTTTACCTCGTTCATCAAGGCAGCGCTGGCGCACAAGGAAGCCAACGCCGTCGCTGAATAACGCCGGTCGATCGCACAGTATTACCCGTAAGACAGCTCCCGGCCAGATGGTTCCCGCCGGGAGTTTCTTTGCCCCCTTTGTGCAATTGCGCATCAGAACGCAGTGTGCAGCCCCCTGTTACGCTTAACTTTGGAGAATGACATGAGTGCTATTGTTGATATTATCGGTCGCGAAATCCTGGACTCGCGCGGTAACCCGACCGTCGAATGCGATGTGTTGCTGGAATCGGGCGTGATGGGCCGTGCGGCCGTGCCGTCGGGTGCCTCGACCGGTTCGCGCGAAGCCGTGGAATTGCGCGATGGCGATGCCAAGCGCTACTTCGGCAAGGGCGTGCTGCAAGCATGCGAAAACATCAACACCGAAATCTCCGAAGCCATCATGGGCTTGGACGCCAATGAACAGGCGTTCCTGGACCGTACCCTGATCGACCTGGACGGCACGGAAAACAAATCGCGCCTGGGTGCCAACGCCATCCTGGCCGTCTCCATGGCCGTCGCCAAGGCTGCCGCCGAAGAAGCGGGCTTGCCGCTGTACCGCTATTTCGGCGGTTCGGGCGCCATGCAGATGCCGGTGCCGATGATGAACGTCATCAACGGCGGCGCGCACGCCGACAACAACCTGGACATCCAGGAATTCATGATCATTCCCGTGGGCGCCCCGTCGTTCAAGGAAGCCGTCCGCTACGGCGCGGAAGTGTTCCACACGCTGAAAAAGATCCTGCACAAGAAGGGTCTGAACACCAACGTGGGCGACGAAGGCGGTTTCGCGCCATCCTTGGCCAACCATGAAGAAGCCATCAAGCTGATCATCCAGGCCATCGAAGAAGCGGGCTACGAGCCAGGCACGCAGATCGCCATCGGCCTCGATTGCGCCGCGTCCGAGTTCTACAAGAACGGCAAGTACGAAATGGAAGGCGAAGGCCTGAGCCTGACGGCCACCGAGTTCACCAACCTGCTGGCGACCTGGTGCGACAAGTACCCGATCATCTCGATCGAAGACGCGATGCACGAAGGCGACTGGGACGGCTGGGCGATCCTGACGGCGGAACTGGGCAAGAAAGTGCAACTGGTCGGCGACGACCTGTATGTCACCAACACCAAGATCCTGAAAGAAGGCATCTCGAAAGGCATCGCCAACTCGATCCTGATCAAGATCAACCAGATCGGCACCCTGACGGAAACCTTCGCCGCCATTGAAATGGCCAAGCGCGCCGGCTACACGGCCGTCATTTCGCACCGCTCGGGCGAAACGGAAGACTCGACCATCGCCGATATCGCCGTTGCCACGAATGCCCTGCAGATCAAGACCGGCTCGATGTCGCGTTCGGACCGCATGGCCAAGTACAACCAGCTGCTGCGTATCGAGGAAGACCTGGGCGACATCGCCAGCTACCCTGGCCGCGATGCGTTCTATAATCTGAAGTAAGCTGATGTAAAACCCACTGGCCGGCCGGAGATATCCGGCCGGTTTGTTAACTGAATACCCCATGCGCCTGATTACGCTCGCCCTGGCAGCCCTGCTGCTGTTGATTCAATTTCCCCTCTGGCTGGGTAAAGGCGGCTGGCTGCGTGTTGCCGACATGGAATCCCAAGTGGCGCTGGCTAATAAAAAGAATATGGAATTGAAGGCGAGAAACGCCAAGCTCGAATCCGAAGTGCGCGACCTGAAAGATGGTACGGGCGCCGTCGAGGAGCGTGCCCGCTTTGAGCTGGGCATGGTCAAACAGAATGAGATTTTCGTGCAGATCGTGCGCAAGGGACAAACCCCGCCACTGCTGGAAACACCGGTGGACGCTGCTGCGCCACATTAAGATAGTACGACTTCCCACTTGCCAGCCTGGACCGATTGCCAGGCTGACCTGTCACATTACTACTTTGTTACCTTGTACTGCTGCACGCGATTGCCTTGCTGCTTGCTGATCAGAAACGGGCTTTGCCGGTCGAGATCAGGTAGAAATGGATGCCGGTGACCACGACAGCCACGCTCACCAGTACGGTTTCGAGAAATATCATAAAATTTCCTTTAAGTGTATTGAGTTATCCGCGCGACGCCAGGAAGCGCAATTCGGAGGCCAGATTCGGCATCAGGTGCTCGTAACGTGCCGCTTCCGAGTTCAGCAGGGCGATGTCGCGCTTGCTTGGGCGCACATAGCGCTCTTCATTGGTGACGCTGCTGGCGATGACTTCCTTCTGCGCCAGTGCGCTGTACGGCTTGGAAGCGAGCAGGGCGCCCAGGAAGGCGCGCGTGGCGCGGCCCAGGTTGCTGAAGTAGTTGTCGTTGTCGTTGCTGTAGGTGTTGGTAAAAGTGGACATATGCCCTCCATGAATGGTCTGTTGTTGCATTGCACAATAATGGAGTTTGCGATATGCGTCCAATTTCAAATTCCAATTTCAGAAATTCAAGAAACGAATAATAAGGGCGTAGCTGCCGGCCACGCCCTGAAATTAAAATTGTTACGAAATGTTTATCCGGCGGCGATGCGTCCCAGGCCCGGATCGTCGCTGAAAAAGCCGTCCAGTCCGGTCTCGATATAGCGCCGCATTTCCGCCACCGATCCCGCTTCGTTGCGCGCGTTTTCTCCATTGCCATCGCGGAAGTCGGCTGCCAGGAAACGGTTTTCCGGGCGGAAGGTCCACGTGTGCAGCAGCAAGCCTGCCTGGTGCGCATCGTCGACGATGGAGGTGGGCTTGGCCAGGCGCTGGTCGGCGCCCAGTGGGATGATTGCTCGCGTGGGCGGCGCCACCACGTCCGCGTAGGCGGCGATGTCGCGCAGGCCGGCCGGCGTGATCATTTGCCCGAAGGTCAGCTTGCCACCGGCCTTGACGACATCGATGGGGCGGATATCGCCACCGACCACCAGTTGCATCAAACGCACGTTGGCGCGCCGTCCCAGCTTCTCGCGCAGGTACTTCAAATTGGCCACTTCGAAGGACTGGATTTCGATCGGCGCGCGGCGCGTGTATTCGTGCGCCAGCATGGTCGACAGGAAACGGTCTTCCAGCGCCAGGCCCGCATCGCGGAAATAGGTGGAACTTTTCAGCTCCGGCACGAGGCCGATGATGCGTCCGCTGGCGGCAGATTGCGCTGCAACAAAATCGATGATCTCTTCCCAGGTCGGGATCTGGAATTGTCCATCGTACAAGGTGTTGCCGGTACGTACTTTCGGCAGCCGTTCGATGGCGCGCAGGGTTTTCAGTTCGGCCAGGGTGAAGTCGTCGACGAACCAGCCCTCGTGCCATTCGCCGTCGACCAGCTTCTTGCCGCGCCGGCTCGCAAACTCGGGCCGGCGCGCCACGTCGGTGGTGTCGATCAGATTGCTTTCGTGGCGCGCCACGAGGATGCCGTCGCGCGTGGCGACCAGGTCGGGCTCCACGTAGTCGGCGCCGTCGAGGATGGCCTTGGCGTAGGACGCCAATGTATGCTCGGGACGCAGGGCGCTGGCGCCGCGGTGGGCGAAGACCAGCGGACGCGCCGGTGGCGGAGCCAGCAGGCCGGCCGCAAAGCCGGGCACGGCGGCCAGCGCCAGGCCGCCCACGGCCGCCTGCACGAAGCTGCGGCGCGAAAAATGCCGTTGCGGCAAGATTGATGTGCGCATCAGAAATCCGCCGTCAAGGTGAGGAAGCCCTGGCGCGGGGCGATCGGGAAGGTGTTGTAGGTCTTGTCGGCCGCACCGACCACCACGTTCAGCGAGCCTTCGCGGTTGGCCAGGTTGCTGACGTTCACTCTCCAGCGCGGGTTTTTCAGCCAGCCGGCCATGGCCGGCAGCTTGCCCGACACGCCCAGGCCCATCAGGAAATAGCTGGGGACCGATAAATCGTTGGTGTACGTCGCGTAGCGCTTGCCCACATAGTCTCCCGTCAGCTGTACTTCGATATCGCCAAACGTTGCCGAGGCCACGAACTTGTTCAGCCATTCCGGCGAGCCGGGTACGTTCTTGCCGGCAGTCAAGACCAGCGCGGCGCCATTGTTGTAATTGTCCGCGTACTGCGAGCGGTTGTACGACAGCGCATTGTAGAACGAGAAATTGTTGCCGAAGTGGACGGTGCCCGCGATATCGATGCCGTCCGTGCGCACGCTGCCCACGTTGGCCAGCACGGGATTGCCGCCTATGATGGAGGAAATCACGGGCGTTGGGCTGATCTGCAGCAAGCGGTTGCTGAAATCGACGTGGTAGACGTTGACTTGCCCATCGATGGCCGTGATGGCGCCCAGGTTCAATGGATGGCTGCCGCGCACGCCCACTTCATAGGTGAGTGCCGTTTCCGGCTTGGCATCGCGCTTGAACAAATCAAACGCAGCCTGGCTCGACAAGCTCCATGGCGAGGCACCGCCACCGCCATAGGTGACGAACTGGCGCATGTTTTTCTGGATGTTGAAATACAGCTGGTCTTGCGGCGTGACATCCCAGCGCGCGCCCACTTGCGGCAAGAACCATTTTTTCGTGTTGATGGTGCCGACTGGCAAGGCCGTCGAGCCGCCGGAAATGGCGCCCTTGGCCGGCTGCACGGGGAATTGGCCATCGGCGAATTGCAGGCTGGACTTGAAACCGGCTTGCAGGGCGATATCGGGGCGGATGCGCCATTCATCCTGCAAGTGCAGCTGCACCACCTTGTTGTCGATCTCGCTGCCGTACTGTGTGATCAAAGGATTGCTGGGGCGGTCATACGGCGAGGTCGGATTGTTGACGTCGAGCGCATACCAGCGGCGGTAGGCGGACGAGCGGTTCTGTTCCAGCCACAGGCCCGCTTCGAGCTGGTGATTGCCGATTTCCTTGCGCAGCGTGGAAATAAAGCCGCCGCGCTTGATGTCGTATTCCGTCGTGCGCACGGCGTAGCCCGAGTTGCCGAAGACTTGCTTCAAATTCTGCTTCGGATAGTACACGCTGAACAGGCCCGGCAAGCCGGCCACGCCGATGGGACCGGCTACCACGCCCGCGCCGTCATCCTTGTGGTAATACACCTGGTTAGCCCACGTCATGCCATCGGACAAGTTGGCGTCGAACTTGGCGTAGGCCAGGTAATCGGTGCGCTGCGCATCGCTGTAGTAATTGCGGTAGTTATTGCCGTCGGCGGCAGGCGTGGCGCCCGTCGGCGACAGGTAATTGAGGGCCGCCTTGAAGTTCGGGTACAGGAAGGGGCGCGTGTAGGGCGCGCTCGTCTCGCCGGCCACGTGCACGGTGCTGTCTTCGTTCGGCTCGATCTTGTCCGAATAATTGAAGAACAGGGTCAGCTTGCCCGCCTCGCTGCGGTTGACGTATTTGGCGTTGAACTGGTCGCCGCCCTGGCGCGCATCGAAGTCCCAGGCGCGCGCTTCGTGGTGCAGGATGGAAAAGTAGGCGCTGCTGCCGTCGCCGAAGGCGCCCGTGTCGTAGCGGGCAAACGTGCGCGAAGTGCGGTGGCTGCCCACCGTTTGCTGCACGCTGGCGCCTTGCGTGGCCAGCGGGTCGCTGGAATAGGTTTCGATGGTGCCGCCCAGGTTGCTGGTCGAGGCCGTGGCCAAATCGCCCGCGCCCGACGACAGCACGACGCTGCGCACGTTTTCGCTGATCACGGCGCGCTGCGGCGACAGGCCGTTGTAGTTGCCGTACTGCTGGTCACCGAGCGGCACGCCATCCATGGTGTAGCCGAGTTGCTGGCCGGAAAAGCCATGCACGAACAACGACAGGTTTTGCTCGTTGTTGCCCCATGGATCGGCCGTCTGGAAGCTGACGCCAGGCAAGGTTTGCAGGGCTTTCAGGGGATTCGTGCCGGGCAGGATTTTCTGGATTTCATTCTTGCTCAGGGCCACGGAAGAACGCGTCTTGCGCGAGGAAATTTCCACCGTGGTCATCGGTGCGTTGTCATCAACGGGCGCTGCCATCTCGGTAGCGGCGGAGGCCACGGCGGCGGCGACGGCCGTTTGCGCCAGGGCATGCAAACTCAAGCCTGCGGCGCAAGCGCCCAGCAACACATGGAAGGAATGGCGGCGCAGGGCCAGCGTCAAGTGGGTGGTCATTATCAGCCTGTGGAAAGTATTGGGAGGAATACAAGCTGCGCAGCGTAACGGCGGCGCGTGACGGGCTGATGACGAACTGATGACGGAACGATGACAGTGGAAAAAAAACGCCGCCTGAAAGGCGGCGCGGGGAATATTACAATTAGTTAATGCTCGCTGCTGGAGGGATCAGCACTTCCGCTGGCGCATCCGTGACGAACAGCTGCGCGCAATCGACTTTGTCAAATGCATAGTGCTGGCCGCAGAAATCGCAATTGACGCCCACTTGCCCCACTTCGTCCAGGGTGCCGTTGACTTCTTCCTCGCCCAGCATCTTGAGCATATTGCCGACTTTTTCGCGCGTGCAGCTGCAATGGAAGCTCGGGTGCAGCGGGTCGAAGACGCGGATGGTTTCTTCCCAGAACAAGCGCTGCATCAGGGTCTCGATGTCGGTCGACAGGATTTCCGCCTCTTTCAGGGTCGACGCCAGCATCACGGCGCGGTTCCACGTGTCCAGTGCCGCTTCTTCCGAGACAGGTGTCGCTTCGGCCTTGCCGCCATGGTGGGGCAGCTTTTGCAGCAGCAGGCCGCGCGAGACGCTGTCGTCCGTGGCCAGCCACAGGCGCGTGTCGAGCTGTTCCGAACGCAACATGTAGTTTTCGATCACGGTTGCCATGTCGTCGCCGTCCAGCGGCACGATGCCCTGGTACGGCTGCTGGCCTGGCACCTTGTCGGCCGGGTCCAGGGTGATGATGAAGCGGCCCTTGCCCGTGGCGTTGAGCAATTGCGGCACGGTGGCCACGTCGGGGATGGCGGCGTCCGGGTCCAGCTTGGCCGTGGCGCGCAGGCGCAGGTCGGAGTCGCACTCGACCACCATCAGGCGCACGGGGCCGTCACCGTGGATTTGCATGATGATGGAGCCGTTGAATTTCAGGTTGGCCGACAGCAAGGCGGCGGCGGCCACCATTTCGCCCAGCACTTTTTTCACGGCCGTCGGGTAGGCGTGGCGCGACACCACTTCCTGCCAGGTGTGGGACACGTCGATGAACTGGCCGCGCACGGCGGCGTTGTCGAAAATAAATTTTTGCAGGGTATCTTGGCCGCTAACGGTTGCGCTGACCGCGCCTGTGGTTTCAGTCGTCATTCTCTTATCCAATCTTCTTGAGTTGCGTATTAAATAGCAGGCCGCGCTGCACATAGTTCACGGCGTTGCCTTGTAGCCTGGTGATATCGTCTGCCGTCAGGGGCCGCACGGCTTTTGCCGGCGAGCCGATGATCAGCATATTGTCGGGAAATTCCTTGCCTTCCGTGACCAGGGCGCCCGCGCCGACCAGGCACCCTTTGCCGATCTTCGCGCCGTTCAGGATCACGGCCTGGATGCCGATCAGGGCGCCATCGCCGATGGTGCAGCCGTGCAACATGGCCTGGTGGCCAATGGTCACGTTCGATCCGATGTCCAGCGGGTAGCCTGGGTCCGTGTGCAGTACGGCGCCTTCCTGCACATTGCTGTTGGCGCCCACGGTGATGCGTTCATTGTCGCCTCGAAGCGTGGCGCCGAACCATACGGACGTGTTCGCTTCCAGGGTCACCTTGCCGATCACGTTGGCCGTGTCGGCAACAAAAGCGGAAGCGTCAATCTGTGGCGCATCGGCGCCCAATTGGTAGAGTGTCATCGTTAGCCTGTGGCGGTGGTGGAAGCGCCAGGCACGGCCGGACGCGGGAGTTTTGCGCTATTTTACGCTGTTGTAGGGCAAGTCCGAGCGTCGGGCGTCAATCCGGTATAATTATCGAACGGTCGTACTTTTATGCCCCCACTATCTACAGACACAGCATGTGGCGCCATCCGCGCCACTTTCAAGGCAGGCAATCAGATGAAACCCATGAAACTTTCCCGTTCCGAATTCATCAACATTCGCGGCGCCCGCACGCATGTGCGCCACTGGGGCCGCGAAGGGGCGCCCATCCTGTTCATGGTGCACGGCTGGATGGACGTGGCCGCCTCGTTCCAGTTCGTCGTCGACGAGCTGGCTGGCGACTGGCATGTGATCGCGCCCGACTGGCGCGGCTTTGGCCTGAGCGACTACACGCAATCGGACACCTACTGGTTCCCCGACTACCTGGCCGACCTCGACGCCATGCTGCTGCACTATTCGCCGGACGCGCCCGTCAACCTGCTCGGTCACAGCATGGGCGCCAACGTGGCCGGCCTGTACGCGGGCGTGCGGCCCGAGCGCATCAGCCGTTTCATCAACCTGGAAGGCTTCGGCATGATGGCAACAAAACCGGAGCAGGCGCCGGGCCGCTACGCCAAGTGGCTCGATGAATTGCGCGAGCCGCCCGCGATGCGCAGCTATCCCACGCAAAAGGCCGTGGCCGAGCGCCTGCAAAAGACCAACCCGCGCCTGCCGGACGCGCGCGCAGCGTTCCTGGCCGAGCACTGGTCGGCGCAGAACGAGGCGGGCGAGTGGGACATCATGGGCGACCCGCAGCACAAGCGGGTCAATCCCATCCTGTATCAGGTGGAAGAAGTGATGGCGTGCTGGCGCCGCATCACGGCGCCCGTACTGTGGGTGGAAGCCGATGATACGAATATGTGGCAATGGATGGGGCCAAAGGAAGAGGCGCGCATTGAAATCGACCGTCGTTTGGCCTGCATCAAGGAGGTGCGCTGCGAGATGATGGCGGACGCGGGCCACATGCTGCACCATGACCAGCCGGCGGCATTGGCGCGTCTCGTGGAAGCCTTTTTGGCCTGATGTGTGTCGGGAACGCCGCAGCGCGATTGGACAAGCAGCGTACAATGAAAACTTCTTCCATGCTGAGCCCGTGCAGGGTATTGTTTTCACATGCTTAAAGTCGACCTGCATTGTCATTCGAATATCTCCGACGGCGTGCTGTCTCCCGCCGCCGTGGCTGCGCACGCACGCAAGGCCGGCGTCGATGTGTGGGCGCTGACGGACCACGATGAAGTATCGGGCGTGGCCGCCGCGCGCACGGCCGCGCTGGACCTGGGCATGCGTTTCGTGGCCGGTGTGGAAATTTCCATCACCTGGGCCGGCCAGACCGTGCACATCGTGGGCTTGCAAGTCGATGAAAACAATCCGGGTCTGGTACAGGGCTTGCACCAGACGCGTTCGGGGCGCGATGCGCGCGGCCGCGAAATCGCCCGCCAGCTCGACCTGGCCGGCATCCCCGACGCTTATGAAGGGGCTTTGAAATTCGTCGGCAACCCGGACCTGATGTCGCGCACGCACTTTGCCCGCTACATCGTGGAAATGGGGAAATGCGCGAACATCCCCGACGTGTTCAAGAAATACCTGTCGGAAGGCAAGCCGGGCTATGTCGAGCACCGCTGGGCCACCCTGGCCGAGGCCGTGGGCTGGATACGTGGCGCGGGCGGCGTGGCCGTCATCGCCCATCCGGGCCGCTACCGCTTCAGCGAGATGGCGCAAGGCGTGCTGTTCGATGAGTTCAAGCAGCTCGGCGGCGTGGCCATCGAAGTCGTCACGGGCAGCCACAGTCCGGACCAGTATCCCGAATACGCGCAGCTGGCCAACGCCTACGGCTTCCTCGCCTCGCGCGGCACGGATTTCCATGCGCCAGGCGAGTCGCGCGTGGATTTTGCCATGCTGCCGCCGCTGCCCGCCAACGTGACCCCTATCTGGCACGACTGGTTCTAGGGTGCGGCTGGCCTGCGCCTGCCGCGCGGGCTTGAAAAGTCGCGGCTGCACACTTATCTTTAGCTATTCTTGTTTTTCCGGAGCCAACGCCCATGAAACGTATCGTCCTGTTTATTGCAACCAACCTGGCCGTGATGCTGGTGCTGTCGCTCGTCCTCAGCTTGTTGGGCGTGGGCAATCCGGCGCGCGGCAGTACCCTGAACCTGGGCAGCCTGCTGGTGTTTTCGCTGGTGGTGGGTTTTACAGGGTCGATCTTTTCGCTGCTGATCAGCAAACCGATGGCCAAGTGGAGCACGGGCGCGCGCGTGATCGATAACCCGACCTCGTCGACGGAGTTGTGGCTGGTCAATACCGTGCGCGCCTTGTCCGAGCGGGCCGGCATCGGCATGCCGGAAGTGGCCGTATACGAAGGCGACGCGAATGCGTTCGCCACGGGCGCGTTCAAGAATTCGGCGCTGGTGGCCGTCTCGACCGGCTTGCTGCAGAGCATGAACCGCGATGAAGTCGAAGCCGTGCTGGGGCATGAAATCGCCCACGTCGCCAATGGCGACATGGTGACCTTGACCCTGATCCAGGGCGTGGTGAATACCTTCGTCGTCTTCATGGCCCGTGTCGTGGGTTTCTTTGTCGACAATGTGCTGCTGAAAAATAACAACCGCGAAGGCGGCGGGCGCGGCATCGGTTACTTTGTCACCGTGATGGTGTGCGAAGTCATCTTCGGCTTGCTCGCGTCCATCATCGTGGCCTGGTTCTCGCGCCAGCGCGAATTTCGCGCCGATGCCGGTTCCGCCAAGCTGCTGGGCAGCCCGACGCCGATGATGCATGCGCTGGCCCGCCTGGGCGGCGTGCCGCCGGGCGAACTGCCCCAATCGATGCAGGCGCTGGGCATCAGCGGCGGCAATGGCGGCTGGGGCGCGCTGTTCGCCACCCATCCACCGATCGAGCAACGCATCGCCGCCCTGCGTGGCGTGCAACAATGATAACTAATGCCAATAACTAAGAATACCTAGACCATGAGTCAATTTTTCCAGATTCACCCCGAGAATCCGCAATTGCGCCTGATCAAGCAGGCGGCGCAGATCATCCAGTCCGGCGGCGTGGTGGCCTTGCCCACCGATTCCTGCTACGCGCTGGTGTGCCAGCTCGACGACAAGGGCGCCGTCGAGCGCCTGCGTCGCATCCGTGGCGTGGATGAAAAGCATCATCTGACCCTGCTGTGCCGCGACTTGAGCGAACTGGGCTTGTATGCCCGCGTGGACAATCGCCAGTTCCGCCTGCTCAAGGCGGGCACGCCGGGCGCCTATACCTTCATCCTGGAGGCGACCAAGGAAGTGCCGCGCCGCCTCAGCCATCCTTCGCGCAAGACCATCGGCCTGCGCGTGCCGCAGCACCGCATCGTGCAATGCCTGCTGGAAGAACTGGGCCAGCCCCTGCTGGGCGCGACATTGACCCTGCCTGGCGACGAAGACAGCCTGACGGATGCCGACACGATCCGCGAACGGCTGGAAAAGCTGGTCGACCTGATCATCGATGGCGGCATTTGCGCGCATGGCCCCAGCACCGTGATCGACCTGACGGGGCCGGAGCCGGAAGTGGTGCGCGTGGGACGCGGCGACCCGGCCGTGCTGGGTTTGTAGCGGGGCAGGGCGCGTCCTTTGCCGCGCCCGTCTTCATCTGTTCTTAATGACAACGTAAGCAAGGACGGTGGACGCCTCTGTTAAAATCAGCGTCATGAATGATATCAATGTGACGGTACAGACGGTCGCGGTGTACCTGGTGCCGGTGCTGTTTGCCATCTCTCTGCATGAAGCTGCTCACGGCTACATGGCTAAGTATTTTGGCGATCCCACGGCCTCGAACGAGGGCCGGCTCAGCCTCAATCCCATCCGGCATATCGATCTTTTCGGCACGATCCTGCTGCCTTTGACTCTGTATTGGGCGATTGGTGTGCCGTTCGGCTATGCCAAGCCAGTGCCTGTCGATTTCAGCCGGCTGCGCAATCCGAAGAAGCAGATGGCCTGGGTGGCGCTGGCAGGGCCGATGGCCAACCTGGTCATGGCGTTTGGCTGGATGGTTGCGCATGTCTTGCTGAGTACGCTATCGCCGGGTTTTGCCATGCGCGACTACCTTGACGAGGTGAGCCTGGCTGGCGTGGCGGTCAATGTGGTCATGTTCTGCTTTAACCTGATACCCGTGCCGCCCCTCGATGGCGGGCGTATCGTCGCCGGATTGCTGCCCGGCAGCTTGTCCAGGAAGTACGCCAGCATCGACCGCTACACGCCCTTTGTCTTCGGTCTGCTGATCTTCCTGAGCTACAAAGGCTATTTGGGCCTGGCGTTGAGCGGCGTGCTCCAGCGGGCCGTGGAGATACTGTATGCGATGACCTTGCCGTTGCGCATGTTGCTGGGTTGATGCTGCCAATACGAAATTAACTGATGGAAGTACCGATGCAAGTCACTGAACCAATATTAGAAACCGAAGCGATTTCCGGCTGGCTGCGCCGCTGGGCGCCCCTGATCCCGGGTGGCGAAGTGCTGGACCTGGCCTGTGGCGCGGGCCGTCATGCGCGCCACCTGGTCAGCCTGGGCCACCCCGTGATCGCGCTCGACCACGATCCGGAAATGCTGGAAAAGGCGGCCGGCACGGGCATCACCACCTCGCTGGTGGACCTGGAGGCGCCGGGCGCCGTATGGCCCTTCGCCCCCGGCCGCTTTGCCGGCATCGTCGTCACCAATTATCTGCACCGGCCTTTGCTCGAAGCGATGGTGGCCAGCCTGGCGCCCGATGGCGTGCTGCTGTATGAAACCTTTGCCGAAGGCAATGAACAGTTCGGCAAGCCGTCGAATCCGAAATTCCTGCTGAAGGAAGGCGAAATGCTGACCTGGGCGGTGCAGCACGGCTTGCGTGTGGTAGCGTACGAGGATGGGCGCGTGGAACAGCCAAAAGCTGCTCTGGTGCAACGAATTTGTGCCGTCAGGCCGGATTTTCCACGGTTGGCAGCCTTGCTGCCGACGTTTTGAGCGGCCATACTATGTCAGAATGCACCACAGGCGCGGGCTATCCGCTACAATCGTTGTTTTATTTATCGGCGCTATAAACTTACTATGATCAAGGGCAGCATTGTAGCAATCGTCACCCCGATGCACGCTGACGGCAGTCTGGACTTTCCAGGTCTGCGCAAGCTGATCGACTGGCATATTGCCGAGGGTACGGACAGCATCGTCATCGTTGGCACGACGGGCGAATCGGCAACAGTCAGCGTGGAAGAACACTGCGAACTGATCAAGTTGACCGTCGAACATGCCAAGGGACGCATTCCTATCATCGCCGGTGCCGGAGGCAACTCCACGGCCGAGGCCATCAAACTGACGCGCTATGCGAAAGAAGCGGGCGCCGATGCTGTCTTGCAAGTGGTGCCGTACTACAACCGTCCTACCCAGGAAGGCATGTACCAGCACTTCAAGGCCATCGCCGAAGCCGTCGACATTCCCGTCATCCTGTACAACGTGCCTGGCCGCACCGTTGCCGACATGAGCAACGACACCATCGTGCGCCTGTCCGCCATCCCGAACATTGTTGGCGTGAAAGATGCGACCGGCAACATCGGCCGTGGCATCGACCTGCTGCGTTTGGTGCCAGCCGACTTCGCCGTGTACTCGGGCGATGATCCGACGGCCATGGCGCTGATGTTCTGCGGCGGCCACGGCAACATCTCCGTGACGGCCAACGTGGCGCCGCGCGCCATGCATGAACTGTGCGTCGCAGCCATGGCGGGCGAGCGCGCCACGGCGATCGCCATCAATAACAAAGTTTTCCCCCTGCACCAGAAATTGTTTGTCGAGCCCAACCCGGTGCCCGTCAAATGGGCGCTGGCCGAAATGGGCATGATGCCAGCCGGCATACGCTTGCCACTGGTGCCACTGGCTGAAAATTGCCATGCCACCGTGCGCGAGGCCTTGCGCGACGCTGGCATCCTGTCTTAAGCCGAACTTCAAGCCCGGGCTTGACCAGTCCGGACCTTCCCTGATTCCAGCTGCTACTTAGCTTCTTATCCAGTTACGACATGACTAATTGCAAGAAAACCAAACCGGCGCCTGCCACCATCGCCGTCCGCGGCATCGTCATCGGCGCCGTCGCAGCCAGCCTCGCGGGCTGTGGCATGATCAGTTCGGTAGTCGGCGGCGACAAGGTCGACTACAAGTCGGTCAAGAAAGCCGGCACCCTGGACGTGCCGCCTGACCTGACGCAATTGCAGCAGGACAACCGTTATTCCTTGCCGGATTCGAAAAACGGCGTGGCCACGGCTTCCGGCTACAACGCCCAGCGCAACGCCACGGCCGGTACGCCCGTCATCGTGGGTGCCGACGGCGTGGTCGGTGTCGTGCCCGTCACGGCCGGTGGCGTGAAGGTCGAGCGCGCGGGCAACCAGCGCTGGCTGGTCGTTAAGCAGTCGCCTGAAGTGCTGTGGCCGCAGCTCAAGCAGTTCTGGGAAGATTCCGGCTTTACCGTCGCCATCGACCAGCCCACGGCTGGCATCATGGAAACCGAGTGGAACGAAAACCGCGCCAAGCTGCCGCAGGACTTTATCCGCAACACCATCGGCAAGGCTTTCGATTCGATGTACTCGACGGGTGAAAAAGACAAGTTCCGCACCCGCGTGGAACGCCTGGCTGACGGTTCGACCGAGATCTACATCAGCCACCGTGGCGTGGAAGAGGTCGTTACGGGCCGCGATAAGGAAACCACCACCTGGACCGCGCGTCCGAACGATCCGGGCCTGGAAGCGCAATTCCTGGCCAAGCTGATGACGCGCCTGGGCGCGGCCAGCGACGATGCGCAAGCGAAGACGGCTGTTGACGCCGCCATCGTGCAGCCGCAGCACGCCAAGCTGGTGGGCCAGGCCGCCACGCCGGCGCGCGCCATCGAAGTCGATGAAGGCTTCGACCGCGCCTGGCGCCGTGTCGGCCTGGCGCTGGACCGCGTCGGCTTCACGGTGGAAGACCGCGACCGTACGCAAGGCACGTATTTCGTGCGTTACGTCGATCCGGATGCAGTCAAGAAAGATGGTTTCTTCTCGAAACTGTTCAGCTGGGGCTCGTCGTCCGACAAGGACAAGGAAGCGCAGCGCTACCGCGTCCTGGTCAAGGCCGGCAATGGCGCGACCAGCGTGGTCAGCATCCTCAGCAACGAAGGCCAGCCAGATACCTCGCCAGTGGCAGAGAAGATCCTGGGCCTGTTGAACGAGCAGTTGAAATAAGAAGTGTGGCAGCGGCAGGTTTGAAAAACCTGCTGCGCACAAAAAAAGGCTGGCCCGGTGCAAACCGGGTCAGCCTTTTTTATTGCCTGCGTCCCGCGTTATATCTTGCGGATAAAACGCCGGACGCAAAAAAGCCGGCCCGAAGGCCGGCTTTTCCTAATGCAGGGTGCTAAATTACTTAGCAGCCGATGCAGCAGCCGAAGCAGCCGAAGCAGCGTCGGTAGCGGCCGAAGCGGCAGCCGAAGCAGCAGCAGCAGCGTCGGTAGCGGCCGAAGCAGCAGCGTCAGCAGCAGCAGCAGGAGCGGCTTCAACTGCTGGAGCAGCTGCTGGGGTTTCAACTACTGGTGCTGGTGCAGGAGCTTCTTCTTTTTTGCTGCAAGCAGCCAGAGCAACAACCATCAGGGAGGCGATCAGCAGGGATTTTTTCATTTGTTTTCCTTAATTATTTCAAAAAATAAATCAATATTGTTGCGATGAATAATTACCGGTAATTATCGCTCGTTAGGTCGTCTTCGAAGGCTTTTCGTACCAGGTGGTGCCTGCCAGACAACGGAAACTTCCTAACCGAATATTATAGCGATTTTTGGTGCGTCGCAATAGGAGCAAGAGGCAAATTCGCAACTATTTTGTGATATCGCAATATTTGCCGAAGCAAATTGCAAGCAAGTGTAAGTGTTTTGCGAAAGCACGACAAAACGATATAAAAATAATATGTTTCATTGCGCTAACGCAGATGCTGTTAATTTACCTACTGTCATACCACTTTGCTACGCCGCACCCATTCAAGCCAGTTCGATCCAGCCATCCTGATACCAGGTATATAAGGCATCCATCACGTCATCGGAAGCCTGGGCCACGGCGGCGCCATCGAGCGCGCGTTCGTTGGCCAGGGTTTCCAAGGCCGTTTTATCGGCCTTGCCAATGGCAAACGATTCGCCATTGATGAAGACATTCTTGCCACGATACAGCATCAGCGTCTTGCGTGACAACACGACACCCTTTTTCTGTGCGGCGTCCGCGAAGCGGCCCACCGTCAGCGGCTTGGACAGCGGCGTGAAAAACACATTGTGTTTCGGTTCCGACAGGTGTTCGCCCAGGAAAATGGTCACGTCTTCTTCCGTGAAGCGTACCTTGTTGATTTCTTCCGCGATGGTGCTGAGCATTTCACGGGGGATTTCCGCCGGCTTGCCCGACGCTTTCAAGTCGGGATCGCTGTAGATGCCCGGCAAGTCGATCGAGTCGGCCATGAATTGCAGGAATGCTTCGCCCAGTTCCTGGAACGTGGGCGAGCGGAAGCCGATCGAATACGTCTGGCAATCGCCGATGGCCACGCCGTCGTGCGCGTAGTGGGGCGGCAGGTACAGCATGTCGCCCGGTTCCAGCGTGAATTCTTCGTCGGGCGTGAAGTTGCTGAGGATTTTCAGCGGCAAGCCGTCGATCAGGCTCAGATCCTTCTGCGCGCCGATGCGCCAGTGGCGCTTGCCCTGGCCTTGCAGCAGGAACACGTCGTAGGAATCGAAATGCGGGCCCACGCCGCCGCCATCGGTGGCGAAGCTGACCATCAGGTCGTCCAGGCGCGCATCCGGCAGGAAACGGAACTGGCGCAGCAGGGCGTCGGCCTTGGCGCTGTGCAGATTGGCGCCCTGCACCAGCAGGGTCCATTCCTTCTGTTTCAGCGAGGGCAGGCTGGTCAGCGGGCCTTGCTGCATGTTCCAGTGGCCATCCGCATGGCTGACCAGGCGCGATTCGACGTGGTCGAGGGTGGCCAGCTCGGCCAGGGCCTTGATATCGAACAAGGCCTTGAAACCAGGCACGGCTTGACGGATCAACAAGGGCTTTTTATGCCAGTAGTCGCGCAGGAATTGCGCCGGCGTGATGTCGCCGAGGAGAGTTAATTTTTTCATGCGCCCATTATAGCAACCGGAAATGCAGGAATGCGCCTGCCGTTGGCGGCGTGAAGGTATAATTTGCCAGCTTATACAATGAAAGGAAGCATAATGAAGATTGCCAAAAATACGGTCGTGACTGTCAACTACAAACTGTCAGACGCGCAAGACAATCTGATCGAAGACGGCCGCCAGCCGATGGTCTACCTGCACGGTGATTATGAAAACACCCTGCCAAAGATCGAAGAAGAGCTCGACGGCAAGGAAGTTGGCTATTCCAACACGATCCAGATCGAACCGGATGATGCTTTCGGTGAATACGATCCAGCCCTGGTCAAGGTCGAGCCGCGCAATCGCCTGCCTGAGCCGCTGGAAGTGGGCATGCAGTTCGAAGGCATGCCGGAAAGCGATTCGCCGGACGAAGAAGCGATGATCTTCACGGTGACCGATATCGCCGACGACAAAGTCGTGCTGGACGGCAACCATCCACTGGCCGGCATCGCGCTGCGCTTCTCGCTGACCGTCGCTGACGTGCGCGAAGCCACCGACGAAGAAATCGCCCATGGCCACGTGCATGGCGCACACGGCCATGACCATGGCGATGAAGATGGCGATGATGAAGGCGACGAGGGCGATCACTTCCGCACGCATCCGATTCACTAATCTGGGGCGCCTGACCAAACCTACTGCGCGCAGCGGGGCGCGGCCGGCGATGCTCACCGTACTCTAGTACGGTTGCGCTTCTCGGCCACGCCGCGCAGCTGCTCGCTACGGTTTTGTCAGGCGCCGTGACGCTGGTGGATTGGATAGATAAAGGCTGGCTTTGCGTCGGCCTTTATCTATTGCGGCGCACGTTTATCTGCGCACAGTCGACGCCTTAACCCGCGCTTGCGCCGATGGGCGCGTGGCCCGTTGACGCACATCAAAGAATGGCGTCTTGCCGGGCCGTACGGCGATGGCGGACCAGTCGTTGTCGATGCTGACGTGGCCCAGGTTGCCTTTCCAGCTGATTTTTGGCCCGCCAACCCTGGCCGCGGCCTTTTTACTCTTGCCCTCCTTGCCATCCGCATCGCCAGCGCGCTGCGTATCGACCAATAACACCTTGCCGCTGAATTTCTTTGCCAGGGTACGGATCTGCTTGCGCGGTCCGGCAAAGCCGTCCTGTTTCGAACTGAAGCTGGGCAGCAGCGAATTGTCGTCTTCGTCCAGCACGCCCACGTCGCCATCGGAAAACAGCACGATGCCGTCGAGCTGCTTGCGCTGTGCCATGGCGAACAGGCGCTGCAGCCAGGAACGGTTGGCGACCAGGCGGTCTTCGAATTCGCTGTTGCGTCCCGCTTCTGGCAGGAAATGGTTGTTATTCGCGGGCAGGTTGATGGTGGCAAACAGCACACCGCCGTATTCCCAGTGGGCATTTTCCGCATAGCTGCGGAACTTCGCCGTCGATGACAGCCGCGACAGGGTCAGCTTGCGCTGGCCCAGGCTCTGGTCGTCGGCAAAATACACGTCGCGCAAGCGGTTCAGGCGCTCGATGGCGTTGACCCTGCCGCGCGAATTGCGGCAGTTGGCCCAGTCGCTGGCCGACAGCGAGACGATCAGCGGCGGCCCGCTGGCGTCCAGCACGTCCTTGCGCTGGCTGTACAGCTTGTCGCTGCAGGATGCGCTGGCGGCCTTGATGCCGGTAGCCACCACAAACGAGGCATTGAAGGCGCTCGTTTCCGCGATGGCTTTTTTCAGGGGGCCGTCGTCCGGCCCCGCGTTGAAGGAATGGCCCAGCACGGCAAACTCGAAGCCGGCCTGGTCGCTTGGTGCGGCCAGCGCCGCTTGCCATGGCAGGCTGGCGGCCAGCATGCCGGCGGCCAGCAGGCGCAGGCGTAGGCTAGCCATGCTGCGCCGTATGGTCATGCGGCGGCCAGCCGTTTCAACTGGTACAACTGCTCCAGCGCGTCGCGCGGCGTCAGCGCATCGGGATCGAGGTCGGCGATGGCGTCGAGCAAGGCTTGCTGCGCTTCGTTGAGCGCAACCAGCGGCGCTGCAGCTTCCTCTTCTTCCTCTTGCGCATACGGATCGGTTGCCGGTGCGGCGAACAGGTCGCGCTGCGGCGTGGCGTCGAGCGCCTGCGCTTCCAGGCGCGCCAGGTGCTTGCGCGCGGCCTTGATCACCGGTTGCGGCACGCCGGCCAGCTGCGCCACCTGCAAGCCGTAGCTTTGCGAAGCGGGACCGGCTTGCACGGCGTGCAGGAAGACGATGCTGTCCTTGTGCTCGACGGCGGACAGATGCACGTTGGCGGCGCTCGGGTGGCTGTCCGGCAGTTGCGTCAGCTCAAAGTAGTGCGTGGCGAACAGGGTGAAGCTGCGGCTGCTGTCGATCAGATGGCGCGCGATGGCCCACGCCAGGGCCAGGCCGTCGAAGGTCGAGGTGCCGCGGCCGACTTCATCCATCAGCACCAGCGAGTGTTCTGTGGCGCCGTTCAAAATCGCGGCCGATTCCGTCATTTCCACCATGAAGGTCGAGCGTCCGCCCGCCAGGTCGTCGGTGGCGCCGATGCGCGTGAAGATGCGGTCGATGGGACCGATGGTGGCGGATGCGGCCGGCACATAGCTGCCCACGTAAGCCAGCAGGGTGATGAGCGCCACCTGGCGCATGAAGGTCGATTTACCGCCCATGTTCGGGCCGGTAATCAGCAGCAGACGGCGCTCGTTGACGAGGCGGCAATCGTTGGCGATGAAGCGTTCGATCTGCTTTTCCACCACGGGGTGGCGGCCTTCGATGATGTTGATGCACGGCTCGTCGACCAGTTGCGGCGCGGCCCAGTTGTGCTGCTGCGCATGTTCCGTCAGCGCATTCAGGGTGTCGAGCTGGGCCAGGCCCTGCGAAATCGTCTGCAAGGTGCCGATGTGTGGCGCCAGCTCGGCCAGCAGCAGGTCGTACAGCAGTTTTTCGCGCACCAGTGCCTTGTCTTGCGCCGACAGGGCCTTGTCTTCGAACACTTTGAGTTCGGGCGTGATGTAGCGTTCGGCGTTTTTCAGGGTCTGGCGGCGGCGGTAGTCGTCCGGCACCTTGTCCGTCTGGCCGTGCGTGACTTCAATATAGAAGCCGTGCACCTTGTTGTATTCGACGCGCAGGTTGGCGATGCCGGTGCGTGCGCGTTCGCGCGTTTCCAGGTCGAGCAGGAACTGGCCCGCGTTTTCCGACAGCGCGCGCAATTCATCGAGTTCGGCGTCGAAGCCGGTGGCAAACACGCCGCCGTCGCGCACCATGGCGGCCGGTTCCTGCGCCACGGCGCGCACCAGCAAGTCCAGGCAGGCCGTTGGCGTGGCGAGGGCCGCGTGGATGGCGGCCAGCAAACCGCTTTCGCCGCCCTGGCCGCATTGTTCACCCCTATAACAACGCACCACGTCGCCGCGCAGAGCCGGCAGTTGTAATAAACCGTCGCGCAGGGCGGCCAGGTCGCGCGGACGCGCCGACAGCAGGGCGATGCGCGTGGTGATGCGTTCGATGTCGGGCACTTGCGCCAGCGTGGCGGCGAGCGGTCCCGCCGCTTCGCTTTGCGCCAGCGCGGCGATGGCTTCATGGCGCGCGCGCGCCACGTTCTGGTCGCGCCGCGCATGGTGCAGCCAGTGGCGCAGCATGCGCGAACCCATGGCGGTGCGGCAATGATCCAGCAGCGAGAACAGCGTAGGCGATTCCTGGCCGCGGATGGTTTCCGTCAACTCCAGGTTGCGCCGCGTGGCCGCGTCCAGGCCGATGAATTCGCTTTCCGTTTCCGTCGTCAGGGAGCGCACGTGCTGCAAGCCGCGACCCTGCGTCGATTGCGCATAGCGCAGCAGCGCGCCGGCCGCGCCGAACGCGGCACCGAGGCCATCGGCGCCAAAACCCGTCAAGGTCGCCACGCCCAGCTGGTCGAGCAGGGCCTTGTGGCCGCCGACCACGTCAAAATGCCAGTCCGGCACGCGGTTGATGTGCGTGCCCGCGTAGTCGTCAAACAGGTTGCCATTGTCGCCGCTGAGAATTTCCGCCGGCACGATGCGTTCCAGTTCCTGCTGCAGGCGCGCGGCCACGGTGCTGCTGTCGCCGGAAAACTCCATCAGTTTCAAGGCCCCGCTGGCCAGCGACAGCCAGGCCAGGCCCGTGGTGACCGTCTTGCGCTGCGTGATGCTGCACATGGCCAGCAGCGGGCGCTCGGCCTTCTCTGGCAGCAAGTCCGCATCCGTCAGGGTGCCGGGCGTGACCACGCGCATGACCTTGCGCTCGACAGGCCCCTTGCTGGTGGCCGGATCGCCGATCTGTTCGCAAATGGCCACCGACTCGCCCAGCTTGACCAGCTTGGCCAGGTAGCCGTCGAGCGAATGAAACGGCACGCCGCACATCTTGATGGGATTGCCACTGGCTACGCCGCGCGCCGTCAGGGTAATGCCCAGCAGGCGTGAGGCTTTTTCCGCGTCCTCGAAAAACAGCTCGTAGAAATCGCCCATGCGGTAGAAGACCAACATCGTCGGGTGGTTTTCCTTGATGCCTAGATATTGCTGCATCATGGGAGTGAGCTTTTCAGCCGAATTTTTCTTTGCCGCGGCGGCGTTGATTTCTTTTGGGACGGTGGTCATGTGTTCTTTGTCGTTGGTCCGGCGGCAGGGAAGGCGTGCCTGCCGGGCTGTGGGTGGTGCTGTGTGCGTGCCAGGCCGCGCCAGGGGGCGGAGCTTGGGTTCAAGGCCGTCATTTTACCGCTTTCGGCAGGCGGGGCGGCGTATTGCGTGCGGATGTGAAAAAGCCGCGCGGATGGCGGTGGCGCGGTGGCTTGCAGGAAGGGCTGCGGCGACCATGGGCAAGGGGAGTCGTTCCGATTTTTGTGGAATATCAAGATTATTCTGAGATCAATACCTGAACTTCTTTCAACGTAAGAAAGAAAATTGAATACTTGCTTATCCTTGCAGTCAAAAAAACCGCATCGACATTTATCGGCGCGGCTTAGGCATTTCATAAATAGCGTGCTTTCGCAGAGCGGCTGGCGCCTTGCGCGGCAGGGTTAGTCCCAGCCTATTGTTCCGCCGACCGAGGCTTCCGGATCGAAGCTAAACACGCGCAATTCAGGTAGATCTTGTTCGCTGCGGAAAATGCGGACGGTGAGCACGAAAGACAGTTCCCAGCGACCCTTGGCATGTCCTACATCAAGCGTATGTTTCCATTCCTGGCGGATACGACGCAGCACTGGTAACGCAGGATCTGTCGGGTCTTCCAGCAATACCTGGGACTCAAAGTCCAGTGGTAAATTGTAGGTGGCACCAAGCGCCTGCAGGAAAGGCGACGGTGGCGAGTAGCGGGTTGGCACGTTGGCGCCAATCTGGGTCAACTGGGGCACAGTGATGAGGCAGCAATCGACAATTTGGAACGACGTGAATCCACTTTCCTTGGAACCGCAGCAATTAACGTCCAAATATACGTGCTGGCCTTGCTGGAAGTGCACGCCACCCATATAGGGACCGTGGCGTGGATCTGCCGTGCCATCACACGAGGTGAAGTTGTAGTCGAGTTGGTTGGTGATCTGATCTGCGTCAAAATGTACGGATAATTTCATCCACGGGCTTACAGGCGTCATGTTTTAGGATCTCTTTTCATGTTGATAATAAACTGCTGGTAGCGAGCGTCTCGCCTGAGGTTCAATAGATCGGGAGCGGTTTCGATCAGATTGAGTGGATAGCCAAGTTTGACGGCTTCCAGCAGCGCCGTCACGGCGACATCACGATTGCCTGTCAGCTCATACGTCAAGGCTGCCCGGAATTGCACATCGGGTAGATGAGGAGCGATGGCGATGGCTTTTCTGACTTTATCGAGTGTTTCCTGTTTTGCACCCACATAGGCTAAATATAAGGCCATGCGCGAGTTGGCAGTGGCATCTTCCGGCATGCGTGCCAGGATTGGAGTGAGAAGTGCGATGGCGCGCTGGTATGACCGCTGCGATGCTGCGGTTTGTGCAGGTATCCAACGCTGTGCATCAGCAAGATTGGCCCATAATTGATAGTGGCCAGGGCTGCCGTTACTGGCAGATACCGCTTTTTCAAAGGATCGTACGGCACCCAGATAATCTGCCTTGGCGAACAGGGATGTCCCAAGATTATTATATAGTTCCCAGTGTGGTTGGAACTGCAAGCCTTGCTGCAAGACGCGCATGGCTTCGTCGTTCCGGTTCTGATGCATGAGGACGGCGTGTAAATAGGCGTAGGCATTGGCCGATTGCGGATCGAGCGCTATGCTTTTGCGAAATGCCTGTTCGGCACCCGTGTAGTCGGCTTGTCGATACAGCATGGCTCCGCGTAATATCGAGAATAGCCGCTCCTTGGGATACAAAGCGGACGCGTTGTCAAGGGCAGACTGGGCCAGATCAAATTTCTTCAAATGAATCAACTGGCGTGCCTTGCCGACAAGTCCCAGTAAATTATTCGGATCCAGGTTCAAGGCTTTGGTCGATGCGTTCAGCGCCTCCTCCCGTTTGCCTTGAAATTCAAGCACCCAGGCATGCGCTATGTGGGCCAGCGCCAATTGATTGTCCAGAGCCAGCGCCTGCTGGGCTCCTGCGTCCGCGCGCTGCAGCCAAGTGTCATCGCGGCCATCTCCGATATAGCGTAGAGATGAGGCAAGCGACAGGCCCGCAGAGGCAGCGGCGCTGGCTGGATTGTGCTTGAGGACAGTGCTGAAATGTGCGATTGCCTGTTTCTGACTTGTATCGCGGTCAAATACGCGCAACGCTTCTATGCCGGCAGCGATGGAGGCCATTTCCGAATACGACGCAGCAGCCCTGCGCTCATCAATCGCCTGCCTTATCTCCGGCGCCTTCCAGGCGCTCATTGCAAGGATCGCGAGCGCTGCGCAGGCGAACAGGGTGCGCTTGACTGGAAGACGTAGCCGGATGGCGATAGCGGCGGGAGGCCTGTTCTCATTCTTGCCGGACTCCCGTATGGACGAAACCGCCGCTTGCGGCAAATCCACTTTGCTACGCTGCGTCCCAATCGCCTCGCGCACGTCACGCATGGTGCGTGGCCGTTCGGCCGGGTCGTGCGCCGTCATCGCGCGCACGAGGGCGTTGATGGCGGGCGGGACGGAGTCGGGCAGGTCGGGCCACGGCTCCGTTGCCTGCATGTGGGCAGCGGCCAGGGCCAGGCCGTTCAGGTGGGCGAAGTGGCGCTGGCCGGCCAGCATTTCGTACAGCATGGCGCCCAAGGCATACACGTCGCCGCGCGTGTCGGGCAGGCGGCCCATCAGGCGCTCGGGCGCCATGTAGGCGATCGTGCCCTGCAAGTCGCACAGGGTGGTCGTTTGCGTCGCTTGCGGGTCGATGTGGCGCGCCAGGCCGAAGTCGAGGATGCGCACCTTGCCGCTTGCCTCCAGCATCAGGTTCGACGGTTTCAGGTCGCCGTGGACGAGGTCCATGGCGTGCGCCTCGTCCATGGCGTCGGCGATCTGGTAGGCGATGTCGAGCGCCGCCTGCAAGTCAGCCTTGCCGCTGTGCATGAATTGCCCCAGCGTCTGGCCTTCGACCAGTTCCATGACGATGGACTGGCTCGTGCCCTGGCCCTCGATGGCAAAGATGCGCACGAAGGCCGCATGCCTGAGCGAGGCGGCCAGGCGCGCTTCATTGATGAGTTTTTCCGGATGCAGCACGTCGGCTTGCGGTTTCAGGCGCTTGAGCGCCACGCTGCGGCACAGCTTGGCATCCCAGGCTTCGAATACATGGCCGAAACCGCCTTCGCCCAGCAAGCGGCGCACTTCATAGTGCCCGCTGATCGTGTCGTCTTGCGGTGGGGTCTGACGCAGGGAGTCGAGCAGTTCCATATACCTTGGCTTCAGAGTGCATCAGCGTGGACGGCAAACATCGAAAAGGGTCAATGCGATGCTTGAGTGCCCAAGATGATTGATTTTGAGTAACTTCCTGATTTAAAACGATTGTTTCGAATAAGTCAATTAATATTGACAAGGAGTGAACAAAAGCTGCCATGCCAGCGCCGGGATGGCATTCCTTGCTGATGCATGCAATCTTGTCCCAACTCAACTTTCCTTGTTCCCGCTTCCTCAATAATGCAGATGGGATGATACCGGCATGTGCCGATCTGGCGACGGGAGCGGGGATGGATGAGCTGCTGCAGTATTACGAGCGCGAACTGGGCACCTTGCATGCGCACAATCAGGCGTTTGCCCGGCGCTATCCGGCCATCGCCGGCGCGTTGGGCATCGTGGGACGGCAGCACGGGCAGGGTGCATGCGCGCATAGCCACCTTGAAAAACTTCTTTGACATCATCCGCCAGCGCGCCAGTCTGGGCATGGCGCAGACAAACGAGGAAATCGACCGCTCGATGGCCAATGCGCAGCACGGCTTGTCCGCCGCTGCGGACCTCGATCAATATGGGATTGCCGGTGCTGCGCCCGGCGGCGAACTGGCGGCCACCGAGGCCGCAGGCGTGTGCGTGCAGCGCGTGTTTGCCCAGGGGTTTGAGGTGGGCAAGCAGGGCAGTTATCACTACTGGAGCGATCACTGGCGCAAGCCTGCGCCGGGCGGCAAGGACTTCTGGTTTCCGGCGCAGAAATATGCGTCGTATTCCATCAAGCAGGGCGTGGAGGCCAGCGAAGGCTCCTTTTCCACCATCCTGACGGTCGGGTTTGCGCCCTTGTTTATCGTGGCAACGGGCCTGGCTCAAAGCCCTTGCAATGCCTTGCCCCACAAAGACTGGAAAATCGAACTGAACGCGCCCGACTTGCCGCCCTTCAAGCCGCAGTCCTTGCGCTTTGGCCAGACAAGCGAGCAATTCGACGAAGGCTACGCGCCCCCCGGCGAATCGCGCCAGGAGGGCAAGCAGCGCGCTGCTGGCGACGATTACCTTGCCGATCACGAGATTCCGCGCGGCGGCCTGCAGGGGCAGGCGGGGAAAAACGAAGCCAAACGCATGGACAGCGCCAGGGGCACGGCCGATGACGAGGCGCGCCTGCGATTCGAGCAGCGCGCGGTGATACGCGCGCAAGCCGTACGGGAAGGGAAAAGTCCCGCAGGCCAAAAAGTGCAGCAGGAAATGCCCAACGCCACGCCTGACGCCGAATTCCTGCAATGGCGCAGCACGCGGATAGAGGAAATGATGTCCCGCCAGGTCGGCGCCTACGCCACCGACCATTCCACCATCCTGACCAACCCCATGCACTCAGAGCGGGCGCTCGCGTATGACGTGGCGGTGGGCGTGTGCCGCATCAAGCCGGACCAGTTGCGCAGGTTGAGGGTGGCGGCGGATTGGCGGTTGTTGAAGTGGTTGGGTGAAGCTGCTTCTGCAAAGATATTTGAACAGTATTTTACAAGTGCCACCATTGATGAATTGACGATAACCGATTGGGCAGGGGATAAAGACGGGCCAGCCAGTATGCCTAGTTTAATAGTCGACGAGCGTGAAAATCCTTCGAAGGATTCTAAGCCAACGTCTGGAGAGCGTGCTCATGGGTGACATTACAGTGGTTTTTTCAGTCATATCAGATGCTGTTATTTGAAATCTGTTTCAACAATGGAGAATTCAATATGACGAAATCCTTTTTTATTTATGCTTTGATGATTTTTCTGGCGTTGCTTTTCCTGACAGCCTGTGCGCGTCTTCGTTCATCGCCTCCTACGTCGGAAAAGGCCGTTGCCGAATCACCTGACACTAAAAAAAGCCCATATATGGCGCAAGTTGTCGCTGTGCAATGGCTGAATCCCTTGCAGCGTCGGGATTATCCCACTCAATGGCAATTGCTGTGGACATTAGGACTAGTACGACCGAATCCCGACGATGATATGGTCAAGGAGAATCCAAAAAAGTACTCCAGTTTGCAGGCCGTGTCGCCTGTTGTCGCAGGCAATGAAGGTGAGGAAACTTTTCGTGGCTATCATCGAAAATATATTCGCGAAATCATGAATCTATTCCACGATATTTACTATTCCGACCCCGAATACTTTTATAACGTTCATTCAGCCGAGAATCGCTCACGCTGGCGTGAGTTGGCTGGGATCCATATCGAATACGCCATTCCTGAAGGGGAACTCGATCCGGCGGATGCAGGAGCCTTCGTGCAGGACTACGTCCGACGCACCTTTACGATTGGTAACCCCAACTTTCCTACCCTTTGGACGCGTTCTACGCTCCCCGACGTCCGCATCACCACGGGCGGTCCCAACGCCGGTTTTACTTCACTTTCCGCCGCGCTCGACTACCTGCAAAGCCATCCCAAGGAAACCGTCTGGGTCATGAACTGGGATGCGCCCAGCCGTCCCCTGGATCGGCAGATCAACGAAAACCTGGTGCTGCTGGTGCTGGCTGGCCCCGACTACAAGACGGAGCGGGCGCCGCTGGCGTGGCTAGGCTATCCGAGTACCAAACAGGTTGCCGATTTTGAAGTCAAAAAGGGCGAACCGCCGCGCCTGGTGCAGGCGTGGACGGCGGCCATCGAGGAGGCGGCGGCGAAGGCGAACAGGCACGATAGCGAGATCGGCTATCTGATCCACGACGCCGGCAATACGCACCAGGATTCGTCCGCACGGCTCGGCGCGCTGGCGCAGACGCTCACTGTGCAATTGCCGGAATTCGATTTCCTCAAGCAAAGCTTCAATCTGACCGCCGTGCTGGGCGAGACGGGTGCCGGCACGGCCCTGACGAACGTGGCGCTGGGCATCGCCTACGCGCACCATGTCGGCAAACCCGTGCTGGTGGCCGGCACCAGCGACCTGTCCGCGCCTGTGGCGCTGGTGGTGGCGCCGCCCGCCGTCGTGCGGCCGATCCGGCCCGACAAACCGTGGTTCCGCGCGCGCAGCGGCAACCATGCGTATCTGCCCTGGTGGGGCTTGCGCCACGATGCGCGCGAGTATTACCAGGGGTTTTCGCAATGAGGCATTTTTGAAGGACGGTGGCTTTTTCTTGTGCCACGGTTTGAGAGTTTCGGATCTGGAGACCACACCATGCTGTTCGATCCCCATCCACCGCTGTGCGACGACCCCAAAATCGATATCCTCGGTCAGTTTTCCTGCAACGCCAATTTCCAGAGCAGCGACCGGGACACGCTGCAGCAGTTGCCGCTGCCCGGCATCGTGATCTTCGTGCACGGCGTCAATTCCGATGGCGAGTGGTACGCGGCAGCCGAAGAGGGCCTGTGCAAGGGCCTGAACGAACGCCTCAAGCGTTCCTGCCATCACCTGCAGCATCGTGGCGTGGAGGGCGGCGAACTGACGGCGGTCAATTATGGCGCCGAGATCACGGACGAAGGCTTTCTTCATCCGGAAATGTCGGCCGATACCTTGATCCGCGATGCCGGCACTTTTTCTCCCGTGATCCGCTTTCGCTGGGGCTACAAGGCTTCGGGCGAGGAACTGCAGCAATACGGCAAGGGCATCTACCTGAACGAACAGGATTACTGGGGCGGCGGCCCATTTGCCAATGGCTGCAGTGCACTGGCCGACTTGTGGAAGGATGGGCTGAGCGAGGGTTTATTCTTGTGGAACACGATACAGCACATGAATCCCTTCCCGGAACGGCAAGTGTACAGCTGCCCGCCGCGAGCGTATTTCGTACTGGCCGCCTATCGCCTGGCCCGGCTGGTCGAAGCCATCCGCCAGCAGCAGGCCGACGTGCCCGTCACCATCGTGTGCCACAGCCAGGGCACGATGGTGGCGATGGCGGCCGCTTTTCTCGGCGCCCGCCTGCCCAACGCCGATGGCGTTCCCTGCGTGGCCGACAACTATGTCATTTGCAATTCGCCGTACAGCCTGGCGAAAAGCAATAGCGCCGAGAACTGGGTGGCCGGCAATCTGCGTGCGGCGGACGGCAGCACGGGCAGGCTGACGGTGCAGGCGCGCATCGCCACCTTGAAAAACTTCTTTGCCATCATCGGCCAGCGCGCCAGCCTGGGCGAGGCGCAGACGGACGAAGAAATCGACCGCTGCATGGCCAACGTGCAGCACGGTTTTTCCGCCGCCAAAGATCGTGAACAATATGGGATTGCCGGCGCCGCGCGGGGCGGCAAGAAATCATCGTATGGCAGGGTGACCATCTATTGCAATCCGCACGACATGGTGGTGTCGTCCATCGCCATCGAGGGCATCGGCTGGCGCGGCCTGTCGGGTTCGCTGGCCAAGGACGGCAAGGACGGCGGCGAGCTGGCGGCCACCGAGGCCGCAGGCGTGTGCGTGCAGCGCGTGTTTGCCCAGGGGTTTGAGGTGGGCAAGCAGGGCAGCTATCACTACTGGAGCGATCACTGGCGCAAGCCTGCGCCGGGCGGCAAGGACTTCTGGTTTCCGGCGCAGAAATATGCGTCGTATTCCATCAAGCAGGGCGTGGAGGCCAGCGAAGGCTCCTTTTCCACCATCCTGACGGTCGGGTTTGCGCCCTTGTTTATCGTGGCAACGGGCCTGGCTCAAAGCCCTTGCAATGCCTTGCCCCACAAAGACTGGAAAATCGAACTGAACGCGCCCGACTTGCCGCCCTTCAAGCCGCAGTCCTTGCGCTTTGGCCAGACAAGCGAGCAATTCGACGAAGGCTACGCGCCCCCCGGCGAATCGCGCCAGGAGGGCAAGCAGCGCGCTGCTGGCGACGATTACCTTGCCGATCACGAGATTCCGCGCGGCGGCCTGCAGGGGCAGGCGGGGAAAAACGAAGCCAAACGCATGGACAGCGCCAGGGGCACGGCCGATGACGAGGCGCGCCTGCGATTCGAGCAGCGCGCGGTGATACGCGCGCAAGCCGTACGCGAAGGAAAAAGTCCCGCGGGTCAAAAAGTCCAGCAGGAAATGCCCAACGCCACGCCCGACGCCGAATACCAAGCATGGCGCAGCACGCGGATAGAGGAAATGATGTCCCGCCAGGCCGGCGCCTACGCCACCGACCATTCCACCATCCTGACCAACCCCATGCACGCAGAGCGGGCGCTCGCGTATGACATGGCGGTGGGCGTGTGCCGCATCAAGCCGGACCAGCTGCGCAAGTTGAGGGTGGCGGCGGATTGGCGGTTGTTGGAGGTGCTGAGTAAAACAGAATCAGCTAGATTATTTGAGGAGTATTTTATTGAAGGGAAATTCCATGGGTTGACCATCACGGACTGGACGCAGCAGACCAACGGGGGCGGGAGCCTTCCTGCATCTATAGTTGATGTGCGAGAAAACTCTGCTCCTGATTCGCATCCCAATTCCGGTGAGCGAGCATTTAACTAAAGCCCATTTTGTAGCGGGATATTGAATTTTTAGTGTATTGCAGAGTTGTTCCAATTTTTTTGGAGGCTATACCGTGGTTAGATCTATACTTTTTTATGCGCTCGGTACGTTTCTGATTGTCTTGATTCTGTCAGCCTGTGTACGCTTGCGTACGCCTACAAGCACAAAGGTGGTATCTGTAACCCAAAATACTCCTATGCCAGTAGCGCGGCCATTTATGGCCCAAGTCGTTGGTTTGCAATGGCTAAATCCTTTGCAGCGTAGAGACTACCCAACACAGTGGGAATTGCTTTGGATGCTAGGGTTGGTCAAGCCGAATTCGGATGATGAGATGGTAAAAGAAAAACCTGATAAATACTCTAGACTTCAGAGCATTGCATCTATTGCGGCGGGAAATGATGGTTCAGAATCATTTGATGGTTATCATGAGAAATATATCAGTAAGTTGATGAGTTTACTCCATGATGTGTATTACTCCGACCCCGAATATTTTTATAACGTTCATTCAGCCGAGGACAAATCACGCTGGCGTGAACTGGCCGGCATCCATATCGAATATGCGTTGCCAGAAGGGAAACTGGATTTAGTCGAGACGACGGAATTTGTTCGTCAGCGCGTAGCAAGAACTTTTAGCATCGGCAACATCCACTCTCCCACCCTCTGGACCCGCTCCACCCCACCCGACGTCCGCGTCACCATGGGCGGCCCCAACGCCGGTTTTACTTCACTTTCCGCCGCGCTCGACTACCTGCAAAGCCATCCCAAGGAAACCGTCTGGGTCATGAACTGGGATGCGCCCAGCCGTCCCCTGGATCGGCAGATCAACGAAAACCTGGTGCTGCTGGTGCTGGCTGGCCCCGACTACAAGACGGAGCGGGCGCCGCTGGCGTGGCTAGGCTATCCGAGTACCAAACAGGTTGCCGATTTTGAAGTCAAAAAGGGCGAACCGCCGCGCCTGGTGCAGGCGTGGACGGCGGCCATCGAGGATGCGGCAACGAAGGCGAACAGGCACGATAGCGAGATCGGCTATCTGATCCACGACGCCGGCAATACGCACCAGGATTCGTCCGCACGGCTCGGCGCGCTGGCGCAGACGCTCACTGTGCAATTGCCGGAATTCGATTTCCTCAAGCAAAGCTTCAATCTGACCGCCGTGCTGGGCGAGACGGGTGCCGGCACGGCCCTGACGAACGTGGCGCTGGGCATCGCCTACGCGCACCATGTCGGTAAACCCGTTCTGGTGGCCGGCACCAGCGACCTGTCCGCCCCCGTGGCGCTGGTGGTGGCGCCGCCGGCCGTCGTGCGGCCGATCCAGCCCGGCAAGCCATGGTTCCGCGCACGCAGCGGCAACCATGCGTACCTGCCCTGGTGGGGCTTGCGCCACGATGCGCGCGAGTATTACCAGGGGTTTTCGCAATGAGGGCGCTGATCGCGGTTCTCATGTCGATGTTGCTTGGAGCATGCGCGACGCCGCCATTGCAGGAGTCGGCAGTGCCGCGCAGCGGCCCGTTGATGGCGCAGGTGGTGGGACTGCAATGGTTGAATCCGCTGCAGCGTCGGGATTACCCCACGCAATGGCAACTACTGTGGACTATGGGACTGGTGCAGCCGAATCCAGGCGATGAGATGGTCAGGGAAAGGCCTGAAAAATACTCCAAACTGCAAAGCATTGCGTCTATTGCGGTTGGAAATAATGGCTCTGAAACCTTCCGCGGCTACCACCATAAATATATCGAAGATATGTTTGATCGTTTTCATGGGGTGTATTACTCCGATCCCGAATACTTCTATAACGTCCACTCTGCCAAGGATAGGTCGCGCTGGCGTGAACTGGCCGGTATCCGTATCGAATATGCGCTGCCTGAAGATAAGCTTGATCCTGTGGAGTCTGCCGCCTTCGTACAGAACTATGTCCGTCGCATTTTTACCATCGGAAACCCGAACTTCCCCACCCTCTGGACCCGCTCCACCCCACCCGACGTCCGCGTCACCATGGGCGGTCCCAACGCCGGTTTTACTTCTTTGGCCGCGGCGCTCGACTATCTGCAAACTCACCCCAAGGAAACCGTCTGGGTCATGAACTGGGATGCGCCCAGCCGGCCCCTGGACCGGCAGATCAACGAGAACCTGGTGCTGCTGGTGCTGGCTGGTCCCGACTTTAAAACGGAGCGCGCGCCACTGGCATGGCTAGGCTATCCAAGCAGGAAGGCTGTGGCGGATTTTGAAGTCAAAAAGGGCGAACCGCCGCGCCTGGTGCAGGCGTGGACGGCGGCCATCGAAGAGGCTGCGGCCAAGGCCAATCAAGCCGAGACCGGGATCGGCTATCTGATCCACGACGCGGGCAATACACACCAGGATTCGTCCGCACGGCTCGGTGCGCTGGCGCAGACGCTCACCGTGCAATTGCCGGAATTCGATTTTCTGAAGCAAAGCTTCAATCTGACGGCCGTGCTGGGCGAGACGGGCGCGGGCACGGCCCTGACGAACGTGGCGCTGGGCATCGCTTACGCGCATCATTTCGGGAAACCCGTGCTGGTGGCCGGCACCAGCGACCTGTCCGCGCCGGTGGCGCTGGTGGTGGCGCCGCCCGCCGTCGTGCGGCCGATCCAGCCCGACAAGCCGTGGTTCCGCGCGCGCAGCGGCAACCATGCGTATCTGCCCTGGTGGGGCTTGCGCCATGATGCGCGCGAGTATTACCAGGGGTTTTCGCAATGAGGCGCCGTACTTACCCAGGGAGAAAAGCATGCGTGGCGTGATCCGTTTGAACGACCCCACCAGCCATGGCGGCAAGGTAGTGGGGGCGGCGCCGAACAGTACGGTGCTGGGCGTGGCCGTGGCGCGCAAGGGCGACCCTTGCGTGTGTCCGATCAAGGGCCACGTGCGCTGCGTGATCGCCGAGGGCGATCCGCAGGTGTTGATCGATGGCGTGCCCGTGGCCTTTGACGGTCACAAGACCAGCTGCGGTGCCAGCCTGATGTCCACCGTGGGCAACAGCGGGCGCAGTTAGACGACGCAGGCGTCGATGGCAGCGCCCAGCTTGTCGACGAGCTCATCGACGTGGCTGGCGTTGATGATGTAGGGCGGCGCCAGCAGGACGTGGTCGCCGTGCAGGCCGTCGATGGTGCCGCCCATGGGGTAGCACATCAGCCCGCCCTGCATGGCGTGCGCCTTGATGCGCGCGTGCAGGCGGCGGGCCGGGTCGAACGGTTGCTTGGTATCGCGGTCCTGCACCAGTTCCAGGCCCAGGAACAGGCCGCGGCCGCGGATGTCGCCCACGTGCGCATGGCCATCGAAACGCTGCTGCAGGCGCTCCTTAAGCAAGCCGCCCATGGCGCGCACATTGGCCAGCAAATCGCGCTCCTCGATCTGCCGCTGCACGGCCAGGGCGGCGGCGCAGGCCGTGGCGTGGCCGACATACGTGTGGCCATGCTGGAAGAAGCCCGTGCCGGCGCGGATGGTCTCGCGGATGTCCTGGGACACCATCACGGCGCCGATGGGCTGGTAGCCGGCGCCCAGGCCCTTGGCGATGCAGATCAGGTCGGCCGTGATGCCTTCCTGCTCGCAGGCGAACAGGCTGCCCGTGCGGCCCATGCCGCACATGACTTCGTCGAGGATCAGCAAGATGCCGTGGCGCTGGCAGATGTCGCGCATGCGCGCAAAATAGCCGGCCACGGCGGGCAGGGCGCCGGCCGTGGCGCCGACGACGGGTTCGGCGATGAAGGCCATGACATTGTCCGCGCCCAGTGCGGCGATGTTGTCTTCCAGCTCCTGGCCCAGGCGCGCCACGTAGTCAGCATCCGTTTCATGCGCCTGCTGCTCGCGCCAGGCGTAGCAGGGCGACACATGGGTCACGCCAATGAGCAATGGCTCGAATTGCTGGCGGCGCCAGGCGTTGCCGCCCGTGGCCAGGGCGCCCAGGGTGTTGCCGTGGTAGCTCTGGCGGCGCGCGATGACGTGGCGGCGCTGCGGCTGGCCCCGCTCGACGAAATACTGCCGCGCCATTTTCAACGCGCTTTCCACGGCTTCCGACCCGCCCGAGACGAAATACACGCTGTCGATGCCGGCAGGCGCGCGCGCGACGAGGAAATCGGCCAGCTGCTCCATCGGTTCGCTGGTAAAGAACGCGCTGTGCGCGTAGGCCATGCTGGCAATCTGCTGCTGCACGGCGGCGATGACGGCCGCATCCGCATGGCCCAGGCACGACACGGCCGCGCCGCCGCAGGCGTCCAGGTAGCGCTTGCCATCGGCATCGATCAGGTAAGGGCCATCGCCGCCCGTGGCGACGGGGTAATTGGCGGTCAGGCTGCGGTGGAAGACATGGCTCATGGCATCGCTTTCTTGTCGGCAAGGGAGATGGCCAAGTATAGGATGCGCCGCGCCGTAATGCAACGTTTGATGTATAGTCTTTTTAATTTACATCATTTGATGTTTTTGCGTAGGCGCCCAGTCTCCGCAACTGGTTTTCCGCCGCGCCGATGGCGTGCACGGCATCGGGCCCCGCGCGCGCCACCAGCAATTCCACCAGGCTTTCCACGGCCGCGACGCCGGCCACGATGGAGGGGAAGAACGAGGGGCTGTCGATGGCGATGACGATGCTGGCATCGGCCTGCAGGGCCAGCGGCGACATGGCGCTGTCGCTGATGGCGACCACCTGGCAGCCGGCCTGGCGCGCCGCCTGCGCCACCAGCAGCGCTTCGCTCGAATACGGCGCGAAGCTGACGACGACGACGGCCTCCCCGGCCTGCAGGGCGCGCAAGTCCATTTCCAAAGTGCCGCCCTGGCCGCTCAGCAGCTGCACGCTGGGACGCAGCAGCCGGTACAGATAGTGCAGGGTGTAGGCGATCGGGTGGGCGGCGCGAAAGCCCGCCACGTGCACGCGGGGCGCCGCCTGCAGCAGGCTGGCGGCAGATTCCAGGGCGGCGTGGTTGGCGCTTTCCGTGGCGGCCAGGTTGCGCTGCTGCACCGTGAACACTTCGGTGACCAGATTGCCTTCCTTGCCAGCCAGCGCGTTGGCTTTTTCAGCATACCCGGCCGGTCCCGCGCGCAGGCGCTCGACGAAGATGGCTTTGAGTTCCGGCCAGCCGGCAAAGCCCAGTTGCTGCGCCAGGCGCACGAGGGCGGCCGACTGCACCTGGGCGCGCGCGGCGATGCTGCGCATCGACGACACGGCCACTTCGTCAGGGTGGTCGGCCAGGTAGCGGGCGCCGGCCTGGAATTGCGGGCTCAGTTCCGCATGGCGCGCCTTGATCAGGTCCATCAGTGCCGCATAGGAATCGTGGGGTGTCGCTGCCTGCATCGCCGTGCCTCATTGGATAGGTTGCGGCGATGGTACAGGATTCGTCAGCGCGCCGGTAGCGGCACGCCTTGCGCCAGGGCCGCCGTGCGCGGACGCAGGCGGGCAAACAGGTGCGGCCCGGCCGGCTGGCGGCGCGGCCCCGTCGTCAGCACGCGCAAGGCGGTGGGCAGCGGCACGTCGTGGCAATGCAAAAACAGGGCGGCGGCGCCCGTGCCGGCCATTTCCTGCAAGGCCAGCGCATGTTCGACCAGCGCCGCCGTGCGCATGTCGAGCCGCACCGGGATGTCGGGTTGAAATAACTGTGTCCTGAGTCGTCGCGTGTCGTCCATCGCCACCTCCTGCCGGGCTTTCCAGCTTAGAACGATGGCAGAAGACGATATTGCGAAAAATCAAGATCCCTTTACGGCATGGCCGGGCGTGCCCGTGGATCGTCGCCAAATGTTTCTAACTGTGTCACGGCGACAGCTGCGCCGCGATACGTGGCTGGCATCCAGGCGCAGGCGCTGACCGAGGTCAGGATGGCTGCGTCCAGCGCCGCACTGCCGCTGCTGTCGACCATGCTGGCCCAGCGCGCCTGACCGTCGGTGCCGACCTGGAAGCTGGCCGTGGCATAGCTCCTGGGCGCATCGGCAGGATAAATGAAGGGCGGGCATCGCTGCGCTATTTTGATCGGCGAGACGAGGCGCTCCTCGGCTGCGGCCGCATCATCGGACGGCTTGGCGGGCGGTGGGAGCTGGCTGAAGAACTTGCCGTTGAGGCTGAATTTTTTCTGCTCCAGGCGCAGGGTCGTACGCAGTTCGTGTTTCACGATGCTGGCGTACCCGTCAGCTACCAGCTTGCTGACGAGCTGATCGCCGATCTGCCTGGCATCGCTGCGGCCCAGATGGCGGCCGATAACCTGGCTGATTTCCTGAATCAGCGGCAGGGGCAGGCGGATATCGAGGCGGATGTGGAGTTTGTCCGCGACGCTCTCGCTGCGCACCACGTCGCGCTCGTTCAAGGTGTTGAAACCGATCTGGCCTTTCAGGCTGGCGCGGTGGCCGCGGTAGCTGGCGCCCAGTTCATCGATGACGATGGTGGCGCCGGCGTTGATCGTCTTCATGGTGAATTGTTGCACCTGCTCCAGCATGGCCGTGGCTTGCTGCGCGCCGTTGCCGGCCTGGGACTGGAGGCGTGCCATGTTTTTCTTCAGCGCGGCATAGCCATTGCCGTCAAACTTGACGATGCGCATGCCGAAGCGGAAGTCATCGATGTCCACGCCAGCCATGCTGGTCTTGTGTACGCCACCGGTGTAGCGCAACTCGTCAAATTGTTTGCCACGCAGATGGTGCGTGTCAAAACGGATCTCTTCGAGCCGCAGCGTGGGACTGCCGGCGATGGCGATTTGTGCCAGTCCCATGCGATTGCGGCTTTTGCCATACCAGTTGCCGTTGCTTGCCTGGCGCTGCACGCTTGCATGATCAAGGCCCAGCAGCAAGAGATTGTCTGCGCCGATCGTGATGTTCAGCATCTTCCAGTCGCCCGAGGCTGTCAGCTGGCGACCCTTGTCGCTGGTCTCGAAAGTGGCGAGCAAGGGCGAGAACAGGTAGTGCTGGCCGTTTGGCGCGGCGACATTGGCACCGCTCTGGCGCACCGCGAAATGTTCCTTGCCAGGGGCCGGTTGTGTGCGCACCACGCTCAGTGGCTCGCTCGTGCCAAAAATGGTGACGAGCTTTGCCTGGGTCGTTGCCGACCAATTGTCGGGGAAATTTCTCAGCAGTTGCAGCAGCTGGGCATCGGCGCCCGCTTTTTCCTGCCATTCGCGGTGCATGGCAAGCATGGCGTCGTTCAACGGATTGGCAGGCCGGGCGGCTTGCGCGGTGGCGGCAGTGTCAGCCTGGGGTGCCGATTTGTTGGCGACTGCAGAGGGTGACGCGAGCAGCATGGCTGCCAGCGCCAGATGCGTATATGTATTGTTCAAAACCAGCCTGATTGAGTCGGGGTGCAGCGGATGGAGTGCGGCAGGCGTCGATTGCGTCAAGCAAAAATGGCGAAGCCGCGAGATGCCCTATTATCCATTGCCTAAAAGAAATTGTCATTGGGCAATTTTCGCATGGCACAAGCTGGCGCCAAAAAAAACGCCAACCGTTGCCGGCTGGCGCTGAAAACCCTCGCAAGGAAGAAAAAGTTATAGATTTCAACGACGTATCGACGCCTGACAAAACCATCGCGAGCGGCAGTGATTTGTGGCCGAGAAGCGCAGCGGCACTGTAGTGCCGTGAGCATCGCCGGCCGCAAAGCGCGCCGCGCAGCCGGTTTGGTCAGGTGTCCACTAGTAGCTCCAGCGTACCGACAAACCGACGACCTTGTCATAGCGCCGCACGTCGCGCACATAGTCCGGCGTGTCGTGGTAGTCGCGGTAGGTCGAGTCGAGCAGGTTGTTGGCGTCCAGGGTCACCGTGGTATTCGGGTTGAGTTTGTACGACACCGACGCGTCCAGGGTTTTCGTCGGCGCCACGGTCAGGTGGATGCCCTTGCCGCGGTAGTTGTAGTCGTCGACGTACTTGTCGCGCCAGCTGTAGGCCAGGCGCGCCGACCATGGTCCCTGTTCGTACAGGCCGACGATGTTGGCCGACCATTTCGACATGCCCGTGAACGGATGTATGCCGCCATCGAGTTCTGCCAGCTCGCCCGTCATGTAGGTGGCGTTCGCCTGCAGGCCCAGGCCGCTCATCCAGCCTGGCAGCTTGTCGTAGAACTGCTGGTAGGCCATTTCCAGGCCTTGCAGATGGCCCTTCGACGTGTTGCGCGGACGCGTGATGTCGTACACGATGCCGCCATACGTTTCCTTGGCCGAGCCGGACAGGATGTAATTCTTGAAGTTGTGGCGGAACACGGTGGCCGTGACGGAGCCCGTCTGCGCGAAATACCATTCCAGCGCCACGTCGAGGTTCTTGCCTTCCACGGGTTTCAGGTCGGGATTGCCGCCACTGCCCGTCGGGCGCACCATTTCCAGGCTCTGGCCCAGGGTCACGCCGGGATTGAAGTCGGCGAAATTCGGGCGCTGTACGGCCTTGCCGGCCGTCAGGCGGGCGATCAGGTCCTGGCGCAGCAGGGCTTTCAGGGTCAGGCTGGGCAGCACGTCCGTGTCCGACGTTTTCACGCGCACGGGCGTGATGATGCCGTTTTGCGAGGAATTGCCTTGCAAGTCCTGCTTGGTCTGCACCACGCGCACGCCCAGAGTGCCATCGACCGGCACTTGGGCCAGGTCAAAGCCGATGCGCGCCTTGCCGTACACGGCATTGGTTTTTTCCACGTCCATGTAGTGGCTCATCGGATCGTCGGGGCTGCGTTCGCTGCTACCCGTAAACAGCTGGCGCAGCACGCCCGTGTTGTTGAGCATGAAGTCGCGGCATGGCGTGAGCCAGCTTTGCAGGCCGAAGTTGCCCGTGTTCTCGTGCGAGGTACAGGCCAGGCCGGGAATCGCGTCCGCGTACATGGTCGACGTCAGGCCGCCCTGGCCATTTTTTTCGCGGATCGATTCGGCCTTGCGCTTGGCCATGCGCACGCCGCCCGAAAATTCGCGGAAGAAGCCCGTGCTGTCCATGTCGTAAGTGACGTCGGCGCGCCAGTCGGTCGAGCTGCCTTCGTCGTGGCTGTGGTTATCGTAGAAGCCGAGCAGCGTATAGTTTTTCGGGTCCAGCATGTTGTAGCCGGGGTAGCTGATCTGCGCGCCGCCGTTCACGTTCGTGCTGCCGATGATGGTGGTGGGGTGGGCGAGGAAGTCGAGGATGGGGAATTCACGCTCGAAGTTGCTCACCGTGCGCGCCAGTTCCGTGGTGGCGCGCAGCTGCGGCGTGATGTCCCAGCGCGCGCCGATGGCGCCTTGCGAACCGATCGAGCGGTCGCGCCGCGCCTGGGTCGAACCGAGCGTGAACGGCGACCAGGGGCCGTCGATCTTGCCCACCGTGGCCGCCTGGGTGGTGCCGGGGATCAGGGTGATGTCCGGGTTCTGGCCCCAGGGCAGTGTACCGACGAAGAACTGGCTGTCGAACGCGTGCTTGATCAGGGTCGACATGCCTTCCGCATACACTTCCACCTGCGAGTTCGGACGCCACTGGAAGGCGGCGTTGGCCGCATAGCGCTTGCGGTCGCCCACGGTCGGGATCATGCCGACGGAATCGGGACCCGTGATGTTGCCCGCTTCGGGGCGCTTGACGGGTTCGGCGTTCCAGATCGTCTCGTCATAGTATTTGCTGCGCTGGTAGGACAGGCCGAGCAGGGCGCCGAATTCGCCGTATTGGGTTTTCCAGCGGTTCGAGACCATGCCGCTGACGTTCGGATCCGTCGAGCCGGACTTGTCGCGGTGCTCGGCGCGCACGTTGCCCGATGCGGTAAAACCCTTGAAGTCGAACGGGCGGTTGGTGCGCACGTCGATCACGCCGGCCGTGCCGCCTTCGACCATGTCGGCGCCCTGCGATTTGTAGACGTCCACGCGCTGCAGCATGGCCGTCGGGATGTCGGCCAGATACAGGCTGCGGCCCACGGAGGTGAACATTTCGCGGCCGTTGAGCAAGGTCACCACGCCGGGCAAGCCGCGGATGACGACGGTGCCTGCTTCGCCGCCTTCGCGGCGCACCTGCACGCCCGTCACGCGGCCGAGGATTTCGGCCACGTTCTTGTCGGGGAATTTGCCGATTTCATCGGCGACGATGGAGTCGACCACCTGGTCGTTGTTCTTCTTGATCGTCTGCGCGCTTTGTGCCGCCCTGCGCACGCCCGTGACGGCGACGACGGCGATGCCGGCATTGTCGGCTGGCGCCGCCACTGGCGCTGCTTCTGCCACTTCTGCCGCCGGTGTCTCCACGGCGGGCGCCTGTTGCGCCCGGACGGAAGCGCTGCTCAGCAGGCCTGCGCCGGCCAGCGCGGCCACCGTGGCCTTCAAGGTCAATCGTGTGTTTTGCCTGGGCGTGCGGCTGCCCGTTGCCATCCATTGCTTCATCTTGTCTCCACCTGTATTGTAGTTATGTTGAGAATGCCGCGGCAGTCACCGCCAGAGCTGGAACTTGCTCAGGAAGCATGGTAGGGGGGATGACTTTGCCCCACAAATGACTTCTTTTGCGATGTCAATACCGATTCCGGTATCCCTGCTGCATTCATGCGCCCTGGCGGCGCGTCTGCGCGTTGTCGGATCCGGCGCGTGCTGCAGCGGAGGTGTCAGGCGGCGCAGGGCGCGTCGCTGTGCGCCAGCCATGCCATGAAGTGCGCCTGCGGCATGGGGCGGGCAAAGTAATACCCTTGCAATTCATCGCAGCCGGCGTGGCGCAGCACGTCGGCATCGGCCGCGCTTTCCACGCCTTCGGCGGTGACCGTCAAGCCCAGGGTATGGCCCAGGCCGATGATGGTTTTCGTCACGGCCAGGTTTTGCGGCGAGCCGTGGATGTCCTGCACGAAGCTCATGTCGATTTTCAGCTTGTCGAGCGGGAAGCGGCACAGGTAGTTCAGGCTCGAATAGCCGGTGCCGAAATCGTCGATCGACAGTGCAAACCCCAGCGCCTTGATGGCGTGCAGGGTGGCAATGGTGTCGTCCACGTTGTCCATCAGGATCGATTCGGTCAGTTCGAATTCGATCTGTCCCGGCGTGACGGGAAACTCGCGCAGCACCTCGCGCAAGGTGGCCACCAGGGTGCCGCTTTTCAGCTGGATGGCCGACAGGTTGATCGACACGGCGATCTCGCCCGCGCCTGCCTCGCGCCATGCCAGCTGCTGGCGGCATGCTTCGCGCATGACCCATGCACCGATGGAGACGATCAGGCCCGATTCCTCGGCGGCGGGTATGAAGCTGTCGGGCGCGATCAGGCCGTGTTGCGGGTGCTGCCAGCGGATCAGGCTTTCCACGCCATTGACGCGGCTGCTTTGCGCATCGATGCGCGGCTGGTAGTACAGCACCAGTTCCTGGCGCTCGATGGCGTGGCGCAGGTCGCTTTCCAGGTGCAGCTGCTGCAATTGCTGCTCCTGCATCTGCGGCGTGAACATGCGCGCATGGTCGCGCCCTCCGCTCTTGGCCTGGTACATGGCCGCATCGGCGTGGCGCATCAGGGTATCCATGTCGTCGCCGTGGTCCGGATAGATGGCCACGCCCACGCTGCACGAGACATACAGCGCGCTGCCTTCCACCTGGTGCGGCTCGCGCATGGCCGGGATCAATCGCGTGTCGAGCAGCGCGCCGATGGCCTCTGCGTCGCCGATGCCGTTGAGGATGACGACGAATTCATCGCCGCCCAGGCGGCTGACGGTATCGCCTTCGCGCACCAGCTGCAGCAGGCGCTTTGAGACCGATTGCAGCAGCGCGTCGCCCACATGGTGGCCCAGCGCGTCGTTGACGTGCTTGAAACGGTCCAGGTCGAGGAACAGCACGCCCACTTTTTCACCGCTGCGGCGCGCCTGCGCGATGGCGGCCGTCAGGCGCAGTTTCGACACGTGGCGGTTCGCCAGGCCCGTCAGCGCGTCGTGGTGGGCCATGTGCTCGATCTGCCGCTCGCTGGCCTTGCGTTCGCTGATGTCGAGCGAGCTGGCGATGAAATGCGTGGTGACGCCATCGAGGTCGCGCACGGCGTTCATCACCAGCCAGGCGGGATAGCTTTCCAGCGACTTGCGCTGCACCGAGATTTCTCCCTGCCAGTAGCCGCGCCGCGCCAGGGTCTGGCGCAGGCTGTCGAGCTGCTCATGGCTGTTTTGCGGCGACAGCAGGAAGGCCGGGCGCTTGCCGATCAGCTCCACCATGTCGTACAGCGAATGGCGGCGGAAGGCCTGGTTGACGGTGATGATGCGCATGCCGGCGTCCATCACGATCAGGCTTTCGGCCGAGGCCTCGAAGACCTTGGCCCACAGTTCCAGGCGCGACTCCATCAGCTTCATCTTGTTGATCGGCGTGAAGGTCGACAGCACGGCGCGCTGGCCCTGGTAGTCGATCAGGCGCGCGGAAATCAAGGCCCAGGTGGGCATGCCGCCGCCGCTCCAGCACACCTCGAATTCATCGACGGCGCCCAGGTCGCTCAAGCGCTGGAAGAAGCGCGAACGGGCTTGCGCACTCATGCCGCCCACCCATGGATCGAGTTCCAGGCCGCCCTGCCACGCGTGCGCGGCCTGGTTCGCGTGCAGCACCTGGTGATGCGGGATCGAGGTGACCATCAGCGGGATGGGAATGGCGTCGACCAGCTGGCGCTGCGCGTCGGCCGCGCTGGCGCGCGCCACCAGGTCCTGCTGCGCCATGCGCTGGAAGTCGAGCTGCTGCAGCATGGTATTGAAGGCGCGCACCAGGCGTCCCGTTTCATCCTCGCTGTCCCAGATGGCGCGCAGGCTATGGTTACCCGTTTCGCGCACTTCCTGCGCCACGCGCGCGAGGCGGCGGATGGGCAGGGCGATCTGCCGCGCGACGAAAAACACCAGGCCCAGTATCATCAGCAGCAGTAGCACGGCCGTGCCCAGATGCAGCCACATGCGCGTGAAAAAGCCGTCCACGCGCAGCTGGATCAGGCGGTGCAATTCGTTTTCCGCCGCGCGCCAGGCACGCTGCAGGGCCGCGACGGCCGCCGCATCGTGCCGCAGCAGCGCGGCGTTGCCATCGGCATGGACCGGCGTGCCGGCCAGCGCCTGGGTGCTGGTGCGAAACTGCGCCACGGCTTGCTGCAGGGCCGCGCGCGAGCCGTCCAGGTGCCGGCGCAGCAGCGGCGTGCTGGCAGCGAACGCCTCCGTGTAGTCGCTGCCGATGCCGCCCATGGTGGCGTCCATGCGGCCTTCCAGGATCAGGAACTGCGTCTGCAGGCGCTGGCGCTGCGCGCCTTCGGCCGTCGCCAGCTGCAGGGCCAGGGCGCGCGTGCTGTTGATCACTTCCAGCAGTTCCGGAAAGCGCAGGATCACCAGCGACATCGTGTAATAGCTGTCCAGGTCCGGGTCGAGGATCAGGTTCGACTGGTTACCCACGCGCGTGAGCAGTGCGCGTCCGGCCACAAAGGCGGGCGCGGGCGCCATGCCCTCATGTGCCGCTGGCATGCCGCCGGCCTGGCGCAGCAGGGCGGCAAATTGCGCATTCAGTTCGGCGCTGCGCATGCCGGCGCCGAAGCGGCTTTCTGCCTGCTCCACGGTCGCTGCCTGCGCGCCCGCTTGCGCCGTGCTGCGCGTCAGTGGCAGCAGCGCATCGCGGATGGCGGCGATGTAGGCGTTGCCCGCCATCTCCTTGCGCGAGAAATCGATGGCGATGTATTTTTCGTTGATGAGGATGCCGGAAATGAAGATCACGGCGGACAGGTCGAGCAAATAGATCAGCGCCAGTTTGCGCCCCACCGTCATTTTCCCGATCATGCGCGAGATTCTGCCCACCATGCGTGCCCCACCTTCTTGTCAGCCCCATATGTTTTCTTATGAGCAATTTTCATGCCTGAATATACAAGCTTGCAAGGGGGCTTTTGCACCATGCCGGTGCGTGCAGGGAGGCGGCGCGCGCCAATAAAAAGGGCGGCCCGCAGGCCGCCCTTGTGCGCAGTGATGTGGTGCTTAGGCTTCGGCGACGCGCATGGCGATGTGCGCCAGCGCTTCTTCCACCTGGTCGATCAGGATCAGGCACAGGTCGCCTTCACCGAGGCGCGCCAGGGCCTTGTCGATGGCGACGAATTCGCCGTTGATTTCATCGATATGGCTGGTGCGCTTGGCGCCGTTCAAGCCCTGGCGCAGCAAGGCCACCACTTCGCCGTCGGCGCGGCCGCGCTGGCATTGATCCTGGTACAGCAGCACGTCGTCGAAGGCGGCGCCGAGGATTTCCGTCTGCTGGCGGATGTCTTCGTCGCGGCGGTCGCCGGCGCCGCTGATGACCACCGAACGGCGCTTGGCCGGCATGCTTTCGACGGCCTGCACCAGGGCCAGGATGGCGTCCGGATTGTGGCCGTAGTCGGCGATCAGGGTGGCGCCCTTGTAATCGAACACGTTGAAGCGGCCCGGCGCATTGTCGGCTTCATTGGCAAAGGTTTTCAGGCCCAGCGCGATGGTTTTCCAGTCCAGGCCCACGGCCCAGGCGGCGGCCAGCGATGCCATGACGTTGTCGACCTGGAAGCCGATGGCGCCATTGCGCGTGATCGGCACTTGCGACAGGGCGATTTCGTGGCGTTCCTTGCCCTGCGCCGCGACCAGCTTGCCGTCTTCCACGTACACGACGCGGTTGCCTTGCGCGCGGTGCGTGGCCATCACGGGATGGGTCTTGTCGGCGGCGAAGAAGGTCACGGTGCCGCTGCAATTTTTGGCCATGCGCGCCACGGCAGGATCGGTGGCGTTCAGCACGGCCACGCCGCTGTCGGCCACGTTCTGCACGATCACTCTTTTGAGTACCGCGAGGTCTTCCACGGTGGTGATGTAGTTCAGGCCCAGGTGGTCGCCGGCGCCGATGTTGGTGACCACGGCGACCTGGCAGCGATCAAAAGCCAGGCCTTCGCGCAGCATGCCGCCGCGCGCCGTTTCGAACACGGCGGCGTCGACGTCCGGGTGCAGCAGCACGTTGCGCGCGCTGCGCGGGCCGCTGCAGTCGCCGCTGTCGATCTGGCGTCCTTCGATGTACACGCCATCGGTGTTGGTCATGCCGGTGCGCAGGCCCGAGGTGGTGAGCAGGTGGGCGATCAGGCGCACGGTGGTGGTCTTGCCGTTGGTGCCCGTGACGGCGACGACGGGAATGCGGCCGTCGTCGCCCTCGGCGAACATGGCGGCGATGATGGCTTCGCCGACGGGGCGCGGCCTGCCGAACGACGGCGCCAAATGCATGCGCAGGCCAGGCGCGGCGTTCACTTCGACGATGCCCGCGTTCTGCTCTTCCAGCGGTTTCAAAATGCTTTCGGAGACCACGTCCACGCCGCAGATGTCCAGGCCCACCATGTGCGCGGCTGCGACGGCGCGCGCCGCCACTTCCGGGTGCACGTCGACGGTGACGTCGGTGGCCGAGCCGCCCGTCGACAGGTTGGCGTTATTGCGCAAGATCACGCGCTGGCCGACCGGCGGTACGGATTCGGCCACATAGCCTTGCTTGGCCAGGCTGGCCAGGGCGATGTCGTCGAAGCGGATTTTCGTCAGCGAGGTGGCGTGGCCGCTGCCGCGGCGCGGATCCAGATTGACCTGGTCGACCAGTTCGCGCACCGTGTGCTGGCCGTCGCCCACCACTTGCGGCGGGTCGCGGCGGGCCGCTGCCACCATCTTGTTGCCGATGACGAGCAAACGGAAATCGTGGCCAGGCAGATAGCGTTCGACGAGGATATCGTCGCGGAATTCCTGCGCCGCGAGGAAGCCGGCAGTCAGCTGTTCGCGCGTGGTGACGTTGACGGTGACGCCCTTGCCCTGGTTGCCATCTTTTGGTTTCACGACGACGGGCAGGCCGATCTCGCAGGCGGCGGCCCAGGCGTCGTCCGCATCGATGGCGACGCGGCCATGCGGCACCGGCACGCCGGCCGAGTCCAGCAGCTTCTTGGTCAGTTCCTTGTCTTGCGCGATGGCTTCAGCGATCGCGCTGGTGCCATCCATTTCGGCGGCCTGGATCTTGCGTTGCTTGCTGCCCCAGCCGAACGTCACCAGGCTGCCTTCGGTCAGGCGGCGGAACGGGATGTTGCGGGCCACGGCGGCGTTGACGATGGCGCCCGTCGAAGGGCCCAGGCGCACGTCTTCATCGAGTTCCTGCAACTGGTGCAGGGCGCCGGCCAGGTCGAACGGCGCATCGGCCAGCGCGGCCTGGCACAGCTGCTGCGCCAGGGCCAAAGCCAGGCGGCCGACGGCTTCTTCCGAGTATTCGACGACGACCTGGAAGATGCCCGTTTCCAGCGTCGGCGTGGTGCGGCTGAAGGTGACGGGGCAGCCGGCTTGCGCCTGCAGGCCCAGCGCCGCCAGTTCCAGCACCTGCGCCATCGGCGCGGCGTTGTAATTGCCCAGCGGTTGCAGCGGGCTCAGTTGCGGAAAGAGTGCGCGCAGGCGGGCTTCGAAGCCGGGCAGCTGCGCGATGTCGAGTTCCTGCGTGGTGCAGGAAACAATGGCTTCCACGGCGGTGTCGTGGCTCCAGAGGTTAGGGCCCCGCAAGGCCCGTACGCGAGATACTTCCATAATTAAACCGTAATCCTGTTGTGTTCTTGTGGGCCCGGCCGTGCTGGCCGGGCTTGAGTGCTGCTTTGCCTGTTGCCGATCAATTCCCGATGCAGCCGGGAGCCGCGTCAAACGTGCGCAGGCCGGCGCAGATCAGATCGACGGGCAGGTTCAAGGCCCAGGCGGCGGCCGCGACGGCCAGCACGCTGTCGACGTTGCCGGCCGTGGCCGGTTTCAGCAGATCCAGGCACAGCAAGACCGTTTCGATGCCGCCTTCGGCCAGCACGATGTGGTTGCCGCGCACAAACACGGCGCGCTGGCCGGCGGCCAGTTGCGCCGCGATGGCTGGCAAGCCGCCATCCTGCGCATACAGGGTCACCGTGCCGTCGCACAGTTCGGCCAGCTCCAGCACGTGCGCGTTGGCGGCGTTCAGCACGGCCACGCCCGTCGGCACCACCACGTCGACCTGGCTGCGCACGGCCTTGTACAGGCCCGCTTCGTCGAGCACGTCGAAATCCTTGACGCTATCGAGACTGCCCATGTCCGTGACGATGCCGACCTGGCATTTGTCATAGGCCAGGCCTTCGGCCAGGATCATGCGCGGATTGCTCTCGAACAGGGCCGTCTGCACGGTGCGGTTGAGCAGCAGGCGCTGGCCCGCGTCCCAGTTCACGCAATCGCTGCTGACGACACGGCGCTGGTCCAGGTACATGCCTTCGCTGCAGACGGCGCCCGTGTGCAGGCCCGACAGGTTGAGGAGTTTACACAGCATGCGCACGATCAGGCTGGCGCCGCGCGTGCCCGTCACGCCGATCAGCGGAATGCGGCCCGTTTCATCAAGCGCGAACAGGTGGTCGACGATGGCCGCGCCCACAGGGCGGGGTTGGCCCACGCCCGGCTTGATGTGCGCCAGCAGACCAGGGCTGGCATTGACTTCGATGATGGCGCCGCGCTGCTCTGCCAAAGGACGCGTGATGTCGGTGGTGACCAGGTCGATGCCGGCGATATCGAGGCCCACGACGCGCGCGGCCAGCAGGGCCGCATGCACGACGGACGGATGCACGTCGTCCGTGACGTCGATGGCCACGTTGCCGTTCGGCTGGATCAGCACTTTTTGGCCCGCTTGCGGCACGGACAGGGCGGTCATGCCCTGGCGCTGCAGTTCCAGCACGATTTCGCCCGATTCGTGCGGCTTGACGGTACCCAATGGAAAATCTTCGCCTTCGCCGCGGCGCGGATCCGTGTTGATCTGCGCGTTGACCAGTTCCAGCACGGTCGAGACGCCGTCGCCGTCGACCCACAAGGATTCGCCCTTGGCGGCCGCGATCAGCTTGTTGCCGACGACGAGCAGGCGGTGTTCGTCGCCCGTGATGAAGCTTTCCACCAGCACGGCCGAGCTGTCGCCCTTGCGCGCGGCCAGCTCGTAGGCGGCCTTCACGTCGCTTTCCGTCATCAGGTTCAGCGAGACGCCGCGGCCATGGTTGCCGTCATAGGGCTTGACGACGACGGGCACGCCGATGTCTTGCGCTTCTTCCCAGGCCGCTTCGGCGCTGCGCACCAGGCTGCCTTCAGGGACGCGCACGCCGCACGATTTGAGCAGGAATTTGGTCAGATCCTTGTCGCTGGCGATGCCTTCGGCAATCGCGCTGGTGCGGTCCGTTTCGGCCGTCCAGATGCGGCGCTGCGCGGCGCCATGGCCCAGTTGCACCAGGTTGCCGTCGTTCAGGCGCAGCGAAGGGATGCCGCGCTCGGTGGCCGCATCGACGATGCTGGCCGTGCTCGGACCCAGGCAGCGCGCATCGACCATGTCGCGCAGGGGCGCCAGGGCCGCTTCCAGGTCGTAGGCTTCATCGTTGATGGCGGCCATCAGCAGTGTGCGCGCGGCGGCCAGGGCGGCGCGGCCCACGTGCTCTTCGCGCGTGCGGAAAGCCATCTTGTAGACGCCGCGCTGGCTGGTCGAGCGCGTCTGGCCGAAGCCTGTGCGCATGCCTGCCAGGTTTTGCAGTTCCAATACGACGTGTTCGAGGATGTGGGCCGACCACGTGCCTTCGCGCAGGCGCTCGAAAAAGCCGCCCCGTTCGCCCACGCCGCAGCGGTGCTCGATCATGCCGGGCAGCCACGCCACCAGGCGCTCGTACAGGCCGGGCAGGGTATTGGATGGATAGTCTTCCAGTTCGCCGATGTCGACCCAGGCTTCAATCACCGGGCGGTAAGTCCAGATGTTGGGGCCGCGCAAGTGGGTGACGCGGGCAAATTCGATGTTCTTCTTCTTGATCATGTAAGTGGTTTCTTGATAACAAGCCAGGCGTCTGGGCGCCAGATACTTTATGGTGGCTCTACAGAGTCTTTTCAGGCTCGTGCTTGGTTCTTTATCCCGGGTATGCGCAGTGTGCCACTTTTAGCGGCCTCTTGTCGCGTTTGCTTCTCGTATTCTGCTGCTGTTGTCATTCTAATTGTTACTAAATGTTGCCTTACTTGTTATAAAGATACCGACTCCGGGCCAAGCTGGAGCATTTGCGCAACAGCGCGCTGTTGTATACTTGCCGCTGGTCGATGGCCGCTGATTTTTTTGCGCCGTTTTGCCATCATTTCTTACCGGCAGGCATCCATTCGATACAATACAGGAAATTGCCACTGGTGCATCCACCTCGCCATCGCGCAGTACACAAACATTGATCGGGCGTCTGCCCCATCCCCCAAATCCCGCCCTGAAGGGCTTGGCCTCGAGCCGGAGTATGCTTTACGATGACAACTGAACTGAGTGTTCCTGCAACAACTATTCCCCTCACCTCGCTGCCGGCGCCGGTAGCAGAAGCCTGGCTGGCGGAGGTGGAGAGCAACCTTTCTCCAGGGGAGAACGTTTTAAGTAGCGTTGAGGTTGACCTCGATGCGCGATTACGTTTCACAAAAGGCATAATTGTTGTCACTGAGAAGCGTTTGCTGGCCCGTTCACCGGGCGATACCGCCTGGAAAAGCTGGTCTTTCCGCCCCGGACTGCGCCTGACGCACCACGACCACGCCGGTGTCGGCCACCTGGAACTGTTCGACGACCACGGCCGCCTGGCCTCGTGGCGCTTCACCTTGGGCCAGAACCTGCATGCGATCCGCGTGCTGGAGCAGTTCGTCGAGCGCCTCGACAGCCACCTGACGGGCCAGCCCGTGCTGCAAGCGGAGCAGGAAGTGTGTCCGAGTTGCAAGGCGCCTCTGGAACCGGAGCAGGAAGAGTGCCCGATCTGCGCCAAGGTGCTGTACACGCCGCCATCGACCTGGACCCTGTTCCGCCTGTGGCGCTTCGCCCATCCCTACCGTGGCCAGCTGGCGCTGGGCTTCATGCTGATGCTGCTGAGTACCGCTGCGCACATGATCCCACCGTATCTGACGGCGCCACTGATGGACAATGTGCTGATCCCGTATCAGAACGGCAAGCATATCGACCCGTGGCTGGTGGTGTACTACATGAGCGGCTTGCTCGGTTCGGCCCTGCTGGCCTGGCTGCTGGGCTGGGGCAAGACATATGTGCTGGCCCTGGTGTCCGAACGCATGGGCGCCGACTTGCGCTCGGCCACGTATGAACACCTGATGAAGCTGTCGCTGGAATTTTTCGGCGGCAAGCGCACGGGCGACCTGATGGCGCGCATCGGCAGCGGCAGCGACCGCATCTGCGTCTTCCTGTCGCTGCATCTGCTCGATTTCGCGTCCGACGTGCTGATGATCATCATGACGGGTGTCATTCTGTGGTCGATGAATCCGTGGCTGGCCATCATGACCCTGGCGCCGCTGCCGTTCATCGCCTGGATGATCCACCTGGTGCGCGACCGCTTGCGCACGGGCTTTGAAAAGATCGACCGCGTGTGGAGCGAAGTGACCAACGTGCTGGCCGATACGATACCCGGCATCCGCGTGGTCAAAGCGTTCGCGCAGGAAAAACGCGAAGCGGCCCGCTTCCGCGACGCCAATGCGCACAACCTGGCCGTCAACGACAAGCTCAATAAAGTCTGGTCGCTGTTCTCGCCCACCGTCTCCTTCCTGACGGAGATGGGTTTGCTGGTCATCTGGTGCTTCGGCATCTGGCAATTGTCGCGCGGCGAAATCACCGTCGGCGTGCTGACCGCCTTCATCGCCTACAGCACGCGCTTCTATGGCCGCCTCGATTCGATGAGCCGCATCGTCTCCGTGACGCAGAAATCGGCATCGGCCGCCAAGCGCATCTTCGACATCCTCGACCACGTGTCGAGCGTGCCGGAACCGGCGCAACCGGTGAAGCTGGACAAGATCGAAGGCAGGATCGATTTGCGCGAAGTCGGTTTCCGCTATGGCAACCGGGCCGTCAACCGCGGCATCACCCTGAACATCAAGGCGGGCGAGATGATCGGCCTGGTGGGCCACAGCGGTTCGGGCAAGAGCACGCTGGTCAACCTGATCTGCCGCTTCTATGACGTGTCGGAAGGGGCGATTCTGCTCGACGGCGTAGACATCCGCTCGTTTGCCGTGTCCGACTACCGCCGCAACATCGGCCTGGTGCTGCAGGAGCCGTTCCTGTTCTTCGGCACCATCGCGGAAAATATCGCCTACGGCAAACCGCATGCGACGCGCCAGGAGATCATCGCCGCCGCGCGCGCCGCGCATGCGCACGAATTCATCCTGCGCCTGCCGCAAGGCTACGATTCGATGGTGGGCGAGCGTGGCCAGGGCTTGTCGGGCGGTGAGCGCCAGCGCATCTCGATCGCCCGCGCCCTGCTGATCGATCCGCGCATCCTGATCATGGATGAAGCCACATCGTCGGTCGATTCGGAAACGGAAAAAGAGATTCAAAAGGCGCTCGACAACCTGGTGCAGGGCCGCACGACGATCGCCATCGCGCACAGGCTGTCGACCTTGCACCGTGCCGACCGCCTGGTGGTGCTGGATCGCGGCCAGGTCGTCGAAGTGGGCAGCCACGACGAATTGATGGCGAAAGAGGGCGCCTATTTCCGCCTCTACGAAGCACAGGCGCGCAACAACGAACTCGCCCTGGATGACAAGGAATAAGCATGGCCAGTACAACTTTTACATTAAGCCGCGACCCCTTCGGCAAGCTGGTCATGACGGATGCGGACGGCCAGGTCTTTGAAGGCGTGGCGCCCGTGCGCGCCTTCCCCATCCAGTCGCCCGACGAAGGCATTTCGCTGGTGCTGGGCAATGGCAAGGAAGTGGCGTGGATCGAGCGCCTCGACGCCTTGCCGGAACCGGCGCGCAGCCTGCTGCAGGAAGAGCTGGAAGGGCGCGAGTTCATGCCCGAGATCGCGCGCGTGAAAAGCGTCTCCAGCTTCGCCACGCCATGCACCTGGCATGTCGATACGGACCGGGGCGAGACGCAATTCGTGCTGAAAGGCGAGGAAGACATCCGCCGCATCGGCGCCGCGTCGCTCTTGATCGCCGATAACCACGGCATTCACTTTTTGATACGCGACATGTTCAATATCGACAAGACGACGCGCAAGATACTCGACCGCTTCCTGTAAGGAACGCCCTGGAACGTGGCGCAGGGTCGCCGCTCATGCCGTTCAGCTTGCGCTGAGCGGCATTTTTTTGGCCTTGTGCTTTCCTTGTGGGTTGCCTCATTTGAGCTATACTATCGTCTTAAAGGAGGTGGCTATGGAACAACACATTGATGCTCCCGTCCCGGCTCAGCAAGCGAGGACGCTGTACGAAGGCATGGCGCTGTACGGTTTTGATACTGATGCGCGCATTGCGCTGATACGGCGGGGTATTCCAGCCTCGACGATCAGCCGCCTGTCCGCGCGCATGGGCATGAGCAAGGAATTCCTGTTGTCCAGCCTGGGGTTGTCGCGCGCCACCATCAGCCGCAAGGAAAAAGACGCCAGCTTGCTGTCGAAGGATGAATCGGAACGCGTGCTGGGGATTGAAACCCTGATCGGCATGGTGCAGGCGATGGTCGAGCAATCGGGCGATCCCGCCGGTTTTGACGCGGCGCGCTGGGTCTCCGATTGGCTGAGCAAACCGCTGCCTGCGCTGGCGGGGGCCACGCCGGCCAGCTATATGGACACCTTCGAGGGGCAAAAACTGGTGGCGGAATTGCTGTCCATGACGCAGAGCGGGGCCTATGCATGAATGTGCTCTGGCGTATTGCCGTCGAGACGCCAGCGTATGCCGCCAGTGACCTGAGCGGCACCGGCGCCAGGATCACGGGTGGCCGCTGGAACAGCAAGGGCGCGCCCGTCGTGTATTGCTCGACGAGTATCGCCCTGGCCACCCTGGAAACCGTGCATTACCTGCGCGGTGGCGGCTTGCCGTTCAACCGTTACCTGGTGCGTATCGCCATTCCCGATGGCGTGTGGAATGCGCGCCAGGTCCTCGATCCATTTCCCGGCGGCTGGGACGCCATACCGGCCGGCCTGGCGGGCAAGCGGGCCGGCGATGGCTGGATCGCAGCGGGAAAATCCGCCTTGCTGCTGGTGCCTTCCGTGATCGTGCCCGACGAATACAATGTCTTGCTCAACCCCCGCCATGCCGATGCCGCGGCGCTCACCGCCAGCACCGTCCGGCGGTGGAGCTACGACCCCCGCTTTTTCCCTTGACGCACGCTTACTGAAACGCCACTTCCGCAAAGCTGCGCAATTTGCGGCTGTGCAGCCGGTCCACGCCCTGGCGGCGCAGCAGTTCCACGGCGCGGATGCCGATGCGCAGGTGCTGGTCGACGCGTTCGCGGTAGAAGTGGTTGGCCATGCCGGGCAGCTTGATTTCGCCGTGCAGCGGTTTGTCGCTCACACATAGCAAGGTGCCGTAAGGGACGCGGAAACGGAAGCCGTTGGCGGCGATCGTCGCGCTTTCCATATCCAGCGCGATGGCGCGGCTCTGGCTGAAACGGCGCTCCGGCGTGCGCTGCGGCAGCAATTCCCAGTTGCGGTTATCGGTGCTGGCCACGGTCCCCGTGCGCATGATGTGCTTTAAATCATGCCCCGTCAGCTGGGTGATTTCCGCCACCGCCGTTTGCAGCGCTTGCTGGATTTCCGCCAGCGGCGGGATCGGCACCCACAGCGGCAAATCTTCGTCGAGCACGTGGTCTTCGCGCACATACGCATGCGCCAGCACGTAGTCGCCCAGGCTTTGCGTGGTGCGCAAGCCGGCGCAATGGCCGAGCATCAGCCAGGCGTGCGGGCGCAGCACGGCGATGTGGTCGGTAATGGTCTTGGCATTGGCCGGTCCCACGCCGATATTGACCATGGTGATGCCGCTGCCGTCCGCGCGCAGCAAATGGTAGGCGGGCATCTGCGGCAGGCGCGGCGGCGCGGCGCCCAGCGCATCGTCGCTCTCCACCGTCTGGCCGACCCGGCGCGTGACGACGTTGCCCGGTTCGACAAAGGCGATGTAGCCGTCGTCGTCCGAGGGCGCTTGCGCGTTGGGCGCGCGCTCCATCATGGCGTGGCCCAGGCGGATGAACTCGTCGATGTAGAACTGGTAATTGGTAAACAGGACGAAGTTCTGGAAATGCTGCGGCGAGGTGCCGCTGTAATGGCGCAGGCGCTGCAGCGAGTAATCGACGCGCGGCCCCGTGAACAGGGCCAGCGGCTGCGCTTCGCCATGCGCCGTTTCGTGCGTGCCGTTGGCGATGCCGTCGTCCATGGCCGACAGGTCGGGCAGGTCGAACAGGTCGCGCATGGCCAGGCGGCGGCCCGCATCCATATTGCCTTCGATATGGTCATGCTCGGCGAACGAGAAATGCACGGGGATGGGCTGGGCGCTCACGCCCACTTCCAGCTGCACCTTCTGGCCGCTGTTATGGTTTTTCAGCAGCAGGGTGAACTGGTCGAGGTAATAGTCGCCGAACAGGTCGGGGCGCGTCAGGGTGGTTTCAAACACGCCGGGACCGGCGACAAAGCCGTAGGCCAGCGGCGAGTCGGCGCGCGCCACGGTTTCCGTCTGGATGCGCACGAAGGGGTAGCAGGCGCGCACGCGCTCGTGCATGTCTTCGCCAGCGACAAAGCGCTGCAGCGCATCGCGCAAGTGTTCGATGCTGCTGCGGTAAATGGCTTGCACCTGTTCCAACGCCAGGCGTGGATCGTCGAAGCGGGAGGAGGCGATGAAGGGGGGCGTAAGCAAGCGGATTCTCCTTGTAGCGGTTCGTGCATACCATTGTAAGGCAGCAAGGCAACTCGCGTTGGACGCGTTTCTTGCCTGGCTGGGCCGCTTGACGGATTCAAATAGAATCTGTATTCTATTTGAATGGTCAGACTCGCCAAATTCAACGAAAACAACTTTATCGACAGCGCGATTGCCGTCGCCGCCCAATGCGGCGTGGGCGCCGTGTCGATGGCCGCCATCGCCGTCAAGGCTGGTGCCCCCATCGGTTCCGTGTATCACCGCTTCGATTCGCGCAACGCCATCCTGGCGCGCGCCTGGCTGCGCGTGAAAAGCGACTTCCGCGAGGAAGTGGCCAGCCGCTGGCTCGGCGGCGACACCTGGGCCGGCGTGCACGGCTTGCTGGACTGGTGCCGGCGCAAGCCCGTGTATGCGCGCTTCCTGCTGCAATGCGCGGACAGCCCCGATTTCAGCAGTGGCCTCAGCGAGCAATTGCTGGCCGCCGTGGAAGAGGAGCAGGCCGCGCTCGACGCCTGCTTTGTGCGCTGCGCCGAAGCCATGCCCGCCACCACGGAGCTGGACCTCGACCACATGCTGCTCAAATTCGTGCTGATCGACGCGCCCGTGGCCGTCGTCAAGCCTTACCTGACCCAGGAGCGGCCGATACCGGCCAGCGTCGACGCCATGCTGCGCGCCTCGCACGACGCCGTGCGCGGCTGGGCCGCCCACACTACCTCACACTAACAAAGAAAAGAATCCCCATGCGCTATTCCACCCAGCTTGAACACGGCAAGAAAATCCCCCTGCACGACGAAGAAGGTTTCATCGGCATGCGCGCGGCCGGCCGTATCGCCGCCGACACGCTCGACTACATCGCGCCTTTCGTCAAACCGGGCGTCTCGACGGCCAAGCTCGACGCCCTGTGCGAAGAATTCATGCGTGCCGCCGGTGCCATTCCGGGCACCATCGACTACCACGGCTACAAGCACGCCAGCTGCATCTCCGTCAATCACGTGGTCACGCACGGCATCCCGTCCGAGACCAAGATCCTCAAAGTGGGCGACATCCTCAACATCGACGTGACGCCGAAGTTCCAGGGCTGGTTCGGCGACACCAGCCGCACCTTCAAGGTGGGCGCCGTCTCCATCCTGGCCAACCGCCTCGTCAACACGGCGTATGACGCCATGATGGCCGGCATCCACACCGTGCGTCCGGGCGCGACCCTGGGCGACGTGGGCGCCGCCATCGAAGCGGTGGCCAAGGCGCAGGGCTTTTCCTCGGTGCGCGACTTCTGCGGCCATGGCGTGGGCCAGGTCTTCCACGACACGCCGCAAGTGCTGCATTACGGCCGCGCCGGCACGGGCATCGTGCTCGAACCGGGCATGATTTTCACGATTGAACCGATGCTCAACGTGGGCAGCTACCAGGTCAAGGTCTTGCCGGACAAATGGACGACGGTGACGAAGGACCGTTCGCTGTCGGCGCAGTTCGAGCACTCGCTGGCCGTGACGGAAACGGGCTTTGAAATCTTCACCCTGACCGGTTCGACCGAGCCGCTGGTCTGACGATGGATGGCGCCAGCCTGACGCAGCGCCTGCTGGAGCGGCACCGGCTCGACGCCGAAGACGCACTGCAGCAGGTGGCGCTGGCCGTGCTGCAGCAGGAGGGCATCCGCGATGACAGCGTGCTGCGCCTTGATCGCATCGCGGCCCTGGCGCCGCCCGTCGCCGGCATGGTGCTGCTGGCCGAGTGGCTGGCCTATGTGGACTGGGAGGGTTTTGACAGCGCCCTGTACGCGAATATCGACGCGGTGGCGGCGATCATCGCCGGTGCATTGGACCTGCCCGCGGTGGCCGCCAACTTGCTGCAGGCGCGCGACGCGACTGTGTTCGAGGCGCAGCGCCCCGCACTTGCCCCTGCGGCCCTGCTGTTCATCGAACGCCACATCGCGCTCTTCCCCGGATAGTGGCGCGCGTCTTACAATGGAGGCAAGCACTGTTGCCCCATTTTGAAGACTTCCGCATGAGCGATTTTCCCGAAGATATCTACACCGAGCCGTCCGCCGACGTGCACACCCTGAACAACCTGGGCCCCTTGACCGGCATGGCCGGCATCTGGACGGGCACGCGCGGCCTGGACGTCAAGCCGAAAGCGGACGGCCCGCGCAAGCAGGCCTTCGTCGAGCGCATCGAACTGCAGCCGATCGACCCCGTCACCAACGGCCCGCAACTGTTCTACGGCTTGCGCTACTACATCCACATCACCAAGCCGGACCAGGTCAAGACGTATCATGAGCAGGTCGGCTACTGGCTGTGGGAACCGGCCACGGGCGCCGTGATCCAGACCCTGGCCATCCCGCGCGGCCAGATCGCCATGGCGTCCGGCACGACGACGGCGGACGCCACCAGTTTCGAACTGGTGGCCAGGCGCGATTCGACGGCCTACGGCATCTGCTCGAACCCTTTCCTCGAACACGCGTTCACCACCGTCGAATACCGGATCAAGGTCGACATCCACGCCGATGGCACCTGGGGCTACGATGAAGACACGGTCATGCTCATTCGCGGCAAGGACGAGCCGTTCCACCACACGGACCGCAACCTGCTGACAAAAGTCGCCGAGCCGACGCCGAACCCGATGGCGCTGCAAGCGCTGCAGGCGTTGGCGGCAGCCGCTTAAGGTTTTCCCTGTGCGACGGCTTTAATGGCGCGCTCTTCGCCCATGGCGGCCGCGATCTTCCAGCGCTGCATGGCGCTGGCGCGGTCGGGGCGCGTCAAACCTGCGCCTTCCCAGTCCATCAGGCCCAGGTTGTAGATGTCGCCCGCGCTGCCCTTGTCGGCGGCCAGGGTGAACCATTTGCGCGCTTCCTTGTGGTTGACGGGGATCTGGTAGCCGCGCACGTGGTACAGGCCCAATAAGTGCATGGCTTGCGCATTGCCCTTGTTCGCGGCCTGTTTTAGCAAGTCGAGGCCGCGCGCCATGTTGCGCGGCTCTTGCCAGCCTTCGGCCAGCATCACGCCTTTCGCCGTCAGCGCATAGCTGTCGTTTTTCAGCAAGCCCTTGCCGACCAGGGGCTTGGCGGCCACCTGGCGCGCTGCGCGCTGCTGCGCCGTTGGCGCCGTGGCGGGTCCGGGCTTGCCTTCGCCCATCAGCAGCATCCAGCCATACAGGCCATACGCGCCGGCGTCGCCCTTGCCGACCAGGCTTTCCAGCATGGCCAGCGCCTGCACCTTGTCGCCATTTTCGTACAGCTTGACGGCTTTGGCGCTGCTCGCGTCCTGCGGCACGGCGGCTGGCGCATGGGGTGCGACGGGCGCCGACGCCATGGCCGTTTGCGGCGGCGCGGACACCGGGCGCACGCGCACGGGCAAGCCATAGCTGGCGGCCAGCACGGCCAGAGTGGCGGGCGCGAGGATCAGCACCTGCGCCAGCTGGTTGCGGCGGCCCTTGCCGGCGATGCCCATGGCGCGTTCGGCTTGCTGCTCGCCGCCCAGCGCCTCGCTCAGCACGGCTTTCACCTTGCGGTTGAACAGCCAGTAGCTGGCGCCCGTGACGAGCAGGCCCGCTACGGCGGCCGCACCGCGCCCGGCGAAGAACCAGGTGGCGATGGCGGCGGCCAGGGCGGCCAGCGCGCTTTTCCACCAGAATTGCTTGGCCAGCCGCGTGTAGACCTGGCGCAGCGCACCCAGCACGCAGGTGCGCACATTTTGCGCATACTCGGCCGAGACGACGTCGACGTGCGCGTGGTCGGTTACTCCGCTGAGCACCGATTCAATCACGTCCGCATTCAGTTCCGAGGCGGCCACGTCGCGCAGCGGCGTCAGCAAACCCTGCACATGGGCCGAGAACAGGCCGTCGTCGGCACTGCCGGCCAGCGCGTCGCTGAGCGCCTTGAGGTCGCCGCGCAGCAGCTTTTCCACGATGTCGTCCAGGGTCAGCCAGCGCAGGTCGGTGCCGTACGCCACCAGGTGGTGCTTTTCGGCGTTGCACGATGCGTCCAGGCGCACGATGCGCAGCTTGCCCCCGTACAGGGCGTCGACTTCCTGCGGCTGGTCTTCATTGTAAATGCTCACTTTCGCCAGGGCCAGGCTGCTGGCAATGGCCGCCAGTGAGTACACGCTCTCCTTGTCGCGGATGCGGCGCGCGTCGTCGGGCGCCTGCTTGGGCAGGCTGACGCTGTAGCCGGGCGCCACGTGCACGTCGACCCAGGCCGCCTTGCCGACCTTGCCGGAACCGTCGCACGGGTTGCAGCGCAAGTCGCCCACGCCGCTGCAAGTACGGCACGTGACCTTGCCGCTGGCGCGGCAGGTGCCGCAATTGATGCTGCCGGAACCGTGGCAGCTGTTGCACGTGACCTTGCCGTAGCTGCAATGGTAGCAATTTCGGTATTCGGTGCGGTACTGCGTGCGCGTTTCGCTGTGGTAGCTGGTGTGGGAGCTGCCGTTGCTGTAGGTGGTAGTGGGCACCTGCACCGTGATGTAATCGGTGACTTGCTCGGCCACCGTGCCGCTGCCGCTGCAATACGAGCACGACACCTTGCCGCTGCCGTAGCAGCCATACGCGTCGCAGCTGACGGTGCGCCCGCCGTGGCAGCTCCAGCAGGTTTCCGTGGTCAAGCCGTGGCAGGTGTGGCAGCTGATGCGGCCTTTGCCGGTGCAGTTGTTGCAGGTATCCAGGTGCCAATGCTTGACGGCGTGCGGCAGGTAGACGCCCGCCTCGATGCCTTTGTAGGCCTGGCCCGGCTGGCGCAAGGCATTGTCGAGCTTTGCCGCCGCGCGGCGCAGTCTTTCCTTTTCCTGCGCGTGAGCGAGCGCTCCCACCTCATGGGAGCCACAGCGGCAGTCATTGCCCGCCGGCGTGAAATAGCCATTGATGATGCGCTGTTCGAAGCGCGCTTCCAGCGCATAGTTCGCTTGCAGCGAAAACTCCTGCAGCACGTCTTCCTCTGCCAGCGGCGTAATGTCCTGCGGCTCGAAGCGCGTCTTGTCCTGCACCAGGGTGCGCAGCTTGCCCAGCACGGTGGGGATGTCTTCCTTGTCGAGGCGGAGGGGCGCTGGCGCCGTCGCGGCTGTCTCCGTCACCTGCGGCGCATCCTCGCTGCCTGGGGTTTCTTCATGGGCCGTTTCGGTGCTGGGGTTCATGCGCGTCCTTTTGCTCTCTGGAAAGATGTTTGAATTTTAGCATCCCCATATGACAAAGCATGACAAAGCGGACCCCCTTTGTCAGCGCAGGCCGCGGCGGAACTGGTCGGGCGTGCCGCCGCTCTGGCGGCGGAACATGGCGATGAAGGCGGACGCCGTGCTGTAGCCCAGTTCCAGCGCAATCGCCTGCACGGTGTCTCCCTGTTCCAGCAGGGGCAGGGCTGCCAGGAAACGCTGGCGCTGGCGCCATTCGCCGAACGGCATGCCCAGTTCGCGCTGGCAGCGGCGCGCCAGGGTGCGCTCGGTAACATGCAGTTGCACGGCCCACTGCGCCAGTGAGCGGTTACTGCCGGGCTCCGCCTGCAGGGCGGCCAGCAGCGCCGCGATGACGGGCTCGTCGCTGCCGGGCAGGTAGTTGCGGCTGCACGGCGCCAGCCGCAGCTGGTCCACCAGCACTTGCGCCAGGCGCTGGTCGGCTTCGGTGGCGGGCGTGGTGACGTTGCGCTCGGCAAAGTCGCCGAGTATGGCTTTGAGCAAGGGACTCAATACCAGCGCGCACGGCTGCGCTGGCAGCCCCTCGCACAGGCTGGCGTCGATGTAGGCCGAGTGAAACACGACATCCTGGCGGATATAGCCGTCATGCAGGGTCTCGGGCGGTATCCACACGGCGTACTGGGGCGGCGACAGATAACGCTGGCCCGCCACCGTGATTTCCATCACGCCCGTGGAGCAATACGTGAGCTGTCCCCAGGGATGGCTCTGGTAATCGAACTGCTGGTGCGCGTGATAATCGTCGAGGCGGAAATACACGGGATAGGGCAGGGCGTCGGAGACGGCAGGGAAATGCTGGTTGCTGGCCATGGTGCCTTTGTCCGGTTCTTCGCATCGTTTGTCCGATATGCATTATATCCATGGAATCGGACCGTGCGAAAATGGCAGTCTTGAATACTGGAGTTACTTGCATGAAAGCCAAGCATTATCTGTTTCCCGTGATCGCCGTGCTGATCTGGGCCATCAATACCATCGTCAGCAAGATGGCTGTCGGCGTGATCGACCCGGCCGCCATCTCGTTCTACCGCTGGCTGCTGGCCGGCGTGCTGCTGGCGCTCGTGTTTGCCCGCCCTGTATGGAAGCAGCGGTCCGTGGTGAAACCGTATCTGGGCAAACTGTTTGTGCTGGGCATGCTGGGCATGGTCATGTATCAATGCCTGGCCTACATCGCCGCGCAAACGACGACGGCGACGAACATGGGCATTCTGGCGTCGATGATGCCGCTGCTGGCCGTGGGCCTGTCCGTGCTGCTGCTGGGTGAGGCGCCGACGGTGGGCGGCGTGTTTGGCGGTATCGTGTCCTTGCTGGGACTCGGCTATCTGCTCAGCCATGGCGACCCGGCCGCCCTGCTGGCCCATGGCGCGGCCGTGGGCGACGCGCTGATGCTGCTGGCTTGCCTGTCGTATGCGGGTTACGGCGTGCTGCTCAAGCGCTGGAAGATTCCCATGAATAACTGGCATTCCTTGCTGATCCAGGTCTGGTGCGCCGTGCCCGTGCTGTTCGTGTACTACCTGAGCCAGTCCGCGCCGCCCGTCACCAGCGCCGGCTTGCCGCTGGTGCTGTTTGCCGGCATTCCCGCCTCGATCATCGCGCCGTTCTTGTGGATGCATGGCCTGGCCAAGCTGGGCCCGAGCCGCGCGACGACCTTGATGAATCTGCTGCCCGTGTTTACGGTGATCATCGCCATGCTGTTCCTCGGTGAAACCTTGCACAGCTACGATGTGATCGGCGGCGGCGTGACCTTGCTGGGCGTGCTGATGGTGCAAACCCTGAAACGCCCGTTGAGGCGCGCGCAAGCGTAGTATTTTTGCTATGCTGGCGCTTTGGATAAGGAGCCGCCATGCCTGACATCGATACTTTGTTGAGTGAACTGGAAGCATTCGGCAACACCAATGACGCGGCGCAGACGGAGCGCGCCAGCCGCATGCTCAACATCACGCGCGACACGGGCGAATTGCTGGCCATGCTGGTGCACGCGCGCGGCGCGCGGCGGGTGCTGGAAATCGGCACCTCGAACGGCTATTCCACCCTGTGGCTGGCGCGCGCCGTGCAGGCGCTGGGCGGCAAGGTGGTGACGGTGGAAAAGGCGCAGGACAAGTTCGACATGGCGCACGCCAACTTCGTGCGCGCGCAATTGCAAGGGGTGATAGGCCAGCTGCTGGCGGACGCGGGCGACGTGCTGCGCGATGCGGCGGACGGCGCCTACGATGTCATCTTCCTCGATTCCGCGCGCCAGCAATACGCCCTATGGTGGCCGCAGCTGGACCGCGCTCTGGCGGCCGGCGGCGTGCTGGTGGTTGACAACGCCAGTTCGCACTACGCGGATATGGCCGGCTTTATCGAAGCCATCCGCGCCGACAGCCGCTACACGACGTGCCTGGCCACCGTCGGCAAGGGCGAATTCATCGCCGTCAAGGCCGGCAACTGATGCTCAGATGTTCTTGCGCCAGCTGGCGCAGCAGGGGCAGGGCCGCATGGCCCGCATCGGTCTGCCAGGCCAGGCCGATGCCGGCAGCCAGTTCTTCACCTTCCAGCAAGGGCCGGTAGACCACGCCATCCATGCGCAGCGCGCGGAACGAGTCGGCCAGCAGGGCCATGCCCTTGCCGGCCGCCACATCGCCGAGCAGCACGTGGTGGTCCACCGCTTCACGCAGGAAATGCGGCGCGAAGCCATGCCGGCGAAACACTTGCTGGCAATGGTCGAAGAAGGCGGGCTGGCGTGCCCGTTCGAACCAGTAGACGGATTCCATCGAAATGTCGGCCAGGCTGAGCTTGCGCTTTTTCGCCAGCCGGTGGCCTGCGGGCAGGGCCAGCATCATGGGCTGGCGCGCCAGCGGCTGCACGGCCAGTTCGAACGTGGCGCTGGGTAGCGCGAGCAGGGCCGCATCGAGCTGGCCCTTGCGCACGCTAGCCACCAGGCGCGGCGACGGTGCCGCCGTCAGTTCCAGGCGGACCTTGCCCAGTTGCGTTTCCAGCGCCGCGAGCAGCGGACGGAACAGGCCGGCCGCCACGGAGCTCGTCAGGCCCAGGCGCAGGCGCGCGGGCGCGCTGTCTTGCCGCAGCGATTGCTGTGCCATCTCCAGCAAATCGAGAATGTGCAGCGCCTGCGGCAGCAAGGTGCGGCCCGCCTGCGTCAGGGCCACGCCTTGCGTGTCGCGTTCGAACAATCGTGTACCCAGCTTGTCTTCCAGCGTCTTGATGGCGCGCGACAAGGGCGGCTGGGTCATGTGCAATTGCTCCGCCGCCTGGCGGAAATTCAGGCAGCGGGCGACGGCGCAAAACAGGGTCAAGGCGTGGGTGTCAAGGGCTCTCATACCATAAAGGTATCACGAAATCGGGCATTCCCTTGCCTGGCTGCTCGGTCCAGACTGGCTCCATCGCGTTAACAACTGAGGAGAGCAGCATGCAACAACGACGCATCGGCCATAGCGGCCTGACCAGCTCGGCACTGGGCCTGGGCTGCATGGGCATGTCGGAATTTTATGGCGCCACGGACGAGGCGCAATCGCTGGCCACGCTGGAAGCTGCCCTGGCGGCGGGCGTGACCCTGTTCGACACGGCCGACGCCTACGGCTTTGGCCACAACGAGCAATTGCTGGGCCGTTTCCTGGCGCGCCACAGGGGCCTGGCCCTGGTCGCCACCAAGTGCGGCCTGGCGCGCGAGGCGGGCAGCTATGCGCGCCGCGTCGACAATTCCCCCGCCTACATCCGCCAGGCGTGCGACGCGTCGCTGGCGCGCCTGGGCGTGGAAAGCATCGACCTGTTTTACCTGCACCGGCTGAACCTGGACACGCCACTGGAAGAGTCGATGGGGGCGCTGGCGCAACTGCGGCAAGAAGGAAAAATTCGCGCCGTGGGCCTGTGCGAAGTGAGCGCCGCTACCTTGCGGCGCGCGGCGGCCATCTGCCCCGTGGCGGCCGTGCAGAGCGAATATTCGCTATGGACGCGCGAGCCGGAGCAGGGCGTGCTGGCCGCCTGCCGCGACGTGGGCGCCAGTTTCTTTGCCTACAGCCCGCTGGGGCGCGGTTTCCTGACGGGCGCCATCGCCGATGCGGCCAGTCTCGATGCGGGCGATTTCCGCCACTTCAATCCCCGCTTCGCGGCCGACAACCTGGCGCGCAACCAGGCCATCGTCGCGCAAGTGCGGGACCTGGCGCGCGCAAAAGGCTGCACGCCGGCCCAGCTGGCGCTGGCCTGGCTGCTGGCGCAAGGCGACGACATCATCCCCATTCCCGGCACCAAGCGCATCGCGTATTTGCACGACAACCTCGGCGCGCTGGCCGTGCAGCTGGACGGGGCGGAACTGGCGGCGATGAATGCGGCCTTTCCCTTGGGCATGGCGGCGGGGGCGCGTTATACGGACGAGGGCATGAAGGGCGTGGATGCGTGAAAAAAACGCGCGAGCGTACGCCAGCGTACCTAACTGACACTTTCTCTGCGCGATAATTGCCGGTGATCTGCTAGCATTTGGCAGGTTGTACCGTGTTTAACGGTCAGGTATCCGATGAGGTGGATGTTGTTAGATGACGATATTTTCGATATAGAACTGAAGTTATTGCTTGAGGGAATACTGCTGCGCTATCAGCACGATTTCCGCGATTATTCCGTGGCGTCGCTGCGCCGGCGCATGCGCCAGGCCATGGAGCGCTTCGGCTGCGCCAGCCTGTCGCAACTGCAGGACCGCATCTTGCACGAGCCCGCCATGTTCGCGCAGATGCTGCAGTTTTTCACGGTGCAGGTGAGCGAGATGTTCCGCGACCCCGCCTACTTCCGCGCCTTGCGCGAAAAAGTCGTGCCCGTTCTGCACACCTATCCCTCCATCAAGATCTGGGTGGCCGGTTGCAGCAGCGGCGAAGAGGTGTGGTCGCTGGCCATCTTGCTGGAAGAGGAAGGCTTGCTGGAGCGCAGCATGATTTATGCGACCGACATCAATGTCGAGGCGCTGGCCGCTGCCGAAGCGGGCATCTATTCAGTCGAGCGCATCGCCCAGTTCAGCGAAAACTACCAGCTGGCGGGCGGCAAGCGTTCGCTGTCCGACTATTACACGGCCGCCTACAAGGGCGCCATCTTTGACCGGCGCCTGCGGCGCCAGTTCGTCTTCGCCGACCATAGCCTGGCGACGGACAGCGTGTTTTCGGAGGTGCACATGGTTTCCTGCCGTAACGTCATGATTTACTTCAATAAAGACTTGCAAGATCGCAGCCTGGGACTGTTCCACGAAGCGCTGGTGAACCGGGGCTTCCTGGGCCTGGGCATGAAGGAAAGCCTGCATTTCAGCCGCCACTGCGCCAGCTTCAATGAGCTGTGCCCGGCTGAAAAAATCTTCCAGCGTGCCTGACATGCTGCCGACCTGCGACGTGGCGCCGCCGCCCCTTGGCCTGCGCCTGATCGCCATCGGCGCCTCGGCCGGCGGCGTGGAAGCGCTGGGCACCGTGCTGCGCGCCTTGCCCGACACCTGCGGCGCAAGCGTGGTGGTGGTGCTGCATCTGGCGCCGGGCCGTTCCAGCCGTTTGCCGCAGCTGTATGCGGCGCGCTGCGCGCTGCCCTTGCGCGAAGCGCAGGACAAGGAACCGCTGCAAGGTGGCACCGTGTATTTCGCGCCGCCCGACTACCACCTGCAAGTCGAACCCGATGGCTGTTTTTCCCTGTCGCAGGAAGAACCCGTGTATTTTTCGCGCCCGTCCATCGATGTCCTGCTGGAAACGGCAGCCCTGGCTTACCGGCGCGCCATGCTGGCCATCATCCTGACGGGCGCTTCGGCCGATGGCGCGGCGGGCCTGGCGCGCGTGCGGCAACTGGGCGGCAGCGCCTGGGTGCAAGATCCGCAACGGGCCAGTTGTGGCATCATGCCGGCCGCCGCGCTCAAGCGGGCCGGCGCCGACCGCGTGCTCGATTTGCCGCAGATGGCAGCCAGCCTGGCATTGCTGGGCGCTGACGAACACAAGTGAATGGGAGTGGGGCAGTGCGTGTAATATATGTGAGAATTGAAACAATGTTGATGTTCATATCGAAACACGATGGCATCTTGCCGTTGCGATGCCTGAAGATGATTCCGTGACCGCTCCTATCCATATCCTCGTCGTTGACGACATCGCGCAAAACCTGGTCGCCGCCGAAGCCGTGCTGGCGCGGCCCGGTATTGTGATCCTGAAAGCAAGTTCGGGCGCGCAAGCGCTGGAATTGCTGTTGACGCATGAAGTCGCCCTGGCCCTGATCGACGTGCAAATGCCGCAGATGGACGGTTTTGAATTGGCCGAACTGATACGCGGCAGCGAACGCACGCGCGGCATCCCCTTGATTTTCCTCACGGCCGCGTCGCGCGAACCGAGCTACAGCTTCCGTGGCTACGAGGCGGGCGCCGTCGATTTCCTCTACAAGCCCATCGACGTGAAAGCCTTGCAAAGCAAGGTGGCGGTGCTGGTGCAGCTGTACCAGCAAAAGCGCGAATTGTCGGCCCAGCTCGACGAGCTCAAGCACGCGCTGCACCTCAATGAACTGTTCACGGCCGTGCTGGGCCACGACTTGCGCACGCCCCTGTCGGTGGTGATGAACGGCGCCATGCTGTTGCCGATGATGAGCGACCACCCGAAGGTGATCGTCACGGCGCAGCGCATCGAAAGCAGCGCCAAGCGCATGGCGCGCATGGTCGACCAGTTGCTGGACCTGGCGCGCATCCGTTCCGGCACGATGGAGTTGCGCAGCAGCACGCACGACTACCTGGCGCTGGTGCGCGCCATCGTCGAGGAATTCGAGACGGCCGGCCAGGTCCCGCTGGTCGAAGTCAGCAGTGTCGGCGAGCTGCACGGGCAATGCGATGCGGGCTTGCTGTCGCAAGTCATCTCGAATCTGTTAAGCAATGCCCTCACGCATGGCGAGGCGGGCACGCCCGTGCAACTGGCCCTGGACGGACGCGCCGCCGACTGCATTGCGTTGCGCATTGCCAATCGTGGCGTGATTCCTGCCGCCTTGCTGCCGACCCTGTTCGAGCCGTTTCAGCAAGCGGGCGAGAAGCGCCGGACGGGTCAGGGGCTGGGGCTGGGGCTGTACACGGTGAACATGTTCGTCAAGGCCCACGGCGGTACGGTCGAGCTCAGTTCCACGGCCACGCAGGGCACGCTGGTGACGGTGCGCATCCCGCGCCAGTGCCAGGTGCGCGTGCAAGCGGGACTGGCCACATGAGCGCGCCAGCCTGGCCGCGCGGCGGCGGCAGCATGGGCGAACTGGTGCGCCAGCGCGACTGGTCCGCCACCAGCCTGGGCGCACTCGAAGGCTGGCCCGCCCATTTGCGTACCAGTGTCGACATCATGCTCCATTCGCCGATGGCGATGGTGCTGATGTGGGGTCCGCAGCACGTCATGATTTACAACGACGATTACATCCAGATCGCCGGGGCGCGCCATCCGGCGGCGCTGGGCGGCACGGTGCCCGCCGTCTGGCCCGAAATCTGGGACTGGAACGCGCGCATCCTCGAAGCGGGACTGCGCGGCGAAACGCAGGTACACCGCGAGTGCTGTTTGCCGCTGTTGCGTGATGGAAAACCGACGGATGTTTGCTTCGACCTGTTTTATGCGCCCGTGCATGGCGCCGACGGCCAGGTCGATGGCGTGTTGTGCACGGCGCTGGAATTGACGGCGCGCATGGAAGAGGGGCGCCAGCTGAAGCTGGCCACGGCTGAGCTGGGTGAACTCAACACCACCTTGCAGGCCGAGAGCGAGGCCGTGCGCGCGGCCAACCGCCGCCTGGGCGAGGAGCGCGCGCTGCTGCGCGCCCTGTTCCAGCAGGCACCGAGCTTCATGGCCATGCTGCGTGGTCCGCAGCACGTGTTCGAACTGGCCAATGAGCATTATCTGCGCCTGGTGGGGCACCGCGATATGCTGGGCAAGACAGTCGAAGCGGCCTTGCCTGAAGTCAAGGAGCAAGGCTTCATCGCATTGCTCGACCAGGTCTACCGCACGGGCGAGCCCTTCGAAGGGCGCCAGATGAAGGTGGATTTGCAGACGGCGGATGGGCAGACGGGCCTGCGCCAGATCGATTTCGTGTACCAGCCCATCAAGGATGACGAGGGCGTGGTCACGGGCATCCTCGTCGAAGGCATCGACGTCACCGAGCGCATGGACGGCGAGGAGCGTTTGCGCCTGGCCCAGCAGGCGGGCGGTATCGGCACCTTCGAATGGTTCCCCGAGACGGGCGCGATGCTGGTGTCGCCCACCTTCCGCCGCCTGTGGGGCATTGCCGACGAGGTGGAGGTGACGGAACGCCTGCTGGTGAGCCTGGTCGATGCGCGCGACCAGCAAAAGGTCGGACCGAGCAAGCTGGACCTGACGCCCAATCCCCTCGAATACGTGGAATACCGCATCCGCCGTCCTGCCGACGGCGCGCTGCGCTGGATCGCGCGCCAGGGCGAGGTGGTGGCCGGCCGCGTGCCGGGCCAGCGCCGTTACGTGGGCGTGTCGTTCGACGTGACGGAGCGGCGCCAGATCGAGGATGAACTGAACGCCAGCCAGGAACGCATGGCGGCCATTTTCGGCCAGGCCTCCGTGGGCTTGTCCGAGCTGGGCCTCGATGGCCGTTTCCAGAGGGTCAACGGGGCCCTGTGCTGCATGCTGGGCCGCTCGGCCGAAGAGCTGCTGAGCCTAAACATGAACGACATCATGCATCCGGCGGATGTGCCCGGCAACAGCGTACTGTTCCGGCGCCTGGTGGAAACGGGCGAGTCGTTCTCGCTGGAAAAGCGCTACCTGAAACCCGATGGCTCGCAAGTGTGGGTGTCGAGCAATGTCAGCCGCCTGGTCGATGAGCAGGGTCATACGCGTTCCCTGATCGCCGTCAAGACGGACATCACGGACCGGCGCCGCGTGGAAAAAGCGCTGCATGAATTGAACGAAACGCTGGAACACCGTGTCGAACAGGAAGTCGGTGAGCGCACCAAGGCCGAAGACGCCTTGCGCCAGGCGCAAAAGATGGAAGCCGTGGGCCAGCTGACAGGGGGGATCGCGCACGATTTTAATAATGTGCTGCAAATCATTTCCGGTAATTTGCATTTGTTGCATCATCTGGCGGGCACGGATGGCTTGATGCGCCAGCGCCTGGACACGGCGATTGCCGCCGTCGAGCGGGGTGCCAAGTTGTCGTCGCATCTGCTGGCGTTTGCGCGGCGCCAGCCGCTGCAACCGGTAGTGGCCGACCTGGCGCGCGTGGTGCGCAACATGGATGCGCTGCTGCGGCGCGCTCTGGGCGAAGCGATCGACATCGTGCTGGTGGGCGGCGGCGGGCTGTGGAATACCCTGGTCGACCGCAGCCAGATCGAGAACGTCATTCTCAATCTGGCCATCAATGCGCGCGACGCCATGGATGGCGTGGGCAAGCTGACCATCGAACTGGGCAATGTCGTGCTCGACGAGCAGTATGTGCATAATCTGGTCGACGTGCCGGCGGGCCAGTACGTGATGCTGTCGGTGACGGACACGGGCCGCGGCATGAGCGGCCCCGTGCTGCAGCGCGCGTTCGAGCCGTTTTTCACGACGAAGCCGGAAGGCGCGGGCACGGGCCTGGGCCTGTCGATGGCGTATGGTTTCGTCACGCAAAGCCGCGGCCATATCCGCATTTACAGTGAACCTGGCGTGGGCACGGGAGTCAAAATCTATTTGCCCCGTTCCCTGATGGCCGAAGCGGACGAGGAACTGGAATTGAGCGGCGTCGTCACGGGCGGCACGGAAACCGTGCTGGTGGTGGAAGACGACGTGGGCGTGCGCACCACCGTGGTTGATATGCTCGGCGCGCTCGGCTATACGGTGCTGAAAGCCGAAGATGGCGAAAGCGCGCTCGCCGTGCTGCACAGTGGCGCGCAGATCGACTTGCTGTTTACGGACGTGATCATGCCAGGCCCCGTCAGCAGCACGGAGATGGCGCGCCAGGCGCGCGAATTGCAGCCCGATATCGCCGTCTTGTTTACGTCGGGCTACGCGCAGGATGTGATCGTGCACGAGGGCAGGCTCGACGCGGGAGTGGAATTGCTCAGCAAGCCGTACCGGCGCGAAGAGCTGGCGCGCAAGCTGCGCCATGTGCTGGCCAACCGCCAGCAGCAAATGCGCGCGCGCCAGTTTGAGCGGTCCGGCGCGCCGGTGGCTGGCGCTCCGGCAAGCGGCACCATGGCGGCCAGCATACTGGCGAGCGGTACGCCGGGGCTGGACTTGACGGGCCATGCGCCAACACCGCAGGGTGACATGCCGACATCGATGAAGATACTCGTAGTGGAAGATAATCTCGATTCCCAGCTGATGGTATGCGAACTGGTGGGCATGCTGGGCCACACGGTCAGCGGCGTGTCCGATGGCGAGGCGGCGTGGAAATTGCTCAATGAGCAAGACTTCGATATTTTGTTTACCGATGTCAGCCTGCCCGGCATGTCTGGCATCGCGCTGGCACGCATGGTGCTGCGCGAGAAACCGGACATGCGCATCATCTTTTCCACGGGCTATGGCAAGGAATCGATGGATGAACTGGGCTTTTCCGCCAGTGTCTTGCGCAAGCCCTATGATTTGACAGAGTTGCAAGCAGCACTCGACCAACCCTGACGGGCACGCGCCGGCACGGCTTGCCTATCCCATCCGCAGAGGTAAAGATGACTCCTGAATTGACCATGCTGGGCTGTACTTTGGTGCTGGCGCTGGTGCACATCCTGCTGCCCGCGCTGTTCCGCACGCGCGAAACGGGTACGGCCTATAACGTGAGCGCGCGCGATGGCGACGGGCCGCCCGTGGGCAAGATCACGGGCCGCTTGCAGCGGGCCCAGGCGAACCTGTTTGAAACCCTGCCCCTGTTCGCCGCCGCCGTGCTGATCGTCCACGTGACGGCGCAGGAAAGCGCACTGACCCTGTACGGCACGGCCCTGTACCTGGCCGCGCGCGTGCTGTATTTACCGCTGTACGCGTTTGGCGTGCCCGTCGTGCGCACGCTCGTGTGGTGCGTGTCGATAGCCGGCTTGCTGATGCTGTTCTGGGCCATCCTGTTTGCTTCCTGAATTCCTACGTCAGCTGTGGCGCCCGTCCTATGGCGGCGCGCCAGGCCCTTCCGTAAAGTAGTTCTACGCTGGCGCTGGGGCGCCGGCAGTGCTACTTTCGGGACGGTAATCATGCATGCTTCAGTGTACCAATCTGGTCGACACATCCAGCGCCTGCTGCGCTCGGTCTTTGGCGTGGCACGGCTGCGCACGGGCCAGCAGGAAGTCATCGACAGCGTGCTGGCCGGGCGCGATACCCTGGCCATCATGCCCACCGGCAGCGGCAAGTCGCTGTGCTACCAGTTGCCCGCCGCGCTGTTGCCAAGTGCCACTTTGGTCGTCTCGCCGCTGATCTCGCTGATGAAAGACCAGCTGGAAAAGCTGCATGCACTGGGCATCACGGCAGTGCAGCTCAACAGCAGCCTGTCGCGCGCGGAAGAGGACGAGGCCATCGCCCGCATCGGCCAGGGCGGCAGGCTCATCATCTTTTGCACGCCGGAACGCCTGGCCAGCCCCGATTTTCTGTCCCTGCTGGCCAGTGCGCCGCCCAGCCTGGTCGTCATCGATGAAGCCCATTGCATTTCCCAGTGGGGCCACGATTTCCGTCCCGCCTACCTGGAGATAGCGGCCGCCCTGCGCGTGCTGGGCCGTCCGCCCGTGCTGGCGCTGACGGCCACGGCCACCGGGGAAGTGATAGCCGATATCGACGCGCAGCTGGAAGCGCGCAAGCTGCAAGTCATCAATACCGGCATCTACCGCGCCAATTTGCGCTACCGCGTGATCCAGGTCACGAATGCCGCGGAAAAACAGGACGAAGTTCTGCGCCTGCTGCGCGAGACGGCCGGCGTGGGCATCGTGTATGCGGCCACCGTCAAGGCCGTCGAAGATCTGGCGGCGCGGCTGGAGGAATTGGGCGAGAGCGTCACGTGCTACCACGGCAAGCTGGCGGCGCGCGAGCGCAAGCACAAGCAGGATTTGTTCATGAATGGCGAACGCCGCATCATGGTCGCCACCAACGCCTTCGGCATGGGCATCGACAAGCCCGACACGCGCTTCGTCATCCACTTGCAGGTGCCGGCTAACCTGGAAGCGTACTACCAGGAATCGGGCCGGGCAGGGCGCGACGGCTTGCCCGCCGACTGTACCTTGCTGTACTTTCAGGAAGACAAGCGGGTGCAGCAATTCTTTCTGGCCAAGCACTATCCCACGGCGGAAGAACTGGCGGCCATCGTGGCCGCAGCGCAAACATTTCCGGCCACGTTTGCGTTCGCTGCGCTGGCGTCCAGCCTGCCCGAGTTTTCCGACGGCCACCTGAAGGTCTGCCTGAAATTGTTAAAAGACGGCAAGCTGCTGCGCCAGGACCGCAAGCTGGGCTACAGCCTGAAAGCGCCCTCGGCGAAGTCGCCCTCGTATGCGCAGCTGGCGCAGATCTACGTCGACAAGCAGGAGCGCGACAAACAGGCGCTCGAGCAGATGGTGGCATATGCGCAAAGCGGCCTGTGCCGCTGGAAACTGCTGCTCGATTACTTTGGCGATGCGGACGATTTTGAGCGCTGCTGCACCTGCGACAATTGCCTGTCGCCGCCCGCGCTGGCCGCGCCCATCTCCCTCGACGAGTTCCCTCCAGCGCCTGCTGAAGCGCCGCCGCCCGCGCCAGCGCCCCAGATCGCCGTCGGCAGCCGCGTGCGCGTGCCCCGCTACCAGATCGGTACCGTACTATCGGTAGCCGGCGACCAGGTCACCATTGCCTTTCCGGAAAACACCACGCGTACTTTCATGGCGGAGTTCGTTGTCCCTGCGTGAAGCCATGGTGCGCTGTCGAACAGTGATCTGGTGCAAGCGCGCTAGAATCACCCCATTCCAACGCGCTTTTTAACGCAGGGGGCAGGGCATGGCAGACATGGTGGTGGTGCGCAAGGAGGGCTTGTACTGTGTGCCGGGTCAGTTCTACATCGACCCGTGGCGCCCCGTCGAGCGCGCCATCATCACGCATGCGCATGCCGACCATGCGCGAGTTGGCCACCGGCATTACCTGTGCGCCGCGCCCGGCGAGCAGGTGCTGCGTGCGCGCCTGGGCGCCGTGTCCATCCAGGGCCTCGCGTATGGCGAGACCATCGAACACCATGGCGTGCGCGTGTCGCTGCATCCGGCCGGCCACGTGCTGGGTTCGGCCCAGGTGCGCATGGAAGTGGGCGGCACAGTGTGGGTGGCCTCGGGCGACTACAAGCTGCAGCCCGACCCCACGTGCGCACCGTTCGAGCCTGTGCGTTGCGATACGTTTATTACGGAATCGACGTTCGGCCTGCCCATCTACCGCTGGCAGGCGCCGCAGGAAGTTTATGATGACATCAACCAGTGGTGGCGCAGGAATGCGGCCGAGGGGCGCGCCAGCGTGCTGTTCTGCTATGCCTTCGGCAAGGCGCAGCGCATCCTCGCGGGGCTCGATCCTTCCATCGGCCCCATCATCTGCCATGGCGCGGCGCAAGCCTTGACGCAGGTGTACCGCGAGTCCGGCGTGGCCTTGCCCGCCACCGTGATGGCGGGCGACGTGACGGACAAGGCGGCACTGAAAACGGCGATGGTGATCGCGCCGCCGTCGGCTGCCGGTTCGCCGTGGATGAAGCGCTTCGGCGACTACAGCGATGCGTTTGCCAGCGGCTGGATGCTGCTGCGCGGCGCGCGCCGGCGGCGTGGCGTGGACCGCGGTTTTGTGCTGTCCGACCATGCCGACTGGCCGGGACTGATGCAAGCGATCACGGCCACGCAGGCCGAACGCATCATCGTCACGCATGGATCGATTCCCGTGATGGTGCGCTGGCTGCGGCAAAACGGCTGGCAGGCGGGCGGCTTCGAGACGGAGTATGGCGACGACGAGGCCGATGACGGTGCGCCCGGTGCGCCCACGGCAGCGGAGGACGTCACCCATGCGTGACTTTGCCCGGCTGTACGCGGAACTCGACGAGACGACCTCCACCAGCCGCAAGCTGGCGGCCCTGCAAGCGTATTTTCGCGGCGCCTCGCCGGAAAACGCAGCCTGGGCCGTGTATTTTCTGGCCGGCGGCAAGCCGCGCCAGGCCGTGCCCACCAGGTTGCTGCGCGAGTATGCGACCGAAAGGGCGGGCCTTGACGCCTGGCTGTTCGACGAGGCCTATCATGCCGTAGGCGACCTGGCCGAAACCATCGCCCTGATCTTGCCCGCGCCGGGCAGGCGCAGCGACGTCGGCCTGGCCGAGTGGGTCGAGCAGCGCATCGCGCCGCTGCGCGGCGCGCCGCCCGAGACCATCCGCGCCGACTTGCTGGCTTACTGGGATGAACTGGAAACGCGTGAACGCTTCCTGCTGATCAAACTGATCGGCGGCGGCTTTCGCGTGGGCGTGTCCAAACTGCTGGTGACGCGCGCGCTGGCGTCGATTGCCGCCGTCGACAGCAAGCTGATCGCCCAGCGTTTGATGGGCTGGACCGATGGCAAGGTCAATCCCACGGGCGCGGGTTTTCTCAAACTGATCGCCGCGCAGTCCGATGGCGAACATGCGCTGCGCGGCGGCCAGCCGTATCCGTTTTTTCTCGCCCATCCCTTGCAGGCGGAGCCGCAGAGTCTCGGTGATATTGGCGACTGGCTGGCCGAATGGAAATACGACGGCATGCGCGCCCAGCTGCTGCGCCGCGAAGGCGTGAACTGGCTGTGGTCGCGTGGCGAGGAATTGATCACGGAGCGCTTTCCCGAACTGGCGCAGCTGGCCTTGCCCGAGGGCACCGTGCTCGATGGCGAAATCCTTATCTGGCAGCCGGGCGACGTACCTGCGCCGTTTGCCGATCTGCAACAACGCATGGGCCGCAAGACGGTGTCGTCCAAGTTGCTGGCCGGGCTGCCGGCCGTGCTCGTGGCCTACGACGTGCTCGAATGCGAAGGCGTGGACGTGCGCCAGTTGCCTCAGCTGGAGCGCCGCGCGCTGCTGGAAAGCGTCGTGGCGCAGGTAAATGCTCGCGCGCTGCGGCTGTCGCCGCGCATAGCGGCGGCAAGCTGGGAGGCGCTGGCGGCCATCCGCGCTGAATCGCGGGCGCGCGGCGTGGAAGGCTTGATGCTCAAGGCCGTGTCGGCCGCGTATGGCGTGGGCCGCACGAAAGACGTGGGCACGTGGTGGAAATGGAAGATAGCCCCGTATGCCATCGACGCCGTGCTGATCTACGCCCAGGCGGGCCACGGCCGGCGCGCGTCGCTGTACACGGACTACACGTTTGCCGTGTGGGATGACGTCGAGGAAGGCGAGCAGGGGGAACGTAAGCTGGTGCCGTTCGCCAAGGCGTATTCCGGTTTGACGGATGCGGAGATCGGACAGGTCGACGCCGCCATCCGCAAGACGACGATAGAAAAATTCGGCCCCGTGCGCAGCGTCAAGCCGACGATGGTGTTCGAGATCGGCTTCGAAGGCATCGCCGCGTCCAGCCGGCACAAGGCGGGCATCGCCGTGCGCTTTCCCCGCATCCTGCGCCGGCGCGAAGACAAGGCCATCGCCGATGCGGATACCCTGGCCACCTTGAAGGCCATGCTGGTCCAGGCCACATGAGCAAGCGATGAGCAAAAGTGCGCTGGCGCAGCGCATCGACGCCTGGATTGACGCGCGCGGCTGGACCGTGTTCCCGTTCCAGCGCGCCGTCTGGCGTGCGGCGGCACAGGGCCAGTCCGGTTTGCTGCATGCGAGCACGGGATCGGGCAAGACCTATGCCGTCTGGTTCGGCGCCTTGCTGCGCGCCGAGCGGCTGGCGCGCAAGGGACGAAAGCAGGGCTTGCGCGTGCTGTGGATCACGCCCATGCGGGCGCTGGCGGCCGACACCGTGCGCGCGCTGCAAGCCTCTGGCGCCGAGCTAGCGCCGGGCTGGCGCATCGAGGCGCGCACGGGCGACACGAGCGCCGCGCAGCGGGCGCGGCAGGCGAAAGCCTGGCCCGAGGTGCTGGTGACCACGCCGGAAAGCCTGTCGCTGATGCTGAGCCAGGCGGATGCCCGGGAGCGTTTCGGCCTGCTGGAAACCGTGATCGTCGACGAGTGGCACGAATTGATGGGCAGCAAGCGCGGCGTGCAGGTGCAGCTGGCGCTGGCCCGCTTGCGCCGCTGGAATGACACGTTGATGACGTGGGGCCTGTCGGCCACCCTGGGCAATCTGCGGCAGGCGCAGGACGTCTTGCTGGGCGAGGAAAACGCCGGCGTGCTGGTCGAAGGCAAAGTCAAAAAGCGCATCCTCGTCGACAGCCTGATCCCCGCCAACCCCACGCGCTTTCCCTGGGGCGGGCATTTGGGCATCCAGATGCTGCAACCGCTGATTGCCGAGATCGAAGGCAGCGCCACCACCCTGGTGTTTACCAACACGCGTTCGCAAGCCGAGCTGTGGTATCAGCATTTGCTCGATGCGCGGCCCGACTGGGCCGGCCTGATCGCCCTGCACCACGGTTCGCTGGACCGCGAAGTGCGCGAGTGGGTCGAGCAGCACTTGAAATCGGGCGAGCTGAAAGCCGTCGTGTGCACGTCCAGCCTGGACCTGGGCGTCGATTTCCTGCCCGTCGAGCGGGTGCTGCAAGTGGGCAGCGCGAAAGGCATCGCGCGCCTGGTACAGCGGGCCGGACGCAGCGGCCATGCGCCGGGACGCATTTCGCGCGTCACCCTGGTGCCCACCAACAGCCTGGAATTGCTGGAAGCGGCCGCTGCCCGCACCGCCCTGGCGCAAGGCCAGCTGGAGGCGCGGCCCGTGCCGGACAAGCCGCTCGACGTGCTGGTGCAGCACCTGGTGACGATCGCGCTGGGTGGCGGTTTTCATTCGCCCGAGCTGTACCGGGAAGTGCGCGCCGCCTGGTCGTATCGTCACCTGAGCCTGGACGAGTGGCAATGGGCGCTCGATTTCGTTGCGCGCGGCGGGCAAAGCCTTACCGTGTATCCGGAATACCGGAGAGTGCTGCCGGACGAGGAAGGCGTGTACCGCGTGCCGGACGTCGCCCTGGCGCGGCGCCACCGCATGAGCATCGGCACCATCGTGTCGGAGGCGGCGATCCAGGTCAAGTTCCTCGGCGGTGGGCGGATCGGCAGCATCGAGGAATCGTTCATCGCGCGCCTGAAGTCGGGCGACCATTTTCTGTTCGGCGGGCGCATCCTGGAATTTGTGCGCGTGCATGAGATGACGGCCTATGTGCGGCGCGCAACAGGCAGCCGCGGCGCCGTGCCGCGCTGGCAGGGTGGCAAGATGCCGCTGTCGTCGGAACTGGCACATGCCGTGCTGGACCAGTTGCAGCTGGCGCAGGAAGGCAAGGCCAGCGGGCCGGAAATGCGCGCGCTGGCGCCGCTGCTGGCCATCCAGCAGGCATGGTCGAGCCTGCCCACGCGCGCAACCCTGCTGGTGGAAACCCTCTCCAGCCGCGAAGGCCACCATTTGTTCGTGTATCCGTTTGCGGGCCGCTCGGTGCACCTGGGCCTGGCGTCCCTGCTGGCCTACCGCATTGCCCGTACTCAGCCGGCGACCTTGTCGATCGCCGTCAACGATTACGGCTTTGAATTGCTGGGCGCGCACGACATCGACTTTGCGCCGTTGTTGACGGGCGCCAGCGGCGCCGATCTTGCCCTGTTCAGCACGGACAATCTGCTCGAAGACGTGCTGGCCAGCCTGAATGCGACGGAGCTGTCGCAGCGGCGCTTCCGCGAAATCGCCCGCATCGCGGGATTGGTGTTCCAGGGTTATCCGGGCCAGCCGAAAAGCGCGCGCCAGCTGCAGGCATCGTCTTCGCTGTTTTTTGAAGTGTTCCGCAAGCACGATGCGACCAATCTGCTGCTCACGCAGGCGCAGCGCGAAGTGCTGGAACAGGAGCTGGAATTGACGCGCCTGCGCGCCACCTTGCGCGAGTTGCATGGCAGGAGCATCAGCCTGCAAGCGCTGGAGCGCGCGTCGCCCTTTGCCTTCGGCCTGATGGTCGAGCGTTTCCGCGAACAGCTGACGACGGAAAAACTGTCGGACCGGGTGGCGCGCCTGGTCAGCGCGCTGGAAAAGGCGGCCGCATGAGCGGGCAGCAGCAGGCGCACTGCGTGGTGGAACTGGCCGGCGAGATTATGTGGCTGCTGGCGCACAAGGCCGTGTATTGGCCGGCGCGCAAGATGCTGGTCATCGCCGACATCCATTTCGGCAAGGCGGCCGCGTTCCGCGCGCTGGGCGTGCCCGTGCCGCGCGGCACCACGACGCAAAACCTGCTGGCGCTCGACGCCTTGATGGCCAGTTACGCTTGCGAGGAAATCGTCTTTCTCGGCGACTTCCTGCACGCGCGCGCCGCGCATGCGCCCGCCACCGTGGCCGCCATGCTGGCCTGGCGCGCGCGCCATCCGGGCCTGCGCCTGACGGTGGTGCGCGGCAACCACGATGCGCATGCGGGCGACCCGGCCGCCGCGCTGGGCATCGGCATGGTCGATGAACCGCACCAGGTGGGCAAGCTGTCGTTCTGCCATCACCCGGACACTGCCGCGCCCGGCTATGTGCTGGCCGGCCACGTGCATCCCGTGTTTCATTTGCGCGCAGCAGGGACGGGACGACATGCGGGCGGCTTGCGCCTGCCGTGCTTCCTGCTGGGGCAGGAGCGCGCCATTTTGCCCTCGTTTGGCGCCTTCACGGGCGGCCATGCGGTGCGGCCAGGCGCTGGCGAGCGCGTCTACATGACGGCCGACGCGGCGATTTTCCCTCTGCCCGCTAACTGCTGAGTTTCTGGTACTTTTGGTGGAAAACTGAAAGTAACTACGCCACCAGGGGCGGGACTCATCCTACATGCGCTCTTGCCATCCTCCTATTTCTTGTGGCCCATGTGCGCACTAAGATGAGGGTTCCCTTGCCATGCGAGGGGGAAGATTTGCATGGTTTGCATTGTTTTTTGCATTGTTTCTGATTCCATCGATCAAGGAGAGCATCATGGCCACATCGAGCGACAATAAACAGCAAGGTAGTAAATCCACTAGCAGCAGTGGTAGCGGCAGCGGCGGCAACAAGCAAAGCGATACCAGCAAGCGTGGCTTCGCTTCCATGGACCCTGCCCAGCAGCGCGAAATCGCCAGCGAAGGGGGACGTGCGGCGCATGAAAAGGGCACGGCGCATGAGTTCACGTCGGAAGAAGCGCGCCGCGCAGGCAGTCAAAGTCACAAGAACGATGCCAGCCGGCAAAGCGCTTCCAGCTCCAGCGGTTCGCGCGACAACGCCGGCATGAACCAGGAGGGTAACCGCGACAGTGGCAACAAGCAAAGCGGCGGTTCAGGTTCAGGGACGGGCTCGTCCGGTTCGCGCAACAAGTAAGCGCAAGCAGTAGCAAAGCAGTCTGGCCGGCGGGAATCGCGCATTGCCGCCGGCCAGTCGCAAAATGTTGATGCAATGCAGCAGGCATGGACTATGATGAAGTAGCGGCGCTGGCGACGGCCAGTCGGCAGTCAAGCTGCAACCGACTCGCACTCACGATCAGGGGGGAAGATGATGGGTAACTCCACTACGCCGCAGCCCGGCAATAGCCAGGGCGGCACGCCGGGCAACAAGCAAAGCACGGCCGATTCGGCCGAAAACTTTGTGCTGGTCGATAGCGAGCAAGGCCTCGATATCGGCGACGATCTGTTTTCCATCGGCGAAGTACGGCGCGCCGACCGCTTGCCCCATCATCAGTCCGGTTCCGCCGGACAGAGCCGGCAGAGTGCCGGCGATGCACCCGACACCACGGGCAGTACGGGCGTCTGAGCCTTTCTTCCTGACTGTCTGATCATCCCAGCAAGGCCAGCCGCAGACGTGTTCGCGCACGCCGGCTGGCCATGCCTGCGTGCGCGCGGAAAAATCAGGAAAGCGCTGCTATAGGTCGACCCGTCCATGTTCGCCCAGGTCCTTCGGCGGCTCGCCCGTGATGGCGGCCTTGGCCATGGCATAGAATTGCATCATCTTGCTGGCGCTGCTATCCCAGTATTCGGCCGACTGTATCGTCACTTTGATCAGCGACAGCTTCGGATCGTCGAGTCCGCCCGGGAACCAGGCTTTCACCAGCGGGCTCCACAACTCCTCCGCCTTGGCGCGGTCCTTCAGCAACTGCGCGTGGCCGCAGACGGACACATACAGGCTGTCGCCCGTGTCGACGAAGCTGACGTTGACTTGCGGATTGTTCAGCAAGTCGCGCGTGTAGGCGGCATCGTCCGAAACGAAAAACCAGATGTGCCCTTCGCTGTCGACCTGCTGCTGCGTCAGCGGCCGGCTGGTGAGCGTGCGCATGTCGTCGCTGGTGGTCAGCATGCCGAATTTGACGTCCTTGATCCTGGCCGCGATGCTGGCCAGTTGTTCGCTGGAATACTGTTGCATGGTTGCTCCTTTGATGGTTGTCCTGAACAACAGCATAGGCGGGCGCGGCAAGCGGCTCTGTACGGCAGCTTACGTAGCAGGCCAGCTTTGTTTCAAAGCTGTTACAAAACGCTGGCCCGGCGGGGCGCCCCATGTATTGACTTAATAAATGATAATCATTATCATTTGTTTGAAAATATCAGCATGCACTTTGATTGAAGGATGGGAATGAAGCACACTGACTTGTCGCGCCACCTGGCCCGCTCCTTGCCGGGAGCGATTGATGGGTAATGCGGGCGCCGCAGACAAGGCCAGGAACAACGCCAGCCGCGCCGTCTGGCTGAAGAACTTGCATCAATGGCACTGGATCAGCTCGGCGCTTTGCCTGCTGGGCATGTTTCTGTTCGCCATTACCGGCATCACTCTGAACCACGCCGGCCAGATCGAGGCCAAGCCAGCGATTACGCGCCAGCAGGCGACGTTGCCGGCCCCGTTGGTCACGCAACTGGCCGCGTATGCCGCCAAGCACGATGGCGCGAATGCGCCCATGCCGGCCGCCGCCGAGACCTGGCTCAAGCAGCAATGGTCGCTCAATGCGGGCGGCCGTCCCGCCGAATGGAGCATCGACGAGGTGTACTTGCCGCTGCCCAAGGCGGGCGGTGACGCCTGGGTGCGTATCGGCCTTGAAGACGGGGCCGCCGAATATGAGTTGACGGACCGGGGCTGGGTATCCTGGCTCAACGATGTCCACAAGGGCCGCAACACGGGCGTGGCCTGGAGCTGGTTCATCGACATTTTTGCCGGCGCCTGCATCGTGTTTTGCCTGACTGGCTTGCTGATTTTGAAGTTCCACTCGGCCAACCGGCCATTTACCTGGCCGATGGTTGGCCTCGGTATCTTGATACCTTGCGCGATCGCCTTGCTGTTTATTCACTGATCGTTTTTCCTTTTACTTTTTTACAGGCACACCATGAAATTACGCTACACCCTGGCGCTTGGCCTTCCCCTGATCGGTACGTCGGCGATGGCGGCCGATTTGTCCCTCAAGCTTGAACTGCCGCAATTGAACGTGGCGGAATACCACCGTCCCTACGTGGCGGCGTGGCTGGAAACGGCGGACCAGAAGGTCGTAGGCAACCTGGCCGTGCTGTATGACGTGAAAAAGAAGGACAAGGCCGGCGAAAAATGGCTGAAGGACATGCGCCAATGGTGGCGCAAGAGCGGCCGCGACCTGGCCATGCCCGTCGACGGCGTCAGCGGCGCCACGCGCGCGCCTGGCGAACATACGCTGACGTTCCCCGGCGCCAAGGCCTTGCTCGACAAGCTGCCGGCCGGCGAATACCAGGTGGTCGTGGAAGCGGCGCGCGAAGCGGGTGGACGCGAACTGGTGCGCGTGCCGTTCCAGTGGCCGTTGAAGTCGGCCCAGTCCGTGCCTGCCAAAGGCAAGGAAGAACTCGGTAATGTCGTCGTCCAACTCAAACCATAAGGCGCACCCATCATGTTCAAGCATTTCAACAAGTCCCTGATCGTCCTGGCGCTGGCCGGCCTGTCCATGCACGCCCACGCCCACCGCGGCTGGATGGTGCCATCGAGCACGATGGTGGAAAGCAAGGACGCCTGGGTGACGGTGGACGCCGCCGTTTCCGACGGCCTGTTCGAGATCGACCACCAGCCGCTGCGCCTGGACGCTCTGCAAGTGATCGGCCCGGATGGCGCCAAGGTCACGCCGGCGAACACGGTCACGGGCCGCCTGCGCAGCGTCTTCGACGTCAAAATGGAAAAACCGGGCACCTACAAGGCTGCCATCGTGTCGCAAAATGTGATGGGCAGCTACAAGGTCAACGGCGAGCAGAAGCGTTTCCGCGGCAATGAGGAAACCTTCAAGAAGGAAGTGCCGGCCGATGCGCAGGAGCTGAAAATCACGCGCACGGCAGCGCGCCTGGAAACTTTCTTCAGCAATGGCGAGACCAGCACGGAAGTGTTCAAGCCAACGGGCGTGGGCCTGGAATTCGTGCCCGTCACGCACCCGAACGACTTGCGCGCTGGCGAAAAAGCCACGTGGCGCTTCCTGGTCGATGGCAAGCCGGCGGCGAACCAGGCGTTCAGTCTGGTGCCAGGCGGCGTGCGCTACCGTGGCGTGCTCGGTGAAATCCGCCAGAGCACGGATGCCAAGGGCGAGATCACGTTTACGGTGCCGGCAGCCGGCATGTATTACCTGAGCAGCACCTGGCCAGCGGCCGTCCCGGCCGTGGCCGGCCAGCCGCCAGCGATGCCCGAGCGCCGCATGACGTACGCGGCTACCGTGGAAGTGCTGCCGCAGTAAGCGGCGGCATCTCACGAGAGCACCGATGCGCCGGGTCCTGCTGCCGCAGCATATTTCCGATCAGGTCGCGCCGCCCGGCGCCGCGATCCGGGACTTGCGCGGCCTGACGATGGGCACCAGCTGGTCGGCGCGCCTGGTCGAGTCCGCTATGCCGGGACGCGCCGGCAGCGCCGACCTGCAGCAGGGCTTGCAGCAACAGCTGGACCTGGTCGTGGCGCAAATGAGCCACTGGAGCGACGAGTCCGACCTGGGGCGTTTCAACCGGGCCGAGCCGGGCAGCTGGCACAGCCTGCCCGCCGCGTTTTGCGAGGTGCTGGGCTTTGCCATGCACGTGTCGCGGGCGTCCGGTGGCGCGTATGACCCGTGCGCGGGCGCCCTCGTCAACCTGTGGGGCTTCGGCCCCCGCCATCGCTACGATGAACCGGGCTTCCTGCCGCCGAAAGACGAGACGGTAGCCTTGCTGCTGGCGCAGCGCCAGCGCCGCCGCCTGGAGCTGGACTTGCCGGCCCGCCGCGCGCGCCAGCCCGGCGGCTTGCAGCTCGATCTGTCCGCCGTGGCGAAGGGCTATGGCGTGGACCGCCTGGCCCGCTACCTGGACAGCCAGGGCATCCATCATTACCTGGTCGAAGTGGGCGGCGAGCTGCGCGGCGCTGGCAGCAAGCCCGACGGCCAGCCGTGGTGGGTCATGCTGGAACAGGTCGAGGGTGCGGCCGATAGTGCCGATCATGCCAAGCATCCGCCGGAAATGTTGCTGGCGCTGCACGGCTTGTCCGTGGCGACCTCGGGCGACTACCGGCGTTTTTTCCAGGACGGCACGGTGCGTTTTTCCCATACGATCGATCCGCGCAGCGGCATGCCGATCGCCAATCAACTTGCCTCCGTCACCGTCGTGCATGAGCAATGCATGGCGGCCGACGCCTGGTCGACGGCCCTGACCGTGCTTGGTGTCGAGGCCGGCATGGCGCTGGCGGAAGAGCAGGGCCTGGCCGCGCGCTTCGTGCAGCGCGACGGCGACGGCTACCACGAAACGCTGAGCAGCCACATGCTGGCCATGCTCGACGAATGAACGATTAATTCCATGATTTTTACGCACGATACGACGCGGCTGGCCTTGCTGGCCGCCCTGTCCCTCAGTTATGCGGGCGTGTGCCTGGCACCCTGGCTGCGCGCGCGCGCCAAACGCCGCACGTCCGATGCCGCCAGGGCGGCGCTGGCCAACAGCCGGCCCTGGCTGGTGGCGTATGCGAGCCAGACGGGTAATGCCGAGGAACTGGCCACGCAAACGGCGCAAAGCCTGCAACTGGCCGGCATCCCCGTGCGCCTGTGCGCTCTGGCCGAGCTCACGGCCCTTGATCTGCACCAAGCGGAACGGGCCTTGTTCCTGGTCAGCACCTATGGCGAAGGCGACGCGCCCGACAATGCGGCCGCCTTCATGGGCCGCTTGATGACGGGTGAGCTGGCGCTGCCGCAATTGCATTACGCCGTGCTGGCCCTGGGCGACCGCAGCTATGGCCAGTTCTGTGGCTTCGGCCGCGCGCTCGACGCCTGGCTGGCCACGCAGGGCGCCTCGCGCCTGTTCGAGCGCATCGAAGTCGACCGCAGCGCCAGCGCCGCCATCGAGCAATGGTTCCAGCACCTGAGCCACCTGGCCGGCACCAGCGATGCGCCCGACTGGAGCGCCCCCGCCTTTGGCGACTGGAAATTGCTGCAGCGGCAGTTGCTCAATCCGGGCAGCGCCGGTGGCGCCATCTATCATGTGGAACTGGCGCCCGTGGCAGGCAGCTTGCCGGATTGGCAGTCGGGCGACCTGGTGCAAGTGGCCGCGCCGGCCGACCCATCGCAACCGCGCGAATACTCGATCGCCTCGATTCCGCACGATGGCAGCGTACATTTGCTGGTGCGCCAGCATGCGCATCCCGATGGCAGCCTGGGCCTGGCCTCGGGCTGGCTCACGGCGCAAGCCGCAGTCGGCGAGGTGGTGCAGCTGCGCCTGCGCCAGCACAAACGCTTTCGCCTGGAAGACAATGCCCAGCGTCCTTTGATCTTGATCGGCAACGGCAGCGGCATCGCCGGCTTGCGCGGACATTTGAAAAGCCGCGTGCTGGCGGGTCAGCGGCGCAACTGGCTGATCTTTGGCGAACGCAATGTGGCCCACGATTTCCATTATCGCGAAGAAATTGAACGCTGGCACGCCAGCGGCGACTTGCCGCGCCTGGACCTGGCGTTTTCGCGCGACCAGGCGGAGCGCACCTACGTGCAAGACCGCCTGCGCGGCAATGCCGATGAAGTCAAGCTGTGGCTTGAGCAGGGCGCGGCCATCTATATTTGCGGCAGCCTGGCAGGCATGGCGGGCGGCGTTGACCAGGCGCTGCAAGAGATCCTGGGCCGGCCCGCGCTCGATGCGCTGGCGGCCGAGGGGCGCTACCGGCGCGACGTGTATTAATACGGCTCTGTCATCGAAAGCGGTGGGAACGCGCCGCAGTTGCTGAGGTCTAACTGGATCAGGTATTTCCTTTCAAGGAGCCGATCATGGACGCCGCCCAGTGGCAGACCTTCGCCAGCCAATTCCCGCAACTGTCGCACCGCCAGCGTCTTGCCAGCAGCGAATTATTGCGCACCAGCGCGCCACAGGCTGCGGCCGTCGTCCTGATCGAGCAAACAGCGCTGGCGCAACTGCATTGTCCCAGCTGCCGATCGACACATTTCCACCGTCACGGCCAGGCCCACGGTCTGCAGCGCTATCGCTGCGTGCCTTGCCGCAAAACCTTCAACGCCTTGAGCGGCACGCCGCTGGCGCATCTGCACCACAAGGAACGCTGGCTGGCCTATGCCGATTGCCTGCTCAACTCGTTTTCGGTACGCAAGGCGGCCAGCAAGGTGCATATCCATCGCAACACCAGCTTTCGCTGGCGCCACCGTTTCCTCGCGCTGGCCAGGACCGACCGGCCGCGCTGCCTGCATGGCATTACCGAAGCCGACGAGATGTATGTGCTGGAGTCGCAGAAAGGTTCAAAACACATGACGCGTCCGGCGCGCAAGCGCGGAGGCCGCGCCAGCCAGCGTGGCATTTCCAACGAGCAGGTGTGCGTGCTGGTGGCGCGCGACCGCACCGGCCAAACCGTCGACTTCGTTGCCGGCATGGGCCAGCTGAGCAAGGCCAAACTGCACGCCTGCCTGCCAGCGGTGATCGACCGTGACATCTTGTTGGTGAGCGATGGCCATCCGGCCTATCCCGTGTTTGCCAGGGAGATCGGCATCGGGCATGCGGCGGTTAACTTGCGGGCCGGCGTTCGCGTGCGCGGCACGGTGCATGTGCAGAACGTCAATGCGTATCACAGCAGGTTGCGCGGCTGGCTGCAGGCGTTTCATGGCGTGGCCACGCGCTACCTGCCGAACTACCTGGGCTGGCGCTGGATACTCGACGCACGGAGAATATTGTCCCCCGAAAGCTTGCTCAGAGCCACTTTGGGGACATTCCCACATCTGACGGTGACATAGCCATTAATACAGACGGGGCTGCTTACGGCTGGATCGCGGCCAGCGGCGCCGCTTCCATCTCGCCGCTGACTTCCTGCAAGCCGCGCGCCAGGCTGGAAATGCTGGGGTTGTCGATGAAGACGCAGCGCTTGCCCGTGCGCTTGCAATAATCCTTGACGCGCCAGTAGGCGCTGTGGCTGATGCAACCCGTCTGGCAAATCACCAGATCGGCCGCCGCCAGGCTCGAATCGAGCAGGTTGGCATTGTCTTCCAGGCCGCCGTCGTGGTGGGCGAACTGCGCGCCGACCCGTTCGATCAGGGCGCGGTAGGTGGCGACATTGCCGCTGCGCCCGCCCACGCACAAGACGCTTTGATCGACCAGGCGGATCGGCATCTTCAGCTTGCCGCCCGTCGGCACTTCCAGCTTCGGCGCCGGTGGCGGCACGACGGCGCTTGGGCGCGGCTGGGCCTGTTTCAATTCCGCGATTTGCTGGCGCAATTCCTTTTCGCGCTCATCCATTTGCGCCAGGCGCTCGACCAGGCGGGTGCGCGATTCCAGCGCCGGGATGGCGGCCTGCAATTGCGCCAGCTCACAGCGCAAGCCATCGATGACGCTGTCCTTGCCAATGGATTCGGCCCGCGTGCGCAGCAGCACGGCTTCCTGGCGTTCCAGCTCGCCCGTTTTTTCCATCAGCGCTGCCTGGCTGCGCTGTTGCAGTTTGGCCAGTTCGTGCGTCAGGCGCACATTTTCTTCCTGCAAGGCCGTAAATTTGCCCATGTCGGCGCGCACGCACGCGCCGGCCTGGTGCTGGATCATGTGCAAGTCGCGGCACATCTGCTCTTCCAGCTCGGCGTCGCAGCGCGGGTGCGTCAGGCCGGCCCAGAAAGCGCCCGACACGTCGCCGTTGGCGACGGCCGTGCGCCACAGTTGCGCTACCTGCTCCGTGCTCTTGGCGCCGCGAAAGCGCAGGATCACGGGAGCGTAGCGGCGTTCGAGTTCCTTTTGCAGCGCTTCGGACAGGCGGTTGCGCACCCCGCATTCCGTCACGGCGCCCACGTGCACCTCGTAGTCGTCGGCCAGTACGCGCCCGCCCGTCATCTTGCCCACCAGCTTGCGCAGGTATCCCAATGGCAAGCCCACGCCGACCAGCGGGCAATGACAGGTATGCGACAGTTCCCACAGGCGGCGGCGGCGCGAAGCGAGCGCGGCCGTTTCGGCCTCGCCGCTGGAACAATTGCTGATGACGGGCAGGGACTGGTCTTTGTCACACATGGCGATATCCTGTTAGGCGGTGGGAGGTGTTGAAGAGAACTATTGCGGCAGGGGCGAGGCGGGACGCCTGGCGCTCAGCACGCGTGCCAGGCGATCGAGCAAGGTGCTCTTCGGCGGCGCAGGCCGGTGCAGCGCCACCAAGGCGGCCCATTGCTGCGACAGTTGCTGGCACGTCGCTTGCAACACGGGACCCAGGCCGGGCGAGCTGGACAGCACTTGCAGGTGGCGTTCGATGACGCCCGCCAGTTTCTCGCAGGGACTGCCAGCATGGTAGTGCGACATCAGGTGCAGCACGGCCGAGAGCAGCAATTCAGGCTGCTGGCCTTGCGGGGAAGGAAACATCGGGGAAGGTCGGTCGTTCGCCATCAAACACTCCTGTGCGGGTGGTGTGGCTGGCTGCGCGCATGGGGCGCGACTGGCTGGCGAGTGTGGTGACTGGCTGCCGTGCTGCTTCAGGCAGTCAGGATCAGCTTGTTCAATTGGGTGACGCGCAGGCGATAGATCTTGCCGCTGTGCTCAATTTCCACTTCGCGGCCCTGCTGCAGCAGCGCTTCGCTGGTGATGCGGCGCGCCGGCTGGGCCATGCTGACGGGAGGACGGACGTGGGCAGTAGCGGCATCCTGGATCAAGGCTGGTTTTGAGCTTTGCATGTTGGGCTTTCTTTATCTCAGTTGAGAATGATTCGTATTTGCATTATTGTTGAATGTGGCCCGAAAAGCAAGGCTTATTTGTGCCGGAGGCTGGCTTTTTTTTGAGTGCCACGGAGGGGCGTGCCGTGTGCGCGGCGCGCGGCGGCGCCAGCGGGCGGGAGAAGGGGCGGGCAACAAAAAAGACCCGGCAAGGCGGTGTGCCTTGGCCGGGTCAAGCCTGTGCCAAGCTTGAAGAATTGGGTGGCGTGTATCGGGTGGCGTTAAATGGTGGCCAGCAATTGCGCCGAGGCGGTGGCGGCCGCCGTGGTGTCGGCCTTGAGCTTGGCTGCGGCCAGCTGCTTGGCGCGCGAGCGCGAGGGTGGCAGGCGGCGCAGGGTTTTCAGGGCGTCCGGGTCCTTGATGCCGATGGTACGCTGGTCAACCGAGATCAGGCCGATTTCATTGAAAGCGGACAAGGTGCGGCTGACCGTTTCCAGGGTCAGGCCCAGGTAGCTGCCGATTTCATGGCGCGTCATGCGCAGGTTGAACAGCTTGCTCGAGTAGCCCATCTGTGCGAAGCGGTCGGCCAGCGAGACGAGGAAGCGCGCCACGCGGGCTTCGGCGCTGAGGGCGCCCAGCATGCCGATCATCGCCTGTTCGCGCACCAGTTCGCGGCTCATCACGCCGTACATGACGTTTTCCAGTTCCAGGTGGACTCTGCCCAGCGCCGTCAGCTTCTTGAACGGCAGCAGGATCAGGTCGCAGTCGGACAAGGCCACCGCTTCCGAGGAGTAATGGCGCGAGTGGATGCCGTCGACGCCCAGCATGTCGCCCTTCATGGGGAAGCTGAGTACCTGCTCATTGCCGAATTCATCGATGAGCACGGTTTTCAGGAAGCCCGAATTGACGATGTACAGGGTGTCGAACGGCTGGCCGATGGTGTGCACGCGCTGGCCCGTCTTGAATTGCACGTGCTGGAACAGCAATTCGTCGGCGGCGATGGTGCAGGCGCTGGAGATATGCAGCAGGTCGCACACCTCCTTCAGGTTCGACCATAGCCGCCCCTGGCGCTGGCGCCCCGCTTCCATCGGAGAGGAGGGGGGCAGCGATGGAGCGGCAGCGCGGGTTTCAGGCGTTTGCGTGGACAGCATGTTCATCTCCTGGTGACAAGTAGTGCAGAGTTGAATGACAAGGTGCACAGGGCGGCGGGCAAGGCAGGGGCGGCGCGCGTCCAGGCGGATAAATCTCAATGCGCTGAAGACTTGCTGTGTGATGAAATAACTTCCCAGCAACTTGACGACTGGTTTCAGTATGCCAACAACCGTATGCAATTAATATCAGCAGTGGCTGAATATGGCAGTAGGAGCTATGGCAGGTGATGTAGGATTGTTCCTACGGGCGGCGCGCGTGGGCCGCTCAGGTCTTGAAGGGGGAGAGCAGGCGGTGTGCCACGGCATACTGCACCATTTCCGACAGCGAGCTCATGCCCATCTTTTGCATGATGCGCGTCTTGTGCGTACTCACGGTTTTCACGCTCAGGTGCAGATGGTTGGCGATTTCCGTGATCGACTTGCCTGCCACCAGCAGGGAAAAGACCTCGAACTCGCGGTCCGACAGCTGTTTGTGCAGCAAGCTTTCATTCGGCATCATGATGTTGAGCACAAGCTGCTCTGCCACCTCGGCGCTGATGTAGGGGCGGCCCGACGCCACCTTGTGGATGGCGCCCACCAGCTGGGTGCCCGCGCTTTCCTTGGTCAGATAGCCTTGTGCGCCGGCGCGGATGGCGCGCACCGCATATTGCTCTTCCTCGTGCATGGTGAGGATCAGGATGGCCAGCTTGGGTGCTTCGCTGCGGATTTGCCGGATCAGGTCGACGCCGCTGCGGCCCGGCATCGACAGGTCGAGCAGCAACAGGTCGAAGCCGCCCTGACGGACGTGGTTGAGTACCTCAAAGCCGTCGATGGCTTCGCCCACGATGTCGATGTCCGGCGCGCCGTCAAGGATGCGCTTCAATCCTTCCCGCATGATGGTGTGGTCGTCGGCAATCACAATACGTATCATAGGCGCGCAATCTGGAAGCGTGTAATGTGTCCTGGCCGTTTCGTGGCGGCCGGCCAGGTGTTGGGAAACGAGAAACGTTGTCATTTTAACTGAAAAGGCCGCAGTGTAGCCTTTTACCCGATACATGGGTTGCTGCGGCCTGCATGGCCATGTGACCCCTTATTTTGATGGGGGTTCCTTGATCAGCCTATGCACGAGTACCGGCAATGTCGAGTGCGACAGCACTTTGTTGGTCACACTGCCGAGCAGCAATTGCCCCCAGCCGCTGCGGCCATGCGAGCCCATGAAGATCAGGTCGCAGTGCTGCAATTGCGCCACTTCCACGATTTTCAGGGCCGGGCTGTCGGAAAAGGCCGTCAGGCCCGTCGCTTCCAGGCCCCGCTTGGCGGCCGCGTCGAGGATGGGCTGCCAGTGGTCGGCGCCCGCCTTGCGCATGGCGATGCGGTACTCCTCTTCGCTGGGATAGCTCGGTGGAATGATTTCGATGTACACCGGGTACTGGTACTCGGGCGCCACGTACACGGCAAGGATGTCGGCGTGCATCTGTTCGGCAAAGGCAACGCCGGCACAGGCCGTCAGGTTGGAGACGGTGGAACCGTCCGTGGCGATCAGAATTTTCTTATACATGGCAGGTCCTTTGGCGGTGACTCAGCGCGTGCAACGCCCCTTATTGTAGGCGCGGCGGCAGCATGGTATTCATCTAAAGACTTGATAATTATCAATACTATTGCACCTTCAGTATAGACAACATTGGCAGAAAGATCGTGTTTTAGCCGCAACGATAGTCATGGAGTACTGTTGCGCAGCCGCCCGTGAGCAGGATTTCTTGTGCGCCGCGTGGTCTTGCACGCACGCCAATGGTAGTATTTCAAAATACAACAGCAGGAACACTTATTTCCTGACGGAAAAGCTCTTGTAGAACAGCTTTACACCAGGAAGCGCGTTTTGAGATTTACCAACAGGGCGGCGCCCTGCTACACTCGCACCATCGCAGCGGTATTGCCTCAAATCATCTTAATCGAGAAATTGTGGGTATCAGTCTGTAAAACGCACAGTTCAGGCGGAATTTTGACAAATTATGGAGAAGCAGGGATATGACCAACGCCGCTGATGATTTCGATGCATTATTCGATGAAGTATCCGCGCAAAGCGCGGCCGCAGCCACGCCAGCGCCTGCCGCCGCGCCCGCTCCTGCCGTGATCGCGGACGACGATTTTGACGCGCTGTTCGACTCCGTGTCGGCCAGCGCCGCCGTGCCGCCAGCGGCCGCGGAAGCGCCAGTCGCCGCCGCGCCGGAAGCGCCGCCCGCGGCTGACGCAGGCGTGCCTGGCGAAGCGGCCGATCCTGTCGACCAGTCCGACAAGCCGATGTTCGAACGCCTGGGCGGCATCGTGCGCCTGCTGCACGATTCGCTGCGCGAACTGGGCTACGACAAGGCGTTGACGGAAGCGTCGTCGCAGATCGTCGACGCGCAGGACCGCCTGGAATATGTCGCCACCCTGACGGAACAGGCCGCCAACAAGGTCCTGAATACGCTCGACGAAGGCATGCCGGCGCAAGATGTGCTGTCGAAGAAAGCCAAGGACATGGACAGCCGCTGGACGGCGCTGTTCGATGGCAAGCTGAGCCTGGAAGAGTTCAAGGCCCTGGCCGGCGATTCGCGCCAGTTCGCGCAAGCCGTTGCCGAGGCGACGGAAGCGGAAAAAGCGCGCTTGCTGGAAATTATGATGGCGCAGGACTTCCAGGACATCACGGGCCAGCTGATCAAAAAAGTGGTCAACATCACCAAGACGGTGGAAAACGAATTGGCTCAGCTGCTGCGCGACAACGCGCCGGCCGAGGTGCGCGAAAAACTGGCGCAAAAGCCGGTGCCGCTGATGCAGGGCCCGTCCGTGCCGTCGGTGGCACTGGACCAGGATAATGTAGACGACCTTCTTGCGGATTTGGGATTCTAATGGACGATATGCTCAAGGATTTCGTCGTTGAGGCGATGGATCTTGCGGTTAATGTTGAAGAGCACTTATTGCGCCTCGAGCGTGATCCTGACAACAAGGAAACACTGAATGCCGTGTTTCGTTCCTTCCACACCATCAAGGGTGGCGCCGGCTTCATGGGCCTGCCCGCACTGGTGGCGGCCTGCCATCTGACGGAAAACCTGTTCGATGCGCTGCGCACGGGCGCCGCGCCGGTGACCCCGATCGCCATCGAGGCAGCGCTGCAGGCGTCCGGTTTCGTCGCCGACCAGCTGACGGAACTGGCCAACGGTGCCGCGCCGGAAAGCTTGCCGGCCATGCCGGAAGAGCTGGAACACATCCTGACGAACGCCATCGAAGGCAAGGGCATGGACGCCCACGCGCCGGCCGCCGCCGTGGTGGCGCAAGCCGCCGCGCCCGTTGCCGAAGTTGCCGTCGCCACGCCAGCCGCTGCCGCCGTGTCCACCGCTACCGCCAGTGCCGATGGCCTGGACTGGGAAGGCATGTATAACGCCGTCGTGCCGGCCGGTAGCCAGATCGCTGCCGCACCGGCTTCCGCCGTCGCTGCTGCGCCTGCCGCCGTGGCCAGCGTGGCCGCCGCGCCTGCCGCTGCCGCCGCTGCCAAGCCGGCCGGCAAGGCCTGGGATGGCGCGGAACGCCGCGAAGAGCGTCCGGAAGTGCGCCATGCCGCGCCCGTCAAGGAAGACAGTATCCGCGTCGACGCCGTCAAGCTCGACGCGCTGCTGGAAGTGGCCGGAGAATCGGTGCAGGCGGCCAACCAGGCTGCCGTGCTGCTCGAGCGCTTGCTGCAATTCAAATTCGAAGGCCAGGCCGCCACCCTGATGGCGACCCTGGCGGAAACCCTGGAACGCGCGTCGCGCTACTCGACGGAACTGCAGCGGGCCACGCTGGCCACGCGCATGCAGCCCGTGGGCCGTTTGTTCCAGAAATTCCCGCGCCTGGTGCGCGAGCTGGCAAAAGACCTGGGCAAGGATGTCGAGCTGACCATCGAGGGCGCGGAGACGGAAGTCGACCGCGTGGTGGTCGACAGCCTGTACGATCCGCTCGTGCACATGCTGCGCAATTCGCTCGACCATGGCGTCGAATCGCCGGAAGCGCGCCTGGCTGCCGGCAAGCCCGCCAAATCGTATATTTCGCTGAAAGCCTGGCAGGAAGCCAACAGTGTCATGATCGTGCTGCAGGATGATGGCAAGGGCATGGACCCGGTCTTCCTGCGCAGCAAGGCCCAGCAAAAGGGCTTGATCAGCGAAAACGCGCAATTGAGCAACGACGAATGCTTCCAGCTGGTGTTCCTGCCGGGCTTCTCGACCAAGGAAGTCGCTTCCAGCGTCTCCGGACGCGGCGTGGGCATGGACGTGGTGAAGACGGCCGTGGAGAAAAACCGCGGCGCCATCCACATCGAGTCGACGCTGGGCAAGGGCACGAAGTTTGCCATCCGCCTGCCGATCGAGCTGTCCATCGTGCCGACCATGCTGGTGTCCACCTCGGGCGCCGCGCTGGCGCTGCCGATGGCGGTGGTGCAGCGCGTCGTCGAATTGCCGGAAACCTTCATGGAAGTGGGCGGCGCGCCCGTGCTGAAAGACCAGGGCCGTCCATTGCCCGTGCGCTCGCTGGCCGGCGCGCTGGGGTACGAATCGTGCAGCGAACGCGTGGGCATTGTTGTCGCTGCGCCACAGCCGTACATTCTCGCCGTGGCAGCCGTCGATGGTACGGCCGACCTGGTGATCAAGCCGATGACGGCCATCACCGTGGAAGGCATTACCGGCACCGCCCGCTCGGCCGAGGGTGAGCTGGTGCTGGTCGTGGGCCTATCTTTCCTGATGGATGGTTGCAGGGGAAGTGTGCGCATGGCCGCCTAGAAACACCGGCAAGCACACCAAGCCCGCTGCAGACCTCTGCAGCGGGCTTTTTTTTGATTTTTTTCGATTTTTATTCGCCCCGCCGGCATTTTGGCGGATTTTCGTATCAGCAATTTTTTAACCATATCCGCAAGGCAGGCCGAATTTTGTATCGCCCATCCCACGATGGGGCGGCTTTTGCTTCTGCATTGCACAATATATGGCATAATCATTGCCGATCCCTTCGATCAGTACGACAGATCACTTAAACAGGCTGTGGCAACGCTGCATAAATCATGATGAAGACGCTTTACGACAAACTCTGGGAATCCCACGTTGTTCGGGCCGAAGATGATGGCACGACAATTTTGTATATCGACCGGCACTTGCTGCACGAAGTCACCAGCCCGCAAGCCTTCGATGGTCTCAGCGTGGCGGGCCGCCAGCCGTGGCGCATTTCCGCCAACCTGGCCGTGGCCGACCATAACGTGCCCACCACCAGCCGCATCGACGGCATTGCCGATCCGGTCTCGCGCCTGCAGGTGGAAACGCTGGACAAGAACGCCAAGCACTACGGCTTGACCTACTTCAACATGAACGACAAGCGCCAGGGCATCGTGCACGTGATCGGCCCCGAACAGGGCGCGACCCTGCCCGGCATGACGGTCGTCTGCGGCGACTCGCATACCTCGACCCATGGCGCCTTCGGCGCGCTGGCGCACGGCATCGGCACGTCCGAAGTGGAACACGTGCTGGCCACGCAAACCTTGCTGCAAAAGAAATCCAAATCCATGCTGGTGCAAGTCGACGGCGCCCTGCCGGCCGGCGTGACGGCGAAAGATATCGTGCTGGCCATCATCGGCAAGATCGGCACGGCAGGCGGGACCGGTTACTGTATCGAGTTCGGCGGCGCGGCCATCCGCGCGCTGTCGATGGAAGGGCGCATGACGGTGTGCAACATGGCCATCGAGGCGGGCGCGCGCGCCGGCATCATCGGCGTCGACGACACCACGATCAATTACGTCAAGGGCCGTCCGTTTTCGCCGGCCGGTCCGCACTGGGAACGGGCCGTGACCTACTGGCGTACCCTGCATTCGGACCCGGGCGCCCGTTTCGACCTCGTCGTCACCCTCAATGCGCAAGAGATTCAACCGCAAGTGACGTGGGGCACGTCGCCCGAGATGGTCATCGGCATCGATGGCCGCGTGCCAGACCCGGACAATGAAAAAGACAGCGTCAAGCGCGACGCCATCGAAAAAGCCCTGGTCTACATGGCCCTCAAACCGAACACGCCGATCACCGACGTGCGTATCGACAAGGTCTTCATCGGTTCCTGCACCAATTCGCGCATCGAGGATTTGCGTGCGGCCGCCGCCGTGGTGCGCGGCAAGTACCGCGCCTCGAACGTCACCCTGGCGCTGGTCGTGCCCGGTTCCGGCCTGGTGAAAGATCAGGCCGAGCGCGAAGGCCTGGACCGCATCTTCAAGGATGCCGGCTTCGAGTGGCGCGAGCCAGGCTGCTCCATGTGCCTGGCCATGAATGCGGACCGCCTGGAGCCGGGCGAACGCTGCGCCTCGACCTCGAACCGCAACTTCGAAGGCCGGCAAGGGCAGGGCGGACGTACCCACCTGGTGTCGCCCGCGATGGCGGCCGCTGCGGGCATCGCCGGCCACTTTGTCGACGTGCGGGGATTGCGATGACGGCAGGGACTGGCGCCGCTGGTTTACACTAGCGTTTCCAGTCCCATATTTCTTATCGAGAACTCATCATGAAAAAACTCTTCGCCCTCCTCATCGCCACCGTGATCCTGTCTGGCTGCAACACCGTCTCCGGCATCGGCCGCGATGTGCAGAAAGTCGGCCAGGTCGTCACTGGCGCCGGCGGAAAATAAACCGTGACGTGCCGGCGCCCTGCGCCGCGCGTCTTACCGAGTAGAAACAGCATGGATAAATTTACGATTTACGAAGGCCTGGTGGCCCCGCTGGACCGCGCCAACGTCGACACCGACGCGATTATCCCGAAGCAATTCCTGAAATCGATCCACCGCAGCGGTTTCGGCCCCAACCTGTTCGACGAGTGGCGCTATCTCGACCATGGCGAACCGGGCCAGGACAACAGCCGCCGCCCGCTGAACCCCGAGTTCGTGCTCAACGAGCCGCGCTACCAGGGCGCGTCGATCTTGCTCACGCGCAAGAACTTCGGCTGCGGCTCCTCGCGCGAACACGCGCCGTGGGCGCTCGATCAATATGGCTTCCGCGCCATCATCGCGCCTTCGTTCGCCGACATCTTCTTTAATAATTGCTACAAGAACGGCTTGCTGCCCATCGTGCTGTCGGAAAGCCAGGTCGAGCACCTGTTCAATGAAGTCAAGGCCTTCCCCGGCTTCAAGCTGGTGGTGGACCTGGAACAGCAGTGCGTGCGCACCAGCAATGGTTCCGTCTCGTATCCGTTCGAGATCGACGCCTTCCGCAAATATTGCCTGATGAATGGCCTCGACGATATCGGCCTGACCCTGCGCCACGCCGACGATATCCGCGCCTTCGAAGAACGGCATCTGACCAATCAGCCCTGGCTGGCCAACGTTATCTAAAGATCATTCCATGAAAATTGCAATCTTACCCGGCGACGGGATCGGTCCTGAAATCGTCGCACAAGCCGTCAAGGTCTTGCATGTGCTGGGCGAATCGTTCGAGCTGGAAACGGCACCCGTGGGCGGCGCCGGCTATGCGGCCCATGGACACCCGCTGCCGGAAGGTACTCTTGCCCTGGCGAAAGCGGCCGATGCCGTGCTGTTCGGCGCCGTCGGCGACTACAAATATGACAATCTGGAACGCCAGTTCCGCCCCGAGCAGGCGATCCTGGGCTTGCGCAAGAACCTGGGCCTGTTCGCCAACCTGCGTCCCGCGATTCTGTATCCGGAACTGGCGGGCGCCTCGACCCTGAAGCCGGAAGTGGTGTCCGGCCTCGATATTTTGATCATCCGCGAATTGACGGGCGACATTTATTTCGGCCAGCCGCGCGGCGTGCGCGAGTGCCCGGACGGCCCGTTCAAGGGCCAGCGCGAAGGTTTTGACACCATGCGCTATGCGGAAGGCGAAATCCGCCGCATCGCCCACGTCGCTTTCCAGGCGGCGCAAAAGCGCGACAAGCGCCTCACCAGCGTGGACAAGGCGAACGTGCTGGAAACCTTCCAGTTCTGGAAAGACATCGTCATCGACGTGCACAAGGAATACCCGGACGTGGCGCTCGACCATATGTATGTCGACAACGCGGCCATGCAGCTGGTGCGGGCGCCGAAGAAATTCGACGTCATGGTGACCGGCAACATGTTCGGCGACATCTTGTCGGACGCGGCCGCCATGCTGACGGGCTCGATCGGCATGTTGCCGTCGGCCTCGCTGGACGCCAACAACAAGGGCTTGTACGAGCCATCGCACGGTTCGGCGCCCGATATCGCCGGCAAGGGCATCGCCAATCCGCTGGCGACGATCTTGTCGGCCGCCATGATGCTGCGCTATTCGCTGAACCGCGAAGAGCAGGCAAACCGCATCGAGGCTGCCGTCAAGAAAGTATTGGCGCTGGGCTTGCGCACGGCCGATATCCATGAAGCGGGCACGACATTAGTCGGTACCGAGGCGATGGGTGATGCAGTTGTAAAAGCACTGGGATAAAATAGTCTAATGACGGCAGTCGCCGTCTCATCTTGAGGAATGGTAATGAAATTAGTTGGCTTGGTAGGTTGGCGCGGTATGGTCGGTTCGGTCCTGATGCAACGCATGCAGGAAGAGGGCGATTTCGCCCACATCGAACCGGTGTTTTTCACCACGTCGAACACGGGCGGCGCGGCGCCGGCCATGGCGAAGAATGAAACCATCCTCAAGGATGCCAACAACATCGCCGAACTGTCCAAGTGCGACATCATCATTTCCTGCCAAGGCGGCGACTACACGAGTGCCGTCTTCCCGCAGCTGCGCGCCAGCGGCTGGAATGGCTACTGGATCGATGCGGCCTCGACCTTGCGCATGGAAAAAGACGCCGTCATCGTGCTCGACCCCGTCAACCTGCACGTCATCAAGGATGCGCTGGGCAAGGGCGTCAAGAATTACATCGGCGGCAATTGCACCGTGTCGTGCATGATGATGGGCCTGGGCGGCCTGTTCCAGCACGACCTGATCGACTGGATGACGTCGATGACCTACCAGGCGGCATCGGGCGGCGGCGCGCAGCACATGCGCGAACTGCTGACGCAATTTGGCACCATCAACGGTTCCGTCAAGGCCCTGCTGGACAACCCGGCTTCCGCCATCCTGGAAATCGACCGCCAGGTGCTGGCCACCCAGCACGGCTATTCGCCGGATGAAATCAAGCAATTCGGCGCGCCGCTGGCCGGCAACCTGATTCCGTGGATCGACAAGGACCTGGGCAATGGCCAGTCGAAGGAAGAGTGGAAGGCGGGCGCGGAAACGAACAAGATCCTCGGCCGCGGCCTCGACTTTGGCACCAAAGAAATCCCTGTCGACGGCCTGTGCGTGCGCATCGGCGCCATGCGCTGCCATTCGCAAGCGCTGACCATCAAGCTGAAGAAAGACGTGCCGCTCGATGAAATCAACGACATCATCGCCAGCAACAATCAATGGGTGAAATTCGTGCCGAACACGCGCGAAGCGTCCGTGCGCGACCTGTCGCCGGCAGCCGTCACGGGCAGCCTGACGATTCCTGTGGGCCGCGTGCGCAAGATGAGCATGGGCGGCGAATACCTGTCCGCGTTCACCGTGGGCGATCAGTTGCTGTGGGGCGCGGCCGAGCCGCTGCGCCGCATGCTGCGCATTTTGCTGGACGCGTAAGCGCCACAAATTGCTGATCAAGATCAAGCCGGGGCGGTTTTCCCGGCTTTTTTTTCGTCCTGAGCCCGTCAAGGCTCAACCATGCGGAGCTTGCATAGCTCTGGGCATGATGATATGTTGATACATCTGGAAAAGTAACAGTTTTCCCATGTCAACTAAGATGCCGCCAACTATGCCTGTACACACTCGTCCCCGGGTCGCCTCCCTTGCCATTCAAACACTCAGCAGCGCTGTCGCCTGTGCGGTGTTATTGTCACCGGCGGTATCCGCAGCCGAGCTCGGCAAGATTACCGTGCTGTCCGCTGCGGGCCAGCCGCTGCGCGCCGAGGTCGAATTGTCGGCCGTCAAGCCAGGCGAGGCAGCCAGCCTGCTGGCCAAGCTGGCGCCGCCGGACGCGTACCGCCAGGCCAACGTGGAATTCAATCCGGCCCTGAACGCGCTGACGTTTGCCGTGGAAAACCGCAACGGCAAATCCTTCATCCGCATCAGCTCGGCGCAAGCGGTGGCCGAGCCCATGGTCGATTTGCTGCTGGAACTGAGCAGCAAGAGCGGGCGCCAGGTGCGCGAATATGCGTTCGTGCTCGACACACCCGAGGCGCGCCAGACGCGCGGCGCGCAAGTGACGGCGCCCGTGCAGCCAGGCAAGGGCAAGCCGGCCGCAGCCGATGCTGCGCCGGCGAAAAAAGCGGGAGGCGAATACAAGGTCAAGGCGGGCGACACCCTGAGCCGCATTGCCAGCGAACTGAAACCATCGGGCGTGTCGCTCGACATGATGCTCGTCGCCCTGTACCGCGCCAATCCTGATGCCTTCAGGGGCGAGAACATGAACCGCATGCAGGCCGGGCGCATCCTGGCCGTGCCGGGCGCGGACGCCGTGCGCGCCACCGACGCGGCCGAAGCGAAGGGCGTCGTGACGGCGCACGCCATCGACTTCGAAGCCTACCGCAACAAGCTGGCGGGGCAGGTATCGCAAAGCAAGCCGGCCAAGGCGGCGCAGGCGACGCAAAGCACGGCCGGCAAGATCGGCGCGACCAAGGTCCAGGAAAAGCCGACGGCCGTGAGCGAGTCGCAAGACAAGCTGAAACTGTCGAAGGCGGAGCCGGCGGCCAAGTCGGCCGGCAAGAGCGCCGTCGCCAGCGAGGAAGACAAGATCGCCAAGGCCAAGCAGGTCGATGAAGCGGCCGCGCGCGTCAAGGAACTGGAAAAGAACGTCAGCGACCTGGAAAAGTTGATGGCAGTCAAGAGCAAGGCCATGGCCGACAAGAGCGCTCCCGCGCCCGCCAAGCCGGCCGAAGCCGCTGCCAGTGCATCGGCAAACTCACTGGCCAGCGCCATCGCCAGCGCGCCAGCCGAAGCCCTGCCTCCCGCACCCAAGGCGAAACCGGTGCCGCTGGTGAAAAAACCATCGCCGCTGGAACCGACCATCACCGACAAGATCAATGATCACCTGGGCGCCATCGGCATCGGCATCGCCGCATTGCTGGCCGCCGTGGCCGCACTGGTGGTCGCGCGCCGCCGCAAGGACGTGCCGCCTGCGCCAGAGAGCGTGGCGCCCGTCCTCGAACCGGAAGCGCCCGTCGCGCCGTCTGCCGGCCTGGCGCCGGAAGACCAGCAGTCCGAAGCGAGCAACCACTTGTTCGGCACGGGCGCCGCCGCAGCCGGCGTGGCTGCCGCAGCGGGCGCCAGCATGCTCGACGCGAATGAAACGGACCCGGTCGCCGAAGCGGACGTGTATATTGCCTACGGCCGCGATGGCCAGGCGGAAGATATTCTCAAGGAAGCCTTGCGCATCCACCCCGAGCGCCATGCGGCCCGCTTGAAGTTGCTGGAAATCTATTCGGCCCGCAATGATGTGCGCGCGTTCGAAGACCAGGCCAGCGAGCTGTACAGCCTGACGCGGGGCCAGGGCGAAGAGTGGCCGCAGGCGGCCGCGCTGGGCCTGGCGCTCGATCCCACCAATCCCCTGTATGGGGACACGGAAGACGACGCCGTCGTCAGCCTGAGCAAGGGCGCCGGCGACGACTTGCATGGCCAGAGCATGGATTTGCCCGACGATCTGGCTGCGCCCGCAGCGTTGGGCGAGCCGGCCAGCGTTCCCGTCAGCGATGCACGCGCCCCCCTCGATTTTGACCTCGACAGCCTCGATTTCGAGCCCGTCTCCACCAGCGACCCGATCATCATGCCGGGGCCGGACAGCAAGCCGCAGTCCACACCGCAGGAGGCGCAGTATGACGCCAGCATGGATTTCGGCCTCGACCTGGAGCCGCCAGCCGGCCCCGTGAATGGCGTGGGCGCCGGTTTGACGCCTTTGCCTGACCCGTTGAAAGACGTGGACCTGGCCCATTTCGACCTTGACGAGCCGGTGGCGCCCGCTGCCGCGCCGGTGGCGGCGGCCGAGCCGTCGATCGACAGCCTGTTTGACGATGCGCAAACGCCAGCGACCTTGCCGGAAGCCATACCGCCCGCGCAAGAATTCGACCTGTCCGGCATCGACCTGGACCTCAACGACGGCAAGACGGCCAGCGTGGGCGTGGACGATCCGTTGTCGGCCATCCACATGGAAATGGATACCAAGCTGGACCTGGCGATCGCTTACCAGGAAATCGGCGACAAGGAAGGCGCGCGCGAGCTGATCGATGAGGTCATCAAGGGCGGCAGCGAAGAGCAGGTTGCCAAGGCGAATACCATGCGCGCTTTGCTCAGCTAAGCTAAGCTAAGCTAAGCTAAGCGTCGATACGACGTCCATGGCTGCGTTGCACGGTCATGGCGTCCACCTTGTACTATTCGTACTGTCTTCGACCGTGCGCCTTGCCCTGAACGCCGTCTCGCTCGCTTAGGGGGATACGGCGCACCGGGGCTGCCGCGCCGGTATAATGCTTCGATGCAAAATATTACGACAGCAACCCCCTTCAAGCGTATCGTCCTTGGCCTGCAGTACGACGGCACGGCCTGGCATGGATACCAGAAACAGGAAGATGGGCAAACGGTGCAGGACCAGCTGGAAAACGCGCTGGAGCAGTTTGCCCGCGTGCGCCTGGCCACCACCTGCGCCGGCCGCACGGACACGGGCGTGCATGCGCTTGAGCAAGTCGTGCATTTCGATACGGAACTGAACCGCGACGTGCACTCGTGGGTACGCGGCGTCAACGCCTTCTTGCCGAAATCCATCGCCGTGCGCTGGGCCAAGGAACTCGAAGGCGATCCGACGGTCAATGACTTCTTTCACGCCCGTTTCAGTGCCCGCGCGCGTACCTATCATTATGTGTTGTACAACAACGCTACCCGTTCGCCGCTGGTGGAAGGGCGCGCCGGCTTCTTTTTCCGTCCGCTGGACGTGGAACTGATGCGCCAGGCCGTGCAGCCGCTGCTGGGCTGGCATGATTTCACGGCCTTCCGCGCCGCGCAATGCCAGGCCAAGTCGCCCGTCAAGCTGATGCACGACATCCGCATCGAGCGGCGCGGCGATTGCGTCATTTTTACGATTACGGCCAATGCCTTTCTGCACCACATGGTGCGCAACCTGGTCGGTTCGCTCGTCTACATCGGCACGGGACGCGAAAAGCCGGACTGGCTGGGGCATCTGCTGGAAAGTAAAGACCGCCACGCGGCCGCGCCCACCTTCATGCCGGACGGCTTGTACCTGGCGCAGATCGATTACGATCCCAAGTGGGAGTTGCCGCAAGACAGCAGCAGCGCCTTGCCCTGGTTCTGACGTTCTATTTCAAGGAAAAGCCATGTCACGCACACGCATCAAGATCTGCGGCCTGACCCGCGCCGAAGACATCCAGGCCGTCGTGGCGGCGGGCGCCGACGCCATCGGCTTCGTGTTTTATCCGAAAAGCCCCCGCTATGTGACGCCCGAACAGGCGGCGGCCCTGATCGCCGCCATGCCGCCCTACGTGACGACGGTGGGCCTGTTCGTCAATGCCACCGTGGAAGAGGTGCGAGCCACCAGGGCCGTGGCGCCTCTATCTCTGCTGCAATTTCATGGCGACGAGACGCCCGAACACAGCGCGGCGCTCGCCGGTGCCGTCAATACGCCGTTTACGCAAGTGTTCCGCGTCAAACCCGACACCTCCTTTGAAGATTTGCTAGAATACGAACAGCGCTATCGCGCCGCCAGTCCCTTGTTTGCCAGCCTCTTGCTGGACACCTATGTGGATGCGTATGGCGGTGCAGGAAAGGTATTTGATTGGTCCCTCATTCCAAAAGAACTCGCGCCTCGGGTCGTTTTAAGTGGTGGCTTGAGCGTACAAAACGCGACTGACGCAGTGGTGCGCGTGCGCCCTTACGCCGTCGACATCAGCAGTGGTGTCGAAGCGTCCAAGGGCATCAAGGACGCATCCCGTGTCCGCGCGTTTATCGCCGCGGTGCAGGATGCCGATGCCATCATTGCCAGAGGAAACCACCATGAATGACCACACCACCGCGCCCGGCGCCGCCGCATTGTTCCACGCCACCGATTACCCGTTTCCCGACCTGCGCGGCCACTTCGGCCCGTATGGCGGCGCGTTTGTTGCTGAAACGCTCACGCATGCGCTGGCCGAACTGAAGGATGCCTACGCCCGCTACAGCGTCGACCCGGAATTCCTCGAAGAATTCCGCTACGAGCTGAAACATTTCGTCGGCCGTCCGTCGCCGATCTACCACGCCAAGCGCTGGTCCGAGCTGGCCGGCGGCGCGCAAATCTATTTCAAGCGCGAAGACTTGAACCACACGGGCGCGCACAAGATCAATAACGTGATCGGCCAGGCCTTGCTGGCCAAGCGCATGGGCAAGCCGCGCATCATCGCCGAGACGGGCGCCGGCCAGCACGGCGTGGCCACGGCCACCATCTGCGCCCGCTTCGGCCTCGAATGCGTGGTCTACATGGGCAGCGAAGACGTCAAGCGCCAGGCGCAGAACGTCTACCGCATGAAATTGCTGGGCGCGACCGTCGTGCCCGTCGAATCCGGCTCCAAGACCTTGAAAGATGCGCTGAACGAAGCCATGCGCGACTGGGTCACGAACATCGAAAACACCTTCTACATCATCGGCACCGTGGCCGGCCCCCATCCTTACCCGATGATGGTGCGCGACTTCCAGTCCGTGATCGGCGAGGAGTGCCTGGTGCAAATGCCGGAAATGACGGGCCGCCAGCCCGACTATGTGGTCGCCTGCATCGGCGGCGGCTCGAACGCCATGGGCATCTTTTACCCGTATATCGACCAGAACGATGTGAAACTGATCGGCGTGGAAGCGGCCGGCGAAGGCCTGGACACGGGCAAGCACTCGGCCTCGCTGACGGCCGGCTTCCCGGGCGTGCTGCATGGTAACCGCACCTATCTGCTGCAGGATGACAACGGCCAGATCATCGAGACGCATTCCGTCTCGGCCGGCCTCGACTATCCGGGCGTGGGGCCGGAACATGCATGGCTGAAAGACTCGGGCCGCGCGCAATACGTGTCCATCACCGATGACGAGGCGCTGCAGGCTTTCCACGACTGCTGCCATATCGAAGGCATCATCCCGGCCCTGGAATCGTCGCACGCGCTGGCCTACGCGGCCAAGCTGGCGGCCACCTTGCCGAAAGACCAGATCGTGCTGGCCAACCTGTCGGGCCGTGGCGACAAGGACATGCATACCGTGGCGGAGCGCATGGGACTCAATTTCTCCTGAGACCCCAATAACGGCCGGGGTCGGACCCTCAGGGTCCGACCCCGGTCTTTGCTCCTGGGTTGAAATTATTTCCTCTATCCATCACCACGAAAGATATCCATGTCCCGTATCGCCACCACCTTTGCCACTTTAAAATCGAACAACAAGACCGGCCTGGTCACCTTCATCACCGCTGGCGACCCCGGCCCTGACGCCACCGTGCCGCTGATGCACGCGCTCGTCGAGGGTGGCGCCGATGTGCTCGAACTGGGCGTGCCGTTTTCCGACCCCATGGCCGAAGGCCCCGTCATCCAGCGGGCCTGCGAGCGGGCCTTGAAATTCAACGTCGGCATCCACGACGTGTTCGGCTATGTGCGCCAGTTCCGTGTAACGAACCAGACGACGCCTGTGGTACTGATGGGCTACGCGAATCCCATCGAGCGCATCGGCAGCGCCGCCTTCATTGCAGCGGCGCAAGCTGCCGGTGCCGATGGCGCCATCGTCGTCGACTATCCGCCGGAAGAGTGCGAAGAGTTTGGTGCGGCCATGCGCGAAGCAGGCCTCGACCTGATCTTCCTGCTGGCGCCCACCTCGACCGAAGAGCGCATCGCGCAAGTGGCCAAGGTTGGCGGCGGCTTCAGCTATTATGTGTCGCTCAAGGGCGTCACGGGCGCCGGTAACATTGATACGGAACAGGTGGCGGAACGTCTCGCGGCCATCCGCCAGCATGTAAAATTACCCATCGGCGTGGGCTTCGGCATCCGCGATGGCGCCACGGCCAAGGCCGTGGCCAAGGTGGCCGATGCCGTCGTGATCGGCAGCCGCATCATCCAGGAGATTGAAAATGCGCCGGAAGGCGGCGCCGTCGACGCCGTGCGCAGCTTTACGGCAGGCATCCGCGCCGCACTGGACGCCTGAGTAAGATTGCCGTTTACGCAAGATGCGTTGACGGCAAAGTTCGACAGCCCGGCGATAAACGGCTACACTTCGGCCACTGATTTGCCTGTAATTGTGCAATAGATAAAATTTCTGGTGGCGCCCCATGGGGGCGTCGCCGTTTACCGTCTGCCGGGGGCGTCCACCGACGCTACCCCTACAAGGGCCCAAGGAGAAAATATGAGTTGGTTGGAAAAACTGCTGCCACCGCGCATCCAGCGTTCGGACGCTGCCGCGCGCAAAACCATGCCGGAAGGCCTGTGGGTCAAGTGCCCGTCGTGCGAAGCCGTGCTGTACCGCACGGACCTGGAATCGAATTTGCACGTGTGCCCGAAATGCGACCACCACATGCGCATCCGCGCGCGTGAACGCCTCGACAGCCTGCTCGACGCGGGTGGCCGCTATGAAATCGGCCAGGAAATCCTGCCCGTCGACACCCTGAAGTTCAAGGACAGCAAGAAATACCCGGACCGCCTGAAGTCCGCCATGGAAGCGACGGGCGAGACGGATGCGATGGTCGTCATGGGCGGCGCCATCATGAGCCTGCCAGTGGTCGTGGCGTGCTTCGAATTCGAATTCATGGGCGGCTCCATGGGCTCCGTCGTGGGCGAGCGCTTCGTGCGCGGCGCGCAAATCGCGCTGGAACAGAAGGTGCCATTCATTTGCATCACCGCCACCGGTGGCGCGCGCATGCAGGAAGGCTTGCTGTCGCTGATGCAGATGGCAAAAACCACGGCCATGCTGACCAAGTTGTCGGAAAAGAAATTGCCATTCATCAGCGTGCTGACCGACCCGACCATGGGCGGCGTGTCCGCTTCGTTCGCCTTCATGGGCGACGTCGTCATTGCCGAGCCAAAAGCGCTGATCGGCTTTGCCGGCCCGCGCGTGATTGAAAACACCGTGCGCGAAAAACTGCCGGAAGGCTTCCAGCGCGCCGAGTTCCTCGTCACCAAGGGCGCCGTCGACATGATCGTCGACCGCCGCAAGATGCGCGAAGAAATCGCGCGTCTGCTGGCCTTGTTGCAAAACCAGGCTGTGGAAGTGCTGGCTTAATTTACCGCTGGCGTCGGGTTACGGCCTTTGGCCTAACCCGACCTACATCGTCCTGCCTCGTTATATCTCTTCTGCGCCTTGCGCATCGCATCCTTCAAGAAGTCTCCCATGCAAAACCTCCCCACCACCTTGCCGGACTGGCTCGCCATGCTGGAAACCCGCCATTCGGAAACCCAGATCAACATGGGCCTGGACCGCGTGCAAGCCGTCAAGGCGCGCATGCAACTGGCGTTTACTTGCCCCGTGATCATGGTGGCGGGTACGAATGGCAAAGGCTCCACCTGCGCCATGCTGGAATCCGTGCTGTTGCGTGCCGGCTACAAAGTGGGGCTGTACATCAAGCCGCACTTTCTCGATTTTAACGAGCGTGCGCGCGTGCTGGGTGAGATGGCCAGCGACGAGCAGCTCGTCGCCAGCTTCCATGCCGTCGAAGCCGTGCGCGGCGACACGCCGCTGACGTATTTCGAATTTACCACCCTGGCCATCCTGCATTTGCTGTCGCAGGCCAAGCTGGACGTGGCCATCCTGGAAGTGGGCCTGGGCGGGCGCCTCGACGCCGTCAACGTGATCGACGCCGATGTCGCCATCGTCACCAGCGTCGATATCGACCACACGGATTACCTGGGCGATACGCGTGAAGCGATCGGCTTTGAAAAGGCCGGCATCTTCCGTCCGGGCAAGGCGGCCATTTGCAGCGACCCCGTGCCGCCCCAATCCTTGATCGACCATGCCGCAGCCATCGGCGCCGACCTGTGGCTGATGGGCCGTGATTTCAATTACTCGGGCGACAAGCAGCAGTGGAACTACGGCGGACGCGAGCAGCGCCGCAATTCGCTCGCGTATCCAAGTTTGCGCGGCGCCAACCAGATCCTCAATGCGACGGCCGTGCTGGCCGCGCTGGAAGTGCTGAAGCTGACACTGCCAGTGGGCGCGCAGGAAGTGCGCACGGGCCTCGTGACGGTGGAACTGCCGGGCCGCTTCCAGGTCTTGCCGGGCCGCCCCAGCGTGATCCTCGACGTGGCGCACAACCCCCACGCGGCGTCGGCGCTGAACCAGAACCTGGGCAATATGGGTTTCCACCCGTACACCTATGCCGTGTTCGGCTCCATGCAGGACAAGGACATCGATGGCGTGCTGGCCGCGATGAGCGAGCACGTCGACCACTGGTGCCTGACTGGCTTGCCTTCACCGCGCGCGGCCACGGCTTCCGAGCTGGCCGCCAAGGTGCAGATCATGCTGGAAGATAAGCCCGACAGCAGCGAGCATACTGTGTCTATTTTCGATGATCCGGCACAAGCTTTTGCAAATGCAATGAGCCGGGCCGGTGAGAATGATAGAATTGTGGTCTTTGGTTCTTTCCTCACCGTTGCCGGCGTGATGAAGGCCCGAAAATCCTCACTTCACTGAAACGCACTCGACTGAAAATCACGCATGGGCTTGTTCTCGAAACTGTTTAAAAACAAGCAAGAATCCTCTGGCGAAGACAGCGGCTTTTATGTCCCTGGCGAAGCACAGTCGCCGACCCGCAAGCGCGCCGCCAACACCTCCGGTGGCGGCGGATCGCGCCGTGGCGGCAAGGAAGCGCCGGACCCGGTCTTGCCTGAAAAAAAGCGCGCCCGCCGCCGCCTGGTCGGGGCCATCGCTCTGGCCCTGGGTGTGGCTGTCGGCTTGCCGATGCTGCTCGATTCCGAGCCGAAAGCGCCTTTCAACGATATCGCCATCGACATTCCGTCGAAAGAAAAAGCCGCTGCGCCTGCGCCTGCTCCCGTGCCGGCCGCGCCCGCTCAAGCGGCTGCGCACACTGGCCTGGACCAGTCCGAGGAAATCATCGACGCACCGCTGCCGCCTGCGGCCAAGCCGACCCCTGCACCGACACCCATGCCGGCGCCCGTGCTGGCCGCCGTCCAGCCTGTGCCTGCCAAGCCAACTTATGTGGAACCGAAACCCGAGCCCAAGCCCGAGCCCAAGCCGGTCAAGGTCGAGCCGAAACCGGAACCGAAACACGAAAGCAAGCCCGAGCCGAAACACGAGTCCAAGCCCGAGTCCAAGCCTGAACCCAAGCATGAAGTAAAACCGGAAGCCAAGCCCGAACCGAAGCCTGCCAAGCCGGCGCAATCGGCCGACGATGCCGCGCGCGCGCTGGCGATTCTGGAAGGCAAGCCGCAAGAGAAAGCACAAGAGAAGGCGCAAGACAAGGCGCACGACGCCGGCAGCGGCAAGTTCGTGGTGCAGGTGGCGGCCCTGGCGACGCAGGACAAGGTTGATGAATTGCAGGACAAGCTGCGCGACGCGGGCATCAAGTCCTATACGCAGAAAGTCTCCAGCCCGGCCGGCGAGCGCATCCGCGTGCGCGTGGGCCCGTTCGGCAGCCGCGAAGACGCCGAAAAGACGCGCGCCAAGCTGCAAAAGCTGGGCCTGGGCGGCAGTCTGGTGCCGGCGTGATGTTGCAAGGCTGAACGGACGTGACGATCTTCGATTACCTGGTGCTGTTCGTGCTGGTGACGTCCGTGCTGATCAGCATGATGCGTGGCCTGGTCAAGGAAATACTGTCATTGGTCAGCTGGATCGTGGCTTTCGTCATCGCCAATGCGTATGGCGCCACCCTGGCGAAATTCCTGCCGGAAGCCGTGCCGGGCGAAGCCGTCCGTTTGTTGCTGGCCTTCGTGGTGTTGTTCATCGGCGTACGCATTTTGATGGGATTGCTGTCCATGACGGTCGACGCACTGGTCAAGGTGACGGGCCTGAGCCTGGCCGACCGCACCCTGGGCAGCCTGTTCGGCGTGGCGCGGGGACTGGTGATCGTGCTGACCGCCGTCATCTTGTGCGGCATGACATCCATACCGCAGCAGTCATTCTGGAAAAACGCGCTGCTCAGTCCGCTCGCGGAGCAGGGTGCGCGTGCCATCAAGCCTTATCTGCCTGCCGCTTACGCGCAGCATGTGAAATTTTGAATTTTTTTAAAATCAGTAGCACAGTTTAGGAGCACACCATGTGTGGCATCGTCGGCGTCGTTTCCCATCAACCTGTCAATCAATTGCTCTATGATGCATTGTTGCTCTTGCAACATCGCGGTCAGGACGCGGCAGGGATTGCGACCAATCACAGCAGTATGTTTTCCATGCACAAGGCCAATGGTCTCGTGCGTGACGTCTTCCGTACGCGTAACATGCGTTCGCTGCAAGGCACGACGGGCATCGGCCATTGCCGCTACCCGACGGCCGGTTCGTCGAGCGAAGAGGAAGCACAACCGTTTTATGTGAATGCGCCGTTCGGCATCACCCTGGCGCACAATGGCAACCTGACCAACTGGGAACAGTTGAAACAGGAAATGTTCAAAAATGACCGCCGCCACATCAATACCGATTCCGATTCGGAAGTGCTGCTCAACGTGCTGGCGCATGAAATCCAGGAAGCGACGACGGGCCTGAACCTGGACCCGGAAGCCATCTTCAAGGCCATCACCGTGCTGAACCGCCGCGTCAAGGGCGGCTACGCTGCCGTCGCGCAAATCGCCGGCGTGGGCTTGCTGGCCTTCCGCGATCCGCACGGCATCCGTCCCTTGTGCCTGGGCATCAATGAAACGGAGCAGGGTCCTGAATACCTGATCGCTTCCGAATCCGTGGCCCTGGAAGGCATGGGCTTCCGCTTCGTGCGCGACATTGGTCCCGGCGAAGCCGTCTTCATCGATGCCGACAAGAAATTGCACAGCGCCCAGTGCGCCGACAATGCCAGCCTGAACCCCTGCGTGTTCGAATTCGTCTACCTGGCCCGTCCCGACTCCGTCATCGACGGCGCCTCGGTGTACGCCACGCGCCTGAAAATGGGTGAATACCTGGCTGAAAAGATCCGTGCCGAATTGCCTGACGTGCATATCGACGTGGTCATGCCGATTCCCGATTCCTCGCGTCCGGCCGCCATCCAGCTGGCACTGGCGCTGAACCTGGAATACCGCGAAGGCTTCATCAAGAACCGCTACATCGGCCGCACCTTCATCATGCCGGGCCAGGCGGCGCGCAAGAAATCCGTGCGCCAGAAGCTCAACGCGATCCCGTCCGAATTCAAGGATAAAGTCGTGCTGCTGGTCGACGATTCCATCGTGCGCGGCACCACCAGCCGTGAAATCGTGCAGATGGCGCGCGAAGCGGGCGCGACGAAAGTCATCTTCGCCTCGGCCGCGCCACCGGTGATTTACCCGAACGTGTACGGCATCGACATGCCGACGCGCGATGAGCTGATCGCCTATGGCCGCACGACGGAAGAAGTGTGCCGCGAAATCACGGCCGATTACCTGGTGTACCAGGATATCGGCGCGCTGAAGCAGGCGATCGCCGACGTCAACCCGGCGCTCACCAACTTCGAGGCGTCGTGCTTCGATGGCGTGTACGTGACGGGCGACGTGTCGCAGGAGTATCTGGACCGCCTGGAATATGCGCGCCACCATCCGAAGGCGGCAGCGCCCGAAGATACGCCGCGTTCCCAGCTGAACCTGAACCTGGCAACAACGGAAGCATAAGTACCTGCCCGGCCGATGCCGGGCTTTTTTTCGGGGTCGGACCTTCAGGTCTGACCCCGGCATTTGCCTTGGGTTACGCGGCAAATCGAACTCCGGAACTTCCACCATGACCACCAAAAAAACCTACGGCTTTACCACCACCATCCTGCATAACGACCGCCGCAAGGGCATCGAGCACGGCTCGCTGCACAAGCCCGTGCATACTTCCGTTGCCTTCGGTTATGCCGACGCGCGCCAGCTCGCTTCCGTGTTCCAGGGCAAGGAGCCGGGTTTCCGCTACGGCCGCCAGGGTAACCCGACGGTGTCCGCGCTGGAAGACAAGGTCAACCAGATGGAAGACGGCGTGTCCACCTTGTGTTTCGCCACCGGCATGGGCGCCATCGGCGCCGTGGTGCAATCGCTGCTGCGTGCGGGCGACCATGTGGTGTCGTCGGCCTTTTTGTTTGGCAACACCAACAGCCTGTGGCAAACGGTGACGGGGCAGGGCATCGCCGTGACGTTCGTCGACGCCACCGATGTCGCCAACGTGGCGGCCGCCATCACGCCGGCCACGCGCATCGTGTTTGTGGAAACCATCGCCAACCCGCGCACGCAGATCGCCGACCTGAAGAAAATCGGCGACCTGTGCCGCGAGAAGGGCATCCTGTACATCGTCGACAACACGATGACCACGCCGTACCTGTTCCGCCCGAAAGCGGTGGGTGCGGGCCTGGTGGTCAATGCGCTGACGAAATCCATCGGCGGCCACGGCAATGCGCTGGGCGGCAGCTTGACGGATACGGGCGTGTTCGACTGGACGCAGTACCCGAACATCTTTGAAAACTACAAAAAGGCGGCGCCGGCGCAGTGGGGCATCGCGCAAATCCGCGCCAAGGCCTTGCGCGATTTCGGCGCATCGCTGGGCCCGGAAGCGGCGCACCATATCGCCGTCGGCGCGGAAACCATGGCCTTGCGCATGGACCGCACCTGCTCGAACGCCCTGGCGCTGGCCACCATGCTTGCCGCCGACCCGCGTGTAGCGGCCGTGCACTACCCGGGTTTGCCAGTGCACCCGCAGCACGCGCTGGCGACGGACTTGTTCCGCAGCTATGGCTCGCTGTTCAGCTTTGAATTAAAAGACGGTATCGACTGCTTCGATTTCCTCAATCGCCTGAATCTGGCCATTCCAGCGAGCAACCTTGGTGACACGCGCACCCTCGTCATTCCCGTCGCGCACACGATCTTTTATGAGATGGGCGCCGAGCGCCGCGCCAGCATGGGCATTGCCGAGTCCTTGATCCGCGTGTCGGTGGGTATTGAGGATGAGGCCGATTTGCTCGAGGATTTCCGTAGCGCCCTGGATGTATAAAACGCCTGGACAATAAAAAAGGGCCGCAACAGTCATGCTGTTGCGGCCCTTTTTGCATGTACTTGATTAATGCCAGCTGCGCATCAGTCCCACCGCCAAACCTTCCAACGCAAACTCGTCTTCCGGCGACACGGTGATCACCTTGAAGTCGGGGTTTTCCGGCAGCAGTTCGATGACGGAACCCGTTTTTTTGTAGCGCTTGACGGTGACTTCGTCGCCGATGCGGGCCACGACGATCTGGCCATTCTTGGCGCTGTCGACCTTTTTCACGGCCAACAAGTCGCCATCCATGATGCCGGCGTCGCGCATGGACCAGCCGCGCACCTTCAGCAGGAAGTCGGGCTTGGCCGAGAACAGGGCCGGGTCCACGTTGTAGCTCGCTTCCAGGTTTTCCTGTGCCAGGATGGGCGAGCCTGCCGCCACCCGGCCGATCAGGGGCAGCGACATCAGCAGTGCTGCCGGCACCTTCGATGCCGGCGCTTCAGCGGCCGCACCGATCAGGCGGATGCCGCGCGAAGTGCCGGGCGAAATCTCGATCGCGCCCTTGCGGGCCAGGGCCTGCAAATGCTCTTCGGCCGCATTGGCCGATTTGAAACCCAGTTCATTGGCGATTTCGGCACGGGTGGGTGGAAAACCCGTGTTTTCAATCGCGTCCTTGATCAGGTTCAGGATTTGTTCTTGTCGTGCTGTCAGCTTGATCATGAGCGGTGGGTGCATACTAAAATGCTGTCTATATGAACAGTCTGTATTTTTGTACAGTATCGCCCACTATGCAAGGGGATTTCCGCTATTTGCGCGAATTTCGTGCGAAATACTGGAATGGGCAGGAAAAAACGCCTGGCCTGCCCCGTGCGCGGGCCGCTTGTTGAAGGAATGATTGAAACGTTTGCAAAAGGCGGTTATAATCTTCGGCTGACCTTCCCACACCCGTCTTGACGCCGGGGTGGGCGATTATCAATCCGACCTGAAGGAGTTTGCATGCGTCATTATGAAATAGTCTTTATCGTCCATCCGGACCAAAGCGAGCAAGTGCCCGCGATGATCGAACGCTACAAAGCCAGCGTAACCACCCGCGGCGGTTCGGTTCACCGCGTGGAAGATTGGGGCCGCCGTCAAATGGCTTACTCGATCCAAAAGCTGCCTAAAGCACACTACATCTGCCTGAACATCGAATGCGACAACGAGACCCTGGTCGAGTTGGAAACAGCATTCAAATTCAATGATGCCGTGTTGCGTCACCTGACCGTTAAAATGAAGAAAGCTGAAACAGCTCCTTCGCCGATGATGAAATCGGTACAACGCGAAGACGCGGCCAAAAGCCACCGCACCGAAGCACCAGCAGCCGCTCCTGCCGCAGCCGCCGCTTAATTCTTGACCAGGATCGTGCGCTGAACCAGCTACAAGTTACCGCCATCATTGCCGAGCGCGAAATATTGCGCTATACCCCGGCAGGGTTGCCGATTGTGAATGCAGTATTGCAACACAGTTCGCAGCAGATGGAAGCAGGGATTGCCCGTTTGACCGAGTTTGATGTTGCCGCGCTAGCCGCTGGCGAAATTTCAGGCCGGTTCAGCCAGGCAAGCTTGGGCGGGGTGTATCAGTTCACGGGTTTCCTGGCCAGGAAGAGCCGCAACAGCAAGAGTTTGGTGTTTCACATCATTGATTTTAGTGCAGTCAATTCTGACTAGCGCATTTTAGATACAGGAGCCTGACATGGCATTCGGTAAAAAGTTCGACAAAAATAAGCTCAAGCTTAAAGAAAAACGCAAACAGCAAAACCCTTTGTTCAAACGTAAGAAGTTCTGCCGCTTCACCGCAGCGCACGTTGAGCAAGTCGACTACAAAGACGTCGACACGCTGAAAGACTTCGTCCAGGAAAACGGCAAGATCATGCCAGCACGCCTGACCGGTACCAAAGCGCACTACCAGCGCCAAGTCGACACCGCAATCAAGCGCGCTCGCTTCCTCGCGCTGCTGCCATACACCGATCTGCACCACGCTTAATCGGTCAGATATTCCTGGAGAAGAACTATGCAAATCATTCTGTTAGAAAAAGTTGTTAACGTCGGTAACCTCGGCGAAGTCGTCAAAGTCAAAGACGGTTACGCACGTAACTTCCTGATCCCGCAACGCCTGGCACGTCGTGCCACGGCAACCGCTGTGGCTGAATTCGAAGTCAAGCGCGCCGAACTGGAAAAAGCTGCTGCCGCCAAACTGGCCGCATCGCAAGCCCAGGGCGAAAAACTGAGCGGCCTGACCGTTCAAGTTGCTCAAAAAGCTGGTGTTGATGGCCGTCTGTTCGGTTCCGTCACCAACTTCGACATCGCTGAAGCGCTGACCAAGCAAGGTTTTGCTGTTGAAAAAGCACAAATCCGCATGCCTACCGGCCCGCTGAAGATCGTTGGCGAGCACAACGTTTCGGTTGCTCTGCACACCGACGTGGTCGTGGAAGTTGTTATCGCTGTCGTACCAGACGCGAACGCGTAATTGTCTGCGGGCCTGGCCCGCAAGCATTGCCGCACGATGAAAAGCCGGGTTCGCCCGGCTTTTTTGTGGCCTTTTTTTCGCTCATTTTCAGCCCTTTATTTTTGCCAGCACGCCGAAGCGGGTATAATTCGCGCCATGAACGCCCCCTCTGATCCGCAACTGGATTCCCTCCGTATTCCGCCGCATTCGATCGAAGCAGAACAATCCGTCATCGGTGGTCTGTTGCGCGACAATGCAGCGTATGACCGCATCGCCGACTTCATGCATGCGGAGGATTTCTATCGCTATGACCATCGCATCATCTTCGAGCAAATCGTCAAGATGATTAACGGCTCCAGGCCGGCCGATGTCATTACTGTTTTTGAAACCCTGACCCAGCTCGGCAAGGCCGATGATGTGGGCGGACTCGCTTACCTGAACGCCATGGCGCAAAACACGCCATCGGCCGCGAACATCCGGCGTTATGCCGAGATCGTGCGCGACCGCGGCGTGCTGCGCAAGCTCATCACCGTCGCCGACGATATCTCCGGCACGGCCTTCAGCCCGCAAGGCAAGGAAGTCAAGCAGATGCTTGACGAGGCCGAATCGAAGATTTTCGCCATCGCCGAAGAAGGCGCGCGCGGCGCCCAGGGCTGGACCGCCATCCAGCCCCTGCTGACGCAGGTGGTCGAGCGCATCGACGAGCTGTACAGCCGCGACAACCAGAGTGAAATCACGGGCGTGCCCACCGGTTTCATCGACCTCGACCGCATGACCTCCGGTCTGCAGCCGGGCGACCTGGTGATCGTAGCCGGCCGTCCTTCGATGGGCAAGACGGCGTTTTCCGTCAACATCGGTGAAAACGTGGCCATCGACAGCGGCTTGCCCGTGGCCGTGTTCTCGATGGAGATGGGCGGCGCCCAGCTGGCCATGCGTATGCTCGGTTCCGTGGGACAGCTCGACCAGCACCGTCTGCGCACGGGCCGCCTGAACGACGAAGACTGGCCGCGCCTGACCAACGCGATTCAAAAGATGAACGACGCGCAGTTGTACATCGATGAAACGCCGGCCTTGAATTCGATCGAATTGCGCGCCCGCTCGCGCCGTTTGTCGCGTCAATGCGGCAAGCTGGGCCTGATCATCGTCGATTACTTGCAGCTGATGTCGGCCAATAGCCCGGGCGACAACCGCGCCACGGAAATTTCCGAGATTTCACGGGGCTTGAAAGGCCTGGCGAAAGAACTCGGTTGCCCCGTGATCGCGTTGTCGCAGCTGAACCGCTCGCTGGAGCAACGCCCGAACAAGCGTCCCGTGATGTCGGACTTGCGCGAATCGGGCGCTATTGAGCAGGATGCCGACGTGATCCTGTTCATTTACCGTGACGAGGTGTATAACCCCGACTCGCCAGACAAGGGGACGGCCGAAATCATCATCGGTAAACAACGTAACGGTCCGATCGGCAGCATCCGCCTCACCTTCATGGGGCAGTACACCAAATTTGGCAATTACAGTGGTGGCCTGGCGCTTTACCAAGGCGACTAAGACTCAGCAGCACTGATATTCCATTGGCCGCCCCCTCATACGGGGCGGCTTTCTGTAGTAAATAACACGACTCAATGCTTAACGGAGAATGACATGTTTGGACGCTTGATGCCCACTGAGGGCAAGTTTTTTGAATTGTTTAACCAGCACGCGGAACTGTGCGTCAAGGGCGCTAAAGAAATGCTCGGCCTGATGACCAATTTCGATGACCTGGAAAACCGCGTGCATGCGATCGAAAGCATCGAGAAACAGGCGGACAAAGTCACCTACGCCACCGTGGAAATGCTGCACAAGACCTTCATCACGCCGATCGACCGCGACGACATCCATCAGCTGATCACGCGCCAGGACGACATCCTCGACCTGCTGGAAGATGCGGCGCAAACCGTCTCGCTGTACGACCTGAAAGCCGTCACGCCGGAAGCCAAGCGCCTGGCCGAACTGGTGCTGGCCTGTACCGAAAAAGTACGCGACGCCGTCGCCATGCTGCACAACATGGACAACTCGCGCAAGATCGTCGCCATCTGCGAAGAGATCGACCGCCTGGAATCGGACGCCGACCACGTGATGCGCGCCGCCATGTCCAAGCTGTTCCGCGACGAACCGGACGTGCGCAACCTGATCAAGCTGAAAGCGATCTACGAAATTCTGGAAACCGTGACCGACCGTTGCGAAGATGTGTCCAATATTATCGAAGGCATCATCGTCGAAAACGCGTAAGCGTTGGGCCTGTCCTGAACCAGAATCAGAAAAGAAACTACAATGACCATACAAATCAGCATCTACGTGCTAGGCCTGTTGATCGCCCTCGCGCTGCTGTTTGACTTCATGAACGGCTTCCACGATGCCGCCAACGCGATCGCCACGGTGGTCTCGACGGGCGTATTGAAACCGCAGACCGCCGTTGCCATGGCTGCCACGTTCAACTTCGTCGCCATCTTCGTGTTCCACCAGCTGACCGTGGCCGCCACGGTGGGAAAAGGAACCATTGACCCGACAGTGATCGACCAGTACGTGATCTTCGGCGCGCTGATGGGCGCCATCTTCTGGAATTTGTTTACCTGGTACTACGGCATTCCATCGTCGTCCTCGCACGCCCTGATCGGCGGCCTGGTGGGCGCCGCCGTCGCCAAGTCGGGCACGGGCGCGCTGGTCGCGGCCGGCCTGTGGAAAACCGTCGCCTTCATCGTCATCGCTCCGGTGCTGGGTTTCGTGTTCGGTTCGATCATGATGCTGCTGGTGTCGTGGATTTTTGTCCGCTCGACGCCGCGCAAGGTCGACAAGTGGTTCCGCCGTTTGCAACTGGCATCGGCAGCCGCCTACAGCCTGGGCCACGGCGGCAACGATGCGCAAAAGACCATCGGCATCATCTGGATGCTGCTGATCGCCGCCGGCTACTCGAACGCAGCCGATGCGATGCCGCCGCTGTGGGTCATCATCTCGTGCTACACGGCCATCAGCTTCGGTACGCTGTTCGGCGGCTGGCGCATCGTCAAGACCATGGGCCAGAAGATCACCAAGTTGAAACCCGTCGGCGGCTTCTGCGCCGAAACGGGCGGTGCCATCACCCTGTTCGTCTCGACGGCGCTGGGCATTCCCGTGTCGACCACGCACACCATCACGGGCGCCATCGTCGGCGTCGGCTCGTCGCAAAAAATGTCGGCCGTGCGCTGGGGCGTCGCGGGCAACATCGTCTGGGCCTGGATCTTCACGATTCCCGCTTCCGCGTTCGTTGCGGCAGTGGCCTGGTGGATCGGCCACCATATCATGTGATGAAGTACCGTCGCGATTGAAAAGGGAGCCGTTCAGGCTCCCTTTTTTTATCTGTCTGGTGGTCGAGAATGACTGGCCGCTCTTGTTCGCTTCATGCTGCGTGGCTTCACCGTTCGCTAGTCTATATACACAGCCTTAGCCCAGCTCGACGGTCATGCCCTCGGCCGCCAGGAACACCTGCAACGCCCCCAGCCGCACGGCAAAGCGCGCCATCACGTCGGCAAAAGCCGCTTCCAGTTGATCGTCGCTGCGGCCCGGTTCATGGTGGGTGCAATACAGTCGTTTGGCGCCGCAGCGCAGGGCCAGTTCAAACGCGCCGTCGAAGGTGCCGTGGCCCCAGCCGCGCTTGGCTTCGTATTCGTCGCGCGTGTACGAGCAGTCCATGATCAGCGCGTCGACGCCGGCAATGGTCTGGTCGATGGCGGCCTGGCGCTGCGCGATCATGGCCTGGCAGGCGGAATGGGCGGGCGAACCGCTGGCATGCGGGTTGTCGAACGGTTCATGGTCACCGCTGAAAAACAGCGAGGCGCCGCCGGACTCGATGCGGTAGCCGAGGTTGATCACCGGATGGTTCATTTTGGCATTCGTCACCACCGCATCGGCCACTTCCGCGCGCTCGCCGACGGCCAGGGTGCGGTAGTCGATCTCGGCCGCCATGGCCGCTTCGCTGACGGGAAAATAATTGTTCTGCAACTGCGTGGCCATCACGTGTTCGATGCCATTGCCGGCCGCGTCCGCCGCGCCATACAGGCGCACGCGGCTGCCGCGGATGAACAGCGGGGCGAACATGGGCAGGCCGTGGATATGGTCCCAGTGGCTGTGGGTGATCAGGATGTGGGCCGTGGCGGGGCCTGGCGGCAGTGCGCGGGCCAGGGCAAAGAGGCCGCTGCCGCCATCGAGTACCAGCAGGGCGCCGCTGGCCGTGCGCACTTCGATGCAGGTCGTGTTGCCGCCGTAGCGCACCGTGTGCGGACCGGGCGAGGGGATCGAACCGCGCACGCCCCTGAAGGTGAATTTCATCACTGCCTTGTTATAGTGTAACGATTGTTGATTCTATTCTAATTGTAGGGCAAGAAACGGCATTTTTAATAGTTGTTGCGTTTCGGAAATCTTTTTTCGGTTGTTGCCTTTTTGTAATGTACAGCCGGCAGCTGGCAACGGTACACTTGCGGTTGTTGCCACTTCCCCAGTCCACCATCATGCTCCAGCTGCTCCCCGAGCAAATCGCCCAGCGGCTCGACCAGCTGACTGAACTGAGCGTCGAACTGGGCCGTGGCGCGGCGGCAGGCATGCTGCACGGCGGCGATATCACGCCCCTGCTCGAACGCATCGTGCTGGTCGCCAAGGACATGACGGGCGCCGACGGCGGCACCTTGTACCGTCCCGGCGCCGATGGGCGCAGCCTGGAATTTCATATCAGCATCAACGACAGCCTGGGGCTGCGCCAGGGCGCCAGCGCCGGCGTGGCGGTCGGCGTGCCGGGCGTGGCGCTGTGGCTGGAAGACGGCGCACCCAACCTGGCATCGGTGGCGGCGTACGCCGCGCATCGCCGCGTGTCGGTCAATATCGACGATGTCTACCAGTCGGGCGAATTCAATTTCTCGGGCATGCGTGCCTTTGACGACCATTATGGCTACCGTTCCACTTCCTTCCTGACGGTGCCGATGAGCGATCATGAAGGTGAGCTGATCGGCGTACTGCAATTGATCAATGCCCAGGATCGCGCGACCGGCGCGGTGCAGGCGTTTTCCGCCACCGACCAGCGCTTTATCGAGGCGCTGGCGGCGCAGGCTGCAGTGGCGCTGACCAATCAATTGCTGCTGCGCCAGCTGGAACAGTTGCTGGAGTCCTTGGTCAACCTGATCAATATCGGCATCGATGAAAAGTCGCCGTACACGGGCCGCCATTGCCAGTTCGTGCCGAAACTGACCATGATGCTGGCCGACGCCGTGCATGCGGTCGATACGGGGCCGATGGCTGCTTTCCAGCTGAGCGAAAACGAACGCAAGCAGCTGTGGCTGGCTGGCCTCTTGCACGATTGCGGCAAGATCACCACTCCGGTGCATGTGGTCGACAAGGCCACCAAGCTGGAAACCATCCATGACCGCATCCACCTGGTCGACACGCGCTTCGAAGTACTGCTGCGCGACGTGGAAATTAGCGCATTAAAAGAACAGCTGGCGGCTCCCGAACGCCAGCAGGAGATCGCGCAAGCAATGCAGCAGCAGCAAATGGTGCTGCGCGAAGAGCGCGACTTTTTACGCCATGTCAATATCGGCGGCGAAGGCATGTCGCCGGCCGACCAGGCACGGGTGCGCACGATCGCGGCGCGGCGCTGGACCGGCCCCGACGGTGTCGAGCGCGATTTCCTTGACGCCAATGAGCTGGAGAATCTGACGATCCGTTTCGGCACCCTGACCGATGCCGAGCGCAAGATCATCAACAACCATATTTCGGTGTCGATCCGCATGCTCGAAGCATTGCCGTGGCCCAAGCATTTGCAAAAGGTGCCCGAATACGCGGGCGGCCACCATGAACGCATGGATGGCAACGGTTATCCGCGCGGGCTGACGCGCGAGCAGATGTCGGTGCCGGCGCGGCTGATGGCGATCGCCGATATTTTCGAGGCGCTGACGGCGCGCGACCGTCCCTATAAAAAGGGCAAGTCGCTGTCCGAGTCGCTGCGCATCCTGGGCCACTTCAGCCTGAACGGCCATATCGATCCCGACCTGTTCGATGTCTTTATTCGCAGCAAGGTGTACCTGGCGTTTGCCCGGCAGCACATGCATCCCGAACAGATCGATGCCGTCGACGAGGCGGCCATTCCCGGTTACGTGCCCTGATGCGCTGGCTTGCTGTCATGAAAAAGCATGGCGTGCGGCTGCTGCTGGGCGCGCTGTTGACGCTGCTGGCCGCCTGCGCCAGCATCGGTCTGTTCGGCGCCGATACCTTGGGCCGGCTGGACGCCATGCTGGGCGACATGCGCATGCGTGCCGAGGCGCCGCAGCTCGACAAGCGCATCGTGATCGTCGATATCGATGAAAAAAGCCTGAACCGGATCGGCCGCTATCCCTGGGGCCGCGACGTGCAGGCGCGGCTGGTGACGCAATTGACGCGCCACTATGGCGTGGCCGCGCTCGGCTTCGATATCTCGTTTCCCGAACCCGACAGCAGTTCCGGCTATGGCGTGCTGGCCGGCCTGGCCAAGGGAGAACTGGCCGGCGTGCCGGGCTTGAGCGCCCAGCTGGAACGCCTGAAACCGCGGATGGATTACGACGCCCTGTTTGCCGAGGCGATGCGCGGCCAGCCGGTGGTGCTCGGCTATAGCGTGTCGGACCGGCAAAAGAAAGGCATGCTGCCCAAGCCGGCGTTCACCGTGCTTGATCTGAACGGGCGCACGGTGACGGCGTTTACGTCGCCCGGCTATGCCGCCAACCTGGCGCAGCTGCAACAGGCGGCGCAAGGGGCCGGCATCTTTACGGCCCTGACCGACAGCGACGGCGTGCTGCGCTCATCGACCCTGCTTGCGCGCATCGGCGACGCGTATTACCCGTCGCTGTCGCTGGCCACGGCCAGCGTGTACCTGAAGGCGCGCGCGATCGCACCCGTGTTCGGCCAGACCGCCGACAAGTTGTCCGAGGCCGAGCGCGAGCACGGCGGCCTGGACCGCATCGCCGTATTCACGCCGCGCGGACGCCTCGATATCCCGGTCGGCGAAGGCCTGACCACCACCATCGAGTTTCGCGGCAAGGGCGGCCCGGACGGCGGCGCCTTCCGCTATGTGTCGGCGGCCGACGTGTTGATGGGGGCGGTGCCGGCGGACGTGCTGCACGGCGCCATCGTGCTGGTGGGCACCACAGCCGCCGGCCTGAACGATATTCGCGCCACGCCCGTCAATGCCGAGTTTCCCGGTGTGGAAGTGCACGCCAACCTGATCAAATCCATCCTTGACGGCCAGTTCAAGTCGCGCCCCGACTATGCGCTGGCGATCGAGTTCGGCCAGGTGGTGCTGGCGGGTTTGCTGCTCGGCGGCGCACTGGCGCTGGCCGCGCCGGCGGCGGCCGTGTTGCTGGCCGGCGCGGCGCTGGCCGGCGCGCTGGGCCTGAACTGGTGCTTGTATCACTACTTCGACGCGGCGCTCGATGTTGCCGTGTTGCTGCTGTTGATTGCGGCGCTGTTCGTCACCAATCTGGCGTGGGGCTATTTTTTCGAAGTGCGCAAGGGCAGGGCGCTGGTGTCGCGCTTCGGCCAGTACGTGGCGCCGGAACTGGTGGCACAGATGGCCGACAATCCCGACCGCTACAGCATGGATGGCGAAAGCCGCGAGCTGACGGTGCTGTTTGCCGACGTGCGCGGCTTTACGGCCATTTCGGAACAGATGACGCCGCAGCAGTTGCGCGAATATATCAACCTGTACCTGACGGCCATGTCGGAAGACATCCGCGACAGCCACGGCGGCACGCTGGACAAATATATCGGCGACGCCGTGATGGCGTTCTGGGGCGCACCGGTGGCGTTTCCCGACCATGCGGGCCGTGCCGTGGCCAGCGCCCTGCTGATGCAGCGCAGCGCCGGTCGGTTGAACCAGCAATTCCAGGCGCGCGGCTGGCCGCCGTTGCAGATCGGCATAGGCCTCAACAGTGGCCTGATGCATGTGGGCGACATGGGCTCGCGCATCCGCCGCGCCTATACCGTGATGGGCGACGCCGTCAACCTGGGCGCGCGCCTGGAAGGCATGACCAAGGTGTATGGCGTGGGCATCGCCGTGAGCGAATTCACGCGTGCGCAGGCGCCGCAATTCGCCTACCGCGAACTGGACCGCGTGCGGGTCAAGGGCAAGACTGAACCGGTGGCCATTTTCGAGCCGCGCTGCTTGCTGGCAGACGTCGACGCCGGCGAACTGGCGCTGCTGGCGCGTTGGTCGCGCGTGCTGGAACTGTTGCGTGCGCTCGACTGGGATGGCGCAGAGGCAATCTTGGCGGAACTGCCAGACGATGGGCTGCGCCGGCTGTACGCCGGACGCCTGCGCCAGTATCGCGCAACGCCGCCTGGCGAGGACTGGGATGGTGTGACCAATTTCCAGACAAAGTAACCATCGCCGGCAGAAAAATTTCTGACTGGAAATCAAAATCCGTCTAAACTTTGCTTTTAATTAATTGATGGTCCAGCCGCGTCTGGCTGGCCATGCAACCACAAGAACTTTCACACATGAATTATCGTCTGGTGCGCCTGCTTGCAGGTTCCGCGCTGTTGTTCTGCGCGGCATGCGCAAACGCCCAAACCCCCGCCGCCGACAGTGCCGTCCCGCTGTTTGATATCGCCAGCTACGAGGTCAGCGGCGACACCTTGCTGGGGCCGCAACTGGTGCAATCGCTGGTGGCGCCGTTCGCCGGCCAGCAGCGCGACTTTGGCGCCATCCAGCAAGCCGTCGAGGCGCTGGAAAACGCCTACCGCGCGCGCGGCTACACCCTGGTGCAGGTGGCCTTGCCGGAACAGGAACTGGCGCATGGCGCCGTGCGCCTGGAAGTGGTGCAGACGCAAATTGGCAAGGTGGCCATCACCGGCAACCAGGAATTCGACGATGCCAACGTGCGCCGCGCGCTGCCCACCCTGGTCGAAGGGCAGACGCCGAACATGCCGGCCCTGGGGCAAAGCCTGAAGCTGGCCAATGAAAATCCGGCCCGCAAGATGGAGGTCAAGCTGGCTACCGGCGAGGCCGACGGCACGGTCGACGCCAGCATCGCGGTGGCGGACGAACGCGCCTGGAAAGCCACGCTCAACCTCGACAATACCGGCAGCAAGGACTCCGGCAAGACCCACGCCAGCGTGGTGCTGCAGCATGCCAACCTGTGGGGCCGCGATCATGTGGCTAGCCTGCAATACACCACCTCGCTCGAACACGCCAGCCAGGTCGCTGTGTACGGCCTCGGCTACCACGTGCCGCTGTATGCGCTGGGCGACTCGCTGGACTTTTTTGCCAGTTATTCGAACGTCGATTCGGGCAGCGTCGCGGCCGGTATTTTTGATCTGGCCGTCAGCGGCCGCGGCACCACTGCCGGCGCGCGCTACAACCAGAACTTCGGCAAGCGCGACAACTATGAGCCCAAGCTGGTGTATGGCCTGGACTTCAAGGCCTATCGCAACAGCCTGCAGTTCTTCGGCATGGAGCTGGGCACCAACGTGACGGTGCACCCCGTCAGCATCGCCTATATCGGCGCCTGGAGCTTGCCACGTGGCGAGACCAGCGTGGGCCTGACCCTGGCGCGCAATATTCCCGGCGGCAAGAATGGCAGTCAGCACGATTTTACGCTGGCACGTTTCGGCGCCAAGGCCGGCTACAGCACCTTGCGCCTGAGCGCCAGTCATGCCCAGGTGCTGGACAACGACTGGCAATGGCGCGCGTTGTTCAACGGCCAGTACACGCCCGATGCGCTGGTGCCGGGCGAGCAGTTCGGCGTCGGTGGCGCGGCCACGGTGCGCGGCTTCCTGGAACGCGAAGTGGCGAACGATTCCGGCGCCAACCTGAATCTGGAACTGTACACGCCGAACTGGTGCGGCGATGGCGGCTACCAGTGCCGCGCGCTGGCGTTTTATGACACGGGCTGGGTGCGCCGCAATCATGGCTTGCCCGGCGAAATCGACAGCATGGCGATCGGCTCGGCAGGCCTGGGCCTGCGCATCCTGCTGAACCGCTACGCCAACCTGCAACTGGACTATGCACATGTGGTCAACCCCGGCCAGACGGGGCGCCGCGACGCCAACCGCCTGCATTTCAGAGTTGCGCTGTCGTACTGATGTACTGAGTTCCAAGGATAAAACACCATGACCAAACAAAAACCACTGCGCAGCGTGCCTGCTGGCGGCCCTGTCGAGCCGCCGCTGCGCCGCACCGCGCTGGCGCTCGTGATTGCCGCCTGTTTCAACGCCGCCCACGCCAATCCGGTCTTGCCGCAAGTGGTGCATGGCCAGGCCACGTTCAACCAGCAGGGCAATCTGTTTACGATCACCAACACGCCCAATACCATCATCAACTGGCAGAGCTTTTCCGTCAATCCGGGCGAAATCACGCGCTTTCTCCAGCAAAATGCCGGCAGCAGCGTGCTTAACCGCATCACGGGACAAGACCCCAGCAAGATCCTCGGCTCGCTGCAATCGAACGGCAAGGTCTTCCTGATCAATCCGAACGGCGTGCTGTTCGGCCGCGATGCGAGGGTCGACGTGGCGGGCCTGGTGGCGTCCAGCCTGGCGCTGTCGAACCAGGATTTCCTGGCCGGTAAAATGCATTTCAAGGCCGGCGAGCAGGCCGGCGCCGTCATCAACCAAGGAACCATCCATGCCGGCAGCGGCGGGCAGATTCTGCTGATCGCGCCGAACGTGGAAAACAGCGGCATCATCACCGCGCCGAACGGCGACGTGCTGCTGGCCGCCGGCCACAGCGTGCAACTGGCCGACGCTGCCAACCCCGACTTGCGCGTGGTGCTGTCGGCCCCCGCGGACCAGGCCATCAATGTGGGCCAGATCGTGGCGCAGGGCGGGCGCATCGGCATGGCCGGCGCGCTGCTGAACCAGCGTGGCGTGCTCAACGCCAATAGCGCGATGCTCGGCGAGAATGGCAAGATCGTGTTGAAAGCCAGCGGCAAGGCGTTGCTGGAAAACGGCAGCATCACCAGCGCCACCAGCGCCGTGGGCAAGGGCGGCGAGATTACCGTGCTGGGCGACCAGGTCGGCATGCAAGGCAACGCCAGAGCCGACGCCAGCGGCGCCACGGGCGGCGGCACGGTGCTGCTGGGCGGCGACTACCAGGGCAAAAACCCGGCGATCGTCAATGCGCGCCAGGTGGCCGTCGGCAAGGACGCCACCATCGCCGCCGACGCCATTCAAAGCGGCGACGGCGGCAAAGTCATCGTCTGGGGCAATGAAACGGCGCGCGTGTTCGGCAGCATTTCGGCGCGCGGCGGCGCGGCCTCGGGCAATGGCGGCCTGGTGGAAACGTCGGGCCATTACCTGGCCGTCGACGGCATCCGCGTCGACACCAGTGCGCGCCGTGGCAAGCGCGGCAACTGGCTGCTCGACCCTTACGATATCGAGGTGGTCAGCGGCTACCAAGGCCAATTGGAAGATTTCGACGAATTTTCCGACGAGGCGTCCGGCACCACCATCGGCGCCGACACGATCTCCAGCGCCAGCAGCACTGTCACCTTGCAGGCAACGCACAGCATCAGTTTCAACGCCGGCATCAACATGCTCGACGACGCCGGACTGGTCGCCATCGCCGGCGAAAACATTTATGTGTATGCGCCGATCAGCACCCAGCGCGGCGATGTGACGCTGAGGGCCAACGACGCGATCAGCAACCAGGCCAACGGCACCGGCGCCAATGTCTACCTCAACGCGGCGATCAGCACCAGCAGCGGAACCGTGGCGCTGTCGGGCGCCAGCATTTTCAGCACCGGTGCCGGCACGGTCAATGTCGGCAACGGCAAGCTGATTTTGAAAAGCAACCTGGCGGGCGGTGCCATCGACCTGCAAGCCTCCGGCGATCAATTGGCTGGCAGCGGCGTGTCCGGACAGACGGTGCTGCTGGAGGCGGACAATATCCATTTTTCCGGCAACCTCAATTTCGGCGGACCCGGCAGCCAGGCCGCGCTCACCTTCAAGCCGCTGAGTGATGGCCGCCAGATCGAGCTTGGCAGCCAATCGGATACGGCGCTGGCCTTGACGAACGACGAGCTCAACCGCGCTGCCGCCGGCACCATCAATATCGGCGACGCCAGTTCCGGCAATATCACCATCAGCGGTCCGGTCAACCTCGAGTCGACGGGCGGCATCGCGGCCCTGAACCTGGAAACCGGCGGCACCCTGACCGCTTTGAACAAGCTGGCCATGCGCCAGGCGGGCAGCGCGCTCAAGGTGACGGCCGCCGACGTGATTGTCGCCAGCGGCGGCGGCCTGTCGGCCGAGGCCGCGGTCAATCTGGTGGCCGATAACATGAGCCTGGGTGGCGCGGCGCAATCGATCGCCGCCGGCGCCGGTTCCGGGACCGGGACCGGGACGGTCAGCCTGAAGCGCCGCAGCAACGACGGCAGCATCGAGATTGGCAGCGCAGGGGAGGACAGCGCCGACAGCCTGGGCCTGAGCGACAGCGAACTGAAAACCATCAGCGCGCCGACCATCGCCATCGGCGGCAGCGACTATGCGGGTACGCTGAACCTGCAGGGTGCGCTGGACCTGCGCGCATCGAGCAAGCTGAACCTGCTGGAACTGCGCACCGCCGGCAATATCAACCTGAACGGTGCGCTAGCTGTCGGGAAGGACCTGACGATCGGGGCCGGTACCTCCGGACCGGACTGGCTCGTCAACGCCTATGGCATCGTCAACGTCGGTGGCGCGTTCGTGCTCGACGGCGGCAACTGGGTACAGAACAATGCCAGTTTGCCCGCATTCACGGCCCACAGCTTTACGATCAACAAAGGCACTTTCCTGCGCGTAAAGGGGGGCAATGGCGAGGCAGCGACGCCGTACCGGATCGCCGATGTGTACGGCCTGCAAGGCATCGGCACCCAAGGCTACGACAAGAACTACGCCCTGGTGGCCAACATCGACGCCAGCGGCACGGCCAACTGGAACCTGGGCAACGGGCGCACCGGTTTCGCGTCGCTGTTCAGTGGCGACGGGTTGGCCTATGCGGGCATTTTCGACGGCGGCAATCACAGCATCAGCGGCCTGACCATCAACGGCGGCGCCAACCCGTCTTCTGTTGGCACCGGCCTGTTTGCCAGAACGCAGGGCGGCGCCATCCGCAACCTGTCCATGCTGGGCGGCAGCGTGACTGGTGGTAATAACGTGGGCGCCGTGGTGGGCAACAATGGCGGCGCCACGATCAGCAACGTGAGCAGCAGCATGGCCGTCAGCGGCAACAATAATGTCGGTGGCCTGGTGGGCGACAACAACAGCGGCGGCACGATTACCGTGGCGCGCGCCAGTGGCACCGTCACGGCTTCCGGCGAACGGGTCGGCGGCCTGGTGGGCAATAACGATGGCACCATCTCGCAAGCGTATGCCACCGGTGCCGTGGGCGGCGGCGCCAGTGTCGGCGGCCTGGTCGGACGCAATGGCGGCGCTATCGAAGACGTCTATGCGACCGGTGCCATCGGCTTGTCCGCCGATAGCGCGGCGAGCCAGCAGAATCTGGGTGGTGTGATTGGCTGGAGCGTGGCGGGCAGCAGCGCCCGCCGCCTGTATTTCTCAGGCGCCGTATCGGGCAGCGGTTTTGCGCCGGGCACGGTGGGCGCAGTGGTCGGACGCGCAGATTCGGGCGCGATCGTGGGGCCGGCCTATTTCGATGCGCAAAGCGCTGGCACCTCTTTCGACCAGGGCGGCTCCGCCGGGCGCAGCACGGCAGACATGCAGAAGCAAAGCAGCTTCGGCGGCTTCAATTTTGGCGACAATGCCATCTGGCGCATCTACGAAGGCCATACCACGCCGCTGTTGAAGGCCTTCCTGACGTCGGTGACGGTGACCGCCGGCGGCGCCGCCAGCCGGGTCTATGATGGCCAGGTGGCCGGCGTCGGTCCGCTCAGTTATTCCGGCTTGATCAATGGCGACCTGGCCGTCAGCGGCACCGCCAGTTACGGCGACGCGCGCAATGTCGGCAACTATGCGCTGGGCGGCCTGTGGTCGACCCAATACGATATCAGCTATGCCGGTACCACCACCGTGGCCATCACGCCGCGCGCCCTCAGCGTTATTTTAAGCGGCAGCAAGGTGTATGACGGCCAGCTCGGCTTTGCCAACGCGACCCTCAGCCTGGGCAACATGGTCAGCGGCGATACCGTGGGCGTGACCGGCAGCGCGCAGTTCGTCGACAAGAACGCGGGCAACGCCAAGGCGGTCACTCTCAGCGGCCTGGCCTTGAATGGCAACGACCTGGGCAACTACAGCCTGGCAGAAACCGCCAGCGGCACGGCCGAGATCACGCAACGTACCTTGAACCTGGCCTTTGCCAGCGCCAATAAAGTCTACGATGGTGGCACGGCAGCGGTCGTGACGGTCACCGACAACCGTATCGCCAACGACGTGCTGACGGCAACGGCCAGCGGCGCATTCGTTGACAAGAATGCCGGCAGCAACAAAGTCGTGACGGTGCAAAACGCCAGCCTGTCCGGTACCGATGCGGCCAACTATGTGCTCACCTCGACCACCGGCGCCGCCAGCGCCACGATTACCCAGCGCGAACTGGCGCTGGGCTTTGCGGCAGCGGGCAAGACCTATGACGGCAATACCGCAGCCACGCTCGCCATCACCGATAATCGTATCGCCAACGACGTGCTGACGGCAACGGCCAGCGGCGCATTTGCCGACAAGAATGCTGGTGCCAACAAAATCGTGACGGTGCAAAACGCCAGCCTGTCCGGTACCGATGCGGCCAACTATGTGCTCACCTCGACCACCGGCGCCGCCAGCGCCACGATTACCCAGCGCGAACTGGCGCTGGGCTTTGCGGCCGCAGGCAAGACCTACGACGGCAACACCGCCGCGTCATTGACGATTACCGACAACCGTATCGCCAACGACGTGCTGACGGCAACGGCCAGCGGCGCATTCGTTGACAAGAATGCCGGCAGCAACAAAGTCGTGACGGTACACAACGCCAGCCTGTCCGGCCTTGATGCGGCCAACTATGTGCTCACCTCGACCACCGGCGCCACCAGCGCCGCCATTACCCAGCGCGAACTGGCGCTGGGCTTTGCGGCCGCAGGCAAGACCTACGACGGCAATACCGCAGCCACGCTCGCCATCAACGATAATCGTATCGCCAACGACGTGCTGACGGCAACGGCCAGCGGCGCATTTGCCGACAAGAATGCCGGCAGCAACAAAGTCGTGACAGTGCAAAATGCCAGCCTGTCCGGTGCGGATGCCACCAACTATGTGCTCACCTCGACCACCGGCGCCACCAGCGCCGCCATTGCCCAGCGCGAACTGGCGCTGGGTTTTGCGGCAGCGGGCAAGACCTACGACGGCAACACCGCCGCGTCATTGACGATTACCGATAATCGTATCGCCAACGACGTGCTGACGGCAACGGCCATCGGCGCATTCGCTGACAAGAATGCCGGCAGCAACAAAGCCGTGACGGTGCGCAACGCCAGCCTGTCCGGCCTTGATGCCGCCAACTATGTGCTCACCTCGACCACCGGCGCCGCCAGCGCCACGATTACCCAGCGCGAACTGGCGCTGGGCTTTGCGGCAGCGGGCAAGACCTACGACGGCAACACCTCCGCGTCATTGACGATTACCGATAATCGTATCGCCAACGACGTGCTGACGGCAACGGCCAGCGGCGCATTCGTTGACAAGAATGCGGGTGCCAACAAAGTGGTTGCCGTGCAAAACGCCAGCCTGTCCGGTACCGATGCCGCCAACTATGTGCTCACCTCGACCACCGGCGCCACCAGCGCCGCCATTACCCAGCGCGAACTGGCGCTGGGCTTTGCGGCAGCGGGCAAGACTTACGACGGCAACACCGCCGCGTCGTTGACGATTAGCGACAACCGTAGCGCCAACGACGTGCTGACGGCAACGGCCAGCGGCGCATTCGCTGACAAGAATGCCGGCAGCAACAAAGCCGTGACGGTGCGCAACGCCAGCCTGTCCGGCCTTGATGCCGCCAACTATGTGCTCACCTCGACCACCGGCGCCGCCAGCGCCACGATTACCCAGCGCGAACTGGCGCTGGGCTTTGCGGCAGCGGGCAAGACCTACGACGGCAACACCGCCGCGTCATTGACGATTACCGATAATCGTATCGCCAACGACGTGCTGACGGCAACGGCCAGCGGCGCATTCGTTGACAAGAATGCGGGTGCCAACAAAGTGGTTGCCGTGCAAAACGCCAGCCTGTCCGGTACCGATGCCGCCAACTATGTGCTCACCTCGACCACCGGCGCCACCAGCGCCGCCATTACCCAGCGCGAACTGGCGCTGGGCTTTGCGGCCGCAGGCAAGACCTACGACGGCAACACCGCCGCGTCATTGACGATTACCGACAACCGTATCGCCAACGACGTGCTGATGGCAACGGCCAGCGGCGCATTTGCCGACAAGAATGCCGGCAGCAACAAAGTCGTGACGGTGCAAAATGCCAGCCTGTCCGGTGCGGATGCCACCAACTATGTGCTCACCTCGACCACCGGCGCCGCCAGCGCCGCCATTACCCAGCGCGAACTGGCGCTGGGCTTTGCGGCCGCAGGCAAGACCTACGACGGCAACACCGCCGCGTCATTGACGATTACCGACAACCGTATCGCCAACGACGTACTGACGGCAACGGCCAGCGGCGCATTCGTTGACAAGAATGCCGGCAGCAACAAAGTCGTGACGGTGCAAAATGCCAGCCTGTCCGGCCTTGACGCAGGCAATTACATCTTGGGCACGACCGGTGGCACGGCAATGGCCAGCATCGCGCAGCGTGCACTGAACCTGGGCTATACGGGGGTCGACAAGGTGTATGACGGCGTAACCGGCGCGCAGGTGGCGATCAGCGACGACCGCATCGCCGGCGATCTGCTGAGCGCATCGGCCAGCGCGGCGTTTGCCGACAAGAATGCCGGCAGCGGCAAGATGATAACGGTACAGAATGCCGGCCTGTCCGGTAACGATGCTGGCAACTACCGCCTGGCCAACACGAGTGGCGAGACCACGGCCACCATTACCCGCGCGGCATTGACCCTGGCCAGCGTCAGCGCCAGCGACAAGGTGTATGACGGCACGCAAGTGGCCAATGTCAGCGGCACCGTGGCGGGCGTGATCGGCCAGGATGCCGTCAGCCTGGCGGGCGGCAGCGGCACGTTCGCCGACCGCAACTTTGGCCGCGGCAAGACGGTCAATGTCAGCGGTTTTGGCCTGTCGGGCGCGGATGCCGGCAACTACGCTTTGACCTCGACCGGCGGCGTGGCCCAGGCCAGCATTGCCCAGCGCGCCCTGTCGACCTGGATAGGTGCGGCCGGTGGCTTGTGGAGCGATGCCGCCAACTGGGAAGGCGGCGTGGCGCCAAGCGGCGCCAATGTGCTGGCGGCCGATTTCGCGGCCAGCACCGGCAACGTGGTGTACACGGCGGCGGCCGGCGACACCGTGCTTGATAGCGTGATTTTGCGCGGCGGCCTGAACCTCACCGGTGGCAGCCTGCTGGTCAATAATGCGCTGACGGTGGCCAACTTTGCGCAGACCGGCGGCTTGCTGGGCGGCCTGGGCAATGTTACGGTCAGCAACAGCTTCAGCCAGAGCGCCGGCGCCATCCATATCGGCGGCAACCTGGCCGTGACCCAGGCCGCCGGCGACCTGCGTTTCGCGGCCTTGACCGCCAATGCCATCAGCCTGAACGCTGGCGCCGGCGCCATCAGCCAGAGCGGCGCCGTGGTTGCCGGCAGCCTGGCCACGCAATCGCAAACCGGTACCGTGCTGAACGACGCTGGTAACCGTGTCAAGAACTTCAGCGCCGGCAACAGCGGCGCCGGTGGCATTGCCTTGACCAGCACCAGCGCGCCTGACGTGCTGGTACTGGGTAGCCTGTCTACCGGTTCCGGCGACGTGCGCATCGAAAGCACGGGCGGCATCGAGAGCCACGCCATCACCACTACCAGCGGCAACGTGAGCCTGATCGCACACAGCCCCATCAATGTGCAGGGCGTCGTCCAAGGCAACGACGTCACCATCGAGGCCAGCACGGACGTGGCCTTCGGCGATGGCGCGCGCGTCAATGCGGCGCGCGCCATCGCGGTCACGGCCGGTACCGGCGTCACCTTTGCCGGCGCTGCCAGGCTCGATGTGCTGGCTACGGGCGCTATCAATGTGCTGGCGAAAAACGGCGACCTGACCGCCGCCGAAACCGTGCGCATCAACAGCCGCGGCGCGCCCGTGTCGCTGCTGGCGCCGAATGGCCGGGTCATCGTGCCGGCCTCGGTGATGGTGGCCGCGCCGGTGGTGACGCCCGTGGTGCCGCCAGCCACCACCATCCGCGCCGTCAATGCCTTGCCGGCGTTTAGCGATCAATACAACCCGCTCAACCAGCTCACTACGCCCAACAACGTGGCCACGCCGCTGCTGGCCGCCCCATCCAAAGAAACGACGAAGGAAGCACCAGATGAACTTCAAAAAAGTATCAAGAAGACCTATTGCAACTAGGCCGATGCTGGCGGGCGCCATGCTGTGGCTGGTGCTGATGAGCATCAGTCTGCATGCGTTCGCCCAGGTGGCGGGCACGGTGACGCAGTTGAGCGGGCCGATGATGGCGAAAAAGGCCGACGGCAAGGTCAAGATATTGTCGCTCAAGTCCGAGGTGGAGGCTGGCGATACGCTGGTGACGGAGAAAAACACCTATGCTCTGGTGAAATTCATCGACAACAGCGAGATCACTCTGAAGCCAGGCACCACCTTCGTGGTCGAGCAGTTCGCTTACCAGGCCGATCAGCCCGACGGTGACCAGGCCTCGTTCAACCTGCTCAAGGGAGGCTTGCGTTCGCTGTCGGGCTTGCTGGGCAAGCGCAGCAAGGAAAAGTTTTCCCTGAAAACGCCGGTCGCCACCATCGGCATCCGGGGCACATATTTTACTGCCGAATATATCAGCGCCGGTGGCTATGCGGCTCCAGTCTCGTCGCTACCCAAAACGGCGCCGTCGGCAGGGCCGACCCTTGCTCCAGGGCTGTACACGTCGGTGACCACCGGACAAATCGTGGTCAGCAATCCAGGCGGCACGCTCGATTTTGCCGCCGGCCAGTTCGGCTACACGCCAAGTTTCAGGCAGCCACCGGTGCTGCTGCCGACCAATCCGGGGATTCCGTTTACGCTGCCGCCGGTGTTCAATCCCAGCAGGGTCCCGACCGCCAGCAGTACCACGCCGGGCAAGTCGAACAATGTCGATTGCGAAGTACGCTAAGTTTCGCTTGACCTTCCCATCATGGTAGGGACGATCCTGTAGACATCATCTCTCGTCTACAGGATCCGCGCCATGCAGCCAGCTTCCCCTTATTTGCAATCGTTCACGGTCGAAGGCATGACCTGCGCCTCGTGCGCCACCCGCGTTGAAAAGGCGCTGGCGGCCGTGCCGGGCGTGACCAGCGCCAGCATCAACCTGGCCACCGACACGGCCAGGGTGGCGTCCAGCCAGAACGTTGCGCTGGCCACCTTGCAGGCGGCCGTGGACAAGGCCGGCTATGCGGTGGCGCAGCGCGAGATCGACCTGAGCATCGCCGGCATGACGTGCGCCTCGTGCGTGGGCCGGGTGGAAAAAGCCCTGCTGAAAGTGCCGGGCGTGCTGGCCGCCAGCGTCAACCTGGCCACGGAAAGCGCGCGCGTCAAGTTGACGGGCGACGCTGATGCGGGCGTCCTGATTGCCGCCATCGACAAGGCCGGCTATGCCGCCACGGTGCCCGCCGCCAGCCAGGCCAGCGCGCCCACCGCCGCACCGAACCGCGATGGCATGAAAGTGGCGTTTGCAGCCGTGCTGGCCTTCCCATTGATGCTGCCCATGCTGCTGGAATGGGCAGGCATTCACCTGATGCTGCCAGGCTGGCTGCAATTCGCGCTGGCGACCCCCGTGCAGTTCTACTTTGGCGCGCGTTTCTACAAGGCGGGCTGGAAGGCGGCGCGCGCCGGCAGCGGCAATATGGATCTGCTGGTGGCGCTGGGCACGAGCGCCGCATATGGCTTGTCCGTCTATCAATGGCTGACGGCGGGCGAGATCTTGCCGCACCTGTACTTCGAAGCGTCAGCCGTCGTCATCACCTTGGTGTTGCTGGGCAAATGGCTGGAAAGCCGCGCCAAGCGCCAGACGGCCTCGGCCATCCGCGCGCTGCAAGTGTTGCGTCCGGAATCGGCCCGCGTGCGGCGCGACGGCGTCGAGACCGACTTGCCTGTCGAGCAGGTGCAAGTGGGCGACCTGGTGGTCATCCGCCCCGGTGAACGGGTGGCTGTCGATGGCGTGGTGGTGGAAGGCGCCAGCCAGGTCAACGAGTCGCTGATCACGGGTGAAAGCTTGCCGGTCGATAAGCATCCGGGCGACAAGGTCACGGGCGGCGCCATCAATGCCGATGGTTTGTTGCTGGTACGCACGCAAGCCGTGGGTGGCGAGACGACCTTGTCGCGCATCATCCGCCTGGTGGAAGACGCGCAGGCGGCCAAGGCGCCCATCCAGCATCTGGTCGACAAGGTCAGCGCGATCTTTGTTCCCGTGGTGCTGGTGCTGGCGCTGCTGACCATGCTGGGCTGGTGGTTGGCGACCGGCGAGCTGGAAAACGCCATCATCAATGCCGTGGCCGTGCTGGTCATCGCCTGCCCCTGCGCGCTGGGCCTGGCCACGCCGACGGCCATCATGGCCGGCACGGGCGTGGCAGCCCGCTACGGCATTTTGATCAAGGATGCGGAAGCGCTGGAAGTGGCGCACGCCGTCAATACCGTCGTATTCGACAAGACGGGCACCCTGACGGTGGGCAAGCCTGCCCTGGCGGCCCTGCATGCGCATGGCATCGACGAGGCACGGCTGCTGCAACTGGCGGCCAGCATCCAGCGTGGCAGCGAGCACAGCCTGGCTACGGCCGTGCTCGATGCGGCCAGTGTGCGCCACATCGAACCCTTGCCAGCGACGGCCCTGTCGGCCTTGCCGGGCCGCGGCCTGGCGGCCCAGGTCGATGGCCTGGAGTTGAAACTAGGCAGCTCGCGCCTGATGCAGGAGTTAAACGTGGACATGGCGCCGCTGGCGGAACAGGCCTTGTCGCTGGAAAACACGGGCAACACGATTTCGTGGCTGGCTTCGGGATCGGAACTGCTGGGCTTGTTTGCCTTCAGTGACCAGGTCAAGCCGAATGCGCAGGCGGCCATTGCCCATCTGCACAGCCTGGGCATCCGCACGGTGATGTTGACGGGAGACAACCAGGGCAGCGCCGACGCCGTCGGCAAGCTGCTGGGCATCGACACGGTGGCGGCGAAAATGCTGCCGGCCGATAAAACCGCTAAAATCAGCGCATTGAAAGGCGCCGGTGCCAGGGTGGCGATGGTGGGCGACGGCATCAACGATGCGCCTGCACTGGCGGCCGCCGACGTGGGCATCGCCATGTCGACGGGCACGGACGTGGCCATGCATGCGGCCGGCATCACGCTGATGCGTGGCGATCCGGCCCTGGTGGCGGACGCCATCGATATCTCGCGCCGCACCTACAGCAAGATACGGCAGAATCTGTTCTGGGCATTTATCTACAATATGATCGGCATTCCGCTGGCCGCCTTCGGCCTGCTCAACCCCATGGTGGCGGGCGCGGCGATGGCTTTCAGTTCCGTCAGCGTGATCAGCAATGCCCTGTTGCTGCGCCGCTGGAAAGCCCGCAGTCATGCAGGTAGCGCGCATACCAAGGAGCAATAAAAATGAATATCGGCCAGGCAGCCAGTGAAACGGGCGTATCGGCAAAAATGATACGCTACTACGAAAGCATTACCTTACTCAAACCTAGCGCGCGCAGCGACGCCGGTTACCGCATCTACACGCCGAACGATTTGCACGCCCTGCGCTTTATCAAGCGCGGGCGGGGCCTGGGCTTTTCGCTGGAACAGATCCGCGAACTGCTGTCGCTGTGGCAAAACGACCAGCGCGCCAGCGCGGACGTAAAAGGCATCGCGCTGGCCCACGTCGCCGAGCTCAACAAGCGGATCGCCGAACTGACGGAAATGCGCGACACCCTGGCCCACCTGGCGCAATCGTGCCATGGCGATGACAAGCCCGATTGCCCCATCCTGCAAAGCCTGGGGCTGGCCGGTGACACGGAAGCGACAGCATGTTGCCACTGAGTTGAATCAACAGGAGTCGGGATGGATTGCCTTCAATCAAGAAGGCATCTTCCGGCACTACCCTGAGCTGGACGGGTAAACGGAAACAGCCGGCGCGAAGGCCGGCTGTCTCGTTGATGGCACTGCTGTTACTGCGCGCTGGTGACGGGGTAACCGGCCTCGATGATGGCGGCGCTGATGGCGCCCAGTTCGGCGGGCGATTCCACCGTGACGCGCTTGCTGGCCAGGTCGATCTGCACCTGTGCGGCAGGATCGACGCCTTGCACCGCTTTCGTGACCGAGCCGACGCAATGGCCGCAGCTCATGTTTTCAACTTGTAACTGATACATGCAAGCACTCCTTGAATGATTAAGTGTTCCCACTGTAAGCCTTCCCCCGATGGTAAGGTCAAGGGGAAAGCTGCGCACGGATCAATTCAGCAGAAAATCGTCAGCTTGCATGGGCGGCGGCACATTCTCGTCCTGCACGGATTCGCGCAGGCTGATTTCGATGGCGCGGCACATGGCGGACAGCGGCAGATCGTTGGCGTCTTCGCCGAACGGTTCCTCGATCTCGTCGCCCAGCGCATCGAGGCCAAAGAAGGTGTAGGCGACGATGGCGACGACGAACGGCGTCATGAAACCGAGCGAATCGACGAGGCCGAAAGGCAGCAGGAAACAGTACAGATAAGCCGTGCGGTGCAGCAGCAGCGAATACGAAAAGGGAATCGGCGTGCTGCGGATGCGTTCGCACGAGGCGCCCGCCGCTACCATGGCCGAGACCGTGTTATCGATCTGTGCGGTGAGGATGCTGTCGATACGCCCCTGCCGGACGCAGTCGGCCAGGTCGTGGCCCATCTGCAGCATCAGATAGTCGGACGGGTTCGATGCCTGGCAAGCCGCTTCCCATTCGGCCGGGCGCAGCAGCGGCTGCAAGTCGTCCGGTCCGCGCGTGTCGCGCAGCTGGTGGCGCAGCGCGTGGCAAAAGGCGATGGCGCGGTAAATCATGCGCACGCGCACATCGTCCAGCCCCAGCCGGGCGTGGGCGGGCGTATCGCTGCGGATCATGGTCTGGCACTGGCGCGAGAAATTACGGCTGCGCAACACCAGTTCGCCCCACAGCTTGCGCGCTTCCCAGTAGCGGTCGTAGGCGGCCGTGTTGCGAAAGCCCAGGAAGATGGCCAGCGGCAAGCCGATCAGGGTAAACGGGATGGTCGTGAGGATGACCTTGTGATCGAACAGGGTGCCGTGGCACCAGGTGACCAGGGTGGCGATCAGGGTGTTGACGATGAGCGTGGTGCGGATGCGCGGCAGGACGGAGCCGCGCACCACGAGGAACAGCCGTAGCGCCGAAGGACGCTCGCGCACGATCATGCTGTGCTCCCGGTGTGGGGCTGGTGATCGGTAAAGGGGGAAAGACAGAATGGCAATTGCCGGGAACAAAAAGCCCGCTGTGTGTGCGGGCTGAGCAGGGTGTGCATGGGAAACAATGTAGGGGAGACAGCTTGAGTATAGGCCGTCGACTGGTTTCCAGCCAATTCACAGTGATAATGGACGTTATTCATTTCATGAATGAATATTTCATTTATGGACATAAATGTCACCTTTCCGGGGGCTGTCCCTGCCGTATCTTCTTGCGGTGTTCTTCCTGCTGCCGTTTCAGTGCGGCACTGGCTGCATAGTCGCTGCGTAACCACGTCGGGTTCTTGCCCCGGCCCGGCCGGGAGCAATCAGCCAGACTGGCCACGTCGGCGCAGTCGCAGGCACAGTCGACCATGGGCACGTCGCAATCGCAATACCCCGCCTGTGCCTGGCGGCGCGCACTGCGCCGTGCCTGCGGATGTAGCGCGAGGTGCTGGCGGTGCCGTTCGCCGCAGGCACGCAAGCGGCGTTGCAACAAAGGCAGGCCCGTGCGCAAGCCATGACGTTCAATCACCCGGTAGCCATAGGCGGAGCAGCTGTCGCGCCCCGTCAGCACGCCGTAAGCGCAGGAAAACCCCTTCCATGGCGACAGGTAGCGCTGGTAGGCGCGAATGGCCCACAGGGCCAGGCGTTTGCCGCAAGTGTCGAATGAGAAAATGCCAGCTCCTTTGCCGGGGGGCGTCAAGACGATGGGGGAGCATACGACAAGTATCTAAAAAATAATAGCGCCAGCGGCCTGGGCTGCCATGGTTTTCCAGCCATACCAGCCGAACGCCGCCAGCCACGCCAGCAAGATCGCCAGCCCCGGCAACAGCATCCATTTCGTCAGCGTTTCTTCCCACGCCACAAAAGCGCGTCCGCCGCGTGCGATGGCCAGCAGCGCCTGTCCGCCGTTCAAGCCGGCGAACGGCAGCAGGTTGAAGGCGCACAGTGTCAATGAGAACAGGGCGAACACCAGCGCAAAGCCGTGTGTGCGGGCAAACGTTTCCCCTTCACCCAGCAATTCCTGCGCCGTCGACAGCGGCGCCAGCGCGCCATGGACGATTTGGCCGAAGGCGGCGACGAAGCTGTCCCAGCCTGGCGCTCCCAGGATGCCCAGCGACAAGGCCAGCAGCACCCCCACGCCGCTCAATGGCAGCAGCACCTGCTTCCACAGCGGCTGGAAGTTGTACGCGTCCAGGCAGGAGTCGTCGTCATGCAAGGTTTCTTCACGCGTATCTTTCAGTACCACATTGCCGGCCACGGGCAGCAGTTTGACGCGCACTTTGCCCCAGCTCAGCAAGCTGGGCCCCACGCCGTAGCTGACGCTGCGCACGGTGATACCCACAGCGCGGGCGCACGCGGCCATGACGGAAATGTGGAGCAGCATGAAAAGGATAAGGCAGAGCAGCAACTGGAAGGCGGGAGGCATCGGATACGGTGTCCTGGAGGAAAGAGAGCGGTATTAGACCATGCCGCAGGGAAAAGTCGCGCACATGAAAAAGCCCCGCCTGCATCGCTGCAGACGGGGCTTTCGATCGTGAACGCGGCGTTGAAGCCGCGCTGATAATAACTTACAGCACTTCGCTGGCGTGGTCAGCCAGGCGCGAACGCTCGCCGCGGGCCAGGGTGACGTGGCCGCTGTGGGTCCAGCCCTTGAAGCGGTCGACCACGTAGGTCAGGCCGCTCGAACCTTCCGTCAGGTACGGCGTGTCGATCTGCGCGATGTTGCCCAGGCACAGGATCTTCGTGCCGGGACCGGCGCGCGTGACCAGGGTCTTGACCTGTTTTGGCGTCAAGTTCTGTGCTTCATCGATGATGAGGAACTTGTTCACAAACGTGCGGCCGCGCATGAAGTTGAGCGATTTGATCTTGATGCGCGAGCGGATCAGGTCTTGCGTTGCCGCACGGCCCCATTCGCCGCCATCGGAGTCGGACTTGTTCAGCACTTCCAGGTTGTCGTCGAAGGCGCCCATCCATGGCGACATCTTTTCTTCTTCCGTGCCTGGCAGGAAACCGATGTCTTCGCCGACGGGCACCGTCACGCGGGTGACGATGATTTCATTGTAGAGCTTGGTTTCCAGCACTTGCGCCAGGCCGGCGGCCAGGGCCAGCAGGGTCTTGCCGGTACCGGCCTGGCCCAGCAGGGTGACGAAGTCGCATTCCGGATTCATCAGCAAGTTCAGCGCGAAATTCTGCTCGCGGTTGCGCGCCGTCACGCCCCACACATTGTTCTTGGTGTGGCTGAAGTCGCGCAGGGTTTGCAGCACGGCCGTCTTGCCGTTGATCTGTTTCACCTGGCCATAGAACGGCGTTTCGCCGTTTTTCGGTTCCAGATAGATGAACTGGTTGACCAGCAAGGATGGAATGAACGGGCCCGTGACGCGGTAGAACGTCGAGCTGTAGCCGTTCTTGCTTTCCTGCCACGATTCCATGTCCTTGCCGTGCTTGTTCCAGAAGTCGTCCGGCAATTGCACGATGCCCGAGTACAGCAAGTCCGTGTCTTCCAGCACATGGTCGTTGAAGTAATCTTCGGCCGGCAAGCCCAGGGCGCGCGCCTTGATGCGCATGTTGATGTCTTTCGACACCAGCACGACGGGGCGGCCTTCCTGTTCCGACTCCAGCGAACGCACGACGGCGAGGATCTGGTTGTCGGCTTTGCCGACTGGCAAACCAGCCGGCAGGTCGGCGCTTTGCAGACGCGTCTGGAAGAACAGACGGCCCTTGGCGTCCTTGTTGCCCAGCTTGGACAGCAAGATGCCGTGTTCGATGGCGTCGTCGTCCGTGTTGCTGATCAGGGCGTCCAGGGTGCGCGAAACCTGGCGTGCATTGCGCGCCACTTCCGTCATGCCCTTCTTGTGGTTGTCCAGCTCTTCCAGGGTCATCATCGGCAGGTACACATCGTGTTCCTCGAAGCGGAACAGCGACGATGGATCGTGCATCAGCACGTTCGTGTCGAGCACGAACAGCTTGCTGATGCCGCGCTGGTCGGCGGCGCGGCTGGCGGACGACTTGAGCTGGACTTCCACAGGCTTGTGCTTGGCCGGATGTGGCTGCTCGGCTTGCTGGACGGGCTTGATCGGCGTGACCTTGCCTTTTGCCGCAGGCTTGGCTTTCGCCGCAGGCGCGGCAACGGCGGCAGGTGCGGCCGCAGGCGCGGCGGCGGCTGGCGCAGGTGCTGGCTTGGCGACCATCAGGGCCGCCACTTGCTTGATCTTCGTGGCCGCATTGCGGACCGGCTTGGCAACTTCGGCGATCGCCGCTTCAATGATCGGTGCAGCCACTTTCTTGGCTGCCGGGGTTTTGGTGGCCGGGCGCGCTGCGCCTGCGGTTGGGTAATCTTGGGTGGCCAGGATGGTGGCTGGCTTGCTCGGTAATTTTGGCAGTGGCATCAGGATCTCAATCAAAAAATTTCTGGAATGAATCGCCCATGGGCAGCCAGCTTCTGGCGGCACTTCTCATGGGGTGGATGCGGGGGAACAACAATGCTACAGGACGAATAACTGCCGGAAGGCCGGCAGCATGGCCGGTCATGGACGCCATAGTCGGGCTGCAAGCCCGCCTGGCGGAGTGGGTGGAGGCGCTTCGTTGACTCAAAATGGCGATAGGTACCGTGAACTGAACTGCGGTTGAACCAGGCTCGCTGGAAGCCGACAACGCGCATGCGATCAGAACAGATGATCAATTCAGACGCGCCACGAATTCCAGCACTTCTTCCACGTGAGTTGCGACCTTCACGCCTCTCCATTCTTTCACCAATCGGCCCTGGGCGTCAATCACAAACGTGCTGCGCTCGACGCCTCGGACCGTCTTGCCATACATCTGTTTCATCTTCATGACGTTAAACAGCAGGCAAACGGCTTCGTCCGGGTCGGAAATGAGCTCGAATGGCAGTTCCAGCTTGGCTTTGAAGCTTTCGTGCGAGCGCAGGGAATCGCGGCTGATGCCGTAGATTTCCACGTCGGCGGCGACGAATTGCGCATACGCATCGCGGAAGGCGATGTTTTCCGTGGTGCAGCCGGGGGTGTTGTCCTTTGGATAGAAAAACAGCACGGTGGCCTTGGCCGGACGGCCCAGCAACTGAAAGGTCTTGCCGCTGGTCATGGCGGCGCTAAAGTCGGGTATGCTAACGAGGGATTGGCTATCAGCCACAGGTTCTCTCCTGAACGGTGATCATCAGCGCTGTTTTTTTAATCTGGCAACGCATCCAGGTGCAACAATACAGCATTCAGGCCGCTTTGCCCTGCACAATCAGGCGTCCCGAACGCCCGGGCAACTCATCCCAGGTGATTGGGCAAACGGGCAAGTCCGCATTTTTTATCTTTTCATAATAATCGCCCATCGCTGCAAACTGGTAGCCCTGTGCTTTCCAGCCAGCCAGCAGTTGTTCGAAAATGGGGGCGAGTTTCTGTCCTTCAAGTTCCGCGTGCAAGGTATACACGTGATCGCGGGGATTGTCCGCCGTCAGCGACAATATATGCGCGGCAACATTGCCGGTCGTGATCAGCTTGCCGTCGATTTCGCAGCCCAGCAATTCATCCAGGGTGGGCAGGGTGGTGGGCAATTGCACGCATTGCAGGATGGTGTTGCCGTTGCGCACGCGATGCGGGCCTTGCGACGGCTGCGCCATGGCGCCGCGCGCGTCGAGCATGGCGCGGCCGTCGGAGGCGTAGCGGTAGCCGGCCGTGTCGTGTTCGACAAACGCACTGACATTCATTTGCCAGCCGGCCGCGCCGTGCGTATGCGGCTTGGCGCCAAACACCTGTTCGTAGCGGTTGGCGGCCTTGCGCATCATGTTGATGGTCCAGGCGGCGTTGCGCTTGGCCACGTTGTCTTGCCACAGGGTGTGATCCCAGGTGTGGATGCCGCACTCGAAACCGGCATCGCGCACGGCGCGCAATTGCGCCGCGCATTGCTTGCCGATATCGGGGCCCGGCAGCAAGGTGCCGTACATCAATGTTTTCAAGCCGTAGTGTTCGACCACCGAGGTGCGCGACACCTTGCTGAAAAAGCCGGGCCGCAAGGCGCGCCGCAGAGCCCAGCCCGTGTGGTCGGGGCCCAGCGAGAACAGAAAGGTGGCCTTGGCCTGGTGCGCGGCCAGCATGCGCACCAGATTGCCCATGCCTTCACGGGTGCCGCGATAGGTATCGACGTCGATTTTCAGGGTCAGGAACGGCTTGCTCAACATTAATCCATCAAGGCTTTGGCTTGGGCTACCTGGCTGCGGTAGGCGTCGAAGATATTGCGCAGGGAATCGGCCATGGTGGTGCTTGGCGTCCAGCCCAGCTCTTCGCAGGTATTTGTAATTTTCGGCACGCGGTTCTGCACGTCCTGGTAGCCGGCACCGTAGTAGGCGCCCGACGTCGTTTCCACGATGTTCACGTGTTTTGCGCCTTCGGCGTATTCCGGATACTCGGCAGCCAGGGTCAGCATCATGCCGGCCAGGTCGCGAATCGAGTAATTGTTGACCGGATTGCCAATGTTGTAGATCTTGCCGCTGGCGATGCCATTTTTGTTGGCGATGATGCGCATCAGCGCATCGATGCCGTCATCGATGTAGGTGAACGCGCGTTTCTGCGCGCCGCCGTCGACCAGCGAGATGTTTTCGCCGCGCACGATATGGCCGAAGAATTGCGTCACCACGCGCGACGAACCTTCTTTCGGCGTGTGGATCGAGTCCAGGCCCGCGCCGATCCAGTTGAATGGACGGAACAGGGTGAAGTTCAAGCCTTCCATGCCGTAGCCCCAGATCACGCGGTCCATCAGCTGCTTGGCGTTCGAATAGATCCAGCGCGGCTTGTTGATCGGGCCGCAGATCAGTTCCGAGTTTTCCGGGTCGAATTCTTCGTCGTGGCACATGCCATACACTTCCGAAGTCGACGGGAACACCAGATGCTTGCCGTACTTGGCGGCCGAACGGACGATGGGCAGGTTGGCTTCGAAGTCCAGCTCGAACACGCGCAGCGGCTGCTTGACGTAGGTCGACGGCGTGGCGATGGCCACCAGCGGCAGGATCACGTCGCATTTCTTGACGTGGTACTCGACCCATTCCTTGTTGATCGTGATGTCGCCTTCGAAGAAGTGCATGCGCGACTTGTAGTTGTCATCTTCCAGCAGTTCCGTGATGCGGTCCGTGTTCATGTCCATGCCATAGACATGCCAGTCGGTGGTTTCCAGGATGCGCTTGGACAGGTGGTGGCCGATGAAGCCGTTGACGCCTAAGATGAGGACTTTTTTCATGTGAGATTCTCTTGAGTGATATCAGTGTGTGCTGACGCGGGCGGTCAGACTTGCTTGCAATTGCTGAGCCGAAATCGGCTCCCCGGCAGCCCTCAGCGCGGAAATGGCCAGCATGCGGCCGTCTCCGCAGACGCCAAAGATGCAATTATCCACTACCGCCAAGCCCGCTGGCAAACTTCCTGCGGAATGCTTGCTCAAACGGGCGGTTTCGATGATGTAAACGATATTATTGACTTCGGTGAACGCGCCGGGATAGGGTGGCGCGACGGCCCGGTGCAGGTTGTATACCTGTTGCGCAGGTAACTTCCAGTCGATGCGGCCGTCTTCCGGCGTGCGCCCGCCAAAATAGCCGCCCTGGCGCAAATCGTTGAGCTGGCGCGGCGCCGTACCGTCCAGCAAGGCCGGCAGCACACCCCACAAGGTTTGTTCCGCCGCCACCGTGACCTTGCCGAACACTTCGAAGGCCGTGTCGTCGGGCAGGATGGGCACGGCCGTTTGCGCCACGATGGCGCCGGCGTCGGGCTTGACCGTCATTTCATGCAGGGTGGCGCCCGTCTGCGTGGCGCCGTGCAGCACGGCCCAGTTGACGGGCGCGCGGCCGCGGAACTGCGGCAGCAGCGAGCCATGCATATTGTAGGCGGGTGCGACTTCCAAGATGCTAGCCGGCAGCATGTGGCGGTAGTAAAAGCTGAACAGCATGTCCGGCTTGGCTGCCTGCACCTGCGCCAGCAGCTCGGGCGCGCGCGCGTCCGAAGGCGTGATGTACGGGATGCCTTCGGCCTGGCACAGGCTGGCGACGGATTCGAACCACAGGTTTTCCGTGGGGCTGTCTTCGTGCGTGACGACGAGGGCGATATCGACGCCGCCGGCGAGCAGCACCTTGATGCAGCGCACGCCCACATTGTGGTAGCCGAAGACGACGGCGCGTGGGGCGCCCATCAGCGGCCCACCTGGCGCTTTTCCAGGCGCACGTACGATGGCGCCTCGGCTTCCGCCTGGACCATGCCGTCCTGCAAGATGGTTTGCACCACGTAGCGGGGACGGGCACGTACCTGCTGGAAGATGCGTCCCACGTATTCGCCCACCAGGCCGATGCCGAACAGGATCACGCCCATCAGGAAGAAGGCGATGGCGAACAGGGTGAACACACCCTGCGCCTCGGCGCCGAACAGGAAGCGGCGCGCCAGCAGATAGATCACCAGCACGGCCGAACTGAAGGACAGCAGCATGCCCAGCATGGAAAAGATTTGCAGGGGAATCAGCGAAAAGCCCGTGATCAGGTCGAAGTTGAGGCGGATCAGGCTGTACAGCGAGTATTTCGACTCGCCGGCCGCGCGTTCCTCGTGCTCGACGGTAATTTCCGTGGGCTTGCGGGCAAACGTATAGGCCAGGGCGGGCACGAAGGTGTTGACTTCGGCGCACTGATTGACCAGGTCGATCACATTGCGGCCATACGCGCGCAGCATGTTGCCCTGGTCGGTAATTTTGATATTCGTGATCTTTTCACGCAGGCGGTTCATCATTTTCGACGCGAGGGTGCGCCAGGCGGAATCTTGCCGCTTGCGCCGGATCGAGCCCACGTAATCGTAGCCTTCGCGCATCTTTGCCACCAGGTTGCCGATTTCCTCGGGCGGGTTCTGCAGGTCGGCGTCGAGCGTGATCATGATTTGCCCGCGCGAGGCTTCAAAACCGGCCAGGATGGCCATGTGCTGGCCGTAATTGCCGTTGAACAGGACGACGCGCGTGACGTCGGGGCGCTGGCGGAATTGTTCCGCCAGGATCGCCACCGAATTGTCGCGGCTGCCATCGTTGATGAAGATGATCTCGTAGCTCGTCTGCAAGGCGTCGAGGGCCGGATACAGGCGCGCGAACAGGGCGGCCAGGCCATCCTGCTCGTTGTAGATCGGAATGATAATGGACAGTTCAGGTTTCATCGGCGCGCTGCTCATTTGATGAGTATGGATTTGACGGTGGCGACGGCGCGTTCCACGTCCTGTGTCGTCATGGCGTAGAACATCGGCAAGGTCACGGTCAGGCGGCCGATCTTTTCCGAGACGGGGAACATGCCCTCGGTAAAGCCGCGCTCGCGGTACATGGTAAACAAGTGGATCGGTGCGTAATGATAGCCCGTTCCCACGTTTTGCTGCGCCATGGCCTGCATGAAGGCGGCGCGCGTGCCGGGGCCATTGTCGGGCAGGATGATCTGGAACAAATGCCAGTTGCTGTTTTCAAAATCTTGCACGGGCAGCTGGGCGCCGCTCTGCGCTTCGAAGTCGCTGCCGAATTGCTCGAAATAGTGGCGTGCCAGCGCGCGGCGGTGGGCCGTGATGGCGTCGATATTGGCGAACTGGCCCAGGCCGATGGCAGCCATGATGTCGCTCATATTGTATTTGCCGCCCAGCACGTCGACATCGATGCCGTCGACGCCGCTGCGCGTGACGCCCTGCAGCCGGTATTTTTCGGCCAGCTTCGCTTCTTCCAGGTTGTTCAGCACCAGCGCGCCGCCTTCGCCCGTGGTGATGTTCTTGTTGGCCTGGAAGCTGAACGAGACGAAGTCGCCAAACGCGCCGATGCGCTTGCCCTTCCAGGTGGAGCCGAACGCCTGCGCCGCATCTTCCACGACGCGCAGCTTGTACTTTTCAGCAATTGCGTACAGGCGGTCCATGTCGACGGGCAAGCCGGACAGATAGACGGGGATGATGGCTTTGGTACGTGGCGTGATGGCCGCTTCCAGCTTGTCGAGGTCGATGTTCCGGGTGACGGGGTCGATGTCGGCAAACACGGGCGTGGCGCCCACTTCGATGATGACGTTGGCCGTCGCTACCCACGACACGGGCGTGGTGATGACTTCGTCGCCGGGGCCTATGCCGGCGATGCGCAGCGCGATTTCCATGGTGCACGTGCCCGAATTGAAGGTGCGCACGGGACGCCCGCCGAAGTATTCGGACAGTTGGGCTTCGAAGGCTTGCACTTTCGGTCCGCTGGTGATCCAGCCCGAGCGCAGCACCTCGCCGACGGCGGCGATGGTCGCTTCATCGATGGTGGGTTTGGAAAAAGGCAAAAAGGGCAGGGTAGAGGTCATGGGGCGCTGTTCTTGGGTTGACTATGCTGTATGGGTTTGTTGCAGAGGCCGCCTGCGCGACCGGGTCCGCGGGCCAGCATGGCTATTCTAAATCTATATTGCGGGAGTGGCGCAGCCGTTTTTTGGGGGTGTCCAGCTTCCAGTGTGGGCGCGGCCCGTTCCGGCGCGCGCCCTGTCCTGCACATGATTCTTTAATGATTGGCAATGACCACGCGGCGCGCATCTTCGGCAATGACACGCATGGGCACGCCACGTTGTTGCAATTCCTTGTAACGGTACAGGCTGATGATGGCCACGTCGCGCACGCCTGCGTTGGCATCGTTCGTCCATTGCTCGATGAACGGCTCGATGGTCGGTATCGACAGTTCGGGCTGCTGCTTCAGGCCAAACGTGAACTCGTCCCAGTAGTCGACGAGGATCACGGGGCGCTGCAGGTAATACGTGAGCGACTGTTCGTAGATGCCGACCGAATAGAGCTTGGTGTCGGGCTTCAGTTCGGCCTGGATCTGCGCCAGCATGTCGGTGCCCGCGCGGTTCTGGCCATACAGTTCGGAGCCGGCCAGGATGCAGTGCGTGGCCAGGAAGCCGGCACCGGCAATCGTCAGCACGGTCATGTCGCGGCGCAACTGGCCCGCATGCAGCAAGGCCAGCGCGCCGCCGGCCAGGGCGAAGAAGCCGGCCGCCATCAGCCATGGCTGGTAACCCTTGAGCGCGATCAGGGCTTCCGCATCGCGCGCGCTGGCCTTGCTGAAGGCGATCGGTCCACCGATCAGGATGGCCGCGCCCAGCAGACACAGCAGGCCGGCTGCCAGCATGCGCTGGCGCCGCGACGCCGACTCCAGGAACAGCGCAATCAGCAGCGCCAGAGCGGGGAAGATGGGCACGATGTAGCCGGGCAGCTTCGAGGTCGAGTAGCTGAAGAAGAAAGTGATGAACAGGGCCCAGATCAGCAGCATCAAACGGGGCTGGAAGGTGCCTTCCTGGCGCTTGAAGGCGGCAGCCAGGCTTTGCGGCAGCACGCCTATCCATGGCAGGATGCCGGGAATGAGCAGGACCAGGAAGTAGTACCAGGCGCCTTCGCGCTTGTGACCCTTCATCAGGAAACGCTGGAAATGCTCGTGGATGAAGAAGAAATGCGGTTGCTCAGGATTGCGCAGGGCCACCAGCACGAACCATGGCGTGGCGATGGCGAAAAACACCAGCAAGCCCTTAACTAGGTGCAGACGCGTCCAGATGCGCCAGTCGCGCGCACACAGCGAATACAGCACCAGCACGGCGCCCGGCAGCACGATGCCGATCAGTCCCTTGGCCAGCACGGCCAGCGCCATGCCTGCCCAGCACAGCAGCATCCAGTTGCGCCGCTCGGCGGGGGCGGCCTCGTCGCGCTGGGCCACCAGCAGGCTCATCAGCACGATGGTCATCATGCCCGACAGGCCCATGTCCAGCGAATTGATCTGGCCGGAAGCGAGCCAGAACAGGCTCGACGCCAGCACCAGGCCGGCATACAAGCCCACGCGCGGCCCAAAGACTTTCTTGCCGGCATAGGCCGTCATGCACACGCCGATGATGCCGCACAGGCCCGTCCACAGGCGCGCCTGCCATTCACCGAGGCCGAAGGCGGCGAAGCTCAGTGCATTCATCCACGTTTGCAGGGGCGGCTTTTCAAAATACTTGATGCCGTTCAGGCGCGTGGTGACCCAGTCGCCCGTGACGAACATCTCGCGCGCCATCTCCGCGTAGCGGCCCTCGTCGGGCGGCACCAGGGTACGGATACCCAGCGCATACAGGGTGACGACGATGAAGATGCCCAGCAAGGACCACATCAGCAGCCGCGAGCTGTGCAGTTCGTTGACGTTGATTTTCATGTGGCGCTGCCTGCGCCGGCAGCCAGGATCAGGGCCAGGGTGACTTTGCGGCCTTCGCCCATCAGGATGTTGTAGGTGCGGCAGGCGGCCTGGTTATCCATGCACTCGACGCCGATGCGGCGCATGGTCAGCGCGGCCGTCAGTTTCGGATGCACGAAACGCTGGCGCTGGCCCGTGCCGAGGATGACCACGTCGGGTGCGTCGGCCAGGATTTGCGCGAAATGCGCCTCGCTCAGCTGTTCGAAACTGTCCACCTCCCACGCGCGTGGCGGCGTTTCCGGCATGACGATCAGGCTGTAGTTGTACGGCTGGGCATTGATCTCCACGCCATTTTCATCGTAGCCTGTGACGGTTTGGTATTGTTGGGTGCTGCTGGCATGCAGTTTCATGGCGATGTCGGGGCTGTTCGTGTCGGTTGATCGGTGCGCGCGCTGTGCGGATGCGCGCTGCGGCCAAGGGCGTAAGCATGCCATAAATGACAGAAAAGAGCGACTGAAAAGCAACATCCTTTCCAATTTGCAATCTATGGGCAATTTTTTGGCGCGACGGTGGCAGGCAGTGCTCGCCATAGTAGTAGGCGAAGATTAAGAGAAGATGAAGAGCGCCCGCTGGGAAAAGCACGCACGTGCCGGACAGCGTGGCATAAACGGCGAGAAATGCTGCAATTTGCCATGTTTAATTTGATAAAATGGCCTGCTTTCGGCGAGAATGGTTGTTTTCGCATTGCAGTCTCACGGGTTCACAGTTCTGGCGCGGCTTTCATGCTGCAAGCGTAGGCCGGCCGCGCCGCATCACGACAGGGATTTATTTTGCGACCGATTCAGAAATCGAATAAATTGGCGGACGTCTGCTACGACATCCGCGGCCCGGTCCTGGAAAAATCCAGGCAAATGGAAGAAGAAGGCCACAAGATCACCAAGCTCAATATCGGCAATCTGGCCGTATTCGGCTTCGATCCGCCCGACGAGATCGTGCGCGACATGATGCTCAATCTGCAGAACGCGGCCGGCTATACGGATTCGAAAGGCATGTTCGCGCCGCGCAAGGCCGTCATGCACTACACGCAGGGCAAGAATATCGCCGGCGTGACCATCGATGACATTTACCTGGGCAATGGCGCGTCCGAACTGATCGTCATGTCGATGAACGCCCTGCTCAACAGTGGTGACGAAGTGCTGGTGCCGGCGCCCGACTACCCGCTGTGGACGGCCGCCGTCAGCCTGTCGGGCGGCAATCCCGTGCATTATGTGTGCGACGAGCAGAACGAGTGGTATCCCGACATCGAGGACATGCGCCGCAAGATCACGCCGCAGACCAAGGCCATCGTCGTCATCAACCCGAACAATCCCACGGGCGCGCTGTACCCGGTTTCCGTGCTGCAGCAGATTGTCGAGCTGGCGCGCCAGCACCAGTTGATCATTTTCGCCGACGAAATCTACGACAAGGTGCTGTACGACGAAGCCGAGCACGTGTCGATCGCCTCGCTGGCCGACGACGTGCTGTTCATTACCATGAACGGCCTGTCGAAGAATTACCGCTCCTGCGGCTACCGTTCCGGCTGGATGGTGGTCTCGGGCGAAAAGCGCCACGCAAAAGATTACATCGAGGGCCTCAACATGCTGGCCTCGATGCGGCTATGCGCCAATGCGCCGGGGCAGTTTGCCATCCAGACGGCGCTTGGCGGCTACCAGAGCATACAAGACCTGGTGGGGCCCGGCGGGCGCCTGTTGAAACAGCGCGACCTGGCGCACAAGCTGCTGACCGATATTCCGGGCGTCACCTGTGTCAAGCCGAAGGCCGCGCTGTACATGTTCCCGCGCCTGGACCCGGAGATCTACCCGATCGCCGACGACCAGCAGTTTGCCTATGAATTACTGGCCGAAGCGAAGGTCCTGATCGTGCAGGGCACGGGCTTCAACTGGATCGCGCCCGACCATTTCCGCGTCGTCTTCCTGCCCAACTCCGATGACCTGACCGAGGCCATGGGGCGCATCGCGCGCTTCCTCGAAGGTTACCGCAAGCGTCACGGCCGGGGCTGAATCGGCCAGCAGCAATCTCGATCAACCTGGCGCCGCCCAAGGGGGCGCCACTTATGAGCAGTCAAGCACAACTATGAAATCCATCAAGATCGGCCTGCTGGGCCTGGGCAACGTCGGTTACGGCACGTTCAGCGTCCTGAAACGCAACCAGGAAGAAATCAAGCGCCGCGCGGGTCGCGGCATTGAAGTCGTCGCCGTCGCCGTGCGCGACGTGGCGCGCGCCGAAGCGCTCGTCGCCGGCGGCTGCAAGGTCGTCAATGACCCCTATTTGATCGTCAACGATCCCGAGATCGACATCGTCGTCGAACTGATCGGCGGCTACGACCTGTCGAAAACCCTGGTGCTGCAGGCGATTGCCAACGGCAAGCACGTGGTCACGGCCAACAAGGCCCTGCTGGCCGTGCACGGCAACGAAATCTTTGCCGCCGCCCAGGACAAGGGCGTGATGGTGGCCTTCGAAGCGGCCGTCGCAGGCGGCATCCCCATCATCAAGGCGCTGCGCGAAGGCTTGACGGCCAACCGCATCGAATGGATCGCCGGCATCATCAACGGCACCACCAATTTCATCCTGTCTGAAATGCGCGACAAGGGGCTGGACTTTGCCACGGTGCTGAAACAGGCGCAGGAACTGGGCTATGCGGAAGCCGACCCCACCTTCGACATCGAAGGCGTCGACGCCGCGCACAAGGCCACCATCATGTCGGCCATCGCCTTCGGCATCCCGGTGCAGTTCGACAAGGCCTACGTGGAAGGCATCAGCAACCTCAATGCCGTCGACATCCGCTACGCCGAGCAACTGGGCTATCGCATCAAGCTGCTGGGCATCACCAAGCGCGCCACCGTCAATGGCGTGGAAGGCATCGAGCTGCGCGTGCATCCGACCCTGATCCCGGCCAAGCGCCTGATCGCCAACGTGGAAGGCGCCATGAATGCGGTGCTGGTGCACGGCGACGCCGTCGGCGCCAGCTTGTACTCGGGCCGCGGCGCGGGCGCCGAGCCAACCGCCTCGTCGGTGATCGCCGACCTGGTCGACATCACGCGCCTGGCCACGGCCGACCCGGAACACCGCGTGCCGCACCTGGCGTTCCAGCCGAACGCGATGACCGATATCGCGATTCTGCCGATGTCGGAAATCACCACCAGCTACTACCTGCGCATGCACGTGGCCGACCAGCCGGGCGTGCTGGCCGACCTGACGCGCATCCTGGCCGAGCGCGGCATCTCGATCGACGCCATGCTGCAAAAAGAGCCAGCCGAAGGCGAGACGCATACGGACATCATCATGCTGACGCACCAGACGCAGGAAAAGAACGTCACGGCCGCCATCGAAAAGATGGAAGCATTGAATAGCGTGGTAGGCACGGTCACCAAGATCCGCCTGGAAAACCTCAGCTGAGCGTTTGCAGCGAGCCATGCAAAACGGCGCCCGCGGGCGCCGTTTTTTCATCCGATGACAGTGATGTAGGTCGGATTAGTGCGGCAAGGCCGCACGTAATCCGACAACATTGTTGGCGTGGCCGATGGTGCTGTCGGATTACGGTCCTTCGGACCTAATCCGACCTACGCTGCGGTACCGACGGGACCCACATCCATGCCGTCATAGCTGGCCAGCTGGTTTTCCTGGGCAAACGCCATCAGTTCGCCATTGCGCGCGTGCAGGCTGTCGACGCCATGCACTTCGGCCTTTTCCACGTGCAGCACCCACACGGGCGCGGCGGCCGGGTCGTCCAGTTCAGGCTGGTACAGTTCCACCGGGCGGTAGCCCTGCAGCGCCAGCAAGGTGGCGGCCTGCTCCAGCGGTTCGGACGTGGGGTTGGTGAAGTAATAGCCCCACAGCAGCGGCTGGGACAGGTCCCACGGCGCGTTCTCGGCGATATTGGCAAACAGTTCGGTTACGTCGTCTTTGGTCATCATGGCGGTGGGCCTTCATTAAAATCTCAGGGCGCGATCTTAGCATCGACTGGCGCCGGGCGCGAAATACACGCCGACCTTCAATCCATGTCCATTCGCCGCCGTGGCCAGTTCCAGCCGTGCTCCATGCAGGGCAGCGATGTCGCGCACGATGGCCAGGCCCAGTCCCGCGCCGCCAGGGTTGCTCTCGAGCGCCGCGCCGACCCGGTAGAACGGCGTAAATACCCGTTCGCGTTCCGCGGGCGCGATGCCGGCGCCACTGTCTTCCACTTCCAGTACCGCGCCGTGCCCCGTCTGTGCGGCACGCACGCGCAGGATCACGCTGCCGCCCTGCGGCGTGTAGCGCAGGGCATTGTCGACCAGGTTGGCCAGCAGTTCGTGCAGCAGCAAGGCCTGGCCATGCACGGGCGCGTCGTCGGGTGCTTCCAGTGACAGATCGATATTCTTGCCGACGGCAGCCATGGCCATTTCCAGTCCGACCTGCTGCGCCACGTCGCGCAGCGCGACGGTATCCATGGCCAGGCTATCGCCGCCATGCTCGATGCGCGCCAGGGTCAGCAGACGGTTGGCCAGCAGCACGGTCGAATCGGTGGTGGCAGCGATCGAGCGCACGATGTCGCGCAGGGCGGCCATGTCGGACGGCGTGCCGGCGTGGCGGTCGCATTCGCGCATGGCCAGTTCGGCCTGGGTTTTCAGCACCGTCAACGGCGTGCGCAGCTGGTGCGAGGCGTCGGCGATGAAACGGCGCTGGCTGGCGATCAGCTGCTGCAGGCGCGACATGGAACCGTTCATGGCGCTCACCAGCGGGCGCATTTCCTTGTGCACCAGCGCGGGATCGACGTCGGACAGGTCGGACAGGGTGCGCGTCTCGACTTCCGTTTTCAGGCGCATCAGCGGGCGCAGCACCAGGCGCACGGCAAACCATACGAGGGCGCCCATCACCAGTATCATCGCCGCCTGCCAGCTCAGGGTATCGAACAGGATCTGGTTCGACAGGCCGCGCCGCGCATCGAGCGTTTCAGCCACCTGGATCAGGGCGATGCCGCGCATCGAGTCGTCATACACGGGTTGCAGCAGGGCGGCGATGCGGATCGGCTTGCCGTGATACTCGGCGTGGTAGAAGCGTACCAGGGCCGGGTAGTTCTGCGAGCGGGGCACGTTTTTCGGCACGGGCGGCAAGTCGCCGTAGCCCGAGACCAGTTCGCCGTTGATGCCCGTGACCTTGTAGTAGATGCGGCCCAGGGTGTCGGTCTCGAAGCTGTCGAGCGCCACGTAGGGCACTTCGGCCACCACCTTGCCGTTGACGATGGAGACGCGCTCGGCCAGCGCCCGCGTCGACGCCAGCAAGGAGCGGTCGTAGGCCATGTCGGCCGCGTCGAGTGCATTGCGGTAAACAAAAAAAGCGTCGAGCAGCACCAGCATCACCAGCGGGATGAGCAGCCAGCGCAGCAGCTGGCTGCGCAGGCTGCCCAACGGCCGGCCCTGCGCCCAGCGCTGGCGCAGGCGTTCCAGCAGGGGCGGGCGTGGGGCATGCGCCTTCATTTTGGCGTAGCTGGCGCCATCGCGCTGCGCGGCTGCAGCAGGTAGCCGATGCCGCGCAGGGTGGTGATGGCGGCGCCGTCGGGCGAACCGGCTTCCACGCCGTTTTCAAGTTTTTTACGTACCCTGTGGATGTACAGTTCGATGGCGTCCAGGTTGACGTCGTCGGCCAGCGCGAAGACTTCATCGAACAGCTTTTCTTTCGATACGGCGCGCCCCGAGCGCGTGATCAGCGCCTCGAGCACGGCATGTTCGCGCGGCGTCAGCGCCAGCGCCGCGCCAGCATAGCTGAACATGCGCGTGACGGTGTCGAAACTGAGCGCGCCGCAGCTGTGCACCAGCGCCTCGTTGCCCTGGCTGCGGCGCAGCAGGGCTTTTACGCGCGCTTCCAGTTCGGCCAGCTCGAACGGCTTGGCCATGTAGTCGTCGGCGCCCAGGTTCAGGCCCTGTACCTTGTCGTCGAGGCCGCCGCGCGCCGTGAGTATCATGACGGGAGTCTTGCCGCGCGTGCCGCCGCGCGCGCGCAGGCGGCGCAGCACGTCCAGGCCGTCCATCTTCGGCAGGGTCAGGTCGAGCAGCACCAGCGAGTATTCCTGCGTGTGCAGCAGGGCGTCGGCATCGGCGCCGTTGTGGGCGGTCTCCACCGTCAGGTGCGCGTCGCGCAGGGCCTTTGCCAGCCAGTGCGACAGTTCCAGATGGTCTTCCACTAATAATATGCGCATGGTCTCCGCCATTCGGTTCAAATGATGCAGTGTAAGCCTGGCGGCAGGGGCGGCGAGGAATATGTTGATGTCCATTGTGGCTGGCCGGCGACACCTGTCATGCTGAAAGCCAATTGAAAGGATGGCGCTCATATAGTGTGATCCTGATTCATGAAATTGATCAGGCATATCACCAATAACTATATCTAAGGGAGACTCACTATGAAAAAAACCGCATTCTCGCTGGCCGCCATGGCGGTGCTCGCCGCCGCAGCCGGCGCTGCCCAGGCGCAGTCGAACGTCACCGTGTATGGCTTGCTCGACGTCGGCGTCGATAACACCAGCAACGCTTCGGCATCGAAAGGCTCGCTCAGCCGCGTCAGTTCCGGCGGCATGAATACCTCGCGCTGGGGCATCCGCGGCAATGAAGACCTGGGCGGCGGCCTGAAAGCCGTTTTCAACCTGGAAGGCGGCATCCTGATGGATACGGGCGCGGCCGATGGCGCGCTGTTCAAGCGCCAGGCCTATGTGGGCCTGGAAGGCAGCTACGGCCGACTCGTGCTGGGCCGCTCGTTCACCACCGTGTACGACTTCGTGTTGCCCTTCGATCCGATGGGCTACGCGCCTTTCTATTCGTGGGCGACAGCGGGCGGCAAGGCTGTGCAAGGTCAGTACGGCATGACGACCGCTTTCGACAACCTGGTCAAGTACTCGGGCAAGGCCGGCGACTTCAAGTTCGGCGCCTCTTACGGTTTCGGCGAAAAAGCCACGGGTTCCCAGGACAGCGCCAAGTTTTCCTCGGGCGTGACCTATACGGCCGGTCCGGTCAGCCTGCTGGCCACCTATGAACGCATCAACGCCGACAGCATCGTGGGCGGTGCGCGCGACAAGACCACCTCCTATCACCTGGGCGCGATGTACAGCGAAGGCCCATGGAAGGTGCAGGCCGTGGCGCGCGACTACAAGCTCGATCCGGCCGCCTCGGGCAAGCCTGACCTGCGCGCTACCCTGTACTGGGGCGGCGTCAGCTACCTGACCACGCCGCAAGTCACGCTGACGGGCGCCATCTACTACCAGGATGTGAAGAACGTGGCCGCCAATACGGATGCCGATCCGATCATGTACGTGGCGCGCGTGCGCTATGCGCTGTCCAAGCGCACCGACCTGTACGTCGCTGGCGCCTATGCCAAGGCCAAGAACAACCAGCTGGTCAGCCTGTCGCGCGACGATGCCGGTTTTGGCAACACGCAACGCGGCGTGATCGCCGGCATCCAGCACCGCTTCTAAGCCATGGCCATGCTGCGCTCCCTGTTCCTGTTGCTGCCATGCCTGCTGCCCGCTTTTGCCGGGGCACAGGTGGCGACGCCAGCGCCGGTTGAATGCGTGGTGCCGTCCAAGCCGGGCGGCGCCATGGATCTGACCTGCAAGCTGGCGAAAAAAGGCCTGGCGCAGGAGGGCGTGGCAGCCGCGGCAGGTCCAGTGCGCATCAGCTACCTGCCCGGCGGCATCGGTGCAGTGGCCTGGCATTCGATGGGCTCGCAGCGCCGCCGCGCGGAAGCGAACACCCTGGTGGCCTTTTCGGGCGGTTCGCTGCTCAATCTGGCGCAGGGCAAGTTCGGCAATGCCAAGGCGGGCGACGTGCGCTGGGTGGCGGCGCTGGGTGCCGACTACGGCATGATCGCCGTGCGCAGCGATTCACCCTACAAGACGCTGGGCGACCTGATCGCGGCATTGCGCCAGCATCCTGACACGGTGCTGATCGGCGTCTCCGGCACCATCGGCAGCCAGGACTGGCTGAAGATGGCGCTGGTGGCGCGCCAGGCCGGCATCGACCCGAAAGTGCTGCGCTTCGTCGCCCTCGAAGGCGGCGGTGAAGTGTTTACGGCGATGCAGGCCGATTATGTGCAGGTGGTTTCGGGCGACACGTCCGAAGCCACCCTGAACGCCAGCGCCAACCATGCGCGCGTGCTGGCGGTGCTGTCGGAAAAACGCCTGCCCGGCGTGCTGGCCGGTGTGCCGACGGCGCGCGAGCAGGGCGTCGACGTGGTCTGGCCCATCATCCGCGGCGTGTGGATGGGGCCGCAGGTGCCCGAGGCGGACTACCAGCGCTGGGTGGCCACCTTCGAGCGTGCCATGGCCACGCCGCAGTTCGCCCAATGGCGCGCGCAGGCAGGCCTGTACCCGTTCGCCCTGACGGGACCGAAACTGACCGCGTATGTCAGGAAGGCGGTCGACGAGTATGCGAGGCAGGCGAATGAGCTTGGCCTGATGCGCTGAACGGCATCCCATTTAAAACAACTATTTCACAGACGGAGACAACCCCATGCAAACCAAGACCCTGCTTCAAGCCGCCATTGCCGCCGCGTTTGCCAGCCTGGCCGGCGCCGCTGTTGCGCAAGTGCCGCCCGGCTATCCGGCCGACTACCAGAAGATCGTCGACGCGGCCAAGAAGGAAGGCAAGGTGGTGATCTACAGCGCCACCGACAGCAAGGCCGCCGCGCCGCTGATCAAGGACTTCAGCGCCCTGTATCCGGGCATTTCGGTCGAATACAACGACATGAATTCGACCGAGGTGTACAACCGCTTCATTTCCGAAGTGGCAGCCGGCGGCAACACTGCCGACGTGATGTGGTCGTCCGCGATGGACCTGCAGATGCGCCTGGCCTCCGATGGCTATGCGCTCAAGTACAAGTCCGTCGAAGCGGCGAAGATTCCCGGCTGGGCCATGTGGGACGACCAGGCCTACGGCACCACGTTCGAGCCGGCCGCCATCGTTTACAACAAGCGCCTGCTCGATGCTAATGAAGTGCCGAAGAATCACGATGACTTCGTCAAGCTGATCGCCACGCCGAAATTCAAGGACAAGGTCACCACCTACGACATCGAGAAATCGGGCGTGGGCTTCATGTTCATGGCGCAGGATGCCAAGGAATACCCGCAATTCCTGGCGCTGCAAAACGCGTTTGGCACGGCCAAGGTGCGCGTGCAGTCGTCGACGGGCACCATGATGGAGCGCATTTCGTCGGGTGAAAACCTGATCGGCTACAACGTGCTGGGATCCTACGCCCTGGTGCGCGCCAAGACCGATCCGTCGATCGGCGTGGTGCTGCCCAAGGATTACACCCTGATTTTGTCGCGCGTGCAGTTCATCAACAAGAACGCGAAGAACGTCAACGCCAGCAAGCTGTGGCTCGATTACATCCTGTCGCACCGCGGCCAAACCATCATCGCCAACGGCGCCAAGCTGTTCGCCATCCGCGCCGACGTCACGGGCGAAACCACGTCGGCTGACCTGATCAAGCAAATCGGCGCGGCCAACGTCAAGCCGGTGCCGGTGCATCCGATCATCCTGCAATTTCTGGGACCGGCCAAGCGCATGGCCTTCCTGAAACAGTGGAAAGAAACAGCCGGCAAGAAGTAGGAATAGCCAACGCCGTCTTGGCCGCCCGCGAGCCTGGCTTGCGGGCACACGCAGCACCCTTCATTCATTGGATTCATCATGCAAACTGCCATCTTGCCGCTGCCTGCACGGTCGCGCTCTCCCTTGTCGCGCCTGAACTGGTCGCGCGGCGTGGTCGTGACGATCACGCTGATCGCCATTTTCCTGCCGCTGTTCCTGATTTTTTACCAGAGCTTTTTGAACGCGCCGTTTTTCATGCCGGTGCGCGAATTCGGCTTTGACTCTTACCGTTTCATCTTCGATGATCCCGATTTCGCCATGGCCTTCAAGAATGGCCTGATGCTGGCCTTCGGCCTGACCGTCATCGCCGTGCCGCTGGGCGGCATGCTGGCCTTCCTGATGGTGCGCACCGACTTGCCCGGCCGCGGCTGGGTGGCGCCGATGCTGCTGGTGCCCATTTTTGTGTCGCCGATGGTGATGGGCTTTGGCTATGTCGTCTCGATGGGCCCCGTGGGCTTTTACTCGGTCTGGGCCAAGGAGCTGCTCGGCTTCGTGCCCTGGAATATTTACTCGTTCACCAGCATCGTCATCATCGCCGGCCTGACGCACGTGCCGCACGTCTACCTGTATGCCTCGTCGGCCCTGAAAAGCCTCGGTTCCGATGTCGAGGAAGCGGCCCGCGTGGCCGGCGCCTCGCCGATCCAGGTGATGCTCAACGTATCGCTGCCGATGATCATGCCGGCGCTGGCGTATGCGGGCGTGCTGGTGTTCTTCCTCGGCTTCGAAGTATTCGGCCTGGTGCTGGTGCTCGGCGATCCGGAAGGCCATCTGGTGCTGCCGACCTATCTGTACAAGCTGACGAACAAGCTCGGCACGCCGTCGTACCACCTGATGGCCGCCGTCGCCGTCTGCCTGGTGATGGTGACCATGCCGCTGGTGATGATACAGCGCTGGCTGCTCAAGTCCGCCAACAAGTATGTGTCGATCAAGGGCAAGGGCGCGCGCAGCAAGGCCATGCCGCTGGGCCGCTGGAAGTGGCTGGCCTTTGCCTTGCTGGCGGGCTGGCTGATCTTCACCATCATCCTGCCGTTGACGGGCATCGTGCTGCGCTCCTTCGTGCAGTACTGGGGCGAAGGCGTGCACCTGGCCGACGTGCTGACCCTGCAGCATTTCCGCGACATCTTCGAGCAGCCGTCGCTGGTGCGCGGCATCGTCAACACCATCCTGATCGGCGTCGTCGGCGGCGCGCTGGCCGTGGGCTGCTACAGCTTCATCGCGCTGGCCATGCACCGCAAGCAGGACGGCATCACGCGCCTGCTCGATTACAGCGTGCTGGTGCCACGCGCCGTGCCGGGCTTGCTGGCCGGCCTGTCCTTCCTGTGGGTGTTCCTGTTCGTTCCGGCCTGGCTGGACGGCATGTTGAAAGGCATGGACAACGGCGTGGCCCTGTGGCTGAGCGGCCATGTGATCCCCGTGCTGCGTGAAGTGCGTTCGACCATCTTCGCCCTGTGGCTGGCGTATTCGGTGGTGTGGATGGCCTACGGCATGCGCCTCATTTCCACCGCGCTGCTGCAGGTGGGGCCGGAACTGGAAGAGGCGGCGCGCGCCGTCGGCGCCAACCGCGGCCAGGTGACGCGCGACGTCACGCTGCCGCTGATCAAATACGGCTTGCTGGGCGCCTGGCTGATGGTGTTCCTGATCTTCGAGCGCGAGTATTCGACGGGCGTGTACCTGCTCTCGCCGGGCACGGAAGTGATCGGCGCCATGCTGGTATCGCTGTGGGCCGGCGGCTCGACCGACCTGGTGGCGGCGCTGTCCTTCATCAATATCACCCTGGTGGCCATCGGCCTGGGCATCGCCTTGCGTTTTGGCGTGAAACTCCATAATTAATAGAAGACTGAGACCACATCATGAATGAACTGACCGTCAATGAATTGCACCTGGACTACGGCACCGGCGCTGCCGCCAACCAGATACTGAAGGGTGTTTCGATGCACCTGAAAAAAGGCGAAGTGGTCGCCTTGCTGGGGCCTTCGGGCAGCGGCAAGACCACCTTGCTGCGCGCCGTCGCCGGGCTGGAAAGCCCGAAGGCGGGCACGATCCAGATCGGCGAGCGCAACGTTTTCGATGGCGCGAAGCATTTCGAAATGCCGGCCGAGCACCGCAACCTGGGCCTGGTGTTCCAGTCGTACGCGCTGTGGCCGCACAAGACCGTGTTCGACAACGTCGCCTACGGCCTCAAATTGCGCAAGATGGGCAGCACGGAGATCGCCGCGCGCATCAAGGAAGTGCTGACGCAGCTGGGCCTGGGGCACCTGGGCGAGCGCTATCCGCATCAGCTGTCCGGCGGCCAGCAGCAGCGCGTGGCGATCGCCCGCGCACTGGTGTACAACCCGCCCGTGATCCTGCTCGACGAACCGCTGTCGAACCTCGATGCCAAGCTGCGCGAGGAAGCGCGCGCCTTCCTGCGCGAACTGATCGTGCGCCTGGGCCTGTCGGCACTGATGGTGACGCACGACCAGGGCGAGGCGATGGCCATTTCCGATCGTATTTTGCTGCTCAATAACGGCAAGATCGAGCAGCAGGGCACGCCGCAAAGCATGTATGAAACGCCGGACACCCTGTTTACGGCCGAATTCATGGGCAGTAACAACCGCCTGCCCGGCAAGGTGGTGCAGCGCGATGGCAACCAGGTGCGCTTGCTGGTCGACGGCGCCTCCATGCAGGGCGTGGCGCGCGGCGCCAACGTGGGTACGGACGTGACCACCATGATCCGCGTCGAGGAGGTGAAGATCAGCGCCACGCAGGTCGACAACGCCATCGAACTGCCGCTGCTGACCTGCATGTACCTGGGCGACCGCTGGGAATGCCTGTTCGAGCGCGGCGGCGCCGAAAACATCAGCCTGCGCGCGTATTCGCGCCACAAGCTCGACGCGGGCAAGTACTGGCTGCACATGCCGGCCGATAAGCTCTGGGTGTTTTAACGTTGGCGAGGTGGCCATGCTGGCCACCTCGTCCGTGTTGCCGTATCCTTAATTCCCCCGCACGACGATTTCCTGCACTTTCGGTTCGCGCTGGCGCATGAAGCGCACGATGGAGTCGACGCTGACGACGTCGATCTGGCGCGTCATGCGGCGCTCGAACGGGTGATCGTCAAAAGCGATATTCGCGCGGAACATGCGCGCACCGAGGCGCGTGGCGGCGGGTATGCTCAGCGTTTGCGGCGCGTAGCTGGCGCTGCGCAGCCAGGCTTGCGCTTCGGCGCGCGTTTCGATCTTGCCAGGCTCGTTGCCGGCAGCGGCCAGGATTTCCAGCACCCACTGGTTCGAGTTCTGGTATTTGGTGGAAAACGGGTAGGCCAGCATATTGTAGTGCGGCTCATGCATACGCTTGGGCGTGCCCGACGTCAGCAGGCGCGCCAGTTGCTGCTGCGTATCCTGGCCGGGAATCAGGATCAGGGATTCATACATGAACACATCATCCATGAAGAAATTGCCCAAGCCTTCGTTGAACAGCGACGATTGCGCCGTGCCGCATTCGTTGAGTTCATGCACCACCAGCCAGCGCCCTTTCGGGTGGTCGCGCCAGGCCAGGGCCACGTGCGAATAGCGCAAATTGTACTTCGACAAGTCCTGGCCGACGCGCGCCACCAGGGCCACTTGCGCACCCGAGCCATCGAGTGCCTGCAAGGTTTTTTGCGCCAGGTCCATCGACTTGACGAGCGTAGTAGCATCGGTGGGTTTTTCCTCGCACGAGCGTCCCGCATGGGCGGTGCCGGCCAAGGCCAGGCTGATGAGAATGGCAGTCAGGTGTTTCATGGGTTCACGCTTTCGAATGGTGGAGGATGGCATTGCCGGCCGCATTCGGCACATAGGCGATGACCTTGCCCGACAGCACCAGCATGTGGCCCGTCGAGACGGCCACCACCTGGATCACCGTGCCGGCCGCCAGCGACAGGCCCTGCGTGGCTTGCTTGCCCAGCTTGACCGATGCCGTGGCCGCCTTCGAGGCGCCCCTGGCTGTGCTTTTGAGCACGACGACGCTGCCGTCGGCCACGTCTTCCACCGTGTCGATGACAATTTCACCGGCGGCGGCCAGCACGTACATGGAGCCGAGCAGCACGATGGCCGACGCCATGCTGGCGTTGTCGGAGGCCCTGCTGGCATCGGAATTGGCGGCCTGCGATGTCAGGCTGACGGCGCACAGCAAGGTCATGGCGAGTAGGTGTTTCATGGATGTCCTGTTCTTCTTGATGGGGCTTACACTTGGGAGTGATGCAGCAGTGCCTTGCCCAGTTCATTCGGGATGAAGGCGATGGCCTTGCCGGACAGCACCAGCATGTGGCCGGTGGACATCGCCACCACGCTAACCACCGTGCCGGCGGCCAGTGACAGGCCTTTGGCCGCTTGCGTGCTCATCTGGATGGAAGCGCCGCCCGCTTCGGATGCGCCCTTGAGCACGATGACGATGCCTTCGCCTACCGTCTCCACGCTGGCAACGACGATCTGTCCGGAAGCGACCAGCATCGACATGGAACCGGCTACCACGATGGCGGAACCCTGGCTCAGGTTTTGCGAGCCTTTCGACAGGTTTTCCGAGACGGCCGCATGGGCTGAACCCGCCATGGAAGCGGCCAGCAGCGACAAGGACAAGCAGATGGGTAGCAAGCGTTTCATGGATGTCTCCTTCTTGATATGCCTGATTGGCAGAGGCATGATTGTCGACGGCAGCATTTCGGTCAATCAAAACGCTACTCGTAGTGGTCAGTCATACTCATGGTATTACTTTTTGATACCATACTGGCTTGCAGTAATTAAAGGATCGCCATGCCCCAGACCCACGCCTTGATTGAAGCCTTGAAGCGACTATTGAAAGCGCGCTCCGTCACGTATGCCGAACTGGCGCAGCGCATCTGCATATCCGAAGCCAGCGTCAAGCGCATGTTTTCGCAAAAGCAATTCACGCTGCAGCGGCTGGACCAGATACTGGTCGCCATCGGCAGCGATTTCCAGCAACTGGCGCAGGCCGTACACGCGGCGCAGGCCACACCGACGCTGATCACGGGGCTGACGTATGCGCAAGAGAAGGAAATCATCGATGATCCCAGGCTCTTCGTGGTGGCCGTCTCCGCCTTGAACCTGCTGCCGCTGGAACAGATCATTGCCATCTACGACATCAGCGAGGCGCAAGCCGTGAAATACCTGCTGCGTCTCGACAAGATCGGTTTTCTGGAACTGCTGCCGAATAACCGGGTCAAACTGCTGGTGGCGCGCACGTTTGCGTGGATACCGAACGGTCCTATCCACACGTATTTCAAAAAGGAAGCCTATGGCGACTATTTGAACTCGCAGTTCGATGGTGAGACGGAGTTGCTGCGTCTGGTGAACGTGATGCTGTCGAAAAAATCCACGGCGGCCTTGCTCGAACGCCTGAAGCAAGTGGCCGTGGAATTCTCGCAGCAGCACCAGGAAGACGCGCGCCTGCCTGGCGATGAGCGCCTGGCCATCAGCTTCATGCTGGCGGCGCGGCCGTGGATGCCGCGGACGTTCAAGGCACTGCTGCGGCAGTGAGACGGCACGTGCCGCGCTCAGACGGTTAAGGTTAAGGTTAATGTTCCTGCTCCTGCTCCTGCTTGTCGGCACTGCCATGTTCCGCTTTCATCTGCGACAGCAAACGCCAGGCAAAAAAGCCCAGCACGGCCACGCCCAGCAGCAGTGCGGCCCACAGCGCGGCCAGGCGCCACGGTGCCCCGTCCTTTGTGACGGGGGCTGGTGCCGCCACGCCCCCGTTGGGTTTGAGCGGGCCGGCGTTGGCAGTCTTGAGCGCCAGCAGCTCGTCCGCCCTGAAGCCGGGCGCCACCTGTGCCAGCGGCTGCGCAACGGCGGCGGCGTTGCTGTTGCCGAATGCCAGCTGATAGGGCGGCTTGCCGCTGGCCAGGAAAACGACGGTGGCCGGTGTCCAGCCCAAACGCAAGAAGGGCGCATTGGCTGCGGTGACAGGGTGTTCCGTGGCGGTCTGCAGCACCCATGCGTTTGTTTGCGTCACGGGCATGGCCAGGTCGCCCGAGATCCTCTCTTTGCCATCGAGGCCGATGCGGTAAAACGTGGTGCTCAGCAGGGGATCGAAATACGCGCCTTGCGCGGGACGCGCCTGGTGGCGCAGGTGCAGCCGGTGCCGGGGAACATCGCTGTTCTGGCGATACACGCCCAGGGTTACGGGCAGTACCGTATTGGTCTGTGCCAATTGCAGGGCGATGCTGTCGGCGGGAATGGCGAGAGGAGTGGCATAGCGCCATTCATTTGCCTGCTTGCCGGGCGTGCCTTGCAGCACGACGCTGGCGCGCGGCGCGGCGATGTCCGTTTCGCTGACGGCTTGCGCCGTAATGGCCGCAAAGGCCAGCGGTTCCCCCGCTTGCCAGCTCAGGCGCGCGTAGCGAAAAGCGCGCGGCGCAAAGGCGATGCTGTCGTTGGCCAGGGTCTGCGTGTCGTTGTTGCTGAGCCAATTCAGGGTGGTGGTGCCGATGGCGTCCCATTGCTTCAGGTCATCGCTCACTTCCAGCAGCACTTGCGCACTGTAATTGTCCGTGCGGGCCGGTGGCGTGAAACGCAAGGCGGCGATGCGCTTGTCTTGCGTTTGTTTGCCCAGGTCGAGGATCAGCGCTTGCAGCGCCGCCGTGGCCGCAGCCGTGCCGGCGCGAGTGCTGACCGACAGCAAGCGGCCATCGTCCGCCGTGCGGATGTCGATGCCTTGCAAGCCATCGCCAGTTGCCGGCGCGCCCGTCACGGGGAAAATGCGGGCGGGAATGTTCGTGCGCTGCGTGGCCGATTGCGCGGGCGGCGCGCCGATGGCGTAGGCCAGGCGCTTGCCATCGGCGTCGAACAGGCGCAGGTCGGCCAGGCTGGCCGAGCTGGCGTGCAGGTAAACATCCCTGGGCAATGTTAGCTGCACGATGCCGGCGCCGGACGGCGACAAGATGGGCATGCTCCAGGCATAGTCCTGCGGCCGGTCCTGGCCAGGCGCTGCCAGCGCGGCGCCTGCCACCAGCAGGCTGCAGCAGATCAATGAGGCTTTCATGCGGCTCCTTGTTGCGGTTCGGCTGGCGCTGGCGCGGCAGCCTTGGGGAAGGGCGCCAGGTAGCCGATCAAGACCATCAGCAAGCCGACACCGACAAAGGAGATGATGCGTTCGATGCCGCCCACGTTCGACAGGTCGATCAGGAACAGTTTCACGACTACCAGCCCCAGCAGCACGGCACCCATGCTCCATTGCTGGCGCCGCTGCTGGCGCGCCGCGTGGCGCATCAGCAGCAGGGCCGTGACGCTCCACACGAGCGACAGCATCGCTTGCACGAACTGCGAGGCCAGCATGGCGTCAAAGGTGTACGGCACGCCGACGTAGTGCGATACGGTGCGCAGCAGCATCAGGTTGAACCAGCCATACAGCAAGCACGCGGCCACAACGGGCAGGCGCGCTTGCCACACGGCGGGCAGCGGGATCTGGCCGGCCGGGAATAAACGATAGCTGGCAATGGCCAGCAGGATGGCAAAGCCCGTGCTCAGGTCCAGCGGATTGAGCAGCGGCAAATAGGGCAGCGGCGCCATGGCGCCATCGTCGACAATATTCCACGCGGCAATCAGCAGCAGCGACCACAGCGCGCCCAGCGGTATCAGGGTACGCTGGTACCACGCGGCAATCGGCGCCACCGGCCAGGCGCCCGCGCGGCAGCGGCGGATCAGCCAGGCCAGCGCCAGCATCATGGTCCAGGCCGGCAAGTAGCGGGCCCAGGCGGGGCTGACATTGTCTTCATGCTGTGCCAGCCAGGCGCTGACATGCATGGCGCCCACGGGCCACAGCATCAGCCAGGGCGCGGCCGTGCGCAGCGTATGCAAGAAACGCAGTGCCCGCACGTCGAGTTGCCAGCCCGCTTGCGGCCAGGCCCGCAGCAGGTACTCGCCGGCCGCCAGGGCACAGGCCAGAGCCAGCCAGCTCAAGCCCGTCGGCAGGTAATCGTGCAGGTACAGTGTCAGCAGCAGGTTGGTGCTCCACAGGCCCAGGCCGAGCCAGGCAGCCACGCTGAACCAGCGCAGCTGCGGCCACTCCAGGCGCCGCGCCAGGAGGGCGAACGCGGGCGTCGTGACGCACACGGTGATCAGATACAGCGCCAGCCAGTGCTCGCCCGCGTGCGCTTGCATCGTCAGGTCGCCGTCGATCAGGCGCAGCAGCCAACTGGTGAAGGGCACGAGGATGGCGGCAAACCACAGCAAGCCGCTCCAGACCAGCAGGGGGCGCGCTACCAGGGCCAGCAGTTCGTCGCCGCCGCGCGCGCGCAGCGCCAGGAAACGGGCGCTGGCAAAGGCGGCGGCGCCCAGCAGCAGGGCGCTGAGGAAGGAACCGTCGAACAGGCTGGCCGGGTGCTGGTCCCAGGCCCAGCTGGCGCGGCTGAGCATGACCATGCCGGCCAGCACCTGCACGGCCAGCAGCAGGGCGCGCGGCGCATGCCATTGTTCGCGCCGCGCCAGCGCCGCCAGCAAGGCGGCCACAGCCAGCGCACTGACGGTCAGCAGGTTCAATTGCGTGGCGGCAGCCGTGCGCAGCAGGATTTCGGTCCAGATGCCGCCCAGCAGCCAGGCCGTGGCGGCCGTCAGGAACAGCACGGACAGGCTGCGCATGAATTCCGGATGCAAGTGGCTGCCATGGCGGCGGAAATTGTAGGCCATCACCAGCGCTGCGGCGGCCAGCAGCGCGCAGCCGAGCCAGATGTTGGCCTGCAGGGCCGCTGCCGTATTGAGTTCCTGCATGGCGATGAGGAAGGCAATCCAGGCGGCCCCCTGCACCAGCAGGCCAAAGGCCCAGGCCAGCGTCTGGCGCTGGCGCAAGCCGACCCAGACGATGCCCGCGCCTTCCAGCGCCCAGGCGGCGGACGTCCAGCGGCCATCTAATGCAAACGGGATGGCCAGGGTGCCGAAGACGATGCCCAGCGCGAGGAAGGCTTCGGCCAGCAGTTTGAAACCGTTCCTGCGCCACAGCGCCACGGCCAGTCCCGTGTAGGTCAAGCCGGCAAGCAGCGCGGAAAATGCCAGGCCGAAGTCAAAGCGCCAGACCAGGCTGTATTGCAGGCCCATGGCCGCCAGCGGCGTGCCGAACACGAGGGTGCCATCCACATAGTGTTTCAAGCGCGGCGCCTGGCGCGCGCAGTAGGCAATCGCGATGCCGATATAGAACAGCACGAACAGGATCAAAAACAGCTGCGTCGACAGGTAGTGCTCGGGCGAGTAGCGCAGCAGGCCCCAGGTGGTGGCGACGACGAAGGTGAAGCCAAAGCTCAGCACATTGAGCACGCGCCAGGCGCGTTTCAGGGCGATGGCGAAGACGCCCGCATTGAGCAGCGCGTAGTAGCTGAACAGGCCGATATGGTTGCCGCTGCCCGTCGACACGAGCAGGGGCACGGCAAAACCGCCGACGATGCCGAAGACGGCCAGCCAGACGGCGTTTTGCAGCACGGCCAGCAAGCACGTGAACGCCGTCAGCACGAACAGCACGGCAAACGCCATGCCGGCCGGGATCAGTTCATACAGGCGGAAGGCGCCGAACGTCACCAGCATCAATATCGCCAGCGCCGTGCCCTGCAGCGGCAAGCTGATGCCGGGGCGGCTGGTGCGGATGCGCCAGGCCCAGGCCAGCAGCGCGATGTCGGCCAGCGCGATGCCTGTCAGGCGCAGTTCGATGGGCACGGTGACCTGCGCCGACACGTACTTGAGCAGGAAGCTGACGCCGAGGAAGAGGATCAGCAAGCCCAGTTTGGCAACCAGGTTGCCGGTAAACAGCCAGTTCTTCGCCTTGGCAACGAGGCCATCCGGGTGGGCGATCCAGGTGGGCGTATTGGGGACGGTAGGGGCAGGTTTGGCGGGAGCTGGCGCAGTGGGGGGCGATGGCTTCGGTGGCACGGGAACGGCAGGCGCGGCCTTTGCCAGCTCGACCGGTTCGATCCGGGCCGCCTTCGACACCGGCACCTGCACCTGCACCGGCGCCGGCACCGGCACGGAAGCAGGCACCGGCACCGGCGCAGCACTCTTCACGGCGGGTGCTGCAGCTGGTGCTTCGGCCTGGCCTTCCAGCGCTCGCAGGCGCTGCCCGATGCCGTCGACTTCCTTGCGCAGGCGCGCCGTCAGCAATTCCAGATCGGCCACTTTCCTGCGGTACTGCAGCACCTGCACGAAGGCGGTGATCAGCAAGCCAAATATGATCAGCGATATCAATCCAAACATGGAGGCAGCTTTCCGGGAAGGGCAGGCAGGGGCGCCAGCGGTATGCGCACATTACCTTATTATTAAGAAACAAGCGATTTCTGTTGCGTCAGAGTAAGAGCCAGGCAGTGCGTGCAGCGGCAAGGCGAGCATGACGCGGCAGGCCGTTTTCCGTATTGATGCGAAGCAAGATGACGACATTCAGATTGTCGTGCGCAAGATAGTGCTGTATTTTAGCAATTCCTTAATTGCCCGTTCCCCATGCCATGAGTCAAAGCAGCCAGTTTTCCTTATTGTCGCAGCGCCGTTTCGGGCCCTTCTTCTGGACCCAGTTCTTTGGCGCCTTCAACGACAATCTGTTCAAGACGGCATTGATGGTGATCCTCGCCTATGACGCGCTGAGCTGGACCACGCTCGACCCGTCCACCATCACCAACCTGATCCCGGGCCTGTTCATCCTGCCCTACGTCGTGTTTTCGGCCACGGCGGGCCAGCTGGCCGACAAGTTTGAAAAGGCGGGCCTGGCCCGCTTCGTGAAATGGATGGAGCTGGCCATCATGGCCGTGGCCGCCGCCGGCTGGATGACGCATACCCTGTGGCTGCTGGTGGCCGCGGTGGTGGGCATGGGCGTGCATTCGACCCTGTTCGGTCCCGTCAAGTATGCCTACCTGCCGCAGCAGCTGAAACCCGAGGAATTGGTCGGCGGCAATGGCCTGATCGAGATGGGGACGTTTGTCGGCATTTTGTTGGGCGAAATCCTGGGCGCCGTCTTGATCGTGCACAAGCCGCTGGGCGTGGAACTGGTGGCCGGCGCGACCATCGCCGTGGCCGTGTTCGGCTTGATCGCCAGTTACCGCGTGCCGCGCACGCCGGCACCGGAGCCGGACTTGAAGGTGAGCCTGAACTTTGTCGCCGAGTCGTTCCGCAACCTGAATTTTTCGCGCAAGAACCGTCCCGTCTTCCTGGCCATGCTGGGCAACTCCTGGTTCTGGTTTTACGGCGCCCTGATCCTGGCCCAGTTCCCCGTGTATTCGAAGGATTTCCTGCATGGCGACCACAGTGTGTTCGTGCTGCTGCTGACCGTGTTTTCCATCGGCATTGGCACGGGTTCTTTGCTGTGTGAACGCCTGTCCGGCCACAAGATCGAGATCGGCCTGGTGCCGTTCGGCTCCATCGGCCTGTCGCTGTTCGGCATCGACCTGTATTTCGCCAGCAATGCGTATGCGAATACGCAAGTGGTCGACGCGCTGGCTTTTGTGGGCCAGGCGGGCGTGCCGCGCATTCTGATCGACATCGTCATGATCGGCGTGTTCGGCGGCTTTTTCATCGTGCCCCTGTTCGCCCTGATCCAGACGCGCTGCGACCCGAAACACATTTCGCGGACCATCGCCGGCATGAATATCCTCAACGCCCTGTTCATGGTGGCGGCGGCAGGCGTGGCCATCGTGCTGCTGGGACAAGGATTTACGATTCCGCAACTGTTCCTCGTCACGGCTATTTTGAATGCGCTGGTGGCGGCCTACATCTTCTCGCTGGTACCGGAATTCCTCATGCGCTTTCTCGCATGGATACTCATCCAGACCGTGCATCGCGTGAAAGTCGTCGATGGCGAGCGCATTCCGACGGAGGGCGCGGCCGTGCTGGTGTGCAACCACGTCAGCTATGTGGACGCCATCGTCATCATGGCGGCCAGCCCGCGCCCCATCCGCTTCGTCATGGACCACCGCATCTTCAAGATGCCGCTGATGGGCTGGATCTTCCGCACGGCCAAGGCGATACCGATCGCGCCGGCCAAGGAGGATCCTTTCCTGATGGAAAAAGCGTTCATTGACATTGCGCAGGCGCTGCACGAAGGCGAACTCGTGTGCATCTTCCCCGAAGGCAAGCTGACGCGCACAGGACAGATCAGCGAATTCAAGGGTGGCATCGCGAAGATCGTCGAGCGCAGCAAGGTGCCCGTGATTCCGCTGGCGCTGCGCGGCTTGTGGGGCCATTTGTTGAGCCACCGCAACGGCCATTTGTTCGAGCGCGCCTTCAAGGCGGGCTTGCGCTCGCGTCTGTCGCTGGCCGTGGGCATGCCCGTGGCGCCCGAGGCCGCCACGCCGGAATTGCTGCAGCAAAAGGTGCAGGAATTGCGCGGCAAGTGGAAATAAACCTCATTGCGCTTGCGTAACTGCGCCGGCACGCTGTGCCAGGTGCGCGCGCAGCAGGGCGGCGATGGCGTCGACATCCACCGGCTTCGTCAGGTGGTGGTCGAAACCGGCTTGCTCCGTGCGTGCGCGCGCTTCGCCCTGGCCCCAGCCCGTCAGGGCGATCAGCAGCACGTCGCGCCCGTGCGCGCGCTGGCGGATCTGGCGCGCCGCTTCGTAGCCATCCATGTCCGGCATGCCCAGGTCCATCACGATTAGTTGTGGCAAGGCAATATCAATGGCCGCCAGCGCCTGCGCGCCGCCATACGCGACCTTGGCCGCATAGCCCTCGAGCTGAAACAGGCTTTGCAGTGAATCGGCCGCGTCGCGGTTGTCGTCCACCACCAGCACTTGTAAGGGCTGGCCCGCGCTCACGGGCGCGTCGTTCCTGGAGGCCGGCATGGCGGCAGGGGCGCCGCTGGCGCTGGCCGGCAAGGTGACGATGAAGCGGCTGCCCCGCCCGGGGCCGTCGCTGCAAGCCTCGATGCTGCCGCCATGCATTTCGGCAAATTGGCGCGCCAGGCTGAGGCCAATGCCCAGGCCGCTGGTCATTTCGCCCGCCACCGTGCGTCCCTGTTCGAACATGGAAAAGATGCGCGCGATGGCGTCCGGCTCGATGCCGATGCCATTGTCTTCGATGACCACCTGCACCTGGCCCTGTGCCTGGCGTGCCGTAATGTGGATGTGGCCGCCATCCGGCGTGAACTTCACGGCATTCGAGACGATGTTGGCAAAGATTTGCACCACCCTGGCGTAGTCGGCGTGCAAGGTCACGGCATGCGGCGGCAGGTCGCGGGTGATGCGGATGTGCCGGCTGCTGGCCGCTGGCTGGCACAGTTCGCTCACATGGTCGAGCACTTGCTGTAGCTCAAAATCATTGCGCTGCAGCACTACCTTGCCGCTGGTGATGCGCGCCACGTCGAGCAAGTCATCCACCAGCCGCGTCAGGTGCGTCACCTGGCGTTCGATCACGTCGCTTACCTTGCCGACCTGTTCCGATGCGGGGAACAGGTGCTTGAGCACGGCCACGGAGGACTTGATGGGCGCCAGCGGGTTGCGCAGTTCATGCCCGAGGCTGGCAAGGAATTCATCCTTGCGCCGCTGCGTTTCGCGCACCTGGTACTGGCGCTGGCGCGCGCGCAGCATGGCGTGCGCCGACGTGATCAGGGTCAGGATGTGCACGGGGCGTTCCAGCAGGGTCAGATTGCCCAGGGTGGCAATGGCTTGCCGCAAGGGCAGGGAATCGAGCCCCGCGTGCGTCAGCAGAATGATGGGCAAGTCGGACCAGTCCGGCTGCTGCCGGGCATAGGCGTCGAGCACGGCGTAGACGCCCGCATGCAGCGCCTCGTCCACCGTCAGCACCCCGCCGGCGCCCAGCGCCAGCTGCCCGGCCAGTTCTTCCGCGGAGCGGCAGGCATGGCTGGCGATGGCCTCGCTGGCGAGTACCCTGGCGGCCAGGGTGGCGTCCTGGCCGCCAGGCGCGCAGATCAGGATGCGCTGCTCCATGGCGATTCCTAGGGGAAAGGCGTGCCGCCGATGGTGGGCAAGCCCGACAGGATGCCGTGAAAGCCGGCCAGGGCCGGGCCGATGCGGATGCCCTGTGCGCTGATGTCGAAGCGGCGGATGCTGCGTTCGTGCGCACTGCCGCGTTTCTTGAAGACGGAAATGGCTTGCCGCACCTCGCCTTCCGTTTCGTAATAGCGCAGCATGATGACGCCGTCAGCCAGGTAGCTGGCGTCGGCCGAGGTGGTCATCACGGTGCCCAGCATGTTTTGCTGCACCCCGACGAGCAGGGTGGCCACGCCGTGCTGGCCCAGGTAATTGAGCAGTTCATGCAGATAGGTGCTCTGGAAGCGTTCGTCGGGCACCGCATGCATGTAGCCGTTCAGGCTATCGATGACGATGACCCTGGCGCCCTGCTGCGCCGCGTCGACGACGGCCTGGGCGAATTCTCCCGGTGTCAGCTCGGCCGGATCGATCTGCTGTGCGCTCAGCAAGCCTGTGTCGAGCGCCGCCTGCAGGCGCATGCCCACGCTGTCGGCCCGGTTCAGCAGCTTGCTGCGCGCTTCCTCGAACAGGAACATGGCGCACGGTTCGCCGCGGGCCGTGGCCGCGTGCACGAATTGCGCCGCCAGCGTGGACTTGCCGCTGCCGGCCGGGCCGGAAATGAGCGTGCTCATGCCTTCTTCCAGGCCGCCGCCCGTCATGGCGTCAAGCTCGGGCACGCCGCTCGACAGGCGCCGGTGGGCGCCGTCGCGGCGCGTCTCGGCCGCCACCAGGCGCGGATAGACGACCAGGCCCTCATGGGCGATCTTGTAGTCGTGCGTGCCGCTGCGAAACGGCACGCCCCTGTATTTCACCACGCGCACGCGGCGCCGGTCATTGCCATACGCCTGGTTTTGCAGCTCCAGCGAGATCACGCAATGGGCCACGCTACGTACTTGCAAGCCGTCATCGAGCGCGGAACGGTCATCGATCAGCAAGGTAGTGCAGTGCCGGCTGGCCAGGTAGCGCTTCAGCGCCACCACCTGGCGCCGGTAGCGCAGGGGGTTTTCCGCCAGTAGTTGTAATTCGGATAATGAGTCGAGTACCAGCCTGGCGGGCCGGTGTTTTTCGATGGCGGCCAGGATGCGCTGGTTGGTCGAGGCCAGCTCGATCTCGGACGGGTGGAAGATGGTGTACTGGCGCTCGGGGTCGAGGATGTCGTCGCTGGGCGCCACTTCTTCGATGGCGATGCCGGCCAGGTCCCAGCCGTGCGACAGGGCCGCGCCGCGTAGCTCGATTTCGGATTCGGCCAGGGCGATATACAGTACGGGTACGCCATTGCGCGCCCCTTCGGCCAGAAATTGCAGCGCCAGGGTGGTCTTGCCTGTGCCGGGCACGCCTTCGACCAGGTACAGGCGTTCGGCCAGCAAGCCGCCCGTGAGTACGGTGTCGAGACCGGGCACGCCCGTCGACAGCAGCGCGTCCGGGCCGTCCGCGCCATCGTGCTGCGCCAATCCATGAGCTTGTGCCGTCATCATCGCACCCCGCTTCGCCACGCCGTGGCCAATATAGTAGCGCGTCTGCTTCCACCTGTCTTTTCGATACCATTGGTAAATAATTATTTTGCCACGCCTGCCGCGTGGGGCCGGTGTTGCGTCCTTGTCGGTCAGTTCAGCAAAGAAATCTTGACCCTGCTACAGTATTCATTCAATCCACCTTTTCCGACGTGCCGTTTGGGCCGCCGCCCGCCAGGTTCCTGCTCGACTTTGCTGGCGTGCCGCCGTTGTTGCTGCCTTCATTTTGTTGCCTCATTGATAATTCAATTTGTTTGATAGTTGCTATGTTTCAATTGTAACGATGCTTGACGATTTTAGAATGATCGTTCATTCTTTGATCTGCGTTAATAAATTTAGTCATTTCTAACGACACTAGCCAGCTTCTTTTTCAGAAAGTCCAAGATGCAACCAACCTTTTCCCTGACGTCGCCGCGTACGAGCGGCGCTATTGCCGTTCTGTGCGCCACTGTAATCATGGCCGGCTGCAGTAAAAAACAGGAAGCACCTCACGCGCAGCAAGCGCCACAGGTGGTCGTGTTTACTGTTAATCCGGCCGCGTTGCCGATGAGCGCCGAATTGCCCGGCCGTACGAATGCCTACCAGGTCGCCGATGTGCGCCCGCAAGTCGGCGGCTTGATCCAGAAGCGCCTGTTTGTCGAGGGTAGCGATGTGAAAGCGGGCACGGCCCTGTACCAGATCGATTCCGCCACCTACCAGGCGGCCGCCAATTCGGCCAAGGCCGCCTTGTCGAAAGCCAAGGCCAACTTGCTGACGGCCGGTCCGAAAGCGTCGCGCTACAAGGAGCTGGTTGCCATCGAAGGCGTGAGCCGCCAGGAATACGATGATGCCATCGCCGCGTTCGAGCAAGCCAAGGCAGACGTCGAGTCCGCCACCGCGGCGCTGGAATCGGCCAACATCAACCTGCGCTACAGCACCGTGACGGCACCGATCAGTGGCCGCACCAGCCGCTCGTCCGTGACGGCCGGCGCGCTGGTCACGGCAGGCCAGGCCGAAGCCCTGACCACCGTGCAGCAACTCGATCCGATCTACGTCGACGTGACCCAGTCGAGCACCGACCTGCTGCGCCTGAAGCGCCAGATGGCCGACGGCTCGCTGAAGAAAGTGGGCGAAGGCCAGGCCAAGGTCGACCTGATCTTGCCGGACGGCAGCAAGTACGGCGAATCGGGCAAGCTGCAGTTCGCCGGCGTGACGGTCGATCCGACCACCGGTAACGTGATCTTGCGCGCGCTGTTCCCGAACCCGAAAGGCGAATTGCTGCCAGGCATGTACGTGCGTGCGCAGCTGGAAACGGGCGTCGATGAAAAAGCCATCACCGTGCCGCAAGTGGGCGTGACGCGCAACCAGAAGGGCCAGGCAACCGCCATGATCCTGAATAAGGAAAACAAGGTCGAGCAGCGCGTGCTGACCACCAGTGGCACCGTCGGCACCAACTGGCTGGTGACGTCCGGCCTGGCCGCAGGCGACCGCGTGATCGTGGAAGGCTTGCAAAAAGTCAAGCCAGGCGCGCCAGCCGTTGCCGTGCCGGCCAAGGCTGAAGCTGCTCCTGCTCCTGCTCCTGCCGCTGCCGCTGCCGCTTCTGCCGCTTCTGCCGCCGCATCGGCTGCCAGCGCCCACTAATTCAGGAGAATATTAATGGCCCGTTTTTTCATTGACCGCCCGATTTTTGCCTGGGTGGTCGCGATCGTCATCATGCTTGCCGGCGTGATTTCGATCCTCAGCCTGCCGATCGCGCAGTACCCGAGCATCGCTCCGCCGTCGATTTCGATCAGCGGCTCCTACCCTGGCGCTTCCGCCAAGACCGTGGAAGATGCCGTCACCCAGGTCATCGAACAAAAGATGAAGGGTATCGACGGCTTGCGCTACATGTCTTCGTCGAGCGATGCCACTGGCGGCATCAGCATTACGCTGACATTTACCAGCGGCACCAATCCCGACATTGCTCAGGTGCAGGTACAGAACAAGCTGCAGCTGGCCACGCCACTGCTGCCGACGGCTGTCACGCAGCAGGGTCTCGTCGTGTCGAAAGCGACGAAGAACTTCCTGATGGTATTCGGCTTCATTTCCGAAAACGGCAAGATGGACCAGACCGACTTGAGCGACTATGTCGCCGCCAACGTCGTCGATCCGCTCAGCCGCGTGCCGGGCGTGGGCGATGTGACCCTGTTCGGTTCGCAGTACGCCATGCGCATCTGGCTCAATCCGGCCAAGCTGCAAAGCTTCAACCTGACCCCGGCGGACGTGATCACGGCCGTGCAGGCGCAAAATGCGGAAGTGTCGGCCGGTGAACTGGGCGGCACGCCGTCCGTCAAGGGCCAGCAGCTGAACGCGACCGTCTCGGCGCAAAGCCGCTTGCAGACGGTGGAGCAGTTCGGTGCCATCTTGCTGAAAACCACGACCAACGGTGCCATGGTGTACCTGAAGGACGTGGCCAGCATGGAACTGGGCCGTGAGAACTACAACACCGTGGCCCGCTACAACGGCCATGCGGCCACCGGCGTGGCGATCAAGCTGGCGACGGGCGCCAACGCGCTCGATACGGCCAATGCGGCGAAAGCCATGCTGGGCACGCTGAGCAAGCAATTCCCTGAAGGCATGAGCTACCAGGTGGCGTTCGACACCACCCCGTTCGTGAAACTGTCGATCGAAGAAGTGGTGAAAACCCTGGTCGAAGCGGTCATCCTGGTCTTCCTGGTGATGTATCTGTTCCTGCAGAACTTCCGCGCCACCCTGATCCCGACCATGGCCGTGCCGGTCGTGCTGCTCGGTACCTTCGGCATCCTGAATGCGTTCGGCTATTCGATCAACACGCTCACCATGTTCGCCATGGTGCTGGCCATCGGTCTGCTGGTCGATGATGCCATCGTGGTGGTGGAAAACGTCGAGCGCGTGATGAGCGAAGAGGGCTTGTCGCCGCTGGAAGCGACGCGCAAGTCCATGACGCAGATCACGGGCGCGCTGGTCGGTATCGCCATGGTGCTGTCGGCCGTGTTCGTGCCGATGGCCTTCTTCGGCGGTTCGACGGGCGTGATTTACCGCCAGTTCTCGATCACCATCGTCTCGTCGATGGTGCTGTCGGTCATCGTCGCGCTGGTGTTTACGCCTGCCTTGTGCGCCACCTTGCTCAAACCGGTCGAAAAAGGCCATCACGCGACGAACAAGGGTTTCTTCGGCTGGTTCAACCGCAGCTTCGACAGCAGCAGCAACAAATACCAGGGTATGGTCGGCAGCATGATCCGCCACCGCGCCCGTTCGATGCTGCTGTACGTGCTGTTGCTGGCCGGCCTGGTGTTCGTCTTCATGCGCCTGCCGACCTCCTTCCTGCCGGAAGAAGACCAGGGCATCCTGTTTACGCAGATTCAATTGCCGACGGGCGCCACGCAAGAGCGCACCCTGAAAGTGATCGAACAGGTCGAAGACCACTTCATGAACAGCGAGAAAGACAACGTCGCTTCCGTGTTTGCCGTCGCCGGTTTCAGCTTCGGCGGTAACGGCCAGAATACGGGTATCGCCTTCGTGCGCCTGAAAGACTGGTCGCTGCGCAAGGATGTGGCGCAAAAAGCGCCGGCAGTTGCCGGTCGCGCCATGGGCAAGTTGTTGCAGATCAAGGATGCGATGGTGTTTACGTTTGCTCCGCCTGCCGTGCTGGAACTGGGTAACGCCACCGGTTTCGACATGCAGCTGCAGGATATCGGCGGTGTCGGCCATGACGCCCTGATGGCGGCGCGTAACCAGTTGCTGGGCATGGCGTCGCAGAATCCGGCCATGGTCGGCGTGCGCCCGAACGGCCAGGAAGATACGCCGCAGTACAAGATCGACATCGACCAGCAAAAAGCTACGGCGCTGGGCTTGCAGATCTCGGAAATCAACCGCGTGCTGAGCGTCGGCTGGGGTAGTTCGTATGTGAACGACTTCCTCGACCGTGGCCGTGTGAAGAAAGTGTTCATCCAGGGCGACGCCAGTTCGCGCATGCTGCCGGAAGACTTGAACAAGTGGTTCGTGCGCAATACCGCTGGCCAGATGGTGCCGTTCTCGGCCTTCGCCACCGGCAAGTGGATTTACGCGTCGCCACGCCTGGAGCGCTACAACGGCTTGCCGTCGGTAGAGATCCTCGGTACGCCGGCGCCGGGCCAGAGCACGGGCGCCGCCATGAACGCGATGGAAGCGATGGTGGCGCAGTTGCCGCCTGGCATAGGCTTCAGCTGGACCGGCGTATCGCTGGAAGAGCGCGAATCCGGTTCGCAGACGCCGCAGCTGTATGCGCTGTCGCTGCTGATCGTGTTCCTGTGCCTGGCTGCGCTGTATGAAAGCTGGTCGATTCCGTTCTCCGTGCTGCTGGTGGTACCGCTGGGCGTGATCGGCGCCGTGCTGGGCACCTGGTTCTTCGGCCTGTCGAACGACGTGTACTTCCAGGTGGGCTTGCTCACGGTGGTGGGGCTGTCGGCGAAGAATGCGATTCTGATCGTCGAGTTTGCCAAGGAAATGCAGGAATCGGGCATGTCGCTGCTGGACGCGACCTTGCATGCCGTGCGTCTGCGTCTGCGTCCGATTCTGATGACCTCGATTGCCTTCGGCCTGGGCGTGTTGCCACTGGCCATTTCCAGCGGCGCCGGTTCCGGCAGCCAGAACGCCATCGGTATCGGCGTGCTGGGCGGTATGTTGACGGCCACCTTCCTCGGTATCTTCTTCGTGCCGGTGTTCTTCGTGCTGGTGCGCGGCTTCTTCTCGAAGCCGGACGCGCCCGCCACGCCGGCGACGCCTGGCTCGCCAGCCGTCACGCTTTCTAAGGATGCGCATTAATATGAAAAAAACGCTACTTTCCATGGCGGCACTGGCTTTGCTGGCCGGTTGCAGCCTGGCTCCCACGTACGAGCGTCCGGCAGCGCCGGCGCCCACGGCGTGGCCGACCGGTCCTTCCTACAAGGCCGACACGGCCGCCGCCGATGCCAAGCCGGTGGCGGACGTCGCCTGGCGCGAGTTCTTTGCCGATGCGCGTTTGCGCCAGGTACTGGAACTGGCGCTGGCCAACAACCGCGACCTGCGCGTCTCGATCCTGAACATCGAGAAGGCGCGTGCCACCTACGGCATCGAACGCGCCGCCCTGATCCCGACCTTGTCGGCCTCGGGCGGCCAATCGGCCACGCGTATTTCGAAAAACGCCAGCCCGACGGGCGAAGCGTCCATCAATCGCCAGTACACGGCGAACCTGGGCGTCTCGGCCTACGAGCTGGACTTCTTCGGCCGCGTGCGCAGCCTGTCCGACAGCGCGCTGGAACAATACCTGGGCACGGAAGAAGCACGCCGTGCACAGCAGATCAGCCTGGTGGCCGAAGTGGCCAGCACCTATCTGAACCTGGTGGCCGACCAGCAGCGCCTGCGCGTGGCGCAAGATACCTTGAAGAGCCAGCAGTCGTCGTATGACCTGGCCGTGCGCCGCTTCAGTGCCGGTGCGACTTCCGGCCTGGACAAATACGATGCCCAGACCAGCGTGGAATCGGCCCGTTCCGACGTGGCCGTCTACACGAGCCAGGTGGCGCTGGATCAAAACGCGCTGGTGCTGCTGGTGGGCGGCCCCGTGCCGGCCGACCTGCTGCCGCCAGCCGAGTTCGGCGCCGTGACGGCGCTGGCGGACATTCCGTCCGGCGTGCCGTCGGACGTGCTGCAACGCCGTCCCGACGTGCTGGCGGCCGAGCGCACCTTGCGCGCTGCCAACGCCAACATCGGCGCGGCGCGCGCGGCCTTCTTCCCGCGCATTTCGCTGACGGCGACGGCGGGTTCTGTCAGCGACAACCTGTCCGGCCTGTTCAAGGGCGGCAGCGGCACGTGGAGTTTCTTGCCGCAGATCAGCTTGCCGATCTTCGATGGCGGCGTGAACCGCGCCAACCTCGATATCGCCAAAGTGCAGCGTGAAATCTCCGTGGCGCAATACGAAAAGGCGATCCAGATCGCCTTCCGTGAAGTGTCCGATGCGCTGGCCCAGCGCGGCACCATCGACGAGCGCCTGCAGTCGCAGGTCTCGCTGGTCGAAGCGTCGACGAAGAGCTACACCATCCACGATGCGCGCTACAAGCAGGGCGCCGAGTCCTACCTGAACGCCCTGGTGGCCCAGCGCGCGCTGTACACGGCGCAGCAAAGCCTGATCACGGCGCGCCTGGCCAAATCGACCAACCTGGTGACCTTGTACAAGGTGCTGGGCGGCGGTTGGCAACCTGAGCAGACAGCCGTCGCGGCGGCTGGCGGCGCCCAATAACCACGGGGACGCCGACGCCGGCCTTGCCCATGTCCGCAGGGGCAGGGCCGGCGCGCTACTGGAAAATCATGAACCAAGTTGAAAAGAAGCATCCGGATCCCGAGCGCGCCAACACGCGGCGCAAGCAGGTCCTCGATGCGGCCGAAAGCTGTTTCAGCCGCCGCGGCTTTCACGGCGCCAGCATGGCCGAGATATCGAAAGCGGCCGGCATGAGCGCGGGCCACATCTATAATTATTTTGACAGCAAGGATGCGATCATCGCCGCCTTCGTCATGAAGAACACCGAGCGGGTGTCGAACCTGATGCAGGATCTGGCGCAGCGCGAAGACCCGCTGCAGTCGGTGATCGACAATGCGGGCGAGCATGTGCTGGAAAGCCTGGATCCGAAAACGTGGGTGATGCCGCTGGAAATTTTTGCCGAGGCCTCGCGCAATCCCGCCATTGCCGAAATGCTGCATTGTGCCGACCGGCGTTCGCGCGCCTTGTTCCTGACGATCATCCGCGACGCGCGCATCAAGCGCGGCCTGCCGGCCGACGAAGAGATGCTCGAAGGGCGCTTGAATGCCATGATCGCCATGTACCAGGGCTTGCCCGTGCGCGTGGTGCACAATCCCGACGTCAAGGTCGAACCGCTGATCGCCGGTTTCCGCATCGTCCTGACGGCGCTGCTGCTGAGCGAATAGGGCGCCTGGACGGGGCATGCAAAAAAGTTTGCGCAGTTCGATATGAATCATGCGCAAAGCATGGCAAAAACCTAAAAGCGTCTGCTATAATTCCCACCTCGTCGGGGCGTAGCGCAGCCTGGTAGCGTACATGCATGGGGTGCATGGGGTCGGAAGTTCGAATCTTCCCGTCCCGACCATAAGAATCAAAGACTTAGGCCAATCTTCGGATTGGCCTTTTTCTTTTCTAGCGTTTTACCCCTACAATTACCCCAACAGTTCTACGGACTCACATTACCCCTCGCGGCATCGCCTGACACCTTACTTCTTCCTTTACTCGCGTCGATGCATTTTTCTGCCACTTGGCGACTTCGGCGGGAATCCATGCAATTGCCCGTGGGCTGACATGAACGGGCGATGGGAAACTGCCATCTTTCGCGCCGCGAAGAATGGTGTTGCGCGACCTGCCTGTGACCTCGATTACGGCTGCCAGTCTAAGAAATTTTTGGACTTCGTTCATGGTGCTCATAATCTGCTTTCTGTTGCTTGCAGGGTCTTGATAAGGCCGAGCTGGCGGGGATCGCTCTTGTCCAGCACGCAGATCTGGGTCATGCCACCCGGCGAGCGGTCATCGCAGCCCGGCTGGTCGTTGGCCACGGCCAGCTCCGCGGCGCTCGAGCACACGCTCGCGTTGGCGTGCTCGGTCAGGAATGCCGTCACCAGGCTGTGGTGGTCGCATGCGGTGACCGTGCCGATAGGATCGGTCAAGTCCGACGCGACGACACCCGTGTAATGCCTGGCCAGACCGGCATGTTCATGAAGGACTGCTGTGAGCGTGAAATCATCGCGTGGCGCGCGTGGGCTGAGCGTGGGGGCCTGGCGAACCGCTACGTGACATGTTGGTGGAAGCGGTGGAAGCCAGATTTGGGCCGGCCAGCGTTGGATCGGCGAAGCTGGAATTTTTGAGCGATAACGGCGGCGCCTATCGAGCCCATGAAACGCATGCGCTGGCGCGCCGGGCTCAGGAGAGGGCGTTAATTAACTTTAGGATGTGTCCGGTTATCCGGCGCTCTGCGTCGCAGCGGGCGCCTTGCATAGCATCCGGTTCTGTTCTTCATATATTCACAATAATTTCCTGAGGATTACTTAGCGGCGGCGACGCGATTTTGCGACGATGGAGCTGGTCGGCGGTGTTTCCGTCTCTCAGGCGAAGTTCTTGGCTGATCGTGCTGCCAAGATCCAGGTGGTGCTCCAGAGGAATTTCGACTGCTGGCCGTGGTGGACGCTCCATTCGATACTACCCGGAAGGCTTATGCAAGGGACGCACCCGGTCTGGTGAGCTGCGGGAGCGGGATTGGACATTGCCTTTGCCTGTACCGATGGGGTCTCACGTTATGCGTTCCATTCGCGTATGTAAATGATCCAGACAGAACTGCCGCGCCAGTATACACTGATATATCAGAAGGATTTTCTTCCCAATAAACTCATTTTAAATTGACCTGACGCGGATGTTTGCGAAAAACACATCATTTCTTTACGATGATTTCTCAGATGATTTTTATCTCCATAAAACAAAAATAAACGCGTTTCATTCGCAAGACAAACTGCTGCCCTACCATGATGTTAGACCGCACAGTCATGATCGAGCTGAACTATTGTATTGTGCAAAAGGACTCATTAACGTTCAAGTGGGAAAGTGTCTTTGGGTGGTACCTGAAAACTGCGCCGTCTGGATTCCGTCTGGCATAGCCCATCGGAACTTCGGGAGCGGCTTCGTCGAGTACTGCGCAATATTTGTCGATATCAAGCAAGCTGCCAGTTTGCCGCATGAGGCGTTCGTGATCGAACCGACGGTGCTATTAAGGGAGCTTATACTCAAGTCGGTTTCATTAAACCAGTCGTATGAGAAAAATAGCGCGGAGTGCCGTTTTTTCAGTGTGCTGTTCGATGAAATTGGCAATGCCCAACGGCTGAACCTGATCGTTCCCATGCCAACCGATCCGCGCTTGCAGTTGTTGGTTGAACAATTGATCTCCAATCCTGCGGACAAGACCAGTCATTGTGAGTGGGCTGCACGATTGGCGCTCAGCGAAAGAAATTTTAGCCGCATCATCATGCAGCAGCTTGGCATGACACTGGGTCGCTGGCGCCATCAATTGCATATTACGATCGCCATTCCGCGCATCCGAAGCGGGGAAACGATACAAAAAGTTGCGCATGATCTGGGCTATGAGAATGCTAGCAGCTTCATCAATATGTTCAAGCACATCATGCACAATCCGCCGAATCGATTCGTCACCATCACACGCAACAGGAAACATCCCTGAGCTGGTCAGCTCACCGATGCTATTGTTTGTATTTTTTTCGCAGTCGGTTCAGGGTTCCATCATTGTTCATGTCCGTCATTGTCTGCCTGAACTTCGCAATCACGTCATATGGCACTTTGTTTTTATTGAACATGATGTAGCTGTCGTAGCTGCCAACCGGCGGGCCGATCATTTTGACGTCAGCTGATGCGTTGAGTCCTTTTAATATGGCCAAGCCGACCAGACGGCTGCAAAGTACCGCATCCATCCTGCCGGCAAGTAATTTCCTGAAATTCATCTCGTGCGAACTTGACGGCTCCAGCTTCTTGTTCCCGCCATCAATGGAAAACTTTTTCAAATCGATACCGTACGAGGCGCCGTGCAGTACCCCGATCGAATAGCCAGCCAGTTGTCCCGGGTTGCCGGAAAATTGTATTGTGGAATTTGCACGCACAAAAATCTGGATATCCTGCTTGAGCAGTGGGAGCAGCGCAAAGTCATATCGACTTTCGCGTTCAGGTGTTTTTCTCATCGGGAATAACGCATCGATTCTGCCACTCTCCAGATTGGACAGAGAGCGCTTGAACGGCAGAAATTCGATGGCGATCGGCTGATCCATCCGGCCAAATGCATGCTCGATCAATTCTACGGCCAGTCCCGTTGGTTGCGGGCTTGCATGCTCGTCAACGTAAGGCGGATAGTTCAATGTCGCGATCTTTAATTCCAGTTGCCTGACCGCCTTCGTGGGTTGGCATGTCATGGTCGCGAACAACAGGAAAAGATACGATAATCTTGCTCGCATGGGGTTTCTCCGGCTAAGCGATGTTCGGCAGGTATCTTTCATTGTCAATTCTTAAGTTGCAGTGCTGCCTTATGCTGCGTCACTACGGGTGTTCGGGCTGTCGCATTCCTGGCCTCGTGATGCGTCTTGAACACGCTCATCAGTTGAGCCAGCTCGGTTGCCTGCTCCTGCATTGCCGCTGAAGCTGCCGCCGCTTCCTCTACCAGGGCCGCATTTTGTTGTGTGACCTGGTCCATTTCCGTCACCGCCTGGTTGATTTGCTCAATGCCAGCACTTTGCTCAGTGCTGGCCTCGGAGATTTGGCGGATGGTCTCGGTTACGCCTGCGACACTTTTGATGATCTCTTCCATCGTGCCGCCAGTCTGCTGCACCAGCGCCGATCCCGTATCTACCTTGTGCACAGAATCATCAATCAACAGCTTGACCTCTTTGGCCGCACTGGCCGAGCGCTGCGCCAGGTTGCGTACTTCAGACGCAACCACGGCAAAACCACGTCCCTGCTCGCCAGCACGCGCCGCTTCCACTGCGGCATTGAGCGCCAGGATATTGGTCTGAAAGGCGATGCCATCAATCACGGAGATGATGTCGACGATTCTCCTCGACGATGCATTGATGCCGGCCATGGTGTCGATCACGTCGCTGACCATAGTACCGCCTTTCTCTGCAATAGCCGATGCCTCTTTCGCCAGTGTACTGGCATGGCGTGCGTGTTCGACGTTTTGTTTGACCGTGGCTGTCAGTTCTTCCATTGAAGAAGCGGTTTCCTCAAGCGAGCTCGCCTGCTGTTCCGTGCGGGCTGACAGATCCAGGTTGCCCGCGGCAATTTGTGCGGAAGCGGCGGCAATATTTTCAGTTCCTTTGAGCACCTTCGACACAATACTCAATAGATTGCTGTTCATGCTTTGCAGCGCCTGCATCAATGATCCCATTTCATCCTTGCGATCTACTTGTACCAGGCTTCTGAGGTCGCCGTCCGCGACAGCTTGTGCAAGCTGCACGGCCGATGCAATCGGGATGGTGATGGAGCGGGTGGCGAAATAGGCGGATGTTATTCCAGCCAAGAGGGCCAGCGTGCCCATCACGATAAGAAAAATGCGAGTATTTGCGTAAGAACTCAACACATTCGATGCCACGAGTTTTGCCGCATCTGACTGGGTAATGGCAAGTTGCCGGATACTGGCGAGGTAAGTGGCTGATGCGGGAAGGACTTGTTCATGAAAGATGGCGTTACCGGCTGTGCTATCGTTATCGGCTTTCGCTTTCAGCATCTGGCTGCGTGCCTCGACGTAGCGGCTGCGTTGCTGTTTGACTTTGTTGAACTCAGCGATGACAACAGGGTTGCGTAGTGACCCTTCGATTTCGTGCTGCAGTGCCAAAGAGCGTGTAGCATCGGTATTGATCTCGTCCAACAGCAGTTGGCTCTCAGTCGCATCGGTGCTTTTCCACATGGCGGCCGAGCGCAACACATTGAGCTCAATGATCTTGGACCATTCGGCGACCATGCTGACATTCTTGTAGCTGACATTGATCAGGTGGCTGGTCGCCCCACCCGCTATTTCCATTTTGATTATGGCAACCGACGCCAGAATGACTAACAGCAGTAAAACCGTGGCAAACCCCAAGCCCAGGCGTACGCCAATTTTCAAATTTTTCATGCAATGACTCCGGTGTCGTGAGAGAGAATGACGTGCTATCGATGCCGTATAGCGGATATCGGCTGGCGCAGTCGTTTTTCTGGCGGTCCCGTCGCCGATGTATGTCCCGGATACGTCTAGCGCTAGCGTCAGCAAGCACGATGGCGTGTCCATAAAGACAGCCAGAATCGTCCGGAATTTTTTTTTGCAATCATATTTGCTTGATGGAAATAATGTTGTGTTGATCCGCCAAGAAGTTATGTGAAACGGCCAATCACGTTAACCGCTGTTTCGAACAAGACTTGTGGCGATGTATCTATCGGTTGGTCCTTAGCCGATCGGACAGAGGCAAAATGCAACGCATCTTCATCATTCCTTGATGCTTTCCACAAAATATCTGCATCATTGAGTGAGAAGCTGCCGGCATCCTGACAACGTCGCCGCTACCATGCCCGCTCGAATTCCACTTTTTCTCTGCACGCTGCTGCTCGGCGGCTGTTCTCTCGCTCCTTCTTATCAGCGTCCGGCGATGCCGGCTTTGCCGTCCACGTTGGGCTCAGGCACCATACGGTCCGATGTAGATGTCGTGGCGACTGCGTCGCGCTCGACCCGTACGGCAGCCTTTACTGCACTGAATATCCAGGAGTCCCGGTTGGTGAACGACTTCGCACCGCAGCGTAGCGCCGACCAGCTGGCTACCCTGACGACGCTAGTCGAGCAGGCGCTGGCACACAACGCACAATACAAGCTGGCCATGCGTCGCGTTGACGAGGCACGTGCGTTGATGCGCATGGAAGGCGCGGCTCGCTTGCCCTCCGTGGCGTTCCAGGCGGAGAGCAAGCGTACTCGCTTCGACAATGCCGACCTGAATGAGACCGAGCGCGAACATTACAGCGCAGCCGGCTTGGGCATGGATTTCGATCTGGATTTTTTTGGCAGGCTACGGTCGCTGTCACAGGCAGCTCAGGAACGTTATGTCGGGTCCGGATACGGCCTTGCGGCAACCCGCGCCGCACTCATCGCGGAAGTGTTGCGTACCCACTCGATCGCGGTCGCCACCGCCGATACCTGGCGCGTCCTGCGCAGCAATGACGGTTATCAACGTCAACTCGAAGCCTATGCGCGGCGCCAGTTCGAGCTCGGCCTGATCTCGCGCGACAAGTTGGACGCGGAACGCAATGCCGCCGCCGCACACCACGCGGCCACCGTCAATGCCGAGGCTCAATTCGCTGTCGCGCAACGCGCCCTGAATATCCTGACCGGCTTTGTGCCCTCCGCAACGCTGGACACGGCCGGCAGCGTGGATGTGCTGGCAGCGATGCCGTTGCCGATCGCCGCGCTGCGCGACCTCGATGCCCGCATTTTGCTCGACCGTCCTGACATCCGCCAGGCGGAGGCCGAGCTGAAGGCACGCCATGCCGACATCGGCGCGGCGCGCGCGGCATTTTTTCCATCGATACACCTGAGCACTGGCGTGGGATCGGTCAGCGAAAGCCTTGACGGCCTGTTCAAACCGGGTAGCCGCGCCTGGACCTTCAATCCATCCGTCAGCCTGCCGATTTTCGACGGCGGCCGCAACCAGGCGCAGCTCGACGTGGCGGAACTGCGCAAGGATGCCGGCGTTGCCGCCTACGCCCAGACCATTGAAGCGGCGTTCCAGGAAGTGGCGGGTGCGCTCGACCAGCAACGCGCGCTGGAGGCCGGCGAAGCGGCGATGCGTCAGCGCGAGGAATCGCTGGAACGGCGCACCAGAGCGCTGACACGGCGCGTACTGCAAGGCCTCCAGGACACCACAGAACTGCTGGACGAGCACCTGCGTATGGAGGCGGCATCGCTCGCCCACATCGACGCCGCGCGCGATCTCGCCCTCAACCGGATTCGTTTGCTGCACGCCTTCTATGGCACTTCCTTCTCACTTAACCAGGATTGACCACACCATGATGTATACGTTCCGCTCCTTCCTCCTGGCCTTGTCCGCCCCGACCCTCGCGCTGGGCTTGCTGGCGCCCAGCGCACACGGCGCCGAACTGACCGTCAACTACCTGCTGGGCGACAAGTTCGAGGCGGCTATCGGTGCCGGCGTGCGCGTCGCCCCCCGCTACATGGGTTCGCGCGACACCACCACCACGTTTGTCCCCGTGATGTACGCCCAGCGCGGCATCTTCTTCATCGACACCAGCCGTGGCGCAGGCCTGCAACTGCTTACCGACTCCGGCTTTTACGTGTCGCAGTCGATCCACTACGACCAAGGGCGCGGCGTGAAGTCCGACCTGTTCCGCCCTGGCGGGCGCGACCTGGCCGGCATGGGCGAGGTGCCGGGGTCGGCCACCTGGCACACGCTGATGGCCCAGCAGGTCACGCCCGGGCTGTCGATCAGCGCCGAGGCCGATGTCACGCTCAAGTCCGGCGTGGACCGGCAGAACTTGCGCGTGGGGGCGGAGTGGAACGTGATCGACGCGGGCGACGAGCGAGTGGCGCTGGGCGCCAACGCCCACTGGGGTAACGCCCGCTACAACCAAGCGTATTTTGGCGTGACTTCGACGCAAGCGGCCAACACCCGCTTTGCGGCGTACAACGCGCATGGCGGCCTGTACGCATATTCCGTCAGCGCCCAGTGGGAACACAAGCTGGCCGAGCACTGGTACAGCTCCGTGCAACTGACCGCCATGCCGTTCGTCGAGCACGCCAAGAACAGCCCGCTCATGGCGCGCAAGACGCCGGTCGAAGCGATGATGACCGTCCGGTACGTTTACTGACCGATGGACCAGGAGAACTTGATGACATTTCGCTCCCTTCCCATGCTGCTGGGCGCGGCCGCACTGGCCACCCAGCTTGCGGCCTGCGACCGCCAGCCCGCCCGCGCCGAGGCGCCGCTGCGCATGGTCAAGCTGATCACCACGTCCACCACCGCCGCCGCAGACTACCGCTTCGTGGCGCTGGTGCGGCAGGCCCGGCGCGCCGACCTGTCGTTCGAGAACGGCGGCAAGCTGGCCGGCGTGATGGTCGATGTCGGCGACACCGTCCGCCGCGGCCAGGTGCTGGCGACGCTCGACCCGGAGCCGGCGCACCTGCAAGTACTGCAAGCCGAGGCCCAGGTGCGCTCCACAGCCGGCCAGTTGCAGGAACGGCGCGATCAGTTGCGCCAGCAGCAGGCCATGCACGCGGACGGCGCCACCTCGAAACTCACCCTCGACGCGGCGCAACTGGCCGTGACGATGGCCGACGCGGCGCACAGCTCGGCCAATGCCGCGCTGCAGCTGGCGTCGCGCGCGCAGCGCCAGGGCGTGCTGCGCGCCCCGTACGCCGGGCGTATCAAGGCGCGCCTGGCCGAACCTGGCGCACTGGCCGCCAGCGGCCAGGCCGTGCTGCAAATCGAAGGCGACAGCCACCTGCAGGTGGTGGCCGATCTGCCTGCCGCGCTGTTGCCTGCATCGCTCAAGCCCGGCGCCGTGGTCGTCGCACGCGGGGCGGACCAGGCGACCGCTGGCTCCGATGCGGCCGACGCCATCAAGCTCACGCTACGCAGCCTGGCCGACCATATCGACGCCGGCGGTACCGTGCAAGCGATCTTCGACCTGCAACCTGGACAGACGCCACGGCGCAGCGGCGAAGCGCTGTCGATCGCGATCGCTTCCGGCGCGCCACAGATCGCCACTCTGCCGTTGACGGCCGTAGCGCAGAGCACGAAGGCAGGCACCGGCCACGTGTTCGTGTATCACCGGACCGGCAACGTGCTCGAACGCCGCGCCGTCGTGCTGGGCCGCCAGCGCGGTGACAGCATCGACGTGACGCAGGGCCTGCGGCCTGGCGAGGAAGTCGCCGGCGCCGGCACCGCGTTCCTGATCGACCGCCAGCGCGTGGTGCCTTACCACTCCGCGTCCACGCTGGCCACCGGGGAGCAGCCATGAACATCACCCGCGCCGCGCTCTCTTCGAGCCGACTGACGATCGTGGTGGCCGTGCTGCTGCTCGTCGTTGGCGTGTTCACGTTTCTCGATTTCCCGTCTCAGGAAGAACCTTCGGTCACGGTGCGCGAAGCCACCGTCGCCGTATCATTTCCCGGCATGCCGGCCACGCAGGTGGCCGACCTGCTGGTCAAGCCGCTCGAAGAGCAGTTGCGCGAGATCGCCGGTATCAAGCGCATCGTCTCCAGTGCGCGCACTGGCAACGCCATCATCCAGCTGACCGCCTACGACAACGTGCGCGACCTGCCGGCGCTGTGGCTGCGCGTGCGCGCCAAGGCGGCCGACGCCAGCGGCGCCATGCCGCAGGGTACCGTCGGCCCCTTCGTCGACGACGATTTCGGCCGCGTGGCCGCCGCGTCGATTGCGGTCACCGCGCCGGGATTCGGCATGAGCGACATGCGCGGGCCACTGCGCGCCATGCGCGCGCAACTCTATACCGTCGATGGCGTGGAGCGCGTGAGCATGCATGGCTTGCAGGAAGACCGCGTATACATTTCCTTCAACCGTGCGCGCCTGGCCGAGGCGGGCCTGGCGCCGGAAGCGGTGATCCAGCAACTGCAAACGCAAAACATCGTCGAGCCGGGCGGCTTGACGGCGGTGGCCGGCCTGTCCATGTCGCTGGGCACGACCGGCATGCTCACCAGCGTGGAGTCGCTGCGCCAGGTGCCGATCCGCGTCAAGGGCGCGTCCGGCGCGCGCACTGTGCGCCTGGCCGACCTGGCGGACGTGCGGGTGATGCCAGCCGACCCACCCGACAGTGCCGCCATCTACCAGGGCAAGCCGGCCGTGGTGATGGCGGTGTCGATGGCGGCCGGACGCAGTATGGAGGACTTCGGCAAGTCCTTGCGCGTGGGCCTGGACCGCGCCAGGGCGCAGCTGCCGGTGGGCTTCCAGCTGCACATCGTGACGTTCCAGCCCGACGTGGTGGCGCGCGAAATGAGCAAGATGCACCATGTGATGGGCGAGACGGTCGTGATCGTGATGGCCGTGGTGATGCTGTTCCTGGGCTGGCGTACGGGCCTGATCGTGGGCGCCATCGTGCCGCTCACCATTCTGGCAGCGCTGATCGCGATGCGCGCCCTGAATGTGGAGTTGCAGACGGTGTCGATCGCCGCCATCATCCTGGCGCTCGGCCTGCTGGTGGATAACGGCATCGTGATCGCCGAAGACATCGAACGGCGCCTGGTGGCCGGCGAAGACCGCGCGCACGCCTGCGAGGAAGCGGGCCGAACGCTGGCCATTCCCCTGCTTACGTCGTCGCTGGCCATTATCCTGGCATTCTCGCCGTTCTTCTTCGGCCAGACCTCCACCAACGAATACCTCCAGTCACTGGCTATCGTGCTGGCCGTGACCCTGCTTGGCTCCTGGCTGCTCAGCATCACGGTCACGCCGCTGCTGTGTTTCCACTTTGCGACGGTGGAGCCGCTGCACGCCGGTGCGGAACACTACGATACCCGCTTCTATCGCGGCTACCGCACCGTGATCACCACGCTCCTGGACCATAAGCTGCTGTTCATCGGCACCATGACCCTGGCACTGGCCGGCGCGGTGACGGTGCTGGCGTCGATACCATACGATTTCCTGCCGCGCTCCGACCGGCTGCAGTTCCAGATCCCGGTGACCTTGCAGCCGGGCGTGGACTCGCGCGTGACGCTGCAAACGGTGCGCACCCTGAGTACGTGGCTGGGCGACCGCAAAGCCAATCCCGAGGTGGTCGACAGCATCGGCTACGTGGCCGATGGCGGTCCGCGCATCGTGCTCGGACTGGCGCCCACCCTGCCGGCACCCAATATCGCCTACTTCACGGTCAGCGTGAAACCAGGCACTGACGTCGACGCCGTGATCGACCGTGTGCGCCGCCACACTCTGGCGACCATGCCCAACGTGCGTGCCGAACCGAAGCGATTCTCGCTGGGATCGACCGAGTCGGGCGTGGTGGCCTACCGCGTGACGGGACCGGATCAGGAAGTGTTGCAGCGGATTGCGCAACGCATCGCCGAGCGCCTGCGCGAGTTGCCGGGTAGCATGGACGTGCACGATGACTGGGAGGCGCGCGTGCCGCGCTATGTGATCGAGGTGGACCAGGTCAATGCCCGCCGCGCCGGTGTGTCCAGCGCCGACATCGCCAAAGCACTGCAATTGCGCTACGGTGGCGCTACCGTCACCGGCATCCATGATGACGGCGTGACGGTGCCGGTAGTGCTGCGCGGCGATGCCAGCGAGCGTGGCGCCCCGGAGGAAACCATGGTCTTCCCGGCCGAGGGCACGCCAGTGCCGCTAGGCTCGGTGGCACGGGTGACCACCGGCAGCGAGCCGTCGGTGATCATCCGCCGCGACCTGGCGCCGGCGGTCACGGTCACCGGCCGCCATCCCGGCATGACGGCAAGCGAAATCGCCGACACGCTGGCCGGCGACATTGCCACCATCAAGCTGGAGCCAGGTTACAAGATCAAGCTGGGCGGAGAATTGGAAGACTCTGCTGAAGTCAACCAGGCGCTGCTCGGTTTCATGCCGCATGCGCTATGCGCGATCATGCTGTTGTTCGTGTGGCAGTTCAATTCGCTGCGCAAGGTGGTGATCGTGGCGTCCAGCGTGCCGTTCGTGCTGATCGGCGCGGCCACCGCGCTGCTGCTCACCGGCTATCCGTTCGGTTTCATGGCAACCTTTGGCCTGCTTGCGCTGGCCGGCATCATCGTCAACAACGCGGTGCTGCTGCTCGAGCGGATCGATGCGGAACTCGACACCGGCTGTACCCGGCGCGAAGCAGTGGTGGCCGCGGCCATCAAGCGCTTCCGTCCGATCCTGATGACCAAGCTGACCTGCATCGTGGGCCTGGTGCCGCTGATGCTGTTCGCCGGGCCGCTGTGGACCGGTATGGCGATCACCATGATCGGCGGGCTGGCATTGGGCACGCTGGTGACGCTGGGGTTGATACCGGTGGCCTACGACTTGCTGTTTTCGCTGCGCACTAAGCCGGCAGCGTAAGCACGATCTCCAACCCGCCACCACTGCGGTTGCGACACGCCAGCGCACCGCTGTGGCTCTCGCAAATTGCGGCAGCGATCGCCAGTCCCAGGCCGCTGCCGCCCAGGTGCCGCGAACGCGAATCCTCGGCGCGCCAGAAGCGGTCAACCGCGCGCGACAGATGGTTTTCGTCCATGCCGGGGCCGCGGTCGGCCACGACGATGCACGCCATGTCGCCTTCCGCGTACGCCGTTATGTCCAGTACGCCGCCATCGCTGGCGTAGCGCAGCACGTTTTCAATCAGGATCGAGACCGTCTGGCCGACGCGGTCGCGGTCCGCCCGCAGCGTCAGTGCGGGGTCGCAGCGCGTGTGCACGACCAGTCCCGTCGCGGCAATACGCAGCGTGGCCCACTCCAGCCTTTCGAGCAACAGCTCGCGCACGCTGAAGTGATCGATTTCCAGCCCTAACTGTCCTGCCCGAGCCAACGACATCAGGTGCAGGTCGCCGACCAGCCGGTTGATCTGTTCCAGCTGGGCGTGTACTTTGCGCAATTGATCGGGTTCCAGCGGGAACACGTCGTCGAGGATTGCCTGAAGGCGCCCCATGGCTGCGTTGAGCGGTGTGCGCAGCTCGTGCGCCAGCATGACACTTGACTCTTCAAGTTCGCGCTCGTACTGGGCAAGGCGGCGCCCCATGTCATTGAAATTGTCGGTCAGCTCCGCCAGTTCTTGCGGCGCTCGTGGCGCTGACGCCAGGTGGATCGAAAAATCCCCATCGCGCACCTTGCGCACGGCCGCGCTCAGCACGGTGAACTGGCGCGAGATTGAGCGTGACACCAGCAACGCGCTGATGATGATGAAAGGTGTGACGATGGCCACCATTGCCGCCACCATCCACCATTCCTCGCCGGGCAGGCCTGGCAGGAACAGTGCGATGTTGTAATGCTCGCGTAACAAGCTCCAGATCAGGTCGGCATTTTCCTGTGGTGCCTGGAGCAGCATTTCCATCTGTGCGCGCACATCCAGCGGAATCTTCTGGATGTAGCTGTTCTCTTTTCCCTTGAGGTACACCCACATCGCCAGCGCGATCACCACCACCGCAATGATCGCCAGCGTGCTCATGCGTAGACCCATCCACACCCACAGCGGTACGCCCTGGCGCCGCCATTTCCGAATGAGGCCTCGCATGTTTACTGGAACCTGTAGCCGACTGAGCGCACGGTCAGCAGCACGTTGACGAGGCCATGAACGCCAAGTTTCCTGCGCAGGTTGGAGATGTGCGTATCGACCACGCGCTCAAGGGCGTCGCTGTCGGGCAGGCAGGCTGCCAGCAATTCGCTGCGGGTAAACGCCTTGAACGGCGCGCGCAGCATGATGGTCAGCAGATGAAATTCGGTGGGAGTGAGGTCGAGCTCATGTTCCTGCGCGGCGCGATCCACGATCACTGCCTTGAACGATGCCGTATCGACGGTGAGCAGACCATGCCGCATCACGCTGCCGGCGCCCACACGCGGCTGCCAGCGACGCAATACCGCGTGGGTCCGCGCCACCACTTCTTTCGGGCTGTAGGGCTTGACCACGTAATCGTCGGCGCCATAGCGCAGCGCGCCCAGTTTTTCCGGTTCGTCGCCGATGGCGGACACCATGATCACTGGCGTGTCGCCGCAGCGGCGGATATGCGACAGTACGTCGGTGCCGGACAGGCGTGGCAGCATCAGGTCGAGCAACACCAGATCCGGCTGCCAACTCGTATACAGATCGACTGCCTGTACGCCGTCCCTGGCGATTTCCACTTCGAAGTCGTCACGCCGCAGATAGGCCTCAAGAATACTGGCGCTGTCAGCGTCGTCTTCCACGATCAGGATGCGCTTGCTGGATGGGTGGTTGGTATTCATCTTTGGTATGGGGGAGCTGATCGGCAGTGGAGGGCGCTACCCTCGGAATTATAGGTGATTATCCGTCCCAGCCGAGTGTCGATGTCCCCCTGTGCTTCGGGGGTACTCAAGCAGCCATGGCACCAACATCAGATTTCGACGATTCACCGAAATCGTTTGATCATCGATCCTCCGATACATGGAAGAAAAGAGCCTCGCACGTTCAATGCTGTTCGATCGCTCAAAAACACCATTACGTCGATTCCGCTTGCGTCATGGATCATCGCAAGTGACGGTCGGCACAATGAAGATGCTGACGTAGCCGCAGCCTGCGGCCAAACGGACACAGGGCAGGGTGCCATTTTGGCGGTATTTGCCGAGCTGCCCAGCGATCCTCGGAATTTTTCAAGCTGTTGTTTCCTCCCCCTCACTTTTTCTCTCTTGATATTTCTTCTTGCTTTTACTGATATATTACATTTACTATTCTGATATATCAGAGTGCGCCAGTTTGGTGCCACGACAAAACATAGCGCGATGCCCGTCGCGCGCAGCAAGGAGATAGCTACGATGACCGAGTTCATGAATCAGGATTTTCTTCTCACCACCGAGACGGCCCGCAAGCTGTACCACGAAGTGGCGGCCGACCTGCCGATCATCGATTACCACTCGCATTTGCAGCAGGGCGAGATCGCCAGCCGCAAGACCTTCCGCAACATCGCCGAGTTGTGGCTGGCGGGCGACCATTACAAATGGCGCCTGATGCGCACGGCCGGCGTGGCCGAGGAGTTCATCACGGGCGCGCGTTCGGACCAGGAAAAATTCCGCGCCTTCTGCAAGGTGCTGCCATTGGCCATCGGCAATCCGATCCACCACTGGAGCCATCTGGAGCTGCGCCGCATCTTCAATATCGACTTGCTGATCAATGAAGCGAATGCGGACGCCATCTGGGAGCAGGCCAACGCCATGCTGGCAACGATGGATACCTGGTCGTTGCTGGAACAGGCTGGCGTGGAAATCGCCTGCACCACCGACGATCCGGCCGACGACCTGCTGCAGCATGCGCAAATCGCCGCCTCCGGCCTGAAGACGCGCGTGCTGCCCGCCTACCGTCCGGACAAGGCCATGCGCATCAACCAGCCGCGTTTCCCCGAGTATCTGCAGCGCCTGAGCGCCGTGGCCGATGTTCCCGTCACCTCGTTTGCCTCGCTGATCGCCGCGCTGGCCGTGCGCGTGGAATTCTTCCATTCTCGCGGTGCGCGCATCTCGGACCACGCCGTCGACGTGACCCTGCCCGTGCAGGCGGCCAGCGCCGAGGAACTCGAAGCGCTGTTCGCCAAGCGCCTGCAAGGCACCTTGCTCAGCGACGCGGAAAATGGCTTGTACTTGCGCGGCCTGCTGGAAGCGATCGGCCGCGTGTATGCGAACTATGGCTGGACCATGTGCCTGCACATCGGCGCGCAGCGCAACAACAACGACCGCATGCGCGGCTTGCTGGGCCCGGACACGGGCTATGACTCGATCTCGGACATGGGCTGCAGTGCCGGCCTGGCCTCCCTGCTCAACGCCCTGGACCTGGACGACCGCCTGCCGAAAACCATGCTGTTCTGCCTGAACCCGAACATGAATGAAGTGCTGTCTACGATGGTGGGCAACTTCCAGGATGGCACGGTGGCGGGCAAGCTGCAGTTCGGCCCGGCCTGGTGGTTCAACGACCACAAGGAAGGCAACCTGCAGCAGCTGGTCGGCTTCGGCAATCACAGCGTGCTGGGCGTGTTCGTCGGCATGGTGACCGATTCGCGCAGCTTCGCTTCCTACCCGCGTCACGACTACTTCCGCCGCCTGGTGTGCCGCCAGATCGGCGAATGGGTGCAGGGGGGGGAGTACCCGAACGATTTCGAGGCGCTGGCCACCATCGTGCGCGGCATCTGCTACGAAAACGCGCAAAAGTATTTTCAGCTGTAATCCCTCAGCCGCCGCCAGGAATTAGTCATGCAAAAAGTATTGTGTATCCATCCAGACGACGACATGCTGGTCGCCTTGTCCGACCTGGCCGCTGGGGAAGTGGTGAACTGGGAAGGTGAGTCCATCCTCATCAGCAGCGCCGTCAAAACCAAGCACAAGCTGTCCCGCCGCGCTTTCGCGGCCGGCGATATCCTGCGCCTGTACGGCGTCCCCGTCGGCAAGGCCACGGTGGCCATCCGCCGCGGCGAAGCCGTCACCACGGACAACCTGCACCATTACGCGGCCGAAGTGGAGCTGGAAGCACAAGCGCCCTACACCTGGACGCCGCCTGACGTGGCGCGGTTTGACGGCGCCACCTTCCCCGGCGTGGTGCGCGCCGACGGCAGGGTGGGTACGGCCAATTACTGGCTGATCTTCCCTCTCGTCTTCTGCGAGAACCGCAACGTCGAGCACTTGCGCAATGCGCTTGAAGCGCCGCTCGGCTACACGCGCAACGACCTCGCTTCGTTCACCTTGTCACTGCTGGGTGAAGACATGGAAGCGCCGAAACCCGTCGTGCGCCCTTTCCCGAACCTCGACGGCGTGCGCATCATCACGCACAACGGCGGCTGCGGCGGCACGCGCGCCGATGCGCGCTCGCTGTGCAAGATTTTATCGGCTTACGCCGACCATCCGAACGTGGCGGGCATCACGGTGTTCAGCCTTGGTTGCCAGAATGCGCAGATCGCCATGTTCCAGGAAGCGCTGGCGAAACAGAACCCGCATTTCGACAAGCCCTGCCTGATCTACGAGCAGCAGAAATGGGATAGCGAAGACGCCATGATGAAGGCCGTGCTGACGGACACCCTGGCGCAGCTGAAGGAAGCGAACAAGGTGGTGCGCCAGCCGGTGCCGCTGTCGCACCTGAAGATCGGCGTCAAGTGCGGCGGCTCGGACGGCTTTTCCGGCATTTCCGCCAACCCTGCCATGGGCCTGGTGTCGGACATGGTGGTGGCCGTGGGCGGTGCCTCCATCCTGGCCGAATTCCCTGAACTGTGCGGCGTCGAGGCAAACCTGATCGAACGCTGCGAGAACGACGACGACAAGCGCCGTTTTCTGGGCCTGATGCGCGACTTCGAAGCGCGCGCCGAAGCGGTGGGTACGCATTTCGCCGACAACCCCAGCCCCGGCAATATCCGCGATGGTCTGATTACCGACGCGATGAAATCGGCCGGTGCGGCAAAAAAGGGCGGTACCTCGCCCATCGTCTCGGTACTCGATTACGGCGAGCAAAGTCCGAAGCCGGGTCTGTCGCTGCTGTGCACGCCGGGCGGTGATGTCGAATCGGTGACGGGCATCGTCGCCTCGGGCGCCAATGTGGTGCTGTTTTCCACGGGCCTGGGCACGCCGACGGGCAACCCCATCGTGCCGGTGCTGAAAATTTCCAGCAACACCCGCGTCGCCAAAAAACTGTCGGACCTGATCGACTACGACTGCGGCCCCGTGATCGAAGGCGCGCCCTTGCCGGAAGTGGCCAACGGCCTGTTCGACATGGTGGTGGCGACCGCCGGCGGCCAGTACACGGCCAAGGCTGACCGCCTGCAGCAGTACGACTTCATTTTCTGGAAACGCGACATTTCACTGTGAACGATATTCCCATGCAAGCATTGCGCCGCAGTACACCGTTCGACCTGCCGATTAAGATCCTGCAATTCGGCCAGGGCAATTTCATGCGCGGCTTTTTTGACTGGCAGGTCGACCTGCTCAACGAACGCAGCGGCCTGAATGCGGGCGTGGTCGTGGTGCGCCCGCGTGGCGGCAGCGGCTCGCCCCTGCTCGACGTGCAGGATGGCTTGTTTACCACCGTCGTGCGCGGCCTCGATGAGGCGGGCCAGCCCGTCAGCACCTGCCGCACCATCTCTTGCGTGCAGCGCGAAATCGATCCGGCCAGCATGTATGGCGACTACCTGGCGCTGGCCAGCCTGCCCGAACTGCGCTTCATCGTCTCGAACACTACCGAGGCGGGCATCGTCACCAACGACAGCGATGCCTTCGACGCCGCGCCGCCATCGAGCTTCCCCGCCAAGCTGGCACGCCTGCTGTCCGACCGCTACGCGTATTTTGAGGGCGACCGCACAAAAGGCGTGGTACTGCTGCCGTGCGAACTGATCGAACAGAATGGCCCGGCTTTGAAGGCGGCCGTGCTGCACTTCGCCCGCCTGTGGCAGCTCGACGCGGGCTTTGCCGACTGGCTCGACAACGCCTGCGTCTTTTGCTCGACGCTGGTCGACCGCATCGTCACCGGCTATCCGCAAGAAGACGCCACCGCCATCGAGGCGCAGCTCGGCTATCGCGACCAGTTCCTGGTGGCGGCCGAATATTATTATCTGTTCGTCATCGAAGGCCCCGCATCGCTGGCCGATGAACTGAAGCTGGCGGGCGCGAACCTGAATATCCTGCTGGTCGACGACATCGCGCCCTATAAAAAGCGCAAGGTGGGCATCCTCAACGGCGGCCATACGGCGCTGGTGCCCGTGGCCCTGCTGGCTGGCCTGGAAACCGTGGGCGAGGCCGTCAATGACGCGCAAGTGGGCGGCTACCTGTCCGATACCCTGGCCCAGGAAATCATCCCCGCGCTGCCGCTGCCGCAAGACGAACTGCAGCAGTTTGCGCGCGACGTGCTGCTGCGCTTCCGCAACCCGTATATCCAGCACCGCCTGGCGTCCATCGCCCTCAACAGCTGGAGCAAGTTCGCCGCCCGCATCGCGCCGCAGCTGCTGCGCTACGTGGCGTTGCATGGACATTTGCCGCAGCGCCTGGTGCTGGCGCTGGCTGCCACCATGCGCCTGTACCGCGGCGACGTCATTGCCTTGTCCGACGATGCGGCCACCCTGGCGTGGTTCAGGCAGAACTGGGCCGATGTCGATGCCGGCCGGCTGAGCTTGCAACAGCTGGCGCAGGGCTGGCTGGCGCAGGAAAACGTGTGGGGCCGCGACATGAACGCGGTGCCAGGCCTGGCGCAAGCCGTGGCCACGGCCCTGCAGAACATCGCTTCGCAGGGCATGCGCGGCGCCTTGCAGGCACTGTAAAACAGAAAAGCTGGACCGCAACAGAAATACCGCAACACAGCAGCACCCATAAAAACCGAGGCCGAAGGCACTTCCCCAGGAAGGCTGAACGGCCCAAAAAGTGGCGGCGCAGCTGCGCCGCCTTGGATGGATAGAGGGAGATAACATGACTAAAATACGCGGCATGCGCTGGTGGATGGTCGGCCTGGTTACGGCCGGACTGATCGTCAATTACCTGGCGCGCAATACCTTGTCGGTGGCGGCGCCAACGATGATGAGCGAGCTCAATATCACCACGCAGGAGTATTCGTACATCGTGGTGGCGTGGCAGGTGTGCTACGCGCTGATGCAGCCCATCGCCGGCTACGTCATCGACGCCATCGGCACCAAGCTCGGCTTTGCCATCTTCGCACTGGCCTGGTCCGTGGCCTGCGCCTGCGCGGCCATGGCAACGGGCTGGCAAAGCATGGCGCTGTTCCGCGGCATGCTGGGCCTGACCGAGGCGGCCGGCATTCCCGCCGGCGTGAAGGCTACCACCGAGTGGTTTCCTGCCAAGGAGCGCTCGATCGCCATCGGCTGGTTCAACATCGGCTCCTCGATCGGCGCCCTGTGCGCGCCGCCGCTGGTGGTGTGGACCATCCTGCACGGCAGCTGGCAAATGTCCTTCGTCATCGTCGGTGCCATCGGCATCGTCTGGACGGGACTGTGGCTGACCTTCTACAAGCACCCGCGCGACCAGAAGCTGTTGACCGACAAGGAGCGCGACTTCATCCTGGAAGGCCAGGAGCAAAGCGACGCGTCCGGCAACGGCGTGGCGCCGAAGGCGCGCTGGCACCAGATCGTGCGCAGCCGTAATTTCTGGGCCATCGCCATTCCCCGCTTCCTGTCGGAACCGGCATGGCAAACCTTCAATGCGTGGATTCCTTTGTACATGGCCACCGAACGCCATATGAACATCAAGGAAATCGCCATGTTCGCCTGGCTGCCGTTCCTGGCTGCCGATATCGGCTGCGTGCTGGGCGGCTACCTGAGCCCGTGGTTCCACAAATACTGGAAGGTATCGCTGTTCACCTCGCGCAAGCTGGTGGTCATCGTCGGTGCCGTCTGCATGATCGGCCCGGCTTGCATCGGCCTGGTGGCCAGCCCGTACGCGGCCATCGCCCTGCTGTGCGTGGGGGGCTTCGCTCACCAGACTTTATCGGGCGCGCTGTACTCGATCACCTCCGATGTATTCGGCAAGAACGAAGTGGCCACCGCCACGGGGCTGGCCGGCATGTCCGGCTACCTGGGCGCGACGATCTTCACGCTGGTGTTCGGCGTGCTGGTGACCCTGGTCGGCTACAGCCCGCTGTTCATGCTGCTGGCCGTATTCGACCTGGCGGCCGCCGTCGTGGTGTGCATGCTGATACGCGAAAAGATGACGCCAGCCGTGCCGCTGGGTAAGCCGGCCTTCACCTGACGGCCAACCCTCCCTGTTTCCCCCCGCTGTTTCCTGCACCACGCGGTGCGGCGGGGAGCTGTTTTTTTGATGTTTATACATATGCGCCTATCAAGGCGCGAGAAGAGGAGAAGCACATGACACCACTGAACAACCGTTGTACCCGCCGTGTCCTGGCGGCAGCGATCCTGGCGGCCTTGTCCGGCAGCGCGCTGGCTGAGGGTATCCTGGAAAACCGCCATGTCGAAACGCGCATCTACGGTTTCCTGAACGGCGAGATCGAATCGGTGAAAGCCGAAGGCGGCCCCACTCCCTACGGCAGCCGTGGCCGCGTCTCGGACGGCAATTCGCGCATCGGCTTTGCCGGTTCGATCGGCATCAAGGGCGACGTGCGCGGCCTGTGGCAGATCGAAGGCAGTCTGAACAACTTTGACGAAGGCGGCATCAATGGCCAGGGTAAATCGTCGACCATCGAATCGCGCAATACCTTCGTCGGTATCGAGAGCAAGCGCTTCGGCCGCTTCATCATCGGTAACAACGATTCCGTCTACCGCAGCCTGGTCGGCTCGGGCGGCGCCCTGGGCGGCAACCTGGGTCTGACGGTGCAGGGTCTGGACGTGTGGAACAACACCTCGGCGCAATTGAGCGGCAATGCCGACAGCCTGTTCGGCCGCGGCGAAGCGCGCTACAAGAATTCGGCGCACTACCTGTCGCCGCAATGGAACGGCTTCCAGGCCGGTGCTTCCTACGGCTTCGATGAAGTGCGCGATACCGGCGACGACCGCGCGCGCTATTCGCTGGCCGCCAAATACAGCATCGGCGCGTTCTCGATCGGCGCCGGCTACGACCGCCAGCAAAACACGGGCGTGGACGTGGAAAACCTGTCGAAGGGTTTTGGCATGCGCAACACTTCGGTGAGCGGCGTGAACACTTCGTTCTACAAGGTTCTGGCGACCTACAAATTCCCGACCAAAACCTCGGTCGGCCTGGGCTTTGAGTCGGGCAGCTACGGCTACGCGCTGCAGTCGCTGCCGACGCCGGGCAATATCTACACGGCCCTGAAAACGGGCAGCATGAAGCAGCGCTCGGTAATGGCGTCGCTCACGCAGGAAGTCGGCTACGACACCACGGTGATGCTGGCCGCCGGCAAGCTGGGCAAGCTCGACAACACCACCTTTGGCCGCCCCGACGACTTCGGCGCCACGCAAGTATCGGTGGGCGCGACCTACAAGATCGACGAACAGTTCATGCCCTATGTGTACTTCACGCGCATCAACAACAAGTCGCAGCAAAACGTCAACCTGGGCCAGTCGCCGCTGCACAGCAACAAGGCCGGCACGGACGACGCCTTCCTGGCGCCAGGTAATTCGCCACGCGCCTTCGGCATCGGCCTGATCGCCCGCTTCTAAACCTTGTTTTCAAAAAGAAGCCGGCGCAAGCCGGCATACAGCGCGCCTCAGAGCGTGCTCCCATCAGGAGATACATACATGAAGTCAGGTATCAAACAACTTAATACTGGCTGGACGCAGGCATGCGTCGCCCTGCCGCTGGCCGTCATGCTGGCCGCTTGCGGCGGCGGTGGCGATACCAAGGGCGAAACCGCCACCAGCTATACCCCGGGCAGCGTCTACCAGGTAGGCACGACCTCGTTCGATCCGGACCTGCCGGCCGAACCGACCCTGCCGAAAGACACGCAAGTGTGCGCCACGCTTGAAGCATCGCCGAACCTGGTGCGCCGTCCGGACGGCTCGCTGCCGCCGGAAGCCGACCCGTCGAAGCCGGGCGTCGGCGTCGTCGTCACCACGGCCACGGCCAATCCTGACCAGGCCCGCATCCAGGCAGCGCTCGACGCCTGCGGCGCCGCCGTCGATGCCGAAGTGGGCGCAAAGATCGCCGCCGCTGACGCGGCCGCCACGGCCGCGCAAAAGACTGCCAACGTCAAGAACGTGAATATCGCCGGCGTTACGGGCGAGGAACTGGCCAAGCCGGAATACCGCGGTAGCAAGTTTGCCGTGCGCCTGGTGGTCAACGGCTCGGGCGTGGGCGATGGCTTCATCAGCGGTCCCTTGACCCTGCCATCGGGCGTGACCTTGTGGATCGACAAGGGCGTGACCCTGTACGCCTCGCGCGACGTGACCACGTATTCACCGAATCCGGCCGGACCGTACTGCGGCAACACGGCTGTCAGCTCGACCAAGGCCGGCAGCTCGGGCAACTGTTCGGCGCTGATCAACGGTAACAACCTGGTCAACTCGGCCGTCATGGGCGATGGTTCGATCGACAGCCGCGCGTATGCGGAAATCGTCACCACCAACAAGCTGTACCCGCTGATGAAGGTCGACATGACCTGCTCGAACACCTATGCCATGTACGCCACGGGCAAGCAGGCGGCGGACGGCGTGTCGTGCGATAACGGCGGCACCGTCGTCGACTCGAAATCGTCGGCACGCAACATGAGCTGGTGGGACCTGGCCTTCCTGGGCAACATGGTGCAGAACGGCGTGACGGGCACGGGCTCGCAGTCGAATTTCCGCATGATGGTGTTCAACTATGCGAAAAACCTGACCCTGTACCGCATCTCGCTCAACAACAGCGCCAACTTCCACGTCGTTCCGAGCGGCGTCGATGGCTTGACCGTGTGGGGCGTGAAAGTGCAGACGCCGACCCTGGCGGCCTTCGCCAATCCGGCCGGCAACGGCAACCCGCTGTACAACGGCGATACCTATAACGCGGACAACGTCAAGAACACCGATGCGTTCGATCCGGGTGCGGCCGGCAAGGCCATCTCGGGCAAGCTGGCCACCGGCAGCAAGACCACGTCGACGGGCGCCATGTCGTTTGACGGCTACCTGAAGAACTTCGTCTTTGCGTATAACTTCGTCAGCACGGGAGACGATGACGTGGCCCTGAAAGGTAGCGCCAATCCCTCGCCGCCCGGCTCGGGCCTGTTCGCCATCGACGGCAAGCGCGATGTGCGTTCGGACCGCAAGCACGGTATCGTGATCGCGCATAACCACATTTATTGGGGCCATGGCATTTCGGTCGGCAGTGAAACGAATGCGGGCGTGAGCAACGTCGAGGTGTACGACAATTCGTTCACGCATTCGGAAGAAGGCTTGCGCATCAAGTCGGATTATGCGCGCGGTGGCGAAGTGAGCAACGTCCACTACCGCAATATCTGCATCCGCGACGCCTTGAACGCGCTGCTGTTTACCACCTACTACAGCACCAAGGCGCTGCCGACGGCAGGTCCGCAATACCCGAACTTCCACGACATTACGCTCGATAACGTGCGCATCCTGGGCAATACGGCCATCAAGCTGCAGGGCTTCAAGGCCAATACGGGCGGTTTCGACAATCCGCAGTATCCTCTGGTGATGTCGTTGAGTAACGTGGTGACGGATGCGCCGAACGGCACGACGATGACGTCGTCGGATGCGAACCTGACGATCAAGGGCACCAATTTGCCTATTTTCGCCAATGCCGCTGAACGCGTGAAGGTCAACGGCACGGCCACGCAGGCGGTGGATGTCGACAAGGTGGTCGACTGCAGCAAGGCCTTCGTTGATTTCCCGGCCATCGGCCAGTCGAACCTGTTTGGCTCGACCTGGGACAAGAAGTAAGCCCGCAGCGCCGGGCTGAGTAGCACCGCGCCGCGCCGGCATCCCGAACGATGGCCGGCGCGGCGCCGCTCTGAATCGATGGAAAATTGGGAGAGAATCGCAATGCAAGCACCACAAACCGTCTTCGTCATCGGCGAATGCATGATCGAACTGCAGCGCAGCGCCGGGACGCAGGCCATGGCTTACCGTTTTGGCGGCGATACGCTCAATGCGGCGCTGTATCTGGCGCGCCTGGCCGATCCGCACCGGCATGCGGTGGCGTACGTGACGGCGCTGGGCGTCGACGGCCTGTCGGACGACATGCACGCCAGCTGGCAGGAGGAGGGCATCGATACGCACTGCGTGCAACGTCTGGACGACAAGCTGCCCGGCATGTATCTGATCGAGACGGATGCGCACGGCGAACGGAAGTTTCATTACTGGCGCAGCGATTCGGCCGCACGCCATTGGATGCGCGGGCCGCAGGCGCCTGCCATCCTGCAGCAGCTGGCCAGTGCGCGCCACGTTTATCTGTCCGGCATCAGCCTGGCCATCCTGGCGCCGGCGGACCGCGAACTGTTGCTGGACACGCTGGCGCAGTGTCATGCACAAGGCGGCCAGATCATCTTCGACAACAACTATCGCCCGCGCCTGTGGGAAAGCGCCGATGTCGCCGCCTCGGTCTACCATCGCGTGCTGAGCCTGTCGTCACTGGCCCTGCTGACGCTGGACGATGAAGATGCCCTGTACGGGCCTGCCGACGTGGCACAGGTCCTGGCCCGCACCCGCGCGCTGGGTGTGTCCGAGATCGTGCTCAAGCGGGGAGCCCAGCCGTGCATCGTCAGCTACCAGGACACGCTGCAGGAAGTGGCCGCCGAGCCCGTGGCGCAGGTGGTCGACACCACGGCGGCAGGCGACTCGTTCGGCGCGGCCTACGTGGCGGCGCGTCTGGCGGGCCAGCCGCCGGCAGCGGCGGCGCGCGCCGGGCACCGGCTCGCCGCCCGCGTGATCGGCCAGCGTGGCGCCATCATCGCACGCACGGAAATGCCTGCCGGATGAACGCGGACGCGGTATCATCATTCCTGTCAAACTTTGCCGTACCATTACTTAGTCTATGAATTCGACGTCTCCTTTTACGCTCGCCGATGGCGAAACCGGTGTCAGCGCCGCCCGCCGCATTTACGGACTGCTGCGCCAGCGTATCGTCGACATGAGCATGCTGCCGGGTACCCGCATTGTGGAGAAGGACCTGGCCGATGAGCTGGGCACCAGCCGCACGCCCGTGCACGAAGCAGTACAGCGCCTGGCCGAAGAAGGCTTGATCGAGGTGCTGCCGCGCGTGGGCACGTTCGTCGCGCGCATCCCGCTCGACTCGCTGGAGGAGGCCATGCTGGTGCGCTGTGCCCTGGAAACGGCCATCATCGAAAAGGCCACAGAAAGGGCGACGCCCGAGGGTATCGCCAGCCTGCGCGCCATCCTGGCGGCCCAGGCCGAGTGCATCGAACGCGATGACATACGGGGATTTCACCGTACCGATGAGAATTTCCACGCGGCCCTGGCCGAGTTGTCCGGCTATCCGGGAGTGTGGCCCATGATCCTGCAGGCGAAAACGCAGATGGACCGCTATCGCCAGCTGACCTTGCCATTGGAAGGGCGCATGAGCGACGTGATGGCCGAACACCGCGACGTGGTCGAGGCGGTGGCCTCGGGCAATCCGCAGCATGCCGTCGCCGCCATGCGCAGCCATCTCGATCATGTGCTGCCGGTGCTGGAAATCACCCGCAAACTGCGGCCTGAGTATTTCATTCCGCATCTCGCAGTCAAACCCAAGCGCTAGAACGCCGCCGCACCGCCCAGCGCCCGCCCTCACGGCGGCGGGCAGGGACAGGCACGCCTGTCGTGGGCGATTGCGCGCGTTTGCGCACAATAAGGAACGTCCCATGAAAGTTTCTCAACGCCTGCTGTTGCTCGTTGGTGCCGCTCTGCTGGCCATGGCCATGCTCGGCGGGTCCAGTTTGCGTACGCTGCACAATGCCATGCTGCATGACCGTGAAGCGCAGATCATCAATATGCTCAAGATGGGCGAACACCTGGTCGCGCATTTCCATGCGCAGGAACTGGCCGGCCGCCTGACGCGCGAGCAGGCGCAGGCAGCGGCTAAAGAAGCGCTGACCCAGCTCAATAACGACGGCAAGAGCTACTACTGGGCAAGGTTGCCCAATGGCTTGAACCTGGTGCATCCGAATCCCAAGAATATCGGCGTGATCGCCGAGGGCGAGACGATGGATGGCCGCCCGGATTCGCAAGCCTATGTAGAGGCGCTCGCGCGGGACGAGGTGGGCCTGGTGTCGGTGAAAAGCAAGCGCGAGGGCCAGCTGGTGGCTAAGCTCAACGGCATCATCGCGTTCAAACCGTGGGGATGGTGGATAGGCACGGGCTTTTTTAACGACGATATCGACAACGCATTCTGGCAAGCGGCGCTGCAGTCGCTGTGGTTTTTCCTGGCCGCGCTGGCGGTGATGTCGGCGCTGGGCTGGCAGGTGATCCGCAGCGTGCTTGGCGCCCTCGGTGGCGAACCGGCCTATGCGGGTGACGTCACGCGGCGCATCGCAGGGCGCGACCTGTCCACGCCGGTGGCGCTGCGCGATGGCGACAGCAGCAGCTTGCTGCATAGCATCGCGCGCATGCAGCAGGATCTCGCCGGCACGGTGCACCAGCTCCACGGCAATGCGTCGGCAATCGCCACGGCATCGCAGGAAATCGCCAGGGGCAACCTGGACCTGTCGGCGCGCACGGAAGCGCAGGCAAGTTCACTGGAGCAGACGGCCGCTTCGATGGAGGAATTGACGGGTACCGTCAGCCAGAATGCCGGGAATGCGCAGCTGGCCAGCACGGTGGCGGAAGAAGCCTGCGAACTGGCCCGGCAGGGCGGCACGGTGGTCGCGCGCATGGTCGACACCATGGATGCCATTCGCCTGTCGTCGTCGAAGATCGCAGAGATCATCGGCGTCATCGATGCGATCGCCTTCCAGACGAATATCCTGGCCCTGAATGCAGCCGTCGAAGCGGCGCGTGCGGGCGAACAGGGGCGCGGCTTTGCCGTGGTGGCCGGTGAGGTGCGCAGCCTGGCACAGCGCTCGGCCAGCGCAGCCAGGGAAATCAAGGAGCTGATCGGCGCCTCGGGCACCCAGGTGCGGCATGGCAGCGAACTGGCAGGAGACGCGGGCGAGGCGATGCGCCACGTGGTTGACAGCATCGGCAGGGTGACCACACTGATGCTGGAAATCAGTACCGCCACGCAGGAACAAAGCCAGGGCATTGCGCAGGTTAACCAGGCCATCATCAGCATGGATGATGTGACGCAGCAGAATGCGGCGCTGGTGGAGCAGGCGGCAGCCGCCGCGCAGGCCATGCGGGACCAGGCACAGCAACTGCAGGAGCTGGTTGGCATGTTCAAACTGTCACGATAATCTTTTTGTGTCGTCACGATGTTGCCGTGCACTCGCGTAAGTGCACTTCCGTGCGCCTTGCGTTCATGTGATTGGCCGCGCACCGCCTGTAGCTGAGGTGCGCGCTTTTTCGCTCAACAACGTGAGGCGCTCCGCCAGCAGCAACGTGCTCATGTCGTGTTCTCCCCCTTGCTCTTCAGGCAGGCGCCATGCCTCATTCGTCCGCCAGCCAGTCCCCGTTTTCGCCATTCCATCCCTCGATTGGTGCGCTGGTATTTCCAGCGTCGTCAGCGCCAGCGCCGCCAAAGGCGACAGGCCTGGTTGTACTCCGTTAAAAAGGCGGGCCTTTTGGAACACCTGTACAAACAGGCTGCGCTTCGCGCTCAAAACGCACTGCCGCCCAGCGTCTGCTGCGCCAGCGCGACCCGCATGGTCGTGCGCGGGTAGCCGGGTTGCTAGCAAGATGACAGCCTCGGAACCTGCCGGCTTGCCTTGCACCAATGGTGCCAGCTGCCAGCTGCCGTCGGCAGAGGCTCCTGAACTGAAAGGCGTGCGTCCCCGCAAAACGGGCAAGCCAAAGGTCGTTTATCCGTTGCCGCCGAACTGGGTGGCCAGCAGGGAAAACAGGGCCGCAATCTGCTGAACTGGCAGCAATTGCCCGTTACACGCGATAAATCCTCCTGGTGCAAGGCCACGAGCAACCATCGTGATCAGGCCCGCATAGACTTCAGGCATGATATTTCTCTGCCCATAACTGTTGTGAAATGGGACATGGGTTAATACTTTTATCAGCTGAAATTGGTTTACATTAAAATATCTCTTTTTGGCAATATGGTTGGTTGCCTTAGTTTCCGCTCGCAGTGGCATATGTTGATGCAAAGCATGCGTAAATAAGCGCAGCAGCGACGGGCATCGGTATGAACGATGCTCATTAAAGTGGCGGACCAGATCCAGATTCTCTCTCCAGACAATTGTTTCGAAGGATGATGATGTTTCCACATTTCAGCACATTCGGATGGGCATCCACACCCGCCAGCCACCCTGCATTTCCAAGCGCCGGTGTGCGCAGCGTGCAGTCTGCCATGCTCCTGCCGTTGTGGTTGAGGCACATGGCGGCGAGCCTGTTATTCATGCTGCTGTCGTTGCTTTCATATTCTGCTGCTGCTGTTCCTGCGAGTCCCTGTTCGCCGGTCAGCCTCACGGTCTCGGCAGGAGGTTTCGTCGACAGTGAGGATTTTTTTAATTCGGTTTGCGAGGCCTTCGGCTTGACGGGGGTGGTCTTGACGCAGCCGACATCCGGCGAGTTGCAAGGTAACTTTGGGACCACGAATGTCGTGCGTTACAAGAATACAAATCTCAGCGCCACCACGGATACCTTTGTATTGCAGGACGGAAGTCTGAAACCCCTTGTTTTCAATGTCACGATAGTGCCCAGTACCCCGGTTGCCGGCGCCGTCAGCGCCACGGTGGCCTACGGCAGCAGCGCCAATCCGATCACATTGAACCTGACTGGCGCCACGGCAACCTCCGTGGCGGTGGCATCGGCTGCCGCGCATGGCACGGCGACGGCCAGCGGTACCAGCATCAGTTACACGCCGACGGCCGGTTACGGCGGCCCCGACAGTTTTACCTACACGGCTACGAATGGCCTCGGCACCTCGGCGCCGGCCACCGTGACGATCACGGTCAGCCCGCCGGCCATCACGGTGACGCCAGGCACCTTGCCTGCAGCCACAGTGGGCACGGCCTATAACCGGACCGTGGCTGCCGCGAACGGCATGGCGCCGTATGCGTATGCGGTGAGTGCCGGCGCCTTGCCCGCCGGCTTGACTCTGGATGCCGCCACTGGCGTGCTGTCGGGCACGCCGACGGCGGGCGGCACCTTCAATTTCACCGTGCGCGCCACGGACAGTTCGGCGGGCAATGGCCCGTATGTGGGCGCACAGGCCTACACGCTGACGGTGGCTACGCCAACGATCAGTATCACGCCGACGGTCATGCCAGCGATGACGGCCGGCGTGGCCTACAGCCAGGGCATCACTGCCGCCGGCGGCACGGCTACGTATAGCTACACCGTCACGGCTGGCAGCGTGCCCACGGGCCTGAGCCTGGCGCCGGACGGCACCTTGTCCGGCACGCCAGCGGCGGCGGGGGCGTACAACTTCACCGTTACCGCGACCGACAGCAGCACCGGCAACGGACCCTACACGGGGTCGCGTGCGTATTCCGTCACCGTGGCGGCGGGTGCGCCCGTTGCCGGCAATGTCAGCGCCACGGTGGCCTACGGCAGCAGCGCCAATCCGATCACCGTGAATCTGAGCGGCGGGGCGGCAACTTCCGTGGCCGTGGCTTCCGGTGCCAGCCACGGCACGGTGACGGCCAGCGGTACCAGCATCAGCTATACGCCGACGGCCGGTTACGGCGGGCCCGACAGTTTTACCTACACGGCGACGAATGGCCTCGGCACCTCGGCGCCGGCCAGCGTGACGATCACGGTCAGCCCGCCGGCCATCACGGTGACGCCAGGTACCTTGCCCGCAGCGACGGTGGGCACGGCCTATAGCCGGACCGTGGCCGCCGCGAACGGCATGGCGCCGTATGCGTATGCGGTGAGTAGCGGCGCCTTGCCCACCGGCCTGAGCCTGGATACCGCCACCGGCGTGCTGTCGGGCACGCCGACGGCGGGCGGCACCTTCAATTTCACCGTGCGCGCCACGGACAGTTCGGCGGGCAATGGCCCGTACGTGGGCGCACAGGCCTACACGCTGACGGTGGCTACGCCAACGATCAGTATCACGCCGACGGTCATGCCAGCGATGACGGCCGGCGTGGCCTACAGCCAGGGCATCACTGCCACCGGCGGCACGGCTACGTATAGCTACACCGTCACGGCTGGCAGCGTGCCCACGGGCCTGAGCCTGGCGCCGGACGGCACCTTGTCCGGCACGCCAGCGGCGGCGGGGCCGTACAACTTCACCGTTACCGCGACCGACAGCAGCACCGGCAACGGACCCTACACGGGGTCGCGTGCGTATTCCGTCACCGTGGCGGCGGGTGCGCCCGTTGCCGGCAATGTCAGCGCCACGGTGGCCTACGGCAGCAGCGCCAATCCGATCACCATGAACCTGAGCGGCGGGGCGGCAACTTCCGTGGCCGTGGCATCCGGCGCCTTGCACGGCACGGCGACGGCCAGCGGTACCAGCATCAGCTACACGCCGACGGCCGGTTACGGCGGTCCCGACAGTTTTACCTACACGGCTACGAATGGCCTCGGCACCTCGGCGCCGGCCACCGTGACGATCACGGTCAGCCCGCCGGCCATCACGGTGACGCCAGGCACCTTGCCCGCAGCGACGGTGGGCACGGCCTATGGCAGGACCGTGGCTGCCGCGAACGGCATGGCGCCGTATGCGTATGCGGTGAGTAGCGGCGCCTTGCCCGCCGGCTTGACTCTGGATGCCGCCACTGGCGTGCTGTCGGGCACGCCGACGGCCGGCGGCACCTTCAATTTCACCGTGCGTGCCACGGACAGTTCGGCGGGCAATGGCCCGTACGTGGGCGCGCAGGCCTACACGCTGACGGTGGCTACGCCAACGATCAGTATCACGCCGACGGTCATGCCAGTGATGACGGCCGGCGTGGCCTACAGCCAGGGCATCACTGCCACCGGCGGCACGGCTACGTATAGCTACACCGTCACGGCTGGCAGCGTGCCCGCGGGTCTGAGCCTGGCGCCGGACGGCACCTTGTCCGGCACGCCGACGCTGGCGGGAGCATATAACTTTACCGTCACGGCCACCGACAGCAGCACGGGCACAAGCGCCCCTTACACAGGCTCGCGCGCCTACTCAGGCAGTGTGGTCCTCATGCTACCCGTTGCCGGTACCGGCAGTGCGACGGTGGCCTATGGCAGCAGTGCCAACCCGATCACCCTGAATCTGAGCGGCGGGGCGGCAGCCTCGGTGGCAGTGGCCTCAGCTGCCGCGCATGGCACGGCGACGGCCAGCGGCACCAGCATCAGCTATACGCCAACGGCAGGTTATGCTGGTCCCGACAGTTTTATGTATACCGCCACCAACGCCAGCGGCACGTCGGCCCCGGCCAGCATGAGCGTGACGGTGGGTGTTCCTGGTGTCAGTCTGACACCGGCGACCCTGCCGAATCCAACGGCGGAAGCGGCCTACACGGCAAGCCTGACGGCGGCGGGCGGCATGGCGCCGTACACGTATAGCGTGGCCAGCGGCAGCCTGCCTCCCGGCCTGAGCCTGAATGCGGCCACGGGCGTGGTGTCCGGGACGACGAATGCGGCGGGCAGCGTTACCTTCAGCCTGCGCGCCAGCGACAGCAGCACGGGCGTTGGGGCGCCGTTCAGTGCCACCAACAGCTATACCCTGAACGTGGCCGCGCCGGTCATCGCGGTGACGCCTGCTAGCTTGCCTGCGCCCAAAGTGGCTACGGCCTACAGCCAGCAACTGGCGGCCAGCGGCGGCGTCGGGCCGTATGCCTATACGGTGTCCGCCGGCAGCCTGCCTGCCGGTCTCACCCTGAACAGCAGTGGTTTGCTGAGCGGCACGCCGACCGCTGCCGGCAGCTTCACCTTGAGCGTGCAGGCGGCCGATGCGCATCTGTTTACCGGCACGCAAAGCTATACCCTGGTCGTGTCCTCGGCCACGGTCAGCCTGACGCCGGCGACCCTGCCGAATCCAACGGCGGAAGCGGCCTACACGGCAAGCCTGGCGGCCGCGGGCGGCACGGCACCGTACACGTACAGCGTGGCCAGCGGCAGCCTGCCTGCCGGCCTGAGTCTGAATACGGCCACGGGCGTGGTGTCCGGCACGACCAACGTGGCGGGCAGTTTCGCGCTCAGCCTCAAGGTCACGGACAGCAGCACGGGCGCGGGGGCGCCGTTCAGCGCCACCAATAGCTATACCCTGGCAGTCGCCGCGCCAAGCCTGACCCTGACGCCCGCCAGCCTGGCGGCGATTCGTGCCGGCGACGCGTACAGCCAGCCATTCACGGCCGGCGGCGGCGTCGCGCCGTACGCGTATTCGGTGAGCAGCGGCGCCTTGCCTGCCGGCCTGGTGCTTGATGCGGCCAGTGGCGTGCTGAGCGGCACGCCGGCGGTGTTTGGCAGTTTCAGTTTCACCGTCCAGGCGAAGGATGCGCACCAGTTCAGCGTGCAGCAAGCGTTGACGCTGCAGGTGAACCAGGCGCCGCCGCCCGTGGCCAATGAAACGGCGACGACGTCAGCCAACCAGGAGGTGAGCCTGACCATCGATGCTGCCGACGGCAGTCCGATCACGGCAGTCACCATCGTCACGCCGCCCAGCCATGGACGGGTCGACATCGTTTCCTCCGCCCGCATGGCAGGCGGCGTTGCGGCCGCAGCGCCCGCTGTTAGCCGTTTCATCGTCACCTATACGCCGGACAAGGATTACTTCGGCCCGGACAGCTTCAGCTATACGTTGACTGGCCCCGGCGGCGTATCGGCACCGGCGACATTCAGCCTGATGGTGGCGCCGCACCCTGTGCCCGTGCCGGTGGCGAAGACGGCGACGGCCCTGGCCGGCACGCCGGTGACGCTGAACGTGACGCAAGGCGCCACCGGCGGGCCGTTTACGGCAGTAGCCATCACCACGCAGCCGGCCAGCGGCACGGCGGTGGTCAATGGCCTGGACATCGTCTACACGCCAGGCATCAACACCAGCGGCGACATCCGCATCGGCTACACCGTGTCGAACGCGTTCGGCACCTCGGCGCCGGTGACGTCGACGATCAGCGTCAATCCAATGCCGCAAGTGCTCAGCCAGAGCGTCACGGTGGTGGCCGGCCTGACGGTCACTGTCGACCTGACGGCGGGCGCCACGGGCGGCCCGTTCACGGCGGCGAACATCCTGAGCGTGGCGCCGGCCGAGGCAGGCAAGGTGGTGGTGCGCGATGTCGGCACGGCCGGCAAGCCGTCGTATCAGCTGAGCTTTGCAGCCTCGGGCAAGTTCGCCGGCGCGGCCGTCGTCAGCTACACCCTGAGCAATGCGTATGCGACGTCGAAGCCGGGCGTGGTCAACGTGACGGTGACGGCGCGGCGCGACCCGTCCGTCGATCCGGAAGTGATCGGCCTGCAGGCGGCGCAAGCCGATGCGGCGCGGCGCTTCGCCAGCGCCCAGCTGTCGAACTTCACGCAGCGCCTGGAAAGCCTGCATGGCGACGGCTGGGGCCGTTCCAGCTTCGGCCTGAGCCTGACGCCGCCGAACGACAGCGGCAATCCGACGGCCGCGCTGGCGCGCTGGCAGGCGGACGAAGCCGATCGCGTGTTCGGCACGGCCGTCAAACCGTTCATGCGCAAGGCGGCCTTGCGCCAGGTTGACACTGGTTTCAGCAGCGAGCGGCAGCAGGTGGACGTCAGCGGCGCCACCAGCGGCTTGCCCGACATGCCGCAAAAGCCCGACACGCAGAAGCAGGCGTTAGCTTTGTGGCTCGGTGGCGCGGTGGACTTTGGCCAGCATGATGTGAATGGCCGCGAGACGGGTTTCCGTTTCCGCACGAACGGCGTGAGCGTGGGCGGCGATTACCGCCTCAGCGACCTGGCCACCCTGGGCGTGGGCGCGGGCTTCAGCCATGACCGCAGCGACGTGGGCCAGCACGGCAGCCGCAGCACGGCCGACAGCGCCGTGGCGGCCGTGTACGGCAGCCTGCGTCCAAGCAAGGGCGTCTTCCTCGACGGCGTGCTCGGCTACGGCACCTTGCAGTATGACGCCTCGCGCTACCTGTCCGATGGCAGCGGTTTCGCCACGGGCGAACGCGATGGCAAGCAGGTGTTCGGCGCGCTGGTAGGCGGTATCGAGATGCGCCAGGAAACCTGGATGTGGTCGCCGTATGGCCGCGTGGAACTGATGTCGGCCAAACTCGATCCGTACACGGAGAAGGCGGCGGGCATCAACGCCCTGAGCTACTTCAGGCAGACCGTGCGTTCGCGCATCGGCGCGCTGGGCGTTAGGGCCGAGGGCATCTATGTGGGCGGTCTGGGCACATGGTTCCCGCGCGCGCGGCTTGAGTACCGGCACCAGTTCCAGGGCGCCGACGATGCGCGCCTGGCGTATGCCGACCTGGTGGCCGACGGTCCCGTGTACGTGATCCGCACGGTGCCGCAACAGACGGGCAACTGGACGGCGGGGCTGGGCGTCAAGCTGCTGCTGTCGAACGGCATGACCATCACCGTCGATTACAACAGCAATCTGAACATCGATAGCGGGCGGACCCAGTCGGTGATGTTCGGTATCGCCATGCCGCTCAGGTAATCAGTCGGCCAGCCCTGATCGCCGGTCCGGAGTCCATCCGGTCCGGCTCATGCGCATATTTTTTTACATAGTGCATGTCCAGCACATATGCACCCTTGTCCAGTATCACCGTGTACAGATCGCTGCCGCGCAAGGACAGGCCGCCGGGAACGCTGAGCGCCGGCTGCGTGCCTTCGTCCCACAGGCACGATTCGCCATTGTCCACGTCGACGCACCACTGTGGCTGGTTATCTCGCCGTAAATATTTCACGGTGGTACCGGTCCGCTGGAAGGCATAGGCCGGCAGCGACGAGGTGATCTTGTCGACGCGCAAGCTCGTTGCCGCCGCATTTTCCGCCAGCTTGATCAGCATGTCGGCAGTACCGTCCGGCTTGCCGCTAACCTTCGCGCTCATGCTGTCTGTCGCGATCACGGGGCCGGAGCAATCGGCCTTGAAGTAAGTCTCGCCGGTCGGCGTCAGTTCCAGCGAACCGCTGCCGGAATCGCCGGCAAGTTGCTGTGTGGTACCGCCGCCGCCACCGCAGCCGGCCAGGAGTGTAGCGGCCGAGCCGGCCAATACTGTCAATAGTCGTTTTATTCAGAGTTCTTTTCATCCGGCAGCGCTGCGTGCCGTAATCGCGGCCCGATTATAGGAGTATTGACAAGGGGAAATTCTCACCGAATCTATCGCGGCGGTTTTTAATTCTGCTTGCATTGCCCCCAGTGCGGCCTTCAGTGCATGGCGCTTAAAATTCTTCCCAGTCATCGCCGGCCGCTGCCTTGGCCGGTGAGCGCGGCGTTGCCTGCGGCTTGGCGACGCTCAGGCGCTTGGCGGGCGCCGGTGTTGTTGGCGTCACGGCGCGCGGCGTTGCTGCTGCCGGCGCCGTCTGGCGCACCTGCTCGCCCAGCTTGAATACGCTCACTACCTGGGCCAGATGGCTGGCCTGGTCTTGCAGGCTTTCGGCGGCGGCCGCCGCTTCCTCGACCAGGGCCGCGTTTTGCTGCGTCACGCCATCCATCTGCGCCAGCGCCTGGTTGACCTGGGCGATGCCGTCGCTTTGCTCGGTGGTGGCAACGCTGATGTCGGCCATGATGGCGGTGACCTTGCGCACGCTGTCAACCACTTGCTCCATGGTGGCGCCCGCTTCATCGACGAGTTTGCTGCCGGCGGCCACCTTGCCTACGGAATCGTCGATCAGCAGCTTGATTTCCTTGGCGGCCGCTGCCGAGCGTTGCGCCAGGCTGCGCACTTCCGTGGCGACGACGGCGAAGCCGCGCCCCTGTTCTCCCGCGCGCGCCGCTTCCACGGCCGCGTTCAGGGCCAGGATATTCGTCTGGAAGGCGATGCCATCGATGACGCTGATGATGTCGACGATCTTGTTCGACGAGTCGTTAATCGACGTCATGGTTGCGATGACCTTGCCGACCACTTCGCCGCTCTTCTGTGCCACGCTCGATGCGGAAGCGGCCAGTTGATTTGCCTGGCGCGCATGGTCGGCGTTTTCCTTCACCGTGCCCGTCAGCTCTTCCACCGAGGCGGCCGTTTCTTCCAGCGAACTGGCTTGCTGTTCCGTGCGGGCCGACAGGTCGTTATTGCCTTGCGCAATTTCCGCGCTGGCACGGGCCACATTGTCGGCGCTGGCTTGCACTTGCAGCAGCACGGCGTGGATCTTTTCCACGAAGGCGTTGAAGCCCTTGCCGATGACGGCCAGTTCATCGGTGCCCTTGACTTCCAGCTTCACGCGCAGGTCGGCGTCGCCACTGGACAGGTCCGTCATGGTGCGGCCCAGGGTGCGCAGGGGGCGCGTCAGCTGGTTGACGACGAGGATCAAAATGCCGGCCGTGGCGGCCGCGCACAGCAGGGCGACGATCAGGGTGTAGGTCATCAGGTCGCGCGCCGAGGCGATGGCGACGCTTTTCGGGAAGTTCAGTTCCACGCTCCACGGCGCGATATCGGGGTGGATCTGCAGCGGCTGCAGCAAATGGATGTAGCCCTGGCCATCCTCGTATTCATACGGCTGGCCCTGGCGTATCTTGTCCAGGCCGGCAGCCGGCACGTCGTCGGCCTTCTTGCCCAGCCGCTCAGGCGCGGGATGGCTGGCGTACAGGCCGCCGTTCGAGATCAGGGCCAGCTTGCCGCCCTCGATCACTTTCAGGCCGGCCAGGATCTTCGCCAGGCGCGTGAGCATGAAGTCGGCGCTGGCCGTGCCCTTGAATCCGCCATCGATCATGATGGGGGCCACCAACGAGGCCATCAGCACATCCTTGCCGTCGACGGGGTAGATATACGGTTCCGTAAAGTAGGTTTTGCCGGTGCGCTTGGGGACGTCATACCAGTCGTTGGCGCCCGGCTTCGGATCGAAGACGATGGGTTCGACTTGCAGCTTGCCGCCGGCGCCGCGCGTCCAGTAGGGCATGAAGCGGCCGCTGGCGTCGTAGTTCGGTTTCTGGTTGGCAAATTCCGCATCCTTGCCGTCGAGCGCGTTCGGTTCCCACGTCACGGCCGCGCCCAGCAAGTCTTCCGAACTGCTCAGGGTGGACTTGGTCAGTTCATTGATCTGCTCGCGCTGCAGGGGCAGGTTCGCGCTTTTCGTGCCGCGCATGGCGCCGGCCAGGCTGGACACGCTGGCCAGGTTGCTGGCGATGCGTGCCTGCAGGGCGCCCGCCACTTCGCGTGCCGACGTGCGCGCCAGTTCCAGTGCGGCTGCCTCGGCGCTGGCGCTGCTCTTGTAGCCGATCACGGCCGCCGTGACGCCCAGGCTGAGGATGGCGAGCGCGGTGGCGGCGACGCAGATTTTGCTGTTCAGTGAGAGTTGCATGAGGCTGTTCCTAGATGGGGAGAGGTATCGGTGTCCCGGGCGTCGCGGGTAGCGCGCCTAGAACGTCTTGCTGATGGCCAGCACGAAGGTCGTCGCGGCAGGGTTCGAGGTGTCGAACTGGCCTGCCGCATTCGGGATGCCCAGCGTATAGTGATCGTAGGCGTCGCTGGCGCCCCAGGCGCGCGTGAGTGCGGCGCTGGTGCTCCAGCCTCCATCGAAGACCCTGGTGACGCCCACCTTGGCGTCGCGCCAGTTCCAGATGGCGTTGCCCGTGCCCGCTACCCGGCCATTGCCGGCGTGCAGATTCAAGGTCCAGGCATTGCCCAGGTCGACATTTGCGCCCACGTCCAGGTAGCCCGTGCCGCGCGCATGCGTGATGCCAAAGAAGTCCCGCGTGACGGTATGGTTGTACTTGGCGTACAGCATGCGGTAGCTCAGGCCCAGCGACAGTTCGCCATAGTCGTACTTGACGCCTGTGGCGCGATAGACGGCGCCCGGATACTTGTAGTAATACGCCAGTACGCTGTAGCCCAGCTCGCCCACCGTGCCGCCGTAGCCGCCATACAGGTCCCATTCGACGGTCGCGTCCTGGATATAGCGGTCGCTGACGGTGGACACCCACGTCCCCAGCGACCAGCCGCTCGGGTGCGCGTAGTCAGCCCCCGCTTGCAGGGCCGGCTTACCCCAGGTCTGGCGAAAGCCGCGCGAAATGTATTGCGAGGTGAGGCTGGCATTGGCGGTGACGGCGGTGCTGTCCGTGGTCTGTGCCTGCAGTGGCAGGGCGGCGAGCAGGAAGACGCAGCCCAGCAAGGTTTGTCCGGGAAAGTTGCGGTTCGATGGCATGGCAGTCGGCTCCGTATTTGCAGGCAGCGGCCGTCCAGGCGCGTTGCCCTGATGGTTGCGATAAATAAATGCGGGGGACTTTGCGCAAGCAAGGCGACGCCGTCTGCATGCTCACAGCAACATGCACACATTCTCACCAAACGTAACTGAAAGGATAGGGCTTAGCGCTAGTGGAAGTCAACAAAGTTGCGCTGAGGAAAGCGTAAGTTGTTGTTTCCTGTCACTTTTTAATGCCTGTCATATGGCGGGTGCGCCGCGGCTGGCTGCCTGTTGCAAGCTGGCCAGCAGGCCGGGCAGGGCCGCATGCAGGGCAGGCAGGTCGCCAGCATCCAGCTCGGCGTGCGCTTCCACGCGGCCCGATGGCTGGCCCCAGACGACCTGTGCGCTCAGCCGGGCGCTGGCGTCGAGACCCGTGACGCTGACCAGCAGGGCGACTTCTTCCGGAGCATCCTCGGGCACTTCGGACACGTCTGCGAGCAGGCAGGATATGCCGAAATGATAATCCTCGAAAGCGCTGGCCGTACCGCTGGAAAAGGCGAATACGGAGGCGAGCACCTGCGGCGCGGCGGCCGCGAGCGGCGGCAGGGCGGCGCGGAACAGGGGCAGCAAGTCGTTTTCCAGCTGAAGTACCAGTGGATGAGTATGGGCGAGGACGGTCATGCGAGAGTGAAGTCAGTGGCGGCGCGCGATGGTAGCAGTTTTTGCCGCCGCTGGGGGCTGTCGTCAGGCGGCGCCATGGCTGACGTGGTTGTCGCGCGGGGTTGTTGCACAGTTTGTTATCACAATCACGGGGTCTCCAGCATGGCCGCCCTGACGCAATTGCGCCCCGCGTGCTTGGCCTGGTACAGCAGGCCGTCGGCAGCGGCGACCAGGGCAGCCGGGCCGCACGCCTGGCTGCCCGGCGCAAACGCGATGCAGGCCACGCCGAAACTGGCCGTCGTCCCGATGTGCCGCGCCATGCCGGCGCGCAAGCGTTCGGCCAGGCGCACGCCGCCAGCCAGGTCCGTTTCCGGCAGGATCAGCAGGAACTCCTCGCCGCCGTGGCGCACCACGCTGTCGATGCCATGGCGCGTGGCGTTGCCGAGCCGGGCGGCAAAGTTGCGCAGCACGTCATCGCCAGCGGCATGGCCGTGGGCGTCGTTGATGCGCTTGAAATGGTCGAGGTCGCACAGGATGGCCGTCAGGCACAGGTCATGGCGTTTTGCGCGGGCCAGTTCGGCGCCCAGCAAGTGCTCATCGAGGTAACGGCGGTTGTAGCAGCCGGTCAGGTGGTCGCGCACGGCCTGCTCGCTGAGGACGGCATGCTGCAGCACGTGCTCGCGGTGCAGGCGCTGCTGGCTGTGGCAGGCACAGATGCCGGCCAGATTGAAAACCAGCAAGGTCGCCGCCTTGCTGGCCTGGATCTCATCCTGCAAGCCCAGCCAGGCCAGGCTGGCCACGATGGCCAGGCCGGCGCCGCCCGGCATGCGCCGCGTGATGCCGGCATACGGCGCGGTGAGCAGGGTGCAAAAGGCAGTCGCATGCCAGTCGGCATCGCTTTCGCGCAGCGCATAGCAGAGCAGGAAGACGACCAGGTCCAGCGCCAGCAGCGCGCTGACGGAGGCGCTGCGGCCCGGCTGTGTGGCCGGTGCGCGCAGGGTCCGCGCCAGCATGGCCAGGATGAGCAGACTGCCGGCCAGGGCCAGCGGCCAGCCGGCCGGTGGCAACAGCGCGGCGGCAAAGACGGCGCTGGCGCCAGCATGCAGGGCCAGCAAGGAAGGCGGCGCCGGCCTGCGGATAGCGTCAGTGGCATGGTGCAAAGGCATGGAAACCTGTCGGATGGCGTATCGGGAGCTCATTTTGGCCCGGCCCTGCGACAAGGCATGACGCGTAGCCACTGCCGATGTGCTGCTGTCCAGATTGGTCCTACCAGTAGCCCTATTCGTCGCTGGTGACGCGCGTGCGCACGAAATCGATGTGGCTTTGCATGGCCGTGCGCGCTTCCTCGGGCTGGCTGGCGCAGATGGCCTCGCACAAGGTGCGGTGCTGCGACAGCAGTTGCAGCGAGGTGGCGTCGTCCTGCTGGCGCAAGCCCGTGCCATTGAGGGTGATATGTTCGCGCAGCATGCCGATGATGCTGGTGTGCAAGTGTAAAAACATGGTGTTGTGCGACGCTTGCGCGATGACTTCATGCAGCCGTGCATCGGCCTGCGCTTCGCCGTGCTTGTCGTCGTCCGCGCGCGTGCGCTCCAGTTCCACCAGCAACTGCATGATTTGCGCGCGCTCGTCCGCGCTGGCCCGCTGCGCCGCAAAATAGGCCGTCGCCCCTTCCAGCACGCGGCGAAATTCCAGGATGTCGTCGCGCAGGGCGGGGTGGTCGGCCACCAGCTGGCTCCACGGCGACGCCATGCCGGTGCGCAATTGATCCGTCACGAACACGCCGGCGCCGCGCCGGCTGCGCACCAGCCCGCGCGCCGCCAGCCGCTGCACCGCTTCGCGCACGGTATTGCGCGAGACCCCATATTGCAGCGCCAGCAGGCGTTCGGCCGGCAGCTGTGCGCCCGCCGGCAAGCTGCCGTCCAGCAAGGCCGTCTCCAGCCTGCGCATCACCGTTTCGACCCTGCCCCGCGTTTGCATGCCTGTCGCCATCGCTGTTGTCTCGTTTGTTGTTTTCAAGTGGTCCGAGCAATTTGAAGTGGCTCGAAGAAGCTGGAATTATGCGTGAAGCAGTCATTCTTAACAACACACAGCGGCGCCGCAGCAACACACAGAGCGCCGGGGGAGACACACTCATGCAGCCAGACCCGCGCCAGCCGCGCCGCTATCCACCCGCACCGCTCCAGGTGTACCTGTTCGCCACCTGCCTGGTCGACCTGTTCGTGCCGCAGGCTGGGCTCGACGCGGTGCGTCTGCTGGAGCGCGAAGGCTTGCTGGTGCATTATCCGCGCGGCCAGAGCTGCTGCGGCCAGCCTGCCTACAGCAGCGGCAACCCGGAGCAGGCGCGTGCCGTGGCGCGCGCCCAGCTCGACCTGTTTGCGCAACCGTGGCCCGTGATCGTGCCGTCCGGCTCCTGTGCCGGCATGATGCGCCACCACTGGCCGCAGCTGTTCCAGGACGACCCCGTCGCCGGTCCCAAGGCGCTGGAACTGGCCGAACGCGTGTATGAACTGAGCGAATTTCTCGTCTGCGTGCTGCAGCTCGATCTGGCCGGCATGGGCGCCGCCGCGCAGGCCGATGAAAGCGTGGTGCTGCATACCTCGTGCGGCGCGCGCCGCGAAATGGGTACCCGCCTGCACGGCGTGGCCCTGGTCGACGCCTTGCCCGGCGTGACGCGCATCGAGCACCAGCGCGAATCGGAATGCTGCGGCTTCGGCGGCACGTTTTCACTGAAACACCCGGATATTTCCGGCGCCATGGTCAGCGACAAGATCGCCTCGGCCTGTGCCACGGGATGCGATCGCCTCGTTTCGGCCGACTGCGGCTGCCTGCTCAATATCGGCCACGCCGCGCAGCACCAGGGTGCGCCGCTGCCCGTCGAGCACATGGCCAGCTTTTTGTGGCGCCGCACGGGAGGCGCGGCATGAGTGCGGCATTGACTGCGCGCGAACGCATGCTGGGACGGCTGCGCGCCGCCGCGCCTTCCGCGCCCGAAGCGGTGGAGGCCATCGATACGGCCATCGACAGCCATTACCAGGCCCGCCGCGCCGCCGCGCCGCAGTCGCCGCGCCAGCAGCTCGACGCCATGCAGGTAGCCCTGCGCGCCTCGCATGCGCAGGTCGATTGCGTCGGCGTGGACGCCTGGCCAGCCCTGCTGGCGCAGCGCCTCGGTGAACACGGCGTGCGCCGTTTGCTGCTCGATGCCGGCAGCGCCGAAGGGCAGGCCTTGCGCGCCGCCTTGCCGGCTGGCGTGGAAACGCTGTCCTTTGAGCGTCCGCTGGCGCAGTGGAAGGGTGAGTTGTTCGACACCGTCGACGCGGGGTTCACCGTCGCGCGATCCGGCATCGCCGCCACGGGCACCCTGGTCATCGCACCCGACGCGGCCACGCCGCGCACGGTGTCCCTGGCGCCACCGCTGCACATTTGCCTTGTCTATACCAGCACCTTGCACGCGGACTTGCATGCGGCGGCGCGCGCCGAGCGCTGGATGGACGGCATGCCAGCGAACCTGGTGCTGGTGTCGGGCCCCTCGAAAACCTCCGATATTCAGCAAACGCTGGCCTATGGCGCGCACGGCCCGCGCTGGCTGTGGGTGCTGATCATCGATGATTTATCTTCCCATGAAGGAGGCCAGCCATGAACGCCAAGCCCCTGCAATTCGTCAAACCGGCCGACTTCCATGCGCGTGCCCGCGCCGCGCTGGACGACCCGAAGCTGCGCCAGAGCTTTCGCGGCGCCATGGATTTTTTACAGGATAAGCGCAGCGCCCAGTTCCCCGACGGCGACGAGCTGGAACGCCTGCGCGACATCGGCGAAGCCGTGCGCCGGCACGCGCTGGCGCGCCTGCCCGACCTGCTGGTGCAGCTGGAAGACAAGCTGACGGCGGCCGGTGTGCAGGTGCACTGGGCCGAGGATGGCGAGCAGGCCAACGCCATCATCCACGCCATTGCGCAGCGCAACCAGGCGACGCGCTTCATCAAGGGCAAGTCGATGGCCAGCGAGGAAATCGAGCTCAATCACTACCTGGAAGCGCGCGGCATGACCTGCCTGGAGTCGGACATGGGCGAGTACATCGTGCAGCTGGCCGGCGAAAAGCCGTCGCACATCGTCATGCCGGCCATACACAAGACCAAGGCCGACATCGCCGGCCTGTTCGCCGAGCACATTCCCGACGCGCCCTACACGGAAGATGTCGATAGCCTGATCCAGACGGGCCGGCGCGCCCTGCGCCAGGCCTTCGTCGACGCCGACATCGGCCTGTCGGGGGTGAACTTCGCGGCGGCCGACACGGGCACCCTGTGGCTGGTGGAAAACGAGGGCAATGGCCGCCTGACCACGTCCGTGCCGGAGGTGCACATCGCCATCATGGGCATGGAAAAGGTGGTGGCCAAGCTCGAACACATCGTGCCGCTGGCGAGTCTCTTGACGCGCTCGGCGACGGGGCAAGCCATCACCACGTATTTCAACCTGATTTCCGGCCCGCGCCGCGCAGGTGAAAAAGATGGGCCGCGCGAAGTGCACCTGGTCTTGCTCGATAACGGCCGCAGCCAGGCCTATGCGGACGAGCAGTTGCGCGCCACCCTGCAATGCATACGCTGCGGCGCCTGCATGAACCACTGTCCCGTCTACACGCGCATCGGCGGCCACGCGTACGGCACCACGTATCCGGGGCCGATCGGCAAGATCATCTCGCCCCACTTGCTGGGGCTGGACGCGACGGCCGACCTGGCCACGGCGTCGAGCCTGTGCGGCGCCTGCGGCGAGGTATGCCCCGTGCGCATCCCGATTCCGCAACTGCTGGTGCGCCTGCGCACGGAGGCCAACCGCAATCCGCATGAGGAAGTGACGCATCCGTTGCGCGGCCAGGGCGCCAGGTTCAGTCGCGGCGAAAGCCTGATCTGGCGCTTCTGGAGCGGCGCCTTTGCGCGCCCTGCCAGCTACCGTTTGTTCCGCTGGGCCGCCACGCGGCTGCGGCTGCTGACGCCGCGCGCGCAACTGGGCTGGACGCAGCACCGCAAGCCTTTAAAACCGGCGCCGCGCAGCCTGGCCGACCTGCTCAATGCGCGCGGGCAGGAAGAATAGCGCCGCTCCGCCATACCGCAAAAAACACGCTACACACAATTACATCAAAAGCCGTTTTTTCACTTAACCCGCATCCACCGGAGGAGACCCGACATGCAAACCTGGACCCAACTTTATACACCGCTCGGCAGCTTGTGGCTGTCGTCACTGGCGGCAGCCATTCCCATCATCTTCTTCTTCATCGCCCTGGCGGCGCTGCGCATCAAGGGCCACGTGGCGGCCGCCGTCACCCTGGCGCTGGCGCTGGCCGTGGCCATTTTCGCCTACGGCATGCCCGTGCCGCAGGCGCTGGCGGCAGCCGGCTATGGCTTCGCCTACGGCTTGTGGCCCATCGCCTGGATCATCGTCACGGCCGTCTTCCTGTATAAAATCGTCGTCAAGACGGGGCAGATCGACATCATCCGCGCCTCCGTGCTGTCGGTGACCGACGACCAGCGCCTGCAGGTGCTTTTGATCGGCTTTGCCTTCGGCGCCTTCCTGGAAGGGGCGGCCGGTTTCGGCGCGCCCGTCGCCATCACCTCGGCGCTGCTGGTGGGCCTGGGCTTCAACCCGCTGTACGCGGCGGGCCTGTGCCTGATCGCCAACACGGCCCCCGTGGCCTTTGGCGCCATGGGCATCCCCATCATCGTGGCGGGCCAGGTGACGGGCATCGACCCGTTCCTGATCGGCGCCATGGCGGGCCGCCAGTTGCCGCTGCTGTCGCTGCTGGTGCCATTCTGGCTGGTCTTCATGATGGATGGCTTTCGCGGCGTGCGCGAAGTATGGCCGGCCGCGCTGGTGACGGGCTTGAGCTTTGCCGTCACCCAGTATTTCACGTCCAACCATATCGGCCCTGAACTGCCGGACATCACCTCGGCCCTCGTCAGCCTGGTGTCGCTGACCCTGTTCCTGAAAGTGTGGCAGCCGAAGAATGCGAAAGTGGCGCAAGCCGTCGGCGGCGGCACGGCTGCGCTGTCCGGTTTTGGCGGTACGGGCGGCGCTGCGGCCGTGCGCGGTGCAGGCAACCGCGCCGCCTCGCCCTACACGATGGCACAGACCATGCGCGCCTGGGCGCCGTTCGGCCTGTTGACGGCCATCGTCACCGTGTGGAGCCTGCCCGGCTTCAAGGCCCTGTTTGCCGCTGGCGGAGCGTTGTCCAGCCTGGTCATCAAGATCCACGTGCCCTACCTCGATAAACTGGTGATCAAGACCATGCCCATCGTGGCCGAGCCGAAGGCGTACGACGCCGTCTTCAAGCTCGATTTGCTGTCGGCCGTGGGCACGGCGATCTTGCTGACGGCCGTGCTGTCGATGCTGATGCTGCGCATGAAGCCGCGCGATGGCATCAAGGCCTTCGTGGAAACCGTGGTGGAATTGCGCCGTCCCGTGCTGTCGATCGGCCTGGTGCTGGCGTTTGCCTTCGTTGCCAATTACTCGGGCATGTCGTCCACCCTGGCCCTGCTGCTGGCCGGCAGTGGCGCCGCCTTCCCGTTCTTCTCGCCGTTCCTGGGCTGGCTGGGCGTCTTCCTGACGGGTTCCGACACCTCGTCGAATGCCTTGTTCTGCTCCCTGCAAAACACCACGGCGCACCAGATCGGCGTGTCCGACACCCTGATGGTGGCGGCCAATACGACGGGCGGCGTGACGGCGAAGATGATCTCGCCCCAGTCGATCGCCGTCGCCTGCGCCGCAACGGGCCTGGTGGGCAAGGAATCGGACCTGTTCCGCTTTACCTTGAAGCACAGCCTGTTGTTTGCCGTCATCATCGGCATCATCACCATGCTGCAGGCCTACGTCTTCACGGGCATGATCCCGCATTGAACGGTCCGTAGAAGTACGTAGTAAAACTAGATGAATGAATAGTAAAACGTGCAGAGGGTCATGAAAATGACCTGATGCACTGCAGCATATTGAGGATGGCCCGGCGCAATGCCGGGTCCGCGGCGATGCCTTCCGCATCGAGACCCGACCCCAGCAGGGGCAGGCTGATGCAGGCCTCGTCGATCAGGCGCGCCGACATGGTGCGCACCGTTTCGCGCAGGGCCGCCTGCGCATGCGTGGCGCGCGGCGAGGCGTTCAGCAGCACCAGCGGCTTGTCGATGAACGATTCATTTCCCACCATCCAGTCCAGCGCGTTTTTCATGGGGCCGCTCACGCCGTGCGCGTATTCGGGGCTGGCCAACATCAGCACGTCGGCCGCGATGATGGCGTCGCGCAGGCCCGTCACGGCCGGCAGGCTGTCGGCGTCGAGGTCGGGATTGAACAGCGGTAACTCACCGAGTCCCTGGTAGATGCGAATGTCGAATGGCGGTGGAGCAAGCCCGGCGATGGCGCGCAGCAGGGCGGTGTTCAGCGAGGCGGCGCGCAGGCTGCCGGCGATGGCGAGAATGGTGATGGGCGTGTGCATCCCGCCTGTATAGCCCATCCTGTGCTCAAGCGCAAGGCGAGCAGGATGGCGCTATCGATGTTGCAACAGCCGATGAGCGACTGGGGACTGCGGCAATATTAACGGCTCAGGCCGCTCATCCAGCTAGGTTGCGGGTTGGCACGGGCCAGTTCGCGCATGCGGTATTCCAGATCGTAGCGGTCGGTCGATTCGGCCAGATACGCTTCTTCGTAAGCGCGTTCGCGGCGGTCGCTGCTTTGGTTCAGCCAGGCGCCGATGCGTTTGGCGGCGTGCACCAGGGTGGCGACGATATTGCTGTTTTGCGTGGTGTGGTAAGTAAATGCGGTAGACATGGCAGACTCCTAGTGTGGCGTGCCGCGTTGTGCTGCACTGCAATATAAGTATAGCGATTCCAAGTTATAAGGCTACTTTTGATTTCGAATGTCAGCTATTCAATTATCGAATAATTGATGTGAAACCTGCGCAATCCGGGGCCTTTCGGGCATAATGCGGCCGCAGCAAGGTAGTTTTACTACGCGCTCGGCCTTGCAAAGATGTTGCTTTCAAACACGAGCGCTGCCGTTGCCTGGCGGCATCCATGCAAACGATGGGCCAGGGCAGGGCATGACAATCTTGGATAGAACAATGGAGAAAGTATGGAACACGTAAAGCAGGGGCTGGGCGCATCGCGCGCGCAGGCCGGCACGCAAAACAATACAGGCGCCCTGATCATTGTCACGGTGCTGTTTTTCATGTGGGGATTGCTGACATCGCTCAATGATGTGCTGATTCCCCATCTGCGCTCGATCTACACCCTGACGTATGTGCAGGCGATGCTGGTGCAGTTCTGCTTCTTTGGCGCTTACGCCATCGTTTCGCTGCCGGCCGGCATGCTGATCAAGAAAATCGGCTACCAGCGCGGCGTCGTCGCCGGCTTGCTGATCGCGGCCGCCGGCTGCGCCATGTTCTACCCGGCATCGACCGGCAGCTATGCGCTGTTCCTCTTGTCCTTCTTCATCCTGGCGGCCGGCATCACCGTGCTGCAAGTGGCAGCCAACCCGTACGTGACGGAACTGGGCGACCCGCAGACGGCGTCGAGCCGCTTGACCCTGACGCAAGCGTTCAACGCGCTGGGCACCACCGTGGCGCCAGCCTTGGGCGGCATGCTGATTTTGTCGGGCACCGTGCTGACGGTGCAGCAGTTCGACTTGCTGCCGGCCGCCGAGCAACTGGCTTACCGCGCCAAGGAAGCCGCTTCCGTACAAGGCCCGTACCTGGTGCTGGCCGCCACCCTGGTGATCCTGGCCGTGCTGTTCGCGCTGGCAAAATTGCCGAAGATTTCGCATGCCGACGATGCGGCCGCCCTGGCGCACGATGGCCACAAGGTCTCGATCTGGTCGCACCGCCACCTGGTGCTGGGCGCGCTGGCCATCTTCCTGTATGTGGGCGGTGAAGTCAGCATCGGCAGCTTCCTGATCAACTTCCTGGGCGAGAGCCATATCGCGGGCCTCAGCCACGCCGACGCCGCCTATTTCGTCAGCTATTACTGGGGTGGCGCCATGCTGGGCCGCTTCGTCGGCTTTGCCGTGATGCGCTACGTCAGCCCGGGCAAGACCCTGGCCTTCAACGCCGCCGTCGTCATCGCGCTGATCCTCGTTGCCGTGTTCTCCAGCGGTCACACGGCCATGTGGGCCCTGATCGCCGTCGGCCTGTTCAACTCCATCATGTTCCCGACCATCTTCAGCATGGCCCTGAACAAGCTGGGCGCGCAAACGGGACAAGGTTCGGGCATCCTGTGCATGGCCATCGTCGGTGGCGCCATCGTGCCGTTCATCCAGGGCTTCCTGGCCGACCACATCAGCCTGCAACTGTCCTTCCTCGTGCCGGCCGTGTGCTACACCTTCATTCTGTACTTCGGCTGGAAGTACGCCAGCATGTACAACGACAGCGCCAAGTAAGCAAGGTGGCGTGATCAAGCAAAAGGGTGGCCTCGGCCACCCTTTTTTACGTCAATGGGCGAACGGCGTGCCCAGCACGTCCTGGCAGACCTCGAGCCAGGCGCGCGCCGCGTGCGACAGATAGCGCCCGCTCCAGACGTGCGCCACCTGCCACGCCACTTCCGGCTCGACGAGGCGCACTGCCTCCAGCGGTTCGCCGGCCAGGCGGTGGATGAACGGCTCGGGCAGCAGGGCCACGCCCAGGCCGGCCGAGGCCATCGCCACCAGCCAGTCCCACTGCCCGCTCTGCGCGGCGATGGTCGGCGCAAAGCCCGCCTGCGCGAAATGCTGGCGCAGGCTGCGCGTGAGGGCGAAATCATCCTTTAACAGTACCAGTGGCAGTTCTGCCAGCGCCTTGAAGGGCAAGGTCGTGCGGTTTTTCTGGAACGTACCCGGTTCGGCCAGGGCCCAGATCGGGTAGCTGGCCACTTCCACGGCGACGAGGTCGAGTTCCGGGTCGGCGGGCAGCACCGTCATGCCGATTTCCAGCTCGCCGGCCGCCACCTTGCGCTCGATCTGCTGGCCCGTGTCTTCCTGCAGGGTCAGGCTGATGTGCGGGTGGCGCGCGCGGAAGGCTTTCAATACGGGCGTAAACAGCACATTGATCATGGGCGGGATGCCGACCGTCAGGCTGCCGCGCTGCAAGGCCTGGGTGTCGCGCACTTCCAGGGTCAGCTGGCGCATGTTCGCCAGCATTTCCTGGCCGTGCTGGTAGACGATGCGGCCCGTGTCGGTGAGCGTCAGCTTGCGCCCGTCGCGCACCAGCAGCTGGGCGCCCACTTCCTCTTCCAGCTGGCGCACCATCTTGCTGATGGTCGACTGGGTCAGGTGCAGCGATTCTGCCGCCTGCGTAAAGCTCGACAGGCGCACGGTTTCGACAAAATAGCGCAGGGAACGGATATCCAAGAGGGGGCTCGCCTCGGCGAGGCATGAAAATATCGACTGGATGTGGCGAAATTAATTCATGCCATGCATGTAAGCGGGATTTTATACTGAATCCACTTATGGGGTTGGTGTATGACAGCCATCCAGTTTGAGAATATGAAGAATATCAGGAGCATCACGATGTACGAGGACCGTATCCGCCACCCAGGCTTGCTCGGCAAAATCATGAGCGCCGATGAGGCAGCCAAATTGTTCCACAACGGCATGCGTGTCGGCATGAGCGGTTTTACCCGTGCCGGCGACGCCAAGGCCTTGCCGCGCGCGCTGGCCGAGCGTGCCCTGCAAGATCCCTTGAGCCTGACCCTGATCACGGGCGCTTCGCTGGGCAATGGCAGCGACGGCCTGATGGCCGAGGCGGGCGTACTGGCGCGCCGCATGCCGTTCCAGGTCGACCCGGTCTTGCGCGGCAAGATCAACAAGGGCGAAGTCATGTTTATCGACCAGCATCTGTCGGAAACGGCCGAGCAGTTGCGTTCGGGTAACCTGGCCGCCGTCGACATCGCCGTCATCGAAGCGACGGCCATCACGGCGGCGGGCGCCATCATCCCGACCATGTCGGTGGGTAATTCCGCTGCCTTTGCCCAGCAAGCCACGCAAGTCATCATCGAGATCAACCTGTCCACGCCGCTGGCGCTGGAAGGCTTGCACGACATCTACGTGCCCCAGGCCTTGCCGGGCCGCGAACCGATACCCCTCACGCGCGTCGACCAGCGCCTGGGCAGCACGGCCATTGCCATCGATCCGGCCCGCATCGCCGCCATCGTCATCACGGACAGTCCCGACAGCCCGTCGAACGCCTTGCCGCCCGACGCGGAAACGCAGGCGATTGCCGGCCACGTGATCGCCTTCCTCGAAGGCGAAGTGGCGGCCGGGCGCATGGGCCCGGAATTGCTGCCCCTGCAGGCGGGCATTGGCACCATCGCCAACGCCGTGCTGCATGGCCTGATCGGTTCGCCTTTTAGCAACATGACGATGTATTCGGAAGTGCTGCAGGACAGCGCCATCGAGCTGCTCGACTCGGGCCAGCTGGCGTTTGCCTCGGCCTCGTCGATCACCCTGTCGGCCGCCGTGCATCAAAAGCTGATGGACAATATCGACCATTACCGCTCGAAGATCGTGCTGCGCCCGCAAGAGATCAGCAACCACCCGGAAATCGTACGCCGCCTGGGCATCATCGCCCTGAACACGGCGCTGGAATTCGATATCTACGGCAACGTCAATTCCACGCATGTGTGCGGCACGCACATGATGAACGGCATCGGCGGCTCGGGCGACTTCGCGCGCAATGGGCAAGTGTCGATGTTCGTGTCGAAATCGGCGGCCAAGGGCGGGCGCATTTCCAGCGTCGTGCCGATGGTGTCGCATGTGGACCATACGGAACATGACGTCGACGTGCTGGTGACGGAGTGGGGCTATGCAGACTTGCGCGGCCTGGCGCCGCGCGAACGGGCGCCGCTGATCATCGAGCGCTGCACGCACCCCGATTACCGCGATCAATTGCGCGCATATTACGACGCGGCATGCCAGCGCGGCGGCCATACGCCGCACATCCTGGAACAGGCGCTGTCGTGGCATACACGCTACCAGGAGACGCAGAGCATGCTGGCAGCGTAGCAAGCTGCGCCAACAGCAAGACAGGGCAGGGCGGTGCAATACCGCGCCTGCCTTTTTCACTATTCAATACCACTATTCAATACATATGCAGCGCCTTGGCGCCCAGGCCCAGCAAGGCAAACGTGGTGGTGGCCTGTATGCCCATGAACCACAGGAAATGGGTGTGCATGTGCTTGCGGATGTCGCCCAGTTCCGTGCGCAGGGCATGGCAGTCGCCGCGCAAGTCGCCGCGAAATTGCGTCAGGTCGGCACGCAGCAGCTGCGATTCGTTGTGTAATTCCGTGCGTACTTTATCGAGGCCGTCGCCTAGACGCTGTTCCAGCGTCTTGAACCATTGCCGGTCATGTTCCCGGTCCGTTTCCAGTTTTGTCAGGCGCGCTTCCATGCGTACAGCATTGTTCGCGCTTTGCTGTTTGTCAAGCCGGTCCGTGGCATAGGCTTCGTTCATGTCGCACTCCTTTGCGTGCCAGCCGCGCTGCATCAGCGCAGGTGGCTTCACCCCACTGTCCGCTTTTTTGACGGGTGCAGTTTGCGCTGGATCAAACGTCAGGAGGGCGGCGCAAAGCGCAGGCCGATGCCTGTCGTGACGACGGCGAGCAAGTCGTCGATGTGCGTGTTCATTTCCGGGTGCGGCGTCCATGGATCGCCCGCATCCATGACGATGCGCAGCGACACGAGGCCGTGCAGTGCTTGCCAGAAGATTTGCGTCATCGTGTGCAGCGCCGCTTCGTCCTGGCGCACATGGCCCGCCTGTGCCAGTTCGCCGAACAGGTGCAAGGCATAAGCATACGGGTCTTGCTCGATATTGCCATGTTCCACGTCGACGGCGTCGACTTGCGCGTGCGGCCGCAGCTCCATGAAGATCAGCGAATACTCATCGGGATGCTGGAAACCGTACTCGATGTAGGCGCGGCCGACCAGGCTGATGCGTTCCCATGGGGCAGTGCTGGTGGCGCAGGCCGTGCGCATGGCGCGCACCAGTTCCAGCAGATCCTTGTCCATGGCCTGGGCGATCAGGGTGGCCTTGTCGCGAAACAGGGCGTACACGACGGTAGTGGAAAAGCCGGCCGCCTCGGCCACTTTGCGGATGGAGACGGCGCGCGCGCCGCCCTTCTTGATGAGATCTTTGACGACGTCGATGATGTGCTCGCGCCGCGCCTGGGCCTCGCGCAGCTTTCTTTCCTGAATATTGGTCAACTTCTTGTCCACGACTCTTTCCTGGCGACTCAATGAAAGCAAGAATTATAGGATGGCGATGGGCTGCCAATGTGTCTGGCATTGTTACAATTCAGTTTTTTGTCCGGTCGATGCGACAGTGGACCGATTTTTCACCCTTTTGCCCGGCGCTTTGCCATCGATGCCCCGGATTGGTGCATAAATCGCCCGCCCAGGCTTTGCGAACGGGGCCAAAGGGCGGAAAATAGCGGGATAGCTTACACTGCGTTTTTAGCGCGACGGCGCCGGCCCACGAGGCGACGCCGGAACTCTTACAATTGGACGGGATCATTACATGACCATTAAAATCAGCCAGAATTTCGACTCGGGCGCCATCGAGGTGGTAAACGCCGCCAGTGCCGGCGCCATCGACCTGAACTTGCGCAAGGATAGCCACGCCGACATCCACCAGTGGTTCCACTTCCGCCTGCAGGGCGCGCGGGACCAGGCATGCACGCTGCGCATCCTGAACGCAGGCCAGGCCACCTATCCGGCCGGCTATGAAGACTACCAGGCCGTGGCCAGCTACGACAGCGAAAACTGGTTCCGCGTGCCGACCGCATTCGATGGCCAGGTCATGACGATCTCGCATACGCCTGAACTCGACAGCGTGTACTACGCCTACTTCGAGCCGTATTCGTGGGAGCGCCATCTGCGCCTGCTGGGCGAAGTGGCCGAGCATCCGCTGGCGCGCGTGTCCGACCTGGGCAGCACGGTCGATGGCCGCGACATGAACATGGTCACCATCGGCAACCCGCAAGCGGAAAAGAAAATCTGGGTCATCGCGCGCCAGCATCCGGGCGAATCGATGGCCGAATGGTTTGTCGAAGGCTTGATCGACTCGCTGCTCGACGACGCCAACCCGATCGCGCGCAAACTGTTGCAGCGTGCCGTGTTCCACATCGTGCCGAACATGAATCCGGACGGTTCCATCCGCGGCAACCTGCGCACGAATGCGGCTGGCGCCAACCTGAACCGCGAATGGATGACGCCATCGCTGGAATCGAGTCCGGAAGTGCTGTGCGTGAAAAACAAGATCCACGAAACGGGCGTCGACATGTTCTTCGACATCCACGGCGATGAAGCGTTGCCGTACAACTTCGTGGCCGGCAATGAAATGCTGGAAAACTTCACGCCGGCGCAAGCGGCGCACCAGAAAGCCTTCATCGAGCGCTACAAGCAGGCCAGCCCCGACTTCCAGGACAAGTTCGGCTATGCGGCCAGCAAGTACAAGTCGGACATGCTGACCCTGGCGTCGAAATACATCGGCCATCACTTCGGCTGCCTGGCGCTGACGCTGGAAATGCCGTTCAAGGAAAACGCCGACTTGCCGGACCCAAGCGTGGGCTGGAATGGCGCGCGCAGCGCGGCTCTGGGCGCGGCCATGCTGCAGCCCATCCTGCTGTCGCTCGATTGAACGGCGTTGATCATGGGCGTCGAGATCGAGCGTAAATTCCTGCTGGCCGGCGATGCCTGGCGCGGCCTGGGCCAGGCGGTGCTGCTGCGTCAGGGCTATCTGTCGTCCGCGCGCGAGCGCGTGGTGCGCGTGCGCATCGAGGGCGAACAGGCGATGCTGACCATCAAGGGCGCGAACGTGGGCGCGACGCGCGGCGAGTGGGAGTATCCGATTCCGCTGGCCGACGCCGTCGAATTGCTCGACGGCCTGTGCGAGCAGCCGCTGATCGAAAAGGTTCGCCACCGCATCGAACACGCGGGCATGGTGTGGGAAGTCGACGAGTTCCTCGGCGCCAATGCGGGCCTGGTGGTGGCCGAGATCGAACTGGCCTCGGAAGACCAGGCCTTCGAGAAGCCCGAGTGGATAGGCGCGGAAGTGTCGGGCGATGCGCGCTACTACAACGCGAATTTGATCCGCCACCCGTTTTCACAGTGGTGATGGTGTTGTAAATGACGTTGCAATGAAAAAGGCGGAACCTCGGTTCCGCCTTTTTTATGCGCCAACGCTGTTGTCGGATTACGCCGTGCCGGCTAATCCGACCTACGGCTTATGACAGCAGCGTAGGTCGGATTAGCGCGCAGCGCGTAATCCGACAAGCCTGCATTAATGGAAGTGTTCCGTACCTTGCGGCGTATCTTCCGGCATTTCCGCATGCGCCAGCTCGCCGACCGGGTCGGCAAACAGGGGTGCGCCGCAGTCGTCGCAATACTCTCCGACAAAGCGTTCCGCGTGGCGCTTGATCTGCGTCACGCCGGCCGCGTTCAGGTGCTCGATGATTTCATCGACGGGCGTCTTTTGCTTGTCCAGCGCGGCGATGCCGACCTGGATCAGGCCTTCGATCGGCGTGCCATCCTCGTCTTCCTGGCCGTACAAAGGCCAGACGATGCCGTAGATGACGTCCGGCGCCTGGCGCAGGGTGAAGGCGATGCGGTACTCGTCCACCTGGCCATCGGCCGCTTCCTCGCCGAAGCCGGCGATGACGGCGCGCAGTTCCGACGGCTCGACGGCCAAGGTGTGCGTCAGGTAGTGTACGGCGGCGCGCACGGAGACGGGGCGTATCAGCTTGTCCGCTTCGCGGCAGGCCACGTAGTATGCTTCCGGCAGCAGCAGTTCCAGGCCGCAGCCGGGCAGCAGGCGGGCGAACGTTGGCGTCGCCTGCGTGCGCCATTGGTCCAGGGCGGCGCTGCGCTCGGCGATGAAGTCGAGCTGGCTGGCCGGCGTCTGCCAGCGGAACAGCGGCGCGCCGCTTGGGGCTACCACGGCCACCAGCAGGTAGCGCGTGTCGGCCAGGAAGGGCGCCGTTTCCGCCTCTTTGCCTGACGGCTTGACGGCCGTGCCTTTCAGTGCGGCCAGTGCCAGCTTTTGCGTCTTGACGTACGTCTCGACGTGGCTGCGCGGCAGCTGGTCGATCGAGTAGAGCGTTGGCGCCATGGCCATCTTCGTGCCTTCGGCCAGCAGGTGGGCGGCGAAATGCGCGGACAATACGCCGTGCGCATCGCCGGCCATCGGGCCGGAAGCGATGGAAAAGCGCGTCCACGCGAGGATGGGCACGGCGACGAGCAGGGCGTCGTAGCGCACGTCTTCATGCGTGATGACGGTCGATTCGCTGACGGCTTCAACGCAGTCCATCAGCACGTCGTAGGCGTTCAAGTCTTCCTTGAACAGGCTGCCCAGGGTGTTGTCGATGGTGTCCTGGTGGCCGGTTTTGAGTAATTTCTGGAGCTGCGTATCCAGGCTGTGTTCCCAGGACCGCTCTTCGAGACGGCTGGCTGCCTGTACGATCGCCTGGGCAAAGGTGACCAGGCGCTGGCTGTCGGCAGTCAGTTTATGGGATGAATCTTTGGAAGGACGACGCATAGCGGGATAAGAGTCTCGGAAAGTGAAAAAAATGGATCAGTCAAACAATGATAAACCCTTATAACCGTATTGTAGAGGATTCGGCCGCACGCAATACGTAAGCTGTTCTTAGATCATGCCAATAGTCGAAAATTCAAGTAAAAACGGGGCAGCAGGATGAAAAAAAAGCGCCGGTCGGAACCGGCGCTTTATCTTACCTCACAGCTGGGCTGATTACTCGGCCAGCAGTTGACGCAACACGAATGGCAGGATGCCGCCATGCTTGTAGTAATCGACTTCGATCGGCGTATCGATGCGCAGCAGCACTTTCACGTCGACGCTGCTGCCGTCGGCGCGGTGGATCACCAGGGTGGCCAGTTGCTGTGGCTTGATTTCGCCTTCGAGGCCTTTCAGGTCGAAGGTTTCATTGCCGGTGATGCCCAGGGTTTGCACGCTGTCGTCGCCGATGAATTGCAGCGGCAGCACGCCCATGCCCACCAGGTTCGAGCGGTGGATGCGCTCGAACGAACGGGTGATCACGGCTTTCACGCCCAGCAGTTGCGTACCTTTTGCCGCCCAGTCGCGCGACGAGCCCGTGCCGTACTCTTCGCCGCCGAAGACCATGGTTGGCGTGCCTTCAGCAACATATTTCATCGCTGCGTCGTAGATCGACATTTCTTCGCCGGAAGGCTGGTGGATCGTGATGCCGCCTTCGACCGCCGAACCGTCTGCCTTGGCAGGGATCATGCGGTTCTTGATGCGCACGTTGGCGAACGTGCCGCGCATCATGATTTCATGGTTGCCGCGACGCGAGCCGTAGGAGTTGAAGTCCGCTTTCAGGACGCCGTTTTCCTTCAGCCATTTGCCTGCAGGACCGTTTTCCTGGATCGAGCCGGCTGGCGAGATGTGGTCGGTGGTGATGGAATCGCCGAACACGCCCAGTGCGCGCGCGCCTTCGATGCCGGTGGCCACTGCCGCTGGCGTCATCGAGAAGTTGTCGAAGAACGGTGGTTCCGCGATGTAGGTCGATTTCGGCCAGTTGTAGACTTGACCGGACACGGTCGTGACTTTTTCCCACAGCTTGCCTGGCGCGCCCTTGACGTCCGCGTAGTTGTCCTTGAACACCTTGGCGTTCATGGCGAACTTCATCATGGCCGACACTTCAGCCGAGGTCGGCCAGATGTCGCCCAGGTAGACGTCTTTGCCGCCCTTGCCCTTGCCGACTGGTTCCGTCATCAGGTCGCGCGTCATGTTGCCGGCGATCGCGTAAGCGACGACCAGCGGTGGCGAAGCGAGGAAGTTCGAGCGGATGTTCGGGTGAATGCGCGCTTCGAAGTTACGGTTACCCGACAGCACGGCCGACGCGACGATGTCGTGCGTGGCAATGGCGGCGTTCAGCTCAGGCGTCAGGTCGCCCGCATTGCCGATACAGGTGGTGCAGCCGTAGGCGGTCACGCCGAAGCCCAGTTTTTCCAGGTAGGGCAGCAGGCCGGCAGCGGTCAGGTACTCGGTCACGACGCGCGAGCCAGGGGCCAGCGAAGTCTTGATGTGCGGCGCGACTTTCAGGCCCGCTTCGACGGCTTTCTTGGCCAGCAGGCCGGCAGCGAGCATCACGCTCGGGTTCGAGGTGTTGGTGCACGAAGTGATCGCGGCGATCAGCACGTCGCCGTTCGACACTTTCACGTTGTTGGTGGTCTCGTACACGGCGTTCAGATCGGCCGGGTTCTTGTTGAAGCCGTTTTCCGACGTTGGCTTGGCGAACAGTTCGGCGAAGTTCGCTTTCACATTGCCGATTTCGATACGGTCTTGCGGGCGTTTCGGGCCGGCCAGCGACGGTGCGACCGATGCCAGGTCCAGCTCCACCACGCGGGTGTAGTCGATCTCGCCCGCTTTTGGCACGCCGAACAGGTTTTGCGCCTTGAAGTAGCCTTCGAACGCGGCGATTTCAGCCTTGCTGCGGCCGGTGCCCTTGAAGTAGTCGATGGTCGCTTCGTCGACCGGGAAGAAGCCCATGGTCGCGCCGTATTCCGGTGCCATGTTGGCGATCGTCGCGCGGTCCGTCAGGGTCAGGGACTCGGTGCCTTCGCCGAAGAATTCGACGAACTTGCCGACGACTTTCTCTTTGCGCAGCAATTCGGTGATGGTCAGCACCAGATCGGTGGCGGTGCAGCCTTCGCGCAGCGCGCCGGTCAGGTTCACGCCGATGACGTCAGGCGTCAGGAAGTAGACTGGTTGGCCCAGCATGCCCGCTTCCGCCTCGATGCCGCCCACGCCCCAGCCGACTACGCCGATGCCGTTGATCATGGTGGTGTGCGAGTCGGTGCCGACCAGGGTGTCAGGGTAGTACACGTCGCCGGCTTTCTTGCCGGAGTGGTGCACGCCGCGCGCCAGGTATTCCAGGTTGACCTGGTGGACGATGCCGAAGCCTGGTGGCACGACGCCGAAGGTGTCGAATGCCTGCATACCCCATTTCATGAACTGGTAACGCTCGTTGTTACGCGAGAATTCCAGTTTCATGTTCAGGTCCAGCGCTTTCTTTTCGCGGTAGTGATCGATGGTCACCGAGTGGTCGACCACCAGGTCGACCGGCACCAAAGGCTCGATCTTCTTGGCGTTGATGCCCATCTTGGCGGCCACGTTGCGCATGGCGGCCAGGTCGGCCAGCAATGGCACGCCGGTGAAGTCTTGCAGCACGACGCGCGCCACTACGAACGGGATCTCGTCGGTGCGCTCGGCGGTCGGGCCCCAGCTCGCCAATTGCTTGACGTGTTCTTCGGTGACTTTTTTGCCGTCGCAGTTGCGCAATACCGATTCGAGCACGATGCGAATCGACACTGGCAGGCGGGAGACATTGATGCCCAGGCTTTTTTCGAGTGCAGGCAGGGAATACAGCTTGCCCTTCTTGCTATCCGAAATATTAAAGTCCTTGAGCGTGTTCAGAGTGTTGCGGGACATGACCTCTCCTTGTTGGGTATCGTCTATTTATTGATGATTCAAATTACAAAACATGACTGAGCCCCCGAAGAGGCCCTTGCTGCTCACATCAGCCGCCGGTGGCCGGCAGCACGCCCAGCGATGGCGCCGCTTCCACCACTGCCGCCGGCTTGGCTTGCTCCGCATCCTTGCATTCATTGGCCAGCTGGCGGCCCTGCTTGGAATCGAGCAGCATGCCTTTGGCCGGGATGCCGATCCAGACCAGGCCGTACAAGCGGTTCTCGAAGCGGTTGGCGCCGGTGGTGGTGCCAACGCGGCTCAGGCGGTGCAGGCGCTTTTTCCAGCGCAGGGCGATGTGTTTGTCGTCAGTCGCATTGGTGTAAATGGTAATTTTATTACCAAGTTCACAATTGAAATCGGTGGAGGCCGCGCCTGTGGTGTTCGGTTCATCGGCTTCTTCCTTGTCGGCGACCGACATGGCGAGCGGATGGGCTTCCTTGGCGGCTGCCTTGGCCTTGGTGGTCTTGGCCTTGGGCTTGGCTTTGACTGCCTTCGGATTTGCCTCTGCCGTGGCGGCGAAGCTGGCTGGCGCCAGCGTGAGGGTCATGGCGCCCAGCGCGACGCTGCAGGCAATGGCTAATTTGGAGAGGGACATCGTGTAATTCCTGTCAGTTTTCAGTGGTGCTGGAAGAGGGGGCGTTGAGTAATGCAGCGGCCGCCTCGGGCAGGCCGAGGCCCGCCAGTTTGGCGCGTTGTAAAACGGTCCAATAATATCGGTAGCTGGCGCGGTCATGCAAGCGGCCATTTTGCGCAATCGGTCCCCAGTTGGCGCGCAGCGCCTCATTGAGGATGTTGCTCGCTTCGTTGACTTCGGACAGGCGCGGCGTAAAGGCCTTGATGATGGGCTTGATCTGGTCCGGGTGGATGCTCCACATGCGCGTGTAGCCGAACTCGGCCGTTGCGCGCTGGGCGTCATTCGCCACCACGGCCGAATCGCGCACGTCCGTCGTCACGTTATGCGACGGCACCTTGCCGTGCGCGTGGCAGGCGGCCGCCACTTCCAGCTTGGCGCGCACCACCAGCGGGTGCGTAAACTGGCCCGGCGTGCGCATGGCGGCGGCGGGAATGGCGCCGTAATGGGCCGAAACGAAATCCATGATGCCGAAGGACAGGCATTCGACCTGGGGCAGGGCGGCGATGGCGTAGGCGTCGCGCAGCGCGCCATGCGTCTCGATCAGGATGTGCACGGGCAGGTTGTCGCGGCCGGCGCGGCGCGCGTGCAGGTTGATCAGGTCGATGGCCAGCATGGCATCTTGCACGCCTGCCACCTTGGGCACGGCGATGTAGGCCAGGCGGGCTGCGGCGACGCAGATGATTTCCACGTCGCGCGCGAAAAATGGGCTGTCGACGTCGTGCACGCGCACGCCGATGCGGTTGAACTGGTTCTCGTCGCTGGCCAGCAGGCCGGCAATCATGTGGGCGTGGGACTCTTCATTGCCGGCGCTGGCGCCGTCTTCGCAATCGAACGTGATGTCGAACAGGGGCCCAAGCTCTTGTTGCAAAGCAATCGATTTACGCATCAGCTTTTCAGAGCCGGCGTAGTGGTCGCAAGCGGCGAGCAACAGCGGCTGGCGTTTGCCTTGGAATAAAACCTCGGAAGGGTGCATGCTTAAGGCATTTCTGCAGGTAAAAACTACTTGATAAACAGTCGGGCCGCGCAGGCCGCGCCGCGAATCTCGCGGGGCGGCCTTCTTTGGCGGGCGGCACGTTTGCGCCGCGCCGCCAGAACTGGACTTAGGCCAGCAGGTGTTTCACGCCTTCGCGCTCTTCGGTCAGTTCTTTCAGGGTCAGGTTGATGCGCTCTTGCGAGAATGCATCGATTTCCAGACCTTGAACGATGGTGTACTCGCCGTTGTCGGTGGTGACAGGGAAGCCGAACACGGTGCCTTCAGGGATGCCATACGAGCCATCGGAAGGTACGCCCATGGTGGTCCACTTGCCAGCCGTGCCCAGCATCCAGTCATGGATGTGATCGATGGCGGCGTTCGCTGCCGACGCTGCCGACGACAGGCCGCGCGCTTCGATGATGGCCGCGCCGCGCTTGCCGACGGTTGGCAGGAAAGTGTTGGCGTTCCATTCCTGGTCGTTGATCAGGTCTTTCACAGCCTTGCCGTTGACGGTGGCGAAACGGTAGTCGGCGTACATCGTTGGCGAGTGGTTGCCCCAGACGGTCAGCTTCTCGATATCCTTGACGGCGGTGCCGGTCTTGGCAGCGACTTGCGACAGCGCGCGGTTGTGGTCCAGGCGCAGCATGGCGGTGAAGTTTTTCGCCGGCAGCGATGGTGCCGATTTCATGGCGATGTAGGCGTTGGTGTTGGCAGGGTTGCCGACCACCAGCACTTTGACATTGCGCGAAGCGACGGCGTCGAGCGCCTTGCCTTGCACCGTGAAGATCTGCGCGTTCGCTTCCAGCAGGTCCTTGCGTTCCATGCCTGGGCCGCGTGGACGCGCGCCAACCAGTACGGCCACGTCGACATCCTTGAAGGCGGTCAGCGGATCGGAGTGGGCGGTCATTTCCGTCAGCAGCGGGAAGGCGCAGTCGTCGATTTCCATCATCACGCCCTTGAGCGCCTTCTGGGCTTTTTCGTCCGGGATTTCAAGCAGTTGCAAGATGACAGGCTGGTCTTTGCCGAGCATGTCGCCATTGGCGATGCGGAACAACAGGGCGTAGCCGATCTGGCCGGCGGCGCCGGTCACTGCAACACGCATTGGGGTTTTAGCCATGATGAATCTCCAAAGTGGGAAAGAAAACGGGCTTGAAGCTGGGCTTACGCTTATCCGGAAAAACTATAATGATACCAAAACCGGCACGCGCCACCGAATTGCTGGTGTACGCCGCCGTCACGCTTGTGCTGCACGAGGCCAGAGTGGCTGGCCGACAACATAAAACGCTGGCTCACAAGTTTTATCGAAGGCAGTTTAGGCCTCTGATCTGTATCTGTCAATCATATCTTATGTCTTATATAAGACAGATAACTGCGAGTGTTTTACTGGACGCGGGCAGTGATTTGTGTTGAAATGTCGGACTATGAATTCCGCCTCGTCCAATCTGACCAACAATGCCACTGCTGCAAGCGGGGCGGTCAGTCCGACCGCGGGCGCCCCGGCCACGCCCGCCGCCGCGGCCAGCACGCCCGTCACCGTGGTGGCCAGCGCCAATACCACTACGCCGGCCATGCCCGTCGCCAGCGCTTCGCCGACCTTCAGTCCCCTGTACCAGCAGATCAAGGCGCTCATTACGCAGAGCCTGCAATCGGGCGAGTGGAAGCCGGGCGAACTGATTCCCAGCGAAGTCGAGCTGGCAGGGCGCTTCAAGGTCAGCCAGGGCACGGTGCGCAAGGCCATTGATGAGCTGGCCGCCGAGAACCTCGTCATGCGCCGCCAGGGCAAGGGCACCTTCGTTTCCACGCACCATGAGGCGCGCGCGCATTTCCGCTTCCTGCGCCTGGTGCCGGACGAGGGCGTGCCGCATTATCCCGAAAGTAAATTTATCGAAGTCAAACGCGTGCGCGCACCGGCCGACGTGGCGCGCCTGATGGACCTGAAGTCCGGCGACGCCGTCATCTTCATCAAGCGCGTGCAGTATTTCGACGGCGTGCCGACCATCGTCGAGGAGCTGTGGCTGCCCGGCCTGATCTTCAAGGGGCTGACGGCCGAGCGCCTGGTGGAATACAAGGGCCCCATGTACGGCCTGTTCGAAACGGAATTTGGCACGCGCATGATACGCGCGTCCGAGCAGATCCGCGCCGTGTGCGCCGATGCGGGCGCCGCGCAATTGTTAAATATCGAGCTCGGCACGCCCTTGCTCAGTTCCGAGCGCGTGTCGTTTACCTACGGCGACAAGCCGGTCGAACTGCGCCGCGGCCTGTATCTGACCAGTCGTCATCATTATCAGAATGAACTCAGCTGAAGCGGCGGGGCGCCTGCGGGTGCCCGGAAAAGCAGCAAGGCTGAAGTGCATCGCTTGCAAGATGCCTGCCGCAAGGCGGGCAGCGGAGACAGCAGAAAGCGCAGCTAAAGCATGGCCCGCTCCGGCGGGCCGTGCTTTGCCGGCGATTCTGTAATTAAATTACGTGAACTACGGAAAGTAGCGCGATATTTTGTAGTAAAAAACCATTTTGGTTATATGCAACAATAGATATTGGTGTGGGTTGCGAAAATCGGCGAAAATCGCGGCTTCGCTTCAATATTTAGTTATCAAGGGGAGGTTTTGTTATGTCTGAAGCCGTAAGAGAAGTACCAAAAAAAGAACGGCCGGAATTCCGTAACATTCATGTTACCGAATTGTCGAACTACCGCATGGCCGTCGGCGCCATCGTCTCGATCCTGCATCGCATCAGCGGTTTCATCATGTTCGCCCTGCTGCCCTGCATCCTGTACATGCTGGAACTGAGCTTGCGTTCCGAAATGTCCTACGCTTACTTCCAGGGCATCGCCTCGCACTGGTTCGTCAAGCTGATCACCCTGGGTCTGGTCTGGGCCTTCCTGCACCACTTCTGCGCTGGTATCCGCCACTTGTTCATGGATGTGCACGTTGCCATCGAAAAAGATTCGGCACGCAAGACCGCGACGTCCGTACTGGTCGTGAGCGTGGTGTTGACGGCATTGGTCGCTTTGAAACTGTTTGGAGTATTTTAATGGCAGACAATAACATCGGACCGAAACGCCTCGTCGTCGGTGCCCATTACGGCTTGCGCGACTGGCTGGCGCAACGCGTCACCGCCATCGTCATGGTGGCTTATGTGGCCATCCTGCTGATTTCTTTCTTGACTGGCAGCAACTTCAGCTATGAAGGCTGGGCTGGTCTGTTCGCACAGCAGTGGTTTAAATTGTTCAGCTTGGTGACTTTCGTCGCCCTGTTCTACCACGCATGGGTCGGCGTACGCGACATCTGGATGGACTACGTGAAAAGCGCTGGCCTCCGTCTGACCCTGCAAATTGCCACCATGCTGTGGTTGATCGCTTGTGCCGGCTGGACGGTACAGATACTCTGGAGTGTGTAATCGTGGCAGCATATAAATCTGCAATCCCTACCCGCCGCTTTGATGCGGTCATCGTTGGCGCCGGCGGTTCCGGCATGCGCGCGTCGTTGCAACTGGCTGAAGCCGGTCTGAACGTCGCTGTTTTGTCGAAAGTTTTCCCGACCCGCTCGCACACCGTGGCAGCGCAGGGCGGTATCGGCGCGTCGCTCGGCAACATGGCCGAAGACAACTGGTTCTGGCACATGTTCGACACCGTCAAGGGTGGCGACTATCTGGGCGACCAGGATGCCATCGAATTCATGTGCCGCGAAGCACCGAAAGTCGTGTACGAACTGGAACACTTCGGCATGCCATTCGACCGCAACCCTGACGGTACGATCTATCAGCGTCCGTTCGGCGGCCACACGGCCCACTTCGGCGAAAAGCCGGTGCAGCGCGCTTGCGCCGCAGCCGACCGTACCGGCCACGCCCTGTTGCACACGCTGTACCAGCGCAACGTCCGCGCCCGTACGCACTTCTTCGTCGAGTGGATGGCACTTGACCTGATCCGTGACGCCGAAGGCGACGTGATCGGTGTCGTGGCGCTGGAAATGGAAACCGGCGAATGCATGATCCTGGAAGCAAAAACGACGGTCATGGCAACGGGCGGCGCAGGCCGCATCTTCGCCGCATCGACGAATGCCTTCATCAACACCGGCGACGGCATGGGCATGGCGGCCCGCGCCGGCTTGCCGCTGCAAGACATGGAATTCTGGCAGTTCCACCCGACCGGCGTGGCCGGCGCGGGCGTCTTGATCACCGAAGGCGTGCGCGGCGAAGGCGGCATCCTGATCAATAGCGAAGGCGAACGCTTCATGGAGCGCTATGCGCCGACCCTGAAGGATCTGGCGCCGCGCGACTTCGTCTCGCGTTCGATGGACCAGGAAATCAAGGAAGGCCGCGGCTGCGGTCCGAACAAGGACCACGTGATGCTGGACCTGCGCCATATCGGTGCCGACACCATCGCCAAGCGCCTGCCGTCGATCCTGGAAATCGGCCACAAATTCGCCAACGTCGACGCGACCAAGGAACCGATTCCTGTCGTGCCGACGATTCACTACCAGATGGGCGGCATCCCGACGAACATCCACGGCCAGGTCGTCACCCCGACCGGTCCGGATAATTCGGCGAAAGTCGTCAACGGCCTGTACGCGATCGGCGAATGCGCCTGCGTGTCCGTGCACGGCGCCAACCGCCTGGGCACGAACTCGCTGCTCGACCTGGTGGTCTTCGGCCGCGCGGCTGGTAACCATATCGTCAACAGCGGCCTGAAAGCCAAGGAAAACAAGCCTTTGCCAGCCGATGCCGCCGAATTTGCCATGGGCCGCCTGGCGCGCCTGGAAAACTCGACGGGCACGGAAACCGTGCAGGGCGTGGCGAACGACATCCGCGCAACGATGCAGAAGTACTGCGGCGTGTTCCGTACCGACGAGATGCTGAACAAGGGCGTCGAAGAAATCATGAAGCTCGACGAGCGCCGCAAGCACGTCTCCTTCAAGGATAAATCGATGGTCTTCAACACGGCCCGCGTGGAAGCGCTGGAGCTGGACAATCTGATCGAAACGGCGAAAGCGACCATCGTCTCGGCAGCAGCGCGCAAGGAATCGCGCGGCGCCCATGCCCAGGACGACCACCCGACCCGCGACGACGACAACTGGATGAAGCACACGCTGTGGTATTCGGAAGGCAACCGACTGGAATACAAGCCAGTCGTGACCAAGCCTTTGACGGTTGATACCTTCAAACCGAAACCACGTACTTTCTAAGGCTATACCATGGCACGCACTCTTAAATTCAAAATCTACCGCTACGATCCTGACCAGGATGCCAAGCCGTACATGCAAGACCTGACGGTCGAACTGAAAGACACCGACAAGATGCTGCTCGATGCACTGCAGCGCATCAAGGCGGACGTCGATGACTCGCTGGCCCTGCGCCGCTCGTGCCGCGAAGGCGTGTGCGGTTCGGACGCGATGAACATCAACGGCAAGAACGGCCTGGCATGCACGACCAACCTGAACGAACTGTCGGAGCCTATCGTGCTGCGTCCGTTGCCAGGTTTGCCGGTCATCCGCGACCTGATCGTCGACATGACGCAATTTTTCAAGCAGTACGATTCGATCAAGCCGTTCCTGATCAACGATTCGATCCCGCCTGAAAAAGAACGCCTGCAGTCGCCGGAACAGCGCGAAGAACTCGATGGCCTGTACGAGTGCATCCTGTGCGCATGCTGCTCCACGTCGTGCCCGTCGTTCTGGTGGAATCCGGACAAATTCGTCGGCCCGGCCGGCCTGCTGCAAGCCTACCGCTTCATCGCCGATTCGCGCGACGAAGCCACCGGCGCGCGTCTGGACAACCTGGAAGACCCGTACCGCCTGTTCCGCTGCCATTCGATCATGAACTGCGTCGACGTCTGCCCGAAAGGCTTGAACCCGAACAAGGCGATCGGCAAGATCAAGGAATTGATGGTCCGCCGCGCGATCTGATTCGTCTGATCGCATCCGCCGGGCGCCGTTTGCGGGAAGAGGGTATCCTCTCTTGCCTGCAGGCGGCGCCTGCAAAGCAGCACCGTGCCGCAAGGCACACGTAAAGTGGTAAACCAAATGACAGAATCAATTTTGTCCTCGCATCAGGCCGACCCGGCCAACCGCGCCCGCCTGCGCTGGCGTTCACGCCGTGGCCTGCTGGAAAACGACATTATCCTGACCCGTTTTCTCGATGCGTATGAAACCGAATTGACCGATGAAGAAGTTGACGCGCTGACGCGTTTGCTGGATTTATCGGACAATGCGTTAATGGATCTGGTACTGGCCCGTAAAGAGCCGGAAGGCGAAGTCGATCTGCCGCATGTGCGCGCACTGCTGCAACGACTGCGCATTGCCTAGACGCCTGGGCGATATATTGCAAACGGTGCGAGTGGCGCGCTGTAGCACTGCCGAATGCGGTGCGAATTGCAGCCAGAATTTTTGATTTTAATTTCGACTCACTCCCGAGAAGGAAGAGCCCATGAATATCTCTGACACAAAAGCTACCCTGTCGTTCTCCGATGGCAGCCCATCGCTTGAATTTCCAATCTACAAAGGCACGGTTGGCCCGGACGTCATCGACATCCGCAAACTGTACGCCGGTAGCGGCAAGTTCACCTACGACCCAGGCTTTATGTCGACGGCCGCCTGCAACTCGTCGATTACCTACATCGACGGCGACAAGGGCGAGCTGCTGTACCGCGGTTACCCGATCGAACAGTTGGCCGTCAACGCCGACTTCATGGAATCGTGCTACCTGCTGCTGAACGGCGAACTGCCGAACGCGGCGCAGAAAGCCAAGTTCGTCGACACAGTCACCAAGCACACGATGGTGCACGAACAGATGCAATTCTTCTTCCGTGGCTTCCGCCGCGACGCGCATCCGATGTCCGTCCTGGTGGGCACCGTTGGCGCGCTGGCATCGTTCTACCATGACTCGCTCGACATCAACGACCCGCGTCACCGCGAAGTGTCGGCCATCCGCCTGATCGCCAAGATGCCAACCCTGGTCGCCATGACCTACAAGTACTCGGTCGGCCAGCCGTTCGTGTACCCACGCAACGACCTGTCGTACAGCGCCAACTTCATGCACATGATGTTCGCCAACCCGTGCGAAGAGTACAAGGTCAACGACGTGCTGGTGCGCGCCCTGGACCGCATCCTGATCCTGCACGCGGACCACGAGCAAAACGCATCGACATCGACCGTCCGTCTGGCCGGTTCGTCGGGCGCCAATCCGTTCGCCTGTATCGCTGCCGGTATCGCCTGCCTGTGGGGCCCTGCCCACGGCGGCGCCAACGAAGCGGCATTGAACATGCTGAAAGAAATCGGCACCGTCGAGAACATCCCTGCCTTTATCGAGCAAGTCAAGGACAAGAACTCCGGCGTCAAGCTGATGGGCTTTGGCCACCGCGTGTACAAGAACTTCGATCCACGCGCCAAGCTGATGCGTGAAACCTGCTACGAAGTGCTGCAAGAACTGGGTCTGCAAGACGACCCGCTGTTCAAGCTGGCGATGGAACTGGAAAAGATTGCACTGAACGACGAGTACTTCGTGTCGCGCAAACTGTACCCGAACGTCGACTTCTACTCGGGCATCGTGCAATCGGCGCTGGGCATCCCTGTGTCGCTGTTCACCGGTATCTTCGCTATGGCCCGTACGATCGGCTGGATCGCCCAGTGGAACGAAATGATCGCCGACCCAGAGCAAAAAATCGGCCGTCCGCGCCAGCTGTTCGTCGGTTCGACCACGCGCGAAGTACTGCCACTGGACAAGCGTTAATCCAGAGCGGTATCGAGCAAACAAAAAACGGGCTTCGGCCCGTTTTTTTATGCCGGGCTGTTATGCTCGGACCCTGGTTCAACAGGAAGTACAACGCGATGAATGAAGACACCTGCGCCCCCGGCGGCGTGGCCCTGGCCGATACGGCATTTGGCTACACCTTGTCGCTGATCGGCGGCAAATACAAGATGCTGATCCTGTATGCGCTGGCGGAAAACACCGTGCTGCGGCATAACGAGCTCAAGCGCCATCTCGGCGGGATCGCCTTCAAGACCCTCAGCGTCGTGCTGAAGGAGCTGGAGGCCGATGCGCTGATCGTCCGCAAGGAATACCCGCAAGTGCCGCCCAAGGTGGAGTATTCGCTCTCAGGCAAGGGCGCCTCGCTGATCCCCGTGCTGCATACCTTGTGCGCGTGGGGCGAACGGCACCAGCCAGCCTGACCCGGATGCGCCTGCCCGAAGGGGTTTGCACGGCCAAGTGACTTACTTTTCTTCCTGTATGGGCAGTCAATGTGCGTACTTGTAAAAACTACTCACAATCACTATGCTGCTTTTGCCTCTGCAGGCGCGCCGCCACATGCTGCGCGCCACGGGGCAGGGTACCGGCTTGCCTGCTTTTTTGTGGGCGCGGGGCCGGTGCATCCATCCATTTTCAGGAAAGCAGCATGTTGAAAACCCTCGTTATCGTCTTCCATCCCTCGATCGCCACGTCGGTGGCCAACAAGCGCTGGCTGCAGGAGCTGGCGCAGTATCCTGACCGCTACACCATCCACGACGTGCATCAGGCTTACCCTGAGGGCGTCATCGACGTGGCGCGCGAACAGGCGCTGGTGGAGGCGCACGCCAATGTGGTCCTGCAATTTCCCATGTACTGGTTCAACTGCCCGCCCTTGATGAAGCAGTGGCTCGATGACGTGCTGGCGTATGGCTGGGCCTATGGCACGGGCGGCGATGCCTTCAAAGGGAGAAAAGTGGCGCTGGCCGTCACGGCCGGCATCCGCGAGGACGATTTCACGCCGGCAGGCAAGTGGAAAGTCACCCTGGCGCAGTTGCTGGCGCCGTTCGATGTGACGCTGGCGTACATCGGCGCCGACAACCGCCGCTTCTTTGCCTTCTATGGCACGGAAGACGGGCCGAAGGAAGCAGGCTATGCGGAGCGACTGGCGCGCAGCGCGCAAGCGTATGAGCGCTTTCTGGCCGCGCTGTAGGGCAGTGCGGCCAGCTGCAGTTCAATGCCGCTGGCCGGTCGTGGCGATGGTGTGCGCTAACTGCGCCGCATCGGAACGGTTGCCCGGGTGCGGGAGGGCCGGGTAGCGCATGCAAACATATTATTTGTCGTTGCATGGATCCTTTCGACCCGGCGCGGCAAATAGGGTAGATTGCATATTTAGTTGCATGAATCGGATGAATCAAGGGAGTAGCGCATGGACCGCATCACCGCCGCACAAGTATTCGTCGCCATCGCCGAGCGCGGCAGCATGGTGGCTGCCAGCGAGGCGCTCGATATGTCGCGTGCCATGGTGACGCGCTACCTGGCCGAGATGGAAGAGTGGGCGGGGGCGCGCCTGTTGCATCGCACCACGCGCCGGCTGAGCCTGACGGATGCGGGTGACGCCACCCTGGCGCGCTGCCGGCAGATGCTGGAAGTGGCCGGCGCCATGGCCGTCGCCGCGCCGGAAGGCGCCGATACGCCGCACGGCTTGCTGCGCATCACCTGCTCGCAGTCGCTGGCGCAGACGGCGCTCGCTGGCGCAGTGACCGCTTACCTGCGGCGCTACCCGCGCGCCGCCGTTGACCTGCAGATGGAGAACCGCGCCGTCAACCTGGTGGAGCAGCGCATCGACCTGGCGATCCGCATCACGAACGCGCTGGAGCCGAACCTGATCGCGCGCCAGCTGGCCAGTTGCGTCTCGGTGGTGTGCGCTGCACCATCGTATCTGGCGGCGCACGGTACGCCGCGCCGGGCGCAAGACCTGGCCCTGCACAACTGCCTGACCTATACGTATTTCGGCAAGAGCCTGTGGCAGTTCACGCACGACGGGGAAGCACTCACTGTTCCCGTCAGCGGCCGCCTGTCGGCGAATGAATCGCTGGTGCTGCTGGTGGCGACGGTGGCGGGGGCGGGCATCGCCATGCAGCCGCGCTTTTCGGCCGCGCCGCTGATCGCCAGCGGGCAGCTGGTGGAGTTGCTGCCCGCGTACCAGCCGCAGGACATGGGCATCTATGGCGTCTATACCTCGCGCCAGCACATGTCGCCGCTGCTGCGCACCATGCTCGACTTCCTGGTGGACTGGTTTGCCGGCGATCCTGCTTGGCTGGCGGCCATCGCGGCGCCGCCGTCACCTGGCAGACCAGTCGGGCGCAAGCGGCACGCCGGCGCGGGTGTGAAAGTGCCGTAAGCGCAACAGTAACAGGCTGGCAAGCCCGGGAAAATCAGCCACCCGGCTTACATTTGCTTGCCAAATAAATTCAACTAGTCGTTGTTGCGTTACAATACCGCGTGCTATTCTAAATGACGGTATGCAGAATGCTGGCGCAATAAAAAAGCCCTTCCCCACAACTTGATGTGCAATCCGCTAACCGGTCAGGCCGTGTCGCGGAAGGTTAGATTAACCCGCTAATTCCTCGCGAAACGCGAAGAAAGGTGAGCAATATGATGCAACAATTTACGTCCAACTCCTACCTGTTCGGTGGGAATGCTCCGTACGTGGAAGATCTGTACGAAGCGTATCTCAATAACCCAGGTTCGGTGCCGGACAACTGGCGCGCCTATTTCGACGCCATGCAGCACGTGCCTGCCGTCGATGGCAGCAACAAGCCTGACGTGGCGCATGCCTCCGTCGTCGCCTCGTTCGCCGAGCGCGCAAAAGCAGGTCCGATCCGCACAGTGACCGCTTCCTTCGATGCTGAAATGGGCCGCAAGCGTGTTGCTGCAACGCAACTGATCGCCGCTTACCGCTACCTCGGTTCGCACTGGGCCAATCTGGATCCGCTGCAACGCCAGGAACGCCCGATGATCCCGGAACTGGAGCCGAGCTTCTACGGTTTCACCGACGCGGACATGGACACCGTGTTTAACATCAGCAATACCTATTTTGGCCCCGAGACCGCCACCCTGCGCGATCTGCTCAACTATCTGCGCGACACCTACACGCGTTCGATCGGCGCCGAATTCATGTACATCTCCGACCCGGCCGAAAAGCGCTGGCTGCAAGAGAAACTGGAATCGATCCGCTCCACCCCGAATTTCACCCCAGAGAAAAAAATCCACATCCTCGACCGCCTGACCGCGGCTGAAGGCCTGGAACGCTATCTGCACACCCGTTACGTGGGCCAGAAGCGCTTCTCCCTGGAAGGCGGCGAAACCTTCATCGCCTCGATGGATGAAACCATCCAGCGCGCCGGCGAAAAAGGCGTGCAGGAAATCGTCATCGGCATGGCCCACCGCGGCCGCCTGAACGTGCTGGTCAACACGCTGGGCAAGGCGCCACAGGAACTGTTCGAAGAATTCGAAGGCAAGCATGGCGACGACCTGCCTGCCGGCGACGTGAAGTACCATCAAGGCTTCTCGTCGGACATCTCCACCGCGGGCGGCCCGGTCCACCTGTCGCTGGCGTTCAACCCGTCGCACCTGGAAATCGTCAACCCTGTGGTCGAAGGTTCCGTCAAGGCCCGCATGGATCGCCGCGGCGACGCGCAGGGCGCGCAAGTGCTGCCTATCCTGGTGCACGGCGATGCCGCTTTCGCCGGCCAGGGCGTGGTCATGGAAACGCTGAATCTGGCGCAAACCCGTGGCTACCATACGGGCGGCACGGTGCATATCGTGATCAACAACCAGATCGGTTTCACCACCTCGGATCCGCGCGATGCCCGCTCGACCCTGTACTGCTCGGACGTCGTCAAGATGATCGAAGCACCGGTCCTGCACATCAACGCCGATGATCCGGAAGCCGTGGTGCTGGCGACGCAGATCGCGCTCGACTACCGCATGGAATTCAAGAAGGACATCGTCCTCGACATCATCTGCTACCGTAAACTTGGCCACAACGAGCAAGATACGCCGGCACTGACGCAGCCGCTGATGTACAAGAAGATCGGCCAGCATCCAGGCACCCGCAAGCTGTACGCGGACAAGCTGGTAGCGCAAGGCGTGATCCCTGCCGATGGCGGCGACAAGATGGTGGCCGCTTTCCGCGACGCCATGGACGCCGGCAAGCACACCGTCGATCCGGTCATCTCGAACTTCAAGAACAAGTACGCCGTCGACTGGCTGCCGTTCCTGAACAAGAAATGGACCGATTCGGCCGACACCGCCGTGCCGATGACGGAACTGAAACGCCTGGCCACCCGCATCACCACCGTGCCGGAAGACTTCAAGGTCCATTCGCTGGTTGAAAAAGTACTGGGCGACCGTGGCACCATGGGCCGTGGCGAAATGAACCTGGACTGGGGCATGGGCGAACACCTGGCCTACGCTTCGCTGGTATCGTCCGGCTACGCCATCCGCCTGACGGGCCAGGATGCCGGCCGCGGCACCTTCGTGCACCGCCACGCCGTGCTGCACGATCAAAACCGCGAGCGTTGGGATGCCGGTACCTACATTCCGCTGCAAAACGTGTCGGACAACCAGGCGCCGTTCACCGTCATCGACTCGGTGCTGTCCGAAGAAGCCGTACTGGCCTTCGAATACGGCTACTCGACCGCTGAACCGAACACGCTGACGATCTGGGAAGCCCAGTTTGGTGACTTCGCCAACGGCGCGCAAGTGGTGATCGACCAATTCATCAGCTCCGGCGAAGTGAAATGGGGCCGCGCTTCTGGCCTGGTCATGATGCTGCCGCACGGTTACGAAGGCCAGGGCCCTGAGCACTCGTCCGCGCGTCCAGAGCGTTTCCTGCAACTGTGCGCAGACAACAACATGCAAGTGGTGCAACCGACGACGGCTGCGCAGATCTTCCATTTGCTGCGCCGCCAGATGGTGCGCCAGTTCCGCAAGCCGCTGGTCATCCTGACGCCGAAGTCGTTGTTGCGCAACAAGGATGCCGGTTCGCCGCTGACCGACCTGTCCAAGGGTGGTTTCCAGACCGTCATCGGCGAAGTCGACGACAAAATCGATGCCAAGAAAGTCAAGCGCGTCGTCGCCTGCTCGGGCAAGGTCTATTACGACCTGGTCAACGCACGCAAGACCCGTGGCCAGACCGACACGGCCATCGTGCGCCTGGAACAGCTGTATCCGTTCCCGCACAAGTCGTTCGCTGCTGAACTGAAGAAGTTCCCGAACCTGGTCGAAGTCGTCTGGGCGCAGGACGAGCCGCAAAACCAGGGCGCCTGGTTCCAGATCCAGCACAACATCTTCGAAGGCCTGGAATCGGGTCAGCGTCTGGCTTACGCCGGCCGTCCTGCTTCGGCGTCGCCTGCTGTCGGTTACTATGACAAGCACTACGCCCAGCAAAAAGATCTGCTGGAAACGGCATTCTCGAAGCTGAAGGGTTTTATCCTGACCAAGTAAGCGGCAGGATAAGGGCGCCATGCACATGCATGGCGCCTGCTTGCATACATCATGACGGAGCGCCGCCCTTGCTACGCAGGGGCGGCGCCGCAATAACAAAATAAACGGAGTTTTACATGGCACAAATCGAAGTCAAAGTTCCCCAGTTGTCGGAATCGGTTGCAGAAGCGACCCTGCTGGCATGGCACAAGAAAGTCGGCGAAGCAGTTGCGCGCGACGAAAACATGATCGATATCGAAACCGACAAAGTCGTGCTGGAACTGCCGGCGCCTGCCGCTGGCGTGATCGTGCAAATCATCAAGGCTGACGGCGCCACCGTCGTTGCCGGCGAAGTCATCGCCATCATCGACACCGACGGCTCGGCCAAGGTCAGCCCGATGGAAGTGTCGGCCGTGCCTGCACCAGCCCTGGCTGCCGCCGCGCAAGACACCGCTAACGCGTCGGCGCCTGCCGCTGCGACCAAAGGCGATGTCGCCATGCCTGCCGCTGCCAAGATCCTGTCCGAAAAAGGCCTGTCCGCTGGCGACGTCGCCGGTTCGGGCAAAGACGGCCGCGTGACCAAGGGCGACGCCCTGGCCGCTTCCGCCAAGCCAGCTGTCGCGCCTCTGGCGCCAGCCGCCGCCAAGCCAGCGTTGCAGCAAGTTGCCACGCCATCGGCAGCCAGCCTGGGCGACCGCCCTGAAGAGCGCGTGCCGATGAGCCGCCTGCGCGCACGTATCGCCGAGCGCCTGCTGCAATCGCAATCGACGAACGCCATCCTGACCACGTTCAATGAAGTGAACATGCAGCCGGTCATCGATCTGCGCAACAAGTACAAGGACAAGTTCGAGAAAGAGCACGGCGTCAAGCTGGGCTTCATGTCCTTCTTCGTCAAGGCCGCCGTCGCCGCGCTGAAAAAGTACCCGATCATCAATGCCTCCGTTGACGGCAACGACATCCTGTACCACGGCTACTTCGACATCGGCATCGCTGTCGGTTCGCCGCGCGGCCTGGTCGTGCCTATCATCCGCAACGCGGACCAGCTGTCGATCGCCGACATCGAGAAAAAAATCGGTGAATTCGGCGCGAAAGCCAAGGAAGGCAAGCTGACCCTGGACGACCTGACGGGCGGCACGTTCTCGATCTCGAACGGCGGCACCTTCGGCTCCATGCTGTCGACCCCGATCATCAACCCGCCACAATCGGCCATCCTGGGCGTGCATGCGACCAAGGACCGCGCTGTTGTCGAAAACGGCCAGATCGTGGTACGTCCGATGAACTACCTGGCCATGTCCTACGACCACCGCATCATCGACGGCCGCGAAGCCGTCCTGGGCCTGGTGGCGATGAAAGAAGCGCTGGAAGATCCTGCACGCCTGCTGCTGGACCTGTAAGCACCGTAGTCCCCCGGCGTCGCCGCCGGGGCAATGTAGCTGATACCCCTTGCCAGAAGACGCAGCTGGCTGATCTCAATGAAAGAGGATTCTATGAACATCTCTGAAGAAATCAAGCGTCTGCACGAGTTGCACCTGGCGGGCGCCCTGAGCGACGCGGAATTCGCGCAAGCGAAAGCCAAGCTCCTGAGCAATATCAACCTGGACAAATCTGAGAGTCCCTCCGACTCCGGCCCGTCGAACGCATCGAACGACCTGGTGCAGGAATTCAACCGCCTGCGCCGTTCGCGCAACGACCGCTGGCTCGGTGGCGTCTGCGGCGGCCTGGGCCGCGCTTCCGGCATGGAAGCGTGGATCTGGCGCCTCGTCTTCGTCCTGTTTACATTGACCTTCGGCTTCGGCGTGGTGATTTACCTTCTATTGTGGATTTTCGTACCAGACGAAGAGATTGGAATAACAAAACATGAGTACTAAACAATTTGACGTAGTGGTCATCGGTGCGGGCCCTGGCGGCTACATCGCCGCCATCCGCGCAGCGCAGCTGGGCTTTTCCGTCGCGTGCGTCGACGAGTGGTCGAACGCCAAGGGCGGCGCCGCGCCTGGCGGTACCTGCACCAACGTCGGCTGCATCCCGTCGAAAGCGCTGCTGCAATCGTCCGAGCATTTCGAACACGCGGGCCACAGCTTCGCCGAGCACGGCATCGACGTCGCCGGCCTGAAGCTGAACCTGGGCCAGATGCTCAAGCGCAAAGACACCGTCGTCAAGCAAAACAACGACGGCATCCTGTACCTGTTCAAGAAGAACAAGATCGCCTTCTTCCACGGCCGCGCCGCTTTCGCCGCCGCCGCCGCTGGCGCGTATGAGATCAGCGTGACGGGCGCAGCCAACGAAACCTTGACGGCCAAGCACGTGGTCATCGCCACGGGTTCGAACGCGCGCGAACTGCCGGGCGCACCATTCGACGAGAAACTGATCCTGTCGAACACGGGCGCACTGGCCATCGACGCCGTACCAGCCAAGCTGGGCGTCATCGGCGCCGGCGTGATCGGCCTGGAAATGGGCAGCGTATGGCGCCGCCTGGGTGCTGACGTCACCGTGCTCGAAGGCCTGCCGGTCTTCCTGGGCGCCGTCGACGAGCAGATCGCCAAGGAAGCGTCGAAGCTGTTCATCAAGCAAGGCTTGAAGATCAACCTCGGTTGCAAGATCGGCGCCATCACGCCAGGCAAGAAAGACGTCACCGTGGAATTCGTGGACGCCAAGGGCGAAGCGCAAAAAGCCGTGTTCGACAAGCTGATCATCTCGATCGGCCGTACGCCGAACACGAATGGCCTGGGCGCCGATAAAGTCGGCCTGCAGCTGGACGAACGCGGCTTCATCGCCGTTGACGGCGACTGCAAGACCAACCTGCCGAACGTGTGGGCAGTGGGCGACGTCGTGCGCGGCCCGATGCTGGCGCACAAGGCCGAAGAAGAAGGCGTTGCCGTGGCCGAGCGTATCGCCGGCCAGCATGGCCACACCAACTTCAACACGATTCCGTGGGTGATCTACACCTCGCCGGAAATCGCGTGGGTCGGCAAGACCGAGCAAACCCTGAAGGCCGAAGGCATCGCCTACAAGGCCGGCACCTTCCCGTTCATGGCCAATGGCCGTGCGCGCGCGCTGGGCGACACTTCGGGCATGGTGAAATTCCTGGCCGATGCGACCACCGATGAAATCCTCGGCGTGCACATCGTCGGCCCGATGGCCTCCGAACTGATTTCCGAAGCCGTCGTGGCGATGGAATTCAAGGCCTCGGCCGAAGACATCGCGCGCATCTGCCACGCCCACCCATCGCTGTCGGAAGCGACCAAGGAAGCGGCACTGGCGGTTGACAAGCGTACGTTGAACTTTTAATTGTAGTTAGTCCTGCAGGGGCGCTCGCGGATTTTTTCCGCCGGCGCCCTTGTGCGTTAAAGCGAATCCCATGAACGTAGAAGAGTTTTACCAGCACGCGTTGCAGAAGCGTGATTTCAAGGCCGATGCCGCCCAGCGGCGTGCGGTCGACCGCCTGCAGCTGTGCTATGACGAGTGGGTGGCCTACAAGGGCCAGCGTTCGAGCACCTTCAAGCGCCTGATCAACCGTCCCGCCGTGCCGAAAGGCGTGTACATGTGGGGCGGGGTAGGACGCGGCAAATCGTTCCTGATGGACAGTTTTTACTCGGTCGTGCCCCTGGTGCGCAAGACGCGATTGCACTTTCACGAATTCATGCGCGGCGTGCACCAGCAGCTCGATGAATTGAAGGGCGTGGCCGATCCGCTCGACGAAGTGGCCAAGCGCATCGCCAAGAAATACCGCCTGATCTGTTTCGATGAATTCCACGTCTCCGACATCGCCGATGCGATGATCCTGTACAACCTGCTGTCGGCCCTGTTCGCCAATGGCGTGTCCTTCATCATGACCTCGAATTACGACCCCGACCTGCTGTATCCGGACGGCTTGCACCGCGACCGCATGCTGCCGACCATCGCGCTACTCAAGGACAAGCTCGACGTGATGAACGTCGACGCGGGCGTCGATTACCGCGGCCGCGCGCTGGAGCAGGTAGAAAGTTACTATACCCCGCTCGGTGCGGACACGGACCAGGCCTTGCGCGACGCCTACACGCGCATCGCCGAGACGGCCGACGAAGACGCGCGCATCCGCATCGAGAGCCGCGAAATCCATTGCCTGCGCCGCGCCGGCGGCATCATCTGGTTCGATTTTGCCACCCTGTGCGGCGGCCCCCGCTCGCAAAATGATTACCTGGAAATCGCCAGCCGCTTCCATACGGTGATATTGTCCGGCATACCGTCCATGTCGGCGGCGCAGTCGTCCGAAGCGCGCCGCTTCACGTGGCTGATTGACGTGTTTTATGATCAAAAGGTCAAGCTGATCATGTCGGCCGAAGTGGCTCCCGAGCAGCTGTACACGAACGGCATGCTGGCCAACGAGTTTCACCGCACCGTTTCGCGTATCATCGAGATGCAATCGCGCGAATACATGGAAAAAGAACAGCGCGGCGCGGCCGACGCGATCGTTTGAGGCAGGGATAAGGAACATGATGGCAAATACACTATACAAGCTGGGTGCGGCGCTGGGCCTGGTCCTGGCGTTGTCCGCCTGCGCGCACCAAGGGGTGGCGGCGTTGGATGAGGTTGGCGCGCCGCAGGTGCCCGCGACCTTGTCGGTGGAGGAAGCGGACGCCAAGCTGAAGCAGTCAGCCAGCGAGCGCGAAGCGGCCGAAAACGAGTTTGCCGCGCGCGAACTGGAGTGCTACAACAAGTTTTTCGTGAATAACTGCCTCGACCAGGCCAAGGAAAAGCGCCGCCTGATCCTCGTGCGCCTGCGCGCCGTCGACGCGGAAGCGAATTACTTCAAGCGGGCCGAATCCGTGCGCCTGCGCGATATCGACCTGGCCAGGACGCAGGAAGATGCGCGTCTCGACGCCGAGCAGCGCGCCGCGGCCATGCCCAAGCCCGTGAAAGTGGTCACGCCCGAGCCGGCGCCGCCCAAGCCGGAAGGCAAGAGCCTTGCCGAGCGCGAAGCTGAGCATGCAGCGAAGGTGGCGAAGCAGGCCGCTGCTGCCGCCGCCGAAGCGCCGCGCCGCGCAGCGCGCGAGGCAGACTATGCGCGCAAGCAGGCTGACGCCGTGGCGCGCCAGAAGCGGGTGGCGCAGCGCCTGGCCGAACGCCAGGCCGAAGCGCAGGCCAAGGCTGCCAAGGCGGCTGCCGCCGCTGCCAGCACGCCGGCCAAATAACACTGCCGCGCCGGAGCAAGTCGGAAATGGCGTGCCCTAAGGCGCGCGGCAGGTTAAACTATGCACCATGGCTGCCTGCGTATGCTGCGCGCGCCGGTTTCCCAACACCGTTACCAACACTGCCTGGAACGCAACACATGAGCGATGCACAGCAAATACAGCGGCGCCTGATTGAACTCAACGTGGAACACCGCGACCTTGATGCCGTCATCGAGTTGCTGATACTCGATGGCCACCATGACGAGCTGCAACTGCGCCGCCTGAAAAAGCGCAAATTGCAATTGAAGGATCACATCACCTTGCTGAAAATGCAGTTGGTGCCCGACGTTCCCGCCTGAGGGGCGCCAGTAGCGTCCAGTCCAGCCTTCACTTAAGTATATTTTGACCGATCACAATTTATTGCCAGTAAACCCAGATGGCCAGCCTGCTGCCTTGCCAGCCGATGTGCCAGGCGAACCCCAGGCGGCCCCTGGCAAGCACGACGCCGACATCGAGCGCCTGTTCGGCGCGGGCGGCCCGCTCGGTCCCGCCGTGGGCAGCTACAAGCCGCGCCGTTCGCAAACGGACATGGCGAAGGCCATCGCCAGCGCCATCGACAGCCAGACCACGCTGATCGCCGAGGCGGGCACGGGCACAGGTAAAACCTTTGCCTACCTGGTGCCGGCCCTGATGTGGGGCGGCAAGACCATCGTGTCTACCGGCACGAAGAACTTGCAGGACCAATTGTTCTTGCGCGATATTCCCACCGTGCGCGCCGCGCTGCAGGCACCCGTTTCCGTCGCCCTGCTCAAGGGCCGCTCGAATTACGTCTGCCACTATCACCTGGAACGCACACTGCAAAACGGCCGCATGACCTCGCGCGACGACGTGGGCCATTTGCGCGAAATCTCGCGTTTCATCAAGATGACCAGTTCCGGCGACAAGGCGGAACTGGCCAAGGTGCCGGAAAACGCCATGATCTGGAACCTGGTGACGTCCACGCGCGACACCTGCATGGGCGCCGAGTGCCAGTACTACCAGGATTGTTTTGTGATGAAGGCCCGCAAGGAAGCCCAGCAGGCCGACGTGGTGGTGGTCAACCACCATCTGTTCTTTGCCGACGTGGCCCTGAAGGATACGGGCGTGGCGGAATTGCTGCCGTCGGCCAACACCATCATCTTCGATGAGGCGCACCAGCTGCCCGATACGGCCACCTTGTTCTTTGGCAACACGGTGTCGACCTCGCAAATCCTGGAACTGTGCCGTGACGTGCTGGCCGAGGGCCTGGCGCATGCGCGCGGCATCGACTGGGCCAAGACGGTGACGGTGGTGGAAAAGGCCGCGCGCGACCTGCGTTTGACTTTTTCGCAGGATATCGTGCGCATGTCGCTGCCGCAAATCGCCCCGTCGAGCGATTTCTTTCCCGCGCTCGATACGCTCAAGGATGAGCTCGACGGCATGGTGGCCGTGCTGGAAACCCAGGCGGAACGGGCGGAAACGCTGGAACAGTGCCGAGTGCGCGGCGTCGAGCTGGCACAGCAGCTGAGCGGCTGGAAGTTCGATCCGAAGGCCAAGGTCGCGGCTGGCGAAGAAGCCGTATTCTGGGTGGAAGCGTTTTCCAGCTCCTTGCAATTGCATAAAACACCATTGTCGATCGCCCCGATCTTCAACAACCAGCGCGAAGGCACGCCGCGCAGCTGGATTTTCACGTCCGCCACCCTGGCCGTGAAAAACGATTTCAAGCATTTTTCGGAACAGATGGGCTTGACGGGCGAGCCGTCGCACACGTGGCCGAGCCCCTTCGACTATGGCCAGCAAGGCTTGCTGTTCGTGCCGCAAAACCTGCCGCAACCGAACTCGCTGGGCTACACGGATGCCGTCATCGACTGCGCCTTGCCCATCATCGAGGCGGCGGGCGGGCGCACCTTCTTCCTGTGCACCACCTTGCGCGCCGTCAAGCGCGCGGCCGAGCGCCTGGCCGACGAATTCAAGCAGCGCGGCCTGAACTTCCCCCTGTTCGTGCAGGGGGACAAGGGCCGCACGGAATTGCTGGACCAGTTCCGCGCCGCCGGCAATGGCGTGCTGATCGGCAGCCAGAGCTTCTGGGAAGGCGTCGACGTGCGCGGCGATGCGCTCTCTCTGGTGATCATCGACAAGCTGCCGTTCGCGCCGCCCGACGATCCCGTGCTGGCCGCGCGCATCGAAGTGATGGAAAAGCAGGGCAAGAACGGCTTCATGCACCATTCGCTGCCGGAAGCCATCATCAACCTGAAGCAGGGCGCGGGCCGATTGATCCGTGACGAGGGCGACCGCGGCGTGCTGATGATCTGCGATCCACGCCTCATTTCCAAGCCGTACGGCAAGCGCATCTGGCAAAGCCTGCCACCGTTCAAGCGCACGCGCGACACCGCAGAAGTGGTCGAGTTCTTCCGCAACCTGCCCGCCAAGGGCGCTTAAGTCCTCGCTTAAGTCCTGCTTGCCGGCGCCTTCCGCGCGCCGGCATATTTCCCTTTGTTATCAAGCGAGTAGCGCTTTCTGCGCGCCGCCCGCTTGCGCGCCTGGCATGCCAGAAATGGGCGTGATCGTGCCAGTTTCTGGCTTTTTCTGTCATGTCCAGGACGCCAGACACATCTTTGCGCCAGCGCAAACAGGCCGTTGCTCAGCGGTCTACAGTGAACTCATGCCTTGTGGGATCAAGGCGCGGCGTTGGCAGGGCCGCAAGGGGAACAGGGGGATGCCATGGAGATCCGCTACGGCTGTTTCTTGAGCTATGCACACGGCCAATATGCGTTCATGAACAAGTTCAAGAATGATCTCATCGAGGCGCTGGCTTGTTATCTGGAACCGCACCTCGACCGTGAAGAAGTGCTGTTCATCGACAGCGAGCAACTGGGCGGCGGCGACGATATCGACCTGCGCGTGGCGCGCGCCATGTGCCAGAGCGTCTGCATGATCGTGCTGTACACGCCCAAATATGAAGCACATGGCTACACGCGGCGTGAATTTGCTGCCATGCAGCTGATCGAACAGGAGCGGCGCGCCTGGTATGAACTGCCCAGCCACCTGATCATCCCCATCATCATGACGCGCCATCCGGACGGCTTGCCGCCGCAAATCACGGAGTCGGGGCTGTACGTCGATTTCTCCGGCTATACGCTGGCCAGCGGCGACCTGAAGTCGAATCCGCAATACCTGCCCGACATCGACCGCATCGTGCAGCGCATCGCCACGCATTACCACTTGCTCAAGCGGTCGACACCGCCCGGCCACGATTGCAGCCGTTTCGTGTTGCCCGATATTCCACCGGAATGGCGCGCCATTCCGCCTCCCCACTTTCCGCGTTAATCACGTAAAAGGTCCTGTCATGGAATGCCAACGCCTCTCCCTGCCGCCTTTGAGCGCCCCTGGCGAAGTCGTCACCTTCTATTCCTACAAGGGCGGTACCGGCCGCACCATGGCCCTGTCGAACATCGCCGTCCTGCTGGCGCGCCGTGAAAACGCCAGCGTGCCCGTGCTGATGCTGGACTGGGACATGGAAGCGCCGGGCCTGCACCATTATTTCGAGCAGCACGAGGAGCGTCCCGGCGTACTGGAATTCTTCGAGGCTTGCCGCCAGCAGCTGGAACGCTTCAGCCTGGAAAGTGGCGGCGGGCAGGCCCGGGGGCGCGACGATGCCGGCCGCGACGATGCGGCGCTGGCGCAGCGCGTGCTCGACGCCATCGACTGGCAGCAATACGTGGTGCGCGTCGATCAGGGCAGCCCGCTGTACCTGATGCGCGCGGGGCGTTTCGATGCCAGCTACAGCGAACGGCTGGCGCAGATGCGCTGGGATCAGCTGTTCGACACCTGCCCAGCCCTGTTCCGCTGCTTCGCCGATACGCTGGCCCAGCATTTCCGCTACGTGCTCGTCGATTCGCGCACGGGCCGCACGGACAGTGCCGGCATCTGCACCACCTTGCTGCCGAAAAAGCTGGTGGTGGTCTTCACGCCGAACCGGCAAAGCCTGGAAGGCGTCGATGCGCTCGTCACCCGGGCCATCGAGTACCGCCGCAGCCATGAAGACGAACAGCGTCCGCTACTCGTCTACCCCTTGCCCTCGCGCATAGAAATGGGCGATGGCGCGCAGCGCGCCGAGTGGCGCCGCGGCGACGCGCACAAGGGCATCGCCGGCTTCCAGCCCATGTTCGAGCGCCTGCTGCGCACGTCCTACGGCTTGTCGCAGATCGCCCTCGACAGCTATTTCGACGAAGTCCAGCTGCAGCAGACGAAAACCTTTGCGTATGGCGAGCAATTGGCCGTGCGCATCGACCAGGGCGGCGACCGCTTTTCCCTCACGCGCACCTTCGAAGCCTTTTTGCACTGGCTGACGGGCGGGTATTTCCCCTGGCAATCGAGCCGTGAAATCGCCTTGCTGGGCGCCATCAGCGAAGCGCGCCAGGCCTTGTCGCTGGAGCCGGGCCGCGCCGTGGCCCTGCCGCTGGCGCGCGACCTGGCCCGCCTGGGCGAGCTGTACCGCAAGGAGGGGCGCAGCGCGCAGGCGCTCGATGCCTTTCGCCAGAGCGTCGAGATCCGCGTACGCCTGCTGGGCGAGGAGCATCCCGACAGCCTGGCGTGCAAGAGCGGCATGGCGCGCCTGCTGCGCCAGCTGGGCAAGCTCGATGAAGCCCGCTTCCTGGAAGAAGACGTGCTCGATGTGCGCGAGCGCGTGCTGGGCAGCGAGCATCCCGACACCCTGGCCGCTCGGGCCTGCCTGGCGCAAACCCTGTTGCTGCAGGGGGAACTGGCGGCGGCGCTGCTGCTGCAGGATACCGTGCTGGCAAGTTACGCGCGCCAGCTGGGCGGCGAGCATCCGCTGACCCTGGAAGCGATGGATCGCCGCGCCGCCACCTTGCTGCGCATGGGGCGGCTGGCGCAGGCGCAGCAAGTGCTGGGTACGGTGGTGGCGGCGCGCGAGCGCCTGTTTGGCGCCGAGCATGGCGATACCTTGCGCAGCAAGCTGGCCCTGGCGCAGGCGCTGGGGCGCGCAGGCGACCTGGAAGGCGCGCGGCGCCTGCTCGCTGCCGTGCTGCAGGTGCAGGAGCGGCGCCTGGGCAGCGACCATGCGGTCACGCTGGCCACGCGCGACTTGCTGGCCGACATCGTGGCCGGGCAGGGCGACTGGGCCGGCGCGCGCCAGCTGCAGGAAGACCAGGTGGCGGCGCGCGAGCGCACGCACGGGCTCGACCATCCTGAAACCCTGATGAGCCAGCGCAAGCTGGCCGAGGCGCTGCTGCGGCGTGGCGAGCTCGATGCGGCGCGCAGCGTGCAGGAGCAGGTGCTGGAAGTGCACGCGCGCCTGCTGGGCGAAGACCATCTCGATACCTTGCACAGCAAGAAGCAATTGGCCGGTACCCTGCAGCAGCAGGGCGACAGCGAGGCGGCGCGCCTGCTGGAAGACGCGGTGCTCAGCGGCAGCGACCGGTTGCTGAATGCGCCCGTCACGGGGCATGCGGACGGCGTGCTGGACGGCGCCCGGCATTTGCAGGAAACCATCCTGGCCGGCCGCGCCAGCGGGCAGGACGCGGCCGAGCCGGACACCCTGGCCAGCATGATCTCGATGTTGCAAGGCATGATAGAGCGGGAACAGTATGCGCAGGCGGGCGAACTGGCCGAACATTTGAAATCCGTTCTGCTGCGCCCTGGCGTGCCGGGCAAGCTGCGCAGGCGCGGCATGGCGCAGTTGAAAAGAATGTATAAATTGCAAGGCGACCTGAATGCCTTGCTGGCCTTGCAGGAGGATGAAGTGCAGGCGCTGGAAGGGGCGCTATCGGAAGCGCGCATCGAGCAGCGCTGACGCCTTGCGCCGTGTCGGCGCGGCGGCATAAATAATGCTGCCATTCGGTGTGTGGCATGCGCAGTGTTGGCATTGCTTCAGGTAAAATCTCGTTATGAGAATTCTTATCAGTAACGACGACGGTTACCTGGCGCCAGGCCTGGCTGCCCTGGCCGACGCGCTCGCGCCCATTGCGGAAATCGTCGTGGTGGCGCCTGACAGCAATCGATCGGGCGCGTCCAATTCGCTGTCCCTGGACCGGCCCCTGTCCGTGCACAAGGCGGCCAACGGCTTTTATTTTGTCAACGGCACCCCCACCGACTGCGTGCACGTGGCGCTGACGGGCATGCTCATCGAGCGCCCCGACCTGGTGGTCTCTGGCATCAACAACGGCCCCAACATGGGCGACGACACGCTGTATTCGGGTACCGTGGCGGCCGCGACGGAAGGCTATCTGTTCGGCATTCCCGCCATCGCCTTTTCCCAGTCGCAGTTCGGCTGGGCCAATCTGGACGCGGCCGCCCGCGTGGCGCGGGAAATCGTCGAGCGCCAGTTTGACGCCCTGCAGAAACCGTATCTGCTGAACGTGAACATTCCCGCCATTCCTTACGAGCAAATGCAGGGCGTGGTGGCCACGCGCCTGGGCAAGCGCCATTCGGCCGAGCCCGTGATCCGCGCGCTCGATCCCCGTGGCCGTGAAATCTTCTGGATCGGCCCCGCCGGCACGGCCAAGGAAGGCGGGCCGGGCACGGACTTTTACGCCGTTGAACATGGACAAGTCTCGATCACGCCGCTGCAGATCGACCTGACCCATACCACCCAACTCGATGCACTGGCAAAAGGCCTGGCATGACCGCTCACTATGACTGACAAGCCGCGTACCTTCCCCCTGACCCTCGATTCGCTGGCCGGCAAGCCCGCCAGGCAGGGCGGGGGGCAGTCGCTGGCGCAGTCGCGCATTGCCACGCCGCAGACGGCGACACAGAATGCGGCGCAAAATGCGGCCAGGGGTGGCGCGCCGTACCACGCTGCCACGCTGCCCATCGCGCCGTCGCGTGCCCAGGCCATCGCCAATGAGCGGGCACAGCCGCCGGTGCAGTCGCCGCCACGGCAAAATCCGCTGGTGTCGGAAGCCGTACGCCGGGCCATGGTGGCGCGCATCGCGAAACAGGGCGTCAAGGACCAGGTGGTGCTCGACGCCATGCAAGCCGTGCCGCGCCATCTGTTCATGGACGAGGCGCTGGCGTCGCAGGCGTATATCGACGCCTCCTTGCCCATCGGCCACCACCAGACCATTTCGCAGCCGTATATCGTGGCGCGCATGATCGAAGTGATGCGCCAGGGCGGCAACTTGCAGCGCGTGCTGGAGATCGGCACCGGTTGCGGTTACCAGGCGACGGTGCTGTCGCTGGTGGCGAAAGAGGTGTATTCGATCGAGCGCATCCGGCCCCTGCACGAGCTGGCGAAGGCCAATCTGCGCCCGCTGCGCGTGTCAAATCTGCGCTTGCAGTACGGAGATGGTATGCTTGGCCTGCCGCAGGCGGCGCCCTTCGACGGCATCATCCTTGCCGCAGCCGGCCTGGAAGTCCCGCAAGCCTTGCTGGAACAGCTGGCACCCGGCGGGCGTCTGGTTGCGCCGGTGGGGGCTAAATTGCAACACTTACAACTCATTACCCGGGTGGGGAAAATGGAATGGACCAGCCAGACCCTGGAAGACTGCCATTTCGTGCCTTTGCGCCCGGGCACCATATGATCCCCGGATCAGCTAGCAAGCAGGACATACAATTACATGCGAATGATTAAGAAAAGTAACATACTTCTATGTAGCATCACCTTGGCCGCGCTGTTGAGCGGTTGCGGCACCACGGGCGTCCAGGCGCCCGTCGTCGAGCGCCATCCATCGAGCAGCAGCGCCGCCGCCAGCGATCCGCGCGACCGCGACCCGGCCTATTACACGGTCAAGCGCGGCGACACGCTGTTGCGCATCGCCCTGGAACACGGCCAGAATTACCGCGACCTGGTGGCCTGGAATGACTTGAGCAACCCGAACGACATCAAGGTCGACCAGGTATTGCGCGTGCTGCCGCCGAATGGCGACACGGGCGGCGCGCAAACATCGGCCATCGTCATGCCGCCGGTGACGGAAGTCAAGCCGGCCGCGCCTGTCGTGCCGAAGAAAACCGGTCCGCGCGGCGAGAAGCGCGCGTATTCCGACGCCACCCTGGCCGAGCTGCGCGCCGATGGCGGCAACGGCGACGCCAAGCCGGCGCCAGCGCCGGCAGCCGCCGCTGCACCGGCCGCCGCCGCGGCAGCCCCTGCGGCCTCGGTGCCTGGCGACGAGAAGATCAGCTGGATGTGGCCTTCCGAAGGCAAGGTCATCGGCACTTTCGACGAAGGCAAGAACAAGGGCGTCGATATCGCCGGCAAGGCGGGCCAGCAGGTGGTGGCGGCCGGATCGGGAAAAGTCATGTATGCCGGGAGCGGAATCCGTGGTTATGGTAATCTTGTCATCGTGAAGCACAGTAATAGTTTATTGTCGGCATATGCGCACAACCGCAGCATCCTGGTGAAGGAAGGGCAGAACGTCAACAAAGGCCAGGCCATCGCTGAAATGGGCGATTCCGATGCCGACCGCGTGAAGCTGCACTTTGAGATTCGCCAGCAGGGCAAGCCTGTCGATCCTTCGAAATTCCTGCCTAACCGTTAGGTAAAGCAATGACACACGCGCCGCACGACCAGTTGGATGATGACCCGGAACTGCCGGAAGACGGGGCGGACGAAGTCGTGACGGACGATGCCGGCGAACTCGACGGCATTGACGCCGTCGACGCGGGCGAGGGCGGCGAGGTGGCCAGCGTCAGCGTGCTGGTCGAAAGTGTCGATGAACTGAAAAAAGTGCTGGCGGCGGAGCTGTCGACCGATACCACGCAGCACTATCTGAACCAGATCGGCACGCGGCCCCTGCTGACGGCGGCGCAAGAGGTGCATTACGCCACGCTCGCCAAGCAGGGCAACTTCGAAGCCCGGCAAACCATGATCGAGCACAATCTGCGCCTGGTCGTGTCGATCGCCAAGCATTACATCAACCGGGGCGTGGTCTTGCTCGACATGATCGAGGAGGGCAACATCGGCCTGATGCGGGCCATCGACAAGTTCGAGCCCGAACGCGGTTTCCGTTTCTCTACCTATGCGACCTGGTGGATACGCCAGAGCATCGAGCGCGCCATCATGAACCAGGCGCGTACGGTGCGCCTGCCCGTGCACATGGTGCGCGAACTCAATCAAATTCTGCGCGGCAAATACCACCTGGAAGCCCAGCACCACGATGGCAAGGATGCCACTGCGGAAGACATCGCCCACCTGGTGGGCCGTCCCGTGGAAGAGGTGCAGGATATCCTGGCTCTGTCCGAGCATGCCACCTCGCTCGACGCGCCGCTCGACAACGATCCGCAATCGTCGCTGATGGACATGCTGCCCGGCGCCAGCGAAGACAGCCCTGACGCGCGCGCCGAACACCATGAAATGACGGTGCTGGTGCGCGACTGGCTGACCAAGCTGCCCGACAAGCAGCGCGTGGTGATCATGCGCCGTTTCGGCCTCGACAACGACGACCCGGCCACGCTGGAAACCCTGGCCGAGGAAATGGGCGTGACGCGCGAGCGCGTGCGCCAGATCCAGCAGGAAGCGCTGATCAAGCTCAAACGCGCTATGGCGGCGCGTGGCGTCGTGCGCGACTCCCTTTTGTAGCCCGCTGAATCGGTTCGGCTGCGCCGCGGGCTGAAGCCAGTGCGCATCTGCTATCATACGCCCCGCTCGCGGCGCCTGACCTTTCCCCCATTGTTTCAAGTTCCAGCGCGGCCCTGCGTCCTGGCCCACTCTTACCTATTGATCGCTATGCAAGAAAATATCATCGAAATCAAATCGCTCGACATGGACGCCCGTGGCGTTGGCCATATTGAAAACGAAGACGGCTCGCCGGGCAAGGTCGTGTTTGTCGAAGGCGCATTGCCAGGCGAGCGCGTCAGCTTTGTGACGTACAAGAAGAAGAAAAACTGGGAAATGGCCCGCATGACGGTGCTGCACCGCGAATCGGCTATGCGCGTGACGCCCAAGTGCAAGCATTTCGACAATTGCGGCGGCTGCTCGATGCAGCACCTGGAACCGTCGGCGCAGGTGGCGATCAAGCAGCGCGTGCTGGAAGATAACTTGTGGCATATCGGCAAGGTGCGTCCGCAAAGCATCATGCGCCCCATGTATGGCCCGACGTGGGGCTACCGCTACCGCGCGCGTCTGTCGGTGCGCCACGTCAAGAAGAAAGACGCTGTGCTGGTGGGCTTCCATGAAAAGAAATCGGCGTTTGTTGCCGACATGGATAGCTGCGAAATCTTGCCACCGCATATCTCCGCCATGCTGCTGCCGCTGCGTGGATTGATTGCTTCGCTGTCGATCTTCGACCAGATGCCGCAGATCGAGCTGGCCGTGGGCGAAGACGTGACCGCCATGGTCTTGCGCATCATGGCGCCATTGACGGCGGACGACGAAACGAAACTGAAAGCCTTTGCCGACGAATACGGCGTGCAATGGTGGCTGCAGGTGAAAGGGCCGGAAACGGCCGTGCCATTCTATCCGCTCGACAAACAATTGCATTACCTGTTGCCGGAATTCGGCGTCAAGATGCCATTCAAGCCTGTCGATTTCACGCAGGTGAACCACCACATCAACCGCGTGCTGGTATCGAAAGCCCTGCGTTTGCTGGAAGTGCAGCCGACGGACCGCGTGGCCGACCTGTTCTGTGGCCTGGGCAATTTCACCTTGCCGCTGGCCACGCAGGGCAGCGAAGTGGTCGGTATCGAAGGCAGCACCACGCTGACGGAGCGGGCGCTGGAAAACGCGCTGGCCAATGGCCTGGCGGAAAAAACCTCGTTCTCGACGCGCAACCTGTTCGAAGTGACGACGGAAGACCTGATTGCCTTGGGCCGTTTTGATCGCATCCTCGTCGACCCGCCGCGCGATGGCGCCATGGCCCTGTGCCAGGCGCTGGTCGGCCTGTCGCAAGTGCGTCCCGACCTGCTGCCGAAACGCATCGTGTACGTCTCATGCAGCCCGTCGACCCTGGCGCGCGACGCCGGCATCCTGGCGCTGGAAGCGGGCTATGTGCTGAGCAAGGCGGGCGTGGTGAACATGTTCCCGCACACTTCGCACGTCGAATCGATGGCAGTGTTTGATCTGATCTGAGGGCACACCTGAGAAAACGTCCATAGCTGCGTTGCCTTGCCTCGCCGTACCTGCGTACTGTCTTTGGCAAGGCGTCTTGCCCTGAACGTAGAAAAACGTCCATAGCTGCGTTGCCTTGCCTCGCCGTACTATTCGTACTGTCTTCGGCAAGGCGCCTTGCTCTGAACGTTTTTCAGGCGCGCTGAAGCTCCCCCATGTGCTGGCCCTGCTTCCGCGCTAATACCAGTTACAGCGTGTTATAAAACTGGTCTGTCTTTTCCAGATTCAGCGTCTTTTTTTGCCCTCCCTCTGCCGTTTTTTGCTTGTCCAGTAGGACAACACGCCGTCTACCCCCTCTGCTGCGCTTTCTGCTCGAAGTGGTATTGCCCACTTTGAGGCCACTTCAAAACCACTTGACCGCCTATTTTTTCAGCAGCATGCTGTTCTTGCAACTGCAAAAACCAGATCAAGGGTAACTATTGACGAAGCAGAGTGGCACTCCACAAACCTGAACAGGAGACAGCGTGGAAAACTTAATACTTAAAAAAACAATCAGGAACATGATGGTATGTCTGGCCAGCGGTGGCGTGCTGGCGGCATGCGGCGGTGGCGGCGACGCCAGCGCGCCGGGCGGCTCGCAATTGCTGGCGGCCAGCGCGGTCGTCGCCTGCGTGCCGTGGCAAGAGGGCGGTACGTATAACGCCGGCACGGTGGTCACTTACCTGGGCGCCAATTACACGGCCCTGGTAACGCAGACCGATCACGTGGGCTCGGGCTGGAATCCCGTTTCCACGCCTAGCCTGTGGAGCGCGGGCGGCACTTGCGATGGCGGAACTACGCCAACTCCTACGCCGACCCCAACGCCGACGCCGACACCGACGCCCACTCCGACTCCGACACCGGCGCCCACGCCGAACCCGACGCCCACCCCGACACCGACGCCAACCGGTGGCACCTGCGCGCTGGCATGGGTGGCCGGCACGGCCTACAGCGCGGGCGCCACCGTCAGCCATGCGGGCACGAATTACCGCGCCAACTACTGGACGCAGGGCGACAACCCCTCGACCAGCAGCGGCGCCGCCGGCACGGGCAAGCCGTGGACCAGCCTGGAGATCTGCAGCACCACGCCGACCCCGACGCCTACTCCAACACCGACACCGACTCCAACACCAACTCCAACACCGACGCCAACGCCAACGGGCCGCGAAGTCGGTTCCTATTTCGCGCAGTGGGGCGTGTATGGCCGCGACTATGAAGTGGCGAACGTGCACACGAGCGGCGTGGCCGACAAGCTGACCTTCATCAACTACGCCTTCGGCAATATCTACCCGAAAAACGGCGGTTATGAATGCGGCATGATCACCAAGGCCGAGCCGGGCGCGACGAATCCGAATTCGCCCGATGCGGGCACGGGCGGCGATGCCGAGGCCGACTACATCCGCACGCCGAAGCGCACCGTCGATGGCCAGGCGATTCCCTGGGATGCTCCCTTGTCGGGCAACTTCCTGCAGCTGAAAAAACTCAAGGCGGCGCACCCTAACCTCAAATTGTTCATCTCGCTGGGCGGCTGGAGCTGGTCGAAGAACTTCTCCGTCGGTTCGGCCACCGATGCGTTGCGCAAGCAGATGGTGCGCTCGTGCATCGACATCTACATCAAGGGCAACCTGCCGGTGCAGGGCGGTCGCGGCGGCGTGGGCGCGGCGGCCAACATCTTTGACGGCATCGACATCGATTGGGAGTATCCGGTCGGCGGCGGCCAGCCGTACAACACGGTCAGCCCGAATGACAAGCGCAACTTCACCTTGCTGATGGCGGAATTTCGCAGCCAGCTCGATGCGCTCGGTGCAGCCAACGGCAAGCGCTACCTGTTGACGGCGGCCGTCGGTGCCGGCAAGGACAAGATCGACAACACGGAACCGGCCCTGTACTCGCAGTACATGGACTGGATCAACCTGATGACCTACGATTTCCACGGCGGCTGGGAAAACAGCACCAATTTCAACGCCCAGCTGTTTGCCGACCCTGCCGATCCGTCGACGGGCATGGCGCGCGAATACGTGGGCGACAAGGCGGTGCAGTACATGATTGCCGCCGGCGTGCCGCGCGACAAGCTGCTGCTGGGCATACCGTTCTATGGCCGCGGCTGGACGGGCGTGGCGCCGGGACCGAACGGCGATGGCCTGTACCAGGCAGCGACGGGCACGGCGCCGGGCACCTACGAGTCGGGCATCGAGGACTATAAAATCCTCGTCGCCAAGACCGGCACGCGCTACTACCATCCCGTGACCAAGCAGCTGTACCTGTACACGGGCGCGGGTGGCCAGTGGTGGAGCTACGACGATCCGACCGTCATCGGCACCAAGGTGAAATATGTGAAGGACCAGGGCTTGCGCGGCGCGTTCTCGTGGGAACTCGATGGCGATGCGAATGGCGTGCTGGCAACCGAAGTGTGGAAAGTGCGGTAACACTGGAGTAGAGCAAGACGCGGCCGGGCGGCAGTGCTGTCCGGCCGCCTGTTCACATAAAAAACAGGAGACGGGCGATGGCGGCGGTATCGACATTCGGAGTAAAACATCCGGAACAGGAACTGAGCCGCGAGTGGCGCAGCTGGATCGCGGAAAACCTCATGCTGGGAAGTCATCCGTCGGCGCTGATGCCGGTGCTGCAGCAGGCCGGCATCGCGGAGCCGCTGGCGCGCCGCGAAATCGAGCTGGCGCTGCAGAGTCCCTACCTGGCCGGCGCCGTGCGCCTGTCGAACCGCCTGGCCAAGCGCGACTGGGTGATCGACATTCAGCGCAAGCTCAATCAGCTGCGTTCGCCCGAGATACCGCGTCGCGACAAGCTCTCCGCGCAGGAATTCCTCGACGAGTACTACTCCACCAACCAGCCCGTCATCATCACGGGCATGATGGACGACTGGCCGGCGATCCGAAAGTGGAGTCCCGCCTATTTCCGCGAACATTATGCGCAGCGCGAAGTGGAAGTGCAGTTCGGCCGCGAAGCGGACGCGCAGTACGAAATGAACAGCGTGGCGCACAAGCGCAAGATGGCCTTCGGCGAGTACGCCAGCCTGGTCGAGGGCAGCGGCGCGACCAACGATTTCTATATGACGGCGAACAACGATTCGCAGAACCGGCAAGCCTTGCGCGAGCTGTGGGACGATATCGGCCAGCTGCCCGAATACCTGGAGCAGAGTGGCGGCCCCACGGGTTTTTTATGGTTTGGCCCGGCCGGCACGGTGACGCCATTCCACCACGACTTGACGAACAACTTCATGGCGCAGGTCCAAGGGCGCAAGCGCCTGCGCATCATGGCCGCCTGCGAGGTAGCGCGCGTGTACAACCAGCGCCACTGTTTTACCCCCGTCGACGGGCGCGACATCGACGTGCGGCGCTATCCGCTGATGGCCGACGTGCAGGTGCGCGAATGCGTGCTGGCGCCGGGCGAGATCCTGTTCTTGCCCGTCGGCTGCTGGCATTTCGTCGAGGCGCTCGACGTGTCGATGACGGTGGCGTTTACCAACTTCAAATGGGATAACGATTTTTACAGCAAGTATCCGCCGAATCACGACTTTTGATTGACGGGCTCATCTACCGCGAACAGCCGCCGTACAGGCGGCTTTTTCATGCTGCGGCGCGCTTCTTGTATAAGATATTTCCATAAAATAATTGATTCAAATCATTTTACAGCAATTATTTTGATATGAATGGCCACGATGTTTCATTATCCAGATGGTGATGGCGGGCGGATAATTTGATGGCTGGCGCGGCGCCAGCACCGACAACCATCCGGAGGCGGCAGGGCATGAACACGCAGCAAATGACACAGTTACACCAAGCACCAGCAGCTAGTACGGAACTTCGGCTCGACACGCGGCTGACGCGCGAAGCGGCCGAATTGCTGGCCAGGGCCGACATCCACCTGAACGGGCGCGCCGCCTGGGATATGCAGCTGCGCAAACCGGGCGTGCCGGAACGGGCCTTCGCCAGCGGCAACCTGGGCCTGGGCGAAGCGTACATGGATGGCGACTGGGATGCGAGCGAGCTCGACGAATTCTTTTGCCATCTGTTGCGCGCCAGGGTGGCCGACGACGTGCGCCCCATGCGCCTGGTCTTCCACGCCCTGACCGCGCGCCTGTTCAACTTGCAGACGGAGCGCCGCGCGTGGATGGTGGGCAAGGAGCACTATGACCTGGGCAACGCCTTCTATGCGGCCATGCTCGATCCGCGCATGACCTATACCTGCGGCTACTGGAAGGATGCGGCCAATCTGGCCGAGGCGCAGGAAGCCAAGCTCGATCTGATCTGCCGCAAGCTCAGGCTGGAGCCGGGCATGCGCGTGCTCGACATCGGCTGCGGCTGGGGCAGTTTCATGCGCTATGCGGCGGAAAAATACCAGGTGCAGTGCGTGGGCGTGACCATCTCGCAAGAGCAGGCCGCCTATGCGCGCGGCATGCCGGGCGGCGAGCAGCTGGACTTCCGCCTGCAGGATTACCGCGACACCGATGAAAAATTCGACCGCATCGTCAGCATCGGCATGTTCGAGCACGTGGGACACAAGAACCACCGCACCTTCATGGAAGTGGCGCACCGCTGCCTGGAAGACGACGGCCTGTTCCTGCTGCACACGATCGGCAAGAACAAGCGCCAATCCGCGTGCGACCCGTGGATCGACAAATACATCTTCCCGAACGGCGACTTGCCGTCGATCGGCCAGATCGGCGACGCCATGGACGATCTGTTTGTCGCCGAAGACTTGCACAACTTCGGCGCCGACTACGACAAGACCCTGATGGCCTGGCGCGCCAATTTCGAGCAGGCGTGGCCGCGCTTTGCTGGCCAGCTGGGCGAGCGCTTTCACCGCATGTGGTCGTATTATTTGCTGTCTTGCGCCGGTGCCTTCCGCGCGCGCGACTTGCAGCTGTGGCAATGGGTCTTGTCGAAGCAGGGCGTGCTGGGCGGTTACGAGCGTGTCAGTTGATCTGCGCGGCAGCTGATATCATGGCTTGATGGATATCAATCAAGCGCGTACCTTCCTCGAAGTGGCGTCCTGCGGCAGCTTCATCATGGCAGCCGAGCGCATGCACGTGACGCAGACGGCCGTCAGCGCCCGCATCCGCACGCTGGAGCAGCAACTGGGGCGCCAGCTGTTCGTGCGCAACAAGGCGGGCGCGCGGCTGACGTCGGCCGGCGAGCGCTTCATGCGCCATGCGGCCACCATGGTGCAGGTGTGGGAGCGGGCGCGCCACCAGGTAGCCTTGCCGCCGGGGCGCGATGACGCCGTCAGCATCGGCTGCGAACTGAGCCTGTGGCAGCCGCTGCTCGGAGACTGGCTCATACGCATGAGCCGCGATTGCCCCGAGATCGCCTTGCGCGCGGAAGTCGACAGCCCGGCGCGCCTGCTCGACGCCGTGCATGACGGCTCGCTCGACCTGGCCGTGCTGTACAACCCGCCGCAGCGCCCGGGCCTGGCCAGCGAATTGCTGGCCGAGGAAAAGCTCGTGATGGTGACCACGCGCGCCGACGGGCAGATGCATGCCGATACGTATGTGTATGTGGACTGGGGACCCAGCTTCGCGGCCAACCACCAGGCGACGTATCCGGAGCTGAGCAGCCCGCCCGTCTCGATTTCGCTGGGACCGCTGGCGCTCGTGTATCTGCTGGAAGTGGGCGGCGCCAGTTATTTTCGCATCGGCAGCGCGCAACCCTATCTCGATGCCGGTTTGCTGCACCGCGTGCGCGACGCGCCCGAATTCTCGCATTCCGCCTACGCCGTCTACGCGGCCCAGCGCGACAACCCGACCCTGGACCGCGCCCGCGCCTGCCTGCTGGAAGTGGCGGAGAAGATCAAGTAGATGCGACAGACGTAAAAAAGCCGACCCGAGGGTCGGCTTTTTGTTTAAGCGCAGCGCTTAGTCGCGGCTGCCGCCGGCGAAGCCCAGCAAAGAGAGCAAGCTGGTGAAGATGTTGTACACGTCCAGGTAGATGCGCAGGGTGGCCGAGATGTAGTTGGTCTCGCCGCCGTTGATGATTTGCTGCACGTCATACAGGATGTAGGCCGAGAAGATGGCGATGGCGACCATGGAGATTACGATCGACAGTGCCGACAGGCCCAGGAAAATGTTCGCCACCGATGCCAGGATCAGCACGATCACGCCGGCGAACAGCCATTTGCCCATGGCCGAGAAGTCGCGCTTCGAGACCGTGGCGATCGTCGCCATCACGGCCAGGATGGTGGCCGTGCCGCCGAACGCGGTCATGATCAGCATGCCGCCGTTCGAGTAGCCGAGCGTGCGCGTCAGGATAGGCGTGAGCATCAGGCCCATGAAGAAGGTAAAGCCCAGCAGGACGGCGACGCCGAGGCCCGAGTTCTTGGTTTTTTCAATCGCGTACATGAAGCCGAAGGCGACGGCCATGAAGATGATGAAACCCATGCCGCCGGTCAGCATCGGCAAGTGCATTTGCACGCCGATGAAGGCGCCCAGCACGGTCGGTATCATGGACAGCGCCAGCAGCCAGTAAGTGTTGCGCAAGACCTGATGGCGGACTTGCTGCATGCCCCCCGACAGGTCAAAGGTGCGTTGCATGTTCTGATTCATAGTGCCTCCGTGTTGTCAATTCAAATTACTGCTTTACTCAAGGATAGCATGAGGGCCGGAATTTGCCAAAAAAGCAGCTTAAGATTTCATTAAACGGGGGTGGGGCGGCAAGACACCCCCTGCCTCTCTGGGTGATATGGGGTGGAGTATGGTAAAATCAAAGGTTGATTGAGTTCTCAATTTACCGTTTTAAACCTTACTTTTTATTGGAGTTTTCACACATGGCAATCGAACGCACCCTGTCGATCATCAAACCAGACGCAGTTGCAAAAAACGTAATCGGTCAAATCTACTCGCGTTTTGAAAACGCTGGCCTGAAAATCGTTGCAGCACGCATGACCCAACTGTCGCGCGAACAAGCTGAAGGCTTCTACGCAGCGCACAAAGAGCGCGGCTTCTTCAAGGATCTGGTCGACTTCATGGTTTCCGGTCCAGTCATGATCCAGGCTCTGGAAGGCGAAAACGCCGTTCTGGCCCACCGTGACCTGATGGGCGCGACCGATCCGAAGAAAGCAGAAAAAGGCACGATCCGCGCCGATTTCGCCGATTCGATCGACGCTAACGCCGTACACGGTTCCGACGCTGTCGAAGCTGCTAAAGTGGAAATCGCTTACTTCTTCCCAGAACTGAAGGCTTAATTGCCTTAGATAACGTTATTTCCTGGCGTTATCTGTGAAATAACTTATCACCCCCTGTTCCCGCTGCGCTGTGGAGTTTTCGCTCCGGATGCGCGCGGGGACGGATTTTTAGAATAGACAAGATCATGAATACGACGACCCTCACCAACTTGCTGGACCTCGATCCCGCGCAACTCATCGCTTATTGCGCCGAGTTGGGAGAGAAACCGTTTCGTGCGAAACAATTGCAACGCTGGATACACCAGTTCGGCGCCTCCGACTTTGACGCCATGACGGATCTGGCCAAGTCGCTGCGCGACAAGCTGGCCACGCGCGCCGAAGTGCGCGCCCCGGCCATCATCAGCGACCACACGTCGACGGATGGCACGCGCAAGTGGCTCGTTGACGTGGGCAATGGCAATGCCGTGGAAACCGTGTTCATTCCGGAAGAAAACCGCGGCACCCTGTGCATCTCGACCCAGGCTGGCTGCGCCGTGAACTGTCGTTTCTGTTCGACGGGCAAGCAAGGCTTCAACCGCAACCTCAGTGTCGGCGAAATCATCGGCCAGCTGTGGATGGCGGAATTCGAATTGCGCCGTACCAAGGGCATCGAGCCGGGCCCGAAAGGCGAGCGCCAGATCACCAACGTGGTGATGATGGGCATGGGCGAGCCCCTGCTGAACTTTGAGCCGACCGTCACAGCCCTGAAATTGATGCTCGATGACAACGCCTACGGCTTGTCGCGCCGCCGCGTGACCCTGTCGACCTCGGGCGTGGTGCCGATGATGGACAAGCTGTCGCAGGAAGTGCCGGTGGCCCTGGCCGTCTCGCTGCACGCCTCGAACGATGCCTTGCGCGACGGTTTGATTCCACTGAACAAGAAGTACCCGCTGAAGGAATTGATGGCGGCCTGCAAGCGCTACCTGGAATTCGCCCCGCGCGATTTCATCACCTTTGAATACTGCATGCTCGACGGCGTCAACGACAGCGACGAGCACGCGCGCGAATTGCTGGCGCTGGTGCAAGACCGCGAGTTCGGCGTGAACTGCAAGTTCAACCTGATTCCGTTCAATCCTTTCCCCGAGTCGGGCCTGTTCCGCTCGAAAAACCCCCGCATCAAGGCCTTTGCCCAAGTCCTCATGGATGGCGGCATCATCACCACCGTGCGCAAGACGCGCGGCGACGATATCGATGCGGCCTGCGGCCAGCTGGCCGGCGAAGTCAAGGATCGCACCCGGGTGCAGGAGCGCATGGAAAAGATGACCGAGTATCAACAGAAATTCGGCGCCAATTTCGGCAAGATCGTCGAGATCCGCTCCTGATGCGGGGACGCATGGCGTATCCTGGCGTACTTGCCGCGGCTGTTGTCAGCCTGGGCGTGCTGCTGGCCGGCTGTGCTTCCACCGCGGACAAGCAGCAAGCCGCATCGGTCGAGCAGCGCGCCGCCTTGCGCTTGCAGCTGGCCAGCGCCTATTATATGCAAGACCAGTTTGCGGTGGCGTTGACAGAAGCGGATCAGGCGGTGCAGCTGCTGCCGGGCAACGCCCAGGTGCGCGGCATGCGCGCCCTGATTTTTGCTGCCCTGCGTCAACCTGCCGCTGCTGAAAAAGATTTTCTTTACGCATTGCGCCTTGCGCCCCACAATCCCGAGTTGAGCAATAATTATGGCCTGTTTCTGTGCCAGACCGGGCGCGCGGCGCAGTCGCTGGCGTATTTTGATGCCGCATTGCAAGATTCCGCGTATGGCACGCCTGAACTGGCGCTGCATAATGCGGCCGCGTGCAGCCTGATCATGAAAGATTACCCGCGTGCCGCCGGCTACTGGCTCAAGGCGGAGCGCATCGCACCTGGCGCGGCAATCACGTATGCCGGCCTGGTGCGCGTGTATTACCAACAGCAAGACTACCGGCAAGCGGCTCATTATCTTGAGCGGCTCGGTAAAGCAGCGACAATGGAGAGCCAGACGGCCGATGTGCTGTGGCTCGGGATCAAGGTGCAGCATAAGCTCGGGGATGCGGGTGCGGAAGCTGGCCTGGGGGCGCATTTGCGCAACCACCATGCCGGCTCCCCCGAATATGCTGCTTATCAAAATGGGGCGTTTGATGAGTGAGACAGGGATACCAATGAATTCAGAGTGGGCAGAAACGCCTCAGCAGCAGCCCCAGGGCAATCTTGCGTTGGCAGGCGCACAGTTGAAGGCGCAACGCGAAGCGCTGGGCTGGCCGGTGGAGCAGGTGGCCGACCAGCTCAAGCTGGCGCCGCGCCAGGTGATCGCGCTGGAAGCGGGCGACATGGCGGCCTTGCCGAACGTCGCCGTGGTGCGCGGTTTCGTGCGCGCCTACGCCAAGGTGGTGCGTCTCGACGCGGCGCCGCTGGTGGCCATGATCGAAGTCCATCCGGCGCCGGCGCAAGACCCGGCCGCGCCCGTGCGGCGTGAAATTTCCGCCACGTTTTCCGAATCGCGCTTCCCGTCGATGACGCAGCGCTCGTCGAACCAGACTCCGCTCTGGATCGCCGGCGCCGTGGCCGTCGTCGTGGCGGCCGCCTTTGGCGCCTACAAGCTCGGCTATGTACCGGCCAGCCTGATGTCCTCGCAGGCCGGGAAAGAAACGGCGCATGCGGACGTGGGCCCCGTGGAAACGACCCTGATCAAGCCAGGTCAGGACTTGACGCCGGTGCAGTCGCCGTCCGTGCCGCTGATTTCCGTACCGCCGCCGCCAGGCAACGATACGCAGACGGGCGCACCGGCCGCCGCCGTTTCGGCGCTGGCCGTTGCCGACGTGCCGCCAGCCGCCGTGCCTGCCCCGGCGACAGCGGCCACGGCCGCCGTCACGCCGCCTGCGGCTACTGCTGCCGCTGCCGTGGGCGCGAATACGCTGGTGCTGAAGGTGGAGCAGGATTCCTGGGTGGAAATTCGCCGCCCAGGCAGCACGCCGCTGATTTCGCGCATGGTCAAGGCGGGCAGCACGGAAACGTTCGATATCACGGGACCCGCCACCCTGGTGGTGGGCAAGCCTGGCGTGGTGCAGGCAACCTTGCGCGGTGCCAAGCTGGAGTTGCCGACCGTTGCCGGCGGCACCATTTCCCGCGTCAGCATCAAATAAGTGCAGTAACCGTTCAAGCAAACTCAGAAGATAATATTATGGCTACCTCGAAAACAGCGATCGGCTCCGGTCCATCCGGCCGCCGCGACAGCCGCAAGGTGCTGATCGCGCACGGCCAGCGCCAGATCTGGGTGGGCGGCGACGCCCCCGTGGTGGTGCAGTCGATGACGAACACGGATACGGCCGACGCCATCGGCACGGCGATCCAGATCAAGGAACTGGCGCGTGCCGGTTCGGAACTGGTGCGCCTGACGGTGGACCGTCCGGAAGCGGCCGCGGCCGTGCCGTATATCCGCGAGCAGCTCGACAAGATGGAGATCGACGTGCCACTGGTGGGCGACTTCCATTACAACGGCCATACCTTGCTCAACGATTACCCCGATTGCGCGCGCGCGCTGTCGAAGTACCGCATCAATCCGGGCAACGTGGGCAAGGGCGCCAAGCGTGACACGCAATTTGCGCAAATGATCGAAGCGGCTTGCCGCTACGACAAGCCGGTGCGCATCGGCGTGAACTGGGGCAGCCTGGACCAGGCCTTGCTGGCGCGCATCATGGATGAAAACGCGGGCCGCGCCGACCCATGGCCGGCGCAAGCCGTCATGTATGAAGCGCTCGTGACGTCGGCGATTGAAAACGCCGTGCGCGCCGAAGAGCTGGGCCTGGGGCGCGACAAGATCATCTTGTCGTGTAAGGTTTCTGGCGTACAAGACCTGATCGCCGTGTACCGCGAACTGGCGCAGCGCTGCGACTATCCGCTGCACCTGGGCTTGACGGAAGCGGGCATGGGCAGCAAGGGCATCGTGGCGTCCACCGCGGCGCTGGCCGTGCTGCTGCAAGAGGGCATCGGCGACACCATCCGCATTTCGCTCACGCCCGAGCCGGGCGGCGACCGCACGCGCGAAGTCATCGTCGGCCAGGAAATTTTGCAAACCATGGGCTTGCGCAAGTTCGCGCCCATGGTCATCGCCTGCCCCGGTTGCGGCCGCACGACGTCGACCACTTTCCAGGAATTGGCCGACAACATCCAGACGTATCTGCGCGAGCAGATGCCGGAGTGGAAGAAATCGTATCCGGGCGTGGAAGCGATGAACGTGGCCGTCATGGGCTGCATCGTCAACGGCCCGGGCGAATCGAAGCATGCGAACATCGGCATCAGCCTGCCCGGCACGGGCGAGTCGCCTGCCGCGCCCGTGTTTGTCGACGGCGAAAAAGTCGTCACCCTGCGCGGCGAACGCATCGTCGAGGAATTCCAGGACATCGTCCTCAATTATGTTAAAAGCCATTATGGCGCAGCAGCGTAGGTCGGATTAGCGCTACGCGCGTAATCCGACAATCAAGTTAAAGAGAACACTATGTCCGAAAATAAAAAGCTCGACAAAATCACCGCCGTCAAAGGCATGAATGACGTGCTGCCCGCCGACGCCCCCTTGTGGGAACTGTTTGAAAATACGGCGCAATCCGTGCTGCAAAGCTATGGCTTCCAGCAGATCCGCACGCCGATCGTGGAAGAAACGAAATTGTTCGCGCGCGCCATCGGCGCCGTGACCGATATCGTGGAAAAGGAAATGTATTCGTTCACCGATTCGATGAACGGCGACAACCTGACCTTGCGTCCTGAAGGCACGGCAGGCGTGGTGCGCGCCGTGGTCGAGCACAACCTCGTCTACGAAGGCCCGAAACGCCTGTGGTACAAGGGCCAGATGTTCCGCCACGAGCGCCCGCAAAAGGGTCGCTATCGCCAGTTCCACCAGTTCGGCGCGGAAGCCATCGGCTTCACGGGCCCGGACATCGACGCCGAGCTGATCATGATGACCCGCCGCCTGTGGGATGACCTGGGCCTGGAAGGTATCCGCCTGGAACTGAACTCGATCGGCGACGCGGACGAGCGCCTGCGCCACCGCGCCGATCTGATCGCCTACCTGGAAAGTCACAGCGAGCTGCTCGACGAAGAAGCCAAGCGCCGCCTGCACAGCAATCCGCTGCGCATCCTCGACACCAAGAACCCTGCCATGCAGGACCTGGTCAATGGCGCGCCGAAGCTGCTGGAATACCTGGGCGAAGAATCGCTGGCCCACTTCCACGGCGTGCAGAAGATCCTGAACCACAACAACATTCCGTTTACCATCAATCCACGCCTGGTGCGCGGCCTCGATTATTACAACCGCACGGTGTTCGAGTGGGTCAGCGACAAGCTGGGCGCGCAAGGCACGGTGTGTGCCGGTGGCCGCTATGACGGCATGGTGGAAATGTTCGGTGGCAAATCGACGCCCGCCGTCGGTTTCGGCATGGGCGTCGAACGCCTGGTGCTGCTGATGAAGGATGCGGCTGAACCGGAAGCGCCGGCCCAGTGCGACGTGTATCTGGTACACCAGGGCGAGCAGGCAGGCTTGCAAGCCTTCGTGCTGGCCGAGCGGATTCGCGATGCGGGCCTCGACGTTGTGCTACATTGCGCAGCGAGCAACGGTGGCGGCAGCTTCAAGACGCAAATGAAAAAGGCCGATGCCAGCGGTGCGGCGTTTGCCGTGATCATGGGCGACGATGAAATCGCCAACAATGTCGCGACGGTGAAAGCCATGCGCGAAGCCGATGCCGGCGCGCAGCAGAACACGGTGCCGTTCGACGATGTCGTCGATTACGTGGTGGACCAGATCATCGGCGACCACGATTGCGGCCACGACCACGGTCCTGGCGGCCACGTGCATCACCACCATTGATTTGAAGCAAGACCGTACTACCCTCGATCAACTACTCATTAAAACTGACGACCCATGGCATACGATCACGAAGAACAAGAGCAACTGGCAACCCTCAAGGCCTGGTGGCAGCGCAATGGCAATCTGACCTCCTGGGTCCTGATCGTGGCGCTGGCAGGCTATAGCGGCTGGGCTGGCTGGCAGTACTACCAGCGGACGCAGGCTGCGCAAGCGGGCCAGCTGTACGACGAACTGCAAAACGCCATCGCCGCCAAGGACACGGCCAAGGTGATGCGCGCTGCCGGCGACATGCAATCGCGCTTCGGCGGCACGGCGTATGCGCAGATGAGCGCGCTGGCCGCTGCCAAGGTGGCGTTCGACGCGAACGACTTGAAAACGGCCAAGACCCAGCTGCAATGGGTGGCCGAGCATGGCACGGAAGAGTACAAGGCCATCGCCAAGCTGCGTCTGGCTGGCGTCCTGCTGGACGAAAAAGCCTACGATGAAGCGTTGAAGGTGCTGGCGACGGCTTCCGTGGCGCAATTTGCCGGCGCCGTGGCCGACCGCAAGGGCGACATCCTGGTGGCGCAAAACAAGCTGGCCGATGCGCGCACGGCTTATCTGGCCGCGATAGCCGCGACGGACAAGAACAATCCAGGCCGTCAACTGATCCAGGTCAAGCTGGAAGCGATTGGCGGTACGGTACCGGAAGACAAGGCCAAGGCTGACAAGGCTGCCGCCTGACACGAACACTGATGGTTGTGCTGCGCGGCGTTTCCGCCGCCTGCCTTGCCCTTACAAGTACAAGAAAAAGGTTGGATATCACTTATGCGTGTCACTGAAAAGCTGGTAGCTGCAAGTCTGTTGGCCCTGATGGCCGGTTGCTCGTCCTGGAATCCGTTCGCCTCGAAAGATCCGAAAGTCGAACCGGCCAAGCTGGTCGAGTTAAAATCGAGCATCGCCGTGCGCGACGCCTGGAAGTATTCGATCGGCAAGGCCGGCGTGTACGCGTTCACGCCGGCGCTGGCCGGCAGCAGCCTGTACGTGGTCAGCGCCGATGGCGCGCTGGCGCGCCTGGATGCGGCCAGCGGCCGTGAAACCTGGCGCGTCAAGGCCGGCAGCGACATCACGTCCGGCGCCGGCAGCGATGGCACGGTCGTGGCCGTGGGTGCCGCCAAGGGCGCCGTGCTGGCGTTCGATGCCGATGGCAAGCAGCTGTGGAAGGCGCAGGCGTCCAGCGAAGTATTGACGGCGCCCGTCGTGGGCCAGGGCGTGGTGGTGGTGCGCAGCGTCGACAACCGCATCGTCGGCTTCGACGCGAAGACGGGCGAGCGCAAGTGGACGGTGCAGCGCGCCACGCCGGCACTGACCCTGCGCAATGCGCCGGGCATGGTGCTGGGCGGCGCCAACATCTACGTGGCCCAACCGGGCGGCAAGCTGCTGGCACTGACGGCAGCGACCGGTGTGGTACGCTGGGAGATCGTCGTCAGCGAACCGCGCGGCGCTACCGAACTGGAGCGCGTCTCCGACATCGCCGGCACGCCGGTGGTGTTCGAGGGCGAAGTGTGCGCCGTCACGTACCAGGGCAAGGCGGGCTGCTTCGACGCGGCCACGGGCGTGCCGCGCTGGACCAAGCCGATCTCGTCCGATGTGGGCGTGGCCGTCGACCAGCGTTTCGTGTTTGTTGCCGACGCCCAGGGCGCTGTCGTGGCGTTCAGCCGCGAAGGCGGCCAGAGCGCGTGGAAGAATGAGGCGCTGGCGCGCCGCCGCCTGTCGACGCCGGCCTCTTACGGCCGCAGCGTCGCCGTCGGTGACTATCAAGGTTATATCCACTTCCTGTCACGGGAAGATGGCGCATTAATAGGTCGTGTCAGCACCGACGGAAGCCCGATTGTTTCGGCTCCCGTTGTTGCCGGTTCGAATTTGATTTTTCAAACCCAATCAGGGACAGTGACCGCTCTCGCGGTCGAGTAATACAATGAAGCCGGTAATTGCACTAGTAGGTCGACCCAATGTTGGGAAATCGACTTTATTCAATCGTCTGACCCGCTCGCGCGATGCGCTGGTGGCGGATTTGCCTGGGTTGACGCGCGATCGTCACTATGGCGAAGGCCGTGTCGGCGAACGTCCCTTCCTGGTCATCGATACGGGTGGTTTCGAACCCGTCGCCAAGGAAGGCATCATGCACCAGATGGCACTGCAGACCAAGCAGGCCGTGGCCGAGGCCGACGTGGTGGTGTTCATCGTGGACGGCCGTCAAGGCCTGACCCCGCATGACAAGACCATCGTCGACTTCCTGCGCAAGAGCGGTCGCCCGGTCTTGCTGGTGGTGAACAAAAGCGAAGGCATGCGCTATACGGCCGTCGTGTCCGAATTCTATGAATTGGGCATGGGCGATCCGTATGCGATCTCGTCGGCGCACGGCGACGGCGTCAACGACCTCGTCGAAGTGATGCTGGACCTGGCGTTCGCGCAGCGTCCGGATGAGCCTGAAGAGCTGGAAAAGACCGACCGCGGCATCAAGATCGCCTTGGTTGGCCGTCCGAACGTGGGCAAGTCGACCTTGATCAACACCTTGCTGGGTGAAGAGCGCGTGATTGCCTTCGACATGCCGGGCACGACGCGCGACTCGATCGAGATCCCGTTCGAGCGCGATGGCCAGCAATACACGCTGATCGACACGGCCGGTATCCGCCGCCGTGGCAAGGTGTTTGAAGCGATCGAGAAATTCTCGGTGGTGAAAACCCTGCAGTCGATTTCCGAAGCCAACGTGGTCGTGCTGATGCTCGACGCGCAGCAGGATATTTCCGAGCAGGACGCGCACATCGCCGGCTTCATCCTGGAATCGGGCCGCGCGCTGGTCGTGGCCGTGAACAAATGGGATGGCTTGCAATCGCACGAACGCGACGAGATCAAGATCGATATCGACCGCAAGCTCGATTTCCTGTCGTTCGCGCAGATGCATTTCATTTCGGCGCTGAAGGGCACCAACATCGGTCCACTGATGAAGTCGCTCAACGCCGCGTATGCGGCCGCCATGTGCGACCTGTCGACGCCGAAGCTGACGCGCGCCCTGATCGAGGCCGTGGAGAAGCAGGAGCCGCGCCGCAAGGGCTCGATCCGTCCGAAGCTGCGCTACGCCCACCAGGGCGGCATGAACCCGCCGGTGATCGTCATTCACGGCAATGCGCTCGACGCCGTCGGCGATCCGTACAAACGCTATCTGGAAAAACATTTCCGCGATACGTTTGCGCTGGTTGGCACGCCGCTGCGCATCGAACTGCGCACGGGTAAAAACCCGTTTGCACGCACGCCGAGCAAGTAAATAGTTAACGGCTGAATTAACGGCTGAATTAAGTGCAGATTAAGGCGCCGCAGAGATAATGCGGCGCCGACAACCATTCATGGCTGTTTGCACGGAAATAATAAAGTGTTAATGCGCCATGCGCGACAGCGATCGTGAAAACAGGTTACAGTAGCTATGACGCATCTTTCTTTCTTTGAAAGGTGTGAGAGCACTTGAAATCAAGCGAGTCGCCTCCAATTCTTACACAACAACATAAACAACGGAGCTGTTATGAGCAACAAAGGGCAACTGTTACAAGACCCATTCCTCAATGCATTACGCAAAGAGCATGTTCCTGTCTCGATCTACCTGGTCAATGGCATTAAATTGCAGGGCCATATCGAATCGTTCGATCAATATGTCGTATTGCTGCGCAATACGGTGACACAGATGGTGTACAAGCATGCCATCTCGACAGTGGTGCCGGCCCGTGCCGTCAATCTCAATATTGAATCTGAAGCGGAGTAAAGCGTTGAGCTTGAAGGCCCAGCGCCTTTCACCCTCCATCGCCCCCGTCCGCGCCAGCGGCGCTGATGCGTTTGCATCGGCGTCGGCGTCCGCCGCAACTTGTCTGATGCCATCATGCGCGCCGTACTAGTCGGGGTTGACTTCGGTCACAGCGACTTCGCCGCCAGCATGGAAGAACTCATGCTGTTGTCGCGTTCGGCTGGCGCGGACCCGATTTCCACCATCACGGCCAAGCGTTCCAGTCCCGATTCCGCGTATTTCGTCGGTAGCGGCAAGGCCGATGAAATTGGCGACATCGTCGTCAACGATGGCCTGGAAATCGTCATCTTCAATCATGCCCTTTCACCTGCCCAGCAGCGCAATCTGGAAAAGCGCCTGAATGTGCGGGTGCTCGACCGTACCAGCCTGATCCTCGACATCTTTGCGCAGCGCGCCAAGAGCCACGAGGGCAAGCTGCAAGTCGAGCTGGCCCAGTTGCAGCATCTGGCCACGCGCCTGATCCGCGGCTGGACCCACCTTGAGCGGCAAAAGGGCGGTATCGGCTTGCGCGGTCCCGGCGAGACGCAGCTCGAGACCGACCGCCGGCTGATCGGCGACCGTGTCAAGGCCTTGCGCGCCCGTCTGGAAAAGCTGCACAAGCAGCGCGAAACGCAGCGCCGCGCGCGGGGCCGCAATCACACATTCTCCGTGTCCCTGGTCGGCTATACCAATGCCGGCAAGTCGACCCTGTTCAATGCCGTGACCAAGGCCAGCGTGTATGTCGCCGACCAGTTGTTCGCCACGCTCGACACCACCTCGCGCCGGGTTTACCTGGGCCAGGAAGTGGGCAACGTGGTGATCTCCGACACGGTCGGCTTCGTGCGCGAATTGCCGCACCAGCTGGTGGCCGCTTTCCGCGCCACGCTCGAAGAAACCATCCATGCCGATTTGCTGCTGCACGTCGTCGACGCCGCGTCGCCGGTACGCATGGAGCAGATCGAGCAGGTCAACCTGGTCTTGAAAGAGATCGGCGCCGATCACATTCCGCAAATCCTCGTGTGGAACAAGATCGACGCGGCCGGGCTGGAACCTTCGGTGGAGCGCGACGAATATGCTACGATCAGTCGCGTCTTCGTCAGTGCGCAGAAGGGCAGCGGGCTCGACCTGCTGCGCGATGCGATCGTCGAAATGGCCAGGAAGGCGCCTGGTTCGGCGCACCTGTATCAGAACGACGCAGCACCGCAGGAAGATCAGTTGGACGGTCAGTACGAACAGCACGATGGCGCCGCCCCGGACCAGGACGAAGAGCCTGGCGAGGACGATAGGATTTCCACCCACTCCCAAGTCGGAACACGATAGTTATGCTTGTCTCCCTACTCAAAAAAACAGGCTTGAAGTTGTCCCTGAACGATCCCCGCTGGGGCAATCGCAAGGACGACGGCAAGAAAGCCCAAGAAGGCAAAAAGCCCGGCGAAGGTCCGCCGGACCTCGACCAGTTGTGGCGCGATTTCAATCAGCGCCTGAACGCCTTTTTCGGACAGAAGAACCGTCCCGACAACGGCGGCAATAACAACGGCGGCGGCGGCCCGCGTCCCGACATGAAGGGCGCCGGCATCACCGCCGGCGTGGTCGGCGTGATCGCCGTCTTCATCTGGCTCGCCAGCGGCGCCTTCATCGTGCAAGAGGGCCAGAGCGGCGTCGTGCTGACGTTTGGCCAATACGCGCGCACGGCGCCGGCCGGTCTCAACTGGCGCTGGCCGTATCCGTTCCAGACCGATGAAACCGTCAATGTGTCGCAAGTGCGCACGGTGGAAGTGGGCTATCGCACGTCGCTGCGCAACAAGCAGGCCAGCGAGTCGCTGATGCTGACGGACGATGAAAACATCATCGATATCCAGTTCGCGGTGCAGTACACCTTGAAAGATCCTGTGGAATGGCTGTTCAGCCTGCGCGATCAGGAAGACACCTTGCGCCAGGTCGCCGAGACGGCGATCCGCGAAGTGGTCGGTCGCAGCAAGATGGACTTCGTGCTGTATGAAGGCCGCGAAAAAGTGGCCTTCGACACGCAGAAATTGATGCAGCAGATTCTTGAAGATTACAAGGCTGGCGTGTTGATCAACAACGTGACGATGCAGGCCGTGCAGCCGCCGGAGCAGGTGCAAGCCGCCTTCGACGATGCCGTCAAGGCAGGCCAGGACCGTGAGCGCCAGAAGAATGAAGGCCAGGCCTACGCCAATGACGTCATTCCGAAAGCACGCGGCGCGGCATTCCGCCTGGTGCAGGAAGCCGAGGCCTACCGGGCCATGGTGACCGAGAACTCCGAAGGTAACGCGTCGCGCTTCAAGCAGGTGCTGGTCGAGTACCAGAAGGCGCCGGCCGTCACGCGCGACCGCATGTACCTGGAAACGATGCAGCAAGTGTTCAGCAGTGCCAGCAAGGTCATGGTTGACGCCAAGACGGGCAGCAATCTGCTGTATCTGCCGCTCGACAAGTTGATCGCCCAGCAGGCGGCGTCGGACGCCTCGGCCGCGGCAGCGCGCGCCGCAGCGGCCGCACCCGCAGCCAATACCGTAATGCCACAGGAAGCCATGCAGACAGTAGAAGTCAACCAGCGTCGCGACAGCCGCTCTTCGCGTGAACGGGAGAGCCGCTAATGAACCGTATCGTCGCCGCCCTGATCGCGGGCTTTATCGCGATCATGCTCTTGTCCTCGACCGTGTTCGTCGTCGATCAGCGTAAATACGCCATCGTCTTCGCCCTCGGTGAAGTCAAGGACGAGATCAGCAAACCAGGCTTGTACTTCAAGCTGCCGCCGCCGTTCCAGAACGTCATCTACCTGGACAAGCGCATCCTGACGCTCGACACGCCGGAGCCGGAGCGCTTCATCACGGCCGAAAAGAAGAATATCCTCGTCGACGCGTATGTGAAGTGGCGCATCGTCACTCCGAAGACCTATTTCCGCAGCTTCGGCGGCGATGAAAGCCGCGCCCGCAACCGCATGTCGCAAATCGTCAAGGCCGCGCTGAACGATGAAATCACCAAGCGCACGGTGCGCGAAGTGATCTCGGGCGAGCGCGGCAAGGTGATGCAGGCGATCAAGGCCAAGGTGGCGGCCGAGGCCGAGGCCATCGGCGTGGGCATCGTCGACGTGCGCCTGAAACGCGTCGATTACGTCGAGCAGATCAACAACTCGGTGTACGAGCGCATGAAGTCCGAGCGCGTGCGCGTGGCCAATGAGCTGCGTTCGACCGGTTCGGCCGACTCCGAGAAAATCCGCGCCGACGCCGACAAGCAGCGCACGGTGATCCTGGCCGAAGCGTACCGCGAAGCCGAGAAGATCCGCGGCGAGGGCGACGCCAAGGCATCGCAGATCTATGCGGAAGCGTTTGGCCGGAATCCGGAGTTCTACAAGTTTTACCGCAGCCTGGAAGCCTACCGCGCGACCTTCAAGGACAAGGGCGACGTGATGGTGGTCGATCCGAGTTCGGAATTCTTCAAGTACTTCAAGGGTAACGGCACGGCCGCTCCGTCGAAGAAGTAAAACAGCATCGACACTGCCCCCGGCCGCAAGACCGGGTGGCGGCAGCGGGGCCGGCATCGATGCCGGCCCCGTTTTTTTGTGCCCGCCAGGCTGTTGCGGGAAGGCGTAAAATGCGGTGTTTTTAGGGTTGTGCGGCAGCTATTCGGAGAACTTGTCCCTAAAGACCCGTGTTTTCGCGTAAAATATCAGGTTCGGCCTCTTGCCTGGCGCGCTCGCCGCTGCCTCGCATGATGCATTTTTTCAACTTTCTTCCGTATCTCGCTCCCTCATGCCGAATTGGCTTTTGCCCGAAAATATTGCCGATGTTCTGCCGTCGGAAGCGCGCAAGATCGAAGAGCTGCGCCGCCTCATGCTGGATAATTTCCGTCTGTACGGATATGAACTGGTGATGCCGCCGCTGCTCGAGTATCTGGAATCGCTGATGACCGGCGCTGGCAAGGATACCGACCTGCGCACCTTTAAACTGGTCGACCAGCTGTCGGGCCGCATGCTCGGCCTGCGTGCCGACATGACGACGCAAGTGGCGCGCATCGACGCGCACCTGCTGAACCGTGCCACCGTGACCCGCCTGTGCTACGCCGGCAGCGTGCTGCATACCCGTCCGTCGGGTCTGCACGCCACCCGCGAACCGCTGCAGATCGGCGCCGAAATCTATGGTCACGCCGGCCTGGAAGCCGATGCCGAGATCCAGGAACTGGCGCTCGCTTCGCTGGCACTGGCCGGTTTCGATAGCGTCCGCCTGGATTTGTCGCACGTCGGCCTGTTGCGCGCTATCATTGCGCAAGACGCCGCTGCCGTGCGCGACGAAGCTGCGCTGTACACCTTGCTGCGCGCGAAAGATGCGCCGGGCCTGCGCGCCCTGACCGCTGCCTACGATGCCGTCACGCGCGATGCGCTGCTGGCCTTGCCGAACCTGTACGGCGACATCGACGTGCTGGCGCGTGCGCGCGAAGTGCTGCCGCCGCTGCCGGGCGTGCTGAAAGCGCTGGCTGAACTGGCGGCGTTAGCCGGTTCTGCTTTGGGCCGCGCCGAAGTGGCGATCGACCTGGCCGACCTGCGCGGCTACCAATATGAAAGTGGCGCGATGTTTGCGCTGTATGTACCTGGCTTGCCGAACGCGGTTGCGCGCGGCGGCCGTTATGACCACGTCGGCGAAGCGTTCGGCCGGGCTCGTCCCGCGACCGGCTTCTCGCTCGATTTGCGCGAACTGGCGCGCCTGTTGCCGACCGCGGAACGGAAGCATTCGATCCGCGCGCCGTGGGGCAGCGCGCCAGAATTGAAGGAAAAAATCGCCGAGTTGCGCAAGGCGGGCGAGGTCGTGATCCAGAGTATGCCGGGTCACAGTAATGAACAAGACGAGTTCGAGTGCGATCGCGTGCTGGTACTTGCCGATAATGGTAGTAGCTGGATTCTTAAAAACTTAGGTTGAGTGATGTCAAAGAAAATTATGGCAAAGAACGTCGTTGTCATCGGCACCCAATGGGGCGATGAAGGTAAAGGCAAGATCGTCGACTGGTTGACCGATCACGCCCAGGGTGTGGTGCGCTTCCAGGGTGGCCACAATGCAGGCCACACGCTGGTCATCGGCGGCGTCAAAACCGCGCTGCAGCTGATCCCGTCGGGCATCATGCGCCCAGGCGTCGCCTGCTACATCGGCAACGGCGTCGTCGTTTCCGTGCCGGACGTGCTGCGCGAAATCGACAAGCTTGAAGCTGTCGGCGTTGAAGTCGCCTCGCGCCTGAAAGTGTCGGACGCGGCACCCGTGATCCTGCCGTACCACACCGCGATCGACCTGGCGCGTGAAGCCAAGCGTGGCGATGCGAAGATCGGCACCACCGGCAAGGGCATCGGCCCGGCCTACGAAGACAAAGTGGCGCGCCGCGCGATCCGTATCGCCGACCTGCTCAACGAGAAGCGCTTCGCTGAAAAGCTGGCGGAAAACCTCGATTACCACAACTTCGTGCTGGAAAACTACCTGAAGGCGCCGAAAGTCGACTATCAGAAGACCCTCGACGACGCGCTGGCCTATGTGCCGCGCCTGCGTCCGATGGTGACCGACGTGTCGAGCGCGCTGTACAAGGCGCACAAGGCCGGCGCGAACCTGCTGTTCGAAGGCGCGCAGGGTTCCCTGCTCGACGTCGACCACGGCACCTATCCGTTCGTCACCTCGTCGAACTGCGTGGCCGGCAATGCCGCCGCCGGTTCGGGCGTGGGCCCAGGCATGCTGCACTACATCATGGGCATCACCAAGGCCTACACGACGCGCGTCGGCTCCGGCCCGTTCCCTTCGGAACTGCCAACGGATGCGGGCGTCGGCCACCACCTGGCGCAAGTCGGCCATGAATTCGGCACCGTGACGGGCCGTGCCCGCCGCTGCGGCTGGTTCGACGCCGCCTTGCTGCGCCGCTCCGTGCAGATCAACGGCGTGACGGGCATGTGCCTGACCAAGCTGGACGTGCTCGACGGTATCGACACGCTGAAGCTGTGCACCGGCTACACCATCGACGGCGTGGCCACGGACATCTTCCCATCGGGCGCTGAAGAAGCCGCCCGTTGCGTGCCGGTGTACGAAGAGATGCCAGGCTGGACGGAAAGCACGGTCGGCGCGAAATCGCTGGCGGCGCTGCCGGCAACGGCGCGCGCTTACATCAAGCGCATCGAAGAACTGGTCGGCGTACCGGTGGACATGGTTTCGACCGGTCCTGATCGTGAAGAAACGATCGTGCTGCGCCATCCATTCGAGTAAGCTGCTGGACACAATCCGCCGCAAGGCGGATTTTTTTAATCACGCTAATAATAAGATTGCACTATCATGACTACCCCACAATCGAACGATCAACATCTCTGGGTCAACTGGGAAGAGTATCACCGCCTGATCGAGCGCCTGGCGCTCAAGGTCTACGAATCGGGCTGGAAATTCGACCAGGTATTGTGCCTGGCGCGCGGCGGCGTGCGTCCCGGCGACGTGTTCTCGCGCATTTTTGATTTGCCGCTGGCCATCCTGTCGACCAGTTCCTACCGCGAAGATGCGGGCACCGTGCGCGGCGACCTCGATATCGCCAAGTACATGACCATGACCAAGGGCCCGCTGGCCGGCCGCATCCTGCTGGTCGACGACCTGGCCGATTCGGGCGTCACCCTGGACAAGGTCACGCGTCACCTGAAGGAAAACTTCCCTGACGTGACCGAAGTCAAATCGGCCGTGATCTGGCTGAAGGGCTGCTCCGTCGTGCGTCCCGACTACTTCCTCGACGAACTGCCGCACAACCCGTGGATCCATCAGCCGTTCGAAGACTACGACGGCCTGCGTCCGCACCAGCTGGCGGCGTGGATCAAGAAGGGCGAAGCAGGCAAGTAATTGCGTGCGCGCTTGCAAAAAAAAGACGATCGTGTATCGTCTTTTTTTTCGTCCAAGGAAATGCGATGACCATACTGACGACGGCGCGCCTGCGCCTGGAACCGATCAATGAGAGCCATTACGAGCGCATGCGCACGCTCAATACCGATCCGGAGGTGATGACGTATCTGAACGCGGGCCAGCCCGAGACGGAAGATGTGACGCGCGCGGCCATCGCCCGCACCATGGGACGCTGGGCCGAGTGGGGTTATTCGTGGTGGGCGATGATACGCCTCGATGACGGTGAACTGGTGGGCATGGCATGCCTGCAGCACCTCTCCGGCGACAGGGCCAATCCCCTGGAAATCGGCTGGCGCCTGGCGCGGACCAGTTGGGGCCAGGGTTACGCCAGCGAAGCGGCGCGAGCCATCGTCGCGCATGCGTTCGACGTCGTCGGCGCACCCGAAGTGGTGGCCGTGGCGCACCCGGACAATGCCGCCTCGATCAAGGTCATGACGCGCCTGGGCATGCAATACGTGGGCATGGAACGCCATTACGACCTCGACAGCGTGGTGTACCGCCTGGCGCGCCCATGACGGCAATGCACAAACCCCTGAAGCTGGGCTGCAGCTGCGGCGTGCGGTTTTCGGGCCAGCTGGCCGCCATCGGCTTGCGGGAAGCTGGCATGCTGATGGAGTTGAACGTTTACAAGGAAACCGCATGATCACCTGTTATTTGCGTTACATCATCGACCCGTATAAATTGCGGGAATTCGAAGCCTACGGCAAGCTGTGGATACCGCTGGTGGAACGCTTCGGCGGCCAGCACCACGGCTACTTTTTGCCGTCGGAAGGCGCCAGCAACGTCGCGCTGGCCATGTTCTCGTTTCCCAGCCTGGCCCTGTATGAACAGTACCGCAGCGACTCGATGCTGGACGCCGAGTGCCAGGCCGCCTTCCGCTACGCCGAAGAAACGCGCTGCATCATCAGTTATGAGCGCAGTTTTTTCCGCCCCGTGTTTGCCTGAAACGGCGCGCTTGCCCACTATCGGCCGTTATTAAAACCGGATGGGGCAAGGCGCCGCAGTCCCTTCGCCAAAGCCGGCGTAGCCGGATCGCGCGCTGAGATTCAGCGTCATGTTGCCTTTGTCCGGCAAATAGATGCAGTATTCACCGGTCGCCGTGATGACGCGGTAGATGCGTTTGGGATCGTTTGGTGCGCTCCACAGTTCGATGCGCGCTGCTTCGAACCACTTCGGCTTGACCGCCGCATGCGCTTGCGCGAAGCCTTTCGCCAGGCGCGTGTGCGCCGTCTCGGGCGGCGCCACGAATTCCTGCGGATGCTCTGCGCGCAGCTGGCGGTCGATGGCGCCGGCTGCCTGCAGCGCCCGTTGCGCCAGGGTGAGGGGAGCGGCCTTGGGTGCGGCAGGCGCAGGTTCTGCCGGCAGGGCATCGTCTTGCGGCTGGTCTTGCTCCGGTGCCGTCGCCTCCTTCGGTGGCGACACGCTTGCCGCGCTCGACGGAAGGGCTGGCGCACGTGCCGGCGCCGGATCGGGCTTGGCGGGGACAATGAGCCTTCTTGTTGGCGGCAGTGGCGGCGCCAGCTGCAGCCAGACCCGCGCATCGTGCTCGATTCTCATGTGCACGGGCCGCGTCGCCGCCCAGAACAGCGCCAGGTGCAGCACGATAGTCGCGGCGATGTACCGGCCATGGGGACGCTGGCCGAGAGAAAAATCATGCTCCCGTCGTGCAAGGTCGATGCGCATCTGTTTCCCGCCGGGTCAGGTCGCCACGCCTCAATCTTCGGCCTGAAATTCCCTGGCCGAGACGAACAGATCCCACGAGGCGATGAACAGCGCCGCCACCACGGGGCCGATGACGAAGCCGTTCAGGCCAAACAGGGCCATGCCGCCCACGGTCGACAGCAGCACCACGTAGTCGGGCATCTTGGTGTCCTTGCCCACCAGGATGGGGCGCAGCACGTTGTCGACCAGGCCGATGACGAAGACGCCGAAGGCGGCCAGGCCTGCGCCTTGCCAGACGGCGCCCGTGGCCAGGAAGTAGGCGGCCACGGGCGCCCAGACGAGGGCGGCGCCGACGGCCGGCAGCAGCGACAGGAAGGCCATCAGCACGGCCCACAGCAGGGGCGCGGGCACGTCGAGGAACCAGAACGCCAGCCCGCCAAGGGCGCCCTGGGCGATCGCCACGAGGATATTGCCCTTCACCGTGGCGCGGATCACGGTGGTGAAATTGGTGAACAGGCGCTGCTTGTACTTGCGGCTCAATGGCACGGCGCCCTTGATGCGGGCCGACAGGGCCGAGCCGTCGCGCATGAGGAAAAACAGCAGGTACAGCATGATGCACAGGCTGGTGAGAAACTCGAAGGTGTACAGGCCCACGTTGATGGCTTTCACCGCCACCGCCTGGCTCACCTGCGTGGCGCCCTCGGCCAGCTTGTCTTGCAGGCTGGCCAGGCTGGTCAGGTTGAAGCGGTCGAGCAAATTGATCAGCCATTGCGGCAGCACCGCCATGATTTTATTGAAGAACATGGCGACCGTGATTTCGCCCGACCGTACCATCTCCACGACGCTGGCCGCCTGGTTCACCAGCGACACGGAAATGAGCGACAGCGGCAGGATCACGATGACGATGATCAGCAGCAAGGTCAGCAGCGACGCCAGGCCGGCGCGGCCCTTGGTTTTCAGCAGCAGCCAGCGGTACACGGGCGCGAACAGGATCGCCAGGATGACGCCCCAGAAGATGGCGCCCGCATACGGCGCCAGTATCCAGCCAAAGCCGATGGTGACGGTGCTCAGGAGGAGCAAGAACACTTTCTGGTGCAGCGTGAGGGTAGGCATGGGCGGTGGCGTAATGACAAGGGTTGAGTTGTCTCATCATAAGCGAGGCGCGGCGCGGCGCGCCATACAATTGTCGCGCTGGTAGTCTGTGCGCGAGGCGGTAGGCAAAAGTCGCACTGGTGCTTGTATAACCTGCGGGCAGTTGATGTGACGTTGCAAAAAAATCCGCAAGGCAAGATAAGCATTCGCTAATGCAAACATTTCTATACAATAAAGCATCCTATTTTCATTGCATTACCTTTAACTTACCTGAATTCATGGCCGAAAGAAGCATGTGAGGTGGAAGAAAAGACTCCGGTTTTTGTTAGAGCGTGTCTCATCATGGCACTGGATGTTTTTCATTGTATTGCTAGCATTTGCCGCTTACCATTTGATGAGCCCAGCTTTGCTGCTGTCGTTGATTGCCGGTGCACTGTATGTAGGATGCCGCTATCGCGCGCGCACTTTGAAATTGCAGCGCTCTCCGCCGCCTGAGTTGCTATCCTGTTTCGTACCGCCCCCGACAGAGGCGGCAGTTTCATCGACCGCATCTTTGCCCGTGGCAAGCATCGTAAGTGATTTTGTGCCGCCAGCATCAACATATCAGGACAAAACAAGCGAGGTTCTATTGGCTGATCCATCTGGCTACCGCATTCCCCCGCCGCCGCCCTTGTATACCCCTGTCGCTCAATGGATAGGGCGTCATGAAAGTGTGGAGATTGGCGGTCTGGTGATTTCTGGCGGGATGATTTATGTTGGACAAAGCTTGCCAGGAAATAACGGTAAGGTTGATCCCGCCCTGATCGATCCTCGCAAGAGTGTCGATTTTGGAAGCGACTATGCAACTCCCGTGAATTTCTACTGGTCGAGTTATTCGGATGCCTTGCCTCAGCAGCGCGGCGCTTACTTGCGTTGGCTTGCCGATGGGCGTAGTAGTCCAGACGCCGATATCGTTTATGTATTCGCCTTCTTTTATGGACTGGAACGGCGAGTATTGATCGATGCGGAAAATCACCGTGCCATTGATGTGGAAATACCGCAGATTATCAAGGAGCTCACACGGCTGCATAAACATTATGGCGGCAAGTCCGGATTATTTTCGCGTCACTGCATGTCACTTTTAGAAGTTCTGCAATTGGCAAGCAATCCAGAGCGCTTATATCTGCAGCCGATACCAGATCTGCGTCCTGAAGATGGCATGCCCCTGCATTTGCGGGTGGCGCTTGGGCAAGCATGTCGCGACAAGACGCTACTGACCGTAGATATGGCTTGGGCGTGGGTCCGTTACGATTCGGCGCTGATGTTGCGCACGGCGGCAAGCCGCTGTCCTGAAGAATTTGAAAGCTTGTTTCGCCTGACTTATAGGCGGCTGTATGGCGATGGTATCGCGCTTGTTTCGACGTCGCACAAGCTGTGCCTGCCGTATTCGCCCGCATCACCTGGATTGAAAGACGGCGCTGGAAGGAGTGTGGTGCTAGGCGATATTCCCGATCTCACCGTGGCCAGCGCTCCGCGGCAAATGCTGCAAAAGTTGATCGATACCTGCTCGGCTGAACTGGACGCTTATAGTCGTTTCATCGAACATCGTCCTGATAGACGAACAACCTTGGATGCCTGGGTGCTATTGCCATATTCGCTATGGCCGGAGGCGGCGAAGCAAGCTCTTTGTTACGTGAATGCGAGCCTGGGCGAGGCGGTGTTGGTGATGTCTGTTAATGAACTGGCACGGCATTTTGGTGCATCGGACGGGATTGGCAAAGACAGTTTGCGTGCTTTGGCGGCGGCATTGCTGGCGCAGCAGATTGCCATGGAGCCGGACATCTTGTCCATGGCCGGCAACGCAGCTTTGACCGAACGGGTGGCGCTGTACCGCGTGGTGGCGTCGGACGAAGCAGGCGATGGTGCACCGTTTTACGATACTGCCTTGCTGAGCCTGGAGTTGCTGATTGCCATGGCGCAGTCGGAAGGTGTGTATTCTGACCATAAATGGCCAATTTGCCAGGCACAGATCACCACTTGGCGCCAGTTGACGCCCCACCAGCAGCAGCGCCTGATGGCGCGCCTTATTCTGCTGCAACCAGTCTCGCTGAGTTCCTTCAAACGTCGTATTGCGGCGCTCCCACTGACCGCACGGGATGCTTGTGCCGACTGCATCATCACGATGGTAGGAGCACCTGCGACACGCCAGGAAATCGCGGTGCTGGAAAAGGTCTGCACACTGTTGGGCGTTGAGCATGAAAAAATGTACAGTCAAGTACATGCTGCCGCGACAGCACATCCGCCAGCAAACGGTTCAAGTGTGTCGTCAGGCGGCTTTGTGCTGGATCTCGCACGCATTGCGGCATTACAAAAAGACAGTCAACAGGTGGCAACGCTATTGGGCGATATCTTTCAGGACGAAGCGACTTCTGAAGTCACGCTGCCGCCACTCGACAGTCAAGACGGATTACTTGGTCTTGATGCAATGCACGCCGCGTTTTCCCGCCACCTGCTGTCGCGCGCTTCGTGGCGGCGCTCTGAACTGGAACCCGTTGCCCACGATGCAGGCGTCATGCTCGATGGCGCCCTGGAGCGGCTCAATGAGGCCTGCTTCGACGCGTTCGATATGCCCTGCACCGAAGGCGATGACCCGATCGATATTAACCCCGACATTCTTGAAAGACTTGCACAATGAACGCTCCAGCCATTCGTTCCAAAGACCGCGACGCGGTGATCCAATCCTTGCGTGCGGGCGTGGTGCCACGTGCTGGCCAACACCTGATCCAGGTTGGTCGCAAACCAGAGATCGAGACGCTGGTGGCAGATCTTGATCGTATCGCTGACGGTGGTTCGACGATACGTTTCGTTATCGGTGAATATGGCGCTGGCAAGACTTTTTTTCTCAACTTGATACGTTCTGTGGCGATGGAGAAAAAACTGGTGACCGCCAACGCCGACCTGAATCCCGACCGGCGCCTGCATGCGACCGGCGGCCAGGCACGCTCGTTGTACGCGGAATTGATGCGCAATCTGTCGACCCGCACCAAGCCTGATGGTGGCGCTATGGCGGGTATCGTGGAACGGTTTATTGCCAACGCCAAAACCGAGGCGCTGGCGCAAGGTGCCAGTACTGAGGAAGTGATACGGCAAAAGCTTGAACATTTGACGGAGATGGTCAACGGTTTTGATTTTGCTGATGTGATCGCGGCATACTGTCGTGGGTTCGAGGCAGGTGACGAGGTATTGAAATCCGATGCGATCCGCTGGCTGCGCGGTGAATTCAATACCAAGACTGAAGCGCGCCAGGCATTGGGCGTGCGTTCCATTGTGGACGATGCCTCTTTTTACGATCAGTTGAAGCTGTTCGCCCGCTTCGTGCGACTGGCTGGTTACGCCGGCTTTGTCGTCTGTCTTGATGAACTGGTCAATTTGTACAAGCTGGCCAATACGCCGGCGCGCAACGCCAACTATGAGCAGATACTGCGTATCCTGAACGACACCTTGCAAGGTACGGCGGTAGGACTTGGATTCATTCTGGGCGGTACGCCGGAATTTCTTCTCGATACGCGGCGCGGCCTGTTCAGCTATCCTGCCCTGCAAAGCCGGCTGGCGGAAAATACCTTTGCCGTAGCCGGTCTGGTCGATTACAGCGGCCCCGTGCTGAGGTTGGCGAGCTTGCGTCCCGAAGACTTTTATGTGCTGCTGGACAAGTTGCGTCACGTGCACGCACATGGCATCGCTGAGAAATATCTGCTGCCCGATGAAGCGTTACCGGCTTTCATGGAACATTGCGCGCGGCGCCTCGGCGACAGTTACTTCCGTACGCCGCGCACGACCATCACAGCCTTTGTCAATTTGCTGGCGGTGCTGGAGCAAAATCCTGGTGCTTCATGGCGGCAATTGTTAGGTGCCATTGAAGTCATGCCTGATATGGCCGGGGTGTCTGATAGCGAGGTCGAAGCCGACGACGAGTTCGCGTCGTTCAAGCTCTGACGCACATGACTGCCCCATTTTCGTCGTCGTTCTCCCTACTCGATGAGCGCATCCAGCGCTGGATCTGGGCGGAGAACTGGAGCGAGTTGCGCGATGTACAAGAGCGTTCGATCGCTGCGATCAGCGGTGGTGGAAGCGATGTCATCATTGCTGCCGCCACTGCCGCAGGCAAGACGGAAGCGGCTTTTTTTCCTGTGCTGAGCAATATGTTGAAGGCTGGCGAAGAGCATGGACTGTGCCTGTATATCAGCCCGCTCAAGGCATTAATCAACGATCAGTTCGGCAGGCTGGAGCGCTTGTGCGCGACGCTGGAAATACCCGTCTGGCCATGGCACGGCGATATTTCTTCGTCGTCCAAGACGCGGTTTTTCAAACAGCCTTCCGGAGTGGTGTTGATCACACCAGAGTCGCTGGAGGCCATGCTGTGCAATCGCGGTTTCCAGATGCCGCGCATCGCTGCACGCCTGCGTTACATCGTGGTTGATGAACTGCATGCTTTTATCGGTACGGAACGAGGCAAGCAACTGCAGTCGCTGATGCTGCGCATCGAGCAGGCTGCCGGACGTACGGTGCCGCGCATAGGCTTGTCGGCCACGCTGGGCGAACTGCGGCTGGGAGCAGAATTTTTGCGCCCGCATGCTGGCATAGCGGTCGATATCATCGAATCAAAAGCCGACCGTGGCGCGTTAAACATACGTATCAAGGGTTATCTCGACGTGGGGCCGCCACCGGACGAAGATCCGGATGGCGGGTCCGCCTCCGAGCTGTCGATCGTACAAGACCTGTTTGCCAAGCTGCGAGGATCCAATAACCTGATCTTTCCGAATAGCCGAGGCAAAGTCGAACAATACACCTATGCGTTGCGCCGGCTATGCGAGGCCGCCAAGGCGCCCAATGAGTTTTGGCCCCACCATGGCAGCCTGTCGCGTGAAATTCGCGAGGAAACAGAGGCGGCCTTGAAAAACAAGGAAGGTTGCGCCACTGCCATCTGTACCAATACCCTCGAGCTGGGTATTGACATAGGCGCTGTCAAGAGCGTGGCGCAGATCGGCTCGCCGCCATCGGTGGCCAGCATGCGCCAGCGCATGGGGCGTTCCGGGCGGCGTGCGGGGGAATCTGCCATCTTGCGCGGTTATGTTACCGAACGTGAATTGCATGTTGAATCTGAGCTGATGGACCAATTAAGGGAAGGAACGCTGGAATTTGGCGCGATGGTCAGCTTGATGCTGGACGGCTGGATCGAGCCGCCAAAAACACATGGCTTGCATTTGTCGACACTGATCCAGCAGTTATTGTCGCTGATTGCCCAGCACGGTGGCATCCAGGCAGCCGATGCCTACCATATCCTTTGCGCCAGAGGGCCTTTTGCGAGTACCGAAAAAAAGGATTTTGCCGAGTTGTTGCGCCACCTGGGGAAAATGGAGCTATTACAGCAGGAGGCATCCGGCCTGCTATTGCATGGTTCCAAGGGAGAACGGCTAGTTAATCACTACACTTTTTATGCGGCGTTCGCCACGGAGGATGAGTTCCGTATCGTCAATGCAAGCCGGGTACTTGGTTCCTTGCCGGTATCGAGTTCGGTCAGTGTTGGCGACTACATACTTTTTGCGGGCAGGACTTGGGTGGTGGAAGATATAGACGACGATAGCAAGACTATTCTTGTTGGTAAAACAAATACAGGTCGTGCGCCCTTGTTCAATGGCAGTGGCGGACATGTCCATACCAAGGTCAGAGAACGCATGCGCGAATTGTACCAGTCAGGCTTGCCGCCATCCTTTATGGATGAGGGTGCGAAAAAGCTCATGCTGGAAGGTTGTCAAACGTTTCAACGTTGCGGACTGGCGCGTAAGCCGCTGTTGATGATCGGTGGTCGTGTTTTTGTTTTTACGTGGCTGGGAGACCATGCCAATGAGGCGATTGCTTTGGTGCTGAAATCGCAGGGATTGGCAGCGACAGCGCAAGGCCCTGCCGTCAAGGTTGACGATGCAAGCGAACAGCGTGTGGCTGGGTGCTTGCTGGCCTTCGCCAGCGAGGCACCGCCAGCTGTTGAGCTTCTGCTGCACAAGGAACATAATTTACGGCGCGCGAAATGGGACTGGGCGCTGCCAGAGCGCTTGCTGAAGATGTCGTTTGCCAGTCTGCATCTCGACATCGCCCAAGCCCATGAATGGGCTGTCAAACATGTTCCTGAGCTTTGATGGGGCAGGGTGGCTGGTCGGGGACAATTCCAGTAAGCTGTCGTTCCAGGCATTCCATCCCCGGGTGCCTTTGACTTCTTTTGACTTCAGGAACGCGCGTGCTTGACCCCATTCACTTTTATGAACCTGCGCAGGGCCACGGTCTGCCGCACGATCCGTTCAACGCCATCGTGGGGCCGCGGCCCATCGGCTGGATCGCCACGCGCAGCAGCGCAGGCGTGCTCAATCTGGCGCCCTACAGCTTTTTCAACGCCTTCAATTACACGCCGCCGTTGATCGGTTTTTCCAGCATCGGCCGCAAGGATACCTTGCGCAATATCGAACAGACGGGTGAATTCGTGTGGAACCTGGCGACGCGTCCACTGGCCGGGGCGATGAACACCAGCTGCGCGCCAGCGCCGCCCGAGGTCGACGAATTTGCGCTGGCCGGCCTGACGCCGGCCGCCGCGCGCATTGTCAAGGTGCCGCGCGTGGCGGAAAGTCCCGTGTCCTTCGAATGCCGGCGCACACAGATCATCGAGCTGCAAGGATTGAATGGGGACGGCGTCGGCAGCTGGCTGGTGCTGGGGGAAGTGGTGGGCGTGCATATCGCGCGCCATCTGCTCAACGAGGGCGTTTACGACACGGCCGCCGCCGCGCCGATCTTGCGCGGCGGCGGCCCGGCCGACTTTTTCGAGATCGGGCCGGACAGCCTGTTCCACATGCGCCGGCCCCCCTGGCCGTAACATCACGCCGGGTGCGGATGGCGCTCCCTGACGATGCCGCGATAGATCAGCCACGTCGCCAGCAGGCTGATGGCGCCGGCGCCCGCCATCCAGTAGCCTGGCGCTGCCTTGTCTCCGGTGCTCTCGATCAGCAAGGTCGATACCAGTGGTGTCATGCCGCCGAACAGCGCCGTGGCCAGGCTGTAGGCCAGCGAAAAGCCCGTGGTCCTGACGCTGGCCGGGATGATTTCCGTCAGCGCGACGATGGTGGCCCCGTTGTAGCTGCCGTACAGGAAGGACAGCCACAGCTCCACCATCAGCATGTGCTCGAAACTGGGATGGGCGACCAGCCAGGACAGGGCCGGATACGCCGTCAATACCGTCAGCGCCGAGCACACGGCCATGATGGGCCAGCGCCCGATACGGTCGGACAGCGCGCCCATGACGGGCAGCCAGAGGAAGTTCGACAGGCCGATGCACAAGGTGACGAGCAGGCTTTCCTCGGTGCTCAGCTTGAGCACGTTCTTGCCGAAGGTCGGCGTGTAGACGGTGATCAGGTAGAACGCGACCGTCGTCAGCACGATCAGCATCGTTCCGGTGACCACCAGCGGCCAGTTGAGGCTGATGGTCTTGAGCATCTGGCGGAACGTGGGATGCGATTTGCGCGTCAGGTAAGCCTCGGTCTCCTGCAGCGAACGGCGGATGTAGAACACCACGGGGATGATGGAGCAGCCGATGAAGAACGGGATGCGCCAGCCCCAGTCGGCGATGAATTCCTTGCTCAGGGTTTCGTTGAGATAGTAGCCGAGCGCGGCGGAAAAGATAATGGCCACCTGCTGGCTGGCCGACTGCCAGCTGACGTAGTATCCCTTGTTGCCGGGCGTCGCCATTTCGGACAGGTAGACGGATACGCCACCGAGCTCTACGCCGGCGGAAAAGCCTTGCAGCAAACGCCCGATCAGCACGAGGAACGGCGCCAGCAGCCCGATGGTGGCATAGCCTGGCACGAAGGCGATCAGCGCCGTGCCGGAAGCCATGATGGCCAGGGTCAGCACCAGGCCCTTGCGGCGGCCGATGCGGTCGATATAGCTGCCGAGGATGATGGCGCCCAGCGGCCGCATGAAAAACCCCGCGCCGAAGGTGGCGAACGTCATCATCAGAGCCGCATATTCGCTGGTGGCGGGGAAGAAGGCCTTGGCAATGTACGTGGCGTAAAAGCCGAACAGGAAAAAATCGTACATTTCGATGAAGTTCCCGCTCGTCACCCGGATGACGGTGGCGATGCGCGAGGGAGGACGCACGTGCGCGCGCGGCGGTGCGGCCTCGGCGACGGGCGTGGCGGTGGAAGGAATGGCCATGATTTACCTATTGATGAAAGATGAGTGACGTCGCCTAGTGCGCCGCTGCCGGTTCCAGCCCGGTCGCTTCGATCGCGCCCGCGTTGGCAGGGGCGGCGAGGAAGCGCAGCAGGGCGCGGCCGGCTTCCGGTTGTCTGGCATCGCGCACCAGGGCGGCCGAAAATTCGGTCATCTGCTGCACTTCCGGCGGCAACAGGCCGACGATGTCGATGCCCTCGACCGGCAGCAGCTCGCTGCGCTGCTGGCAGCCGAAATCGGCCTGGCCATGGGCGATGATGTCGCCGACGGGGGTGGCGGGAATTTTTGCGGCCTTGCCCTGCATCTGCTCCGAAATATGCAGCTTGTTCATCAGCTGCGTCTCGATGTAGACGCCGCTGGCGCTGTCCGAATAGGCGACCTTGTCCGCCTTCAGGAAGGCGCTGCGCAAGCCCTCGGTGGTGCTGATGTCGGGCTTGGCCGCGCCGCGCCGCACGGCGCAGGCAATCGGCGAATTGGCCAGGACCACCTTGCTGCCGGGGACCAAACGGCCTTGCTGCATCAGCTTGTCGAGCGCGTCGCCCACCATGATGACGACGTCGATTTGCTCGCCGCGCGCCAGGCGCGCCGGGATCGCATTTTTTGTCGTGCCCATTGACGGTCCCCATTCGGAGAGCAGATGGTCGCCGCTGGCGCGCTCGTAGGCGGGCGCCAGGTTTTTGTAGGCCTGGGCGAAACCGCCCGAGCTGACCACGCGGATGTCGGCGGCATGGGCCGCGCCAGCTGCCAGCAGCATGACGCCGGCCAGTATGGGGGCTGATCGCCGTACCAGAATATGTTGAAGCATGGTTGTTTCTCCTGTCGTTAAAATTTGTGCATGAGGCCGAGCGTCAAGCCCATGCCGTGGCGGTCGTTGGGCCGCGTACCGGTGACGCCGGCCGCATCGCCTTGCCACAAGGTGTAGTCCGATTCTAGGTACAGGGTCGAGCGCGGCGAGAGCGTTTTTTCCAGGTAGGCGAAGGCGCGCTGGAAGCCGTCGTCGACGTGGCCCGTGGCGCTGCGCCGTACCTTGTAGTAGGCGGTCGTGAGCAGCAGATCCGGCGCCATTTGCCGGCTTGCGCCGGCGGACAGCACGCCTTGCCGGACGGATTTGCCGGCGCCCACGTCGGCGCGGTTGACGCCGAGATTGGCCTTGAACTGCCAGGCGTCCACCTTGTAGGCGGCGCCCACGGTGGCGGCGTCGAGGCTGCGGTTGTCGCGGTTGCGAAAGCGCATCAGCGCCCCGGAGACGGCCAGCCCCGCCTGCTGGTACGTCAGGGCGCCGCCCCAGGTCGACAATGGCGACGTGGCGCCCGCCACCTCGCCGAAGGAATAGGCGGCGCGCGCCACCACCGGCCCGAGGCTGGCGCTGGTTTTCAGCATGTTGTCGAGCCGGTAGAAGTTGTCGGCATAGCCGCTGCTGCCGTATTGCTGGCCGAACGCATGCCGGCCAAAAGCCGTATTGCTCAAGCCCGTGATGTTGACGTTCGGATTGAAGGAAGCGTAGCGGATGCCCAGCGGATCGACCGGCGCGATGGCGTCGGCCAGCAAGGTCGCCTGGCGCCCCAGGGTCACGGAGCCCAGCGGCGACTTCAGGCCGACCCACGCTTGCCGGTCGAACAGCTTGTCGGATTTGGCCGCGCTGCCCGTATCCAGATTCAGCCCGCCTTCGAGGCGGTACAGCGCCTGCCAGCCGCCGCCGAGGTCTTCCTGGCCGCGCAAGCCCCAGCGGCTCGTGTTGTTGATGCCGCTGCTGACGGCGGGCGTGGCGCCGCCGGGCGTCGGTGCGTTGGCGGCGTTCAAGCCTTTACCATAGCGGATGCCGGCATCCGCGATGCCATACAAAACCGCGCCGCTCTGGGCCAGGCAGGTGCCGCTGGCCGCGAACAACAGGGCGAACGTGGAACAATGTCGCATGGTGTCTCCATTTTTTTTGGGGGATGCCTTCTTGGTGCCTTCTTGGCGAGGCTCAGCATTAAGACCCCATCATCGTTGAAATGGCATAATTTGATAATTGCAATTTTTCCGGGGATTCATGCATGCAGCGCATCAATTACGAACTTCATGATTTGCAGGCCTTCGTGGCCGTGGCCGAGCGCAACAGCTTTCGCCAGGCTGCGGCCGACCTGTTCCTGTCGCAGCCGGCGCTCAGCCGCCGCATTGAAAAACTCGAAGATGCGCTGGGCGTCAAGCTGTTCGAACGCACCACCCGGCGCGTGCAGCTGACCAATGTGGGGCAGGTGTTTCTGGTGAACGTGCGCGATGCGCTCAACGGCCTTGAGGATGCCGTGCTCGGTGTCGCCGACCTGGCCGCGCACCGCACCGGGACGGTGACGTTCGCCTGTGTTCCTTCGGCCGTGTGGCACTTCCTGCCGGACGTGCTCAAGCGCTTCAGCGCGCAGTTTCCGAAAATCCGCGTGCGCGTGCATGACGAAAGCGCGCAGGACGTGCTCAATCTTGTGCTGACGGGCGAGGCGGATTTCGGCATCAGCTTTACGGGCGCGGAAAATCCGGAGATCCATTTCCAGCCCATCTATGTCGAAACCTACGTGCTGGCGATGCGCAACGATCACCGGCTGGCCAAGCGCAAGAAGCTGAGCTGGAAGGATACCGTCGACGAACGCTACATCTCGGTGGCCAAGTCGAGCGGCAACCGCAGCGTGCTCGATGCGGCGCTGGCTGGCGTGGAAAAGCATCCGTGGATCTCGTGCGAGATCAACCACGTGTCAGGCATCTTGGCGCTGGTGGAGTCAGGCCTGGGCGTGGCGGCGGTGCCGGGGCTGTCGATTTTGCCGGAGCGGCAAGGCACGGTGGTTGGCGTGCCGCTCGTCAATCCCGCCGTGAAGCGGACATTGGGCTTGATCAGCCGGCATCAGCACGCGATGCCGCCCGCGTCGCGCACCCTGTTCGACATGATGAGCGCGAGCATCGGCAAGCAGGGGCGGCGGACATGAGCGCAGTGCTAGGCAGCTGCCTCTCGCTGCGAGCGGCGATAGTCGAGCGGCGTGCTGCCCACCAGTTCCGCAAAATGGCGGCTGAAATGGGCCTGGTCAAAAAAGCCCAGTGCCTGCGCCAGGCTGGCCAGGTCGGGCGCATCGGGCTGCGCCAGGCGCCAGATCGCTTCCTGCAGGCGGTAGCGCTGGATCACCCACTTCGGCGGCACGCCCACGTAGTTGGCGAACAGGCGCTGCAGCCGGCGTTCGCCGATGCCCATGGTTTCGCACAGCTGCGCCACGCTCGCCGGACCGTTGTGCGCCGCCGCCGCCGCGGTCAGCCTGGCGGCCAGCAAGGCGGCGTCATCGACCTGCGGCAGCCTTGCCAGCAGCAATGCCTGTGCCTGCGCCACCATGGCCAGATCGTCGGACTCGCGTAACACGCGCGCCTCGGCCTCGCCTGCCGGCATGCCCAGCAGCGCATCGGCCGCGATGGTCGTGTCGGTGAAGCTCGATAGTGGCTGCGTGATGAACGGGCGCAGGCCGCCCGGCGCAAAACGCACGCCCAGCACCTTGCCCGCACCGGTCAACGGCCGGTCGAAGGCACCGCGCACCACGCCATGGATGGCCGTGCGCCCAAGGTCGAACACCAGATGGGCATTCGGGTAGGGCAGCACGCGCTGCGTCTGCGGCGCGCAGCCCCGCCTGTCCCATTCGACGACCCAGAAATACTCGACGAACGGCGCCAGCGCGCCAGCCGGCGGATAGGTCGCCAGCCGTATGCGGCGCGCCGCCGCCCGTGGGTCGACGATGCCTTTCGGCGCCTGGCCGCGCGTGGCGAGCAGATTCATCGTGCTGTCGGCTTTATCCAATATTTGTCTCCTGCGCGGCACTAGGATGGCTCTCTCGCATCGATTGAAAGGGAATCATGAAATCATACAGTTTGCCGGGCCTGATGCTGGCCGCCTGTTGTCTATCGGTGGCGCCGTCCTGCGCCGCTTCATCTGCAGAGGGAGATCATCGCATGCAAGTGCACGCTACGGGAAGTTTCAGCATCACCATGACGCCAGCTGCGGCGTCGCAGCGCGCGGGGCGCACGACCCTGGGCAGGGTGCTGCTCGATAAAGTCTATGCAGGCGACCTGGTCGCCACGGCGAAGGGCGAGATGCTCAGCGCCGTCACCGACACCAAGGGCGCGGCCGGGTATGTCGCGATGGAAGCCATCACGGGCGTGCTGCAGGGCAGGGAAGGCAGCTTCGTGGCGCAGCATGCGGGTACCATGGCCGATGGCCAGCAGCAGCTGTCCATCGTCATCGTGCCCCATTCCGGCACGGGGCAGCTGACGGGCATCAGCGGGACCTTGGCCATCCGCATCGTCGATGGCCAGCATTTCTACGACATCGACTATTCGTTGCCGGAGTAGGGCGATGTGGTGGGGGGCGAGAGCTTCGGAAATCGCTTGACCCCTGTCGCGCCAGTCATTATATTTAGATAACTGTCTAATTAGATGTTTGCCTAATATGAATGCCACCAACGGCGCCTTCAAGGCCATCGCCGACCCTGCGCGACGCGAGATATTGCGGTTGCTGCGGTCCGGCGAGATGACGGCCGGAGACCTGGCCGCCCGGTTCGACATGAGCAAGCCAACCATGTCGCACCATTTTTCCGTGCTGGCCGACGCGGATTTGATCACGCGCCGGCGCGAAGGGCAGACCATCTGGTATGGCTTGAATACCACCGTTCTGCAGGATGTGCTGGCGTGGATGCTGGATTTGACCGATGTTGACCGCAAGGAGAGCAAATGATGAAAGCGCGCTTTATCGTCCTGGGCTTGCTGATGATTGCGGCCGTCAGCGCTGCCATCGTGTATGCCTGGCCGCAGTTGCCCGAGGTGGTGGCGGTGCACTGGAACTGGCGCGGCGAGGCCGATGGCTATGCGCCGCGCGCGGTGCTGTGGCTACTGGGGCCGGGGCTGATGGCTTTTATCATGCTGCTGGCCTTGCTGCTGCCGTCGCTGTCACCGCGACACCATGAGGTAGAGCCCTTCGAGGCGACTTACTACTATAACTTCGGTGTCGGGCTGTTGCTGCTGGCGTATGTACAGTGTCTGGTGCTGGCCAGCGCCATCGGCATGGCGGTGCCGATCGATCGCGCGGTGCCGGCCGGGCTGTTCGTGATGCTGGTCCTGGCTGGCAATCCCATGGGCAAGGTGCGGCGCAATTTTTACCTCGGCATCCGCACGCCGTGGACCTTGTCCAATGAACGGGTCTGGTATGTAACGCATCGTTTTGCGGCCAGGTTGATGGTGGGTAGCGGGCTGCTGGGCTTCTTTATGCTGGCGGCGGGCGTGCCCGGATGGCTGCTGCTCGTGCCGGCGATAGCCTGGGTACCGGTGGCCGTGCTGTACTCGCTGCTGCAGTACAAACGGCTGGACATTCGTTCACAGGGAGAAGAGCAATGATGCGATGGATATGCAGCGTAGTTGTCATGATGCTGGCCTTGCCTGCGCATGCCGCCGGTAGCGAACAGGAGGCGACGCTGGCAGTGCACGGTGGTGTGCTGCACGGCACCTTGTCGCTGCCCGATGGGCAGGGGAAAGTGCCGGTGGTGCTGCTGCACGCGGGTTCCGGTCCGACCGACCGCAATGGCAACAGCGCCATGCTGCCGGGGCAGAATAATTCGCTGCGTATGGTGGCCGACGCGCTGGCGCATGCCGGCATCGCTTCGGTGCGCTATGACAAGCGCGGTGTCGGCGCCAGTGCCATGGCTGGCGTGCGCGAGGCCGACCTGCGGCTGGACGACTATATCGATGACGCCTCGGCGTGGCTGCGGCAACTGCGTGCCGATCCGCGCTTTGCGAAGGTGATGATGGCCGGGCATAGCGAGGGCGCGTTGATCGCGATGGTCGCTTGCCGGCAGGCGCAGGCCGATGGTTGCATATTGATCGCCGGTGCGGGCAGCGCGCTCGATGACGTCTTGCGCGCGCAATTGAAGCCGCGCCTGCCGCCAGAGCTTTACGCGCAAAATGAGCGCATCCTGCTGGCGCTCAAACGCGGCGAAGAGGCCAGCGATGTACCGCCAGCCTTGCTGGCACTGTACCGGCCTTCGGTGCAGCCGTATCTGATGTCATCGATGCAGGTCGATCCGCGCGCGGCGGTGGCCGCCTTGCGCATGCCCGTCTTGATACTGCAGGGGGCGACCGATTTGCAGGTGTCGGTGGCCGATGCGAAGGCCTTGTCGGCCGCCGCGCCATCGGCCAGGCTGGTGATCGTGCCTGGCATGAACCATGTCCTGAAAATGGCCAGTGGCGATCTGGCGCAGCAGATGCCGTCGTATGGCGATCCAGCGCTGCCGCTGGCGCCCGCGCTGGTCGACGCGGTGACGGCGTTTGTTCAGGGGCGGTGAAATGTGGGGTCGTCGCGTAGGTCGGATTAGCGCTCCGCGCGTAATCCGACGCCACCACCAGCGCCAACAATGTTGTCGGATTACGGCCCGCAGGGCCTAATCCGACCTACGCAAGGCGTGGTATTCATTTTCCAAGGATTGACGCCACATTGTCCGTGCCAGGCGCGCCGAACAGCTGCTGCTTGAGGATGTGCAGCTGGTCGCGCACCTGCGCGGCCTTTTCGAACTCCAGGTTCTTGGCGTGGTCGAGCATCAGTTTTTCCAGGCGCTTGATTTCCTTGCTGACCTGTTTTTCGCTCATGGCTTCGAACTTCGCCGCTTCCTGTGCTACTTGCAGGTTGTCGCGCGCTTCCTGCGGGCTGTAGACGCCATCGATCATTTCGCGGATCGATTTTTTCACGCCGATCGGGATGATGTTGTTGGCCGTATTGAAGGCGATCTGCTTGGCGCGGCGGCGTTCCGTCTCGTCGATGGCGCGGCGCATGGAATCGGTGATGCGGTCGCCGTACAGAATCGCCGTGCCGTTCAGGTTACGCGCGGCGCGGCCGATGGTCTGGATCAGGCTGCGCTCGGAGCGCAAAAAGCCTTCCTTGTCCGCGTCGAGGATGGCGACCAGGGACACTTCCGGCAAGTCCAGGCCCTCGCGCAGCAGGTTGATCCCCACCAGCACGTCGAAGGTGCCCAGGCGCAGGTCGCGCAGGATTTCCACGCGCTCCACCGTCTCGATATCGCTGTGCAGGTAGCGCACCTTGATGCCATGGTCGCCCAGGTATTCCGTCAATTGCTCCGACATGCGCTTGGTGAGCGTGGTGACCAGCACGCGCTCATCTTTCTTGATGCGCTCGACGATTTCCGACATCAGGTCGTCCACCTGCGTGCTGGCGGGGCGCACGATGATCTGCGGGTCGACCAGGCCCGTGGGGCGCACCACCTGTTCGACCACCTGGTCGGAATGGTTTTTTTCGTAGTCGCCCGGCGTGGCCGAGACGAACACCGTCTGGCGCATCTTCTGTTCGAATTCCTCGAATTTCAAGGGGCGGTTGTCGAGCGCCGACGGCAGGCGGAAGCCGTAGTCGACCAGGTTGGTCTTGCGCGAACGGTCGCCGTTGTACATGGCGCTCAGCTGGCCCGTCAGCACGTGCGACTCGTCGAGGAACATCAGCGCGTCGGCAGGCAGATAGTCGACCAGGGTCGGCGGCGGTTCGCCCGGCAGCGCGCCGGACAGGTGGCGCGAATAGTTCTCGATGCCCTTGGTGAAACCGATTTCCGCCATCATTTCCAGGTCGAAGCGCGTGCGCTGCTCGATCCGCTGTTCTTCGATCAGTTTGTTTTCCTTGCGGAAGAATTCGAGGCGTTCGCGCAGCTCGTCCTTGATGGTTTCCACGGCGCGCAGCACGGTGGAGCGGGGCGTCACGTAGTGCGAACCCGGGTACACGGTGAAGCGGGGGATTTTTTGCCGCACTCTGCCCGTCAGCGGGTCGAACAGCTGGATCGATTCGATCTCGTCGTCGAACATTTCCAGGCGCACGGCCAGTTCCGCATGCTCGGCGGGGAAGATGTCGATGGTATCGCCGCGCACGCGGAAGGTGCCGCGGCCGAAGTCGACCTCGTTGCGCGTGTACTGCATCTGGATCAGGCGCGCGATGACGTCGCGCTGGCTGACTCTGTCTTTTACGCGCAACGTCAGGATCATCTGGTGGTATTCGTTGGGATTACCGATACCGTAGATGGCCGAGACGGTGGCGACGATGATGACGTCGCGCCGTTCCATCAGCGACTTGGTGCACGACAAACGCATCTGCTCGATATGCTCGTTGATCGACGAGTCCTTTTCGATGAACAGGTCGCGCTGCGGCACGTAGGCTTCGGGCTGGTAGTAATCGTAGTAGCTGACGAAGTATTCGACCGCGTTTTGCGGGAAAAAGTCGCGGAACTCGCTGTACAGCTGCGCGGCCAGCGTCTTGTTCGGCGCGAAGACGATGGCGGGCCGGCCCATGCGCGCGATGACGTTGGCCATGGTATAGGTCTTGCCCGAGCCGGTCACGCCCAGCAGGGTCTGGAAGGCCAGGCCATCGGCAACGCCTTCGGATAACTGGGCGATCGCCGTGGGCTGGTCGCCGGCCGGAGGGAAGGGCTGGTGCAGCTTGAAGGGGGAGTCCGGGAAAGAGATAATTGCGCTTTCCGCCTCGCTGGCGGTAGATAATTCGGGCATGTGAATCAGACCTTTGTTAGAATAGTGCTCTGCTGGCGGCCCTGGCGTTGTATTTTGGGGCGCTGTCTACAACTCCGCTGTGAACCTGCTTCCAATCGAATCCAATCTTATCATGACGAACCCAACTGTTTCTGCCAGTCTGTTTAGCGCCATCGAGATGGCCCCACGCGACCCGATCCTGGGCATCACCGAAGCATTTAACGCGGACCAGAATCCCGCCAAAATCAATCTGGGCGTTGGCGTCTATTATGACGACAACGGTAAAGTGCCTCTGTTAGCTTGCGTACGCAAGGCGGAAGCCATCCTGATCGAACAGGCGGCGCCACGCACCTATCTGCCGATCGAAGGCCTCGCTGCCTACGACAAGGCGGTGCAAGAACTCGTATTTGGCGCCGATAGCGCCGTTATTCAAGAGCGCCGCGCCGTGACCGTGCAAGCCATCGGCGGCACGGGTGCACTGAAGATCGGCGCCGACTTCCTGCAGCGCTTCGCGCCGGGTGCGCAAGTCTACATCAGCGACCCAAGCTGGGAAAACCACCGCGCGCTGTTCGAGAACGCCGGTTTCGTCGTGAACAACTACGCCTACTACGATGCCGCCACCCATGGCGTGAACTTCGACGGCATGCTGGCCAGCCTGAACGCCATGCCAGCCGGCTCCATCGTCGTGCTGCACGCCTGCTGCCACAACCCGACCGGCGCCGACCTGAGCGTGGCCCAGTGGGATCAGATCATCAGCGTGGTGACCTCGCGCGGCCTGGTGCCGTTCCTGGACATGGCGTATCAAGGCTTTGCCAACGGCATCGCCGAAGACGGCGCCGTGGTGCGCCGCTTCGCCGACGCGGGCGGCCCGCTGCTGGTATCGAACTCGTTCTCGAAATCGTTCTCGCTGTACGGCGAGCGCGTGGGCGCCCTGAGCGTCGTCGCATCGAGCGCCGATGAAGCGGCCCGTCTGTTGTCTCAGTTGAAACGCGTCGTGCGCACCAACTACTCGAACCCGCCAGTGCACGGCGGCAAGGTGGTCGCCACCGTCCTGGCCACGCCGGAACTGCGCCAGCTGTGGGAAGAGGAACTGGCCGGCATGCGCGTGCGCATCCGCGAAATGCGCAATGCCTTCGTGGAAAAACTGAAAGCCAAGGCGCCAGGCCACGACTTCGAATTCGTGCGCCAGCAAATCGGCATGTTCTCGTATTCGGGCCTCACCAAGGAGCAGGTGGCGACCTTGCGCGAGCAATCGATCTACGCCGTCGACACGGGCCGTATCTGCGTGGCAGCATTGAATTCGCGCAATATCGACATCGTCATTGACGCGATCGCCAAAGTGCTTTAAGATCTTGCTTCTTCGGCGCTGCATGCAAGTGTGGCGCTGATGGCAGTGGAAAGTCGGCGAAGGCCGTGTTTTTCGAGATGCAGTATGAGTCTTGCAAATACGAAACAACCGACATATAATATTGCCTCTTTTCCCTGATAGCTCAGTTGGTAGAGCGACGGACTGTTAATCCGCAGGTCCCTGGTTCGAGTCCAGGTCGGGGAGCCAGAATTCGAAAGGCCACGTTGAAAAACGTGGCCTTTTTTGTTTTTGCGCCGCCGGCACGTAGCTTGGGGCCAGATGAGCAAGATAAGATTTCCCCTATGGAAATCTGGACAGCCTCAGGTTTGGCCTATATAATACGGCCTCTTTTCCCTGATAGCTCAGTTGGTAGAGCGACGGACTGTTAATCCGCAGGTCCCTGGTTCGAGTCCAGGTCGGGGAGCCAGAATTCGGAAGGCCATGTTGAAAAACATGGCCTTTTTTGTTTTCCGGCGCCGTCAGCAGGGCTGGCCTGTGCCTGATCGCGTTTTGCGCTATCCTGAATGCATCACTTCAGGAGCCCCTTCCCATGACTTGTACCTCCGCCTTGCGCCATATCGTTTTGTGCGACTTCCTCGATGGCATCACCTCCGCCAGGCATGCCGAACTCGTCTACGAGTTTTCCCAGCTGAAACACCGCATTCCTGGCGTGCGGCAATTTGAATGGGGGCCGAACGTCAGCCCGGAAGGCCTTGATGATGGCTTTACCGATTGCTTTACCCTGACCTTTGACGATGCCGGCGCGCGCGACGTGTATCTGACCCATCCGGCCCACCTGGCCTTTGTCGAACAGCTCAAGCCATGGCTGGGTCGCGTGCTGGTATTTGACTACTACCCGCAAGAGCATGCGGGCTGACCGCCGGGCAAGGTGAGGCCGGAAAAGACACCTTTTTCCGGGGGAGATCTGGACATCGCAAAATTTACCCTATAAAATGCGGCCTCTTTTCCCTGATAGCTCAGTTGGTAGAGCGACGGACTGTTAATCCGCAGGTCCCTGGTTCGAGTCCAGGTCGGGGAGCCAGAACACGTAGCAGCAGAAAGCCCAGCCTTGACCGGTTGGGCTTTTTTGCGTTTCAGGGGCAGGGGGGGCGTGAAACGCCCATGTCGCCAGCGCTTGATTCCGGGTGCATGCGTGACGCTGCATGCTCCGAAAAACTGTCCGGCGGCGGATTTCGCGCAATCTTGTATAATCTCAACAGGATAAGCAAGATAGCCTGAGTTGTTGATTTACTTCATTTCACTACACCCCTGTAACTGCTGACGAATTTCCAACCGTTCAACACGGCTTCCTGTTCGGAGGTTCTTGGGCATGGGGGCGCGTAATCGTTGCATATCGCGCAAACATTTCACTGTTTATTGAATGTCATGGCATCTGCCGTCCTGGGGGGCGTGTCACGCCATGCTGCGCGGAGCTTTGCTTGAGAGCAGCCGCTCAATAAACGACTGTGCACGGCCCCAAGGCCACGTACGTTGCGACTTCGGATAGACACCAATGTTAAGTAATACCTTTCGGGAAGAATGGTTCTCGAACATACAAAAAAACGTGCTCGCCGGCCTGACATCGTCGTTCGCGCTGGTGCCCGAGTGCATCGCCTTTGCCTTGGTCGCCCAAGTCAACCCGCTGATGGGGCTGTACGGCGCCTTCATCATCTGCGCGATGACGGCTATCTTCGGTGGCCGACCCGGCATGATTTCCGGCGCCGCCGGTTCGATGGCGGTGGTGATCGTGGCACTCGTCGCCCGGCATGGCGTGCAGTATCTGCTGGCGACGGTTGTTCTCAGCGGTATCTTGATGGCCCTTTTTGGCCTGCTTCGCCTGGGCAAGCTGATCCGCATGGTGCCGCATCCAGTGATGCTGGGTTTCGTGAACGGACTGGCCATTATCATTGCGATGGCGCAACTGGAGCACTTTCGGCATGCAACGCCGCAAGGCGATCAATGGCTGCAGGGAACGCCTTTGCTGATCATGTGCGGCCTGGTCGCGTTGACGATGGCCATCGTTTATGTGCTGCCGCGTTTCACCAAAGCGGTGCCGCCGGCGCTCGTCGCCATTCTCGGTGTCGGGCTGCTCAGTTACGGTTTGAACTTGCCTACCCGCACCTTGGGTGACCTGGCGCATATGGCCGGTGGCTTGCCGGTCCTGCATTTTCCCACTGTGCCACTGAGCCTGGAAACGCTGCAGATCATCCTGCCCTACGCATCCTTGATGGCCATGGTCGGCCTGCTTGAAACGCTGCTGACGTTCAATCTCACCGATGAGATAACGGGAACGCGGGGCCAACCGAACCGTGAATGCATCGCCCTCGGCGCCTCCAATGTTGTCTCCGGTCTGTTTGGCGGCATGGGCGGTTGCGCCATGATCGGCCAGACCATGATCAACTTGAGCTCCGGCGGCCGTTCGCGCCTTTCCGGCGTCACGAGCGGCATCATGATCCTGTTGTTCATTCTGTTCCTGTCGCCGCTGATCGCACAAATCCCGCTTGCGGCGCTGGTCGGCGTCATGTTCGTCGTTGCGCACGAAACGTTCGCCTGGGGCTCGCTACGGGTGCTCGGCAAGGTCCCGCCGCAGGATGCGCTGGTGATTGTCGCCGTGACCATCATTACCGTTTTCACCGACCTGGCGACGGCTGTCCTGTGCGGCATTGTTATTGCCGCGCTCGCCTTCGCATGGCAGCATGCACTGGACGTCCGCGCCGACATCGACGACACAGAAACTGGTCTGAGAACGTATCGCCCTCATGGCACGCTGTTCTTCGCATCGACAGCCCACTTCCTGGATTTGTTCGCACCCTCGACAGACCCGGCGCGCGTGGTGCTCGACTGCCGCCACTTGCACATGGCTGACCATTCCGCGATAGCGGCATTGGAGCGCTTGTACGAGCGCTACGAGAAGGTGGGTAAACATCTGCAAGTGGTGCACCTCTCGAAACGCAATGAGTTGCTGTTACAGCGTGCCGGCGTGGACGTCAGCTAAGTAATCGCCCGCACCTGTTGCGCTAGTCATACTCCATCAGCAAACAATTCAGTTCTGTAGGATAATTATGGAACCGGTTCCATATATGCGCAAATGCAATGTGGCGCAATCATCCAAGTCAACAAAACAACAAGTCTTGCGGGAGTCTCATGAACCATCCAGGCAGCGATCCATCTGCAACATCCGTGTCATCCCTTCCCCGTATCAGCCGCCGCCACGCCTTGATCGGCCTGGCCGCCTTGCTGGCGCAGGCCGGTTTCTGGAGCAATCCCCTGTCGGCCGCCATGCCGGCGCCGGCCAGCGCGCCGGCGCCCGGCGTGGTGCCCGCCACCATGCTGTTCTATACCTTGTCGCAAACCATCACGGGCCACCGCGATTTGTCCGCCGCGACGGCGGCGCGCATCGAGCAAGCCATGCGCAGCAACGTGCCCGGCTTTGCCGAGCGCTTGCCGCAGCTGGGCGCGCTGCTCGTCACGGGCCAGGAAGCGAAAGCCTTGCTGGCGGCGGCCAGCGCCGCGGATGCGAGTCTGCGCGAGCTGGCGCTGGCCATCGTTGCCGCCTGGTACACGGGCACCGTCGCCGGCAACGCGGCGCAGGGCACGAAGTCCATCGTCGTTGCCTACGCCGAGGCCTTGATGTACCGCACGGTGGCCGATGGCCAGGTCGTGCCCACCTATTGCAACTACGGCCCCCTGTGGTGGCTGAAGGCGCCGCCGGCCGTGCGCGTTTCCGCACCCGTGGAAGCGAAACCCGTGCCGGCCCCGGCCACCACCGGCACCCCTGAAACTAAAGGCAAGCAAGCAAAATGAAATCACCCCAATTCAAGAGTAATGGCGACGTCGTCGCCGATGTCGTCATCGTCGGCACGGGCGTCGTGGGCGCCATGATGGCCGACCAGCTGGCCGCCCAAGGCCATTCCGTGATCATGCTGGAAGCGGGCTTGCGCATCGAGCGCGGGCAAGCCGTGGAAAACTGGCGCAACATGCCGTTCGAAAACCGCGTCGGCTCCGACTTCCAGGGCCTGTATCCCCAAGCGGAAAACGCGCCCGCGCCCCTGTATTTCCCGAAGAATAACTATGTGGAAGTGTCCGGCCCCAACGGCAGCAGTTTCCAGCAGGGCTATCTGCGCACGGTGGGCGGCACGACCTGGCACTGGGCCGCATCGTGCTGGCGCCATTTGCCGACCGACATGCGCATGAAGAGCGATTACGGGGTAGGGCGCGACTGGGCCATTTCCTACGATGAGCTGGAACCGTACTATTGCCGCGCCGAGCAGGAAATGGGCGTGGCCGGCCCCAACGATCCGGCGCAGCAGTCGCCGAGCGAGCGCAGCAAACCGTATCCGATGGACATGGTGCCCTGGGGCTATGGCGACAAGCGCTTCGCCGAAGTCGTCAACCCGCACGGCTACCGCTCCGTACCGATCCCGCAAGGCCGCTCGACGCGCCCATGGCAGGGCCGTCCCACCTGCTGCGGCAACAACAATTGCCAGCCGATCTGCCCCATCGGCGCCATGTACAACGGCATCCACCACGTGGAGCGGGCCGAGCTGAAAGGGGTGGGCGTGCTGGCCGAGGCCGTCGTCTACCGCATCGACACGGACCACAACAACAGAGTCACCGCCGTGCATTGGTACGACGCCAAGAAACAGTCGCACATGGCGACCGGCAAGGCCTTCGTGATTGCCTGCAATGGCATCGAAACGCCGCGTTTGCTCTTGCTGGCGGCGAACAAGAACAACCCGAACGGCATCGCCAACAGTTCGGACCAGGTCGGCCGCAACATGATGGACCATTCCGGTTTCCACTGTACCTTCCTCGCCAATGAACCGATCTGGACGGGCCGCGGTCCGGCGCAGAGCAGCTGCCTGGTGGGGCCGCGCGACGGCACCTTCCGTGGCCAGTATTCGGCCAACAAGATGATCCTGAATAACATCACCAGGGTCGGACCTGCCACGCAGCAATCCTTGAAGCTGGGCCTGGTGGGCAAGGATCTCGACGATGAAATCCGCCGCCGCGCCGCGTTTGGCGTGGACTTGTCGATCAGCCTGGAACCGCTGCCCGAAGCGCACAACCGTCTGACCTTGAGCAAGACGCGCAAGGACCCGCTGGGCCTGGCCTGTCCCGACATTTACTATGACGTGGGCGATTACGTGCGCGATGGCGCGAAGGCCGCGCATGCGCAGCTCAAGCACATCGGCAAGCTGTTCGGCGCCGTGGAATTCCATATCACCGACAGCCTGAACGCGAACAACCACATCATGGGCGGCGTCATCATGGGGTCGAATCGTCTTGACTCCGTGGTTGACGGCAATTGCCGCGCGCACGATCACGCCAATTTGTGGCTGCCGGGCGGCGGCGCCATGCCGTCGGCCAGCGTCGTCAACACGACCCTCAGCATGGCCGCGCTCGGTTTGCGCGCGGCCGACGACATCGCCCGGACTCTGGCAAGGGAGGCCGCATGATGCGCCGCCTCTTGCTGACGCTGACCCTGGCGGCCGGCTTGCAGCTGGCGGCGCACGCTGTGCCACCGATGCCACCTGTTCCGCCCGTCACCCTGACGCCGGACCGTCCGGCCGCCCCCGTGGCCGCCAAGCCCGATGCACGGCTGGAGCGGGGCCGCTATCTGGCCATCGCCGCCGACTGCATGGCGTGCCATACGGCTGCGGGCGGCAAGCCGTATGCGGGCGGCTACGCCATCGACTCGCCGCTGGGCACGATCTACGCGACGAACATCACGCCATCGAAAACAGGCGGCATCGGGCATTACACGGAAGCGGACTTTGCGCGCGCGCTGCGCGAAGGCGTGCGCGCCGATGGCAGCCACCTGTACCCGGCCATGCCCTACACCAGCTATGCGATGCTGACGGATGCGGACGTAGGCGACCTGTATTACTACTTCATGCAGGCCGTCCAGCCCGTCGATGAACCGGCGCGCCAGACGGCCCTGCCATTCCCGTTCAATGTGCGTCTGTCCATGCTGGGCTGGAACACCTTGTTCCTCGACAATAAACGCTTCGTGCCCGATCCGGCAAAGAGCGCGCAGATCAACCGCGGCGCTTATTTGGCCGAAGGCCTGGCGCACTGCAGCGCCTGCCACACGTCGCGCAATGCGCTGATGGCGGAAATCGGCAGCCAGACGCTGGCCGGCGCGTCGCTCGGTTCCTGGCATGCGCCGAACATCACGTCTGACAAGGTCAGCGGTATCGGCGCCTGGACGGATGCGGAAATCGCCGCCTACCTCAAAACAGGTCACGTGGAAGGCAAGGGACAGGCGGCGGGCGGCATGGCCGAAGCCATCCAGAACAGCTTGCAATTTTTGCGCGACGACGACGTGGCCGCCATCGTGGCCTGGCTGCGCACGGTGCCGGCCGTACGCGCGCCGGGGCAGAGCAAGGCAGCTTTCAGTTACGGCAGCGCCGCCAGCGAAGAATCGCTGCTGCGCGGCATGGCCAGTTCCACCGAGCACCATTCGCTCAACAGCGGCGCCGTGCTGTTTTCCGGCTACTGCGCCAGTTGCCATTCGGCCAGCGGCGCCGGCAGCACGGGACAAAGCTATCCCGCCCTGTTCAACAACACGGCAACGGGCGGCAACACGCCGGCCAATCTGGTATCGGCCATTTTGTTTGGCGTCGAGCGCAAGATCGAAGGAGAGGAGCACGAAGCATTCATGCCCCGTTTCGACCAGCGCTCGTACGTGCAACCGTTGACGGACGAGCAGATCGCGTCGATCGCCAATTACGTATTGAAACAGTACGGCAACCCGGACGTGTCCGTCACCGCGGCGTATGTGGCGCAGGCGCGCAGCGGCGGCGAAAAACCCGTGCTTGCGCGGGCGCAGCCGTTCATGCTGCCGGGCGGCATCGTGGGCCTCTTGCTGCTGATCGCGCTGTTGGTGTGGCTGCGCCGGCGCCGCCAAGTCAAGAAATAGGCGTCGGAGCCGTGGAGTATCGGCGGCGAATATGAACGTTGGGCGCAACTTGCAGTAAAATGCAGGCTGAAAAATGGTTACGAGCAATCGTAGCCATTTTTTATTCTGGTCCGATCCTGCTTTCGCTCATTTGAAAATTGACAATGTCCCATTCCCTGCATCAGCAATTTTTGCGTTTCGCCGCCGTCGGCGCTTCCGGCACGGCCGTGCAATACAGCGTGCTGTGGGGCGGCGTGGAATGGGCCGGCATCAGCGCCGCCGCCGCGTCCGGCATCGGCTACATCCTCGGTTCCGTCGTCAACTACATTCTTAATTACTTTTTCACGTTCAAGAGTGACAAGGGCCACGGCGAGGCGGCGTCCAAGTATTTCACCTTGCTGGGCATCGGCTGGTGCATCAATACGGGCCTGATGTGGCTGCTGGTACACCAGCTGGGCTGGTATTACTGGCTGGCGCAGGTGCTGGCGACCGGTATCGGGCTGGTCTGGAATTTTGCGGGCAGCCGCTGGTGGGCCTTCAAGCCGGCCGACGCAGCGACCAAGTAAATAGTTGCAAGAAAAATGCGCTAGGCCAAGACCTGGCGTGCGGTTTTACAAAAACAAGGGGTTAATCATGCAGTTCCTGGAACGCTATTTCAAACTGAAGGACAACGGAACCAATGTGCGCACGGAGCTGCTGGCCGGCCTGACCACATTCCTGACGATGGCCTACATCATCTTCGTCAACCCGTCCATCCTGGGCGACGCCGGCATGCCGAAGGATTCCGTCTTTGTCGCCACCTGCCTGGCGGCCGCCATCGGCACCCTGATCATGGGCTTGTACGCGAACTATCCGATCGCGCTGGCGCCGGGCATGGGCTTGAATGCGTATTTCTCGTACACGGTGGTCAAGGGCATGGGCATGAGCTGGGAAGTGGCGCTGGGCGCCGTTTTCATTTCCGGCTGCCTGTTCATCCTGGTCAGCCTGTTCAAGGTGCGCGAGATGATCATCAACAGCATCCCGCCGGCGCTGCGCACGGCCATCACGGTGGGTATCGGCTTGTTCCTGGCCATCATTTCGCTGAAAAGCGCCGGTATCGTGGTATCGAACCCCGCCACCATCATCGCGCTGGGCGACTTGCACCAGGCGGCGCCCATCCTGGCCATCCTCGGTTTCTTCATCATCGTCGCGCTGGACCGCCTGAAAGTGCCGGGCGCCATCCTGATCGGCATCCTCACCATCACGATTGCCAGCTTCTTCTTTGGCGGCAACCAGTTCAACGGCATCGTTTCGGCGCCGCCCGCCATCGAGCCGACCCTGTTCAAGCTCGACATCATGGGCGCGCTGTCGATCGGCATCGTCAACGTGGTGCTGGTGTTTTTCCTGGTGGAATTGTTCGATGCGACGGGCACCCTGATGGGCGTGGCCAACCGCGCCGGCCTGCTGAAAGACGGCAAGATGGAACGCATGAACAAGGCCTTGCTGGCCGACAGCACGGCGATCGCCGCCGGCGCCTGCCTGGGCACGTCCAGCACCACGGCTTTCGTGGAAAGCGCGGCCGGCGTGCAAGCGGGTGGCCGCACGGGCTTGACGGCCGTGGCCGTCGCGCTGCTGTTCCTGGGTAGCCTGTTCTTCGCCCCTCTGGCGCACACGGTGCCGCCGTACGCGACGGCGCCCGCGCTGCTGTACGTGGCGTGCCTGATGCTGCGCGAACTGACCTTCATCGACTGGGATGACAGCACGGAAAGCATTCCTGCCGCCATCACGGCCTTGATGATGCCATTCACGTATTCCGTGGCCAGCGGCGTCGCGTTCGGCTTCATCACCTATGCCGTATTGAAGCTGTTGACGGGCAAGGGCAAGCAGGTATCCGTGGTGGCTTACATCATCGCCGCCATCTTCCTGTTCAAGTTTATCTACCTGGGTGAGTAGCGTGGGCGAATAGCGCGTTTGCCGCCGCAATGACAAGGCCGCCCGTGCATCCGCAGGGGCGGCCTTTTTTGATGATGGCGCCGCTTACATCAGCAGTGCCGCCACCAGATCTTTTTTGGCGTCGCCGGCGCTGCCATCGAAGCGCAAGGCCGCTTCCACATGCGCCAGGTGCTCGACCATCAGGCGCGCCGCCAGGTCCGCGTCACCGCTGCGCGCTGCCTCAAGAAAACGGCCGTGTTCGTCGTACGAGCAGGCGGCAGCGTGGCCGGACTGGTACAGCATGGTGATCAGCGAGCTGCGCCCCACCAGTTCGCGCACGATATCGCGCAGCACGGCGTTGCCGGCGATGTCGGCCAGCAAGACGTGGAAGTCGCCCAGCAGTTGCGAGCGCAGCGGCGTCGCCTGTGCCAGCGCCAGGCGCTCCGCTTTCAGGTGCCGCTCCAGCATGCGGTAGTCGGCAGGCTTGGCCCGCGCGACGAATTCGCGCGCCAGGGCCGCCTCGATGACGCGCCGCGCGGCAAAGATGTCGCGCGCTTCCGCTTCCGTGGGCTGGCTGACGAAGGCGCCCTTGTCGGGCACCATGCGTATGAGTTTGTCTTTGGACAGGATCAGCAGGGCGGCGCGGATCTTGGTGCGGCTGACGCCATACAGCCGGCACAGCGCCTCTTCGCGCAGCCGCGTACCGGGCGGCAATTGGCGCGCCACGATGGCCGCCGCCATATGCTCGGCAATTTCCGCCGAGCTGTCGCCGCTGCCGGGCTTGTCCACCAGGGATGCGCTTGATTCTGTCATGTCGGGTGAGAGCAGTCAGCCAGGGGCAAGGATGAGCCTTGCAAGCGCATGCCGGCAGCGTGGTGGTCGACGCCCCGCTGCCGTCATGCCGTTAGTGCCTTGCGTGTCGGCAAGGCCTGGCTATTCTACTATCTTGCGTGGCGCCGCGCAGACGGACGCAGCCACTTGGCAAGGCTAAGTAATCCTCAGGAAATTATTGTGAATTTATGACGAACAGAACCGGATGCTATGCAAGGCGCCCGCTGCGACGCAGTGCGAGCACTGCTAGCAGCGGGCAACGCCGCAGAGCGCCGGTTATGGAAGTCAGAAATCACAATAATTTATTGGGGGTTACTTAGTTCCCTGGCGGCGCATTTTGCTGGCCATGCAGATTGAAACTGGACATGAGAAATTTTGACGTATATAATTCGGCCTCCTTTCCCTGATAGCTCAGTTGGTAGAGCGACGGACTGTTAATCCGCAGGTCCCTGGTTCGAGTCCAGGTCGGGGAGCCAGAACAAGCAGTAGCAAAGGGCCACGTGGCAACACGTGGCCCTTTTGTTTTGCGCGCACGGTTTCCCGTTCACGCTTGCCCTTCCATCAGTGTCTTAGCGACATGCGCGGTGCCGGTCTGCCGGTAGCAGGGGCATGCTTAGTGTTCCCGGATCAGGGATCGACAAACACGTCGAAACGCACCTTGAGCGGGCTGCCCCATGAGATATCCACCCAGGCACGGAAGCCACCGTTGTATGGCGCGATGTTGTACACGGCCATGCGGGCGGCGCCGATGAAACGGTCCTGGGGCGTCGCGCCGTACTCGCTGATGTTGAGCAATACGCGCGAATTGGCCTTCACGTTGGCATTGGCGAAGTTGACCGAAGGATGCACGCCATTGGCCGTCCACGTGTAATAGGTGGTGAAGGCGGCGGCGCTCAAATTCAGATCCTGTGCTGCCGCGCCTTTTGCACTCTTGCCTTCCTGCTCCATCGGCGCATCGGTTTCTTCCAGTGCCAGGTTGCTGCCGGTGCGATGTTCTACTTTCATTTCCATGATGTACTCCTGATCGATAGTTTGGACGCCGCGCCTGACGTCGCGTGGCAAGACGCCCTATCTGTTGCCGTGACGGCCAGTGTCACGTCCTGGCTGATAAGGTAGCCGCCTGCTCCATGCTGTTGGAGTAAGCCATTCTAGGCAAACGCGCGGGCAAAAAGCGCGCAAGACCACGGGAAAAACGGCGCTAACTTGTGCTGGCGCAAACACCTTGCAGGCAAGGGGCAAGATCTTTTCCCGCAGGCTATTTTTATGGGGCCGCCACGCATGCCGCGCAGGACAATGGCACAATAGGCGCAGCCGACCTGTCGATACGCAACCCGTTGCGAGCCTAGCCCATGCCGATACTGAACCTGAGTGCCGAAACCGATATCTATTACGAATTGATCGAAGGCGACCCCGCCAAGCCTTGCCTGGTATTCCTGCACGAGGGGCTCGGCTGCTGTGCGATGTGGAAAGATTTTCCCGCGCAGCTATGCCAGGCGACGGGCTGCCGCGGCTTGCTGTATGACCGCCACGGCTATGGGCAATCGTCGCCGCTGGCGGCGCGCCGCCAGCTCCATTATTTGCACGATTACGCGCTGTGCGAGTTGCCGCAAGTGCTGGCCGCACTGCTGCCGGGGCAGGACCATTTTCTCATCGGCCACTCCGATGGCGGCAGCATCGCCCTCATTTATGCGGCGCAGCAGCCACCGCGCTTGCGCGGCATCATCACCGAAGCGGCGCACGTGTTTGTCGAGGGTGTCACGCTCGATGGCATCCGCGTGGCGGACGCGGCGTTTAGCGCGGGCAAGCTGCGCGCGCTGGCGAAATACCATGGCGACAAGACGGAATCCATCTTCAAGGCCTGGTCGGATACCTGGCTCAGCTACGGTTTCCAGTTCTGGAACATCGAATACCTGCTGCCTTCCGTCGAATGTCCGGCGCTGGTGCTGCAGGGCAGCGAGGACCAGTACGGCAGCGCGGCCCAGGTCGACACGATCGTGGCGCAGGCCCTCAACGCCGTGCCCGCCATGGTGGAACAATGCGGGCATGCACCGCACCAGGAGCAGCCGCAGGCATTGCTGGCGCTGATGGAAGGCTTTTTGCAAGGTCGCATGGACGCGGCCACTCAGCCGCGAAACACCTGAGTTTCTCAATGACAGGCAGGATCGCTGTCCCAGCGGCCCGAGCAGATGCGCGAGCGGCACAGCATGCCTTCGATCAGGCCCAGCTGCTTGCAGCGCTGCAACAGTTCCGCCGTTTCCTGTTCTTGCTCCTGCCTGCGCAGCACCACGTCGCGCACGGGCTTTGCCGTGCTTTCCTGCCGGTGCGCATGGGCCACCATTGCCGTCAGCAAGGCGACGTCGCTGTCGCCGGGCGCTGTAGCCGGCCTCGGCCCCTGCGGGCGCGCGGGCGGTGCTGCCTTGCGTGGCGCACTGGCGCGCGCGCTTGCCGTTGTGGCAGCGACCGCAGGCAAGGGCGGGGCCGCCGTATTGACGATGGTGGCCGCTTGCGCCGCGTGCGCGGGCACAACTGGTGCGGCTGGCGCCGGCAGTGCGGGCGGCGCCACAGTCACGGCCGTGGCGGGCGCCGGCGGCATGCTGCTCGTGTCATAGGCGAGCATGGCCGTGACCAGCACCGCCAGGCACAGCGCGCCAGCGGCCCAGTGCCGCCAGCCGGGGCGCCAGCCCAGGGCGGGCCTGGCCGCAGGCGCGGCGACGCCGTGTTCGAGCTGCGACAGGATGCCCTTGCCGTCGCTGTGCGCGCCAGCCGCGCCGGCCTTGCTCAGCAGGTCAGGACCGTGCGCCTGGCCATCCCCAGTTTTCAATAGAGACAAAATATCACCTCCGCAATGGATCAAACTCGACTGACCTTGATGTAAACCGCGCTCATGCGGGCCGCGGACGCCTACGATCTAGCGATACCGCCGGGAAATTGCTGTCCGGCCCAGACTACCCCTGTCACGGAGCGCCCCATGTTCGTCGCCCTGGTCCTGATGTATTTCCTGCTTGGCTGTTTTGCCTGCTGGCTGCTGCTGTTTCCCGGCGGCCGCGCCATCGTGCTGCACACGCTCGTCAACCTGGGCTGGCGCGTGCAGCGGCGCGCGCAGCACCTGAAGGGCGGCAGCGGCGCGCAGTGGCAGCGCATGCGGCAGCACTCGGGCTCGGGCATGGCGCGCGCCTGGCAGCTGCTGTTGCGGCATCGTTGGCTGAGCCTGGCAGGCAGCGTGCTGGTCATCGTGCCGCCCTTGCTGGCGTGGTTGTCCAGCGACCGCATCGCCCTGCGTGGCTATGCCGACCGGCAACACGTCATCAACGACCAGGTCAGCGACTTGCTGAAAGGCGAGCAGCTGGTGCCGCCGCCAACCTTGCCGCCGCTGCTGTTTTCCACGGCGGAAGTGACGCAGCTGCGCCCGCTGCTGGGCGGCGCCAGCCGCAACTGGCAATTGCTCGACCACGACTACGCGCAGCGCCTGCTGCTGGTCTTCAAGATCATGAAGGACGTGCATGGCTACGACATGGTCTTGCTGGAAGGCTACCGCAGCCCCGCGCGCCAGGACCAGCTGGCGGCGGCCGGCCCGAACGTGACCAACGCCAGGGCGTTTCAAAGCTATCACCAGTATGGCCTGGCGGCCGATTGCGCATTCATGCATGAAGGAAAGCTCATCATTTCTGAAAAAAATGCCTGGGCCATGCGCGGCTACCGTTTATATGGCGTGACGGCCGAATCGGTGGGCCTGCGCTGGGGCGGACGCTGGACCATGATGGATTTTGGCCACACGGAATTGCCGCAACCGCGAGTGCTGGGCAAGTAAGCCGCGCCAGCTATTCTAGCGCCGCATGCGGCCTCGAATTTCACAGCTGCAAGCTTGCTTGCGCAGCGTCAATGGCCTGCCGGTGCCTGCCGCGCGCTGGCGCCCGGTACTTGTCGTATGTCAACAAAGGCTCGCCCCATTGCTGTCAGCATGGGCCGAATCCGCCTTGCTTTGCGACCTCACCTTGGGCTCATCATGCTGCGACGAATCTGGCATTTCCTCACCGACAGCCGCCAACTGACCATCCTCGGCTTCGTGGCGCTGGCCGTGTTCCTGTATCTGGGCGCCGAGGTGCTGGAAGTGGCGCTGATCTGGGCCCTGGCCTTGCTGTTGCTGGCCTTTGTCACCTGGCTGGGCCTGTGGCTGTGGCGCCGGCGCCGCGCGCGGCGCAATGCCCAGGCGCTGGGGCAAGCCATCCTCAACGAAGCCGAGATCGCCGCCGCGCAAGCGGCCTCGGCCTCGACGGCCAACAACGCCCAGCAGGGTGAGCTCGACGCAGTGCGCACGGGCATGCTGGCCGCCATCGAGACCATCAAGACGTCCAAGCTGGGCCTCAAATCGGGCGCCGCCGCCCTGTACGAATTGCCGTGGTACATGATCATCGGCAATCCGGCCGCCGGCAAGAGCAGCGCCATCCTGCATTCTGGCTTGCAATTCCCTTTCGCCGACGGCAAGGTCGTGCAAGGCGTGGGCGGCACGCGCAACTGCGACTGGTTTTTCACCACGGATGGCATCGTGCTCGACACGGCGGGGCGTTATTCTGTCGTCGACGAGCATCGCGGCGAGTGGTTCGGCTTTCTCGACCTGCTGAAAAAATACCGGCGCAAGGCACCCGTCAACGGCATCCTCATCGCCGTCAGCATTGCCGAACTGGGAGGCAACCCCGACGTGGGCATGCAACTGGCGCGCAGCCTGCGCAAGCGCGTGCAGGACGTCATCGAACGCCTGGAAGTGTTTGCACCGCTGTACATCGTGTTTACCAAGGCGGACCTGATCGCCGGTTTCACGGAGTTTTTTGCCGACGCCGAACGCAGCGAACGCGAGCGCGTCTGGGGCGCCACCATGCCCTACCAGCGCAAGCTGCCGACGGCGGACCTGCTGGCGTTTTTCGACCAGAGTTTCGATGAATTGCACGATGGCTTGACGGAGCTGAGCCTGGCCAACATGGCGCACCGGCAACGCAAGACGATGGCGCCCGGCGTATTTACCTTTCCGCTGGAGTTTGCCGCCATCAAGCCGGCCCTGCGCGCTTTTATTGCCACCCTGTTCGAGGAAAACCCGTTCCAGTTCCAGCCCGTGTTCCGCGGCTTTTACTTTACCAGCGCGCTGCAGGAGGGCGAGCCCGTCAGCGCCTCTTCGCAGCAGGTGGCGCGCCGCTTCGACCTGGCCTTCGCGCCGGCCCCGGCGGCCGCACCTTCTGGCGGGCGCCAGCATGGCTATTTCCTGCTGGAGCTGTTCCGCAAGGTGATTTTTGCCGACAAGCACCTGGTGGCCAACTATGCCAACCGCGCCAGGCTGCGCTACAAATATGCCGTGTTCTTTGCCGCCACCGTGTCGCTGGGCGCCTGCCTGGGCGGCTGGAGCTGGTCCTACCTGGGCAACCGGCAACTGGTGGCCAATGTCGAGGCCGATTTAAACAAAGTGGTGAAGCTGCAGGAGCGGCGCCTGGACTTGCAGTCGCGTCTCGAAGCGCTTGAAATATTGCAGGACCGCATCGAGCAGCTGGAAGCGTACCGCACGCAACGTCCCTGGTCCTTGCGCCTGGGCCTGTATCAAGGTGAACTGCTTGAGCGCAAGCTGCGCGAAGAGTATTTTGCCGGCGCGCGCCAGGTCATGCTGGCCCCCGTGGCGGGTGCGCTGGAAGCCTTGCTGTTCGAAATGAACGCCAGCGCCGAGCAGTTGCAGCCCACGGCGCGCACGCCGCAGACGCCGGCCGCCGCATCCTCTGCGCCACGCAATGTCCAGTACCAGGCGGCCAGCGCGACGAATGTGGAAGACGCCTACAACGCGCTGAAAACCTATCTGATGCTGGCTGATAAATCGCATGCGGAAAGCAGCCACCTGAACGACCAGCTGACGCGTTTCTGGCGCGGCTGGCTGGAGGGCAACCGGGGCGCCATGCCGCGCGAGCAGATGATACGCAGCGCCGAACGGCTGCTGACGTTTTACCTGGCGCAGATCGGCGATCCGTCCTGGCCGCGCATCGAGCAGAAGCTGGCGCTGGTCGACCAGGCGCGCGAAAACCTGCGCCGCGTGGTGCGCGGCATGCCGGCGCGCGAGCGCGTGTATGCCGACATTCGCGCGCGCGCCTCGACGCGCTTTCCCGGCATGACGGTGGCGCGCATCGTCGGCGAACAGGATCAGGCGCTGCTGGCGGGCAGTTACGCCGTCTCCGGCGCCTTTACGCGCCAAGCGTGGGAAAAGTTCGTCGAGGGCGCCTTTCGCGACGCCGCCAACCGCGAGCTGCAAAGCGCCGACTGGGTGCTGAAAAGCGCCTCCACCGACGACCTGACGCTGGAAGGCAGTCCGGAGCAGATCGAGAAAAACCTGGTGGCCATGTACAAGGCCGACTATGCGCGCGAGTGGCAGAAATTCGTGCAGGGCGTCGCCGTCGCCGACCTGAAAGGCTTTGACGGCGCCGTGCAGGCGATGAACCGCCTGGGCGACCCGCAGTCGTCGCCGATCGCCAAACTGCTGACGACCATCTACGATGAAACCTCGTGGGACAATCCGGCGCTGCAGAATGCACAATTGCGCAAGGCCGAGCGGGGCATCATCGCCTGGTTCAAGGAAACCGTGCTGCGCCGCGCGCCGTCGCCGCTGACGGCCAATCCCGGCCTCAATGCACAGCTCGACCCGGCCCGCCTGGATAAACCCATGGGCCCCGTGGGCCGTGAATTTGCCGGCGTGGGCAAGCTGGTGGCGGCCAGGGACAACAATGCCACGTTGATGCGCGCCTACCTGGAAGCGCTGTCGAAACTGCGCAGCCGTTTGAACTTGCTGAAGAACCAGGGCGACGCGGGGCCGGGTGCGCGCCAGTTCATGCAGCAGACGCTGGAGGGCAGCGGTTCCGAGCTGGCCGACGCCCTGAAGCTGGTCGACGAGCAGATGCTCACGGGGATGAGCGACGCGCAAAAGCAGGCGATACGCCCCATCCTCGTGCGCCCGCTGATACAGACCTTTGCCGTCATCGTCGCGCCGGCCGAACTCGATATCAACAAGACCTGGGCGGCGCAAGTGTACGAGCCGTTCCAGAAATCGCTGGCCAACAAATATCCGTTCGCACCCACGGCGCGCATCGAGGCGAGCAATCTGGAAATCGGCCAGTTCTTCGGCCCGGAAGGCCTGGTGGCGAAATTCGTCACCACATCGATGGGCCCCTTGGTGGTGCGGCGCGGCGACGTGCTGGCGCCGCGCACCTGGGCCGACATGGGCATCAGCCTGTCGCCGCAGGTGGTGGCGCGCTTTCCAGGCTGGATCGCGCCGCTGGGCGCGGGCGGCGTGGCGGCCACCTCGACGGCGGCGCAAACCGTCTTCCAGATCCAGCCGTCGCCCGCGCCGGGCACCCTGGAATACACGGTGGAAATCGACGGCCAGCAGCTGCGCTACCGCAACACGCCGGCGCAGTGGACGAACATGGTGCATCCCGGCCCGCAAGGCGCATCGGGCATGCAAGGGGCGCGCATCACGGCCGTCACCTTCGACGGGCGCACGGTGGAGTTGTTCAACGAGCCGGGGCAATTCGGCCTGAAGCGCATGATCGATGCGGCGAGCAAAAAACGCAAGGAGGGCGGCGTGTTCGAACTGCGCTGGGCGCGCGGCGAGGTGGCCGTGGCGGTCGACCTGAAAATCACCAGCAGCGCAGAAACGACGGCGACGGGTGCGGGCGGAACTGCGGCGCTGCAGGAGCAGGGCTTTCGCGGCATGCAGCTGCCCGAGACCATCGTCGGCGCTCCAGCAGCCGTGCCGGCCATTGCCACCGTTGCTGTCGCTGCAGCGGGAGTGTCGCCATGATGCGCGCGCCGCAGCAGGTGCGCCTCGGCTACTTCGGCAAGATCCCCGCGCGCGGCGATTTCATCAAGGCTTGCGACAATCACGCGCTGGTGCAGCTGCTCGACGACTGGCTGGCGCAGGTCATGAACGCCCTGACGGTGGAACCGCGCTGGAAGCTCAATTACGACGCCTTGCCGCCGCTGCGCTTCGCCTTTGTCGGCACGCGCAGCCGGCGCGCCATCGCCGGACGCCTGGAAGCGAGCAACGACCAGTCGCTGCGGCGCTTTCCCTTCATGGCCATGGGCGCGCTGGAAATCGATGACGCCGAAGCCTTTGTCGCTTGCAGCCCGCTGGTGCTGGCGCCCCTGTGGCAACGCGTGGAGCAGCTCTCGCAAGGCATCTTGACCAGCGCCGAACCGGGGCCGGCGCTGCTGGCGCTGGCCGGCAACGTGGTCGAAGTCGAACCGGCCGCCCCGTGCCACGCGGCGCGGCTGGCCGCCTTTTTGCAGGCGCAGACCGTGCATGGCCTGCAAACGCTGCTCGCTTCGCCCGCGTTCCCCGTGACGGTACGTGAATTGCTGCTGGGTCTGGGCCTGCTGCTGCAGCCGGTGCGCGAGAGCGGCTTGCCGCGCCTGGAGAAAAGCCTGGTGCTGCCGCTGCCGCACGCGGCACAGCTGCGCGAGCTGGTGGCCAGCTTCTGGCTGCACCTGATCGCGCCTTTCCTGCGCCAGGCCGATTTCGAACTGGCGCTGTTTTTTTCCCACCTCGACGAGGCGCCCGTGCTGGTGATCGGTTTTTGCGGCGCCGACCCGCACGGCTTGCGCGCGCTGATCGATCCGCAGGCGGGCAGCGAACGGCTGATCGTGTTCGACCAGCTCGACTGGGTCGAGGAGCAGCTGGGAGACGCTGCGGCGCTGCGCCAGTTTTCCGCCTGCCTGCAGCAGGAGCAGCTGTCGCTGCGCTCGGCCTGCGCCATGTTTGCCGACACCTTTGCCTGAAGGATTGCGATGAAATCTCCTGCCATTTTCCTGTTGCTGCTTGCCGCTGCCGTTCCCTGCCACGTGCAAGCGCAAGTTCAGGTGCAGGCGCCCCAGACGCCGATGCCGGGACAGATCCTCGTCACGGGTACCCTGGCCGACGAGGCGGGCAAGGCGGCCGTGCTGTCCCGCCTGCGCGAACTGTATGGCGCCGAGCGCGTGGTCGACCAGATCGCCATCGGCAACGTGGCCGTGCCGGCCAACTGGAACGCCTACGTGCAAAAACTGATCGCGCCGAACCTGAAGCTCATTTCGCGGGGGCAGATCAGCATCGCCGGCAACAACGTCAGCGTGCGCGGCGAAGTGGCGAACGAGGCGCAGCGCCAGCAGATCGCCAGCGACATCGCCACCAGCCTCAATCCTACCTACACCGTCAACAACGGCTTGCGCGTCAAGGCGGCCGAGGCCGAGCAGGGCTTGCTCGATGCGGCGCTCGATAAACGCATCATCGAATTCGACAGCGGCAAGGCGTCGATCACGCCGGCCGGCCTGGCCATCCTCGACGAGATGGCGGCCGCCATGCTCAGGCTGCGGGGCCGCAAGGTGGAGGTGATCGGCCACACGGACGACACGGGCCTGCGCGCCAGCAATGTGGCCCTGAGCCAGGCGCGCGCCGAAGCCGTGCGCACCTACCTGTCCGGCAAGGGCATCGTGGCCGAGTCCGTGCTGGTGTCGGGCCAGGGTCCGGACCGCCCCGTGGCCAGCAACGCCACGGCCGATGGCCGGGCGAGAAACCGGCGCATCGAGTTCCGCATTGCTCAATGAAGCACGCGTAATGGGACAGGCGCAATGATCAGGGTAATGTGATGGTCAGGTGCGCCGGGCTTGGTGCCAGTTTTACCAAGTCCGCATACGCGGCCAGGGTCGTTTGCGTGCCGCGCGTCAGATGCGTTTTCAGGCCCAGGTAGGCGCAGATGGCCAGCAGGGCGAAAAAGCTCGACAGCGCCCACAGCGGCACGTCGCTGCCGCGTTTGTTGACCACCTGGTCGGGGCGTTCCGCGCGTGGCGCGAAGCCACGGCTCTTGCCCTTGATGTGGGCGATCTCGTCGCCCAGGCGCGCCGTCAGGTAGCTGAGTTTTTCGCCGCCGTCGATCGCATACTTGCCCTGGAATCCCAGTAATAGACACATGTGGAAAACCTGTAGCGCCTGCACGCGCATGGCACCCTTGCCTCGCAAGGCGTCGAGGCGGTCGAAAAAGTGTTCGCCGGCCAGCTGGTCGCCAAAGATCAGCAACTGCAGCGGGCGCCGCTCCCACTGCTTGCGCAGCGTGAAAGGCGAGGCCAGGATGATTTCATCGACGGCCGCGCAGAATGCATACTTGGCCGCCTCGATATCATCGCCATCGGCGCGGATCTTTTTCGCTTCGCGTTCGAAGTCGTCGAGAAAGGTTGTGATGCGCTCCATGAAGCTTTGCTCGTCGCCGGGCGCCGAACCGTGCTTCAGCATGAACAGCATGTAAAAGCCTTCGTGCATCAGGTCCAGCAGGGCGCTGCCCGCATGCCGGTTGTTGCCTGCAGGGGCGGCACCGCGTGGACCCAGCAGGGAGGGCGCCGCGCGCCGTTCGATGAGCTGGCTCATGCCGTCACCGCGATCAGTTCCAGCTGCAGGTCGCGTATGCCGGCCGGCACGTAGACGGAAATCGACTGCGCCTTGAGCATCTGCTCATACAACGCGCCGCGGTTTTCAAGCGCAAAATAATAGGTGTCGGGACGCACGGGAATGGCCGCCGGCACTTGCGGTGCATGCGACAATTTGAGGCCGGGCATGGCCGTGAGCACGCATTTTTCCACGTCGTCGGGCGCCCCCACTTTCACGCGCAGCGGCACCACGTCGACCAGCTCGATGGCGGGCATGGCGGCGCGAATGGCCAGGTACAAGGTGGTGTGCTGGTCGATCTTGCCCGAATCGAGCTTGCCCAGGTAGTACGACGGCTTGTCTTCGAGCAGGGCGATGGAAAAATACTTCGACGAGATGACGGTGTCGAGCAGTTCGCGGATGATCGCGTCGATGGCGTCGAAGCAGGCGCCCGGCTGCGCGTGGTCGTAGGCGGGCAGGCTGGCCAGGGTGTAGTGCTTGGAGTAGCTGAGCAAGCCACCCGCCAGGCCCAGCAGCGCCTCGTACAGGCGCTCCGGATGCAGGGCCGGATGGCGCACATAGTGCATCAGCGCGGCGGCTGCCGTGCTGACCGTGTGCAGCAGCCAGAACGAGGACACGTCGCCAGAGCGGAATTCGATCACGTTGCGGCTTGGCTCGCGGTGGTGGCCGTGCAGCGCGCTCACCTTCGCCTGCAGCGCGTCGAGCAGGTGTTCCAGCACGCCTTGCAGGCGCGGCGCGCCGGCGATCGCCAGGCTGGGCGCCATGAACGAGGGTACGGGCTCGAAGCCGCCCGACACCGTGCGCCGCAGGGCGATCAGCGGCAGGCAGTCGTAGGAGCCGCGCGCCTCGCTGTCGGGAATCAGGCGCACCGTCTTTTTCAGGTACGCCACGTCGGCCACGGCGGACTCCGTAAACAGGTCGGGCGTGGCGCGCATGGCATGCGCAAAGCGCGTGGCCGCCGGCGTGCCTGCCGTTGACGCCTGCGCCGTGTAATTCATGCCTTCGCGGTTGAGGATGGGCAGCGCCGCGTAGTACGTCACTTCCTGCACCGCCGGCGGCAGCGCTTCCAGATCCACCGGCGGGGGCAGGGTATCGCTGCCTGGCGCGCCGTCGCCCAGCGCCTCGAACACTTCGCCGTCGCGGAAGATCGCCGACAGGGCCTGCAGGCGCAGGGTTCCCGTCTGCAGTGCCGCCAGATCCCATTCCATGTGCGCCACGCCCCACAGGTAGGGATGCAGCGCGCTGGCCGTGTGATGCAGGCGCGCTTCGTGATATTGATCCTGGCGCTGGAAATGCTGCGGCCGCAGGAACAGGCCCTCTCCCCACAAGACTTTCGCTGCCATGCCCATCTCGCTTCTCCTTGTATGTGTGGCGTGTTTGTGTACGCTACTGGCAGCGCGGGGCCGACAGCGCGGGCATGCCGCTGACGCTCAGCGCGCAGGCGTGCAGGCCGACGGTGATGCCGCCGCGTTCCGCGTCGGCGGCGCCAAAGGTGGCGCGCCAGCGCTGCGCCGCAGGCGCGCGGAACAGGGCCACGACGCCGATGAAATACGCTTCCTTGCTGACTTTTTCCTGCACTTCGTAGCGCTGGCCCGGCACCAGCAGCACCTCCTTCACTTCCATCAGGTCGGCGCCCAGCGCGGCCTTTTCGCGCTGCGCGTCGAGGAAGCTGTCATAGGGCGCCTGCTCGAAGGCGGCGCTCTGGCGCAGTTTGTAGATGCGTGCCACCAGCGCCAGCGGCTGGCCTTCGGCATCGGTGTTGAGGCGCTGCGCCGCGTGCAGGCGGATGCTGACGTTGCGCGGCGGTTTTTGCGCGTCCGGCAGTTCGGGCGGCGGTTTGGCCACGCCGGCCATTTGCAGTGCCGCGTTGGCGAGGGTGCCGATGGCGCCGCCCGCACAGCCGGCCAGCAGCAGCGGCTGCAGCACCAGCAGCATTGGCGCGGTGGCGCGGACCAGGCGGCGGAGCGGGGCGTCAGGAGGCATGGCTGATCTTTTGCAAGGTGAAGGGTGGAAATAAAAGTGCTGCAGTCATTTAAACGCATGCAGGGGCGACCTACTTGCGTTGGCGCAAGATCCGCCCGCGATCAAGACAATTACTGCGCCAGATCAGGCTTCATGTCGCTGTACGCGGCTGTGATGTGGAACTTCTTCTTTGCTGATTAATCTCAATCTGGCAAAAAAATTGGCGATCAATAATGGCCTCCACCAAGGCGCCGCCCATCTTTCCCAGCGGTAGCGTCCTCCACGTGAAGGAATGCCCGATGAAGCCAGCCACCATGTTGCCCCGTATTGCCTGCCTCGCCAGCGCCTTGCTGCTGGCCGCCTGCGCCACGCCAGACCAGCCGGCGCCCAAAAAACCTGCCGCGCCGACCCTGGCGCAAGTGATGAGCGAGGCCGATGCGGCCGCGCGCGCCGGCCAGTACGAACGCGCCATGACCCTGCTTCAGGGCGGCGGCAGCAGCTACCCGGCCGACAAGGCGCCGTGGCTGCAAATGGCGCAGATGAAGTTCGACCGCGCCCAGTACGGCGACGCCATCGGCCATGCGCTCGAAGCGCTGGAACGCGATCCGGACGACAAGGTCGCCAACAGCATCGTCGCCGTCAGCGGTTTGCGCCTGTCCGGCAAGGCGCTGGCCGACCTGTCGCGGCAAAACAATCTGAATGGTTCGCTGCGCTCGGAAGCGCAGGAGCTGGCCAAGCTGCTGCGTGCCAGCATCGGCGAAGACGTGCTGGTGCCGCCTGCCAGGCGCCAGCCGGCGGCCGGCAAGCGCGCTGCCAGCTCCAGTTCCAGCGTCGGCGCGCCGGCGGCGAAAGGCGCGGCAGCGCCAGGCAGCGCGGCCGACCCGTTCAGCGGCCTGAAATAAGCGAGCATCCCCACCATCCCTTTGCAAAGGAAGCGACATGCCCAAGTCCGACAGCGTGCAAAAACGCCTGCAAAAGATACGCGCACCGCGCGTGCAAATGACCTATGACGTCGAGATTGGCGACGCGATTGAAAACAAGGAGCTGCCCTTCGTGGTCGGCGTGCTGGGCGACTTTGGCGGCAATCCGGACAGCGAGAAGAAACGCCTGAAGGACCGCAAGTTCGTCGCCATCGACCGCGACAACTTCGACGAAGTGCTGGCCGGCGTGGAGCCGGTGTCCCGTTTCACCGTGCCGAACCGCATCAGCGAGGCGGGCGGCACGTTCGCCGTCGACCTGCACTTCCGCTCGATGGATGACTTTCGCCCGGAATCGGTGGTGCGCCAGGTCGATCCCTTGCGCAAGCTGCTCGAGGCGCGCACCAAGCTGGCCGACCTGCGCAACAAACTGGCCGGCAACGACAAGCTGGAAGACTTGCTGACGGAAGTGCTGAACAACACGGACAGCCTGGCTACCCTGAAACCGCAGTTCCCAGCGCAGGAGGATTGAGATGAGCGCCCAGGCAGAAGTCCCAGAAGTCCTCGCGGTATCCGCATCCGATGCCCCGGCCGAGACCGATTTGCTCGATCAGATCGTCGAACAGAGCCGCGTCGCCAAGTCCGGCGCCGAGCATGCGCGCGCGCGCGACCTGATCTCGGAACTGGTGGCGCAGGTGCTTGACGGCACGGTGCTGATGTCGACCAGCCTGTCGGCGACCTTGGATGCGCGCGTGGCGGAAATCGACCGTTTGATCTCCGTCCAGCTCAGCGAAATCATGCACGCGGCGCCGTTCCAGCAGCTCGAACAAAGCTGGACGGGGCTGCGCTACCTGGTCGGCAATTCCGACACGGGCACGCGCCTGCAGATCCGCATGTTCAACGCCACCAAGCGCGAACTGGTGAAGGATTTCCAGGCCGCGCTGGAGTTCGACCAGAGCAGCATGTTCAAGAAGGTGTATGAAGAGGAATTCGGCACTTTCGGCGGCGCGCCGTTCGCCGCGCTGCTGGGCGACTTCGCCATTTCGCGCCAGCCGGAAGACATGTATTTCGTCGAGCAGATGTCGCACATCGCGGCCGCCGCGCATGCACCGTTCATCGCCTCGGCCGCGCCGGAACTGTTTGGCCTGGAAAGCTACGGCGACCTGGGCAAGCCGCGCGACCTGGCCAAGGTATTCGACACCATCGAGTACGCGAAATGGAAAGCCTTCCGCGAATCCGAGGATGCGCGCTACGTGGGCCTGACCTTGCCCCGTTTCCTGGGCCGGCTGCCCTTCAATCCCGTCGACGGCACCACGGTCGAAGGCTTCAATTTTGTCGAGGACGTCGACGGCAGCGACCATCACAAATACCTGTGGTGTAACGCCGCATATGCGTTCGGCAGCAAGCTCACGCGTGCCTTTGCCGATTACGGCTGGTGCGCCGCCATCCGTGGCGTGGAGGGCGGCGGCCTGGTGGACGACCTGCCGACCCACACCTTCAAGACGGACGAGGGCGACGTGGCCTTGAAATGCCCGGCCGAAGTGGCGATCACCGACCGCCGGGAAAAGGAATTGTCGGACCTGGGCTTCATCTCGCTGGTGCACTGCAAGAACACGGCGTATGCGGCGTTTTTCGGCGCGCAGTCGGCGCAGAAAAGCCGCAAGTACAACAGCGACGCGGCCAATGCGAATGCGGTGCTGTCGTCGCAGCTGCAGTACATCTTTGCCGTCTCGCGCATCGCCCACTACATGAAGGCCATGATGCGCGACAAGATCGGCAGCTTTGCCGCCGCCTCCAACGTGGAAGATTTTCTGAACCGCTGGCTGATGCAGTACGTGCTGCTCGACGATAACGCCAGCCAGGAGCAGAAGGCGCAGTTCCCGCTGCGCGAGGCGTCCGTGCAGGTGCATGAAGTGCCGGGCCGGCCCGGCGTGTACCGCGCCGTGTCGTTCCTGCGGCCGCACTTCCAGCTCGATGAATTATCCGTTTCGCTCCGACTGGTCGCGGAGTTGCCGAAGTCGACCAATTCATGATCCACCCATCTTTCAACCAGAGGAGCACACCATGGCAATCGATGTATATCTGCAGATAGACGGCATCAAGGGCGAGTCCACCGATGACAAGCACAAGGACTGGATCGAGTGCAAATCGGTCAGCTGGAGCGTCGAGCAGCCGAAGTCCGCCACCGCCTCGACGGGCGGCGGCCATACGGCCGAACGCTGCGAGCACAAGGACATCGTCATCTCCAAGCTGGCCGACCTGGCCTCGCCGGTGCTGCTGCAGACCTGCTCGGCCGGCAAGACCATTCCCAAGGCGCGCTTCGAATTCATGCGCGCCGACGGCCAGGGCGAGCGCGTCAAGTACTTTGAAATCGAAATCGAAAATGTCTTGATCGGCGCCGTCACGCCGAACGTGGAAGAAGGCGACATCCTCGGTGAACACGTCGGCTTCAAGTTCTCGAAAGTGAAGTGGAAATACACGCAGCAAAAAGTGACGGGCGGCGCCGGCGGCAATACCTCGGGCGGCTGGGACCTGGCCGCGAACCGCGTGGCCTGATCCATCCTTGCGCGGCGCGCGGCGGACATCTTCGCCCGCGCGCCGCGCCGACTTTCAGGAGAGCGCATGGACAGTTATGTACCCGGCCTGTTCGACCGCCTGATGGGCGACGGCAGTGCGGCGGGCGGCGTGGCGGCGCGCCTGTCGCTGGAACAATTGAAGGATGCGGTGGCGCGCGACCTGGAAGAGCTGCTCAACACGCGCGTGGCCCTGCCGCCCGGCGCGCTCGACGCCTATCCGGAATGCGCGGCGTCCATCGTCAACTATGGCTTGATCGATTTCGCCGGCATGTGTTTGTCCAGCAGCGAAGACCGCGCCCGGATCTGCGCCGCGCTGAAGGCGGCCATCGAACGCCACGAACCGCGCCTGCGCAATGTGCGCGCCCGCCTGGAGCGCGAAGCGGGCAGCATCAACCGCGTCGGCTTCGTCATCAGCGGCACCCTGGCCGTGATGTCCGGTGGCGAGACGGTCAATTTCGACGCCGTGCTGCAGCCGTCGTCGCTGCGCTATTCGATCAACCGCAAGGGAGCCGCCGCATGAGCAATAACCTCAAGACCTTGATCGCCAAACTGAATGACACGTCGCGCACGGCCGCCACCCGCGCCGCAAGCATTTGCATGGGACTGGGGCAGTATGAAGTCGATATCGAACACCTGTTCCTGGCGCTGCTGGAACAGGAGCGCAGCGATTTCGTCACCATCGCGCGGCGCAGCGAAATCAGCCTGACGGCGCTGGAGGCGGACCTGCGCCGCGAGATCGGCAGCTTCCGCACGGGCAGCGCGCGCACGCCCGTCTTCTCTCCCCATTTGCCGCTGCTGTTCGAGCACGCCTGGCTGGTCGCTTCGCTCGACACGGCGCAGCCGGGACCCATCCGCAGCCGGCACCTGTTGCTGGCGCTGCTGACGGAAGCGGAACTGTCGCAGCTCGCGTACCGTGGCTCGAAGCTGTTCGCCCGCTTCAGCGTGGAGCAATTGAAGCACCATCCGGACAAGCTGACGGCCGGCTCCGAAGAGGAAAGCGCGGCCGTGCCGCAGCTTTCCGAGACACCGGACGATGCGCTTGCGACTTTGGCCAGCAAGACCCCGGCGCTGGACCAGTTCACCACCGACCTGACGCAACTGGCGCGCGACGGCAAGCTCGATCCCGTGATCGGCCGCGAGGGCGAGATACGCCAGGCCGTCGACATCCTGCTGCGCCGGCGCCAGAACAATCCGATACTCACCGGCGAGGCGGGCGTGGGCAAGACGGCCGTGGTGGAAGGCCTGGCCTTGCGCATCGCGGCGGGCGACGTGCCCGAGGTGCTGCAGGGCGCGCACATCCACGCGCTCGACATGGGCTTGCTGCAGGCCGGCGCCAGCGTGAAGGGAGAATTCGAAAGCCGCTTGAAAAACGTCATCGACGAGGTGACGAAAAGCCCGCACCCCGTCATCCTTTTCATCGACGAGGCACACACCATGATCGGCGCCGGCGGCCAGGCGGGGCAGAACGACGCGGCCAATCTGCTGAAACCGGCGCTGGCGCGCGGCGCCCTGCGCACCATTGCCGCCACCACCTGGAGCGAGTACAAAAAGTATTTTGAGAAGGATGCGGCGCTGGCGCGGCGCTTCCAGGTGGTGAAGGTGGAAGAGCCAAGTGAGGACATCGCCTGCGCCATGCTGCGCGCCATGGCGCCGCTGATGGAGCGCCATTTCGGCATCCGCGTGCGCGACGCCGCCATCGTCGATGCCGTGCGCCTGTCGCACCGCTACATCAGCGGACGCCAGCTGCCCGACAAGGCCATCAGCGTGCTCGATACGGCCTGCGCCAAGGTGGCGCTGGGCCAGCGCACCACGCCGGCGCAGCTGGAAAACGCGCAGCGGCGCCAGGAACGCATCGGCGCGGAAATCGCTGCCCTGGCCCGCGAGGCGGCCGATGGCGAAGTGCCCGACAAAGCTGGCACCGCGCGCCTGACGCAGCTGCGGCGCGAGCATGAGGAGGGGCAGGCGGCGGTCGCGGCGCTGGCGCAGCGCTGGGAGCGTGAAAAGGCGCTGGTGGCGCAGATCGGCGACTTGCGCGCGCAGTTGCGCGGCGAGCGGCCGGGCGAGATCGGCGCGGCACGCCTGCTGGCGCTGAAGGAAGAACTGGCGGCCCTGCAGGGAGAAACCCCGCTGTCGCCGCTGGAAGTCGATGCGCAGGTGGTGGCCGGCATCGTCGCCGGCTGGACCGGCATCCCGCTGGGGAAAATGCTCAAGGACGAAATCCGCACGGTGCTGACCCTGGACGGCGCGCTGCGCGAACGGGTGCTGGGACAGGACCACGTCATCGCGGCGGTGGCGCAGCGCGTGCGCACGGCGCGCGCCAGCCTGGACGACCCGAACAAGCCGCAAGCCGTATTTTTATTCACTGGGCCGTCCGGCACGGGCAAGACGGAAACGGCGCTGGCGCTGGCCGACCTGCTGTACGGCGGCGAGCGCAAGCTCATTACCATCAACATGAGCGAATACCAGGAGGCGCACAGCGTGGCCGGCCTGAAAGGCTCGCCTCCCGGCTATGTCGGCTATGGCGAAGGCGGCGTGCTGACGGAAGCCGTGCGGCGCCAGCCCTACAGCGTGGTGCTGCTCGATGAAGCGGAAAAAGCCCACCCCGACGTGCTCGAATTGTTCTTCCAGGTCTTCGACAAGGGCGTGCTCGATGATGCGGAAGGGCGTGAAGTCGATTTTCGCAACACCATCATCATCGCCACCTCGAACCTGGGTTCGGGCGCCATGATGGCCGCTTGCCTGAACCGGGCGGCGCAAGACTTGCCCACGCCGGCCGCGCTGGAAGAACTGGTGCGCCCGCAGCTGGTGGCGCATTTCAAGCCGGCCTTGCTGGGGCGCCTGAAGGTGCTGCCGTTCTATCCCCTGAGCGACGCGGTGCTGGCCGAGATCATCGCGCTGAAACTGGCGCATATCGGCGCGCGCATCGCGCGCAACCACCAGGCGCAGTTCAGCCATGACGCGGGCCTGGTCGACGCCGTGCTGGCGCGCTGCACCGAGGTCGATTCGGGCGCGCGCAATGTCGATCAGATTCTCAACGGCAGCCTGCTGCCGGCGATTGCCGAAGCAGTGCTGGCGCGCATGGCCGAAGGCGAGCCGATTGCCTCGATACGCGTCAGCGCCGGCAAGCAGGGGCAGTTCAAGTACACGATCCGATAATCCACCTTCCGGAGAGCGCCATGTTCAACCTGGAGCAGTTGCTGCATCCCGTCAGCGCCGTCAGCCCATGCGGCGACGACATCACCTTCAGCCAGGAGCTCGATGCCATCGCGCGCGCGCGCCAGCACGATGACCCGAGCCTGGACCAGGGCGAGTGGGTGACGGCGCTGAAGGAAGCCGACTGGCCTTTCGTGGCGACGCGCTGCGAACAGCTGATCGCCGCGCGCAGCAAGGATTTGCGCGTGGCCGTGTGGCTGGCTGAGGCGCACGCGAAGACGCGCCACTTCCGTGGCCTGGGCGATGGCTACGCGCTGCTGGCCGGCCTGTGCGAGCGCTATTGGGAAGGCCTGTATCCGCCGGCGGAAGAGGGCGACCAGGAACAGCGCATCGGCAATGTCTTCTGGCTGCTGTCGCGCACGCCGCAATTGCTGCGCCAGATCCCGCTGACCGAGGGCGCCGATGGCCTGTTTTCACTGCAGGATTTCGATGCGGCGCGCCAGCGCGCGGCGGCCAGCCTGGCGCAGGGCGCAGCGGAGCAGGGCTGGGGCGATACGCGCCACGACGACGCAGCGACCCTGGCGCAGATGGAGGCGGCGCGGCAAAGGAATACGCGTGCCTTTTCCGACGCCTTGCTGGCCGATGCACAGTACTGCATGCAGTCGCTGCTGGCGTTCGAACGCAGCGTCGATGCGCGTTTCGGTGCCGATGGCCCGAGTTTTCGCGCCGCGCGCGAAGCGCTGGAAAACGTCATTCATTTCATCGCGCCGCTGTCGCCCGGCGCGGACTTCGCTGATGCGCCGGCCGCCGCCGGCCAGGGTGCCGGCAGCAGCGGAGGCGCCATCGTGCAGCGCCAGCAGGCGCTGGCCCAGCTGCGCCAGGTGGCCGATTTTTTCCGCCGCACGGAGCCGCACAGCCCCGTTGCCTACCTGGCAGACAAGGCCGCCAGCTGGGGCGAGCTGCCGCTGCACCTGTGGCTGCGCGCCGTCGTGAAGGATTCAAGCACCCTGGCGCAGCTCGACGAGATGCTGGGGACGAACAGCGCGAACGGATGACCGCTTGTCGCGCTTCCATGCTAATCTGCGGGCATGCCCAGAATGTCCATGTTGCCTGCCGCGCTATGCCTGCTCATCGCGGCCAGCGCGCGGGCCGAGGCGCCGACGCCAGTGGTGATCTATGGCGACGACGATTATCCGCCGTACTCCTACGTCGAGAATGGCCAGCTGAAAGGCATCTACACGCAGATCGTGCGCGAAGCGCTGCAAGCGATGCCGCAGTATGCGGTGCAGCTACGCCCCGTGCCCTGGAAACGGGGCGTGCTGATGCTGCAGACGGGCGAGGCGTTTGCCCTGTATCCGCCGTATTCGTGGCGCAGCGAGCGGCCGTATGTGCGCTATTCCGTGCCGCTGCTGATGGAACAGCTGGTAGTGCTGTGCAGCCAGGACGTGCTGGCGAAACGCACACTGCGGCAGTGGCCCGCCGATTACGGCGGCCTGCACATCGGCGTGAATGCGGGGTTTCTGCCCGGCGATGCGGCGCTGATGGCTGCCTTGCGCGCCGAAAAAATCGTGCTCGACCCGGCCAAGGGTACGCGCACGAACCTGCTCAAGCTGATGCGCGGGCGCATCGACTGCTATGTCAGCGACCGCCTGTCGGCGCAGTGGGAATTGCAGCGCATCCGGCGCGAGAATCCGCCGGGCACATCGATCCAGGCAATCGAGGAAACCGCGCAGCTGACCGGCCAGCAGGGCCACCTGGGCTTTACGGCGCGCCGGCCTGTCGCCTACCCTTATCGCGATGACTTTATCGAGCAATTCAATGCCGCCATCGTGCGCATGCAAACCAGTGGCGCGATCCGCCGCATCGTCGATCACGCATTGCTACCCTGACCTTACAATCCTGATTCAAGCAGATGGAGAAAAACATGAAAAAACTGTTGTTCCTGAGTGTGCTCGTGCTGGCCGGCTGTGTCGGCCGGCCCGATAACATTGTCCCCGTCAGCAACTTCGACACTACCCGCTACCTGGGGAAGTGGTATGAGATCGCGCGCCTCGACCACTCGTTCGAACGGGGCCTGAGCCGTGTGACGGCCGACTACAGCCTGCGCCAGGATGGCGGCCTGAAAGTGCTCAACCGCGGCTACAAGGAGGCGGACGCGCAGTGGAAGGAAGCGGAAGGCAAGGCGTATTTCGTCGACAAGAAAGACGTGGGCTACCTGAAAGTGTCGTTTTTCGGTCCCTTCTATGGTTCCTACATCGTGTTTGACTTGGACCAGCAAGATTACAGCTATTCCATGATCAGCGGCCCCGACAAGTCATATTTGTGGTTGCTGTCGCGCACGCCGACCATGGACCCTGCCTTGCAGCAGCGCCTGGTCGAGAAAGCCCGCGGACTGGGTTTCGATACGTCAAAATTGATCTATGTGAAGCAAAACTGACGATGCTTGCCTGCCGCCCGTGCGTGGCGGCATAGCGCCTTGCAATTGTTGCTTTTCTGCATGTTATTTCTTGCAATACCATCCTGATTCACTCACAATCTGCTCCAAAGTGGTGCGCTGCGGCGCGCTGCCATTCTGGCGACCTGGGTAGCGTTGCGTCGCCGCTCGTGATTGCCGCACGGCAGATGCCTGCTATATTGGTACGTAGCAGCAAGTCGGTTTCGTGGCGTCTGTGCATTGTTTTTTTCAGATAGGAATCACGTAATGAAAAACCTCAAAATCGGCGTACGCCTCGGCGGCGCTTTTGCCGCCGTCCTGCTGCTGTTGACGACCCTCACCGTGGTGGGCATCGCGCAGATGCAAAGCGCCAGCAAGGAAACCGATGCGCTCGTCAACGTCAAGGTGCGCAATGAACGCCTGATCGGTGAGTGGACCAAGGTCATCGAGGTGAACGCGGCGCGCACGGCGGCCGCATGGAAAGTGAGCGATCCCGAACACCAGAAGCAGTTTGAACAGGAAATGGCGGTCTCGTCCGCACGCGCCACGGAAATCCAGAACGACATCGGGAAAAGCGAGCTGAACGCCGAAGAGCAAGCGCTGTACCAGGAAGTGCTGAGCACGCGCAAGGCTTACACGGAAGTGCGCAAGAACGTGTTCAAAGCCAAGAACGCGGGCGACCTGGAACTGGGCAAGCGCCTGTACGAAGGCGACATGGCCGTCAAGCGCGACATTTACCTGGCGTCGCTGAAAAAGCTGGCCGTGCTGGAAGCCAGATTGCTCGATGACGCGGCCGCGCAAATCCGTGCGCGCTACGAAAACGGCCGTTTGCTGCTGATCTCGCTGGGCGCGGTTGCCATCTTGCTGGGCATCGCCTGCGCCTACTGGATCACGCGCTCGATCACGCGTCCCATCACGCGCGCCGTCGAGGTGGCGCAAGCCGTTTCCGCCGGCGACCTGACCAGCCATATCGTGGTGGACAGCCGCGATGAAACGGGGCAGCTGATGCATGCGCTGAAAAACATGAACGATAAACTGGTCAGTATCGTCGGCCAGGTGCGCGTCGGCACCGAATCGATCAGCACGGCGTCGAGCGAAATTGCCGCCGGCAACCTGGACTTGTCATCGCGCACGGAAGAGCAGGCCAGCTCGCTGGAAGAGACGGCGTCTTCGATGGAAGAGCTGACCTCGACCGTGAAACGCAATGCCGACAATGCGCGCAGCGCGAATCAACTGGCCATCGACGCCTCGCAGATCGCCAGCAAGGGCGGCGTGGTGGTGTCGGAAGTGGTCAGCACCATGGGCTCGATCAACGATTCCTCGCGCAAGATTGTCGACATCATCAGTGTCATCGACGCCATCGCCTTCCAGACGAATATCCTGGCCCTGAACGCGGCCGTGGAAGCGGCCAGGGCCGGCGAGCAGGGCCGCGGTTTTGCCGTGGTGGCCTCCGAGGTGCGCAACCTGGCGCAGCGCTCCAGCGCGGCGGCCAAGGAAATCAAGGGTTTGATCGACGATTCCGTGCAAAAGGTCGAGGCCGGTTCGCAACTGGTGGACAAGGCGGGTCGCACCATGGACGAAATCGTGCAAAGTATCAGCCACGTGACGCAGATCATGAACGAGATCACCGATGCCAGCGATGAACAGCGCGCCGGCATCGAGCAAGTCAACCAGGCCATCGGCCAGATGGACCAGGTGACGCAGCAAAATGCGGCCCTGGTGGAAGAGGCTGCCGCAGCGGCCGAATCCATGCAGGAACAGGCGGCCAAGCTGGCCGAGGTCGTGGGCGTGTTCAAGCTCGATGCAACGCAACAATATGCTGCCGCCAGTGCCGCTCCGTCCATGACGGCGCGTGCACCAGTTGCCATGCGTCCCGCCCTTCAGCCTGCCAAGCGACGCCCACCGGCGCCTGCCGTGACCACGCCCACGCCCACGCCGGGCACGGCGGCGCCAGCGGAAGCTGTGCGCGCACGCGCGCCGAAGGCACCGGTGGCATCGGGCGCCGACGAATGGGAAGAGTTTTAAGCGCAGTTTTAAGCGCAGATTCCCCATGGCATGGCGCGGGCGCTACAATCGCGGCTTGAAGACAGCCGCGAACGCGCTCCGCCATGACCACCCGCCGTACCTCCAGCCTTACCCCTAGCTCTTCCGCTGCATCGTCCTCCTTGGCTGAACCCGCCAAACGCGCGCGCTGCCCTGCCTGCCTGCGTGCCGCATCCAGCTGCATCTGCCGCTGGATCGCCCCCGTTGCCCACGCGGTGGAAGTGCTGATCCTGCAGCATCCGCTGGAAGTCCACAACGCCAAGGGCAGCGCCCGCTTGCTGCACCTGAGCCTGCCCAACAGCCGCATGCTGACGGGCGAGCAGTTTGCCCCCGATACGCTCGCCGCAGTGCTGGCCGACAAGCACAACGTGCTGCTATACCCGGATACGCCGGGCGACCGTTCGCTGGGCATTGCGCCGCCGCCCGCGCTCGACTCCGCCATCTTGCTCGATCCCTCCCTATTGCGGCTGGTGGTGCTGGACGCCACCTGGCGCAAGAGCCGCAAGATGCTGTACCTGAATCCCCTGTTGCAACAGCTGCCGCGCCTGCCACTGCGCGACACGCCCGCTTCCCATTACCTGATCCGCAAGGCACACGCGCCGGACCAGTTATCGACACTGGAAGCGACCTGCTATGCCCTGATGCAGTTGGAGCAGGACGCGTCCCGCTTCGTTCCCCTGATCACGGCATTTGATGGCTTTGTCGCACAGCAGTTGAGTTATGTCATGCCGCATAGTGAAAAAGCTTGAAATGGCACCATGGCAGCCCTTGATATTGGCCGGACGGCGGCATAGTATACTGTACGTATATACAGTTGATGGGGCCGTTCATGAAAGCAATCATTCCAGAGCACGATGACAGCTACGCCGGGCAAGCCATGTTGCCGCCGCAATCGCTGAAAGCCCACAAGGGGCGCGGTGCCGTGTCGAACCTGCAGGGGCGCTACGAAGTGCACGCCCGCGCCGGTTTCGATGATGGCTGGAGCGTGGGCGGCCTGGATGCGGCAGATGGGGAGGAAGCGGCGCCGACCTGGAAAACGCAGGTCAGCGATGAGCAGGCGCGCACCATCCTCACGCGCAATGCTTCGCCCGATTTGCCCTTCAATGTGTCGCTGAATCCATATCGCGGCTGCGAACATGGCTGCATTTACTGCTTTGCCCGTCCCACGCACAGCTATCTGGGCCTGTCACCGGGCCTGGACTTCGAAAGCCGCATCTATGCCAAGGTGAATGCCCCCGAACTGTTGCGGCGCGAACTGGCCAAGCCGTCCTATGTGCCCGAGCCGATCGCCGTGGGCGTCAATACCGATGCGTATCAGCCGTGCGAACGCGAACGGCAACTGACGCGGCGCGTGCTGGAAGTGTTGCACGAGTGCGAGCATCCCGTGGCGCTGATCACGAAATCGTCGCTGATCGAACGCGACATCGACATTCTGGCACCCATGGCGGCCAAGCGCCTGGCAGCCGTGGCCGTGACCGTCACCACGCTCGACCCGGCCATCGCGCGCACGCTGGAACCGCGCGCGGCCGCCCCGGCGCGGCGCCTGCGCACCATCCGCACCCTGACGGAGGCGGGCATCCCCGTGGGCGTGAGCATCGCGCCCATCATTCCCTTTGTGACGGAGCCGGAAATCGAGCAGCTGCTCGAAGCCGTGCGCGACGCGGGCGCCATCCACGCCCATTACGTGGTGCTGCGCCTGCCGTGGGAAGTGAGCCCCCTGTTCCAGCAATGGCTGGAAGCGCACTTCCCGGAGCGGGCCCAGCGCGTGATGAATCGCGTGCGTGAAATGCGCGGCGGCAAGGATTACGACAGCGCGTTCGGCACGCGCATGCGGGGCGAAGGCGTGTGGGCCGACCTCATCCGCCAGCGCTTTGAAAAAGCCGTGGACCGGCTGGGGCTGCACGGCAAGGGTGGCCGCTTCAAACAGCTCGATTGCACGCAGTTCCGCCGCCCGCTGGTGGTGCCGCCGCTGGGGAACTCGGCAAAAGGGGGCAATGCGGGGCAGCTGGATTTGTTTTAAGTTAAAGCAGCGCCAGCGCTGATGCCGCAGGGGGACGTTGCGGCGCTGTCCCGGGCAGCTGTCTGGAACTGCGCCAGATGTTGCTCGATGGCAAAGACATGCGGATCGCTCTTGCCCAGTTCGCGCAGGGCGCTGGCCAGGTGCAGCAGGTATTCGCTGTTCGGGCCGCTGGGGCCGTTTGATCGGGCGATCTGGCGCGCGATATCGAGTTCCGGCGCGGCGCCGAGGAAGGCGGCGTTTTCCTCGTTGGCGATGTACACCAGGCCTTCGACCTTGCCGCCATCGTCGAAGGTGATGTCGGTGGCCAGGCGCAAATAGCCGTTCTTTTCGCGGTGGTCGAGGTGGGCGAAGACTTCGGGCGTGATCAGATAAGCCATGCCGTCGCACACGGCGCCCGCCTGCGGCACGATGGTGGCGACCCGGCCCGGCGCCATCGGCGTGCCCCGATGATCGTGCGAGCCTTGCCAGAAGCGCCGCGTCCAGCCGGCGATGCTGGCGGGGCGCCGTTCAATATAGGGGAAGTCCGCCTTGTAGATCAGCGAGCCGTAGCCGAACAGCCAGACCTGTGCATGGCCGTCGAATTTGTTCATGCGCTGGTTGATGGCGATGGTGGCGGCGTCGGTGGCGGACAGGGCGTGCTGGTCAGGCTGGGTCATGGCGTTGGCGGCAAGGGGCGGTACCCTATTATAAAGCGGCGCCAGCGGGGCCGCCGGCCGGCAGCGCGTCGCGGGCAGCGGGGCCGCCCGCTCCCACGTTCCACTCGTGCGTCTCGACGAACTGGAACAGGAAGGCCATGAAGCTTTCGGCGGCCGGCGACAGCGAACGCCCCGTCTTCGTGTAGACGAAAAAGCGCCGCGTCAGTTCCGGCTCGTGCAGGGCGCGCATGTGCAATTTGTATAGCTTGACCATCGGTTCCGCGTACGGCAGGCAGACCGTGATGCCCAGGTTGGCGCTGACCATGGCCAGCGCCGTCGTCATGAAGGTCACCTCGTTGTAGGGATTGAGCGACAGCTCGCGGAAGCTGCCGTGCATGTCGCGCAGCAGGCGTTCCGTGAACTGGCCCTGCAGCGAGATGAACGGGTAGTCGCCCACGTCGGCCCAGGTGACGCGCTCTTTCTGCTGCAGCGGGTGCTGCTCGGGGAAGACCAGCACGAAGGGCATTTCGAACAGCACTTGCGCGGCAATTTCCGCCGTCGGGTCGCGTTCGGGGCCGATACCGAAATCGACTTCGCCGCTGAAGACGCGCGCCGACACATTCTCCACGGGGCAGTCGACCAGACGCAGCTGCACCTCCGGGTGCGCCTGGCGGTAGGCGGCAATCACTTCCGGCAGCAGGGTGCACGCCATCATCTGCGGCGCGGCGATGCGCACCATGCCCGTTTTCAGCGCCTTGCGCTGGGCGATGCCGGCCATGGCGCCGTCGAGGTCCTCGATCATCTTTTCAAACAGCGGATACAGTTCGCGGCCGATTTCCGACAGCTGCGTCTTGCGCGTGCTGCGCTCGACCACGCGCACGCCCAGCACGCTTTCGAGTTCCTTGATCAAGCCGCTCAAGGCCGATTGCGTCACGTGCAGGTATTCGGCGGCCAGGGTAAAACTGCCGGTCTTGGCCAGGGCCACGAAGGCGCGCATCTGTCGCAGGCTGGGACTCATAAGATAATCCGATAAATCAATGGTTAAAAATTGTTTGTATGATAGCTGTAACTCGATTCTAATGGTGAAAAGCTGAAAAACAGGCCAGCCATTGCGCCTCGGGCGCCATCCATTGGAGACAAGCACATGAAAATCAAGCAAATCCACCACGTCGCCTACCGCTGCATCGACGCGAAGAAAACCGTCGAGTGGTACGTCAAGCATTTGAACATGAATTTCGTCCTCGCCATCGCCGAAGACCTGGTGCCGTCGACCAAGGCGCCGGACCCGTACATGCACGTCTTCCTCGACGCGGGCCAGGGCAATGTGCTGGCCTTTTTTGAATTGCCGACGCAGCCGCCGATGGACCGCGACCGCAATACCCCGGCCTGGGTGCAGCACCTGGCGCTGGAAGTGGGCAGCATGGAGGAATTGCTGGCGGCCAAGGAGCGCCTGGTAGCCGCTGGCATCGAGGTGCTGGGCCCCGTCAACCACGCCATCTTCCAGTCGATTTACTTCTTCGACCCGAACGGCCACCGCCTGGAACTGGCGGCCAACGTGGGCACGCCCGAGATGATGGCCAAACTGGACGCCGTCAAATGGGAAATGCTGGAAGAATGGTCGCAGACGCGCCGCGCGCCCAAGCACGCCGCCTGGATGCACGCGCCGGCCGACGCCTGAGCGTCCCGCACCAACACTCTCTGAAACACACACCGGACAAGGAACACCATGAAATTCGCAACCCTGAAAAACGGCAGCCGCGACGGCGCCCTGATCCTCGTCAGCCGCGACCTGCGCCAGTACCAGCGCGTGGCCGCCATCGCTCCCACCCTGCAGGCGGCACTCGACAACTGGGACGCCGTGGCGCCGAAACTGGAGCAGGCTTACGCCGACCTGAACGCGGGCCAGGCGCCGGATGCGCAGCCGTTTGATGCCAAGCTGTGCCACTCGCCGCTACCGCGCGCCTACCAGTGGGCCGACGGTTCCGCCTACATCAACCATGTGGAACTGGTGCGCAAGGCGCGCAACGCGGAAGTGCCGGCCTCGTTCTACACGGACCCGCTGATGTACCAGGGCGGCTCGGACAGTTTCATCGGCCCGCGCGACCCGATCTTCGCCCTGTCGGAAGAGTGGGGCATCGACCTGGAAGCGGAAGTGGCGGTGATTACGGGCGACGTGGCCATGGGCGCCAGCGTGGACGACGCGGCGCAAGCGATTCGCCTGGTGATGTTGGTCAACGATGTATCTCTGCGCAACCTGATTCCGGGCGAGCTGGCCAAGGGTTTCGGTTTCTTCCAGTCGAAGGCGGCCAGCGCGTTTTCGCCCGTCGCCGTCACGCCCGATGAACTTGAAGGCCACTGGGCCGACAGCAAGCTGCATTTGCCGCTGCTGGTGGACCTGAACGACAAGCCTTTCGGCAAGCCGAATGCGGGCGAAGACATGACCTTCAATTTTGCCCAGCTCGTCGCCCATGCGGCCAGGACGCGCGAACTGGGCGCCGGCAGCATCGTTGGCTCCGGCACCGTGTCGAACAAGCAGGGCAACCTGTTCGGTTCCAGCATCGAAAATGGCGGCGTGGGCTACTGCTGCCTTGCCGAGGTGCGCATGTATGAAACCATCGAACACGGCGCGCCCAAGACGGCGTACCTGCAGTTCGGCGACACGGTGCGCATCGAAATGCGCGACGCGGCCGGCGCCAGCATCTTCGGCAGCATCGAGCAGACGGTCGCGCTGTACGCCGGCCGCGCCTGAAAGGACGCCCCGCCATGAGCATGAAGCTGTACACCTACTTTCGCAGTTCGGCCGCCTACCGCGTGCGCATTGCCTTGAATCTCAAGGGCATCGCCTACGACAGCATCCCCGTGCATCTGCTGCAGGATGGCGGCCAGCAACTGCTGCCGGCCTACCGCGCCGTCAACCCGTCGGCGCTGGTGCCGGCGCTCGATGACGACGGCGCCATCCTGACGCAGTCGCTGGCCATGCTCGAGTATCTGGACGAGACGCGCCCTGACGTGCCGCTGCTGCCGACGGACGCGCTGGGACGCGCCCGCGTGCGCGCGCTGGCGCTGGCGATCGCCTGCGACGCCCATCCGCTGACGAATCTGCGCGTGTTGAAATACCTGAAAAACACGCTGGGCCTGTCGGACGAGGCCAAGCAGGAGTGGTACCGCCACTGGATGGCCGAGGGACTGGCGGCCGTCGAAGCGCTGCTGGCGCAGGGCGATCCGGCCGGCACGGGCCTGTTTTGCCATGGCGTCAGCCCGACGATGGCCGACTGCTGCCTGGTGCCGCAAGTGTTCAATGCGCAGCGTTTCGCCATCGACCTGGCGCCGTATCCGCGCGTGGCGCGCATCCACGCGCATTGTGCCGGCTTGCCGGCGTTTGCGGCCGCCCATCCGTCGCAGCAGCCTGACGCCGAATAGGGCATCAGCTCAATAAGGGGAGCAGGTTCAGCTCCATTCAACCCTGTCCCGTCCGCCATGTTTGGCGCGGTACAGGGCCTGGTCGGCGCGGATCAGCAGATCGGTCAAGTTGTCCGCTTCCTGCCTGCTTGCTGCGGTCGATTGCGGCGTGCTGGATGTCACGCCGATGCTGATGGTCAGGCTGACCAGTTGGCCGTCATCGCATTCCACGCGCAAGCCGGCTGCCGCCAGGCGCAGGCGCTCGGCCGCTTCCAGCGCCACTGGCAACGGCGTCTCCGGCATCAGCAGCACGAATTCCTCGCCCCCGAAGCGCGCCGCCGTATCCATGCCCCGCGTGAAGCTGCGCAGCACTTGCGCGACGGCAGCGATGGCGCGGTCTCCCGCGTCGTGGCCATGGCCGTCATTGATGCGCTTGAAGTGGTCGATATCGATCATCAGCAGCGACAGCGTGTGGCCGAAGCGCTGGGCGCGCTCAAGCTCCTCCGTCAGCCGCAGGGTCATCATGCGGCGGTTCCCCAGGCCCGTGAGCGGGTCGGTCGTGGCTTGCTGCTCCAGCCGGGAATTGGCCACCAGCAGTTCCAGGGTGCGCTGCAAGACCCGTTCCTCGAGCATGTCACGCTCCGCATGCAGCGCCGCCACGCTGGCGCGGCGGCTGCGCCGGGCCAGCAGCAGGGCCGTGATCAGCGCCGCTTGCAGCGCGATCAGCGACAGCCCGGCGATGATCTGCCAGTGATATTGCGCCCATACTCCCTGTGGCCGGTTCAGGATGCGCGCCTCGTCGGGCAGGTTGCGCAGGCCGAAACGCTGTACCGCGGCATCGTCGAAGATAGTTGCCTGCATGCCGTCCGCGTCGGGCGTCCTGCCCAGCAGGATGCGCGCAATGGTGCGCCCCACTTTCTCCCCGCTGATGACATAGCCGCCCACCACGCCGGGCACGATCAGCGATTCCACGCTGGTGAAAATGGGCACGGCGCTGCGCGAGGCCAGGTCGCGCGCCATGGCGGGCGGCGTGGTGCGCTGCCCCAGCATGTCGCGATACACGGGCAGCAGGTAGATGGCGCTGCCCGGTCCCAGCGTGCCGCTGCGGCGCCATAACTCTTCCTGGCTCAGGTGATCCCAGAAATCAGCCTTGAGACGATCCTGGTAGGGCGCAATGGCGGCGCGGATGGCGGCGATCCACGCCTGGCCGCGTGCGCTGCCATCGCCGACGACGGCGATATGGCGTAGTCCTGGCGTCACTTGCAGCATGACGGCGATGGCCTTGCCGAAATCGTGGCGCACATCGAGATTGATGCCGTCGGCAGGCGTCCAGTCCTGCCGCCCCTGATTCACATAGTAGCGGGGCACGCCGGGAAACAGCTGCGGATGCTGGCTCAGGAACTGTGCCGCCAGGTAGTTTTCCGTGATGATGGCGTCGAACTGCACCATCCTGTACTTGGTTTGCAGATAGGTTTCCAGTCCGGCGACGGCAGGCTGTTCGCCCACGCGCACGGAATCGAGCCGCTCCTCATAGATGCCGGGCGCGACGTGCCAGTTCTCGTTGGCCAGTTCAACGCTCATGCCCTTGTGGATCAGCGTTTGCCACTGCGAGGAGGCATCGCTGCCCAGCGAATACAGTACCAGCACTTGCCTTGGCGCAAAACGCGGTGCGCTGGTCTGCGCCGGGTCTTGCGCATGGACGGGGGCGTTGCAGCATAGCCATAGCAGAAAACTCAGGCAGGGCAGGCGTATCGCGGCGCGCAATCGTGTGAGGCAGGGACAGGGCATGGACGGGGCAGTGTGTTGAGAACTTGCCCAAGCGCAATGAGCGTTAGTGGATCGAAGAAGCCGGCAAGCACTATTTCTTGATGTGGTTCAAGTTCCAAGGAGCCCAGTCTAGCATTGCCGGCCTCGCTTGGCGCAGGTGGCGTGCAATTTTTGATACGGTTGTTGCGCTATTGGTATTGCTATGGAATGTGGGAATGGTGCCCATTCAACAACGCAGGCGTATCGGTGCGCTACAATTTGCGTTTGCCCAAATACTTCACGCCTCATGACCGCAACCACCGTTCCTGCCAGCATCACCGATGCCCTGTCCCTGGCGCACGCTTCCTGGCGTCCCATCCTGCTGCGCGGCTTGCAGGCCGTGATGGCGGCCGATCCCGCCTATCTGCCGGCGCTGGCCGTCGACGATTACCTGCCTACGCAGGGCCGGCTGTTCGCCGCCTTTGCCCTGCCGCTGGCGCAGGTGCGTCACGTGCTGGTGGGCGAGGGGCCGTATCCGCGCGCCGACAGCGCCACGGGCGTGTGCTTCATGGATGGCGCCGTCGGCAGTCTGTGGTCGGCGACGGGGCTGTCGAAGCCCGTCAACCGCGCCACGTCCCTGCGCAACTTCATGAAAATGCTGCTGGTGGCCGATGGCCAGTTGCAGGACGGCGACACGTCCGGCGCGGCCATGGCGCCCGTGGCGGCCGCCGCGCTGCAAGCCGGCAGCGGCGTGATCCAGACCCTGCCCGACCTGCAGCGCAAGATGACGGAGCAGGGCTTCTTGCTGCTCAACGCGGCGCTGGTGTTCCGTGCTCACGTGCCGCCCGTGCAGGATGCGCGCGGCTGGCTGCCCTTCCTGCAGGTGGTGCTCGAAGCGCTGGCGCGCCAGGGCGGGGCGGCCGCGCCGCAGCTGGTGCTGTGGGGCAAGATTGCCGAACTCATCAAACGTCTGCCGGTGGCGGCAATGCTGCCGCAGGTGACGGCGGAACATCCGTATAATCTGTCCTTTATCGGCAATCGTGACATGCAGGCCTTGTTTGGTCCGATGCAGCTATTGCGTGCTTGAGCTTGAATGATCGCCTGTCTGGCGGAAATGCGGGGAATATGCAAATCAGTAACGTGGAAGAATTGAAGGCGTGGATCGCGGCGGGCGGCGTGCCCGACTATCTGTATTTCTGGGGCCACACGCCGGCCCAGCCGCAGGTGCCCGACAAAAGCTGCTTCAGCCAGTGGTTCCCGTCGCCATTCAGCCTGGCCGGCGTGACGTATGCGACGGCCGAGCACTACATGATGGCGCAAAAGGCGGCCCTGTTTGGCGACACGGCCGTGCAGGCGCGCATCGTGGCGGCCGGGCGACCCTCGGAAGTCAAAAAACTGGGGCGCGAAGTGGCGAACTTCGACGCCAAGGTGTGGGAGGCGGCGCGCGCCGGCATCGTCTTCGATGGCAACTTTGCCAAGTTCTCGCAAAAGGCCGCGCTGCGCAAGTTTCTGCTGGGCACGGGCGAACGCGTCATCGTCGAAGCCAGTCCCGTCGACCGCATCTGGGGCGTGGGCCTGGCGTCGGACAATTCGCGCATCCTGGATCCCGCCACCTGGGACGGCTTGAACCTGCTGGGTTTTGAACTGATGAAAGTACGCAGCGCTTTACGTGCTTGAGCGGTACTGTTGTTTTCCTGATGCCGCCGCGCCTGGCGCGGCCGGCTATGCCCCTGCCAGCCCTGTGGTCATCGAGGGGCGCTCTGACAAACCCCGCCGAATTTGTTATACTTGACTAAATCATTCAACTACTCAGGGTTTGAGAAGTTGAAAAGCCGCAATATTTTAAACCAGTTATTGAACAGTTGAGCCGAGGATGTATGCGTCTGACTACAAAAGGTCGTTTTGCCGTGACTGCGATGATCGATCTTGCCCTGCGCCAGGGCAAGGGGCCGGTCACCTTGTCCGGCATTAGCCAGCGCCAGTCGATTTCCCTGTCCTACCTGGAACAGCTGTTCGGCAAGCTGCGCCGCCATGAGATCGTCGAATCGATCCGCGGTCCCGGCGGCGGCTACAGCCTGGCGCGCCGTGCCGACAAAGTGACGGTGGCCGACATCATCATCGCCGTCGACGAACCGCTGGACGCCACGCAGTGCGGCGGCAAGGAACATTGCCACGGCGCTGACGCGGCCACGGGTGCGCGCTGCATGACGCATGAATTGTGGTCCACACTCAACGAAAAAATGGTCGATTATCTGGATTCTGTGTCCTTGCAGGACCTGGTCGACCAGCAGAGACAAAAGAATGCCGAACAAAGCGTGATGGTGATGCACCGTAACCAGGCCGCCATCGGTTGATAAATACAAAATACCAAGTTGCTGATTGCAGGAGTTATTGATGAACGCCCCAGAAAAAAACGTAGGCCAAGTGCACTTTGAAACCGCACCGCATTTCCCGATCTACATGGATTACTCGGCCACCACGCCGATCGATCCCCGCGTCGCCGACAAGATGATTCCCTACCTGCGCGAGCAGTTCGGCAATCCGGCATCGCGCAGCCACATGTATGGCTGGACGGCGGAAAAAGCCGTGGAAGAGGCGCGCGGCCACGTGGCGGCCCTGGTGAACGCCGATCCGCGCGAAATCATCTGGACCTCCGGCGCGACGGAAAGCAACAACCTGGCCATCAAGGGCGCGGCGCAGTTCTACAAGACCAAGGGCAAGCACATCATCACCGTCAAGACCGAGCACAAATCGGTGCTCGACACGGTGCGCGAACTGGAACGCATCGGTTTTGAAGCGACGTACCTGGAACCGCAAGACAACGGCCTGATCACCGTCGAGCAGCTGGCCGCGGCCGTGCGCCCGGACACCATCCTCGTGTCGGTCATGCTGGTGAACAACGAAATCGGCGTGATCCAGCCGATCGACGAGATCGGCGTATTCTGCCGCTCGAAAGGCATCATCTTCCATTGCGACGCCGCGCAAGCGACGGGCAAGGTCGTCATCGACCTGCAAAAGACCAAGGTCGACCTGATGACCTTCACGGCGCACAAAACCTACGGCCCGAAAGGCGTGGGCGCCCTGTACGTCTGCCGCAAGCCGCGCGTGCGCCTGGAAGCGCAGATGCACGGTGGCGGCCATGAGCGCGGCCTGCGCTCGGGCACCCTGCCAACGCACCAGATCGTCGGCATGGGCGAAGCGTTCCGTATCGCCAAGGAAGAAATGGACAGCGAAATCGGCCGCATCCTGGCCTTGCGCGACCGCCTGGCCAAGGGCTTGCAAGAGATCGAAGAAGTCTACATCAACGGCGACATGGACCACCGCGTGCCGCACAACCTGAACGTGAGTTTCAACTACGTCGAAGGCGAGTCGCTGATCATGGCGATCAAGGATATCGCCGTGTCGTCCGGTTCGGCCTGCACCTCGGCCAGCCTGGAGCCATCGTACGTGCTGCGCGCCCTGGGCCGCAGCGACGAACTGGCGCACAGCTCGATCCGCTTCACCATCGGCCGCTTCTCGACCGAGGAAGACATCGACTTCGCCGTGAACCTGCTGAAATCGAAAGTACACAAGCTGCGCGAACTGTCGCCGCTGTGGGACATGTTCAAGGACGGAATCGATATCAATTCGATTCAATGGGCAGCCCACTAACCAACACCGTGGCCCCTTGAACGGGGCCGGCAAGAATATTAAAGGAGCATCAAAATGGCTTACTCGGACAAAGTACTCGATCACTACGAAAACCCGCGCAACGTGGGCGCTTTCGACAAGGGTGATGAAACCATCGGCACCGGCATGGTCGGCGCGCCTGCCTGCGGCGACGTGATGAAACTGCAGATCAAGGTCGGCGCCGATGGCCTGATCGAAGATGCGAAATTCAAGACCTACGGCTGCGGTTCGGCCATCGCGTCGAGCTCGCTGGTGACCGAATGGGTCAAGGGCAAGACCCTGGACCAGGCACTGGCCATCAAGAATACGCAGATCGCCGAAGAACTGGCCCTGCCGCCAGTGAAGATCCACTGCTCCATCCTGGCGGAAGACGCCATCAAGGCGGCAGTGCTGGATTACCAGACCCGCCATCCAGTAGCAGCTTAAACGTTGGCAGCCCGCCCCAGCCGCAAGGCCGGGGCCGTTGCGGAGAAATACATGATCACACTGACCGAAAAAGCGGCGAAACACATCAACCGTTATATCGAACGGCGCGGCAAGGGCATGGGTTTGCGCTTTGGCGTGCGTACCACGGGCTGCTCGGGCCTGGCCTACAAGCTGGAATATGTCGATGAAGCGGCGGCCGAAGACAGCGTCTTTGAATCGCACGGCGTGAAAGTCTTCGTCGATCCGAAAAGCTTGCCTTACATCGACGGCACGGAACTCGATTTCGCGCGCGAAGGCTTGAACGAAGGCTTCAAGTTCCACAATCCGAACGAAAAAGACGCCTGCGGCTGCGGCGAGTCCTTCAGGATTTAAACAGCTGGCAAGACCCCGGTCGGTGCGCTGTACCCATCGATTGCGGTACAGCGACCACTGACCATTATGCAAAATCACTTCGAATTATTCCAGTTGCCGGCGCAGTTCGGGCTCGACATGAGCGCGCTCGATGCGGCCTACCGCGACGTGCAGGGCAAGGTCCACCCGGACCGCTTCATCAACGCCAGCAGCGCTGAAAAGCGCGTGGCGATGCAATGGGCCACGCGCGCCAATGAAGCCTACCAAACCCTGAAAAGCCCGCAAAAGCGCGCGCAATACCTGTGCGAACTCCATGGCGTCGACCTGCAGACGGAGTCGAACACGGCCATGCCGGTCAGCTTCCTGATGCAGCAGATGGAATGGCGCGAAGAGCTGGGCGACGCGCGTGCGGGCAAGGATGCCGACGCGCTCGACGCCCTGGACCGCCAGCTGCGCGGCGAACGCAAGGCCTTGCTGGCCCAGGTGGCGGCCCAGCTCGACGCCGCCGACTATGTGAATGCAGCGCAAAGCGTGCGCGCCCTGATGTTCCTCGACAAATTCGGCGAGGAAGTCCGTTTTGCCTATGAGGCGATCGAAGCCTGATCTCCGGATAGCTTGACCGGCGTGCCAAGCGCCAGTCTGGCGCGCGTCTTATAATGCGCGACAGGCATCAGCAGCACCACGCACAAAATTAATCGAGGCACGAATACAATGGCACTTCTGCAAATTTCCGAACCAGGCATGTCGACCGCGCCGCACCAGCACCGCCTGGCCGTCGGCATCGATCTGGGTACCACCAATTCCCTGGTCGCCACCGTCCGCAACAGCATTCCCGAGGTGCTCAACGACGAAGACGGGCGCTCCCTGCTGCCTTCCGTCGTGCGCTACCTGCCGAACGGCCACGCGAACATCGGCTACAAGGCCCTGTCCGCGCAAACCACCGACCCGAAGAACACCATCGTTTCCGTGAAACGCTTCATGGGCCGCGGCCTGGCCGACATCGCTTACGCGGAAAACCTGCCCTACGACTTCCAGGATACGCCTGGCATGGTGCAGCTGAAAACCGTGGCCGGCGTGAAAAGCCCGGTCGAAGTGTCGGCGCAAATCCTCGCCACCCTGCGCCAGCGCGCGGAGGATTCCTTGGGCGACGACCTGGTCGGCGCCGTCATCACCGTGCCGGCCTATTTTGACGACGCGCAGCGCCAGGCAACGAAAGATGCGGCGCAGCTGGCCGGCATCAATGTCTTGCGCCTCTTGAGCGAGCCGACGGCCGCCGCCATCGCGTATGGCCTCGACAACGCCTCCGAAGGCGTGTACGCCGTGTATGACCTGGGCGGCGGCACCTTCGACATCTCGATCCTGAAGCTGAGCAAGGGCGTCTTTGAAGTCTTGTCCACGGGCGGCGATTCGGCCCTGGGCGGCGACGATTTCGACCGCCGCCTGTTCTGCTGGATCAGCGAACATGCCAAGCTGGCGCCGCTGTCCGATGAAGACACGGCCATCCTGATGGTGAAGGCGCGCGAAATCAAGGAAACGCTGTCGACCAAGTCGGAAACGATGATCGACGCCAAGCTGAACTCGGACGAAGAAATCCACCTGCGCATCACGGCAGCCGACTTTGCCGCCATGACGCAGCACCTGGTGGCCAAGACCATGAACGCCATCAAGAAAGCCTTGCGCGACGCGAACGTGGATGCTGACGACGTCGACGGCGTGGTGATGGTGGGTGGCGCCACGCGCATGCCTCACGTGCAGCGCGCCGTGAGCGAATTCTTCCACACGACGCCGCACGCGAATATCGACCCGGATAAAGTGGTGGCGCTGGGCGCCGCCATCCAGGCGAACTTGCTGGCCGGCAACCGCGCCGCCGGCGACGACTGGCTGCTGCTGGACGTCATTCCGCTGTCGCTCGGTATCGAAACCATGGGCGGCCTGGTGGAAAAGATCATCCCGCGCAATTCGACGATCCCGTGCGCGCGTGCGCAGGAATTCACGACGTTTAAAGATGGCCAGACGGCGCTGGCCGTGCACGTGCTGCAGGGCGAGCGCGAACTGGTGAGCGATTGCCGCTCGCTGGCGCGCTTTGAGCTGCGCGGCATTCCGCCGATGGTGGCGGGTGCTGCGCGCATCCGCATCACGTATCAGGTCGATGCGGATGGCTTGCTGTCCGTCTCGGCGCGCGAACTGCGCTCGGGCGTGGAAGCGTCGATCAGCGTCAAGCCCGCGTATGGCCTGGGTGACGACGACATCGCCCGCATGCTGCAAGATTCGTACACGTCGGCCGACATCGACATGGTGGCGCGCGCGCTGCGCGAAGAGCAGGTGGAAGCGGAACGCATCCTGCTGGCCACGCAGTCGGCGCTGGATGAAGACGGCGGCTTGCTCGATGACGCCGAGCGCGCCACCGTCGACGCCTTGATGCAGCGCGTGCGCGACGCCATAGCCCAATCGCAAAGCGGCGCCATCGACCACCAGGCATTAAAACTGGCGATCGAGGCGCTGGCCGACGGCACCGAGGATTTCGCCTCGCGCCGCATGGACCGCAGTGTGCGCACGGCTCTCACGGGCAAATCGCTGGACCAGGTCGTACAAGACTAATTGAACAGCGCGCCGCCGCGAGCATAGACTGCGGCGGCCGCGCTCCGAATGACAGACTGAAAGAAGAAACCATGCCACAAATCGTTATCCTGCCGCACGCCAAGCTTTGCCCGGACGGCGCCGTCATCGAAGCCCCTGCCGGCAAGTCCATCTGTGACATCCTGCTGGAAAACGACATCGACATCGAGCACGCCTGCGAAAAATCGTGCGCCTGCACCACGTGCCACGTGCTGGTGCGTGAAGGCATCGAGTCCTTGAACGAAGCGACGGAACTGGAAGAAGACATGCTGGACAAGGCCTGGGGCCTGGAAGCCGTGTCGCGCCTGTCGTGCCAGTCCATCGTGGCCGACGCCGACCTCGTCGTCGAAATCCCGAAATACACGATCAACCAGGTCAGCGAAGGCAGTCACTAACATGAAATGGTCCGACATCACCGCGATCGCCGAAGCGTTGTTCGACACGCATCCTGACATCGACCCGCTGACCGTGCGTTTCACCGACCTGCATAACTGGGTGGTGGAACTGGACGGCTTCGACGATGACCACTCGCGCGGCGGCGAAAAAGTGCTCGAAGCGATACAGATGGCGTGGATCGATGAAGCGCGCTAAGGGCGCGGCAGCCGCCGCCACCGCAGTCGCTGCGCCGAAAGACGTCATCACGGCCGCCAGCAACATGCCCGAGATCAAGGATGGCCAGTCGGTCGCCTTGCTGCAGGAATTGCACATCCTGACGCGCGACGGCAAGATGAACCAGGACAGCCGCCGCAAGCTCAAGCAGGTGTACCACCTGACGCAGTTCATCGAACCGCTGCTGCGCGAAGTGCAGCTCGACCACCCCGGCGTGTCGCTGGTCGACCATGGCGCAGGCAAGTCGTATCTCGGCTTCATCCTGTACGACCTGTTCTTCAAGAACGGCAACGACGGTTCGCACATCTACGGCATCGAGACGCGCGAAGAGCTGGTGCAGCGCTCGCAAGAGCTGGCGAAGAAATTCAAATTCCCCGGCATGTCGTTTTTACCGCTGTCCGTGGCCGAATCGACGGAGTCGAACTTGCTGCCGCAGCAGATCGACATCGTCACGGCCTTGCATGCGTGCAACACGGCCACCGATGACGCGATCCACTTTGCCTTGAAAAAGAAGGCGAAATTTATGGTGCTGGTGCCGTGTTGCCAGGCGGAAGTGGCGTCCGTGCTGAAGAAGAACAAGGGCAAGAGCCTGGGCAAGAACGTCTTGACGGAACTGTGGCGCCACCCGCTGCACACGCGCGAGTTCGGCAGCCAGATCACCAACGTGCTGCGCTGTCTGCAGCTGGAAGCGCATGGCTACCAGGTCAGCGTGACGGAACTGGTGGGCTGGGAGCATTCGATGAAGAATGAACTGATCATCGCCAGTTATAAAAACTTGCCGCGCCAGCGTCCGACGGAGCGCCTGCAGGAAGTACTGCAGACCTTGGGCCTGGAAGAGATGGGGCACCGCTTCTTTGCCGAGGAATTGGCCAAGGCGACGGCCTGACTTGTTGGATTACGCGTTCCGTTAATCCAACCTACCATATTCGCGACCGCCGCGCAGGCCGCGTAGGTCGGATTAGCGCGCAAGCGCGTAATCCGACAATCACCAGGCAATCAGCAACAACGTCAACAAAAGGGGAGGAGCGGGTCGGTTACAATACCGGCTTTCTCCTCCTCTTGCTTTTTGCGCCTCCCCATGACCACACCACACGAAATGCCCACCGTCCGCCTGGCCAAGCGCCTGTCTGAAGACGTACCCTGTTCGCGCCGCGAGGCCGAGCTGTATATCGAGGGCGGCTGGGTTACGGTCGATGGCGTGCTGGTGGAAGAGTCGGGCGCGCGCGTGGCCGACAATCAGGCGGTGGTGCTGCTGCCGAACGCCACCCTCGACGAAATGCCGCCCGTGACGATCTTGCTGCACAAGCCGGCCGGGATCAACGGCGGCGTGGGCAGCGAAGGCAAGCCGGCATTGAGCTGTTTGCGTCCCGAAGAGATTTTCACTCCGGAAAATGTGGCGCCCAGTTCCGTCACGCGCTTCCTCAAGCGCCATCTGATTGGACTGACGATCACCAATCCACTGGAAACCATGGCATCCGGCTTGCTGGTGTTTACGCAGGATTTCCGCGTCGCCCGCAAGCTGGTCGACGAAGCGAAAACGGTGGAGCAGGAATTCATCGTGGAAGTGTCGGGCGACATCATGGAGAACGGCCTGGCGCTGCTGAATCACGGCTTGCCCTTCAATGGCAAGCCTTTGCCGCCGATCAAGGTCAGCTGGCAAAATGAAACGCGCTTGCGCTTCGCCCTGAAAAACGTGCAGCCGGGTCAGATCGCCCATATGTGCAAGATGGTGGGGCTGGACGTCGTCGCCATGAAGCGCTTGCGCATCGGCCGTATTTCGATGGGCGCCATGCCCGTGGGGCAATGGCGCTATCTGCAAGGCTACGAGCGATTCTAAAGCTGCGGCGCCACGATGGCGTGGCTTTCCGCAAAGCTTTTCCAGAGCCGTTCGGCGATATTCAAGGCGATGGTATCGGCTTTCTCTTGCAGGGCCGGGTTGCCCATGCTCTCGGTCGTCGCAAAAAACAGGGTCAGCCAGCGGCGGAACATGCACGGCGTCAGGTTTTCCATGTTCGCGTGCTGGGCCAGCGGCTTGCCGTGGTAGCGCATGGTGCCGCGCAGCAAGCCTGACCAGAAATCGACCAGAGTTGCCAGATGGGCATCCCAATCCTTGACCTCGGCGGCAAAGATGGGGCCCAGCATGGCGTCATCGCGCGCGGCCGCATAAAAGGTGTGGACGAGGTGCTTGACGTCGTCTTCGCTGCAGACTTCCTCGCGGTAGGGCGCGAAGCGTGTGTGGGGGAGGGGGGCGGTATTATTCATGGCATGCCATGATCGCAGAGCCCCCGTGGCGCTTCAATGACCCAGGTCAAGCCGCGTAAAAACTCAGGCGGCGACTTTTTTCGACTTTTTCGCGGGGGCTGGCAATTGCACGATCTGCGTACCCGCCAGCTTGTCGTGCAGGAATTGTCCATTGCCCGTGAACAGGGCCGTGGCCGACCAGGCCAGGATGCCGACGCCGATGGCGCCCAGGGCAGTCCAGTGCTGCAAATCGAATGCATACGACACCAGCAGCGCCGGCAGCAGCCACATCCATGACAGGATGTAGCGGTAGGCGGCCACGCGCAGCGGCACGTGGGCGTGGCCTGCCAGCACCAGTTGCAAGCGCCACGTCTTCATGGCCAGGGTTTGCCCTTCGCGGCTCCATTGATGGATGAAATATGCACCCATGATGAGGAAGGCCAGGCACTGGCGCATGTGTTCCGTCAACGGCGTATGCGCGCCTTGCACGGCCAGTTCAAACAGCAGGAAAGGCAAGAACAGCACGGCCAGGGCCAACAGTGATTCGTACACCATGGAAATCAGGCGGCGCTTGATCGTGGGATGGGAAGTGATGCTGGCGGCAGGCGTGCTATTGGTGCTATTTGGCATAGTTCGGCAGTGGGGCAGGCGTGGCAGGTGGCGTGACGGGCACGGTGGCGGGGGCTGCAGCAGGATCGCTGGCTGGCACGGCGGCCGCTGCGGGAGCTGGCGGCAAGACGGGCGCGGCGACGGCAGGCGCTGCCGGCATGGCGGGTGGCACGATCACGGGCGGTTTGCTGGTATTCGAATTGATCGCCGGCACCTTGCCCAGCGGTTTTTTCGGCACCAGTTCCGTCGCCAGCTTTTTCTTTTGATCTTCCGGTAATTGCTGGTATTGCTCCCACTGTGCGGTTTTTTGACCAGGATCAATCTTCTTCGTGCGCGTATAGTTTTCGCGCACCAGGCGGCGCTGTTCCGGCGTCAGCTTGATCCATTCGCGCATGCGTTCATGCACGCGGGTTTGTTCGTCGGGCAACATGGAGGCAAAGCGGTTGGCGATATCGAGCCATTTCTGCTTGCGCAGCGGTTCCAGCTTGTTCCATTCGCCCGCCAGCGGCTGCAGGGCTTCCTGCTGCGCGCGCGACAGCTTGTTCCAGGACGGGTTGTCGCCGGCCTTGGGCGGCGTGCCACCTTTGCCGGCCGTGCGGGGCGAGCCAGGCTTGACGGCCGGGGCCGGCGCCGTCACGGACGCTGCCGCCATGGCAGTGGTCGCGGGCGCAGGATGTTGTTGCGCGCCTACCCAGGCGGCGCCCGCCAGGGCGCAGGCGCCCAGGCCGATGCCGCCAGCCAGCCAGCCTTTGCGTACGCTCGTGCGTGCCATTTATTGCTCGCGTTTCGTCAGGTAGGCGTTGAAGCCATGGTCCATGTACGCAGACAGCGGCAATTCGTCCGACAGCACGGCGGCATCGATTTCTGCCAGTTCGGCAATATGTTGTTCCTGCTCAAACTGATAGATGCCCACCAGGCCGCCAACGAGCAGCAGCAGGGGGATGATCACGCTCATGCGGCCCAGCCACGACAGCGGCTCGACAAACAGGCTGCTGGCGATACCGGCGAACACGTCTTTGCGCACGGCAACGGCGGCGGGCGCGTCCGCCTTCTTGCGCGACAGGGCCAGCTTGCGTGCCGCTGCCAGGCGATCGGTGGCCGATGCGGGCAGGTCGTCGAGTTTTTCGTTCAGTGCATGGCGCACTTTGTAAGCGAAATTGAGATCGTCGGTGTTCATAATTTTATTCCCTTGGCTTTCAGCGATTCGGCGAGCGTGTGGGTAGCTCTGGAGCAATGTGTTTTCACGCTACCTTCGGAGCAACCCATCGCTTCCGCTGTTTCAGCCACATCCATGTCCTGCCAATAACGCATGAGGAAGGCTTCGCGTTGACGTGACGGCAGTTTTTGTACCTCCGCATCAATCAAATCAAGCATTTGCGCGCGTTCGACCTGGTCGGCCGACGATTCGGCAGCGCTCGAACCCTGTTCCGATTCATACGTGTCAAGTATATCAAAATCTTCATGCTCGTCGCCCGAGGGCTTCATGCCGGAAAACAGGCTGACCCAGGTGTTGCGAACTTTTTCTCGTCGGAAATAATCAAGGATGGTGTTCTGCAAGATGCGCTGGAACAGCATCGGCAGTTCGGCGGCCGGCTTGTCGCCGTACTTCTCGGCCAGCTTGATCATGGCATCCTGCACGATGTCGAGTGCCGATTCTTCCTTGCGGACCGCGTAGGCGGCCTGCTTGAAAGCGCGCCGCTCGACATTTTCTAGAAAGTCGGATAATTCTTTGTCTGTTGCCATGCGGTATGGGGATCTTAGCGGGCTGCGGGTGCGGTGGGCGAATTGGGGCGGGTATGCTTTTTGCAACCCCGTGCATGCTAGCAAAAAATGTGCGTTTCCGCAGGGTTTTTGCACGGCGTGCGAGCAAAAATGCAGCGAGGCCGACATTTTCCTTGACCATAATGGTGCAACGCGATAACGTATGGGACGCTTTGAACACCCCAAAGCCCTATGGTCAGGTCGCGACCGGCACACAAGGCCATCCGCGGCAAGACGCGCTTTCATTTGTAGGCAGTTTGTTCTAACCCGTGCCACAAGCGCGAGCGGTTCGTACAGGCGCCACAGAAACTCCGGCCAAACGAGTTGCGTTAAGCGTTGTTTTGTAAGGTATCTATGGGTGCCCAAAGAAATGGCGTGACCGCATGAAAAGGGAAGCAGGAGCACTGTCGCGCACGGCGAACTTCGTCAGGAAAGAACATCCGATCAATCTCCAATGGACCTTGAAAGGAATGTTTCATGAATACCGAAGCAGCAGCAGGACCCATTACCGGCGCAGAAATTGTCGTGCGCTGTCTGGCTGAAGAGGGCGTCGAGCACGTCTTTGGATACCCGGGCGGAGCCGTACTCTACATCTACGACGCCATCTTCCAGCAAAACAAATTCCAGCATATCCTGGTACGCCACGAGCAGGCCGCGATCCACGCCGCCGATGCCTATTCGCGCAGCTCGAACAAAGTCGGTGTCGCCATCGTCACGTCCGGTCCGGGTGTCACGAATGCCGTCACGGGCCTGTCGACCGCGTACATGGACTCGATTCCCATGGTCGTGATCTCCGGCCAGGTGCCGAGCCACGCCATCGGACAGGATGCGTTCCAGGAATGCGACACGGTCGGCATCACGCGCCCCGTGGTCAAGCACAACTTCCTCGTCAAGGACGTCAAGGACCTGGCAGCGACGATCAAGAAAGCCTTCTTCATCGCCCGTACCGGCCGTCCGGGACCCGTGCTGGTCGATATCCCCAAGGATATCAGCATGCACAAATGCCATTTCGACTATCCGAAGGAAGTCGAGATGCGTTCCTACCGTCCCGTCGACAAGGGCCACTCGGGCCAGATCCGCAAGGCCGTGCAGCTGTTGCTGCAAGCCGAACGCCCGATGATCTACACGGGCGGCGGCGTGATCCTGGCGAATGCGGCTCCCGAGCTGAACAAGCTGGTCGACCGCCTGGGTTTCCCGTGCACCAATACCTTGATGGGCCTGGGCGGCTACCGCGCATCGAGCGAGCAGTATGTCGGCATGCCCGGCATGCACGGCACCTACGAAGCGAACATGGCGATGCAGAATTGCGACGTGCTGATCGCCATCGGCGCCCGTTTCGATGACCGCGTGATCGGCAACCCGAAGCATTTCGCCTCGCATCCGCGCAAGATCATCCACGTGGACATCGATCCATCGTCGATTTCCAAGCGCGTCAAGGTCGATATCCCCATCGTCGGCAACGTCAAGGACGTGCTGATCGAGTTCCTCGCGCAACTGGACGCGGCCGAAGCCAAGCCAAACGTCAATGCACTGAGCAACTGGTGGAAGCAGATCGCCGAATGGCGTGGTCGCGAATGCCTGAAATATCCGACTTCCGACCTGGTCATCAAGCCGCAGTCGGTGGTGGAAAAAGTCTTCCAGATCACCAAGGGCGACGCCTTCATCACGTCCGACGTGGGCCAGCACCAGATGTGGGCCGCGCAATACTATGGCTTCGACAAGCCGCGCCGCTGGATCAATTCCGGCGGCCTGGGCACCATGGGCGTCGGCTTGCCGTACGCCATGGGCGTGCAGATGGCCAATCCGGACGCCACCGTTGCCTGCATCACGGGCGAAGGTTCGATCCAGATGTGCATCCAGGAATTGGCAACGTGCAAGCAGTATCACCTGACGCCGAAGATCATCATGCTCAACAACCGTTTCCTCGGCATGGTGCGCCAGTGGCAGGAAATCGATTACGGTTCGCGCTATTCCGAGTCGTACATGGATTCGCTGCCCGACTTCGAAAGGCTGGCGGAAGCGTATGGCCACGTGGGCATGAAAATTGAAAAACCGGGCGACGTCGACGGCGCCCTGAAAGAGGCGTTTGGCATGAAAGACAGGCTGGTATTCATGAATTTCATTACCGACCAGTCCGAAAACGTGTGGCCCATGGTGAAAGCCGGCAAAGGCCTGTCCGAAATGATGCTTGGCTCGGAGGATCTCTAATCATGCGCCATATTATTTCTGTCTTGCTGGAAAACGAAGCGGGCGCCCTGTCGCGCGTGGTGGGCCTGTTCTCGGCACGCGGCTACAACATCGAAACGTTGACCGTGGCGCCGACGGAAGACTCGACCCTGTCGCGCATGACCATCGTCACCAGCGGTTCGGACGATATCATCGAGCAGATCACCAAGCACTTGAACCGCCTCATCGAAGTGGTGAAAGTGGTGGACCTGACCGAAGGCCAGCATATCGAACGCGAGTTGATGCTGATCAAGGTTCGTGCCGTGGGCAAGGAGCGCGAGGAAATGAAGCGCACCGCCGATATCTTCCGTGGCCGCATCATCGATGTCACCGAAAAGACGTACACGATCGAACTGACCGGCAACAAGGTCAAGCTCGACGCGTTCATCGATTCGATCGACCGCGCCGCCATCCTGGAAACCGTCCGCACGGGTGGTTCCGGCATCGGCCGCGGCGAACGCATCCTCAAAGTATAAAAGCACATAGCAGCACTACGCGGCCCACGGGCCGCATTTAAAACAACAACGCATCATCAAATATATAGGAAATACCATGAAAGTTTTTTACGACAAAGACGCTGACCTCTCCTTGATCAAAGGTAAAAACGTTGCCATCATCGGCTACGGTTCGCAAGGCCATGCACACGCGCAAAACCTGAACGATTCGGGCGTCAACGTCACCGTCGGCCTGCGCAAGGGCGGCGCTTCGTGGACCAAGGTCGAGCAAGCTGGCCTGAAAGTAGCGGAAGTCAACGACGCCGTGAAAGCGGCCGACGTCATCATGATCTTGCTGCCAGATGAAAACATCGCCCAGGTCTACAACGAAAACATCGCGCCGTTCGCCAAGCAAGGCGCCGTGCTGGCCTTCGCCCACGGCTTCAACGTGCATTACGGCCAAGTCGTGCCACGCGCCGACCTGGACGTGATCATGGTCGCGCCGAAAGCCCCGGGCCACACCGTGCGCGCCACTTACACCCAGGGTGGCGGCGTGCCCCACCTGATCGCCGTGTACCAGGACAAATCGGGCATCGCCCGCGATATCGCCTTGTCGTACGCCTCGGCCAACGGCGGCGGCCGCGCCGGCATCATCGAAACGAACTTCCGTGAAGAAACCGAAACGGATCTGTTCGGCGAACAAGCCGTGCTGTGCGGCGGCGCCGTGGAACTGATCAAGGCCGGCTTCGAAACCCTGACGGAAGCGGGCTACGCGCCTGAAATGGCGTACTTCGAGTGCTTGCACGAACTGAAACTGATCGTCGACCTGATCTATGAAGGCGGCATCGCCAACATGAACTACTCGATCTCGAACAACGCTGAATACGGCGAATACGTGACCGGTCCTAAAGTCGTGACCTCGGCCACCAAGGATGCGATGCGTCAATGCCTGAAAGACATTCAAACGGGCGAATACGCGAAGAGCTTCATTCTGGAAAACAAGGCAGGCGCACCGACCCTGATCTCGCGCCGCCGCCTGACGTCCGAGCACCAGATCGAAGAAGTGGGCGCGAAACTGCGCGCCATGATGCCTTGGATCGCCAAGAACAAGATGGTTGACCAGTCGAAGAACTAAGCATTTATCGTTCTTTGCAAGAAGCCGGCGCAAGCCGGCTTTTTTCATTACAATCAGGGCCATTCAACCATACCGTGAGCACCATGCTTGTTTTTTCTAAAGTTTTTGTCGGGAATCTTCATGTGCTCAAGCGCCCCTTCCTGGTGACCATCAGCTGCTGGTTTCTGATCCTCGGCTCGCTGTCAGCGCTGGTGTCGGCTTACTTCGGCCGCAACGATCCCGCCATGCTGGGCGGAACGGGGCACAGCGTGATTCCCGCCGAGGTGCAATACGCGATTTTGTTTTTTAGCATGGGCATTAACCTGGTGGCAGCGCTGGCCATGCTGCAAAGGCAGCGTGGCGCACGCACCGTGTATCTGGTGTGGGGCGTGATCGACGTTGCGATCTGCCTGGCGACCTTGCCGCTTAAGATGCACGTCTTGCCTGGCGCGCTACTGTTCGCCGTCATCTGCGCCTTGCTGTACAGTCCGAAATCGAATGCCTGGTTTTCGCCACGCAAGGCGGCCAACGATGCCTGCATGACGCCAGCGTGAGCACGGTTGTTTGAGCACGCACGGTTTTTGCCCGTCTCCTATATAATCCCGCCCTTCCTTTGCAGTTTCCTATGGACTGCATCTGTTTCGGTATCTGCCGACCGCAACGCGCATCACCGTTTTTGTCACACGCCAGGCGCGAGTTTCTTAACCGCTTGCGCAAGTAGAAGGACCCCCATGACTGACCGTATCACCGCCACGGCGCCCTCGCAGGCTGCTGTTGACTCTTCCATCCCCATCCTGGCCTTGCTGGCCCTGGCCATGACGGCGTTCCTTGCCCTCCTGTCGGAAACCTTGCCGGCCGGCTTGCTGCCGCAGATTGCCCGTGACCTGAATATTTCCGAAGTCATGACGGGCCAGCTGGTGACCGTCTATGCGATCGGCTCCATCCTGACGGCGATCCCGCTGACGGCGCTGACCAGCACCTGGCGCCGGCGCAATGTCTTGTTGCTGGCCATCATAGGCTTTTTGATCTTCAATACGGCGACGGTCCTGGCGCCCAACTATGCCGTCGCCCTGATCGCGCGCTTCGTCACTGGCATGGCCGCCGGGCTGGCCTGGGGCTTGATGGCGGGCTATGCGCGCCGCATGGTGCGTCCCGAGCAGCAGGGCAGGGCGATGGCCATTGCCATGATCGGCACGCCGCTGGCCCTGTCCTTGGGCGTGCCGCTGGGCACCCTGATGGGCGGCGTGCTGGGCTGGCGCAGCATCTTTGGCATCATGTCCGGCATGGCCGTGGTGCTGGTCGCGTGGGTGCTGCTGGTCGTGCCCGATTACCCTGGGCAAAAGAATGGCGAACGGCTGTCGATCCGCCAGGTGTTCCTGACGCCGGGCGTGCGGCCGATTCTGGCGGTGATCGTCGCCTGGATGCTGGCGCATAACATTCTGTATACCTATATCGCGCCGTTCCTGGCGCCGTCCGGCTTGCGCCCCCGCGTCGACCTGGTGCTGCTCGTGTATGGCGTGGGATCGCTGGCCGGCATCTGGCTGGTCAGCCAGCTGATCGACCGCTGGCTGCGCCCGCTCGTGCTGGGCTGTATCGCCGCCTTTGCCCTCGTGATGGTGGCGCTGGGCCTGGCGATGGATTCCCCCATCGTCATCTATGTCAGCATGGCCATCTGGGGCATCACCTTCGGCGGCGCCGGCACCTTGCTGCAGACGGCGTCGGCGGACGCTGCCGGCGATGGCATGGACGTGGCGCAAGCGATGGTGGCAACCATCTGGAACGTGGCCATCGCGGGCGGCGGCCTGGCGGGCGGCATGCTGCTCGACGGCTATGGCGCGGCATCGTTCCCGTGGGCCATGCTGACCTTGCTGCTGGTGGCGCTGGCTATCGCCTGGCGCGCGCACCGCCACAGTTTCAAGCCGGGCCGGCGCAGCGGCGGCGCGGTGATTGGTCACTAATAACATTGTTATTTATGATGGCAGTGTGTTGAAATGTGAGCAGATGTGACTGGCAAGCACATTTTGTGACGATTTGTTAATTTGCGCCACAGGAATGAACGAGGCGTTAGAATCTACACAGTTTGACAAGTTTCTCAGGTGAAAGGGATGGCAAAAGCATCCCGTTCGCTGGCTGTCAGCCACATTAACTAGCTAGGAGTACCCCATGACCGTGATGAAATCCGTCCTTGTTGCCGCCGCAGCCACCGTTGCCCTGAGCGCACAAGCGCAAACCTTGCCCACTTCCGGCACCCTGGTGGTCGTCCCCGCATTTGGCGAAGTCAAGCATGTCAATGACCAGGTGGTCGCTACCCTGGCCATCGAAGAACAGGACAAGGACAAGGCTGCCGCCGCGTCGCGAGTCAACCAGAAGATGAACAAGGGCATCGCCATCGTCAAGCAGGCCGACCCATCGGCAGCGCTGAAATCGTACGGCTACTACACCTATCCCGTGTATCCGGAAGAGCGCCCATTGCCGGCTGGCGCCGTGGCCAAGCCACGTTTGCCAACGGCCTGGCGCGTTGGCCAGTACCTGGAAGTGACGACGGCCAACCTGGCGACCTTGCCAAAAACCGTGTCGGCAGCGCAAGGCGTGCTGACCCTGAACGGTTTGAATTTCGGCCTGAAGCCGGAAACCATCCGCCTGCTCGATGACCAGCGCATCGCCGCCACGTACAAAAACCTCAATGAGCGCGTGGCCGCCATCGCCAAGGCCATGGGCCGCAACGTGTCCGATGCCGTGCTCGATACGGTGGACTTCGAAGGTTCGGGCAACTACGCCACCGAAAGCCGTGCTGCTGCCGCACCGATGATGATGCGCAGCGCCAAGATGGCCGAAGACAGCAGTGTCGTCGCCGAGCCGAGCTTCGAGCCGGGCGAAACGACGCTCGACATGCGTGTCGTCGGCAAGGTCAAGTTCAAGTAAGCGCCAGCGTGGAAATATTTCCGCGATAGACTGTTTTGAAAATCATGGGGCTGTTGGCCCCATGCTTGTTTTTGCCCCATTATTTTCCTGGAGAACACTATGACCGTCATGAAATCGCTGCTGGCCGCCGCCGCCGCTACCGTTGCCTTGGGCGCACATGCCCAGGCCTTGCCCACCTCCGGCACCCTCGTGGTGGTGCCGGCGAATGGCGAAGTGGTGCATGCGAACGACCAGGTGACCATCACGCTGGCCATCGAAGAGCAGGACAAGGACAAGGCCGCCGCCGCCTCGCGCGTGAACCAGAAGATGAATCAGGGCGCGGCCATCGTCAAGAAGGCCGATCCGCAAGCCGTGCTGAAGACCCAGGGCTATTACACGTATGCCGTCTACCCGGAAACGGCGCCCTTGCCGCCAGGCGTCGCCGCCAAGCCACGCGTACCAACGGGCTGGCGAGTGGGCCAATACCTGCAGGTGACGACGACGAATCTGGCCGCCTTGCCGAAAACCGTGTCAGCGGCGCAAGGCGTGCTGACCCTGAACCGTTTGAACTTCGGCCTGGCGCCCGCCACCATCCGCAAGCTCGACGATCAGCGCATCGCCGCCGCCTATAAAAACCTGAACGAGCGTGTCGCCGCCATCGCCGGCGCCATGGGCCGCAACGTCAATGAGGCCGTGATCGACACCATCGATTTCGAAGGCTCGGGCAACTACGCGCAGCGCGTCAGCGTGACCGGTGCGCGCAACATGAGCGCCGACGCCATGGGCTATGGCGGCAACCAGGTGGCCGAACCGAGTTTCGAGGCGGGCGAAACGACCCTGAACATGGGCCTGGTGGCCAAGATCAAGTTCAAATAATGCTTGAACAGGCGTCAATCTTGCCAGCTTGACGCCGCCGCGCTTTTCTTTGGCGGTGGCTCCTCTATAATGACAACATCGGCGGGCGCATGCCGTGACAGTCATGCCCCCGCCATCTGGCACCGATTCCCCCGCAGCACACAAGATATGGAACAACATGGCAAACTTCCCCCGTCGTAGAGGCAAGAACGGCACTCCCGCAGTCTCCAAAGCGTCCCGCTTCAGCAAATTCGTGCGCCAGCCGGTGAGCGATGGCACAGGCAAGAAAACCTTGCGCCGCCGCGGCATCTATCTGTTGCCGAACGCCTTCACGACGGCAGCCCTGTTTTGCGGCTTCTACGCCATCGTCATGGCCATGAACCAGAAATTCGAACATGCGGCCTGGGCCATCTTCATCGCCATGATCCTCGACGGCCTCGACGGCCGCATCGCGCGCCTGACGAATACGCAGAGCGAATTCGGCGCCCAGTACGACAGCCTGTCCGACATGGTCTCGTTCGGCGCCGCGCCGGCGCTGGTGATCTATGAATGGTCGCTGCGCGGCATGGGCAAACTGGGCTGGCTGGCCGCCTTCGTGTATTGCGCCGGCGCCGCCTTGCGCCTGGCCCGTTTCAACACGAATATCCAGGTCGTCGACAAGCGCTTCTTCCAGGGCTTGCCCAGCCCGGCGGCGGCCGCCATGGTGGCCGGCTTCATCCTGCTGATGAACGACCTGGAATTTGCCGGCAACCAGCTGGCCTGGGTATCGTGGACGATCGCCCTGTTCGCCGGCCTGACCATGGTCACGAACGTGCCGTTCTACAGTTTCAAGGATGTAAATTTCCGCAAGTCCGTGCCCTTCATCGTGGTATTCCTGCTGGCATTGTTCTTCGCGCTCATTTCCATCGACCCGCCGAAAGTGCTGTTCCCGATTTTCGTCGCCTATGGCCTGTCCGGCTACGCCGTGTTTTTCTGGCGCATGGCGAAGGGCAAGCCCGTCAGCATCATCCAGACCGACCCCGAGCATTAATGCGCTGAGTCGGTAGCGTCGCCAGTCTTCAGCCAGCCAGGAGCAGCCATGAACACCAGCAACCGACTCATCATTTTTGACACCACCTTGCGCGACGGCGAGCAATCGCCGGGCGCGTCCATGACGCGCGAGGAAAAGCTGCGCATCGCCAGGCAGCTTGAACGCCTGAAGGTCGATGTGATCGAAGCGGGCTTCGCCGCCGCCTCGCAAGGCGACTTCGAATCGATACGGGCGATTGCCGGCGCCGTGCGCGAGTCCACCATCTGCTCGCTGTCGCGCGCCAACGACCGCGACATCGCCCGCGCCGCCGAAGCCTTGGCGCCTGCCGAGCGCAAGCGCATCCACACCTTCATCGCCACCTCGCCCCTGCACATGCAGATCAAGCTGCGCATGACGCCAGAGCAAGTGCTGACGCAGGCGCAGAACGCCGTGCGCTATGCGCGCCAGTTCACGGACGACATCGAATTCAGCCCCGAAGACGGCAGCCGCTCCGACGAGGATTTCCTCTGCCGCGTGCTCGAAGCTGTGATCGCCGAAGGCGCCACCACCATCAATTTCCCCGATACGGTCGGTTATGCCGTGCCCGAAATCTTCGGCAATACCATCAAGCGCTTGCGCGAGCGCATACCGAATGCCGATAAGGCCATCTGGTCCGTGCATTGCCATAACGACCTGGGCCTGGCCGTGGCCAATTCGCTGGCCGGCGTCATGATCGGCGGCGCGCGGCAGATCGAATGCACGGTCAATGGCCTGGGCGAGCGGGCCGGCAACACGGCGCTGGAAGAAGTGGTGATGGCGCTGCGCACGCGCGCCGCCTATTACAACTTGACGGTGGGCATCGATACGACGCAAATCGTGGCGGCCTCGAAAATGGTGTCGCAGATCACGGGCTTTGCCGTGCAGCCGAACAAGGCCGTCGTCGGCGCGAACGCCTTTGCGCACGCGTCCGGCATCCACCAGGACGGCATTTTAAAGGCGCGCGAAACGTATGAAATCATGCGCGCCGAAGACGTGGGCTGGACCGCCAACAAGATCGTGCTCGGTAAATTGTCGGGCCGCAATGCCTTCAAGCAGCGCTTGCACGAGCTGGGCATCGCGCTCGAATCGGAGGCGGAAGTCAACGCGGCCTTCCTGCGCTTCAAGGAGCTGGCGGACCGGAAATCCGAGATATTCGACGAAGACATCATGGCCCTCGTCAGCGAAGAACAGCAGGCGCAGGAGAGTGAGCACTACCGTTTCATTTCCCTGGCACAGCAGTCGACGACGGGCGCCGTGCCCCATGCGCGCGTGGAGTTTCTCGTCGGCGGCGTGCAGCGCAGCTGCGAAGGGCAGGGCGACGGGCCCGTCGACGCCACCGTCAACGCCATCGAAAGCGCAGCCGCCAGCGGCGCGGAGCTGGTCTTGTTCTCCGTCAATGCCATCAGCACGGGCACGCAGTCGCAGGGCGAAGTGACGATGCGGCTGTCGCGCGACGGGCGCATCGTCAACGGCGTGGGCGCCGACCCGGACATCATCGTGGCGTCGGCCAAGGCGTATTTGTCGGCGCTCAATAAATTGCACGCCAAGGATGAGCGTATCGACCCTCAACCATAAGGCTGCCTTCACCAGAAAAACCGCCGCTCTTCCTTGGCCGGATCGGGCCCGTTCATCATCATGCGCACGATGCCGTCGTGGTCGAAATGCACGTGCATCATGGAATCCCACACGCCCGACTCCTTGTAGCGGTAGGACCAGACGTGCAATTTTGGCAGCGACAGGTACGAGGTTTCCGTCGGGCGGCCCAGGGTGTGCAGCACGTCTTGCTGGGTCGACACGCCTACCTTGATGCGGGCAAAGCCCGGCGTGTCGAGCACCTGCTCGTAGGAAATGAGCTTGTTGTCGGGGCCGAAACGGGCCATGTAGGTGTACTGGCCGTACGGCCCCGTGGCGTATTCAAGCTCGGGACCGGTGGGCAGTTGATAGATATTGCTTGGCCGGCCCAGGCGCGCTTCCACGGCGGCGCGCGGTTCGCCCGGCTGGGGCGGCGGGACGTTCCAGCTGGCGCAGCCGGCCAGCGTGGCAAACAGCAGCGGTGTTGCTGATTTGAGCAGTGTTTTCATGTTTATCCTCCTGAAATGCGGGGAAATCCTATCATGCACCGAGAAAAGCGCGCGCGGCAGGATACAGACGGGCATTTTTCCGATATACTTGCGCGTCTGGTTGGAAGCATAGGCCAGTCTTTTAATAATCGTAGTTCACGGTGGATAGGGTTCAGACTCTGTGCACCGCATGTGAAAGGTTTATCATGACAGTAGAAAACATCAACAAAGCCGCTATCATCGCGGACAACGCACGTGGTCAAAACGACACCGGCTCCCCTGAAGTGCAAGTTGCACTGCTGACAGCTCGCATCAACGAACTGAACGGCCACTTCAAAGCCCACTCGAAAGATCACCACTCCCGCCGCGGCCTGATCATGATGGTCAACCGTCGTAAGAGCCTGTTGTCGTACCTGAAGTCGAAAGACGCTACCCGTTATCGCGACCTGATCGCTAAACTTGGTCTGCGCAAGTAATTTTTGCCGTACAAGGTTTATACAGAAATGCCTGCGCCAGTTCGCTGACGCGGGCATTTTGTCATTTGAATTCCGGATTTATGTCGGCAAGTGCAGTATTCTCTACCGATATCATGTTTTAAAAGTAAAGTAGTAAAGGCGGCAACGGTTTTTCCACCGCCTGTGGTGAGGTGAACGACAGCCCCTGAAAATCTGTCGGCAATTAGAAAAGGGATACCCCATGTTTAACAAAGTTACGAAAACCTTCCAGTACGGTCAACATCAAGTGACCCTGGAAACCGGCGAAATCGCACGTCAGGCATCCGGCGCAGTGCTGGTGTCGATCGAAGATACCGTCGTTCTGGCAACGGTGGTGGCACGCAAAGATGCCAAGCCAGGCCAGGATTTCTTCCCTTTGACGGTAGATTATGTTGAAAAAACCTATGCTGCCGGTAAAATCCCGGGCGGTTTTTTCAAGCGCGAAGGCCGTCCTTCCGAAAAAGAAACACTGACATCGCGTCTGATCGACCGTCCTATCCGTCCGCTGTTCCCGGAAGGCTACCTGAATGAAGTGCAAGTCATCATTCACGTGTTGTCGGTCAACCCTGAAATCGATCCGGATATCGCCGCCATGATCGGCGCCTCGGCTGCCCTGTGCGTCTCGGGCGTGCCTTTCAGCGGTCCTATCGGCGCTGCGCGCGTCGGTTACGCGAATGGCCAGTACATCCTGAACCCGACCGTCCAGCAACTGAAAACGTCGGAAATGGACCTGGTGGTCGCCGGTACCGAAACGGCCGTGCTGATGGTCGAATCGGAAGCGAAACAGCTGTCCGAAGAAATCATGCTGGGCGCCGTGGTCTTTGGCCACGACCAGATGAAAGTCGTCATCGACGCGATTCACGACCTGGTGCGTGACGGCGGCAAGCCGGAAGTGGAATGGGCGCCTGCGCCGAAAAACGAAGCACTGATCGCCCGCGTCGCGCATTTCGCCAACGCCAAGATCAATGATGCGTATCAAACCAAGGACAAGCAAGAGCGTACGGCCAAGCTGAAAGCAGCGACGTCGGAAGTGATCGCCGACCTGTCGGCTGAAGCCGCCGCCAACGGTGGCGCGTCCATCGACAGCGCAGAAGTGAACAACATTCTGTTCGACATCGAAGCGAAAATCGTGCGTACACAAATCCTGGACGGCGAGCCACGCATCGACGGCCGCGACACGCGCACCGTGCGTCCGATCTCGATCCGCACCAGCGTGCTGCCACGCACCCACGGTTCGGCCCTGTTCACGCGCGGCGAAACGCAGGCACTGGTCGTGGCAACGTTGGGCACCGCCCGCGACAGCCAGAAGATCGATGCGTTGATGGGCGAGTTCACCGATTCGTTCATGCTGCATTACAACATGCCTCCGTTCGCCACCGGCGAAACGGGCCGTGTCGGTACGCCGAAACGCCGCGAAATCGGCCACGGCCGTCTGGCCAAGCGCGCGCTGATCGCCGCCCTGCCAGCAGCTGAAGAGTTCAGCTACTCGGTGCGCCTGGTATCGGAAATTACGGAATCGAACGGTTCCTCGTCGATGGCATCGGTGTGCGGCGGCTGCCTGGCACTGATGGACGCCGGCGTGCCGATGAAAGAACACGTGGCCGGTATCGCCATGGGCCTGATCAAGGAAGGCGGCAAGTTTGCCGTGCTGTCCGACATCCTGGGCGACGAAGATCACCTGGGCGACATGGACTTCAAGGTAGCCGGTACCCGCAACGGTATCACGGCGCTGCAGATGGACATCAAGATCATGGGCATCACCAAGGAAATCATGCAAGTGGCACTGGCGCAAGCCAAAGAAGGCCGCGAGCACATCCTGGGCGAAATGCAAAAAGCCATGCCGCACGTCAAAACCGAACTGTCCGATTTCGCACCGCGTCTGATCACCATCAAGATCAACCCGGAAAAAATCCGTGACGTGATCGGCAAGGGCGGCGCCGTGATCCGCGCGCTGACCGAAGAGACGGGCACCCAGATCGACATCAGCGACGAAGGCGTGGTCACCATCGCTTCCGTCGACGCAGCTGCCGGCCAGGAAGCCAAGCGCCGCATCGAAGAACTGACCGCTTCCGTCGAAGTGGGCAAGACCTACGAAGGCACCGTGCTGAAACTGCTGGACTTCGGCGCCATCGTGCAAGTCATGCCAGGCAAGGACGGCTTGCTGCACATCTCGCAGATCGCCAACGAGCGCGTCAACGCCGTGGCCGACTACCTGAAAGAAGGCCAGCTGGTTCGCGTCAAAGTGCTGGAAACGGACGACCGCGGCCGTCTGAAACTGTCGATGAAAGCTGCTGAAGGCAACGAAGCGCCAGCCGCTTAATGTCCTTCAGATTCGCCTGACTGCGGCCTCGGCCGCATGATCAAAACCGCCAGCGCGCAAGCCCTGGCGGTTTTTTTGCGCCGCGTTTGCGCTGCGTCAAGGTAGATGCCGTTTTGCGCGTCGGCCTTGATCCAGCTCGCATTGGCCAGTTTGACGCCTTGTAGATTCGGGAGGGGATCCTCCCCTGAACGAGTCTTCCAAGGAGATGCAGCATGCGCACATTCCGCGGGCTGGCCGCCGCCTTTCTGCTTGCCGTCGCGCCCGGTGCCTGGGCGCAGCTGGACAACGCACCGACGCCGGTGCCATTGCCCATTCCCATTGCCGCCGCCTCCGCGGCCATGCCGGCGCAGGACCTCGATGCTTTGCGCACCGTGCATGCGCGCGAAATCAATGACCTCAGCACTTTCAGGACGGCGGGATTGCCGCGGCAAGCTATCGACTCCTATCTCGATAGCGGACCAGGACAGCAGTTCTTGCGCGAACTGCGCGCGGCCGACCCTGCCGCTCCGGCCGACACCATTTATGCGCGGGCCGTGGAGCAGCTGGCGTCCGGCAGCACCGTGCCGTACCTGCAGCCGATGGCTGCCGCGCTGGTCAAAATCGTGCCGCATGGCCAGAATGTATCGCCATATTCGCCGTATTTCACCACCAGCGCGCAATTGCAGCTGGCATCTGGCCGCTGCACTACCTTGGCCGACTGTTTCGGCTTGCCCTTGAAGAGCGAGGCGCCGCTGTATGATGTGTACCAGATCATGCCCAAGGGCACGGTGAACGTCTTCGTCAGCATGGTGGCGCCCACGCAAGAGCTGGGCGGGCTGGTGCGGCGCCGTGGCGGGGCGCAACAGTATCTATTGCCCAACCGCAGCCTGTGGTCGGCGCCCGTGCTGATCGGCACGATCAAGAACTGAGGAGCGATGATGGATCAACAGCGTTTGCAGGCGCGTGCCGCCGAACTGGAACAGTTGCTGGCCCGCCTGGCGGGCGCCGATACGGAAGTGGCCGACCTGCGCAGCGCGCTCGAGCCGCTGCTGGCCCTGGCGGGCAGCGGGGGCTTGAGCGCACCGCTGCCATGGGGCGATATCCCTGGCGGGCGCTACTTTAGCGAAGGCAGTCTGCGCCGCTACCCTGAGCTGGAGCAGGCGTTTGCCCGCTTCCGCATTGAGGCGACGGGTGGCGACTCGCCGGCCTTGCGCAAGCTGCGCGGCGAGACATGAACTATATGGTATCAATTGTTGTTTATGGGTAATTGACTGTTAGTATTGCTTGACGACAAAATCTTATTCCCCGACCATGGTGCATCCCTCCCGATTTTCTCTTTTTTATTGGATGCTCCATGTTGTCCTCCCTTAAGGCGCGGCTGATCGCCATCGCCGTTTCCATCGTCGTGCTGGCCATGCTGGCTGTGGCCATCGCCAATTTCTTCACTACGCGCTCCAGCACCCTGGCGGCGCTCGACACGCAGATGCTGCAGTTGTCGCACAGCCACGCGCAAGCCATCGCTGAATGGCTGCGTTCCAAGCAAGCGGTCGTCGCTTCGCTCAAGCAGGGCGCCACGGCGGCCGATCCGTTGCCGGCCCTGAAGGCGGCCGAGCAGGCCGGTACCTTCGACATGGCGTATATCGGCTTTGCCGATAAGCACGCCGTCTTTTCGCAGGAGCGCAAGCGCGCCGCCGACTATGATCCCACGGCGCGCCCTTGGTACAAGCTGGCGTCCGAAGTGGGCGGCCCCATCATTACGGCGCCGTATATCGGCGCCAGCACGGGCAAGCTGGTGGTGACGTTTGCCGAGCCGCTGGGCGGCAAGGGCAGCGTGACGGGCGTGATGGCGGCCGACGTGATGATGGATGCGGTGGTGCAAAACGTCGCCTCGATCAAGCCGACGGCGTCCAGCTATGCTTTCCTCGTCGATGGCGGCGGCAAGATCATCGCTCACCCGGACGGCAAGCTGACCCTGAAACCGCTGGCTGAGCTGGACCCTGGCCTGAGCGCGCAGGCGCTGGCCGATATCGAAAAGAGCGGCGACGGCGCCACCATTCGCCTCGGCGAGCGTAACGGCATCTTGCATGTAAGTAAAGTGCCGGGCAGCGACTGGCTGCTGGCGACCGTGCTCGACCGCGCCGAAGCGACGCAAGCCCTGAGTTCCATGCTGCGCGCCTCGGCCCTGACGGCCTTGCTCGTGCTGGCCCTGGCCGCCACGGTCTTGAGCGTGCTGGTGGCGCGCGCCTTGCGCCGCCTGGGCGTGGTGCGCGATGCCATGGAAGCGATCGCCACGGGCGATGGCGACCTGACCAGCCGCCTCGACGCGGAAGGTACGGACGAGCTGGCGCAGATCGCCAAGGCGTTCAACTTGTTCGTGGAAAAGATCGCCACCGTGCTGGTGCAGATCCGCAGCATCAGCACCCTGGTGCGCAGCGAATCGGCCGACATTGCCGCCGGTAATGCCGACCTGTCGTCGCGCACGGAAGCGCAGGCGGGCGCGCTGGAAGAAACAGCCAGCTCGATGGATGAGCTGACCTCGACCGTCAAGCAGAATGCGGAAAACGCGCACGCGGCCAATGAGCTGGCCGTGTCCGCCTCGGAAGTGGCGGCCAAGGGCGGCCGCGTGGTGCAGCAGGTGGTCGGTACGATGGCGGGCATCCAGGAAAGCTCGCGCAAGATCGTCGACATCATCGGCGTGATCGACGGCATCGCTTTCCAGACGAACATCCTGGCCCTGAACGCGGCCGTCGAGGCGGCGCGCGCGGGCGAGCAGGGCAGGGGTTTTGCCGTGGTGGCGTCCGAAGTGCGCAGCCTGGCGCAACGCTCCGCAGGCGCGGCGAAGGAAATCAAGGAATTGATCGGCGACTCGGTGGAAAAAGTCGATGCGGGCGGGCGCCTCGTCAATGAAGCGGGCCAGACCATGGATCAGGTGGTGGCCTCGGTGCAGCAATTGACGACCATCATGAGCGAGATCACCGTGGCCAGCCGCGAACAGAGCGCCGGCATCGGCGAGATCAATACGGCCGTCACGCACATGGATACCATGACGCAGCAAAACGCGGCTCTCGTCGAGCAAGCGGCCGCTGCCGCGGAAAGCTTGCAGGAGCAGGCCGTGGACCTGGCGCAAGCCGTCGGCATGTTCCGCTTGGGCGATACGCCTGCGGCAGCGCCGGCATCCGCGCCGGTGGCGCGCCTCAAGGCGAAGCCAGCCGTTCGTGTCCTTGCGCCGCGTGCGCCGGTCCACGCGCCATCGCCGGCCAAGCCCGTCAAGGCGGCCAAGTCCGGCGCCGACGAATGGGAAGAGTTTTAAGAAGACTCTTAGCGATCTGCACGTTCATCCGCGTTTTTGTCAGGCCAGCCTGCCAAAAGCGCAGTTCGTCGCAATCGGCGTGTTGGCCGGGGGCGGTATGGCTATAGTGACACCATACCGCAAGCCCACTGCCAGACACCCGAGGAGAACCAACATGAACGTCGCTAAAAACATGGAAGTCATTGCCGTTGCCGTCGCCATCGTGCTCGGCGCCGGCTGCTACGCCATCGCCCCGGCCGCTCCGGCCCTGCAAGTGGCCAGCTCCACGGCCACCGTGGCCGCGCCAGCGAACAAGGCTGACATGCACGTGGTGGTGGTCAAGGCCAAGCGCCTGAGCGCTGCCGAAAAAGCCCGTTTCGCCTGATTGATTGTCAGCCCGATTGTCAGCCCTTTTCTGCGCTGCTACAGTGGTGGTCAATGGCAATGCGGGCAAGCCCCACGAGGGCGCCGCGACACATAAAAACAAGATACCGAGGATGCTCTACATGAAAAAGATACTGCAACTGGCGCTGCTGTTCCTGGCGACTTTTGGCCTGGTGCGCGGCGTGGCGGCCGAGACCCGCTTGCTGGAAATGCGCAACGTCGACGCCCGCGTGGTACGCGTCAAGCTCGACGGCGTGATGGAAGTGCGCATTCGCCAGGGCAACGTGGCGTCCTTGAGCATCACGGCCGACAAGCGCTACATCGCCGATGTCAGCACGGCGCAAAGCGGCGACACCCTGCACATCGAAACGGAAGTACGGGGCTTCAAGCTCGGCCCTTCGTCGATCCGCGCCGACCTGGTTCTGCCGAATTTGCGCGAAGTCAGTTCGGAAGGCTTTGGCAGCACGGACATCACGGGTTTCAAGGGTGAGGAACTGACCCTGTCGCTGGAAGGGGCGGGCAGCATCAAGCTGGTGGGCGACTACCGCAAGCTCAATGCCAGCCTGGGCGGCGTGGGCAGCATGCAAATATGGATAGGCAACAATGAGCGGGCCGAGCTGGACTTGCAGGGCGCCGGCTCGGTGGTGCTGGGCGGACGCGGGCGCATCCTGAAAGCCAGCCTGGGCGGCCTGGGTAGCCTGAATGCGCAGCAATTCGAAGCGGATGCCGTGAACCTGGAATTGAGCGGCCTCGGCAATGCCACGGTGAATGCCCATACGAATGCCAGGCTGAACCTGAGCGGACTCGGTTCCGTGGTGGTGTACGGCAAGCCGGCCAACCGCGATGTCAGCGTCGAGGGCCTGGGCAAAGTCAGCTGGAAGTAAAAGCATCCTGCCGCAGGCCTTCGGCAGGACAAGAATAAGTAGTCAGACCACATCCCATTCCGATGAAAAAACTGATCATTACATTACTCATGCTGTTGACGATACAGCTACCCGCGCGGGCTGGTTTCGCCGAAGGCGCCAGCGCCTACAACAACAAGAATTACGTGCTCGCCTACAAGGAAATCCTGCCACTGGCCAAGACCGGTAGCGCCGATGCCCAGCATTTGCTGGGCTTGATGTACTACATGGGACGGGGTTTGCCGCAGGATTACAAGCAAGCCATGTTCTGGCACCGCAAGGCGGCCGAGCAGGGCAAGGCCGATGCACAGTACGTCGTGGGCGCCATGTATTACACGGGCAACGCCGTGCTGCAGGACCACAAGCAGGCCGTCGGCTGGTTCCGCAAGGCGGCCGAGCAGAACCATGCGGAGGCGCAGCAGGTGCTGGGCCTGATGTACCGCTACCACATGGGCGGCGTGCAGCAGGACAACGTCATCGCCTACATGCTGTGGAACCTGGCGGCCGCGAATGGCAACGCGAATGCGGCCGACCAGCGCGCCGCCGTGGTGCGCAAGATGACGCATGAGCAAGTCGAGGAAGGGCAAGCCCTGTCGGCCAAATGGAAGCCGGGCACGCCCTTGCCGCGCCAGTCGAAGACGGGTGGCGCCTAGGGCGGGAGGCTCCCTGCAAGGGTGGACGGCTTGGCGTACAATCGCCGTTTTCCCTTGAAAGAGTCCCGCCATGCGTGCAGTTGCCATCAGCCAGCCAGGTCCCGCCGACGTTTTGCAGATCACCGAGCGTTCCGTTCCCGCCTTCAAAGCCGGTGAGCTGCTGATCAAGGTGCACGCGGCCGGCATCAACCGTCCCGACGTGCTGCAGCGCCTGGGCAAGTATGCGCCGCCAGCGGGCGCATCCGACTTGCCGGGCCTGGAAGTGGCGGGCGAAGTCGTCGATGGCGATTTCAGCAATACTGAATTCAAAAAAGGCGACCTGGTCTGCGCGCTGGTGCAGGGTGGCGGCTATGCCGAATACTGCGCCGCGCCCGCCGGGCAGTGCCTGCCCTTGCCGCAAGGCTTGACGGCGCTGGAAGGCGCCTCCTTGCCGGAAAACTTCTTTACCGTGTGGAGCAATGTCTTCGACCGCTGCGCGCTGGCCGATGGTGAAACGTTATTGGTGCAGGGCGGCACGTCCGGCATCGGCGTGACGGCCATTCAATTGGCGGCCGCGCTCGGTCATCGCGTCTTCGCCACGGCCGGCAGCGACGAAAAGGCGCGCGCCTGCGAAGCGCTGGGCGCCGAACGGGGTATCAATTACCGCACGGAAGATTTCGTTGCCGTCGTCAAGGAATTGACCGATGGCAAGGGCGTCGACGTCATCCTCGACATGGTGGGCGGCGACTACCTGCCGCGCGAGATCAGCTGCCTGGCCGACGACGGCCGCATCGGCCTGATCGCCGTGCAGGGCGGCACCAGGACGGAGCTGGACCTGGGCACCTTGCTGCGCCGCCGCCTGACGGTGACGGGTTCCACCTTGCGTCCCCGTTCGGTCGCCTTCAAGGCGGCCATCGCGCAGCACTTGCGCACGACCGTCTGGCCGCTGATCGAGGCGGGCAAGATCAAGCCTGTCATCTATCAGACTTTCCCGTTGGAAAAAGCCAACGAGGCGCATGCCTTGATGGAAGCGAGCACGCACGTGGGCAAGATCATGTTGCAAGTTGTTTGAAACGGGGCGCTGCCGGTTTGACCGGCATCGGTGCCGGGGTTAGAATGACGGGTTATTAGAATTTAGGCTACTATGCGTCGCAAACTCGTCGTCGGAAATTGGAAAATGAACGGCAGTCGCACCTCGAACGCGGTGTTATTGTCTGAAATAGTGGCTGGCCTGGCTGCCTCCGGCGCCGCCAGCGCCGTCTGTGTGCCCGCGCCATATCTGGCGCAGTGCCAGGCGCAATTGGCAGGCACGGCTCTCGGCTGGGGTGCGCAAGATGTTTCCGCGCATGCCAGCGGTGCCTACACGGGAGAAATCTCGGTTGCCATGCTGCAGGATTTCGGCTGCGGCTATGTGGTGATCGGGCATTCCGAGCGCCGCGCCTACCATGGCGAGAGCGATGCGCAGGTGGCGGCCAAGACGGTTGCCGCGCTGGCGGCGGGCATTGCGCCTATCGTCTGCATCGGCGAAACGCTGGCGCAGCGCGAAGCGGGTCAGACCGACGCAGTGGTGGCGCAGCAGCTGGGCGCCGTGCTGGCGGCGATTTCCGCCGACGACGTGGCGAGACTGGTGCTGGCCTATGAGCCGGTCTGGGCCATTGGTACGGGCAAGACGGCCACGCCGCAAATGGCGCAGGACGTGCACCAGGTGTTGCGCGCCCAGCTGGCGGCAAAGAATGCGGTAGCGGCGGCCGGCGTGCAGATCCTGTACGGCGGCAGCATGAAGCCGGAGAACGCAAAAGAATTGATGGCGATGCCGGATATCGATGGCGGTCTGATCGGTGGAGCGGCATTGAAGGCGGCGGATTTCCTGGCGATTATTCACGCCGCTGATTGAATTAATTTAAACTAAGAATGGAATTGCAATGAACATGATGTTCAATCTGGTAGTGGTAGTACAGGTTATCTCGGCTTTGTCGATTATCGCGCTGGTGTTGCTGCAGCACGGCAAGGGCGCCGACATGGGTGCCGCCTTCGGTTCGGGCGCCTCGGGCAGCCTGTTTGGTGCGACGGGTTCGTCGAACTTCATGTCGAAGTCGACGGGCGTTGCCGCCGCGATCTTCTTCGGCGCCACCCTGGCCCTGTCGCTGATGGCCAATCAGCGCGCCACCACGGTCGGCGGCGGCGTGATGGACAAAGTCGTCAAGCCAGTGCCGGTCACCGGCGCGGGCGCGATCCCGACGACGGTGCCTGCAGCTCCGGCCGCCAGCGCTCCGGCAGCGGCGGCACCGGTTGCCAGCACCCCGGCCGGCGCGATTCCGAAGTAATTTGGTATTTACTGAGTAATAACTCGACACCTCATCGAGAGTAGTTCTCATTACGGGCAGATTATTGCTCAATGTTTTGGCAGCGCGGCAGGAAAAAATCGTGGCGCGCTGGAAGATGTAAAAATTTATCGTTTTTATCTGTGTTTTGATGCATTTGTGCATTAACTTTAGCGGCAAAGCAGAGTAGAATACGGGCCTTACCGCCGACGTGGTGAAATTGGTAGACACGCTATCTTGAGGGGGTAGTGGCGCAAGCTGTACGAGTTCGAGTCTCGTCGTCGGCACCAGAAATCAGAAGCCAGCAACGGCGCACGGGCCATGGCTCGTACAAAGTTGCTGGCTTTTTTTACGAGGATGTGTCGTTCGATCCTGGTCTTAGCTTTGATTGGGGTCGTGCGTTAGATACGCTGCAAATGATCGCAGTGTCCTCATTTAACCGATCGTTCAATATAAGCTCATCAATCGTGAACCTCGAAAATTACTTCCCCGTCCTGCTGTTCATTATTATCGGCCTTGGTGTCGGTATCGCTCCCCAGCTCCTGGGGCGCCTGTTAGGCCCTCACAAGCCTGACGCAGCAAAACTCTCCCCGTACGAATGTGGCTTTGAAGCATTCGAAGACGCGCGCATGAAATTCGATGTGCGCTACTATCTGGTCGCAATCCTGTTTATTTTGTTCGATCTGGAAACGGCATTCTTTTTCCCATGGGGCGTTGCAATGCGCGACCTGGGCTGGGCCGGTTTCGTCACGATGATGGTGTTCATCGCTGAATTCGTGGTCGGATTTTGGTACATTTGGAAGAAAGGTGCCCTTGACTGGGAATAAGCCATGGCTATTGAAGGCGTATTAAGCGAAGGTTTCATCACCACCTCGGCCGACAAGCTGATCAACTGGGCGCGCACCGGGTCTATGTTCCCGATGACGTTCGGTCTGGCCTGCTGTGCGGTCGAAATGATGCATGTGGGCGCAGCCCGCTACGATATGGACCGTTTCGGCGTCGTGTTTCGTCCGTCGCCGCGTCAGTCCGACGTCATGATCGTTGCCGGCACCCTGTGCAACAAGATGGCGCCGGCCCTGCGTAAGGTCTACGACCAGATGGCAGAGCCACGCTGGGTCATCTCGATGGGTTCCTGCGCCAATGGCGGCGGGTACTACCATTACTCCTATTCCGTGGTGCGCGGGTGCGACCGCATCGTGCCCGTCGACGTGTATGTGCCTGGCTGTCCTCCGACCGCTGAAGCCTTGCTGTACGGCATCATGCAGTTGCAGAACAAGATCAAGCGTACCAGCACGATCGCACGCTAACCGGGCCGCTTCAGATTATGACAACACATTTAGAAGTATTGCAAAACGCCCTCGGCACTGCCCTGGGCGATCGCGTTAGCACGACGGTTGCACTGGGCGAAGTTACCCTGGTCGTCAAGGCCGAGGACTACCTGGCCGTGATGCTGACCTTGCGCGACGATCCGACCCTGCATTTCGAGCAAATGCTCGACCTGTGCGGCGTCGACTACTCGACCTATGGCGACGGTAGCTGGGATGGTCTGCGTTTCGCGGCCGTCTCGCACTTGCTGTCGGTCAAGCACAACTGGCGCGTGCGCGTGCGCGTGTTCGCACCGGACGACGACATGCCGCTGCTGCCCTCCGTGGTGAGCATCTGGCGCGCCGTCAACTGGTACGAGCGCGAAGCATTCGACCTGCTGGGCATCCTCTTCGAAGGCCACAACGACTTGCGCCGCCTGCTGACCGACTACGGTTTCATCGGCCATCCGTTCCGCAAGGATTTCCCCGTCTCCGGCTATGTCGAGATGCGTTACGATCCGGAACAAAAGCGCGTGATTTACCAGCCCGTGACGATCGAGCCGCGGGAAAACGTGCCGCGCGTGATCCGCGAAGAACATTACGGGATGAAATAATGGCTGAGATTAAGAACTACACCCTGAACTTTGGGCCGCAGCATCCGGCCGCGCACGGTGTGCTGCGCCTGGTGCTGGAGATGGATGGCGAAGTCATCCAGCGCGCCGACCCGCATATCGGCCTGCTGCATCGCGCCACCGAAAAGCTGGCCGAACAGAAGACCTATTTGCAATCCGTGCCGTACATGGACCGTCTCGACTATGTGTCGATGATGTGCAATGAACATGCGTACGTGATGGCCATCGAAAAGATGCTGGGCCTGGAAGTGCCGCTGCGCGCGCAATACATCCGCGTCATGTTCGACGAGATGACGCGCATCCTGAACCACCTGATGTGGCTCGGCACCCACGCGCTGGACGTTGGCGCCATGGGCCCGTTCCTGTATTGCTTCCGCGACCGCGAAGACTTGTTCGACGCCTACGAGGCAGTCTCGGGCGCGCGCATGCACGCGGCCTACTACCGTCCGGGCGGCGTGTACCGCGACCTGCCGGACGCGATGCCGCAGCACAAGGCCTCGATCATCCGCAACGCCAAGGCCATCGGCAAACTCAATGAAAACCGCCAGGGTTCGCTGCTGGACTTCATCGAAGACTTCGCGCGCCGTTTCCCGAACTCGGTGGACGAGTACGAGACGCTGTTGACCGACAACCGTATCTGGAAACAGCGCACGGTTGGCATCGGCGTGGTTTCGCCGGAAGATGCGCTGGCCATGGGCTTTACGGGCGCCATGCTGCGCGGCTCGGGCGTGCAGTGGGATTTGCGCAAGAAACAGCCGTACGAAGTGTACGACCTGATGGATTTCGACATTCCTATCGGCACCAACGGCGATTGCTACGACCGCTACCTGGTCCGCGTGGAAGAGCTGCGCCAGTCGAACCGCATCATCAAGCAATGCGTGGAGTGGCTGCGCAACAATGAAGGTCCTGTCATGACCAGCAACCGCAAGGTGGCGCCTCCGGGCCGCGTCGACATGAAGACCAACATGGAGTCCTTGATTCACCACTTCAAGCTGTTTACGGAAGGTTTCCACGTGCCGCCAGGCGAGGCCTACAGCGCAGTGGAGCATCCGAAGGGCGAGTTCGGCGTGTACCTGGTGTCCGATGGCGCCAACAAGCCGTACCGCATGAAACTGCGCGCGCCAGACTACGCCCACTTGCAGTCGCTCGACGAAATGGCGCGTGGGCACATGCTTGCCGACGCCGTGACCATCATCGGGACGCAAGACATCGTGTTCGGCAGTATTGACCGCTAAGAGGCAAAAAGTATGTTGTTATCAGAGCAATGCTATAAGAAAATTGACCGCGAGCTGGCCAAGTACCCGGCCGACCAGCGTCAGTCGGCCGTCATGGCCGCGCTGGCCCATGCCCAGGATGAACTGGGCTGGCTGGCGCCGGACACCATGAAGGAACTGGCCGATTACATCGGCATGCCGGCGATTGCCGTGCAGGAAGTGGCCACGTTCTACAATATGTACAACGTGAAACCCGTGGGCAAGCACAAGATCACCGTGTGCACCAACCTGCCATGCGCCCTGTCGGGCGGCGTGCGCGCTGCAGAGTACCTGAAGCAGAAACTGGGCATCGATTTCCGCGAAACCACCGCAGACGGCCAGTTCACCCTGGTTGAAGGCGAGTGCATGGGTGCTTGCGGCGATGCGCCGGTCTTGCTGGTCAGTAATAAAACCATGTGCAGCTGGATGTCGAACGAGAAGATCGACGCCATGCTGGAGGAACTCAAGAAATGACGTCACTCCACAACCGCCATATCGATCCATTGATCCTGAAGGATCTGGATGGCAAGAACTGGCATTTGCAAGATTATGTGAACCGCGGCGGCTATAGCGCCCTGCGGCGTATCCTGGAAGAGAAAATCACGCCGGAACAGATCATCGCCGACCTCAAGGCGTCGTCCTTGCGCGGCCGTGGCGGCGCGGGTTTCCCGACCGGCCTGAAGTGGAGCTTCATGCCGCGCCAGTTCCCGGGCCAGAAATACCTCGTCTGCAATACAGATGAAGGCGAGCCGGGTACTTTCAAGGACCGCGACATCATTCGTTACAATCCCCATGCGCTGATCGAAGGCATGGCTATTGGCGCTTATGCGATGGGCATCACCGTGGGCTACAACTATATCCACGGTGAAATCTTCCAGGAATACCTGCGTTTCGAAGAAGCGCTGGAAGAGGCGCGCGCCGCCGGTTTCCTCGGTGACAAGATCATGGGCAGCGAGTTCTCGTTCCAGTTGCACGCGCACCATGGTTATGGCGCCTACATCTGCGGCGAAGAAACGGCCCTGCTCGAATCGCTGGAAGGCAAGAAAGGCCAGCCGCGCTTCAAGCCGCCTTTCCCTGCCTCGTTTGGCCTGTACGGCAAGCCGACGACGATCAACAACACGGAAACCTTCGCGGCCGTGCCTTTCGTGCTGAACATCGGTCCAGAGAAATACCTGGCGATGGGCAAGCCGAACAACGGCGGTTCGAAGATCTTCTCGATCTCGGGCGACGTGGAAAAACCGGGCAACTATGAAGTACCGCTCGGCACCCCGTTTGCAACCCTGCTGGAACTGGCAGGCGGCATGCGCGGTGGCAAAAAGATCAAGGCCGTGATTCCTGGCGGCTCGTCCGCGCCGGTGATCCGCGGCGACATCATGATGCAGACCGACCTGGACTACGACTCGATCGCGAAAGCCGGTTCGATGCTGGGTTCGGGCGCCGTCATCGTGATGGACGAAACACGCTGCATGGTGAAGGCGCTGGAGCGCCTGTCCTACTTCTATTTTGAAGAATCGTGCGGCCAGTGTACGCCTTGCCGTGAAGGCACAGGCTGGATGTACCGCATGGTGCACCGCATCGAGCAGGGGCAGGGTCGTCCAGACGACCTGGACATGCTCAACTCGATCGCCGACAACATCCAGGGCCGCACCATTTGCGCGCTGGGCGATGCGGCTGCCATGCCGGTACGGGCCTTCATTAAGAATTTCCGTGAAGAATTTGAATATCATATCGAGCACAAGCATTGCTTAGTGCCCGCATATATCTAAGCTGCGTCAGGTAACGATCACCATGGTTGAAATCGAAATAGACGGCAAAAAAGTCGAAGTCCCTGCTGGTAGCATGGTGATGGACGCCGCCAACAAATTGGGAACCTACATTCCGCACTTCTGCTATCACAAGAAATTGTCGATCGCAGCGAACTGCCGCATGTGCCTGGTCGAAGTGGAAAAGGCGCCCAAGCCTTTGCCCGCTTGTGCGACCCCGGTCAGTGCCGGCATGATCGTGCGCTCCGCCAGCGATAAAGCTGTGCAGGCGCAAAAGTCGGTCATGGAATTCTTGCTGATTAACCACCCGCTCGATTGCCCTATCTGCGATCAGGGCGGCGAATGCCAGTTGCAAGACTTGGCAGTGGGCTACGGCAAGAGCGAATCGCGCTACAAGGAAGACAAGCGCGTTGTGACGCCGAAGGAAGCCGGTCCGCTGGTTTCCATGCAAGAGATGTCGCGCTGCATCCAGTGCACCCGTTGCGTACGCTTTGGCCAGGAAGTGGCCGGCGTGATGGAGCTGGGCATGATCGGCCGCGGCGAACACTCGGAAATCGTGTCCTTCGTCGGCCAGTCGGTCGACTCGGAACTGTCGGGCAACATGATCGACCTGTGCCCGGTTGGCGCACTGACCTCGAAGCCGTTCCGCTACAGCGCCCGTACGTGGGAACTGTCGCGCCGCAAATCGGTCAGCCCGCATGACGGCCTCGGTACGAACCTGATCGTGCAAGTGAAAGCTGGCAAGGTCAAGCGCGTATTGCCGCTGGAAAACGAAGCCGTCAACGAGTGCTGGATCTCGGACAAGGACCGTTTCTCGTATGAAGCGCTGGACAGCTTTGACCGCCTGACGACCCCGATGCTGAAACAAGGCAACGAGTGGAAAGAAGTCGATTGGCAAACGGCGCTGGAATACGTGGCGCACGGTTTGAAAAACATCAAGCACGAGCATGGCGCTGACGCCATCGCCGCGCTGGCCACCCCGCATTCGACCGTCGAAGAGCTGGTCCTGCTGCAAAAAGTCGCCCACGGTCTCGGTACCGAGCACGTCGACTTCCGCCTGCGCCAGACCGACTTCGCGCTCGACGCGAACGTCAAGCCATGGCTGGGCATGCCGATCAGCGAATTTGGCCAGATCAAGCGCGCCTTCGTCATCGGCTCGTTCCTGCGCAAGGATCACCCATTGCTGGCCACGCGTTTGCGCGCGTCCGTCAAGGGCGGCGCCAAGCTGTCGATCCTGCACGCCTCGGACGATGATCAACTGATCACCATCGCCAACAAGATGATCGCAGCGCCAGGCGATTGGCTGGCGGCCTTGTCGGAAGTGGTCGTCGCTGTTGCCAAAGCCAAAGAAATTGCCGCGCCAGCCGGTTTTGAAGCAGTTGTTGCTTCGGACGTGGCAGTGGCCATCGCCGCGAGCCTGATGGCCGGCGACCATGGTGCCGTGCTGCTGGGTAACGCGGCAACGCAACACCCGCAAGCGTCGCAACTGCACGCTGCCGCGCAATGGATCGCCGAACAGACGGGCGCCAAGCTCGGCTACCTGACGGAAGCGGCCAACACGGTTGGCGCGCACCTGGTCGCCAAGCCGCGCACGAATGTGCAAGCTGCCTTTGCCGTGCCGAAAAAAGCCTACGTGCTGCTGCACGCCGAGCCGGAACTCGATGCCGCCAATCCACAAGCGGCCCGCGCCGCCCTCGATGGCGCCGACATGGTCGTGGCCATGTCCGCCTTCAAGCACGGCATGGAGTACGCCGATGTCTTGCTGCCGATCGCGCCGTTCGCTGAAACCTCGGGCACCTTCGTCAACTGCGAAGGCCGCGCGCAAAGCTTCAACGGCACCGTCAAACCGCTGGCCGATACCCGTCCAGCCTGGAAAGTGCTGCGCGTCCTGGGCAACATCCTGGGCCTGGCCGGTTTCGACTACGACACCTCCGAAGCGATCCGCGACGAAGCGTTCGGTGCCGGCGTGACCGATCTGTCGGCACAGCTGAACAACATCGCCAAGAACGCGCCGGAAGCGGCAAGCTACGCACCGGCGTCGCCTGCGCTGCAACGCATCGCCGACGTGCCGATCTACTTCGCCGACGCGCTGGTACGCCGCTCCGAACCGTTGCAACGCACGGTCGATGGCGCCGCGCCGCAAGCGCACCTGTCCCTGGCGCTGGCTGAAAAGCTGGGCATCAAGGCGGGCGACAAGGTCAAAGTGGCGCAAGGCTCCGGCAGCGCCATCCTGGTGGCGGCCATTCACGCCGGCCTGCCAGCCAATGTGGTCAAAGTGTCGGCGGCGCATGCCTCGACGGCTGGCCTGGGCGGCATGTTCGGTGACATCACAGTTGAAACAGCAGAGGGGAAAATCTGATGGCTCTGCCTGAATTTGTAAACGTCATCAACAGCAGTGGCCAGGATTTGCTGGGCGGCTCGTGGCCGTTCTTCTGGACCCTGATCAAGATACTGTGTGTGCTGTTGCCGCTGATGGGCCTGGTTGCCTACCTGACCTTGTGGGAACGCAAGCTGATCGGCTGGATCCAGATCCGCGTCGGCCCGAACCGCGTGGGACCATTGGGCTTGCTGCAGCCGATCGCCGATGCGCTGAAACTCTTGTTCAAAGAGATCATCATCCCGTCCAAGGCCGCCAAAGGCCTGTTCGTGATCGGCCCGATCATGACCATCATGCCGGCCCTGGCCGCCTGGTCGGTCGTGCCGTTCGGTCCGCAAGCCGTGCTGGCCAACGTCAACGCGGGCTTGCTGATGCTGCTGGCGATTACCTCGATGGAAGTCTACGGCATCATCATCGCCGGCTGGGCCTCGAACTCGAAGTACTCGTTCATGGGCGCCATGCGCGCTTCGGCGCAGATGATTTCGTATGAAATCCCGATGGGCTTCGTGATGGTCATCGTGCTGATGGTCTCGGGCAGCCTGAACTTCATCGACATCGTCGGCGGCCAGCAAATCGGCTTCTTCGCTGACAAGGGCGTGAACTTCCTGTCGTGGAACTGGCTGCCGCTGCTGCCGATGTTCGTCATCTACCTGGTATCGGGCCTGGCTGAAGCCAACCGCCATCCGTTCGACGTCGTCGAAGGCGAGTCGGAAATCGTCGCCGGCCACATGGTCGAGTACTCGGGCATGGCCTACGCCATGTTCATGCTGGCCGAATACGCCAACATGATCCTGATCGCCGCGCTGGCTTCGCTCATGTTCCTCGGTGGCTGGTCCGCACCATTTGCTTTCCTTGAGTTCTGGGGTGGTTTCGGCGGCTTCTTCTGGCTGTTCGCGAAAACCTTCTTCATCGTCTCGGTGTTCATCTGGGTGCGCGGTACTTTCCCACGCTACCGTTATGACCAGATCATGCGCCTGGGCTGGAAAGTGTTTATCCCGTTGACGCTGGTCTACCTGGTCTTCGTCGCTGCCTGGATGCAGACATCCTGGAATATTTGGAAGTAAGAGAGTGCATACGAATGGATAAGGTAAAAGATTTCTTCAGCAGCCTCTTGTTAGGCGAGCTGATCAAGGGCATGGCGCTGACAGGCAAGTACATGTTTTCGCGCAAGATCACGGTGCAATTCCCGGAAGAGAAGACACCGATCTCGCCGCGTTTCCGTGGCTTGCACGCGCTGCGCCGCTACCCGAACGGCGAGGAACGTTGCATCGCCTGCAAACTGTGCGAAGCGGTTTGCCCGGCGATGGCCATCACGATCGAATCGGAACAGCGTGACGACGGCTCGCGCCGCACCACGCGTTACGATATTGACTTGACCAAGTGCATCTTCTGCGGTTTCTGCGAAGAGTCCTGCCCGGTCGATTCGATCGTCGAGACGCAAATCCTGGAATACCACGGCGAGAAACGCGGGGATTTGTATTACACGAAAGAGATGTTGCTGGCCGTGGGTGATCGTTATGAAAATGACATCGCCGCTGCGCGCGCCGCCGACGCACCTTATCGCTGATGGATGCGCCGTAGCCAATGGCTGCGGCGCGCCCCTCGTTCATCTGTACGTCTATTGGGTTTTTTATGGACTTTAAAACAATTTTGTTTTACGCCTTCGCGCTGATCTTGATTCTGGCAGCGACGCGCGTCATCACGGCCCGTAATCCGGTCCACGCAGTACTGTTCCTGGTACTGTCCTTCTTCTCCGCAGCGGGCATCTGGATGCTGCTGCAAGCTGAATTCCTGGCCATCGTGCTGGTATTGGTGTATGTCGGCGCCGTGATGGTGCTGTTCCTCTTCGTGGTCATGATGCTCGATATCAATATCGACCGCATGCGCGAAGGCTTCTGGGGCTATCTGCCTTTGTCGGTGACGGTGGGCGTGATCATCGTGCTGGAAATGGCCGCCGTCCTGTGGCACGGTTTCCGCAACTTTACGCCTAGCATCGCGCCGGTCAACGTCAACCTGGGCGGCACCAAGGAACTGGGCTTGCTGATCTACACGGAATATGTGTTCGCCTTCGAGATCGCTGCCGTCGTGCTGCTGGTGGCTATCGTTGCCGCGGTTGCACTGACCCTGCGCAAACGCAAGGACACCAAGCATTTTGCTCCGGGCGATGCCGTGCGCGTCAAGCGCAACGACCGCCTGAAGATCATCAAGATGGACGCGGTGGTCGAGCGTCCTGCGGCTGAGCCGGAAGTTAAGGAGGCACCATGACATTATCGCTCACACATTTTTTGGTCCTGGGCGCGATCCTGTTCGCAATCTCGATCGTCGGTATTTTCCTGAACCGCAAGAACATCATCGTATTGCTGATGGCAATCGAATTGATGCTGCTGGCGGTGAATATGAATTTCATCGCGTTCTCCCATTTCATGGGCGACGCGGCCGGTCAGATCTTCGTTTTCTTCATCCTGACGGTTGCCGCCGCTGAGTCGGCTATCGGTCTGGCTATTCTGGTGGTGATGTTCCGTAATCTGGATACCATCAACGTCGAAGACCTGGACAGCCTCAAAGGCTGATGTTTTTCAGACTCGATCTCTCGAATAATAACGATTAAGGTTCATCATGGCGGGGCAACTCCTCAACCCTAACCTCCTTCTTGCCGTACCGCTGGCGCCGCTGGCCGGTGCCGCGATTGCAGGCTTGCTTGGCACCCAGTTCCTGGGTAATTTGGTCGGACGCAAGACGTCGCATACCGCGACGATCCTGGGCGTACTGATTGCGTTCATCCTGTCCGTGCAGACACTGCTGGCAGTGATGGATGGCGCGACATTCAACGGCACGATCTATAACTGGATGACGATCGGCACCCTGAAGATGGAAGTGGGCTTCCAGATCGATTCGCTGTCGGCGATGATGATGTGCGTGGTCACTTTTGTTTCTCTGATGGTGCACATCTACACGATCGGCTACATGAAGGACGACGAAGGCTACAACCGCTTCTTCGCCTACATCTCGCTGTTCACGTTCTCGATGCTGATGCTGGTCATGGCCAACAACTTCCTGCAACTGTTCTTCGGTTGGGAAGCCGTGGGCCTGGTCTCTTACCTCTTGATCGGTTTCTGGTACCAGCGTCCGACGGCCATCGTGGCCAACATGAAGGCTTTCCTTGTCAACCGCGTGGGCGACTTCGGCTTCATTCTCGGTATCGGCCTGCTGCTGGCCTACGCCGGCACCATGAACTACCAGGAAGTGTTCGCCAAAAAAGACGAACTGGCGCTGTTGAGCCTTCCAGGTACCGACTGGGCCCTGCTGACCGTCGCCTGCATCTGCCTGTTCATCGGCGCGATGGGCAAGTCGGCGCAGTTCCCGCTGCACGTGTGGCTGCCTGACTCGATGGAAGGTCCTACCCCGATCTCGGCACTGATCCACGCCGCGACGATGGTGACGGCCGGTATCTTCATGGTTTCGCGCATGTCGCCGCTGTTCGAACTGTCCGACACGGCGCTGTCCTTCATCCTGGTGATCGGCTCCATCACGGCGCTGTTCATGGGTTTCCTGGGCATCATCCAGAACGACATCAAGCGCGTCGTCGCTTACTCGACCCTGTCGCAGCTCGGTTACATGACCGTGGCGCTGGGTTCGTCCGCGTACTCCGTGGCCGTGTTCCACCTGATGACGCACGCCTTCTTCAAGGCACTGCTGTTCCTGGGCGCCGGTTCCGTCATCATCGGCATGCACCATGACCAGGACATTCGCAACATGGGCGGCCTGCGCAAGTACATGCCGATCACCTGGATCACGTCACTGGTCGGTTCGCTGGCCCTGATCGGCACGCCGCTGTTCTCCGGTTTCTACTCGAAAGACAGCATCATCGAAGCCGTCGAAGCGACGCACATCTGGGGTGCTGGCTTTGCCCAGTTCGCCGTGCTGGCTGGCGTGTTCGTCACCGCCTTCTATTCGTTCCGCATGTATTTCCTCGTCTTCCATGGCAAGGAACGTTTCGGCCAGGCGCATGCGCACGGCCATGACGACCATCACGCACCGAAAGCGGCCCATGGCGCGCACGGCGATGCACATGACGACCATCATGAAGAAGACGAAGACGACCACGCGCACCACGGTCTGGAACCTGGTCAGAAGCCGCATGAATCCCCATTCGTCGTCTGGTTCCCGCTGGTGATGCTGGCGATTCCTTCGCTGCTGATCGGTTACCTGACGATCGGCCCGATGCTGCATGGCGATTTCTTCAAGGGCGTGATTTTTGTGGGCGAAAACCATCCAGCAATGGAAGAGTTGTCGCATGAATTCCACGGCGCGATGGCGATGGCGATCCACGGCCTGTCGACGGCACCGTTCTGGCTGGCATTGTCCGGCGTGGTGGCAGCCTACTACTGCTACATGGTCAACCCGCGTGTACCAGCCTGGTTCTTTGCCAAGTTCCACGCGATCCACACCCTGCTGGACAACAAGTACTACATGGACAAGTTCAATGAAGTCGTGTTCGCCGGCGGTGCCCGCTTGCTGGGTAATGGCCTGTGGAACTTCGGTGACAAGAAGCTGATCGATGGCCTGCTGGTCAACGGTAGCGCCAAGGTCGTCGCCTGGCTGTCCTCGCTGTCGCGAGTGTTGCAGACCGGCTACATCTATCACTATGCATTCGTGATGATCCTGGGCGTGCTGGGCTTCCTGATCTATTTCCTGCCATTCTGGCCCGCTAAGTAAGCTGACCTGATAAAAGAATACTGAGAACCATGATGCAGTCTACGATTTCTACACTACCTCCTTACCTGAGTCTGTCGATCTGGGTGCCGATCATTTGCGGCGTCCTGATCCTGGCTCTTGGCCGTGACAGCAAAGCGGGCTTTACCCGCTGGCTGTCGCTGGCTGGCGCCGTGCTCAGCATGCTGTGCACCTTGCCGCTGATCCAGCATTTCGACAACGCCGCACACGGCATGCAATTCGTCGAAAAAGCACCGTGGATAGCAACCTTCAATATCTGGTACTCGCTGGGTATCGACGGCCTGTCGCTGTGGTTCGTGCCACTGACGGCGTTCATCACGGTCATCGTCGTCATTTCGGCCTGGCAAGTGATCGAGAAGCGCATCGCCCAGTACATGGGATCGTTCCTGATCCTGTCGGGCCTGATGATCGGCGTGTTCTGCGCGCTGGACGGCTTGCTGTTCTACTTCTTCTTTGAAGCAACCCTGATCCCGATGTTCATCATCATCGGCATCTGGGGCGGCTCGAACCGCGTGTACGCGTCGTTCAAGTTCTTCCTGTACACCTTCTTCGGTTCGCTGCTGACCCTCGTTGCCATCATCTACCTGCGCAATGTGTCGGGCACCTTCGACATCCTGGCCTGGCATGCGTTCAAGCTGACGATGAACGAGCAGATCTTCATCTTCCTGGCCTTCCTGATGGCGTTTGCCGTCAAGGTGCCGATGTTCCCCGTCCACACGTGGTTGCCCGACGTCCACGTGGAAGCGCCTACCGGTGGTTCCGCCGTGCTGGCCGCCATCATGCTGAAACTGGGCGCCTACGGCTTCCTGCGTTTTTCGCTGCCGATCACGCCGGATGCCAGCCACTACCTGTCGGGCTTCATGATCGCCTTGTCGCTGATCGCCGTCATCTACATCGGTCTGGTTGCCCTGGTGCAAACCGACATGAAAAAACTGGTCGCCTATTCGTCGATCGCGCACATGGGTTTCGTCACCCTGGGCTTCTTCATGTTCAACGACATCTCGGTACAGGGCGGTATCGTGCAGATGGTCTCGCACGGCTTCATCTCCGGCGCGATGTTCCTGTGCATCGGCGTGCTGTATGACCGCATGCATACCCGCAACATCGCCGACTACGGCGGCGTCGTGAACCGCATGCCGAAATTTGCCGCCTTCTTCGTGCTGTTCTCGATGGCCAACTGCGGCTTGCCAGCCACGTCCGGTTTCGTCGGCGAGTTCATGGTGATCCTGGGCGCGGTGCAATACAACTTCTGGATCGGTCTGCTGGCTGCAACGGCACTGATCTGGGGCGCGGCGTACTCGCTGTGGATGGCCAAGCGCGTGGTGTTCGGCAAGATCAAGAACAAGCATGTGGCCGAACTGACCGACATCAACAAACGTGAATTCTTCATGCTTGCCGTGCTGGCCATCGCCGTGCTCGTGATGGGTCTGTACCCAGCCCCGTTCACCGACACGATGCAAACTTCGGTTGCTGACCTGCTGCAGCATGTCGCCACCAGCAAGTTGCCTTAAATAGAAGACCGATAACATGACTAATGCACCTAATCTGGTACCGCTGTACGCGGAAATCTTTCTGCTGATCGCCACGTCGGCGCTCTTGCTGATCGATATGTTCTTGCCTGCGGCGAAGCGTTCGATCACCTATGCGCTGTCCTTGCTGACCCTGGCCGGCTGCGCCTTGCTGACCGTGGGCGACTTCAACGCGGGCACCACCGTCTACACGTTCCATAATATGTTCGTGTCGGACCCGATGTCGCAGCTGCTGAAACTGTTCTCGTACGGCGCCGTGGCGCTGACCCTGATCTACTCGCGTGCCTACGCTACCGACCGCAACATGCTGTCGGGTAACCTGGGCGGCGAGTTCTACGTGCTGGCCCTGTTTGCACTGCTGGGCCAGATGATCATGATCTCGGCCAACAACTTCCTGATCATCTACCTGGGTCTGGAACTGATGTCGCTGTCGCTGTACGCGCTGATCGCTCTGCGCCGTGACAATGCCAAGGCCACGGAAGCGGCCATGAAATACTTCATCCTGGGCGCGCTGGCTTCCGGTTTCATGTTGTACGGTATCTCGATGCTGTACGGCGCCTCCGGCACGCTGGACCTGGGCGAACTGCGCGTAGCGCTGGAAAACAGCAAGACCAACGGCACCATCATGGTCTTCGGCCTGGTGTTCCTCGTCGCTGGCCTGGCCTTCAAACTGGGCGTCGTGCCATTCCACATGTGGGTGCCTGACGTGTATCAAGGTTCGCCAACGGCCGTGACCCTGCTGCTGGGCGGCGCGCCGAAACTGGCCGCGTTTGCCATCACCCTGCGCTTGCTGGGCGAGGGCTTGCTGCCGATGGCACATGACTGGCAGCAAATGCTGCTGGTACTGGCCGTGATGTCGCTGGCCATCGGTAACTTCACCGCCATCGCGCAAACGAACCTGAAGCGCATGTTGGCGTACTCGACCATCGCGCAAATGGGCTTCGTCCTGCTGGGTCTGCTGTCCGGTACCGTCGACGCACCGAACAACACCCTGAACGCGGCTGGCGCAGCCACCGCCTATGGCGCTTCGATGTACTACGTCATCACCTACGTGTTCACTACCCTGGGTACCTTTGGCGTGATCATGTTGTTGGCACGTAATGGTTTTGAAGCAGAAGAATTGGCCGACTTCAAGGGCCTGGGCAAACGCAGCCCGATCTTCGCCTTGGTGATGACCCTGTTCATGTTCTCGCTGGCCGGCGTGCCGCCACTGATGGGCTTCATGGCCAAGTACTCGGTGCTCGCTTCCGTGCTGGCCACGGGCCAGCTGTGGCTGACCATCGCCGCCGTGCTGTTCTCGCTGATCGGCGCCTTCTACTACCTGCGCGTCGTGAAGATGATGTGGTTCGACGAGCCTCTGGACTCCAACGCACTGGTGGTGCATGGCGACATGCGCGTCGTGCTGGCACTGAACGGCGTGTTGGTGCTGGCCCTCGGTGTGATGCCTGAAGGCATCCTGGCGGCTTGCGCTTCGGCCATCACCAAGACCCTGGCGTCCTGACCGATGGATGTCACCGCTTCGAGCTGGCTGGTGATCGCCCTGGGTATCCTGGGCGCCAACCTGCCTTTCCTGAACGAGAAGCTGTTTGCCGCCGTGCCCCTGAAAAAGGCGGCGCAGGCGGAGCAGGGCTGGCGCAAGCCGCTGGCGCTGCGCCTGCTGGAGATGGTGATTCTGTATTTCATCGTCGGCGCCGTGGCGTTCGCGCTCGAAGCGCGCATCGGCAACGGCTTCCCGCAGACGTGGGAGTTCTATGCCATCACCGGATGCCTGTTCCTGGTGCTGGCTTTCCCAGGTTTCGTGACTCGTTATCTGCGTAAGCGCCGCTAGGCACCATCCTCCGAAAGCGGCGCCTCTGGCGCCGTTTTTTATTGAATAAAGGAATCCCATGGATACGAATCTGACTGAAACCAAGGTGGACGGCGAGCTCGTCTACCAGGGCGGCTTCCTGCGCGTGCAACGCGACCGCGTGACTCTGCCGGACGGCAAGATCACGGCGCGCGAATTCATCCTGCACCCGGGCGCCGTCGTCATCCTGCCGCTGCTCGACGATGGCACGGTGCTGATGGAACGCCAGTACCGCTATCCGCTGGACCGTGTCTTCATTGAATTCCCGGCCGGCAAGATCGATGCGGGCGAATCGCACCTGGCGTGCGCCCAGCGCGAGTTGCTGGAAGAAACGGGCTACACGGCCAGCGACTGGCAATTCGTCTCCACCATCCATAACGCCATCGCGTACTCCGACGAGCACCTGGAACTGTTTCTGGCGCGCGGCCTCGTGGCCGGCGAACGCCGCCTGGACGAGGGCGAATTCCTGGAGACATTTACGGCCACCGTGCCGCAGCTGCTGGACTGGGTCAAGGATGGCACGATCACGGACGTGAAAACCGTCATCGGCATCTTCTGGCTCGACAAGATCACCAGCGGCGCCTGGCAAGCGGCTTGATCTTGCGCATGCGCACGGCAATCTTCCTGCTGCTTGCCTGTGCCACCCTGGGTGCACAGGCGCAGGCGCGCACGCCGTTCCAGGTGCGCTGCGAAGACACGATCAGCAAGACGGTGTCCGTGCTGACGGCGCAGCAGAACGGTTACAGCATCGATACGCATCTGCCGTACAAGGCGCTGACGGTAATGAAAGGAATGGCGCGCGCCAATACCTGGGTACTGGGCTTGACGAAGACCGATTCGCGCGTGGCCATCGCCCTGGCCGGCCCCATGCTGCAAGATGCGGCCAGCGGCTATGAATGCGTGGCGCCGCAGATTACCGTGACCCTCACGTATGCGCCCGTGGTGATCTATATCGGCCGTGAATTTGCTCCCGGCACTTGCGCGTATGATGAGATACTCGCGCACGAACTGCGGCACATGAAGACCTATATGGAACATTTGCCGCGCGTGGAAAAGACCGTGCGCGCAGCGCTGGCCAAACGCTTCGAGGCGCGCCCCCTGTACGCGCCCAGCGGCACGGCCAAGGCGGCGCTGGCGCGCGAGATCGACACGGGCTGGTTGCCGTACATCAAGGCTGAAATGCGCAAGGTGGAAACCTTGCAGGCGGCCATTGATTCTCCACAAGAATATGCGCGCCTGGGCAAGGCGTGCAAAGGCGAGATCCAGAACATCCTGGCGGGCAAGGCAGCGCCCGCCAACTAGACAAGGAATGGCATGACAGCAGCACCGAACACCGTCCGTTACTTTGCGCTGATCCCCGCCGCCGGCGTGGGCGCGCGCATGGAAGCGGGCAGCCCCAAGCAATACCTGCCCATTGCCGGCAAGCCCATGCTGCGCCACGCCGTGGACGCCTTTCTCGCCAGTCCCCTGATCGCGCATACGTACATCGTCGTCAGCGCCGAGGATGGCCAGATCGATGGCGCAGTGCCGCAAGGGAACAACAGCGGCGTGACTGTACTGCGCTGCGGCGGCGCCACGCGCATGGAAACGACCTTGAATGGCCTGCAGGCGCTGCATGGCAGCATCGCTGCCCACGACCAGGTGCTGGTGCACGATGCGGCGCGTCCCGGCCTGACGCCGGCGCTGATCGCAAAGCTCATTACCGAAGTCGCAGAACATCCGGCCGGCGGCTTGCTGGCCTTGCCCGTGGTCGACACCGTCAAGCGGGCGGGGCCGGACAGCCTGTCGGCGCAGACGGTGCCGCGCGACGGCCTGTGGCTGGCGCAGACGCCGCAAATGTTCAGCTATGCCTTGCTGCAGCGGGCCCTGTCGCAAGCACCCGATCCGCAAGCGATTACCGACGACGCCAGCGCCGTCGAAGCGCTGGGCCTGGCGCCCAGACTGGTCGAAGGCCACCCGCGCAACCTGAAGGTGACCTTGCCACGCGACATACACACGGCCGAGCTGTACTTGGCTAATCCTTGAATTCCAGAGAGACCCGCATGCACACAACGACACCCGACCTCCCATTTCGCATCGGCCAGGGCTATGACTGCCACGCGCTGGTGGAACACCGCGACCTGATCATCGGCGGCGTGAACATCCCCCATCACCTGGGCTTGCTCGGCCATTCCGATGCCGACGTATTGCTGCACGCGATCACGGATGCCATCTTCGGCGCGGCCGCGCTGGGCGACATCGGCCGCCATTTCCCCGACACGGATGCGCAATTCAAGGGCGCCGATTCGCGCACCCTGCTGCGCGAAGCCGTGCGCCGCGTGCAGGCGACCGGTTATATCATCGGCAATATCGACGCCACCATCATCGCCCAGCGCCCGAAAATGGCGCCGCACATCGCCGCCATGTGCGCCAACGTGGCCGACGACCTGGGCGTGAGTGTGGGCCAGGTCAACATCAAGGCCAAGACGAATGAAAAGCTGGGCTACCTGGGCCGTGAAGAAGGCATCGCGGCCGAAGCCGTGGCCTTGCTGCTGCGCGCCTGAACCGCCAATCATTGATCGACCACCGACAGGAGTAGCCATGTTCCAGTTATGCCGTACCAGCATTGTGTTTGCCTTCGCACTGGCCGCCGTGCCATCGGCCTGGGCCGAATTGGCGGCCACGGGCGAGCCGCCTGCCGCGAAACAGGGTTGGAAGGCCGAGACCGTCGCGCAGGGGGTGCGCCAGCCGTGGGGTATCGCCTGGCTGGGCGAGGGCCGTGCGCTCGTCACCAGCAAGCAGGGCACTTTGCACCTGCTGAATGGTAGCAAGTTCGAGGACGTGGCGCTGGAAGGCATGCCCAAAGTCTTCACGGGCGGGCAGGGCGGCTTGCTCGATATCGTCATCCACCCGCAGGATGCGGGCAAGCCGAATCCGCGCGTCTACATGACGGTATCGACGGGCACGAATGACGCGAATCGCACGACCCTCGTGCGCGGCGTGTTCGACGGCAAGAAAGTGACGGGCATCGTGACCCTGTTCAAGGTGGCTGACGACAAGAGCGGCGGCCAGCATTTCGGTTCGCGCCTGCTGTGGCTGCCGGACGGCAGTTTGCTGATGAGCGTGGCCGATGGCGGCAATCCGCCGCTGCGCATCAAAGACCGCCTGGCACGCGAGCAGGCGCAAAACCTGGCCACGCACCAGGGCTCCATCCTGCGCCTGACGCAAGACGGCAAGCCGGCGCCCGGCAATCCGCTGGCGGCCAAGGGCGCCTTGCCGGAAATCTGGTCCTACGGCCACCGCAACGTGCAGGGCCTGGCGCTCGATCCCGTGTCCGGCCGCGTGTGGGCCACGGAACATGGCCCGTACGGCGGCGACGAGCTGAACCTGGTGGTAGCGGGCGGCAACTATGGCTGGCCGCTGCAAAGCTATGGCGCCGACTACAAGACGCATGAACCCATCGGCAAGCACGAAGTGGCCGGCATGCTCAATCCGAGCGTGGCCTGGGTGCCGTCGCCGGCGCCGTCGGGGCTGGCCGTGTATACGGGCGACAAGATCGCCGCCTGGCGCGGCAGCATCTTCAGCGGCGGCCTGGCGGCCAAGGATATCCGCCGCATCGCCGTCGATGCGAACGGCAAGGTGACGGGACAGGACCGCCTGGCCATCGGCACGCGCGTGCGCGACGTGCGCCAAGGGCCGGACGGCTATCTGTATGCGCTGACCGATGAAGACAATGGCCGCCTGCTGCGCATCGTGGCGCAGTAGCACGGCGGGCGCCCACTTCGCTTAAGATGGCGCCTTTACTTCATTCAAGGTGGCGGCATGGCCCGTGATACTTATGCATACCGGCACGTTGCCGTCGAATCGCGCGCGATCAATGGCCGCGTGGAAATCCGTCCCGTGCCGGGCCAGGCCTTTTCGCCCGAGCTGGCCGTGCAGTGCTCGCGCCGCCTCGTCGACCTGCAGCGCTATCCGTTGGGCAGCCGCTTTTTACTGTTTGCCAAGCTGACGGACCGTTTGGGCGGCACGCCGTTCCTGTATGCGTATCACGGTGACGCGGATGTGCCGATGACGGCGGCCGAAGTGACGAAATTCCTTGGCGAATTTCGCCGCGGGCGCATCTGATTCCTACGATGTGATGCAGGCCGCGCCAGCCTTGGCGCTGGCCCGCGGCTTGCCGAAGAGCGCGATCGTCAAGGCGCAGCCGAGGGCGAACACGCCGCCCAGCACCATGGCGCTGGCCACGCCCAGCCGGTCAACGGCCATGCCGCCGAGCAAGGCGCCCGACGCCAGCGACACTTGCACGATGGCGACAAACAGGGCGCTGCTGCCTTCCATCAGCTCCGGCGCCGCCTTGAACATCCACGTCTGCACGGCGATCGGCATGGCACCGAAACCGAAGCCCCACACGGCCACCAGCAGCATCGCCGTCACCGAATGGCTACCCAGCGCGGCCAGCGCCAGGGTGGACAGGCCCAGCACGGCGCCCGTCAGCATCAGCGCGGCCCGTTCGTAGCGGCCGGCGGCCCAGCCGCCCACCAGATTGCCGATGAAGCCGGCAGCGCCGTAGACCAGCAGCATGGCGCTGACCGTGCCGGCCGCCAGGTGCGAAATCTGCGTGAGGAAGGGTGCGATATACGTGTAGGCGGCGAATTGGCCCGTGAAGAGCATGGCCGTGGCGATCAAGCCCAGCCTGGCCTTGCGGATGCCGAAGATCATCGGCAGCTGGCGCAGGCGGATGGCCTGCGTCGGCGGCAGCTTGGGCAACAGCAACAGCTGGCCGAGGCAGACCAGCGCGGCGATGGCGCTGGCCGCGCCGAAAGCCACGCGCCAGCCGACCAGCTCGCCCACCAGCGCGCCGGCCGGCACGCCCGCCACCGTGCCCAGCGAGACGCCGGCAAAGATGATGGACATGGCGCGCGACGCATGCTGCGGCGCCACCAGGCGCGGGCCGATGGCGCTGCCGATGGCCCAGAAGCCGCCCACGCCCACGCCCAGCATGGCACGGCCCAGCAGTATCCATGCATACGAGGGGGCCATCGCCACCAGCAGGTTCGACGCGACCAGCAGGGCGGTGAGCGCCAGCAGCACGATGCGGCGGTCCAGGCGGCCCGAGCCGACGGTGACGAAGATGGCGGCAAATGCGGCAACGATGCCGGGCGTGGTGATCATCAGTCCCGCCTGGCCCTTGCTGATGGCCAGTTCCGCGGCCATGGCCGGCAGCAGCCCGACGGGCAGGAATTCGGACGTGACGAGGGCGAAGGCGCCGATGCCGACCGATAAGACGGCCAGCCAGGGCGCCACGGTGGTATCGTCGCCAGCAGTGTTGGAAGGTGTTTGCATGTGAGGTTCCTGAAAAGCCGAGATGTTTTTAACCGGTCGGTATATAATCAGGGCAGGCAGACAGTGTTGTCAATAATTTTTTACCGAACGGTATGAAACAAGATAAAAAAGAGGAAGCGCCCAAGGCGAAAACGGGTCGGCCACGCACGTTCGACGCGGACGAAGCGCTCGATTGCGCCATGAAAGTGTTCTGGGAAAAAGGCTATGAAGGCAGCTCCCTGCCGGAATTGACGAAAGCCATGGGCATGAACCGGCCCAGCCTGTATGCCGTCTTCGGCAACAAGGAGCAGCTGTTCCACAAGGCGCTCGAACGCTACAGCGACACGCGCATGCAGTTTTTCGATGCGGCGCTGGAGCAGCCGACGGCGCGCCAGGTGGTGGAAGCCTTGCTGACGCAGTATGTCGACGCGCAAACCATGCCGGACGGCCCGCACGGCTGCATGGGCGTCAATGCGGCGCTCGCCTGCAGCGACGACGCCTTGCCGATCCGCGATGAATTGTTTGCGCGCCGGCTGCGCGGTGAAATCAAGCTGCGCGACCGCTTGCGGCGTGCCAGGGAAGAGGGTGATTTGCCGCCCGATTCCTGCCCTGAGCAGCAGGCGCGCTTTGTCGTGACCTTGTCGCAGGGCATGGCCATCCAGGCGGCGGCGGGCGTCTCGCGCGAGCAATTGCAGCAGATGGTGGGCTTGCTGCTGCGCAATTGGCCGATGTAACTATCCGGTCGGGGCGATGGTCTTGGCCAGGTCGCTGGGCGCCTTGCGCCGCCAGGCGGCCGTCAGGGCGGCGGCCAGCATGTCCAGCTCGGCATCCGCCAGGCGCACCGTGATGCCGGCCAGACGTTCGCCCCACCACAGCTTTTGACAGCCGGACGGCGTGATGACGGTGGCGATATGCGCCGCTTCCGCATCGAGCAGCACGTTGATGTGCTCGTCGTCGGGCAGGGTGGCAAAGATCTTCCCGCCCACGCGGAAGGCTGGACGGTCGTGGTGTTCTTCCTCGGTGGTGTCGGGAAACGACAGTGCCAGATAGCGTAGTTCTTCCAGGTCGACCATTTCCTCTTTCCCCCTCATCGGACAGATAGCTGCATGTATGCATTTTGCCATGCTGTTTCGCCCCGTGGTGCAGCGGCATGCGAAAAGAAATGCGCGCCATGCGACAGTAGCGGCCCCGTCTGTGGTGCCGCCGCGACATGCCACGCGCCGCCCGCCTGGGTGCGCAGCCCCGGCATCAGCTTGGCATATGGCGCGTTTTACCCGCCGGGAAAGTGATTGTTAAAATAGTATCTTTCATGGTTAAAAGAAAAATACTTTGCTTGTGTGGAATTTAAGATAAAATAGCGTCAACGTCTTACCTGACCCGTCAATCGTCTGGCTTTGTCCCGGGAACCCGCCCCCTTTCCAGGACGCTTGCAGTGCCGCCATGGCACGCCGCAAGTCCGCGCTGTTACGCGGAAGTTACGCTCCCGACCGCTCTATTTGCCATGCCTGGCGCTATGCCGGAACGCCTCAATGCAGCGTGCGTTCGGCACCAGTGCCCGCCTGCCGCGCCCACTGCCCACTGAATATTTACTGACTGGATACCATCATGAAGAACTTGCCTAAAATCGCCCTGTCCCTGATCGCTGTCGGTGTGTTTGCCCACGCGAACGCCAGCACCGTCACCGTGTCCACCGGTTTCTCGAACGCCAGCGCGCAGACTTCGGCCGCCGCTTACCAGTCCGTGGTGAATGCCGCCGTGGCCACGCCGGGCGCCGGTTATGGCACGAAGACGATTGCCAGCTACAACAATGTCACGAACAGCAGCCTGTTCGGCAGTGGTGCGAACATCGCCTTCAAGTCGGTGATCAATTTTGGCGTCAGCACGGCCGATGCGGGCGCCTGGAGCTTCCGTAGCGGCGTCGATTTCGGCAAGGGCGGCGCCCTGTTCCTCGACGGCGTGGCGCTGGACTTCAAGAGCAACGACATGTGGTGGGCAGGCAACTACAACAATGGCAGCCAGTTCCTCAGCGGTTCGAGCTCGCTGGCGGCCGGCAACCATACCTTGAGCATCTATGGCCTGGAAGGCTGCTGCGATGGCGGCCAGCAAGCGCAGTTCAAGGCGGGCAACAGCAATTTCGCCAGCTTTTCCAGCACCGATGGCCTGGTCTCGGCCGTGCCGGAACCGACTACCTACGCCATGCTGCTGATCGGCCTGGGCCTGCTGGGCTTTACGGCGCGCCGCAAGCAGGAAGCCAAGTTCTAAGCGCAAGTTCCAGGCAATAGCCCGCCGGTCTGTCAGGACACGGCGGGCTTTTTGCATATCGGGCTATGCATCGCCGCTGTCTTCGTCGTCGTCGGCGCCCTTGGCTGCCTTGCCCCGCTCGGCATCGACGGCGCGCTGCAAGCCGGCCGCATCGCGGAAGAAGGCGTCCGTCGTGTGATCCGGGCTCACACGCAGGACCGGAGGGTAAATGACCGACATGTATGTCTCGTCGGCAAGGCGGCCGCTGATCTGCAGGTTGCTCAGCAGGATCAGGGTCGAGCCAATGATCGCCAGCACGACGGCGACGAGGCCGAAGCGGCGCGGATGCTGCGGCTTGATCGTGCACAAATGGTAGTAGATCATGACGCAGATGATGACGATGAACATATGCCGTCCGTAGCGCGTAAGCGCTTCCAGCGACAGCGCATACGCCGCCACGTTGCTGCCCAGTTCCCACACTTCCATGGCCAGCAAGCCGCAGCCGATGATGAACAGGTGACGGCCGAAGCGCGCCACATGGCCGAACAGCCGGTTTGCCACGCCCCAGACCGACGCCCACACGAGGCCGCCGGCCAGCGCGGTGGCGATGACCATCAGGTAGGAAATCGGCTCGAAGGCATCCGCATCACTGAGCCAGTTGCTGAAGGCGGCCGAGGCGCCGATCATGGCCAGGCCGGCGACGGCCGGGCGCAAGCCTTCCCAGTCGTGCCGGGTCGTGTCGCCCAGTTCGGGCGCCACCGGATGGTCGCTGGCGCGCACGCGCAGGCGCGTGTGGCCGAGGCGCACGATGCTGTTGCCGCTCATGGCCACTTGCAATTGCCGCTGTCCCCGGTGGATCACGCCATTCTGGCTGCCCAGGTCGCGCAGCAGCAGGCCACCTGCGCCGTCGTCCTCGACGATGGCGTGCTGGGCCGCCGTATGCGCGTCGTCGAGGATGAAGTCGTTGTCGTAGCCGCGGCCGATGCGGATCGGCAGGGACTCGATCCGCTGGCGCTGCCGCACTTCGCCATTCTCGGCGAGGATTTCAAGGTAATAGGGCGGCTTCATGGCTTGCGGCTGCTGGTGGTGGAGGGCGCGCGCGACAGCGCTTCGAGGAAGGTGCGCGTGACGCGCATGCCGTTGGCGTACGACACGCCGCGCGCGTCGATGCGGCTTTGCAGGCTCATCAGTGGCTCGTCGGTGCTGGCGGCCAGCAGGGCAAAGTCGTACAGTCCCGTAAACTTGCGGTAGGCGCGCACGCACAGCACGGCGCGCAGGGGAAGCGTCTTGTTCTTGACGAACTGTTCGGTGCATTGCGGGCCGGTCAGGTTCACGCTCTTGTAGCTGCCGAAACTTTCATTCTTGAACGAGGCGCTGGCCAGCTCGGAAAAGCGCAGCGCGCCCAGTTCGCTGCTGCGCAAAAATTCGTGGCGCATCGACACTTGCCCCGTCTGCAGGGCGCCCGAGATGAAGATCGCCGATTCCATGGCGCAGCTGGTGTTGTCGAGCATGTAGGGCTTGTCGGACTTGACGTTGGAGCGGCCCCAGCAGCGCATCTGGTCGGACTCGCGCACGGGCACGCGGTACGGGCCCATGGCTTTCAGGCTCAGGGGCGTGCCCAGCAGGCGCGCCAGCATCACTTCCTGGTGCGCCAGCAGCTGCGCCGTCACCAGCGGCTTGAAGTCTTTCGGCGCCTTGCCTTGCTGCGCCACCCTGGCCAGCAATTGCTGGGCATAGCGGGCCGGCACGAGGAAACTGACGAGTTCGCCATCGAGGCGTTTCGAGACGTTTACTCCGGCCACGTCGCCATTCGCCGTGACGCTGGGGCCGCCGCTCATGCCGGCATTGATCGGGCCCGTAAACATCAGCTGGTCGTAAAAGCTGCGCGTGACGACGCCATTATAGGATCCTTCCGAAATGGCAAAACCCAGGTCCAGCGGATTGCCCATCGAATACAGGTACTGGCCCTGGGTCAGCGGTGCCAGCGGTTCCGGCATCTTGAAAAAGCCCGTGCCGCGGCGGTTGACGCGCAGCACGGCCAGGTCGTGCAGTACGTCGACGGCCAGCAATTCCACATTGCCGCGCTGGCCGCTCGTGTCGACCCACTCGCCCACATAGGTATCGGGGTCGAGCGCGAATTGCGACACGACGTGATAGTTGCTCACCACCAGGTCGCCCGTGCCGATCAAGAAGCCCGAGCCCACCGACGATTGCGTGCGGCCGTTTTTCAGCAGCACGCGCACTTGCAGGATGTCGGCGCGCGCGGCCGTGTACAGTTTTTGCGCGGCCGACGAGGGCGGCGGCAATGTTGCATGTTCGGTCGCGGCGGGCGCGGCGGTGGCCGGCGGCGGTTTGATGGGGGGAGTCGAGGCGGTGTGAGCCGCGGCTGGCGCAGGTGCCGGGGCCGCGTGGGCGCCTGCGCCAGCGCACAGGCTGGCCAGCAGGAAGGCGTAGTCAGATAATTTCATGCATCCTTTGTGCGTGAGCAGGAGCGCGGCGGGCGAGGGCCGGCATGCGCCGGCCCGGCAAGCCGAGGCAGCAATTACAGCGCGCCGTCTTCCAGCGCCGGCGCCGTTTCCGGCGTCATCATGTGACCGAGCTTGCTTTGCTTGGTATTCAGGTAGTGCTGGTTGAAGGCGTTGCGGTTGACCAGCAGCGGCACGCGTTCGGCCACGGTGATGCCCAGCGCTTCCATGGCGGCGATCTTGCGCGGATTGTTCGTCATCAGACGCAGGCTGTCGATGCCGAATTGCGCAAACATGGGTTTGCACAAGGTGTAGTTGCGCGCGTCGGCCTTGAAGCCCAGCTGTTCATTCGCCTGCACCGTGTCGGCGCCCGCTTCCTGCAGGCGGTAGGCGCGGATCTTGTTGATCAGGCCGATGCCGCGTCCTTCCTGGCGCAGGTACAGCAAGATGCCGCGGCCTTCCTCGGCGATGCGTTTCAGGGCGCCCTCGAGCTGCGCGCCGCAGTCGCAGCGCTGCGAAAACAGCACGTCGCCCGTCAGGCACTCGGAATGCACGCGCGCGAGCACCGGTTCGCCGTTGCCGATATCGCCCAGCACCATGGCCAGGTGTTCCTTGCCAGTCGCGTGCTCGACAAACGCGTGCAAGGTGAACTGGGCCCACGGCGTCGGCAGTGCGCAGGAAGTCGTGTAATCCAATTCGCCTGTCGCCAGGATGTCTGCGCCGCTTTGCATGGTTGTGCTCATATAAGTAATTATCAAAAATAAAAGGCGCGCGACACCACTGCGGTGCCGGCGCGCCTTGCCATCATACCAAAAAGCAGGGAAACGTTTTCCCTGGCTGTCTTTCGGTCGTTGCAATGTCTGGTGATGAACCTTACTTAAGGGCACTTCCTCCTTTTACAAGGTGAGTTGCTGGCTTTGCCTGGCGGATGCCTCCGCCAGGCACGGTCCATCAGCTGCCGATACGTCCGCCATCGTTCTTGGTGATCACGATGGTGGCCGAGCGGGGGCGCTTGCCGGCGCCATAACCGGCGTTGGCCGGCCACTGGCTCGTGTATTTGGACGGATCGCCGATATTCGCCAGCGAGGTGTTTTCGCCCGGGTGCTGGATATTGATGAACATGGTCTTGCCATCGGGCGTTTCGCTGATGCCCGTGATTTCCGAGCCGACCGGGCCCACCAGGAAGCGCTTGAGCGTGTCGGCCGTGGGTTTCTTGCCGATGAAGGTGTCGACGGCCAGGCTGCCGCCGGCCGCCGTGGCGTAGTTCAACGTGGACTTGGCGCCGTCGCCGACCTTGCCGGGAATGGCCGCCAGCATCATGCAATTGGTCACATCCGTGTACGCGCCATCGTCCGTCTGGATCCAGCAGATGCCGGTGTAGGGGCTGAAAGCCAGGCCGTCCGGGCTTGAAAAATCCTGGTCGGCCGTCAGGTTCGACAGGTTGATCTTGCTGGCGTCGGCGCCGCTCTCGGCGCCGAACAGGTAGACGTCCCACGTAAAGCTGGTGGCCGCGGCCGCGCCCGTGCCTTCCTTGAAGCGGATGATGTGGCCGTTCGGATTGCCGTTTTGCGCGCTGCTGCCCTTCATGTCCGTGTAGGCGCGCGGGTTGGCGCTGTCTGGCGCCAGCTGCGACGAGCCGCTCGGATTGACGGTGCGGTTCGAGTTGTTGGTCAGCGTGTAATAGATCTCGCCATTGGCCGGGTTGACCGAGCACCATTCCGGGCGGTCCATCTTGGTTGCGCCCACGGCGTCGGCCGCCAGGCGGGCGTTGACCAGCACGTCGGCCAGGTCGGCGAACTTGTAGGCGCTGTAGGCCTGGATCAGCGCGTTCGACAGGGCCAGTTCGATCCACTGGCCCGTGCCGTCGGCGGCCAGCTTGGCCACGTACAGCTTGCCCGAATCGAGGTATTTGTCGCCGGTGGCGATGCGGTCAAGCGAGTTGGCATCGGCGGCGGCCCAGACGGCCGTCGTGACGAATTTGTAGATGTATTCGTTGCGCGAATCGTCGCCCATGTAGACGGCCAGCTGCTGGCCCACGGCCGGCACGCTGAAGGCGGCGCTTTCGTGCGCGTAGCGGCCCAGCGCCGTGCGCTTGCGGATGGCTTTGGTTTTGTCGTACGGGTCCATCTCGACGATGTAGCCCATGCCGTTCAATTCATTGCGGTAGTCGTCGCTGCCATCGGCTGATGCGCCAATCTTGCTCAGGTTCCAGCGCGCGTACTTGTCGTCGCTGCCACCCGTTTCCCAGCCGTGGCGCGAGGCGCCGCCCTGGCTGCGGCCATAGCGGTTCAGCGACACGACGGATTTGTCGCCGCGCGCGGCATTGTCGGTGGACGAGCGCGTGAAGTAGCCGGCCCAGTTTTCTTCGCCGGACAGGTAGCTGCCCCAAGGCGACTTGCCCGTGCCGCAATTGTTGATGGTGCCGCGCGTCTTGGTGCCGGTCGGCGAATATTTGGTCACGACGAGGGCGTTGCCGCGCACGGGGCCGGCAAGCTCGATGTCCGTCAGCGGCGTGACGCGGCGGTTGAAGGCGGAATCGTTGACGGTAGCCCAGGCGCTGCCCGTCTTCTTGACTTCCACCACGCTCAGGCCGTGGACGGCCACTTCCTTGTCGACTTCGGCGGCGGGGCGCGGCAGCGTGGTGGTGCCGCCATTGACGTGCAGGAAGTGCGAGGACAGTTTTTCGTCCGTGGTCGCTTCGTGGTTCATCGCCAGCAAGCCCCGCTCGGCGCCGGACGCCAGCGGCGCGCCGGCGGCGGACAGGCCGTAGTATTCCATGCCGTCGTGGTGGTCGCCGGCGCGGTTGTCGAAATCGGTGTCGCTGCCGTCGTTCTTGTACGCTGGCGTGGCTGCGCGCAGCGAGTCGCCCAGCGCGTACAGGGCCGTGGCCGTGTAGCCGGCGGGCACCGACACGATGTCGGCCAGGCTTTTCGGCACGGCCGTGAAGGCCAGCAGTTTTTCGGGCGTTGGGGTTGGCGTCGGCGTTGGCGTCGGCGTGACGGTGGCCGCATCGCTGCTGCCGCCGCAGGCGGACAGGCCCATCGAACCCATGACGGCGGTCGCGGCCGTGACGGCGCCGCCGCGCAGCCAGTTGCGGCGGCTCAGGCGGGCGTTCAGGATGCTGTTGAAATGGTTGTCGTGGGACGCGTTGCTGTCAATGTCGTTCAGATCGGTGGCGCTGATGGCCAGATCGTTGGGCTTGTTCATGGGCTGCGATGTCCTGTGGTTGCGTGATTAAATGGCAACCGCATGATAGTTGTCGAATGTGACAGCGCCATGTCAGCTTGATGACAACACGATGACAGGCTGCCGGCCGGGCGGGCCGCGTCGGTGACGGGCCCGTCCGGTCAGGCAGCCTTGGTCTTACTTGGTCTGGCGACAACCGCGCTCCACCAGCGACAGCATGCCGCCGAAGATGGCCAGTACCCTCATTCAGGCAAGTCGAAGAGCAGAAATTCCGCATCTTCCGGTTGCGTAATGGTCACGGCCGCTTCCTGCGTCAATTTCAGCGCATCGCCCGCTTTCAAGGGCGTGCCGTTGACCACCAGGCTGCCGCGGATCAGGTGCACATAGGCAAGGCGGCCTTCGTCGAGCGCATGTTCGGCCTGTTCGCCGTCCTGCAGGATGCTGGCGTAGATGGCCGCATCCTGGTGGATCAGCACGGAGCCCTGGCGCCCGTCGGACGAGGCGATCAGGCGCAGCTTGCCCCGTTTGCTTTCCGGCGTGAAATGTTTCTCTTCATAGCTGGGCGGAATGCCCGTCACGTTCGGCTGTATCCAGATTTGCAGGAAGTGCAAGCCATCCGTGGCGGAATGGTTGAACTCGCTGTGGCGCACGCCGCTGCCGGCGCTCATGCGCTGCACATCGCCGTAGTGCAGCACGGAACCGGTGCCCATGCTGTCCTTGTGTTCCAGCGCGCCGTCGAGCACATACGAAATGATTTCCATGTCGCGGTGGCCGTGCGTGCCGAAGCCCTGGCCTGGCGTGACCCTGTCTTCATTGATCACCAGCAAGGGGCCAAAGCCCATGTGCAGCGGATCGTGGTAGCTGCCGAAGGAAAAGCTGTGGTGGGAATTGAGCCAGCCGTGGTTGGCGGCGCCGCGTTCTTCGCTATGACGAATCTGTAACATGGTGGACTCCGTTTCTATAAGTTAATGTGCGATAATTTCGAAGGGTCGTTGCCTGGCGCTGCGCCGTGGCCTCTTCCCCTCGCTGTACGATGAACAAAGTATAGGCCCCTGTTCGGCGAAAGAAAAACGGAAAATCTTGCGACCTATGATCGAAAAAATCGAATGTTAAGACTGAGCCTGGAAGCCTTGCAAATCGTCGACGCCATCGACCGCCGCGGATCGTTCTCGTCGGCCGGCAAGGAGTTGCATAAAGTGCCGTCCACCATTTCCTATACGGTGGCCAAGCTGGAAGACGACCTGGGCGTGCAAGTATTCCAGCGCAATGGTCCGAAAGTCATGCTGACGGCGGCCGGCCAGGAATTGCTGAAAGAGGGCCGCTATTTATTGAAGGCGGCGCAGGACCTCGAACACCGCGTGCGCCGGGTGGCTTCCGGCTGGGAAACGGAATTGTCCATCGGCATCGATTCCATGTTTTCCGCCGTTGCCCTGGCCGACGACGTGCGCGCCTTCTATGAGGTGGCGCAACAGACGCGCTTGCGCCTGTCGCAAGACACCCTGTCGGGCACCTGGGAAGCGTTGCTGGCCCGCCGGGTCGATTTGCTGGTGGGCGCGCCCGGCGACGGGCCGGCCGGCGGCGGTTATATCGCGCAGCCGATCGGCATGCTCGACTTCGTCTTTGCCGTGGCGCCCACGCATCCGCTGGCCCAGGTGCAGGGACCGTTGTCGCGCGGCCATCTGCAGCAGCACCGGGCCGTGGTGGTGGCCGACTCGGCGCGCCAGATGGCGCCGCGCACGGTGGGGCTGCTGCTGGGGCAAGATGCCTTGAGCGTGCCGAGCATGCAGGTCAAGTTCGATTATCAGGTGCTGGGACTGGGCTTTGGCTTCCTGCCGGGGCCGTGTGCGCGCGCCGCCATCGCGCGCGGCCAGCTGGTGGAAAAGGCCGTGGAAGAGCCAAAACCGTCGGAAACGTTTTACCTGGCGTGGCGCGTGGGCGAGGATGGCGCCGCGCTGCGCTGGTGGATGGCGCGCATGCGCGAACCGGATGTGTTTGCCCGCCTGGCGCAGCATCTGCCGTGCCATTCGGCGTAGGTCTTAAAATGTTGACATATGCCAACATTTTTAAGTTACCATAATCATAGTATTTCGACCGTCTTTCTGCTCCGACTTGCATGCCCCATAGTGGGATTTTGATGATGACACACACCGCAGCGCCCCTCAAATGTTTCCCTGACCTGGCACGCGCGCGGGGTTGCCATGCTTGAGGCAAAGGTCGCGCTGTGCCTGCGCCTGGCCCAGGACGCCCGTGAACAGGCGGGGCCGCAGCAGGCCGCCACCCTGGCGCGACTGCAGGAAGAGCTGGAGCGGCTGCGCGGCGTCAGCCGGCCCATGGTGCGCGTGGCGCCACCCGACGCCTTGCTGGAAATCGATCCCGATGGCTTTTTGATCGGCTGGAACCATGGCGCCGAGCAGATGTTCGGCTATTCCGAACTGGAAGCGCTGGGCCAGCACATCCTGTTTTTGTATCCGGAAGACGACGCGGAAGCGAGCGTGCTGGAATTGCATTTCACCGAGGGCGACGTGGCCACCGATGTGCGCCGGCGCAAGAAGTCGGGCATGGTGACGTGGCTGCGCATGCACCGCCACGTGATCCACGACCAGGCGGGCAAGGCGTGCGGCATGGCCGTGCGCCTGTCGGTGATGAGCGAACCGCTGTCCGACGTGGACAAGGTGAGGTTGCACGCGCGCATCATCGAAGACAGCGAGCAAGCCGTGCTGATCACGGACGCGGAAGAGCGCATCGTCTCCATCAACAGTTCGTTTTCCCGCATCACCGGCTATTCGCCGGCCGAAGCCATCGGCCGCACGCCGGACTTGCTGCGCTCGGGCGTGCACGACCCCGATTTCCGCGCCAAGGTGCGCGCCGCCATGCGCGGACACGGCTCCTGGCGCGGCGAAATCATCGGCAAGCGCAAGAATGGCGAACTGTTCCCGCAAGACGTCACCATCAGCGTCGTGCGCGACGAGTATGGCGAGATCAGCCATGTGTTTTCCCTGTTTTCCGATATTTCGGTGCACAAGGATGCCGAGGCGCGCATGCAGCGCATGGCCAATTACGACAGCCTGACGGGCTTGCCCAACCGCTGCCTGCTGAACCAGCTGGTGGGCCAGGGCCTGGCCGAAGCGAAACGGCAAGGCACGCATGGCGCGCTGATGGTCATCGACATCAGCCGCATCGGTTCCATCAGCGACACCCTGGGCCACGAAGTGGGCGACCAGCTGGTGATCGCCATCGGCCAGCTGTTCCGTGGCGCCTTGCGCGACGCGGACATCCTGGCGCGGGTCGACAACAGCAAGTTCGTCGTGGCGTTGTTGCATATCGAAAAGCGCGAACATGCGGCGAACGTGGCGCAAAAGCTGCTCAACCTGCTCGAAGCACCCATCAATATCGATGCGCACGCGCTGCACGTGGGCGCCAGCATCGGCATCACCGTGTATCCGGAAGACGGCCTGGAAGCGCCGGCCCTGTTCCGCTTTGCCGACGTGGCCGTGGCCAAGGCAAGCCAGACGATTGAATCAACCTTCCTGTTTTACCGCGAAGACATGAACCGGCGGGCCAAGGAGCATTTGCGCCTGGAAAGCGAAATGCGTCTGGCCTTGGGCGACAAGGAGCTGGAGTTGCATTACCAGCCGAAAGTGAGCCTGGCCAGCGGGCGCATCGTGGGCGCGGAAGCCCTGCTGCGCTGGAAGCATCCGATGCGCGGCATGGTCTCGCCCGGCCTCTTCATCCCCGTCGCCGAGGAAACCAGCTTGATCCTGGAGCTGGGCACCTGGGTGCTGGACGAGGCCTGCCGCCAGATCCGCAGCTGGGAGGACCGCGGCTTGCACATGCCGGCCATCGCCGTCAACCTGTCGGCGCGCCAGTTCGATGAACAGTTGCCGGCGCGCATAGCGGCCGTGCTGGAACGCTACGGCGTGCGGCCCGACCAGATCATGCTGGAAATTACGGAAAGCCTGCTGATGCGCGGCGCCGACAAGGTGATCGACATCATGAACCAGCTCGTGGCCATGGGCCTGGCGCTGGCGCTGGACGACTTCGGCACCGGCTATTCCAGCCTGGCCTACCTGAAGAAATTCCCCATCAGCACCCTGAAAATCGACCGCTCCTTCGTCATCGGCTTGCCGTTCGAAGAAAACGATTGCGCCATCGCCCGCGCCATCGTCACCATGGCGCAGCAGCTGCGCCAGGAAATCGTTGCCGAAGGGGTGGAAACGGCCGAGCAGATGCGCTTCCTGCGCGAACTCGGCTGCGACCAGCTGCAAGGTTATCTGTTCAGTCCTGCCGTGACGGCGGCCGAGTTCGAACTGATGCTCGATGAAGGCCGCCAGTTGCGGCTGGAAGAGCTGGCCTGAGCCGGCGATTGTCAGACGGTTAGTCGCCCACGGAAACCCCGGCTCGCATAATACGATTCGGCGCCATTGTGGTAGACGAAGACCTGCTCATAGCGGCGGTCGCCAAACAGGGCGCCGCCCAGCGCCCGGATGCTGTCCGGCGTCGCGATCCAGCTCGAGGTTTTGCGGTCGAACGGTTCCAGTTCCTGCAATTGGCGGTACTCGGTTTCCGTCAGCAGTATGACTCCCATCGTTTGCGCCATGGCCATGGCGCTGCCGGCCGGCTTGTTCGCCTTGCGCGCGGCCAGGGCCGCCGCATCGAAACACAGGCTGCGCCGGCCGATGGGGCTTTCTGCCGAGCAATCGCAAAACGTGACGGCGCCCGTGTCACCGGCGTGCCCGATGACGTCCGGTTCGCCGCCCGTGTCTTCCATTTGCTGCAATACCGCCAGGCTGGCTGGCGCAGCGTGCAGGCGCGCCAGCACCTGGTCCCAGGCCAATCCCGCATGGCGAGGCATGTGCTGGAAAAAGCGGGTTTGCAAGGTGTGGATCAAGTCATCATGCATGGTGCGCCTCACTGGAAGTTCAATGATATTGCCGATTATAAGGCGCGATGCGGGCACGCGGCGCTCACCCCAGCCTGACCTTTTCCAGCAGGTAATCGAGCATCACGCGCACCCTGGCCGGCACTTGCAGGCCCGGTCCCACGAAGACGGCATGCACGAGTTCCTTGTCGCCGGGATTGTAGTCTTGCAGCACTTCTAGCAACTGACCTTGCGCAATGTCGCGCAGCACGTGCTGGCGTGAAAAGCGTCCCAGTCCCATGCCTGCCAGCACCAGCTGGCGCATGCTTTCGCCATCGCTGACGCAGGTATTGCCCTGCGGCGCCACCTGCAGCGTTCCCCCCGCGCCATCGAGGAAGGGCCAGGTTTCGTTCTGGCAGCGGAAATTGAAGGCCAGCAGATTGTGCGTGGATAACTCCTGCGGCGTGCGCGGCAAGCCGTGCCGGGCCGCGTAGGCGGGCGACGCCACGACGACCATCGCGTCTTCGCCCAGTTTGCGCGCCACCAGGTTCGATTCCTTCAGCTTGCCCGTGCGGATGGCGATGTCGGTGCGGTCTTCCAGCAAGTCGACGATGGCATCGCTGACGACGACGTCAAGCACGATGTCGGGATAGCGCTGCGCGAACTCGGGCAGGATGGGCAGCAGGTGGCGCACGCCGAACGGCACGAAACAGTTGATGCGCAAGCGTCCGCGCGGCGCCGCGCCCTGCGATGCTTCACGCTCGGCGCCATCGATATCGTCGAGAATGCGCTTGCACTGCACGAAGAAAGCGTCGCCCTCGGGCGTCGTGTGCAGCTGGCGCGTGCTGCGCTGAAGCAGTCGTGCGCCGAGGCGCGCTTCCAGGCGATTGACGAGCTTGCTGACGGCCGACGGCGTCAAGGCCAGGCGGCGCGCGGCGGCGGAAAAGGCGCCCGTTTCCACCACGGCGACAAACACGCCCATCTCGAACGCGCGGTTGATGTCTTGCCTGGCCATTATTGAATCCATTTCACAGGTGTTTCCATTATTAGAGTCTATATCAAAAGCGTTTGCATCGATACACTGGCTGGCTTGAACTCAGCCGGAGAAAAACCATGACCACCGCAAGCCCTGTTTCCACTCCAGCCAGCACCATGCCGCCCGGCGTGCTGGCGCTGGCCGTCGGCGCCTTTGCCATCGGCGTCACCGAATTCATCGTCGTCGGCATCCTGCCCACCATTGCGAAAGATTTGCGGATTTCCATCGAGTCGGCCGGCTCGCTGGTCAGCCTGTATGCGCTGGCGCTGGCCATCGGCACGCCGCTGCTGGTGCTGCTGATGTCGCGCCTGCCGCGCAAGGCGGCTTTGCTGGGGCTGATGAGCGTGTTCCTGGCCGGTAACTTGCTGGCCGCCTTCTCGCACACGTTTGAACTGTTGCTGCTGGGGCGAGTCATCACGGCCGTGGCGCACGGCACCTTCTTTGCCATCGGCGCCACCGTGGCCGCCAGCCTGGTCAGCAAGGCACAGGCGGGCAGGGCGATTTCCGTGATGTTTGCAGGCTTGACCCTGGCCATGGTGATCGGCGTGCCGTTCGGCAGTTTTCTGGGCAACCTGATGGGCTGGCGCTTGCCCTTCTTCGCCGTGGTGGTCCTGGCCGCGCTGGGCCTGGGCGCGATGGCGCGCTGGCTGCCGACCGGCTTACAGCAGGGCAAGGGCGGCAAGGCCATGACGCAACTGGCGGCCCTGGGCAGCGGTCCCATTATCACCATGATGGCCGTGACGACGTTCGGTTTCGGCAGCAGCTTTGCCGCCTTCACGTTCATCACGCCCATCCTGACGGACGTGACGGGTTTTTCCGCCACCGTGGCCAGCGCCTTGCTGATCGTCTTTGGTGCCGCCACCTTTGCCGGCAACCTGGCGGGCGGCTACCTGACCAGCCACCTGGGCTGGCAAAAGGCCTTGCGTGTGATGCTGCTGTTGCTGGCCGTCACGCAAGCGGGCGTGGCGCTGAGCATCAGTTCGCCCTGGATGATGACGGTGATGCTGTTCGTCTGGGGCGTGTTCGCCTTCGGCCTGTCGCCCGCCTTGCAGGCCGGCATGCTGGCCACGGCCGAGCGCTACACGCCGCAAGCCGTCGATTTCGCCTCGGGCCTGAATATTTCCGCGTTCAATCTTGGTATTTCCTTCGGCTCGTTGCTCGGTGCGCTGATGGTGTCGCGCCAGCTGATGGCGTCGTCGCCGTGGGCAGGCGTGGCGGCTGCCTTGCTGGCGCTGCTGCCGCTGGCCTGGCTGGCGCGCAAAAATGTGGCCATAGCGTGCCCAAGTCAGGCGCGGTAGCGCAGCGCCTCCACGAAGGCTGAAAACGCGGGCGTGGCCTGGCGCCGGTTCGGGTAGTACAGATGGTAGCCCTGGAAGGTGGGACACCAGTCGGCGAGGATTTCGACCAGCCGTCCATCGGCCAGGTAGGGCGCCAGCAGCGGCTCGGGCACATACGCCAGGCCGATGCCGTCGAGCGCCGCATTGAGCACGTGCATGATGCTGTTGAAGACCAGCTGGCCCTCGGCCTTGACGGCAAAGGCTTGGCCATCCTTTTCGAATTCCCACGCGTAGATGGCGCCGGCGGGCCGGTGGCGGATATTCACGCAGGCGTATTCCGTCAGCGCATGCGGCGTCGCGGGCGCGCCATGGCGCGCAAAAAACGCGGGCGACCCTACCACGGCCAGGCGCCAGTCGGGACCGATGCGCACGGCGATCATGTCCTTGCTGATGGCTTCGCCCAGGCGGATGCCGGCGTCGAAGCGCTGCTCGACCACGTTCGTAAAGCCATAGTCGACCACCAGTTCCAGGGTGATGTCGGGATAGTCGCGCAGGAAGCCGGCCAGCATGGGCCGCAGCAGCAATTCGATATGGTCGTCCGTGCAGGTGACGCGGATGGTGCCGCGCGGCTTGTCGCGCAGCGCGCCCAGCGCCTCGACCTCGGCGGCGATCTGCTCGAACAGGGGCGCGATGGCCAGCATGAGCTTTTCGCCCGCATCGGTGGGCGCCACGTTGCGCGTGGTGCGCGCCAGCAGTCGCACGCCCAGCCGTTCTTCCAGGGTGCGGATGGTGTGGCTGAGGGCGGACGCGGTGATGCCCAGCCTGGCGGCGGCCTTGGTAAAGCTGCGTTCCCGCGCCACGGCCAGGAAGGCTTGCAGGTCGTTGACTTTGTTTTGGCTCATTGCTGAATTTTTCTCATAACTACATCAAGATTGTACCCGCTAATCAAAAGAGCTTGCCTGCGTCAAGATGGTGCCCTGACTTTTAAAGGAGCATGGGCATGAAGACAACACGCATGAAAACGACCGCTGGCCGCCGCGAATTCGTCAAGGCCGCCGGCACGGGCATGGCGGCACTGGGCGTCCTGTCCGTCCTGGGCGCACCCATTTTCGCCGCCGCCGCGCCGGCCTTGCCAGCCATGCCCGATGGCGCCGACAATTTCTACCAGAGCCGCAAGGTGACGGTGCAGCCGGTGCGCTTCCACAACCAGTACCGGATGACGGTTGCCGGCAATCTGTTCCTGCCGGCGCAGCTGGACCCCGCTCGCCGGCACGCCGCCATCATCGTTGGCCACCCGATGGGCGCAGTCAAGGAGCAAAGCGCGAACCTGTATGCGACCAAAATGGCCGAGCAGGGCTTCGTCACCCTGTCGCTGGATCTGTCGTTCTGGGGCGACAGCGAAGGGCAGCCGCGCAACGCCGTCTCGCCCGATATCTACGCCGAGGATTTCAGCGCGGCCGTCGATTTTCTCGGCGCACAAGCCTTGGTCGACAGCGAACGCATCGCCGCCATCGGCATTTGCGGCAGCGGCAGCTTTGTCATCAGCGCGGCCAAGATCGACCCGCGAATCAAGGCCGTCGCCACGGTGAGCATGTACGACATGGGCAGCGCCAGCCGCCACGGCTTGCGCCAGTCGCAAACGCTGGCGCAGCGCCAGGTCTATATCGCCGCGGCCGCGCGCCAGCGCCAGGTGGAGTTTGCCGGCGGCGCCACCGCGTACACGAGCGGCACCTTGCCCGAGCTGAGCGCCAACCCCAGTGCCATCGAGCGCGAATTCCACGACTTTTACCGCACGCCGCGCGGCGCCTACGTCCCGGCCGGCCAGCTGCCCGAGCGCGCCACCCGTCCCACCTTGAGCAGCAATGTCAAGTTCATGAATTTCTATCCCTTCATGGATATCGAGACGATCTCGCCCCGTCCGCTGCTGTTCATCACGGGCGACCAGGCGCACTCGAAGGAGTTCAGCGAAGATGCCTACCGGCGCGCCGCCGAGCCGAAGGAACTGCACTACGTTGCCGGCGCCGGCCACGTCGACCTGTATGACCGCGTGACCCTGATCCCATGGAACAAGCTGGCGTCGTTCTTCCAGCGCGCCCTGGCGGCATGAGCGCGGTCCGCAGCGAGGCGGCGGCGCCCGCGTTCTGGGGCGGCATCTTTGCCATGACCCTGTGCGTGTTCACCCTGATCGCTTCCGAATTCATGCCCGTCAGCCTGCTCACGCCGATGGCGGCGGACTTGCGCGTCAGCGAAGGCCTGGCCGGCTATGGCATCGCCATCTCGGGCGCCTTTGCCGTGCTGGCCAGCCTGTCCATCGCTACCCTGGCGGCAGCGATGAACCGCAAGACCTTGCTGCTGCTGTTGACGGGCCTGATGTGCGCGTCCGCGCTGGTGGTGGGACTGGCGACGAACTATGCGATGTACATGGCTGGGCGCGCGCTGATCGGCGTGGTGGTGGGGGGATTCTGGTCGATGTCGGTGGCCGTGGCCATGCGCCTCGTGCCCAGCGATAGCGTGCCCAGGGCGCTGGCCATCTTCAATGGCGGCAATGCGCTGGCGACCGTGGTGGCCGCGCCGCTGGGCAGTTATCTGGGTGCCAGCATCGGCTGGCGCGGCGCCTTCCTGTGCCTGGCGCCGGTGGCGCTGCTGGCGCTGGCCTGGCAGTGGCGCAGCCTGCCATCGATGCCAGCGCCGTCTCGTTCGCTGCGTTCGGCGCATTCGGCCCGCTTCGGCCAGCTCTTGCGCCTGCTAAAACGCCGCCAGGTGGCACTCGGCATGCTGGCCGTCGGCGCGTTTTTCATGGGGCAGTTCGTGCTGTTTACCTATGTGCGGCCGTTCCTGGAAAACGTCACGCGCGTCGGCGTGCCCACCTTGTCGATGCTGCTGCTGGCGATCGGCGTGGCCGGCTTCATCGGCACGGCGCTGATCGGCGTCGTGCTGCGGCGCGGCCTGTACCGCACGCTCGTCGCCATTCCCTTGCTGATGGCGGCCATCGCGCTGGCCCTGCTGGCGTTCGGCGACGAGCTGACGCCCGTCTTTGTGCTGCTGGGCTTGTGGGGATTGCTGGCGACGGCCGCGCCCACGGGCTGGTGGTCGTGGCTGGCGCAGACCTTGCCTGATGATGCCGAAGCCGGTGGCGGCCTGATGGTGGCCGTCGTCCAGCTGTGCATCGGCTTCGGTTCCACCGTGGGCGGCATGCTGCTCGACGGCTACGGTTTTCGCGCCACCTTCACGGCCAGCGCCGCGCTGCTCGTGCTGGCGGCGCTGCTGGCCCTGTGGACTTCCCGCTTGCACGGGTCGCAGACAAGGTGAGCCGTGCGTGCTGGCTCATGAGTGCAGGGCGCACTGGCTGGACGGCGGTTTCTTCATGCGCTGCGCCATGTACGAACTGCCCATCGACGCGGCCATGATCATGGCAATCGCCAGCCATTGCCCGGCACCGAGGCGCTCATCGAGCAGGAGGTAGGCCAGCATGGCGGCCACGGCCGGTTCCATGCTGCTCATGATGCCGAACGCTTGCGGCGTCAGCCGCTTCAGGGCCACCATTTCCAGCGAAATCGGGATGGCGCTGGAAATGAGCGCCACGCCCAGCCCCACGGCCAGCACGACGGGCGAGAGCAGGGCGGCGCCGCTGTGCATCACGCCCACGGGCACGACCACCAGCGCGGCCATCGCCAGGCCCAGCGACACGGAATGGCCCGCATGCAGATGGCTGGCGCGCTTGCCGAAGACGATGTACGAAGCCCAGCAGACGGCCGCGCCCAGGGCGAACAGCACGCCCGTGGGATCGAGCTTGCTGACGTCGTGGCCCAGCGGCAGCAGCAGCGCCAGTCCCGCCACGGCCAGGGCCACCCAGACGAAGTCGAGCGGGCGGCGCGAAGCCAGCAGGGCCACGGCCAGCGGGCCGGAGAATTCGATCGCCACGGCGATGCCGAACGGAATCGTGCGCAGCGCCATATAAAAACACAGATTGGTCAAGCCCAGCGCGCCGCCGTACAGGGCCACCGTGCGCAGGTCGGCGCGGCTCAGCTGCCAGCGCCAAGGGCGCCAGAACAGCAACAGCAGCAGGGCGGAAAAGCCCACGCGCACGGCCGTCGTGCCCTGTGCGCCGACGAGCGGGAACAGGCTGTGCTTGGCCCACGAGGTGCCCAGTCCCAGGCAGGTGACAGAGCCGAGGATGGCGAGCAGGGGAATCAGCGAGGAATAGCGGCGTAATGGCATGGTGATAAAAGGCTTGATATCGGAATAGTGAAAGTTTATTGTGTCTGCTCCGAGTTTTGTACTGCATTTTGACCCTCATGACGCAACTTTCGCTCACGCCTTCCCCCGACCTCGATGCCTTCGACCTGGCGATCCTCGACATTTTGCAGCGCGATAACACGACGTCGCAGCGCGAAATCGCCCAGGCCGTGCATTTGTCCGCGCCGGCCGTGCAGCGGCGCATCCGCCGCCTGCGCGAAAGCGGCGTGATCCGTCAGGAAGTGGCCGTGCTCGACGCCAGCCGCCTGGGCCGCCCCTTGATACTCACGGTGGAAGTGCATCTGCACGACGAGCACCCGCAGCGCACGGCCGGCATGCGCGCGCGCATCATGGCCGAGCCCGCCATTCAGCAGTGCTATGGGATTACGGGCGAGGCCGATTACCTGCTGGTGATCACGGCCAGCAGCATGGCCGAGTATGAGGCGCTGACGGAGCGGTTGTTCGGCGGCGACGACAATATCCGCCGCTACCGCACCTCGGTGGCCTTGACCTGCCTCAAAATGGGCTTGCACGTGCCGCTGGGATAGAGTGATCGGCGCTGCAGGGCTATCTGTCCCGCGCGCCCGTGTCGCCCACGCCGACCTGTGCGCGTGGCACAAGTGCGTGTCACAATGCGTGACCCGCACGCCACGTGCCACTCATCCCAGGACTTTCATGACCCGCGCCATCCTCGACGAAGCCCAGATCCATCCCGCCGCCCGCCCTTTGATCGGCAGCAAGCACCAGGACATCGTGCGCGAAGTGCAGGCGGCCATCGCCGCGCACCAGGTGGTGGTGGTCGGCATGGCGCTCAATCCGTTCCCGCGCAAGGCGCGCAAGATCCTCGACGTGCTGGGCACGCCCTACCAGTACTTGCAGTACGGCAGTTATCTGAACCAGTGGCACCGCCGCAATGCCTTGAAAATGTGGACGGGCTGGCCCACGTTCCCCATGGTCTTTATCAATGGCGTGCTGATCGGTGGCGCCAGTGAGCTGCAAAAACTGGTGGAAAATGGCGAGTTCAGCGCCATGCTGGCGAAGAAGGTGCGCCAGTTTTAAGACCCGCCTTACTCTCCCGGCCGCCACTGCGATTTGCGCGTGCGCAAGGGGTCGAGCAAGCCGCGCAGATCGTTGTGGTCGAGCTCGTACATCAGCGCGATTAAACTGCCCAGTTCGCCCGAGGGGAAGCCCTCGCGCGCGAACCAGCCCAGGTAGTGTCCCGGCAAATCGGCCAGCAAGCGCCCCTGATATTTCCCATATGGCATTTCGCGCGTGAGCAGCAGCGCCAGTTTTTCTGAATTCATGGTGGTGACCCCGTGTTGGTGCGGCCAGTGTAGCAGACCATTGCATTGTTGATTTTTTCGCAAATATCTTCTTCCCATGGAGGTATTTTTCGTCATAAAGAAACCCCGATACTGCATGCCAACATCATTGATCGGAGTTTGCCCTGCCCATTGCCTTGCTCGCGCTGACCCAAGTCGATGCATGCGGTGGGGCATTAAGCCAGCCTGATCTGCCAGGGTTTACAATAGTGCTTACCTTTCTCTGGCCCATACTCCCCATGTCCGATACAGCAACGTCACCGCTGCGCCTGCGCGCCGCCATCAACCCGAAACCGCTGGGCGTCGCGCTGGTGCTCATCGTGCTCGGCGCCTGGTATCTGGCGCAAACCGTCGGCGCCACGCTGTCCGCGCTGTACGTGGTGGGCGCCTTGCTCGGCGTCACCCTGTATCACGCGGCCTTCGGCTTTACGTCCGCCTGGCGCGTTTTCATCGCCGATGGCCGCGGCGACGGCTTGCGCGCGCAAATGCTGATGCTGGCCGTCGGCGTGGCGCTGTTCTTCCCTGCGCTGTCGGCCGGTACTCTGTTCGGCACGCCCGTCGCGGGCCTGGTGTCTCCCGCCGGCACTTCCGTCATCGTCGGCGCCTTCATCTTCGGCATCGGCATGCAGCTGGGCGGCGGCTGCGCGTCCGGCACCCTGTACACGGTGGGCGGGGGCAGCACGCGCATGCTCATCACCCTGGCCGCCTTCATCGTCGGCTCCGTGATCGGCACGGCGCACATGCCGTTCTGGACGGCGCTGCCGCAGCTCCAGCCGATTTCTCTCGTCACGACCCTGGGCCTGGTGCCTGCGCTGGCCCTGAACTGGCTCGTTTTCGCCTTGATCGCCGGCCTCACGGTTTTCGTTGAAAAGCGCCGCCATGGCAAGCTTGTCGCGACGCCGCTGCGCCCGGCGCTGTCGTCGCCCTGGCTGCACGGCCCGTGGCCGCTGGTGGCGGGCGCCGTCGCCCTCGTTGTGCTGAACTTCGCCACCCTGGCGCTGTCGGGCAAGCCGTGGGGTGTGACGTCCGCGTTTGCCCTGTGGGGCGCGAAAGCGGCGTCCGTGGTCGGCATCGACACGGCCAGCTGGGCCTACTGGTCAACCAAGGCGAATGCGGCCGCGCTGGCGGCGCCGTTGACGCAAGACAAGACTTCCGTGATGGACATCGGCATCGTGCTCGGCGCCATGCTGGCGGCGGCGCTGGCCGGCCGCTATGCACCCGTGTGGCGCATCCCGCGCCGCTCGATCATCGCCGCCGTCGTCGGCGGCTTGCTGCTCGGCTACGGCGCGCGCCTGGCCTACGGCTGCAATATCGGCGCGTATTTCAGCGGCATCGTCTCGGGCAGCTTGCACGGCTGGCTGTGGCTGGTCTGCGCTTTCCTGGGCAACGTCATTGGCACGCGTTTGCGTCCGTGGTTCGGCCTGGAAGTGGAGAAAGTCAAGCCGAGCGGCTGTTGAGTTGTCCACCGTCAATGACCGTACCGAAAACTAATGGAGTAATGTACATGGATGTCGAATACCAAGCGTTTTTACACGCGTTTCCACCGGCGCAGCGCGTGAGCGCCGATGCCGGCAAGCTGGCCGCCTTTACGGAGCACGTACTGGGCGTGGCCTTGCCCGACGACCTCGCGGCATTCCTGCGGCAGGTGGGCGGCGGCTATTTCGGCCGCAACGATCTGTATTTTTTTGGTGACGGTGCAACGCCGGCACCGCGCGATTGCCTGCAGGAGTGGAACCGTCAAGATTTCTGGACGGAGATTTTCCCGTGCCCGGCCGAGGGCGGTCCCGTGTTCTTTGCCGAGACCTGTTTTGGCGATCAGCTCGGCTACCGCCACGATGGCGACAGCGTGCTCTATTTGCTGTTCGCCATCGATACCTTCGAATCGTTTGTGCTTGCGCATAGCGCACAGGAACTGTTTGCACAGGTGCTGACCGAGCGCTTTGCCTTGGTCGATGCGCGGCGCCTGCAGGCCGTGGAAAGCCAGCTTGGCCCATTGCGCCATGGCATGCATTATGCGCCGCTGGTGAGCCCGTTGCTGGGCGGCAGCGGCGCGGTGGACAATTTCTGCCAGGAAACGCCGAATGTGCACTTCAGAACGGCGCTGGCCGCGCTGCATGCCGCGCGGCGCGCCTCGGGCGGCTAGCGTGGCGGCTGGTTGGGGGCGCTTTTAGCCGTCTCCAGCAACGGGCGCGGCAATCCGGTGTATATTGCCGCCCACCTTAGCTCAGTGCCGTATCTGCCATGTCCCCAGCCATCCTGTTTGCCGTCGTCCTCGCGTATTTCCTGATCCTGCTGGGCGTGGCATGGCGCACTTCGCGCCATGCGACCAATGACAGTTTTTTCATCGGCAACAAAGACAGCAACTGGATGCTGGTGGCCTTCGGCATGGTGGGCACGACGCTTACGGGCGTGACCTTCATCAGCGTGCCCGGCGCCGTGGGCAGCAACGGTTTCGGCTACATCCAGCTGATGATCGGCTATGTACTCGGTTACCTGGCCATCACCTTCATCTTGCTGCCGCTGTACTACCGGCTGCAGCTGACCTCGATTTACCGTTTTCTGGAACTGCGTCTGGGACGGCGCTCCTACCAGAGCGGGGCGGCGTTTTTCATCGTCTCGCGGCTGCTGGGCGCCACGGCGCGGCTGTATCTGGTGGTCAATATCTTGCAAGCGACCATCCTCGACAGCCTGAGCGTGCCGTTCTGGCTGACGTCGTGCGCCGTGCTGCTGCTGATCCTGCTCTACACGTATGAAGGCGGCGTCAAAACCATCGTCTGGACCGATACCCTGCAAACGGCGTGCATGCTGGCCGGTCTCGTCATCTGCAGCGTGTTTTTATTGCGCGCAATGGACCTGTCCCTCGTCGACAGCCTGGAGCGCATGCGCGCGCAGGGCCTCACGCGCATCTTCACCACGGACCCCGACAGCCCTGCCTATGTCTGGAAGCACATTCTTGCCGGCATGTTCATTACCATCGCCATGACGGGCATGGACCAGGAAATGATGCAAAAGAACATTTCCGTGCGGACCTTGCGCGACTCGCAAAAGAACATGCTCAGCCTGACCGTGGTACTGACGGGCGTGCTGCTGCTGTTCCTGTTCCTCGGCGGCTTGCTGCACCTGTACGCGCCGCAGGCGGGCGTGACGGCCACGGGGGATAAACTCTTCCCCGCCGTCGTGCTCGGGCACTTCCCGGCCGCGGTGCAGCTGATCTTTTTCATCGCCCTCATTTCCGCCCTGTTTCCCAGCGTGGACGGGGCGCTCACTGCCCTGACGTCCACGTTTTGCATCGACATTTTGGGCGTGCAGCGCAGGCCGGATTTGAGCGCGGCCGCGCAGATGCGCTGGCGCCGCCGCGTGCACCTGGGGTTTGCCGCATTGTTTTTGATCCTGATCATGGCCTTCAAGTGGCTCGACGATCCCAGCATGATAGGCGTGATCCTGAAGCTGGCCAGCTATACCTATGGTCCGCTGCTGGGCTTGTTCGCCTTCGGCCTGCTGAGCCAGCGCGGCGTGCGCGACCGCTGGGTGCCGCTGGTGGCCGTGGCGGGGCCACTGCTGTGCGCGCTGGTCGAGCAGGAGCAGGCGCGGCTGTTCGAACATTACCGCATCGGCCTGGAGTTGCTGATCCTGAATGGCGCCCTGGTGCTGGGCGGCCTGTTCCTCATTTCCACACCGGCAGGGCAGGGCGGCCAAGGCGCGGCACACTTGTCAAAATAAGACGATTCAGCCCGTTTTCAGTTATATTGATTTCCTTTCGGTACATAACCCCACGGAGCATCAATGTCACTCAACCCCTTCCCGCCGCTGCGCCGCGGCTTTGGCGCATTCTGGCGCGCGCTGGACGCCACCCGCCGCGCGGTCATCAACCTGATTTTCCTGCTGATCGTCATCGCCATCCTGATCGCCATCTTTGGCGGCGGCGCCAAGCCCCTAGCGGAAAAGACCACGCTGGTGCTGGACTTGCAGGGCCCGCTGGTTGAGGAAACCCCGGGCGGCGTGCGCGAGGCGGTGCTGGCCAATGTCAGCGGCGAAGTCAAGAAAAACGTGCAGTTGCGCGACGTGCTGGCGGTGCTCGACACGGCGTCCAAGGACAAGAACATCGGCTCCATGGTGATCCTGCTCGACGAGCTGCAGGGCGGCGGCCTGGCGTCGCTGCGCGAAGTGGCGGCTGGCGTGGAACGCTTCCGCGCCACGGGCAAGAAAGTGACGGCCTGGGGTTCGAGCTACAACCAGCGCCAGTACCTGGTGGCGGCCAAGGCCGACGAGGTGTTCCTGCACCCGATGGGCGGCGTCATGCTGGAAGGCTTTGGCCGCTACCGCAATTACTACCGCGACGCGCTCGACAAAGTGGGCGTGACGGTGAACCTGCTGAAAGTGGGCACGTACAAGAGCGCGGCCGAGCCGTTCATCGCCAACGGCCCGTCCGAAGCGGCGGCCGAAGCGGACCGCTACCTGAACAACGGCCTGTGGACCACCTACACCACCGACGTGGAAAAATCGCGCAAGCTGCCGGCCGGCGCCATCATGCAAACGATCGATAACCTGCCCGCCATGATGACGGCCGCCGGTGGCGATATTGCCAAGCTGTCGCTCAATGGCAAGCTGGTCGACGGCCTGAAAACGCGCGATGAACTGCGCCAGTTCATGATGGCGCGCGGCGCCAAAAATACGGAAGGCACGAACTTCCGCCAGATCAATTACACGGACTACCTGGCGCGCCTGCGCCCCGTGCATATCGGCGACGCCGTCGGCGTGGTCATCGCCTCCGGTGAAATCGGCGACGGCATCGCGGCACCGGGTTCCATCGGCGGCCTGTCCACCTCGCGCCTGATCCGCCAGGCACGCGAAGACAAATCGATCAAGGCCATCGTGCTGCGCGTCGATTCGCCGGGCGGCAGCGCCTTCGGCTCGGAACTGATCCGCCGCGAACTGGAACTGACGCGCGCCGCCGGCAAGCCGGTGGTCGTCTCGATGGGCAACGTGGCCGCTTCCGGCGGCTACTGGATCAGCACCTCGTCCGATGAAGTGATCGCCGACGCGGCCACCATCACCGGTTCCATCGGCGTGTTCGCGATTTTGCCGACGGCCGACAAGGTGGTGGAAAAGCTGGGCATCCACACGGCCGGTTCGCCGACCACCTGGCTGGCCGACGCGGGCAACCCATTGCGTCCGCTCGACCCGCGCTTCGCGCAAGTGATTCAGGGCTCGATCAACCACGTGTATGGCGACTTCCTGAACCTGGCCGCCAAGGCGCGCAAGACCACGCCGGAAAAGATTGATGAAGTGGCGCAGGGCCGCGTCTGGACGGGCTTGCAGGCGAAAGAGCGCAACCTGGTCGACCGCATCGGCAGCTATGGCGATGCGCTGGCTTCGGCCGCCAGGCGCGCCAAGCTGGGCAGCGATTACCGCGTGACGTACCTGGAGCAGGAAACGTCGAACGTGGACCGGCTGATCGGCATGTTCGGCTCCAAGGCCATGGCCTCGCTGGGCCTGGGCGAGCACGTGAAGCTGGGCCTGGCCACGACGGGCTTGCCGGCCGACGCGGCGCTGGGCATGGCGCAGGATCTCTCCTGGCTGTCGGGCATCACGCGCGAACACAAACCGTTCATGGCCCTCACGCACTGCCTGTGCGAGGTGCCTTTGGGCGGCAAGTAAGGTAAAGCGGCCGGGGTCGGACCCGACGGGTCCGACCCCATACTGAAGCACAGCATGGCAAGCGACATGAGCACACACACCGACAACGCGATCACCATCCGCCCCTGCGCCAAAGGCGACGAAGCAGCGCTGGCGCTGGTGGGGCAAGCCACTTTTCTTGAAGCGTTCGCTGGCATCCTCGACGGCGCCGACGTCATCGCCCATTGCCAGCGCCAGCACGACGTGCAGCTGTACCGCGACTGGCTGGCGCTGCCGGCCATGCGCTTGTGGCTGGCCGAAGCCACGCCCGGCGGCGCACCCGTCGGCTACCTGGTGCTCAGTCCCGCCAGCCTGCCGGTGGCGGACCCGCATCCGCAAGACCTGGAAATCAAGCGCATCTACCTGCTGCACCGCTTCCAGGGCCTGCGCGTGGGCCAGCGTTTGATGCAGGCGGCGCTCGATCAGGCACGCGCCGGCGGGGCAGGGCGCGTGCTGCTGGGCGTGTACGCGGAAAACCACGATGCGCTGGCGTTCTATGCGCGCTGCGGCTTTGCACAGCTGGGCCGGCGCACCTTCCGCGTGGGCCGCACCGATTACCAGGATGTCATCCTCGGCATGACCTTGTAAGCGCAAACGGCCCGCGTGGCGCCAGGTCAAGGCCGATGGCGGGAGATTTGTAGCGAGTTTGTATCTGCATGCGAGTCACCCGCGCGCCGCTGGCGCCGGGGCGCGAGGCTCCGCAAGCCTGATTTTTCCAGCGTTCCCTCACGGCGCAGGCACGCCAGCCGGTCCTCCTGATCTTCCCATCCCAGCCTGGCTGTGTGTAATTGTTTCAAGCAGAAATGAAACAGATACATGACTATGCTAGAGTCGTTTCACCTTGGGGAACGATGTTTTTTCAGCTGATTTTCAGCTCTTGACTCCCTGACGCTTTGTAGCTCATTCAACCCCGAAAAACGGTCGTCCGGCCTGAGTGTGTCCCACCTCGGCCGGCGCCACAGACTCGCCGTGCCAGCGGCATATACAAGGATAAGCGATGGATTCGCAGACAACACCCAATACCCCACGGCGCAGCCGCCGTTCGAAAATCGTCGGCACGGTCATCGCGCTGGCCGTGATGGCGGCGCTGGGGAGCGGTGCCTGGTACCTGACCCACTCGGGCGCCAGCGCCCAGGGCGGCCCCGGCATGGGCGGCCCAGGCGGGCCCGGTGGCCCGGGCGGGCGCCGCGGCGGCCCTTCGACCACCGTCGGCGTGGCCACGGCCGTCAAGTCCGACCTGCCCGTGGTGCTCGATGCGCTGGGCACGGTGACGGCCGCATCCACCGTGACGGTGCGCCCGCAAGTGTCGGGTATTTTGAAAGAGCTGAAATTCAAGGAAGGCGGCATGGTCAAGGCGGGCCAGGTGGTGGCGCAGATCGACCCGGCCCAGTTCGAGATGGCGCTGATGCAGGCCACGGGCCAGCGCCAGCGCGATGAAGCGCAGCTGGAAAACGCGCGCCTGACCCTGAAACGCTATCAAACCCTGCTGGGCCAGGATTCCATCGCGCGCCAGGATGTCGATACGCAGGCCGCATTGGTGAAACAGCTGGAAGGCACCGTCATGACGGACCGCGCCGCCGAAGGCACGGCCAGACTGAACCTCGGTTATACGAAAGTGGTGTCGCCGATCAGTGGCCGCGCAGGCCTGAAGGTGGTCGATATCGGCAATCTGGTCAGCACCAGCGACGCGGGCGGCGTGGTGGTGGTGACGCAGCTGTCGCCCATCGACGTGCAGTTTTCCGTGCCGCAGGATAAAGTGCAGACCATCCAGGAGCGCCTGAATGCCGGTTCGGCCCTGGCGGCGCTGGCGCTGGACCGCACGCGCACGCATACGCTGGACCAGGGCAGCTTGAGCGCGCTGGACAACCAGGTCGACGTGCAGACGGGTACCGTGCGCGCCAAGGCCCGCTACGCGAATGACAAGATGGCGCTGTTCCCCAGCCAGTTCGTCAACGTGCGCCTGGAACTGGGCAACATCACGGGCGCCGTGCTGGTGCCCGTGACGGCCCTGCGCCACAGTAACAACGGCGACTTCGTGTATGTGCTGAAAGCGGATAAAACCGTCACCGTGCGCATGGTCACGCGGGGCCAGGCCACCACCGACATGGTGGAAATCCGCGCCGGCCTGGAAGCGGGCGAGCAAGTCATCACGGAAGGCGCCGACCGCCTGAAGGAAGGCGCGAAAGTCACGCTGGCGGGCGACAAGCCGGCCGGCGCGCGCGGTGCAGGCGCCGGTGGCGCCGGAGCGAATGGCGAACGCCGCCACCGCCGCCAGCCGGCTGACGGCGCGGCCAGTGCTTCGGCCTCGGCTTCCGCATCCGCGCCAGCCGCAGTGCCAGCTACCGCGCCAGCGAAGGGCGCAGCGCAATGAGTCCATCGACGCCATTCATCCAGCGCCCCGTCGCCACGGCGCTGCTGATGCTGGCCATCGTGCTGGCGGGGCTGGTCGGCTTCAAGTTCCTGCCGCTGGCCGCCTTGCCACAGGTGGACTTCCCCACCATCCAGGTGCAGACCCTGTACCCGGGCGCCAGCCCGGAAGTCATGGGGCAGACCGTCACGGCGCCGCTGGAGCGCCAGTTCGGACAGATGTCGGGCCTGCAGCGCATGAGTTCCACCAGCGCGGCCGGCGTCTCCCTCATCACCCTGCAATTCACGCTCGGCCAGACCCTGGACGTGGCCGAGCAGGAAGTGCAGGCGGCCATCAACGCGGGCGGCTCGCTGCTGCCGACCGACTTGCCGGCGCCGCCCGTGTACGCGAAGATCAACCCGGCCGACGCGCCCGTGCTGACCCTGGCGATTACCTCGGACACGATGCCGCTGACGCAGGTGCAAAACATCGTCAACACGCGCCTGGCGCTGAAAATCAGCCAGGTCAACGGCGTGGGCCTCGTCTCGCTGTCGGGCGGCCAGCGTCCGGCCGTGCGCATCCAGGGCGACACCAAATTGCTGGCCTCGTACGGCCTGGGCCTCGACAGCCTGCGCACGGCCATCGCGGCGGCCAACGTCAACAGCGCCAAGGGCAGTTTCGACGGCCCCACGCGTTCGTTTACCATCAATGCCAATGACCAGCTGGTGACGGCGGAAGACTACAAGCGCCTGATCATCACCTATAAAAACGGCGCGCCCGTGCGCCTGGCTGATGTGGCCAACGTCGTCGACAGCGCGGAAAACACGCGCCTGGGTGCCTGGTCGGGCAAGCAGCCAGCCATCATCCTGAACGTGCAGCGCCAGCCCGGCGCCAACGTCATCAAGACGGTCGACGCCATCAAGGCCCTGCTGCCCGACCTGCAGGCCAGCCTGCCGGCGGCCATGAAGCTCGACGTGCTGAGCGACCGCACGACGGGCATCCGCGCCTCGGTCGAACACGTGGAAATGGAACTGCTGTTGTCCGTGCTGCTGGTGGTGCTGGTGATCTTCGCCTTTTTGCACAGCATGCGCGCCACCGTGATCGCCAGCCTGTCCGTGCCGATCTCGCTGATCGGCGCCTGCGGCGTCATGTATCTGCTCGGTTACAGCCTGAACAACCTCTCCCTGATGGCCCTGACGATCGCCACGGGCTTTGTCGTCGATGACGCCATCGTCATGATCGAAAACATCGCCCGCTACATCGAGGAGGGCGAAACGCCGATGGCCGCCGCCCTGAAGGGCGCGTCGCAGATCGGCTTTACCATCATCTCGCTCACCGTGTCATTGATCGCCGTGCTGATTCCCCTGCTGTTCATGGGCGACGTGGTGGGCCGCTTGTTCCGCGAATTTGCCATGACCCTGGCCATCACGATTCTGATTTCCGCCGTGGTCTCGCTGACCCTGGTGCCGATGATGTCGGCGCGCTGGCTGAAAAGCCACGCCGATGAAAAAGTCAGCGCCACGGGCCAGCGCATCCAGGCTTTCCTCGACCGCGTCATCGTGCAGTACGACCATGCGCTCGTGTGGGTATTGAAACGCCAGGGATTGACCCTGCTCGTCGCCCTGGCCACCTTGCTGCTGACCGTTATCCTGTATGTCACCATTCCGAAAGGCCTGTTCCCCACGCAGGACACGGGGCAGCTGAAGGCGCGCATCGAAACCTCGCAAGCCGTTTCCTACGAACGCATGGCTAGCTTGCAGCAGGCCGCCGCCAGCGCGCTGCTGGAAGACCCCGCTGTCGATACCCTGAGTTCCCTCGTCGGCGTCGATGCGGCCAACAACACCATGCTGCACACGGGCAGCATGCTGATCAACCTGAAGCGTCCGCGCAGCGGCAGCCAGGACGAGATCATGGAGCGCCTGCGCAACCGCGTGGCCAAGGTGGCCGGCGTGACCCTGTATCTGCAGCCTACACAGGATCTCACCATCGATGCGGAATCGGGCCCGACGCAGTACCGCGTCTCGCTCGAAGGGGCCGACACGGCCACCGTCACCGAGTGGGCCGGCAAGCTGGCCGCGCGCATGCGTGAAAAAACGCAGCTGCGCAACGTCGTCACGGATGCGGGCGCCACGGGCGCCGCCGTCACGGTGGCGATTGACCGCGACAGCGCCGCGCGCATGTCGGTCACCACGGCAACCGTCGACGACGCGCTGTACAACGCCTTCGGCCAGCGCATCATTTCGACCATTTTCACGGAAACCAACCAGTACCGCGTGATTCTCGAAGCGCAACCGGGCATCGTCACCACGCCGGCCGACCTGTCGGAACTGCAGGTGCGCACGGGGTCCGGCAAGTCGACGCCGCTGTCCGCGTTTGCCAGCGTCAGCGAAAAACAGGCGCCGCTGCAAATCACGCACGTGGCGCAATACCCGGCCACGACGCTCGGCTTCGACACGACGCAAGACGTGGCGCTGGGCAGCGCCGTCGACGCCATCCGCCAGGCGGCGAAAGACATCGCCTTGCCGCCATCGGTGACGTTGACGTTCCTCGGCGCGGCCGGCGCGTATGAAAATTCGCTGTCGAACCAGCTGTGGCTGATTCTGGCCGCCGTCGTCTGCGTCTACATCGTGCTGGGCGTGCTGTACGAAAGCTATATCCACCCGCTGACGATCTTGTCGACCCTGCCGTCGGCCGGCGTGGGCGCCTTGCTGGCGCTGATGATCTCCGGGCAGGACCTGGGCGTGATCGGCATCATCGGCATCATCCTCCTGATCGGCATCGTGAAAAAGAACGCCATCATGATGATCGACTTCGCCATCGAGGCCGAGCGCGATGAAGGGAAAAGCCCGCAGGAAGCCATCCACCAGGCGGCGCTGCTGCGTTTCCGTCCTATTTTGATGACGACCCTGGCGGCCCTGTTCGCGGCCGTGCCGCTGATGCTGGGCTGGGGCGAGGGCGCCGAGTTGCGCCGTCCGCTGGGCCTGGCCATTTTCGGCGGCCTGATCGTCAGCCAGGTGCTGACCCTGTTTACCACGCCCGTCATCTACCTGGGCTTCGACCGCCTGGGCCAGCGCTTCGCCTCCAGAACGCGGGGCGTCAAGCTGGACAAGCCGGCCGATAACGCGGGGAGCGCCGCGTGAACTTGTCCGAACCGTTCGTCAAGCGTCCCATCGCCACCGTGCTGCTGACCATCGGCATCGCGCTGGCGGGCATCGGCGCCTTCTTCGTGCTGCCCGTCTCGCCGCTGCCGCAGGTCGACTATCCGACCATTTCCGTCAGCGCCAGCCTGCCCGGCGCCAGCCCCGCGACCATGGCCACGTCGGTGGCCACGCCGCTGGAACGGCGCCTGGGCGTGATCTCGGGCGTGAACGAGATGACGTCGTCGTCGGGCACGGGTTCGGCGCGCATCAACCTGCAGTTCGACCTGAACCGCAAGATCGATTCGGCCGCGCGCGAAGTGCAGGCGGCCATTGCCGCCGCGCGCGTGGACTTGCCGGCCACCCTGCGCAGCAACCCCACCTACCGCAAGGCCAATCCATCCGACGCGCCCGTGATCATCCTGGCGCTGACGTCAAAAACGCGCACGCCAGGCCAGATCTACGATGCCGTGTCGAACCTGGTGCAGCAGAAGGTGGCGCAAGTCAAAGGCGTGGGCGACGTGGAACTGGGCGGCGGCTCGCTGCCGGCCGTGCGCGTGGAACTGCTGCCTTACCAGCTCAATCACTACAGCGTGTCGATGGAAGACGTGCGCGCGGCCATCCAGGCGACCAACGCCAACCGTCCCAAGGGGGCGATTTCCGGCGACGCGCGCAGCCTGCAGATCTATTCGGGCGCCAGCACGGCCTCGGGCGGGCGCAGCGCGGCCGACTACCGCAGCCTGGTGGTGGCCTGGCGCGACGGCGCCGCCATCCGCCTCGATGACGTGGCCGAAGTGGTCGACGGCGTGGAAAACAACAATACCCTGGGCCTGTTCAATGGCGACCCGGCCGTCATCGTGCTGATCACGCGCCAGCCGGGCGCCAACGTCATCGCCACGGTGGACGGCGTGCGCGCGCTGCTGCCGCAACTGCAGGCGCAGCTGCCGGGCGACATCAAGCTGCAGGTGGCGTCCGACAGCACCAATTCCATCCGCTCCTCGCTGCACGAGATCGAGTTCACCTTGATCCTGTCCATCGTGCTCGTCGTGCTGGTGGTCAGCGCCTTTTTGCGCAGCGTGCGCGCCACCATCATCCCGGCCGTCGCCACCATCGTCTCGCTGTTGGGTACCTTTGGCGTCATGTACGTGCTGGGCTTCAGTTTGAACAACCTGTCCCTGATGGCGCTGACGGTGGCCACGGGCTTTGTCGTCGACGATGCCATCGTGGTGCTGGAAAACACGCAGCGCCACATCGAGGCGGGCATGGACCGCTTCAAGGCGGCCCTGCTGGGCGCGCGCGAAGTGGGCTTTACGGTGCTGTCGATCAGCCTGTCGCTGGTGGCCGTCTTTATCCCGCTGCTGTTCATGGGCGGGCAGGTGGGGCGCTTGTTCCGCGAGTTTGCCGTGACCCTGTCGGCCGCCGTGATGATTTCGCTCGTCATTTCACTGACCACCACGCCGATGATGTGCGCCTGGCTGCTGAAAAGCGGGCAGCAGCACAAGCCGCCAGGTCTTGTCGCGCGCTGGTTCGAGCGCGGCTTCGAACGCATGCTGACAGTCTACGAGCACTGCCTGGACTGGGCCTTGTCCAGCGCCGCGCTCGTGATGGCCATCCTCGTGTTCGTCGTCGGCCTGAACGTGTACCTGTTCGCGGCCGCGCCCAAGGGCTTCTTCCCGCAGCAGGACACGGGCCAGATCAATGGCGGCATGCGCGCCGACCAGAGCATCTCGTTCCAGGCCATGCAGGGTAAATTGCGCCAGCTGGTCAACATCATCAAGGACGATCCGGCCGTCGCTACCGTCGTGGGGTTTACGGGCGGCGGCAGGGCAGGCGGCGGCTTCATGTTCATCGACTTGAAACCGGCGTCGCAGCGCACGGACAAGGGCCAGGCCGTGATCGCGCGCCTGCGCCCGCAGCTGGCCAAGGTGACGGGCATTTCGCTGTTCCTCAACCCCGTGCAGGACTTGCGCATGGGCGGGCGCTCCAGCAACTCGACCTACCAGTACACCCTGATCAGCGATAACCAGGCGGACCTGAAGAAATGGGCGGCGAAACTGGCCGACCAGATGAAGCTGCAGCCGGCCCTGATCGACGTGGACACGGACCAGGCGGAAAACGGCGTGGAAACCTTTGTCAGCATCGACAAGGACCGTGCCACGCAGCTGGGCGTGCAGGTGCGCGACATCGACAATGCGCTGTACAACAGCTTCGGCCAGCGCCAGGTGGCGACCATCTACGATGAGCTGAACCAGTACCACGTGATCATGGAAGTGGCGCCGCGCTATGCGCAAAGCCCGGAAGCGCTGCGCTCCGTGTATGTGCCGGCGTCGAATGCGGCGGCCGTTGCCGCCACCGCCACGACCGCCACCACCAGCGCCGTCGCTGCGACGTCGTCCAGCACGACGGCAGCGCGCGATCCGTCCAGCGGCTCGGCCCTGTCCACGACCCTGGCGCACATGGTGCCGCTGTCGTCGTTCAGCAGCTTTGCCGAAAGCTCGACGGCGACCTCCATCAACCACCAGGGCGGCGAACTGGCCACCACCGTGTCGTTCAACCTGGCCGACGGCTATCCGCTCAGCGACGGCCAGGCGGCCGTGGCCCAGGCAGAGTCGGAAATCGGCATGCCCGTCAACGTGCGCGGCAGCTTCCAGGGTTCGGCGAAGAGCGCGCAGGACAGCAACAAGGAGCAGCCGCTGTTGATCCTGGCGGCCATCGTGGTGATCTACATCGTGCTGGGCATTTTGTACGAAAGCCTGATCCACCCGGTCACCGTGCTGTCGACCTTGCCGTCGGCAGGGGTGGGCGCCGTGCTGGCGCTGCTGCTGTTCCGCATGGAGTTTTCCATCATCGCCCTGATCGGCGTGTTCCTGTTGATCGGTATCGTCAAGAAAAATGCTATATTGATCATCGACTTCGCGCTGGAGGCCGAGCGTTCGCGCGGCCTGACAGCGGTGGAGGCGGTGCGCGAGGCATGTTTGCTGCGTTTCCGCCCCATTCTGATGACCACCCTGGCGGCGGCGCTTGGCGCCTTGCCGCTGGCGATCGGTTTCGGCGAGGGGTCGGAGCTACGCCAGCCCTTGGGGGTCGCCATCATCGGTGGCCTGATTGCCAGCCAGTTACTCACATTGCTGACCACCCCGGTGGTCTACATCCTGCTCGACAAGCTGCGCACGCGCAGCGCCGACGAGCAGCAATTGAGCCGCATTCCTGGGCCAGATAACCCGAGCACACAATCATGAAGCAAGTAAAACCTATTCCATCCGCCGTCCCCGCACGCCACCTGCTGGCATTGGCGGCGGCTGCAGTTCTCCTGGCCGGCTGCGCCGTCAGCCCCGCGTATGAGACGCCGACGGCCGCCGCGCCGCAAACGTTCAAGGAGGCGGCCGGCTGGCAGCCCGCCGTGCCGGCCGATACCCTGGAACGGGGGCCGTGGTGGACCCTGTTCGGCGACGCGCAGCTGAACCAGCTGGCCGAAGGCATCGACATATCGAACCAGAACGTGGCCGCCGCCATCGCCTCCTACGAGCAGGCGCGCGCACTGGTGCGCGAACAGCGCGCCTCGCTGTTCCCGACGGTGAACCTGACGGGCAGCGGCGCCCGCTCCGGCGGCGGGGGCGAGCAGCAGACGAACAACAATTTCAAGGCCGCCATCGGCGCCTCGTGGGAACCGGACGTGTGGGGCAAGCTGCGCGCCGGCGTGACGGGGGCCGACGCCAGCGCGGCCGCCAGCGCGGCCGACCTGGCCGCAGCGCGCCTGTCGGCGCAGGGCGAACTGGCCACCAATTACTTTTCGCTGCGCCAGAGCGATGCGCAGATCGCGCTGCTCATTGCCACCATCGACGGCTACAAGCGCGTGCTCGAGATCACCAGCAACCGCTTCAACTCCGGCATCGCCGCCAAGTCCGATCTGCTGCAGGCGCAGACGCAGCTGGCCAATGCGCAGATCGACCTGTCGAGCCAGACGCGTGCGCGCGCCCAGCTCGAACACGCGATCGCCATCCTGCTGGGCCGCGCGCCGTCCGACTTCAGCCTGGCCGTGGCGCCGTGGACCATGACCGTGCCGGAGGTGCCGCTGGGCGTGCCGTCGACCCTGCTGCAACGCCGTCCCGACATCGCGGCCGCCGAGCGCAGGGTGGCCGTTGCCAACGAGCAGATCGGCATCGCCCGCTCGGCCTATTATCCGAGCCTGAACCTGACGGGATCGTACGGTTCCGGCGCCAGCCGTGTGGGCGACCTGTTCAATGCATCGTCGAGCCTGTGGTCCTTGGGCGTGTCGGCCGCGCAAACGCTGTTCAACGCGGGCGCCACCACGGCCAGCGTGGATGCGGCCAAGGCGGGGCATGAAGCGGCCGTGGCCCGTTACCGCCAGACGGTACTCAGTGCCTTTGGCGCCGTGGAAGACCAGTTGTCGGCCACGCGCGCGCTGGCCGAGCAGCTGGCCTTGCGCCAGCAGGCGTCGTCCGCCGCCGATCAGGTCGAGCAGCAGATGCTGAACCGCTACAACGCGGGCCAGGTCGGCTACACGGATGTGGTGACGGCGCAAGTGACGGCCCTGTCGGCGCGCCGTTCGCTGGTGCAGGCGCAGGCGGACCGCCAGACGACGGCCGTGGCCCTGATCCAGTCGCTGGGCGGCGGCTGGCATGCGCCGCAGGCGCAGTAAGGGAAGTAGCAACGCGGCAGGCTGGCGCAGGTGAAATCCCTGCGCCAAATTCGCGTTTTGCCGTGCGTCTTGGATGCTAGAATGGAATATTATCCATCCGCCAGCCTGGCGCACGTGCCGCGCTGCATTCTTGCCGAAGATGACACGCAGCAAACACAGCAATACTTCCGTTCCCGAGTTGGCCGCCATCGTTTTCCCTGTGGTGGCCATCGGCGCATCCGCCGGTGGACTCGATCCCATCGTCGCCTTCCTGGCGAACGTGCCGCAGGAAAGCGGGATAGCCTATGTGGTGATCCAGCACCTTGATCCCACGCAAAAGGCCATGCTGCCGGAATTACTGCAGCGCGCCACCAGCATCCCCGTCACGGAAATCACGCACCAGGCGGAATTGCGGCCCAACCATATCTATGTGATACCGTCGAACGCGGACCTGAGCCTGTCCAGGGGGCGTTTCCTGCTCAGCGAGCCGCTGCAGCTGCGCGGGCACCGCCTGCCCATCAATACTTTTTTCGAGAGCCTCGCCAGTGAACTGGGCGAACTGGCCGTGGGCGTGATTTTTTCCGGCATGGGCAGCGACGGCACGCGCGGCTTGCAGGCGATCAAGCAGGTGGGCGGCCTGACTCTGGCGCAGCACCCGGATACGGCCAAGTTCGACATGATGCCGCAGAGCGCAATTTCCGCAGAAGTGGTGGACCTGATCGACTTTCCCGACAAGATGCCGGAGAAGATCATCAGCTATCTGTTCCGCAGCAGCTTTCTCAGCTTGCCGGGTCACGAACCGGGCGGCCGCAATTCCCTGCAGGAAATTGTGGGCTTGCTGTCGGCGCACACGGGCAACAGCTTTACCGACTACAAGATCAATACGGTGCTGCGCCGCATCGAGCGGCGTATGAGCTTGTATCAAATGACGTCGATGGAAGAATACGTGCCGTATTTGCGCGCCAATCCCGCTGAAATCGATTTATTGTTCAAGGAATTGCTGATCGGCGTGACGAGCTTCTTCCGCGACCAGAAGGTGTGGGAGTACCTGAAGATGGTGGTCTTGCCGCAAATGCTGGCGGCCCATCCGGACGGGCGCGCCTTCAAGGCCTGGGTGCCCGCCTGTTCGACGGGAGAGGAAGCCTATTCGCTGGCCATGGTCTTCCATGAAGTGGTGGCCAGCAGCAACCCGCCGTCGAAGTACAGCCTGCAGATTTTTGCCACTGACCTGTCGGGCGACGCCATCGACCGCGCGCGCCAGGGGCGTTTTCCGCACAGTATCAGCAGCGATGTCTCGGCCGAGCGCCTGGAGCGTTTCTTCTTGCGCGACAAGAACGACTACCACGTGAAAAAAGAGATCCGCAATTCGATCATCTTTGCCCAGCAAAACATCATTTCCGACCCGCCTTTCACCAAGCTCGACATCTTGTGCTGCCGCAATCTGTTGATTTACCTCAATGCCAAGCTGCAGCAGCGTTTGATACCCTTGTTTCATTACGCCCTGAACCGGGACGGAATTTTGTTGCTGGGCAGCGCAGACACGCCCGGTCATTTTTCCGACCTGTTTTCGCCCCTGACCACGTCGACCCGGCTGTACCGCCGCCTCGACAACCTGGCGCGCCAGCGCCTGCCCACGTATTTTCCTACCAAGGTATCGTTGGCATCCCCCCCTACACCTAGCGACACGAGAGAAGTCAGCATGACCGGAAAGATACAATCGCATGTCGAGCAATTATTGCTCCAGAAATATTCACCGGCTGCCGCGCTGCTGAACCAGGATGGGGACATCCTGTACATCAACGGCCGCACGGGCGCGTTTCTGGAGCCGGCTGCTGGCAAGGCCAACTGGAATATCCATGCGATGGCGCGCGAAGGCTTGCGCTATGAGTTGGCAGGACTCATCAAGCAAGCGCTGCAAAGCGAAAGCGTGGTGCGCCTGAAGGGCCTGGTGGTCAGGGACCATTTGGGCCAATCGCTGGGCGTGGACCTGAGCGCGGAAGCGCTGAGCCAGCCTGAATCCTTGCGTGGCATGGTGTTCGTCACGTTTTCCAGCGTGCCGCTCGTGGCCGAAGTGCGCCGCGGCCGCTCGCCGAACCCGAAGGTGCTGGAACTGGAGCAGCAGCTGATCCAGGCGCGCAATGAAATCCAGGCCGTGCGCGACGAGATGCAGACCTCGCGCGAGGAACTGAAATCGGCCAACGAGGAATTGCAGTCGACCAATGAAGAATTGCAATCGACGAACGAGGAACTGACGACGTCGAAGGAAGAAATGCAGTCGCTCAACGAAGAGTTGTACACCGTCAATGCCGAGCTGCAATCGAAGGTCGATGATTTGTCGCTGGTCAACAGCGATATGAAGAATTTGCTCAACAGCACGGACATCGCCACCATCTTCCTCGACAGCGACCTGCGCATCCGCCGCTTCACGGCGCCGGCCACGCAAATCTACAAGCTGATCCAGACCGACTTGCGCCGCCCGCTCAGCGACATCGTCAACGACCTGGCCTACCCGAACCTGGAAGTGGACGCACTGGAAGTGATCCGCAGCCTCGTGTTTTGCGAGCGGCAAGTGGAAACCAAGACGGGACGCTGGTACAACGTACGCATCATGCCGTACCGCACGATCGAAAACGTGATCGATGGCGTGGTGGTGACCTTCATCAACATCACGGAATCGAAACTGCTGGAAGCCCAGTTGCGCCAGATCCAGTTCGGCGCCGTGGCCGACGGGAAAGCGGGAGATAGCGTGTCATGAGCGAACCATTCGACGACGGGGGCGGACTGGCCAGGTTGCGAGAGCAGGCCGAGCAATTGGCGGCGCAGCAGCGTCAGTCCGTAGCGCCACCGCGGTCGAATGAAGAGGTGATGCGCCAGCTGCATGAGTTGCAGGTCAGCCAGATCGAGCTGGAAATGCAGAGTGCGGCCCTGGCCGAGCTGGAACAGCTGAAGAATGAGTTTGAAAGCAGCCGCGACCGTTATGCGCAGCTGTATGAACAGGCGCCCGTCAGCTATTTTTCGCTGGCGCGCGAGGGCGTCATCACGCGTGTCAACGTGGCGGCCTGCGGCTTGTTGCAGCGCGAGAAGAACCAGCTGCTGGGGCTGCGCTTCGAGCAATTCGTCGCGCCGCAGGCGCAGGGCGGCTTCCGCCGCTTCCTCGATGCCGTCTTTACCAGCGGCGCGCGCCAGGTGTTCGAGGCGCAACTGTTCGAAGGCGAGGCGGGCGGCATGGGCCGCATGGTGCGCATCGAAGCCAATTTCGATGCGGCCAGCGCCACGGCGCGCATGCTAGTGACGGACCTGGGCGACGAGCATGCGCGCGAATCGGCCTTGCGGCGCGCCTTCGTCATCCTCGACAGCATCCGCGAAGGCGTGCTGGTGACGGACAGCGCCAACCGCATCATTTCCGTCAACCCCGCCTTCACCGCCATCACCGGCTACCAGGCGGAGGAAGCCATCGGGCGCGATCCGTCCTTCCTCGGCGGCGGCACGCATTTGCCGCATTTTTATGAAACCATGTGGCGCAGCCTGCACCAGGATGGCAGCTGGTATGGCGAACTGGTGAACCGGCGCAAGAATGGCGAGCGCTTCGTCGAATCGCTGTCGATCACGCCCATGCGCAGCCCGGATGGCAGCATCAGTCACTTTGTCGGCGTGTTTTCCGATATCACGGAACGCAAGCTGGCCGAAGCGGACTTGCGCGAACTGCACCGCGAACTGGATCAGCGCGTCATCGACCGCACGGCTGAATTGCTGCGCGCCAACCAGCATCTGCAGCTGGAAGTGCAGCAGCGCGAGCGGGCACAGGAAGCCTTGCGCGATGCCGAGCGTTTCTTTCACGCCACCATCGATTCGCTGACGGACCGGGTGCTGGTGCTGGACCAGGCGGGCAGCCTCGTGCATGCCAACCAGGCTTGCCTGGCTTTCGTCGGGCAAACGCCACGGCCGCTGCAGTACCTGGAATTCTGTGAGACGGACCCGCGCTGGCAGCGCAGCGCGGGACGCGAGCTGTCCGCCGGCATCCGCGCCGTGATTGCCGGCACGGCCGACACGTTTGCGCTCGAGTATGAATTTGCCACGCGCTCAGGCCCCCGCTGGTCGCAGGCCAGGATCAGCCGTTTCCTCGGTGAAGGGCCGCTGCGCGTGGTGGTGGCGCACACGGACATTACCGAGCGCAAGCTGATGGATGGCGCGTTGCGCCAGTCGCATGCGCAGCTGCGCCAGCTGGCGCTGCACCTGGAAACGGCCAAGGAAGACGAGCGCAAGCGCATTTCGCGCGATATCCACGATGAACTGGGGCAAAACCTGCTGGCGCTGCGCATCGATATTTCCATGCTCAGCGCCCGCACGGAAGGCTCCCATCCGCGCCTGCACCGCCGGGTCGGCGCCGTGCTCAGCAACGTCGACACCACCATCAAGAGCGTGCGCGGCATCATGAACGAGTTGCGCCCGATGGCGTTGGACCTGGGCTTGCAGGCGGCCATCGAGTGGCAGGTAGGCGACTTCCGCAAGCGCAGCGGCGTCGCTTGCCGCCTGCTGATACGCGACGAGGCCCTGTTTGCCGCCATCGGCAGCCAGGTCGAGATCGTGCTGTTCCGCATCGTGCAGGAAGCGCTCAGCAACGTCATGCGCCATGCCCAGGCCAGCCAGGCCGAGATCGAGCTCAGCTCGGATGCCTGCGCCGTGTATGTGGTCATCAGCGACAACGGCATCGGCATCACGCCGCTGCAGCAGCGCAAGAAGCAGTGCTTTGGCCTGATCGGCATTGCCGAGCGGGTGACGGCGCTGGGCGGCCACTTCGAGGTGGGCATGCCGGCCTCGGGCGCCGGTTGCCGTTTGTCCCTGCAGATTCCCTTGCCGGGAGCGGGGCGGCCGGCCGCCTGATACAGAAATTGCAATGCGTTAATTTTTGCCGACTCAGGCCCCCTGTGACAGGCTATACTTTCGCCTGCTATTTATGGAGGGGCATATCTTGTTCAAAACAATCGTTTTACCAGTCGCCTTGTTGGGCGCGTTCGCCGGCGCACACGCCGACGAAGGGCAATGGCAACCACACCAACTGCCACAGCTGAAAGCCGAACTGAAACGGGTCGGTATCGACATACCTGCAGAAAAACTGGCTGACCTGAGCAAGCACCCGATGAGTGCCATCGTCTCGCTCGGTGGCTGCTCGGCCGCTTTCGTCTCCGACGCCGGCCTGGTGGTGACGAACCACCACTGCGCGTATGGCGCCGTGCAGCGCAATTCCACGCCGGAACACAATTACATCACCAACGGCTTCCTGGCCAAGACACGCGCTAGCGAGCTGCCGGGCGGTCCGAACAGCCTCGTGTATGTGACGGACAAGGTCGAGAACGTCAGCGAGCGCGTGCTGAAAGGCTTGACGGCCGATATGACGGGCCGCGCGCGCCACGAAGCGGTGGAAAAGCGCGTCAAGGACTTGATCGCCGAATGCGAAACGGACAAGATGTACCGCTGCTCCGTGCCCGCCTTCCACCGCGGCCTCGAGTACTACCGCATCCGCCAGATGATGATACGCGACGTGCGCCTGGTCTACGCGCCATCGGACAAGATCGGCAACTTCGGCGGCGACATCGACAACTACGAATGGCCGCGCCACACGGGCGACTACTCGTTCCTGCGCGCCTACGTGGGCAAGGATGGCCGTCCGGCCGACCCGTCGCCCGACAACGTGCCGTACAAATCGAAGGACTTCCTGGTGGTCTCGGCCGAAGGCTTGAAAGCCGGCGACGGCATCTTGCTGGCGGGCTACCCCGGCCGCACCAGCCGCTACAAGCTGCCGGCGGAAATCCGCTTCGCGCGCGATACGGCTTTCCCGCTGAAAGTATCCGAACTGCAAGCCGACCTGGCCGTGATGGCCGAGGCGACGCAGGGCGACGCTGCCGCTGCCGTGCGCTATGCGAGCGTGGTCAAAAGCATCAACAACGTGCTGAAGAAAACCCAGGGCTTGCTCGACGGTTTCGCCCGCAAGGACATCGCCGCCATCAAGGACGTGCAGGATGCCGAATTCCGCGCCTGGTATGCGAAGCAGCCGAATGTGTCGACGACCCTGCTGGCCGAACTTGACGCGGCGATCGCCAGCGACATGGCCTTGAGCGAAGAAGAGTTCGCCTGGTCCGTGGCCACCAACAGCGACTTGCTGAAAAGCGCGCGCACCATCTACCGTTTGTCGCTGGAGCGCCAGAAGCCGGACGCCGAGCGCGAATCGGGCTTCCAGCAACGCGACCTGGCCTTTATCAAGGCCCGTCTGGCCCGCCTGGAACAGTCGTACGTCAACCAGGTCGACCAGGCGCGTTTTGCAGCCGGCCTGAAGCGTTACGCGCAACTGGCCGCGAAGAGCCATCCGCAAGGCCTCGACGCGCTGCTGCCGGCCCCAAGCGCCGTGGCGGCCCTGTACCAGCAGACGCATCTGGCTGACACGGCCAAGCGCCTGGCCTGGCTGGAAAAGGACCAGGCCGCCGTTGCCCGGTCCGACGACGCCTTCATGGCGCTGGCTGTCAAGCTGCAGCCAGTGGAACTGGCGCTGGAAGAGCGCCGCAAGGAAATCGACGGCAACCTGGAACGCGTGATTCCGCAATACATGCAAGCCGTGGTCGCGTGGAAGAAGTCGCAAGGCAAGCCGGTCTATCCTGATGCCAACTCGACTCTGCGCGTGACGTATGGCACGGTGTCGCCGTATTCGCCGCGCGATGGGCTGACCAAGGGACCATTCACGACCGTGGAAGGCATCGTTGAAAAAGTCACGGGCAAGGCCCCGTTCGAAGCGCCGCAAGGCTTGATTGATGCCGTCAAGGAAAAACGCTACGGCCAGTTCCGCGACCCGGCCCTGGGTACGGTGCCCGTCAACTTTTTGACCAGCGCCGACACCACGGGCGGCAATTCCGGCTCGGCCGTGATGAACAAGCGTGGCGAGCTGATCGGCCTGAACTTCGATTCGACGTATGAATCGATCACCAAGGACTGGTACTTCGACACGGCCATCACGCGCGCCATCCACCTCGACATCCGCTACATGCTGTGGGTGATGAAGGAAGTGGACCACGCGGATAACTTGCTCAAGGAAATGACGATCAAGTATCCGAAAGCTGCGAAGAAGTAATTTTTCCCAGCTGGGATAAAAGCCGCATCCGCCGCAGGGCCGATGCGGCTTTTTTACGTTTGGGCAACTAGTTTGAGTTCCATCAATATGCCAGCGTTCGCCATGGTTAGCATAAGCCTGGGAAACTAAGGAGCCGATATGGATGATGGCGAGCTGGCAGCCGATCTGGCGCGCCTTTTCTGAGCGAGCTGGAGAACCCAGGACAGCCGCTTGCTGCGCATGGATTTTCCGCGCGACGATGCTCCGCCCGATACCGCGTTGCTGGTCAACAGTTTGCGGGCACACGAGGAAATGTCACGCGACTTTCGCTTCGACGTCGAACTGCTGTCCGACAATCTCCACGTTCCCCTGACAGCGATGTATCTGGCAACCGTGCTGGACCTGTACGCGCGCAAAGTGGTGGGCTGGGCCATGGCGCCAAGCATGCCAGCCAAGCTGGTCTGCGATACGTTGACGATGGCCATCCAACAGCGCCGGCCGGCAGCCGGATTGATCGTCCATTCCGACCGGGGCAGTCAATATGCCAGCGAGCTTTACCAGGACCTGCTGGCCAGCCACGGCTTCGTCTGCAGCATGAGCCGCAAAGGTAACTGCTGGGACAACGCCGTCGCTGAACGCTTCTTCTTGAACCTCAAGATGGAACGGGTCTGGCAGCGTCAATACGCTAACCACGCCGAGGCCAAAGCCGACATCACCGACTACATCGTCGGCTTCTACAACTGCAAGCGCATCAATTCAGCATTGGGCAATCTGCCACCCTCTGTCTACGAACAGAAAATGGCAGAACGTGAACCTATCGTTGTGTCCGAAATTACTTGACCACCGCAGAGTGCTGTGGATCTAAGTACCCGCTCGAAAATAAATGCTAGTCGCATCAACATCAACACCAAACCAAGCGGGCCGCAAGCCGCGCGATGGCGTTCATTTGTACTTGAAACGTTGAATACCATGTATACCGTTTAGCCTCGCGAATGTCAGACCTGGCACCGGCGGGGGAGCCAGTGCCGCACAGCCTTGATCGCTGCCGCACCGGTTAGGCTGATCCCTTGGAACACATATACGCCACTTTCCCGGCGCTCGACGACGACAGGTCGGTGATCTTGCCGCTGTCGTCGACGCTCATGTTCAGCTGGCTGCCGTCGTCGAACAGGGCGCTGTAGGTGAGCTTCCCGGCGCGCCACTCGACGTCCGCAACTTCTTTCTTCATCGGGCGCTTGAGCGAAATCAGCTTGCCGTCCACGCTGACCCCGTCCGGCCCGGCCTTGACCGTCAGGTCGCGTACGCTCAAGAGCTCGACTGTGCAGCTGAGCGTGACGGCTTCGCCAGTGAACAACGGGGCGACCGTCGTATAAATGTCCTTGGCCTGCATCAGGCCCAGCGGCGGCACTTGCTGGCAACTGGTCTGCGCATCGCCATCGCCGAACATGGCCGTTGACCGCGGGCCGCTGCTGATGTGCACGGCCCATTTCGGCTCCGTCGATTCCGCGTACAAGATTGCCGTCTCGGTCGTGCCGCCCTGTGCCGTGCGTGACACACCGAACGAGTGTTCAGCGTCCGCCAGGTTGCGCGCGAAGCCTGGCGCGCTGGCTTGCCCGGCGCCGCTGATGACAATGCCTTCCTTGGGTGCAGGGCCGGCCACGGTCGCGCAGTTGCCTCCATAGGTGCCGGCGACCAGGGGAAACAGCGCTGCCGCGTAGCCGAGCATGCGCTTGGCGTTCGCCTCCGGGCTGGCGCCGGACACCGGCGCGGGCGCGGCCTGGGCGGGCGCTTCGGCGGCCGTGTCGGCGGCGCCGCGCTGACCGCAGGCCGATAGCAGGGCCATGGCGCAAGCGCCGATCAGAATTTTTTTCATGCGTGACTCTTTCAAAAAAAGGAGAGGGGGGCGACGCCGGCGGCGCCGCGCGCTAGCGCGGCGCTGGCAATGCGTCGGTGGCCGGCTTGCAGGTGTCGGCGACACGGGTCAGCCGGGTCACCGAGGTGCTTTTACGCAGCACCTTGCGGGTGGCGGGCGTGGCCGCTTTCTTGGGCGGGGCGCCATCCTCGTCGTCACTGTGGTCCAGCATGGCGCGCACCTCTGCCTCGTACGCGGGCCAGTCGGCCAGCGCCTTGACCGCCTCGGCGCGGTCTTCCGGAGTGGCGCCGGTCTTGGCCTGTAGCTTCATGATCGCTTTCTGGGTGGTGAAATCAACCCCTCCAGCGGACCCCGCTCCGCCCTGGTACTCGACGGTGGTGACCCGGTATTCCCAGTTCTTGCTGTCGATCTTGCGGATCAGAGTGGTCATGTCCATGCTGCCGCAGCTGAGCTGGAAAGTCGTGCCGTCGGGGCCGGACACGCCAGGCGGCCCGCTGCAGCTGCCAGTGGGCGGGACGAAGGCGGCGTTGGGCTGGCGCGCGGCCATGCACACGGTGCCCCCGGCCAGCCCTGGGATGATGCGCTGTTCCGGCGCTTTGCCGGCGCGCTTGCCTTCGAGCAAAGTGGCATTGCCGCCAGCCTGCGGCGACATGCGCACTTGCTGTTCGCCGACCTTGATGGTCGCGTCGGTCGATACCTGGTACAGGCCGGGCGGCGGGAGCGGGTCGTGCGGCGCGCCGCGCACGCTCAAGGGGAGCAGGGCGGCTGCCAGCAGTGCGGCGCGCGGCAGGAAAATGGACGGCAATGGCATGGTGACTCCTAGAGAAAAAACGGATGCGGCTCAGCGAACAACCAGCTCGACGCGGCGGTTCTGGGCGCGTCCCGCTTCGCTGTCGTTGGAAGCGAGCGGCGCCAGGTTGGCGACGCCGCGCCCGAGCAGGCGCGCGGGGGCGATGCCGTACTTGCTGCTCAGCGCGGCCACGACGGCGTCGGCGCGCTTTTGCGACAGCGTCGAATTGCCCTGCAGCTCGCCCTGGTTGTCGGTGTGGCCGACAATGTAGACCTTCAGCGCCGGCGCCGCCTTGAGCGCACCGGCCATTTCGGCCAATTGCGCAGTGGACTCGGGGCGCAACACCGCCTGGCCGGTGTCGAACTTGACGCCGTACAGCGCAATCCTGCCGTCGCGCTTGAGCGCGCCGCCGATGGCCTTGGCGTCGACGCTCACCTTGCCCAGTTCGGCAGTGGCCGGCTCGACGATCTGAACGAACTGGCGCACCCGTCCGAACACCGGCTCATCTTCGTAGCCGCCCGCCAGCGCCACCGACACATAGGTGTCGCCGTCCGGTCCGGTGCGCCGTCCGCTGTAGTAGTGAAAGCCGGGCTGGTTGGCGCTGTTGAAGGTATTTTCGACGAAGATGTCGCTGTCCTTCCACACCACCTTGCGCGGCAGGTCCTGCACCGCGTCTTGCACCGCGCCCGCTTCGCACTGCTTGGTTTCGCAGGCGTAAATGGTCTTGAAGCCGGCCGTTTCCAGCGCGTGGCGGTAATTGCGGTACACCTCGAGCGGGCTTTTCTTTTTGGGGCCCCAGTACATGCGGTTGCTGATGCGCCCTTCCACCGGGCGCATGACCGGCTTGCCCTTGTCATCGAACAGCATGTCGGCCTTGCCGAGCGCTTCTTCGCCGTACATGTACAGCAGCGAACCCTGGTAGCGCGACAGCAGGCGGTGGTCGGCGCCGCCGGGGCGGTCGCTGTTGTAGGTGTCGGCCGCCTGCGCTGCCGCGCCCAGCAGCGCCATCAGCGCGAGGACGCTAGCGCTCGCTGCGCGCGCGCCGCAGTTCGGCGGTGAGTGCCTGGATATTTTTTTGACGCTCATATAACTCCTCATTGATACGCTGCGCATCGTCAGCGTTGGGTTTATTATCCGGTCCGCCGCCCTGGGCGCGCTGGAAGGCCGCTTCGTACTTGCGCGCTTCCACATCAAGTTCCTGCTGCAGGATCGCGACCCGGTCGCGATCGCGCCGTGCCTGTTCGGCGGCGCTGACCTGCAGTTTCGGATCGTACATCAGATTGTCGGTTTTTACTTTCCTGGCCGGTGCGGCGGGCGCCGCCGGCACCGGCGCGGGGGGCGCGCCCGCCTCCGTCCCGCGCACGGCGGCCCTGCGGCTCTGGATCACTTCCACGCCCTGGGCGTCAATGTAGCGGGTGGCTGAAATCTGGGCGCTGGCGCTGCCCGCGCCGCCCAGCAAAAGTAGCAGGCAAAGGAACTTGGTCATTTCATGTTGGTTTCGTAGAAGGGTGACTGCATACGCACCATCGCTTCGCTGCGAATGGTGATGCGGGGGCCGCGCATCAGCGGATTGAGGCATTCGGTGGTGGGCAGCTGGAAGCCGCCGGTGCCGAACGGATCGCTCATGCCGTTGGCCGACAGCACCGCGGCATTCGGCGTGATGGCGCGGTAGCCGGCGTAGATGATGCGGTCCATCACCGGCACCACCAGGCGGAAGCAGTAGCTCACGCGCACATGCAGGATGTTGGCGTCCTGGACCGATATTTTGGATTTGGCCCCCGCCGTGCTGGTCCGGTAGCTGAGCGTGTCGCTGGGCAGCTCCATGCCCTTGAGGCCATCGAGCCGCTGGCGCCCAAAGTCGGACATCGCGGCCTTGGTCGGATTGAGGACGTCCACCCGCACCATGTTGCTGATTTTGGAGGTTTCGATCACGCCCAGCCCGAGCGCCTTGCCATAGCCCGCATAGCTGGGGTCGGTGGCGAAGAGGGGCGCCAGGCCGGAACCGAGCGCCAGGCGCATCTTGGTTTCGTCGCCGTTATTGAGGGCGCCGGCGCGCGCGGCCAGCATGGTGGCGTAGTTCAGGGTGGCGCGCGCCTGGTAGATCAGCGCGAACTGGATGATCCCGAACACCAGCATCACCAGCAGCGGGAACACGATCAGGAACTCGGTGGTCGACTGTCCCGCCGCGCGCCGCGCCGGCGCCATGCCGCCGGCGCTCATGCCGGACACGCGCCGCGCTGGCGCGCCTGGTCGAGCGGCAGGTGCAGGCCGGCCACGATGCCGCACGCGCCGGCCTGGCCGGCCGCCATTTCGAGCACGCTATGGGCGCGCAAGTGGCCGTCCATGCGGCGCACCGCCAGCGCGCTGGTGACCTTGAGCACGCGCCCGTCGCGCGCCAGGTAGACCAGGTCGAGCGGGTAGGTCATGCCGAAGGTGTGGATCAGGCGGCACGACAGCAGCAGCATGCCCTGCGCGGCTTGCAGCGGCGCGCGCCCGAGCAGACCGCGCATGCGCTCGCGCGCGGTGGTGGCGACCTGCACCTCGACCGCCTGGGGGCCGGCGGCCCCGGTAAAGCTCAGCGTGTAGTGATGCATCTTGTACTCCTTAAAAGGCGCCCGACTGCATGAACTTGACTGCGATCGGGAACATCAGGACCAGGAACGTCACGGGAAAAATGAAGGCAACCAGCGGGAAAATGAGCTTGACCGGCGCTTCCATGGCCAGCTTTTCGGCCAGCTGGAAGCGCTCGGTGCGGCGCTGGTCGGCCTGGCTGCGAAAGGTCGGTCCCAGGCTGGCGCCCATGCGCTCGGCCTGGATCACCGCGCTGATAAAGCTGGTCACCTGCGCGATCCGCACCCGCTCGTCCATGCGGCGCAGCGCCTCGGCGCGGGTCAGGCCCGAACGCAGGTCGCGCAGCACGAAGGCGAATTCGTTCTTCAGCGGGCAGGAGGGCCCCTTGGCCACCGCCTGCCCGATCGCGCCGGCCATGTTCAGTCCCGCTTCCACTCCCATGGTCAGGAAGTCGAGATACACCGGGAGCGCCTTGACCATCAGCTTCTGGCGCTTCTTGAGCGAATCCTTGAGCCACACGCGCGGGTAGATAAAGCCGAAGCCGGCGGCCGCGGCCAGCGCCAGTGCGCTGTCGAAGTCGATGACGTGGAAGGCGACGATGGCCAGGCCCAGGAAACCGGCCATGCTCACCAAGCACAGCGCCAGGAATTGCGTGGGGCTCATCAGGTACAGCAGGCCTGACAGGCGCAGGGACTCGGCCGGCCCGGCCAGCAGGCGCTGCGGCAGGCGCTGGCAGACGTGGTAGTCGACCAGCCGCAGGAGCGGCCATAGCAGGCGCAGGCCCTTGGGCAAGGGGTCGAGGTATTCGCGGTCCTCGTCCGGCACTTCCTCCTTGAGGCGCACCGCACTATAGATCACGGCGGCGGCAAAGCTGACAAAGGCCAGCCCGACCAGCATGGCAACGGCTAATTGTCCCATTGACTCCCTTTCGGCGCGAAATTACACATCGATCTTGGTGATCTTGCTGATGAAGTGATAGCCCACGCCCACCGCCAGCGCGATTACCGCCAGCGTGCACCAGCCGTACCACTCGGTAAACATGGGTTCCATCGCTTCCGGCTCCATGATGCGCAAGATCACGATCAGGAACACGGGCAGGCCCGACATGACCACGCCCTGCATCTTGCCCTGCGCCGTCAGGCTGCGGATCTTGCCTTCCATTTGCAGCTTGGCGCGGATGGTCCTGGCGATCGATTCGAGCGTTTCTGCCAGGTTGGCGCCGACCTCGCGCGCCAGCGCCATGCCGGTCGTGACCATGGCCAGGTCCTGCAGCGGCACGCGGCGTTCGAGGTTTTGCAGGGCCACGCCGAAGTCGATCCCCAGCCGCATCTCGCGCAACAGCAGCTCGAACTCCTGCGACACCGGCGGCTTGCCTTCGTTGGCCACGCTTTCGAGCGCGATCGGCAGGCTGGCGCCGGCCCGCAGCGCGCCGGTGATCATCATCAGCGCGTCGGGCAGCTGCTGCTCGAACAGGCGCAGGCGGCGGAAGGCGATGAAGCGCACCACGTAGCGCGGCGCGATGAAGGCCAGCGCCACGCAAAAGCCGACGATCAGGATATTGCCGGTCGCGAACCAGGCCACCACGGGCAGCGCGATCAGCACGCTGACATTGATCACCATCAGGCGGTTGGCGTCGGTGAAGATGAACATGTCTTCCAGGTCCGACTTGGCGTTCTTGGCCTGGCGATCCTGGCGCTTGGAAAACCAGCGGCTGCCGAAGTACAGGAGCATCCAGATCAGGCCCAGGCCGCAGATAAAGAAGACGGCGATGATGATGGCGGGATTGTCCATGCTCAGAACATCCGCTTGACCGACTGCGGCAGCGCCGGCGCCTCGCGCGAGTAGATCGACATGTCGACCTCGATGCCGCGCGTGACCAGGTCCTGGATGAAGTCGGGCACGTGCCCGGTCGGCGAAAAGCGCCCGCGCACCTTGCCTTCGGGGGTAAAGCCATCCTGCTCGAAGCGGAAGATATCCTGCATCGAAATGATGTTGTTCTCGATCCCGGTGACTTCGGTGATGTAGGTCACGCGCCGGGTGCCGCACGAAAAGCGCGTTTGCTGGACGATCAGGTTGACCGCCGAGCAGATCTGCTCGCGGATGGCCTGCATCGGAATATCCAGTCCGCTCATGAGCGTCATCACTTCCAGGCGCGACAGGCAGTCGCGCGGGTTGTTGGCGTGGGCCGTGGTCAGCGAGCCGTCGTGGCCGGTATTCATGGCCTGCAGCATGTCGAGCGCCTCGCCGCCGCGGCACTCGCCCACCACGATGCGGTCGGGCCGCATCCGCAGGCAGTTCTTGACCAGGTCGCGGATCGTGACCGCGCCGCGCCCTTCGATGTTGGGCGGGCGCGCTTCGAGCGAGACCAGATTGGGCTGGGACAGCTGTAGCTCGGCCGCGTCTTCCACGGTGACGATGCGTTCGTCGTCCGGAATGAAGCTTGACAGGACGTTGAGCAAGGTGGTCTTGCCCGAGCCGGTGCCGCCCGAAATGACGATGTTGGCGCGTTTTTCCACGGCCACGCGCAGGCAGGCGATCATGGCCGGATGGATGGCGCCGAAGCCGATCAGGTCGTCGCCGGTGAGCTTTTTACGGGCGAATTTCCGGATCGTCACGCTCGGGCCCTTGATCGCCAGCGGCGGGATGATGGCGTTCACGCGCGAGCCGTCTTTCAGGCGTGCGTCGACCATCGGCGAGCTCTCGTCGATGCGCCGGCCCAGCGGCGAGACGATGCGCTCGATCGCCGCCAGAACCGAGGCGTCGTTCGAAAACGAAACCGTCGAGCGGGTCAGCTGGCCTTCGCGCTCGATGAAGATGTCGTTGTGGCGGTTGACCATGATCTCGGTGACCGAGTCGTCGTTGAGCAGCGCCTCGAGCGGCCCCAGCCCGACCACCTCGTTGAGCACCACGTCGCGCAGCATGCTGCGCCAGTGGCGCATCGGGCGGAACACCGGGTCGGTGTCGATGATCTCGTCGATGATCTTGTGCACCGTGCCGCGCAGTTCGCCGTCGCCCATACGCGAGACGTTGACGCGCCGCAAATCCATGGCCCCGATCAGCTTCTTGTGCAGCGCGCCGCGGGCGGCGATGCCTTCGGGCTTCTCCAGCGGACACTCTCCGGCCTCGGCCGCCGTGGCGCGCGGCACCAGGCGCCGTTCGACCCGAACCGCGCTCAGGGCGGGCACGGCGACCGGTCCGGCGGCGGGCACGGCGCGTGCGGCCGCCGGCGCCGGGGCCGGCGCCGTAAACGTCGCTTCGGCCAGGCTGACGCGCACGCTGTAGTCGTTCAGTTCGATGACGTCGGTGCTGGTCACCGGACCGTACTCGTTGATGGCGTCGCCGTTCACGCGCAGCGGCGCGATCCCGCCGCCATCCTTGAGGAACAGCTGGCCCTCGCGCACGCTCAGCTGGAGCTGGCGCCGTCCCACGCGCCAGCCCGACAGGGGCAGCAGGCTGTCACCATCTTTGCCGAGAAAGCAGGTATCGCTGTCGCTGGTGACGTCACCGATCAGTTCTTCACGGCGAAACAGTTGTACGCGGATCATCATGGCTCCTTGTTGTCAGGGGTGGCCTGGGCCGGCGGGAAGGCGGGACGCGCCTCCTGTTTGAGCCTGGCTTCGAATTCGCGCTTGGACTGCAGCCCGCGCTCGCGCAGCTGGGCCGCCAGCCCATCGCCGGCCTTGATGATTTCGGCTTCGACGAACACCACCAGTTCGGTCTTGCGATTGCGGAAATCGTCGGAGCGGAACAGGCGGCCGAACAGGGGAATGCGGCTCAGGCCGGGAACCCGGTCGATGCTGCTCGACAGTTCGCTGTTGATCAGGCCCGACAGGGCCACCATCTCGCCCGGCTTGACGCTGATTTCGGTGGAGGTGTTGCGCGTGATGAAGCCGGGAAAGCCGCTGACCGACACCGAGGGATCGATCTGGGACAACTCGGTGGACAGCTTGGCGGTGATGGTATCGCTGGCGTCGACATGCGGCTCGATGGAGAACAGGATGCCATAGGGCTTGAATTCGACCGAGGTCGCGCCGAACGCGCCGGCCAGCGGGATCGGCACTTCGCCGCCCACTTGCAGCTTGGCCTTGCCGCCGCTGCGCGCGGTCAGTTCGGGCGAGGCAAGCACGCGGGCGTCGCCGTCGTTGACGCCCAGGTTCAGGCGCGAGGTGATGGTGGTGGCCAGGCCGAAGAAGACGCCGCCGGAGGTGCCGTTGCGCGAAATGAACTTGGGTTCGTTGTCGAGCAGGTTATCGCCGGGCTCGGACGGCGGAATGCCGCGGAACTTGCCGCTGGCATTGAGCACCTTGCTGGCGCCGAAGGTCGGCCCCTGCGCCGATTTGGCCCAGTCGACCCCGATCTGTTCGAGCAGGGAGCGCTTGACCTCGACGAAGGTGAGGCGGAACAGGACCGAGCGCGTCACCGAGCTGCCCTGGTCTTCGGCGATATTGTTGATCACGTTCGGGGTGCCGGCGAGCATGGTGTTCAGGCGCACCAGCACGTCGCTGTGGGCCACCCCCGACAGGATCAGGTTCGGGCCGACCTGCTTGACCGTGATGCTCTTGTTGTCGCCGATCAGCGCCTCGACCTTGTCGCGCACGGCGCGCAGTGCGACCGGGACCACCTGCACCCGGTAGCTCTGGACCGTATTGCCGCTCCACACCATCAGGCTGGTCTCGCCGGCTTGTTCGGCGATCAGCAGCAGGTGCTTGTCGATCGAGGTGGCGCTGAGCACGGTGCCGCTGCCGAGCGCGACCCGGGTCACCTTGCCGCTCACCGGCAGCAGCTTGATTTCACCGATCGCGATGGTCAGCTGCTGGGTTTCGCCGTAGACCACCGGGGCCGGGGCCGGCGCTGGCGCACGGCGCACGCGCGCCACGCGGCGCACCGGGGCAGGGGCCGCGCAACCGTTGAGCGGCGTGGCCACCGCCGGACCGCAGGCCAGGTCGGAGCCGGCCGGCGGCGCCAGGCGCGCCGGCGCGGGCGTGACCACGGGTGCGGCGGGCTTGGCCGGGGCGGCGATGACGACGGCCGGCTTGGCCGAGGCGGGCACCAGGACCGCGGTCTTGGGCGTCACGCTCAGCACCACCGGCGGCGGCGCGGCGGCGTTTTGGGCTTGGGCGCCGTGGGCGGTGGCCAGACAGAACAGGGTCAGGCAACAGGTACTGGCAACAGGGGACGACAGGGCGACGTTTTTCATTGGCTGCTTGGTGAGTATGCGGAGAGGGTGGTCGTCTCAGAATGGCTCGGAGCGCGGGTTGCCGGCGCGCTGGGTCGGCAGCGGCATGCCGGCCGGGACGGTGTCGGCCTGGGCAACGGGAGCCGCGCCGGGCACCGGCGGCGGGCGCGCGCCCTGGAAGGCGCGTATGAGCTGCTGTTGCTGGGAAGGCGGCACGGCCAATTCCGAGACGATCTGGTCTTTGCCGCCGACGATGAATTCGATGCCGCGGTTGCCCCTGCTGCCGTTCGACGGCAGCAGGTCGCCCGCGCGCAGCGTGGCCAGCGCCACCGGCGCGCGGTCGGCGCTGCCGCGCAGCGCCACCCGGTAGGAGCCCATTTTCTGGCCGATCATCAGGCGCGCCGCCTCTTTCGGCGTGACCAGCAAGGTCACCGTATCGTAGCTCTTGTCCTTGCCCTCGACCTGGCCCGGACGCACCATCTTCGTGGCGGCGGCGGCCTCGCCCTTGCTGATGTCATGAAACTCGGTGCCGGTGGCCAGCACCAGCATGTCTTGCATGTACAGGCTGGCCTGTTCGAGCGTGCCGTCCTCCTGCTCGGGCGCGCCTTCGCGCTTGACGCCTTTGCTCAGCAGGAACAGGTCGATGCGGTGGTTCGGGCGCAGCGTCTGCGAGATGGAGTTGATGTTGTCGATCTCGATGGTCAGTGCGCGCTTGCCTGCGGGCAGGATCGACGCCACATCGTTGACTTCGGGCGCGACCAGGTCGGACAGGCGCAACGGGCGCCCGCGCAGCAAGGGGCGCGCCAGCCGCAGCCCTTCCAAGCCCGGGAAGTCGGCCGCCAGCACCGTGTCGGGATACACCAGGTCGGCCTCGACCGGGCGGGCGACGAAGTTGGTCTGGTTCAGCACGGTGCCGATCGGCACGTCCGCGACCGGCACGGCGACCTCCACCCTGACCACTTCGCTGGCCTTGTCCCTGGCCACGATTTCTTCTTTCATCGCCGCTTCACGCTGCTGCAGGTAATAGTATGCGACCCACGAAACTGCGCCGGCCATGAGGGCCGCGATCAGCAGGAGAACCAGGGGACTTTTAAGTTTTGCCGAGGGAGACGTCGCCATGTGTTTCTTCTTCACTTTCAAGGTGTGATGGAAATGACATAGGAATAAGCAGAGAAATACTTCTTGATGGCATCGATCAGTTCCTGGATCGGCGACGGTCCAAGAGAGATCAGCACCAGCACCATCACGCAAAATGCGGCCACGACAAGGTATTCCGACATGGCCTGCCCACGCTGGCGCCTCATAACGCGCTCGCCAGGTTGACCGCGACTTTGCTGCCTTCGTTGTTGACGATGACGACATCGATGCGCTCGCGCCCGCGCTGGGCGCTGACGGTCATGCTGGAATACTTGTTGCCGCGTCCCATCATGCCCATGGGACGCACCGCCTCCCAGCCCTCCGAGCGCAGGCGGCGCGTGTAGAAATCGGCCAGTTCATCGATCGACTGCGGCGCCGACAGCATGGTGGTGCTGCCCATGCGGCCGGCGTCGTCGCTCAGTACGCTCGAGAGCACCTTGGCCCCGCTCGGCTGCGGCGCTGTCGGCAGTTTGGAGAGGCGCGGTTTGTCGAACCGGTTGACCGCGAGGTAGCCGGCCGCGGCGCCCTGGCCGGTCAGTTGCAGCGTGGTCAGGCACTTGTCGCTGAGCGCCGACAGGACCGTCCAGCCTTGCGCCTGGTTGCGCTTGACGGCAAAGCCGGCTTCGCTCCACTCTTTCTCAAGGCGCTCCAGCAGCTTGGCGCCGTCCTCGCGGCTTTCCACCTGCAGGATCGACAGGCCCATGCCGTTGACGACCAGGGCGTCGGCCACCGTCACCGCCGCCATCCCGCTCGGCAGTTTTTGCGGGCAGGCGAGGGCCGCGCCGCTCGTCAAGCACAGCGCCGCCGCGCCCGCCAGGAAGACCAGTGCGGCCCTCATTTCAGGCGATCCTCAGGCACCACATCGGGGGTGATCTTGCCGATTTCGGCTTTCGGACTGTCGACGACCCAGGCCTTCATGCCGAGCACCGCCGCGTTGCCCACGACGTTGCCCAGCCCATTGGCCATCGGTACCGATTCCTTCACCATGTCGCGCGTGGCGCCCGAGCCGTTGGCGTACCAGGTATTCGACAGGATCGCGCCGGTCGACTTGAAATCGAGGCCAGTCCAGTTGGCGCCCCACACCGTGCCCTTCGGCCAGAGCCGCTGGTAAGCCTCGCTGTTCTGGGCAATCCGCTTGAACTGGACGTCGGCTACCGCCAGGGTGTCGGCATGCACTGGCGGCACAATATTGCCGGTGAAGCCGTCGATCGAGACCTTACTGATCAGCGCCAGTGCTTGCCCGGCGATGTCGGTCTTGGCCCCTTGTTTCGACACGGCCAGCGTGTGCTGGTCGTATTGGTCGAGGTAGGCCTTGCCCTGGTTGTCACGCCACATCGGATCGGTGCCGTTGGCATAGGTGGTGGCGGCGCGGTCGGTATCTTTGATCACGCTGGTCGGCTGCGAGCGGTCATTGAGCAGGCGAACCGCGATTTCATTGTCGATCTGGGCCGCGCTCTTCTGGTTCGAACCGTTGATCGCGCCGAACTTGGTGCCGGCGTCGTCATACCAGACCGTGCGTTCCCATGCGCCATAGCGCCCGGCCATGTTGGTGGTGTGCTGGACGTCGCTGAACTTGGCCATGGCGACGATGGCCAGGAACAGCGGAACCAGGAAGAAGGTGGCCGCCACGACAAACTCGACCATTGCCTGGCCGCGCTCGGTGGCGCGCCCGCAGTGGCGCGCAAGGGTGAGGTTCATGGTGCCTTCGACAAAATGTAAGCAGAATCGGGATTCGGAATCAGCTGCGCCTGCCAGTACGGATTGAACAGGTTGGCCAGCTCGGTCTTCTTGTCGTCGCGCGCCCACCCGGTTTTGGTGAAGGCGGTCGAATCGGTATTGGCGCGGTAAAAATAGGCATGCGCCGAGGCCAGCGTTTTCATGGTGTCGTTCTTCAGCGTCTCCTGCGCCTTGACGGTGGCGGCGGCGTTGCCCAGCACTTTGGACGAGGTCCGGATATCGGCTGCGTCATGCCGCACTTCGATGGTGAACGCCATCTTGCCGCCATTTTCGTTGGCCGTCTGGTTGGCCGGCTTGGCGCCGAGCGGATCGACCACGTCGCGGTAATAGTTCTGCAAGCCACCAGTCGCGGCGTCCATGCTGGCGCCCGGGCCCTGCTTGTAGCGCTTGCCGGCAGGCAGCGCGGTCAGGCCGTTCAAGGCGTCGCCGTAGTGCTTGGCCTCGTCCGGGTTACCCTTGAAACCGACTTTACTGCCGTAGCCGCCGTTCCTGCCGGCCAGGGCGCCGCCCGAGCCGCCGTTCAGGTCCTGCACCAGCAGATAGCCAAACGGAATCGATGCCGGCGGTGGCCCGATGCAAGCGACCCCGCCCGCGCCCTGGGTTGCGTCGAGCGCCATCCAGCGCTGCTTGTTGGCGCTCAGGATGGTGCCGCCGGCTTGCGCAAAGCCATAGATCGTGAAGATGGGAATCGAGGGCGGCGGACAGGCGATCGAGGTAGGCAACGATGCCCAGCCTGCCACCAGTGCCGAACTGCGCTTGCGCACCAATTCATCGGTGGACTGGTCGCTGACGACGACGTTGGCGAAGCGGTCGGCCACTTTGGACGGATCGTTGGCGCGGTGCTGGACGGCGTAGGCTTTCCAGGCGGTGATCTGTTTGGCGGTGTAAGCGGTCTGGAACGACAGCACCTCGATGTTCGCCTTGGGGTCGTTGCGTTTGACCACCTCATTGGCCGTGAAGGCGACATTCAGGGCGGTGGCGGTGTGGTGCGCCTGCTGCGCCGCTTCGAATGCGCGGATCAGCTTGTCCAGGCCGACCACCACCTTCGGCGCGACGTTGGCGTAGGCCGCGGCCAGTTGCTGCATCGGCAGCATGCGGGCAAATTCCCAGGTCGGCTTGAAGACCGGAATGACCTTGGCCCAGCCGCTGTGCTGGGCGCTGTTGATGCGCTTGTGGGTCGCCGCAGCGTCCATCGTGTACGATTTGAGGCTAACCAACTGCGCGACGGACACCTGATTGGCGACCATCGCGCGGTTGGTATAGGCGGAAAAATTATGATCTCGGGCCAGCAAGACCGCGCCGCTGTACGCCCCTGCATCGGCGGCGTTCTGCAACTGTGTCTTGGTATTGGCCAGCATGCCACTGTTGTAGAGCACCAGGCAGATCAGCGCCGTCACGCCGGCGAACAGCAGGGTGAACGGCATCGCCTGCCCCCGTTGTCCGGCACGGCGCAGTGTGCGTGATGTTGGCAACCAGGCGGCGGTCCGAGTCATCGCGTTACCCGTTTACTTCTGATCGTTTTTGGCGTTGTAGGTACCCATGCCTTTTTTCTCATTGGCGCGGGTTTGCGCTTCGCTACCGGACTTGACGGCGTTGGCCAGTGCGCCATCGGCCTTCTCGCCCGAGATTTCCTTCGACAGACCAGCGGTCTGGTTACGGATCGTGGTGCCGAACTGGCTGTAGACGCCAATGGCGGCCACGGCGATCAGTGCAACGATGATCACGTACTCCATCATGCCTTGGCCAAGTTGCTTGCGTTTGCTGATCAATTTCATGGTGTTTCTCCTAAAGGTGAGGTTAAGGGGACTGCCACTACACAGGGACTGCCACTGCAAATGCCCGAACGTCGTCGCCGGCGTTCGCCGACATATTCTTACTTCTGGTCGTTGCTGTAGTTGTATTGACCCATGCCCGATTTTTTCGGGTCATTGGCGCGTCCGGCCGCCGCGTTGGAAGCGTCGGTCGCGTTCTCGGTACTGGCCTTGATGCCGGCAACTTCCTGGGCCATGCCGGCGGTCTGGACCCGCGCGGTGCGGCCAAAGGCGGAATAAATGCCAATCGCGGCCACGGCGATCAGGGCAACGATGATCACGTACTCCATCATTCCCTGGCCGCACTGACGGCGTTTGAACGGTGAACTGTGTCGATTCATGCGAACCTCGGCTAAAAAATGGATGAAAGCCTGCGTGTACGCAAGCTGTACGATGACATGCTTGCAGAAAAATAAATACGTGTTCAAAAAAACAATACAAGCTTAGAAGTAGGTTATGAACATGCAATGGAACGTTATTTTTAAATTAATACATATATTCAATGGATGTACCGTTCAAATCCCCTATTGTCGTGGTGTAAGCATCCCGGCGCAGGTAGAGCTTTCCATCTGTATTGACGATAATAACCTTGTCGCCATGTTCACTTCTAAAATATTTCTGTCTGGCTAATCCTGCCATTTTTAGTAAGACAGTTTGTGAATATCCGTTAATCGGATCAACATTAACTTGGTTGTTGCTTTCCATTTTTCGAACGAATATATTATACAATCCTTCAAATATGCCCTCGTTGGTGAAGATAGCTGACGGATTTTCATATTCGTACGGGCCGGACTTTAGTGCTAAAGCACGAAAGTCAATGCCGCTTAAGGAAAAGAAGTCGTACAATTCATGAGATTTCAAAGCAGTGTGGGGGCAATTGCAGAAATGAAATTAAACGCAATATGTTCTCTTTCAAGTTTTTCTATATTCTTCAAAACCTTTAATTGATTTGTTTTTATTAAGTCTTGTGCTTGTCGCCACTTTACCGTAACCTCAGCGTGTTCTGACCACTTTCCCTCTAGTGCCAGTGGATTGATCTTTGAAGATTTTACAAGCCCATCCCGCACTGAGAATTTCCCCATTTTCCCTAAAACGTATTCACCATCAGATAGTCGCTCCTTAGGGCCATTATTGACAGCAGGTAATTTAAATGCCTTTAATTTTTCTCCGGTTTTCTCGAAAGAAATCTTTCCTGGTCTATCATCGTCGAATACAACCGGAGAAGGTTTTGCACGGTTAACATTTAGGGCGGCGACTGTATCAGCAAGAGTTTCAGGAGTTGGAGCATCAGCAGCCATCGCCTCAAGTATGATAACCGGGAGCACAGTTTTCAATGCGCCAAACAAACTATTATGTGCCAACTTTCGTTTGCTAGAATCCATGAGGTGCCACTTAAATATTATCGAAAGTATAGGCTAATCTATGTCGAATATTTTTCAATGTGATATTGATTTGAGCGTCATCAAAGAAAAATTGTTGACTCATGGAATATATTCTTCTTCTACAAGTATAGTTTCCCTTAAGGAAACGCTGATCAATCAATGATTTCTGCGCAACTGATGCAGTCAGCTGCGCCGAGCTTTTCCAGCAAACGGAAAGTTCAGTTTTAAGCAATTAGACTGGCAAATTTTGCCAATTCAGACCTATTTTTAGCCATTTCTCGCCCTCAAGACGGCCCTCAAGACGGAGCTCGGGTTTCTGAGACAGTAAATTGTCGGCCAGCCAGCACCAGATTGGCGAAGCCGAACAGCGTGAACAGTTGTGCCGTGTTCTTTTCCAGGCCACGGTACCGTGCCTTCCGATGACGAAAGAGGTTCTTCACGACATGAAACGGATGCTCAACTTTGGCCCGGACACTGGCCTTCAGTGCTCTAGCTTTTCCGCCATGCGGCCCAGTTTGTTGTTGGGCAGCGCCTTGCGTTTGGAACGTTTCATCGCGACGTGCCAGGTCACGCTTTTTCCAAGATTTTCTTCGCGTTTTTCGACGCCCTGGTAGCTGCATCACCCAGTGCCGCGACTTCGTCGCCATGCAGCGACGCGTGTGCTTGCGCCACGTCGGACACGTTGCCGGCCGTGCCGATGAGGGTATGCACAAGGCCCGATGCCGAGTCCACGCCGATATGCGCCTTGAGTCCGAAATGCCAGTCGTTGGGTAATTAGTAATGCCCTCGGCTTCAACCCCAATCGCCGCTTCCCCAACCTCGATAAAATCTTGCCATTGCCACCGGCCGATCTGCCGGCGTGGGATGGTCAACGAAAGAGCCTGCTCGACGCTGCCATGGGCGTGCGCCCGCCGCCCGCCATCCCGCAGCCAAGTGCCGCCTCGCTGTTACAAAAACCGTATTTCCTGGCAGCCGACTATGCGCTGCGCCCCACCGGCTTGCACAGCGACGCGCCGACCGCGCCATTTTCCGCATACTGGCAACCCGCCGCTGGGCAAGGTTTGACGGAGCCGGCCCGGCTGCTGCGCAAAGGCGAAGAGTTCCGACATTTCAGCGTGCTCGATGCCGCTGGCAAGAGCCGTTACGGCCCCGTGACGTGGGAACAGTGCCTGACGATACGGCATAACCAAGGGGCAGTGGAACCGCGCGCGGTGCGCGGCTTGCTGCGCGATGTGGCGCGGCCCGAGCCATGGTTGAGCTGTGCTTGCGGGCAAGCCTGTCCGGTCAGCGGCGTCTGGCAACCGTGGGTAGCGGGCGACGATCCGCTGCAGGCGATCGTCAACCAGTACTGGCGCCAGGCCTGGCTGACCCAGGGCGCGCCATTCCCGCGACCGCGCCGCGACTGGCTGCTCGATTTGCCTGACGACGAGGTGACGTGGCATTTGATGGATATGTCCCTTCCAGCAGCACAAAGCTGATGGAAAATTGATCGGCATGTAAGGCATCCAGGCCAATCGGGCATACACTATGCGCGGGATCAGCTGAATCCACGCATCTAAAAGAGTAATCGAAATGAAAGTTGTCAGGTTGTTTGCCATTCTCGCGACCTTGCTGGCGCTGCCTGGCCAGGCGCTCGGCGAACCACTCAGGATTGCCACCATCCTCGGTCCGCCATGGGGATTTATTGGGCGTGACGGCCAGCCCACCGGCATGATGTACGAAATCGGCAATCGCATCGCGGAAGTTGCCGGGCTGCGCCATACCAATTCCCTGGTCCCTTATCCCAGAACCGCCGCCGATATTGAAAACGGGAGCGCCGACATGACCATACGCTTCGGCAACGATCAAATGACGCGCGGCGCCGTGCCGGCAGGCGTCGTCGTGTCCATGCCTGTCATCCTCGTGGGCCCCTCCGGCAAAAACTATAGCAAGCTGAGCGAATTGCGCGGCAAGACCGTCGGCGTGGTACGCACCAGCAAGTATGTGGAGCAATTCGACACCGACAATGCGATCCAGAAGTATCCCGTCAATGATTATGTCACCATGGCAAAAATGTTGGCAATGCGACGTTTGGACGCGGGAGTGGGATCCAGCCTGGGCCTGTTTTACGGCGCGTACATGGCCGGCGTGAAACCGGAAGACATAGGCGTTCCGCTCGTCCTGGGCAGCAACGATTTCATTTTGTTTGTTTCCAAGAAAACCGCAAAGCCGGAAACGACTCGGGCACTGAGACAGGCGCTCAATCAACTCTCGGCTAGCGGCGAGATCAAACAGATCATGAGCAAGTACAGCAAGTCATTCAGTCTGCCACAGAGATAAGCCGTCCCCTGGCGCCCATGCGCGCACTGTTCACGCGCCACCGCCTGCGGCATTGGCTGTGCCACGTATAATTCCACCACTATCCACCGCTATTCTTTTTCGACAGGCCCCCATGCCACAGACTCCCGAGTTGCCGCCGGATTGGCACGCGTTTGAAGCGGCCTATGACGTTGAAGCAAGCTGGTTCAGGCTGGCCAACGCATCGCTGGCGCTGCTGGGCGCGTCCCCATTCAAGGATCAGGCATTTTCAGCCTTTGCCTTCAATGCCGTATCGTTTCCCTCCATTTCGCTGAGCTTTGACACCGATCCCGATAACCGGCAGCGCGGTGGCTACCCGCCGGACTGGTCGAACGAGTGCATGGAAGCCGATGTGCCTGAAATTGGCCAGTTGTGGGAAGAGGGTCATGCAGGGATCGAAGGCGCGCTGCGCGAGCTGATCGACGCTGCCGATGACGAATTGCTCGACGCCATAGAAGAGGGCTATCTGCACAGCCTGAGGAAAACCATGGTGCGGCTGGAAGCGAGCCATGCTTTCGAGCAGATTAAGACGTGCGCGCCGTTCTGGACCGTGGTCACGCAAGTCGATGCCGATACGGACGAAGAGGAGCGCCTGCTCGAACAGGTGCGCCAAAGCCTGCTGGCGTAAGCGCTATAGCAAGGCTTGCCAGGCGCGGACTTCTGCGTCCGTCAGTACTGGTCCCCAGCCGCCGCGCAGCGCCGCATCGTGCTGCACATAGTGTTCCAGCTGCGGCGCGGCCACGTCGTGCCGGATGCAGATGGCAAAGACGGCTTCCAGCTGCCGCCGACTTGCCGGCAGGTCATCGCCATGCCAGGTACAGGCGCTCGTTTCCAGCACATGCTGTACAAGTTGCTCCAGCGCGCCGAGCAGGTGCCCGGGCATGGCCATGCGTACCTCGTCCGGCCAGGGATCGCCCATGCCCGTCACGGGCAAGGACGCAAAGCCGCTTTCCCAGGCCGCAAAATCCCCAGGCCCGACCTGCGCCACTTTCCACACATGCACGGTGAACGCTGAGAGGGCCGGATGCTGAATGTCAAAGCGCTGGCAAAAGCGTTGCAGGCACGTCACGGCCATGCATTGCCTGGCAATCACGGAGAGTGCATCTATCGATATGTTGTGCATGAAAGTTCCTGAAGGTGGCGCCTGCCGATAACTGCTTCAATTTGACTGGATGGCGGTGGTCCCGCCAGGCAAGGCAGCCTGCCGCAGCGCCTCGACCGGCAACTGAAAAAAGCGCGGCACCATCGCTGGCGACAGCTCGTCGCCGCCGTCGGCCATGGCCAGGCGGCCACTCAGCAGCAGCATCACGTAGCCATGGCCCAGCGACCATCCGGCGCTGGCGGCGGCCTTGTCCCAGCGCGCATCGAGGCCCGCTTCGCGCACGGCCGCGCCAGCCGTCTGCAGCACATACTGGAAGCATGCTTGCGCCGCTTGCTGCAGGGCGGGGAACTGGCGCACGTCCTGGTGCTCGAACATCAGCCGGTAGTGGGCCGGCGCGGCCAGGGCGAATTCGATGTATTGCTGGCCCAGCAGCTGAAAGCGCTGCTCGGCGGGCAGGCTGCCCTGCGGCGGCAGTTCTGTCTCCCATTTGGCAATCAGGCTGGCGAAGCCGGCCGCCGCCACGTCGGCCAGCAAGGCTTCCTTGCTGGGGAAGTGGCGGTACACGGCGGCGATCGACACGCCCACCGTGCGCGCCAGTTCGCGCAGCGACAGGGCGGCGTCGTGCTGCTGCGCCAGTTGCGCGATGGCGGTGGCGACCAGGGTGTCGCGCAAGTTGCCGTGATGATAGGTGCTCGTTGTTGCCATTCTATGTTATCGCTGTTCACATTGTCGTGTATGATGACCATGTTATCACTGAACACATGGAGAGCACATGCAAGAGATGAACAACGCTGTACGCGCAGTGGCCATGCCACCCGGCGCCAGCATCGCCCCGCTTTATGCTGGCAGCAACCTGGCCGATGCGTATGCCGTCGACTTGCCGACTGCGCAGGCGCGCCAGATGGATATGGAAAGCCTGGCGCGCATCCTGCTGGGCAGCCAGCCGGGCTGGGCGCGCAAGCTGATGGTGGTGCGCGACGCCATCGTGGCGCGCTTCGGTATCCGCACGGCAAAGCAGATGGAAGCCCGGCCAGGCAAGCGCATCGGCATCTTCCGCATCTTTGCCGTCAGCGACGATGAAATCATCGTGGGCGAGGATGACAGCCACCTCGATTTTCGCCTGTCGGTGCTGCGCCACCGCGACGCGGGACCGCATGGCCGCATCACCATGTCCAGCGTCGTGCATTGCCATAATGCGGTGGGGCGCGCCTACATCCTGGTGATCCGGCCTTTCCACAAGCTGATCGTGCAGCGCTCGCTGGCGCGCGCCGTCAAGGGCGGCTTCGCCTAAGCGCACTGAGCGGGCAATCTTGCTTATTCAGGGCTGGTATTGCATACTGCACCACCAGCCTCATCACGATTCCCATGAACGATACGCTTCTCCTGCTGGGTTTTGCCACCACGCCGCTTGAACTGATTTCCTTTGTCCTGGCACTGACAACCGTTGCGCTGAACATCCGCCAGAACCACTGGGCGTGGCTGTTCGCCATCATTTCCTCGGCCGCTTACGGTGTCGTGTTTTTCGAGTCGCGCCTGTACGGCGACATGGCTTTGCAACTGCTGTTCATCAGCGTCTCGTTCTGGGGCTGGTACCAGTGGCTGCATCCAGCCAGCGGCGGCAAGACGCTGCCCGTGACGCGCCTGAACGGCCGCGGCTGGCTGGCTTGCGCCGCGGGCTGGCTGATCGGTTTCCTGCTGATCGCCTGGCTGCTGACGACGACGGACACGGATGTGCCCCACGCGGACGGTTTTCTCACGGCAGGCAGCCTGGTGGGCCAATTCCTGTTGTCGCGCAAGAAGCTGGAAAACTGGATCGCCTGGATCGTCGTCGACGTGCTGTATGTCTGGCTGTACCTGCACAAGGGCCTGACCCTGACGGCCGTGCTGTATGGCTTCTTCGTCGTGATGGCCATCATCGGCTTGCTGGCGTGGAAAAAATCGGCACCGGCCGCGCCGGGCGCGATGGTCCTCAAGTGATGGCGCATTGCGTGCGCGTGGCCATCCTGGGCGCGGAATCGTCGGGCAAGTCGACCCTGGCGGCCGCCCTGGCCGAGCGTTATGGCAGCGTCTGGGTACCGGAATATTTACGTGAATTTGTCGAGACCGAGGGCAGGGTGCCCGTCGCGGCCGACCAGTATGGCATTGCGCGCACGCAAGTCGAGCGCGAGGCGGCAGCCACTGCGCAAGCGCGCAACTTCCTGTTTTGCGACACGACGCCGCTGATGACGGCCGTCTACAGCCGCCATTATTTTGATGGCGCCGACGCGCAGCTGGCGGCGCTGGCCGATGCCACGCGGTACGATCTGACGTTGGTGACGGCGCCCGACAGCCCGTGGGTAGCCGACGGCTTGCAGCGCGAGTCGGAAACCGTGCGCCAGCTGATCTACCGCTACCTGCTCGACGAGCTTGACGCGCGCGGCATTGTGTACCACGTGCTGCACGACAGCCTGGAGGCGCGCCTGGAACAGGCGACGCCTTTGCTGCAGCAGGCGCTAGCTGCAGCGCCTGCCATTTCCCTCAATTAAAAGTCGAACTGCGCGGAAAGCTTGAAGGTGCGGCTGGCGCCCGGGAACAGGTAGCCACCTGCTTCCGGCGTCACGTCGCGCCAGTAGAACTTGTCTGCCACGTTGTTGACGGCGGCGCGCAGCACGGCTGTCTTGCCGGCAACGCGCATGGCGTAGGCGGCGCCCAGGTTGAACACGTTGTACGACGGCACGAAAGTGGTGTTGTTGTACTCAAACGCTTTCTTGCTGGCAAATTCCCAGCTGCCATTGACGCTTAAGCCCGCCATTTGCTGCACGGCGTAGTCCGCATGTACGGCCGCCTTGAAGGCGGGCACGTTCGGTACGCGCTTGCCATCGTAATTCACATCGCTCGTGCCCGACTGCTGGCTGTTCAGGGCCGTCACGGACGCGCCCAGGCTCAAGTTGGCTGTTGCCTTGCCCTGGGCCGACAATTCCAGGCCGCGGTGCTGGGCCTGGCCATTGCGGACGAAATAATTCTCGGCATTCACATATTCGAGACCTTTGCGTATCTGGAACAGGCTGGCCGCCAGCATGAAGTCCGGCGTCACATCCATCTTCACGCCCAATTCGATCTGCTTCGAGCGGCTCGGCGACAGTTCCACGTTGGCGTTATTCTCATAGATGCTGGCCGTGCCGCCATGCTCCATGCCCTGCGAATAGGCCGCATACACGGACACATTGTCGAGCGGGGTGTAGACGAGCGAGACGTTGGGCAGCAGGAAGTCGTGCCTGGCGCGGATTTCCGTGTCGGCCTTGAGCACATACTGGTAGCCATCGACGTCGATATGGCGCAAGCCGCCATGCAGCTTCCAGTTCGGCGCCAGGCTGACGATGTCCTGCACGAAGACGGATTTTTCCTTGTCGTCGCGCACCAGGCGCACGGGGCCAGTCGAAGCCGGCGATGGCGCAACGATGACGGGGCGGTAGATATTGCTGATGCCCACTTCCTTATACACGTACTTGCCGGCGCGGTCCTTGCGGTTGAAATACGACACGCCCACCGTGACTTCATGGCGCAGGCTGCCGGTGGCGAACTTGCCCTGGATCATGGCTTGCGCGCTCAGCGGTTTTTTCGTCTCGCCCAGGCTGCGGAAGTCCCACACGGAGAAATCGCCATTGCTGCAGAACACAGGCATCCAGCCTTCCGGGCTGCAGCCATACGGATAGGCCGTGTAGTCGTCGCGCTTGAACGAGTGCTGGTTGGCCGACACGGTGGCGCGCCAGTCGTCATTGAAGGCGTACTGGAAGCGCAGGCCGATGTTGCTGGTGACGGTTTCCACGGGATGTGTCCACGGTTGCTTGTTGAGCATGGCGTCGGCGCTGACGTTGGCGGGCAGGCTGCCATTGCTCAGCAACTGGAAGCCGGGCGCCGTCGCCTGCGCTTTGTCCTGGTAGTCGGCATCGAGTTGCAACAGCGCTTGCGGCGAAATCTGCCAGTCGAAGGCGCCGGAAATGAATTTACGGTTGCCGTCGGCGCCCTTGATGTAGGAGCGCAGGCGCTCGGCCGCCACGTTGATGCGGTAGCCGAAGCGCGTGTCTTCCAGGCGGCCGCCCAGGTCGACGGCGCCGTACAGGGTGCCCCGTTCGCGCGTTTCCACGGTGACCGTGCGCAGCGGCGCGCTAGTCGGGCGCTTGACGATGAAGTCGATCACGCCGCCCGGCGCGGCCACGCCTGCCTGCAAGCCGGCCAGGCCCTTCAGCACTTCGATGCGTTCCTTGTTTTCCAGCGGAATTTGCGTGTCGCCGGGAATGGCCACGCCATCCTTGCGGTAGCTGGAGTTCGTATCGAGCTTGAAGCCACGGATGGTGAACTGTTCCGCATAGCCGACGGCGTTGTAGGAATCGTTGATGCTGGCGTCGAGCTTGACGGCGTCGCTGAGATTGCGGATCTGTAAATCCTGCATGTCTTTTTGCGAAATGACGGTGACGGACGCGGGCGTCTGCAGCAGCGGCGCGTCGGCAAAGCCGCCCACGGAAGCGCGCTTGGCGGCCGGTGCCTTGCTGGCCGTGACGACGACTTCGGCCATGCTTTGCGTGTCGGCCGGCGCTTCGGCGGTGTCATTCGCGGCAAAGGCCGGTGCGGCAAATGCATGCAGGATCGCCAGGGTCAATACAGAAACAGATAAATTCGGTGTGGACATAGATTGCTCGTGGTTCAAGCCGACTCGGTAAAGAGCACGGCAGGCTGCTTGTTCGGCTGGCGCCAACGCAGGAGCTATCAAAGGAGGGAGGTACTTTGCGCTTTCCTTCGCTGGCATTATCCAGATCAGGTACGAAGGGTATCTCTCACCCGGATGACTGCTCCAGGACCCCTAGCGAACTGACAGCTTAGCATGAACGACGGCCAGCTGTCCCACCCCGCTGACCGTTTTACAACAGTGTGTATGGAATCTACAGGCTCAGTTCCAGCACCTTGCGGCTGACGGCGGGCGTGATTTCACGCTGTTCGCCCAGCGCCGTCATGCCGTGCGCTTCCAGGGCGGCGACGACGGCGTCCACGCTGGCATGGTTCAGGCCGTAGTCGGCCAGGCGCGTCTTGACGCCCATGTGGCGGAAGAAGAATTCCGTGCGCGCGATGGCGGCCTCGATGCGGCCATCCTCGTCGCCGCCATCGAGGCCCCAGACGCGGGCCGCGTACTGCAGCAGCTTGGCGCGCTTGGCCTGCTTGCGCACGCGCAGCATGCTGGGCAGGATGATGGCCAGGGTTTGCGCATGGTCGAGCTCGTACAAGGCCGTCAACTCGTGGCCGATGGCGTGCGTGGACCAGTCTTGCGGCACGCCCACGCCGATCAGGCCGTTCAAGGCCAGGGTGGCGCTCCACATCACGTTGGCGCGTACGTCGTAATCGTCCGGCTGCGACAGGGCTTTCGGGCCTTCCTCGATCAGGGTCAGCAAAATGCCTTCGGCGAAGCGGTCCTGCACGGACGCGTTGACGGGATAGGTCAAATACTGTTCCATCACATGCGCAAACGCATCGACGACGCCATTGCCCACCTGGCGCAGCGGTAATGTAAAGGTCTTCGACGGGTCCAGCACGGAGAATTTTGGATACACCTTGCGGCTCATGAACGAGCGCTTTTCCTGCGTGGCCTTGCGCGTGATCACGGCCGAGCCATTCATTTCGGACCCCGTGGCCGGTAACGTCAATACGGTGCCGAAGGGCAGGGCCGCTTCGACGATCCTGCCGCCCTTGGCCAGGATGTCCCACGCCACGCCGTCGTGCAGGGCGGCGGCGGCGATGAACTTGGTGCCATCGACCACGGAGCCGCCGCCGACGGCCAGCAGGAAATCGATGCGCTCGCTTTTCACCATGGCCACGGCCTGCATCAGGGTTTCGTAGCTGGGATTGGGTTCGATGCCGGCAAATTCCAGCACCGTATGGCCAGCCAGCGCCGCCCTGACTTCATCGTAGACGCCGTTGCGCTTGATGCTGCCGCCGCCGTAGGTCATGAGCACTCTGGCCTGCGGCGGGATCAGGCCGGCAATGGCGGCGATCTGGCCCTGGCCGAAGAGGATTTGCGTCGGATTGTAAAAGTCGAAATTGAACATGGGGCTCCTGCCGCTGAGGTTTAGGCTGTTGCTGAGCCATGATTATGGCCGAACGGGTGGAATCGTGTCGTGGACGCTTGAGCTTTTCGCCCGCGCGGTGGAGAATGCAGCCGATGTCTCCACCACGCGAAAAGGAATGCGCATGACCACCGTCCCATTGGAAGAATCGGGCTTGCCGGCCACGGCACTCGACATGCACCGCGCCATCGGCGCCACCATCGCCGCGCTGCAGGCGCTGGACTTGAACAGCCAGCGTTTCGAGGCGTGCACGGACCCGGAATTGCGCCGCGTGCTCGCGCATGCGGGCGACACCAGCCGCAAGGAAGCGGCCATGCTGCTCGAATGGATGCGCCGCCGCGACGCGCGCCTGGATACGGCCATGAAGGAAGCGCTGTTCAAGGCGGGGCCGATTGTTGCTCAGTATCACTATGACGAGAAAATAGGGTAACTATTGGTTTGTTGCTGTGGCGTACCATGCGCCACATAGCACTTGCTTCGCGTAGACTGTGCCCCGAACACGATTTTGGGGGAGTTTGCAGAAATGAAATCATTACCATACCGGGAAGGCAGCTGGTTTGCTGTGCCCTTGCCGGGCGGCGGCTATGCCGTCGGCGTGGTGGCGCGCCGGGCGCCTGCCGGGCGCATCATGCTGGCGTATATGTTCGGGCCGAAGCGCGACAGCCTGCCTGCGCTGGAAGAACTGGAAGGCTTGCGGCCGGAACAGGCCGTGCGCCGCCTGCGCACGGGCGACATGGCCCTGCTCAACGAGCGCTGGCCCCTGCTGGGCGACAGCCCGCACTGGGAGCGCGACGACTGGCCCATGCCGGCCTTTATCCGCCGCAATGAATCCCTGCAGCGCGCCTGGCGCGCCAGTTATGCGGACGCCGACCCTGCCAAGCTGAACCGTGAAGAATCGATCCCCTTCGACACGCCGGGCATGGAAAGCGATTCCCTGTACGGCTACGGGGCGACGGAATTGTTGATGAATAAATTGCTGGTGCAGGAGCAGGCGTCCGCTTGACCGCGGTCCGGCGGCGTAGGTCGGATTAACGTGAAAGAAACGGTGTTCGGGACGCGTGCCTGCCTGACCATCGTTGGTCAAGGCATGCAACGGCAGAGATACGTCAGACTGGATTCGCGATGAATCCGAATTTCGTCAGTGCCTTGATCCATCGCGGTGCATTGCGTTGCACCGCGAGCGCTTCGTAGTCGGTGGCGCTGTCGCGGTAGTGCTCGCCACGTTGCAGCATGCAGAACACGGTGCGCAGCAGTTTGTGTGCAATGGCAATGATAGAACGCTTGTGGCCGCGCCGCATCACCAGTGCCTGGAATTTTGATTTGAAGACGGACGTGGTCCGGCTGGCGGCATGCGCAAATTCGCACAGCAGCCGACGCACATACGGGTTGCCTTTGCGCGCGCGGCCCGATTGGCGTTTGCCTGCCGACTCATTGTTGCCCGGGCAAATGCCTGCCCAGGATGCCAGCCGGTCAGCGCTGCCGAAGGCCTGCATGTCGGTACCGATCTCGACGAGCAACATGGCCGCGCCGATCAGGTCGACGCCCGGCAATGTCTGCAGCGAAGCGAGCGCATGCTGTTCTCCAGCCAGTCCCTGCAGCAGATAGGCGTCGAAACGCGCGATGCGCTCCTCAATTTCCTCGATGTGTCCCATCAGTTCATGCAATACGAAGCGATGGCTGCCGGTCAGCTCGCTTTGCAGCGAATCGAACAATTCTTCCCGGCTGGCTTTGAGGCGCCCGCTGGCGCAGTCGAGTACCTCATGCGTGGGCCGACCGGCGATCAGCGCCTTGACCATGGCGCGTGCCGATTGTCCGTGCAAGTCACTGACGACGACGCCGAGTCGGATGCCGCCGTCAGTCAGTACCTTGTGCAGGCGGTTCTTTTCTGACGCCAGATGTCCCACCAGTTTTTGCCGTTGCCGTGCAACCAGGCGCAGTTCGCGCAACATGGCTGGCGGCACGAACGAGCGGCGCAGCAGGCCGGCACGCGCCAGCGTGGCCAGCCAGTGGGCGTCGCCGACATCGGTCTTGCGACCAGGCACGTTCTTGACGTGGCGGGCGTTGACGACCCAGGCATGGATGCCGACCGCTTCCAGGGCGGCATACGGGCTCTTCCAGTAGATGCCTGTGCTTTCCATGACGACCTGATCTGGATGCAGCGCTTGCGCCCATTCGGCCAGCGCGCGCCGATCACGCTTGAAGGCGCCAAACTGCCGCTGCTCCAGCCGGGTTGTACCATCGGCCTCTTCAATGATTGCGCAAGCTGTAATTTGCGCCTGATGCACATCAAGACCGATCACGCGTTTGTGTAGTGTTTCCAGTTCCATGATGCCTCCCATTGAGCTACACTTTTAGTGTGGAAGGCGACGGATGCTGAACTGATTTGCCTGAAGGCGACAAGTCGCCAACGGCCTGATTAACGTGCGCTCTGTAAGAGGCAATCCGGGGTACGAGTCAGTTCGGCGGGTCACGTTAGCGTCGGGGTCTTATCCCGCCAAAAACATTCGCGATCTCGCTCCGCCGCCTTCCACCGCCAGTTTCTTTCATCCTCATGGGTGGCGGCGCACGGCTACACCATGACCGTTAGCGAGGCTTTGCCTCGCGTAATCCGACAACATTGTTGGCCAAGGCCGCTGGTGGTGTCGGCTTACGCGCCTTGCGCTAAGCCGACCTACGCCGCTGGCAAGCTGATCTGAAACGCCAGGCCGCCGCCTTCGCGGTTGCGTACCTGCAATTCGGCGCCATGGCGCAGCAGCACGCGGTCGACGATGGCCAAGCCCAGGCCGGCGCCATTCGCCTGTCCACGCGCCGTGTCGAGGCGGGTGAACGGCTTCATCAGCTGCTCGATCTTTTCTGCCGGCACGCCGGTGCCGTGGTCCTGCACTTCGATGATCACCTTTTTCGCGCCGTGACTGGTGCGCAGATGGCAGGCGATATCGATTTCCGTCACGTCGCTGCCCGGCGTCTTGCCATAGCGGCGCGCATTCTCGATCAGGTTGTTCAGCACGCGGCGCAAGTCCGTGGGGTTGCCCATCGCATGCGCGCCTTCGGCGATGCTGGCGTTGATCTTCACGTCCGGCAGGCGCATCGCTTCGCGCGTCATGTCGAGCAGCAAGCCGCTCAGGTCGACATCCGTGAAGGTTGACGCTTCCGTCGGCCGCGCATAGTCGAGGAACTGGCCGATGATGGCGTCCATTTGCCCGATATCGGACTGGATGCCTTCGCGCGCCTCGTCCGACAGGTTGGCCATTTCCACTTCCAGCTGCATGCGCGCCAGCGGCGTGCGCAAGTCGTGCGAAATGCCCGCCAAAATCACGGCGCGGTCCGATTCCACCTGTTTCAAGTCATCGACCATCTGGTTGAAGCTGCGGTTCGCCTCGAGGATTTCGATCGGGCCTTTTTCCGGCAGCGGCGCCGGCTGCTTGCCCTTGGCGATGTCGCGCGCGGCCGCCGTCAAGCGCGACAGCGGCAGATTGATCAGGCTGGAAATGATGGCCGCGCCCAGCAGGGACAGCAGCGACACCAGGCTGGCCCAGCCCAGCCACTGGAAGCCCGTCAGGCCGCGCAGGCGCTCGCGGTCCAGCATCAGCCAGTACTCGTCGTCGTCGATCTTGAAGCTGACCCAGAAGCCGGCCACGCCGTTGACGCGCGCGGAAAAGCGCGTGTCCTTGCCCAGCTTGGCTTTCACCTGCGCCTCGATCTCGGGCATCAGGTAATTGTCGGGCGGCGGCTCGATGCGGTCGTCCTCTTCCAGCGAGAAGATGCGGATGCCTTCATTGCTGACGAGGTCGAACAGCAGCTCGCGCCGCAGCTCGGGCGCCGAGTGCGTCAGGGCCGCATGCGTGATGGTGACGACGGAAATGATCTGGGCGGAAATCTGCTGCGCCTGCGGCTCGCGCTGGATGACGGAAATCATGCCGATCCAGGTGATCATGCTGACGGTGGTCAAGGTACCCAGCAGCAAAAAGGTGCGCCAGAACAGGCCGCTTTTCAGCCGCGCCAGGCTGATATCGGGAACAAGCTTCATCATGCCTCGCCTGCGATCAGCGCGGCTGTCCGTCCGGGATGAAGACGTAACCGAGGCCCCACACGGTCTGGATGAACAGCGGGCTCGACGGGTCGGGTTCGATCAGTTTGCGCAGGCGCGAAATTTGCACGTCCAGGCTGCGGTCGAACACTTCGTATTCGCGGCCGCGCGCCAGTTCCATCAGTTTCTCGCGCGACAGCGGTTGGCGCGCATGGCGGGCAAACACTTTCAGCACAGAAAATTCACCGGTGGTCAGCGGCACCGTTTCGCCACTCTTTTTCAATGTGCGCGTGCCCAGGTCCAGCACGAAGTCGCCGAATTCGAAGGTTTGCGGCGTTTCCGACGGTGCGCCCGGGATTTCATCGGGACCCTTGCGGCGCAGCACGGCGCCGATGCGGGCCACCAGTTCGCGCGGGTTGAACGGTTTTGGCAGGTAGTCGTCGGCGCCCATTTCCAGGCCCACGATGCGGTCCACATCCTCGCCCTTGGCCGTCAGCATGATGATCGGCGTCTGGTCGCCCGCGCCGCGCAGGCGGCGGCAGATCGACAGGCCGTCTTCGCCGGGCAGCATCAAATCGAGCACCAGCAAGTCGTAGCGTTCGCGCAGCCACAGCTTGTTCATGGCCGTCGCGCTCTCTGCCGTGAAGACATTGAAACCCTGTTCGGTCAGGTAGCGGCGCAGCAGGTCGCGCAGGCGCACATCGTCATCGACCACCATGATTTTTGCCTGGTGGCCGTGGATCGATTGCGTAGGCGTGTTGCTGCCGGAAGTGGAGGTTGTGGTCATTTAAGGTGTCGTGTTATCTTATATTAGTTGCTATAGTAACGCCTCGCGTGGCGTCGGCAAGGGGGTATGGCGACCCATTACAAAGTGTTACAAACTTTACCCAATTACTCTTACTGCACCGTGTAAAGCATCATACACTGGGGCCACAGTGGAAATCAGCTTTAGTTTATACGGCATCGCGGAAGAGGAACTCAATGAATATCTTTACTAAAAAAATTCACACCGCTCCCAGCGCAGCTATTGCCGCACGTACGGCCGTGCTGTCCGCATTTGCCGTTTGCTCCGTGTTTGCCGCCAGCCTGGCGCTGGCACAAAACCAGCCGCCGCCACGCCGTGACGACCAGCAGCAAGTGCAGGCCCAGCGCTATGAACAGGTACAGCGCAGCAATAGCAATGATACGCGACTGCGCGAACAGCGTGACGCACGCAGTTTCGACACGCGCGCCGAAGAGCAGCGCCGCGCCAATGAAGGCGCCGACGCCTCGCGCCGAACGGGCCGCATGACGCCCGACGAGCGGCGCGACCTGCGCCGCCAGATCAACGAAGTGGGGCAAGACATCTACTCGAATCCGCCGCGCCGCTAGTGACTTAGGCATCGCGCACCCCATCCGACAGGGCCATCTCGCAAGACATGGCCCTGTTTGCATTTGGCCACCAACATTATTGCTCAGTCAGGCACACGGCCACGCCCCGTGATATTGTTCTAGTGCATTGAGGAAATTCTCAGAATGTGTTGGGGGAGGCAAGGCGTGAGCGACGACGACACACCCGTTCCTGAGGCGGTCCCCGCAGGCGGCCTGCCGCACGGTCTCGTCCAGCGCGACGAAGGCGTGTGTCTGGACCTGTCGCTGGCGCCCGCGCAGTTGCGCGCCGCCGTCGACCAGCTGTTCCAGTCGGGGCAACTGCTGGCCGGTCTCGACTACGCTTTGTTCCTGCTGACCCTATTCCATGCCCCCGCGCCCCGCGCCGCGCCCAATAGCGACGCCTTGCTGCGCATTGCCGTCCGTGTGGCACCATTCCCGCCCCAGCGCCGCGCGCTGTACAAGCAGGTCAAGATCCGCGGCGACAGTGCCGAGTTTTACTTTGAAGCGCTCTCTGCCGACGCGGATGGGCAGGTGCCGGCGCGCCGCGAGTTTGACGAGCTGGTGGCCGACCTGTGGTGCAAGGGCGTGCGCTATGGCATCGATGGCGCGGCCGTGCGCGCCATTCTCGGCAGCGGCAAGGCCGAGCGCATCACCGTGGCGCGGGCGCTGCCGCCGCAGCCGGGCCGCGACGCCCAGCTGGTCGAAGTGTCGCAAGGCATCCGCCGCGACGATGCGCCGCGCGAACGCTCCGATGGCCGCCTGGATTTGCTCAGTTTCAAGAACCGTTTTCCGCAAGTGAAAAAACACGCGCGCCTGCTGCGGCTGCTGCCCGGTGCGCCCGGCTTGCCCGGCTACGACCTGGACGGCACGCTGCTGCCGCCGCCCGCGCCGCTGGAGCTGGACCCGGCGGCGGTGGCAGGGGCGGGCATGGCGGTCGAACGCTACAGCGATGGCGATTACGTGGTCGCCACCCAGGATGGCTATGTGAATGTCGATGCGCACGGCAAGCTCTCCATCGACAACAAGATCGTCAGCCGCGAAGGCGTCAGCAGCCGTACCACGGGCAATTTGAAGCTGTGCGCCGCGTACGAGGAATATGGCGACGTGCAGGAGCAGCGCCAGCTCGACGGCAGCGACATCACCATCCATGGCGACGTGTACGGCCACCTGCACTCGCATGGCGGGCGGATATCGCTACGGCGCAACCTGGTGGGCGGCACGGCCTTCAACGCGCACGGCGACGTGTGCGTCGAGGGCGTCGCTTCCGGTTCCGTGTTGCAGGCGCTGAGCGGCGAAGTCCACGTGAAGCGCGCGGAAAGCTGCGTCATCGCCGGCACGCGCGTGGTGATCGAGCATGCCAGCAATTGCGAGATCATCGCCGACGAGGTCGTCATCGAGCTGGCCGAAGGCTGCGCCGTGGCGGCACGCACCATCCGCATCGGCAGCGCCGGTCCCCGCAAGCAGGTGGAGATGCTGCTGTTCCCGCTGGTGCCCGATTTGAGCGCCCTGGACCAGCAGATCGCGGAAAGCCTGGCCAGGGCCGCGCACTACCAGCAGCTGCAGCACAAGCGCCAGCAGGAAATCGATGCCATTGCGCAATTGCCCGAGGTGCGCAACTACCTGACCCTGGCGGGCCAGCTGCGGCGCGGCGAGCTGCAGCTGCAGCCGGCGCAGCAATTGCAGTACGACAAGCTGGCCGCGCGCATCGCCCCCGTCTTGAAGGAAGTGGCGCGCCTGCGCGTGGAAGTGAAACAGTCGGAAATCCTGCACGCGCAAATGCTGGCCATGGTGGCGCAAGTGCGCCAGCAGCGGCAAGCGACGGCCGGCCAGTCGCGCTGCAGCCTGGGACTGGTCGACGGTGACACGGCCGTGCGCGCCATGGTCGTGCCGCCCGGGCCGGCCAAGGTCTACGACCGGCCGCCGAAGGAGATCAAGGCGCTGTTGCGCAGCGCCACGCCGGGCACGCAGAGCGTGTTTGCGGACAGCATAGGCAGCCTGGACTGGACGTATGCACCGCCGCCGTAACGTTTAGTCGGTGACCTTGCCACGTGACTGTTTCAGCACGCTGTGTGTGCTCTTGCTGTCGAGGCGGCGCCGCTGCGAGCTGCGCGTGGGCTTGGTGGCGCGCCGCACGGCGGGCAAAAAGGTGACGCTGTCGATGATTTCCTGCAGGCGCCGCAACGCTTCTTCCTTGTTCTGCTCCTGGCTGCGCGACTGCTGCGCCTTGAGCACCAGCACGCCATCCTTGCTGATGCGGCTGTCGCGCAGGGCCAGCAGCCGCTCCTTGTACGCTTCCGGCAGCGACGAGGCGGCGATGGGGAAGCGCAAATGGATGGCGCTGGACACCTTGTTGACATTCTGCCCGCCCGGCCCCTGAGCGCGGATGGCGGAAAATTCAACTTCAGCGGGATTGACGAGGTGTTGCATGGCCTGCCTGTGGGGAAACGATGTGGGTATTGTAAGGGAAGATGGCTGCGCCGGCGCAAGCCTGGACAGTGAGAGTACGCATGCCTTCCGGCAAAGTTGATGTTTCTCAACGCCGCCTGCGGTGTTGCTGGTTAGCATGGGGCAAAGTTGCATCATTGCGCCGCATCCTGGCAGCGCTTACCGGATGAAAGGAACACCATGCAGCCCACGACGACGCCTGGCGCCGCAACCGCGCAATCCCTGACGCAGTACTTGAGCTTTCGGCTGGGCGGCCTGGAATACGGCCTCGATTACCGCTGCGTGCGGGAATTGCGCCCGCTGAAAGAGCTCGACCGTTTTGCGTCGGAAGGGGAGTTGCTGCGCAGCGTGGCCGTCTCGCGCGGCGTGATCATCCCCATCGTCGACATGCGCGCCGCGTTCGGCAGCGCCCAGGGTACGCCCGACCCGGCCACGGACGTGATCATTTTGCAGCTGAGCAATGGCGTGATGGGCATGGTGGTCGATGGCGTCACCGACATCGTCAGCCTGGCGCCCGCCGACATCAGCGCCGTGCCTGGTCTGGGCGAGGCGGAAGCCGACTATTTGCTGGGACTGGGCACGGTGGCGGGACGCCGATTGATCCTCGTCGACATCGACCGTTTGATGGCCATCCGCAGCCCCAGCCCCATGCAGGCGGCCTGAAAAAAAGACGACCCGGAGGTCGTCTTTTGTCGTTGCCTGATTAACCGAGCTTTTCCAGCTGATCTTGCAAATCGAGCCATTCCGCTTCCAGCTGCGCCAGGTCCTTGGTGAAGAAGGTCTGGTCGGCCAGCAACTGCTTCAATTTCGCCTTGTTGGCGGCGTCGTAGATGGTCGGCTCGCCCAGCTTGGCGTCGGTTTCCGCCTTTTGCGCATTGCGCTTGGCGATCTGCTCTTCCTGGCGCTTGATCTTGTTTTCGATCGGCTTGCGCAGGGCGGCCGTTTTCTGGCGCTCTTCCGCTTCCTTGCGCTTGTCGCGTACGGGCGCGGCAGGGGCGGGGGCTACCGCTGCCGGCGAAGGTATGGAAGAAGTCACAGGGAAGTCCGTCTTGTTGGCCTTGCCGGCGGCCGGCAGCACATCGGTACCTTTACCCAGCTTGGTCTTGAACAGCCAATCCTTGTAATCGTCCAGGTCGCCGTCGAACGGTTGCAGCTTGCCGTCGGCCACGATGATGAATTCGTCCGTGGTGGCGCGCAGCAAGTGGCGATCATGGGACACGACGACCAGGGTGCCTTCGAACTGGGCCAGCGCTTCCGTCAGCGCTTCGCGCGTTTCCAGATCCAGATGGTTGGTCGGTTCATCGAGCAGCAGCAGGTTTGGACGCTGCCAGACGATCAGGGCCAGCGCCAGACGGGCTTTTTCGCCGCCCGAGAATGGCGCGATCGAGGCGGTGACCATGTTGCCGGGGAAGTTGAAGCCGCCCAGGAAGTTGCGCAGTTCCTGCTCGCGCACGGTCGGGGCGATCTTCGACAGATGCCACAGCGGCGATTCGTCGTGGCGCAGCATTTCCACCTGATGCTGGGCGAAGTAGCCGATGTTGAGGCCCTTGCCCATGGTGGCGTCGCCCGTCAAAGGCATCAGTTCGCCGGCGATGGTCTTGATCAGGGTCGACTTGCCGGCGCCGTTCTGGCCCAAGAGACCAATGCGCTGGCCGATCTGCAGCGAAAACTTGATGCCGTTGACGATGGTTTTATGCGTGATCTCGCCCGTCGCTTCGTTCTCGATCTTGTAGCCCGCGTCGACGTCTTCCATCACCATCAGCGGGTTCGGCGCGGAGAGCGGCTCGCGGAATTCGAACGAGAATTCGGCGGCGGCGCGCAATGGCGCCAGCTCTTCCATCTTCGCCAGCGCCTTCATGCGGCTTTGCGCCTGGCGGGCTTTGGAAGCTTGCGCCTTGAAGCGGTTCACGAACGATTCCAGGTGGGCACGCTTGCGCTGCTGCTTTTCCAGCGCGCCGGCGGCCAGGATCATCTGCGCCGCGCGCTGGCGCTCGAAGCTCGAATAATTGCCCGAGTAGCGTTTCAGCTTGCGTTCGTCGATATGCACGACCACGTTGACCACTTCATCGAGGAAGTCGCGGTCATGCGAAATGATCAATAAGGTGCCGGCATAGCGCTTGAGCCAGTCTTCCAGCCAGATGATGGCGTCCAGATCCAAGTGGTTGGTCGGTTCATCGAGCAGCAGCAGGTCGGACGGGCACATCAGCGCTTGCGCCAGGTTCAAACGCATGCGCCAGCCGCCGGAGAAGCTGGCCACCGGTTGCTGCATCTGGTCCAGCGTGAAGCCCAGGCCCAGCAGCAACTGTTCGCCGCGCGACTGCACCGTGTAGGCGTCGGCATCGGCCAGCGCGCTGTACATATTGCCGATGGCGATGCCGTTTTCCGTGCTTTCCGGTTGCGACTCGAGATGCGCCAGTTCCGCTTCCAGTTTGCGCAGGGTGATGTCGCCATCGATCGCATAGTCGAGCGCGGCACGGTCCAGCGGCGGCGTTTCCTGCGCCACGTAAGCCACGCGCCATTTGGCCGGGAAATCGATCTCGCCCTGGTCAGGGTGCAATTCGCCACGCATCATGGCGAACAGGCTCGATTTGCCCGCGCCATTGGCGCCGATCAGGCCGATCTTGTCGCCCGGATTGAGGGTGACATCGACTTGTTCGAGCAACGGTTTGATGCCGCGCATCAGGCTTACTTGTAGGAAACGTATCATTTTTTTCTTTGTGTTTTTTTGGGGTCAGACCCGGCGGGTCTGACCCCGGTAGTCAATTAAACCAGCTTCAGCTGCTCGGCCGTCAGCAGGAACACCATGTCGTCGCCGGCGCTGGTCGTCAGCCAGGTCAGGCCCAGTTCGCCGAAGGCCGCTTCCGCGAATTCGCGCTCATTGCCGATTTCAATCATCAGGATGCCGTCGTCCGTCAGGCGTTCGGCCGCGCCGGCGATGATCTTGCGCACCAGGTCCATGCCGTCGCTGCCGCCGTCGAGGGCGATCTGCGGTTCGGCCAGGTATTCCTGGGGCAGCGTGCCCATCGACGCGGAATTCACGTACGGCGGGTTGCTGATGATCAAATCATATTTCTTGGCCGGCACGTTCGCGTACAGGTCCGATTCGATCAGGGTGACGCGATCCTGCAGTTTATACGTGTCGACGTTGCGCTTGGCCACGGCCAGCGCGTCGGCGGAAATGTCCACCGCATCGACGGCGGCGTTCGGGAAGGCGTCGGCCATCATGATCGACAGGCAGCCCGAACCGGTGCACAGTTCCAGGATGTTTTCCACCGCTTCCGGTTCCGCCACCCATGGCGAAAAGTATTCAGGGATCAGCTCGGCGATGAAGGAACGGGGCACGATCACGCGCTCGTCGACGTAGAAATTGTAGGTACCCAGCCAGCCTTCCTTGGTGATGTAGGCGGCCGGCACGCGGTCGATGCTGCGGCGGTCGATGACCGTCATGACGCTGGCCACTTCCGACGGCAGCAGTTTGGCGTCGAGGAACGGTTCGAGCTTGTCGAGCGGCAACTTCAACGTGTGCAGGATCAGATAGGCCGCTTCGTCGAACGCTTCGGCACTGCCGTGGCCGAAAAACAGCTTGGCGGTATTGAAACGGGTAACGGCGTAGCGCAGCAGGTCGCGTGGCGTGGAAAACGGGTTCGGGGTCATGGCATTCTCGAAAAGACGGTGTTCTGGCCCGCCGTGACGGGCCTCGGTATTCTGGTTCAGACGGGCAGCAAATGCTCCAGCGTGCGCCGGTAAATATTCTTCAGGGGATCGATGTGGCGCAGTTCGATGTGCTCGTCGATCTTGTGAATACTGGCATTGGGCGGCCCGAATTCTATCACTTGGGGGCAGATTTGCGCGATAAACCGGCCATCCGAGGTGCCGCCCGTGGTCGACAGCTCCGTCGCGAGGCCCGTTTCTTCGAGGATGGCGGCGGACAGCGCGTCGCTCAAGGTGCCGCGCGGCGTGAGGAAGGGCAGGCCGCTCAGGGTCCACTGCATATCGTATTGCAAGTCATGCCTGTCGAGGATGGCGTGCACGCGCGCTTGCAAGCTTTCCGCCGTGCTGGCCGTGGAAAAGCGGAAATTGAAATCGATCACCATGTCGCCCGGAATCACGTTGTTGGCGCCCGTGCCCGCGTTGATGTTGGACATTTGCCACGAGGTCGGCAGGTAATACTCGTTGCCCGCATCCCACTGTTCCTCGACCAGGTCGGCCAGCGCCTGCGCCGCTTCGTGGATCGGGTTTTTCGCCAGGTGCGGGTAGGCGATATGGCCTTGCACGCCCTTGATCGTCAAGCGCCCCGACAGCGAACCGCGGCGGCCGTTCTTGATCATGTCGCCCAGCTGCGCGCTCGACGTCGGCTCGCCCACCAGGCAATAGTCGATCTGCTCGCCCCGTTCTTTCAATTTGTCGCAGACGATGACGGTGCCATCCGTGGCCGGGCCTTCCTCGTCGCTGGTGATCAGAAAGGCGATCGAGCCCGTGTGGTCAGGCGTGGCGGCGATGAATTCCTCGCAAGCGACCACCATGGCGGCGATCGACGTCTTCATGTCGGCCGCGCCACGGCCGTACAGCTTGCCGTCTCGGTGCGTGGGAATGAAGGGCAGCGAACGCCATTGCTCGACGGGACCGGTCGGCACCACGTCCGTATGGCCGGCAAAGACGAACACGGGCGACGTGGTGCCACGGCGCGCCCACAGATTGGTGACGTCGTTCGACTGTATCGTCTCGCAGACAAAGCCCAGTGGCGTGAGGATATCTATCAGGTGCTGCTGGCAGCCCTTGTCATCGGGCGTGACCGAGGACAGGGCGATCAGTTTTTCGGTCAGGGCGAGGGTTTTGGAGGTGGTCATGGGCGGTATGTGGCGGAGCGTCAACTCGGGGTCAGACCCGCCGGGGACATTTGCCCCAGTGGGGCAAATGTCGATCCGTAAGGACTGACCCCAGCCTTGCTGGTGTCGGGTTTAAACTGAAAAAATGGCTTTGTACTGCGCATCCGAAAACGCGACGCTGAACTGGCCATCCTTGTCCAGCACGGGGCGCTTGATGATGGACGGGTTTTCCAGCATCAGTTCCAGGGCGCTGGCCGCATCGGTGATCGATGCTTTGCGCTCGTCGGACAGGGCGCGCCAGGTCGTGCCTTTCTTGTTGACCAGCACATCCCACGGCAATTGCTGCAGCCATGCCTCGACGGTGGCGCGTTCCAGGCCCTGCTTCTTGAAGTCGTGGAAAGTGAAATCGAGTTGCTGCGCGGCCAGCCAGGTGCGAGCCTTTTTGACGGTATCGCAGTTGGGGATACCGTAGAGTGTAATGGTCATAGTGGTCGGGCTAACGGGGAATGAATGCGGTTCGCTTGATCGCGGCGCTTGCGCCAGGGGAAAATGCGATGGTAGCCGACATTATACAGTCGATGCGCCACTCGATGCGGCGGTGCAACAAGGTTGCATGAACCGGGCAGATTCAGGGCCAGGCGCTGCGGATGCCAAGCAGTGTGGCGACCTGGCCGAAGTCCGGATGGATGGATAGCGGCGTGGCGGACGCCATCGCGAGCTTGGGCGCTGCGCGGTGGAACAGCACCAGTGCCGTTTCATCGTTCTTGTGGCGAGACATGTAGAGCATGCCATCGACCGCATCCGGATGCGCATGGATGGCCGCCGACCAGGCTTTGGTCGTTGCATACGACGACGTGCCGCTGAGTCCCGCGTGGCCGCCCAGTTGCCTGAGGGCGGCACCCGTCAGATTGGCCAGGATGAGCGTTTCTCCCGTGAGCCGAATGACAAAGCGTGCCTGTATCACGGCCAGGTCGACCATGAAGTGGTTGTGGATGGGCTTGCGGTCGTGCAGCAGGGTTTCGGCCAGCGCCACGGCCAGCGACGCGCCCAGGTAGCAGGTGCCGAAGCGGGCCGCTACTTGTGGGTGGGGATCGTCGAAGCGGTAGGTATTCGCCCTGCCAAAATAAGGCTCATCCGTGGCATGGCCGGAAACCCGGTACAAGGTGGCGGGATCGCAGCGCACCGTCTGCAGCGCTGCGGGCAGCTGCGGCAGACGGGGCAGGCGCAAGGTTGCCACGGTCGTGCTGTTATTCGTCAGCGTAGGCGCGGGCGGCGGCCATCACGGCATCGAGTTTGCCTTTGGCCAAGGCTTCCAGCGGTGACTTGCCGCCCAGCGACAGGCGCGGGACGGTAAAAAAGTCCCATTTGGCGGCGCCGGGCAAGTCGCCGAGAATTTTGCTGACTTTTTCCAGTGTGTGGCGGTCGTGGCGGGGATCGGCGAAAAATGCCGGATAAACATATTCGCCCGAGGCGCCGCGCAAGGCGAACAGGCGCCTGGCTTTGAGTGCCGCACTGAGTGCCTGCGGCGTGACTTCCAGCCGGGCACGCAATTCGGGGCCAGACAGCAAGCTGTGCGAGGCCACGTCTTTTTGACGTTGCTGTCGTTCCTGTTCTTCCAGGCCGCGCATGAATTGCCGGGTACTGACGTGGCCTGGCTGTGCGTCGTTGCCTGAAGCCAGGATCAGTTCGCGCTCGGCCACGATATCGAGGTCGCGCCGCATTTGCGCCAGCAGCGCGGGGCGGTCGTCGCGCGGCACGGCGTCGAGCAACGATGCATAGGCTTCCTGGAAGGTATCTTGTGCAATGTTGAAACGCGAGCCCGTGGCATTGGGAGCGAGTGCATCCGCCAGCTGCCTGGCCAGCGAGGGCGCGGCTGGAGCTTGCCCGGTGCCGGTGGCGGCCTCATCAATCGTACCGGTGTCGCCATCGCTGACAGGGGAGCGTGTGTTCGATCTGTTCGACATGGCTGTCTCCTTGAAACGCATGTTTCAGCATAGGACACGAAGTCAAACAAAGCAAACAAAGCAAGGAAATTTAATCTATCCGCCTTGATGCAGCACAAATCTGCTGCCTTGTTTCTTACACAGGCCTTGGCGCCGCCTTGCCTGTCTCCGCCGGACCGAAATGCATGCCCAGTCGCAAGGCCAGGGCACGCAGGGCGCCGCTTTCCTGCAGGTGCAGGGCCAGCGCGATGTGGCCGTCGGGGCGCACCAGGTAGGCCGCGTCGCGGCCCAGGCCGGCCAGCTTGGCCGCCACGTTGTAGGTGTAGCAATGCACGGGCAGTTTCAGCACGCGTGCTTCGTCCAGCAGTTCGGGCGCCGGCTCGCCATAGATGTGCAATTGCCAATCCATGCTGCGCAGGGCCGTGAAATTGTCTTGCGTGCCGTCCGAGAACCAGGGCAGGCGGTCGCCGCCGCGCAGGTATTCCGCGTGGCCCGCAGAGAGGGCGCTGTCTTCATAGCTGATCTGGATCTGCGACACGGTCTGGAACAGCAAACGGCGCGCCCGCGCGAAGCCCGACAGGAAAGGCAGCGCATGGGGCACCAGCCAGCGCCGCAGGAATTGCCCGGCGATTCCCTGTGCGACGATGGCCTGGAAGGCGCGGTCGGTGGTGGCGACAAGCTTGCGGGCAAACACGATGCGCTCGCTTTCATAGGTGTCGAGCAGGGCGTCGTTGCTTTGTCCGCGCAGCTTTTGCGCCAGTTTCCAGGCCAGGTTGACGGCGTCGCCCAGCCCCGTATTCATGCCCTGGCCGCCCACGGGGCTGTGCAAATGGGCCGCATCGCCGAGGATGAAACAGCGCCGCTCGCGGAACTGCGTCGCCACGCGGTGGTGGACTTTATAGGTGGAAAACCAGTTCACCTGCTCGACCTGAATGCCCAGGAGGGTTTGTACCTGTTCGCGCACATCGTCAAACACGGGTGCCGGCGCGCCATCGGGGCGGTCGGGCAGGATGCCGATCAGGCGCTGCATGCCGCTGGTGCGCACGGGCAGCATCAGCGCAAACGAATTCGCGCCCAGGTGGGCGTGCAAATCCGTGTTCTTGCCCGCCACTTGCGCGTCGGCCACGTAATACAGGTGGTCGTAGGTGCCGCCGGAGAATTCAAAGCCGGCGATCTCGCGCACCTTGCTGCGCGCGCCGTCGCAGCCGCAAATGTAGTTAAACGTGCAATATTGACGTTCGCCGTCTTTCAGCAGAATGGCTTGCACTTCGCTATCGTCCTGCGTCCACAGGTCCAGCGCGACGTTCCATTCCACGTGCACGCCGGCCGCCGCCAGCTTGCTGATCAGGAAGCGTTCATGCTCGTCCTGCGGCAGGCTCAGCACAAAAGGGTAGGGGCTCAGCCCTTCGCCGATCTCGCCCAGCGCCAGTTTCACCAGCTCCTCGCCGCCTTCATGGATGTGCATGGCATTGATCTTGATGCCCAGGCTGACGAGTTCATCGGCAAAGCCCAGCTGCTGGTAAAACTCCAGGGTGCGCGCATGCACGGCCATGGCCCGCGACGCCTGGCCCGGCCCGCTGTTTTTATCGATGATGCGGCAATCGACGCCATGGCGCGCCAGGCGCAAGGCAAGCATGAGGCCGGTAGGACCGGCGCCGACGATCAATACGGGAGGTGTATTCATGCCATCCAGTATAGGGCAGGATGGGCGATGGCTGCGCGACGATTGAAGTTACTAGCTGGAAATGAAAATGTCCCGCCGAAGCGGGACATTCAGGTCTTGCGAATGCGTTACAGCGCGCTGATTAAATGCCGCGCAGGAGTTCGTTGATGCCCGTTTTTGCGCGGGTTTTTGCATCCACGCGCTTGACGATCACGGCGCAGTACAGCGAGTACTTGCCGTCTTCCGAAGGCAGGTTGCCCGAGACCACGACGGAGCCGGCTGGCACGCGACCGTAGGTCACTTCGCCCGTGGCGCGGTCGTAGATCTTGGTCGACTGGCCGATGTAGACGCCCATCGAGATGACCGAGTTTTCTTCGACGATCACGCCTTCGACGATTTCCGAACGGGCGCCGATGAAGCAGTTGTCTTCGATGATGGTCGGGTTCGCTTGCATAGGTTCCAGCACGCCGCCGATGCCGACGCCGCCGGACAGGTGGACGTTCTTGCCGATCTGCGCGCACGAACCGACGGTGGCCCAGGTGTCGACCATGGCGCCTTCATCGACGTAGGCGCCGATGTTGACGTAGGACGGCATCAGCACGACGTTCTTGGCGATGAAGCTGCCGCGGCGGGCAACGGCTGGCGGCACCACGCGGAAACCGCCCTTGGCGAAGTCTTCGGCCGTGTAGTTGGCGAACTTGGTCGGGACCTTGTCGTAGAACTGCATCGTGCCGTCGGACGGCAGGACGACGTTGTCTTCCAGGCGGAACGACAGCAGCACGGCTTTCTTGACCCACTGGTTGACGACCCAGTCGCCCGAGGTTTTTTCCGCCACGCGGATGCTGCCATTATCCAGGCCATTGATGACGTGGGAGACGGCGTCGCGCAGTTCGGCCGTGCCGTTGCGCGGATTGATCTCGGCGCGGTTTTCCCAGGCCTGGTCGATGATGGTTTGCAGTTGTTGGCTCATGATGATGTCTTATTAATTAGTTGGTTGATGCGGATGCGGAAAGCTGCTGGCAGAATTTTACTATGCGCAGTGCGGCTTCCAGCCCTTCGGCCGTTTCGGCCACCAGGGCCATGCGGATGCGGTTGCGGCCCGGATTGATGCCGTGCGCGTCGCGCGCCAGGTAGCTGCCAGGCAATACCGTGACATTATATTCGGCGTACAGGCGTTGCGCGAATTCGGTGTCGGACAGTCCCGTGCGGCTGACGTCGGCCCACAGGTAGAAGCCGGCGTCTGGCAATTGCACGTCCATCACCGCTTGCAACAGCGGCGTGATGGCGTCGAACTTGGCGCGGTACTTGGCGCGATTTTCCTCGACATGGGTTTCGTCGTTCCAGGCCGCGACGGAGGCCGCCTGCACGGCAGGGCTCATGGCGCCGCCGTGGTAGGTTCGGTAGAGCAGGAATTTTTTCAGCACTTCGGCATCGCCGGCGACAAAGCCCGAGCGCATGCCCGGCACGTTTGAGCGCTTCGACAGGCTGGAAAACACCACCAGGCGCGCATACGGACGTTCGATCGTGGACAGGCCCAGCATGTGCGCCGCCTGCAGCGCGCCCAGCGGGGGCGTGTCGCCGTGGTAGATCTCGGAATAGCACTCGTCGGCGGCGATGACGAAATCATAGCGTTCGGACAGCGCGAACAGATGTTCCCAGTCCGTCAAGGTGAGCACGGCGCCCGTCGGGTTGCCGGGCGAACACAGGAACAGCAGCTTGACCTTTTCCCACACGCTGGCCGGTACGCTGTCGTAGTCGCAGCCGAAGTTGCGCGCCGGGTCGGAATTGACGAAATACGGTTCCGCGCCGGCCAGGTAGGCCGCGCCTTCATAGATCTGGTAAAACGGGTTCGGGCTGATCACGAGCGAACCGGCCGACGGATCGATCACCGTTTGCGCCAGCGCAAACAGCGCTTCGCGCGAACCGTTCACGGGCAGGATTTGCGTGGCAGGATTGAGCGTGGGGATGCCATAGCGGCGTTCCAGCCAGCCGGCGATGGCGGTACGCAAGGCTTCCGAACCGATGGTGGTCGGATAGCTGGCCAGGCCGTGGATATTGTCGACCAAGGCCTGCTCGATGAACGCTGGCGTCGGATGCTTGGGTTCGCCCATGCCCAGGCTGATGGGCGCATACTCGGGATTGACCGTCACGCCGGCAAACAGCTGGCGCAGCTTTTCGAATGGATATGGTTGCAGTTTGGCAAGAAGTGGATTCACGGAGCGGACCAGGGCAAGAGTGGGGTGATAGTGTCGCGTATGGATTGCCAGGCATGGCGCAATGACGCCGGTCAAGCAATCAGCTTAGCCTTTTATTATAGCCGTCCTCGCGCACGGGCTGTGCAAGTGGGCTGTTGTTGACCGGCACGGCGTGCCGCTTCCGGGCCTGGCAAGGTAAAATACGCTATGTCTACCTTACTTCCCACCCTGCTTGCTATTGAAACGTCGTCCGAACTCGCCTCCTGCGCCTTGCTGCGCGGCGATGTCGTCCTGTCCCGCGCCTCGTCGGGCGTGCGCACCCATTCCCAGTCCATCCTGCCCATGGTGCAGGAATTGCTGGCCGAAGCGGGCGTGACTCTGGCGGACGTCGACGCCATCGCCTACGGCTCAGGCCCCGGCTCGTTTACGGGCGTGCGCACGGCTTGCGGCATCGCGCAAGGCCTGGCGTATGGCGCCAGTCTGCCCGTCGTGCCCGTCGTCACCCTCGACGCCATGGCGCTCGCGTGCCACCAGCAGCATGGCGCGCAACGCATCGTGACCGTGCTCGACGCCCGCATGGGCGAAGTGTACTGGGCGCAATATGATTATCGGGATGGCTTGCAGATTGTTGCGCCGCCTGCCCTGAGCGCGCCGGCCGGCGTGGCGCCGCAAGGCGAGGTCACCGGTTGCGGCAACGGCTTTGGCGCCTATGCCGACGCCCTGGCCGCGCTGCCGTGCGCCGCCAGCGCGGACGCCGCCATCATGCCGCACGCCGTGCAAGTGGCGCAGCTGGCGCGCATCGCCTTTGCGACCGGCCAGTGCGTGACGGCGGCCGAGGCGCAGCCTTTGTATTTGCGCAACAAGATCGCTTACACGAGCGCGGAACGGCACGAGATGCAACTGGCCAAGGCCGCTGCGGAGTCGGCACAATGATGGAGCAGGGCCAGGACAGTGCTGCCGGCTGGGACTTGCTGCGCCTTGACTATCAGCCGATGCGTGAGGCGGACCTGGCTGAGGTGCTGGCGCTGGAGCAGCGCGTGTATCCGCATCCTTGGACGCATGGCAACTTTGTCGATTCCCTCAAGAGCGGCTATCCGGCCTGGGTCTTGCGCGAGGTGGATGGCACCCTGCTTGGCTACTTCTTGCTGATGCTGGTGGTCGACGAGGCGCACTTGCTCAACGTGGCCGTTGAGGGCGCCATCCAGGGTCAGGGACTGGGCCGCTTCCTGCTGAACCAGTCCTGCGCCTGCGCGCGCCAGCTGGGCATGGAATCGATGCTGCTGGAAGTGCGCCCGTCCAACGTGCGCGCGCTCGACATTTACCAGCGCTATGGATTTGAACAGATCGGCCGGCGCAAGGGATATTATCCTGCCGCCAATTCGCAACGTGAGGACGCCATCGTGATGCGTTATACCTTATGAGCCGCAGCGCCGTTTTCCTCGATGAAATGGGCGTCGGCCCCCTGTGGCGCTTGCGCCAGGGTGTTGCGCCCGAGGCGGTTGACGTCGCCGTCGAGGCTGCCGTGGAAATGGATGTGGCCGTGGCCGTGGCCGAGGTTGCTGCGCCTGCACCTGCTCCCGTGATCGAAGTGCTTGCCGCGGTGGAAGTCGTGGAAGTCGAGGCATTTGTCGCCGTTGCCGCTACGCCAGTCCCTGACGACACGGCCTGGTTCGACGATGCGCCCGCACCCGCGCCAGTGAAGCAGCTCAGCGACGCCGCTATCGCCACCCTCGACTGGGAAGGCTTGACGGCCGCCGTCGCCAAGTGCGCGCGCTGCGACTTGTGCAAGACGCGCAAGGGCGTCGTCATGGGTCGTGGCGATCGGCACGGTGATTGGCTGATGCTGGCCAGCAGTCCGTCGCGTTTGGAAGAACGCGAAGGGCGCGCCTTGCCGGGCGAGCAGGGCAAATTGCTCGACAATATGCTCAAGGCCATCGACCTCGATGCGGGCAGCGACGTGTACATCACGCACTTGCTGAAATGCCGTCCGCTGGACGAGGCGGGCCAGGAACGCCTGCCCACCGAATCGGAGTCGGCCGCTTGCCGCCCGTATTTCGAGCGCGAACTGGCCCTGCTGCAGCCGCGCACCATCGTCACCCTCGGTTCCATGGCCGCCGCCGGCATCAATCCCGGCGAAAAACCCGTGCGCGGCACGGTGCGCCAGCTGGGCAATGCCTCCGTCGTGGCGACCTTCCACCCGGAAATGTTGCTGCAGGATGGGACGGGCAAGGCCAAGGCGCGTGCCTGGGCCGACCTGTGCCTGGCGAAAAGCACGCACGGTGCTTGACAGCTTTCAGGCCCGCTTCGAGCGCCGCTGGGGCCATCTGACGCACCCCCGGGTGCGGGCGCTGGCCTGGCTGCTCGACTCGCCCGACTTGCTCGATCCCGCCAGCGCCCACTGGGGCGGGCGCATTGCCAGCTTGCCTTCCGTCACGCCTGCCGTGGCGGCATGGCTGGGGGCGCTGCAAGATGATCCGTCGCCGCTCGATGCGGCGCTGGGGCCGAAATTCTATTCCCGCCTGGGCCTGTACGCTGAAAAGCTGCTGGCCTTTTATTTTGAGCAGCACGGCGTGCTCGCTGCGCATGGCTTGCAAGTGCAGGTGAACCGCAACGACACGGTCGGCGAGTTCGATTTCCTGCTGCGTGACGGGACGGAGGGTGACGCGTTGCTGCACTGGGAATTTGCCACCAAGTTCTACCTGCTCGAAGGCGCACCCGATCCGGGCGTCTTCAACCACCTGATCGGCCCGAATCTGGCCGACACCTTGGGCTTGAAGATGTGCAAGATTATCGACAAGCAATTGGCCTTGTCACGCCATCCGGCCGCGCAAAGCTTGCTGTCGCAGCCCGTGCGCGCGGCGCAGGCGCTGGTCAAGGGCTGGCTGTTTTATGCGGCAGACGCGACGCCCGCCATGGACGGTATTTCCCCGGAACATGGGCATGGCTTCTGGTGCACGCCGGCACAATTGCCGCAGCAGCGCTACGTCGTGCTGCCCCGATTGCAATGGCTGGCGCCGTTCAAGGGCCGCGACGTGGAGGTGCTGGACGTGGATGCCTTGCGGGCGCAGTTGTTTGATCTGGCACAACCGGTGATGGTGGCCACGGTGGATACTATCGAAGGCTGGGAAGTGGAGCGCACGCGCGGTTTTGTCGTGCCGCATGACTGGACGGAGCAGGCTGCCGCGCGGCGGATAACAGGCGCGCTACCAGCGTAATGCTGGGGTCAGACCCGTCGGGTCTGACCCCAAAATTAGTGTTTCTGCTCGCCAATCAAAGACAGATTGTCGTGCTCCGCCTGGTTCAGCTTGTGCCTGCGCATGATCATGTACATGGTGCCGGCGACGAACAGGCCGAACAGGGTGATGATGATGTTGAGCGGCAGGTGCAGGCGGATCATGATCGAATACACGGCCAGCATGGTGAGAATCGACAGGTTTTCGTTGAAGTTCTGCACGGCGATGGAGTGACCTGCGCTCATCAGCACGTGGCCGCGGTGTTGCAGCAGGGCATTCATTGGCACGACGAAGAAGCCGGACAGGGCGCCGATCAGTATCAGCAGCGGGTAGGCGATCCATACGGAGTGCACTTGCGTCATCATCATGACGATTACGCCCATGGCGATGCCCAGCGGTATGACGGTCAGCGATTTGCGCAGCGGAATGAAGCGTGCCGACAGCACTGCGCCAGCGGCCACGCCGATGGCGACCACGCCCACCAGGCTGGTCGCCTTGTCGAACGGCATGTTCAGCGATTGCTTGGCCCATTCCAGCACGATCAGTTGCAAGGTGGCGCCAGCGCCCCAGAACAGGGTCGTCACGGCCAGGGTGATCTGGCCCAGCTTGTCTTTCCACAGGATGGAATAGCAATTGGCAAAATCGGTGATCAGTTTGATAGGGTTGCGTTCCTGGTGCGCATACACGCAGCCAGTGTCGGGAATCTTCAGGTTGGCCAGGGTTGCCATCACGTAGATGCCGACTACCACGCACAAGGCCGCTTCCGTCTTGCTGGTGATGCCTGTATCGATCAGGGGGATGTCGATGGATAGCAGCATGTCGGACACGTGGCCGCTGACGAGCGCGCCGCCCATGACGGTGCCAAGGATGATGGAGGTGACGGTCAAGCCTTCGATCCAGCCATTCGCCGCGACCAGTTTTTCCGGCGGCAGCAATTCCGTCAGGATGCCGTACTTGGCGGGCGAATACACGGCCGCGCCGAAGCCGACGACGGCGTAGGCCAGCAAAGGATGCACGTGGAAGAAGACGAGGGCACAGCCGAAGATCTTGACCATGTTGGCGATGAACATGACCTTGCCTTTCGGCAATGCATCCGCGAAGGCGCCGACAAAAGCGGCCAACAGCACGTAAAACAGCACGAACGACAATTTGAGCAGCGGCGTGATCCACGCCGGGGATTTCATGGACACCAATAAATCGACGGCGACAAAAAAGAGGGCGTTATCTGCCAGCGAGGAAAAGAACTGCGCCGCCATGATGGTATAAAAACCACGATTCATTCTGGATTGCCTGAAATCATATCTGGCTTGCTTTATACCACGAAAAAACGGCAAACCCCAAGTTTGGCAGGGGCTGCTTTGCATAGTCTTGCCTAAGTGAAGCTTAATTTTTCTGCCGTAGAAAAATACACATAGATGTGAGCATTTTATAAATGATGTCCTCTGCACACGACCTTGGGCGCCTGCAGTGCTGGCGTACTGTGCATCCGGTAAAATACGGCTTTCCCACCCGCCGTGAACGACGCATATGCCCAGGCCCCTCATCGCCACCATCCATCTCGATGCCATGCAACACAACCTGGCGCGCGCGCGTGCCTGCGCCCGCGGCGCCAAGGTGTGGGCCGTCGTCAAGGCGAATGCCTATGGCCACGGCCTGGAACGGGCCATGCGGGGCTTTGCCGACGCCGATGGCCTGGCGCTGGTCGAGGTCGATTACGCCGTGCGCCTGCGCGAACTGGGCTGGACCAAGCCTATCTTGCTGCTGGAAGGCTTTTTCGACGCCAGCGATTTGCCCGTCATGGCGCAATATGGCTTGAATGGCAGCGTACATTGCGAAGAACAGATCGCCATGCTGGCAGCGGCGCGCTTGCCGCATGCCATCGATGTGCATCTGAAGATGAATACGGGCATGAATCGCCTGGGTTTTACGCCGGCTGCCGTGGCGGCTGCGTATGCGCGCTTGCGCGCCATGCCGCACGTCGGCACGATCACCGTGATGACGCATTTCGCCAATGCGGACGAGGCGGCGCCCACGCGCTTGCCGTTGGAACAGCAGATGCTGCGTTTTGAAGCGGGCGCGGCCAGTATAGATGCGGCCTTGCCACGTAGCCTGTGCAATTCGGCCGGCTTGCTGCTGCACCATCTGGACAGCGACTGGGTGCGCCCCGGCATCATGCTGTATGGCGGCACGCCCAGCGGCGCTCCTGGCGGCACCTCGGCGCAGGCGTTCGGCTTGCTGCCCACGATGACCTTGCGCAGCAGTATCATCGGTATCCAGGATATCGCCGCAGGCGAAGTGGTGGGTTACGGCAGCCGCTACGCAGCGGCTGGCAATATCAAGGTGGGCGTGGTGGCCTGCGGCTATGCGGATGGCTATCCGCGCCATGCGTCCGAAGGCACGCCCGTGCTGGTCGACGGCGTGCGCACGGGACTCATCGGCAGGGTCTCGATGGACATGCTGATGGTCGATTTGACGCACGTGCCGGGCGCGCGGGTCGGCAGCAGCGTGACTTTGTGGGGCCAGGGCATGCCGATCGACGAGGTGGCGCTGGCCGCCGGCACCATCGGCTACGAGCTGATGTGCGCATTGGCGCCGCGCGTACCGGTGAGCGAAGCGTAGGTGACGCGCAAGCGCGGTTTGTATATACTGTATATATAACCAGCTGTTTCATTTTACCTGAGCAAAGTACACCATGGCAAAAGTCAAGACCATCTATACCTGCAGTGATTGCGGCGCCATCAGTAATAAATGGATGGGGCAATGCACCTCGTGCAACCAGTGGAACACCATGGTGGAAACCCTGCCCGAAACGGGCGGCAACAACCGTTATTCGAACCCGCAGCACATGTCGCTGGCGCAGACGGCGCCCGTGCTGTCGCTCGACGATATCGACGCCATCGACGTGCCCCGCTTCGGCACGGGCATCGAAGAATTCGACCGCGTGCTGGGCGGCGGCATGGTGGCGGGCGGCGTGGTGCTGATCGGCGGCGATCCCGGCATCGGCAAGTCGACCCTGCTGCTGCAGGCGCTGGCGAACATGTCGCACCACAAGCGCGTGCTGTACGTCAGTGGTGAAGAGTCCGGCGCGCAAATCGCCTTGCGCGCCAAGCGCCTCGTCATCGATGCCAAGGAACTCAAATTGCAGGCCGAGATCCAGCTGGAAAAGATCCTCTCCACCTTGAACGACCTGAAGCCGGAAGTGGTGGTCATCGATTCGATCCAGACCGTGTATTCCGACGCGCTCAGCTCGGCGCCCGGTTCCGTGGCGCAAGTGCGCGAGTGCGCGGCGCAGCTGACGCGCGCGGCCAAGCAGACGGGCGTGACCATCATTTTAGTCGGCCACGTGACGAAAGAGGGCGCGCTGGCCGGCCCCCGCGTGCTCGAGCACATCGTCGACACGGTGCTGTATTTCGAAGGCGACGCCCATTCCAGCTTCCGCCTGGTGCGCGCCATCAAGAACCGTTTCGGCGCCGTCAACGAACTGGGCGTGTTCGCCATGACGGAAAAGGGCTTGAAAGGGGTGTCGAATCCGTCCGCGCTGTTCCTGTCGCAGCACGACAACCAGGTGCCCGGTTCCTGCGTGATGGTGACGCAGGAAGGCACGCGCCCGCTGCTGGTGGAAATCCAGGCCCTGGTCGATACCAGCCACTTGCCGAATGCGCGCCGGCTGTCCGTCGGCCTGGAGCAGAACCGCCTGGCCATGCTGCTGGCCGTGGCGCACCGCCACGCGGGCATCGCCGCGTTCGACCAGGACGTGTTCATCAATGCCGTCGGCGGCGTCAAGATTACGGAACCGGCGGCCGACCTGGCCGTGTTGTTGGCGATTAACTCGTCGATGCGCAACAAACCCTTGCCGCGGGGATTGGTCGTGTTTGGCGAAGTGGGCCTGGCCGGCGAAATCCGCCCTGCGCCACGGGGCCAGGAACGCTTGCGCGAAGCGGCCAAGCTGGGCTTTACCCTGGCCGTGGTGCCCAAGTCCAATTTGCCGAAACAGGTTATCGAGGGCCTTAAGGTTATCGGCGTCGAGCGCATCGACGAAGCGTTTAACAAATTGCGCGACCTGGAGTAAGAGTTGGTATGGTGTAAATGCCAAGCTTGAGACAAGTCAAACAAAATTTCCGTTTGGAACTATAATATTCGTCCGATGGATTCGCGCAGCGAGTTCGCATCGACAATGCATAGTTAGAGAAGCGGAATATAGTGTCAGTTGAGCAAAGGCAGGGCGCACGCAAGATATTGCGTGCCAAGGCAATGTTGGTAATGGATGGCGCGGGGCCCGTGGCGGCGCGCACGCTTGATGTGGGGCCGGGCGGCATGGCGGCCGTCATCGCGGAGCCGGTGCCGACAGGCAAGCAGGGCAAGGTGCTGTTCGAGTTGTTTTACGATGGCGCGGCCCACATCATCGAGGCGCGCGCATCCGTCTCGCACTGCATTTTCAGCAGTGCAGGTTTCAAGGTGGGACTTACTTTCCTGCAACTGGACATGGCTGTCAGCAGCGCCATTTCGAAATTCATGCGCTGAGGCGCGCCCGAGCAGTGCTGCCGGTGCAATGCGCTAAAATGGTGCATATGGGTTTGCAGTCAGGAAAAACCTGTTCTGTTCGCTGTTTTGATATTCCGGTAATACTGCATAATTATCAACCAGAAGAGGGACCTTGCCGCGCCACGTGCGCTTGCTGTCCGTTTTCAGCGCAGCGCGCGGTCATGACCTGAACCGTGTGCCATGACCTTACACCCGACGGGAATGCCCACCATGTTTAATTCGACCATCAACAGCAAGGCTTACACCAACAACACGCAACAGACGACGCAGGGCAATATCTCGGCCGATGTGTATGCGAAGGTGGAGCGCCAGATGCAGTCGCAGAACACGGGCGTCGTCAAGCTCAATGCCAGCCTGGCGCGCGACCAGGCCAAGTTCTCGGGCCTGGGCCAGTTGCAATCGGCGCTGGCGAAATTCCAGACCGTGGCCAAGAACATGGCCGGCAGCGGCCTGGCCACGTCGGCCACCTCCAGCAGCAAGGATGTGCTGAGCGCCACCACCACCGACAAGGCCGCCAGCGGCAGCCATGCATTGAACGTCAAGCAGCTGGCACAGGGACAGACACTGGTCAGCGGCGCGCAGAAAACATCGAGCGCGGCGATCGGCACGGGGGCGCCCGCGCTGGTCAAGATCGAAGTGGGCGCGACCGACGGCAAGCAATTTACCCCCGGCAGCGGCAAGGTCATTTCTCTGACGATAGACAGCAGCAACAATAGCCTCGACGGCATCGCCGCCGCGCTCAAGCAGCAGGGCATCGACGCCAGCGTGGTGAAGGGCCCGGATGGCTATGCGCTGGCCCTGAACGGCAAGAGCGGCGCCGACAGCAGCATGCGCATCAGCGTGGCCGGCGACGCGGCAGTCAGCAACCTGCTCAGCTATGCGCCCGGTGCCGGCAAAGGTCTGCAGCAGACGGCCGCCGCGCAGGATGCGCTGCTGACCGTCGACGGCAAGGACATCAAGAGCGCCACGAATACCCTGACGACGGCCGTCGAGGGCGCCACCATCGAATTGAAGAAAACAGGCACGACGGACCTCGTCATCGCCAAGGACAGCAGCCAGATCGCCAGTAACGTGGCCAGCTTCGTCACGGCCTACAATGAGCTCAACAGCAAGCTGCAGAGCCTGCAGCAGGGCGATTTGAAGTCCGACACGGCCCTGGGCCAGGTGCGCTCGCAGATGGAGCAAGTGCTGCGCACGGCCAGCACGGGCGTGCCCGCTTCCATCCTGGGCAGCGCTGGCGTGACCCTGGGCAAGAGCGGCGAGTTGGTACTCGACGATAAAAAACTCAAGGCCGCCATCGCCGCCGATCCGGACGCCGTCAGCAAGCTGTTTACGAATAACGGCAAGGGCGTGGCGGACCAGTTTTCCAGCAAGATCGGTGAGCTGACGGGCGAAACGAGCATCATCCGCAAGGAAGTGCAATCGGTGGGCAAGGACATCACCACGCTGAACAACAAGAAAGCCGTGCTGGCCAAGGCGCTGACGGCGCAGGCGCAGGCGCTGGTGAAAGCATATACGGCACAGGAACAGATGGGCACGAACCCGGCCTTGCCGGGTTATACCGGTAAAAACTCTTTATTTGACTTCATGGCTTAAGAGCGCACCGCTAAAGCGCCCATGGCGGCGTTGCACCGCCTTGCCGTACTAGCGTACTGCCTGCGGCGCTGCGCCTTGCCCTGAGCGCTGTATCGGCGCGCTTTCCAGTTGGCTAGATTCTGTCGCCCTGCGCAAAGAAGGCCGATGGCGAACTGCCGAAAGTCTTCTTGAACATGGCGGAAAAGGCCGACTGGCTGGCGTAGCCCAGTTCTTCGGCCACCTGCGACAGCGGCACGCCGCGCGCGATCAGCGGTGCCGCGTGCGCCAGGCGCACCTGCTGGCGCCACTGGCCAAAACTCATGCCCAATTCCCGTTCGAACAGCCGCGCCAGGGTGCGCTCCGAGGCGCCGACCTGTTGCGCCCAGTGTTCCAGTGTCTGGTTCAGGCCGGGCTTGTCGATCAGGCTGTCGCACAGGGTCTTCAGGCGCTTGTCGCTGGGCAAGGGCACGCGGATGGGACGCGTGTCCGAGCGTTTCAGCTCGTCGAGTATCAGTTCGGCCAGCAGCGCCTCGCGCGCCGGTTCCTGGCCCGGGTCCAGCTGTTCCAGCGCCATGATCAGCTGGCGCAGCAGGCTCGACACTTCCAGCACCTTGCAGTCGCGGCCCGCGAACGGCGCGCGCGCGGCATGGATGCACAGGGGGCGCAAGCGGGTTTTTTCCAGTATCGTGACGGCATGCTCGACGTTCGGCGCGATCCAGATGGCGCGCATGGGCGGCAGCACCCAGCTGCTGTTGTTGGCGGTAATGCGCAGCACGCCTTCGAGCGCCATGGTGACCTGGCCCCAGGGGTGGCTGTGCGGTAATAAAAATTCATCGGGTTGCAGGTCGCGCGCGACCATGGTCACGGGGATGCTCGCACTGGGTGCCTCCCTTGGCGGACACATGCGGGTATGGTGGAGGATAGGTACACCCATCAGCTTGGCCTTAATTCGATAAATTATGTCGTTCTGTCGGAAAACAGACGATGGTATTTTGCATACACTTGAGCTTCACCAGTATAAGACAGGGTATGACATGATAACAACTCACTCGGCATCCGGCCTTCCTACCTTGCGCAGCGACGCGCGCGTCATCGCCCTGGTGGGCCTGGCGCATGGCATTTCGCACTTCTACCACCTGATCCTCGCGGCCCTGTTCGTTTGGCTGAAGCCCGCCTTTGACCTGTCGTATGCGGAACTGGGCCTGCTGATGACCGTGTTTTTCATCATCTCGGGCGTGGGCCAGGCGCTGGCCGGCTTTGTCGTCGACCGCTTCGGCGCGCGTGCCGTGCTGTTTTCCGGCATCTTCTTGCTGGGCGTGTCGGCGCTGGCCCTGTCCACCGCGCACAGCTATGCGGCGCTGATGCTGGGCGCCATGCTGGCCGGCATGGGTAACAGCGTGTTCCATCCGGCCGACTATACGATCCTCAACCAGCGCGTCTCGGCGGCCCGCGTGGCCTACGGCTTTTCCGTGCATGGCATCAGCGGCAACATCGGCTGGGCCCTGGCGCCCCTGTTCATGACGTATGTTGCCACCCAGTATGACTGGAGAATCGCGCTGCAGTGCGCAGCCGTGCTGCCGTTCGGCGTGCTGCTGATCCTGTTTTTGAACCGCCACGCGATCCGTCCAGAGCCGTTGAAAAAGGCCGCGCCGGGCCAGGCGGGCGGCGGCGAAGGCACGCTGGACTTTTTGCGTTTGCCGGCCGTGTGGATGTGTTTTGCCTTCTTTTTCATTACCGCCATCGCCCTGGGCGGCATCCAGAGCTTTGCCAGCGTGGCTCTGGTCAGGCTGTACGGCATGAGCCTGGCGCTGGCCACCAGCGCCTACACGGCCTACATGCTGGCCTCGGCCGTGGGCATGCTGGCCGGCGGCGTGGTGGGTGCGCGCAGCAAGCAGCCGGACCGCAACGTGGCGATCGCCTTTTCGGCCGCCGCGCTGCTGGCCGTGCTGCTGGCCATGGCCGTCGTGCCGGCCTGGGGCGCAGTGGTGCTGATGGGCGCCATCGGCCTGACGTCGGGCGTGGCGGGACCGTCGCGCGACCTGATGATACGCGCGGCGGCACCGAAAAATGCCACGGGGCGCGTGTATGGCGTCGTGTATTCGGGCCTCGACAGCGGCCTGGCCGTGGGACCCCTGTTCTTTGGCGCGCTGATGGATGGCGACCATCCGGCCTTGCTGTTCGTCTTCATCGGCGTGTTTCAGGCGCTGGCGATTGCCACGGCCGTGGGTGTGGGCGGCAAAACACGCGCGGCGGCGCTGCAAAAGGCATAGAATCGTTGCCATCTGCCACTCAAGGAGTTCCCATGACCTTTGCCACCACCGATCTGTGCGACGACCATGCAGCCATGCTGGACGATGGCACCCTGGCCGTGCTGCCGCCCGTGTACCGCGCTTTCGGCCAGCGCGTGCGCTTCAGCGGTCCGGCCACCACCTTGCAAGTGTTCGAAGACAACGCGCTCGTGCGCAGCACCCTGGAAACGCCGGGCCAGGGCCATGTGCTGGTGATCGATGGCGGCGGCAGCCTGCGCCGCGCGCTGGTGGGCGGCCAGCTGGGCGTGCTGGCCGATAGCAACGGCTGGGCCGGCATCGTCGTCGATGGCTGCATCCGCGACAGCGAGGAAATCAATGTCTGCCAGATCGGCGTGCGCGCCCTGGCCACGCATCCGCGCAAGAGCGGCAAGACGGGCGCCGGCCAGCGCGACGTGCGCGTGCAGATCAGCGGCGTGGCCGTGCATCCGGGCGACTGGATCTACGCCGATGCGGATGGCATCCTGGTGGCGCGCCAGCAACTCGATTGACGGTCCACATCAGGGGGCGGGGTTCTGAAAGCGTTGCAAATCGTCTACTTGAATATATTTTTGCAAAGTTCTTTGATTTTCATCATGGCTGAGATATGATTTCACTTAAGGTAACTTTAATGTCAACAAGGCAAGGAAATCAGCTCATGAAAATCGCCACCATCGCAGCAGTTGTCGCTCTGTTTGCAGCAGGCACCGCCAGCGCCAGTCCCGTCAACCTGATCACGAATGGCAATTTTGAAACGGTCGCTACCGGCTATACCCTCAACAGCGGTTTTAAAGTCATCGACAGCGGTTCGTCGGCCCTTACGGGCTGGACCGTGGGCGCCAGTTCCGTCGACCTGATCCGCAATGCCTACAATGCCATCGATGGCTACAGCATCGATATGCTGGGCACGCCTGGTCCGGGTTTCCTCTCGCAAAGTTTCAGTGTCGTTGCCGGCCAGACGTATAACCTGAGCTTTGACATGGCGCGCAATTCCGGCGGCCCCGCAGGCCAGGGCGTGGCGGTCAGTTTCGGTGGCGTGGCAGGCAATTTCTACTCGACGGCTGCCGCCTCGAACACCTTGTACAGCAATACCCTGAGCTTCAAGGCTGCCACCACCGGCCTGGCGACCCTGTCGTTTGCCAGCGCCGCCAAGGCCGGCACGCCGCTCGACAAATTCTCGGGCGCCGTGATCGACAACGTGTCCGTGATGACTGCCGTGCCGGAACCGGAAACCTACGCCATGCTGCTCGCCGGCCTGGGCCTGATGGGTTTCCTGCGCCGCCGCAAGGCCGCCAGGTAAGCCTGGTTTTGTCCGAAATCAAACCGCCTGCTGCCATGCACAGGCGGTTTTTTTACGCCAGGTGTCGTTGCGTTGCAGCGGCCTCGCCCCGTAACGGACACGCCGCCGCCTGCGGCTCGAGCCGCCGCGCCAGCTCTGCGCGCAACCGCGTCAAGCCCGCGATGCGCGCATCGATGTCAAGCAGCTTGCGCGCCAGCGCCGCGCGCAGCAGGTCCGCCGTGGCGGGATCGCCGGCGGCCGCCAGCAGCGGCATGTCGGCCTCGATTTCGGCCAGCGTAAAGCCCAGCTGCTGCGCCGTGCGCACGTAGCGCAGCCAGTCGGCCGCCTCGGGCGGGTAGTGGCGGTAGCCGTTCGCCCCGCGCCGCGCGCGCAGCAGTCCCCGCTTTTCATAGAAGCGCAGGGTATCGCGGCTCAAGCCCGTCGCCTGCGCCATTTCGCCGATCTGCATGGTGATTTTTCTTTCATAAAATACTTGACCATGGAGTGTACTCCAACCCTGATCATGGGCGCTTTCCATCGACAGGAGTTGCCATGTTGTCCGTTTCCGCTTTCCGCCGCCTGGTGCGCGCCAGCGCCATTTATGATGTGCTCATGATTGCCCCGTTTACCACGCCGTGGACGTTTTTGCTGCTGCGCGAGCACTTGAACGCCCTCAACGTGAGCCTGGGCGGCCTGCCGCTGCCCGTCTTCGGACCGTTTCATCTGCTCATCAGCAGCTTGTTTGGCAGCGTGGTGATGGTCTGGTCCGTGCTGCGCATGCTCGACCCGCAGCCGCGCTTCGGCCGCTATGACGCGGCGGCGCGCTACCTGTTTTCCCTGTGGATGGCGTGGGCGCTGCTGGTCACGGGCCAGCCCGTGCTGTGGCTGTTCTTCGTGCCGGAACTGGCCTGGGGCCTGGCGCAAAGCCTGCCATTGCACCGCAGCGAGGGCGCGCCGGCGGGGCGCGCGCACGAATCGCTGTTGAGATGACGATAACGAAATGCAATAATGGCCGTGCTCGCAGTACAGCAATGACTGCAATGAACGACTATTAAGAGGATGACTATGCAGCAGGATGCCGCAGGAAAAAACATGGCGTTGCTCGATCCGGTGGTGGCGCCGCGCATCGCGGTGACGCGCCTGGTGACGGGCCTGCTGCAAGGTTTGCTGCTGTACTGGCTGTACAGCACGGCGCAAGACAAGGTGTGGCCCGCCACGGAAGCCTATCTGCTGGCGCCGCTGATGCTGATCAGCTTGCTGCTGCCCATCCTGCTGGTATCGAGCCTGGGCCACATGTCGGTCAAGCGCATCGGCCTGTGGATGGCCGGCGCCGCCGTCGTGATGGCCGTGCTGGCCTGGCATGATGTGGCGCGCGGCGCCGAGCACGTGATCTGGGGCAACTACAAGCCCGGTGCGCCGCTGCGCGTCATTTCTGCCCAGCTGTTCGGTTTTTGCGTGGTCGGTTTCTATATCGCCCACGCGCTGGTGCTGGCCAGCGCCCAGGATGGCCAGCGCATCGCCCGCTATCCCACGTATTTTGAAATCGCCTGGAAGCTCGGCATCCAGCTGCTGTTTTCCCTGCTGTTCGTGCTGGGCCTGTGGCTGGTGCTGTGGCTGGGCGGGCAACTGTTCCTGCTGATCAAGCTCAGTTTCCTGAAAAAGTTGCTGGGCCAGGCCTGGTTCGTGATCCCCGTCATCTGCTTTGCATTCTCGTTCGCCATCCATATCACCGACGTGCGCCCATCCATCGTGCGCGGCATCCGCACCTTGCTGCTGGTGCTGCTGTCGTGGCTGATGCCGATCGCCGCCGTGCTCGTCTCCGGCTTCCTGCTGACCCTGCCCTTCATCGGTTTCGAACGCCTGTGGGCCACGCGCCATGCGGCGTCCGTACTGCTGGGCATGGCCGGCGTGCTGGTGGTGCTGATCAATGCCGCCTTCCAGAATGGCGAAGTGGGCCATGGCGTGGCGCGCGGCATCCGCCTGGGCACGCGCCTGGCCTGTTTGCTGCTGCCGTGGGTGGTGGGCATCGCCATCTATGCGCTGACCTTGCGCGTGATGTCGCATGGCTGGACGGCCGACCGCCTGATCGCTGCCGCCTGCCTGCTGGTCGCCACCTGCTACGCGGCCGGTTACGCCTGGGCGGCCAGCAAGTATGGCGACTGGCTGCACCTGATCGCCAACGTCAACGTGGCCACCGCCTTTGTCACCTTGCTGGTGCTGTTCGCGCTGTTCTCGCCGCTGGCGGACCCGGCGCGCATTTCCGTGTCCAGCCAGATGGCGCGCCTGGACAGCGGTAAAGTGAGCGTGGACAAGTTCGATTTTGAATACCTGCGCTTCCAGGGCGCCCGCTATGGCCAGGCGGCCCTGCAGGAATTGACGAAACGCACGACGGGGCCGGATGCAGCCATCGTGCGGGCCCGCGCCGAGGCCATGCTCAAGCGCCAGAATCGCCTCGACGAAACGGGCGCGCTGAGCGACGTGTCGATCAACCTGACGCTGCGCCCGGCCACGGCGAAGTTGCCGGACAGTTTCCTGCGCCAGGACTGGACACAAGTGAGCCCGGCCTGGCGCCTGCCCGCCTGCCTGAAGCGGGCAGGGCCCCAGTGCGATGCCTACCTGCTCGATTTCGACGGCGATGGCAAAGAGGACGTGCTGCTGATCAGCAATGACCCGCGTGCCTCGTCGGTCTTGCTGGCGGAAAAGGAAGACGGCAGCTGGACCGCGCGCGGGCAAATCCCTGTCGACGCCCTGCGCTGCAAGCCCCTGCGCGAAAAGCTGCAAGCGGGCCAATTCCAGCTGGTGCCGCCGAAGGTGCGCGAGCTGGAAGTCGACGGCCAGCGCGTGCCGATGACTTTATATACGCCAGAGGACGAGGTCAGCTGCCCGGATGAGACGGCGCCGGCACCGTAAATGGCAGGGAGAGGACAAATAGCAAAGAGAAGATTTGGCACGCCGAACCAAGCCTCCATCCTGCCATGATGGCAATATTTTTGTGTGCTAAGCCGTTCCGACAGTCCGCTATCGGCCAGGAGCAGACAGTTAGAGGAATTGATGAGGTACGAAAGATGGAAGAACCAGTTCGAGTTCAGCTGTGGGCGAAAATAGCTCCTACTATGCGGGAAGAAGGACTTAAGCTCATCCGTGCGCAGGGAGTTTTTGCTAGTGAGATTGAACTGCGAAAAGCAGTGATGGAAAGTGTGCGCGACAGAAGACCGATGCAGGTTTCATTAGGGTTGGGCTATCAAAACGCGCGGCAACTAGCATCGTCCAATAGAGCTATTTTTGAGGAGGTTACATATTGCCAAGAAGGATATAGCCCAAGTGCCGCCTATTGTTCAGATCATAATTTCCACTATGGTGGAATTTTTGGGTGTCACCTTTGTAGTGGTTTTTATGAGAAGTAGAACTCTTGAACAAAGACCGCTTTGGGCCGGAAGCGGACGGTGCTACTGGGGCAAAACGCCACTGGTAGCTTAGGCTTTCCATATCCATGGTTCTTGCAGGATGAAAAACCGAAGGATCGTGTTGAGGGCCTGGCTATGTTGCCAGGCTCCTGGTGTGAGATCTCGTAGCTGCCTGATCCAATAGCGAGGCCGGGTCTGACTTGTCTAGCTCCTACCCGGCAAAGACTTCTGCCGCGCTGAAGCAAAAGCTGGATTTCCTTCGTCATCATGGACGGCGAAGGATGTCATTGCGACTGAGGCAGCCGCGGTAGAGCCCCTGCTTCTGAGCCCTACATCGGCACAGTTGGCTACGACAGCCTAGCCCATCCTCTGCTTTGAACGCTCGGTGAGGCAGAGAATATCGTACGCTGGCGGTGAACTGGTCATCAGCGAAAGGCAGTATTTTTGATCGCCTGAAGTGCGTCTGGCGAACTCGTGGCGGGTCACTGCGGCAGTTCGACTCGAACTCTTAAAGCGATAACGAGAGCCGCGAACAGCATCACCACGCCAGCAATAATGAAAACGCCTGTCACTCCACCCAACCCGAACATCATGCCACCCAATGCAGCGCCGGCAGCTATTGACGATTGCACCGCAGCGACGACCATGCCGCCGGCTGTCTCCGCTTGATCAGGGACAGCACGGGCTACCCAGTTGGACCAGGCGACTGGTACGCCGCCGAACGCCAGGCCCCACAGAGCGACCAAAAGCATCAGGCCTGTTCCTTCGACTGGCAGTAAGATCATGCCGAATGCCGCCAAGCCCACCAGCGCAGGCATGAGCACTAAAGTTGCACGCAGGCTACGCTCCATTAGCCAGCCGGCTAGCAGCGTGCCAACGAAGTTGGCGACACCAAAACCCAGGAGCATCAGAGACAAACCGTTTACATCGATATGGACAACGCTTTCAAGAGCGGGGCGAATATAGGTGAACAATGCATATTGCCCGGTATGGGCAAGTACGCAGCCCAACATCCCGATCCCAATCCCCGGGCGACGGAGCAATTGCAGTACCGATGTTGTGCGCATCATCGTGCGCGGCGCCATACGGGGCAGCGTGAACAATTGAAACAAAAGTGTCAGCCCTCCGACAGCCGCGGCTGCTATAAATGCACTGCGCCAGCCATATAGTCCCCCCAGGTAGCTGCCCAACGGTACGGAAACGACCGTCCCGATGGCGATGCCACTGAATATGATGGATAGCGCTCGCGGCACCAATTTTGCCGGCACCAGCCGCATGGCCACGGCTGCCGCCATGCTCCAAAAGCCGCCTAACGCGACGCCCAGAAGAATGCGCATCACCAACAATACTGTCAAGCTAGAGGACAACGCCACTAGCAAATTGGAGGCGATCATCAGCACTGTGAAAGCCAACAAGACGACACGCCGGTCAAAATGACGCGTGAGGCCTGGCACCGACAGCCCGGCGAACATGGCCACGACGGCCGTCACCGTCACTGCCTGACCAGCTAGTGCCTCCGATACACCAAGATCGAAGGCCATCGGGGTCAACAGACTGGCTGGCAGGTACTCCGCCGTCAGTAAACCGAAAACCCCCATTGCCAGTGAAAACACGGCCATCCATGCTGCTGCCGCTGGCTCTGAAACAGACACATCGTTCGCGTTGGGCGTTTGCTTGGTAGCAAAAACATCGTTGTTCATCTCTACAATCCCTAAAACAATCAGAGTCGAAAGTCTAGAGGTAAAATCCAGGATGATCTATGATGGTAACTCCTGATGTTTTGATCGAAACACCTAAAATGAGCAAGAAAAATCAAATTTCCCCATCATCTAATCTCATCAGCGAACTATTGACAGGTATGCGCCTGCGTGGAGTCCAGTACCGCCGTATTCAGACCGGTCCAGCTTTCGGCATAGGCTTTGAAGACAAGCCAGGCCATGCCTACTTCCACTTCCTGGCCGTTGGCACTGCCTTCATATGTACCGATGATGGTGAGTTGCACAAGCTGTCTGCCGGTAGCGCGGTGTTCATGCCTCACGGCAGGAGACATCAGCTTCTGTCGGATGCGGGTATTGCATTTCAGGACATCGCAAAGTTCGATGCCGCGCCCCTCGGTGAATCCGTTAGCGGAGTCGACACATGTCCCAGTACGCACCCCATGCCCAGTGCGGTTATTTTTTACGGCTGCATGGAATTCGATCTCGGCGGGATGCAAGGGATCGGCAAGCTGATGCCAACCGTCATGGTGGCCGACACGCAAGCGCAAGGCTATCCTGGCTTACTGCCTGTTCTTGATTCAATGAAGCGTGAAATCTGCGCCGGCCGTATTGGCTTTGCAGGCATTCTGGCTCGCCTGGCGGAGGTCGCGGCAGCAATGATCGTGCGCGGCTGGATTGAATGCGGTTGTGAAAACGCTTCTGGTCTCCTCGCCGCATTGCGGGATCCGCGCCTTGCTCTTGCCATATTGGCGCTGCACCGCCAGCCTGGTCGTGAATGGACAGTTGCACAGTTGGCTGCGGAGTGTTATATCTCTCGCTCTGTCTTCGCGCGACGCTTTGAAACCACCATCGGCGTGCCGCCCCTGCGCTATGCCACGGAATTGAGAATGCGTCTTGCCACACAATTGCTCACTCATGAAAGAGTGTCCATCGACGTCGTCGCCCGACGCCTTGGCTATACATCTCAAGCCGCGTTCAGTCGTGCTTTCAAGCGCGTCATCGGCAAGCCGCCGGGTGCCTGTCGGCAAATGCTTTGAGGAGAATAGCTGAGGGAAGCGCTGATCAATCCACTTTTTTCAGCGACATTGGCGCGCGAAGTGGCCGAACAGCACGTCGATCAAGCGCATTTCTCGACGATTTGACGCGATTGGTTCGCGCCTTTCTGTAATCAAGACGGACCACGGGATTCAGTGATCTTACAACGCCGGCCGGCCAATACAAGATTGGCATAGGCGAACAGGAAATATCATGTCCATTGCAAGAAAAGGAAGCCGCCGAATTATTGTCGATTCTTTACCATATCGATGGTCGGTCAGTCTGCCCACCTATACACAGGCCATGGGGGAAGCGAATCTGTCTTTCGCAGTGGAATCTGAAAGCGGTGGCCGAACCACCCTTCTGGTGAGAACAGATATCGCACGTCCGGATATTTGGCTGGGTAATTTCACGCGTGCTATCACGCCCTCAGTTGTGGAACACGCTATTCGACAGGCATTGATGACGGGGTGGTATCCCAGCCAATGTGGAAGCGCCTTTGAAATGACAATTCGACTCGCTTGAGCCCACTGGCAATCCGCCAGTTGCGTTGTGCGCCTGCGGTGGACGCTGAAGTCCGTTATCAATGTTGACAATGCCCTTCGGCACTGTCGACCGCAACCGGGGAAAAGCAGCGCTTTCCAAATGCTTGTCCGTGCGGAGTGGTCGATATCGCCGCTGTAGCAGTCGTTCGACTGATACAGCATGTGCCTGTATGCGGCGCCTTGTGCCTTGTCCCTGCCGTGCCGGGCTTCTAGACTGGGGCCTTCTCGACGCTGCGATTGCCTGCCATGACCGAACTCCTGCCCCTGATGAGCTATTGCTTTGTGATGTCCGCCACGCCCGGGCCGAACAACGTCATGCTGGCCACCACCGGCGCCAATTTCGGCTATCGTGGTGCGCTGCCGGTGATCCTTGGCATCCAGGCCGGCATTTTTGTGCAGACCATGCTCATGTGCGTGGGGCTGGGCAGCGTGTTCGTCGCGTACCCACTGGCACAGCAGGTACTGCGCATCGCGGGTGCGCTGTACCTGATGTTCCTGGCCTGGAAGCTGGCCGGCGCCTCGGTGGCGGGAAGCAGCGCACCGAAGGCCGTGTCGTTGGCGCAGGCCGCGCTGTTTCAGGCGCTGAACCCCAAGAGCTGGCTCAAGGCGGTCACCATGGCGTCCGTCTTCATGCCTGCGCACAGCAACATGCTCGCCAGCGCGCTGCTGGTGTCGCTGACCGGCACCGTGGTGGGCGCGCCGTGCAACGCCATGTGGGCGCTGTTCGGCGTGTCGATCCGCAGCGTGCTGAAGGCGCCCCGCAATCAGCGCATCTTCAATCTGGCGATGGGCGCCATCCTGCTGGTCCTCGCCATGACGTTTTTACGCTAGACTGCCACCCATGTTCGCCATCGACCGCTCCTCCCCCATCGCCCTGTTCAAGCAGATTGAGGCCGCGTTGCGCCTGCAGATCGCGCAACGCGTCCTGCCTGGCGGGACCAGGCTGCCGTCGATCCGCCAGCTCGCCACGCAGCTCGCGGTCAGCACCAACACCGTGGTGGTCGCGTATGACAGGCTGGTGGCCGCCGGCGTCATCGATACGCACGGCACGACAGGTTTTTTCGTCTGCGCCCCCGCCGACGCCAGCCGCGCCATCCCCGACGAGGTGGCGCTGGAAGCGGGCCAGGAGCAGGAGCCGGTCTGGCTGAGCCAGCAAGTGAACGACCAGCGGCCGGGCGTGCTGCTGGCCAGCAGCGGCGCGCTGCCGCCCACCTGGCTGCAGGACGCGCTGCCGGCGGCGGCCGTGCAACGCGGCCTGGCGCGCAGCGCGGCCGGCATGGCCTCGCGCTGTCCGCCGCAAGGGCTGGCCGAACTGCGTGAGCAGATCGCGCTGCTGTTGCGCGGCATCGGCGTCGCTGCGGACGCCAGCCACATCCTCACCACGTTCGGCGGCACCCATGCCATCGATCTGATCTGCCGCACCTTCCTGCAGCCCGGCGATACGGTGCTGGTGGAAGACCCCGGATACTTCCTGATGTTCGGCCGGCTGCGCCAGGACGGCGTGCGACTGGTGCCCATCCAGCGCCGCCCCGATGGCCTCGACCTGGACGAGCTGGAAGCCGCCTGCCGCGTGCACCGTCCGCGCCTGCTGTTCATGCAGACGGCGTTGCACAATCCCACCGGGTGGAGCAGCAGCGCCGCCAACCTGCACAAGGTACTGATCATGGCGCAGCAGTATGGCTTCCTGATCGCCGAAGACGACGTGCACGGCCATTTCCAGCCGGGCCACAGCACGCGGCTGGCGTCGTTGTCCGGACTCGATGGCGTGATCTATTATTCGAGCCTGTGCAAGGCGCTGAGCCCGGCCCTGCGCATGGGCTACCTGGCTGCGGCGCCCGCCCTGCTCAAGCTGCTGATGCGCACCAAGATCCATTCCATCATGACCTTGCCTGCGCTGAACGAATACGTGCTGCTGGAAGTGCTCAAGGCCGGCAAGCTGCGCAAGCACATGGAGCGGCTGCAACGCAAGATCATGGTGGCGCGCAACGCCAGCACGCGGCAACTGAGCGCGGCCGGCGTGCGGTTCGAGCAGCCCGGCGACGCCGGCATTTTCTTGTGGGGCAGCATGCCCGAAGGGCTGGACGTGGACTTGCTGGTGCAGGACGCCTACCGCAACAAGATCCTGCTGATGCGCGGCGCCGCGTTCTCGGCCAACGACACGCCCGACCAGCACATCCGCTTCAACGTCGCCTTCAGCCAGCATCCGCGCGTGAGCGCCTACCTTGAAGAACGCCTGCACGCGCTGGCTGGCGCGCGCTCAAGCCTGGCCCGCGCCTTTCTTTAGTTTTTATTGGTATTCTGGAGGTACGATTTTTTCGTCAACGTGTGAGCAAGGAAGCGCCATGCATAAACAGATCATCCTCAACCTGCCCGTGAAGGACCTGGATACATCCAAGGCCTTCTTTTCCGCCCTTGGCTTTACCTTCAATCCCCGCTTCAGCGGCGAGAACGCGGCGTTCATGAATATCGTCGACGGCAGCATCGAGGCCATGCTGACGACCGAGCCGTTCTTCCAGTCACTGACCGGTAAACCTGTTGCGAATGCCAGGCAAGCCAATGAAGTGGTCATTTGCCTAAGTTGCGAAAGCCGGGCAGAGGTGGACAGCCTGATCGCCAAGGCCGCGGCCGCAGGTGCCCGCATACCGCATCCGCCCGAAGACCATGGCTACATGTATGACCAGGGCTTCGAGGATATCGATGGCCACCTGTGGAACCTGGTCTGGACGGCGCCGCAAGCTTGATGCGAACCGCTGGAATCAGTTCTTCGTGCGCACCTGGCGCACGTGGTTTTCCAGTTCGCTGAACGAAGGGCGTTCCGTGGCGGAAATGACCTTGCGGCCGAATTCCACGGCCAGCGCCGGCGCATAGCCGTTCAGGCTGGCCAGCAGGGTCACTTTCACGCACTGGTACATCTTCGCCGTTTCATGGTGTTTGCGGCGCAGCAAGCTGGCCAGCGGCGCGATGAAACCATAGGCCAGCAAGATGCCGATGAAGGTGCCCACCAGCGCCTGCGCGATCAGCACGCCCAGCTCGGCCGGCGGCAAGCCGACGGACGCCATCGTATGCACCACGCCCATCACGGCGGCCACGATGCCGAAGGCGGGCATGGCGTCGGCCAGCTGCGAAATCGTCTGGATCGGCATTTCCGCATCTTCATGGTGCGTCTCGATCTCGTTATCCATCAGATTTTCGATCTGGTAGGCGTCCATATTGCCCGACACCATCAGGCGCAAATAATCGGTGATGAATTCCAGGATGTGCTCGTCACCGAGCGTGTACGGGTATTTCACGAAGATGGCGCTGCGGTACGGGTCGTCGATATCGTCCTCGACCGACATCAAGCCTTCCTTGCGGATCTTGCTGAGGATTTCATACATCAGGCCCATCAGCTCCATATAGCGCGCTTTCGTGTATTGCGAACCGTGGAACAGGGTGGGCAGGGCGGCGAACGTGGCGCGGATGGCCTTGGCGTCGTTGCCGACAAAGAATGTGCCCAGCGCGGCGCCGCCGATCATCAGCAGTTCCAGCGGCTGGAACAGGGCCGCCAGGTGGCCGCCCTGCATGGCGAAGCCGCCGAAGACGGAAAACAGCACGACGAGAAATCCGAGGATGACTAGCAAAACCTACTCCTTCATAATATTGCCATATCGCAATATTGTAGTTTAACCTGATTTGGCCGCCGTGGCCGCTTCCTGCTGCATCTGCTGGCCGAGAAAATTGATAAAAGCGCGCACTTTGGCGGGCAACTGGTGGCGGCTCGGGTAATAGGCGTACAGGTCGGCCGGCGCCAGCGTGTAGTCGGGCAGCACCACGCGCAGGCGGCCACTGTCGAGGTAGCGCGTCAGGTCCCATTCCGAGCGCAGCAGGATGCCGTGCCCGTCCAGGGCCCAGCCCAGCACCACGTCGCCATCGTTGCTGGCCACGGTGCCGCGCACTTTCACCGTGTGGGTGGCGCGGCCACGGCTCAAACGCCAGATGCCGTAGGCGTCGTCATTCTGCCGGTGCACGATGCAGCGGTGCCGTGCCAGCTCGTCGGGAGTGTGCGGCGTGCCGTGCGCCTGCAGGTAGGCGGGCGAAGCGCACAGGAAGCGCCGGTTCGACATGATGCGCCGCGCGGACAGCCGCGTGTCGGGCAAGTCGCCGAAGCGGATGCCCAGGTCGTAGGCCTGCTCGACCAGGTTGATGGGGCTGTCCGTCAGTTGCAGCTGCACTTCCAGCTGCGGGTGGCGCAGGGCGAATTGCGACAGCAGGGGCGCGATCACCGTGCGCCCGAAACCGAGTGTGGCATTCACGCGCAGCAGTCCGCGCGGCTCGGCGCTGCCGCTGGCCAGGGATTCTTCCATGGCGCGGATATCGTCGAGGATCTGCCGCGCCTGCTGCAGATAACTTTCGCCGTCGCCCGTCAGGCTGATGCGCCGCGTGCTGCGATTGAGCAGCCGCACGCCCAGGCGCTGTTCCATCACCTGCAATCGCTTGCTGACGGCCGGCGGCGTGATGCCCAGCTCGCGCGCCGTGGCCGACAGGCTGCCCAGCTTGGCCAGCAGCACAAAGAAGGCCATTTCCGTGGTGGCGTCGCTTTTCATTGTTAACTTCAAGTGAAGAATGGTTTAAATTGGAGTTGATTATACGACTGTCTATCGCGGTTAAGCTGGCGTCACCATTCAAGCACAGGAGACCCGCATGAAAATCGTTGAAATCCGCGAAAAGACCATTCCCATCTCTTCCCCCATCCGCAATGCCTACATCGATTTCACCAAGATGACCCTGAGCCTGGTGGCCGTCGTCACGGACGTGATGCGCGACGGCAAGCCCGTCGTCGGCTACGGCTTCAATTCGAATGGCCGCTACGGCCAGGGCATGCTGATGCGCGAGCGTTTCATTCCCCGCATCCTCGATGCCGATCCCGCCTCGCTCGTGACGGACGACGGCAGCAACTTTGACCCGCACAAGGTGTGGGACTGCATGTACACGAATGAAAAGCCGGGCGGCCACGGCGAGCGCTCGGTAGCCATCGGCACCATCGACATGGCCATATGGGATGCCGTGGCGAAGATCGAGAACAAGCCGCTGTTCCAGTTGCTGGCCGAACGCCATGGCACGGGCGTGCCGGACAAACAAGTGTTCGTGTATGCGGCCGGCGGCTATTACTATCCGGGCCAGAGCTTGAGTGCGCTGCAGGACGAGATGCGCAGCTATATCGACCGCGGCTACACGGTGGTCAAGAAAAAGATCGGCGGCGCTTCGCTGGATGAAGACTTGCGCCGCATCGACGCCATCATGGAAGTGCTGCAGGACGGGCAAAAGCTGTGCGTGGATGCCAACGGCCGCTTCGACCTCGATACTTCGATCGCCTACGCCAAGGCGCTGCGCGAGTATGATCTGTTCTGGTATGAAGAGGCGGGCGACCCGCTCGACTTCGAGCTGCAAGCGACCCTGCGCAGCTATTACGACAAGCCGATGGCGACGGGCGAGAACCTGTTTTCCATGCAGGATGCGCGCAATCTGATCCGCTACGGCGGCATGCGCGCCGACCGCGACTGGCTGCAGTTCGACTGCGCCTTGAGCTACGGCCTGGTGGAATACCTGCGCACGCTGGACATGCTGCAGCAGCACGGCTGGTCGCGCAGCCGCTGCATCCCGCATGGCGGCCACCAGATGTCCCTGAATATCGCGGCGGGGCTGGGACTGGGCGGCAATGAATCGTACCCGGATTTATTCCAGCCGTTCGGCGGCTTCCCCGACGGCGTACGCGTGGAAAATGGCCACATCACCATGCCGGACCTGGTCGGCATCGGCTTCGAGGGCAAGGCGAACCTGTATGCGGAAATGCGCGCGCTGAGCGGGCAATGACCTTATTCGCTGCGCTGCCAGAAGCGCAGCCGGTTGCCGAACGGGTCCGCCACTTCCAGGATGCGGCCCCAGTCCTCGTCGCGGATGCCGGGCCGCGCATACGGGTAATCCTTGGCCTGCAGCTCCGCGTGCAGGGCGGCGATGTCGTCGACGGGGATTAACAGCGCCGCGCCGGGCGTGGCGTCGCCGTAATGCTCGCTCAAGTGCAGCACCAGGTCGCCGCGCGTCACCTGCAGGTACAGCGGCGCCGTGGGTACGAAGCGGTGTTCCCAGTCCAGCGTGAAACCGAGAAAACCAAGGTAGAACTCGCGCGCTTTTTCTTCGGAAAAGCTGCGCAGGATGGGGATGGGGGCATGCATGGCGGGGCTTTCAGCAAGGTGGCGATGCCGGTATTCTAGCTGTGCTGCGATGGATGTGGCCGCATGCCATGGCAGTGAGCCTACTTCGATTCCTTTGCCGGCCCGGCGCCAACGACGATGGGATGGCACGTCCGAAATACTTGCACATCTGCACTTGCCACTATAATCAGGGCATGACTTTCTTCTCACTGCGTGCCCGCTCCGTGCTGGCCACCTTCGGCAAAATGGCCGTTTCCCTGATTCTTCTGTTGACTGCACTGTGGGGCGCGCTGGCGCTGTGGTACCAGTTGTCCGGCGGCACGGCGGCGCAAGGCATCGGCGCGCTGCTGTGGGGCGCGCTGGGCGTGGCCAGCGTGGCGCTGTGGTGGCTGCGCGGCGACGCGCGCGTGCTGCTGCCGTATGCGGCCGGTTTTTTCCTGCTGCTTGTGTGGTGGAGTTTCATCACGCCGAAGCAGCAGCGCGTGTGGGCCGACGACGTGGCGCGCAATGTCACGGGCACCGTCAAGGGCAGCATCGTCACGCTGGAGAACGTGCGCAATTTCGACTGGCGCAGCGATGACGACTACACGGTCAAGTGGGAGCAGCGCAGCTACGACCTCGACGAACTGCGCACGGTGGACGCTGCGCTGTCGTACTGGACGGGGCCGTACATTGCGCACACCCTGATTTCCTTCGGTTTTGCCGACGGGCGCTTCCTGACGTTTTCCATCGAGATCCGCAAGGAAAAGGGCGAGAGCTTTTCCGCCATCGGCGGCTTTTTCAAGCATTTCGAGATGAGCCTGGTGGCGGCCGACGAGCGCGACATCCTGCGCGTGCGCACGAATGCGCGCGGCGAGGACATGCATCTGTACCGCGTCATGATGCCGAAAGCGGCCATGCGCTCGCTGTTCCTCGCCTACCTGGACGAAGCACAAGCGCTGAAAAACCAGCCGCGCTTCTACAACACCCTGACGGCCAACTGCACCACCATCGTCTTCGAGATGGTGCGCCGCATCGTGCCGGGCCTGCCGCTCGACTACCGGCTGATGGCCTCGGGCTACCTGGACCGCTACCTGTTCGACGTCAAGGGTCTGGTGCCCGGCCAGACCTTCCAGCAGTTGCGCGATGGGGGCCACGTCACGGCGCGCGCGCGCGCTGCCAACGACGATCCTGATTTTTCGCACGCGATCCGTCGCGCCATGCCCGGCTATGATGACGCGGGCCATCCGAAGCTGCAAATGCCCAGGCAATAGCCGCCTGCCTTATACTGTCGCTATTCCGACCGGCCGCACATTGCGGCCGGTCCCACTTTACGAATAAAGAAGGCCCGCTATGCCATTTTCCTCACTGGGTCTGATCCCCGCCCTGGTCCGTGCCGTCGACAAGGCCGGCTATGCCGCGCCGACGGCCATCCAGGCGGCCGCCATTCCCGCCATCCTGCGCGGCAGCGACGTGCTGGGCGCCGCGCAGACGGGTTCCGGCAAGACGGCCGCCTACGCGCTGCCGCTGCTGCAGGCGCTGATGGCGCCCGCCTCCGGTCCGCGCCAGGTGCGCGCGCTGATCCTCGTGCCCACGCGCGAGCTGGCGGCGCAGGTGGGGCAGACCGTGCACGCGCTGGCCAAGCCGCTGCCGATCAAGCTGAAGATCTCCGTGCTGTTCGGCGGCGTGTCGATCAACCCGCAGATGATGGACTTGCGCGGCGGCGCCGACATCGTCGTCGCCACGCCGGGCCGCTTGCTCGATCTGGTGCGGCAAAATGCCGTAAAGCTGGGCGGCGTGTCGCTGTGCGTGCTCGACGAAGCCGACCGTTTGCTCGACATGGGCTTCAGCGAGGAAATCAACGCCATCCTGGCGCTACTGCCGGGCAAGCGGCAAAACCTGTTCTTTTCCGCCACCTTCCCCGACAGCGTGCAGGCGCTGGCCGACAGCCTGCTCAAGGACCCCGTGCGCATCGAAGTGGCGTCCGAAGCGCTGGACAAGCCCGACATCGTGCAGCGCGCCATCACGGTTGACGTGCCGCGCCGCACGCAGCTGCTGCGCTACCTGATCCTGCAGCAGCAGTGGGAGCGCGTGCTGGTGTTCGTCGCCACCAAGTATGCGGCCGAACACGTGGCCGACAAGCTGCAGCGCGCCGGCCTGCATGTGGGCGCCTTTCACGGCGAATTCAGCCAGGGCACGCGCAGCCAGCTGCTGGCCGACTTCAAGGCGTGCCGCTTGCAGGTGCTGGTGGCGACCGACGTGGCCGCGCGCGGCATCGACATCGCCGGCTTGCCGGCCGTCGTCAACTATGACTTGCCCCGCTCGGCCGTCGACTACACGCACCGCATCGGCCGCACGGGCCGCGCCGGTGAAAGCGGCACGGCCATCAGTTTTGTCACGGCCGACACGGAAGCGCATTTCCGCCTGATCGAAAACCGCAACGACTTGCGCATCGTGCGCGAAGTGGTGGCCGGTTTCGAGCCGACGGAACTGCCCGCGCCCGTAAGTCCCGTCACGGATACGGTAAACGGCGGCGTGAAGGGCGCGCGCAAGAGTAAAAAAGATAAATTGCGCGAAGCTGCCGCCATGGCCGCGAAGGCTGTCGAGGGCAATTAAATCGGCCTTATGTGCGCTGGCCGCTTGAACGGCCACGTTTCCCGGACTAAGATTGTGTTTCTATAAAGCAAGGGGATGGGAATGCACAGGAACATGATCAAACGGGTGGCCGCTGCCGCCTGCATCGCGGCGCTGGCCGGTTGCGCCGGCATGGGCGGAAAAAATGACAGCACCGGCATGCAGATGCCGGGCAAGACGCCGTCCGATGCCGCCGTGGCCGCCACCTGGTACAACCCGCCCAGCGAATTTCCCGGCATTTGCCTGACCCAGTTCAAGGATGGCAGCCTGCGTTTCGACGGCGGCTTCGCCTTTTTCAATCCGGGCCGCTGGGCTTACGATGCGGCCACGTCCGAGCTGCGTTTGCAACTGGCGCCGACGCCGTCGTTGGAACTGTCGCACGCGCAAACGGTGCTGCACAAGAACCTGCTGAGGGTCGAGGCCGCCAAAAATACGCTGGTCTACGCCGTGAAGGCCGATACGCAAGCCATCGGCCTGGGCGGCTTTGTGTTTTACCGCGACACGCCTTGTCCTGTACAGCGCGGATAACTGGCGGATAAGTGCGGGATTAGTGTCATACGGGAATATTTAGTCGTATAATTTCAGCGCAAGCTGGTTGCCGCGCAAGAGGATGCCGCGCGGCAGATTCCCGCTCCAGGCAAGCTTCCATATCGCCGTGGCGATGAGAGGATGGTCCGATGGATGTGCACGACGAGCATGGTATGCCGGGTACTGCGGTGCTGGCGGCGGACGCCGTACAGCAGCCTGCGGCGCAGCGGCGCACCTTGCTGCTGGTCGATGACGAGCCGAATATCCTCGCTTCCCTCAAGCGCCTGCTGCGGCGCGATGGCTACCATATCCTCACGGCCAACAGCGGCCAGGAAGGTCTGGACGTGCTGGACAGCAATGCGGTCGACGTCATCGTGTCTGACCAGCGCATGCCCGGCATGCTGGGCGCCGACTTCCTGCGCAAGGCCAAGCTGCAGTGTCCGCAAACCATCCGCATCATGTTGTCGGGCTATACCGAGTTGCAGGCCGTCACGGACGCCGTCAATGAGGGCGCCATCTTCAAGTTCCTCACCAAGCCCTGGGAAGACCATCAGCTGCGCGAACATATTGCCGAAGCCTTTCGCCTGAAGGGCATCGACGACGACAATGTGCGCCTGAATGCGCAACTGCGCGACGCCAACCAGGCGCTGGCGGCGGCCAATGCCGCCATGCAGGCGCTGGTGAACCAGCAGCAGCACCAGATCAGCCGCGATGAGGTCAGCCTGGGCATCGCGCGCGAAGTACTGCAATTTCTGCCGCTGCCCGTGATCGGGCTCGACGACGAAGGCATGATCGCCTTCATCAACGCGTCGGCAGCCAACCTGTTCGAGCGGGGCGCGGCCCTGCTGGGCAACGAGGCGGCGCTGGTCTTGCCGCAACTGTTCGACGGGCAGGACACGCCCCGCTTGGCCGCCATCGACGGCCAGCCGTATGTCGTGGCAGTCCATCCGATGGGCTTGCATTCGCGCTCGCGCGGCAGCCTCGTCACCCTGAGCCGTCACGGAGCCGATACATGAGTGAAAGCGTGAGTGAAAGCGGCCGCGAGATTTCCATGGAGCAGGCAAGAGAGGGCATGGTGCTGGCGCAGGCGCTGAGCGACGCCAGCGGCGCCGTGTTGCTGGCCCGTGGCGCCACCCTGACGGCGGCCAGCCTGACGGCCTTGCGCAGGCGCAATGTGGAGCGCTGCCATGTCGTCATGGACGAGGCGCCGGACCCGGCCGCGCAGGCGCATGCCGAGCAGGAACGCTTGCGCCGCCTGGAACGGCTGGCCGTGCTGTTCCGCGCCACGCCGCCCGATTCCCCCGGGGCTGAACTGCTGGCGCTGCTGCAGCGCTACCGGCAAGGGGGCGCGGCATGACACGGCTCAGTTTTGAACATATCATCCGCCAGATACAGGAACTGCCTTCGCTGCCGGTGGTGGTGCTGGAGCTGCTGTCGAGCATGGACCAGGACGATACGGACGTGCATGTGCTGGCGCAAAAGATCGAACTGGACCAGGCCCTGGCCGCAAAGACTCTGCGCATCGCCAACTCCTCGTTCTACGGCATGCAATCGAAGGTCACCAGCATTCCGCAAGCCGTGTCCGTGCTGGGGTTTCACAGCATCCGCACCGTCGTCACGGCCTGCGCCCTGACGGGCAGCTTCGCGCCGGTGGCCGGCGGCTTCGATTTCAAGGCGTTCTGGCGTCACTCGCTGGCCACGGCCATCGCCGCGCGCCTGCTGGCGCCGCACCTGCGCGTCAATCCCGAGACGGCGTTCACGGCCGGCCTGCTGCACGACCTGGGCACCCTGGTGCTGGTGACGCGCTTCCCGGCCGAGCACGCGCTCGTGCGCAGCTACCGCCAGGCGCATGACTGCCAGATGGCCGAGGCCGAACTGGCCGTCATCGGCATCGATCACGCGCAAGTGGGCAGCGCCCTGGCCGCCTACTGGAAGTTTCCCGAGGCGATACAGCAGGCGGTGGCCGACCACCACGCCATCGACCGCCTGGAGGCGGGCGGCTTGCCGCTGGTCGTGCACATGGCCAATGCCGTCGCCCTGGGGCTCGACCTGGCCGGCATCGACGATGCGCTGGTGCCGGCCCTGTCGCCGACGGGCTGGCGCAGCATCGCGCTGGACGAGCCGGCCTGGCTGGCACTGCTGGGGCAAACCGAACACACCTTCGATGAAATGTCGCGGATCATGCTGGCATGAACAAGAAAGAGGCCATGGAAACAGACGCACGAAAGGCATTGCCCGCCACGCCGGAACGCCGCCAGGGCGACACCATCGCGCTATCGGCATTTTTCGACGGCCATCCCGTGGCCACCTTCGCCATCGATACGGAGCATGTGGTGACGCACTGGAACAGCGCCTGCGAACAGTTGCTGGGCTTTACGGCCGCCGAGATGGTTGGCACGCGCGACCACTGGAAGGCGTTTTATCCGCAGCCGCGCGCCTGCCTGGCCGACCTGCTGGTGGCCGACGATATCGCGCTCGGTGAAAATGACCTTTACCTTGGCAAGCTGAAGCGTTCACCCGTCATTCCCGGTGCCTTCGAGGCCGAGGATTTCTTTGCCGATATCGGCCCCGACGGCCACTGGCTGCATTTCACGGCGGCACCCCTGCGCGACCGCCAGGGACGTCTGGTGGGCGCCATCGAAACGCTGCGCGACGTGAGCGAGCGGCGCCTGGCCGAACTGGCGCTGCGCAAGGCGCACGACAACCTGGAACACCTGGTGGCCAAGCGCACGGCCCAGCTGGCCGAAATGAATGAGCGCCTGGCCGACGATATCCGCCAGCGCCAGATCGCCGATCTGGAATTGCGCGAACGTAACCTGGCCCTGACGGAATTGAACAGCAAGCTGTCGCTGGCCCAGCAAAAGCTGCTGCAGTCGGAAAAGCTGGCCTCGATCGGCCAGCTGGCCGCCGGCGTGGCGCACGAGATCAACAATCCCATCGGCTATGTGTTTTCCAACTTCGGCACCCTGGAAGGCTACCTGGACGACCTGTTCAGCATGCTCGACGCCTACGAGGAAGCCGAGCCGGCCGTGGCCGACCCGGTGGTGGCGGCGCGCCTGCGCGCCTTGCGCGAACAGATCGACCTGGACTTCCTGCGCACCGACATACCGATGCTGATGGGCGAGTCGAAGGAAGGCATTTCGCGCGTGCGCCGCATCGTGCAGGACCTGAAGGATTTTTCGCGCACGGATGCGCACCAGGAGTGGGTCTGGGCCGACCTGCGCCAGGGCATCGATACCACGCTCAATATCGTGAATAACGAGGTCAAGTACAAGGCCGACGTGGTGCGCGAATATGGCGATATTCCCGATATCGAATGCCAGCCGTCCGAACTGAACCAGGTGATCATGAACCTGGTCGTCAACGCGGCCCACGCCATGGGCGAGGAGCGCGGACGCATCACCTTGCGCACGGGCAGCGACAACGCGGCGGAGGTGTGGATCGAGGTCGAGGACACGGGCGGCGGCATCGCGCCCGAACACCTGTCGCGCATCTTTGATCCCTTCTTTACCACCAAGGCCGTCGGCAAGGGCACGGGGCTGGGCCTGTCGCTGGCCTACACCACGGTGCAGAAACACCATGGCCGCATCGACGTGCGCAGCATCATCGGCCGCGGCACCACCTTCCGCATCACCTTGCCCGTGCGCCAGGCGCAGGCCGCCGTACCATGACCGAACAGGACAGCATGAGCATCAGTACCAGCACCAGTACAAGCACCAGCGCCAGCACCGCGGCCGCGCCGCCGACCATCCTGTGCGTCGATGACGAACCGAATATCCTCTCGTCGCTGCGGCGCTTGTTCCGCCCGCACGGCTACCGCGTGCTGACGGCCGACGGCGGCGCGGCCGGCCTGGCCCTGCTCGAGAGCGAGACGGTGGACCTGGTCATTTCCGACATGCGCATGCCGTACATGGATGGCGCGCAATTCCTGGCCCAGGTGCGCCAGCGCTGGCCCGGCACCATCCGCTTGCTGCTGACGGGCTATGCCGACATCCAGTCCATCCTCGACGCCATCAACCAGGGCGAAATCTACCGCTACGTGACCAAGCCGTGGGACGAAAACGATATCGTGCTGGTGGTGCGCCACGCGCTGGAACGGCGCGCGCTGGAGCAGGAAAAACTGCGCCTCGAAGCGCTGACGGCCAGCCAGAACGTGCAGCTGCAGGCGCTCAACGCCAGCCTGGAAGCGAAGGTGGCCACGCGCACGCAGCAGCTGAAACAGTCGCACGACGAGGTGCAGGCGGCCAATGAACGCCTGAAAGCCACGTTCGTGACGACCATCAAGGTGTTTTCCAACCTGATCGAGATGCGCGGCGGCAAGCTGGCCGGCCATGCGCGGCGGGTGGCCGAGCTGTCGCGCAAGCTGGCGCAGGCGCTGGGCCTGGAAGGGCAGGAGGCGCGCGACGTGTTCATCGCGGCCCTGCTCAAGGATATCGGCAAGCTCAGCTTGAGTGACGATGTGCTGGAACTGCCGGCCAGCGCCTGGACGGGCGAGCAGCTGGCCGCGTTCCGCAAGCATCCGCTGCGCGCCGAACAATTATTGATGGCGCTCGACGAGCTGCGCGCCGTCTCCGTCATCCTGCGCTCGCAGCTGGAGCGCTTCGACGGCGGCGGCTTTCCCGATGGCCTGGTGGGCCTGGCCATTCCCATGGGCGCGCGCATCCTGGCGCTGGCGTCCGACTACGACGGCTTGCAGATCGGCGCCATGGTGCAGCGCAGCCTGCGCGCCGACGAAGCGCGCACCCTGATCTACGACAGCGTCGGCAAGCGCTACGACCCGGCCGTGGTGGCCGCTTTCCGCAGCATCATGGAAGAGACGGAGCCGCCGGCGCGCGACCTGACCGTGCTGTCAGGCCAGCTGGAGCCGGGCATGACGCTGTCGCGCGACCTGATCAGCCGCGACGGCCTGATGCTGCTGGCGGCCGAACACGTGCTGACGGCCCGCGTGATTTCCCAGCTGCTCGATTTCGAAGGCAAGAATGGCGGGCGCCTGAGCATCCGCGTGTACGCGCCGCCGAAAGACGCCTAGGCCTTCGCGGCGCCAGGCGGCTGCAGCGGCAGGTGCACGGTAAAGCGCGTGCCCTGGCCCACTTCGGACGCCACCTCGATGCGCCCGCCATGCTTGTTGACGATGCCATATGACAGCGACAGTCCCAGGCCCGTGCCGCTGCCCACGGCCTTGGTGGTGAAGAATGGCTCGAAGATGCGGTTCAGGTGCTCGGGTGCGATGCCGGCGCCCGTGTCGCCGATTTCCACCCACACCCAGTCGCCCGCGTGGCCCGTGCGGATGCTGATCACGCCGTCGCTGCTGATGGCCTGGCCCGCGTTGACGAGCAGGTTCATGAAGACCTGGTTCAGCTGCGAGGCCAGGCACAGTATCTGCGGCAGTTCGCCATAGTGTTTCTCGATGCGCGCCTTGTATTTCAATTCGTTGGCGACGATATTCAAGGTGCTGTCCAGGCCCGCGTGCAGGCTGGCCACTTGCCAGTCCGTCTCGCCCACGTGGGAAAAGTCCTTCAGCGCCTGCACGATGTCGCGCACGCGCTTCAAGCCATCCATCGATTCGCGCACCAGGTCCACCATGTCGTCCTGCAGGAAGGCCAGGTCGGCCTGCGCGCGTACCTCGGCCACGCGTGCGGCCAGGGCAGGGCCGTCGGGCGTCTCGCGCATCGCCGCTTCATATTGCCCGATGACGCCGAACAGGGTGCCGACGTAGCCTTGCAGCGAACTCATGTTGGAATTGACGAAGCCGATCGGGTTGTTGATTTCATGCGCGATGCCGGCCGCCAGCTGGCCGATGGAAGCCATTTTTTCCGATTGCAGCAGCTGGTCGTGCGCTTCCTGCAACTTGCTGATCAGTAGTTGCTGTTCTTCGCCGCGCGCCTGCAGCATCGCTTCCATGCGCTTGCGTTCCGTGATGTCCGTCAGCGAGCCGATCACCTCGAACGGCACGCCATGCTCGTCGCGCACCAGGCGCAGGCTGTCGTGCATCCACAGATAGCTGCCGTCGCGCACGCGGAAGCGGTATTCATAGGCGCGCGCGCCTTCGACGAAGATCTGCGCCAGGCTGGAAAAGATGCCGGGCGCATCGTCGGGGTGGATGTGGTCGAACCAGAAGTTGGGGTCGGCCACCATCTCCTCGGGCTGGTAGCCCAGCACGTTCAAGGCATTGTTGCTGACGAAGGTCATCTTGAAGTCGCCGCTGGGCACGGTGCAATAGATGATGGAGGGCGTATTGTCGAGCAGGTATTGCAGGCGTACGGCCGTGGCGGCCGGTGTGTCATCGGCCGGCGGCCCCTCGCCGTGCTTGCCGGCCTCGGGGGTGGAAAAGTCGAAATCCTCGAACTGCATCGTCACACCTCGCTGCCTGCACGGCATTGCTGTCATCCTGGCTGAATTATGCCTGATTCTGCCTGCCTTGGGCCGCCATCGGCACGTTCAGGGGGCCAGCGGCTGCTCGATGATCGCCATGCGCCGCGCAATGCGCTGCGCCGCTTGCGTGTCGCCCGCCTGTTCGGCGCGCAGGCGCTGCCCGCCCAGCCACGCCAGCAACGGGCGGCGCCAGCCCTGGTCCGAGGCGGTGGCCACGGCCGTATCGAGCAGCGCCGGCGTGGCGCGGCCCGAGCGCAGCAGCACGCCGGCCGCCACCAGCTGCGACAGCGGGTCAGCGATGGCCGCCACGGCGCTGGCGGCGGCCGTGTCCGAGCCGGCAGCGGCTGGCGCGCGCTGCGTTTCCGGCAGCAGGGCGATGTCGGCCACCTGCGCCTTGCCGGCCAAGTAAGCCGCATACGCGCGGTCGGCGTCGTTCGCGTCGGCGCGCAAGGCCTCAAAGCCGGCGCAGTCCTCGAAGGCCAGGCTGGCCACGCGCGCGGCGCAGCGCAGCAGTTCGATGCGCGCCACGAGGTCAAGCTTGCCCGTGCCGGCCACCTGGCTGCGGGCGCGCCGGAATTCCGTCTGCTCGACCAGGGCGTTGCCATTCAAGTAAGCCGCTTGAAAGCGCTCGATGGAACTTTGCGCATTCATCTTCCAGTCCGGCACGGGCGGGCCGCTGGAGCAGGCGGCGAGCGCGGTCAGGGTCAGTGCGGACAGGGTGACGTTGAGTTTTCTCATGGCAGTTTGATCTCCGGATTGCGCTTGAACGGCCATTTGCGGTTGATGTCATTGACCAGCTGCTCGACCTTGCGCAGATTGCTTTCCACGTCCGCGCGCAGCGGGCCCAGGTCGGCTGTGGCCGCTTTGGCGTTGGCGCCCACGGCTTGCGCTTCGACCAGCACGGCGTCGACTTTTTTCAGGCTGGCGCGCGTGTCGGCCAGCAGCGCGTTCAGCTGCACGATGGTGGCCTGCGCATCCGTCATCACGCCCTTGTCGCCGAAGACGCGCGTGTCGGCATTGGCCACCAGGCCATCCGTGCGGCGCGCCAGCTGGTCCGCCGTGACCAGCAGGGCGTTGGCCCGCTCGACCAGCAGGCGCGACTGCTTGTCGTCGCCCGTCAGCAGACCCATGGCGCCGCCCGGGCCGCTCAGCTTGCCCGTCACCGCCTGCACATTGCGCAGGGTGCCGTCGAGCGCGGAATCGGTGCCCGTCAGGTTGCCCAGGTTGTTCAGCAAGTCTTTCGCGGCGGCCAGCAGGCGCGGGATTTCCGCCGCCATGTCGCCCACCAGCAAGTCGCGCGTGGCGTCGTCGGGCAGCGGCGGGTCCGTCAGGATGCCGCTGTAGGCGCGCAGCTTGGCGCCGCCGACGATGCCCCGCTCCAGCGTGAAGATGGAGCTGCTGCGCAGCCAGTGCGCATCTTTGCGCGGCACGTCGATGATGACGCGCGCGCGTCCGTCCGGCGCCAGTTCGATGCGCTGCACGCGGCCGATGGGAAAGCCGGAAAAGGTCAGGTCGGCGCCCACGCCCACGCCGTCCGAATCGTCGGCCGTCAGCACCAGCGTTTGCGTGGCTTCGAAGGCGCCGCGCGCATACATCAGGTAGACGACGGAGCCGACCACCAGCACGAACATGAAGACGAGCAGGATGGCCGCCTTCAGTTCGGCGTGGCGCACGGGCGGCGGGGCGGGCAAAACGGCGTCGGGCGCCGTGACGTCGGTCTGGTCGGGATTTGGAGGTTGGCTCATGGCTTCTGGCTCTCGTATGGGTGGTTCGGGGATCGCTGGCGGCGGCGGGGCATCAGTAGTAATTGCCCATCAGCGAAGCCACTTCGATCAGCAGGATGACGGAAAACAGGCGCAGCATTTCGGACAGGCCGTGCGCGGCCCACAGCCGGTTGCGCCGGCCATGCGGCTCCTCCGGATAGTATGACGAGGCCAGCGGAATCAGGGCCACGGCAAAGCTGAAGAAGATGACCTTGAGCATCAAAATCAGCGCCACGGCCGGATTGAAGATCTGCCCGACGACGCGCGTGTAGCCTTGCAGCGCCCACGGCGTGAAACCATAGATGGTGACATACGCGAGGATCAGCGAGGTGACGCAGCTGACGATGGCCAGCATCCACACGGCGAAGATGCCGGACATGACGCGCGGAAAGTATTCGCGGCGCAGCAGGTCGACGCCCTGGCGCTGCATGGTATCGAGCATGCCGGACGAGCGCATTTGCGCGAACGCAATGCCGTCGGGCAAGGTCAGGCGCAGCGCGACGAACAGGGCGGCCGTCAGCGGTATCAGTTCCAGCACCAGCACGCGCACCACCATTTCCAGCGCATAGCGCGACAGGCCGTAGCTTTGCGCGCTGACGACGACGATGCGTATCAGCACCAGGCTGACGAGCGCGCAGGCCACGCTGAACCAGACCAGGTTCGGCGCCGTATTCGTCACCAGGCGGTGCGCGAGGATGGGGCGGTTGTCGCGGTTATAGCTTGACGGCGACAGGGCCAGCGAAAACACGAGGGTGGCGAAATGCAGCATGCGCCACCAGCTGACCAGCCAGGCCATGGTGGCCCGGTGCAGGCGGCGCAGGCTGATGATGAGGGAGACGGATAGGGTCATCATGGCATCTTAACATTGGATGCGTTCGATACAAGCGATTGTCCAGCCGTGCGGCCGTGCCTGGCAAGCCCGCTATTGGCCGGCTGCGCTGGCCACGCTGGCAATGATGGCGTCGGCCGCCGCGCGCACGCGGGCAGAGCGGTTCAGGTCGGCATGCATGACCAGCCATACGTCGTAGCTTTCCGCCCGCTCGGGCCAGATGCGCACCAGTTGCGGGTCGATGTCGCCCAAGTGGGTGGCCAGCTCGGCCACGCCCAGGCCCGCGCGCGTGGCTTCCTGCAGCATCGCCGCCGAATTGACTTCCATTGCGACGCGGGCGTTGGCGACGGATTCGCCGGCGATTTTGTCGCCATGGCGCGGCGTGACGGAATGGTGGTAGATGACGATGTCGTGTCCGGCCAGCGCCGTGCCGCGCACGGGTTCGCCCCGCTCGGCCAGGTAGCTTTTTGACGCGTACAGGCCCAGGCTGCGCTTGACCAGGTGGCGCGAGATCAGATCCGGGTCGGTGGGGCGCACGCCGCGCACGGCCAGGTCCGCTTCGCGCCGCGTCAGGCTGGCCAATGCCGGCGCCACGTTGAGCACGATGCGGATGTCCGGGTGGGCCGCGTGCAGCTGCTGCATGGCGCGGATGACGAAATGGCTGGCCATGGTGTCGGTGGTGGCCACGCGCACCAGGCCGCTTAAACGGTTGTCGACGCCCTGCATCTCGCGCTGCATCTTGTCGGCCGCTCGCTCCATCGCTTCGGCGGCCGTGAGCGCCAGTTCGCCGGCCGGCGTGGGCACGTAGCCCGACGGCGTGCGCAGGAACAGGGTGGCGCCCAGCGAGCTTTCCAGCGCGGCCAGGCGGCGCCCGCAGGTGGCCTGGTCGATGCGCAGCAGGGCCGCCGCGCCGCGCAGGGTGCCGGCCCGGCCGATGGCCAGAAAGATGCGCGCGTTATCCCAGTCCATTCTGTTGTCCTTTTTCATGATGCATTTTTGCATCAAGGTGCCGATTTTATGCCTGTTTACTGCATCATGCAACGCTCGCATAATGGCTGCCCTTCTGTCTCTGCAAGGAATACCATGTCTGCCCCCACACCGCGCCGCGCCAGCGGCTTGATCTTGCTGACCCTGGCTTTCGGCTTCGTCATGGCGATGATTGACGTCACGGCCGTCAACGTGGCCTTGTCCGATATCGCGCTGGATTTGCGTATCCCGCTGACGGGCCTGGTCTGGGTGGTCGACGGCTATACCCTGACGTTTGCCGCGCTGCTGCTGGCCGGCGGCGCGCTGGCCGACCGCTACGGGCCGAAAGCCGTGTACCAGGGCGGCCTGGGCATCTTCATCCTCGGCTCGATTTTGTGCGGCGCCGCCCCTGATGGCCACTTCCTGACGGCGGCGCGTTTGCTGCAGGGCGCGGGCGCGGCCCTGTTCATGCCCAGCTCGCTCAGCCTGCTGACGCACAGCTTTGACGACGAGCGCGAGCGCACGCGGATGCTGGGCGCCTGGTCGGCGCTGGTGGGCGTGGCCGGTGCGTCCGGCCCCCTGATCGGCGGCATCCTCGTGCACCAGTTCGGCTGGCGCAGCGTCTTCTGGGTGAATGTGCCGCTGGGCGTGCTGGCCATCGTCATGGCGCAAGTGCTCTTGGCGGCGCCAGCGCGCCAGCCGCGCGATTTATCGCTGTTCAGCCATGCGCTGGGCGTGGCGGCGTTGGCGGGTCTCAGTTTCGTGCTGATCGAAGGGCCCGTGCTGGGCTGGCTGTCGCCCGGTGTGCTGGCGGCGGGGGCCTTGACGGTGCTGTCGGCCGGGCAATTGCTGCGGCGCGAACGCAGCGGCAGCCATCCGCTGTTGCCGCGTGCACTGTTTCACAGCAGCAGCTTTGGCGCGGCCAATGGCGTGGGTTTTTTGATCAATTTCTGCGTGTTTGGCCAACTGTTCTTGTTGAGCCTGTTCCTGCAGCAGTCGGGCGGCGCCGACGCCTTGCAGTCGGGCTTGCGCCTGCTCCCTATGATGGCGGCCTATACGGTGGGTAATTTCATGGCGGGAAGTATCGCGGCGCGCCATGGCACGCGCTGGCCCATGCTGGCCGGCTTGCTGGTGGGGGCCGTCATGGCCTTGTTGCTGATGGGCTTGCGTCCGGGTACGCCGTTTGCGCTGCTGGCGCTGGGCACGGCCATCATGAACGTGGCCATCGGCATCGCCATTCCCGCCATGACGGCCACCGTGATGCGGGTGGCCGGCAAGCAACATGCGAACAGCGCGGCGGCGGCCCTGAATGCGAACCGGCAAATCGGCGCGCTGGTGGGCGTGGCCCTGATCGGCAGCATCCTGCACATGGTGCCGGACTGGTCGCTGCGTTTGCCGCTGGCCTACGCGACAATTGCCGTCGCGTATGGCCTGGCGGCGGGCCTCGTCTACCGGCACGTGCATCTGCCGAAGGCCGTGGCCGCCTGAAGAGCGCTTACTGTTCGCGCGTGCTGCGCCATTCCACCAGTTCTTCGATGGTGAGTATCGGCATGCCGTGCAGTTCGGCGAAGCGCTCGATATCGTCGCCGCGCATCATGCTGCCGTCCGGATTCATCAGCTCGCACAGCACGGCGGCCGGGTTCAGGCCCGCCATGCGCGACAGGTCGACGGAGCCTTCCGTGTGGCCACGGCGCTCGAGCACGCCACCGGGCGCGGCGCGCAGGGGAAAGACGTGGCCGGGGCGCACCAGGTCGGCCGGCTTGGCGTTCGGCGCGATGGCGGCGCGGATGGTGGTGACCCGGTCGGCGGCCGACACGCCCGTCGTGACGCCGTCGCGCGCCTCGATGGAAACCGTAAACGGCGTGCCGTAGCGGCTGCCGTTGTCGGGCGACATGGGCGGCAATTCCAGCGCGCTGACGACGTCGGTGGGCAGGCACAGGCAGACGATGCCGCTGCATTCGCGGATCAAGAGGGCCATGGTTTCATTCGTGAGTTTCTCGGCAGACAGGATCAGGTCGGCTTCGTTTTCACGGTCGAAATCGTCGAGCAGGATGACGGGAATGCCGGCGCGCATGGCGGCCAGGGCGGATTGGATGCGACCTTCGAGGTCGCTGGAAAGCAGGGTATAGCTGTTGACTAACATGGTGAAACGCTCCTCGCATCAGCGAAAAACGCAACAGGGCAAGCGAATAGACGCAGCAGGCCGCATCGACAGGTCGAGCGGACAATCGCGTTTACTGCACATCTTCTTTCATCCGGACTATACCGTCGGCTCTGGAGTCACACCAGATCTGCTGACCCTGCCAAACGACGTTTGACAGGCGCTCGCGGGCTTGACCGTTGCCGGTCTTACCGCCGGTGGGGAATCGCACCCCGCCCCGAAGACGTATTGTTGTGCCGGTCCACATGACCGGCGGCAATACTTTAGCACAACTGAAAAAAGCTGGCAGGTCACTGTTGAGTTTGTCATTCGGCGAAGTTGCCTGGGGAAAGCCGTTTTTCCTAAGCTGTTTTTAATGGCGGAAAGACGATTTCAGTGTAAGGTATGCCTACTGAATCTTACCGTTGAGAATACATGAAGCTGAGTAAATTACGCCTGATCTCGGGCGCCGTCTTGCTGGCGTGCGCCTGCATGGCCCAGGCGGAAATCCGTTTGAGCGATCCCCTGCCGCTGGCACCAGAAGTGACTGTAGGAAAATTGCCGAATGGCTTGACCTATTACATCAAGAAAAATGCCCGTCCCGCGCAGAAAGTGGAATTGCGCCTGGTGGTGAAAGCCGGTTCCATCCTGGAAGATGACGACCAGCAAGGCCTGGCGCATTTCACGGAACACATGGCCTTCAATGGCTCCACGCATTTCAAGCGCAATGAACTGATTTCGTATTTGCAATCGATCGGCGTGAAGTTCGGCGCCGACCTGAACGCCTACACGAGCTTCGATGAAACCGTGTACGTGCTGCCGATTCCGACGAACAAGAAGGAAAACCTGGAAAAGGGTTTTCTCGTGCTGGAAGACTGGGCGCATGGCTTGAAGTTCAATCCGGCCGACATCAACAGCGAGCGCGGCATCGTGCTGGAAGAGGCGCGCCTGGGCAAGGGCGCCAGCGACCGCATGAACAAGGTGCTGTATCCGAAGCTGCTGAACGGTTCGCGTTATGCCGAGCGCATGCCGATCGGCAAGGAAGCCGTCTTGAAAACGTTCAAGCCGGAAGCCATCAAGCGTTTCTACAAGGATTGGTACCGGCCCGACCTGATGGCCGTGATGGTGGTCGGTGACGTGGAGCCGAAACAGGCTGAAAAACTGATCCAGCAGCATTTCGGCAAGCTGAAAAACCCCGCGCAACCGCGGCCGCGCCTGTATGCGGAAGTGCCGCAGCGCTCGCAGACGGAAGCGCTGGTGATCACGGACAAGGAAGCGCCGGACGACACCGTCTTCATCCGCTATCCGATCCGCGCCGCGCAAGAGGCCGTCACCATTGCCGATTACCGCCGTCAGATGATCGAAAACCTGTATGGCCAGATGCTCAGCGCGCGCATGCAGGAATTGACGCAGCAGGCGAACCCGCCCTTCATTCAGGGCGGCAGCAGCATGGGCAAGCTGGTGCGTGGCTACGAATCGTTCAGCGCGTATGCCTTGCTGGGCAAGGGCGGCGTGCAGCCGGCCGTTGATGCGCTGGTGCAGGAAGATGAGCGGGCGCGCCGTTTCGGTTTCAGCCAGGATGAGCTGGACCGCGCGCGCAAGAACATGCTGCGCAATTACGAGCGCGCGCACAGCGAACGCGACAAGTCCGATTCTGCCGGTTTTGTGGCCGAGTATTCGCGCAACTTCCTGGAGCAGGAAGCCATCCCCGGCATCGCCAATGAATTGCTGTACGCGCAGGAACTCTTGCCGCAGGTAACCTTGCAGGAAGTCAATGAGACTGTCGCCAGGGTGATTCCCGACCAGCAAAAGAAACTCGTCGTCTTCATGGGCGCCGAGCCGAAAGCAGGCGATACGGGTTCGGCTGTGCCGACGCAGCAGCAATTGCTCGACGCGGTGGCGCAAGCCGAGCGGCAAAAGGTCGAGCCGCGCACGGAAAAAGTGCTGGCCAGCAAGCTGATGGATGGTCCGCCGGCCGGCGGCAGCATCGTCGCTGAAAAGCTCAATAGCGCCATCGGCGTCACGGAACTGACCCTGGGCAATGGCGTGCGCGTGCTGCTCAAACCGACGGATTTCAAGAATGACCAGGTGCTGATGGGCTCGACCCGCTTCGGCGGCCAGTCGCTGTTCGGCGACGCCGACATCTATAACGCCCGCTATGCCAGCGCCGTGGTCGGCAGCATGGGCTTGAAGGATCTGGCGCCGCTGGACTTGCAAAAGGTGTTGGCCGGCAAGACGGTCAATGTGGGCGCTTCGCTGGGCGAACTGAGCGAAGGCTTTGGTGGCTCGGCCAGCAGCGCCGACGTGGAAGCCATGCTGCAACTCGTGACCCTGTATTTCCATGAGGTGCGCAAGGATGCGGGCCTGTACCAGTCCTTCATCGGCAAGCAGCAGGACCTGGCAAAAAACAGCATGGCGCAGCCGGAAGCCGTGTTTTACGATACCGTCCAGCACGCCACGTTTGGCGACAACCCGCGCGTCGATGGCGTGCCGCGCGCGGCCGATTTCGACAAGGTGGGCCTGGACCGCTCGCTGGACATCTTCCGCCAGCGCTTTTCCAGCGCGCGCGACATGACCTTTATTTTTGCAGGCAGCTTCGAGCTCGACAAGATCAAGCCGCTGATCGCCAGCTACCTGGGCACCTTGCCCGTGGGCGAAGTGGCGCACGCCTACCGCGACGTGGGCATGCGCCCGGTGAGCGGGATCGTCAAGAAAGATATCTACATGGGCAGCGAGCCCAAAAGCACGATTTCCATCACCTTCAATGGCGACGTGGCGTATTCGGACGAGCAGAAGCTGACCTTGCAGGCGCTGGGCGAGGTGCTGAACCTGAAAGTCATCGAAGTGCTGCGTGAAAAGATGAGCATGATCTACGGCGGCGGCTTCGAAACTTCCATGGGCCAGCATCCGTACGGCCATTATTCGGTGGCGCTGAACTTGCCGACGGGGCCCGAAAACGTGGACAAGGTAATCGCTGCCGCGTTTGCTGAAATGAACAAGATGAAGGCCGACGGACCATCGGCGGCCGACCTGGAAAAAGTCAAGCTGAACTGGATCACGCGCCAGCAAAAGTCGCTGCGCGAAAACCGTTACTGGATGAGTCAGTTGATGGGTTCGGTGACGCAGGGCCGCGACCCGGCGCAGATCCTGCGCTACGAGCAGCGCGTGCGCGCCCTCACGCCGCAAGCCATCAAACAGGCGGCGCAGCGCTACCTGGACATGCACAACTATGTGCAGGTGGTAATGTACCCGGAACGCAAGAATGTTGCAGTAAAGTAATCTTCATTGTTGAAACGCAGGGGCGGCAACGTGGCGAAGCTGTTAAACTGCTGCTTATTGATGTGATCGCAATTTGACAAGCAAGGAAATACGATGGCTAAGAAAGAAGAACTCGATCCGGAAACCCTGGAATTGATCAACTGGTGTATCGAAGTCGAAGGTTTCCTGGTGGCCGGCGGCGCCACTGTGGCGCAGGCGCAAGATCACATCGAAGAGCAGGTCGAGTGGTTTACCGACCAGTTCTACGATGGTTTGACCCCGGAAGAGGCGGCCAAGGAAGCGCTGGCGTGATCCGCCAGTAACAAGCGAGCAGGAACAAAGCGGGCGGTGCCTGCCGGGCATCAGCTTGGTAGCGACGCCCGCTTTGCTTTTCTGAAAAGATTTCCATATGGAAATTGTTTATAATTCCACATTTTATTCTTTACCCAGGCTCCCATGACACTCCGTTCGCGCATTCTTCTCCTGTGTTTCAGCACCTTGCTGGGCATCGTCCTCATCGCTTCATTCTCCTTGTACTCCCTGCGCCAGACCATGATGGCGGAAAGGGTCGAGCAATTGACGGTGCTGGTGGAATTGGCCAATGCCTCGGTGGAAAAGGCGTATGCGCAGGAACAGTCGGGCAAGCTCACGCGTGAACAGGCCCAGCAGCAGGCCAAGCTGGCCATCGGCAGCTTCGTCAAGGATGAGATGTATTATTTCGTGCGCGATTTCAGCACCGACTTGTTGTACGTACACCCAAATCCTGCGCGCATCGGCACGCCGCAAAAGAACATGAAGCAGTCGGGCGACCGCTACCGCGTGGCCCTGGCCAGCAGCCGCATCGGCCTGGTGCAGGCGGATGGCACGCGTCCCGGCGTGAAAGACCCGGTGGCGAAGATGTATGCCGTGGTGAAATTTGCGCCGTGGGACTGGCTGATCGGCACGGGCACCTACATCGATGACATCAACCACAAGTTCTGGGCCCAGGCCGGCGTGCTGCTGGCCATCGGCGGCGCGCTGATGCTGGTGGTGGGCGGCCTGGCAGCCCTGATGCTGCGCCGCATCCTGGGCCAACTCGGTGGCGAACCCGACTATGCAGCGGCCATCGTGGCGCAAATCGCCAAGGGCGACCTGACCACGCACATCGACACGCGCCCTGGCGACACGGACAGCCTGTTGATGGCGATCAAGGCCATGCGCGACAACCTGGCCCATCTGGTGAGCCAGGTGCGCAACGATGCCGATGCCATTTCCACGGCGTCGGGCGAGATTGCCTCGGGCAACCACGACCTGTCGGCGCGTACGGAACAGCAGGCGGGATCGCTGGAAGAAACGGCCTCGACCATGGAAGAGATGACCTCGACCGTGCGCCAGAATGCGGACAATGCGCGCCAGGCCAACCAGCTGGCCATTTCTGCCTCGCAAGTGGCGACGCAGGCGGGCGGCGTGGTGAGCCAGGTGGTCGACACCATGGGCGCCATCAATGCCTCGTCGAAAAAGATCGGCGACATCATCGCCGTCATCGACGGCATCGCCTTCCAGACGAATATTTTGGCCCTGAATGCGGCCGTGGAAGCGGCGCGCGCGGGCGAGCAGGGCCGTGGCTTTGCCGTCGTGGCCAGCGAAGTGCGCAACCTGGCGCAGCGTTCGGCTGCCGCGGCCAAGGAAATCAAGCAATTGATCGACAGTTCCGCCGAGCAAGTAGGTGCCGGTGAAAAACTCGTGGCGCTGGCGGGCGAGACGATGGAAAAAGTCGTTTCCAGCGTGCAGCATGTGACCGATATCGTGGCCGAGATTTCCTCGGCCAGCGCCGAGCAGAGCGCCGGCATCGAGCAGATCAATCAGGCCATCGTCGAGATGGATAACATGACGCAGCAAAACTCGGCCCTGGTCGAGCAGGCGTCGGCGGCGGCGCAAGCCATGAACGAGCAGGCGGCCGGGCTGGCGCAGATCGTCAGCGTGTTCAAGGTGGGCGCAGCGGCGCCGGCAGCGGCGGCGCTACAGCGCAGTGTGCCTGCGGCGCGGCGCCTGACGCGCTAAGCACTTTTTTCTGTCATACGGGGAACTTATCCTCGGCTCACCTGTCCAAACTTTTTCGTCCGCAAGGGACGCACAGAAGAGGTGAGCATGACAGACGGTTTTTCGTATCACGCGGCATTTGCCCGCAACCTGGGCTGGGTCACGCAGGCGGAGCAAAACAGCTTGCGTGGCAAGCGCGTGGCCATTGCCGGCATGGGCGGCGTGGGCGGCGTGCATTTGCTGACCCTGGCGCGGCTGGGCATCGGCGCTTTTCACATTGCCGATTTCGACACCTTCGATATCGCCAACTTCAACCGCCAGGCGGGCGCCATGATGTCCACCCTGGGCCAGCCCAAGGTGGCCGTGCTGGCGCAGATGGCGATGGACATCAATCCCGAACTTGAGATTAAACAATTTCCTGACGGCATACACGACAGCAACCTGGCCGAGTTTTTTGCCGGTGTCGACCTGTATGTGGACGGCCTGGATTTCTTTGCCTTTCCTGCGCGCCAGGCCACCTTCGCCACCTGTGCGCGGCTGGGCATCCCCGCCATCACGGCCGCACCGCTGGGCATGGGCACGGCCGTGCTCAGCTTCATGCCCGGCGGCATGACGTTCGAAGAGTATTTTGGCTGGGGCGACTTGCCCGAGGAAGAAAAAGCGCTGCGCTTTCTCGTCGGGCTGGCACCGGCGGGCTTGCACGGCCCCTACCTGGTCGACCCGTCGGCCATCAACCTGAAGGAGCGGCGCGGACCGTCGACCATCATGGGTTGCCAGCTGTGCGCGGGCGCGGCCGCCACGGAAGCTCTGAAAATTTTGTTAAAACGCGGCAAGGTGATGGCGGCGCCGCACGGCATGCATTTCGACGCCTACCGCAACAAGCTCGTGCGTACCTGGCGTCCCGGTGGCAACCGGCATCCGCTGCAACGCCTGACGATGGCCATCATCAAGCGGCGCCGCGCGGCGCAGGGGGCATAAATGGCGCAAGCACCGCAGATCGCGCAGATCGATTCTGTGCTGGAAAACATCCTCGACCAGGCGCGCTGGGCCCCCAGCGGCGACAACACGCAGCCGTGGCGCTTTGAAGTCGTGGGCCCGCGCCATGTCGTCGTGCATGGTTTCGATACGCGCAGCCACTGCGTGTACGACCTCGACGGCCATCCCAGCCAGCTGTCGCTGGGCGCCTTGCTCGAAAGTATGGCGCTGGCCGCCAGCGGTCACGGCTTGCGCATGGAAGCGCGCCGGCGCGGCGGCTTGCCCGACACCTTGCCCACGTTTGACGTGCGCTTGCTCGACAGCCCCGGCATGCTGCCCGACCCGCTGGCGGCCTTCCTGCCGCAGCGCAGCGTGCAGCGGCGACGGCTCAGCACGCGCCGTCTGCGCGCCAGCGAAAAGGCGGCGCTGGCGGCCAGCTTGCCACCCGGCTACAGCGTGCAATGGTTCGAAGGCGGGCGCATGCGCCTGGCCTGCGCGCGCCTGATGTTCGACAATGCGAAGCTGCGCCTGACCATGCCCGAAGCGCACAAGGTACACCGCGACGTGATCGAGTGGGGCGCGCGCTTCAGCAGCGACCGCATCCCGGAACAGGCGCTCGGCGTGGACCCGATGACGGCGCGGCTGATGCGCTGGGTCATGCACAGCTGGCGCCGCGTGGATTTTTTCAATACCTGGCTGGGAGGCACCATTGCCCCGCGTCTGCAGATGGACTTGCTGCCTGGCCTGTATTGCGCTGCGCATTTCGTGCTGCTGGCCGAGGCGCCGCCGCGCCACATCGACGATTATGTGGCGGCGGGCAGGGCCATGCAGCGCTTCTGGCTGACGGCCACGCAGCTGGGCCTGCAGTTGCAGCCGGAACTGACGCCGCTGATCTTTGCCCGCTATGTGCGCGAACGGCGGGCCTTTTCGCGCACCGATGGCATGCAGGAAATGGCGCAGGAGCTGGCCGTGCAATGCCAGGCCGTGTTGGGGGCGGCGGCGTTCGACCGGGCCGTGTTCCTTGGCCGCATCGGCGCCGGCCCGGCGGCCCAGGCGCGCTCTTTGCGCCGGCCGCTGCACGATTTGCTGGTGGCGCCGGCCAACGGCAGAACGCTTGCGTGAACGGCATGGGTTTGCCGGTTGCCGCAGCGAAAAAAGCCGCTGAGGACATCAGCGGCTTTCAGGTGGGATGATCGCATGTCAAGCCTGGCGCTGCCCGCCTTGCTGGCGCTGCCCGCCTTGCTGGCGGCGCGCAGTCATGCCCAGGCCAAACAGGCCGATGCCGAGCAGGGCGATGGTGCCTGGTTCAGGTACTGCTGCCTGGAATAATTCCAGGCCGCCACCATCGGCCATCGCAACGAAACTGTCGGTCAGGCTGCCGCCGATGAAGCTGTTCGTATTCCCGCTGAGGGACTCCAGCGGGAAAAACGGGTTGGGGTTGATGAAAAACAACTGTCCTTGCGGCGTCAATGTGGCGTTAAGCAAAGCCTTGAAGTCGCCCTGGGCCAGGCCGGCGAAAATGTGGGCTTCGCCCACGTCGAGCGTGTAGGTCACGATCGCAAAGTCATCCCCGGAGACACCACCCACATTCACCGGCGAGCCTGCCACGTTACTGATCGACAGTGCCGTGTCCTGGTTGGGGTCGATGTACAAGGTCATGGTCAGTGTTTGAAAGTTGGCGTGGATCCCGCCAGCGAGCGTATCGGCCTGGCCGGTGATGGTAAACAGGCCATACATGCCATAGCCATTGAGGGCGTTCAGTTGCGATGGAATGCTGCCGCCATTCGGGCTGCCGAAAGCGGCCTTGGTCAGAAAGCCTGTTTCAGTGAAGGGGTCGTTGCCGCCACCTAAACCGCCAACGATGGTTTGTTCGACGCGCGCGTGATATTCAAAGCTGATGCGGTCGGCCACCACCTGATTGGCTGCGGTACCGGGGACGGAACCTTCGTTGACGGTAAACAAAGGACCAGCGAGTGCGGGTGCACTGATCAGCGCGGCGCCGATGGTGGCCGCGGAGAGAGCGAGACGCAGGAATGAGGACAGCGTTTTCATGGCATTTCCTTCAGCGTGAGGGTTGATCGGACCAGGTCACTGTGGCGAGTGCCTCAGATAACCTCATACGCCCTTGAAGCAGAATTTGTACCATGTGATATTTGCATTTGAAATCAACAGCTTATGAAAACAGGGATGCCGTTTTTCGTACTTGTGTAAAAAAAATCGACGTTTTACCCTGCCATGGCGCGGCTCGCGGGCGCCAGCCTTTCCTGTCATCGGCTAGAGTGGGGCAAAGGAGGCCACCATGCAACTACCATCCCGTCATGCCCCGCTGCGTGCGCATAGTACGCCTGAACCGGATATCCCGCCGCCACCCGAAGGCGATCCGCTGATGCCGCCACCGGAACAGCCGCCGCACACGGACCCCGTGCCCGTCGAGGAACCGACGCCGCCGCCGCCGCCCGTCAAGATGCGTTGAGCAAGTCGTCGCGCACCTGAGCGCCGAGGCCACTGCCGCGCGCCGCTTATTTTCTTTTCGGAAATGGATTGTGCGGGCGGCGGGGTCGTCACGCCAATTAAACAACAAAAATGCCAATAAACATTGCCGAGTGGATATAAATCAAGCGCTAACTGCTGTGTGTCATGTGGCCGTCACGATTCTGTTCTTATAATGAGACATCATAAAAATTCTTGTACAGGAGACCATCATGGGCAATTCCTTGCATAACAAAATCTACCTGGGCCGGCGCCCTGTGATCACCAGCAAAAACCTCGCAGCGCTGGTATTGGCGGGCGCCGTGGCTGGCTGCGGCCTGGCGTGGCTGCTGCTGCGCAGCTACAAATAAGCGCGCTCCACGCGCATTTTCAGTACGCCATCCGTGGGGTGGAGGGCGACTGAATCACGTTGCCTGTTGCCGATGCGCAGCGGGGCGCGTACCATGGGGGCCGAACACCTGGCCTTTTATGGAAAAGTAATGAAGAACGAGAAATTAACAACCGATGAATATGACGCGCTGGAGCAAGTTGCACGCGGCATCAAGACCGAGCGCCCCAGTGCTTGCGTTGCCCGCAATGCCAAGCGCCTGTCCGGCCTGAAGCTGCTCAGCTATGCACGCGATGGCCGTCTGTCCATCACGGATAAGGCACAACAACTGCTGTTCCTGCGCCGCTGCATCATGGGCTTGCGCGCCGTCGCTGCCGATCCATTGACCAAACTGGATACGGAAGTGGCTTACTTCCTGGGCAAGAAAGCCCACATCGTGGCGCGCGCCGAAGGCGAGGGGCACGACATTTCCGACAAGGGCCGCGACTCGCTGGCCGACATCGACACCCTGGGTCTTTAAGGCTCACAACCGGCCCCTGGGGCCGGTTTTCACATCTTCCCTCACTTTTAATTCCCCTTGGAGAACACTTTGGACAGCGCGATGAACTGGTCGGCCCACGAACTGACGATGACGGTCCTGATGACGCCCGATATGGCCAACTTTTCCGGCAATGTGCACGGCGGCACCATCCTGAAATACCTCGACAGCGTCGCCTACGCCTGCGCCAGCCGCTATTCGGGCAGCTATGTGGTGACCTTGTCGGTGGACCAGGTGATGTTCTTGCAGCCTATCCACGTCGGTGAGCTGGTGACGTTCCTCGCCTCGATCAATTACACGGGCACGACCTCGATGGAAGTGGGCATCCGCGTGGTGACGGAAAACATCCAGCAGCGCCTGGTGCGCCACGCCAACAGCTGCTATTTCACGATGGTGGCCGTGGACGCCAACCGCAAGCCCGTGGCCGTGCCGCCGCTGGCGCTGGAAACGCCGGAGCAGCAGGTGCGCTTCGAGCAAGCCAAGCTGCGCAAGCTGTCGCGCCAGAAGGTGTCAAAGAAATAAATGCAGCGGACATGAAAAAACGGCCACCAGAGTGATCTGGTGGCCGTTTTTTTATTGCCTGCCGCCTGTTGGCGGCATGGCGCCGTGATTAACGGTCGCCGTAGCTGCGGCGTGCGCCGTCGGTGCTGCGCGGGTTGGAACCCTTGTAGCCGCCGCCGGTGCTAGGTGCGCCGTCTTTGCGTGGTGCGCCTGGCTTGCTGAACGTGCGTTGCGCTGGCTTCGCGCCGCCACGGTTGTCGCCTGGTTTCCAGCCGCCTGGACGGGCGCTCGAACGTGGTGCCGACGCCGTTTTCTTAGGCTCGAAACCTTCGATGACATTGACCGGGATCAATTGCTTGGTGAAGCGTTCGATGCGCTTGACGTTCATGCCTTCAGCGTGGTTCACCAGCGAGATGGCCAGGCCATTGCGGCCAGCGCGGCCGGTACGGCCGATGCGGTGGACGTAGTCTTCCGGGAACTTCGGCAGATCGTAGTTGAACACGTGGGTGATCGTCGGTACGTCGATGCCGCGCGCGGCAACGTCGGTGGCGACCAGTACTTTGACCTGGCCGCGACGCATGCCGTCCAGGGTGCGGTTACGCGCGCCCTGATGCATGTCGCCGTGCAAGGCGGCAGCGGAGAAACCGGCGATGTTCAGACGGTCGGCGATGGTGTCGGCGTCACGCTTGGTGGCGGTAAATACAACTGCCTGGTCCAGCGATTCGTCGCGCAGCAGGTGGTCCAGCAGGCGATTCTTGTGCGACAGATCGTCGACGAAGTGGACGCGCTGGGTGATGTTTTCATGCTTGTTCGACGAACCGGCGATCTGGATGACCAGCGGGTTTTTCGTGATGCGGCGGGCCATGTTGCCAACCACGCCGTCCAGCGTTGCCGAGAACAGCATGGTTTGACGGCCTTCTGGCGTCGCGTCCACGATTTTTTCGATGTCGTCGATGAAACCCATGTCCAGCATGCGGTCGGCTTCGTCCAGCACCAGGATTTCCAGTTGCGAGAAGTCGATCTTGCCCGAGTCCATGTGGTCGATCAGACGGCCAGGGGTGGCGACCAGAATCTCAGGATTCTTGGCCAGCAATTGCATCTGTTTAGGATAAGGCATGCCACCCAGGATCGACACAGCCTTGATGCGGCGGATGCCGGTGCTGTACTTGTCGGTGTTGGTGGTCACTTGCAGGGCCAGTTCGCGCGTTGGCGTCAGCACCAGCATTTTTGGCTGGGCAGCCTTGAAGCGTGGACGCTCGCCGCGGGCGCGCGATGCTTGCATTTCCTGGTTAGGCGTCTTGCCGGCGGCGCTTTGTTCGGCGCTGGCCAGTTTGTGCAACGATGGCAGCATGAAAGCTGCCGTCTTGCCCGAACCGGTCTGCGACGAGACCAGCAGGTCACGGCCTTCGATCGCGGCTGGAATCGCTTGCGACTGTACCGCGGTTGGCGCGGTGTAGCCCGATTCGGTCAGAGCGGCGATGATGGACGGATGCAGGCCTAAGGATTCAAATGTCATTCTTTTCTTTCGTAAAAATCAGCGTTCTTGCAAAAAGCAGAACGCAAAATAGCAACGCCAACCAAAACGAAATGACTCAACTAGAAAGAAATTTCGGCACAAAAGCTTTGCGCCGGGACGGTGTCAGGTGCGACACACAAGGCGGGAGGGCTTTATAAGCGGCATCCTGTGGATGCGCTAAGGCTTGCGAAGCTGCTAAGTTTGTAATTGCATGTTACTGCGGTGTTGCCATCGCTTCAAGCGAACATATTGCAGCGCACAACGACACTATACCGTATTTGCCGTCGTTTTGCACGGTCTAAATGGGAAGAAACGACAGTCCTACCACGTTTTGAACATGTTTCCTATGTGAAATAAGTAAGAATACGTAGTTTTCGTTGATTTAATTGAGCATGGCCACGATGTCGGCGGGCAGCTGGGTTGCTTGTGCCGTTTCCCTGGCCAGGTTGATTTGCCGGGTTAGCTGCGCCAGTTCGGTCAGGCTGGGTTCCAGCTGATATGTGCCCTTGGCATGCAGCCATGCCAGCACGTCGGCCAGGTGCCAGATGCTGGCGCTGCCCTCATGCACGGGCATGGGGAAGCTGTGGCGGTGTTTGCTCATCAGCTTGTGCAGGTTTTGCCGGGACAGGCCCAGTACCTGCGCCACGTCGGTCAGACCCACGAAGTCGGGCGCGGCCTCGACCAGCTCGGCTTCGGGCACGATGGCTTTGACGTCGGCCAGGGCGCTCAGCAGCGCTTCGTTGGCATTGCTGGCCTCGCGCGTGAATTCCAGCGCCAGGCGTCCCGCTTGCCCGATGCCGACCAGGGCGTCGTCGCAACCGCCGCTGCCCAGGCGCTCGGCCAGCGCGTCGAGGTCGGTTACGTGGTCGGGCAGGCGGTACTTGAGAGTAAAGATGTAATCCATAATTGTTACCCCCTGGGTTTGCGTTGCATGCAGTCGTGCATCAGTTTATTCAAAGCGCAATTGTCGACCACTCGCCGGATCGCCCGCGCGTGGTTGCCGGGATTCTTTGGCGTGCTCCAGATGCAGGCGATGCAAAACTCGCCGCAGCGGCAGCCGTCGTCATTGTAGGGGCGAGATTTTCCCCCAAGCATGACTGCCACCGACTTCCACTCTCCAGCCCTGGCTTTCCGCGTGGCGCAGCGCCGCTTCGATTTCTTTCTTGGGATGCGAGGAGCGCGCCATGTGGTGTCTCCAATGTAGGTTAATATTTTTCGGTTGTCAAGTGACAACCGATAAATATCGACCATCACCGCATTACTCTACTTCGGGATTGACGGCCATCACTTGCGAAAAACCGCCATCGACGTAGGTAATCTCGCCCGTGATACCGGAGGCCAGATCGGACAGCAAGAAGGCGGCCGTGTTGCCGACCTCTTCGATGGTGACGTTGCGGCGCAGCGGGGCGTGTTCTGCCACAAAGCCCAGCAGTTTGCTGAAATCCTTGATGCCGGAAGCGGCCAGGGTCTTGATGGGGCCTGCGGAGATGCCGTTGGCGCGGATGCCGCGCGGGCCCAGCGATTCAGCCAGGTAGCGCACGGATGCTTCCAGCGATGCCTTGGCCAGGCCCATGGTGTTGTAATAGGGCACGGCGCGCACGGCGCCCAGGTAGGTCAGGGTCAGGACCGAGGCGCCCGGATGCAGCAGCGGCAGGGCGGCCTTGGTCATGGCAGGAAAACTGTAGGCGGAAATGTCATGCGCAATGCGGAAGCTGTCGCGCGACAGGCCGTCAAGGAAGTCGCCGGCAATCGCCTCGCGCGGCGCAAAGCCGATGGCGTGTACCAGGCCGTCCAATTGATCCCAGTGGCGCGCCAGGTCGCTGAAGACGGCGCTGATCTGTTCATCGCTGGACACGTCACAGTCGAAGACCAGTTCGCTGCCGAATTCGGCCGCAAATTCCGTGATGCGTTCCTTGAAGCGCTCGCCCACATACGTGAAGGCGAGGGTCGCGCCTTCGCGGTGGCAAGCCTTGGCGATGCCGTAGGCGATGGAGCGGTTCGACAGCAGGCCCGTGATGAGGATTTTTTTGCCTTGCAAGAAAGCCATGACGACTCCTGTCTGGGTGGGTGGGCGGATGTGCAACCGGCCGCGACAGCAAAGCTGTGGCGGCCGGTGAGGTGCGTCAATACAACTCAGGCGATCAGTGACGCGCTTTTGCCCGGCTGTTGCCGCCGCCGCGCTGGATGCGCGGTTTCACCAGGGAAATTGGCGCGGCCTGCACCTTGCCGCCCTTGGCGACGCGGCGCAGTGCCTTGGCGGCCCGTTCCGGACGGTCCGCTTCCAGCAGCATGGTGGCGCTGTCGGCGATTTCCTGGGTGATGTCCTTGTTCATCGTGGCCGAAGTCTTCGGCACGAGGATGGTGGAGCCAGCGCGCAGGCTGGTGCGCTGGGGAATGTTGTTGGCCTGGCGCAGCACGTCGGCCGTGGTGCCGAATTTCGACGCCAGGGTTTCGATGCGTTCGCGCGCATTGGTGATCTTGTGCGTGGTCCAGCTCGACAAGGCATGGCCCCATTGCGCCAGGTTGGTAGTGAACTTGGCGGCGTTTTCCTGTGGCAACAGAATCTTGGTCTTTTCGCCGCCGATGATGACGGGGCGGTTAAATTGCGGATTCAAGGCCTTGAATTCATCCATCGACAGCTCGGCCAGCTGGGCGGCAACGGTGATGTCGATGTCGCTGGTCTTGTCGATGGCCGTGAAATACGGCTGGTTGTCGACCACGGGCAGGGTCAGGCCGAACTGGGCCGGATTGGCGATGATGTTTTTCACCGCTTGCAGTTTGGGCACGTAGTTGCGCGTTTCGGCCGGCATCAGGTCGGCCAGGCTTTCGAAGTCGGTCGGCTTGCCCAGCGCCTGGTTTTTCTTGATGGCGCGCTGCACCGAGCCTTCGCCCCAGTTGTAGGCGGCCAGCGCCAGTTGCCAGTCGCCAAACATGTCATACAGGCGCTGCAGATACGTCAGGGCCGCGTCGGTCGAGGCCAGCACGCCGCGGCGCTCGTCCTTGAACATGTTTTGCTTGAGGTTGAAATCGCGCCCCGTGGCGGGCACGAATTGCCACATGCCGGCCGCATTGGCGCTCGAGAACGCTTGCGGGTTGAAGGCGGACTCGATGAACGGCAGCAAGGCCAGTTCCGTCGGCATGCCGCGCTTTTCCAGTTCCTGCACCACGTGGAAGATGTAGCGCGAGGCGCGCGCCGTGGTGCGGGCGATGTAGTCGGGGCGTGTGGCGTACCAGTTGACGTGGTTCGCTACCAGCTGGTTGTTGATGTCGGGAATCGCATAGCCGCTGCGGATGCGGCCCCAGACGTCGGCTTCGCGCAGCGGATCGGAATTGTCGCTAAGGTTTTTCAGCAGACGGTCGGTCTTTTGCAGGCGGTTGTCGAGGGTGGGGAGTTTCGCCGTGACCTGGGCGGTCATCGGGATCAAGGCCGGTGCGGTGGCGGCGGCGACTGGCGCGTTATCGCTCTCAACACCGGCTTCGTACGCCTGGCTGAGGGCGGGCGCAAGCGCCAGGGCCAACGCCGCCAGGACGGTAGATTTAAAGGAGTTTTCGTGCATAGTGTTCCATTGTTGTCGTCGGAGAAACATCGGACAGACCCATGATCAAGCTGCGAGTGTACGTATATCCACATGCCGGAGTCAAGAATTATGTCAGCATGATGACAGGAAATAAGCGGCAATACGTAGCAAGAAGTAGTAGCAATAAGTGGGAAGTGGCTGAGTTTCCATTCGAAAATGCTATCATTATTGCAAATTTAATTTGCCCGATGCGTGATTCGGCCGTTGTTATAGCATACATGGCGAGGACGATGGCGCAAGCCTGGCGACCGTCCGGTATGAGACTGCGCAAAGAGTGCGTACAATTTGGCTTTGGCCGGCCATTGAGCTGCCGGCCGCCATATTGATAGAGAGTCAAGCATATGAACACCCCGCCGCGCCACGACGACGACAACGCCGTCATCATCGCCAATACCGTTGCCTGGCTAGAAAAAGCTGTGATCGGCCTGAACCTGTGCCCGTTCGCCAAGGCCGTGCACGTCAAGAAACAGATTCGCTATGTGGTGTGCGAATCGAGCAATCCCGAAGATCTGCTGGCAATGTTGATGGACGAGTTGCAAACCCTGGCCGACACGGAGCCCGAGCAGATCGACACGACCTTGCTGATCCATCCGTACACCCTGACCGATTTCCTCGACTACAACGAGTTTCTCGATGTGGCCGACGCGGCCGTGGAAGACATGCACCTGGCCGGCGAACTGCAAGTAGCCAGTTTCCACCCGAACTACCAGTTTGCCGAGACGTTCGAGGACGACATCAGCAACTACACCAACCGCTCGCCGTACCCGACCCTGCACCTGTTGCGCGAAGACAGCATAGCGCGCGCCGTCGAGGCATTCCCGGAAGCGTCGGAAATCTTTGACAAGAATATCGCCACGCTGGAAGCGCTGGGCACCGAAGGCTGGGAAAAGCTCGGCTTGCCGAAGGTATCCTGATGGGTGACAAGGAATTGCCGCCGCGTCCAGACACGCCCTGCGTGGCAGTGTGCTCGACGACTTTCGATGAAATCTGCCGCGGCTGCGGGCGCAGCGTGGTGGAAGTGGCCCACTGGGTGTCGATGACGGATGAGGAGAAGGAAGTGGTGTGGGTGCGGATATTGGCGCAGGGGTATCCGCGCAGGAATACCTGACGTTTGTGTTGCCAAACCCAACTGCAACTGCTGGGGTCAGACCCCCTCACATGTCAGCGATGACTTTTGTGTGGACGGCATTGAGGGTCTGACCCCGGTACTATTGGGGGCAACTATTAATAGCTGCCAATAAAATCTTTCTTGCCGACTTCAATGCCGTTATGGCGCAGGATGTCGTAGGCCGTCGTCGCGTGGAAGAAGAAGTGCGGCAGCGCGTAGTGGAACAGATACGTCTGGCCCGTGAAGTGCTTGGTCTTTTCGCCGCTGCCGGTGGTGATGGCGCGCGTTTCGCTGCCGTCGATGTCCGCTTGCGGCAAGCTTTCCAGGAAGGCGATGGTTTTCACGATGCGCGCTTTTAGCTCTGCAAAGCTCTGTTCGCTGTCTTCATATGGTGGCACGGCCACGCCGGCCAGGCGTGCGCCGCAGCCCTTGGCGAAGTCGGTGGCGATCTGGATCTGGCGCACGAAGGGCAGCATGTCCGGGAACAAACGGAATTGCAGCAGGGCGTTCGGGTCGATTTTCTTGTCTTGCGCGTGCGTTTCCGCCTTGTCCAAGATGGCGGCCAGGCTGCCCAGGATCTGTTTGAAGACGGGGATGGAAGCGGAATAGATGGAGAAGGTCATGGTGGTTCCTCTAGGTAAAGTGGGGCGATGATAGCAAGCTGCGCGTTTTTCTGCTGGCGCGGGCCGGGCTCGCCGGCCCGCGTGTGGCTTTTCAGCCCTGTGTATATGGCATCAGGTCGTCGTTGGCGCGTGTTTATTGGTGACTTCCCCCGCTTTTTCCATGCATAATTGCTCCTGAAAAAGTTTCTTCCCGCCTTATCACCCGGATTCCCCTGTAAAGCTCCATGACCGCCTGCCTGATCCCTGTTGCCCTGTTGCCGCATGTTTAATTCGCCCTATCAGCGCCTGCGCGCCAGCCTGCGTGTGCTGTACGGCTCGTCGATCTATGGCGCCTTGCTGCTGGTGGTGTTTGGCGGCCTGGTCGTGCCCGCCATCTTCGGCAGCTATCTGCTGGTCGGCGTGCATGAGCGCCAGTCGGCGCGCACCAGTCTGAATGAAGCCTTGCAGCGCAATGCCGACATCCTGGCGCTGGGCATGCAGGAATCGCTGTGGAACATGAATGCGGAATCGGCCCGCTCGCTGGTCGAGTCGGTGATGCGCGACCGCGCCGTGCTGCTGGTGAAAGTGCTGGGGCAGGGCGACACGGAATTCATCCGCCTGCAGGCGCCGCAGCGGCCCGTGGGCAATCTGTACCGCGCCGAGCGCGTCATCCTCGTGCGCGGTGAACGCATCGGCCATGTCGTCGTCGAGATGGACGATGCGCGCAGCCAGCAGGAGCTGCGCGAAAAGCAGCGATCGTATATTTTCGTGCTGGGGGCGCAACTGGCCGTGTCGATGGCGCTGATCGTGCTGTTCCTGAACCGCCGCCTGTTGAAACCCCTGCGCCGCCTGACGCGCTTTTCCGACCGCCTGTCGCACGGCGATTTTGACACGCCGCTGGCCTCGCACAGCAATGACGAGCTGGGTCGCCTGACGGCCCAGCTCGAGCAAATGCGCGCGGCCATTCGCCAGCTGTTCGAGGATGTGGGGCAGCGCGAAGAGCGCTTCCGCACCATCGTCACGCAGGTGCCAGGCGCCGTCTTCCGCTACCGGCCCGACGGGCCCATTGATTTCGTCAGCGATGCCATCGAAGACATCGCCGGTTATTCGGCGCGCCAGTTCATGCGCGGCAGCACGCACGCCTGGGCTGACCTGATCTGCCCGGAAGACCGCCGCGAGCACCGCCGCGCCGTGCGCCAGGCGGTGCTTGGAGTGCGGCCGTATGCGCTGGAATACCGCATCATCGACGCCTTCGGCATCGAGCGCTGGGTGGCCGAAAATGGCCAGCCGCAGGCCGGTGAGCAGGGCGTCGTCTGGGTCGACGGCATCATTGCCGACATCAGCCAGCGCAAGCACCACGAGATGCGCATCGAAGCACTGCTGACGGAACAGAGCGCGATTCTCGACAATGTGATGTTCGGCGTGATGTTCGTGCGCCACCGCCGCATCATTTCCGTTAACCGCCGCTGCGAGGAACTGTTCGGCTACGACCATGCCGAGATGACGGGCAGTTCGACGGCCATCGTGTTTACCAGTGCGTATGATTTCGAGGACGCGGGCGAACGCCAGTATCCGGCGCTGGCCCTGGGCGGTGACTTCAGCGAGGAGCGCCAGTACCAGCGCCGCGACGGCAGCCTGTTCTGGGCCCTGGTCAGCGGCTGCGCGCTCGATCCGCTGCACCCCAACGACGGCAGCATCTGGGTGTATGCCGACATCACGGCGCGCAAGGAAGCCGAGGAAAAACTGCGTTTGTCGGCTACCGTGCTGGAACATATCGCCGACGGCGTGATGGTGGTCGATCCCACCGGCATCATCGTCGCCGTCAACCCGGCCTTCACGCAGATCACGGGCTACCATGAAGCCGAGGCGCTGGGGCGGCACTCGTCGCTGACGCGTTCGCAGCGCCACGACGCTGCGTTCTACCAGGCCATGTGGGACGAGCTGAAGGCCAGCGGTTTCTGGCGCGGCGAGATCTGGCACCAGCGTAAGAACGGCGACATCTACCTGGAGTGGCTGACCATCAGCGCCGTGCGCGACACGCAGGGCGTCACCACGCATTATGTGGGCGTGTTCAGCGATATCACCCTGCTCAAGGAATCGCAGGAAAAGCTCGACTACATGGCGCACCACGATCCGCTGACGGCACTGCCGAACCGGCTGCTGTTCCACGACCGCCTGCAGCACGCCTTGCTGCGCGCCGCGCGCGACCAGGAGCAGCTGGCCGTGCTGTTCATCGACCTGGACCGTTTCAAGAACGTCAACGACACGCTGGGCCACCATGTGGGCGACGAATTGCTGCAAAAGGTGGCCGGCCAGCTGGCGGCCCGCCTGCGCGAAGGAGATACGTTGGCGCGCCTGGGCGGCGATGAATTCATCGTCCTGCTCGAGCGCGTCGACGGCGAGTATGGCGCCACGCAGGTGGCGGAAAAACTGATGACCATGTTCGACCAGCCGTTCACGGTGGCCGGCCACGAACTGTTCGTTACGTGCAGCGTGGGCATCAGCCTGTATCCGGATGACGCGCTGGACTTGAACATGCTGATCCGCAATGCCGACGTGGCCATGTACCAGGCCAAAGCGCGCGGGCGCAACGGCTACCGCTTCTATGCGCCGTCGATGACGGGCGAAGGTGTCGAGCGCCTGCGCCTGGAAACCTTTTTGCGCCGCTCGCTGGAAAAGAACGAGATGTTCCTCAATTACCAGCCGCAGGTGGAAATCGACACGGGCCGCCTGGTCGGCGTGGAGGCGCTGGTGCGCTGGAATCACCCGGAACTGGGCCTGGTGCCGCCGGTGCGCTTCATCCCGCTGGCCGAGGACAGCGGTTTCATCAACCAGCTGGGCAAATGGGTGCTCGACGAAGCCTGCCGCCAGATGGTGCGCTGGGAGGCGCAGGGCTTGCGCGTGCCGAAGATGGCCGTCAACCTGTCCGTGAAACAGTTCGAGCGGGGCAGCATCGCCGGCATGGTGGCCGATATTCTGAAGGAGACAGGCCTGGAGCCGCAGCGCCTGCAGCTGGAAGTGACGGAATCGGTGATCATGAATACGGGCGACGCGCTCGGTTTCATCAACGATCTGCACGCCATCGGCGTGGGACTGGCCATCGACGACTTCGGCACCGGCTACTCCTCGCTCGCGTACCTGAAACAGCTGCCCGTGCAGACCCTGAAGATCGACCGCTCCTTCATCAAGGATATCTCGACGGACGTCAACGATGAAGCGATTGCGATTGCCATCATCCAGCTGGGCAAGAGCATGCACTTGTCGGTGATCGCCGAGGGTGTGGAGACGGAAGAGCAGGCCGCTTTCCTGCTGCGCCATGGCTGCAAGCTGGCGCAAGGTTATTTTTATAGCCGCCCGGTGCTGGCACAGGATATGCTTGAGCGCTGGATCGATCACTAACTAATAAGGGTATCCCATGGCCGCAGAAAAAAACACCTCGCGCCGCCGTTTCCTGCTCGGCGGCCTGGGCCTCGGCGTGGCCGGCGTGGGCGCCCTGGTGCTGGGCTGGGGCGTGCTGCCGCCGCGCCAGCGTCTGCAGGGCAGCGCGCCGCTGCCGGTGGCCGATGGCGCCGTGGCGCTGAACGGCTGGCTGGCCGTTCAAAGCGACGGCAGCGTGATCCTGGCCATGCCGCGCAGCGAGATGGGGCAGGGCGTGCACACGGCCTTGCCGATGCTGGTGGCCGAGGAACTCGACGTGTCGCTGGCCAGCGTCAAGCTGATCCAGGCGCCCATGGATAAAATCTTCGGCAATGTGGCCATGCTTGCGGATGGCTTGCCTTTCCACCCGGACGACCACGGACGCGTCAAAGCGCTGGCGCAATGGACGGTGGCCAAGGCGGCGCGCGAACTGGGCGTGATCGTCACGGGCGGTTCGTCCAGCGTGAAGGATGGCTGGGGCCCCATGCGCGAGGCGGGCGCTTCGGCCCGTGCCATGCTGGTGGGCGCTGCTGCCGCGTTGTGGCAGGTGCCGGCCGCGCAATGCCGCACGGAAAATGGCGAAGTGCTGCACCCGGACGGACGGCGCGCCAGCTACGCCAGCCTGGCGCAGCGCGCCGCCGGCATAGCCCCCGGCACGCCCGTGCTGAAACTGCCTCAGGACTTCAAACTGATCGGCCAGCCGGCGCCGCGCCGCGACACGCCATCGAAAGTCAATGGCAGCGCGCGTTTCGGCATCGACGCGCGCCCGCCCGGCATGCTGTACGCGGCCCTGCATCTGCCGCCGCGCCTCGGCGATACCTTGTCCGCGTTCGACGCGGCGCCCATCCTCGCCATGCCCGGCGTGAAACAGGTGCTGGACCTGACGCCGCAGCTGGCCCAGCGCAGCGTCTCGTGCGCCGCCGTGGTGGCCGACACCTGGTGGCGTGCCAAACAGGCGGCGGCTGCCTTGCCGACGCAGTGGAAGGCTGGCCCGCAAGCGAACTTGTCCAGTGCCGACGTCTACGCGGAATTTGCCCGCCTGCTCGATGGTGAAGCCGGTTATGCCTACCACGCCAGCGGCGAGGTGGAAGGCAAGGCGGTGCAGGGTTTGCGCAGCATCAAGGCCGAGTATCGCGCCCCGTTCCTCGCGCACGCCGCCATGGAGCCCGTCAACTGCACCGCGCAGGTGAAAAATGGCAAGGTGATGCTGTGGGTCTCGACGCAGGCGCCCGGCATCGCCGTCGACGTGGCGGCGAAAGTGGCCGGCGTCGACGCGAAAGACGTCAGCATCGAGGTGCTGCTGCTCGGCGGTGGATTCGGCCGCCGCCTGGAAGTGGATATGGTCGCGCAAGCCGTGGCCATCGCGCTGCAGTGCGATGGCGCGCCGGTGCAGCTGGTGTGGACGCGCGAGCAGGATACCAGGCACGATATGTACCGTCCCGCCGCGCTGGCCCGCTTTGCGGCGCGCCTCGACGAGCATGGCCGCATCGCTTCCTGGGACAATAAATCCGTCAGCGCTTCCATCACGCACCAGTTTTTGCAGCGTAATTTCGGCTTGCCCGGTGCGGGCCCGGACAAGACCACGGCCGAAGGCGAATTCGACATGCCGTATGAAATCGCCAACCAGCGCATCGCCCACGTGATCGCCGACAGCGCCGTGCCGGTCGGCTACTGGCGCTCGGTGGGGCATTCGCACAACGCGTTCTTTAAGGAAAGTTTTATTGACGAACTGGCGCACGCGGCGGGGCAGGACGGCGTCGCCTTCCGCCGCGCCATGCTGGTGAAACATCCGCGCCATCTGGCCGTGCTCGACGCGGCCGTCGCCAGGGCAGGCACTCCGCCGCACGGCCATGCGCATGGCGTGGCCTTGCACCAGTCGTTCGGCAGCATCGTTGCGCAAGTGGCGCAAGTGTCCGTGGAAAACGGGGAAATTCGCGTGCAGCGCGTGGTGTGCGCCATCGATTGCGGCATCGCCGTCAATCCGAACATCATCGCCCAGCAGATGGAGTCGGCCGTGCTGTTCGGCCTGTCGGCGGCGCTGGGCGGCGAGATCACCTTCAAGGAGGGCAAAGTCGAGCAGGGCAACTTCCACGACTATCCCGCGCTGCGCATGGGCCAGGCGCCGCATGTCGAAACCATCATCATCGCCAGCGCGGAACACCCCGAAGGCGTGGGCGAGCCCGGTACGCCGCCGATCGCGCCGGCCGTCGCCAGCGCCGTGTTCAGTCTGACGGGGAAAAGGCTGCGCAGCCTGCCGCTGCGGCTGGCGTGACTTTTATTCTGCCAGGGTGGCGGCCAGTAACTGACGCAGATTGCAGTCGCGCTGCCAGTCGCGCCGTTCCTGCGTGCTGCCGGCCAGCGCCGCCAGTTCCTCGGTGCTGAGCGCCTGCTGCGCCTGCACCATGCGGTGTGCCAGGCCGCCGTCGGGCAGCACCGTGCCGAAGAAGGCGACATGGTCCTCGTGCTGGATCAGCAGGGTGGGGAAGTTGTCAATGTCGAGGTCGCCAACCACGTCGGCCTGGTCTTCGATGTCGACCCAGACGAAGACGGTGTCCGGATGGCGCGTGGCCAGTTCCTCGAACGTGGCGCGGTAGCTGCCGCAAGTGCCGCACCACAGCGCGCACAGGCAGGCCACGGTCCAGCGTGGGCCGGCCAGGGCTGCCGCGACGTCGGCGCGGTTATCGGTCGTGAGGGTCAGGCTGTGCATGCTCGTATCTATTAGTGGGCGGATGGGCGCGGGGCGCCCGATGCGCGTATTCTACCGCGCCCGGCGCCCTCGGTCCCAAGGATGCATGAGCTTGTTTATGGGTGTTTTTTGATGCAATCGCCCTTTCTGGTGGATAATGCTGGAAATTGCGCGCTGATTACGCTGGTCCATGCTGTTTCCTGGCCCCGCAGCCTGACCCCTCCAGTCTGTTTTCATGCCCTGCCCGGTGTCAGCGCTCCCGCCTTTGTTTATTTTTATTATGGAATTAGCCAGCTTATGTTGAGTTACCGCCACGCCTTTCACGCGGGTAATCACGCCGATGTGTTGAAGCATTATGTGCAGATTCAGTTGTTGCAATATCTGAATCAAAAAGATACCGCCTATAGTTATATCGATACCCACTCCGGCGCGGGCGTGTATGCGCTCGACGGCGGCTATGCCTCGAAAAACGCGGAATACGAAACGGGCATCGCGCCCCTGTGGGACCGCACGGACCTGCCGGCCTCGCTGGCCGAGTACATGAAACTGATCAAGGAAATGAATCCGAGCGGCAAGATGCGCTACTACCCGGGTTCGCCGTACTGCGCCGACAAGGTCAGCCGCGAGCAAGACCGTCTGCGCCTGTTCGAGCTGCATCCAGCCGATGCCAAGATTCTGGCCGACAACTTCCGCAAGGTCGAGGCGCATGCGCTGGCCCAGGGCGAGCGTCCGACCGTGCGCGGCAAGCGCGTGCTCATCACCAAGGCGGACGGCTTCCAGAGCCTGAAAGCCCTGCTGCCGCCGCCATCGCGCCGCGCGCTGGTGCTGATCGACCCGCCATATGAAGACAAGATGGATTACCGCAAGGTCAAGGACACCCTGGCCGACGCGCTCGTGCGCTTCCCGTCGGGCATCTACGCCGTCTGGTACCCGGTGCTGCAGCGCATGGAATCGCGCCAGTTCGCCGACAAGCTCAAGCAGCTTCCCAGCTCGGACTGGCTGCACGTGACCCTCACTGTCAACACGCCGTCGCCGGACGGCTTCGGCTTGCACAGCAGCGGCATGTTCATCTTGAACCCGCCATACACGCTGGAGCCGATGCTGCGCGAAGTCATGCCCTACCTGGTCAAAGTGTTGGGCCGCGACGATGGCGCGAAGTTCGTATTGGAAACGGGCAAGGGCGGACAGAGAAATACCGGGACGCGGCGCGTGTAATGACTGTCGTAGTGAAGTAATGCAAACGCCACGGTGCAGTCGACCGTGGCGTTTTTTATGGGGGAAGGATTACTGTCCCAGCAGCAAGAACACAGTCGGTTTCTTGTGGAAGTCCGGCGACTTGCCTGCCGCCAATTGTTTCTTCCACTGGCCCCCATTCCACGTCTGTACGCTTTCCGTGTCCAGGCTCAGGTCGGTGGCGACGCAGATCAGGGTCGATGGCGCGCATTGCGCGATCAGCGCTTCGAGCATGGCGGCGTTGCGGTACGGCGTTTCGATGAACAGCTGGGTCTGCTTTTCCGTGCGCGAACGCACTTCCAGTTCCTTGATGCGCTTGGCGCGCAGGGCCGCGTCCGTGGGCAGGTAGCCGTTGAAGGCAAAGCTCTGGCCGTTCAAGCCGCTGGCCATCACGGCCAGCAAGATCGACGACGGGCCCACCAGCGGGCGCACTTTGATGCCGTGCTGATGCGCCAGACGCACCAGGTCGGCGCCGGGGTCGGCCACGGCGGGCACGCCCGCTTCCGAGACAAGGCCCGCATCGCGTCCCGCCAGCAGCGGCGCCAGCAAGCCCGCCAGCGCTTGCGCCGGGGTATTGACGTTGAGTTCGGAAATCGTGATTTCCTGCAGCGGCTTGGCCAGCGGATGCTGGTTGCCGATCAATTTCAAAAAGGCGCGCGCCGTCTTGGCGTTTTCCGCAACGAAATAATCGAGCTGCGACGTGATTTGCCGTACTTGCTCGGGAATGATGTGGGCCAGCGGGTCGGCCGGGCTGTCGGAGAGGCCGAGGTGGTTGGGAATCAGGTACAGGGTGCCGGTCATATTGTTATTGTCGATACATTAAAGAGTGAAAAACGTGACGCCAGCCTTGCGCAGCATGCCGGTGAGGGCGATCAGCGGCAAGCCGGTCAGGGCGGTCGGGTCGGTGCTATCGATGCGTTCGAGCAGGGCGATGCCCAGGCCCTCGTTCTTGGCGCTGCCGGCGCAGTCATATGGTTGCTCGATGTGCAGGTAGGCGTCCAGCTCGGCGTCGGGCAAGTCGCGCACGGTGACGCGGGTCTGGACGTCTTCCACTTGCGCCACGGCGGGCGACTGGCGGCCGTCGAGCAGGCACAGTGCCGTGTGGAACACGGTCTGGCGCCCGCGCATGGTTTGCAGTTGCAGCAGAGCGTTGGCGTGGTTGCCGGGCTTGCCGATCTGCGCGCCGTCCAGGGTGGCGACCTGGTCGGAGCCGATGACGAGGCTGCCGGGGTAGCGGTCGAGCACGGCTTGCGCCTTGGCCTGGGCCAGGCGCAGGGCCGTGGCGCTGGGGCTTTCGCCTGGCAGGGGGCTTTCGTCGAGGTCGGGCACGGCCACCTCGAAAGGCAGGCGCAAGCGTTGCAGCAATTCCTTGCGGTAGGTCGAACTCGATGCAAGAATCAAGCGCAATGGGGCGGAAGTTGGTATCATTCGGTAGTGGATGGCGGCCGGCATGGCCGCGCTGGTCGATGTCAATGGAATGTCACGTGGTTCCAGGGCGCAGAGCCCATAACTGAGACTCCATGCGGCATGGCGGTGTTGATGAAACTGTCATGTTTATGGCAATAATTGCGTCAAAAAAGATGCTTAGCCTTTGACTCGGTGCTCAAAACCCTGTTATTATCGCAGGTTTTCCGGGGAAATTTTCTACCAATGAATGCTTTTGTGATCGACGCCTTTGATTTTTGTCGTATCAGCGGGAGCCGCGAGGGTGTAACTCCTGTCGCTGAAATGACCCGGTTGACCAAGGATTGTGCAGATGCTTCCGGCGACATCGCCTGGAAGATCGTCGGCGGCACCAGCAAGCTGGGCTACCCACAACTGACCTTGTCGGTCAACGGCACCGTTCAGCTGGTTTGCCAGCGCTGCCTGACTCCGTATGCTTACGCAATTGATTCGACGACCACTCTGATGCTGGGCAAGGATGACGAGCACGCGGACGAGATCGAAGAAATCATCAACGATGAATCGATCGACGTGATCGTTGGCAGCCGCAGCATGGATGCCGCGGCCCTGATCGAAGATGAAGCCTTGCTGGCCCTGCCGCAGGTACCCAAACACGACGTCTGCCCCGATACGGCGCAGCTCGATGCTCTCAAGACTGAAAAGAAGTCGCCGTTTGCGGCACTGAAGGACTTGAAGCCAGAATAAAGTAGTAAAGGGGTTTTCCCCATCAAAGGACGTGTCAAACGCGTGTTGTAATCGAGTATGGCAAGTGTAGTGAAATGTAGTTGTAATAAACGATGTCGGTCCGGGCTATTTTCGGGTAGTCTTTGCCGCTGGGATACTCGATTCGCATGTATTTGCCAATCGATTGTGCTAAAATTTTAGAACTTATGTATTAGGAGTCATCATGGCAGTTCAACAGAACAAGAAAACCCCTTCCAAGCGCGGCATGCACCGTTCGCACGACTTCCTGGTCGCGCCGCAATTGAGCGTCGAGCCAGTTACCGGCGAAACACACATGCGTCACCATATCAGCCCTAACGGCTTTTATCGTGGCCGTAAAGTGTTGAAGACCAAAAACGACGAGTAATCGACGTTTTTGTTGGGTAAGATGAAAGCGGTGTTGCGTGGTTATTCGGCGTGGCGCCGCTTCTTCTTTTTTATCGGCTGCAATTCATCTTGCGCACCCGTCATTTTGAATCAAGCTTGCTCAGGCGGTGCATGACATGCTGCGCCCTGCATATGCTCCAGTCCGATTCACATCTTGCCGCACGCCCGCAGCGGTATTGAATCAACACAAATGACAATCAAAATTTCTATCGACTGCATGGGCGGAGATCACGGTCCCTCAGTCACTATCCCCGCAGCAATTTCCTTCGTAAAACATGAGCCTGAAGCCGAACTGATCCTTGTTGGATTGGAAGACGTGATCCGTGCCGAACTGAAAAAACATAAAGCCGACACGCATCCGCGCCTGACGGTATTGCATGCCTCCGAACAAGTTACCATGGACGATCCCCTGGAAGTGGCCCTGCGCCGCAAGAAGGATTCCTCCATGCGCGTGGCCATCGAACAGGTCAAGAGCGGCGCGGCGCAAGCCTCCGTTTCCGCCGGTAATACGGCAGCCCTGATGGCCGTGTCGCGCTATGTCTTGAAAACCATGTCCGGCGTCGACCGCCCGGCCATTTGCAGCATCTTGCCGAATCAAAAGAATGGCCCCACCTACATGCTGGACTTGGGCGCGAACGTCGATTGCGAACCGCATCACTTGCACCAGTTCGCCATCATGGGTTCCGTGCTGGTGTCCGCCATGGAAGGCATCGCCCGCCCGACGATCGGCTTGCTGAACGTGGGCACGGAAGATATCAAGGGCAATGAAGTGGTGAAACTCACCTCGAAGCTGCTGCAGGCCGACCACGAGCGTGGTGCGCTGAACTTCTACGGCAACGTGGAAGGCAACGATATCTTCAAGGGCACGACCGATATCGTCGTCTGCGACGGTTTTGTCGGCAATGTCACCCTGAAAGCCATCGAGGGCCTGGCGCGCCTCATGAAGGACGTGCTGACTACCGAATTCAAGCGCAACCCGATCACCATGCTGGGCGCGCTGATCGCCCGCGGGGCCCTGAAAGCCATCGGCAACCGTTTGAATCCATCGCGTTACAACGGCGCCAGCCTGCTGGGCTTGCGTGGCCTCGTCTTCAAGAGCCATGGCAGCGCCGATGCCTATTCGTTTGAATGGGCCTTGCGCCGCGCCTTTGATGCGGCAAAAAATGACGTGCAAGCACACCTGGCCAGCCTGATCGCCGAGCTGATGCCGCGCACGCCAGTACCGGACGAACCTACTTCAACAAGCTCTACCATTTAGTGGACGGGTACTTGCATGACTGTTTTTAGCAAAACTTACAGCAAAATTATCGGTACCGGCAGCTATCTGCCGGAGAAACGCGTCACCAACCAGGATTTGACCGAACAGCTCGCCGCCAAGGGCATCGAGACGTCGGATGAATGGATCGTCTCGCGCAGCGGCATCTCGGCGCGCCATTACGCGGCACCCATGCAAAACTCCTCGGACCTGGGCGTGGAAGCGGCCAAAAAGGCCCTGGAGATGGCTGGTTTGAGCGGCAACGACCTGGACCTGATCATCGTCGCCAGCTCGACCCCCGATTTCTTCGGCAGCTTCCCCAGCACCGCCTGCATCGTGCAAAACAAGCTGGGCATCACGAACAACTGCGCCGCCGTCGACGTGCAAGCCGTCTGCAGCGGTTTTGTCTATGCAGTGGCCACGGCCGACAGCTTCATCCAGTCGGGCATGCATAAAAACGTGCTGGTGATCGGCGCCGAAGTGTTTTCGCGCATCCTCAATTTCGACGACCGCGGCACCTGCGTGCTGTTCGGCGACGGCGCCGGCGCCATCGTCATGACGGCGTCGAAAGAGCCGGGCATCCTGGCCACCAAACTGCACGCGGATGGCCGCCACTCGGACATCCTCAGCGTGCCGGGCAGCCTGGCCGGCGGTGCGCTGGCCGGCAGCGCCTTCCTGTACATGGATGGTCCGGCCGTGTTCAAGCTGGCCGTCTCCGTGCTGGAAAAGGTCGCGCATGAAGCATTGGCGCACGCCAATATGACGTCGGACCAGATCGACTGGCTGATCCCGCACCAGGCGAACATCCGCATCATGAACAGCACGGCCAAGAAACTCGGCTTGCCGCTGGACAAGATGGTCGTTACGGTGGATCAGCATGGCAACACCTCTGCCGCCTCGATCCCGCTGGCGCTCGACATCGCCGTGCGCGATGGCAGAGTCAAGAAGGGCGACAACGTCATGATGGAAGGCGTGGGCGGCGGCTTTACCTGGGGCGCCGTGCTGGCGCGCATGTAATCCCGCAACAATATTAAAAACGGAGTCACCATGACACAATTTGCATTTGTTTTCCCAGGCCAAGGCTCGCAAGCGATTGCGATGCTCGACGGCTTCGCCGGCAACCGCGTGGTGGCCGATACGGTGGCCGAAGCGTCGGACGCCCTGCAATTCGACCTGGGCAAGCTGATCGCCGAAGGTCCGAAGGAAGAGCTGGATCTGACCACCAACACGCAACCGGTGATGCTGACGGCGGCCGTGGCCTTCTACCGCGCCTGGCTGGCAGCGGGCGGCCCCGTGCCGACGGTCGTGGCCGGTCATAGTCTCGGTGAATACTCGGCGCTGGTCGCCGCCGGCGTCATCTCGTTCAAGGACGCCGTGCCGCTCGTGCGTTTCCGCGCGCAAGCGATGCAGGAAGCCGTGCCCGTGGGGCAGGGCACGATGGCTGTCGTGCTGGGCCTGTCTGACGACGACGTGCGCGCCGCCTGCGCGGAAGCGGCGGCGGAAAATCCGGCCCTGGTGGTCGAGCCCGTCAATTTCAATGCGCCAGCGCAAGTTGTCATCGCCGGCCATACGGCTGCCGTCGAGCGCGCCTGCGAACTGGCCAAGGCCAAGGGCGCCAAGCGCGCGATGAAGCTGCCCGTTTCGGCACCATTCCACTCGTCGCTGCTGAAACCCGCATCGGACCGCTTGCGCGAATACATGGCCGGCCTGACGTTCGCCGCGCCGCAAATCGCGCTGATCAACAACGTCGACGTGGCCATCGTCAACGATGTGGCCGGCATCAAGGATGCGCTGGTGCGCCAGGCAGCGAGCCCCGTGCGCTGGGTGGAAACCATGCAAAAGGTTGCAGCGGACGGCATCACGCAAGTGATCGAATGCGGTCCGGGCAAGGTACTGATGGGCCTGGCCAAGCGCATCGATCCCGTGCTGGTGGGCGATGCCATCGTCGACCAGGCCTCGCTGGAACGCATTTTGACGCAGCTCAAGTAAACAGCAAACGGCAGCGCAGCTGTGACTGCCGTCAGCCATCTTTAAGGATACTCATGAATTTAGCAAATCAAGTCGTGCTGGTCACGGGCGCCTCGCGCGGCATCGGCCGCGCCATCGCCACTGAGCTGGGCAAACAGGGCGCCACCGTGGTCGGCACCGCCACCTCGGAAAGCGGCGCGCAAGCCATCACCGATTACCTGGCCGCCGAAGGCGTGGCGGGCAAGGGCCTGGTGCTGAACGTCACCGATGCGGCGCGCTGCGCGCAAGTCGTCGATGAAGTGCAGAAAACCTACGGCAGCCTGTCGATCCTCGTCAACAATGCGGGCATCACGCAAGACCAGCTGGCCATGCGCATGAAGGATGAAGAGTGGGACAGCGTTATCTCGACGAACCTGTCGGCCGTCGGCCGTTTGTCGCGGGCGGTACTGCGCGGCATGATGAAAGCCAAAACTGGGCGTATCATCAATATCACCTCGGTAGTGGCCTCGTCGGGCAATCCGGGACAAATGAATTACGCGGCGGCCAAGGCCGGCGTGGAAGGCATGAGCCGCGCCCTGGCGCGCGAAATCGGCAGCCGCAACATTACCGTGAACTGCATCGCCCCCGGCTTCATCGATACCGACATGACCAAGGGCTTGAGCGAAGAACAGCATGCGGCCCTGTTGACGCAAATTCCCCTGTCCCGCCTGGGCAAGCCGGAAGACGTGGCAGCGGCGGTGGCCTTTCTGGCCTCGCCGCAAGCGGCGTATATCACGGGCACGACCCTGCACGTGAACGGCGGAATGTACATGAATTGATGTGAAAGGTAGACAGGGCGGGCGTTTGTGGCATGATTCAACGGTCGTTTTTGTCTATAATCGCATCTTTTAGCAGCAGCTTCGGTCGAATTAGCAGCAGACACCGAAATTAGTATTCGGACGCGCAAACCTGATAAAATGCGCGCACTTTCCGTAACACACACTTTGGAGCCATAACATGTCGGATATCGAACAACGCGTTAAGAAAATCGTCGCTGAGCAACTGGGCGTTGCAGAAGCAGACATCAAAATCGAATCCTCCTTCGTCGACGATCTCGGCGCCGATTCCCTGGACACCGTGGAACTGGTCATGGCCCTGGAAGACGAATTCGAAATGGAAATCCCTGACGAACAAGCTGAAAAAATCACCACCGTGCAACAGGCGATCGACTACGCCACTGCACACGTCAAGGCCTAAGCCTGTCTGACCGACTTCAGGAGAATCGCTTGAGCCGTTCTAAAAACCGTCGTGTTGTTGTCACCGGCCTGGGCTGCGTTTCACCTGTCGGCAATACTATTGCCGAAACGTGGGGCGCAATCGTCGAAGGTAAATCCGGCATTGCCACGATTACCAAGTTCGATGCACAGCCATTCACCACGCATTTTGCCGGTGAAGTCAAAGGTTTCAATATCGAAGAGTACATCTCCGGTAAGGAAGCCCGCCATATGGATACCTTTATCCATTACGGCATGGCTGCGGGCATCCAGGCGATCCAGGACTCCGGTCTGGAAGTGACCGAAGAAAACGCCGAGCGCATCGGCGTGATCATCGGTTCCGGTATCGGTGGCTTGCCGCTGATCGAAGACACCAAGTCCGAGTACGAAAAGCGCGGTCCGCGCCGTATCTCGCCATTTTTCGTGCCTGCCTCGATCATTAACATGATCTCTGGCAACCTTTCGATCAAATATGGTCTGAAGGGCCCGAACCTGGCGATCGTTACAGCGTGTACCACCGGTTTGCACAGCATCGGTGCCGCAGCGCGCATGATCGAGTACGGCGATGCCGACGTCATGATCGCCGGCGGTGCTGAATCGACCGTGTCGCCGCTGGGCCTGGGCGGTTTCGCCTCGGCACGTGCCTTGTCGACCCGCAACGACGATCCGGCAACGGCATCGCGTCCGTGGGATGCCGACCGCGACGGCTTCGTGCTGGGCGAGGGTGCTGGCGTCATGGTGCTGGAAGAGTACGAGCACGCGGTGGCCCGTGGTGCCAAGATCTATGCCGAAGTGCATGGTTTCGGGATGAGCGCAGATGCTTATCACATGACCTCGCCGCTGGAAGATGGTAGCGGCGGCAGCAAATCGGTGATCGCGGCCCTCAACAACGCAGGCTTGAACGCGGATCAGATTCAGTACCTGAACGCGCACGGCACGTCGACCCCGCAAGGCGACGTGGCGGAAGTGATGGGCATCAAACGCACCTTCGGCGAGCATGCCAAGCATATGGTCGTCAACTCGACGAAGTCGATGACGGGCCATTTGCTGGGCGGCGCGGGCGGTCTGGAAGCGGTGTTTACGGTCCTGGCATTGCACCATCAGGTGTCGCCACCGACCATCAACATCTTCAACCAGGATCCCGCTTGCGATCTCGATTTCTGTGCCAATACGGCGCGGGACATGAAGATCGATTATGCAGTGAAGAATTCGTTCGGCTTCGGCGGAACGAATGGCACGCTGATTTTCGGTAAAGCGAAATAAGCAGGAACTTTCAAGCGCTCACTACGGTCAAACCGTAGTGAGCGCTGATTCGGTGCCAACGTTCGTTGGTGCCTGAATTTGCCCGGCATGGTGCCGGCGCGCCTTTTTTTTCCCATGAAGTATGTCGATCGCGATAGCGGCTGTCATTCGCACGCCTGTCTGCTTGCGCCTGTTACAAGCAGTGCTGGGGCTGTGCGCGGTGCTGGCTGCCTGGCCCTTGAGTGGTGTCTGGCGCAGTCTGCCCGCGCCCGGCCAACTGGTGGGCGGCTATGCCTTGGGCTTGTTTGCAGCCTTGCTGAGTGCGGCTAGCGGCGTGTTTTTGCTGGCCTTGCTGCGCTGGCGCAGAAAGCCGCAGGCGCTTGATATTTCGCCGGTTGGGCAGTTGCGACTGGCGGTATATCTGGAGCATGGCGAGGTGCCTGGAGCCGGTGCTGCCGGGGTGGCGGAGCCGGCTGAGGCGGCGCCGGGGCTGCGCCTGTTGCCAGGCTCGACCCTGTGGCCGTCGCTGCTGGTGCTGTGCCTGGCCGATGCCGCCGGGCGGCGCACGGATGTGCTGGTGCAGCGCGGCGGCAGCTGCGCCACCTTCCGCCCGCTGGCTGTGGCTTGCCGGGCGATCGCGGCACGGAACAGGGAAAAATAAAAGTGGTGCGAACACTGAACTTCTTGCAGCGGGCCAACTCTATATCCATACAGGCGCCCACGCTGCATGACTACAGGGACATTGGGCGTGAGGACAGAGCGCGAGTATGATCAGTTACTGGTCGAGCGGGTGCAGGCTGGCGACAAACGGGCATTTGATGTGCTGGTATCGAAATACCAGCGCCGCTTGATGCGCCTGGTGTCGCGGCTGGTGCATGACCCGGCGGAGGCCGAAGATGTGGTGCAGGAAACCTTTATCAAGGCATACCGGGCGCTGCGCTATTTTCGCGGCGAGGCCGCCTTTTATACCTGGCTGTATCGCATCGGCATCAATACGGCCAAGAATTATCTCGTCACGCAAGGGCGGCGTGCCGCCACGTCCAGCGATGCCGACGCCGAGCAGGCGGAGTCCTTCGATGACGGCAATAAATTGCGTGACAACAATACGCCCGAATCGGTGCTGGCCAGCAAGCAGATTGCCGCCACAGTCAACGCGGCCATGGAGGTGCTGCCCATCGAGCTGCGCACGGCCATCGTGCTGCGCGAGATCGAGGGCCTCAGCTATGAGGAGATCTCGGAGATCATGGCGTGTCCCATCGGCACCGTGCGCAGCCGCATTTTTCGCGCGCGCGAAGTGATCGCAGAGAAATTGAAACCGTTGTTGGATATGCCGATTGACAAGCGCTGGTAATCTGCGGAGTATGAGGTTGGCATGGCTGCGTCCGGTTTCCGCAACTATCCTCTTGAAATGGCAGGACCCATCATGGATACGCATACACGATTGCACGAGACGATTTCCGCCCTGGCCGATGGCGAGCTGGCGGCGAGCGAACTCGAACTGGCTTTTGCCGCCCTCGACACGGATGAGGGGCGGCAAGCCTGGGATGCCTATCGCCTGATCGGCGACGTGCTGCGCTCGGAGCAGTGCGGCTATGCCCTGAGTGCCCAATTCGACGCACGCCTGGCCAGCCGGCTGGCCGCCGAGACGGCGCCTGACGAGCCGGCTGTTCACGCGGAAGCCTTGCTGCCCATCGTGCCGCCGGGCGCTGCCGAGCCGCTGGAGGCGGGGCCGCTGGCGCAACGCTAGCGCTGTGGCATCTGCGGCATCTTATGCCAGGCGGGTCTTGACACTTAGAGCTACACCTTTAAAGGGGTGGCTATTAAGCTGCTTCTGGTCCTCTTGACACTGGGCTTCGGTACGATTGACACTGTGTGCGGCAATATCTTGCTTTTGCGATATATTGTGGCTGCCATGCGCGCGACCAGGTGTGTTTGCCCCCGGGATTCCGTCATGAACCAATCATGCACGCAGGCAATCGCCTGATCGGCGTTTTGATCCGTTTACATACTCGAAAAGATCCTTTCCATGAAAAAAAACATGTGTGCCGCCAGCAAGTCGTTTTCAGTGAAGACGCTTTCCGCTTTATTGTTCGGTACTGCTGGCGTCTTTTTCGCCCCGACCATGCTGGGCCTGGCGCCACAGGCCCACGCTGCCGTGCCGGCCGTGAAACTGCCTGATTTCTCGGACCTGGTCGATGCCGTCGGCCCGGCCGTGGTGAATATCCGCACCACCGAGCGCCTGAAGATGACGGCGCCCGGCGCGGGTGGCCAGGATGAGCAGGAAATGCAGGAATTCCTGCGCCGTTTCTTTGGAGGCGCCATGCCGACACCGCGCCAGCAGGCGCCGCGCGGCGGTCGTCGCGCCGTGCCGCAGGAGCAGGAAGTGCAGCGCGGTGTCGGTTCCGGTTTCATTATCTCTGCCGATGGCTACGTGCTGAGCAATGCCCACGTGGTCGACGGCGCCGATGAAGTCTACGTGACCCTGACGGACAAGCGCGAATTCAAGGCCAAGGTCATCGGCGCTGATGCCCGCACCGATGTGGCCCTGCTGAAAATCGAGGGTGGCAACCTGCCGCGCCTGACCATCGGCGACTCGAACAAGATCCGCGTGGGCGAGTGGGTGATCGCCATCGGCTCGCCATTCAACCTGGAAAACACGGTGACGGCCGGCATCATTTCCGCCAAGTCCCGCGACACGGGCGACTACTTGCCGCTGATCCAGAGCGACGTGGCCGTCAACCCCGGCAACTCCGGTGGTCCCTTGATCAATATGCGCGGCGAAGTGATCGGCATCAATTCGCAGATCGCCACCTTGTCCGGCGCCTATAATGGCATTTCGTTTGCCGTGCCCATCGATGAAGCCATGCGCGTGGGCGAGCAGCTGAAAAAGACGGGTAAAGTGGTGCGCGGCCGTATCGGCGTGCAGATCGGCGAAGTGAGCAAGGATGTGGCGCAATCGCTGGGCTTGCCGAACGCCAAGGGCGCGCAAGTGTCAATGGTGGAAGAGGGCGGCCCGGCCGACAAGGCGGGCATCAAGCCGGGCGACATCATCCTGAAATTCAATGGCGCGCAGATCGAGCGTTCGTCCGACCTGCCGCGTCTGGTAGGCGGCGCCGCCGTCAACGGCAAGTCCACGGTCACCGTCTGGCGCAAGGGCGCGCAGCAGGATATCCCCGTCACTATCGTCGAGCTGGAAGCCGAGAAAACGGCGAAGAAGGGCGCCCGGGAACCGGAAGCGCAAGCCGTCAATGCACTGGGACTGAAGGTCAGCGACGTGCCGGCTGCGAAGAAACAGGAGCTGAAGATCGACGCGGGCGTGCTGGTCGACGACGCCGATGGCGTGGCGGCCCTGGCCGGCCTGCAGCCTGGCGATGTGATCTTGCAATTGAACAACGTTGCCGTCAAAGACGCCAGGCAGTTCAATGCCCTGGTGGCCAAGCTCGATCCGAAGAAGTCGTCGGCCGTGCTGGTGCGCCGCGGCGACGTGGCGCAATTCGTGTCGCTGCGTCCGTCGGCGAAGTAAATGTGATCATCCCGCATTCCGGCCGCGGCCGGGATGCGGTATCCTGCCCGCCATGCACTTCACCCTCTATTCCCGCAGTTATTGCCACCTTTGCCAGGATATGCTCGACGCCTTGCTCCTGCTGCAGCCACCCGGAAAACCGTTCACGGTGGACGTGATCGACATCGACGAGTCGCCCGATGCAAGTTTGCTGGCGCGCTTCGATGAGCTCGTGCCGGTGCTGTTTGGCGACCTGACGCAGCCCGAGCTATGCCATTATTTTCTGGACGAGGCGGTTGTGCGGCGCTGCCTGGTGTAGCTTAAATATCAATATTAACACTGCATTGCAGCATTCCGCTGCTGGAAACAGCTGAAAATGTCGGCTTGCCCACTGCCGTCCTCTGAAAGACGGGCTTTCCGCTCTGAAATCCGGTAAAATGGGGAGGTCGAAAAAGCTACTGTCCGAGGCAGCAGCTTCTGTCGCTTCAAAAGCGCTCGCCTGGGCATGCAGATGTCCTGCTCGGAGCGCTTTTTTCATCATGAGTGGGGCGCCTGGTTTTGGCCCTGTTTGGCCCGGACATGATCCCCTTGATTCCTGTTAAAGCAGTGTTGTCACTCGCACATATATTAGTTAATGAATAACATACGCAACTTCTCCATCATCGCCCATATTGACCACGGTAAATCGACCCTGGCTGACCGCATCATTCAATTGTGCGGCGGCTTGTCCGACCGCGAGATGGAGGCGCAGGTGCTCGATTCGATGGATCTGGAGCGCGAGCGCGGCATTACCATCAAGGCGCAAACGGCGGCCCTGCACTACAAGGCGCGCAATGGCCAGATCTACAACCTGAACCTGATCGATACGCCAGGCCACGTCGACTTCAGCTATGAAGTGTCGCGCTCGCTGTCGGCGTGCGAAGGCGCACTGCTGGTGGTGGACGCATCGCAAGGCGTGGAAGCGCAAACGGTCGCCAACTGCTACACGGCGCTGGACCTGGGCGTGGAAGTGGTGCCCGTCCTGAACAAGATCGACTTGCCGAACGCGGACCCTCCAAACGCCATTGCCGAGATCGAAGACGTGATCGGCATCGACGCGGCCGACGCCGTGCATTGCTCGGCCAAGACGGGCTTCGGCGTGCTCGACGTGCTTGAGCAGCTGATCGTCAAGGTGCCGCCACCGAAGGGCGACCCCGATGCGCCGCTGCAGGCGCTGATCGTCGACTCCTGGTATGACGCCTATGTGGGCGTGGTGATGCTGGTGCGCGTGGTCAACGGCACCCTGAAACCGAAAGACAAGATCCGCCTGATGGCCACCGATTCGGTGCAGCTGGTGGAAGACATCGGCGTGTTTTCGCCCCGTTCGCAATCCTTGCCGCAACTCTCCGCTGGCCAGGTGGGCTTCATCATCGCCGGCATCAAGGAATTGAAAGCGGCGAAAGTGGGCGACACCGTCACCCTGGTCAGCCGTCCTGCCGCCGAGCCATTGCCCGGCTTCAAGGAAGTGCAGCCGCAAGTGTTCGCCGGCCTGTTTCCGGTCGAAGCGAACCAGTACGACGCGCTGCGCGACTCGCTGGAAAAGCTGAAACTGAACGACGCGGCCCTGATGTACGAGCCGGAAGTGTCGCAGGCGCTGGGCTTCGGCTTCCGCTGCGGCTTCCTCGGCTTGCTGCACATGGAAATCGTGCAGGAGCGCCTCGAGCGCGAATTCGACATGGACCTGATCACCACGGCGCCCACCGTGGTGTATGAAGTGATCCAGCGCGACGGCACCATGATCAACGTCGACAATCCATCGAAGATGCCCGATCCGTCGCGCATCGAGGAAGTGCGCGAGCCTATCGTCACGGTCAATCTGTACATGCCGCAAGAATACGTGGGCTCCGTGATTACCCTGTGTATCGGCAAGCGCGGCATCCAGATGGACATGAGCTACCACGGCCGCCAGGTCAAGCTGGTCTACGAAATGCCGATGGCCGAGATCGTGCTGGACTTCTTCGACCGCCTGAAATCGACGTCGCGCGGCTATGCCTCGATGGATTACGAGTTCAAGGAATACCGTGCGGCCGACGTGGTCAAGGTCGACATGCTGATCAACAGCGAAAAAGTCGATGCGCTGGCCATCATCGTCCACCGTTCGAACAGCCAGTACCGTGGCCGCCAGGTGGCCGCCAAGATGCGCGAACTGATCCCGCGCCAGATGTTCGACGTGGCGATTCAGGCGACCATCGGCGCCAACATCATTTCGCGCGAGAACGTGAAAGCCTTGCGCAAGAACGTCTTGGCCAAGTGCTATGGCGGCGACATCAGCCGCAAGAAAAAATTGCTGGAAAAACAAAAAGCGGGCAAGAAGCGCATGAAGCAAGTGGGTTCCGTGGAGATCCCGCAAGAGGCATTCCTGGCAATTTTACAAGTGGATGGTTAATCAATGAACCTGCAAGTGATTTTAGGAAACTTCGCTTTAATCCTGTTTGTGCTGATGGTGTTGACGGGCCTGGTCTGGTGCCTGGATGTGTTTTATCTGTCCAAACAGCGCCGCCTGGCGGCCGACCGCGCCCTGGCTGAATTCGATGCGCGTCAAGCGAAGTCGTTGGCTGAAGGCATCAGGTCTGATGGTAACAGTAGCATCCGCCGTGCCACCATCGAGGCCGATCTGTTGCGCCAGCCGACCTGGGTCGAGTATTCGGGCAGCTTCTTCCCCGTCATCGCCCTGGTCTTTTGCCTGCGCTCGTTCCTGTACGAGCCGTTCAAGATCCCGTCGAGCTCGATGGTGCCGACCTTGCTGGTGGGCGATCTGATCCTGGTCAACAAGTTTACTTATGGTATTCGTTTGCCCATCGTCAACAAGCGCATCATTGAAGTCAACGATCCGCAGCGCGGCGACGTGATGGTGTTCAAGTACCCGAAAGATATGTCGCAAGACTATATCAAGCGCGTGATCGGTGTGCCCGGTGATAAAATCACCTATGAAAACAAGCGCTTGACGGTCAACGGCAAGGAAGTGCAGTACACCCCGCTGGACGACTACCTCGATGACGAAAGCACGGTGTACCACAAGCAACTGGAAGAAAATCTGACGGGCGTGAGCCACCGCATCCTCAACGACGAGCCTGCTCCCACGTTGAACTTGCGCGAAGTGAAGGATTTTCCGCACAAGGAAGCGTGCAACTACAACGAAGATGGTTTTACGTGTGTGGTGCCACAAGGCAATTACTTCATGATGGGCGATAACCGCGACAATAGCGCGGACAGCCGCTACTGGGGCTTCGTGCCGAACGAGAACATCGTCGGCAAGGCTTTCCTCGTGTGGATGAACTTCAGCAACCCGAAAAGAGTGGGCGGCATCCACTAGGCCGCCCCTATGGCTGCCGCGCCGATTCCCCGCGCGGCGGCCAGCCGAATTACTCAGATGATACAGAAACAACAATGAATCTTCAGCTATTGCAAACCCGTTTAGGCTATACGTTCCAGGATGCTGGCCTGTTGCAGCAAGCCTTGACGCATCGTAGCCACAGCAGTTTGCATAATGAGCGGCTGGAATTCCTCGGCGACTCCATTCTCAACTGTGTGGTCGCTTCCATCCTGTACGAACGCTTCAAGACCATCGACGAGGGCGACCTGTCGCGCCTCCGCGCCAATCTGGTGAAACAGCAATCGCTGTATGAAATCGCGCAAAAGCTGGAATTGTCGCAATTTTTGCGCCTCGGTGAAGGCGAACTCAAATCGGGCGGTTTCCGCCGTCCCTCGATCCTCGCCGATACCCTGGAAGCCTTGCTGGGCGCGATTTTCCTCGATACGGGTTTTGACGCCGCCAGCACGGTGATCCGCGCGTTCTACATTCCCATCCTCGACTCGGTCGATCCGCAAACGCTGGGCAAGGATGCCAAGACCCTGCTGCAGGAGTTTTTGCAAAGTAAGAAAATTTCGCTGCCACAGTACAACGTGGTGGCCACCCATGGCGCCGCCCACAGCCAGGAATTCGAGATCGAATGCCTGGTGCCGAAATTGAACATCCAGGTCTACGGCCGTGGCGGAAGCCGCCGCGCCGGTGAGCAAGCCGCCGCCAAACTGGCGCTGGACGTGGCCGAGCAGGCGCTGTTGAAGTCGCCTGCCGCCAGCCGCAAGCCGAAACCGCGCGCCGCCCAGCTCAAGCTGGCCGGCATTGCCACCATCCAGAGCGACGACGCGCAAGCCCCGGCTGCCCCGGCGATCGCCGCTCACACTAAACAGAATCGACACTAGCATGACAGCCACCAAAATGCCCGACAACTTCCGCTGTGGCTATATCGCCATCGTGGGCCGCCCCAACGTGGGCAAATCGACCCTGATGAACGTGCTGATCGGCGCGAAGGTCAGCATCACTTCGCGCAAGGCGCAAACCACGCGCCACCGCATCACGGGCATCCAGACGGTGCCGGACGCGCAATTCATCTACGTCGACACGCCCGGTTTCCAGACGCGCCACTCGAACGCGCTGAACAAGACGCTCAACAAGACCGTCACCAACACCCTGATTTCTTCGGACGTGATTTTGTACGTGATCGAGGCGGGCACGTTCGGCCCGGCCGACCAGCAAGTGATGGATTTGCTGCCGAAGGAAGTGCCGTGCATCCTCGTCATCAACAAGTCCGACCGCGTGAAGGACAAGGCTGTCTTGCTGCCGTTCGCGCAAAAGATCGCCGCCATGCGCGACTTCGCCGCCATCGTGCCCGTCTCCGCCAAGCTGCATTTCCAGCTGGAAGGCTTGCAGAACGAAATCAAGCGCTTCTTGCCGGAAAACCAGCCCATCTTTGGCCCGGACGACATCACGGACCGCAGCGAAAAATTCCTCGCCTCGGAAATCGTGCGCGAAAAACTCTTCCGCTTTGTCGGCGACGAATTGCCGTACACGAGCACCGTGCTGATCGAGAAATTCGAGCAGGAAGGCGATCTGCGCCGCGTGTTCGCCGCCATCCTGGTCGAGCGCGATACGCATAAATCCATGATCATCGGCAACAAGGGCGCGCGTCTGAAGGAAGTCTCCACCCAGGCCCGCCTGGATATGGAAAAGCTGTTCGGCGGTCCCGTGTACCTGGAAATCTGGGTCAAGGTCAAATCGGGCTGGGCCGACAACGAGGCGGGCTTGCGCGCCTACGGCTACGAGTAATCCGCAACCCGGGGGCGACGCTACACGCATGAGCACCACCACGCCAGCGCTGCACGATCCTGCGCCAGCCTCACCCGTTGTCCCCGCGCCGGCGGCCATCCCGCCGCCGGCCGCACCTTCCGCAGCCCCCCGGCGCAGCCGTCCGCCTGCGCGCGACGGCCGCATCACGGGCCAGCCAGCCTTCGTGCTGCACAGCTATCCGCATAAAGAAACCAGCCTCATCGTCGACGTGTTTACACGCGAGTACGGCCGCATTGCGCTCGTCGCCAAGGGCGCCAAGCGGCCCCATTCGCAGTTGCGCGGCGTGCTGCAGACGTTCCAGCCGCTGCAGGCGGGCTGGACGGGCAAGTCCGAGTTGCGCATCCTCACCGGTGCGGAATGGGTGGGCGGCATGCTGCCGCTGGAAAAGACCGCCTTGCTGTGCGGCTTTTACCTGAACGAATTGCTGGTGAAACTGCTGGCGCGCGACGACCCGCATCCCGTCCTGTTCGACCACTACGTTGCTACCTTGAATCAACTGGCGCACAATGAGCCGCCGCCCATCGTGCTGCGCAAGTTCGAGCGCGCCCTGCTCAAGGAAACGGGCGTGGCGGCCGACCTGACGCGCTGCACGGGCACGCGCCAGGCCGTCGAGGCGGGGCAGGTCTACGTGGTCGACCCGGAACGGGGCCCGCGCCCGGCACGCGCCGCCGACGCCTGGCCCAAGATCACGGGCAAGACCCTGCTCGACATGGAGCGCGAAGATTATCTTGACGTGGCCACGCAGGCGCAAAGCAAGCTGCTGATGCGCTTTTTGCTGGCCCATCAACTGGGCGGCGCCACCTTGAATACGCGCCAGATACTGATCGATTTAATGCAGCTGTAGCGGCGGTTTGCCGCACGACAGCACTTTACGGATACCATCACTATGAGCTTTTTGCAGCCTTCCGGCCCCGTCATCGACCTGGGCGTCAATATCGACCACGTGGCTACCTTGCGCAATGCGCGCGGCACCGCCTATCCGGACCCGATCCGCGCGGCCTTGCTGGCCGAACAGGCGGGCGCCGACGCCATCACCCTGCATTTGCGCGAAGACCGCCGCCACATCAAGGATGCGGACGTGATCGCCATCGCACCACAGTTGCTCACGCGCATGAACCTGGAAGCGGCCGTGACGGCCGAGATGATCGATTTCGCCTGCCGCATCAAGCCGGCCGACGTCTGCCTGGTGCCGGAAAAACGCACGGAAGTGACCACCGAAGGGGGGCTGGACGTGGTGCGCTACTTCAAGGAAGTGCAGGCGGCCGTGCAACAATTGCAAGGCGAGGGCATCCGCGTGAGCCTGTTCATTGATGCGGACGAGCAGCAGATCGCCGCCGCTGCCGAACTTGGCGCGCCCGTGATCGAGCTGCACACGGGCCGCTATGCCGATACCGAGGGCGCCGAGCAGCTGGCGGAACTGGAGCGCATCAAGGCGGGCGTGCTGTTCGGCGTGGGCCGTGGCTTGAAGGTCAATGCGGGCCACGGCTTGCATTACACCAATGTGCAAGCGATTGCCGCCATTCCCGATATTGCCGAACTGAACATCGGCCACGCCATCGTCGCGCATGCCGTGTTTGTCGGCTGGGAAAACGCCGTGCGTGAAATGAAGGCCATCATGGTGGCCACGTGCCTGGGCCACAGGGCCTATTAAGCGATAGCAAGGAGGCAGCATGATCTACGGCATCGGTACCGATATCTGCAAGATCCCCCGCATCGAGGCGGCCCTGGCGCGCCATGGCGAGCGTTTTGCCAAAAAAATACTGGGGCCGCAGGAGATGGAGAAATTCCGCGCCCGCAGTGCGAAAAACGCCGTGCGCGGCGTGCGCTTCCTGGCCACCCGCTTCGCGGCCAAGGAGGCGTTTTCCAAGGCCATCGGCCTGGGCTTGCGCATGCCGATGACCTGGCCCGCGGCGCAGATGCTGAATCACCCCAGCGGCAAGCCGATGATCGTCTGCAGCGGCGTGCTGGCGGACTTCATGGCCGCAAACCGGCTGAGCGCGCAAGTGACGATCAGCGATGAAGAAGAATATGCGGTCGCGTTTGTGATCGTGGAGCAAGCAGTGTAACTATAAGTGCGCAATGAGCCAGCAATGACCGAAGCAAGCCCAGAACCTTCCTTGGCGGAGACGCCGCCCGACCCCCGCGCACAGGTGCTGGCCACCGTCGCCAGGCTGCCGAACCTGCCCGGCGTGTATCGCTATTTCGACGCGGCCGACAAGGTGTTGTATGTCGGCAAGGCACGCGACCTGAAAAAGCGCGTCTCCAGTTACTTCCAGAAAAACCTGGCCAGTCCCCGCATCGCCATGATGGTCGAGCGCATCGCGCGCCTGGAAACCACCGTCACGCATAGCGAGGCGGAAGCGCTGATCCTGGAAAACAACCTGATCAAGGCGCTGCAGCCGCGCTACAACATCCTGTTCCGCGACGATAAATCGTATCCGTATCTGAAAATCACCAACGGCGATGCGCCGCGCATGGTGTATTACCGGGGCGCGGTGGACAAGAAAAACCAGTATTTCGGGCCGTTCCCCAGTTCCTGGGCCGTCAAGGAGTCGATGCAGATCCTGCAAAAGGTGTTCCTGATCCGCACCTGCGAGGACAGCGTCTACGCCAACCGCACGCGTCCCTGCCTGCTGCACCAGATCGGCCGCTGCAGCGCGCCGTGCGTGGACCTGATCAGCAAGGAAGACTATAAAAACGACGTGGAAAACGCGGCGCGCTTCCTGCGCGGGCGCCAGAGCGAAGTGATGGCCGACCTGGAAAAGAAGATGCACGCGTTTGCCGCCGAGCTGAAATTCGAGCAGGCCGTGGTGGTGCGCAACCAGATCGCTTCGCTGTCGCGCGTGCTGCATCAGCAAAGCATGGAAACGACGGGCGACGCCGACGTCGATATCCTCGCCGTGCTGGTGCAGGGCGGGCGCGCCTGCGTCAACCTGGCCATGGTGCGCGGCGGGCGCCATCTGGGCGACCGCGCCTACTTCCCCAGCCAGCTCAGCGATGCGGCGGCGATTGCCGAAGAGCCCATCGAGGTGGAAGTGCTGGCCGCCTTCCTGGCCCAGCACTACACGGAAAAATTCATCCCCGGCACCCTGATCCTGAATATCGAATTCGACCAGCCGGCCCTGATGGTGGCGCTGATGGAGCAGTGCGGCCACCGCATCAATCTGATCTTCCAGCCGCAGGGACAGCGCCGCCAATGGCTGGAAATGGCGCAAAAGGGCGCCGAGATTTCGCTGGCGCGCTTGTTGTCCGAGCAGGGTTCGCAGCAGTCGCGTACGCGCGCGCTGGCCGAGGCGCTGCGCCTGGAAACGGAAGATCTCGACAGCCTGCGCGTGGAGTGTTTCGACATCAGCCACACGCAGGGCGAGGCGACGCAGGCCTCGTGCGTGGTATTTCACCATCACGCCATGCAGAATGGCGAATACCGGCGCTACAACATCAACGACATCACGCCCGGCGACGATTACGCGGCCATGCGCCAGGTCCTGATGCGCCGCTATGAAAAAGTGGCGAATGGCGACGGCGTGATGCCCGACGTGGTCTTGATCGACGGCGGCAAGGGGCAGATCGAAATGGCGCGCCAGGTGTTCGCCGAGCTGGGACTCGATATCAGCCTGATCGTCGGCGTAGCCAAGGGAGAAGGGCGCAAGGTGGGCCTGGAAACCTTGCTGTTCGTCGATGGCCGCGCGGCGCAGGAACTGGGCAAGGAATCGGCGGCCCTGATGCTGATCGCACAGATCCGTGACGAGGCGCACCGCTTCGCCATTACCGGCATGCGCGCCAAGCGCGCCAAGACGCGCCAGACCTCGCGCCTGGAAGAGATAGAGGGCATCGGCGCCAAGCGCCGCCAGAAGCTGCTGTCGCGCTTTGGCGGCTTGCGCGGCGTCGCCGATGCCAGCGTCGAGGACCTGATGTCGGTGGAGGGGATTTCCACGCAACTTGCGGAAGAGATTTACAAGCAGCTGCATTAATGAATAGGGCCTGGTCCGGTGCTGCGGCAACCGGACTAGGCTAATACCCCGGGGCCATGTAGACTAGTGCCGCTTGCTTCACGCTTTCTCATATTCAATTTACCCGTCGGCCGATTGCACCCTTATGCCTTTTAATATTCCCATCCTCTTGACCTGGCTGCGCGTGGCCCTGATACCGCTCGTCGTCGGCGTGTTTTATTTGCCGCCGTCGATGCTGCTGCATGGCGACCAGAACCTGGTTGCCACGCTGGTCTTTATCGTAGCCGCCGTCACCGACTGGTTCGATGGCTTCCTCGCGCGGCGCTGGAACCAGACCTCGGCCTTCGGCGCCTTCCTCGATCCCGTGGCCGACAAGCTGATGGTGGCGGGCGCCTTGCTGGTGCTGGTGCAGCTGGACCGCGTCAATGCCGTGCTGGCCTTCATCATCATCGGCCGCGAAATCACCATTTCCGCGCTGCGTGAATGGATGGCGCAGATCGGCGCCTCGAAATCGGTGGCCGTCAGTTCGATCGGCAAGATCAAGACGGCCGCGCAGATGACGGCCATTCCCTTGCTGCTGTACCACGAAGTGATCTTCGGCGCGATCGACACCCACGTGTGGGGCGAGAAGCTGCTGTGGATCGCCTGCGTGCTGACGGTGTGGTCGATGTTCTATTACTTGCGCCTGGCATGGCCCTTGATCAAGGAAAAGGCCGGCAATCTCCATTAATTGCACAGGGATTAGGCAGTGAACAGCTTTCTTTGGAATATTTTGCAAAACACCAGATATTGCCCGTTGACAGCCCCTGTAATCCCTCTATAATGCTGGCCTGTTGTTGATGACGCGGGAGTAGCTCAGTTGGTAGAGCGCAACCTTGCCAAGGTTGAGGTCGAGAGTTCGAGACTCTTCTCCCGCTCCAGTTTTCTGGATCGTGTCATAGGTAAAAACAGCAAATGCAGTAAAAAGTAGTACTGGCGATGTAGTAGAGCTTCTGATACAATGTTGTCCACTGCGGGAGTAGCTCAGTTGGTAGAGCGCAACCTTGCCAAGGTTGAGGTCGAGAGTTCGAGACTCTTCTCCCGCTCCAGTGAACACTGGATCAGCAGTAAAGCGGCACTGGTAAACGGTAGTAAAAAGCAGTAAAATAGCGGTTCGTATGCGGGAGTAGCTCAGTTGGTAGAGCGCAACCTTGCCAAGGTTGAGGTCGAGAGTTCGAGACTCTTCTCCCGCTCCAGCGATAGCTGAAGCAGTACAGCAAGATGGCAGTAGCAGAAAATAGAAGCTCCAATGCGGGAGTAGCTCAGTTGGTAGAGCGCAACCTTGCCAAGGTTGAGGTCGAGAGTTCGAGACTCTTCTCCCGCTCCAGAATTCTAAAGGGAAGCTAAGCTGGCTTCCTTTTTTTATCCGCTGCAAAGCAGTCATGCGGCGTGATCAGGCGGTAAACAAGCTCCAATGCGGGAGTAGCTCAGTTGGTAGAGCGCAACCTTGCCAAGGTTGAGGTCGAGAGTTCGAGACTCTTCTCCCGCTCCAGTTTTCAAGGTGGGCCGCAAGGCGCATCGAAGCAGTTCCTCTGGCGAGGTAGCAAAGAGGTTATGCAGCGGCCTGCAAAGCCGTTTAGACGGGTTCGATTCCCGTCCTCGCCTCCAGATGAAAAAAATAGCCCACTTTCGAGTGGGCTATTTTTTTGCCTGTACGCTACGTCATTCTTCATGCCGCAGACATCAATACGGCTTGCCGGTCGCCGCCCATGTGCTGCGCCGGCAAGTCTGCCCAACTGTGCCAAGGCTCGCCTGCGCGCTCATCCCATGCGTGCGTCCAGCGGCGCCAGTATCCCATCCCATCCATCCTGAAGCAAAACCCGGTCAACTCCGTCTTGGGCAGCCCTGGCCCGGAGATTTATGAACATTTGATGACATATGACAGGCGCAACACAGCTTGCTCGTCTAGGTAGGGCAGTACGGTAACCGATAGCCGTTGCGAGATACGCCGGCCCAGTGCCGCAATACCGGGGTAGGGTAACCGTTTGATTTTAAGGTGAATGGAAGATGCGTGAGATGAAGAAACGAGGTAACGGCACGCCGCAGGCGCCCGCAACCGCCTTGACGATGCTGTGCCTGGCCATGCTGGCGCTGCCCGGCATGGCGCGCGCCCAGGACGCCGCCCCCGTGGCCGCGCCGGAACGGCAAGTAACGATCGAGGAATACCTGGTGCGCGGCAATACCGTGCTCGATGCGCGTGCCATCGAAGAGGCCGTCACGCCGTTCCTGGGGCCGGGCCGCACGCTGAAGGACGTGGAAGGGGCGCGCGACGCCCTCGTTGCTGCCTACCAGGCGCGCGGCTACCAGTCCGTCTACGTCGATTTGCCCGAGCAGCAGGTGGAGCAGGGCGTGGTGGTGCTGCAGGTGAGCGAAACCAGGGTGGGCCGCTTGCGTGTGGTCGGCGCGCAATACAACTCGCCGCTCGACGTGCGCCAGCAAGTGCCGGCCCTGACGGAAGGCAAGGTGCCCGACTTTACCCAGGCGCAAGTGGAACTGACGGCCCTGAACCGGGGACCCAAGCGCCAGGTGATGCCGCTGGTCAAGCAGGGTAGCTTGCCCGGCACCATGGACGTGGACTTGAAAGTCGAGGACAGCAGCCCGTGGCGCGCCAGCGTCGGCTTGAACAACGATTACAGCGCCGACACGAAGAAATTGCGCAGCAGCGTCTCGCTCGGCCACGACAACCTGTGGCAACTGGGCCATAGCGCCACCATCAGCTTTTTCGGCACGCCGGGCGACCTGAACCAGACCAAGGTGTGGTCCGCCTCGTACGTGGCGCCGATCGGCACGCAGGGCTGGAGCGTGGAAGCGACCGGCTACCAGTCGAACAGCAACGTGGCCAGCACGGGCGGCACCAGCGTGCTGGGCAAGGGCCATGCGCTGGGCATGAAAGTCAATTACACGGTGCCCAACAGCGGCATCTGGTGGCACAGCTTTAGCGCCGGCATCGATTTCAAGGATAACCAGGAAGCGCTGAAACTGAATGGCGCCGGTTCCAGCGTTCCCTTGAAATACGTGCCGCTCAGCGTGTCATATAACGGCTTTGCGCAGACGGAGGCGGCGACCTACGGCCTGGGCCTGTCGCTGGTGGCCGGCACGCGCGCTTCATTCGGCTATGGCAGCGACAGCGCCGCCTACGACAACAAGCGCTACAAGGCCTCGCCCAGCTTCCTCGTCCTGAAAGGCGACGCCAACGCCACCACCACCCTGGGCAGCGGCGCGCAGCTGTACGGCAAGCTGGCCGGCCAACTGGCCGACGCGGCGCTGGTGTCGGGCGAGCAGATGGCCGCCGGCGGCGCCAATTCCGTGCGCGGCTATCTGTCGGCCGAAGCGACGGGCGACTACGGCGTGTCCGGCACGGTCGAATGGCGCACGCCCCAGCTGACGTATTTCAGCCGCCTGGAAAACTGGCGTTTGTACGCGTTTGCCGATGGCGCGCGCCTGCGCCTGCGCGACCCGTTGGTGGAACAGAAAGACCTGTTCGGCCTGGCCTCGGTGGGCGTGGGCAGCAGCTTTCAGTTCCTGCGCTACCTGAATGGCCGCATCGACTTTGCGTATCCGCTGCGCGATGGCCCGCGCACGCACAAACACGTGCGCCGCATTAATTTCAACCTGTCGGCCAGCTACTGACGGGCCAGCTCACCAGCACTGCACTTTTTTAGACTTTAATTCGGAGAATCACTGTCATGCAACGTTTATTATTCCTGCTCACGATCCTGGGCACGCTCGTTCCCGGCCTGGCGCATGCCTGGTGGCAGCCCGACTGGGCTTACCGCAAACCCGTCACCGTCGACGCGGGCCCGAAGGCCGGCGCCGTGGGCGGCGATCCCGGCCGCATTCCCGTGCTGCTGCGCTTGCATTCGGGTAATTTCAATTTCGAAGGCGTCAGCGACAACGGCGCCGACCTGCGCTTCGTGGCGGGCGACGATAAAACGGTGCTGAACCACCAGATCGAACAGTTCAACCCGCTCCTGGGCATCGCCCTGATCTGGGTCGACGTACCGGCCCTGACGGCCGGCACGCCGCAGCAGCTGTGGATGTACTACGGCAATCCGAAGGCGCCCGCGTCCGGCAATGGCCAGCGCACGTTCGATCCCGACTACAGCCTGGTGTACCACTTCACCGAGCCTGGCGTGCCCTCGCGCGACAGCACCGCCTACGGCAACCACGCCCAGACGGCCGTGCCGTCGCTGGACGGTTCCGTCATCGGCGCCGGCGCCCGCCTGGGCAGCGCGCCGCTGATGCTGCCCGCCTCGCCTTCGCTGGCGCTGGCCGCCGGCGCGCCATTCACCTTCTCGGCCTGGGTGCGCCCGGACAGCCTGGGCGCGCAGCAAGTGCTGTATGCGCGCCGCGATGGCGCCAATGAATTGCTGATCGGAATCGACCAGGGCGTGCCCTTCGTGCAGGTGAATGGCCAGCGCAGCAAGCCGGGCCAGCCGATCCAGGCGGCGCAATGGTCGCACCTGGCGGTGAAAGCCGATAAAGCCAACGTGGCCCTGTACGTGGGCGGCCGTCCGGCCGTCTCGCTGGCCACGGCCCTGCCGGCGTTCGCCACGGCCGCCTCGGTGGGCGCCGATGCGCCGCCGGTCGCTTCCGGCGCCGCCACGCTGGCCAACTTCACGGGCGCCATCGACGAGCTGCGCCTGTCGCGCACGGCCCGTCCCGATGCGCTGCTGCTGGCCGACGCCGTCTCGCAAGGTTCCGAATCGCGCCTGGCCGTGTTTGGCGCCGATGAACAGCAAGCGGGCAAAAGCCATTTCGGCTTCATCATCGCCGCCATGCCGCTCGACGCCTGGATCGTCGTGGGTCTGCTGGGCTTGATGATGGTCTTGTCGTGGATCATCATGATCGGCAAGGGCCGCAGCTATGGCGCCATCGCGCGCGCGAATGCGCAATTCATGCAGTCCTTCCACGAAGCGGCCGGCGCGCCGCTCGACCACCTGGCGCGCAACGGCAAGCTGAGCCCTTCCGTGAAGACCGATTCCTCGCTGTGGCGTTTGTATGACGTGGCCATCGACGAGATGCGCCGCCGCCACGACCGCGGCTACGACCTGAACGCCGTCTCGAACGCGACGATCGGCGCCATCCGCGCCGCCATGGATGGCGTGATGGTGCGCGAAAGCGAACGCATGTCCAAACGCATGATCTGGCTCTCGACCACCATCGAAGGCGCGCCCTACGTCGGCCTGTTCGGCACCGTGATCGGCATCATGCTGGTGTTCGTCGTGGCGGCCATGGCTGGTGCCGTGGACATCAACTCGGTGGCGCCGGGCATGGCGGCAGCATTGCTGTGTACGGCTGCCGGCCTGGGCGTGGCGATTCCCGCGCTGTTCGGCTACAACTGGCTGTCTTCGCGTTCGGACGCCATCGTCGCCGATATGGCCGTCTTCGTCGATGAATTCGCCACGCGCCTGGCGGAAGAGCAGGGCGACGGACGCCAGATGCGTCCCGTGCTGCAACAGGCGTGAGGGGCACATAACCATGGCCACCTCCGCCAAGTTTACCCCCCGCAAGCGTAGCGGCGGCATCAACATCACGCCCTTCGTCGACGTGCTGCTGGTGGTGCTGGTGATTTTTATTCTGACCAGCAACGCCAGCATTCCCGGCATCAAGGTCGACCTGCCCAAGGCCAGTTCGGCCATGGCGCTGGAAAAACCGAAGACCAAGGCCATCACCATCGACAACGCGGGCCAGGTCTTTCTCGATGCCTATCCCGTCACCCTGCCCGAGCTGGAAGAGCGCTTGCGCACGGAAAAGGCCCTGACGCCCGACTTTCCCGTGATCGTGCGTGGCGATGCTGCCGTGCAATACGCGAAAGTGGTCGAAGTGCTCGACTTGCTGCGCCGGATCGACCTGAACCAGGTGGGCCTGGTGACCGGCAAGCCGGCATGAGGAGCGCAAGGTGAAGCGTGACGATATGATGAAGATGGCCGCCCCGGAAGCGTCGGGCGCGGCGCAGTGGTGGCGCCGCTGGGGCGGCGTGGCTGGCGGCGCGCTGCTGGCCGCTGGTCTGGCCGCGCTGGTCTGGTATTTGCTGTCCGACACGGCCGCCACCAAGCGCGAAGTGGCGGCCCCGCCGATGCTGATGCTGCCGCCGCCACCACCGCCGCCGCCGGAACCGGAAAAACTGCCGGAACCGACGCCCGACAAGGTGGTGCCGGAAGTGTCGGAACCGGAACCGACGCCGGCCGACAAGCCCATGGATGACGCGCCGGAAAGCCCGTCGCCGGACAAGGGCGACCCCGTCACCATCGATGGTGCGGCGCAGGCCGGCAGCGACGCCTTCGGCATCCAGGCCGGGCGCGGCGGCGGCATGACGGGCGGCGGCGGTGGCGGCGGACTCGGCGCGGGATCGTATGGCCGCTATGTGGCCAATGCCCTGCAGATGGCGTTCGCCCGCGACCCGCGCACGCGCCAGCTGGCGTTTAGCGATATCCGCGTCGACCTGTGGCTCGATGCGGAAGGCAAGACGACGAAGGTGCAGCTGGTGCAAGGCACGGGCAATGCGCAGACCGATGAGCAAGTGCTGGCCATGGTGCGCGATTTCCGCGCCGACGAGCGGCCACCGGCATCCCTGCGGTTCCCGGCCCGCGTTTCCATTAAAGGTCGGCGCCCGTAAGCGCATGAACTAATTCCTCATTTACCGAAAGAAGCGATGAATTCCTTATTTACCTCCCCACAGCGTCTGCGCCGCCTTCCGCTGGCGCTCGCTGCCCTGGCCCTGAGCGTGGCGGCAGGCGCCGTGCAAGCACAAGCGCAAGCACCGGCGGACAGCACCATGGTCAAACTGATCCGCGGCCTGATCCAGAGCGGCGCCCTCAACAAGGATGCCGGCGAGGCGCTGCTGGCGCAAGCGCAGAGCGAAGCGCAAGCCCGTCCGGCCGCCGCGCCGGCGGCCCTGGCGCAGGTACAGCCGGGCGACGTGCGCGTGCCGTATCTGTCGCACACCGTGCGCGAGCAGATCCGCGACGAGATCAAGGGGCAAGTGCTGGCCGAAGCCAAGGCGGGCGGCTGGGCGGCGCCGAATGAAACGCCGGCCTGGACCAAGCGCATCCGTCTGGAAGGCGATGTGCGCGCGCGCTACGAATCGCGCTATTACGACATGGCCAACAGCAATATCGAGATCGACTGGCGCTCGCTCAACAGCGGCAGCGGCTACGACGTCAATGCGAACACCAACCTGGCCCTGCCGGCGCTGCTGAACACGCGCGAAGACCGCAAGCACTTGCTGCGCGCGCGTGCCCGCCTGGGCATCCTGGCCGACCTTTCCGACAACACGCAAGCGGGTATCCGCCTGGCCAGCGGCAACGACGACAGCCCCGTGTCGACCACGCAAACCCTCGGTGGCGGCCTGGGCAAGAAAAATATCTGGCTGGACCAGGCCTGGTTGTCGTACCAGCCCGCTTCCTGGCTGAAACTGACGGCGGGCCGCTTCGACAATCCATTCGTCTCTGGCGACGAACTGTTTTCCAGCGAACTCAATTTCGACGGCATCGCCGCCAAGCTGCAGCAACCGGTGGGCGCGAACAAGGACGTCACCGTCTTCGGCACCCTGGGCATCATTCCGCTCGAGTACTCGTCCGACAATGCACCGAGCCGCAGCCAGGCAAAAATGGCCAGCGAAAACAAGTGGCTGCTGGGCGCGCAAGTGGGCGCCTCGTGGAAGATCAATAGCGACCACCAATTGCGCGGCGCCCTGGCCTACTACAACTTCCGCAACATCAGCGGAGAGTACTCGCAGCCGTGTGCGCTGTACGCGGGCGCCGATGGCTGCAGCACGGACTGGTCGCGTCCATCGAGCATGCAAAAGGGCAATAGCTTGATGTTGCTGCGCAATATCGCCTTGAACCCGCTCGATCCGGCGAACACGCCGCAGCCGCAATTCGTCGGTCTGGCCTCTAAATTCCGTCTGGCCAATATCAATGCGCGCTGGGACAGCAAGGTGGCGGGCGGCCAGGACTTGCGCATCGAAGGCGATTATGTGCGCAACATGGCCTACGACAAGAGTGCCATGTGGGCGCGCGCCAAGGGCGGCATCATGAACAACTTCGGCGGCACGGGCGGCGTCTCGCAAGCCGATTTCAGGAGCGGCGGCAATGCCTACATGCTGCAGGCGACCCTGGGCAAGGCCAGCCCGGCCGCGCGCGGCGACTGGAACGTGTTGCTCGGCTACAAGCGCATCGAACCGGACGCCTTGCCTGACGCCTACAACGATTCCACCTTCCACCTGGGCGGCACGAATGCGCGCGGCTATTACCTGGGCGGTGCGTATGCGCTCGACAAGAATACCTGGCTGAACGGCCGCTGGACGTCGAGCCGCGAAGTGTTCGGGTCGGCGCTGTCGATCGACACGCTGCAAATCGAACTGAACGCGCGCTTTTAAGGAGCCACGATGTTGATATCCAAGAAAATGCGCCTGCCTTTGCTGTTGCTGAGCTTGCTGGGCGCCGGCACGGCCCAGGCGCAGGGACAGAAGGGGCAAAGCATGGAAGAGCGTCTGCGGGCCGAATTGCGCAATGTGACGGCGCAATTGCAGCAGACGCGCGGCGAGCTGGACGTACTCAAAGCCAAGGCCGTGCCCGCTGCCGCCGCGCCTGCCAGCGACGGCTTGAAAAAGGAGCTGGCGCGCAGCCAGTCGCAGCTGGCGCAGGAGCGCGCGCAGCGGGAAAAGCTGGCAGCCGAGCAACAGCGCGGCGCCGCCGCCGCGCAAGAGGCAACGGCCAGCCTGGCGCAGTACCGCCAGGCCAGCGAACGGCTGGCCGCCACGGGCAAGCAGATCGAAGCGGAGCGTGCGCGCCTCGACGCCGAAGTGGCGTCCCAGCGCGGCGCCCTGGCGCGCTGCGAAAGCAAGAATGCCCAGCTGTATGCGGCCGGGCAAGACATCCTGCGTGCGTATGAAGGCCTCGACGTGCTGGGCGTCATGCAAGCGCGCCAGCCGTTCGCCGCGCAAAGCCGGGTCAAGCTGGAACAAATCGCCCAGCAATATGGCGACCAGCTGTACCAGGGCCGCTTTGATGCGCGCCAGACGGAAACGCCGGCCGCCGCGGCGCTGGCATCCCCCCAATCCGATTGACTGGTATGGAGGGCGCGACAGCCTGAAGCAGGACAGGCGTCGCGTCCGGCCGCCATCGCTGACCTTTCCATGCCCGCCATCGGTACCGGCCGGCATGGGGTTTTCCCGCCTGTTTGTCATGGCAACGTCATATTTCTTCGATAACATGGAAAGACTGACAATTCGGCGCCCGCGCCGATTCCACATCCCATGCATGTACACCTCACTTAAATTGTTATGGCAAGAACGGTCGTGCCCGGCGCCATGTATGCATTGGTGGCCGGCATGTCACTGCTGACGCTCGATGCTGCCGGCCAATCGCACTCCTTGCGCTACCCGCATGCCGCTGCAACTGCGGTGCAGCCGGTGCAGCGCCTCGCCCATGAGAGCCGGGTGTTTGACATTCCGGCGCAACCCCTGCAAGCGGCATTGACGACGTTTGGCAATCAGACGGGGTTTTCTGGCTTGTACGGTTCGGCATCGACTGCAGGCCGCATGTCGGCTCTGGTATCGGGGGATTACACACCGCGGGCGGCGTTGGCCAGGATGCTGGAAGGCACCGGGCTGGCAGCCTACTTTACGGCCATGGATGCCTTCGTCCTGGAGCCCGCGACGGCGCCATCGTCTGCCGCCGCCGAACGCGACGTGAGTTATGACGGGCCATTGCAGGCGCAGGTAAGGGAAGCATTTTGCCGCGATCCTTTGACTGCTGGCGGCGGCTACCGGATCGCCTTGCGCTTTCATCTCGATGCCAGGGGGCGGATCTTGCGGCCGCTGTTGCTCGATTCTACCGGCGATGGCGCGCGCGACAAGGCTATCCTCGCCGCCTTGCAGCGTGTCGATGTCGGCTATGGACCTGCGGATCTGTCAAAGCCGTTTTTCATGCTGATCCTGCCGCAGGCATTGACGGCTGCCGGCGCCTGCGCTGTTCATTAAAGTCAGAAAACGATGAACAAATCCGATTTCCTTTCACTGCGCGAGTTTCTGGCGCGCCGCTACGATGACTTGAAGCGGCGCCTCACTCTACATCTCGGCAGTGCCGACCTGGCCGGCGATGCCTTGCAGGACACCTGGTTGCGTCTGGAAAGTGGCAAAGAATCCCACGAGCCGGTACAGTATCCATTGAGCTACCTGATGCGCATGGCAACCAATTCTGCGCTGGATCGCCTTCGCGCCGAAAAACGTTTTCTCAGCGGCGATGAAGTCGATCAGGTCTTGAATACACTGGCCGATCCGATGCCGGGTCCGGCGCAAACGGCCGAGGCCCGTTCGGAAGCGGAACGCCTGGCACAGGTGATTCAGAAAATGCCGCTACGCCGGCGCCATATCCTGATACTGATACGCGTGGATGAAATGCCCAGGCAGGAGGTGGCAGACCGTCTCGGTGTTTCATTGAGCCTGGTGGATCGCGAACTGAAGCGCGCACATGAGTATGTTATTGAACAGATGCAATGAATATGAAAAATACCGTGCAGTTTTTGTCCTTGAAAGACGTCTTATCGGTAGACGATCCCCTTTTCGAGTCCCCCATGCTGCTTGACTTATCTGCCGGAGCAATTCCCAGTGCGTGACGAGATGCCCGGTGCCGGCCGCCGTCCCGATGCGCTGGAATTGCGTGCGCACGCCTGGCTGCGGCTACTCAAGTCCGGCAATGCGCGCGCTGCCGATGCGCAAGCGCTGGTGCGCTGGTGCGCGCTCAGCGAGCAACATGCGCAGGCATTCAGGAATGCCCAGCGCAAGTGGCATGACTTGTTGCCAGCCGCGACGCTGGCGGGCATGCACGATGCGCAGCTGGCGCAATTGCGCACGTCTGCGCACAGCAAGAAAATTGCCCCCATGTCACGCCGTGCCTTCCTCGGCGGCGCGGTGGCCGCCGTGGCCGTCGGCGGTGTGGCATTGCTTCGTCCTCCGCTCGATTTGTGGCCCTCTGCTGCGGATGCCTGGCAGTCGGATTACCGCACGGCGACCGGTGAGCAACGTGGCCTGACACTTGCCGATGGCGTGCAGGTCGAGATGAATACGCGCAGCAGTATTGCATTGCGGGCGGCAGGCGGCGACACGGTCGGTATTGATGTCATGGGCGGCGAGGTTGCGGTCGATGTCACGCGGCGCGCGCGCGATTTCACGGTCGCTGCCGCAGGGGGCCGCACGGCGGGCCGCGATGCGCGCTTCGAAGTGCGCTATCTCGATGAGGAAGTGTGCGTGACCTGTGTCGCCGGTTCCGTCAACGTCGAGGCGGCAGGCAGAAGCATCATGCTCGTGGCGGCGCAGCAGGTGGTATATGACAAAAATGCCATCGGAGCAGTACAGCAGGTCAGTCTGGCCGACGTCTCGGCCTGGCGTGATGGTGTGCTGAGTTTTCAACAAACGGCGCTGTCCCGGGTGGTGGCGGAAATCAACCGCTATCGTCCGGGGCGCGTCGTGCTGCTGGCAAAAAAGATGCGTGATCGTCCGGTCGATGGGCGTTTCAATATTCGCCACCTGGACAAGGCCGTCGCACAAATTCAACGTCTGTTCAGCCTGGACGCCACGTCCTTGCCGGGCGGTGTCGTCATTCTCAAGTAAGGCGGGATAGCGACGCGAGGCGGCCATCGCGCCACCCTCAAAATTGGTGTACAGCTTTCCGTATTGGCATTCGTCTAGATGCAAGAGCGGTCGAAAATTTTCTTCCGCAATCATCTTTCCAACACGATCCATCACTGAAAGAACCCCCATGCCGTCCATTTGTTTTGCACCGATGCTCCCAGCCTTGTCGCAACGTCGAGATCGCACCGAGAAACTGGCGTGGCGCATCAAGCCATTGGCGCGAGCCATCACCTTGATGCTGGCGACGGGCGGCGCCATGAGCAACGCGTATGCGCAGCAAGCCTTCAGTGCGGCCTGGATGGCGCAGAAAGGGGCGATACGCAGCGTCGCGGAGGCCAGCGGAAAATTGCCGAATGGCATGGCGGTCACGTCCCTGAACGGCGCCGCGCCGCAGCAACAGGGCATGCAGCAGCAACAGCAACGCGCATTCGCCAATCTTACCCTGGCAGCACGCAATGTCGCCGCGCAACAGGCGCTGCAAGCAGCGGCGCGTCTCGCCGCCGCCAGCGCCGGCGTCAGGCCCGATGGATTGGCCGAAGGTGGCCTGAAGGTCGACAGCAACAGTCTCACGGCAGGCTGGCTCAATGCAAACGCTCCGACGCAAACGGCAACCGGCGGCAAGACCGTCGTCGAAATCCGGCAGACGGACGACAAAGCCATCCTGAACTGGGAAACCTTCAATGTCGGCAAAAATACCATCGTCAATTTCAACCAGAAGGGCGGCAGCAAGGCGGACGGCAGCAACAATTGGATCGCCCTGAACCGCATCAACGATCCCAGCGGCAAGCCCAGCGAGATCGCGGGGCAGATCAAGGCCGACGGTTCGGTGTACATCATCAACCGCAACGGCATCATCTTTAACGGCAATAGCCAGGTCAATACGCGCACCCTGGTGGCCAGTACGCTGCGCCTGAGCGACCAGCAATTCAAGCTGGGTATCAACAATGCGCAGACCCTGGCCAATCAGGGCAATGATTTCCCGGTGCCGCAGTTCGGAGAATTTACCACCCAGAAACCATCGATATACGGCGCGTCAGGCTATGTTGCCGGTAACGGCGTCGTTCCGGACCAGCTGGGCCTGGTGGACCGGTTCGAGCCCGGCACGGCGCCTGGAGAGGTCAGGGTCGAGGCGGGGGCGCGCATTGAAGTCGACAATGGCAGCAAGGTCATGCTGTTCGCGCCCAAGGTCAGGAATGCCGGCTATATCTCGGCGCCCGATGGCCAGGTCATCCTGGCAGCCGGCGAAAACGTGTATCTGAAGACCCCATCGGCACTCGACCCGAATGCCGTGCGCGGCCTCGATGTCGCCGTATCGGCGGTCCCTGGCTGGGTATTTACTGGTGGACAGATGCAGGCTGCGCTGGGGTTGGGAACCGCGTACGCGGATTTCAATTACGTCGCAGGTATCCGCGACGTTGTCTTGCCTGAAATGGCCGCGCGCGCCAAGGCGGTCGGCTATGAGGTGAGCAATACCGGCACGGTGCGGGCCGACCGCGGCAACGTCACGTTGCAAGCGCAAGACGTGCGCCAGGATGGTGTGCTGATGTCGACCACCGCATTGAACAACCGCAATGGTTCCATCCTGTTGCGCGCCTGGGGCCTGGGCACGCATATGTACGCCGATGGCATTGACGATCTGTACAACTGGTCGGCCGGCACCTTGACGCTGGGCAGCGGCAGTGTGACCCAGATTTTGCCGGACACATCGGATAAGAGTGAAATCGAAACGTCGGCCCTTGCCACGCGCTACCAGCCAGGCTGGGTCGGCATGTACGGTCAATTGATCGACATCAAATCGCAGGCAGGCGTCGTTGTTCCTGCCGGCAAGATCAACATGGAATCGGCTGTCAATCCGATCTTTACCCAGCAGCCCTGGCGCAAAGGCAGTACGGGTGATGCCAGTCGTATCTATCTCGACGGCGATGCCTACCTGAGCGTGGCTGGTTTGCAAGACATGCTGGTGGCGATGTCGCGCAACTTCATCGAAGCGGAGTTGCGGACCAATGAATTGCGTGATTCGCCACTGTTGCTGGACTCCTGGCTACGCGGTAAAAAAGTGATCGTCGACCGCCGCGAACACGGCGTGTTTAAAAATGCGCCGATGGCCGGCGTGAAGTGGGTCCAGAAAAAGGATGCGAATGGGCAATTGGTGTACCTGCCCGGCGAATGGGTCGGCACGCCGCTGGGCGACATGGCAGGCTGGGTGGGCGTCGGCAAGACCGATCTGAATGAACTGTCGGCGGATGCCGGAAAAATCATGTTGCGTGCAGGTGGCGCCGTCATTGCGCGCAGCGGTTCGATGATCGACGTCTCGGGTGGCTCGATCCGCTATACCGACGGCATCAACACCGCCACCAGGCTCCAGGGCGCCGATGGCCGTCTGTATGCGATGGATCAAGCCATGCCCGATATCGACTACGTCGGTATCGCCGGCAATTTCACGCGCAAGAGCGCGCGTTGGGGGAAGGCGGAAACCTGGCGCAATCCCTTGATGGGTGGCAACCGGCTGGAAGCCGGCTATACGGAGGGGCGCAAGGCCGGCGAGGTACAGATCTTTGCCGGCGATGCCATGGTGCTCGAAGGCGATGTGTGGGGTGGCGTGGTGGTGGGCGAGCGCCAGCGGCAGGCACCTGGCGGCAACACGGGCGGCAAGCTGGAATTGGGCGGCGGCACTGTCGACGACCGCCCCTGGTCGCCGGGCACCATCATCGTCAGCCATGATCCGCAACGCCTCGGCAGTGCATTCAACGCCACGACGGTGCTCGGTTCGGACTTCTATCTTCCCGTCGATCCGGCCAGGCCGCAATCAAAAAAACTGACCTTGCTCGCCGACGGCATGCTGAGCAATTCAGGCTTGGGGCAGCTCAATTTCAACATCATTCGCGGCGACTTTGAAGTGGCCAGCGGCGCCAATCTGGCATTCATGCCCGGCACCGCGCTGTATGTTTCCGGTGCCGATGGGTCGACCGGCAATATCCGCATCAGCGGCATGATCCGTTCCGCCAACGGCTCCGTCGTCCTCGATTCCGTCAACGGACAATTGGATATCGGTGCCCAGGGCGGGCTGGATGTTTCCGGGCAATGGATCAACGCGTGGCGGGATGGCATGCCAGCGGGTCCATGGGCGATGAATGGCGGCGCCATCCGGCTCAATGTCGGCAAAATGTCGGCGAAAGGCGATGCGGTAATCGATGTGTCCGGCGGCGGCCGTGCAGACGCTGGCAAGAATGGCTTGCCGACTTTGCGCGTGGGAAATGCCGGCTCCGTCACCCTGGCCGGCGTGACGCCGGATCTGGACCTGGCGGCGCTGAATCTGCGTGCGTATGCAGCCGGTTCATCCGGCAGCCTGTTCATTGAAACGGCTTCCTCGGTGCAACTGGGCGGAGCGGCGGAGGCGCCGGACGTCGTGCTGCTGCCAGCCAGCCTGTATGGCGATCGCGGTTTCGGCCATGTCTCTGTCACCACGCGCGGCGCCGGCAAGATTGCGGTGCCGGACGGCGTGACGGTGGTGCAGCAGGCAGCCGGCATCGATCTCAATTCGTTCGCCTACCGCGATGTCGCGACCGGCCGCAGCCTGGCCGAGGTGGCGCCGGTCACGGTGCTGCGACAGCAAGAGCGGCTGCAGCGCAAGCCGGGCGGCCTGGCGTTGTCGACGGAAAACGGCGCCATCAGCGTGGGCAAGGACGCGGTGATCATTGCCGATACCGCGGGACGGTTGCAGTTCGGTGCCGGCGGCGTCAACGGTGCGCTGGAGGTACTGGGTCGCCTGGAAGCCCCGGCGGGCAGCATCGAACTCAGTGGCGCCAGCGTCGCAGTGGGCGCGGATGCGCAATTGCTGGCGCGTGGCGTGGCATCGATCCATGCGGACAAGTCCGGGCATTGGCAGGGCGAGGTCAGGGCCGGCGGCGTGATCGATATCCGCGGCGCCGAGGTGACACTGGCAGCCGGTTCGCTGCTTGACGTGTCGGGCGCCCATGGGGAGATCGAGCAGGCCGAGGCCGGCAATGCGCCGGGACAGCCGGGGTATGCCAAACGCAAGCTGGCAAGTGACGGAGGGTCGATACGTGTGCGTGGCGCAGGGCTGATGGCCGGCACGCTGGCAGGCCAGGCCGGTGGCGCTGGCGCCCAGGGCGGCACCCTGGCGATTGCGCATGCGTCTGCGGAGACTGGCGCCAATCTGGCAGAGCGCGTACGTAGCTATTTTTGCATGGCCGCCGGTTTATGTAGCGCCGATAAAATCATCGGCTTTGATTTCGCCACGATGGTGGACCCGAGTTTGCCTCCCCTGGTCATCAGCAAGGAGCTGTACGAACATTTAGGCTCGGCATCCAGGCTTGCCCTTGCCGTGACTGCCACTGGCGCGGCGGGCGGCGGGCCGGGCGCTGCCATTGATTACGCGGCATTTGGCATGAATGATACCGTGCTGGACTTGTTCCGCGACTACGTCGGCCTGGATTTGCGGTCCTTGACGCCGGTCAATTCGCTCATGGTGCTGCGGCCGGCATCGTTTTCCCAGGGCGGCTTTGCCAACCTCGCACTGGCCTCTGTCGGCGCGGTGGAATTGGGTGACGTGCAGCTTGCCGCAGCGACGAGCATCACGGTCGATGGCACGCTGCGTCATGCTGCCGGGGAGTCGGGCCATGCCAGCCTGACGGCGGCGTATATCGGACTCAAACAGACCTCCGCCGTTGCCGCGCCGGCCGCAAGCGCACGGCGCACGGGCAGCCTGACGTTGAACGCCGACGTCATCGATGTCGTCGGTGGCCAGAGCGGCGCCGCCGGCATCGCCGGGCCCGTCAGCATTCGTGGCTTTGCCCGGACGGCATTGCATGCGCCGGAGTTGCGTTTCAGCGCCGCGAGCACCCCGATCGATGCCAGTGCCAGCACTGCCGTGCTGGACGTCGATGGCGCGCTGAGCATCGCCGCGGGACAGATCTATCCATCCGCGGCAGTGAATGCCAAAATCGTGTCCGGCGAAGCGATTGCCGTGGAGCGCCTGGGCACCGCAGCGGCCCTGCCATTGTCGGCGGGAGGCACGTTGCGCCTGGAAGCGCCCGTGATTGAACAGAATGGGGTATTGCGCGCCCCCTTTGGCCAGATCGAATTGTTCGCCAGCAATCAACTGACACTCGGTGCCGGCAGCATCACCTCCGTCTCCGGTGCCGGGCTGATGGTGCCGTATGGCACCTTGTCCAACAACGAGCACTGGCAGGATCCCACCCGGCCGGCCGATGGCAGCAATCCGGCCACCGGTTCGCTCACGTCGCCGCCCGAGAAGCGCATCAGCATGGCTGCACCGGACATCAACCTGGCCCAGGGCGCGGTGGTCGACATTCGCGGTGGCGGCGATCTGTATGCCTGGGAGTTCGTTCCCGGTCCAGGTGGTTCCCACGATATCCTCAACATGCCCGGCATGTACGCCGTGATGCCGGGCCAGCTGGCAAGCGCGCCTGTTGCCGGTGTCGCATCGGGCAGCCGCATCTGGCTCGCCGGTGGTCCCGGCCTGGCTGCCGGCTGGTACGCCTTGCTGCCCGCACGTTACGCCTTGCTGCCGGGCGCTTTTGCGGTCCAGTCGACCGGCAATGCATGGGCCGGCCCGGTCGCGCCGGGCTTTGCCACGCCGGAGGGGCACCTCATCATGCAAGGCAAGGGCGGCAATATGTATGGCGCCAGCGAGGATACACAGGCATCGGCATGGCGCGTCATGTCCGGCAGCACGCTGCGCAAGTACACCGAATACAACGAGGCCTTTGCCAATCATTTCTTTTCGTCGGACGCTTTCAAGCTCACGCAATACCGCCTGACTGGCCAGGACATCGTCACGCCGCGTCTGGCGCGCGACGGCGGCGGCGTCGTCTTTGATGCCAGCAATCGCCTGACGCTCAATGGCAGCCTGCTGTCGCAGGCAGACCAGGGTGGACGGGGCGGCCTGGTCGATATCGCCGGCAAGAAGATCGCCATCGTGGGGGCCGGGCAGGATGCCGGCACGCTGCAGGCGCAGGGCTACCTCGTCATCGATGCCGCAGGCCTGTCGAATTTCGGCGCCGGCAGCTTGCTCATAGGCGGCACGCGCAAAGGTGACCTGCTGGGCACGCAGGTCGATGTCACCGCCAGCAATATCGTCGTGCGCAATGGCGCCGGTTCGGAACTGCAAGGCCCGGAAATCATCCTGGCCGCCAGCGAGCAGGTCGCCATTGATGCTGGCAGTGTCGTCAGTGCCAAAGGCAGCGCCAGCAGCAGTGGCAATCTCATCGTCAAGCCCATGCAGGCTGCGGTCTATACGGACCCGGACGGCAATCCCGACGATAACTACGATGGGGTGGTCGATGCGAAGGATGCCAAGGATGACGTGCTGACCACGCCGGCCAAAGACTGGGGCGCACTGGTGCGCGTCGCCAATGGCGAGGCCATCAAAGTGATGCGCCAGAACGTCGATACCACGCGGGGCGGTTTGCTCACTGTCGGTGCCGGTGCGGTACTCAATGGTGGCGGCGCCTTGCTGCTTGACGCCACGCGTGAAACCGATCTTGCCGCCTCCGCCCGCCTGTCCGGCGCCCATCTGTCGGTCGCTGCCGGCCGTATCGGTTTTGGCGGCGGCAGCGGCCTGGTGCTCGACACCGCAGCCCTGGCCCAACTGAGCAATTCCAGGCACCTGACCTTTCGCAGCTACTCCAGCTTTGATTTCCATCAGTCGCTCGACCTCGGGGCGGCAGGCCTCGCTGCGCTGACATTCGACGGCGCGGCGTTTGCCGGCCATGGCGGTGACGTCACCGTCAAGGGCGACGCCATCACGCTGGAAAACAGTGGCGCCAATCTGGCCGCGGCAGGCAATGGCAATGGCACACTGAAACTCGACGCCGGCACCCTGATCCTTGGCGCAGGCCAGAAGAGCTTTGCCGGATTCAATGCCATCGCCCTCGGTGGCCGCGAGCAGATCGTCGGTGCCGCGAAAGGCGGCATCGATACCGGCGCCATCGCCCTGAGCTTGAACACGCCTCTGCTGACTGGCCGCGACGGTGCGGCGCAAAGCATCAGCACCAGCGGCGCATTGCAGGTGCTGGCAACGGCTGGGGGCAATCCGGCACAACAGCATCTGCAGAACAGCCTGGGCTCCCGCCTGAGCCTGTCCGGCGCCAGCGTCCTGTTCGGCGGTCGCGCCGTTGCGCTTGGCGGTAGCATCGACATGACGGCCACCAACGGTGACCTGGTTCTTGCCGATACCGCACAAGTCGATGTCGGCGGCTATGCCAAGCAATTCTTCGACGTGGCCGAATATGCCGATGCCGGCAACATCAAACTGTCGGCGGTGGGCGGCGATGTACGGCTCAAGCGCGGCAGCAATCTGAATCTGGCGGCGCACAAGCTGGGCGGCAATGCGGGCGCCCTGCATATCGCCGCAGCCAATGGCGGCACCGTGGTGCTCGATGGCAGCATACGCGCCCAGGCAGGCGGTAGCGGCGGCACGGCTGGCAAAGCGGGTTCTTTCTCGCTAGATATTGCTGAATTGAGCGATTTCGCCGGCTTCAGCCAACGCCTCAATGAGGCAGGCATGAATCGTTCACGCCAGTTCCGCATCCGCCAGGGCGACATCCGGCTCGATGGCACGACCACGGTGGAAAACTTCGGTCTCAGCGCCGATCAAGGCAGTATCAGCGTCAGCGGCACCATTGACGCCCGGGCTGCGTATGGCGGCGCGATTCGCATCACCGGCGGTGACGGCGTGACGCTGCACCAAGGCGCGCAATTGCTGGCAGGCGCTACCGGTGAATTCGGCAGTGGCCGCGTCACCGTCGAAGCGACGGGCGGCCAGCTGAACTTGCAAGGCGGTACCATTGATGTTGCCGGCAACGAAGGCGGCAGAGTCAGGTTGCGTGCGCAACAGAATGCCGCACACAATGATCTCAACGCCACGTCACTGAACGCCAGCATCGTCGGCGCCCGTTCCGCGGTCCTCGAAGGCGTCGCCACCTACAACGTGGCCGACTACGACGGCAGCACGGTCGATTCCGTCAAGGTGGCCGCAGTCGCCGATGCTGCCCGCTTCAACGCTGCCGCGCCTGCCATCGCCAGCCGGCTTGGCAGCCATGTTGCCATCGCGTCCGGCATCGTCATCGAAAGTACGGGCGACCTGAGCATGAACGGCGACTGGAATGTGCATGACGACTTTGCGACCGCGCGCCAGGGCTCGCTGACCTTGCGGGCAGGCGGCAACCTGAGCGTCAAAGGGCATTTGAGCGATGGATTCGACCAAGCCGGCCGTAGCGGAAAATTGCAGGAAGGTGCTTCGTGGAATCTGCGCCTCGTCGCAGGTGCCGACCTGGACTCGGCCAATACCCTGGCAGTGAAACCGCTGGCGGCACAAGGCGTGGGCAGCGGCAGCATCATCATCGGTATTGCCGACAGCAATCCGGATGCCGCGATCGACAATGGCGCGGGGAAACTGGTACGCACCGGCAGCGGTGACCTGGAAGTGCGGGCAGGCAGGGATGTGACGCTGGCGCACAAGGAATCCGTGATCTATACGGCAGGCCGCAAGGACATGGCGACGTGGGGCGACTTCACGACGGCGAATGCGGGTGCAGCCTACGGCATCGAAGGCGGCAATCTCGATATCGGTGCGCAGGGCAGCATTACGGCGCAGCCTGCCGGGCAGCGCTTCACGGAGTGGCTGAACCGGCAGGGGACCTTGAACAAACAGCGTTACTTCAGCGAGTACGAGAGCAATGTCTATGGCATGCGGCCAGATGGCAGTTATGGGCTGTTGATGTTGCCGGCTGAACAATCGAGCTGGTGGGTCAATTATGCGGCCTTCCAGCAAGGCGTGGGCGCCCTCGGGGGCGGCAATGTCAGCGTCAACGCCGGTGGAGACCTGAACAATCTGGTGGTGGTGCTGCCAACGACGATGCGCATGCGCGGCGGTCTTGCCGCCGGCGAAGCGATGACGATGGAAACGCGCAATGGCGGCAGCATGAACGTCGAAGCTGGCGGCGTCATCCGTGGCGGTCAATATTACATTGCGCGGGGCACGGGCGATATCAAGGCCGGTGAAACCGCTGTCGGCAATAGCGTTTCCGTCATCTGGAATGATGGTGAGCCTGATCGCCGCGACTTTACCTTTTCCGTCGCCCCCATCCTGGCGCTCGGCGACGCCACGCTGACTGTACGCACAGCCGGCGATCTGCGCCTGCAAACCGTGATCGATCCGCTGCTTGTCCGTTATGGCGACGATGGTACGGGGACGCTGGAGAGGATGGATTACGCCGCCTACATGAGCGGCTATACCGACCGGACCGCGCTCAAGCTGGTTTCCACCGGGGGTGACATCACCTTCGTCAATCAGGCCGATTTTGTGTTTCGCGACCTGTCCTTGAAGCCTGCCTATACTGCTCAGAATAATTTGATCGGTCATGGGGGCAATCGTTTCCCCGCCCGCCTGGCAGCTTTTGCGCTCAATGGCAGTCTGGAAATACAAGGGCCGCTGAGGGGCATGGCCGGCAGCACGAATGACGTGCAATTGATCGCGCAAGACGACATACGTTTTGCGACGCAACATCGCGACGAACTGAGAGAATTGCGTATCTATGGCGATGTCGAGGCACAAGTGGTCATGCCCTATGCGACACCTGGCATGATGCCTTCCCCTTTCATGCCGGGCAGCCAGGCTCAGATTGCCATGGATGCCTTGCTGGCGAATCAGATCGACAGGACGGGCGCATCGTATTTCAGCGATCCCTACATGCGTGCCCTGAGCAATCCTGATGTCTTGCCCCTGGCGCGCGATTTTGCGCCCAGCCGTATTTACGCGGGAGCCGGTTCCATCCTGGGACTGGACGTGACGGCGAATGAACAGACCTGGATACGCGCGGGCCAGGATATCCGCGGGATGCGGCTCAATGCGCGCAATATACGGCCGGGCGATGTGACCTTGCTGGAAGCCGGCAACGACATCCTCGCGATGACGAATGTGCGTGCCGCGATCATCAATCAGGTCAGCGATACCGGCAGCATCGCCGTGCAGGGCCCCGGCGCCCTGACCTTGTCCGCCGGGCGCGACATCTATGCGGATAACCTGAAAATACAAACCCTGGCGAACCAGCGCTACACCGATGCGGACAATCGGCCGATGGCGGAAACGCAGATCAATGGCCTGCCATCCCAGGGCGCGTCGATCACGCTGATGGCGGGCATGCACAGCGCTACCGGCTACGACGCCTTTGCCAGCGCCTACCTCGATCCATCCAGGGTCGCCGCCATGCCGGCGTATCTCAAGGCCGCAACGGCCGATGGCGGCGTGCTGCCGATCTACCTTGTCGACAGCATCGAAACACGGTCCGGCGGGCAGCAGAAAGTCACCCGCCGCGGTCTGGTTTCCTACATGAAGGACATGACAGGGCAGGACCTGGCGCCCGTCGAGGCCTGGACGCGCTTCCAGTCCTTGCCCCAGTTGGCGCAACAGCAATTCCTGCGCCAGGTTTTCCTGCTGGAATTGCGCGAGGCTGGCCGCGATCAAGGTGAGCCCGGCGTCAACGGGGTACCGCGCAACGGCGGCTACAACCGTGGTTACCAGGCCATCGCCACCTTGTTCCCGGGTGATGGATGGAAAGGCAATGTTTCAGCCAATAACATGATGCTACGCACCATGTCCGGTGGCGACATCAACGTCCTCACGCCAGGCGGCGGTGTGCAAGTGGCATCGCTGGGAGCGGCCGTGCCGGCCGGCTACGGCCTGGTGACGCTGGGCTCCGGCCACATCAACGTGTTTGCCAAGGACGATGTCGTCGTCAACCAGTCGCGTATTCTGTCTTTCGTCCCGGAAGCCGCGCTGCGCGGCAGCGACCAGATCATTTGGTCCAGCCGGGGCGGCATCGATGCCGGCCGCGGCTCGAAGACGGTGCGGGTACCCTCGGCACCGGAGGTCGTCACCGATGTCGATGGTCAGACCATCGTGCGCGAAAAATCGGACATGAGCGGCAGCGGTATCGGTACCGTAGGCGACGGCGACGTCGACCTGGTCGCACCGGAAGGCGTCATCAATGCCGGTGATGCCGGTATCCGTGTTGCCGGCAACCTCAACATCATGGCCTTGCAGGTGCTCAATGCAGACAACATCAAGGTCAAGGGGGAAGCCAAAGGCTTGCCACCGCCTGCCTCGGTGAACGTCGGCGCCTTGAGCAATGCCAGCGCGGTGGCGTCGCAGGCCGCGGCGGCGGCACAGGACGTGCTGCAGCGCGAGCGCAACGATGCCCGCCGAAACCTGCCGTCGATCTTTTCGGTGCGCGTGCTGGGTTTTGGGAATGAGCTATTGCCAGCGAATGGCAATGTTGACGCGGCGCCATCGCATGGTTCGCTGCCGGGAGGCGCCCGCTACGATGCGAATAGCGCATTTCAGGTCCTGGGACAGGGCGATCTGAGTCCTGCGCAGCTGGCGCGGTTGACGCCGGCCGAGCAGCGTCAGATCAGGAAATAGGCGGACGCGTGACATTTCCGTGACAAACGGCATACGCGGGCGGCAAATCCCGTCTGTAGCATAGTCCCGCTGGGAAACATGGCGATGCTGCCGGTCCGGCGGGACGTGAGCATGGCATGGTCCCTGGCGGATGCCGCCAGGGAAAACCGACGCATTATTTTGACCAGGAAGAGCATGCAGCATTCAGGTGACCAGAAAAAAACCATATACGCCGTTCTGCCCGGCATCGTTCGACGCGGCATCGAGCGCCTGTTGAGAATGCTGGCCACCCTTGGTGTGGGCATGACGGTAGTGGCAGCGCAACTGCCTGCCGCGTCGGCGCAGCCTGTTCCACAGCAATGGATCGGCTATGCGCAGATGGCGGGAACGCAATTTGAAGCGTGGCTCAGCGACCCTGCCAGCGATGCCGCGGCGCGCTTGCAGGCATGGATGCAAGGCGGGCAGGCCGTGCCGCCGCCATTGATCGTGCGGGTGTGGGTGGCGCCATCGGGCCAGGTTCAGCGTGTCGAGTTCGCATCGCTTGGCCAGGCGCAGGCCGATGCGGACTTGCGTGCGCTGTTGACTGCCCGGGCCTTGCCTGCAGCGCCGCCGCCGGACATGCGCCAACCGATGATGCTGGAATTGACCTTGCATCGCAGTGAAACCCATTGAATCATGGCGCTTGCTTGCGCCCGGCGCGGGAAAAACCTGGAGGTAAAGGCAATGCCGCACGTCGCGCCGGATGGCATGAAGTTTCGATACAGCAAGCTGCTGGCGATGGCCTTGGCTTTGCTGCTTGCCATGACGCTCGGCGCTTGCGGTTCCATGCAACGTTCCTGGTTGTGGAATGCCCCCGATTTTTCCGCGCTGGCCAAAAGATATGGGCCGGCAGTCGTCAATGTCGGCGTGGTCCGCGACCTGGCGCCGCAACGCGCGGGCAGTGCGGCCCCGGTGCAGCATGGCGTGCAGGAAGACAGTCTGGGCTCCGGCTTCATCGTCAGCGAGGATGGCTATATCCTGACCAATGCCCATGTGGTGGCGCGCGGCAGCCAGATCAGCGTCAAGTTGACCGACCGGCGTGAATTCAAGGCGCGCCTGATAGGGACGGATCGCGTCGCCGACGTGGCCTTGCTGAAGATCGATGCGCGCGGCTTGCCGACGGTACGTATCGGCGATCCGGCCATCGTGGATGTCGGTGACTGGGTCCTGGCGATAGGCTCTCCTTTTGGTTTCAGCAATTCCGCCACGGCCGGCATCATCAGCGCCACGCGCCGGATTCTGCCTGGCGCCGATTACACGCCATTCCTGCAAACGGACGTGCCGGTCAATCCCGGCAATTCAGGCGGACCGTTGTTCAACCGGCGCGGCGAAGTCATCGGCATCAATTCGCGTATTTACAGCAATAGCGGCGGCTATCAGGGACTGTCGTTTGCGATTCCGATCGACGCGGCAATGCGCATCAAGGAGCAGCTGCAAGCCAGGGGCAGCGTAACGCGGGGCCGCCTGGGCATGACGGTTCAGGAAGTGAATCAGGCCCTGGCGGAGTCGTTTCACTTGTCGCGTCCGGCTGGCGCGCTGGTCGGTTTCGTCGAGCGGGGCGCGGCGGCGGATCGCTCCGGCGTGAAATCCGGCGACGTCATCTTGCGCGTCAATCAGCATGACGTGATCCAGTCGGCCGACGCATTGATCTTCATTGCCGATGCCGTGCCGGGCGAAGAGGTGGCATTGACGGTGTGGCGCGACCGCACGGCGCTGACGCTCGTCGTGGTGCCCGACCGCGCAGACGCATCGCGCCCGCCAACGGCCAGGCCTGACCTGCAGGCGCCGCTGGGACTGGTCGTCCGGCCATTGCTGCCGCAGGAACAAGTGCTGTTGCGCATCGACGGTGGCTTGCTGGTGCAGCGGCTGAACGCCGCGGCCTTGCGCGCCGGCGTAAAAGCTGCGGATGTGATACTTGCCGTGAACGGGAGAACCGTGGGAACGATACAGGAGCTCGCTGCAGAAGTGGGCGAGGGCGACGGCGCGGTGGCGCTGTTGATACAGCGTGGCGCGACACGCTTGTTTATTCCGATCGAAACAAAAAAACCGACGCCGCGCGACGCCGGATAGGCGCGCGGCATGGATGGTGGATGCCTGCCGGCCCCGGTAAAACAGCACGGCGGCCGATTGCGCCATCAGGCCTGGCGTCTGATCGCGGACCTGGCTTCCGGGAGCGGCATATATAATATGAAACTCAGGAATGGGCGAGTTTATATTGAGTGATGAGGTTGGGATGCAGTCGAACGAACAAGAACAATTATTGCAACAAAGCCAAACGGCTTTTGACGCCTACTATGACGCGCTGGGCGCCTCGCTGGTGAACTTCGTCGAGCGCCTGGGCATCCAGCCGGCGCACGAAGTGTTGACGAACGCGGCCGAATACCTGCCGTACATCGATGCGGCCATGCGCACCATCGTCATCCGCGACGAGAGCTGGCAGTGGGTAAAAACCATGCTCGGCTACTTTATCGGCGAATACTTCGTGCAGGGCCATGCGGGCTGCTGGTATGTGGAAACGCGGGCCGAATCGCCGCATTTCTGCCGCATCATGGTCGGTGGCTTCGAGCATGGCTTGCCGGCGGATGCCGCCATCGATCCGGAACAACTGGCGCTCGATTTCCTGGCGCAAGCGGTGCCGCGCGAGCTGGCCACCCTGGTCGCGGATGCGCAAGCGCGCCTGAGCTGATTTACTGTCGATAAGGATGCCCGATGACATGGATACCCTGTTTGAGACTGGCGCGCTGGTGCATGCCAGCCATTGCCATTGTGCTCGTCGGTACGGCGCCCCTGGCTTTTTCGCAGGATGGTGGCCACGCCGCATTTGATACCGATCACGCATTCGACGCCGGCTCGCGCATCGCGCTCGATGCCGTGACGCCGGTGCAAGTCGACAACCTCGCCGTGCTCGGCAAGGTATGGGGCTTCCTGAAATACCATCACCCCTTGATCACCGCAGGCGGGCGGCAGTGGGACTATGAACTCTTGCGTGTCATGCCCCGGGTGCTGGCCGCGCCCGACAGGGCGGCGGGCGATGCCGTGCTGCGGGACTGGATAGCAGGTCTGGGGCCGCTTGCCGACTGCGCCCCTTGTGCCGTTCCGGCACAGGGTGAGCTGCATCTGCGTCCCGCCCTGCAATGGCTCGATGACGCGAGCTTGCTGGGCGCCGGCCTGCGCGCCGATCTGCGGCACATTTATCTGCGCCGGCCGGCGACGGCCAGCCAGTTTTATCTGCGTCTGGATGCGCAGGTGGGCAATCCCGTCTTTGAACATGAGATTGCCTATGAAAATATCGCGCTGCCCGATGCCGGCTTTCAGTTGCTGGCCTTGTTTCGCTTCTGGAATATCATCGAATACTGGGCGCCCTACCGCGATCTGACAGGGGAAAAATGGGATGACGTCCTGCGCCAGTCGCTGCCGCGCATCGCGCTGGCCAGGGACCGCGCCAGCTATCAGCTGGAAATGATGGCGGTGATCGCGCGCCTGCACGATACCCATACTAATCTGTGGAGTTCGATGCACGTGCGTCCGCCCGTGGGGCAATGCCGGCTGCCAGTCAAGCTCCGCTTCATCGACACCAGCGCCGTGGTGGTGGGTTACCGTGAGGCCGACGCCGAAGTGGCGACGCGCTTGCAGGTCGGCGATGTCATTGACAGCGTCGATGGCGTGCCGGTGGCGCAACTGGTCGCCACCTGGCGGCCCCACTATGCGGCATCGAATGAGGCGGCGCGCTTGCGCGACATGGCGGGCAGGCTGACGGCTGGCGCCTGCGGTGCAATCCGGCTGCAGGTGCGCCGCGGCCAGGAGGCTGTGGAATTGACGGCGCAGCGCGTGCCAGCCGCTCGGCAAGCGGGTCCGGATACACATGACAGGGAAGGGGAAACGTTCCAGCGCCTGGGCGACGATATCGCCTACCTCAAGCTGTCGAGCCTCAAGCGGGCCGACGTGGCGGCGCATATGGCAGCGGCGGCGGGCAGCCGCGGCCTGATTATCGATCTACGCAACTACCCGCGCGAGTTTGTCGTCTTTGCCCTGGGGTCTTACCTGGTCGAGCGGCCCACGGCGTTTGCCCGCTTTACCAAGGGCGACCTTGGCAACCCCGGCGCCTTCCACTGGACCCAGCCTGTGGCCTTGTACCCGCAAGCGCTGCGCTATGCGGGCAAGGTCATGTTGCTGGTCGATGAAGTGAGCCAAAGCCAGGCCGAATATACGGCCATGGCCTTGCGCGCGGCGCCGCGCGCGAAGGTGGTCGGCAGCACCACGGCTGGCGCGGATGGCAATATCTCGACGTTTGCGCTGCCCGGCGGCTTGAGCACCCTGATCAGCGGCATCGGCGTGTTTTATCCGGACCGGCGCCCCACGCAGCGCGTGGGCATCCTCCCCGATATCGAGGTCAGGCCCACGCTTGCCGGCATACGGGCCGGGCGCGACGAGGTGCTGGAGGCGGCTATTGCCGAGATACGCCGGCAATAGCTGTTCTTGCTGTTGCTGCGGACTTAAAACTCTTCCCACTCGCCTTCGGCCGGCGCCGGTGCCTTGCCGCTCTTGCGCGTCACGGGCAGGCGCAGGGCAGGGGTGGAGGCCTTGCGGGCTGGCGCGGCCGGGGCTGCAGGCGCGCTGCGCTGCGCCGCTTTCATGCTGAAACGGTCGGTCGCCGCCGCATTCGCGTCCAGGCGGAAGACGCTGACCACCTGCGCCAGTTCGCTCGCCTGTTCCTGCATCGCTTCGGCCGCTGCCGACGCTTCTTCCACCAGCGCTGCATTTTGCTGGGTCACCTGGTCCATTTCGGAAATGGCCTGGTTGACTTGCTCGATGCCGGCGCTCTGCTCTTCGCTGGCGTTGCTGATCTCGCTCATGATGGAGGTGACGAACGCTATGCTTTGCACGATTTCTTCCATCGTCTTGCCGGCCTTGTCGACCAGGTCCGTGCCCACGTCGACTTTTTGCACGGAGTCGTCGATCAAGCCCTTGATCTCTTTTGCCGCCGCTGCCGAACGCTGCGCCAGGTTGCGCACTTCCGTTGCCACCACGGCAAAGCCGCGACCCTGCTCGCCGGCGCGTGCCGCTTCCACGGCCGCGTTCAGGGCCAGGATGTTGGTCTGGAAGGCGATGCCGTCGATGACGGAAATGATGTCGACGATTTTCTTCGACGAGGTATTGATCTCGCCCATGGTGGCCACCACTTCGGCCACCACGGCGCCGCCGCGGCTGGCGATGCCGGCTGCGTCGCCGGCCAGTTTATTCGCCTGGCGCGCATTGTCCGCATTCTGCTTCACGGTCGAGGTCAGTTCTTCCATCGACGAGGCCGTTTCTTCCAGCGAACTGGCTTGCTGTTCCGTGCGCGACGACAGGTCCTGGTTGCCGGCGGCAATTTCAGCGGACGCCGTGGCGATGGTGTCGGTGCCGCTGCGGACCTGGCCGACGATGCCGATCAGGCTGTCGTTCATGGTTTTCAGGGCATGCATCAGCTGGCCCGTTTCATCGCGGCCTTGCGCCGTGATGATACTGCTCAGGTCGCCCGCTGCCACGGTTTCCGCCACTTTCACGGCATCGCGGATGGGGCCGGTGATCGAACGCGTGATCCACCAGGCGAAACCGATGCCCATCAGCACGGCCAGCACGCCCATGGTGATGAGGAAGATGCGGGTGCTGCTGTAGGCTTCGATGATGCTGTTGCCGACGCCGTCGGCGGCCTTGATCTGCATGCCGGCAAAACGCTTCACTTCGGCCAGGTAAGCCACGGTGATGGGTGCGACTTCTTTCTCGAACACTTCCTTGGCGCCCGCCACGTCGCCGTCGGCCTTCATCTTGAAGGCGCGTGCGCGCGTCGTCACGTAGTCGGTGCGCACCTTGCGCACGACCTTGAACTGCTCGATCACGGCCGGGTTGAGCAGCGAGGCGACGATGTCGTCCTGCAGTTTGCTGGAGCGGTCCGCATCGACTTTCAAGTCTTGCTCGATCCTGGCGCGCACGACGGGATCGGTGATTTCAAACGAGGCCACGCCGCGCACGCTGTTCAATTCAATGATCTTCGACCATTCGGCTACCATGCGCTGGTTCTTGATGCTGGTATTGATGAGGCGGTAAGTCAGGTCGCTGGCCGTTTGCATGCGCACGAGGGCGGTGACGGTCAAGGCGGCAAGCAACAGCAATACGACAGCAAAGCCGACGCCAAGGCGGCTGCCGATGTTCAGGTTTTTCATGTAAGTCCTAACAATGTAATAGTCATGATCGCCGCCGCCAGCAGGGGCGGACAGGCGCCGCAAGGCGCAGGGGATCGGGGTCTTCGGGTGCCGCGTGATGGCTGTGCGGCGCGCCACGCTGAGCGTGGCGATGGAGGTAAAGCAAGGGGCACGTCGGTCAGGCTGACCGCTGTCCAGCAAGCCGCAAGTATAGCATTGACGCAGAGAAATAGTTTTTCAAGGCAATTTTAATTGCCTTTTGATATCTATTTCCTGTTGTGTTTTTACGTCAAGTACCTAGTCCATAAGTACTATCACTTACATTTCGCCTTACTTTTCGCCGTGCCGGCTGATAAAATACTAATGATAATCATTCGTATTAAAACATCGACCAGGGAATTGTATGCAGCAACAGCGCAAGCCAGGATGTAAACCGATCACCATCGCCGTACTGGGCGCCCTGACCTTTGGCGCCGTGCCATTGGCGGCCTGGGCACAGGAAAGCTTGCCCGCCGTCACGGTGACGGCATCGAAGGACAAGGATGCTTATGTCGCCGGCACGTCCGCCAGCGGTACCAAGACGGAAATGGCCCTGCGCGACGTGCCGCAGACGATCAACGTGGTGCCGGCCGCCGTCATCCGCGACCAGAACGCCATGTCGATCCAGGACATCATGAAGAACATCCCCGGCGTGGGCTTGTCCACCGGCGACGGCCAGCGCGACCAGGTGTTCATCCGCGGCTTCACGGCCATCGGCGACCAGTTCGTCGACGGCTTCCGCGATGACGCGCTGTATTTCCGCGACCTGTCGAACGTCGAGCGCCTGGAAGTGATCAAGGGACCGGCTGCCGTGCTGTACGGTCGCGGTTCCTCGGGCGGCCTGGTCAACCGCATCACCAAAAAACCGGGTATCGATATCACGGACGTGGCCCTGAGCTTGACGAACACGGCCGGGCGCCGTGGCGAAGTCGACGTGGGCCGTGTGGGCGAGACGGTGGACTGGCGTGTCACGGGCGCGCGCGAAGTGTCCGACAGCTACCGCGAGCAGCAATTCATCAAGCGCACGGCGCTGGCGCCATCGGTGGCCATCCGCCTGTCCAGCGCCACCAAATTGCTGCTGCAGGGCGATTATCTGGAAGACCGCCGCCTGACGGACTTCGGCATCCCGTCCTGGCACGGCCGTCCCGTCGCCGTCGATGCGGGCACTTATTACGGCGCCGCGAACGCGCGCGATGCCGACTTCAGCCAGTCGCGCGTGGTCTCCACGGCCGCCACCCTGACGCACAAGTTCAGCGACAGCTTGTCGCTGCGCAATGCCTTCCGCTATTACGATTACCACCTGGACCGCAACAACACGAATATTTCCGGCAACGTCAATGAAGTCAAGGGCACGATGAACCTCGGTCACGCCAAGCTGAACCGCGACGAGAGCGGCTGGTTCAACCAGACGGAACTGACGCAAAAGCTGGTGACGGGCACCTTGCGCCATGAAGTGCTGTACGGCGCCGAATTCGGCAAGCAAAACAAGGATGCCAACAGTTGGGCCGCTATCTTGGTGGGGCCGAACGTGTCGATCTTCCATCCCGTCCTGCCGCAGGTCGACCGCAGCAAGCTGGGCGCGCGCAGCGATACTTTCGGTACCTATGACACGGCCGCCGCCTACGTGCAGGATGCCATCAGCATCAGCGACGAGTGGAAGGCGCTGGCCGGCCTGCGCTACGACAGCTACAAGCAGCAGTCGCGCCTGGCCAATGCGGCCGGCGTGACGACGGCCAAGCTGTCGCGCACGGATTCGGCTTACAGCCCCCGCGCCGGCCTCGTCTGGCAACCGAGCGCGGCGCAATCGTACTACGCGTCGTGGAGCCGCTCCTTCCAGCCCAGCGGCGAAAACTTCGCCCTGGCCGCGAATAACGCCGACCTGGCGCCGGAAACCACGCGCAACACGGAAGTGGGCGCCAAGTACGAGCTGTGGGGCGGCCGCGCGAATGCCACCGTGTCGCTGTTCCGCCTGGAGCGCGACAATATCAAGAGCAGCGAACCGATCACGAACCGCATCGTTCCTATCGGCACGCAGCGCACGGATGGCCTGGAACTGACCTTCAACGCGGACTTGCACGATGGCTGGAAAATGATGGCCGGCTATGCTTACCTGGACGCCACCATCACGGACTCCATCGCCAAGGACACGAGCGTGAGTGCGGCTGGCTCCGTTGACGTCAAAGGCAAGCGCGCCACCCTGACGGCACGCAACATGGCCAATCTGTGGCTGACGAAAGACCTGGGCCACGGCTTCACCGTGGGTGGCGGCGCGAATGCCGTCGGCAGCCGTTTCGCCAATGCCGGCAACACGGTGGTCTTGCCCGGCTACGTGACGGCCGACGCCATGGCCGCATACCGCACGGGCCGCTATGAAGTGCAGCTGAACATCAACAATATCGGCGATACGCGCTACATCGTCTCGGGCCACGGTTCCAGCCCGAACCTGAGCTTGCCGGGTGCGCCGCGCAACGTGGCGCTGACCTTGCGCTACAGCCTGTAATTGTTGTCACTCCTCAAAACCCGCTCGCGAGCGGGTTTTTTCATGGCGGGCGCTGCGCCGGGCAGGCCGGCATTGTTTAGAGGAACTGCTCAGTACTGATCAAATAATGTTGACTATGTGCAATTTTCTCCGGCGGACTGAGCCTTGACGGGGTTTGAGGGGTAAAATACTGTCATACGGCACAGGCATGGTGCTTATATCTTGGCGATATGACACCACCACGACGTTGTATGACTTTTTATTTACTCACATCATAGAGGCCTGAATATGGTTCAGATGTCCAGGCGCCAGTTCCTTCGGGTAACTGGCGCGACCATTGCTGGCTCCAGCCTTGCCCTGCTCGGTTTCGCACCGGGCCAGGCGATGGCGGAAGTGCGGCAATACAAGCTGTCTCGCACCACCGAGACACGCAATACCTGTCCTTACTGTTCGGTAGGATGTGGCGTCCTGCTGTATGGTCTGGGCGACGGCGCAAAAAATGCCGTTTCCAGCATCATCCACGTGGAAGGCGATGCCGATCACCCGGTGAACCGCGGCACCCTGTGCCCGAAAGGCGCCAGCCTGGTCGACTTCATCCACAGCCCGAACCGCCTGAAAGTGCCTGAGTACCGCGCACCGGGCGGCACGCAATGGCAACCGATCTCCTGGGATGTGGCGCTCGACAAGATCGCGCGCCTGATGAAGGATGACCGCGATGCCAACCTGATCGAAAAGAATGCCGATGGCAAGACCGTCAACCGCTGGCTCTCCACCGGCATGCTGGCCGCGTCCGCCGGCAGCAACGAGGTCGGTTACCTGACCCACAAGACAGTGCGCAGCATGGGGATGCTGACCTTTGATAATCAGGCGCGTGTATGACACGGACCGACGGTGGCAGGTCTTGCCCCGACGTTTGGCCGTGGCGCGATGACGAATCATTGGGTCGATATCAAGAATGCCGATGTGATTTTGGTCATGGGCGGCAATGCAGCAGAAGCACATCCTTGCGGATTCAAATGGGTAACGGAAGCGAAGGCGCATAACAAGGCCAAGCTGATCGTTGTCGATCCGCGTTTTACCCGTACCGCATCCGTGGCAGATTACTACTGCGCCACGCGTACCGGCACGGACATCGTCTTCCTCGGCGCGATCATCAATTATCTGCTGACGAACGACAAGATCCAGCATGAGTACGTGCGCAACTACACGGACATGCCTTTCATCGTGCGCGAAGACTATGCGTTCGAGGACGGCCTGTTCTCGGGTTACGACAAGGAAAAAGGCAAGTACACCAACAAGGCCACCTGGGATTACGAGATCGGCGACGACGGCTACGCCAAGGTCGACCCGACCCTGGAACACCCGCGCTGCGTCTACCAGATGATGAAGAAGCACTATGCACGCTACACGACCGAGATGGTCGAGCGGACGTGCGGCGTGTCGGCCGACAAGTTCCACAAAGTAGCGGAAGCCCTGGCTTCGACCGCCGTGCCGGGACGCGCCGGTACCATCCTGTACGCGCTGGGCTGGACGCACCACTCGACGGGCGCGCAAACCATCCGCACGGGCGCCATGGTGCAGCTGTTGCTGGGCAATATGGGCATCGCGGGCGGCGGCATGAACGCCTTGCGCGGCCACTCGAACATCCAGGGCTTGACCGATCTGGGCCTGATGTCGAACCTGTTGCCAGGTTATATGACCTTGCCGAACGAAGCCGAGCAGGATTTCGATGGCTATATCGCCGCGCGCGCCACCAAGCCGCTGCGGCCGAACCAGCTCAGCTACTGGAGCAATTACCGCAAATTCCACGTCAGCTTCATGAAGACGTGGTGGGGCGACTTTGCCACTGCGGAAAACAACTACGCCTTCGACTACCTGCCAAAGCTCGACAAGCCGTATGACTTGATGCAAGCCATCGAGAACATGCACCAAGGCAAGATGACGGGTTATATCTGCCAGGGCTTCAATGTGCTGGCGTCCGCGCCGAACAAGCAGAAGGTCACGGAAGCGCTGGCTAAGCTGAAGTTCCTCGTCATCATGGACCCGCTGGCTGTGGAAACGGGCGAATTCTGGAAGCCGCACGGGCAATACCACGAAGTCGATCCCACCAAGATCATGACGGAAGTGTTCCGCTTGCCGACCAGCTGCTTCGCCGAAGAGCGCGGTTCGCTGGTGAGTTCCTCGCGCGTGCTGCAGTGGCACTGGCAGGCGGCCGAACCGCCGGGCCAGGCGCGCAGCGACCTGGAGATCATGTCGGGCCTGTTCTTGCGCATGCGTAGCATGTACCAGAAAGAGGGCGGCAAGTTCCCCGATCCTATTCTCAACCTGACGTGGAATTATGCGCAGCCGCATAACCCGCAGCCCGAAGAAATCGCCCGCGAATTCAACGGCAAGGCGCTGGCCGACTTGTACGATCTCAAGGATCCGACCAAGCTGCTGGTGAAAAAGGGCGAGCAGCTGGCTTCGTTTGCGCAATTGCGCGACGACGGCACGACCACCAGCGGTTGCTGGATCTTCGCCGGCAGCTGGACGCAGGCGGGCAACCAGATGGGACGGCGCGACAACAGCGACCCGACCGGTATCGGCCAGACGCTGGGCTGGGCCTGGGCGTGGCCGGCGAACCGCCGCGTGCTGTACAACCGCGCTTCATGCGACTTGAAGGGCAAGGCTTTCGATCCGACCCGCAAGCTCATCGAGTGGAATGGCACGAACTGGAGCGGGGCCGATATTCCCGACTTCAAGGTCGACGAACCGCCGGAAAACGGCATGGGTCCGTTCATCATGCTGGGCGAGGGCGTGGCGCGCTTCTTTGCGCGCGGCGCCATGGCCGAAGGCCCGTTCCCCGAGCATTACGAGCCGTTTGAAAATCCGCTGGGCTACAACCCCATGCATCCGAAAAACCCGCAGGCGACCAGCAATCCGGCCGCGCGCGTGTTCGCCGATGACCGGAAAATGTTCGGCACGCATGAGGAGTATCCGCATGTGGCCACCAGCTACCGCCTGACCGAGCATTTCCATTACTGGACCAAGCATGCACGCCTGAATGCGATCATCCAGCCGCAGCAATTCGTTGAAATCGGCGAAGAGCTGGCCAAGAGCATCGGCGTCGTTGCCGGTGGCGAAGTGCGCGTCAGTTCCAAGCGGGGTCACATCATCGCCAAGGCCGTCGTCACCAAGCGCATCAAGGCGTTGACGATCGAGGGCAAGCAGGTGCATACCGTGGGCCTGCCGCTGCACTGGGGCTTTACGGGCGTGGCCAAGCCAGGGTATCTGATCAATACCCTGACGCCGGGCGTGGGGGATGCGAATTCGCAAACGCCGGAATTCAAGTCCTTCCTCGTGAAGGTGGAAAAAGCATGATGGGAGCTCAATAATGGCACTGCAATCCTTAGATATCCGGCGCCTGTCGGCGACCACGGTGACCCCGCCGCAAGCGCGCAGCCCGGTGACGGGCACCGTGGCCAAGCTGATCGATGTGTCGAAATGCATCGGCTGCAAGGCTTGCCAGACGGCGTGCATGGAATGGAACGACTTGCGTGACGAAGTCGGCGAAAACCATGGCACCTATGACAATCCGACGGACTTGACGCCGCAATCGTGGACGGTGATGCGTTTTGCCGAACACGAAAACAACGACGGCAACCTCGAATGGCTGATCCGCAAGGATGGCTGCATGCACTGCGAGGATCCGGGCTGCCTGAAGGCCTGTCCGGCGCCGGGCGCCATCGTGCAGTACACGAACGGCATCGTGGACTTCCACCAGGAAAACTGCATCGGCTGCGGCTACTGCGTGGCCGGCTGTCCTTTCGACGTGCCCCGCATTTCGAAAAAGGACGACCGCGCCTACAAGTGCACCTTGTGCTCGGACCGCGTGGCCGTGGGCCAGGAACCGGCCTGCGTGAAAACCTGCCCGACGGGCGCCATCGTCTTCGGCACCAAGGAAGACATGAAGGTGCATGCGGAAGAGCGCATCGTCGACCTGAAGTCGCGCGGGTTCGAGAACGCGGGACTGTACGATCCGCTGGGCGTGGGCGGCACGCACGTGATGTACGTGCTGCACCATGCCGACAAGCCGAAGCTGTATTCGAACTTGCCGGAACGCCCGCGCATCAGCCCGATGGTGGGCTTCTGGAAGGGCTGGTCCAAACCGCTGGCGGTGGCCGGCATGGCCGCCACGGCCCTGGCAGGCCTGTTCCATTACACGCGTGTCGGTCCGAACGAAGTGAGCAAGGACGAAGAGCACGAAGCGCTGGAAGAGGCCAAGCGCATCCGGGAGGAACAGCATGAAGCATAGTGAACATCACGACGGCAAGCTGCGCGACAAGGATGGCAACCCCTTGATCGAACGCTACAACCCGAACGAGCGCACGAATCACTGGGTCACCGCCATCAGCTTCGTCATGCTGGCATTGTCCGGCCTGGCCATGTTCCATCCCTCGATGGCGTGGCTGGCGAACCTGTTCGGCGGCGGGCAATGGACGCGCATCCTGCATCCGTTTGCCGGCCTGGTGATGTTTGTCTCGTTCGCGATCCTCGTGCTGCGTTTCTGGCACCACAACAAGTTCGAGGACGGCGACAAGCAGTGGCTCAAACAGATGGACGACGTGCTCCACAACCGCGAGGAGAAGCTTCCGAAGATCGGCAAATACAATGCCGGCCAGAAGGTCCTGTTCTTCGTGTTGCTGGTCAGCATGATCGGCTTGCTGCTGTCGGGTATCGTGATCTGGCGCGCGTATTTTGCGTTCTACTTCCCGATCGACGTGGTGCGCTTTGCCGCCTTGCTGCATGCCGGTTGCGCGTTTGCCATCATCTGCGCCATCATCGTGCACATCTACGCGGCCCTGTGGGTCAAGGGTTCGATCGGCGCCATGGTGCGCGGCACCGTCACCTACGGCTGGGCGCGCAAGCACCATCCGAAGTGGTTTGAGGCGGTTATTCGCAATACGAAGGACTAAGGCTCTTCGTAATCGTAATTAAACCCAACTGCAACTGCTGGGGTCAGACCCGAAGGGACTGACCCCTTTCTTTGCGGCTTGCCGCGACCGTATCGATTAAAATACTTTTACATCCCCTTTTTTGATGGGAAAACTCCATTGGTACAACGCATTCTTCAGCCAGGCGAAATCGAAGGCCTGGACCACAACGCGATTCCGCGCCTGCTGCTGCCGCAGCCTGACAGCCTGTTTACGGCGCGCGCACAGCGCTTGCGCGAGCTGGCGCAGGGCAAAATCAAGGGCATCCCCGTCGACGCGGGCATGCAGGGTTACCTGGTGCTGATGGCCGCGCTGGCCGATGCGCAGGCCGCCGTGGTGGGAAAACTGGCGCCCGGCGCCGTGCCCGCCGCCGACCCCGACGCGCTGCGCCGCGCCATCCAGCACCGCATGCCGGTGCTGCCCGTGAATGGCGCCCGTCCGCCCGTGTGGCGCGACATCTTTGCCAGCCTGCTCGATGAATTGGCCGCCACGGCGGCCAGCCAGCCGGCATTGTCGGGCGGACTGACCCAGGTGCTGGCCCAGCTGCGCGCGCTCGACGCGCCAGCGCTGGACGCCTGCGCCGACGCCGTGCTCGATGAAAACGGCGACAACCTCAATCCCATGCATGCGCCGTTCGTCGCCGCCGCGCTGCAGATTTTATGGTCGGTGTCGGCCAGCCAATTGCGCGCCGCGCGCGTGCCGGACCTGGAAACGGGCACCCTGTGCCCCGTCTGCGGTTCGCACCCCGTCGCCAGCGTGATCCGCATCGGCGGCCAGTCGCAAGGCTACCGCTACCTGCACTGCGGCATTTGCGAAAGCGAATGGCATATGGTGCGCGTGAAGTGCTCGACCTGCGAACAGAATGGCAAGATCGCCTACCAGGGCCTGGACGCGGCCGACGCAGCACCGTTCGACCCCGTGGCGGCCAAGGACGACAAATTGCCGAACAAGGCGAACGACCCGAAGAAAGTGGCGCGCGCGGAAACCTGCGACGATTGCCATACGTATCGAAAAGTCTTCAACCAGGAACACGATTACAACGTCGAACCGCTGGCCGACGACCTGGCCAGCCTGATGCTCGACCTGCTGGTGGGCGAAGCGGGCTACCAGCGCGCCAGCGGCAATCCGCTGCTGTGGCTGGGTAAAAGCTCGGATCAGCCGTCATGACGACGGGGCAAACCGTGCGCCTGCCATCGGTCGACCGCATCTTGGGCGACGCGGCTTGCCTGGAACTGATCGCGCGCTATGGCCGCGTGCAAACCCTGGCCTGCGCGCGCGCCGTGCTGGCCGAACTGCGCACGGCCATGCTGGCCGGCGCAGGGTTTGGTGCATGCGGCGAGGAGGGCGCATCGATCGCCGCCATCGCCGCGCACATGGCCGAGCGGCTGCACACGCAAGCGCGCCCGCAGCTGCGCGCCGTGTTCAACCTGACGGGCACCGTGCTGCACACGAACCTGGGCCGCGCGCTGCTGCCCGACGCCGCCGTGCAAGCGGTGGTGGAAGCGCTGCAGTGGCCGATGAACCTGGAATTCGACCTGGAGACGGGCAAGCGCGGCGACCGCGACGACCTGGTCGAGGAATTGCTGCGCGAACTGACTGGGGCCGAAGCGGCCACCATCGTCAACAACAACGCGGCCGCCGTGCTGCTGATGCTCAATACCCTAGCGCAGAATAAAGAGGTCGTCGTCTCGCGCGGCGAACTCGTGGAAATCGGCGGCGCCTTCCGCATCCCCGACGTGATGACGCGCGCGGGCGCCGTGCTGCGCGAAGTGGGCAGCACCAACCGCACCCACCTGGCCGATTACGCCAATGGCGTGAATGAAGACACGGCCCTCTTGATGAAGGTCCATTGCAGCAATTACGCGATCACGGGTTTCACGAAAAGCGTGGAGCTGGCCGAACTGGTTCCGCTGGCAGCGCAACACGCCATTCCCACGGCCGTGGACCTGGGCAGCGGCACCCTGGTCGACCTGGCGCAGTATGGTCTGCCGCATGAAACGACGGTGCGCGAAACGATAGCGGCGGGCGCCGACCTGGTGACCTTCAGCGGCGACAAACTGCTCGGCGGCCCGCAGTGCGGCGTCATCGTCGGGCGCGCCGACCTGATCGCGAAGATCAAGCGCAACCCGCTGAAGCGTGCGCTGCGGGTCGGCAAGCTGACCCTGGCCGCACTGGCCCCGGTGCTGCAGCTGTACCGCGCGCCGGACTTGCTGGCCGAACGCCTGACTACCTTGCGTTTGCTGACGCGCCCTGCGGCCGCCATGCGCGTGCAGGCGCACACCCTGCTGCCGCTGCTGCAAGGCGCGCTGGGCATGCAGTACGTGGTCACGGCCGAAGCGATGAAAAGCCAGATCGGTAGCGGCGCCTTGCCCGTCGACCAGCTACCGAGCTTTGGCCTGGCCATTCGCAGCGCGCCTGGCTCGCGCCTGAGCAATCCCCTGGGAATGCTGGAACAGCGTTTGCGCGCCTTGCCATGCCCCGTGATCGGGCGCATCGGGCAAGATACCCTGTGGCTCGATCTGCGCTGCCTGGAAGCGGCGCACGAAACGGCCTTCATCGCGCAGCTGGCCGAGTTGTCCGCATGATCGTCGGCACGGCAGGCCATATCGACCATGGCAAGACGACGCTCACGCGCGCGCTGACGGGCGTGTACACGGACCGCCTGAAGGAAGAGCAGGCGCGCGGCATTTCGATAGAACTTGGCTACGCCTATCTGCCGCTGGCGGACGGCACGGTGCTGGGCGTGATCGACGTGCCCGGACACGAAAAATTCATCCGCACCATGGCGTCCGGCGTGACGGGCATCGACTTTGCCCTGCTGGTGGTGGCGGCCGACGACGGCATCATGCCGCAGACGCACGAGCACCTGGCCATCTTGCAGCTGCTGGGCGTGACGCGCGGCGCCGTGGCGCTGACCAAGATCGACCGCGCCGACGGCGCCCGCGTGGCGCAGGTGGAAGCGGACATCGAAGCGCTGCTGGCCGGCACGCCGCTGGCGGGCAGCCCGATCTTTCCCACGGCCGCCAGCCGCGACAACGATCCCGGCGTGGCCGCCTTGCTGGCGCACCTGACGCAAGTGGCGCGCAGCCTGCCGCAGCGCGACGAGCGGCGCTTGTTCCGCCTCGGTGTGGACCGCGTGTTCACCTTGTCGGGGCAGGGCACCATCGTCACCGGCACGGCGCTGGCGGGTACGGCGCGGGTGGGCGACGTTCTGCAGCTGGCGCCCGGCGGCGCAGGCGCGCGCGTGCGCAGCATCCATGCGCAGAACCGCGCGGCCGAGACGGGCATGGCGGGCCAGCGCCTGGCGCTGAACCTGGCCGGCATCGAGCGCGAACGCATCGAACGGGGCAACTGGATCGTCGCGCCCGAGCTGGCGCAGTGCTCCGAGCGCCTCGACGTGGAATTGACGCTCTTGCCCGACGCCGGCGTGCAATTGAAAGCTTGGTCGCCGCTGCACGTGCACCTGGGCGCGGCGCACCAGCTGGCGCGCGCCGTCATGCTCGATGGCGAGACGCTGTCGCCGGGGCAGACGGGCCGAGTACAACTGGTGTTCGAGTCTCCCATGCACGGCGTGCCGGGAGACCGCTTCGTCGTGCGCAATGCGCAAGCGACGCAGACGGTGGGCGGCGGCATGGTGCTCGACCCGTTCGGCCCCGCGCGCAAGCGGCGCAGCCCGGCCAGGCTGGCCTGGCTCGATGCGCTGGCCGCGTTCATCGCGCAGGGCGATATTGCGGCCCTGCTGGCGCAAAGCCCGCTGGGCCTGCGCGAGTCGCTGCTGGTGCGCCTGTCGCTGCTGCCGGCGAACGCCATCGCGCTGCCGGCCGAGACGCGGCGCATCGCCCTGCGCGGTGGCGACGCCCTGTTGCTGGCACCGGCGGCGCTGCTGGCGCTGGAAGAGCGCGTGCTGGCAGCATTGGACGTCTTCCATGCGCGCGCCCCCGACGAGGCGGGGCCGGAACTGTGGCGTTTGAAACGCATCGTCGACGCGGAGATGGAAGACGCCTTGTGGAGCCATCTGGTCGAAGGCTTGCTGGCGCAGGGCAGAGTGCTGGCGCGCGGCGCCAGCCTGCATCTGCCGACGCACAGCGTGGAACTGACGCCGCAGGAGCAGGCGCTGGCCGAGCCCTTGCTGGCCGCGCTGGAGCAGGGGCGCTTCGAGCCGCCGTGGACGCGCGACCTGGCGCGCGGCTTCGGCCTGGCCGAGGATGAAACGCGCAGGCTGCTGCGCAAGCTGGCCAAGGCAGGGCAGATCAGCCAGGTGGTGCACGACCTGTTTTATCACCAGGCGGCGCTGGCCGAGCTGGCGCAACTGGTGCGCACTCTGGCCGAAAAAGCGGAGCTGGACGAAGGCCTGGCGCCCGGTTCCGGCGCCGTGGGCGCGGCCACCTTCCGCGATGCCAGCGGTCTGGGCCGCAAGCGGGCGATCCAGGTCTTGGAATTCTTCGACCGCGTCGGTTATACTCGCCGTGTTGGCAATGGGCATCTATTACGCCCGCAAGCGCTATGGTCCTATACGGCAGCCTTGCCCAACAGCTAGCTCAGGCACCGCGGAAAGCACACTCATCCGGTGATGTGGCCGGGCTTCAAACCCGGTGGAGGGCGTCAGACGTTCTCCCGTAGGTTCGACTCCTACTGTTTTCCGCCAGTTACTTTCCTCCCATCCTCTTCCGCATGGCGTTCTCCCGGCGTTGGCTTGTTGCCACGCTGCGGAAAATAAATGGTGTAATTGATAATATGCGGCGATGCCAGGGTGAGCCGATGGTAACATCGGCTTGATTCCCCTGTAGCAGATGAAAGCAAGCATGAAACAAGCAAGCATGGCGTGGCTGCTGGCAGTGGCGCTGCTGATGCCGGCGCTGGCCGCGGCGGTAGACGTGCGTATCGTCGGCGAGCACTTGCCGCCATCGAGCATGATGGAAGGCAATGTCGTCGTGGGACGGGAAACGCTCAAGGTGCGCGACATCATGGCGCGCGCCGGTATCGCCTACAGTATCGAATTGCTGCCGTGGAAGCGCGCGTACGCGCAGGCGCTGCGCGAGCCTGATACCTGCATCTTTTCCACCAGCCGCACGCAGGAGCGCGAAGCGCAATTTCGCTGGATCGGCCCCCTCAACGAAGCGGAATGGATACTCTACGGCCTGGCCGAGCGGCATCTGACCTTGCGCACGCTGGCCGATGCGCGCGGCCTGGTGATCGGCACGGTGCTCGGCGACGCGCGCGACGACTACCTGCGCCAGCATGGCATGAACGTGGCGCCCGTGACGCAGGAGTGGCTCAATCCGCAAAAGCTGCTGCTGGGGCGCATCGACCTGTGGGCCGTCGGCATGGCGGTGGGCAGCAAACCATTTGCCGGCAAGGAGTGGGAGGGCAAAGTGGTGCCGCTGCTGACCTTTAACCGCGTGCAGACTTACCTGGCCTGTAACCTCAAGGTACCCGAGGCGCAGGTGGCTGCCATGCAGCGCGCCGCAGCGGCCATGCGCCGCGACGGCAGCATGGCGCGCGAGCATCATCGCTGATTCAGTGCGCTGATTCAGCTCTCCAGCCACTGGCGCACGCAGTTGCGTCCTTCGCGCTTGGCCTGGTACAGGGCTTGGTCGGCATGGCTGTAGGCCGTCTCGAACGGCGTGCCGGCGCGGTTCCAGCTCAGGCCAACGCTGACGGTGATGGCGCGCGTGATGGGTGGCGCATGGCGCTGGCGGCCGACGCTCTCGCAGATGCGCTGCGCGATTTGCGCCGCCTCGTCGCGCGAAGATGTGGGCCAGACCACGGAAAACTCTTCACCGCCGACCCTGCCGATGGCCGTCTCTTGTCCCAATAATCCCTTCAGGCAGTCGACCACGGCCTGGATCACGCCGTCGCCGGCCGGGTGGCCAAAATCGTCGTTGACCTGTTTGAACAGGTCGATGTCGAGCACGATCAGCGCCATGTCGCCTTTCGCCAGGCAGTGCGAGGCATGCTCGATCACGGCGCCGCGGTTCAGGGCGCCCGTCAGCGGGTCGTGCGTGGCGCGGTATTCGAGCTGGCCGGCCAGGGTTTGCAACTGGCGGTTCAGCAAATGCATGTCGCGCTCGGCGCGGTCGCTGCGGCCGATCAGGCGCCGCGTCTCGCGCATCAGCCGCTCGTAGTGGATGATCAGTTCACCGAGCACGCGCCGCTGTTCCGCGCCCGACGCGTTGGCGTCGGCGTGCATGCGCCGCGCGGCAGCCAGCGCCGCCGCTTCCACGGTGAACAGGTCGGGTTCCAGGCCGGACTCGGAGATGGCGGCGTGCATGCTCTAGCTGCCTCGCACGGGATGGTCGCAGAAATCGAGCGCCGTGAAATCCTGCTGCAGCTCCTGGCCGAACTCCAGGATGGTGTCGTCGTCTTCGTCGTGATACCAGTTCAGGCGCACCTGGTTGCCATCGATGGCCGCCTGGTTCAGGGTGTCGAACAGGGTAAACAGCATCTTCGTGCTGGAGCTGTTGAAGTAGGCCAGCGAGACGTTGACGGTGATGGCGCTCTCGCGGCAGGCGTCCAGGTAGGCGCGCACGGTGGCGATCAGCGGGCCATAGAAGGCGGCCGCGTTTTCCGGATATGACTCGCCCTTGATCGACAGGGTGTGCTGCTCGAAACGGAAGTCGATTTCGGGCGAACACGGGGTCGCGGCGATGAACAGTGGTGACGGTAATTGCATATGCTTTCCTGAGTCGGCTCTTTCAAATGATGGCTTTGATGCAGAAGATGGTGTGCCCCGGCTCCTGGGGGTCCTGGACGAATTCGAATTCCAGCGGCTCGCTGGCGTCGCGCGCCATGGTGAGAAAACCCAGGCCCGCGCCCTTGCTGTCGGCCGGCGCTTCCTCGCGCAAGGCCTTCTTGTAGGCGAGGCGGATTTCTTCCATCGTCATCGTGTGCAGCGGCTCCAGGCGGGCGCGGATCTGCGCCACGTTGTCCGTCGAGACGGGGTTGGCGCACAGCAGGAAAAAGCTGTCGCCGCGCGTGCCGATGCAAAACGAGCCGCGCCGCATCTGCTGGTCCAGCTGCGCATCGGGCGTCAGGCTGTCGGCCGAATAGTGCATGATGTTTTGCGACATCTCGATGAACGAGGAAAAGATGCGCCGCCGCGTGGGGCCGGCCGCGCCGGCCGTGTCGAGGCGCGCCTTGATGGTTTCGGAAATGGCGCTCACCACGTGCTGCGAGAAATAGCCCACGTAAAAAAAGATGATGTTGCGCTTGCGTGCCACATCCCAAAACTCGTTGAATTCTTCGTACAGCACGTCCGTGCTCCTGGCTAGCCGGTGACCCGGTTTCTTGTTGATAATGTGGTTTGATGGCGCCAAAACTACAGGCGGAAACAGAAAAAGGTCAGGTCGTCGCGGCGCGGCTGTTTTCCCTGCCAGGCGGCGCTGTCCTGCAGCAGCGCTGCCGCCACGTCGCCGGCGGGAGCGTCGCGCTGCGCCAGCAGCTGCTCGCGCATGCGCCGCTTGCCGTAGGCGATGTCGCGCGCGCCGCCGATCTGGTCGAGCAAGCCGTCGGTGGTGAGGAACAGCAGGCTGCCGGCGGGTACGGCCAGCGTCTCGTTGTGCCAGCAGTAGCCGGGCGGCGTGTCGACATAGCCCACGCCCATGCGCGCGCCGTCGATGGCGCGCACGCTGTCCTCGCCCGGCGCCACCACGTACAGCGCCAGTTTCGCCCCCGCGAAACGCAGGCTGGCGCTGGCGTCGTCGTAACACAGGAAAGCGCAATCCATGCCGTCGTTCGAACCGGCGTGGCCAGCGTTGTCGCTGCCGGCGCCGTCCTGGCCCAGCAAGGTCTTGATGGCGCGGCTGACGGCGCCGATCAGGGCGGCCGGATCGCGCGGCCCCAGTTCGCGCAGGGCCTGGCTCAGGGCCGACGAGGCGATCAGGGTCATGAAGGCGCCCGGCACGCCGTGGCCGGTGCAGTCGGCGATGGCGGCGAACCAGCCGCCCGCGTGGCGCTCGAAGAAGTAAAAATCGCCGCCGACGACGTCGCGCGGCTGCCATTCCAGGTGCGCGTCGGGCAGGGTGGCGCGCAATTCCGCATCCGAGGTGCGCAGCCGGGCACGCTGGATCACGCTGGCGTAATCGATGCTGTGCATGATTTGCCGGTTCTTTTCCGCCTGCATGGTGGCCACAACGTTCATCAGCTGCAAGCCGAAGCCCACGCCGGCCAGCGCGCCGCCGTCCGTGATGATGAAGCCGTCGGCCAGCGCCTTTTCGCCCGCTTCCACGGCGCGGAAGGTGAGGTCTTCGATGCTCATGGCGCCATCGACGATCAGCGGTTCCTTGTCCATGAAGGCGATGCAGCTCTTCTTGCCGTACACCTCGTGATAAAAGGGCTTGGACATCTGCGACATGAAGATGTTGCGGCTGATCAAGCCGATGGGCTTGTGCTGCTCCGTGACTGGCAGGCTCATCATGTCGCGCCGTTCCGTGAACAGCTCCAGCACGGCGAAATTGCTGGCGTCGGCCTGCACCGATTCCGTGGGTATGCACAGATCAAACGCCACGGACGTGCGATAACGGGGAAGATGCAATCGAGAAGCGTTGAACTCCACAGCGGCTACCTTTACATGACGAGCGGACCCTTGTTGTCGCGACGGCAAGGCGACTGACAAACAGGCAATATCATCATGGTAGCCTTTGAATGTGACGGCTTGATTACCAGCTTGTCAAAACCGTATGCATGATGGCTGCATGGCAAGCAACTTACAGGCGCCGGGCCAGCGCCTGCGCCTGCTCCAGCCAGCGCGCGCGCTGCACTTCGGTGGAGTCGAGGATGGGGCCGAAGCTGGCCACTTTGACGGGCTTGACGCCGCAAAATTCCAAGGTCGTCTTGCGCAGCTGGTGGATGCCGGGCATGTGATAGATCCAGCGGAAATACCAGGGCGGCGTATCCATCGTCACCAGCAGCTGGGCCGTGCGGCCCTTCAGCAGCTGGGCGGGGAAAGCCTTGCCCGGGCGGTACTTGAAGGCAAAGCCGGGCAGGAAGACGCGGTCGACAAAACCCTTCAGCAGGGCTGGCGCGCCGCCCCACCAGATGGGGTAGGCGAACACCAGGTGTTCGGCCCAGCTGATGGCTTCCTGCGCCGCCAGCAAGTCCGCTTCCAGCGGCTGTACCTGGCGGTAGCCTTCGTGCAGGATGGGATCGAAGTCCAGCTGGCCCAGGCGCAGTTCGCGCACCGTATGGCCCGCGCTGCGGGCCGTGGCGGCGTAGGCTTCGGCCAGGGCGGCGCAGAAACTGTCGCCGGACGGGTGGCCGAGGAGAATGAGAATGCGCTTCGGTGTAATTTTGCTCATGTTGCAGGCTTTCCGTTAAAGAACAGCTTGCATGCTAAAGCCTGCCCCTGGGGGCAGAGTCAAGCGGCCGCTGGAAGGTGCTGGCGCGCCAGGCAGTCGCGGATTTCCGTGTCGATGCCGGCCAGCTGCGCGTCGAGTTGGCGCAGGCGGGCGAACTCCTGCTGTATCTGCGCGCGCTTGGCGGCGATGTGCTGCGACAGGGCGGCCCAGTCGGTCTCGTCGCCAGCGAGAATGGGCAGCAGTTCAGCCAGGCGGAAGCCCAGCGCCTGCGCCTGGCGTATCAGTCTGACTTGCGCCAGGTCTTGCTGCGTGTAGACGCGGTAGGCGCCGGAGCGGCGCACGTCGCCCAGCAAGCCCAGCGTTTCATAGTGGCGCAAGGCCTTGGGCGAGGTACCCGCCAGGCGGGCGATTTCTCCGATGTACATGCTTGTTCCTGTTGAGCTGTGGCGCACGCAGTGTAGCGCAGGTGGCTTGCCACGCGCTACCTTGCGCGCTGCCTCAGGAGGCTTTGCGCGGCGGGACTTTCTTCGCCGTGCACTCGGCGCAGGTGCCGTACAGCGACAGCGCGTGCTCGTGCAGCACGAAGCCCCGCTCGGTGGCGATTTCATTCTGGCGCAGTTCGATGCCTTCATCGACGAATTCATCGACCTTGCCGCAACCCGTGCAGACCAGGTGATCGTGGTGTTGGCCTTCATTCAGTTCAAAGACGGCATGGCCCGATTCGAAGTGCCGGCGAAACAAGATGCCCGCCTCGGCGAACTGCATCAGCACGCGGTAGATGGTGGCCAGGCCCACGTCGATTTTTTCAGCCAGCAAGAGTTTGTAGACATCGTCCGCACTCAGGTGCTTGATGCCCCCTTCTTGAAACAGCTGCAGAATGCGCAAGCGGGGGATGGTCACTTTCAAGCCCGATTCACGCAGTTCCCTCAATATATCCATGTCTCCCATTCCTTTTTATGATCGCCTGAGCGAGCGCTTAAGTGTGAACGTGCATTATATCGCAAATGATAATCATTACCATTCTCATGTGTGCACTGGACATAGTATGTTGCTCAAACCGCTGCTAATCCAGTGACATCGGTGCAAGTGGCCATTGCGTGGCGGGCAACTTGTGGCAGCAGTCCTCGTTGCGGATGGAAAAATGGCGCTCGTATCGTTACACTGTGCAGCAGGCAACAACAATGGAGGGGGTATGGACCGATTTGATGCGATGCGTCTGTTTACGCGTATCGTCGAGCTGCGCAGTTTCACCCAGGCGGCGCATGACCTCGGTTACCCGAAGGCGACCGTCACGCATGCGATCAAGCAGCTCGAAGCGCGGCTGCGCGTGCGCCTGCTGCAGCGGACAACGCGGCAAGTGACGCCCACGCCCGATGGCCAGGCGTATTACCAGCGCTGCGTGCGCCTGCTGGCGGACCTGGAAGAAACGGAAGCCGTGTTCAGTTCGGCGATGCAGCAGCCGGCCGGCAAGCTGCGCGTCGACCTGCACGCGACCCTGGCCATGCATTTCGTCTTGCCCGTGCTGGACCAGTTCTGCACCCGCTACCCTTTGATCGAACTGGAAATCGGCATGGGCGACCGCCTCGTCGACCTGGTGCGCGAAGGCGTCGACTGCGTGCTGCGCGTGGGCGAATTGAGCGACTCGTCCATGGTGGCGCGCCGGCTGGCGCTGCTGGAACAGCTGACGTGCGCCAGCCCCGCCTACCTGGCCGCGCACGGCACGCCGGAGAATCTGGCGCAGCTCGATGGCCACCGCGCCGTCAATTTCTTTTCCGTCCAGACGGGCAAGGTCTGGCCCTTCGATTTCAAGGTGGATGGCCAGCACTACAGCGTGGCCTTGCCGGGCACGGTGTCCGTCAACAATGCCGACGCGTATCACGCCTGCTGCCGCGCGGGCCTGGGCTTGATCCAGGCACCCCGCTACCATCTGCAGCAGGCGCTCGCTACCGGCGAGCTGGTGGAAGTGTTGTCGGCCATGCGTCCCGACCCGCTGCCCGTGTCCGTGCTGTATCCCCATCAGCGGCAACTGTCGCCGCGCGTGCGCGTGTTTGCCGACTGGCTCGCCAGCCTGTTCGCCGAGGTGGTTTAATTTGGCTATGTCACCGTCAGATGTGGGAATGTCCCCAAAGTGGCTCTGAGCAAGCTTTCGGGGGACAATATTCTCCGTGCGTCGAGTATCCAGCGCCAGCCCAGGTAGTTCGGCAGGTAGCGCGTGGCCACGCCATGAAACGCCTGCAGCCAGCCGCGCAACCTGCTGTGATACGCATTGACGTTCTGCACATGCACCGTGCCGCGCACGCGAACGCCGGCCCGCAAGTTAACGGCCGCATGCCCGATGCCGATCTCCCTGGCAAACACGGGATAGGCCGGATGGCCATCGCTCACCAACAAGATGTCACGGTCGATCACCGCTGGCAGGCAGGCGTGCAGTTTGGCCTTGCTCAGCTGGCCCATGCCGGCAATAAAGTCGACGGTTTGGCCGGTGCGGTCGCGCGCCACCAGCACGCACACCTGCTCGTTGGAAATGCCACGCTGGCTGGCGCGGCCTCCGCGCTTGCGCGCCGGTCGCGTCATGTGTTTTGAACCTTTCTGCGACTCCAGCAAATACATCTCGTCGGCTTCGGTAATGCCATGCAGGCAGCGCGGCCGGTCGGTCTTGGCCAGCGCGAGGAAACGGTGGCGCCAGCGAAAGCTGGTGTTGCGATGGATATGCACCTTGCTGGCCGCCTTGCGTACCGAAAACGAGTTGAGCAGGCAATCGGCATAGGCCAGCCAGCGTTCCTTGTGGTGCAGATGCGCCAGCGGCGTGCCGCTCAAGGCGTTGAAGGTTTTGCGGCAAGGCACGCAGCGATAGCGCTGCAGACCGTGCGTCTGGCCGTGACGGTGGAAATGTGTCGATCGACAGCTGGGACAATGCAGTTGCGCCAGCGCTGTTTGCTCGATCAGGACGAGGGCCGCAGCCTGTGGCGCGCTGGTGCGCAATAATTCGCTGCTGGCAAGACGCTGGCGGTGCGACAGTTGCGGGAATTGGCTGGCAAAGGTCTGCCACTGGGCGGCGTCCATGATCGGCTCCTTGAAAGGAAATACCTGATCCAGTTAGACCTCAGCAACTGCGGCGCGTTCCCACCGCTTTCGATGACAGCGCCTTTAATTTTGCAATGCCGCATTTTCTTGACCTGGGTAAAGAAAAAAATCGCTCTGATGATGCCATCTAGCACTATTTGATGTGGATCAAAGTTTTTGTTGCACTGCACTCTTAGACTTCGCAGCGTTACTTAACGACAAAAAGAGGGAACTAGAATGAAAAAGTCCGCAACTGCAGCAGCAATCGTCCTGGCCGCCATCGGCGCATTCGCCGGCAACGCAATGGCACAGGAAAGCCCATGGCTGGTCCGTGCGCGCGCCGTGCATATCGATCCGGCCAACAAATCTGCTCCTGTGGGTGGCGTCGGCGCATCCGACCTGATTCACGTCAGCAGCAAGACGATTCCGGAAATCGATATTTCGTACTTCTTCACCCCGAACATCGCTGCCGAACTGATCCTGACGTACCCGCAAAAGCATGACGTCACCTTGTCCGGCACGAAGATCGGCAGCTTCAAGCATTTGCCGCCGACCCTGTCGCTGCAATACCACTTCATGCCTGAAAAACAGTTCAGCCCATACGTCGGCGCAGGCGTGAACTACACGAATATCTCGGACGTGAAATTGCTGAATGGCGCCGGCCGCCTGGAACATGACAGCTGGGGCTTCTCGCTGCAAGCTGGCGTCGACTACAAGCTGGACAAAAACTGGTCGCTGAACTTCGACATCAAGAAAGTGCAGATCCGCAGCGACGTACTGGCCGGTGGCGCCAAGATCAGCGAAGTCAAGGTTGATCCTGTCCTGATCGGCGTAGGTGTCGGCTACCGTTTCTAAGTGCTGATAGCGCCACAGTGGCGCGCAAAAAAAACGGCCAGGTGTGAACCTGGCCGTTTTTTTGCGTGCAGCGCTTTGCCTTATTTTTTCAGCGTCTTTTCCAGCGCCAGCTGGTAGTCCGTCTTTTCGTAGCCGGCCAGGTATTTGTTCGTCGCGTCGAGGAAGGCGCGCGAGCGGTAGGCCGCTTCCAGGTCCTTGACCCATGGCTTGGCCTTGTCGGCCGTGCGGATGGCCACCAGGTTGATGTAGCTGTCCGAGATCTTTTCCACGGCGAGGGCCGAGGTCAGCTTCATGCCGGCGGCCAGGGCGAAGTTGCCATTGACGAAAGCGTAGTCGGCGTCGGCCAGCGAACGTGGCAGCTGCGCCGCTTCCAGCGGCACCAGTTTCAGCTTCTTCGGGTTGTCCAGCACGTCGCGTTCGGACGCGCGCAGCGGGTCGACGTTCGGTTTCAGCTTGATCCAGCCCATCTTGGCCAGCATGACCAGCGCGCGCGCCTGGTTGGTCGGGTCGTTCGGCATGGTGATGGTGGCGCCGTTCTTGACGTCCGCCAGGGTTTTTTGCTTGCCGCCGTACAGGCCGATGGGCATGGTTGGCACGGTGATGAGGGAGCTCAAGGGCAGCTTGTTATCGGTGGCGAACTTGGTCAGATACACGATGTGCTGGAACACGTTGGCGTCCAGCGAGCCTTCGGCCAGCGCGTAGTTCGGCTGCACGTAGTCGTTGAATTCGACGATCTTGACCTTGTAGCCCTGTTTTTCCAGGATGGGTTTGATGCCCAGCTTCAGCTGGTCCGAATACGGGCCGGAGCTGGTGCCGATGACGAGTTCTTTCGGGTCCTTGGCGTGAGCGGCGGTGGCGAAGGCCAGGCTGGCGGCGGCCAGCAGCAGGTTGCGGCGAATATGGTTCATGCTTTTCCTTGTACTGAAATACTAAAGATGAATTAACGTTTGTCGAGGCGCTTGGCGATGCGCGTGCCGGCGAACTGAATGGTTTGCACCAGCACGATCAGGATGGCCACGGTGGCGACCATGATGTCCGTCTCGAAGCGGTAGTAGCCGTAGCGGATGGCCAGGTCGCCGATGCCGCCGCCGCCCACCACGCCGGCCACGGCCGAATACGACAGGAAGCTGATCGACAGCACGGTCAGCGCCAGCACCAGGCCGGAGCGCGCTTCGACCAGCAGCACGCGGAAGATGATCTGCATTTCCGACGCGCCCATGGCGTGCGCCGCCTCGATCACGCCGCGCGGCACTTCGCGCAGGTTCTGTTCCACCAGGCGCGCCAGGTAGGGAATGGCGGCGAACGACAGCGGCACGGCAGCGGCCAGCGGGCCGATCGAGGTGCCCGCGATAATGCGCGTAAACGGCGTCAGGGCGACCAGCAAGATGATGAAGGGGAAGCTGCGCACGGTATTGACCAGCCAGCCGAGGATCATCGACAGCGGACGGTTTTCCAGCGACTGGCCTTCCGAGACGAGAAACAGCACAATGCCCAGCGGGCCGCCGATCAGGATGGCGGCCGTCAATCCAATGCCCAGCATGGTCATGGTCTGGCCCAGCGCCACCCAGATTTCCGGCAGCAGGTTGATGACGTTATTGATCGATTCTTCAAACATGTGTTGCATCCTTCCATGCGGTGGCTTCAAACGCCTCGGTGCCGTAGTACGCCAGCTCGCGTCCCAGCGCCGTCTTGCGCGGGGTGGCCGTGTCGCTCAAGTCGAATTGTTCGGCGATGGCGCCGTTTTCCACGACGGCGACGCGGTTGCAGATGGCGCCCAGCACCGACAGCTCATGGCTGACGATGACGATGGTCACGCCAAGGCGCGCATTGATGTCGCGCAGGGTGTCGAGCAGGGCGCGCGTGGTTTCTGCGTCCAGCGCGGACGTCGGCTCGTCGCACAGCAGCACGTCGGGGTGGCTGGCCAGGGCGCGGGCGATCGCCACGCGCTGCTTCTGCCCGCCGGACAATTGGGCCGGATAGCTGTGCAGCTTGTCGGACAGGCCGACGAGCGCCAGGCATTCCTCGACCCTGGCGGCGATCTGCTCGCCCTTGGTGGTGCCATGGATTTTCAGGGGGAAGGCGACGTTGTCGAAGACGCTGGCGTTTTGCAGCAGGTTGAACTGCTGGAAAATCATGCCGATGTTCTGGCGCGCGTCGCGCAATTCGCTCTTGCCCAGGCGTGTCAGTTCGCGCCCGGCCACGGTAATGGTGCCGCTGTCGGGACGTTCGAGCAGGTTAATCAGGCGCAGCAAGGTCGATTTGCCGGCGCCGCTCTTGCCGATCAGGCCGAAAATATCACCGGGATAGACTTCCAGCGTGACCGATTTGACCGCGTGGAATTGTTCGCCTTTGGGCAGCGCGAAGGTCTTGTTCGCGCCATCGATGCGAATCACCGGCGTACGGTGTGATGTGGTCATGCAGTGTTTCCTTTTTTATTGGACCGTGACAGGCTTGCTTGCAGGGGCCAAATCGCCCGGCCTGCTACGTCGGTTGCGTAGTATACCTCCGATCGTGTTATTACTCCTACGACAGAATCTTGCTTTGAATATGCAAATAATGTCTATGCGCCGGTTTTCAAGTTGAAAAAGCGGGAAAGTGGATCACTTGCCGAATTTAATCACGTGGACTGGCATGGTGGAGCCGCATCTTGGTGAAAAGTTCGACGCGCCCTGCGCGCGCATCGCGGTGTTTTTATGTGTGGTTCGGCTCACTTGCCGTTTTTTGCATGCGGGCAGGGCGGTTTACTGCCCGCCACGACCCTCTTCACGGGCAGATTCTGCTCCGCTGGCGGCAGGGCCTTCGGGCCGCCGCAACAGGTAGACGAGGACGGCGATTTCCATGGCGCCCACTATGGCGATGACCCACCACGGCGGGTGGCCCAGGCACATGGCGACGAAGCCGATGGCCATGCCCAGGCAAGCCATGGCCTTGCCGCGCCTCGAGACGGCACGGTGTTCGCGCCACTGGCGCAGCGGCGGACCGAAGCGGGGATGCTGCAGCAGCCAGTGCTCGAGGCGCGGCGAGGCGCGGCTGAAGCAGGCCAGGGCGAGGATCAGGAAAATCGTCGTCGGCATGACGGGCAGCATGGCGCCGATGATCCCCAGCAGCACCATCAGGGCGCCGGCGGCGGTCCAGGCCCAGCGGCGCAGGCGCACGCCGTGCGCTTCGCGCAGCGGCATCCGGGCGTGCGGCTCCTGCATCAGGCGAAGGCGCCGGCGGTCAGGCCCTGGCTGGATGGCGAGAAATTGGTGGGGTGAGCGTTCAAAGTATTCGTATCGTGGCGGTTGGCCGTCATGTTTTTTCTGTGCTGTGTTCTGCTCTATTATGGATGAATCAAGGCGCCACTGCATGCCTGCCAGGGCCGCGATGATAACCATTTCATAGGATAATAACAAGAATCATTCTCATTTGATGATCTGATATCGCTGGATATTTTTGGCAATGCAGACAATAATCGGCAGCAGAAGGAGCTGTCGTGGACATCATCGTTGTTATTATCGATTTTATCGATGCTAACTAGGTATATTTTGCGTTTTACATCGATCTTCATGCCATGCATAATCTGTTGTAACTGAAGCCAGACAATCAGCCGCATGCGTCGTTCGCCTGCAGCTGCTTGCGGTTTTGACATCCTCCACTTTCTATCAGGAATCTACAATGAAAAAACTGCTCGCTTTTATCGCCGCCGCCGGCTTCTCGCTGTCCGCTGTTGCCGCGCCTGAAGTCTATGTCATCGATGGCAGCCACACTTTCCCCCGTTTCGAGTACACCCACATGGGTTTCTCGACGCAGCAAAGCCGTTTCAATAACACCACCGGCAAGGTCACGCTGGACCGCGCCGCCAAGACGGGCGCCGTCGAAGTGCTGATCGACACCAAATCCGTTGACACGGGTTCGACCCTGTTCAACTCGCACATCCAGGGCGAAGACTTCCTCGACACGGCCAAGTATCCGGTCGCCACCTACAAATCGACCAAGTTCAATTTCGACGGCGACAAGCTGGCCTCCGTCGAAGGCAACCTGACCCTGAAAGGCGTGACCAAGCCAGTGACCCTGACCGTCACCTCGTTCGCCTGCGCACCGCACCCGATGCTGAAAAAAGACGCTTGCGGCGCCAACGCCACGGCCAAGATCAAGCGCTCGGAATTCAACGCCGGCAAATATGCGCCAGCTGTCAGTGATGATGTCACCCTGACCTTCGCAATCGAAGCGATCAAGCAGTAATTTTTAAACCCGACATCTGCACTGCCGGGGTCGGTCACTGCGTGATTGGAGTGTTCCCCATTGGGTAACGTTCCCCCGTCGGGTCCGACCCCAGTTTTTGCTCTTGGGTTGACGCTGAAAAAAACGGCGGGCAAATAGCCCGCCGTTTTTTTTCGTCCAGGTAGTCGACATCACGCCAGGTGATGCACCTCCTGCTGTCCATACACGGGCGTATCCAACCCTTCCATGCGCGCCTTCAGTTGCAGCGACAGGTACTGGGAATAGTGGCGCGACTGGTGCAGGTTACCGCCGTGGAACCACAGCGCTTGCTGCTGCGTGGGCTTCCACATATTGCGCTGTTCGCCCTCCCACGGACCCGGATCTTTCGTCGTGGACGAACCCAATCCCCACACCTTGCCCACCTTGTTCGCCACCTCGGGCGAGATCAGGTCGGCCGCCCAGCCATTCATGGAACCGTAGCCGGTGGCGTACACCACCAGGTCGGACGGCAGTTCCGTGCCGTCCGACAGCACGATCGAATGGGCTTTCAGCTCCTGCACGCCGACGCCGCTTTTCAGCTTGATCTTGCCCTCGGCGACCAGCTCGGAAGCGCCCACGTCGATGTAGTAGCCGGAGCCGCGGCGCAGGTATTTCATGAAAAGGCCGGAATCGTCGTCGCCGAAGTCGAGCATGAAGCCCCGTTCTTCCAGACGCGCGTAAAAATCCGCGTCGCGTTCGCGGATGGCCTTGAAGACGGGCTTCTGGAAGTCGGCCAGTATCTTGTACGGGATCGAGGCGAACGTCAGGTCGGCCTTGTTTGTGGTCATGCCGGCGGCCAGCGCCCGTTCCGAATACAGGTCGCCCAAGGCCAGGTCCATCAGGGAATCGGACTTGACGATGTGCGTCGACGAGCGCTGCACCATGGTCACGTCCACGCCCGCTTCCCACAGGGCGGCGCAGATATCGTGCGCGGAATTGTTCGCGCCGACCACCACCACCTTCTTGCCCACATACGCGTCCGGCCCCGGATGCTGCGACGAGTGCTGCTGCTCGCCCTGGAACACGTCCATGCCCTTGAACTTCGGCATGTTGGCCTTGCCCGACATGCCCGTGGCCAGCACCAGCTGCTTCGGCTTGAGGGTGACGGGCTGGCCATCGCGCAGCACCTGCACCGTCCACTCGCCCGTGGCTGCGTCGAAGCTGGCCGATTCGCATGACGTCGAACCCCAGTAATTGAGCTCCATCACCTTGGTGTACATCTCCAGCCAGTCGCCGACCTTGTCCTTCGGGGTGAAGACGGGCCAGTTGTCGGGAAACGGGATATACGGCATGTGGTCGTACCAGACGGGGTCGTGCAGGCACAGGGACTTGTAGCGCTTGCGCCAGCTGTCGCCAGGGCGCGCATTTTTCTCGATGATGATGGTGGGGACGTTCAGCTGGCGCAGCCGCGCGCCGAGCGCGATGCCGCCCTGGCCACCGCCGATGATGACGCAATAGGGCTGGCGCGTATAGCCCAGTTCCTTTGCATCTTGCTCGCGCTGTTCCAGCCAGCTGCTGCGATTCGTGCGCGCGCCGTGTTCCGCGCCCATGGGCCGCCGGCCGCCCTTGGCTTCCTCAAAACCCTTCAATTCGCTCATGGTGGTGAGCAGGGTCCAGATCTTGCCGTCGCGGATGCGAATGAAGCCCACGCCGCGCGCCGCGTTCGTCTCCACCGTGATCCAGCTTTGCAGCACGCCGCCCGCTTCGACCGCATGTTCGCCGTCGGCGATGCGGATGGAGAGCGGCTGCACGGCGCCCAGCTGGGCGGCCAGCATGGCGGCGATCTGCTCGCGGCCTTCCATAGTTTTCAGGTTCCAGGTAAACAGCACCAGGTCGCGCCAGTAGCCATCCTGTTCGAACAGTTGTGCGGCGCCCGTGCCGTCGCTGGCGTGAAGGCAGCCTTCGAGCTGCTCCAGGATGCCGGCCACGGCCAGGTCGTGCGGGTTGTTATCGGTTTGCATCGTGTCTCCTCCAAGTCTGCTGACTTTATGATGGGATGCGGCTGTGTTGCCGCTGACGATGTTGTAACACTGGCGTTCCGGCGCCGCATTGCGCAGCGCAGCATGGCGGCTATTGAGACGGAAGTCTCAGTCCTTTTTACGTGTTCACTGCCGGTGCGGCGCCACGATGTGCAGCTGCTTGAGGCGCCGGTACAGGGTGGCGCGCGAGACGCCCAGCATGGCAGCGGCCTGCAGCGGGCGCCATTTGGCGGCGTTCATGGCGTGCACGATGCGCGTGCGCTCGGCCAGCTCCGGCGCCGTGTATGCCACCACGTCTTGCGCGACGGGCGCCTCGCGCATGGCGCGCGCACGCGCCTTGGCCGGTCGCAGCGGCGCGCGCACGCGCACGTGCAGCCAGGTGCTGCCGCCGGCCAGCCGCAGCGACAGCAGATTGTGCCCCGCGCGCGCATCGAACAGCCGTTCGGCGCGCACTTCCAGCACTTCGCCGACAGGACGCGGCAGGCTATCCAGGCCCGCGATGACGTCGCGCGCGCAGCCGTTGGCGGCGACGATGTCGCCATGCTCGTCGATGGCGAGCAGCATTTCCGGCTGCACTTCCACGAAGTGGCGGTTGCGGTGCGCCAGCAGGATGCAGCAATGGCTGTAGGATTTGAGAAAAAAACCGTCCTCGATCAGGCTCGCGCCTTGCCGCACCAGCTGCTTGACCAGGCGCTGGCTGTCGCGCGCGTCGGGCGAGTTCAATGCCGACGCATCGAGCACGCCGATCAAGTCGCCGTGCGGCGAAAAGATCGGCGCCGCGCTGCAGGTCAGGCCCGTGAAGGCGGCGCGAAAATGGTCGCTCTTGTGCACGGTGATGGCTTCCTGGTCGAGCAGCACGGAGGCGATGCCGCACGTGCCTTCCTCTTCTTCCGACCAGCACGAACCGGGGTACAGGCCCGCCTTCTTGAAATCCTTGCGCTGGTCCGTGTCGACCACGTAGTCGATCGTCACGCCGCGCGCATTGGCGAGGATGACGCAGTAACCTGCTTCGCGCACCATGGCATGCAGGCGCGGCAGGCACTGGCCCGTGGAGCGCAGAAAACCTTCCTCGGATTGCTGGATGGCGCGCAATTCGGCGCCCGTCAGGATGCGCGGCCCCGTGGTGGAGGCCGGGTCGAGCCGGTAGTCGTCCAGCGAGCGCCGGTACGACGACGCGAGCCTGGCCGTATCGGCCCCTGGGTTGACGATGCGCCCGGCGATCAGGTCGCGCACGCGGTCGATATGACTGGTCTGGCGGACGTAGGGCATGGCGCTCTCCGGTGTCTCTGATGCTGGTGTCTGGATGGTTTTCCGTTTGTAGCACGAAGCGCCGGGCCGCGCATCCTGCGCTGCAGCATGGCGTGCGCGTGAGACGTTCGTCTCAGCGTGTGGCCCGCACAATAGGATGCCGTAGAACAAGATAAAAAAGTTTCTCTGTTAGCATGCATCGCATGAAGCGAGCGCCGCCGCCGGTGCCAGCCATGACAGGAGAAATGCATGACGACACTGCCACCCATCCGCCATCTGGCCCTGGCCGCCGCCTGCCTGGTGCTGGCCGCCGGCGCCCATGCGGCAGGGACGACCAAGGTGGCTGCCGCGCCGCTGTCGGCCGCCGCCAGCGATCCGGCCAGCCTGCAATGGATGGTGGGTGCGCCGCCGCCGGCCGATAAAATCATCCGCTTCGACGATGGCAGCTATTTCAATTTTCCGCAGCTGCGCTGGAGCGTGTCGCACTTCCGCCAGCTGATGCCGACGGTGGCGGTGGCGCGCGGCTTGACCGCGCCCGTGCCTTTGCCGCGCGCGCTGCGCAACGATATCGACAGCCTGCGTTTTACGCCGCTGGGCGCCAAGGATACGATGACGTGGGAGCAGTCGCTGGGCGCCAATTACACGGACGGCATCGTCGTGCTGCACCGGGGCCGCATCGTGTATGAACGCTATTTCGGCGTGTTGAAGGAGGGCGGCCAGCATGGCGCCATGTCGGTGACGAAGTCCGTCATGGGCACCATCGGCGCGGCCCTGGTGGCCGAAGGCAAGCTCGATCCCGGCAAGAAAGTGGCCGAGTATGTGCCGGAACTGGCCAAGTCCGCGTTTGGCGACGCCACCGTGCGCCAGGTGCTCGACATGACCACGGGCCTGAAATTCAGCGAAGACTACGCCGACCCGAATGCGGAAGTGTGGCAGCACGCGGCGGCCGGCAACCCGCTGCCCAAGCCGAACGATTACACGGGACCGCGCAGCTATTTCGAGTATCTGCAGACGGTGCAGCATGAGGGAAAACATGGCGAGGGCTTTGGCTACCGCACCGTCAATTCCGACGTGCTGGGCTGGATCATCGCCCGTGTCACGGGGCAGAACGTCAACGACTACCTTTCCGAGCACGTCTGGCAAAAGCTGGGCGCCGAGCAGGATGCCTATATGTCGGTCGATTCGACCGGCACGCCATTTGCCGGCGGCGGCTTGAGCGCGGGCTTGCGCGACCTGGCCCGCTTCGGCGAGATGCTGCGCAACGACGGCCGCTACAACGGCCAGCAAATCATCCCGCAGGCGGCCGTCGAGGATATCCGCCGTGGCGGCGACAAGCAGCTGTTCGCCAAGGGCGGCTACGCTTTGCTCAAGGGCTGGAGCTACCGCGACATGTGGTGGGTCACGCATAACGACCATGGCGCCTACATGGCGCGCGGCGTGTACGGCCAGCGCATCTATGTCGATCCGAAGGCGGAAATGGTGATCGTGCGTTTCGCCTCGACGCCGACGGCCGCCAATGCAGCCAACGATCCGACCACCACGCCGGCCTTCGAAGCGCTGGGCAAGCTGCTGCTGGCCAGGCCGAAGTAGGCTGCCGGGTTGACCCGTGCCAGCCGTGCGGCGAAACGGGCACAACTGCAATACACTATCCCTTTGTCATTATTTGTTGCTTGAATGATATTTCTGCAGCGCACGCAAGGGGAACGCACCGTGGAAACCAGCCAGCCGGATCAACCGCGCCCGCCGCTCTGGCGGCGTCTGCTGTGGCCGGCCGTCCAGCTGGGCTCGGCCTTCAAGCTGACGGGCACGCATCTGCTGCATCACGTGATCGGCGCCAGCCTGATCGCCGCGCTGATGCTGGCGCTGGAAGGTTTTCACGTGCTCGAATGGCTCGACGCGGCCATGCTGCGCGCCAGCGCGGCACAGGGGCAGCTGCTGGAGCGGAGCAAGGACCCGGGCGCTGCCTACCGGCCCGGCATCATCGAAATCGACCAGCCCGCGTTCGAACAGGTCTTCGACGAGCGCGAACCGCTGGAGCGCTCGCGCCTGGAGCAAGTGCTCGCCAGCGCCGCCGCGCGCGGCGGCAAGGTGCTGGCCATCGACCTGGACCTGGCGCCGGCCGTGTATGAACAGCACAAGGCGGGCGAGCGGCCGCTGGACCGCTTGCTCGACCGGCTGGCCGCCGATGGCCGGCAACTGGTACTGATCCTGCCCGAACAATCGGACCGCAACGCCAACCTGCCGTGGATACGCGCGCGCTGCGCGGCCGGCATTCACTTTGCCAGCCCGCGGATCCGCGAGCGCATGGGCGCCGTCACGCGCATCGAGCTGAAAAGCCCCGTGCTGGCGGCCGTGGCCTTCGAGCTGGCGCATGGCGCCGACGAGCAGGAACAGCAGCAACCAATGCCGGCCGCCTTGTCCCAGCAAAAGGAAGTGCTGGCGCTGGCCGGCCGCGTATGCCAGCTGGCGCGGCGCACGGGCAGCGAAAAGGAGCTGGCGCGCCGGGCGTTCGAACCCGTGATCCGCGGCGACGCGAAGGATGCGGCGGAGCAGAACGCCGTCACGGCGCCGTTTCACCCGGCCGCCGTGGCGCCGGCCTTCCTGAATCCCACGCGCACGCGCGTCAAACTGAACGACGGCCAGGCCGGCGTGGATGCCGGGGCGCTGCGCAAGAACGTCGTGTATATCGGCAGCACGTATGACGTGCGCGACCGCTACACGACGGCCGAAGGCGAGCAGGCCGGCCTGCACCTGCACGCGGCCGCCCACACCTCGCTGGGCATCGGCACGGCCGACGTCAACAAATATGCGGTATTCGTGGCCGACATCGTCATCGGCGTGCTGCTGGGCTGCCTGTTCGGCGGCTTGTGGACCCTGTATGGCCGCGCCGAGCTGGCCATCGACCAGCGCATGGAAGACCATGATGTCAGCCGTTTGCAGCGCATGGGGACACTGGCCGAATTCTATGGCATCCGCCTGATGCTGGTGCTGGTGTGGGCCTCGCCGCTGGCCATCGGCGCGCTGGCCATCTACCTGTCGCGCGGCTTGCTCGAGCAGGGCTGGTGGGTCAATCCAGGCCCCCTGATCGCCGGCATGTTCCTGCACGCGATGTCGCTGCGCGACGAAGCCCACCATCCGCACGAGGAAGTGCCGGGCCTGTCCGTGTGGGCCCGGCTGCGCCGCACGCATCCGGGCATCGTGCTGGTGCAGGCGCCGCTGGCGGTGGTGCTGTTGATCATCGCCCTGATCTAGCGCAAACCGTGGCGCCGCAGCGGCGCTACACTGGGCGCCTTTTTCATTTGCAGGAGGATGCCATGCTGAGCGGAGGATGTTTATGTGGCGACGTGCGCTACGAAGTGGGCACGGGCGCCTTCCATGAAACTGCCTGCCATTGCTCGATGTGCCGCCGCGCGTCGGGGGCGCCGTTTGTCGCCTGGTTCAGCGTGCCACGGGCGAACTTTCGCTGGCTGCAGGGACAGGCCACGCCGTATGCGTCCAGCGAACACTGCACCCGCAGTTTTTGCCCCCGCTGCGGCACGCAGCTGACGTTCGAGGATGCGCGCGACCCGGACGAGGTTGGCCTGACCACCGGCAGTCTGGACGACCCGGAACAACTGCCGCCGCACAGCCATATTTATACGGACACGCAACTGGAATGGGTGAAGCTGGCCGATGGCTTGCCGCGGTATCGCGGCGCGCGTAGCGAGGGGTAGGCCGGATTAGCGGGGCCGCCGAGGCGCGCAAGCGCGTAATCCGACATGCTACTGGCGTCAATTTAATCGGTAATGGCGCGCAGGCGCGCCAGCGCGTCTTCCACGACGAATTCAGGTGCGGTTTCGATGCGCTTTGCGCCGCGTGCTTCCAGGTCGAGCATGCGGATCTGGTTGGCCAGCGCCACGCCCTGCGTTGCCGTGCCGCTGCCGCTCAATGACGCGGCAAAGCCCGCGTGGCGGGCAAAGTCGCCGCCTTGCGTGATGGGGGCGATCAGCACGACGCCGAGCGCGTTGAAGACACTGGTGGACAGCACCAGCGCTGGCCGGGACGCACCGCGCTGTTCACGGCCTTCCGTTGGCTCCAGATTGACCATCACGATGTCGCCTCGGCCGAACTGGACGCGCTTTACCATGCTTCGCGGCCTGCCGGTTTGATCTGGCTCCATGCCGCCATGTCGGCCGGTTCTGGCGCCGTGACATCGCATTGGGCAACCAGATCATCGAGCGTGAAGGCAGGGCGCTTGGCTTTCAGGAATACACCGTCCGGACGCACATCGACCGCCAGCTTGTCGCCCAGCGACACCTTCAGCATGCCCAGCAGTTCCGTTGGCAAGCGCACGGCCGCGCTATTGCCCCATTTTTGGATCGATAGTTCCATGATACCTCCTATGTATCTACATTGTAGATTCATGTAATCTGATAATCAAGGACGGTGTTTACCCGATCAGCTTCAATCCCGGCGGCAGCGCCTCGCCCAGCATGCGGCGGGTAACAGCTTCGTCCAGCTGCGTCACTTCGCTGACCATCGCCTGCCACAGAGGCGGGGCGCCGACGGCTTTCAGGCGGGCCAGCACAGTGGCGCGCAAGTCGTCGCCGATGTCGCGCGAGCGGTCGCCCGTCATGCGCGCCAGGTGGGTGGCGGCAAACGCCGCCGGTTCCGTCTTTTTCCAGTCCAGCGCCAGCAGCACGTGCAGCCAGTCGGCCACGGTGGCGCTGTCGACCACTTCGTGCGCGCTGCCGTGGAAGGGCTGGCGCGCGCCGACCCTGGCCAGCGCCCACAGGGTATTCGTGTCGGCCGCTTCGCTATCCGCCTTCTGCAGACGCTTGATCAGCCAGGCGCCCACTTCGGCCTTGTAGGCGCCGGGGATGCGCTCGAGCGAGGCGCCCAGGCGCAGCATGTCGTCGTCGCTGCCGTTCACCAGGGTGACGGGGCGGCTGCCGCGCTGGGCCGCATCGGCTTGCAGGTTGAAGGCGAAGTCGTCGAGCAGCCGCAGTTGCTGCTCCGAATTCAAGCCACCCGTCACCCTGCGCCACAAAGTCCACCATTCGGCGCACACCTGGTTATCCTTGTGATGCTGCACGCCCGCGTCGAACATGGCCCACAGCTGCTCGATGCGCCACGGGTCGAGCGCATCGCCATAGCCGGGGCGCAGGCAGTAGCCGGCCAGGTTCAGCCACACCCGTTCATGCTCGGCAGAGCGGCGCCGGCCACGCGCGCGTTGCAGCAAGGCGTCGAACAGCTGGCGCAGCAGCGGTGTCTCCCAGCTGTCGCGCCCGCCCAGTCCCCGTTCCAGGTGCTGGCGCAGCTGGCGCACTTCCTTGGCCTCGACCTTTTGCGCCTTGCCGCCGAAGATGCGCTCGATCTTCTCGATGGCTTCCTTCACGCTCGGCGAGATGCTGGACGATTCGGCTTGTAATTCCTCTTCGCCTCGCAGCTGGAATTCCAGCAGCCAGCGCTGGCCGGCATCGGCTTCGGCCACGCAGTGCACTTCCAACGTCCCCACTTCCGTCATCACGGTTGCCAGCTGCACGGTGATGTCGCGCTTGTCGCCGCTTTCCGCTTGCAGCACGCTGGCCAGCGGCGGCAGGCGCAAGTATTCTCCCGCGTCCAGGTCGACGATTTCGCCCAGCTGCGGCGGCGTGCCCGCCTCAAAGAGGGATGTGGCCAGGTGGAAGCGCACGGGCCGGCCCAGGCGCAGCGCGAACAGGCGCTCCGTCAGGCGGATTTCCTCGCCGCTGGCGCTGCCACGGGGCAGGATGCACACGGCGCGGTGGTCCTTGCCCGCTTCGCCCAGCACGAGGAAATAGCTGCGCGGCGAACCGCCGCCGATGCGCGGCGCCTGGCCACGCCGGGCCAGCGCGTAGGCGACGGCGCCACGGGCCACGGCCACGTCGGGATTGTCGTTGTGCAGGATGGTGAGGGGAGCGCCGCGCCATTGGGCGAGCGTGTCGGCCAGGCGGCGCGCCAGCGCGTCGGCGCGGAACACGCCGCCGTTCAGCAGCAGGGTGTCGGGCAGTGCGCCTTGATGCTGTTGCAAAAAGCTGGCCAGGTGGCGCGTGATGGCCGCATCCTGCGCATACGGCAGGCCGAATTCGACGATGCCGGCGCGGCCTTTTTTTGCCGTCTCGGTGAATTCCACCTTCGGGAAGAAGCCGTCGACCACCATGGCCGCCACTTCTTCGCGCGTGACGTCGGCGGAACGGCTGGCGCCAATCAGGCGCGAGCCTGCACCCAGCAGGGTGACGGTGGCCTTGTCGGGTGCGTCGCTGGAGAGCAGCAATTCCTTGGCGGCGCGGCAGCGCTCCATCAGCTGCGACAAGCGCGCGGCAGACAGCTTCATGCCGCCTTCGCTGCCAGCGGCCATGCGCGTTTCCACCAGGTGGGCCAGCGCCAGGTCCATATTGTCGCCGCCCAGTATCAAATGGTTGCCCACGCTGCTGCGCGTGAGCTGCGGTGTGCCGTCGTCATCGAAGGCGACGTCGATCAGGCTGAAATCGGTGGTGCCGCCACCCACGTCGCACACCAGAATGCGGCGCGTATCGGCCAGGTCTGCGCGCAGGGTGGCGCGCTGGCGCTGCAGGAAATCATAGAAGGCCGCCTGCGGTTCTTCCACCAGCCGCACCGTGGGCAAGCCCGCCATGCGCGCCGCTTCCAAAGTAAGTGCGCGCGCACCCTCGTCGAACGAGGCGGGGATGGTCAGTACCAGTTCCTGCTCTTCGAGCGGAGAATCGGGGAAACGGTGATGCCAAGCAGCGCGCACGTAGGCGAGGTAGCTGGCGCTGGCCGCCACGGGCGACACCTTGGCCACGTCGGCATCGGCGCCCCACGGCAAAATCGGCGCCTGTCGGTCCACGTTCGCATGCGACAGCCAGCTCTTTACGCTGGAAACGAGCCGGCCCGGCACTTGGGCGCCGAGCTGGCGCGCCAGGGCGCCCAGTACTGCATGGTCGACGCGCGCTACGTCCTGCTGCGGCCACGGCAGCTGCAAGTCGCCCGCCGCCAGTTCGCCAGCGGCAGGGTGGTAGCGCAAGGACGGCAGCAAAGGGCGTGCGCCCACTTCGCCTGGCGCGACCAGCTGCTCGATGGCGAACAGGTTTATTCCCGCCTGCGCATCGTTGGCATCCGCATACGCGACCACCGTGTTGGTGGTGCCCAGGTCGATGCCGACCAGGAAGGCCGGCTTGCCCGCAGCGCTGCGCATGCTTATGGCTGCGGCGTGCCGCGCACGTCGAATTCCACTTTCCAGCGCTCGGCGCCGTCAGCGGAGACGGCCAGCAGTTCCAGCGTGCCCGCTTCCGTCACGCGCGCGTGCAGTTTGACCTGCACCACGTCGCCGGCCGAGCGGCCTTCTGCGGACAGGGTCGCCTGGATTTCGCTCAGTTCCTGCAATTCGTCAAGGCCCCAGAAGTCGAGCAAATCGCCGATCTGGTCGTTGCGGCGCGTGGACGAGGCGAAGAAGCGGAAGTGCACGGGTTCGCCCACGACGAGGCCGAATTGCTGGCCCGGCAATTCCAGTTCGCTGCCTTCTTCCATGCCGAACGGCGCCACGCACAGGGCCTGGATCGGCGGTTCCATGCCGGGGATGGCCGGCATGGCCGATTCGATGGCGACGTAAAAGGCGCTGGCCGTGCCGCCGCGGATGCGCACGCCATGGCCGCGCCGCACGTAGCTGTAGTAGGCCGCACCGCGCGCGACGGCCAGGTCCAGGTCGGCCCCGGCCAGCATGCGCGCCGGTTCCGCGCCTTCCAGGTACAGCCAGTCGTTGACGGTGGCCATGATGCGCTGCACCAGCAAGTCCGACTTGAAGACGCCGCCGTTGAACAGCACGGCCGTCGGGTGCAAGAAGCTGGCGCCGTCCGCCTGGCGACCGGCAAAGCCTTCCAGTTCGCTGGTCGCCGCCACTTGCCGGCCCAAAAACGCCGCCAGGTGGCGCGTGATGGCCGCGTCCTGCGCATACGGCAAGCCCAGTTGCGTCAGGCCCGCGCGCGTGCGCACGGCAGGGCGGCTCGATGCTTCCACCTGCGGGAAGAAGCCGTCGAGAATGAAGGTGGACACTTCCGCGCGCGTCAGTTCCGTGCGGATGGAGCCGCCGATCAGTTTCGAGCCGCGGCTCGGCACGACGATCGGCGCCACATCGAGGCCGGTGTCGGCCAGCAGGCTTTCCTTGGCGCTGCGGCAGCCGTAGGTCAGCGCACGCATTTGCCAGGCGTCGAGCTGGGTGCCGTTGGCGGCCAGCTTGCGGGCCACCAGGTGGGCCAGCGCCAGGTCCATATTATCGCCGCCGAGCAGGATGTGTTCACCGACGGCCACGCGGTGCGGTTCCAGCACGCCGTCGCGCTCGAGCACGGCGATCAGCGAAAAGTCGCTGGTGCCGCCGCCCACGTCGACCACTAAAATGATGTCGCCCGGCTTGACTTCCTTGCGCCAGCGGCCTTCGCTGGTCTGGATCCAGCTGTACAGGGCCGCTTGCGGCTCTTCCAGCAAGGTCAATGCGGTGTAGCCGGCCGCCTGCGCCGCTTCCATCGTCAGCTCGCGCGCGGCCGGATCGAACGATGCTGGAATCGTCACCGTGATTTCCTGCTGCGCGAACGGCGCTTGCGGGTGGGCGTTGTCCCAGGCCTGGCGCAAGTGCGTCAGGTAGCGCGTGGCGGCCGTGATCGGCGAGATGCGCGCCACTTCCGCCGGCGCATCGTTGGGCAGAATGGCCGCGCGGCGGTCCACGCCCGGGTGGCACAGCCAGCTTTTCGCACTCGACACCAGACGGATAGGTGTGGTGGCGCCGCGGCTGCGGGCCATTTCACCGACGACGAACGGCGCTTGCGCTTCCTCGGTTACCCAGGGCAGGGCCAGGTCGCCCGCCGCCACTTCATCGGCGTGCGGCAGATACACGAACGACGGCAGCAGCGGCAATTCTTCGACCGTGCCAGGTGCCGACAACTGCGGCACTTTCAGCACGCCGTGGCTCGATTGCTCGCCGTCGCTCTCGACCAGGTTCACATACGACAGGGCGCTGTGGGTGGTGCCCAGGTCGATGCCGATGGCGTAGCGCGGAGTGTTGTTGGCTTGATCGCTCACAGTTCCACCTCGGCCGGTGCCAGGATGGCCGCGTCGTGCTGCCCGCTCAGTTTCGGCAGGCGCACGCTGGACGCGCGCCAGCCGCGATGGCTGAGGGTGCCCGTGAATGGTGCCGAACCGACGACGTTGCCCGTCAGGCGTACTTGCGCGCTGTCAAATCCCTCTTGCAGGACGATGCGGCTGCCCTCGGCTTCCTGACGCACGGCCTCGATGGTGAAGTATTCGCGCATGACCTTGGCGCAGCCTTCATGCACGACGCGGGCGGCCGCGCCGATGTCGGCATCGGCATGGCTGCCCAGGTTTTCCTGGGTAAAATCGATCAGGCGCGCTTCGCGTTGCAGCAGGGCCAGCAATTGCAGGGCCGCGTCCGGCGTCGCTTCTTTCAAGATGACGGGTGCGGCGGCCGGTGTTGGCACGGGAGCTGGCGCAGGAGCAGGGGCGACGGGCGCAGTCTCTGGCAAGGACAGTTTTTCCACGCGGGCCGCATAGGCGGCGTCCGACAGGGTGCTGAAGAAGGCGCCGAAAGCCAGCGGGACACGGCGCCAGAACGATGGGTGGGACGATGGTGTGCTCATAGGGAACTCGTTTCTCTGATCTGTAGGGTGGCGTCGGCGGCGCGCCCGGTGGCGGGGCCGCTTCGCAGGGTAGTGCTTGCGCCGGCCCCGTCGTACATATCGGGCCGGCCGCGTTTGCCCGCATGATACCAGCTACCGGGCCGGCGCCAAAGTCGCCGGCCCCCGCGCAGCTGGCCCGGCGCGTGGATTTTCTTTGTTCCTGCACAAGGAAACGCTCGATTTCGCCCGGCTTCGACTAGAATCGCGCATTATCTTTTTGCATGACCTTGATGCCATGGTTACCGACTTTTCCTCCTATCTAGGCAGCAGCCTGTATATCGACAGCGACCATCCGGCCGTGCGCGCCAGGGCGGCCGCACTGGCGGCAGGCGCCGTGGGCGACGCGGTCATCGCAGCGCGCTGCTTTGCCTTCGTGCGCGACGAGGTGGCCCACAGCTGGGACTACCAGCGCAATCCCGTCACTTGCCGCGCTTCCGACGTCTTGCAGCATGGCACGGGATACTGTTATGCGAAGAGCCATTTGCTGGCCGCGCTGCTGCGTGCCAACGGCATTCCCGCCGGCCTGTGCTACCAGCGCCTGGCCGTGGGCGAAGCGGGGCCGCCGTTTTGCCTGCACGGCTTGAACGCCGTGTATCTGCAGGACTTTGGTTGGTACCGCATCGATGCGCGCGGCAACAAGGCCGGCGTCGATGCCGCCTTTGTGCCGCCACGCGAGCAGCTGGCCTTTCCCGTGCTGGCGCCCGAGGAACGCGACTTGCCGGAAATCTGGGCGGAACCGTTGCCCCAGGTGATCGCATCGCTGACCGGCCATGCGACGGTGCAGGACGTGGCGGCGCACTTGCCCGATATTGAATTGTTGCCTCTGCAAAAATAATCCAAAGAAAGAAACCATGAAAAAAATCTGTATTGGCTTGATCGGCCTGATGCTGCTGGCCGGTTGCGGCGGCAAGGGCGAGAGCGGTGGGCAGTCGAGCGCCGCGCGTCTCGATGGCAAGGAAAAGGGCAGCGAGTTTCTTGCCTATGAACATAATGTCAGCGTCGATACGAATGAGGCGCAAGTGCGGCCCCTGTATGAAAAAGTGGTCGCCGCCTGCAAGGCCGACACGGAAAACGGCTGCTTGCTGCTCGACTCCAGCCTCGACAGTGGGCGCTATGTGCATGCGCGCATCAGCATGCGCGCCAAGCCGGCCGGCATCAAGAAGCTTGTCGCGCTGGTCGCGGCCGAAGGCGACGTCACCAGCCAGGGCACCAAGGTGGAAGACCTGGGCCGCCCCGTGCTCGACAGCAAGAAACGCCTGGAGATGCTCAAGCAATACCAGGCGCAATTGCAAGACCTGGAAAAGCGCTCGGGCGCGAATGTCGATGCGCTGATCAAGGTGAGCAAGGAACTGGCCACTGTGCAAGTGGAGCTGGAGCAGGCGACGGCGGCCAATGCGCTCTTGATGCAGCGCATCGACACGGACTTGCTGAACGTGGCCATCAGCGCCGAAGGCAAGCAATCGTTCTGGCGTCCCGTCAAGCGCTCGCTGGGCAATTTCACGGAAAACCTGTCGGAAGGCGTGGCCAACGCCATCACGGCCATGGCCTATATCCTGCCGTGGCTGATCGCGTTCGTGCTGCTGTTCCCGCTGGGGCGCAAGGGCTGGCGCCGCTTGCGTGGAGCGCCGCGCAAGGAGTAACTTCTTCGGCGCACCGTTTTACGGCAATTTGAAACCTGGCTGCACAGTCCTTGTGCAGCCAGGTTTTTTTTTCGTGCGGCGGGAGCCGCATGCACCATGGCGGACACCTGCCGGTGCTGGCATGCATTCTGCTTTATCAACATCGTATGCCCAGCTTTGACCCCACGAACCCATCACAGGAGTCCCCATGTCACGACGCATCATCCTGAAAGCGGCCGCCGCCGGCGCATTCGCTCTGGCCACGTCCATCACCATGCAGGCAGCCCTGGCCGCCGATACGATCAAGGTGGGCATTTTGCACTCGCTGTCGGGCACCATGGCCATTTCCGAAACGTCGCTGAAGGACGTAGCCTTGATGACGATCGCCGAAATCAATGCCAAGGGCGGCGTGCTGGGCAAGAAGCTGGAAGCCGTCGTCGTCGACCCCGCATCGAACTGGCCTTTGTTCGCGGAAAAAGCGAGACAACTGGTGGCGCAGGATAAAGTGGCTGTCGTGTTTGGCTGCTGGACGTCCGTGTCGCGCAAATCCGTCTTGCCAGTGTTCAAGGAGCTCAACAGCCTGCTGTTTTACCCGGTGCAATATGAGGGCGAGGAACTGGAAAAGAACGTGTTTTATACGGGCGCGGCACCGAACCAGCAGGCGATCCCGGCGGTGGAATACCTGATGAGCACAGATGGCGGCGGCGCCAGGCGCTTCGTGCTGCTGGGCACGGATTACGTGTATCCGCGCACCACCAACAAGATCCTGCGCGCCTTTTTGAAAAGCAAAGGGGTCAAGGATAGCGATATCAGCGAGGTCTACACGCCGTTCGGCCACGCCGATTATCAAACCATCGTCGCCAACATCAAGAAGTTTTCCGCGGGCGGCAAGACGGCCGTCATTTCCACCATCAATGGCGATTCCAACGTGCCGTTTTACAAGGAACTGGGCAATGCCGGCCTGAAGGCCACGGACGTGCCCGTCGTCGCGTTTTCCGTCGGCGAGGAAGAGTTGCGCGGCATCGATACCAAACCCTTGCTCGGCCATCTGGCGGCGTGGAATTACTTTGAATCCGTCAAGAACCCCGTGAATGCCGCCTTCATCAAGCAGTGGAAAGCCTATGCCGTGGCGCAAAAGCTGCCGAACGCGGGTTCGGTCGTGACGAACGACCCGATGGAAGCGACCTATGTCGGCATCCACATGTGGGCGCAAGCCGTGGAAAAGGCGAAATCGACGGACACGGACAAGGTGATCGCCGCCATGGCCGGCCAAAGCGTCAAGGCGCCATCGGGTTTTACCCTGACCATGGATGCGACGAATCACCACCTGCACAAGCCCGTGATGATCGGCGAGATCAAGGCCGATGGGCAATTCAATGTCGTGTGGAAAACCAAGGAACCGATACGCGCCCAGCCGTGGAGCCCGTTTATCAAGGGGAATGAGGGCAAGCAGAAGTTATGAGTTAGCAGCAGAAAGGCCGGGGTCACTCGCTTCGCGATCGGAATTCGTCCCATTGGGACGAATTCCCCCGACGGAACTCGGCGTTCCCGTCTGACCCCAGATTTCGCTTGGGCTGAAGTAACGATGAGAGGTCTTTCCGCATGCGTCTGCTACGTCGTATTTTGTTATTACTTTGCCTGTTGCCGCTGTCTGCGCAGGCAGCCATTCCTCCCGATCTGCTGAAACCCCTCTCCGGCGACGATTCCGACGCCAGAGTCGCCGCCGTCGCCCAGATCGCCTCCCTGGCCACGCCCGAGGCCGCCCGTGTGCTGCAAGCCTTGCAGGACGACAGCCTGTATGCAGCGCCCGACGGCAAGGTGTACATCGTCGACGGCGAGCAGGCGGTTGACCCGGTAATCGGCAAGAGCGTGCCGCTGCCCGAGGGCATCGACGGCATCATGGTCAACAACCGCTTGCGCTCGGCCGTGGCGGGGGCTCTGTCGGGGCTGAAACTGCTGGCGCCCGAGCGGGCCACACGGCTGGCCGCCGCGCAAGCGTTGCAAAAGGCGGTCGATCCCGCGCAGCTGCCCCTGATCCACAAGGCACTGGCGCAAGAGAGCGATGCCGAGATCCAGCAGATATTGCAAGTGCTGATCGCCAGCGCCAACCTGCACGCGCCCGATGCCGCCACGCGCAAGCAGGCCGTGCAGGATCTGGCCGGCAGCAGCGACGCGCGCTTGCTGCCCGTGCTGCAAGCCATGCTGGACAAAGGGGGCGAGCCGGACGAAGCCGTGCAACTGGCCGCCATCGACACCATGGGCCAGATCAAGGGACGGGTGGCGCGCATGGAATTGGCCGGCACTGTGTTCTACGGCATCTCGCTGGGCAGCGTGCTGCTGCTGGCCGCCTTGGGCCTGGCCATCACCTTCGGCTTGATGGGCATCATCAACATGGCGCATGGCGAACTGCTGATGATAGGCGCTTACACGACGTATCTATGCCAGCTGTTCTTCCGCAACTTCCTGCCTGGCCTGCAGGATGCGTATCTGCTGGCCGCCTTGCCGGCCGCCTTTGTTGTTGCCGGCCTGGTGGGCGTGGCGCTGGAACGCACGGTGATCCGCTGGCTATATGGCCGGCCGCTGGAAACCCTGCTGGCCACCTGGGGCATCAGCCTGATCCTCATGCAGACGGTGCGTACGATCTTTGGCGCGCAAAACGTGGAAGTGGCCAACCCGGCCTGGATGTCGGGCGGCGTGACCGTGCTGGGCGGCCTCGTGCTGCCGTACAACCGGCTGGCCATCATCGGCTTCGCCATCGTCGTGGTGGTGGCCGTGTGGCTGATCCTGAACAAGACACGGCTGGGCCTGTTCGTGCGGGCCGTCACGCAAAACCGCCGCATGGCCGATTGCGTGGGCGTGGCCACGGGCAAGGTCGACATGCTGACCTTCGGCCTCGGTTCCGGCATCGCGGGCCTGGGCGGCGTGGCCCTGTCGCAGCTGGGCAATGTGGGGCCGGACCTGGGCCAAAGCTACATCGTCGATTCCTTCATGGTGGTGGTGCTCGGTGGCGTGGGCCAGCTGGCCGGCACCGTGATCGCCGCGCTGGGCCTGGGCGAAGTGAACAAGTTCCTCGAACCGGTGGCGGGCGCCGTGCTGGCGAAGATCGCCATTCTCGTGTTCATCATCATTTTCATCCAGCGCCGGCCGCAGGGCCTGTTTGCCATGAAGGGACGCAGCGTCGAATGACTACCTCCTATCCGATAAAGCAGGGCCTGTTCACGCGGCCCGTCTGGCTGGCGATTGCCGCATGCACGCTGCTGGCGGCGCTATTGCCGATGTTTAACCTGGCGTTTGCCGAAGGCCATGCCTTGCACGTGTCCGCCTACACGGTGGCGCTGGTGGGCAAGTTCATGTGCTACGCGCTGGCCGCGCTGGCGCTGGACCTCGTCTGGGGCTACACGGGCATCTTGTCCCTGGGCCACGGCGTGTTCTTCGCCTTGGGCGCGTATGCGCACGGCATGTATCTGATGCGCGCCATCGGCGACCAGGGCCAGTACCACAGCAGCTTGCCCGACTTTATGGTCTTTCTCGACTGGAAGACTTACCCCTGGTACTGGGCGTTTACGGAACATTTCTGGTACTGCATGGCCCTCGTCGTGCTGGTGCCGGGCGTGCTGGCGTTTGTCTTCGGTTATTTTGCGTTTCGCTCGCGCATCAGGGGTGTGTATTTTTCCATCATCACGCAAGCGATGACGTATGCCTTCATGCTCTTGTTCTTCCGCAATGACACGGGCTTTGGCGGCAACAACGGTTTCACGGATTTCAAGACCATTCTTGGCCACAGCATCACGGCGCCCGCCACCCGGGCCGTGCTGTTCCTGCTGACCCTGGCCTTTCTGCTGGCCGCCTTGATCGGCGCGCGCGCCATCGTCCGCTCGAAACTGGGCAGGGTGTTGCAGGGCGTGCGCGACAGCGAGGCGCGCTTGATGTTCCTCGGCTACAACCCGCTGTGGTTCAAGCTGTTCGTCTGGACCTTGTCGGCCGTGCTGTGCGGCATCGCTGGCGCCCTGTACGTGCCGCAAGTGGGCATCATCAACCCGTCCGAAATGTCGCCGGCCAACTCCATCGAAATGGTGGTGTGGGTGGCCGTGGGCGGGCGCGGCACCCTGCTCGGCCCGATTCTGGGCGCCTTCACCGTGAACGGCTTGAAAAGTTGGTTCACGGCCGCCTTGCCGGAACTGTGGCTGTTCGCGCTGGGCTTGCTATTCATCGTCGTCACCCTGTTCATGCAGCAAGGCATGCTCGGCGTGCTAAGCAAGCTCAAACGCAAGAAGTCCGCCATCGTGGCAGAGGAGGCCGCATGAGCATCCGCATGTTGCCCGGCATGGCCAGCGCGGAAGCTGGCCCCACGTATGCGCGCGTGAAAAGCGAGGGCGTAGATACGACGCATGGCGCCATCCTCTACCTGGAAGACATCAGCGTGTCGTTTGACGGTTTCAAGGCCATCAACAAGCTCAGCCTCGATATTTCCGTGGGCGAGTTGCGCTGCATCATCGGCCCTAACGGCGCCGGCAAGACGACGATGATGGATGTGATTACCGGCAAGACGCGGCCCACGTCCGGCACGGCCTGGTTCGGCCAGACCATGAACCTGGCGACGATGACGGAAGCGCAAATCGCCCACGCGGGCATCGGCCGCAAGTTCCAGCGCCCCACGGTGTTCGAGCAGCACACGGTGTTCGACAACCTGGAACTGGCGATGAAGATGGACAAGCGCGTGGCGCCCACCCTGTTTGCCCGCCTCACGTCCGAGCAGGCGGGCAAGATCGAAGCGATATTGCGTTTGATACGCCTCAACGGCCACGAGGCGCGGCCGGCCGGTTTGCTGTCGCACGGGCAAAAGCAGTGGCTGGAAATCGGCATGCTGCTGATGCAGGAGCCGCAACTGATTCTATTGGACGAACCCGTGGCCGGCATGTCGGACGCGGAAACGGCGCGCACGGCGGAATTGCTCAATGAATTGCGCGGCAAGCATTCGATCATGGTGGTCGAGCACGACATGGGGTTCGTCACGGAGATCGCCCGGCAAGGCATCGTCACCGTGCTGCATGAAGGTTCCGTGCTGGCGCAGGGCCGCATGGACGAAGTGCAAGCCGACGAACGGGTCATCGAAGTCTATCTGGGAAGGTAAGCATGCTCGAAGTGCAACAGTTAAATCAATACTATGGCTCCTCGCATACCTTGCGCGGCATCAGTTTGTCGGCGCGCAAGGGCGAGTGTCTGGCCTTGCTTGGGCGTAATGGCGTGGGCAAGACCACCTTGCTGAAATGCCTGATGGGCGTGCTGCCCGTGGCGCAGGGCACGGTGGTGTTCCAGGGGCGCGACATCACGAAACTGACGCCGCATGCGCGGGCCAAGCTGGGCATCGCCTACGTGCCGCAGGGGCGCGACATCTTTGCGCGCCTGACGGTCGAGGAAAACTTGCTGATGGGTATGGCGGTGAAGCGGGGCAGGCAAGCCTCGCGCATCGATCCCCACGTGTATGAACTGTTTCCCGTACTCAAAGAGATGCTGCAGCGGCGCGGCGGCGATTTGTCCGGCGGACAACAGCAGCAGTTGGCCATCGCCCGCGCGCTGCTGGCCGAACCGCAATTGATCATCTTCGACGAGCCGACGGAAGGTATCCAGCCGTCCGTCATCAAGGATATCGGCAGGGTCATTGCCTTATTGAAACAGCGCGGCGACATGGCCATCGTGCTGTGCGAACAGTATTTCGATTTTGCCCGCGCACTGGCCGACGACTTCATCGTGCTGTCGCGCGGCAGCGTGGTGGCCAGCGGCAAAGCGGAACAGATGGATGGCGAAGAGGTCAAGCGCCATTTGGCCGTGTAAGGTCAGACGACTTGGAACCAGCCTAGCACGGCGCCGGCCGCCAGCAGCCACAATAAATGGATCTTCGTGCGCCAGATGATCAGGCCGGCCACGATGGACAAGCTCCACAGGGGCCAGTCCGTGCGCAGGTCGTGGTTGGCGCCGCCCAAAATCATGCCCGTGGAAATCAGCAGGGCGACGACGATGGGCGCCATGCCTTGCTTGAAGGCGCGCACGGGGCGCAGGTCGCGGTTGCGGTAGCCCCATTGGGCCGCCACGTAGGTGAGGGTCGTGCTGGGCAGCATGATGCCCACCATGGTCACCAGCACGCCCAGGTAGGCGGCCGTGTAGCTGCCCGCATTCATGCCCACGTTCCAGCCCATCAGGGCGACGAACAGCACGTTCGGGCCGGGCGCGGCTTGCGCGATGGCAATCGACTCATTGAATTGCGCTTGGGTCAGCCAGCCATGCTGCTCGACGAGGAAGCGGTGCATTTCGGAGGTGGTGGAGATGGCGCCGCCGATCGACATCAGCGACAGCATCAGGTAGTGGCCGAACAGGTTCAGCCAGTCGCCCGCGCTCAACACCAGTTGCAGTGGCGGCGTCATGCGGACAGCTTTCGATAGGTCAGCAGGCAGCCGATGCCGCCCAGGCCCAGCAGGATGTACAGCAGGGGCCAGCGCAGCACGGCCACCATCAGCACGCCGAGTACGGTGATGGAAAAGGTCAGCCACAGGGGCAGCGGATGCTTGGTCAGCGCGGTCGCCAGTTTCACGCCCGTGGCGGCGATCATGCCGGCCGACACGGCGGCCATGCCGCGCAGTGCGCCCGCCATCTGCGCATTGTCGCCAAAGCGCGTGTACAGCACACCGAGCAGCAGTACGATGACGAGGGGCACGGCCAGCATGCCGGCCAGCGCCGCCAGCGCGCCCCGCAAGCCGAAATAGCGCCCGCCCACCATCAGCGACAGGTTGACGACATTCGGTCCGGGCATGATTTGCGCCACGGCCCAGTCTTCCAGGAATTCCTCTTGCGTCAGCCAGCGCTTGCGTTCGACCATTTCGCGCTGGATCACGGCCAGCACGCCGCCGAATCCCTGCAAGGCCAGCCAGGTGAACGAGAAGAACAGGTCGGCCAGCGAGGCCGGTTGCGGACGGGGCAGGTCGGGCGGCAGGGCGGAAAGGGGGGATGAGGGCATGGCTGATTATCGCCGTGGCCGATTGCGCTTGTCCATCGCTTTCGGCTCCAGTTGTGCCTGCAAGAAAAAAACTGTGGCTCATGTTTCCCTGCCATTGACATCGAGAGTTTATCGGCAATACTTTATCGGCAGCACGACCACTGTTCCTGTCAGCGCTGGTGCGGTTCTTACCGCCACGCCGTCTCCCTCCCTCCGTTCCCCTTCGCAGGAGTTGTTCATCATGCCTAATTCCACAGAAACGCTGCATATGCCCGTCAAAGCCGTGGTGGCGCATGCCCGGATCGATCAAAAGACGTGCGACATCGTCAATCTGGGCATCGCCGTGCAGGCCGCCTTTAGTACCTTGTGTGCCCTGGAATACCTGAAGTCATACAATGTCTCCCCCGAATTGATCGAAAGAGTGCTGCTGCATCCGGAGCAGCGCCGCCAGACCGTGCATTGAATATCCGCTCGGCAAGTGTGTTGCCGGCAGCGTTAGTCCGGTGTTGTCGGATTGATCATTACAGCTCAGTTATGCACAAATGATGGGTTAACGAAATTGGCGAAATAATTTTCTTGTGATTATGTGTGAATTTCTAAGTAATTGATTTTAATGGATTTTATTTTTGCTGTTTGATTGAGCAGTTTATTGAAAGCCGCACGGGCTGTGGCTTTGAAGCCTGTCAATAGGCGCTTATCCACAAAGATATCCACAGTCCGTGTGGATATCTGAAAAAGCGCTTAACAATCCGCTACTTAGGAAATAGTCGCCGGTCAGCGCATGCCATCGGCCAGCAAGAGGGGCCAGAATGGGGCATGCTACAAGCCTGTATGCCTGTCCAGTGCTTTTGTTTTTATGACTGAAAGTAGCGGCGGCTGCTCAGGGCTTGCCGCCAGCCGGTGCCGCTGGCGCGTCGCCGCAGTGGGCCAGGGCGGCGGCGAGGTCGGCGACTTGTTGCTGCGCTTCGCGCAAGGTGGCGTAGGTGCGCAGCGAGGCGATCACGGTGGTAAACAGCTTGCGCGTGGTCAGGTCGGTCTTGCACCAGAAATCATTGATGTCGTAGTCGATGATGATGCGGTGTTCCAGTGCTTGGCCAGGCTGGCCCGTGCGCAGGATGATGCGCACGGCACTGTTGTGCAAATCTTCGCGCACCTGGCGCGCCACTTGCAACCCGGCATCCTGAGTTTCCATGATGACATCGAGCAGCACCACGGCGATATCTTGTGTGCTGCGCAGCAAGGCGAGCGCCTCGGCGCCCGAATACGCGTGCAGAAAGCTCAGCCTGCGGCCCTGGAAACTGGCCTGGCTGAGGGCAAACTTGGTTACCACGTGCACATCGACATCGTCATCGACAATCAGCACGCGCCATGGCGCCGCGTTGGCGGACTCTGCTGCCACGTCTGTCCGCCCGAGTGGTTCCTCGACCAGCCAGTCGGGTTCGTCCGCTCCCTTGGCGGCATTGTCGCTATCCATATTCATGCATTTATCCACCGTTGATCGTGCTCACTCACTCCACACTATGCCAGTCTGCGGGGTTTGTCAAAACAATGCGGTTCAGGCAAGACGGCCAAGAGCAAGATTGCTTATGCACAGCAAAATATATTTTCATAGTGTTCGAGCAACTTTGCTTTGGCGAAAAATCATGATTCTAAGTCATTGATTTCATTGGGGTAAAAAATTGCCTGTGAAATCAGCAAATTGTTGAAAGCCGCATCTGTACTGGCGTTGCGGCTTGTCAAGAGGGGCTTATCAACAACTTTATCCACAGTTGCTGTGGATATCTGAAAAAGCCGTGCAAAAACCGGGGCTTAGCGCCCGTTCGTGCGGCAGGGGGAAGCATTCACGCCGCCAGTCCGAGCCCGCTCAGCTGGGCAAAGGCATGCAGGAAGCGCTGCTTGGCTTCGGCCGGACCCATGGCGTCGATTATACCGGGCAAGGGGGCGATGCCGTCAAGGTAAGCCCAGCGTTCGGCCGAGTGCGGCATCAGGTCGCGCTTTTCCGTGGCCAGTGCGATCAGGTCGGCCCGCTTGATGGGGGCGTAATCGGAAAAGTCGAGGCCATACGTGGCGGCGATGATGGCGCTGACCTTGTCTTCCAGCACGGCAAATTCCGGCAGCAGCACTTTCAAGGGCTTCACCATGTCGCCCAGGTAGGCTTCCGCCGCGTCGTGCAGCAGGGCGGCCAGGCGCAGATGGGGCGGCACCAGTTCCGCGACGATCAGGCTGTGCTGGGCGACCGAGTAAAACACTTGCGTCTGTCCATTGAAGCGGCACTGATAAGCGAGGCCGTGGGCAATGTCTTCAATGACTACCTTGTCGATATGCGGGCGCAAGGGATAAAAACGGTTGCCGGAATAAGTGGAAACGTAATCGGTGGTAATCATTGCCTGTGCTCGGATAGTCAAGATGGTTCATCCTACACCCGATGGCACAGGCTTGCCCCGGCGCGCCGCGCGCGTGGCGGGCTGCTGAGCCTATGCATCTTGGCAAATCCTTTCATTTATTTCATATCATTCATTGTTTTTCTCAATACACTATAGCAATCTTGTTTGTCTGAAACTTCACAGGGGCAGGGCAATGACGGCGCAACCTTCAGCAAGACCTTCGTATCTCTATCAGGGCGGTTCGGTGATGATGCACTCGCCGCTGCAATTGAAGCAATCGGAAATGTATGGCTATTTCGTCCGGGGCGACCTGGCCAAACTGCAAGCCACCGTCAACACCACCCTGAACCAGGTGGCGGGCAGCAAGATGACCCTGAAAGCGCTGTCGCCGTACGTGATGCTGACGTTTACGCGCGTCAACCATGCGGATTCGGCCAACCCCGTCGACCAGGCCAAGGGCTGGATCACGGAAGTCGACATCGTCACCTGGATCATGGTGGGCCAGATGGATGAACAGGGCAAGCTGGCGCATATCTATTGGTACCCGTGCCATATTTTCGTCGACGACGCGATGGCCCTGATCAACGGGCGCGAACTGTTCGGCTACCCGAAATACCTGTGCGACTACGCCATTCCCGCCGCTGGCAGCGAGCCGTTGCGCTGTGCCGTGGCCGCCAAGGGTTTCCAGCATTTCTCACCCGAGACGAAACTGGCCCTGCACCCGCTGCTGGAAGTCAATGCCACCGTGCAGACGGGGCAGCATAAACCCGTCAACAGCTTCCTGGAACTGATCGAGCAGGCCTTCCAGATTTTCCTGTCCATTCCCGATTTCTTCGACATGGACCAGGCCGGCTGGGCCGATATCCTGTCGCTGTTGCGCCATCCTCGCATCGACCAGATTTTCCTCAAGCAATTCCCCGACAGCGCGGGCGTGAAAGCCGTGTACCAGGCCATCGTCGCCGCGCCGGCCGAGATCAAGCGCCTGCACAGCGCGCGCCTGCTCGGCTACGAGTATGAATGCACCTTGCACGCGTTCGACAGTTTTCCGCTCGACCAGACCCTGGGTTTGCAGCTGGGGCCGCAGGCGGCAATATTGCCCTTCCATGTGAACTTCGACTTCATGGCCATGCCGGGCGAGGAACTGGTCGACAACTCGCAGATCGCGCCGGAAAAGATCGCCATCCTCGGCGGCGGCGTGGCGGCCATGACCACCGCGTATTACTTGACGAACCAGCCGGGCTGGCAAAACCGGCACGCCATCACCGTCTACCAGCTGGGCTGGCGCCTGGGCGGCAAGGGCGCCAGCGGGCGCAATGCGCAAGCGGGCCAGCGCATCGAGGAACACGGCCTGCACATCTGGTTCGGCTTTTATGCCAACGCCTTCAGGATGATCAAGGAAGCGTATGCGAGCCTGGAACGCCCGCCGGGCGCGCCGCTGGCCACCTGGCGCGACGCGTTCCAGCAGCACGATTACGTGGCCCTGTCGGAAGACGTCAAGGGCCAGTGGCGCAACTGGTCCATCGTCTTTCCCACCTTGCCGGGTGAACCGGGCGAGGGCGGCGAAGACATCACCCTGTGGCAGATGGCCATCGCCATGGTGGGCTGGATCGAGCAGTGGATACGCCAGATCCGGCAGGTGGCGGACGCCGACGCGCGCATCGTGCGCGCCAGCGCGCAGCCAGGCGACGGCGAGGGAGAGGGAGTGTGGCCGGGCTGGCTGCGCCGCCTGGCCGATGAAGTGGTGGGGCAGGCCGATGAACTGGGGCTCGACGTGGGCTTGTCCGTCGGCGCCCTGGCGGCGCTGGTGGCCGACCTGGCGCCCGACTCCTCGCGTCACGACCAGGCCCGCCACCAGCTGCTGGCCAGCACCCTGAACGGCATCCGCGCGTGGCTGCGCCTGCGCTACCGCGCCCGGATCGATGGCGACGATGCATTGCGCCGGCTGTTCATTTGCCTGGACCTGGGCATCACGGTCATGAAAGGCATGTTCGAGGATGGCGTGTTCAAGCATGGCTTTGACGTCATCAACGACATCGATTTCCGTGCCTGGCTGAGAAAACATGGCGGCGACGAGCAGTTCAGCGTCAATTCGGCGCCCGTGCGCGGTTTCTACGACCTGGTGTTTGCCTACGAGGGCGGCGATTATTCGAAACCGAACATCGAGGCGGGGACGCTGTTGCGCTCGATGGCGCGCATCGGCCTGGCCTACAAGGGCGGCATCATGTTCAAGATGCAGGCCGGCATGGGCGACACCATCTTTACGCCGCTGTACCAGGTGCTCGCCAGACGGGGCGTGGAATTCAAGTTCTTCCAGCGCGTGGAAGAACTGGTGCCGGGCGCGGGCGACATAGCCAGTATCCGCATCACGCAGCAGGTGCAATTGAAGGACCCCGCCGCCGGCTACGCGCCGCTGGTGGACGTGAAAGGCCTGGCTTGCTGGCCCAGCGCGCCCGATTATGCGCAGATTGAGCCGGCCCAGGCGGCGCTGCTGCAGGCGCAGGACGTCAACCTGGAATTGTACTGGAGCGATTGGCCGCAGCAGTACCGGCAAGCGTTCGGCCGTCAGCTGCCCGCCACGGTCTTGAAGAAGGGCGTCGATTTCGATAAGGTGGTGTTCGGCATTTCCATCGGCTCGCTGCCCGCCCTGTGCCCGCAACTGCTGGCGCACAGCCCGGCCCTGCAACTGGCGGCCGAGAAGGTGCAAACCGTGGCCACGCAGGCTTACCAGGTATGGCTCAACAAGGATTTGCATCAGATGGGCTGGACCACGCAGCCCAAGGGCCAGCAGCCGGTGCTGTCGGCTTTTACTGAGCCGTACGACACCTGGGCGCCGATGGACCAGCTATTGGCGCACGAAGACTGGCCGGCCGGGCTGGAGCCGAAAAATGTCTCGTACTTTTGCAGCGCCTTCCCCGTCGACAGCTACCCGCCCGTCACCGACACGGATTTTCCCGCCCGCTGCGCGGCCAGGGCGAAACAGGGCGCGCTGCACCAGCTCGAACGCGAGATCGGCGCACTGTGGCCCGAGGCGGGCGCGCCGGGCGCGTTTCCGTGGCAATGGCTGGTCGACGCGAAAGAGGGCACGGGGCCGGCGCGCTTCGACAGCCAGTACTGGCGCGCCAACGTCGACCCGTCGGAGCGCTACGTGATGTCGGTGGTGAACAGTACGCAGTACCGGCTGGCCACCGACCAGTCGGGCTTCAGTAACCTGTTCCTGACGGGCGACTGGATCAGGACGGGCCTGAACGCGGGCTGCGTGGAAGCGGCCGTGATGGCGGGCATGCAGACTTCGCGCGCCATGACGGGCTATCCGGCCGTGATCCAGGGCGAGAAGGATTTCTAGCGCGGGCGCCTCAAGCTCCCGGCTGAGCTTCCAGGTCGCGCCGCGCCACGTCCAGCGCCGTCTGCAGCTGTGGCAGGAATTGCGTCACGTTTTCGAGCTGGCCGTTCGAGGCCAGGGCTTCCATCTGGTGGCACAGGCCGTGCAGGGTGGGGCGGCTCAGGTAGCCGGCGCTGCCTTTCAAGGCGTGGAAGGCGGCAGCGGCCGCGCTGGCGTTGCCGTCGCGCACGGCGTGGCAAGCCAGGTCCAGGCGCCGCGGCGCCTCCGTCAGGAACGCTTGCGCGATGCGCTGCAAGTGCTGCGGCGACAGGCCTGCCAGCGGCAGGATGTGCACGGGCGCCGTCATGGGATCGGCCGGCGCTGGCGTTTGCGCCTGCGCGTCGTCGGCATCGTCCAGGCCGAACTGGCGCGCCAGGGTATCGTCCCCAGAGGGCCCGGCCGGCGGCAGGGCGTGGCCGCGCGCCAGCAGCAGGTCGATGATGGCGTCGATTTTCTGGAACAGCAGCGCTTCGTCGACGGGTTTGCTGAGGAAGTCGTCCATGCCGCAGGCCAGGTAGCGTTGCCGGTCATGTTCGCTGGCATTGGCCGTCAGCGCAAGGATGGGGATGTGCGCGTCGGGAATGGGGAATTGCGCGTTGCCGCCGTCGCGGATCAGGCGCGCGGCCTGTTCGCCATCCATCAGCGGCATGCGGCCATCCATCAGCACGCAGTCGTAGGTGCCCGTGCCCAGCGCGTGCAGCGCCTGTTCGCCGTTTTCCACGATGGTCACCTCATGGCCCATGCTTTCGAGCAGGGTGCCGATGATGATCTGGTTGGTGCGCACGTCTTCGGCGCACAGGATGCGCAGGCGGCAGGCATGGCGCGCCTGGCGCGTGGGCCGGCGCGCGTCGGCCGCCGGCGCGCTGCCGTCATGCAGCGGCAAGGTGAAATGGAAGCGCGAGCCGATGCCGACCCGGCTTTCCACGCCGATGCTGCCCTGCATCAGTTCGACCAATTCCTTGCAGATGGCCAGGCCCAGTCCCGTGCCGCCATAGCGGCGCGTGGTGGAGTGGTCGGCTTGCTCGAATTTCTGGAACAGGCGCGGCAAGGTGTCCGCGTCGATGCCGGGGCCCGTGTCGCTGATGATGAAGTCGATCTCGCTGCGGCCATCGCGGCGCGGCGGCGTGCGGGCGCGCCGCACTTCCAGCAGCACTTCGCCATTCGCCGTGAATTTCAGCGCGTTGCCCAGCAGGTTGATGAGGATCTGGCGCAGGCGCGTGGGATCGGCGCGCACGTAGCGGGGCAGGTCCAGCGCCAGTTCGCGGCGCAGCAGCAGGCTCTTGGCGTCGGCCTGGCCCTGCACGATGCCGGCCGCGTCGCCGATCAGCGCCAGCAGGTCGAAGTCCACGGTTTCCAGGGTCAGCTTGCCCGCGTCGATCTTCGAGAAATCGAGGATGTCGTTGAGAATGGTCAAGAGCGAGACGCCATTGTGCAGGCCGATGCGCAGGTACTCTTGCGTGCGGCCCTTGACCGACTGGTCGCGCAGGGCGAATTTCAGCATGCCGATCACGCCGGCCAGCGGCGTGCGGATGTCGTGGCTCATGGCGGACAGAAAATCGATGCGGTGGCGGCTGACCACTTCCGCATGCTCCTTGGCCTTCAGCAGGGCGTCATTGCTGAGGGTCAGCGCCAGGGTGCGCTCCTGCACCCGTTGCTCCAGGTTGTTGCGCAGCAATCGGATCTGGTCGGCCAGGGCAAAGGCCAGCAGCAAGCCGTCGAGCGTGCCGCCGAGCAGGGTCACCAGCTGGGCGTTGGCCACCATGGCCGGCATCAGGCCCAGGTTGGCCGGCAGGATCAGGAAGCCGGGCAGCATCAGGGCGACGAAGGCCAGCACGAAGAAGCGCGCCGGCTGGTAGCCGCGGCACCAGACGACGATGCCGCAGATGAGCGCCAGCAGCATCCAGATGCTGATGGCGATGGTGGCCAGGGTGTGCGCATACGACAGGGCGACGAAGCAGCTGGGCAAGAGCAGCAGTGGCAGCACCAGATTGACCTTGCTGAGGTGGTACAGCAGGGGCGAGTAGTCGCGCAGGCACAGGAAATGCATGTAAAACAGGGTGCTGAAGACGGGCAGCAGGAAGAACGGCACGTAATGCAGCTGCAGCTGGTGCCAGTCGAACAGGTCGGCAAAGACGTGGAACGTCATGGCCCAGGCCAGGCCATACGTCAGCACGTACAGCGCGTAATAGGCCGAGGCTTTGTCCAGGGTGATGGAAAAGATGAAGAAATTGAACAGGCCCAGCGCCAGCAGGGCGCCGATGGACGCCACCATCAGGAAGTTTTCCTTGCCCACCAGATTGCGGTAGTCCTGCTGCGTCCTCACGCCGAACTGCGGCGCGCGCGCATAATAAGGGCTGGAAAAGCGGATCAGGATGTCGTAGGTGGCGCCCGGCGCCAGCTGTACGTTCCTGCCGTAGTGCAGCAAATACTCGTGCGGACGCTGGTAGCCCGTCAGCAAGGTCTGCGGCGCCGTGTGCGGTGCGGGGCCATACACGTGCACGTCGACCAGGTCGATCAGGGTGTCGTTCGGGTCGATGACCCAGGCCGCGACGCTGCTGTCGTTGCGCACCTGCGCATGCAGCCAGTAGGCGCCGCCGAACAGGTCGACCTGGTTGGCCGGGCGCTGGCGCGCCAGCCAGGCGGGCAGGGCGGCCGCATCGGCAGGCGCGGCGTCATTTCCGGCGAAAAACAGTTTCCCTCCGCTGCCCAGGTGCGCAATGCCTTGATTGCTCAGTGACAAAGGGGCTGCCTGCGCCGCGCCCGCCAGGCCCAGCAAACCGAACAGCAGGCCGAACAGGAACGGCCAGCCGCATAGCCAGACGCTGACGCGGGAGCGGGAAGCGCGGTGGCGGGAGGGGGGCGGCTGGATAGGCATCGATGAGTGTGGTGATGGTCGCGCGGGAACTGGCGGCAACGCCGTTTGCTGTTGAGTAGCCATTTTAATCGACTCTTGGTGGCGCACGGTCACTCATGTTCTGCCGGCATGGCGAGCGCTCCGGTATCATGGCGGCTTTTGCCCGCGAGTTCACCATGCTCAGTCCCGACCAGTTCCTGGCCTTCCTGGCCGCCGCCGTTTTGATCACCGCCAGTCCCGGCCCCGACAACCTGATGGTGCTGGGCGTGGGCATGTCGCGCGGACGCCGCCAGGGCATGGCATTCGGCCTGGGCTGCGCCCTTGGCTGCCTCACGCATACGGTGCTGGCGACCATCGGCGTGTCGGCCCTGCTGGCCGCCTCGCCCACGGCATTTACGGCGCTGAAAGTGGTTGGCGGCCTGTACCTGGTGTGGCTGGGCATCGGCGCCTTGCGCAGCCGTGGCGGCGCCAGAGTCGATGGCGCGGGCGCCTTGCCCGACGAGTCCTTGCTGCGCCTGTTCGGCAAAGGACTGTTTGCCAACAGTATCAATCCGAAAGTCGTGCTGTTTTTTCTGTCGTTCTTGCCGCAGTTTATCGTCGCGGGCCAGGGCAATGCCAGCTGGCAGACGGCGCAGCTGGGCCTGGTCTTTACGGCGCAGGCTTGCGTGCTGTTCTGCCTGCTCGGCTATTTTTCCGGTGCCGTCGGCCTGTGGCTCAACCGCCGCCCGCGCGCGGGCCTGTGGCTGGACCGCGTGGCCGGCACCATCTTCATCGGTCTGGGCTTGCGCCTGATCCTGGCGCGCTGAGTTCTTGCCGGGCGGTAATGCGAAACGCCAGTTCCATCTGATCCTGCACGGCTATGGCGCCGCCCAGGATGGCGAACGGCACGATGCCGAAGTCGCTCTGTTTCAACAGCAGGCTGCCGCTGGCCTGAATGCTGTGGCCATCGGCCGCTTGCTCGATGCGCACCGGCAGTTGCACCGTGCGCGTCACGCCATGCAAGGTGATGTCCGCCTCAAGCACTTCCTTGTCGCCCGTGCGGCGCGCCGCGATGCTGACCCACGGATAACGCTCGGCGTCCAGCACGCGCACCAGCATGTTGTGGCGCGTGCCGGCGATGGCGTCGGCCGACGGCGTCGTCGTCAGGCCGGCCGCCTGGCGCAAGCCCTCTTCATCCACACTCATCTGGTCGAGCCGGAACTGGAATTGCGCGCGTCCCGGCGCGGGCGCCACCACGCCTTGCAAGGTGCGGCTGGCGATCACGTGGTCATGTCCCAGGCGGGCCAGCGCGCCGCCGCGCCGCACGGTGATGGTCAGCAGCGATTCTTCGGGCGCGATGTACAGTAACTGCACGCCGGGCCGCTGCCACGCGGGCGCGGATGTGGCGGCAGGGGTAGCCGGCGTGAAAGCAGGGGCAGGGGCGGGCGGCAAGGGCGTGCAAGCGGCCAGCACGGCGCAGGCGAGCAGGAAAACGGTGCGAAGGTTCTGGCTGAACATGGGGCAGAAGGAACAAGGACGATGGGGGAATAGTACGCGATCGGCGCGGCGGCGCGCGTGCAATGTTAGAGCTACGTCATAAGGCGGTCATATGACGCTGTTATGATGCTTTTGTTGGCACACAGCATGCGTTGCGCAAGTCACTACGTTCCGGGAGCGATAGGATGCAGGCATGACTCAACAGCTTAGCCGGTGAGCTCAAGCATCGGCACCAGACACGTGAAACTTGTTTTGTAGTAATAATCGCAGGGCGGGGCAGGGAAAGTGCAGGGATAGTGCGGGGATTTAATGAAGTCCTAAGCCTGTGTCGGCGAAGGGCTGGCATAGTGGATACATGGCGCACGGAAACCCCGGGCGCAGGGTTGCCGGACACCTCAATGACCGGCACGATTTCCGCTTTCCTGTTTTTCCCAGTTTATCCCTGCGCTCTGAAACAGCGTTTCAACCGGCTACCGCACTTTGCGATGCCGGTCTTTTTTGCCTGCGTTTTCATCGGTGTTGATCACATCCCGGCGCCGTGGCGCCGGGAATTCCATTTAGCCCGTTTGCTTGGCCAGCCACGCATCGACGGCGGGCAGCCGTTCGGCGCGCACCTTGATGCGGTACTTGATGCCGGCCACGGAACTGTCGGCATCGCCACGCGCGCTGGCCGGCAGGTTGGCCTGCGCATACGCTTCCAGCTTGGCGATCATCTGCGGCTGCGCCGAGCCGGCGGCCAGGCGCGGGAAGTAGCGGCTGCGCGAACTGGCATCGATGCGTGCATTGACTTGCTCCAGGTGCGCCAGCGCGAAGTCGAAGGCCAGTTCCGGATGCGTGCGCGACACGCGCGAGATCATGGCCGGGCTGTTGGTCACGCCCGGTTCATCCGTCAGCGCCAGCGCCAGCGCGCGCTGCGCCAGGGCGGGATCGTCGCTCGACGCCAGCAAGTCGTATAGCTGATTCTTCACCAGCGGCGTCTTTTCCTGCTGCGCGCGGGCGTGCAGCTGCTCCCAGGTGGTCTCGTCCGCATGCTGGGCCACCACGCCCAGGATGGTGCGGCGCAGCGGCGCGGGCATGGCGGTGGGATCTTGTTCGCTGGCCGCGTAGCGGCGGCGCGCCTCGGCGATCACGCCCGGCTCACCCATGTCGCCGAGGATGGCAATCAGGCGTGCGCGCAGGGTCGCCACGCTCGACGCTTCGCCCGCGCGCGCTTCCCAGCCCGTCTGCGCCATCATGGGCGCCAGGCGCGCCATGGCGTAGCGGCCGAAGGCCTGCTGGCGCGTTTTGCTCTCCGTGCTATCACCGGCATACTGTTCGTACAGGTCGCCCAGGGCGCCGGCCACCTTGCCCAGCACCTGCGGGTCGGCCGACAGCGGCGTGGCCTTCACCAATTCCAGGAAATCGGCCAGGTTTTGCGCACCGGCCAGGCCCAGCGACTGGCTGTCTGCCAGCAAGCCCAGTTGGTCGATGGGCGCCAGGCGCGCAAAGCTGCCGGCCAGCGCGCGCGTGTTGGCGGGCGCGTACACGGTGCGGTAGTAGCCGCTCTGGCCCGCGTTCACCAGCAGGGCGCCGCAGCCGGGCACGTTCAGGGTCGCCTTGCCATTCTTGACCAGCACTCGGGCCAGCTTGCCGTTGCCGACCGTCGAGGCCATCACCGGCACTTTCCACGACAGCGGTTTTTTATTCGGCTGGTCCTTGCTGAACTCCGTCTGCGTGAGGGTCACGCGCGTGCTGCCGTTCCTGCACACGGCGTCGCCCACCGTGATCATTGGCACGCCTGGCTGGAGGGTGAAATCATGGGCGATGGCGCTGACGGACTTGCCGGCGGCCGCATCGACTTCGCGCCACAGGTCGTCCGACACCGTATTGCCATATGCATGCTTGCGCATGTAGCTGCGTACGGCCGTGCGCCAGGTGTCGGCACCCACGTAGGCTTCGAGCATGCGGATCACCGCTTCGCCCTTCTGGTAGGTGATGCCGTCGAAGGCCTGGCTGGCTTGCTCCACGGTGGCGATGCGCTGGATCACAGGATGCGTGGTGCGCAGCGCGTCCTGGCTCATGGCCGATTCGCGCCCGCCCACGTTGGACAGGGCCGTGTTCCATTCGGGGTGCAGACGCTCCGTGGTGCGGCTTTCCATCCACGACGCAAAACCTTCGTTGAGCCACAGGTCGTCCCACCAGCGCATGGTGACCAGGTCGCCGAACCACTGGTGCGCCATTTCATGCGACAGCGTGGTGTAGATGTTTTCCTTGTCCGACTGGGTCGAGATGGCCGGGTCGAGCAGCAGGCCGTATTCGAAGGTGAAGACGGCGCCCCAGTTTTCCATCGCGCCGAAGAACTGGCTGCGGCCCGGCGCGGCGATGTTGTCGAGCTTGGGCAGCGGGTAGCGGACGCCGAAGTAATCGTTGTACTCGCGCAGCAGGGCGGCTGACTCGTCGAGCGCGAAGCGGCTTTGCGCCAGCGCGCCTTTCTTCGTGATGACGCCGATTTCCGTGCCGTCGCTCATGGCCGTGGCGCGCTCGAAGTCGCCCAGGCCGAAGAACAGCAGATACGTCGACATGCGCGGCGTGGTGGCGAAGTACACGTGCTTCATGCCATAGCCCATCTCCTCGCTGCGGGCAATCGGCATGTTGCTGACGGCCATCTGGCTGCTCGGCACGACCACACTGAGATCGAAGGTGGCCTTGTAGTCCGGCTCATCCCACGACGGCAGCATGCTGCGCGCGTCCGAATTTTCGAACTGCGTGTACAGCGCCCGCTGGCGCCCTTGCGGCGTGTCGTAGTCGAGCGAGAACAGGCCCGTGGCCTGCGTGCCGATCTTGCCGCTGTAATCGATGCGCAACAGGTACTCGCCCTTGGCCAGTGGCTGGGCAAAATGCACCGTGGCCGTCTGCTTGTCCGCATCGAACGCGATCTTGCGCGTCACCTGCTTGCTGCCGCCCTGGCCTTCGATGGCGGCGGCGGCAAATGCCAGGTTCAAGGCATTGAAGGTGATGCTGGCCGTTGGCCTGTCGATGGCCACCTTGATGGCGGCTTCGCCCTTGAAGGTAGCGGCGGCGGCATCCGGCGTGATCGACACGATATAGTGCAAGGGCGTGACGCCGCGCGGCAGCTGCGTGGTGGTCGTGGTGGCGTGGCTGGCCGAGGCGTACCTGGCGGCGGGGGCGGCGTAGCCCGGGTTGAAGGCGGTGACGGCAGCCAGTGCCAGGACGGCGGCGGTCAGTTGGCTGCGCCGGAAGCGCGGAGTCGGTGTGCGATGCATGGTATGCCCTGGTTTCATGGATAAAACGCCCGCCAGCCGGATAGGCTGCGGGCGTGAGTGACGTGTTGGGGACATCGCTGAAACTGGTGGCCAGCGTTCCCGTACGGCAATCTAAGGCGAAACGGGGGCAAAGTCAACGCGCCAGGGCCGTCGCGCGGCTGCCGTGCGCTGGTATGATTGTGAACAACCATAACGAGACGAGACCCACGCACATGAAACTGACCATCAGCCCCCGCACGCCCAATCCGCGCCGCGTCACCATGTTCATCGCCGAGAAGGGCATCACCGGCATTGAGGAAGTGGCGCTCGACCTGATGGCGGGCCAGCACCGCGATCCCGCCTTCCTGGCGAAAAACCCGCTGGGCCGGGTGCCCGTGCTGGAACTGGCGGACGGGCGCGTGCTGACCGAGACGCGCGCCATCTGCACCTACCTGGAAGGTTTGCAGCCGCAGCCGAACCTGATGGGCGAGGGATTCGAGGAGCGCGCGTTTATCGAGATGGCTGACCGCCGCGTGGAACTGCATTTGTTCAGCGCCGCCGCCAACTGGGTGCGTCACGGCCATCCGGCCCTGGTGGCGCTGGAAAACCCGCAGTTCCCCGATTTCGCCACGGCGCAGGCGGGCAAGCTGCGCGAAACGGCGCAGTGGCTGGACCAGGTGCTGGCCGGCCAGCCGTACATCGCTGGCGAGCGTTTCACGATTGCCGACATCACGGCCTTCTGCGCGCTGGAATTTGCGCGCGGCCTGATGAAGTACCGGCCGGGCGCGGAAGGGTTGCAGAACCTGCAGGCCTACCGCGACCGCATCGCCGAGCGCCCCAGCGCGCAGGCGAAGTAAGGAATACCGCAGCCGGGCAGGCCGGTGATGTTGGGTAGGTCGGATTAGCGGGGCCGCCGAGGCGCGTGAGCGCGTAATCCGACACCACCACTTTACTTCAGCTGCTCGTGCAGGAAGGTGTAGGTCAGCGCCCACATCAGCGCCTGCTGGTCGTTGTTGGCCGCACCCGCATGGCCGCCTTCCGTGTTTTCCCAGTACAGCACGTCGTGGCCTTGCTCTTCCATCTTCGCCACCATCTTGCGCGCATGGCCAGGGTGGACCCGGTCATCGCGCGTGGAGGTAGTAAACAGCACGCGCGGATACTTTTTGTCCTTGAAGACGTTCTGGTACGGCGAGTACTTGCTGATGTAGGCCCATTGTTCCGCCACGTCCGGGTCGCCGTATTCTCCCATCCACGAGGCGCCCGCCAGCATCTTGTTATAGCGGCGCATGTCGAGCAGCGGCACCTGGCTGACGACGGCGTTGAACAGATCGGGACGCTGCACCAGCACGGCGCCCGTCAGCAGGCCGCCATTGCTGCCGCCCATGATGCCCAGGTGGCGCGGACTGGTGACTTTGCGCTTGATCAGGTCCTGTGCCACCGAGATGAAGTCGTCATATGCGCGCTGGCGGTTTTCCTTCAATGCCGCCTGGTGCCAGCGGGGGCCGAATTCGCCGCCGCCGCGGATATTCGCCAGCACGTACACGCCGCCTTTTTCCAGCCACGCCACGCCCGTGGTGCCGCTGTAGCTCGGTTTGAGCGACACTTCGAAGCCGCCGTAGCCATACAGCACGGTGGGATTGCTGCCATCGAACTTCGTCTTCTTGCCCATGATGGCGAAATACGGCACTTTCGTGCCATCCTTCGACGTCGATTCGAACTGCTCCACCTTGTATGGCGCCGCGTCGTAGTAGGCGGGCAGCGACTTGATTTTCGTGCGCTGGTCGCTTTGCGCCGTGGCCAGGTACAGGGTGGTCGGGTTGAGGAAGTCCGTCACCGTCAGGAAGTACTGGTCCGAGTCGACGGAATCGAGCGCGCTGACGGCCAGGGTGCCCAGTTTCGGCGCGTCGACGGCGCGGCGCTGCCACTTGCCGTTCACGTGGCGCAGTTCCGTCAGGCGGTTTTTCACTTTGTCCAGGGTGGTGACGAGGATGGTCGATTTCGTCGCCGTGACATTATCCAGCGACGATGTGGACGTGGGCGCGTACAGCACTTCCAGCACCTGCTTGCCCTGCATGAAGGCCTTGAAGTCGGTCGCCAGCAATGAGCCTTGCAGGTAGGTTTTGCCGTTGACTTTCCAGTCCGAGCGCAGGGTGATGATCAATTGGTCGCGCACGGTGAAGGCCGTGGCGTCGTCCGGCTTCGGCACTTTCTTCAAGTCGGCGCCGTCGCGCAGGAACATTTCTCCGCTGTAGAAATCGATTTGCCGCTCGATGAACTGGTGTTCGTGGCCGGGCGTGAAGTCCTTGTAGGCGCCCGCGCTCAAGTCGTCGGCCTTGGCTTCGTACAAGGTTTGCGCTTGCGCCAGCGGCGTGCCGCGCTGCCACTGTTTGATGATGCGCGGGTAGCCCGAACTGGTCATCGTGCCGGGGCCGAAATCGGTGGAGACGAACAGGGTATCCTGGTCGATCCAGCTGGCGCTGCCCTTCGCTTCCGGCAAGGTAAAACCGCCGTCGACGAAGGCGCGCTTGGCCACGTCGTATTCGCGCACCACCTTGGCGTCGCCGCCGCCGCGCGACAGGGAAATGAGGCAGCGTTCGCCCTTCGGATACAGGCAGGACGCGCCGCCCCAGACCCAGTTTTCACTCTCGCCGGCGGCCAGTTGGTCGAGGTCGATCACGGTTTCCCAGGCGGGTTCGGCCTGCTGGTACTGCGCCAGCGTGGTACGGCGCCAGATGCCGCGCACATGCTGCGCATCGCGCCAGAAATTGTAGTAAAACTCGCCTTCCTTGCTGACGTAGGGAATGCGTTCCTTCGAGTTGAGGATGGTTTTCAGGCGCGCCTGCAGGGCAGGGAAGCCGGGCCGGGCCTCCAGTTCTTTGGTGGTGACGGCATTGTGCTGCTTGACCCAGGCCAGCGGCTTGTCGCCGAGAACGTCTTCCAGCCACAAATGGGGATCGGTATTGGCGGCGGCGGGGGAAGGAGCTTGCGCATGGGCAATGCCCGCTGCGGCCAGGCCGAGCAGCATGCTGCCGGCGAGAATGCGATATGACGACATAGAGGGTTCCTGGTTGGTCCGATGGAGGCCGCGTTGCGGGCAAAACGGCGCAGCCATGGTGCCATGGATTGCTGCGGGGAACCAGTGTCTATGGGCGGCTACCTGAAAAAATACTTACTTTTCCAATATTGTTTGCTGGAATGGAAGCACGCCGCAGAATCTGCGGTGCGATACAGGCGAGGCGGCCTCCTCAAGGCAGCTGATTGACCCACACGGGCGCCGACCAGACGATATTGCCGTCGTCCTGCGTCAGGCGCGCGTAATAGAAGTGGGGGCCCGGCGCGGGCGTGACGGTGAGCTCGGCCTGGTCCGATATTTGGGTCACGGAGCCGTTGCCGCCCGGCACGCCGTGCAAGATGGCGATGACCGCCGCTTGCCGCCCCGCGCTGTTGCTGAAATGGGTGGCCAGGCGCAGCGACCCTCGGTTATCGAAGCGCTCGCCCATCAGCCTGCCATTCGCCGTGAACAGCAATTGCGCGTGCTTGTCCATCGTGGCAAAGACGCGGCGCGCGCGCAGCGCGTCGAGGAATTGTTCGCGTGACACGGGCATGCCGGCGGCCGCGCTGGCCACCAGCACGGCCGTGCGGTTGCCATACGACGCGCCCCAGTTGGCGCAGTGGTTATCCTGGTTGCTGCTGAAGGCCAGGTGGTAGCCCGCTGCCAGGGCCCGGTTGCAAGCCGCCTCGTAATTGCTGCGCCGGTTTTCCGTTTCCTCGTCGTTCGTGGAAAACGCGGACGTGTTCATCACTTCGCACAGCACCATGGCCGCGTCGCCATCTTGTGTGTAGCCCAGCGGCTGGCCGTTGACGAGAAACTGGCCCGCTGGCGCCGGGTGGTTGAACTGGCCGATCCAGCCCCGTTCGCGCATCAAGCTGTACAGGCCCGCGTAATCGCCCTTCGGCGTTTCCACATCGGCCAGCAGCTCGCCGCTGGCATTGCGTTCCCAGCCCAGCAACTGCTCGCTATTGAAGATATTTAGATGGCCACCCTTGTTGATGACGCCCCATTCCATGCCGTACAGGGCCAGGAAGCCCGGGTGGGCGGCCGTGTAGGCGGCCGCTTCGGCCAGTCCCGTCTGGTAAAGGGCCTTGGCTTCTGCCGGCACGGCGGCGGCGTTGGTGCCGTCCGAGCCGTCATACATATGGTTGTGTTCGGAGGTCAGCAAGGCGTCCAGGCCATGTTGCTGCGCATACATATAGGCGTCGATGGGGCCGTAGGGCGCCGTTTGCGGCTCCTGCGCGCCATGGCAGGCGTCGAGCGCCGCGCCGCCGTCGCTGTGGCGCGTCTGGCTGTGCAGGTTGGCGTAGACGATGCGGTAGTCGACCTGGCCTTCCAGGCGGGACAATTGTTGCAGGCCGGCCTGGAAGGCGGGCACCGCAGGTGCCGTGCTGGCACCCCGCTGCACCTGGATGTGCCATTGCTGCGCCACTTGCGCCTCTTGCGGCGTGCCCGCATCGGCCACGGCCAGCAAGCGCAGTTCGTAAAAGCCGTCCGGCGCCAGCACGCGCCGTTCGCGCGCATCGGCGTCGGCGCGGCCATCCCAGGGCAAGTTCACGCTTTTGCCTTTGGTCCCCACCTGTTCCGTGCCCGACCAGCGCCGCAGCACGGCACCTTGCGGGCCGGGGCCGGACAAGGTCAGGCTCCAGCGCACCGCATGCGAGCGGCCTGTGTCGGGATAGGCGAGGCGCAGGACAAATGTGCGCGCCTGCGTGACCCGCTCGCCGTGCGCGGCGCGGAAGGGCGCGACGACGGTGGCATCGAGTTCGCTGTGTTCCTTGGCCTCTTGCGCGGCAGCGGTGTTGCTCCACGTAATGAGCAACACGCCGACGCACGCGCAAGCCAGCCACGGTGGCCGCCAGCGGCGCAGTGTCTTGACCATTGTGGCCTCCCGCGACGACTTCGAATGGTATTTAGACAAGAATTGCCATCGCTGGTTCCCGCATGCACCAGCAAGTGGCGTGTTTGCACCGTGATTGGCCATGATCTGGCGCAAACCTCGTACCGATAAGGCGATTTGCCCCTGCGGCAAGCTGGCACGGCGCTTGCTAAACAGAAGGTACGGATCAACGGCGATCCCCTGAATAAACGCACAACGGTCCAACGACGGACCACCTGGACAACGGCGTCCGCTCTGGCTGATTTTTTTCATCGGCGGGGGCGGGCGCCGTTTTTGTTTGCATCTTTGTTATTTTCGGGATACTTCGGGAACCTATATGGCCAGCCAAAAAGCAACGCGCATCGCGCTCTTCTCCCTCGCCACGCCGCCCATGCGGGCATTTCACCTGACGTGGATGGCATTTTTCGTGTGTTTCTTCGCCTGGTTCGCCTGCGCGCCGCTGATGCCGGTCATCAAGGGCGAGTTCGGTCTTTCCCTGGCGCAAGTGGCGAACATCAATATCGCGGCCGTCGCCATCACCATCCTCGTGCGCCTGATCGTCGGGCCCTTGTGCGACCGCTACGGCCCCCGCAAGACCTACACGGGCTTGCTGCTGCTGGGCGCCATTCCCGTGCTGGGCGTGGCCGCCTCGCAAAGCTATGAAAGCTTTCTGTTCTTCCGCCTGGGTATCGGCGCCGTCGGTGCCAGCTTCGTCATCACGCAATATCACACCTCCGTGATGTTCGCCCCCCGCGTTGTCGGCACGGCGAATGCGGCCGCCGCCGGCTGGGGCAATGCGGGCGGCGGCGCGGCGCAGGCGCTGATGCCGCTGCTGCTCGGTGCCGTGCTGATGCTGGGCGTGTCCGAATCGCTGGGCTGGCGCATCGCCCTGCTGGTGCCGGGCGTGCTGATGCTGGTGATGGCCGTGCTGTACTGGCGCTATACGCAGGATTGCCCGGAAGGCAATTACTCGGACTTGCGCGCCGCTGGCATCGCCATTGAGGGGGGTAAAAAGGGTGGCTGGGACAGCTTCAAGGCGGCCAGCTCCAACTACCGCGTGTGGCTGCTGTTCGTCACCTACGGCGCCTGCTTCGGCATCGAGATTTTCATCCACAACATCGCCGCCGTGTACTACGTCGACCATTTCGGCCTGTCGCTGAAATCGGCCGGCCTGGCCGCCGGCAGCTTCGGCTTGCTGGCCCTGTTTGCCCGCGCCCTGGGCGGCTGGCTGTCCGACAAACTGGCCCTGCGCGGCAACCTGAACAGCCGCGTGACCCTGCTGTTCATGCTGATGATCGGCGAAGGCGTGGGCTTGCTGTGGTTTGCCAAGGTCGACAGCGTCACGTACGCCGTCATCGCCATGCTGGTCTTCGGCCTGTTCACCCATATGGCTTGCGGCGCCACCTACGCGCTGGTGCCCTTCATCGACAGCAAGGCCCTGGGCGGCGTGGCCGGCATCATCGGCGCCGGCGGCAACGTGGGTGCCGTGGCGGCCGGTTTCCTGATGAAGGGCACGGGCGACATCCGCCAGACCTTGATCATCCTCAGTGCGCTGGTGGTGATCTCGGCCCTGTGCGCCATCGCCGCCCGCTTCACGGGGCTGGCGGCCGAACCGAACATGGCCACGGCCTGAGGAGAGCAGAATGAACCACCCCGTGAAGATCGTCGTCCTTGGCCATGGCATGGTCGGGCACAAATTCCTCGAACGGCTGGCGCTGGAAAACAATACGCGCTTGTCCGTGACGGTCTTGTGCGAAGAGCCGCGCCCCGCCTATGACAGGGTGCACCTGTCCGAATTTTTCAACGGCAAATCGGCCGAGGACCTGTCGCTGGTGGCGCCCGGCTTTTTCGACAAGGGCAACGTCGTGTTGAAGCTCAATGCGCGCGCCGTGTCCATCGACCGCGCGGCGAAAACCGTCACGGCCAGCACCGGTGAAGTGCTGGCCTACGACAAGCTGGTATTCGCCACCGGTTCCACGCCGTTCGTGCCGCCGCTGCCGGGCAAGGAGCGCGATGGCTGTTTCGTCTACCGCACCATCGAAGACCTGGAAGCCATGCTGGCCTGGGGCGCCAAGTCCAAAACGGGCGTGGTCATCGGCGGCGGGCTGCTGGGCCTCGAATGCGCGAAGGCTTTGCGCGATTTGAAGCTCGACACCCACGTGGTGGAATTCGCGCCGCGCCTGATGGCCGTACAGGTCGATGAAGGCGGCGCGCGCGTCCTGCGCCGCAAGATCGAGGAACTGGGCGTGACCGTGCACACGCAAAAGAACACCCTGGCCATCCTTGATGGCGAAGCGGCCACGCACCGCATGCAGTTTGCCGATGGCAGTCACCTGGAAGCGGACATGATCGTCTTCTCGGCCGGCATCCGCCCCCGCGACGAGCTGGCGCGGGTCTGCGGCCTGGAGGTGGGACCGCGCGGCGGCATCGCCATCGACGACAGCTGCGTCACCTCCGACCCGGATATTTACGCGATCGGCGAATGCGCGCTGTGGGGCGGCCTGGTCTTCGGCCTGGTGGCGCCCGGCTATGAAATGGCGCGCATCGCGGCGCGCCATGTGCTGGAAGAGGAGGGCGAAGCCTCGTTCAAGGGCGCCGACATGAGCACCAAGCTCAAACTGATGGGCGTGGACGTGGCCAGCCTCGGCGACCCGCACGGCAATGCGCCGGGCAGCCGCTCCTACCAGTTCATGGACGAGCGCAAGCAGATCTACAAGAAGATCGTCGTCTCCGATTGCGGCAAATACCTGCTCGGCGGCGTGATGGTGGGCGACGCCAGCGAATATGGCACCTTGCTGCAGATGATGCTCAATAAAATCGAGCTGCCCGAGTTTCCCGAATTTCTCATCCTGCCGCAGGCGGACGGCCAGCAAAAGGTGGGCCTGGGCGTGGACGCCTTGCCCGAGTCGGCGCAAATCTGCTCGTGCAACGACGTGTCGAAGGGCGCGCTGTGCACGGCCGTCGCCGAGGGCGCCACCACCATAGCCGCCCTGAAAAGCTGCACGAAAGCGGGCACCGCGTGCGGCGGCTGCGTGCCTTTGGTCACGCAGATCATGAAGGCGGCAATGCAGAAGCAGGGCCTGATGGTGAACAATCACGTGTGCGAGCATTTTGCGTACTCGCGCCAGGAATTGCACCACCTGGTCCGTGTCGGCAAAATCCGCAGCTTTGGCGAACTCCTGGGCGCGCATGGCCAGGGTCTCGGTTGCGACGTGTGCAAGCCCGTGGCGGCGAATATCCTGGCGTCTTGCTGGAACGATTTCGTCCTGTCGCCCGTGCACGCCAGCCTGCAGGACAGTAACGATTACTTCCTCGGCAATATCCAGAAGGATGGCACGTACTCGGTGGTGCCGCGCATGCCGGGCGGCGAAGTGACGGCCGACGGCTTGATCGCCGTGGGCATGGTGGCGAAAAAATATGGTCTCTATACGAAGATCACGGGCGGCCAGCGGGTCGACCTGTTCGGCGCAAGAGTCGACCAGTTGCCGGCCATCTGGGAAGAACTGATCGCGGCCGGCTTCGAATCGGGCCACGCCTACGGCAAGTCGCTGCGCACGGTGAAATCGTGCGTCGGTTCCACCTGGTGCCGCTATGGCGTGGCCGACAGCGTGGGCTTTGCCATCGAGCTGGAGAACCGCTACAAGGGCTTGCGCACGCCGCACAAGATCAAGTTCGGCGTTTCCGGCTGCACGCGCGAATGCGCCGAGGCGCAGGGCAAGGACATCGGCCTGATCGCCACGGAAAAGGGCTGGAACCTGTACGTGTGCGGCAATGGCGGCATGAAGCCGCGCCACGCGGAACTGATCGCCTCCGATCTCGACGAAGCGACCCTGGTGCGCTATGTCGACCGCTTTTTGATGTTTTACGTGCGCACGGCCGACCGCCTGCAGCGCACCAGCGTGTGGCGCGACAACCTGGAAGGGGGCCTCGATTACCTCAAGCGCGTCATCATCGACGACAGCCTGGGCATGGCGGCGGAACTGGAAGCGGACATGCAGCACGTGGTCGACACCTACGCCTGCGAATGGAAAGCGGCCGTCACCGACCCCGCCGTGCGCCAGCGTTTCCGCCATTTCGTCAACAGCGAAAAGAACGATGACAACGTGGTGTTCGTCGAAGAGCGGGGCCAGATCCGGCCTGCCACGCCGAGTGAACGCCGCAGCACCGTGATCCCCATCCTTGCCGTGGAGGCTTGAGCCATGAATGCGATGAATGAACTGTCCGGCGCCAGCGCCGACAACTGGGTGGCCGTCTGTCCCTTGCTTGATATCGTGCCCGACACGGGCGTGTGCGCGCTGCTGGGGGGGCGCCACGTGGCCGTGTTCCGCGTCGGCGATGCCGCGCCGCGCGTGTACGCCATCGATAATGTCGACCCGAACGCGGGCGCTTCCGTGCTGTCGCGTGGCCTGGTGGGCAGCATCGGCGAGCGAGTCGTCGTCGCCTCGCCCATCTACAAGCAGCATTTCGACCTGGCCAGCGGCGAGTGCCTGGAAGCGCCCGAACATTCCGTCGCCGCCTGGCCCGCGCGCGTGTTCGGCGGTATGGTGTGGGTGGCCATATGAACACCGCCGCGCGGCCGTCTTTAGTCGTGGTCGGCAACGGCATGGCCGGCATGCGCACGGTCGAGGAACTGTTGAAACTCGCGCCGGACCTGTACGACATCACCGTGTTCGGCGCCGAACCGCACGGCAATTACAACCGCATTTTGCTGTCTCCCGTGCTGGCCGGTGAAAAGACGGTGGATGACATCATGCTGCACACGCGGCACTGGTATGCGCACAACGGCATCACCCTGCACGCGGGCGACCCCGTGGTGCGCATCGACCGCAAGGCGCGCACCGTGCAGGCGCTGTCGGGCATCGAAGTGCGCTACGACCGCCTGCTGCTGGCCACCGGATCGACGCCGTTCATCGTGCCCGTGCCGGGCCACGACCTGCCCGGCGTGATCGGCTTTCGCGACATCAGCGACGTCGACACCATGCTGCAGGCGGCGCGCACGCATCGCCACGCCGTGGTCATCGGCGGCGGCTTGCTGGGACTGGAAGCGGCCAACGGCTTGCAGCGCCAGGGCATGGACGTCACCGTGGTGCACATGAGCGGGGCCCTGATGAACCAGCAGCTCGATGCGCCCGCGTCGATGCTGTTGAAAACGGCGCTGGAAGCGCGCGGCCTGCGGTTTTTGATGCAGGCACAAACGGCGGAAATTGTCGGCACCGAGCGGGTGCAGGCAGTTCGCTTTGCCGATGGCACGTCGATCCCGGCCGACCTGGTGGTGATGACGGCCGGCGTGCGACCCAACATCGCGCTGGCGCAAGCGGCCGGCCTGCACTGCGAGCGGGCCATCGTCGTCGACGACTGCCTGCAAAGCTATGACCCGCGCGTGTACGCGGTGGGCGAGTGCGTGCAGCACCGGCGCGCCACCTTCGGCCTGGTGGCGCCCATCTGGGAGCAGGCGCGCGTATGCGGCGCGCACCTGGCCGGCGCGGGACACCGGCGCTATGTGCAGCAGGCCAGCGCCACCAAATTGAAAGTGACGGGCATCGACCTGTATTCGGCCGGCGACATCATCGGCGGCGAAGGCAGCGAAGACCTGGTGCTGCGCGATCCGCGCCGCGGCGTCTACAAGCGCCTGGTGGTGCAGGGCAGCCGCCTGGTGGGCGCCGTGCTGTATGGCGAGGTGCAGGACGGTCCCTGGTATTTCGACCTGATCCAGCAGCGCCGCGACATCAGCGCGCTGCGTTCCCATTTATTGTTTGGCCAGGCCCTGTGCGGCCAGGCCGCCTGACAGGACCTCCCCATGACAAGCTGCACGCCCGTAAAAACCACTTGCCCGTACTGCGGCGTCGGCTGCGGCGTGGAAGCGACACGCCTGCCCGACGGCGCCATCCGCATCGCCGGCGATAGCAGCCACCCGGCCAACCTGGGCAAGTTGTGCGTGAAAGGCTCGGCGCTGGGCGACACCCTGGACCTCGACAAGCGCCTGCTGTATCCGCAGGTGCGTGTCGATGGTGTGCTGCAGCGCGCTTCCTGGGATGCCACGCTGGACCGGGTGGCCGGCGGCTTGCGCGCCATCATCGCTGAACACGGCCCCGACGCCGTCGCCCTGTACGTCTCGGGCCAGCTGCTGACGGAAGATTATTATGTGGCCAATAAATTCATGAAGGGCTATGTGGGCAGCGCGAATATCGACACCAATTCGCGCCTGTGCATGTCGTCGGCCGTGGCGGGACACAAGCGCGCGTTCGGCGAGGATATCGTGCCGGGCTGCTATGACGACCTGGAGCTGGCCGACATGGTGGTGCTGGTGGGCTCGAACACGGCCTGGTGCCATCCTATTTTGTTCCAGCGCATCGCCCGCATCCGCGAAACCCGGCCGGAGATGAAGCTGGTGGTGATCGACCCGCGCCGCACGGCCACCTGCGAGCTGGCCGATGTCCATTTGCCCGTGAAACCGGGCACCGACGTGTGGCTGTTCAACGGCTTGCTGTGCTATCTGGCGAAGGAGGGCGTGATCGCCGATGATTTCGTCACGCGGCACAGCAGCGGCCTCGATGAGGCGCTGGCCGCTGCCCATGTCGACTGTTCCGATCCTTTGCGTGTGGCGAAAATCTGCAAGGTCGATCCGCTTGCCTTGCTGGCGTTTTACCAGGCGTTTGCCGCCACGCGCAAGGTCGTCACGGCGTTTTCGCAGGGCGTGAACCAGTCGTCCTCCGGCACGGACAAGGTCAACAGCATCATCAACTGCCACCTGGCGACGGGGCGTATCGGCCAGCCAGGCATGGGGCCGTTTTCGCTGACGGGCCAGCCGAACGCCATGGGCGGGCGCGAAGTGGGCGGCCTGGCCAACATGCTGGCGGCGCACCTGGAATTGGATAATCCCCTGCACCGCGACACCGTGCAGACGTTCTGGGACTCTCCCGGCATGGCGCACAAGCCTGGCCTGAAAGCGGTGGAACTGTTCCACGCGATCGAAGCGGGCAAAGTAAAAGCCGTGTGGATCATCGCCACCAATCCGCTCGTCAGCATGCCGGACGCCGACCAGGTGCGCCGCGCGCTGGCCAAGTGCGAGCTGGTGGTGGTGTCGGACATCAGCGCGCAGTCGGACACGAACGCGCATGCCGACGTGCTGCTGCCCGCGCTGGGCTGGGGCGAGAAGGATGGCACGGTGAGCAATTCGGAGCGCCGCATCTCGCGCCAGCGGGCGTTCTTGCCGGCGCCCGGCGCGGCGCGCGCCGACTGGGACGTGCTGTGCGACGTGGCGCGGCGCATGGGTTATGCCGGCTTCGATTTCACGTCGCCGCAAGCCATCTTCGATGAGCACGCGCGCCTGTCCGCTTTCCGCAACGAGGGAGCCACCAAGCGCCTGTTCAACCTGTCGAACCTGGTGGCGCTGAGCGCCGCGCAGTACGATGATCTGGCGCCGCAGCAGTGGCCGCAGGGCCAGGCGCGCCTGTTCGGCGACGGCCGCTACGCGCATGCGGACGGCCGCGCGCGTTTCGTGCCGACGGCGCCGCGCGCGCCGCGCAATGCGCCCGACGCAGAGTATCCGCTGATCCTCAACACGGGCCGGGTGCGCGACCAGTGGCACACGATGACGCGCACGGGCAAGGCGGCGAAACTGTCGGGCCATGTCGCCGAAGCGTTCATCGATATTCACCCGCAGGATGCGCTGCTGTACAGCGTGCGCGAAGGCGAGCTGGCGCGCATTTCCAGCGCCTGGGGCGCGATGGTGGCGAGGGTCGTGCATGGCGGCGGCATCGTGCGCGGCCAGGTCTTCGTGCCGATCCACTGGAGCGACGCCAATGCGTCGGACGCGCGCGTGGGCGCCGTCGTCAACCCGGTCGTCGACACCGTCTCGGGCGAACCCGAATTCAAGCATACGCCCGTGCGCATCGAGCAGTTCCGCGTGCACTGGCATGCTTTCGTATTGAGCCGCACGCCCTTGAAGCTGGACGGCGTGGCGCACTGGACGCGCATCCAGGGCGAGCAATTCCTGCGCTATGAACTGGCGGGTCGCCAGCGCATCGAGGACTTGGGCGCCTGGGCGCGCGCGCTGCTCGGCGTCACGGACGACGACGCCGACTGGCTCGATTATGCCGACGCCAGCGCCGGCGTGTACCGCGCCGTGCACCTGGACGAAGGACGCATCGCGCAATGCGTGTATGTCTCGCCGCGTCCCGACCTGCCGTCGCGCAGCTGGCTGGCGGGCCTGTTTGCGCACGCGCAAATGGATGCGGCGGACCGCGCCGGCGTGCTGCTGGGCCAGCCCATCGGCAAGGGCGCCGACGCCGGTCCCACCGTGTGCTCGTGCTTTGGCGTGGGCCGCAACACCATTTGCGCCGCCATCGTGGAGCAAAAACTGACGACGACGGCACAGGTGACGGCCTGCGTCAAGGCGGGCGGCAATTGCGGCTCCTGCGTGCCCGAGATACGACAGTTGCTGCTGGAGGCGCGCAGCGCAGCCTGATAATCTGTCCTTTCCTGCGCGGCTTTGTTATATTGCCAGCTCTACAAAAGAGAGGCAGTGTGATGACAGCAGGACAACACGACACGGTCTGGCTGACGGGCTTGAGCGGCGCCGGCAAGACCAGCATTGCGCTGGCGCTGGCGCAAGCGTTGAAGGCGCAGGGCCGCGCCGTGGCGCTGCTCGACGGCGACCAGCTGCGCCATGGCTTGAACCGCGACCTCGGTTTTACGCCGCATGACCGGCATGAAAACATCCGCCGCACGGCCGAAGTGGCGCGCCTGATGAACGACTCGGGCCTGACCGTCATCGCCGCCTTCATTTCCCCATACCGCGCCGACCGGGCCATGGCCGCCGCCATCATCGGCGCGGCGCATTTCATCGAAGTCCACGTCAGCACGCCGCTGGCCGTGTGCGAGGCGCGCGATCCCAAGGGCCTGTACGCGAAGGCGCGCGCGGGGCAGCTTGCGCAATTCACGGGCATTTCGGCGCCGTATGAGGCGCCGCTGGCCGCCGCGCTGACCCTGGACACGGGCACCCTGGCGCTGGACGAGTCGGTCGAGCGCCTGTGCCACTACCTTCAGCAGCGGCCGTGACGACCTGGCGCAAACGATTGCGCCGGCGCCTGCCCGCCAGCCTGAAGGCGCGCATGAGCGTGGTGGTCTTCCTGCTCGTGCTGGCGGCCGTGGCCTCGCTGGCGCTGGCCACCCTGAGCGTGGCCGAGCGCGGCATGCGCGACGTGACGGGACGCCAGCAGTATGTATCGCTGGCCAGCGCCGCCGTCTTCATCGACGAGGAACTCGATGCGAAGCGCAATGTGCTGCGCGCGATGGCAGACAGTCTGGCGGCAAGCGGCGCGCACGATGGCGCCGGCCTGCAGCGCTTCCTGGCCGCGCAAACGGTGCTGGGCAAGGAGTTCTACACGGCCGCCGTGGTTGGCGTCGACGGCTTTGTGCTGGCCAGTGTGGGCCCCGTCAAACCGCAGGCAAGGATGAACCTGAAAGGCCGCCCGTATTTCGACCAGACGCTGGCGACCCGGCGTTCCGTGATTTCCGCGCCGCTCAACGGCAGCATTTCGGGCATGCCCATCGTGGTGGTGACGCAGCCCGTGTTCGACGCGCACGGCGCCATGCGCCATGTGCTGGCAGCGAGCGTGAACCTGCGCCAGCCCGATTTCCTGGGACGCCTGGGCGCGCTCAAGCCGGGCACGGGCGGCTATCTGTACATCATGACCAGCACCGGCGTCATCGTCGAGCATCCCGACAAGTCGCGCATCATGCAGCATATCGAAGCGCATGGCCCGATCAGCGAACCGACGCGGCGCGCCATGCAGGGCTTCGAGGGCTGGCTGACGGGCACCACCACGCAAGGCGTCGATGCCTTGTTCGCCTACCACCGCATCGCCGCCACGGGCTGGATACTGGCCTCGGTTTATCCGATGCATGAAGCTTTTGCGCCACTGCATGCGATGCGCAGCAAGATATTGCTGGCCGCCGTGCTGTTGGCGCTGCTGGCGGGACTGGCCGGCTGGCGCGTGGTGCTGCGCCTGTTGCAGCCTTTGGAGCGCCTGCGCCGCCATGTGCATGAAATCGGCCGCCAGCGCCTGGACATCGGGGCGCTGCAAATCGAGCGGCGCGACGAAATCGGCGACTTGAGCCGCGATTTTTACTCACTGGTGGCCGAGCGTGAAATCGCCGAGGCGCAGACGCGCGACAGCGAACGGCGCCTGAAGCTGCTGACGGACCATGTGCCCGTGGTGATCGTCTACATCGACCGCGAGCACCGCTACCAGTTCATCAACGCCACGTTTGAAAAATGGTTCGGCCGGTCGCGCAAGGAAAGCATGATGCAGTCGATACGCGACGTGCTGGGGGAGGACGCGTATCAATTGCGCGAAGCCTACCTGCAGCGCGCCTTCTCGGGCGAGGAGGTCGAATATGAATTCACCATCGATGGCGAGGGGGAGGCGGGCCGGCGTGCCTTCCAGACCAGCTATGTGCCCGATGTGGGCGAGAGCGGCGCGGTGGAAGGCGTGTATGGCCTGATCCACGAAATCACCAAGACCAAGGCGGTGCATACGGCGCTGCAGTTTGCCGCCGCCACCGACACGCTGACGGGCATCGCCAACCGGCGCCGCTTCGACGAACAGCTGGCGCAAAGCATGCAGCGCACGCGCGTGGCGCGCGCGCCGATGGCGCTGGCCTATCTCGATATCGACCGTTTCAAGGCCATCAACGACAGCCTGGGACACAAAACGGGCGACGAGGTGCTCAAGGAATTCGCCGCGCGCCTGGTGCGCAGCGTGCGCGCCAGCGACCTGGTGGCGCGCCTGGCCGGCGATGAATTCGTGATCATTTTCGACGGCGTGAACGGCGCGGCGGAAGTGCGCCAGATCGGTGCGAAGATCATCGACGCCATCCGCCAGCCGTTCGAGCTGGCCGGCGGCCCGCTGCCGGTGACGACCAGCATCGGCATCGCCATCTTCCGCGAAGGCGCGCTGACGCCGGCGCAGTTGCTTGACCTGGCGGACCAGGCCCTGTATGCCGCGAAGAGGCAGGGCCGCGACGGCGTGGCGCTGCTTGAGGCGGCGCCGTAGCTATTACAGAGTGGCGCTCCAGTGGTCGAGCTGCTGCGTGGTGGCCGTGACGCCGCCGCAGACGATGACGAGCACATTGCGGTAGGGCGCCAGTTCCGGCACCTTGCCGTAGACGGCGGCCAGCGCCGCGCCGCAGGCCGGCTCCACCACCAGGCGCTGGTCGTCAATAAAGCGCTGGCAGGCGGCGACGGCGGCCTTGTCCGAGACCACCACGCTGTGCAGCAGGCGCGTCTGGCTGATGGCGTAGGCTTGCGCGCACACCTGGCGCGCGGCCAGCGAGGTGGCGATGCTGGCGACAGATGGCAGGGCCACGTGGTCGCGCGCGGCCACGGCCGCCGCCAGCGAGGCCGCGCCTTCGGTTTCCACGGCCACGATGGCCACGTCGTCCCAGCCGTTGCGCAGCAAGCCTTCGGCCACGCCGGCCAGCAGGCCGCCGCCGCCCACCGACAGCACCACCGCGTCCGGTTTCAAGCCAGCGCGGGCCACTTCATCGATCATGCCCGCGTGCCCTTGCCACAGCAGCGGGTCGTCGAACGGGTGCAAAAAGGCGTCTTGCGGCGTGAGCATCGACTGCGCCAGCGCGTTGGCTTCCTGCCAGGCGGCGCCGTGCACGATGACTTCGGCGCCTTCCTGGGCGATCAGGGCCCGGGCCCGCGCGCTGGTCGTTTCCGGCACCACGACGATGACGGGAATGCCCAGCTGGCGTCCCGCGTAGGCGACGGCGATGCCGGCATTGCCGCCGGAAGAAGAGATGAAGCGGCTGGCGCCGCGCCGCGCGTATTCTTCGCAGGCCAGGCCGATGCCGCGGATCTTGAAGGAGCCGGGCGGCTGCAAGGCTTCGAGCTTGAGCCAGATGGCGCGTTCGCTGAGCAGGCTCAGCGCACGGGAGTTGAGCAGAGGGGTTTCGATGTGCAGGGCCATGCGTGTTCCTGATAAACGGTCAGGCCAGCATCATAGCCGAAGCGCCCGTGCCACCGTCCCACGCTTGCCGCAAGCGGCCTTAATTCAGGGGCGCGCTCTTGAGCTGATGCGTGCGTGCCACTGCCTTCATAGCCTCGAGCAGGTCGTCGCGCAGCTGGCGCGGCAGCTTGCCGAAGAATTCCTCGTCGTTCTGGTCGGCCATCTCGGCCAGCACGGGCACCAGCGCCTCGCCTTCCGTGGTCAGTTCGATCGAATGCTGGCGGCGGTCGGCCAGCAGGATGGACTTGCTGACCATGCCCTTGCTTTCCAGGCGGTCGATCAGCTTCGACACGGCGCCCTTGCTCATGCCGGACACTTGCGCCAGCACCGTGGGCGAGGTGCAGCCCAGACGGAACATTTCGCGCAGCACCACCCATTCGGACACCGTCACGCCGTTGGCTTCCGCTTTTTTCTGGAAGCTGTGGGAAACGTGGTTGGAGACGAAACGCAGCCAGTAGCCCAGATGGGCTTCCAGTTCGCTGACGGGAACGCTGTTGGAATGGACTGCTTGCGGCGAGGCGGCCGTTTCAAAATTATGGCTCATTTCTTTTCCTTCACTGGGCGGCGTTGTCGGCATGGTCAGGGCCTTGACGCTTGCTGTCGAGTGGTTTGTTTGGGAATAATCATCGTGCTTGAGGTAGTTTTAACACTGTTTTCACAGGAAATCACTGACCGGCAAAGAGTTTTTCCTCATTTCCTTGCTCTGGATAGATAAAAAGCAATATCAAGCGGCTAATCGTATTACCGGAGAGGAAGATTAAAAAAATAACTCATGTTGTATCAATGGTAACAGCTTTTTTGCCGAATTGATAAATATTTCATACCATTCGCTGCGCTGGCCCCGACCTGCCGTATTGCCCACGCGGCAGTGCGCCGTTTCATGCAGACCTACCTGCCGCTCAGGCCACCACCACTTTGACGCCCGCGTCGCGCAGTACGTCGGCAAAGCGGGCCGGCGGCGGCGCATCCGTAAACAAGATATCGATTTGCGCCAGGTCGGCCAGGCGCACCAGCGCCTTGCGGCCGAATTTATGCTGGTCAGCCACCAGCCACACCTCGCGCGACTGCTCGATGATGGCTTGCGCCACTTTTACTTCGCGCGCATCGAAGTCGCGCAGGCTGCCGTCTTCGTCGATGCTGGAAATGCCGATGATGCCGATGTCGACCTTGAACTGGCGGATGAAGTCGATGGTGGCTTCGCCCACGATGCCACGGTCGCGTCCGCGCACCACGCCGCCGGCCACGATGACTTCGCAGGCGGCGTTGTCGGCCAGGATGGCGGCCACGTTCAGGTTGTTCGTCACCACGTGCAAGCCCGTGTGCTGTCCCAGCGCGCGCGCCACTTCTTCGGTGGTAGTGCCGATATTGATCAGCAGCGAGCAGCCATGCGGCACTTGCGCCGCCACGGCGGTGGCGATGCGCCGCTTGGCGTCGCTGTTGAAGACCTGGCGCTGGCTGTAATCGATGTTTTCCACGGACGAGGGCAAGCCCACGCCGCCGTGATAGCGGGCCAGCAGGCGCGCTTCTTCCATCTGCTTGACGTCGCGCCGCACGGTTTGTGGCGTGACGTCGAGTTGCTGGGCCAACTCCTCGACCGACATCGTGACTTTCTGGCGCACCACTTCAAGCAAGCGGCGCTGGCGGGGATTCAAATTCATGGGCGTGTCTCTTTAAAATTGCATAAGCGAACAAAATCGAACAAATGTGGGTGAAAACATGTTGCTATGAGTTCGATTTATGGCGTAATCTTATCCATATTGCATTCGTATGACATCCGTATTGATCTTAACCACAGTCGCCGGGTGTGCCTAGTCTTTCTTGGTCGCTTGTCCTTGATAACGATGGAGTCCCGATGGCCTCAATGCAGCAGGGAATCGACGCGGTGCCGCAGCCGGCGATGACATGCGACGTGCTGGTGGTGGGCGGCGGCATCAACGGCGCCGGCATCGCGCGCGACGCGGCGGGCCGGGGCTTGTCCGTGGTGCTGTGCGAAAAAGACGACCTGGCCGCGCACACCTCGTCCGCATCCACCAAGCTGATACACGGTGGCCTGCGCTACCTCGAATACTATGAATTCGGCCTCGTGCGCAAGGCGCTGATCGAGCGCGAGGTGCTGCTGCGCTCGGCGCCGCACATCATGTGGCCCTTGCGTTTCGTCATGCCGCACGCCAGGGGCCAGCGTCCCGCCTGGCTGATACGCGCCGGCTTGTTCCTTTACGACATGCTGGCGAAGCGCGAAATCCTGCCCGCCTCCAGCGGCATCGATCTGACCCGCCACGCGGCGGGACAACCATTACAACCCCAGTTCAAGCGCGGCTTCGTGTATTCCGACGGCTGGGTCGATGATGCGCGCCTGGTGGTGCTCAACGTCATCGATGCGGCGGACAAGGGCGCCACCATTCTGACGCGCACGCGCTGCACGACGCTGGCGCGCGAAGGCGAGGGGGAGGGCGCTTCCTGGCTGGCCACCTTGCAGCATGCCAGCGGCACGCAGACGACCGTGCGCGCGCGCAGCGTCGTCAATGCGGCGGGACCCTGGACGGCCGAGTTCCTGCAGCAGGCGGCGCCCGGCGGACAGGGCCGGCATTTGCGCCTGATCAAGGGCAGCCATATCGTCGTCAAGCGCTTGTTCGCGCATGATCACGCATATATCTTCCAGCATCCCGATGGACGCATCGTGTTTGCCATTCCGTATGAGCATGATTTCACGCTGATCGGCACCACCGATCTCGACTACCAGGGCGAGCGTGGCAAGGTGGAAATCGATGACGAGGAAATTCGTTACTTGTGCGAGCTTTCCAGTTACTATTTCAGCAAGCCCGTCGTGCCGGCCGACGTGGTCTGGACGTATGCGGGCGTGCGCCCGCTGGTGGAAGACGCGGCGGCCGACGCCAAGGCCGTCACGCGCGATTACCGTTTCGAACTGGACCAGGAAGGCGCGCCGCTGCTGAGTATCTTCGGCGGCAAGATCACCACGTTTCGCAAGCTGGCCGAGGAAGCGCTCGATCTACTGGCGCCCTTGCTGGGCAATACACGGCCAGCCTGGACGGCCAACGCTTGCCTGCCCGGCGGCGACGTGTACGGCAGCACGCCGCAGAACCGGTCCGTGCGCGAGTTCGGCCAGTTCGTGCAAGGCTTGCAGCGCGAGTATGCGTGGCTGCCGGCGGCGCTGGTGGCGCGCTATGCACGGGCCTACGGTACGCGCATCCATGTGCTGCTGGCCGGGCGGACGGACCTGGCGGCCATGGGCGAGGAAATTGTCGCCGGCCTGTACGCGGCGGAAGTGGACTATGTGCGGCGCCATGAATGGGCCGTCAGCGCGGCCGACATCCTGTGGCGGCGCTCCAAGCTGGGCCTGCACCTGCCGCGCGAGACGGCGGCCACGCTCGACGCCTGGCTGTTGCAGCACCCGTTGTCGTCGTAAGCGCAATACGTTGGCGACCGCGCCCCACAGAGGGTACGGCGAAGAATAAGAAACCATCACTGGAGGAGACGCGCGTGCAACTGGTACTGGACAAGATCAGCAGGAAGCAGGGGGCTGACGATTATTTATATCCGATGTCGCTGGCGCTGGTGCCGGGCGCCATCAACGTCTTGCTGGGCACTACGCGTGCCGGCAAGACCACCCTGATGCGCGTGATGGCGGGCCTGGACAAGCCCAGCGGGGGCACGGTGACGGCCGATGGCGTCGACGTAACGGGCGTGCCCGTCAGCAAACGTAACCTGGCCATGGTGTACCAGCAATTCATCAACTATCCAGCCTTCACCGTGTACGACAATATCGCCTCGCCCTTGCGCTTGCGCAAGGAGCCCGAGGAGCAGATCCGCACCAAGGTGCTGGCGCTGGCCGAGCGCCTGCACATCACGCCGTATTTGCAGCGCACGCCAGGAGAATTGTCGGGCGGCCAGCAGCAGCGCACGGCGCTGGGGCGCGCGCTGATCAAGGATGCCTCGCTGTTGCTGCTCGACGAACCGCTGGTCAACCTCGACTACAAATTGCGCGAGGAATTGCGCCGCGAATTGACGGAACTGTTTTCCAGCGGCAGCACGACGGTCGTGTATGCCACCACGGAACCGCTGGAAGCGCTACAGCTGGGCGGCCACGTGGCCGTGCTGCACGAAGGGCGGCTGCTGCAGCAGGGGCCGACCCTGGACGTCTTCAACGCGCCCAATTCCATCGCCGTGGCGCGCACCTTCAGCGATCCGCCCATCAACCTTATCCCGGCGCAAGTCGATGCAGATGGCGTGGCGCAATTGGCCGACGGCCTGGCCATACCCCTGAGCGATGCACAGCGCGCCCGCCTGGGCGACAGCACGGAGGTGATCCTCGGCGTGCGCGCGCACAGCCTGCATCTGTCTCCCCAGTCCGATGGCGACGTGGCCATTGCGGCGCAGGTGGACCTGGCGGAAATCAGCGGCTCGGAAACCTATGTGCATGCGCGCCGCGGCGAGCTGGCCCTGGTGGCGCAACTCGGTGGCGTGCACAAGCTGGAGATCGGCAGCGCCTGCACCGTGTATTGCCAGCCGCATGCCTTGCTGATCTTCGGGCAAGACGGCGGCCTGCTGTTCGCTCCTGCGCAGGGAGGAGTGTGACATGGCGCGCATCGAACTGGTCGACCTGGCCCACGCCTACAAACCGAACCCGACGGCCCCCGCCGACTATGCGCTGCGGCCCATGAGCATGGAATGGCAGGACGGTGGCGCCTACGCCTTGCTGGGGCCGTCCGGCTGCGGCAAGACGACTTTGCTCAATATCATCTCCGGCCTGGTGAAACCGTCGCATGGCAAGGTGCTGTTCGACGGCAAGGATGTGACGCAGCTGCCCACGGAAGCTCGGAATATCGCGCAAGTGTTCCAGTTTCCCGTCATCTACGACACCATGACCGTGCACGACAACCTGGCGTTTCCGCTGCGCAATCGCGGCTGGAAAGAGATCGAGGTGAAAAAGCGCGTGCAGCAGGTGGCGCAGATGCTGGAATTGACGGGCGACTTGAAACTGCGCGCCAGCGGCTTGTCCGTGGACGCCAAGCAAAAGATTTCGCTGGGACGGGGGCTCGTGCGCCCCGACGTGGCGGCCGTGCTGTTCGACGAACCGCTGACGGTGATCGACCCGCATCTGAAATGGCTGTTGCGCCGCAAACTCAAGGAAATCCACCACGAACTGAAATTGTCCCTGATCTACGTTACCCACGACCAGGTGGAAGCGCTGACCTTTGCCGACCAGGTGGTCGTCATGACGCAGGGCGAAGTGGTGCAGACGGGCAGCGCGCAAGCGCTGTTCGAGGAACCGGCACACACCTTTGTCGGCTACTTTATCGGCAATCCGGGCATGAACTTGCTCGATTGCACCCTGGACGATGGCGGCGTGCGCGTGGCGGGGCAGCTGCTCGCCGTGTCCGCCGCTGCCCGCGCGGCCCTGGCTGGCGCGCAAGGCAGAATCACGATGGGCGTACGACCGGAATTCGTCGAATGCGTGAAAGCGGGCGAGGGCGGCGGGGGGAAGGATCATTGCCTGGACGCGACGGTCACGGCCGTACGCAACATGGGCACGCATTATCTGGCGGAATTTCAGCTGGGCGGCGCCACGGTGGCGGCCAAGCTGCGCGCCATCGATGCCGTCGTCGGGAATGCTGTGCGGCTGCGCTTTCCGCCGCAACGCACCCTTTACTATGTCAACGACAAGCGGGTGGCCTGATGATACATAACGGTAAAACCGATAACAACCGCCGTGCCTGGCTGCTGATTCTGCCCGTGCTGCTGTGCGTGGCCTTTTCCGCCATCCTGCCCCTGATGACGGTGGTGAACTATTCCGTGCAAGATATTCTGAGCCCCACGCAAAAGGTCTTCGTCGGTACCGAGTGGTTCCGCATGGTCATGCTGGACGGCGACTTGCACAGCGCCTTGCTGCGCCAGTTGCTGTTTTCCGGTTCCGTGCTGGCCATCCAGATTCCGCTCGGTATCCTGATTGCCCTGTGCATGCCGGCCGATGGCTGGAAGGCGTCCCTCGCCCTGGTGCTGATCGCGCTGCCCCTCTTGATCCCTTGGAACGTGGTGGGCACCATCTGGCAAATCTTTGGCCGTGGCGACATCGGCCTGATGGGCTACACCTTGAATCAATTGGGTTTTGATTACAATTACAACGGCAATTCGCTCGACGCCTGGCTGACGGTGATGGTGATGGATATCTGGCACTGGACGCCTCTCGTTGTGCTGCTGTGCTATGCGGGCTTGCGCGCCATCCCCGACGCGTATTACCAGGCGGCGCGCATCGATGGCGCCTCGCGCCTGGCCGTATTCCGCTACATCCAGCTGCCGAAACTGCGCAATGTGCTGATGATCGCCGTCTTGCTGCGCTTCATGGACAGTTTCATGATCTACACGGAACCGTTCGTACTGACCGGTGGCGGACCGGGCAATGCCACCACCTTTTTGTCGCAATACCTGACGCAAAAGGCCGTCGGCCAGTTCGATCTGGGGCCGGCGTCCGCGTTTTCATTGATTTACTTCCTGATCATCCTGCTGTTCTGCTTTGTGCTGTACACGTGGATGCAGAGAGTCGGCACGGGAGACCAGAAATGATGCATAAGAAAATCAGTGCCACCATCCTGATCGTCTTTTTGCTGGGTTCCTTGCTGCCCATCTACTGGATGCTCAATATGTCGCTCAAGACCAACGAGGAAATCGTCGGTGTGCTGAGCTTGTGGCCCGAACACCTGACGTTCGCCAACTACAAGACCATCTTTACGGACCCATCTTGGTATAGCGGCTACATCAATTCCATGATGTACGTGGCGCTGAACATGGTGATGTCGGTCACCGTCGCCTTGCCGGCCGCGTATGCCTTTTCGCGCTATAACTTTGTCGGCGATAAACACCTGTTCTTCTGGCTGCTGACCAACCGCATGACGCCGCCCGCCGTCTTCCTCGTACCGTTCTTCCAGCTGTACTCGACGGTGGGCCTGATGGATACGCACCTGGCCGTGGCGCTGGCGCACATGGTCTTCAACGTGCCGCTGGCCGTGTGGATACTGGAAGGCTTCATGTCCGGCGTACCCAAGGAAATCGACGAGACGGCGTATATCGACGGCTACAGTTTTCCCCGTTTCTTCATCCGCATCTTCTTGCCGATGATCAAGTCGGGCGTGGGCGTGACAGCCTTCTTCTGCTTCATGTTCAGCTGGGTGGAATTGCTGCTGGCGCGCACCTTGACGTCCGTCAATGCCAAGCCGATCGCCGCCACCATGACGCGCACGGTGTCGGCGGCCGGCATGGACTGGGGCGTGCTGGCGGCGGCGGGCGTGCTGACAATCGTGCCCGGCGCGCTGGTGATCTGGTTCGTGCGGCATTACATCGCCAAGGGTTTCGCGATGGGGAGGGTGTGACATGGAAAATACCGATAGCACAGCCAGCCTGTTCGGCTGGATGGCGTGGACGCCGGAAGTGGCCATCTTCTTCATCTGCATCGGCTTGATGCTCGCTGGCATGACGGTGTGGCAAATCCGTTCGCCCAGCATAGCACGCAAGGGCTTTTTGCCCATGCCGACGACGCGCGGCGACAGGCTGTTCATTGGTTTACTCACGGCCGCGTATGTGAATCTGGCGTGGGCGGGGTTTACGGAAATGCAGCAGGCCATCGGGGCCGGCATCAGTTTTGTAGTGTTGTTGGTGGTAATGCGTTGGGGATAAGTCGTAGATGAGAACACTGGCCCGCTATCGCAGGCCAGATGACAACTAAAAAGGAGATTCACGATGAAATTGAAGTTCACGGTCTTCGCGGCTGCGGCCATGCTCGTGTCGAATGCGGCCCTGGCCGACGCCAAGCAGGCGCAAACCTGGATCGACAAGGAATTCCAGCCATCCAGCCTGAGCAAGCAGCAACAGCTTGCTGAAATGCAGTGGTTCATCGATGCGGCCGCCAAGCTGAAAGCCAAGGGCATCAAGGAAATTTCCGTGGTCTCGGAAACCATCGACACCCACGTCTACGAATCGAAGACCCTGGCCAAGGCCTTCGAGGAAATCACGGGCATCAAGGTGCGCCACGACATCATCCAGGAAGGCGATGTGGTGGAAAAGCTGCAAACCTCCATGCAGTCCGGCAAGAGCATCTATGACGGCTGGATTTCCGATTCCGACCTGATCGGCACGCACTACCGCTATGGCGCCGTCGAGCCGCTGTCCGACTACATGGCCGCCAAGGGCAAGGAATTTACCAATCCCGGCCTGGACCTGAAAGATTTCATCGGCATCAGTTTTACCACGGCGCCCGACGGCAAGGTGTACCAGCTGCCCGACCAGCAATTTGCCAACCTGTACTGGTTCCGCGCCGACTGGTTCGCGCGCAAGGATTTGCAAGCCAAGTTCAAGGCCAAGTATGGCTACGAGCTGGGCGTGCCGCAGAACTGGTCCGCGTATGAAGACATCGCCGACTTCTTCACCAATGACGTGAAGGAACTGGACGGCAAGAAAGTGTATGGCCACATGGATTATGGCAAGAAAGATCCATCCCTGGGCTGGCGCTTCACGGATGCGTGGCTGTCGATGGCTGGCGCGGCCGACAAGGGCATCCCGAATGGCTTGCCCGTCGACGAGTGGGGCATCAAGGTGGCGGCCGACAAGTGCACACCCGTCGGCGCGTCCGTTTCACGCGGCGGCGCCACCAATTCGCCGGCGGCCGTGTATGCGCTGACGAAATACATCGACTGGATGAAGAAATACGCGCCGCCGCAGGCGAACGGCATGAATTTCTCGGAAGCGGGCCCCGTGCCGGCGCAGGGTGAAATCGCCCAGCAAATCTTTTGGTACACGGCATTTACGGCTGGCATGACGAAACCGGGCTTGCCAGTGGTGAACAAGGACGGCACGCCGAAATGGCGCATGGCGCCGTCGCCGCACGGCCCGTACTGGAAAGAGGGCATGCAGAACGGCTACCAGGACGTCGGTTCCTGGTTCCTGTTCAAGTCCACGCCCGATGACCGCAAGGCTGCCGCCTGGTTGTACGCGCAATTCGTCACGTCGAAAACCGTGTCGCTGAAGAAATCCATCGTCGGCCTGACTTTTATTCGCGATTCCGACATCCGCCACGATTACTTCACGAAGCACGCGAACGAATACGGCGGCTTGATCGAGTTCTACCGCAGCCCCGCCAGAGTGGCGTGGACGCCGACGGGCAACAACGTGCCCGACTATCCGAAGCTGGCCCAGTTGTGGTGGAAAAACGTGGCCACGGCCATTACGGCGGAAAAAAACGCCGCAGGCCGCCATGGATAACCTGGCCGAGGAAATGGACCAGGTCATGGCGCGCCTGCAGCGTGCCGGCATGAAGGCGTGCGCCCCCAAGCTCAATGCCAAGGGCGATCCGAACCAGTATCTGTCGGACCAGCACGCTCCATGGAAAAAGCTGGCGAATGAAAAGCCGAAGGGTGAAACGATTGCCTACGATAAATTATTGCAGGCTTGGAAAGAGGGCAAGGTAAGGTAGTCGTGTAAACTTCTGCCGCCGTTGTCCCGGGGCACGGGCGCTTGCCCGTGCCTCTTCACTGTATAGACGTAGTAGCGACCATGACCAAATACATACTTGCTTTAGACCAGGGCACCACCAGTTCGCGTGCCATCCTGTTTGACCATGCGGGCCGGCCGCACGCCAGCGCGCAGCGCGAATTTCGCCAGATTTTCCCCCAGCCGGGCTGGGTCGAGCATGACGCGAACGAAATCTGGGCTTCGCAAGAAGGCGTGCTGCAGCAGTTGCTGCGCGACAGCGGCGTGGCGGCAAGCGAGGTGGCCGCCATCGGCGTGACCAACCAGCGCGAAACGACGGTGCTGTGGGACCGCGCCACGGGCGAGCCCGTCGCCAACGCCATCGTCTGGCAAGACCGTAGAAATGCGGCCTATTGCGAGCAGCTGGTCGGGCAGGGCAAGGCGGACGTGATCCAGCAAAAGACGGGCTTGGTGCTGGACGCCTATTTTTCCGCGACTAAATTGAAATGGCTGCTCGACAACGTTCCCGGCGCCCGCGCGCGCGCCGAGCGGGGAGAACTGGCCTTCGGCACCATCGACAGCTGGCTGATCTACAAGATGAGCGGCGCCCACTTGACGGACACGAGCAACGCGGCGCGCACCATGCTGTTCAACATTCATACTTTGCAGTGGGACACGGATCTGCTGGCGCTGCTGGGCATTCCCGCCTCGCTGCTGCCCGACGTCGTGCCATCGAGCGGCGTGGCCGCGCACACGCACGTTGACCTGCTGGGTATCTCCGTGCCGATTGCCGGCATCGCGGGCGACCAGCAGGCCGCCACGTTTGGCCAGGTGTGTTTAAAGCCTGGCATGGCGAAAAATACCTACGGCACGGGCTGCTTCATGCTGATGAACGTGGGCAAGCGCCCCTTGCCATCGAAAAACCGGCTGTTGACGACGGTGGGCTGGAGCCTGGGGACGGATGCCAATCAAACCGATTATTTGCTCGAAGGCAGCGCCTTCATTGCGGGCGCGGCCGTGCAGTGGATGCGCGATGGCCTGGGCATCATCCGCGACTCGTCCGAAGTGGAAGCGCTGGCCACCAGCGTGCCCGATTCGGGCGGCCTGGTCTTCGTGCCCGCGTTCGCCGGACTCGGCGCGCCGTACTGGGACCCATATGCGCGCGGCACCCTGATCGGCATCACGCGCGGCACGGGCAAGGCCCACATCGCGCGCGCGGCGCTGGAGGGCGTGGCTTACCAGAACGTCGACGTGTTGTCCGCCATGCAGGATGATGCGGGCATCGCCTTGAGTGAATTGCGCGTCGATGGCGGCGCGGCGCGCAACGACATGCTGATGCAGTTCCAGGCCGACATATTAAATGTGCCCGTGGTGCGTCCCGTGGTGACGGAAACGACGGCCCTGGGCGCCGCCTACCTGGCGGGCCTGGCCGTGGGTTTCTGGGCATCGCAGGAAGAAATCGCCGCCCAGTGGCAGGTGGGACGCCGTTTCGAGCCGGCCATGGCAGCCGATGAACGCTTGAGCCGGCTGCACAAATGGCAGCGGGCCGTGGAGCGCTCGCGCGACTGGAGCGAATGATTAGCTGGCATTTTTCTTTTTGCCGAGCTGATCATCGCATGCAGTGTCTGTCAGCATTGCAATAATTTGATCGAAATCCTGTGTTGATCCAATGCTGCGCCTATGGTGTGTTGCCATCATATTCCGGAAGCCTGGCAAGTCAATCATTATCTTTTTTGCCAATTCCAACGGTGTCTGGTGAAACGAGTTTTCCTTTGCTACGAGGTGTGCATGATGTTCGATCACAAGGGCTACGATGTCGGCGTAGCCCATGCGCGCGGCCGTATGGAGTGCGGTGTTCGCTTCATCGTAGGTGACTCTGGACGTGTCCGCCTGATGTGTCAACAGCATGGAAACACAGTTTTTTGACCGGGCAGTAACCGCCGCATGCAAGGCGGTGCGTCCCAGGTAGTCCTGGGCATTCACATCGGCGCCGGCATTCAGGAACGCCAGAGTCAGTTGCTCATCGCTGGCATCGGCCACCATCATCAAGGGCGTCTGTCCTTTGAAGTCTGCCATGTTGACTTGTTTGGGCCATGCTTCAACCAACAGATGAATGGCATGGCGCCAATGGGCCACCAACTTTTCCACCTTGCTTATTTCGCCTTGCAGATCGGAAGAGACCGCAGCACGCAGTATGGGCAGCTGTCTTGCAAATTCATCCTGCATCTTCAGCCACGCCATGAGCACGGTGTTGCTGCGCACCTCACGGATAGTGCCTTGTTTGAGCGTTTTGGCATGGTGTTTCATCCACTGCTTCAAGGCATCCCAGTTACCTTCGATGATGACAGGAAGCGCTTCCTGGATGAATGCCTCCGCCTGTTTTTTTGCCAATGGCTGCACGCTCTCCATGCCAGGATAGGGCTTGTAAAGGTCGTCCCAGAAATACTCCGACACCCATACGGCGGTGTCTTCCAGTGATGTCACCTGGCCCTGAAACATGCCATAGGCAAGCATATTGCGATGGTATTTTTCGTGGTTGGCAGGAATTAGGCCCAGATTGGCAACTTCGATGGCAAACGCATCCCTGGCGATTTCACCGCGCAGTGTGCCGAAGTTTCCATCGTTGCAAGCTTCGAGTGCTGCCCGCATCAGCTTTGCCGCATCGTCGAACGCGTTTTGTGCCAGCAAGTGCTTGGCGCGGTACTGCAGCAAGGGCGCCTTCCATGTCGTATGGCCAGCGCTGGTTTCGGCATCTGCTAGGAGCGCTTCCACCTGTTGCCGGACATCGCTTGGCCTGTTCGTGTGAGGGCAATTCAACAGTTCGGCCAGTTCCAGGACAATCGCGCCAACCATTTCCGCGGGCGTTGCCGCTAATTCCCGCAACCGTTGCATCGCCAGCAACCTGGTTTTTGCAGGGGGAGTGGTCGAATTGGCAATATGGCTGACGACGGCATAGCTGGCTTCACCCTGGAGCGCCCGCCAAGGTGAGGCGGTACGGACCCGCTCCAGCAAGGAGTGTAATCGCATGTTTTCTTCATGCTCTTCCTTCAATCGCCGGCATTTGCTTGCGATAAGGGTTGTGGCAGTGTGCATGTCGAGTGCGACGAGGTCTTCCAGGGCATCGCCATCAGCGAGTTTCGCGAACCGGCGCGTCAGCAGGTCGGCCACGGGGAGATGCCGCTCGTTTTTAATGGAAGGCAAGATCGAGAGAAAGATGTCCGCCTTGTCCCAGGGGGCCAGCCGTGATTCGAACAGGATGTCTTCCTCATCTTGCGTGTCGGAATTTTTCCAAGCATCAACAGTCAGATTGTAGACGGTGCCGAAGATTCCCGCCAATTGCAGCAGCTTGTTCTGAGACGGGTCCGTACAAGTGGCCTGTACGCCCGGGCAGAGGAACTTCAGCAATCTGATGTATCCATCCTGCACCATGCGGGCGACCCGCAGTCGCTGCCGGATCATGGCCATGCCTGGCTTTGCATAGCGTGTCAACAGTGCCTGCACGAAAAGCTGTTTCTCCTCATCGGTGGCCGATTCATCCATGATAGCTTCAAGCCGCCCCGGCTGTGTCATCGGAATCTGATCGCGAAGGTCGTCCGCAGATAAATTTCTGAATTGAATGAAGGCGAGGGCCGCTTCAAACTTGGCGTCATCAGCAAGATCTTCTGCAAGTTCAAATACGCCTTTGAACACCAGTTTGGCGCCGTCAGAGAAGTATCCATTGATCGAATGGACGCGCGGGATAGATGCGTTTTTCCAGTTGTGCAAGTTCCTGACGATGGAGTCCCTGTCGGTATTGTCGTCACCAGGCAATCCTGTCCCGACGCCTGCCTTGCCGATGGAGCAGTCCAGCAGGTCGATGAGCCAGTCGACAACGTGAGGCACAGGCAGCTCCATTGTTCCCGTGGTGATATTGACGTGAGGCAAGAACCAGAATGCTCCGCCTGGCATTCCCTTGTCGAATGCGCCGTCGAGATTCCAGAACGCGATTCTGCGGGCCAAGGCCGGAACATAGCAGTATCCGAGAAGATGCCATACCACTTGGTGCTGGTCTGCATTCGAGGTCCATGTGTTGAGTTCAACAGCCTTGTGGTACCCCTCCCATTCGCTCATTCCCAGGACCGCATCTCGGCAAGCTGCAGCATCCATATCCAGGCTATTAAAGATGGCGCCACAAACATTGGCCGCCATGTCTTTGTGGTTTTTGTTGCGCATGCCGAGATTGGCGAATTTGTCCTTGACCTTGCTTGAATAGGGACCTAAATCAAGGCTTTGATGGATTTCAAGTAACAGCGCTTCAAAGCTAGGAATGGTTGCCATTGTTTTTTTTGCTTTCATTGTTTTGATTGCAATAATGTTCCCACGTTGCTCGTGCTGGTGTCACGGAAACTTCTCGTCCCCACCCCCTCTTTTCCATGGATATCGCTGTAAATGTCAAATCTCGAGGGGAGGGGGCGGGATTTTTCATGGTTTTTGAGTAACTTTCTGGGTATCGTGAGGACTGATCAAACAACCGGAGTGTGCCGTGAGCCTTACCCCCACCATGTCCGTACGCGAACTCGTCGTCAATTGGCATGTTACCGAAGTGTGTAATTATGGCTGCCGCTATTGCTATGCAAAGTGGGACGATGGCGGTTCGACGCAGGAGTTGATACACGATGGCGCCGCCATCAAGGCATTGGTCGAGGAAGTGGGACGTTTTTTTAAACCTGGTAATTCCGGCAACCCGCTGTGGGCCGGCATGCATTGGACATCGCTGCGGCTCAATCTCGCTGGCGGGGAACCGCTGCTGTATGCCGAGAAAGCGCTGGACGTCATCCGGCATGCCCGGCGATTGGGTCTTGAGACCTCCATTATCAGTAATGGCAGTCGTCTGACGCCTGCCTTGATGCAAGTGCTGGCGCCCCATCTTGCCATATTGGGGCTGAGCCTGGACTCCTCGGAAGCGAAGACTAATCTGGATATCGGACGAGTTGACCGCCAGCTGCGCACGCTGTCGAGGCCTGATTGGGTTGACATGATTGCTTTGGGCCGGCAGATCAATCCCCTGCTTCGGCTAAAGATCAATACTGTCGTCAACGCATTGAACTGGCAAGAAGACATGAGCAACTTGATTGGCACTCTGGCGCCGGAGAAATGGAAAATCCTGCGCATGCTACCCAAAATTACGGATGACCTGGCCTTGTCTGACGCGCAATTTGACACCTTTGTCCGGCGCCATGCCCACCTTGATCATTGCGTCCGTGTGGAGGATAACGCCGACATGACCGAGTCCTATTTGATGATAGACCCCTATGGCCGCTTCTTTCAGAACATACCTGGGGAAAAAGGCTATCGATATAGCGATTCCATTCTCGACGTCGGTGCCGCCAGGGCATTTTCCCAGATCAATGTGTCGGCGACGAAGTTTTGTTCCCGCTACACAGGCGAGTTGGCTGATCTGAAAGTATGAAATGGCCGCCCGCCCTTTTGCCACCGTTGTTGTTCTGGCACAGGGCTGATGAACATCCTGGCTGGCCATGTCCGTCCCTGCCAGCGCCCTTTGGCAGGCAGGCCGCAGTAGTGCCTATCGCAGTAGTGCCTATTTATGGCCGCGCGAAATACACGGCATAACCCACCGTTTCGCGCGGCACGGAATACAGGTCGCGCAGCTCGAAGTAGGGCGCGTGCACGTTGCCGCTCACGCTGATGCCGGCCCGTTGCAACGCCAGGCGGAAGCGGGGCACGTGGAAATACTGCGTGGCGACCATGGCCGTCTGCCAGCCGTGCTGGCGCATCAGTTGCGCCGCGTTGCGCGCCGTGGCTTCCGTCGTCCAGCCTTGATTATCTTCGATGATGGCGCCAGCCGGCACGCCGCGCTTGAGCAGGTAGCGGGCCATGGACGCGGCCTCGTCAAAACCTTCCTTGCCCGTCGCCCCGCTGACGAGGATGCGCGGCGCCCTGTGTTTCTGGAACTGTGTCAGCGCCGCGTCGAGCCGCGCCTGCAGGCGGGGGCTGGGCGTGCCGTCAGGCAGGATAGTGTTGCCGGGCACGACGATCACGTCGGCGGAGGCCAGTTTGTCGTTCAGGCCCGTCAGCACCAGGGCCGCCGTGGCCAGCAGGAACAAGCCAACAGCGCTTGAGCCCAGCACAATTAATTTTCGCATCGCTCATCATCAAATAGGGAATGGACGCATGATACCCGCCCATTCCCACCCGCGTCAGTTCGCCTGCGCCTTGCGCGCGCGCTGGTTCGACAGATAAATATTGTCTATTTCCAGAGGCTTGCCTTCGCGTACTGCCTCGATCCAGTCCTGCGTGCTGGCGACGGCGGCGAAGTTCGAGTGGAAGACGGCGCAAAAGACGCGGTGGATTTCCTCGGCGCTGGCCGTGCCGCCCGCGTTGGCGTAGGGCAGGGTGCCGGTGGCGTCTTGCAGGAACTCGACTTGCAAGCCGTCGTGCGCGGCGTGGTAGATGGTGGCCGCGTCGCAGTTGTGCGTCATGTAGCCGATCACCGTCAGGGTGTCGATACCGTGGCTATCGAGCCAGGCGCGCAAGTCCGTGCCCGCAAAGGCGCTGCCCATGCTTTTGTTGATGCGGTGGTCGGCGGCAAAGGACGCCACTTGCGGATGCAACTGCCAGCCGTCGCTGCCCCTGGCGAAGATGGGCGAGGCTTCCGGCGCGTCGTGCTGGACGACGATCACGGGCACGCCGGCGGCGCGGGCGGCGGCCATGGCGGTGACGATGTTCGGCAGGGAAATGTCGACGGATGGATATTCGATGGGCATGTCGCCCGTGAAGTATTCGTTTTGTACATCGATGACGAGCAAGGCGCGGCGCGGGGCGGTAGTGTTGGACATGCGTGACTCCTGAATGGTTGAAAGGGGAAACAGCTCCTCGATAACGCCATTCTCAGGCCGCGTGATTGAAATAAAAAGTGGCCCGAAGGCCTATGTGCGATAAAATCGGGCCATGACTACTACTCTTGCCCTTGCCGCTCCCTTGTGCATCGCCGTGATCGCCTTCGACGGCATGACGCCGTTTCACCTGTCCGTGCCTTGCCTCGTGTTTGGCGCCCAGACGGACGAGGCCGATCTGCCGCCTTTCCACGTGCGCGTGTGCGCCGCCGATCCCGCACCGTTGCGCACGGCGGCCGGCTTTTCCATCACGCCCGAGTTCGGCCTGGAAGGGCTGGAAGGCGCCGATATCGTCATCATGCCGGCCTGGCACGACGATTGCCGCGATGCGGCGGCGCCGCTGGTCGCGGCATTGCAGGCGGCCAGTGGGCGCGGCGCGCGCATGGTGGGCCTGTGCCTGGGCGCGTTTCCGCTGGCGCAGGCAGGCTTGTTGGATGGCAAGAGCGCGGCCACGCACTGGGGCATGGCGGACCGGCTGGCGGCCCGCTATCCCAGGGTCAGGGTGGACCGGGAAGTGCTGTACGTGGACGATGGCGCCGTGCTGACGTCGGCCGGCGTGGCGGCCGGCCTCGATTGCTGTCTGTACCTGCTGCGCCAGCTGGCGGGCGCCGAGGTGGCGAACCGCGTGGCGCGCCGCCTGCTGGTGGCGCCGCACCGCCAGGGCGGGCAGGCGCAATTCATCGCGCGTCCCTTGCCCGTGTCCGGCAGCGAAGGGCGCTTTGCCGAGGTGCTGGCCTGCGTGACGGCCAGCCTGGGCCAGGCGCACAGCATCGACGCACTGGCCGAACAGGCCGCCATGAGCCGGCGCAACTTTACGCGCCATTTCCGCCAGGCCACGGGTACGTCCTTCAAGCAATGGCTGCTGAACCAGCGTCTTGCGCATGCGCAAGGCATGCTGGAAAAGAGCGCGGCCTCGATCGATGTCGTGGCGCAAGAGGCCGGTTTCGGCACGGCGTTGTCGCTGCGCCAGCATTTCCGGGCCAACTTGCAGACGTCGCCGTCGGCGTATCGCAAGCTGTTCCGGCAGCAGTCAGGCCAGGCCGCCTGACCATAGCATGGCAGGGTCGCGGCTGCCTTGCGGCAGCTGCGCGCTGACGGCGATTTGCCGCGCAATGTAAGCGGCTGGCTCGAAGGCGTAGCGTTCCTGGAAGGACACGGTTTCCGCGCTCATCAGTTCCGCATACGTCTGCATCAGGGTCGAGGCAGCAACATGCTTGCCTTGTTCCAGATAAGTGTCGATGGCGGCCCGCAGCACGGGGTAATCCCCATTTTCCTTGCTGCCGCCAAAGTGGAACGAAAACTGCCCGCAGGTGCGCCAGATGGGGTCAGGTTCCCCGTCCGGCACCGCCTGCGTGCGCAGCCATTGCAAGGCTTTCAGGGGCGGGCCGCCAAAGGACGGCGGCGAGATGGTGGCCTGGATGGCCACCCTGACGGCGGCATCGATTCTTCCCGCACGCACATACTGGCCATGCAGCAGCACCAGCGCGTCCGTATATTCGGGCACGATGGCCAGCGCCGCTTCCAGCAGGGCGATGGCCGCCGCTGGGTTGCGCTGCGCGATCTGTTCCCTGGCTTCCAGGAAGGCGGCGCGCGGCGAGGCGGGGTCGTCGGCCAGCGATGGCGTGCCGACATACTCGTCTTCCGCTGCCGCGTGGGCTTGCAGGAAGGCCGCCAGGCTGGAAAAGTGCGGCTGGAGGCGCCACTCGTCGTGCCAGGTCTCGACGACGATGGGCTCGCTCGCTTCGCGCCCGATGGGCCAGTACAGGCCGAAGGTGTCGCCATTGCCCAGCGCGCCTTCGGCAAACGGGATAAATCCGAGCGGTGGATACGCTGTCGTATGTTGCCAGTCTTGTTCCGTCGTGATATGGGCGAGGCTTGCGGGTAATTGCATGGTGGCACCGGAGCATAAAACGCCAGTGTAGAACAAGAGGACGCGGCGGGCGCGTCCCCGTGGCGTGCCTGCGCGGCCTACTTGCGCGGCTCGTGTATCCGGAATTTCCTGACGATACCCGCCTGGTCGAACATGACGGCCACTTCGCGCGTGCCTTTTTCGCCCAGCAGGGGGAGTAGCCGCGTTACCGCGGGGGTTTGCAGCTGGTTCTTGTAGACCCAGACTTCATAGCCGGGATCGAAGCTGACGACGGTGGCATTGCCCAGGGCCGCGTCGAGGTCGAGGCGGGTGGTCTTGCCGACCTTGATGTTCTGATAGATGGCGCCATTGTCGGGCGCGCGGTTGACTTTGTATTCACTGGCGGTGCACATGGCCACGGCCAGGCCCGCGAGGCAGGAAGCTGCCAGTTTTATCAATGTGTTCATACGGACTCCCAATGTGCATCACTGCTTCCAATCTCAGAGGGGACGGGCGTGATGTCAGGAGAGGAGTGTGCTTGCGAACCAGGCAAAGTGCTACAAGATTATACAAAGGCGCACAAAATGATGCCTTTGGTGCTGGCTGGTGCTACCTTTAGCGGCTCTGCAATACGTCGGTCGAGAGCGCCAGGGTTTCCTTGATTTCTTCCATCACCACATAGCTTTTCGATTGCGCGGCGCCGGGCAGCTGCAGCAGCATGTCGCCCAGCAGTTTGCGGTACTCGGCCATTTCATGGATGCGCGCCTTGATCAGGTAATCGAAGTCGCCCGATACCAGGTGGCATTCCTGCACTTCGGGAATTTGCAACACTTCGCGGCGGAATTGTTCGAAGGCGGACGCCGACTTTTGATTGAGAGTAATCTCTACAAAGACGAGCAGCTTGGCGCCCAGCGCGGCCGGGTTCACCTTGGCATGGTAGCCCGTGATGACGCCGTCGCGCTCCATGCGCTTGACCCGCTCGATGCAGGGCGTGATCGACAGTCCCACCTGTTCACCGAGGTCTTTCATCGAGATGCGGCCATCCTGTTGCAGGATGCGCAGGATGTGGCGATCCAGCTTGTCGAGGCCACGTGCCGATTCTTTAAGGATTCTCATGATTTATTGCTGAATATCTCGATTTATACGTGAACAAATACTGGCTCTTTCCCAATATGATAGCGGTTAATCTGGCAATAGCCTAAAAAATATAATGAGGAAACTATGCGTATCGTGATTCTGGGTAGCGGCGTCATCGGCGTCACCAGTGCTTACTATCTGGCCAAGGCAGGACATGAGGTGACCGTCATCGACCGCCAGCCAGGCCCGGCACTGGAAACCAGCTTCGCGAATGCGGGGCAGATCTCGCCCGGCTACGCTTCGCCATGGGCTGCGCCCGGCATTCCCCTGAAAGCCGTGAAGTGGATGATGCAGCGCCACGCGCCGCTGGCCATCTCGCTCGACGGCAGCGCCGCCCAGCTCAAATGGATGTGGCAGATGTTGCGTAATTGCACACCGGAAGCGTATGCCGTGAACAAGGAACGCATGGTGCGCCTGGCCGAGTACAGCCGCGACTGCTTCAAGGTGCTGCGCGCCGAGGCCGGCATCACCTATGAAGGCCGCCAGCAAGGCACGATGCAATTGTTCCGCACCGAAAAGCAATACAACGACGCCGCCAAGGATATCGAAGTGTTGAAAGACGCTGGTGTGCCGTATGAAGTACTGCAGCGCAACGAGCTGTCGCGCGCCGAGCCGGCCCTGGAAGCGGTCAAGGATAAACTGTTCGGCGGCCTGCGCCTGCCCAACGATGAAACGGGCGATTGCCAGCTGTTTACAACGCGCCTGTCGGAAATGGCCGAGGCGCTGGGCGTGAAGTTCCGCTATGGCGTGTCCATCGATGCCTTGCTGACGCAGGGCGACGACATCGCTGGCGTGCAGTGCGGCGCGGAAATCGTCAAGGCCGATTCCTATGTGGTGGCGCTCGGTTCCTACTCGACGGGTTTCATGAAGCCATTGCTCGATATTCCCGTGTATCCATTGAAGGGCTATTCGATCACCGTGCCTATCGTCAACGCGGCCAAGGCGCCCGTGTCGACCATCCTCGATGAAACCTACAAAATTGCCGTGACCCGTTTCGACGACCGCATCCGCGTGGGCGGCATGGCGGAAATCGCCGGCTACAACCTGAACCTGAACCCGCGCCGCCGCGAAACCCTGGAAATGGTCGTCAACGACCTGTTCCCCGGCGGCGGCAACACGGCGGAAGCGACTTTCTGGACGGGCTTGCGCCCGATGACGCCGGACGGCACGCCGATCGTCGGCCGCACGCCGCTGCGCAACCTGTTCCTCAACACGGGCCACGGCACCCTGGGCTGGACCATGTCCTGCGGCTCGGCGCAATTGCTGGCCGACCTGATGTCGTCGAAAAAGCCGGCGATTTTGGCCGACGACCTGTCCGTCAGCCGCTACAGCGGCGCGCAGGGCCAGGGCAAACTGCAATACGCGGGAGCCTGAGATGGCGGCCAGCATGCCTCCAAAGGAACGTAGCGGCGCCATCCTGACGGTGGACCTCGATGCCGTGCGCGCCAACTACCGCTTGCTGCGCGACAAGGCGCACCCGGCTGCCTGCTCGGCCGTCGTCAAATCCGACGCGTATGGCCTGGGCGCCGCGCAAGTGGGCGCGGCCCTGTATGAAGAAGGTTGCCGGCACTTTTTTGTGGCGCATCTGGAAGAGGGCATCAGCCTGCGCCCGCACGTGGCGCCGGACGCGGCCATCTTCGTGCTGCACGGCCCGCCCGTCGATACGGAAGGCGAATTCACGGCCCATGGTTTGACGCCAGTGCTCAACAGCGAGCCGCAGGTGGCTGGCTGGCGCGCGCATGCCAAGGCATTGGGGAAAACCCTGGACGCCATCGTGCAGGTGGACACGGGTATGTCGCGCATGGGCCTGTCGCCGCAGGAAATCGACGCCTGGCTGCTGGATGCACACTTTCTCGATGGCATCAACGTACGCTACCTCATGAGCCACCTGGCGTGCGCCGACGAGCGCAGCAACCCCATGAATGGCGAGCAGCTGGCCCGTTTCATCGCCATCCGCGCCCGTTTGCCGCAGTACCGCGCCAGCCTGGCCAATTCCTCGGGCATCTTCTTGTCGCCCGACTATCACTTCGACCTGGTGCGCCCAGGCGCGGCCCTGTACGGCATCGGGCCGCAGGGCGGCGAACCGAATCCCCTGCGCTCCGTGGTGCGCCTGCAAGGCAAGGTGCTGCAGACGCGCACGATCGCCGCCGGCGACCACGTGGGCTACAGCCGCCGCTACACGGCCAGCGAGCCGCGCCAGGTGGCCACTGTTTCCGTCGGCTATGCCGATGGCTGGCTGCGCAGCATGAGCAACCAGGGCCTGGCCATCGTCGATGGCGTGAAAGTGCCGCAGATCGGCGCTATTTCCATGGATTCCATCACCCTGGACGTCAGCGCCATCGCCGAAGAGCGCGTCGTGCCGGGCAGCCTGGTCGACCTGATTTGCGCGGAACACCCGGTCGATGCCGTCGCGGCCATGGCCAATACCATCGGCTACGAGGTATTGACCAATCTGGGCGGGCGCTATTATCGCGAATACCAGGGATTGGCACGTTAGCGCACCTGCCAAAACGCCCATGGCGTTGTTGCCTTGCCTTGCCGTACATTCGTACTGTCTTCGGCAAGGCGCCTAGCCCTGAGCATTTTTTCAGGTGCGCTGGTTTCGCACGCTAAGGCAGCGCAAAACCGATGATTGTGTGGCAAGATAGCCCTGACGTGCATCGCACCTCAGGGCTTTTTTTCAACCATCATCGGGGATTTTCATGAGCCAATATCAAGTCGCAATCATCGTCGGCAGCCTGCGCAAGGATTCCTTCAACCGCAAGCTGGCCGACGCCATCATCAAGCTGGCGCCGCCCGAGTTTTCCTTCAAGCACATTGAGATCGGCGACTTGCCGCTGTACAACCAGGATGACGATGGCGCGCAGGCCGAACAGGTGTTGCGCCTGAAATCGGAAATCGCTGCCTCGCAAGCCTTGCTGTTCCTGACGCCCGAATACAACCGCTCGATCCCCGGTGTGCTGAAAAACGCCCTCGACCACGGTTCGCGTCCGTATGGCCAGAGCGTGTGGGGCGGCAAGCCGGGCGCCGTGCTGGGCGTGTCCGTCGGCGCCACGGGCACGGCGCTGGCGCAGCAGCATTTGCGCAATGTGCTCGCTTACCTGGACGTGCCGCTGCTGAACCAGCCCGAGATGTTCATCCAGGCCAAGGATGGCCTGTTCGACGAGCATGGCGGCATCGGTCCGGCCAGCCTGGGTTTCTTCCAGGGCTGGATGCAGCGCTACGCGGACTGGGTACGCAAGCACGCCGTGCATGCCTGAATGGCCCAGGCTTGTCGGGTGGGGACAAATGGGGCAATAAACCGTTGTTCATGGCACTTTGTTGCTGTATGGACATGTATAATGGGCGTTTTTTTCAGGCGCATTCCTACGCTGCCCCGTCCCCTCCATGCCGCTTCAACCTGTGGCGCAACCTCTGTTGCGCATCAATCTGCGCCGTCTGATCGTGCTGGTGGCGTTTACCAGCGCCGTGATCTCCCTGGCTAACAGCTTTTATGCCACGTATCAGGTGCAGCGCCAGTTGCTGATCGATACGACCCTGGAGGCGAACTACGCGTATGCGCTGAAACTGGCCAGCAGCACGGAAAACTTCCTGCTGGCGACGCGCCAGCAGCTGGCCTACAGCGCCGAACAGCTGCCCCGGCATTTTGACGATCCGGCTGCCCTCAAGATGGAAGTCGAACGCTTGCGCGGGCAGACCAACAGCTTCAATTCCGTCCTGATCGTCGATGCGCAGGGCAAGGTGCTGGGCGTGTCGCCCGAGACGCTGGCCCTGCAGAACAGCCAACTGGCTTCGGAAGGGGCGCGCCTGGCGCTGCGCGAACGCCGCCCGCTGATCACCCGGCCGTATATGTCGTCGGTGGGCAACCTGGTGGTCTTCATTTCCCATCCCGTGTTCGATCACGGCGGACGCTATCTGGGCTATGTGGGCGGTTCGATTTACCTGAAGCAGAAAAACATCCTGTTTACCTTGCTGGGACAGCATTACTACCGCGATGGTTCGTATTTATATGTGGTCGACCAGAGCCGGCGCCTGCTGTACCACCCCGATCCTTTGCGGGTCGGCGAAGTGGCCGGCAGGAATACCGTGATCGACGCCATCCTGCGCCAGGAAAGCGGCAGCGGCAGCACCGTCAACAGCCGGGGCACGGACATGCTGGCCGGCTATGCCGTGCTGCCGTCAACGGGCTGGGGCATCGTGGCCCAGCGGCCCACGGCCGCCACTTTGGCGCCGCTGAACCAGCTGATGCTCAGCACCCTGTGGCATTCCTTGCCCATTGCCTTGCTCAGCCTGCCGTTCATCTGGTGGCTGGCGCGCCTCATTTCACGGCCCCTGGTGCAACTGGCCGAAAGCGCCAGCCGCATGGACGCGCCCGGCATGTCCGAGCGCATCGGCGGCATCCGCGCCTGGTATCTGGAAGCGGCGCAGATCAAGCGCGCCTTGCTGGTGGGCATGTCCTTGCTGCAGCAAAAGATCGGCAAGCTGAAATTCGACGTGCAGACGGACCCGCTGACGGGACTGTCGAACCGGCGCGGCATGGCGGCGGCGCTCGATGCCTGGCAGGCGCAGGCGCGGCCGTTTTCCGTCATCGCCATCGACATCGACCATTTCAAGCAAGTCAATGACCAGTGGGGCCATGCGGTGGGCGATGAAGTCATCCTGCGCCTGGCGCAACTGATGCGCGCCTGCTCGCGCGATGCCGACGTGCTGTGCCGCAATGGCGGCGATGAATTCATCATGCTGCTGCCCGATGCCGACCTCGACGTGGCGCTGCAGGTGGCCGAGCGCCTGCGCTCCCGGGTGGCCGCCGCCGAGATCCCCGGCGCCGGTCCCGTCACGGTGTCGCTGGGTGTCGTGTCGTCGGAACAGGGGGCGGGCAAGGTGCTCGGTGCGGACGCCGTGCTGCTGGCGGCCGACGCGGCCCTGTACGTGGCCAAGGAAAACGGCCGCAACCGCGTGGGCCTCGCCGAGCCTGCCTGAGGCGTTTTTGCGCCGGCTCAGATTGACCTTGTCATTCGGAAAACGTCAAACTGATCCTATGTTTTCTCTGATTTCTGAGTCTGTTATGTTTTGCCGGCAAAGCCTAGAGTGGAGGCCTGGGTAAAACACAGACGCAAGGCGTCGGGAAGGCTGTTATATGCTAGGGCTCACTGCACTGGAACTGGCGCGCGTCCAGTTCGGCTTCACCATCTCGTTTCACATCATTTTTCCTGCCATCACCATCGGCCTGGCCAGTTACCTGACGGTGCTGGAGGCGGCGTGGCTGCGCACGCAGGAGGGCGTATACCGCGACCTGTACCACTTCTGGTCGAAGATTTTCGCCGTCAATTTCGGCATGGGCGTCGTTTCCGGCCTCGTCATGGCTTACCAGTTCGGCACCAACTGGAGTTTCTTTTCCGATTACGCGGGCAGCATCACGGGCCCGCTGCTGGCCTATGAAGTGCTGACGGCCTTCTTCCTGGAGGCGGGCTTCCTCGGCGTGATGCTGTTCGGCTGGCACCGCGTGGGGCCAGGCCTGCACATGTTCGCCACGGCCATGGTGGCGCTGGGCACCTTGATTTCCGCCACGTGGATCATCGCCTCGAATAGCTGGATGCAGACGCCGCAAGGCCATGAAATCATCGACGGCAGGGTCGTGCCCGTGGACTGGCTGGCCGTCATCTTCAATCCCTCGTTCCCGTACCGGCTGCTGCACATGAGCGTGGCCGCCTTCCTCGCCACGGCCCTGCTGGTGGTGGCATCGGCCGCCTGGCACTTGCTGCGCGGTAACGACAACGCGGCCATCCGCAAGATGATGAGCATGGGCTTGTCGATGCTGCTGATCGTCGCGCCCATCCAGGCCGTGATCGGCGACCTGCATGGCTTGAACACGCTGGCGCACCAGCCGGCCAAGCTGGCCGCCATGGAAGGCCACTGGGAAAACAAGGGCGACGAGGGCACGCCGCTGATCCTGTTCGGCTGGCCCGACATGGCGCGCGAGGAAACCCTGTACAAGGTGGAAATTCCGCGCCTGGGCGGCCTGATCCTCGCGCATGACTGGAATGGCACGATTCCCGCCTTGAAGGAATTCGCGCCGCGCGACCGGCCGCCTTCCGCCGTCGTGTTCTGGTCTTTCCGCATCATGGCGGGGCTGGGCATGCTGATGATCGCGCTGGGCATCTGGAGTGCGTGGCTGCGCTGGCGCGGCACCCTGTGGCGCTCGCGCCTGTTCCTGCGCTGCGCCTTGTGGATGGGCCCCAGCGGGCTGGTGGCCATGCTGGCCGGCTGGTACACGACGGAGGTCGGCCGCCAGCCGTGGACCGTGCACGGCTTGCTGCGCACGCAAGACGCCGTCTCGGCGCACGGCGCCACCCAGCTGGGCATCACCTTGGTGTTCTTTGTCATCATCTATTTTGCCGTCTTTGGCACGGGCATCGGCTACCTGCTGCGCTTGATCCGCGTGGGGCCGCAGCCGCATGAAGGCGAGCGCGTCGAGCAAGGCGGACCGGGCCAGCAACGTACACCGGCGCGGCCACTGTCTGCAGCACAAGGAGGAAATTCGCATGGGCATTGATCTGCCACTACTGTGGGCCATTATTATCTTGTTCAGCATCATGATGTATGTGGTGATGGATGGCTTTGACCTGGGCATCGGCATCCTGTATCCGTTTTTCCACGAGAAGAGCGAGCGCGACGTGATGATGAATACGGTCGCGCCCGTCTGGGATGGCAATGAAACCTGGCTGGTGCTGGGCGGCGCGGGCCTGCTGGCGGCCTTTCCGCTCGCCTATTCCGTGGTGCTCAGCGCCTGCTACCTGCCGCTCAGCTTCATGCTGATGGGCCTGATCTTCCGCGGCGTGGCCTTCGAGTTCCGCTTCAAGGCGCGCGAGCACGAGCGCCATGTGTGGGACAAGGCCTTCATCGGCGGCTCGGTGGCGGCCGCCTTTTTCCAGGGCGTGACCCTGGGTGCCTATATCCAGGGCATGCAGGTCGTCAACCGCAGCTATGCGGGCGGCGCGCTGGACTGGCTTACGCCGTTCTCGCTGTTCACGGGTGCGGGGCTGGTGGTGGCGTATGCCTTGCTGGGCAGCACCTGGCTGATCATGAAGACGCAGGGCAGCCTGCAGGCGCGCGCGGGCCGCATCACGCGCACGCTGGTGTGGCTGCTGCTGGGCGTGATCGCTATCATCAGCGCCTGGACGCCGCTGGTCGATCCGGCCATCGCCGCGCGCTGGTTCGCGCTGCCGCAACTGTTCTGCTTCCTGCCCGTGCCGCTGCTGGTGACGGGTGCCAGCTGGCTGCTGCTGCGCTCCCTGCGGCGCGGGCGCCAGACGGCGCCTTTCCTGCTGACCCTGGCGCTGATCTTTCTCGGCTACAGCGGCCTGGGCATCAGCGTGTGGCCCAACATTATCCCGCCGTCGGTATCGATATGGGAGGCGTCGTCGCCGCCGCAAAGCCAGGGTTTTACCCTGGTGGGCGCGCTGTTCATCATCCCCGTGATCCTGATGTATACGGTGTGGTCATATTATGTGTTTCGTGGCAAAGTCTTGCCGGAAGATGGCTATCACTGATGAAACAATTTGAACAGGGACAACAATCATGGCGGAAACGACTGGCGTGGCTGGCCGGCATCTGGCTGGTCAGCGTGACCACCCTGGGCCTGGCCGCGTGGGCGATGCGCCTGCTGATGCGGGCAGCGGGGATGGGCAGCTGACGGGTATCGGCTGCGAGGTCGGTGGCCAGCCGCACCCGCTGGCCTTGCTCGGCTGCCGCGAACTCAACTATGGCCAGCGCTGCGCGCTGCCGCTGCACCCGTTCCGCCTGAGCGTGCCGGAAGCGGCGCTGGCGGGCCTGCTCGACGAGCCGTTCAACAGTTTTATCCAGACTTGCCGTGAAGACGACTTGCAGTGCGAGGAAAGCGACTTGCCCGAACTCAAGGAAGCGGGCTACCCCGACATCACTGCCATGCTGGCGGGGCACCGGCCGCTGCTGGCCGATATGTTGCTCGACTTCATGATCTGCGACCTGCTGGCCGCCATTGGGCGCGCCAGCGGCTACCGGCCACCGCGCGCGCGCCATTGGGGCGACATCGAGGCGGCCGATGGCCGAGCGTATTTCACCATCAATGAAGTGCAGAAAGTGACTTTTGCCGATGGCCAGGCCCTGTTCGAAGGGCAGGGATATTATGGCGTGTACGTCATCTGGCTGACGCACGGCTATGTGCGCAAATAGAGACTTGACCTTCCTCGCGTGGGAAGGTTTATAGTCCTGCCATGAACCGTGCCTTTTTCCGCTCACTCGCCCGCTCGCTGCTCTGGCTGCTGGCCGTCACGCTGCCCATGCAGGGCTTTGCGTCGGCCATGCGCAGCTGCTGCGTGGACGAGCTGGCAGTCGCGGTCACGCTCGCCGTCGAGGCAATTCAGGCACCCCAGTGCCATGACATGAGCGACATGGCCGGCATGCACATGGCGGACCAGCCGATGACAATGGGCATGGACGATGGCGGCGCCATGCAGCATGGCCACGATTGCAGCAACCATGGTGCCTGCACCGTGGGCGCCACGGCGCCGCCCGGCATGCCCGCCTTGCGCGCCCTGACCCTGCGCGCGCCGCCACCGGCGCTGGCGCCCGATTCCCTGTTCGCCGGGCATATCCCGCCTGGTCCCGAACGTCCCCCGAGAAGCACGCACTCCGCCTGACCGCCCGTTGAACCTGGCGGTGCGGTCCTTGCACGTCCATCGCGGCCGTGCTCGCCGCGCCTTCACGTTCCACCTGCGCGCCCGCCGCGCCATACTCTGTCATTCAAGGAATACCATGAAACAATTATTCAGCCTCGCGCTGGCTGTACTGCCGCTGGCCGCCGCCGCTCAGTCCCAGCCCAAGCCCGCCCCGCAAGAGGCGCAAGCGTCCGTGCCGGCCACCACCTATCGTTCCGCCTTCGCCGGCTACCGTCCCGCCGCCGAGGACGATGCCACGCCCGACCAGACCTGGCGCGCCGTCAACGACAAAGTCGGCAAGGCCGGCGGCCACATGGGCATGATGAAGATGGATGGCCACAAGATGGAAGGGCACAAGATGCCGATGGAAAAACCCGGCCCCAAGCCCGATGCCAAGCCCGCCCCGCAACATCAGCACCACCAGCATGAAGGACATTGAGATGGCACGTTTCACACAATCAACTTGCCTCACGCCGCTGGCGCTGGCGGCCGTCCTGCTGCTCAGTGGCTGCGCCAGCTTCAGCCCCGATGGCGGCATGCGGACGGTGTCCACGCTGGCCGACGTCCGCACGGGCGCGCCCGCGGCGCTGGCCGGCGAGGGCGGCGAGGAAAAACTGGCGCAATTGCTGGCCCAGCCCCTGGACGCCGACAGCGCCGTGCGCATCGCCCTGATGAACAATCACGGCATGAAAGTGGCGCTGGCCGAACTGGGCGCGTCCGAGGCGGACCTGGTGCAGGCGGGGCGCTTGCGCAATCCCGGCCTGTCGTTTGGCCGCTCGCACGGCAGCCACGGCAATGAAATCGACCGCGGCGTCAGCTTCGACCTGGCGGGCCTCTTGACCATGCCGATGCGCGTGAACATCGAGCGGGGCCGCTTCGAGCAAGCCAAGCTGCAGGCGGCCAGCAGCGCCGTGCAGCTGGCGTCGGACACGCGCCGCGCCTACTTCAATGCGGTCGCCGCCGTGCAGACGGAACAGTTCATGCAGCGCGCGCTGCTGTCGGCCGAGGCGGGCGCGGAACTGGCCACGCGCTTGCGGCAGGCGGGCAACTGGAGCCGCCTCGACCAGGCGCGCCAGCAAGTGTTTTATGCGGACGCCGTCAGCGACCTGGCCCGCGCGCGCCACCAGGCATTGGTGACGCGCGAGCACCTGACGCGCTTGCTGGGCCTGTGGGGCAAGCAGACCGGCTTTACTTTGCCGCCGCGCCTGCCCGACTTGCCGGCCCAGGCGGTGGACGCCGGCAATATCGAGGCGCAGGCGATGGAGCAGCGCCTCGACGTGCAAAGCGCGAAACTCGACGCGCACGCCACGGCCAGCGCGCTGGGCTTGTCCAAAGTGACGGGATTCGTCAACGTGCTCGACGTGGGCTATACCAACAAGAGCAGCAGCGAGGCGCCGCGTGAAAACGGTTACGAAGTGTCCTTGGAATTGCCCCTGTTCGACTGGGGTTCGGCGCGCAATGCCAAGGCGCAAGCGCTGTACGAGCAATCGCTGCAGCGCACGGCGGGCGCGGCTGTCAAAGCCCGCTCCGAAGTGCGCGAGGCCTATTCCAGCTACCGCACGGCTTACGACCTGGCGCGCCACTACCGCGATGAGGTCGTGCCGCTGCGCAAGACGATCTCGCATGAAGTGCTGCTGCGCTACAACGGCATGCTGGCCAGCGTGTTCGAGCTGCTGGCCGACGCGCGCGAACAGGTCGCCAGCGTGAACGGCGCCATCGAGACCCAGCGCGATTTCTGGATCGCCCAAACAACTTTGCAGTCGGCCATCAATGGCAGCGGCCCAGCCGAGAAGGAATAATGATGATTACACGTAGAAATTTTTTCATGAATGCGGGCGCCGTCGCCCTCAGCGCCGCGGCCGTCAGCCGAGTCGGTGCGGCCTCGTTGCCGGAAGCCGTCAGCATGGCCGGTGCCGATACCAAGGCGCCGCCGCCACCGCCAAACGGGCGTCCCTACAACCCCGTCGTCACCCTCAACGGTTGGTCCTTACCCTGGCGCATGAACAACAACGTCAAGGAATTTCATCTGGTGGCCGAACCCGTCGTGCGCGAACTGGCACCCGGCATGCAAGCCAATCTGTGGGGCTACAACGGCCAGTCGCCGGGGCCGACGATTGAAGTGGTGGAGGGCGACCGCGTGCGCATCTTCGTCACCAACAAATTGCCGGAACACACGAGCGTGCACTGGCATGGCCAGCGCTTGCCCAACGGCATGGATGGCGTCACGGGCCTGACCCAGCCGGGCATTCCTCCCGGCAAGACTTTTGTCTATGAATTCGTCGCCAAGCGGCCCGGCACCTTCATGTACCACCCGCATGCCGATGAAATGACGCAGATGGCCATGGGCATGATGGGCTTTTGGGTGACGCACCCGAAAGACCCGAATTTCATGAAGGTGGACCGCGATTTCGTCTTCCTGCTCAGCAATTACGACATCGATCCCGGCAGCTACACGCCGAAGATCATGACCATGACGGATTTCAATCTGTTCACCTTCAACAGCCGCGTCTTCCCCGGCATAGCCCCCATGGTCGTGCGCCAGGGCGACAAGGTGCGCGTGCGCGTGGGCAACCTGACCATGACCAACCACCCGATCCACATGCATGGCCATGAATTCGAGGTGACGGGCACGGATGGCGGCTGGACGCGCCCCGAATCGCGCTGGCCCGAAGTCACCACGGACGTGGCCGTGGGCCAGATGCGCGCCGTGGAGTTTACCGCAACGGACCTCGGCGACTGGGCTTTCCACTGCCACAAGTCGCACCACACGATGAATGCCATGGGGCACGACGTGCCGACCATGATCGGCGTCGACCATCAGGGCGTGGCGGCGAAGATCAACCAGCTCGTGCCCGGCTACATGGTGATGGGCGAGCGGGGCATGGCCGACATGGGCGACATGCAGATGCCGATTCCCGACAATACCTTGCCGATGATGGCCGGCGACGGCCCGTTCGGCGCCATCGGCATGGGCGGCATGTTTACCACGGTCAAGGTACGCAAGGAGCAGAAACCGGGCGATTACCGCGATCCGGGCTGGTACAAGCATCCGGCCGGCACGCTGGCCTATGAATGGACGGGCGCCTTGCCGGAACCGGTGCGCGGGCAGGGTACAGGCAAAGCGGCGGCGCAAGGCGGCGTCGAGATGACGGTGCGCAAACCAGGCGGGCACAGCGGGCATTGACGCCTCCCCCGGGGCTTGCTAGCACGGCAAGCCCCGGGGCATGTTGCTTACAATCAAGGAATTGTTGGTTAGTGACAATTCGAGCATTTTAGTGACTGTTTTTTCCTTATATTCAAGTCATACGCTTGAATTATTGGCTACCATCTTGCCTGGGAGGAAACATGTTGAATCAAATGAAGGTGGGGACGCGCCTGCTCGCGGCCTTCTTTTGCGTGGCGCTGATGGGGGCCATCGTGGCCGGCATCGGCATCTTCAACATGGGCAAGATCGACACCATGGCGGGGCAGATGTACAACAATGAGTTGCTGGGCCTGTCGTACATCAAGGAAGCCAATATCGCCCTGATCAAGGTGGGCCGCGCGCGCAGCAATTTTCTGCTGGCGACCACCAGCGAAGAGCGCGCGGGACGCCAGGCCGACATCGCCAAATACCTGGAAGAGAACAAGAGCAACCTGGCCAAGGCGCGGCCGCTGTTCGTCACGCCGGCCGCCAAGGAGCTGTTTGCCCGCTTCGCCACCGTTGAAACCGAATATGTGAGCACCCTGCAGCAGTCGCTGGCGCTGGCCGCGGCCGAGCCGCTGGCGCAACGCAGTGCGCAGCTGACCGCGCTGATGGCCAAGACGCGCCAGCATGCTGATGAGCTCGACGATGTGCTGGATAAATTGTCGCTGCAGAAAGAAGAGCGCGCCAAGGCGGCGGCCGAGCAGGCGTCCGGCGTGTTCCAGGCCAGCCGCAGCTTCATGATCGCGCTGGTGCTGGGCAGCATGGCGGCCGGCCTGGCGCTGGGCGCGCTGATCACGCGCGGACTGACGCGCCAGCTCGGCGGCGAACCGGCGTATGCCGTCAGGATCGCGGGCGCCATCGCCGAGGGCGACCTGACCATCGATATCCGCACGGCCAGCCATGACAGCACCAGCCTGCTGTTTGCCATGAAAGCCATGCGCGACAAGCTGGTGGGCATCGTCAGCCAGGTGCGTGCGGGTACGGACACCATCCATACGGCCTCCAGTGAAATTGCCCAGGGCAATCTCGACCTGTCATCGCGCACGGAAGAACAGGCCAGTTCGCTGGAAGAGACGGCATCGTCGATGGAGCAGCTGACCTCGGCCGTGCGGCAGAATGCGGATAACGCGCGCCAGGCCAATGCGCTGGCCGGCGCCGCATCCGATGTGGCCGGCAAGGGCGGCGCCGTGGTGGGGCAGGTGGTGCAGACGATGGATTCGATCAATGCCTCCTCGCGCAAGATCGTCGACATCATCAGCGTCATCGACAGCATCGCCTTCCAGACGAATATCCTCGCCTTGAACGCAGCAGTGGAAGCGGCCCGGGCGGGCGAGGAGGGGCGCGGTTTCGCCGTCGTGGCGGCCGAAGTGCGCAACCTGGCGCAACGTTCTGCCAGTGCCGCCAAGGAAATCAAGACCCTGATCGGCGACTCCGTCGAGCAGGTGGAAATCGGTTCCAGGCTCGTGCATGACGCGGGCAAGACGATGGATGAAGTGGTCGCCAGCGTGCGCCAGGTGGCCGACATCATGCAGGAAATCACGGCCGCCAGCGCCGAACAGAGCGCCGGCATCGAGCAAGTCAACCAGGCCGTCCTGCAAATGGACCAGGTGACGCAGCAGAACGCGGCCTTGGTGGAAGAGGCGGCGGCCGCCGCCGAATCGCTGCAAGACCAGGCGCAGATCCTGACGGAACTGGTCGGCGTGTTCCGCCTGCATGCCCAGGCGCAACAGCTGGCCGTGGCGCCGGCCAGCAATGTCACGCCGCTGCGCCGGCCGGCGCCCGCCACCAGGCAGGGCGTGCGGCGCCTGGCCTGAAATGGGGCGGGTTCGGGCGCAATCGGCGCGGTGGTGGTAGGCTGTCGCTATTGCGCGTTTGCCACTTCCGGGTCTTCCATGCCGTTTCCATCCCTGCCGCTGTTATGTTGCTCCTTGTTGCTGGTCTCGCTGGCGCCATTGGCGCAGGCGCAGCAGGGAGATCCCGTCCTGCCTTACCGGCCTTCCGTGGCCAGTCCCGCCCAGCTGCCCGTGCCAGGCCAGCTGGAATTCGAGGCCGGCGGCTTGCTGTCCAAAACGGATGATGCGCGCCGCGCCAGCCTGCCATACGCGTTCAAGCTGGCGTTCACGCCCGAATGGGGCGTGCTGCTCGAAGGCGAGGGGTTCGTGCGCGCGCGCGATGACGCGGGCCGGCGCGAGACGGGCGTGGGCGACACGACCGTCGTGCTCAAGCGCGCCTTTTTGCTCGACAGCGCCACGGCGCTGGGCCTGGAACTGGGCTGGAAGTTACCCACGGCCAAGGACAGCATCGGCAGCGGCAAGAGCGACGTGTCGCTGAACGGCATTGTCAGCCGCGACCTGGGCGCCGTGCACATGGACGCCAACCTGAACGCCACGCGTCTGGGGGCCTCCGACCCTGGTACGGGCAGGGTGCAAGCGGGCTGGGCCACTTCCTTTTCCACACCCGTCAGTGAACGCTGGGGCGCCACGGCGGAAGTGTCGGGCACGCGTTTGCGCGGCGCGCCGGCCACGGCGCAGTTGCTGCTGGCGGCCACTTACAGCCCCACGCCACGGCTGGCCATCGACATCGGCATGGCGCGCGGCTTGACGGCGGCGTCGCCGGACTGGTCGCTGTTCAGCGGGCTGGTCGTGCCCTTGGGCAAGCTGTGGTGAGATTGCGACGAGATTCCTTATGTGTCCTTGCGAACAAACAGTTGGTCACACAAGGTCTACAATGACGGCATAACTAAAAGGAGTGTCACCATGAAAACCCTGATTCTTGCCGCTGTCTTGCTGTCGGCCGCTACCGCCGCTGTTGCCCAGGTCGGCGTCTCCGTCACCGTCGGCCAGCCCGGCTTTTACGGACGTCTCGACATCGGCGATTATCCCGCGCCGCAATTGATCTATGCCCAGCCCGTCATCGTGCAGCGCCCGCAATACTATTCGGCCCGTCCCATCTACCTGCGCGTGCCGCCCGGCCATGCCAAGCACTGGTCCAAGCACTGCCGCAAGTATAATGCCTGTAACCAAGAGGTCTATTTCGTCCAAGATAGTTGGTATAACAACCAATATGCGCCCCGCTATCGCCAGCAGCATGGCGACCATGGCCGTCCCGATTACGGCGACCGCGGCCGTCATGACAATAAGCACGACAAGCACTTTGACAAGCATGATGACAAGCGCGACAAGCATGACAACAAGCCGGGCCGAGGCAATGGCAATGGTCACGGCAACGGCAACGGCAACGGGCACCGGGATTGATAAACAGGAGGATCTTTGCATAGTAAAATCGTTATCGTAGGGGGAGGCGCAGGCGGTCTGGAACTGGCCTGCAAACTCAGCCGCAAGCTCGGCCCCGGCCAGGTGACCCTGGTCGACAGCCGCCTGTACCATATCTGGAAGCCGTCGCTGCATGAGGTGGCGGCCGGCACCCTGGATATACACCAGGAGGGCCTGTCTTACCAGATGCTGGCGCATGACAATGGTTTTACCTATGTCTATGGTCCTTTGATCGCGCTCGACGCGGCCTCGAACAGCCTCACCGTGGGCGCCATCGCCACGGACAAGGATGAGCAGCTCTTGCCACAGCGCACCGTCAGCTACGACCAGCTGGTGCTGGCCGTGGGCAGCACCTCGAATTACTTCGGCGTGCCGGGTGCCAGGGAAAACACGATTTCCCTCAATGCCACGGAAGACGCCGAACGATTCCGTCTGACCCTGCTGAAACTGCTGGCCATGGCCGAGCAGCGCCAGGGCGATGCGGGCCATCCCGGCGTCGATATCGTCATCATCGGCGGCGGCGCCACGGGCGTCGAGCTGGCGGCCGAATTGCGCGAAGCGAGCGGCGTGTATGCCGCGTATGGTTTTCAGAATCTCAACGCCATCAAGGATGTGCGCATCACCCTGCTCGAAGGGGCGCCGCGCATTCTCGCGCCGCTGCCCGAGCGCGTCTCGATTGCCGCCTCGAAGTTGCTGCACCAGCATGGCATCAGCGTGGTGACCGATACGCGCGTCACCACGATCGAAGCCGACAAGGTGACGGTGGCCAGCGGCACCAGCTATGCGGCCGACATTTGCGTGTGGGCAGCCGGTATCCGCGCGCCCGAATTCCTGGCCACGTTGGGCTTGCCGACCAACCGCGCCGGCCAGCTGGAAGTGACGGGCATGCTCAATGTGCAGGGCCATGCAAATATCTACGCGCTGGGCGATTGCGCCGCTTGCATGGGGCCGGACGGCAAGCCGGTGCCGCCACGCGCCCAGGCCGCCCACCAGCAAGCCGATTACCTGCTGAAAACTTTCCTGCTGCAAGCGAAGGGCAAGCCGCCGCAAACCAAGCCCTATGAATACCTGGACTACGGTTCGCTCGTATCGTTCGGCCGCACCACCTCGGTGGGTACCCTGATGGGCTCGCTGAAGGGCCTGAGCTGGTTCGTCGAAGGCTTTATCGCGCGCATGATGTACGTCAGCCTGCACCTGATGCACCACAACGCCGTGCTGGGCACCGTGCGCACGGCCGTCATGGCCATGGGCCGCTTCCTGATCAAGCGCAGCACGCCGCAGGTCAAGCTGCATTAAATAGTTGGTTTGTGGCAGATCAAGAAGGGGCCGCAAGGCCCCTTTTTGTCGTCTGTGCGTGGAAATTTCCCGCTGCCGGCTTGTCTAACTGAGGGTGCTTGCACCATCACGCGTACCGACCGGAACGGAGGGACATGCCATGCCTGCGTATGCATTTGCCAACATGGCCGTCATCTCTCGCCGCTGGCTTGGCCTGTTCGTCGTTCTGCTGTGCCTGGCGGCCGTGCCGTTTGCCACCGCCGATCCGCAGGACGACGAGCGGCCGGTGCTTTCCAAGGCCGATATTGCCGCATTTACCCTTGAGGCTGCGTCGCAGGACGGGGCCGCTGCCCGGCAGGCGGTGACGGCGGACGGCGTCACCGTCATCACGCTGGCCAACGGCACCGAGCTCAGGATCGCACCGGCCGGTACAAGCGAAGCCTTGGCCGCGTCCTGCGGCAAGGATCACTTCTGCCTGTGGACGGGCAAGCGCTACAAGGGCGACAAGGTCACGTTTACCCAGTTGGGACCGACCATTTGCTGGATGCTGCGCAAGGGCCACGTCCTGCCCGTGAAATCGCTGATCGCAGGCAGCCAGCGGGGCGCGACGATGTGGACCCGGCGGCACTGCAAGGGCACGGCCTCGCCAAGCTATGCGCCCGGCGCCAGGGTGCCCGACACCGGCTATAAAAAAGGCTTCCAGATGCGGTCGATACGCTGAACTCCACCACGTCCGCCTGGTCTTATTGGAAGGGCGATCGCGCCAGCGAGGCGAACGCCATGCAGATGAAAATCTTTCTTTGCGATGGCCAGTGGACGGTGCGCGCTCTGGGGGAGGAGGCAGGCATGCCATCACGATTACTGCAAGTCATCGCCCTGACCCTGGCAGCTTTGGGGCTGGCGCCTGGTGCCACGCATCTGCTGGAGCTGCCCGTCAAACTCGGCTATCCGCCTGCCCTGTATGCGCAGGTGACGAGCACCTTGTATGCCCTGTTTGGCCCGGTAGGGGGCGCCGTGCAAATGGCCGCCATGGCGGCCGTTGCCGTGCTGGCTTTTCGCTCCAGGCATCTGCCCCAGGGACGCCTGCTGGCCGCGTCGGCTGCCGCACTGCTTGCCTCCTTGCTGCTGTGGGCTTTCCTTGTCGCTCCTGTCAATGCGGAATGGGGGAGTAGCACCGACGTGAGCCAGGCGGAGTTCGCCGCAGCCTATGCGCGCCTGCGTGGGCGCTGGGAGTATGGCCACGTGGCGGCCTTCGTTGCCTGGCTTGCGGGCTGGCTGGGCATGGCCGCTGCGTTCACCATGCATTCTCCTGCGGACGTTGGCGCTCGTTTGTAACGCTGATGCAAGCGCGGCCGCAAGACGCGGCCCCGCTTCCGGCTTCGACGCCGCTTGTTACTTGCTGCGCGCGAGGGGCGACGCTTCGCAGCGGCCCCGCGTCATGGGGAAGTCGATGGTGGTGAGCTTGCCCTTCAAGGTGCCGGTGATGCTGGCGTGCAAGATGCGCTCGCTGTCGTGGCGGTAGATGATGCGGCTGGGGAAGTCATTGTCCAGGTTGGCGAAGATGAATTCATTCGGCTTGTCCTGGCGCAGCAGGTTGAAGATCACGGGCGGCTGTCCCGACGGCTGCACGATGTAAGCGAGCTGGCCCGGTTCCGTCAGGCGGATCTGCACGAATTCAAAGGCCGTCGTCTTGCCGCCCTTGATGGTGCGGCTGGTGCCCAGGATGGTGCCGCCGGCGGCCGTGCTCCATTGTTCCCCGGAACCCGGTTCGGCGCCGTCGACGTTCCAGCAGCCGGCCAGCCAGGCCAGCTTGTCCACGGTTTCCGGCGGCGGCACGGTGTTGTCGGCGGCCTGGGCGCTGCCCAGGGTCAGCAGCGCTGCCAGCAGGGAGGGGATGAGTCGTTGCATGGTCGTATTGTCCTGAGGTTCGGGGTGCCCCGGCAGTGTTCTGGCCCGATGCGGCCTGGAAAAGACTATTCTTTCGGATTAATGCGCGGCAAGACGGCGGTCAGGGCCGTGCCACCTTGCGGGTTGGCAGTCAGGCTCAGGCTGCCGCCCAGGTAATGCACGCGCTCGCGCACGGAGCGCAGGCCGTGCTTGCTCATTTCGACGGGTTCGCTCGCTGGCAGCCCCATGCCGTTATCCTTGACCGTCATCATCAGTGCTTCGTCGTTGTCGTCGATGATGATGTCCACCTCTGTGGCGTTGGCGTGCGTGGCGATGTTGCTGAGCGCTTCTTCCAGGGTGCGCAGCAGGGCCACGCCCACGTTGCGGGGGCAAATCAGTTCATCCTCGGGCAGGCTGCAGCGCACGGCGATCTTGTGCTGGTCGGCAAATTGCGCAGCCAGTTCGCCCAGCGCGACATTGACGCCGAGAAACTCCAGCTTGTCGTTCCACAGCTTCATCTGCATTTGCCGGTTGGTTTCAATCACATTCAGCAGCAATTGCTTCATGGTCGCGGCGCGGTCGAGCAAGGCCGCTTCCTGCGGCATTTTTTGCGTCAGCAGCGACAGGTGCATAGTCAGCGCCGTCAGCGAAGAACCGAGGCTGTCGTGCAGCTGGCGCGACAGGGCGCGCCGTTCATTGTCCCAGCTGGTGTTGACATGGCCGAGCAACTCGCTGAGATCGGCGGCGCGTTCCGCATCGGCCTGGGCCGCTTCCTTGTTCGGATCTGTTTGTGCGGACATAGCGCCCCGTGAATGGTGAAAGGTGGACCAAATTCAAGTGGTGGATCATACATGAGGATTTCATCGCAGGGCGCATGGATGGAAAATTTCTGTCTTTTCGGCAATTTTAATCTCCTCCCATCATTTTTATATGATAGGCAAGATTATCGTGTGCGCCAAGTGGAATTGTTCCCGTCGTTACGTACGGCTGCGCACATACCGGGGCGCCGCGCGCTGCCATAGTGGAGTCATGCATTTTCTCCATGCAGCACCGGCCCGCTTATTGAAACGAAAGGACATGCCATGAATATCGATACCATCGTCGACCAGGAATATGCCGACAAAAGCTTCCGCGACATCGTCAATGCCCCCATCAGCGCCCTGCGCGGCGTCAGTGCCAAGGATGCCAAGGCCTTGCAGCAAGCGTTTGGCGTGCACACCGTGCGCGAGCTGGCCAACCTCAATTTCGTCAAATGGGCCAGCGCGCTGGCCATCCTGGCCGATGAAGAGGGCATGAGCGGCGAAGAGCGGGCCAAGGAAGAGTTGCTCGACGATGCCGTGGAAATGACGTTCCCCGCCAGCGACCCGATTTCCGTCGATGCGGGCATCACGCGCATCGAAGTGCCGCCGGAAACGGTCGATGCACAAACGGACCACCAGCATGCGGGCCAGCATGAAGTGACGGCTGGCAAGAAATAACGCTTCCCAGGCAGAAAAAAACCGGCTGGCCGTGAGGCTTGCCGGTTTTTCACATGCTGCGCGAAAAGCGCGTTCAGGCGAGCGAGGCGATGCTGCTCTTTTGCATGTTGACCTGCGACGCGATCACTTCGTGGGGCGAGCAGCAAAAGCGGTTCTTGCCGGCGCGCTTGGCTTCATACAGGGCCGTGTCGGCCGCGCCCAGCAGGGATTCGACGGTGCTGGCATCGTCCGGGTAGATGGCGATGCCAATGCTGGTCGACAGGCGCAAGGTCAGGTCGTTGATGAAATAGGGCTCGGAAATGACTTCGATCAGCTTGGCGGCCGGTTCGCGCGCATCGCCCTTGCCAGCCAGGTTGCCCAGCACGATGACGAATTCATCGCCGCCGATGCGCGCCACCGTGTCTTCCTTGCGCGACGCGCCCACCAGGCGGCCTGCCACCATTTTCAGGATATCGTCGCCATAGCCGTGGCCGTAACTGTCGTTGATGGCCTTGAAGCCGTCCAGGTCCAGGTACAGGATGGCCGACTTGCCGCGGTTGCGGGCCGATTGCTGCAAGGTGTGTTCGATGCGGTCTTCCAGCAGGCGCCGGTTCGGCAAGCCCGTCAGCGGGTCGTGCAGCGCCAGTTCCTGCTGCTGCTTGCTGTATTGCGCCAGTTCCTTGTACAGCAGGCGCACTTCCAGCATGTTGTGGATACGCTTGTGCACTTCCATCAGGTCGAACGGCTTGCTGATGAAGTCGCGCGCCCCCGCTTCCAGGGCGGCGATCTTGAAACTCGGTTGCGCCGTCAGGGCCAGCACGGGCAGGTAGCCGCCGTGCTCGATTTCCTTCAAGCCTTTCATGACCTGGAAACCATTGAGCTCCGGCATTTGCAGATCCAGCAAGATCAGGTCGTAGCAATGCTCCTGGTGCAGGGGGCAGACCTGGGCCGGACGCATGGTGGCCGTGACGTTGGTGTAGCCGGCATCGCGCAGGATTTCCAGCATCAGGTCGACATTGTCGGGCGAATCGTCGACGACCAAAATTTTGGCTTTCAAAATCTCATCTTGGCTGGGCATGTAGGGTCTCGGTTAGTACGGTCTATGCAACGCTGGCTTCTACCGCTGATGATCGGCTGACGGCGGTGAGAAAGATAGTAGCGCCTTGCAACAAGATGGGGCGCACAACAGCGCTTGAGCTCGCTTCTGCCACTGATGGCAGCCAAGGCCGCCTGTCTCCTGCCTGCCGTGCAGGTGGTACTTCTGCGGTACTTCTGCATTTCAGTGTAGCAAATTTCAGCTTAGTTGCTTGTAGGACAGTGCCGCGTCTGGAAGTAGGAAGGCCAACCCATGAAAATAGTCATTTTGTTCTGCAATATGTATTTCTTTGCATCATCTTGTTAGGGGCGGGGGAGCGGCGTGCGCTGCGGCCAGTTGCGCCACGGCCGCCAGCAGTTCTGGCGGGTCCAGCGGTTTCGAGACCCAGGCCTGGAAGCCGCTGGCCAGCGCCTGCTGGCGATCCTGCGGTTGCGCAAATGCCGTCAGCGCCAGCGCGGGCAGGCGGGCGGCGTCGGGGGAGGCGTGCGCGCGGATTTGCGCCAGCAGGTCGAAGCCGTCGGCATCGGGCATGCCGATGTCGCTGACCAGGACATGCGGGCGCACCTGCTCCAGCAGTTGCAGCGCTTGCGCCACGCTGCCGGCGCTGTGTACTTCTGCGTGATTGTCGCGCAGGATGCGTTCCGTCAGTTCGCGCGCATCGGCTTCGTCGTCGACCAGCAGCACCCTGACGCCGCGCAAGTCGGGGCTGGCGGACGGGGCATCGCGCGCCTGGCGTACGCCAGCGCTGGGCGTGCCCAGGGGCAGGCGCACGGTAAAGCTGGCGCCCTGCATGTCGCCTGCGCTGCTGGCCGTGACCGTGCCGCCATGCTGTTCCACCAGGTGCTTGACGATCGCCAGTCCCAGTCCCAGGCCGCCGTGCCGGCGCGTGGTGGAGGCATCTGCCTGGCGGAAGCGGTCGAATACGTGGGGCAGGAAGTCTTTCTTGATGCCCACGCCGTTGTCGGCCACCGTGATGGCCAGGCGGCTCGCCTCGCGGCGCACGCCGATATCGACCCGTCCCCCTTGCGGCGTGAACTTCAGGGCATTCGACAGCAGGTTCCAGATCACTTGCTGGATACGGCCGGGGTCGCCCATGATCGTGCCCGCATCGCTGGCGATGCTGCTGTGGATGGCGATGTGCTTGGCGTCGGCCGCCGGGCGCAGGGTTTCGATGGCCGAGGCGATGACGCTGGCGGGCGCAAGGGGCTGCAGGTCGAGCAGGACCTTGTCGGAGGTGATGCGGTTCATGTCGAGCAAGTCTTCGATCAGCTGCGCCTGCGCGCGCGCATTGCGTTCGATGCTTTGCAGGCCGCGGTGCAGGTCGGCCTGGTCGCGCGTGCCGCGCCGCAGCACCTGGGCCCAGCCCAGGATGGCCGACAGCGGCGTGCGCAGTTCATGCGACAGGGTGGCGAGAAAATCGTCTTTCAGCTGGTTCGTGCGCTCGGCTTCGGCGCGCGCCTCGCGTTCGCTGTCGAGCAGCACCTTGCGCTCTTCGGCGGCGCGCGTGGCGGCCGCGTACAGGCGCGTATTGTCGAGCGCGACGGCGGCCTGCGCCGCGATGGCCGAGACGATGCGTTCGCTGCGCGCGCTGAACATGCCGGCCTGCGGATGGCCGAGCAGCAAGCGTCCCAGCAACAGGCCCGAGCGCGAGCTGATGGGCAGGCTCAGGCAGCTGCGCAACGCCGGCATGCCATCGGCGCTGGCGTCGGGCGCGGCCAGCAAGTCGTTCTGGCGCATGGCCGGTCCCTGGCGCAGTTCCGCGGCGATGGTGTCGGCCTGACGCAGGCTGAGGCCGTTGACGGCGCGCGCCGACGGCAGGTGGGGGGCGCCGTCGTTGACATCGCCCGCATCGTCATAATAGAAGGCGCCGAAGCGCGCGCCGCTGATGCGCGTGGCCGCATCGACGGTTTCCTGCAGCAGGGCCGGCAAGTCCAGCGTTCCGGCCAGGGCCGCGCCCGTATTGTTGAGCAATTCCAGCACGCGCGTCTCGTCGCGCAAGGCTTCCTGCGCGTGCTTGACCTGGTCGACGTCGGTGCTCGTGCCAAACCAGCGCAGCAGCTGGCCGCCCCGGTCGCGCACGGGATTGGCGCGCGTCAGGAACCAGCGGTACTGGCCGTCGGCGCCGCGGATGGGGAACTCCATTTCGAACGGCGCGCCATGCTGCAAGGCGGCTTTCCAGCCTTGCAGCATGGGCGGCAGGTACCGCGCGTCATAGGCGATGCTCCAGCCGTCGCCCGCCATCTGTTCGGCGCTGGTGCCCGTGTAGTCGTGCCAGCGCTGGTTGTACCAGACGATGGTGCCGTCGAAGCTGGCGATCCAGGCCAGTTGCGGGATGGAGTTGGCCAGCGCGCGCAAGTCTTCTTCGCTCTGGCGCAGGCTTTCCTCGGCCGCCTTGCGCTGGCTGATGTCCTGGATATACGTGGTCAAGCCTTCGCTGGACGGGAAGACGCGCACTTCCAGCCAGCGCCCCAGCGGCCGATGCAGCAGCTCGAAACTGCAGCTGCACTGCTGCGCCATGCTGCGCCGGTATTGCACTTCCAGTTCCGTCCCCTGCAAGTGGGGGCAGGCTTGCCACAGGCTGCTGCCCGCCAGCTGGCTGCCGGGTGGCCGTTGCGGCGCGAGCATGTCGGCGCCGCGCGTATTGATGTAGCGGATGGTCCAGTCGTGGTCGAGCAGGCAGAAGCCGTCGGTAATACTTTCCAACAAGTTGGCCAGGCGCTCGTCTGACAGGCTCAGCGGCGCTGATGGGGAGAGCAGATCTTGCTTGTGGTCATGCTTAGCCATCGGAAATCCTGCAACGGTGAGTCTGCCGCACGGGTTGGTGCCCCGCCGCGCCGCCGTCGCCAAGCTCAGTGAGTGGGTCATGATGGAATAGCCTGCCGTCATGCATCAGCGGAGACACGGGCGCCCCTGTCTGACTGGTATTGTAGCCCCAAGCGGCGCGCCACCATCGCACGCTTGCGTGCCGCCTGCAGATAGCACTGGACAGGCGGGAAGGCAGTCCCTATAATCCCGCTTCTTTCGAGACAGCAACTTCTCGATGCGCTGGGCGCCACTGTGAAAGCAGCGGTGTCCATCGATGAAAGGCGTGCGCTTTTCGGCAGTGAAAAGGTGGTTGATGGTGCGGGGCGGTATTCTGCCAAATCAGCTAAGCGATTGAAAAATCGAACTTTTCAAAGCGAAATGAATACGCTATAATGTTTGCCTGCGCGGCTGTAGCTCAGCTGGATAGAGTACTTGGCTACGAACCAAGGGGTCGTGGGTTCAATTCCTGCCAGCCGCACCAGAATACTGAAAATCAGACTTTGCCTGGTTTTGTTGTAACAAGTTTCACCTCCATGTTGTTCATGGAATGTTGTAGAAGTTTTGCGGCTGTAGCTCAGCTGGATAGAGTACTTGGCTACGAACCAAGGGGTCGTGGGTTCAATTCCTGCCAGCCGCACCAGTATTTTCAGTATCCTTGCCGGAACGAAGTTCGCTTCGTTCTGATGAAAGTTTCAAGCTTCGCGCCGTCCGGCGAAGTGTGTCAGAGTTTGCGGCTGTAGCTCAGCTGGATAGAGTACTTGGCTACGAACCAAGGGGTCGTGGGTTCAATTCCTGCCAGCCGCACCAGTATCAGCAGTACAGAAAAAACCCGGAAAGGTAACTTTCCGGGTTTTTTTTCGTCCAGCCAGACTGTCGCTTGAAACTGTCGCTTGAAACGCGCCGCCGGCAGCGCGGCGCGTGTCAGTCTGCCAACGGGGCGTCAATTCGGATAAGGCTGGCCCGAGGAAGCCTGGTTACCCAGGACGATGGTGGTCAGCCACAGTCCGCCATTCGTCACGGGGCCCGTGAACTTGAACAGCGAAGCGCCCGATTGCGTCGGGTCCGGCACATTCGATGCCAGGGAATTCAGGCCCGAGGTCGTGAAGGTGCACGAGGTTTCTTGTCCAACCGCATTTTGTTCCGCATTCAGCACCGTAGTGGCGCCATTGAACAAGTGCAGGCCGCAATTATCCATTTTCGAGCCGTAGGTGGCAGACTGCGTGTAGCTGAAGGTCACCGCGCCGTCCAGCAGCGTAGCGGCCGGGAGCGACGACAGTTTCGCCGGCGTGATGCCGGTGAGCGTGGCGAACAGGCTGGCCTGGTTGGCCCTGGCAAAGGCTTTCGACAGCGGCACGGCATTGATCTGGAACGGGAAGGCGCTGACGGGGCCATTCGGCGTTTTCAGGGTCCAGACATACACCTTGCCCGGCGCGACTTTCGTCTCGTCGATGCAGGCCGTGCCGGCGCCCAGGCCCGGCGTGTTGGCGGGCAGGCCGGCCAGGTCCTGGCAACTTTGAATGGCTTCCGCATTATTGTAGAAAGCGCTGGCGGCGCCATTGCTGTCGGCCACCCGCATATGCGTGTAGCCGGTCGCTGGCAGGATCAGCTGCAGTTTGCTGCCGGCCGTGCCCGGTATCTGGAAGTCGCCGAACGTCGTCAGGCCCGGTCCCCGCACATCGATCTTGTTGATGGCGGGATTCTCCTGCAGCACGGTGTCGAGTTCCACGTGCACGGCCCATTCGCGCGCAAAACTGGCCGTGCCCGCGCCGTCGACACTGCGCTCGATGCGTGCATTCATGTGCATGTCCAGGTGGCCGCTGCCGGCCAGTTTCCAGCCGCCAGGGCAGGCACTGGTGTCGCTGGTCTTCACCAGTTTCCAGTTGAGCATGCCCGCGTCGCCACCGATGCGCAACTGCACCCATGCACTGCTCGGTTTGCCTGCCGTAAAGGTGATGGCCGTCGCTCCCGCGCCAAGGCGATTGCCGATGAAGTCCGCGACGCGCGTTGTCGAGGTGCTGGACGAGGACGTCAGCGTGGCAATTTCATCCGTGCTCAAGGGTTGCATGTTGACGCTGGACAAGCCCAGTGCTTCGATCATCAGCCCCGCATGGGCGGCCTGGTCCGGGCTGGTCAGGGCGGACAGGATGTCCGCCTGGCCCACGCCTGTCCCCAAATTGAAGGAGCTGTCGATGAACGGCAACACGGCCGCCGTTGACGGCACGGTGAAGCCCGTCTTCGGATACAGCGCGCTGAGCGAGGCCATGCAGGCGCGGATTTCCGGCAAGACACTGGCTGCGGCGCTCGCCTTGGTCAGATCGGCATCCGATGGCGGCGTCGCTGCCGGTATCGTCGGCGCGCCGCCGGCGGTGGCGGGCAAGGTCACGCTGCCCAGCGCGCTGTTGGTGGCGATCAGGGTGACGGTGGCCATGGCGCCTTGCGCTTCCGCGGGCGCGACGAGGATCTGGTCCAGCACGGCATCCATGCCCGTGCCGTTGGCAACAAAGGCGCCTGTCAGCGGATTGGTATTGCCGGTATTAATCGGTTTGATCATGGCGACGACGGCGGCCACGGCCGCATCGAGCCGTTGCTGGGTCGCGGCAGTAGCCAGCGCCGCCGTGCAGGCGGTCGAGACCGCATTGGCGACGGGGGCGCAGACGGTGGCCAGGGCCGTGCCGCCGGGCTGGCCCGACGCCGCGGAGACGATCAGGTCGGTCAGCGGCGTGATGTTGACGGTTTGCCCCGCTGCGGTGGCGATGGAATTGAGCGTCACTTGCTTGCCGCCGGACGTGCCGGTGATGCTGAGGAAAAACGGCGCCGTCATGCCGGCCACGTCGACCGTAAAGGCGCCACCGGCGCCGGTGTTGACCGCTACCGACACTTTGCCCTTGCTATCGATGGCCACGACGCTGCCCGTGATGGGCGCGCCGACGGCGGCCGTGCCGCTGACCGTCGTTGCCGGCGCCGGTACGACGGGCACGAAGGGTGGCGCCGGGTCGGCGGGGCTGCTGCTGCTGCTGCTGCCGCCACCACAGGCGGCCAGCATGAAGGTGGCGGCGCAGGCGGCAGCCAGCGGCAATTTAGGCAAGTTTATTTTCATGACATCCCCTTGGTATTTTTTTTGGAATTACTGCCAGTAAACATTCTCAAAATTTGCCATGAATTGCAATTTATTTTTCATGGATGCATTGATAATGACTAAGAAGAAACAAGCTTGTCGGTTTTGCGCCGCAGTCAGAAAATAAACATGATTAAAGATGCAAGTGATCGGGCCGGGTCGGCCCCTGAAAAACAGGAGGAGGCCGTCAATTGTGAAATAGTGCCGCCACGCCCTTTGCCATTCCGCAAAGCCCTGCTATAATCTTGTCTTAGGCGGCTGTAGCTCAGCTGGATAGAGTACTTGGCTACGAACCAAGGGGTCGTGGGTTCAATTCCTGCCAGCCGCACCAGAATATCGGGGGTCAGATTGTAAAATCTGATCCCCTTTTTCGTTGTCCGGACGCTTTATGGCGCCACTCTGCTGGCATGCCGGTATTGCCGGCGGAATGCGCGCGGCGTGACTTGCCTGGCGGCGCGGAACTGGCGGTTGAAATGCGCAAGGTTGCGGTAGCCCGCCTCTTGCGCGATGACGGCGATGGCCAGATCGCTCTCGATCAGCTGTTGGCAGGCGCGGCCGATGCGCAGCCGCGCCAGGTACTCGCCCGGCGTGCAATGCGCGTGGCGCTTGAAACAGCGGTGGAAGGCGCCCAGCGACAGGGCCGCCCGCTGCGCCAGGGTTTCCAGCGCGATCTCTTCCCGGAAATGCGCGTGCATGAAATCGAACACGATAGCCATGCGCTTGTGCTGCCCATCGGGCAGCAGCGCCTGCGCCATCGACGCCAGCGGCCGCGCCCCCGTATCTCCCGCCAGGTCCAGCAGCACATCGAGCAGCAGCGGCAAGCGCTGCGGCACGGGCAGGGCATGCAGTTGCAGCAGTTTATCTGCGCTGCGCGCGCTCGTCTCCGCTGAAAAATGCAGGGCAGGGCCGGCGCGGGCCGCCAGTTGCCGCAAGCTCTGCAACTCGGGAAAACAGGCCGCCAGCTGCTCCACCCATTCCAATGCAAACCAGACGACGACGGCCAGCATCGGCTGCGCGCCGTCGATGCGCTCGCTGGCCGACCACGTGTGTGGCAAATTCGGCCCCAGCAGCACCAGGTCGCCCGGCTCGAAGTCGCCCAGGTGGTCGCCGATGTAGCGTTGCCCCCGCGCATTGACGGTCAGGGTCAGCTCGAATTGCGGGTGGTAATGCCAGATGAAGGGAATGGTGTCGAGTTCGCGCCACAGCAAGCCCCAGGAGTGGCCCGTCGGTATCGTGACTTGTTCAAATAAAGGCGTCATCGTGACGTTTGAAACGTATGAATAGTCAGGATAGTATCAGTATTGGCCGCTCAGCGCGCATTTCATGGCGCCATGCCATCGCACAATCTGTCTCACACCAACACAGGAGACAGCGATGCAAGACCGATATCAATACGGCGAAGACCGTCCCGGCAACCCGTCCGTGGCCTACACGGAACAGACCCAGTTGCGCGACATTCAAAAACAGCTGCCGCTGCGCGTGCTGTCCGACAGCGACTTCTTGCATTGGCAAACTTATGGCTACGTCATCGTCAAGGATGCCGTGTCTGCCGAGCAGGTACGGCGCACCAGCGATTTTTTGTGGGAATTCCAAGGATTGGATCAGTATGATGCCTCCACCTGGAACCGGGAGCAATTGCGCGACCATGCGATGAAAGAACTCAACGGCTCCGGCATGGTCGAGGCCTACCACCACCAGACCCTGTGGGATAACCGCCAGACCCAGCGCGTCTACGATGCCTTCGTCGACATCTGGGACCGCCAGGATTTGTGGGTGACGATCGACCGCGCCAACCTGAACACGCCGAACCATGGCAAGCGCAAGTTTGGCGGCTTCATCCACTGGGATGCCGACACCACGCTCGACCCGCTGCCCGTCAACGTGCAGGGCGTGCTGGCCTTGTCCGATACGTCACCCGAGAGCGGCGGTTTTCAATGCTATCCGGAACTGTTCAACAACTTGCTGGCGTGGCGCAAGAGCGTGCCGCTGGACCGCAACCCGTGGCAGCCGGACCTGGCGACGGTGCCGTACCCGATGGAATTCATCGCCATGAAGAAAGGCGAGTTGTTGATCTTCAACAGCCTGCTGGCGCACGGCATCCGCCCGAACACGTCGGAGGACCAGGTACGTTTGGCGCAATACATTTCCTTCACGCCAGCCCAGGAAGACAATCGATCCCTGCGCGACTGGCGCGTGCAAAGCTGGCGCGAGCGCAGCGCGCCGCAAGGCTATGCGTTTCCCGGCGACCCCGAGGAGAAGGAAAAGCTGCGCTATCCGCAGGCGCGTTTGACTGAACTGGGCGAGAAAATCCTCGGCGCGCGCGGCTGGTAAGTGTGGCGGCATTGCCTGCCGGATAGACAATTGCGGGTAAATGCACGATCATGGTCCGACTTGCCATCGACCGAGGAAACGCATGAGTATCATCACCTGCATCGAAGACTTGCGCGTGCTGGCCCAGAAACGGGTGCCGCGCATGTTTTACGACTACGCCGATTCCGGTTCCTGGACGGAATCGACGTACCGCGCCAACAACAGCGATTTCGCCAAGATCAAGTTCCGCCAGCGCGTGGCCGTCAACCTGGAAAACCGCAGCCTGGCCTCGTCCATGGTCGGACAGGTGGTGTCCATGCCGGTGGCCCTGTCGCCCACGGGCTTGACGGGCATGCAGCATGCCGATGGCGAAATCCTCGCGGCCCAGGCGGCGGAGCGCTTCGGCGTGCCGTTCACCTTGTCGACCATGAGCATTTGCTCGATCGAAGACGTGGCGGCGAACACGACGAAACCATTCTGGTTCCAGCTGTACGTGATGAAAGACCGCGAATTCATCAACCGCCTGATCGACCGCGCCAAGGCGGCCAAGTGCGGCGCGCTGGTATTGACCCTGGACTTGCAGGTGCTGGGCCAGCGCCACAAGGACTTGCGCAACGGCCTGTCGGCGCCGCCGAAGCTGACGATTCCGAATATCCTCAACATGGCCACCAAGCCGCGCTGGGTGGCGGGCATGCTGGGCACGAAACGGCGTGGCTTCGGCAACATCGTTGGCCACGCCACGTCCGTCTCCGACATGTCGTCGCTGTCGGCCTGGACGCAGCAGCAGTTCGACCTGAGCCTGTCGTGGGCGGACGTGGAATGGATCAAGCAGCGCTGGGGCGGAAAACTCATCATCAAAGGCATCATGGACCCGGAAGACGCGCGCCTGGCCGTCAACAGTGGCGCCGACGCGCTGATCGTCTCGAACCACGGCGGGCGCCAGCTCGACGGCGCGCAATCGTCGATCGAAGCCTTGCCCGCCATCGTCGACGCCGTCGGCAGCCAGATCGAAGTGCACATGGATGGCGGCATCCGCTCGGGCCAGGACGTGATCAAGGCCGTGGCCCTGGGCGCAAAGGGCGTCTACATCGGCCGCCCGTTTTTATACGGCCTGGGCGCCATGGGCGGCCCGGGCGTGACCAAGTGCCTGGACATCATCCGCAATGAACTGGACCTGACGATGGCCTTTTGCGGCTTGCGCGACCTGCAGCAGGTAGACAAGAAGATTTTGCTGCCGGGGACGTTTTAAGCGGAGGCTGGCGCCAGCCTTTCCCATGGCTCGCGGAACGCGGCGTCATCGAGGGGCCGCGCATGCGGGTCGTCCTGCCGGAACAGGCCGCCGATCAGCATGTCCTGGATGGCGGCCGTGAAACCGCCATACGCCGAGGCGCGGCCCCACTGGCGATGCGTGCGGGCGAAGACGACGGCGTCTTGCCGCGCTGCCAGTTGCGCCAGCGCAGCCTGCAAGGTGGCGGCCGCCTCCGGGCCCATGTCCGTGGCGATGGCGCACACCAGGCGCTGGCTGAACTGCAAGGGCTTGCCTGCCAGTCCCAGCAGCGATTCATTGGCCAGGGCAAGGAACACATCGGGCGCCTGGTCGTCTTTTTCGCAGACGGTCCAGGTGGGCGCCCACGCTTCCAGGCTCATGAAACGGGCCTCGGTCGTTTCCGCCGTGTGCGTCCACTTCGCGTGCGATGTGGCGTTCCAGCCCAGGCGACCAAACGCAATCGACTTGCCCTTGGGATTGTATTGATGGCTGCGCACGCCGGCCTTGCCCCGCGCTTGCGCGATCAGGCCATCGAGGCCGGCGGCAAACGGCGTCCATTGCGCCGCCTGCCACAGCGGCGCCGCATCGGGCGCGGCCAGCAGCAGGAATACTTCGTAGTCACGTGAAAAAAAAGCCATGTGGATTCCTTATGCTTGCAACAAGCCCGCCCTCTGGCTGGGGCGCAGCAGGTAGACGCCATACAGGCACAGGGGCAGCACGGCCAGCAGCGCGATAGTCGGCAGGATGGACGCGCCATCTTCGGCCGGGTTCGGCAAGGTGGCCGTCACCAGCGCGTAGTCCCACAGGCCATGCACGAGCACCATGGGCCATACCGACCGGGTGCGCAGGCGAATGGCCGCATAGCCGATGCCCTGCAGGGTGGCGGCGACGGCTTGCCACAGGGCGCCGCTGACGTCGCCCGTAGCCAGGCCGTTGGCCAAGTGGGCCAGGCCGAACAGCGCCGATGACATCAGGACGGCGGGCCAGACGGCGTAGCGGTCCAGCATGCCCTGCAGCAAGATGGCGCGGAACATCAGTTCTTCCGAGATGGCCACCAGCGCCGCATTGCACGCCACGATCAGCAGCACGCGCGGCTGTGGCCAGCCGCCCGCCCAGGCCAGCAGCAACATCAGCAAGGCATACAGCAGCGGTGGCAAGACCAGCCACGTGGTTTTCCATGGCTGCGGCGCACACAAGCCCGCTGCGCGGCGCCGGCTTGATGCCAGCAGCAGCGCCAGTGCGAACACGGCGGCCAGCGCCCACGACAGGCCGATACGGCCAGTGACGGCGGCGCCCGGCAAGGCGTAGCCGGCCGCTTCCAGCCAGCGGCCGCCCATGCTCAGACCCAGCCAGATGGCCAGTGCGCCGATGGAGAGCGGCATGGTGAGGGCGATTCTTTTGCTGAACATGGGCGGCCTCATGCTGCTGGCACGCCGCCGCTGACGCGGTTGCGGCCCGTGTTTTTCGACTGGTACAGCAAGGCATCGGCCTGGCGTATCAGCTCGCTGCTATCCGTGCCATGCTCCTGGCCGGACTGGACTGTGGCTGCGCCCAGGCTGACGGTCACGACGCCGTTCGCGCTGGCCGCGTGGGGAATCTGCAGCGCTTCCACGGCTGCCCGGATGGCTTGCGCGACCTCCAGGGCGCCCGCGGCGCCCGTGCCGGGCATGATCACGGCGAATTCTTCGCCGCCGTAGCGCGCCGCCAGGTCTTCGGCCCGGCCGACGCTGCGCGCCACGGCGCCGGAAACTGCCTGCAGGCATACATCGCCCGCCACGTGGCCATACTGGTCGTTGAATTTCTTGAAGAAATCCACGTCGAGCATGATCAGCGACACTTCGTGCCCGCTGCGCTGGGCGCGCTTGAGTTCATGCGCCAGGGTTTCATCGAAACAGCGGCGGTTGGCCAGTCCCGTCAAGCCGTCTTGCGCCGCCCGCGCCGCCAGGTCCGCATTGGCGCGCTGCAATTGTGTACTGGCCGAGCGCAGGCTCGCCTCGATACGGTCGCGTATGGCAATCTGGCGCATCAACTTGCGGAACAGGTAGATCAGTGCCGCGCCCGCGACCAGTGACGCCAGCACGATTTGCATGCTCACGCGTTGCCACTCGGCAAAAATATCTTCCTCCGATAGCCCCGCCGCCACGATGACGGGAAAGCGCTGCAGGTGGCGATAGCTGTACAGCCGTTCGATTTCGTCCACCTTCGCCGTCATCATGGCCGTGCCCACAGGCCCTTTTTCGCGGTAGGTGCGCAAGAGTGCGCCCGAAGAAATATCCATGCCGATGACGCCAGGCTGGAATGGCCGGCGGTAGATCAAGGTGCCGTCGTCGAGGGCAAAGAAGGCCGTGCCCGTCTTGCCGAGGTTGAGGTTATCGTAGATGCGTTCGAAGGAGGCAAGTCCCAGGGTGACCAGCACCACGCCGGCAAACGAGCCGTCCGCCAATTCCACCCGGCGCGAGACGGGCAAGACCCATTGCCCGCTCGATTTGCTGCGCACGGGCGCGCTGATACGGCTGCCCAGTTGCGCATGCGTCTTGTGATACGTAAAGTAGTCACGGTCCGCATTGTTGCTGTCCTGCCCGGCGCCGGACGAGCTGGCCAGCCAGTCTCCGTGGCTGTCGAAAATGAAGACGCCGGCAATTTCCGCGATATTTTTCGATAGCTGCTGCAGATGCGATTGCAGCCGCTCGCCGGTAGCATCATTATTGCCTTCGTTGCGGACGTGTTCGGCAATATCTTCCAGCATCGCATCGGCGATTTCCAGTTCCATGTACGCTTGCGTCGCCAGGGCGCGCGCCATGTTTTCCGTCGCCGTGCTGGCCTCGCGCAGGCGGACCGTATGCGAAGACCAGACGATCCAGACAGTCATGCCAAGCAGCATGGCGCACATGCAAAAGAAGGCGATGCTGGCCCAGACGATCACGGGTCGCTTGTGCTTGCTCAAGACCTCGGACTGCGCCGTGACGGCGTCGGTATGTGCTGCTTCTTTTACTGCATGCATAAGCGGATCATGAAGTTGCATCAATGATATTGTCGAAAATATTGCCATACTACATTAAAAAGCAAAGCCACAAAGTTGCCACATCGTTATAGTTGCATGGAATAATAGGCATTGCCCGTTTGAACCTTCGATTGGAGTCGCATGGCCTACACGAAAATCCTCACCACCGAGCGCCTGATCCTGCGCAAACCGCAACCATCGGATGAAGCGCGCTTCTACGCCATGCATGCCGATCCCGAAGTGATGCGCTATTTCAGCGAACCGCCATGGCAGGATGCCAGCATTGCCGCGCGCAAGCTTGCCGAGGACATCGCCGCTTTCGACAACGAGGAATTCTTCCGCTTCGCCGTCACGCTGAAGGCGACGGGCGAATACATGGGCAGCTGCAGCCTGTTTTCCGAGCACCGCCAGAACCGGCGTGCCGAAATCGGCTATGCGCTGGCGCGCCCGCACTGGGGCAAGGGCTATATGCAGGAAGCCCTGTCGGCACTGCTGGAATACGCCTTCATCGAGCGCGACCTGAACCGTCTGGAAGCCGATATCGATCCGCTCAATACGGCTTCGGCCAGCGCTCTGGAACGCCAGGGTTTCAAGCAGGAAGGTTTCTTGCCCGAACGCTGGATCGTCGGCGGCCACGTCAGCGATACGGCCCTGTACGGCTTGCTGCGGCGCGAGTGGGAAGCGCGCCGCAAGGACGCCGCGTGAGCCATCGCGGGAAGGCGCAATGGCCGCGCACCGATCATCCCCTGGTGACCTTGCGCCACCTGGAACGCAGCGATGCGTGCGCGTGGTACGCATATCTGGCGGACCCTGTTGTGGTCGAGCATACGAGCTGGGACTTGCGCAGCGTCGACGACTTGCAGTCCAATTTCGATGACTACGCATCGGCCCAGCCGTCCTCGCCCATCCGCCTGGCCGTGGTGCTGCGCGACGGCGGCCGGCTGGTGGGCACGGTCGGCTTGAATGCCATTTCTCCGCAGCACCGCACGGCGGAAATCGCCTACGACCTGTCGCCTGCCGTCTGGGGCCAGGGCGTGGCCACGGCCATCGTGAACGCTGTCGTGGACTGGGGCTTCCAGTGTCTGGGCTTGCTGCGCATCCAGGCGGCCGTGCTGGAGAGCAATGCACGTTCGATCCGCGTGCTCGAGCGCTGCGCTTTCGAGCGCGAAGGTTATTTGCGCAGCTACCGGCAAATTCGTGGAAGATCCGGCAACTTCTGGCTGTATGCGCGCATCGCCGGCGAGCCATGAGCCTAGGTGTGGCACAGCATTTTCAACTGGAAGAGAACCTCATGCAGATCAGTCCCGTTACCGTTTTTTCCCGCTCGCTGGCGCAGCTGTCCGCCATGCTCGACAAGACGGGCACGGCGCCGCAACTGCTGGCGGCGCGTTTGCATCCGGACATGCTGCCGTTCGCCCAGCAAGTGCGCGCGGCCGTGAGCTTTTCCCTGCGCGGCTGCTGCCCGCTGGCGGGGCTGGACGTGGCCGATTTCAGCGCTGCCGCCAGCCTGCAGGAACAGATCGCGCAGACCATGCGCTACCTCAAGGACATTCCCGCAGAGCGTTTTGACGGGCCGCCCGAACGCCTCTGCCGCGACCGCGCCGGCTTTGCCGACATCGCGCTGCCGGCCGATGACTATTTGAATTTATACATCCTGCCGAATTTCTACTTTCACTTCGGCATGGCGTATGCGATCGCCCGCAGCCAAGGTGCCGCCATCGGCAAGGGCGATTTTGACGGCTATCACGCCTATGCGCCGGGATTTTCATTCGAGACGCCGGCCGCATCGTAAGAACTACAGTCCAGCCTCCTTCCAGGCGGAAAACCCCAGCCGCTTCAACAGCCGGCCCGACAGCCCGCAACTCCAGCAGCTGATCTGGATTTGCCGGTGCTGTGCCGGGTTCGCATGCCAGGCTTGCCCGGCGTAGTCGAGCAGGGCCTCGCTGAGCGGGGAGGCGTCGGCTGTCGCAGGCAGGCGTGCCATCAATTCGAACACGCCGTGAGGCGTCTCCCTGACCTGCAGCAAACCGGCCAGCAAGGCGCGCAGCACGGCGCCGTCGATGTTGGCGCTCGCTTGCGTGAACCGTTGCTGCCAGGTTAAATCGCGCTGCTGCCACAGTTGTAGCAGCGCGGGCACGTCGGCCGTCCGCAGCTGCCTGATCAGCTCGTCTGCTTCCTGAAACAGGTCGAGGCGCTCGTATTCCTCGTCGTCGCCGCACAGCAATTCATCGAGTTCGTGCAATACGCTCATGCCACCACGTTCGTGGGCGCACCCCGTTCGAACGCTTCCACGTTGCCGATCAAGATGTCGGCCAGCTTTTGCATGGCTTCGCCACTGGCCCAGGCCGTGTGCGGCGTGAGGATGAAGTTGGGCAGGCGCAGATTCAACAGCGGGTTGTCGGGCAGCGGAGGCTCCTTCGACAGCACGTCGAAACCGGCGCCGGCGATCACGCCACGGGTCAACGCCTCGGCCAGCGCCGCCTCGTCGACCAGGCCGCCCCGTGCCGTGTTGATCAGCAGCGACGTTGGCTGCATGCGCGCCAGTTCTGCCGCGCCAAGGATATTGCGCGTGGTGTCCGTCAGCGGCAGGTGCAGGCTCAGTACGTCGGACGTGGCCAGCAATTCGTCGAAACTCACTTGCGTCACGCCGTCGTCCTCGATGGGCGAGCGGTTATGTACGATGACTTGCATGCCGAAGGCGCGCCCCAGCTGCGCCACGGACTTGCCCAGCGCGCCGTAGCCGAGCAGGCCCAGGCGGCTGCCGGCCAGGTCGCGGATCGGGTGGCCGAACAGGCAGAAGCGGTCGGACGCCTGCCACAGGCCCGCTTCCACGTCCGCGCGGTAAGCGACCAGCTGGCGGCGCAGGGCGAGCATCAGGGCCAAGGTATGTTCCGGCACGGTGGCGCGCGCATAGTCGCGGATATTCGCCACGACGATGCCCCGTTCGCGGCAGGCGGCCAGGTCGATGATATCCGTGCCGGTGGCGGCCACGGCGATCATCTTCAGATTGGGCAATTGCGCCAGCTCGGCCGCGCGCAGCGGCACCTTGTTCGTGATGGCGATCGTGGCGCCTTGCAGGCGGGACACCGTCTGTTCGCTGCCCTTGGTGTGCGCATGCTCTTCCCAGCTGTGCGCGAAGGCGGGCGCACGCACGGTGGCGATCAGGCTGTCGCGGTCGAGAAAGACGATGCGGTGCGGTTGCGGCGATGTGCTTGCTGCGGTCATGGCTGGGCCTCGGTCTGGGTGGCACGCGCGCTCGCGGGACTGCTCTTGCCCTTGAGCTGCGTGGCCGGGTGGTTGGTAAACATGTCGGCGACCCACTCGACAAACACGCGCACCTTGGCGGACAGGTGGCGGTTGGGCGGATAGATCACGTGGATGGGCAGCGGGTCGGATTCCCATTCACTGAGCAATTCCACCATTTTGCCCTGTTCTATCAGCGGCGCAAGCATGAAATGCGTCATTTGCACGATGCCCAGGCCCGCCAGGCCGGCGGCCGTGTAGGCGTTCGAGTCGTTCAGGGCGATATGGCTGGGCATGGCGATCTGGATGCGTTCGCCCGCGCGCGTGAAATCCCAGTCAAACGTTTTGCCCGTCTTGGCGGAGAAAAAATTCACACCGCGGTGGCGGGGCAGGTCGTCCGGGTGCAGCGGCGTGCCATGGTGCGCCAGATAGCCGGGCGAGGCGCACGTCATGAAGTGCAGCACGCCGACCCGGCGCGCGATCAGGTTCAGGTCGCCCAATTCGCCGCCGCGCACGGCGCAGTCGACGCCTTCCTCGATCAGGTCGACGGGGCGGTCGCTGCAACCGAGTTCCAGCGAAATGTCCGGGTAGCGGGCAAAAAAATCGGGCAGGGCGGGGATGATCAGTTCGCTGGCCAGGGCCGTGGGCGCATCCACGCGCAGGCGTCCGCTGGGGCTCAAGCGCGTGCGCGACAGCGATTCCTCGGCCTCGCGCACGTCCGACAGGATGCGCACGCAGCGTTCGTAATACGCGGCGCCGTCGGAGGTGATGCTGACGTGGCGCGTGGTGCGGTTGAGCAACTTGACCGACAAGCTCGCTTCCAGCGACTGGATCAGGGTCGACACGGTGGCTTTTGGCAACTGCATGTTTTCCGCCGCGCGCGTAAAGCCGCCCGCATCGACGACTTGGATGAAAACTTCCATGGCTTGCAGCTTGTTCACTTGAAATCCTATCACTTTAGACGCGATTATTCAGAATCCTGAACAATCAATTCGTCATTGCACTCTTTATCAGATTGTAGATCAAGTCTATAGTTGTTGTACTGCAGCATAAATGTGATGCCGCAGGCAGTACAACAGGAGAAACATCATGGCTTATCGGAATGGAATCTTTGCAGTGTTCGCTCTCGCTATGAGCTCGCTCGCTCTGGCCGCGATGGTATCGACGGATGCGTATTCACTGGCGGCGCAAAGCGAAGCCAGTGCTTACAGCGCCCTGACCCATGAAGTGGGCGGCGTCGCCCTGTTGTGCCTGAACGACACCGTAGGCGATGCTGCGGTGCAGCCGGTGGTGGCGCAATGAGCGTTGCCGGCACCGCGGCCGAACTGGCACCTGGCCAGGCGCTGAAGATACGCGACATCGAGGTGCAGGGCGCGCAGGATGCGCTCGGCGCGCGCGTCTACACGGCCGGCGTACCGGGCGCCAGGCAGCCGAGCCTGATCGTCTTCTTCCACGGTGGCGGCTTTGTCGCCGGCGACCTGGAAGACGCGGACGACTTCCTGCGCTGCCTCGTGCTGAGCAACCCGGACCACGTGGTGCTGGCCGCGAACTACACGCTGGCGAAGGTGCGTCCATTTCCTGCCGCCGTGGAAGACGCGCACGCCGTGCTGCTGTGGGCAAAAAAGAACAAGTCCAAGCTGGGCTGGACGGGCAAGCAGATGGTGGTGTCGGGCATCGAAGCGGGCGCCAACCTGGCTGCCGTGTGCGCCATGATGTCGCGCGACCGGGGCGGACCGCCCCTCGCGGGCCAGGTGCTGATCATGCCCATGCTCGACCCCGGCCTGTCGACTTGCTCGATGCGCAGCTTGCCGAGCTGTCCCGACCTGGCGGAAGTGGCGGACCAATGCGCCGCCGCCTACCGCGGCTACCTGCCGAATGCCGCTGACCGTACCCATCCGTACGCGTCGCCATTGCAGTCGAGCCGCCTGAAGAACCTGCCGCCGGCGCTCATCCTGTCCAGCGAAGACGACCCATTGCGCGATGAGGCTGAACAATACGGCAGCAAACTGATCGCCTGCGGCATCAAAACCACCGTGCGCCGCATGGCCGCCGCGCCGCTGCAAGACGCGACCGCCCGTAATGAGTGCGCCTGCAAGGTGCAGGTATTGAGTGAAATCGCCAGCTTTGTCGCTGGATTGGGGCAGGAGCCCGAGTCATGACGCCGCCATCTGCGGCACCGCAAAAAAACTTACACTAACTAGTTTACTTTTTGAGTTTCGGTTGCTACACTACGCAGTGTAGTTCCCATCTTGTCTGCGTTGTGCGCTCGCACAGCCAGCTTCGTCGTCCCCGTCCGCTTTTAACCCGCTGGCGGCCTGTTTACCTTTGATCGAGCGCCGTCGGGCGCCATGGCACCACCATACGCTGCAGTTTCCACTTTTAGCTGGGTTGCTTCCTGCCGCCCATACCATTAGAAATTTTCATAAAACAGGGAAATAAAATGAAAAACGTTCAACAATTTTCCACTCTGCTGAAGCCCCTGGCTGCCTCGCTCGCGCTGGCAGGACTGGTGGCCGTGAGCCTGGCTGGCTGCGATTCGGCCAATAGCAAGGTGCCCGACGCGCCAGCGGCCGGCGGCCCGCCCATCTCGGCCGCCGCCGTCGTTGAAAAACAGATCACGGAAACGCAGGAATTCTCGGGTCGCCTGGAAGCGATCGAGCGCGTGGAAATCCGCTCGAGAGTCGGCGGTTTCATCACGGCCGTCAATTTCAAGCCGGGCAGCGAAGTGAAAAAGGGCGACGTGCTGTTCATCATCGATCCGCGCCCGTTCCAGGCCGAAGTGTCGCGCGCCGAAGGCACGGCAGCCTCGGCCCGCGCCAAGGCGGAACTGGCCAAGCTGGAACTGTCGCGCGCTGAAAAGCTGCTGGCCGAAAAAGCCATCGCCCAGCGCGAATTCGATGAAAAGGCTTCGGGCCTGAAAGAGCTGGACGCGAATGTCCGCTCGGCGCAAGCCGCGTATGAAGCGGCCAAGCTGAACCTGTCGTACACGCAGGTGCAGGCGCCGATCAGCGGCCGTGTCAGCAAGGCCGAAATCACCGTCGGCAACCTGATCGACGCTTCCGCCATTTTGACTTCCGTGGTGTCGACGGACCGCATCTACGCCAGCTTCGACGGCGATGAAGATACGTATCTGCGCGTGGCCGGTACGGCGCAAAAGGGCACGCCCGTCACCGTCAAGGTCGGCCTGGCCAATGAAACGGGCTTCCCGCATGAAGGCAAGCTGGAATTCGTCGACAACCAGCTCGATCCGGCCACGGGCAGCGTGCGCATGCGCGCCACCTTCGCCAACGCCGAGCGCCAGCTGGTGCCTGGCCTGTTCGCGCGCATCTTGCTCGACGGCGGCAACGGCCCGCAGGCGCAAAGCACGGCGCTGTTGATCTCCGACCGCGCCGTCGGCACGGATCAAAGCCGCAAATACGTCTACGTGGTGGGCGCCGACAACAAGGCCGAATACCGCGCCGTCAAGCTGGGCCCGACCTCGGACGGCTTGCGCGTGGTGCGCGAAGGTCTCAAGGCGGGCGAGAAGATCGTCGTCAACGGCTTGCAGCGCGTGCGCCCCGGCGCCCCCGTGACGCCGCAGATGGTGGCCATGGATTTCGATCCGACCGCGCCCGTCGCTCCGGCAAAACCTGAAGTAAAAGACGCCAAGATCGCCGCGAAAGCAGCATCGACTTCCAAGGAATAAACATGAATTTTTCCCGCTTTTTCATCGACAAGCCGATTTTCGCGGCGGTGCTGTCGATCGTCATATTCGTGGCCGGGCTGCTGTCGATTTTCGGCCTGCCCATCTCCGAATATCCCGACGTCGTGCCGCCATCCGTGGTGGTGCGCGCGCAGTACCCGGGCGCCAACCCGAAAGTGATCGCCGAAACCGTGGCCGCGCCGCTCGAAGAGCAGATCAACGGCGTCGAGAACATGCTCTACATGTCCTCGCAAAACACCTCCGATGGTTCGATGATGCTGACCGTGACTTTCAAGATCGGCACCAACGTCGAGCAGGCCGAAACGCAGGTGCAGAACCGCGTGCAGCGCGCCTTGCCGCGCCTGCCCGAGGAAGTGCGCCAGATCGGCGTGACGACGGTCAAATCGTCGCCGAATCTGACCATGGTGGTGCACCTGGTTTCGCCGAACAAGCGCTATGACGACATGTACCTGCGTAACTACGCGGTGCTGAACGTCAAGGACCAGCTGGCCCGTCTGCCCGGCATGGGCGATATCCAGATCTTTGGCGCCGGCGACTACGCCATGCGCATCTGGCTCGACCCGCAAAAGGTAGCGGCGCGCGGCATGACGGCCAATGACGTCGTCGACGCGATTCGCGAGCAGAACGTGCAGGTGGCCGCCGGCGTGATCGGCGCCTCGCCAGCGAAGAACTCGGACTTCCAGCTGACCGTCAATACCCAGGGCCGTCTGCAGACGCCCGAGGAATTCGGCGCCATCATCGTGCGCACGAATGCCGACGGCGCCGTCACGCACCTGAAAGACGTGGCGCGCGTGGAAATGGGCGCCAACAGCTACTCGCTGCGCTCCTTGCTGAACAATAATCCGGCCGTCGGCATGGGTATTTTCGAGGCGCCGAACGCCAACGCGCTGCAACTGTCGTCCGACGTGCGCTCCAAGATGGACGAGCTGAAAAAAGACTTCCCGCAAGGCGTGGAATACCGCATCGAGTACGACCCGACGCAGTTCGTGCGTTCGTCCATCGAAGCCGTGATCCATACCCTGCTGGAAGCCATCGCCCTGGTGGTGCTGGTGGTGATCATCTTCCTGCAAACCTGGCGCGCATCGATCATTCCGCTCTTGGCCGTTCCCGTCTCCATCGTCGGCACCTTTGCCGTGATGCTGGGCTTTGGCTTCTCGATCAACACGCTGTCGCTGTTCGGCCTCGTGCTGGCCATCGGTATCGTCGTCGATGACGCCATCGTGGTGGTGGAAAACGTCGAGCGCAACATCGAGGAAGGCCTCTCGCCGCGCGACGCCACCATCCAGGCCATGAAAGAGGTCAGCGGTCCCATCGTCGCCATTGCCCTGGTGCTGTGCGCCGTGTTCGTGCCGATCGCCTTCGTGCCGGGTTTGTCGGGCGAGTTCTACCGCCAGTTCGCGCTGACCATCGCCATTTCGACCGTGATCTCGGCATTCAGCTCGCTGACCCTGGCGCCGGCCCTGTCGGCCGCGCTGTTGAAACCGCACGATGCGCCGAAAGACGCGCTGACGCGCGGCATGGACATGGTCTTCGGCCGCTTCTTCGCCTGGTTCAACCGCTTTTTCGGCCGCGCTTCGCACCGCTATGAAGCGGGCGTGAAAGGCGTGTTGGGCCGCAAGAGCGCTTCGCTGGGCGTGTATGCACTACTGGTCGTTGCCGCCATCTTCACCTTCAAGTCCGTGCCGGCCGGCTTCGTGCCAGCGCAGGACAAGCAATACCTGGTGGGCTTTGCGCAATTGCCTGACGCCGCCTCGCTGGACCGCACGGAAGATGTCGTGCGCCGCATGTCCGACGTCATCAAATCGGTGCCTGGCGTCGAATCGACCATCGCCTTCCCCGGCCTGTCGATCAACGACTTCACCAATGCACCGAACGCCGGCATCGTCTTCGCCACCCTGAAACCGTTCGACGAGCGCACCACCAAGGAACTGTCGGGCGGCGCCATCGCGGCCGAGATCAACAAGCGCCTGGGCGGTATTCAGGACGCCTTCATCATGGTCTTCCCGCCACCGCCCGTCAACGGCCTCGGTACCATCGGCGGCTTCAAGATGATGATCGAAGACCGCGGCAACCTCGGTTACGACGCGCTGTACAACGCCACCCAGGCGCTGGCCGCCAAGGCCTACCAGACGCCGGAACTGGCGGGCGTGTTCTCGGGCTACCAGATCAACGTGCCGCAGCTGTTTGCCGACGTCGACCGCGTGAAGGCCAAGCAGATGGGCGTGCCGCTGGCGACCATCTACCAGACCTTGCAGATCAACCTCGGTTCGCTGTACGTGAATGACTTCAACCAGTTTGGCCGCACCTACCAGGTGCGCGTGCAGGCCGATGCGGCGTTCCGTTCGCACGCGCAGGATATCGCGCAGCTGAAGGTGCGTAGTAACAAAGGCGAAATGATCCCGCTGTCTTCCTTGATGCGCGTGAAGGACAGCTATGGCCCGGACCGCGTGCAGCGCTACAACGCCTACGCCGCAGCCGACTTCAATGGCGGCGCCGCCCCTGGCGTATCGAGCGGCCAGGCGCAAGCCGCGCTGGAACGCATCGCCAAGGAAGTGCTGCCGCAGGGGATTTCGTATGAATGGACGGAGCTGACCTACCAGGACATCTTGTCCGGCAATACGATGATCTACGTCTTCCCGCTGTGCGTGCTGCTGGTGTTCCTGGTGCTGGCCGCCCAGTACGAAAGCTGGACCTTGCCGCTGGCCGTGATCCTGATCGTGCCGATGTCGATCCTCTGCGCTCTTCTTGGCGTGAAACTGACCGGTGGCGACAACAACGTGTTTACCCAGATCGCGCTGTTCGTGCTGGTGGGGCTGGCATCAAAAAATGCGATTCTGATCGTGGAATTTGCCCGCGAACTGGAAGAGCATGGCCGCAGCGTCGTGCAAGCGGCGCTGGAAGCATGCCGTCTGCGTCTGCGTCCGATTCTGATGACGTCGATCGCTTTCATCATGGGCGTGGTGCCCCTGGTGTTCTCGAACGGCGCCGGTTCGGAAATGCGCCATGCAATGGGCGTGGCGGTCTTCGCCGGCATGCTGGGCGTGACCTTCTTCGGCCTGTTCCTGACGCCCGTGTTCTACGTACTGCTGCGCACCCTGGCGCAGCGTTTTGAGAAAAAACCAGCCGCCGCTGCCGCCAAGCCAAGCGCTGCGCCAGCGCTGGACCTGGAAGGAGATATATATTGAAAACCAAGGAAATCATCTGGCGCGTCAAGCCCGTCTTGAGCGCCATGGCCGCCGCAGTCCTGCTGGCCGCCTGCGCGGCGCCGGAGTTCAAGCAGCCGCAGATCGAGACGCCGGTGGCCTTCAAGGAAGTGCAAGCGCCTGCCGTGCAGACGGCGGCCGACGGCACGCGCTGGAAGCAGGGCGTACCGGCCGAGCGCCAGGCGCGCGGCGAATGGTGGCTGGCCTTCAATGATACGGCCTTGACCAGCTTGATCAACGAAGCCACGCAAGCGAATGCCAACCTGGCGGTGGCCGCCGCCCGCGTCAAGCAGGCGAGGGCGATTGCCGGCATCGCCGAAGCGGACCGCATCCCGCAAGTAGGCGTCAACGTGGGCGGCCAGCGCAACCGCGCTTCCGCCGTGTCGCTCGGCTTGCCGAACGGCGCGCCGGTGGCGGCGACCAACGTCTACCAGGCCAACCTGACGGCCAGCTACGAAGTCGATCTGTTCGGCAGAGTGGCGTCCAACGTCAGCGCCTCGCGCAGCGATGCGCTGGCCGTGGAAGCGACTTACCGTTCCGTGCTGTTGTCGCTGCAGGCCGACGTGGCGCAAACGTACTTCCAGCTGCGCGCCACGGATGCGGAACTGGCGACACTGGAACAGACGGTGCGCCTGCGCGAGGAAAGCGTGCACGTGAACCAGCGCCGCTATGACCTGGGCGACATCGGCGAGTTCGATTTGTCGCGTGCCCGCACGGAGCTGTCGACGACGCGCGCCGAAGCCATCGGCCTGCAGCGCCAGCGCGCCACCAGCGAACATGCGCTGGCCGTCTTGCTGGGCAAACCTGCCGCCAGCTTCACGGCGAGCGTCAACCCGCTGCAAGATAGCGGCTTCCTGCCCGTGATCCCGGCAGGCATGCCGTCGTCCCTGCTGGAGCGCCGTCCCGACATCGCGTCGGCGCAGCGCACCATGGAAGCGTCGAATGCGCGCATCGGCGTGGCGAAATCGGCCATGTTCCCGGCCTTGACCTTGAATGCTTCCGGCGGCGGCGCGTCCGATACCTTCTCGGACATCTTCAAGTGGAGCAGCCGCTCCTGGCTGTTGGGCGCTCTGATGTCGATGCCGATCATCGACGGTGGCCGCAACAAGGCGGCCGTGAGCCGCAGCGAAGCGCAGCTGGAAGAGTCGGTGGCGACGTATCGCCAGAGCGTGCTGGTGGCCTTCGCCGAGGTGGAAGACAACCTGGCCGGCTTGCGCATCCTGTCGGGCCAGACGCAGCAGATCGACGAAGCCGTCGTCTCGGCGCGCCGCTCGGCCGACCTGGCGCAAAAGCTGTACGACGCGGGCCGTTCCAGCTATCTGGACCTGCTCGACGCGCAGCGCAACCTGGCGGCCATCGAGCGTAACGCCGTGCAGCTGCGCGGCAACCGCGCCGTTACCACGGTGGCGCTGATCCGCGCCCTGGGCGGCGGCTGGGGCGAGACGGAGCCGCAGGTCGCGGCCAACTAGTTTCCTGCCTTCGGCGATAAGCCTGTCAAGAACGGCGTCGTGCTTTGCACGGCGCCGTTTTTTTGTTTTCAGCGAGTTGAATCCGTTTGCGGACCGGCTGCGTAAATACTCCTGCAATCACGCAAACGCAGTCATCCAGGAGATACCATCATGCGCACCTTCGTTCCCGCAGCACTGTTCATTACATCCATGCTGGCCGCCAGCGCCCCGTTTGCCGCCGACATGGCGACCATGGTCGGTGGCCAGAGCATGTATCCGTCCAAGGACATCGTCGACAACGCCGTCAATTCGGCCGACCACACGACCCTGGTCGCCGCCGTCAAGGCGGCAGGCCTGGTCGATACCCTGAAAGGCAAGGGTCCGTTTACCGTGTTCGCGCCGACGAATGCGGCCTTCGGCAAGCTGCCCGCCGGCACCGTCGAGACCCTGGTCAAACCGGAAAACAAGGCGACCCTGACGAAAATCCTTACCTACCACGTGGTGCCCGGCAAATATGACTTCAAGGCGCTGGCGAAGGAAATCAAGATGCACGACGGTAAAGCCACTTTGCCCACGGCCAGCGGCGGCAAGCTGATGTTCGCCATGAACGGCATGCACAATATCGTGGTGATGGACGAGGGCGGCAACAGCGCCAACATCAGCACCTATGATGTGTACCAGTCGAATGGCGTGATCAATGTCATCGACACGGTACTGATGCCGAAATAAATGGACGAAAAAGCGGACGAAAAAAAGACAGGGAAAACCCTGTCTTTTTGGCTTGCGCGGTCTTGATTACTTGGCTGGCGCTGCTGGTTCTGCAGGTGTGGCCGGTGCTGCTTTTTCTGCAGGAGCGGCTTTCTTCGCCTTGTGATGCTTGGCTTTCTTGTGCGTCGCAGGCTTGACGGCGGCTGCCGGTGCTTCGGCCTTGACGACTGGGGCGACGACAGGAATCGGTGCCACTGGTGCGACTGGCGCGACGGCTGGTGTCTGGGCGAAAGCGGCGGTGGCGAACAGGCTGGCGATCAGGGTGGCGATAACTTTTTTCATTTTAAGATCCTTTGTATATGTGGTCAGTCAGGTGTGTCGGAATTACTTGGCAGGAGCTGGTGCTGGTGCAGCGGCGGTGGCCGATGCCAGCTTTTCGTCAGCCTTGGCCTTGGTTTTCTTGGCCTTGTGGTGCGCTTTGGCTTTCGTGGTGGCCGCTTCCGCTTTGGCACTGGCGACGTCCGTTTTCGCGGCGACGACTGCTTTCGCTTCTTTCGCATCGGCTTTCACGACGGCTTGCGCTTCCTTCGCGTCCGCTTTCACGACGGCCTTGGTGTGGGCCGCTTCCACTTTGGCGGGTACCGAAGCTGCCGGGGTGGCTGCAGGCGCTGCCGGGGTTTGGGCGAAGGCTGCAGTTGCGAACAGGCCGGCGATCAGGGTAACAATTGCTTTTTTCATGGTGCAGTCCTCGGTGGTGGTTTGTCTGGTATGTCTGTTGGTGGCGGGATGATTCCCGTCTCACTGAGCATAAAACGCGCCCCCGGACGCTTGCGTTGACGGTCATTACAAACGCTTACATCTGCGTTGCATCCGCTTTCAGGATGGCTTTCAGGATGTCTTCCGAACGGCGCTGTCCATAAGGCTTGCCATACGCGCTCGATGCGATGCTGACCACCATGCGGCGCGCGGGGATCACATAGATCTTGTTGCCGCCATTGCCCGAGGCGAAATGCACTGCGATCTCTTGTCCTCCGATGTCCTGCGTCTTCGCGTACCAGAAATAGCCATAGCTGTCGGCGTAGCGGTCGACGGCGCCGATGGCCACGCGCGGCGCCAGCGCGGCCTTGATCCAGGCACTGTCGATCACCGTCTTGCCGTCAACTACGCCGTCGTCGAGCACCATCTGGCCGATTTTCGCCGTGTCGCGCGCGCGCAGCGACAGATTGCCCTGGCCTTTCGGGTGCTTGGCCACGTCGCGGCCCCAGCTCCAGCGCGTGATGCCCAGCGGTGCGAACAGCACCTTGGCGGCGACATCTTCCAGGTCGGCGCCGCTGGCGTTTTCTACCACTCTCCCGGCGATGTACGAGCCCAGCGAGTTGTAGCGGTAGGTGCCGCCCGGCGTTGTTGCAGCCGGCACGCCGCGCACGAAGGCGGCAGGATCGGGCGCCGCATCGAGCTTGTCTTCATTGCCCGGCGACTGTCCGTCTTCATCGAAGGCGGCCAGACCCGAGCGCATGGTGAGCAAGTCGTCGAGGGCGACCTTGCCCGCAGGGCTGCCAGCGACTTCGGGCCAGTACTCGCCCACCGTTTTTGTTGTCGCCAGCTGGCCCCGTGCCACGGCGGCGCCCACCAGCAGCGCGGTGATGCTCTTGCCTGCTGAGCGGATGTCGTGCAGGGTGTCGGCCGTCTCGCCGTTGTAATAGCGTTCGGCGACGATGGCGCCATCGCGCAGCACGACGACGGCGCGCAAGTCGCCATGGCTGTCGCGGTCCTGTGCTTGCAGGACGCGCTCCAGCGAGGAATGAGGAGTTTCCTGCGCCGGGGCGGCGCAGGACAGGAAGAGGGTGCTCAGGAATGACAGGGGCAGGCGGCACATGGACAGCTTTCGTGGCAATGGTCGGATTGCCAGTGTCGCCCAGTTGCGCCGTTTCGTGGCGTTTTGCCGTGCCTGATTGATGAAGTTTGCATGAAACGGATACGCTGATGCTTCCTTACAGTGCCTGCAAATCCTTGTCGCGTAAATTCACGAGAATGATTTTCCCGTTAGGCATGACGCGAAATTCGCCGTAACGGGCTTGCCACCAGCGTTCGCCGTCGCCCTCTTTGAAGAACCAGGCGTTGCTGGCCATGACCAGGCGCGAATTCTTGCGTTGTATTTCGATCAGAAATTCTCCGGGTGCCAGAGTCTCGTCCTGGTGCAGGCGCAGCATCGTGCCGATGTTGCGGGCATCGCGTGTGGCAACTATTCTGAAGGGGGGCTGATAGGCATAGTTAATGTAACTCGATTCGTCGCTGAAAAAGTTCAGGCTCATATAATCGCCTTGTATCAACGAGCGCGGGTCGAGGATCCGCAACTCAAAGAACACTGGATGTCCGTTTGCGATCAGCTGTTCGCGGTTCCAGATGGCTGCGTTACCGAGGATCAGCACGGTGAGCAACGTTGCGGAGACTGCCATCAGTGGCTGTGCCGGACGTGCTGCAAGCGTTTGATCTCCTGTCATGATCTTTGGCATGCCACGCGCCGCCAGCCACGCGGAAACGCCCAGCAAGGTACCGATGGCGGCCAGCAATGCGGCTTTTTCCACCAGCAGCCAGTTTGGGTTGTAGTACACGCTGCCGAGTATCCAGGCGGCGGCAAGCGCGGCAGTCATGGACAGCGTGCGCCTTCCGCTAGCCAGGCTGACGGCGAGTATCAGCAGGACCGGCCCCAATGCGGGCAGGTACCAGGCCAGGACGGCCAGCGCCAGCGCCAGGATGGCGCCCGGCACGCGGCGCCATCCTGGCCAGGCGCACAGCAGTAACGCGGCTGCCAGCAAAGCCAGCAGGCTCGACTGTCGCCCCCAGTGGTCACCCCAGAGACTATTGTCGCGAGCCTTGAACAGGTCTTGCGCGAGCACGCCGATCCAGCCCGTGTTATCCATGATGGCGCTCATCAGGAAAGCCATTCCTGACCACAGGCAGAGGCCAGCCAGCATGCAGAGTGCCCAGCCCGAAGAAATGGCGGCGAGCATGCTGGCTGTCCGTTGGCCGCCCGGTCTGTTAAAGACGGCGCACTGTAAATACGTGAGAAACAGCCAGATTGCCAGCGCCATGAGGCTGGCGTCGAACAGCATGTCCGAGGCGAGGCCGTGTTCATGCAACCAGTCCACGCCCAGCGGTAACTGTGCCAGCAGCACCAGGGCGCAGGCCGGTACGGCAAGCAAGGTACGCAGCCACGCGATCGGTAGCAGGATGGCCATGGCAAACACGAACAGTGCCAGCAAGGCAGCGGCTACGTTCGTGTCCAGGTCGCGGAACAAGGAAAATCCCAGCAGCAGCAAGCCAGCGATGATCGCTGGTGCCGCGAATTGCTGGATGAAGAAGTAGTGCCTCAAACTGTGTACCCCCAGCACGGTGCAGGCGAGGATCAGGGTGCCTGCGATATAGCCAGCCTGCCCTTCGATCAAGCGATCTTGTGCATACAAGGCGAACGCGAATGTCAGGGGGATTGCTGCCAGCCAGGCGCCGATAGCGATGAGCATCAGCAGCGGCCATGGCATGTCAGTTGAAACGGCACGTGCCATGCCTGGCGTCGCCTGGTGCATGTCGAGTCGGGCGTTCATGCATTTACCTCCGTGCGGTGCAGGCGATGCCGCCATAGCAGCCAGTAGCCCGTTGACGCCAGCATGCCCGCCGCAGTGAGCCCCACAAAGATCAGTACTGCAGGAAAATTACCATCGGATACGAGAACGGCCAACCATGCCGTCAGGATGGTATTGGCACCCAGGGCGATGATGCTGTGGCAGACCACATCATGAAAACGTGGAAAGAGCAGGGCAGCTACTGCGGCCAGCACGAGCAGCAGCGGCAGGCCGTATGCCGGTTTCGAACCGAGCAGCAAGCCCAGGGCGATGGTGCCTGCCATCAGCGTGGTCAATGCGACGGCCAGGCGTAGCGGCCAGGCGCGCGCGCCCGTCCAGCGTGTCACGAAGGGCGTCATCGCTCCGCACAGCGTCACCGACAGCAGCAGGCTGGCCGCATAGTGAGGCATGTACATTGCCTCGATGTCCCAGCGGTAGGCTGCCACATCGGCAAGCCATAAGGTGGAGGCACTGAAGCTGACCAATATCCAGGGCATCCATAGCACATCGCTGCGCGCCGCCAGGCACAAGGGCAGGGAAGCGATGGCCCAGGCGGCGAACAATTGCCATGGGTCGCTACTCGTCTGGTAGGTCTGGCTGAAATACGCGAACAGGGCGCCCATGGCCAGCATGGCAGTCAGGAGCATGGGTATCCTGCCCGTAGCCGAACGAATGCCGATCAGGCAGCTGCCTGAAAACAGGGTTTGCAAGAGCAGGAAATGGCTGGCGCGGCCAAAGAGATCCCAGTTGGCCGCTACCCAGAAAATCAGGCTCAAACCCAGCAGGGCGGCAGCCAGCAGCGCCGTGATCCGCAACAGCCATTGCGCCGCGTGTAGCGGTTCGCCATGAAAATCAGTCAGTTCTGGCGCGAGTGCGCCTTGCTGTTCGAGGGATGGATGGGATGCGAATCGGGCTACGACGCAGCGTATGTTCATCGGCAGCTTTCAAGGTGGCGCGCGGCCTCGGAGGGGCGCAGCGCATTGAGCGGACTTTGGCGGAACGGGTTTGATGAAGGATAGCTTGCATGTGCCTGATGCCGAACGTGGCCAGGCAATGATTTGCTGCGCCTGCGCAAGAATTGCGCAAATAACATGTGCAGCCGGACATAGGGACAAAAAAAGACAGCCGAAGCTGTCTTTGGTATTGCGGTCGAAGTCACCATGCAAGCGCAGACCCGGCGGACGCGCTCGCGTGGCTACATTGGCGCTTACTTTGCCGGTGTGGCAGCAACTGCTGCGTCTGCTTTGGCGGCGTCCGCTTTCACTTTGGCTTTGCTGGCCTTGTGATGGGCCTTGGCCTTGGTGGCTTTGGCGTCGGCCTTGGCGCTGGCGACATCGGCTTTCGCATCGGCGGCGACAACCGCTTCTTTCGCGTCGGCTTTCACGACTGCCTTGGTTTCCTTGGCTTCAGCCTTGGCCACGGCTTTCGTGTGGGCCGCTTCCGCCTTGGCCGGAGCCGAGGCTGCCGGGGTGGCTGGGGTTTGGGCGAAGGCTGCGGTAGCGAACAGGCTGGCGACGAGGGTGGCGATAACTTTTTTCATTGTAGTTTCCTGGCAAGTGGTAAGGGATGGTATCGAGGATTACTTGGCTGCTGCTGGTGCGGCTACCGGTGCTGGAGCAGGTGTAGATGCTGCAGCGGTGGCCGAAGCCAGTTTTGCATCGGCCTTGGCCTTGGTGTGCTTGGCCTTGTGGTGGGCCTTGGCTTTGGTGGCCGTTGCTTCCGTTTTGGCGCTGGCCACGTCCGCTTTCGCGGCGACGACGGCTTGCGCTTCCTTGGCGTCGGCTTTCACGACGGCCTTGGTGTGGGCCGCTGCCACTTTGGCGGGTACCGAGGCTGCCGGGGTGGCAGGAGCTGCTGGCGTTTGGGCAAAGGCAGCGGTAGCGAACAGGCCGGCGATCAGGGTAACAATTGCTTTTTTCATGGTGCAGTCCTCGGTGGTGGTTTGTCTGGTATCTCTGTTGGTGGCGGGATGATTCCCGTGTCACTCAGCATAAAACGCGTCCCGGAACGCTTGCGTTGACGGACCTTACAATCGCTTACACTCCCATCCATGCAGGTGGCACTGATGCTCCGTAGAGGGGACTTCATGCCGTACCGGCGCCCGCCCGTCGCATGCCTCCCTGGCGCCGGGAGATGGGCGCTAGAATGACGATAAATTCACTCAAACGCCTGCCATGTCCAAGCCTTCTTTCCCTTCCTTTGCCGCGCCGCCCGTACGCCACGATCCGCGCCTGGTACGCCTGTACATGCGGCAGACCCTGCTGCGTTTTTACGGCGCAATACTGTTGCCGCTGGCGCCAGTAATGGTGATGATGATGCTGTTGTTGATGTACTTGCCGAAAGGCGGAACGGTCAGCTGGGTGCAACTGATGAGTGGTGTTTACATGCTGCTGTTACCTGCGATCGGCGCCCGCTCCACGGTGCTTCAGCAGTTGCGCAAGTTCAGCGAAGAAGGCGTTACCCTCAGCGAGGAGCTGATCTCGGCCCGCGTCTCGCGCGAGCTGGCCTCGCCCTTCGATATCTTCACCAGTTTCGACCTGTGCGCGGAAGCGCTTTCCGGTTTGGCCACGGGCCAGGCGCTGGGTCTGGCGGGGCCGCCGGCCTTTGCGCACGATCCGTTCAAACGCATCATCGTGCTGGGAAGATCGCGCCCATTTTTTATTTTCGGCGCCACGGAGGTGCGCCTATGTGCCGAAGAAGGGCAAGGCGTGCGCATCCGCGTGCGGCGCATCCTGAGTGCGCAATGCCTGTGCATGCAGACCGGTAGCGCATTGCGCGCCGTGGAAGCGGTAACAACACAATTGCAAGCCAGCCTTGCGCGGCGTCGGCGTGCTCAGGATGCCGTGTTGCGCGAACAGGCGGCCGAACGCGAAGCTTTGCAGGCACGCCTGTCTGCCCTGCAGGCGCAAGTGGAGCCGCATTTCCTGTTCAATACCCTGGCCAATTTGAAATACCTGATGCGCACGGACACGTCCGCGGCACTGGAGATGCTCGACCATCTGATCGGCTATCTGCAGAATGCCTTGCCCGACATGCGCTCGATATCGTCGACCCTGGGTCGCGAAATCGATTTGGCGCGCGCCTACCTGTCGCTCATGCAGATACGCATGGGCCAGCGTCTACGCTTTTTCATCGACGTGCCGGAAGGTCTGCGCGCCTTGCCGATGCCGCCGGCCATGCTCATTTCGCTGGTGGAGAATGCGCTGCGGCATGGATTGCAGGGATTGCCGCATCCAGGTTCGCTGCGTATTGGCGCCGTGCTGCAAAGTGGCACGCTGGAAGTGACTGTCCACGATGACGGCGCTGGTCTGGGTGGTAGTACGGGACATGGCCATGGGGTGGGGCTGTCGAATATCCACGCCCGGCTGGCATTATTGTATGGCGATGCGGCCACGCTGCAGGTGCTGCAGGCACAGCCGCGCGGAGTGACGGCCATCGTGCGCTTGCCGGTTTCGTCAGGAGCTATCTGATGCCGCGCGCCTTGATCGTTGAAGATGAGCCGCTGCTGCGCGCGGAGCTGCGCGACCAGTTGCAGTTGCTGTGGCCATCCTTGCAGATTGCGGGCGAGGCAGGCGACGGTATCGCGGCCCTGGCCCTGATCACGGAGCAGCAGCCGGACATCGTTTTTCTCGATATACAGATGCCAGGCTTGAATGGCCTGGAGGTGGCACAGCATCTGCCCGCCCGCAGCCAGGTGGTTTTTGTTACCGCGTATGCGGAATACGCGCTGTCGGCGTTCGATGCGGGGGCAGTTGATTATCTGGTTAAACCGCTGGCGACGGCACGGCTGCTGCAGATGATACAGCGTTTGCAGGCGCGCGGCACGGCAGCACCGCCGCCGGCCTCAGTGTGGCAGCAAGTGTTTGCGCCGCCGCCGCCGTCTTACCTGAAATGGATCAAGGCGTCGGCCGGCAATACCTTGCGCCTGCTGCTGGTGAGCGAGATCGATTTTTTCCAATCCGAAGGAAAATACACGCGCGTGGCCAGCGCTGGCGGCGCAAGCTTGATCCGTCTGAGCCTGAAGGAATTGCTGGAGCAACTGGACCCGGCGCAGTTTGTGCAGATCCATCGCAGCAGCATCGTCAACCTGCATGCGATCGAACGCATCGACAAAGATGGTACGGCGATGTATATCCGTCTGAAGGGCGGACATGGCTCACTCTCTGTCAGTGAAGCGTTTGCGCGCCAGTTCCGGCAGATGTAGCGACAGCGTCGTCCATGCACAAAAAGACAGCCGAAGCTGTCTTTTTGAGTGGCGCAAAAAACGCGCTGGGGGGATTATTTGGCTGCTGCTGCGGTCGCTTCAGTTTTGGCTTCGTCAGCCTTGGCCTTGGCTTTTTTCGCTTTGTGATGGGCTTTGGCCTTGGTGGCTTTGGCGTCAGCCTTGGCGCTGGCGACTTCGGCTTTCGCATCGGCGGCGACGGCGGCTTCTTTGGCGTCGGCTTTCACGACGGCCTTGGTTTCTTTCGCTTCTGCTTTGGCCACTTCCTTGGTGTGCTTGGCTTCGGCCTTGGCCGGTGCTGCTGGTGCCGGGGTTTGAGCAAAGGCTGCGGTAGCGAACAAGCCGGCGATCAGAGTAGCGATTACTTTTTTCATGGTGCAGTTCCTCGAGAAGTGGGGTTGTAGTTCAGGAGATGCATTTCCCCTGTCACTGAGGCAAAAACGCGCCGTGCGGCAATAGCGTTGACAGCGATTCGAGCTAATTACAAACACTTACATTTGCCGGGGCAGGCACTCTGTTAGCTGGCGTACCGCGCGCCCGCCACTGGCGGCCTAGACTCAAGGCCATCCTCACCGCATGGGCCCGCCATGAAAGCCGCCTTGAAAACCTATCAAGCCAAGCGCAATTTCGCCGTCACGCCCGAGCCGGCAGGCGGCGGCGAGGACGCGGGCGAGGCGCTCACCTTCGTCATCCAGAAGCACTGGGCCAGCCGTCTGCACTATGATTTTCGCCTGGAACTCGATGGCACGCTGAAAAGCTGGGCCGTGCCGAAAGGGCCCAGCTACGACCCGCGCGACAAGCGCATGGCGGTGCAGGTGGAAGACCATCCCCTCGCTTACGCCAGTTTTGAAGGCACGATCCCGGAAAAACAGTATGGCGCGGGCAAGGTCATCGTCTGGGATAAAGGAACGTGGCAGCCGCAGCCAGCCACACCCGATGCGCGCAAGGCGCTGGCAGCCGGCGAACTGAAATTCACCCTGCATGGCCACAAGATGCAGGGCAACTGGGTGCTGGTGCGCATGAAGGGTAAAGGAGACAAGCACAGCGAAAAGCAGCCAGCCTGGCTGCTGATCAAGGAAAAAGACGGCTATGCCCGGCCGGCACTGGAATTTTCCGTCGTGGACGAATTGCCCGACAGCGTCAGAAACAAGGCCATGCCCAAGCGCAAGGTGACCGCCGCGCCGCCGGATGCCGATTTACCCGCTACCTTGTCGCCGCAGCTGGCCACCTTGGTCGATGCGCCGCCGCCAGATGCGCAAGACTGGATCTTCGAGGCGAAATTCGACGGCTACCGCATCCTTGCGCGTTGCGATGGCGAACAGCTCAGCCTGATGACGCGCAATGGCAATGACTGGACGGCGAAACTGCCGAAGCTGCGGCAGGCGCTGGAACAGCTGGGCTTGCCGCCAGGCTGGTATGACGGTGAAATCGTCGTCAACGACGCCAGCGGCCATCCGGATTTCGGCGCCTTGCAGCGCGCCTTCGACGCGCAAACGAGCAGCGCCATCGTGTATTACCTGTTCGACGTGCCGTATTTCGATGGCCACGACATACGGGAGCAGCCCGTCGAGGCGCGCAAGGCGCTGCTGCAGGGGCTGCTGGAACAATTGCCCGCGTCGCCGCTGGTGCGCTTCAGCGAGGCGCTCGATGCTGCGCCGCAGCAGTTGCTCGCCCATGCTTGCCGCTTGGGGCTGGAAGGGGTGATCGGCAAGCGGCGTGGCTCGCCCTACGTCACGCGCCGCTCGGGCGACTGGATCAAGCTCAAATGCGGGCTGCGCCAGGAATTCGTCATCGGCGGCTACACGGCGCCGCAGGGCGCGCGCGAAGGCATCGGTTCGCTGCTGCTGGGCGTGCACGATGCACAGGGCAAGCTGCGCTACGCGGGCAATGTGGGCAGCGGCTTTGACGATGCGGCCTTGCGCGACTTGCGGCGCCGTCTCGACGCCTTGGCCACTGATGCGAGTCCGTTCGCGGGCAAGGCGGGCGGCGTGCGCCAGCCCATCTGGGTCAAGCCGCAGTTGGTGGCCGAAGTGAGTTTTGCGCAATGGACCAGTGGCGGCGCCGTGCGCCATGCCGTGTTTCACGGCTTGCGCGAAGATAAAAAACCGGCCGCCATCGTGCGCGAGCGGGCACAGCGGATCGACAGGGAGAAGACGATGCAGAACCAAGCCACGCCGGACAGCGTCCTGCCGGCCAGTTTCAAGGTCAGCCATGCGGACCGGGTGATCGACAAGGACAGCGGCGCGCGCAAGATCGATCTGGTGCGCTATTACGCGCTGGTGGGCAAGCTGATGCTCGTGCATTTGCGGGGCCGGCCCGTGTCGCTGGTGCGCGCGCCGGCCGGCGTGGGCGGCGAGCTGTTTTTCCAGAAGCATGCCGATGCGTCGACCATGCCCGGCGTCAAGCAGCTCGATCCCGGCCTCGATCCCGAGCATGCCGCCATGCTGGAAGTGGCCAGCGTACAGGGCTTGTTGTCGGCCGCGCAGTGGAATGTGGTCGAATTTCACACGCAAAACGCGCTGGCCAGCGCCTACGACACGCCGAACCGTCTGGTGTTCGACCTGGACCCGGGCAAGGGCGTGGCCTGGCCCGCCATTCGCGAAGCGGCCGTGCTGCTGCGCGCCTTCCTGACGGAGCTGGGGCTGCCCGCCTGGCTGAAAACCAGCGGCGGCAAGGGCTTGCACGTGGTGGTGCCGATCCGCCCGAAATACGACTGGGACACGGTCAAGGCGTTTTCGCAAGCCATCGTGGCGCACATGGCGCAGCATATACCGGCGCGTTTTGTCGTCAAGAGCGGTCCCGCCAACCGCGTCGGCAAGATCTTCATCGATTATTTGCGTAATGGACGAGGCGCCACCACCGTGTGCGCGTGGTCGGCCCGCACGCGCTCCGGGCTGGGCATTTCCGTACCGCTGGCCTGGGAAGAGCTCGACAAGCTGAAGGCGGGCGATCAATGGACGGTGAGCAACGTCCACAGCCGTCTCGACGTGGGCAATGCGCCCTGGGCTGGCTATGCGCGCAGCGCCAGGGGCATCGATGGGGCCATGCAAAAACTGGGCTTCACTGCGGCGCACTGAGCGGCAGGCTGGCGCGCCCCAGTTGCAGGGCTTCGTCGATGGCAAGGTTGAGCAGGGGAATCTCGACGGGTTTGGTCAGGTAGCGGAAAAAGCCTGCGGCCAGGCCGTGGTGGATGTCGCCCTTCATGGCATTGGCCGTCAGCGCGATGACGGGGATGTGCGCCGTGCGCGGATCGTTGCGCAGGATGCGCTGCGCCTGGTTGCCATTCATGCCGGGCAGGTTGATATCCATCAAGATCACATCGGGGCGGCGCTCCAGTGCCAGCGCAATGCCATGGCGCGCGTCGGTGGCCGAGATCATGCGCAGATGGGGCAGGAAGCTGATGATGTCTTCCACCAGGCGCAGGCTGGCCGGATTGTCTTCCACGTACAGCAGCAGGGCCTGGCCGCCGGCATCGTCCGCAGCGTCGCCAGCCGGTTCGGCCAGCCCCTCCGTGTCCAGCGGCATCCTGGCGGGCGGCGCGGCCATGGTGTCGAGTTCGATCCAGAAGACGCTGCCCACGCCGACGCAGCTGTGCACGCCCATGGCGCCGCCCATCAGCTCGATCAGGCGCTTGGTGACGACGAGGCCGATGCCCGTGCCTTCCTCGCTGCCCGCCTCCTGGCCCAGCCGGTTAAATGGCTGAAACAGTTCCGCCATCTGCGCATCGTCCAGGCCCTTGCCCGTGTCGCGGATGGCGATGCGCACGCGCTGCGGCGCGGGCTGCGAAATTTCCAGTTCCACCTTGCCGGCCGGGCGGTTGTACTTGATGGCGTTCGAAAGCAGGTTCAGCAGTACTTGCTTGAGGCGCGTATGGTCGGCCTTGACCGTCAGCGGCTCGCAGACCGAAAAGACCATCTCGAGCTGGCGCTGCTGCGCCTGCTCTTCCACCATCACGCGCACTTCCTCGATCAGCGCGGGCAGCGCCACCGCCTCGATAGACAGGCTCAGGCTGCCTGACTCGATCTTCGCCAGGTCGAGGATTTCATTGATCAAGGTGAGCAGGTGGCGGCCCGAGGTGACGATGTTTTGCACGAAGGTGCGCTTTTGCAGCACGGTCGCGGGCAGCGATTCGTTGGCCAGCAGCTGGGCAAAGCCGAGGATGGCATTGAGCGGCGTGCGCAATTCGTGCGACATGCTGGTGAGAAAGCGGTCCTTTGCCTGGCTGGCCCGCTCCAGTTCGATTTTCTGTTCATTGAGCGTGTGTTCGATGCGCTTGCGTTCCGTGATGTCGCGGATGGCGGACGACACCAGCACGCCTTCGTCCGTTTCCAGCGGCGACAGGCTGATTTCGACGGGAAACTCGGTGCCGTCGCGGCGCAAGCCATACAGTTCCAGGCCGGCGCCCATGGAACGGGCGCGCGGCGCCGCGGAAAACGATTGCCGGTGTTGCGGATGATCATGTGCGTAGCGGGCCGGGATCAGCACTTCCACATTGCGTCCCAGCAGCTCCGCGCGCGAATAGCCGAACAGGCGTTCCGTTTGCGAGTTGACGAGCACGATCTCGCCATCGCCGTTGACGATGACGATGGCGTCCGGCGCCGATTCGAGCAAGCCGCGGAACTTCTGCTCGGCCCGGCGCCGGTCGCTGACGTCGCGGATGGCGCTGATGACGAAGGTGCCGATCTCCGTCTGGATCGGCGAGAGGCTGATTTCGACGGGGAATTCGACGTTGTCCTTGCGCAAACCCAGCAATTCCAGGTCGGCGCCCATGGTGCGCGTACGGGGCTGGTCGAAATAGCGCGCGCGGTGTCCCACGTGCGCGTGGCGCAGGCGTTGCGGCAACAGGGTATCGATTTGCCTGCCGCTCAATTCGCCTTCCGCATAGCCGAACAGGCGCTGCGCCTGCTGGTTGGCCAGCACGATGGCGCCCGTGGCATTGACCATGATGACGCTGTCCGGCGTCGATTCGAACAGCACCCGGTAGCGCACGTCGACAAACTGGGCGTCGCGCGCCGCCTTCAGCACGGTCGTGTCCTTCATGGTGGAAATCAGGTAGCAGGGGGCATCCGGTGTGGCGCGTGCGGCCTGGCAGGCCACATCGACGTAGATGAGTTCGCCATCCTTGCGCCGCCGCAGCGATTCGCGGTCATAACTGCCATGCAACGTGAGTTTCTCGTCGATCAGCGGGGCCGCTTCGGCCTGTCCCGGCAGCGAGATCAGTTCCCACAGCGTGCGGCCCAGCGCCTCATCGCTGGCATAGCCGAAGATGCGCTGCGCGCCGATCGTCCAGCGCACGACGACATGCTCTTCATTCATGATGACAACGCCGCCAGGGGCGCCGCTGAGGATAAGCTGATCTAACTCGGCATCCATTGTTTTCCCGCACGCATGACAGGGCTTGCCGGACGGCAGGCTGTGTACATACGCTAGCGAGAAGCTTGATTAAAGTCAATGCATTTATATGATTGAAGAGCATCCCGGGTGGGCTGCAAGCATCAGGCCGTCTTACGCCTGGCGGGCACCTTCTTGCCCAGACTTTGCTGCAGCAGGGCGACCAGGTCGACCACATTGCTGCCGTGCTCTGCTTCTGGCTCGGGCGCGGGCGCGGTGATGGTCTTGGTCTGTTTCGCCTTGATTTTTTTCTTCACCAGCGCCAGCACGTCTTCACGATAGCTGTCGTGGTATTGCTCCGGCTGCCACGCCTCGCTCATGCCTTCCACCAGCGACAGGGCCATCTTGAGTTCCTTGTCGGAAATGCCCGCCGCCTTCAGGGTACTGCCGGGCAAGTCCAGGTCATCCGTGGGGCGGATTTCATCGGCGTAGCGCAGGGTGTTGAGCACGATGGCGTCGCCCACGCAGACGAGCGCGCACAAATGCTGCTTGGTGCGCATGACTACGCTGGCGATACCCACCTTATTTGCCTTGCGCAAGGTTTCACGCAGCAGTGCATAGACTTTCTCGCCGCCCTTGGCGGGCAGCAAATAATACGGATGTGCGTAAAAGGTCAGCGGCACCTCGAGCGCATCGACAAAGGTGTCGATGGCGATGGTTTGCGTGGCCTTCACGTTCGCCTGTTTCAAGTCCTCTTCGGACAGCACCACGTACTCATCCGTCTTGTATTCATAGCCCTTGATGATGTCGTCCCATGCGACTTCCTTGCCCGTGCGCTTGTTGTAGCGCTTGTAGCCGATGGGAGCGAAGTCGCGCCGGTCCAGCATGGATAGATCCAGTTCATGGTCGAGACTGGCTGAAATCAGCTCGACGGGGATGTGCACGAGGCCGAAGCTGATGGCGCCTTTCCACAATGCGCGCGCCATGGCCTAGTTCCCCACGCTGCCGGTGACGGGCAGGACGATGCCGCTGATGTAGCTGGAACAGGCGGGCGAGGCCAGGAAGACGTAGGCGGGCGACAGTTCTTCCGGCTGGGCCGGGCGGCGCATGTCCGTGTCGGCGCCGAATTTCGCGATTTCCTCGGGCGACTTGTCGGCCGGGTTGAGGGGCGTCCAGACGGGCCCCGGTGCGATGGCGTTGACGCGGATGCCCTTGTCGAGCAAGTTGCCGGCCAGCGCCATGGTGAACGCATGGATGGCGCCCTTGGTGGTGGAATAGTCGACCAAATGCTTCGAGCCTTGCAAGCCCGTCACGGAACCCGTGTTGATGATGGCCGCGCCGCGCTGCAAGTGGGGCAGCACGGCCTTGGCCATGTGAAAGTAACCGTAGACATTGGTTTTCATGGTGAGGTCGAAGCGCTCCTCGCTCAGGTCCAGCAAGGACTCCGCATGTTCCTGGAAGGCGGCATTGTTGACCAGCACGTCGATGTGCGTGAATTTCTCCAATACCTGGCTGACGGCTTGCTGGCAAAAGCCTTGCTCGCGCACATCGCCGGCAATCAAGAGGCAGCTCTGGCCTTCCGCTTCCACATAGCGCTTGGTTTCGTTGGCGTCCGCGTGTTCATTCAGATAAATGATGGCGACATCGGCCCCTTCGCGCGCGTACAGCACGGCCACGGCGCGGCCGATGCCGGAATCGCCGCCCGTGATGATGGCCACCATGCCGGCCAGCTTGCCGCTGCCGCAATAGTCTGGCGCCAGGAAGCGCGGTTGCAACTGCATTTGCCCTTCGATGCCCGGCTTGTCCAGATGCTGGGCGGGCAGGGGAGGAGCCGGCTGGCTGCGGTGGCCCGTCTGCACGGGCTGCTGGCTTTTCTGCTCGGCGGGTTTGGCGGTATCACGTTGATCCTGCTCTTGCTGGATGCTGCGCTGCAAGTTGCCGGCGGACTGGTCCTTGTTCTCGTTCATGCTGGCCTCCGTGGAAACGAAGGTTCAGTATCGGCGCGGCACCGGCATCAAACGGTGCGCTTGCTAACAGAGTGGCGCAAACAGGTGTAAAATTATATGATGATTGACATCATAGTGGGAGGGCAGCATGAAGGTAAGCAGGGAGCAGGCGGCGCTGAACCGCGAGCGCATCGTTGACGTGGCGGCCAGATTGTTCCGCGAAAAAGGTTATGACGGCATCGGCGTGGCCGACCTGATGAAAAACGCGGGCCTCACGCATGGCGGCTTCTATGGCCATTTCGCGTCCAAGGAAGACTTGATGATCGAGGCGTGCCAGCATGCCTTGAACAAGTCGCTGGACGGCTGGCGGGCGAAAGTTGCCAGCGATCCGCAGCGGGCGCTGCCGGCCATTATCGAGAACTATCTGACCACCCGGCACCGCGACCAGCCCGGCGGCGGCTGCCCGGCGGCGGCCATGGGCGTCGACGTGGCGCGCATGTCGCCTGGCGCGCGTCCCGCGTTTACGCAGGCCACGCAGCAGCAGTTCGCCTTGCTGCAGGGATTGCTGCCCGACGGCGCACCGGAAGAGCAGCGCCAGCAGGCGATCGCCACGTTTGCCGCCATGGTGGGTGCCATCGTGCTGGCCCGTTCCGTCGATGACGAAGCCCTGTCGGCGGAAATCCTCGACGCCGTGAAGGCGCAATTGTTGCCAGACTGAGCAATCCCTCTGTCAGCCGGCCGCGTCGCATGATAGGCTTCGGGTTTCAGATTTCGGGATCATCCATGCTGCTCTGGCTCAGGCAATACCGGCGTCCTCTGTTGGCCGGAGACATCACTGCCGGTATCGTCGTCGCCATGATGATGGTGCCGCAAGGCATGGCTTACGCGCTGGTGGCCGGCTTGCCGCCCGTGGTGGGCATCTATGCCAGCATCTTGCCGCCCGTGTTGTACGCCTTGTTCGGCAGCAGCATGACTCAATCGGTGGGCCCGATGGCCATCGTTTCCCTGATGACGGCCGCCGCCCTGGCGCCGCTGGCCGATCCTGGCTCCTCCCTGTATATCGTCCTGGCCGCCCAGCTGGCTTTCATCAGCGGCCTGGTCCTGCTGCTGTGCGGCGTGCTGCGGCTGGGCTTCATGGCCAGTTTTTTGTCGCGTCCCGTGATCAGCGGCTTCAGCAATGGCGCCGCGATCCTGATCATCTGGGGGCAGATCACGCCGCTGCTGGGCGCCACCTGGCCCCACTGGCACACGCCCAGCCTCGTGTTGGGACTGTCCGGCCTGCTGTTCCTGTGGCTGGCCAAGCGCTATCTGTCGCGCTTGTTGCAGCGCTGCGGCCTGAACAAGGTGGCGGCCGATGTGGGCGCGCGCCTGGCGCCGATGGCGCTGGTGCTGGCCGGCATCGCGCTCGTCGCCTATGGTGGCCTGGAAGCGATGGGCGTGCAGACGACGGGCCATGTGCCCAGCGGTTTGCCGGGCCTGAACCTGGCTACCTCCGGCGCCCATTGGCGCACCTTGCTGTCGCCGGCGCTCTTGATCGCCTTCATCATCTTTTTGATGAGCATGTCCGCCGCCCAGACCCTGGCGCAAAAACGCGGTGAAAAGCTGCACACGAACCGCGAATTGCTGGGCCTGGGTGCCGCCAACGTGGCCAGCGCGCTGTCGGGCGGCTTTCCCGTCACCGGTTCCATCTCGCGCTCGGCCGTCAATTTCCAGGCGGGCGCCAATACCCCCTTGGCCAGCATCATCACGGCGGGCTTGCTGGCGCTGGCGCTGGTGGCGCCCACGGGCTGGCTGGCCCTGCTGCCGCTGCCGGTCCTGGCGGCCACCATCATCTTTGCAGTGTCCAGCCTGCTGGACTGGGATACCCTGAAACTGTCGTGGCGCTACGACCGCAGCGATGCGCTGGCCCTGCTGGCGACCACGGCCGGCGTGCTGGTGCTGGGCGTGGAAGCGGGCGTGGTGATCGGCGTGCTGCTGTCGATGGGCACCCTGATCTGGCGCGCCAGCCGCCCGCATATCGCCGTGCTGGGCCGTATCCCGAATAGCGAGCACTTCCGCAACGTGGAGCGCTATGAAGCACAAACCTTGCCGGACGTCTTGCTGCTGCGCATCGATGCGGGCCTGTTCTTCGGCAACGTCGAAGCCGTCACCGAGCGCGTGGAAGACGAATTGCGCGGCCATCCGACGGCGCGCCACCTGGTGCTGGTGTTGTCGGCCGTCAACCAGATCGACAGCACGGCCTTGCTGGGCTTGATCGAGCTCAACAGCACGCTGAGCAAGCGCGGCATCAGCCTGAACCTGGCCGAAGTGAAGGGCCCCGTGATGGACCGCCTGCGCCAGAGCAGCCTGCTGCAAGACCTCAGCGGCAAGCTCTACCTGAGCACGGCGCTGGCCATGGATGATTTGAGCGGAGAAAAAGCATGACGATGGAACTGAATCTGCATGGCGAGCCGCGTGTGGTCGATAGCGTGCCCGCGCTGGAGCAGACGCTGCTGGACGCGCGTGCGCTGGCCCAGTGCGAGCTGTGGCTGACCCTGGCGACGGAGGCGGAGCAGGGCCCGGCCCTGTGCATGCTGCGCAATGGCGGCAACGCCTGGCTCATGTATCTGTCGGGTCAGGACGAGCTGAGCTTTCACTCTTTGGGCGACGAGGAGGAAACGGGGGAATGCAGCTACCTGCTGTCCAATGGCCAGGTGGATGTGTATCCGGAAGCGTGGTGCGTGGATGTGGAACAATGCCAGCAGGCTTGCATCGCGTTTTTCAAAACAGGCGGCGCGCGGCCGGCCGGCATCGCGTGGGAAGCGGATTGAGATGCTGCAAACCACGCAAACCATCACATGGTGACGGGCTGGTGCGGGCCGGAGTTACGGGTCTGGGACGGGGTAGGGGAAAACCGTGCATCCTGAAAAAATCAAACAGGTGACCCAGTTGCCGGCGCAGCAGCGCCAGCGTCGCGGCGCCTGCCGACCTGCTTGCCGACCTGCGAGAGGAAACCAGACTATATGAATAATATGAATAATCAGGAAGAACGCCTCGATGCCTGGTACGACGGCTCGGCCATCTGCCTGATCGCCGTCGGCGCGCAGGGCGACCCGCTGGACCTGGGCGACGATGAAGTGCGCGCCCTGATCGCGAAACTGCAGCAATGCCTGGCCGAGTCCGAAGCTGCTGCGACAGACGATTGACGGCTCAGGCGGCCGCCAGCACCTTTTCCATCGCTACGCTGGCCAGGCTGATGCCGCTGGGATGCGCATACGTTTCCTCGCGCAAGGCCGTAAAGCCGGCCGCCGCGTAAAACGGCACGGCATTGAGCGACGCGGACAGGTGCAGGCGAGCAATGCTGCGCCCGCGTGCCAGCTGCTCCAGCGCCGCCAGCAGCCGCTTGCCGATGCCCAGGCCCGCACGGGCCGGATCGACGAACACGGCATCGACTTCGTGTTTATCTATATCCAGCATGGCGTAGCCGGCAATGGCCTCGTCCTGCATCGCCACGATGCCGCCACCGGCAGCCAGCATGGCGGCATACGCTGGCGGTACAGGCGAGGCCGTCCACACAGTAATTTGCTCCGGCGCATAATGCGTTGCGCAACCGACGCGCACGGCCACCGTGCGCAGGGCCCACAGGGCGTCGATGTCAAGGAGCAGGGCGGGGCGCAGGGTGATGGGCATGGAGGCTTTCCAGGCAAAAGGAGCATGCTAGCGCAATGGCTGGCATGGCGCCAGCCTGAGCTTATCCAGCCGTCACTGCACCGGCTTGTCCGGATCGATGTAGTACGAGCCCGGCGGCGCACCCGGCACTTTCACCCGGAACTTCAAGCCGGACAGCAGCTTGTCCCACAAGGCGATGGCCTCTTCGTCCGTCAGCGACGCGGCTTCGGCGGCGCCGACCATGTTGTGGGCGACTTTGGTGTACATATGCGCCTCCAGCACAGATGGATTCGCGATGTCTTTCGGTTTGCCTACAAATGCCCATTCAAAATCATGGACGCCATCGGTACGCCGTATCAACGATTCCTCGCCTTTCCAGTGCTGGACGTTGCGTTTGCCCTCGCGCAGCAAGGTGCGCTTGGGATAGTGATTGCCTTGCATTTTTTTTGCGTCTTGTATGCGACTGAGTAGTGATAGTTCTCCACGCAACCTTGATTCAAATTCTGTCGGCGGGTAGTCACCGTATGCATCCTTATTTGAACTGATGGAGAAAGTAACATCTGGCAAGCTGGGTAAAAAAATACCTACGTCGTCTATTTCTTGATATTTATACTGATTTTCACTTATGAATCCATGCTCTACGCAAAGGCCAGGCGTGACCGGAATTTCTTCAGTAGCACGCAAACGCAGATTTTTTGCTTGAAGGAATTGTCTTTCCGCTGTTGCTCTTTCGGTGTCACCATTATCTACTGCGTCGCCTATGGCAAATATGAAATTCCCTTTGTTAACTAAGGTTCGATAAATTATGAAATTGTCTTCTTTGGCTGATCTGCTATTGTAATATCGAAGTTGCCAACTGTTTTCTATTGGTCCATTTCCATTATAAATAATTTCAGGGGAAATATTTAAAGATCGTATTTTTTTTAAGTCAATTTCTGCTTGATGTTTTAGAGATTCAGGTCCTCCTTTAAATAGTTCAACTTCAGAATTTCCGATTATTAACTCTGCCTCGTTTGGTAGATTTAATAAATATCTTCCAAAGCAAAGTTTTTTTGTTTTTTGAAATAAATTTTCTATTTTTTTTATTGGTATTGTGTTTGTATGCATTTTATTTTCCTCATGTTTTTTACTTAAAATTGTTTCATTTGCCATTATCCTTGACGGTAGTGCAATTATCGCAATAATGAGAATTTTTTTATAATTTAACATGTTCATTCCCATTCTGCTTTTTTGGCAATTTGCACAATTGAATAGAGCATAGATGCCAGGACATGTGGATGAGAGTAGCTATTTTGATGTTCATATCCATTTTCAGATTTGGCGCCATGGGAAAATTTTTCCCCAGGTATGTGTTTTGCTGAGCGATCCGATGGGACAGTTTCATCGCCAGTAGAATTTGGTGGTTGTAATTTTAGTTTCAAAACACGTGTTCCAGCTTGTACAGTAAGGTTGCCTTTTGCATCGTCAGTCAATAGCTGCCACTTATTTGGTGATGGTATAATTTTTTCCGAGTCGGATGAGTTTTTAATTTCCAAACCCTCGGTAACTTTGAAAGTGATTTCTCCATAGCTTAAGAATTCTTTTGAGGCACAATAGCTTGCATATGTATTTGGATGAAATATTTTTTCTATTTCTTTTAATAATTCTGATGCATCTTTCAATCGTCGCATGACATTGTTGATGCCGCCCCCTTTTTTTGGCGGAATATTTGCAGGGTTCACCCAGGAAGGATTTATCATCCTCCACCAAGCATTCGCAGGTTGTAAGTAGATACTTTCTAGCGCACTATCCTTACCTCGTGGCCAGCTCCAAAGTAATTTATCTGTTGCATCAACAACCTTGATCCATTCTTGACCATATGCCATGCTTGGCAACATTTCTAATGGTGCAGGTGCATTTGCGAGAATTGCGGTGGCGTGTTGGCCATCAATGCCAAAAATTTTGGCTTCGAGAGTATTAATTGGGCCACTCTTTTCCTTAAAGCCGAAACGCATGCGTTTGTATGCACTGGCAGCCCCTAAGGTAGGCATCACATTATGATATATTCCAAGTATTTTTACACTTTTATCATTAAGCATATTTCCATATCTCGGATGCATTAAGGCTCGGGCGAGCAGACCTCCCATGCTATGTGTGACGAGAATGACCTCACTGCATTTGAAGCCGCATTTCTGATAGCCTATTACTATGCCGCGTATGCGTTTGGCAATAGTAATAGCGGTAATGGCATTGCTCTGTAAAAAGTTGTATCCCAATGCATGGACCGGATACCAGCATGGAGAAATCTTGACCATGTCAGAATTGTTAATTGGTATTCCGGAGGAGCCACCAAATTCTTTTGGATCTTTTATAAGAAGCTTGGCCACAGACGGATAGGCTTGTTGGCCATATGAATATCTGCCAGTGAATTGATCGGACGGGTCAATTTTCCAGTGAGGTAAAACTTGCCCTTTTTTTGTTATATTGTTCATGAAAAATTCTGTTTTTTGAAGCATTTCGCCATACGCGCCGGCGAAAAGAACTTCACTCCATCCACGCCACCGTGCAATATGTGCTGGCGTTTCACGTATTTCACGGGGAATGAATTTTCCCGCTACACCAGGTTTCTGAATTGCATCTACCTGAGAATTTTTTTTAGGACTAATAGAAATCAATGGAGGAACACCAAGAAAATCGTCAGGGACGTTGTTATGACGGGCGTCAGATCCTTTGGTTACGTCTCCACCAGGGAAGAAGCGCTCATTTTCGATAGAATATTGATAGTACTCAACTTCAGTTTCATTTGGATCAAAGACCAATTGTCGATCTCTGGGGGATGCTCCCTTAAACCAACCACCTAAACCACTACCGGTTGCAACCGCCAAATTACCAGATTTGTCGACCATGTCATCTGGTCTCCATGATCTGTTATCCGGTCGCTTCAGATCGTCTTGACGTTGTTTTGTCATTCTTAAATTGCTACCCATAACGCCGGGTAAAAATATAATCGGTATGATTTTTCTGGGTGGAATCGTGACGTCATGACGAATCGTATCTTCTATTTCCGTCATATGAACCGTGTATTCAGCCCACCCACCAACAGTCTGCCGAAACTCGCCTTGGTGATTGCCGTGTTCATTCAAGTCGTTATCATCACTCATGGCAGTTCTCCCTTGTAACGTATCGTATAGCTGTCCATGCCATCTCCTTTTTGTAATGGCGTCAGCCCGTCAGCACCGCTTTTTTCGCTAATAATGTTGCCGTCGTCACGTATGAGTTCAAAGGCGATATCGGGTGCAGGTTTTCCGTCCACATCCAGCAAGCGGACGGCCTGATCAAAACGCGCTACTGGCCTCTCATTAAATTCCTGCGACACGCTCTTCGGCGCCAGGGTTTCCAGGTTGCCGTTGAAGAGTACGGGGGATGAGGTGAAGAACTGCACCTTGTCGCTGATTTCCAGCATGTGGTTGGCGCCGTGCAGGCGTATGCCTTTCTTGCCCTTGATGTTGACCCAGTCCGCTTCGCTGATCAGCGACAGCACTTTCCGGGCGAGGATTTCTACCTCGTCGCTGTGGGCCTCGATGGACACCTTGCCGCTGGCGGCGATCAGTTTCATGCCGGCCTTGTGCACGAACAGGCTGAAGGTTTTGGCAATGCTGGCAAACATGCTGTCGCCGCTGGCGAGTGAAATATGCTTGCTGCTGCTGAGCGCCACATGCTCGCTGGCGGCCAGGTGGATGGACTGGGCAGTGCTCAGCTCGATGCCTGCCGGACTGGCCAGCAGCAGATGCGCTTCGGACAGTTCCGGGAAATCGCCGCCGGCGCCCTTGATGGCAGTGTTTTGCCGCTGGATGGAAGCGGCCACGGCGCCCTGTTGTGCGGCGCTGTCTTGCGCACCCGCGTCGACGGCCATGCCGGCCAAGCCTTGCTGCAGTTGGCGTGCCTGCGCCAGGCGGGCCTGTGTTTCGTCGAGTTGCTTGACGGAGCCACCGCCTGCAGGCGTTTCGGTGGTGATCAGCATGCCCTTGGCTGCGCGCAGGGCGCCCCAGGCATTGCTGGCCAATTCAAAGCCCACACCGCGCGCTTCCTTGCGGCCTGCATGGTCGTCGATGCGGGTGATGTTGCCCAACGAAAGCCGGCTATCCTGGTGCTCGCTGCGCAACTGTGCCTGGATCGCCCCCTTGGTATCGTCGAGCACGAGATGGTTGGCGCTGCGGGCGCCCAGTTCGCGGCTGCGCAAGCCGGACAGGGCACGCTGCTGCGGCAATTGCCATGGCGGCGGATTGGCGCTGTTGTAGACCACGCCGATGACGATGGGATGGTCGATATTGCCGTCCTGGAATTGCACGACGACTTCCTGGCCTACACGGGGCAAGGCGATCTGTCCCATTTGCGGGCCTGCCATCGGCATCATGACTCGTATCCATGGCGAGCTGCGCTCATCGAATGTCCCCAGGCGGTCCCAGTGAAATTGCAGGCGGATGCGTCCCAGGGCATCGGTATGGATTTCCTCCCCGGCCGGCCCGACCACCAGCGCCGTCTGCACGCCGGCAACGATGCATGGCGTGCTGTTGTAGCTGCGGCCCGGGCGCCAGCGGATATCCCTGCGTACGCACAGCATATTGTTGACATAGTGGGAAGGTGCGTTCGGGCCGACCTGATAATTATTGCTGGCGCTATGCTCGACTGACAGGATCAGGTACTCGCGTTCGGCAATACTGTCAGGGCGCTCCTCGCCAGGCTGATAGCGTTTTTCCTCGGCGCTGAAATGCCCATCGAGCCGGAAGCAAAGGCCAGGCTGTGCGCCACGGTGATTGCCGGCCGCCTCGAAATACTGGCGCAGATGGTCGCTTTCTTCCATGCGGCGCTGCGCCAGAGCTTTCCCCTCATCGACATTCTTGTAGCCATAGGCGCCCGTGTTTTCGTACAGTTCGTGGGCAAATACATCGCCCTGGCGATTCAGGGAGTAGCCGCTGGCAAGGCGTGGCTGCGGATTTTTATAGTCGAAACTGGCCAAGGTCAGCTGCCCGGAGCCGATCCGGCGCACGGCTTGCCACTGTTGCAGGCCATCGTCTTCCATGGAACCCGACTCGGAGTGGAAACGCATGGCGCCGTCGCCGGATGCCGTGGCGACCATGTCCGCCAGGGTGCTGTTGTCTGCGAGCCACAGCGTATGGCCATCGGCGCGGTGTTCGTACCAGTAATGCCAGCCCAGCGCCTCCCAGCGCCGGTGCAGGTGGTTGTAGTCGGTTTCATTGTGCTGATTGGCGCAGGTGATTTGCGGGTCGTCGCCATGGATGCTGGTTTTCCAGTCGCGCTGCCCGTAGTGCGCAAACGTTGTTTCGGTCAGCTGCATCACGCTTTGGCCATGAAACGACACATTGTCCTGGCGCAGCCGGGCGAAGGCCAGCCACGGTTGCAGCACCATGCGGTACCACGCAAAGCCGCCATCGGCGCGCAGCAGGCAAAACTCGCCCACATAGCCGTTAAAGTAGCGCAGCGTGCCATCGTCGCGCAGCATGGAAATGCTCACCATGCGGCCCATCATGGCCTTGAGCGCAATATGCGCGTCATCGGACAGCAATTCGGCTTCGAAATGGAAGTCGCGCGATACCTCTTCCCTGGCGGTGAGCGAATTGACCAGCAGGATGGCGCCGGCTGGCCCATCTTCATGGGGGAACTCGATCTTCAGCAGGCGCCGCTCTTGTGCGGCGAGGTCGAAGGCCGAGAGTGCCGCCTGGGTGCTTGCATGCATGGCCTGCCTCCGTTATAGCGATGTGATCAGGTGGGCGCCGCAGGCGGTGGCATCGCCGTCATAGGCGTAGGCCTTGCCGCTGTGTTTTGCGCCGGCGCCGTCCGGCGTGATGGGAAAGCTGCCCTTGCACTTGGGGCAGAAGGTGGTGTCATCGGCCAGCGCCGCCGTCTTCCCCATCACGGTAGTGCCGGACGATGCGCTGGTGACCTTGCCGCCGTGATCGGTTGCGTCTCCAAGCCGGATGACGCCGCGTCCCGCATGTTTCATGTTTGCCTCGCTTTCCAGGGAAGAATTGCTCAAGCCAGTGGCAGCAGATAAGGCACTTCGGCGCCGCCTGCCTTGCCTTGTGCGGTTTGCAAGAACGTCGTCCAGCCAAGGCGCTGTCTTTCTGACGGGTTGGCGCTCAGGAGCAGGGGCGTAATGCATGGCGGACTCAGTATCAGCCGCACTTCATATTGCAAGTCCTGCACGCCAAACAGCGCCAGCATCTTTGCCAGGGCCGCCGCACCTGCGCTGCGCGGCAGGAAACGTTGCAGGCCAGCGGGATCGAGCGGCCCGATATGCAGGCAGAGGCGCATGTCGTGGCGCCACAGCCGCAGGCCCAGCGTTGCGCCGCGCGCCAGGGTAAAGTTGACGCCGCCTAGCAGGCTGCGCCGGTTTTTTTCCAGATAGTCCCAGCCGCCGACAAATTGTTGCACGGTGACGGGGACGCCGCAGTATTCGGCCAGCACGGGGCCAATCGCTTGCGCGGAGACGGGGCGGCAGCGCAGCAGACCCGCGTACCAGGCCGCGACGTCCTGCGTCACGGCATCCGGTTCGGCCCTCGGCGGCAGTGCAGTGCGCCGCACGCCGGCCAGTGCCAGCAGCAAAGGCAATTGTGCGTCTGTTGCCTGGGTCTGCAGCGTCGATTCCAGCCGATACTTTTCCCACGCCTGGTAATACAGCGTGAGCATGCGGTGCGAAAAGATATCGAGAAAGGCCGAGACGCCGGCATCCTTGCTCGACAAGCGGTAGGCGGCGATGCGGTCCGAGTGGTGCAAGGGCAAAGTGCCGCCGACGCCCAGAAAACGCATGAAAGTCGGCGTCAGGGTCAGCTGTTCATTGTCGGCCAGCGAGAGCTGTTCGATTTCACTGGCGGGAAAACTCAAGGACAAGCTGTTCTTGAAGCGCAATACCTGGCCGAAGGCTTGCGCATGGGACACGTTCTGCCGACGTAGCCAGCACAGCAGAATACGCACCGCCTGGATGAACTGGTAGCGGTAGGGCTCGGCCAGCAAGTCGTGCATCACACCAGATTCTGCAGTCCGCTTCTTGGTTTGCATCGGATCAGCTCCTCTCCGCTTTGCCCTGACAGCACCACCAGTTCGATGAAACTGTTGATTTGCACATACAGCCCAAGGAAGTGATCGATCACCTGCACAAACAAGTGCATGCCGCTGCCGACGAACGCTTCCTCGTCCAGCGTGATGCGCACTTCCACGCCATGCGCCAGCGAGGTGCCGCGCTTGTGCCGCAGCCATGCCGTGGTCGGCGAATGCGCCAGCGCGACGATGCCGCCGATCTGGCGTTGCGAGCTTGCCGATTGGGACAGGTCGTACAGCGTCAGCATTTCGCGCAGCGCCGGCAGGCCCTCCTGGACCAGCGCGTGATGATTCAGCACCAGGTGCGAAATGAGGCGCCAGTGCAGGCCCGCACCCGGCGAAAAGCGGCGCGGCTGGCTGGGGCGTCGCAGCATGTGCAGCGCGGGTCCGCCGCCGCACGGTTGCAAGTCTCCTTGCGGCTGGCCGTACTTGAGCGACAGCGGAAGATCGCGGTTGCTGCAGGTCAGCGACAGCGACAAGCTGGCTTTTTCGTTGATCAAGGGATTGAAGTCGCTATCGACCAGCGTGATTTTCTTTTCGTGACCCGGGCTTTTGATGGCCAATGCCGTATCGTGGCGCATGACCCAGTAATGGCCTTGTTGCGCCGTGCCTTCGCCATGGCGCAGGCTGTACAGCGGGCGAAATTCGCTCAGCGTGCTTTCGCCTCCCCGTTGGCGCAACAAACGCACCGCATCGACGGAGACGACTTCATAGCCATGCGCATGGGTAGCATGGGCCAGCACGGAGTAGTCGGTTTTCTGCCGGGTGACGGTGATCGGCACGCCTTCCTGGCGGAAGAGATTGACCGCCGGACTGCAGCCCAGCCGCAAGTTGTCGCTGGAAATGCTGGACAACATGCGCGCCGTCGCGGAATCGGGCCGCAAACCCGCCATGCACAGATGCAGGGTAAAGCGCCGGCAAGCAGGCGGCAGGGCCGCACTCAGCGCCGCCATATCGATGTCAAAGAAATTGAATTTTTCCGGATACGCAAAATACTCGCTCAGCACGCGGTAGGCGGGCTGCGAACGCGCACCGAAAGGTAGCAAGGCATCCGTGTCGGCGAAGCCGACGGGCGTCACAGGCACGGCGGGCAAGGCCATCCATTCCAGCGCGTCGATCGACACGAAAGCGCAGACTGTCTGCATGAACAAGGCATCGCGCAATGCGGCGGAAAAAGACGCTTCGCCATCGATGAAAACGCGCAGCGATGCGGGCGCCGCGTCGAGATGCCGGATGCCGATGTTCAGCGAGGAAGTCGCTGATGCAGGCAGGCGTACGCCTGGCGGCGCCTTGATCATGGCGTCAAAAGCCGCGCTGTCGAGTGCCGATGCGCCTGTCGTCAGGGCGTAGACCGTCTTGAAGCGACAGCGCACGCCGCGCACGGGCGTTGCGTCCATTTCACTGCCGGCCGGCAGGTGCAATCTGCCCGCTCCGGCCGCCGGGGCGGGCTGGTGCACGATGCTGCACGATGGAAAGGGCCGCAGATAATGCGGGAACAGGGCTTCGAACAAGGCTTCGGTAAATTGCGGATAGTCGTCATCGAGACGCTTCGAGATGCGTGCCGCCAGCATGGCCACCGATTCGATCAGGTGTTCGACGTGCGGATCTTCGCAAGACTCGCCGGACATGTGCAGTTTTCCGGCGACTCTCGGATAACGTTCGGCAAACTCACGGCAATGTCGCCGCAGCATCACCAGCTCGCGCTCGAAATACGGCAGCAAATCCTCCATCTCTTTTCCTGTGTCTTTGCGGCGGAATGGCCAGTATCCGAGCGTTTTCTAAAAGGCAAATTGCGTTTGCGCAAATAATTGAACAGGGTGCTGCGCAACATCAAGGGCTTTCAAGCTAACAACATCAGACTGGCAAGGCAGCAAGATTCCAACGCTCACCATGGAGAACGCCATGACATTGCCATCCAAATTACTGTGGTCCGAAGGCCTGGCCATCGGTCCCCAGCAATTCCAGCAGCTGGACCGCTACCATGAAGCGCGCCTGCAACGACTGGCCTCGTTGATTAATCCCCATTTATGGGGCGTGCATGGCGTCAGCTGGAATGCGGATGCACTGGCCAACAATAGCCTGCGGGCGGACGCCATGTCGCTGGTCTTTCAGGATGGCGAGCTGTTTGAGGCGCCGCTTGGCGATGTATTGCCCAGTGCCGTTGACCTGTCCAAGCTGCCGTCCAGCGAACATAGCTTTACTTTTTATGCCGCGCTACCGGCGCTGCAGGCACATGGCGGCAATGTGAGCTCCGCAGGCGCGCGCTATGTCCAGGCGGATGTCGAAACCCCGGATCTGTACAGCGAGGCAGTCAGCATCGAGGTGGCTTATTTGAAGAAGCGCGTGTATCTGCTGTCGCAACTGGAGCCCCTGAATGATTACCTTGCCATCCCGGTGATTCGTCTGTACCGCGCCGGCAACGGCGGCTTCGAAGTCGATACTTCCTTCATTCCACCCGGCCTGACCATCAGCGCCGAGTCTTCGCTGCAGAAAATGCTCGAGTCGCTGATCGACCGCATGGGCGCGAAAATTGAAGCGCTGTACAGCCGCCACCGCCAGCCCGGTAACCATACGGTGGAATTTCATGGCGGCGATGTTTCCTCGTTCTGGATGCTCAATACCTTGAGCACGGCCAGCGCCACGCTCAGTCATTGCGCCAGTTACCGGCGCCACCATCCCGTGTATTTGTTTGAAAAATTGATGGCATTGGCCGGTGGCTTGATGACGTTTTCGAAAAAATACACACTGAGCGACCTGCCGGCTTATTCTCATGATGACGCGGCTCCCGGTTTCGGCAAGCTCGATGGCATCATTCGCGACTTGATCGATACGGTGCTCCTGTCGCGTTACTTCCCGATTGCGCTGTCCAACGACGCGCAACAAAACACCCACTATCACGGCTTGCTCGACGCCAAGCGGATTGACCGTCAGACCGAACTCTGTCTTGCGGTAAACGCCGATATGCCGGCGCTGGAACTGGTCGCCACGGTGCCGCTGCAGTTCAAGATTTCATCTCCGGACAATATCGACCTGTTACTGGGCCGGGCACTTCCGGGTGCCGAGTTGCGTCATATGGCCCAGGTTCCTGCTGAAGTGCCGGTGCGGCCGAACACATATTATTTTTCCATCGATGGCAAGGGCAGTATTTATGACAGCATGATCAAGGCCCAGGCGATTGCGATTTATGTGCCGTCCGGCATAAAAGGGCTGAAGCTGGAATTGTTCGGTATTAGCGGCACCGCGGCGTAACGAGCGGGCGGATTGTCAAAAGATTGCCCTAAGGAATGGACTTGTCCCTGCAGTTGACGTTATCATGTTTTTGTAAGTGTCGGTGGCTGATCAGCCAGCGCATGGGTGAAACATGGTGACAGGCGGGAGTGAGCATGGGCATGGCGAATGATGCGTGATGTGCCGGGCGGTGGGCAGGGCAGGGCAGCGGTGCGCCGCTGCTGCTGCGCATTGCTGCTGGCGTTCTGTGTCGCCGCCCCCTGCGCCGCCTTGCCGGCAGCAGCGCCCACCGTCGCACCGCCGCACCAGGGCCAGCGCGTGCTGTTCCTCAACGCCTACGACTATGGCCGCGCCGGCGTGGAATCGTACACGCGCACCTATGTGGCCGCCATGGCCGCCGCGGGCCTGGCCAGCGAAGACATCATGGTCGAGCACCTGAACCTCAATACCCAGGGCGACCCGGCGCTGCGCAACGAGATGCGTGATTTGTTGCTTTTGAGATACACCCAGATGATGGGGCGCAAGGCCGACCTCATCATCGCCATGCAGCAGCCCGCGCTCGATTTTTTGCTGTCGGACCTGGCGCCGCTGGCGCGCGGCGTGCCCGTGCTGGCGATTAACACCTCGGGCAGGGCCTTGCCGGCGGGCAGCCCGGCATCCATCTGGCAGCAAAAGGCGAATGTCGATTTTCCCGGCACGCTGGCGCAGGCCATGGCGCTGTTCCCGGAGACCAAAACCATCGTCATGGCCGTTGGCACCAGCGAGGCCGACCAGGCATTGAAGCGCAGCATGCAGCAGGCGGCGTTGGCGTGGCAGGGCAAGGTGGCCATGCGCTACCTCGATGACCTGACCCTGGCGCAGATGCGCGCGGCGGTGGCGCGCCTGCCCGCCGATAGCGTGCTGGTGGCGGGCACTGTCAACCGCGACGTCGACGGCGCCATCGCCACGCCGGTGCAGTTTGCCGGGGAACTGGCACGGCTGGCGAATGTACCTGCCTTTGGCATGTATAACGCGACGGTCGGCAAGGGCATCCTCGGTGGCTCCATCCTGCACATCGAACAGGCCGCGCAGCAGGTGGCGCAGCTGTCGCTGGCTGTGCTGGCGGGCAAGGCGCCCGCCGCGCCGGGCGCCTTGCTGCCGCCGGTCCGCCCGGTACCCATGTATGACTGGGAACAGCTGCAGCGCTGGGATGCCGACATCAGCCGCCTGCCGCCGCACACGCTGTTCTTCAACCGGCCGCCGCAACTGTGGCACGAACACCGCGTTGCCGTGCTGCTGGTGGGCGGCGTTTTCATCGTGATGGCCGGCTTGCTGAGCGCCTTGCTGCTGCAGCGGCGGCGCCTGCGCCGCGCCGAGAGCGAGGCGCGCGAGAGCGAGCAGCGCTTCCGCATCCTGGTCGAGCATGCGCCGGAAGCCATCCTGGTGTACGACCTGGACCTGGACCGCTTCGTCGACGCCAACAGCAGCGCGCAGCGCATGCTGGGCCTGTCGCGTGCAGCGCTGCTGGCGCGCGGGCCGTTCGACCTGTATACGGGCAAGCAGCCCGATGGCTTGCCGCTGGGGCTGATGATGGAAGAGCATCTGCGCCGCGCCATGCTGGGCGAGCCTGTCCTGGTGGAGCGCAATGTGCGGCGCGCGGACGGCAGCATTTTTCCCTGCGAGGTGCGGCTGGTCAAGTTGCCCATGGAAGGGCGGCGCCTGGTGCGCAGCGGCATCGTCGACATTTCCGAGCGCAAGCACAGCGAGCAGGAATTGCTCGGCTACCGCGACCACCTGGAAGAACTGGTGCAGCAGCGCACGGCGGCCTTATCGGTGGCCGTCACCGAGGCCGAATCGGCGAATCGCGCGAAAAGCGTCTTCCTGGCCAACATGAGCCACGAACTGCGCACGCCCTTGAATTCCGTGATCGGTTTTTCGCAGATGATGGCCGATTCGAGCAGCATGTTTGAGGAAGAAAAGCATAACCTGGCCATCATCAACCGCGCCGGCCACCATTTGCTCACCTTGATCAACGACATCCTTGAATTGTCGAAAATCGAAGCGGGCCGCATGCAGCTGCAAACGGGACCCGTGGACTTGAATGGCTTGCTCGACGAGGTGCTCGAGATGGTGCGCATGCGATCGAGCGACCAGGGCATCGCGCTGCAGATCGAACGTTCCGGCGTGCCGCCGCTGGTGCGCCTCGACGGCGCCAAGCTGCGCCAGGTGCTGCTCAATTTGCTGTCGAACGCGCTCAAGTTCATCGAGCAGGGCAGCGTGACCCTGTCGCTGGCGTGCCAGACGGCAGAAGGCGGGCAGGTGGCGCTGGCGTTTGCCGTGCGCGATACGGGCAGCGGCATTGCGCAAGCGGATCTGGAACGCATCTTTGAACCGTTCGTGCAGGCCGACAGCGCCGTGGCGCAAGCCGGCACGGGACTGGGGCTGACCATTTCGCGCGAATTCGTGCGCCTGATGGGCGGCGAGCTGCGCGTCGAATCGACCCTGGGGGCCGGCTCCGTGTTCCACTTCGATTTGCGCGCGCCCTGCGTGCAATGCCCTGCCGCCGCGCCGCTGGCGCCGGGCCGCGTGGCGCGCCTGCCGCCGGGCCAGCGCGGGCGCATGGTGCTGCTGGTCGATGATGATGACAACTGCCGCAAGCTGCTGGCCGGCTTGCTGGCGCCGCTGGGCTTCCAGCTGCGCGAAGCGGCGGGCGGCGTGCAGGCGCAAGCCATGCTGGCGGCGCAGCGCTACGACATCGTGCTGAGCGACTGGCGCATGCCCGACATGGATGGACTGGCGCTGACGCGCTGGCTGCGCGCGCAGCCGGCGCTGGTGCAGCCGCGCCTGGTGATCATGACCGCTTCCGCCTTCGAAGAAGAAAAGCAGGAGGCGCTGGCGGCCGGCGCCGACGGCTTCCTGCGCAAGCCGATCGAGCAGGAACACCTGTTCGCCATGCTGGAGCAGCAACTGGGTGTGCGCTTTCAGCGCACCGCCGGCGCGCCGCCGCGCGTACCGGCGCCGGCCTTTGATTTGCAGCAGGCGCTGGGCCAGCTGGGCGCAGCCGAGCGGCAGGCGCTGCTCGAATCCGTGCAAGCCCTCGATTTGCGGCGCAGCGCCATCGTGCTGGCTGGCGTGGCGACGGGCCTGCCGCAGCTGGCCGCGCACATCGCCGCCATGCTGGAACAGCACCAGTACCAGCCGCTGTGCGCCTTGCTGACGCAGCTGGCCAGCGAACCGCTGGGCGAAGACGCATGACGTTTCACGCACCCAAAGGCGCGCGCCTGGGCAGCGTGTCCATCGTGCTGGCCGTCAGCGTGGCGCTGACCTGCGTCGTCACCGCGCTGCTGCTGGTGTTTGCCGTGCTGTTTTACCAGTCCGAACGCGAGCAGCGCTGGCAGCAGCTGCATCGCAGTCTGGCCGTCAGCGCGGACCAGCTGGCCGTGGCCATCGAACTGCCCTTGTGGAATCTCGATGAAAAGCAGATGCAGGCCATCATGCGCAGCATGCTGGGCAAGCGCGACCTGGTGGCCAGCTCCCTCACGCCGGGCATCGGCAAGGAAGCGCTGGTCCTGCGCCGCACGGCGGCCGGCGCCATCGAGAGCTTTTCCTCGCTTGTCGCGGAGCCGGGCTGGCTGGTGCAGCGGCGCCCCGTGACGATGGGCGGACAAGTCATCGGCAGCGTGGCCGTGTATGCCACGCCGGCCCTGCTGCACGCGCAGCTGCGGCAGCGCGCGCTGGGCATCGGCGCCATGATCGTGGCGCTCGACGTCATCCTGGTGGCCAGCATCTGGCTGCTCATGTGGTGCCTGATGCTCAAGCCGTTGAAGGCCATCGGCCAGTATGCGGCCGGTGTCGAGGCGGGGCAGGGAGAAGCATTCGGCACGCAGCCGAAAGCGTGGTTCCTGGGCGAACTGCGCACCTTGTACCGCTCCATCCGCGACATGGTGGCGCTGCTCGACAGCCGCTACCGCGCCCTGCAGCGCAGCGAGGAGCGCGTGCAGATGGCGACGGGCGCGGCCAGCATCGGCATCTGGGACTGGAGCGTCAGCAGCGACGCATTGCAATGGGATGAACAGATGTACGCGCAGTTCAAGGCCGATGCGGCCAGCAGCATGTCGCCGGCGGCGATCTGGCGCGCGGCGCTGGTGCCGGACGACGTGCCGGCGGCCAAGGAGGCCCTGCGCGCCGCGCTGGGCGCCGGCCAGGCCTTCACGCACGAGTACCGCATCCTGTGGCCCGATGGCGCCATCCGCTACATCAAGGCCGATGCCGTGATCTTCCGCGACGGGCGCGGCTTGCCGATGCGCCTGGTGGGCTCGAACTACGACATCACGGCGCACCGCGAGGCCGAACTGGAACTGCTGCGCCACCGCCACCACCTGGAAGAACTGGTGGCCGAGCGCACGAGCGCCCTGTCGGTGGCCGTCAGCCAGGCGCAGGCCGCGAACCGCGCCAAGAGCACCTTCCTGGCGAACATGAGCCATGAACTGCGCACGCCCTTGAATTCCGTGATCGGTTTTTCGCGCCTGATGGCCGCCTCGCCCAACATGCAGGACGATGAAAAGCGCAACCTGGCCATCATCCACCGCTCCGGCAATCATTTGCTCACCCTGATCAATGAAATCCTCGAACTGTCGAAGGGCGAGGCGGGGCACCTGCAGGCGCAGACGGCCGTGGTGGCGCTGGCGCCCCTGTTGCAGGAGGTGATGGACATGCTGGGCATGCGCGCTGAGCAGCAGGGGCTGGCCCTGCGCCTCGATTGTGCGGACCTGCCGGCGGCGGTGCTGCTCGACGCGACGCGCCTGCGCCAGGTACTGCTGAATCTGATGTCGAATGCCGTCAAGTTCGCCGGCGGCGGCGAGGTCACCCTGCGCGTGCGCGGCGAGCGGCGCGATGGCGGGCTATGGATGCTGTCGTTCGCCGTCAGCGATACGGGCATCGGCATCGCGCCGGAAGACCAGCAGCGCATTTTTGAGCCCTTCGTGCAGGCCGACAGCGCGGGACCGAAGGATGGCACGGGCCTGGGTCTGGCCATTTCGCGCGAGTTCGTGCAGTTGATGAAAGGCGAACTGACGGTCGAATCGACGCCGGGGCAGGGCGCCACCTTCCGTTTCAGCATACCCGCGCAGGCGGCGCAGGCGCCACTGCAGGCTCCCGCGCCGCCGGCCATGCCGGCGCAGGCGGCAGTGCTGCCGGCACTGCAGGCGCAAGACTTGCTGCTGCTGACGGGAGAAGAGCGCGCCGCCTTGCTGGTGGCGCTGCGCGAATTGAACCTGGCCAGGGTGGCGCAGCTGCTGGCGGCCCTGCCGGCGGCAGCGGCGCCGTTGCTGGTGCCGCTGCAGGCCATGCTAGACCAGCACCAGTACCGTCAGCTGTGCGTCTTGCTGGAGAGCGAGGGCGCGCTGGCGCATACTTGAAAGTGTGGGCTGACAACATCGGATTCGCTGAAAAGACGGACTAAGTGCCGTGGATGGATGGTGCTAAATTGCAATAAAGATTATGATGATAGTACGTAGTTCATCGCAAAAGAAATGTCTTGTCCAGCGTGGCAACCGACCGCCGCGCCTCATCCAAAGCTGAGAGAACTGCTACATGCACCGCGATTTTTCGGAAGTGAATTCGAAGGGCGAAGTACTGATCGTTGAAGATACGCCGGCTTCGCTGAAGCTGTTGAGCGACTTGCTGGGCGGCGCCGGTTATGCCGTGCGCCAGGCGCCGAACGGTGAACTGGCCCTGTGGACGGCCCAGGCGCGTCCGCCCGAGCTGATCCTGCTCGACGTGCGCATGCCGGGTCTCGACGGCTTTGAAGTCTGTCGCCGTCTGAAGGAGATACCGTCCCTGCGCCAGGTGCCGGTGATCTTCCTGTCGGCCCAGTACGATACGGACGACAAGGTGCGCGGCTTTGCGCTGGGCGCCGTCGACTTCATCGCCAAGCCCTTCCAGGCCGAGGAAATCCTCGCCCGTACCGATGCGCACGTGCGCCTGGCGCGGGCGCAGCTGCAGCTGGCGCAGGAGCGCGCCAACCTGGAGCGCAGAGTGGCCGAACGCACGGCGGAACTGGAGCAGGTGGCCAGCACCCTGGCGCGCGAAGTGCAGATCCGCCGCGCCAATGAAGAATTGCTGCGCCTGTCGGGCCAGGTCTTCGAAGCGACCCAGGACGCCATTTTGATCACCGATGCGGCTGGCGTCATCGTCACCGCCAATCCCGCTTTTACACGCATCACCGGCTACGCGGCGCAGGAAGTGGTGGGCACGGACATCATGCGCCTGCACGCCGAATACACGGGCGAAGCGGTGCTGCTGGCCCTGCGCCAGGGCTTGCGCAGCAGCGGCTGCTGGTCGGGCGAGGTGCAGACGCGGCGCAAGAGCGGCGACACCTACCCCTGTCTGCTCAGCGTGTCCACCGTGCATGGCCCGGACGGCGCCGTCGTCAACTACGTGGGCGTGTTCCTCGACATCAGCGAGCGCAAGGCCGAGCAGCACCTGATCGATTTCCTGTCCTACCACGACGCGCTGACGGGCTTGCCGAACCGCGTGCTGCTGCGCGAGCGTTTCGAACAGGCGCGCGCCAACGCCGTGCGCGACGGCCAGCAAGTGGTGCTGATGTGCCTGGACCTGGACCGCTTCAAGAACATCAACGATTCGCACGGCCAGGCCGTGGGCGACAAGGCGCTGCAAGTGGTGGCGCGTTTCCTCTCCGGCTGCGTGCGCGAGGGCGACACCGTGGTGCGCCAGGGCGGCGACGAATTCCAGATCCTGCTGCAGGACGATGCCCTGCTGGGCCGGACCTTGGCGCTGGCGCAAACCATCCTGGCCGGCTTGCGCGAAGAGCTCAATGTCGATGGCGAGCGCCTGGCCCTGACGACCAGCATCGGCATCGCCATGTGCCCGGCCGACGGCGACAGCCTCGACGACGTGCTGCGCCACGCCGACACGGCCCTGGTGCGGGCCAAGGAAATGGGGCGCGACCATTACGCCTTCTTCACGGAGCGCATGGGCAGCGATATCCGCGCCCGCCTGGCGATGCAGCAGCAGCTGCGCGGCGCCATCTGCCGCGACGAATTCGCAGTGCATTACCAGCCGCAGATGTGCTTGCGCACGGGCGCCCTGCTGGGCGCGGAAGCCTTGCTGCGCTGGGATAATCCGGTGCTGGGCAAGGTGCCGCCGGGCCTGTTCATCGCGCTGGCCGAGGAATACGGCTTGATCACGGCCATCGGCGAATGGGTGCTCGAAGGCGTCTGCGCGCAGATCCGCGCCTGGCACGACGCGGGCCTGGGCAGCATCAAGGTGGCCGTCAACCTGTCCGGCAAACAGTTCGCGCAGGACCGCACGGTGCCGTTCGTCGAGGCGGTCTTGCGCAAATACGCCATCGCGCCCGCCTGCCTCGGCATCGAAATCACGGAAAGCACGGTGATGGGCGATCCGGACAAGGCCGTGGCGGCCCTCACGCGCCTGAAGGATATCGGCGTGGGCATTTCGCTCGACGACTTCGGCACCGGCTATTCCAGCCTGGGCTACCTGAAGCGTTTCCCCATCGACGTGCTGAAGATCGACAAATCCTTCGTCGACGACGTCACCACCAGCAGCAGCGACGCGGCCATCGCCCGCTCCGTCATCTCGCTGGCACACAATCTCGACATGCGCGTCATCGCCGAAGGTGTGGAAACGCGCGCGCAGGTCGACTTCCTGACGGAACACGGCTGCGATGAAATGCAGGGATATTTTTTCAGCCGCCCCCTGGCCGCCGAAGCCTTCACGGCCTTGCTGCGCGAACGGCGTACGCTGGCCGTGGCCTCAACATAAACGCTGCGGTGCGGCAGATGCACCATGCCGGTGCGTCCGCTGCTGCGCGGTGCACGATTCTCACTTTTTCTTCCCCTGACGCTGGCACATATCCTGCTTAGGTAATCGCTTATTTACGCGATTGCCCCGCATGCCAGACAGACCCCATCCAGCCATGCCTTCACAGCCCAGCGCGCACGGCGCCTGGCAGGCGCATTTGCGCCTGGGTTTTGCGCTGCACGATGGCGTCAGCCGCCTCGTCGAGCGTACGCACAGCGGCCCCTTGCGCGTGCAAAAGCCGCTGTATCCGGAAGGTGAGGCCGTCTGCCACGCCATCATCATTCATCCACCCGGCGGCGTGGTCGGTGGCGACCAGCTGGCCGTCGACGCCACCGTGGGCGCAGGCGCGCATGCCTTGCTCACGTCGCCGGGCGCGGCCAAGTGGTACCGCGCGAATGGCCACGTCTCGGGCCAGCACATCGTGCTGCGCGCAGGCAGGGGCGCTGCCATCGAGTGGCTGCCGCAGGAAAGCATCTTCTTCGACCAGGCGTGCGTGCGCCTGCGCCACGAGGTGGAACTGGCGGTCGACGCCAGCTACATCGGCTGTGACATCGTCTGCCTGGGGCGCAGCGCCTCGGGAGAAATTTTCAATACGGGCAGCATCAGCCAGCAGGTGCAGATCCGCCGCGGCGGCAAGCTGCTGTGGTGGGAGCAGGGCGTACTGGCGGCCGGCGGCGCGCTGATGGCCAGCCCGCTGGGCCTTGGGGGGCACACGGTGTGCGCCACCCTGATCGCCGTCGGCGCACCCGTTTCTCCCTCCGTGCTGGCGGCCGTGCGCGAGATCGGCGTGCCGGCCGGCGCCGTGTTTGGCGCCACGCACATGAAATCGCTGGTGGTGGTGCGCCTGCTGTGCGGCGACAGCGAGGCGGCGTGCCGCGTCATGCTGGTCGCCTGGCAGCTGCTGCGCCCCGCCATGCTGGGACGCGACGCCGTCGTGCCCCGCATCTGGAACACTTAGCATCTGGAACACTTAATCAGGAAAGAAGCACAAGGAAAAACATGGACCTGACTCCCCGCGAAAAAGACAAGCTGCTCATTTTTACGGCCGCGCTGCTGGCCGAACGTCGCCTGGCGCGCGGCTTGAAGTTGAACTATCCGGAAGCGGTGGCCCTGATCAGCGCGGCCATCATGGAAGGCGCGCGCGATGGCAAGTCGGTGGCGCAGCTGATGTCGGACGGGACAAAAATTCTCTCGCGCGCCGACGTCATGGATGGCATCGCCGAGATGATCCCCGACATTCAGGTGGAAGCGACCTTCCCCGATGGCAGCAAGCTGGTGACCGTGCACCACCCGATACCGTAGTCTTTTGAGAAGGAGCCCCGCATGACCCCAGGCGAATACCAATTGGAAGAAGGCGAAATCAGCTTGAATGCCGGGCGCGCCACGGCCACCGTGGTGGTGGCCAACCGGGGCGACCGGCCGATACAGGTCGGCTCGCACTTCCACTTTTTTGAAGTCAACCCGGCGCTGGCCTTCGAGCGCTGGCGCGCCTACGGCATGCGCCTGAACATCACTGCCGGCACCGCCGTGCGTTTCGAGCCGGGCCAGCAGCGCACGGTGGAACTGGTGGCGCTGGCGGGCGAGCGCAAGGTCTACGGCTTCAATGGCGCAGTGATGGGCGAACTGCAAGACACACCACCGGGAAAGGATTGAGATGGCCAGCATTCCCCGCAGCGCGTATGCCGAGATGTTCGGCCCCACCAAGGGCGACCGCATCCGCCTGGCCGACACGGAACTGTTCATCGAGATCGAGCATGACTATGCGATCTACGGCGAAGAAGTGAAATTCGGCGGCGGCAAGGTGATCCGCGACGGCATGGGCCAGTCGCAGCGCTGCGCGGCCGAGGTGATGGATACCGTCATCACGAATGCCGTCATCCTCGATCACTGGGGCATCGTGAAAGCCGACATCGGCCTGAAAAACGGGATGATCTTCGGCATCGGCAAGGCGGGAAACCCGGACATCCAGCCTGGCGTGACCCTGGCCATTGGCGGCGCCACCGAGATCATCGCCGGCGAGGGCCTGATCGTCACGGCCGGCGGCGTCGACACGCACATCCACTTCATCTGCCCGCAGCAGATCGAGGAAGCCTTGATGAGCGGCGTGACCACCATGCTGGGCGGCGGCACGGGGCCGGCCGTGGGCACGGCCGCCACCACCTGCACGCCGGGACCGTGGCATTTGCACGCCATGCTTGCGGCGGCCGACGCCTTCCCGATGAACCTGGGCTTCATGGGCAAAGGTAACGTCAGCTTGCCGCTGCCGCTGGAGGAGCAGGTGCGCGCGGGCGCCATCGGCCTGAAACTGCACGAAGACTGGGGCAGCACGCCGGCCGCCATCGACAATTGCCTGTCGGTGGCCGACCGCATGGATATCCAGGTGGCGCTGCACAGCGATACCCTCAACGAAGGCGGCTTCCTCGAACACACGCTGGCCGCCTTCAAGGACCGCACCATCCACACTTTTCATACGGAGGGCGCGGGCGGCGGCCATGCGCCCGACATCATCGCCGCCGTCGGCCAGTCCAACGTGCTGCCTTCGTCGACAAATCCCACACGCCCGTTCACCGTCAACACGCTCGACGAGCACCTGGACATGCTGATGGTATGCCACCACCTGGATCCGGCGATTGCCGAAGACGTGGCGTTTGCCGAGTCGCGCATCCGCCGCGAAACCATCGCGGCGGAAGATATTTTGCACGACATCGGCGCCATCTCGATGATGTCGTCCGACTCGCAAGCCATGGGGAGAGTGGGCGAAGTGATCATGCGCACCTGGCAGACGGCGCACAAGATGAAGGTGCAGCGGGGACCGCTGGCGCCCGACACGGCGCGCAGCGACAACTTCCGCGCCAAGCGCTACATCGCCAAGTACACGATCAACCCGGCCATCACGCACGGGATTTCGCACGTGGTGGGCTCCATCGAGGCGGGCAAGATCGCCGATATCGTGCTGTGGAAACCGGCCTTCTTCGGCGTCAAGCCGTCGATGATTTTAAAAGGCGGCATGATCGCGGCCGCGCAGATGGGCGACCCGAACGCCTCGATTCCCACGCCGCAGCCCGTGCACTACCGCATGATGTTCGGCGCCTTCGGCGGCGGCCTGAAAAAGTCGTTTACGTTTGTCTCGCAGGCGGCCTATGACCTCGATATCGGGCATCAGCTGAAACTGAACAAATCCGTCATCGCCGTGAAGAACATGCGCAGCTTGCGCAAGCACGACATGATCCACAACAGCGCCACGCCGCACATGGAAGTGGACCCGGAAACCTACGCCGTGCGCGCCGACGGCCAGCTGCTCGTGTGCGAAGCGGCCGCCGTGCTGCCCATGGCGCAGCGTTATTTTCTATTTTAAGCGGGAGACAAGCATGCTCACATTGCATACTAAACTGGGAGCGGACGATGACCGCGCGCCGTTCGCGCAACTCGTGCTGCCCTATGACCAGCGCGAAAAATGCCGGTTGCGCGCCGTGCTGTCGAATGGCGACGAGGTGGCCGTGTTCACCGTGCGCGGCACGGTGCTGCGCGACGGCGAGCACATGACGGGGCCGGAAGGGCAGGTGGTGCGGATCGTCGCCGCGCGCGAACCGACCTACCTGGTGCAGTGCGCCGATGCGCACACCCTGCTGCGCTGCGCTTTTCATTTGGGGAACCGCCACACGCAGGCGCAGGTGGGCGACGGCTTTTTGCGCATCCGCAAAGACCCCGTTTTAAAAGAGATGCTGCAAGGCTTGCAGGCGAGCGTGACGGAAGAAAGCGCGCCGTTCGAGCCGGAGGCGGGCGCCTACGGCGGCGGCCATGGCCACCACGACGGCCACGGCCAGCACTTGCTGGCACCCGTGCCGCTGCGGCAGAAGATCCACCGTCCCGGCGATGTGCCAGGCGCTGCATGATGCAGGCCTCGGCCCTGCTGCACTTGCTGCAGTTCGCCAGCCCGGCCCTGCCGATTGGCGCCTACAGCTATTCGCAGGGGCTGGAAGCGGCGCTCGAATCCGGCCTGGTGCACGACGCGGCCACGGCGCGCGCATGGATCGCCGAGCATCTGAAATTGGTGGTGGCGCGCTGGGAAGCGCCGCTGTGCTGGCGCTTGATGCAGGCATTTGAAGAACAGGATCTGTGCGCCGTGCAGTGCTGGAGCGAGCGTTTCATCGCCTCGCGCGACACGGCGGAATTTCGCGCCGAAACCATCCAGATGGGCTATTCCTTGACCAAATTGCTGGCCGAGCTGGGAGTGGCCGACGGCGTGCTGATCGACATGCTGCAGGGCCTGCCGGAAGTGGCCCTGCCGACCGCGTATGCCTGCGCCGTGGCGGCGCTGGCCATTCCGCGCGAAGAGGCGCTGCTGGCCATGCTGTTTGCCTGGGCGGAAAACCAGGTGCTCGTCTGCGTGAAATCCGTGCCGCTGGGGCAGGTGGCGGGCCAGCGTTTGCTGCTGTCGCTGCGGCCGGAACTGGAAGCGGCGGCGCTCACGGCGCAAACGTTACCAGACGACGAGATGGGCAACTGGGCGCCCGGCCTGTCGCTGCTGTCGATGCGCCACGAAGTGCAGTACAGCCGCCTGTACCGTTCCTGAATCATTCTATGAGAGAGCAAACATGACATCGATCACCTCCAATCCGCTGCGCGTGGGCATCGGCGGGCCCGTCGGCTCGGGCAAGACGGCCCTGTGCGAAATGCTGTGCAAGGGCATGCGCGAACGCTACGACATGGCCGTCATCACGAACGACATCTATACCAAGGAAGACATGGAAATCCTGCTGCGCGCCGACGCCTTGCCGGCCGAGCGTTTGATGGGCGTGGAGACGGGCGGCTGCCCGCACACGGCCATCCGCGAAGACGCGTCGATCAACCTGGAAGCGATCGCGCGCATGCAGGCAGATTTTCCGCATCTCGACTTGATCCTCGTCGAATCGGGCGGAGACAATCTGGCTGCCACCTTCAGTCCGGAACTGTCGGATCTGACGATTTATGTGATCGACGTGGCAGGTGGCGAAAAGATCCCGCGCAAGGGCGGGCCCGGCATTACGCGCTCCGATTTACTCATTATCAACAAGACGGACCTGGCGCCGTATGTGGGCGCCAACCTCGATGTGATGGCGCAGGACGCCAGGCGCATGCGCGGCGAGCGCCCGTTTGTGTTTACCAACTTGCGCAGCGGCGACGGCGTGCAGGTGGTCATCGATTTTATCCGCGAGCAAGGTTTGCTCGATCAACCCGGCAAGGAGCTGCAATGAGCGCAAGACTGATGACAAAAACGGCCGCCGTGGCGGTGCTATGCCTGCTGGCTTTGCCGGCGATGGCCCACCCCGGCCATGGCGACAGCGTGGGTTTTCTGGCCGGCTTCGCCCATCCGTTCACGGGCATCGACCATTTGCTGGCCATGCTGGGCGTGGGTATCTGGGGCGGCCAGCAGCGCCGCGGGCTGGGCCTGAGCGCCATGTTTCTCGGCATGATGCTGCTCGGCGCGCTGGCCGGCATGGCCGGATTGACGGTGCCGGGGCTGGAAACGGGCATCGCTGCCACGGTGGCGCTGGCAGGGTTGGCCATCGCGCTGGCGCTGGCCTTGCCGAACTGGCTCGGCATGCTGCTCGTGGGCGTGTTTGCGCTGGCGCATGGCAATGCGCATGGCCAGGAATTGCCGACTGCCTCGGCCGCGTGCGGCTTCCTGCTGGCCTCGGCTATTCTGCTGTGCGCGGGACGTTTTATTGGCCAGGTACTGGCCGAGCGCATGCTGCGCGTGGCCGGCATGGCCTTGACGGCCGCCGGCGTGGTGTTGATGGGCGTTGCTTAATCGCTTAAGCGCCGGGGCGCTTGTCGGACAGCACGATGGGCGCCGCCTTTTCCGGGTGCAAGCCCTGATGGCCCGCATACACGGCGGCAATCGCCGCCATGTCGGCCTCCTTGTCGCCCGTCAAGTACAAATGGTCGACGACGCCCAGCACCTTGTTCGGGTAGTCGATATACACCAGCAACAGCGGCACCTTGGCCGCCAGGGCCAGGTGATAAAAGCCGCTTTTCCAGTTCGGACGGTAGCTGCGCGTCGCTTCCGGCGTGATGGCCAGCCAGTACCAGTCGGCGGCCAGCATGCGCTCGGCCTGACGGCCAATCGTGCCGCTGGTGGTGCTGCGGTCGACCGGTTCGCCACCGAGGTAGCGCAGCACCTTGCCCATCGGGCCGCGGAACAGCGAATCCTTGGCCAGCCAGCGGAACGGCAGCGACAGCGCCCATTTGCCGAACAGGCCCACCATGAAATCCCAGTTCGATGTGTGCGGGTAGACGACGACGATGCCGCGCGGCCCCGGCAAGGGGCGGAAGCGCAGGCGCCAGCCAAACAGCTGCAGCACGCGCAGCGCGCAGCGCTGGCGCCAGGTCGGCAAGTCGCCCGCTTGTACAAATAAATCGTCCATTGATACCCTTCAGTGACACTGTTCTTGATCGGATGGCGCTGCTGGCCATTTTCCTTGAAGCAAAAATTCTGCGCAGGCATTTTATACGGGGCTGGCGGTGGCGACAAGCAGCCGAGGCCGCTATTCATGCGGTGTCGGGCTGGCTGTTGCTGCTATTTTAACGATGCTTTGCCATTGTGGCGGGCACTAAATGCACACAATGTGGTCAAAACTTGATGCAGCATTGATCCACCCGACAGGGAGCGATGGCATGAAAAACAGTATTGAGGAACTAGCTGGAGAGAATGTCCGAACGGACACAGCGATGGCCGAGCTCGTCGAGCGTGGCGTGGCGTTTCATCACGCGCTGGGCCGGACGGTGGCGACAGCCTACTTGCGCGAGCACGCTGTGCCGGCCGAGGTGATACGCCGCGTTTTCAGCAGCGTGCAGGCGCGCCGTCCGGCCCGGCCGGCACGGCGCCGATGGCGCTGAAGGGCAGGCGACAGCGACTAAGTGCCGCCGCTGCGCCCGGAGTGCTGTTGTTTAAGCCAGTGCCGCCAGTGCCGGGTAGTCCGTGTAGCCGCTCGCATCGGGTGCGTACAGCGTATCCGGGTTCAGGGGATTCAAGGGCGCGCCGCTGTGCAGGCGGATGGGCAGGTCGGGGTTGGCGATGAACCACAGGCCAAAGGCCACGGCATCGGCTTCGCCCTTGGCGAGCAGAGCTTCTGCCGCCGCCTTGTCCATTTTCTCGTTAGCAATATACACGCCGCCGAATTCCTGCTTCAGGTACGGGCCCAGACGGTCGTCACCGAGCGCTTCGCGTGCGCAAATGAAAGCGATGCCGCGCTTGCCCAGTTCGCGCGCCACGTAGCCAAAGGTGGCGCGCGGATCGGAATCGCCCATGTCGTGCGCGTCACGGCGCGGCGCCAGATGCATGCCCACCTTGTCCGCACCCCACACGGCTATGCAGGCATCCGTCACTTCCAGCATCAAGCGGGCGCGGTTTTCTATCGAACCGCCGTAGTTGTCGGTGCGCAAGTTGGTGCTGTCTTGCAGGAACTGGTCGAGCAAATAGCCGTTGGCGCCGTGGATTTCCACGCCGTCAAAGCCCGCTTTTTTCGCATTCTCGGCGCCCAGGCGGTAAGCGGCCACGATGCCGGGAATTTCTTCGGTGTCCAGTGCGCGTGGCGTGACGAATTCCTGTTGCGGGCGCACCAAGCTGACGTGGCCGGCCGGCCTGATGGCGCTGGGTGCCACGGGCAAGTCGCCGTCGAGGAACAGGGGCGCGGAAATGCGGCCCACATGCCACAGTTGCAGCACGATCAGGCCGCCGGCATCGTGCACTGCCTTCGTGATGTGTTTCCAGCCTTCCACCTGTTCATCGGACCAGATGCCTGGCGTATCGGCATAGCCCACGCCTTGCGGCGTGACGGCCGTCGCTTCCGAGATGATCATGCCGGCCGAGGCGCGCTGCGTGTAGTACTCGGCCATCAGGGCGTTGGGCACGCGGCCCGGGTTGCCGGCGCGCGAGCGCGTCAGCGGCGCCATGATGATGCGGTTTTTCAGTTGCAGGCTGCCGATGGTGATGGGGTCGAATAAGGTTGCCATGGTTGCTATCTTTCCTGTCGAGAGTGCCGCGCGCGGCGATGTGGATGGGATTGCTGTTACAAACCTTGCTGCATGTGGTCGAGAAAGGCCTCGATGGTGGCTTCGTGGCGTTTAAAAAAGCTCCATTGGCCAACTTTTCTTGCTGAAATCAAATCGGCCTTTTGCAAGGTGGCCAGGTGAGCCGAGACCGTCGATTGCGACAGACCCAGCTTGCGGTCGATCAGCCCGGCACAGACGCCGAAGTCGAGCGGATGCTCTTGCTGCGCGAAATGCTGCTCCGGCTCCTTCAGCCATTGCAGGATCTGTCGCCGCACGGGATTGGCCAGCGCCTTGTGGATGGCGTCGATGTCCATGGTGTTTCTCCTGATTGATGTTCGTCTGTAGGCGATATGTATATCGCTTTTTGTGAATTTCAATATCGCCATATTACGATATAAATAAAAAACGTGCTGGCGGCGTGGATTTTTCAAGCAGGGCCGCCCGGCAGGGATCAGGCGAAGTGGAACAACAGCAGGGCGATGACGGCGGGCACCGTTTGCAGGTAGAGGATGCGCGTCATGACAGTCACTGCGCCCCACACGCCAGCCACGGCGATGCAAGCCAGGCCGAAGACGGTGAACGCATGGGCGATGGCCGCGTCCGGGTGAAAAAAGCCCAGCGCCAGCGCCGCGACGAGAAAACCGTTGTAGCAACCCTGGTTCGACATGGCGGGACGCACGATCTCCGCCTTTTCCTTGGACAGGCCAAACACCTTGCGTCCGCGCACATCGAACAGCACGGTTTCCAGCAGCACGATGTAAACGTGCAGCAGCAGGATGAGGGCGGTAAGGATTTGGGCCAGAAGTAGCATCATTGTTCCCGAGAGTGATTGGATGCAGCAATTATGCTGCCATCAGCCTGTTTTTTGGCAACATCACCAGAAAAAATGTTCTAGCGGCAAGAGTTTTTACCCAATGGTATACTTTTCCTTTTGCTCCTGTGGGGACGACCCCGCTCGATGTGGGGGCTGCATGGCGGGGACGACCCTGCCGCCTCAGGAGAAATAGATGGCGTGGATCATTCTGGTATTGGCGGGCTTGCTGGAAATCGGCTGGGCCATCGGCCTCAAATACAGCGCGGGGTTTACCCGCCTCGTGCCGTCCGTATTGACCGCCATTTCCATGCTGGGCAGCGTGGTGATGCTGGGTCTGGCCTTGCGCACCTTGCCTCTGGGCACGGCCTACGCCATCTGGACGGGCATCGGTACCGTCGGCACGGCCATCTTCGGCATCATGGTGCTGGGCGAACCGGCCAGCGCCGCGCGCATTGCCTGCATCGCCCTGATCGTGTCCGGGATCCTGGGCTTGAAATTGCTCAGCCCTCAATAAAGGTTGCCAGCATGAGTCTTGCCATGACGTATTTCTACCTGGGCATCGCCATCATCGCCGAAGTGATCGCCACCAGCGCCTTGAAGGCGTCCGAGGGCTTCAGCCGTTTGTGGCCCAGTGTCATCACCGTGGTCGGCTACAGCATCGCCTTCTGGTGTTTGTCGCTGACCTTGAAGGTCATTCCTACCGGTATCGTGTATGCGATCTGGTCCGGCGTGGGCATCGTGCTCATTTCCGCCGTGGGCTGGTTCTGGTTCAAGCAAAGCCTCGACACGCCGGCCTTGATCGGCCTGGGGCTGATCATTGCCGGCGTGCTGGTGATTAACCTGTTTTCAAAATCCGTCGGGCACTAGGAGCCTATCCCAGTAGATGAATACATCCCCTGCTGGCGCCCCTCAGAAGCGGGGACTGCGTTGATCGTCGTCGCGTGGCTCGCCACGCGTCCTCCTCACGCCTTGTCCGCGCTCCTGATGAACTACCAGCAGATGACGCTCCCTACTGGAATAGGCTCTAATCAAAAACTGCTGGCGACCCGCGCCAGGTAATACCACTCGGCATTGGCTTGCGCGTTGACGTCCGGGAACAGGATGTAGGCGTCGAATTCGGCCCTCACGGGCGTGCCGTCCGCGCGCACGCCGATCTGCTCGCCCTGTTTCACCTTGTCAAAGCTGGACCAGGTCTTGATGAAGCGGTCGCCCGCATCGAGCTTGTCGTGCACGACGACCATGTTCAGCGCTTCCATGTCGGCGTCGGCGATGGCTTCCGGCTGTGGCGCGTCGATGAAACCGAGGAAGGCCAGCGTGTTCATGATGGCGCGGTAGGCCACGTCCGGCGCGGCCGGGTCCGCGTGCTGGCCGCATTCCAGGGTCAGGGCGTAGCCGCCCGTCGAGCGCATGTATTCCGTCGTGCCCACGCCATAGCGCAAGACCATGCCTACTTGGTCGCTGCTGCCCAGGCGGCGCTGTACGCCGGCGCCATACGTTTGCAGCCAGCCGTCGACGAAGCGGCGCACGCCCAGGCGGCGCGCCAGCGCGCGTTCCTTGTCTTCATGTTGAAACGGTTGCAGCGGGCCATCGTTGTTGCGTGGCCCCACCATGACGAAGGGCTGGCTGTCGGCATTGAACGAGTGCAAGTCGAGCAGCACGTCGTGCTGGCCCAGCAGCGGGCACAGCCAGTTGGCGATGCGGTCTTCGAAATCTTGCGGATGGTCGTTCGGGAACAGGTTGCGGTTCAGGTTGCGGTCGCCGCTGCGCACACCCTTGGCGTAGGCCAGCGGGTTGGTGATGGGCACGAAAGTGACGCTGCCGGCCACGATGGAGAGGGCGCCGCTGTCGAGTTCAGCCATCACGCGGTGGATGCCCTTGGTGCCGCAGGTTTCATTGCCGTGCACGGCGCCGGTGACGATCAGGCGCGGGCCGCTGCCCTGGCCCGTGTAGTTGATGGACTTGAAGTGGAGTGCGCTGCTCATGCTGGACATATCCTATGCTGTTGCGGGAAGGGAAAGCGGGGTCGGCATATTTTAGCGGGATTCGTCGTGCACGCTTGCAAAAAGTTGGCCATGGCAAGGTGCGGCGTGGCATGATCGGCGCCACCGTTGTTTTCCCTTGCCGATTTCATGCCGTCCTCTTCACCTTCTTCGCGCCTGTATGGCCTCGATACCTTGCGCGCGCTGGCCATCGTGCTCGTCTTCATGAACCATTATCTGCTGTTCGTCAGCGAGGGCGGGGCGTTTGGTTTCTGGGGAGAAATCGGCTGGGTCGGCGTGGACCTGTTCTTTGCCCTCAGTGGCTATCTGATCGGCAACCAGATTTTTGCGGCCTTGCGCAGCGAGCACGGCTTTTCCTTGCCGCGTTTCTATGCGCGGCGCTTCCTGCGCACCTTGCCCAGTTTCTATGCCGTGCTGGCGCTGTACTATCTGTGGCCCGCGTTTCGCGGCGAGAGTGCGCTGCTGCCGCTGTGGAAATTCCTGACCTTTACGCAAAACATCAACCTGACGCCGGGCACGGCGTTTTCGCATGCGTGGTCGCTGTGCGTGGAAGAACAGTTCTATGTGTTGCTGCCGGCCGTGGCGCTGCTGATCGCCGCTTGCCGCAAGTCGCAGCTGTGGGCGTGGCTGGCCGTGGTCGCCAGCTTGATCGTCGGCATGTTGCTGCGCGCGTATTTGTGGGATGAATATGTGCAAGTGCCGCATGGCGGCCTCGGCTATTACAAGTATATTTATTACGCGTCGTGGTGCCGCTTTGACGAGCTGGTGGCGGGCGTGGCGCTGGCGCTGCTGAAGAATTACCACCCCATCGCCTGGTCGCGCCTCACGTCCTACGGCAACCGCACCTTGCTGGCGGGAATCGCTGCCACGGCACTGATGTTTTATGTGTTTCTTACCGATCACTATGCTTATTGGGTGACCGTGCTCGGCTATCCGGCCCTGGCGGCCAGTTTTACTTTATTGCTGATCGCGGCGCTCAGTCCCGCCAGTGCCTTGTATCAACTGCGCGTGCCGGGCGCGGCCAGCCTGGCGCTGTGGTCGTATGCGATTTATTTGCTGCACAAGCAGCTGTGCATCCTGCTGCGCCCGCTCTTGCAGGATATCGGTTACGGGCCGGATAGCCTGGGTGCCATGCTGGTGATGATTATTCTCAGCATTGCCACGGGCTGGCTTTTATATGCATTGGTGGAAACGCCGTTCATGCGCTTGCGGGCGCGCTATGTGCCGGCTAATCACCGCTGAGGTACGGCGTTTCCCGCAGTGGACTTTACTAAGGCTGCACATGCCTGTTTAACGCCAGCCAAAGCCCGAGCTGGAGCCAGCCCTCGTGCCGGCACAGCAAAATATATCGTCGAATCTTTCAACGGATTTCATTTTTTCAAACAAGCTGGTCTTGAGTATTTCTCCCTTTTCTTTCTCACTTTTGCTCATGTGAGATAGTGCCTCATTGATTTGTGGCCAATCGCAAAATGTGTCATGTGGCGCGCAAAAAGAGTGCCATGCATAGGCCTCGGCAATATCGTAAACCTTGGACTTTTTGTCCACGTAGTACAGGAGGACGTTCATCTCTGCCTTTGCAAATCCCCGCTCCGCAGCGCCGCGAAATAATTGCAGCAAGTCCGCATCGCGCGCGCCTCCGCGGAGCTGCAAGACGGTGGCAAGGTGGAACATGGATGGCGGGAAAAATTTCGCCGCGGATTTTGATAGGTAGAACACCGCAGTGTCGAGGTCACGGTCCTCGCAAGCGCCGAGGTACGCCTTCATACCCATCAAGTGCTGAGCCTGCGTATCGCCGCTGTCGGCGCGCGTCTTGACGAGTGTGTGTGATTCAGTGCTGCAATCTTGCGGCAATGCCTCTACGATACGCTGGCTCGCAGGTGTCTGCACATCTTCTGCGCCAGCTACGCCTGGACCAGCCGTGGCGCCAATCAAGAGGGCACATTGCAGCGACATGGCGATCTTGGTTGAAAGTTTCTTCATTGTCTCTCCTGGTCTGATGGTCATTTCAAATGGCGTGCTGTCGGTGTTGTAGGCCGGCATCATTGTTTTTGGAATGTACAGGAAGCTGCTACGACGAAATTGACGTGGCGCATCTGACCGGCAAGTTCGCAGGAGCAAATTACATATCGATCACGTCCAGTCCCCGTGGCGTGCCCACCAGCAATTCCAGAATCGCATGCACGCGCAGATTCGTGTCTTCGTGTTCCGTGTTATAGATCAGGGCGCGCAGGCCGGGCACGGCTTCCGCGATGTGATCGCTGGCATAGGCGTTGATCAATAACAAGACGAGGTCCGTGGCGCCCGCGCCGGGCTGGCGCCGCAGCCGGTCGTGGATCACGTTCAGCAGCGCGCGCTGCATGCGCGGCGTGGGATTGCTGATATAGGCGAAGACGCTCGGCGTGTTGGCGATGGCCGCGCAGATGCGCCGCTCGATCTCGTCGGGCTTCACGTCGGAGGCGATATCGAAATACGCGGCGTCCCAGCGCGTGCGTGCATACGGGTGGCCGGGCGGGAAGGAGTCGGCCGTTTCAAAACCGCAGATGCGGCTCAGGGTTTTCAGCCAGGCTAATATGGTGGAGTTCATGCCGCGATTCTAGCGGCATTCCAGGCGCTGCGGGCTCCCTCTATATAAAGGGAGCTGACGCCCGGAGAACTGATTAAAGTTTCCTGTAAAACAGCCCTTGTCATTCTGGGAAAGCCTCTCTATAATGCTGGTCTTCGGGGCGGTTAGTTCAGCTGGTTAGAATACTTGGTCGACATCCAAGGGGTCGGGGATTCGAATTCCTCACCGCCCACCAGAATTTGGCAGTAGATGGTTTTAAAGACGATTGCTGATGCAGTAATCGATAAAAAAGTTTTACGGGCGGTTAGTTCAGCTGGTTAGAATACTTGGTCGACATCCAAGGGGTCGGGGATTCGAATTCCTCACCGCCCACCAGAATGCAGTTAGAGAGAAAGGGTAAACCGGTTATGACACCGCGAACTACTACCAAGCTTTGGGAGTGACGCTAGTCGAACGGGTTTCCTTTGTCTCAAGAAAGTGAAAAACGCGGCTAGTCCGCGTTTTTTTGCGTCTGCGTTTTCCTTTCAGTTATTTTACCCATCACATTGCAGTTTTACCTGGCGCCAGCGCCGATATGGAGATCAATATGCTTACAATCCGACTTCCCGATGGTTCCGCCCGTCAATTTGACGGCCCGGTCACCGTGGCCCAGGTTGCGGCCAATATTGGTACCGGCCTGGCCAAGGCTGCCCTGGCCGGCAAGGTCGACGGCAAACTGGTCGACACTTCCTATCTGATCGAGCAAGACGCGGAACTGGCGATCGTCACGGACAAGGATGCCGATGGCCTGGAAGTGATCCGCCACTCGACGGCCCACTTGCTGGCGTATGCCGTCAAGGAATTGTTCCCGGATGCACAAGTGACCATCGGTCCCGTGATCGACAACGGCTTTTACTATGACTTCGCCTACAAGCGTCCGTTCACGCCGGAAGATCTGCTGGCGATCGAAAAGAAAATGACGGAGCTGGCCAAGAAGGACGAGCAAGTCACGCGCAAGGTTGTCGCGCGCGACGAAGCCATCGAGTACTTCAAGGGTATCGGCGAAGCGTACAAGGCTGAACTGATCGGCTCGATCCCGGCCGACCAGGAAGTGTCGCTGTATTCCGAAGGCAAGTTCACGGACTTGTGCCGCGGCCCCCACGTGCCATCGACGGGCAAGCTGAAAGTGTTCAAGCTGATGAAGCTGGCCGGCGCCTACTGGCGCGGCGACTCGAAAAACGAGATGCTGCAGCGTATCTATGGCACGGCCTGGGCCAAGAAGGAAGACCAGGAGCTGTATTTGCACAACCTGGAAGAGGCGGAAAAGCGCGATCACCGCAAGCTGGGCAAGCAGCTCGATTTCTTCCATTTCCAGGAAGAAGCGCCGGGCCTGATCTTCTGGCACCCGAAAGGCTGGTCGATCTGGCAGCAGGTCGAGCAATACATGCGCAATGTGTACCAGGTCAACGGCTACCAGGAAGTCAAGGCGCCGCAAATTCTCGACCGTGGCCTGTGGGAAAAAACCGGCCACTGGGACAACTACCGTGAAAACATGTTCATCACGGAATCGGAAAACCGCGCCTATGCGCTGAAACCGATGAATTGCCCTGGCCATATCCAGATTTTCAACAATGGCATGCGCAGCTACCGCGACTTGCCACTGCGCTACGGCGAATTCGGCCAATGCCACCGCAACGAGCCATCGGGCGCCTTGCACGGCATGATGCGCGTGCGCGGCTTTACGCAAGATGATGGCCACATCTTCTGCCTGGAAGAGCAGATCGCCGGCGAAGTGACGGCCTTCCACCAGCAGGCGATGGATGTGTACACGGCGTTCGGCTTCACGAATATCGACGTGAAACTGGCCTTGCGCCCCGATAACCGCATCGGCACGGAAGAGTCGTGGGATTTCGCCGAGGAATCCTTGCGTTCGGCCCTGCGCGCCTGTGGCGTGGAATGGACGGAATTGCCGGGTGAGGGCGCGTTTTACGGTCCGAAGATCGAGTATCACCTGAAGGATAGCCTGGGCCGCGCATGGCAAGTGGGTACCGTGCAGATCGACCCATCGATGCCGGGCCGCCTGGGCGCCGAATACGTGGCGGTGGACAACACGCGCCAGGTGCCGATCATGCTGCACCGCGCGATCGTCGGTTCGCTGGAACGTTTCATCGGCATCCTGATCGAACACTATGCGGGCGCCATGCCGTTGTGGTTGTCGCCAGTGCAAGTGTCGGTGTTGAATATTTCCGACGCTCAAGCCGACTATGTACAGGAAGTTACAACAAAACTGCGCAAAGCGGGGCTGCGCGTACAGGCTGATTTGCGTAACGAGAAAATTACCTATAAAATACGTGAACATTCCGTACAAAAATTGCCTTACATCTTAGTAATTGGCGACAAAGAGCGGGATGCAAATACAGTGGCCGTGCGGGCGCGGGGCAATATCGATCTGGGCGTCATGTCCGTCGATGCCCTGATTGAGCGACTCAAACATGAAGTCGACACCAAGGCCTGACGAGGAAACTCGCTGCACGACCGTCTTACAAGATTTTTAAAGGAAATTACAATAGCTACTGACAAGTCACATCGCATCAATGGCGAAATCACTGCCCCTGAAATGCGTTTAAGCGGGGTCGATAACGAGCCACTCGGTATCGTAAGTTTGGCTGAAGCCTTCCGCCTGGCGGAAGAGGCAAACGTCGACCTGGTGGAAATTGCGCCTACCGCGCAGCCACCGGTGTGCCGTTTGATGGACTACGGCAAATTTAAGTATTCGGAGCAAAAGAAAGCTCACGAAGCCAAATTGAAGCAAAAGATCATCCTCGTGAAGGAAGTCAAATTCCGTCCGGGGACTGATGATGGTGACTACAATATCAAGTTGCGTAATCTCATCAAGTTCCTTGAGGACGGCGATAAAACCAAGATCACCTTGCGTTTCCGCGGTCGTGAGATGGCGCATCAGGATATTGGCTTCCGCATGCTGGAACGTCTGAAAGCCGATCTGGAGCCGTACGGCCAGGTCGAGCAGTTCCCGAAGATGGAAGGCCGCCAAATGATCATGGTTCTTTCGCCTAAGAAGAAGAAGTAAGTTACAATAGCGTTTTACTGTGGGTGGAAACTGCGCGTGCCAGCATTGGCGCGGCGTCAAACCCCAGGCAGAATTTGCGCGGCCCGGGCAGCAATGTCCGGGCCGCGCGAACTGTAGCGGACTCGCATCCGCTGCACAGCATGTGAAAGCAGGCATCTAAGCGCAGCGTCGTGTTGCCACCTGCAATCCTGTTATAAATGGAGCTGTCCGTAAGAGGACAGATTGCTATGCCTAAAATGAAGACCAAAAGCTCTGCGAAAAAACGTTTTCGCGTGCGTCCGGGTGGTACTGTTAAATGTGGTCATGCGTTCAAACGCCACATCTTGACCAAGAAAACCACCAAGCTGAAACGCGCTCTGCGCGGTACCACCAATGTCGCTGCGTCTGACGTGAAATCCGTCTACCGCATGATGCCGACTGCTTAATCTCACACTCAATATAAGGAGTTACTATGCCTAGAGTAAAACGTGGGGTTACAGCTCGTGCCCGTCATAAAAAGATTCTTGTTCAAGCTAAAGGCTACCGTGGTCGCCGCAGCCGTGTATACCGTGTTGCCAAGCAAGCAGTTATGCGCGCTGGCCAATACGCTTACCGCGATCGCCGCAACAAGAAACGCGTTTTCCGCCGCCTGTGGATCGCTCGTATCAACGCCGCTTCCCGTGAGCATGGCGTAACGTACAGCGTATTCATGAACGGCTTGAAAAAAGCAAATATCGAACTGGACCGTAAAGTCCTGGCCGATATGGCTGTGATGGACAAGCCAGCATTCGCTGCGATTGTCAACGCAGTTAAAGCAAAAATCGCTGCGTAAGCATCGGTCATTGCACAACGTCATCCACAGGGTGACGTTATAAAGAGCGGGGCAGGGGTTTTAACACCTTATGCCCCGTTTCCGTTTTTGATTGTTGGACTTTTGATCACTGAGTCCAGAATTGATGTCCAAAACAGGAAATGCCGCATGAACTCCCTAGAAGAACTCGTCGTCTCGGCCCAGGCTGACTTTATCGCCGCCGCAGACGCTGCCGCACTTGAAAACGCCAAAGCCCGCTACCTGGGCAAGACTGGCCAGATTACTGAAATGATGAAGGGCCTGGGCAAACTGGACCCGGACGCGCGCAAGGCGCAGGGCGCCCTGATCAACGCCGTCAAAGTACAGATCGAGGACGCGCTGACGGCGCGCCGTGATGCACTGGCCGATGCCCAGATGCAAGGCCGTCTGAACGCCGAAGCGATCGACGTGACCCTGCCAGGCCGTGGCCGCATGCCCGGCGGCATCCATCCCGTGATGCGCACATGGGAGCGGGTCGAGGAAATCTTCCGCTCCATCGGTTTCGACGTGGCCGACGGTCCCGAAATCGAAAACGACTGGACTAACTTCACGGCGCTCAACAGCCCGGAAAACCATCCAGCCCGTTCCATGCAAGACACGTTCTACATCGATGGCAATGACACCGATGGCAAGCCCTTGCTGTTGCGCACGCACACGAGCCCGATGCAGGTGCGCTATGCGCGCACGCATACGCCGCCGATCAAGGTCATCGCGCCGGGCCGCACCTACCGCGTCGACAGCGACGCCACCCATTCGCCGATGTTCCACCAGGTCGAAGGCCTGTGGATTGCCGAAGACATCAGCTTTGCCGACCTGAAGGGCGTGTATCTGAATTTCGTCAAGGCCTTCTTTGAAACGGACGACCTGCAGGTGCGCTTCCGCCCGTCGTACTTCCCGTTCACGGAACCGTCGGCCGAGATCGACATCGCCTTTGGCTCCGGCCCGTTGAAAGGCCGCTGGCTGGAAGTGTCGGGCGCCGGCCAGGTGCATCCGACCGTAGTGAAGAACTTCGGCCTCGATCCCGAGAAATTCATCGGTTTTGCTTTCGGCTCCGGCCTGGAACGCTTGACGATGCTGCGTTACGGCATCAATGACCTGCGCCTGTTCTATGAAGGCGACTTGCGTTTCTTGAAGCAATTCAACTAAGCGTTGTTCCGTTTGATTCATGGCGCTTGAGCGCCTGTGCGCTCGCGCTGTGAGCTTTGACCATTTGAAGGCTTGATTATGCAATTTTCCGAAAACTGGCTCCGTACCATGGTCGATCCGAAGATGACTTCGGACGAACTGGCCCATCTGCTGACCATGTCCGGTCTCGAAGTCGAGGACGTCGATCCTGTCGCTCCCCCGTTCTCGAACGTGGTGGTGGGCCTGGTCCTGGAGATGGAAAAACATCCGAATGCGGACCGCCTGAATGTGTGCCAGGTCGACGTCGGCACGGGCACCATGCTCAACATCGTCTGCGGCGCACCCAACGTGCGTCCTGGCTTGAAAGTCGTCTGCGCAATGGCTGGCGCCGTGCTGCCGCCTGGCGCCGATGGCAAGCCATTTGAAATCAAGGTGGGCCAGCTGCGCGGCGTCGAGTCGCAAGGCATGCTGTGCTCCGCGTGCGAATTGAAATTGTCGGAAGAAAACGCCGGCTTGATGGAGTTGCCGGACGACGCGCCGATCGGCCAGAATTTCCGCGATTACTTTGCTTTGAACGACTTGAAATTCACCATCAAGTTGACGCCGAACAAGGCTGACTGCCTGTCCGTGCTCGGTGTGGCGCGCGAAGTGTCGGCCCTCACGGGCGTGCCCCTGAATGCGCCGCAGTTCCGCACCGTGCCGGTTTCCAGCGACGAAATCCTGCCCGTGAAAGTGAGCGCACCGGACCTGTGCGGCCGTTTCACGGGCCGCGTCATCCGCGGTTTGAACGCCAAGGCGGCCACGCCGGACTGGATGAAGCAGCGCCTCGAGCGCAGCGGCCAGCGTCCGCTGTCGGCCCTGGTCGATATTTCCAACTATGTCATGCTGGAACTGGGCCGTCCCAGCCACGTGTTTGACCTGGCGAAGATCCACGGCAGCCTCGACGTGCGTTGGGGCAAGGCGGGCGAATCCGTCAAGCTGTTGAATGGCAACACCATCGCCGTCGACGAGTGGATCGGCGTCATTGCTGATGATAAAGAAATCGAATCGCTGGCCGGCATCATGGGCGGCGACGCCAGCTCCGTGTCGGACGATACGGACAGCATCTATCTGGAAGCGGCATTCTGGTGGCCGAACGCCATTCAAGGCCGCGCGCGTCGTCTGAATTTCTCGACCGATGCGGCACACCGCTTCGAGCGCGGCGTCGATTTCGCCACCACCGTCGAGCACATCGAGCGCATCACGGCCCTGATCGTGGAAATCTGCGGCACGCCAGCAACGACCGTCGGCCCCGTCGACGACCACGTGGTGAATTTGCCGCAGCGCCAGCCCGTATCGATGCGCACGGCGCGCGCGCAAAAAGTCATCGGCGTGCCGCTCAATGATGAGCTGATCGCCGATATCTTCACGCGCCTGGCCCTGCCATTCACTTTGCTTGATGGCGTGTTTTCCGTGACGTCGCCCAGCTACCGTTTCGACATCGAGATCGAGGAAGACCTGATCGAGGAAGTGGCGCGCGTGTACGGCTTTGAAAACATCCCGACCTTGCCGCCCGTGGCCGCGAACGTGATGCAGATTGCACCAGAAAATACCCGCTCCTTGTTTGCGGTACGTCATGAGCTGGCCGACCTGGGCTTCCAGGAAGTGGTTAACATGAGCTTTGTCGATACGGCATGGGAGCGCGATTTCTCGGGCAACACGAACCCGATCAAATTGCAGAACCCGATCGCCAGCCAGATGAGCGTGATGCGTTCCTCGCTGATCGGCAGCCTGATCGCCAACGTGCGCTATAACCTGAACCGCAAGACGAACCGCGTGCGCATCTTCGAAGTGGGCGCCATCTACCAGCGCGACGACAGCGTGCAAAACGGTCCGTTGTCGGTGGCTGGCTACGCCCAGCCGAAGCGCGTGGCGGCCATGGCCTACGGCGCGGTAGCCGACGAGCAGTGGGGCCAGCCAGCCCGCACGGTCGACTTCTTCGACGTGAAGGCGGACCTGGAAGCGCTGTTCGCGCCGCTGGTCTTGCGTTTCACCAAGGCGGAGCACCCGGCCCTGCATCCGGGCCGTTCGGCCAACGTGGAACTCGACGGCAAGGTCATCGGTTTCATCGGCGAATTGCACCCGCGCTGGATGCAAAAGTACGACTTGCCGCTGGCGCCCGTGCTGTTCGAAGTGGACGCCGCTGCCCTGACGCAAAGAGTCGTGCCCGCGTACCAGGAAATCTCGAAATTCCCTGGCGCCAGCCGCGACCTGGCCGTGGTCGTCAAGCAATCGGTAGCGGTGCAGGATCTGCTCGACAGCTTCCACGCCGCCGCCAAGGCAAGCCCTGCCGCGCGTATCGTGCAAGCCATTGTTTTATTTGATGAATATCGTGGAAAAGGGCTGGAAACGGATGAAAAAAGCCTTGCTTTCCGGATTAGCTTGCAAGATACTCAAAACACCCTGCAAGACGATGTCGTCGATGGCCTGATGGCCGTCCTGATCGATGCGGCAAAGCAGGGCCACGACGCGAAACTGCGTTCGTAATTACCGGACTGGCCGTCGCCTTGTGTGACGGCCTTTCCGTCGTCAACCGTAGATGAGCTTGCCATGTGGCGGGCTCGGGCGCACAGAAAAGGCAGGGCAGGAAAATTAATAACAGCGACGTTGATTCCGCCGTACTGCAATCCGCACTGGCCGCCGATTTGCATCGGGCCATGCTGGTTGCCAAGGTGCGCCAGGAAGCGGAAAAAGATTTACCCACCTTGACCAAGGCGGAGCTGGCCGAACTGTTGTTCGAGCAAGTGGGCCTGAACAAGCGCGAAGCGAAGGATATGGTCGAGACCTTTTTTGACGAGATCCGCAATGCGCTTGAGCGTGGCGAAGCCGTCAAGTTGTCCGGTTTCGGCAATTTCCAGTTGCGCGACAAGCCGCAGCGGCCGGGCCGCAATCCGAAGACGGGCGAAGAGATTCCCATCACGGCACGCCGTGTCGTGACTTTTCATGCGAGCCAGAAGCTGAAAAGCATGGTCGAAGAGACCAGTCCGCTGGCACGTGCTGCCTGAGTGAGTGGCGATGAACGAGCGCATCAGTAAAACCGAGTTGATCGCCTTGCCACCCATTCCGGCGAAACGCTATTTCACGATTGGCGAGGTGAGCGAGTTGTGCGGCGTCAAACCGCACGTACTGCGCTACTGGGAGCAGGAGTTTTCCCAGCTCAAGCCGGTCAAACGACGTGGCAACCGCCGTTATTATCAGCACCATGAGGTGCTGCTGATACGCCGCATCCGCGAATTGCTGTATGAGCAGGGCTTTACCATCAGCGGCGCGCGCAACAAGCTCGACAGCCGTGGCGCCTCGCATGCCGTCCTCGACGAATTGCCTGTGCTGCCGGCCATGCCCGTCGTGCCGCAGGAAGCGCCGTTGGACCGCGTGTGGATACGCAATGAATTAATGGCGATTTTAAACTTGCTAAAATAAGATTTGTACCAATATAGGTGGGGTTGTCCGGTCGCAGTTGAGCAAGTTGACTATACTGCATGGGCGCTCCGCCTTGGCGTTGACGCTACCGTACAGCATGCCATATTTTGAATATAATGTTAATGTTGCGTTTTTGTTAGTGACGCTAAGCCGGAGCAGCGTGCAGGTTCCGGTAGTCTTTCCCAGGCCAGGAAAATTTAAGGGGAAACAATGATACGCGTTGCCATTTGTGATGATCACCAAATAGTACGAGCTGGATTCAAGCAGATTTTTTCGTCGTCAAGCGATTTCAGTGTGGTGGCGGAAGCCGGTACGGGGCGCGAAGCGCTCGATATCGCCCGCCGCGAAATATGCGATGTATTGCTGCTCGATATCGCCATGCCCGATCAGAGCGGCATCGATACCTTGCGCACGATCCGCCAGGGCCAGCCGGAATTGCCCGTGCTGATCCTCAGCGGCTATCCTGCGCAGCAATATGCGCTGAACCTGTTCAAGATGGGAGCGAATGGCTATCTGAACAAGGAATGCGAAGCCGATGAGCTGATGACGGCCGTGCGCACCGTGTTCCAGGGGCGCCGCTATGTCAGTTCCACCGTCGGTGAATTGCTGGCGCAGTCGTTTGACCGCGACACGAATGCCGCCCTGCATACGGAATTGTCGGACCGCGAGTTCCAGGTCTTCCTGCGCCTGGCGCGCGGCGCCACCGTGTCCGATATCGGCGTGGCCTTGTCGCTGAGCATCAAGACGGTGAGTACTTACCGTACGCGCATCATGGAAAAAATGGGCTTGCAATCGAACAGCGACTTGACCTATTACGCAATGAAAAACAATTTGCTTGACTAGCGCTGCGGTGCGATCATGGAAACATGATCGCTCAGCCAGCCAGCCAGCACGACTTGTGCAGTGCAGCAGTTTGTGGCGAGGACTATAATTGGCCGGCGCCGGCGTTTTTTTCCCGCGCCGAACCTTGCTAAGGATGCACATCAGGATGTATTTCACCGCTGAACCGGCCCCGAATCACCGCCTGCCCCTCTACAAGACGATCCTGTGCGTGACGTGCGCCTTGCTGCTTGTACTCAATGGTTTCAGTCTCTATCACAACCTGCAGTCGCTGAAGGGCACGAACGCCTTGCTCAGCCAGAGCGCCCGCGTGGCGGACCGTCTGCAGTACTTGAACGTGCTCGTGCTCGATGCGGAAAGCAGCTTGCGCGGCTATTTCATTTCCGGCTCAGAAACCTACCTGGGACCGTCGAAGACGGCTGCCACGGAAATCGACAACGAATTGAATGAGCTGCAAAGCTTGCTCGCGGGCAGTCCCACCCAGCTGAAAAACCTGGCGCAATTAAAGAGTTTAATCCGTCGCAAGATGTCGATGCTGCAAGAGTCGATCGAGGTCTACAAGCAGGGCGGGCTGGCTGAAATCGTCAATATCTCGCGCGTGACCGATGACCGTGCCACCATGGACGAAATCCGCCTGCAGGTGGTGATCATGACGCGCGAACAGAATGAAGCGCTGTCGTCCGGCAGCGCCGCCTTTTATCATGAGTACCAGAAAGCCGTGCTGCTCGGCATCGGCATCAATGCCCTGGCCATCCTCGTGCTGATCATGTTTTACCAGCTGGTGCGGCGCAGCTTCCAGAACCGCGCGGCCGTCGAATATGCATTGCAAAATGCCAACGATACCTTGGAATCGACGGTCAGCAAGCGTACTGAGCAATTATCCGTGCTGTCGCGCCATTTGATCAGCGTCAATGAAGTGGAAAAAGCGCGCCTGGCGCGCGAGCTGCACGATGAGCTGGGCGCCAACCTGACCTCGATCAGCATGGACCTGGGCGCCGTCACGCAGCAACTGGCCCACACGCAGCCGGAACTGGCCACGCAGTTGCGCCGCGCCAAGGCCACCTTGCTGGAGACGGTGGAACTGAAGCGCCGCATCGTGGAAGACCTGCGCCCCAGCCTGCTGGACAATCTGGGCCTGTGCGCCGCCATCGAAAGCTATTGCGAGGATTTTTCGCGCATGAGTTCGGTGCGCTGCGAAACGGACGTGGCCATCAATATCGACAACCGCGAAGCCACCCTGACGATTGCCCTGTTCCGTATCGTGCAGGAATCGCTGACGAATATCCTCAAGTATGCGCGTGCCGGCATGGTCAGCGTGACATTGAAACGCAATGAACACGGCCTGGTGCTGCGCGTGATCGACGACGGCATCGGCATCACCGAAGACGCGCTGCAAAAACCCATGTCGCACGGCTTGCTGGGCATGCGCGAGCGGGCCTTGCTGCTGGGAGGCACCCTCACCGTGCGCCAGGGGCCGGAAGGCAAGGGGACTTGCGTGGAAGCCGTGATTCCGCTGCCGCTGACGCCGGAGCCGGAAGAGCTCAGCGAAGACGCCAGCGTGTGAGTGTTTCTGGATGCAAAAAAATGGCCGGGCATGCAGCCCGGCCATTTTTTTATCTGTTCAGCTCAGCAGCGGTTCAGCAGCGCGACACGTCGCGCAGCAAGCGGTCGTATTCCGTCTTGGCGACCTTGTAGCATTCGCCCGCATAGCATTCCAGGCCGGCGCGGTCCAGCACCGTGATATTGCCGCGGCGATAGTGAATCAAGCCTTCTTCCTGCAATTTACCGGCGGCGGCCGTGATGCTTTCGCGGCGCACGCCCAGCATGATCGAGATCAGCTCTTGCGTGACTTTCAATTCGTTCGATGGCGAACGGTCCAGGCGGTCCAGCAGCCAGCGGCACAGCTTTTGCTCGATCGAGCTGTGGCGGCCGCCGACGGCGTTCTGCGCCATTTGCGCAAACAGGGCGTTGGTGTAGCGCATCAGCAACTGGGGCAGGGCGCCGCCTTGATTGAACGCGTCGCGCAAGCTTTGCGTTTTCAGGCGGTAGCCGTAGCCGGCGCTTTGCACGACAGCCGTGCACATGGCGCGTTCGCCGGCCAGCAGCGAAGCGCCGGCCACGCCTTCATGGCCGACGACGGCGATTTCCGTCGTCGCGCCATCTTCCATTACGTACAGCAGCGAAATGATGGCGGTGGTGGGGAAGTAGCTGTATTCCAGGTTGTTACCGTAGGCATACAGTTCCTTGCCGAAAGGCAGTTCCACCAGTTCCAGGTCTTCGAACAGCGATTCGAGCGCGGCGCGTGGCAGGGCGGCCAGCAATTCATTTTGTTGGGCACTGCTGAGGCTAACCCGCGACGCAAGCTTGATTTCCCGTCCAGCCGCCGGCATGGCGCGCGGCAGCAGCTGGTTCTTCTGGACCGGGGTGATAAGTTGAGTATGGCTCATAGTATTCCTCACAGGCTTTTTACATCGGAGTGCGACTGCCGCGTTGCTGGTCGAAAGCTGTGCCGCATCCATCGGATAACGGCGTTTTTTTTCGACCGCGCGCTGCAGATCGCGATGTAGCTACTTTAAAAGCTTATGTAAGTGGCGAACATAAGATTAGCAGTCGCCACTTTGTAGTCTCTTCTGAGGCGAAATTGTAGTCCTTGTCCTACACGCACACTTTAGCCTAGCTAGCCTTGCGCCGTTCCGCGCGATTTTGTGATATGACGCGCGGCTTATTGGCGCTCCACAGGCCGGCCGGACGCACGCTGGGCAAGCCATCGCGCATGGGCGTGGCGGGTGGCAGGCGCGTGGCTGATGCCTCGTGTTCGCCCAGGCGGAAGCGGCTGACGGCCTGCGTCAGCGCCTCGGCTTCCTGGTGCAGGCGCTGCGAACCGGCGCGCGCCTCGTCGACCAGGCCCGCGTTCTGGCGCGTCATGTCGTCGATTTGCGCCAGCGCGCCGTTGATGCGGGCGATCTCGCCATTCTGCTCGGCGCCGGCGCTGCTGATGCGCCCGATCACCACGGCCACCTGCTGCACCGCATCGACGACTTGCCGCATGGTGTTGCCGGCCGCATTGACCAGGTCGCCGCCCGCATCGACGGTGGCCACCGAATCGCCGATCAGGCGCTTGATTTCCAGCGCTGCGTCGTTCGAGCGCTGCGCCAGGCTGCGCACTTCGGCGGCGACGACGGCAAAGCCGCGTCCCTGCTCGCCCGCGCGCGCCGCTTCCACGGCCGCGTTCAGGGCCAGGATATTCGTCTGGAAGGCGATGCCGTTGATGACGCCGATGATGTCGACGATCTTGTGCGAGCTGGCCTTGATCGAGGCCATCGTCTCGACCACGGCGCCCACCGTTTGCCCGCCGCGCAGGGCCACGTCGGCCGCCGTCGCCACCAGCGTGCGTCCCTGTCCTACGTGGACTTCGTTGCGGCCCACGGTGGCCGTCAGCTCGCGCATCGAGTCCACCGTGGCGCCCAGCGCGTCCGCTTGCGTGGCCGTGTGGCCGGACAGGGCCGCGTTGCCCTGGGCGATATCGGCGCCGGCGGCCGCGATGACGGCTGCGCCGCCGCGGATTTCCTGCACCAGGGTGGCTAGGCCGTGCGTCATGGCGCCGAAGTCGCGCACCAGGTCGCCGATTTCATCATGCGCCTGCGAGGTGATGCGCAGCGACAGGTCGCCCGCCGCCGCCGCGCCGACGGCCACGCGCAATTGCGTCACGTCGCGCGCAAACGCTGCATAGAAGCCCGCGCACAGGTAGGCGGCGGCCAGCAGCACCAGCAGCATGGCCGCCAGGATCAGGGCGCGGCGCGCCTCGTCGCGGGCGATGCGCTGCGTCAGCACGCCGTCCAGGGCGCTGGCCGAGGCGCCCGAGAGCGCGTGCAAGGCGTCGATCGCTTGCATGCCGGCCGCGTGGAATTGCGCGCCCGAGGTCTGGTCGTAGGAATTGGTCACTTCATTTTTCGTGCGTTCGAGGAAGGCCAGCGCGACCGGCACGGCTTTCAGGGCCGGCTGCAGGCTGGCGCGCAGTTCCGGCCTGGCGGCGATGATTTCGTCAAAGCGGGCCGGCAGGCGTTCCAGTTCGTGGCGCGCGATCAGGGCGTTGGCGTTGACGAGTTGATCTTCATTCGCTTCGAACAGGCCCGTGTCGATGTAGGCGGCGCCGCGCCCGGCGATGTCGGACAGGCTTTCGGCCAGGTCGGGCACGGTGGCGGTAAATGCGGCGCTCAGGTGGTTGGCGCCCGCGTCGGGGTCGAGGCTCAGGTGCGAACGGTCGGCCACCAGCTGGCCCAGTTTGGCCGCCTGGCGCAGCAGCGCCGTGTGCGCCGCGTAGCTGTCGCGCGCCGCGAGGCCCGTCTGGCGGCCCAGCAGGGCTTGCCACTGCTTGCTCAGCTCGGCCGCCTGCGGCAGGCCGGCGCCAGCCGGCAAGCGCGCCAGGGCGGCCAGCGTGGCCGTGATGCGCGCATTGACGGCCGTGTTGTCCATGCTCGCCTTGCCGCTCAGGCGCAAGTGTTCCAGGCCGCGCCGCTGCTGCAGCAGGCGCGTGCCTTCCTGCAGCTGGCGCACATAGGTCACGCCCCGCTGCGCATCCTGCGCCTGGGCCAGCGACTTGCCCAGCTCCGAGATCAGCAGGGTGGTCGCCAGCACCAAAGGCAGCAAGAAGACCAGACAGACAAGCATGAATTTGGGCAGCAGGCGCAAGCGCTGCATGAGTCGGATGGCGGGAGTGAGGAGGATTTTCATCGGTTTTCCAAGGAAGAGTGGCAACATTTCTGCAGTGCAATGTTGCCCGCCGATTGTGACCCCTTGATGAAGTGGCCAATTTTGCCGTTCGCCAGAGTGAAGCAGTTCACACGGAAGTGCGATCCTTCTGTAAAATCGAGGGTTTTTTGCGAGGGCCATATTATGGTCACCAATATGGCCAACGAGAACGACATCACTACCCCCGATTCCAGCGACAATGCGGACAACGCCGCAGCGCCAGCGAGCAGCAAGGCGCCGGCCGTGATCGCGCGCGAAGTGGCGCGCCGCCGCACCTTCGGCATCATTTCCCACCCGGATGCCGGTAAAACCACCTTGACGGAAAAACTGCTGCTGTTCTCGGGCGCGATCCAGATGGCCGGTACCGTCAAGGCGCGTAAATCGGGCCGCCACGCGACGTCGGACTGGATGGAGATCGAGAAGCAGCGCGGCATTTCCGTCGCTTCCTCGGTGATGCAGTTCGAATTCCGCGACCACGTCGTCAACCTGCTCGACACCCCGGGTCACCAGGACTTCTCGGAAGATACCTACCGCGTGCTGACGGCGGTCGACTCGGCGCTGATGGTGATCGATGCGGCCAAGGGTGTGGAAGCGCAGACGATCAAGCTGCTGGCTGTGTGCCGCATGCGCAATACGCCGATCGTCACCTTCATGAACAAGATGGACCGCGAGACGCGCGATCCGCTGGACCTGCTCGACGAACTCGAATCGGTGCTGAAGATCCAGTGCGCGCCCGTCACCTGGCCTATCGGCATGGGCAAAAACTTCCGCGGCGTGTACCACCTGCTGAACGACGAGATCATGCTGTTCAAGGCCGGCGAAGAAAAGGCCGATGGCGCCTTCGAAATCATCAAGGGCATCGACAACCCGCGCCTGCAGGAGATGTTCCCGCTCGAGATGGACCAGCTGCGCATGGAAGTGGAACTGGTGCACGGCGCGTCGAATCCGTTCAACCTCGAAGAATTCCTCTCCGGCGTGCAGACGCCCGTGTTCTTCGGCTCGGCCATCAACAACTTCGGCGTGCGCGAGATTCTGTCCGCGCTGGTCGACTGGGCGCCGGCGCCGCGCGAGCGCGACGCCACCGTGCGTTCGGTGGCCCCGTCCGAGCAGCCGTTTACCGGTTTCGTCTTCAAGATCCAGGCCAACATGGATCCGGCCCACCGCGACCGCATCGCCTTCTTGCGCGTGTGCTCGGGACGTTTCGAGCGCGGCATGAAGGTCAAGCACTTGCGCCTGGGGCGCGAGATCAAGGTGTCGAACGTGGTGACCTTCATGGCATCGTCGCGCGAGCAGGTGGAAGAAGCGTACGCGGGCGACATCATCGGCTTGCCGAACCATGGCAACATGCAGATCGGCGACAGTTTTTCCGAAGGCGAGATGCTGACGTTTACGGGCATCCCGTACTTCGCGCCGGACTTCTTCCGCTCCGTGCGCATCCGTAATCCCTTGAAAATCAAGCAGTTGCACAAGGGCTTGCAGCAGCTGGGCGAAGAGGGAGCGGTGCAGGTCTTCAAGCCGGTGCAGGGCGGCGAACTGGTACTGGGCGCCGTCGGCGTGCTGCAGTTCGAAGTGGTGGCCAGCCGCTTGCTCAACGAGTATGGCGTCGACGCCGTGTTCGAAGGCACCAGCATCAGCAGCGCGCGCTGGGTCAGCTGCGACGATAAGCGTATCCTGCAGGACTTCGAAAACGCGCTGGGCCACAACGTGGCCTACGATGCCGCCGGCAACATGGCTTACCTGGCCACATCGGGCGTGAACCTGCGTTTGACGGAAGAACGCTGGCCGAAGCTGACGTTCCACGCGACGCGCGAGCATTCGGCCAAGCTGGCTTGATGTAGAGGTGGCGTCGGGTTACGCGCTGCGCGCTAACCCGACCTACGCCGACCTGCCTGTTCATTGTGTAGGTCGGATTATCGGCGGCACGCCGCGTAATCCGACACCATCGTTGGCGCAATTCAAGCCGGCATGACGGTGCGCGTACTCCAGTCGCGCCGCTCCAGCAGCAATGCCGTCAACTGCGCCGCCGTCATCGGGCGCGCGAAGAAAAAGCCCTGCACGTTGTCGCAGCCGGCTTTTCTCAAGAACTCCACCTGCTGCAAGGTTTCCACGCCTTCGGCCACCACTTTCAGATGCAGGCTGTGCGCCATGGCGATGATGGCCGTGACGATGGCTTCTCCCTCGCCGGGCAGGTCGTGCACGAAGCTGCGGTCGATCTTCAATTGGTCGATCGGCAGGCGCTTCAGGTAGGACATCGAGGAATAGCCGGTGCCGAAATCGTCGATCGACAGGTGAATGCCCGTGTCCTGCAGGCGCCGCATCAGTTCCACGTTGGCGTGGATATTGTCCATCAATACGCCTTCCGTGATTTCCAGCTCCAGCAAGCCATGCGGCAGCTGCGTCTCGTCCAGGATGGCGCGGATATCGTCCATCAGGCCCGGGTCGCGCGCCTGGCAGGCCGACAGGTTGACGGCCACGTGTTCGAGCGAATCGAGCAGGCCGGCCTTGCACCAGCTGGCCGCCTGGCGGCAGGCGCTTTGCAGCACCCAGCGTCCCAGTTCTACGATGATGCCGCTTTCCTCTGCCACGGGAATGAATTCGCTGGGGCTCAGCTGGCCCATCTCGCGGCAGTTCCAGCGTACCAGCGCTTCCACGCCGACGATGCGCCCGCTGCGCAAGTCGATTTGCGGCTGGTAGTGCAGATACAGTTCCTCGTTTTGCAGCGCGCGGCGCAGGTTCGCCTCCATGCGCAGGCGGCGCTGGGCGCGCAATTCCATTTCGGCCTTGAACACGGCATAGCGGTTCTTGCCCTGGTGCTTGGCGTGGTACATGGCCGTGTCGGCATTGCGCGTCAGGGTGGCCACGTCCTGCGCATCGAACGGATACAGGCTCACGCCGATGCTGGCGCTGACATACAGCTGGTGGCCTTCGAGCGCGAACGGCGCGGCCAGCACGGCGAGGATCTTGCGCGCCACGCTGGCCATTTCCGAGGCGTCGTCGGCCGGTTCGACGATGACGACGAATTCGTCGCCGCCGATGCGGCAGATGATGTCGGTGCCGCGCAGGATCGCCACCAGGCGCTCGGCGACGAGTTTGAGCAGCTGGTCGCCGCAATGGTGGCCCAGCGTATCGTTGACCACCTTGAAGTTGTCCAGGTCCAGCAGCAGCAGTCCCACGCTGCTGTCCTGGCGGTCGGCGCGCGCCAGCGCGTAGGCCAGGGCGCCGTTGAATTCATGGCGGTTCGGCAGCTGCGTGACGGGGTCGACGTGGGCCAGGTAGTGCAAATGGCTTTCCGCATGCTGGGCGGCGGTGCGCGTGCGGCGCACCATCAGGACCGTCAGGCCGAACGCGCACAGGCAGACCAGCAGGGTGAAGGCGGCAAATTGCGCCAGGCTGCCGAACAGCGGCGCCAGGCTGGCGCGCAGATACAGTGCGCCGCCGCCGGGCAGGTTCTGGAGCAGGGCGGCGCTGCCGTCCAGGTAATCGATCTGCAGGCCGCTGCGCGGCGCCGCGGGCGCTGCATCGCTGGCGCTGCGCGCGTAGCGGGCGAATGGCGTGCCATACGGACTGTAGAGCAGTGCTTGCCGCACATGCGGCGCGGCGGCGAGGGGCGCGAGGACTTGTTGCGCCGCAAGGCGATCATCGTGGCGCATGGCCTGGGCGGCGGCTGGCGCCAGCATGTCGGCCTGGATGCGCAGGTCGCGCTGCAGTGATGCCTGGAGGGAAAACAACTGGAAGAGGATCAGCAGCAGGCTGGCCGTGGCCAGCATGGCTGCTGCGGCCAGCAAGTTCAGCCTGGCTATGCGGTCACCGCGCAACTGCACCGAGGGCAGCATCAATGGCACCATCATGACGCATTCTCCTGCCGGCCACGCTTGCCGCCGCCCCGTGTGATCCCGCCTCGCCCTGCCATACTTTACGTTCCAGTCTGATGAAAACCGAAGTGAGCCGGAACTCTCAACGTGTTGTTAAGGCCGATATATTGTCATTTTGCAGCGCGAAAGTACAGGGCGTGCGGCAATTTAATGGTCATGCCGTAGGCCGTTGGGCGCATGCAAGACGACAAGTCTGGCGGGAAATGCGGGGGCATATCTTTCTAATAATAATGCAAACTGAATTTTAATCTTTTTTTTGCCGGTGGTTTTTTGCTAAAAACATGCTGCTGGTAAACAAAATGTCATGCAGAGTAACTTGCATGCCTGCAGCCGTCACGGCAGGGATTAATTTTTTGCCGGTATCGGCCAGTGCAAGTCATTGATTTTAATAAATTTTAATGAAGAATGCGAGAACGCTATGGCCTTGCTCCGCGAGTTCGTCCATAATCCGCTGATGATGGACGTTCTGATGCTGTTTATTTTGTCTGCCGCGGCCAAGTAAACTGCCGCCAGCAAAACCGGACGTCGCCCTAATGATCAATAGTGAGGATATCTTGGAAAAAAAACCAAAAATTATTTTGTCGTCACAAGACCTGGAACGACTGGAAGCGTTGTTGTATGCCTTGGGAAATAACTTGTCGCCGGACAAGGCCGCCTTGCTCGATGAGCTGGGCCGTGCCGAGGTGCTCGAGCCGCAAGAAATACCGCCCACCGTCGTGACGATGAATTCCACCGTGCGCTTCACGGTGGAAAACAAGGAGGAATTCTGCCTGACGCTCGTGTACCCGAAGGATGTGGAAGGCCAGGCCGACCGCATTTCCGTGCTGGCGCCCGTCGGCAGCGCGCTGCTGGGCCTGTCCGTCGGCGACAGCATCGCCTGGCCCATGCCCGGTGGCGTGGTGAAGGTGAAGATCGAGGAAATCGTGTATCAGCCTGAACGGGCTGGCGAATACCATCGGTAAGCGTTGACGGCGGACGGCGCCTGCCGTTCGCCTGCCAGGCCGTGCCGGGACCGGAGTTAACTGTTTCTCTGCACGCGCACCACCAGCCATCCCGCCACGACGGTAAATGTGACGATGATGGCAACGATGATCCAGAAGCCCTGCGGGTGCTGGGCCAGCGGAATGCCCCCCACATTCATGCCCAGCATGCCGGCGATGATATTGATCGGCAAGGCCAGCACGGTGACGATGGTCAGCACGAACAGGCTGCGGCTGTTTTCCTCGTTGACCCTGGCGGCGATTTCTTCTTGCAGCAGCTTGATGCGTTCCTGCAGCGAAGACATATCGCTGAGCACCACTGAAAACTCTTCCGTCGACTGGCGCAATTCCAGGCTGTCGAGCTCCGACACCCATGCCGGTGGGCGTTGCAGCAGGCGGAACAGGGCGGCCGGTTCCGGCGCCAGCAGGCGCTGCAGCCGCACCAGCACGCGCCGCATGGCGCCCAGGTCTTCGCGTTTCGGCACCAGGCGCCCGGCCAGCAAGTGGTCTTCGATATCGTCGACCCGCGCCACGGCATCGCGCACGATGTTGACCAGCACGTCGGCCTGGTCGCGCAGCAGATGGATCAGCAGCTCCACCGACGAGCGGATCGGCTCGTGGTTCTTGATGACGGCCTGGCGCAAGCGCTCGATCGACTGCAGCGGCGCGCGGCGCGCCGTGATGACGAGGTCTTGCGCCACGCTGGCCCACATGGTGGAAATGTCGGACGCTTCGAACGAGAAATTGTGCACCACGTCGTTGACCACGGCGATCAGGGTGTTTTCCGCCTGTTCGATGCGCGTCGAGCGGGAACCCTGGTGCAGGGTTTCATAGAATTCGTCGGCCAGCTGCGTATGCGTCATCAGCCATTTTTCGCTGGCCGCATGCGATAAATTGAAATGCAGCCAGACGAATTCCTGCGCTGGGCGCGCCGCGCCATCGGCCAGCCAGGCCAGCGCGGCCGTCGAGTCGAGCGCCAGCGGCTGGGCTTCGCGGCCAAGCAGGAAGCCCCAGACCAGGCCTGAGGTGTCCGAGCCGTAGGTAAAACCGGCAGTTTCCATCGCCATCGTGAATCTTTCTCGCGCAGTGTGATTGATCGTCGCGCGATTTTAATACATGGATATGTCCGGAAAATGACAAGGCCACCGCGATGGGTGGCCTTGTCCGGACTGCAGATGCGTATTAATTGCGGCGGGGGTTATCCGGACGCCGGTCGTCGCGGTTCGGCACGCCATCGCCGTCGCGGTCGTGGCGGTTGCCATTGTCGCGGTCATAGCGGTTGGGGATGCCGTCGCGGTCGCGGTCGCCGTTCGGGCCGCGTGGCGACCAGCGGCCTTGCTCCATCTGCCAGCGGCCGTCGCGCTGGTTCCAGGCGGGCGGCGCATACACATAGCCGCGGCGTTCGGCGATCCATACACCTGGCGTCCAGGCGTAGCGCTGGCCGCGCCATTCCCAGTGGCCGGGTGCCCAGACGTAGCCGTGGCGCGCGCGCGGTATGGCTTCGCGGCGCGGTGGCGGCGGGGCGATGCGAATCTCGTCATAGCGCACGGGCTGCACTTGCGCGGCGACCCAGCCGCCACGGTCCAGGCGCCAGCGGTTGTTCTCTTGTATCCAGGCGGCGCGGCGATACTGGTTGCCGCCGCGTTCGCGCAGCCATTCGCCGCCGGTCCAGACGTGGCGCTGGCCGTCCCAGTTCCAGTAGCCCGGTGCCCACACATAGCCGGCGCGCGGTGCGGGGGCGCTTTCAAAGCGTGGCGGAGGCGGGGCGTTGCCGACGACAATGCTCACGCCGAGCTGATTCTGTGCCATCGCCTGCGCCGGCAAAAAGGCCGCGGTGCTGATGGCAAGCATGGCTGCTGCGTAAAGTGCGATGGGTTTCATGGTGTGCTCCATTTCGGTGATTGCTTGAAATGGACTATAGGCGCTTGCAGGCGGGCGGATCGCCTTTGATTCAACTTATTACAATTGACACAATGCTGTGTGTCCGTGTATCCGTGGCCGATACAAATGGCGGCCTGGCGCGGCGGAATTCACATTGGCGCCAGGCGGCGTGGTGTCAGCATCGTTGGCTCACAGGGTGCTGGCGGTGGCGTTGCCCAGCAAGGCTTGGCGTTCCTCGATCAGCGAGATTTTCTTTTCCTGTTCCGTCAGGCGCTTGGCGCTGACCACCACGACGGGGATGGGGTTCGCTTGCGCCACATCCGCCGCTTTGGTGGCTGATGGCTGCATGAAGCTGACGTAGCTGGCGCCGCAGGCGATGGCGACGGCGACGGTAAAGATGGCTTCCATGTTGTTTAACGTTTTCATGATCGTTCCTTTCGGGTGGCGGGTGGGTATGCATGCACTGTAGCCAAGGGCGCGCCAGCGCGCCATGCAGATGCGACCAGCCGTGGTTTTGGCGGGATGGCCTGCAAAAAAACGGCGCTGAAACGACTCAGCACGGGGCTGGCGGGCGACCGCATGAATTGAGGCCTATTTCGCCCTGTATCCGTGCATATGAATGCACTTGCCGCATGGCATTATTTGATGCTGCACTTGCCGTGCCCAGGCTGTGCGCGGCAAGTGCTGCGCCAGTTGTCCTGCTAGAATCGGCATGGCAGACGGGTTGCGGACAGCTGCGCGCACAATCATTCTCATCAGGAGTCACATATGTTCCAATTGTTTGGTTTTGGCGGCGCCCGCTGCCCGCGTTGCGAGCACAAGAACGGCGCTGCCGCCGGCTATTGCGCGCAATGCGGCTTGTCGCTGGGGGCACCCGACAGCGACGCGGTGCTGCATGCCAACCAATGGCGTCTTGCTGATGGGCAACTGGCCCTGTTCTTCGGCGTGCGCGAGCTGTCCTCGCTGTTCGGCAGCGCCGCGCGCCGCCTGCAGGTGCCGGCCGAGTCACGCGCCTGGATCGTGCAGTCGGACGCTTTCACCTTGATACCGGCCGGCGACTACGACAGCGCCGCCTTCTTTGCGCGCCTGCCCGCGCTGCTGCCGGCGCGTCCGGCTGAAGTGCTGATCGCGCGCGCCGACGCCGTGCATCTCGAATTCGACTTGCCCGGCCTGGCCAGCACGGAACTGCTGAACGTGGCCGCGTCGCTGCGCGTGGACATCGCGCTGGGGCAGCCCGATGCGTTCGCGCGCCAGTTCATGCGCGCGCCGGGCGCCGTCACGCGCGCCCACCTGCACGCCTTGCTGCTGCCGTCCGTACGCCAGATTGCGCTGGAATTCATCGGCAGCCGCGCGCTGCGCGAGATGGATGCGAATGCCGATCTGCGCCCCGAATTGAACGAGCGCCTGCAATCTGCGCTGACGCAGCGCCTGGCGCCGTCCGGCCTGGCCGTGGCGCGCGTGGAGACGCTGGCGCTACGCCATGACAAGCGCGAAGGAGATGCCGGCACCAGCATCGGCACCCTGTGGCTGGGCGGCTTGCCGGCGCAGGAACTGGAGCAGCACAGCCTGGAGCGCATGAAGCAGCTCGACCAGCTGTATGACGAGGAAGAGTGGCAGCGCATCCGCCGCGAGGAACTGGCGGCGCGCCATGCGCAGCGGCGCGCAGAGCTGCGGCAGGATGCGACGCTGGAACAGGCGGAACTGAAGCACCAGGAAGCGGAGCGCCTGCAAGCGCTGCGCGGGCGCCAGATCGACCTGTATGGCCGCATCCTGGAAGCGAAATCGCGGCGCCAGGCGCTCGACCACGGCGTCGCGCTGGCGCTGGGCGAGCTGGAACAGGAACTGGCGCAAAAAGGGGCACAGCGCGCCGATGAAACGGCCAACTGGGAGCACGTGCGCGCGCTGGCCGCCATCAAGATGCGCAGCGAGCTGGAACTGTCGCAGCTGCACGGGCGCGAACAGATCCAGCTGGCGCAGCAGCGCTTTACGCATCAGGTGCACCTGCAGTCGATCGCGCAGCAAGTGGAAAGCGCGCTGCTGATCGACGACGAGACGGCTCGCCGCACCCAGCTGGCGCGCCTGCGCCAGGCGCAGGCGGATGCGGCCCAGCGCGAGGCGCAGCTGGAGGCCGAGCAGCACCAGGCCGCCTGGCAGGGCCTGATGCTGGCGAATGCGGCGCGCAAGCGCGAGGCCGAGCGGGTGCAGGAGTGGGAAGACCAGATGCAGCTGGCGCGCCAGCGCGAACTGCTGCGCGCCGAGGCGCACAAGGATGAAGCGGCGCAGATGCAGGCGGCGGAAATCGCGGAAAAAGTCGCGGCGCTGCGGCGTGGCGGCGCGCGCGAAGACGCCATCGCGCAGCAGGAAAAGCTGTTGCGCACCATCGAGGCCGACGGCGTGCACGCGCGCCAGCTGCAGCAGCAAACGCAGCTGGCACAGCTCGACGCGCTGGCCATCGAGGAACAGCGCCAGCAGCTGCGCCAGCTGGAACAGGAAGCGCAATGGCAGCGCGACTTGCTGGCCATGGCGCAGCAGCGCGAAAGCGATTACGCGCGCTGGAAGGGCGAATATGAAGCCTTGCTGGCGCAGCAGGCGCATGCGGCCGAACTGGCGCGCATCGATATCGACCGCATCGAGAAAATCGGAAGCTTGAGCGACACGGGCAAGCTGGCCATGGCCGCCGGGCAGAATGCAAGCGCGCTGGCGCAAGTGCTCAAGGTGCAGCTGCAGGCGGGCATGAGCGCCGAGCAGATCCACGCGCTGGCGGCGCTGGCGGCGGCCGAGAATTCTGTCGCGCCGCTCGATGCCATGCGCATGGCGCAGGACAGCGTGGCGCAGGAGCGCAGCTACCTGGAAGGCCAGGCGGAACGCGAACGGCGCCAGCAGCTCGATCTGATCAACTTGCAGAACGCGGCGCATGCACATGGCCTGTCGGCACAGGCGCAGCTGGGCGTGGCCGTGGCGCAGGCGCTGCAGCCGGGCGCCGCTGCAGCAGCGGCGCCGGCCCGCTGCAAGAACGGCCATGCGCAGCGCGCGGGCCATCCGGAAGATAAATTCTGCGCCGCCTGCGGCGTCGCCCTGCAGCCTTGATGGAAGCGTTTCACCCCAGATGATGCAAAAAGCACGAGACAAGCTGCGGGAACTGCGCGCCCTCCATGACGACGGGCTGCTCAGCGAGCAGGAATTTGAACGCCGCAAGAACGCCATCCTCGACGCCGAGTACGCGCCGCCCGGCGCCGCGCCGGTGGCCGCGCCGCTGCCGGTGCGCCAGGGTACGGAACTGGGCTTCATGACGGGCCAGGAAATCGGCCCGCAAAACCGCCGCTACCGGCTCGAACGGCTGATCGGCACGGGCGGCATGGGGCAGGTGTGGCAAGCGACCGACCTGGCCACGCACGCGGAGCTGGGCAGCAGCGAAATGGTGGCGCTGAAGATCTTGCCGCCGCAGCTGACGCAAAGCGCCACGCACGCCAAGCTGCTGATCGAGGAAGCGACCCAGGCGAGAAAACTCGCGCATGAAAACATCGTGCGCGTCTACGAGTGGGCGCAGGACCCGGCCACGGCCAGCTATTTCATCATCATGGAATGCCTCGATGGCGAGGACCTCGAGCACTACCTGGCCCGCCAGGGCGCGCTGCCGCTCTCCAGAGTGCAGGAATTGCTGCAGCCGGTGGCCGAGGCCCTGTCGTATGCTTGGGAAAAGCACAAGCTGGTGCACCGCGACATCAAGCCTGGCAATGTCTTCCTGACGGCGAAAGGCGACGTCAAATTGCTCGATTACGGCATCGCGACGCGCGTGCGCAATGCGGACAGCAGCCTGGCGCTGGACATGCCGAACGCGGGCACGCACGGTTACCGGGCGCCCGAGGCCGGCGCCAACCAGCGCCAGCCCAGCCCGCGCCTGGACGTGTATGCGGTTGCCGTGATGATTTACCAGATGCTCGAAGGGCGCATGCCGTTCGACGATGCGCGCAGCGCCAGCCATTTGCCGTCCGCGCCGCAAGCGCTCAACGCGCAGCAGTGGCAGGTGCTGCAGAACGGTTTTTCGCTGACGCCGGAATTGCGGCCCCAATCGGTGCAAGCCTTGCTGGAAAGCCTGGAGCGCGCGGCCGGGCCGTCGCCCGAAGAACTGGCGGAACAGGCGCGCCAGCAGCAGGCGCGCCTGGCACAGCAACAAAAGGCGGCGGCGCTGGCCGCCGAACAGGCGCGCGAGGAAGAGATCAAGCGGGCCCGGATACGCCAGGAAGAGCTGGACCAGCGCCGCAAGGCGGAAATCCATGCCGCCGCGCTGGAAAAGCAGCGGCAGGACAAACTGCGCCGCGAACAGGAGGCGCAGCGCCATTTCGAAGCGGAAGAGGCGCGCAAGCTGCGCAAGGAAGCGCTGCGCGGCCAGTTGCGCGCGCGCCGTGAGGCCGATGCCGCCACGGCCTTGCAGGAGCATCAGGAATTGCAGCGCAAGGCCATCGTCGCCAAGGCAGAAGCGGCCTACCGCGCCGAGCAGGAACGCGCGCGCAAGGAGCAGGCCAGCCGCGCCGCGACCGCATCCGTCCCTGCGCTGGCATCCGCGCCGGCGCCGGAAACCGAGCACGCGGCACCGGTGGCCAATGCCGAAGGCATCTTGCGCGATGACTTTCTCGATGGCGCGGGGCAGGGGCCGGAACTGGTGCTCATTCCCAGCGGCCGCTTCCAGATGGGCGCGCACGAGGCGGAACACAAGGCCGCCATCCAGGCCGGTTCGCAGCAGTCCTGGCTCGAACGCGAGATGCCGCAGCACTGGGTCGGCATCGAGCGCCCGTTCGCGCTGGCGCGCCACCCCGTCAGCGTGGGCGAATGGCGCGCCTTCGTCAAGGCGACCGGCTGGGCGGGTGGTTCCGAGACGGACTGGGACAATCCCGGCTTCGTGCAAACCGACCTGCACCCGGTGGTCGGCGTGAGCTGGAATGACGCGCAGCTGTACCTGGCCTGGCTCAGCGAGCGCACCGGGCGGCGGTACCGCCTGCCCAGCGAAGCGGAGTGGGAATACGCCTGCCGCGCCGGCACGCGCACGGCCTTCAACGTGGGCGACACGATCAGCACCGAGCAAGCCAACTACGACGGCCTGTATGTCTACAACGGCGGCCCGCGCGGCGTGTACCGGGGCGGCACCACGCCGCTGGGCAGCTTCGCGCCGAATTCCTGGGGCCTGTTCGACATGCATGGCAATGTGTGGGAATGGGTGCAGGACGTCGTGCACGACAATTACGACGGCGCGCCCGCCGATGGCAGCGCGTGGGAAGAGGGCAGCGACAGCAGCCGGCGCATCCTGCGCGGCGGCTCCTGGCTGTATCATCCGCGCTATTTGCGCTCGGCCCTGCGCAATGGCTTTTCCACCGTGCTGTCGAACGACATCGTGGGCTTCAGGGTGGCGCGCAGCCTCGATTAATCCATTGTCAAATATGTCATCTTGACGGATACTTCATGCATCTTAACCATGCCGGAGTGTCCGTGTTCAAGCGCCGCCTGCTGTCCCTCGTGTTCGCCTGCCTGCCCGTCTCCGCCCTGGCCGGCGACTTGCCTTCCTATCCCTTCATCCATGCGACGGGCACGGCCTACAGCTTCGTCATGCCGGACTTGGGCGAGATCGATTTCGACGTCAGCGTCTTCGACCCCTCTCCCGAAGCGGCAACGCTCCTCATGCAGACGCGCATCACGGAAGTCAAGGCGCTGCTGGTGGAGCAGGGCTTACCCGAGGCGGCGGACGGCATCGAGGTGCGCGACGTGCGCAAGGAAATCCGCAAGGGCGCGGAACAGGACCCGGCCAACCCGCAGTACCTGATCAAGGCCAGCGTGCATATCAATGTGGCGGACCTGTCGAAATGGCCCGCCGTCATGCGCCCGCTGCTGGCCATGCCCAACCTCGATGCGTTTGCCGTCACCTTCGGCGCCACGCAGCGCATCCGCCTGGAAGAGGAATTGATGGGCGAAGCCGTCAAGGATGCGCAGCGCAAGGCCGATGCCATGGCGCGCGGCTTCGGCAAGCGCGCGGGCGCCGTGGCCGGCATCTCGTCGGACCAGCTGAAAAACCTGGGCAATGCGGTGGGCCTGGTGCCGTCCGACCGCTACCAGCGCGCCAACAGCCGCCAGCGCCAGAATCCCGACGACATGCTGATGGTCACCAGCCTCAAGATGGCGCAGACGGTCGACGCCCTGTTCCGTATCAAATGAGCAGGTAGCGGGGCTACCGGCTGCGCAAAGCGGGCAAACGGTGTAAATTGTGGCTTTCCAAACGCACCCAGGAACGCCATGACCATCAAAGCCATCCGCGACCAGTCGCAAGCCATGCGCCACATCGTGCACGTGCGCGATCACATCATTTCCGCCGACGCCTCGGTGGAGGAGGGCGGCGGCGATGCCGGCCCGTCGCCGCACGACCTGTACGACGCGGCCCTGTCGGCCTGCAAGGCGCTCACCGTCGTCTGGTACGCCAAGCACAAGGGCATCCCCCTGGAGCATGTCGAAGTGTCGACCGAGCGCGATGCCAGCGAAGAGCGCAAGGGCGTGTACCGCCTGGCCACCACCTTGCACCTGACGGGCGAGCTGACGCAGGCGCAGCGCCAGGAATTGCTGGCCGCGGCCGGTAAATGCCCGATCCACAAGCTGATGACGGCCGTCACCACGGAAATCACCACGGTGCTGGCATGAGCGCGGCCATCCTGAAAAGCCACGAAAAGGACCTGGGCGGCGGCTTCGTCGTGCGCCGTTTGCTGCCTTCCGCCGTCAAACAGGCCGTCGGCCCCTTCATTTTCTTTGACCATTTCGGCCCCATCGACGTGGCGCCCGACGCCAACCACGACGTGCGCCCCCATCCGCATATCGGCCTGGCCACCGTCACCTATCTGTTCGAAGGCGCGATCGACCACCGCGACAGCATCGGCTCGTACCAGCGCATCGAACCGGGCGCCATCAACTGGATGACGGCCGGGCGCGGCATCGTGCATTCGGAACGCACGCCGCAGGATCTGGCGGGCCAGCCGCACCGCACGCACGGCTTGCAGCTGTGGGCCGCCCTGCCGAAAGCGCACGAAGAGGATGCGCCGAGTTTCACGCATACGCCGCAAGCCGACATTCCCGTCGTGGCGCTCGATGGCGCCGTCGTCAAAGTCTTGATCGGCACGGCCTTTGGCCAGACCTCGCCCGTGCGTACCTATATGCAGACGGTGTACCTGGACGTGGCGCTGCAGGTGGGGCGCGAGCTGCGCCTGGAAGGCTTGCCGGCAGAAGCGGCGATTTATCCGATCAGCGGTGAGGTGCTGCTCGATGGCGTGGCGCTCGTGCCGCACACCATGGCCTTGCTGGAAGCCGGGGCCGTGCCCGTGGTGACGGCGAGCGGCGGCCCGGTGCAGTTCGTCGTGATCGGCGGCGAGCCGCTGGACGGCCACCGCTTCCTGTTCTGGAACTTCGTCTCGTCGAGCAAGGAGCGATTGTCGCAGGCGGCCGACGACTGGACCGCCCAGCGCATGGGACAAGTGCCGGGCGAGACGGAATTCATTCCGCTGCCGAAGGCGCCATTGCGTCCTCCGGCATAAGCGTTTCGTCTAGAAACGCGCGCGCAAGGTCAGTTGTGCCTTGCGCGGCTCGCCATAGAAATTGCCCCACGCCGGCGCGCCCACCGTCTGGTAATAGCGCTTGTCGAGCAAGTTCGTCACGGACAGCGACGCCGTCCAGTTGCGGTCGATCTGGTAGGCGCCGCGCGCGCTGAACAAGGCATACGCGCCTTGCGCCACCGTGACGTTCTGCGTCACGCGCGAGCTCTCCGTCTGGAAGTTTACGCCGCCGCCCACGCTCCACTTCTGCAAGGCGCCGGGCAGGCGGTAGTCGCTCCACGCGCGCAGCATGTGGCGCGGCGAGTAGGTGCTGGCGAACATCACGCCCGCATTCGACGTCTGCTCCAGGTATTTGAAGTTGTTCAGGGTGTAGCCGGCAAACAGCTGCCAGCCCGGCGCCACTTCGCCGCTGATTTCCGCGTCGAGGCCTGCACTGCGCACCTTGCCCGCCGAGAAATAGCACTCGGTGCCGCTGGAGCAGGTATTGACCAGGTCGAGTTCGGCGCGGTTGCGCTGCTCGATGCGGAACAGCGCCAGCGAGGTGTTCACCTTGCCGTCGAACAGTTCACCTTTCACGCCCACTTCCAGGTTGCGCCCCTTGAGCGGGTCGAGCAGCGCGCCTTCGGCCGTGCGCTGGTTTTGCGGCTGGAAGATGTCGGACACGCTGGCGTAGCCGGACCAGCGCTTGTCGAACGCGTAGATCACGCCGCCATAGGGCGTGACGACGCCGTTTTCGCGGTAGGGGTCGATGTATACCTCGCCCGTGTCGCGGTACACGCTGCTCCATTTGTAGTTCGATACGCGCGCGCCCGCCACCACGGTGAGCGGATCGCTGACGCTGAAGCGGGCCACGCCATAGGCGCCCGTCTGCGTCATTTTCGTCAAGCTGGGATCGCCCCGGTAGCTGTTTTCGCGGAACCAGGCGTCGCTCGGTTCGGCCACGCCGTGATTCGGTCGCAGCGGATTGTTCGGCTGCTGCAGCAAGGCCAGGCTGAAATCGCTGTCGCTTTCCAGGCGGTTCGTGTTGATGCCGGCGCTGAAGCCGTGGCGGCGGCCGAAAGCGTTGAATTTGCCGTCGAGCGACAGGTCGAGTCCCTTGTTGGTGCTGCCGTAATCGAACACGCCGCCATACATCATCATGCCGGCCATGGTGGCGGGATCGAGCGCGCCCTGGCTGAACATGTATTTCACGTCATGCCGCTCGCGCGTGTAGTTGGCGCTGGCTTTCAACGACCACTCGGCGTCGAAGCGGTGCTCGAATTCGGCGAAGACGGCCGTCTGGCGGCTGTTCCAGCGGTTCCAGTCGGCGCCGAGGAAGGTTTCGCGCGGCAGTTTCGGGTCGCTGCCATCGCGGTAGCGGGCCATGCCGGAAAAGAACGGCGTCGAATGCAGTTTTTCGTAGCTGGCGCCCGTCGTCAGCTTGCTGCCCGGCGCCAGGTCGAATTCCAGCACGCCGTACAGCACGTCGGTGCGGCTGTCGGCCACGTCATAGAAATAATCGCGCTGCTCATGCGCGGCCACGGCGCGGCCGCGGATGCTGCCCGACTCGTTCAGGGGGCCGGTGACGTCGACCTCGCCGCGCACGTCGTTCCAGCGGCCCGCGCTGAGCGCCAGTTGCACCTGCTTTTCCGCCAGCGGGCGCTTGCGCACCATGTTGATGGCGGCGCCCGGCGAGCCCGTGCCCTGCAGCAAGCCCGTAGCGCCGCGCACGATTTCGACCCTGTCCAGCACGGCCGTATTGCTGGTAAAGCTGTTCGCCTGCGGGTAGTACATGGCGCGGTTGACGCCGTCGAACTGGTAAGTGTCGACCATGAAGCCGCGCGAATACACATAGCGTCCGCCCATGGGGCTGTCGTACATGGTGATGCCGGTGGTGTTGGCCAGCACGGCGTCGATGGTGTTGAGGTTCTGGTCGTCCATTTTCTGGCGCGTGACGACGCTGACGGATTGCGGAATTTCGCGCAGGGTTTGCACGCCCTTGCCGACGGTGACGGCGCGCGCCGCATACGAGTTGCTGTGTTCACTGACGGGGTCGCGCTCCATGCTGGCGCTGACCGTCACGGGCGCCATGGTCTTTTCCGTGCCGGCCGCCGCTGCGGACGCTGGCGCCGCCTGGCGCAGCACGTAGGCGCCGTTTGGCAGTTGCACGGCTTCCAGGCCGCTGCCGGCCAGCACCTGGGCAAAGCCCTGGCCGACATTGAAGCTGCCGCGCACGCCCGGCGAGCGCAGTCCGCGCGTCTGCGCCGGGTCGGTCGACAGGCTGACGCCGGCGGCCACGGCAAAGTCATTCAAGGCGGTGGCCAGCGGGCCGGCGCTGATGGCGTAGCTTTGTGACGCGACGGCCTGGCCTTGCGCCAGCGCAGGCGCGGCGACAAAGGCGGCGGGGGCGGCGCACGCCATGGCGAGGACGGCCAGGCGGATGGCGCGCGCGGCGGGATGGAGGGCGGGGGTGGTCAGCTGCATGCTCGGTCTTTCTGTTCAGGGTATGGTCAATGGAGGATGAATCGGCTACTTATCTATGAAGCCGAAGCAGCGCAGCGAAACACCAACCCCTGGCGCAAAAAAACTGAAAATAATTATGTGGCGCGGGCCGACACCGTGGCCCAGTAGCGCGTGAAGTACGTCACTTGCAAGCCGTGCGAGGCGCACAGGCTTTCCAGCACGGCGTCGATGTCGTCGAGGCGGTAGGTGCCCGTGACGGGGCGCCGCGCCACTGCGGCATCGCAGACGAGACGCCCGCGCCGGTAGCGCGCCAGTTCCCGCACCAGTTGTTGCAGCGGCCAGTCGGCGGCCACCAGCATGCCGCGCAGCCAGCTGTCCTGGTGCGCAGGCATGATCTGCACGTCATCCGCGCCGGTTGCGCTGAAACGCAGCTGCTGTCCCGCTTCCAGGCGGCGCAAGGCGTCCGTGCGCGCCGCGCAGCGCACTTCCACGGCGTGTTCGTAGACACTGACCGTGCTGCCATCGCCGTCGCAGCGCACGCCGAAGCGCGTGCCGAGCGCGCGGATCACGCCGTGCGGCGTGTCGACGAGGAAGGGGCGCCGGTCGGGCGCCGTCGTGATCATGATTTCGCCGTGATGCAGGCGGATGCGGCGGTGCGTGGCACTGTAAGCGACATCCAGGGCGCTATCCGTATTCACTTCCAGGCGCCCGCCATCGGCCAGGGTGACGTGGCGGCGCTGGCCCGGCGCCGTGCGCAAGGACGCCGTCAGGGCTTGCCATGGGCCCGATTGCAGGCCCGCCTGGCCCAGCGCGATGCCGCCGCCGGCCGCCACCAGCAGGGCGAGTATTTTCGCGGCCGCGCGCCGGCGCTGCTGCGCCGCCTGCAGTGCGGGAATCGCCAGCGCTGACGGTATCGCGCCCAGCTGGCCGTCCATGCGCTGCAGCAGTTCCCAGGCCCGTTCATGCTCGGCGCTGGCGTCGCGCCATGCCTGCAGGGCAGCCGGGTCGGCGCTGCCGCACTGGCGTTCCACATGCCAGTGGGCGGCGGCGGCCAGCACCTTGCGCGCGATGGGAATGGATGGGGATGGGCCGAACATCAGGCGGCCGCCAGCAGCAGGCATTCCGTGTAGGCGCGCACCAGATGCTTCTTGACGGTGGGCAGGGAGACGCCGAGGCGCCGGCTGATGTCCACGTAACTCAGTTCTTCGATTTGCGCCAGCAGGAAGATGGTCCGCGTGCGTGCCCCCAGGCGGTCGAGCAGGCGGTCGACGGCGAGCAGGGTTTCGATGATGATGGCATGTGTTTCGGCGCACATCGATACCGGCTCGGCTTGCTGCGCCAGCGCTTCCAGGTAGGCTTGCTCCAGCGCCTGGCGCCGGTAGCGGTCGATCAGCAGGCCGCGCGCAATCGTCGCCAGGTAGCCGCGCGGTTCGCGCAGCGGTGCAGCGTCGCGCTTGCCCAGCAGGCGCAAGAATGTGTCCTGCGCCAGGTCGGCCGCCTCGGCCCGGTTGCCCAGCTTGCCGCGCAGCCAGCCATACAGCCAGCCGTGGTGCTCGCTGTACAGGGTGCTCAGGGGGATGGCATGGGTGGGACTGACGGTGCTCACTGCGTTCTCCAGGCAAGGAAAGAGCTGGGCTGACGGAACGCGGGGTGCCGGCTGGCTGGGCTGTTTGAGAATGATACTCATTATCACATTGCCACACGGCCGGCGTCAATTGGCGTCGCCGCCCAGGCGCCAGCGCAACTGCCATTGTTGCAGATTTGCCCAAGCTTGCTGCAGGGCAGCGGCGGACCAGTGCAGCAGGCTATCGAACGCCAGCACGCTGCGCTGCCAGTGGATGCCGTCGAAAAACACGTGGTCGGCCACGATGGTGGCGGCCAGCCAGGCGGCGATGATGACGATGATGTCGTGGCGGCCGCTCTTCCACCAGCGCAGCGAGTGGCGGCGGAAGATCCACGGCACGCCCAGCGGATTGGGCCAGTCGGCCAGCAAATGCATGATGCCGCCGGCGGCAAAGCCGAACAGGGGCGGCGCCCACAGATGGTGCGGCAATTGCTGATAGGTGTAGACGAGCAGGGCGATCCAGGCCAGGCCCCAGTGCGTCCACGTGCGGTGCGTGATCCACAGCCGGTGCGTGCGCGCCCACCAGGCCACTTCCAGCCAGTCCGGCGCCGTGCCGCCCAGCGCACCCATCACAAAGGCGAGCATGCTCAGCACTTGGTAGGGGCCACCGGCGCCAGCGTGCGCGACCAGGGCCGCGGCGATCACGCCGGCAGCCCAACCGGTCGCATGATGCGCTTTGTTGGAAGCCATAGAAAATGTAAAACGCCATGCGTGGCGTTGTGTGAAATGCAGGGGATATTAACTGGATGAATATACAGTATGCAAGGGCGTGGAGGGGTGCTATTTGCAGAATATCTGCTGATAATTTGTTAAATTGTGTGTCGCGAGAGCTTGATCAGCGGACTCGGCAAGTCATGCCGTCCGGTTAATTGTGTTGTGCGGCTGATAATGTAATTGGCGCAGGGCGCGCTATGCTGAAAGCAGTCCTGTGTTTTAAAGAGGTGTCGCCATGAAAATCCCGCGCGAATTGCAGATTCCCGCCCTCGTGTTTTCGCTGGAAGCGGTGTTCATTATTGGGCTGTCGATGATTTTTCTCGTACTGGTGCCGCGCTAGCGAATACCTGAGAGGTGTTGTATCAGGCGGTTAGCACGCTGGTATCGCACAGCGCCGCGCCTTCGGTACGGATGATCCAGCATTCCGGATACGGTTCGCTGGCGAAGCGGTTGTGCCGCGCGAAGCCGCTGAGTTTATCCAGGGCAGTGGCGGGGGCCAGCGCCGTTTCCTTGCCACTGGCCGTATCGATGTGCCAGAAACCGCCGTTGCGGTGGAACAGCACGGGCAGGCTGCTGGCCTGCGGCGTGGCAAGGTGGCTGGCCGGTGTGGGCTGGGTGTCCGGCAGCAGCAGGTAAAAACATTCGGCGCGGGCGCCGTGGTCGATGCGGTGCAAGATTACGCCGTGCGCGAGCAGGGCCGTGACGCTGAGCACGACGATGCCCTTGATGCTGGCAGACAATTCGATGCGCATGCCCAGGCGCAGGGCGACGGGCTTGTGCTTGCCGGGCCACACGCCGTCGAGCAGCAGGCCGTAGCGCGATACATCCTCGATTTCAAAGCCTTGCTGGCCGCGCCGGATGATGGCATGGCGGCCCGACAGGCGGCGCGTCAAGCCATTGTTGTCCTGGCCGTCGGGGCTGAAATGGCTGAGTAGCACATCGGCTTCCGGGTCCACCAGCTCGAAGCGGCCCAGCATGCATTCTTCCAGCGCGAACAGGCGGATCTGGCGCTGTTCGCCCGCTTCCGGCGCCGCATTGACGAGGCAGGCGGCCTGGCTCGGGTGCGGATGGCAGTGGCTGGCGGCGGGCAGGTCGACTTCGATCAATTCCTCGTCCCAGGCGATGGTGGTAAAGCCCATGTCGATCTTGCCTTGCGGCGCAGACAGATCCACGTGGGCGATGCCGGCATTGCGCGCCGTCACGTCGAGGTTGCAGCCGTCGCCGCCCGTCACGCGGGCGATCGAGGCGTCGTCTGCCATCACGCGCACGTTCTTGTGCGTGCTGAGGAAGATCTGGTGGATTTCCGTCAGGGTGGCGTCGCGGCGCGGCACGAGGATGACAAACGTGCAGACCCATTTTTGCGCCACGGCGCCATCGACGTGGCTGTGGACTTCCACTTCGATCTGGTATTGCCCGTGTTCCTTGTTGCGCGAGGAAAACTCGACAAACACGGGGCGCCAATCGCCGCGCGTGGTGCGCACGAAATCATGCTGCACGTGGCCGCGCGGGATCAGGTCCGAGCGCAGGCGCAAGGTCAGCTGCGGCGCGCAGGCGGCGCTCATGCCGCGCAATTCCATTTTTAATGTTTGCCGTCCGCCCGCCGCACGGGGATCGAAGCCGCTGATGTGCAGGTGGGCTTGCACGGGCTGGTAGGCCGGCCGCACCGTCGGTGGAGCAACGGGCGCTGGCGTAAACGCCGGGGCGGCGGCCGGCACGCGGCGGCTTGCCGTTTGAATGGCCGCATCGCGGATAACGGCATCGCGAATGCCAGAATCATGTGCAGGGGCGTGCGGAAGCGCCGTTGCCGATGGCTCGGAACGGGCGCTGCGCTGTGCGGTCAACAGGTCGTAGCTGCTGGGGGCGGTCGTCGCTTGCGGGTGGTTGCCCGCGCAGACTGTTTCCCCAGGCAAGACCCAGAACGTACAGTGCGGGTGCTCCGGGTTGCTGCATTTTTTCATGACATTCTGACTCGAATCGAGTGGGGACATTGCGCCCTCTGTTCTACATGAGAGCTTACGCGCTTTTGCGCCCGCTTGGCAACTTTCACTGCACCGGAATGCGCTCTTTTTGCCCAAATTCATGTCCCTGGCCACACCTCGCCATGTATGTCATGGAAACTATTGCTCAAAAACACATTTTATGTCTTTCTGGATATGTTATTTTGATATTGCATGGAGTCGCCTCGCGGGTATTTTTACACCCGCGATGCGGGCCACGGGCGTTTTGCACTATGCTGGCCGCTCCCCCAACGCTTGAATCGAGAGACGATCATGCCTGTCCAACGCCCGCTCCAGCTCGTCATTGCGTATGGCGTCACCGCGGGCGACTGGCCGCTAGCCGCTCGGGCCGCTGAACGCCGCATCGAAGCGCAGTACCACCATGGTAATGTTGTCGCTATGTAAACCTGTTGGCGGATCGGAGAGGAAGTCGTGGAACAGGGCGCTGACGGCCTGGGCAGCACTCTTGCCGGCGCACAGGGCGGGCCAGCGGGCCGTGAGCGCCAGCGGATCCTCGCAAGCCCAGAAACCGTCGCTGGCCAGCAGATAGTGGGCACCGGGGCGCACGCGCAGCACGCGGCGGTCGCCCAGGTGCGCGAGGAAGGGCGGCAAGGCGGTCGCATCGAGGCCGATCAAGGGCTTGTCGAGCTGCAAGCTGTCGCTGAGGGCGTTGCCTAAAATAAAGGCCTGCGAGATTTGCGGATGGTGCTCGCCGTGCACGGTGGCGCGCCAGCGCGTTTCGTCGAGCGCGCCGCGCATGGCGTACACGGTGGCCGGCACGTGGTCGACGGTGAGGATGCTGGCCACGCCATCGGCAATTTCATACAGGCGCGAATCGCCCACGTGATACAGCAGCGGCGCTTCGCCGGGCGGCACTTCCAGCAAGGTCAGGGTGGTGCCGGGCGGACGCGCCTGGGCAGGCGCGGTCCTGGCGAAGGTGTTCTGCAAGCGCGTGTGCAACTGGTCGAGCCTGGCTGCCAGGCTGGCCGGGTCGAGGCAGGCGGGCACGGCCAGCAAGCCTTGCACGGCCGCTTCCGCCGCTTCGCGCCCCTGGCCATGGCCGCCCATGCCGTCGAGCACGGCTGCACGTACATGGCCGCGCGGCCAGCCTGGCACCTGGCAGTGGAAGGGCGCCTGCCGCGACAGGCAGACGGCGTGGCCGCTGGCATCGATCAGCAGGAAGTTGTCCTGGTTCTCGCGCCGCGGCAGGGGGCCGGCGCCCACGCTGCTGCCGGCGGCGGCATCGAGCCAGGGGCCGAAGTCAAGCGCGTCTTTGATTAAATGCATCGGTTGAGCGGTCCATGCGGCCAGCAATGTTGATCATAGGATACAGCTTAGCCGAAATTGTGCAGGGGCGATACCTTGCTTATCTAACAAAAAAAACCTGCGGCAGCAGGCTGGCGCAGGTTTTTCATGGTGCGGGTACAGGGTGCTGCTTAGCGGCGATGGCCCCAGCCGTGACCGTGACCGTGGCCGCGGTCATAGTAGTCGCGGCGGCCATGGTCGCGGTAGTAGCCGCGGCCCGGTTGCACGTAGACGACGGCCGGCGGGCCGTAGTAGCGTGGTGGCGGCGCGTAATACACGGGCTGCGGGGCCGGCGCGTAGTACACCGGTTGCGGCGCAGGCGCATAATAGGTTTCGCGGTAGCCGCCGCGATAGCCGCCACGGTCGTAGTAGCGGTCATTCGTGCTGATGCTGTTGCCGACGGCGGCGCCCAGCACGCCACCGACGATCGCGCCATTGCGTCCGCCGGTGCTGTTGCCAATGGCCGCCCCGACAACGGCGCCTGCAACGGTATTGAAGTCGCGGTCACCGGCGACTGCGGCCGAAGACACAGCCACTGCAGCGACCATTACCGCACCCAGGAGTTTCTTGTTCAACATGGCATTTCCTTCCATTCCGGCGAGATCACAATGATCTGCATGAAGTGGACTATATCTGCTGCCGCAAGCTTGTTCCACGTCTAATACAACTTATTACAATCGCCCCCCGGCCGTAACAAGTCAGCTGCGGCGCGCCTGCCATTCGGGACGCAGCAGGCTGTACATTTTGACATCGCGCATCACGCCATTGATAAAGAAGGCCTGGCGCAGCAAGCCTTCCTCGGTAAATCCGTTCTTTTGCGCGATGCGCTCGGAACCGATGTTCAGCGGGTCCATCAGCAGCTCCAGCCGGTGGTACGAATAGGCGTTGAACAGGTAATCGACCACCAGGTGCGCCGCTTCGCTGATGTAGCCGCGTCCGTCCCGCTGCCGGTCGAACAAGCGGTAGCCGATCTCGCGCGAGGCTGGCGTGCGGCTTTTGAAGTGCGTGATCGTGCCGATGATGTGCTGTGAGTGGTCTTCGATGAGGAACAGTTCGCTGTCCTCGGTGACAAATCCCGTTTGCAGGAAGTCGCGCCGCATGGCCTCGGGCGACTTGAATTGCATCGAGAAAAACTCGCCGCGCGAGGGCAGGTCGTTGACGAGCGCGATATAGGTATTCAGGTCGGCGGCCTGCAAGTGCCGGATGGTGCAGAGGGTTCCCTTGAGCATGGCGGTTTCCGGTAGCGATCACGAATCTTGATGGTAATCGACTCCGGGGGGGAGAGGCAATCGATCCCGTAAAAGTTGCTGCAATGACAGAATAAATACGCTATCGTAGAAAGCCGCGCCTTGCCCCCCTGGCCACGGCGTACCCGCTTCGACCTCGTTGACTGGAATTGACATTACATGCATACCATCCTGACTGGCGCGCCGCTGCGCCGTTCCGCTTTATTCATCGCCCTTGGCTGCGCGGTCAGCGCCGGCGCCTTTGCCGCCGCGCCAGGCAATGCGCCGCAAGCGCTGGCGCAGGTGCGCGACACGGCGCTGCAAAGCGACTGGGCGTATGCGCGCCTGGCCGACATGACGGATCTGATCGGCCCGCGCCTGTCCGGTTCCGCCGGCGCGGCCGCCGCCGTGCAGCAAGTGGCCGAGACCATGCGCCAGCTGGGTGCCACCGTCACCTTGCAGCCCGTGAAAGTGCCGCACTGGGTGCGCGGCGTGGAAACGGCGGACATCGTCGATTACGCGGGCCGTCCGCAAGGCGTATCGCAGCGCGTGGTGCTGACCGCCCTGGGCGGTTCGGGCGCCACGCCGGCCGCCGGCCTGACGGCGCCCCTCATCATCGTCAAAAGCTTCGAGGAGCTCAAGGCCCGCGCGGCGCAAGTGAAGGGCGCCATCGTGCTGATCGACACGCCGTTCGACCAGGAGATGGCCGAGCGGGGCCTGGCCGGCGTCACCTACGGCCAGGGTTCGCGCTTCCGTTTCAATGGTCCGAAGGCGGCGGCCGACCTGGGCGCGGCCGCCGCGCTGGTGCGCTCGGTGGGCGGCGCGAACTTCCGCATCCCGCATGCGGGCGCCACGGGCCTCGATGACAATAAACGCATTCCGGCCGCCGCCGTCACCGTGGAAGACGCCTTGCTGATCGGCCGCCTGGCCGCGCGCGGCCCGATGAAAATGCATTTGACCCTGACGCCGCAAAACCTGCCGGAAGCGGACAGCTACAACGTCATCGCCGACTGGCCGGGCACGGACAAGGCCGACGAAGTGGTGGTGGTCTCGGGCCACCTCGATTCCTGGGACCTAGCGACGGGCGCGCACGACGACGGCGCCGGCGTGGTGGCGGCCATGGGCGTGGTGGAAACCCTGAAAAAGCTCGACTACCGCCCGCGCCGCACCATCCGCGTGATCGCCTGGATGAACGAGGAGAATGGCGGGCGTGGCGGCCAGGCCTATTTCGAGGCCCACAAGCAGGCGCTCGGCAAGCAATACGCGGCCATCGAGATGGACAGCGGCGCCGGCCGCCCGTTCGGCATCAAGGCCAGCGTGGGAGCGAAGGCGGAAAAACTGTTTGCGCCGTTGCTGGCCGCGCTGCAGCCGATGGGCGCGCAGGCGTTCACGCGCCGCGACGCGCTGGGCACGGGCGACTTGCACCGGCTGGAAACGGGCGGCGTGCCCAGCTTCGAGCCGCTGGTCGACAGCCACAGTTACTTCCACTACCACCACACGCCGGCCGACACGCTGGACAAGGTCGACCCGGATAACCTCAAGCGCAACGTGGCGCTGATGGCGTCGCTGGCCTGGTTCCTGGCCAATATCGACGGCGAGATCGGCCGTGCGCCGGAGCAGGACGAGTAAGCGCCCATGTCGCTACCCGACCTGAACCTGTTGATCACCCTTGACGTGCTGTTGGCCGAAGGCAGCGTCACGCGCGCGGCGCGGCGCTTGAGGTTGAGTCCATCGGCCATGAGCCGCGCCCTGGCGCGCCTGCGCGAGACGACCGGCGATCCGCTGCTGGTGCGCGCCGGCCGTGAACTGGTGCCCACGCCGCGCGCGCTGGAATTGCGCGAACGGGTGGGGCAGCTGGTGGGCGAGGCGCTGGCCGTGTTGGGACCGGCGCAGCAGCTCGATCCGCGCCAGCTGGAGCAGACTTTCACGCTGCGTGCGAGCGACGGCTTCGTGGAAAATTTCGGCCCGGCGCTGCTCGCGCATATCGGCGCGCAGGCGCCTGGCGTGCGTCTGCGCTTCGTGCAAAAGGTCGACCGTGAAAGCGTGCAACTGCGCGAGGGCAGCATCGACCTGGAAACGGGCGTGATCGGCAGTCTCACCAGCCCGGAAGTGCGCACGCGCAGGCTGTTCGGCGACCGTTTCGTCGGCGTGGTGCGCAGCGGCCATGCGCTGGCGCAAGGAGCGATCAGCGCCGGGCGCTATGCGGCCGGCGAGCACGTGCTGGTGGCGCGGCGCGACCAGGATACGGGTCCGATGGACGACGCGCTGGCCGCCCTGGGACTGCAGCGCACGATCGCCAGCATCGTCGGCGGCTTCACGGCGGCGCTGGCGCTGGCCGCCGGCTCCGACCTGATCGCCACCGTGCCGGAACGGCATACGGGCAATCTGCGTGCCGGCATGTTCAGCTTTGCGCTGCCGCTGCGCATGCCCGAGCTGACCGTGTCGCTGATGTGGCATCCGCGCATGGATGCCGACCCCGCCCACCGCTGGCTGCGCGGCTGCGTGGTCGACGCCTGCGCCGGCCAGATCGGCGCCGTTTGACGCCGCCGGCGCCTGTCTTCTAGCGGGGCACCGGTCCGTCGAAGCCGCCTGCCATGGCCGTGTAGCCACGGGCCGTGGCGATGGCCACGTCGCGGTGGGCCGTCACCAGCTGCTCCTGCGTGGCCAGCGCGATGCGCTCCGCTTCGAGCACGCCCAGCAGGCTTTCCGCGCCTTCCTGGTAGCGCACCCTGGCCAGGCGCGCGCTGTCCTGCGCCAGCTGGTGCGCCTCGCGCAGTGCCGCATGGCGGCTGCGCAGCTGCACCCATTGCGCGATGGCGCTGTCGGCTTCCTCCAACGCCAGCGCCAGCGCCTTGTCGAAGCCGGCCTGCGCGGCCAGCACGTCGGCGCCGGCCGCGCGGGCGCGGGCGCGGCGCGTGCCGCCATCGAACAGCGGCAGAGTAAAGGCGGCGCCCGCATGCCAGCGCGCCGCGTCGCCACCATGCCAGTCGCCGGCCACGCCGGAGGCGCCGAACAGCGCGCCCAGGCTGATGCGCGGGAAGCGCTCGGCGATGGCCGCGCCTTCGCGGGCGCTGGCCGCCGCCAGCGCGCGTTCGGCCGCGCGCACGTCGGGCCGGCGCAGCAGCAAATGGGCCGGTTCATCCGTCAGCAGGGTTTGCGGCAGCGCCAGCGGCATCGGCTGGTCGAGCGCGGCCAGTTCCGGCGCATCGAGCCGCTGCCCCGTGAGGGTCGCCAGGCGGTTGCGCGCCGCGCGCTCATCAAAGTTGAGGCTGGGCAGGCGGGCGCTGGCCAGGCGCATCTGCGCTTCGGCGCGCATGCGTTCGGCCGGCGCGGCGCGGCCCGCGTTCTCGCGCTCGCGCACCAGCCGCAAGGTGCCGGACTGGTTGGCTAATTGTTCTTCCAGGCTGGCGCGCATCTGCTGCGCGCCGCGCAGCACCAGGTAAGCGTCCACCACTTGCGCCAGGATCAGGCGCCGCACGTCGTCGCGCACGGCGGCGCGTTCGTCCGCCGTGGCCTCGGCTGCGGCGATGCTGTGGCGTACGCGGCCGAACAGGTCGAGTTCCCAGCTGAAGGCGGCGTTCCACTGTACCGGCGAGGCGATGTGCGGCTGGCCGTCGCGGCTCCCGATCGCCGCCAGGCGCGCGCGCCCGGCCTGCGCATCGAGATCCGCCGTGGGCAGGCGGGCGCCGCGCGCCGCTTGCGCAAATTCGCTGGCGCTGGCCAGGCGCGCGGCGGCGATGCGCACGTCGTCATTGTCGTGCCAGGCGCGTTGCACTAATTGCTCCAGCCTGGCGTCGCCTAGTGCCTGCCACCATAGCGCCGGCGGCGCGCCGGCCTGCAGCTCCGGTGCGCCGGCGGCCGAGGGCAGGACCGGCAGCCGCGCAGTATCGAACCCCCGCGTCGCCGTGGGCGTGCCGACGCTGCAGCCGGCCAGGGCCAGCAGCGTGGCCGCCAGCAGCGGCGCCGCGCGGCGCCGGCTCAGCAAGGTGAAAAACAACGGTGTAAACAACAGGCCGGACACGGTCACGCCCAGCATGCCGGCGAAGACGGCCGTGCCCATCGACTGGCGCATTTCCGCGCCCGCGCCGGAAGACAGCATCAGCGGTATCGCGCCCAGCAAAAAGGCCAGCGACGTCATGAGAATGGGCCGCAGGCGCGTGCGGGCGGCGGCGATGGCCGCCTCGCGCGCATCGGCGCCGGCCGCCATCGCCTGGCGCGCGAATTCGACGATCAGGATGGCATTCTTGGCCGCCAGGCCGATCAGCACCACGATGCTGATCTGCGTCAGCACGTTGTTGTCCAGGCCGCGCCACGACACGCCGACCAGCGTGGCCAGCACGCAGCTGGGCACGATCAGCACGACGGACAGGGGCAGCAGCCAGCTTTCAAACAGGGCCGCCAGCAGCAGATACACGAGCAGCACGGCCAGGCCCAGCACCATGCCGGTGCTGCCGCCCGCGTGTTTTTCCTGCAGCGCCAGTTCCGTCCACTCGTAGTCGAAGCCGTCCGGCAGGCGCGCCTTGAGCAGTTCTTCCATCGCGGCGATGGTTTGCCCCGTCGAGTAGCCAGGCCTGGTGCTGCCCTGGATTTCGGCCGCGGGATACAGGTTGTAGCGCGGCACGCGGAATGGCGCCGTGCCTTCGCTGAAGGCGGCCACGCTGCCCAGCGGGACCATGTCGCCGTTGGCGGCGCGCGTCTTCAGGGCTGCCAGGTCGGCCACGCCGCGCCGGTAGGGCGCGTCCGCCTGGGCGGTGACGCGCCACACCCGGCCCATCAGGTTCATGTCGTTGACGAACACGGGCGCCATGTAGCTTTGCAGTGTTTCGTTGAGGCGCAGCAGCGGCACGCCCAGGTATTCGGCCTTGGTACGGTCCAGTTCAACTTTGATCTGCGGGCTCATGGCGTTGAACGGCGTGAAGGCGCCCGTCACCGAGGGCAGCTTGCCCGCTTCCTCGACGATGGCGCGCGCGGCCGCCTGCAAGGCTTGCGGTCCATGGCCGCCCGTGTCGCGCAGCATCAGCTTGAAGCCGCCACCCGTGCCGATGCCGCGCACGGAAGGCGGCGGTATCACCATCACGCGCGCCGCGCTGATGGGCGCCAGCCTGGCGCGCATGGCGCCCAGCATGGCCGGGCCATCCAGGCCATCGCTGGCGCGCGCGCCGAAGTCCTTGAACATGGTGAAGATGACGGCCGTGTTGGGCGCCGACGTAAACGTGGCGCCATCGGTGCCGACGAAGGCGGCCGTGTGGGCCACGCCGGGATGGCTCATCAGCCGGGCCGTGGCATCCTGCACCACTTCGCTGGTGCGCGCCAGGGTCGAACCGGCCGGCAGCTGGATCGAGACGATGGCGTAGCCGCGGTCCAGCTGCGGCACGAAACCGCGCGGCGTCGCGTCCAGGCGCCACAGGGTCAGGCCCGCCAGCAGCAGGTACACGGGCAGCATCAGCCAGCGCCGCGAGAGGATGCGCCCCGTCAGCCGCACGTAGCCGCCCGTCAGGCGGGAAAAGCCGCGGTTGAAAATGCGCATCCAGCGCGCGCCCAGGCTGTTGGCATCGTGCTGCGGCTTGAGCAGCAGCGCGGCCAGGGCCGGCGACAGCGTCAGCGAGACCAGCGCCGAGATCACGGTGGAGGCGGCGATGGTGACGGCGAACTGGCGGTAGAACATGCCGGAGATGCCGTCGATGAAGGCCGTCGGCACGAAGACCGCCACCAGCACCAGCGCGATGGCGACCAGGGCGAAGCCCACTTCATCCATGCTGCGCTGCGCCGCGGCGACGGGACTCATGCCGTCCTCCATGTGCCGCTCGACGTTTTCCACCACCACGATGGCGTCATCGACGACGATGCCGATCGCCAGCACCAGGCCGAACAACGACAGGGTATTGAGGCTATAGCCCATCGCGGCCAGCACGCTGAAGGTGCCGACGAGGGACACGGGAATGGCCAGGATGGGAATGATGGCGGCGCGCCACGAGCCGAGGAACAGCAGCATGGCCAGGCACACCAGCAGGGCCGCTTCGAAGATGGTGTCGCGCACCTTGTCGATCGAGGAGCGGATGAATTCAGTCGGATTGTAATAGCTGTGGTAGGCGATGTCCTGCGGGAAGTCGGCTTGCATTTTTGCCAGCAGGTCCAGCACGCGCTCGCCCGTGGCCAGCGCGTTCGAGCCGGGCAGCAGGCTGATGCTCAGCGCGATGGCCGTGCGATTGTCGACGAAGCCGCTTTCCGTGTAATCCTGTGCTCCCATCTCGACGCGCGCCACGTCGCGCAGGCGCACCACGCCGCCGCCGGCATGGGCGGCCACGACGATGGCTTCGAATTCGGCCACGTCGCGCAGGCGGCTTTGCGCCTGCACCTGTACCTGGAAGGCGCCGTCGCTGCCGCCGGGCGGCTGGTTCAATACGCCGGCGGCGACCTGGGAATTGGCTTGCCGCACGGCCGCGATCACTTCCGGCGCCGTCAATCCCAGCGAGGCCACGCGCGCCGGGTCGAGCCAGATGCGCATCGAGAAGTCGCGCGCGCCGCGCGTGTAGATGTCGCCCACGCCTTCGACGCGGGCCAGCTTGTCCTTGATGGCCGTGCCGATGAAGTTGGAAATGTATTGCTGGTCGCGCGTGCCTTTGGGCGAATCGAACAGCACCACCATCAGCTGGTCGGGCGATGCCTTCTTGACGGCCAGGCCCAGCCGGCGCACGGCATCGGGCAGGCGCGCTTCGGCCACCGCCACGCGGTTCTGCACCAGCGACTGGGCCTGTTCGACGTTGGTGCCCGCCTTGAACACCACGCTGATGGTCAGCTTGCCGTCGCCCACCGATTGCGAGGACAGGTAGAGCATGCCGTCGACGCCGTTGATCTCCTGTTCGATCGGCGCGGCGACGGTATCGGCGATTTCCTGCGCCGAGGCGCCCGGGTAGCTGGCCTTCACGGTCACCGTGGGTGGCACGATCTCGGGAAATTCCGAGATCGGCAGACGCATGGCCGACACCGCACCGACCAGCGTGATCAGGATCGACAGCACGATGGCAAACACGGGACGGCGGATGAAAAATCGGGAAAAACGCATGCTCTCTCCTTATGCGCCGTTGGCGCGCGCAGCGGCCACCAGCACCTGGTCGCCCGGGCGCACCTTGGCCGCGCCGGAGACGATGACTTTTTCGTGCGGTCCGAGGCCGGACAGCACGATCTGCTTGTCGCCCCGCAGGCCGCCCAGTTCCAGCTTGCGCGGCGCCACCTTGCCCGCCGCGTCCACGACGAACACCATTTTTGTGTTCTGGTCGCTGAGGATGGCGGCGTCGGGCACCAGCAGGCGCTGCTGCGCCGCGCCGACGGGGATGCGCACGCGCGCAAAGCTGCCCGGCATGATGGCGCGGTTAGCGTTGGCCAGGCTGGCGCGCAGGCGCACGGTGCCCGAGCGGGCGCTGATTTCGTTGTCGACAAAGTCGACGCTGGCATCCTGCGCGGGGCCGCCGCCGTCGAATGCCAGTTGCACCTTCGATGGCAGTTTGCTTTGCTGGCGCAGGCGCTGGAAATCCGCCTCCGACAGGTCGACCATGGCGCGCACGGGGCTGTGCGCGACGATGGTGGTCAGCACGCCGCTTTGCGCCGCGCCGCCGGCCACGTAGTTGCCGACATCGACGCGGCGGTCCGACACGGTGCCGGCGATGGGCGCGCGCATGGTGGTAAAAGACAGTTCCAGTTCGGCGCTGAGCAATTCCGCCTGGCTCAGCATGACGGCTGCCTGCGCGCCTTCCAGTTCGCCGCGCGCCCGTTCCAGCTCCTCGGTGCTGGCCGCGCCCGTTTGCTGCAGCCGGTTGCTGCGCTCGAACTGGGCCTTGGCCAGCTTGCTGCGCGCATCGGCCTGGGCCAGGCTGGCCCGGGCACGGTCGCGCGCCGCGGCGAAGGGGCGCGGGTCGATGACGAACAGCGCATCGCCGGCCTTGACCTGCTGGCCGTCGCGAAAGGCGATCTGCTGCAAATAGCCGGAGACGCGCGAGCGCACTTCCACGCGCTGCGACGCTTCGATGCGGCCCGTGTAGTCGAGGGTCGCCTGCACCATCGACGATTCGGGCAGCGCCACGGACACGGTGGGCTTGGGCGGCGGGCCGCCAGGCGCGGCCTGGGAACGGCCGCAGCCGGATAACGTGGCGTTGCAGGCCAGGGCAAGCAGCAGTAACAGCGGGACGGGCAGGGACGGGATCGGACGGGGGCGCATCATGCGGGGTCTCCGGAAGGCGTGGGTGGCTTGGCCAGGGCGCGGCCGAGCGCGAAAATGGCCAGCGCGGCGAGTATCAGCGCGCTGGCGACGGCAAAGGTGGCGTGCATGCCGCCGATCATGGCGACTGGCGGAGCACTGGCGATATCGCTGGTGCCGGCAGCGAAGACGGCGCCCATCACGGAGGCGCCCGTGACGAGGCCCAGATTGCGCGACAGATTGAGCATGCCGGAGATGACGCCGCGCTGCTCGGCAGCGATATCGACCATCACGGCCGTATTGTTGGCTGCCTGGAACAGCGCATAGCTGGCCGTCAGCAGCATGATCGGGACGACGTAGCCGGCAATGCCCAGGCTGGCGGGCAGCAGGGCCAGCGCCAGGCAGGCGAAGGCCGCGCCGCACAGGCCCGCGCCGCCCATGCGCTGCGCGCCGTAGCGGTCCACCAGCCAGCCGGACGGCACGCCGCAGAACGCCACCACCAGCGGCCCGGCCGCCAGCACCATGCCGGTGACGGCCGTGCCCAGGCCCAGGCCGCGCGCCAGGTAGAAGGGGCCGACCACCAGGGTGGACATCATCACAGTCGACACCAGCATGCTGGTCGCCAGGCCGGCGCTGAGCACGGGCGCGCGCAGCATGGCCAGGCGTATCAGCGGCGCCGGCGCCTTCAGTTCGACGCGGACGAACAGGATGGCGCCGACGCAGGCGGCCAGCAGCAGCGCCACGTTGCGCGCGCCGAAATGGCCGCGGCCCACGGTCATCGCCAGCGCATAGGCGCACAAGGTCAGGGCCAGCAGCACGGTGCCGCGGTGGTCGAAGACGGGACGCTTGGCGTTGGCGCCGCGCTGGTCGGCCGGCAGGAAGCGCCAGGCCATCAGCAGCGCCACGCCGGCCAGCGGCACGTTGACGAGGAAAATGGCTTGCCAGCCGAAGTGCGCGATCAGCAGGCCGCCCAGCGCGGGGCCAAGCGTGGTGCCGACGGCCGACATGGTGCCGAGCAGGCCCATGGCGCTGCCCGTTCTGGCCTTGGGCACGGTGCTGCCGACAAAGGCCATGGTCAGCGCCATCATGACGGACGCGCCCAGGCCCTGCAGGGCGCGCGCGGCAACCAGCAGCCACAAGGTGGGCGCCAGGGCGCACAGGATGGAAGCGACGGCAAACAGCGCGATGCCGGCCAGCAGCAGGCGGCGCCGGCCGACCATGTCGCCAAGGCGGCCCACGCTGACGATCAGCGCGGTGATGGCCAGCAGATAGGCCAGCACGATCCATTGCACATCCTGGAACGGCGCGTGCAGGGCCCTGGCCATGTCGGGCAAGCCCACGTTGGCGATACTGGTACCCAGCGCGGGCAGCAGCATCGCCAGGGACAGGCTGGCAAGCGCGCCGCGCACGGGGCGCATGGCGCTACCGGCTTCTGTGGCCTGCTGGTCGGGTGGACTGGGTTTTGAAGGTGCTTGCATGGCGTGGTGGATCCTCGAATAGGGTCACCACATGGTACTGAGGGATCTGGCATGGCGGAAGACGCATCATTTGCATTGTGTTATTGCGTTTGACGCCATGTGAGGAGCGGTGCCTTCGGACTTTAATCTGAGTAGCCCTGCAGATCGTCCGCCGCATCGTGGCGGATGCCCCACCACGGCAGATACGCATGGTTTTCGCCGCGGGCGCGGAACCACGGCTTGTTGTGATTGATGGGCCGCACCGTGGCCGGCGGCGACACCAGCACCCCCGTGACGCTGGCAGGATCGCTGGTGCCCGCCACCAGCACGGGTTTGCCGACGTGGTTCGCATGGGCGATGGCCGGGGCCACGTTGGTCAGCGCCGTGCCGGCGCCCATTTCGCCCAGCAGGGCCGGTGTATTGAAAGTCTGCGGCAGGAAGTCGAAGCCCGGCACTTCCAGGGTCAGCGCATGCGCCAGCTGGCCCAGACGGTCGGAGGAGGTGGGCAGGGTCTGGCTGGCGTCGTGGATGACGTAGCCGATATCGGTCTCCGTCTTGCCGCCCTGGCGCGCCGCGTCGGCAAGTACGGCCTGCCAGGCCTGCACGGCGCGCGGCGGCTGGTCCTTGCTCAGTTCAAAATCGGCCACGTTTTTCGTGGCCGGATAGCCTATCCACGCCAGCGCCGCCCGCTCCGTTTTATAATCGGGGCCGGCCAGCACCAGCAGCACCAGGTTTTCATTGATCTGCATGGTTTTCGGCCGGCTCGGCGCATCCCGGTTCATGACCCATACGGTTTGCTGTGGATGCGCTTCCAGATAGGCCAGCGCGGCTTGCAGGGAGACGAAGCCCGCATTGTTGCCGCCCAGGCTGATGCGCACGTCGGGTGGGGTGGCGCGGGTCCAGAGGGTGGGGAAGTGGATGTTACCTATGCTGAAGGTGTCGGTGATGGTTTGTTGTGTGAATTGGTGTACTTCTGCCAAATCGAATTTTCCTTCAGGCAGGGCATACTCCACGCGTATGCCGGCCAGTTCGCGCCAGTTCTGTTTTTTATCCTTGGGATAGACGTGGTAGAAGTAGGTGGGGCTGGAATAGTAAATGTCGTGGAAATTGCTCATCAGCTCGCGCAGATACTTATGGTGATAACCCTTGAACGTTTCCCTGCCATTGATATCGTGAGCAATGGGGGCGACGGCCTGCAAGGTGCTGAACCCCCTGGGATCCGTCCTGACCATATCGTCATTTTCGTTGGGCTTGGCCAATCCTAACGTCCATAGCAGCTGCCATTCGGTCGGATAGTCGAGCCGCTGCAGCGGATTGAGCCACTGCAGGCCCACCACTTGTGCCCGGAAGGGAACGTGGTCCGTGATTGTTGGGAGATCGTCTTCCTTCTGCGCAGGCTGCACGGCGCAGGCCGTCAATAGCGCAAATAGGGAAAAAGCGGCGAGCATGGGCAGCGCAAGGAACTGTTTCATGAGTTCTCCAGGTGAATGGATAGTCTGGTGACCTGCATAGCTTGGCCAGTTGAGCCAGAGCGCAAGGCAAATGACTATGAAAGATGCGGCGAGCGCCCAGGCCAGTCGCTGGTGCGGCGTGGCAATGAATTTACGCACCGTCAGTCCTCAGCGCAAAGTTGGTGGAAGGGTCGGCAGGCCTTGCATTCTGGCGCTCGTCAACGATGCTTTCTGGTTTTCTGGCAGGGCTGTCTTTGTCATTTGCCCATGTAAATAAAGATACATTTTTAAATGTCCCATTGTCGTAGTATTCAAAGAACTCTCCAGACTCGAAAGATGAGCCTTTCAACAGGCTCCAATCCGCCGCGACCCTTAATTCGCGCAGCGCCTCCTGCCTGATCGTGCACACGCCCACCGCCACGTCATACGCCAGCGCCTTCTGCGCATGCTCGGAATTGGTCATGATGGTCGAGTGATCGGTGGCGTGGGTGTCGATGTTGGCAGCCAGGTAGTTCTGAATTTCGTTCTTGCGCCAGGCATTGAATTCCTTGCTAGCCTCCTCCGGCTTGTCCACCGCCGTCACAGGCTTGCCTTTTTCGACCAAGCCGTCGCGCCTGGCCTGCATGCGCAGCATGGCGTTCTGTTCGTAGCGCAGCGCCGCCTCGGTTTGCGCATCTCCCTTGCCCTGGGAGCGGTAGGGCGCATACGCGCCATCGGCTTCGGCGGCGCGGTCCTTGTGCAGGGAGTCGGCCGGGGGATCGCAGCCTTCGTCAAATTGTTCGCTGATGTCGGCAAAGCGCTTCGAGTGCGGCAGGAATGCCTCGGGCAGCCTGGGCGCCTTCATCGGCAGCCGCCAGGACTTGGGCGGCAGGGCGTTGATGCGCGTGCCGGCTGCTTTGGAAAGCACGATGGCGATGGGCGCGAACAAAAAGGTCAGTATCTTGCGCCCGATGCCTTTGCTGGCCCGCATGCCCTTTTTGATCGAGTACTCGGCGACAAGTGAACGCGGGTGCCAGAAATCGAGGCTGTCCGGCCTCAATGGCTGGCCATTGCGCTGCCAGATATCATAGTCCTTTTCATTTTCCTGGCCGACAAGGTGGTTTTGCGCAAACACGCGCTGCGTGAAGACGCCGTCGCCGGCCGTATCGGCAATTTCCTGCGCCGACATGCCGCGCCAGCCTATGCCTTGCACGGGGGTGGCGGAAATCACCTGGTCGTGCGGATTGAAATACAGGGTGACCCTGCCATAGGTAGAGCCCTGCAAGCCGTAGTCTGCGCGGTCGAACGCGGCCGTGTAGCTGTCCTTGCGTTCAGGCTTGCGATTGGCGCTGCACTCGTCGACAAATGCGGCATCCTGCTGCATCGCCGAGCGGGTGCGCAGGATGTTGAAAAACGCTTTCAAGGTTTGCGTGCGCGCCTCATACTTTTGCCGGCCCGTGTTGCCGTGCTCATCCGTCAAATGGCCGCTGATCCAGTTTTCCGTGAAATTGCTATCGAGCAGGCTGTAGGGCGGGTTGCACAGTACGTAACAGTCGGCCACGGCGGAAGCGCCCAGCGTCTCGCCGAGAAAGGCGGCCGCCATGGCCACCATATTGCCCTGGCTATGGCAGACGATGGTGACGGGCGCGTCGTGCTGGCACGCCCTGATCGATTGCACGAGCCGCGCCAGGCGCCACGCGGCGAACACAAAATACGGGCGCGGCGGACAGGCATACACTTGCCGGTCATTCGTCGGGTTCATGTGCTGGATATGCATCCACAGGAACAGTTCTTCCGACAAACCCTGGCCCCACAGGTCAGGCAGGGCGCTGCAGCCGTTGGCGAACGGCCCGCCGCCCCAGTAATTCTTTTCGTTGAGATAGATGCCGTCGCCAAACGCCTGCAATTCCTCGCCGTTGGCCTTGTAGCCCCAGCGAAAGCGAATCACGGGCGAATTGGCGTCGTCCGCTTGCAGGAAGGTGGTGGCATTGCGCTTGGGATTGAGGAAGCCGTCATCCGTCAATTCGCGCGCGTATGTCGCAGCCTTCATCTGCCCGGCGGCCGGGCCGGGGATTACCAGGTCCTCATCGCGGCGTTTCAGGCGGGCATTCAGACCTTCACACAGGCCTTGTTCCGCCTGCTCATACCATTCACCGTCGGAATTGACGCCGTGCACAAAGATGATGATGCCGGGACGCGGCAGGCGCGTGACGGCCTTGAGCAGCGCATGGCTGAACAAGGTCGTGCCTTCGGCTTCGGCGAGCAGCATGCAATTGGTATCGAGCGTAGGGTCGGGCGACATGCGGGCGCTCCGTCAGCGTCAAGCAGGAAAAGGCGGCGCCCAAGCAAGCCCGGGCAATCTGCACTGTATGCGGATTGCCCGGGGTGAAACTTGCGTGGTATCAAGAAAGGAGGTGCGAGGGGCGGGGAGTGCCCAGGGCAATCAGATCGCGTTCAGCGGTATTTTGAGGTAGCGCACGCCGTTGTCTTCCGGTTCGGGCAGCTTGCCCGCATTGATGTTGACCTGGATGGCGGGCAGGATCAATGTCGGCATGTCGAGCGTGGCGTCGCGTCCCGTGCGCATGGCCACGAACTGTACTTCCGTAATGCCGTCGCGCAAGTGGATATTGCTGGCCCGTTGTTCGGCCACCGTCACTTCCCAGCGCGGCGCGCGGCCGTTGGGCGGGTAGTCGTGGCACATGAACAGCCGCGTTTGCGGCGGCAGCGCCAGCAGGCGCTGCACGGAGCGGTACAGCAGGGAGGCGGAGCCGCCGGGGAAATCGCAGCGGGCCGAGCCCACGTCCGGCATGAACAGGGTGTCGCCGACGAAAACGGCGTCGCCGATCTGGTAAGCCAGGTCGGCCGGCGTATGGCCGGGCACGTGCAGGGCGCGCACTTCCAGCTTGCCAATATGAAACACCTGGTCGGGCGCGAACAGCTGGTCGAACTGCGAGCCGTCGGCCCTGGCGCCGTCCTGATGGTAGACGGCCGCGAACGCCTGCTGCACCGTCTGGATGGCGGCGCCGATGGCCACGTCGCCGCCCAGCTGCTGCTGCAGGTAGGGCGCGGCGGACAAGTGGTCGGCATGCGCGTGGGTTTCCAGCAGCCAGCGGCACTGCAAGCCGTGTTCGCGCACGAAGGCGATCACCTTGTCGGCCGAGGCGGTCGAGGTGCGGCCCGCCTTCGGATCGTAGTCGAGCACGGAATCGATGATGGCGCAGTCACGGCCATCGGCCTCGTAGACAACATAGGTGACGGTGGCGGTGGCGGGGTCGAAGAAAGCTTGGATTTGTGGAGTCATCACGGCGGCAAAGGGCGGACAGGGAAAGGCATTATATCGCCAGAGTACGCTAAAAAAATGCTGAGAATTGACATTGAACATGCGAAAAACAGATAAGGAGTGCGCGGCAGTCGTGCGCACCCTGGCGCTTGCAGCATGGTAACCTCATTCTTCCAAGGAGGAATTCATGAACGATATCACTGCACGCAGCGAACAGTACCGCGGTTTTACGATTTCCGTGACCCCGCAAAAGGACAACGACGATTTATGGGATTTTACCTACCGCCTGCAGCGCGAAGGTGAACCCGAGGCGCAGGCGATCACGCGCAGCCGCACCCTGGGCGGCTATGCGGCGCCCGAGACGGCTTGCACGGCTGGCCTGGAAGTAGCGAAGACGGAAGTGGATAATCTGCTGCGCCCTTGAGCGAGCGTAAATCGTTTAGCCCGAAAGTGAGCCTGACTACCACTGGCGCGTGAAACACGTCGCTGCCAGTCGCGCTTCATGCTACGATTTCCACTATTGAGTCAGTCACCAAGGAGGCACCCCATGGATAGCAGTTCTAAAATTCACTATAAAGGCTGGGAAATCGTTCCCCTGGCCGTGCCCACCACCGATGGCAAATGGTCGGCGAGTTGCGACATCGAACGCGCCACCGCGGAAGGCCTGGAAGTATTCGAAGGCTCGACCATGCAATTCGTGCGCGACGACGAGGACGGCGCCATTGCCGCCGCCTGCGAAGAAGCCGTGCGCCAGATCGACAACATCATCGCCAATCCGCTGGTGCGGCTGGCCTAGTTTTAGCTCGTAACATCACTCTCAGCCGGCGCCCGCCGGCTGTTTTTTTATGTGCGCGCCCGGCGGCAGTCTCACCTGTTTCATGTTTCAGTGTTTCAAATGGAATGATTGAAACATATTTGAAACATTTCTGATCTCAATCGTGACATCGCTGTTCCCGTGCGTGACAGCGCGTGCAGCGCTGCTGCATGGCCATTTTCCCTGGTTTTCACTGTGTCGTAGCGCATTTTCCGGCCGGGGTGTGCGGTGCTGGCACGGCATTTGCAATAGTGATGCTCATAGCCACTCCGTGAAACATTCGGGACCATCCGAAACCCATAAGGTGAACACATGACTCAATACTCCGCAGGTGCCGCATTCCGCAAGGCCGTCCAGGAAGAATCCCCGTTGCAAGTCGTCGGCGCCATCAACGCCAACCACGCCTTGCTGGCCAAGCGCGCCGGTTACAAAGCCATTTATTTGTCCGGCGGCGGTGTCGCGGCCGGCTCGCTGGGCTTGCCCGACCTGGGCATTTCCAGCCTGGACGACGTGCTGACCGATATCCGCCGCATCACCGACGTGTGCGACCTGCCGCTGCTGGTCGATGCCGACACGGGTTTCGGTTCGTCCGCCTTCAACGTGGCGCGCACCGTGAAATCGATGATCAAGTTCGGCGCGGCCGGCCTGCATATCGAAGACCAGGTGGGCGCCAAGCGCTGCGGTCACCGTCCTGGCAAGGAAATCGTGAGCAAGGAAGAAATGGTCGACCGCATCAAGGCGGCCGTCGATGCGCGCACGGACCCGAACTTCGTCATCATGGCGCGCACCGATGCGCTGGCCGTCGATGGCCTGGAATCGGCTTTGGAACGCGCCGTCGCCTGCGTCGAAGCGGGCGCCGACATGATCTTCCCGGAAGCCATCACGGATCTGGACATGTACGCCACCTTCGCCAAGGCCGTCAACGTGCCTATCCTGGCCAACATCACGGAATTCGGTTCCACGCCGCTGTTCACGCTGGACGAATTACGCAGCGCCCACGTGGGCCTGGCCCTGTATCCGCTGTCCGCTTTCCGCGCCATGAACAAGGCGGCGGAGAACGTCTACCAGGCGCTGCGCCGCGACGGCACGCAAAAGAACGTCGTCGACACCATGCAGACGCGCATGGAGCTGTATGAATCGATCAATTACCACGACTTCGAGCAAAAGCTCGACGCGCTGTTCGCCGCGCAAAAGAAATAAACAGACGCAGGGGCCGCATGCCGGCCCCGCAGTGATGCAACCGAGACTAGTCAATTTTTGGAGAAATCAATGAACGCACCGCAAGCCGCCACTTTCAAGCCTAAAAAATCCGTCGCCCTGTCCGGCGTCACCGCCGGCAATACGGCGCTGTGCTCGGTCGGCAAGACCGGCAACGATTTGCACTATCGCGGCTATGACATCCTGGACGTGGCCGACAGCTGCGAGTTCGAGGAAATCGCCTACCTGCTGGTGCACGGCAAGCTGCCGACGTCCGCCGAACTGAAAGGCTACAAGGCCAAACTGAAATCCTTGCGCGGCTTGCCGTCGGCCGTGAAGCTGGCGCTGGAAGCGCTGCCGGCCGCGGCCCACCCGATGGACGTGATGCGCACGGGCGTGTCCGTGCTGGGCTGCACCCTGCCGGAAAAAGACGATCATAACGCGCCCGGCGCGCGGGACATCGCCGACCGCCTGATGGCGTCGTTCGGCTCCATGCTGCTGTACTGGTACCACTACAGCCATAACGGCAAGCGCATCGAAGTGGAAACGGACGACGACTCGATCGGCGGCCACTTCCTGCACCTGCTGCATGGCGAAAAACCGTCGGCGTCGTGGGAAAAGGCCATGCACACGTCCTTGATCCTGTACGCAGAACACGAATTCAATGCTTCGACCTTCACCAGCCGCGTCATCGCCGGCACGGGGTCGGACATCCACTCGGCCATCACGGGCGCCATCGGCGCGCTGCGCGGCCCGAAACACGGCGGCGCGAACGAAGTGGCGCTGGACATCCAGAAACGCTACGACAACCCGGACGAAGCGGAAGCCGATATCCGCGAGCGCGTCGCCAACAAGGAAGTGGTGATCGGCTTCGGCCACCCCGTCTACACGATTTCCGATCCGCGCAACGTCGTCATCAAGGAAGTGGCCCGTTCGCTGTCGCAGGAAGCCGGTTCCACGAAAATGTTCGACATCGCCGAGCGCCTGGAATCGGTCATGTGGGAAATCAAGAACATGTTCCCGAACCTGGACTGGTTCTCGGCCGTGTCCTACCACATGATGGGCGTGCCGACGGCGATGTTTACGCCGCTGTTCGTCATCTCGCGCACCTCGGGCTGGGCCGCCCACATCATCGAGCAGCGCATCGACAACAAGATCATCCGCCCGAGCGCCAACTACGTGGGCCCGGAAGACCTGGAATTCGTGCCGATCAAGGACCGCAAATAATGACCCCTAATATGAACACACTGCACCGCAAGGCCTTGCCGGGAACAGGGCTGGACTATTTCGACACGCGCGCCGCCGTCGATGCGATCCAGCCAGGCGCCTACGCCACCTTGCCCTATACCTCGCGCGTGCTGGCCGAAAACCTCGTGCGCCGCTGCGACCCGGCGACGTTGAATGCTTCGCTGAGCCAGTTCATCGAACGCCGGCGCGACCTCGATTTTCCGTGGTTCCCCGCCCGCGTCGTCTGCCATGACATCCTGGGCCAGACGGCCCTGGTCGACCTGGCCGGCTTGCGCGACGCCATCGCTGCCCAGGGCGGCGACCCGGCCCTCGTCAACCCCGTCGTGCCGACGCAGTTGGTGGTCGACCATTCGCTGGCCGTCGAATGCGGCGGTTTCGACCCCGATGCCTTCGCCAAGAACCGCGCCATCGAAGACCGCCGCAATGAAGACCGTTTCGACTTCATCGACTGGACCAAGAAGGCGTTTAAAAACGTCGACGTGATCCCGCCGGGCAACGGCATCCTGCACCAGATTAACCTCGAGCGCATGTCGCCCGTGATCCAGGTGCAAAATGGCGTGGCCTATCCCGATACCCTGGTCGGCACGGATTCGCATACGCCGATGGTCGATGCGCTGGGCGTGATCGCCATCGGCGTGGGCGGCCTGGAAGCGGAAAGCGTGATGCTGGGCCGCGCTTCGTGGATGCGTTTGCCCGACATCATCGGCGTCAAGCTGACGGGTAAACCGCAGCCGGGCATCACGGCCACCGATACCGTGCTGGCGCTGACGGAATTTTTGCGCAAGCAAAAGGTCGTCTCGTCCTACCTGGAATTCTTTGGCGAGGGCGCGTCGCACCTGACCCTGGGCGACCGCGCCACGATTTCCAATATGGCGCCGGAATTTGGCGCCACGGCCGCCATGTTCTACATCGATGCGCAAACCATCAAGTATCTGAAACTGACGGGCCGCGACGACGAACTGGTGAAACTGGTGGAGCTGTACGCCAAAGAGACTGGCCTGTGGGCCGACAGCCTGGTCGACGCCGAGTACGAGCGCGTATTGACGTTTGACCTGTCGTCTGTGGTGCGCAACATCGCCGGACCGTCGAATCCGCACAACCGTGTGCCGACGTCCGAACTGGCTGCACGCGGCATTTCCGGCGTGGTGGAAAACGAGCCGGGCAAGATGCCGGACGGCGCCGTCATCATCGCGGCCATTACCAGCTGCACCAACACGAACAACCCGCGCAACATGATCGCCGCCGGCCTGATCGCGCGCAATGCGAACCGCCTCGGCCTGACCCGCAAGCCTTGGGTGAAATCGTCGTTGGCGCCCGGCTCGAAAACCGTGGAACTGTATCTGCAGGAAGCGGGCCTGATGACCGAGCTCGAAACACTGGGCTTTGGCGTCGTGGCTTTCGCCTGCACCTCGTGCAACGGCATGTCGGGCGCGCTCGACCCCGTGATCCAGGATGAAGTGGTGTCGCGCGACCTGTACGCCACGGCCGTTTTGTCGGGCAACCGCAACTTCGACGGCCGCATCCACCCGTACGCGAAACAGGCTTTCCTCGCCTCGCCGCCGCTGGTGGTGGCGTATGCGATCGCCGGTACCATCCGCTTCGATATCGAGAAGGATGTGCTGGGCCATGATGCCGATGGCAAGGCGATTCTGCTGAAGGATATCTGGCCGTCCGACGAGGAAATCGACGCCATCGTCGCTTCCAGCGTCAAGCCGGAGCAGTTCCGCAAGGTGTACATCCCGATGTTTGCCGCGCAGGTGGACGATGGCATCAAGGTCAGCCCGCTGTACGACTGGCGTCCGCAGACGACGTATATTCGCCGTCCGCCGTACTGGGAAGGCGCGCTGGCTGGCGCACGCCCATTGAAAGGCATGCGTCCGCTGGCCGTTTTGGGCGACAACATCACCACCGACCATTTGTCGCCATCGAACGCCATCATGCTCGATAGCGCGGCCGGCGAATATCTGGCGAAAATGGGTTTGCCGGAAGAAGACTTCAATTCCTACGCCACGCACCGGGGCGACCATCTGACGGCGCAGCGCGCCACGTTTGCCAACCCGACCCTGAAAAACGAGATGGTCATCGAGGATGGCAAAGTCAAAGCCGGTTCGCTCACGCGCATCGAGCCGGAAGGCACGATCTCGCGCATGTGGGAAGCCATCGAGGTGTACATGGAGCGCAAGCAGCCATTGATCATCATCGCCGGCGCCGACTATGGCCAGGGTTCCTCGCGCGACTGGGCCGCCAAGGGCGTGCGCCTGGCCGGCGTGGAAGCCATCGTGGCCGAAGGCTTCGAGCGCATCCACCGCACCAACCTGGTGGGCATGGGCGTCTTGCCGCTGGAGTTCCTGCCTGGCGTGAACCGCAAGACCCTGGGCCTCGATGGCAGCGAAACCTACGACGTCGTGGGCGAGCGCACGCCGCGCTCCACTTTGACCCTGCTCGTCCACCGCAAGAACGGCGAAACGCTCGAAGTGCCCGTCACCTGCCGCCTCGATACGGCGGAAGAGGTGTCGATTTACGAGGCGGGCGGCGTTCTGCAACGCTTTGCGCAGGACTTCCTCGAGTCGTCGAAAGCAGCGTAAACCAGGGGTCAGACCCGCCGGAACTCGGCGTCCCCGTCTGACCCCAGCTCTTTGCCTCTGGGTTTAATCAGCAATTCAACGCAGGAACTCTAATGACCCACACCCCCCAAATCAAGATCCCTGCCACCTACATGCGTGGCGGCACCAGCAAGGGCGTGTTCTTCCGCCTGCAGGATTTGCCCGCCAGCGCGCAAGTGCCGGGCGCCGCGCGCGATGCGCTGCTGCTGCGCGTGATCGGCAGCCCCGACCCGTACGGCAAGCAGATCGACGGCATGGGCGGCGCCACCTCGAGCACCAGCAAGACGGTGATCCTGGCGAAAAGCAGCAAGCCTGAGCACGACGTCGACTACCTGTTCGGCCAGGTCTCCATCGACAAGCCTTTCGTCGACTGGAGCGGCAATTGCGGCAATCTGTCGGCGGCAGTCGGCTCGTTCGCCATCGCCAGCGGCCTGGTGGACGCCGCGCGCGTGCCGGCAAACGGCATCGCCACGGTGCGCATCTGGCAAGCCAATATCGGCAAGACCATCATCGCCCACGTGCCCATGACCAACGGCGAAGTGCAGGAAACGGGCGACTTCGAGCTCGATGGCGTGACCTTCCCGGCCGCCGAAGTGAAGCTGGAATTCCTCGATCCGGCCGCGGACGAAGAAGGCGGCGACGGTAGCAGCTCTGCCATGTTCCCGACCGGTAACCTCGTCGATGACCTCGACGTGCCCGGCGTTGGCGTGTTGAAAGTCACGATGATCAACGCCGGCATCCCGACGATTTTTGTCGACGCCGACGCCATCGGCTACACGGGCACGGAACTGCAGGACGCCATCAATCGCGACCCGGCCGCGCTGGCCCGTTTCGAGACCATCCGCGCGCATGGCGCGCTGCGCATGGGTTTGATTTCCCAACTGGATGAAGCGGCGAAGCGCCAGCACACGCCGAAAGTGGCCTTTGTCGCCAAGCCGGCCGGCTATGTCTCGTCCAGCGGCAAGCAGGTGGCAGCGGGCGATATCGACCTGCTGGTGCGCGCACTGTCCATGGGCAAGCTGCACCACGCCATGATGGGCACGGCCGCAGTTGCCATCGGCACGGCGGCGGCCATTCCCGGCACGCTGGTGAACCTGGCGGCGGGCGGCGGCCCTCGCAACTCGGTACGCTTCGGCCACCCGTCCGGCACCCTGATGGTGGGCGCGGAAGCGGCCCAGGTAGATGGCGCATGGAGCGTCACCAAGGCCATCATGAGCCGCAGCGCGCGCGTACTGATGGAAGGTATCGTGCGCATTCCCTGCGACGCGTTTTAGGCAGAAATACGCAGGCAGATGCTACACAGATCGTACACATAATGCGGCGGCCAGGCCAGTTGGCCCAGGCCTGACACAGATTGCACGCCTACCGGAGGAGACATGAATTTCGCAGCATTTTATCAACGCTCGATCGACACGCCTGACGCCTTTTGGCGCGAGGAAGCGGAAAAGATCGACTGGCATACCCCGTTTTCGCAAGTGCTTGATTATTCCCGCCCGCCGTTCGCCAAATGGTTCGTCGGCGGCACCACCAATTTGTGCCACAACGCCGTCGACCGCTGGGTGGACAGCCAGGGCGATGCCGCCGCGCTGATCGCCATTTCCACCGAAACGAACACCGAGCGCAGCTACAGTTTTCGCGAGCTGCAGCGCGAAGTGGAGCGCTGCGCCGCCATGTTGCTGTCGCTGGGCGTGGTCAAGGGCGACCGCGTCCTGATCTACATGCCGATGATCGCCGAGGCGGCCTTTGCCATGCTGGCGTGCGCCCGCATCGGCGCCGTGCATTCCGTGGTGTTCGGCGGTTTTGCCGCCAACAGCCTGGCCAGCCGCATCGACGATGCGCAGCCAAAACTGGTGTTCTCCGCCGATGCCGGTTCGCGCAACGGCAAGGCGATCGCCTACAAGCCGCTGCTCGACGAAGCCATCCGTATCGCCGCGCACAAGCCGCAGCAAGTGCTGCTGGTCGACCGCCATCTGGTGCCGATGCAACTGACGCCGGGCCGCGACGTCGATTACGCGGCCCTGCGCGAGCGGCACCTGGATGCGCAGGTTCCCGTCACCTGGCTCGAATCGAACGAGCCGTCCTACGTGCTGTACACCTCGGGCACGACGGGCAAACCGAAGGGCGTGCAGCGCGACGTGGGCGGCTACGCAGTGGCGCTGACGTCGTCGATGCAGTACAACTTCTGCGGCAAGCCCGGCGAAACCTTCTTTGCCACCTCGGACATCGGCTGGGTGGTGGGCCATTCCTACATCGTGTATGGCCCGCTGATCGCCGGCATGGCCACCATCCTGTACGAAGGCTTGCCGATCTGTCCCGATGCGGGCATCTGGTGGAGCATCGTTGAAAAATACAAGGTCACGCGCATGTTCTCGGCGCCGACGGCCATCCGCGTGCTGCGCAAGCATCCGGTGGAACTGATGCGCAAGTACGACCTGTCTTCCCTGAAGGCGCTGTACCTGGCGGGCGAGCCGCTCGATGAAACCACGTCCCAATGGATCGCCGACGAACTCAAAGTGGACATCATCGACAACTACTGGCAGACGGAGACGGGCTGGCCGATCCTCTCGGTGGCAAAAGGCGTGGCTGATACGCCGACGCGCCTGGGCAGCCCTGGCCTGGCCATGTATGGCTACCAGGTCAGGCTGCTCAACGAAGCGACGGGCGAGGAGTGCGGCGCCAACGAGAAGGGCGTGCTGGTGCTGGAAGGCCCGCTGCCGCCAGGCTGCATGCAGACGGTCTACGGCGACGACGAGCGTTTCGTCGAGACCTACTGGTCCACCTTCAGCGACCGGCAAGTGTATTCGACGTTCGACTGGGGCGTGCGCGATGCGGACGGCTATTATTTTATTCTGGGTCGCACCGATGACGTGATCAACGTGGCCGGCCACCGCCTGGGCACGCGCGAAATCGAGGAAAGCATCAGCAGCCATCCGAACGTGTCGGAAGTGGCCGTGGTGGGCGTGGAAGACAAGCTCAAAGGCCAGGTGGCGATGGCGTTCGTGATCTTGAAAAACCCGCAGGGTGTCGACAGCGTGGAAGCAAAAGCGGCACTGGAACGCGAAGTGATGGCGGTGGTCGACCGCCAGCTGGGCGCCGTGGCGCGGCCCGCGCGCGTGCTGTTCGTGCCACAGCTGCCGAAGACGCGTTCGGGCAAGCTGCTGCGCCGCTCGATCCAGGCCATCTGCGAAGGGCGCAGCCCGGGCGACCTGACGTCGATGGACGACCCGGCATCGCTGCAGCAGATCCAGGCAGCGCTGGCTTAAGCGCCATGACGAGAATGCAGTTTATCAAACGATAAACTGCATTCTCAAATGCGGTCGCTTTCCTTGCGCACGACCCTGCCCACGATCAGGCATTCATTGCCGCGGCACAGTTTGCGGTGGTATTTGCGCTGGTCCGGGTTGTCCGACGTCAGCCACCATTCGCCGATATCGCGCGCCATGCGCTTGACCACCGGTTCGCCTTCATAATTGATCGCGAATACCACGCCATCGGCCGGCCGGCTGTCGGCCGTATTGATGATCACCACGTCGTCCTCGTACAGGGCCGGCTCCATGCTCTCGCCCTTGACCTTGATGGCCACCAGTTTTTCAGGGTGGTAGCCATTGCGATCGACCCAGCTGCGCGGCACGCTGATGGTGCTGCCGTCGTGCGTTTCCGGTTCGATGGCAAAGCCCGTGATGCCGGCCGACAGGCGCAGTTTCACCTTGCGGATCGGATAAAAGCGTTCATCCTCGCCATCTTCCACGACCACGGGCTGCGCGCCGGCCAGCGCGCGCGCGGCCATGGCCGCCTGGTCGGGCGCCGCGCCCTGGTCGAAGTACATGCTATCGAGCTGCAGGTCCGCTTCCAGCTTGCGCGCGATCTTTTCGCTGAAGGCGCGTCCCTCGCGGTAGCTGGGCGAGAGGATTTGCGAGATGCGCGCCTCGCTCCAGCCGCTGACGTCGGAAATTTTCTTGCGCGTGTTGTCGTAGTGCTCGCGGATCAGGGCCAGCAGGCGGTCGCGTCTGTATTGATACATATTCATCTCCACATTAAACCCGAAATTTACCGTTTGATAAATTACCAAATGCTTGACTTTAACATTAGCGATTGATAAAGTCCACTCGTTGCCTGTCGCAAACGCACTACAGCGTCTGCCGGTTGGCGACACCACGGGAGGTCAGGCAGATGTTGAACAGCAGTCAGTTGGTGGAAAGCAGGGCGGCGCCTCGCCAGGGGCGCCAGTTACAGGGACGCAGCAAGAAGTCGCAGCTGCACATCGCCCGCATCGCGCAGTACATCCGCGAGCAGGGCCAGGCCAGCGCGGCGCAATTGTCCGCCTTGCTGGGACTCGATGCGGGCACCATGAGCCGCTATTTGCGCCACATGTGCGGCATGGGGCAGATCCATCTGGCGCAGCGCCATTGCACGGAGCCGGGGCGCCAGCGGCCCGCACTGTACGCGCTGGGCGAACCGGACGACGAGGTCGACGGCTGGGCCGAACTGCCGCCGCAGGTGCGCCGCACGGCGTGCTGGCCACGCGGTGCGGCGCGCCGCGATCCGCTGGTGGCGGCCTTGTTCGGACCGGCGCAAGGGCAGGGCAGCAAGCAATTTCTCAAATGAATGACAGCAAGCAAGCTGCCAGGCGCAGCTTTTTTTGCCGCAACTGAAAGTACATCATGCATATCGATATCACCGCCGCAGGGGCTGCCTGGATCAAGCTGCTGGGCGTCCCCTTGCTGGCCGCCTTCTTTGCCACCTTGCTCAGCTTCATGGTCATGTGGCCACGCAACTGCAAGGAGGCGCTCATCCGTATTTGCTCCAGCATCATCATTGCCACCTTTGCCGGTCCCGTCCTGGTGTCGGCGGTGCTGGCGTGGTGGCCTGGCTTGTTTGACAGCGCGCAGACGGTGGCGGCGCTGTATGGCTGTGATCCGGCCACGGGCTTCCTGTTCATTGCCGCACCGCTGATGGCGCTCGTCGGCTTGCCGGCGTGGTGGCTGGTGAGTGCCAGCGTGCGCTGGTTCGACCGGCGCCGCGACAAGGATATCGGTGAACTGGCGGCCGATGCGGCCGCTGCCGTCAAGGAAGTGCGGACGCGGCGCTGACGGCGCGCGCGTCCCCTTTTAGTGCATGCTCATGGCGGCGCGCCTGAAATCGGTGCGAAGGGGGAGGGCAGCATGCGCCGTTATGCTGGTTTGTCGCCACAAACTGTATACAATCCACCTGGCACGAAGCGTGCATGGCATACCTTGGTCATCCCATCCAAGGAGCTTCGCATGCCTCATCCACCGCCAGTGTGTTCCTGTCGTCCCGTTTCTCTCTTGCTTTTCCCTTTCACCTGCGCCCATCCGGGCTGCGGTAACCCAGGAAATGGAGCGTAAATGGCCTCTCCCCGCTTGAAATCCATCCACCGCAGCGCTCCGGGCAGCACGCCTGCCGCGCCATCGCCCGTCGATGAAATCCTGCCAGCCGGCAAGCTGTTTACCCTGGGTTTGCAGCATGTGCTCGTCATGTATGCGGGCGCCATCGCCGTGCCGCTGATCGTCGGGCGCGCCCTCAAGCTGCCGCCCGAGCAGGTAGCGGCGCTGATCAGTGCGGACCTGTTCTGCTGCGGCCTGGTGACGCTGATCCAGTCCCTGGGAATAGGCAAGTACTTCGGCATCCGCCTGCCCGTCATGATGGGCGTGACCTTTGCCGCCGTCAGTCCCATGCTGGCGATGGCGAACAATCCCACCTTGGGCATCACGGGCATCTTCGGCGCCGTGATCGGCGCCGGCGTCGTTTCCATGCTGATCGCTCCCTGCATCAGCCGCCTGCTGGCCCTGTTTCCGCCCGTGGTCACGGGCAGCATCATCGCCGTGATCGGCGTGTCGCTGATGCGCGTGGGCGTGAACTGGGCCATGGGCGGGCCGCCCGCCATGGCGCAGATCGCCGATCCCGCCTTCCTCAAGATGGCCGCTGCCGCCACGGCGGCCGGCTTGCCTGCGCCGCTAGGCCCCGTGCCGCTGATCGCCAATCCCGGCTATGGCGCGCTGGACAACATGGGCATCGCCTTTTTCGTGCTGGCCGTTATCTTGCTGGTGGCCAAGTATGGCCGCGGTTTCCTGTCGAATATCGCGGTATTGATCGGCATCATCGCCGGCACGGCCTTGTCGTTTGCCTTGGGCAAGGCCGATTTTGCCAAGGTGGCCAGCGCCAAGGCCTTTGCCATCGTCACGCCGTTCCAGTTCGGCATGCCGACTTTCGACGTGGTCGCCATCGTGGCCATGAGCCTGGTGATGATCGTCGTCATGATCGAGTCGCTGGGTATGTTTCTGGCGCTGGGCGAAATGACGGACAAGCGCATCACGCAGGCCGACATCAGCCGCGGCTTGCGCGTCGATGGCCTGGGCACCCTGATCGGCGGCATCTTCAATACCTTCCCGTACACCTCGTTCTCGCAAAACGTGGGCCTGGTCGGGGTGACGGGCGTGCGCAGCCGCTGGGTCTGCGTAGCGGCCGGCATCATCCTGCTGGTCATGGGCGTGATACCGAAGATCGCGCAGACGGCCGAAGCCGTGCCGGCGTTCGTGCTGGGCGGGGCAGGGCTGGTGATGTTCGGCATGGTGGCCGCCACCGGCATCCGCATCCTGGCCGGCGTCGACTACAAGAGCAACCGCAACAACCTGTTCATCGTGGCCCTGTCGATCGGCTTCGGCATGCTGCCGCTGGTGGCGGAACAGTACGCGCAGCACATGCCGAAGGCCCTGTCGCCGTTGCTGCACAGCGGCATCCTGCTGGCCGCCATCGTTGCCGTGCTGCTCAATCTGTTCTTCAACGGCCTGGCGTCAAGCGAAAAAGCGAGGGAGCAGGCGCGCGAAAACAGTCACGGCAGCGATTGAGGCGCCGCCCTGTAGCGTGAATGCGGATCAGCCGGACGGCAGCATCTTCAGCACCACGCAATTGCGCCCCGCATCCTTGGCGTGGTACAGCGCGGCGTCGGCCAGGCGCAGCAGGGCGTCGGGATCGGCGGCGCCCGGTGGCGACTGGACCGCGATGCCGACGCTGATCGTCACCTGTGCCGCATCCGCACCCGCAAGGGGGATGGCCAGCTCTTCGATGGCGCGCCGCAGCGCTTCGCCGATCTGGCGCGCCTCGTCCGCGCCCGTGTTCGGCAGCACGATCGAAAACTCTTCGCCGCCGTAGCGCGCCGTCAGGTCGCCTGCGCGCCGCATGCCGGCCGCCAGCGCCTGCGCGACACGGATCAGGCATGCGTCGCCGGCCTGGTGGCCGTGACGGTCGTTGAAGCGCTTGAAGTAATCGACATCGAGCATGATGACGGCCAGCGGCTGGCCGACGCGCGCGGCGCGCGCACATTCGGCGCGCAGCACGTCGTCGAAATGGCGCCGGTTTGACAGGCCCGTCAGGCCGTCGGTGATCGACAGGGTTGCCAGCTTGCGGTTGGCGTCTTCCAGCTGCTGCGTGCGTTCGGCAACGCGCCGCTCCAGGCCGTCATGCAGCCTGGCGCTGGAGATCGAGATCATCGCCTGGACACCGAGCATGCGCAGGAAGGCGACGCGCTCCTGCGTGAACGAGGCGTCTGCAAGCCGGTTCTCGAAGTACAGGATGCCGTCGATCTGGCCGCCGTGCCGGATCGGCAGGCACATGACGGCACGCGGCCGCCGCAACTGCACGTACGGGTCGGCGACAAAGCGCGAGACGCCCGTGATGCTGTCTTCGATCACCTCCGCGCCAGTGCGGATCACATAGCGCAGCAGCGACAGCGGGAACTGCGGGTCGCTGGCGGCGTTCAGGTCGAGCCGCCGCGCTTGCAGCACGGTGATGCCGTCGCCATCGATATTGGCCTCCAGCTGATAGCTGCCGTCGGACTGCAGCAGCAGGCGCGCCACCTGCGCACCGGCGTTTTCGCAGACGATGGCAATGAGGCGTGTCAGCACGTTGCGCAGGCCCACTTCGTTCGACAGGATCTGTGCCGCTTTCAGCAGCGACACCAGGTCGAGCGCGGAACTGCCGTGCGTGTGGGGGCCCACATGCGACAGCGTGGCGCGGCCATCCATCCTTGACAGCAGCGCGGCGTGGCGCGCCCGCAGTTGCGTCACCTTGCCCTCTGCGCCCCACTGGCCGTAGTGCGCGATGGCGTCCTGGATGAAGACGCCGGCCACGCGCGCATGGCCCTGCTCGGACCAGTATTCGCCGCACAGCTCATTGCCCAGCGCTTGCACGTTGACGTAGCCTGCCAGGCCGGCGGCGTCGATCGCCTGCCGGTAATGGCGCGTGGCCAGCTGCAGGTCTTCCCGGTAGCGCGCCATCTCGGCCATCACCAGCAGATGTTTGGCCGCGCTATTGTCCGAGCCTTGCCTGGCCCACTCGGTGAGGCTCGCCTGCAGTGCGTCGATCACGCTCAGCACAGCGCCCGCATCGGCTCGCGCCGGGTCGCGCCGCAAGGCACGCAGCCATATCAGCGCGGCGTAGAAGCTCGACTCGGCAACCTTGGCCTGGCCGCGCATGATCTGGGTGACGATGCCGAGCTGGCCGGCCAGCAGCTCGGCATCGGCGCCGTTGAACAGGTAGGCGTTGCGGATCTTGCCTTGCAAATAGTAGGCGCGGTACAGCTGCGAATCGCCATACTGTTCGAGGAAGCGCGCCTCGCTGAACGTCGCATCATCGTAGCTGTCGTGCCGGGGCAGGCGGCCCATCAGGCATTTGATCGGCTGGACCGCGGCGGCGACGCAGCAATCGGCCATCGCCTGCTGGCCGTTGGCGCGCATCAGCGCCAGATCGTGCTCGATGTCGTGCAGCAGGTGCGGCAGATAGTCGCCGAGGATCATCCGTTCGGTGGCGCGCACGGCCGCCACCACGCCGACCTGCACGAAATCGGCGATTTCCAGTGCCCAGCCAAAGGCTTCCTGGTACAGGGCGTCGGAGCTGCGCAGCGGCTGCGTCCAGTGGCTGATGAGCGCACCGAACATCAGGCCCGTGAGTGTGCGCGTCTGCAGATTGGCACGCCGCCTGGCCAGCGCCATCGCCATCGCGCCGAAGTCGTAGCTGCGCGCCACGTCGCCGTCGTACAGCGCCAGCATCAGCGCGTAGCCGACATAGGCGACGGCGCTGAAATCGCTGTTCCCCCGTTGCATGGACAGCCGCGTCATCGATGCCACCATCAGCGCGCTGAGATCCTGCTGGCCGGCGTAATAGCTGGCCATCCACAGGCCCTGCATCATTTGCATGGCGGCCACCGCGTCCGGCGCGCACATGTCATCGGCTGCCAGCAAGGTGGTGGGCGCCTGCGCGCCAGGCTGCCGCCCGATATCGGCAAGGATGTCGTCGAAGCGTGCCTTCATCTGCGCCACGTCGTGTGGAATGTCGATGTGCAGCAGCGCCAGGCCATCGCGCTGCACGGCGATGGCGTCGAGCAGGCGGCCCTGCAATTGATACTGGTGCGCCTGGATGGCGATGCAGCGCAACTGCTGCAAGGGGCGCAAGCTGCGGGCGCGCACCAGCGCATAGATCGCCTCGGCGGCATCGAACTGGCCGCACAGGTAGGCCGCTTCGGCCGCGCCCAGCTGCAGGTCGAGCCAGAGGCCGGCGTGGACGCTCCACGCCTCTGCGGGCAGCAAGCCTAGACCAATTCGCATGTGCTCCAGCGTGGCCTGGAACGCGGCCGAACGCCGTGCCTTGACGCCGGCCTGCAGATTGAGCGCCGCCAGCTGCACGCGCTCGTCTGCATCGTCGAGCAGCGCACGGCCGGCGTTGAGCTGTTCGACGGTCTCGAACAGTGTCTCGTCCTGCTGCCCCGGCGTGGCATGCCGCAGCAGCAGGCGGCCGATGCGAAGATGGTTGGCCGCGCGGGTAGCGGTATCGGCGACCAGGTAGGCTGCCTGCTGCACCCGGTCGTGCAGGAAGCGGTAATGGACGCCGCTGTGGCCGGCGCGGGTATCGCCATCGACGTATTTATAGCATTCGTCGAGCGGCTGGACCAGTCCTGCATGCAGCGCAGGCCACAAGGCTTGCTGCGTGTGCCGGGGCGAGCGGTCCGTTGTCAGCGCAAGCGTGTCGAGCGTGAAGCGGTTGCCGCAGGAGGCGGCCAGTTGCAGCAGGTGCTGCGTTGCCGTGGGCAGGCGGTGGATTTTCTCCAGCAGCACCTCGACCACGTTGTCCGTATATTTGACCTGTTGTATCGCGCGCAGGTCCCAGTCCCAGCAATCGCCTTCGGCCCGGTAGCGCAGGTGGCCCGTCTCATTGAGCGAAGCGAGGAACTGGTTGAGGAAAAATGGATTGCCGGCCGTCTTGGTGTAGCAAATGCGGGTCAGTGGCGCGCAGTCAGGTGCCGCCACGCGCACGGTAGCCGCGACCATTTGCGCAACCTGCGGCTCGCTCAGGGGGCTCAATAACAGCGTGGACAGGCGCACCTCGCGTGCGAGCAGCTTGTCGCGCAGCGCGATGAGGGGGGGTGCGGCGCTCACTTCGTTGTCGCGGTACGCGCCGATGAACAGCAGGCAGCACTGGTCGCATGAGAGCATGAGCAGTTCGATCATCCGCAAGGTGGCCGCATCGGCCCATTGCAGGTCGTCCAGGAACAGCACCAGCGGATGCCCGGCGCAGGCGAAGACTTCGACGAAGCGGGGGAACAGGCGGTCCAGGCGCAGCTGGGCCTGTGCCGGCGCCGACGCGGGCAAGGCTTCGGTGGGACCGACGATCAACGCCAGCTGGGGAATCAGTTCGACCAGCACGCCCATGCCATCGCCCAGGGCGCCGTGCAGTTTTCCGGACCACTGCCGCAGCGTTGCTTCGGGCTGGCCCAGCAACTGGCGCACCAGCCCCTGGAAGGCCTGGATCAGCGAGGCATACGGTACATCGCGCTGGAGCTGGTCAAACTTGCCGGACAGGAAACAGCCGCGCCGGGCGACGATCGGTTTCTGCACCTCGTTGACGACCGCCGACTTGCCGATGCCTGAATGGCCGGCCAGCAGCAGCATCTCGCAGCGGCCCGCGGCACTGCGTTCGAACGCCGCCAGCAGCACGGCGATGGCATCTTCGCGCCCATGCAGCGTCTGCGGCACCAGGAAGCGGCCATTGTGGTCGGACAGCTTGAGCGCCTGCGCCGGCTGGTCCGCGCGGCAGGCATCGAGGTCGCTGCGCAGGCCTTGCAAGCTCTGATAGCGCTGATCGGCATTTTTTTCCAGCAGGCGCTGGATGATCGGCAGCAGCTGGCCCGGCAAGTGTGCGAGTGCCGGGTGCGACCAGTCGGGACTGCGGGCAATGTGGCAATGCACGAGTTCCATCGCGTCGCCCGCCTCGAACGGCGCCTGGCCGGCCAGCAGTTCGTAGAAGGTGGCGCCGAGCGCATAGAAATCGGCGCGCCAGTCGACCCGCCGATTCATGCGCCCCGTCTGTTCCGGCGCCATGTAACGCAAGGTGCCTTCCAGGGCCTGGAGATTGACGATGCCATGGCTTTCGTAGGGCAGCTCACAGGCGATGCCGAAATCGGTCAGCTGCAGCAGACGCCGGTCGGCGTTCCACACCAGATTGGAGGGATTGATGTCCTTGTGGATCACGCCATGGCGATGGACCGCTTCCAGCGCCGCGCACAGTTGCAGCGCGATGTCGAAAAAATCGTCCAGCGCCAACGCAGGCTGCGCCGGCGTCCTGCGCGCCGCCAGCTGCGTGCGCAGCACCTGGTCGAGCGCCTGGCCGCCGCTGTCTTTCAGCAGCATCGTCCAGCACCCGCCGTGCAGCTGCAGCGCCAGCGGATGGACTACGCCTGGATGGCGGCAGCGGCGCGCGATCGCATACTCGCGCTTGAATTGTGCCAGTTGCTGAAAGGAGGGGAACTGCTGATTGGGCTTCTTGACGATCAGCGCGGTGCCATCGGCGGCCCTGGCGCGATACACCCGCGAGCGGTCACCGCTGTGCAGCTGTTGGATGATCTCGTGGTCGAAAAGGGAGCGCATGGGCTGTAGCGGTACACGGACGGTTGCGGGAGCCTTGAGGCGCACAATTCGAAGTCTTACTTCGTTGCAAGTATTATATCAGCAGGGGGCCGTGGAGTGAGCGCGGGGCACGGTGGTGTTGTATAAAAGCCGGCAGGGCTATGACGGCCGCGTGCCGGGCTTCACGCAGCAGGCTGACGAAGTAACCCCCAATAAATTATTGTGATTTCTGACTTCCATATCCGGCGCTCTGCAAGGTGGCCGACGAGGCTTGCTCACTGCTAGCAGTGCTCGCACTGCGTCGCAGCGAGCGCCTTGCATAGCATCCGGTTCTGTTCGTCATAAGTTCACACTAATTTCCCGAGGATTACTTGGATGTTTCTTGCTCGCTGCGGCGATGGTTTCGAAGTCCGGCACTTCCTCCACGCAGGGTACCGGCAACTGGTCAGGTCGATGGGGGCGCGTGCGACGCTTGCTTGTTTTACGGCCACGGCCATGGTGATGGCTTGGCCGGATAGGCCTGCGTTCACGCAATGCATGATGCCAAAATGCGCGTGTGGACGCACGTGGTAGCGCGGTGCTTTAGCAGCTTTGGGCTTGAAATCAGGGTAAATTTCACGACGTCAGCTCTATAAAAGCTGAGGCCGTGTCCAAATGTCAGACCTGACCATTGCGCCTTTCTTGCGCCTTTCGTGCGAGTGGTGTTGCGACATGGGAACGGCGTTGTTTTCGCGCTATGCTGCACTTTGGCGCGTTCTTGGGTATGCCTCGATGTCTGTGTAGGTAACCAGGCTTCGGTTCGACGACAGTGGTCTGATATCAAAGGTGCGCTATTTAGCAGAGAGGACTTGCGGCAGCTTCTGGACACGAAATGCCTCGACAACAAAATCGACAAAGGCGCGCGTCTTCGCCGGCAACAGTTTCTGACTGGTGAAATACAACGAGATCGCCCCCACATCACCATACCAGTTCGGCAGCAATCGTACCAGCGCACCACTTTCCAGATGTGGAGCAGCGTGGGGAACTGGTATCAATCCGACGCCAAGGCCCAGCACCACGGCTCGGCTGAGTGCATCCGGATCGTTAACCAGCATAACCGCCTGCTGTTTTGCTGTGACTTCGACTCCTGCGTTATTGCGCATGACCTGAATCCGCACGCGACCAGTCAATGGAGAGCGCATCACAACACTGGGTAATTCGGCAAGTCCGGCTGGATCTTTGGGACGACGCTTGCCCTGTAATAGCGCTGGCGATGCCACTGCAATCAAATGTATTCGCGCCAATTCGCGCGCCACCATACCGGGCGGTAGCTCAAAACCAGCGCCGACCGCCGCATCAAAGCCGCCTGCGATCAGGTCCAGCGGACGGCTATCGAAAACCCAATCGGGAGTTACTCCCGGATATCTTTCGAGAAACGCCGGCATGAGAGGTAACAGATAATCCATGCCAAATCCAGGTGCCGCGCTCAACTTCAACACGCCGGTCGGTTGCCCGGCATTGACCTTGATGTCGGCAATTGCGCCCTGGATGCTGTCGAGACCAATCTGTACTGATTGCCGAAAACGTTCACCCGCTTCACTTAGCGTCAGGCCACGGGTGCTACGCTGGAAAAGTCGTACGCCAAGGTTCCGTTCAAGAAGCGCGACGTTCCGACTCACTGCTGCTGGCGTCAGGCCCAGCCGACGTGCTGCAGCAGAAAAGCTGCCGCTCTCGGCACTGCGGACGAATGACTCCAGATTGGCGAGAGTTTCCACGATTTCACCTTCAAGTAATAATTGAAACTGATTATAGTTGATTGATACTAACGCAATAAACACCAAGGCCCTAAAATTCAACTCAGCAAACAGTTTATTCACTTAATTTCAAAGGAAAAAATCATGACTATCGGCATCATTGGCTCGGGCGCCCTCGGCTCCAACTTCGCTCGCATTCTTGCAAAAAAAGGGATATCGGCCACCATCTCCAACAGCCGTGGAGCAGCCTCGCTGGCTGACTTGGTTGAAGAACTGGGGCCATCCATCAAGGCCGGCACAGTGGAAGAGGCCGCAAGCGCCGATATGGTGCTAGTTGCGGTCCGCTGGGTCGATGCAGAGAAAGTACTGGGCAGCCTGCCGGCGTGGAGCGGTCGCATCGTGATCGACGGCACTAACCCTGTGGAGTTCTTCGATCCAGCAACGTTGCCGGATGCGAACGACATAAGCAATCCTCTCGCCGCATATGGGATCAAGGCGGTCGATCTTGGCGGAAAGCATTCAAGCCAGATCATCCAGCAATTCGTTCCTGGTGCACGGGTCGTCAAAGCATTCAATCATAACGACGTCAATGTGCTGAAGGAGCCGGAGACGGCAGGTGGCAAGCGCGTATTGTTTTACTCTGGCGATGACGCTGCCGCAAAGGCCGAGGTGCGCGGTATCATGGAAGTTGCCGGATTCTTCCCGATTGACCTCGGCGCGCTGGACGTCGGTGGACCGCTGGCCTCACTGCCCTTCGGGCCGCTGTCGACGCATAACTTTATCAGTATCTAATCGACATCGTACGCATGCCCTGCATAAGCCGTTAGCAACTATCGTGCATGAGGGCGGTACGAGGACTTTTTGCTAGCGATGTTTGTGCGTAGGTAGTTTAGTAGGTACGATTGTTGAATTGTTCGTAAAGGCCGCATAAAAACTAGTTGTTCGCATTGCACCGCTTTCATCAAGCAATAAAAAACCGCCCGAAGGCGGTTTTTTATTGCTTGATCACTGTCGAGCCTACCTGAGCTTAGCCGCTATATCCTCGGCGCTCTCGTTGTAATAGACCTGGAGCATACGCAAATCCCTGTGGCCGACCATGCGCGCGAGGTCGAGCACGTTCAATTTTTTTGCCAATCGCGTGATGGCCGCGTGCCGGCTGTCATGGAAGGTCAGGCCCTCGATGCACGATCGTTCGCGCGCTTTGCGGAACAGGGCATCGAGCGAGGCCGTGGAAATGCCGAACGATGGGGCCTCGCCGAGTCTGGCAATAGCGACAGGAGTTCCAGCGCGCACGTCGATAGCGGTACGTCTCGCCGCACGCCGTTTTTATTGATCGAGGCGGGGAGGCGGGCGACGGCGCCGTCAACCCAGACGGGCGTCAGTCCGCAAATTTCCCCGGCTCGCATTGCCGTCTCGATGGCGAAGAGGTAGGCGACCGCCACAGCCTGGCTCTTCGTCGTCACAGGCTCCTCGGTGAAGCCAAGTGCGTTGCACAGGCGCTCGATTTCATCCTCGGTAGGAATGCGTTCGCGCGAGGCGGCAGGCTTGGGGCGGCGCACGTCGCTGGTCGGACTGGCCGCAAGCCATTTCCACTCCCTACGCGCAGTCGTAAAAACGTGGGATAGCAAGTTCAGCTCACGATTCACGGTGGCGCCACTGACCTTGCTTTCCCCTGTCATGCGCTGATCGCGCCAGGCGCCGAGCAGTTCAGGTGTCACGTTGGCCAGTTTGATATCTTTGATTTTCTGGCCGCCAATGAGCACTTCACCGATGGCGTTGAGGCGCAGCCTTTCCCAGCGCTCACTGCGCTTGTGGATTGAGACTTCTTCCGTACACCTGTCAAATGCGTCTCGATAGTTTTTCCCGATGACTATGTCGCCATCGGCACCGCCCCGGGTTTCGATTTCGAGTTCCGACGTTTAGGCCGCTGCCTCGACCATGGTCTCGAATGGCCTTGAGCATGAGGCGATATCGCCAGATCTTGCCATCCATAATTAGAGTTGCCATTTTGGTAAATTCTTTGGCAAATTTTGGCAACTGGCCGCAGCATTCCAAGGGCAATGCTTCATTTTTCGTTTTCTACAGACGAAAAAAAACCCGCTTTCCCCTATGAAAATAGAGAAAAGCAGGTTTTGTACTACTATGCGATTTTTGTTCTTGGTGCCCGGAGCCGGAATCGAACCGGCACGCCCTTACAGGCGGGAGATTTTAAGTCTCCAGTGTCTACCAGTTTCACCATCCGGGCAGCGCGGCGAGATTCTAGCACAGGTGATGCGCATCACGCCATCTTGTGCCTGCGCCGTGCCGGTGGGCGAGGGACATGGGCACGTCCTTGATGTTTTTCGCGCGCCGCTGGGCGGTGATCGCCAGGGCAATTCAGGTGTGGCGTACTGTGCTGGCATGCGGTGTCATCATGACGCGGCTTTTGTCGGCCAAGGTTGTTCGCAAGGTCCAGGCAGGCGCAAGTCCGCTAGACGAAAAATCATGTTTGACGGCATCTTGCCTGCCAGCCGCTGGGCGCGGCGCATGCATGGACAATGATGTTGTCACAAGGTATCTACAGGCAAGATCTCGCGTAGAATATAGTTTATTGCAAATTAGAAACTTACATTTCTACCATGTTAATCTTATCCGCAAGTACGCCGCCCGTTGACGGCATCCGGCTTTCCGAACTGATCGCCGCCCTGAGCCAGGCCCTGGATATCACGGAGGGGCAGCCAGAAGGCCATTGCATCCGCTGTTGCTGGATCGGCATGCACGTGGGACGCGAACTGGGCATGGCGGATGAAGACCTGTGGAATCTGTATTACACGCTGCTGCTCAAGGACCTGGGCTGCAGCAGCAATGCAGCGCGCATCTGCGAGCTCTATCTGACGGACGATCTGTCTTTCAAACAAGGCTTCAAGACGGTGGGCGACAGCCTGCCGCAAGTGCTCAAATTCGTCCTCAAGCACACGGGCCTGAAGGCGGGCCTGGCCGAGCGCTTCCGCGCCGTGATGACGATCTTGCGCGACGGCGCGCACATCGCGCAGGAGCTGATCGCCACGCGCTGCCAGCGCGGCGCCGACATTGCGCGCCTGCTGCGCTTTCCGGAATCCGTGGCGCAGGGCATCTACAGCCTCGACGAACACCACAATGGCCAGGGCAAGCCGGACAAACTGGCAGGGCAGGCGATTCCCTTGTTTTCGCGCATTGCCTTGCTGGCACAGGTGATCGACGTGTTTCATACGGCCGATGGCGCGCGCGCCGCCCAGGCCGAGGTGCGCCAGCGCGCGGGCAGCTGGTTTGACCCGCAACTGGTGCAGGCGTTCGAGCGGATGGCGCAGTCGGCCGGCTTCTGGTCCATGTTGCGCTCGCAGGACCTGACGGCTGCGGTGGCGGCGCTGGAGCCGGCCAACCGCTCCGTACCGGTGGATGAAGACTATCTCGACGACATCGCTGCCGCGTTCGGTCAGGTGGTCGATTCGAAAAGCCCGTACACGAGCGGGCACAGCGCCCGGGTCGCCTTGTATGCGGACATGATCGCCGAAACCTTGGGCGTGACGCCGGAGCGGCGTCGCTGGCTCAAGCGAGGTGCTTTGCTGCATGACGTCGGGAAACTTGGCGTCAGCAATAGCGTGCTGGACAAGGCCGGCAAACTCGACGCGGATGAGTGGCTGGCCGTGCAGCAGCACGCGCACTATACGGAAACGATTTTGTCACGCATTGATGCGTTCGCCGAACTGGCTGTCGTGGCAGCTGCGCACCATGAGCGGCTCGATGGCAAGGGCTATCCGCGCGGCTTGACGGCCGACGACATCAGCCTGGAAACGCGCATCATCACCACCGCCGATATTTTCGACGCCATCACGGCCGACCGGCCATATCGGGGGCCAATTCCCATTCCGAAAGCGCTCGAGATCATGGCCGAGACCGTGGGCACAGCCATCGACGCGCAATGTTTTGCCGCCTTGAAAGTGGCGCTGGCCGGCTTGCCGGAACTCACGCAGCAGGGCTCCGGGGGGCTGGCGGCCTAAGAGTGGGGTTCCCTGCAGTAGCGCACAAAAGCCGGGTGCATTTTGTGGTAGTGCACGGATCAGGGGCAGGATATACAACAGTTGCCGTGGATTTTTTTCGTCAGGGGTGTGTTATTGCAACGCGACAGGGGCGGTACCGATTACGGCTCTCCCCTGTGCGTGCGACCTGTTTAAAACTCTTCCCAATCGCCGGCCGTCACGGCTTGCGCTTGCGCCGCACGGGGTTTTGCCGGTGCGGCCTGGCGCTTGACGGTGCTGCTGGCCGCAGCCGGTACCAGGCGCAGCGGTTTGTGGCTGGCGCGCGCCGGTGCTGATACTGGCGCAGGTGCCGCCACATGGGCGTCGTGCGTCTTGAAGATGCTCACGGTTTGCACCAGGTGGCTGGCCTGGTTGCGCAGGGATTCGGCCGCTGCCGCCGCTTCTTCCACCAGCGACGCATTTTGCTGCGTGACGCTATCCATCTGTGTCACCGCCTGATTGATCTGCTCGATGCCGGTGGATTGTTCCTGGCTGGCCATCGTGATTTCAGCGATGATGTTGCTGACGCGGGCGACACTGGCGACCACCTCGGACATGGTCGTGCCCGCTTGTGCCGCCAGTCTGGCGCCCGCATCGACGCGGCTCACGGAATCGTCGATCAGCGTCTTGATTTCCTTGGCAGCGCTGGCGCTGCGCTGGGCCAGGCCGCGCACCTCGGTCGCCACGACGGCGAAGCCGCGGCCCTGTTCGCCGGCACGCGCCGCTTCCACGGCGGCATTCAGTGCCAGGATATTGGTCTGGAAGGCGATGCCGTCGATGACGCTGATGATGTCGACAATCTTGCGCGACGATTCGCTGATCAGGTCCATGGTGCCCATCACTTGCCCTACGACGGCGCCGCCCTTGCTGGCGACGTCCGCTGCGGTGCTGGCCAGCACATTGGCTTCGCGGGCATTGTCCGCATTCTTGCGCACGGTGCTGGTGAGCTCTTCCATCGAAGATGCGGTTTCTTCCAGTGAACTGGCTTGCTGTTCCGTGCGCAGCGACAGATCGCTATTGCCGCTGGAAATTTCTGCAGCGGCAAGGGCCACAGTGTCCGAATCCTGGCGCACGGAGGACACCACGGCAGTCAGCGACACCTGCATGCGCTGCAGCGCCGACAGCACGCTGACGCTATCGTTCTGTGCGACGTTGAGTGGGCCTGTCAGGTCGCCGGCGGCAAGCAGGCTGACGGCGTCGCACAGCTGTTTCGGTTCGGCGCCCAGCGCCTTGAGCAGGCTGCGTGTGATGAGCCAGCCTGCCAGGGCCGCCAGCACGATGGACAGCAAGCTGGCGCCGATGAGGATATTCCTGTTGAGGATGTAGCGCTCGTTGTCTTCCTGCAGGATGATGGCGGAGCGCTGGTCCGTCAGGGCGAAATATTCATTGCTGGCGGCAACCAGGGCGGCCAGCAGCGGACGGCATTCCTCGTTCATCTTGACGATGGCTTCCTCGTTTTTCTTTTGCAGCGCCAGGTCCACGATGGCCAGCGCCACGGGGGAGTAGCGTTTTTCGATGTTGTCGATCTTGTTGACGATGGCGCGCACCTCGTCGGACACCCCCGGTTGCTGTGCCAGCTGCAGCAGATGCTGCATGTTCTTGACGACATCGGCCTGCGCCTGCAAGACTTGTTTGCGTTCGGTTTCCAGGTCTTCCGGCTTGGTGACGAGCACCAGGTTCCTGGCCGCCACGGCGCGCATGTCGATCGCGTCACGCACGCGGTGCGCCGTATTGGCGCGCGCCGTGATGCCGTTGACATACTGGTCAAAGCCCGTGTTGAAGGTAGAAAAACTCCGCACGGACAGACTTGAGATGCCGATGAGGAAGAAGACCAGCAGGCCGAAAGCCAGGGTCAGTTGGGTGCGTACGGTGAATTTATCCATGATGTCTCTCCCAAGATACGTGGTGATGTTTAGAAAGGGGGCTGGCGTGGGACCAGTGGCAGGCGCTTGCCTGGCAACGTGTGGCGCCCTGCGCAGTGCTTCTCTATCCAGAACACGGATTCGTGGTGTGAGGATCGTGCTATGTAAAAACCAATTTTAATAATAAAATTTGGTATTTGTTTTATTTGTTGAAATCATTGTGGCACACAAATTTTCGTAAATCAATCAGATTTTGCGTGCCAAAAAACAACTATCTGGCATGGATGGCCAATGCCGGGGAGGCACTGGCCGGCGAGACGGTCAAGCGGCAAAGGGCTTGCAGGTCGCAGGCCCTGGCGGTGCGTGATCAGATGGGAAATGCGCCCGCGCCCGATACATTCAGGCAGGCGACCTTGTCGCTGGAAAAATACTTGATTTGTCCCAGGCCGATGGCGTAGCAGCCGTCGCTGAGCGGAGAAATGGGGCCGGTGAGTTTTTCGCCGCTGACCAGGGTCACCACCCAGGGCGTGGTGGCCGGTTTGCCCGCGTGGGCCAGTGCGTGTTGTACCAGGTCTGACATGCTGCCTCCGATGGAAATCAAAACCCGATGATAGCAGTGTAAGGTTTCGGATAGCCGCTGTTTGCCGATACGCCGGGCCGGCGTGTTACGCGTCGGCCAGCAGATTCCTGGGCAGCGCCACCGACACCAGTTTCCAGCGCCACAGGCCGTCGCGCGTCAGGGTCAGCTCGCCGATATGGCTTTTGCTGTGGGCGCGCTGCACCACGACCTTGTCCCAGGAAGTGTAGCGCAGCTTGTAGTCGGGCTTGGCATTGCGCTTGCGGCCGCTGATGTCGCTGACCTTGGCGATCGGCTTTTCGTAGCGGTCATTGAGCTTCATCAAGGCAACGATGCCTTCAGGCATCAGCATGGTATCGAGCAAGGGGTCGATGACGTCGGGGCTGATGTCGTCGGCCACTTCCGGCGCCGAGAACAGGGCATGCAGTTGCTGCCCCAGGCTGCCGCGCAGCTGCGCCAGGTCGATTTGCGCAGCCAGGGCCTGGGTATCCTCGTCCATGGTCGCCGTACGGATTTTGTTCATGGTGAAATATGGGCTGCCATAGAAGGCGCCGGCCAGCGCGACCAATGCCACTAGGGCGAGAAGCAACATTCTTTTCATCGTGCAATCTCTCGGATACCTGGCGACCCGGTGGGCCTGAAGTGCTAGCATTCTACATAATATTTCCTAAATTCAATATGGCGGTTCAGGTAAGTGTTGTTTTAGATCAAGTTTCGTCAGAGTAATTCCGGCGGCAAGGTAATATCCGTCAATTTCCAGTCCCAGATGCCATGCCGGCGCAGCAAAAACTGGCTGGCGGCGGGGCCTGCGCCGCTGCGCCGCAGCACCACTTCGGTCCACGAGCGGTACGCCATGCCGAAGTCGTGGCGCTTGCCATCCGCCCCCTGCTTGCCGTGCAAGATCAATATCGTGATGCCGGGCGGCGAGACGATGGTGTCGAGCATTTCCTTGAAATCCTCGTCATTGGCCGTTTCGCCGGCCGCCCGCAACTGGCGCGCCACGCTGGCACGTACGGCGGGCAGGTCGGCTTGCTGCGCCAGGGTTTCCAGGCGCACGGATTTCGCCGCGATGCTGATGCGGTACATGGCGATGTAGGGGCTGACCCAGGTGAAGCCGATGGCGGCGACGCTAAAAATGATCGCGGTGGCGTACTTTCTTTTCATGGTCCGTATTTTTGTATGAGCTGTGCCGCCGTGATTTTACCCGGCCAGGGGCGGTGGATGGTGTAGCATTCGTGCCGGCGCGGACCATCGCGCCGCACTATTGAGGACAACCATGAATATCACTATCAATCAGGTGCTGCAGTCGTATATCGACCCGCTCACCGCCAGCGAGTACGCGGCGCTCGAACGCAGCCTGCTGGCCGAAGGCTGCCGCGACGCGCTGGTGCTGTGGAACGACGTGCTGATCGACGGGCATAACCGCTACGCCATCTGCCGCCAGCACGGCATCGAATTCAAGACCATCCAGAACACCAGCTTTACCTCGCTCGACGACGTCATGCTGTGGATGATCGACAATCACCTGGCGCGCCGCAGCGTGTCGGACTTCCAGCGCGGCGTGCTGGCCCTGCGCAAGAAGGAAATCGTTGCCGCGCGCAGCCCGGCGCCCGTCAGCGCGGCTGACGCGCCGGACGGCGAAAACGCGCCGAAGCCCCCCATGAGCACGCGCGAGGAAGTCGCCAAGGCGGCGCGCCTGAGCAGCAACCAGATCAGCCAGATCGAAAAAATCCAGAAGGCGGCCTCGCCGGAACTGGTGGAAGCCGTCCGTTCGGGCACGATTTCCATCAACGCGGCAGCCACCGTGGCTTCCTTGCCGCCGGAAGAGCAGGTGGCGGCCGTCGCCGGCGGCAAAAAATTGCTGCGCCAGGCGGCCAAGGAAATCCGCGAACAGCGCGCTGCCACACGCACGCCGCGCGAGCCGAAAGCGCCTCACGTGTCGCAGGACACGCCGGAAACGGGCAATGAGCCATGGGCGGACAACGCGGCCCAGGCGCCTGCTGAGGCGGAGCGCCTGCGCGGCGAGATCGCCAGCCTGAAACAGAAGGTGGCGCAGCTGCAGGCGGAAAATGTGGAACTCAACCAGCGCATCGCCACGCTGATCGACGCATCCTGATTACTGGAGTAGTGCATGCTGGCTCGCCGCACCCTGTTTGCCGCCATCGCCTGCGGCGCCGTCGCAGTTCCCCCTGTGCTGGCGGCGCCCGCCGCTTCTGTCACGGACATGGCCCGCTGGCAGGCGCAGGCCGCCAACGTCAGCATCGCGCGCGACACGTGGGGCATCCCCCATGTGACGGGCAAGAGCGATGCCGATGCCGTCTTTGGCTTGATGTATGCGCAGGCCGAGGACGATTTCCCGCGCGTGGAACTCAATTACATCAACGCCATGGGGCGCCTGGCGGAAGTGGAGGGCGAACGGGAGCTGTACCGCGATCTGCGCATGAAGCTCTTCATCGACCCGCTTGCGCTGCAGGCGCAGTACCGCGCCAGCCCGGCGTGGCTGCGCAAATTGATGGATGCCTTTGCCGATGGCCTCAATTTTTACCTGGCCACGCACCCGCAGGTCAAACCCAGGCTGATCGCGCATTTCGAGCCGTGGATGGCCTTGAGTTTCAGCGAGGGCAGCATCGGCGGCGATATCGAATCGATCAACCTGGCGCAGCTCGAAGCGTTTTATGGCCAGCAAACGGCACCTGTAGCGCTGGCCAGCGTGGAGACTGGACTGGAACCTGAACCGAGCGGCTCGAACGGCTTCGCCATCGCGCCCGCCATCACGAAAAACGGCCATGCGCTCTTGATGATCAATCCGCACACGTCCTTTTACTTCCGTCCCGAAGTACAGATGACCAGCGGCGAAGGCTTGAACGCGTATGGCGCCGTCACCTGGGGCCAGTTCTTCGTCTACCAGGGTTTCAACGAGCGCCTCGGCTGGATGCATACGTCGGGCGGCGGCGACGTCATCGACGAATACCTGGAAAGCATCGTCGACAAGGACGGCGCCTGGTTCTACCGCTATGACGGCGGCCTGCGCCCCTTGAAGACCGTGGCGATGACCTTGCCATATAAACTGGCGAACGGCGCCATGGGATCGAAAACCATCACCGTCTATTACAGCCATCACGGCCCCGTCGTGCGCGCGCAGGACGGTAAATGGGTGGCCGTGCGCCTGATGCATGAACCGTTGAAGGCGCTCACGCAGTCGTACACGCGCACCAAGGCGCGCGATTACGCGGCGTTTTACAAGACCATGGAACTGCGCACGAATTCGTCGAACAACACGGTATATGCAGATGCGGACGGCAATATCGCCTACTTCCACGGCAATTTCATCCCCGTGCGCGACCCGCGCTTCAACTGGAAGCAGCCCGTCGACGGCAGCGACGCGGCCACGGAATGGCAAGGGCTGCACACGGTGGCGCAGACCATCACCCTGTTCAATCCGAAGAATGGCTGGATACAGAACACCAACAACTGGCCGTATTCGGCGGCCGGCGCCTGCAGCCCGCGCCAGGGCGATTACCCCGCCTACATGTCCGTGTACGGCGAAAACGCGCGTGGCCTGCACGCCGTCAAGGTCTTTCAAAATAAAACAGGTTTTACCCTCGACAGCCTGATCGCCGCGTCCTACGACAGCGAACTGACGGCGTTCGAAGCGCTGCTGCCGCCGCTGTTTTCCGCATACGATGCACTGCCGGAGAACTCTGCGCAAAAGCTGGCGCTGGCCGATAAAATCGCCTTGTTGCGGGCGTGGGACTTGCGCTATGCGCTGACGTCCACCGCCACCTCGCTGGCCGTGTTCTGGGGCCAGGAGCTGGCCGAGCTGACAGGGAAACAGGCGCGGGAACTGGGCGTGCCGGTGGTCGACTTCATGGCCACTGACAAGGTCAGTGCGGACCAGCGCCTGGCCGCGCTGGCAACGGCGGCCGATAAACTGCAGCGCGATTTCGGCCACTGGCAAACACCGTGGGGCGAGATCAACCGCTTTCAGCGCCTGACGGGCGACGTGGTGCAGCCGTTTGACGATGCGCGACCGAGCTTGCCCGTGCCTTACGCCTCGGGCAACTGGGGCGCGCTGGCCGCGTATGGACAGAGCAGCAAGAGCACCACGCGCAGGATTTACGGCGAGCGTGGCAACAGCTTTGTCGCGGCCGTGGAATTCGGTTCGCGCATCAAGGCGAAAAGCATCCTCGCCGGCGGCCAGAGCGGCGACCCGACATCGCCGCACTTCAAGGACCAGGCGGCCATGTACGCGCGGGGCGAGTTCAAGGAAGTGTTGTTTTATCCCGAGGATGTCGCGAAGCACCTGGAGCGCCGGTACCGGCCGGGGGAGTGAGGCAGCCCCACGGCAAGAGCCGGGGTCGTACCCTCCGGCATGCCGTAGGTCGGATTAGCGCAGCGTAATCCGACAATCACCCCTTCAGATCGCATCAAGCGCCGTGCGCAAGTCATGCCGCAGGTCTTCGATGTCCTCGATGCCCACGGACAGCCGGATCAAGCCGTCGCCGATGCCCAGCTTGGCCCGCTGTTCGGGCGGGATGCTGGCATGCGTCATCAGGGCCGGGTGCTCGATCAGGCTTTCCACGCCGCCCAAGCTTTCGGCCAGGGCGAACACTTCGCAGCGCTCCAGGAAGCGGCGCGCGCCGGCCAGGTCCGTGTCGAGGTCGATCGAGATGATGCCGCCGAAACCATCCATCTGGCGCTGCGCCAGCGCGTGCTGCGGGTGCGATGCCAGGCCCGGATAGAAGACTTTTTTCACTTCCTTTTGCTGTTCCAGCCACTGCGCCAGCGCCAGCGCGCTTGCGCAATGGCGCTGCATGCGGATGGCCAGGGTTTTCACGCCGCGCAAGGCCAAAAAGCTGTCGAACGGCCCGGCAATCGCGCCCACCGAGTTTTGCAAAAAGCCCAGCTGCTCGCGCCATTCGGCCTGGCGTGCTTCCGCGCCGACGATGGCGATGCCGCCGATGATGTCCGAGTGGCCGTTCAGATACTTGGTGGTCGAGTGCACGACGATGTCGAAACCATGTTCGAGTGGGCGCTGCACCAGCGGGCTGGCAAACGTGTTGTCGGCCACGGCGATGATGCCCCGTGCGCGGCAGATGTCGGCAATGGCCCGCAAATCGGCCAGTTTCAACATGGGATTCGTGGGCGTTTCCACCCACACCATCTTCGTTTCCGGGCGCAGCGCGGCCAGCAGGTTCTCGGGATTGGTCAGATCCACATACGTGAATGCGTGCCCGGCCGAGCGGCGGCGCACGCGCTCGAATAAACGGTAGGTGCCGCCATACATGTCGTCGCCGGCGACGATATGGCTGCCGGCATCGAGCAATTCCAGCACGGACGAAATAGCGGCCAGGCCAGAGGCGAAGGCGAACGCCGCGCTGCCGCCTTCCAGGTCGGCCACGCAGCGCTCAAGCGCCCAGCGCGTGGGATTGTGCGAGCGGCCATAGTCGAGGCCCTTGTGCACGCCGGGGCTGTCCTGCACGAAGGTGGAGGTGGCGTAGATGGGCGGCATGATGGCGCCCGTCGACGGGTCGGGCGACTGGCCGGCGTGGATGACGCGCGTGGCGAGATGGCTCTTGCGGGTGGTTTCCTGGCTCAAGATAGTGTCCTGCGTAAGTGGTTGAGAAGGTCGAAGCGGGTGATCAGGCCATAAAAGGCGGTATCGTCGGCGACGACGGCCGTCAAGCCCCGGTCCAGGGTGGCGCGCAGGGCGGGCAGGCCGCTCGATGGCGCCAGGGTTTCCAGTTGCGTCGTCATCGTGGCGCCCACCAGACCGGCGAAATGCGCGGCGTCGCTTGATACGTGCAGCAGCAAGTCCGACTCGTCGAGGATGCCGACCAGCTGGCCGCCGTCGATGACGGGCAGTTGCGCCAGGTCGCTGGCGCGCATGCGGTTGAAGGCCGTGAGCAGGGTGTCGCTCGGTGCCACGCTGACGACGTCGCCCTCGTCGTAGCGGCGCCCGATCAGGTCGCGCAAGTCGCCCGACACGGCCCGCTGCAACAGGCCCTGGTCGCGCATCCAGCCGTCGTTGTAGACTTTGGATAAATAGCGCGTCCCCGTGTCGCAGACAAACGTGACGACGCGCTTCGGAGTCGTCTGCTCGCGGCAGTATTTGAGGGCGGCCGCCAGCAGGGTGCCCGTCGACGAACCGCCTAAAATGCCTTCGGCGCGCAAGAGGGCGCGCGCGGAGTCAAAACTTTCCTGGTCCGTGATGGTGTAGGCCTTCGTGACGCTGTCCATGTCGGCGATAGAGGGAATAAAATCTTCGCCGATGCCTTCGACGGCCCACGAGCCGCTGGTGTCCGACACCTTGCCCGTGTCGATGTATTCGGTGAGGATGGAGCCTTGCGGGTCGGCCAGCACGAATTCCAGCTTCGGCTGTGCCTTGCGGAAGTAGCGGGTCAGGCCCGTCAGGGTGCCGGACGAACCGACGCCGACGACGATGGCGTCCACGTCATGCCCGCTTTGCTCCCAGATTTCGGGCGCCGTCGTCGTTTCGTGGGCCAGCGGATTGGCGGGATTGTTGAACTGGTCGGCAAAGAAGGCGCCCGGCAGTTCGCGCGCCAGGCGCGCCGCGTAATCCTGGTAGTACTCGGGATGGCCCTTGCCCACGTCCGAGCGCGTGGTGTGCACTTCCGCGCCCAGGGCTTTCAGGTGCAGCACTTTTTCCGTCGACATCTTGTCGGGTACGACGAGGATCACGCGGTAGCCCTTGATGCGGCCCACCAGGGCCAGGCCGATGCCGGTATTGCCGGCCGTCGCCTCGACGATGGTGCCGCCCGGCTGCAAACTGCCGTCGGCTTCGGCCGCTTCGATGATGGACAGGCCGATGCGGTCCTTGATGGAACCGCCGGGGTTTTGCGATTCCAGTTTCAGGAACAGCTGGCACAGGCCCGTGTCGAGCCTGGTCACTTCGATCAGCGGGGTATTGCCGATCAGCTTGTATAGCGCTGGCGGCTGGGATGGGGATGGCATTCGATCATTCATGGTGGCTCCTGTCAGAGAAACAACGGCTCCGGATTGTGTCCCGAGCCGCCTTCCGTGCCGCGCAGTGTAGGCGGGTGGACGAGTGCGGCGAACGAATGTTTATATGCTTGCATATGCGCTCATCGCATATCGGCGGCAAGGTTCGCGATGCGAGTATGCGCCGTTTTTTACCCGCTTGCCGCGCCAAAGGCACGACTATTAAGCTGCCGCAAGCGCACCATTGCGATTTATAATCACGCCTCGAAAAGGTGCTGAACAGTATCCAGAATAATCAGACAGACAGGGCAGGCGGCAGTGGCAAAACTTTATTTCCGGTATTCCGCGATGAACGCGGGCAAGTCGACGGCCTTGTTGCAGGTCGCGCACAATTATGAAGAGCAGGGCCAGCAGGTGCGCCTGTACACGGCCGCCATCGACAGCCGCTACGGCGTGGGCCGGGTCACCTCGCGCCTGGGCCCGCAGCGCCAGGTCGACATCTTCCACGCCGACACGAATTTCCTCGACGATATTCCCCAGGTGGCCTGTTTGCTGGTGGACGAGGCGCAATTTCTCAGCACGGCCCAGGTGCAGCAACTGCATCAGCTGGCGCAAGTGAAGGGCGTGCCCGTCATCTGCTACGGCTTGCGCACGGATTTCAAGGGCGAACCGTTCCCCGGCTCGGCCTATCTGCTGGCGCTGGCCGACGATATCGAGGAGTTGAAGAATATTTGTACCTGCGGCAAGAAGGCCACGATGAACATCCGCGTGGATGAGCAGGGCCGCCGCATCAAGGAAGGCGAGCAGATCAGCATAGGCGGCAACGAGAGTTACCGCCAGGCGTGCGGGCGCTGTTTCTACGCGTAAATCTGCTCGTAAATCAATCGGCGACGGGCGCGCCCACATCGGCATCGTCCGCCAGCGCCAGATCGCCCCGCTCGAAGGCGGCCAGGATTTCATTGGCGCGCGCCACATCGTGTTCACGCACCATGACGCGGGCGCCGCCGATGGCGGCTGCCAGCAGCATGTCGGCCTGCATGTGCTGGTCGTCCGTCAGCAGCACGTCGATGCCGGCCGCTGCCAGGCAGCCGCGGATGACGTGCGCATCCGTGGGGATCATCAGCCGGGCTATTAAAACGTAGTCGTCGTGCATCGTGTCTCCTGGCAAGGTGGGTTCGTCCCCATCTTAGCACCCGGATTGCTCTTACAGCTTGAACACGCCCACCACCTGGTTCAGCTCATGCGCCTGCTCTTGCAGGGCGTCGGCGGCCGCGGCCGCTTCTTCCACCAGGGCCGCGTTCTGCTGGGTCACCTGGTCCATCTGGGCGATGGCCTGGTTGACTTGCTCGATGCCGCTGCGCTGCTCGTCGCTCGCCTGCGCGATCTCGGCCATGATGGTGCTCACTTGCTGCACGCTGGCCACCACGGTGTCCATGGTGGCGCTGGCCTGGCTCACTTGTGCGTGGCCCAGGTCGACCGTGCTGGCGGATGCCTGGATCAGGTCCTTGATGTCTTTCGCCGCTGCCGTCGAGCGCTGCGCCAGGGTGCGCACCTCGGTGGCGACGACGGCAAAGCCGCGTCCCTGCTCGCCGGCCCTGGCCGCTTCCACGGCCGCGTTCAAGGCCAGGATATTCGTCTGGAAGGCGATGCCGTCGATGACGCCGATGATGTCGGCGATCTTGCTTGATGAGCTGCGGATGGCGTCCATGGTGCTGGCCACTTGCGCTACGGCCGCGCCGCCTGTCGCTGCCAGGGTCGACGAGTCGCGCGCCAGCCGGCTTGCCTGCTGGGCGTGATCGACGTTCTGGCGCACGGTGGAACTGAGTTCTTCCATCGAGGCGGCCGTTTCTTCCAGCGAACTGGCTTGCTGTTCCGTGCGGCTCGACAAGTCCAGGTTGCCGCTGGCGATTTCACCGGACGCCGTGGCGATTTGCCCGGCGCTGCCGCGCACGTTGCCGACCACTTGCGACAGGTTGTCGCTGATGCGGTTCATGGCCCGCAGCAGGCGGCCGATTTCGTCCAGCCTGGTCGTATCGAGGTGCACCGTCAGGTCGCCGGCGGCGATTTGCTCGGCGGCCGTTTCGGCGGCGGCCAGCGGACGCGACACGAGGGTGCGCACCAGCCAGTACAGCAGCAGGGCGAAGACGAGCAGGGCGATGAAGCCGGAAACGGCCAGCTGCTTGCGCATCTGGCGCGCTTCCAGGGTGATCTCGTCCGTGAACGTGCCGCCCGCGATGATCCATTGCCAATCCTTGAACTGGCGGAAATACAGCTGCTTTTCGCGCGCGCTGGCAGCCGTTTCGCCGGGTGCCGTCCACGTGTAGCGCATGGTGCCGTCTTTTTGCGCCAGCATGTCCTGGATGAACAGGCGCCCGTCGCTGGCCTTGAAGTCGAGCGCGCTCTTGCCTTCGCTGTTCGGGTGCAGCACCAGCTGGCCGTAACTGGCGCCGGGGGCCGTGTCGACGATATAGATATAGCCCGTCTGGCCGATCTTGACCTGGCGAATCTTCTCTTTCAGCATGGCCAGATTCTTGCTGATATCGAGGCCGATGAACAGCACGCCCACCACCTTGCCGCCCGCATCGCGCACGGGGTCATATTGCGTGATGTATTGCTTGCCAAACAAGGTGGCCATGCCGACGAAGCGCTGGCCCGCGCGCAGCGGCGCAAAGCTGGGGTGATTGTGGTCGAGCTGGGTGCCGATGGCGCGTTCGCCATCCTGTTTTTTCAGCGAGGTGCTGATGCGCACGAATTCATCGCCATTGGCAGCAAAAATGGTGGCGATCACGCCCGTCTGCGCCGTGTAGCGGTCGACCAGGGCCGTGTCGAGGTTGAGCACCTTGCCACCATTGGCCAGCGCCGGCGTGGCCTTGCCGGCCACGGCCACCATGGCGCCCGCGTCGACTGTGAATGGGCCGGGAAATTCGGCCGCGAACAGCCGCGCGAAGCTGGCCGCCTCGTTGACCATGGCCGTATGGAATACTTGCGTGGTCGTCATGACGCTATTGAGTTCGCTGGTGACGGCCGCTTCGGCGCGCTGTTCCAGTACGGTCGAGGTGCGGATGCTGATCAAGGTCGTCAGGCTGGCGAGAATCAGGCTGACGAGGGCAACGGTAAAAACGGTAATCTTGCCGCCGACACTACAGTGGCGGGGGGAGAAGGAAATTGTAGGCATAGTGTGAGTCTGGCAAAGGGTAATCAGCTCGGCCATTCCTGGTCATGACATGACACGTGGGGAGGGGATCTGGTGGGGGATGCGCTTGAAGCGCAGGCGTGTCCGCTTGGGAGCTGCGCGCGTGCAAGCAAAATTTCAGGCCGCGATGATAGCATGTTGCTTGCCTTTTGTTACTAAGTGTTTCCCGCAGGAATCATTTTTTCGCATAAAAACATCGCTTGCATCAAGGATTGTAAAACTGTCCCATTGACTTTTTTGATTTCAATGGGGCATGTTGATCTTCGTCGCTGGCAGGGGATGCGATTTTTGTCACGAATGTTTCACTTTGTAATGAATGAGACGCGGCCTTTAATCCGCGTTTAAGCTTCCGGGAAGAAACTGATCTTCCATGGGAGAGTGCAGGCCGTATCCTGTAGAATAATATGCAGACCAGTCGTGTATTCCCCTTACTGTCTTGCTGGCTGGCGCATGCATAGCTGCGCCGCCTGGAATTGATTCAACTAATTTTCGGAGAAGCCGATGAAGAAGCAAATGATGCTGGTCACCCTGGTGCTCGCCCTGTCAGCCCACGCTGGCGCAGCCCAGACGGACAAGAGCGCCGCTCCTCCGCTCACCATGAAGCCGCTGGCCCAGCAAACGCAGGCCGCCTTGTGGGCATCGCGCGTCCTGACGCGCGTCCATTACAAGGCCACGCCGCTCGACGACGCCATGTCGGAGAAAATCTTCGACCGCTATTTCAAGTCCCTGGACGCGGAAAAACTGTTTTTCGTGCAGGGCGACATCGACCGCTTCGCCCCGCTGCGCACCAGGCTCGACGATGCCATCATCAACGAAGACCTGACGGCGCCGTTCGCCATCTACAACCTGTACCAGCAGCGTTTCGACGAGCGCATGGCGTATGCGCGTGACTTACTCAAAACCAAGTTCGACTTTGCCGCCGACGAGAGCTACCAGATCGACCGCGAAAAGGCTGCCTGGCCGAAGAACGACGAAGAAGTGCGCGACCTGTGGCGCAAGCGCGTCAAGAATGACTGGCTGCGCCTGAAACTGGCGGGCAAGGAAGACAAGGCCATCCGCGAAACGCTGGACAAGCGCTATGAAAGCTACACGACCCGTTCGCGCAAGCTCAACAGCGAAGACGTGTTCCAGATCTTCATGAACGCCTACGCCATGTCGATCGAACCGCACACCAATTACCTGGGCCCGCGCGCTTCGGACAACTTCGACATCGCCATGCGCCTGTCGCTTGAAGGCATCGGTGCCGTGCTGCAGACGCGCGATGAATACACGGTGGTGCGCGAAGTTGTGCCGGGCAGCCCGGCAGGCTTGTCGGGCAAGCTGAAAGTGGGCGACCGCATCGTCGGCGTGGGGCAGGGCGAAAGCGGCCCCATCACCGAAGTGCTGGGCATGCGCATCGACGACGTGGTGCAGCTGATCCGCGGCGCCAAGGATTCCGTGGTGCGCCTCGACATCCTGCCGGCCGACGCCGGCCCGGACGCCAAGCACGTGGTGTTGCCGCTGGTGCGCAAGAAAATCAGCATGGAAGAGCAGGCGGCGAAGAAATCGGTCATCGAAGTGCGTGAAAACGGCGCCAAGCGCCGCATCGGCGTCATTTCGCTGCCGACCTTCTACCAGGATTTCGAAGCGCGCCGCCGTGGCGACAAAGATTTTAAAAGCGCCACGCGCGACGTCAGCCGTTTGCTGGCCGAGCTGAAGAAGGATAAGGTCGACAACGTCCTCATCGACTTGCGCAACAACGGCGGCGGTTCGCTGAACGAAGCCGTCGAACTGACGGGCCTGTTCATCGACAAGGGCCCGGTCGTGATGCAGCGCAATGCCGAAGGCAAGGTCGACGTGGAAAGCGATACGAATGCGGGCCTGGCCTGGGATGGTCCGATGGGTGTGCTGATCAACCGCGGCTCCGCATCGGCCTCCGAAATTTTCGCCGCCGCCGTGCAGGACTATGGCCGCGGCGTCATCATCGGCGAAGGCAGCTTCGGCAAGGGTACCGTACAGACCTTGTTCAACCTCGACCGTTTCGGCGGCAGCGAGAAAGCCCGTTTCGGCGAGCTGAAAATGACCATCGCGCAATTCTTCCGCATCAATGGCGGCACCACGCAATTGCGCGGCGTCACCCCCGACATCAAGCTGCCAGCCATGTCGGACACGGAAAACTTCGGCGAATCGAGCTATGACAATGCCCTGCCATGGGTGGCCATCAAGCCGGCGCCCTACATCCCGACTGGCGACCTGAAAGAAATCGTGCCGCTGCTGGACAAGAAACATGAAGCGCGCGTGGCCAAGGACAAGGATTTCCAGTACTTGCTCGATGACATAGCTCTGGTCGTCAAGCAGCGCAAGGAAAACCAGATTTCGCTCAATGAAACCGTGCGCCGCAAGGAGCGCGATGCCCAGGAAGCGCGTGCCAAGGCGCGTGAAAAACGCCTGATCGCGCAAATTTCGAATCCTGCCGACGACCTGGTGGTGATTCCTGATCCGAAAGACGTGCTGAAAGGCGCGAAAGCGGCCAGCAAGACGGCCAGGCAGATCGCCGCCGTGAAGGGCGCCTTGCGCACCGACGACGGCTTGCAGGGTGACGAGCGCGCGCTGAGTGCCGAGCTCGATGCCGAAACGGCTGCCAAGAGCGCCAAGGACGTGCTGCTGAACGAAGCGGCGCGCATCCTGGCCGACGAAGTGGCGCTGATCAAGGCAGACACCCGCCTGGCATCCAAGGTCTTGCCGTATGCTGCCGATGTGAAGGCGACACCGGTGGCGGCGACAGCGAAGTAATGAATGCGGGGTCAGACCCGTCGGGTCTGACCCCAGCTTTTGCTTTGGGGTAAACAGTAGTTATTGGTTTCGCGTATTTCTATCATTTCAACAATCAATTGGATTGATATACCGCGATGCAGCATAATTCATCTGTCTCCTCTATTCTCCTCCAAGAAAATAGATTCAGCCCGCTCTCGTAGCGGGCTTTTTTTTTGCCTCAGATATTGTGCGTGGGCAGTTGCACGTCGAACTGGGCGGCCAGCAAGGCCGTGATCCAGCCGGCAAACGCCTGCAGCTTGGGTGTGGACAGCCGGCCTTGCGGCGTCAGTAGTGACATGGGCATGGGCGTTGGCGGGTGGTCGGCCAGCACGGCGACCAGCGCGCCGCTGTCGAGGTACTCGCGCACCTGGTACATGGCCGCCTGCGCCAGTCCCAGCCCCTGCAAGGCGCAGGCAACGCTGGCGTCCGCATCGTTGACGGCGATGGGGCCGGCCATCTGCACGCGCACGACCTCCTTGCTTTGTTGAAAATCCCAGTCGAAAGCGCGTCCCGTGCGGCCCGAGTAATGCATGATGCCCCGGTGCACTGCCAGATCGGCCAGGGTGTGCGGCGTGCCATGTTGCGCCAGGTAGGCGGGTGAGGCGCACGTGACGAAGCGCATCAGGCCGATTTGCTTGCCGATGAAGGCGGAATCTTGCAAAGTGCCCACGCGCAAGGCGCAATCGATGCCTTCCTGCGTCAGGTCGACCAGGCGGTCCGTCAGGCTCAGCTGCAATTGCACGTCCGGCCAGGCGGCGTGGAATTGCGCGATATGGGGAATGATCAGGCGCCGGCCCACGGTATTGGGCAGGTTGATGCGCAGCAAGCCGCGCGGTTTTTTCGCGTCGGGGCCGCGAAACGCCAGTTCCGCCGTGTCGACGGCTTTCAAAATATCGATGCAGTGGCGAAAGTACTCGGCCCCTTCCGGCGTCAGGGACAAACGGCGCGTGGTTCGCTGCAGCAATTGCGTGCCCAGGTAGGCTTCCAGCTTTTGCAGGGTGGCCGTCAGCGCGGCGCGCGGCAAATTCAATGTCTCGGCCGCCTTGGAAAAACTGTTGGCTTCGACGATGCGCACGAAGGTTTGCATGGCCTTGATCTTGTCCATGAGATAGCTTCCGGTTAATTGTTCATCTTATTGTCCATCTTATGTGAAAAGTATAGACGGATTATGCGCTGATTATCTTTGGCCCGGTTTTGCTTAGAATGGCCACATCCCTACCGAACCGAGGAAACAACATGAACAAGGCCTCATCTATTACTCCCCACGACATTGCGCCCGCCATGGTGTTGCTGCTGGCCGTCGCTTCCGGCCTGATCGTGGCCAATCTGTATTACGCGCAAACCCTCGTCGGGCCCATCAGCGCCTCGACGGGCTTGTCGGCCAAGGCGGCCGGACTGATCGTCACGCTGACGCAAGTCGGCTATACCCTGGGCCTGCTGTTTGTCGTGCCCTTGGGCGACTTGCTGGAAAACCGCCGCCTGATCGTCACGGCCCTGCTGGTGACGGCCACGGCCCTCGTGGTGGCGGCCCTTTCCACGGGCGCCATCGTGTTCCTGGCCGCCGCGCTGGCCATCGGCTTGGGTTCCGTGGCGGCGCAAGTGATCGTGCCGTTTGCCGCCCACCTGTCGCAGGAAGCGACGCGGGGCCAGACGGTGGGCAAGGTGGTCAGCGGCTTGTTGCTGGGCATCATGCTGGCCCGCCCCGTGGCGTCATTGGTAGCCGCGCACGCCAGCTGGCACGTGGTGTTTGGCGGCGCCGCCGTGCTGATGCTGCTGCTGGCGCTGGTGTTGCGCCGCGCCTTGCCCGTACGCCAGCCCGTGTCGAACATGAAATATCCGGCCCTGATGGCCTCGCTGTGGCATCTGCTGCTGGGCACGCCCGTGCTGCGCCGCCGCGCCGCCTACCATGCGGGCCTGTTTGGCGCCTTCAGCCTGTTCTGGACCGTCACGCCGCTGGTGCTGGCCAGCCCCGCGTTCGGCCTGTCGCAAACGGGCATCGCCATCTTTGCCCTGGTGGGCATGGCCGGTGCCATTGCCTCGCCCATCGCCGGCCGCCTGGCCGATGCGGGCCACACCTTGCCGGCCACGGCCGCCGCGCTGGCGCTGGGCATCGTCGCGTTTGCCTTGCCGATGTTGGCGCCGGAATCGAAACATGTAGCGCTGGGGCTGCTGGTGCTCGCTTCCATCGTGCTCGACATGGGCGTGGCGGCCAATCTCGTGCTGGGCCAGCGCGCCATCTTCAGCCTGGGCGCGGAAGTGCGGGGCCGCCTGAACGGCCTGTATTTCGCGCTGTTCTTCGCTGGCGGCGCGGCCGGTTCGGCCATCGGCGCCTGGGTGTACGCCAGCTACGGCTGGCCAGCGACCTTGCTGACCGGCATGGCGTTTCCGGGCCTGGCCCTGCTGGTGTGGCTGGCAGAATTTGTGCCGCTGGCCGCGCGCCGCCCGGCTTGAAACCCTGATGCCCGCTCATTATCACTGATAGCTATTTCTATCATCATGAATATAAAGTGGCGTGATATGCCGCGATGCCGCAAGATGCACTTGTCTCCTCTATCTCCTCCAAGGAAATAGATTCAGCCCGCTCCTGTAGCGGGCTTTTTTTTTGTCTGTTCAGATCAAATCACCACCAGGTCGAGCGCCCGCATGAAGTTGGCCGCCTGCGCATGCGTAATGACGGCGCCTTTCAGCTGCGCCGCTTCGCTCAATTTGAAACCGTCGATATCGGCGCCGCGCAAGTCCGCGCCCTGGAACTTTGCCAGTTTGATGGTGGCGTTGCGCAAGCTGCCCCCTTCGAAGACGGCTTCGCGGAAGTCGCAGCCGGCCAGATAGGCGTCGGAAAAATCGAGCTGTTTTAATGTCGCCTTGCGGAACGAGAAGCCGCGCAGGTCGGCGCCCACCAGCAGGCTGTCTTCGAAGGTGAGGCCCAGGTGGGCCACTTCCTCGAACGCGGCGCCCGTCAGCTTGCAGCCGCGGTAGGTGACCGAGGCCAGCTTGGCGCGCCGCCATTTCGTGTTGTTCAGGTCGCAGCCTTCGAACGTGGAATCGACGGCATCGACGGACTCGAAATCGGCGCTGCCCGCGCGGCAGCGGCGCCACGTGCTGCGCGCCAGTTTGCTGGCGAACAAGTTGGTTTCGGCAAAGGTGCAGCGTTCAAACGTGCAACCTTGCAAATCGAGGCGCGACAAGTCTTCGCCGTCGAAGCCGCAATCGATGAAGTGATGCACTGATTGCGCCAGTTGCTGCTCCATGCCGGCCCGGTCCAGGGTCATGCCAGTTACTGCGGTGTCGTGTGTTGCCATCCGTCTCATTCCTAAAGTAAAAAACAGGGGAGGGATGGCGCGGCGGGAAAATGCACGAACCAGAACACCTCCCCGGCTGGTGGTACAGTCAGAGGTCAGCGCCGTGGGTCCGCGTGGGCGGGAGCATGCCGGACTGTGCCGGGCACTTACCGGGTTACCAACCGGTGCGCTCATTTTCGATCAGCCTGCATTGTAACGGCTAGACTACACACTTGCCAGTTCTTGCGAAGCCGGGTTAGTATCGTTGCAGGCGCACGCATTGCGCCAACGTCGCTCGGACGGATCCGGGCGCTTACGTATAGAGATACCATGACCGACAGCCAAGCTCCGCGCAGCTTTTCGCGCATCAATCGTCTTCCCCCCTACGTTTTCAATATCACCGCCGAGCTCAAGATGGCCGCGCGCCGCCGTGGCGAGGACATCATCGACATGTCGATGGGCAATCCCGATGGCGCCACGCCGGCCCACATCGTCGACAAGCTGGTCGAGACGGTGAAACGCCCCGACACGCACGGCTATTCCGCGTCGAAAGGCATTCCGCGCTTGCGCCGCGCCATTGCACACTGGTACAAGAAGCGCTACGAGGTCGACATCGACCCCGACAGCGAAGCCATCGTCACCATCGGCTCGAAAGAGGGCCTTGCCCACTTGATGCTGGCGACGCTCGACCGTGGCGACACGGTGCTGGTGCCCAATCCCAGCTACCCGATCCACATCTGGGGCGCCGTGATCGCGGGCGCCGACATCCGTTCCGTGCGCATGGGGCCGGGCGTGGATTTCTTTGCCGAACTGGAACGGGCCATCCGCGAAAGCTACCCGAAACCGAAGATGATGGTGCTGGGTTTTCCATCCAACCCGACGGCGCAATGCGTGGAACTGGAGTTTTTCGAGCGTGTCGTGGCGCTGGCAAAACAGCACAATATTCTGGTGGTACACGACCTGGCGTATGCCGACATCACCTTCGATGGCTGGAAGGCGCCGTCCATCATGCAGGTGCCCGGTGCGCGCGACGTGGCCGTGGAGTTCTTCACCATGTCGAAAAGCTACAACATGGCGGGCTGGCGCATCGGTTTCATGGTCGGCAACGCGGAACTGGTGTCGGCCCTGGCGCGCATCAAGAGCTATCATGACTACGGCAGTTTTACGCCCGTGCAAGTGGCAGCCATTGCCGCGCTGGAAGGCGATCAAAGCTGCGTGACGGAGATCTGCGCCCAGTACCAGCGCCGCCGCGACGTGCTGGTGAAAGGCTTGCATGAAGCGGGCTGGATGGTGGAAAAGCCAAAGGCGTCGATGTACATCTGGGCGCATATCCCGGAAGCGTATCGGCACCTGGGCTCGCTGGAATTTGCCAAGCTGCTGCTGCAAAAAGCCAAGGTCAGCGTCTCGCCCGGCATCGGTTTCGGCGAGTACGGCGATGAATATGTGCGCTTCGCCCTGATCGAAAACGAGGCGCGCGTGCGGCAGGCGTTGCGGGGCATTAAGAATATGTTGCGTTCCGGCGACGCGAAAACGGAAGCGACAGCACAATAGTTGCCGCATGGAATGAACTGTTGCCCGTAATATCACTGCCGCGTATTTCTGACATCACGAATATAAAGTGGTTTTATATGCTGCGACGCGGCATCATGCATCTGTCTCCTCTATCTCCTCCAAGGAAATAGATTCAGCCCGCTCCCGCAGCGGGCTTTTTTTTGTCTGAAAATTCAACATCATCGGTCTGAAGGGTCTCTTGTGGACGTCGATGGGCAATGCATGTTTCAATACGCGGCTATCCTCCTATGAAAGTCCGCCATGGCACATGAAAATCTCAGCAAAGGACATCAAAAAGTTCCTGAGGCGGACACGTTTTTCATCAATAGCGATGCAACGTCAAATAATGAGTTCAGTTTTCATAACGAATGGTTAGTCAGGGGCGTTGCGGTGACCAGTGGCGGCCCCGAGTTCCTGGAAAAGATCAAGCGGCCCAAGCGCGGAGATACCCTGCTGTTATGGGTAAACAGGATCGGTATTGTTGCTGCTGGCACGGTGCTCGATGACGCGCCAGTCATTGTGTATCGCGGCGGGGGAGTGGTCAGTCCGAATGAACCAGAAGAGTATCACCGCATGGTGCGCTGGTATGCGGATCTGCGCAGTACGCCTGTTTCCTCGGCCGAAGTCGTTGTTTTTCACGGCACCAATCCGCGGCAAGCTTTCGGGGCCTTGAACAAAGGGAAGGAAGCCATCCTCGCATTGATCGCCAGCAGGGTGGAGCAAAATGATATCCATGATTTGCTGTCGAGGGGGAAGGGGCGATCAACGGAGATAGAAATACTGTGCCAGGCCCGGCGGGGCCAAGGCAGGTATCGGGATGAATTGCTCGCATTGTGGGACAGGAAATGTGCGGTAACGGGTTGCGATCTTGAGCCGGTTTTGCGTGCTTCGCATGCGCTGTCCTGGCAAGGAGCCACTGATCAGCAGCGGCTTGATCCCCATAATGGTTTGCCGCTGATCGCGACCCTGGATGCCTTGTTCGATCGGGGCCTGATCAGCTTTGCAGACGATGGCGCCATGCTGTGCTCCCCCTCGCTGCTGGGGCGGCATCGCGAACTCATCGGTTTGCCTGCTCCGTTGCGCATCGTTTTGAGGGAAGAACAGAAATATTATCTGCGCATGCATCGGCAACGCTTTGCGTTTTGTTCGCCGCCCCAGGATTGAACAATCATCGCTACGCTGCCCTCTATTTCTTTGCCGATGGCGCTGCATTTTTCCTTGTCTGGTCGAGATATGAATAATTCATATCTCCACTATCACAACATGTCATTGGATTGATATGCCGCAACGCGGCATCATGCATCTGTCTCCTCTATCTTCCTCCAAGAAAATAGATTCAGCCCGCTCCCGTAGCGGGCTTTTTTTTGCCCGTCGCCGTCACACAGTGCAGATTGGCTAAGCCGTCATCCGTTTAAGCGGGGCGGGTGTGACCCGCGCAAGACGGCCAGATGCGTTCGAGCGTGATTTCACATGAGTATAATTCATGAATATATAAAATATTATCATTATTTTTAATGGATTGAACCTTCTATGATGTGTGCATACTTCAAAAGGAGCAGCGTCATGACCGTCACGACACACAATCTGGGTTACCCGCGCATTGGCGCCAAACGCGAATTGAAATTCGCCCTGGAAGATTACTGGAAAGGCCAAAGCAGCCTGGACGCGCTGGAAGGCCAGGGCGCGCAATTGCGCCAGCGCCACTGGCAAGAGCAGAACGCGCTGGATTTGGCGCCCGTGGGCGACTTTTCCTTCTACGACCAGGTGCTGGACCTGAGCTTTACACTGGGCAACCTGCCGCAGCGTGTGCGCGGCCTGGAAGGCGCGGCGCTCGACAACTATTTCCGTGTGGCGCGTGGCCGTTCGGCCAGCGACAGCGATTGCAGCTGCGTCCACGCCGGCGAAATGACGAAATGGTTCGACACGAATTATCACTACATCGTGCCGGAATTTTCGGCCGGGACGCAATTCAAGCTCGACAGCAGCCGTTTGCTGCAGCAATTGGCGCAAGCGCGCCAGCTTGGTGTGAAAGCCAAGCCCGTGCTGATCGGCCCCGTCACCTATTTGTGGCTGGGCAAGGCCAAGGATGATTCCGACAAGCTGGCGCTGCTGCATGGCTTGCTGCCCGTCTACGTGCAATTGCTGCAGGAACTGGCCGCGCAGGGCGTGGAATGGGTGCAGATCGATGAACCGATCCTCGTCACGGAACTGGACGGCGCCTGGCAGCAAGCGCTGGTCACCGCCTACGATACCTTGCGCAAGGTCAAGAACGTCAAGCTGCTGCTGGCCACGTATTTCGGCAAGCTGCAAGACAATCTGGCGTTGGCGTGCAGGCTGCCCGTGCAAGGCTTGCATCTTGACGCCGTCAATGCCCGCGATGAAGTGGCGCAGGTGATGGCCCAATTGCCCGCCAGCAGCGTCTTGTCGCTGGGTGTGGTGAATGGCCGCAATATCTGGAAGACGGATTTGAATGACGTGCTGGCATGGCTGGAACCCGTGCATGCCAGCCTGCAATCGCGCCTGTGGATCGCGCCGTCGTGCTCGCTGCTGCACGTGCCCGTCGACCTGGACAGTGAACAACAGCTCGATACGGATATCAAATCCTGGCTGGCCTTTGCCCGTCAAAAACTTGATGAAGTGCACACCCTGGCCGGCGCGCTGAACCAGGGCCGCGCGTCCGTGCAAGCGGCGCTCGATGCCAATCATGCGGCCGTGCAGGCGCGCCGGCAGTCGAGCCGCGTGCACAATCCGGAAGTGAAAGCGGCCGTGGCGCGCATCGATGCGGCTTTGGGCCAGCGCGCCGGAGCCTATGCCGAACGTGCCGCCAAGCAAGCTGCGCTGCTGCAATTGCCGCTGTATCCGACGACGACCATCGGTTCCTTCCCGCAAACGGTGGAAATCCGGCAGGCCCGCAGCAAGTTCCGCAGCGGCCAGCTCGATGCAGCCAGCTACAAAAAACTGATGCAGGCGGAAATTGCCCATTGCGTCCAGGAACAAGAGGCGCTGGGGCTGGACGTGTTCGTGCACGGCGAAGCGGAACGCAATGACATGGTGGAGTATTTTGGCGAACAGCTCGATGGCTACGCCTTCAGCCAGTTCGGCTGGGTGCAATCGTATGGTTCGCGCTGCGTCAAGCCGCCCATTTTGTTTGGCGACATCAGCCGTCCGCGCGCCATGACGGTCGAGTGGAGCACGTATGCCCAGTCGCTGACGGACAAGCCGATGAAAGGCATGCTGACGGGCCCCGTCACCATCCTGAACTGGTCCTTTGTGCGCGACGACCAGCCCCGTTCCGTGTCGTGCTACCAGCTGGCGCTGGCCATGCGCGCCGAAGTGCTGGACCTGGAACAGGCCGGCATCCGCGTGATCCAGATCGACGAGGCGGCATTGCGCGAAGGCTTGCCGCTGCGCAAATCGCAATGGGCCGAGTACCTGCGCTGGGCCGTGGAAGCGTTCCGCATCACGGCCAATGGCGTGGCCGACGCAACGCAGATCCACACGCATATGTGCTATTCGGAATTTAACGACATCATCGCGCAGATCGCCGACATGGATGCGGACGTGATCACGATCGAAACGTCGCGCTCCGACATGGAATTGCTCGACGCCTTCGATGATTTCAACTATCCGAACGACATCGGCCCTGGCGTCTACGATATCCACTCGCCGAATATTCCTGCCCAGGAACAGATGGTAAAACTGATGTGCAAGGCGGCCGAGCGCATCCCCGCCCAGCGCCTGTGGGTCAATCCCGATTGCGGCCTGAAAACGCGGGGCTGGAAAGAAGTCATACCCGCGCTGGCCAACATGGTGGCGGCCGCGAAAACCTTGCGCGGCGATAACGCGGCCTGAGGCTGGCCGGGGGAAGAGGGCAGATATAGGGAATAGCTATTTCTATCATCACAACATGCAATTGGATAATGATGCTGCGATGCGGCATCATTCACCTGTCTCCTCTACTTCCTCCAAGGAAATAGATTCAGCCCGCTCCTGTAGCGGGCTTTTTTTTGCCTGTTTTTCGACGGCCGCATGCCTTAAGATAAGCTTGTTTTAGCATAAACATAAAGGAGACAAGTTGATGATGCCTTTGTTTCGCGCCGGCGCCATGCTCGCGCTGATGGCGCTCGGTGCCTGTTCGGCGGAGAAGCACCCGTTCGACCGCCATTTGGCCCAGTTGCGTCCGGACACGGTCACAGCGCTGCCCGATATGGGGTGGCCGGCTGGCACGCTGCTGTGCCCGCTGGGCCTTTATGAGAGCGAACTGAGCGAATCGGCGCCTCATGCAGATCGCGTTAACGCGTTCCTGAAGGAAAAGCATTTTCTGGGTGAGGAAGGTCTTTGGTCGCTGATCGTCGTCAAACCGATGGCCGAAGGGGACGCCGGTATCGAGCAGCTGTTTTTCAAACGCGGCGATTATGACGTGATCACTGAGCCGCAACGCATCGCGCAAGTTGCTGGAACAGTGTCGCCGGGGTTTGCGCCGCAGGCTTGTGCAAGCGTGGAGCAAGCCCGCGTGATGGTGACGCGTGAACCAGGATCGCAGCGAAAACTCGTCATTTTTGGGACGGCCTGAGCGAGATATTGATAAAACATATTTCTATCATCACAACATAGAATTGGATTCATATGTTGCGATGCGGCATCATTGCACCTGTCTCCTCTACTTCCTCACAGGAATTAGATTCAGCCCGCTCCCGCAGCGGGCTTTTTTTTGCCCGTTTTGAAGGCGCAAAGTTGCGCACGCTTGCTTGGCGTCATCGCCATCGTGTTGCTTTTGTGCATGTTAAACTGGGCCTTCCCCAGACCAAGGTTCCTGATGCTTCAATTATTTCGCCACACGCTGGAGTCCACGCCGATCCTCGCCCTGTTTCTCGTCATTGGCGCCGGTTATGCGCTGGGGCGTATCAGCGTGTTCGGTTTTTCGCTGGGCGTGGGCGGCGTGCTGTTCGCGGGGCTGGCGCTGGGCGCCTTCGCTCCTGGTTCCGTGCCGCCGCCCATGGTCGGTTCCATCGGCTTGCTGCTGTTTCTGTATGGCATAGGCGTGCAGTATGGCGTGCAATTTTTCGCCGGCTTGCGCGGCGCGGGCCAGAAACACAATCTGATCGCCTTTGCCGCCGTCATGGGCGGCCTGGCCGTGTCCGTCTGGGGCGGGCAGTGGATCGATATCTCGCTGCGTATGGCCAGCGGCGTGTTTGCCGGCGCCATGACCAGCACGGCGGCCCTGCAGGCGGCGCTGGAAGCGTCGCACGGCAATGGCGACGCGGCCGTCGGCTATGCCGTCGCGTATCCGTTCGGCGTCGTCGGCCCCATGCTGGGCCTGTACCTGGCCGGGCGCATACTAAAACCCGTGCTGACGCCGCCGCCTGCGCCCATCGTCGTGTCGGAAATTACCATCGATGAAGCGAAATTGGCGGGCGCTGCCCTGTCCGAACTGGCCGATGGCCCGCTGGCGGGCGTGCAAGTGATCGGCGTGCGCCAGGGCCACCAGAACCGCTTGCCTGATCCGGGCCTGGTGCTCGGCGTGGGCGACGCGCTGATGGTGTCGGGCACGGTGGCAGGCGTGGAAGCGGCACGCACGGCGCTGGGCCACCTGGATCCGGGCCGCTTGATGAAGGACCGCAGCGCGTTCGACGGCACGGAAGTGTTCGTGTCGGACGCGGAAATCGTCGGCGTGCCGCTGGGCGAGCTGAACCTGGCAAAAGACTTCCCGCTGCAGATCGCATTCATCCGCCGTGGCGACGCCATGATCCTGCCGCACCCGTTCCTGACGCTGGAATTCGGCGACAGGGTGATGGCCATTGCGCCAGCGAAACATGCGGCCGACGTGCGCAAGCTGTTCGGCAATTCCATCACGGCCACGGCCGAATTCAGCTATGTCTCGCTGGGCATGGGCATGGTGTTGGGTGTGCTGCTGGGCCTGGTGCCGATCCCGTTGCCGTGGATAGGCTCGTTCAGCCTGGGCCTGGCTGGCGGGCCGCTGGTGATGGCGCTGATTTTGGGCCGTTTGGGACGCGTCGGCAAGATCAGCTGGCGCTTGCCCCTGTCGGCCAACCTGGTCATGCGCAACTATGGCTTGACGATTTTCCTCGCCTCCGTCGGCATGGCCTCAGGTTTGCCGTTCGTGCAGCAGGTGGGCGCCGATGGCTTGCCCATGCTGGTGCTCGGCGCCGTGACGGTGCTGGTGGTGGTGGCTCTCGTGGTGATTTTGGGCAAGATCTTCCTGCGCCTGCCGTTTCCTGAATTGCTGGGCATTGCTGCCGGCGCCACGGGCAACCCGGCCGTGCTGGTGTTCGCCAACCGCCTGGCCAAGTCGGACCGTCCGAACCTGGGCTACGCCATGATTTTTCCCAGCATGACCATCGTCAAGATCGTTGCCGTGCAAGTGTTGCTGCATCTGTATGGCTGATGGCGGTCAATGCCAGACATCGAAACAATGCATGAATCTGACTTCCTGAATGATGGCGATAGTTCTTCTGGACGTAGCCGATACAGCCAGGAGCGCCGTAGATACCTTCCATGACCGCTCGAATGGTGGTCTTGATTTTTCTGAGGCCAGCCTTTCCATCCATTCAAGGCCCGCTTTGGGCGCAAGCCGCCAACGGCAGCAGTCAGCCAGTTCCACCCGCTCCCCTTTGCCGCGCCAGCCACCGTAAAACCGCTGGCGCGTCTCCCATTCTGTTGTACAATCATTGAGAACGGTCGTGCTTTTTTGTGCGCTGAGCTTCCTTGCGTGCAGTCATCACGGCAACTCATAAGAACAAGGAGACAGACATGGACCTGCATTACACGGCCGAGGAGACGGCTTTCCGCGATACGCTGCGCGCCTTCCTCGACACCCATCTGCCGGCGGACTTGCAGCGCAAGGTGCGCCAGCATCTGCGCCTGAACCGTGATGATTATGTGCGCTGGCACAAGATTGTCGCGCAGCAAGGCTGGGCCGCGCCGGCCTGGCCCGTCGAACATGGCGGCACGGGCTGGACGGCCGTGCAGCGCCACATCTGGGAAGACGAATGCGCGCGCGCCGCCACGCCGCCCATCCTGCCTTTCGGCGTCAATATGGTGGCGCCCGTCATCATGGCTTTCGCCAACGCCGAACAAAAAGCATATTATCTGCCGCGCATTTTGAATTGCGACGACTGGTGGTGCCAGGGCTATTCGGAGCCCGGTGCCGGTTCCGACCTGGCCTCGCTGAAAACCACGGCCGAGCGCGACGGCGACCATTACATCGTGAATGGCCAGAAAACCTGGACCACCCTGGGCCAGCACGCCGACATGATCTTTTGCCTGGTGCGCACCGACAGCACGGTGCGCAAGCAGGAGGGCATCAGTTTCTTGCTGATCGACATGAAAACGCCGGGCATCACCGTGCGCCCGATCATCATGCTCGATGAAGAACATGAAGTGAACGAAGTCTTTTTTGACAACGTGCGCGTGCCCGTCAGCAACCTGGTCGGCCAGGAAAACAAGGGCTGGACTTACGCCAAGTACCTGCTGGGCCATGAACGCACGGGCATCGCCGCCGTCGGCCGCTCGAAGCGCGAGCTGACTTTCCTCAAGCAGCTGGCCATGCAGCAAACCAAGCGCGGTGCGCCGCTGCTGCACGATCCCGCCTTTGCCGCCAAGGTGGCCCACCTGGAAATCGAATTGATGGCGTTGGAAATGACGGTCTTGCGCGTCATCAGCGACGAGGGCAAGGGGCCGGGACCGCAGGCCTCGATGCTGAAGGTGCGCGGCTCGGAGCTGCAGCAGCAGCTGACGGAACTGATGGTGGAAGCCATCGGCCCGCAAGCCTTGCCCTTCGACCCGGCATTTCTCGACGGCAGCGCGCCGCACAGCAGCGCTGGCGACGACCTGGCCGCGCCGCTGGCCGCGTATTACTTCAATTACCGCAAGACATCGATCTATGGCGGCTCGAATGAAATCCAGAAAAACATCATCACGCAGATGATCCTGGGCCTGTAAGCCAGAAGGAGACGACATGGACTTCCATTTTAATCAGGAACAGCAGCAATTTGCCGACGCGCTCAAGCGCTGGGTCGACAAAGATTACCCGTTTGAAACGCGGCAAAAAATCATCCATTCGGCCACGGGCACGTCCGATGCCGCCTGGGCCACCCTGGCCGAGCTGGGCATGACGGCCTTGCCGCTGCCGGCCGGCGCGGGCGGTTTCGATGGCACGGCCGTCGACATGCTGCTGGTGATGCAGGAACTGGGTCGCGGCCTGGTGGTCGAACCGTATTTCGCCACCGTGCTGGGCGCGCGTTTCCTCACGTTGGCGGGCGGCCACGATGCCATGCTGGAACAGGTCGCCAGCGGCAGCCTGAAGCTCGCGTGCGCGCTGGGCGAGCGCCAGTCGCGGCACGATATGCACGACATCGCCACGAGTGCCATCGCCAGCGGCGACGGTTTCGTGCTGGACGGCGAGAAAACCGTCGTCATCCATGGCGCGCAGGCGGGCGCGCTCGTCGTGTCGGCGCGCAGCGGCGGCAGCCAGGCTGACACGGACGGCATTTCGCTGTTCCTCGTGCCCGTTGACGCGCCCGGCGTTTCCGTGCGCGATTACCGCACCATCGACGGCCAGCGCGCCGCCACCGTGACCCTGGTGCAAGTGGTGCTGGGGCAGGACGCCCTGATCGGACAAAAGGGGCAGGGCTGGGCCGTGCTGGACGCAGCGCTCGACTATGGCGCCGCCTTGCTGTGCGCGGAAGCCGTGGGCGCCATGGATGCCATCTTTGCCGCCACTCTGGAATACCTGAAAACGCGCCAGCAGTTCGGCGCGCCCATCGGCAAATTCCAGGCCTTGCAGCACCGCATGGCCGACATGTTCATCCACCTGGAGCAAGCCCGTTCGATGGCCATGCTGGCCGCCGCCAAGGTCGACAGCGAGGATGCGTCTGAGCGCCGCCGCACGGTGTCCGCCGCCAAGGCGAGAGTCGGGCTGGCCGCTACATTTGTCGGCCAGCAAGCCGTGCAATTGCATGGTGGCATGGGCGTGACGGACGAATTGCCCGCCGCCCACCATTTCAAGCGCCTCTCCATGATCGCCCTGACCCTGGGCGACGTGGAGCACCATATCGAGCGCTTTATCGCCCAGCCGGGCTTCTTGCCGACGGAGGCCGCATGACCGCATTGACGGAAATCAAACCCAAGCATTGGTATTTCGAAGACTTTACGCAGGGCCTGGAAATCGACCTGGGCCAGCGCCATGTGACGGAGGCGGAAATCATCGCCTTCGCCACGGATTTCGACCCGCAACCGTTTCACGTCGACCATGCGGCGGCGGAAAAAACCATCTTCAAAGGCGTCATCGCCAGCGGCTGGCACACCTGCGGCATGATGATGCGCCTGGTGGTGGACAATCTGCTCAAGCACTCGTCCAGCATGGGCTCGCCCGGCCTGGACAGCATCCGCTGGCTCAAACCCGTGCGAGCCGGCGACACCTTGCAGCTGACCTACCAGGTCAAGGAAGTGCGCCCATCGACGTCGAAGCCGGACCGCGGTATCGTCATTTCCGTGTGGAGCGTGCGCAACCAGCACGGCGAGGTGGTGACCACCGTCGAAGGCATGGGCATGTTCGGCCGCCGTCCTGCCGGAGAACACCATGCGTGATATCGGCGGCATTGCCGGTTTCCAGGCATTGGCGGGGCAGCATGTGGCCGTCTCCGACTGGCTCACCATCACCCAGCAGCGCATCGACACCTTCGCCGACGCCACGGACGACCACCAGTGGATTCATGTGGACGCCGAGCGCTGCGCGCGCGAGTCGCCCTACGGCTGCACCGTGGCGCACGGTTTCCTGACGTTATCTTTGCTGCCCGCCATGCTGCAGGGCGCTTTGCATATGGCCGGCATCCGCATGGCCATCAACTACGGTTTGAATAAGGTGCGCTTTCCCGCCCCCGTGCCCGTCGGCAGCCGCTTGCGCGCGCGGCTCGACATTCTTTCCGTCGAGGACTTGCCGGAAGGCGCGCAAGTGAACTGGGCCGTCACCATGGAGCGGGAAGGTGACGCGAAACCCGTGTGCGTGGCGGAGTTTTTGATGCGCTGCTATCCGTAAATAATCAATCTCACGCCCCCTCCGACGCGCAATACCTGTCCCGCCCCGTATGCTTGGCGCGGTACAGCAGGGCGTCGGCGGCGCGGATCAGGGCGCTGGGGTCCATGCCTTCCGTTGGCATGACGCTGGCCATGCCCAGGCTGACGGTGACGTGGGGGCCGACGCTGGACCTGGCGTGGGCAATTTCCAGCGCGCGCACTTCGTCGAGGATGCGCTGGGCCACCACCTCGGCGCCTTCGCGCGTTTCCTGCGGTAGCAGGATGATGAATTCCTCGCCGCCGTAGCGCGCCAGCAGGTCGGGCGGGCGCACGGCGCAGCGGCGCAGGGCGGCGCTGACCTGCTGCAGGCACAGGTCGCCCGCCTGGTGGCCATACGTGTCGTTGTAATCCTTGAAGTGGTCGATGTCGGCCATGATGAGGGCCATCGGCACGCCGTCGCGCGCGCAGCGCCGCCATTCGCTGTCCATGGTCTCGTTGAAGCTGCGCCGGTTGGCCACGCCCGTCAGCGAGTCCGTCAGCGACAGTTCGCGCATGGCGTCGGCTTGCCGCTTGATGGTCAGCTGGCTGCGCACGCGGGCGCGCACGACGGCCGCGTTGAACGGCTTCGTGATGAAGTCGACGGCACCCGCTTCCAGCGCCCGTGTCTCGTCTTCGGGTTGGTTCAGGGCCGTGACGAAGATGACGGGAATGGCGCAGAGGAGGGCCGATTCGCGCAAGGCGCTGCACACGGCATAGCCATCCATGCCGGGCATGACGGCGTCGAGCAGGATCAGGTCCGGCAGTTGATTCTGCGCAATTTCCAGCGCTTTCTCGCCGCTCAGGGCGAACAGCACCTCGTGCTCCTCGCGCAGTAACTGGTGCAGGATCTGGATGTTTTCCATGGCGTCATCGACGATGAGGATGCGCCCGTTCATGGCAAGGTTGGTCCAGCTCACTTGTTTTCCTCTCGTTTCAGCTGATCGAGCACGAGTTTTTCCGCTTCGGAAAAATTCAGGGTCTCGATCGCGTTTGCCATCGCCAGGGCCGCTTCCCGGTCTGACTGTTGCAGGGCGGGGTGCAGGGCGTGGAAGTGCGCCAGCGCCTTCAGGTTATTGTTGCGGATCAATACAAGCAGTTCGGCCAGGCCGGCGTGCAGGTCGAGCGGTGCGCTGCCGGGCGCGGCAGCTGGCGGCTGGCCGCGCCGCAGGGGCGAGGGCAGGGTGCGCGTCGCGTTGATGACTTCGGCCATCGCCCGTTCCAGCTGTCCCAGCAAGGCGGCCGTGGCGTGCGATGGCCCCGTTTTCAGCGCCTTTTCCGCCTCGGCGGCCAGGCTGGCGACGTGCGTGGCGCCCAGGTTGGCCGCCACGCCGCAGACGCGGTGCAGCAACTGCGCCGCCTGCTGTGTCTGGCCAGCGGCCAGCAGGCGCCGTGTTTCTTCGACGGCGTCGCCTTGCGAATTCTCAAACCGCTTGAGCAGGGCCAGGAAGGCGCCGTAGTCGCCGCCGAAGCGCTGCAGGGCCGCCGCCAGGTCGATGCCGGGCACCGTGGCCGGCAGGTCCGGCGTCTGCGTGGCTGCATCGGCTGCTTGCAAGGCGCTATCGGCACCCAAGGGCGCCGGCACCAGCCGCGTCAGGGTCTCGATCATGTCGTCGACATCGATGGGCTTGGCCACGTGCGCATTCATGCCGCTGGCAACCGCGCGCAGGCGGTCCTCGTGCATGGCATTGGCCGTCATGGCGATGATGGGCAAGTCCGGCAAGCCCAGCGCGCGGATGGCCAGCGTGGCGTCATAGCCATTCATGACGGGCATCTGCAAATCCATCAGCACCACGTCCCAGGCGTGCGGCGTGCTGGTGAGCATGTCGACGGCCAGCCTGCCGTTGGCGGCCATGGCCACGCGCGCACCCGAGTGCAGCAAGATGTACTGCGCCACTTCCTGGTTGATTTCATTGTCTTCCACCAGCAGCACGCGCATGCCTTCCAGCAAGCCCGACAGAGGAGTGGACACGGGCAGCGCGGACGGGGCGCTACGGCCATTGCGTCCATCCCGCACGGCGGTGACGGCCGCCAGCAGGCGCGCCGGGGTCGCCGGTTTCGACACGATGCCGGCCAGCATCAGGCTGTCGGCCAGGCGTTCGAGGTTTTCGCTGTCCTGGTCGGCCACCAGCATGAGCACGGGCGGCAGCGCCAGGTGTTCGTCGGCGCGCGCCTCGGTGAGCATGGAAATGCCATCCATGCCGGGCATGGCCGCGTCGAGCAGCACAAGATCGGCCGGCGGCAAGCCGTCCAGGCCGCTGGCGCTGGCGCGCAGCAGCGCCAGGCCGGCCGCGCCACTGTCGGCGCTGCGGCTGTGCCAGCCTTGCGCCGCGCACCAGTCTGCCAGCATGGCGCGCACGCTGGCGTTGTCGTCGATGATCAGCAGCGACAGGGCCTTGGGCGTACTCTTGCCGGGCGGCTCGGGCGGTGGTGCCGCCTTGTCGAAGCGGCAGCTGAAGCGGAAGTCGGAACCTTCGCCCAGCGCGCTTGTCACGCTGAGGGTGCCGCCCATCAATTCCACCATGCGCCGGCAGATGGCCAGGCCCAGTCCCGTGCCGCCGTATTTGCGGCTGGTGCCGCTGTCGCCCTGGGAAAACGCGTCGAAGATGCGTTCCTGTTCGGCCGCGGCTATGCCGATGCCCGTGTCGCGCACGGAAAACGCCAGCGTGGCGCTGGCCGCATCCTCGGCCAGCATGCCGATGGACAACACCACTTCGCCATGCGCGGTGAATTTGACGGCGTTACCCACCAGGTTGAGGAGGATCTGCTCCACGCGCAGGGCGTCGCCGATCAGTTCGTCCGGCACGCCGGGGTCGAGCACGAAGACGGGCTCCACGCCGCGCGCCCAGGCGCTGTTGGCCAGCAGCACGCTGACGCTGCCCAGCATGCGTTCGAGCTGGAAACGGCGCTGTTCCAGCAGCATCTGTCCCGCCTCGATCTTGGAGAAATCGAGCACGTCGTTGACGATATTGAGCAGCGACTGCGTGGCCATCTGGATCTTGCCGACATAGCTGCGTTCGCGCCGTTCCAGCGGCGACTCTTCCAGCAGGCGCGCCAGGCCGATGATGGCGTTCATCGGCGTGCGGATTTCATGGCTCATGTTGGCGACGAATTCGCTCTTCGCGATACTGGCCGCCTCGGCCTTGTCGCGCGCGCGCACCATTTGCTCGTTGAGTTCATGCAGGCGCAATTGCGTGCGCTTGAGTTCAGAGACGTCCGAGGCCAGCACGAAGAAGCCGCGCACGCCGCCGCCGTCGTCGACATCGGGGATGTAGTTGGTCCACGTGTGGCACACCTGGCCCGTGGGATCGAGCAGGTCGCGCTCGAAGCTTTGCGGCCGGCCCGCCAGCACGCCGTCGACATGGTGTGCATACACGTCGAACAGTTCCTGCCCCAGCAATTCGCGCATGTGGATGCCGGCCAGTTCGGCGCTGCTGCGGCCAAACCATTCGTTATAGAATTTATTTGCGAAGCGGCAACGCAGATCGGCGCCCCAGTACGACACCATGCCGGGCAGGTTGTCGGTGACGGTGCGGATGAAGCGCTCGTTCTGTTCCAGGCGCCAGGTGGTGGCGTGCAGCACCTCGGTGGCGCGCCTGCGTTCCGTGATGTCGATCGAGACCCCCAGCACGTGGCTGGCGCGCCCCGCATCGTCGCGCAAGACCACCTTGCGCGTGGTGAAGTGGCGCGTGGTGCCGTCGGCCGTATTGATCGCTTCCTGTTCGATTTCCACCATCTGCCCCGTGGCCAGCAGCTTGCGGTCGGCGCTGACGAAGGCGGCCGCCTGCTGCGGCGGGAAGAAATCGTGGTCGGTCTTGCCCAGCAATTGCTCGCGCGAGCGTCCCAGGGTCAGTTCCGCGTGGCGGTTGACCATTTCAAAGCTCAGCTTGTCGGCGCGCTTGACGAAGACCATGGCCGGGATGTTTTCGATGATGGTGCCGAACAAATGTTTCGAGTGGCGAAATTCGGCTTCGCTGCGCTTGCGCTCGCTGACGTCCAGCCACAGGCCCGACACGCCCAGCAACTGCTGTTCCGGACCGAAAATCGGGTGATACGAGATGATCCAATGACTCAGCTGTTCGCGCTGCCGGCCGCTGTGGCCGTTCAATTCCATGTCGACGATGGGCATGCCCGTCGCCAGCACCTGGCGCACGCAGCGCTCCACGTCCGCGCGCACGGCGTCGTCGCACAGCATGGCGCCCACGGGACGGCCCAGATGCTGCGTCACGCTGGCGCCGTGGAGGGCGGCCAGGTAGTGGTTGATCATGACGATGCGCAAGTCCAGGCCCACGAACAGCATGCCGATCGGTGCCGTCGCGTACACGGTTTCCAGCAGGCGCGTGGATTTTTCCAGAGCCAGCGTGCGTTCGGCCACCAGGCTTTCAAGCTGCGTGCGGTGGCGCCGCAGGTCGCGTTCCAGCGCGCCCAGGGCGCTGGCCATGTCGGCCGATTCGCGGTCCGCGTGCTTGTTCGAGAGCAAGGGTTTGCCCTGCGCCAGCGCGTCGATCTGCAAAGTCAGTTCTTGCAGGGTGCGGGCCAGGCGGCCGCCCACGCGCCAGGCCAGGGCAAAGCCGGCACCGAGCAGCAGGGCCAGGATGACGGAACCCGTGACTACCGAGCCCAGCAGCGCCTCGGCCACCGTGCTGGTGCGCATGGTGACGGCCACCGTCCAGCTGTCGTCGGGAGCGCGGCGAAAGCCCGTGTAGACGTCCAGGTCTTCCAGGGTGGCATGGCGCAGCACGCCCTCGGGCGCCTGGCGTATCTGTTCCAGCAGGGGCGCCACGCTGCGCTGGCCCACGTAGCGCTGTGGCGCCAGGGTGCGCGCCACGTTGATGCCGTCGGCATTGATGATGGCCGCGCCCAGGTAGGCAGGCAGGTGCAGTTCGCGCAGCAGCACGGGCAGGTAGTCGGGCGGGTACAGCGCCGTCAGCACATGGGCAGCCCCCTGGGCACGCGGCAAGGGCAGGTTCAGCGCCAGCCGCGGCACCTCGTCCGGCGCCATGAGCAGGCTGGTCAGCCGCGGCTTGCCGTACTCGCGCGTGCGTTCCATGCTGGCGGCCCATTTTTGCGGCAAGGGGGGCGGTGCCTGGTTGGCGGGCAGGGCCGTATTGATCAACTGGCGTCCCCTGGCGTCGGAGACGATGAAGGCCAGGCCTGGCTGCAACAGGCTGTCGGCCAGAGTGCGCAGGGCGCCGATGTCGTCCGTCTGCAGGGCGGGCGAGGCGGCGAGGATGCGCGCGGCCATCTGGGCGCCGTGCAGGTCGCGTTCGACGGCGGCGGCGACTGCCCGCGCCGCCTGCGCCGTTTCGCTGACGACATGCTCGCGTTCGCGTGTGTAGCTTTGCGCCACGAGCAGCAGAAACACGAGCGCCGTCGGCATGACCCAGGCGAGCACCAGCCATGAAATTCTTGAGCGTATCGAAGGCAAATCTTGCACCCGGAAAGCTCCCAGAATGGATGAGTCGACAGGCAGGCTCACGCAGGCGCTGGCTGACCTTGAATGAAAAGATGCTAGACGAAATTGATTGCGCTGACAAGCCTAGCTTCTTGAATGGAAAAAAGCTTGTGCAAGGTATACAGAAGAGGGGTGACACCGATCCCGCCGTGGCGGCGGGATGGCAATGCAGCTTACGGAACGACGGTCAGCACGTCGACATCGATTTCCGGGCTTTCCATGAAGTCTTTTTCCACTTCGCCACGGATTTCCACCTGGGTTTTGGCGTCGATCTTGCGGTTCATGAAGACCTTGTCGTCGATGTCCACGCGGATTTCCGCCGTGCCATCGGAGAAGGTGTATTTTTCCTTGCTCACTTTGCGCAGCAAATGGCCGCGCAGCACGACAGCCTGGTCATCGACGGGATTTTTCAGGATGGCGGCTACGCTGCTGGGCGCGGTAGGGCCGGCCGTCGGCCCCACGTATTGGGCTTGCGCGCTGCCGGCCAGCAAGGCGCTGGCGGCGGCCAGGGAGACGATGAATTGACGGTGCAATGACATGGTATTCCTTTGAAAGTGACTGCCTTATCAGAAAAACACGGCGGTGCGGGCAATGATAGCACCGGCATTGCCATCGGGTACGTTCGCCAGCACGCTGCCCGTGCTCGCCGAAAGGCAGTGCCATGCGCGCGCACGGGCGGCAAGTGTTTCCTTTCGGAGTGTTGAAATGCGCGAAAATCAAGCCACGGAATGTATTTTCTTTAAGAAACAACAGGTTCTGGAATAAAATACCCCCGCACGCCGCTGGTGTGCATCGTCTGAAGCATCTGTCGAGGAGCAAGCATGGCAAGGCCAGAGAAAGTCCGGCTCGGTGAAATTTTGGTGCAGCAGAAATTGCTGACGGAAGAACAGTTGGGACAGGCCTTGACGGAACAGAAGCGCTCGGGGCGCAAGCTGGGCCGCGTTTTTGTCGAGCACGGTTTTGTCACGGAAGAGCAGATTTCGGGCGCCCTGGCGCGCCAGCTCGACATTCCCTACATCAACCTGAAATTTTTCAACATCAATCCGGAACTGGTGCGGCTGTTGCCGGAAACCCAGGCGCGGCGCTTCCGCGCACTGGTGCTGGAAGACCGGCGCGAGGGCTTGCTGGTCGGCATGTCCGATCCCACCGACCTGTTCGCGTACGATGAAATCTCGCGCCTGGTCAAGCGCCATATCGAGCTCGCTGTTGTCAATGAAACGGAAGTGCTGGCCGCCATCGACCGCATCTACCGCCGCACGGAGGATATTTCCACCCTGACGCGCGAGCTGGAGCAAGACCTGGGCGACGTGTCCGTCGACTTTGGCGCGCTGGCCGCCAATCCGGGCCTGGAAGAGGCGCCCATCGTCAAGCTGCTGCAATCGGTGTTCGAGGATGCCACGCAGGTGCGCGCCTCGGACATCCACATCGAACCGCAGGAAGGCCGGCTGCAGATCCGTTTCCGCATCGACGGCGTGCTGCACCTGCAGACGGAAGCGGACAGCAAGATCGCCAGTTCGCTGGCGCTGCGGCTAAAACTGATGTCGGACCTGGATATTTCCGAAAAACGCTTGCCGCAGGATGGCCGCTTCGCCATCCGCGTGAAAAACCAGCGCATCGACGTGCGTATTTCCACCATGCCGACGCAATACGGCGAATCGGTGGTGATGCGGTTGTTGAACCAGGGCGGCACGACCTTGCGCCTGGACGCCATCGGCATGCCGCCCCAGCTGGTGGAACGTTTCCGCGCCATCGTCAACCGCCCGAACGGCCTGGTGCTGGTGACGGGGCCGACCGGTAGCGGCAAGACGACGACCTTGTACTGCGCCCTGGCCGAACTCAATTCCGTGGAAAAAAAGCTCATCACGGTGGAAGACCCGGTCGAGTACCGCTTGTCCGGCATCAACCAGGTGCAAGTGAACGAGAAGATCGAGCTGAGCTTTGCCCGCGTGCTGCGCTCGGCCCTGCGGCAAGATCCCGATATCGTGCTCGTCGGCGAGATGCGCGACCAGGAAACGGCGCAAATTGGCCTGCGCGCCGCCATGACGGGTCACCTGGTGCTGTCGACGCTGCACACCAACGACGCCATCAGCACGCCGCTGCGCCTGATGGACATGGGCGTGCCGCGCTACATGGTGGGCAGCTCGCTGCAAGCCGTGCTGGCGCAGCGCCTGGTGCGCGTGATCTGCGAAAGCTGCAGCACGCCCTACGTGCCCACGCCGAACGAGTACGAATGGCTGCGCCTGGAACTGGGCGAGCTGGTCGAGCGCAACCAGTATTTCCATGGCAAGGGCTGTTCGCATTGCAATGGCATGGGTTATCGGGGCCGCACGGGCGTGTACGAATTGCTGGAAATCACGCGCGCCGTGGCCGATGCCGCCAACCATGCCGATCCGTCCCACTTCATGAAGGTGGCGACGGCGCAGATGGCAGGCGACACCCTGCGCCGCCACGCCGTGCAGCTGGTGGTACAGGGACGCACGACGGTGATGGAAGCGATGCGCATCAGCAACCAGAGCGAGGATTGAGGTGCCATTTTTCTCCTACAAGGCACGCAATGCCAGCGGCGAGCTGCTGACCGGCGTGATGGAAGGCGCCGACAGCGGCGCCGTGGCCGACCAGTTGTTTTCCACCGGCGCGACGCCGGTGGAAATCCTGGTGACCAAAAAAGCCGCCACTACCGGCGCCGATATCGGCTGGTGGCAAAAACTGACGGAGAAAAAAGTCAGTTCGATGGATGTGCAGCTGTTCAGCCGCCAGTTGTACACCCTGCTCAAGGCGGGCGTGCCCATCATGCGCGGCCTGGCCGGCCTGCAGGAGTCCGCCATCAGCCCCGCGTTCGGGCGCATCATCAAGGATGTGCGCGAATCGCTCGACGCGGGCCGCGAACTGTCGGCCGCCATGGCGCGCCACCCCACGGTGTTCACGCCGTTTTACCTGTCGATGGTGCGCGTGGGCGAAATGACGGGGCGCCTCGATGAAGTCTTCCTGCGATTGTTCGACCACCTGGAGTTCGACCGCGACATGCGCGCGCGCGTGAAGTCGGCCACGCGCTACCCCACCTTCGTGATCGCGGCGATGATCATCGCCATGGTCATCGTCAATATGTTCGTGATTCCCCAGTTCGTGAAAGTGTTTGCCAGCTTCAATGCCGAACTGCCCTTGATGACGCGCATCCTGATCGGCACGTCGGCGTTCATGGTGGCGTATTGGCCTTTGCTGCTGGTACTGACGATCGCCGCGATCGCCGGATTCAAGGCCTGGCTGCGCACCGTGTCTGGCCGCTATACGTGGGATCGCTACAAGTTGAAATTTCCTATCGCCGGCAAGATCATCCTGAAAGGCACGATGGCGCGTTTCGCGCGCAGCTTCGCCCTGTCCAGTACCAGCGGCGTGCCCATCGTGCAGGCGCTGACGGTGGTGTCGCAGACGGTGGATAACGCCTATCTGTGCGCCCGCGTCGAGCAGATGCGCGACGGCGTCGAGCGCGGCGACAGCATCTTGCGCACCTCGGTGGCGGCAGGCGTCTTCACGCCGGTGGTGCTGCAAATGATCGCCGTCGGTGAAGAGTCCGGTTCGCTCGATGACTTGATGGATGAAATCGCCCAGATGTACGAGCGCGAAGTCGATTACGAATTGAAGACCTTGTCCGCGCAGATCGAACCCATCCTGATCGCTTTTCTTGGCGCCATGGTGCTGGTGCTGGCGCTGGGTATCTTCCTGCCCGTGTGGGACCTGGGCAAGGTGGCCCTGCACAAATGAGGCCGCGCATTGCGTCAAAAAACAACATCTTGGCTGGCAAGGCAAGGCAGCGCGGCTTTACCTTGTTTGAGCTGGCCGTCGTGGCGTCCGTCATCGCCGTGCTGGCGGTCGTGCTGCTGGGCCGAATGGAGGTAGTCCAGCAGGAAGCGGAGCGGGTTGCCGTGCAGCAAACGCTGCTGGCGCTGCGCACGGGGCTGCGCATGCAGGTGCTGGAACTGTATGCGTCCGACCGGCAAAACCAGTTACCGGCGCTGGCGGGGCAAAACCCCATCGATTGGCTGGCTGAGAAGCCGGCCAATTATTTGGGCGCCTATAGCGCGCCGGAGATGGAAAAACTTCCCCAAAGTCATTGGTTTTTTGATAGAAGTAATGCAGAATTGATATATATATTAAATCGAAGCAACAGTTTCGGTGCCAGCTATTCCGAGTTGCTTCGATTCAAGGTAAGCTTGCGGCAAGCGTCCGCTACCCGGACCCAGCCCTCAACGCCGGTTGATGCGCCGCAGGTGGCGCTGATACAGTTGGGCGAGGCGGGCGGGCTGAAATAGCTTTTCTATTCTGCCGGCAAATTTTGCCAGCATTGTTTTTTTGATTTTTTGGAGATCAGCATGAAACTGCAGTCAATTCGTCGTTTTCAACAAGGTAGCCAAGCGGGCTTTACGCTGATCGAGTTAGTCGTCGTCATCGTCATCCTGGGCATCCTCGCGGCCACCGCGATTCCCCGTTTTAGCAGTTTGTCGTCCGACGCCCGCCTGGCGAAAGTCAACGGCGCCCGCGCCTCAGTACAGGCCGCTTCTTCCCTGGCTCACGCACAATGGCTGGTCGATGGCTCACCCACCACCGCGCCCGTCAAAGTGAAGATGGAAGGCCAGGACATCACCATGACGAATGGCTATCCTGACGCTGCCGGCATCGTAGTGGCGGCTGGTGGTTTGGATGACTACGAATTTTCGGGAACGGGCCCCGTCTCGATCGCCGCCGATGCCGACCATCTCAAATGCGCGTTTACCTATACGCTCGCCTCGGCCACTGCGGCCGCGTTGGTGGGTCCCGCGCCGACCGCTGCCGCTGCCAAGACAGATTGCTGATGACGTAAGCTCCGCCTGCTGCGGCCATGCGCGCCGCAGGCGATCCGCCTGGCTTGCCAGGCGTTTTTCATTCTTCAGGGCATGTTTCTTCCGGCATGCCGCTCATTGCCACAGGTGTCCACGATGCTGTCTGCAGCAGGTTTGATGTTTGCCGGGCCTGCCAGCCGTGGGCGGCGGCAGCGCGGCTTCACCCTGGTCGAGCTGATTGCCGTGCTGGTGGTGGGAGGCCTGCTGGCAGCCGTCGCCATGCCGCGTTTCTTCCGGCAAGACAGTTTTGATGCGCGCAGCTTTGCCGATCAAAACGTGAGCATGCTGCGCTATGCGCAAAAACTGGCGATCGCGCAAAACCGTCCCGTCTTCGTGCAGCTCGACGGCACCCGCATGGCCCTGTGTTTCAATACTGCCTGCGACGCGGCCAACCGCGTCTTGCCGCCTGCGGGCGGCAACAGCGGCCGCAAAGCCACCTTGACCGCTTGCGCCAATACCACGGCATGGCTGTGCGAAGCGGCACCCGGCAAGATCAGCTACAGCTCGCCGTTGGACATCGCCGCTTTTTATTTCAATGCCCTGGGCCGCCCGTTCAAGGCGGCCGACGCCGAACCCGTATCGACTTTTCCCGCGCGCATCAGCATCGGTATCAAGGACGGCGGCATGACGCGCAACATCATCGTCGAAGGGGAAACGGGCTATGTCCACTACTAAGGGCGTCGCCATGGCGGCGCGCGGGCCGGGGCAGCGCGGCGTGACCCTGATCGAGCTTGTCATTTTCATCGTGGTGGTCAGCATCGCCGTGGTGGGCCTGCTGCAAATTTTTACGCGCACCACGGCCAGCAGCGCCGATCCGCAATTGCGCAAGCAGGCGCTGGCCATCGCCGAAGCCATGCTCGATGAGATCGAAGGGGCACGGTTTACGTTTTGCGACCCGCTCGCCGATCCGGCCGCCGATGTGGCGACGAATGCCGCACCGTTCGACAGTGCCACCAATCCCACCGGCTGCAACACGCCGCAAAATGTCAGCGCGACGGTGCCCGCCACGGGGCGGCCGTATTACAATGTCAGCGACTATGTGCGTGCCTTCAACACTGCCGTGAGCTACAAGGAGGACGTGGCCGGAAAATTGCTTCCTGACGGCTATAAGGTGAGCGTGGCCATCAGCCCCGACGCGGGACTGGGGCCGGCCGGCGCCATGCTGCCTTCGGACGCCCCGCCTGTCAACATGAATGTCTTGCGCATCACGGTCACCGTGACGTATGGCGCGAATCAACAGCTCGTGCTGGCCGGCTACCGCACGCGCTACGCAGGCAATGCCGTGCCATGATGATTTCTTTACGCCCCCGGCAGTGTGGTTTCACCTTGATCGAACTGATCGTGGTGATCGTCATTACGGCCATCGTCGCCGGCATGGTGACGGTGTTCATCCGTGCCCCCATACAAAGTTACCTCGATGTCAGCGCCCGCGCCGAACTGGCGGACGCGGCCGATTTGGCATCGCGGCGCATCACGCGCGACGTGCGCCTGGCCTTGCCCAACAGCGTGCGCGTGACGCCCGATGGGAAGTATCTGGAGCTGCTGCTGACCAAGACGGGCGGGCGCTATCTGTCGGAAGACGACCCGAACACGATACCGGGCAATGTGCTGGCCTTCGATCCCCTCACGCCGGGCAACCTGGATGTATTTACCATCGTCGGCGCTGCGCCGTCCGGCGTGCAAACCATCGTTCCCGGCGACTTTATCGTCGTCAACAATCTGGGCGATCAGCCTCCTGTGGACGCCTATGATTGCAGCGGGCAGTGCAACCGCGCCCAGGTCGCTTCCATCAGCGGCATCGATGTCACGCTGGTCAAGAACCCCTTTGTCGCGCAAACACCCTCCATGCCTTCCCTCAGCTATCGTTTCCAGGTGGTCAGTACCGTCGTGACCTATCATTGCGCGCCGAATGCGAATGGCACGGGCACGCTGACGCGCTATGCCGGCTATGACATCCAGCCCGCCCAACCGGTGAGCACAGCGGCGCTGACCGGCGCGCCGTCTGCGGCGCTGATGGCCAATCAGGTGGCCCGTTGCGACTTTTCCTTCGCTACGCTGCCCAACCTGCAGCGCGGCCTGGTCAGTGTCAGCCTGACCCTGGGCGCACCCGGCGGCAACGCTGGCCAGATCACGCTGGTGCAACAGGCACAGGTCAATAATTCGCCATGAGACTATCCCTATCTTCCATGCCGCAGCGGTGCCGGCCATGCCGTCCGGCGCGCGGCTTCAGCATCGTCACCGCCATCTTCCTGCTGGTGGTGCTGTCCGCGCTGGGCGTGGCGCTGCTCTCCATTTCCACCATGCAGCATGCCGAGTCGGCGCTGGACGTGCAGGGCGCGCGCGCCTACCAGGCGGCCCGCGCCGGCATGGAGTGGGGCGTGTACCGGCAGCGCGTCAACGGCAGTTGCGAAGCCAGCCGCGATTTTGCCTTGCCCGCGAATAGCGCACTGAGCGGCTTTAGCGTGACCGTGCGCTGCACGCAGGCGGCCGGCGCATTGCCCCGTTTCCAGGTGATTGCGACCGCCTGCAACCAGCCTGTGGGTGGCGTGTGCGCCACTGCCAATGCCACCAACCATCCCGATTATGTGCAGCGCGTCGTGCAGGCCGAGTTTTAAATACGCTACTCTCAAGGAACAATATGCAGGCACTCATCGCCGTATGGATAGCCGTTGTGGCCCTGCTTGCTTGCGCGCCGGTCCAGGCGGCAACCTACGCCAACACCAGTTTTGCCTACAGCTGGATCGACGCCAGCAATCATGCCAAGCTTGGCTATAACACCACGCCCTACAGATTCAACGGTTCCACCGGCTGCGGTACCTCGCCGCCCATCCTCGACGACACGCTCAGCGATGCCTTGCCCATCGGGTTCAGTTTCATGTATTCGGGCGTGGCCTTCACCACCTTGCGCGTGATGACGAATGGCCGGGTGCAGTTCAATAACAATGTCACCTGCGGCTACGGCAGCCCGGTGCAGACGCTGCCGTATCCGGACAGCAGCTTGAACTACACCATGCGCATCTATGGCAACGACCTCGATCCCACCTCGAAACTGGAACTGCCCACCTACAGTACCGCCTGCGCCAGCCGCCTGACTTGTTACGTCAGCTACGCCACCATCGGCACGGCGCCGTACCGCAGCTTCGTGGTGACCTGGAATAATGTGCCGGAATGGACCACTGGCACCACTACCACTGGCTCTTACAGCCTGCAATTGATCTTGCAGGAAAACGGCGAATTCATCTACCAGTACGGCACGGCAGTGGCGGGACCTTCCGCCAAGCTGGGACAGATCGGCTGGCAAGCCGACAGCAACGATTACGACACGCCGCAAACCGGTTTTCCGGTCACCAATTCGGCGATCAAGTTCTACATTCCCCGCCCCGTGGTCGAGTACCGCATGGAGCAGCCCAGCTGGAACAATACACCCGGGCAGGTGTCCGATACCAGTGGCAACGGGCGCGACGGCACGGTGCTGGGCGGCGCGCAGACGATCGCTGCCGGCCGCGTCTGCCGCGCCGCCAGTTTCCCCCTCAATACCAGCGCCGCCGCCATCGCCGCGGTCGACAGCGGGCTGTCGGTGCCCGCCACCATGGGCGGCGCCGGCACCATCACCTTCTGGTACAAGGCCAATACGGCCTGGTCCGGCAGCGGCACGCGCGATGCGCAACTGCTCGACGCCACGCAGATCAACAACGAGTGGTTTTTTCTCGTGCGGCGCAGCACGGGCGCCCTGCGCTTCGTCGTCACGGACAGCCTGGGCAACGTGCGCGTGGTGGAAACGGCTGCCAATAGCGTGCCCGCCGGCACCTGGAAGCATATCGCCGTGAGCTGGAGCTTCAATGCGCTGGCGGCAGCCAATAGCGACCGCCTGCGCATCTACGTCGATGGCGTGCTGCAAAAGGAGTCGGCGTTTACCACCGCGGCGGTGGTCTCGCCGCGCATCGGCAGCCTGTTCATTGGCGACAACCGCAGCGCGGTGACGGGACAGAGCGGCAGCGGCAATTCCACCGATGGCGCCATCGACGAATTGCGTGCCTATAATTACGAGGGCGGCCTGGCGCTGGTACAGCGCGACCAGAATCTCAGCCAGGCCGGCTGCCTGAGCCATTACGCGGTGACGAATACGGGGTCGGGCCTGACGTGCCAGCAAAGCACGGTCACGGTCACGGCGCATGACGTCAATCACAACAATATCGTGATGCCGAACAACACCACGCAAATCCTGCTGACGACCTCGAACGGCATCGGCGACTGGGCCCTGATCGCGGGCTATGGCGTGCTGTCGAATGGCACGCTGAACGACGGCGTGGCGACCTATCTGTTCAACGGCGAGTACCAGGCCGTGTTTGGTCTGAGCAGCGGCACGGCCGCCACCGTCAGCGTGAATGTGACGGATGGGCAGTTCACGGAGCAGGAAGACCAGTCGCTGGTGATCAAGGCGTGCGCCGTGGCCCGCTTCAACGCCTGCGAGGCGACCTCGCCCCGTTGCGTGCCCAGCACCAGCAGCCTGACCTATGCGCGCCTGAATACCAAGCTGGCCGACACGGCCTTCAAGCTCGACCTGGTCAAGCTGAAAACGGACGCCAGCCTGGAAACGAACTTCAATGGCAAGGCCACGGTGGATTTGCTGGCCAATACCGCTACCGGGGTGGCGCTGGGGGCGAATAACTGCCCGGCCAGCCAGACGGCCGTGATTCCGCTGGGCCTGGTGGCATTCACGGGCGGCTATTCGAGCGCGAATGTGAGCATCGCTGCCAGCGCCTTCAGTGCCGTCGCGCCCAGGTACAGCGCCTACCGCGATGTGCGCGTGCGCGTCACTTGCACCGCGGCCGAGTGCGGCACGGCCAACGTGGGCTGCTCGACCGACAGCTTTGCCGTCCGGCCGCAGCAGTTCACGCTCAGTTCGAACATGAGCAATAGCGCCCTGAGCGGTACGCCCAGCCTGGCGGCGGGCGCCCAGTTTACCCTGGCCGCTGCCGCGGCGGCCGGTTATAACGGCACGCCGCTGGTCGATAATTCCATGGCCGGCCAGAAAATCACCAGCTTCCTCAGTGTCACCGACTACACCGACCGCCTCGCGTCGGCCTCGAATGCCAGCCCGTTTCCGCTGGGGCAGGCGGTGCTGGCCAGCGGCCTGGCCAGCAACAGCGGCGTGACGTACGGCGATGTCGGCACCTTCCGCATGCTGCCCGAGGCGGTGCTCGACAATGCCTACACCAGCGTCGACCAGCCTGGCGACTGCGTGATCGGCAGCAGCAGCACGACGGCCGTGAATGGCAAGTTCGGCTGCAATATCGCCAACCAGGCGCAGACCCCGGCCCCCGTCTTTGGCCGCTTTTTTCCTGACCACTACGCGCTCACGGGTGCGCTGACGGCGGCCTGCGGCGACTTCACCTACCTGGGCCAGCGCGAACTGGGCGTCGTGCTGGGCGCGACGGCCTTGAGCAAGGGCAACCAGATTCTGGCGCGCTACGGCAGCGCCTATCCCGGACTCGCCAGCGTCAGCGTGGGCGCGGGCAATGCCGGCGCGGCACTGTCCATCGGCCGCCTGGCGCCAGCCTTGCCCGCCTTTGTGTGGAGCCAGGGGCGCAGCGGGCGTTCCTATACGACCGATGGTGGCGCGTATGCCGCCGGCAGCACGCAAGTGGTGGTGGCCGGTAGCGGCGGCCTGTCGGCGGGTGAACTGATCAAGTTCGGCGGCGACGGCGCCATCTACACGGTACAGGCCGGCACTGCCGGCGCGGGCAGCATCACGCTCGCCGCGCCTGGCCTGCTGCAGGCCATTCCCAGCGGCGCGACCGGCATCACGGTACTGCACAGCTTTGACCGTCTGGCCAGCGGCCAGGATGGCCCGTACGACGATTTTTCGCTGGTGGTGGGCATCAGCGACAGCGACGGCGCGCTCATTTCCAGCGTGAATGGCCTGGCGGTCGCACCCGCCGCCAGCGTCGCCATCGGCGATACCCGGCTGCGCCATGGCCGCCTGCGCATCAACAATATGTATGGCTCGGAACAGCGTGCGCTGCTGGTGCCCCTGGTCGCGCAATACTGGAACGGCAGCGCGTATGCCGCCAATACGCTGGACAATTGCACGGCCCTGTTGCGCAAGACGTTTGTCTTGAAGGATTATCTCAACCTGACGGATGTGCAGTTGCCAGCCGCGAGCACCTTGCCGCTCGACAGCGGCTTGCTGCTGCATGGCGGCGGCAGCGTGCTGATGGCCAAACCCGCCGCACCCGTGAAGAAAAAAGCGACGCTCACGCTACAGTCGCTGATACCGTACCTGCCGGGACAGGCGCGCGAAACCATAGGCGCATTCAAGAGCGAGCCCGTGTTCTTCATGCGCGAAATATATTGAAGGGGCGTGAAGGGGCGGCGATTTTCCGGCGCGTCGTGACAATCGTGGTGTTTTCCTGAAAATATGTTGTCAATTGTTTCTTTTTTAGCCTGTTCATACCTGCTATGAATTAAAATTGATTCAATGCATCATTCGGACGGCACCGCTGTCGTCGCATTTCATTCTCTGGATCGGTGGCATGGGTTTATTCGCAAAAGCAAAAAAACACGAGGGTTGGCTGGCGACCTCATTCTCAGCGGAAGGTGTGTGTGCTGCCGTGGTCAAGCGGCGCGCGGACGACAAGCCGCTGGTGCAGGCGGCGGTCATGTATCCCGGACGCAAGCCGCTGGCGGCGGCGACCCTGGAAAAAATGCATCGCGATCTGCATGCCCAGTCGTATCGCAACACCACTTTGCTCGGCGCGGGCGAGTATCAGATACTCACGCTCGACGCGCCGAACGTGCCGCCGGAAGAGCTCAAGACCGCCGTGCGCTGGCGCCTGAAGGACATGCTCGACTTTCCGGCGGCCGACGCCACCGTCGATGTCATCGATATTCCAGCCGACAAGAACGGGCCGGGACGCGCGCAATCGCTGTTCGCCGTCGCGGCGCGCAACAATGCCGTGCTCCAGCGCCAGGCGCTGTATGGCGAATGCAAGATCGGCCTGTCGGTCATCGATATCCCGGAAATGGCCCAGCGAAATATCGCGGGCTTGATGGAAACGCCGGGCCGCGGCCTGGCCATGCTGTCTTTCGATGGCGAAGGGGGGCTGTTGACCGTGACGTTCGATGGCGAACTGTACCTGGCGCGCCGCATCGACGTGACCGTGGCGCAGCTGGCCGATACCAGCGACGAGCAGCGGCAGCAGTATTACGACAAGATCACGCTGGAATTGCAGCGTTCGTTTGACCATTTCGACCGTCAATTCCATTTTATTTCCGTTGCCAGGCTGGTCCTGGCGCCGACCGGCAGCGACGGCCTGCATGCTTACCTGGCGGACAATTTGTACATGCCGGTCGAGGCGCTGGATCTGACGGCCCTGTTTGATTTTTCCAGGGTGCCTGACCTGTTGAGTGCTGTCGGCCAGACGCGCTTTTTCCTGGCCCTGGGTGCTGCCCTGCGGCAGGAGGAGATCCCAGCGTGAGCCAGCAAATCAATCTGTTCAACCCGGCGTTTGAACAACGCAAGCAGGCGCTGTCGGCGCGGGGCTTGCTGCAGGGCCTGGGGCTGGTCCTTGCCGCCAGTGCCGCGGTGGTCTGGTTCGGCGCGCGCCAGGTGGCCGCGCTGGAGCGGACGGCGGCCGACGCCAAGGTCGTGCTCGATGCACGCGAGGCGCGGCGCGCGGATGTGTTCGCGCGCTTTCCCGTGCCCGGCAAGGACCCGCTGATCGCGGGCGCGCTGGGCCAGGCAGAGGCTGACCGCAGCGCCTTGCTGGAAGCCGGACAAATTCTGCAGGGCGGCGCACTGGGCAATACACACGGTTATGCCGATTATTTCCGCGCCTTCGCGCGCGCCAGGGTCAATGGCTTGTGGCTGACGGGCGCGAGCATCGCCGGCGCCGGCAAGGAAATCGAGATCGGCTTGCAGGGGCGCGTCGTGCAAGCAGACTTGCTGCCCCAGTACATCAGCGCCTTGTCCAGGGAATCGGCATTGCAGGGCAAATCGTTCGCGCGCCTGGACATGGCGACCGCGCAGCTTCCTGCCCAGGCCGCCGTGCCAGCGCCGGCATTGCCGGGTGCAGCATCGGCGCCGCGCTTTATCGAATTCAGTTTGCAATCGTCGGCGGCACCCGCCAGCGGCGCAGGGGCGGTCAAACAATGAAACAGCAATGGCAACAATTTGCGCTGAAATTTGATGCGCTCAGCGTGCGGGAACGGCTCATGGTCTTTGGCGCCAGTGCCGCGCTGCTGATTTTCATGGTGGTGTATTTGTTCGTCAATCCGCAGTTGGACAAGCGCAAGGCGCTGGCCGACACGATTGCCCAGCGGCAGCAGGCCGTCGCGGCCATCGATGCCGAGATGGCGCAAAGGATGGCCGCGCATGCGGCCGACCCCAACTTGCAGGACCGCGTCCGGCTCGAACGGATCAGGCAAGAAGTCCAGCAGATGCGCCAGGCCCTGCAATCGACGCAAAATGGCCTGGTGGCACCCGAGCGCATCGTACCGATGCTGCAGCAATTGCTGAAACAGCAGGCCAGCTTGCGCCTGGTGTCGCTGGCCACCCTGCCATCCGGCGCCATGGGGCAGGGCGGCCATGTCGCCAGCAAGGCGGCGGCGTCCGCATCTGCCGCCGCGCCTGCAGGGCAGTCGCCAGCGGACGCCGAGCCGGCGCAGGCGCCGGCCGTGCTATACCGTCATGGTGTGGAAATCGTATTGCGTGGGAGTTATCTGGATATGGTGAATTATATGGATGCCGTGGAAGCCATGCCGTCCCATGTGTTCTGGGGCAAGCTCAATATGCAAGTCGAGCAGTACCCGCATGCCACGCTGAGCCTGACCTTGTACACGCTCAGCCTGGACGAGAAATGGATCGCGCTGTGATGCGCGCCCGTCGTTGCTTGCTCCTTGCGGGCGCGTTGCTGGCCCTGGCGCCGGGGGTGTTTGCCCAGGCGCTGGTCGATCCCACGCGGCCGCCCGATGCGGCGCCTGTCCAGGGTAGTGCAGCCTCTGCCGGTGCGGCGCGGCCGCAGCTGCAATCGGTGCTCATTTCCAATCAGCCTGGCGGACGGCGCCTGGCCGTGATCGATGGCCGCAGCGTGCGCGCCGGTGACAAGGTGGGCGGCGCAGTCGTCGTCAGCATAGGCGAAGCGAGCGTGGTGCTGCGGCGCGACAAGAGTCTGGAAACGCTGCGGCTGTATCCGCAGACGGTCGACGCAAATGATGCAATGCATGTACGAAGGAAACAGGTTCATGTCACCCAATAAACACAAGGCGGGAATGCGGAAGATATTTGAAATAAGCAAGCGGGCAAGCGTCCTGGGTCTTGCTGCGGGTTTGTGCGCCTGCAACGTCGCGCCTGTGAAGCGCGACACCTACAATGCGATCAAGGAGCAGGTGGCAGGCGCAGTGGCCACCACCAGCCCGGCGGCGCAGTCGTCAGCGGTGGAAGACGCGCTGCTGCCGCCGGCGTCCGCGCTGGCAGCGCAGTTGCCCAAGGCGCGCGGCGTGCTCGACGAGCGTTTCAATGTTGCGTTCAACAACGTTCCGGCGCGCCAGTTCTTTCACTCGCTGGTCAACGGCACACGCTACAACATGCTCGTGCATCCTGATGTGCAGGGCAATATTTCCGCCAACCTCAAAGATGTGACGCTGTTCGAGGCGCTCGACGCCGTGCGCGAGATGTACGGCTATGATTACAAGGTCGATGGCACGCGCATTGCGATTCGGCCCCTCACCATGCAAACCCGCATGTTCCAGGTCAATTACCTGACGGGCAACCGCAAGGGGACGTCGAATTTGCGCGTGTCATCGACATCGGTGGGTAATGCCGGTCCCAGCAATAACCAGTCGGGGCAGTCCAGCTCGCAGAACCAGCCGCAGCAGCCAGGCCAGCCAGGCCAGCCCGGTAGCCAGGTGGCGCTCGATAGTTCCAATCTGAGCACCACGTCCGACAGCAATTTCTGGGCGGAATTGAAAGAATCGCTGGGCGCCATCATCGGCGGTACGGCCGATGGCCGCAAGGTCGTGATCAGCCCGCAGTCGGGCGTCGTCGTGGTGCGCGGCATGCCCGACGAATTGCGCGCCGTCGACCTGTACCTGAAGGCGACGCAGCTGTCGGTGGACCGCCAGGTGATCCTGGAAGCCAAGATTCTCGAAGTGGAACTGAACGATAATTTCCAGACCGGCATCAACTGGGCCTCGTTTGCCTCCATCAAGAGCGGCCACACGAACCGCATCTCGACGGGTTTCATCCAGCCGGGCGGCACCCTGGCGCCGCTGCCGTTCAACGGCGGCCAGCCGCCGAACATGACGAATGGCAGCGGCCTGACGGCCAGCAGCGGTTTTGGCCTGAGTTCGGCGGCCACGGCGGCCGGCTCGATGTTTGGCCTGGCTTTCCAGACCGCCAACTTTGCCGCCATGATTACCTTCCTGGAATCGCAAGGCGCCGTGCACGTGCTGTCGAGTCCGCGCATCGCCACCATGAACAACCAGAAGGCCGTGCTGAAGATCGGCACGGACGAATTCTTCGTCACCGGCGTGAGCACCACCGTGACGTCGACCGGCACGGCGGGCGGCACCACCTCCAGCCCGAACGTCACCCTGCAGCCCTTCTTTTCCGGGGTGGTGCTGGACGTGACGCCGCAGATCGACGAGCAGGGCAATATCATCCTGCACGTGCATCCGTCCGTCAGCCAGGTCACCACCGTCAGCAAGCAAATCGACCTGGGCAGCGCCGGTTCGCTGAAATTGCCGCTGGCCGCCTCCAGCACGTCCGAGATGGACAGCATGGTGCGCAGCCAGGATGGACGTATCGTCGCCATCGGCGGCCTGATGCGCCAGGCCACCACCTCGGACCGCTCGCAAGTACCGGGTGCGGGCGACATTCCCGTGCTCGGAGCGCTGTTCCGCAACACGGGACAGGTGATACAGAAGCGCGAACTGGTGGTGCTGATCAAGCCCACCATCGTCGAGGGCGCCAGCAGCTGGAACGAGGACTTGCTCGATTCGGGCAAGCGCATCGAGGCGCTCGACCCACGCCGCCCATCGGAGCGGCGCTAAATGTACCAGGCCCATTTCGGCTTGCGCGAGGCGCCGTTCGGCCTCACGCCCGATACCAGTTTCTTCTTCAACGGCCCGCAGTCGCAAAAGGCGCTCAACACCTTGCTGGTGGCGGCGCGCAATGGCGAGGGCTTCATCAAGATCACTGGCGAAGTGGGCACCGGCAAAACCTTTTTGTGCCGCAAGTTCATGCAATCGCTGGGGCCGGATTTCGTCACGGCCTATATCCCGAATCCGAACTTGCCGCCCCGTTCGCTGATCCTGGCGCTGGCGGACGATCTCGATGTACTGCTGGAGAAAGATGCTGATCAGCATCAGCTGCTCAAGTCGCTCAACTTGCGCCTGCTCAACCTGGCGGCGCAGGGCAGGCGCGTGCTACTGTGCCTGGATGAAGCGCAGGCGATTCCCATCGACAGCCTGGAAGCCTTGCGCCTGCTGACGAACCTGGAAACGGAAAAGCGCAAGCTGTTGCAAATCGTGTTGTTTGGCCAGCCCGAGCTGGACGTCAAGCTGGCCCTGCCGGAGATCCGCCAGCTGACGCAGCGCATCACCTTTCACTATCACCTGGGCCCCTTGTCGCGCGACGACGTGGATTTTTATGTGGCGCACCGCCTGCGCGTGGCCGGTTTCGATGGCGCGCGCCTGTTCAGCCGTGGCGGCGTGAGCAAGCTGTACAAGGCTTCCGGCGGTATCCCGCGCCTGATCAACATCATGGCGCACAAGGCGCTGATGGTGGCGTACGGCGAAGGCCGGCAGCAGGTCAGCGGCCGCCACGTGGCGCTGGCCGCCAGCGATACCCTGGCCAGCAAGCCGCGCCGCTTCTGGCAGCGGCCATGGCCGTGGCTGGCCGGCACCGGCGTGCTGGCCGCCGCCTGCGGCGTGAGCTGGACCTTATTGAACCGATGACGAAGATGAGCCTGTAGATGAGCCTGATTAACAAGATGTTGCAAGACCTCGATGCGCGCGGCACCCCCGATGGGCGCGGCGACGCGGCCGGCATCCGCTCCGTGCCCGAACGCGAGCGGGGCCTGCCGCGCGCGCTGGTCTTCGGCGGCGCGGCCGGCCTGACGGCGGCCGCCATCGCCCTGGGCTGGGTTTACCTGAAGCGCCCGGCCGTGCCGCCCGTGCTGGTCAGCGTGGCCAACACGCCGCTGCCGGTGGCGGCGCCGCTACCCGTGCCGGTGTCTGCGCCTGCACCAGTGCCAGTGCCAGTGCCAGTCGCTGCGCCGGCGCCGGTCGCTGCAGCGCCGGTGGCACCCGAGCCGGTGTTACAGGCCGAGGAGACGGTCGCGCCAGCCAGGCTGCGTGCTGCTGAAATGCGCCGCATCACGGAAAAACCCGCCAGGCCTGCCGTGGCGCCCGTCGTAAAGACGGCCGTTCCCGCCGCCAGCGAACGTATCCTTGACGGCAAACAAGTCACGCCGCAGCAGCGCGTGGAGAATGACTACCGGCGCGCGCTGGGCCAGTTGCAGGATGGCCGCGTCTCGGAAGCGCTGGCCGGCTTGCAGCACACCCTGCAGCTGGACCCGCGCCACCAGGGCGCGCGCGAAACCCTGGTGCGCCTGCTGCTCGAAGCGCAGCGCCCTGACGAGGCGGCGCGCCAATTGCAGCTGAGTCTGGCATTGGACCCGAAACAGCCGGCGCAGGCGATGATGCTGGCCCGCTTGCAGCTGGACAAAGCCAACGGCGGTGCGGCGGCCCTCGATACTCTCATGCGCAGCCTGCCGCATGCTGCCGACAACGGCGACTACCGCGCCTTCCTGGCCGGCGTGCTGCAGCGCGAGCAGCGCTACCGCGAAGCGGCCGAACACTATCAGCTGGCCCTGCAGACAGCGCCCGACAACAGCGTCTGGTGGATGGGCCTGGGGATAGCATTGCAAGCCGACAACCACCCGGCCCAGGCGCGCCAGGCGTTCGAGCGGGCCAAGGGCTTGCAAACCCTGTCGCCGCAGCTGCAGGCGTTTGTCGAGCGCAAGCTGGTGCAGCTGACGGCGGCTGCGACGAAGTAACTTTGATCTCAATGAAAGAAACCAGCTTGAAACCTTTCGGTTTGCTCATCGTCCTTTGCTGCCTGGCCAGCGGCGCAGTTGCCGCGCCCGCCAGCTACGAACTGGAAAATACGGAGGTGCGCGACATCCGCGCGCAAGCCCTGAAGCGCGACTATCAGGTGTATGTCGCCTTGCCCGATTCCTACCGTCAGGGCAATAAACGCTATCCGGTGCTGTTCGTCGTCGATGCCAATTACTCGTTCGCCATCGTGCGCAATATCGCGCAGCGCCTGAACAAGCATGCTGGGATGGAAGAAGTGGTGGTGGTGGGCCTGTCGTACGCCAACGGCGATGGCGGGGTGTACAGCCGCCGCCGCGACTACACGCCCACCACGCCGCGCAAGCACGACTACCGCTCGGACATGCCGGGGCGCCAGCCGGTGTTCGGTGAAGCGAAGGCGTATGGCCAGTTCATCTCGGGCGAGGTGTTTCCCTTCATCGCGCAACATTACCGCGTCAACATGCAGCGCAAGGTGTTTATCGGCCACTCGTACGGCAGCCTGCTGGGCCTGCAATTTCTGCTCACCGAACCGCGCACCTTCGAGCATTACATCCTCGGCAGCCCGTCGCTGTGGTACGACGCCGGCATCATGTTCGACCGCGAGCAGGCGTATGCCGCCAGCCACAAGGACTTGCCCGCGTCCGTGTTCTTCGGCATCGGCGGCCTGGAAAAACTGGCGGCGGGCAAGAAGCGTTCGCGCTCGGAAGAAGAGGCCGACATGCTGGCCGATTTGCGCGAGTTCGATGGAAAACTGACATCGCGCAAGTTCCCGAATTTGAAAACGCGCTTGCGCGTGTTCGAGGACGAGGACCATGCGAGCGTGTTTCCGTTTGTGCTGACGCACGGCTTGCGGGCGTATTTGAAAGCATCGCGGTGAGCATCCCGATACCGCAATGGCGAGCGTGCAATCGAGGTGGCGAAATGGCGTTTCAATCCCCCAATTGAGCAGTTTGTCGCACTGGCATGTGCCAGAAAATGGCAACCGGATAGCATACAGTGGGCTTCCTCATGATGAGTTGGCCGCAAGCGAGTGTTCGATACTGGCGCTGCCGCAGTCATCAACGGATGCTTCTCCATGACCTCGACCCGGATGAAATACGCATGAAATTGACCCTTTCACATATTCTTTCTACCTGCCTGCTTGGCACCTTGGGCGCGATCGGTGGTGCGCAAGCGGCTCCCGCCGATGCCGAACTGCTGGCTTTGGTGCAGCGCCATGCGCAGGCGCAGAATAATTTTGATCAAGTTGCCTTGAAAGCCACCACGGCCGAGAATTATGTGGAAATATCGCCGGTCGGCGAGGTGGACGGGCGTGAAAAAATGCTCTCCTTCTATGCGCCAGAGCAGAAACGGCCGAGTCCTCAACTCCAGGTCGATGAGCCGGTGGTGCGTCTTTTTGGCGATACGGCGCTCATCTCGGCACGGTTGTCCTACCGCGTCAATCAGGACGCGGCTGCCCGTACCTTCGCCCTGCGCGCCGGGTATGTGGCTCGGCTTGTCGACAAGCAATGGCTACTGGTCAACGCACAGTACACAGGCATCCGCCCACCGAAACCGTGAGCTGACATTTGGTCTGGCGCCCGGCGTTGTCCAGGCAGCCTACAACCTTGCCTCATCCCCCCACACATTGCGCATGCTGAAATGCACGCCTGCGTCATCTTCATGCAGCGACGAAACGATGGCGAACTGGCTGTCGGTCGTGTCGCGCGGCGTCATCTGCGCCAGCTGGGCGGCGGCCAGCGGCGCGCCCAGCGGGTCGCTGAGCGGATGCACGTGGGCGGCGCCCCGCTGCGTCACCACGCCCAGTTCGCCGCTGCGCAGGCGCACCAACGTTCCGGGCGGATATTTGCCCAGCAGCTTGACGAACTGTTCCCCCAGCAGCGGGTCGATGGGCAGGTTCTGGTCGAGGAAGATGTGCTGCAGCGCCTGGTCGGGCACGATGGAGCGGCGGTAGTTGCGCGCCGAGACGCGCGCGCAATAGCGGTCGGCCAGGCCGATCAATTTCGCGTTTTGCAGGATTTCATCGGCCGTGCGCCCCTGCGGGTAGCCGCTGCCGTCGTCGTTTTCATGGTGCAAGAGCACGCAGCTGAGCCATTCCTCGTCGTCGACGCCGGCGCAGCGCAGCAATTCCGTGCTTTCCTGCGGATGCAGACGCACGATGCGCATTTCTTCGTCATTCAGGGGGCCGCGCCGATCCTGGAAGCTGTCGTGGTGGCGCAGCATGCCCACGTTCATGGTCAGGGCGGCCGCGCCGATCAGCAATAGTTCATCGTGGGACTTGTGCATGCTGCGCCCTACCAGCATGGCCAGCAGCGCCGTTTCGATGCAGTGGCGCACGGCGTAGGTAGCGGCGATCTGGTTGAGCAGGATGCTGGCCAGCGCGATGTCGGCGTCATGTTCGAGCGCGCGCAGCAAGTCGCGGGCGATGTCGCGCACGTCGCGCTCGGCATTGTTTTCGCTGCGCAAGTCCAGCAGCAGGCGTTCCAGGCGTTGCGCCGTTTGATTGAGCAAGCGCAAGACCGACGGCTGCTCTGGCGTGCCCGCGTACAGACCAAGTTGCAGCAAGCGGCCCAGCTGCGCGCCGTCCGTGATGATCTGCCCCTTGCGTAGTTGCGGGCCGGCACTATGGTCAGCCAGAAACAGATCCCAGGGCAGGGGTTCGCCGGGAACCAGGTCGGCCGGGCCGATGCGACGCTGTACCATGCTTGTCATCCTTTGCTCCGCCGTGGCGAAGCCATGCTCAGTGCTCGGTTATATGCTGCGCAGGCGCTCGAGCGCCAGGCGCAAGGTCTCGTCTTTCTTGGCAAAGCAGAAGCGCACGATGCCGGACTCCTTGCCCTGCGCATAAAACGCGGAGACGGGGATGGCCGCGACCTTGATCTCGGCCGTCAGCCATTCGGCGAACTGCGCTTCGGTCTCTTGCGACATGGCATCGTAGCGCACGCACTGGAAATACGTGCCGTCGGCCGGCAGCAGGGTAAAGCGGCTGCCCGCCAGGCCATCGCGGAACAGGTCGCGCTTGCGCTGGTAAAACGCGGGCAAGTCCAGGCAGGGCTGCGGGTTGGCCATATAGCTGGCGATGCCGTGTTGCATCGGCGTGTTGACGGTAAACACGTTGTACTGGTGCACCTTGCGAAATTCCGCCGTCAGGGCCGCGGGCGCCGCCACATAGCCCACTTTCCAGCCCGTCACATGATACGTCTTGCCGAAGCTGGAAACGATGAAGCTGCGCGCCGCCAGTTCCGGGTGGCGCGCGAGCGACTCATGGCGCACGCCGTCGTACACCATGTGCTCATACACTTCGTCGGACAAAATCAGAATTTGCGTGCCGCGCACGATGTCGGCCAGCGCCGCCACGTCGGCAGGGCGCAGGATGGTGCCCGTCGGATTATGCGGCGTATTGATGATGATCAAGCGTGTTTTTGCGCTGACGGCGGCGGCCAGCTTGTCCCACGGCACGCTGTATCCCTGTTCACCCACCTGCATGGACACCAGCACGGGCACGCCGCCGGCCAGCGCGATGGCGGGCAGATAGCTGTCGTAAGCCGGTTCGATGACGATGACTTCGTCGCCCGGATGCACGCAGCACAAAATGGCCGTGGTGAGCGCCTGCGTGGCGCCGGCCGTGACGGTGATTTCCGTGCCGGCATCATAGCCGTGGCCGTACAGGCTGGCGATCTTCGCGGCAATCGCCTCGCGCAAGGGGGCCGCGCCCGTCATCTGCGGGTACTGGTTGTGGCCGGCGCGCATGGCATCGCTGACGAGATCGACCAAGGCCGGGTCGCAATCGAAGTCGGGAAAGCCCTGGCCCAGGTTGACGGCGCCATGCTGGGCCGCCAGGCTGGACATGCGGGTAAACACGGTGGTGCCCACAAGAGGCAGGCGCGAGGTCAGGGTGGGAGTCAGATGGGGCAGGGACGGGCTGTTCATGAACGGTAGGGGCGCGGTGCGGAAAGTGGAATCGTGTCCCATTCTAGCGCAGCGCGCCCCGTTGCGTGCGGGGCTTTAAAGGCTCAGCCTGGCAAGACCCAGCCTTCCGGCAGCATGATCTTGAACATGCCGGCCTTGGCCGTCTTGCGGGCCAGTTTCAGCAGCGCCTTGTCCTTGGTGATGAGGATGTCGGCGTTGGCGTCGCGCGCCAGTTCGAGGAATTTCTGGTCATCCTTGTCCGTGCAGACGGGCAGGCGCACACTGGAAGCGAAAGGCGCCACGACCGTGATGTGGGCGTCGAAGCGGGCGGCGGCGACGGCGCGGCTGGCTTCATCGAGCGGCAGATGTTTGTAATGCAACACGACCAGATATTCCGCGCGGCAATCTTCGCGCGTGATGGCGTGCACGGCGCCGCTTTCCATGGCCGCCAGCAGGCCCGCCCAGCGCGGGTCGTTGAAGACGAACAGGTCGAGGCAAACGTTGGTGTCGAGGACGAGTTTTTGTGGAGCAGGTATCATGTCGGCAATTCTATTCTGTAGTGATAATTTATGTTGATCGTGCTTTCGCCCGCCAAGAGTCTCGACCTGGAGACGCCGCCAACAACCACGTTGCACAGCACCCCCGATTTTCTCGACCATTCCGCGCAGCTGATCGAGCGCATGCGCCAGTTTTCCCCTAGCGAAGTGGGCAGCCTGATGGGTATTTCCGACGCCTTGTCGGCCCTCAACGTGGCCCGCTACGCGTCCTGGACCCCGCAGTTGACCGATGCGCACCAGGCCATCATGGCCTTCAATGGCGACGTGTACACGGGCTTCGGCGCGCGCAGCCTGCAGCCCGAGCAGCTCGACTACGCACAGTCGCGCGTGCGCATTTTATCCGGGCTGTACGGCTTGCTGCGCCCGCTGGACCTGATCCACCCGCACCGCCTGGAAATGGGCACGCGGCTGTCGACCACGCGCGGCAAGGATCTGTATGCGTTCTGGGGCGATACCATCACCGATCGCCTGAACCGCACGGCACAAGAGCAGGGCGCGACAGTGCTGGTTAATCTTGCTTCCGAAGAATATTTCAAATCCGTCAAGCCGCGCCAGCTCCACGTGCCCGTCATCGCGCCCGTATTCGAGGACTGGAAGAACGGCAAGTATAAAATCATCTCGTTCTACGCCAAGCGCGCGCGCGGCATGCTGGCCCGCTATGCGGCCGTCAACGCCATCCGCGATCCCGAGCAGCTCAAGCAGTTCGATGTCGATGGCTACGGTTTCGTGCCGGAAGCGTCGAACGACAAAAACTGGGTGTTTCGGCGTAAGGTCGGAGAATAACCCTAAAGCAAATGCTGGGGTCGTACCCTCAGGGTACGACCCCGGATTTTGCCGTTGGGCTAAGAAAAAACCGGGCTAGCCCGGTTTTTTATTGCAGCTTACTGCCAGAATTTCCACCACTTGCGTTCCTTGTTCACCCCTTCCGGGCTGAGGAATGCCGTGTTCGGGTAGTTCTTGGTCAGCACGCGCAAGGTGTCGTCGCGCAGGTCGGTCAAGCCCAGCTTGTCATACGAGCGGTACATGATGAACAGCGCTTCTTCGATGGCGGGCGAAGCGGCAAAGTCGCTGACCGTCGTTTGCGCGCGGTTGGCGGCAGCCAGGTAGGCGCCGCGGCGGTAGTAATAACGCGCCACGTGCACTTCGTATTTCGCCATGGCATCGATCAAATAGTTCATGCGGGCCAGCGAATCGGGCGCGTATTTGCTATTCGGGAACTTGTCGACCAGTTGCTTGAAGGCCGCAAACGCTTCGCGCGTGGCTTTCGGATCGCGCTCGGTCGGATCTTGCTCGTACAGGAAGTTCAGGAAGCTGATCTGGTCGTTAAAGCTGATCAGGCCACGCAAGTAGTACATATAGTCCACATTGGCGTGGTTCGGATGCAACTTGATGAAGCGTTCGACGGCAGCCAGTGCCTGCGCCTGGTCTCCCGCCTTATAATACGCGTAAGCGATCTCCATCTGCGCTTGCAGAGCATAGTTGCCGAAAGGATAGTTAGCCTCCAGCTTCTGGAACAGGCCGATTGCAGCTTCATAGTGCTGCCCGGCCATTTCTTCACGCGCCTCCGAGTATAATTTCGTAACGGACCAGTTTTTGGTCTCATCCACTTTTTCAGGCAACAAGCTGCAAGCGGACATGCCGAGCAGAACGACTGAAGCGACTACCAACGATAATTTTTTTTGCATGACGTTTTGCAAGAAGGTTTTAACCAAGATTTTACAATAGGCTGATTATAGCCGATGGGAATGCTGTGATATTAACTCCGAAGCCTAATTTGGCTGACTCCGCGTTTGACTCCCTTTCTGACCATGGCGCCGAAGATGCGTTTGACGGCGATTTTGCCGCCGACGACGCCTTCGAGGAAATGGCCCCGATTACATTGGAACTGACGCCGGACGCCTGCGGCCACCGCCTCGATAAAGTCATCGCCCAACTGGTGCCACAATACTCGCGCAGCCGCTTGCAACTGTGGCTGGAAGCCGGTTTCGTGACCGTCGATGGAAAAGTTGCCAAACGCAACATGACCGCCTATGGCGACGAGAAGATCGTCATTCTGCCGCAAAGCGCGCCGGAAGACGAGGCTTTTAAGCCGGAAGCGATGGAATTGAACATCGTGCACGAAGATGAGCATATCATCGTCATCAACAAACCGGCCGGACTGGTCGTGCATCCGGGCCCTGGCAACTGGTCGGGTACCTTACTCAACGGCCTGCTGCACCACTGTCCGCAACTGGCGGGCGTGCCGCGTGCGGGCATCGTGCACCGCCTGGACAAGGATACCAGCGGCCTGATGGTGGTCGGCAAGACCCTCGCTTCGCAAACGGACCTGGTGCGCCAGCTGCAGGCGCGCACCGTCAAGCGTGAATACTTTGCGCTCGTGTGGGGCACGCCGAAAATGGCGGGCACCATCGACGCCTCCATCGCGCGCCACCCGCGCGACCGGGTCAAGATGGCAGTGTCTGAAAATTTCACCGCCAAGCCTGCCATCACGCACTATGAATTGATCGGCAGCGGGGAACTCGACCGCCGTCCCGTGAGCCTGATGCAATGCCGTCTGGAAACAGGCCGCACGCACCAGATCCGCGTGCACATGCAGCATCTGGGCTTTGCCCTGGTCGGCGACTACGTGTACGGCAAGCAGCACCTGGTGTCGGTGTTCTCGCGCCAGGCGCTGCAGGCGCGCCGCCTGGGTCTCGTGCATCCGGGTACCCTGGAAGCGTGCGAATGGATCGTGCCGTTGGCAGATGACTTCGCCGAGCTGATCGCCACCGCCGGCATTCCCGAGCCGGAACAGGTCTGATGACGTCGCCGTTGCCTTGCCTTGTACCCGATTGGCCCGGCTTGCCCGCGAACGTGGGCGCGCTGTCGAGCGTGCGCGCGGGCGGCGTCAGCCAGGAACCATATGGTGACGGGCAGGGCGGCGGTGGCTTGAATCTGGGCACGCACGTGGGCGACGATCCTGCCCACGTGGCGGCCAACCGCGCGCGGCTGGCGGCCATCTTGCCTGCCGAACCGGCCTGGCTGTCGCAGGTGCATGGCGTGGCCGTGGTGGACGCGGCCAGCCTGCACGGTGGCGTGCCCGATGCCGACGCCAGCATCGCCACCTTGCCCGGCGCCGTGTGCGTGGTGATGACGGCCGATTGCCTGCCCGTACTGTTCTGTTCGACCGATGGCCTCGTCGTCGGCGCGGCCCACGCGGGCTGGCGCGGCCTGGCCAATGGCGTCTTGCAGCGCACGGTGGCAGCCATGCGGTCGCAGGGCGCGACGGACATCCTCGCCTGGCTGGGGCCGGCCATTGGTCCACAGCAATTCGAAGTGGGGCAGGACGTGCTGCAAGCGTTCCGCGACGGCGCGCGCGACGCTGCCGAGCGGCAAGTGATGAGCGCTGCGTTCACCGCCATCGCCGGCAAGCAGGGCAAGTACCTGGCCGACATCTATTCGCTGGCGCGCACCATGCTGCTGCGCGATGGCGTGGCGCAAGTGGCGGGCGGGGAATATTGCACCGTCAGTGATGCGGCGCAGTTTTACTCGTACCGGCGCGATGGCGTCACGGGAAGACAGGCCAGCTTGATCTGGCGCAAATAATCTGCACGGCAGACACTTATGTGTCTGCCGTTTTTGTTTTATCGTCTGCTGAGGCGAGTGCGCGCGCGTTCAGTTCAGCGACGCGCTCAGCCTTGCGTTTGCGTCGCCGCGAGCCCGTCAGATAGAATAGGATGGACAGCGGAATGACGCAGTACAGCACGAAGGTCATCACCCCGGCGACGATGGACGGTTCCGTCAGCGCCATGAGGCCGACGACATAGATCCAGGCAACAGCGGTCATGAGCATCATTGGTATTGGCAGCCAGTAAGAGTTTGCATGCTTTGATCCAGAAGTATTTATTTTTGACGACGTTTTAATTTCTTAATGGACTTTTACATCTATGAATATGCCCGATCCTCAAATGATGACCAAGGAATGGATGGCGCAGATCAGCAATCCTGAGCAGTGGAAGACGTGGTTCAACATGGTACCGCAGCCGCAGGGCAATCCGATTGCCGGCATTTTGCAGGATGCGGGCGCCAGCATCAAGCCCGAAGCGATCGAGCAACTGAAAAACGCCTACGTGGCCAAGCTGACGGGCTTGTGGGCCGACTTTATGGCCGGCAAGGCGCCGGAACTGAAAGACCGCCGCTTCGCCGCTCCCGCCTGGCACGCCAGCCCCCTGTCGGCCTTCAATGCGGCCGCCTACCTGCTCAATGCGGAGTTTCTCAGCGCCATGGCCGATGCCGTGGAAGCGACGCCGCACCAGAAGCAAAAGATTGCGTTTGCCGTGCAGCAAATCGTCGATGCCATGTCGCCGGCCAACTTTCTGGCCACCAATCCCGATGCTCAGCAAACCCTGATCGAGACCAAGGGCGAAAGCCTGACCAAGGGCTTGAGCAATATGCTGGCCGACATGCAGAAGGGCCGCATCTCGCAATCCGATGAATCGGCCTTCGAAGTGGGGCGCAACGTGGCCACCACGCCGGGCACGGTAGTGTTCGAGAACGCGCTGTTCCAGCTGATCCAGTACACGCCAAGCACTCCCACGGTACACCAGCGTCCCCTGCTGATGGTGCCGCCATGCATCAATAAATTCTATATCCTTGACTTGCAGCCGGAAAACTCGCTCGTGCGCTATGCGGTAGAGCAGGGCAATACCGTGTTTTTGATGTCCTGGCGCAATCCGGACCTGAGCATGCAGCACCTGACGTGGGACGATTACGTCGAGCAAGGCGTGATCGAAGCGATCAAGGTGACGCAGGAAATCTCCGGCCAGGACAAGCTCAATATGTTCGGCTTTTGCGTGGGCGGCACCATCGTCTCGACGGCGCTGGCAGTGCTCAAGGCACGGGGTGAAAGTCCCGCCGCCAGCCTGACCCTGCTGACGACCTTCCTCGATTTCTGCGACACGGGCGCGCTCGACGTCTTTATTGACGAGCCGCAAGTGGCGCTGCGCGAGCAAAGCCTGGCCAAGGGCGGCCTGATGTCGGGCCGCGACCTGGGCAGCACTTTTTCGAGCCTGCGGCCGAACGATCTCGTGTGGAACTACGTGCAATCGAATTACCTGAAGGGCAAGGAACCGCCCGCGTTCGACTTGCTGTACTGGAATGGCGACGGTACGGGCTTGCCGGGCCCCATGTTCTGCTGGTATCTGCGCAATACTTACCTGGAAAACAGCCTGAAAGTGCCGGGCAAGCTGACGGTGGCCGGGGAAAAGGTCGACCTGAGCAGCATCGACGCGCCCGCCTTCATCTACGGTTCGCGCGAAGACCATATCGTGCCCTGGGGCGCGGCCTATGCCAGCACGGCCTTGCTGAACCCGAAAAAGCCGAAAGCCAACCGCTTTATCCTCGGTGCTTCGGGCCATATCGCCGGCGTGATCAATCCTGCCTCGAAGAAAAAGCGCAGTTACTGGAGCAACGACAAGCCGCGCACGGCGAAAGCCAAGCCATTGACTGCCGAGCAGTGGATGGAGGGCGCCACCGAGCACGTGGGCAGCTGGTGGCCCGAATGGGCCGCCTTCCTTGCCGAACACGGCGGCGCGCAGGTGAAGGCGCCAGCCAAGCCGGGCAACAAGCGCCACGCGGCTATCGAGCCGGCGCCGGGGCGGTATGTTAAAGTCAGGGCAGACTAGTTTGCAAAAGCTTCTTGCCTGACAAGACCGGCGTAATCTCCGGTCTTGTCAGGAATCTACTTTTAGTTGCGTTGCAATAAATATGGGAATCTACTACCCTGATGTGCAATGGAGCCATTTTCCACTCTATAATGGAAAAGGTAGGCAGGTGCGAAAGCGGACCCACGTTCGCTTTTTTTTCGGATTAACTCAGTATGCGCTGCGGCGCAATAAGTGGAACTTGTGATGAGTAGTGCAAAAAAAAGTATAGACCGCCTGATTAAAAAATATCCCAACCGCCGTTTGTACGACACGCAAACCAGTTCCTACATCACCTTGACGGACGTCAAGCAGCTGGTGTTGGACAATGAGGTGTTTACGGTCGTCGATGCCAAATCCAGTGAAGATTTGACGCGCAGCATCTTGCTGCAAATCATTTTGGAAGAGGAAGCGAACGGCGCGCCCATGTTTTCGAGCAGCGTGTTGTCGCAGATCATCCGCTACTATGGCCACGCCATGCAGGGCATGATGGGATCCTACCTGGAAAAGAACGTGCAAGCGTTCACCGATATCCAGCACAAATTCACGGGCACGTCGGCCGGCAGCTTCGAAGGCAAGCCATTTAGCCCGGAAATGTGGACCCAGTTCATGAATGTCCAGGGCCCGATGATGCAAGGCATGATGAACAACTACATCGACCAGAGCAAGAGCCTGTTCGTGCAGATGCAGGAACAGATGCAGAGCCAGAGCAAGAATCTGTTCGGCACGTTCCCGTTTGTGCCGCCGGTTCCGCCGACCGACAAAAAGTAAGTTACTTGCTGATTCCGATGTCAGGCGGTACGGTGGAATTTCACTGTGCCGTTTTTTCATGGTGGGGCAAAAACGCGGCCATTTTGCCGGTGCCATTGAACCGTTATCCTTGAAATCAAACATATGGCGCGCCGCTGATTTAGCGCAAAGGTCATGGTGTCATCCATTGTAATGGCCAGCTAGTTGTCCTAGTCTCAAAAGACATCCTATCGTTGATATTTTGAGACTGGAGTGCTCCCATGAATAGTCAGTGGATCGAGCGCTGTGCCACATTGCTCCTGTGTTGCTGTCTATGGGGTTGTTCGTGGATGACGCCACGGGTAGCCGAGCACACATTCCAGGGGGACGCTGGTAAGCCCAAGAGCATTTTTGTTTTCATGGACGGCACCAGTAATGACCTATCTTCAAATACCAACGTGCAGCGCATCTATGAGTTGGTAGCGAACAATGCAGATCTACAATCCACGAGCCTATATATTGAGGGAGTTGGCGGTGCCAATACCCAGTTGATAGGCATGGCGTTGGGCATTGGCATGAAAAAGCGTATTTTGATGGGCTATGATTTCATCGCGCGCCATTACGCACAAGGCGATGCTATCTACCTGTTTGGTTTCAGTCGAGGCGGACATGAGGCGCGGGCGCTCGCCGGGTTAATCTCATATGCTGGTCTGCCGTTGTCGGCAGCACTCTCGATCGATGCCGGCCAGCGCATGGCCGTATGGGACAGCGTGCTGGACATTACCCGCAACGTGAGTGATATCGATTTTCTGCCGTTCTGGAAAGGCTGGCATCCTGGGCAGGCCCCACCGCTGGCCTCAGAATTGCTGGCCAAACTCAAATTGGATATGCGCCCGGCCCGGATCGAGTTTGTCGGCCTATGGGATACCGTGCCTGGCTCATGGTTTAAGACTTTCGGACCATGTCGGGAGGAGGCGGATCGCCGTGTCGGCGACCGGTATAAATCCGATTCCTATCCAACTATCAAGACCTACGTACATGCGGTTTCCGCAGATGAAAAACGCAGCCGTTTTGCACCATTACTGGTATGTCAACCGTTAAATCCTCAATATACCGAAATCAGCCAGAAGTGGTTCCCGGGCTCGCATAGCGATATCGGAGGCGGCTATCAAGATGACAATCGGTTATCGCTGTTGACATTGAGCTGGATGCGCGAGTTGTTGCAGCAGCACTACGCCTTGCGGTCGCCTCCATCTGATGCCGGGGCCGCTGTGATGGCTATGTCGCATTGGTCAGTCGGAGACTCGCCGGGGAATTGGTTCAGCCATTGTGAAGACCGGGTGGTGCCGCCTGGTGGAGGCCATCCCAGTATCGCTGAACGCGCTAGCCACTCACCGGCGGAGGTGCACATCAACGGCAAGCGAGATATCAGAAAATATCCGCTGGGGTGTGCAGACATGTAGCTTGGCGATAAGAGGCTGGTCGCAACGTGGCGTATCGATGCAGGTTGAAACCGGTACATGGCAAGAACCTGCATGGCCTATGGTCAACGTGTCAGAGGAGTATGCAATGCACTTAAATAGGCGTCGTATCGTTGCCATTGTTGCTACCCTGCTGATATGTGCCTGCGAACCTGTCACGCAAGCTCCGGCCAGCGTTGACCTGGATATTTCGGGTACTCGCACCGAGCATGTAGCGGTTGTCTTTATTCACGGTGTCATGGGCAATGCTGAATTGAGCTTCAAGGCCGATTCCGCCAAGCAGAGCTGGCCCGTAATGCTTGCGTCGGATCCGCGGTTTAAAGAAGCTCCCCGGGTCATCAGTCTCGCGTATCAAAGCGGAGCACTGCGGCGCGCCAGCAATATCAACGAAATCGCCGTGCTGCTCAATGAGCGGCTGCGGACCAAGCAGTTGTTCGAACATGCTGACAAGGTAATCTTCGTCAGCCACAGCATGGGCGGCTTGGTAGCAAGGCGGATGTTGATACAACTGAGCATCTCTCATCCCGAAGATTATGCCAAGGTTGCAGGGATCTTTTTTTTCGGCACGCCGAGCGGCGGCGCGGAAGTGGCCAGCATCATGTCGGTACTAACCCGCAATCCCCAGTTTAATGACATGAATCCAATTGAGCTGAACACATTCCTTCAAGCCGAAGACGACAGCTGGGGAGCGCTGTTGCGACGGCGCACCGTGGAGGCACCGTACCCAAAAAGCTTTTGTGCATATGAAAAATATGCAGTTGGTAACATGGTTATCGTCGCGCGCAACCGGGCCCTGACCGGATGCGATGAAACGGCAATGCCGTTTGAACGCGACCATATCAATCTGGTAAAGCCAGCTACGCGGGCGGACGATGTGTATGCATATGTTGCCACGCATATCCGCAAATTGGTGGCCGATGAATACATTCCATTTAATGTAAAAATTGCATTAGTGACGCCGAATGGTGCCCCATTGCCGATGGATCTGCCCTTATACTCCGGCGACATGTATGCGTTGCAGATCAGTAGCACAAGGCCGTGCTGGATCTATGTGTTCAATGAAGGCAGCCGTAGGATAATCGAGCGCTATTATCCTACCAAGAGAGTGAAGCAAGAACAGCCGTCGAAGACCTTCCGCATTCCTGCCGACCCGAAGCAGGCGCTGAGACTCGATGCCCATGCCGGCACCGAAAGAGTGTTGGTCCTTGCGTCTTTTGCCCCGAGAGCGGATCTTGAAAGTGGCGGGCAGGAAATTGACAGTCAGCCGGGAAACGCCAGCGTGGGTCTGAGGCAGAAATTGCAAAAGCGCGGCGCGTATGAATCCAATGTCGCCAGTGCCGTCTCACGCAAGGTACCCATAGCATATAAGATCAGCAGGCAAGGGGAGGATGTTTCGGCAAGCTTGACATTTCTGCATTTACCGTACGAAGAGAAATAATGGTTTTCTTTTGCCTTCGCAGCCTGTGTCGCGTGATCTTGCTGGCAGAGCTGATTTTCCTGCATCTCACACCTGTTCAAGCAAGCCCCCAGGAACTGGTTCAAGCTGTCGCTGCCGACGTGGCAAAGCCCTTGCCGCCGATGGGGGCGCCGGCAGAGATGGAATTAAAGACGTTTGGCGCTCTTCTGCAAGCGGATATGCCTGGGCAGCCGTTCCCGAAAGGGTTGAGATCGCTGATCTTTGAGCAGATCAAGGGTATGTATGCAACACTCGGGCAGTTCCCGCAGGTTATGAGGCTGTGTCATTATCAGGCTGCGCGCGCCGTCAGCCAAGAGGAGCGCACTGCAGCTGCTGACTGTCTTATTGGTGCTTACTTCGGCTTGGGCCGCTATGTCGATGCGGAACAGTTGATGTTGGAGATGCGCAGCTGGCGGCCGACGAGCAGTGGGGGCGACGTCATCAACGAAGGCGGACGCTGGATGAGGCTATTGCGCCTCAGCGAAAATGCCGGGGATATTATGCTTGCTGAATCGGCTGCGCGGAACATGATCAGTTTGAGCGCCGCGATACTGGCATTACCACCGCTCGATGATGCAAGGGAGAGTAAGCCCGGCATTGTTGCCTTACGATTGCGCCAGCTCGACGCCGCCAGAAAGGCGGAGAACGATGTGGCGCGCAAAGTGCAACTTGAACGGGATTATCAGCAAGAATTGCTTAAAGCAAAAAAAGCTGACTTCGCACGTAGCCTGGAAACTATGCGGCAGATGAGTGCCTTTGAATTACGTGACGAAGGCCTGTCTTTTCAGGCACGGCTCGCTTATCAGCGCCAGGATTTCACACTTTTTGAACGCCAAGTGCGCGAATTGCTCGCGGCCAAAAAGGCTTGGGGCGACACTTACTGGGCTAACACGGCGATGAACTTCATCCCCATGCTACAAGTTGCCGGTCGCACAGCATATGCGCTTGAACTTGCGGAAAATGGTTTGAAGAGTATCAGGATCGGCGCCGGGATAAGTGAGTCACATCATCCAGTAAACGCGTTAGACGACTATTCAGAAGTCATCAAGGTGCTCGGAGATGACACGGTTAGCAGCGAACACATCTTTACGCTGATACGGCTTGCGCGGGCGTATTCCGTACTGGAACGAAATGCCGAGGCACAAGCAGTACTGGCATCGGCATACAAGCGATCGCAGCGAAACTTGAGTGAGCCTGCCGAGGCAAGCACGCTGATGGCCATGGTAGAGAATGAAATGGCCATCTTTGCTTACAAGCGTGGCATGGACGCCGAGGCAATGTCCTTATGGCGCTCAGCGCGTTTGAGGCTGATTGCATCGCAGGCGCTGGAGCGCTCTGACGAGCTTGGTCGAGTACGGTTACCGATTGATAGTTTACTTCTGGAAGTTAGTGCCAGGCTGCTAAAGAGTATTGCGGAAACCGTTCCCCAGCCTGTAAACGATCCGCAGCCCAAGGACGAGATATTGACGATCCTTCAGACCTTTAGTGCATCACGTTTCGGGCAAGGCGTGCAGCATGCAGCGCGACGGTCGAGTGCAGGTAATGAGGTGGTTCAGCGTTTACTCGACCGCGAAGGTGCGTTGCTGCATAGCCTGATCAGCATAAGAAGTGCACTTGCTACAGTCAGTATGGATAAGAAAAAAGACGGAAAGGAGGGGGAGTGGCTGCAAAAAGACCTCGCATCAGTCATGAGCGAGTTAAAGGATCTGAAGCGGGACTTGAACAAAATAGCCACGACCAATGGCCAGGCTATCGCAAGCGTTGGCACTGTTTCTTGGGATCGCTTGACGCCAGCATTGGCTGTGTCGGATGCATATTGGCAATGGATACTGCATCCCGCAGGTAATATGATCGTTTGTATTAGTACTGATGGTATCCGGCTGGAGGTCATCTCCCAATCCTTGGCTGCGCTGCGCAAAGCTAGTATTGAGCTGTCTGCCGCGAACAACCTGAAAAATATCTGGTATACGGAGCAAATTCCGCCTTTCCCGATGGCTGCGGCAGAGCAACTTCATACTGCCCTGTTCGGTAATATTGCATCAAATATCGTCGGCAAGACACGCTGGATATTGGCTCCCCCTGCTGTTTTTGATCGCTTGCCCTGGTCTGCACTGCGAGTGGCTAGCTGCAGACCAAGTGCAGGCGGGTGCTGGCTTGTGGAAAAGGTGGCGATTACCATTGCGCCGTCGATCCTGGCGTGGGCTAGTTTGAGCGAGCGCGCTCCTACTAATGCGAAAAACCTCTTCTTGGGTATTGGTGATCCTGTCGGCAGCAGTTCTTTTACTCGTCAGGAGTTGAATGGCATGCGTGAATTTCAATTGCGGGGCTCAACGACTGTCAACGAGACTTTCCAGTCCGACACCACATCAACGGCGTTTGCCAGGGAACTCAAGGCGCTGGCGAATATGTTCCCCTCGCGTTCAAGGCGGCTTCTGCTCGGCCCGCAGGCTAGCAAACAGAAGCTGATGGCTTTGCCGTTGCAGAACTATCGAATACTCGTCTTCAGTACACATGGCTATCTTGGCGGAGAAATTAGTGGGGCACTTGGGCCTAGCCTGTTACTCTCCAGAGGGACTGGTCCACCTAGGGAGAGCTTTCTGTCTGCTACGGAAGTGTATGAATTGCATCTTGATGCCGACCTGGTCTATCTGAGCGCCTGCGACACATCAGGAAGCGATGGAACGATTGACGCAGAAGGATTTTCGGGATTGACTAGTGCATTTTTGTATGCTGGATCGAGAACGGTCGTCGCCAGCTTATGGCCAGTGGAATCCCGGGCAACTGAGACATTAACGATACGTGCCATGCGTTCGTATCTGAATGCTGGAGCAAGGGTGCCTTTCGCATTTGCATTACGTGATGCCATGTTGCAGTCGCTTCACGATAAGGATATTCGACTTCGCCATCCGTCGATGTGGGCCGCTTTTATTTCTGTTGGGCGCTAATTTACGCCATGCACATGGAGGTCGTGGCGCATAGGGGGCGGATTGCGGGACTGGCAGGGGGGGCGACGCGGCTCTGACTGGCTGCTTTTGCTTGGACTCAATGAAGTGCAATGCGTAAAGCTGTGAAAACAACAAGCAGAAGTTCTGGGCGAGGTGCTATCTGGATATTGGCATGGAACAGAGCACAGAATAATGTACAATGTTCGATTGGTCAAAATTTTCCCGGCACTCTATCATGCATTCGATCTCCCGTATTCCTGAAGTCAAATCTACCCCTGCCGCCATCATTCCAGGGGCTGCTCCGAAAGTGGGCTTTGTCTCGCTCGGCTGCCCGAAAGCGCTGGTCGACTCCGAACAAATCCTGACCCAACTGCGCGCCGAAGGCTACGAAACGGCGAAATCCTATGCTGGCGCCGATCTGGTGATCGTCAATACCTGCGGTTTTATCGATGCTGCCGTGCAAGAGTCGCTCGACGCCATCGGCGAAGCGCTGGCTGAAAACGGCAAAGTCATCGTGACAGGTTGCCTGGGCGCCAAGAAAGATGCTGCCGGCGACGACATCATCATGAAGGTGCACCCGAAAGTGCTGTCCGTCACGGGTCCGCACGCGCTGGCCGAAGTGATGGATTCCGTCCATTTTCACTTGCCGAAGCCGCACGCGCCCTTCCTCGACCTGGTGCCGCCGCAAGGCATCAAGCTGACGCCGAAGCACTATGCCTACCTGAAAATTTCCGAAGGCTGCAACCACCGTTGCAGTTTCTGCATCATCCCGTCGATGCGCGGCGACCTCGTCTCGCGTCCGATCGGTGAATTGATGATCGAAGCGGAAAACCTGTTCAAGGCCGGCGTCAAGGAATTGCTGGTCATTTCGCAAGATACCTCGGCGTATGGCGTGGACGTGAAATTCCGTTCCGGCTTCTGGAATGGCCGTCCCGTGAAAACCCACATGACGCAGCTGACGGAAGCGCTGGGCGAGCTGGCCAAGACCTACGGCGCCTGGGTACGCTTGCATTACGTCTATCCGTACCCGCACGTGGACCAGATCATCCCGATGATGAGCGGCGGCCACATCTTGCCTTACCTCGACATTCCAATGCAGCATGCGCATCCTGATGTCTTGAAGCGCATGAAGCGTCCTGCCAGCGGCGAGAAAAACCTCGACCGCATCCAGGCCTGGCGCGCCATCAACCCGGATCTCACCATCCGCTCGACCTTCATCGCCGGTTTCCCTGGTGAAACGGAAGCGGAATTCGAATACTTGCTCGACTTCCTCAAGGAAGCGCAGATCGACCGTCTGGGCTGCTTCGCCTATTCGCCCGTCGAAGGCGCGACGGCCAATGCGATCGAAAATCCCGTGCCGGAAGAGCTGCGCGAAGAGCGCCGCGGCCGCGTGATGCTGCTGCAGGAAGAAATTTCGAAAAAACGCCTGCAAGCCAAGGTCGGCAAGACCGTGCGCGTACTCATCGATGAAGTCACCCGCTCTGGCGGCGTGGGCCGCTCGTCTGCCGACGCGCCGGAAATCGATGGCGTCGTGTACGTAAAACCGCCATTCGAGCCGCACCGCAAGCTGGCCGTGGGGCAATTCGTTGACGTGACCATTACATCCGCCGATGCGCACGACCTGTGGGGCGCTGCGGAATAAATATTTTTCGCAGGTGTAACACTCTGTCATACGTACGGCAGGCAAAGGGCATAAGCCCTTACAATCAAGGCGGACCAGCACAGACTGGCCCGCCTTTTTATTTTGCCGACGATGCCATGACCACAATCAAATCCCCCCAGACGGCGCTGATCCACAGCGATTACCAGGCGCCGCAAGGCTTTGCCGCGTTTCCCAACGCCATCCATCACGCATCGACCGTGCTGTTCAAGGACGTGGCGGCCATGCGTTCGGGCGACTGGAAAGAGAAGAACGCCTACACCTACGGCTTGCACGGCACGCCTACCACGTTCACCCTGGAAGCGCGGCTGGCCGAGATCGAAGGGGGCAAGTACTGCCTGCTGGCGCCGTCGGGCCTGGCGGCCATCGCCATGGCGGACTTTGCGCTGCTCAAAACAGGCGACGACGTGCTACTGCCGGAAAATATCTACAACCCGAACCGCGAACTGGGGCGCTGGCTGGCGCAGGATTTTGGCATCACGGCCCGCTATTACGACCCGCTCATCGGCGCCGGCATCGCCGCGCTGATTCAGGAAAATACCAAGCTGATCTGGACGGAGGCGCCCGGTTCCGTGACCATGGAAGTGCCGGACTTGCCCGCCATCTGCGCGGCCGCCCACGCGCGCGGCGTATTGGTGGCTTTGGATAACACCTGGTCGGCCGGCCTGGCCCTGCGCGGCTTCGACCTGGGCGTGGACATCATCATGCAGGCGCTGACGAAATACCAGTCGGGCGGCTCGGACGTGCTGATGGGCGCGCTGATCACGCGGGACAGGGCGCTGCATGAGCGTCTGGCGCTGGCGCATATGCGCCTTGGCATGGGCGTGGGGGCGGACGACGCCTACCTGGTGCTGCGCGGCTTGCCCACCATGAAGCTGCGCTTCGACGCGCACGATGCGGGCGCGCGCGCGGTGGCCGCCTGGCTCAAGGGACGCAGCGAGATCGCCACGGTACTGCATCCGGCGTTCGCCGATTGCCCGGGCCACGCAATCTGGCAGCGCGATTTCACGGGCGCGGGCGGCCTGTTTTCCGTGCTGTTCCATGCCCGCTACACGGAGCAGCAGACGGACCGCTTCGTCGATGCCTTGCAATTGTTCAAGATAGGCTACAGCTGGGGCGGCGCGAACAGCCTGGTGATGCCGTACCGCATCGCCGCCATGCGCAAGGGCTGGCCATTGCCGGGCCAGCTCGTGCGCCTGAACGTGGGGCTGGAAGATCCGCAGGACTTGATCGCCGATATAGAACGGGCGTTCGCGGCGATGTAACGGGTTGCGGGCAAGCACGACGGCTTGCCCGCATAGCCGTTACATGGGCACGGGGCTGTTGTTGTTCAGGTCGATGAAGCCGCGCAGCAGGCGGTACGCTTTCCACAGCCAGGCCACGCCCCACACGAGGAAGGCCAGCGGAATGCCGATGATGGTGACCCACAGCACGGCGCCGAGAACGACCCAGGCCGCATACCACCAGAAGGAACGGATCATCCAGCTGTGATGGCTGTACACGAAGGTCCCGGCCGCCTCGCCCCGCTTCACATAATTGATGATGAGCGGAATGAAGGAAAACGCGCCCAGCGAAAACACAAAGCTGGCGCCATGTATCAGGTACAACCACCAGGCCAGGTTTTTGGTCTGCTGGAGTTGGGTATCCAAAATAATATCTTGTGACATGACAGCTCCCGTCGTTGCTCAATTTTTAATTGTAACAAGCAAAGCGGGGGCAGGAGCGCAGTCCATGCAAAAAGGCAGAATACATTGTTGAAAGCAGATTCACATCCCACCTTGGCCGCACGCGCCAGGTCATGGCTGCGCCAGGCTTTGCCGGCCTTGCTGCTGTGCGCCACGGCGGCCCATGCGGCCGCGCCTGCGCTGGAGGCGGAGTTTGCCGCCGGCTTGAAGGAAGAGAGCCTGGCGGGCGCCGTCTGGAGCGAAGTCTTGCCCGATGGCACAGTCAAAGTCGGTGCGTCCGGCCTGCGCGATGCCGCCAAGCACCTACCGATGCAGGCCGACACGCGCGTACAAGTGGGCTCCGTGGGCAAGGTGGCGCTGGCGCTGGGCGTCTTGCGCCTGGTCAGCGAAGCCAAGCTTACGCTCGACACGCCTCTGCAGCAGGTCCTGCCGGCACTGGCGCTGAACAATCCGTGGCAGGCCAGCGACCCCGTGCGCATCCGCCACCTGCTGGCGCATACCTCCGGCCTCGATAACGTGCGCTTCTGGCAAGCGTTCAGCATGCATCCGGCGCCGCAGACGCCGCTGGCCGCCGCCTTTGACGGCGGGCGCAATCTGCTGCGCGTGCGTGCCCGGCCCGGCAGCCGCTATGCGTATTCGAACATGGGCTATGGCTTGCTGGGCATGGTGATCGAGAAGGTCACGGGCCAGCCGTATGAACGCTACCTCGATGCGCAGCTGCTGCAGCCGCTGGGCATGGCGGACAGCACGTTTGCTTTCGTCAGTCAGGCGGGAGCGCAGGCGGACCCGCGCCTGGCAATGGGCCACTTCGAGCATGGCGTGGCGCAGCCGGCCGTGCCGCAATACCTGCGTCCGGCCGCGCAATTTACCACCACGGCGGCCGACATGGGCAAGCTGGCGCAATTCCTGATGGGCGACGGCAAGCTGCAGGGCAAGCACTTCATCGACCCGGCGCTGATGGGCGCCTTGTCCGAACCGGCCGACACGGATGCGGCGCAAGCGGGCCTGGCAACGGGCCATGGACTGGCCTTGGCCGTGCGCGACCGCCACAACGTGGTGGGCGCCTGCCACCCTGGCACGGCCGTAGGTTTTCGCGCCATGCTGTGCCTCTATCCGGAGCAGGACAGCGCCTTCTTCGTGGCCTTCAACACGGATGCGGAAGCGGCCGATTATGAACGCTTCAACCGCCTGCTGCTGCGCGACCTGGAGCTGCCGCTGCGCGCGCCAGCCCCGCAGGGCACGCCCGCGCCCACGGTGGAAAACTGGCAGGGCGTGTATGTGCCGTCACCGAGCCCCATGGCCAGCATGGCCTGGGTCGACGCCGTCTTCGGCTTTACGCGCCTGAAATGGGATGGCGAGTCGCTGTTCCTGATCCCGTTCCAGGGCGAGCCGAAGGAACTGGAACCGGTGGGCGGCTTGCTGTTCCGCGCCAGCGACCGCAGCACGCCATCGCACGTGCTGCTGCAGGAGGATGGCAAGCATGTGCTCAGCGACGGCTTGCGCAGCTACGAGCGCGCGTCGATGTTGCGCATGCTGGTGCTGTGGGGCAGCCTGGCCCTGGGCGCGGCCGGCTTGCTGTACGTACTGGTGGTGGGCGTGTGGCGCGCCGCGCTGCGCAGCCTGGAGCGGGGCGACCATCTGTTCGCGCCTTTGCTGGCCATGCTGGCGCTGCTCTTGCCGCTGCCGTTTTTCTATTTCCAGTCCTACCTGCGCCTGGGCGACGTCACCATCGCCAGTGTGCTGCTGGTATTGGTGACGGGTGCGCTGCCGCTGGCGACGGCGTTCGGCCTGGCCCGCTGCTGGCGCAGCCGCGGCACGGCGGCCGAGGCGGGCTCGTGGGCGAAATGGGATTGGGTGGCCTTGCTGGCGGCTTTGCAACTGCTGCTGGTGCTGGCCTGGTGGGGATTGCTGCCGCTGCGTATGTGGCAGCTGTAGGCCGTCAGGTCCAGCCAGCAATCAGCCGGCGCCACCAGCGTTGCGCCGGTGCGGCCCGGGTACCGTGTGCGGTGCGCTTGGCGCGATAGCTGGCCGCCGCCATCTGCAGGCCGACGCGGTCCATCGCCGCCATCGCCTCCGCTTCCTCTGGCGACAAGCCATGCAGCAAGGCTTGCGCACGGGGATCGAGCAGGAAGGCGGCACGCAGGGCGTCGTCCGTGTACAGCCTTGCCAGCAACGTTTCCAGTGCGGGAGAGCTCATGCGCTCCGCCCCGCGCGCAAGGCCGCCCGCGCCAGCTCCAGCTGGCCCAGCACATGCTCGAACGACGGGTAATTGCCGTCGCGTTCGACGATCACCGTCAGGGACTGGGGCGCGTGGCGCGCCAGCACGGTCAATAAATCGAAGACTTCGGGCGGCACGTCGTGCAGATGGTCGTCCAGCAAGCGCTGGCCGCCGCCCGGCGCCGCTATCCAGTGGCCGCCGCTCAGGTGCACGGCGCCGACCTTGTCCAGCGGCAGGCGCAGCAGCAGTTGTTCCGGCGCGTCCCCAAAATTGACGGCATTCGCATACAGGTTGTGCAGGTCGAGCAGCAGCGGCACGTGCGCGCCGTGGATAATCTGCGCCACCCACTCGGCTTCGTCCATGGTGCTGGCAGGCGGCTGGACGAGGGTAGCGATGTTTTCCATCAGCGGCGCGCTGCCGACGATGCGCGTGGCCAGTGCGATATTGGCGATCGCCCCGGCGGCGCTGCGTGGCGTGCGCGGCGGCGCGGCCAGGTGGCCGATCTCAACGCCGCCGGCGCGCACGAAACTCAGGTGCTCTGACCACGACTCCGCTTGCACCTGCCGCATCAGGCGCGCCATCGCATGCAGGCGGCGCGGATCGGCGGGAATCGTCGAGGCCAGACCCATGCCCGCGCCGTGCAGGCTCACCGGTACCTGGCGCGCCAGGCTGCACAGGGCCGCGATGCCAGCGCGCGGGGCGCGGTAATAATCGTCGGCGATCACTTCCAGCACGTCGATCTGTGCCAGGTTGGACACGATGCCGGCAGCCAGTTCGCCGCGCCAGCCCAGGCCGACGCGGTCGCGTGCGGCCCCCTGGCTAGCTGCCACAGCCGCCGCCACCGCCGCAACCGCCGCAGCCGCTGCCGCCGCCATCGCCGCCGCCGCCATCGCCGCCACCCGATGACGCGTCGCCCGTGCCGTCGGACGAGGAGTCGCCGCCCGTGTTTTGCCGGGGCACAGGGTACAGCTCGGCGACATAGGCGTACACGGACACGGACAGGGGCAGGGCGCCGAGGCCGAAGATGGCGGCCAGCAGGGCCATGTCGGCGCTGCTGCTGCCTGCGTGCAGGCGCGACGAGCGCATGTTCAGGCGGCCAAACAGCATGCGCAGGTCGGTCAGCAGCCGCTGCGCGCTCCAGCTGGTCGCCTGGGTGCGCAAGCCGCGCAGCATCAGGAGAAAAATCACCAGCAGGACCGCCAGGAACAGCAGGTTGTAGTGCTGGCGGCTGATGGCGATGACGGCCTTGACGGCAGCCACCGTCAGCAGCAGCCAGTGCGCGGCCCAGGTGATGCGTTCGCGCCGGCGCAGCAGCGGCGGGCCGACCAGCAATTCCTGCTGCGTCAAGGTCTCGTGGTAGGCGCGGCACGACGGCAGCATCTCGGCCTGCGCGGCCAGTTCCTTGCTGTGGCCCTGGCGGCCCAGGTACAGCCGCAGCACGTCGCGTTCGATGTCATGGCGGGCAAAGCGCAGGCTGTCGGCGCTGGCCGTCTCCAGCAGCGGGCCATCGGCGCGCAGCAAGCCGCGGTCGACCAGCACGATGGCGGCGATCTTCGCGGCTTCGAGGGGGCCGGCGCGCAGGAAGGCGATGCGGTAGGGATCATCGGCCAGCGACAGCTGGGCGTGCGGATTGCGCAATTCCTGGCGGATCAGCAGCTCGCGCGCGAGGAAGTACACGAGCACGCCGAAGATCAGGTAGGCCAGCAGGAACCACGGCCCGCTCCAGTCGAACGGATTGACGCCGTTCACCGCATCTGCTCCGCGTGTTCGCGCAGGCGCTCGGTAATGCTCATCAGGCTTGTGAAGGCGGGCAGGGCTTGCCCCGGCGCCAGGCGCGCCGTTTCGCGCGCCGTTGACATGGCTTGCAGGGCGGAGTGCAGGGCCGGCTCGCCCAGCTGGTCGACAAACGCTTCGAGCGCCTGCTTGCCTGGCAGTGCAGGCTTGCCCTCGAGCTGCGCCAGCGAGGCTGCGGCCGCGCGCAGGGGGCCGGCCGCGTCGGCGATGGCGCCGGCCAGCTGTTCCTCATTCAGGCTGAGAAGCATATACCGTTCGCGCATGCGCACCTGCTGGTTCAGCAGCACTTGCCGCAGCCGGCGCAGCACGGCGTCGCGGCTCGTGTGCAGGCTAGCGAAAGGGTCGACGCCATGCAGCACCCTGTGGCGCGCGATGATGTCGGCGAACTTGACGGCGAAGGCGTCGGCGGCCTGCGTCAGTTCGCTGTCGAGCAGGAACATCACCTGCAGATCGATGGCGGCATGCGCCAGGCGCAATGGCCCGCGCAGCGCATCGGCTGCCTGCGGCGTAAAGCGCTTGAGCAGCAACAGCAGGTTGACGTCGGAAGTGGCGCGCACCTGGCCATCGGCGGCCGAGCCAAACAGCACGGCGGCGGCCAGGTCGTCACCAAAGGCGCTTTGCGCGGCGGCGACAAACACATCCAGGTGGCGTTGTATCTCTTCTGGCAGTGGTGGCGGCATGCGGTGTACTTTCACGGTGGGTTGGCGGGATGGTCACAAGTTTGCAATATAGCAAACTTGTGCCATCGTGCGCGCACCGCCAGGCGCCGACTCAGCTCAAGACGTTCAGCAAGCCATCGAGTCCCACGAAGTTCAGCGCCACGTCGGCTTGCGAGCGCACCACGGGCTTGGCGCGGAAGGCCACGGACAGACCGGCGATGCCCATCATCTTCAAATCGTTGGCGCCGTCGCCCATGACGATGGTTTCAGACGGCGAAATGCCCATCTCCTTGCACACGCGCTCCACCGTGCGCTGCTTTTCCTCGGCGTCGACGATGCCCCCTAACACCTTGCCCGTGAGCTTGCCGTCGACGATTTCCAGTTCATTGGCGTGCGTGTAATCGAGGCCCAGGCGTTCCTTCAGGCGTTCCGTAAAGAACGTAAAGCCGCCCGACACCAGCAGCGTTTTCAGGCCGGCCTTTTGCACGGCCGCCAGCATGGTTTCCGCGCCCGGCGACAGTTTCAAGCGTTCGTCGTAGACGCGCTGCAGGGCCGATGCGTCCAGGCCTTCGAGCAAAGCCACGCGCTGTTTCAGGCTGGCCGCGAAATCGAGTTCGCCGCGCATGGCCGCTTCCGTGATGGCCGCCACTTGCGGTTTCAAGCCCTGCATGTCGGCGATTTCATCGATGCACTCGATGGTGATCAGGGTCGAATCCATGTCCATCGCCACGAGCTTGAATTCACGCAGTTCGCGCTGGCCCATCATGTAGGTGGCGTCCAGCTGCGCCGCCTGGGCCGCCACTTCGATGGTGGGGCGCAGCGCGGGCGAGTAGGCGATCTGCTCGCAGCGCACGGCGTTTGGCCCCAGGCGCGTGATGGAGGTAGGCGCGGCCAGCGCGGCGATGCGTTCGAGGCGGGCGCTGGCGCCGTCCAGGCCCTGCAGGATCAGGTTCATGGTGATGGAAGTCGTGTTGGTCATGGGGCAGCTCTGCGTAAATGGTATGAAGGGTCTACACCGTCAATTGCTTGATGGTGGTCTTGATTTGCGTCACGCGCGCGGCCAGGTCGGGCATGGCGGCCGTGATTTTCAGCTTGTCCTGGCCATGCAGCTTGATATGGCGGTTCTTCTGGATCAGGTCGATGATGCGCATCGGGTCGATGGGGGGCTTGGCCATGAATTGCAGGGTGGCCGCCTCGCCATGCACGTCGATCTTGACGATGCCCACGGTTTTCGCGGCGATGCGCAAGCGGTGCGTTTCGACCAGGGCCTTGACGGCGTCGGGCAGCTTGCCGAAGCGGTCGATCAGCTCTTCCTGGATATCGTCGATCTTGTCCTGCGTGGCGCAGTTGGCCAGGCGCTTGTAGATCGACAGGCGCTCGTGCACATCGCCGCAGAAATCCGCCGGCAGCAGGGCCGGCACGTGCAGGTTGATTTCCGTTGTCGAGGCCAGCGGCGCGGCCAGGTCCGGCTCCTTGCCGGCCTTCAGCGAGCGCACCGCTTCGTTGAGCATGTCCGAATACAGCTGGAAACCGATTTCCGTCATCTCGCCCGACTGGCTCTCGCCCAGCACCTCGCCGGCGCCGCGGATTTCCAGGTCGTGCATGGCCAGGTAAAAGCCGCTGCCCAGTTCTTCCATCTGCTGGATGGCGTCCAGGCGGCGTTGCGCCAGTTTGGTCAGGCCCTGCACGTCGTGCACCAGCAGATAGGCGTAAGCCTGGTGATGCGAACGGCCCACGCGGCCGCGCAACTGGTGCAGCTGCGCCAGGCCGAACTTGTCGGCGCGGTGCATGATGATGGTGTTCGCCGTCGGCACGTCGATACCCGTTTCAATGATCGTCGTGCACAGCAGGATGTTGAAGCGCTGGGCGACGAAGTCGCGCATGACCTTTTCCAGGTCGCGCTCATGCATCTGGCCGTGCGCCACGGCGATGCGCGCCTCGGGCAGCAGTTCCGTCAGCATGGCCAGGCGGTTCTGGATGGTTTCCACCTCGTTGTGCAGGAAGTAGATCTGGCCACCGCGTTTGAGTTCGCGCAAGCACGCTTCGCGGATGATCGCTTCGCCTTCGCTGCGCACGAACGTCTTGATGGCCAGGCGCTTTTGCGGCGCCGTGGCGATGATGGAAAAATCGCGCAAGCCTTCCAGCGCCATGCCCAGGGTACGCGGGATCGGCGTGGCCGTCAGGGTCAGCACGTCCACTTCCGCGCGCAAGGCTTTCAAGGCTTCCTTCTGGCGCACGCCGAACCTGTGTTCCTCGTCGATGATGACCAGGCCCAGGCGGGTAAACTTGACGTCGTCGGACAGCAGCTTATGCGTGCCGATGACGATGTCGATGGTGCCGTCGGCCATGCCCTTGAATGCCTGCGTGATCTCCTTGCCGCTGCGGAAGCGCGACAATTCCGCGATGCGCACGGGCCAGTCGGCGAAGCGGTCGGCGAAGGTCTGCGCATGCTGCTCGGCCAGCAGGGTGGTGGGCGCCAGTATCGCCACCTGCTTGCCGCCCATCACGGCGATGAAGGCTGCGCGCAGCGCCACTTCCGTCTTGCCGAAGCCGACGTCGCCGCACACGAGGCGGTCCATCGGTTTACCGGAAGTCATGTCCTTGATGACGTTGTGGATGGCCTCGGCCTGGTCCGGCGTTTCGTCGAAGCCGAAGCTGTCGGCGAAGCGCTGGTAGTCGTGCGACGAGAATTCGAACGAATGGCCCTGGCGCAGCGCGCGGCGCGCATACAGGTTGAGCAGCTCGGCGGCCGTGTCGCGCACCTGTTCGGCCGCGCGTTTCTTCGCCTTTTCCCACTGGCCCGAGCCGAGCGAATGCAGCGGCGCGTCTTCCGGCGAAGCGCCCGAATAGCGCGAGATCACGTGCAGCTGCGACACGGGCACGTACAGTTTCGTGTCTTTCGCGTATTCGAGGTGCAGGAACTCCGTTTCGCCTACACCCAGGTCCATGCTGGTCAGACCCATGTAGCGCCCGATGCCGTGGTTGATGTGCACGACGGGGTCGCCGATTTTGAGCTCCGACAGGTCGCGCACCATCGACTCGACCTGCGTCACGCCTTCCTGCTTCTTGCTGCCGACCCGGCGGCCGGAACCGGCGTACAGCTCCGTTTCCGTGATGAAGGCCAGGTTGCCATCGGGCGTGAACAGCTCGAAGCCGGCGTGCAGCGGCGCCACGCCCAGCATCAGCTTGGCGCTTGATTGCAGAAAACCGTCGCTGCCCTCCACCGGCGCCAGCTGCAGATCGTACTCGGTGAAGTACTGCTGCAAGGTTTCGCGGCGGCCGTTCGATTCGGCGCAAATCATCACGCGGCGGCCCGATTGCAGCAGATAGCTGCGCAGGTTGGCCAGCGGGTCGTCGGCGCGGCGGTTGACGGCGATGTTCGGCACGGGCGCCGACAGTTCGGACGCCAGCGCATCGTTAGACTTCGCAATCGCCAGCCGTGCATACGGCTTGGCCAGGCCGAAGAACTGCTCGTCGGACAGGAACAGCGATTCGGGCGGCAGGATAGGCCGCTCGCGGTCCGCTTTCAAAAAACGGTAGCGCGACTGGGTATCGGTCCAGAAGCGCCCGATGGCAGCGTCGATCTCGCCCACCAGGGCCAGCGAGGCGTCGGGCGGCAGGTAGTCGAACAGGGTGGCCGTCTGCTCGAAGAACAGGGGCAGATAATATTCGATGCCGGCCGAGGCGATGCCGCTGCTGATGTCCTTGTAGACGACCGAGCGCGAAGGGTCGCCCTCGAACTGTTCGCGCCAGCGGTTGCGGAAGGTGGTGCGGGCCGCTTCGTCCATGGGGAATTCGCGGCCCGGCAGCAGCCGCACTTCATGCACGGGATACAGCGAGCGCTGGGTGTCGGCGTCAAACGTGCGGATGGTTTCGATGGTGTCGCCGAACAGGTCCAGGCGGTAGGGCAGGGCCGAGCCCATGGGGAACAGGTCGAGCAGGCCGCCGCGCACCGAGTATTCGCCGGGCGACATCACTTGCGACACATGGCTGTAGCCGGCCAGCGTCAGCTGCGACTTCAGCCGCGCCTCGTCGAGCTTTTCGCCCTTCTTGAAGAAGAAGGTATAGGCCGCCAGGAACGACGGCGGCGCCAGGCGCACCAGCGCCGTGGTGGCCGGCACGATCAGCACGTCGCACTGGCGCGTCTGGATTTCGTGCAGGGTGGCCAGGCGCTCGGAGACCAGGTCCTGGTGCGGCGAAAAGGCGTCGTAGGGCAGCGTTTCCCAGTCCGGCAGCAAATGGCAGCGCAGTTCCTTGCCGCCAAACCAAGGGATTTCATCGAGCAGGCGCTGGCCGTCGCTGGCCTGCGCCACCACCACGGCCAGCATCTGGCCCCGCGCTTTCAATTCCAGGGCGGCCAGCGCCAGGGCATAGGCGTCGGATGAACCATACAGGGCGGGCAGCGCATAGCGGTTGCCGGGCTTGGGGAGGGCTTTTGTTAAGTCTAAGGACATGCAGGCGATGACACTAGTGGCAGAGGCAGTTGAATGGGACAGCTGTGGTGCGCGCAGCGCCGCCAGTGACGGCGCTGACAGGCGAGATTATAGACCATCGCCCGCACGGATATTGGCAATGCCGAAGGGGACGTGCACCATGGGGATGGTCCCGCCCGCCGATTTGAGGTGGCTCAGCTGGTCGTCGAAGAAGATATGTGGCTTGAACACGGCCAGCACGCGCGACTTGTCCATGCCACCCAGGAAAAACGTCTCGTCGGCCGCCACGCCCCAGCTTTTCAGGGTCGTCACGACTCGCTCGTGCGAAGGCGCATTGCGCGCCGTGATGATGGCGATGCGCAGGATCTTTTTATAGCCGGGGTCGCGCCGCTGGGCTCTTTCCTCCAGACGCTGCATGGTGGCCAGCTTCTGGAACAGGCCGGCCAGCGGTCCCGGGCGGTGCGGCGTGCCCACGTTCAGGGTTTCATGCGCGTGGAATTCATCGACGTCGTTGTTGCGCTTGAACACGGTTTCCGCTTCGTCGTCGGCGATCACGCCGTCGAAATCGAAGGCCACGCGCAGTTCTTCGTCGTTCTCGTCGTCTTCCGTGCGCGACGGCAGCACCAGGCCGGCCGGATAGTTGCAGGCCAGCGCGCTGCGCACGTCGCCTTCATTCGCGCTGAGGAAGAGCGAGGCGTTGAAGGCGGGCAGGTAAGGGTAGGGCGACTTACCCGTCATGAAGGCGGCGCGCGAAATATCGAGGCCGTAGTGGGCGATCGAGTGCATCACGCGCAAGCCTGTCTCCGGCGAATTGCGCGAAAACAGCACCACTTCCACGGGCGACTGGCGCGGATAATGTTTGTTGATGTTCAGGAAGCGGCGGATGAAGGGAAAGGCCACGCCGCGCGGCAAGACCGTGTCGATATGCGTTTCCTGGTACTTGCGGTATTCTTCGGGGCCGTTGTCGAGGTAGACCTGGTGCGATTCAGCCAGGTCGAACAGGGCGCTGGAAGCGACCCCGATCACCAGTTTGTGTTCGATAGGATATGCCATGGTCTGCCTGTTGTTTGCTCGTTGCCCATCTTATACGACTATCAACTGCGCAGCCAATAGTGGCACGTGGCGATATTTTGCACCAAAGCAGGGCGTCAGGCCATTTTTTTTGTCCGTTGTGCAACACGCGCCACAGTAAAGAAATAAATCTTGTTTTGTATCAAGTATGTAGCAGCCAGCGCGCGTAATTTCCACTATGCTTCCTCTTATGAATTCTCGCCAATTGTAACGAAGCGTACGCCACAACCCCGCCACCTTTATACAAGTGTCAGCCGTTCTACCCGAACATGCCAGCCTCAACCTTGCCAGCAGCAGTTTTGACTAATAAAGGACCTAGCCATGTTTAAGAATTTACTGATCAAATGGAAATTGGCGACCCTCGTCGCCGTGATGATGGCGGCCCTGCTGGTAGTCGGCATCTGCGGTTACACGGGCATCGCCACCGTGGGCAACGCCGTCAACGAGATCGGCGTGGTGCGCCTGCCGTCGATCCAGGGCTTGATGATGATGAACGAGGGCCAGACGGCCGTCGCCGCCGCCACCCTGACGGCCGCCATCTATGAAAACAATTACCAGGCGCAAGACAAGTTCGCGGAAGCGCTGCAGCTGCGCACCAAGGCCTGGAGCAATATCGAGGCGGGCCGCAAGCTGTACGAGCCGCTGCCGCAAACGCCCGAGGAAGTCGTGCTGTGGAAGCGCTTCCTGGGGGAATGGGCCGGCTGGAAGGGCGATGACGACAAGGTGCGCGCCATCCTGCGCCAGCTGGCCGACAACCGCGACGAGTCGCGCCAGAAAGAGCTGTTCGTGGCCTTCTACAAACAGTACCAGGACTCGCGCGCGCTGTTCGGCAAGGCCGAAGGCACGCTCAACGAGATCATCAAGCTCAATAACGGCGTGGCCGACGCCAGCATCAAGGACGGCAGCGCGGCCGTGACCCGCTCGGAAAGCCTGATGGTCATCCTCGGCTTGCTGGCCTCCGCGCTGGGCATCGGCTGCGCCGCCTACATCACGCGCGCCATCACCCAGCCGATCAATTCGGCCGTGAAAGTGGCGCAAACGGTGGCTTCGGGCGACCTGACCAGCCAGATCGAGGTGCACACGACGGAAGAAACGGGCCAGCTGCTGCAGGCGCTGAAAGACATGAATTCCAGCCTGGTCAACATCGTCGGCCAGGTGCGCAGCGGCACGGAAACGATCGCCACGGCGTCGTCGGAAATTGCCAGCGGCAACCTGGACCTGTCCTCGCGCACGGAAGAGCAGGCCAGTTCGCTGGAAGAGACGGCATCGTCGATGGAAGAACTGACGTCCACCGTGCGGCAGAACGCCGACAATGCCCAGCAGGCCAACCAGCTGGCGCGCAGTGCTTCCGGCGTCGCCGTCAAGGGCGGTGAGGTGGTGGGCAAGGTGGTCGAGACCATGGACGCCATCAACGACTCGTCGCGCAAGATCGTCGACATCATTTCCGTCATCGACGGCATCGCCTTCCAGACGAATATCCTGGCCCTGAATGCAGCCGTCGAAGCGGCGCGCGCGGGCGAGCAGGGACGCGGCTTTGCCGTGGTGGCCACCGAGGTGCGCAACCTGGCGCAACGCTCGGCGGCGGCGGCCAAGGAAATCAAGACCCTGATCGGCGACTCCGTGGAAGCCGTGGACGCAGGCAGCAAGCTGGTGGCCGAGGCGGGCAGTACGATGGCCGAAATCGTCTCCAGCGTGCAGCGCGTGACGGACATCATGGCGGAAATCAGCCTGGCCACGCAGGAGCAAAGCTCGGGCATCGACCAGATCAACCAGGCCATCGGCCAGATGGATCAGGTGACGCAGCAAAATGCGGCCCTGGTGGAAGAGGCGGCCGCCGCGGCCGAATCGCTGCAGGAGCAATCGGGCCAGCTGGCCGGGGTGGTCAGCGTCTTCAAGCTCGCTGGCGCACAGGCGCCTGCCACGCAGACCAAAGCGGCCGCGCCGCGCCGCGCGGTGGCCAGCGCCGCGCCGAAGCATCCGGCACCGCGTCCTGCCGCGGGACGCCCGGCCCTGCACGCCGTACCGTCCTCGCGCCAGAGCGCGCCGCGCGACGACGAATGGGAAGTGTTCTGATGGCGTGACGGCGCCAGCCTGCGCTACCGGACGGCCGCCTTGCGCGGCCGTTTTCACATGCGTGCACTGCGGTTACTACTTACTAAAAAAACAGCGTTACAAAAATAGCTGTTTTGCCATCTAAGCAAATCTTTTCAAAACTTAACGCGACATTGCTTGTGAGATAACTCACACTGCCTGGCGTACCACCCTTGTTCCCGCCTCGGCCACATCCCGGCTGACCCCTTCGCCTGTTGCGTCCGGCCATACCTGGCAGGCGGCAGCCATTGCCGTCAGCCTTGCATGCGAGCCCGGCGCGATGACCGATGCACCACACTGAAGGATGCGAATAAAGATGGCAAATATGAAAATCGGCACACGCTTGCGCTGCGCCTTTGCATTGTTGACCCTGCTGCTGCTGGCAACTGCCCTGCTGGGCGTGCTGCGCTTGTCGAGCCTGGAACTGCGCATGCGCGACGTGATCGATGACAAATATCCGAAAACCGTGCTGGCCAACGACATCATCAAGAATGTCAACATCATCGCGCGCTCCTCGCGCAACCTGCTCCTGATGACGGAGCCGCAGCAACTGGCGCAGGAACGCGCCACCATCGCCCGCGCGGGCGCCGAAACGGAAAAGGGCCTGGCGCAGCTGGACAAGGTGGTGCTGTCGCCGCAGGGCCGCCAGCAGATGGCGGCCGTGACGCAGGCGCGCGCCACCTTCAACGCCGGGCGCGACAAGGTGCTGGCCCTGCTGGAAGAAGGGGCGCGCGACGAAGCGACGAATTTGCTGCTCGGCACCGTGCGCGGCGACCAGCTGCGCTACATGGCGGCGCTGGAAAGCCTGATCACGCACCAGCATGAGCTGATGGAGCAGGCCGGTGCCCAAGTGCGCGCGGAACACGCCACGGCGCGCAACATGCTGCTGGCGCTGAGCGCGCTGGCTGTGCTCTTTTCGCTCGTCACGGCCTGGCTGGTCACGCGCAGCATCGTCAAGCCCCTGCAATATGCCTTGGGCGTGGCGCAGAGCGTGGCCGCCGGCGACCTGACATCGACCTTCGGTCGCCATGGTGGCGATGAAACGGGCAAGCTGCTCGACGCACTGTGCATCATGAACGGCAACCTGCTCGAGATCGTGCAGCAGGTGCGCAGCGGAACGGACACCATCGCCACGGCGTCGTCGCAGATCGCGGCCGGCAATATCGACCTGTCGTCGCGCACCGAAGAGCAGGCCAGCTCGCTGGAACAGACGGCGTCGGCGATGGAGGAACTGAGCTCCACCGTGCAGCAGAACGCGGACAATGCGCGCCATGCCAGCGTGCTGGCCGTCGAGGCGGCGAACATCGCCGGCGCCGGCGGGCAGGCCGTGGGCCAGGTGATCCATACGATGGATGCCATCAGTGCGTCGTCGGCGCAGATTGCCGACATCATCGGCGTGATCGACATGCTGGCCTTCCAGACGAATATCCTGGCCCTGAACGCGGCCGTGGAAGCGGCGCGCGCGGGCGAGCAGGGGCGCGGCTTTGCCGTCGTGGCAACGGAAGTGCGCAACCTGGCGCAGCGCAGCGCGGCGGCGGCGCGCGATATCCGCGCCCTGATCGCCAATTCTACCTTGCAGGTCGATGCGGGGACGGCATTGGTGGCGCAGGCCGGCGCCACCATGCAGGACGTGGTGGCGGCCGTGGGGCGCGTGAGCCAGATGGTGGCCGACATCACGGCCGCCAGCGCCGAGCAAAGCACGGGCATCGGCCAGGTCAGCCAGGCGGTCGTGCAGATGGACGAAGTGACGCAGCAGAATGCCGCCCTGGTGGAAGAGGCGGCGGCCGCATCGCAATCGCTGGAAGGCGAGGCGGCAAGGCTGCTGCTGGTGGTCAGCGTGTTTCGCCTGCGCCAGGGGCCGGCGGTTCTGGCGGGCCGCACTGCGCCGGCCGTACCGCGCCTGCTGGCCTAGTGGCGCGCCTGGCAAGGTTCTGGCACGGCGCGCTGGCGCGGCTGTGCCGGGCGCCGGCGCGCAGCCGCGAGTTGCAGAGGCGCCTGGCCAGCGCCATCGACGACGGCGAATTCTGCTTTCACTACCAGGGCAAGTTCGATACGGCGCAATTGCGCCTGGTCGGACTGGAAGCGCTGCTGCGCTGGAACCATCCGCGCCACGGCCTGGTCTATCCGAACGAATTCATCGGCCTGGCCGAGCAGACTGGCGCCATCGCCGCGCTGGGCAACTGGGGCATCGGTGCGGCTTGCCGCCAGTTGGCGCAGTGGCGCGCGGCGGGCCTGCCTGTGGTGCCGGTCGCGGTGAATATCTCGGCGCGCCAGCTGTGCCAGCCGCAGTTGCCCGATTTTGTGCTGGGCTGCCTGCGGCGCCACGCCATTCCCGCCGGCCTGCTGGAGCTGGAAGTGACGGAAAGCTGCTGCATCGACGACATGGCGCAGGCGGCGCAGGGATTGCGCCAGCTGCGCGCGCTGGGCCTGGCCATTTCACTCGACGATTACGGCACCGGCCATTCGGGCTTGAGCCATGTCAGGTTGCTGCCGATTCACACCATCAAGATCGACCGCTCCTTCATCCATGATCTGGGCAGCAGTGGCCGCGCAGATTGTGACACTGTCATCGTCGCCTCGACGCTTGCCATGGCGCGCGGCCTGGGCTTGCAAGCGTTGGCCGAGGGTGTGGAAAACGGGGAACAGCTGACGCATCTGCGGCGGCTCGGCTGCCCGCAGGTGCAGGGTTTTTATCTGCACCGCCCGGCGCCCGCAGCCGAGGTGGCCGCGCTGCTGGCCGCCGGCCTTGTAACAGTGCCGCAACATGGCGCCATGCGGCATGGCGCGGATGCTCAGTAAAATAGGTCCTCTGCAAGCCGCGTGCTTTAACACCTACTCCCCCACGCAAGAATGATAAACAGTCCCGTCCCGGCCTATGTCTTTGGCCCGTTTCGCCTTTTGCCGCTGGAGCGGGTGCTGTTCGAGGGCGACCGCGCGCTGCGCCTGGGCAGCAGGGCCATGGACTTGCTGCTGGCCCTGCTGGAGCGCGCCGGCGACATCGTCGACAAGCATGAACTGGTGACCATCGTCTGGCCCCACGCCGTGGTCGATGACGCGACCTTGCGCGTGCACCTGGCGGCGCTGCGCAAGGCGCTCGGCGATGGCCGCGATGGCCAGCGCTACATCACCACCATTCCCGGGCGCGGCTACGGCTTCCTGGCGCCGCTGGCGCACACGGGCCGGCCGGCGCCCGGTATGGCGGGCGTGGAGCCGCGGCATAACCTGCCCGTCATGCTGACGCGCATGCTGGGCCGCGCCGAGACGCTGCAAACGATGGCCAACCAGCTGCTGCAATTGCGCCTGCTGTGCATTGCCGGTCCGGGCGGCATCGGCAAGACCACCCTGGCCGTCGTCCTGGCCACGCGCGTACTGCGCCGCTATGCCGATGGCGTGTGTTTCGTCGACCTGGCGCCGCTGGACGAGGGCAGCCTGGTGCCGCTGGCGCTGGCCACGGCGCTGGGCGTGGCGGTGCCGGCCGGCGACGCCATGCCGGTCCTGCTGGCCTACCTGCGCCCGCGCCACATGCTGATCGTGCTCGATAACTGCGAACACGTGATCGGCGCTGCCGCCACGCTGGCCGATGCCTTGCTCAAGGGCGCACCACTGCTGCATGTGCTGGCCACCAGCCGCGAGCCGCTGCGCCTCACCAGCGAGCAGCTGCTGCGCCTGCCCGCGCTGGAATTGCCGCCGGCCGATGCCGTGCCCGATGCGGCGGCGGCGCGGCACTACGCTGCGGTGCAGCTGTTTTGCGAACGCTGCGCGGCCGTCGACGAGGCATTCGTGCTGGCCGACGCCGACGTGCCCGTGGTGGTCGATATCTGCCGGCGCCTCGATGGCATCCCGCTGGCGCTGGAGCTGGCGGCCGGGCGCATCGGCCATTTCGGCCTGCACGAATTGCGCCGCCAGCTCGACGACCGCTTTCGCCTGCTCACGCGCGGCGCGCGCAACATGCCGTTGCGCCACCAGACCCTGCGCGCCACCCTGGACTGGAGCTACGGCTTGCTCGATGCGCAAGAGCGCCAGGTACTGCAGGCGCTGAGCGTGTTCAAAAGCCGTTTTCGCCTCGAGTCGGCCAGCGCCGTGGCGGGCTGCGACGTGTTCGATACGCTGGCCGACCTGGCGGCCAAGTCCCTCGTCAGCATCGAGTTTTGCCGCCAGCACGTGTATTACCGTCTGCTCGACACCACGCGCGCTTACGGCGCGGCGCAGCTGTCGGCAAGCGGTGGCGCCGGCGCCGTGCTGCTGCGCCATGCGCGCCATTGCCTGGGCCTGGCGGGACGCATCGCCGCCGATTGGGAAAGCATGGCGCCGGCGCACTGGAGCGCGCGCTACGGCCGCCATGTCGATGACCTGCGCGCCGCCATCGACTGGGCTTTCGGCGAGGACGGCGACGTGGCGCTGGGCGTGGCCCTGACCCTGGCCGCGCAAACCCTGTTCTATCAGTTGTCGCTGATGGATGAGTATCGCGTGCGCGTCGGGCGAGCGCTCGCATGCATGGAGAAGCATGCACTGGAGGACCCCGACAGCGAGATGCGGCTGCACGCCTCGCTGGCGCACCTGCTGCTGCATACGCAGGGCGTCACTGGCACCATGCTGCGTTCGTTCCAGCGCGGCTATGCGCTGGCCATGCGCACGGACGACGCCAGCCGCCGCTGTGAGGCGATTTGCGGCATGTGGGTTTGCAGCCTGAAGCTGGCCGATTTCCTGGGCGCCGACGATTACGTGGAGCAGCTGGCCGTCCTGTGCGCAGCGCGCGATGACACGGCGATGCGGCTGGTACTGGCGCGCATGCGCTCGGCTGGCGAGTTTCTGCGCGGGCGGTACGCGCAGTCGGCGGCGCTGGCGCGCATGGTGCTCGCCCATCCCGAGGGCGCGCTGCAGCTTGGTTTCAACAATGCCTTGCTGGCCGACCACCAGGTGTGCCTGCGCGGCACGCTGGCGCGCTGCCTGTGGGTACAGGGCCGTCCCGACGACGCGCTGGCCCTGGTGCGCGAGGCGGTGGCGGTGGGCTTCGAACACAATGGCGTCACGCTGTGCGTGGCGCTGGCCATCAATGCCATTCCCGTCGCCCTGTGGTGCGGGCAGCGGGAACTGGCGTATGCCTGGACTTGTCTGCTGTGCGAGCATGCGGCCCGTTATGGCCTGCTGTACTGGAGCGCCTGGGGCGCCGCCTACCAGCGTCTGCTCGATGCGGGCGAGGCGCTGACGGTGTTCCCCTGGCCTTCGGTGCGCAGCTGGCCGATACAGATCGATTTGATGGCCACCTTGCACGACGCGGCCGCCGATAGCCATGCGCTGCGGCGCGCGCGCACGGGTCAGGCGCCGTGGAGCGCGCCGGAAGTGCTGCGCCGCGACGCGCATCACCGCTGGCGCGCGCTGGCACCAAGCGATGCGGCCGGCCTGGAAGTGGTAAGGGGGCAGCTGGAAGAGGCGCTGCTGCTGGCCAGGGGCCAGCAGGCGCCCGGCTGGGAGCTGCGCTGCGCCACCAGCCTGGCAGCCGTGCTGCAGGCGCAAGGCTGCCGCGCCGCCGCGCACGCCGTGCTGGCCCCCGTCCATGCCGGCTACGCGCAGGGGTACGACACGACGGACGTGATGGCGGCGGCGGCTTTGCTGGCGCAGCTGGCTTGAGCGTTATTCGTAGGCGCCCAGCCGGCGCTGTTCCTCCGGCGTGAAACTGGCGTCGCGCAACTGCTGCAGCGCTGCCGCATCCTGCGCGCCGCCGGGCAGGGCGGCTTTCTGTGCTTTGAGCGCTTGATAGGCGATGATGCGCTGCTGCCACTGCGATTCCTCGCGGTCCAGTTCCGCCAGGCGCGCCGCCGCCGCCGGCGTGAAGGTGCTGGCGCGCAGGCGGTAGACTTCATTCTCGCCACCGCCCTGGGCCCGCAGCGCCTTCACGGATTCATCCAGCTGCGCCACCCTGGCCGGTGCATCGCGCGCATCGCGCTGGGACGGCGACATTTTCTGATCGAGCGCGGCCAGTTGCGCCTGGCGCTGCGCCTCATCGAGCGACGCATCGCCGAGGATGGCCATGCGCGCCACGGCATCGTCGTCATACGCGTCGCTGGCGCCAAACAGGCCCGCGCTTTCTTCGGGCGTAAAATAATTGCCGCGCAGGGCGCGCATCGCTTGCAGGCGCGCGCGCGCGGCCAGGGCCGCATCGGTTTGTGCCGGCAAGGCTTGTTCCGCGCCGGCCAGCGCCTGCTTGTAGGCCAGGTACGCGCCCAGCAGGCGCTTCGCTTCGCGGGCGGGGACGGGCGCCAGGCGCTTGTCGAGTTCCGCCTCGATCTGGCTGCGGATGGCGGCCAGCGGCTTTTCGCCGAGGCCCGCCAGGTAGTAGTCGAACAGGTGGCCCAGTTCCGCGTCGACCACCAGCTTGTCGCCGGCGGCCACCGTCACGTTGCCGTCGGGCCGCGTGCCTTGCATCGAGCGCACGAACGCGAACAGGTCCGGCTCCGGCTTTTCCGGCGGCGGGGCGGGCGGTTCGCCCGGCCGCAGCACCAGGTACAGGGCCAGGGCCGCCAGGCTGGCGCCGAAGATCCATTTCGCGTGCATGCGCTTCTCCTTACAGTCCCAGGCCTTGCAGGCGGTTGGCTTGCTGGCGGTAGACGGTGACGGGGTTCGTCTCGAACAGGTTGACGATGCCGACGAATTGGTTGACTTCATCGAGGTGGTTCATGGCGTAGTCGTCGCGGATCACCTTGCCCAGGTGGCTGGAGCAGCTGCTGACCAGGCCATCGTTCTTGACGCCGCCAAACGCCAGGCTGATGGCGGCCAGCAGCGGGTCGCCCACGTCGAGCACATTCGTGTACGGTTGCGCGCCGCTCCACGAAAAGTAGTGCACGCCTTGCACCTGGTAGGCGCCTTCGCCGCAGGCCGAGGTGGGCACGCCTTGCGGATGGCGGCTGTTGAACGCCAGCGAGCCGGCCGTGGACAGCGACGCCAGCGAAGCGCCCGCGTTTTGCGGCAAGCCCTTGTTGCCCGACAAAATACCGATCAGCGAGGCGAGCGCATTGCCCAGCGCACCGCTGGTGTTGGGAATGGCGCCGCTGAGGATGTCGGCTACTTTCGAGCCCTTGTTGACGCCGGCCACGCTGGTGACGGACGCCACCAGGTCGGGGCGCACGGAGGCGACATAGCGTGCCGTGGGGCCGCCGTGGCTGTGGCCGATCAAATTGACCTTGGCCGCGCCGGTGGCAGCGAGGATTTGCCGCACCTGCGACAGCAGCTGCTCGCCGCGCACTTCCGTGCTGTTGGCGGCCGACACGGTGGTCACATACACTTGCGCGCCGCCGCTGCGCAGGGCGGCGGGCACGCCATAGAAATACTCGACGGGGCCGAGTTTGTCGAAGCCGAACAGGCCGTGCACCAGCACGATCGGGTACTTCGTTTGCGTGTAGCCGGCGGCGCTGGCGCTGCCGGGCAGGATGGCGAGGGAAAGCAGAAGCGTGGATAGCAGTTGCCAAAAGCGAGTCTTCATTTTGTCTCCGTTATTTGAATAATATGGAAATGTCGATGCTGTAGCGATGTGCCGTGCGCCCCTGCACATTCTTTCGATGCATTAAAAATAGCGAGCGCTCGGTTTTTCGAATGTAGCACTGCTGGATGTAAATTGCTGTGAATTGCATGATGCAGCGCAATAACTGTGGGAATTTGGCGTGGCTTACGCGCTCATTACATAGTTGAAAAGTCAAATAGTTGTTTTCCTGAGCTATAATCGGCCCGGCATCCGCCGTCCCGCCGTCTTGCAGCGCCGCTCAGGCGCTGTCTTACATTGCTCATACACCGTTACTTGGGAATGCACTTGTCGACCCATTTCAATTTTGAACAGTTTCAGCAGATGACGCCTTTAAATGGCGAAAACATCTGGGAATATATTCTCGACCGCCATGCGGAGCGCATCGGCGTCAAACGCCGCAAGCCGGCGCTGGAAAATCTTGAACGCATCTTCGTCGCCACCTTCCGCCTGGCCAATGACGTGGGCTTCCGCGCCATGAGCTTGCGCGACCTGTGCCGCGAGACGGGGCTGTCGATGGGCGGCCTGTATGGCTACATCACCAGCAAGGACCAACTGGCCGAAATGATCGAGGACGTGGTGCGCCACGCCACGCAAGCCTTGCCCCTGCTGTTTGTGGACGTGAAGTCGCCGCTGGACCGGCTGGAGGCGATGATACGCTCGTCGATCTACCTGTCCGAAGTGCTGCAGCCGTGGTTTTATTTTGTCTTCATGGATTCGCGCGTGCTGCAGGTGGAGCAGCGCAGCATGGCGAAGAATTCGGAACTGTACGTGCAGACCCTGATCGCCGCCACGATTGCCGAAATCGAACCGAAGCCGCAGGGCGATCCTACCTTGCTGTCCGCTCACTGCCTGGCCCTGTTCCAGGACTGGTACGTGAAGCGCTGGAAGTACCGCGCGGCGAAGGTCAATGTCGACGATTTCGCCGATAGCGTCGTCAGTACGGTGCGCGGGTATTTGAGTATGGTCAAAGCGGCGTAAAAACGCCGCCAACGGCGGCTTGTCGGGTTACGCCGTTCCGGCTAACCCGACCTACGGGTTCATCAGTTCGTGGTTTCCACCGGCACCGTCTCCGGCACGGCCGCCGGGTCCGTTGGCGTCTCCACGTCCATATCCAGGGTCTTGACCCCGTTCATGTCGATGAATTCATCGTACAGCCACTCGCCGTCGACCTGGCTCAGTCCCGCCGGCACGGCGCGCGTGATTTGCGGGCGCGTCGACAGGGCCGTGCGCATGTAGTCGATCCAGATCGGCATGGCCAGCGTAGCGCCGAATTCGCGTCCGCCCAGCGATTTGGGTTCGTCGTAGCCCATCCACGCCACCGCCACGATGCCGCCGCTGTAGCCGGCGAACCAGCCGTCGACGGCGTCGCTGGTGGTGCCCGTCTTGCCGGCGATGTCGCTGCGTCCCAGTTTTTTCGTCGCCGCCGCGCCCGTGCCGGTGCGGGCCACTTCGCGCAGCATGCTGTCCATCACGAAGGCGTTGCGCGGGTCCAGCGCCAGGGTCTTGTCGTCGTTCGGCGCGGGCGGCCTGGTCTGCATCAGGATGGTACCCCTGGCGTCGACGATGCGGTCGATCAGGTACGGCTCCACCTGGTGGCCGCCGTTGGCGAACAGGGCGTAGGCGCCCGCCATCTGCACGGGCGTGACGGAACCCGTGCCCAGCGCCATGGTGAGGTTGTTCGGCTGGCGGGCCGGATCAAAGCCGAATTTTTCCATGAAGTCGTGCGTGTATGACACGCCCAGCGCGCGCAGGATGCGCACCGAAGCCACGTTCTTCGATTGCGCCAGCGCGTAGCGCATGGTGATGGGGCCGTCGAACTTGAAGTCGTCATTCTGCGGCGCCCACACCTTGCCGCCCGCCTGCATTTCCAGGGGCACGTCGTTGATCAGGGTGGCCGGCGAAAAGCCTTTTTCCAGCGCTGCCGAATACACGAAGGGCTTCATGGCCGAACCGGGCTGGCGCCAAGCCTGCGTGACGTGGTTGAACTTTTGCAGGTTGTAATCGAAGCCGCCCACCATGGCGTGGTAGGCGCCCGTGTCCGCGTCGAGCGAGACGAAGGCGGCGGCCACCAGCGGCACTTGCGTGATGGCCCAGTTGCCCTTGCCATCCTGGCTGATGCGGATCACGGCGCCCGGACGCAGCTTGATGCCGGCGCTGGCCTTGGCGGACAGCGCAGGGGCGGCAAAGCGCAAGCCCTCACCCGTGATGGCCTTGGCGTCGCCGTCGCCTGTGTCGGCCACCACCTTGCCGCTGGCAACGTCCGTGACGACGGCGGCGATCAGGCCGTCGCTGTCCGGGCGTTTTTGCAGCGCGGCGTCGATGGCGTCGTCGCGCTGTTCCGGGTCTTGCGGCATGTCGATGAAGGTTTCCGGGCCGCGGTAGCCGTGGCGCTGGTCGTAGGCGATGACGTTGCGGCGCGTCGAGGCGTAGGCCGCGTCCTGGTCGGCTTTCAGGATCGTCGTGTAGACGCTGATGCCCTTGGTGTAGCTGTCTTCCTTGAACTGCGCAAACACGGCCTGGCGCGCCAGTTCGGCCACGTATTCGGCGTGCGTGTCGAAACCCTGCTTGCCGCGGGTATTGAAACGCAGCGGCTGCGCCAGCGCTTGCCGGTACTGGCCTTCGCTGATGTAATCGAGTTCGCGCATGCGTTTCAGCACCAGCTGCTGGCGCGCGTGCGCCTTCTTCGGATTGCTGATCGGGTTGTGGCGCGAGGGGTTTTGCGGCAAGCCGGCCAGCATGGCCATTTCCGCGATCGACAGTTCCGACAACGGCTTGCCGAAGTACGTCTGCGCCGCGCTGCCGAAGCCGAACGAGCGCTGGCCCAGGTACATCTGGTTCATGTACAGCTCGAGAATCTGCTCTTTCGACAGGGCCGATTCGATTTTCAGGGCCAGCATGATTTCATTGAGCTTGCGCGAGGCGACTTTTTCGCGCGTCAGGAAGAAATTGCGCGCCACCTGCATGGTGATGGTGGAGCCGCCGCCATGGCCGAAACCGTGGCGCAGGTTCGACAGCACGGCGCCGCCGGCGCGCACGAAGTCGATGCCGTGGTGTTCGTAGAAGCGGCCATCCTCGATGGCCAGCAAGGCCTTTTTCATCATTTCCGGCACTTGCGCGATCGGCACGAAGTCGCGGTGCTCCTCGCCGAATTCGCCGATCAGCACATTGTCGGCCGTGTACACGCGCAGCGGGATCTTTGGCTGGTAGTCCGTGATGACGTCCAGCTCGGGCAGGCGCGGGCGCACGTACAGGAACAGATAAGCGGCCAGCAGCACGGCGGCGGTCAGCGCGGCGCAGCCGGCGATGATGATGGCGCGCACGGTGGCGCGGCGGGAAGGCCAGGGAAATCCGGATCGTTTGGCAGTCAAGGCAGTCTCACGTGAGCGTGCAGGGCACGGTGGCAGCGATTATAGACCAATGCGCCAGCGCCTCCCGTGCGGGCGGGGCGGCGTCATGGATCTCAAAAAACCTTTTCATCGAAACGCGGCTGTGCGATAGTCTCGGCTTCAATCAAATAGCCCGGGCGTCAATCCGGGCTGTTTATTTTTAAAAATTAAGGAAATATCCATGGCAAAAGATGCAATACCGAGCGTCGTGAAGCCGTACATCCCGGCCGATGCGAAGCTGCCCGAGATGACCTTCCGCGCGCTGTTCATGGGCGTCATCCTGGGGATGGTCTTTGGCGCCTCCTCGCTGTACCTGGTGCTGAAAGTCGGCCTGACCGTCAGTGCCTCGATCCCCGTCGCCGTGATCGCCATCACCCTGTTCGGCCTGGCCAAGAAGGTCGGCGGCAAGGATTCGTCGATCCTGGAAAACAGCATCACGCAGACGGCCGGTTCGGCCGGCGAATCGCTGGCCTTCGGCCTGGGCGTGACGATGCCCGCCATTTTGATCCTCGGCTTCGACCTGGAAATCTCGCGTGTCATGCTGGTCGGTATCCTCGGCGGCCTGCTGGGCATTTTGATGATGATCCCCATGCGCCGCACCATGATCGTCGATCAGCACAAGGAACTCAAATTCCCCGAAGGCACGGCGTGCGCCGAAGTGCTCAAGGCGGCCGCCACGGAAGAATCGCGTATCGCCGCCGGTGAAAGCATCGAGAAAGACTCGGCTGCCGCACTGGACGCCAAGCGCCGCGCGAAGATCATCTTCGGCGGTTTCGCCGTCGGCTTGCTGTATAAAGTCTTCAATATCTCGTTCAAGGGCTGGAGAGACACGCCGGGCGTGGAATTTGCCGCGCCGCTCAAGGGCGGCTCCATCGGCGCCGAGATCTCGCCTGAATTGCTGGGCGTGGGCTACATCATCGGCCCGCGCATCGCCGCCACCATGGCGGCCGGCGGCGTGCTGTCGTATTTGCTGCTGATCCCGATGATCAAGTTCTTCGGCGACAGCCTGACCACCGTGCTCTCGCCGGGCACCAAATTGATCAGCGAAATGGGCGCCGACGACGTGCGCAGCGCCTACGTGCTGTACATCGGCGCGGGCGCCGTGGCCGCCGGCGGCCTGATTTCGCTGGTGCGCGCCATGCCCATGATCTGGCGCAGCCTGTCGGCCGGCCTGAAAGGCATCGGCAAGGGCGTCAAGAACACTTCCACCTTGCGCACGGACCAGGATATCCCCCTGAAATGGGTCATCATCGGCTGTCTGTCCATCATCGCCGTGATCACCTTCGCCACGCCGCTGCACATGAACTTCCTCGGCGCGCTGCTGATCCTCGTCTTCGGCTTTTTGTTCGCCACCGTGTCGTCGCGCCTGACGGGTGAAATCGGCTCGTCGTCGAACCCGATCTCCGGCATGGCCGTGGCCACCTTGCTGTTTACCTGCCTGATCTTCCTGATCATGGGCTGGACGGGCGGACGTTATTATGTGACGGCCCTGTCGGTGGGCGCCATCGTGTGCATCGCCGCCAGCAATGCGGGCACCACGTCGCAGGATCTGAAAACCGGCTACCTGGTGGGCGCCACGCCACGGCTGCAGCAGTACGCGATTCTGGCCGGCGCGCTGTCGTCGGCGCTGATCCTGGGACCGATTCTGCTGAAACTGAACGAAGCGAGCACCGTCTACGTGCCGGCCGCGCAAGTGGCGCCTGGCCTGACGGTCGATGCGTCGAAGCTGACGGTGACGGGCGAGCTGCATGGCCCGCAAGCCGAGACCGACCACAATACGTATAAAGTCTGGCAAAAGACGGACACCGTGGGTGGCCCGGCCGGCAAGTACTTCGTCAAGGACGATGGCCAACTGGCCTACCTGGTCGATCCGGGCATCAATGGTCACTACAGCAAGCGTCCCGACGGTTCGGAAGTGAAGAAATACGATGCGCCGAAGGCCGTGCTGATGTCCTACATCATCAAGGGCATCCTCGACCAGCAGCTGCCGTGGACCCTGGTGCTGTTCGGCGTGATGATCGCCGTGGTGCTGGAAATGGCCGGCATCCCGTCGCTGGCGTTTTCCGTGGGCGTGTACCTGCCGCTGTCGTCGACCTTGCCGATCTTCGTCGGTGGCCTGGTGCGCTGGCTGGCGGACCGCCGCAACAACAAGCTGGAACACAACGCCAAACTGAACGAGGAAGAACGCCAGCTGGCGGGCGACCGCAGTTCGGGCGTGCTGCTGGCCTCCGGCTACATCGCCGGCGGCGCGCTGGCCGGCATCATCATTGCGATTACGGCCGGCGTGCTGACGCACTTCGACCAGATGATGGCCGACTGGGCCGAGCATGGCAATCCGTTCTACGCAGGCTTGCACTCGGACGCGCTGTCGCTGCTGCCGTATGCCGTCATCATCGTGTTGCTGTATGTCGTCGCAAGAGAGAAAAAGGCAAACAGCCCGCAGGCTTGATGTTGTAGCCAGCCCAAGGAAAACCGCCCGGCGTCATGACGAACCGGGCGGTTTTTTTATGCACGAGCGATGGGCCGCACCGCCAGTTGCTCCGCGCTGGCGTAGATCGTCACGTTGTCGGACGCCAGCTGGCGCAGGTGCTCGAAGAAGGCCTGAGCCGGAATGGCCCACGATGCCGCATCGCCAACTTGCCCGTTCATGCGCAGGCCGGCTGCATCGAACTCGCGCGCAAAATAATCGCGCAAATCATCCCGGCTTGCATGGTCGATGCGGCGCTGGGCGACTGCCTGGTCGAACGGGCGCACGGGCACCTCCCAGCGCCGGCCGGCGTGGTCCAGGCAGGCCAGCAGCTTGGTATCGTCTTCCCACACGCGCACGGGAAAGGCGTCGCCCATCGCGTCTTCCAGCGCGTGATAGAACGTCACCGGCCCCATGGAAATGCCCAGGCCCAGCACCTTCGCCTGGTCGCAGCCGATGAAGCGCTGCCAGGGCGAGCCCGTGCCGAAGATCGAGGGCGCGCGGTGGTGCGCCTCGGTGAGAGCGACGGCATGGCGGCCCCACGCGGACACGGAGTGAGTAGGGTGGATGCTGCGGTGGATATTGCCGCTTGCCAGAAACGCTTCGGGCAAGCGCCCCATGTGCGTGCCATGGCGGCGCGGGTCGAACACATAGTCTTTCATTTCACAGGTGGCGCGCACGGTGCCGCCGGGCAGGTAGTAGGTGGGCAGCAGCACGGTGCCTTGCGGGCCGACGGCGTCCTGCAGGGCCTGTACCACGGCGAGCGCGCCGCCTTCCACGTAGCCGAGGCTTTTCAGCGAAGAATGGATGAATAGCGTGTCTCCCTGCGCGATGCCCAGCCGCGCCAGGCCGGCGACCAATCCGGAGCGCGTCACGTGGCGGGCGCTGTGGCGCATGTGCCTGGCGCTGCCGGTGCGGCGCCACGCTTCCAGCGCGGCCCTGGCGGCGTCTTTGGCTCGCTCAAGCATCGCCGGCCTCCCGTGCCAGTTCCAGTTCCAGCAGGTTCGCATCGATGCAGAACTTGGCGGCCCAGTTCAGGTAAGCCCAGGTGCCGTAGTCGCCATCGACGGGAAACGAGCCCTTGACGCCGCCGCGTGCATGTGCGGGACCGTCGATGCTGATCGAGCGCCGCACGTAACGGTTCAGGCGGCGCCCCGCGTCGAGGTAGCGCCGCTCGCCCGTGAGCCGGTACAACAGGAACAGGCAATGCGCATTTTGCGCGGAACCCGTGAGGCAGGCGTAGCTGGCTCCCGGCTGGAAGTCCGGGCCGAGGCGGCCCGCCAGGTAGCCATCGGCCGCCACGGCGTTGGCGACGCTCGTGCCGGTACGCACGGCGGCGTCCAGCAGGTCGGCGCGCGCCGAAAAGCGGTGCGCTTCAAGCACGCCGCGCAAGGCGTAGCCGATGGTGTGGGTCAAAGGCAGGAGCGGGTTGTCGAGGCAGTTGGAAGCGAACCAGCCGTTGGGGCGCTGTTTGGTCAACGCCCAGTCGACCTGGCGCAAGCCGGCCGCGCCATAACTGTGGCCCGGTGCGATGCGGTCCGCTTCGAACAGGCCCCATGCCACATGCGTCTCATAAGCCTTGTCGCCGGGGCCGGCGAACGGCGTCGGATGGCGGCGCCAGCAGCCGTCGGCATCCTGGCTGTCGCGCAGCCATCTTGCCGCGCGGTGCATGGCGTCCTCGTAGGCTTCGCCATACGCTGCCACGCCGGCGGCCAGGCCAAGCAAAATCTGGCCCGTGTTGAAGGTAACGGGCACGCGCGGCGTGGAATCGATCTTCCCGCCCTGGAAACCGCCTTGCGGGAACTGGATGGCCACGCACCAATCGAGCATGCGCCGCGCCCGTGCGTGCAGGGCATCATCTTCACCATGGTCGCCCGTGCGCTGCGCCAGGGCGATCATGGTGGGGATGATGTAGCCGGTGGTCTCCGGGTAGGAGCTCGACCAGCCCGTCAGCAAATTGTAGTCGCGCGCGACGCCGCCGTCGTGTGAGCTGGAATGGTCTTGCGCCGCGCACAGCCAGGCCGTGCAGGCCTGGACGACGGCTTGCGGGCCGGGGTCAAAGGCGGGCAGGCCGCGCCGGTCCGATAGCCGCTCCATGCGCGCCGCGGCCGGCAGGCTCGCCTGCGGCGCCAGTGTGTTGCGGATCTTCGTGAGCAAGGTGCGCATGGCATTCCATTTGGTGATTGGCTCAGGCTACTCTAGCGCTGGCAGCCCGCACGGCTATTGACTTGCCGCAAGGATTCGCTGCCGCCGGAATTGACGCATAATGGCTACTTCACCGTCGTCGACGAGGCCCGCCATGAACAATGTCACGCTTGAGTATTCGGTCGTCACCAATCCCGACTCCTTTGTCGGCTTCAAGTATTACGTCAAGGCGGGGCAGGCATTCGATGCTGACGATTTCGCCTATTCCTACAAGCTGAACCGCTCGGACCTGGACCCCGACAGCGTGCTGGCCGCCCGCGAGGCGGCGGCGAATCTGCAGCTGGGCGAGTGGCTGACGGTGTCGCATTCGGTTGCGGCGTAGCGATACGGCTGTGTGTTTCTACCTTAACTTTACCGGCCCGCCAGGGATCTATGCATCCGAATCTTTCAGCATTTCCTGATATTTCCATTGTTCCAACCTTGCCTGAACACGCGCAAGCGCTGGCCACCCTGGTGTCGCAAAACCGTGAGCACCTGCAAGCTTATTTGCCCGCCGTGGTGCAGCTGGACTCGTTCGGCGAGGCGCAGGCCTATCTGCAGGCCGCTGCCGCACGCGCGGCCAGCGGCGAAGTCCTGGAATGGCATGTTTTCTCCGGCACGGTCTTGTGCGGCAGCATTCGCCTGAAAGACATCGACACAGAGGACCGGAAAGCGAAAATTGGCTATTACCTCGGGCACCAGTACCAGGGCCGGGGCATCGCCAGCGCCGCGGTACGGGCCGTCCTCGCGCATGCATTTGGCGCGCTGCAGTTGCACCGCATCGAATTGCAGTGCGCGGCCGGTAATCACGCCAGCATGGCGCTGGCCGAGCGGCTGGGGTTTGTGCACGAAGGCGTGCTGCGGCAGGGGGAGCTGTTAAATGGCGTGTTTGTCGACCTGCACATCTTTGGTTTGCTGCAACCTGATTTTGTGCCGGAGGATGTGGCCTTTAGTCAGGCATGAACCAGGCCCGCAGTTCATCCTCGGCCCTTTGCGCCGTTGCCTGCGTCAAGGTCAGCACGATGATCTTTTCCTGTGCCGGGCGATGCCCATCGCCGTCGGCCAGTTCGATGGCTTGCTCGAAACTCGTGTAGTCGTGGCCGAATTCACGCGGGCATTGCTGCACGATGCGCGCCGCCTTGCCGGCGTTGCGGTCGGCCAGGTTGACGATGGGATTGCCGTCATAAAACGGCTGGCCATTGGCAAACGCGGTGCGCAGATACGGCGCACATTGGTCATCGAGGAAGGCCAGGCGTGCCTGCCAGTACGCTTGCAGTGCCGCATACATGGCCTGGTCTTCGAGAAAATCGGCAAACAGGAAATTGTTCATAGGGTTGCTCCGGCTAGATGCCGAACACTTTCAATATCGCGTCGGTGAACCCCTCGAACCAGCTGCCCACCTTGCCCGGCTGCTTGCCGTGGCGCGGGGTTTCTTCGTACAGGTAGACGCCGTTGTCGCCATCGAAGCGGTCGTTGAGCAGCGCCTGCCGGCCGCGCAGGTAGGGAATGAAGGTTTCGCTGCGCAGGGTCGAATACAGCACGTCGGTGCTGAAACCCAGGGTGGCGGATTGGCTGATGGAGCGCCCCTGGCCAGCCCGTTCCAGGCGCACGCCACGGCAGCCGCGCACGATCAGCGTGACGGGACCGCGAAAGACGATGAAGCGCAGCTGCAGGGTGAGCCAGGCGTGCAGACTGCCCAGGCGCCAGTGGCTCGATATCGCCAGCGGCTGGTCCGCGTCGCAGACCAGGCCGACCAATCCCCGTGGCTGGAATACCAATGCGCTGCCGGCCGGCAGGTGCACGACGGCCACTTCCAGCAGCGGATCGTCGCTGGCCGATATCGTCACGGATGCCGGCTCGCTGCTTTCCAGCCGCGTCAGCGCCACCATGCCGGCCGCCAGGCTCGTGAAGGGAAAGCGCCAGTCCAGCAGCCACTGCGTGCGCTTGGTGCTGCTGACGGGCGACGACTGCAGGTATGCGGGGTGGATCAGCATCTGCTGGCCCGGCTGCAGCAGCAATGCTTGCGAGACGGCGGAAATGCGCGATTTGCCAAGCGGCGGGAGAGGCAGGGCGCTGCCCGACAGCTGCAGTTCGTGCGCGATGGACAAGGGTTTCAGGCGCGAAGCGACGGGCGCCAGCAGGAAGTAAAAGCAGGCCTTGATGGCGACGGGCAGCAGCATGGCCGACAGCACCAGCAGGGCGGCCGTGGGCGCCACGTCCATGACGGGCGCGCGCCAGCGGGCGATCCAGTTGCGCGCCAGCTGCGCCTCGCTCGTGGCGATGGCCGCCTGCACGGGCGCCAGCGCGCCGGCCAGCGCCGCGCCATCGATGGCGAATGGCGCGGGGCGGGCCGCATTGTTGGTGCGCGCGCGCTGCGCTGCCCAGGCGCGATACGCTTGCAGGTTGATCTCGCGCCAGCGCTGCCCCTCGGCTTCGAGGCGCGACAGCTGCGCGTAAGCGTCGCTGCCAGGCAGGTGCGCCGCCAGCGGGTGCTGCGCTTCCAGTTCCCGACGCTGGCGCAGATTATTTTGCAGTGCCGCATACGCGCGCACATGTTCCGCATGCATGCGCGCCAGCGTGTGCCGCGCATCTTCGCCACTGATCGCCGCCTGCAGGGCCGTCAGATAGCGGGCTTCCTGCGCCAGCACTTCGATTTCCACGCGGCGCGCCGCTTCTTCCTGCGCGTGCAGGGCCAGCGTGTGCGTGTCGGGCAGGGGGAGGGTAAACAGCGACGCTTGCTGCCGCGCGTGCAAGGCCGTCAATTGCGCCTGGACTTGCGCCAGGCGCGCGGCGATGGCTGTTTGCGAGGTTTTTTGCAAGGCGTTGACCCTGGCTGTGGCGGCATCCGCCAGGCCGGCGCCATGGCTGCCGGCGCTGTCGGACGCCTGGCGCAGTGCGGCGATGGCCTCGCTGCCGGCGCTGTAGGCGCGCCATTCGGCCAGCAGCAGGCGTCCGGCCAGCAGGATGACGATGAACAGCGCGAACTGCAGCAAGTGGCGCAGCAGGAAGCGCAGGATGGCCGTCAGCAGCTGGCGCAAGGAGGAATCGCCTTAGGTCGCCGCGCTATCGGCGTCGGCACAGCATTTCTTGTACTTCTTGCCGCTGCCGCAGTGGCACGGGTCATTGCGGCCCGTTTTCGGCAGGTCGCGCAAGACCGTGGCGCCGGACTGGCTTTGCGCCTGGCTTTTCAGGTGGCGCTGGCGCGCCCAGGCCGCGTTGATGGCGATGACGGCGGGAATCACGCCATCCATGGCCGTTTCGGCTGCATCGTCATCGAGTTCGCTGGCTGTGGCCAGGTGCTGGAACGGCGCCAGGTATTGCGGATGGCTGACGGCCAGGGCCGCCCACTGGGGCTTGTCCAGGCTGGTGCCAAGGACAAAACCGGCGCACCAGGCGGGTACGCTCCATTCGGGGCCGCAGACGTAGATGGGCTCGAAGCTGTCCGGGTCCTTCGCCAGCCATTCGACCATGTAGGCGTGGTGGCGCTGCGCCAGGCTGGCGGCCCGTTCGCTGGCCTCGTCTTGTGCGGGTGCCGTGGCGCCGGCAGCCTTGTCCCACACCCATGGCAACCATTGCTCCGGCGCGATCTGTTTCGGGCTCAGGGCGACGGCCGTGAGGAAACCTTCCAGCATCGACACGTCCATGGCACGGCCGGCCAGCGCGGGCGCGGCCAGCAAGGTGTCAAGTTCGGCGTATTCGTCGTCGGAGAGGGGCGAGGTGGTGGAGATGCTGGACATAATATTCTTTGGTGATGTGGGTGGAGTGGCCGGTGGCCCTGGCCGTATTGTACCGCCCGGCAAGGGGAAAGCCGGCGCCGGAATGCAAAACGGCGGCCCGCAGGCCGCCGTTCCGATCTACAGCAAGACGCTTACTTCACGCCGTGCATCAGTTTGTTGATCAGCGGTGCGATCAGGAACAGGATCACGCCGGCGCCCAGCAGGGACCAGAAGCCGAAGGTGTAGCCGGACAGGGCCGACTGTACCGACATGCCGCTTTCGCCGCTGACGTGGCTGGCGAAGATGCCCGACAGGTTGTTGCCGATACCGGTCGACAGGAACCAGCCGCCCATGCCCAGGCCCACCAGGCGCACTGGCGCCAGCTTGGTGACCATCGACAGGCCGATAGGCGACAGGCACAGCTCGCCGATCGATTGCAGCACGTAGACGGTAGTCAGGGTCCAGAACGGGATCTTGTTGTCTGCGCCAACCAGGCTCGACAGAGCGAAGATCAGCAGGCCGAAGGCCAGCGCATTGCCCAGCAAGCCCAGGCCGAATTTGCGCGGGATCGACGGATTGACGTTGTGGCGTGCCAGGTAGACCCAGACGGCGGCGATGATCGGCGCGAAGACGATGATGGCGACCGAATTGACGGTCTGGAAGTAGGCGGTCGGGAAGATCCAGAAGCCCAGGTCGCGGTTGACGATCTTGTCGGCCAGGAAGGTAAACGAGCTGCCAGCCTGTTCGAAGAACATCCAGAACAGGATGTTGAAGACAAAGATCAGCAGCATGGCGATGACGCGGTCGCGCGCCACTTTGCCGTTGCGGATGCCTTCGATCATCAGCATCACGGCCAGGCCGACGAACAGCACGGTCAGGACGATTTGCAGCTTTTCAGCGCCGACGGTCAAGAGGAAGTACATCAGCGGGATCACGCACAGGCAGCCCAGGGCGACCCAGACGACGCGCATCGGGTTGCCGGCGCCGGCTTCCGGTGCGCCGATGCCCTTCAGGGCGCGGCGGCCGATGAAGAACCATACCAGGCTGATCAGCATGCCGAAACCGGACGCCATGAAGACCATCTTGTACGAAGGCATGGCGCTGGTGCCGAAGATCGACTCGGCCAGCCACTGGGTGAAGACGGGCGCGACCATGGCGCCCATGTTGATGCCCATGTAGAAGATCGTGAAACCGCTGTCGCGGCGCGGATCGGCTGTCGTGTACAGCTTGCCGACCATGGTCGAGATGTTCGGCTTGAACATGCCGTTACCGACGATCATGGTGGCCAGGCCCAGGTTGAAGATGTCCTGGTTCGGCACCGAGATGCAGAACAGGCCGGCTGCCATGAAGATGGCGCCCAGCAGGATCGAACGCTGGTAACCGATGACCCGGTCGGCGATGTAGCCGCCGAACAGGGCGCCGGCATACACCAGCGCGAGGAAGGAACCGTAGGTCAGGTTGGCCGCTGCCTGTCCCGAACCGTCGCCAGCATGGAACTGGGCCACGATGTACAGTACCAGCGCCCAGCGAACTCCGTAGAACGCGAAGCGTTCCCAGAATTCAGTCATGAACAACATCCACAATGGGCTTGGATGGCCCATAATCTGCTTGAACTCGGGAATAACGGCTTCCTTGTTGGGCGTAGTCGCACCGCTCATGCGGTTCCTCCTGAAAAATTATTATAGTCAATCGATACAACGAACTTATGGAAGCCTGCGGGCGGCGGGGACTCTCATGAAGAACCTCACGCACGGGAATTCCAATAGGCTGGCATTCTAATCTACAAATTGCGCTGAGCGAAGGTTTCCATTCGCATTAGCAAGAATGACTGTTTCATATTAATCAAACCGGTTTGCAGGCAAGGGCGGCCCCGGTGATTTTGTGGCGGCACAGCACAACTTGCCCGACTTGTCGTATATTAAGGCTGCAAGACCTTCGAGCATCGATTTTTAAAGGGATTTTTCGCATTATGGAACACGACGTTATCGATACTCTGGTTTCACCGGAAGGCCGCCTGGACGTGCTCTCCAAGACTGAAGTCAACAAACTGCTCGACACCAGCCAGGGCGGCCTGTACAACACTTTCCGCCGCTGCGCGCTGGCGGTCTTGAATTGCGGCAGCACCATCGACGATGGCCGCGCCCTGCTGGAGCGCTACCAATCGTTTGAAATCTCCATCATCCAGCGCGAGCGCGGCATCAAGCTCGACATCAAGGGCGCGCCGGCCATCGCCTTTGTCGACGGCAAGATGATCAAGGGCATCCACGAGCACCTGTTTGCCGTGCTGCGCGACATCATCTTCGTCAGCGATGAAGTGACGGGCAACCCGAAATTCGACTTGCAGAGCACGGAAGGCGTGACGGACGCCGTCTTCCACATCCTGCGCAACGCCAACGTGCTGCAAACCCAGCTCAACCCGAACCTGGTCGTCTGCTGGGGCGGCCATTCGATCAACCGCGCCGAATACAATTATTCGAAGGAAGTGGGCTACCAGCTGGGCTTGCGCGGCCTCGACATCTGCACCGGTTGCGGCCCCGGCGCCATGAAAGGCCCCATGAAGGGCGCTACCATCGGCCACGCCAAGCAGCGCCTGCACAATGGCCGCTACCTGGGCATCACAGAGCCGGGCATCATCGCTGCCGAGTCGCCGAACCCCATCGTCAATGACCTCGTCATCATGCCGGACATCGAAAAACGCCTGGAAGCGTTCGTGCGCGCCGGCCACGGCATCGTCGTCTTCCCCGGTGGCGCAGGCACGGCCGAAGAGATTTTATATATCCTCGGCATCCTGCTGCATCCGGACAATGCCGACATCCCGTTCCCGCTGATCTTCACGGGGCCGGAAACGTCGCGCGAGTATTTCGTGCAGATCAACCAGTTCATCAGCGACACGCTGGGCCCGGAAGCGCAGCAGCGCTATAAAATCATCATCGACGACCCGGAACTGGTGGCGCGCGAAATGCTCGAAGGCATACGCCAGGTGCGCGAATTCCGCAAGGCGCACAGCGATGCGTATTACTTCAATTGGCTGCTGAAGATCGACCACGAATTCCAGAAGCCGTTCCAGCCCACGCATGAAAACATGCGCAACTTGAGCCTGCACAAGAACCAGCCCACGCACTTGCTGGCAGCCCAGCTGCGCCGCGCGTTTTCCGGCGTGGTGGCGGGCAACGTCAAGGATGACGGCATCCGTTCGATCGAGGAGCACGGCAACTTCGAGATCCACGGCGACAAATCCATCGCCGGCCCCATGGATGCGCTGCTGGCCTCGTTCGTGGCGCAGCACCGCATGAAACTGGCGGGCACGGCGTACGTGCCTTGCTATACAGTAATCCAGTAACTTTTCAGCCAGCGCCGCCCGCCCTCAGCATTTGCCGGGGGCGGGCGGCGTTTTTTCATTGATGCCCCCATCGTGTTCCTTCGCCGCCACAGGCAATCAAATCGCTTGCGTCATCGATGCGTGGGTGCTATCTTTGGAACCGGTTCCAAAATAAAAATATGCAGATCAACAGGTAGTGGAGATAGACCTTGGATTCAGTACGCGGCAGCAAAAAAAACCTCTCCGGCGAGCCGGCCCGGCCCGTGACCATCGCCCAGGTGGCGCGCGAGGCGGGCGTGTCGAAGACCAGCGTGTCGCGCTTTCTCGGCGGCGAGCTCGACGCTTTGTCCGAGAACATCCGCCAGCAGATCACCAGCACCATCGCGCGCCTCGGCTACCAGCCGAACCAGATGGCGCGCGGCCTCAAGCGGGGCCGCACGCGCCTGATCGGCATGGTCGTGGCCGATATGCTGAACCCTTACACGGTGGCCGTGCTGCAAGGCGTGGAAGCGGCTTGCCAGCAACATGGCTATACCTTGATTCTGTGTAATACCGGCAATGACGAACAGCGCGAACGCCAGTCGCTGGCCGCGCTGCGCTCGTACAGCGTGGAAGGGCTGATCGTCAACACGCAAGGGCGCAATATTGAATCGTCCGATTTGCAGCAGGCGGACATGCCCATCGTGCTCGTCGACCGCCGCATCGAGGGCGCCGATTTCGACCTGGTGGGGCTGGACAATGTGCAGGCGGGCCGGCTGGCCACGGCGCATCTGATCGAGCAGGGGTTCGACGCCATCGCCTTCGTCGCGCCGCCCTTGACGGGCGTCAGCTCGCGCCTGATGCGCGCCGAGGGTTTCCAGGCCGTGATGGCCGAGCATCCGGCTTGCGTGGGTGCAGTGCTGGCGGTGGACCTGGACGACCGGCCTTCCATCGACGCGCAGGTGCGGCAGTGCCTGGCGCAGTGGCGCGGCCGCCGCGTGGCGCTGCTGGCCTCGAACGGCATGGTGGCGCTGGAACTGGCGCTGATGCTGCAGCGCCTCGCCTTGCGCATGCCGCAGGACGTGGGCTTGCTGGGTTTTGACGAATTGCCGTGGTCGCCGCTGGCGGGCCTGAGCACGATAGAGCAGCAGACCTATGAAATCGGCTTTTCGGCGATGACGTGCATGCTGTCGCGCCTGCAGGGCGAGCAATGCCCGCCGCGCGAAGTGCTGTTGCCTGGCAAGCTGATTGTGCGCAACTCCACCCGCGGCGGCGACTGACGGGGAAGAGGGCCTTGCCCTTTTTTTTGGAAAGGTTATGGAACCGGTTTCATAGATTGTATTCACACTGGAAAGGGGCGTGGGTAGTCAAGCGTAGTCAAGCGTAGTAAAGGTGGAAAAGGGCAAGAGACGAAATAAATCGTCCATTTGACAATATTCCCGGAAGTGCCTCGACGAGGCCGGTACCGGGATCACAGGAGACTGAGCATGAAGATGACGACACTGTTTTACGCGAAATTCGTGGCCTGCGCACTGGCAGCAACGTGCGCCCTCGGCGCGGCGGCCGACGCCGGCGCCCAGACGCTTGGCGACTTGATCAAGAAGGGCAAGCTGACCATCGGCGTCGTCAGCGGCACGCCGCCGTTCGGCAGCATCGACGCCAAGGGCGCGCCCGTCGGCTATGACGTCGACGTGGCCAACCTGATCGGCAAATACCTGAACCTGCCCGTGGAAGTCGTGCCCCTGACGGCGCCGTCGCGCGTGCCGTCGCTGGAATCGGGCAAGGTCGACTTCCTCGTGGCGACCCTGGCGCCCACGCCGGAACGGGCCAAGACTCTGATGTTCACCATGCCCTACAGCGCGTTCGAGCTGGCCATCGTCGCGCCCGTCGGCGGCAAATTCAAGGCCCTGGCCGACTTGAAGGGGAAGAAGGTGGGCATGACGCGCGGCACCACCAATGACACGGCGCTGAGCCGCATGGCACCGGCTGGCACGGCCATCGTGCGTTTCGAGGATGACGCCACCGTCACCCAGGCTTTGCTCAGCAAGCAGGTCGATGCAGTCTCGATTCCCAGCACGATGGCGCTCGACATCATCAAGACGCGCGGCGCCGGCAAGATCGAGGTCCGCTTCGCCTACTCGCTGCAACCGAACTCGATGGCCGTGCGCCGCGGCGATTTCGAGCTGCACCAGTGGCTCAACAACTTCATCTATTACGTCAAGCTGAACGGCGAACTCGACGCCATCGCGCGCAAGTGGAGCGGCGCGCCGCTGCCGGCGCTGCCGACCTTTTGATACCGCCAGCCGCATAGGAAAGTGCCCGTCCGCACGGCGCGCCGCCATGGTGGCGCCGCCGGGGATGCGCACGCAGACAAGGAGTTGAGTATGCCGTATGAATTTCATTTTGAACTCGTCATGCAATCGCTGGACCGCCTGCTGTGGGGCGCGGCATTGACGATACGCCTGAGCGCCTTGGCGATGGTGCTGGGGCTGGCGGTGGGCGTGTGCGCCGCCGTCATCCTGAAGAACGGTCCCGCCTATGCCCGCGCCGTGGTGCGCGCCTATGTCGAGATCATCCGCAGCACGCCGTTCCTGGTGCAGCTGTTCATCATCTACTTCGGCTTGCCGTCGCTGGGCTTGCAGCTGGACGCGAACGGCGCCGCGCTCGTCGCCATGACGGTCAACCTCGGCGCTTATGCGGCCGAGATCGTGCGGGCCGGCATCGGCGCCGTGCATCCGTCGCAGCTGGAAGCGGCCCAAGCCCTGGGCATGACGCGCTGGCAGGTGATGCGCCACGTGGTGCTGCTGCCGGCGCTGGAAAAAGTGTATCCGGCGCTGGCCAGCCAGTTCACCTTGATGATGCTGGCCTCAAGCGTCGTGTCGGCCATTTCTGCCGAAGAGCTGACCGCCGCCGCCCACCTGCTCGACTCGGAAACCTTCCGCAGCTTCGAGATCTACATCGTCGTGATGGTGCTGTACATCCTGCTGGCCCTGCTGTTCCGCTTCAGCTTCTGGGTGCTGGGCCAGATCGTCTTCAAACGCCGCCGCCGTCTGGGCGCGGTGCGCATGGGAGCATGACATGATCAGTGATTTTTCCTGGGATAACCTGCAATTTCTGCTCGAGGCCACGCGCTGGACCATCGGCCTGTCGCTGATCGTCTTCGTCACGGGCGGCATCGCCGGCTTCGCGGTGGCGCTGCTGCGCACGGCGCGCAGTCCGTTCCTGCGTTTCATCAGCGCCCTGTACATCCAGCTGGTCCAGGGCACGCCCGTGCTGATCGTGCTGTTCCTGACCTATTACGGGTTGGCGCTGTTCGGCTACAAGCTGTCGCCGCTCATCGCGGCCGGCGCGGCGATGACGATCTTTGCCAGCGCCTACCTGGGCGAGATCTGGCGCGGCTGCATCGAAGGCGTGCAGCGGCAGCAGTGGGAAGCATCGGCCGCGCTGGCGCTGAACCGCTACCAGCAGCTGCGCTACGTCATCCTGCCGCAGGCGCTGCGCCATTCGCTGCCGCCGACGGTGGGCTTCATGGTGCAGATCATCAAGAACACGTCGATCACCTCGATCATCGGCGTGGTGGAACTGACGCGCGCAGGGCAACTGGTCAGCAATGCGACCTTCCTGCCTTTCATCGTCTTCCCCATCGTCGCCCTGATCTACTTCGCGCTGTGCTATCCGCTGTCGCGCTACAGCCATTCACTGGAAAGGAAATTCCATGCCCATCGTTGAAATCGACAATATCAGCAAGAGCTTCGGCGCCAATCACGTGCTCAAGGGCGTCTCGTTCGCCGTCGAGCGGGGCCAGGTGATCGCCGTGATCGGCCGCAGCGGCTCGGGGAAAAGCACCATGCTGCGCTGTATCAACGGCCTGGAAACCATCGACAGCGGCAGCATCGTCGTGGCCGGCCATACGCTGACGGCGCGCCAGGAACGCCTGCTCGACTTGCGCAAGGACGTCGGCATGGTCTTCCAGAGCTACAACCTGTTCCCCCACCTGACCGTGGAAGAAAACGTCATGCTGGCGCCGCGCATCGTCAAGAAGGTGCCCGATGCCCAGGGCCGCGCCACGGCGCTGCGCGTGCTCAAGCAGGTGGGCCTGGAGCACAAGCGCGAAGCCTATCCCGAGCAGCTGTCGGGCGGCCAGCAGCAGCGCGTGGCGATCGCCCGTTCGCTGGCGATGGAACCGCAGGTGATGCTGTTCGACGAAGTGACGTCGGCGCTCGACCCGGAACTGACGCAGGAAGTGCTGAAGGTGATGGAGGAGCTGGCGCAGGCGGGCATGACCATGCTGCTGGTGACGCACGAGATGGAGTTCGCGCGGCGCATGGCCGACGTCACCGTCTTCATGCACCAGGGATTGGTGTGGGAGAGCGGGCCGTCGGAAGCGTTTTTCAGCAACCCGCAAACGCCCGAAGCGCGCCAGTTCGTCGGCGCGGGAGCGATCAAGTGAGCCCCGTCCTGGTGGCGGCGTCGGCCTACGGCGCAAGCAGGGTCAGGCAGCTGGGGCAAAGCCATTTCATCGACGTGGTGGCCGATGCGGGCGGTGCCGGAATCGAGATCCGCCGCGAACTGTTTACTTCCGACGTGCCTGACCTGGCGCGCATGGGCGCGGCCGTGGCTGCGCGCGGCCTGTACTCGGTGTATTCCACGCCCATCGAATTGTGGGGCGCGGACGGATTGCTGCGGCACGCACTGCTGCAGCAGATGCTGGACGAGGCGGCGCGCCTGGGGGCGCGCTACCTGAAGGTGTCGCTGGGCCATTACCCGGCCGCGCCGGACTTGCCGGCCTTGAAGGCGCAGCTGGAGGCCGCACCCGTGGCGCTGCTGGTGGAAAACGATCAGACGGCCCACGGCGGCAAACTGGCGCCCATGGCGCGCTTCCTGGCGGCGGCGCGCGAACTTGATCTGCCGGTGGGGCTGACCTTCGACATCGGCAACTGGCGCTGGGTGGGCGAGGATGCGCAGCAGGCGGCGCGCCTGCTGGCGCCGTACGTGCGCTATGTGCATTGCAAGGCCGTTCTTGATGACGGGGGCCGGCTGTCCGCCTGCGCCGTCTCTGAAGCCGATCCCGCCTGGCGCGCCGTCTTCGCGCACTTTGCGCCCGGTGTGCAGCGGGCCATCGAATTCCCGCTCGAGGGCGCCGACCTGGTGGCTGAAACGACCCGCTACATTCAAATCCTGGAGGCCGCATGATGAAACTCGACGTCGTTACCTATGGCGAGGCGATGGCGATGTTCGTTGCCGAGCAAACGGGCGACCTGGCCGCCGTGGCGCACTTTACGCGCCGCCTGGCCGGCGCCGAGACGAATGTCGCCATCGGCCTGGCGCGCCTGGGCTTGAAAGTCGGCTGGCTGAGCCGCGTGGGCGACGACTCGTTTGGCCGCTTCATCCGCGCCAGCGTGCAGGCCGAGGGCGTCGATTGCAGCCGGGTCGTCGCCGTCGCCGGCCAGTCCAGCGGCTTCCTGCTCAAGGAAAAGGCCGAGAACGGCGCCGATCCGCTGGTCGAATACTTCCGCAAGGGTTCTGCCGCCAGCCGGCTGGCGCCCGAGCACTTCGACCCCGCCTATTTCCTGTCCGCGCGCCATTTGCACGCCACGGGCGTGGCCGCGGCGCTGTCCGAGACCAGCCTGGCGTTTGCCGGCCAGGCGCTCGATTTCATGCGCGCCAACGGCCGCAGCGTGTCGTTCGATCCGAACCTGCGGCCCTCGCTGTGGCCGTCGCAAGCCGTCATGGTCGAGCAGATCAACCGCCTCGCCGCCAAGGCGGACTGGGTGCTGCCCGGCCTGGGGGAAGGAAAAATCCTCACCGGCCACGACTTGCCGCACGACGTCGCCGGCTTTTATCTGCAGCAGGGCGCGCGCCTGGTGGTCGTCAAGCTGGGGGCCGAGGGCGCCTATTACCGCACGGCCGAGGGCGACAGCGGCATGGTGGCGGGCGAGCGCGTGGCCAACGTGGTCGACACGGTGGGCGCCGGCGACGGCTTTGCGGCCGGCCTGGTCAGCGCCTTGCTGGAAGGCTTGCCGCTGGCGCAGGCGGTAGGGCGCGGCAACCGGGTCGGCGCCTTCGCCATCCAGGTGGCCGGCGACATGGAAGGCTTGCCCACCCGCGCCCAGCTCGACGCGCTGGTCCCATCTTGAACCGAACAGGAGAAAAACCCGTGAAAAAACATGTGCTTGTCTATAAAAAGCTGGCCGAACCGCTGCTGGCGCGCTTGCGCGCCGAATGCGAGGTGACGTACTTCGAGGCCATCGATGCGGGCAACCGCGCCGCGTTCGCCGACGCCATCCGCGGCGCGCACGGCTTGCTGGGCGCCAGCGTGCGCCTGGACCGCGAATTGCTGGAGCCGGCCGTCGACCTGCGCATCATTTCCACTATTTCCGTGGGCGTCGACCAGTTCGACGTCGATTACCTGCGCGAACGGGGCATCTTGCTGGCCAATACGCCGGACGTGCTGACGGAAACGACGGCCGACACGATCTTCGCACTGATACTCGCCAGTGCGCGCAGGGTCGTCGAACTGGCCGAATTCGTCAAGGCGGGGCGCTGGACGCGCAGCGTGGGCGAAAGCCAGTACGGCGTCAACGTGCACGGCAAGACCATCGGCATGTTGGGCATGGGCCGCATCGGCCGCGCCGTGGCCCGCCGCGCCGCGCTCGGTTTCGGCATGCAGGTGCTGTACGTGAATGGCGAAGCGGTGCCCGAGGTGGAGGCGGCGCTGGGCGCGCGCCAGGTGGCGCTCGACGACTTGCTGGCCGGCTCCGACTTCGTCTGCGTGGTGCTGCCGCTGACGGCGCAGACGGAACGCATGATGGGCCGGCGCGAGTTCGCGCTGATGCGCCCCGGCGCCATCTTCATCAACGGTTCGCGCGGGCGCATCGTCGACGAGGCGGCGCTGATCGAGGCGCTGCAGCAGGGTGCCATCCACGGCGCCGGTCTCGACGTGTTCGAGCACGAACCGCTGGCGCGGGACAATCCGCTGCCCGGCATGGCCAATGTGGTGGCGTTGCCGCACATCGGCTCGGCCACGCACGAAACGCGCTACGCCATGGCGCAGCAGGCGGTGGACAACCTGCTGGCTGGCTTGCGCGGCGAGCGTCCGCGCTACCTGGTCGGCTAAGAACAGTATCCATAAAAAGACAGACAGGGCAAGACATGAAGAACAAGGTAGCAAGGGCAATCATCATCATCGGCGCAGGCGCTTGCGGCGGCCTGTGTAGCGCGCAGTCGAACGTGACCATGTACGGCATCGCGGATATGGGCGTGGTATCCGAGAGCGGCGGCCTAGGGGGCAGGGTGCTCAAGGTGACGAGCGGCATCGCCAACGGCTCGCGGCTCGGTTTCAAGGGCAGCGAAGACCTGGGCGGCGGCATGACGGCAATCTTTACGATGGATGCGGGCATCCTGGCCGACACGGGCGCGTCCGCCCAGGGCGGCCTGCTGTTCGGACGCCAGGCCTTCGTCGGCCTCGCCGGCCCTGCGGGCACGCTGCGGCTGGGCCGCCAGTACACCTTCATCGACAGCAGCCTGGGCGCGCTGGACCCGTTTTACCTGGGGTTTGCGGGCAGGATGAGCAACGTCTTCACGGCCGGCTACATCAGCCGGGTCGACAACAGCGTCACCTACAGCTCGCCCGTGCGCGGCGGCCTTTCCGGCGAACTGGCGTACGGCTTCGGCGAAGTACCGGGCGATGCGTCGGCCAAACGCTACGCGGGCGCGGCGGCCACCTATGCCAGCGGGCCGCTGTATGTGCGCATGGCGCACCAGGACGCCAATACCCTGTCCGCCGCGCTGGTGGCGGGGACGGCGCGCAACACGGTGCTGGGCGCCACCTGGGACTTCGGCGTCGTCAAGGCGCATGGCGCCGTCGCCGTCAGCAAGAGCACGGCTGGCGCCGCCACCACGGTCGACAGCGCGGACCTGATGCTGGGCGCCACCGTGCCGGTGGGCCCGCACCGCATCCTGTTCTCGTACGTGCGGCGCGACGACCGGCGTGCCGCCAACGGCGACGCTTCCCAGATCGGCATCGGCTACACGTACGCGCTGTCGAAACGCAGCACCTTGTACGCGGCTTACGCGCACATCGACAACCGCAACGGCGCCGCCTACCTGGTGGGCAACGCCACCGACAACGGCAGCGGCAACCAGGCCTGGAACCTGGGCCTGCGCCACACTTTTTAAGGGGAAAATCGAATGAAGAAAACCGGATGGATTTTGGTCGGCGCCAGCACCGTGGCGCGCGAATGGATGGTCGACGCGATTCGCCAGCAGGGCGATGCCGAAGTGCTGGCCGTGGTCAGCCGGGACGCCGCGCGCGGCGCCGCCTTTGCCGAACAATTCGGCATCGCCGCCAGCTACACGGACCTCGACGCGGCGCTCGCGCATCCGGGCGCGGACGCCGTGTACATCAGCACCACCAACGAGTGGCACATGGCGCAGACCTTGCAGGCGGCGCGCGCCGGCAAGCACGTGCTGTGCGAAAAGCCGCTGGCGCTGAACCTGGAGGACGCCCGCCGCATGGTCGATGGCTGCGCCGAAGCGGGCGTGGTGCTGGGGATTAACCACCACCTGCGCAACGCGGCCAGCCACGGCAAGGTGCGCGAGCTGATACGCGCGGGCGAGATCGGCCAGCCCCTGTATGGCCGCGTGCTGCACGCGAACAACCTGCCGCAGCACCTGCGCGGCTGGCGCCTGGACGCGCCGGAGTCGGGTGGCGTCACGCTCGACATGTTCGTGCACGACGTCGACACCCTGCGCTTCCTGCTCGACGCGGAGCCGCGCCACGTCACCGCCTGCGCCACCAGCGGCGGCATGACGGTGGCCGGGCTGGAAGAGGGACTGATGGCCGTCATCGAGTTCGACAACGGCACCCTGGTGCAGGTGCACGACGCGTTCAACGCGCCGCATTCGCTGTCCGGCGTGGAAATCATCGGCACGAAGGGCACCATCTTCGCCACCGGCGTGATGACGCAGCGCCCCGTTGGCAGCATCAGCCTGACGCGCGACGGCGGCAGCATCGACATCCCTGTCGAGCATGAAAACCTGTACGTGCGCTCGGTGCGCGCCTTCCAGCGCGCCATGCGCGGCGAAGGGCAGCCGGCCGCCACCGGCGACGACGGCATGCGCGCGCTGGCCACGGCGCTGGCGGCGCAGCAGGCCAGCCGCAGCCACCAGCGCGTGACCCTGGCCGGCTGATAGCAGGCTGCATCAGTAAAAAAGCCGCCTGATCGCAAGATCAGGCGGCTTTTTATCGGCTTGCGTCCGTGATTACTCTTCGCGGCGTAAATGCGGGAACAACAGGACGTCGCGGATGTTCGGCGAATCCGTGATGATCATCATCAGGCGGTCGATGCCGATGCCGCAGCCGCCGGCTGGCGGCATGCCGTATTCCAGCGCGCGGATGTAGTCGGCGTCGTAGAACATCGCCTCTTCATCGCCGGCGTCCTTGGCGGCCACTTGCGCCAGGAAGCGGGCCGACTGGTCTTCCGCATCGTTCAACTCGGAGAAGCCGTTGGCAATTTCGCGGCCCACCATGAACAATTCAAAACGTTCGGTGATGCCGGCCACCGTGTCGGAAGCGCGCGCCAGTGGCGACACTTCAACAGGGTAGTCGATGATGTAGGTCGGTTCCCACAGCTGCGCTTCCGCCGTCTCTTCGAACAGCGCCAGTTGCAGCGCGCCCAGGCCGGCCGTGGCGAACGGCTTGACGCCGAATTTCTTCAGCTCTTCCTTGATGAAGTCCGCATCGTTCAACTGCTCCGGCGTGTAGCCCGGCGCGTACTTGTTGATCGCTTCGACGATGGTCAGGCGGTGGAACGGTTTTGCCAGATCCAGTTCGCGGCCGCCGTAGGTCAGGGTGGCGGTGCCGTGCGCGTCGATGGCGGCCTGGCGGATGACGGCTTCCGTGAAATCCATCAGCCATTTGTAGTCGGTATAGGCCGCGTAGAATTCCATCATCGTAAATTCCGGATTGTGGCGGATCGACACGCCTTCGTTGCGGAAGTTGCGGTTGATCTCGAACACGCGGTCGAAGCCGCCCACGACCAGGCGCTTCAGGTACAGCTCGGGCGCGATGCGCAGATACATTTCCATGTCGAGCGCATTGTGGTGCGTGACGAATGGCTTGGCCGCCGCGCCGCCCGGGATCGTGTGCAGCATCGGCGTTTCCACTTCCATGAACTCGTTCTTTTCCATGAAGCGGCGGATCGACGAGATGGCGGCGGTACGCGCCTTGAAGGTGCGGCGCGTCTCTTCGTTCATGATCAGGTCGACGTAGCGCTGGCGGTACTTGGTTTCCTGATCGGCCAGGCCGTGGAATTTGTCTGGCAGCGGGCGCAGCGACTTGGTGATCAAACGCAGTTCGGTGACCTTGATGGTCAGTTCGTCCGTCTTGGTCTTGAACAGCGTGCCCGTCACGCCCAGGATATCGCCCAGGTCATAGTGGTGCAGGGCGGCCATGGCCGCTTCGCCGGTGAGATCGAGCGTGGCGTAGATCTGGATGCGGCCATCGGCTTTCGGGCCGGAAGCGTCTTGCAGGGTGGCGAAAGCGGCTTTCTTGCCCGCTTCGCGCTTGAGCATCATGCGGCCGGCCAGCACCACGGTGACAGGTTCGGCTTCCAGCTCTTCGCGCGTCTTGCTGCCGTATTGCGCGTGCAGATCGGCCGCCTTGTGCTCGGGGCGGAAATCGTTCGGGAAGGCGATGCCTTGTTCGCGCAGTGCTGCCAGCTTGACGCGGCGCTCGGCGATGATCTTGTTTTCATCGGGGGCGGCGGCTTGTTCTTGGATATCCGTAGTCATGGTGTTCTTCGTTGGTGATTATTGGTGATGTGGCGCCAGCGCTGGCGCCACGCTGGCAAACAGTGCGTCGACGTCGAGTGCGGAGAAATCCGGCACGATGGCAATGATGTTGTCGAACGCGGCAAACGCTTCGGCTGGCAGGGTGGTGGTGAGTACCACGACGCGCATGCCGGCACGGCGCGCCGCTTCCACGCCCAGGGGCGCGTCTTCAAAGACGATGCAGTTGTGCGGCAGCGCGCCGGCCAGCAGCGCGCCTTTCAGGAAAACGTCCGGATGCGGCTTGCCCCGTTCCACGTCGGCGGCGCCGACGATGGCGTCGAAGCGGTGGCGCAGGTCCAGGCCGTCGAGCGTGAACGCGATGTTCTCGGCCGGCGCGGCCGTGCCCACCACCAGTCCCACGCCAGCCTGGCGCGCGCTGGCGATCAGCTGGTCGAAGCCAGGCACCGTCGCCAGGTGCGGGCCATACAGTTCGCGGTAGACGACTTCCTTTTCAGCCAGCAGGGTGACGTGGTCGGCATCCGCGCCCAGGTATTGGGCGATGATTTCATGTCCCTGCCGTCCTGCCGTGTCGCGGAAAAAGGCATCCGCATCCAGCGCATGGCCGTGACGTTCAAAGAACGCCAGCCACGATGTCGTGTGGAAGGCCATGTTGTCGACGATCGTGCCATCCATGTCGAACAGGAAGGCGCGCTGCGTCAATGCCGGAGCGGATGCGTTCATCCTTACACGCCTTGCTTGAGCGAGGCGGAAATGAACTCGTCGATGTCGCCATCGAGCACGCCCTTGGTATTGCCCGTCTCGAAACCGGTGCGCAAGTCCTTGATGCGGGACTGGTCCAGCACGTAGGAGCGGATCTGGTGACCCCAGCCCACGTCCGTCTTCGAGTCTTCCAGCTTTTGCTGCTCGCTCATGCGCTTGCGCAGTTCATGCTCGTACAGTTTCGCTTTCAGCATTTCCATCGCTTCGGCGCGGTTGCGGTGCTGCGAACGGTCGTTCTGGCACTGCACCACGATGCCGGTCGGCGCATGGGTCATGCGGACGGCGGAGTCGGTCTTGTTGATGTGCTGACCGCCGGCGCCCGACGCGCGGTAGGTATCGACGCGGATATCGGCCGGGTTGACGTCGATCTCGATCGAATCGTCGACTTCGGGATACACGAACAGCGACGTAAACGAGGTGTGGCGGCCGTTGGCCGAGTCGAATGGCGACTTGCGCACCAGGCGGTGCACGCCCGTTTCCGTGCGCAGGAAGCCGTAGGCGTGATCGCCCTCGACCTTCAGGGTGGCCGTCTTGATGCCGGCTACCTCGCCGTCGGACTGCTCGAGGATTTCAACTTTAAAACCCTTGCGTTCGCAATAGCGCAGGTACTGGCGCAGCAGCATCGACGCCCAGTCCTGGGCTTCCGTACCGCCGGCACCGGCCTGGATGTCGATGAAGCAGTTGTTCGGGTCCATCGGATTGTTGAACATCCGGCGAAATTCCATGCTTTCGATGACCTTGCGGATTTCCTGCACGTCCTGCTCGATCGCTTCGAGCGTGTCGTCATCGCCTTCTTCGCGCGCCATGTCGAACAGGTCGCGGGTGTCGCGCAGGTCGGCATCGGCCTTGGCCAGGGTGAAGACGATCGCTTCCAGCGCCTTCTTCTCTTTACCGAGGTCCTGGGCGCGCTTGGGATCGTTCCAGACGGTGGGATCTTCCAGCTCTTCGTTGACTTGCTCTAGTTTCTCCGACTTGACAGTGAAGTCAAAGATACCTCCGAAGTTCGGCTTCGCGGACCGTCAGGTCGTTGAGCAGGGCGGAGATGATATTGATGCGTTCGGCTTCCATAATGTTCTGGTCTTCTATGGTGAAATCAAACCTTGAATTATACGCGAGCGCGGCGCGTTTCTGATGCCGGCGGCGCCGAATCGATGCCGCACGGGGCAATAAAATCGTCATTTTGCTATATTTGCGACAATATTTTTGCCTTGAAGATGGCTGGCGTGCTGCGTATGATGCTGGCGATATTGTCTTTCCACAGGAATACATCATGCTTCAATCTCCCCGTCTCGCCCTGTTACCGCTGCTGCTGGCCGGCTGCGGCGCCTTGCCGCCCGCCGCCCACGAACCGGTCCGCGCGATGGCCGCCATGCCAGCAGGCAGCACGGCCACCCTGGCCCTGCTGGAGACGACGGACTTGCACGCGAATGTGCTCAGTTATGATTACTACAAGCTGCAGGCGGAACCGTCGATCGGCCTGGAACGCACGGCGGCCCTGATCGTCCAGGCGCGCGCGCAATTTCCGAACAACCTCTTGCTCGATAACGGCGACACCATCCAGGGCACGGCGCTGGCCGACTACCAGGCATTGGTAAAACCGCTGGCCTGCGACCAGACCCTGGCCATCTACAAGGCCATGAATTTGCTGAAGGTGGACGGCGGCGGCATCGGCAACCATGAATTCAACTACGGCCTGGCGTTCCTGAGCCAGGTCACGGGCAACCAGTTTGACGTCGACAGCGTGGACTCTGCCAGACCGCGCTGCGCCGGCCCCGCCTTCCCGCAAGTGCTGGCCAACGTCTACAGCGTCAAGACGGGCCAGCCCCTGTTTGCGCCATACCACATCATTAACAAGCAGATCACGGCGACCGGCCCCGATGGCAAGGCAATCACCTCCACCGTGAAGGTGGGCATCATCAGCTTTGCACCGCCCACCATCATGGCCTGGGACAAGCGCTGGCTGGAAGGGCGCGTCTACACGCAGGGCGTGCGCGAGACGGCGGAAAAATTCATCCCCGAGATGCGCGCCAAAGGCGCCGAACTGGTAGTGGCCATTTCGCACGGCGGCCTCGATGACAGCCCGTATTCGCCCACCATGGAAAACGGCAATTACTACCTGTCGCAAGTGCCGGGCGTGGACGCCATGCTGATCGGCCATTCGCACCAGCTGTTCCCGAACGCGGCCAGCACGGTGCCGCAGTTTAATTTGCCCGGCGTCGACAAGGTCAAGGGGCTGGTCAACGGCGTGCCCACCGTGATGGCCAATTTGTGGGGCAAGCACCTGGGCGTGATCGGTTTGCGCCTGCGCCACGACGGCAAGCAGTGGGTCGTCGACAAGAGCGCCACGACGGTGGAAGCGCGCGGCATCCAGAACGCGGACAAGAGTTACGTGCAGCCCGATCCTGCCATCGCCAGGCTGGTGGCCGAGGAACACGCGGCGACGATTGCCTACGTGCAGACGCCGGTCGGCGCCACGGACTTCCGCATGTCGACGTATTTCGCCGACGTGGGCGACGTGAGCGCCATCGAGGTAGTGAATCAGGCGCAAGCGGCCTACCTGGCCGCGTATGTGAAGGCGAACCTGCCGCAGTTTGCGCACTTGCCCGTGCTGTCGATGTCGTCGCCGTTCAAGAGCGGCTCGGCCGGCGTGTCCGACTACACGGACGTCAAGGCGGGCAATGTGGCGCTCAATAACGCTGCCGATCTGTATTTGTATCCGAACGCGCTGTACGGCGTGAAGATGAATGGCGCGGAACTGAAAGCCTGGCTGGAACAGTCGGCGCGGCGCTTCAATACCATCGACCCGAACAAGCTCGAAGCGCAGGAACTGGTCAACGCGGCGCACCCGAGCTACAACTTCGACGCCATTACCAGCGCCGACGTGCGCTACCAGATCGACGTCACGCAACAGCCCGGCCAGCGCATCCAGGCGCTGAGCTACAAAGGTAAACCTGTGGACGCGGCGCAGGAGTTCCTCATCGCGACAAATAACTACCGCGCCAGCGGCGGCGGCAACTTCCCTGGCCTCGATGGCAGCAAGACGGTGGTGGCCTCGCCCGACAACAACCGCGAACTGCTGATCGCCTACGTGACCAAGGAAAAGAACCTGACGCGCGCGAAAAACGGCTCGGCGCGCAGCTGGCGCTTCGCCAAGGCCGCGACGAAAGGCCCCGTGGTGTTCCATTCCGCGCCGGGCGTGATCGAGCTGGCCAAAGCGGCCGGCATCGGCAACGTCACGCAGCTGAAGCTTGACGATGGCGCGGGCAAGGGCTTTGCCCTGTACCAGCTCGACCTGTCGAAATGATGCTGGCAAACTTGCTGCTGGCCGCCGCGCTGGCGTCGCCCGTGGTGGCCGCGCCCGATGTCACCGCCCGGGCCAAGGTGCTGATGCGCGCAGGGACAGCGTCCCAGCCGCAGGCGCGCGCGCTGTTCGAACAGGCGGCTGGGCAGGGCAGCGGTCCCGCAGCGTACTATCTTGGCCTGATGCTGAAAAACGGCATGGGCGGGCCGCAGGACGGCGCCGCCGCGCTGCGCTGGCTGGAGCTGGCCGCGCAACGCGGCGTGGCGCCGGCCATGTTCATCGTGGCGAACATGCTGCTGACGAGCGACGAGGTCAGGGCGCGCTACTGGCTCGACGCCGCCTGCGACCTCGGCTACCCGGAAGCGCTGCAGCAGAAATCCGTGGCCCTGAGCGAAGGGCAGATGGGCTATGCGCACAATGAGGAGCAGGGCAATCTGTACCTGAAGATGGCCACGCACGCGATGGGACACCGCCCGCCGGAACCTTAGGTCTTCTCGTCCTTCTTTGGCTTGCTCCGCAGGCTGGCCGCCGCTTCGCCGATGGCGAACGGGTCGCGCGACAGGATGGCCGCGCCCAGGTCGACCAGTCTGGCCGCCGCAGCGATGGCCGCTTTCACGTCGGCGATGCGCTTGAGCTGCAGCTTGCCCTTGGCGATGGCGCCCTCGATATCGCCGCGCGCCTGCTCGGCGCCTGCGGCCGTCAGGTAGATGCCGTACGCGCGAAACAGGGACACCATCTGGTCCAGGTGGTTTTCATATTGTTCCAGCAGCGCGCGCTCGTCCGGCGCCAGCGCCTCGCGTTCGCGGATGCGCAATTCCAGCACCAGGCTTGATGCCTGCGCCAGGCTGTCGGCGATGGCGTAGCTTTGGTCTTTTGTCAGTTCGGTCAGTTCGGTCAGTGGGGCCATGGGAGTCTCCGGTGTGCCTGCCATTTACCAGCGGGTCGGGGCATAGAACGCCGCTTGCTGCTGCAGCGTGGCGACGTCGCGTGAAAACTGCGCCAGTTGCCGTTCCAGTTCGGGCGCCTGCAGGCGATCGAGATTGGCCCGCAGCGCGGCCACGCTCGCTTGCAGCGCGTCGACGGCGGCGACATATGCGGCGACGATCTTTTCCCGTTCCTGCAATTGCCGCCCTTCCAGGTGCAAGCGCGTGCGGATGTAGTTGGCGGCCAGCGGTTCGCGCGGCGCGGCCTTGTCGACGGCGCCGCGCAACAGGTCGAGGTCGCGCAATTCATCCTGCAGTCCGGCGCGGTAGCTGCGCTGCGCATACTCCTTGAGCGCATTGCTGACGATATCGACGGCTTCCTGCTCGTCGAGCAATTCGCGCAAGGCCGATTTCTGCAGGCGCTGCGTGGCCAGGCGGCTCAGGTGCTCGCTCAATTTGACGACCTTGGACAGCTTGCCAGCATCGAGCAGGGGCGCGCCACCACCCGGCTGCGCCAGGCCGCCCAGCGCATCGCCCAGTCCCCCCAATTCGTCCTTGTAGACGGGCAGCTTGTCATCGGCCAGCGCCGCCAGGGTGCTGGCATAGCGCAGCAGGATGTCGTTCAGGCTGGCGACTGACGCGCTGGCCTGCGCGATGGCGGCGCAATCGGCGCGCGCCGCCTGTTCACTGGCTTGCGCATCGAAACGCTCGGCCAGAATCAAGCGCTTGCGCATGGCCTTGTCCATGCAGCTGTGGACGCCGCCCGCCAGCATGGGTTCGAAGTGCTGCGACATCTTTTGCGTCTGTTCGGCAAAGGTGCGCACGGGCGCCAGGTCGGTGGCGCAGCCGGCCAGCAGCAAGCTGGCGCTGGCGCCAAGTAGCAGGGAAAAAATGGATGAGTTCGAAGGGCGCTGCATATGGCCTCCATGCGGTAGGAGCGGCTGATGGGTCCGGCGCGCACGCGCTGGCATGGCCGACGTTAGCATGCTGGGCAGTAGCAGTATTGCGCCAGATCAGCATGCTGTTGACGGCATCCGGCCGGCCCGCATCGGTGGCAGCACTGTTGTCGAATGCTGCGGTGTGTTCCAATTTGCGCCATATTTTCCTTACAAAAGACTGACATCGGGCCAGCAATTCGGTGTTTTCTGCATGTTGCGATGCGTCATATGTAGTTGTTGCTGGTGCATGTTTACTCACCTACAATGATTTATCGATGGGGCGGTTATCCAGCGTACGACAATAAAAATAAGTGGCACTAAAAACGTTGTAACAGAGGAGATGACAATGAATTTGAAACAGAAATTGCTTGTGGCAAGTTTGGTTTTGGGTTTCTCGCAGGCGGCAGTCGCAGCCGACCCCATCAAGATCGGCGTGTCCGGACCGTTCACGGGCGGTTCTGCGCCGATGGGCGTGTCGATGCGCGACGGCGTCAAGCTGGCTGTCGCTGAAATCAATGCCAAAGGCGGCGTGCTGGGCCGTTCCTTGCTGCTGATCGAGCGCGATGACGAAGCGAAGAACGAGCGCGGCGTGCAAATCGCCCAAGAACTGATCAACAAGGAAAAAGTCGCCGCCACCGTCGGCTATATCAACACGGGCGTAGCGCTGGCTTCGCAGCGCTTCTACCAGGAAGCGAAGATTCCCGTCATGAACAATGTGGCGACGGGCTCCATCGTCACCAAGCAGTTCGCCGACCAGCCGGAAAACTACATCTTCCGCAATGCGGCCAATGACACCATCCAGTCCGGCATGATCGTGCATGAGGCCATCGAGAACCGCAAGTTCAAGAAAGTGGCGATCCTCGCCGACTCGACCAACTATGGCCAGCTGGGCCGCGAAGACCTGGAAAAGGCGCTGGAAAAGAAAGGCGTCAAGCCCGTCGCCATTGAAAAATACAACATCAAGGACGTCGACATGACGGCCCAGTTGCTGAAAGCCAAGCAGGCCGGCGCGGAAGTGGTGCTGACCTACGGCATCGGCCCGGAACTGGCGCAGATCGCCAACGGCATGGAAAAACTGGGCTGGAAAGTGCCGCTGATCGGCAGCTGGACCCTGGCCATGGGTAACTTCATCGACAACGCGGGCAAGAACGGCAACGGCACGCGCATGCCGCAAACCTTCATCCAGGATGCCAGCACGCCGAAGCGCAAGGCCTTCATCGACGCCTATGTGGCTGCCTACAAGCCATCGGGCGGCCGCATGCCGTCGGCCGTTTCGGCTGCGCAAGGCTACGATTCCATCTACCTGCTGGCTGCGGCCTTCAAGCAGGCGGGCGGCACCGATGGCCCGAAAGTGCGCGCCGCGCTGGAAAACCTGACGGACAAGGTCGAAGGCGCCGTCACGACCTACAACAAACCGTTCAGCAAGACCAACCATGAAGCGATCACGGCCGAGCTGACCGTGTTTGGCGAAGTCAAGGACGGCAAGGTCGTCCTCGCCAAGTAATCCCTGCGGACATTCGCCGCGCAATGGCCAGCCTTGAGGAATCAGGACTGGCCATTTTTTCATCTTTCGTCTTCCGGGGAATACCATGGAAATCTTCCTGCAGCTTGTCTTCAGCGGCGTCGCGCTGGGCATGATCTATGCCGTCATCGCCTTCGGCTATCAGCTGACCTTTGCCACTTCCGGCACCCTCAATTTCGGCCAGGGCGAGTCCCTGATGCTGGGCGCGCTGGTGGGCCTGTCCCTGGTGGGCACCATCCACGGCGGCCCTTACATGAGCTATTTGCTGATGGTCCCCATCGTCATCGCCTTCGGCGCCTTGCAGGGCGTGTTCGTCGAATGGATAGGCGTGCGGCCCGCCATCAAGATCAAGTCCGAATTCGGCTGGATCATGTCGACCATCGCGCTGGCCATCATCTTTAAAAACGTGGCGGAAAACATCTGGGGCAAGGACGACCTGACCTTCCCGTCGCCGCTCAGCGCCGCGCCGTTCAAGGTCTTGGGCGCCAATGTGCAGCCGATGCAGGTAGCCGTCATCGTCGGCGCGCTGGCCATCATGCTGGCCGTCGAGCTGTTCAACCGCAAGTCGATCTACGGCAAGGCCGTGGTGGCGACGGCGAACGACCGCGACGCGGCCGGCCTGATGGGCATCAATACGGGCATGGTGATCACCTTTTCGTATGCGCTGTCGTCGGCCACGGCCGCCTTTGCGGGCGTGCTGGTGGCGCCTTTGACCCTGACCGGCGCCACCATGGGCGCCTCGCTGGGCTTGAAAGCGTTTGCAGTGGCCATCATCGGCGGGCTGACCTCGGGCGTGGGCGCCATCGTCGGCGGCCTGATCCTGGGCATCGCCGAGACCACCACCGGCTATTACATTTCCACCGGCTACAAGGAAGTGCCAGGCCTGCTGCTCTTGCTGCTGGTGCTGGCCGTCAAGCCGTCCGGCCTGTTCGGCAAAGCCGCGATCAAGAAAGTCTGAGGATCACATGAACAAGAAATTCACCATGCTGGCGCTCAGCGCGGCGGGCCTGGCCGCGCTCGTGCTGTTCCCGATCGTCATCCCGAATCCGTATTACATCCACCTGGCCGAGACCATCCTGATCTACGCCATCCTGCTGTTCGGCCTCGACATCGTCGTCGGCTACACGGGGCAGGTGTCGCTGGGCCACGCGGGCCTGTTCGGCATCGGCTCGTATGCCACGGGCGTGCTGGTGTTCAAGCTGGGCCTGTCGTTTTGGCTGGCCATTCCCGCCAGCATCGTAGGCGCGGCCCTGTTTGGCGCCATCCTCGCCTTGCCGGCCCTGCGCGTGACGGGGCCGTACCTCGCCATGGTCACGCTCGCCTTCGGCACCATCATACAAATCCTGATCAATGAAATGAGCTTCCTGACGGAAGGCCCGATGGGCATCAAGATCCACAAGCCCGTCCTGTTCGGCCACAAACTGACGGAAGTCGAGTACTACTACATGGTCGCCGCGCTGATGGTGATCTCGCTGGTGGTGGTGCACCGCATCCTGAAGTCGAATCTGGGCCGCGCGTTCGAAGCCTTGCGCGACAGCCCCATCGCTTCGGACTGCATGGGCGTGTCCGTGTATCGCTATAAAGTGTATGCCTTCGTCATCAGCGCCGGCTTCGCGGGCCTGGCCGGCAGCCTGTATGCGTATTCGGAAGAGTATATCTCGCCCAATACCTACAACTTCGAGCTGACCATTCTGTTCCTGCTGGCCGTCATCATGGGCGGGCGCAAGACGCGCTCGGGTGCCTTGATCGGCGCGCTGATCGTCGTCATGCTGCCCAGCCTGCTGGCGGACATCGAATTGTTCCGCAAGATCGCCGTGGCCGCCGCCGTGCTGGGCGTGATCGGCTCGGCCTTCATGCTGGCCAAGAAGCGTTCCACCGTGCGCGGCGTGCTCGTGCCGCTGGTCGCCACCATCGGCCTGGCCGCGTATTCCTATAAACTGGATAATATGATCGACTGGCGCCTGACCATCTTCGGCCTGATGACCTTGTTTGTCGTGTACTACCTGCAGGACGGCATCGTCGGCTTCCTGATGAGTTTTGTGGGCAAGGGCCGGCGCCATGTGCAGGCGGTCGCCTCGCACGGCGTGGCGCCTTTTGACCACGCCCAGGGTGGCCAGCGCGGCGAAACGCTGCTGCGCGTGGACCAGGCCCTGATGCAATTCGGCGGCCTGAAAGCGCTGAACCAGGTGGACTTGAACGTCACGCAAGGCTCGGTGCACGGCTTGATCGGGCCGAACGGCTCCGGCAAGAGCACGATGATGAACGTGCTGACGGGGATCTACAAGCCGACGGCGGGCAAGGTCGAATTTGCCGGCGCCGTCATTTCCGGCCGCACGCCGTCCGAAATCGCGCTGGGCGGCGTGGCGCGCACCTTCCAGAACGTGCAGCTGTTCGGCGAGATGACGGCCACCGAAAACGTGCTGGTGGGCTTGCACAACACCTTCAAGTCCAACATGCTGGACGTGATGCTGCATACGCCGCGCTACAAGCGCGAAGAGCGCCTGGCGCGCGAGCGGGCCGCCAGCATCCTCGAATTCGTCGGCCTGGCCGACCTGGCCAACGAAGAGGCGCGCAATCTGCCGTATGGCAAGCAGCGGCTGCTGGAGATCGGCCGCGCGCTGGGCCTCAACCCGCGGTTACTGCTGCTCGACGAACCGGCGGCCGGCCTGACGGCGCCCGACATCAAGGAGCTGATGGCCATCATCCGCAAGATCCGCGACCACGGCATCACCATCATCCTGATCGAGCACCACATGGACGTGGTGATGGCCCTGTCGGACGTGGTGACGGTGCTGGACTTCGGCCAGAAGATCGCCGAAGGCGCACCCGCGCTTGTGCAGAGCGATCCGAAAGTGATCGAAGCTTATCTGGGCGGCAGCGCCGAGACCCTGAGCCCCGCGGCGCACTGAGAGGAAGACCATGCTGACCATTCATAATCTGCACGCCGCCTACGGCAAAGTCGAAGTCCTGCACGGCATTTCGCTTGACGTCCCGAAGGGCAAGCTGGTGACCCTGATCGGCTCGAACGGCGCCGGCAAGACCACCACCATGCGCGCCATTTCCGGCATGCTCAAACCCAAATCCGGTTCCGTCACCCTGGGCGGCAAGGACGTCACGGGCCTCGACTCGCACAAGATCGCGCGCGCCGGCCTGGCCCATTCGCCGGAAGGGCGGCGCGTGTTCGCCTCGATGTCGGTGACGGATAACCTGCTGCTGGGCGCCTTTCCCCGCTTTACACGTTCGCGTCCGAAAGGCGACATCAAGGGCGACCTGGACAAGGCGCTGGAACTGTTCCCCCGACTGAAGGAGCGGCGCGACCAGCTGGCCGGAACGCTCTCGGGCGGCGAGCAGCAGATGCTGGCCATGGCGCGCGCCGTGATGCTGAATCCGGAAGTGATCCTGCTCGACGAACCGTCGATGGGCCTGGCGCCGATTTTGGTGGAAGAGGTCTTCCGCATCATCACGCGCCTGAAAGCCGAAGGCGTGACCATGCTGCTGGTGGAGCAATTCGCCGCCGCCGCCCTGAACGTGGCCGATTACGGCTACGTGCTGGAAAACGGCAGCATCTCCGTGCACGGCCCGGCCGAAAGTCTGAAGACCGATCCGAAGGTGATCGCCGCGTATCTGGGGGGAGGGCATTGAAAGGACGGTTGACGCGTATTTCCAGCTCACCGCAGCGGCCCGCTCGCGCCGGGCCGCTGTTGCCGCTGCCGCCAACGCAGGCGGCTCTACAAGACCGCTTGCCGTCAAATCGACGGGAAACTGCGTGATCGACGCGCGGTTTGTACATTGTGCACATTTGGCGCGCCAAACTCGCCAGGAAACCGAATCGATGTGCACTTTCTCAATATAAAGAATAAAGATGGTCAAGTTGTAGAACGGAACTGTTACAGTATAGGAACTATTAAATTAATATGTGGCAACTTTTCCGCCCACTGCTGATGATGTGATCGAGAGGATTCTTTTGCGCGCCAAATTACTGCCCCTGACCCTGCTGCTGTTGATCCAGAACGCGTACGCCGTCGATCCCCCCAGCGCTGGCAGCCAGCTGCAGCAGATTCCCGTCGCGCCCCAGTTGCCGAAGGCGCCGCCGGCCATCCGCGTGCAGCAGGGTAATGTACCGGCCACCGCGGTGGGCGATACCACGCGCATCACGGTACAGCGCCTGCAGGTGACGGCGCCGCCCGTCTTTACCGAGAGCGAACTGATCGCCAGCACGGGTTTCGTGCCGGGCAGCGAGCTGACCCTGGGCGAGCTGCGCGCCATGGCGTCAAAAATTGCCAGCTATTACCAGCAGCGTGGCTATTTCCTCGCGCAGGCGTATCTGCCGGCGCAGGATATCCACGATGGCGTGGTGCACATCAGCGTGCTGCCAGGCCAGTATGGGCAAGTGCAGTTGCGCAACCAGAGCAAGCTGTCCGACGGCCTGGCCGGCACGATATTGGCCGGTCTCGACGGGCAAGTGATTTCTACGCCGCCGCTGGAGCGGCGCTTGCTGCTGTTGTCGGACTTGCCGGGCGTGCAGGTCAGCTCGACCCTGGCGCCGGGGGCCTCCCTGGGCGCGTCCGACCTGATCGTCGAGGTGCAGCCGGGATCGCGTTTCAACGGCAGCATCGACGTCGATAACCAGGGCAACCGCTACACGGGCCGCAACCGCATCGGCGCCACCTTGAACATCAATGAACTGGCCGGCATCGGCGACGTGGCCACGCTACGCGCCTTCACCTCGGCCGACGGCCTGAACTACGGCCGCCTGGCGTATCAGGGGCAGGCGGGGCTGCTGCGCCTGGGCGGCGCCTACACGTATATGGATTACAAGCTGGGCAAGGAATTTGCCGTGCTCGACGCCAAGGGCACGGCGAAGATCGCCAGCGCGTATGGCAGTTATCCGCTGATCCGCTCGCGCAGCAGCAACCTGTATGCGCAGCTCAGCTACGACGACAAGACCTTCCAGGACCGCACGGAATCGACGGGCACGGTCAACGACAAGACGGCCAGGGTGTGGATGCTGAACCTGAACGGCGACGCCAAGGATGGCTGGGGCGGCGGTGGCGCGAGCACGTATTCGCTGACCTACACCACCGGCAAGATCGATATCGCAACGCCGGTGGCGCGCCTGATCGACCAGCTGACGGTGAAGAGTAACGGCCACTTCAACAAGCTCGCTTTCAATGCGGCGCGCGTGCAAAGCCTGGGCGGCGAGACGAGCTTGTTCGGCACCGTCAGCGGCCAGGCGGCGTCGAAAAATCTCGACGTCTCGGAAAAGATGGGCATCGGCGGCGTGGGCGGCGTGCGCGCCTATCCGGGCGGCGAGGCGTATGGCGACCAGGGCTACGTGCTGAATCTGGAACTGCGCCAGAACCTCACGGCCTTCCCGGCGTTGACTTCCTTGCCCGGCCAGCTGCAGCTGCTGGCCTTTGCCGACACGGGCAGCGTCAAGCTGAACCGCAACGCCTGGAGCGCCGGCGAGAACCGCCGCACCCTGAGCGGCGCCGGCGTGGGCGTGACGTGGACGGGCGCCAATGCGCTCGTCCTGAAAGCGTATTACGCACACAAGCTGGGCAATGCCAAGGCGACCTCGGCACCGGATGCGGCAGGCCGTTTCTGGCTGCAAGCCGTCAAGTATTTCTAAATTAATGCAAGTTAATTAATAAGTTAAAAAATCAGGACACCGCCATGAACCGCATCTACCGCTCCATCTGGAACCAGGCCACGGGCGCTTACGCCGCCGTGTCCGAAAACGTCAAATCCGCCGGCAAGCGCTCGATGCCAGGATGCAGCGGGGGCGGGGCGCATTTCGCCTTGACCAGCATGGCGGCGGCGCTGATGCTCGGCTATGGCTCTCTGGCGCTGGCCGGGCCGGCGGGCGGCACGGTGGTGGCGGGCCAGGCCAGCATCACGGGCGCACCGGGTGCCACGGTGATCCGGCAGGGCAGCCAGAATGCCGTCATCAACTGGGCCAATTTCAATATCAACAAGGGTGAGTCGGTGCAATTCGTGCAGCCGAACAGCAATGCGGTAGCCCTGAACCGCGTGCTGGGCAGCGATGGCACGACCATCCTGGGCAACTTGTCGGCCAACGGCAAGGTCTTTATCGTCAACCCGAACGGCGTGCTGTTCGGCCAGGGCGCCTCGGTCAACACGGCCGGCCTGGTAGCGTCCACCCTGGATATCAACAACGCCGACTTCATGGCCGGCAAGTACCAATTTAGCGGTAACGGTGCCGGCAAGGTGCTGAACCAGGGCTCGATCAGCGCGCCGGGCGGCTATGTGGCCTTGCTGGGCGCCAACGTGTCGAACGAGGGCACGATCCAGGCACGCCTGGGCTCGGTTGCCCTGGCGGCGGGCCGGGCCATCACGCTGGACGTGGCGGGCGATGGCTTGCTCAATGTCGCCGTCAACGCGGGCGCCGTGGGCGCTTTGGTCAGCAATGGCGGCATGATCAAGGCTGACGGCGGCAGCGTCGTATTGACGGCGCAGGCGGCCGGCGACTTGCTGAAAACCGTGGTCAACAACACGGGCGTGATCGAGGCGCATACGATAGACACGCGCGGCGGCACCATCAAGCTGCTGGGCGACATGCAGAGCGGTACGGTGAACGCGGGCGGCACGCTGGACGCCAGCGCGCCTGGCGGTGGTAACGGCGGTTTTATTGACACCTCGGCTGCGCATGTGAAACTCGATGACGCGTTGAAGGTCACGACGGCCTCCAGCAACGGCCTGACCGGCACCTGGCTGATCGACCCGACCGACTACACCATCGCGGCGTCCGGCGGCGACCAGACCGGCGCGTTTTTTAGCAATGCGCTCAAGAGCAACAGTGTCCACATTCAGAGCGTCTCGGGCGGCAGCGGCACGCTGGGCGACATCAACGTCAACGACACGATTTCATGGTCGGCCAACCAGCTGAAGATGACGGCGCAAAACAATATCAACATCAACCAGCCGCTGCGCGGCTCCGGCACGGCCAGCCTGGCGCTGGAATACGGGCAACAGGCGGTCGCGGCAAGCAACCTGTCCACTTACAATGTCAAGGCCGAGATCGACCTGCCATCGGGGCTGAACTTCAGCACCAAGCTGGGCAGCGACGGCACGGCGACGGCCTACACGGTCATCAACAGCCTGGGCGCGGCCACCAGCGTCAGCGGCACCGATTTGCAGGGCTTGAAAAATGCGCTGAGCGGCAACTTCGTGCTGGGCGCCAATATCGATGCCAGCGTCACGGCGAACACGGCGGTCTGGGGCGCCAACGGTTTCACGCCGATCGGCACCACCGGCACCGCATTCTCCGGCAAGTTCGACGGCCTCGGCCACGTCATTACCGGCTTGAACAGTTCGACCACCTCTGCCGCCGGCGTCGCAGGCCTGTTCGGCTCCAGCAGTGGCAGCATACGCAATATCGGCCTGGTCGCGCCTGTCATCTCCGCCAATATCGCCAGTACACAAGGCAATATCGCCGCGCTGGCCGCCATCAACAGTGGCACCATCAGCAATGCGTATGCCAGCGGCGGTTCGGTGACCGTCACGACCGGTGCCATCGGCGCCGGCCTTGTCGGGCTCAACAGTGGCACCATCAGTGACAGCTACAACACCAGCAAGGTCAGCGTCGTGGGGAACTATGACTTTTGGATGGGGGGGCTGGTGGGCAATACCACCAAAACCAGCACCGTCATCAACAGCTACAACGCTGGCGAAGTGATCGGCGCGTACACCGCAGGGGGCCTGGTTGGCAACAATCTGGGCGCGATCACCAACAGTTTCAATAGCGGCAATGTGACAGGAACCACCAATACAGGGGGGCTGACATCCCATAATCGTGCTACCGGAGTCATCACCAACAGCTACAATACCGGTGCCGTGACGAGCAATAGCCTGACTGGCGGCCTGGTTGGCAGCAATGTGGCGTCCAGCCAGATCCTCAATAGCTACTCGACCGGCGCGGTGAGCAGCCGTAGCGGCACCGGCACCGGATTTGGTGGCCTGGTTGGCGGAAACTCAGGCATTATCAGAAACAGTTACGCGACCGGCTCGGTGACGGGCGTTACTGCGGTGGGCGGCCTGATTGGCACCAATACCAGCGCTGGCTTGACCCAGAATGCCTATTCGTCCGGCGCGGTAGGCCTGTTTTCCGGCGGCTCCGGAAGCCTGGGCGGCCTGATCGGCACCATCGCTGCCGGCACGAGTCCCTCGATCACCGGCGGGTATTACAACTTGACCGTGAACCCTGCGGCGCTAGGTGTCGGTACAAATGGCGGCACCACTACCCCTTCGATCACTGGCCTGACATCGTCTGAAATGCAAGTTGCCAAAAATTTCTCGGCCTTTGTTTTCACGACCACAACCGGCTCGACCGGCAATAACTGGGTCATGGTCAATACCGACGGCACGCTCAACGGCGCAGGCAACGCGACAGGCGGCACCGGGCCGATGCTGTCGGCCGAGTACAGCACCAATATCTACTCGTCGCACCAGTTGCAGCTGATGGCCATGAACCTGGCCGGCAACTACACGCTGAAGCAGGATATCAACGCCGCCAGCACCGGCACCGGCGGCGATGTCTGGAATGGCGGCACCTTCGTGCCGGTCGGTACCAGCACCGGCGCCAGGTTCACCGGTACCATCGACGGCGCCGGCCATGTCATTTCCGGCCTGGTCGTCAATCGTCCCGGCACGGATTACGCTGGTCTGTTCGGCGCGACGTCTAGCTCCGCGATCGTGCGCAATGTCGGCCTGGAAGGCGGCAGCATCACCGGCAGGGATAACACCGGCGCGCTGGTCGGCAACAATGCCGGCCTTGTCAGTGGCAATTACAGCACCATGAGTGTGACCGGTTCGACCGACGTCGGCGGCCTAGTCGGCAGCAATAGCGGCACTGTCAGCAACAGCTATGCCTCCGGCGCGGTGAGCGGCGGGACCGATGTAGGCGGCCTGGTCGGCCTGAACTCCGGCACCTTGACCAATAACTACGCCACCGGCGCCGTCTCCGGCACCGCCAGCGTGGGTGGCCTGGTCGGCGCAAATAGTGGCGGCACCGCCACTGGCAATTTCTGGGATACCACCACCACGGGCCAGGCCACCAGCGCCACCGGCACCGGCACTGGCTTGACCACGGCGCAAATGAAGCTGCTGGCCACCTACAGCGGCGCAGCGTGGGACCTGGCCAGCACGTGGATCGTCTACGACACAAATACCTACCCCTTGCTGCGCGCCTTCATGACGCCGCTGCAGGTGACGTTTGCCTCGAACGCCAGCAAGACCTATGACGGCACCGCCAACTTTGCGGCGCCAAGCTTCACGTATTCGAACCCGAACGTCTCGCTGTCCGGTTCGCTGAACTACGGCGCGGCGGGCAGCGCCGTCAACGCCGGCACCTACGCCATCACGGCCGGCGGCCTGTACTCCGGCCAGCGTGGTTACGCCATCAGCTCCAACGCGGCGACCCTGACCATCGACAAAAAGGCCGTGACCCTGACCGGTGCCACGGTGACCGCCCGCGACTATGACGGCACCACCGCCGCCACGGTTTCCGGCGGCTCGCTGGTCGGCGTGCTGTCGCAGGATAACGTCAACATCGCGGTCAACACCGGTACCTTCGATACCAAGGATGCGGGCACCGGCAAGGCCGTGACGGCGATCACCACCGGCAGCGCCGGTGGCAACTATATTGTCACGGCCACCGGCCTGACCGGCACCATTACGCCGAAAGCATTGGCCGTCACCGGCCTGGCCGCGACCACCAGGGAATACGACGCCGGTATAGGCGCCACCCTGACCGGCGGTACCTTGAGTGGTCTGATCGGCAGCGAAACGTTGGGCCTGGGCACGTCGATCGGCGTATTCTCCAACAAGAACGTCGGCGCCGGCAAGGCGGTGACGGTGACGGTCGGTTCGCTTTCCAATGGCAGCAACGGAGGCCTGGCCAGCAACTATACGGTCACCGCGCCGACCGGCATTACCGGCACCATCACGGCCAAGACGCTGACCTGGGTTAACCTGGCGTTGGATCCCAGCAAAGAGTACGATGGCAACACGACGGCCTCCATCAACAAGGGCAGCGTTACCGGCTATGTGGGCGGCGAAACGCTGACATCAGGCTCTATCGCCACGTATGCCGACAAGAACGCCGGCAATAACAAGGTAGTCACCATTCACACCACCCTGGGCAATGGCAGCGGCGGGCTGGCGTCCAACTACACGCTCGCCGATACCACCCTGACGTCCAGTATCACGCCAAAAGCGTTGACGGTGACCGGTGCGACGGCTGGCAACAAGGTCTATGACGGCAACACGGCGGCCACCATTTCCGGCGGTGCCTTGAGCGGCATGATCGGCAGCGAAACGGTGGGCCTGGGCGCGCTGTCCGGTGCGTTCGGCGACAAGAACGCCGGCACCAGCAAGGCCGTGACGGTCAGTGGTGGTACCTTGTCAGACGGCAGCAACGGTGGCCTGGCCAGTAACTACACGGTCGGCAGCGTGACGGGCCTGTTGGCCGATATTACGCAAAAAGCCCTGACGGTCAGCGGCGTGAACGTCGCCAGCAAGAGCTATGACGGCAACACCAAGGCCACCATTTCGGGCGGGACCCTGAATGGCCTGGTGACCGGCGAAACCCTGAACCTGTCCGGCCAGAGCGGTACCTTCAGCGACCAGAACGCGGGCAACGGCAAGGCCGTGACCGTGACCGGCGCCACCCTGGGCAATGGTTCTGGCCTGGCCAGCAACTATACGGTCAGCAACGCCACTGACGCGACCGGCAACATCACGCAAAAAGCGCTGACGGTGACCGGCGCGACGGCGGCCGACAAGGTCTACGATGGCAGCACGGCGGCCACCGTGAACGGCGGTGCCCTGGACGGCTTGGTCAGCGGGGAAACGCTGGGCCTGTCCAGCCTGACCGGCGTCTTTGGCGACAAGAACGCGGGCGCAAGCAAGGCCGTGACGGTAACCGGCGGCGCCCTGTCCGATGGCACTGGCGGCGGCCTGGCCAGCAATTACACGGTCGGCGTGTCGTTGGCGAGCACCGCCAGCATTACGCAAAAAGCGCTGACGTTGAGCGGCCTGGCCGCCAGCGCCAAAGCGTATGACGGTAATACCAAGGCCACTCTGACCGGCGGCACCCTGGATGGCCTGGTGGTGGGCGAAACCGTGAGCTTCTCGGGCCAGAGTGGCGTGTTTGCCGACAAGAACGCGGGCACCGGCAAGGTCGTAACCGTGACCGGCACCACGCTGGTCGACGGCAGCGGCCTGGCCAGTAATTATTCGCTGGCCAATCCGACCGGCGTGACCGGCGATATCACCAAAAAAGCGCTGACGATCACCGGTATCACGGCCACCAACCGGGCCTACACCGGCGGTACCGCGGTCAGCCTGGGCGGTACCGTGATTCTCGACGGCCTGGTCGGTGCGGAAGGCGTCGGCGTGGGCGGCATGGTCGGCGTGTTTCTTGATAAGAACGTCGGCACCGGCAAGGCCGTCACCATCACCGGCGCGGTCATGACCGTCGGCAGCAACGGCGGCCTGGCCAGCAACTACACGATCAGCAACCCGACCGGCGTGACGGCCAATATTACCAAGGCCACCATTTCCGCGGTCACCAATATCGTGGTCGACAGCAAGGTCTACGACGGTGGCCTGAACGCCATCGTCAATGCGGCCGGCGCCACGTTCGGCGGCAAAAAAAGCGGTGACAGCCTGACGGTCAACGCGACCACCGCCACCTTCGCCGACAAGAACGCCGGCAGCGGCAAGGTTGTCAATGCCGGCGGCATGACCCTGGGCGGCACGGACGCCGGCAACTACAATCTGACGGCCACCACCGGCACGGGCACGGGTACCATCACGCAGGCGCAAATTGCCAGCGTGAGCGGCATCACGGCCGCCGGCAAGACGTATGACGGCACGGATACGGCCACCGTCAGCAATGCCGGCGCCACGTTTGCGGGCATGGTCAATGGCGACAGCTTGAACGTCAGCGCCACCTCGGCCAACTTCATCGACAAGAACGCCGGCAGCGGCAAGGTTGTCAATGCCAGCGGCTTGACCCTGGGCGGGACCGATGCGGGTAACTACAATCTGACGGCCACCACCGGCACGGGCACGGGTACCATCACGCAGGCGCTGATCACCGCCGTGACCGGCATCACGGCCGCCGGCAAGACGTATGACGCCACAGATACGGCCACCGTCAGCAACGCCGGCGCCACGTTTGCCGGCATGGTCAATGGCGACAGCTTGAGCGTCAGCGCGACCTCGGCCAACTTCATCGACAAGAACGCCGGCAGCGGCAAGGTTGTCAATGCCAGCGGCCTGAGCCTGGGCGGGACCGATGCGGGTAACTACAATCTGACAGCCACCACCGGCACGGGCACCGGCGCCATCACGCCGAAGGCCCTGACCATCATCGGCATGTCGGCTGTCAACAAGATCTATGACGGCAACACCAAGGCCAGCGTGACGGGCGGCTCAATCGGTGGCCTGGTCGGCTCGGAAACCCTGGGCGTGACGGGCTTGACGGTCACCTTCGACGACAAGAACGCCGGCACCGGCAAGGCGGTGACGGCCACTGGCACGACCCTGGTCAACGGCGGCAACGGCGGCCTGGCTAGCAACTACACGATGGCCAACCCGACCGGTTTCACGGCCAATATCACGCCGAAAGCGTTGACGGTGTCGGGCATGACGGCCGGTACGCGCGTGTATGACGGCAACACGAGCGCGACCCTGGCCGGCGGCAGCCTGAGCGGCGTAATCAGCGGCGAAACGTTGGTCTTGTCGGGCGGCACCGGTGTGTTCGTTGACAAGAACGCCGGCAACGGCAAGGCCGTGACGGTGTCTGGCGTCAGCCTGGCTGACGGCACGGGCCTGGCCAGCAATTACAGCGTGACCAACCCGACCAATGTGAAGGGGTCCATCACACAAAAAGTGCTGACGGTCACCGGCGCGCTGGCGGCCGACAAAACCTATGACGGCGGGCTCGATGCGAGCATCACGGGCGGCAGCCTGAGCGGCTTTGTCGGTTCGGAAACGGTCGGCCTGGCAAGCCTGGCCGGTGCGTTTGCGGACAAGAACGCCGGCAGCGGCAAGGCCGTCAGCATCACCGGCGGCACCTTGTCCAACGGCAGCAACGGCGGCCTGGCCAGCAATTACTCGGTCGGCCCTGCCAGCGGCCTGATCGCCAGCATCGCGCAAAAAGCCTTGAGCGTGACCGGCGTGGCGGCCGCCAACAAGGTGTATGACGGCACGACCAAGGCAAGCGTGACCGGTGGCAGCCTGAACGGCCTGGTCGGCGGTGAAACCCTGGGCCTGTCTGGCCTGTCGGGCGCCTTCGGCGACAAGAACGCCGGCACCGGCAAGGCGATCACCGTCAGCGGCGCGACGCTGGCCGACGGCACCGGGCTGGCCAGCAACTACACGGTCGGCAACCCGACTGGCGTGACGGCCAATATCAGCCAGGCCACCATCAGCTCGGTGACCAATGTGGTGGCCGACAGCAAGGTCTATGACGGTGGTACTTCCGTCACCTTCGCTACGGCCACGGCCACTTTCAATGGCATGGTGAGCGGCGACAGCCTGGCCATCGGCGCCACCAAGGCGGCCTTCAGCGACAAGAACGCGGGCGTCGGCAAGGCCGTGACGATCTCCTTCCTGACTCTGGGCGGCACGGACGCGGCCAACTACGCGCTGGCCAGCAGCACCGCGACCGGCACCGGCGCCATCACGCCGAAGGCGCTGACGATTACCAGCATGTCGGCCGTCAACAAGGTCTATGACGGCAGCACCAAGGCGACCTTGTCGGTCGGCTCGATCAGCGGCCTGGTCGGCACGGAAACCCTGGGCGTGACGGGTTTGAGCGCCGCCTTCGATACCAGGGACGCCGGCACCGGCAAGACGGTGACGGCGACCGGTTCGACCCTGGTCAACGGCGGCAATGGCGGCCTGGCGGCCAACTACACGATCAGCAACCCGACCGGCCTGATCGCCAATATCACGCCGAAAGCGCTGACGGTATCGGGCATGACGGCCGGCACGCGCGCCTATGACGGCACCACGGCCGCTATCCTGGCTGGCGGCAGTTTTAGCGGGCTGGTCAGCGGTGAAACACTGGTGTTGTCTGGCGGCAGCGGCGTGTTCGCCGACAAGAACGCCGGCAACGGCAAGGCCGTGACGGTATCGGGCATCAGTCTGCTTGACGGCACGGGCCGGGCCAGCAATTACACGGTCAGCAATCCGAGCACTGTGACGGGTTCCATCACGCAAAAAGCGTTGAGCGTCACCGGCGCGCTGGCGGCCGACAAAACCTATGACGGCGGGCTCGATGCCACCATCACGGGCGGCACTCTGAGCGGACTGGTGGGCTCGGAAACGGTCGGCCTGGGGGCCATGGCCGGTGCGTTTGCGGATAAGAATGCCGGCAGCGGCAAGGCTGTCAGCGTCACCGGCGGCGCCTTGTCCAATGGCAGCAACGGCGGCCTGGCCAGCAACTACACGGTCAGCAACCCGAGCGGCTTAACGGCCAGCATTACAGCCAAGGCCTTGACGGTAAGCGGTCAGTTGGCTGGCAATAAAGTCTACGACGGCAATACACAAGCCAGCCTGTCCGGTGGCGCCTTGAGCGGCCTGGTGGCGGGTGAAAGCCTGGGCTTTGCGGGTCAAACAGCCGTGTTCAGCGACAAGAATGCGGCCAATGGCAAAGCCGTGACGGTGACGGGCACGAGCCTGGTTGATACCATCACCGGCCTGGCCAGCAACTACACGGTCAGCAACCCGACCGGCTTGACGGCCAGCATCACGGCCAAGGCCTTGACGGTAAGCGGTCAGTTGGCCAGCAACAAGGTCTACGACGGCAATGCACAAGCCAGCCTGTCCGGTGGTGTGTTGAGTGGCCTGGTGGCCGGCGAAAGCCTGGGCATTGCTGGTCAGACTGCCGTGTTCAGCGACAAGAACGCGGCCAATGGCAAAGCCGTGACTGTGACGGGCACGAGCCTGGTCGATACTGCCAGCGGCCTGGCCAGCAACTACACGGTCAGCAACCCGAGCGGCTTGACGGCCAGCATCACGGCCAAGGCCTTGATGGTAAGCGGCCAACTGGCTGGCAATAAAGTCTACGACGGCAATACAGTCGCCAGCCTGTCCGGTGGGGTGTTGAGCGGCCTGGTGGCGGGTGAGGCATTGGACATTGCGGGTCAGACTGCCGTGTTCAGCGACAAGAATGCGGCCAGTGGCAAAGCCGTGACGGTGACGGGAACAACCCTGGTTGACACCATCACCGGCCTGGCCAGCAACTACACGGTCAGCAACCCGAGCGGCTTAACGGCCAGCATCACGGCCAAGGCCTTGACGGTGGCGGGCCAGCTGGCGGTCAACAAGGTCTACGACGGCAATGCACAAGCCAGCCTGTCCGGTGGTGTGTTGAGTGGCCTGGTGGCCGGCGAAACCCTGGGCTTTGGCGGCCAGAGCGCCGTGTTCAGCGACAAGAACGCGGCCAATGGCAAAGCCGTGACGGTCAGCGGGACGACCCTGGTCGATACCGCCAGCGGCCTGGCCAGCAACTATACGGTCAGCAATCCGACCGGCTTGACGGCCAGCATCACAGCGAAAGCCTTGACGGTGGTGGGTCAGCTGGCCGGCAATAAAGTCTACGACGGCAATGCACAAGCCAGCCTGTCCGGTGGTGTGTTGAGTGGCCTGGTGGCGGGCGAAAGCCTGGACATTGCTGGTCAGACTGCCGTGTTCAGCGACAAGAACGCGGCCAATGGCAAAGCCGTGACGGTGACGGGAACGAGCCTGGTCGATACCGCCAGCGGCCTGGCCAGCAACTACACGGTCAGCAACCCGACCGGCTTGACGGCCAGCATTACAGCGAAAGCCTTGACGGTGGCTGGCCAGCTGGCCAGCAATAAAGTCTACGACGGCAATGTACAAGCCAGCCTGTCCGGTGGCGTGCTGGCGGGCCTGGTGGCGGGCGAAAGCCTGGGCTTGGCTGGCCAGACGGCGACGTTTGCCGACAAGAACGCGGCCAATGGCAAAGCCGTGACGGTCAGCGGCACGACCCTGGTCGATACCGCCAGCGGCCTGGCCAGCAACTATACGGTCAGCAACCCGAGCGGCTTGACGGCCAGCATCACGGCCAAGGCCTTGATGGTAAGCGGCCAACTGGCTGGCAATAAAGTCTACGACGGCAATACAGTCGCCAGCCTGTCCGGTGGGGTGTTGAGCGGCCTGGTGGCCGGTGAAAGCCTGGGCATTGCGGGTCAAACAGCCTTGTTCAGCGACAAGAACGCGGCCAATGGCAAAGCCGTGACGGTGACGGGCACGAGCCTGGTCGACACCATCACCGGCCTGGCCAGCAACTACACGGTCAGCGATCCGACCGGTTTGACGGCCAGCATTACGCCAGCCAGCCTGCTGGTGCGCGCCACGGGCGCCGCGTCGCGCGTGTATGACACCACCACCAACGCCAGCGTGACTTTGGCGGACAACCGCATCGCCGGCGACGTGCTGAGCATCAGTAACAGCGGCGCCAGCTTTGCCGACAAGAACGCCGGCGCCAGCAAAACGGTGACTGTGAACGGCATTGCCCTCGGCGGTACGGACGCCGGCAATTACACGGTCAACGCCACGGCGACCACCACGGCCAGCATCACGCAGGCGGAACTGGGGGTGAAGGTGGGCAATGCCGAGAAAGACCAAGGCAATGTCAATCCCGCCTTCACGGCCAGCTACACGGGCTTGCTGGGCAACGACACGCTGGCGAACGAGGTCAGCGGCAATCTGGCGTTCAGCACGCCGGCCACCATCGCTACGCCAGCGGGCAGCTATCTGGTGTCGGCGGCCGGCCAGACGTCGACCAACTATGCGTTGACGTACACGCCTGGCGTGCTGACCGTCAAGCCGACCGAAGCGCTGCAAGCCGCGGTGGCCAGCGTGATCGCGGCGGTCAATGTGGCGCCATCGCAGGGCAATATGGTGCAGGCCGATGTCGTGGCGAAAGGCGAAACCGTGACCAGCAAGGAAGACGCGGTGCAGGTGGCGGCGGAGCGCGGCCAGCCGCAGCAGGGCAGCACGCCGGTGGTGCTGACGACGGCATCGGTGAACAGCAATGTCTTGCCGGGCTTGCGTCTGAGTGTGGTCGATACGGGCCTGCGACTGCCGTCGGCGGCTGGCAACACCAGCATCGAAAGCCAGTAAGCATGCATTAACCGGGCTTGCCAGTGGAAGTGCCGCTTCGTGATGTAGGCGAAGCGGCATTTTTTTTGGTTCATCGCGTTTTACCGGGGAGGGCACTGAAAGCCGCTTGCTGCGTATTGTCAAATCCTCTACACTGCGCGCTTCCTTAGCCGCAGTGTAGAAAAGGCATCATGCGCAGCGCCAGCCAGTATTTTCCGTTTTTATCCCCGCTTTTTTTCCTGCTTTTGCCCGCCGCCGCCTGCGCCGGGGATGCGCCGCTGCAGCAAGTTGCCATTTCGGCCGCCAGCGGCATGCAGCAGCGGCGCGACGAAACGGCCGCGAAGATCATCGTCAGCCGCGACGACCTGGCGCAATATGGCGACGGCAGCCTGGCGGCGGTCCTGAAACGCCAGCCCGGTGTCTCCGTCGTCGGCGGCGAGGTGCGCATGCACGGCCTGGGCGCCGGCTACACGCAAATGCTGATCAACGGCGACCCCGCGCCACCGGGATTTTCCATCGAATCGATCGCGCCCGAGATGATCGAGCGCATTGAGATTTTACGCAGCGCGACGGCCGAATACAGCATGCAAGCCGTCGCCGGCAGCATCAACGTCGTCTTGCGCAAGGGCGCCAGCGGCGCCGAGCGCGAATGGAAGTTGGGCGCGGGCCGGCAGGACGGCCGCTGGCAGCCTGCCGCGTCCTTGCGCGTGGCAAACAAGCTGCCCGGTTTCGCCTATGCGCTGACGGGCGCGCTGGAGCGCACGGCCGATGACGTGGCGGGAAGGACGACTGAAACAATGTCCGATCCGGCCGGCACGCTGCTGGCGCGCCGCGAAACGCGCACGCGCAACGCCTCGTCCGTCAACAAGGCCAGCCTGACGCCGCGTCTGCAATGGACCCTGGACAATGGCGATACCATCATCTGGCAAAGCCTGCTGGACTGGTATCGCACGGGATTTGACGGCGAGGCCAGCGAAACGGCCTTGCTGGGCATGCCCACGGCGTATCCGCGCAATGGCGCCACGTCGCAGGCCAGCGTGTTTTCGGCGCGCAACGACGTGAACTGGACGCACCCGCTGGGGGCGGCGGGCAAGCTGACGGCCAGACTAAGCGTCAACCACAACCGGCGCGATACGGATTACGTCTTCCTTGGCGCGGCGGCCGGTGGCGCTCCTTTGCTGCTGCGCGGCGTCGTGTCCGATGCCATCGACGACAGCGTCAACAGCAGCGGCAAATACCTGGGCCGGCTGGGCGGCGGGCATGCGCTGAGCGCGGGCTGGGATGGCAGCCTGATACGCCGCAGCGAATCGCGCCGCCAGCGCGACACGTATCTTGCCGGTGGCGCGCCGTATGCGCTCGATGAAGACTACACGGCCGACGTGCGGCGCCTGGCCCTGTATGCGCAGGATGAATGGGATGTGACGCCGCGCCTGCAAATGTATGCGGGCGTGCGCTGGGAAGGCTTGCAGACGGCGACCGAAGGCCGCACCCTGAGCGAAGTGCGCACGCGGGCCAGCGTCTGGAGTCCCGTGGCGCAGCTGCTGTGGAAACCGCCGCAGCAGGAACGCGACCAGCTGCGGCTGGCGCTGGCGCGCACCTACAAGGCGCCCACCACGCGCAACCTGGTGCCGCGCCGCTACACCATCAACAATGGCAACAGCGCCAATAATCCCGATTTCCAGGGCAATCCCGGGCTGCGCCCGGAACTGGCATGGGGACTCGATGCGGCCTGGGAGAGCTATTTCGGCAAGAGCGGCGTAGCCAGCGTGTCGGCATACGCGCGGCGCATCAGCGACGTCACCGTGCAGCGCCTGTTCCAGCGCGATGGCATCTGGACGGCCAGCCCGTTCAACCATGGCACGGCCACGGTGCGCGGCGTCGAGCTGGATGTGAAGTTCCCCGTGCGGACCTGGTGGGTGCAGGCGCCCGATATCGACGTGCGCGCCAATGCGGGGCGCAACTGGTCCAGCGTGGCCGCAGTGCCGGGTCCCGGCAACCGCCTGGCCAGCCAGGTGCCGGCCACGCTCAACCTGGGACTCGATTACCGGTGCTCGCCGAGGATCAGCCTGGGTGGCAATCTGCACGTGCAGACGGGCGGCCTGGCGCGGCTCGATGCGCACGCCAGCAGCCAGGCGGGCGTGCGGCGCACCCTGGACGCGTATGCGCTGTGGCAGCCGGACGCGAAAACGCGGGTGCGCCTGGCGGCGGCCAATGTGCTGCGCCAGCGACAGCTGCAAGGGCAATCGTATGTCGATGATGCGGGCCGCAGCGACAGCGTGACGCGCCTGGATGGCAGCGCCTCGCTGCGCCTGCTGTTCGAGCGCAGTCTCTAGTGCTGCGTCGGCTTTTCCTGCTGGACTAATATGAACGGACTGACGACGACGGCCCACAGGGCCGCATCGGACGCTTGCCAGTCCAGCGCCTGCTGGTCCGACACCTTGGCCACTTTGCCATCGACCATCCATTGCGTGATGGTGGACTTGTCGTCGTGCGAAATGCGCACGGCCACTTCGACCAGGTCGAGCTCATTGGCGACCCAGACGACGCTGCCCTGGGCGAAGTGCTTTTCCAGTTCGCTCCAGGCCAGGCGGGCCGTTTCGCTGTTCACTTTGAGGCGCAGTTCGGTGTCTTTTTCAGGATTGGTTTGCATGCGAGTATCAATGTTTGGTGAGTCGGGTGCCGTTGCGCGCGGCCCGCTGGCCTTACAGGGCTTCCACGCGCGGCGTCGGCGTACCCTGCCATGTTAACCGATAGGCGCCACCTTTGCGAACATTGCCCACCAGGGCAGGGCGAAAGCAGGCCAGGTTGGTGCCGCTGGCGTGCCGGACGCTGGGGAAGATGACGCCCATGGAGCCGGCTTCGAGCAGGATGGCGGCCAGGTCTTGCGAGGCGATGTAGCTGGCCGGATCGAGGCAAGCCTGGTAGCGCTGCTGGCCGCGCAGGTCGTGGAAGCTGGCGGAAAAATCGGCCAGCAGCGACTGGTAGCTGACGCTGTCGTCGAAATGGTCGATTTCCTGGTATTCCACGGTCTTGTGGAAAATGATCTCGGCCAGCGCCGTTTTCATGTCGAAGGCGCAATACCAGGCGCCCCGCTCGCCATCGTTGAAACGCGCCCCTTCCGGGCGGGCGTAGGTGTAGGCGGCATTGATGATGCGAAAGTGTGGCACGCCAAAAACCAGCTCGTCCACGCCAATTCCTGGCGTGCCGCCATATTCGGCCACCAGGCGGGCGTTGGTCGCGTTATCGAGTTCGAACAGTTCGCGCAGGTGATCGTCGTCCTCCGCCAGCGGCGCCAGCACGGAGTCTTCCATGTCGGCGAAGCGCGAGGGTATCAACCGGCAGGTGTCGATCTGGCGCAGGGCGGCCAGCGGCGGCAGGTGGTCATGGGCGGTGGCAGGCACGATTACAGTCCTCCGCGGCGCGCGTCGAGCAGCTTGCGCACCGTCTGCATGGCCAGCAAGCCGCCGGCCAGCATCTGCGACAGCGGTGTGCGGCCGCCGAAGATCGGGTTTTTGTTGGGCAAACTCACCCATTCGTCGGCCAGCTTGTCGCCGTACAGGATGTGCAAGGCCTTGTAGATGCCCAGCAAATACGAAATGCGCGTGATGCGGTCCACTTCCAGCACGCGGTCCGGGTGCTTTTTCCACTCGTACCAGGCGCTGCTGGACAGGCCGCCCAGCAACTCGCGCGCATCGTCATCGCGCAGCTTCCAGGCGGCGGCCAGCTTGAAAAACCCTTTCAGTGCGGCCTGCGACAATCGCTCGCGCTCGGCTTTGGCATTCAGGTCGACGAGCACGGCCGGCTCGAAGCGGCTCTTGGGGTAGGCGTAGGCGAGATTCATGGTATTTCCTCAAAAAACTCTGTTTATGGACTATTTATACTCCGTTTCGGGATTCATTGCAAGGTGCGCGCACATGCAAAAGGGGCGCAGCAGGACAGGTGTCCCGCTACGCCCCATTGGCAAGCCGTGCTGGTTTATCTTGCCGTGACGATCACCGGCACGGTCAGTTGCGCCGTCAAGCCGTTATTGTCCAGCGCCACCACCTTCAGCGTATAGCTGCCGGCCACCGGTTGCGGCCAATAGGCCGTGATGGTCAGGCCGCTCATGGAAAACTGCATGCCCAGCGGCGCGCCGTCGATCGAGATCCGCAGCGAGGTCGCCCCTGGCGCCGTGAGCACGATGCTGCCGCTCATGGCCCTGCCTGCCACGCCCGTCATCGCGGCGGCCGTGATGGTGGGCCCGGCGGCGGCGATTTTCACCGTCGCCACGGCCTGGCCCGACAGGCCGGTCTTGCTATCCTTGGCGATGATCGTCACGCTATACGTGCCCAGCACGGGGCTGGCCCAGCTGACGATGCCGGCCGCACTGATGCTCATGCCCGACGGCGCGCCCGACAGGCTGTAGGTGACGGCGTTGGGCGCCACCGTCGTTGCCGTAAACGACAGGGCCACGCCGGGCTTGCCGTTGACGCTGGACACTGTCACCACGGGCGGCAGCGGGGCGGCGATCGCCACCGTGTAGAGGCCTTTGCCGCTCAAGCCGGTCTTGCTGTCCTTGGCCGTGACGGTGACGGCATAGGTGCCCGCCAGCGGCGCGGCCCAGCTCACCAGGCCTGCGCTGCTGATGCTCATGCCGGTCGGTGCGCCGGCGAGCGTGTAGCTGACGGGATTGGGGGCGGAGACGCTGACGTTGAACGCCAGTGCCGTGCCTACCTTGCCCGTGATGGCGCCGGTGCCGACGACGGGCGGCGCGACGGGGGTGATCACGATGGCGTACACGCCCTGGCCACTGAGGCCGCTGACGCTATCCCTGGCGACCATGGTCACGGCATACGTGCCGGCGATGGGGTTGGCCCAGCTGACCACGCCCGTGGCGGCGATGCTCATGCCGGCCGGCGCGCCCAGCATGCTGTAGCTGAGGGGGTTGCTTGCGCTGGCCGAGACGGTGAACGACAGCGGCTTGCCGGCCGCGCCGCTGATGCTGGCCGGCGCCACCACGGGGGCTGTTGGCGCGATCTGCGTGCCCGACAGGCTGGCCAGCAGGCTTTTCACGTTGGGCGTGCCCAGGCCGCCCAGCGGGTCGTAGCCGACCCTGGCCGTGCACACGCCGCAAGTGCCGTTACTGCCGCGCGTGATGTCGGCAAAGCTGCTGGCAAAGGTGCCGGGTACGGTGGCGATCTGGCCGTACAGTATGCTGTGCGGCAAGCCGAGCGCCGTCTTCGCCTGCAGCGCGCGGCTGGCGTTGGCGATGGCGACCAGGCCGGCCCACTGTGGCGTGGATAGGCTGGTGCCGCCGATGCTGAGCCAGCTGGCGGTGCTGCTGCCCTGTGCCATCACGGCCGTGTACTGGCCGGTGGCGGGGTCGGCATTGAAGGCCACGTCGGCCACATTGCGGCGCAGCAAGCCCGTCATGCCCGGCACGTTGCTGGCGCTCTGGTAGGAGGGCAGTGCCGTATAGGCGCTGATGCCGCCGCCCGTGCCCGACCAGGCCGATTCACTGCGCGCGCCGCTGCCGCTGTAGCTGAGCGTGGTGCCGCCCACGGCCAGCACGTTCGGTGACACGGACGGCCAGGACACGCCGCTGCCCGAGTCGCCCGTGGCGGCCAGATACGTCATGTTCTTGCCCGTGAAGGCGCTGTCGACGGAAGCTGTCCAGCTGCCTTCGGCGGCGCCAAAGCTCATCGACACGACGCCAGGCCCCATCAGGTTGGCCAGGCGCACGGCGCCCAGCAGGCTGTTGATGGAAGCGTCGGGCGCCTCGATCAGCACGATGCGCGCCAGCGGCGCCGTGGCATGCGCCCACTGCACGTCGAGCGCGATTTCCATGGCCCAGCCCGAGTTATAGGCGGGCGCGGTGGTCGTCATCGTGCTCGATGGCGTGTTGTAGACAACAGAAAATTCACAGCCGCTGGCCGGCGCGGGCGGCAAGGGCAGGGTGGCATTCGTGGCGATGGCCTTGGTGGTGCAGGCGGGCAAGCCGAATTTCTGGTTGAAGATGGCCAGTTCGGCCGCTGCGTTCGGGTTGTGCATGGCGTCGACGATATAGATCGTCTGCCCCGCGCCCAGCTGTGCCGCCTGGGCCGGCGTCAGCGCCGTGCCTGCCGCCGGCAGCGCGGGCAAGTCGTAGGCGGCGCGGATTTGCGCGGGCGAGTAGGTGGCCACCACGCTGCTGCCGGCCATCGGTGCGGCGGTGTCGCTCGCGCCGCCGCCATCGAGCAATGGCGCGATGTTTTGCGCCGCCTGTTGCGCGGCGGCGATTCTCTGCGCCGTCAGGCGCCGCGTGGACATCTCCGTCATGGCATCGGGTACCCGCTGCATGTGCGGGCGCCAGTGGGCCGAGCCGCTGCTGTTGCCGCTGTCGCGCCCGTCAGGCGCATCGAGCAGGGCGGGGGCGGCATGGAACATCGGCTGCGCCACCAGCGCGCCGACGGCGGCGGGGATGACGGGCACGTCGACAGTGAATTGGGTTGCCGCCGTGGCAATGGCGGCGGGCGGTGCCGATGTCTCCTGGCCCGGGCCGCAAGCGCCCAGCAGGATGGCCGCAGTGGCGCCCAGCAGCAGGCGCCCGTGACGGGAATGCGGGGGAATGTTTTTTTTCATGGCGAAACTCTCCGAGTTGGCGAGGGCCACATCTCGACAATGCATTTGGCAGGGTGCCGCGCGCTGGCGGTCCCGGCCCTGCATTGGCAGCCCCGCTGCCGTGGCGCTTGCGCGCGGTAGGCCGGTGGCTTTGCGTCCCCGCCTTTCGACGGGTTTGCCCTCAAAACTGATCACGCATCATTGGGGATTCCCTGATGCGTTATCAATTCTAGTGAATTTGCCAAATAAGTGTTAACTATTTTTAATGAATATGTTCATTATTGCAATGATATGTGGCGAATTTGCCTATTGCCGGAGGCAATCTTGCCAGCTTGATTAAGCCTTATAGGCAAGGTTATCAGAGGGGTATCGAGGCGTGACAGTGTTTTTTCACAACTACGGCGCTTGGTTTTTCTGTTGATTTAATGAATTTAACGAATTTATCGAATATGCTGTTTTCAAACGTCAGCCGCGAACACCATGCCTGGATATGGCGCTGCGCGGCAGGCCGCGCACGGGCAGCGTGAAGTGGTTCAGGTTGGTCAGCATGGTGCCGCTTTCAGGTAGCGTGGAGGCTGGTTCCAGCTTCCGCAGTGGTTTGATGCGACATTGTTCCAGGTAAGCATGAGATACAGCAATAAGACCACAAACGTCGCAACGCCTGACAGTACCGTAGCGAGCGGAAGGGAGAGGCGGTCGAGAAGCGCAACCGTACTTCTAGTACGGTGAGCATCGCAGGCAGCCTATACCGACGCGCAGTAGGTACTGTCAGGTGTCACTACACAGGTTCGGCGTGCTCTACCATGAGTTGAACTTTCGTGGTGCCATTGTATTCATTCGCATCAAGCCGGAACGCCACCCGCGTGCGTTCGCCCAAGGCGTCCGTATGCCCGAACCAGATGGCATCAAAACGCACGCCGTTCTTTTCCAGCAGCAGTTTCAAGTGGCGTTCTTTCAAGATGCGCTGGCTGACGACGCGGAATTCATCGCAGAAGACGGGCGGGGCGAAGCCCTGGCCCCACACCTGGCCATCCATCAGCTCGATGAAAGCCGTCGTGTAGTAGGCGTCTTCCAGTGGGCCGTCCGTTTCCACGACGCGCTCCAACTGTTGCTGGCTGAGCCATGCCTGGCCCACGGCCTCGAAGGCCTGGGAAAACGCGTCGAAGGCGTCGGCGCGGATGGTCAGGCCGGCCGCCATGGCGTGGCCGCCGAACTTGTCGATCAGGCTGGGCGCCCGTTTCGACACCAGGTCGAGCGCGTCGCGCAAGTGAAAACCGGGGATGGAGCGGCCCGAGCCCTTGATCCAGCCGTCCGCGCCGGGCGCAAACGTGATGGTCGGGCGATAAAACTTTTCCTTCAGGCGCGAGGCGACGATGCCGATCACGCCCTGGTGCCACGATTCATCAAACACGCTGATGGTGCTGCTGTTGGCCGGCTCGAAAGCGTCGAGGTGCAGCAGGGCCGTATCCTGCATGTCCGCCTCGATTTCGCGGCGCTTCAGGTTGATGTCGTTCAGTTGCTGCGCCAGCGCCCAGGCGCGGCCTTCGTCGTCCGTGATCAGGCATTCGATGCCCAGCGACATATCTTGCAGGCGCCCGGCCGCATTCAGGCGCGGTCCCAGGGCAAAGCCCAGGTCGAACGGCGTGGCGCTGCGCGCTTCGCGGCCCGCCACGCGAAACAGCGCCGCCACGCCCGCGTGCATATTGCCCTTGCGCATGCGTTTGAGACCTTGCGCGACGAGGATACGGTTGTTCGTATCGAGGCGCACCACGTCGGCCACCGTGCCCAGCGCCACCAGGTCGAGCAGGTTGTCGAGCTTGGGCTGCGTCTGCGCATCGAATACACCGCGCCGGCGCATTTCTGCGCGCAGGGCCAGCAACACGTAGAACACCACGCCCACGCCAGCCAGGTTCTTGCTGGGGAAACCGCAGGCGGGCTGGTTCGGGTTGACGATGACGGCCGCGTCGGGCAGGGTGTCGGCCGGCAAATGGTGGTCCGTGACGAGCACCTCGATGCCGCGCCGGTTCGCTTCGGCCACGCCATCGATGCTGGCGATGCCGTTGTCGACGGTGATGATGATGTCGGGCGACTTTTCGCGGGCCGTCAATTCGACGATTTCCGGCGTCAGGCCGTAGCCGTATTCAAAACGGTTGGGCACGATGAAATCGACGTCGGCGCCCATGGCGCGCAAGCCGCGGATGGCCACGGCGCAGGCGGTGGCGCCATCGCAATCGTAGTCGGCCACGATGACCATGCGTTTCTTGGCGGCAATGGCGTCGGCCAGGAAGATGCCGGCCGCGCCGATGTGCAGCAAGCCGGACGGCGGCATCAGGGCCGCCAGTTCGCTCGACAGTTCTGCCGCGTCCGTCAAGCCGCGCGAAGCATACAGGCGGGCCAGCACGGGGTGGATGCCGCCCTGGCGCAGCAATTCGGATTCGCGGTAAGGGCAGGGACGGGTGGCGATGCGGGTACGGGTCATGATGCTTTCAACTTGTTCAGGGTAATCGCGCGCCAGAATTTGCGCTGCGCATGCTTGCTGGTGGTGCAGTCCAGCCAGGCGTCGCGGTGGCTCAGCACCAGGCGCAGCTGGCCCAGGCGGCCATCCTTGACGGCCGCCAGCAGGGGCGCGAACCAGTGCGCTTCCAGCGCTTGCAACTGCTGCAGCCACATGCCCCATTCCTGGGCTTGCGCCGCTTCGGTCAGGCCGCCCAGCACGACGATCGCATCCTGTCCGCTTGCCAGCACACTGTTTGGACTGGCATCGCGCTGCGCCGGTTCCGCCAGTGCGGCCAGCCAGCCCGCTGCGTCGCTGGTATGCAGGCTGGCCGCGCAGCGCGCAGCTTCAGCGTTGGCCAGGCTGGCGCCCCAGATCCAGAAGGAATTGATGGCTTTCAAGCCCCGCTCCTCGCGCGCCGCGTTGACAGGGTGTTCATGCCACAGCATCTGCACTTCATTTTGCAGGCAGCGCGCGGCGCGCGCGTGCTCGCCTTCCGGCATCCAGACGGACAGGTCTTGCGTGGTGGCGGCGTCCGGCGAGGCGCACTGCAAGTCGCTCCAGCCATCGGCGCGCATGAACCAGGTGCCCGCGTCGCCATACGACAGGGGCTGGCCAATTTCGTCGAAATACGGGGCCGCAATGTCGAACAGGGCGCGCCCGTCATCCTCGCTCAGCTTGAGCTGGCGCAAGTCTTCCAGGCTGATATGGCTGCGGGCGATGGCCAGGTGGGCCGGATGCAGCAGGAAGTAGCGCGCGCCCGGTTCCGGCGCCAGGCCGTAGCCGCGCATGGCCTGGGCCGCAAAGGCCGATTGCGCCGCCTCGCCGTTGGGCGCAGGCGACAGGGTCAAGGCATGCGCCAGCCACGCTTCGTGCGGCAGCAGGCGGTTGGCGTTGTCAAAAGTTTCTAAATTGCAAACGGATGTGCGCGACAGCAGGGCCGCCAGGGCGGGCGCCTGCAAGACCTTGAGCAGGTCGGCAGCCAGCTCGGCATTGGGCAAGGCGAAGGGCAGGACGAGGGTAAGTTGATTCATCCCGAGATTGTAGGCGATTGTGGCGCTGGAGGAGTAGTTCCCGCGGTTTTTCCCTAGCCGCCGGGTGCGGAAAAATGGCGCCACGGTGATGTGTTTCGCGCATGAAATACCATTTGTGTGGCACACTGCGCGCTCGCATATCACGTTGTCGCGGGAGCGCATGAGCATCATCAAACAATTTCCTTTCGAGTGGCAGGTCGGCGTGCGCTATACGCGTGCCGGGAAACGCAGTGGCCGCAACAGCTTCATTTCCTTCATTTCCCTCATTTCCGTGGCCGGCATCGGCCTGGGCGTGGCCGCCCTGATCGTCGTCCTCTCCGTCATGAACGGCTTCCAGAAGGAAGTCACCGACCGCTTGATGTCGGTGCTGGCCCACGTCGAGGTGTTCGACACCAGCGGTTCCATGCCGAACTGGCAGGCGCAGGAGCGCGCCGCCTACGCAAATCCGCAAGTCAAAGCCGTGTCGCCGTTCGTGGAAACCCAGGGCATGCTGCTCAACGACGAAACCATGCGCCCGTCCATCGTGCGCGGCGTGCTGCCGCAGCAGGAAGCCACCGTCTCCAGCGTGTCCTCCCAGATGAAACAGGGCAGTTTCAAGGATCTCACGCCAGGTTCATACAACATCGTGCTGGGCATCGACCTGGCCAAGGCGCTCGACGTAAAGGTGGGGCAGAACGTGACCCTGATGCTGGAACGCGAGCCAAAGGCGGGCGACCCGGCCACTGGCATCGTCATGCCGCGCATGCGCGCGCTCAAGGTATCTGGCATCTTCGAGGCGGGCCACAATGAACTCGATGGCAGCCTGGCCTTCGTCAACATGGCTGATGCGGAGCAGTTGCTGCAGCTCGACGGCCCGTCCGGCCTGCGTTTGCGCCTGCACGACATGAATAAGGCGCCGCAGGTGGCGCGCGAACTCAAGGCCTCGATGCCGGGCCAGCTGTGGATGCGCGACTGGTCGCGCGCCAGTGCCAGCTGGTATGCGCTGGTGCAAAGCCAGAAGAACATGATGTTCATCATCCTCAGCATGATCATCGCCGTGGCCGCGTTCAACCTCGTCTCGACCCTGGTGATGTCGGTCACCGACAAGCAGGCCGATATCGCCATTTTGCGCACCCTGGGCGCGTCGCCGTTTTCCATCATGAAGATTTTCATGATCCAGGGCGCGCTGGTCGGCTTGCTGGGGAGTGCTTTGGGCGTCATCGGCGGCGTCGTGCTGGCGCTGAACGTGGGCGTCATCGTGCCCTTCATCGAAGGCATCTTCGGCCTGCACTTCATCTCCAAGGAAATCTACCAGATCAGCGCCGTGCCGTCCGACGTGCACTGGCTGGACGTGGCGCAGATCGGCCTGATCGCCTTTGGCCTGGCGCTGGTGGCGACGATCTACCCGAGCTGGCGCGCCGCGCGTGTCAAGCCGGCCGAGGCGCTGCGCTATGAATAAGAAAATCAGCCCCAAGGCAGAACCTGGGGTCGGACCCTCAGGGTCCGACCCCGGCACTTCGCCATTGGGTCAGCACGGTGGCATGTCGCTTACACAAGAATCAATCACTTCACAAGCATGTTAAAAAATCTTCCCTTCGAATGGCTGGTCGGCTTGCGCTACACGCGGGCCGGCAAGCGCAGTGGCCGCAACAGTTTTATCTCTTTTATTTCGCTCATTTCCATGGCTGGCATCGGCCTGGGCGTGGCGGCGCTGATCGTCGTACTGTCCGTGATGAACGGCTTCCAGAAGGAAGTGACGGACCGCATGCTGTCCGTGCTGGCCCACGTGGAAGTGTTCGACAACAGCGGCAGCATGCCGGACTGGCGCGCGGAAGCGGCGCAGGCTTTTAAAAATCCTGCCGTGAAAGGCGCCGCGCCGTTCGTGGAAACGCAGGGCATGCTGCTGCGCGACGATGCGCTGCGCCCCGCCATCGTGCGCGGCGTGCTGCCCGAGGAAGAGCCGAACGTCTCCGACGTGGCCGGCCAGACGCGCATGGGCAGCTTCAAGGCGCTGCAGCCGGGCACCTTCAATATCGTGCTGGGCATCGAACTGGCGCGCGCCTTGCGCGTCAACCTCGGCGAAAAAGTCACCCTGATGCTGGCGCAGGGCCAGGTCACGCCGGCCGGCGTGCTGCCGCGCATGCGCAGCTTCACCGTCAGCGGCATCTTCCAGGCGGGCCACAATGAATTCGACGCGGGTCTGGCCTTCATCAACATCGAAGACGGCCAGCGCTTGCTGCGCCTCGATGGTCCCTCCGGCCTGCGTTTGCGCCTGGCCGACATGAACCAGGCGCCGCAAGTGGCGGCGGAACTGAAAAAGACCATGCCGGGCGACCTGTGGCTGCGCGACTGGTCGAAATTGAATGCCAACTGGTTCGCTGCCGTGCAGACGGAAAAACGCATGATGTTCATCATCCTGACCCTGATCATCGCCGTGGCCGCCTTCAACCTGGTGTCGACCCTGGTGATGACGGTGACGGACAAGCAGGCCGATATCGCGATTTTGCGCACGCTGGGTGCTTCCCCTCGCTCCATCATGAAGATCTTCATGATCCAGGGCGCGCTGGTGGGTATCCTGGGCACGATGTTGGGAGTCGGCGGCGGCGTGCTGGTGGCGATGAATATCGACGTCATCGTGCCCTTCATCGAGCATTTGCTGGGCGTGCAGTTCCTCTCGAAGGACATCTATTTCATCAGCACCGTGCCGTCCGACCTGCGCTGGCCCGACGTCACCAAGATTGGCGTGCTGGCCGTGATCCTCGCCTTTTTGGCGACCCTGTACCCAAGCTGGTGGGCTGCCCGCGTGAAACCTGCGGAAGCCCTGCGCTATGAATAAACCACTGACGACTACCATGACCGATCTGAACAAACCTGCCTCCAACGGCGCTTCCGCCGATTCCGCCGTCCTTTCCTGCCGCGGCCTGGGCAAGACTTTCACGCAGGGCAGCTACAAGGTGCAGGTGCTGGCCGGCATCGACATCGACGTCCACCGCGGCGAGCGCGTCGCCATCGTCGGCGCTTCCGGCTCCGGCAAATCGACCCTGCTGCACTTGCTGGGCGGCCTCGATACGCCCACCAGCGGCAAGGTGACCCTGCTGGGCAAGGACTTCGCCAATCTCAGCGAAAAGGCGCGCGGCGACTTGCGCAATGCTTCGCTGGGCTTCGTCTACCAGTTCCACCACTTGCTGCCCGAGTTTTCCGCGCTGGACAACGTCGCCATGCCCTTGATGATACGGCGCATGAAGCGCGCGCCCGCCACCGAGCTGGCGCAGCAGATACTCACGCGCGTGAACCTGGCCAAGCGGGTCACGCACACGCCTGGTGAATTGTCGGGCGGCGAGCGCCAGCGCGTGGCCCTGGCTCGCGCCCTCGTCACGCAGCCGGCCTGCGTGCTGGCCGATGAACCGACGGGCAACCTCGATCACGCCACGGCCGAACAGATTTTCGACCTGATGCTGGAACTGTCGCGCACCCTGGGCACGGCTTTTGTCATCGTCACGCACGATATCGAACTGGCCAAGCGCTGCGACCGCGTGCTGCGCCTGACGGACGAAGGGCTGCAGCCGTACCAATACTAAGGAATCGCCATGTGGATCGACACGCATTGCCACCTCGACGCGCATGAATTCGGCGATGAATCGCTGCAGGTGGCTGCGCGCGCGGGTGCGCAAGGCGTGGGCATGATCGTCATTCCCGCCGTCGAACGGGCCAATTTTGCCATCGTGCGCGACCTGGCGGCAGCAGCGCCCAATGCCTGCTATGCGCTCGGTATCCACCCGATCTACGTGCCGCACGCCACCGAGGACGATTTGATCGCCCTGCGCGAAGCCGTGGCGCTGGCGATGCATGACCCGCGTTTTGTCGCCATCGGCGAGATCGGCCTCGATTTCTTTCTCCCCATGCTGTGCGAACCGGCCATGCGCGCCAAACAGGAGCATTTTTTGCGCGAGCAGCTGAAGATCGCCCGCGACTTCGATCTGCCCGTGCTGACCCACGTGCGCCGCTCGCAGGACATCGTCCTCAAGCACGCGCGCCAGATCCGCCCGAACGGCGGCATCGCGCATGCATTCAACGGCAGCTTCCAGCAGGCGCAAGGCTATATAGCCCTCGGTTTCAAGCTGGGGTTTGGCGGCGCCATGACCTTTACCCGCGCGCTGCAGATACGCCGCATGGCCGCCGATTTGCCTTTGACTGCCATCGTGCTGGAGACGGATGCGCCCGATATTTCCCCCAGCTGGATCCACCCGGGCCGCAACAGCCCCGAAGAATTGCCGCGCATCGGCGCCGTGCTGGCCGAGCTGCGCGGCCTGGATAGTGCACAAGTGGCCGCTGCCACCAGCGCCAACGCGCGCGCCGTACTGCCCCGATTACCCTTGATGGAATGAGACCACAATGAACAACAAGATCATCCTGGCCGCCTGCCTGTCCGCTGCCTTCGCTCCCGTTATGGCTGCGACCAGCGCCCGGTGCGACGGCTTGCCGCGCCTCGACGTCACTACGCCGGCCGGCTTTTGCGTGGCCGTGCTGGCCGACGGCCTGAAATTTCCGCGTGGCGTGCTGCCGCTGACGAACGGCGACATCCTCGTCACGGATATGGCGGGATGGGCGCCGAAGCAGGGTAAATTGTGGCTGTTGCAGCGCAAGGCGGCCGGCGCCGCTTACGAGCGCAAGCTGTTGCTCGACAAGCTAGATCGCCCGAACGGCATCGTGCAGGGACCGGACGGCATGGTCTACGTGGGCGAAGTGGGGCGCATCTTCCGCTTCGACCTGCGCGATCCCGCCCGCGCCATCACCGACATCATCGGCGGCACGGCCAAGACGCCGCGCCTGCCGGGCCTCGGTTTACACCTGCTGACGAATATGCGTTTCAGCCCCAAGGGCGACCTGTATGTGAACGTGGGTTCGAGCACCGACCATTGCGAGAACGACGGCAAGGCGCCCGATGCGAGCAAACCATGCGCCTCTGCGGAGGGACCGGAAGCGCTGGGCGCCATCCGCGAATACAAGATGGAGTGGCCGGCCGGCACGGTGACGGTCTGGCGCACGCATGCGCGCGGCTTGCGCAATTCGATGGCGCTGGCCTTTCATCCGACCACGGGCGAGCTGTGGCAGGCGGAAAACGCGCGCGACGCCATCCAGGCCGCCATGCCACAGCTGAAAAGCGACGAAAACCTGCCGCACGAAGAACTGAATTTGATCCAGGCCGACCGGCATTACGGCTGGCCGTACTGCTATGACGACAATGTCGCCAGCCCCGAATATCCGAAGACGGCTTGCGCCGCCAAGTACGCGGCGCCGCAGCGTTTGCTGCCCGGCCACGCCGCGCCGCTGGGCATGACGTTTTACACGGCCAGCCGCTTCCCGGAGCTGTACAAGAATAGCCTGATCATCGGCTACCACGGCTACCGCAGCAACGGCCACCGCCTGGTGGCGCTGCTGCCCGACAAGGCCGGCGCGCCGCTGGGCAAGTCCGTCGAGCTGATCGGCAACTGGGAGCGCAAGGGCAAGCAGGGCAGGGGCGCGCCCGTCGACGTGAAGCAGGGCCAGGATGGCGATATCTACATGGCCGATGACCATAATGGGCTGGTGCTGAAGCTGCATTATGCGGCGCCGGGCAAACCGTAACTTTCACGGGTTTTGTACGTGTAGGTCGGATTTGCGGGGCAACGCCGCGCGTAATCCGACATCATTGTTGGCTGGTGTTGTCGGGTTACGGCCTTTGGCCTAACCCGACCTACCTGACCTACCCGACCTACGCTTGACCTCGCTCAGTGCGGGGCTGGCGCATTCTTCTACAATCAGCCAGACCTCCCTCACTGACCATGGCTGGCCATGCATGTCCCCTTCCTTTTCATTGTATTGAGTTTGTGCCTGCCCAGCGTACAAGGGCAGGGCGCCGCCTATGCTCCGGCGCCGCGCCTGAGTGCCGACCGGCTGATCGCGTATTACCAGCAAGGGCCGGCCAAGGGAGCGATGGCCGATGCTGTCTTCCTGCTCGATCAGCGCTACGCCAAAGGCTATCTGGCCGGCGTGGCCGATGCGGCGCAGGGGCGGCTGTGGTGCGACACGGGCCGCCTGAAAACGGTGGAAATCGACGCGCACATCGTCGCCGAACTGAAAAAGCTGCCCGCGCGGGCGCGCCAGGGTGGCGCTTCCACCCTGATCATCGCCATCCTGGCGCGGCGTTTCCCCTGTTCCACCACACCACCAGGAGGCTGACGTGAAACCTGCATTCATCAAGCTGCGCGAGAATTATCCGAGCGTGGCCGCCGTCGACCAGGCGGCCCTGTTCGGCGAAATCGGCTGGGAAGACTTGATCGGCAAGGACAGCTTTGCCAATACCTGCGCCATCCGCGTCAGCCTGGCCCTGATCAAGGCCGGCGTCAAGGTCAAGGGCCGCATGGCGATCCGCAAGGGGCCGTTCAAGGGGGCGCTGATCGAACCGGGACAGGCCAAGCTGGCGCATATGCTGGCCAGTCCCTCGATGTTTGGCCCGCCCGAGAAATTCAGCCGCGATGCGGCGATTGCCGGCATCGGCCAGCGCAAGGGCCTCGTCGCCTTTTTCCGCATTCCCGGTTACCTGGGTGGCGCGGGCGGGCATATCGACATCCTGTTGCCATCCATCGGCGTGAAGGTGTGCGGTTCCGAATGCTACTGGGATTGCGCCGAAGTGTGGTTCTGGGAAATCCGTTGACGCCTATTTGAACTTCTTGCTGGAGCGTCCGCGCGAAGCCGCATTATGCGCGCGCAGGATGGAGTCGACCCGTTCCGACGCGTCGCGCGACAGGTTTTGCGCCACGGCGATGTCGGGGAAGAACTCCGGCAGGCGATAGCTGAGCCACGCATACGCTGAATAGTAGCGGCAAGTGTCTTCCACCTGCTGCAAATTCTGCGTGCCGCCGCCATACGCGTGCTGGCGCAAGGTGCTGGTTTTTCCCTGCGACAGATTCTTCGCCCAGTGTTCCCACGCCGTCTGCAAGGACGGCACCTTGCTCGATATCGGCACCAGCGACAGGGTGAACTTGTCGGCCACGGACAGGGGCAGGGTGTCGAGCCAGACGGCGCGCTCCTTCTGGTCTTCCGTGATGCGGGGGAAGAAGAAGCCGTCCGGCACGTCGATGTTGTGGATGAAGCGGCGCAGCAGTTTAGACAGCGACAGCTCGCCCGTCACCGACGAAATGCGGTGCAGATGCTCAAGCGAGGGCGCCACGGCAAAGCCGCTCGTGTTCAGCGGGTGCAGCTTTTCCTTCAGCAGGGCGCGCATCACTTCATGCGTTTCGTTGTCGTAGCCGGCCACCAGGCCCTCTTCATGCACGCCATAGCGGCCCGCGCGCCCGGCGATCTGGCGCGCCAGGGCGGCCGAAATCTCTTCTTCTTCGCGGCCGTTGTATTTGACGCAGGTGGTCATGACGATGCGCGCGATCGGCATGTTCAGGCCCATCGCCAGCGCATCCGTGCCGACGACGATATCGGCCGTGCCGTCGCGGAAGCGCTGCGCCTGCGCGCGCCGCACTTCGGGCGACAGATTGCCATACACGGTGGCCACCGACAGGCCCGTTTCCGTGATCATGTCGCGCCACATCAGCACTTCGCGGCGCGAAAAGGCGATGACGGCGTCGCCGCGGCGCAGGTTGCGCACCTTGCGCACGGCCGTAGCCTCCATCGACAGGGGCGCCATGCGTTTTAATACGTGTACTTCCAGCGGGCAGTCCAGGCGTTCGGCCAGCGCCTCGATGGCGCGCCGCGCTTCGGGCGCTCCCACCAGATACACGGTGTGGGCGGGCGCGCCGCAGACGGCCGCCGTCCACGCGGCGCCCCGGTCGGGGTCGGCCAGCATCTGGATTTCATCGATGACGGCCACTTCCACGACGGTTTTCGTGTCCAGCATTTCCACCGTGCTGGCCACGTGCGTGGCGCCGTCAACGACCCGGCGTTCCTCGCCCGTGATCAGGCTCACGGCCAAGGGTTTTCCATGCGGCGCGGCTTCCTGCAGGCGTTCATAGTTTTCCAGGGCCAGCAGGCGCAAGGGCGCCAGGTAGATGCCGCTTTTTGCCTTGGCCAGCGCTTCCATCGCGCGGTGCGTCTTGCCGGAATTCGTGGGACCGAGCAGCGCGATGAAGCGGCGCGGCAGGCGGCGCGCCATCTCGAACGAAGCCGGATACTCGGCCAGGTTGATGCTCTGGCGCGTGCGCGCCGCATGCTGTTCTTCCTGCTGGCGCTCGATGGCGTGATGGAAGCGCTGGCGGATGCGGTCGAAGACCATGCCGGCCGGCTCCGACGTCTGCATGTCGGCCAAGGTGTGCAGGAAAACCATCGGGTCCGTGTCCACGTCCTCGCTCAGACCCGCGATATCGGCGACGAAATCCATCACGTGCTGGCGCAGCTCCTCGAAGACGGCCGCGCCAGCCCGTTCGCGCACGAGGGCCAGCTTGGCCTCGCGGTCCATCTTGCGCCACTTGGCCGGCCGCGCCAGCACGCCTTGGCTTGGTACCAGCGCATACGGCACCACCAGATGCCCGGCCTTGACCACGCCGGAAAAGCGCACGAAGACGCGGCCTTCCATCTTGACGAGGCGGATATGCTCGGCCAGTTCCCCCAGTTCCGCGACCAGGGTGGCGTCGTTATTGTCTTCGCTGCTGTCGGAAATGTCGGTGGAGGTGTCGGGAGGAAGTGCGGAGGAAGTCATGTCGTGCCTGGGTGTTGAAGTAAGCGAGGCCGATTATACCGTCGATGGGGGCGGGCGGTGGTGGCCAGGTTTTATGCATGCTGGTGCATGGTGAAAACTAAGTAATCCTCGGGAGTTATTGTGAATTCATGAAGAACAGAAGCGGATGCTGTGCAAGGCGCCTGCAGTGACGCAGTGCGAGCACTGCTAGCTGCGTGCAACACCGCACAGCGCCGGTTATGGAAATCAGCAATCACAATAATATATTGGGGGTACTTAGGTGCCAGCTATCGTTTTTCAACGCACCGTTGCGCAAGATCAGATGGTTAGGGCAGGGCAGGGGCATAGTACTTAAGCCCCTATCACATCCGGCAAACGTCACGCTCCCATGCGCACCCTGATACTCGGCTTTGCCGCTGGCGCCGCCTGGTTGCAAACGCAGGCCAGCTTGCCGCCCCATGCCGGCGTGCTGCTGTGGCTGATCGCTGGCTTGGGGTTCACGGTTAGTCTGGCGCTGCGCCGCCACGCGCGCTGGCGCTCCGGCTGGCGTTCCATTGTTGCGCTTGCCGCTGGCGCGGGTCTCGGCTTTTACTGGGCCGCCTGGCTGGCCCAGGCCGCCATGGCGCCGCAACTGGCGCTGGCCGATGAAGGGCAGGACATTGTTGTCACGGGCACCATCGCCAGCCTGCCGTACCGCTTCGAGCAGGGCGTGCGTTTTAACTTTGCAGTGGAAAAGGCGTTTGGGGCGAAGGTACCGCCCTTGATCGCCCTGTCCTGGTACGCGGGCTTTCGCGATGCAGTGACGAACGATGTCGGCGACGTGCAGCCGGGCGAGCGCTGGCGCCTCACGGTGCGGCTGCAGCGTCCGCACGGCAATGCGAACCCCATGGGCTTTGACTATGAAGCGTGGCTGCTGGAGCAGGGCGTGCGCGCCACGGGCTATGTGCGGCCGCAGCCGCGCGCCGATACGCCGAACGTGCGCCTGGCTGCCTTCGTGCCGGGCTTTGGCAACGTGGTGGAGGCCAGCCGCGCGGCCTTGCGCGCACGTATCTTGCGCAGCCTGGACGGCAAGCAGTATGCGGGCGTGATCGTGGCGCTGGTGGTGGGCGACCAGCGCGCCATTCCCCAGTCGGACTGGCAAGTGTTCAACCGCACGGGCGTGAGCCATTTGATTTCCATCTCGGGTTTGCACATTACGATGATCGCGGGCCTGTTCGCGCTGGGCGCAGGCGCGCTGTGGCGGCGCTCGTTTTTTACCGATTGGCAACTGCCCTTGCGCTTGCCGGCGCAAAAGGTGGCGGCGCTGGCCGGCGCGCTGGCCGCGTTCTTGTACGTGCTGCTGGCCGGCTTCGGCGTGCCCGCGCAGCGCACTTTATATATGTTGCTGGTGGTGGCGCTGGCCTTGTGGATGGGACGCATCACCAGCATCGGCCATATCCTGTGCCTGGCGCTCGGTGTGGTCGTGCTGCTCGACCCGTGGGCCGTGCTGTGGCCCGGTTTCTGGCTATCGTTCGGTGCCGTCGCCACCATGCTGTACGCGACGGCGGGCCGCACCACGGCACCGCTGCCGCCGCAGGCCGGACGCTGGCGTCGCCTGCGCGCGGCCGTGGCGCTGGGGGCGCGCACGCAATACGTGGTGACGGTGGGGCTGGTGCCGTTGACGATGCTGCTGTTCTCGCAAGTGTCCTTGGTCAGCCCCGTGGCCAATGCGCTGGCCATCCCCATCATCAGTCTGCTCGTCACGCCTTTGTCGTTGGCGGGCAGCCTGCTGCCGGCGCCCCTGTGCGACTGGTTGTTGCTGCTGGCGCATGCCATCGTGCAGATGCTGGCGCAGGTGCTGGACTGGCTCGGTGCGCGCCGCTTTGCCGTGTGGACGGCGCCCGCGCCCCCAATGTGGAGTTTTTGCTGGGCATTGTTCGGCACGGCCTGGCTGCTGGCGCCGCGCGGATGGCCGCAGCGCTGGGCCGGTATGCTGGGCTGGCTGCCGCTGCTGACGGCATTGCCGTCCAGCCCGCCACCTGGCCAGATGTGGATCACGGCCTTTGATGTGGGACAAGGCATGGCCGTGCTGGTGGAAACCCACGATCACCGACTGCTGTACGACACGGGGCCCGCCTACAGTCTCGATTCCGACGGCGCCAGCCGTGTCATCGTGCCGTATCTGCGCGCACGGGGTATCAGCAAGCTCGACGGCGTGATCATTTCCCACAGCGACCTCGATCACGCGGGTGGCGCCGTATCCTTGCTGGAAAATATAGACGTGGGCTGGCTGGCTTCGTCCCTGTTCGACGGCCACCCGGCCGTCGAGGCCCGGCGGCAAGCCCGGCGTCCGTATCTGCACTGCATAGCGGGCCAGAACTGGACCTGGGAAGGCGTGCACTTCGCCATGCTGCATCCATTGCCCGCCAGCCACACGAACATCAGCTTGACGCCGAACGCCCGCAGCTGCACCGTGAAGATCACGGCCGACAAGCATGCAATCTTGCTGGCTGGCGACATCGAGGCGGCGCAGGAGGCGCAATTGCTGGCGCGCTCGCTGGAGGGCGAACTGGCCGCCGACGTGCTGCTGGCGCCGCACCACGGCAGCGGCACCTCGTCGACACCGGCATTTCTAAACGCTGTCCATCCTGCCCTGGCGATTTTCCAGGTCGGACACAGGAATCGCTATAAACATCCGAAGGCGCAAGTGTATGCACGCTATGGCGAGATGGGCATTGCGCGGTTGCGCACGGATGTGACGGGGGCGGTGGTGCTGGAGTTTGGGGAGGGGATAGCTGTGACGCGGTATCGGGACAGCCGGCCGCGGTATTGGCAGGGGCGCTAACACATCGTGGAGTCGGGGTTTGAACGCGTCCAGCAGACCCTGTCAGATGCTAATTACCCGCTCATCCGGTATCTCCCCCCCCCGCTGCCGCACATATTCCAGAAACAACCTTGCCCCCTTGGCCATCTTCGACGTGCCATACACGGCATGGATGCTCGGGTCCAGCTCCTTTGACGAGGTCAGCCGGTATGCCGTGCAGACCCGGCGCAAGGTGCCGGCAGCCACGGCAGGTTCGGCCAGCCAGCTGGCCAGGCGCACGATGCCGGCGCCTTCCAGGGCCGCTTGAAATGTGGCGATGCCCGAGGTGAAGCGAAAGCGCGGCTGCACCTGGTAGCGCACGTTGCGCGTAGCCGAGACGAAATGCCAGTCGCGCAGGATGCGGGGGGCCGAGTGCATGATGATGTCGTGGCCGGCCAGCTCTTCCGGTTCGTCGGGCGCACCCATGCGGGCTATGTAGTCGGGCGAGGCGTACATGTAGCGGCGGTAGTTCCACAGCGGATAGCCGATCAGCTCGCTGGACTGGGGGAAGGCGCCGCGGATGGCGAAGTCCAGCTTTTCCTGGATGGGATCGATCGATTTGTCCGAGAAATGGATGTCCACGGACACGTTCGGGTAGTCGCGCGAAAATTGCGCCACCACTTTTGGCAGAAAGCCCAGGGACAGAATTTCCGGCGCCGACAGGCGCACCCAGCCTTGCGGCGAGTTGCTCAATTCCGCCAATTGCTCTTCCGCCTCGGCCTGCGTTTCCAGCAAGTGCCTGGCCGACGCGTAATACGTTTCGCCGGCCGTCGTCAGGGTGAACTGCTTTTGCGTGCGCAGGATCAGCTCGGCGCCGATCGCGTCTTCGAGGAACTGGATGGCGCGCGTGACGGCCGACGGCGAGCGTCCCAGCATGCGCGCCGCGTGGATGAAGCTGCGCTTTTCGACCACGGTGCAAAACGCGCGGATCTCCCACATCAGTTTCATCGACATCGGTGACTCCCGGCAAAAGAGGCCAGTAGACCGTACTGGGTGCATTCCGTCAAGCGTTACGCCTGATTGCGTTTTCCGCAATTTGAAGTTGCATCCGGAAAAATCCACGGCGCCTATACTGCCGCTGTCGCCCATTCCATACTGCCTATCATGCTGACCATCTCGCTGCTGTGTTTATTTGCCTTCTTTGCCGGCCTGATCGATGCCGCCGTGGGCGGGGGCGGGCTGATACAGCTGCCGGCCCTGTTCAACCTGATGCCGAACATGGCCTCGACGTCGTTGCTGGGCACGAATAAACTGGCGTCCGCCTGCGGCACCACGTTTGCCGCCCGCTCGTTTATCGGCAAAGTCAACATTCCGTGGCTGCTGGTGCTGCCCGCCGTGGCCAGCGCCTTCGTCATGTCCTTCATCGGCGCGGCCGCCGTGTCGTATGTGCCGCAGCAGGTAGTGCGCCCCATGGTGCTGGTGTTGATCATCATCATGGCCATCTACACCTTCATCAAGAAGGATTTCGGCACGACGCGTGAAGCGCGTCCCATCGGTCCGCGCGAACGCATCCTCGCCATCGTCATCGGCGGCGCCATCGGCTTTTATGACGGCCTGTTCGGGCCGGGCACGGGCAGCTTTTTGATTTTCCTGTTCATCCGCGTCTTCGGCTTCGATTTCATCCTCGCCTCGGCCTGCTCGAAGCTGGTGAATATCGCCACCAACGTGGCCGCGCTGGCCTTCTTCATTCCCGCCGGCCACGTGGTCTACGCCGTGGCTGCACCGATGGCTGTGTGCAACATCCTGGGCGCGCTGACGGGCACCTGGATCGCCGTGCGCCGCGGCGCCGCCTTCGTGCGCATCCTCTTCCTCGTGCTGCTGGTGCTGCTGATCGTGAAATTGTCCTACGACATCTTCTTCAAGTAAGTTTTCGAACGACACTAGCCATGAAAACTATCCAGGGCGTGCTGTGGGACAACGATGGCGTGCTGGTCAACACCGAGCAGCTGTTTTACGAAAGCAACCGCGATTTGCTCTTGCCCTACGGCATAGACCTGACGCCCAAGCAATTTTTTGACTGGTTCCTGCACAATAACTATGGCGCCTGGCATCTGTTGCTGGGGCAAGGGCACAGCATCGAGCTGGTCGAGCGCTTGCGGGACGAGCGCACCGTGCTGCTTGCCGAGCGCCTGCGCCAGGCGCGTCGGCTGGCCATGCCCGGCGTCAAGCAAGTACTGGCGGCGCTGCGCCCGCACGTTGCCATGGGCGTCGTCACCAGTGCCTACGAACAGCATTTCCGGATCAGCCATGCGGCCACGGACTTGTTGCAATATTTCGACTTCGTGCTGACGCGTGAAATGTATGGCGAAAGCAAGCCGGCGCCCGACGGCTACCAGCTGGGCTTGCAGCGCCTGGGGCTGGCTGCCGCCGACTGCGTGGCGGTGGAAGATTCGCCGCGCGGCTTGCGCGCCGCCAGGGCCGCCGGGCTGGAATGCATCGTCGTGCGCAATCAGATGAACCGTCACCACGCGTTTGACGACGCTTTTTGCGTGGTCGATTCAAGCGCCGAGCTGGGCGAAGTGCTGGCCTCGTTCGTGCCCGGCATGGCGCGGTCGCAGGGACAATTAGAGGCCTTCCTCTGATACGGCTTGCCGGCATGCCATTACAATTGTTTATCGCATTCACCGGCACAGCCCCACGATGACACTTCCGCAACTGCACTTTGCCCATGCCAACAGTTACCCTGCCGGCACCTACCGCAAGCTGTTTGCCCTGCTGGGCCAGCATTACAGCGTGCAGGCGCTCGACATGCATGCGCACGACCCGGATTATCCCGTCAGCACGGGCTGGCCCGAGCTGGTGCGCGAGTATATCGACGAGCTGGAGCGCCGCTACAGCGCGCCCGTGATTCTCGTTGGCCATTCGCTGGGCGGCATGCTCAGCGTGATGGTGGCCAAGCAGCGGCCCGACCTCGTGCGCTGCGTGGTCTTGCTCGATTCGCCCGTGGTGGCGGGCTGGCGCGCCTTGCTGGTACGGCTGGCGCGCAATACGGCGCTGGGCGAGCGGTTCTCGCCGTCGCGCTTTTCCGCCAGGCGGCGCAAGCTGTGGCCCGATGCGCAAGCTGCCTATGAGCATTTCGCCGCCAAGGACATGTTCGCCATCTGGGCGCCGCAGGTCTTGCGCGACTACATAGACAGCGGCCTGGTTCCCCATCCGGATGGGGTGCAGCTGCGCTTTACGCGCGAAGTGGAAACGCAGGTCTACCGCAGCTTGCCGCATCATGTCGGCGGCCTCGTCAAGGATGGTTTTCCAGTTCCCATCGGCTTTATCGGCGGCACGGAATCGGTGGAATGCCGCCAGGCGGGCTTGGCGGCCACGCGCAAGCTGGTCGGCAAGTTTTTCCGCCAGGTGCCGGGCGGCCATCTGTTTCCCATGGAAAACCCGGAACTGACGGCGCAAGTGGTGCGCGAGATGATCACTTCCTTGCTGGCGAAACAATAGCCTGAGACCAACGATTTTCATCTTGCAAGGGCCAACAGTGGCGGGTTTTCGCGTAAAATCCTGCCATCCGGGCCGCGCCTGCAGCAGGCGTGCCGCCCCCGCCATTCCGATATTCTAGAAAGAACCCCTGCGATGACGATTAAAAGCGATAAATGGATACGCCGCATGGCGGAAACAACGGGCATGATCGAGCCGTTCGAACCGGGCCAGGTCAAGGAACGCGACGGCAACCGCATCGTCTCCTACGGCACGTCCAGCTATGGCTATGACATCCGCTGCGCCGACGAGTTCAAGTTGTTTACCAACATCAACACCACCATCGTCGACCCCAAGGATTTTGACGCGAATAACTTCGTCGATGTGTCGGGCAAGGGCTATTGCATCATCCCGCCGAACTCGTTCGCGCTGGCCCGTACTGTGGAGTATTTCCGCATTCCCCGCAACGTGCTGACGATTTGCCTGGGCAAGAGCACCTATGCCCGTTGCGGCATCATCGTCAACGTCACCCCGTTCGAACCGGAATGGGAGGGCTATGTGACGCTGGAGTTTTCGAATACGACACCGTTGCCAGCGAAAATCTATGCCAACGAAGGCGTGGCGCAAGTGCTGTTCTTCGAATCCGATGAAGTATGCGAAACCTCGTACAAGGACCGTGGCGGCAAATACCAGGGCCAGGTTGGCGTGACCTTGCCGAAGACCTGATTGCTGGAAGGGCGGGGCGCCAGCCGTCTTGAGCTGTCTTTACCTGCCTTTACACCTGCCACCCTACATCGGCGCCCCATGCCTGCCGTTAACCTTGGTATTGAAACACTGAGGAGGCAGCATGGTAGCGGCAATCGGTTCAGGCGGCGCAGTCGGCGCGGCCAGTAGCGCCAGTTCGGGCAGCAGTTCGCAGATCGCTGCGCTGCAAAAGCAGATCACGGCGGCGCAAAAGGAGTTGACGGAATCGCAGAAGGGCGAGCAGACGGAGGCGTCGCAAAAGCTGCAGCAGCAGCTGGCGCAGCAAATCCAGGCCTTGCAGGCGCAAATTGCGCAGTTGCAGGCGGCCGCCGCGCAGGCGCAGCAAGCTTCCCAGACGGCCAGCAGCGCCGATACGGCGACGAGTCCGGCTAAATCCACCTCGTCGACCCTGGGCAGCATCATCGATACCCAGGCGTAAGCAAGTCTCAGGCAAGACTCCCCGCCAGCTCAGCCTGGCGTTTTGACGGGCAGCAGCATTTCCACGCACAGCCCGCCGCCGCTGCGCAAGCTGGCTCCGATGCGGCCGCCATGGGCGCTGATGACGTGCTGGGCGATGGCCAGGCCCAGACCATGGCCATCCGTGTTGTGCCGGGTATGGCTGGCGCGGAAGAACGGTTCAAAAATGCGGGCCAGGTCGGCACTGGCCACGCCGGGGCCACGGTCCAGCACGGCAATGCGCAGCCAATTTTGCTTGCCGTCATGCAAGCGCGACAAATCCACTTCCACCGTGCCGCCGTCGGGGCTGTGCTTGACGGCATTGCGCACCACGTTTTCCACGGCGCGCGCCAGCAGTTCCGGCCGGCCCGTGACAGCGGCGTCGGCAATGGCCGCGTCGCCCGCCAGGGCGATGCCCACCTGGCGCGCCTTCGCTTCGTAGCGGGCGTCGTCCACGATGTCGTGCAACAGCTCGGCAATGCCGACCTCTTCGCTGAGGGCAGAACCGGCGCCCGCTTCCAGCCGTGACAGGGTCAGCAGCTCACCGATCAGCTTATCCATGCGTTCGCTTTCGCGTTCGATGCGCTGCAGCGAGGCGCCCATCTTGTCCGGCTGCTGGTGCGCCAGGCCGATGGCGGCCTGCAAGCGTGCCAGCGGCGAGCGCAGTTCGTGCGAGACGTCATGCAGCAAGCGCGTCTGGCTCTCCATGAGGCTGCGCAAACGGCCCGTCATGCGGTCGAAATCGCGGCCCAGGTCCGTCAATTCATCGCCGCGCTTGGCGCTGGCGTGAAAACGCGGTGACAGGTCGCCGTCCGAGGCAGCTTCGAACGCCTGCCGCAAGTCGCGGATGGGGCGCGCAAAATACCAGGCCAGCAAGAAGGAGAACAGCAGGCTGGCGGCGATGGCGGCGGCCAGGGGAATGAAGGTGCGGTAGGGGCTGTCCATGCGCGGTGGCATGCCGCGGCCGAAGTCGCCGCGTGGTGGCGGGGCGCCTGCGTCGTTGGGCCGTGGACCGGCTCCCATGGCGCGCGGGCCGCTTAGCGTGACGGCGTTGAGCGTGTCGCGCGCGGCGCCCGCCTCGGCATTGCGGAAACGTTCGGACGAAGGCAGGAACAGCAGATAGCGCTGGCCGTCGCTGCCGGTGACCGTGCGCACGACGGGATGCTGCTGGCTTTGTCCCAGCATGGCGCGGGCCTTGTTCAGCATGGCGGGATGCACTGTGCGGCCCATCAGTTCTTGCCCTTTGGCATCGACGGCAAACACGCGCATGCGTTCGAGCTTGCCCAGGAATTGCCGCAAGGCCTGGCTGCCGCCCGCTTCCAGGGTGGCGCTGGCGGCCTCGATGATCATTTGCGCGGGCGGACTGGTATCGATGTCGAGGGCCCGCTCCTGCTGCGCCGCCCGGTTTTTCAGCCAGAAAGTGCCGCCGATGCCGATGGTGGCCGTCACTTGCGCCAGCATGATGCATAGAAAAAACTTCCAGAACAGACGGCCCACGCTTACTCCTTGATCAGCTGGTAGCCGAGGCGATACACGGTTTGCAGGCAGGAACGGCCGTCGGCCAGGCTGCCCAGCTTGCGGCGCAGGCTGCTCAGGTGCACATCGATATTGCGGTCGAAGCGCGCCATGGGCCGTCCCAGGCCCAGTTCCGACAGTTGATTTTTGCTCACGGGCTTGCCCGCGTGGCGCACCAGTACTTCCAGCAGATTGAATTCCGTGCTCGTCAGCTCCAGGGGGGCGCCGGCCCATTCTACGCGGCGCTGTTCCGGCCACATCGTCAGTTGGCCCACGGCCAGCGGCGCCAGGCCCGTACTGTCGTGCGGCGCCGCTTGCGAGCGGCGCAGGATGGCGCGAATGCGCGCCGTCAGCTCGCGCGGCGTACACGGCTTGGTCACGTAATCGTCGGCGCCCAGCTCCAGGCCGACGATGCGGTCCGTGTCGTCGCCGCGCGCCGTCAGCATCAGGATGGGCAGCTTGCTGACGGCGCGGATGCGGCGCAGGGTTTCCAGGCCATTCATGCGCGGCATCATGACGTCGAGGATGGCGATGGCGTACCGGCCCGTCAGCGCCTCGGCCGCGCCGCTTTCGCCGTCATGCACGGCGCGGGCGTCAAAACCTTCCTGCGTCAGGTATTCCTGGAACATGCCGACCAGTTCCACGTCGTCATCGATTAACAAAACCTTGCTCATGCCTGTGCTTTTTTCGGGTGAATATCGCCCGATGATAGCAGCCAGCAAGGGCGCTTCACGGCCCTTCGCGGCCCTTTTACCCACTTTTACACACGTCCGCATTTGCGCAGCCCTGACGTTGCCTTACACGCCAGGCGCCTTAATCATTCCTTCCTCTTCAGCTTGTTGAAAAGCTTCTCTTGACAACGAAACCCGCTTCGCCGGAAACCATGGTTTTTACGCTAGCGGCGAAACGCCGTTCGCCGTCCTGTCCCTTTTCCCCCTGCTTCTGACTGGCATGGCCCTTGCGTCAGGGATGCATGGGCCATTCGCCCGTCTTTCACCGGAGCCTGCCATGACCAGCCGCCTGCTCGCTTATCGTCCCGACATGGAATTGCCTGATGCGCCGGCCATGCCGCTCCTGCAGCAGGAAGATGAGCTGGCCCTGGCGGCGCGCTTGCTGGAATTGCAGGGGCCGGCCCAGTTCGATGCTTTCCTGACGCGCCAGCTGGGCGCTACCGTGGCGGGCAGGCAAGTGCGCGGCACGCCGCTGGAAGGGCCGCTGCGCCAGCTGCTGGACAAGGTGGTGGCGCCTCTGCTGCCCCTGCATGGCGGTTCGCCGCAGGCGCTCAAGCGGCGCGCCGCCGGCATCTTCGGCATGGAGCTGGAAGGATTGAGCCCGGAAGACAAGGAATTCGAACTGGCGCGCCAGGTTGTGCATCTGATCGATGCCGTCAATACGGCACTTGCGCAGGACGGCGGCATGGACGCGCGCGCGCCAGGGGCGCGGGTGGAAACTGCCCTGCTGCAGGTGGCGCGCAGCGTGGCGCCAGGCTTGCTCAGGCAAGCGGCGCAAACGCCGGGACGGGACGCTGGCCGCTGGCGCCGCGAAGGCGGGCACATCGTCGTGCTCGATTGTTAGCCGGATGGCCAGGCTGCCCGGCAAGGTAATCCGAACTGAGGTGTCAACCGAGGTGTTAACTTTAAGGAGCTCATCATGCATGACATAGATCGTACGACCCTGGAATACGGACAGGAAATGTCCGGCTTTGAAGCGGAACAGTTCGAGTTCGGCCAGGGCGAGTGGAGCGGCGAAGGCGGCGCGAACGCCATGTTTTCCGAGGCCGAGGAAATGGAGCTGGCGAATGAATTGCTGTCGGTGAGCAATGAAGCCGAGCTGGAGCAATTTCTCGGCAACTTCCTGCGCAAGGCTGCCTCGGTGGCGGGCGGCATCATCAAGTCGCCCGTGGGACAAGCGATCGGCGGCGTGCTCAAGGGCGTGGCGAAAAAGGCGATCCCCCTGGCCGGCGGCGCCATCGGCGGCTATTTCGGTGGCCCGCTGGGCGCCAAGATCGGCAGCGGTCTGGCTTCGGCCGCCGGCAATGCGCTGGGGTTGGAAGCGGAATTATCGTCGAACGAGGACCGTGAATTCGAGGGCGCCAAGCAGTTCGTGCGCCTGGCCGCCGACACCGTCAACCGCGCCGCGCAGGCGCGCGGTGCGGGCGACCCGCGTGCCATCGCCCAAGCGGCCGCCAGCGCGGCGGCGCGCCAGTTCGCGCCCGGCTTGCTGGGGCGCCCCGGCAGCCAGGTCGCCACGCAGAACGGCAGCGGCGCCGGTGCAGGCGGCGGCATGGCGCAGGGCGGCGGACGCGGCCAGGGCCAGGGCGGCATGCGCCAGTCCAGCGGACGCTGGGCGCGCCAGGGCCATAAAATCGTCCTGTACGGCGTCTGACATCATGGCCATTGGCGCTTACGCAGCCTGGATGCTGGCGCAGGAGGCACGCTCGCTGCTGACCCGGCTGGCGCGGCTGGAGCCGTTCGCGCTGATCGAGCCGACGGTGCTGGCGGCCGCCCTGATGCCCAGCGCCCAATCGGCCATCGAAAGCCAGCTGGTGCAGGGCCGGCGCGCATTGCGGCGCATGGTGGCCCAGTTCCAGTGGTGGCTGCGGCGCGAAGCCGCCGATGGCGCCAGCACGGCCACCGCCGCCGAGGCGCAGCGCCGCTTTACCTTCCTGCGCCTGAAATTCAATGCCGCGCTGACCCAGTTCGACCTGTTCAACGAAGTCATCACGCAGCGCAGCGAGCACAAGACGGGCGTGTGGCTGGCCGGCCTCGACATCGTCGCCGCCGACGCGCTGGCGCTGCCCGGCAATGTGTACCAGGCGCCACCCGTGATCTGCTACCTGGACCGGGGGCCGGGCGCGGCCATCCGCCGCGCACGCACGCGCCTGCCGGGCGGCGGCGACAATCCCGTCGCCATCATCCGTTTGCCGCGCGAACGCATGATCGGCAGCAGCATCGCCTCGTCCCTGGTGCATGAGGTGGGCCACCAGGGCGCTGCGCTGCTGGACCTGGTGGCGTCCCTGCGGCCCGTGCTGCAAGCGATGCAGCACGGCGGCAGCGGCCTGGTGCACGTGTGGCAGCTGTGGGAACGGTGGATTTCCGAGATCGTGGCCGATTTCTGGTCGCTGGCGCGGGTGGGCGTGGCCGCCACCCTGGGCCTGATCGGCGTGGTCAGCCTGCCGCGCGTGTTTGTCTTCCGACTCAATACCGACGATCCCCACCCGGTGCCATGGCTGCGGGTGCGCCTGAGCTGCGCCATGGGGCGGGCCCTGTATCCGCATCCCCAATGGAACCGGCTGGAGCAGCTGTGGCTGTCGTACTACCCGCTGGCGGGCCTGCCCCTGGGGCAGCAGCGGCTGCTGGAACAGTTGCAGGCCAGCATGGCGGCCCTGGTGGGCTTGCTGGTGCAGCACCGGCCGCCGGCCTTGCGCGGCGGCTCGCTGGTCGAAGCCATGGCCGTGCATACGCGCCAGCCGGCCATGCTGGCGCGGCTGTTCCGCAGCTGGACCCTGGCGCCGGCGCAGATGTACGAGGCCACGCCCACTCTGGTGTTCGCCGTGCTGGGCCAGGCGCGCGCCAGCGGCACCTTGAACCCGGAAGACGAAAGCGAGCTGCTGGGGCGTTTGCTGACCCATTGGGCCCTGCGCAGCACCCTGGACACGTCGGAGCTGTGCGCCGATGTCGTGCGGCATGGCCGCCAGTCCGGCAGGCCGCTGCCGCCCCTGGCATCGCGTTTGATTATCCATTGAGGAGAATGACATGAGCAGCAAGATGAGCAACAATAGGAGCAACAATAGGAGTAGCAAAAGCGGGGGGGCGGGCCAGGCTGTCCCGAAACAGCACGGCGGCAGCATCGCTGTTACCGTCCACGAGCAGGACAGCGGTGCCATGGTCGTCAATGCGGCCGTCAGCCTGTACCGGGGAGCCGAGGCGGATTGTCATAATTTCAATGTCGCCACCTGGGTGCCTGATCCCGCCATGCTGGTGGGCGTGCGCTGGACGGATGGGCATGGCTGCACCGTGTTTGCCGACCTGGCGACGGGCAGCTACGTGGGCGTGTATGGCAATTTCCCCGCCACCGCGCCCCAGTGCGTGACGGTGCAAGCCGGCTGCAGCGCCGTGCTGTGCTTCACGCCCCACCTCAATCCGCAGGTGGTGCTGGCGTTTGAGACGCCCGACTGCCATCCCAGCGATTGCCATTTCGGCAGGGTGGGCGACCGCGCCGTGGCCAGCGTCTCGTTTGACGGCGATCAAAGCGCCGACGGGCGCGACCTGGTGCAGGTGCTGGCCGCCTCGCCGTGGGTGCCCATGCGCGGCACGCCGAACGCGTTTTCCACGCCCGTGCGGCGCGCCGGCATGCACCGTTTCATGGCGCAGATGATGCTGTCGCAGCGGCCCGAACTGCGCAACGCCTTGCCCGTGCCCGAAGGGCTGAGCCCGAACGCCATGCTGGCGCTCGACGCGGAATACGAGACGGAAGAGCGCCAGCCGCAGCCCATCTCGGGCAACGTGGGCGTGTCGCTGACGCGCACGGAGACGGAGCCGACGGAAGATTTGCCGCTGTGGACCTTGATACGCAACAGCACCGAAGCGATGTCGTTTACGAATTACCTGCATTTCATGGACAGCCTGTTTTGCGGCGACCTGGCCAATGTACGCGGCTTCGAGCAGGAACGCTTCGTCAAAAAGGCCGAGGTGTTCCAGCAGCTCAAGCAGCGCCGCGCGCTGCCGTTTTCCGATGCCGATTCCTACCGCGTGCTGAAAGTGGCCACGGAAGCGTTCGTGATGGTCAATTGCGGCGTGCTGAACCAGCCTCTGGCCTTCAATCCGACCGAGGACAATGCCTACCTGGACCGGCGCGACATTCCCCAGGGACGCGACCTGGAAACCGTGCTGCGCAACGATTACCTGGAAAACATCGACGGCTTCCAGACCTTGCCTTATCTGGCCGTGATCCGCCGCAAGCTGCCCGACATCCCCATCAGCATCCCGCGCGGCCAGGAGGGCGAGGTGGACCTGTGCTTTGGCATCATCCAGGAAAAGCTGGCCAATCCTTGCCTGCTGGAACTGATCTGGTCGTACTGGCATGAAGAAGGCATGCTGGTGCAAACCATGAACGCCATCACGCAGCGCTTCCAGAACCTGCGCGCGCCGGGCGCCGGCCTCGATCCCCTGTCGAACACGGAAATCGACATGCTGCGTCCGCTGAACAACTTGCTGTGGGGATACACCCAAGATGAGCAGCATCGGCTGACCGTGGTGCGCCGCAATTACGAGTACGACCACCATTACGGCGTGCGTCTCGATGGCAAGGCGGTACAGCACTTCCGGCCAGCCGACAGCCGCTCCAAATTCCTCGAAGCGTTCCACCATTTGCTGCGCCTGCTGACCTCTTTCTACAAGCAGGACGATGACACCACGGTCAAAGCGGATGCCTTCCCCGTGCTCAATGCCTTGAAAGAGATCCACCTGATCCTGTCGCAGGGTGCGCACAACCAGTTCGGCGACTTGCCGTCGACGGCGCGCATCGAGATGCTGATGCAGCAATGGATGCTGGCGCGGCCCGAGTTCCGCGAATTTTTGCCCACGCGCGTGATGGTGGCGTATCCGGAACCGTGGATGGACAGGGTCGATGCGATGAAGAAACTGCAGGGCTGGACGGATACGAGCGTGATGCACTTCCGCAACCTGGCCATCTTTGGCGAGCAATTGCTGCTCTCTGTGCGCTACGGCAACTGGAGCGATATCTATGAGCCGACGCAGGCGTTCAACTGGGCGCGCTTCTGGCGCCCGCAAGTGCAGGGCTATATCCACGGCTACCGCGCCGCCACCGGGGTCGATTTGTCCGTCGACAGCAGCGACCCGGTGGTCGAATCGACGATGCCCTCGGTGCTGCTGCGCCAGCGCCTGAGCCAGCAGCTGCGCAGCGTCTAGGGCGGGAGCGGGGCGCGTGCATGCTCGACTTTACCAGTGCCCTGTACCTGGGCATGCGCCATCCGGCGGCCGCGCTGGCGCCGTGGAGCAGCTTGACCCTGGGCCAGCCGGCGGCGCTGCAGGAGCCGCCCGGCGCGCAGGCCCTGGCAGCAAGCCTGGCCGCGCTGCAAGGCTGCGAAGCGGCCTGCGTGCTGCCGTCGACCCTGCATTTGTTCTGGGACCTGTTCGGCATGCTGGCGGCCGAGCGCCTGGTGATCCTCATCGATGGCGGCAGTTACGCCATCGCGCGCTGGGGCGCCGAGCGGGCGCAGGCGCTGGGCTTGCCCCAGCAAGTGTTTCCCAGCGGCGAGATGGCGGTGCTGCGGCGCCTGGTGGCGGCCTGGCGCAGGCAGGGGCGGCGTCCGTTGATACTGGCCGATGGCTATGTGCCGGGCAGCGAGCAGGTCTTGCCGCTGGCCAGCTATGCGGCTCTGGCGCGCCAGGGCGGCGGTTATCTGCTGCTGGACGACACGCAGGTGCTGGGCGTGATGGGTACACAGGGCGGCGGTTCGGCGCGGCTGCATGGCTTGCATGGGGAGTCGCTGATCATCGGCGCCTCGCTGGCCAAGGGATTCGGCGTGCCGCTGGCCGTGCTGGCCGGCAGCGGCGCGCTGCTGCGGCGCTTCGAAGCGCACAGCCAGACGCGCGTGCATGCCAGTCCCCCTTCGGCCGCCGTGCTGGCGGCGGCGCGGCGCGCGCTGGCGCTCAATGCGCAGCATGGCGACGCCCTGCGCACCAGGCTGGCGGACAGGGTGGCGCAGTGGCGCAGCGCGATGGCGGCGGCCGGCATCGCTTGCCGGGGCGGCAGCTTCCCCGTGCAGCGCCTGCCAGGGTGCGCCCATTTGCAGCCAGCCTTGCGCGCAGCGGGCGTGCTCGCGCTGGCGCAAGCGGGCGATGGCCCCGGCGCGCTGACTTTTCTGCTGCGGGCCGACCAGACGCCCGGGCAACTGGAGCAGGCGATGGACTTGCTTGAACATCACATCAGGAGGCGATATGCACGAAGCATTTGAAATGCTGCCCTTTGCGGGGCAGGCGGGAGCGGCTGGCGAGCAGGAGTGGCTGGGGGAATGGTCGCAGGAGTGGTCGCAGGAGTGGCAAGGGGAGGACGAGGCCGAATGGGAGGGCGAGCGTCCGCGTCCCGGTAGCGCTCGCGGCGGCATGCGCGGTGGTGGGCTGCGCGCACGGCCGCCGTTGCGCGGACAGCGCCGTCCAGCGCCGCCGCGCTACCAGGGGCAGGGCCGCCGGCCACCCCGCCATGCTATCCAGCCCTTGCCCTATTTGCCGCCGCGCTACCGGGGCTGGGGCGGCTACCCGGCCATCTATCCCACGATTTATCCGGCGCCCTATCCCGTGGCGGAACCGGTTTTTGGCGACCAGCAGGAGCCGGATGCGGACCAGGACCAGGGGCCAGAGCAGGGGCAGGACGATGGCCAGATGCAGGGTGAAATCCCGCCGACCCTGGCCGGTACGATGGGCCGGGTGCCGGAAGCGGCCGCCCTGAATTACCTGGCGCTGGGCACGCTCGCCAATGCCTTGCGCGACCCGAATGGTCGGGGGGCGGGCCTGTATGTGATCGAATTCGATGCGGGCGGACGGCGCCGCGCCTACAGCGGCCAGACAGACGACCTGCACCGGCGTTTGCTGCAGCACCGCCTGTGCGGCCAGATGATGGGCGTCGACTTGAGCGGGCACCAGGTGTACGTGGCGCCCCTGTCCTCGGCGGCGCAGCGGCGCCGCATCGAGCAGCGCATCCACGACGACATGTTTGCCCACCAGCGCGGCGTGTTGACCAACCAGCGGCGCGAACTGGAAATGGCCGTGCTCGGTGAAATGTGGGGCTGACTGCGAAGGAGAACATCATGCACCAACTCGAATGCGCATGCGCGCAATGCCGGCAGCGGGCCGGCGCTGCGTTTGAAGTGCTGGAATTCGGCCACGACTGGCCCGGCAAGGGTACGGCGCCGGCCATCTTCGGCGAAGAGGAAGAATTGCAGCTGGCCATGGAATTGCTGGAAGTGGCCAGCGAGGAAGAACTGGAGCAGTTTCTCGGCAATGTCTTCAAGAGCGTGTGGAAGGGCGTCAAGAAGGTGGGGTCGAGCATTGCCAAGGTAGCCAAACCCCTGGGCGGCGCTTTGAAGGCCGTGGCCAAGACGGCCTTGCCCTTTGTCGGCGGCGCGCTCGGTTCGATGATCCCGATACCTGGCGTGGGCACGGCGCTCGGCTCGGCCCTGGGGCGCGCGGCCAGCAATGCGCTGGAGCTCGAAATGGAGAGCGAGGCGCCGGCCGACCGCGAACTGGAACTGGCGCGTCGCTTCGTGCGCATCGCGGGGCAGGCGGCGCGCCTGGCGGCTGGCGGCGATGGCAGCGCGCGCGCCGTCGAAAGCGCGCTGACGCGGGCCCTGCACCAGCAATTGCCGCACTTCCGCTCGCCTGCGCCGCAGCAGGAAGAGGAAAGCGGACGCTGGCGCCGGCGCGGCAACCGCATCGTCGTCATGGGCGACTGGCAATAGCGTGGCACGATGATCATCGATTGCCACTGCCATGCGGGTCCGGGCGACGGCTTGAGCGGGCCGTGGGACAGCGATGCGCCGCTGCAGGCCTACCTGCGCCGCGCGCAGGCGGCCGGCATCGCCCGCAGCGTGCTGTTCGCCGCCTTCCACTCCGACTACGCCATCGCCAACCATGGCGTGGCGCGCCTGGTCGCTGCCGATCCGCAGCGTTTTTACGGCTTTGCCTTCGTGCATGCGCGGCGCGACCGGGGCCGCATCATGGACCTGGTGCGCACTGCCGTCGAGCGTTACGGCTTTGTCGGCATCAAGGCGCACCGGTTTGATGCGCGCATCAGCGGCGAGCTGTGCGACGCGGCGCGCTTCTTCGGCTTGCCCGTGCTGTACGACCCGGCCGGCGAGGTGGCCGTGGCCGAATTGCTGGCGCAGCAGTATCCGGACGTTAACTTTATCCTGCCGCACCTGGGCAGCTTCGGCGACGACTGGGCGGCGCAGCTGGCGCTGATCGACCACCTTGTGCGCCATCCGAATATCCATACGGACAGCTCGGGCGTGCGCCGCTTCGACTTGCTGCAGCAGGCCGTGCGCCGCGCGGGGCCGCACAAGGTCCTGTTCGGCTCGGACGGCCCGTGGCTGCATCCTGGGCTGGAATTGCACAAGATTCATTTGCTGGGCTTGCCGCCAGCCGATGCCGCGCTCATCCTGGGGGAAAATTTCCTGCGGCTGGCAAGGCAGGGCTAGACACCGCAGGCGCGCACGCCTGCGATGGCGGCAATGACAGCGGCCGCTCGACGAGCAGGAACAGTGTTATTGCCGGTGGCAGGCTGAAGGCCAGCATGAGCGGCATCAACAGTAAAAAGAAGGCCAGGCCCTGCGCTTGCGGCGGATGAAACAGCGCCAGCACCAGGAAGGCGCCCTTCAGTGCCAAGCCGTGGATCAGATAGTAGGAATAGCTGATATTGCCCAGCTAGCGCAAGGGCGTCCAGCAAAACAGGCGCGCCAGCCAGTGGGGGCGCGCCTGGAAGCAGCACAGGCAGAGCAGGAAAAAGGCACAGGCCAGCAGCGCCAGTTTCAGCAGCAGTGCCAGCGGCAGCAACAAACAGCCCAGCGCGCACGGCACGGCGCAGGCGGCCAGTGCGGGTGGCGGTGCGCGGCAGGCAGGCGCCGCCAGCGCTTCATGGACAAGGATGCCGGCGATAAACAGCAGCAAACGGGCGGGGCCGCCGAAGATGGCGAAGAGGCCGCCCGCCAGTATGGTGAGCACGGCGAAAAAGCCGCCGCGCCAGCTGCGGCTGCGCCGGCGCAAATCGAAGACGACGATGAGCAGGGGGATCAGCAGGTAGTACAGCATTTCGTAGCTGAGCGACCAGGCCACGCTGATGAACGGTGGCGCCGCCATGAAGCCGCTGAGCAACAGAAAATTGCTGGCCAGGTAAGCGACCGCCTGCGGCCATGCCGCCGGTATCTTGCTTTCCGACGGCAGGGCCAGCGACAGCAGCAGGTACAGGACGAAGACACAGCTGTAGACGGGATAGATGCGGCGCACGCGGCGGCGCAGGTAGGGCAGCAGCGCTTGTTGGCGGGACATCAGCGAGCCATAGATCAGATAGCCGCTGAGCACAAAAAACAGGTCGACCCCCGCATTGCCCATGCTGTGCAGGGCCGTCGCCAGTGGCGTGACGGCGCTGCCGCGCCACGGCGCTTCCAGGCTGACATAGTGGACGAGAAACACCAGCAGCACGGCCAGGCCGCGCAAGCCTTCCATGGCGCGCAGCTGCGGCGCCGCGCCGGGGCGCGAGAGGTCGAAACAGGCGGACAGGCGGTGGCAGACTGGGCTGTACATGCGCCGACTATAGCCGTCTGGCGACTGTCGGTCTTATGGCGGCACAACATCAGGCTGCGCCAGCTGCGCCGCGCAGGCGACAGCCTTGCGGCGTATCTGCAGGGCGCGGTCCGTCACGCCCAGGCGGGCGGCGGCGCGCTGGTTGTTGCCGCGTTCCTCGGCCAGCACCAGGCGGATGGCCATGTCGGTGGCGCAGCGCGTGATGTGCGACAGCTTGCAGCCCTGTGCCAGGGCGCGCCGCACGGCCGCCTCGAAATGCTGGTCGGGCCAGAGCGGTGCCAGCAGCCGTTCCTCTGGGGGCAGGGCGCCGATGGTGATGGGCCCGGGACCGCAATGGCGGTGCCAGATGCGCGTGACGGTCTGGCGCAGCTCGCGCACATTGCCCGGATAGTCGCGCAGCAGCAGGTATTCGCGCACGGCGGCATCGAGCAGGGGAGGAGGGCGCTGCGCCAGTTCGGCGAGGAAATGCCGGGCCAGTGGCAGGATATCGTCCTGGCGCTCGCGCAGGGGCGGGGCTTGGCAACGCCAGCCGGCGATGCGGTAATACAGGTCGGCGCGAAAGGCGCCGCGCGCCACCTCATCTTCCAGTTCGCGGTTGGTGGCGCAGACGAGGCGAAATTGCGTTGGTTGCCAGGTATTGCCGCCCACGCGCTTGTATTGGCGCTCCTGGATGGCGCGCAGCAGCTGCGCCTGCAGCGGCAGCGGCAGCTCCCCCACTTCATCGAGAAACAGCACGCCGCCGTCGGCGAGGGCGAAAGCGCCATCGCGTGCACCGGACGCACCCGTAAAGGCGCCCCGTTCATGGCCGAACAGTTCGCTGCCAGCCAGTTCCGGCGACAGGGTAGTGCAGTCGAGAATGGTGAAGTCGCCGCTGCAGTTGCCGAGGCGGTGGACCAGTTGCGCCAGTAAGTCCTTGCCCGTGCCCGTCTCGCCCGTGATCAGCATCGACGCCTGGCTGAAGGCGGCCATTTCCACCACCTGGTGCAGCAAGGAAGTCCAGGCCGCGCTGTCGCCCACCAGGTGCTGGCGCACGGCGTTTGACGCCTGCAGCTCTGCCACGGCTTGCCAGCGCTGCAGGCGCGCCAGTACCGGGGCCGCATCGACGCTGCCGGCCGGCCACAACAGCACGTCGAGGGCGCCTGCCGCCAGCAGGGCGCGCTGCTCTGCGCAGCTGGGGAAGCGGCCGCAGGCGGCAATGGCCAGCACGGAGGCGTGCCGGCACAGGGCCGGCAGCGCTTGCAGCAGCGCGCTATCGGCCTCGGCAAACAGCACGATGCCCGCTCCCTCCTCGCCATCGTGCCGCCGGGCCACAGTTACCTGAGCCTGCTTCAAGGCCGTCATCAGCAAGGCGCCACTGCCAGCCGCCGCCTGCTGCACGATTTCCAGCCAGACCTTGAGCGTCATATGCCTGCCGTCACGAGGGCACAAGTGGCCCATCTTAAAAGCCCGATACCCCAGCCGTTTGATCTGGCGCAAGCGTGCGCGGTAGCCCGTAATGAAAAACGCCGCCTGATTCGCATCAGGCGGCGTTAAGTCGCATTAACTGTTTTTAACGAACGTCACAAGAATGGCTAAAAACGTTCAGGGCAAGGCGCATTGCCGAAGACAGTACGAATAGTACGGCTAGGCAATGCAACGCCGCCATGGACGATTTTTAGACGTTCTCATCCAGTTTGACGCAGTCAACGAAGTAGCCGCGCTTGCCATCGACTTCGCGTTTCACCAGACCGTGCACATCGGTCTCAAAGCCGGGGAAGCGCTCGTTGAAGTCGCGCGCGAAGCGCAGGTAGTCGACGATGGTCTTGTTGAAGCGCTCGCCCGGGATCAGGAGCGGGATGCCCGGTGGATACGGCGTCAGCAGGATGGACGTGATGCGGCCTTCCAGTTCGTCGATGGCCACGCGCTCGATTTCGCGGTGCGCCATCTTGGCGAACGCGTCCGACGGCTTCATGGCAGGGATCATGTCCGACAAATACATTTCCGTCGTCAGACGCGCCACGTCGTAGGCCTTGTAGAAATCGTGGATTTGCTGGCACAGGTCGCGCAAGCCCATTTTTTCGTAGCGTGGATTGGCTGCCGCAAATTCCGGCAGGATGCGCCACATCGGCTGGTTCTTGTCGTAGTCGTCCTTGAATTGCTGCAAGGCCGTCAACAGGGTGTTCCAGCGGCCCTTGGTGATGCCGATGGTAAACATGATGAAGAACGAGTACAGGCCGCACTTTTCAATGATGACGCCGTGCTCGGCCAGGTATTTGGTGACGATGGACGCGGGGATGCCCGTCTCGCCGAACTGGCCGTCCAGCGACAGGCCCGGGTTGACGATGGTCGCCTTGATCGGGTCGAGCATGTTGAAGCCGGGAGCGAGGTCGCCGAAGCCGTGCCAGTCATCCTCGGCGCGTATCATCCAGTCTTCCTGCTGGCCCATGCCTTCGTCGTTGAAGCTGGCCGGACCCCACACCTGGAACCACCAGTCCTGGCCCCATTCCTGGTCGATCTTTTTCATGGCGCGGCGGAAATCGAGCGCTTCCATGATCGATTCTTCCACCAGGGCCGTGCCGCCTGGCGCTTCCATCATGGCCGCGGCCACGTCGCACGAGGCGATGATGGAGTACTGCGGCGAGGTCGAGGTGTGCATCAGGTAAGCCTCGTTGAAGGCGTCCTGGTCCAGCTTGACCGTGTCCGATTCGCGCACGAGGATTTGCGAGGCCTGCGACAGGCCGGCCAGCAATTTGTGCGTGGACTGGGTCGAGAAGATCATCGATTCCTTGGCGCGCGGACGGTCCTTGCCGATGGCATGCATATTCTTGTAGAAATCGTGGAAGGTGGCATGCGGCAGCCATGCTTCATCGAAGTGCAGGGTGTCGATCTTGCCGTCCAGCATTTCGCGCAGGGTTTCCACGTTGTAGATCACGCCATCGTAGGTCGATTGCGTGATGGTCAAGATGCGCGGCTTCTTGTTCTTCGCTTCGCGCGCGAACGGGTTCGCTTCGATCTTGCGGGCAATGCTTTCCGGCGTGAATTCATGCAGCGGGATAGGGCCGATGATGCCCAGGTGATTGCGTGTCGGCATCAGGAACACGGGAATGGCGCCGCACATGATGATCGAATGCAAGATCGACTTGTGGCAGTTGCGGTCGACGACGACGATGTCGCCTGGCGCCACGGTCGAGTGCCACACCATCTTGTTCGAGGTCGAGGTACCGTTGGTAACGAAATAGCAATGGTCGGCATTGAAGATGCGCGCCGCATTACGCTCGGACGCGGCGACCGGACCCGTATGGTCGAGCAGCTGGCCCAGTTCCTCGACAGCGTTGCAGACGTCGGCGCGCAGCATGTTTTCACCGAAGAACTGGTGGAACATCTGGCCGATCGGGGATTTGAGGAACGCCACGCCGCCCGAGTGGCCGGGGCAGTGCCATGAGTAGGAGCCGTCGTTGGCGTAGTGCACCAGCGCGCGGAAGAACGGCGGCGACAGGCCGTCGAGGTAGGATTTCGCTTCGCGGATGATGTGGCGCGCGACGAATTCCGGCGTATCTTCGAACATGTGGATGAAACCATGCAGTTCGCGCAGGATATCGTTGGGGATGTGGCGCGAGGTGCGCGTTTCGCCGTACAGATAAATCGGAATATCGGCGTTCTTGTAGCGGATTTCCTCGACGAAGGCGCGCAAGGACTTCAAGGCGTGGTCGGTTTCCTCGATGGAACCGCCGCCGAACTCTTCATCGTCGATCGACAGCACGAAGGCTGACGCGCGCGATTGTTGTTGGGCAAATTGCGACAAATCGCCGTAGCTGGTCACGCCCAGCACTTCCATGCCTTCTTTTTCCATTGCGGCGGCAAGGGCGCGAATGCCCAGGCCGGACGTATTTTCAGAACGGAAATCCTCGTCAATGATGACGATGGGGAAACGAAATTTCATGCATGTCTCCAAAAAAGCAAGCCGCCCCTGACTTATGTGAAGGGGCGGACTAGGGCGCGACGGTCAGGCGGTCGTACAACCCGGCAGCCGCAGAAAAAAAATAAGAACGGGATTCTCGCAGAAATGCGGCCTCTGCGGGAAAAAAATATCAGCCCACAGCGTCCCAGGCTTGCGCTAGCGTGACGCATGGGTGTGACAGGGGTATTACAGCAACATTCTGCCCAATCAATCGCTACCGAATATCAACCTTATCAGGCTTTGCGTTCCAGCGTGACAAAGGCGTAAGGCAGACCGGATTTCTCGGAGACATGCGCCTCGCGCGCGGTTTCCTGCCACACGGCATGGTCAACGGCGGGGAAAAAGGCGTCGCAGTCAAACGTCCGGCCGATTTCCGTGATGATCAAACGCTGAGTCAGCGGCAATGCCTGCTGGTAGATTTCCGCGCCGCCGATGACATAGCCTTCGGCGCCGTCCAGCAGGGCGATGGCCGCTTGCACCGACGACACCGCTTCCACGCCCTCGTGGCGCCACTCCGGATTGCGCGTGATGACGATGTTGCGGCGGTTCGGCAGCGGACGTCCGATGGAATCGAAGGTCTTGCGGCCCATGAGGATGGGGTGGCCCGTCGTCAGACGCTTGAAATGCGCGAGGTCTTCCGGCAATTTCCACGGCAGGGTGTTGTCGATGCCGATGCCGCCTTGCTGGTCGGTGGCGACGATGATGGTCAAATGGCTCATTGATTCTATGAAATAAGTGGGCGCGGTACGCTATGCCCGCCATTATCGTTGAAATTGTCCATTGCCTCCAGATGCGCACGTATCGCGCCGGCCAGCGCCTGCGGCGCTTCCAGCGGAATCATGTGGCCGGTGTTGTCTTTAAATAAATGCAAGGTGGCCTGCGGCAGGCGGGCGGCCATGGCGCGCAGGTCGTCGGGATGGACGAGCTTGTCGTCTTCCGCGCCCACGATCAGCACGGGGAAATCGAGTTCCGGCAAGCGCGCCATCAGGTCGGGGCGGTCTATCGTGGTGATGAATTGCGCCAGCAGCACGTCCTTGCCCAGGTCCAGTCCCATTTGCTGGATCAGGCCCGTGATGGACGCATCGTCCAGGTGCGACGGGTGCAGCAGTTCGCGCAGGCGCTGGCGCGTGATGCCCGTATAGGCATTGCGCTCAAGCATGGTGACGATGCGCTGGCGCGTTTCGACTTCCGCCGGCAGCAAACCTTGGGCCGAATTGGCGATCAAAGTGAGGGACTTCACGCGCTGCGGGTGCGCCAGCGCGTGTTCGAGCGCCAGGTAGGCGCCCAGCGAAAAGCCCACCAGGTGCGCCTGCGGGGCGCTGTGGCTGGCAATCAGTGCCTGCATCTGCGCGCGCGTGCGCGCCTGGTGCAGGGGCACGTGCCGCAAATGAAAGGCGTCGCCCAGTGCAGGGGCCAGGCGCGACCACAGGCGCTGGTCGCACAGGGTGCCGGGAATGCAGTCGAGCCGAGTCTTGGTATTGTTCAACTTGGTATTGTTCAAGGACTAGCCTGGTACAGGATGGTGAAAATTTTTGTCGAGCGGCATTATCCGTCATTTTGCGCATCCGGACAGCGGCGTGGTATTTTCCGTATGGCATTATTTTCAATAGTGCGCGGCTGGCAAGCAGGAACTTTATGGTAGGCTCATGGCTCATCAAGCCGGGGTGCCGGCGACGTGACCTGAAACACCGAATGCAACCCTTAGCAACCAACCTTATTAAATAAAGAGGAAACACCATGGCGATCAGTTTGCAAAAAGGCGGCAATGTCAACCTGAGCAAGGAAGCTCCTGGCTTGAAGAAAATCGTGATTGGCCTGGGCTGGGATCCGCGCGCCACCGATGGCGCCGCATTTGACCTGGACGGCAGCGCCTTCCTGCTGAAAACGGATGGCAAGGCCCGTTCCGATGCCGATTTCATTTTTTATAACAACCTGAAGTCGGCTGACGGCTCCATCGTCCACGCGGGCGACAACACCACGGGCGGCGGCGACGGCGACGACGAGAAAATCGCCGTCGACCTGGCCAACGTGCCGGCCGACATCGACAAGATCGCCGTGGCCGTCACCATCCACGACGCGGAAAACCGCAAGCAAAACTTCGGCATGGTCGGCAAGGCCTACATCCGTTGCCTGAATGGCGACAACGGCGCGGAAATCGCCCGTTATGACCTGTCGGAAGACGGCTCGACGGAAGCGGCCATGATCTTCGGCGAAATCTATCGCGCCGGCAGCGAATGGAAATTCAAGGCGATTGGTCAAGGTTTCAAAGGCGGCCTGGGTCCTCTGGCCCGCTCCTTTGGTATTAATGCTTAAAAAGCAGTTGTTTGCGTAAATGTGCCGGGTGGCGTCGCCGCCCGGTTCTGTCTTTCTCTTCTCTCTCCCTGACTCCATGGAAAACCTGATCAAGGGGCAGCGTCTGGCGCTGTCCGGCCTCGTCACGGGCAATGTCGTGCAACTGGGCTTGTCCAGCGCAGGCGTGGCGCTCGATTTTGCCTGTTTCGGCCTCGATGCCGCCGGTAAATTGTCCGACGACCGCTACATGACCTTCTTCAACCAGCCGCGCACGCCGTGCGGCGGCGTGGAAACTGCGGCGCCGTCCGGCGATGCGGCCGGCTTCAGCTATCAGCTGGAGCGATTGCCCGCCTCCATCGAGCGCCTGGTCGTCACGGCCGCCATCGATGGCGCTGCCACCATGGCGCAGCTGGGCAGCGGCCATCTGCGCCTGCTCGACGGCGGGCGCGAACTGGCCCGCTACGCGTATGCGGGCGCTGATTTTGCGCAGGAAAAAGCCGTCATGCTGGGCGAGTTCTACCGCAAGGACGGGAGCTGGCGCTTCATGGCCGTGGGCCAGGGTTTCAATGGCGGCCTCGATGCGCTGGTCGCCCATTTTGGCGGTGTAGTGGCGCAGGCGGTTGCTGAACCTGAACCGGCGCCGCCGCCCAAGATTTCCCTGTCGAAAATCTCGCTGACCAAGGCGGGCCAGACGCACAAGGTGTCGCTGGAAAAGGGCGCGGGCGCGCCAACAAAACTCACCGTCAAGGCCACCTGGGTCGATAACGGCGATGGCGACGACGATAACGACGATCTCGACCTGCGCGTGGGCATCCTCTTGCCGAATGGCCAGATGCGCTTCATCCAGGCGCCCGATACGCCCGGTAACTTTGGCGCCATGCCCTACGTGCGCCACCTGGGCGACGTGGCGGGCGCATCGGGCAAGGAGCCGGCCACGGAAACGGTGGAAGTCAATCCCGCGCTGGCGCAGCATTACGGCGGCACGGTGGGCCTCGTCTTCAGCGTGTATTCGGCGCTGGCCAACGGCGCCGTGTCGGTGGCCTCCATGCGGCCGAAGATGGTCATGCAATATGGCGAGCAGATCGTCGAGTGCGCGTTCGATTTTCGCTTGTCCAAGGCTGCCGACGACGATACCGTCTACACCTATGTGATCGGCATGGCGCGCATCACGCCCGACAGCATCATTCTGGAACCGTCGGGCAAGACGTCGGAGCCGGGCAGCGAAGCGACGCCATGGCTGAGCTGGCAGGGCGAGAACCTGCAGCTGGCCTTCAACGGTCCCGTCGTTTTCAAGGGCGAGGACAAGGAAGATGAAGATGATTGCAATGCGGACAATCCACGCCGCTATATCGCCTAGGAGGCACTGATGGAAACCTTGTCCAAGGGACAGCGCTTGCCGCTGGCCAATCTCGTTCCTGATGGCGTGCTGCAGGTCGGCGTGGCCGCGCAGGGCCTGGCGCTCGACGTGGCCTGTTTCGGCCTCGATGCCAACGGAAAACTGTCCGACGAGCGCTACATGACCTTTTTCAACCAGCCGCGCACGCCGTGCGGCGGCGTGGAAGCGCGCGCGGGCAGTGCTGGCGACATGGCCGAGTTTGCCTTGCAGCTGGCGCGCTTGCCGGCCGGCATAGACCGCCTCGTCGTGACGGCGTCCATCGATGGCGGCGGCGTGATGTCGCAGCTGCAAGCTGGCCACGTGCGCCTGCAGGCGGGCGGACGCGAGCTGGCCCGCTTCGCCTTCGCGGGATCTGATTTTGCGCAAGAAAAAGCCGTCATGCTGGCAGAAATTTACCGCAAGGATGGCGGCTGGCGCTGCATGGCCGTGGGGCAAGGTTTCAATGGGGGACTCGATGCGCTGGTGCGCCACTTCGGCGGCGAAGTCGACCAGGCCGCACCTGCCGCTGCTGCCACCTCTGCCGCGGCGTCGGCAATCCAGCAGGCGAAGATCAATCTGGAAAAGCGCGTCGAACGGGAGGCGCCGCAGCTGGTCAGCCTCGTCAAGCAGGCCGGCGTGTCGCTGCAAAAAGTGGGCCTGCTTGATCACCGCGCCAAGGTGTGTTTATGCCTCGATATTTCCGGTTCCATGGGACGACTATATAAAGAGGGGCTGGTGCAGCGCTTTGCCGAGCGCATCCTGGCCCTGGGCTGCAAGTTCGACGACGATGGCGAGATCGATGTATTTCTGTTCGGTAAGAACGTCCACCATCCGGCGCCGATGGCCTTGAGCAACTGCAATACCTACGTGAGCCAGGCCATACAGCGCCATCCGCTGGAAGGCGACACGCGCTATGGCGCTGCCATGCAGGCGATCCGCGCGTTCTATTTCCCCGACGCTGCCGGCGGCGAGCGCACGCGGCCCGTCGCCGCCGAGCTGCCCGTGTACGTGATGTTCGTCACCGACGGCGGCACCAGCGACCAGGCGACAACGGAGAAGCAGTTGCGCTGGGCCAGCAATGAGCCGATCTTCTGGCAATTCATGGGCATCGGCAAGGGACGCAAGTCGAAAAGCAAGTTTCTCGCCGCCTTTGCCGATTCCGACTTCCCCTTCCTGGAAAAACTCGACGAATTGCAGGGCCGCCTGGTCGACAACGCCAATTACTTTTCCGTCAGCTCGCCCGACGAGCACAGCGATGCAGAGCTGTATGATTTATTGATGACGGAATATCCGGGCTGGCTGAAACTGGCGCGCGGCAATGGCTTGCTCAGGTAGCGTAAAGGTGGGGCAAAGGTCATCGGATGAGGCTGTATGACCACAAGTGCAAGAGATTTGTAAATTGAAGTAAATAACAATGGTTCGCATTTGCTTTGCGCAAGGGAGTCGTGGCATGCTTTCACTGTGCCCTCACGCCGCGGCGTAGCGCCTCATCCGTAGCGTCTCCATTATTTTTTAAGCAAATGCATAAAATCCTCTTTCACTGTCTGGCGGGCGGCAGCCTGCTCGTCTCCGGTGCCGCTGTCCAGGCCCAAACCACGACCACCAGCGGCGACACCGTCGTCAAGCCTGCACCAGCCAAGGCGCCCGCCGCCGAGTCTACGCCTTCCGTCAGCGTGACGGCCGAACGTCCCACGGGCCGCATCGACCGGCAAGTCTACGACGTCAAGTCCGACGTGGGCAGCAGCAATGGCACGGCGGCCGATGCGCTCAACAACGTACCGTCCGTGGCCGTCGATCCCGACGGTTCCGTGTCCTTGCGCGGCAGCAGCAATGTGCAGATTTTGATCGATGGCAAGCCGTCGGCCATGCTGCAGGGCGATGCGCGCGGCGCCACCCTGAACGCCATGGCGGCCGACGATATCGAATCGGTGGAAGTGATCAACAATCCCGGTGCCCAGTTCGGCAACGAGGCCGGTGGTGGCCCCATCCTGAATCTGGTGATGCGGCGCAACCGCAAGCCGGGCGGCTTTGCCACCGTCAACGCGAATGCGGGCATCGCGGGGCGCTACAACAGTGCCGTGTCCGGCACCTACAACGAAGGCCCGTGGGGCTACCAGGGTGGCATCAATGTGCGCCACGACGGCCGCAATTCCGTGGGCGAGGTCAGCCGCGAACGCCTGGAACGCGGCACAGACGCGTTCGCTCCCAGCAGCCAGCAATCCAGCAACAATGGCTTGAATGACTCGCTGGGCTTGCACGGCACCGTCAATTACAACCTGAACGCCAATGACACCCTGGCCGCCAGCGTGTCGTATAACGGGCGCAGCAACGACCAGCGCTCGCTCGACCGCTACATCAACGGCGACAGCACGGGCAGCACCGTCGGCGACTATGTGCGCAGCACCGTGCGCAATGGCGACAGCCGCAACGCCAGCTGGGGCGCGCGCTACGACCACAAGGGCGAATTGCCGGGCGAAACCCTCAAAATCGACTTGCGCGTATCGTCGTCGACCAACGAGAGCGACAGCGATTACGCCAATACCTACGCGGTCGCGCCCGTGCATGCCTTCGACAGCCGCGCGCGCCAGCATAGCGAGACGGGCAACCGCATCGTCGACTTCAGCGGCGACTACGAGCGTCCGCTGGCGGGCGGCACGGCCAAGCTGGGCTACAAGGTGGCCGACAACAAGAGCAGTTTCGATACCTTATATACGGACATCCACCCGGCCAGCCTGGCGGAGACCGTCAACCCCATGCGCAGCAACCGTTTCGAGCTCGACGAGCGCACCATCGCGCTGTACGGCTCCTACCAGATGCGCCTGAGCGAACGCTGGGGCGCGCTGGCCGGCTTGCGCGCCGAATACACGGACTTGAACGTGCGCCAGATTACGAGCGGCATCGAGGCGAATAATAATTACGTCAACTACATTCCCAGCCTGTTCGCCACCTACAAGGTCAGCGACGAGAGCAATGTGCGCTTCAGCTATGCACACCGCCTGCGCCGCCCGAACGCGGGCGACCTGAATCCGTACGTGGTCTACCGCGATGAGTTCAATGTGTCGGCCGGCAACCCCAAGCTGAAACCCACGCAGACGGATTCCTTCGAGATTGGCTATGAAACGAAGATCGCGGGCCTGGAAAGCAGCTTGCGCGCCTACCACCGGCGCGACACGGACGCCATCGTCGATTACCGCTACTTTATCAGCGACAATGTGCTCTTGACCACGCGCGAAAACGGCGCAGGCAGCCATTCGAGCGGCCTGGAGTTCAGCGTCAGCGGCAAGCTGACGCCGTCGCTGACCCTGAACACGAGCGGCAACCTGGCGCGCAGCCAGCAGACCAGTTCCGACGACCTGGGCAACCGCAGCACGCGCACGGCGAATGCCCTGAGCGGCCGCGCGCGCCTCAATTACCAGTTCGATGCGGCCAATCAGCTGCAATTGGCCCTGCAAATGCAGGGCAAGACGCTGTCCGGCCAGGGCTACCGCTCGCCGAACAATACCTTGAATGTGAGCTGGCGCCACACGGTGACGCCGCAGCTGAGCCTGGTCATGAATGTGACCGATGTGTTCAGCAGCAACAAGATGGAAACCGTCATCAACAGCGCCTCGCTGCGCGAGACGAGCACGCGGCGCTTCGATGGACGCATGATTTATGTGGGGCTGTCCTACCGCCTCGGCGGCGCCACCTCGGCGGCGAAAGAGGGCGAACGGGAACCGCGCTTCGGTCCGCCGGGCGGACGGGGGCCAGGCGGCCCTGGCGGTCCCGGCCCGGGCGGAGCGGGAGGCGAAGCCGGCTAGGCCGCTAGCGCGATCTCGTGCAGGAAGTCGATGAAATCGTCCGTATGCAGCTCGAAGCGCCATTCTCCCGTGCCATGTTCGGCGCGGTACACGGGCAAGTCGCCGTCGATGCTTCTTTCTTCCAGATGCACGCAGTACGGGTCGCCGCCCGCATCGGCAATTACCACCAGCTTCGGCGGCCAGCCCGCGATTGCGTGATGGCGCTCGGGATGGACGGAGTAGCCGTGCTGGGCCTTCACCAGCTCGGCCGCGCCGTACAGGTGCAGGCCCTGCGGGAAACGCTTGCCGTCGACATGCACGCGCAGCGGCGAATACCATTCCAGGAAGCGGCGGTATATCTCCGGCAATACCCAGTGTGCGTCGATGGCGGCCATGTCCCCGGCGCTGGCGACCGTCAGCCAGTTCGACGGTTGCGCCAGGTCCTGTTCGCGCTGGCGCCGCAGCGCCAGTTGTCGTTCCAGGAAGGCGGCTGCCTTTTCCAGGCGCGACAGTGGCTGGGTCAGCGAGAAATGCCTGGCGGGCGCCTTGTAGCCTAAGCCGTCCGGGTAGCCATCCGCTTGCCAGGCCAGCACGGCGCAAAGTCGCAGCTGCTCTGCCTTCCAGTGGCCGGGATCGGCAGGCAAGCCCGCATCGAACGGCTGGCGGCTGAACACGGCCAGGCTCTTGATCGCCTTGGCGCGCACTTCCAGGCGCGTGGCGCCGGACGCTGCCAGCGCCACCAGCGGCGCATATGCGTCCACGCCTATGCTTTTCAGCAAGCCATCGACGGCCCGGTAGGCCAGCTCGGGCTGCTCCAGAGCCCAGGCGAAAAAGGCCGCATGTTGACTGCCTTCCACCAGATGCACGATATCGCTCATCAAAAAACTGCGCCAGTGCAGCAGTTGTCCATCGCGCGCATACGCCGTCAGGATATCGAGCACGGCCAGCCGGTCATCGCTGGCGTGTTTTTTCAGCAGCCGGTCTTTCAGTTTGGAAAACTTGACTCCATCCGTTTCGTCAAACAGCTTGCGGTGCAGCGCAGCCAGCGGTGCGACCGCCATCAGACGGCCATCGCCGCCTTGATGGGCGCATGGTGTTCATAGCCTTCCAGCGAGAAGTCCGACGGCTCGATCTTTTCCAGCCATTCCGGCTCGTACTTGCCCGTTTTCGCATAGTCGGGCACGCGCTCGGAAATGACGAAACGCGGCGCCGGGAACGGTGTGCGCTTCAATTGTTCTTCCACCATGTCGAGGTGGTTTTCATAGATGTGCGCGTCGCCGATGAAGTAGGTGAACCAGCGTGGCGTGTAGCCCGTCAGGCGCGCCACCAGGTGCAGCAGGGCCGCGCCTTCGGCGATGTTGAACGGCGTGCCCAGGCCGATATCGTTGCTGCGTACATATAAACACAGCGAGATTTCGCGCGTGCTGGCATTCGGGATGAACTGGTACAGCAAGTGGCAGGCGGGCAGGGCGACGGCGTCCAGCACGGCCGGGTTCCAGCCGTGGAACAGGATGCGCCGGCTGCCCGGGTTCGTCATGATGGTATCGAGGCATTCGCGCAACTGGTCGACGGCCTTGTACAGCAGTACTTTTTGCACGCCATCCTCGACTATGGGGGCGATCAAGGTAAAGCCGTTCGCTTGCGCGTCGGCGATCTGCGCGGGCTGGGCGGCGTCCAGCAGTTTATAGGCGGGCCACTGGCGCCATTGCACGCCGTACACGGGACCGAGGTCATCCTCGCCTTCGCGGTAGGGATTGGCCAGCCATTGCGCGTTTTCATTGGCGTTCTGGTCCCAGACTTTACAGCCCAGCGCGCGGAACTCGGCCGCGTTGCGCGAGGCGCGCAGGAAGGCGCACAATTCGCCGATCACGGATTTGAAAGCCAGTTTCTTGGTTGTCACGGCAGGGAAGTTGCCGTTGGCCAAGTCGAAACGCATCATGGCGCCCGGCACGCTCAGGGTGCGGATGCCCGTGCGGTTGTCTTGCCAGCTGCCCGTTTCGAGCACGGTCTTGATCAAATCTTGATATTGCTGCATGTATTTCTCCAACGGTAAGGATGGTGATTGTAACGCAGGCGCGACAGGCGGGCTGCCGTCCGCACATATAAATGCGCTGCCGTTTCACCTGTAAACATGACTCTGTGGTAATTTGTGTGTCCTTCAAGAAATACACAGAAACGGCAGATGCTGGACGATGTTCTTGCGACAATTTGTAAATAATAATAACGGCGCCGTGGCGGAGATGAGCAGGGCCGATTTTCTCAAGGCTAACCTGCGCCTGATCCTGGCCTGGCCCCTGCTTGGGCTGGTCCTGTGCGCGGTACTGTGGACGGCCACCTTGCTGCAGCTGGAGGCGGAAAAGAAGGTGGCGCAGCAACAGGCGCTCGACAGCGTGTCTTCCTTGTCGAAAGCATATGGCCAGTATCTGCTGCGCACCCTGGAACAGATGGACCAGCTGACCTTGCAGCTCAAGTATGAGTGGGAAAACTCGCGCGGCCAGTTGCGCCTCGATCAATTGAAGACGCAGGGCATGTATGCCTTGCCGCAATTTGCCATCGTCGCCATCCTCGACCGCAAGGGCCACCCCGTGACGGCCACGGCGCCGTTGCAGCGTCTGCGCGTCAACGAGCGCAGCGATTTCCTGCTGCGCCACTGGCGCAGCAATTCCAGCGCGCTGCGCATCGCGCTGGGGAAGGCCAATGCAGCCAGCGAGGCCACGCTGCCCGGCGCCGACGAGAGCCTCGTGCATTTCACGCGCCGGCTGGAAGACGAGGATGGCAATTTTGACGGCGTGCTGCTCATTTCCCTTCATTCCAGTTATTTTTGCGAATTCTATAATAGTGTCAATTTCGGCAAGTTCGGCATGTCCGCCATGGTGGGTGAAGAGGGCGAGCTGTTCAGCACGCGCCTCGGCGCGCGCGTCCTGCCGACACAGAACAGTGAAGGCACGCCGTTTCTCGACACCAGCTTCCTGGAAACGGAGAGCGGCGCCATGCATTCGGGCGGCAGGATCGCTTTTTCCGACAAACAAAGCCGCTATGTCGGCTGGCAGGCGCTGAAAGCCTATCCGTTTACGGCCGTGGTCGGCCTGTCGGACGGCGAAATGTTGCACCCCTACGAAGAAACGCGCACCATTTACATCGGCATCGCGCTGGCCGTCACCGTGCTGCTGCTGGCCTTTGCCGCCGTCGCCACCGTGCTGTCGCTGCGCCTGGCATGGCGCCACCACCAGTCCGAAGGTGTGCGCAACGCTTACCGCATGGCCACCGAAGGCACGAGCGACGGCTTTTACATCATTGCCGCCCTGCGCGGCACGGATGGCAGCATCCTCGACTTCGAGATCGTCGACTGCAACGAGCCGGGCGCCGGCTACTTCGGCGTGCGCCGCGAACAATTGCTGGGCATGCGATTGCAGTCGCGCGCCCATGAGCCGTATTTCCGCGACCTGATCCATAACTACCGGGCCGCCATGCAGTCCGGCTTTTCCGAGGAAGAGATCGAACTGCCGGATGGCAATCCCTTCAAGCTGCGCTGGATACGCCGGCGCCTGGTGCGCAGCGGCGACCGCCTGGCCGTCACCCTGCAAGACATCAGCACGGCCAAAGAGCACGAGCGCGACTTGCGCCGCCTGGCCAATGAAGATGGCTTGACGGGCTTGCCCAACCGCTACTGGCTGCAGCAATTCCTGCCCGGCGCCCTGGGCCGCGCCGCCATCGCGCGGCAGATGCTGGCGCTGCTGTTCATCGACCTCGACGGCTTCAAGGATATCAACGATACGCAGGGCCACGCCGAGGGCGACAAGGTGCTGCGCGCCGCCTCCTTGCGCCTGAAGGCCGTGCTGCGGCCGGGCGATCACGTGGTGCGTCTGGGCGGCGATGAATTCGTCGTCGTGCTCGACCCGGTGGAAGACGACAGCCGCGCAGAACAGGTGGCGCAGCGCATCGCCATCGCCTTCGACGAGCCGTTTTACCTGGGCAGCGAACGCCACAAGATGGGCGCTTCGATCGGCATCAGCCTGTATCCGCGCGACGGGGCCGATACGGAAGTGCTGCTGAAGAATGCCGACATCGCCATGTATGCGGTGAAAGTGGCCGGCAAGGGCCATCACCGCTTCTTCCAGCCGGAACTGTTCGAAACCATCCGCAACCGCCGCGAACTCGAGCAAAGCCTGGTGGCGGCGCTGGAGCAGGACCAGTTCCTCGTCGTCTACCAGCCGCGCGTCGACGCCATGAGCGGCCAGCTGTGCAGCATGGAGGCGCTGGTGCGCTGGCTCCATCCGCAGCACGGCATGGTGCCGCCGCTGGAATTCATTCCCGTAGCCGAGAGCAGCGGCCTGATTTCGCAGCTGGGCGAAGTCGTCATCGAAAAGGTGTGCCTGCAGATGGCGCGCTGGCAGGCGAGCGGGCTGGAACTGGTGCCCGTCTCGATCAACGTCTCGGCGCGCCAGTTCGGCCGCGGCGACGTGCACCAGGTGCTGGCGTCCGCACTGACGCGCCACCGGATCGATGCGCGGCTGATCGAGGTGGAAATCACGGAGTCGGCCATGATGGATGAACAGAACCGCGCCGTGGAGCAGCTGTCGGCCATCCGCGCGCTGGGCGTGCGCCTGCTGGTCGACGATTTCGGCACCGGATACTCGTCGCTGTCGCAGCTGCAGAAGTTCGCCATGGATGGCTTGAAGATCGACCGCGCCTTCACCATGGAGCTGGGCCGCTCGGAGCAGGGCGAGGTCTTCGTGCGCGCCATCCTGTCGATGGCCCATGCGCTGGGCATGAGCGTGGTGGCCGAAGGGGTGGAGACGCGCGAGCAGCTCGACATCCTGCGCGCGCTGCAATGCAACGAAGTGCAGGGCTATTTCATTTCGCGCCCCGTGCCGGCCGAACAGATGCTGGCGCTGATGCAGCAGCGCTTTCTGATACCGCTTCCAGCGCCTGCGCTGGCACTGTAGAAGCTCGTGATGAGAGAGAAAAACAACGCTGTTTCATAAAAAGAGCGAACGTTCGCTTTTTTTCAAAAAATATTATATGCTTCGCTCATGCCGTCAGTGAATTGGAGTTCACGGCGGCAAGAACAGTGCAGGACGGGTGAGGTTGAGCTACCCGAGACAATGTGACGAAGACACTTCATATAATAAAGAGAGACTAACTTGAAACATAAATATCTGCCCCTCCTGATCGCCGTCGCATGTGCCGGCTTCGCTTCCACCGCCCAGGCTTCCGGCTATCGTTTTGGCTCGCAGAGCGTGTCAGCCCAGGGCACGGCCGACGCCAGCGGCGCCGAAGCGGCCGACGCGTCGACCATTTTCTACAACCCGGCCGGCCTGTCGCGCCTGGAAGGCACGCAGTTCGTTGGCGGCGGCACTTTGGTGGTGCCGCATTCGACCTACCAGGATACGGGTTCGAAACCGTTCTCCAAGGGAAATCGCCAGCCTTTTACTGGGGCGAAAGATTACGCCCCGGACGCCGTGGTTGCGCCTGCTCTGTATGCCAGCAAAAAGATCAATGATCAATGGACCGTCGGCGCTGGTCTGTTCGTGCCATATGGCGCCAAGCTCGACTATGGCAATGACTGGTATGGCCGCTATGCGATTACCAACATCAAGCTCGAAGCCATTGCCCTGAATCCTTCCGTGGCGTTCAAACTGGACCAGCACCACTCGTTCGGTTTCGGCATCACGGCGGAATACATGAAGGCCGAACTGGGTCAGGGAGTGGATGTGGCGGGGACCGTGTATACCCTCAACCAGAATCCTGATACAGCTAAAGCATCGGCTGCATTTCTGAATAATATCGCCTTGAAGCAGGGGCTTGCCGCCGCTGGTGCTGCGAAGACCACCCTGATGGGCGTGCTCAACGATGGTCATGCAAAGATGGATGGAAACGATTGGGGCTTCGGCTTCAACTTGGGCTATCTGTACCAGCTTAATGAAGGCACGCGTTTCGGCATTTCCTACCGTTCGTCGATTTCGCACAAGCTGAAAGGCGACACGATCTGGGACTTCTCGCAAGTGTCGAACAACGCGGCCGTGAATGGCTTCATCAGCGCCGCATCGGGCAAGGTCAACTCGAAGGCGCTGGTCGAATTGCGCACGCCGGAAACCCTGTCGGTCAACGCCTTCCACCAGATGGATGATCGTTGGGCCTTGATGGGCGACGTCACCTGGACCCGCACTTCGCGCCTGGAAAATCTGGACATCCAGTTCCCGCCGACGGCCGAAGGCGCCGAGCGCATTCGCCAGAACTGGAAAGACACTTACCGCGTGTCGCTGGGCACCAACTACAAGTACAGCGAGAGCCTGATGCTGCGCGCCGGTATCGCGCATGACCAGGCACCGGTGCGCAGCGCCGAGCTGCGCCATCCAGCCTTGCCGGACAGCGACCGCATGCAGTACTCGGTCGGCGCGAACTGGAAGCTGAACGCCAATTCCTCGCTCGATCTGGCTTACAGCTATATCGACTTCAAGGATGCTGACGTCAACTACAAGAATCTCTGCTCGCCGGTGACCCATGGCTGCACCGGCAACGGTGAAACCACCAAGGGCCTGTTCAAGACCCGCATGCAGTTGATCGGTCTCGCTTACAACTACAAGTTCTAAGCAGGTAGTGGCGGCCAACCCGGCCGCCATGAAAGAAAAAAAGCGCCTTCGGGCGCTTTTTTTTGGGTGCATGGGGGTCAGACCCTTCGGGGGAATGTGCGCCAATGGCGGACATTCCGATCCCGCAGGGACTGACCCCAGCCTTTCAAGGGTTTTACTTTGTGGTAGCGCGGAAGTTGTCGGCTTACGCGCTGCGCGCTAACCCGACCTACCATGCTCATTCCATAGCGCGCATCGCCCGATCCAGCAAGGTCAAGGCCAGCCGCACGCTGTCGTCGGGCATTTCCAGCAAATTATCTCCCACATACCATTCCACCACGCTGCGCCCTGGCAGGGCGGCGTGGCTGGCGCGGCCGAACAGCCAGATGCCATGGTCTGCGGCCACCTGGTTGCGGATGGCGATGGCCCGCTCGCGCGAGACGGGCAAGTGCAGGTGCAGCATGTTGGCGTGCGGGGCGGCGGGATTGACGGCAATCGATGGAAAATCGCGCAGCAGCGCGTACAGCCACTGCGTGCGTTCGAAATAGCGGGGCATGGCGGCGAGGCGCGCGTCGAACTGCATGGCAGCGGCCACCACGTAGGGTGTGCGGTGCACGATGTTGCCGCCCTGGCGGCGGAACCATTCGCGCGCCCGTTCGACAAAGGGGCGGCTGCCGGCCAGCATGGCGCCACCGAGGCCGCCGATGCCCTTGTACAGCGACACGTAGACGGAGTCAAAACCGTCGCAGATGGCGGGCAGGGGGTGCTGGAAACCCCCTTGCGCCTCCCACAGGCGCGCGCCATCCATGTGCAGATGAATGTTGTTGTCGCGGCAGTGGCGCTTGATGTCATTCAAGTCATCCCAGGACGGGCACTGGCCGCCGATTTCGCGCATCGGCAGTTCGACCTGGGCCGCGCCCAGCGCATCGGGCACGGCGCGCAAATCGTCCACCGTCCACGGACGGTGCGGGTCGCCGATCGTCAAACCCTTGAAGTGGTCGAGCAATTCATGGTTGCCCCGCTCGTGGCGCAGGATGTGCGAGGTGGGATGCAGCGCCACCAGGCGCGAACCGCGATCCTGGCAGGCCAGGCGCAGGGCCGTGACCTGCGTCATGGTGCCCGTGATGCAGAACACGGCCGCCTCGAAGCCGAGCAGGCCGGCGACCTTGTTTTCGAATTGCTCGATCAGCGCGCCTTCGCCATAGGTGTCGTGCGCGATGTCGTTGGCCTCGCACCAGGCGGCCATGGCGGCGAAGGTGGCCGCTGGCGTGGGCTGGCGGTGGCCCGGCAGGACGGTGTGGCAGCGCTGGCGCAGTTCGAGCTCGGTCAAGGCAGTTCCTTACAGGGTGGCGGTGGCCAGTTTCGCGCCGAAGCCGATGAACATGGCGCCCACGCCGCCGCCCATGCCGGCCGACAGGCGGCGACGGCGGCGGAAGGTGTCGGCCAGGCGCGCGCCGACAAAGATGATGGCCGTCAGATAGCTAAAGCTGATCACCTGGCAAATCAGGCCCAGGCCGATGAAGGACAGCACGGGCTTGGCAAAGGCCGGGTCGACGAACTGGATGAAGAACGAGATGAAGAACAGGATCGCTTTCGGGTTCATCAGGCTGATGATCAGGGCCTTGCGGAACGGGTCGCTTTCCTTCACGGGGGCCGTTGCCGCCGCCGCTTCGCCTTCAGCGGGAGCTGGCGCGCGCAGCTTGCGCCAGCAACCGATCAGCATTTGCAGGCCGATCCAGCCCAGATAGGCCGCGCCGATGTATTTCACGACGTAGAACAGGGCCGGGCTGGCTTTCAGCAGGGACGCGACGCCGCAGGCCGACAGCACCATCAATATCAGGTCGCCGGCGAAGATGCCGAAGGCGCCCTGGTAGGCGGGCCGCACGCCGCGCTGGGCGGCCACCGACAGCACGTACATGGAATTGGGGCCGGGCAGGATGACGATGAAGATGGTCCCCAGTAAAAAGGTCCAGAAATCGGTGATGCCCAGGTTGGCGTGAAAAAGTGCGTTCATGATTATTCTGCAGGATTGAGCTGTACGTGATGGAATTGCAGGGCCGCCAAATTGGCGTAAATGCCACCCAGGGCGACCAGCGAAGCGTGCGTGCCCGTCTCGACGATCTTGCCATCTTCCATGACGATGATGCGGTCGGCCCGCTGCACGGTGGCCAGGCGGTGCGCGATGATGACGGTGGTGCGGCCCACCATGGCCGCTTCCAGCGCTTTTTGCACCAGGCGTTCCGATTCCGCGTCCAGCGCGCTGGTCGCTTCGTCGAGCAGCAGCAGCGGCGGGTTTTTCAGCAGGGCGCGGGCGATGGCGATGCGCTGGCGCTGGCCGCCGGACAGGCGCACGCCCCGTTCGCCGAGGAAGGATTTGTAGCCGTTCGGCAGGCGCTCGATGAATTCGTGGGCGGCCGCCATTTTCGCAGCCGCAATCACTTCCTCGTCGCTGGCGCCGGCGCGCCCATAGCGGATGTTTTCCATGGCGTCAGCCGAGAAGATCACGGTATCTTGCGGCACGATGCCGATGGCGTCGCGCAGGGTGTGCAGGTCGAGCTGCTTGATATCGACGCCATCGAGGCGGATGCTGCCGCTTTGCGGGTCATAAAAACGTAAAAACAGCTGGAACAGCGTGGTCTTGCCGGCGCCCGACGGACCGACGACGGCTACCGTTTCGCCGGCGCGGATGTCGAGGCTGACGTGGTCCAGCGCGGCAGTATCCGGGCGCGACGGATACGAGAACATGACATCGTCCAGCGACAGCGAAGCGCCGTTCGCCGCGCGCGCAGGCAGCGGCAGCGGCGTGAGGGGCGACTCGATTTCCGATTTGACGGCCATCAGTTCCAGCAGGCGCTCGGTGGCGCCGGCGGCGCGCTGCGCTTCGCCCATCACTTCAGACAGTGCGCCGATGGCGCCGGCGACGATGGACGCGTACAGGATGAACTGGCCCAGATCGCCGCCCGTCATCGAGCCTTCCAGCACGGCGCGCGCGCCCAGCCACAGCACGAAGACGATGGTGCCGAAGACCAGCAAAATCGCGATCATGGTCAGGAGGGCGCGGGCGCGGATGCGGCGCATGGCCGTCATGAAGGCGCCTTCAACGGAGTCGCCAAAGCGTTTCGATTCGATTTTCTCGTGCGTAAACGCCTGCACGGTGGGCATGGCGTTGAGGATTTCGCCGGCCATGGCCGACGCGTCGGCGATGCGGTCCTGCGAGTCGCGCGACAGCTTGCGCACGCGGCGGCCAAACACGATGATGGGCACGACGACCAGGATCAACAGGCCGATGATGATGCCGGCCAGCTTGGCGCTGGTGACGAACAGCATCACCAGGCCACCGAGGAACAGCAGCACGTTGCGCAGCGCCATGGAGATGCTGGTGCCGACCACGGCCTGTATCAGGGTCGTGTCGGTGGTGATGCGCGACAGCACTTCGCCCGTCTGCGTGGTTTCAAAGAATGCCGGGCTTTGCGTGACGACGTGGCGGTACACGGCGCTGCGGATGTCGGCCGTGACGCGCTCGCCCAGCCACGACACCGTATAGAAACGCGCCGCCGTGGCCAGCGCCAGGATGGACGCCACGCCGAACAGGGCCAGGAAGACCAGGTCGACGTGCTGGATGCTCTTGGAACCGGCTGCGCCGCCGAAACCCAGGTCGATCATCTGCTTGAACGCGGCGGGGATGGCCAGGGTCGAGGCGGCAGCCACCACCAGCGCGATACCGGCCAGGAAGAACTGCCTGCGGTACGGCGTCAGAAAGGGCATCAAGCCCTTGAAGGCGGCCAGGCTGCCTTTCTTCAGTTCGCGGCTGGTGCCGGTGTCGGGAGTGGCTGTGGCGGTTGTGGTACTCGTGCTGCCTGTTTCTGTGCTGGTTGTCATTGGTTTTCGCTTTGATTTACTTTTTGCTTGCGGTACTGTTTATAACTTCATCGGTTGCACATAGCCCGTCATTTCCAGGTAGGCGCGGCCCACGGGCAGGCCATCGCGCTCCACCGTCACGGCGCCTTCCCAGTACACGGCCCCCGTCGAGCGGCGCGAATCGAGTTCCTGGTCCGCTTGCAGCGGCTTGATCTGCCAGCGCGTGGGACCGGTGCGGATCTCGGTGGCGACCGGGTACTGGGCCTGCGTGCGTGGCGAGCGCCACAGCTGCGTGGGCGTGAAATCGACGTCGCCGGGAGCGAACTGCGTCATCTTGCCGGACGCATCGCGCCATGTCGCGTGCGCCCATAGTTTAGCACCTGTCTTGCTGCGGATCTGGAAGGCCATCAGCGCGCCGCCGTCATCGAGGTTGGCGCCTATCCAGTTCCAGCCGCTGGCATCCGCATCGAGCACCTGGCTGGACCACTCGTGATCGAGCCAGGTGGTGCCCGTCACCGCTTCGGCCTTGCCGCCCGCGCGCGCGATCGTGCCCGTCGTTCGCAGCTGCGGCTCGCTGTAGTAGTAGCTCGATTGCGCGGGCCGCGCGCCCTTGCGCGAGTAGCCGCCGTCACCCTGCAGCAGCACGGCCTGGGTGGGGGCCAGGGTCAGTTGCAATTGAAAATCGCGCGCGGCCAGGCTGACCCGGTAGCTGCCATCGGCCTGCCGCTGCATGCGCCAGTCGTCGAGTTTGACGTCCGTGTCGCCCACCTTGGCGTAGGCCAGGCCGAAGCCCTCGCGCGCGCTTTTCTCGTCGTGCAGCAGCTTGCCCACCTTCGGGTCGGACAGGGCCGCATGGCCGATGATCAGCTGCTTGGGTGCGAAGGTGCTGGGGTTGTCCGCGTCGGTGGCCGTGGCGCTGCGAAAGAAGGTCACCTGGTAGCCCAGTTGCTCGCCGCCGGCGGTTTTGACCCAGCCCGTGGCGTACCACCATTCCGTTTTATAGGCGGGATGGGCGCCGAAGTCGTGCGGCAGGCGCAGCGTCTGACCGGCCGGCAGCGGCGTGACGGGGGCGAAGGCGGGCGGCGCGGCCAAGGCAGGCAAGGCCAGCGCAAGCAACAAGATGGAAATATGACGCATTACCAGTCCTCCCTGACGGCGCGGATGGGGCCAGCGGACAGGGCTTGCCTGCCCGCGATGAGGGCAGTCAAGGCCGCTGCCGTCAGCAGGGCGGCGGCCACGCTGGCGATCAAAGGCCACGGCAAGTGCAGCTGCATGGTCCAGTGGAACGATTGCGGGTTGACGATGAAGACCAGCACAAAGCTGATCAACAGGCCCAGGACAAAACCGGTGGCGATGCCCAGCGCCGTCAGCGCGCCGCCTTCCAGTGCCAGGATGGACAAGATCTGCCCGCGCGTCACGCCCACGTGGCGCAGCATGCCGAATTCGCGCGCGCGCGCCAGGGTCTGCGCGGAAAACGTGGCGGCCACGCCGAACAGGCCGATGACGATGGCGATCGCTTCCAATAAATACGTGACGGCGAAGCTGCGGTCGAAGATCTGCAGGCTCAGGGCGCGGATGGCCGAGGGGTTCGACACTTCCAGGCTGGCGCCAAACGGCAGGGCCTTCAGGCGCTGCTGCAGCTCGTCGCCCGTGGCGTCCTTGCCCAGCCACAGGGCCGCATCGCTCACGTCTTGGTCGCCCGTCAGCGCGCGGTAGTCGTCCAGCGGCATCTGGATGGCGCCGGACGAGCGCGCATAGTCGCGCCAGATGCCGGCGACGAAGAACTGGTGCAGGCCGCCCGCCAGCGGCAGGGCGATCTGCTGGCCAGGCTTGACGTTGTACAGGTCGGCCGCCGCTTCGGACAGCCAGACCGGTTTCGCGCCCGCTGGCACAGGCAGCGTCTCGCCCACCAGTACCATGCTTTTGCCCGGGTCTGGCAAATTGATGGGGCGCGCCAGCAGCATCACGTTGGGGCGGTCGGGCGCCAGCGACAGCGAGCGCAGACGCTGAAAATCCACCCTGGCCACGCCGGGCAGGGCGCTGATGGCGGCTTGTTCACGCGGGTTCAGGCCCGCCGTGCCGCCGCTGGCGGTCGTGCGCGTATACACGTCGGCCGGCAAGATCTGCAGCAGCCAGTCGTCGACGGAGACACGGAAACTCGACACCATGATGGCCATCGCCACCATCAGGCTAAAACTCGACAGCACGCCACCGAGCGCGATGCCGGCCTGGCCCGAGGCGTTCGCCAGGCGCGCCAGGGTCAGGCTGCGCACGGGCGCGTGGCTGCTCGTGTCCGTGCGCAGCCAGGCGCGCTGCAGGACGCGGAAGACGACGGCGGCCAGCTGCGGCATCAGGGCGATGGCGCCGATCAGCAGCAGCGCGATGGATAAGTAGCCGAACAGGGGCAGTTCGAACACGGGCGGCAGGAATGTCAATACGCCGGCCAGCAGCAAACAAGCGAGCGCGGGCCAGGTTTTCGCCAGGCGCGTCGTCACGACTTCCTCGCTGCCCGATTTCAGGGCGATGGCGGGGGCGGCGCGCGCCGCTTCCAGCGCGGGCGCCGCGCAGCCCAGCAAGGCGACACCGAGGCCGAGGGCAAAGTAAACAAAGGCGGCGACGGGCGTGAATTGCACCTGCGGCTGCACGCCCGCGAAATAGCCGGCGCCCAGGTCGCCGCCGAAAAAGCGCAGGGCCACGGCCGCCATGGCATAACCGCCGGCGATGCCCAGGCCAGCGCCGACCACGCCCAGGCTGGCGCCTTCCAGCAGCACCTGGCGCAGCAATTGTCCCCGCTCCATGCCCAGCACGCGCAGCAGCGCGAACTGGCCGCGGCGGCGGATGACGGACAGCGCCTGCGTGGAAAACACCAGGAACGCCCCGGTAAACAGGGCGACGAGGGCCAGCACCGTCAGGTTGACCCGGTAGGCGCGGCTGAGGTTATTGTTGCGGCTATTCTGGTTTTCGTCATTCGGCTGGCCCACCTGGAAACGGCCCAGATACTGCGCTTCCAGTGCGCGCGCGAGATCGGCCTGGAAGGCGTCGCGGTTGACGCCCTGGCGCAGTTTCAGATCGATGCGCGACAGCTTGCCCAGTTTGTTGAAACGCCACTGCGCCGCGCCGATATCCATGACGGCGATGCGCTGGCCGGCGCGCGCGCGCTGCAGCGAACCGGCCACGCGCAGCGGCACCTGGCCCGTGCCCGATTGCAGGGCAATCGTGTCGCCCTGCGCCACACCGAGCCAGCGCAAGGCGGCCGGGGACAAAAAGATGGCGTCGTCGGCCAGGGTGTCGAAAGGCTGGCCCTCGGCGGGCGCGCCGATCAGGTCGGGTGAGATGAAGCCGGCGCGGAAGACATCGAGCGCCAGGATGTGCAGCGGGCCGCCATCCTGCTTGCCGGCCACGCTAGCTTGCAGTTCCAGCACGGGCGAAGCCACGGCCACGCCGTCGCGCTGCGCCAGCCAAGGATAGATGCTTTCGTCGAACAGCGCTTCGCGCCCGGCCACCTGCACGTCGGCCTGGCCGGACAGGCTTTTGACGGCCGTGGAAAATTCATTGAAGGCGGCCGCGTTGATCAAATGGATGGCAAAGCCCAGCGACACGCCGATGGCGATGGCCAGGATGGCGACGAAGGCGCGCACGGGATGCGCGCGCCACTCGCCCAGCAGCAGCCAGCGCGACAGCAGGCGCGTCGTCGCCGGGCTGGCCAGCGGGGCACTCAATTCAGACATTCGACGGCCAGGCGTTCGCCGGCGCGCCGCGCTTTCAGTTGCGCCGCGTCGCGGTTCCTGTCGCCGGCGCCGACGGCGTCCTGCGCCGCCCATTTCTGATCGAGGCGCAGCTGGGCGCAATGCTTGTCATGTATTTCCTTCTGCCTGGCGGCCCGTTCGCGCGCCTGGTCTGCCAGATTTTCCTGCTTCTTGCGTGCCGCTTCCAGCTGGCTGGCCACCCGCTCCTGGCGCGTGGCCGCGCCCTTGTCGACGGCAGGCGGGGGCGAGGGGATTTCCAGGATCTGCAGCTGGCCGCCCGTGCAGGGCGTGGCGCTATAGCTGGTCTGGCCATCCTGCACGCATTTGTAGATGTCCTGCGCACTGGCGGAACCAGCCAGCAAGACCATGGCGCAGAGCAGGAAGGACGGCGATTTCACAATATCTTCCCCGGATTCATGATGTTCTGCGGGTCCAGCGCCTGCTTCACGGCGCGCATCAGCTGCAATTCCAGCGGCGATTTATAATGCGCCAGATCGTCCTTTTTCAGCGCGCCGATGCCGTGTTCGGCCGAAATCGAACCACCAAAAGCGTGGACCTGGTCGTGCACGATGCGGTTGATCGCGTCCTGGTTGGCCAGGAAGTCGCGGTCCGTCATGCCGGGCGGCGGCGCCACGTTGTAATGCAGGTTGCCGTCACCCAGGTGGCCGAAGCACACCAGCTGGCAGCCGGGGAAGGCCGTTGCCAATGCCACATCCGTGACGCTGATGAAGTCGGCGATGCGGGAAATCGGCAGCGAGATATCGTGCTTGATGTTCTTGCCCGCCTGCGCCTGCGCCAGCGGAATGTGCTCGCGCAGCTGCCATAATCCCTCGGACTGCGCCACGGAACTGGCGACGACGGCGTCCTCGATCAATTCATCCTCCAGGGCCGCGCCGATGCTCGCTTCCAGCAATTCCACGGCGTGCGCCTCGGACTGGCTGCTCGATAATTCCAGCAGCACGTATTGTCCGTGGGCGTCCGCGAAAGGACGCGGCAGCTGCGGGAACTGCTCGGCCACCAGTTGCAGACAATACTGCGACATCAGTTCAAAGCCCGTCAGGCTGGCGCCGCAATGGTCTTGCATCAGGCTTAATAGACGCAGGGCGTGGGCGGGCGAGGGCATGGCCGCCAGCGCCGTGATGCACGCTTTCGGCTGCGGATACAATTTCATGACGGCGCCCGTGATGACGCCCAGGGTGCCTTCGGCGCCGATGTACAGGTCGCGCAAATCGTAGCCGGTATTGTCCTTGCGCAAGCCGCGCAAGCCGCTCCAGATCTCGCCTTGCGGCGTGACCACTTCCAGGCCCAGGCACAGTTCGCGCGTATTGCCGTAGCGCAGCACGGCCGTGCCGCCCGCGTTGGTGGCCAGATTCCCCCCGATGGTGCAACTGCCCTCGGCCGCCAGCGACAGGGGGAACAAACAGCCGGCGGCGGCCGCCGCTTCCTGGATGGTTTGCAAAATACAGCCCGCGTCCACCGTGATGGTACGGTTGACGGGGTCGAGCGCGCGGACGCTGTTCAGGCGCGCCAGCGACAGCACGATGGCCGTGCCGGCGGCGTCCGGGATGCTGCCCAGGACCAGGCCCGTATTGCCGCCTTGCGGCACGACGGGGACTTGCCATTGCGCGCAGGCGCGCAGCACGCCCGCCACTTGCTCCACCGTGGCGGGGCGCAGCACGGCCAGGGCCTTGCCGGTAAACCTGTCGCGCCAGTCGGTGAGGAAGGGCGCCATGTCGGCTTCCAGGGTGAGTACGTAGGCTTCGCCCAGCAGGTCGCGGCAGGCGGCGAGGAAATCGGCTTTTTCAGTCATTTCTTGATGCTCACTTTATTTACTTTTTCCAGCAGCTCTTTGGCCATGCGCTTGGCGGCCTTTTTATACGGGCGCAGATACAGCACGGCGCAGAAGAAGTAGATGCAGACGATGGCCGCCTCGCCCCAGGCCATCAGGGCGGAGACGGGATTCGTGTCGCTGTAGCCGCGCACCACGCCTTCCGTAAAATACAGCAGGATCACCATCGATGACCATTGCAGGGTGTAGACGTCGCGCTTGATGACGCCGTACAGGGGAATGAGCAGGGGCGCCGCTTTCAGGACGACCCAGGAGCCGCCCGGCTGCAGCGGCGCGACGACGGTTTCCCACAGCAGGCACCAGATGGTCAGGGTGACGAGGCTGGCGATGGCGCCCCAGTGAAAATACTTGTGCAGTGTGCCGTGCATCATGCGCCTGCCAGTTTCGCGGCGTTTTCCGCCAGGCGCCGGCCCAGGGCGACGGCCAGGCGCTTTTCATCGTCGCTCAGGGCCTTGTCGCCATCGATGCCCGCCCAGTGCGTGGCGCCATACGGCGAGCCGCCCGTGGACGTCGTCATCAGTTCGGGGTGCGTGTAGGGCAGGCCCATGACCAGCATGCCGTGATGGAAAAGGGGGATCATCATCGACAGCAAAGTCGATTCCTGGCCGCCGTGCAGGCTGCCCGTGGACGTGAACACGCAGGCGGGCTTGCCGGACAGGCTGCCGGCCAGCCAGTCGCTGGCCGTGCCATCCCAGAAGTACTTCATGGCGGCGGCCATGTTGCCGAAGCGCGTGGGCGACCCCAGGGCCAGGCCCGCGCAGTCCTGCAAGTCTTCCAGTTCCACATACGGAGCGCCGTCAAGCGGCACTTCCGGCGCCGTCGCTTCCGTCACCGTGGAGACGGCGGGCACGGTGCGCAGGCGCGCATCGCAGCCAGGCACGCTTTCCACTCCCTGGGCTATCAGCTCGGCCAGCTGGCGCGTGGCGCCATGGCGTGAATAAAACAATACGAGAATAATCAGATTGGTTGGCTTCATCATTGGTATTATAGGGCGCTTTACAGCCTGATACGACTGCTGTCATGGCGCCGTTCTGATTTTGCACATGTTTTCAAAATATATACTCCCCATCTTTAAATACCTGTGGCGCACCTTGCACCTCGGTGCCGACATGGTGCGCGGCCTGACGTGGTCCGAAACGCGCGACCTGCTGCAGTTCGCGCGCCGCCGCGTGCGCGAGGAAAGCCTGCCGCAAGTGGCCGGCAGCCTGACGTTTGCCACCGTGTTCGCGCTGGTGCCGCTGCTGACCCTGGCCCTGGCCATCTTCACCACTTTCCCGCTATTCAATACCTTCCGCCACGCGCTGGAAGATTATTTCGTGCAAAGCGTCATGCCCAAGGGGATATCGAACACCATCCTCGACTACCTGACCACGTTCGCCTCGAAGGCCACGCGGCTGTCGGCCATCGGCGCGGGTGCCCTGATCGTCACCTCGGTGGGCATGATGGGCTTGATCGAACGCGTCTTCAACCGCATCTGGCGGGTGCGCCAGGAACGCCGCTGGACCAAGCGTCTGCTGGTGTACTGGGCCATCGTCACCCTGGGGCCGCTGCTGGTGGGCGTGTCGCTGACGGTGACCTCGCGCCTCTTCATGGCCACCAGCGGCGTGGTGGGCGCCGTGCCTTTCCTTGGCGCCGTGTTTTACACGCTGGTGTCGATCGGCCTGACCATGCTGGCGTTTACCTTGCTGTACATCGCCGTGCCGAACCGCGACGTGGACTGGCGCGACGCGGCATGGGGCGGCTTGCTGGCGGCGCTGGCGTTCGAGGTGGCCAAGCGCGGCTTCGGTGAATTCATCCAGGAATTCCCCACGTATTCGCGCATCTACGGCGCGCTGGCCGCCTTGCCGCTGTTCCTCGTGTGGATTTACCTGAGCTGGATGATCACCCTGGTGGGCGCCTTGCTGGTGGCCGCCTTGCCCGTCGTGAAATACGAACGCTGGTGGTACGAGGCGGCGCCCGGCAGCGAATTCGTCGACGCCGTCGCCATCCTGAAGGTGCTGCACCAGGCTTGCCACTGCGCCGATTCGGCCCTGGTCGGCGCGGCAGACATTCGCCGCAGCACGCGCCTGGGCTTCGAAGAAATGGAAACCCTGCTCGACAAGATGGTGCTGCAGGGCTGGGTGGGCCGAGTCAACGTGGAAGGCGCCGTGCGGGTACAGTGGGGCAAGCGCGTGGCCGACAGTTCCGACCACTGGGTCTTGCTGGGCAACGTCAACCGCATCAGCCTGGCCGACGTCTACCGCCTGTTCGTCTTCGGCGGCATGCGCGTCAATTCCGGCTACCCGGCCGGCTCGACGAATGAGCGCGACATCAAGGCGGCGGAAGAAGCGGCGGCCCTGGCGGCGCAGGTGGAAAGCGCCGTCGAAGAGGGGCTGGGCATGAGTCTGGCCCAGCATTTCGGCGCAGTGCGCTGCAATTGAGGGCTTGCCACAGCGCAGCCCGTCATCCTTCATCTGAATCGAGCACGACATGAGATTATCACGCCCGGCCATCGTGGCTGCCATGCTGGCCGCCTTGTCCTTGTCCTTTTCCTTTTCCGCGTGCGCTGGCGGCAGCGCCGGGCCGGCCAACGCCGAAGCGGCAACAGCGGCATCGGCCGGCGCCATCAGTGCCAGCCACGCGGCGGCCGTGCGCCGGCTGCTGCAAGCGAATCACCTGACCGCCTACCTCCGCCATTGGATGCTGGACGGCGGCAGCGGCGATGCCGAGGCCGTGGAACTGCGGCGGCACATGGCCGTGCACATGAGTGACGAGGTGATGTATGCGTCCCTCGTTCCCCTGTATGCCCGCTACGTGTCCATCGCGTCGGCAAACGAATTGACGCGCTACTACCGAGGCAGTGTGGGCCGGCGCGAAGTGACGGCCCTGCTGGCGCGCCAAGGGGTCAAGCCGGGTGAGCAGAACCCCGCATTCTCCGCCGCCGAATTCCGGCAAATGAAGCGGGCCGCCACCGGGAAGGCGGCAGACCAGGTTGCGGAGGCGCGACTGGCCATGGATCAGGTGAGCGCACAACTGGGGCAGGAGTGGATGCGTGCGCATCGCGCCATGCTGCAGGCCCAGGCGCTGGGCGCAATGCGTGTCTGGCTGCTGGCGCATAGCGCGCGCGCGGACGGCGACCCGGCACCCGTGCCCCCGCTGGCGTTGACGGGGCTGGACAGCCTGGATCAGCTGACCCTGCTGATGGCGGACTTCTGGCAGGCCACCGCACAGGCGAATCGCGCGCTGTCGAGCGATCTTGCCAGTTATGGCTTGCAGCCGGTATTTGCCTATGAAGGTTTGCGCAGCGCACAAGGCATCAACGCGGCGCGCGCGGCACTGGCCAGGGCTGGCGCGCGCAACGAGGCGTATGTCGCGCAACTGGACAGTTTGCAGCGCGACATCCACCCGCGCTTGCTGGCATTGCCGGCGGGCAGGAGGATGCTCGAGGTGGCCGGGCCGGGCCCGGTGGGATCGCATGGGCTGTTGCTCCGCATGGCGGAAAACCGGCGCCAGCGCTACGCATTGTTTTTGCGCGTGCAAGACGTGGCGGCGTCGGCGCTGGGTGATGGACAGGCGCAGGCCGAGGCGGCGAATGCCACATTGCAGACCCTGGTGACAGAAATTGACGCCGGCTGGCAGGAAGACGCGGCGTTGCGCGCCGCAGCGGAGCAAGCCCAGGCATGGACGCGGCAGGAACGGGAGGGCTAGCGCAGCCCAGCGCAGTGCAAGTCAAGAAATTTTTCCTGACGGCAACATAATGAAGTTAATTAATCTATAATTGACAGTTTCCTTACTGAAATTGTCAATGTCCGCATTACATTTGTCAGGGTTGTTGCCGCGCACATGGCCAGTCCTGTTGCTGTCTTTCCTGGTCGCTCACGCGGCGCTGGCCTTTGCGCCCGCCACCACCGACGTTCCCTTCACGCCGACGGCCGGCATGCGCAGCGTGCAGCTGGCCGAGGCCGCCTTTACGCGTGGCAACAGCCGGCCAGCCTGGGTGGAAGGCATCGATCAGCTGCCCCCTGCCGCCAAGGACAGCCCGCTGGCGATTCGCCTGTCCGACGTGCAATTTCACGTGGGCGAACAGAGCGCCTACTATGTCCACCGGGCATTGATTGCGAATGAGGCGTCCAGCGTATCGGCGCTGGGCCAGTACGAGATCGCGTTCCAGCCCGACTATCAGCGTGTGCAGCTGCACCGCCTGCGCATCGTGCGCGGCGAGCAGGTGATCGACAAGCTGGCGTCGGCCGATATCCGTTTCCTGCAGCGCGAAACGGGATTGTCGCAGGGCGTGTATTCGGGCGACATCACGGCCGCCATCGTCACCGATGACGTGCGCGTGGGCGATACGCTGGAAGTGGCGTACACGGTGCTGGGCCAGAATCCTGTGTTTGGCGGCAAGTTCTTCGACGCCGCGGCGTGGGACAGTCCGGCACCCGTGGGCTTGCGGCGCATCACGCTCGACATGCCCGAGCAGCGCAGCATCGCCTACCGCATGCAGGGCGGCAGCGTCGCCGTTACCCCCAAAGAACAGCGACGCAATGGTCGCCGCATCCTGCGTTTCGAGGCGCGCGACTTGCCGCCGGTGGCGGCCGAGCCGTATGTGCCGGCCGATGTGTCGACATACCGGTGGATCCAGTTTTCCGAGCTGGGCAGCTGGAAGGAAGTCAATCGGTGGGCGCTGGGGCTGTTCGACACGCCTGCGGGCGGCGCCGCCGTGCAGGAAGCGCTGCGCGCCGCAGGCGCCACGGGCACGCCCGCGCAGCAGGTGGTCAAGGTGCTGGAGTTTGTGCAGAACGAGATCCGCTACCTGTCGCTGTCGATGGGCGAAAGCTCGCACCGGCCGTTTCCACCGGCCCAGGTGCTGCAGCGCCGCTATGGCGACTGCAAGGACAAGTCGCTGCTGATGGTGGCCATGCTGCGCGAACTGGGCATCGTCGCCGAGCCCGTGCTGGTGTCGACCGAATTGCGCAAGGGCCTGGACCGCATGCTGCCCAGCCCCTTGCTGTTCGACCATGCCATCGTGCGCGTGCACGTCGATGGCAAGACGTATTTCCTCGATCCCACGCGCCTGGGCCAGCACGGTTTGCTCGATAACATGGGCCAGACGCATGGCGGCGCGCAGGTGCTGGTGGTCAATGCCACCGGCAAGGCGCTCGACACGATAGCGCTGCAGACGGATCCGGCCTTGATCACGGACAAGCGCAGCGAACGCGTGACGGTCAGCGCCTTCGACCAGCCTGCCGAGATGCAGGTGCGCATTTCCATCGCGGGCACGGGCGCCGAACGCATGCGCGTGCAGCTGGCAGGCCTGAGCGCGCAGCAACTGCGCCAGGCCTATGAAAGCTCGATGGGGCGCCGCTATGCGGATTTCACCATGCTGGCCGAGCCGCTCGTCAGCGATGACCGCGTGAACAACCGCTTGACGGTCGATTTACGCTACCGCATCGCCAAGTTCATGGAAAAGAATGACCAGGGCTGGCTGATGCGCTACAAGCCCGTCAATCTGACGGAGCAGTTCTATGTGCCGGACCTCGTCAAGCGCAGCCATCCGCTGCTGGTGCCCATGTATCCATCGATCTCCATCTATGATTTTGAGGTTATGCTGCCGCAACAGGTCGATGCCCGGTACCAGCCGTCGCAGAACAGCATCGACAACAGCGCCTTCAGGCTGACCGAGGCGCTGGCCTTTACGGGCCGCGTGGCGCAGGCCAGCCTGCGCCTGGACGTGACGGCCGACCGCGTGCCCGCGGACGGCGTGCCGGCGTTTGTCGAGGCCAGCCGCAAGGTGAACGAAATGTTGCAAGGCAGTATGTTATTGCCGACAAGAATGCTGAAGGTGGCGGCCGCGCCCGACTACAAAGAGGCTCTCAAGGCACGCCTGGAGGCCAGCCTGAAGGCCAGCGACCGGCTGCTGGCCGATGCGGCGCTGACCGGGCAGGACACGGGCGCCATCCTGTGCGAACGGGCGCGCACCTACAGCTGGCTGGGCCAGCACGCGGCGGCGCTCAAGGATGCCGCGCAGGCAGTGCAGCTGCAGCCCCAGTCGGCCGATTATCTGTCCTGCCAGGCTGATATCAGTTTTGCCGCCGGCAAGTTCAAGGACAGCGCCGCCGGCTTTGCGCGCGCCGTTGCCTTGGGCAACAACGATGGCGAGACCTACCAGCGCAAGGCCCTGGCGAATATCTACCTGGGTAACCAGCGCGAGATGATCCATGATCTGGCGCGGGCCGGTAGCAAGCTCGACGAGCCGCTGGCGCACGTGCGCGGACAGATTTGGCAAGCCATCGTGGGGGCGGTGCCCGCGGCCATGGACGCCGGCGGGCCACCGGAGCTGCTGACGGAACAGTGGCTGGTCGAGGCATTGAAGATGTTCCAGCAACAGACCGGCCCCGAGACGATGCTGCGCGTGGCCAGCCGCGACGGCGGCAACAGCCAGGCGCCGCGCCTCGTGGAAGTGTATTTCTATGCCGGCAAATATTACCTGCTGCAAAACGACAAGATTCGCGCCCGCGTGTATTTCCAGCACGCGCTCGACAAAGGCGTCTTGCACAGCCCCTTTCACGCGCTGTCCCGCCTCGAACTGGAACGGCTTTGATTCACCTTTTGCTGATTTGCACTCCATGAAACGATTCAATCCTGTCCTGCTGGCTGCCATGCTGGCGCTGTTTTCCACCACGGGCGCCGTCCACGCGTCCGATGCCGCCATGCCCGTGCCGCTGGCCGCGCCCGGCGCATCCGATGCCGCTCACCTTGCCGCCGTGCGCGACATGATCGAGGCGATGCAGCTGCAGCGGATCATGCGTCAGCTGTTCCAGGTCATGGGCGAGATGGAGGACCAGCAGGGCGAGGTGATGCGGCACATGGCCTTGCATGTGAGCGATGATGAAATCCTTGCGCGGATGGCACCCGTGTATGTGCCGTACATCTCGGCAGAAGACGCCAGGCAAGTGGCGCGCAATTTCCGCAGCAGCCTGGCGCAGCGCGACGTCGCTGCCACGCTGGCGCGCGCCCGGATCACGCAGGGCGATACCGATCCGCATTTTACGGCCAGCGAGCGGGTGGAAGCGCAACGTCTCACGGCCATGCCGGCAGCGTTCGGCAAGGATGGCCGGCAGGCAGCGATACACAGCGCCAGCAGGGCCATGTACATGCAGTGGAGCCGCGAATATTACGACCGGCTGCTGGCCCAGGCCATGCAGGTGGTGCGCGCGTACATTACCGCGGCGCTGGACCTGCAGCCGGGCCAGGCGACTCCCAAGCTGGCGCTGCAACCGACCGGCTTGCCCAGCCTCGACAAGGTGCTGCTTGTCGTTGCCGATGTGACGCTGGCCACGACCACTGCCAACCTCAGCTATGCCGCCGACATTGACAGCTACCAGCTGGACCGGGTGCTCGCTCCCGAGCGGCTGGTCAGCGCGCAAGGCATCGCCACGTCGAAGGCGACGATAACCAAGGCGGGCGACCGGATCGAGTCGTATCTGGCGCAGATCGACCGGTTGCAGCAGAGTGCCTTGGGGCGCCTGCAGGCAAGCAAGTCGGGCAGCAGTGCCAGGCAGATCATCGAGGCGGGCATGGCTGCACGCTACGACTTCATGCTGCGGTTCGGGGAAAACCAGCGCAGCCTGATGGACCTGTTTGCCCGCGTGCTGCAGTTTGCCGAGTCGCGCCTGGGTGCCATCGAGCTGCGCGGCGAGTCCCTGGTATTTCGCGACGACGCCGACCGTGCAATGTATTTGTCGCTGATCGCCCAGCTGAAAAAGGCGAGCGAGGAAGAGAGCGCGCTGGTCGACGAGGCGCAGCAAACGGCGCAGCGCAGCCTGAAGAAGCTGGGAGGCTAGGCTATTCGATGAGCACGGGCCGCAAGGCCGCCTGCAGCGCCACCTTGCTGAACGCCGCCGCATCCTGCGCGCGCACCACGCCCAGATAATAGGTGTCCTCGTCGCCGTGCAGGTTGACCAGGCGCAGCTGATGCGGCGCCAGGTGGGCGGCAATGGCGGCCAGGCCGTCGATCATCGCGTCGCCATCCTCGCGCTGCGCCCATGAAAAATCGCGCAGCGCGGGCAGGCTGATATGCAGGCGGATGTGCGGCACTTCATCGACCGATTTCCAGTCCAGGGTGGCGCCGTGGCCCAGCACATCGGCGGCCGTGGACCAGAGCAGGAAGAAACACGCCGCCTCGGGCGTATCGCCTTCATATTCTTCTTCCGGATCGTCCTGCGCCAGCTCTTCCAGGGTGATGTCCACGCAGCGCGCGGCCAGTTCTGCATCGCCCAGAAAGAGCAGGGCGGCCATGGCGCGCAACTGTTCGCGGTCGGCCTTGGCCAGGATCTGCGCCGGCGTAAAGCTGTTGCGCGGCACCGCATTCTTCCTGCCCCGGCCCATGGCCTCGCTCAGTTGCGCCGTGATGGCCGCCTTGAAGTTGTCCACGGTGTCGAACTGTTCCAACAGCTGGCCCGTGAAATCCATGCTCCAGGCCATGCCATCGTTGACGACATATAAAAAGTCGCTTTGCACGGCCACGCCGAGCAAACGGTGGGCGGGCCGATACAGCGGCGCAAACGCCTGCTTGCCATCGAGGGTCAGCATGCAGGCCAGCCCCTGCGCATCGATGGCGAAGATCAGGTTCTTGCGCAGTTTCGGCGGCGACGAGGTGGTGGCGCTATCGATGGCTTCGTACTGGCACGGCGCCAGCAGCTCGCCCTGGCTATTCGCCAGGCCAAACAGGAAGCGGCCATCGATGCGCTGGCTGACGATGGCGATTTTCCTCTTCATGCCAAAATCCTGCACGGAGCTGTAGGCGGTGGGCAGCAGCACCTTGCCGGTGGCGTCGATCACGCCGCAGACATTGCGCTCGTCGTCGCTGGTCTGGCGTTCCACGTCGATATAGCCATCGTTGCGCTGGCAGATGTTGTCCACGCCTTCCAGGACCAGCGCACCATCGGGCAGGCGCAGCAAGCGGCTGGCGCCGTCCGCATCGATCTGCTGTACCAGGTGGGGGCTGATCACGTACAGGGCGCCGGGGGCGGGCGGCAGCACCACCGTGCCGTTCAAGTCCATGACGCCGTGCGCGTCGGGCGCGTCCGCCGTGGCAAAGGTGATCCAGCCCTCGTCCGCATAATAAACGCCCAGGTCCACACAGCGCTGCGACAGTGGCACGATCCAGCGGCCATAGGGCGTGACCAGGCCGGTGACGTCCGGTTCGCCGGCGGCGCTCACTTCATAGCACAGCGCGTCTTCCTTCCAGCCCACCACTTCCAGGCCTTGCAGGAAGGGCAGTTCGTCCGTGCCGAGTTCCTCGACATTGGCCAGCTGCGCATCGGCCGTGGCCGACCAGTAGCCGGTGGCCGGCGATGCGGCGCCGGCGGCCAGCAGCGGCGCCAGCGCTTCCCGGTCGCCGCGCAGCAGGGCAAGGTGCAGCGCTTGCGCTTCGGCGCGCAGGGCGTCGAGCGCGGCGGCGTAGTCGGGCGTGCCGATATCGTGCGGGACCAGCTGGACGATATCGAGGATCAGCCACGCCTGGCCGCCCGCCAGCAGGGCGCTGATGGCGCTGCGCGCGACGATGGCGGCCGCGTCGCGCGGCTTGTCCATCAGCGCGGACAAGGCTTGCCAGCTGGCTTGCGCCTGCGCCATCGGCGCGGCCAGCACGCAGGCGCAATCTTCGCCATCTCCGTAGATGGGCCAGACGACGGCTTGCGTGCCGGCGCCGACGAGCAGCTTGAACAGCGTCGGCGTGTCCAGCCGCCATTCGGCCAGGCCGGTGATCGTCTCGGTGTCGAAGCCGGCCTGGCCGGGCAGGAAGGCGGTGCTGAACAGGGCTGCGGTATTGATCATGGATATTTGTCTGAAAGTGAACGGGGGATTCAGTGTGCTGGCGGCATGACCCAGTGGGCCAGCGCGCTGCGTTCCAGGCCCAGGTGTCTGGCCACGGCGCCTGCCTCGAAGGCCCACAGGCCGTAGTAGCCGCCCAGGCCGTGTGCGCGCAAATGGCCGTTGAACCAGTCTTCGCGCACCAGCGCCGTGTGCCAGCTGGCCAGATACTGCCGCAGGTGTTCCAGCTGCTGCGCGCGATCGTCCGTATCCAGGCACTCGAACAGGGCTGAATAGGGTTCTGCGAAATACCATTCGTCAACGGCGGGACGCTGGGGATCGATGGTCGACAGCAGTGCCTCGTACACGCCGTCTTCGCCATCGAAGGCCGTTTGCAGGGCGGCCAGGCGGGCAGCCAGGTCGTGGCGGCCGAACAGCAGGGCGGCGCCCAGCAACTGCAGGGTGCGCGCGTAATCGGTCAATTGTTCGAAATCAAAGGCGGGCAAGGCATCGTCATCGTAGGCCGCGGCCAGGGCCGCGCGCGCCGTTTCGCAGGCGGCGATGGCCGCTTCCAGCGCCGTTTCCACGTCAGGCATGGGCAAGCCTGCCGTGTAGCGCAGCGAGAAGACCTGGTACGCCGTGCTGGCGGCCGCGCACGCCCAGTAGGCATCATCGCCGCCATCGATTTCCGCCTGCGCCTGCGCGCGCCCGTAGGCAGCCAGCAGCGCATCGAGGTAAGTCAGGTTGCGGCCAAAGTCGAACGCAGTGCCGAACGTCTCGGGCGGCACCTGGCGCGGCGCGTGGTGCCAGGGCGTGGATGCAACCGGGCAGGTGGCGGCGCATTCGCGCTGGATGGCCCAGTCGGCGAAGATTTGCTGCAGATATTGCGCCGTCTCGTCGTCGTGGGCGATGGCGCCCGCGCCCACCAGGGTTGTGCCCAGCAGGGTATAGCCGGGAAAGCGGCTGCTTTCGTAGGCGATGGTGGTCACGCTCTGGATGGCCTTGCCGTCACTGAGGTCGCGCACGCGGAAGTACACGTCGTCCCAGCCGGCCAGCGGTGCCGCTGGCGGTTCATTCGGCAAGGTGGCCCAGCTGCCGTCCTCCTGCTCTTCATAGGCATCGAGCAGCTCGTCGAGGCCACCGGGGCGGTCGATGCGGTTGTTGGCGTCGTACTGCAGGCCCAGTTCGGCCGCAAACGCGGCCGCGTGGCGGCCCGCGAACACCAGGTATTGCGCGTTCAGGGTGCCGACCAGCAGGTCCGTGTGCTGGCCCGCCACGACCAGCGGCTGCGGCAGCCGGTACCAGTGGTGGCCGGGGATGCCCGCCATGGGGCCGCTTTCGTCCGCGTCCGGGTTCGTGCAGCGCAGCTGTTCCAGCCAGTCGTAGCGTTCGTGCCGCTGGGCTTCCGTGCCGCTGCCTCGGCCTGTCAATTCATCGTGCAGGGTATTCAATAACATCATGCATCCATCCTAAAAAAAGCGGTATGGCCGGTGCTTATGCCGCTGCCGTTTGCGCAAACGCAAACAACGCGTCGAGCACGGCGTCCGGTTGCTCGGCCATCAATTCGTGCCCGCTGTCGACCTGTACCACGCTGCCATGCGCGATGGCAGACGTCAGCAAGCGGGTCGATTTGGGCGGCGTCATCATGTCGCGCGCGCCGAAAATGAATAAAGTGGGGCAGTGTACCGAAGCGGCGGCGATTTCGCCGTTCGCGTAGGCGTTGCAGGCGAAAAAATCCGTGTGAAACACGTGAGCGGGATTGAGCGCGGCGATGCGCTGTTTCAGGCGCCGCGCGCCGCCCATGGCGTAGAAGCCTGGGCCGGGAAACGACGGCTTTTGCGCGATCGACGAGTGGGACCAGATATTGACCATGTCGATGGCCGCCTGTTCATCATTGAGCGCCGTTTCCAGCAGCGCCGGCGAGACTTTCATCGGGTAGGTGGAACCGAGCATGGCCAGGTGGCTGATCCGATCCGGCGCCAGGTACGCCGCTTCCAGCGCGATCAATGAACCCATGCTGTGGCCGATCAGCATGGCCCTGGCCGCGCCGGCAGCATCCAGCACGGCGAGGATCCAGCGTGCCAGTTCTTCCACCGTGGTTTTCGCCGCGCCCAGGCTGCGGCCGTGGCCCGGTAAATCCACGGCCAGCACGTTCCAGCCGTGGTGGGCAAAGTAGCGCGTCTGCAGCGCCCACACGGAATGGTCGTTTTGCGCGCCGTGGATGAAGACGGCCGTCGGCTGGCCCGGGTTGAATGGTTTACCACCCGTGTAGCAGTAAGCCGTGGTGTTGTCGATGGTGAGCAGCATCTCAGGCGCCTTTCTGCGACAGTTTCAGGCCGCGGGCCAGGTCTTCGATCAAATCGTCGGCGTCTTCCAGGCCGACGGACAGGCGCATGGTGCCCTGCGTGATGCCCGCCTGCGCCAGTTGCTCGTCGGGCACGCGGAAATGCGTGGTGGAGGCGGGGTGGATGACGAGCGACTTGGCGTCGCCCACGTTGGCCAGGTGCGAGAAGATCTTCAGGCTGTCGACGAAGCGCTGGCCCGCTGCGCGGTCGCCGCGCAGGCGGAAGGTGAACACGCCGCCCGCGCCTTTCGGCAGCAGGTTTTTCGCCAGTTCATAGTCGGGATGCGACGGCAGTTCGGGGTAGGACACGGATTCCACGGCCGGATTGGCCAGCAGGAAGTCGATGATTTTGCGCGTGTTGGCCACGTGGCGGTCCATGCGCAGGCCCAGGGTTTCGATGCCTTGCAGGATGGCGAAGGCATTGTGCGGGCTCATGACTGCGCCGAAATCGCGCAAGCCTTCGCGCCGCGCGCGCAGGGCGAACGGCGCTACAGTCGATTCCTCGGCAAAGACCATGCCGTGAAAGCCGTCATACGGCTCGCACAGTTCGGCGAAACGCCCCGTCTTGTCGTACGCCGCTTGCCAGTCGAAGGTGCCGCCATCGACGAGCAAGCCGCCGATGGCCGTGCCATGGCCACATAAAAACTTGGTGGCCGAGTGGAAGACCAGGTCGGCGCCATGCTCGAAGGGGCGCAGCAGATACGGCGTGGTGAATGTCGAATCGAGCATCAGCGGCAGCTGGTGTTCGTGCGCCAGGGCGGCAATGGTCGGGATGTCGAGCACGTCGAGGCCGGGATTGCCCAGGGTTTCGGCGAACAGTACTTTCGTGTTCGGGCGTATCGCGCAGCGCCAGGCGTCCATGTCGCGCGGGTCGACCAACGTCGTCTCGATGCCGAAGCGTTTTAATGTATAGGCCAGCAGGTTGTGCGAGCCGCCGTACAGGGCGCGCGAAGCCACGATGTGCGAACCGGCGCCGGCGATGGTAGATAAACCGAGGTGCATGGCGGCCTGGCCGCTGGCCGTGGCGATGCCGGCTACGCCCCCTTCAAGCGCGGCGATGCGCTCTTCCAGCACGGCATTGGTGGGATTCGAGATGCGCGAGTAAACGTGGCCGGCCCGTTCCATGTTGAACAGCGAAGCCGCGTGCTCCGAACTCTTGAAGGCAAACGAGGACGTGAAATGGATGGGCGTGGCGCGCGCGCCCGTGGCCGGGTCGGGCGCCGCGCCCGCATGCAGGGATAAGGTATCGAAACCGGGGTATTTCGGGCCGCTCATGGTGTCTCCGCCAAGTTTTATAGTGGCAAGATCGTAACCTGATTTAGCGCTGAGCAAAAGGTCTCCTGTGCAGGGCGCATGGCGCCGTGCTGGTGAGCAGGGCGTGTAACCTGCAGTGTAAAAAAAGTGACCGGCGCGGTGTGGCGGTGGTAGGATACCGGATCAGCGATATTCGGGCTGTTTGACCTGTGCGCGTGCGCCGCGCCGCAGGAAAGGCTGCTACGTGCCAGCGAAATCCTGGGCTTCAGGCGAACTCTCATCGCATGTCCACCAGGAAAGATTTTATGCCCGCAATATCGTTCGACGGCGACCTCGCCGTATCCGAACCATCTATCGTCGACGGCCTCTGCCACGCAGGCTGGCTCATGCAAGAGCATTTCATTTCCCCTGAACTGAGCCGCCAGCTGGCCGCCGAATGCGTGCAATCCATGCTTAGTGGCAAGATGAAGGGCGCCGGCGTGGGCAGCGGCCACGCGCCGCTGCTGCAGCCGGACATCCGCGGCGACCATATCGCATGGCTGGAAACGGGCCGCTCAGAGGCGTGCGACCGCTACCTGGCACACATGGAAACGCTGCGCTGCATGCTCAACCGCGAGCTGTTCCTGGGGCTGGAAGAGTACGAAAGCCATTTCGCCCTGTACGCGCCGGGCGCCTTTTACCGTGCCCATCTGGACCGTTTCCGCGACGATGACAAACGCACCGTGTCCGTCGTGCTGTACCTGAACGACGACTGGCTGCCCGAACACGGCGGCGCGCTGCGTTTGCACCCCGATGGCGGCCCCAGCGTGGATATCGCGCCAGAAGCAGGGCGCATGGCGATGTTCCTGTCGGGCGAGATGCTGCACGAAGTGCTGCCGACGGCGCGCCAGCGCTTGTCGATAGCAGGTTGGTTCCGCCGCCGCGCGTGATGGAAGGTGGCGCGCAATCTCCCTCGATTTGATTGCGCGCAAGGCTGGATTTTTCCGCAGGCATAGGCTACAGTCGCAGTAAGGGCTAGAATAACTAAAATACCAATCACGCGGACAGGACGGCCAATATGAAAGTATCTGAAATTCTCCAAGTCAAGGGCAACATCCTCTACACGGTCACGCCTGACCAGCCCCTGCTTGACGCGGCCAATACCATGGCTGAAAAAGACATCGGTTCGCTGGTGGTCATGGAATTTGGCGACCTGGTCGGCATGCTGACCTTCCGCGAAGTACTCAACGCGCTGCATGAAAACGCGGGCCAGATCGGCGGCGGCACCGTGCGCAAGCACATGGATGACCATCCGATCACCGTCACCCCGGATACGGAAGTGAACGAAGTGCGCCGCATCATGCTGGAAAAGCACGCGCGCTACCTGCCCGTCATGAACGCCAAGACCTTGCTGGGCGTCATTTCCTTCTACGACGTGGCACGCGCCGTGCTCGAAGCGCAAAGCTTTGAAAACCAGATGCTGAAAGCGTACATCCGCGACTGGCCGGCCGAAACCACCGATTAAGCTTCGCTCATGCAGTAAAAACAACGCCGGCACTGCCGGCGTTTTGCATTGACGATCCAGGTTCAGGCCTACGCCGCGCCCTGCAGCGCCTCGTTGTTCAGCCAGGTGCCCAAGGCCGTGGCCGTCATGGGGCGGGCGAACAGGAAGCCCTGCGCCATGGGGCAGCCCAGTGCCTGCAAAATTTGCGCCTGGCGCTCGTCTTCCACGCCTTCGGCGATCACGGCCAGACCCAGGTTGCGGCCCAGCTGGATGACCATTTCGGCGATGCTGCTGCCGCGCGCCGACCCCGTGATCTCGGTGACGAAGGCGCGGTCGATCTTCAGGCGGTCCACTTGCAGCCGCTGCAGGTACGACAGCGACGAAAACCCCGTGCCGAAGTCGTCGATGGCGATGCTCACGCCCGTCTGCTTGATCTGCCACAGCATCTTGATCAGCAGGTCCGGCTCTTCCATGGCCATCGATTCCGTGATTTCCAGCTCGATGAACTCGGGCGGCGCCTGCGTTTCTTCCAGCGCCGCGCGCAGCATTTCCAGGAACAGCGGGTGGCGGAACTGCACTTGCGACACGTTGACGGACATGACGAAGTTGCGGTGGCCCTGTTCGCGCAGCAGCACCAGTTCGCGGCAGGCCGTGCGCAGCACCCATTCACCGAGTTCGATGATGATGCCCGAATATTCGGCAATCGGGATGAAGCGGTCGGGCGAGATGAACTTGCCGTCCGGCGTCTGCCAGCGCAGCAGCGCTTCGGCGCCCACGGGGCGGCGCGTGGTCAGGTCGATCTGCGGTTGATACACGACAAACAGCTGGCCCTGGCTGAAGCCCGTGCGCAGCGCGTGCATCATGCGGACTCGCTCGCGGATTTCGATGCCCATGCTGCGCGAAAAATAGAAGTGTCCGGCGCGCTGCTGGCTTTTCGCCCGTTTCAGGGCGATATCGGCATCCTTCAGCGCATCGGCGCCCGTGCCCGCATGTTCGCCCAGCCGTACCAGGCCCAGGGTGGCAGACAATTGCACATCCTGGCCATCGATGCAGAACGGCGCCTGGAACAGGGCCAGGATCTTGGCCGGGTTGACTTGCGACGAGTCGCCCAGCACGCAAAAGATGTCGCCGCCCAGGCGCGCCACCGTCAGCTGGGAACCGAGCTGGGTTTGCAATCGGCCCGCCACGGCAATCAGCAGGGTGTCGCCGAACTGGTGCCCCAGCGCGTCGTTGGTCTCGGCAAAGTGGTCGAGGTCGACAAGCGCCAGGGTGGCGTCGTCGCGCGCGGGGCCGGCCAGGGTGGCGTCGAGGATTTCCACCAGGCGCGTGCGGTTCGGCAGCTTCGACAACTGGTCGTAGAAGGCGGCGTTGTGCAGGTGCGATACCAGTTCAACATTGTCCAGGCCCACGGCGACGTTGCTGCAAAACACTTCCAGCAGGCTTTCATCGATGGCCGAGAGGGGGCGCGGCAGGACCAGGTAGGCGGCCGCATCGCGGCTGGCCTTGCCCGCGAAATACAGCGTGGCGTAGTCGTGCGCATACACATTGCGCCGCTGCGCCAGCGTGTGCTCGATGGCCGCCATCACGCGGGGGTTTTGCAGGCCGCACAGGGCGCTGTGCGGCAGGCTGGAAAAGCTGCCCGTGCAGGCCGACACGAGCAGCTCCTTGCCGCCATTGTCCAGCATCTCTTGCACGCACAGCACGCCGTCGGCGCGGATGCCCAGCAGGTCGGCGATCTGCGCCAGCACGCCGGCCGAGAAATTCTGCACGCCGTGCAGCGCCATCAGCTGCGTGCTGGCGTGGACGATCTGGTCCAGGCCGCGCCGGCTGTTGCTGATCGAGCGTATCTGCTCGTACGAGCGGATGGCCGCCGTCACCGTGGTAAACAGCTTGATGCGCGTCAGTTCGGACTTGGTCTTGTAGTCGTTGATATCGTAGTCGCGGATGGCGTCGATTTCCGGCGCATAGCCGGGCTGCCCTGTGCGCAAGATGATGCGCACGTCCGTCATTTTGAGCGTTTCGCGGATGTAGCGCACCAGGTGCAGGCCCGCGTCATCCTGTTCCATTACCACGTCGAGCAGGATGACGGCGATGTCGTCTTCATGCTTGAGCAGTTCGCGCGCCTGGCCGGCCGAATACGCATGCACGAATTCCAGCGGGCGGTGCTGCATTTCCAGGTTGCCCAGGGCGAAAGTGGTGGTGGAGTGGACGTCTTCATCGTCGTCGATGATCATCACCCGCCAGACGCTGCGCGGTGCGACGGCCAGCGGCGGCGCTGGTTGCTCATCGAGGAATACCAGGTCGTCGTGATCGTCCTTGTTGGCGTCAAGGGGGATGATCGGTGCGGGCATGTATAGCTTCTCCAGGATGACTCGGAACGAAATGTGAGCACATCAGAAATGTCCATGGCGTTGTTGCAGCGCCTCGCCGTACTTGCGTACTGTCTTCGGCGCCGCGCCTAGCCCTGGCCATTTCTGATGCACTCAGGGCGCATCGAAAATGTAGCACTCAGGTGCTGCCGAGGCTCGCACATTTTCTGATGGTCCATCATTCAAGTATATAGCTATTTAATAAGCAAAATGTTTTTTTAAGCCTATTCCGTAGAGCAATATTTCTTGTATTGCATGATTGCAACTCATATTCGGTGTTTTTTGTATGAAAAAAAACACGGGATGTGAAAATGGTGATGACGCGCGGGAATATCGGGCCTTGCTGCGGCATTAGCGGCATGGCCTGCCCCGCAGGCTGGTAGAATTGAGTTTTCCAGTCCTCACACTTCCTACTATGTCCGGCAATTCTTTTGGCAAGCTGTTTACTGTTACCACTTTCGGCGAATCGCATGGCCCGGCCATCGGCTGCGTGATCGATGGCTGTCCGCCAGGATTGATCCTGTCGGAAGCCGATATCCAGCCCGAGCTGGACCGCCGCAAGCCTGGCACCTCGCGCCACGTGACGCAGCGCCAGGAGTCCGATACGGTGGAAATTCTCTCCGGCGTGTACCAGGGCGTGACGACGGGCACGCCCATCGCGCTGCTGATCCGCAATGAAGACCAGCGCAGCAAGGATTACGGCAATATCGCGGAAAGCTTCCGCCCCGGCCATGCCGACTACACCTACTGGCATAAATACGGCGTGCGCGACCCGCGCGGCGGCGGGCGTTCGTCGGCGCGCCTGACGGCGCCCGTGGTGGGCGCGGCGGCGATTGCCAAGAAGTGGCTGCTGCAGCAGTACGGCACCACCTTCAAGGGCTGCATGAGCCAGCTGGGCGACATTCCCGTGCCGTTCCAGTCCTGGGAGCACGTGCATGCGAACCCCTTCTTTGCCGCCAGCGGCGACGCGGACCTGATCGCGCGCATGGAAGAGGCGATGGATCAATTGCGCCGCGACGGTGATTCCATCGGCGCGCGCATCGACGTGATTGCGCAAAACGTGCCGGTCGGCCTGGGCCAGCCCATCTACGACAAGCTCGACGCCGACATCGCCTACGCCATGATGGGCATCAATGCGGTCAAGGGCGTGGAAATCGGCGCCGGCTTCGATTCGGTGGCGCAAAAGGGTTCCGAGCACGGCGACGAACTGACGCCGGAAGGGTTTATCGGCAATAACGCCGGCGGCGTACTCGGTGGTATCTCGACGGGACAGGATATCAGCGTGTCGATCGCCATCAAGCCGACGTCGTCGATCCGCACGCCGCGCCGCTCGATCGATAAAGAGGGCAATCCCGTGATGGTGGAAACGTTCGGCCGCCACGACCCGTGCGTGGGCATCCGCGCCACGCCGATCGCCGAAGCGATGCTGGCGTTGGTGCTGATCGACCACGCCCTGATGCACCGCGCGCAATGCGGCGATGTCAGCGTGAATACGCCAAAGTTGAAGTAAATTGAAATGTTGTCGGATTACGGGCCTGCGGCCCTAATCCGACCTACGACCCATGCCATGTGTAGGTCGGATTAGCGCAAAGCGCGTAATCCGACAACATGGTTGGCGCTTCCTGTCACGCCACCTTGTTCGCCACCAATTCTAATTGATGGCGCATCTCCACCGACTGCACCAGCAACGCCCGGATATCGTTGATCAGGTTGAATTCCGTCTGATTCAATTGAATCGGCGGGAAGCTGTCGTCCCAGTCGCCGTATAAAAAGCCCGTGGGGTGGCCGTTGGCCGACAGGGGCAGCACGACGAAGCTGCGCGCTTCGGACAACGTCGCTTTCCACCATTGCGGCAGCTTGGCGGCAAATTTCGGGTCGCGCGCATTGTCGATGAAGATCACGCGGTCGCTATTGAGGGCCGCGTGGAAGACGTTCGGCTCATACGCGTCGCCAAATACCATCAGGTCCTGCAGGTCGGCCATGCCTTCGCCCATGCTGATGCGCGCCGAGTACAAATGATCCCGGTGGTTGCGCACGAATGCCACCGAGCGCGAAAAATCAAAGCCCTGGTGCAGCGTTTCGAGCGCCATCGAGACCATCTGGCCCGGGCTGGCGCTGCCGATGGCGCTGCGCAGGTCGGCCAGGCCGCCGATCAGGATGCGGTTGCCCTCGGCGCGCATGCGCGTCGAGGCCAGCTGGCGCGCGCGCCGTTCGGCCGGTTTCGACAGGGGGGCGATCGACAGGTCGGCCGCCGCCATCATCTTCGCCTTGTCCACCGCCACCACCAGGTCCGTGGCAGCGATGCCCAGCGTGCCCGCATAGTCGTCGATCAGCGCGTGCACCTGCGCCGCGCCGGCCGCATCGTCATGCCACAGCGAGTCGGCGCAGCGCGCCGCCATGGTCGACAGTCCTGCCATCCAGTCGGCGCCGCTGACGGTTGAATTGTCCGGCGATGGATCCATCGGACGCATGCCGTTGATCAGGTGCTGCGGCAAGCCCCAGTGGGCGGCCGTGGCATAGCCCACTTCCGGCAGCGACAGGCCGAGGATTTCGCGCGCGGCGGCCGCCTCGTTGCCAGGACCCGCATGCGCCTGCATGCGCGCCCAGAAGTCCGTCATGTAGAACGTCACCATCATGCGGCCCAGGGTGTGCAGCATGGAGCAGACGACGGCTTGCTCCGCCTGCAGGCTGCCGGCGCTGGTGGCCACTTGCTGCGCCACCATCCCGGCCAGCACGGCCTTTTCCATTTCCACGTGGGCGCTGACGGAGTCGGGCGAGGCCTGCGACAGCTCCTCGATCAGTTTCAGGCCCAATGCCAGGTGGCCGATGGCGTCGATTCCCAGCACCAGCACGGCCTTCGAGACCGTGTTGACGCGCTGGCCGAAGGCCGAATACATGCCGCTGTTCGCCAGGCGCAGCACCTTGTGCGTGAGGACAGGATCGGACAGCACCGTTTGCGTGATGTCGAATTCGTGGTCATCCTCGCCGCGCATGGCGCCCAGGATGGCGCTGATGGCTTTTGCGAAGCCGGGCATGTCGCCCTGCTGGCGCGTGCGCGCCCACAGCAGGTCCAGGGTGTTTTTGCCGAGCTGTGTCGGTACCGCGAAATGACCTGGATTCATTGCACCCCTCCGCGCTGTTCATTGGCAGACGGCGTGGGCACCAGCGCCGCATAGGTTTTTTCGCTCAAGGCCGATAGCGCGGCATGGGCCGGCATCGGTTTGCCCGTCAAATAGCCTTGCACATACTGGCAGCCGCGTGATTCGATGAAGTGCATCTGCTCCTCCGTTTCCACGCCTTCGGCCACCACGGACAAATTCAAATGCTTGGCCAGGTCGAGAATGGTGTTGCAGATGGCCGCGTCCTTGCTCGATTCGGGCAAGTCCTTGATGAAGGTACGGTCGATCTTCAGTACGGAAATGGGGAAGCGCTTCAGATACGCGAGCGAAGAGTAGCCGGTGCCGAAATCGTCGATGGCGATGCGCGCGCGGCGCTCCGTCATCTTGACGAGGATGGTTTCCGCATGCACGGGGTCGATCATCAGGGTGCCTTCGGTAATTTCCAGCACCAGGTGTTCGCCGGACAGCCCGGAAAACGCGATGGCGTCATCGAGCACGTCGAGGAATTTGTCGTTGCGGAACTGGCGCGGGCTGATGTTGACGGAGATGTACAGCGGCCGCTTGGCCACGTCCTGGAACTGTTTGAGCTGCACGCAGGCCGCCTTCAACGCCCAGGCGCCCAGCAGATTGATCAGGCCATTGGCTTCGGCAATCGGGATGAAACGCACGGGCGGCACCAGGCCCAGGGTCGGGTGCTTCCAGCGCATCAGGGTTTCGAAACCCTGGATCTGCCGCGTGTGCGCATCGACGATGGGCTGGTAAAAGAGTAAAAACTCGCCTTCGCGCACGGCCTGGAACATGGCCGCTTCCAGCGAAATATCGTGTTCCGACGGACCATTCAGGCGCGGGCTGTAGACCAGGCAGCGGGCCTTGCCCGTTTCCTTGGCGCGCGACATGGCCGCATCGGCCAGCGCCACCAGGCGCACTTCATCTTCCGCGTGCAGCGGATAGATCGATACGCCAACGGACGCGCCCACGTAGATCGTGTGGCCATCGACTTCGAACGGCGCCTGCAAGGTGGCCAGCAGGCGGCCCGTCACCAGCTTGATTTGCGCATCGGTGGCGCTGCCCGGCAGCACGGCGACGAATTCATCGCCGCCCACGCGCGCCAGGGTGTCGCTGTCGCGCAGGGTCTTGCGCAGGCGCGCCGCGGCCAGGCGCAGCACGGCGTCGCCGACGGGGTGGCCGAGGCCATCGTTGACCTTTTTAAAACCATCGAGGCCGATGGTGGCCACCGAAAAACCCTGGCCCGAACGGGCCGCCTGGGCGATCACCATGCGGATGCGGTCCGACAGCAGCAGGCGGTTCGGCAGCCCGGTCAGCGCATCGTGCGTGGCCATGTGGCGCAAGCGCTCTTCCGTGTTGTGCTGGGCCGAGGTGTCGCGCCCGACCACCAGCAATTCGGCCACGCCCGTTGCATTCATATAAGAAGACAGGCGCAGCTCGAACCAGAGTTCCTGGTCCGGCGTTTGCAGGCGCACTTCCAGGCGGCCCGGTTCTTCCAGGGAATCTTCCAGCGCTGCCTGCAGCGCCGCGCGTGATGCTTCGGCGGCCAGCGGCAGCAGCAAGTGGCCGGACAGGCCAGCGGGCGCGCAGAACAGGGTGGCCGCGCGCTTGCTGGCGAACAGAATCAGGCCGTCCGTATCGAGCCGGAACACGACGTCGCCTGCCTCTTCCATGAGGTTGTCCAACTCGTGGCGTGCCTCGCGGTGGGCGGCGGATGGGGTACTGGAAAACATCGTGCTGGCTTTTACCTTTTTGTGTTCAGTGCCGGCGCACGCTGCAGGGCAGGGCGCCAACGGAAAGAGTGCATCGTGCGCTACGCGCGCCATAGTGGGCCTGGGGCAACTATCGGAACGCGATCCACACGAAATGTATCATTGAAAAGCATGCGATTACATGAAATAGAGCAACATTGCTTCAGGTTTTGTAAATATTCCTGCCTTCCATGAAAAAAATCATGCTGCGCGGCACGCGCAGGCATTTTTGTTTCCCATGGAAACATTTATCTGTACAGGCTTCCACTGGCGCGCTTGCCCCGCCATGCGCTTTACGCTAGTCTGGCTGACAGGCGGTGTTGACGGTGCGCCAGCGACAGCAAGGGTGCCATGATAACAAATCGCGGGAGACTCCCATGAATGCTTTTGACACGCATGAAGTTTTCAACCAGGCCACGCCGTTTGAAAACGTTAATCTGTTCGCCTGCGACCCGGCGCTGATCGAAGCGCTGCTGCGCGAGGGCGGCGGCGCGGCGCGGCAGGAGCTCGACGCGCTGGGCGAGAAACTGGGCCGCACCGAAACCTATGCGCTGGCGCGCCTGGCCAATATCCACACGCCCGAGCTGCAGCAGTTCGACCGGGCCGGGCGCCGCATCGACGAGGTGCTGTTCCATCCGGCCTGGCATGAGCTGATGGCCATCCTCGTGGGCGCCGGCGCGCACGCTGCGCCCTGGGCGTTGCCTGGCCCTGGCGCCCAGGTGGCGCGCGCGGCCGCCTATCTATTAGTGGGACAGGTGGAAAACGGCACGCAGTGTCCCGTGACGATGACGTATGCCTAGGTGCCGGCCTTGCGCCAGGCGCTGGACTTGCCGCACATCGCTGCGCGCTGGCTGCCGAAAATCCTCTCGCGCGACTACGATCCCCGCTCCCTGCCCGTGGAACAGAAGCGCGGCGCCCTGGTCGGCATGGGCATGACGGAAAAGCAGGGCGGCTCTGATGTGCGCAGCAACACGACGCGCGCCGTGCCCGTGCCGCCGGCCGAAGCGCAGGCCCTGTTCGGCGACGAGGCCGGCGGCGTCTGGCGCATCGTCGGCCATAAATGGTTTTTCTCGGCGCCGCAGTGCGACGCGCACCTGATCCTGGCGCAGGCCGGCGAGGGCGGATTGTCGTGCTTCTTCCTGCCGCGCTACTTGCCTGACGGCAGCCGCAACGCCATCCGCGTGCAGCGCCTGAAAGATAAATTGGGCAACCGCTCGAATGCCTCGTCGGAAGTGGAATTTACCAATGCCTGTGGCTGGCTCGTGGGCCAGCCGGGGCGGGGTATCCCCACGATACTGGAAATGGCTAGCCACACGCGCCTCGATTGCGTGCTGGGCAGCACCGGCATCATGCGCGCCGCCCTGACGCAGGCGCTGCACCATGCGCGCCAGCGGGCCGTGTTCGGCAAGCCGCTGGCCGAACAGCCGCTGATGCAAAACGTGCTTGCCGACCTGGCGCTCGAATCAGAAGCGGCCACGGCGTTTGCGCTGCGCCTGGCCCGCTGTTTCGATGAAAAGGACGATGCAGGGCAAACGATGCTGGCGCGCGTGCTGACGCCGGCCGGCAAGTACTGGATCTGCAAGCGCGGTCCCGGCTTCGGCGCGGAAGCCATGGAAGTGCTGGGCGGTACCGGCTATGTGGAAGACGCGCCGCTGGCGCGCCTGTACCGCGAGCTGCCCGTCAATTCGATCTGGGAAGGTTCGGGCAACGTCATGTGCCTTGACGTCTTGCGCGCCTTCGGCAAGTCGCCGGCCGCGCGCGATGCCCTGGCGGCCGAGCTTGCGCTGGCCGGCGATGCCGACTCCGCCTTTGCCGCGTACCGGGCGCGCCTGCTGGCCGACCTGAACGGGCCGCAAACGGATGAATTTGGCGCCAGACAATTATCCGAGCGCATCGTGCTGGCCGTGCAGGCCGCCTTGCTGCTGCGCCATGCGCCACCGTTTGTCGCGCAAGCCTTCCTGCAGTCGCGGCTGGTGCAAGCGCCGGGCGGCGCGTATGGCCGCTTGCCGGCGGGCACCGATTGCGCGGCCATCCTCGCGCGCGCACTGCGCGAGTATTGATGCCAAAATTCCGATTATTGCGAAAATTTCAGCCACAGGGGGGCTGTGGGCTGGGATAATGCGGCAATCCTTCATTCATTATCGACATACAGCGCGCCTGCGGCCATGCTTGCCGCCGCGCCTGAGAGCAAAGAAAGAACAACAATATGAAACAAGATCCACGCTTCCCGAATTTGTTCATTACCGATCATCCTTTGATCCAGCACAAACTGAGCCACATGCGCGAGCACGATACGTCCACGCGCACCTTCCGCGAATTGCTCAAGGAAATCACTTTGCTGATGGGCTATGAAATCACGCGCGACCTGCCGCTGACCACGCGTGAAATCAAGACCCCGCTGGTGACCATCGACGCGCCCGTCATCGCCGGCAAGAAACTGGCCATCGTGCCCATCCTGCGCGCCGGCATCGGCATGAGCGATGGCTTGCTGAACCTGGTGCCATCGGCCCGCGTGGGCCACATTGGCGTGTACCGCGATCCCACCACCCACATGCCGGTGGAATACCTGGTGCGCCTGCCGGATTTGAGCGAGCGCACCTTCATCCTGTGCGACCCGATGGTAGCGACCGGCAATTCGGCCGTGTACGCCGTCGACGTGCTGAAGAAACGGGGCGTGACGGACGAGCAGATCATCTTCCTGGCTCTGGTTGCCGCGCCGGAAGGCGTGACCGTGTTCCAGAATGCGCATCCGAAGGTCAAGATGTATTGCGCTTCGCTCGATTCGCACCTCGATGACCACGCCTACATCGTGCCGGGTCTGGGCGACGCCGGCGACCGCATCTTTGGCACCAAGTAAGCCATTTCGGCGAGTATTGCGATGGCAACCTTGATCGACCCGGATTTTCGCGCGCGTTTGCGCGCCCTGAACGACAAATATGCGGCTGGCGTGCCGGCCATGATGCAAGCGATCGCGCAGGCCAGCGGCCGCTGCGACAGCGAAGGCCCCCGTCTGGAGCCGTTGACGCAGTTGCACCGCGCGCTGCACGCGGTGGCCGGCTCGGCCGCTACCTTCGGCTTTGCTGCGCTGGGCCAGGAGTGCCGGCGCATCGAACAACTGGTGCGCGCCATGCTCAACGCCCCAGCGCAAGCGGTGGCGCAATGGCCGGCCGTGCGGGGGCAAGTGGAGGCGCTGCTGCACTGGGCCGCGCGCGATGCGGCCGCCACCCATTTCAGTGTGTAAGTGACAGCACCGTAGAGATGTGGTTGCAATGATTCATTTGATGCAACGCAAAGCGTCGGCGTCGCAGATTAGGATATAGTGTCTCCATGCCGCTGGTACAGGGCGCCGCAAGACGGGGATTTGGCTATTAAAGTAGTGTTCGCAAGTTTATTTTGCGAAAGAATGGTTTTTCTCAGTTTTGTTGGTATAATTGGGCATCGTTGGATTCGAGGTAGTAGTGCAGTTTGTCTGTCATTTCTTTCTTGCTTCAAACGATATAACGGGCGCAAGCCCAACTTAACTGAAATAGGAAATTGTAATGGCAACTGGCATCGTAAAATGGTTCAATGATTCGAAGGGCTTCGGCTTTATTACCCCTGACGAAGGCGGCGAAGATCTGTTCGCTCACTTCTCGGCTATCCAGTCGAACGGCTTCAAGTCCCTGCAAGAGAACCAACGCGTTTCTTTTGAAGTGACCGCTGGCCCTAAAGGCAAGCAAGCTTCGAACATTCAGCCAATCTAATACGCTGGATCAAACGAAATAAAGAAATCCTCGGTCTCCGAGGATTTTTTTTCGTCTAAATTTCCGTGAAGTATCGGTTTTGCGAGTGTTTTATGGGCTACGCGGTCTTTTCAACGTGCTTTACATCACCGCGTGGGTCGGGCGCTGAGCTTGTCCCCTCATGCGTCATGACGCCGGACAAAACCGTCGCGAGCGGAAGGCAGAGGTGACCGAGAAGCGCAACCGTACTCTAGTACGGTGAGCATCGCAGGCCGCCTATGCCGACGCGCAGCAGGTTTGGTCCCGCGTCCTCAGATAGCGCGTTCACGCCAGTAGTCAGGCTGGGAGTAAGAGTGCCTTAGAAAATCCACAAACGCCCGTATGCGCAGCGGCAAGTGGCGGCGCTGGGCGAACACGGCATAAATATCGTTGCCTGGCGCTGCAAACTGGTCCAGTACCGTCACCAGTTGGCCCGAGGCGATCTCGGCGCCCACTTCCCACATCGAGCGCCACGCCAGTCCTTTGCCGGCCAAGGCCCAGTCGTGCAGCACTTCGCCATCGTTGCACACCATATTGCCGGCCACCTTCAAAATCACATTCTTGCCGTTTTCACGGAAGGTCCAGCCCCGCTGGCTGCCTTCGCTGCTGATCGCCAGGCAATTATGTTTCGCCAGGTCGGCCGGGATGCGCGGCGTGCCCGCCCGTTTCAGATAGGCGGGCGAACCGACGAGCACGCGCTGGTTGTCCGCCAGTTTCGTGCTCACGAGTGAGGAATCGGACAGGCTGGCGATGCGGATGGCCACGTCGATACCTTCGCCGATCAGGTCGACCAGGCGGTCGTTCAGGTTCAGCGACACCGTCACGTCGCGGTGCTCGGCGACAAACGAGGGGATCAATGGCGCCACGTGCTGGCGCCCGAAGCCGGCCGGCGCGGAAATGAGCAAATGGCCGCTGGCCTTCACGCTGCGTACTGCCACGGCCGCTTCCGCCTCTTCCAGTTCTCCCAGGATGCGCTGGCAATCTTCCAGGAAGGCAGCGCCTTCATTCGTCAAGGCAAGCTTGCGCGTCGTGCGCTGCAGTAATTTGACGCCCAGGCGCTGCTCCAGCGCATCGAGGCGCCGGCCTATCATCGCCGGGGCGATGCCTTCGGCGCGCGCGGCCGCCGACAGGCTGCCTTTGGCCACCACTTCCACGAAGGTCGATATTTGTCTGAACTGGCCCATATGTTGTGCTCGCTATCTCGTCACTTGTGATAAAAACGCATAGATGAAGTGATTTTTAATCTCGTTTCCATGCCTTATAGTGCAATACTATAGAACAAAAGGGCCGCCCGGCAGAGTGTTTTTACGCCTTTGTCCCGCTTGTCCGCGCAGTCATTCAGCTTATACTTGGATCGCCAGATTACCCTTGCTTATCTTTATTAAAAACCGGAGAACTTCATGACGCAGAACACGATCGCACTTCCAGAAGGCATGCAAATCACGGGTGACATCGCCCCTGGCTACGAACAGATTTTGACGCCGGCAGCGCTGGCGCTGGTGGCCAAGCTGACGCGTGCATTCGAGCCGCGCCGCCAGGAGTTGCTGGCCGTGCGCGTGGAACGCGCCAAGCGCCTCGACGCGGGCGAACGTCCTGATTTCCTGCCAGAAACCGCGCATATCCGCGACGGCGACTGGAAGATCGCGCCGATCCCGAAGGCGCTGGAATGCCGCCGCGTGGAAATCACCGGACCCGTCGAACGCAAGATGGTCATCAACGCCTTCAATTCCGGTGCGGACAGCTACATGACGGACTTCGAGGATTCGAACACGCCGAACTGGGATAACCAGCTGACGGGCCAGATCAATATGTTCGACGCCGTGCGCAAGACGATTTCACTGGAGCAAAATGGCAAGTCGTACAAGCTGAACGACAAGATCGCGACCTTGGTTGTGCGTCCGCGTGGCTGGCACCTCGATGAAAAGCACGTGCTGGTCGACGGCAAGCGCATTTCCGGCGGCATTTTCGATTTCGCCCTGTTCATGTTCCATAACGCCAAGGAACAGCTGGCGCGCGGCGCCGGCCCGTATTTCTACCTGCCGAAGATGGAATCGCACCTGGAAGCGCGCCTGTGGAACGATATCTTCGTCATGACGCAAAACGAGCTGGGCTTGCCACAAGGCACGATCAAGGCCACCGTGCTGATCGAAACCATCCTGGCCGCGTTTGAAATGGATGAAATCCTGTACGAACTGAAAGAGCACAGCTCGGGCCTGAACGCGGGCCGCTGGGATTACATCTTCTCGTGCATCAAGAAATTCAAGCTGGACAAGGATTTCTGCCTGGCCGACCGCGCGAAAGTCACGATGACGGCGCCGTTCATGCGCGCCTACGCCTTGTTGTTGCTGAAAACCTGCCACAAGCGCGGCGCGCCCGCCATCGGCGGCATGGCAGCTTTGATCCCGATCAAGAACGATCCCGAAAAGAACGACATCGCCATGGGCGGCGTGCGCAACGACAAGGCGCGCGATGCCACCGATGGCTACGACGGCGGCTGGGTTGCCCATCCGGGCCTGGTGGAACTGGCCATGGGCGAGTTCACCAAAGTGCTCGGTGACAAGCCGAACCAGATCGAGAAACAGCGTCCCGACATCGACGTAAAAGCGTCGGATTTGCTGAACTTCCAGCCGGAAGCGCCGATCACGGAAGCGGGCTTGCGCTACAACATCAACGTGGGTATCCACTACCTGGGCAGCTGGCTGGCTGGCAACGGTTGCGTGCCTATCCATAACCTGATGGAAGATGCGGCCACGGCCGAGATCAGCCGTTCGCAAGTGTGGCAATGGATTCGATCCAGCAAGGGCGTGCTGGAAGACGGCCGCAAGGTGACGGCCGACATGGTGCGCGCCATGATCCCGGAAGAACTGGCCAAGGTGCAGCGCGATGCGCCAGGCGGCAACGGTCCGACCTATGTGCGCGCGGGCCAGATTTTTGAGGAAATGTCGACGTCGGAATCGTTTGCTGAATTCCTGACCTTGCCGCTGTATGAAGAAATCTGATCCTGATCAAGTAGACGCATAAAAAATCCCGGCGATGCCTGATGGTATCGCCGGGATTTTTCTTTTTAGAAACAGAAGCTTAAAAATTGTTTTTCCACATACGTAGTGCGGCAAATGCTTCCACGGGCGAAGCGTCGCTGGCCAGTTTGCCTTCCACCTTCAGGCTCGTCAAAATCGCCGGTTCGCGGTAGCGCAGGAAGGGGTTCGTGGCTTTCTCAAGGGCAATGGTCGACGGCACGGTGGCTAAACCTTGCTGGCGCTTTTCCGTGTCGATGGCGATGCGTTCCTGCAAGGCAAGGTTGCCCGGTTCGACGGCGTTGGCGAAGCGCAGATTGGACAAGGTGTACTCATGCGCGCAAAATACCTCGGTATCGTCGGGCAGGGCGGCCAGCTTGCCCAAGGAATCGGCCATCTGGCCCGGCGTGCCTTCGAACAGGCGGCCGCAGCCGCCGGCAAACAGGGTGTCGCCGGAGAACAGCCATGGTGCATCGCCTTGCTCCGAGCGCTGGCGCACGTAGGCGATATGCCCCTTGGTATGGCCGGGCACGTCGATGACTGTCATCTGCAAACCCAGCTCGGGCACATAGGCGACATCGCCTTCGCCAAGCGCTTGCGTGATGGCTGTGATAGCCTCATTGCGCGGGCCGAAGACGGGCACGGCGAAATGCTGCAACAATTCAGGTACGCCACCCGTGTGGTCGGCGTGGTGATGCGTGAGTAAAATGGCGGACAAGGTCAGCTGATGGGCTTGCAGCGCATCAAGGATGGGCATCGCATCGCCGGGGTCGACCACGGCGGCGTGGCGGCCATCATGGATCAGCCACAGGTAGTTGTCGGCAAAGGCGGGCACGGCAAGTACCGATAAAGCGTGTTCAGGGGAGTGTGTCATGAGCAAAAGAGAAAACTGAATGGACAGTGTGGCATCCGAAAAATCCATTATAGCGCTTGACGGCTGGCTGCAGACGCCGGCCGGTCTGTACGTACGCGCCTGGGAGCAGCAATGCCTCGACAGCCTGACCGTCGATATTTTCGGTTTTAATGCCGTGCAGATCGGCTTGCCCCAGCTCGACGCGCTGGCGGCCAACCGCATGCCGAACAAATGGCTGCTCGATGCGCGCTTGCCGTCGCGCCCGCAGCAAGAGAGCCGTTTGACCCTGGTGTCGGCCTTCGACGAGTTGCCGTTCGACTCGCAAAGCCTGGATCTGGTGGTCTTGCCGCACGTACTCGAATTTGCCGCCGAGCCGCACCAGGTCTTGCGCGAAGTCGAGCGCGTGCTGATCCCCGAGGGGAGGGTGATCGTCTGCGGCTTCAATCCGGCCAGCCTGTGGGGCATGCGCCAGGGCCTCGGAAGAGTCACGGGCCGCCACTACCTGCCGCGGGCGGGCGAGCTGATCTCTATGCCGCGCATGAAAGACTGGTTAAAATTGCTGAACATGGGCGTCAGCCAAAGCTACTTCGGCTGCTACGCACCTGCCTGCAAGACAGAAAAATGGCTGCGCCGCAACGCTTTCATGGACAAGGCCGGTGCGCGCTGGTGGCCATATCTGGGCGCAGTGTATATAGTGCAGGCGATCAAGCGCGTCAAAGGGATGCGTTTGATCGGTCCGGCGTGGACCAAGAAACCGGCGACGGCGCCCGCAGGCGCACCGGTCACGAACAAAAGGCGGGAACAGCAAGATGGATAAGGTAGAGATTTACGCCGATGGCGCATGCAAGGGCAATCCCGGCACAGGCGGCTGGGGCGCGCTGATGGTGGCCGATGGCGCCAAGAAAGAAATTTACGGCGGGGAACTCAATACGACGAATAACCGCATGGAATTGAAGGCCGTGATCGAAGCCTTGACGGCGCTCAAACGTCCCTGCCAGGTGGTGTTGTATACCGATAGCCAGTACGTGCAAAAGGGCATCAGCGAATGGATCCACGGCTGGAAGGCGCGCGGGTGGAAAACGGCGGCCAAGGCGCCCGTGAAAAACGTCGATCTGTGGCAGGCGCTCGACACGGCCCAAGCCGTTCATGAAGTGGAATGGCGCTGGGTGCGTGGCCACAATGGCCATCCGGGCAACGAGCGGGCCGATCAGCTGGCCAACCTGGGCGTGGAAACCGTGCGCGCGTAAGCATATCCAAGCTCGGGAGTTGTCATCGCAGGGCACAGGTTTGCTATACTGTGCCCTTCGCTTTTTGCTTTTAAGACTGAATTCACCATGCGTCAAATTGTTCTCGATACTGAAACCACCGGCCTGAATCCGCGTACGGGCGACCGCATCCTGGAGATCGGGGCGGTCGAACTGAACAATCGCATGTTGACGGGGAATAATTTCCACCATTACATCAATCCCGAGCGCGATTCGGAAGAGGGTGCATTGGCCGTTCACGGATTGACGACGGAATTCCTCAGCGACAAGCCGAAATTCGCGGAAATCGCCGACGAATTCCGCGCCTACATCGCTGGCGCCGAATTGATCATCCACAATGCCCCGTTTGATATCGGCTTCCTCAACGCGGAATTCAAGCGTCTGAACCTGCCGCCTGTGCATGAGCAAGTGCATGGCGTGATCGACACCCTGGTGCAGGCGAAGGAAATGCATCCGGGTAAGCGCAACTCGCTCGACGCCCTGTGCGACCGCTACGGCGTCTCGAATGCCCACCGCAAACTGCACGGCGCGCTGCTCGACTCGGAATTGCTGGCCGACGTCTACCTGGCCATGACGCGCGGGCAAAACAGCCTGAGCATGGAAGAAGAAGTGGAAGTGGCTGCCGACGGCGCCGCCTTGGAAATCGTGCCGCTGGCCGAAGTCATCTTCCAGAGCGCCACGGCCGATGAACTCGCCGCCCACGAAGCCACCATCGCCGGTCTCGACAAGGCTGCCAAAGGCCAGTGCATCTGGACCGCCGTCACGGCGCCGCCAGCGGCCGCCTGAGAAAAAAAGCGGAGCGTGCTAAATTTCCTCTTGCCAGCCCTTGCAGATGCCGCAACACCTATGCGATAATTCGCCTCGCTTCGGGAGGTTAGCTCAGGGGTAGAGCACTGCATTCACACTGCAGGGGTCGCAAGTTCGAAACTTGCACTTCCCACCAAGAATTCGCAATACAATCAAGTACTTATATTAAAGCCGACTCATCATGAAGTCGGCTTTTTTATTGCCGGTCGTATCGCAATCTCATTTACTGATCTGCTGGCTTGCGATCACTGAGTTCTTGCTGACAGAGGCGTTGCCTGACTTCGGTGCTGCTTGTCCTGAGTATGCCGTATTCTATCTCGAAGTATTTCTTGTAAATCTCGGTCTTGCGGATGCAGTCTATGTCTTGCAACTTCTCCTTGCTCATGACCGATTCCAGCAGGAATTGGGCCATTTTTACTCTGGCTGGTTCAAGTTCGCTGCAGGCCGCAACATGAGCGTCTAGCGCGGCCCCCCTCTGTCAAAATAGTTGTCGCCTCCAGCAATTGGAGTTCTAATCTGCCCTGGGGCGATGGATTTGACGATGACGAAATACACCAACGAAAAGAAAGAGCACGCGCTCAGCCAGATGAGCGCGCCGCATAACAAGCCCGTGGCCGCAGTGGCGCAGCTCACCGGCGTGCCGGAAGCCACGCTGTACCTGTGGCGCAAGCAGGCGCGCGAGCAAGGCCGCGCGGTGCCTGGCGATGGACAAAATCCCGAGCAATGGAGTTCCGCCGACAAGTTCGCGGTGGTGCTGGAGGCGGCCCCACTGAACGCGGCTGAATTGGCAGCGTACTGCCGTCGCAAGGGATTGCTGGTGGAACAGCTGGAACGCTGGCGCACTGAAGTCCACACGGCCTTGACGGCTGGACAGAACCGAGCAGGCGCCACCGAACGTGCGACGGACAAGAAGCGCATCCGGGAGCTGGAAAGGGATTTGCGCCGCAAGGAGAAGGCATTGGCCGAGACGGCGGCACTGCTGGTGCTGTCCCGAAAGTACGAAGCGCTGTGGACCGACGGCGAGGACGCATGATTGCGTTGCCGCAGCGCCAGGAGTTGGTCGCCGATATTGAGCAAGCCTGCCAGGATGGCGCCCCTCTTGGTTTGGCTTGTGCCGAACTGGGCTTGAGTGCGCGCACCGTCGAGCGCTGGCGCCGCACGGGCGAGGTCTGAGTCGATGCGAGACCGACGGCGGCCCGACCGGCGCCAGTGCACAAGCTGAGCGAGCAAGAACGCCAGCGCGTGCTCGACGTCTGTCACGAGGTGCGCTTCGCCGACTTGCCACCGGCGCAAATCGTGCCGCGCCTGGCCGACGAGGGAACCTATCTGGCATCCGAATCGTCGTTCTATCGCATACTGCGCGCGGCGCAGGAGCAGCAGCATCGCGGCCGCACCAAGGCGCCGCAGGCCGCCGAGCAGCGCCACGTGGCCCACGGCCCCAACGAGGTGTGGAGCTGGGACGTGACCTATTTGCCCAGCCAGGTGCGCGGCATGTTCTTCTATCTGTACGCCGTCATCGACCTGTTCAGCCGCAAGCTGGTCGCATGGGAGGTGCATGCACGCGAGGGCGGCGACGAGGCGGCCGCGTTGATGGAACGGGCTTGCTGGCGCGAGCGCCGCCCCCCACAGCAAGCCGCTGGTGCTGCACGCTGACAATGGCGCGGCGCAAAAGGCGCACACGCTCAAGTCCAAGCTGGAGGCGCTGGGCATCACGCCGTCGTACAGGCGCCCCGGCGTCTCGGACGACAACGCCCATATCGAAGCCTGGTTCCGCACTTGCAAGTACGCGCCAGGCTACCCGCCGCATGGATTCGCGGACATCGACCTGGCGCGGCAATGGGTGCTGAAATCCGTCACCTGGTACAACGGCGAGCATTTGCATAGCGGCCTATCCTTCGTGACACCAGAACAGCGCCACAGCGGCGTAGCCGACGCCGTTCTGCGGCAGCGGCGGGAAGTCTACGCACAGCGCGGGAGCGCCATCCGTTGCGCTGGAAACGGCTGCCACGCGCGTGGCAGGTAGCCGACGAGGTTTGGCTTAACCCGCCGTCCAAACTTGACCAGCGCCACGCCGCATGACCTGCTGAGGAAAGGACAAAATCGACGCATTCTAAAATAGATTTATGCGACAACTATCTTGACGCGTACCGCATGCCCTGTCCCAATTGTTGCCGTATTGACTTGATTTTCCGCATAACAGGTTTCATTTGAAATACCTTTCAGTTGAGAAAAGACAAACAATGTATGAATAAAAAGAGAAAGCCTGCTTATCGTATGACCGTTTTAGTCAGCGGGTTTATTCGATATCAAGCCGGCTGAAGATTTGCGCGGAAGTGGCGCAGGCCCGGCAGGCGCGCGCCGCCGCATCGGGTTCCGGGTTTTGTGGAGCAGCAGCACGCGGCATCGCCAAGAACGGGCGGGCCTGACGTCGCTCCCACTTGGATATTGTCAATATAGAATGATTCTGTGTGGCCGCATACATGCCGTGCTACTCTTCTGCGCCCATTTCAAGGCGGAAAACGGTCGTTTGGGCCCGGCGCCATCAGATATTTGCTGTCTTATATAAGATTCGTCGCCATCGGATACACAAACAGCGGCAGGACAGTCTAAAATACGTGGTGGGCAAGCACGGCGTCACCGCCGGCACACTAGCCGTCCAAAGCAAGGCTAACCGTCCTGTGTTTGGAATGAAGAAAGTTAACCACCAGGCATCACCGCATACAAGGGAATGAACATGGCAACACAAAAATCCAAAATCATCTACACGCTGACTGACGAGGCGCCGCTGCTCGCGACGTATTCCCTGCTGCCAATCATCAAAAAATTCACCGCGCCGGCTGGCGTGGATATCGTCGCCACGGATATTTCGGTGGCGTCGCGTGTACTGGCCGAATTTCCCGAATTCCTGACGGACGCGCAAAAAGTCCCGAATACCCTGGCTGAACTGGGCAAATTGACCCAGAATCCAGACACCAACATCATCAAATTGCCGAACGTCAGCGCTTCCCAAGGTCAATTGATCGCTTGCGTGCGCGAATTGCAAGGCCGTGGCTACAAGCTGCCGGACTATCCGGAAGACGCGAAGACGGAAGAAGAAAAAGCCTTGAAGGCCCGTTTCGGCAAGTGCATCGGCAGCTCGGTCAATCCGGTCCTGCGTGAAGGCAATTCCGACCGCCGCGCACCGAAGGCCGTCAAAGAGTATGCACGCAAGCACCCGCATTCGATGGGCGAGTGGAGCCAGGCGTCGCAAACCCACGTCTCGCACATGCATCATGGCGACTTCTACCATGGCGAAAAATCGCTGACCCTGGAAAAGGCCCGTGATGTCAAGATGGAACTGGTGACCGCCTCGGGCAAGACCATCGTGCTGAAACCGAAGGTTGCGCTGCAAGCGGGCGAAATCATCGACAGCATGTTCATGAGCAAGAAAGCGCTGCTGGAGTTCTACGAGAAGGAAATCGACGACGCCTTCAAGACGGGCGTGATGTTCTCGCTGCACGTCAAGGCGACCATGATGAAAGTCTCGCACCCGATCGTCTTCGGCCACTGCGTGCGCATTTTCTACAAGGACGCGTTCGCCAAGCACGCTGAATTGTTCGACAAGCTGGGCGTGAATGTCAACAATGGCATGAGCAACCTGTACGACAAGATCGAAACCCTGCCAGCGTCGCAAAAAGATGAAGTGCTGAAAGATTTGCACGCCTGCCACGCGCATCGTCCGGAACTGGCCATGGTCGACTCGGCCAAGGGCATCACCAACTTCCATTCGCCGAACGACATCATCGTCGACGCGTCCATGCCCGCCATGATCCGTATCGGCGGCAAGATGTGGGGCGCCGACGGCCGTCCGAAAGACGTCAAGGCAGTCATGCCGGAATCGACTTTCGCGCGGATCTACCAGGAAATGATCGGTTTTTGCAAATGGCATGGCAACTTCGATCCGAAGACCATGGGCACCGTGCCGAACGTGGGCCTGATGGCGCAGCAAGCGGAAGAATACGGTTCGCACGACAAGACCTTTGAAGTGCCCGAAGGCGGCATCGCCAACATCACCGACCTGGAAACGGGCGAAGTGCTGCTGACGCAAACGGTGGAAGAGGGCGATATCTGGCGCATGTGCCAGGTCAAGGATGCGCCGATCCGCGACTGGGTCAAGCTGGCCGTGACGCGTGCGCGCAACTCGGGCATGCCGGCCGTGTTCTGGCTCGATTCCTACCGTCCGCACGAAAACGAAGTCATCAAGAAGGTACAGGTTTACCTGAAGGATCACGACACCAAGGGCCTGGATATCCAGATCATGTCGCAGACGCGCGCCATGCGCTACACGCTGGAACGCGCCTTCCGCGGCCTGGACACCATCTCGGTGACCGGCAACATCCTGCGCGACTACCTGACCGACCTGTTCCCGATCCTGGAACTGGGCACGTCCGCCAAGATGCTGTCGATCGTGCCGCTGATGGCCGGTGGCGGCATGTACGAAACGGGCGCCGGCGGTTCGGCACCGAAACACGTCAAGCAACTGGTGGAAGAAAACCATTTGCGCTGGGATTCGCTCGGTGAATTCCTGGCCCTGGCCGTGTCGCTGGAAGACATGGGCATCAAGACGGGCAATGCGAAGGCCAAAATCCTCGCGAAAACCCTCGATGAAGCCACCGGCAAGCTGCTGGACAACAACAAGTCGCCATCGCCACGTACCGGCGAGCTCGACAACCGCGGCAGCCATTTCTACCTGGCCCTGTACTGGGCGCAAGCCCTGGCTACGCAGAAGGACGACGCGGAACTGGCGGCGCACTTCGCGCCAGTGGCCAAAGCCCTGGCCGACAACGAAGAAAAGATCGTTGCCGAGCTGAAAGCAGTACAAGGCAAGGAAACGGATATCGGCGGCTACTACCTGCCCGATCCGGCGAAGACGGAAGCGGTCATGCGCCCTAGCGCCAGCCTGAATGCGGTGCTCGACACCATCTGATGCAGTCCTGACAGGCAGCAGGTTTTTTACTGCTGCCTGATATGAAAACGCCGCCGGAAGCGATTCCGGCGGCGTTTTTTTGTTTCCTGCCTTTATTTGTAGTGCTGGTAGACCGTAGTGCCATTGGCTTTCACCAGGAACACGTCGTAGGGATCGTTGCGCGGTCCTTCCATGCCTGGCGAGCCCATCGGCATGGCCGGCACGGCCAAGCCCTTGGCCTGGGGTTTCTCGCGCAGCAGGCGCTTGATGTCGCTGGCCGGCACGTGGCCTTCGATGGCGTAGCCGTTGACGATGCCCGTGTGGCAGGAGCCGAACTGGTCGGGTATGCCGGCGCGCTGGCGATATTGCGCCGGCATCTCGACGTTCGTGGCGCGCACGCTAAAACCGTTCGCTTCCAGGTGCTTGATCCATGCAGTGCAGCAGCCACAGGAAGCGCTCTTGTAGACGTCAATGACGGGCAGGGCCGCCATGGCGAACGCGGGCAGGCCCAGCATGGCGGCGACGGCGCCGCGCACGAATAAATGTTTGATCATGTGCTGCTTTCAGACGAAGTAGGTCTATCGTGGCCACGCTTGTGGCCCGTTTGGAACGTGCTTGGGGTTATGCGGAAAGCGGTCTTGGCGGCCGGCGCGGGCCGTCAGGAATGAATCCTGTCAGCAAGGTGGCCGTTGCGATGGTGACTTGTTGCGCGCCGGTGCAGGCTGCGGCAGGCAGGGAAAGGCAGGGCGGCATCAGCGCGCCCAGGCAAAAGTTCAAGCAGACGCCGCAAGCTGGGTGCTTGGCATCGGCCTTGCCTTCTTTGGCTGTGCCAGTGCTGTCCGGCGCGGCTGGGTGCGCCGCAGCGTGATGCTGGCAGTCCGCTGCCATCATGGCGGCAGGCAAGGCAGCGAGCGGCGCGCACATCCGCTTGGCGCCGCTTGCTGCCGCTTGCAGCGGCATCGCCGTGATCAGCAGCAGGATCAGCCATGTTTTGAAGAGTCTTAGCATCGCCGGAAAGTATAGCATACGGGCATTGTTGCCAGAAGCAGGCAGCTGCTAGCGCTCGGCGGCGCCCGCCTTCGATGCGTACATGGCCCGGTCCGCATGGCGCAGCAGCAGTTGCATGGTATCGCCGTCGTCCGGGTAGTGCGCGACGCCGATGCTGACGCTGATGCGCAGGTGGCGCTCATCGCCGAGCCGCAGCGGGGTGGCCAGCGCCGCGTGGATTTTTTGCTCGATCAGCATCACATCGTGCGACAGCGGATTGTTTTCCAAGAGCACGACGAATTCATCGCCGCCCAGGCGGGCCAGGGTATCGGTTTCGCGCAGGCAAGCCCTGATCCGGCTTGCCACGGCCTGCAGCAGCAGGTCGCCGCAGGCATGGCCGTATTGGTCATTGATGACTTTGAAGCGGTTCAGGTCAAGAAACAGCAGCGACAGCCGGCCATCATGGCGCTGGGCACGCGCAAACGCCGTCTGCAGGCGGTCATGGAACAGGCGCCGATTCGGCAGGCGGGTCAGTTCATCGTGCATGGCCATGAAGTGCATGCGACTCTGCAGTTGTTTGCGCTCGATGGCGATGGCAAGTTGCTTGGCGACGAATTGCAGCAAATCGAGCTCGTGTTCGTTGCCGGTGGCAGCTCCCTGGCCGCTTTGCAATACCAGCACGCCGATGATGCCGCGCGACGACTGCAGCGGGACGGCGAGCCAGTACTCAGGCAGGTCGGCCGCGGCTCCCTGCAATGCGGGCGGCAAGCCGGCCAGCTGGCCGGGTTCGATCAGCAAGGCGCGGCCGCTGTGCTGTACTTCTTCGCACAGCAAGCCCGCCAGCGCGGCATGCGTTGCCGGCGTGCCGTCCAGCTCCAGCTCCTGCTGTGCATGGTGCAAGTGCTGGCCGTGCTCGTCGCGCAGGGAGACTGTCAGGCCGCAGGCGGGCAGCAGTTCGCGCACGATCTGGTGGATGCGCTGGAGCAGGGCCGGCAGTTCCTCGGTCGCATGCGCCGCCTCGGAGATGGCGTACAGCGCCGCCTGCTTCGCCTGCGTCTGTTTCAGCGTCGTGATATCGCGCGCCACGGCCACGCGCAGCTGGTCGGTGGCGGACCAGCGGGCCGACCACATGATGTGCGCGACTCGCCCGTCTTTCCGGGTGTAGCGGTTTTCAAAGTGGACCTGGGCATGGCCGTCCATGATGGCCTGCGCCGCCGCGATGGTGCGCTGCCGGTCGGCTGGCGCGACCAGGTCGAGCATGACCATGCCGATCATTTCTTGCTGGGTGTAGCCGAAGATACGTTCGCAGGCGGCGCTGACAAAGACAAAGCGTCCCTTCACATCGACCATGCACACGGCGTCGAGCAGCAAATCGGTGAAGCTGGCGACCGGCGCGCTAATCAGATGTTTCATATGTTCACTATTTTAGTGGACATTGCCGATCGATATGGTAATTGTTGTTTTTAGAAAACAAAGAGGCAGCGACGGCGGCATGCCGCTGGCGCCGGGCATGGCCGGCACCAGCATGTCAGTCATCGACGACAAACGCGTCCGGGTCGAGCGGATCCAGCGTGACGATGGCGCCGCTGTGCGGTGCGCCGCCGCTCTGGCTCAGGCGTGCATGCAGCTGGGCCAGATAGTCGGCGCGGCAGCGACGCAGCGCGTAGTCGCGGAAGTTATCGTGTTCCAGGGCGCGCCAGGCGCGTTCGCGTCCTTGCGCCGAGCGCACGCCCGCCAGTTCGATGAGCGCGGGCGTGATGGCGGCGTCGCCACGGGCGAGGCGCGTGTAGCCGTAGCGGTCCATATACGGGCCGGCGAGCGTTTCGATGAGGTTGATCTCATCGTCCGACAGTTGCTGCCGGAATTTATCGATGTTGGCCGCGATCGGCGCATGGCAGTTGGCCGACCACAGCGACGACAATTGCGCGATGTGCCGCGCTTCGGCCGACGCGGCCACGTCCAGCATTTGCGGCAGGAAGGCGATGCCGAGAAAATCACATACCGTTTCGAGCGTCTCGTGTTGCCGCGCCAGGAAATCTTCATAGCGTATGGTCAGCACGCGCTGAGGATAGCGCTGCACGACGTGGTCGGCGGCCGTGTGGGCGGCCAGCCAGGTCCTGGCATTGAGCAGCGTGTCGAAATCGTGGATGATGGCGCGGTTCATCGACGCCACTTGCGCGCGTGGATCGCGCACCACGTTCAGGAACAGCATGTCCGGATACAGCCGCACGATGTCGTCGGCGTAGTGCACGCTGTCGAGCGACTTGTCCATCACCACCTGCGCCTGGCGGCGTTCGCCCGCGCGCAGCAGCAGCTCCCATGCCACGCGGTGGATGCTGCGCGGCTGGCCGCGCAGCGTCTCGAACACTTCCACCGGATCGAAGACGACTCCGGGCCATTTGACCATGCTGACCGCCGCCAGGCCGACCACGTCGACCACCAGGCGAAAGTAGGCGCGGTCATCGCGCAAGTCGCCGTACAGGGGCAGCAGCGGCATCATGTCGACCAGGTGCAGCGGATACGGTGAATAAAACTGCGGCGACAGGTTCAGGCGCAGGCGCAGGGCATGGCTGCCGCAGCGGCGCAGGGGGATCATCATGACAGGGCGCGGGCGGGCGCCGTGGCCGGGGTGGTGGCTGCTCATCGCATCATTCCTCGAACAGGTGGGTGCGCGGCATCAGATGAAGCGCGGGCACAGCTGCTGGTACAGCCGTTCGCAAGCCTGTTCCAGCGACAGCGTGCTGGTATCGAGCGTCAGCGCCGGCGCCAGCGGCGCTTCATAGGGCGCCGAGACGCCCGTAAATGCCGGGATCAGTCCGGCACGCGCTTTCTTGTACAGCCCCTTGGGATCGCGTTCCTCGCACAGCGCGCATGGCGTGCTGACGTAGGCTTCGATAAAGTCGTCGCTGCCGATGATCTGGCGCGCCATGTCGCGGTCGCTGCGCAGCGGCGAGATGAAGGCGCAGATGACCATCATGCCGGCGTCGTTCATCAGCCTGGCCACGACGGCGGCGCGGCGGATGTTTTCCTGGCGGTCGCGGGCAGAAAAGCCCAGGTCGCCATTCAGGTGGTGCCGCATATTGTCGCCGTCGAGCACGCAGCTCAGGCGGCCCGCCGCCAGCAGCCGCCGTTCCAGCGCGTACGCCAGCGTCGACTTGCCTGCGCCGCTCAGGCCGGTCAGCCACAGCGTCGCGGCCCGCTGGCCGGCCAGCGGCCCCCGCTGTTCCTTGCCGATATGGCCCGCATGCGGGAAGATGTGCGTCGCCACCACGTCGGCCGCGGCGGCGATCTGTTCCAGTTTACCCATGTGCCACTCCCCCCGTTACCGGCTCAAAACTGGTCCCACTCGATTTCGCTGGGCCTGGCGGCGGCCGGACGGGCCGGCTTCGCCGTGGCGGGCGGGCGCCGCGCCGCCAGCGGCCGTGGTGGCGGCGGACGGCTGATCACACGCAGTCCCGCCTCGCGGCCAGCGTCGATGTTGCCCACACGGAAGACGCTGACTACCTCGTTCAGGCTGTTGACCTGTTCCTGCATCGCTTGCGCGGCGGCGGCGGCTTCCTCGACCAGTGCCGCATTTTGCTGCGTCACATTGTCCATTTGCGTCACGGCCATATTGATTTGCTCGATGCCGGCCGATTGTTCCTGGCTGGCGGACATCATTTCAGACATGATGCCGGTGACGCGCCGCACGCTGGCGACCACTTCGTGCATGGTCGATCCGGCCTGCTCCACCAGCCGGTTGCCGGCCTGGACCTTGTCGACCGAGTCGCCGATCAAGTCCTTGATTTCCCTGGCGGCGGCAGCCGAGCGCTGTGCCAGATTGCGCACTTCGGTGGCCACCACGGCAAAGCCGCGCCCCTGTTCTCCGGCGCGGGCCGCCTCGACGGCCGCGTTCAGCGCCAGGATATTCGTCTGGAAGGCGATGCCGTCGATGACGGCGATGATGTCGACGATCTTGCGCGCCGAGACATCGATGGCCGCCATGGTGTCGACCACCTGCGCCACCACGGCGCCTCCCTTGGTGGCGACATCGGAGGCCGATTCGGCCAGCCCGTTGGCCTGGCGCGCATGGTCGGTGTTGATGCGCACCGTGCTGGTCAGTTCTTCCATGGACGACGCGGTTTGCTCCAGCGTGCTGGCCTGCTGTTCCGTGCGCGACGACAAGTCCAGGTTGCCCATGGCGATTTGTCCCGCCGCCGTGGCGATGGTCTCGGTGCTGGCGTGCACCTGCTGGACGATTTGCGCCAGGCTGTCGCGCATCGATTGCATGGCGTGCAGCAGGCTGTGCGTGTCGCCGGCACGGGTATGGATGGGCACGGCCAGGTTGCCGCTGGCGATCTGTCCGGCGATCGCCGCCGCTTCGTCGGGTTCGCAACCGAGCTGGCGCGTCACGCTGCGCGTGATCAGCACGGCGGCCAAGAGGCTGGTGAGCAGCGCCAGCGAGCCGATGCTCAGCATCACCAGGCGGGCCTGGCTGTAGGCCGCCTCGGCCATGCTGGAGGCTTCGTGATTCTGCTTTTCCTCGACGGCGATCAAGGTGCGCAGCAATTCCCACCAGCGCTTTTGCACGGGGCGGAATTCATAACGCAGCAGCTTGTAGGCATCGTCCTGCTTCTGCTCCAGCGCCAGCGCGGCGGCCCGCTGAATGAAGGGGGCCGCCAGCTCGCTTTGCCTGCGGATCTGTTCGAGCAGGCTTTTTTCTTCGCCCGAGGTGCCTTCCAGCGTGGCGAACATCGTCCCCAGCTTTTGCTGGGCGGCGGCGTATTTTTTTTCCTGCTCCGCGATGCGCGCGACCTCGATCTGGATTTCCTTGTTCTCTTTCAGCAAAATCAGATTGCGCAGCGCCAGCGCCCGCTCGGTGACTGTCAAGTCCATAGTCTGGGCCAGCCTGGTTTCGACGTTGTTGACCTTGGTCGCTTCATCCATGCGGTCCTGGATTTGCCGCATGCTGGTCAGTCCCAGCGCGATGACCAGCAACAGGAACAGGGCGACCAGGCCAAAGCCCAGACCGAGCCGCTTGGCGATGGTTAAGTTCAAAAATCTCATGCTGCCTCCTTAAGGCTGTGCTTGCCGTTTCGCATCAGCTAATGCGGATTTATCGTGAAGCACCCAGCGATCATAGTGATTGCGGGCAGGCGGAATATCACACAAAGTCACCTTCAGCATTTGAGCAACAGTAGAAATTTACTTGAGGCAACAGTTCGGATTGAGTTAGATGGCGAACGCGCGCGGGCGCAGGCGTGGCGGCGCAGCGTGATTTGTATCAAGAATGAAAATTTTTCATGCTACTTTACACTCATGATTTCACCTTTCGCGTCGTTATAGCTGTGTCTGCTTAGCGTTTCAGATGCATCCCGTTCCTTTCTCCGTGAAAGCCTGGGCGTGCTCAGATGTAAATAGTTATCAAAAAATGAAAGTTATGCATCTTTTATTCAATCACCGATCTTCGTTTAGCAAGGCATAAGACCCATGACCTCCGTCTCCTCGATCCCGAGCTGGAATCCAAGTCCGTCCCGCGCGCTCAGTGCCGCGGCCAACAAGGCCGATGCCGCGCCGTCTCCGGCGCCGGGCCCGTCTACCATCGTTGCCATCGGGGCCAGGCAAGCCGTCGTGGACCTGGCGCCGTCGCCGAAGATATGGGAAAGCCCGTTGCGCGATGGCGTCAGTGAACAAATGACGAAAAACTTCTTTTCGCAGACGGTTGGCGGCCGTTTCGCCGGCCTGGGCGCGAGCTTGCTGGAACAGATCAAGGGGGGCGTGCGCAATGTGTCGCAGGCGGTGCAGCAATCGCCGCCGCGCATGGAACCCAACACCTATAGCGACATCGGGGCCATGCAAGCGGCCAGCTTGCACGGCAATGGCGAAGACAAGGTCACTCTCAGCATTACCACCAAGAGCGGCGTGGAGGTCAAGCTGTCGCTCGATAGCCAGGACGATGGCCTGGCCGTGCGCATGAGCACGAGCGGCGAACTCAGCGAGGCCGAGGCCGGCGCGCTGGGCGGCTTGGCGGAAGCATTCCAGCAAGCCATCGATGGCATGGCGGAGGGCCAGCCGAAGATCAAGCTGAGCGGTCTGATGCAATTTGACCAGAATGTGCTGGCGTCGGTGAACTTGCACGCGGAAGTGAAAGTGCGCACCGAGCCGCAAAGCACGCAGACGCTGGACTTCCAGGCCGACAGCGCGCAGCGCAAGGTCAGCTTCAAGGGCGTGGCCGGATCGCTGGACGTGAAGGTCGATGCCAGCAAGCTCAATGCCCTGGGCAGCCAGGAACAGCAAGCCAAGGCCATGAGCAGTTATATGAAGCAGATCGGCCAGGCCGCGTCGCGCGGGCATGGCGATCCCGCGCTGATGGCCATGTTCAAGGATGCGTTTGGCGCCTTGCACAGCAACGCCGCCGCGCCGCAGGATGTGCGCGGCGTACCGGCAGCGGGCAAGTGGCGCCTGGCAGCCGAGGACAAGGCGATCCTGACTGGCATGGCGGACTTCAGCGCTTCGGTGTCGCAAACGGCGAAATCGAGCAATTCCATGCGCCTGGCGGAAACGGATGGCTTCAACTATGAGCTGTCGCAACAGACGACCCTGGCCGGCGCCAGCCAGGACGAGCGCTCGATCCAGCAGCAGCAGCAATCAAAGCTGAGCGCCAGCTTCCACATGCCCTTGATCCCCGGCGTGCCGTTGCGCTTGACGGAAGCGGCGGAATCGCAGAATTACACCTACCACCAGATCGACGACACGGCCAGCAGCGATGCGCAACTGGCCTACAAGGAAGGCAAGCTGGTCAAAGCGAGCCTGCGCCAGACGGCCACCCAGTCCACGCAGGTCATGACCTATGTGATGGGCAAACTGCAGTCGGACACGACCACGCCGACCCAGCATTCGGTGCAGCGCGACTTGCTCACGCAGCTGTTGCCTTACAAGACGGGTACTACGGACGAGACTGTCGAGGGAAGAGCCGAGCGGCACAAACAGGATTTGCTGACACTGAACGACGACATCATGCTGCAATCCTATCCCGGCCTGTGGATCAGCCCGTGGCAGGGGGACGCCCTATCCGAGGCGCAGGAAGCCAATAAGGGGGCGGCCGGCGCCTAGCGTGCAGAAAAAAAGCCCGCCTTCATACAAGAAGGCGGGCTTTTTCGTTGGTGAAGCTGTCGCGTCAGGCCTTGGCCTTGCTTTGCTTGATCCAGTAACCGACGCCCAGCGCAGCGAGCCAGACGGGGATCAGGTAGACGGAGATGCGCAGGCCCGGCGTCAGGTACATGATCACCAGGATGCCGGCCAGGAAGACCAGGCACAGGTAGTTGGTGAACGGGTAGCCCAGGCTCTGGAACAAGGTCGTCTTGCCCTCGGCCTTCTTTTGCGCGCGGAAGCGCAAATGGATCCAGCTGATCATGGCCCAGTTGATGATCAGCGCCGAGACCACCAGTCCCATCAGCACTTCGAATGCTTCGCCCGGCATGAAGTAATTGACCACCACGCAGGCGCCCGTCGCCAGGGCCGACACGCCCAGCGCGACGAGCGGCACGCCACGGCGGTTCAGGTGCAGCAGGGCGCGCGGGGCATTGCCCTGTTTGGCCAGGCCGAACAGCATGCGCGTGTTGCAGTACACGCCGCTGTTATACACGGACAGGGCGGCCGTCAGCACCACCACGTTCAGGGCCGTGGCCACCAGGTTGCTGTCGAGCGCATGGAAGATCAGCACGAAGGGGCTGCCGCCGGTGACGACGTTTTGCCACGGGTACAGCGACAACAAAATGCCCAGCGCGCCGATGTAAAAGATCAGGATGCGGTAGATGGCCTGGTTGGTGGCGCGCGGAATCGTCGTGCTCGGGTCGTCCGCCTCGGCCGCCGTGATGCCCACCAGTTCCAGGCCGCCGAACGAAAACATGATGACGGCCATGGCCATCACCAGACCCTGCCAGCCATTCGGGAAGAAGCCGCCGTGCTGCCACAGGTTGGCCACCGACGCTTGCGGACCGGCGTCGCCAGACGCGAGCAGCCAGGCGCCGAAGACGATCATGCCGATGATGGCGACCACCTTGATCAGGGCGAACCAGAATTCCATTTCGCCAAACGCCTTCACGTTGAGCAGGCTGATGGCGTTGATGGCGCAAAAGAAGATCAGCGCCGAGACCCAGGTGGGCACGTCCGGCCACCAGTACTGCACGTAGATGCCGACGGCAGTCAGCTCGGCCATGCTGACGAGTACATACAGTACCCAGTAATTCCAGCCCGACAGGAAGCCGGGCAGGTGGCCGCAGTATTTGTCGGCGAAGTAGCTGAAGGAGCCGGCGACGGGTTCGTCGACCACCATTTCTCCCAGCTGGCGCATGATCAAAAAGGCGATCACGCCGGCGATGCCATAGCCCAGCAGCACGGAAGGGCCGGCCATCTTGATGGTTTGCGCGATGCCCAGAAACAGGCCGGTGCCGATGGCGCCGCCCAGGGCGATGAGCTGGATGTGGCGGCTTTTCAGACCGCGCTTGAGCTCTTGTGGTTCGGTATTCCCGACTGCCGTCATATGTTTTATCCTGTTTTTACGGGGCTGAGGTCGCTGATTCTAAAGCATGGGCGCGCAAAGCAGGAGCGAAATGCATGTTGCACTGCGCAGGCGCAGGAAAAGCCTCGCATCTTCGCCGAACGGCGCGCAAAACCGCTGCCGTGGGCGATGGCGGCACGGTATCATGATGGCCAATTTCAAGGAGTGTGTATGAATCTTGCGCAGCGCAGCCGTTTGCAAGGCATCAGTCTGGGCTTTTTGGCCGGCTATGTCGATACCCTGGGCTTTGTCGCCCTGTTCGGCCTGTTCACAGCCCATGTGACGGGCAACTTCGTGCTGATCGGCGCGGCGCTGGCCAATGCCACGCATGCCTCGATCGCCCTCAAGCTGCTGGCGTTCCCCGCGTTTATCGTGGGCGTGGCGGCGGCGCGGCTGTTGACGGTGGCGGTCGAGCGCCGCGGCGGACCGGCGCTGCGCCTGGCGCTGCTGCTGGAGCTGGCGCTGCTGCTCGGTTTCATGGTGTGTGGCGTGCTGGCCGAACCGCTGGCGGCGGAACCGGGCGCGCTGGCGATGGCGGCCGGCCTGTTCGGCGCGGCCGCCATGGGCGCGCACAGCGCCATCAGCCGCCTGCTGCTGGCGCACCTGGCGCCCACGTCCATGATGACCGGCAATGTCACGCAAGTCGTCATCGACACGGTCGACGTGCTGCGCGGCGCGGCCGATGGCGCCACGCGCGAACGCTGCGTGAAATTCTTCTGGCCCTTGCTGGGCTTTGCCGCGGGCGCCATTCTGGCCGCTTTTGCCTACCTGGCCGTGGGCTTTGCCGCGCTGGCCGTGCCGCTGGCCATTTTGCTGGTGCTGATCGCGCTGGAGCCGGCGCGCCTGGCCAGCTAAACCTGCACCGGTTGGTGCGCCGCCACGATGGCCGGTTCGTACACGGCCAGGAATTCCGGTGGCAGGCGGCGCGCGCGGCCGCTGCTCAATTCGATGCAGATCAATTCCCAGCGTCCGCGCACGACGGTGGCGCCGTCGCTATCGCGCACCAGCTGGAAGCGCCGTCCCATGCTGGAGCGGCCGTCGCTGGCGCACAGCCAGGTGGCCAGGGTCAGCGTTTCGCCGGCCCGCGTTGGCAGCAGGTAGTCGTATTCGCCGCGGCGGATTGCCATGGCCCGGTCCAGGCGCCGGTAATCGTCCAGGTCCAGCCCCAGGCTGGCCGAATGGTGCCAGGCGATATGCTCGCACCAGCGCACATACACGGCGTTGTTGGTGTGCTGCAAGCCGTCGATGTCGCCTGGTTCCGGCGTGACGGGCAGGGTGTGGGCGTGCGGATAATCCCAGTTCAAGTGCATTCCTTTTAATACGGTGGCGGCTGATTGTACGTGCTGGCGGCGTTTGCTGCCTGCGGCGCACGTCTGGAAAAACACTGTTTTTCTTCTTGATGTATGATGCATCATAATTTCAAAAGATCAAGAACACGCATGAACCATCAACTGGACAGTCTGGTGCACGTCAATCTGGGCAAGTCCGTGTACGCGATGCTGCGCGACGCGCTGGCGGCCGGGCGCTTCCAGCCGAATGACCGGCTGCGCATCCGCGAACTGGCGCTGCAGCTGGGCACCAGCGTCACGCCCGTGCGCGACGCCATGCTGCAGCTGGTGCAGGAAGAGGCGCTGGTGCTGCGCTCGCCCCGTGACTTCCGCGTGCCCGTGCTCAGCGTGGCGCGCTACCTGGAAATCCGCGCGCTGCGCCTGGAACTGGAAGGGCTGGGCGCGTTCGAGGCGGCGCAGCGCATCGACGACGCCACCTTGGCCGACCTGGAGCGCCTGCTGCAGGCCAATGAAGAGGCGATTGCGCGGCACGACCTGGCGGCGGCCCTGCAATGCAACCAGGCGTTTCACCTGGGGCTGGCGCAGGCGGCCGGCATGCCGACCTTGAAACGCTTCGTCGACCACCTGTGGATGCAGACGGCGCCGCTGATCGCCGCCGGCTACGCCAGCTTTTCGCCCGACATGCGGGTCGGCCACCACCACGCCATCATCAGCGCGCTGCGCCAGCGCGACGGTGCGGCCGCGCGGCGCGCCATCGAACAGGACATCCTCGACGGCGGCACGCAGATGCTGGCCTATGTCATGCGCCAGGAGCGCCTCCACGCCGGCACAACCGGACAAGAACAGAGCAAGGAAGAACAGGAACATGAGTGAACAAAAAACCGCCATCGTCACGGGCGCCAGCCGCGGCATCGGCCACGCCGTGGCGGAACGCTTCCGCAGTCTGGGCTGGCGGGTCATCACCGTCTCGCGCAGCCCGATTCCCGGCGGCTGTCCCCGCAGCCAGGAGCACAACACGCATGTGTGCATGGATCTGTCGGACCTGAGCCAGATCGGGCAGATGGTCGATACGCTGCGCCCCATGCTGGGCGACGCCAAATTGCACGCGCTGGTGAACAATGCGGGCGTGTCGCCGAAGGGGCCGGGCGGCTCGCGCGTCAATTCGCTGACCACCGACATGCAGACGTGGCAGGAAATGTACAACACCAACTTTTTTGCGCCGCTGGCGCTGACGCGCGGCTTCGCGCAGGAATTGTCGAATGCGCACGGTGCCGTGGTGAACCTGTGCTCGATCGCCGGCTACCGTGTGCACCCGTTTGCCGGTTCCGCCTACGCCAGTTCGAAGGCGGCGCTGGCGTCGCTGACGCGCGAAATGGCCAACGACATGGCGCCGCTGAACGTGCGCGTCAATGCGATTGCGCCGGGCGAGATCGACACGGCGATTCTGTCGCCCGGCACCTCGCACATCGTCGACACGCAAATTCCCCTGCGCCGCCTGGGCACGACGGCCGAAGTGGCCGATTTGGTGGAGTTCCTGTGCAGCGAGCGCGCCTCGTACATCACGGGCGCGGAAATTCCCATCGACGGCGGCCAGCGCATTTAGAACCTGTCCCGGTAGCCGGCGCCGATGGCGCCTGCGAGGCCTCAGTGCGCGTCCAGCTGCGCCTGCAGCGCCGCCACCACCAGCGCGTGGTCGTCGGCCTGCGCCAGGCCGGAAACGCTCACCGTGCCGACCATTCCCACGCCGCGTATCAGCAACGGGAACGCGCCGCCGTGGCCCGCATACTCGATGTCGTCGAGGTATTTCACGTCTTCGAAGGTGCTGCCGCGGCTTTTATACGAGATGCCCATGTAGTAGGAGCTGCGGCAAAAGCGCTGCACCGTCTGGTTCTTGCGGCGTATCCAGTCCGCCTGGTCCGCCGTGGCGCCCGTCATGGCGTGGTGGAACAGGACCTGGCCGTTGCGCGTGATGTTGACGGTGACGGCCTTGCCCCGCTTGCGCACTTCCTCGACGATCCACAGGCCCACGGCCAGCGCGGCGTCGTTGTCGAAGCGTTCGAATTGCAGGGTTTCTTCCTGCTGCGCGAGTGTTTGCAGCAAATCGGCGTAATGATCCATCGTCAGGTAGTCGGGGAGTGGCTGGAAACGCTACTGTAGCGCACCATGGAGCAGCCGCGCGCGCTTTTTCCGTGCCGCGCCTACAATAGGCGCCATGAACCTGCCTCTGTTTGCTGATGAAGACCAGGCGCCGGCCGCTCCCGCGCCGCTGGTGCCGGGCGCGTCCGCGTCGCTCCTGCTGCGCGCTTTCGCGCTGCCGTATGTGGACGAGGTGCTGCCAGCGCTGGACGCCATCGTGCTGGCGGCGCCCCTGCGCCACATGGCCACGCCGGGCGGCTTGCGCATGTCTGTTGCCATGAGCAATTGCGGCGCCCAGGGCTGGATCACGGATGGGCGCGGCTACCGCTATGCGCGTCTCGATCCGGCCAGCGGCCGCCCCTGGCCGCCGATGCCGCCCGTGTTCCTGCGCCTGGCGCAGCAGGCGGCGCTGGCGGCCGGCTATCCGGGCTTCATGCCCGACGCCTGCCTGGTCAACCGTTATGCGCCCGGCGCGCGCATGGCCCTGCACCAGGACCGCGACGAATGCGATTTTACCGCGCCCATCGTCTCCGTCTCGCTCGGTTTGCCCGCCACCTTCCTGTTCGGCGGCGCCGAGCGGGCCGACAAGGCGGCCCGCATTCCTTTGCTGCATGGCGACGTGGTGGTGTGGGGCGGCGCCGACCGCCTGCGCTTCCACGGTGTGGCGCCGCTGAAGGAGGGCGAACACGCGCTGCTGGGCGCGCAGCGCATCAATCTGACGTTTCGCAAGGCCAGCTGATCTGTTGGCATCTCTCATTATATGAAGCCATCACCATGAAGCGTGATTCGATTGCCTCACCCCTGCCTGACGTGGCGGCCGGCCCCCATCTGGGCCACCCCTTGCCATTGGAATGGGTGGGCATGCAGGGCATCGCCTTGCCCGTGTGGCTGGAAGAGGGCGGGCAGGCACAGCAAGTGCATGCCTGGGCCGATGTGCAGGTGGACTTGCCCGATCCGACAGTCAAGGGCATGCACATGCCGCGGCTGTATCTGCTGCTCGATGCGTTTGCCGCCGCGCAGCCGCGTCAATTGCTGGCCGACGCGTTTGCGGCGCGGGCGGCATCGACGGCGCGGCCGCGTGCGACTGGCTGCAGGAACACGCCAGCCTGGCCACGCCGCTGCAACGGCCGTGAAACGGGCCGACGAGCAGGCGTTCGCGCGCTTGAATGGTGCTAACCTGATGTATGTGGAAGACGCGGCCCGCCGCGTGCAGGCGGCGCTGGCGCAACATCATGCGCAGGCGCGTGTTACCGTACGGCATATGGAAAGCCTGCATCCGCACGATGCCGTGGCGCAGGCGGGCAAGCTTGCCGGAGATTACTAGTCAACCACCGTGGAGGAGGACAGCATGCCGGAGAAAATCGAGCGGGAAGTCAATGATGACAGCCTGGAAGCGGAACTGGAGCGCGAACGGCGCGAGCATGCGCTGATCGACGAGGAAAAGCTGGGCATGGACGAGCTGGAAGAGGAGCGGCTGAAGCGGGAACGCCAACCGGGCGGTCACTAACGTCAAGGCAATGTTATCAGCGCTGGCATCGCGCCGTGCAGCCCGGTACAATTTCGCTTTGTCCTTCTCCCCCAACCCCGGAGGCCCATGAAATACCGCGCATTCTTCCCGTTCATCCTCGGCTTGGCAGGCGCCCCGCTGGCCGCTTCGCAAGCCCAGGCCGCCACCATCTGCACCGCCATGGCCGACGCCAAGACGGGCGCCGTCTTGCTGCAAGAGGGCAATTGCCTCGACAGAGTCACCCCCGCATCCACGTTCAAGATCGCCCTCAGCCTGATGGGCTATGACGCCGGCTTCCTCAAGGACGAGCACAAGCCGGCCCTGCCATACCGCCAGGGCTATGTGGACTGGGGCGGCGAAGCGTGGCGCCAGGATACGGACCCGTCGCGCTGGATGCAGTATTCCGTCGTCTGGTATTCGCAGCAGATCACGCAGGCGCTGGGCGCCGAGCGCTTCCAGAAGTACGCCAAGGCTTTGCGCTATGGCAATGCGGATGTGTCGGGCGACAAGGGCAAGGACAATAGCCTGGAGCGCTCGTGGATCAGCTCTTCGCTGAAGATCTCTCCGCTGGAACAGCTGGGTTTCTTGCGCAAACTGGTCAATTACCAGCTGCCCGTGACGAAACAGGCGATGCAGGCAACGCAGCGCCTGACGCGCCTGGCGGACGTGGATGGCTGGCAAGTGCACGGCAAGACGGGCGCCGCCTTCCCGCGCAAGGCCGACGGCAGCTTTGACGAAGCGCATGGCTACGGCTGGTTCGTGGGCTGGGCCAGCAAGGGGGAGCGCAGCATCGTGTTTGCGCGCCTGGTGCAGGACGATAAGAAGGGTGAGCAGTCGGCTGGCTTGCGCACGCGCGACGCCATGCTGAAGGAATTGCCGGCTCTGCTGGAGCAGGCGCAGAAGTGACGGCCAGCATCGTCGCCGCCACCTTCATCGCTACCGAGGGTGACTATCTGGAAGCGGTCATCGACGTGGCTGGCCAGCGCCTGCACGTGATGGACGAGTTTGGCGGCGCGCAACTGGCCGCCGGCACGCAAGTTCAGCTCGCACTGTCGCCCATGCCCAGCGAGCGTGACGACTGGGACGCCATCTTCCGCGCCAATCCGGGCCGGGAGCAGGGGCTGCGCCGGCTCGACGGCTGGCGCTACCTGGCGCTCGGCGTCGTGACCCAGGTTGACCCCGTCGTCTGCGACTGTGGCCTGCTGCAAGTGGAAAACCCGTTTACAACGCATGATGCGCGCTGCGTGGGTGCGTATGTCGGCGTCACGCTGGCGCGCCTCGATGCTTGCCTGGCGTAAAATCCGGCCCGCTTTGTTGCCCGCCCTATATACTTGCTGAAACGGATCATCCGGCATCAGACAAGGTTACAAGCATGGCATCAGGCATGGAGCAGTTTCAGGAAAAAGCACGGCAGGCGTGGATACTGGCGCGCGCGCAGGTCGTGCGTGTGGCAGGGCTGGCGTGGGTAAAAGCAGTGGCGCTGTACCGGCGCGGCCATGCGCACTTGATGACCTTGCCGCCCGTGCGGCGCGCGCTGGTGCTGGCCTTATGGTCATTTTTGGCCGTGCTGGCGCTGGTGATTTTATACCTGCTGCTGCTGATCCCCTTGACGCCCAGCATCCACGATTTGCGCCAGGCGCGCGCGGCCGCACCGAGCACCATGGTCAGCACCGACGGCAAGGAACTGGTGCGTTTCGACCAGGGCTTGCAGGAACGGGTCACCTTGAAACAGATTTCGCCGAACGTGATCAGCGCCTTGATCTCGACGGAAGACCACCGTTTCTACGCACACCACGGCATCGACTTCACGCGCACGGCGGGCGCCATCCTGCACACGGCCGGCGGCAATCCCCAGGGTGGTTCCACCATCACGCAGCAGCTGGCGCGCAATATGTTCCCCGAGGAAATCGGCCGTTCGCGCAACCTGAACCGCAAGCTGAAGGAGCTGATCACGGCCCTGAAAATCGAGGCCACCTACAGCAAGACGGAAATCCTGGAAGCGTATTTGAATACGGTACCCTTCCTGTACAACACTTACGGCATCGAAATGGCGGCCCGCACCTATTTCGACAAGCCCGCCTCGCGCCTCGACATCCTGGAAAGCGCCACCCTGGTCGGCATGCTCAAGGGCACGAATTACTATAATCCCGTGGGTAATCCCGAGCGTTCCCTGCAGCGGCGCAATGTGGTGCTGGGGCAGATGCGCAAGCACGACGTCATCGACGAGGCGCGCTATAAACAGTTGATCAAGCGTCCGCTGCGCCTGCATTTCGAGCGCCAGAGCGAGCGGGCACAATCGGACAGCCATTTCACGGCCTATGTGCGCAAGTGGCTGATCGACTGGGCCGACGAGAACGATTACAACCTGGAGCGCGATGGCCTGGTGGTGCACACCACGCTCGACCACGATTTGCAGCAGGCGGCCGAGCGCGCCGTCGAACGCCAGGCGAATGCCTTGCAGGCGATTGCCGATGTGGAATGGAGCCGCGCGGGCGTGCCATCGTCCACGTCGACGGGCATGTACGCGGGCATGCAGGCTGGCAGCGTGGCCTTCGAGTATTTCTGGAAATCGCGTCCGGCCCTGCTCGATGCCTTCGTGCGCGAGTCGGCCGACTACCGCAAGCTGACGGCGGCCGGCAGCACGCCCGAGGCGGCGCTGGCGCAACTGAAGGGCGACCGCGCCTTCATGGCGGCCTTGCGCAAGTCGAAGACGCGCCTGGAAGCGGGTTTTGCGGCCATGGACCCGGCCACGGGCGCCGTGCGCGCCTGGGTGGGCAGCCGCGACTTTGCGCGCGAGCAATTCGACCACGTGTCGCAGGCGGCGCGCCAGCCCGGTTCCACCTTCAAACCCATCGTGTATGGCGCGGCGCTGGAAAAGGGTTTAAGCCCTGACCACGTCTACCGCGATGAAGTGATGGATATCAAGGCGGCCGACGGCACCAAATGGCGCCCGACCGACATGAGCGGTACCACGGGACGCGACATGACCATGCGCGACGGCCTCGTGTACTCGAAAAACACGATCACGGCGCAAGTGATGCAGGACGTGGGCTTGCCGCCGATCATCAAACTGGCGCGCGCGCTCGGCATCCGCGACAGCAAGCTGGAAAAAGTGCCGTCCCTGGCGCTGGGTACCAGTCCCGTCACATTATTGGAAATGGTCAACGCCTACGCCAGCATCGCGGCGCAGGGCGAGGCGCGTTTGCCGTTCGTCGTCACGCACATCACGGACCGCGAAGGCAAGGTCATCGCCCGTTTCGGCGAAGACAAGCCCCAGCGCGCCATGCAGCCGGCATCGGCGGCCACCCTGACCGACATGATGCGCGGCGTCATCGACCGCGGCACGGGCACGGCCATCCGCAGCCGCTTCGGCATCCGCTCCGACGTGGCCGGCAAGAGCGGCACCACGCAAAACAATGCGGACGGCTGGTTCATTTTGATGCATCCGCAACTGGTGGGCGGCGCCTGGGTGGGCTTCAATGACGCGCGCGTCACCATGCGCAGCAATTACTGGGGCCAGGGCGGCCACAACGCCGTGCTGGTAGTGGGCGACTTCTTCAAGACGGCGCTGGACACGGGCAAGCTGTCGCGCGACGCCATCTTCCCCGGCGGCAAGCCACCGCCACCGCTGCGCCATGTGGAACCGGTCGATGAGCCGCAGGACGAGCCGGTGGAAGAGCCGGGAGACTTGCTGCAGGAAGGCGTGCCGCCAGCGCCGCTGGCCGTGCCGGCCGAAGGCGAGCAGGACACGCATGGCAAGGCGGTGCCGGAGCCGGCGCCTGTGCCTGCGCCGAATCCGCAGCCGGCGCCTGCACCGCAAGGTTAATCCGCTGTGTCGATGGGGTTGGGGGACGCAGTACTTCTGGAAAGCCGCTAACGCGTGAAACCATATATTCAACTTACCATACGCACGAAGGCGCCCACGGAGTCATGGGCGGTTGGCGAACAGTTCATCGGCACGCTGGAGGAGCACGCCGGATTGCTCTTGCCGGAGCAGATATCGCATAATCCGGATAAATTCACCGAATCTTACGCCGGAAAAATGGCGATGGAAGAGTGCTGGGCAGCACCTTGTACCTTGCGTTTTGACGGCGGCATGTTTGAAGTGGCGGAAGAATTCGCATGGCGACGAAAAAAAGCCATCAAGTCCACCGGCTATGTGAGTCACACAAAGCGTAATATCCGTGGCCAGATCGTACCCGGTGGCGTGAGTTTCACGTCAGCGTATAGCCAGAACGTCGATTTCCACATGCTCTTCAAGCAGTGGTGCCATATCTTTCCGCCTCAGATCGCGATGCTGCATCCCTTCGTTCCACTTGAATTGGCAAGCCTCGGCCGCTACGATAGTTTTCGCCTGGGATCGTTCAATGCGTCCCTCAGGCCGGACATTCCGGAAGCAGCGTGGGCCATGTTCTATGGGCCAGATTTTTGTCCGCGCATCGATGTGGAGCGGCTGCTGGCTGCTGGATTTTTCGTGGAACAGATGGGTGAGGGTATCCTGGTCAGGGTAACGGAACGTATTGAAGATGTTGAAAATAATTTCCCAATGTTTTTACGACGGCGCGCGGAACTCAAGTGCCTGTTTCCTGTCGGATTTTTCCTGGATAAGGAGTGAGCGGCGAGAGCCTGGAGCGATAGCTGCGATGCTTGTGGCCTTGATGCCCGCCGGCTTCATAGTGTATTGCGCCGCAAGCCCGCTTCCCGCACGAACACTTGCAGCGCCGGCATGGTCTGCTGGTGCAGCGCTTTCAGTTCCGTTCTCAGCGCGGGCGTGATGGCCAGGCTGCCGTCCGCTTCCTTGCGCACGGGCAAGCCCAGCGTCTGTGCCATTTCCACCGGGTAATTCGTGAAGTCGCCATACGGGCGCTTGCCGTCGACGGATGGGGTGGGCCAGTAGATTATATGATGGGAACAGGCGTCGAATTGCAGAGTGACGTCTGCAGTTTGGCTACCATCTGGGCTGACGTGACCAACGTAGCACTTTAGCAAGTCTGATTTTCACCGTTTGCTCCCCTTCCGTTTCATGCTCCAGCCACAGGACACCGTCTTCCATGCAGACCCAGGCATCAACTATGCGCGTGTCGAACGGCATCGTCGTGTCTTTTATATCAATCTTCATTCGGCCAGAATCGACATCGAGCGACCTTAATACCCGCGTCGTTCGCTGCGTGAACTCGATGACGTATGAAGTTCTTGTATTTTTAATCATCAAAAATGCTCAGCCAGGTGCGTAAATTTTTTAAATATTACTATATAAAAATTTTTCGCCGCACACGAAAACGAGCACATCAATAAATTCCTGAAAAATTTCCAAAATGAAAAAATGTTTTCGAAAAATAAATTAAAATTTCTTTATGGATAAATTGTGTTGCAGAGAGGAAAAATAATTTCCAATTTTAATTGTTGTCTTTGGAAAGTATTTATTTAATTAATTTTCCGATGATACTTTTTTAATTTGATATAAATCAAGATTATTGGTGTATTGATCTCAGGATAAATTCTTGCTGCTAGGATGCAAGCTCATCCTTGGTGTTGATGAGCAATTCATGCTTGAAAATAATGAAAATTTCATAAGGGAAAGAATTTGTGTCGGGGATACATCGGCATTTCATACGCTCTATGTCAAATACAGTGTTCATATGAGAAGTTTAGTAAGTCATCATGTTCATCATAGGCAAGATATCGATGATATGGTTCAGATTATCTTTCTCAATGCATTTCTATGGTTTAAAGAATGTCGTAGCTATTCGACGTTATATGCATGGTTGTACTCAATAGCCATGCATAGTATCGAAAAATATTATTCTAATGAATTGGAGATTGAATCACGTATATTTTTCTCATTCAACGGCATGAAGGATGCTGTTGATGCATTCAATCTTTCTAATGAAAATAGTCCAGAAGAAATATGTATTGCAACGGAAACTGGGCGGGAGATTGTTGGATTGATCGCCAACTTGCCACCTCTGTTGAAAAAGGCATTATTGCTACGTGAGAATGATGGAATGAGCTACGGTGAGATTGCAATAAAGATGGGATGCCCTATGGGAACAGTGCGAAGCCGTATTCACAGGGTCAGGGCAGAGATACGCAAGAGGCTGGAAAAGGATGATTGAATCCAGTCCCGCATCATTGCGCTACCACAGGCGCAAGTGGCGATTATTTGTCTCTACTTAACATAAATTTACATGGTAAATAAAAATTACATCAGTGGCCTGGCGCAAGAGGAGCTTGATCGCCGAAGACGGATCGATGCATTGACCGCACAAAAAATAGACGTTGCGATTATTTTCCAGGAAATGCTTGGCACTGCAGTGGCAGCAAAATACTTGCGAACAAATGGCGTGCCGCTATCTGTCGCATTGCGTGTGTTGACATATGCTCACAGAAAAGAACCGTCGCCACCAAAAATGATTGGATTCGAGGATGGGCCTGCCAATTGCTTCCAGTCCAGGCAGACCGCGACAAGAGGGAAATCAGATTGAAGGCTAGAAAACAAGCTGCCATGCGTCTAAATGTGAGGGCAAATGTCACGCTTCGGTACCGCGTCGGACGGCGGTGGGGGCTGCTCATCGGCTGGGATAATATTCGGCCGGGGGGGGCTTACGTAAACGACAGGAAGCCGGTTACGCTTCAGACCGTATTGCGCCGCAAGCCCGCTTCCCGCACGAATACTTGCAGCGCCGCCATGGTCTGCTGGTGCAGCGCTTGCAGTTCCATTCTCAGCGCGGGCGTGATGGCCAGGCTGCCGTCCGCTTCCTTGCGCACGGGCAGGCCCAGCGCCTGTGCCATTTCCACCGGGTAATTCGTGAAGTCGCCATACGGGCGCTTGCCGTCGACGGACGGGGTGGGCCAAAAGCCTTCGGCCAGGTAGTCTTCCACGCCCATGCCCAGCATTTCCAGCGTCATCCACGACTGTTGCCGCAGCAGCGTCAGATGCCGGGCAGTCAAGGTAAACGGCGCCTTGCCGTTGGCATAGCTGCCCGGCTTCAGGTCGGCCATCTGCACGAAGTGGGGCAGCAGCAGCGCCGCCTCCATCAGGCGCTGGGCGGCCAGTGCCGCATCCTTGCTGGCGATGGCTTGCATGGCCAGTTGCAGGGTATCGCCTTTGCCCAGCGGGTAGACCGGATTGAGCATGGGCGCGCCGCTTTCCACGGGCGACCAGCCGATGTTGAAACGCCGTATCAGCGCCAGATGGTGCACATTGAGCACGGTGGGCAGCGGAGCGTCGAGGGTGGCCAGGATGCGCTGGCGCACTGCGTCGGGCAGGCCGCCGCCGGCCGCGCGCGCGAGCACGGGAGAGCATAGCAGGGCACCAGTCAGGCGCAGCAGCTGGCGCCGCAGGGGCTGGATCAGGCGCGCCATCACGGTGCCGTCAAGTCCTGGCGCTGGAATTCGATGCGGTTTTCCTGATACTGCCACTTGGTGTAGGGCCCGAACACGCGCCGGTTTTCCTTGCTGTCGGCATTCGATTGTTCGCGCTTCATGCGCCGCACGAGGGCGGTGTCGACCAGCGGCTCGGTCGTCGTGCCGAACACTTCGTGGCGCACGCTTTGCCTGGCGTCGGCGCCGCGCGAAATGATGGTGAGCTTGCGCGTGGCGGGATCGAAGTACAGGCGCATGGCAAACGTGTTCATGTCCTGCAGATACAGGCCGTCGTCGCGCCACTGGGCATAGAAATAGTCGCCGCAGACGGCCTTCGGCTCGCGTTTCCACTCGCAGGCAAGCAGGATCAGCAAGTGATGGTCGTCGAGTTGTTTGATTGAAACACGGGCCTTGGAATAGCCCCAGTTGCTGGGCGGCACGGTCTTCGACGAGAGCAGATTGTATTCGCCCACGAGCTTGGGCATGGGCGCTTGCGCGAAGGCGCCAGCGCAAAGTGTCATGGCGGCTGCCGCTGCGGCGCCGCGTATCGAGGAAAATGGTGTCATGATGGCCATAAAAGAAAGTTGCCACATTATAAGTGGCAACTTTCTTTGGGGAACGCGCGATTGAACGCTGCCGTGCGGTTACTTCAGCTTGCTCAACTCGGCCACGTCGATCTTGACGGTCTTGTCGCCCACGGCGGCCACCAGCGCCTTGAAGTGGGGCGTCGCGTAATGCGCCGTCAGCGCATCCTGGTCGCTCCATTCTTCCAGCATGATGAAGCGCGTGGGAATCTTGTTGTCGAGGTGCAAGTCGTAGCGCAGGCAGGCGCTTTCCGCGCGGCTAGGCGTAACGACGGCTTCCAGGGCGGCGCGCACGGTGTCGATATGGTCAGCTTGGGCATCGATGGTGGCAACGACGATCAGGGTCATGGTGGTCCTTGTAAAGTGGTGGGGCGGGTGCAGCTTAGCGTAGTTTGCCCATTCTTGCCTGCCATGCCCAGTCAGGCCGGAGCTAGCTGAATGACGGCCAGCATGTCATTGCCATCGGCATCCAAGCCTTTTTCCACGAAACCCATGCTGGCATAGAACTGTTTCGCGTTGGCATTGCTGGGCTTGTAGCAAATTTCGATGCTGCGCGCGTCCGGGCGGGCGCGGATTTCCGCCAGCGCCAGGGTGAGGGCGGCGCGGCCATGGCCTTGCCCCTGGCGCCGGTGATCGATCATGAAGCGCCAGATCTGGTAGTGTCCGGGCGGATCATCGGCGTCGGGCGAGACGAACATCAGGAAGCCGATCACTTCCTCGTCGCCATACACGGCGCGCGTATGCAGGATGGCGGGGTGGAAACTCGCTTGCGCGATGGAATAGTCGTTGCTGGCCAGATAGTCGCGTTGCTGGGGCAGCAAAGGCAGGTCGCTGATGAGGTCAAAATTGTCGACGGTGACGGGGCGCAGGCTGATGAGCATGTTCAATCAATGGAATGCAAGGACACGGCTTGCCAGTATGGGGAAAAATTACTCAATAGGCAACGTTGTTCCATCACCCGCCCCAAACAGCTGCGCCATCGTCTGGCGCAGCCAGCGGTTCGACGCATCTTCATGGTAGCGCTCGTGCCAGTGCTGCTTGACTGAGAAGCTGGGCAGCGCCACGGGCAGGGGCAGGATGCGGAACGCTTCGTGGTCCTGCATCTGCAGCGCGTAGCGGTACGGTACCGTGACGATGTACTCGGTTTCGGCGACGATGCGCGACACGCCGAGGAAGCTGGGCAGTTTCAGCACGATGCGCCGCTGCACGCCGGCCGCCGCCAGCACCTTTTCCACGATGGAGTGGCCCGTGCCCGAGCTTTTCACTTCGATATGCCCCTCTTGCAGGAACTCTTCCGCCGTCATCGTGTCGCGGATGCGCGGGTGGCTGCTGGCCACCAGGCAGACGAAATGCTGGTCGAATAGTTTCTGCTGATAAAACCCCGATTCCAGGTGCGGCATGAAGCCCACGGCCAGGTCCACTTCGCCGCCTTCCAGGCGCGCCGGCGTGTCAGTGGCGATCTTCGACACGTCCAGGGTGATGTGGGGGCCGATCTGCTGCAGGTGGTTGAGCAGCGTGGGCAGCAGCACGATTTCACTGATATCCGTCATGCAGATGGCAAATTCGCGCGTGCTGGCGGCCGGGTCGAACACGGGCTGGTCGGCCAGCGCATGCTGCCAGGCGGCAATCGCGGCGCGCACGTCCTGCACCGCGTTCTGCGCGCGCGGCGTCGGTTCCATGCCTTTCGAGGTGCGCGCGAACAGGCGGTCGCCGAAATGCGTGCGCAGTTTCCCCAGGCCGATGCTCACCGTCGATTGCGGCAAACCCAGGTTTTCCGCCGCGCGCGTCACATTGCGGCTTTTATAGATCTCGTCAAAGATGAACAGCAGTTCGATATCGAAGCGCGACATAAGAGGATTCCACCATTATTTAAAAATGTGATTGTTGTTATTGTATTCCATCGCTTTACCAAATATTGACCTGTCGGCACACTGTTTGCCATACCAAGAGCACGGCAAACGTGCATTGCGCAAGCACACAGATCAATTGGAGGAAAGAAATGGAAGCTACCCACAAACCGTCGGTCTTGATCGTCGGCGGCGGCATCGGCGGCATGGCCGCCGCGCTGTCCCTGTCGCGCCTGGGGCTGGCCGTCACCGTACTGGAACAGGCTGCCACTTTGGGCGAGATCGGCGCCGGCATCCAGCTGGCGCCCAACGCCTTCGCCGCGCTCGACGCGCTGGGCGTGGGCGAACGCACGCGTGCCAAGGCCGTCTTCACGGAACGCCTGGTGATGATGGACGCCGTCGATGCGAGCGAGGTTGGCACCTTTGTCGTCGATGCGGCCTTCCGCGAGCGCTTCAGCAATCCCTACGCCGTCATCCACCGGGCCGACATCCACGGCGCCATTCTCGACGCGGTGCGCACTTCGCCGCTGATCACGTTTGTGACGTCCTCGCACGTGACGCAGGTTGTGGAAGACGCCGATGGTGTCACCGTGCTCGATGCGGCGGGGCGCAGCTTCCGCGCCGATGCGCTGATCGGCTGCGATGGCGTCAAGTCCGTCATCCGCGAGCGCATAGTGGGCGACCAGGTGCGCGTTTCCGGCCACGTGGTGTACCGCGCCGTGGTGCCGGCCGCCGACATGCCGGCCGACCTGCGCTGGAATGCGCCCGTCGTCTGGGCCGGGCCGAACTGCCACCTCGTGCACTACCCGCTGCGCAATGGCGAGCAATACAACCTGGTGGTGACTTTCCACAGCCGCGAGCAGGAACAGTGGAGCGTCACGGACGGCAGCAAGGAAGAAGTGCTGTCCTACTTCGACGGCGTGCATGATCAGCCGCGCCAGCTGCTGCACAAGCCGACCAGTTGGAAACGCTGGAGCACGGCCGACCGCGACCCCGTCGCCAACTGGAGCACCAAGCGCATGACCCTGCTGGGCGACTCGGCCCACCCGATGCTGCAATACCTGGCGCAGGGCGCCTGCATGGCGCTGGAAGACGCCGTCACCCTGGGCGAAGCCGTGCGCGCCTGCGGCTTCGACATGGCCGCCGCCTTCCAGCTGTATCAAAGCTCGCGCATCGCCCGCACGGCGAGGGTCGTGCTGTCGGCGCGCGAAATGGGCCGGCTGTACCACGCCAAAGGCGTTGAGCGCCTGGTGCGCAATGAGCTGTGGCGCGGCCGCACGCCCGCGCAATTTTATGAAGCGCTGGCCTGGCTGTATGGCTGGACGGCGCACAACTGCCTGGCCACCACCGAGAAGGAGGCAGCATGACGTCCCATCCAACGCCCGCACGCGAAGCCTTATATGCAGCCCTGAGCGGCATGCATCTGTCGCCGCTGTGGCAATCCCTGCACACCCTGGTGCCGCAGCATCCGACGGCGCCGTATGCGGCGGCCCTGTGGCGCTATGCGGATATCGCGCCCCAGCTGGCGCGCGCCGGCGAAGTCATCACGGCCCACGAAGCCGTGCGCAGAGTCCTCGTGCTGGAAAACCCGGCCTTGCCGGGCCGCTCGTCGATCACGCAATCGCTGTACGCGGGCCTGCAGCTGATTTTGCCCGGCGAAGTGGCGCCTTCGCACCGCCACAGCCAGTCGGCGCTGCGCTTTGTCGTGAGCGGGCAGGGCGCCTATACGACGGTGGCGGGCGAGCGCACCACCATGCACCCGGGCGACTTCATCATCACCCCGTCGTGGACCTGGCATGACCATGGCAACCTCGGCGTCGATGGCGTGAGTGAGCCGGTCGTCTGGCTCGATGGCCTCGATATTCCCATGCTGCGCTATTTCGACTCGGGTTTCGCGGAAAACGATACGCAGGACAGCCAGTCCGTCAGCCGTCCGGAAGGCCAGAGCTTCGCCCGCTACGGCTACAACATGGCACCCGTCAAGTCGCTGCACCAGGGCGCCACCTCGCCCATCTTCAACTACCCGTATGCCCGCTCGCGCGAAGCGCTGGACCTGCTGTCGCGCACGGACGCCATCGACGACTGGCACGGCTACAAGCTCAAATACGTGAACCCGCTGACGGGCGGCTCGCCCATGCCCACCATGGCCACCTTCATGCAGCTGCTGCCCAAGGGTTTCAAGGGCAAGCGAGCGCGCAGCACCGACGGCACCGTCTACAGCGTCGTCGAAGGCCACGGCAAGGTGACGATAGGCGCGCAGGTATTCGACTTCGCCCCGCGCGACACCTTCGTCGTGCCGTCATGGGCCGTCGTCTCCTTCGACTGCCCGCAGGACGACGTCGTGCTGTTCAGTTTTTCCGACCGCCCCGTGCAGCTTGCCATGGGCGTGCTGCGCGAGCAGTTTTTGACTGACTAAATGCCGGGGTCAGACCCGCCGGGGGAATGCGTCCCAGTGGGACGCATTCCGATCCCGCAGGGACTGACCCCAGATTTCAATTTCCCTCAACGGACCACTAAAAATCATGACCAACTTCATCTTCGCCCCCCAAACCATCGCCGGCCTGCCCATCCTTGGCACGGACGCGCAGTTCCCCGTACGCCGCATCTACTGCGTGGGCCGCAACTACGCCGCCCATGCGCGCGAAATGGGTTTTGACCCCGACCGCGAACCGCCATTCTTCTTTTGCAAGCCGAATGACGACAAGTCCGTCGTGCCCGTGCTGCCCGGCGTGACGGCCAGCGTGCCGTATCCGGAGCAGACGTCGAACTACCACCACGAGATCGAGCTGGTGGTCGCCATCGGCAAGGGCGGCAGCAATATCGCCCTGGAGGACGCGGCCTCGCACATCTTCGGCTACGGCGTGGGCCTGGACATGACGCGGCGCGACCTGCAGATGCGCATGCGCGAACAGGGGCGGCCATGGGAAATCGGCAAGGCCTTCGACTATTCGGCGCCCATCGGCGCGCTCACGTCGATGGCCGACAGCGGCGAGATCACCACGGGCGCCATCGTGCTGGAAGTCGACGGCAAGGTCGTGCAGACGAGCGACCTGACGCACCTGATCTGGTCCGTCAATGAAGTCATCGCCAATCTGTCCACGCTGTTCGAGCTGCAGCCGGGCGACATCATCATGACGGGCACGCCCGAATGCGTGGGCGCCGTCACCAGCGGGCAAACCATGGCGGCGCGCATCGCCGGGCTGACGCCGATCACCGTCGCCGTCAAGTAAAACCACCGGGCCAGCGCGGCACAGATCGCGCAGCCCAAGCGAACAATAACAACGGAGACAAGACCATGACTACCCACGCCAGTACCGACGTCCAGCAATTCCTCGACCAGCACCCGTTTTCCCGCTACCAGAAGCTGATCCTCTGGCTATGCTTTCTGATCGTCGCCATCGACGGTTTCGACACGGCCTCGATCGGCTTCATCGCGCCCGCCATCCGCGCCGAATGGGGCTTGACCCCAGCCGCGCTGGCGCCCCTGTTCGGCGCGGGCCTGTTTGGCTTGATGGCGGGATCGTTTTTGTTCGGTCCCCTGGCCGACCGCTATGGCCGGCGTCCCGTGCTGATCGTCTCCGTGGCGTTTTTCGGCGCCGCCAGCCTGCTGTCGGCCTGGTCGACGGATCTGACGATGCTGCTGGTGCTGCGCTTCTTGACGGGGCTGGGCCTCGGCGGCGCCATGCCCACTTCCGTGACCATGACGTCCGAATACTGCCCGCAGCAGCGCCGTTCCGGTCTGGTGACGATGATGTTCTGCGGCTTTACCATCGGTTCCGCGCTGGGCGGACTGGCCTCGGCGCAGCTGCTGCACCTGATCGGCTGGCGCGGCGTGCTGGTGCTGGGCGGCGCCTTGCCGCTGCTGCTGGTGCCCGTGCTGCTGCTGGCGCTGCCGGAGTCCTTGCGCTGGCTGGTGCTCAAGGGCCGCGACGGCAGCGTGGTGCTGAACATCGTGCGCCGCATTGCGCCCACCCTGGCCGCCTTGCCGCGCCTCGTCGTCAGCGATAAAAAACTCGCCGGCTCGCCCATGGCCGAATTGTTCCGTCCCGGCGTGATCGGCGGCACCTTGCTGCTGTGGTCCACGTTTTTCATGAGTTTATTGATTATCTATTTGCTGTCGAGCTGGATGCCGACTCTGTTGAATGGCAATGGCCTGTCCCTGTCGAACGCTTCGCTCGTGACGATGATGTTCCAGGTGGGCGGCACCGTCGGCGCCATCCTGCTGGGGCGCTGGATGGACCGCTACAGCCCGCATAAAGTGCTGAGCATCGCCTACCTGGCCGCCGCCGGCTGCATCGTCGTCGTGGCCCTGTCGGGCAGCAGCCTGGCCCTGCTGGTGCTGGCCGTGTTTGGCGTGGGCTTTGGCGTCAGCGGCTCGCAAGTGGGCGCCAATGCGCTGGCCGCCGCCTTTTACCCCACGTCGAGCCGCGCCACGGGTGTCAGCTGGGCCGCCGCCGTGGGCCGCAGCGGCTCCGTGCTCGGCTCCATGGCCGGCGGTCTGATGCTGACCCTGAAACTCGATAACGAAACCATCTTCTTTTTGCTGGCCATCCCGGCCGTGCTGGCGTCCCTGGCCTTGCTGGCCATGGGCCGGCTGATACGCACCCGGACTGTCGCCAGCGCCGTTCCCGCTACCCTGAAAGAGAGCACCGTATGAAACTGCATGGCTATTACCGCAGCTCCGCGTCCTACCGCGTGCGCATCGCGCTGAACCTGAAAAATCTGCACGCTGACACGGCCTATGTGCACCTGAGCCGCAATGGCGGCGAGCAGTTCACGCCGGCGTTTTCCAGCCTGAACCCGCAGCACCTGTTGCCCGTGCTGGAGGACGGCGGCGCCGTGCTGACGCAATCGCTGGCCATCATCGAATACCTGGACGAGACGCAGGCAGGGCAAAAGCTGCTGCCGGCCGATGCCCTGGGCCGCGCCCGCGTGCGCCAGCTGGCCATGGTGTGCGCCTGCGACATCCACCCGCTCAATAACCTGCGCGTCCTCAATTACCTGACGGGGCCTTTGGCCCTGTCGCAGGAGCAGAAGAATACGTGGTACCAGCACTGGACCCATCTGGGCCTGGCCGCGCTGGAAGCGGAATTGGTGCATAGCCCGCACACGGGCCGGTTCTGCCATGGCGACACGCCGACCCTGGCCGATTGCTGCCTGGTGCCGCAGGTGTACAACGCGCTGCGCTTCCAATGCGACCTGGCTTTGTATCCGACGATACGCCGCATCGTCGCGCAGTGCGAGGCGCTGCCGGCGTTCAGCGAAGCGCACCCGGATGCGCAGCCCGACGCCGAATAAATAAATACAAAAACGGAGACAAGCATGAAAAAAACCAAGGCCATCACCATGGCGCTGCTGGGCGCGTGCGCCTGCAGCACCGCATATGCACAAGGTAGCGTCACCCTGTACGGAGTGCTCGACAGCTCGCTGGCCTACACGAGCAATGCCAATGCGGCCGGCGGCAGCGTCACCAAGATGCCCACCTTGACGGGTTCATTGCCATCGCGCTTCGGCCTCAAGGGCGTGGAAGACCTGGGCGGCGGCCTGCAGGCCGTCTTTGCGCTGGAATCGGGATTCGGCGTCGATACCGGCATCGTGGGGCAGGGCGGGAGACTGTTCGGCCGCCAGTCATATGTGGGCTTGAAGGGCCGCTATGGCAGCGTGATGCTGGGGCGGCAAATGAATATGTCGTTCTGGGCCACGCAAAAGTCCGACATCATGGGCCCGGCCCTGTTTTCCATCAGCAGCCTCGATCTGTACCTGCCGAATGCGCGCAGCGACAACGCCATCGGCTACCTGGGCACGTTTTCCGACGTGACCGTGGGTGCCACCTACAGCCTGGGTCGCGATGCCTCGGCGGCGGGCGGGCCGGCCGCCACTGGCTGCGCGGGCGAAGTGGCGGGCAATGCCAAGGCTTGCCGCCAGATCACCGCCTTGCTCGGTTACGACACGGGCCGCTATGGCGCCACGGCCTCGTACGACATCCTGTACGGTAACGCGGGCGCGGCCAACGGCCTGACGTCGAGCCGCCACTTCGACCGCCGCGTGATCGCCAGCGCCTACGCCATGCTCGGCCAGTTAAAGCTGGGCGGCGGCATCATCGACCGCACCATACGCGCCGCCACGGGCCCCGTCGACTCGCAACTGCTGTATTTCGGCGCCGCGTGGCCCGTCGCGCCCGCGCTGGTGCTCGATGGCCAGGTGGCCAAACTGGCCATCAAGGATAGCCCGAACGATGCCACCCTGGCCACCGCGCGCCTGACCTATCACCTGTCCAGACGCACGGCCATCTACGCCGCCATCGGCCGCATGGACAATGATGGCGCGGCCGCCGTGGCGCTGGACGCGGGCGGCACGGTGGGCGCGGGGCGCACGCAGAATGGCGTGATGGCGGGTGTGCGCCATTTCTTCTGACGCAGTCTTACCGGGCTGCCACCGCTTCTGACCCGGCTTGCGGCGCCTGCCAGCCGCCGCCCAGCGCCCGGTAGGTGGCGACGGCGGCGCGCGCCGATGCCGTTTGCGCCTGTTCGCGCGCGTCTGCTGCGCGCAGCAGCCGGGAGTCGGCCTGCAGCACATCGAGCCGGCTGACTACGCCTTTTTCGTAGGCGGCCAGCGAGGCGGCGCGGGCGCGCTCAAACGCTTGCACGCTTTGCGCCAGCAACGCGGCCTGTTCTTCATGGCGCAGCAGTGCCGAGCCGGCGTTTTCCACGTCTTCGACGGCGTGCAGCGCGGCGAGCCGGTAGGCCGCCAGCAGCTCCGCTTCGCGGCCACGGGAAGCTTCGATCTGCGCGTCGATGCGGCCGAAATCGAACAGGCGCCAGCGCAGGCCCAGCATGCCGGCGGCCTGGCCGGAGCCGCTGCCGAACAGGGCGCCGCCGGCCGTGGCGCTGCCAAACAGCGCGCCCAGGTTCAGTTTCGGGTAGTACTCGGCGACGGCCGCGCCGGTGCGCGCGCTGGCGGCGGCCAGGCGCCGTTCGGCGGCGATCAGGTCGGGCCGGCGCCGCAGCAGTTCGCCCGGCGAGCCGCCTGCCGTGATGCGCGGCGCGCGCGCCATCGCGCCGACGGCGGCCATCTCACCGGCGTAGGTGCCTGGCGCCGCGCCCAGCATCACGTCGAGCGCATGCAGCGCCACTTCGCGCGCCGCGTCCAGGCCGGGCACGACGGCGCGCGCCTGCGCCAGCGACGCTTCGGCCTGCCGCAGCGCTGGTTCGTTCGCCAATCCCTTGTCATATAGCAGCGTCGCCAGTTCCAGTAGCGCCGCGTCGGTGCCGGCCTGCCGGCGCGCCAGGTCGAGCCGCGCCTGCAAACCCTGGATGGACAGGTACAGGTCGGCCGTTTGCGCCGCCACGGCCAGCCGCGTGGCGGCCCATCCCGCTTCGCTCGCTGCGTAATCGGCGCGCGCCGCTTCGCGTTCGCGGCGCAAGCCGCCGAACAGGTCGAGTTCCCACGACGCTTGCAGGTTCAATTCGCGCGCGCTGCCGGCGCGCTCAAAGCCTGGCGTGGCGTTCAAGACCTGGCCCAGCGGCGTTTGCACGGACTGGTAGGCGCGCGCCGCCTGGCCGCCCAGGCTGGCCGACGGCAGCAGCGCGGCGTCGGCCGCACCGGTGGCGGCGCGCGCCTGGCTGACCCTGGCCTGCGCTTGCGCCAGGTCGAGGTTTTGCGCCAGCGCCACCGTCACCAGGCGGGTCAGGCGCGGGTCGCCGAAGGCCGTCCACCATTGCCGCAGTTCTGCAGCGTCGGCGGCATTGGCACCCTGGCGCGCGCCGAGCGCTGCCTGGTGCAGATACTGCGCCGCTTGCGGCAGCTCGGGCCGGCGGTAATCGCCACCGACGGTGCAGCCGGTGGCGGCCAGGCCGGCGGCGATCAGCAGAAAGGGGAGGCGCAGACGTGGCAGTGGCATGGTGGTCTTCCAGTTCAAAAGAGAATAATGTGTGACTATAATACATTTCGGTCACTTATTGTACATTCCGGCGCGGCGCGTTAAGCTGTCGCCATGAATTCCACTACACCCGACACACCCAGCCCTGCGCGCGGCCCCGCCGGCCACGACGTGCGCGACCAGATCGTTGCCGCCGCCACCGATTACTTCAGCCGCTACGGCTATGAAAAGACGACCGTCTCCGATCTGGCCAGGGCGATCGGCTTTTCCAAGGCTTATATCTACAAGTTCTTCGAATCGAAGCAAGCCATCGGCGAGCATATCTGCGGCAACTGCCTGCGCCAGATCGAGACGGAGGTGAAGGCGGCCGTCGCGGCGGCCGGGCGGCCGCCAGAGCAGCTGCGGCGCATGTTCAAGGCCAGCGTCGAGGCCAGCTTGCGGTTGTTTTTCCAGGACCGCAAGCTGTACGACATCGCCGCCTCGGCCGCCACCGAGCGCTGGCCGGCGGTGCAAGCCTACGAGCTGGCGATGGGCGCCTTGCTGCAGGATATCTTGCAGCAGGGGCGCAAGACGGGCGACTTCGAACGCAAGACGCCGCTCGACGAGACGGCCAGCGCCATCTACCTGGTGATGCGCCCCTACGTCAATCCTTTGCTGCTGCAACACAGCGTCGACAGCAGCGAAACGGCCGTGGTGCAGTTGTCCAGCCTGGTGTTGCGCAGTTTGTCGCCGTAAGCGCTTCAATGATAAGTGACGATTGACTTAATTGGTCACTAGTACCAGAATGAGGGCTCTGATCACTCATTCATGGAATTCCTATGCGCTGGCGCCGCCTCGCTTCATCTGTTGTCATTTCCACCTTACCCCTGGCCTTGAGCGCCTGTGCCGACAAGGCGCAGGCCGATCCGCGCACGGCCACGCCGCTGGTGCGCGCCGTCACGGTGCAGGGCGCCGAAGCGGGCGCGCGCAGCTTCACGGGCGTGGTCGCGCCGCGCGTGCAGAGCGATCTCGGTTTTCGCGTGGCCGGCAAGGTCAGCCAACGGCTGGTCGACGCCGGCCAGGCCGTGCGCCGTGGCCAGCCATTGATGCGCCTCGACGCCGACGACTTGCAACTGCTGGCGCAGGCGCGGCAGGAATCCGTCATCGCCGACCGCGCCCGCGCACGCCAGGCGGCGGACGAAGAAGCGCGCTACCGCGACTTGCGCGGCACGGGCGCCATTTCGGCATCCAGCTACGACCAGGTGAAGGCGGCGGCTGACGCGGCCGGCGCCCAGCTCAAGGCGTCCGAAGCCCAGGCCGGGGTGGCGCGCAATGCGCTGCAGTACGCGGTGCTGCTGGCCGACGCCGACGGCGTCGTGATGGATACCCTGGCCGAACCGGGCCAGGTGGTCGCGGCCGGGCAGGTGGTGGTGCGCCTGGCCCATGACGGCCGGCGCGAAGCGGCGATCCAGCTGCCGGAAACCTTGCGCCCAGCGCTCGGCTCCACGGGCCAGGCGACCCTGTTCGGCAGGCCGGGCGCCAGCGTGCCGGCCACCTTGCGCCAGCTGTCGCAGACGGCGGACCGGCAAACGCGCACCTTCGAGGCGCGCTATGTGCTCGACGCGGCGCTGTCAAGCGCGCCGCTGGGCGCCACCGTCACCTTGCGCCTGGCCGGCGCGCAAGCTGCCGGCGACGCCGTGCAAGTGCCGCTGGCGGCGCTGCATGATGCGGGCAAGGGGCAGGGCGTGTGGGTGATCGGAGGTACCCCGGCCCAAGTGAGCTGGCGGCCCGTGAAGGTACGAGGGCTGCACGATGACGGCGCCGACGTGGGCGGCCTGAAGGCGGGCGAACGCATCGTCGCGCTGGGCGCCCATCTGCTGCGCCAGGGCGAGCAGGTCAGGGTCGAACAGGCGCCAGTGGCAGCCGCCGCGGGAGCGCGTCCATGAGCGCGGCCGGTTTCAACCTGTCCGCGCTGGCCGTGCGCGAGCGGTCCGTCACCCTGTTCCTGATCTGCCTCATTTCGCTGGCCGGCCTGCTGTCGTTCTTCAAGCTTGGGCGCGCGGAAGACCCGGCGTTCACGGTCAAGGTGATGACCATCGTCACCGCCTGGCCAGGCGCCAGCGCGCGCGAAATGCAGGACCAGGTGGCCGAAAAGATCGAAAAGCGCCTGCAGGAGCTGCGCTGGTACGAACGTGCCGAGACCTATACCACGCCCGGCCTGGCCTTCACCACATTGACCCTGCTCGACGGCACGCCGCCCGGGCAGGTGCAGGCCGAGTTTTACCAGGCGCGCAAGAAGGCCGGCGACGAGGCGGCCAATTTGCCGGCCGGCGTGATCGGTCCCATGATCAACGACGAATACGCCGACGTCACCTTTGCCCTGTATGCGCTGAAAGCCAAGGGCGAGCCGCAGCGCCTGCTGGTGCGCGAGGCGGAAACCCTGCGCCAGCGCCTGCTGCACGTGCCGGGCGTGAAAAAGGTCAATATCATCGGCGAGCAGGCCGAACGCATCTACGTCGAGTTTTCGCAGGAGCGCCTGGCCACCCTGGGCGTGCGGGCGCAGGACGTGTTCGCGGCGCTGCACGGCCAGAATGCCTTGACGCCAGCCGGCTCGGTCGAAACGCGCGGGCCGCAGGTATTCATCCGCCTTGACGGCGCGCTCGACGCGCTGCAAAAGATCCGCGATACGCCCGTGGCGGCGCAGGGGCGCACCCTGGTCCTGTCCGATATCGCCACCGTGCGCCGTGGCCAGGAAGATCCGGCCAGTTTCATGGTGCGCAATGGCGGCGAACCGGCGCTGCTCTTGGGCGTGGTCATGCGCGACGGCTGGAACGGGCTGGATCTGGGCAAGGCGCTGGACGGGGAAGTGACGGCCATCGGCGCCGCCATGCCGCTGGGCATGAGCCTGGTCAAGGTCACCGACCAGGCAGTCAACATCGGCGCGGCCGTCGACGAATTCATGCTCAAGTTCCTCGCCGCGCTGCTGGTGGTGATGCTGGTGTGCTTTGTCAGCATGGGCTGGCGGGTCGGCATCGTGGTGGCCGCCGCCGTGCCATTGACCCTGGCCGTGGTGTTCATCGTGATGGCGGCCACCGGCAAGAACTTCGACCGCATCACCTTGGGTTCCTTGATCCTGGGCCTGGGCTTGCTCGTGGACGACGCCATCATTGCCATCGAAATGATGGTGGTGAAGATGGAGGAGGGCTACAGCCGCATCGCCGCCTCCGCCTACGCCTGGAGCCACACGGCCGCGCCCATGCTGGCTGGCACCCTGGTCACGGCCGTCGGCTTCATGCCGAACGGCTTTGCCCGTTCGAGCGCCGGGGAATACACGAGCAATATGTTCTGGATCGTCGGCATCGCCCTGATCGCCTCGTGGGTGGTGGCGGTGGTGTTCACTCCCTACCTGGGCGTGAAGCTACTGCCTGAACTCAAACACGTCGCCGGTGGCCATGAAGGCTTGTACGACACGCCGCGCTACCACCGCTTTCGCCGGCTGCTGGGGCGCGTGATTGCCCGCAAATGGCTGGTGTTCTGCACCGTGATCGGCCTGTTCGTGCTGGCCGTGCTGGGCATGGCCGTCGTCAAGAAGCAGTTTTTCCCGATCTCCGACCGTCCTGAAGTGCTGATTGAAGTGCAGCTGCCGTACGGCAGCGCGATCGGGCAGACCAGCGGCGCGGCGGCCAAGGTGGAAGCGTGGCTGGCGCGCCAGAGCGAGGCGAAGATCGTCACGGCCTATGTGGGCCAGGGCGCGCCGCGCTTTTACCTGGCGATGGGACCGGAATTGCCCGATCCGTCGTTTGCCAAGATCGTCGTGCGCACCGACAGCCAGCAGGCGCGCGACGCCTTGAAGCAGCGCTTGCGCGTGGCGGTGGCCGCCGGGCTGGCGCCCGAGGCCAGGGTGCGCGTGACGCAACTGGTGTTCGGCCCATATTCGCCGTTCCCCGTCGCCTACCGGGTCAGCGGCCCTGATCCCGAGGTGTTGCGCGGCATCGCCGGCCAGGTGCAAGCGGTGATGCAGGCCAGCCCGCTGATGCGCACCGTGAACAGCGACTGGGGCACGCGCACGCCCACCCTGCATTTCAGCCTGCAGCAGGAGCGCCTGCAGGCGATGGGCCTGACGTCCGCCGCGGTGGCGCAGCAGCTGCAGTTTTTGCTCAGCGGCGTGCCCGTCACGGCCGTGCGCGAAGATATCCGCACGGTGCAGGTGGTGGCGCGCGCGGCTGGCGACGTGCGGCTGGACCCGGCGCGCATCGCCGACCTGACCCTGGCTGGCGCGAATGGCGAACGCATCGCGCTGTCGCAGGTGGGCAGCGTCGAGGTCCGTTCGGAAGAACCGGTGATGCGCCGGCGCGACCGCCAGCCGACGATTACCGTGCGTGGCGACATCGCCGATGGCCTGCAGCCGCCCGACGTCTCGGGCGCCATCACGGCGCAGCTGCAAACGGTCATCGACAAGCTGCCGGCTGGCTACCGCATCGAGCAGGCTGGCTCCATCGAGGAATCGGCGAAGGCGACGCAAGCCATGCTGCCGCTGTTCCCCATCATGCTGGCATTGACCCTCTTGATGATCATCCTGCAGGTGCGCTCGATCTCGGCCATGGTCATGGTGTTCCTGACCAGCCCATTGGGCCTGATCGGCGTCGTGCCCACCTTGCTGCTGTTCCAGCAGCCGTTCGGCATCAATGCGCTGGTCGGCCTGATCGCGCTGTCGGGCATTTTGATGCGCAATACGCTGATCCTGATCGGCCAGATTCATCAGAACGAGGCGGCCGGGCTGGCACCGTTCGACGCCGTCGTCGAAGCGACCGTGCAGCGCGCGCGCCCCGTGATCCTCACTGCGCTGGCGGCCATTCTGGCCTTTATTCCGCTGACGCATTCGGTTTTCTGGGGGGCCTTGGCCTATACCCTGATCGGCGGCACGTTTGCTGGTACGGTGCTGACCTTGGTGTTCCTGCCCGCCATGTATGCGATCTGGTTTCGGATACGTCCGGGTAGAGATTAAAAAGCGGGCCGGAGACGCGGGCCTGAGAAAATGCCGATGGCGGCGTTGCAGCTTCCTTGCCGTACTGGCGTACTGTCTGCGTCGCTGCGCCTTGCCCTCGGCATTTTTCAGGCTCGCTTGGCCCGGGGAGCCTGGGTTTTGGACTTGGGCCGTTTCGTGGTTTGCCGGTTTGTTTGTTGTTTGTTGCTTGTTTCTTGTTGCTTGTCTCTTTCTCTAGGCTCCGGCGGCATCCTGCCGGTAGCGTGCCGGCGGCAGTTCGAACTGGGTCTTGAAGAAGCGGGTGAATGCGCTTTGCGAGGAAAAGCCCAGGCGGTCGCCGATTTCCGCCACGCTCAGCTTCGTTTCGCGCAGCAGGCGGCGCGATTCGCGGCTCTTGGCGCGCAGTTCCAGGGCGCGGAACGAAGTCTGTTCCTGCTGCAGCTGGCGTTGCAAGGTCCAGCGGTTCATCGCCAGGCCGTCGCACAGGGCCGGCAGCAGCGAGGCGCTGTCAGTGTCGCCTGCGCCTTGCCGGCCCAGCAGGTCGATGATGGCTTGCTCCACGCGGGCCGAAAACAGCTGTGCGCCCTGCAACTGCTGCAATTGCCCTTGTGCGTGCCGCAGCGCGTGCGGCGCCAGCATGGCGTTGAACTGCGCGAAGGGCCGGTCCAGCGCCGGTGCGTCGAACGTCAAGGTATTGCGCGCCTGGCCAAAGGTGGCGGCGGCGCCGAAGCACTCGGAAATGGCGGGCGCGAACCACGGCGCCTTGCCCTGGAAGCCGGCATGGAAGGCGGTGGGCGCGCCATCGTCGTAGGCGCGCGCCACCAGCGACAGCATGCGGAAATTGGCCAGCGCCTGCATGGCGCCGCCCGACGGGCAGAACTCGGACAGGTATTCGATCTCGATGCGCGTGCCATTTTCACTCATCAGCATGAAATCGAATTCGCCGATCAGGCCCCGCAAGTGCAGCAGCTCGTGCAGCGCGCTGCGCAGGGTGGGGCGGTTGAAGCAGACGTGGGCGATGCCCGAGTAATGCGCGAACCAGTGCGTCACGTCGAGGTCGAGCAAGCCGCGGTGCTGCGGCAGCTGCTGCGCGTAGGCCGTCATGCGGCGGTGCCGCTCGGCGTTGATGCGGCCGCCCGGTTCGTCCAGCTGCGCCGGCGTGATGCCCGTGCGCTGAAAAAACTCGGCGGGTTCGTGGCCATCGGCCTGCATGGCGCGCGCGCATTGCTGCGCGATCCGGTTCGAAACCGTGCGCGTATCGGGTTTGTGCAAGGCTGTCTCCTGCTTATTCTGCTTGTTGTAGTAATTTTTCACAAATATTAGCACTTTGTAGGAGATTGTTGGTTGTTGTGCCATCTAACCAAAAATTGTTCTCGCGGGTATAAAACGCGTGCTGCGCGGTCAAGAAACTCACGCATTCTCACGCTATATTGTTTTTGGCCGGCCTTGCTGCCGCGCCTTGATACCTACAAAAACAGTCTTGGAGATAATGATGAATTGCACTTTGAAACCGATGGCCCGCCTGGTCGCCGGCTGCGTCGCCACGCTTGCCCTGGCCGCCTGCGGCAACGACACCGTCAGCGAGGACTACAAGCAGCCCGTATTCGGCGCCACCACCTTCAATCTGGTCCAGGCCGACGGCTATGCCTTCAAGGATATGAACCGCAACGGCAAGATCGACCCGTACGAAGACTGGCGCCTGCCGGCCGAGGCGCGCGCCGACGATTTGTTGTCGCGCATGAGCCTTGATGAAAAAGCGGGCTTGATGATGCACGGCACGGCGCCCACCGTTGCCGACCCCACCGGCATCGGCCAGGGCGGTGCGTATGATTTGACGGCCCTGCAGGACCTGATCGTCAAGCAGTACGTCAACACCTTCATCACGCGCATGGCGGGCGACTCGGCCAACATGGCGGCGCAGTACAACAAGGTGCAAGCTCTGAGCGAAACGTCGCGCCACGGCATCCCGGTGTCCATCAGCACGGACCCGCGCCACCATTTCCAATACACGGTGGGCGCCAGCGCCGGCACCAAGGGCTTCTCGCAGTGGCCTGAAACCCTGGGCCTGGCCGCCATCGGCGACGATGCGCTGGTGCGCCGCTTCGGCGACATCGCGCGCCAGGAATACCTGGCCGTCGGCATCACGCAGGCCCTGTCGCCGCAAGCCGACCTGGCCACCGAGCCGCGCTGGTCGCGCATCAACGGCACCTTTGGCGAAGACGCGGACCTGGCCAAGCGCATGGTGCAGCACTATATCGAAGGCTTCCAGGATGGGAACACGGGCCTGCATGACGGCAGCGTGGTGGCCGTCGTCAAGCACTGGGTCGGCTACGGCGCCACGAAAGAGGGCTACGACGGCCACAATTACTATGGCCGCTACATGACCTACCCGGGCAACAACTTCGCCTACCACGTGAAACCGTTCGAAGGCGCCTTCACGGCCAAGGCGGCTTCCGTCATGCCGACCTACGCTTTGCCGGACGGCAATATCACGATCGACGGCATCACCCTGGAACAGGTGGCGGCCGGCTTCAGCAAGACCATGCTGACGGATCTGCTGCGCGGCAAATACGGCTTCGAAGGCGTGATCCTGTCCGACTGGGGCATTACGTCCGACTGCGACGCCAACTGCCGCAACGGCACGGCGCCTGGTGTCGCGCCTTCCTTCATGGGCTTCGGCACGCCGTGGGGCATGGAAGACGCCACCAAGGCCGAGCGTTATGTGAAAGCCGTGACGGCGGGGATGGACCAGTTTGGCGGCGTGACGGAAGCGCCATACCTGACGCAAGCCGTGCAGCGCGGCCAGCTGACGGAAGCGCGCATCAATGCGTCGGCGCGGCGCATCCTGATCCAGAAATTCAAGCAGGGCCTGTTCGAGCATCCGTTCGTCGATGCGGCCAAGGCGGCCACCACGGTGGGCAAGGCGGACTTCGTCGAGGCAGGCCTGGACGCGCAGCGCCGCTCGCTGGTCCTGCTGGAAAACAAGGACAAGGTCTTGCCGCTGGCGTCCACCGTCAAGAAGGTCTACCTGTATGGTATCGATGCGGCCGTAGCCAGGCAGTATGGCTATACGGTGGTCGCCACGCCGCAGGAAGCGGACGTGGCCCTGCTGCGCGTGGCCGCGCCGTATGAAATCCTGCACCCGAACTACATCTTCGGCAGCATGCAGCACGAGGGGCGCCTGAACTATGCCGATGGCGATGCCGACTACGAGGCGATCAAGAACGCGGCGAAGTATGCGCCGAAGACGGTGGTCACCGTGTACCTGGACCGCCCGGCCATCCTCGGCAACGTGCAGGACAAGGCCAGCGCCATCCTCGCCAACTTTGGCGTGAGCGACGGCGCGCTGTTCGATGTCCTGACGGGCAAGGCCAAGCCGCAAGGCAAGCTGCCGTTCGAGCTGCCATCGTCGATGGCCGAAGTGCAGGTGCAGAAGTCGGACGTGCCGTATGACACGGCCCATCCGCTGTACAAGTTTGGCTACGGGCTGGCGTACTGACAGGCGCGGGACGGGCCGCCCTGCGCGGCCTGTTCCCGGCCGATGGACTGTAGCCTGGCTGGCCCGGTGCGCCTGCAGGTGACTCCGGCCGTGCGCGAACACTTGTGACGGCGGGCGTGCTGTACTTCGTGCAGCGGCATGCGCAGGAGGAGAGGGGGCGGACGTAGCGAAAAATACATTGTTGCCGGCCTGCCGTTTGCACGGGGCGGGCCGTATAATGACGTTCATTTGCCGGCCACCAGGAGTTCCGCTTGCAGCTACCGATCCGTTATCCGAACATGCCGCAACTGCTGCTGAAGACACGCGACAGCCTGCTCCAGCATTTCCGGCCCATCCTCAATCACTTCGGCGTGACGGAGCAGCAGTGGCGCATCATGCGCGCGCTCAACGAAAGCCCCACCCTGGAACCGCGCGAGCTGTGCAATATCTGCCAGATTTCCAGTCCCAGCATGAGCGGCATCCTGGCGCGCATGGAAGAAATCGGCTTGATCGGACGCAGCAAGTTTGAAGGCGACCAGCGCCGGCGCAAGGTGCACCTGTCGGAAGCGGGCGCCAGTTTGCTGATGCAAATGGGTAAGCTCATCGACCTGCAGTATGCCCACCTGGAAGCGGCCTACGGCAAGCAAGTGTTCGAAGACATGCGCCGCGCGCTGGAAGCCTTTATTGCCCTCGAAACCCTGCCGGTGGCGCCCGCGATCCTGCGCTGAGCTTCGCCACACCCTTGATTCCGGCAGCATACTTTTGAGAGTCAATCACTCCTATGCGAGTGATTGAGCGTCTAATTTTCCCCCTTGATCCACATCCACATCCACATCCCCGGCCAAGGGCATCGCGCGCGCTACCGCCAGTTGTCGTTCGAGAGAACTATGCGCTGTCCAGGCGCGCAGCCAGACCCTGGGCGAAGGCGGCGGCATCGTCGGTGCCATCGCTTCGGTGGGCGATTCGCAAAATGGCACGCCGTCGTCGAACGGCGGCCAGACGGTGCTGCTGGTGGGCCTCAAGCACGCCTTCTAGTTCTGATTGTGCCCGTGCTGTTCCCTTTCAAGCGGCAAAACCGCCATCGATCTTCAGCCCGGCGCCCGTGACGAAGGCCGCTTCCGCGCTGGCCAGGTAAGCGACCATGCCGGCAATTTCATCGGCCGTGCCGTGGCGGGGCAGGGCCATCAGGCCGTGCATCAGGTCGGCGAAGTCGCCCGTCGGCGGGTTCATGTCCGTGGCGACGGGACCCGGTTCCACATTGTTGATGGTGATGCCGCGCGGGCCCAGGTCGCGCGACAGGCCTTGCGTCAGGCCGCTCAGCGCCGATTTGCTCATGGCATAAGCAGCCGCGCCGCCGAATGGCATGCGGTGCGCATTCGTGCTGCCGATATTGATGATGCGCCCGCCCGTCGGCATGTGCGCCACGGCCGCCTTGATGGCGACGAAGACGGCGCGCACGTTGACGTTCAAGGTCTTGTCGAAGTCTTCCAGCGAAAAATCATCGATGGCGCCGGGCAGGAACACGCCCGCATTGTTGACGAGGATGTCGACACGGCCAAACTGTGCCGCCACCTTGGCGATGGCGGCCGTCAGGGCAGTGGCGTCGGCCGCATCGGCCTGCACGCCCAGGGCCTTGCCGCCGCTTGCCTCCACTTTGGCGGCCAGCGCCTGCGCTTCGGCGGCCGAATGTTGATACGTGAAGACGACGTTGGCGCCCTGGCTGGCAAGGCGGCGCACGATGGCCGCGCCGATGCCGCGCGAGCCGCCCGTCACGAAGGCGATTTTGTTCAGCAGTGGCAAGGTGGTGCTGGTGCTGGTGGTGGCTTGGGTTTGCATGATGAGCTTTCTGAGTGAGGAGTCGAGGAAGCCAGTATCTGCCTTGCATTGCCTGCGCGCTAGCCATGAATCGCTACAATCACTTTCAACCATTGCTATCAAGTGAACGGGTAGAATAGGCGCATGGAAGCTCTCAATCACTTGCAATCATTCGTGCTGTCGGCCGAGCTGGGCAGCTTTTCGGCGGCCGCGCGCCGCCTGGGGCTGACGCCTGCGGCCGTCAGCAAGAACGTGGCGCGCCTGGAAGCGAGCCTGGGGTTGCGGCTGTTCCAGCGCAGCACGCGCCGTTTGACCCTGACGGAAGGGGGCGAGCGCTTCCTGCAGCAGATCGGCGGCGCCCTGTCCACCCTGCGCGAAGCGATCGCCGGCGTGGCCGAAGAGGGCGGCCAGCCGGCCGGCATACTGAAAATCAGCATGGCGCCGTCGTTCGGGCGCAGCTACGTCGTGCCCCTGCTGGGCGACTTCATCGCCCGCTATCCCGGTGTCATCCCCGACTGCCATTTCGACAACCGGCAAGTGGACCTGGTCGGCGAGGGGTTTGACGTCGCCATCGGCGGCGGCATCGAATTGACGCCGGGCGTGGTGGCGCGCGAACTGGGCCACGCCCACATCGTCGCCACGGCGTCGCCCGCCTTCATGCAGGGGAAAATCATGCCCGCGCACCCTTCGGACCTGGCCCAGTTCGACGGCGTGGCGCGCCGCTCGGCTGGCAGCGGCAGACTGCGCAGCTCGATACTGCGCGATGGCGCGGGCGGCGAAGGCGTGGCCGAATGCCGGCCGCGCGCCATCTTCGACGATCCGGAAGCGATGGCACAGGCGGCCATCCTCGGCGTCGGCGTGGCGCTGCTGCCCATGCCGCACGCGCTGGCCCACTTGCGCAGCGGTGCATTGATCCGCTTGCTGCCCGGCTGGCATGCCGATTCCGGCCCTTTGTCCGTGTACTATCCCAGCAAGAAACTGCTGCCCGCGAAGACGCGCGTGTTCGTCGATTTCCTGCTGGAGCAGTTCCGCCAGCGCGATTTCGCGGCGCAGATACGGCCCGATTAAACAATGAAAAATCTTATGCCTGACAATTACAGCCTGTTTTATACCTTCGACCATGACCAGCCGACCCGCTTCCAGGAAGCGCGCGTCTTCGGCACCACCGTGTGGACGGCCGCCGGTGCGGCCATGACCTGGGGCGAGGAGGCACGCACGCAGTACGCCAGCGTAGCCGAAGCGCAGGCCGCCTACGCCGCCAGTTGCCAGGCAGCTGTCGCCGGTGGCCATACCCTGGCGCGCGCCATGCTCATCGACCCGGCCGTCTTTGATTTCGCGCTGCTGCAAACCCTGGTGGCGGACGCCGCGCGCAGTGCTTTCGCTGCCGTGCGCCGTGCCCATCCCGGCCAGCACATCGACGCTTTCGCGCTGGTCAGCGACGACAGCGCCATGACCATCGGCCCGGCGGCCAACAGCCGCGAAGCGCTGGCCGCCTCGGAATACGGCGAAGAGATGTTGTGGAATCCGGCGGAATGGGCGTTTGAGGACGGGGTCGCGTATTTCGACAGCGCCTACCGTTTGCTGCTGCAGGCGCACCGCGACTTGCCGTTTGACGTCGACTTCGACACTTTCCGCACCGGCGTGTTCGAGGCCTGCATCGCGGCGCTGGCGCAGCTCGACGCCGAAGCCTGTTTTGGTGCGGGCGCGCAGCGCGAGGAGTTCGTGCTGCTGTTCGAGGTCAGCGACAGTGAACCTGTGGAAGGCGTGATGGCACGTTTGAATCCGCCGGCCGTGCTGGCGCGTTTCGAGGCGTGGATGGCCAGCTGGGAGGAGTGAAGTTTACGCTGCCACCAGCCTCAGTCTCGTGATTTCCGCCGGTGCGCCGATGCGTTTCGGCGGGCCCCAGTACCCCGTGCCGCGGCTCACATAAATCCACAAGCGGCCTTGCCGGTGCAGGCCGGCCACGTAGGGCTGCTGCAGCGGCACGAACAGATTCCACGGCCAGAATTGGCCGCCGTGCGTGTGGCCCGACAATTGCAGGTCGTAGCCGGCCGCTACCGCCTCGGGCGCGCTGCGCGGCTGGTGCGCCAGCAGGATGCGGGGAATGCTGGCGGGCGCGCCGGCGATGGCCGCTTGCGGGTCGCTTTTCTGGGCCGGGTCGAAACTGGCCGCATTGAAATCGGTGACGCCGGCCAGCGCCAGGCGCGCGCCGTCGTGCTCGATCACCGTGTGTTCGTTCATCAGCACGCGCAAGCCCAGGCGGCGGAACTCCGCCACCCACGGCGCGGCGCCCGAATAGTATTCGTGGTTGCCCGTGACGAGGAAGACGCCGTGGCGCGCACGCAGCACGCCCAGCGGCGCCGTATGGCTGGCCAGTTGCGCCACCGTGCCGTCGACCACGTCGCCCGTGATGGCGATGATGTCGGGCTGCAGGCCATTGGCGCGTGCGACGATGGCTTGCACGTAGGCGCGCTTGATGGTGGCGCCCACGTGGATGTCGCTCAGTTGCACGATGGTCAAGCCCTGCAAGGCGGGCGGCAAGCCGGCAATCGGCACCGTCACTTCGCGCACGCGCGCCACCTTGCGGGCGTTGATGAAACCGATGGCGGTGGCCAGCAGCGCCAGGAGCAGCACGGCCACGGCGGACGCCTGCGCGTGCGGGCGGGCGGCGGGAATCAGCAGGGTGAGTTCGCGCAGCACGGTCAGCACGAACAGCGAGGAAAAAAAGCCCATGCACAGCGAGCCGGCCCAGCTCAAACGGTCGGCCAGGCGCCCATCGTTGGTGACGGCGCGGGCGAAGATGGTCATCGGCATCAGCATGGTTGACGCCAGCAAGACGGCGCCGCCCAGCAGCCAGCCGGCCAGGCCGACGGGGAGCGAAGGCAGCAGCAGCCAGCCGAGGACGGCGTGCAGAGCGCCCAGTATCATGGTGATGCGCAGCAGCGGCGTGCGGGTTGTCATGTCATGGTTCCAGAGGTGAGGCGGCCGCCGATTATAGCGGACGCCCTGGCAACGCGCAGCCGCCACCCCCGCTCATGGCGTGATATGCAATCCCAGCATGGCCAGCTTGCCGAAATCGACGGGCTTGGCGAAGTGCTCGTTGAAACCGGCCTGCAGCGCTGCCTGCCGGTCGTGTTCCTGGCCATAGCCGGTCAGCGCGACGAGCAGGAATTGCTGCGGTATCGGCAACTGGCGCATTTTGACGGCCACGTCGTAGCCGCTCATGTCGGGCAGGCCGATGTCGAGAAAGACGATGTCGGGCTTGAATTCCAGGGTGCGTTCGGTCGCTTGCGTGCCCGTGTAGGCCGTGCGCACCGTGTGGCCGTACATTTCCAGCAGTTCGGCCAGGGTGTCGGCCGCATCGCAGTTGTCGTCGACGACGAGGATGCGCTGGCTGCCGCCGGTGGCTGCCTGCGGCGCCGGCGCGGCCGGCTGCGGCAGGTTGGCGTCGAGCGGCAGGATGACTTCGAAGGTGCTGCCCAGCCCCACGCCGGGGCTGCTCACGCTGACCTGGCCGCCGTGCAAGGTCACCAGGTTGCGCACCAGCGACAGGCCGATGCCCAGGCCGTCCTGCACCCGGTCGGGCGAGTGGCCGCTCTGCTCGAACAGGCCGAAGATGCTGTCGATATTGGCGGCTGCGATGCCGATGCCGTTGTCGCAGAGGCGGATGCGCACGTTGTCGCCTTCGCGCGCGGCGGTGATGGCGATGCGCCCGCCCGGCGCCGTGAACTTGGCCGCGTTGAGCAGCAGGTTGGCGACGATCTGCGACAGGCGCACGGTGTCGCCGCAGACCCACAGTTCTTCCTGGGGCAGGTTCACGTCCAGCGCATGGCCGCGCGCCTCGACGCTGTGCGAACTCGTTTCCAGCGCGCTGCGGATGACGCTGGCCAGGCTCACGCTTTCCCATTGCAGCGAGATTTTTCCCTGCGAGATGCGCGACACGTCGAGCAGGTCATCCACCAGGCGCACCAGGTGGTCCGTGTGGCGGCCGATGGTGCGGCGCGCATTGTCCTGCATGGCCGGCACGACGGGATCGAGCTTGCACAGCAGGGCCAGCGCCGTGCGGATGGGGCCCAGCGGGTTGCGCAATTCATGCGCCAGGGTGGCCAGGAATTCATCCTTGCGGCGGTCCACGTCGCGCAGCGCGCGCTCGACCCGTCCCAGGCGCAGCAGCGCCTTGACGTTGGCGATCAGTTCATCGGCCTCGATCGGCTCGACCAGGTAGTTGTCGGCGCCGCCATCGAGAGCGCGGATCTTGTCGGCCGTGCCGATGCAGGAAGCGGACGTTTGCAGCACCAGGATGGTGTTGGTCTCGGCACCTCCTTTTAGTTGGCGGCACACTTCGAGGCCGTTGATGTCGGGCAGCTTGACGTCGAGCAGGATCAGGTTGGGGCGGTCCTGGCGCGCGCGCAGCAGCGCGTCGCCCCCGTTCGACGCTTCGATGACCTTGAAGCCGGCGCGTTGGAGGATGCGCGACTTGGCGTAGCGTGCGCCATCGCTGTCATCGACGTTGAGGATCAGAGCATCGCTGTTGTTATCCGGTAGCATGCGCATTGTCCCAGGTGGTTGTGCCTTGCGGCGGAACCGGCTCTTGCCGGTGGTGTGGATTGCCGATCAGCGCGCGCAGGGTGGCCAGCAATTGCTGGCGCGACAGCGGCTTGACGTAGTAGGCGTCGGCGCCCAGGGCCAGGCCCTTGCGCACGTCGTCGATTTCGGTGGCGACGATGACGGGCACCTGGCGCCGCAGCGGATCGTTTTTCAGCTCGGCCAGCCAGTGCCAGGCCGTTTCGCCGTGCAGCATGATGTCGAGGATGACGGCGGCGGGGCGCTGCTGTTCCCAGCGTTCCTGCGCCTCGCGCACGCTGCGCGCTGGAACGACGCGAAATTCGCTGCCGGCCAAAAATTTGTCATACAGCAGGCGCACGGGCGGATTGTCTTCCACCACCAGCACGCCGATGCGCTGGTCGTTGCCATTGTCGTTGGCCGGCGCGCATGGCGGCAGGCTGCCTTCGGGCGCATGGTAGCTGGTGGGCAGGACGACGGAAAACAGCGATCCTTCACCGGGCGTGCTTTCCACGGACACCGTGCCATTGAGCAGGGTGGCCAGGTTGCGGCACAGGGGCAGGCCCAGGCCCGTGCCCTTGACCTTGCGCTGCATGTGGTTTTCCACCTGGCTGAATTCCTCGAAGATCAGTTGTACGTCTTCGGCGGCGATGCCCAGGCCCGTGTCGGAGACGGAAAAGCGGATGGCGTCCTGCTGCGGCAAGGGCGTGGCGCTGACGATGATGGCGCCCGCTTCCGTGAACTTGAGGGCGTTGGCGATGAAGTTGCGCAGGATCTGCGACAGCTTGCCTTCGTCCGTATGGATGTGCAGCGCCGGGTCGGGATCGATGAAGGTCAAGGTGAGCGACTCGGACACCAGCAGCGGGCGCAGCATGCCGCGCAGGGCGCTGAACAGGTCGGCCACCTGAAAACTGTTGGCGTGCACGTCGACCCTGCCCGCCTCGATCTTGGCCAGGTCCAGCAGGTCGTTCACCAGGTCGCTCAGGCTGACGGCGCTTTGCAGGATGAACAGCACCTGTTTTTCCTGCTCCTCGGACAGCTCGCCATCGATGCGGTCGAGCAGCAGCTTGGACAGGGCGCGGATGGAGCTGAGCGGCGTGCGGAATTCATGGCTCATGTTCGACAGGAAGCGCGATTTCATCTGGTCGGCGCGGCGCAGGTGGTCGGCTTTTTCATCGAGTTCCGCGAACAGCGCCACCACGCCCCGGTTGGTGTCTTCCAGTTCGCGCGTCAGCTGCAGCAAATCGTCCTGGCGCGTCTTCAGTTCGGCCAGGGTGGCGAGCAGCTCGCGGTTCTGCTGCTGCACTTCGGACAGCGTGATATCGGAGGGCAGCGCCTGCAGGCTGCCGGACAGGGTGCCGATCATGCTGCCGTCGAGCAGGGGCGCGTCGCGCGGGAACAGCTTGTGCAGCGTGATCTGCGTGCCGTCGCCCGGCGTGCTGTGGATATGGCAGCGGTCCATCAGGCGCTGGGCGCCCAGGATGCCCAGGCCCATGCCTGTGGGCGAGCGGTAGGTGCCGGCCAGTATCTTGTCGAGCTGCGCGATGCCGGGGCCCTGGTCCTCGATGCGGATGCTGAGCACCTGCGGCGCCGTCTGGCCATCGATGGCGAAATGCACCTTGCCGCTGCCGGCGTAGTTGTAGACGTTGCGCGCCAGTTCCGACACGGCCGTGGCGATGCGCACCTGGTCCTGCACGCCGAAGCCGCACAGGGCGGCGATCTGCCGCGCGCGCTGGCGCGCTCCCACCACATCGAGTTCGCTGCCGATATGCGCCGTCAATATGCGTTGCGTCATGTTGTTTCGTTCCTTTCCTCGGTGCCGGCCTGGCATTCCTCATGTTCGCGCAGCACCACCACCGTGACATCGTCGCGCCCGCGCGCAAAATCGCGGTACAGCACGGCGGCGACGAGGCTGGGGTGGCAATGCGCCAGGCCCGGATACTGTTCCAGGTCCCAGCGCGTGTGCAAGCCGTCCGAGTGCATGATCAAGGTCGCGCCCAGCTGCCACGGATAGCAGAACTCCTGCACCTTGCGCAGGTTGCTGCCGACGATGCCGTTATGCGACAGCAGATGCCGGCGCTGCTGCGCGTCGAAGGCGCAGGCGGCGATGTTGCCCACGCCGGCATAGCGCAACTCGCGGCGCGCGCTGTCGATGTGCGCCACCGCCAGGGCCGCGCCGCGCGTGGTGCGCAGGGCGCCGTGGGCCAGTTCGATGAAGGGGGCGGGCAGGGGCGGCAAGCCGGGCGTGTCAGTTTCCAGCAAGGCGCTGGCGCGTTCCGAGGCGCGCGCCGCCAGCGGGCCGTGGCCCAGGCCGTCGGCCACCAGCAAGCTCAGTTCATGGCCTTCGCAGACCACGTTCCAGGCGTCGCCGCACACCTGTTCCGAGGGCAGCGGCAGGCACACGGCGCCGATGCGCCAGTTCGGATGGGCGGGGATGGCGCTGCTGGCGTGCTGGCCCCAGACCACCATCATCAGCACGGTGCCCTTGCCGGGCGCCGTGTACAGGTCGAATTCCTGGCTCAGGCGGCGTATCGCGCCCAGGCCCACGCCGTAGGTGCCCGTGGTGGAATGGCCATCGGCCATGTACTGGCGCACATTGCCCATGCCGGGGCCGTTGTCGATGGCCAGCACTTCGATGCCGCTGGTGCCGCCGCGCAGCACCTTGCGCAGCAGGATTTCGCCGCGCTGCGCGTGCTTGACGATGTTGGTCGCCGCTTCGCTGATGATGATGGCCAGCTGGCCCGTGCGCACGTCGTCGAAGCCGATGCGGCGCGCCAGTTCGTTGCTGGCGCGGCGGGCCGCGGCGATCTCGCTCGGCTCGCCGATGGGAAAACTGCGTTGCCTGGCGATGTCAGGGGCTTGCTCGATGTGGTTCAAAACAGCTTCCATTTCGCGATGGTGACGGTGGTGCCCGCGCCGGGCGCCGTGTCGATGTGAAAGGCGTCAGCCAGGCGCTTGGCGCCGCCCAGCCCCAGTCCCAGTCCGCCGCCGCTGGTATAGCCATCGGTGAGCGCCAGGGAAATATCGTCGATGCCCGGTCCCGCGTCGACAAAGCGCAGTTCCAGTCCCTGCCGCGCGCCATCGCAGACGCGCGCGATGCGCGCTTCGCCGCCGCCGCCGTAGCGCAAGGTGTTGCGCGCCAGTTCGCTGGCCGCCGTGATGATCTTGGTCTGTTCGATCAGGCCAAACCCCATGGCGACCATGCTGTCTCGTACCTGCTTGCGCAGCCGCACGACGTCTTCGTCGCTGTGCAGGGGCAGGATCTGCTGCATCTGTTGCGCCCCCGTCATGCGCATGCGCCGTCCCGTTCCAGCAGCTTGATGCCCCGTTCCACGTTGAGCGCCGTGCTCACGCCTTCCAGGGTCAGGCCCAGTTCCACCAGGGTGATGGCGACGGCCGGCTGCATGCCGACGACGACGGTGCGCGCATCGAGGATCTTCGCCATCGCCGCCGTGTTGCTGATCATGCGGCCGATGAAGGAATCGACGATGTCGAGCGCGGAAATGTCGATCAGCACGCCCGTGGCGCGGTCCGTCACGATGCGGGTGGTCAGGTCGTCCTGCAAGGTCATCGCCAGGCGGTCATGCATGTCCACCTGTATCGTCACCAGCAGCAGCCGGCCCATGCGTAAAATGGGGATTCTTTCCATAGGCGCCTCAGTGTGGTTGCTGCTGGTAGGTGATGCTGGAACCCGTGCGTTTCAGGGCCACGACGAAGGCGTCGGCCAGGGTGGCCTTGGTCACCACGTCTTCCAGGTTGACGCCCAGGTGCACGATGGTTTGCGCGATCTGCGGGCGGATGCCGCTGATGATGCAGTCGGCGCCCATCAGGCGCGCGGCGGCGATGGTTTTCAGCAGGTGCTGCGCCACCAGGGTGTCGACGGTGGGCACGCCCGTGATGTCGATGATGGCGATCAGGGCGCCCGTGTCGACGATCTTTTGCAGCAGGCTTTCCATCACCACTTGCGTGCGGGCGCTGTCGAGGGTGCCGATCAGGGGCAGGGCCAGCACGTTTTGCCACAGCTGCACCACGGGCGTGGACAGCTCCAGCAATTCCTGCTGCTGGCGCAATATCACCTGTTCGCGCGCCTTCTGGTAGATGGCGATGGTCAGCAAGCCCAGTTCGTCGAACAGCTTGCTGGTGCTGACGATGGCGTCGCCCAGCTGCTCCGGCTGCGCCGTGATTGCCTGGCGCAGATAGGCGAACAGCGGTTCCTTCAAGGCGAACATGAAGCTGGCCGTGTCGATCGGCGAATAGCCCTGGCGCACGCGCGACTGCGATATTTCAGCGATCAGCTGGCGCGTATCGTCCCAGGCGCCGCCTTCGATGTCGAACGAGTCGCCGCTGTCGAGCGCGCCCGCCAGCAGCGGCAGCAATTGCGCTGCCTGCTGGCGCAGCTCGTTTTCGGCGATCTTGTCGCGCCGCACCAGGCGGGCGATCAGGCCAGCCATCCAGCCGTCCAGCAGTGCCGTGTGGTGTTCGTTGATGATGCCGGCCAGTTGCTGCGCCTGGCCAGTGCCCGTTTTGACCGTATCCGTCTTCATTCTCATGCTCATCCTTGGCTGGAGTGGAGGGTGCGGCACGGCCGCAAGCGGGCCGCGCTGTGATGAATAAAGTATAGGCAAGCGTGGCCATAGCTTGTGTTCTGTGCCGCACATAGTGGCCATGTCAGTATGAAATACTGGTCATTTAAAGATGCATGTAATTTGCATGTTTAAGCGAATTCCGCTACACTGGCAACACTCAACAAGAGAAACACGCCATGAATATCGACAAATTCAAACAGCAGCACCTGGCCATCCTGGCCGCCATCGATGACTTGCGCCAGCTGGCGCGCGGCGGTGTGGCCGCGCAGGCGCAGGCCATTGCCGAACAGATCATCGCCATGAGCGGCTTGATCAAGCTGCACCTGGCCGTCGAGCAGCGCTACCTGTATCCGGCCGCGCAAGCGTCCGGCGTGGCCCGGGTGGCCCAGCTGGGACGCCAGTACGAAAACGAGATGCACGGCATCGCCGGCGCCTACCTCGATTTCGCCGGCCGCTGGAATACGCCCGTGCGCCTGGAAGCCGAACCGGAAGCCTTCCGCAGCGAAGCCAATACCGTGCTGCACGCGCTGTTCCAGCGCATGCGCCGCGAAGACCATGAGTTGTATCCAGCCGTTGAAACGCTGGCCTGAGAACGCTTACAAATATACACAGGAGTTTTACATGCTGACCCAAGAACAACGCGCCATCATCACGGCCACCGTCCCCATCCTCGAACAGGGCGGCGAAGCGCTGACGCGCCACTTCTACAAGAATCTGTTCCGCGACCATCCCGAAGTGCTGCCGTACTTTAACCAGGCGCACCAGCACAGCGGCGACCAGCAGCGCGCGCTGGCCAATGGCGTGCTGATGTATGCCAAACATATCGACCAGCTGGCAGCGCTGGGCGGCCTGGTGGTCACCATCGTCAACAAGCACGTGGCCTTGCAGATCCGCGCCGAGCACTATCCGCTCGTCGGCGCCAGCTTGCTGCAGGCGATCCGCGAAGTGCTGGGCGTCGAAGTCGCCAGCGACGCCGTCATCGACGCCTGGGGCGCGGCCTACGGCCAGCTGGCAGATATTTTGGCCGGCGAAGAAGGGCGCATCTACAAGGCGCAGGCGGCCGCGCCGGGTGGCTGGAGCGGCGCGCGCGACTTTGTAGTGCGCAGCAAGACGGTGGAAAGCGGCGAGATCACCTCCTTCCTGCTGGCGCCCGCCGATGGCCAGCCCGTGCTCGACTTTGCACCGGGCCAGTACATCGGCGTGCTGGTCACGGTCGATGGCTTGCCCATGCGCCGCCAGTACTCCTTGTCGGCCGCCAGCAATGGCCAGACCTACCGCATCAGCGTCAAGCGCGAAGCGGGTGGCAAGGTGTCGAACCATTTTCACGACCACGTGCAGGCGGGCGACACCGTACAGTTGACGCCGCCATCGGGCGACTTCGTGCTGACGGAGAGCGACAAGCCGCTGGTGCTGATCAGCGGCGGCGTGGGCATCACGCCGACCCTGGCCATGCTGACGGCGGCCCTGCGCGGCAAGCGTTCCGTGCACTTCATCCATGCGGCGCGCAACCACGGCGTGCATGCGTTCCGCGCGCAGATCGACGCACTGGCCGCGCAGCATCCGCAATTGAAACGCTATTACTGCTACGCGGAACATGGCGATGAGCAAGGTGCGCCGGACGCCGTCGGCTTGCTGAATAAAGAGCAGCTGAATGACTGGCTGCCAGCCTCGCGCGACATCGACGCCTATTTCCTGGGGCCGCAGCCGTTCATGCGGGCCGTCAAGCAATATCTGCGCGAGCTGGGCGTGCCGGAACGGCAGACGCACCATGAATTTTTCGGACCGGCTGCCGCGCTGAACTGAGCTGTTGCTTCTGCGAGAAAAAACCGCTGCCGTAAGGGGCGGGTAAGCCTCGCGCTGTACTGTGAATCCAAGCTCGCATAAAAGAGCAGGCTTTTACATAACAGGAGGCAACACCATGCATGACGATCTGGTACAAAAACTCAAGAGTGACCCCAATTATCATCGACTGGTCAAAGTGCGCTCGCGCTTCGGCTGGGCGCTGACGGGCCTGATGATGCTGGTGTATTACGGCTACATTTTGCTCATCGCCTTCGACAAGGAATTCCTTGCCACTAAAACGGGCACCGGCGTGATGACCTGGGGCATGCCGATCGGCCTGTTCGTCATCGTGTTTACCGTGGTGATCACCGGCATTTATGTGCGCCGCGCCAACAAGCAATTCGACGACCTGACCAGCGCCATCCAGGCACGGGTGCAAGCATGAACCGCGCCCCATCGATGCAACGCCCATTCGCCTGTCTGGCAGCCCTGACCTTGCTGGCGAGCGCCAGCAGCAGCGTGCTGGCGGCCGGCGCCGACCTGGGCCAGGCAGTCAAGCAGCCGACCAACTGGACGGCGATCATCATGTTCGCCGTCTTCGTCATCTTCACCCTGTTCGTCACCAAATGGGCGGCCAAGAAGACCAAGTCGGCCTCCGACTTCTACACGGCCGGCGGCGGCATCACGGGCTTCCAGAATGGCCTGGCCATCGCGGGCGACTATATGTCGGCTGCATCGTTCCTCGGCATTTCCGCCGCCGTCTTCTTGAACGGTTATGACGGCCTGATCTATGCCATCGGCTTTCTCGTCGGCTGGCCCGTCATCACCTTCCTGATGGCCGAGCGCTTGCGCAACCTGGGCCGCTACACCTTTGCCGACGTGGCCGCCTACCGCTTCAAGCAGGCGCCGATCCGTATTTTCTCGGCGTCCGGCACCCTGGTCGTCGTGGCCTTCTACCTGATCGCGCAGATGGTGGGCGCGGGCCAGCTGATCAAGCTGCTGTTCGGCCTCGAATACTGGATCGCCGTCGTCCTGGTCGGTACATTGATGATGATTTACGTGCTGTTTGGCGGCATGACGGCCACCACCTGGGTGCAGATCATCAAGGCCGTGATGCTGCTGGGCGGCGCCACCTTCATGGCCGTGGCCGTGCTGGCGCAGTTCAACTTCAGCCCGGAAGCGCTGTTCGCCAAGTCGGTGGACGTGCATGCCACCAAGGAAGCCATCATGGGCCCCGGTTCCTTCATCAAGGACCCGATCTCGGCCATCTCCTTTGGCATGGCGCTGATGTTCGGCACGGCCGGCTTGCCGCACATCCTGATGCGTTTCTTCACGGTGCCGAGCGCCAAGGAAGCGCGCAAGTCCGTGTTCTGGGCCACCACCTGGATCGCCTACTTCTACATTCTGACCTTCATCATCGGTTTTGGCGCCATCGTACTGGTAAGCACCAATCCCGAGTTCAAGGATGCTGCCGGCAAGCTGCTGGGCGGTAACAACATGGCGGCCGTGCATCTGGCCAAGGCTGTGGGCGGCAATGTCTTCCTGGGCTTCATGTCGGCGGTCGCGTTCGCCACCATCCTCGCCGTCGTGGCTGGTTTGACCCTGTCGGGCGCGTCGGCCGTGTCGCACGATCTGTATGCCACCGTCATCAAGAAGGGCAAGGCCACGGGCGCCAACGAATTGAAAGTGTCGCGCGTGACCACCATTGTTCTGGGCATCATCGCCGTCGTGCTGGGCATCGCGTTTGAAAAGCAGAACATCGCCTTCATGGTCTCGCTGGCTTTCGCGATTGCCGCTTCCGCCAACTTCCCCGTGCTGTTCATGTCGGTGCTGTGGAAAGACTGCACCACGCGGGGCGCCACCATCGGCGGCTTCCTGGGCTTGACCACGGCCGTCGCGCTGACGGTGGTGTCGAAGTCCGTCTGGGTCGACGTGCTGGGCCATCCGGCGGCGCTGTTCCCGTACGCCTCGCCGGCGCTGTTCTCGATGACGGCAGGCTTCGTCGGCATCTGGCTGTTCTCGGTGCTCGACAAGAGCCCGCGCGCGCGCATCGACCGCGCCGGCTACGAAGCGCAGCAAATGCGTTCGGAGACGGGCATCGGCGCGGCAGGCGCCAGCGCGCATTGATGTTGTAGATAGTTACTGCAGGAAACAATGCCCGGCTTGCCGGGCATTGTTGTTTCTGGCGCGCTTACTTTGCCACGCGCAGGGGAATCACGCCGGCCGCCAGCGCCGGCACGCCCGGCGTCGCTTCGAGTATCGATGCCAGGGTCACCGTGTCGAGCACGGCCAGGAAGGCGGCCGTGGCCTGGCCCAGCTTGGCTTTCAGCAGGCAATCGGGTGCGAGCGGGCAAGTGTTGTTTTCCTTGTTAAAACATTCCGCCATGAAAAAATCGCTTTCCGTCTCGCGCACCACGGTGCCGATATTGATCTCGGCCGGGTCGCGCGCCAGGCGCAGGCCGCCATTTCTCCCGCGCACCGTTTCCACGATGCCTGACAGGCCCAGCTGGTGCACCACCTTCATCAGGTGATTTTTTGAAATCGCATGCAGGTCGGCGATGTCCTGGATGGTCACGAGCCGGTCGCGGTGCGCGCCCAAATACATCAGGGTGCGCAGGGTGTAGTCAGTGTAGGCAGTCAGTCGCATGGGGTTCACTTATAAAGATGCGGATTACATCCTTGTTTCAAGCCGCCAGCATACAGGAGAGTGCCTGGCCATCGCCACCGCCATGTGACTGGCGCCGTCAATTTTCAGCCTGGAAAGACAAATTTGGTTGCCTTTCGCTTAAATGCGTAGTAAATTTTCATATTGTTGCCCTTGCAAACAGCTCGCAAGCCCTTTAAGGCCCTTTCGACGTGGATTTTATTGATGAAAATCAAGAGGATGGTGAGACAGTAAGGTAAATTTACTACAAAATGGATGATGGGCGTTTCCCGGGCCGGGAAGCGCGAACTACGCAATCTGTGCGGTGCCGCCGTGGCCGCCCCAGGAAATACATACCATGCAAATGAATGAAGTGAAAGACGAGCTGCTGAGCAGCGATATCCGCCAGCTGGGCCGTCTGCTGGGCGACGCCATCCGCAACCACCTGGGCGATCCTGCCTTCGAGCGCATCGAACATGTGCGCCAGCTGGCCATCCGTTTCCGCCGCGACAATGACGAAGCGGCGCGCGCGCAGCTGTCGGACGCGCTGCAAGCGCTGTCGCAGGAAGAAACCACGCAATTGACGCGCGCCTTCAGCTATTTCTCGCTGCTGGCCAATATCGCGGAAGACCAGCATCACATCCGCCGCACGCGTGCCCATTTGATCGCCGGTTCGCCGCCGCGCCAGGGTAGCCTCAGCCATGCCGTCGGCAACGTGTTTGACGCGGGCAAGGCCGATGCGCTGGAAACCTTTTTCGAAGATGCGTTCGTCAGCCCCGTGTTCACGGCACATCCGACGGAAGTGCAGCGCAAGAGCATCCAGAATTGCCAGATGGCTATCGCCCGCCTGTTGAGCGAGCGCGACCGCGTGCAAATGACGCCGGAAGAGGCGGAGCAAAACGAAGAAGCGCTGGGCCGCGGCATCGTCACCCTGTGGCAGACGCGTCTGCTGCGCACGAGCAAGCTGTCCGTCATGGATGAAGTGGCCAATGGCCTGTCGTTCTACGACCATACGATCTTGCGCGAATTGCCGAAACTGTATTCCTCGCTGGAAACCATGCTGGCCCAGCGCGATGCCCGCTGGGAAGATGCGGAATTGCCCAATTTCATGAAGGTCGGCAGCTGGATAGGCGGCGACCGCGACGGCAACCCGTTTGTCACGGCCGACATCCTGCGCAGCACCCTGCAGACGCAGGCCGACAAAGTGCTCGATTTTTACCTCGGTGAATTGCGCAAGCTCGCGTCGCAACTGTCGCTGGCGCAAATCCTCAATGCCTGCAGCGAGCCGCTGCGCGCACTGGCCGAACGTTCTGCCGATGCGTCGCCGCACCGCGTCGACGAACCATACCGCCGCGCCTTGCACGGCATTCATGCGCGCCTCGATGCCACGCGCGTGGTTCTCTCAGGCAAGGGCAAGCCAGCCGACGGCGTGCAGCCGTATGCTGCCGCGTCTGAGCTGCTGGCCGACCTGGACGTGGTCCAGCATTCGCTCGTCAGCAATGGCTTGCGCGCGCTGGCCCGTGGCCGGCTGCGCCAGCTGCGGCGCGCCGTCAAGGTTTTCGGCTTTTCGCTGGCGCCGCTGGACTTGCGCCAGAATTCCGACGTGCACGAGCGTGTCGTGGGCGAACTGTTCGCGGGCGCCCAGCCGGGCCTGGTCTACCTGGACCTCGACGAAGAGCAGCGCATCAGCCTGCTGCTGGCCGAGCTGGAGTCGCCACGCCTGCTGACGTCGCCGTATGCGCAATACTCGGAAGAAACGACGTCCGAACTCGACATTTTCCGCGCCGTACGCGAAGCGCACGTCAAATACGGCAAGGAATCGGTGCCGAACTGCATCATCTCGAAGGCGGCCAGCGTCTCGGACTTGCTGGAAGTGGCTTTGCTGCTGAAAGAAGTGGGCTTGCTGCGCCAGGACAGCCGCGAAGTGGACGTCAACATCATTCCCCTGTTTGAAACCATAGCCGACTTGCGCGCCGGCCCCGCCATCATGGCGCGCGCCTTCGGCTTGCCGTTCTACCGTGGCTTGCTCGAATCGCGCGCCGACCAGCAGGAAGTCATGCTCGGCTATTCGGACAGCAACAAGGACGGCGGTTTCCTGACGTCCGGCTGGGAACTCTACAAGGCTGAGATCGAACTGGTGACGGTCTTCAAGCAATACCAGATCAAGCTGCGTCTGTTCCACGGCCGCGGCGGTTCTGTCGGACGTGGTGGCGGCCCCAGCTATGAAGCCATCCTGGCCCAGCCGGCAGGCGCCGTGCAGGGGCAGATCCGTTTGACGGAGCAGGGCGAAGTCATCACGGCCAAGTATGCAAACCCGGAAGTGGGGCGCCGCAACCTGGAAGTGCTGGTGGCCGCCACCATCCAGTCGACCCTGCTGCCACAGGCGCAGCTGCAACCGAAGGCGTCGGCCGGCGCGGGCCACCTTGCCGCCATGGAAGAATTGTCTGGCACGGCCCTGAACGCCTATCGCGACCTCGTGTACGGCACGGACGGCTTCGAACAGTATTTCTGGGAATCGACGGTGATCGCGGAAATTGCCGCGCTGAATATCGGCAGCCGTCCCGCCTCGCGCAAGAAATCGACCTCGATCGAGGATTTGCGCGCGATTCCCTGGGTCTTGAGCTGGGCGCAATGCCGTTTGATGTTGCCGGGCTGGTTCGGCTTTGGTTCCGCCGTGCAAGCCTACCTGGCCGCCCATCCCGCCGATGGCGCGGACGTGCTGCGCGGCATGTACACGGATTGGCCCTTCTTTACGTCCTTGCTGTCGAACATGGATATGGTGCTGGCCAAGAGCGACATCGCCATTGCCGGCAAGTATGCGGAACTCGTCAAGGACAAGGCCTTGCGCGAGGCCATCTTTGCGCGCATCCGCGCCGAATATGCGGCCACGCTGGACGCCTTGAAACTGATCACGGGCCAGGAAGAGTTACAGCAAGCCAATCCGCTGATGCAGCGGTCCATACGCAACCGTTTCCCCTATATCGACCCGCTCAACCACGTGCAGGTGGAGCTGTTGAAACGCTTCCGCGAGGGCAAGCAGGATGCGGCGGCGCGCACGGGGATACATTTGTCGATCAATGGCATTGCGGCAGGGTTGCGCAATAGCGGTTAATGAAATCAAGCCCAACAGCTAGGGCTGGGGTCGTACCCTGAGGGTACGACCCCGGTATTTGCACTTGGGTTGGCTTTACGAACTCAGCAGAAAACATCAAGGAGACAGCATGACCATCAAAGTTGCCATCAATGGCTATGGCCGCATCGGCCGCAATGTCTTGCGCGCGTTTTATGAAGGCGGCAAGCAGCAGGATATCGAGATCGTCGCCATCAATGACCTGGGCGACGCCAAGTCGAATGCGCACCTGACGCGCTACGACACGGTGCACGGCAAGTTTCCCGGCGTCGTCACCATCGATGGCGAGAATATGCTCGTCAATGGCGACCGCATCCGCGTCTTCGCGCAGCGCGACCCAGCTTTGATCCCTTGGGGCGAACTCGGCGTCGACGTGGTGCTCGAATGCACGGGTTTCTTCACCACCAAGGAAAAAGCCTCGGCCCACCTGAAGGGCGGCGCCAAGAAAGTCATCATTTCCGCACCGGGCGGCAAGGATGTGGACGCCACCATCGTGTTCGGCGTCAACCAGCACGTGCTGAAGGCATCGGACACGGTCATTTCGAATGCCTCGTGCACGACGAATTGTCTGGCGCCATTGGTCAAACCCCTCAACGACGCCATCGGCATCGAATCGGGGCTGATGACCACCGTGCACGCCTACACGAACGACCAGGTCTTGAGCGACGTGATGCATGAAGACTTGCGCCGCGCCCGCTCGGCCACGCATTCGATGATTCCCACCAAGACGGGTGCGGCGGCCGCTGTCGGCCTCGTCTTGCCGGAACTGAATGGCAAGCTCGATGGCTTTGCCATCCGCGTGCCGACGATTAACGTCTCGCTGGTCGACCTGTCCTTCATCGCCAAGCGCGATACCAGCGTCGAGGAAGTCAACGCCTTGCTGAAAACGGCGTCGGAAGGCGCGCTGAAAGGCATTTTGACGTACCAGACGGAACCGCTCGTTTCCATCGATTTCAACCACAACCCGGCCTCGTCGAACTTCGATGCGACCCTGACCAAGGTGTCGGGCCGCCTCGTGAAAGTGTCGTCGTGGTACGACAACGAGTGGGGCTTTTCGAACCGCATGTTGGACACCACGGTCGCCCTGATGGCGGCCAAGTAAGAAGAACCACCGCTGATCCAGCGCACCAGGACGGCCGGCCCACAAGGCTGGCCCTTGTAGCAACTCATTATAGAAAGCAGCACACCATGACCATGCAAGTACAGCAACGCGCCACCAAGATCGTTTCCACCATCGGCCCCGCTTCGAACGATATCGATACCCTGGTCCGCATGTTCAAGGCCGGCGTCGACGTCGTGCGCCTGAACTTTTCGCATGGCAAGGCGCAAGACCATATCGACCGCGCCCGCATGGTGCGCGAAGCGGCTGCGCTGTGCGGCCGCGAAGTGGCCATCATGGCTGACTTGCAAGGCCCGAAGATTCGCGTCGGCAAGTTTGAAGAAGGCAAGATTTTCCTGGAAAATGGCATGAAGTTCATCCTTGACGCGAAATGGGGCGAAAACGGCGAACTGGGCAACCTGGAGCGCTGCGGTCTCGACTACAAGGAATTGCCGCGCGACTTGCGCACGGCGGACGTATTGCTGCTGAACGACGGCCTGATCGTGCTGACGGTCGATAAAGTCGTCGGCAGCGAAATCCACACGACCGTGAAAATCGGCGGCGAGTTGTCGAACAACAAGGGCATCAACCGCCAGGGCGGCGGCTTGTCTGCGCCAGCCTTGACGGCGAAAGACATGGAAGACGTCAAGACGGCAATGAGCTTCCAGGCCGATTACGTGGCCGTATCGTTCCCGAAAAACGCCACCGACATGGTCATGGCGCGCCAGCTGGCCAATATCGCCGGCGAAGCGTGGGACCACAAGCCGATGATGATCGCCAAGATCGAGCGCGCGGAAGCCATTCCTGCGCTGCAAGAGATTCTCGACGCTTCCGACGGCATCATGGTGGCGCGCGGCGACCTGGCCGTGGAAGTGGGCAATGCGGCCGTGCCGGCCCTGCAAAAGCGCATGATCAAGATGGCGCGCGCGTCAAACAAGCTGGCGATCACGGCCACGCAGATGATGGAATCGATGATCGTCAACGCCGTGCCGACCCGCGCCGAAGTATCCGACGTGGCCAATGCCGTGCTCGATGGCACGGACGCCGTCATGACGTCGGCCGAAACGGCGTCTGGCCGCTATCCGATCGAGACGGTGGAAGCGATGGCCGCCATCTGCCTGGATGCGGAAAAGTGGGATACCTGCAAGCTGGACGCCGATTTCCTCAACGCCACGTTCTCGCGCATCGACCAGTCGATCGCCTACGGCGCCCTGTTTACGGCCCACCACTTGCGTGTGAAAGCGATTGCCACCTTGACGGAATCGGGTTCCACGGCCCTGTGGATGAGCCGTTGTAACATCGACATCCCCATCGTCGCGCTGACCCCGAGCGTAGGCACGCGCCGCAAGCTGGCCCTGTACCGCAACGTCAGCACCCTGGAATTGACGTCCGGCACGGATCGCGACAAGGTCTTGCAACAGGCGGAAGAGCTGCTGCTGGAACATAAGGTCGTGACCAAGGGCGACACGGTCGTCCTGACCTGGGGCGAGCCGATGGGCAAGGTGGGCGGCACGAACGCGCTGAAAATCATGAAGATCGGTCAACACTGATCGTATTCGACCGTATCCATCGCAATGGCAGAAGCCCAATCTGCCATTGCGGTGATCCCATTTCCGTGTCAGCATGGCTTTCCTGCCTTCCAGGGCGCATCCGGAGTTCATGATGACCGAGTACTTGCCTGCCTTGATCTGGTCGCTGTCGGCCTTCGCCTGCCTCTACATCGCCAAACGCCGCGCCTTGCGAATAACGGCCATCCGCGCCATCCTGGTGACTTTCCTGGGGCCGCTAGCCATTCCCTGCGTGCTGGCGGCGAGGCCCGGGATGCACGGCTAAGCGTGTGGCCTGCAGGCATTCCTCTTTGCTATATTCAAGTTTTTAGCTGAAAGAGTATGCCCATGAAGCGCAGCGCGACCTTGTTCCTGATGACTATTCTTCCCATGTGCGCAGCCACGTTCGCTTCGGCGGCCGAGCCGGCGCAGCGCTTGCAGCGTGCCACGGGGCTGTGGAAGGTGACGCCCGCCACCTCGCCATTTTCCTGGGAAATCTGCGTCGACCACGCGCGCGACCGCCTGATCGACGATGACCTGTGGTCTGATTTCGAGCAGGAATGCCAGATCGAGTCGCACAGCCGCGAGGGCGACAGCTATCAATTCCAGTCCAGCTGTCCGGACGCCAGGCTGGCCGTCACCTTCAAGGGCGACCTGGCCAGGGCATACACCCTGAGCGCCGATACCACCGTGCAAGTCCATGGCAAGAGCGAAGTGCAGCGCACGGAACTGGCTGCCGTGTTCCAGGGCGCTTGTCCAGCGGGGCTGGCGCCGGGCGCGAAGAAAATGCGCGGCGGCATGGTGATGAAGAGCCTGTATATCAAGCGCTAGACGATTGCAGCCACGCTGAAACAACAGTTTCCGGGAATAGGCAGGCATCGGCATTGACGCCGGAGGCCATGATTTGTGATAATGAGAATTATTATCAATTAGCCGCGCCTTGCCTTGCGCGTATCGGAGTCCCCAGTGAACATTGCGCAGTCCAGCGAGTCGATAGCCGGCATTTACAGCCACCACCATGGCTGGCTGATGCGCTGGCTGCGCGCCAAGCTGCAGTGCGCCGACCATGCGGCGGACCTGGCACACGATACCTTCGTGCGCCTGCTGACGGCGCCGCCCGAGAACCGGCAGACCTTGCGCGAGCCGCGCGCCTATCTGACGACCGTGGCGCAGCGCCTGCTGATCGACCACTACCGGCGCCTGTCGCTGGAGCAGGCATGGCTGGAAACGCTGGCGCAGCAGCCTGAATTGCTGATGCAGTCGCCGGAAGAGCGCTTGCTCGTATTGGAGGCCTTGCAGCGCATCGATGCCATGCTCGACGGCTTGCCGCCGCTGGTGCGCAGCGCCTTCCTGCTGGCGCATGTCGACGGCCTCGCTTATGGAGAAATCGCCCGGCGCCTGGGCGTGAGCGAGCGCAGCATCAAGCGCTACATGGTGCAGGCGTTCGAGCGCTGCATCCTCTTGATCCTGTGAACGTGGCCATCGATCCCCGCGCGGCGCGGGCGGCGGCGCAATGGCTGGTGCGCCTGCACGCAGGTGCCTTGACGCCAAGCGAGCAGCAAGCGTTCCAGTCCTGGCGCGCCAGCGATCCCGCGCATGCAGCGGCCTGGCAGCGGGCCGAGCTGGTGTGCGGCACCCTGGCCAGCGTGCCGCCCGCGCTGCGCCAGGCGGCGGACGCGGTGCCGAAGTCGCCGCAGCGGCGTGCCGTGCTCTACGGCCTGGCGGGGTTGATCGCGGCCGGGCCGGCGCTGTGGCTGGCCAGCCAGTCGGCACCTTGGCAAGCGTGGCGCGCCGACATCCGCACGGCCAGGGGCGAAATCCGCCACCTGACATTGCCCGACGGCACGCAGCTGGTTCTCAATACGGACACGGCCATCGACGTGCGCTTTGACGACGCGGCGCGGTTGGTCGTGCTGCATGCCGGGGAAATCCACGTCGCCACCGCGCACGACGGGGCCGTGTCCGCGCGCCCGTTCCTCGTGCGCAGCAGCAATGGCGCCGTGCGCGCGCTGGGGACGCGCTTCAGCGTGCGCCAGGGCGGCAGCGTGCTGGCGCCGCGCACGCAGGTGGCTGTCAGCGAGGGCGCCGTCGAGATCGCGCCATCGCAGGCGCCAGAAGACTTGCACAGGGTCGATGCGGGCCGGCAGGGCAGTTTCGACGATGTGGCCGTTTCCGCCTTGACGCCATTGTCACCCCATACGGATGCCTGGCTGCGGGGCGTGCTGATCGCCGAGCGCATGCCGCTGGGCGAGGTGCTGGAGCAGGTGGCGTGCTATCGCTATGGCGTGCTGCGCTGCGATCCGGCGCTGGCGGCCATGCCCGTGGACGGCATTTTCCAGTTGAACGACCCGGACAACATCTTGCTCTTGCTGCAGCGCTCCCTGCCGATCCGGCTGGCGCGCCGCACGCGCTACTGGATCAGTGTCGAGGCGGCTTGAGATTGTCGGCTTACGCGTGGCCTTGCCACGCTAAGCCGACCTACGCCTGTCGGGTATGGTAGGTTGGCTTAGCCCGCAGGGCGTAAGCCGACGTGCTCCAATTTACTTCTTGCCTGTCCCTTTTTTCGGATTGCTTCGTCATACAAGATAGAGAACGAACAATCCGAACCATCGAAAGGGCTTTACATGGCTTTGCAGCACCGCAGTTTGACAACGGCACGCATGACGCTCCATCCCACCACCGGCGCCGTGCGCGCCGCGCTGGTCCTGCTCCTGGCCGTGGGCGCTGCCGGCGCCGGTTTGCCGCAGGCAGCGCTGGCCGCCGAGGCCAGCCCGGCCGCCAATGTGCGTGATTACAGCATTCCCGCCGGCAGCCTGCGCGATGCGTTGCCCGCGTTTGCCATCGCCGCCGGGATCAACCTGTCGACGCAGGGCGTGGCCCTCGACGGCCTGGCGACGCCGGGTTTGCAGGGGCGCCATGGCGTCTCCGCCGGCTTGCAAAAACTGTTGCAAGGCAGCGGCCTGGAAGGGGTGGATGGCGGCAGCGGCAATTACCTGTTGCGCAAAATCAGTAGTAGTACGGCCGATGGCGGCATGGCCAGCATGCCCGCCGTGATCGTCAGCGCCGAGGCCGACCGCGCCACGGAAGGCACGGGGCTATATACGGCGCGCAATCTGTCGACGGCCACGGGCTTGAACCTGTCGCAGCGCCACACGCCGCAAACGGTCAGCGTCATTTCGCGCCAGCAGATGGAAGATTTCGACCTGACCACGTTGCAGGACGTGGCGCGCGCCACGCCCGGTATCTATGGCAAGACGCAGGGGGTGTCCGACCAGGAAACCACGTATTTTGCGCGCGGCTTTGCCTTGAGCCACGTGAATGTCGACGGCTTGCCGCTCGATGTCACGGGTTTTAATGAGCGCAACGTTTCGGCCGACATGCTGATGTACGACCGGGTGGAAGTGGTGCGCGGCGCCACGGGCCTGATGGAAGGGGCGGGCGCGCCGTCGGGCAGCATCAACATGATACGCAAGCGCCCCACGGCCACGTCCCTGCTAAATGCCTCGGCTCACCTGGGCAGCTGGAAGGACCGGCAACTGACGGTCGACGCCAGCAATGCATTGACCGCGTCGGGCAAGGTGCGCGGCAGGGTGGCGGCCAGCCTGCGCGACAGCGACAGTTTCGTCGATGTGGTGGGCAACAAGAACAGCACCGTGTATGCGATTCTGGAGGCGGACCTGACGCCATCGACCACGGCCGGCATCGGCTTTTCGCGCCAGCACAGCCGCACCGACGGCGTGTTCGTCGGCTTGCCGACCTTGCCCGACGGCCGCCACATGGATTTGCCCCGCTCGACCTTCCTGAACAATGCCGACTCGTTCCAGAAACGCGACAACAACGTCGTCTTCGCCGACCTGGAAACGCAGCTGGAGCAGGGCTGGCGCAGCCGCTTCGCCATCACGCATATCGATGCCTCGTCGAGCACGCGCAATACCACCAACAGCCGCATCGATGGCGACATATACAAGCTGAACCAGTCCGAAACGGGCTGGAAGTACAACACGGAGCAAGTCGTGGCCGACTGGCGCTTGAGCGGCCCCGTCACCTGGTTCGGCCGCCAGCATGACGTGATCGTCGGCGCCAGCTACCGCCATGACGATTCGGACGCGGGCCAGAGCTGGGAAGGCGCGCAAACGCGCGTGTTCGATCTGCTCCAGTGGAATCCGCACGCCTACCCGATGCGCGGCGCGCCGTTCGAGCCCTACAACTGGGGCCGCAAGACGGACGAGAAGGGCATTTATGCGGCCGGCAACTTCAGCCTGGCCGATCCGCTGCGCCTGGTGCTGGGCGGGCGCTTCGGCTGGTATGCGCAGGACGTGACGGGCTGGTATGCCACCAACCCCACATGGCGCCGCGACCTGACGGAAAACGCCAAGTTTACGCCGTACGCCGGTCTGGTCTACGACCTTGACGCGCACCATTCCGTGTATGCGAGCGGCACGCAGATCTTCCAGCCGCAAAGCGTGCTCGATGTCAAAGGCAATACCTTGCCGCCGTTGAGCGGCACCAACCTGGAAGCGGGCGTCAAGGGAGAATATTTCGGCGGCAGGCTCAATGCCAGCGGCGCCCTGTTCCGCATCAGGCAGAATAACCGCGCCATGGCCGACGAGGTCAATTGCCCCACGGGTGGCGCCATCTATTGCGCCCGCGCGGCCGGCCAGGTGCAGAGCGAAGGCGTCGACTTGCAGTTGTCGGGCTCGCCTTTGCCGGGCTGGCAGATCGCGGGCGGCTACACCTATGTGCTGGCCAAGTACACGAAAGACAGCGTGGCGGCGAATATCGGCCAGCGCATCGCCACGGATGAGCCGAAGCAATTGTTCAAGCTGTACACGACGGTGCAACTGAGCGGCAGCCTGGCGCGGTGGAATGTAGGCGCTTCCGTGACTGCGCAGGACAAGATCGAACGCCGCGACACGGCTTACCTGACGCGGCAGGGCGGCTACGCCATCGTCGGGCTGACGGCCGGCTACCGCCTCAGCGAGCAGCTGCAGCTGCGCGTGAGTGTCGACAACGTGCTCGACCGCCGCTACTACCAGGCGCTCGGCTATGCCTGGTCGGGCGGGCTGGAACGCTACGGCGCGCCGCGCAGCGTGCTGGTTTCGCTGAACTACAAGATGTAGGCGCCGTTTCAGCAGAGCGCGCCTGGCCGGGCGCCTCTGCTACACTGCCGCCGTCTTCACTTTCACACTGCTCCCATGTCCGCCACGCCAGTCCTGACACCCCTGAAACGCGCTTTCCAGCAATCGCGCACCGAGAATAACATCGAGCTGATCCTGCCCGAACTGCTGGCTGCGCAATTGCACGTCGTCATCGGCGGGCAAAGCGAACAGATCGACCTGTTCCTCGTGCCGTCGCCGGATCCCGAACGCCGCTGCGTGACGGTGGCGGAAGATCTGGCTTTCCTGGCGGGCATCGCCTTTCCGAAGATTCCCGTCACGGGCGCGCAGCTGATCGCCTCGATCCCGCCCGAGATCGAGATCGTGATCCTGCACGGCGACGGCGCCAACTACCTGACGCGCGAACAACTGGCATGGTTCCGCCGCATGCTGGCGCAGAACGCTTGAGCGGCATTCGCGCCAGGCCTTGACGCCGGCGCCTGGCCGCTGTCGCATCAGGGCCGCAGAATATTGTCTTTATTGTCATGATATTGCTGAAGTCCTATGAATATTTTCGCAAAGCAACTATACTCATGACTCTGTAAAAAATCATCGTCACGCTGGCGGCCAGCTATCCGCGCCAGAGTTCGTACGTATTTCGCTTGTTCTTTCTGAACGGGCACCTTTCCCCCGCGCGGCAGGCGTGGGCGTGATGACCGAGCCTTGCCCTGGTCGATTGCTGCCGTTGTCATTTTTGCCGCGTTGCCGCTTTACTAAAAAGCCTGGCACCGGCGCGCGGTGCGCCGTCATGTCTTGCGACGTCACGTTTCACTCTATGTAGTTCACGACAGTATGCTCAGTTCCATCTTTGCCTTTTCGACCGATACCGTGCCGTATATCTATGGCACGCACGATGCCTGGCTGGTACTGTTTTCCATCGGTATCGCCATCTTTGCCTCGTTCATGGCCCTGCAGATCGCCGGCATGGCGCGCAGCAGCGAGCCCGGCTTCCAGCGCCAGACGGCCATCATCACGGGCGCCATCGCGCTGGGCGGCGGCATCTGGTCGATGCACTTCATCGGCATGCTCGCTTTCGACATCTGCACGCGCGTGTCCTTCGAACCGGGTCTGACCCTGCTGTCGATGCTGCCCGGCGTGGCCGCGTCATGGGTGGCGCTGAACCTGCTGGCGCGCCCGCGCATCAGCTGGCGCCAGCTGGTGGTGGGCGGCGTGCTCGTCGGCGTGGGCATCGGCTCCATGCATTACAGCGGCATGGCCGCCATGCAAACGTCGCTGACCCTGCATTACGAGCCGTGGCTGTTTGCGCTGTCGCTGCTGGTGGCCGTCACCATGGCCATGCTGGCGCTGTGGATACGCTTCGGCCTGAGCGCCATGCGCCAGCGCCTCAGTCCCCTGGCATCCTTGCTCGTCAGCAGTGCCGTGATGGGCCTGGCCATCTCCGGCATGCATTACACGGGCATGCTGGCGGCGCGCTTTTCCGGCACGCCCACGGCAGGCGAGAACACGATTACGGTGCAAGCCTCGTTCGTGGCCCTGGCCGTGGCCCTGATCACCGTCACCCTGACCGTCTTCGTGGTCGCCGCGAACGGCTTGCTGCGCTACCGCCAGCTGCTGCGCCATGCCAGCGCCAGCGAGTCGCGCCTGCGCGCCATCGTCGATACGGCGGCCGATGGCCTGATCACCATCGATGGCCAGGGCAAGGTACGCTCCTTCAATCCCGCCGCGGAAAATCTGTTTGGCTGGTCCGAAGCGGACATCGTGGGGCGCGACGCCAGCGTGCTGCTGCAAGCGGCCGATGCGGCCGAGTACGAGGGCTATCTGCGCGACTACCTGGAAACGGGCGCCTCGCGCATCCTCGACAGCGGACGCGAACTCGATGGCTGCCACAAGGATGGCACGGTGCTGCCCATGCGCGTGGCCATCGGCAAGATCGACACGCCGGGCCAGCCGCTGTTCGTGGCGTTTGTCACGGACATGCGCTCGTCGCGCAGCATGGAGCAGGCACTCAAGGACAGCGAGCGCCAGTACCGCACCCTGATCCGCAACATCCCCGGCGTGTCCTTCCACTGCAGCTTCGCGCCCGAATGGAAGATGATCTTCATCAGCGACGCCGTCTTCAACCTGACGGGCTGGATGCCGCAGGACTTCATCGAAGGGCGGGTCAGGCTGTTCGAACTCGTGCATCCGGACGACCGCCAGCGCGTCAACGACACCTGCGTGCAGGCGGCCGGCGAACGGCGCGATTTCGAGAACGTCTACCGCATGATGCACCGCGACGGGCGCGAGCGCTGGGTGCGCGAAAGCAGCGGGCCCGTGCTCGACAACGATGGCGTGGTGCGCTGGATCGACGGCGTCATCCTCGACATCACGGAAAGCGAATTGCGCAACGCCGAATACGAAGGCAAGGTGACGGCCATCTCGCGCGCGACGGCCGTCATCGAGTTCGACCTGCAGGGACGCATCCTGGAAGCGAACCAGAACTTCCTCGACCTGGTCGGCTATGAGCTCGATGACGTGCTGGGTCTGCACCACAGCATCTTCTGCGAACCGGCGTACGTCACCTCGCCCGACTACGTCGCGTTCTGGCAGCAGCTGGCGCAGGGCGAATTCAATACGGGCGAGTACAAGCGCATCGACAAGCATGGCCGGGAAGTGTGGATACAGGCTTCGTATAACCCGATCTTCAACGCGGACGGCAAGCCGTTCAAGGTGGTCAAGCTGGCCACCGACGTGAGCGAGCGGCGCGCCATGCAGGAAAACCTGCGCGCGGCAAAAGACCGCGCCGAGCTGGCCGCCGAATCGAAGACCAGCTTCCTGGCCAACATGAGCCATGAAATCCGCACGCCGATGAATGCCATCATCGGCTTTACGGAAGTGCTGCTGGGGACCGCCCTGGACAGCCTGCAGCGCCGCCACCTGGGCACGGTGCGCCAGTCGGCCCGCTCGCTGCTGGAACTGCTCAACGACATCCTCGACATGGCCAAGCTGGAAAAAGGCGCGACCGAGCTGGAACTGGTGGACTTTTCGCTGCCGGATCTGGTCGACCATGTGGCGGCCTCGCTGCGCATCACGGCGCAGGCGCGCGACCTGGTGCTGCATGTCGACGTCGATCCCGGCATGGGCCAGTTCTTCCTCGGCGACGCGCGCCGGGTGCAGCAGGTGCTGACGAATCTGATCGGCAACGCCGTCAAGTTCACGGAGGTAGGGCATGTGCGCGTGGCCGTCGCCATGCAGGGCGGGCAGGTGCATATCGCCGTGCACGACACGGGCATCGGCATCCCGGCCGACCGTCTGGATAAAATCTTCGCGCCGTTTACGCAAGCCGATTCCTCGATGAGCCGCCGCTTTGGCGGCACGGGCCTGGGCACGACGATTTCGCTGCAGCTGGTCGAACTGATGGGGGGCAGCATCACGGTGGAAAGCACCCTGGGCGTGGGCAGCGTGTTCCATGTATTGCTGCCGCTGGCGCCGGGCAAGGCCGTGGCGCGCCGCAGCGAACAGCCCGTGGTGGCCTTGCCGCCGCTGCGCATCCTGGTGGCCGACGACGTGCCGCAGAACGTGGAGCTGCTCCTGATCAGCCTGGGCGCGGCCGGCCACCAGGTGATCGCCGCCAGCGATGGCGAGAGCGCCGTGCGAGAGTTCAGCCGTGGCAGCTTCGACATCGTCCTGATGGACGTGCAGATGCCGCGCATGGATGGCCTGGAAGCGACACGCCTGATCCGCGTGCACGAGCGCGAACAGGGCTTGAAGGCCACTCCCATCATCGCTCTGACGGCCAGCGTGCTGGAACAGGACCGGCGCGCCGCGCAGACGGCGGGCATGAACGGCTTTGCCTCGAAGCCGCTGGAAATGCACAAGCTGACGGCGGAAATCGCGCGCCTGCTCGACATCGCCGTGGCCATGGCGCCGCCGGCGGCCAGCGCGGCGGCGCGTGCGGCCGCAGGCCAGGTGGACTGGCAGCGCGGCATCGCCCTGTGGGGCGGCCGCGAGACCTTGCAGCGGGCCATTGCGCGTTTCGTGCAGGCCAATGGCGATTGCGCCGCCATGCTGGCGGAGGAACTGGAACGTGGCGACGGCAGCGTGGCGGGCCACCTGCTGCACCGTATCAAGGGCGCGGCGGGCAACCTGTGCCTGGTGCAGGTCGAAAGCCTGCTGGGGCGCATCGAGCAAGCGATTGCGCGCCAGCTGCCGGCCACCGAATTGCTGGTGCAGCTGGCGGCCGCCTTCACGGCGCTGGCCGGCGAGCTGGAGGCGGACACCGGGGCGCCTTTGGTGCCGGCCAACGCAACGCCTGATGCCGCCGCGCCGCTCGATGCGCCCGCCGCTGGCGCCTTGCTGCGGCAAGCCATCGCCAGCCTGGAAGGCGGGCAGCTGGACGACGCCCTGATGGCGCAGATCGCCGCCATGCTGGCGCCGCACGGCCAGCAGCAGCGCCTGCAGGCGCTGGCCGGCGCCATCGACGACTTTGAATTTGCGCGCGCCGCGGACGTGCTGCGCCAGCTGCTGGCGTGGCTCGATGCGCCAACGCCTGCCGACCTTTCCTGATATTGAGCTGACGATGACCTTACACGAAGACAAACCTATCCTGCTGCTGGTGGACGACGAAGCGACGAATCTGCAGGTGCTGCGCCAGATCTTGCAGGATGATTACCGCCTGCTGTATGCCAAGGATGGCGAGAAGGCGCTGGAACTGGCGCAGAACAATCCCGTCGAGCTGATCCTGCTCGACATCATGATGCCTGCCATGACGGGCTACGAAGTGTGCCGCCAGCTCAAAGCCATGCCGGTCACCGCGCCCATTCCCGTCATTTTCGTCACCGCCCTGTGCGACGTGAAGGACGAGGCGGACGGCTTTGATGCCGGCGCCGTCGACTACATCACCAAGCCCGTCAGCCCGTCCATCGTGCGCGCCCGCGTGCGCACGCATCTGTCGCTGGTCGATGCCGAGGAATTGCGCCGCTCGCGCCTGCAGGTGATCCAGACCCTGGGCCAGGCGGCCGAATACAAGGACAACGAGACGGGCATGCACGTCATCCGCATGAGCTATTACGCGCGCCAGCTGGCGCTGGCGGCCGGCTACAGCGCGGCCCGGGCGGAAGACTTGTTGAATGCGGCGCCCATGCACGACGTGGGCAAGATCGGCATCCCCGACGCCATCTTGCAAAAGCCGGGCAAGCTCGATGCGGACGAATGGAGCGTCATGCGCCGCCATGCGGAAATCGGCGCGGCCATCATCGGCGAGCATGCGGGCGGCCTGCTGAAAATGGCGCGCATCATCGCCCTGACGCACCACGAGAAATGGGATGGCAGCGGCTATCCGCAAGGCTTGCAAGGCGAGGAAATCCCCCACGAAGGCCGCATCGTCGCCATCGCCGACGTCTTCGACGCGCTCACCAGCGAGCGCCCCTACAAGCGCGCCTGGACGGTCGAAGAAGCCATCGCCACCATGCAGCGCGACAGCGGCACGCACTTCGACCCGGATCTGCTGGCGCTGTTTGTTGAACACTTGCCAGCCATGCTGGAGATCAAGGACAAGTGGCGCGAACCGGTGTAGGGCGTATCAGGTCAGGGCGGGGCCACGCGCAGGCGATCAGCAAGCAGGCGCGCGTATGCATCAGTGTTGCCGAATTGCACGTGTGAGCATGCCATGCTGGTTCCCAGCGCCGCCATATGGCGCGAGGATATCGCATAGGCCAGTTTGCCGGGCTGACGGCGCGACGGGTACATGAAGCCGTGAATCGGACTATTTTCCTGCGCGATGATCTGATCCAGCTGCCAGCCCAGCCATTGGCACCAGCCGTGATCGGGGCTGCGCAATTGGTCAAAAATACCGAGCCGGCTGGCGGCAAGCCCTGTCAGATCGAGCAATTGCAGCGGGGTGCTGAATGACAAGGTCGCGATCAGCGCTTGTTGCGCGCCATGCGCGATATAAAAGGTGCCCGGGCGCGTGACGTCGTTTTGGCAAAGCTGGGCTTCCCAGGCAGCCGTGCAGGTATCTTGCGCGATATAGACCCAGTGATAGGGGAAGCCGTTTGAGTCAGCCAGCTCGGCGGGCGGGCCGAAGCGGTACGTGCGTTCGACCTTTGCCGGCCAGATGGATGCCGCGTTCCACGCTGCGCGTACCAGGGGCTGGCCGGCTGGTAAGGTGACGACATTGCGCAACAATTCAGCGTGCAGCAAAGCCAATGCCGGCAGGCGCGCAGCCATATCTGGTGGAATCGGCGTTTCTTCCAGTTCAAGTGTCATGCGACGCTAGCCTACGATGTCAGCCATCCCCCTATGCTGCCACTTCGCCGCCGCCAGCACCTTGCGCAATCTCTCGTTTGCCGGCAGATCCAGCAGCGCCTGCTGGCTTGGATGGATCTCGGTGCGCGTTTCGAACGATTTTCCTGCAAGCATCTCTGCCGGCGACAGCTCGTTGAGTTCGTCAACACGGCTGACCCAGAAGGCATGGATTTCACTGCTGGGCTGGCCGGCAAGGATGGCCAGTACCGGCGCGATCAGTTCCGGTACGGGCTGGACAAATTGCCACGCAGGAAATTCCTTGCCGATACTACGCCCCTTGGGCGTCACGCAATAAAACCGATTGTTTTCCACCGCGCGATACAGCGACGCTTGCGACAGTTCCACCCATCCTTGTCCAATGACATCGGATACCTTGAGTTTTGATACGGGAAGCTGGAGCGGCGCGAGCGGCGGCGGGGCGCCCAGCGAGGCGCGCGCCTCATGGAGCGCGCGTGTGGCCAGGTCGATCAGGCGCGGGCGCTCGGGCCCTTGCGCCAGTATGTCGAGCTGTGCGGTCACGAGGCGCGAGAATTGTTCCACCAGCCGCAGGTCGCTATCCGTTAAGGCCTGAAGCTCGGGCGCCAGAGTATCGTGATGCAGATGCGCTGTCATGATGATTCCTTTGCAGTAGCGTGGTAAAGAACATCATATACAAGATTCTCATGTTTCGCAACTTTATCATGCGATGTAACTTTCTTATCCAGCGATAAGGCATGCGGAAAGAATGCCAGGTGCATCAGGGCAAGGTGTCAGGCATGCGCAATATTCGCCGTATCTCCAGAATCGCCTGCGGACTTTCCTGCACGCTGTGCCACGACGGGATGACTTTTTCCGACAGGGCGCCGTCGAGGTGGGCGCTGGCGTAGGGCACGACGCCGTCGCTCGATTCCGCCAGCGGCAGCTCCGGCGTGTCGTTGCCCATGATCGAGTGGTAGCGCACGTTCGGGCTGATGGGCAGGTCGGCTACCAGGCGCACGAACGGGTCCTTGTCGCTGAGGTTATCGATGCTGTTGGGGATGCGCAGCGGCTCGCTGCTGCCCGTGTCGAGCTGCGCCAGGCTGCCGGCCGCGTCCGACAACTGGTCGAGCATGGTGATGGGCAAGGTGACGAGGTTGGCGATCCAGCGCGCCACCTTGTGGTTGGCGAACGAGGTGCCGCGATGCGGCGCGGCGATGAAAATGGCGCGGTTCACTTGCGGCATGGCCGTGAAATTCAAATAGGGCGCCAGACCGGCGCGCACTTTTTCCGCCTTCTTGCCCTTCAAATGGTATTCTTCCGTGATGGCGTCGAGCAGGGTGTTGCTGGCGTCGGACACCATCAGGCGCGCCAGCACGCCGCCCATGCTGTGGCCGATCAAGACCATGTCGTTCGCTGCATCCGCCCTGGCCGAAGGGTCGAAATGCGCCAGCGTGGCGGCCAGCGCCTGGCGGATGGCCACGTTGTTGGCCGCCAGCGGCGCATTGCTGGGGTAGTACACCTGCCAGATCTGGTAGCGGCGACGCAGCTGTTCGTCGCCCATCAGTTCATTTGCCACATTGATCCACGCTTCCGGGCTGCTGGCCAGGCCGTGCAGCATGACGATGGTGCGCTTGTTCGGATCGTAGGGCTGCATCAGGTGGACCTGCGGGCGCGAGATGCCGTCGGCGCGGCCGAACAGGGTGCGCAGCGCCTGCACACCGAAGCCGGAACGGGCCAGCCACAAACCATAGCCGGCCGTGAAGTTGGCCGCCACGGGTAATTCCTGGCCCGCCATGCGCGTCGATTCGCTGCGCGTCGGGTCGACCAGCATCACCATCAACTGCTGCGTGGCCAATACCTCCTGCAGGCTGTTGCCGTCGAAGCGGATCAGCGCCGTGACGACAGGGAAGCGGGTTTCCTGATACGGTACATACTCGCCTTTCGACGCCTGGGGCTTGGGCATGACGGCCACCAGGTCGGCGCCGAAGCCGTCGCGCCGGTACACATTGCGCAGGCCGGAAAACGACAGCGAGGTGGCCGGCAGCAGTTCGTCGGGCAGGGTGCCGTCGTCGGGCAGGCGCAGGGCCGACAGTTCGCTGTCGATCTGCCAGCCGGCGACGCGGATCACATTGCCGTCCGGGCGGTATTCGCCACGGTGGCGAAACAGGTTGCCGACGGCCTTTTGCACGGCATAGTTATAGTAGTCGCGGATTTGCGTCTGGCGCTCTTCGAAGGCGCGCTGGCCCGGCGTGCGCGTCGTGTAGAACAGATAGGCGTAGGCGTAGCGGGCCGATTCGAGCCAGGCGGCCAGCCGCTCGGCGCTGGCATGGCCGTCCTGTTTTTCTTCCGCCAGCGCGCTTTCCAGCCACAGTTCGGACAAGGTGGCCAGGCGCTGCTCGTCGCTGAGCAGCTCGGAGCGGGCCAGGTCGGCGCGGCAGCTGCCCGTATTGGCTTCGCAGGCGGCGATGTCGCTGCCGATGATGCGCAGCACCTCGCTGGCCGAGGCGCTGAGTTTGCCCGTGGTGAGGATGTCGCCGCGCCGCTGCTGCAGGTAGTCGGCCGGCGAGATCGCGCTGACGGTGACGGCGGCGCAGCCGCTCAGGAGCGCCGCCGCGCACAGCAGGGCGCCCAGGCGCAGTCGCCGCATCAGCGTGGCCGGCATCTCAGAACGAATAGACCAGGGTCAGCGAGGTTTGCGTATCCGTGTTCTTCTTGTCGTCCGGTACGCGCGTGTCGTTGCGTGCGCTGAAGGCGGCCTTCATCTGCATGGTGCCGTTGATTTTCGTGCTGAGGGACGTTTCGGCGATCGAGTGGGTGTTCGACGTACCGCGTTCGACGCTGAGCGTCTGTGAAAACATCGCCGACTGGCTGATCTTCCACTTCATGGCGGCAGCGCCGCGCACCGTCAGGCCGTGCTCCGATTCACCCGTCTCGTTGGTGCCGCTGAAATAGCCAGGACCGAATTCCACGTCGACGCTCTTGTCGCTCGACTGGTACCAGCGCGAGCCATGACCGACGGCCAGGGTCGAGTACTTGGTATAGGCGCCGAACTTGTCGTTCACGTGCGAGGCCAGCACGAACAGTTTTTCATGGTCGGCCATCAGTTTGTAGGCGGCCTTGGCGGAAGCGGAAAAGCGTTCGGCCGAGCGTTCGCGCACTTTCTGTCCGTCGTCGTTCGTCGTTTCATCTTCCTTGAAGTAGCCGCTGAAGATGTACTGATTGCTCCAGTCATCGAGTTCCTGGCGCGCGTCGATCTTGCCCGTTACCGAGGTGCCGACCGTATTGCCCGAGGTGGTGATAGCGCCCAGTTCGGCGGAGGTGCTCCAGCTGCCGATGGGAATTTCATCGAACAGCATGGTTTGTTTGGCGTCTGCGGCGGCGGCGCTGCCGCAGGTGATGGCCATGGCCAGCGCCAGTGCGAGAGAGTGGGTCGATTTCATGGCTGTATTTGTCTATGGCGCGCGCCGGGCGTGCCTGCTGTTCGTTAGTGGCGGTGGTGGCGATGCAGGCCGCAGCAATCGGGGCGGCGCCGATAAAAACATGCGTACGTGCGCGCGCGCGGGCGCGGCCAAACATTGCCGAGGCCGTATTGTACCCGACCCCGTCATCGTTTGCCGCACGCGACGGGGCTGGCAACCGGCGCGCGCCTGGCGTATGCTGCGCCTATTTGCCGCCTGATCTTTACAAGGAATCTCCCGTGCGCTGCCTGGTCATCGAAGACGAAGCCGAAACTTCCCGTTACATTTGCGCCGGCCTGCGCGAGGCGGGCCACGACGTCACCGCCTGCGACAATGGCATCGACGGCATGCGCCTGGCCTGTGGCGAAGACTGGGATGCGCTGGTGCTCGACCGCCTGCTGCCCGGCGAAATCGACGGCCTGGCCATCGTTGCGCGCCTGCGCGGCATGGGCCGCAACACGCCCGTGCTGGTGCTGTCGGCCCTGTCCAGCGTCGACGAGCGCGTGCGCGGCTTGCGCAGCGGCGGCGACGATTACCTGTCGAAACCGTTCGCCATCGACGAACTGCTGGCGCGCATCGAGGCGCTGCTGCGGCGCGCCGCGCCCGTGCCCGAAGCGACGCAGCTGCAGGTGGCCGACCTGGTGCTCGACATGCGCACCATGCGCGTGACGCGCGCCAACCGGCAGATCGCCCTGCAGCCGCGCGAATTTCGCCTGCTGGAATACCTGATGCGCCACCAGGGCCAGTCCGTCACGCGCGCCATGCTGCTCGAGGCGGTGTGGGATTACCATTTCGACCCGCAGACGAACGTCATCGACGTGCAGGTGAGCCGCTTGCGCACCAAGGTGGACAAGGAATTCTCGCCGCCGCTGATCCACACGGTGCGCGGCGTCGGCTATACGCTGGGCGTGCTCGATGGTGCGTAACTGGCACCGTTCCATTGCGGCCCGCCTGGCGCTCGGCTATGGCGTGCTGGTGGTCGTGTCGATCAGCATCGTCTGCGCCGTCTTCTATTTCGGCACCATCGGCGTGCTCGATCGCAGCGTGGACCGCAAGCTGACCCTGCTCTCGGAGCGCCTCTCCACGCTGTACCAGCAGGGCGGCAGCAGCCGCACAACGGCGGAAATTGCCCATCTGCTCACCGACCGCACCGACAGCGACACGGAGATTTTTTTGCTGGTGGACGCCGATGGCCGCCGCGTGGCGGGCAATCTGTCGTCCTGGCCCGACCTTGCCAGTCCCGTGGGCCGTTTGCTGCACCGCGACGTCACGCGCGAAGGGCGCAGGGTGCCCGCGCGCATGCTGATCCGCGACCTGGCGGGCGGCGCGCGCCTGTTCGTCGGGCGCGACATGGAAGAGGGCAAGTCGATCCGTACCCTGGTGCTGCGCTCGCTGGCCTATGGCGGCGGGGTGGCCATCTTGCTGGTGGTGGCGGGCGCGTGGCTGTTCCGCCGCCAGCTCGAGGCGCGCATCGGGCAAATCCGCCGCACGGCGGGGGAAATCGAGGCAGGCGACCTGAGCCGGCGCATTCCCGTCGCCAGCGAGGATGAATTCGGCTTGCTGAGCCGCGACATCAACCGCATGCTCGACCGCATCGAACACTTGATGGAAGGCGTGCGCCACGTCTCGAACGCCATCGCGCACGACTTGCGCACGCCGCTGGGCCGCATCCGCAACAAGCTCGATGGCGCTTTGCGCCAGCAGCAGGACGTGGCTGGCTATGCGCAGACGGCGCAGGCGGCCATCGACGATATCGACGACCTGACGCGCGTGTTCGACAAGCTGCTGCAGATCGCGGCGGCCGAATCGGGCATGCGCCCGGAGAATTTCGATGACATCGACCTGCAGCAGATCGGCGCCGACATCGTGGAAATGTACGAAGCGACGGCCGACGAGCAGGGCGTGCTGCTGGTGCAGATGGTTGGCGACAGCGTGCCGGCGCGCGGCGACCGCAACCTGCTGGGCAGCGCGCTGGCCAGCCTGGTCGACAACGCCATCAAGTATGCGGGGCCGGGCGCCACGGTGGACGTGTCGGCCGGCAGCGATGAGCAGGGCAGCTGGCTGGCCGTGCGCGACAACGGCCCCGGCGTGCCAACGGAAGAGCTGCCGAAGCTGACGCAGCGTTTTTACCGGCTCGACAAGAGCCGCCATTTGCCCGGCAATGGACTGGGCCTGTCGATCGTGGCGGCCATCGCGTCCCTGCACGGCGGCAGCCTGGAGATCGAGGATGCGGCGCCGGGCTTGCGCCTGCGCTTGCGGCTGCTGCGCCAGCGTGGCTAAACAGTACATTACCAACTTGTAAGCTTCTTCGTTGCACCCGACGGCATTTTTTGACCTGCGCGGCTTTTTTGCCGCGCGGCCCGGCGCAAGCGCCTTGATCGGCGTATACTTGCGGGCGTCCTTAACCTGAAGCCAGTTACCATGCCAGCACAATTCCCCACTTCGCGCATGCGCCGCCTGCGCGCGACCCCGCAACTGCGCGAGCTGTTCCGCGAAACCGAGATCAACCCGCGCGACCTGGTCCTGCCGATCTTCGTCGACGAAGGCTCCAGCGATTTCATCGACATCAAGTCCATGCCTGGCGTGCGCCGCATTCCCGAAGCGAAGCTGGCGCAGGAAGTGGAGCGCTACGCGCGCGCCGGCCTGCGCTCCGTCATGACCTTCGGCATTTCGCACCACAAGGACAGCCACGGCACGGACACCCTGAACCCGGACGGCCTGGTGGCGCGCATGTCGCGCATCATCAAGGACGCCGTGCCGGAAATGGTGGTCATGTCCGACACCTGCTTCTGTGAATACACGGACCACGGCCATTGCGGCATCCTGCATGGTGATACGGTCGACAACGACAGCACGGTGCTCAACCTGGGCAAGCAAGCCGTCATCGCCGCGCAGGCGGGCGCCGATATCATCGCGCCATCGGCGGCCATGGATGGCCAGGTGGCGGCGATTCGCAGCGCGCTGGATGCGGCCGGTTTCCACGACACGCCCGTGATGGCGTATTCGACCAAGTTCGCTTCCGGCCTGTACGGTCCGTTCCGCGACGCGGCCGGCAGCACCCTGAAGGGTGACCGCAAGACGTATCAGATGGACCCGATGAACCGCCGCGAAGCGATCCGCGAGTCGCTGATCGACGAAGCCGAAGGCGCCGACGCGCTGATGGTGAAACCGGCCGGGGCCTACCTGGACATCATCCGCGACCTGCGCGAAGTGACGCGTTTGCCGATCGGCGCCTACCAGGTCAGCGGAGAGTACGCGATGATCAAGTTCGCCGCCCAGGCGGGCGCCATCGACGAGCGCCGCGTGGTGCAGGAAACCCTGGGCGCCATCAAGCGCGCGGGCGCGGACATGATTTTTACGTATTTCGCGATGGATGTGCTGAATAATCCGTATTGAGGTTTGTCCCTGGCGCGCCGTTAGCGGCCTTTTTCACCCCAAAAGCAAGAGCTGGGGTCGGACCCTCAGGGTCCGACCCCGGTATTTACGCCGTTGGGTTTTTTTCATTTTCCCATGCCCCTGAAAATCTCCCGCATCCTGCACGCCGGCTATGTCTTCGAATGCGCAGGCACGGCCATCGCCTTCGATCCCATCGTCGAAAACCCGTTCAGCCGCAATTGCCACGCGTTTCCGCCCGTGCGCTTCGACCTCGATGCCGTGCGCCGGCTGCGCTGGGATGCCGTCTTCATCTCGCACTTCCACGACGACCACTGCTCGCTCGACAGCCTCGATGCGCTCGACCGCGCCACGCCCATCTATCTGTACTGCGTCTTCGACGAACTGTTCGCGATGATCCGCGCACTGGGTTTTACGCACGTGCAGCGCCTGCACGTCGACGTGCCGGTACAGGTGGGCAGCATCGAGGTGATCCCGCGCCGCGCGCTCGATGACGATGTCGACTCGCTGTTCCAGGTGCGCGCCGCCGGCTTGAACGTGCTCAACGTCGTCGATTCCTGGATCGGCCCCGAAACGTTGGAACAGCTGGCTGCCTTTGCGCCGTGGGACATGGTGCTGTGGCCATTCCAGACCATGCGCGAGATCGCCGTCATCGCGCCGTCGCAGGCAGTGCGGGGGCCAGTCGAGTTTCCCGACGACTGGGTACCGCAGCTGCGCGCGCTGGCGCCCCGTTACCTCGTGCCCAGCTCCTGCCAGTTCGTGCAGGAAGAGTGGTCCTGGTACAACCATGCGATGTTCCCGATTACCTACCGCCGCTTTGCCGAGGAAATCGGCGCCGCGCTGCCGGGCGCGCACATCTTCCGCCTCGATCCATCGACGGCCGTGCTGCTCGACGCGCACGGCGTGAGCAGCGCCGCCCCCTTGCCCTGGGTGCTGCCCGTGGGCCCGCAGGATGTGGATTTCGACTACCGCCCCGATGCGCCGCCACCCGCCACGGCGGACATCGCGCGCCGTTTCGCGCCCTTGAGTGCGGATGATGCCGCGCTGGTGCTCGATTTCTGCCGCAACGGTTTGCTTGAGCGCTACCGCGACATGGAGCTGCCCGAAGACAGCTATTTCCAGGCTCCGCGTCTTTGGCGCCTGGCGCTGTACGGCCATGACGGCGCGGCCACGGTCCTGCATTACCGCACGCACGGCGACTTGATCGACCTCGTGCCGGACACGGGCGAGGCGCCGGGATGGACCACCGAGGTGCCGCTGGTGAAATGCCATGCGGCGCTGGTGCTCGGTGAATCGCTCACCTCAATGTACATGCGCATCAACGATGGCCCTTTCGACGCCGCCACGCGGGCCGGACTGGACGAGGCGGACATCGTCGACGACCCGCTGATCCGCTGCCTGTTCAATGACGCCATCGGCGCCTACCAGGCGGCGCAGCTCAAACGCTTGCTGGCCCGCTGAAGAAAGTCGCGCGACAGGGTAAGATAGCTGCTTCTGACTAGAACGGGAAAGACACCATGGCACAAGCCTATGCACAAGGCAATGAAACCGCGATCCTGGCCGGCGGCTGCTTCTGGGGCGTGCAAGACTTGCTGCGCCGTTATCCGGGCGTGATCGCCACACGCGTGGGCTACAGCGGCGGCGACGTGGCCAACGCCACCTACCGCAACCACGGCACGCATGCGGAAGCGATCGAGATCGTCTTCGACCCGAACACCATCAGCTACCGCAAGATCCTGGAATTTTTCTTCCAGATCCACGACCCCAGCACGGAAAACCGCCAGGGCAATGACCGCGGCACCAGCTACCGCTCGGCCATCTATTACACGAACGACGAGCAAAAACGGGTGGCCGAAGACATCATCCGCGACGTCGACGCTTCCGGCCTGTGGCCCGGCAAGGTGGTGACGGAAGTGGCGCTCGCCGGCCCGTTCTGGGAAGCGGAACCCGAGCACCAGGATTATCTGCAGCGCTTGCCGCACGGCTACACCTGCCATTACATCCGGCCGGACTGGGTCTTGCCGCAGCGCGGGCAGTAAGGAAGCTGATATGCGGTACTGGCGCGTCGAGCGGCGGCAGGCGGAAGGGCAGCTGGACTTCGGGCGTACCCTGGAGCTGATGGCCGCCATCGGCCATGCGGACGTGAATGCCGTCGCCGGGGCCATCCTGAAAACGGTCAGCACGGTCGCGCCGATTGCCCAGTGCACGATCTTTGCCTATGAATTCGGCAACCGCCCGCGCACGGTCGCCGTGGCCGACCGGCGCGGCGGACGTTTCCTGCAAGATATTGCCGACAGCTACGCGCGCCACTATTACGCGCTCGACGGCAACCAGCGCGTGATCGCGCCGGCACCGGGGCGCAAAATCGATCCCGCCATCGTGCTGCACCAGCAAGCCAGCGACGAGATCGATCATCCCGGCTACCGCGCCGCCTGCTATCAAAAACCGAATGTCTCGGATCGTTTGTCCTTGCTGCTGCAGCCGGCCGGCGATATCTGGCTGTCCGTCAATTTCTACCGCGACAGCAGCCAGGGCAAGTTCTTGCCCGGCGAAGTGGCGGGCATCGAAACCCTGTCACCGCTGTTTGCCCATGCCGTCAAGTATCACTACAGCCTGAACGGCCAGAATACGCAAGGCGTCGCGCCCATGATGCTGGCACGGCTACGCCAGCATTGTCCCGCCTTGAGCAAGCGCGAACTGGACGTGCTGCGCTGCGTGCTCGAAGGCCTGACGGCCGTGGAAATCGCGGAAACCATGGGCGTGCAACCGTCCAGCGTGACGACTTACCAGAAGCGCGCCTATAAACGCCTGGGTATTTCCAGCCAGCGCCAGTTGTTCGCGCTGTGCATGGCGCCAGCCCCCGTCTAGTCCCTTCGGCGTAGCAATGGCTCCGCCTTCTTGACTGTTTTGGCCGTAAAACGTCCCCAAAATGGGGACAGCCAGCGTCGTTGTCGTCTGCATACTGTGTTTCAAGCCGGGATCACCCGGCCGCTCTCACCCAATAAAATCAACAAGGGGAGGGCGACACCTTATGGAGACTAGCATGACCATCGCCAAAGCGGCTACACAAGCCACTACTGCGCCCGTTCCCGACGCGGCCGCCTCCCAACTGGAACAGCAGGTGATGCGCAAGGTATCGCGCCATCTGCTGGGATTTCTGTTCCTGCTGTTCGTGTTTTCCTTCCTGGATCGCATCAACATCGGCTTCGCCGGCCTGACCATGATGCAGGACCTGGGCTTGAGTGGCACCCAGTTCGGTTTTGCCACCACCCTGTTTTACATCGCCTACATCGCCTGCAGCATCCCCAGCAACATCGTGCTGGCCCGCATCGGCGCGCGCAAATGGATCGGCAGCATGATGATCGCCTGGGGCCTGGCCTCGACGGCGACCCTGTTCGCCAGCGGCCCGGCCAGCCTGTATGCGCTGCGCTTCCTGGTCGGCGTGACGGAAGCGGGCTTCCTGCCCGGCATGCTGCTGTACCTGACGTACTGGTTTCCCAGCGCCTACCGCGCGCGGGCCAATGCCCTGTTCATGATCGCCATGCCCGTCACGGCCGCCATCGGTTCGGCCCTGTCGGGCCTGATCCTGGGCCTGGACGGCCACTGGGGTCTGAAGGGCTGGCAATGGCTGTTCTTGCTCGAAGGCATGCCATCCGTCCTGCTGGGCCTGGCCGTGTACGGCTACCTCGATGATGCGCCGGGCAAGGCGAACTGGCTGAGCAAGCTGGAACAGCAGGTGCTGGCGCGCATGCTGGCGGCCGAGCACAAGCCTGCGGCGCAGGCCCAGAAAACCTCGGTGCTGGCGGAAATGTGCTCGCCCACCGTGCTGAAATTCGGCGTCGCCTATTTTTGCCTGGTGAATACTTTGGCCATGGTGGCCGTGTGGACGCCGTTGATCGTGAAAAGTTTTAACAGCAACGCCAGCAACACGCAGATCGGCTTGCTGGCCGCCATCCCGCAAGTGTGCACCGTCATCGGCATGATTGCCTGGGGCCGCCGCTCGGACCGCCTGCAGGAACGCCGCTGGCACATCGTCTGGCCCATGCTGCTGTCGGCCTTTGGTTGGCTGTTGACCGCGTATTCCGGCAATCCTGTCGTGCAACTGCTGGGCGTGTGCATGGCCTCGACGGGCGCTTACACGGCCATGTCCGTCTTCTGGACCACGCCGGACCGTGCCCTGAGCCTCGGCGCGCGCGCCATCGGCATCGCCGTCATCAACGCCACGGGCAATATCGGCTCGGCCCTGAACCCCGTCGTCGTGGGCTGGCTGAAAGACATCACGCACAGCTTTGCCACGGGCTTGCTGTATGCCAGCGTGCTGCTGGTGGCGGGCGCGGCCATCGTGCTGACCTTGCCCATCGCCCGTGGCGGCAAAGAACAATCTTGATTGAATAGGATCCATCATGAGCGACATCTTCCACCCTTATCCCCATGTGCCGAAAGTCTATCCGCCCGGCAAACCGACCGGTGCCGCCACGCAGCACGTGCCGGTGCTGATCGTCGGCGGCGGCCCCGTGGGTCTGGCCACGGCCCTAGGCCTGGCGCGCCACGGCGTGCGCTCGGTGCTGATCGAAGCGGACGACGGCGTGTGCACGGGCAGCCGCGCCATCTGCATTTCGCGGCGCAGCCTGGAAATCATCGACCGCCTGGGGGCGCTTGACGGTTTTATCCGCAAGGGCTTGCCGTGGGCGGGCGGACGCAGCTTTTCCCGCAACGAGGAAGTGCTGCACTTCACGATGCCGCAAGACGCGAACCAGAAGCTGCCGCCCATGGTCAACCTGGCGCAATACCATATCGAACAATTCCTGCTCGATGCGGCCGAAAGCCAGCCGGAGCTGATCGATATCCGCTGGCAAACGCGGGTCACCGGCGTGGACCAGCGCGCCGATGGCGCTACTGTCACGGTCGCCACGCCCGACGAAACCTACCAGATTGACACGGACTGGCTGGTGGCGGCCGATGGCGGGCGCAGCGCAGTGCGCGAAGCGCTGGGCCTCAAACTGCAGGGCACCAGCTATGAAGGGCGCTATGTGATCGTCGACATCCATTTGAAAAGCGATCGCCCGACGGAGCGCCTTGCGTATTTCGACCCGCCGTCGAATCCCGGCTCGACCGTGCTGGTGCACAAGCAGCCGGACGATATCTGGCGCATCGACTACCAGTTGCGCGACGACGAGGATGCGCAGGCGGCCGTGTTGCTGGAAAACGTGGCGCCCAGAGTCGACAGCCTGCTGGCCATGATGGGAGAAACAGCGCCATGGCATCCCGTGTGGATCACCATTTATAAAGCCAACGCGCTGACCCTGGAAAAATACCGGCACGGCGCCGTGCTGTTCGCGGGCGATGCGGCTCATCTGGTGCCCATTTTCGGCGTGCGCGGGGCCAATTCCGGCATCGACGACGCGGACAACCTGGCCTGGAAGCTCGCCTACGTGGTCAAGGGCCAGGCGCCGCAGGCCTTGCTGGACAGCTATTCGGACGAGCGCGTGTACGCGGCCCATGAAAACCTGCGCCACGGCACGAAAAGCACGGAATTCATGGCGCCGCCCACGTTTGCCTTCGATCTGATGCGTACGGCCGTGCTGGGCCTGGCGGGCAAGCATGCGCACGTGCGCTCGCTGATCAACCCGCGCCAGACCAGCGCCATCGCGTATGCGCAGTCGCCGCTGAATGCGCCAGATGGCGCGATGTTTGCCGCCGGCCCCGCGCCGGGCACGGTCTTGCCCGAATGCCCGCTGGCGCTGCCGCACAAGGGCGGACAAAAAGCGGGGTATATTACCGATCTGGTGAACCGTACTGATGGCAATTTCACGGGGCTGTATTTCAGCGACGATGGCGCCGTCCCAGCTGACCTGCTGGCGCTGGGCGATACCTTGCCCTTGACGACCGTGGCGATCGCCCGCGGCGGGGCGCAAGGGGGCGCCTGGGATCACACGGCGCAGGTATTCTCGCTGTTTGACGCGCAGCCCGGCAGCTATTATCTGGTGCGCCCGGATGGGCACGTGCTGGGGCGCTGGCGGCAAGTGCGGGCGGGGCAGGTGATTGAAGCGCTGGCAAAAGCCGGGGTCAGACCCGGCGGGTCTGACCCCAGTACTTTGCGCAGCGGGTCATTAAAAATTATTAAGGAGACAACATGACCGACATCGAACTCGATAATCTTTACACCGAGCTGTGCCACACCATGGGCGGCCTGGGCGAGCAGCGTTCGCCCTTGTTCCTGGCCCGTTTCGCCTTGCTGGCCATGGGCGCCATCGGCCAGGCCGACGTGGTGCAGGGCTTGCTGCGCGACGCGGCCGACGGCCTGGCGGAGCCGGCATGATCGGCACCGGCTACCAAAGCGGCTTCGGCAACGAATTTGCCACGGAAGCCGTGCCCGGCGCCTTGCCGCAAGGGCAGAATTCGCCGCAGCAGGCGCCCCTGGGCCTGTATGCGGAACAATTGTCGGGCACGGCCTTCACGGCGCCGCGCGCGCAGAACCGGCGCTCGTGGCTGTACCGCATCCGCCCCGCCAGCCAGCATCCGCCATTCACGTTGCTTGCCAGTACCCGCATCGTCAGCGATTTCCACGCCATGCCTCCCACGCCGCCGAACCAGCTGCGCTGGGACCCGCTGCCGCTGCCCGACAGCACGCCGGTGGACTTCATCGACGGCTGGCAAACCATGGCAGGCAACGGCAGCGCCGAAGCCATGAGCGGCTGCGCCATCCACGTGTATGCGGCGAACCGCTCCATGCAGCGCTTCTTTTATTCGGCCGATGGCGAATTGCTGGTCGTGCCGCAACAGGGCAGGCTGGCGATTGCCACGGAACTGGGCTTGATCGAGCTGGAACCGCAGGAAATCGCCGTGATCCCCCGCGGCGTGCGCTTCCGCGTGACCCTGCCCGATGGCGCGGCGCGCGGCTATGTGTGCGAAAATTTCGGCACGGCTTTCCGTTTGCCCGACATGGGACCCATCGGCTCGAACGGCCTGGCGAATAGCCGCGATTTCCTCACGCCGCACGCGGCCTACGAAGACATCGATGGCGAGTGCGAACTCGTGGCCAAGTTCGGCGGCCATCTGTGGCGCACGACCTTGGACCATTCACCGCTGGACGTGGTGGCCTGGCATGGCAATTACGCGCCGTATAAATACGATTTGCGCCGCTTCAACACCATCGGCTCGATCAGCTACGACCATCCGGACCCGTCGATCTTCCTCGTGCTGCAGGCACCGAGCGAGAACCCGCTATTTGGCGCCATCGACTTTGCCATCTTCCCGCCGCGCTGGCTGGCCGCCGAGCATACTTTCCGCCCACCCTGGTTCCACCGCAACGTGGCCAGCGAATTCATGGGACTGATCCACGGCGTGTACGACGCCAAGGCGGCCGGTTTCGTGCCGGGCGGCGCCAGCCTGCACAACTGCATGTCCGGCCACGGCCCCGATGCGCAAACGTTCGAACGCGCCTCGCACAGCGACACGTCGGCGCCGGCGAAGGTGGCCGATACCATGGCCTTCATGTTCGAGACGCGCACCATCCTCAAGCCCACGCCGTTCGCCTTGAACGGCGGACTGTTGCAAAACGATTATTTCGAGTGCTGGCAAGGCTTGCGCAAGCATTTTGATCCGGACCCGCTGTAAGCGCTTGGCTGCCTGGCAATAAACGTACGGGCCAAGTTGCCAGGCGTGCTCTACAATTACGGAATATGACACTGTCGGCGCACGTGCGCCGTCTTACTCCGTAGTTGAAGGGAAAAATAAGCCTGTGACTTCCAAGCCGATCAAGATCGCCGCCACCGTCGTCGTGGCTCTCGCCGCTGGGGCCGGCATTTATACCTATACCCGTCCTGCCGCCACCGCCACGCCGGGCGCTCCCGCCTCGGGCAGTCCGGCCGCCGCGCCGCAGTCCGCCGTCGATACGGCCGCCGTGGCCGCCCAGTTCCGCGATTTGCTGGGCAATTTCCGCAAGATCATCGTGTTGCTGGCCGATGAGCAAAGCTTGCCGGAAGGCGCGCGCGACGAAGCCCGCAAGGTGGGTCAGGCGCTGTTCCATGAAAACCAGGAACGCATCGCCAGGCTCGATCTTGCACTGGATCAATTGACGGCGCCCACGAATCCGGGCCGCTTCGAAGCGCTCGACAGTCTGTTGACGTATATCGAATCGGATCCCGGTCTGTATGACGCGGACCGCCTGGCCTTCCGCGAGCTGCTGCAAAGCATGCTGGCCGACGTGGCCAAGGACTCCTCCTTGCCGGCGATCAAGCTGCACAAGCGTATTTCCGAAGACCTCGATGCGCTGGGCGAGATCGAGCGCAATTACGAGAAGGAAATCCGGCAAATCTTCGGCAACCTGGGCCAGCGCGCCATCGAACTCAAACGCGAGCGCTGGGACGATTACGTGGCGCAGCTGAAAAAGCTCTACAGCCGCGAACAGATTCTGAAGGAAAACGGCATCGTCGTGCCGTATGCCGTGCCCCCTGCCGGTTCTGTACCCGAAGTCAAGCCGGCGCCAAAGAAGGATGAGGCGGAAATCTTTGGCCTGGGCTTGCCGAAGAAAACCATCGTGCTGACCTTCGACGACGGCCCGCACCGCCGCTACACGGAAGAAATCAGCGCCATTTTGAAACAGTATGGCGTGCCGGCCGTGTTCTTCAACGTGGGGCGCAACCTCGGTTCGCTCGACGCGGAAGGCCACGCCAAGCTGGGTGCGGGCGCGGAAGTGAGCCGCAAGCTGATGAAAGAAGGCTATGCCGTGGGCAACCACAGTTTCAGCCATGCACAGTTGTCGAAACAGACGGGCGACAAGCTGAAAGGCGAAATCCTCGGCACCGATACCTTATTAAAAGCCATCAGCCCCGAGCGGGCCGCGCTGTTCCGCTTTCCGTATGGCGCGCGCAACAGCGAAGGCATGGCCGCGCTGGCCGATGCGCATTTGAAATCCGTGATGTGGAATATCGATTCGCTGGACTGGGCCGATCCCGTGCCCAGCTCGATCACGAACCGGGTGCTGGCCTCCGTCGACAAGGCGGGGCGCGGCATCGTCCTGTTCCACGACATCCATGAACGCACGGTGAAAGCCTTGCCGGCCGTGCTAGACAAGCTGATCGCCGAAGGCTATCAATTCGCGGGCTGGGATGGCACGAGCTTCCAGGTGGCAAAAAGCACGGCGCCCGCGCCCGAGAAAGTGCCCGTGACGACCGGTTACGCCAATTCCTGGGCCGTGGTGATCGGCATCGACGATTACGCGAAATGGCCGAAACTGCAATATGCGGTGCGCGATGCGCAAGGCATCCGCGAAACGCTGATTGAAAAGTTTGCGTTTGCGCCCGAGCGCGTCGTGACCCTGAAAAATGGCGAAGCGACCCGCAACAACATCCTGGCCGCCTTCCACGATAAGCTGGCCCACGGTGGCGTGCAAAAGAATGACCGTATCTTCGTGTTTTTCGCCGGCCACGGCGCCACGCGCAAGCTCAGCTCGGGGCGCGACCTGGGCTATATCGTGCCCGTTGACTCCGACCCGGCGCAATTCGCCACGGATGCGATTCCGATGACGGAAATCCAGAATATCGCGGAGTCCTTGACGGCCAAGCACGCGTTCTTCGTCATGGATGCCTGCTACAGCGGCCTGGGCCTGACCCGTGGCGCCGGTTCCAGCTCTTTCCTGCGCGACAACGCCAAGCGCATCGGCCGGCAAATGCTGACGGCCGGCGGCGGCGACCAGCTCGTCGCCGATGGCGGGCCGAACGGCCACTCCGTATTTACATGGACCTTGCTGCAGGGCCTGGCGGGCAAGGGCGACCTCAACGGCGACGGCTTGATCACGGCCACGGAACTGGCCGCCTACGTGGCGCCGGCCGTGTCCAGCGTGTCGAACCAGACGCCCGCGTTCGGCAGCTTGCCTGGCTCGGAAGGGGGCGACTTCGTCTTCGAATTGCCGGGCGAAACGGAATTCCTCAGCCCGAACACGACGCAGCTGTCGACGGAAGCCATTGCCCTGAACAGCAAGCTCGACGCCAAACCGGCGGCGGCCAGCGTGACGGTGAAGGATTTGCAGGGCGGCGAACAGAAGATCGTCACGCCGGGCGCCGTGCCGACCTCCACGCGCCAGCTGGCGCAGCGGGCCAACGACCGTGGCTTGCAGTTGTACAAGGAGAAACAGTATGCGGCGGCGGAAGCGCAATTTACGGAAGCGCTGAAACTGCGTCCCGACTTCGCGCTGGCGGCGAATAACCTGGGCTTTGTCTTCTACAAGCAGGAAAAATACCGCGAAGCGGCCCGCTGGTTTGAAAACACGGTCAGGATGGACCCGTCGCGCGCCATCGCCTATCTGAACCTGGGCGACGCGTATGCGAAGGCTGGCGATGCGGCCAAGGCCAAGGCGGCCTATAAAACCTATCTGGAACTGGCGCCAACGGCGGCGACGGCCCCGGCCGTGCGGCAAAAGATGGAGAAGCTGTAGTTGGCCAATACCTTGCCCGTCGTCCACGTGTTTGCCTGCAGCGGCCGCTTCCCCAGCTGGGAAGCGCTGCAAGCCTATCTGGCGCCCACGTACACGGACGATGGCGATGCCGTGCCATCGCCATTCTTCCTGGAAACGGGTCTTACGCACTACGAGCCGGCCTGTTTTGAAAGCGCCATGCTGGCGTCGCCCGCGCCGCTGGCGCAGTTGCTCGATGGCGTGTCGTATGCGGACAGCTGGCTGGCGCAGGCCTGCGCCGACGCGGATGGGAAGACAGTGCTGGCCGACACGGCCGTCTGCGTGTTTGCGCCGAATCAGCTGGCGCACCCGCAGCGCAGTTCGCTGCATTACGTGGGCAGCTACGCCTGTGCCGGTGGCTGAGCGTCGTCCTCGCGTTGCTCATGCAATAGCTTGTTGATTGCCGCCAGCAAGCTGGTGCCCGAGGTGGTGATGAAACGGGCGCCAGCCGCCTGCGCTTCCGTGCCGTAGCTGGCGACCGTATCCTTGCTGCAATACACGACGATGGGTAGTTCCGGCAAGGTCTGGCGCACTTCGCGCACCGTGCGCACGCCCGCATCCTTGATCCGGCGGCGGTTTTCCACCCTGGCCATGTCCGTGATGAACAGCGCGTAGTGTTTTTGCTGCAGCATGGCCAGCGCCTGCCGCGTCGACACGGCCTGCTCGACCTTGATGTTTTCCCGTTCCAGCTGCTCCACCAGCAAGGTATTGTTGCGCGGATGGTCATCCAGCCACAGCACCAGGCTGGACGGCTTTTGCGCCGTCGGCACGCCGGCCAGGGCCGTGACGGCGGCGCCGCCATCGGGCGGATGGGCCAGCAGCAGCTGCGTGACGGCTTCCTGCATGTCGTCGAGCGACTTTTGCTGCAAACGGCTCAGCTCCGTCACTTCGATTTCCTTGCCGCTTTCCAGGCGCACGGATTCATTTTTGACGAGGCTGTCGGCGCGCTTGATCATGATGGACAGGTAAATGCGCGTGAGCAGGTAGCCGATCAGGAAACCATGCACGGAAAAGAACAGCATGATGCCGCCCACCACTGCCATGGCCGTGGGCGTGTCCGTGGCCAGGCTGGGTGCGATGAAGGCGGCCATGCTGCGCGCGCTGCCGGGCAGGCTTTTGAGCTCGATCAAACCCACACCGACGATGATTTTCGTCAGCCAGTCCGACACTTCCACCAGGTTGGAATTGATTTCCATGGGCGTGGGCGTGCCCAAAAACAGGGTATTGCTGGCCACCGCATCGGCCCCCGCGGCCGGCAGCTCGTCCGTTGGGCGGCCCTTGCCATTGGCCCGCTCGTCGGGCGGCGCGGCGTTGACGGTGCCCGATGGCAGGCTGCGCGGGATGCCGAACAGAAATCCCAGCAGCATGCCGCTGACGCAAAAGCCCAGGCTCCACAGCAATGCCGGCACCGCGTGGTAGTACGGCGGCAGCAGGGCGCCCGCCAGCACGGCCAGCAAGCCCGCCAGCAAGATGAACAGCAGGATATACGGCAGCACGTCGCGCTTGCGCACGGCCGCCGTGGCGGTTTTGCTCGCCTTGCCGCTGCTGTCGCCCAGGTCCACGCTCGCTCCTTGAAAATTGCTCAATCCAGGCAGCCAGCTTGCCTGTATGTATCCCGCAAGAGCCTGTACTGACATCATAAAAAGGGCAGACGCGATGCCATTGAGAAAACGCAAACAGCAGGCAGCTTGTGCGCTGGCGCTGCTAAGAGCAGCGCAGCGTGCACGTGACGCGCCACTACCACGACGCTGTCGGCACCTCGAAGGCGGCCAGCCAGAGCCGCCTTCGATCAGGAGGCCATGGGCTTACCAGGCCAGCACTTTGGGACCAAGGGCCGCGCCGATGGCGGTCGGCACCAGCATGCCCAGCACGTACCAGAAGCCGACGAAGCTGGCCGCCAGCTCGGGGCAATGCAGGCAATACACGAGCGCCGCCAGGGCGCCGGCGGCAAACCCGGCGGCCGCGCCGGCCAGACGCAGGCGCGTGGGCGCCAGCTGGCGCATCAGGCGCAGCACGGCGGCCAGGATGGGCAAGGAGAGGGTGGCGATCAGCAAGGGGCAGCTGCGCCAGGTGGCGCCCCAGAACAGTTCGGCCCGCTGTTCGGGCGGCGCTTCCTGCAGAATGATGGCACCCAGCGCCCACATCAGCAGCAGGGGCATGGCGATCAGCAGGGGCAGGGCGCGTGTGCTGGCGCCTGGCATGCACAGGCGGCGGCTGACCTGCCAGGCTGCCAGGCAGAGGCAGGCGACAAAGCCCACCTTGATCCAGAAGTCGGGCAGCAGGGCCAGCTGATCCAGGTTGGGGCGCACGCCCAGCAGCATGGCCATCAGGGCCACGCTGGCCAGCAGGCCGGCGCCCACGGTGCCTGCGGCGCGCCAGTGCGTGCCGGGCGGCGGCGCGGCGGCCACGTCGGGGCCGCTGGCCAGCATGGTGATCAAGTCATCGGTTTTCATGGTGCGCTTCCTTCACTCCTTAAATTGACCGCCAGCGCCTTCAAGCCGCGATGCACTGCCACCTTGACGCTGGCTTCCGAAATGCCCATGGAGGCCGCCGTGTCGCGCACGGACCAGCCGTCGAGCTTGGTATGCACGATGGCGTCGCGCTGCTGCGCCGGCAAGGTGGCCAGCAGCTTGCCCAGGTCGCGGCTGGCTTCGGCCGCCTCGGCATCGGCGCTGGAAAACAGTTCCTGCGCGCTATCTTCTTCGTCATACGGCTGGTGCTGCGCCTCGCGCCGCCCATGCCGGCGCAGCCAGTCGATCAATTTGTAGCGCGCGATCGCATGGATCCACGACGTCAGCGGCACGCCCGTGTCATACGTCAGGCGCTGGTTGTGGATGGCCAGCAGGCATTCCTGCACCAGATCTTCCACCTCGTCCGGCCAGCGCTGCAGGCGGCGCCGGAAAAACGCGCGCAAATGGCTGCTGCTTGCCTGCAAGAAACTGCGATACGCCGCCGCATCGCCGTCGAGCCCGCGCAGCATCAAGCCGTGCAGCCGCAATTCCGTGCCATGCAGGTGTTCGCTTACCGGTATTCGTTGCATGCAGGCCTTTGGTGACAGGCGTTGAAAAAAATAAATATCGAATTATTTGCCGGCGGCTGTAACCAATCCACAGGGTGCGGCGAATTGACAGGCAAGCACGCTTCTTTTCAATATACCGGGTAAAGACCATGGACATCAAGCACCGCCTTGCAACACTGCTTTTACCCGTCCTGAGCGTGGCGATGGTAGCCCCGGCCATGGCGCAGATGGCGGCCAGCCTGATCGTGCAGCGGGCCGACAGCAGCACCATCCTGCAAGCCGTCAGCACGGCATCGTGCGCGAAGGGAGTACTGTGATGAACGGACCAGCAAGCGTGATCCATCCCGCCTGGCTGCGCCTCACGCACTGGCTCAATGCCGTGGCCGTGGTCGTGCTGGCCACCAGCGGCTGGCGCATCTACAACGCGGCGCCATTCTTCCCCTTTGAATTGCCGCGCGCGCTGACCCTGGGCGGCTGGCTCGGCGGCGCCCTGCAATGGCATTTCGCCGCCATGTGGTTGCTCATGGCGAATGGCTTGCTGTATCTGCTGATTAACATCGTATCGGGACGGCTGCGGCGCCAGTTCTTTCCCCTGTCGCCGCGCCTGCTGCTGGCCGATTTCGCCGCCGCGCTGAAGGGCAGGCTGGCCCATGCGGACCCGCGCCGCTACAACATGGTGCAGCGCGCCGCCTATCTGTTCGTCATGCTCGACTGCATCGGGCTGGTGCTGTCCGGCCTGGTACTGTGGAAATCCGTGCAATTCCCTCTGCTGCGCGAGTTGCTGGGCGGCTACGAGAGCGCGCGCAGGGTCCACTTCATCGCCATGGCGCTGCTGACGGGCTTTGTCGGCGTGCACCTGCTGATGGTGGCGCTGGTGCCGCGCACCCTGGTCGCCATGCTGCGCGGCCGCTAAGGAGATGATCATGATAAAAGCCATCCTCGGGCAAGAAGAGGGCCAAGCCATGCTGGCCGACGCCTTGCGCCAGATTAAACAACCGTCGCGACGCCTGTTCCTGCAGCGCAGCCTGACCTTGGGCGGCCTGTCGTTGCTGACGGGATGCAATGTCAACGACGCCTCCAGCATCGACGCGGCACTGACGGCGGTGTCGCGCTTCAACGACAAGGTGCAGGGCTGGCTGTTCGACCCGAATAAGCTGGCGCCCACCTATCCCGACTCGATGATCACGCGGCCGTTTCCGTTCAATGCCTATTACGGCGAGGATGAAGTGGAAGAGGTCGATGGCGACGCCTGGCGCCTGGACTTGAGCGGCTTGATCGCCGACAAAAAGTCGTGGACCTTGCCGCAGCTGCGCGCCCTGCCGCAGGAAACGCAGGTCACGCGCCATATCTGCGTGGAAGGCTGGAGCGCCATCGGCAAGTGGGGCGGCGTGCCGTTTTCCCATTTCCTCAAGCGGGTGGGCGCCGACACGACGGCGAAATACGTCGGCTTCCAGTGCGCCGACGATTATTTTACGAGCATCGACATGGCCACCGCCCTGCATCCGCAAACCATCATGGCCTTGACGTATGACGGCCAGGAATTGCCGCCGAAATACGGCTACCCGATGAAACTGCGCATGCCGACCAAGCTGGGCTACAAGAATCCCAAGCACATCCAGGCCATTTTCGTCACGAATGCGTATCCGGGAGGGTATTGGGAGAATCAGGGCTACAACTGGTTCGGCGGATCTTGATCACTTTTGGCAACACCTGTAGCACCGCAGTCGCTTTCACACCGGGCACTTGCCCATTTAACCCAGAGACAAGGACTTATCATGAAAACCACGATCACCACCTTCACCGCCGTCCTCGCTTCCGCCATCCTCATGTCGGGCGCAGCCTTCGCCCAGGATGCCATGCAGAAAGACGCGATGGCCAAGCCTGCCACGGCCGACGCCATGCACAAGGATGCGATGGACAAGGACGGCATGCACAAGCCGATGGCCAAGAAACACATGAAAAAGGATCACATGGCCAAGGATGGCATGGCAAAAGATGCCATGGCGAAAGACGGCATGAAGAAGGATGAAATGAAAAAGGACGAGATGAAGAAGGATGCGATGGGCAAGTAAGGCTGGAACAGCTCGGGGCGTGGTGACTGCCGCCTGTCACCACGCTGCCGGGTCGATCACGCCGATAGCCATCAATGCCGGCTTGCAAAATAGATAGCCTTGCATCAAGTCGATGCCCATCGTCCTCAGGCAATCGCGTTCGGCGGCCGTTTCGATGCCCTCGGCCAGGACTTGAATGTTGAGTTCCTTGCAAATGGCGACGATGCCCCTGACGATCGCCTGCCTGGGCGCGCTGGCCTCAATGCCGCGCACCAGTTCCATGTCGATCTTGATGATGTGCGGCTGATATTCCGCCAGCAGGGTCAGTCCCGCGTAGCCGGCGCCGAAGTCGTCGATGGCCGTCTGGAAGCCGAAGCGGCGATACTCATGAAAAATGTTGACGAGGTGAGGCCGGTCGCGCACTTCTTCGCCCTCGGTTACCTCGAAGATGATGCGGCGGATGGGGAAGTTGTGCTCGCGCGCCGCCGCCAAGGTGGCCTGAATGCACGCTTCGGGACGGTACACGGCATTTGGCAAGAAATTAATGGACAGATATTCCTGGATGCCCAGCCGGGCCGCGCCTTCGATGGCGCGCACGCGGCAAGCCTGGTCGAACACATAACGGTTTTCGTCATTGACCTGGGACAAGACCGAGTAAGCCGACTCGCCGTTGGGGCCGCGCACCAGCGCTTCGTGGCCAAAGATCGAGCGCGTGGACAGTTCGACGATCGGTTGATAGGCAAAGGTGAAATCGAAGCCGAGCGGCCCGGCGTCCCGGCACTGGCTGCAGCCTGCCTTTTTCCCGGTCTGGCCCGATGTATCGCTGGAGGACGTCATGGTTGCACCGCTTCTGATGAAAATTCAGCGTAGTTATACCACGCGATGGCGTCGGCGCGGCGTAATTTGTGACGCAAGCCCACAGTGGGAGGACCAGGTCAGGACTGGCAAGTAGCTGGCGAGACGGCAAAGATGCCAATTTGCAATTTGTAGTAAGCTGATCGCCTCCTGATGCCCCGCATGTACAGTCATGACCGAACCATCCATTGCCGCCTTGTCTGCCGAAGCCCATCCTTCCGACAAATCGCGCCGCCGCCGTTCGCTGTTCGCCGCCTGCAGCGCGCATGCCGTGCATGACGGTTTGACGGACGTAATCTATGTGCTGCTGCCCATCTGGCAGGCGCAGTTTGCCATCAGTTACGCCATGGTGGGCCTGCTGCGGGGATCGTACTCGGGCATGATGGCCGGTTTCCAGCTGCTGGCCAGCCGCATGGCCAGGCGCTGGGGACGCGAACGCATGCTGGTGGGCGGCACGGCGCTGGCCGGCGTGGCCTACCTGGTCGCGGGGCAGGCGGGCGGTCTGGCCATGCTGCTGCTCGCCTTGCTGCTGGGCGGCCTGGGTGCCAGCACGCAGCATCCGCTGGCCTCGTCCATCGTCACCGATACGCACGAGGCGGGCGGCGGCGTGAAGGAAGCGCTGTCGCACTACAACTTTGCCGGCGACATCGGCAAGACCCTGATCCCCGCGCTGGTGGGCTTGCTGCTGCTGGTGTGCAGCTGGCAAGCCAGCGTCTCGCTGCTGGGCTTGCTGGGGCTGGCGGCGGCCGGCTTGCTGTGGTGGCTGCTGCCGAAACCGGAAGACATCCAGGCCAGCCAGAAGACAGCGGTCAAACCCGTCACTGGCAGAGGCTCCAAAGCAAGCTTCCGAGCGCTGCTGGCGACGGGCGCCCTGGACAGCGCCGTGCGCATGGGTTTTCTCACCTTTTTGCCATTCCTGCTGAAAAGCAAGGGCGCGGGCACGGCCGGCATCGGCGTGGCGCTCTCTCTGCTGTTCGTCGGCGGCGCCTTCGGCAAGCTGCTGTGCGGCTACCTGGGGGCGCGCATCGGCATGATGAAGACCGTGTGGCTGACAGAATCGATGACCTCGCTGCTGATCGTTGCGGCCCTGTGGCTGCCGCTGGCCGGCGTCATGGCCATGTTGCCCCTGCTGGGGCTGGCGCTGAACGGCACTTCGTCCGTGCTGTACGGCGCCGTGCCGGAACTGGCCGAGGCCGGCAAGCGCGAGCACGCGTTTGCCCTGTTTTACACGGGCACCATCGGCGGCGGGGCGCTGTCGCCCGTGCTGTTCGGCGCATTGGGCGACCATACCAGCGTGCCCACGGCCTTGCTGGCGCTGGCGGCCGTATTGCTGCTGACCTTGCCGCTGGCGTGGAAGGTGCAGCGGGGACTGGCACAAGGCGCCGCCATATGACACCACGCATGACTCTGCCATTGCCGCGCGATAAACACGATACGCAGCATGCCTTGAACGGGGAATTGACCCGCTTCGCCCTGATGCCGACGCCTGGTGAGGTGGAAGAGGGCGTGGCCGAGGTGGCCCGGGCGCTTCTGGGGATATCCAAGGATTTTTAATGAGTTGTTCAGATAAAGTATCGACGGCCGCGGCGGACGCGGCCAGCCTGATTGCCTGCATTGAACGCGCGTTCGCTGGTACGCAGCGCCCGGAAACATCTTTGCGTCAATTTCTCTTGACGGATAAATACGGTATGTCGGAGGACATCAGCGAGAGGGAATGGGCTGCAAGCGGCAGGGATCGAGTCGATTCGATCTGGCAAGAGATTCCCGATGCTGAAATCGAGGAGGGCGAAGGTTTGCTCGCGCATATGGAGGCTGAGGAATTTCTGTATTATTTGCCGGCATACATGCGCTACGCTGTGGCATATCAGCATCGGGCAAGCTGGGAAACAGATGTGCTCGGAATGACAGTACATGCGCTTTCACCGTCTGAACGGAACCAGGATTCGCGCGCGTATGCGATCGCGAAGTACGCCGGCTTCAATGCGGCGCAAAGACAGGCCGTCGTGCAATTCCTGACGTTTGTCGTACAGGTGGATGAGAGCCTGCCTGGACAGGATGCCCTGGCCGCCCTGGCAGGTTACTGGCAAGCCGATACGGCGTGACTTGCCCGCCAGCACCACCATCGTCTACACTCGTCGCATGAAAAATTTTGAAAAGCGGCGCGACCGCTATGATCTGTTCCGCGCGTTCGACAATCCCCTCGTCAACATCAACTTCCAGCTCGACGTGCCGGACTTCCGGCCGTACTGCAAGGCGCGGAACATCCCCGTGTTTCATTTTTTCCTGTTTTGCCTGCTCAATACGGTCAGGGAAATCGACAATTTCATGTACCGCATCTACCAGGGCGAAGTGATACGCATCGACGATTTCCCTGCCTCGTACACCGTCATCAATGGCGACGAGAACCTCAACTACACGCGTTTCACCATGACGGACCAGCTTGATGTATTCATCGTGCGCAGCCTGGAAGCGAAGCGCCTCGCCGAAGCGAGTTGCGCGCTGATCAACACGGGCGAGGGAGAGAGCGAGCGCGAGCAGCGCAACAATATTTTCATCACCTGCCTGCCCTGGCTGGAACTGGCGGCCATCGAGCACCCGATCTGCCGCCACCGCGATGCCGACATCCCGACCTTTACCTGGGGCAAGTTCGGCCCCGCGCAGAAAGACGGACGCATGCGCGTGCCGTTTTCCGCGCAGGCGCACCACGGCTTTGTCGATGGCTACCATGTGCAGAAACTGGCGCAGGCGCTGGGCCAGCGCATCGCCGCCATGATTTCCTAGGCTAGATACTCGCTGGGCGCCTGGCCCAGCACGCGGCGGAAGGCGGCCGTGAAGGCGCTGGGGCTGGCATAGCCGAGGTCGAGCGCGACCCGGGTGACGGCGTGCCCCTCGGCCAGCCGCGTGATGGCGGCCAGCAAACATGCTTGCTGGCGCCATTGGGCAAAGGCCAGGCCCGTCTGGGCGCGAAACTGGCGCGTAAAGGTGCGCCGGCTCATGCCTGCTTGCGCCGCCATCGCATCGAGCTTGCTGTCCAGGCTCGGTTGCTGCAGCATGTCCATGCACAGCCGTGCCAGCCGCGGTTCCTGCGGCAGGGGCGCACTCAGGGGCAGGGGCGCCATGGCGGCGATTTCATCGAGCAGCAAGGCCATCAATCGTCCGGCGCGCGACGCTTCCGCATACAGGGCGTCGACCATTACTGCCTCGGCCAGCAACTGGCGCAGCAGGGGCGAGGCATCGATCACCTGGCATTCGGATGGCAAGTCCATCCTGGCGATCGTTGCCTCGTCAATGAAGACATTGTGCATGCTCACGCCACCATGCATGTGCATGCCGTGGACGAGTCCTGCCGGTACCCAGCAAGCCCGTTGCGGCGGCACCAGCCAGTTGCCTTGCGGCGTGTGCACGCTGATGACGCCGCGCGCCGCATAGGCGAATTGCCCGCGCGCATGGCTGTGGCTGGGAAAGACGGCATCAGCCGCATAGTCGCGCGCCGTGGCGATCAAGGGGCGCGGCACTTCCGTATAAAAATCATCCATGGCCCACACTCTACAGTATTTGACCTGCTATCGAAGGCAGGCCGTTTAAAGACCGCTTACCATGCACTCTTTTTCGGGAGTGAACATGCACAATAGCTATCATCGCATAGGCCATGGGCCCCACGCCGTCATCGTCCTGCACGGCTGGTTTGGCGACGCGCACGCGTTTGCGCCGATGGAAGCGGCCCTCGACGGCGACGCTTTCAGCTATGTCTTCATGGACAATCGCGGCTATGGCGGCATGCGCGGCGCGGCGGGACAGTATTCGATGGAAGAGGTCGCCCGCGACGCGCTGGCGCTGGCAGATGCGCTGGGCTTGGCCACCTTCAGCGTGGTGGGCCACTCGATGGGTGGCATGGCGCTGGAACGGCTGGCCTTGCTGGCGCCCTTGCGCCTGCGCAAACTGGTGGCCGTGGCGCCCGTGCCCAGTTGCGGCGTGGACTTTGACGCGGCGGCGCGGCAACTGTTTCTCGATGCCAGCGGCAATAAGCAAGCGCGGCGCGCCATCATCAACCGCAGCACGGGAGGGCGCTTGCCTGCCACCTGGCTGGACTGGAAGGCGCAGTACTCGTGGGAAAGTGCGGATACGGCCGCGTTTGCCGCTTATTTCCTCGCCTGGAGCGGGACGGATTTTAGTGAGGAAATCAAGGCCGCGCGCGTGGCACTACCGTTGCTGGCGCTGGTGGGCGAACACGATCCCCGTTTCGATGCGGACTTGATGCGCCGCACCTATCTGGCGAGGTACCCGCAAGCCCGGCTGGAAGTACTGGGCAATGCGGGACACTATCCGATGAATGAAACGCCGCTGGCCCTGGCGGCCAGCATCGAGGCGTTTTTGACGGAAAAGGACTAGTTACGCCGCCTTGGCGCGCAAGCGCAGCAGGCTCAGGCCCAGCAGCACGAAGGCGCCGCCCGTGATGCGGTTGAACAGCTTGGCGCGGCCCGGCGTGGCCAGCTGGGTTTTCAGCAGGCGCGCCAGGTTGGCGTAGAACAAGTGGGCCAGCATGGCGCAGGCCACAAACGAGGTCGTCAGCACGGTGAACTGGATGGCCACCGGTTCGCCCGGCGTGATGAATTGCGGGAACAGTGCCGAGAAGAACAAAATAGCTTTCGGATTGGTCAGCGCCACCGTCAAGCCCTGGCGGAACAGTTTCCAGAACGAATTGGGATTCGCCGCGCCGGCCACCACGGGGGCATCGGCCACGACGCTGGTCTTGCTGCGCCATTGCTTGATGCCCAGATACACGAGGTACAGAGCGCCAGCCAGCTTCAGCAGCATGAAGGCCGTGGCCGAGGTGGCCAGCACGACGCCCATGCCGGCCATGGCCACGCCGGAAATGATGAACAAGCCAAAACCATTGCCCATGCTGCTGATCATCGCGCGGCGCGGGCCGACGGCGATAGCATTCGAGATGGCCAGCAAGACGGCCGGGCCGGGAGAAAACGTGACGAGCAGGGCGACGCTGCAGAAAAGCAGCCAGTTCGAGAGATGCATGGATGTTCCTGGGTGGGGCCGAAGCCGGATTGAGAGTCAAAACACATCTATTGTACGAAGTTTTCGGCTCCTGCGTCAGCGGCCCCGGCCTGAACCAGGCTCAGCTTCAGGCAAACAGGCTGGCGACCACGTGGTTGATGGCGGCGCCACCGGCGATCAGCCAGCAGAACAGCAAGCCGGCCAGCAGCAGGGGCTTGATGCCGGCGCGGCGGATGGCCGACATATGCGTCGTCAAGCCCAGGGCCGCCATGGCCATGGCCAGCAGGACCGTATCGAGTTCGGTAATGGTGGCGACGGTGCCCGCTGGCAGCAAGCCCAGCGAATTGAAGGCGACCACGCCGATAAAAATGAAGGCGAACCAGGGAATGGCCAGCTTGGCGGCCTTGTCGTGGCTGCCAGCTTTGGCCTTGCCGCGTGCCAGCACCGCCGACAGGATGACGAGAAACGGCGCCAGCATCATCACGCGCACCATCTTGGCGATCACGGCCGCATTCGCCGCTTCCTGCCCGATGGACTTGCCGGCTGCCACCACTTGCGCCACTTCATGCACGGTCGAGCCGATGTACACGCCGAACGCCGTGGGCGTGGCGCCCAGCACCTGCCAGCCTTGATTCAGCTGGTACAGCACGGGATACAAAAAGATGGCGATGGTGCCGAACACAACAACGGTGGAGACGGCCACGGTGACGTCTTCGCTGCGCCCCTTGACGACGGGTTCCGTCGCCATCACGGCCGCCGCGCCGCAGATCGAGCTGCCCGCGCCGATCAGGATGGCGCAGTTGCGTTCCAGCTTGAACACTGTGGTGCCGAGGAACATGGCCAGGCCAAACGTGGACGCCAGCACCAGCGCGTCGATGGCGATGCCGGCCAGGCCCACTTGCCCGATATCCTGGAAGGTCAAACGGAAGCCGTACAGGATGATGCCGAGTCGTAATAAAGTCTGCTTGGAAAAGGCCACGCCCGCGCCGCAGGCGGGCGCCAGGCGGCCATACACGCTGTTGCCCAGCACAATGCCCAGCATGATGGCCAGGGTCAGGGCGCTCATGCCGTGGCTTTGCATCCATTCCAGCTTGCCCAGCGCGATGGCGCCCCAGGCGATGGCGCCGCTCAGCAGCAGGCCCGGCAGAAGGCGGCCATAGCGGTCGCTGACACTTGTTGTAGTTGTTGTGGATAAGGAAGACATGCCGTACTCCATGGTTCTTGGTTCGTATGGCATGACTGTACAGTTCGCCGATTAAATGGTAAAACGGATTGTTTTTGTATCTTTAACCTATTAAGTGAGTATGCGAGATGGCGTTGACCTTGCGGCAGTTGCAGATTTTCCTCGCCGTGGCGGACACGGGCAGCACCAGCGCGGCTGGCGAGTTGATTGCGTTGTCGCAATCGGCCACGAGCGCGGCCCTGAACGAGCTGGAAACCTTGCTGGGCGCACAACTTTTCGACAGGGTGGGCAAGCGATTGCTGCTCAACGACAATGGCCGCCTGCTGCTGCCGCAGGCGCGGCAGATGCGCGACGGGGCCGCCAGCATCGAACGCCAGTTCGCGGGCGCCGACCCGTCCGTGCCCGTCAGCCTGCAGATCGGCGCCAGCACGACGATAGGCATTTATCTGCTGCCGCAGATCCTGGCCCAGGCGGCGCAGCAGTACGGGCGCAGCATCCCGCAAGTGACGATTGCCAACACGGCCGACATCGCCGCCGCCGTGGCGGAGTTCCGTGTCGATATCGGCCTGATCGAAGGGCCGTGCCATGAAGCGGGCTTGCTCGTGGAGCCGTGGCTGACGGACCAGATGCTGATCGTGGCCGCGCCCACGCATCCGCTGGCGCAGCTGCATCATCTGCTCAGCTTTGCGGAGCTGAACCAGGCGGGCTGGCTGCTGCGCGAAGCGGGCTCGGGCACGCGCGAAGCCGTGGAGCAGGCGCTGGTGCCGTATCTGCACTATCTGCGCGCCGCAGGCGAATTCAGTAACTCGGAAGCCATCAAATATGGCGCGGCGGCCGGTCTCGGCATCGCCTGCCTGTCGCGCGTGGTGGTGGCCGATCTGCTGGCCAGCGGACAACTGGTGGAACTGGACACCATGCTGCCGCCCTTGGAGCGCAACTTTTATCTGATTCGCCAGTCCAGGAAGATCCTCTCGCCCCGTTTGACGGGATTCTTGGAGCTGTGCCGCCACGCCTCGCGCCTGGCTTGATGTTTTTCCATATATGGGATAAATTCTCTTATATGGAAAATGCTGCACTCATAGAGAACGATACGGAACAGCGCCTGGCGGCGCGCCTGAAACAGTTGCGCGTGGAGCGGGGCTGGTCGCTGGACCAGCTGGCCACTTTCAGCCAGGTCAGCCGCGCCACCCTGTCGCGCCTGGAAAATGGCGAAGTCAGCCCGACGACAAACGTGCTGGGCAAGCTGTGCGCCGCGTATGGCCTGGCCATGTCGCGCCTGCTGCGCATGGTGGAAGACGATTTTCCACCGCTGCTGCGGCGGGCTGAGCAAACCGTGTGGACGGACCCGGACAGCGGTTTTATCCGCCGCTGCGTCTCGCCCCCGTCGCGCGCCCTGGCCGGCGAAGCGCTCGAATGCGAGCTGGGCGCGGGCGTGACGATCACCTACGCGGCGACGCCCCGGCCCGGTATGGAACACCACCTGTTGCTGCAGGAAGGCAAGCTGAACGTGACCGTCGACGGCCGCTCGCACGATTTAATGCCTGGCGATTGCCTGCGCTACCAGTTGCAGGGCGTCAGCGCATTTGCGACGCCGCCAGACAGCGGCGCCCGCTACTTTCTCTTTCTTGTCTGAGGCCACCATGCCCGCATCGCTACGCCATTTTTCGCCCACCGATATTCTCGCCAGCTTGCCGGAACTGGGCGCGCTGCTGCACGCCTGCGTGCACGACGGTGCCAGCATCGGTTTTATTCTTCCCTTCGACGTGGCGGCCAGCCAGGCGTTCTGGACGGATAACGTGTTGCCGGCCGTCACGCGCGGCGTGCGCCTGCTGCTGGTGGCCGAAGTCGATGGTCGGGTGGCTGGCGCCGTGCAGCTGGACTGGGATACCAATCCCAACCAGGCGCACCGGGCCGAAGTGCGCAAGCTGCTGGTCGCGCCCGCTTACCGCCGCCTCGGCCTCGCCCGCCAGTTGATGCAGGCGCTGGAAGAACCGGCGCGCCGCTTGCCGCGCAGTCTGCTGACCCTGGACACGCGCAGCGGCGACCATGCGCAAGCGCTGTATTTGTCGCTCGGCTACGTGGTGGCGGGCAGCATCCCCGCCTATGCGCTGGCGCCTGCCAGCGACCGGCTGGACGCCACCACCATCATGTACAAGCAACTATAGTGGGGAACGCAGGCGGGGAACTCAGGCTTTCAGCCGCGCTCTAACGCTTGCGGCAGGCCGGTTTGCAGACGCGGTAACCGCTTGGGTAGCCTGAACGGCCACCAGGCTGATGCCGTGCGCCGCCTGGGTGGGAAGCTGGTCACGGCTCAGCTTGAAGATGCCCACCGTGCCCGATAGTTGCTGGGCGCGCTGCTGCATGCTGGCCGCCGCCGTTGACGCCTGTTCCACCAGCGCGGCGTTCTGTTGCGTCACATGCTCCATCTGCACGATGGCGGCATTGACTTGCTCGATGCCGGACAATTGTTCGCCGCTGGCCATGCTGATTTCGCCCATGATGTCCGTCACGCGATGCACGCTGGCCACGATGTCGCGCATGGTGGCGCCCGCCGTATCGACCAGGCGCGCGCCCGCGTCGACCCGCTCGACGGAGTCGCCGATCAGCTGCTTGATTTCCCGCGCCGCGCCGGCCGAACGCTGGGCCAGGGTGCGCACTTCGGCGGCCACGACGGCAAAGCCGCGTCCCTGTTCGCCTGCGCGTGCCGCTTCCACGGCCGCATTCAGGGCCAGGATATTCGTCTGGAAGGCGATCGCGTCGATGACGCCGATGATATCGACGATCTTTTTCGATGAAGCATTGATCGAACTCATGGTGTCGACTACTTCAGCCACCACCTTGCCCCCTTTGCCGGCCACGTCGGCGGCTGACTGGGCCAGCTGGTTGGCTTGCCGCGCATTGTCCGCATTTTGCTTGACGGTGCCAGTCAGCTCTACCATCGAGGCGGCCGTCTGCTCCAGCGAACTGGCTTGCGCCTGCGTGCGCTGCGACAGGTCCAGGTTGCCGGCGGCAATTTCGCCCGAGGCGCCCGCGATGTCCTGCGTGCCGCCGCGCACGTCGCCCACGATAGTGATCAAGCTGGCATTCATGTCTTTCAGCGCTTGCAGCAACTGGCCCACCTCATCGCCGGATTCGACGCGGATATTGCCGCTCAGGTCGCCGCCGGCCACCTTGCGCGCCACCTTGACGGCGTGCCGCAGGGGCCGCACGATGCCGCTGCTGATGAACCAGGCCGTAACCAGGCTCAGCAAGCCGCCGATCAGGCCCAGCACGATGATCAGCACGCTGGTATCGTGCGCGCGGGCCATGGCGGCCTCGGCTGCCGTGCGCATCTGCGCCGATTGCGTGGCGATCTGCTGGTCGATGTCGCGCAGGGCGGGTTGTTCCTGCGTGCGCTTGCGCGTGGCCTGCAATTGCTCGATGCGCGCATAGCGCTGGTTCACGCTGCCGTCGATTTCCCCGCTCACCGTGGCCAGCTGCCACGTGCTGATGCCGACGACCACGGCCAGCAATAGCGATGCCAGCAAAAAACCCGTTGTCAGGCGTACACCGATGCGTATGTTTGAAATATTCATGTCCCCTCAGCTGTTGTCCCATGGTGACCGCAGCCCATGCGAGCGGGTCGGTGCGGCGCTGTTGCCCCTGACGTTGCCGGGGGTGAAATGAGTGTAGCAGTGCAATACTAAGTAATCTATAAATATTTCCATATTGGAATTTGTCACTGCTTGTTTAGCAACAGTGGGCAACGATTGTCGAAATGATTGCCAGATAAAATCACCCTCCTCATTCCAGACTCGTCCTACCTCGAACCCCGGTATCGTCCGACTGGCGCATGGCGGTGCCGCGCCTACACTGATTTCTGCACAGACCCGGCGGCGGGTCGTATCTTCTTACAGGAGGCTGAGATGGCGAATATTCAGGCAGGATCGGACGGTGCGGCAAACGAGGAAATGACGGCAAAGCGTCTGAACGTGGTCGACTGGATCTCCATGATCCTGCTGATCGTGGGCGGCTTGAACTGGGCGCTGGTGGGCTTGTTCGACATCGACATCGTGGCCCGCATCCTCGGCGCCATGACGACGGCTTCGCGCGGCGTATATGTGCTGGTGGGGCTGGCGGCGGTGTATTCCATTTACCTGTGCGTGCGCAAGCTGCCAGCCAAGCCCTAGGGGGGCGTATGCCTGTCGGTGCCAATCCCAAGCGCGAGCGCGAATTCAGGAAGCTGGAAAAGGACTTCAAGCAGGAAGGACGCTATCCGGGCCGCGAGCAAGAAGTCGCGGCGCGCATCGTGAACAAGCAAAGGGCTCAGTCCGGTGAAACGAGCGAGGCGCAGCAGCGAAAGAAAGCTGGCGGTGCTGGCGCCGATGCGTCACAGCAGGACTTGCCCATCGCCGGTTACCCGCAGTTGACGGTGGCGCAGATCCGCGACAAGTTGGATGGCCTGTCTGAGGCCCAGCGCAAGCGGCTGCGTGCCTACGAGGCCGCGCACAAAAAGCGCAAAGGGGTGTTGCAAGCGCTGGAAGCTTGATCTGGCGTCATGGCTCCATTGCCTGTGCAAATGGGACGGCGTTATTGCGTGCGCAGGTAGGCCAGCAGGTCAGCTACTTGCTGCGCATTGCCAATGCCCCAGAAACGCATGTTATTGCCGGGAATGAAGTCGCTGGGCGCTTTCAGGAAGCCGGTCAGGTTTTGCTCGGTCCAGACGATGTTCGCGTTTTTCATGGCCGCCGAGTATTTATAGTCGGTGGTAGCACCGGCTCTGCGGCCGATCACGCCTGTCAGCTTGGGACCGAAGCCGCCGCGCGCCGATGGCCCTACCTGATGGCAGGAGGCGCACTTGCGAAACGCCATCTTGCCCGCTTCGGCATTGCCCGTGAGGTTGGCGGGAGCGGTGGCGGCCTGCGTGATGGCGGCCTGCGTCAGCAGCAGACCTGCGGAGGCAAGAGAGAAGAGCGAGCGAAAGGTGGATGTCATCGGTGAGGCGGGCATGCGATGTGTGGCAATGTGTGGCAATGTGTGGCAAGCGATGACGCATTTTACAGGCGCACGTCAAAACCTGCTCGCCAGCACGGACTTGGATACGAGGAAGCGGCGCAGACAGCGGTGCAGGAGGGGGGAATGCCGCTCTAGCGCTTGCCGCCCTGGGCGCCCAACGCCGCCATGGCCGAGGCGAACACGATGCAGGCGATGGCCAGCCACTGCGTCAGACTCAGCAGTTCTCCCAGCACGGCCATGGCGGCCAGTGCGCTGACGGCGGGCGCAGCGCTGCTGAACATGCCGAACACGCCTTGGGGCAAACGGCGCAGGGCAAAGATTTCCAGCGAGTACGGCAGGGCGCTGGACAGCATGGCAATGGCCAGGCCCATCAAGGCAATCGACGGCGCCAGCAGGGCCGTGCCCGAATAGGTGATGCCGATGGGCACCGTCACCATGGCCGCCACCGTCATGCCCCAAGCCACGGCTTGCCCGCCCTGCAAGGTCGAGGCACGCTTGCCGAAGATGATGTACAGCGCCCAGCACAGTGCCGCCCCCAGCGCATAGGCCACGCCGACAGGGTCCAGGCTGCCCGGGCTGCCCTGCAGTGGCAGCAATAAATACAGGCCGAACACGGCGCATGCCACGGCCAGCAAATCGCGCGGCCGGCGCGATGACAGCATGGCCACGGCCAGCGGCCCCGTCACCTCGATGGCGACGGCAATGCCGATCGGTATCAACGCAAACGCCCGGTAAATCAGCAAGTTCATCAATCCCAGCACGGAACCGTAGACCAGCAAGTTCAGCACATCCTTGCGCGTCAGCCGGAAACGCCATGGCCGGAAGATGGCCAGCAAAATCAAGGCTGAAAACCCCACCCGGTACGCCGTAATCCCCTCCACGCCAATGACAGGAAACAGGTTTTTCGCAATCGCCGCCCCCAGGTTGACGGAAATCTGCCCTCCCAATACGGCCAGCGAAGGGAGCAAAATGCTGTCGGGGAGAGGGGAGGTCGAGGCGGGGGAGGTCATGGGGCGGTATTTTAATACGCCTGAGGCTGGCAGTCGCTGGCAGATTGGTAAGCTGCGGAGATTTCACTGTGCGTTTGCTGACATGGCGGGTGGATCGCGGCTTCTTTTCTGGAGACCATGTTGCAAAATACGCTACAGTTGTAGCATTGCTTGCGCATGGACAGAAAGAGCCCTTGCTGATCGAACGGCCTTTAGCATTTTGATTCTTAACATCGGTAACAATTATCGCCTGCGGCCCAGCCACACGTTGGCTGCAATCGATAACGGCGCTATGCAGAACAGGTTGAACAACGGCGCCATTAGCAGAGCCAATGCGGCAGTGGAGCTTTGCGGGGCCACGAATACCGACCAGAAGGTGTGCGCGTCCAGCAGCAGCATCAGCAAGGCGCCGGCTAGCAGAGCGCCGCAAGTCTTGCTGCGCTGTTGCGCAAGTGCCAGCAATAGGTAGGGCGCCAGCGACCAGGCGCAAAGCGCCGCCCGAAAGACGACGCCGCCACCGTTGGCCAGAAATAATGCGGTGATCAGGTGCAGGCAAATGCCAACCGTCAGCAGTAGCCGGCTTGCCTGTCGTGGGGATTTAAGCGGCGATATTCCGGTTTTCATCGATCTGCGGTGCGGTTGACTCCAGTAGATCGTATATGTCTTTTGATCCCAGCGCCAGATGCGATGCGATCGTTCCCTCGGCGGACACGAGAACAGCGCTCGGAGTCACCAGCGCGTCGTAGCGCTCGGATACCTTGCGGTCCTCTTGCAGCAGCGTGGTGCAGGAGCCGGCCGTATGTGGACGGTGCAGCTGTCCGGCATCGACGCGCAGGATGACGGCGATGCTGATGCAACCCTGGTATTGCCGATGCCAACGCTCAATGCGCGGCGCCAGTTCGGCACAAGGGCCGCAGGCGATGTCGGAAAATACCAGCAGCACCGGCAGGCCGGCAGACCTGAGCTGCGCCAGCGTAATCGATTCGCCGGTGCCCATTTCCGGCAGCGCGAAGTCCGGCGCCATGCTGCCGATTGCCAGTCCGCGCGGCCGCATCTCGACCGCATGCAGTGGCTCAATGTTGGCGGCGTCGAGTCGCAGCTCCAGCGTATCCATGCGCAAGATCAGGCGCCCGTTCTGGCGCAGCGCATGCTGTAGCAGCCACCATTGCAGCGCCATCACGGCGACGCATAGCGACAGCGTCGGCGCCGTGAGCAATATCTCGGCCAGATGCGGCCATAAAGGCGCATGCGCGTATGCCGGACCAGCGTAAATCAATGCGCCCGCCATCGACAGCAGTACCCCGTTCCTGAGCAGCGTAGTGGGGCCGATCGGCGTGGCGTCCTGCTGACCGAAGCAGTTGCAACTGGGCCGCTGGCCCTGCAGCAGCTTGTACGCCAGCACGGCGTTGTAGAGCGCCAGCAGTGCGGCGCCGGCGATGGCGCTCCACCACGTGGACATCGCCAGCGTCAGCATGAAGGCGATCGCCAGTTCGCACATCGGCATCAGCCACGCCAGCTGCGGCCGCAACGCAGTGGGAATACCGAATTCCGCCAGCGTTTGAGCGTACGCTTGCCGGTGCAGCAGCTTGCCGGCAGCGGCCATCAGCAAGACGCCGGCTAACAGCAGGCGTAAGACGGTGCATGGCAATATAAATGCGTCCATTATCTCTTTCCTCCCAGGGTAGGTCCATCGTAACGTCGAGCGCCACCAAACGGCGAGATGGTCGATGAGTTCGTCAGGTCGGAGCACAGTGGCCCGCACAGTGCGGTACCGCCGCAACAATTTGAGCCGGCGCAACCGTATCCCGGTGGGCAATCGTCGTTGGAGCTGCAGGTGGGCAAACCGGCACAAGGAGTATTGCCGTGCACGCAGACGCCCGAGCCATTCGGCGTCGTAAAGCACACGCAGTCGCCGCCACCGACGCATGCCGGGAAGGCGCCGCAACTGCCGCCGGCGCAGGTGCGGCAAGCCTCAGGCGGGCAGCAGTCGCACGAGAGCCTCTGGGCGTCGTCATACGCGTTTTGGCCATACGAGGACACCGCGGTGTAATAGGTCTGCGCCTGGGACAGACAACCGCCGCGCTTGATGTTCTGTATGCTGCCCGTGCCGGGAAAGGCGGCGGTGCAAATAGCGTTAAGCGCGCTAAGGAAGCTGGTATCGCACGCTGTCTTGTTCTCGTTGCACTTGTCATAGCAACAATCGTGAGTATTACAAGCGGGAACGAAGCTGACGCCGAAGTAACTTTGCGGCGGCGGCACCCACGATCCGGCCGCGCCGCAACCATTGGCGGTGCAGGTATGCGTCAGGTTGGCGGTGCGGGAAGGGCAGTGCGCCAGATTGGCAATGGGGTGCTTTTGCACCACGCCGTTGGGCGTGCAGCAGGCAAGGGCGGAGTCGTACACGCGGTTATTGCACAGGCAATTGCGCGCCGCCCAAGCGTTGCCGATACCGAACCGGGCCAGGGTCATGCCGCCCAGGCCGAACACGACCATTTTCAGTGCGGCGCGGCGCGAGGTGACGCCAGCGAGCGTGCGTGCGATGTCATCGAGTATTGTATGGTCTGAGGTTTTCATGTGGTTCACCTAACGTGCTCTGGATGGCGACAGTACCGTGTCCAGCCCCACCGGTCCGGCATTGTTGGCCGCATGGTCCCAGGAGATCAGGCTGTAGGAGGTGGACTCGGAGCGCCCGGTCGGACTTTGGATCTCGAAACCGCCAAGCGCTTGCTGGGGCGCGATATGGGCATCACCGGAAATCCAGCCCACATAGGTCATCAGGTCGGACTCGGACTGCCAGCCGTTTGGCGTGCCGGTGACGGTGGTGGGTGCCACGATGTCGAGGTGGAAGGCGGCGATGTACAAGGAGCTGCCCAGCGGCTCGTCGTTGAAGATGGTGTAGGTCCACGTGGCGTTACTCAGCAGTACGTTCACATGCGAGCGCAGACGCGGCGAGGCATACGGCGCCGGCTGCGGAATCATCACATAGCGATTGACGACGAAGCCCAGCGTGCCGCCGGCCTCGTAGGTGCCGCGCAGGGTCAGCAGATATTGCTGGCCGGGCGTTAGCCCAATGTGGCTGAATCTGGCGCCTATGCTGCCGCTTCCTTCGTTCGTCAGGCTACCGATGTACACTGGAAAATTCTGCGGACTGATACGCGGTGCCGCACCCAATGTGGCGCCGGTCAGGAATACCTTGCTGGCGGTCTCGCTGCCGATGTTGGTCACAGTGACCGAGACGATGACGTCTTCGCCGGTGTTGATGACCGTGGCGTTGCCCGTGACGATCTGTGGCTTGCTAGCCATGATTGCCCCCATGGTTGGAGTGAGTACGGCAAAGCATCATGCCGGTCATGCCGGTCATGCCGGCCAGGCCGGCCAGCATGATGGCCAGCGTGGGCGGCTCCGATACGGCCACCACTTGGTCGACCAGGAAGCTGAAGCTGACGACGTCGGAGAAGTTGCCGCTAAGGTCCTGCAGCATCACGTCGAGCGTATGCGCGCCGGGCAGCGCGTTGGCCGCCACGTCGATAGTGAACAGGGCAACATTGTCCCTGAACGAAAAACTGGGAATGCTGAACAGGACCAGTCCCAACGTTTGCTGTGGCGTCAGCGCGCCTGGATCGAAATTGCCGAAATTCAGGAACAGGTCAGTCGCGTCCAGCGCCGTGTTGGTCCGGTTGATGATGCTGCCGGTGATTTGGACGCTGCCACCGGCCGAGACCGGCATGGTGGTCTGTGTTGGCGTGAGCGTGAGTAGCGGCAGCGCGTGCGCGTTGTGTGCGAGCGCGAGCGCGAGCAGTATGAGTGCGGCCAGCGCGCCAGCGAACGATTTGTGTAGTGTATTGAGCATGGAAATTCCCGGGTTGGCATCATGGGACTCGCTACGCATTAACCATGCCAGTCCGTGGGAGCGCTGTTAAATCAAGGGTTGCTCAGAAATTGCCCGTGGCAGTCGAGGAGCAAGTGTAAAGATGACCGACAAGCTGTCGATGTTAATCATTGCCATCATGATGTTGAGCCGATGCAGACCATCTCTGTCACGACAGATTCAGCTTACAGTGTTGCAATCACCGATTGCAGCCGCACTTGCTGCCTGTCGCGCCGTATAGTTACCTCTAACCCGGAGTAGTATTGAATGACTGTTTTTAGTATCGGCGACACCAATTTTGAAGTGGATATCGCGAAATCAAGCATTCGCCTGGAAGAAGACGGCACTGGCATGGTGGAACTGAACATCGATATCCATGGGGATGATGATGTGTTCATGCGCTTGACCGAGCCCGATGATGCGCCATGGTCGTGGGCGCTGTATCCGCCGGCGTTTTTCCTGCACGGCTTGCGCATGCCGCAAGGGCAGGAAGGAGCGTTTGCGATCGGGATGCCCGATACGCATGCCGAGGCGGACGAGTCGGGTATCTATATGATGGAGTACGGCGACGTATCGGCCGTCAACATCATTGAATTGTCGGCGCGACGCCTGCTTGTGTCGGGCATGGTGGACTTATGCGGCAAGCGGCTGCCATTTCATATCGATATGCCGCGCACATAGTGCTGGGGCCGCTCCCGAAGGGGCCGGCCCCAGCTGTTGCTGACTTACTCCAGCTTCAAGGCCTTCGCCACATCCCTCCACGCCACATACTTGAAGTTCTGCGGGCCGTCCGGCAGGCGCTTGTAGCCGTCCTGGATCACCAGCATGCCTTGCGCATACGCGCCGCCCAGGTTGGCGGACGTGACGTCGAGGCCATCCGTTTCCGAGGTGCCGTCTATGCCGGCCGGCAAGTTAAAGCCCACCTTGAAGCGGCCGCGCACTTTGTACGGCGCTTTGGCGTCGAGCACCACGTAACTGCTGTCGCCCTGGCTGGAGACGATCAGGTAGCCGGTGTTGGCCTTGGCGCCCGGCTGGCGGTAGATGGCCATGCCTTCCACGTCGGCCGTCAGGTGCGCTCCCACGGGCAAGACCATGGTGAGGGCATCGGGCTTGGCGGCGTCGGCCGAGGTGGTCCAGATGCCGCGCGTTTCCTCGCCCAGGAACAGTCTGGCATTGGCGTCGTCGGCCACGCAGCCTTCCGGTTGCGTGGCGACCTTGAAGCTGCGCAACAGAGTCGCACTGAACTTGTTGCCTTCCAGGCCGATGCTGTATTGCTGGAAAGTGCCGTCCTTGTCGTTGATGAATGCTTGCACGCCGCCCCCGGCCGGTTGATACAGGCACATGCCGTAGATGCTTTTCAGTCCGGTAGGGAAGCGGCCCGCTTCCGCCACGTCGCCGCTGGCATTGATGGTAAACAGCATCATGCTGTTGTCGTCGCGCTGGGTGGCGACGGCCAGGTCGACCTTGCTGCCGCCAAAGCTGATGTTCTGCCGCACGTCGACGTTGTTCAAACGGCCCACTTCCAGCAGCTGAGTTTGCTTACCTTGCAGGTCGTAGACGAGCAGTCCTTGCTTCTTGTTGGTGCCGAGGATGCGCGTATTGGCAGGATCGCTGGCCAGCCAGATGGCCGGGTCGTCGGCCGCGTCGCCCTGGCGCGCCATCGGTTCCGTCTGCGCTTGCGGGGCGATGAAGGCTACCGCTGCTTGGGTTTCCGCCTTGCCTGTCCACTTCAAGGGCCGCGCTTGCCAACCGTTCTTGCCGCGCAGTAAGAGCGATTCCTTGTCCAGCGCCAGCTGGCTGTCGCCTTTGCGCACGTTCAGGGCCACCGCCTGGGCTGGCTGTGCCGTCCATTTGCCAGCTTCATGCGCAAACAGGCGCAGCTTTTCCGCCTTGCCGTCGAGCACGGCCACGCCACCGGGCAACACGGCCAGCGCGCCAGCGCCGCCATCCAGCTGGCCATACGGCTTGCGCAGGGCCACGACTTCGCGCTTGCCCATGCCTTCGGATTCGGCGTCATACGCCCACACGCCCATGTTGGCCTCGCTGACCAGCAGGCGCTGCGCGCCATCGTCGACCCGGCAATGTTTCGCGTGCGGCGGCAAGGCCAGCTTGCGCACCAGCTGACGCTGTTCGCCCTGCATCACCCACTGTTCCGCTTGTCCATCCTTGCCGATCAAGAACAGATGATCGAGCTGCTGCGCGTCGCGGTACAAACACGATGCTTCCACGGAAAACGTCGGCACGGGAAACGGCGCCAGCTTGACCAGCTTGCCGGCCGGCACATCGACCGTCACGGGCAGCGGGCGCTGCGTGTCCGCTTCGAGGAAGACGGCCAGCACTTTGCCGCCATCGATGCGCGTGTCGAGCTGCTTGGCGCGCACGGCGATGCGGTCCTGTTCCTGGCCGGCCGCGTTGAACAAGCGCAAGCCGTGTTTGTCTAACGTCAACCAGCCGCCGCCGGGCAGGCGGGCCAGCTCTTCCGCTTCCTGTGTGAAGGAAGGAACAGCCTGGGCCGGCGCGGCTTGCACCGTGCCCGCGAGGTAAAAAGCAGCCAGCAAGGCGCTGCAGAGTACGGTTTTTTTCATGGTAGGTAACATCATCATCAGAAGGCGCTGGCTTTCAGGCTCACTTTGAAAGTGCGGCCGTATTGTTCATTCTGCACGTTGTATTGCTTCGTGCCCTGGTAGACATAGTATTTCTCGTTGTTCAGGTTTGCCGCTTCAAAGACCACCTGGAACTGCTTGTTGATCTGGTACGACAGCGAGAAATCGAGCTGCTTCTGGCTGTCGACGATATGGTCCTGGCTTGGATCGAGAATATCGTTGCCCATTTCCAGCAGATACGGCGACTTGTAGTTGAGGGCCAGGCGGGCGCTGACGGGGCCCGTTTCATAGCCCAGCATCAAGTTCATGACCTGGTTCGACTGGCCCGGCAGGCGGATGTCGCGATTCATCTGTTGTTTGCTCGCCTTGTCGTAGCGACCGATTTGCGCGCTTGAGGTGCTCAGGGTGCCGTTGACGCCGACGAGCAACTTGTTGAACGGTGCCGGCAGCATGCGCAGCGGCTGCATGTAGGCCAGTTCGATGCCTTTGACTTTGGCCGCGTCGCCGTTCGCATACGAGGTGGCCGAGGTGTAATTGGCCCACTGACCCGTGCCGGCCAGATTCGTCGTGTAGGTAAAATTCTTGATGTCCTTGTAGAAACCGTAGGCCGACATCACGCCGTCATTGCCCAGCACCCGCTCGATACCGAGGTCCAGGTTGTTGGCTTTCAGCGGTTTCAAGTCCGGGTTGCCGATCACGGCTTCCGTGTTGCTGGCCAGGCTGATGCCCGGCGCCAGCTGGCTGAAGTTGGCGCGCACGACGGCTTGCGTCCACGCGGCCCGCACGCTGGTCTTTTGATCGACGTCATAGCGGGCTTGCAGGTTCGGCAGCCAGTTGGTGTACGAACGTTCGCGCGTCAAGGGCGTGGCGACGCCGGCGCTGTCCACTTGCGAGCCGGCAGCCTCAAAGCTGGTGCGCTCGGCGCGCACGCCGCCGAGGATGTGCCAGGCGTCGAAGTCGTAGCTGTTTTGCACATACATGGCGTTGATGTCTTCATGCATGCGGTAGTCGTTGATGATCGATTCCGTGGCCAGGCGCGCCTTGGTACGGTCGAGGCCCGCGACACGGGCGCGTATCAGGGCCGGGTCCAGCGCCACGCCGATGTTGCCCAGGTCGTAATCGAGGTTGTGGCCTTGCACGAAGTTGCTCATTGACGTGGAACCGGCGCCCCAGTAATTGCCGCTCGTGGCCTTGCTGCTGTTGTACGCCCATTGGTCCGTGTCATTGGTCTTTTCGCGGCGGCTGACTTTCGCGCCGAACTTCAGGATGGCGATGTCGAACTTGCGCGCCAGGTCGATGCGTGCATGGTGTTCATTGTCCTTCGAGTAGCGTTTTTGCAGGGTGATGGCGTTGAGCGCGTAGCTGGCCGGATCGTACAGCGAGGCGGGGCCGCTCAACAATGGTTGCTCGGTGCCATTGAAACTGATGCCGCTAAAGTTGCTGAGGCCGCGGAAACGGCCGTCGTTCAGGGATTCCGGCGTGTCCTCGGTGGCGCGGCTCAGGCCGCCTTTCACGTCCAGCGTCCAGTCGCCCGATTTCTGTTGCGTACCCAGCACCAGCGAGCGCACTTGCTGCGTGTACTTGCGCTGGCGGATGCGGCGCTCGGCGCGCGCGCTGGCTGTGGCTCCTTCGGCCAGGCTGCCGCCCGCGATATTGCTGATGGTCAGGCGGTCGCGCACTTCATTGTCGGAAAATTCGCTCACAAAAGAGCGCAAGAACCAGCTGTTGCCCGCTTCGGGGCGGTAATCGAGATTGACGGCCAGCGCGCCGCGCTTGCGCACGGGCAGGTAGTCGCGCAACTCCAGGCTGGATAATTTCCCCTTGCTCCAGGCGCCGCCCGTTTCCACGTCATCGGAGCCGAACGAGCGCTTTTCCGCGCTCAGGCCGGCTGCCACGCCCAGCTTGCCATCGAGGAAGCGCTGGGCCCACAGGGCGCCGCCGCTGGGGCTGGTCTTGCCCGTCTTTTCATCATGGCTGGCACCCACGTTGGCCGACAGCAGCTTGCCCGGCAAGTCGAAGGCGGACAGCGATTTGACTTCGATGGTGGCGCCCAGCGAATTGGCGTCCATTTCTGGAAGTAACGTTTTCGAGACTTCCAGTGTACGGATCAGGCCGGCCGGCAGGATGTCGAGCGCCACGGCGCGGCGGCCCGCTTCCGGCGACGGCACCAGCGCGCCGTTGATGGTCACCGCGTTCAAGTCCGGCCCCAGGCCGCGCACCGTGATGTAGCGGCCTTCGCCCTGGTCGCGCTGCACGGACACGCCCGGCAAGCGGGCCAGCGCTTCGGCTGCGTTTTTATCGGGCAAGCCGCCGATATCGTCGCTGCTGATGACGCTGATGATGTTGTCGGCTTTCTCTTGCGCGGCGATGGCGTTGCGCAGGCTGGCGCGCTGGCCGCTGACGACGACGGTGGCGGCCGGCAAGCCATCCGCATCTTGCGCTTGTGCTTGGCTTGGACCGCTGAAGACGGCCATGATGGCGAGGGCCAGGGCCGTCAGGCGCAGCGGGGAGGGAGTCGGAGTGTGCAAGGTTTTCATGAAGAGCTCGGTTAGGGGTAGGGAACCGGGCGGATTCTAGGCAGCAAATATGACGGTTGCGTGACAGGCAAGGGCTGGCCACCCTGAAAACAAGGGCAGATGGACGCTTTCCGGCCAGAAATGAAACGTGGTGAGCTGAAATGACCTGCCGCCGCAGGGCGCATGGGATGCGGCGTGCCGGATTTGCACGCGCTGCGCTGGTAATGCTGAGCCGTTTGCACCTGCCGCACGGGCGTGGCGTATGTCATCGTGCCGTCATGGGCGGGCGCTATCGTGGCGACAGCACCACTTTTAAAGGTTCCCCACATGCTGCCGTTGCACCGTAACAGTCTGATTGCCGCCGCGCTGGCATTGCCCCTGTTCTTTTTTCTGTACGCCACACTAGGCCACGTTAAACCGTTTGCCATCTGGAAGTGGATGGATATCGTCTGCGAAGGCGGCACGGCCGTCATGGCGGGCATCTGGTTCTTGTTTACCCTCAGCAGCCGTCCACGGGGACGGGTGACGAGTTTGATCGCCGGCGGCCTGTGCGCCATCATGCTGGGGTCCTGGGCCGATTGCCTCGACGAATTCTTTGCCGTCGACAAGAGCGCCGTGTGGGATAACTGGCTCGAAGCGCTGATTCCGTTTGGCATGCTGGTGCTGACCATCGGCATGTATTACTGGCGCCAGGAACAGTTTCGCCTGAATGAACACCTGCAAAAGCGCGAGCGCCTGTTCCGCGACCACCGCGCCTTCGACCGCATCACGCAGCTGGCCGACGCCAGCTACCTGCGCACGCAGATGCGCCTGGAGCAGGAACGCCGCCCCGGCCTCGATTGCGCACTGGTCTTGCTCGACATCGACAGTTTTCACCTGATTAACCGCGAATACGGCCATCGCGAAGGCGACCGCGTGCTGCAAGCCGTGGGCCACATGCTGTTGCTGAACTTGCGCAATGACGATTTGCTGTGCCGCTATGCGGGCGACCGCTTCGCCGTGCTGATGCCGGGCGTGTCGCGCGAGGATGCGGCCGTGAAGGCGCGCCACCTGTGCGCCATGGTGGGGCAGATGCGCCACCATGCCAATGACAACCGCGAAATCCGCCTGAGCCTGCGCCATGCCTGTTCGCTCACCGATGGCGTGCCGGAAGTGGTGCTGGCCGAGCTGAGCCGGGCCGTGGAAACGCCGCGCTCCGGTGCCGGGATCAGTGCCGCCGCGCCTGCCTGATGCCGCTGCACCAGCAAGGCGACCCCAGCATCGCGGCCCATCACCAGCCGGCGCTGGTGCTCGACTACGCGCGCAGCCGTGAGCTGGCTGTGGCGCCGCTGCTCAAGGGCACGGGCCTCGACGGCGGCGCGCTGCCGTCTGCGGAAAGCCAGGTCAGCGCCGCGCAATACCTGCAATTGCTGGCCAACGTGGCGCGTGGCCTGGACAGTGCCGACACCAGCTTCATGCTGGGCCAGCAAATGCTGCCCGGCCATTACGGCGCGGCCAGCCATGCCTTGCTGCAGGCGCAGAATCTGCGCCAGGCGCTCAGCATCCTGTGCGATTTTCATACCTTGCTGTGTCCGCTGCTACAGCCGCGCTTGCGCGCAGCGGGCGAGCTGCACGTGCTGTACTGGGTCGATGCGTACGGCGCGCCGAGCCAGCTGCCGTTTCTGGTGGAAATGCACATGACGGCGCTGGCGGCCATGTGCCGCTGGCTGGCGGGGGAGTCCCTGCCGTGGCGCTTCTGCTTCAACCGCGCGCGGCCCCGCCACGTGGAGCAGCATGAAGTGCACCTGGGTCAGGCGCTGCGTTTCGATTGCCAGGTCGACGCCATGCTCATCGACTCCAGCTGGCTCGATAAACCCTGGCCGCGCGGTAATGCGACGGCGGCCGCGCTGGCCTTGCGGTCGGCGGCGCTGGCACCCGTACCCGCCGCCAGCCTGCTCGGCGCGCTGTACGACTACCTGCTGGAGAACATCCGCTGCGCGCCGACCCTGGAGCGCACGGCGCAGGAATTCGGCGTCAGCCCCGCCACCCTGAAGCGCCACCTGGCGCGCCATGGCACGCATTTCCAGGCCGAGCTGGACCAGGTGCGCGCGCACAAGGCGATTTATCTGTTCCAGGCGCATGGCTACGACAACGATGCCGTGGCCGCCTACCTCGGCTTTCATGATGCCACCAACTTTCGCCGCTCGTTCAAGCGCTGGACGGGGCAAACGCCGCAGTTGCTGCGTCACGCGCTGGCACTGTTCGTCGCGGGATGATCGAAGCCGTTGCGCGCCAGCGCCATGGACGGTCGTTCCTGAGGGAACAATTGCCCGTTATGCCACATCCATAGTACACTCGATCAGAGAGCGAACAGACGCGCTTTGAGGCGCTCCGGTGCGGCGGCGCCGACCGCGGTGCCGTGCCTTAACCCAGCCTGGAAACTGGTGCGCCCAGCGTGGTGCGCCGGCAGCCGGGCAACTTGATAATGCCCAATCGTGTATTCACAATCGCAGATCGATCCAGTCGTCAGTTTCCGTAACACCCAGGGTGAGGCGGTGCGCGGCACGATTTTCAACTTGCAGCGCAATTCGCTGGTCATGGAAATCTACAATCCCTACTCGATTGTGCAGGTCAGCGAGGTGCTCAATGATGTGACGGTGCGCATGGGAGCAAAGAACGCCTATGTGGGCAAGGCCGTCGTCATCAGCAGCGTCAACACGGGCCTGACCGCCATCGTTTCCGTGACCCTGATCGACGAGTGGCGCGAGCTGAGCGACGTGGTGGTGGTCAAGGGCGCCGTGGCGAAAGAGTCCAGCGCCTTTGTCGCGGGCTGGGGCGAGCGCTTCCGCATCCGCCGCGATTACCAGATCGTCGTCAACGAAATGCGCGCCTTTTTGTCGGAAGTGGCGCGCTGGGTCGAGCAGGTCGACTTGTCCGATTCGCTGCCGAAGGAAAATGGCCGCCTGCGCGCCGACATCTTCGACGAGCTGGCCTTGCCGCTGATGGAGCAAACCCAGCTGTACTTGCGCCAGCTCGAGGTGGAAGCCTCGCTGGTCGAGGAAGAGCGGGCGCCGGCCCACCGCGCGTTCGCCCAGGCGGCGCTGCACCCGCTGATCCTGCGCGCACCGTTCGTCTTTCGCACGTTTACGAAACCGCTCGGCTATGCGGGTGACTACCAGATGGTCAACCAGCTGCTCGACGATCCGCGCCAGGGGCCGAGCACGTATTTTCAGATCGTCAATGCGGCCTTTTTGCAGGCGGCCGTCGCCACGGCGCACCGCAACCGCATCGATATCCTGACGGAGTTTTTGGCGCACAAGGCGGCCGAGGCGCGTGTTGCCGGGCGCGTGTATAAGGTGCTCAACGTGGGCTGCGGCCCCGCCATCGAGGTGCAGCGTTTCCTGGAAACATGCCCCGATGCGCAATGGCTGGCCTTCGAGCTGGTCGACTTCAGCAGCGAGACCCTGGACTGGACGCGCGCGCGCCTGACCACCATCATGCAGCGCACGGGCAGCGTGGTGGAAATCGATTATGTGCACGACTCCGTGCACAACCTGCTCAAGCGGCGCCACGGCTCGGGCGTCACGGGCTTGCCTGGCAGTTTCGACGCCGTGTATTGCGCCGGCTTGTTCGACTACCTGTCCGACAAGGTCTGCGCGCGCCTGCTGCTGCATTTTGCCTCGCGCGTGGGGCCGGGTGGCCGGCTGCTGGTGACGAATGTGCACGCCGACAATCCGGGCAAGTTCGGCATGGAGCATTTGCTGGAATGGCATCTGATCTATCGCAATGAAGCGGGCCTGTCGGCCTTGCTGCCCGAACATGCGACGGCGCCGAAAATCTATGTCGACGCGACGGGCGTGAATGTGTTCGCGGAAGTGAGCATTCCTTGATGGATACTCCAGGCCTGCACGCCGGCTACACGGCCGTTTTGCGCGACTTCCGCCTGGAATTTAGCCGTGGCGGGGCGTATACGGGCATCGTGCTGATCCTGCTGGGCATGGGCCTCGATTCGGCGCTGTATCCAGATAAACAGTCGGCGTTTACCACTGCGCGCATCGTCGTGTCCGTGCTGATCTTTTGCGTCGTGCTGGCCATGCGCACGCGCTGGGCGCAAGACCGCATCCAGGGGCTGACTTTTGTCTGGCTGATCCTGCCGCAAATCATGATCGCCTGGATGATCGCCGTCACGGAAGGCGCCACCTCGATCTATTACGTGGGCATGACCCTGGCCATCTATTCCTCGGGCATCGTGCTGGCCTTCGGCCTGTGGCAAAACATGGTCTTCGGCGCCATTTCCTGCCTGCTGTACGTGGCCGCTTGCGCCTGGCATGCGGGCGGCTTCGACTTGCCGGCCACGTTTGTCGTCAACTGTCTGTTCCTGATCATGTCGGCCAGCATCAGCGCCGTCTTCACCTATTTCAATGAGCGCGCCCGCTTCATGCTGTTCCAGCTGAAGGCGGAAGTGGCGCAAAAGAACACCCAGCTGGAAGAGACGAATAGAAGCCTGGCCGATATCAAGGGGCAGATGCTGCAGCAAGAGAAAATGGCCGCCATCGGCACCCTGGCCGCCGGCATGCTGCATGAAGTCAACAACCCCGTGAATTTCTGCATGATGGCCATCGAGGTGGCCATCGAAGACCCGGCCGCCAGGCAAAGCGCGCTGGTGAGCGAATGCCTGGCCGACGCCAAGCAGGGCATGCTGCGCGTGCAGCACATCGTGTCCGATTTGAAAACCTTTGCCTACCGCAAGAGCGGCAACCAGCTGGAAACGGGGCATTTCCAGTTCCGCAGCGCGCTCGACGCCGCCATCCGCCTCGTCGGCCACGAAACGAAGAACGTCAGCATCAGCCACGACTTGCCGGTCGATACCCTGGTGCGCGGCGACGAGGCGGCCATCGTGGGCGTGCTGATCAATTTGCTGGGCAATGCCGTGCTGTCCATGCGCAAGGGCAATGCGCCGCCGTTCGAGATACGCATCACGGCCCGCTGGGACGAGAACCGTTTGCGCATCAGCGTGCGCGACAACGGCCCCGGCATCGCCCCGGAAAACCTGGCGCGCGTGTTCGAACCGTTCTTCACCACGCGCGAAGTGGGGCAGGGGCTGGGCCTGGGCCTGAGCATCAGCTATGGCGTGATCGAGCGCCACGGCGGCACCCTCAGCGCCGAAAGCGAGCTGGGTGTCTGGGCCAGCATGAATTTCGACTTGCAGCGCTCCGACTGGGAGGGCCGTTGATGGACAACGATAGCCGCGCCAGCGTGCTGTACGTGGACGATGAAGCGCTCGCCTGCAAGTACTTCGAGCGCGCCATCGGTGCGCGTTACCGCGTGCTGACGGCGCACAGCGTCGATGCGGCGCTGGCCTTGCTGAAAGATGAGGCCGCCAACATAGACGTGCTCGTCACCGATTACCGCATGCCCGATCGCCTGGGCAGCGAGCTGCTGCAGGAAGTGGCGCAGCGCTATCCGCACATCGTCTGCATGCTGGTGACGGCGTATGCGGACAAGGATGTGCTGCTCGAACTGATCAACGGCGGCTCGCTGTTCCGCCTGCTGGAAAAGCCGCTCGACCTGGTCGCCATGCAAACGGCGCTGCAACTGGCCGTGCAGACGGGACGCGAGCGCGCCGCGCGCCGCCAGGGCCTGGTGGCGATGGAGGAGTCGCTGGCCTTCCTGGCACATGAATTGAACACGCCGCTGGCGGCCATCGCCAATTTTGCGCGCGGCATCGCGCGCCGCGCGCAGGCGGACTCTGCACCACAGGCCGAGATCGGCGAAGCGGCCGCCTTGATGCACGACAATGCGCGCTATTGTTTGTCCGTGCTGGCCAGTTTTGTCGACACGGTGCGCCTGGCCAGCGCCGGGCCGGGCATGCAGGGCGGACGCCGCGCCGGCAGCGCGCGCCAGCTGCTGGCCGCCTTGCTCGACAGCTATCCCTTGAGCACGGCCCAGCGCGCCGCCATCACGGTGGAGCAGGGCGAGGATTTCGCCATTGCCGAGTCGCCCAACTGCGTTGCGCTGATTCTATCGTCCGTGCTGGCGAACGCCTTGCGCTCGGCCGGTGAGCAAGAGCATCCGGCGATCGGCATCCGCATCGATGCGGGCCGCATCACGGTGCGCGACAACGGCGCCGGCATCGCCCCTGAAATCGTCAAACAGCTGTTGCTCGACCCCGTCAGTGCCAGCGGCGGCGAAGGCAAGGGCTGGGGCATGGTGTTTTGCCATCGCATGATGCAATCGTTCGGCGGCAACCTCGATATCGCCACCGAATCTGGCAGTGCCACCACGGTCACCCTGAATTTTCCAGTACATATAAGGAACGAGCATGATTGACGCCAATCTGCGTTTGCCGGCTCAGCTTGAGCCGGCACTAGGCTTGCCGACGATACTCTATGTCGATGACGAGGCCAACGCCCTCAAATATTTCCAGCGCGCTATCGCGCCGCTGGCCAACGTGCTGACGGCCACCTCGGTCGAGGAGGGCAAGCGCATCCTCGACGCGCAAGCCGAGCGCATCGCCGTGCTGGTGTCGGACCAGCGCATGCCCGGCGCCTACGGCAACGAGCTGCTGTCGTATTGCTGGGACCGCCATCCGCACATCGTGCGCATTCTGACCACCGCGTATTCCGAGCTGGAGCACACGGTGGAAGCCGTCAACCAGGGGCAGATCCACCGCTACATCCAGAAGCCGTGGGATATCGCGGCGCTGCGCATGGAAATCAAGCAGGCTTTGGAACTGGCGCGGCTGCGCAATGAACACGCCCAGCTGCTGCGCGAAAAGCTGATGGTGCGCCAGCGGCAAGCCGTCGCCAACCGCATCGGCACCCTGTACGCCTTGTGCGCCAGCCTGGCCGGTCCGGAACAGCAGCTGCCCGTGGAAGCGTATCTGTCGGCGGCCCTGACGGCCGGCGTCACGCCGCCCGAGCCGGACTGGCTGTTGATGGATTATGCCGACCTGGTCAGTTCAGAAGCCTTCCGCGGCACCGCCTTTGCCGCCGCCGTGCGCCAGCAGCTCGACACGCTTGAGCGCGAGCATCCGGGGCGCGGCGTGGAGCAGGCGATCGACATGCTGCTGCCCGTGTTTGGCGCGGCGCTGCACAACCAGGGCGGCACGGCCCTGTTCCTCGATGGCCGTTTGCTGACGGAATTTCTGGAAACACCGACCACCACGCCCGTCTCGTCCATCCACGCATTCTGGCTAGCCAGCCTGCTGTGGCTGGCGCGGCGCGGCTGGTCTCTGCAGCTGAGCAAGACGGAACTGGGCTTGCAGGGAAAAGTAGTGCAGGCTGAACCGGCGCTCACGCCGGACCACCTGGCGGCCTGGATCGAGCAGTTCTGAGCTGACGTCGCCTATCTGGCATCCGGTTCCCATACGTAAGCGACGGTGGCCCATTGCTGTACTGGCTGGCCGTTCTGTTGCGCTGGCGTGAAACGGCAAATGCTGAGGGCTGCGCGCGCTGCTTCGTCCAGTTGGGGGTGGCCGCTACTACGTTCCAGCTGCGATTCCAGCACCGCACCATCGGTGCCGATCAGCAAGGACAGGAAAGTCGTGCCTCGCGCCACCTCTGGCAGCGTGCCCGGCGGGTATTTCGCCTTGCTGCAGTTGCGCATGTCTACCACGGCCGCCTTGACCAGCCCCATTGCGTCTGCGGCAACGGGATGCGTTGTGGCGGGCGCATCCTGGGCATGGGCGGTCGCGGCGCAGGCCGCGAGCATGAGAGGGGCCAGCAGGCGGCCGCTTGGGATGAGACGTTTCACGGGGACTCCAGCAATGAAATTGCAAAGAAAACAGGGCCTTGCAGGCCCTGTGTCTGGCGGTGAGCAGGCTTAGCGCTCCGACGCCGCCTTCAGGTTGTTCAAGCCTTTGTCGAAATCCTTGCCGATCATCCGGTCCATGCTGACAAACACCGTCATGACCTTGCTGACGTAAGGGCTGGGACCCGTCATGGTCCAGTTCACCCTGGTGCCGTCGCCCTCGGGCGTCATGGTAAACGTGGTGGTGTTGTGGCTTTCGAACGGTTTCAGGAAGTCGAGCTTGATGACGGTGCGCTCCGGCTGGGCCGCTTCGGTGATTTCCATGCGGCCGGCGCCCACCTTGTCATTGCCTTGCCACGCATATTGCGCGCCCAGGCCATTGGCCGGGCCCGTAAAGGTGCGGCGCATGGCGGGATCGAGCTTTTCCCATGGCGACCAGGCGGCCCAGTAATGGAAGTCCGTGATCAGGCCGGCGATTTTCTCGGGCGGGGCCTTGATGACGATTTCGCGCTGGACACTGAAGGTGTCGGGCTTGGTGGTGGCATAGCCGAGGATGGCGGCGACGACGACGACGATCAGCAGCAGGGTCTTTTTGATCATATGCTCTCCAGATCTTGAATGGTCGATGCGAACGAATCAAGGCAATCTTAGCAGATATGAATGGCCGTGCGCAGCCGCTTGGCCTTTATTTGCGCCAGCTCTGTGCCGGGCCGCACGGCAGGATGGTGCCGGTTTGTGGTGAGGGCCGGCGTCCGCTAGAATGCTGGCCTGCAACGATTTCACTTAGGGAAATATGATTCAACGATCGATCGCCAGGCTGACCCTGGCGTGCGGCTTGCTGGCGTCCGCCTTTGCCGCGAACCTGGCGCATGCCGATGCCTGTCCCGCCCATTATGTCGATGGCCGCAAGCCGGAAATCACCAACCCCAAGCTGGATGTGGCGACCAAAGAGCTGTGCTACAACGTGTTTGGCGTGATGCACTCGGGGATCACGCGCACGCCCCTGTGGTCGGCCGAGCACTTGACGGCGAACAATCTGGAAGCGGCACAGGACTTGTCGCGCGAAAACTCCTTCCATGCCGAACGCAAGCTGCCCGCCGCCCAGCGCGCGGAACTGGCCGATTATGCGCGCAGCGGCTTCGACCGTGGCCACATGGCGCCCAACGGCGACATGCCGGACCGCCAGAGCCAGCGCGACAGCTTTACCCTGGCCAACATGGTGCCGCAGGATGCGCGCAACAACCGCTATGTGTGGGCCGGCATCGAAGGCGCCGTGCGCAAGATGGCGAAGAAAGAGGGCGATCTGTACGTGATCACGGGGCCGGCTTTCATTGGCGGCAACCTGCGCAAGGTGGGAAGAGTCATTGTGCCCAGTCATCTGTACAAGGCCGTGTACAGCCCGCGCCAGCGCGCCGGCGCCGCCTACTTCATAGAAAACGCCGATACCAAACAATATGAAATGCTGAGCATTGCGCAACTGGAAGACAGGATAGGCATCGATCTGTTACCGTCGCTGACGCGCCAGCAAAAGTTGCGCATGCTGAGTTTGCCAAAGATCAATAGCAAGTCCAAAAAGTAATCGCCTTTGAGAGGAAATACCATGTGCGCAAAGAAATTCGTCCCCTACGCCAATGAAAGCGATGTGCTGGAAATCGGCAATCTGAGCATCGAAAACCGCATCGACCGCATCAGCCTCAGCGGCGACATCGACCTGACCCTCGACAAGCCGGGCCTGGCCCTGGCCAAGCAGCTGCAAAAGCTGCTGGCCGACGTGGTGGCGCAGCTGGAAAAGCAGGAACTGCCGGACCAGTTGCCACCGCCCGAGGTGACGTCGGTGGCCAATCCGTTCGAGTGACGTTGGCAAGCGCGGGCGCGCTTGATCGTCCGCCGGTCTTACAGTTGGCGCAGCCCCTGCGGCGTGTTGATGTGGGCCACCAGGCGGGGGCCGCGTTCCCCTGTCGACGGGTGCACAGCCACCTGGCTATCAAGGCCCAGCGATAGCAGCAAGCGCGCAATGCGTTCCGGTTCGGGATGAAACAGTTCAAGCTTGATGAGGGACAGTCCATGATCCTGCAGCCTGGCCGCCGGGTGCGCTTCCGCCTGCCACTCGATGAGTGCCGGGGCAACCCCATTCAGGCGCAATGCGCCATCATCGGGAATGGTGATCAGCCAGTTCAGTGCACCCCGGCTCATGGCTTCGATATTGCCAAGTGGCTCCGAACAAGCCGCAACGCTTGCCTCGATATCGGCAGTGCGGGCTATCCAGGTGGCGAGTGCCGGCGCCGCATTGGCGGCCAGGGTGTCAAGCGCGAACCAGCGGGGCCTGGACGGTAGCGGCGCGCTGGGGTCGGGCGCGATCACTTCCAGGTAGACAGAATCGCCAAGCCGCAGCAGAAGGTTATGCGTCCCCATGCGGGCATGCGCTCCGCCAGCCTGAGGTTCCACCCCCAGCGCCAGCCGCACCAGCTCGGCACCCGCTTCCAGCGTTGTCGCCGTGATGGCGATATGGTCAATATGGCAGCATGGCACTGTGGATCCTTCACCGTAGCGTCGTTGATGTGTTCAAGCCTGCTCATCCTCGGAGGCAGGCCCATCCGACGGCCTGCATCGGATGGGCCTGATACAGCGCCGGCTTACCTGGCGAACGCCTGCGCCGCCGGCGTGACGGTGACAGCTTCCGGCTTGATGCCCAGCTTCATCGCGCCGATGACCTTGTCTTCATCGAGCAGGGATTGGGGCTTGTTGCCGTCGTACTTGATGGGAGAAAACGCGTCGCTGACGAGCTTTTCCTTCAGGCCGGCCGCATCCTTGGCGACGATCACCACGGACAGGTTCTTCGCCGACAGATGCTGTTTGATGGCGCGGTTGACGTCTTGTACCGTCAGTTTCGACAAGCCATCACGCATCAGCTTGGTAAATTCCGGCGTGCCATACCATTGCGAATCGAGTGCATAACCGAGTTGCTGGTCCTGCGTCGACGTCATGACGAAGACGTTCTTCATCAGGTAGTCGCGCGTGGTGGCGAAGTCGTCCTGCGTCAGGCCGTTGTCGATCAGCTTGCTCAATTCCGTCAGGGCCACGCGCAGGGCGAAGTGGGCGTTGTCCGGCGCCACGGGGCGGATCCAGATTTCGAACAGCTGCGCCTTGCGGCCCAGGTTCGGGTTCGGGAAGAATTGATACATGCCGCGCGGGAAGGCTTCAATGTACGCATAATCTCCATAGTTCATGCCGCGAATTTCACGGATGCGCTGGTACAGGTAGGAATTCGAGGCGCGGTGCTCGCCCAGCCACGTTTTCGCCAGCCACAGGGCGGGGAAGTCCGGGTGCGTGCGCGTCACTTCCAATGGCAGGCCGAAGGAAATGGCCGTGGCGCGCGTGTTCTTCTCGATGATTTCCACTTCCAGGCCGTTCGCCTTGCGGCCCGCGGGTTTCACGGTGGCCGCCAAGCCGGGGCCGGCCGGCAGTTTGCCCAGCGCCTGCGTCAGCGAGGCCGTCATGGCGTCGGACACGTCGCCGGAAATGCCCACCTTGACGGCGCCTTGCGCATACGCGCTCTTCCAGAACTGTTTCACGTCGTCCAGCGTAATGGCGTCGATGCCGGCCACCGTGCCCAGCACCGGGTGGCCGTACGGCGTGCCCGCATACACATTCGTTTGCAGCCGTTCCTTGGCGAATTCTTCTTCGTTATTGTCCTTCAGGTCCAGCAGCAGCGCGTTCTTTTGCGCATCCTTCAGGCGGCGGAAGTCGTCTTCGCGAAAACCGGGCGAGAGCAGCAGCGGCAGGGCGATGGCGTTGAACTGCGTCCAGTTATCCCGGTGGATGGAGCCCGTAAACGTTGTCATTTCCTTGTCCGTCTGCTGGCTGAAACTGCCGGCCAGCGGGAACAGGGCCTGGTTGACTTCGTCGATCTTGCGCTCGGACGAGCCGCCGGACGCCACCATGGCGGCCGTCAGCGCGGCCAGGCCTTCTTTGCCTTTGGGGTCTTGCGCGGAACCGGCCGCGAACAGCAGCTTGTAGCGGATCTGCGGCAGCGCGGACTTTTGCACCAGCACGTCAAATTTCGCGTTCGAGGCGGCCGGCAGCAGGCTGGCCAGCTTAGGCGTGGTGGCGATGGCGGCGGCCATCGGCTGATTTGACAGGGTGGTCACCACCAGGCCGTCGTCCGTCAGGTATTTGCGCGCGGCGGCCTGCAGGTCGGCCGGCGTGAGCGTGTCGATCAGGCGGTAGTACTGGTTGATGGTGGCGTAGGAACGGTCGAAATGCACGAAGGAAGCCAGGGTGCCGGCGATCTGCTCCGTGTTGTCGAGCGAGCGGATCAAACCGTATTTTTCGGCCGACTTGGCGTCCGCCAGGTCTTTTTCGCTCACTGGCGTATCGCGCAACTGGGCCACGGTGGCGAGGATGGCGTCGCGCACGTAGACGGCGTCGTCGATGTTTTTTACGCGTGCGCCCAGCACGGCCAGGGTCGGGTCGACCCGGTCCGGCGTCATCTCGAACAACTGGTCGACCTTTTGCTCATTTTGCACCAGGCGTTTATACAGCGGCGAGGTGCGGCCGAACGACAGCGACAGCAACGTTGCCAGCGCCGCCTGGTCCTTGTCCTTCACGGAAAACGCGGGCGCGTGGAAGCCCACGGCCACCCACGGCAGGGTCGGCGTGGGCCAGGCCACGTGCTTGTAGACGGGGCCGCGCGGCGCGGGTTCCACGGGCACGGCCGCCTGCTGCTTGCCACGCTGCCAGGCGCTCCAGTATTTTTCCACCAGCGCGATGGCTTGCTGCGGTTCCACGTCGCCGGCGATGATGATGGTGGTGCGCTCGGGACGGTACCAGCGATCGAAGAAGATCTTCGAGTACGCGTACTGGTTCGGCATGTCTTCGATGTCCTGGATAAAACCCATCGTCGTGTGCTTGTAGGTATGCGTCGTGTAGGCGCTGTCGCGCATGACTTCGAACAGTTTTGAGACGGGATTGGCGCTGTTCTTGTTGTATTCGCCCAGCACGGCCCGCGATTCCGTCTTGAACGCGTCTTCCGCGTAGTCGAGGTGCTGGAAGCGGTCCGCTTCCACCTTCAGCACGGTTTCCAGGTCTTGCTTGGCAAACGTCGTGTGGTAATTGGTCAGGTCGTCGCTGGTATAGGCGTTCTGGCGCGCGCCGGCGCGGGTGATGACTTCCTGGTATTTTTCAGGCGGATACGCCTTGGTGCCGCGGAACATCATGTGTTCAAAAAAATGCGCGAAACCGGACTTGCCCGGCTCGACTTCATTGCGCGAACCCGTCTGCACGGGAATCTGCAGCGAGACCAGGTTCGGGAAACCGGTCGGCACGATGATGATCTTTAATCCATTGGCCAGGGTCTTTTCCGTGGCCTTGAACGGCAGCAGATCGGCCTTGCTGGCAGGGGTGCTGTGGGCGGTGGCCGGTTTGACGGGCGCGGCGCCCAGGTTCGACGCGGCCATGGCCGACAGGGCCAGGGCAAAAGCGGGTAATAAGGCGGGCATGATTCTTGACACGGGGGCTCCTTCTTTTTTGGATGTTATGAAAGTGCAACACCGCAGCATAGAAGATTCGTGCCGCCCTGCATAGGGGCTAAGAGTCGGGCCGCAGGATGCGCTTGGTGAGGTGGCTGAGAAAATCGCGCCGGACGGGCAGGAACATGCGGATGTACACGATGCCGTGCGCGCGGTCGTGGTGGTAGATCACACGGATCTCTTCGCACAGGCGTTGCCGCACATCCATGCCCACTTCACGGGCGGCCTCGACGTGCGTGCCGCTGTCGGGAAAGGTTTTCAGGTCAGCCAATAATTGCCGGAAAGCGCAGAGGAATTGCGCGTAGGCGGCGGCCGTATGGCGCGCCTTGAAGTCGCTGCGCAGCTCATTGAAATCGGCTTGCGCGCTGTTCAGCACGACGATGCGCGCCATCTCAAGCTTGGTCAAGGCTGGACAGGAAGTCTTCTTCGGACACCACGTCGCCGCGCGCGATGTCCTGGTTGCCCATGGCGATCAATTTCATGAACGCATGCTGTTCCTGCATCTGCTGCGCTTGCCGCTTGCCTTCCTGGTAGGCGTGCATCGACAGCACGACCATCTTCGCTTCGCCATTTTGCGTGATGATGATGGGCTCATCCTGGCCCGCGTCAAAGCTGTTGACGATTTCCGTCGTATTGGCCTTGAGATAGGAGATCGGCTTGATGCGTTCCTTGAGGTTCATGGCGGCTCCGAATGAGATAAACTGCGACAGGACCAAATATACACCAAATTTGGTCGTGTTATTTGGTCGTGTTATTTGATCGTGTTACTTGGACGCGAATTTGTTGCTTACGTCAGCGTCGTTTCCGGCAAGCTGATGCGGTTGCGGCCCAGGTGCTTGGCGCGGTACAGGGCGCAGTCGGCCGTGTGTATCAATTGTCCCGGTTGTGTGCCGGGGCCGGGCAGGGCCGTGGCGGCGCCGATGCTGACGGTGACGCAGGCGCACGCACTGGCAGCATCGGCGCGCTTGCGCGGCAGTTGTAGCCGCTCCACGCGCTGGCGGATGCGTTCGGCCACGATGGCCGCGCCCTTGAGCGACTGGTTCGGCAGGATCACGGCAAACTCTTCGCCGCCGTAGCGGGCCACCAGGTCGTTGGTGCGCATTTCGCTGGCCACGGCGCCGGCCACCTTGCGCAGGCACAGGTCGCCGCCCTGGTGGCCGTGGCTGTCGTTGTATTCCTTGAAATTGTCGACATCGACCATCAGCAGCGACAATGGCTGGCCTTGCCGCTGGGCGCGCTGCCATTCGGCCAGGATGGTGTCGTCGAAGCAGCGCCGGTTGGCCAGTCCCGTCAAGCCGTCGCGCGTGGCCAGGCGTTCCAGTTCTACGTGCGCGCGCTTTTCGTCCGTCATGTCGCGCAGCGTTTCGACCACGGCGATCAGGTCGTCGCCATTGCCGTAGATGGGGCTGGCATCGACGGCCAGGTAGCGGCGCCGCCCCGTGCGCGGCATGTCGCACCAGTTTTCCGCACACAGATTGCTGCCCGTGCTGCTGCGGTATTGCTGCTGGGCATGCAGCGCGCGCATGTCGCCGCCGCGTCCGGCCAGCAGCAGGTCGGCCAGAGTGGGGCGCTCGTCGTTGTAAAAGCAGCGGCCCGGCTCGCATGTGCCCAGCACTTCGGCCGCCGGCACCCCCGTCAGCTGCTCGCAGGCGCGGTTCCAGATCATCACCCGCCCATGCGCGTCGAGGACAAAGGTGGGCACCACCAGCAATTCCATCATCTTGACGGCGAAACCCTGGGCTTCGCCATACGGCGATGCGCTGGCATGTGCGTGACTATCCGGCATGAATGCATCCTTCCTGGGCGTGAATGGGGGGGAGGCTGGCTCCTTGGCCATGATGCAGCGTGGAGTAGCGATGGTGTTGATATTGGGCAATATTTTCAGCGATGGAGCATCGCTTCATCGTGGCGGCAGTCTGGCAGGGGCAGCGACAGGTGCAAGGTGGTGCCCGCGCCGCTGTGGCTGGCGATGTGCAGGCTGCCGCCGGCGGCGGCCACGCGCTCATGCATGCCGGACAGGCCGCAACCGAGGCGCGGCGGCGAACCGGTCAGTCCGACGCCGTCGTCGCTGATGCGGCAGGCGAGGGTGTCGCCCGTTTGTTGCAGGCACAGCTGGACATGCGTGGCGTGCGCATGGCGGGCGATATTGGCCAGCGCTTCCTGCAGCGCGTGGTACAGCAGGGCGCCGTGCGCGCTGCCGGCGGCGGCGTCGAGCCGGTAATCGCAGCTGCAATCGATGCCCGTGCTGCGCTGAAAGTCCGCCAGCAAGCCGTCGCACGCCGCTTGCAGGCCGGCATCGAGGGCGGGTGGACGCAGGTCGTGGATGACGCGGCGCAGCGCTGCGATGCTTTGGTCGACATTGCGCACCATCACGGCCAGTTGCCGCGCCAGCTGGGGCGTCGCGCCATGCGCGCTGGCCTGCAGCATGGACAGGTCGATTTTCAGGGTCAGCAAATGCTGGCCCAGGTCGTCGTGGATATCGCGCCCGATGCGCAGGCGTTCCTGTTCGCGCGCCTTGCGCTGTCCGCTGGCCAGGCGCGTCTGCTCGGCGTCGGCGCGCAGCTGTTCCAGCGCCCGCTGGCGCAGCGCCAGGCGGCGCTGGCGCCACAGCAACAGCGCCAGCGCCAGCGCAATGAGCAGCATGGCGCAGACCATCAGCAGAGGGGCGGGGAGGCTGACTTGCGGCATCGTCCCGGCCGCGTATCCGGCGTGCAAGGCGGCGAGGGCGCTGCCTGCCAGACAGGCCAGAATGCTCAGGCGGTACGGCAGGCGTATCCAGCGTTGCAGCATGTCCTTGCTCCCTAAATGTTTTCCAACGGGCAATGTTCTTACAGAAAATATATTAACTATGGGTTATTTATATTGTCTAAACGCAAAAGCTACGCAGTTATGCCTGCCGCTGTGGCTTTCTTGCCCGTTGACACCGCGGCGCCAGATGGCGGCCACGGCATTTGCACGGGAAGTGTCGCGGCGGCATATAATAGAGGGTTGTCAATCGGCTTTTGCGGTGACGGCGCAGCGCGCCGGACGCGATGCGCTCGCCTTGCGCGATGACGCCAGCCAGCTCTTAGGAAATACAGTGACTTATAGCATCAAAGAGATTTTTTACACCCTGCAGGGCGAAGGCGCGCACGCGGGCCGTCCGGCCGTGTTTTGCCGCTTTTCCGGCTGCAACCTGTGGACGGGCCGCGAAAGCGACCGCGCCACGGCCGTGTGCCAGTTCTGCGACACGGATTTCGTCGGCACGGACGGCGAACTGGGCGGCAAGTTCAGGACGCCCGAGGAACTGGCCGCGCTGATCGACAGCCTGTGGCCTGCCAGCTATGCACCGAGCAAATACGTGGTGTTTACGGGCGGCGAGCCGCTGCTGCAATTGGACACGGCCCTGATAGCCGCCATGCATGCGGTGGGCTTTACCATCGCCATCGAAACCAACGGCACCTTGCCTGTGCCGCCCGGCGTGGACTGGATCTGCGTCAGCCCGAAGATGGGGTCGACACTGGTCGTACACAAAGGCAATGAAATCAAGGTGGTCATTCCCCAGTTCCAGCAAGACCTGGCCGCCTACGAAGGACTCGATTTCGAGAACTTCTTCGTGCAGGCGATGGACGGTCCCCTGGCCGCGCACAACATGCAGCTGGCCATCGAGACGTGCAAAAGCAACCCGAAGTGGAAGCTGAGCCTGCAAACCCATAAACTCCTGCAAATACCTTAATAAAATAACATGCTGACTATTACACGCAAGCTCGAATTCGACGCGGGCCACCGCATTCCCGACCACAAAAGCCAGTGCCGCAACCTGCACGGCCACCGCTACACGGTGGAAATCACCCTGGTCGGCAAGGTCATCGAAGCGGAAGGCAATTCCGACAATGGCATGATCATGGACTTTTCCGATGTGAAAACCCTGGCCAAGCAGCATCTGGTCGACGTCTGGGACCACGCCTTCCTCGTCTACGAAAAAGACACGGCCGTGCGCGACTTCCTGGCCAGCCTGCCCGACCATAAAACCGTCGTCATCGACCGCATTCCGACCGTGGAAAACCTGGCGCGCATCGCCTTCGAGATCCTGAAAGCGGCATTTACCGACCATTTCGGCACCGGCTTGCACCTGCATAAGCTGGTGCTGCATGAAACGCCGAATTGCTGGGCAGAAGTGACCGATGACTGAAACGCACGCTGGCGCGCAGGACGCGCGCTACATGCAGCTGGCCCTGGAGCAGGCCCGGCACGCGTGGGACCTGGGTGAAGTGCCCGTCGGCGCCGTCGTCGTCAAGGATGGTGTAGTCATCGCCGTCGGCTACAACCAGCCCATCGGCCGCCACGACCCCACGGCGCACGCGGAAGTGATGGCCTTGCGCGCGGCCGCTGAAAAGCTGGGCAACTACCGCTTGCCGGGCTGCGAACTGTACGTGACCCTGGAACCGTGTGTGATGTGCTCGGGCGCCATGCTGCATGCGCGCCTGGCGCGCGTGGTGTATGGCGCGGGCGACCCGAAGACGGGCGCCTGCGGTTCCGTGCTGAACCTGTTCGAGCAGCCGGCGCTGAATCACCAGACGGCGATCATCGGGGGCGTGCTGGCCGATGAGTGCGGCGCCTTCCTCAAGCGTTTCTTTGTCGAGCGCCGTCGCGCGCAGTCGGAAGCGCGCAAGCTGGCCCATCCGCCGGCCTGTTAGTCAGGTCTTGCCAGCCGTGCCAGCCCTCCCGGCTGGCATTTTTTATAATTGTTGCGAAATAACATCTGTATAGACTACTTTGTCATTCTCAAATGAGAATGATTCGTGTTACAGTATTGTTTTCGCCAGCAAACTTTCCTTATGCATCGTTAACACTTTCGTTATCGATCCGGGTTCAAGAGCCAGCCTCCACTCTTAAACCGGATCATCATGACTACAGTGCTTCTGCAGCGCTCCGCTGCGCCCGTCGTATCTCCCGTTCCTGCCCGCCGCCACAACCTGGTGCTGCGCGCCGCCTTGCTGGGCCTGTTCGCCGCGCCGCTGCTGCCGGTTTGCGCGCAAAATGCCGCCATCAACGCGGGCACGGCCGCGCAGGAGCCGGCCAAGCTGCCTGTCTTCCCGGAAATCGTCGTCAATGCCAAGCAGGACTATGAGCGCCGCGCCGGCACCAGGACGGTCGTCACGGCGGATGACCTGGAGCGCCGCAATGTCACGGACATGGGCGGCATCGTGCGCTACCTGCCTTTGATTACCGCGCCAGCGGCGGCCTCGGGCAGCGGCAGCGTGTGGGATGGTTCGGGCAATACCGGTTACAACATCCGCGGCCTGGAAGGCAACCGGGTCAGCCTGGAGCTCGACGGCATTTCCCTGCCGGATGCGGCACCCAAGCCTGACGGCAACACCCTGAACGCCTTCGCCACGGGCCGTGATTATTTTGACCCGGAAACCTTCCGCGAAGTGCGCATCGATTCGGGCACGACGGCCGCCAGCGGCGCCAATCCCGGCCTGGGCGGCGGCGTGGCCTTCATCACCAAGTCGCCCGAAGATTACCTGGGCGAGGGGCGGGATCATTATGTCGCCTATAAATACGGCCGCGCCACGGCCGACCGCAGCAATGCGCACACGCTGACGGGCGCCGCCAGGGTCGGCACCAATCTGCAAGGCCTGGCCGTGTACGTGCACCGCGATGGCGAACAGACGGACAGCCGCGGCACCACGCCGCCCAACCCCGATGACTGGCATTCGAATGCCTTGCTGTCCAAGCTGGTGTGGACCCTGCCTGGCGAACAAAAGCTCGATTTGACGGTCGACATGTTCGAGCGCAAGAACAAGCGCGATCTGCGCAGCAAAGTCAGCACGTATTATCCGACCGGCGTGCAGCAGGATTCCAGCACCAAACGCACGCGCGTGAGCCTGGGCCACGACGTGGTACTGAAGGATTTCGCCCTGTTCGATCGCCTGACGTCGAAAGTGTATCTGCAGAATGCGAACACCGATGACAAGACGCAAGGCCGCTACACCTTTGGCAGCCCGGCGCAGCGTTCCATTGAAACGAGCTTCAAGAATGACAGCATCGGCGTCACGTCCGAAGCGTTCAAGCAGCTCAACGCCGACAACGCGCTGTTGTACGGCGTCCAGCTGGAACAGCTGAAAACCCGGCGTCCGTGGCGCGAAGACCGTCGCATCATCGCCACGGGCCAGCATCAGATCACCAGCAAGAACCGCATGGCCGACATGGATACGGGCAAGCTGGCCGTGTATGTGCGCGATGACCTCAGCTTTGATCTTGCTGGCAAGAAAGCCGTGCTGACGCCGGGCTTGCGTGCCGACTACCGCAAGGACGCGCCGAAAAACCTGCAAGGCTATGCCATCGGCGTGCCGGGCGCATCCAAAGAGGTGCGCAAGCAGAGCGACACGTATTTCACGCCCAGCCTGAGCCTGTCCGTGGAAGTCTTGCCACAAATGAATGCCTACGCCACCGTGACGCGCGGCACGCGCCTGCCGACGGCGGCCGAACGCACGGGCACCTATGATTCCATCAGCTATACGGGCACGGGCAGGGGTTATGCCGTGCTGGGCAATGCGAATTTGCGCAAGGAAACCAGCCAGGCCTATGAACTGGGCTTGAAGGGTGACGTCGTCAAGGGCTTGAGCATGCACGCCTCCGTCTACCAGACGGAATACAAAAACATGATCGAGTATGTGATGCAGGAAGATGACCCGGTCAACTATCCCACCATCACCCAGGGCCTGTTCCGTCCGGAAAACATCGGCAATGCCCGTACCTGGGGCGCCGAGCTGACCCTGCGCGCGGAACTGGGCGCCTGGGCGCCGGCCATGCAGGGCTACCACGTCGACCTGGCGACCGGTGTGGCCAAGGGCCGCTCCTTCAATACCCTGATGGGCGACAGCGGCGGCCTGGCCTCGGTGGCGCCGGCCAAGTCGGCCCTGACCTTTGGCTACGACCATGTGGGCGAACTGTTCGGCCTGGCCCTGACGGCCGTGCATGCGGGCGACAAACAGGCACCGAATGACTTGCTGATGGGCACGACCGCGCCCCGCTTCACCGTGCCGTCGTACACCATCTTTGACTTGTCGACCTACTGGAACGTGCACAAGAACGCGAAGATCGTCGTCGGCGTGTACAACTTGACGGACCGCAAGTACTGGGATTACGCCGCCGCGCGCAGCCTGTCCGCCGGCACCACGGCCGCCAATCGCGCCGAGATCGAACGCTATGCCAAGCCGGGCCGCAACGTCGCCGCCAGCCTCAGCGTCAATTTCTAAATTTTTACCGGGGAGGGGTGCTTGCCCCTCTTTTTTTCCATGTTTGATTGAATGGTCTCTCTATGAAGTTATCCAAACTCGTTCTATCCCTGCTAGGCAGCCTGCTGATTGCAAACGCAAGCGCGGCCCCAGCCACCCTGGCGGAACGCTGGTCCACGTTGCGCACCGATCAGCCGAAATTGCAGATCCGCGACGCGGCGCGCGCGCTGGGTGTGTCCGAAGCGCAATTGCTGGCAACCAACATCGGCAAGGGCGTCACGCGCCTGCAGGCCGACGGCAACCAGCCACGCGAAATCATGCGCGCCGCGCTGGACCTGGGCGTGGTGCAGGCGATCACGCGCAATGAAAACGGCGTCATCGAAACGACGGGCGTGGCCAGCAAGTTCAAGCAGGCGGGCGACAAGTCCGAGCAGGCCGACGCCAAGGACCCGGAAACGCAAGCGCGCCAGCGCAATATCGCCGGTGGCTACCTGGGCGGCCAGATCGACCTGCGTTTCCACTTTGAAAACTGGAAATATGCATTTGCCGTGGAGCAAGCGGGCCGCGATGGCAAGCCCACGCGCAGTCTGCAATTTTTTGATGCCAACGGCACGGCCGTGCACAAGATTTATGTGCGCAACGAGCCGGGCGTGGCCGTCTACGATAAATTGGTGGCGACCTTCCGCCTGCCGCAGCAAAGCGCGGAATTGAACGTGCTGGCCGTGGCACCGAAAGCGGCGGAAAAGCCGGATGCCGAGATCGACGTCAAGGAATTCCAGCTGGCCTGGAAAGACATGACGGACGTGCACCAGTTCGCGCAAATCATGCGCGAATTCCACCTGACGCGTGAACAGGCCTTGCGCCTGGCGCCGGCCGGCGTGGTCGAGCGCGTGACGCCGCAAGCGCTGCGCACCCTGCTGGAAAACGCGGCGAAGGACAAGGTCGCCATCATGGTATTCCTGGGTAACGAAGGTCTGACGCAGATCTACAGCGGCAAGATCGAAAAAACCATGGCCGCCGGCGGTTTCTTCAACGTGCTGGACCCGGACTTCAACCTGCACATCCGCGACACGGCCCTGCGCAGCGGCTGGGTCGTCAAGCGCGGTGGCGTCACTTCCGTCGAGTTCTTCGACAACGACGGCACGCAAGTGGTCTCCTTCTTCGGCGTGCGCGAGCGCGGCAAGCCGCAGCCGCAAAGCTGGGTGGACCTGGCCGATTCCTTGCCTAAGGCCAAGTAAGTAGCGGCACCGTTGCCGCCCGGCGTACCGGCGCGGCAACAATTGAGTTCGACTTTCGCATGAGTCGTGATGGCAAGATCACAATAGTGGTATGCTGAGTCCAAGGCCGCAGCGATCGTGCCTGCGTGCTGGTTCCTGTACGAGAGGCAATCATGGCAACCATCATGGCGAACGGCCTCAACATAGCTTATGAAAGCCACGGCAACCCCAACGATCCGTGCGTGCTGCTGGTCATGGGCCTGGGCATGCAACTGATCGCCTGGCCGGCGGACTTCGTCGAAGGCATCGTCGAGCAAGGTTTTCGGGTTGTGCGTTTCGACAACCGCGACAGCGGCCTGTCGAGCAAGATGGCGCAGGCGGGCAAACCATATCTGCCGCTGGCCTACGTGAAAAACCTCATCGGCTGGCCCCTGAAAACTTCCTATACCCTCAATGACATGGCGGACGATGCGCTGGACTTGCTGGCGGCCCTGCGTATTACTCAGGCGCACGTGATCGGCGTGTCGATGGGCGGCATGATCGCGCAAGTGATGGCGGCGCGCGCGCCGCGGCGGGTGCTCAGCCTGACGTCCATCATGTCGAGCAGCGGCCGGCGCGGCTTGCCCGGCCCCACGCGGGCGGCGCGCAATGCGCTATTGCAACGTCCGAAACGCAACGCCAGCCGCGCCGAACTGATGGCGCACATGGCGGCCACCGTGCGCGTCATCGGCAGCCCCGCCTATCCCGTGTCGGAAAAGCTGCTGTACCAGCGCATCGAGGCGGCGCTGCAGCGCGGCAGTTGCCCGGAAGGCGTGGCGCGGCAAATGGTGGCGATTGCCGCCTCGGGCGAGCGCACGGCCTTGTTGCCAAGCATCAGCTGTCCGGCGCTGGTGATCCATGGCGCGGACGACCCCTTGATCCCCGTCGCCTGCGGCATCGATACGGCGGCGCTGATTCCAGGCGCCCGGCTGGAAGTGATCGAAGGCATGGGACACGACATGCCGCCCCAGCTGATCGAGCGCCTGCTCGCCTTGATCGATGTGCATCTGCAAGGTAAGATGGCGCCCCAGATGCGCTCCCAGCCAGCTTAAAAAGCTACTTGGCGCGCCGACCACTTTTGAAGGCACGGGCATTTTGAAGACACCTGAGATTGGCATCGCCATCGTGGCGCCGGGCGGTTGTGCGCCCGACGAAGCTGCCGTGGCGCGCGGCATCGCCCGCTTGCAGGCGCAAGGCGCCACCGTCCACAATTACTACGACCCCGAACACACCTTCCAGCGCTTCGGCGGCACGGATGCGGGCCGTTTGGCGCAGCTGAACGCGGCCGCCGCCGACCCGGACGTGCAAGTGGTGCTCGCCTTGCGCGGCAGCTACGGCATCAGCCGCATCCTGCCCGACATCGATTTTCAGGCCATGGCCGATAGTCGTAAATTGTTTGTCGGCTACAGCGACTTCACGGCCTTCCACATGGGCTTGCTGGCGAAAACGGGCCGCGCCAGCTTTGCCGGCCCCATGCTCTGCGACGATTTTACGCGCGATGAAACGGAACAGTTTACGCTCGACCAGCTGTGGTCCTGCCTGGCCGGTCCCACGCATGTAGTCACTGGCACGGCGGAGGACAATCCGCAGGTCGAGGCAGTGGGTACCTTGTGGGGCGGCAACCTGGCCATGCTCGTGCATCTGCTCGGTACGCCATATTTCCCCCAGGTCGATGGCGGCATTTTGTTTCTGGAAGACGTCAACGAGCACCCGTACCGCGTCGAGCGGATGTTGCTGCAATTGCTGCACGCGGGCGTGCTCCAGCGCCAGAACGCGATCGTGCTCGGTGATTTTTCCGCCTATAAATTGAGTCCCATGGACAGGGGCTACGATTTCGATGCCATGCTGGCCTATGTGCGCCAGCGCTCTCCCGTGCCCGTGCTGACGGGGCTGGAATTCGGCCACATCCGCCGCCGTGTCACCTTGCCGTTCGGCGGCCAGGCGCGCCTGCAATCGGATGCGTCCGGCTTCAGCCTGCAGATCACCGATTACCCGACCCTGGCGCGGCCCTGAACACCGTGGTCGCCAAGCCCGGCAGATTGCTGCAGCTCGACGTGCTGCGCGGCATCGCCGTGTTTGGCATTTTGCTGGTCAATATCTGGGGCTTTGCCTGGGGCACGATTTCCTTGCGCTACGGCACCTTGCCGGCGCAGCCGCCCGTGCTGGACCAGCTTGTCATTTTTTTGGTCGCGGCGCTGGCGCAATTCAAGTTCTATCCCATCTTTGCGTTTCTGTTTGGCGCCGGCTTTGCCCTGCAGACACGTTCCCTGCAGCGCCAACTGGGCAGCTGGGAGCAGGCGCAAGCGGCCTACCGGCGCCGCCTGCGCTGGCTGCTGGTGTTCGGCCTGCTGCACGGTTTCCTCATCTGGAGCGGCGACGTGCTGACTTCATACGCCGTTGCCGGCATGCTGATCCTGCCGCTGGCATCCGCCAGGCTCAGCCGCATACGCAACCGCGCCTGGCTGGTCGCCGCCGGTTTTCTGTTATTCATGTGCCTGTTGATTCCCGTGGGCCAGCAGGGCGGTGCGCCGGACATCGCGCGCGACCTGCAAGGCTTTGCGGAGCGTTACGCCACCTACACGCAAGGCGGCGCATGGGCCGTGGCCAGGCTGCGCGCCAACGATTTCCTCGTCTCCTTGCTGTACGCCACCGTCATGCTGCCGCACGTCATCGTGCTGTTCTTGCTGGGCATCTTGTCCGTGCGTTGTGGCTGGCTGACGCAGCCGCAGCGCCACCGGCGCCTGTGGCGCCGCGTTTGCGCCGTGGGACTGGGCCTGGGCTTGCCATTCAATCTGCTGGCGGCGGGCGCCATCGCGTGGCAGGTCGCTGATCCCTATCAAACCGTGTTCGATACGGCCCTGTTCGAAGTGGCCCTGTTCGCCGGCGGCCCCGTGCTGGCGGCCGGCTACGTGGCGGCATTGATGCTGGCTGGCCCGTTCATGTTGCGCTGGCTGGGGGCATGGCTGGCGCCCGTGGGACGCATGGCGCTGAGCAATTACCTGCTGCAATCGGTGATCGGCACCTGGTTGCTGCAGGGGCCGGGCCTGGGCTGGGGCGCCAGTTTGCGTCCGGCCGAGATGCTGGGCCTGGTGCTAGTGATCATGGCGGGGCAGGTGCTGCTCAGCCGCTACTGGCTGCGCCATTTTCGGCAAGGGCCCATGGAGGCGCTGTGGCGCCGCCTGGCGCGCCTGCCTTAGTCCGTTCCCCAGTCAAACGCGCTTTGCGCAGCAGGCGTTGAGCGTGTCCTGGCCTTGGTGGACGGCACCAGCGGATTGTCGACGGCATGCCATTCGAACAGTTCCACGTCGAGCATGCAGCTGCGCGCCAGGTGCAGCGCTTGCTCGGGGGGGAGCTCGGGGGCCAGCCAGCGGTGCGCGTCTTCCAGGCTGACGGCCACGGGGCGGCGGTCGTGGATGTCGACCATGCCACCGAGGCTGTCGGCCGTCACCAGCACGAAACCCGCTTCCTCGCGGCTGACTTTCCAGGGCCCGAAATGGGCCAGCGCCAGCAGGAACAGGGGCGCGCGGTCGCGGCGGTGGATGTGCCACGGCTGCTTCGCGCCTTTTTCTCCCGTCCATTCATACCAGCCATGCACGCAGACGATGCCGCGCCCCGCGCGCAGCAAGGGCTTCCAGTAGGCGCCAGCGAGTTTTTCCAGACGGGCATTGATGGCGATGGGGATTTTTTTCTTGCCGGGGGCGGGCACGGCCTGTGCAGCCCAGGCGGGCCGGTAGCCCCAGAACACGTCGTCGACCCGGCGCACGCCATCCTCGATATGCAGCACGGGGCGGTAGGTGCCGGGCGAGACGTTTAGGTGCGGCTCGGCCTCGCTGTCGAACACCGCGTCGGTCCAGCCGAAAGACGACGCCAGCACGCGCGCCGTGTCATTTTGATCGAATCGTCCACACATGGCGAAATCATACCCGATCGCCCGGCCACGCGCGGGCAGCCGCGTGCGCGCTACCTGTGTGTGATCAAACGTACAGACCGCCAGCGGCGCGTGGCGCACAGTAGGGACCAGTCAGCTTATTGACGTTTCTTGCACTGGAGGAAATATGTCTTTTGAAAATCCCACCATCCACAAAGGTTTTACCATCAGCGCCACGGCCAGCCAGCGCCGCGACGGCCGCTGGGTCGGCTCGTATGTCAGCCAGAACCAGGCGCGCGGCGCGTATGCGGATACCTGCGACTATGACGATTGCAGCAATGAAAAAGAGGCGCAGCAATTGGCCTTGTCGATCGGCTGGCGCCTGGCCGATGGCGTGCCGGCACGCTGAAATCGCCTTAGCGCTTGCCCCACAGGGCCATCACCAGGCCGGCAAGCGGCAGCAGCAGGGCGGCGCCCAGGCGTACGGAGGTCAGCGATGCGGTTTCCACGCCCAGTACGTAAGGCAAGGCCAGCAGTAACAGGGGGGCGGGCACGGCAATCGCGAAGAAAAACAGATACCACGAGTAGCCCTTTTTCTTGGCCAGCAAGGCGATCAGCGCGCAGCCGACGAGGAAGACCAGCGGTAAATTTACAAATTCCATGGTGTTGAGTTTTTATCCGGGAAAGCGCGTCATTATACGCGCCGCCCCGGACGACCGGATGGGCTTGCCTGCGTCAGTTGCCGACGAAATCCGGAGGCTGCGGCGCCTGTTTTCCAGCAAGTTGAGCATCGGCTGGCAACAAGGCCTTGATGGCGCCGTTATAGATGAGTTCCTGCGCATACGCCGATGCTTCTATCAGGGCTGCATGCACGGACTTGAAACTGCTCGGCGTTTCGATCAGTACGGGCTTGGCATACACCTGCTGGGTATCGCCGCGCTTGCTGAGTAAAATCATGCCCCGGTAGCGCCCATCCTTCTCCAGCGCTCCCGCCACATGAAATTCATAACCCCTGATCTGGTGCTTTTGTTGCTGATCCATGTCCCTCACCTCCAATCCCATTGTCACGGCATTGGGCCATCAATTCGATAGGAATAGTGGGCCATTTGATTTTGATCAAGACCGCCAATTCTAGCCAAGGTTCAGCTAACGTCTCGACGGCTGCCGCAAGCGTAGCGAGCGGAGGGGATGTGCGGCTAAGAAGCGCAACCGTACATAAGTACGGTGAGCATCGCAGGCCGCAAAGCCCCCCGCGCAGTAGCTTGCGGCAGCCGTCATCACCCCGCGCGAATGGCGCGGATTTGCTGGGCGGTTTCTTCGATCTCCCGATACGCTTCCTGGACATAGCCATTGATCGGGTGCCCGTCCATCCACTCGAAATAGGCGCGTTCGTCGTGCTTGATGGCAAAAGGGACATGGTGGTCGCGTATCGATACGGCCGTTTCGCGCACCAGCGCGGCAAAAAGCAGCTCCAGAGTTTCCATGATGGTCACCTTGCGAGACAGGAATGCAGAGCAATGACTGTAGCACAAAGCGCGCCGCCGGCCACGCCGGCACCTGTGGCGTGCGCGCCCGTTGCTCGGCCCTTCGTCAGGCCGGATGGCCGATATGCTCGTACAAGATCACGCAACCGATGATGATCAGCACCAGGCCGCCCACCAGTTCGGCGCGCCGGCCCGCCACCGTGCCCAGCACGCGGCCCAGCATCACGCCCAGGGTCACCATGACGAAGGTGGAAAAGCCGATGGCGGCGGCCGTGACGACGATGTTGGCGCCCAGCAAGGCCAGGCCAGCGCCCACCACCATGGCGTCGATGCTGGTGGCCAGGCCTGTGACGGTCAGCACCCAGAACGAGTGCGACTGGGCAGGCGCTTCGTCCTCGTCGGCGTCGGACAGGGCATTGCGTATCATCAGCAAGCCGATGATGCCCAGCAGGCTGAAGGCGATCCAGTGGTCCCATGCTTCCACGTAGGGCGCGGCCACGCTGCCCAAGGCCCAGCCGATGAGTGGCGTGATGGCTTCGATGACGCCAAAGATCAGGCCCGTGCGCAGCGCCTCGCGCCATTGCGGCTTGTGCAGGGCGGCGCCCTTGCCCACGGCGGCCGCGAAGGCATCGGTGGACATGGCAAGGGAGAGGGCGGCGGTGGCGGCGAAATTCATCGTTGGCTTTCTGTAAAACCTGGCTGGGATGTGTGTATAAACTGGAAACCCGGCGATTTTACCCTACGTACAGCACCACCATGGAAGCGGCCAGGCAATACGCGCCAAAGAAATGCCAGCGACCCTGTTCCAGCCAGCGCGACAGCCAGCGCAGCGCCAGCAATCCGGCCAGGAACGAGAGCAGCATGCCCAGCAGGCTGGGACCGAGCAGGTGCAGCAGGCTGTTGCCGTGTTCCAGATGGTCCAGGCTGCCATTTGCCACGGCCTGGTAAAAGCGCCAGCCTTCCTTGGCCAGCACGGCCGGCGTCAGCACGACGGCCAGGGCAAAGCTGAATTCTTCCGCGCGGCGTTGCGGCACGCCCATGGCGATGCCTGCCGAAATGGTGGCGCCCGAGCGGGAAAAACCCCGGAAGGGCAGGCACAGGCCTTGCACGGCGCCGATCAGCATGGCCTTGCCGATGGACAAGGTGCCGTGCTGGCGCGCTTGCAGGCGTGACGAGACGATGATCAGCACGCCAGCGGCGGCCAGCGCGGCAGCCATCAGCTTGGCGTTGCCGAACAGGTGCTCGATTTCAAAGCCGGGCGCATCCTTGCTCATGACGTGCGTAATCGCTTTCAGCAAGCCGAAGCCGACGATGCCCGTCAGCGCCGTGGCGGCCGCGAGCAGCAGCACATTGCTGCGGAAGGCGGTGCTCGAACTGAAATACGTGGCGCGCCAGGATGCCCAGAAATACGCGATGACGGCGAACATGGTACCGGTGTGCAGCATCACCAGCAGCATGGTCAGCTCGGGCGAGGTCGGATCCAGTCCCATCCATTTTTCCGCCATGATGACGTGGGCGGAGCTGGACACGGGCAGCAGTTCGGCGAAGCCCTGGACGAGGGAAAGAATCAATAGTTGCAAAAAGCTCATGGGGACGGGACTCGGGCGGGGAAAGATGGGCCGCCGATTTTACCTGCCAGTGGCGGCCGGCACGCCCCGCGCCAGATTACAGTTTGTCCATGTTTTATTGGCTGACCGGCAACTGCGGCTTGAACACGGTGCGGAACGCTTTCAAGGCGGCCGGATGGTAGATGGTGCCGTGGGTTTCTTCCGGCATCTTTTCCAGATGCCATTGCAAGCCTGGCGGCGCCTGTTTCTCCAGCACCTGGGCCAGGCGCTGCACTTCGACGGCGATGCCCGCTTCGCTGCTGGACGCCAGGTACAGGCTGCGCTTGCCCGGCTTGCCCTTGGCCAGCAGGGCTGCCGCCTGGCGCGGCAGGGCGCCGTGGTTCCACCACAGGCTGGGGTCAAAGGCCAGGTAATGGTCGAACAGCTGCGGTTCCAGCAGATACGTTTCCACCACGAACAGGCCCGCCAGCGATTCGCCAACGATGGCCGTTTCGCCCGTCGTGCGGTAGCGGCGCCGGACCTCCGGCATCAGTTCATCGCGGATGAAGGCCCGGTAGGCTGGCGAGCCGCCCACCACGGGGGCGATCTTGCGGTCTTCCGCGCTCTGCGTCGGGCCCGTCAAGTCGCGCCGGCGCTGCGTGTTTTGCATGCCGATCAGCATGAAGGGGCGCATCGTGCCATTTGCTACCGACACTTGCAGCAAGCCGGCCACGTGCAAAAAGTCTTCCGCCACGCCCCCGTCCGGCATGTACAGCACGGGCAGCGGCGCATCGGGCGGCGTATCCCAGGCGCGCGCCTGGTAGACATTGATGTGGCGCTGTTCCTGCAGCGCCTGCGAATCGATGCTGAAACTTTCACCGATGACGAGCGGGGTGGCCGCGCTGGCGGCAGCGGCCGGCGCGGCGGTAGCGCAGTGGAAGGGGATCGACAGCAGCAGGGCGGCGGTGAGGTGCAGTGCAAGGCAAGAGCGGCGCATGTTTTCCCGAGATAAGTAGTGGATAGATGGCATGTACGCGTATGGACATGCCATCGGGCAATTCTAACTTATCCTTGATGCAGCCTTACTTGATCGTCAAGAGTTCCCGTTCAAGCACGACGCCCGCCTTGTCGAGCGTATAGGCGACCAGCAGCGCGCCATCGTCGGCGCAGGCGTGGCAGCTCTTCATGGGCGTGGAAAACAGCAGGCGCTGGCCGCCATCATCGGTGGCCGTGCTGCCGACGAAATCGGCGGGCGCAAACGGAACCGAGTCTGGATGGGCGGCGGCAAACGCGCGCCAGGCCGCTGTAGCGCGGTCTTCCTCGCGCACGGCGTCTTCGTCGACGTCGATGGCGGCGCCATCGCTGCCGATCAGCAAGCTGCCTTCATTCGTGTTGGCGCGAAACGGATAGGTGACGGTGGCCAGGGCCGCCTTGCCCAGCGGGCGCCAGGCGGAGATGAAACCCGCCTTGTTCGCCTTGACCAGCATTTTGGCTGCGGCGATGGCTTGCGGGTGCGCATGGTAGCGCTGCATGGAGCGCAGCAGGCAGACGTCGGGCGCAGTGTGGGATTGTTCGCTGCGGCAAGCCGACAGCGAACGTTCCTGCCACACGGCGCGCGCATCGATGGGGCCTGTCTCCAGGGCATGGGCCGCCTGCATGGCGGTGATGCCGGAGACAGCAAGGATGGCGCATCCGGCTACGTGGCGGAAAAAGCGTGTGGGCATGGGGAGTCCTTTGAGTGCGGGAAACAAGGTATCGTCACCGATTATAGAAGCAGGGCCGTGCCCGCCCGCGCACCGCAGACCCGTTCAGCGCCGCTTTGCCGCCGCCTGGCGCAGGGCCTTCGCTTCCTGTTTGTTGGGAATGTGCGGGCGCGTGGCCAGCTCCGCCTTGACGGCGGCGATGGCGGCGCCGAATTGCTGTTCCGCCTGCTCGACGCTGGCGCCCGCATAGTGTTGCTGGTTGGACTGGGCCGCGCGCAGCCGGCGCAGCAGCGCCAGCAATTGCTTGCCGTGCAGGGCAGGCAAGTCTTGCGCCAGCGCTTGCTTGACCACCGCGCCTTCCATATGCTCGGGGTCAAGCAGGCGCAGCAAGGCCAGGCCTGCGGGCTGTGGTACCGGAGTCAATTTGTTCATCGAGCCATTCTAAACGACACCAGAATTACAGGTAGTCCCAGATTTCATCGAACGTTTCGCGCGCGAAATCGTTGCGCCACGCTTCCGAATTCTTTTCGCGGCTGACGGCAAACACGGCGCGCCAGGTCTGCTTCGGCGAACTGGTATAGGTCGCGGCGATCTTTTCCAGGCCGGCCTTGCATTGCTCGACCTTGCAGCCGCTCTTCGCCAGTTGCTGGGCCGCAGGCGCCCATGCCACGGGTACCTTGACGAGCTGGCATTCGAAGCTGACGGCAGCCGTCTGCATGCCGTTTTCCTCGGTGGCCGGATCCGCCTTGGTGGCTTGGCAGGCGGCGCCATTCTTGGCGGCGATGACGTTCGCGGCCAACTGTTCGGCGGCCGGCGTCAGGGCTGCGCGCATGGGGGCCGGGAACAGGTCGGCGATCAGCTTGCCGGTTGCCGTTGGAAACTTGGCGTCCGCTTCCTTCAAGCCGCTGTACGACGCGTATTCGGCGCTTTGATGGCCCGCCAGGCGCGTGGGGCGCAGGTAGGCGTTGAGTTTGGCGACGCTGGCTTCATCCTGATTGATGATGGTCCTGATGTACAGATTGGCGACGTCCAGCGGCGCGAGTTCTGCAGCGGTGTCGGCGGCGATGGCGGGCTGCATCAGCGCAGCGGCGAAGGTGGCGGCCAGCAGTCTGGCGGCAGGAAATGGCTTGTGCATGTATTTTCTCCACGATTCAATGTCAGGCGCCAAAAAATTCTTTATGGCAATTTTGGCGCCCGCATTATAAATGGTGAAAGTCATAACGTTGCACACCTTAGGCGTCAGCCTTGCTGGCCGCTGCCAGCAAGGACAGCAGCAGCTCCTTGCGCCGGCCATCCGCCTTGCGCGCCAGGCTGGCCAGTTTTTCCAGCTTGCCCCAGACCGGATACAGCATGTGCTCGACCAGATAGCCTTCCAGCCCTTGCAGTTGCTGGCAGAACAGTTCCAGCTTCGCCACGTCTTCCAGTTCCGCCTGGATTTTCACCTTGGCGTTATCCGTGCAGGCGCGCAGGCATGCGGCCAGCACGGGGGCGGACTCCGTCGTCACGCCATGCTTTTCAGCAAAGGCGGCCGTGAACTGGTCTTGCACGCACTGGTGCTCCTCGTCGACGCTGGCCATGTAGTGCTGTACCAGCGGAAAATAGCGCGCATCGAGCAAACCCAGGCCGAACGTGGCGTAGCTACCGGGCATGCAATTCTTTTCGCCTTCCGTGTCGGCATAGAATTCGAATTCTTCAATGGCCGCGCGCGCATACGCTTCCAGTGGCGGCTGCAGGGACGCATGGGCGAGGGCGTTGGCAAAGAAGCGGTGCGTGTCGGATTTGGCCAGTCCCTTGATCGGCAGATATTGCTTGACCTTGGCCTTGAGCTTGATCTGGTAGCTTTTCGGAAAACCGTTCTGCAGCAAATGCGTGACGAACGCCAGCGCCTGCGCATACGCGTCTGGCTCTTCCCGGATAATCGTGATGCTGATGGTGGCAAACACATCGTTGGCGCGGCATTCCAGCAGTGCGTTTTTCAGGTGGATGTCGGCATCGGGAAAGGTGCCGCTGCCTTCCTGCAGCATGCGCACGGCCCGTTCGCTGCCCAGTTCGTGCGCGATTTCCAGGAATTTCAAGCCCTTGGATTTGGCGTAGCTGGCGTCATGGCGCAAGATCATCACGGCGCCATACAGGAGCAGGTCGATCGGCAGCAGTGTCTGTGCATCGGGCGCCGCGCCCGCTTTCAGCGTGTATTCTGTGGCGCGGTAGGCGGACAGCGCGCGGTCATAAAATTGCGGCAGGAAAACGTTCTCCGCCCATTGCGTGATGGCGCTGATGATGTCGGCGCGGTGCTTGGCCAAGGCGTCCGGCTGGGTCTTGTTCAAGGCCTGGATGCGTTCGTACTGGGCGATGCTCCAGGCCACGTCGAGCTGCGGGAACAGCTGCGGGTCGAGCAGGTGGCGCGCCAGGAAGAACGTTTCCAGCGGCTTCGTCGGATGCTTGCCATGCGTGAGCTTTTGTCCGATGTACGCGTGTATGTTTTCCAGCAAGGCCTGGCGTTTATCCTCGTTGACGTATTCCAGCAACGTCAGGTGCAGCTTGCCCTGCGCCGTCTGGAACTTGCCGCGGCAGGTGAAGCGGTAGTCGATCATCGGCGTGTCCACCAGCGGCGCCAGGCGGGCCTGTACCACGGCCGTCAGTTGTGGCACGACACCCTCGCGCATTTGCGCATCGTCAAGGCGCGCCGCCGTGCTGGGGCGCGCGTCGTCGTCGAAGCCCAGGTCGAGATCGTCGGCGATCGCGCGCCCTGGCTTGTAGTCGAGCATGAAGTCATTGAAAATGCCTGCTTGCAAGGTCGTGCGCTGGACGGATTGCTCCAGGTCCGTGCGCTGCAGCCGCTCATCGAACCAGGCGTGGATGGCCGCCGTCATTTCCTGTGTTACCAGCTCTACAAGAGTACTCATCAGTGTCGTCGTCTTTCCTTGCGCGCGACAGCGCCACCGGCTGCCGTCACGCTCATGTTTCATTTATGTTTAATGTAAGGCACTATTTTAGGTGGCCGGGCCTGGCCGCAACAAGGGCCGCACGGGTGATCAGTTCGATCGCTTCGCCCATGCGCGGCAGATGGGCGCCCGCCGGCAGCAGGATATTCTGGTGGATGAATTCCCGGCTCGGGCCTGGCTCCTTGTGGCGCGGATCGATGTGGCGGAACGAAACGCTGGTAACGATGTTTTGCATCTGGGGCAACTGCCTGGATAAGTAGCTGATGACGATAGCACAGGGAGAGGGCCGATGCGTGGGCACAAGCATGTGTGTACGGTAGCAGACGGAGCTTGACGGGGCATCGCGCTAGGCTGGCTTGTTCCTAATCATTGAGATTGCCGAATACGCCATGATGCATTTTTCGACTGAACTACGGTCCGGCCCCGCCGGCGGCAGTGCGCTGAGGGTGGAAAGCGTGCCTGGCCACGTTCGCCACATGACCGGGGGCGGCGGCCATGCCCTATAACATCCTGCGCGACAGCATCGCCCTCGAACCGGCGGGTGACGCCATCCGCTTCCATTTGTCCGTTTTCGGGGTGGAAAAGACGTGCCGCATCACCGTCACAGCATTGCACAGCCTGGACCAGGGTCAGGGCGGCGATTTGCTGGCCATCTTCGATACGCACCGCCTGCGCATCGGCCAGCGCGCCTTCGCCTGCCTGAGCCGCGATCTGCTGGTCAGCGGCGTGGTCTTGCGCGCACTTGATTTTTAGTTACTATTTCTTGTGCCGGTACCCAGGCTAAATATGGTATTTCCGCACAGATCGTCAAGTAAATGCAGGTATGGCTGGACGGAAATGTTACATCTGGGTATTCTGCGCATGATACTTATTTCTATACAGAAAAAGGTAAGAGGGTGGTTCGGGCTGGCGGCAACGCGGCGCGCGCTGCCACGCAAGGTCAGGCATGCAAAGGTGAAGTCGTCCGCTTGCTGAGCGAAATGGTCGTGTTTCGGCTCGCAACGGGCAGGGAAACAGTGCTGTCATCTTTAAAATAGTAGGAGAGGTTGCTCATGGATGCAGAAAAGGATGTTGTGTACGGTACAGAAGATTTGTTGATGAGTTTGTGCAACTCGGTGGTTCGGGTGCTTAACGTTGCAACGCAAAGCAGGGTCAATTATTCAGGCATGGTGCAGCGCATCACGAAGACCGGCCTGAAGCCGGACATCGGTTGCTTCGTGATGTTCGACGGTGGTTTCACGGGCCTGGTGGTGCTCAATTTTGCCGCCGATACGGCGATGGAAATCTACGAGCGCTACATGTTGCACATGGGTATGCCGAAGTCGGAACTGGCCAATTTCTACACGTCGGATGAAGTGTCGAACATCATGGGCGAGCTGATGAACCAGATCGTGGGCGACTTCACGGGCAAGGTGCGACGCGAACTGCAAACGAATATCACCCAGAGCCAGCCGAAGATGCTGGTGCTCAACAAGCAGGTGATGCTCAGCGTTGACACGCCGCTGGACCGCCCGGAAATGCGCCGCGTCACCTTCTACACGGAAAAGAACAACATTTTCTATCTGGAACTGGCGATCGACCGTACCGAGTTCATCAAGCTGCACGATTTCGATTCGCGCGAAGTCGATGCCGACTCGCTGATGGATACGGAATACGCGAACCGCGAACGCGGCGCCGCCCCGGCGCCGGCAGTGGAACCGGAAGACGACGACAACGCCGACCTGCTCAAGTCGCTGGGCATGTAAATTGCAGCACTACCGTCGGCAGCGGTGCCGTGGCTACTTGGCCGTCGTCACCGCTGCCGACGCTCCTACAGCGTCTTGCGCATGAAAATCCGGCTCGTGCCGTCGGGGCTGCAGGCAATCTCGCCAAAGCGGCACCAGCCACGGCGCTCGTAAAATGCCGGCGCCTGGAAACTGATGGTATATAGCACCGCCGAGCCGCAGCCGCGCCGGCGCCCCTCCGCCTCGAACTGTTCCAGTACCTGGCTGCCCAGGCCAAGTCTGCGCACGGCGACGGGCAAGTAAAACAAATCGAGAAAAAGCAGGCCCAGCGAGGTCCTGCCAATGGCGCCGCCCAGCACCTGCTGGCTGTGCGGGTCGTGCACCACCACGCTCAGCGCCTGCCTGTCGCTGTAGCCCGTGATCTAATGATGAATGACTGTATGAATACACAAAATTCAACGTCGGCGCCTGCCTATCCTGGCCCAGCGTGCGCCAGCCAGATCGCCTACATGTTTATTTCCAGTCGTTTATCATTTTCGGCGGTGTTGGATTCGTTCTGCGCGAAAGGGTGAGGACGCGAAGCGCAGTTTCCAATGGGATACCGTTTTGCCGAAGATATTCCGCCGCAAAGATGGTTCCTAGCATTGCCTGAAAAATGAGCCCCACATCTATCTTTTGCGCCGTGAGCACATCGTTTCTGGCGCATGGCATGGCACATGGATAATGAAAAGCTGCCGTATTTGAAGTGATTGACATGAGATTTGATCCAGATGTTATCCAAAGTTGGAAAAGATTTTTTTATTCGTGACTTGTTGTGTCAATCGCTTGTATATCTTTATTCCTCATCTTCGGCCCTTGCCGACGGCCCTCCAGACGTCCTCTCGCGCTCTGTGAATGCGGCTGCGTACTGTGCCTATCGGGCAGGCCACCTCCCGGGATATTTCCTCGTAACTCAAGCACTCAATTTCACGAAGAAAAAAAACGACTCGCAATGCTTCGGGTAAGGCCATAAAGGCCCGATTAAGCTCGATGTGTAACTGTAATGCTATAAAAATCTCTTCTGGATTGTTTTCAGAATTTATGCTGCCAATCTCTCCGGATGATTCATATGATTCGACCGTGCCATGCAGGCACTCGTCATCTTTATGCCGTTTTTTATATTGAACTTTTGCGCTATTGCTGGCGATGATAAATAACCAGGTAAAGAAGCTTGATTCTCTGCGAAATGACTTTATTTCCTTAAATGCCTTCATGAAAGTAACTTGAACAATATCCTCAATATCGTTTTGGTTATATAGAATTCTGGCAACAACATTTTTGACTCTGAATTTGTATTTGAGATAAAGCATCTCAAATGCAGCGGTTTCTCCGTCGCATGCTCTTTCTATTAATTGAAAGTCACTTTTGTTGGTCACTGCCTGTCCCTCACTTTTGGTATTCGAGTGGCATATAGGTTAGCAGGGCGGCAACACTTATGTATATCTGTGACAATTTTATTGATATAAATCAACGTATCGCCAGTAGGCGTTTCTCCTTAAATCTTCCCTGATATCATGAAGGCCCCCGTTATTTTTTTTGCATTTTAAGTTATTTCCGTGGAAATAATTTCTATTGGAAAATATATGTTTTTTTAAAGATTGAGGTCCGAAGTTCCATAAAAAATTACTATCGCAAGAAGTATTGCTTGTATTCCTTACTTGTGTTTTGATGTCCAAAAAATTTATTTTAATGATAATTTTTTAAAAAAAGTGGTATGTACTCTCCAAGCTGAATTGTCCTATACAAAAAAAATTACCACTGGGAAATTATTTAATTAGAATTCTCGTATATAAAAATCTCATTCGAATAACACTGTTCTTAAAAAATATAGGTGATTTCGTGAAGAAAGCTGTGAGAGAAACGATTGTTCATAACTATTTCATTGAGTTTACTCAGCGAACCAATAGGGTGCTTCGGGCAATAGATCAAGCCACTGGCAGGGTGAAAATTGATATAAAAGAGACGTCAAAACCATTCGATACCTTGATAGTCGACGCGTGGGTCGTCGAAAAAGACGGTGTCCTCTGGTTAGAGCATGAAACCGGTGCTGGCTATACGCAGGCGTTACGTTTGGCGACGGCATTGCGCTTTTCGCGGCAGCCCAAGCTGTAGCCGAACGTTGCCTGCTTCGTCCTGCCGGTTCCCTGGCTGTTGTGGCAGGACGATGCGCGCTGCGCTTTTCTCCTCTTTGCATGCCATCAAAGCAATGCGCGGTGCGGCATGTCAGAAAGTGGACTATGCGATGGGCAAGCCTCCTGTTGAACCGGGAATTACCTGACCATGACAGTCAATTTGGAGGCCGGATGTTGAGACGACAGTTATTGAGTATCGATTTGGACGGCAATGGTTTCCTGCGTGAGGTCGGCATGCAGGAGTTCGGCGTGGCCTGGGGCGGATGGCAGGTCTGTGCAGTGAAGAGTTTGACGGCGGCTGCACGCGCCTTGCGCACGCATGCTTTCCCCGTCGGTGTGCTGATGTCTACGCTTGATGGGATAGAAGAAATTGACAGTTTTCTGCACCAGCATTGGGCCACGCAGTGGGTAGGGGTGTTTCCGCCACGTGTATTGCAGACCACGGCCTGCCGCCGCCTGGTGCGCGACCATTGTTATGACTACCATACCTTGCCGGTAGATGCAGTGCGGCTGCAGCATACGCTGGGACATGCCTATGGCTATGCCACCCTGCGCGATATGGCAGAGTCGCCATTGTCGGAGATGGAGCACGCCGATATGCAATTAAAGGGCCACGGCGCTGCCATTGGCCGCTTGCGGGAACAGATCCTCAAGGTTGCCAACGCCAGTGCGCCGGTACTTATCTGGGGCGAGTCGGGCAGCGGCAAGGAATTGACCGCGCAGGCGATCCATGCCCACTCCATACGCGCGGCCGGGCCGTTCGTGCCCATCAATTGCGGTGCGATTCCTGCAAGTCTGGCGCAATCGGAACTATTCGGTCATGAAAAAGGGGCATTTACGGGAGCTACACGCGACAAGCAGGGCTTGATCGAGTCGGCCGCCGGTGGCACGGTATTTCTCGATGAGATAGGCGATCTGCCCCTGTCCCTGCAAACCAATTTGCTGCGTTTTCTACAAGAAAAAACAATTTACCGTGTGGGAGCCACGCACAGCACCGTGGTTGACGTGCGCGTCATTGCTGCCTCGCATGTCAATTTGCTCCATGCGGTCCAGCAAGGCAGTTTTCGGGAAGATTTGTACTACCGGCTCAACGTACTTGCGCTCGACGTGCCTCCTTTGCGTGAACGCAAGGAAGACTTGATGCTGCTGGCAAATCACTTTTTTGCCACCTATATTGCGGAACGGGCGCCACGGGTCAAGGGCTTTAGCAGTGCCGCCGCACAAGCTATCCGCGAACATGCTTGGCCAGGCAATGTGCGTGAATTGATCAACCGGGTGCGGCGCGCAATGGTCATGGCGGAAGGAAAGCTGATTGTGCCGCGCGACTTGGGTTTGACGGCCTCGGGGAAGGCTGGCCAGAGTGCTGCTCTGGGCGGTAGCCGTCTGCGTGCGGACCGCGAAGCCGTCCAGGCCAGCCTAGCCAATGCCGGCAGTAATATCAGCCAGGCTGCGCGCGACCTGGGCGTGTCGCGCATGACTTTATACCGGCTCATGAAAAAGCTCGATATTGAAGGCTGATCCGCACGTCCCAAGTGCTGAACATATTTAGCAGGCTTGAGAATTGTAACATTTTATTACAAATGTAACAGTTTTGACTCATCCGTCACTTGCTCAGAATGTGTTCAAGTTATTGATTTTGTGTGATTTTTATTATTTTATTGATATGGATTAAAAAACAAGTGTCACAAAATTGTAACGATCCTTGCTGTTTTTCCAATCGTGTTTCCTGAGTGAATGCTGGGTCGCTTCAAAAAGCTGAATAAGTCATTTAAATTCAATGGCTTGGGTAAATTTCATGGTCCTGGCATCAAGTTTGCAGTGGAGTGGTGGGCCTGACGGATAGTCCGGCGCCAGCATCCTGATTAACTTTTAAATAGGAAACTGCAATGAAAAAAACTCTCATCGCGGCAGCGATAGCGCTGGCCTTCGGCTTCAGCGCCCATGCACAAAATGGCACGACGACAGTCGCGGATGTCACGGGTAGCAATACCCAGACGGCAAGCAATACTGCGACGCAATCAGGTGCCGGGCCGGGGGCCAACGATCATTCCTCCGCTACGCAAGACAATAACTCGAATAACTCCAATAACTCGGACCAGAACAACGACAAGAGTACGGGGCAAAATAATAGCAGTGGCAGTGCGACCGCCGATGCACTTGGCTCGGCTGCGGCAAACAATGGCGCGACCAGCAGCAATAGCGTGGCCAATGCCTTCAATACGTCGACCGCCACGGCATCAAGCAGCCTGAGTGGCCAGGTGTCGGGCAATACCGTCAGTGCGATTGGTAACTATGCCAGCAATAACGGCAATGCCAATGGTGGTACGGGTAATGGCGGCACCGGCGGCACTGCACAAGGCGGAGATGCCTATGGCAAAGGTGGTTCGGGCGGTGCTGCCATTGGCGGGGACGGCGCATCGGGTGCAAGAGGTGGCGCAGCCAGGAATGGCAGCGCCATCAACGGCGCTGCCATCGTAGGTGACAGCACGGCTGGTGCCGGCGGTGCTGGTGGCGTGGCCCGGGACGCGAACAGCGGCGATGCAGGTAATGGCGGCAACGGTGGCGCTGGCGGTCGTGGCGCAGCTGGCGGCGATGTCTATGGCGGTAACGGCGGCCGGGGCGGCTGGGCGGGTGATACCAGTGGCGGCTCTGGCGGTAATACCGGTCGCACCATCGGCGGTAACGGCGGTGATGGTGGCAGGGCCAGTGGTGGCTACGGCGGTGACGGTGGCGGTAGCCGCAGTGCCGCTGGCGGTGATGGTGGCAGAAGCAATGCCGGCAGCCTGGCCAGAAATACGGACGGCGGCGTCGCTACCTCGACGGGGGGCACGGCGACGGGCGGCGCTGGTGGCGCCGGTGGGACGAACACGGGTGGCGCCGGGGCCGCAGGTGGCGCTGGTAGCTCCGGTGCCGGTGGTGCGGGTGCTGCCTTGACGAGTACTGCAGGTGCCGGCGCTGCGGCAACGGGTGGTACGGGCGGTGCCGGTGGTGCCGGTGCGGGCGGTACCAGCACGGGCGGCGGCGGTGCCGCTGGTGCGACTGGCGGCGCTGGCGGCAGCAGTGGATTGGCGCAAAACAACGGCGGCGCAGGTGCGGCCGGCGGCAGTTCGAGCAACGGCAGCGCAACAAACGGTTCGCCGACGAATGGCAGCGCCATGGCAGGCGCTGGCGGTGCTGGTGGCGCGGGTGGCGGCGGCAATACCGGTGGTGCTGGCGGCGATGGCGGCACGAATACGGCCGGCGCAGCAACGGGCGGCACGGGCATGGGCGGCACGGGCGGTGCGGGGGGGGCGGTTTCCGTCAATGCTGGCACCTTCGACATGTCCAATGCCATGACGGGGACTGCACAGTCTGCGGCAGGTTTGCTCGTCATCAGCCAGAACAGCGGTATTTCTTCGCTGATCCAGCAAAGCGTGACGGTGCAGGCCAATTTGTCCGTGGGGCAATAAGCGGCTGAGTAATCAGCGCCAGGCTCCGCCGCTGCAACGCTGCGGCGGAGCATCGCAAGTCATGAACAAGGGGATGAGCATGCGACCTTTCTTGCATTTGATATGCTGTGTTGGCCTGGCATGCCTGTCCTCAGGCGCCGGGGCGGCACAGGAAACGATGGACTTGCCCTTGCTTGCCGAGCCAGATTTCGGCACGCCAATTGCCATGCCGGACAAGTCGCTGAAGGCACTGATGCCACTCGCAGTGGAAATGCCTTTTGCCAGGCGCCTTGGCGGGGCCGCAGGCGATCAGGCACTCGAACTGGCCCGCGGCGGCAGCGATACGGTGACCAATGAAGCGCGGTTAAACGGCTACGTTACCGGGAACTCGGCCACCTATGTCAACACCGGCGCCAATACGATTGATGGCGCCGCCTTTGCCAATGCCTCCGGCATCCCGATCGTCATTCAGAATTCCGGAGCCAATGTATTGATCCAGAACGCCACCATCATTAACTTGCAGATGCGCTAGCCATGTATGCACCTGCCATTTTTTCTTTGCCCACGCTGTCGCTACTGTTGTTTGGCGCACTCGCCTGCACAAAACCGGGGGCGGTGGAAATTGCCGCCCTGGGCGGCGCGCGCTTCGATGTGCCCGTTATGAGCATACGCGAGGCGCGTTTTCAGCGCACCTTGCATCAGCAATACGATTTCAGTTGTGGCTCGGCTGCGGTGGTTACCTTGTTGTCGCATCATTACGCCGATCCTGTGACGGAGCAGTTTGTTTTTGAACAAATGTATCTGCATGGCGACCAACAGAAAATTCGACGCGAAGGCTTTTCCTTGCTCGATATCAAACGATTTCTTGCAACGCGCGGTTTTCTGGCCGATGGCTTTCAATTGCCGCTGGAAAAGCTGGCCGAGGCGCGCTTTCCAGCCATCGTGCTGGTGGCCGAAAAGGGCTATCGCCATTTTGTCGTCATCAAAGGCTTGAGCCAGAGTCGCGTGCTGCTCGGCGACCCTGCCGGTGGCACACGGGCCATGCCACGTGCCAGTTTCGATGCGATCTGGCAAGGGCGTTTGCTGTTCGTGATCCATGGCCGGATAGCCCCGTCCGCACCGGATACGGTTGCGGGTGGCGCCACGCGGGCGGCCAGGTTCAATGATCCAGATGACTGGCGCGTGGCGCCGGAAGCGCCACTTGGCCTGGCGATCAGCCGTGGCGGCCTCGATCAGGTCACCATGCCGAAGAATGAAACGGGAAATTTTTAATGGCGGGAAGATATCGCGCTGGAGGAAGTATGAGCAAGAAAGAGCGGCTTGTCGCCGCAGGCCTGTTGTGCTTGCTGGTTGCCGCACCGAATGTGGGTGCCACCTTGCCCGAAGCAGGATGGACGTCTGTCAGTGACGAAACACTTGAGCAGGCGCGGGGCGGTTTCGAGATGCCAGGCGGTTTGAGCATGTCCTTCGGGATAGAGCGTCTGGTCAGCATCAATGGCAACGTGGTATCGAGCGTTGCATTCTCGATTTCCGATGTGACACGTTTGAGTGTGGAGGAGGCCAACCTGGTGCGTACGGCGGTCGCGTCGATGAACGTACTGCAGAACGGTGCTGGAAATATCTTTGCACCTGGCTCCTTGGCGCAAACGATGGCCGGCACCGTGATCCAGAACACCTTGAACGATCAGGTCTTGCGCACCCAGACCATCGTCAATACCAGTGTTAACAGCCTTGAGCTGCTGAAAATGGCGAATTTTCAGGACACATTGCAAAATGCTCTCGGCACGGTCGCAGGTCCCAGGTAGTTCAGTGGGGCATGCTGCAGAAATGCCATCGGCGGCGCCGGGAAGCTACAGCAGGACGGCCAGCGACGGAGTCGGGGCGTTTATACCATCGCCTTATCAACGCCATGCACTGACATGCAGGGCTTACTATCGGGAGAGACGATGCGGCATCTTTACTTTTTGCAGCTGGGCACAGCCGGCGTGTCGGCACTGTTGTTGAGTGCCGCAGCGCAGGCGCAACAAGTGGTGGGCAGCGACCAGGACGACCTGGTTACACGGCTTGATAGCATGAAAGCGCAATTGATCGAGCAGCGCCATTTGCTGGAGGTGTTGCGCGAATCGCTACAAGCGCAGCAGCGCCGCATCGACGCGCTGCAGGGCAGCGAGCCTATTGCTAACGATCGCCTGGCCATACAGCGAGGTACGGGTCTGCAGGGAGCTTACTTGTCGCCGGCCGATGCACAGGATAATCAGCCCACGCCAGGGGCGCCGTCATCGACACCCAAACCGGTACCGGTAGGGCAAGCACCGAGCCGTGACAGCCGTCCGCCCGAAGTTGCGCCGCTGTTCGAACAGCCGGGCGTGCTCACGCCCAGGGGGAAATATGTGCTGGAGCCATCCATGCAGTTCGGCTACTCTTCCAGCAACAGGGTTTCCCTGGTCGGTTACACCATCATACCCGCACTGTTGATCGGTCTGATTGATGTGCGCGAGGTCAAGCGCAATACCTTTACGGCGGCCCTGACCGGGCGTACTGGCCTGAGCAACCGTTTCGAAGTCGAGGTCAGGGTGCCCTATGTCTACCGCTCGGACGCAACCGTCAGTCGCGAACTGTTTACCGGGACGGCAGTGGAGCGGGTTTTCGATACCAGCGGGCGCGGCTTGGGCGATATCGAAATGGCCGCCCGCTACCAGTTGAATAACGGCGGGGCCGACAAGGCGTATTACGTGGCAGGCTTGCGCTTCAAGACGCGTACGGGCCGCGACCCGTTCGATGTCGTCACCGACTGTACGCGCCGTTGCGTGGGCGAAAATGCGACGGGAACGGGCTTGCCACTGGACTTGCCCACCGGTTCAGGCTTCTATTCACTGCAGCCCAGCCTGACCTGGCTGTTTCCCTCCGACCCAGCCGTTTTTTTTGGCAGCATCAGTTACCTGCACAGTTTCAAGCGCAATGACGTCAGCCGGCTGGTGCTGGGCGGGCTGCGCGAACCCCTGGGGACCGTTGACCCCGGAAAGATTTTCGGCGTCAATTTTGGCATAGGCCTGGCGCTCAATGAAAAGGCATCGCTCAGTCTGGGCTACGACCACAGCAGCATTGGTCGCACACGCCAGAATGGCGTAACCGTACCCGGTTCCGTACGTACGCAGCTTGGGACGCTGCTGATGGGGTATTCGTATCGCCTTGCCAAAGACCGGACCTTGAATATTTCGGTGGGCGCAGGCTTGACGCGCGATACGCCCGATGTATCGATCTCGGTCAGGTTGCCAACGACCTTTTAATGATGGGAGGCAAAATGGGTGCCATGTCCAGTCATGATGACAGCGGCGGGAAAAACAGCCGCAGCGATACGGCGACGGCGCGACTGGTGGAGCAAGGTATCGAATTCCACACGGTGCTGGGCCGGACAGTTGCGCTCGCCTTTTTGAAAGAGCATCAGGTGCCGGCCGATATAATTTACCGTATCCTCGGCAGCTCCACGGGGCGGCGGCAGCCGGCGCCATCCATTACACCGCCGCCATATGAAAGGTGAGGGTTGTGGAGCACAGGCCGGGGCGCGGCAGCTTGCTTGGCCTAATGAAAAAGAGCAGTACGCGATCCAGATGCACTCGTGATCGCATGCCGGTTTTGATAATGCCGCTCCAGTCTTCCTACCTGCCAGCCACCGCCGGCGCCAGCTCGATCGAACTCAATTTCCAGCCCCACACGCCATGGCGCTGCAAGACCAGCGCTCCATCGTGCTTGCCGTCATCGTTCTTCGCGCGCACGACGAATGTGTTCAGACCGGCATAGCCAGCCGAGTACTCGGCTTTTTGCTGCGCGTCACCAACTGCTTCGCCAGCGTCTGTTTCAGCGCGTGATGGCGGGCTGATGGCGCTCTTGTTGACCAGCGCGACGACGCCTGCCGGCGAGACCATGGCGTCGACCATCTTGCCCAGCATGGCGCCGGCGATCGACTGGCCCAGCGCGGCAAACGGGTTGTCGTTGCCGGCCACTGCCTCGATGCTGCTGGCCATGTTCGCTTCCAGCTGGGTCTTGACGCTGGCGCGCAGGGCAGGGAAGTCCACATGCGCGGCCAGGGCGTCGGCATCGCGTTCGGCCAGGGCTGTCTTGATCTGGTGCAAGGCGTAGTAGGGCGATGCATAGGCGCTGGCGGCGATGGCAATGACGGCCACGGCGGTGGCGATGGTGATTTTTTTCAAGTGATGCCTGCAAAGTGATGGGTAAGGGAAAAGCAAACGCCGCAGCGTAGCTGTTAAATGGAAAAGCGGCAATAATATTTTCTTGCCATCATCTGCAACTTGTATTTTCGCCAAATAGCGCCAGATGTCTATGCTGGACCACTATAGAGTGGATGATGGTGGGTGCTGTATAATGGGAGAAAAGTACCTAACTAGCTGTTTTAACTGAATAAAGACCTAATATCACATGCTTTCAACCGCAAATATTACGATGCAGTTTGGCGCCAAGCCATTGTTTGAGAATATCTCCGTCAAGTTCGGCGACGGCAACCGCTATGGTTTGATCGGCGCCAACGGCTGCGGCAAGTCGACGTTCATGAAGATCCTGGGCGGCGACCTGGACCCGTCGGGCGGCAACGTCATGCTCGATACCAATGAGCGCCTGGGCAAGCTGCGCCAGGACCAGTTTGCGTTTGAAGACATGCGCGTGCTCGACGTGGTCATGATGGGCCACACGGAAATGTGGGCCGCCATCCAGCAACGCGACGCGATCTACGCGAACCCGGAAGCGACCGACGACGACTACATGCAGGCGGCCGACCTGGAAGGCAAGGTGTCCGAGTACGACGGCTACACGGCTGAATCGCGCGCTGGTGAACTGTTGCTCGGCGCCGGTGTCGCCATCGAGCTGCATCAAGGCCCGATGAGCAACGTCTCGCCAGGCTGGAAGCTGCGCGTGCTGCTGGCGCAGGCGCTGTTCTCGAACCCGGACATCCTGCTGCTCGACGAGCCGACGAATAACCTGGACATCAACACGATTCGCTGGCTGGAAGACGTGCTCAACGAGCGCAATTCCACCATGATCATCATTTCCCATGATCGCCACTTCCTGAACCAGGTCTGCACCCACGTGGCCGACATGGACTACGGCACCCTGAAGATTTACCCGGGCAACTACGACGAATACATGTTCGCCTCGACCCAGGCGCGCAACCAGCAGCTGGCCAACAACGCGAAAGCGAAAGACAAGGTTGCCGAGCTGCAGGAATTCGTGCGCCGCTTCGCCGCGAACAAGTCGAAGGCCCGCCAGGCCACATCGCGCGCCAAGCAGATCGAAAAGATCAAGGTCGACGACATCAAGCCATCGTCGCGTGCCTATCCCTTCGTGCGTTTCGACGGCGAAAAGAAATTGCACCGCCTGGCCGTGGAAGTCGAGAACATCTCGAAAGGTTTCGACCGCCAGCTGTTCAAGAATTTCAGCATCATGGTGGAAGCAGGCGAACGCATCGCCATCATCGGCGCCAACGGCGCCGGCAAGACCACCATGCTGCGTTGCATCGCGGGCGACATCGCCGGCCTGCAGCCGGACCAGGGCCGCGTGAAGTGGGCGGAAAACGCCAACGTCGGCTACATGCCGCAAGATCCGACGGAAGATTTCGCCAAAGACACGAACCTGACCGACTGGATCGGCCAGTGGACGAAAGAGGGCGACGATGACCAGGCCGTGCGCTCCATCCTGGGCCGCCTGCTGTTCGGCGGCGACGACGTCAAGAAGGCCGTCAAGGTACTGTCCGGTGGTGAAAAGGGCCGCATGATGTACGGCAAGCTGATGCTGGGCCGCCACAACGTGCTGATGCTCGATGAACCGACCAACCACATGGACATGGAATCGATCGAGTCCTTGAACATCGCGCTGGAAAAGTATGCGGGCACCCTGATCTTCGTCTCGCATGACCGCGAATTCGTGTCTTCGTTGGCCAACCGCATCATCGAGATCAAGGAAGACGGCATTGTCGATTACAACGGCAATTACGAAGATTACTTGAAGAGCCAGGGTATCGATTAATTTATAGGCTAACGTTGCGTCGGATTACGCGCTGTGCGCTAATCCGACCTACGTCAGGTTGAGTTGGTCGCGTAGGTCGGATTAGCGGGGCCGCCGAGGTGGAGCGTAATCCGACAATCCAAGCCGGCGTTGCCAACCGCCAGCCACCCAGCAGCACACCGACGCGCCGCGGTCCATTCGTTCCGGCGCACCTGCTTTATTGCAATCGTGCCGGTCTATCCCGTTTTTGTTTGACACAGCCATGCAAACTTTAGCCATCAAATCCGTCGAGTACGAACATCCACAAGACGGAGCCAGCTGCACTGCTCACGCCTGGGCACGCACGCCAGCGACGCCGTCCCCGGCCGAGAAAGCCGAACTGATCACGCGCATCAAGCGCCTGCTGATCGAGCGCGAAGCCGTGCTCGTTGCCCACTATTACGTTGATGCTGACCTGCAAGACCTGGCCGAAGCCACGGGCGGCTGCGTTTCCGACTCGCTGGAAATGGCCCGCTTCGGGCGCGACCATCCGGCCAAGACCCTGGTCGTGGCCGGTGTGCGTTTCATGGGTGAAACGGCAAAAATTCTCAGCCCCGAGAAAACGATATTGATGCCCGACCTCGACGCGACCTGTTCGCTCGACCTCGGCTGCCCGGTGGATGAATTCACGGCCTTCTGCGATGCCCATCCGGACCGCACGGTCGTCGTCTACGCCAACACCAGCGCGGCCGTGAAAGCGCGCGCGGACTGGATGGTGACGTCGTCCATCGGCCTCGACATCGTGGCCCACCTGCATGCGCAGGGCAAGAAAATCCTGTGGGCACCGGACAAGCACCTGGGTTCGTATATCCAGAAGGAAACGGGCGCCGACATGCTGCTGTGGCAGGGTAGCTGCCTCGTGCACGACGAATTCAAGGGCATCGAACTCGATTTGCTCAAGGAAGAGTATCCGCAAGCCAAGGTGCTCGTGCATCCGGAGTCGCCCGCCAACGTGGTGGCGCTGGCCGATATGGTCGGTTCCACGTCGCAAATGATTGCGGCAGCGCAAACCATGGACACGGACACGTTTATTGTCGCCACCGACAACGGCATCCTGCACAAGATGCGCGCGGCCGCGCCGGGCAAGCGCTTCATCGAAGCGCCCACGGCCGGCAACAGCGCCACCTGCAAGAGTTGCGCGCATTGCCCGTGGATGGCCATGAACGGCTTGCTGAACCTGGCGCAAACGCTGGAAAACATGCACAACGAAATCCACGTCGATCCCGCCGTCGGCCAGTTGGCCGTGCGCTCGATCAATCGCATGCTCGACTTCGCCGCCGCCAAGAAGGCGGGCCTCAAGCCGGGTGCGGACCTGGCAAAAGAAACCACATTGTTCCAAGGAATCGGTCCAGCATGAGTACCCTCGTCAATTCTTTCGCTCCCTTTGACCCCGCCCTGGCGCGCGCCTTCGAAGGCAATCTGCTGGCCGCCTTGCTGGAAGACGTGGGCCAGTGCGACCTGACGGGCGAACTGGTGCCGCCCGACCACATCGTCACGGCCCGCGTCATCGTGCGTGAAGCAGCCGTGCTGTGCGGCGCGCCGTGGTTCGAAGGCATCATGAAAAGCCTGGACCGCAGCATCGACATCGTTTGGCATTATGCCGAAGGCGACATGATGAAGGCCGACAGCGTCGTGTGCACGATCGAGGCGCCCGCGCGCGCCTTGCTCACGGCCGAGCGCAGCGCCCTCAATTTCCTGCAACTGCTGTCGGCCGTGGCCACGGCCACGCGCCGGTATGTCGATGTGGTCGCCGGCACCAAGGCATCCATTTTAGATACGCGCAAGACCTTGCCGGGCCTGCGGCTGGCGCAAAAGTATGCGGTGCGCGTCGGCGGCGGCAAGAACCAGCGCCTGGCCCTGTACGACGGCATCCTGATCAAGGAAAACCATATCGCGGCCGCCGGCGGCGTCAGCCAGGCCCTGGAAAACGCGCGCAACCTCGACGCGGGCGTGCCCGTGCAGATCGAGGTGGAAACCCTGGCGCAATTGCGCGAAGCGCTGGACGCGGGTGCCGTCTCCGTCTTGCTCGATAACTTCAGCAACGACATGATGCGCGAGGCCGTGGCCCTCACCAACGGCCGCGCCTTGCTCGAAGCGTCCGGTGGCATCAATTTCGACACCGTGCGGGCGATTGCCGAAACGGGCGTGGACCGCATCTCGATCGGCAGCCTGACCAAGGACGTGCGGGCCACCGATTACTCCTTGCGCATCGTCGGCTGATGAAAGCGGGGCGGCGCCTGCTGGCCCTGGCGCTGCTGTGGCCCGTGCTGCTTGTGCCATTGCAGGCGCCAGCGCGGGAACTCTTGGCCGTGGGCGCGCAGTTCGAGCGCGTGTTCGAATACCAGGATGGTGGCGAGTATGGCGGACTGGGCGCCGAACTGCTGCGCCTGATGGCGGCGCGCACGGGTAACACCGTGCGTTTTCGCATGGTGCCGTGGGCGCGCGCGCAAGCCATGCTGGCGCAGGGCCAGGCCGATATCCTGATCGGCCCCTACAAGACGCCCGAGCGCATCGCCAGCATGGGGTTTTCCGACAAGCCGTTCTACCAGGACCAGATGGTCTTTTACACGCGCCAGGACGCCAGCTTCGGCTGGGATGGCGACTACGCGGCGCTGAAGAACCGCAGGGTGGTGCTGCTCAATGGCTGGGCGTATGGCGCGGACTGGGAGCGCGTGCGGCCCGGCTTGCAGGTCAGCGTGGCCAACAATGTGGAAAATGGCTTGAAGATGCTGGTGCATAACCACGTCGACGTGTTCGTCAGCAACCGCCGCAATACCGACCCCGTCATCGCCCGCCTGGGCTATGGGCGCCAGGTGAAACCTTTGCCCAAGGTCATCGAAGTACAAAACGGCTATTTCGCCTTCCCCCGTTCGCCCGCCTTCGACAAGCTGCGCCTGCAGTTCGACCAGGAACTCAATAACCTGATCGAGACGGGCGAACTGAAACGACTGGGCAAGCGCTACGACGTCGGCGTGCCCTGAGCGCATGCCGCCAGACCAGGCGGCATGCTGGCTTTGCCTGCATTACAGCTGGCGCGCCTCGAACGTATTGCAATGGGAAATCTGGCCGCTTTCGATGCCCTTGCTGAACCAGCGCACGCGCTGTTCCGAAGTGCCGTGCGTAAACGAGTCGGGCACGACGTGGCCTTGCGCCTGGCGCTGCAGCGCATCGTCACCGATGGCCGTGGCCGCTTTCAGGGCCGCTTCCACATCGCCCTGTTCCAGGATCTTGCGGTCGGCGTTCGCGTGGAAGGCCCATACGCCGGCAAAGCAGTCGGCCTGCAATTCCAGGCGCACGGACATGGCGTTGGCCTGGCGCTCCGATTGCGTGCGGCGCGCCTTGTCGACCTTCTCAGACAAGCCCAGCAGGTTTTGCACGTGGTGGCCCACTTCATGCGCGATCACATACGCTTGCGCAAATTCGCCCGACACCTTGAAGCGCTGCTGCATCAGCTTGAAGAAGTCGAGGTCCAGATAGACTTTCTGGTCGCCGGGGCAATAGAACGGCCCGCTGGCGCTCTGGCCCGTGCCACAGGCCGTCGGGATGCTGCCCGAAAACAGCGACAGCTTCGGTTGCACATAGGTGCCCCCTTCGGCCTTGAACAGGGCGCCCCATGTGTCTTCCGTATCGGCCAGCACGGTTTTCACGAAGCGGGCCATCTCATCCGATTCAGGCGGCTGGCGCGCCGGTGACTGGCTTTGCTGGGTGCTGACCTGGCCGCCACCGCCGCTGAGCAGATTCAGCAAGGTCAGGGGATTGACGCCCAGCACGTACGAGCCGACGAGGGCGATGACGATGGTGCCGATGCCGATCGAACGCCCGCCAAAGCCAAAGCCGCCCCCGCCGCCGCTGCCTCCGCCGTCACCTTCGCCACGGTGGTCTTCCACATTGTCGCTTTCGCGATTGCCTTGCCATTTCATGATTTTTACTCCTGCTGTGCTTGTGCGATTGCGCCGTACGGTTGATTGGTGACGCCCCACCATGCTGCTTGAGGCGAATCTTGCTATTATCGCAGTAAACCGCGCCCCGACAGGGGCGACAATGTTACGCTTTGCAACTTTCCAACTACATCAAACAGGTGCACGCATGGTGCTTGCCAACGATACACGCATTTCGCCCACGGCGGTGGTTCAGGCCCAATTGGACGCCTACAACGCCCACGACGTGCCCGCCTTGCTGGCCATCTACGCCGATGACGCACAGCAATTCCAGCACCCCGATACCTTGCTGGCCACGGGCAGCGCGCAGATCGGCCCCCGTTTCACGGCCCGTTTCGCCGTCAGCCGGCCACAGGCGCAGTTGCTCAACCGCATCGCTTGCGGCAAGCTGGTGATCGACCATGAGATCGTGCATGGCGACACGCCGGACGGTGTTTCCGCGCAGGAACTGGTGGCGACATATGAGGTGGAGCGGGGCCGCATCCGCCGTGCCTGGTTCAGCTTTGGCACTTTGACGTGCCTGCGCGTGGCGCTGCCGGCCGATGTGCCCGCCATGAATGCGCTGATCGCCCGCTCCGGCGTGGCATTGAGCGCGGGCTTTTATACGCCGAAACAGGCGCAGGCCGTGACGCGCCACGTGTTTGGCGTCGATACGCAGCTCGTTGCCGACCGGACGTATTTCGTCATCGAGCGCGACGGCGCCATGCTGGCCTGCGGCGGCTGGAGCCAGCGCGCCACCCTGTACGGCGCCGACCGCGCCAAGAGCGGGCCGGACCCGCTGCTCGACCCGGCCAGCCAGCCGGGCCGCATCCGCGCCTTTTTTGTCGAGCCAGGCGCCGCGCGCCAGGGCCTGGGCAGCATGCTGATGCGCCATTGCGAGCGCCAGGCGCTGGCCGCCGGTTTTACGGCACTGGAACTGGCTGCTACCTTGCCCGGCGTGCCGCTGTACCTGGCCAGCGGCTTTGCTGTCACGGAAGATTTTTACCTGGACTTGCCCGATGGCATCCAGTTGCCGCTGGCGCGCATGCACAAGCGGCTGTAAGGCTGCGTTACCAAGGCAATGGTGCTTGCTCTCCATTGGCGTGCTCGCCGTAATACAGCGACGGCAAAAAGCGCGACAGATAGGTAAATTCGCTGTAGCAATGGCGCAGCAGGTTCAGGCCCAGCACGTCGGGTACGTCGCGCACGGGATCGAGGCTGTTGCGGCCCAGCAAGAAGCGACTGCGCAGCACGCAGCCCGTGGGCGTGTCGCGCGTCAGGTGCAGCATTTCGCCGTCGAGCGGGTCACCGTGCGGGTCCAGTTGCACGTGCTCGCCAAAGCCGATGCGCGCGCAGATGGCGGCCGACAGCGCGCCGCTGTCGCGTGCCTGCTGCAGCTGCACCGGGTCGAAGACTTCCTTCGGATCATGGAATTTCAGCTTGGCTTTTACGGGCGCAATGTCGCCCAAGGACTCCACCGCCTCGATCGAAGCGCCGTAATAACTCTCTCCCTTTTTCCACGCGCTGTTCCAGCCGTGATGGGCCACGTGGTCGTGCGGATGCCACCACTTGATGTGCTGCGTCGTCTCGAAAAACGTAAACCACCAGTCCAGCATGCGTCCGCTGCAGCCGTGCAGTTCCGTGCGCGCCGCCACCAGCAGGCAACCGTCGGGCAGGCGCGTGATACCCGTTTCCAGGTGCAGAGGAAATGGATCGAGCAAGTCGCCCGTGTTGGTGATGTTCCATGGGAATGCAATAGGCTGCGTCATGTCGTTCTCCTTTGTTGGGGTGAGATAATTATATATTAAAGAAACGTAAAACGTTTCCAAAATATGTTTCAGTGTAAAATTGCTTATCGATCAAGCTGGGAGATGGCATGCAGGAACAAGAGAGCAAGGCTGTGCGTGGACGGGGCCGTCCGGCGCGCCCGCCCGAGGAAGCGCGCGAGGCGGCCGTGCAGGCGGCCAGATGGCTGTTGCTGCACGAAGGCTATGCGGCCACGACCATGGAAGCGGTGGCGCGCCACGCGGGCATGGCCAAGAAGTCGCTGTATCAATATGCGGCCAACCGCGAGGAACTGGTCGCCCTGGTGGTGCGCGGCTGGACGGACGCCTTTTTGCCGGCGATGGCGCACGATGCGGCCGCGCCCGGTGAAGTGCTGCCCTTATTGAAGGAGATCTTGCAGGCGATGGCGGCGCGCGTGCTGACGGCGGATGCCGTCGGCTTGTTCCGCCTGCTGTGCACGGAGTTTCCCGCGCGCGCGGATTTACTGGTTGTCTATCAACGCAACGGCATCGAGCGGGGCACGGCCATGCTGGCCGACTGGCTGGCTCGCCAGGCGGCGCGGGGCCACGTGATGCTCGGCGATGCGTCGGAGCTGGCCGGCTTGCTGCTGGCGATGGTGATTGCCGAACCGCTGCGGCAGATGGCGCTGGGTTTGCTGGCGCCCGTGCCGGCCTGGGATGCCGGTCCCCGCATCGACGCCGCCCTGCGTCTGCTGGGCGGATCGGCGTTCAAGGTGGCTGGTGCTTCAGCGCTTCGCGGTAGCTGAGCGGCGATAGTTGCTGGCGGTGCTGCGTGGCAAAAGCTAGCACCTCTGCCGGCGCATGGCGCGCGTAATCGCGCAGGGCCCAGCCGATGGCCTTGCGGATGAAAAATGCGTCTTCGTGCGCCAGCGCCAGCGCCGCGTCAAATAGCCAGCCGGCATCCGTGTCGGCGCGCCAGCCCAGTTGGTGCAGCATGGCGATGCGGCGCAGCCAGAAATCCATGTGGCGCAAGGCTTCATCCATGTGCGCATGGCCGTCGCCGCCGCGCCGCTGTTCCGCCTGCAGCACCTCGCCGACGATGCCCGCCATGCCGTCGACGCTGTCCCACCATGCGCGCTGGCGCGCCAGGCCGAGCAGGGCGGGGATGTGATCGACGCCCAGCTGGCGCCAGTGCATGTCCAGCATGTCGAGCGCCACGTGCTGGTATTCGCGCTGCGGCTGCTGCCACAGCCGCTGCGCGTGTTCCAGCAGCACATCGGCATCGATGCCTTTCAAGCCCGCCAGCAAGCCCCTGGCGGCCAGGCGCCGCTGTGGTGCCGCCACGCCCAGGAACACGAACTGGTCGCGCATATACGCCTGCATGGGCGCCGCGCGGCCCGGTTCGGCAGCCGCTTCGAGTGCGATTTTTAATTCCGCGTGCAAGTCCATGCTGTTTTTCCCCTGTTCAGGCGTAAAAAAGGCGCTCCGTGGAGCGCCTTTTCATCTTCATCCAATATTATTGGATTTTTGCCTTCTTCATCAACTCATCGCGGTAAGCGGCGAGTTTCTTCTGTTGCAGCGACTCGGCCACCTGGCCCTTGACTTCTTCCAGTGATGGCAGCTTCGTCGGACGGGTTTCTTCCAGCTTGATCACGTGGAAGCCGAATTGCGATTGCACGGGCGTTTGCGTGACTTGGCCTGGTTTCAGGGCGACCATGGCGTCGGAGAATGGTTTTACGTACGAAGCTGGGCTAGCCCAGTCCAGGTCGCCGCCATTGGCTGCAGAACCGTCTTTCGATACTTTTGCCAGTTCTTCGAACTTGGCGCCGCCTTTCAGCTTGGCGATGATGTCTTTCGCTTCCGCTTCGGTGGCCACCAGGATGTGGCGTGCATGGTATTCCTTGTCGCCCGCTTGTGCCTTGAACTTGTCGTACTCGGCCTTGATTTCAGCGTCCTTGACAGGGTTCTTCTTGACGTAGTCGGCCAGCAGAGCGTTGATGATGATGCTTTGACGGGCATTGTCGATCTGCGACTTGATTTCCGCACGCGTGCCGTAGCCTTGCTTGTCGGCTTCCTGGATCAGCACTTCACGGCCGATCAGGTCTTTCTTGATGGCTTCGCGCAATTGCGGCGAATCGGCTTGCTTGCCTTGGGCGACGACTTGCTTGACGACCTGGTCGACGCGCGACGACGGGATGGCCTTGCCATTCACAGTGGCGACGTTTTGCGCGAACGCAGGGATCGCGACGACGGCGACCAGGGCTAAGATCAGGCGGGCTGGCTTCAAAATCATGTTTATTCCTAATAAGTATACAAAAACCGGTACAAAAAGATCGCGACTGTCGCGCAGTGCGCATTCAGGCGCAGAATACACGACCGGCGCCGAAAAGGGCGCCGGGGAGGTCAGTGCTTACTGAACTTTTGCTTTTTTGATCATTTCTTCCTGATACGCTTGCAGTTTCTTTTGCTGCAGCGCTTCGGCGATCTGTGGCTTGACTTCTTCCAGGGTCGGCAGCTTGGCAGCGCGGGTGTCGTCCAGCTTGATCACGTGGAAACCGTTAGGCGTTTGCACCGGGGTGTCGGTGACCTGGCCTTTTTGCAGTTTCACGAAAGCGTCCGAGAATACTTTCGGGAACGACGATGGAGCTGCCCAGTCCAGGTCGCCGCCATTGTCGGCCGAACCGGCATCTTTCGATTGCTTGGCCAGGTCTTCGAACTTGGCGCCGCCCTTCAGCTTGGCGATGATGTCTTTCGCTTCCGCTTCGGTGCCGACCAGAATGTGGCGCACATGGTATTCCTTGTCGCCCGTCTGGGCCACGAACTTGTCGTATTCGGCCTTGATTTCAGCGTCGTTGACGGGGTTCTTTTTCAGGTAGTCGCCGACCAGGGCGTTGATGACGATGGCCTGGCGCGCGTTCTCGATTTGCTGCTTGACGGCTGCATCTTTACCGAAACCTTTGTTTTCCGCTTCTTGCATCAGCACTTCACGGCCGATCAAGTCTTTCTTGATGGCTTCGCGCAGTTGCGGCGAATCCGGTTGCTGGCCTTGGGCGACGACTTGCTTGACGACTGCATCAACGCGCGACGATGGGATAGGCTTGCCATTAACAACGGCAACATTTTGCGCAAAAACAGGTACCGCGACAACGGCGAGTAGTGCGATCAGCAAGCGGGCTGGCTTAAAAGTCATTATTAAATCCTGTTAGGGAAAGTTTCGTAAAAAACGCATGGAAAGAATTCATAACATGGCTCGGGTACGCCAAAACGCCATCCTTACACTACTTCGGACGGCGCCAGGGCCACAATCGCCAATGCATGTATCTCATTATGCATCATATCGTGCACGGAATCATACACCAGTCGATGGCGCATGACGAGCCTGAGCCCCTCAAATTGACTAGAAATAATGCGTAGATTGTAATGGCCTCCGCCCGAGGCGGCGCCCGCATGGCCCCGGTGGCGCGCCGAGTCGTCTTCCAGCACGCATTCCAGAGGGGAAAGTGCCGTTTCCAGGCGGGTGCGAATGCGCTCCATGCGCGTTGTCGTGTCGTTCGTCATTATGCGTCTTCCTTGATATGTTTGGCCAGGAACAGGGTTTGCGCCACGATGAAGGCAAAGAAGATGCCCGTCGCGCCAAACGCTTTAAAACTGACCCAGGCGGCCATGTCGCCCTTGTACAGCACGAAGGCGACGAACAAATTGAGCGCGCCGAGGGCGCCGAAGAAGATGATCCAGGCCGCCAGCAGCTGGTTCCACACAACTTCGGGCAATTGCACCTGCGCTTCCATGGTCTTGCGGATCAGGTTTTTCTTGAATCCCACATGGGCGATCAGCAGGGCCAGGCCGGACAGCCAGTAGATCAGGGTCGGCTTCCATTTCAGGAAGAAATCGTCATGCAGGTAAATGCTGGCGCCGCCGAACACGACAAAGATGAACAGCGACAGCCACAGCATGCCGTCCACCTTGCGCCCGCGCAGCAGCAGATAGCTGACCTGGCAGGCGGTGGCGACGATGCCGACCAGGGTGGCGAGTATCCACGGCGCCTGGTCGGCCTTGATCAGGCCGCCAGACACGAAGCCGGACAGATATTGCTGCACGAAATCGTGCGTGGCCGCTTCATACATGCCGCCCAGCTTGAAGGCGGCGAAGAAGGCGATCAGGGGGAATAGGTCGAATAGAAATTTCATGGCGAGACTTTACTATGATCGTGGTGTAAACATCTTAGGAATGACTTAGGAGCAACATTCGTGCTCCATGCTCATTCCTGGGGCATCAAGGCTGCGGATCGAAGCGCAACGATGCCGAATTGATGCAATAGCGCAAGCCGGTCGGCGGCGGGCCGTCCGGGAAGACGTGGCCCAGGTGGGCGTCGCAGACGGCGCAGATGATTTCCGTGCGCAGCATGCCGTGGCTGCGGTCGGTGATCTCCGTCACGTTGGCCGGGTCCAGGGCCTGGAAATAGCTGGGCCAGCCGCAGCCCGAATCGAACTTCGTATCCGACGCGAACAGGGGCGTGTTGCAGCAGACGCAGGTGTAGACGCCGTGTTCGTGGTGGTCCCAGAACTTGCCCGTGAAGGCCCGTTCCGTGGCCGCATGGCGCGTGACTTCGTATTGCATCGCGTCGAGCATGGCGCGCCATTCGGCGTCGGTTTTTTTGACTTTATTCGTGGTCATAATGACTCCTCAGGATGAGCAACTGACTTCAAGGTGGCTGGCCCAGTCGGGCGGCAGGGCCGCATAGTGCTGGTGTTCGGGCTGTTCGTCAAATGGCTTTTGCAGTATTTCCAGCAATGTCGCCACTTCCGTGTAATCGTGCTGCTGGGCTTTTTCGATGGCCACTTGCGCCAGGTAGTTGCGCAGCACGTATTTCGGGTTGACCAGGTTCATCGCCTCTTGCCTTTCGGCATCGACGCTGTGCTCCTGCCGCAGGCGCGTGCGGTATTGCGCCGCCCATGTATCGAAGGCGGGGCGGTCGATGAACATGTCGCGCAGCACCGTGTCGTGCTCGGGAGCATCTACTTGCAGTGTCGCCAGGGTGCGGAAGAAGTTGGTGAAATCCACGTGGTTGGTTTGCATCAGCGCAAACATGCTGTCGAATAGTTGCGTATCGTCGTCGTGTTGCGTGCGCAAGCCCAGCTTGGCGCGCAGCAAGGTATTCATCTTCTCCGCAAAGGCGCTCTGGTACGTGTCCAGCGCCGCTTGCGCCTCGGCCACTTCGCCGATCAGCGGCAGCAGGGCCTGGCCCAGCGCATAGCAATTCCAGTGGCCCACCTGCGGCTGGTTGGCGTAGGAATAGCGGCCTTGCTGGTCTGTGTGGTTGCAGATGTGCTCGGTATCGAACGCTTCCATGAAGCCGAACGGGCCGTAATCGAGGGTCAGGCCCAGGATCGACATATTGTCCGTATTCATGACGCCATGCATGAAGCCCACAGCTTGCCAATGCGCAATCATGTGCGCCGTGCGCACGCACACCTCGGCCAGCAAGGCCTGGTATGGATTTGCCGCAGCGCGCAAGTGGGGGTAGAAGCTGTCAATGACGTAATCGGCGAGGATTTTCAGCTCGTCCGGTTTCTTGCGGTAAAACCAGTGTTCGAACGAGCCGAAGCGAACAAAACTGGGCGCCATGCGCGTCACGACGGCGGCAGTCTCGACGGTTTCGCGCATGATGCCTTGCTGCGAACCCATGATGGACAGCGCGCGCGACGTGGGTATGCCCAGCGCCGCCATGGCTTCCGAGCACAGGAATTCGCGGATGGACGAGCGCAGCACGGCGCGTCCGTCGCCCATGCGCGAATACGGCGTGGCGCCGGCGCCTTTCAGCTGCAGCTCCATCGGGCCATGTTCGGTGGCGATATCGCCCAGCAAGATGGCGCGGCCATCGCCGAGCTGGCCGGCCCAGACGCCGAACTGGTGGCCCGAATACACGGCCGCCAGGGGCAGCGAGCGCTCGGCCACGGCATTGCCGCTCAGCAGCTCCACAAAGCCGGGCTCGGCCAGGCGCGCCGCATCGAGGCCGATCAGGCTTGCTGCCGGCGCACTGGCGGCCACGAAATACGGGGCGGGCAGGGGCGTGGGCATCAGCCGCGTATAGAACGCGGGCGGCAAGGCCGCAAAGGCGTTATCCAGTGGTAAGGTATGAGCGGTGATGGCAATTCCAGTCAGTAAGATGGACCGGCACGGTGCGCCAGCCTGGAATGCGATTTTACCGCACGGCGCGAAGGTTCGTGCCGGACGCCCGCACGGCAAAAACGGAATCAGAAATTCCATGCTGCAATGCAATATCGAAATGCGTTGACGATTTCCGCACGACCGTACGAAACTAGGGAAAATCTTTAAATTCCTACAATAACCGAGTAGCCAGCCCAGGAGACACGATGTCGGCATTTCCCTTGAGTCCAGTGATGGGCCAGATGATGAATCAGCCCCTGCTGATTTCCAGCATTATCGAGTTTGCAGCGCGTCATTATGCAGGCAGCGAAATCATTTCGCGGCGGGTGGAGGGCGATATGCACCGCTACACCTACCGCGATTGCCACCAGCGCGCGCGCCGGCTGGCGAACGCCTTGCATGGCCTCGGTGTCGGCATGGGCGACCGCGTCGCCACGCTGGCCTGGAATGGCTACCGGCACCTGGAAGCGTACTATGCCGTGTCCGGCTCGGGCGCCGTACTGCACACGATCAATCCGCGCCTGTTTCCCGACCAGATCGCCTACATCTCGAACCATGCCGAAGACCAGGTTTTATTGTTTGATCTGACCTTTTTGCCCGTGGTGGAAAAGATCGCCGCCGACTGCACCTTCGTCCGTCACTTCGTGCTGATGTGCGACCGCGAACGCATGCCCGCCAGCAGCACCATCCCCGACCTGCTGTGCTATGAAGACTTGATCGCCACGCATTCGGACGATTACACGTGGCCCCTGTTCGACGAAAATGCGGCTGCCACCCTGTGCTATACGTCGGGCACGACGGGCAACCCCAAGGGCGCCCTGTATTCGCACCGCTCGACCGTGCTGCACGCGTATGCGTCGGCCATGCCCAGCGGCCTGAACGTGCGCGCCTCCGATACGGTGCTGCCCGTCGTGCCCATGTTCCACGTGAATGCCTGGGGCTTGCCGTATTCCGTGCCCCTGTCCGGCGCGCGCATGGTGTTTCCCGGCGCGGCGCTCGATGGCAAGTCGCTCTACGAACTGTTCGAGGCGGAAAAAGTGACGTTCTCGGCCGGCGTGCCCACCGTCTGGCTGGGGCTGCTGAATCACGCCTTGCAGAATAACTTGAAATTTTCCACTTTCCGCCGCACGGTGATCGGCGGCGCGGCGTGCCCGCCAGCGATGATGGATACCCTGATCGACCAGTTCGACGTGGAAGTCATCCACGCCTGGGGCATGACGGAAATGTCGCCGCTGGGCACGGCGGGCGGCTTGCAGACCAGGCACCTGGACTTGCCGAAGGACGAGCAGCGCAAGATCCTGCAAAAGCAGGGCCATGCGATTTACGGCGTGGACATGAAGATCGTCGACGACGACGGCAAGGAATTGCCGTGGGATGGCGTGGCGTATGGCCACTTGCTGGTGAAAGGGCCGTGGATCATCTCGTCGTATTACAAGAACGAGGGCGGCGACGTGCTGCAGGATGGCTGGTTCCCCACGGGCGACGTGGCCACCATCGACACGGACGGCTACATGCAGATCACGGACCGCAGCAAGGACGTGATCAAGTCGGGCGGCGAGTGGATCGGCACCATCGACCTGGAAAACCTGGCCATGGCCCATCCGGCCGTGCTGCAGGCGGCCTGCATCGGCGTATTCCACCCGAAATGGGATGAACGGCCCGTGCTCGTCGTCGTGCTGCGTCCCGGCATGACGGTGACGCGCGAGGCCTTGCTGCAATTTTTTGAAGGCAAGATCGCCAAGTGGTGGACGCCGGACGACGTGCTGTTCATCGACGCCTTGCCCATGGGCGCCACGGGCAAGATCCAGAAGAACAAGCTGCGCGAGCAGTTCAAGGGACACCAGCTGCCCGGCATGTAACCGAGGCGGCGCGCAAGGATGGAGTGCTGTTGTACCATGATGGCCGGCGCCGGTGCCGTTACTGCGCGCCGCGACAAAAATAATACGATCGTTCTTTTGTGCGGTATAGTGAAGCTTCATCCCTTGCAACTACCTCATCGCCAAGCAAAAACCAATACACCAGTAAGGAAGAGACATGAGTGCTGAATATCAAGTGAACGGCGCCGTTGCCGTCATTACCCTGGCCAACCCGCCCGTCAATGGCCTGGGCCTGGCGACGCGCACGGCCGCCGTGGCCGGCATCCGCCAGGCGCTGGCGGACGAGACCGTCAAAGCCATCGTCATTACGGGCGCCGGCAAGGCCTTTTCGGGCGGCGCCGACATCAAGGAATTCAATTCGCCCAAGGCGCTCACGGAACCGACCCTGCACACCCTGATCAACGTCGTCGAGCAATCGACCAAGCCGGTGGTGGCGGCCATCCACAGCGTCTGCATGGGCGGCGGCCTGGAGCTGGCGCTCGGTTGCAACTACCGCGTGGCCGCGCCTGGCGCGCAGATGGCCTTGCCGGAAGTTAAACTCGGCATCTTGCCGGGCGCGGGTGGCACGCAGCGCCTGCCGCGTGTGCTGGGCCTGGAAATGGCCCTGAATATGATCGTCTCCGGCACGCCCGTGGCGTCCGAGAAACTGGCCGGCACGGCCTTGTTTGACGAAGTCATCGCGCCTGGCGCCGACTTGTTGCAAGCCGCCGTGGCCTTCGCCACGAAAGTGGCCGATGTGCGCCCGCTGCCGAAAGTGCGCGAGCGCAAGGTCGATTACCCGAACCACGAAGCGTTTTTGCAGTTTTCGCGCAATACCGTCAAGGCCATGTCCGGCCCGTTCCCCGCGCCGCTGAAATGCGTCGATGCCGTGGCGGCCGCCGTGACGATGAAATTCGACGACGGCTTGAAGTACGAGCGCGAACTGTTCATGCAGCTGGTGCAGTCGCCCGAGTCGAAAGCCTTGCGCCACGCCTTCTTTGCCGAACGCGTTGCCAGCAAGGTGCCCGACGTGCCATCCGACACGCCCGTGCGCAGCATCGCCAGCGCGGCCATCGTCGGCGCCGGCACCATGGGCGGCGGCATCGCCATGAATTTCGCCAACGCGGGCATTCCCGTGATGCTGCTGGAAACAAAACAGGAAGCGCTCGACAAGGGCCTGGCCACGATACGCAAGAATTACGAGAACACGGTCAAGAAGGGCAAGCTCACGCAAGAGAAGGCCGAGCAGCGGATCGCGCTCGTTTCCGGCACGCTGGCGTATGCCGACATTGCGCAAGCGGACATCGTCATCGAAGCCGTCTTCGAGGAACTGGGCGTGAAGGAAAGCGTGTTCAAACAACTGGACGCCGTCATGAAGCCGGGCGCCATCCTCGCCTCGAACACGTCCACGTTGGACCTGGACAAGATCGCCGCGTTCACGAAACGCCCGCAAGACGTGATCGGCACGCATTTCTTCAGCCCGGCAAATGTGATGAAACTGCTGGAAATCGTCCGCGGCAAGGAAACGGGCAAGGACGTGTTGGCCACGGCGCTGGCGCTGTCGAAAAAGCTCAAGAAAACAGGTGTCGTCTCGGGCGTGTGCGACGGTTTCATCGGCAACCGCATGATCGAGCAATACAGCCGGCAAGCCGGTTTCCTGCTGGAAGAAGGCTGTCTGCCGGAGCAAGTCGACAAGGCGGTCGAGAAATTCGGCTTCGCCATGGGCCCGTTCCGCATGGGCGACCTGGCCGGCAACGACATCGGCTGGGCCATCCGCAAGCGCCGCTATGTGGAAAAACCGGACGTGACGTATTCGAAGACGGCTGATCTGCTGTGCGAACTGGGGCGCTATGGCCAGAAGACGGGCGCCGGCTGGTACGACTACAAGCCGGGCGACCGCAAGGCGTATGCTTCGGAGCAAGTGAACGCGATGATCATCCAGCACTCGGCCGACATCGGCGTGGCGCGGCGCAAGATCAGCGACCAGGAAATCGTCGAGCGGCTCGTGTATGCGCTCGTCAATGAAGGCGCGCGCATCCTCGAAGAGGGCATCGCCTTGCGCGCCTCGGACATCGACATGGTGTATCTGACGGGCTACGGCTTCCCCCTGTTCCGCGGCGGCCCCATGTTCTATGCGGACACGGTCGGCTTGCCGAACGTGCTCGATTCGATTGCCGGCTACGCGAAAGGCCGCCATGGCGAAGCGTGGACGCCGGCGCCCCTGCTGGTGCAACTGGCGGGCGAGGGGAAGGGTTTTAATAGCTAATCCGGCACTACCGTTGACGCCCGATGTTGTCGGATTACGCGCGGCGTCGCCACGCAAATCCGACCTACTGAGTAAGAGCGCCTAACAAAACCGCTGAATATATCTCCAGCAGATGAGTATGCAGGCAAGTGACAGGAATGGCTGATGGATATCAGCTTGGCGCTCGTAGCGGATACGCAGGCGGCGGAAACGGTGAAGCCAGCCCAGTGTGCGTTCGACCACCCAGCGCCATTTTCCCAGCCGTTCGCGCGACTCGATACCGTAGCGGGCTATGCGTGGAGCGATGCCACGGCTACGCAACCAGGCCCGATGGGCACGCGAAGCATAGGCCTTGTCGGCATGCAATTTGGCAGGACGTTTGCGTGGCCGGCCCGCAAGCCCTGCTACTGAAGGGACGGCTTCAAGCAGTGGAATCAGCATGCGGGAATCATGTACCTGAGCCCCCGATATGCTCGCCACCAGAGGCAGTGCGCGTTGATCGACGAGCAGATGGTGCTTGCAACCGAGCTTGCCGCGGTCGGTGCGATTGGGGCCGGTATGCGGTCCGCCGAGGGGGGGATGGCACGCTGGCCGAGTCGACACTAGCGCATTCCCACTGAATCTGGTCGTATTCCCGCAAGTGCTGCAGCATGGCGTCATGGATGCGTTGCCAGCTACCCGCCTGTTGCCAGGCATGCAGGCGCCGCCAGCAACTCATGCCGCTGCCGCAACCCAGTTCACGGGGAAGGTATTCCCAAGGCAAACCGGTCTTGAGGACGAACAGGATGCCGGTCAAGGCGGGCGGTCGTCAATGCGAGGACGCCCGCCTTTGGGAGAAGGACGATGTGCTGGTAGCAAAGGCTGAATCAGCGCCCACAGGTCGTCAGGAAGAAGTGATTTAGCCATGGCGCGGCCCCCCGAAAATGATGTCAGGTGGGTTGGGCCAGCTTCGGCGCCGTTTGTTTCTCTGGACGACGTTTTGTTAGGCGTTCTTAAGCCTCGGTGTCGATAGTGTTGCCCAAGGTCGAGGTGGGCGAGCGCGCTGCGCTGTTGCCGGTATCGGTGCCGCTGGCTGGCTGGCTGTCCTGTTTCTGCTGCGCCTGTTGAGCCGCTTGCGCTTGCAATTGCGCGATCAGCGCCTGCAGCAACTGTATCTGCTGCGCCAGTTGCTTCTGCATCTTTTTCGACGCGTCCGTCTGTTCGCCCTTCTGCGACTCCTTCAACTGCTCTTGCGCCCCCTTGATCTGCTCTTGCAGTGCGGCGATCTGCTTGGCGCTAGTGGATCCGCCGCTGCTGGGGGCCGTGCTCACCGCGTTACCCGAACCAATTGCCGATACCATGATGATTTTCTTTCCTCTGTGTCAATATCGTCATTATCGCAAAATTTCCTATAGATAAACAGGCACACGGGTAATGTCAACTTGATGAACCGGGGCGACGAGTTGTAGAATTCCAAGCGAAATTGCCGTTGATGGGGTAACACGGTGTCACGGATTCGGCGTTTTTTGCTACGTCTGTGACCTCATTCCATGAAAAAAAATGCCTGCATACGGACGTGCCGGTACCAATCCGCTGGCAAGCGGTTGCGCTGGCACCGGAAAGTGTTGTTGATCGGGCCATGCGCCGACAAAAAACGCTGAGCTTGGCCAGATGACTCGAAGCGGCGCATCTGTTGGAGGGCGTAGAGATGTTTTGTTAGGCGTTCTAAGTCGGCGTAGGTCGGATTAGCGGCGGTACGCCGCGTAATCCGACGCCACTACTTCTTCTTCGCCACCATCTTGACCGCCTCGTTGACGATGACGGGGTTGTCTTTCTGGATGTAGTAGCCGGCGCCCGTGATGCGCTCGATGGCCGGCGCGCCGGACAGGCGTTGCCAATCCTTTTCCTGGGCCCGCATCACGTTCTCGAACGAACCCATTTCCTCGATGCCGAACTTGTCGCGCACCAGCAGCATGGCGGGGATGCGCAGCGGGCTGCTCATGTCGACATGCTGCAGGCACTGCGTCTGGGCATCGAATTCGGCCGATTCCGTACTGTTGAACATGAGTTTGCGCCGCGTTTTGACGAGCATGGCGTAGGTAGACGCGTCCGTCTGCATCCGGTTCCATTGCTGCGGGTGCGTGGGGTCGAGCAAGACCAGGCCGGCCACGTCCTGCGGGTACAGCCTGGCATACACATACTGGTACAGCCCGCCCAAGCCATGGCCGACCAGCACATACGGTGGTTTCAAACCTGCTTGCGCCAGCAGGGCGCGCTGCTGGGCGGCGATGGTGCACGGATCGCGCGGTGTGGTGGTTTTTTTGCTGTCGCCGTAGCCGGGGCGGTCGTAGACGAGCACGCGGTGCTGTTTTGCCACTTCGGGCACCACCTTGGCCCACACATCCTTGCCGTCGCCCATGGCTGACTGGAAGACCACGGGCAAGCCGCCCTGGCCGCTCAAGGTGTAGGCGATGCTGGCGTCGGGCAGGGCGGCCGTGGCGGGCACGCCGGGCATGACTGGCGACGATGGCAGCAGCGAGCAACCGGAAAAACAGCCTGCCAGCAGCAAGCCGGCGCTGGAGAGGAGCATGGTGTGCTTGGGGCGGCCGACGAATAGATGATGCATGAATCTCCTTCTTGGTGCACGGACCGCGGACGGGTAGGGCTTGCCAGCCATTATAGGCAAAACGTATCGAAGTGGAAATGCCGAACAGAGGCGTATTTCCCGTGCTGTCAGCCGGCGTCGGCGCGATGGCAGACGGCTTCGATGCGGTTGCCGTCCGGATCGAACAGGAAGGCCGCGTAATAGCTGGCGTGATAGTGGCGCAGACCGGGCGCGCCCAGGTCGATGCCTCCATGCGCCAGGCCCGCATGCCAGAACGCTTCCACGGCCGCGCGCGAGGCGGCCTTGAAGCAGCAGTGGCGGCGTGGCGCGTCGTCGGGACTGGGGCCCAGGCGCACGGAAAAATAGCTGCGTTCGGGGTGCCCGGCATCGCTGCGCTCGCCGTAGCCTATCCAGGCATGGGCATGGTCGCTGCCCACCTTGGGCACGCCCAGCGCGGCGAAGATGGCGTCGTAGAAGCGCTCGGCGCGGTCCAGGTCGGCAACGGTAAGGGAAACGTGATCGAGCATGGGCATTCCACTGTAAAAACAAGGACGGCCATAGCATAGCCCGGATCAGGACGGCCGTGGGCCGAAGTAACCGAGTGACACCGGCGGCGGCCAACTGCCGGTTAAGGCTGGTTGGCGAAGCGTGCCACGATACTGCGGCTCATCAACTGCACGCGGGGCGCGAACAGCATCACGGCGCAGAAGGCCACGGGCCAGGCGGCAAAGAAGGCATGGCGCCAGCGGGGCAGGAAGTCGCTCTGCAGGCCGATATTGAGCCAGGTGACCCAGGCGCTCATCAGCAGGGTCATGAGCAGCGACATCAGGAAGGCAAATACGCAGCGCAGGCGCAGGGCATCGGACATGGGACACTTTCAAAATGGTGAAGATATGCAGCGTAACGACTTGCAGCAATCTATACTAGAGCCATATTTTTAATTTCAAATTCCATAAATGCAATCATGCTTGATGATTTAGCCTTATTTGTCGCCATTGTCGAGGCGGGCAGCCTGCATGCGGCGGCCGTCAAGGAAGACTTGCCGGCCGCCACCGTCACGCGGCGGCTGCAAAAGCTGGAAAGCCAGCTCGGCTACCGCTTGCTCAACCGCAGCGCGCGCCGCTTGCAGCCGACGGCGGAAGGCTGGCAATACTACGAGCAGTGCCGTCCTTTGGTGCATGCCTTGCGGCAAGCGACGCAGCAGCTCGACGCCAGCCTGTCGGCCGTCTCGGGCAGCATCCGCGTGCTGGCGCCCGTGAATTTCGCCAGCGGCTTGCTGACGCCCGCCTGGGTCAGCTTCATGCGGCAGTACCCGGATATCCGCCTGGAGCTGGAACTGTCGAATCTGCTGCAAGACCTGGTGGGCAGCGGCGCCGACCTGGCCATCCGCGTGGGCGCGCTCGACGATTCTTCGCTGATGCAGCGCCGCCTGGGCAGCGCCGCGCTGGTGATGGTGGCCGCGCCCGCCTACCTGGCGCGCGCCGGCGTGCCGCGCGACTTGCAGGAGCTGGAAAAGCACGAGCTGATCGTGGCCGAACCGCTGCGCAGCTGGCGCTTGCGGCGCCCCGGCGACGGCGCCGAGCTGGTGATCGAACCGCAGGCGCGCCTGCGCGTCAATGAAATGCGCCTGGCCGTGGAGATGGCCGATGCGGGCATCGGCATCTTGCTGTGTCCGCTTTTGCAGTGCCGCAACGAAGTGGCCAGTGGCAGCCTCGTGCGCGTGCTGCCCGACTGGATGCAGCAGCCGCGCCATGTGTACGCCGTATGGACGCAGCGGCGCTACCTGCCGGCCCGCGTGCGCGTGCTGCTGGAACACCTGGCGGCGTTTGCGGCGGGCAATCCGCTGTTGAACGAGGAGGCCGGCGCTGATCAGGCCGTTGGGCCGGGTATCCCTTCCACTAAGTAATACCGAGCGCTTGTACTTTCCGTCAGGATCGCGTTAAGATAAAGCTTGCTCGCTTATCCAGTGGGCAATCTGGTGTTTTTACGCGCAATTTCGTCCCTATCCATGAGAGTAGCAATGAAATATCTGATCGTTCCCTTCTTGCTGGCCATGACTGGCTGTGAAGTCTTGTATGACGCGAACCGGGACAAGATCGGTGAGTATTGCAACAGCCTCAATAATTTTGACGACCGCAACGCCTGCCGCAAGCGCAACCAGACCAGCTACCAGGAATACGTGCAGCAGCGCGACCAGGTGAAAAAGGGCAAGAGCGAAAAGTAAGCTTGCAAGTACATAAAAAAACGCCGCTGACCAGTCAGCGGCGTTTTGCATTGCGGACCCCGGCCTTGCGACCGGGGCTTGCATCGGATCAGTCGTCCGCGTAGATATTGTTGTCCTTGGTTTCCTTGACGAACAGGGTGCCGATCACGACAGTCGCCAGGGCGACGACGATCGGGTACCACAGGCCATAATAAATGTCGCCTTTGAAGGCCACCAGCGCGAAGGCCGTGGTCGGCAGCAAGCCGCCGAACCAGCCGTTACCGATATGGTAGGGCAGGGACATCGAGGTGTAACGTATACGTGTCGGGAACATTTCCACCAGCATGGCGGCGATCGGGCCATACACCATGGTGACATACAGCACCAGGATGAACAGCAGCAAGACCACCATCGGCTTGTTGATCTGGTCCGGATCGGCTTTCGCAGGGTAGCCCGCTTCTTTGATGCCGGCGCCAATTTCTTTCTTCAGCGCTGCTTCATGGGCCTTGCTTTCTGCATCGAAGTTCAGGCCGTCGGCCGTCATGACGGCGTTAAACGACGTAAATTCCTTCGTACCGATGCGTACCTTGGCGATTGAGCCGGCTGGCGCGTCTTCCTTCGTGTAATTCACCGAGCTGTTCGACAGGAAGCCCGTGGCGATGTCGCACGACGATGGGAACTTCTTCGTGCCCGTCATGTTGAACTGGAAGTGGCAGGAAGCGGGATCGGCCACCACCACCACTGGCGAGTTCTTCAGAGCCGCTTCCAGCTGCGGATTGGCGAAGTGGGTCAGGCCGCTGAAGATCGGGAAGTAAGTCAGGGCGGCGATCAGGCAGCCGCCGAGGATGATGTACTTGCGGCCGATGCGGTCCGACAGGCTGCCGAAGAACAGGAAGAACGGCGTGGCCAGCAGCAGGGCGATGGCGACGAGCACGTTGGCCGTTGCCAGGTCTACTTTCAGGGTCTGGATCATGAAGAACAGGGCGTAGAACTGGCCCGTGTACCAGACGACGGCCTGGCCGGCGGTCAGGCCGATCAGGGCCAGGATGACGATCTTCAGGTTTTTCCACTTGCCGAACGCTTCCGTCAGTGGCGCTTTCGAGGTCTTGCCCTCGGCTTTCATCTTGGAAAACGCGGGCGATTCATTCATGGCCAGGCGGATCCATACGGAAATGCCCAGCAGGATGACGGAAACCAGGAAGGGAATGCGCCAGCCCCACGCTTCGAAATCCTTCTCGCCGGTCGCCAGGCGGGTGCCCAGGATGACCATCAGCGACAGGAAGAAGCCCAGGGTTGCCGTCGTCTGTATCCACGCCGTGAACGCGCCGCGCTTGCCTTCAGGCGCATGCTCGGCCACATAGGTGGCTGCGCCGCCATACTCGCCGCCCAGCGCCAGGCCTTGCAGAATGCGCAGGATGACGAGGATGATAGGCGCGGCGATGCCGATGGAGGCATGGCCCGGCAGCAAGCCGACGATGAAGGTGGAGCCGCCCATGATCAGAATGGTGATCAGGAAGGTGTACTTGCGCCCGATCATGTCGCCCAGGCGGCCGAAGACCAGCGCGCCGAACGGACGCACGATGAAGCCGGCGGCAAAGGCCAGCAGCGCGAAAATGAAGGTGGTGGTGGGGTCGCCGATGAAAAATTGCTTGGCGATGATGGATGCGAGCGAACCGTACAGATAAAAATCGTACCATTCAAAGACGGTGCCGAGAGAGGATGCAAAGATGACCTTGCGTTCCTCGGGTGTAATCGGCGTTCCTTTGGTGGACATTTTCCGTACGTCGGCCGAGCCGGATGGTGATGCCATGGTTTGTCTCCCTATGTTTTATAGTGAACTGGTGCCGAGGTCTTTTTGACCATTCTTGCAACAGCTTGGGGCGAGTGTGTTCTTCGAACCTTACGCCATGCTTGCTTGAAACTTACGTCAAGCTTACAAAATACCATCCCTTGCAACTTTGCGAACGACCGTACTTAAATGTGCTATTCTCATCCTGCAGATACCTCACCCCATAAAATATCCCCACAAGGAGACACAGCATGAATGAAGCCGTCATCGTATCGACCGCCCGCACGGGCCTGGCCAAGTCCTGGAAGGGCGCGTTCAACATGACGCATGGCGCCACCCTGGGCGGCCACGTGCTGGCGGCCGCCGTCGAGCGCGCGCGCATCGAGGCGGAGGAAGTGGAAGACGTGCTGGTCGGCTGCGCCTTTCCCGAAGGCGCCACGGGCGGCAATATCGCGCGCCAGGTGGCGCTGCGCGGTGGCTGCCCCGTCACCACGGCCGGCATGACCATCAACCGTTTTTGTTCTTCGGGCTTGCAAGCGATCGCCCTGGCCGCGCAACGCATCATCGCCGGCGAAGGCGATATCTATGCGGCGGGCGGCGTGGAATCGATTTCCTGCGTGCAGAACGAAATGAATACGCATATGTACCGCGAAGTTTGGCTGCAGCAGCACAAGCCGGAACTGTACTGGCCCATGCTGCAGACGGCCGAAACCGTGGCCAAGCGCTACCAGATTTCGCGCGAGCGCCAGGATGCCTATGGCGCGCAAAGCCAGCAGCGCGCAGCAAGCGCCCAGGCCGCCGCCCTGTTCGACGCGGAAATCGTGCCGATGACCACCATCATGGGCGTGGCCGACAAGGCCAGCGGCATGCTGGTGTCGCGCGAAGTGACGATCTGCGCCGACGAAGGCATCCGTGCCGACACGACGTATGACGGCGTGGCGAAGATCCGCCCGGCCATTCCTGGCGGCGTCATCAGCGCCGGCAATGCCAGCCAGTTTTCCGACGGCGCCTCGATGGCCATCGTCATGAACGCCAAAGTGGCCGAAGCGAAAGGGCTGCAGCCGCTGGGCATCTTCCGCGGCTTTGCCGTGGCCGGCTGTGAACCCGATGAAATGGGCATCGGCCCCGTGTTTGCCATTCCGAAACTGCTGAAAAAGGCGGGCTTGACTGTCGCCGACATCGGCCTGTGGGAACTCAACGAAGCATTTGCCGTGCAGGTGCTGTACTGCGCCGACACCCTGGGCATCCCCATGGAGCGCCTGAACGTGAACGGCGGGGCGATTGCCGTGGGCCATCCGTACGGCGTGTCGGGTGCGCGCCTGACGGGCCATGCCTTGATCGAAGGCAAGCGCCGCGGCGTCAAATACGTGGTGGTGACCATGTGCATCGGCGGCGGGCAAGGCGCGGCAGGGCTGTTCGAAGTCGTCTAGTCTAGTCTGGCTTGGTGGCGTGCGTGCTGCAGAGTGGGCCGATAGCGGTTACAGTATCGGCTCTCTTTGCCTACTCTCCATCGCACCCGCCATGATCAAGCACATCGTTTTCTGGAAACTCAAAGACCACGCCGAAGGCGCTGACCGCGCCACGAACGCCTTGAAACTCAAGGCTCTGCTCGATTCCTGTTCGAACCTGGTACCCGGCATCCTGACATTCGAAGCCGCCGTGGCCCAGCCGGGCCTGGAAGCCACCTACGACATCGTCCTGTACAGCGAATTCGCCAGCCGCGCAGCGCTCGATGCTTATCAGAACCATCCCGAGCACGTGAAAATCAAGCCGTTTTTTGGGGCGGTACGGGAAGCGCGGCAATGTATGGACTATGAGATTTGAAAACCCGTTAACCCCAAAGCGAAGGGCTGGGGTCAGACCCTGAGGGTCAGACCCCGGTCTTTGCTCTAGGGTTGAGATTGTTCGTCCAACAAGGAGCATTCATGACCACCTACCAACGCATCGTCCTCGCCTCGCGCCCGACAGCCGAAGTGCAGCCAGATAACTTCCGCCTGGAAACTCAAGACCTTCCCGTCATCAAGGATGGTCAGTTGCTGGTACGCAACCAGTTTCTGTCGCTCGATCCCTACATGCGCGGGCGCATGAGCGCCAATAAAAGCTATGCGGCGCCGCAGGCTTTGAATGAAACCATGATAGGCGGCACGGTGGGCGTGGTGCTCGAATCGAAGCATCCGAAGTTCGCCGTGGGCGACACGGTGGTGGGGACGCTGGGCTGGACGGAAGTGGCCGTATCGGACGGCACCATGCTGCGCAAGGTCGATACGACGCATATTCCCGCCTCGGCCTACCTGGGCGCCGTCGGCATGCCGGGCATGACGGCCTGGTATGGCTTGAACCAGATCATGGCGCCGAAAGCGGGGGAAACCGTGGTCGTGTCGGCCGCCAGCGGCGCCGTGGGCAGCGTCGTGGGCCAGTTGGCGAAACTGAAAGGCTGCCGCGTGGTCGGCACCGCGGGCGGTGCGGACAAGTGCGCCTATGTGGTGAATGAACTGGGTTTCGATGCTTGCGTCGACTACAAGGCGGGCAATCTTGAGGCCGATTTGGCGGCGGCCACGCCGGACGGCATCGATGCCATCTTTGAAAACGTGGGCGGCGCCATCTTCGATGCGGCGCTGGCGCGCACCAACGCGTTTGGCCGCGTGGCCGTGTGCGGCTGGATTGCCGGCTACAACGGCGAACCGACGCCGCTCGACAATGCACGCCTGATCCTCACCAACCGCCTCACCGTGCGCGGCTTTATCGTCTCGGAGCAGCCGGAATTCTGGCCACAAGGCCTGGCGGAATTGGGTACCCTGGTGGCGACGGGCAAGCTGACATTTCGCGAATCCGTGGCCGAAGGCCTGGCCAGTGCGCCGGAAGCCTTCATCGGCCTGTTGAAAGGCCGTAACTTCGGCAAGCAGTTGGTCAAGCTCAGCTGATCTCTCTGCGGCAAGGCAGGCCGTGCGACAATTGCGGCCTGTCTCTTTCTACATTACACCATGACCAAGCACACCATCCGCCTCGGCGACTGGGCTACCCTGGGCCCTGACGCCACCGCCATCCGTTTTGAAGTTTTCGTCGATGAACAGAAAGTGCCGGCCGAGATCGAACTCGACGACATGGACGCCGTCTGCCTGCACGCCGTTGCCTACGATGACGCCGGCAAGGCCATCGGCACAGGCCGGCTATTGCCGGACGGCCACATCGGCCGCATGGCCGTGCGCCAGCCTGGACGCGGCACGGGCGTGGGCGGCGCCATTCTTACCTTGCTGATGGAGAAAGCCCGCGAACGTGGCGACAAGGCGGTGGTCTTGAACGCGCAAACCGTGGCCGCGCCATTTTATGCGCGCCACGGTTTTGTGCAGCAAGGAGAACAGTTTGAAGAGGCGGGGATTGCGCATGTGGAGATGCGGCTGGAATTTTAAGCGTTAACCCAGGAGCAAGGACTGGGGTCGTACCCTGCAGGGTACGACCCCGGCACTTACCGGGCTACTCTTAGTTCTGCGCGTGCGACTGGCGCCATTTGTCCAGGATCACGGCCAGCACGATCACGACGCCTTTCGCCACATACTGCCAGAACGACGACAGGCCCAGAATCGTCAAGCCATTGTTCATCACGCCGATGATCAGGGCGCCGATGACGGTGCCCCAGACGGAACCCACGCCGCCCATCAGGCTCGTTCCACCGAGCACGACCGCCGCAATCGCATCGAGTTCATAACCGCTACCCCAGTTGCCGTTCGCCGCATACAGACGGCTGGCCGACATGGCGCCGCCAAGGCCGGCGAACAAGCCGCTGATGGTGTAGACAAACATCAGCACGAGGCCGACCTTGATGCCCGTCAAACGTGCCGCCTGAATATTGCCGCCGACGGCGTAGATATGCAGGCCCAGGGTCGTCTTGCGTAAAATAAACCACGTCAGCACGACGACGGCCGCCGCCAGCCAGATCAGCCAGGGCACGGCCAGGAAGCTGCCGTTGCCCATCCATTCGAAGCTCGGGATTTCCGTGTTCAGCACGCTGGTGCCGTCGGCCAGCAAATAGGCGGCGCCGCGCAGGGCCGTCATGGTGCCCAGGGTGACGACGAACGGATTGAGGCCGACGAGGGCGACGAGCACGCCATTGAGCGCGCCCAGCAGCAGGCCGACGATCAAGAACGTGGGGATCGAAAAGCCGGCGAACTGCGCCGACAGCGACATCAGCATGCCTGCCACGGCCGAGACGGCCAGCACGGAGCCGACCGATAAATCGATGCCGCTGGTCAAAATGACGAAGGTCATGCCCGAGGCCAGCACGATATTGATCGACACCTGGCGGAAGATGTTCATGGTGTTATTGCTGGTCATGAAGGTCGAGGTGCCGTCGGCCGAGAAATACACGGTCAGGCCGTACATGGCCAGGTACAGCACCACCAGCACGGGCAGCATGCCCAGGCGGCGCATCAGGTTCGAGGCATTGAAGGGTTCGCCGGCGCGCGCGGCGCCGCGGGTGGTAGTTGTCATGTTAAATCTCCTGAATGGTTGTTATGCCGCTTCCAGCTGGGGTGGCATAGGCGAGGATGTTTTCCTGCGTGATGTCGTCTCCCGTGACTTCGCCGGTGAGCCTGCCTTCGCACATCACCATCACGCGGTCGCAAATGCCGACCAGCTCGGCCAGTTCGCTGGAAATGCACAGCACGGCCGTGCCCGCGTCCGCCAGCTGGTGGATGATCTTGTAGATTTCGCTCTTCGCGCCCACGTCCACGCCGCGCGTCGGTTCGTCAAGGATGAGGACCTTGGGCGCGATGGCCAGCCAGCGCGCCAGCAAGACTTTCTGCTGGTTGCCGCCAGACAAGCCCCCAACGATGCCGTCCGGGCCGGAGACCTTGACGTTCAGGTTGCTGATCGCCTCGCGCGTGAGCTGGGTCAGGGCGCCACGGTTGACCACGCCCGCCGTGGAATGCCTGGACAGGATATTCATCGACATGTTTTCCATGGCCGACAATTGCATGAACAGGCCCAGGCTCTTGCGGTCCTCGGGCAAATAGCCGATGCCGTGGCGGATGGCCGCCAGCGGTTGCCTGATGTGCACTTCCTGGCCGTCGAGCCACACTTGCCCCGATTGCTTCTTGTCGGCGCCAAAGATCAGCCGTGCCAGTTCCGTGCGGCCCGCGCCCACGAGGCCGGCAAGTCCCGTCACTTCACCCGCATGCAGGGCGAACGAGGCAGGCTTGACCTTGCCGCCGCCCACGTTTTCCACGCGCAGGCGCTCGGCCCCGCGCGTCGTGCGCCGCTGGTGCGAATAGAAGTCGTCGGCAGGGCGGCCCACCATCATTTGCACGACTTTCTTTTGATCCAGTTCATCCTTGCCCAGTTCGCCCACATAGGCGCCGTCGCGCAGCACCGTGATGCGGCGCGCCAGGCGTTCCACCTCGGCCATGCGGTGGCTGATGTAGAGCACGGCCAGGCCCTTGTCGCGCTGCTCTTCGATGATGCGGAACAATTGTTCGGTTTCGCGGTCGGACAGGGCGGCAGTGGGCTCGTCCATGATCAGGATGCGGCTTTCATGCACGAGGGCGCGGGCGATTTCCACCTGCTGCTGCTCGGCAATCGACAGGGTCGACACCATGGTGTCGGCGTCGAAGCGGGAACCGAGGTCGGCCAGGATGGCGTTCGTGCGCGCGCGCATTTCGCCGCCCTTGACGGTCCAGAAGGGGCCTTTGGGTTCGCTGCCCATGAAGACATTCTGCGCCACCGTCATGTTCTTGGCCACGCTCAGTTCCTGGTAGATCAGGTTGATGCCCAGCGCGCGTGCCTCGCCCGGGTTGCGGATGCGGATCGGCTTGCCGTCGAGGATGATTTCGCCCGCATCGGGGGTGTACACGCCCGAGAGGATTTTCATCAGGGTACTCTTGCCGGCGCCGTTCTCGCCCATCACGGCATGGATTTCGCCGCTGCGCACGGTCAGGTGCACGCCGCGCAGCGCGCGCGTGGCGCCAAAGCGCTTCTCGATGCCGCGCATTTCAAAAATAATGTTGTCGCTCATGACTGTCCTTCCTTGCTGGTGAAACTGGCGCCGCCCGCGAACTGGCCGGCGGCGCCACGTGGTTCAGGTCAGGCAGATCAGTTCTTTACCCAGCCCGTGTAGGTGGCGACGTTTTCCTTGGTGATGGCCGGGGTCGGCAACAGCACCATGGTCTGTTTCGGCGTGCGGCCGTTCATGATGTCGTAGCCCATTTGCACGGCGTCGGTGGCCATGCGGTACGGGTTTTGCGCCGAGGTGGCGGCAAACAGGCCGGCCTTGTTTTTCAGGGCGTTCTGGCCATCGGGCGCGCCATCGACGGCCGTGATCAGTTTCACGTCCGTGCGTTTCGATTGCTTGATCGCCAGTTCGGCGCCGATGCCCGTCGGGTCATTGATGGCGAACACGCCGTCGATCTTCGGATAGGCCGTCAGCAAATTCGACATCACGGTCATGCCGCCGTCACGGCTGCCGCCTGCATTCTGGTTGTCCGACAGGATCTTGATATCCTTGAACGCGGCCAGGGTTTTCTTGCAGCCATTCACGCGGTCGATCACGGACGTGACCGGCGGGCCGTTCAGGATCACCACATTGCCCTTGCCGCCGATCTGCTTGGCCAGGTAGGCGCACGACACGTCGCCGGCCATGGTGTTGTCGGACATCACGGTGGCCGAAGCGCCCACGGCGCCCACGTCGACGGCGATCACGACCACGCCCGCATTGCGCGCCTTCTTGATGGCTGGGGCGATGCCCTTGGAATCGACTGCGTTCAGGATGATGATGTCGGTTTTATTGGCGATGAAGTTCTCGATCTGGTCCACCTGGGTGTTCAGGTCATACTTGCTCGACACCGTCGTGACTTTCACGCCCGGGCCGCCCAGTTTTTTCGCGCTTTCTTCCGCGCCGCGGCCAATGGCCACGAAGAACGGGTTGGCCAGGTCGCCCACGCTCACGCCGATCGATTTCAATGGCTTGTCGGCAGCAAAGGCGCCGCAGGCGGCGGACAGCAGCAGGGTGGCGGTAATGACTTTTTTCATGAGGATCTCCAAGGGTTTTTATTGTAAAAACAAAGGTGCTACGGGTGAAAAACTAACTATTAAGTTCTTAACTTTTCAATCATGGCATCGAGCTTGCCCGCATCGACGGCAAAGCCGCGGATGCCTTCGGCCAGTTTCTCGGTCGCCATCGCATCGTCGTTCAGGGCGTAGCGGAAGGCCGCTTCGTCATACGTGATGGCCGGCTGCGCCGCACCCAGGTCGCCACCGAGCGCGCGCTCGAACGGTTCGCTTGACGCTTCGAGTTTTGCCAGCAAGTCCGGGCTAATGGTCAGCAAGTCGCAGCCGGACAAGGCCGTGATCTGCCCCACGTTGCGGAAGCTGGCTCCCATCACTTGCGTGGCGATGCCATGTTGCTTGTAGTAATTAAAGATGCGCGTGACCGATTGCACGCCTGGATCGTTGGACAGGCTGCGCGCCGCTTCGTCCCATGCCGCACCCAAGGACTTTTTATGCCAGTCGTAGATGCGGCCCACGAACGGCGAAATCAGCCGTACTTTCGCATCGGCGCAGGCGACGGCCTGGCAAAACGCGAACAGCAGGGTCAGGTTGCAAAAAATGCCGTCTTGCTCCAGTTCGCGCGCCGCCTGGATGCCTTCCCAGGTGGCGGCGATCTTGATCAACACGCGCTCGCGTTTTACTCCAGCCTGCTCGTACAGGGCGATCAGGCGGCGCGCCCTGGCCACGGTGGCGTCGCGGTCAAAGCTCAGACGGGCATCGACTTCCGTCGAGACGCGACCGGGCACCACCTTCAAAATTTCCAGGCCGAAGCGCACCAGCACTGCATCGACGATATCGTCCAGCGCAGCGTTCTTGTGCGCGGCGACGGTGCTTTCCAGCAAGGGCGCGTAATCGGGCTGCAGCACGGCTTTTAAAATCAGCGACGGATTGGTGGTGGCGTCTTGCGGCGCGAAACGGGCCAGTTGCAAAAAGTCGCCCGTGTCGGCGACAACGGTGCTGTGTTGCTTCAATTGTTGCAGCTGATTCATTACTCTTCCTTATCACTGAATTGGTGCAAGGCTTGCACGGCGGGAAACAGGCTACGGTAGCGGCCGTAGCGGATGCTCAAGGCTGCGCTGTGCGCGGCATCGGGCAGGAAAGTGTTTTTGATGGGCAAGCTGGTGGCCAGCAGTTGGCGCTGGCCGATGGCGGCAAAGCCCAGCTTGGCCGCACCGAGGCTGGCCGACAGTTCGCTGTTGTGCAGGGTACGCATTTCGCGCCCCAGCACATTGGCCAGCAGCTGCGCCCAGTACTGGCTGCGCGCGCCGCCGCCCACCAGCATGCAGTGGGGAATCACCGCTCCCGTCGAGGTGACGGCCGCCATGGCGTCGCGCAAGGCAAAGGCCACGCCTTCGAGCACGGCGTAACCGAGCTGCGCCGGCGTGCTATCGTGGCCCAGCTGCAGGAAGGCGCCGCGCACTTGCGGGTCGTTATGCGGCGTGCGCTCGCCCGACAGGTAGGGCAGGAACAGCGGTGCCGATGGCGCGACAGGCGTGTCGAGCGGCAAGAGCGCTTCCACCAGCGCCAGCAGGGCTGCCTCGTCCGGCTGGCCCAGCACGCCAGTGGCCCAGCGCAAGCAGCTGGCGCCGGACAGGATCGCGCCCATCGCATACCAGCGGCCGGGCAGGGCGTGGCAAAAGCTGTGCACGCCGCCGGCCGGGTTGCCCAAAGGCGCTTCCGTGACGGAAACGATGGCGGCGCTGGTGCCCAGCGAAATAAAACTGTCGCCGCCATTGACGGCGCCGATGCCCACGGCCGAGACGGGGTTGTCGCCACCGCCACCGGCCACCACCACGTTTGCTGGCAAGCCCAGCTTGTCGGCGATGGCGGCCAGCACGGTGCCCGTGGCGGCGTCGCCTTCGGCCAGCGCCGGCATCTGTTCCGGCACCAGGCCGCAGGCGGCCAGCATGGGAGCGAACCAGGCGCGCTGGGCCTCGTGCAGCCACAGTGTGCCGGCCGCGTCGGACATGTCGGTGACCTTGTTGCCCGTCAATTGCAGGCGCAGATAATCTTTCGGCGACAGCAGGCAGGCGATGGCGGCAAAGGCGTCAGGCTCGTGGGTTTGCAGCCACAGCAGTTTTGGCGCCGTCAGGCCCGCCATGGGCAGGCTGCCCGTCACGTCCGCATACGCGCGATAGTCGCGCGCCAGGCTGGCCGCTTCCGCTTCGGCGCGCGCATCGTTCCACAGGATGGCGGGACGAATTACATTGTCGTTGCTGTCGAGCAGTACGGCGCCGTGCATCTGGCCCGACAGGCCGATGCAGGCGATGCCGGCGTATTCCTGCGGCCAGCTGGCGCGCAGCTGCGCCAGGGCGTTGACGCAGGCGGCCCACCAGTCCTGCGGCGCTTGTTCGGACCAGCCCGCTTGCGGGCGGCTCACGTCCAGGCGCACGGAAGCCTGGCCGCGCACGGCGCCAGTGCTGTCCATCAGCACGGTTTTCAGTTCGGAGGTACCGAGGTCGATACCGAGGGAGATCGCTGGATGCATATGTTTTACTATAGAAGGTCAGGGGCAGCCGCAGGAGTTGCGCACGCGCAAGGTCGGCGACAAGCGTTGTACGTGCTGGACACGGCCCGGATTGGCGATGCGTTCGATCAAGAGGTCGACGGCCATGGCGCCCAGCTCTTCGAGCGGCTGGGCCATCACGGTCAGGCGGGGGCTGAAGTAATCGGCCCAGTCGAAATCATCGAAGCCGGCCAGCGCCACGTCTTGCGGTACAGCAATGTGCGCGTCGCGCAAGGCATGCATGGTGCCGATGGTCATCAGGTTATTGCCGGCCACGATGGCGGTCGGACGCTGCCCGGGGGGCAGGGCCAGCAGTTCGCGCGTCGCCGTGCCGCTGCGCTCGAGGTTCGAATCGCCCGAGCGCAACAGTTCAGGATCAAAGACGATGCCGGCGCGCTGCAAGGCCAGGCGGTAGCCGTCGATACGCTCGTGGGTCGTGGACAGGCCGGGCGCACCGGCGATGAAGCCGATGCGGCGGTGGCCGTGGGCTGCGATCAGATGGCTGACCAGTTCGGCCGTCGCCTCGGTGTTTTCCACGCCCACCTGGTCGAACGCTTGCGGCAACATGCGGTCGACCAGCACGGAGGCGATCTTGTTGCTGGTCAAATAGTCGAGCGTGCGGTTGTGCGGATCGCCGGACGGCGCCAGCACGATGCCGTCGACGCGGCGCTGGTGCAAGTTTTGCACCACTTTGAGTTCCTGCGCGGGATCGTCGTGCGTATCGGAAAACAGCATCATCAAGCCGTGGCGCGTGCAGGCCGCCTCGATGGCGCGCACCGTTTCGCTGAAGTAATGATTGGTGAAGGCGGAAATGGCCACGCCGATGGTGCCCGAGGACGAGCCGGCCAGCGCGCGCGCCAGCATGTTGGGCACATAGCCGATCTGCTGCATGGCCGCGTTGACGGCGGCGACGGTTTTCGGGCTGACCTTGCGGGTGCCGTTGAGTACGTGCGAAACGGTCGACAGCGATACGTCCGCCGCCCGCGCTACATCTTCCATGGTGGCCATGGTGTCTCCTGATGGTTTTATTCTTATTGTGTGCTGCGATAGTGTGCGGCTGTGTCGCCGCGTTTGAATCTATCGTAAACAAAAGAAAGCGCTTGCGCAAGCGCTTTCTTTTTTTGCGCGAGCGGATGTCGAGTGAGTTTTTGATGAAGAGAGGGGAAGCGTGCGTAGGTCGGATTAGCGCGCCGCAGGGGCGCGTAATCCGACATCGGGGACGGTGGTGATGCCGGTTGAGTGTGGTGGTGTTGTCGGGTTACGCGCTTGCGCGCTAACCCGACCTACCCCGACCTACCCGGACCTACTGTATCACCAGCTCATGCAGTTCGCCGGGCGAGTCCGGGAACAATTTGACGACGGTGGACGTGCGCGTGCCGTAGCCCGGCGTTTCGATGCAGACGGCGGACAGCACACGCTCCAGATCAAGCGGCACGCCCGTGTCGGGCAAGCGGAAGTCGGGCGCGCGCGTGGTGTCGGCCAGCATGTCGAAATACGCGTCGTCGGGCGCGCCCTGGCACAGCAGGCTGGCGAACTGGGCCTTGGTTTTCAGGACTTTCGGCCACGGTGCGTCGAGCAGGGCGTTCGACAAGCCGTAGATGCCCGGTTCCAGTGGCTGGCCATTGCGCGCATCGCCATCGCCGCGGTTGGAAAACCAGATCAGGGTAGTGGCGTCGCCCAGCACCAGATTAAAACCGTTGTAGGCTTTGCAGCCGGGGCGGATTTGCGCGATGTAGTCTTGCGGCGACATATTGCCGGCCAGATAGTCTGCCACCAGGGCGCCACGCGAGGGGGCGTCAGGGTTGCGGTCTTGCGGGCTGCGGATGTTGGTGATGGCGGCAAAGCGCGAACTGCCGCTGCCGGCTTGCGTGATGCCCATCCAGCTGCCGCCCGCCTGCAGGTCGCGGCCCGCATACACTTGCGGGTGTTCGGGCCAGGCGCCGGCGGGGGCGCTGGCGCGTTCATAGAATTCGTCGCGGTTGGCGGCGGCAATCAGCGGGATGTGCGGATTGACTTTCCAGGCAAAAACGATCAGGCACATGGAGGCAAATCCATGAACACTTCCGTATGCCGCGCGCCGGCCGTCAATGACAGCAGGCCCGCCTCGCCGGCGGCAGCTGCCAGCAGTTCGGCAAAACCTTCGCCGACGACGGGATAGATTTCCATCCACGTCTGCAAGCCATCCTTGACTTCCGGACGGCGCTTCAGTTGCGGCGCCACGCCGGAGGCGGCCGCCAGTTTCGCTTGCAAGGCACGCACCCGCGCTTCCAGCGCCTGGGCGTGCTCTTCCTTTACCTGATAGTAAATGTATAAATCTTTCATGGCATTCTCACAAGTCGAGTGCGTCGAGCACGTAAGGCATGGGCAGGAAATGCACGGCGGCGCCCTGGGCCGAGCCGTAGCGCACGGCGCCAGCGGCGCTTGCACCTTCCGCTATCGCCCCCAACTTCATTTCAACGAGGGCGTCGATGCCGCCGCTGCCGTTGGGCGCGGCGTTGACGAGCATGCCGCAAGGCTGCTCGGGGTCGCTGACGGTGTACAGTTCGCCGCCGGCCACTGCCGCTGCATCAGCGATGCTGACGAGGGTGGTGCGGCGCTTGAGCTTGCCCAGATACTGGCTGCGCGCGACGATTTCCTGGCCCGGGTAGCAGCCTTTCTTGAAATTGACGCCGCCCAGCAGCTCGAAGTTGACCATTTGCGGCACGAATTGCTCTTGCGTGGCGGCCGTGATCTGCGGGATGCCCGCGTGGATCTCGGACAGGCGCCAGGCGTCATTGCCGCCCTTGGCCAACTGTGCCGTCAATGGCGGCCACACGTCGCGCGCCGTGGCGGCGGACGTCAGCCATTCATAGCGGGCGCTGCCAAACGCATCGGCCACGCGCAGCAGCGTGCCCAGCGCATGCTCGACCTTGCTGAACGGCGTGGCAGGCAGGGCGGGGAACCAGGCGGCCAGGGCCGCGCTGGCTTGCTTGCCGCCGAGGCCCAGGACGACCTGGTTCGCTTCATCGAACGATGCATCGTGCAGCTTGGCCTTGGCGCGCAGCACGAACATTTGCAGTCGCTTCTGGATGGCCGGCTGTATGGCGCGCGGCAATTGCAGATAAATGGTGGTGGCGTTGCGCCACATCAGGAAACTGGCCAGCAAGCGGCCTTTCGGCGTGCAATAGCCGGCCAGGCGCACTTGCTCCTGGTCCAGGTGTTCCACGTCGTTGGTCAGCTGGCCGTGCAGGAAACTGGCTGCCTCGTCGCCGTTCAAACCGATCAAGCCCTGGTCCGTGATGGCCGCGACAAAACCTTCTTGCAGCTGGGACACTGTCAGGGACTGGCCGAAGTCATGGATAGGCGCGCCATCGGTGGCAGCGGGACGCGCGCCTTGTGCAGTTAAAAATTGATTCCAGTTATTCATAATTTCCATTAGATCAGCGATTAAGCATTATCATTACGGGTTCATTATAGTGATGTCGCGCAAATTGCGTCGGCAGCGGCAAAATTGCCAGTGTTGGCGCCGCTTTGCACGCACTTGCTTCACAAATGAACGATCATAACAAGCGGACGTTGGCCATCAGCGCACGCATCACAAGAATCGGAACAATGGCTTTCTTTAAAAAACTTGTAGTCAGTTCGGTCATCGCCGCCATCGGCGTCGGTGGTACTTTTGTGTACTGGGCGCAGCAGCCGATCACCACGGAAGGCGACGCGATTCCGTTTACGATCACGCCGGGCAGCGGCGCGCATGCGGCCGGCCAGCAGATCGCGGACGCGGGCGTGCCCATCGTGCCCATCCTGTTCAACCTGCTGGCGCGCGTCGAAGGCAAGACGTCGAAGATCAAGGCCGGTTCCTACGAGCTCAAACCGGGCACCACGCCGCAGCGTCTGATCACGCAGCTGGCGCGCGGCGAATTCGCGCAAGAGTCGCTGACCATCATCGAAGGCTGGACGTTCAAGCAGATGCGCATGGCCATGGCGAATCACCCGGGCCTCAAGCACGATACCGTGGGTCTGTCCGACAAGGCGCTGATGGCGAAAATCAGCCCGGAATATGTGCTGCCGGAAGGCCTGTTCTTCCCGGATACGTATCTGTTCGCCAAGGGCGCCAGCGAAATGCAGATTTTCAAGCAGGCGCACACGGCCATGATCGGCCGCCTGTCCGAAGCGTGGTTCAAGCGCGATCCGGCCTTGCCGTATAAAAACCCATACGAGGCGCTGATCATGGCGTCCATCGTGGAAAAGGAAACGGGGCAAAAGTCCGAACGGGCCATGATCGCCGGCGTGTTCGTCAACCGCCTGAAAACAGGCATGCTGCTACAGACGGACCCGACCGTAATCTATGGCATGGGCGATAACTACCAGGGCAAGATCCGCAAACGCGACCTGGAAGCGGACACCCCGTACAATACCTACACGCGCGGCGGCTTGCCGCCCACGCCGATTGCCCTCGCTGGCGCGCAATCGCTGACGGCGGCGCTGGCGCCGGCCCGCACGCAAGCGCTGTATTTCGTCGCGCGCGGCGACGGCACGAGCCAGTTCTCGTCCAACTTGCCCGACCATAACCGCGCCGTGAACCAGTACCAGCGCTAATAACATTATCAGATCAAGAGTTTCATGACACAACACCATCAACCCCGTTTCATCACCTTCGAAGGCATCGATGGCGCGGGCAAGTCGACGCATATCGGCTTTGTGACCGATTACCTGCGGCAAAGGGGCGTGACCCTCGTGTCGTCGCGCGAACCGGGCGGCACCAGCCTGGGCGAAAAGCTGCGCGAACTGCTGCTGCACGAAAAAATGCACCTGGAAACGGAAGCCTTGCTGATGTTCGCCAGCCGCCGCGAACACATCGCCCAAGTCATCGCCCCCGCCCTGGCGCGGGGCGAGTGGGTCATTTCCGACCGTTTCACCGATGCCAGCTTCGCCTACCAGGGCGGCGGGCGCGGCATGGACTTGCGCAAGATGGAAGCGCTGGAAGCGTGGGTGCACCCGCACCTGCAGCCGGACATCACTTTCCTGTTCGACGTGCCGCTGGCTGTTGCCCGTGCCCGCCTCGATGCCACGCGTGAGCTCGACAAGTTCGAGCAGGAGCGATCGGATTTCTTTGCCGCCACGCGCAACGAGTATCTGCGCCGCGCGGCCCAGTTCCCGCAACGCTTCCGCATTATCGATGCCACGCAAAGCATTGCCGACATTCAAGTGCAGCTCGCTCAATTGCTGGATATTCTACTTGAGAAAAGCACTGCAACACCTTGATTTACAAAGAATAAAATGACCAGTTCTCTCTATCCGTGGCAGCAGGATGCCTGGCAGCAATTGCAAGCCTTGCGCCCGCGCATGCCGCATGCCATCTTGTTCCATGGCACGCAGGGCATCGGCAAGGCCGACTTCATCGAGCATTTTGCGCAAGCTTTGCTGTGCGAAGACGTGCGCGCCGATGGCCATGCCTGCGGCGCGTGCGCCTCGTGCGGCTGGTTTAGCCAGGGCAACCATCCCGATTACCGCCGCGTGCGTCCGGAAGCGCTGGAAGACGAGGTGGCGGACGATGGCGAAGAGGGCGAGGGCGCGAAGAAAAGCGCCAAGACCAAGACGCCGTCGAAAGACATCAAGATCGAGCAGATCCGCAACCTGGCCGACTTCATGAACATTTCCACGCACCGGCAAGGCTTGCGCGTGGTGGTGCTGTACCCGGCCGAGGCATTGAATACGCCGGCGTCGAACGCCTTGCTGAAAACCCTGGAAGAACCGCCGCCGGGCACCGTGTTCCTGCTGGCATCGAACAGCCTGGATCGATTGCTGCCGACGATCTTGTCGCGCTGCAGGAAATTCGCCTTGCCCATGCCCAGCCACGAGCAGGCCTTGACGTGGCTCAAGGCCCAGGGCTTGAACGATGCGGACAGCTGGCTGCGCGAGCAGGGCGGCGCGCCGCTGGCCGCGCTGGCCCAGTCCGAATCGGGTGGCCGCGAGGAAACGGAACAGTTGCTGCAAGTGCTGGCCAATCCGGGCGTGGAAGCGGCCCTGAAGGCGGCCGATAAATTGCAGAAGGCCCCGCTGGCGCCGCTGGTGGCGTCATTGCAGCGCTGGCTGTACGACGTGTTTTCCGTCAAATTGTCCGGCACCATCCGCTACTATCCGCGCCACCGGCGCGAGCTGGAAGCGTTGGCAGGACGCATCAACGTCAGTCGTTTGATGGCCGCCATCAAGGCGGCGAATGAACGTAGGGCGATCGCCGAGCACCCCTTGTCGTCCAAGCTGTTCCTGGAAGACATGCTGCTCGACTACGCATCCAGCTGCCAATAGAATCAAGCACTTGCATTGCCAAGTTCATCCAGATTATCTGGTGCTTGGCGCGCTTGGAACTTAGCCGCAGGCGCGGGTGCAACTGCGATATTGCACTTCGCACGCTTGCTGGCGTTCGGCGCGCCGGGCGCGGAAGGCCTGGGCTTGCGTCGGTTGCAACTGCTGCGACTGGACTCCCGTTTCCCTGCTCGCGGCAGCATAGGGATTGCTGCTGGGCTTCATCGTCAGCATGGGGCTGGTATCGTCTTCCGTTGCTTGTTGCACTTGCGCACGGCATTCCTGGCGTGCCGACGCACACACGGGCGCGCACAAGCCCGCCTCGGGGATAACCTTGGGTGCGTCGCGTTTATCCTGCGCATGGGCAGGGGCTGTCAAGACCAGGCAGACCAGCAGTGTCAAAGGACCAACAACTTTCAGCATGAACGCTCTCCGTGTATCCGCACGCAACCCCATGGTTGCGTACCGGCAAGCCACTATACATCTTGATAACGTTCTTGCATACCGAACGGGTCCGTTTGCTACGGCCGGTCCCTGGTGTTACAGTCAGTCAATCGACAGCAACGGAGGCGGGCATGAAACGAGTCACTGGCATCGGCGGCATCTTTTTCCAAGCGCAAGACCCGGCCGCGCTGCGCGCCTGGTACCAGCGCCATCTGGGCCTGGACGTGCAGCCGTGGGGCGGCGCCGCCTTTAGCTGGACGGATGCGGACGGCCAGCCCACGGCGGGTACCACCATCTGGTCGGTGGCAGCCAGGGACAGCGAGCAATTCCTGCCCGGCAAGGCTGCCTTCATGGTCAATTACCGGGTCGACGACCTCGATGCGCTGTTGCAAGCCTTGCGCGATGAAGGCTGCACGGTGCTGGACAAGGCGCCCGATTCGGAATACGGCCAGTTCGGCTGGGTCATCGATCCAGAAGGCAACAAGGTGGAGCTGTGGCAGCCGCCACAGGGGCAGTAGGCGGAACCTGCCTCGTTCAGCGATAATACCGGCTCAGATAACGATCCCTATTTACTATGCGCGACATTATTGCTGGATTTCTACGCTTCCAAAAAGAGGTTTTTCCTGAGCGCCGCGAGTTGTTCAAGACCCTGGCCACGGGACAAACCCCGAAGGCCCTGTTCATTTCCTGCTCGGACAGCCGCATGGTGCCGGAACTGGTGACGCAGCGCGAGCCAGGCGAGCTGTTCGTAATCCGCAACGCGGGCAACATCGTGCCCTCGTATGGCCCGGAACCGGGCGGCGTGAGCGCCACGGTGGAATTTGCCGTGTCCGCCTTGAACGTGAGCGATATCGTCATTTGCGGCCATTCCGATTGCGGCGCGATGAAGGCGATCGCCACTTGCGCCTGCCTCGACCACATGCCGGCCGTGCGCAGCTGGCTGCACCATGCGGACGCGGCGCGCATGATCAACGAGTCGCTTGCCCATCCGACGGAACAGTCGCGCATCGATGGCATGGTGCGCGCCAACGTGGTGGCGCAGCTGAATAATCTGCGTACCCATCCCTCGGTGGCGCTGGCCATGGCGCAGAACCGCCTGACCCTGCATGGCTGGGTATACGACATCGAGAACGGCTCCCTCGACGCGCTCGACGAGTCGACCGGCAACTTCGTGCCGCTCGAGGAACATCCTGCATCGCAGCTGTGAACACCAGGGCACTTCGGTGCCCTTTCCCCTGCCAGTTTTTGCTCCCTCCGGTACAATCCTGCCTTATGTATATCGATTCCCATTGCCATATCAATTTCCCCGAGCTGGCTGCTCGCATGCCCGAGATTCTCGCCAAGATGGCCGAGAACAAGGTGACGCACGCGCTGTGCGTGTCCGTCGACTTGCCGGACTTCCCGCAGGTGCTGGCCCTGGCCGAGCAGTATCCGCACATCTTCGCTTCCGTCGGCGTGCATCCCGACTACGAGGACACGCCTGAACCGTCCGTGGAAGACCTGGTGCGCCTCGCCGACCACCCGAAGATCATCGCCATCGGCGAGACGGGCCTCGATTATTTCCGCCTGACGGGCGACCTCGAATGGCAGCGCGAACGCTTCCGTACCCACATCAAGGCGTCAAGAATCACGCGCAAGCCCTTGATTATTCACACACGGGCGGCCAGCGAAGACACCATCCGCATCATGCGCGAAGAGGGCGCGGGCGTATCGGACGGCGGCGTGGCCGGCGTCATGCATTGCTTTACGGAATCGCTGGAAGTGGCGCGCGCCGCCATAGCCATGGGTTTCTATATTTCGTTTTCCGGCATCGTCACGTTCAAGAGCGCCAAGGACTTGCAGGCCGTGGCGCTGGAAGTGCCGCTCGAGCGCATCCTGATCGAGACGGATTCGCCGTATCTGGCGCCCGTGCCGTTCCGCGGCCGCATGAACGAACCGGGCTATGTTGCCCACGTGGCGGAATACCTGTCGACCCTGAAAGGCATACCGCTGGCCCAGGTAGCGCAGCAGACGACGGATAATTTCTTCAAGCTATTCAATCAGTTGCCATAACTTCTTAAGGTTAACCATGATGAAAAAACTCGCGCTGGCGATGCTGCTGTGCTGCGCCACCGCCAGTCACGCGGCGCCGGATCCGGACAGCTTTTTCCGCGCCGTGTCCGTCAACAACGCCAGCGGCGTGCGCAGCATGCTGGCCGACGGCATGAATCCGAACCAGCCTGATACGCAGCGCGGCGACATACCCCTCGTGCTGGCCCTGCGCGACGATGCGGACAAGGTGTTCAAGCTGCTGCTCGACGCACCCGGCATCGACCTCGAAGCGCGCTCGGCCAATGGCAACACGGCGCTGATGATGGCGGCCTACAAGCACAAGCAGGACGCGGTCGACGCCTTGCTGGCCAAGGGCGCGAAGGTCAACCAGAGCGGCTGGACGGCGCTGCACTATGCGGCCTCGGCCGGAGACTTGCCCATCATGAAGATTTTTCTCGAGCGCGACGCCATGGTCGATGCGCGCGCGCCGGCCAACGTCACGCCGCTGATGTTTGCCGCCCGCGAAGGACAGGAGGGGGCCGTCAAGCTGCTGCTGTCGTGGGGTGCGGACGCCAGCCTGAAAAGCGACCATGGCTGGACGGCCGTGCAGTTCGCCCAGGCCGGCGACAAGCCCGGCGTGGTGGCCATCATCGAAGCGGCACAGAAGGCGCGCGCAGGACGAAAGTAAACTTCTAGCAATATTTTCCATGCCAGCGCCAAAACTGGCATGGAATTGCCTCTCACCTCAGCCCTTTGTTCTCCGTGCCGATTAACGATAATGAGCGTGTCGCATTAATCAGGAGATTTGTCGCATGGGCAATCACATCAACGTCAGGCGCCGGCTGGTTTGTCGCCGCCCCGCGCGCAGCCCCTGCGATAACACTGCTTTCTGGAATGACAAAACCGATCGGCCATCGGAGCCAGACTCCAAGAGGACAGACATGCTGAATGAACGAGAAATCGAGAGTTGTTACCTGGGGCAATTTATCCCCGTCCATTACCACCACAATATGTTGATGGACCAGAACCGCATGCACGGGTTCAAGTCGGCGATCGATTACGCGGTAAAACCCGGCATGAAAGTGCTGGAACTGGGCGGCGGCACGGGCGTGCTGTCGTGGTTTGCGGCCGCGCGCGCCGACAAGGTATGGTGCGTGGAGTTCAATCCGGACATGGTCAAGGAAGCGCGCAAGATGCTCGCGCTCAATCCCAACGGGGAAAAAGTCGAAGTCGTCCACGCGGACGCCTTTGAATACCTGCCGCCCGAACCCGTCGATGTGGTCATTTGCGAAATGATCCATGTGGGCATGCTGCGCGAAAAGCAGGTGGAAGTGATCGAATCGTTCAAGCGCCGTTATCTGGCCCGCTTTGGCGGTCCGCTGCCCATCTTCCTGCCAGAAGCCGTCATCATGGCCGTGCAGCCGATGCAGCAGGAATACGACTTCGAGGGCTTTTATGCGCCCATCGTGCAATTCCAGGAAACCACGGCCATCCACCCGGGCGTGCAGGAACTGGCACCTCCGTCCGTCTACAGCATCATCGACTTCAGCCAGCCGACGGACAGCATCTTCGGTTTCGATGGCAAGTTCGTCGTCGAGCGCAGCGGCACCCTGAACGCCTTGCGTTTCGTTACCAAGAACATCCTGGCCGTCGTGCCCGAGCGCTCGACCACCATCGACTGGCTGAACCACTACATGTGTCTGCCGCTGGCCGCGCCGGTGGCCGTGAAGGCGGGCGACGTGCTGCAAGTGAGTTTCCAGTACCGCGCGGGCGGCTCGATTCCCTCGCTGGAAGCGTCGATCCGCGCCCAGGTGATCTATGACGTCAACCTGCAGCCTATCGTGCAGAACGCCGTCTACGCGTAAGTGTCATTGATGTAGAGGCAACGCCGCAGCGATTTCGTCCTGCGGCGTTTGTCCATTCAGGGTATATTCCGTGTTTTACCCACTGGACAGCTTTATTATCATGGAACAGATCGATCAGCGTTACCTCGTGCAACAGAACAAAATCAGCGATGGCGAGACCAAGCCGCCCGTGTTTGCCAAGGTAATGCGCAGCAAGGAAGGCGTGTTTGAAGGCGTGTCCTTCATCAAGTCGAAGGACAAGGCCAGCATCCTGACCATCGAAGAGGCCAACCAGGCCATCAAATGGGCCAGCAGCAAGAAGCCGAATGCGCATGAGTACATCACGAAAGTGATTTGCGTCGGCCAGTAAGCTGCTCGCCAACTACCGCTCATCCCCGTTTTTATCCAGTCCATCCCCGCATGGTGCAGTTCATCGCATGGCCGTTGCCGCCCCGGCGACGCTTGACTATAGTGCTGTCACGGTAGCGGGGCAAGCACGGCTTGCTCCGCACATTTCATTCGAGGGGAACGCGATGCTGGGATTTGTGCTGTGGCTGCTTTTGCTGATGCTGTGCTGGCCCCTGGCCTTGCTGGCGCTCGTGCTGTATCCGCTGGCCTGGTTGCTGTTGCTGCCATTGCGCCTGATCGGCATCGGCGTGGAAGGCGTGTTCGAACTGCTGCGCGCCATCGTCATGCTGCCGGCCCGCGTGCTGGGCGGCGGGCGGCGATAAAGCAGATATTTCCCATAAAAAATGGCGCCCTCGGCGCCATTGTTGTTTGTGTGACGATGCTGCTTACAGGTCGACCATGAAACCGGCGCCGATCGATTTCTGCGAATAGTTGTAGTCGATCAAGCTCTGGCCATAGCCGGAAAACAGTTGCAGATAGCCTTTCAGGTTGGCTTTCAATGGGAAAGCCCAGCTGGCCTGCATGGAACCATGTTTCTTGCTGAAATTGCGGCGCGCCGTCACGGCATACTCGTGACCCTTGTTGCGATAGCTCACGCGCAAGTCGCCATGGCCCAGGTAATCGGTGATGTCGATATTGTCATTGTCGACGGCGCTATTGTCGAGGCGGTGCCAGACGCGGGCCGTTACGGCCAGGTTGTCTTTTTCCATGCCGAGTTCCGCATACACGCGATTCCAGCTGCGCGACAGGGTTGACGTCTGTCCGTTGGACTGGTGCACGAGGCCGAAGTTCAGGTAATTGAATTCCACGCCCGCGAAATTCTTGTTGATCGGCATGACCAGCATCAATTCCGGCTGGTAGTTGGTCTCGCGGAACGGGCTCGATGCCTTGCGGTTATACGCCTGCCAGAAACTTTGCTGCGTGTAGCCGAACCACATGTCGATGGGCGTGCCGGCGATGTCTTCCAGCAGCTTCATCTTGAAGCTCAGCTGGAAGGTCAATTCCACGTGCTGGCTCTTGATACCGGCTGGCGTGAAATCCTGGAACGGCTCGTCGTTTGAGGCGTCGCTGTAGTTGGCCAGCAGCAGATAGGTGTCGCGGTGCGGGCGGAAGTTGAACAGGCCGCGCTTCGAGGCATCGTTGAGTTCCCACGATTGTTGCGTGCGCGAAATAGGCGCTTCCGGCGGCGCCGCGCCAGCCTGGGCGATGGCGGGAATGGCGGCGTTGACGGCGTCCGGCGTGGCCACGCCAGGCGGGCTGACAAACGTGAGGGGAGCGGCATCGGCCGCCACTGCCAGGGTCGCTGCGGCTGCCGCGGGATCGCCGCCGGCCGCGATGGTGGCTTTTTCCGCCGCCTTGGCCAGGGTGTCGAAGCAGCCCAGACGGGCGCTGGCGTCACCGAGCACGGCGCAACGCTGCATTTGCTGTTCCAGTTCGCCGGCCATGGCCAGCGCAGGCGACGCCAGCAGGGAGGAGAGGATTATTTTTCTTAGTCGGATAGTCATAGGCTGAGTGGGGCATGTCATTCGGTGCGCACCTGGGCAGGCATGCCGGCGGCGTCGCCTTGCACGATAATTTACGGTGCGTGTTGATTTTGATTAATCTTTGTTGGATTAATAAAGTTGAAAGTATAGCGGAATCTCTTGTTTGTCCTGTGCAACGCGCGTGCGCGCTAATGTCAGTGTTGTATGCATGGTAAAAAATGGTTACGCGCAGCCCTCCAAATCGATGTCTGCTACACTGGAAAGCCGGGCACCGGAGCTAGCCATGGAGATTGTGATGACCCGCAAAACACCTATCGAGCGCTACCGCAACATCGGCATCAGCGCCCATATCGACGCCGGCAAGACCACCACCACCGAGCGCATCCTGTTTTATACGGGGGTGAATCACAAGATCGGCGAAGTGCACAATGGCGCCGCCACCATGGACTGGATGGAGCAGGAGCAGGAACGGGGCATCACCATCACCTCGGCCGCCACCACGGCATTCTGGAAAGGCATGGCCGGCAATTTCCCGGAACACCGCATCAACATCATCGACACGCCCGGCCACGTGGATTTCACGATTGAAGTCGAACGCTCGATGCGCGTGCTCGACGGCGCCGTGATGGTCTACGATGCCGTCGGCGGCGTGCAGCCGCAGTCGGAAACCGTGTGGCGGCAAGCGAATAAATATCACGTGCCGCGCATCGCCTTCATCAACAAGATGGACCGGGTGGGGGCCGATTTCCTGCGCGTGCGCCAGCAGATCGGCGACCGTCTGAAAGGCGTCGCCGTGCCCATCCAGCTGCCCATCGGCGCCGAAGAGCATTTCACGGGCGTCATCGACTTGCTGAAGATGCGCGCCATCACGTGGGACGACGCCAGCCAGGGCGTGCAGTTCAGCTATGGCGAGATTCCCGCCGAACTGCGGGAACAGGCGCAGGAATGGCACGAGCACCTGGTCGAACACGCGGCCGAGGCCACCACCGAGATGACGGAACGCTACCTGAATGGCGACACGTTCACGGAAGCGGAACTGAAACAGGCCTTGCGCGCGCGCACCATCCGCAACGAGATCGTGCCCATGCTGTGCGGCAGCGCCTTTAAAAACAAGGGCGTGCAGGCCATGCTCGATGCCGTCATCGAATACCTGCCGTCGCCGACGGAAGTGCCGCCCATCATGGGCCATGACGAGCATGACAACGAAGTGGAGCGTCATCCGGCCGACGACGAGCATTTCTCCGCGCTGGCCTTCAAGATCATGACGGACCCGTTCGTGGGGCAACTGACCTTCTTCCGCGTGTATTCGGGCGTGGTGAACTCGGGCGACATGGTCTACAACCCCACCAAGAGCGCGCGCGAGCGGCTGGGGCGCATCCTGCAGATGCATGCGAACGAGCGCAAGGAAATCAAGGAAGTGTATGCGGGCGACATCGCCGCCGCCGTGGGCCTGAAAGCCGTCACCACGGGCGACACCCTGTGCGCCATCGACCACATCATCGTGCTGGAAAAGATGATTTTCCCGGAACCCGTGATTTCCCAGGCGGTCGAACCGAAGACCAAGCCGGATCAGGAAAAGATGGGCATCGCCCTGAACCGGCTGGCGCAGGAAGACCCGTCGTTCAGGGTCCATACGGACGAGGAATCGGGCCAGACCATCATGTCGGGCATGGGTGAACTGCACCTGGAAATTTTAGTCGACCGCATGCGGCGCGAATTCGGCGTGGAAGCCAATGTCGGCAAGCCGCAGGTGGCCTACCGGGAAACCATCACGCGCGCGGTCGATGATATCGAGGGCAAGTTCGTCAAGCAATCGGGCGGACGGGGCCAGTACGGCCACGTGGTGCTGAAACTCGAACCGCTGGAGCCGGGCACGGGTTACCAGTTCGTCGACGCCATCAAGGGCGGCGTGGTGCCGCGCGAATTCATTCCCGCCGTCGACAAGGGCATCGCCGAAACCCTCAAGGCGGGCGTGCTGGCCGGCTATCCCGTGGTCGACGTCAAGGCGACGCTCACCTTCGGCTCCTACCACGACGTCGATTCGAACGAAAACGCGTTTCGCATGGCCGGCTCCATCGCCTTCAAGGAGGGCATGCGCAAAGCCCACCCTGTGCTGCTGGAGCCGATGATGCAGGTGGAGGCGGAAACGCCGGAAGAGTTCATGGGCAACGTCATGGGCGACTTGACGGCCCGGCGCGGCATGGTGCAGGGCGTCGACGACATCCCCGGCGGCGCGGGCCGCATCGTCAAGGCCCTGGTGCCGCTGGCGGAAATGTTCGGTTACTCCACCACCTTGCGCTCGCTGACCCAGGGCCGCGCCACCTACACGATGGAATTCAAGCACTATGCGGCCGTGCCCAAGCATATCCTCGACCAGGTGGCGGCGGCGGGGAAGGCGAAGTAGCGACGCTTATCTCCGTCAAGCGGCGTACAGGGCTTTCCCATTTTCGGCGCCCCTGTTACATTCACTGCCAGTTCACCAACACAGGAGAGAGCATGGCCACCGCAGAACAGCAGCAGGACGGACAGCACCGCGACAGCAGCGACTTTGTCATCACGCAAACTTTCGACGCGCCGCGCGAACTCGTGTTCCGCTCGTGGGTCGAGCCGGAGCGCCTGGCCCAGTGGTGGGGCCCCGTCGGCTTCGAATTGAGCGTGCTGGCGCTGGACCTCAAACCCGGCGGCGTCTTCCACTACGGCATGCGCGCCGACAATGGCTACGAAATGTGGGGCAAGTTTACCTACCAGGCCATCGAAGCGCCGGAACGTATCGTTTCCATCTTGTCGTTTGCCGACCAGCAAGGCAACCCCGTGCAGCACCCCGTCAGCGCCACCTGGCCATTGGAATCGTTCAATGTCATGACCCTGACCGAGGAAAATGGCAAGACGACCATGACGCTACGGTCGACGCCGCACAAGGCGACGGATGAGCAGCATCGGACTTTCCTGGAAGGGCATGAGTCGATGAAGCAGGGGTTCAAGGCGACGTTTGGCCAGCTGGCCCAGTACCTGGCGCGTGTTCAGTGATCGTATTGTTTTGAACGGCGGGCCGGAGTCGCGGGCCTGAGAAAATGTCCATGGCTGCGTTGCTTGGGCTCGCCGTACTAACCGTACTGTCTTCGCCCGCGCGCCTTGCCCTGGCCATTTTTCAGGCCCGCTGGGCCCGGGGAGCCTTGGTTTGAGGCGCGGGCCTGTTCTTGCTATCGTTGCCAGTTGGCGGTTGAGGGATGTCTGCTTGCGCCCCAGAGTGGCACTTCAGCTCTGAGCTGAACAAGGAAGTTGTTTCGATGCTCAAATGCAAATAAGTTATCGCCGGGACTTCGACATTAAGGCGCCGATAACAACTCCAATTGCGATGCCCGGACCAATGCCTAAAGCAAGGTTGCCGATCGCGACGCCAATTCCACATCCAATCGATACTCCAAAACAAATTCCAACGCCTATGAATTTGCCATCTTTTTTGTCGGGTGAATCGCTCATAGAATCCTTTTATGAAGGGACCGAAAGGCCGCTACTGGCCAGTAGCTGCACCAGAGCATAGCGGTTTTCCCATCTGTAAAACGCACTGATTCTCACTCCAGTCTGGCGCCGCCCTGAAGCGAAAGGGCCGCATTTCCGTGCACGCGTGGCCGTTTGGCAGCGGGGAATCAGTTTAATAATACCTTCCACCCCTTCTACGGTGTCACGAGCTGCGCAGAAGCGCTGCCTTCGGGGATAAGCAGGGCGAAGTCGTAGCCGTTGATCAGGTTGAACATTTCAATGTCGCCCCCCGCCAGTTTGCGCGAGTCTGGCCGCAGTGAGCGCAGATCAAACAGAGACCAACTGCCGTCGGTGGCGCCTGCACTGGCCAGCAGTTTGAAGGCCGGGCTGTCAAGTTCGATTTGTGCCGGCTGATATGGTTTGCCCGCTCCCGCGAATCTCAGTTGCGTCCCCTTCGCCGCCAGCACGATCAGGTGCAGCGAGGTGTGGCCCTGGCCTTCGGCGCGTTCAGCCAGAAAGTTGCCAATGTCACGATTGTTGAGTGGATTAATACCCTTGTATGCGTGATTGGCGCCGACCTTGACCAGCAGCTTTTGCTCTTGCATGCCGAGCCGGGTTTCCAGGGTCCGCTTTAACAGCGTCAAACGCAAGCGGTTCGACAGGGCGCGATCACCGGGCACTTTCGAGGCGCTTTTCTGATAGATGGCGCGGGTGGCCAGCAATGCATCGAGCAGGCCTAGCGCGGTGTGCTCTTTGGGGCCGGCAAGTAGCGGGCGCAACGAGGTCAGTTCCTCGGTTGAGGCCGACAGCATAAAGTACTCTAAGGGGTTGCCGGTGGCTGCCGCCTTTTGAGACGCGACAGCTTCCATTTGACGCAAGGCTTCCAGCTTCGCGCGGGCGGCCGGATTAACCGGCTGGGCCAGCATCAGGGTGATCAGGTATTTGGCCGCACCGATGAATTCCTGATCGATGCCCCAGTGCTCGAAGCGCGGTCCTGCGGCCCGGGCAAAGCCGGCGAGCATTTCTGCTTCCTGGCGCATGGTGTAGAAAGCAATGGAGTCCGGATAGGTGGCGTCGAATCTGGCGATGGCCGCAACCGCGTCGGGACCCTTGAGCATCGCTTCGAGCGCGCTCGTCACGGCTGGACCATTTTCAGTGACCAAGGTCGTGAAGCCTGCAGGGGGCAAGGCATTGAAGTAGGCGGATGAAAACTGGGCGATCTCGGCGACACCGTGATTCTCTCCGAGGAGGACGTACTGCGCCTGGCGCGAAGCTTGCAGCAGCAGTGCCGCCCCGGGTCCCGATAACGTGCCTTTGTCAACGGTGATAGCGAGCCGGCCAGCGGTGAGTTTTTCAAGGACGGCGGTATCGGCGACGGCCGAACCGGCGAAGCCGAGCGTCAGGGTGGCGGCAAGGAAGGCGAGACGGAAGAGCATGGTAGTGTGGGCCGGTCAGGGCGGTCAGTGAGAGAGTCGACAGTGTGAACTGTCGCTAGCCAGGAACGTCGGATCCTGGCCGCTTGCCGTCCTTGGCTGGTTCTGCCCTGAAGCGTATTGATACGCTATAGCGCGAAGTGAGGTTTGAACTTAATTCTTTTTTGATGGCCAGATAAAAGCTATCGTTGCGCAAAATATACCGACAAAGGCAGCACGCCCCCAATCGAACTCATGAGCTTCCCCAAGGAAGCGCGTGTAAAGCAATGTTCCAGTCGCAACGCCCAAACCAACGCTGATGAACTGTGGAAATGTTTTTTTCATATATACCCTCAATGATGCGATCTGCATCGCCACTATTTCAATACACACTGCTGCCGCAGGTGTACTACTCCAAGCGCAAGAATTTGGCAACGACCTCGTGTGGGGGGGTATTGGCCGACTGCGGCAATGAGCATAACGAATTAGTGAGCGAGAAAAGTCACGCATTGTCACGCATTGTCACGTTAACGCGATTGGCCGCTTCTGGCGTCATGACTCATCGCGCTCGGCATCGCGCTCGCGGCAGCTCAGGGATGCATAGTGCGCCTTGGGCACCTTGTTCTTGATCGCCACTTCGCGCAGGTAATGTGCAAAATCAATATGATCGGTCAGGGTGCAGCGGCTGGCGCGGGCGAGCTGTTGCAGCTTCTTGATGCTGCCATGGACCTTCAGCGTGATCCCGACGCCGGGGCTGACGCAGCAGCCTATGTATTTGTCGATGTATTCTTCTTCGATCAGAACCAGTTCGTGGCCCATGAAGGGCGCTGGCTTGTCCAGCAGGTAGTAGTCGGTGTAGTCGAAGCGCTGGCGCGGCGTCTTGCTGACCAGACCGGCGTGCTGGTAGGCGCGGATGGCCTGGCCGGACGTGCCCGTGCGCTCGGTCGTGCCCTTTTTGAGCTGCATGGCATGCAGCAGGCCGCGTTCGAGTGACACGGTATCGGCGGCGTACGCCAGGGCGGAGCAGGCGACAAGCAGGGTGCAGGCGAGGGCGCGCTTCATTTCGCCTCCATTGCCAGCATCTGTTTGATCACCGGCAAGATCATCCGCCATGCATTCGACGTGGCAGCAATCTCGTCATAGTGGCTGGCGCCGGGCAAGATCAGCACTTCCGCATGGTCGCCGGCCACTTTGGCTTTGGCTGCATAGTCGTGCGCGACTCTGGGCGGGGAGATGGTGTCGAGCTCTCCCGTGGCCAGCACGGTGCGGCTGCCGTTGGGCATCAGGTCGGCCGCGTTGGTGTCGCTGTAGATGTCGGGACGCTCAGTGCTGGCGCTGCCTGCCAGTTGCGCGATGTCGCGCTCGCAGCTGCTCTTGATCAAGGCTTGCTCGTGGCGCAGGTCGGCCAGGCCGCCCAGGCTGAGGATATTCTTGATCGGCAGATACTGTTCGCGGTACAGGGGGCTGGACTTCGGCAGCTTGTCCCTGCCGGCGATCCATTGCACCAACTGGCCGCCGGCCGAATGGCCCATGGCGACGATGCGCTTCACGTCCAGCTGGTACTGTTCCGCGTGCTGCTGCAGGCTGTCCAGCGCCGCGTGCATGTCTTCGTAGGTGCCCGGATAACCGCCGCCTTCCTCGTCGACGCGGCGATACTCGACATTCCACACGGCGATGCCTTGCGCCACCAGGGCACCGGCCACGTTGCGCATCTGCCCGATGCCGCCAAAGGCCACCGTCCAGCAGCCGCCATGGACCAGCACGACGACGGGAAACGGGCCGCTGCCTTCGGGCCGGAACAGCTGCGCGTATTGCGACGGCGCGGCGCCATACGCGATCTGCGCCGTGGGGGCGGGGCCGTTCAGGGCCAGGTAGTCGTCCAGGCTCATGGGGGCGGCGACGGCGCCATGGGCGCAGGCGAGCAGGGCGGTGGCGATCAGGGAGGATGGCAGGGACGTAGGCATGCTGGGTTTCGCTTGAGAAGAGAGCAACACTGTAGCATAGGGGCGCATAGGCGCAGGGATCAAGTGGTACGCTGTTTTCCTCCTGCAAGAGGGGTGCCCCATGGTATATTCCGGGCATCAGTTTTCCCCTTATCGACACGGTGCACGCAAACAACATTCTTTCCTTGCTGGACGCCGAGCATAGTGCGCTGGGCAGCATCGCGGCCGGCGCCGACCTGGCCCATGCACTGGAACACCTGTTGCTGGCGCTGCAAGACCTGGCCGAGGGCGGCGCGCATGCCTGCCTCGTGCTCATCGACGAGGCCGACCGCTTTTGCGGCTTGTCCGCGCCCAGCCTGCCGCAAGACCTGTGCCTTGCCCTGCGCCACGGTGGCGAACAGCCGTCGCCGTTCGGCACGGCGGCCTTTTCCGGCGCGCCCGTGTATTGCGGCGACATCACGCGTGACGTGCACTGGAGCGCGGGCCGCAAGGAAGCCATGCTGCACGGCTATCGCGCCTGCTGGGTCGCCCCCGTGTTCGGCGCCAAGGGGCATATCCTGGGCGTGCTGGGCCTGTTCTTCCCCGCGTCATCCCATCCTACGCAACCCGAGATCGAACTGCTGGCGCTGGCTGCGCGCGTGGCTGCGCATGTCATCGAGCGGGGCCAGCTGGAACAGGCGCTGCACGACAGCCGCGAACATTTTCATTACGCCATCGAATTGAACACGCAAGTGCTGTGGACGGCCGACATTGACGGCAAGCTCGACTATGTGGCGCAGCGCTGGCGCGAATGGACGGGCGGCAATGGCCTGGGCATCAGCTGGCTGGACGCCATCCACCCCGACGATGTGTCCCATTCCCTGGCGGCCTGGAGCGAAGCGCTGGGCAGCGGCCAGCCGCTGGACCAGGAAATGCGCGTGCGCCGCCAGGACGGCTGCTACCGCTGGGTGCACTCGCGCGCGTATTGCCGGCTCGACGAGCGGGGCCAGCCCGTGAAATGGTATGGCTCGTGCGAAGACATCGACGAGCACTGGCAGGCGCGCAATGCGCTGCTCGACAGCGAGGCACAATTCCGTTCGCTCGCCTCGACCATGCCCAACCAGGCCTGGCTGGCGCATGGCAGCGGCGCCACGTACTGGGTCAATGAGCAGGTGTGCGACTACACGGGGCAATCGCTGAAGGCGCTCGTCACCAGCGGCTTTCGCCACTGCGTGCATCCGGACGACGTGCAAGCCACGCAGAAAAGCTGGGAGCGGGCCGTCGCCACGGCCAGCGCCTACGAACACGAGTTCCGCATGCGCCGCGCCAGCGACGGCGCCTACCGCTGGTTCCTGGCGCGCGCCTTGCCCCTGTTCGACGAGGCGGGCACGGTGCTGCGCTGGGTGGGCACGAATACGGACGTGCAGGAACATAAGAACGTGCTGGAAAAGATGGCCTATCTGAATTCCTCGCTGGAAGTGGAAATGGCCAACCGCACGGCCGACCGCGACCGCATGTGGCGGCTGTCGACCGACATCATGCTGGTGGCGGACCTGGCCGGCATGATCATCGCCGTCAATCCCGCCTGGAGCCAGATCCTCGAGCGTCCGGAAATCGAATCGCTGGGCATGGATTTCATCAGCCTCGTGCATCCAGACGACCGCATGGCGGCCTTGCAGGATTTGTCGCGCCTGGCCCATGGCGCGCCCACCTTGCGCATGGAAAACCGCTACCGGCGCCGCGATGGCGGCTACCGCTGGATTTCCTGGACGGCCGTGCCGGCGCAAAAGCTGATCCACGCCATCGGCCGCGACGTCACCGATGAAAAAGAGGCGCGGCTGGCGCTGGTGCGCAGCGAGCAAGCGTTATTGCAGGCGCAAAAGCTCGAATCGATCGGCAAGCTGACGGGCGGCGTGGCCCACGATTTCAACAACGTGCTGCAGATTATCTCGGGCAATTTGCAGTTGCTGAAACTGACGGTGGCCGATAATCCGCAGGCGGCCAGGCGCCTCGATTCGGCCGCCTCGGCTGTCGAGCGGGGCGCTAAGCTGTCCTCGCAACTGCTGGCCTTTGCGCGGCGTCAACCGTTGAAACCGCTGGTGACGGACCTGGGACGCCTGCTGCGCCGCATGCACGAGCTGATCCGCCGCGCCCTGGGCGAGGCCGTCACCGAGGAAACCTTCATCAGCGAAGGCTTGTGGCATACCCTGGTCGACCCGAACCAGATGGAAAACGTGCTGCTGAACATGGCCATCAATGCGCGCGACGCGATGGACAAGGGCGGGCGCCTGACGTTCACCTTGAGCAATGTCACGCTCGATGCGGCCTACGCCAGTCTGCATGCCGATGTGCTGGAGGGGCAATACGTGCTGCTGACCATCACCGACACGGGCCATGGCATGGAGCGCGACGTGATCGACCAGATCTTCGAGCCATTCTTTACCACCAAGCGCGAAGGCGAGGGCACGGGCCTGGGCTTGTCCATGGCCTACGGCTTCATCCGCCAGAGCGCGGGCCACATCAAGGTGCACAGCGCGCCGGGCGCCGGCACGACGTTTAAAATTTACCTGCCCCGTTCACTGGAAAAGCTGGCCGAGCCGCCAGCGGGGCTGACGGGCCCCGTGCTGGGCGGCGGCGAGACCATCCTCGTGGTGGAAGACGATGCTCCTGTGCAACATACGGTGGTCGACATGCTGCGCGGCCTCGGCTACGACGTGCTGCATGCGGACGACGGCGCCTCGGCGCTGGCCCTGCTGGGCACGGGCGTGGCCATCGACCTGCTGTTTACGGACGTGGTCATGCCCGGTCCCGTCAGCAGCAAGGAGCTGGCGCAGCAGGCCCGGCTGTTGCTGCCGGAGCTGGCCGTGCTGTTTACCTCGGGCTACACGCACAACGCCATCATGCAGGGCGGGCGGCTGGACCCGGGCGTCGAATTGTTGAGCAAACCCTACCAGCGCGAAGACCTGGCGCGGCGCATCCGCCACTTGCTGGCCGACCGCCGCCTGGTGGGCGCGCCCGACCCGTCGGGGCGGCGCATCCTGCTGGTGGAAGACAATGACGATGCACGCGAAATGACGACGGAAATGCTCAATATGCTGGGGCATACCGTGCATGGCGTGGCCAGCGCCGAGGCAGCCTTGCCCCTGCTGTCCATGCCGGGCCTGGAAGTGCTGGTGACGGACATCAGCCTGCCCACCATGTCCGGCCTGGAACTGGCGCGCCATGCGCGCGCCCACTGGCCGCAACTGGAGGTGGTGTTTGCGTCCGGGCACGACTGGGGTGCCAGCCTGATGCAGGACGCCAGCGCGCGCTTCCTGCGCAAGCCGTTTGGGCTGGAAGAGCTGGCCGGCGCACTGAAGGCACGCCAGCTCGACGTTTATTAGACTGGCGGCAGCAAGGCATGCTGCAATTGCTCGACGGTAAATGGTTTCACCAGGAAGCGCGCTTGCGGGTCCTGCACGCCGGAATTGGCCGGTGCATGGCCCGTGGAAAACACCACTTCCAGCTGTGGATGGTCGCGCGCCGCCAGCTCGGCCAGCTCGGCGCCCGACATCCGCGGCAGGCTGATATCGGTCAGCAGCAGTTCCAGTCCCGGCGTGCCCAGCAGGGGCAAGGCTGCCTCGGCCGTGCCCACGGCCTGCACCGTGTGTCCCAGCATGGCCAGCAGCTCGCCCGTCATGGCGCGCGCATCCGCATTGTCTTCCACCAGCAGAATAGATCGTCCCGCCGGCCGCGCGGGTGTGGCCGGTTGCGGCGCCAGCTGCGCGCGGTACTGCTGCAGGGCCGTCACGTGGCGGCCGTTGGCCAGCAAGTGGCGGATGCGCCGCGCCAGGTCTTCGCGCCGGTAGGGTTTGCTGAGCAACTCCACGCCCGGCTCCAGGCGGCCGCCCTGCATGATGGCGTCCTGCGTGTAGCCCGAGGTAAACAACACGGCCAGCTGGGGCAGCAGCAGCCGGGCCTGGCGCGCCAGTTCCGTGCTGGCGACCTTGCCCGGCATCACCACATCCGTAAACAGCAAATCGATGGGCACGCCGCTGCCGATGATGGCCAGCGCGCTTTCGCCATCGCTGGCGCGCAGCACGACGTAACCCAAGCCGCGCAGCATGTCGACCACCGTCGTTTGCACCTGCACGTCGTCTTCCACGACGAGGATGGTTTCCTTGCCGCCCAGCACGGGGCCGTCCAGTTGCAGCGGCAATTCCGTTTCCGCTTCGAGCGAGCGCGGCAGGTAGATGCGGAAGGTGCTGCCATGGCCGGGTACGCTGTCCACTGTCAGGTGGCCGCCGCTCTGGCGCAGGAAGCCGTACGCCATGGACAGGCCCAGGCCCGTGCCTTCGCCTTCCTTCTTCGTCGTGAAGAACGGTTCGAAAATCTTGTCCAGCAAGTCGGCTGGAATGCCCGAGCCCGTATCCGAGACGGCCAGCTGCACGTAGTCGCCGGGCGCCACATCCGCATGGCGCGCCACGTAGTCGCTGCCCAGCACGCTGTTGCCCAGTTCGATGGTCAGCTGGCCCTGGCCGGCCATCGCGTCGCGCGCGTTGATGGCCAGGTTGAGGATGACGTTTTCCAGCTGGTGCGGGTCGACCAGTGCGCGCCAGCAGTCGTCGGCCAGCAGCAAGCGCGTCTCGATGCTTTCGCCCGTGGCGCGCCGCAGCAGCTCTTCCGTCGAACGCAGCAGTTGCGCCAGGTCCGTCACCAGCGGTTTCAATGGCTGGCGCCGAGCAAAAGCGAGCAGCTGGGCCGACAGCTTGGCGCCCCGTTCCACGGCGGCCGAGGCGCTGGCGATGCGCCTGGCGGCCAGCGGGTCGTCGTCCAGGGTCATTTGCAGCAGTTGCAGATTGCCCGAGATAATTTGCAGCACGTTATTGAAATCATGGGCCACGCCGCCCGTCAGCTTGCCCAGCGCTTCGAGTTTTTGCGATTGCAGTAGGGCCATCTCGCTGTGGCGCAATGATTCCTGCATGCTGCGCAAGGTGTTTTGCGCTTCCTTTTCCACGGTGACGTGGCGTCCGGTGGCAAACACCAGGTCGCCTTCGGGGGCCGCCACCCACGACAGCCAGCGGTGGCCGCCGTCGCGGTGCCGGTAGCGGTTTTCAAAGCTGGGCATGGCTTCCTGCGTCACGTGCGCCAGCGCCAGGCGCGTGGCGGCGGCATCCTCGGGCAGCACGAAGTCAAACAGGCTGCGGCCCAGCATTTCCTCGGGCAGCCAGCCCAGGATGGCTGCCGAGGCCGGGTTGACGGCGGCAAAGCAGCCCTTCGCATCGATGGCCACCATCAGGTCTTGCGCGCTGCGCCACAGCCGCTCGCGCTCGCTGTTGCGCGCGGCCAGGTCCGCTTCCAGCTTCTTTTCCACGGTGATGTCGCGCGCGCTGCAATACACCTTCTCGCCCTCGGGTACGGCCACCCACGACAGCCAGTGCCAGCCGCCCAGCTTGTGGCGGTAGCGGTTTTCGAAGCGCAAGGCTGGCTGGCCCTGGTTGGCCGCCTCCCAGGCCGCATGGGTGCGCGGCAAGTCGTCCGGGTGGATCAGTTCAAAAAATTTCGTCGTGCGGATTTCCTCGGCCGACCAGCCCAGGGTGGCTTGCCAGGCGGGGTTCGAGTGTTCGAAATAGCCGTCGAGGTTAAGCACGCCCAGCAGATCGGGGCTGACGTTCCAGGTACGGCCGAATTCGCGCGTGCGCTCGGCCACTTGCATTTCCATGCTGGCAGTCAGGGTGCGCAAACGCGCTTCCGCCCGCGCCCGCAAAATGGTCGACCAGACCCGTTCCGACACTTGCACGGCCAGTTCGATCTCGTCCGCATGCCACAGGCGCGCAGCGCGGCTGTGCACGACGAACAGGGCCGCCAGTTGGCCCTCCTTGGCGATGGGAATGTTCAGGAAGGCGCGGATGCCCAGGCGCGCGAACGTGGCCAGCGCGGCGGGCATGGCCGTGCGCGGGTCGCTGGCCACATCGCTGACGGCCAGCGCCTGGCCGGCGGCAAGCGCATCGGCCAGGCCGGCCGCGTAATCGCCGAGGAAATACTCGCCGGCGGCGCCCGGCGCCAGGCCATCGCTCCACGCATGCTGCAGGGTGGGGCATTGCAGGGTCTGGTCGATATCGAAACAGGCCACTTGCTGGGCGCCCAGGCGCTGGCCCAGCAGCTGCGCCGACAGCGAGAGGATGTCGCCCGTGTCTTGCAGCAGCCGCAGCCGGCGTTCCAGTTGCAGCAAAAAAGCCACGCCGCTGGCGCCGGCCTGGCTGCGGGGGGCGGGAGTGCTGCTCATGCGGGCCTCAGCTGCCGGCCAGCGGCAGGGTGACGCTGAACAGGGCGCCATTGCCGGGCTGGCTTTGCAGGGTGATGGCGCCGCCATGCGCATCGACCAGCTGCTTGGTGATGAACAGGCCCAGGCCCAGGCCACCCGTGCGGTCCTGGTGCATGACGCGCTCGAAAGCGTCGAAAATGCGTTCCTGGTCGCGCGCATTGATGCCGATGCCATGGTCGCGCACTTCGATGACGGCGCTGTTCTGCGTGTGCGCCAGGCTGATTTCCACGGGCTGGCCCTGACCGTAGCGCACGGCGTTGCTGATCAGGTTGACGACGATCTGCTCGACGCGGAAGGCATCCCAGTAACCGTGGATCGGCTCGAAGGCCATCACTTCCAGCACGCTGCCCGTGGCGGCCGCATGCGGCGCCAGATCGTCCGCCACCCGGCGCACAAGGCAGGCCAGGTCGACGGCTTCGCGGCGGATCGACAGCTTGCCGCTGGTGATGCGCGACACGTCGAGCATGTCGTCGATCAGGCGCACCATGCTGCGGATTTGCCGCCCGTCGCGCGCCACCATCTTGTTCAGCTTGTCCGGCTCGAAGGCGGCCAGGTTGCCCCGTTCGAGGTTGACGGTGCGCATCTGCGTTTCCAGGAACAAGGTGTTCAGGGGCGTGCGCAGTTCGTGCGCCACCATGGACATGAATTCGTCGCGCAGGCGCAGCGAACGCTGCAGCTCCGCTTGGGTGGCACGCAATTCTTTCAACAGCGCTTCCTGCTGCTGGCGGCTGTGCTCGAGCGCCTGCACCTGGCGCCGCGTCTCGCTGCGCTGCTGGTGCAGGGCCACGAAGACGTTGACCTTGCTTTGCACGGCATTGATGTCGAGCGGCTTGTGCAGGAAGTCGACGGCGCCGCTTTCATAGCCCTGGAAGGCGAAATTCATTTCCTTGCCAGCTGCCGTGACGAAGACGATGGGGATGTGGCGCGTCTTTTCCGTGCCGCGCATCAATTGCGCCAGCTCAAAGCCATCCATTTCCGGCATTTGCACGTCGAGGATGGCCAGCGCGAAATCGTGTTCCAGCAGCAAGGCCAGCGCTTCTTCGCCGGAGGAGGCTTGATAGACGCTGCGGTCGCTCTTGCGGATCAGCGCATTGAGCGCGCGCAGGTTTTCCGGCAAGTCGTCGACGATCAGCAGTTTGGTGCTTGTTTCATTCATCATGTTTCATTCCTGGCATGGCTTTGCCGTCCAGCGTAGTGGGAAGCGGCGTGCGATGGCGCACGCTTGCGGTAGAGCTTTTCGGGACCCGGCAATGGCTCGAAGTCGGCGGCAAAGCGGGTGAAGTGCGTGCTTTCCTTGCTGCCCAGGCCCAGGAAGCCCCGGTGGCACAGCGAGTCGTGGAACAGGCCCAGGGCCCGTTCCTGCAAGGTTTTATTGAAGTAAATCAGCACGTTACGGCAACAAATCAATTGCGTTTCAATAAAGACGCTGTCCGTGGACAGGCTGTGGTCGGCAAAGTTGATACGGTCGAGCAGGCGCTGCTGGAAATGCGCGGTGGCATGCTCAACCGTGTAGTACTCGGCCAGCTGGCCCAGGCCGCCTGCGGCCAGGTAGTTGTCGCCGTAGTCGGCCATGCGGTGCAGCGGATACACGCCGCGCGCGGCCGTGGCCAGCGCTTGCGGATTGATGTCGGTGGCGTAAATCGTGCTGCGTTCGAGCAAGCCTTCCTCGTGCAGCACGATGGCCAGCGACAGCGCCTCTTCGCCCGTGCAGCAGCCGGCGACCCAGATCGTCGGCGACGGGTAGGTTTTCAGCACGGGCACGACCTGTTCGCGCAAGGCGCGGAAAAACGCCGGATCGCGGAACATTTGCGTGACGGGCACGGTCAAAATCTGCAGCAGCTTGCCAAAGGCGGTCGCGTCGTCGAGCACCAGTTGCTGCAGGGCGGACAAGTCTGCGCAATGCAAGCGCTCCAGCGCCTGGTGCAGGCGCCGGCGTTGCGAGGGCAGGGAATAGTCGCGAAAATCATAGCTGTAGCGCTGATAAATCGCTTCCATCAGCGCTTGCAGTTGCGCGTCCGTGGTGCGCAGGGACATCAGATGCGTTCCATCTTCGGCATCCACACGCGCAGCAGCGAATACAAGCGGTCCAGGTCGATAGGCTTGGCCAGGTAATCGGACGCGCCTGCCTGCAGGCATTCTTCCTGGTCATTTTTCATGGCCTTGGCCGTGATGGCGATGATGGGCAGCTTGTTGTAGCGGCCATCGGCGCGGATCAAGCGCGTCGCTTCCAGGCCATCCATGCCTGGCATCATGACGTCCATCAAGACCAGGTCGATATCGTCCACGCTGTTGAGTTTGCTGATGGCTTCGAAGCCGTTGCGGCCGATTTCCACCACCACGCCTTTCTGTTCCAGCGCATTCGTCAGCGCAAAGATATTGCGCACGTCGTCGTCCACCAGCAAGATCTTGCGCCCTTCAAACACGCGTTCGCGGCTGCGCACCTGCTGCAGCATGCCCTGGCGCTCGCTCGACAGTTCCGACTCCACCTTGTGCAGGAACAGGGTCACTTCGTCGAGCAGGCGTTCGGGCGAGCGGGCGCCCTTGATGATGATGGAGCGCGAGTATTTCATCAGGTCCGCTTCTTCTTCGCGGCTCAGGTTGCGCCCCGTGTAGACGATGACGGGCGGGAACGAACACAGCTCTTCATGTTCCATGCGTTCGAGCAATTCGTTGCCTTGGATGTCGGGCAGCTTCAAGTCGATGATCATGCAGTCGAAAATCTGCGTTTTCAGCAGGGCCAAAGCCTGCTCGCCCAGCGCCACGGCCGTGATCTCCACGTCGTCGTCGCTGATCAGGTGCACCACGCTTTCGCGCTGGCGTTCGTCGTCCTCGACCAGCAGGATGCGCTTCATCTGTTGCGTAAACTTCGATTCGAGCTTGCGGAACACTTCCTTGAGCTGATCGCGCGTGCGCGGCTTGGTGGCATAGCCGATGGCGCCCAGCTGCATGGCTTCCTGCATCTGGTCATTGCCGGAGACGATGTGCACGGGAATGTGGCGCGTCAGCGGGTTTTCCTTCAATTGCTGCAAGACCAGCAAGCCCGGGCGGTCCGGCAAGCCCATGTCGAGCAGTATGGCGTCGGGCAAGAACTCTTGCGCCAGGCGCAAGCCTTCATCGGCGCCGTGCGCCACCAGGCAGCGGTACTGCATTTCATGCGCGAGGTCGAACAGGATGCCGGCAAACGATGGCTCATCCTCGATCACCAGCACGGAACGCTGGCCTGTCTTGACGGCCGGCGCGCTATGCCTGTCATCCTCGAAGGTGGGCAGCGGCACGGGCTGGGCGGCAGGCGCCGCCTTGGGCGTGGTGGCCGCGGCGGGCGCCTGCGGCGCGGCGACGGGCTCGCTTGCCGCTGCCACGGCGCGTTCCGGCATGACGGCCGGCAGCACCAGGGTAAACGTGCTGCCCTGGCCTGGCGTGCTGGCCAGCTCGATGCTGCCGCCCAGCAAGGCGGCCAGGTCGCGTGAAATCGACAGGCCCAGGCCCGTGCCGCCATAGCGGCGGCTGGTGGTGCCGTCGGCCTGGTGGAATGCGTCGAACACCTTTTGCTGCTGGTCGTCGGCGATGCCGATGCCGGTATCTTGCACCTGGAAGCGCACCTGGCCCGCCGCATCGGCGCTGACGTGCAAGGATACGGTGCCCGCATCGGTAAACTTGATGGCGTTCGACAGCAGGTTTTTCAGGATTTGCTCCAGGCGCTGGCGGTCGCTGACGAGCGACGGCGGTGCGTCCGGCGCCGCCTTGACGTCAAACACCAGTTTCTTTTGCTGCGCCTGGGCGCCGAACAGCATCTTCATGCTGCTGAGCAGCTCGTCGAAGGGCACGGCTTCCGGCGTCAATTCCAGCTTGCCTGCCTCGACCTTGGAAATGTCGAGGATATCGTTGATAAGGGTAAGTAAATCGTTGCCGGCCGAATAAATGGTTTGCGCAAACGTCACTTGCTCCGGCGTCAGGTTGCCGCTGCTGTTGTCCGACAGCAGCTTGGACAGGATCAGCGAGCTGTTCAACGGCGTGCGCAGTTCGTGCGACATGTTTGCCAGGAATTCGGATTTGTAGCGGCTGGCGCGCTGCAGCTCTTCCGCGCGGGCTTCCAGCTGGGCGTGCGCCTGGCCGATCGCCATGTTCTTCTGGTCCAGCGACAGCGCCTGCACGGCCAGCTGTTCGTTCGACTGCTCCAGCGCCGCTTTTTGCTCTTCCAGGTGGGCTTGCGACTGTTCCAGCACGCGCGACTGCTCGCCCAGCTCTTCATTGGCCGTGCGCAATTCTTCCTGCTGCACTTCCAGCTCTTCATTCAGTTGCTGGGTTTCTTCCAGCACGTTTTGCAGCCGCTGGCGGTACAGGGCCGCTTCCAGCGACGTGCCGATATTGGCCGCAATCAGGTTCAGCCATTCCTTGGTACGGGCACTGACGGGATGCGTAAAGCCCAGTTCGATGACGCCGTTGACGACGCCTTCATTGTTGACGGGCGCCAGGACCAGTTCCAGCGGCGCGCCGTGGCCCAGGCTCGATGTCACGGTCAGATAATTGGCGGGTACTTGCTGCACATGCTTGAGGCGTTTTTCGCGCGCGGTCTCGCCCACCAGGCCTTCGCCCAGCTTGAAGACCTGTTTTTCCTTCACGCCCTGTTCATTGAAGCCGTATACGGCTGTGCGGCGCAGGCTGCCATCCTCGTCGACGACGTACAGGGTGGCGACGGCCACTTCCAGCCGGTGGGCGAGGAAATCGAGCACGTGCCGTCCCAGTTGCGGCAAGCCCAGCTGGCCGCTCGTATGCGCCGCCAGCTCCGTCTGTCCTGTGCGCAGCCAGGCTTGCTCCTGCAGCACCTCGTTATCCTTGCCGCGCTGCTCCAGCGCATCGTTGTAGATGTCGGACAGGCGCAGCAGTTCGCGCCGTCCCAGGTAGGCGAGCAAGCCCGACAATCCCAGACTGAGGATCAGGAACACGACCACGGCCAGCATGGTGCGGCTTTCGGCCGTATCGGCCCGTTCCTGGCGCAACCGTTGTTCCATGGACAGGAAGGCGAGGAATTCACGGCGGATTTCATCGAATTCCAGCTTGCCTTCGCCCTGGCGCACGCGCGCGAGGAACTCCTGGTTGTTGCGGCGCTGTGCGATCACGGTTTCGGCGTAATCGAGCCACTGGCCTTGCAGCGCGCGGATGCGGCGCAAGCGGTCCACCTGGATGGGGCTGTCGGACACCAGGTCCAGCAGGGTCGTCATTTCCACGGCGATCTTGGCCTTGCCCGATTTATACGGCGCCAGGAAAGTCTCGTCGCCCGTCAGCAGATAGCCGCGCATGCCCGTTTCCAGGTCGACCGACAGTTTCATGACTTCGTTCGCATTGCCGATCACCCGTTCCGAATGCTCGACCGAGCGCAGGGCCGACAGCAGGTAGGCGATCAGGGCGACGAACACGAGAGCGGTGACGACCCCGATGACCAGCGGCAAGGTCACGTTGCGGGCGAGGATGCGGCGAAAGCTGAAGGAGTCGATCGGGGTCTTGGTATTCATCATGTCCGTGGTAGGCTGTCGCGAAAAAAACAATTTTAATTGAAATGCAAGTTTTTTGGTGGTCAAGCATAGCGTGCGCTAGCATAACAGTCTTGCGCTCAATTGCCGACTCGCAAGCTCATGCAAAGCGCGCCAGCGCACAGATGAAAGTAACGCAAAAATCAAGCTTGCCACGATTGAGGCAGATCAACGAGATTGGCGGTTCGCATTCTAAGATGCAGGAGGTGGCGGCGTCCGTGCGGACGGCCGCCGTGTGCAAACCATCCCCTGCAGGAGGAGGACATCATGGCCAATCATCTGATCCGTCGCGATCCGCAAAACCCGCTGGCACGTTTCGACCCGTTCAGCGACATGGAAGAATTCATGCACGACTTTTTCGCGCCAGCGTTGCGCTTGCGCGATGGGGGTTCGACACGCATGCGTGTCGACATTTCCGAAACCGAGCAAGCGTATCAGGTGCAGGCGGACATTCCGGGTGTCAACAAGGACGATATCAAGGTCTCCATCGACGGCAACCGCGTCTCCATCAGCGCCGAACTCAAGGATGAAAGAGTGACCCGCGACGGCGGCGGCAAGACCGTGCGCAGCGAGCGCGAGTACGGCCAGCAGTACCGCAGCTTCGTGCTGCCGCAAGATGTGGACGAGGCCGGCGCGCAAGCCCGCTATGAAAACGGCGTGCTGCTGCTGGACTTGCCGAAGAAGGAAGGCACGGGCGGGCGGCAACTGGCGATACAGTGACCGCGGGCGGCACCAGGGCCGGGACATGAAAAAACGCCGGACGAATCCGGCACTTTGGTGGTTGGCGGCACCTGCTTGCTGTAGTGGGCAGGTATCAGGAGAAGTTGCGCAGTTGCTTTTGTAATACCTCAATAAACAGCGTTTCCGGATGTTGCTCGCACTCCACTGCGGTTGCAGGATTGGCCAGCTTGAAGGCCTTGGCGAGGTTGGCCATTCTTTTTGCATTATTACCTATCCCCATGCTTTGAATGGCCAGCATGCCCAGAACCATCTTGTCGAAGGGGCGGCTGCCGATCTCGGCGCCGGGATTGCTTGCCTTGAAGTAGGCGATGTCTTCCGTGATTTCCGAGCATGGCTTGCTACTGATGGTACGAACGGTGTCGCGCACGAAGTCCACGGGGAAAATATAGGTCAGCGCTTCGGGCGCCTCGTCCGTTCCCGTCGACTTGAGTCTCAGACTGTGTATGATTTCCAGCGCCTTGGCGTCGAGTTCCGGCTCTCGGGACGACAGCACTAATTTGGCCTCGCCGATGGCTTTGCCATTAAGGAAGCTTTGCTGCACCTCGGTGCTTCCCTGGGCATGTCTGGCCTTGGCTTCAGACGGATAATATTTCGAGGCCCATATAATTTGATAGCCTTCTACCTTAATGGGCGTCGTGTCCGAGGGCGCACCCGCATGGCACAACTGGGACATGAGAAGGGACAACAAGCCTATGCCGGCAAGAGTAGGGACGCGCACAAATCATCCAGTATAGTTAATCGTGATTCATCTTAACATGGATAGTTGTCAAAAAGAATTATTTCTAATTTGAAATGAAAATAAAAGAGCGCCGGACGAATCCGGCGCTCTTTGCCTGCAGCAGCTAATCGACACTGGCGCTATCTGTCAGTCGCGTATTTCCAGTGCCCGGTTCAGGCTCAGGGCAGCCAGCGAGGCGACGGCGCCCGACAGCAGGTAGAAGCTGACATAGGCGAGGCCGAAGTTGGCCGACAGGCCCAGCGCCACCAGCGGAGCGAAGCCGGCGCCGACCAGCCAGGCCAGGTCGGACGTCAGGGCCGCGCCCGTGTAGCGGAAGCGGGCAGGGAAGTTCGCCGTCACGGCGCCGGCGGCCTGGCCGTAGGACAGGCCCAGCAGGCTGAAGCCCACGAGGATGAAGACGTCCTGGCCAAAGTTGCCACCGCCCATCAGGGTCGGCACGAAGGCGCTGAAGATGGCGATCAGCACGGCCAGCACGCCCAGGGTGGTGCGGCGTCCCACTTTATCGGCCAGCAAGCCGGAAATCACCACGCCAACGGCGGCCAGCACGGCGCCCAGCATCTGGATTTGCAGGAAGTCCGAAGCCGAGCGCGTCTGGTAGACGGAAATCCACGACAGCGGGAACACGGTGACGAGGTGGAACAGGGCGTAGCTGGCCAGCGCGGCGAGGGCGCCGATCAGCACGTTGCGGCCCTGGCCGCGGCTCATTTCAAACACGCTCACGGGTTGCAGTTCGCGTTCGTCGAGCAGGCGCGCATATTCATTCGTCGACACCAGGCGCAGGCGGGCAAACAGGGCTACCACGTTGATGGCGAAGGCGACATAGAAAGGATAGCGCCAGCCCCAATCGAGGAATTCTTCGTCCGTCAGGGTGGTCAGCATGAACCAGAACAGGCCGGCGGCGATCAGGAAGCCGGCGGGCGCGCCCAGCTGGCCCAGCATGGCATACCAGCCGCGCTTGTTTTCCGGCGCGTTCAGGGCCAGCAGCGAAGGCAAGCCATCCCACGAACCACCCAGGGCCACGCCCTGGCCGATGCGCAGCACGGACAGCCAGACGATGGCGGCAAAGCCCAGGTGGGCGTAGGTCGGCAGGAAGGCGATGCCGGCCGTCGACACGCCCAGCAGGAAGAGGGCGAACGTCAGCTTGGCGCTGCGCCCCATGCGGCGCTGGATCTCCATGAAGATCACGGTGCCGAACGGGCGGGCGATAAAGGCGAACGAGAAGATCAGGAACGCATATAATGTGCCCTCCAGGCGTTCCTCGAACGGAAAGAAGACGCGCGGAAACACCAGCACCGAAGCGATGGCGTAGACAAAGAAGTCAAAGTATTCGGAAGCGCGGCCGATGATCACGCCGACGGCGATCTCACCGGGGTCGATATGCGATTCGACCGTGCCGGCCCCGCGTGCGTCGCGCAGGGAGTGAGGGGAAAAGTCGGCGGGTACATCCCCGCTGTGTGTGCGCGTGCTGGACATGATGATCGTCTCCAATATAGTTTCGAGTTCGGCCAACGCGTAACATACTCCGGGTGTCTCACGCCCGGAGTAGGACTATTCAATAGATAGCTGTAGGAAAACTCCTCAACTACCGAGTGAAAATCCGAGCAAGGGGTAGGACAAAACGTCCAATTGCCAACGCGCTCCAGTGAGAATACAGTACCATATCTTCATCCCCTGTACTGGACTTTCCTGTATGTTTTCATTAAAAGTTCGTCGCGGACTGCTACTCTTACCTCTCGCATTGTTGGCTGGTTGCAATACGGTGGTACTGAATGCGTCTGGTGACATCGCAGTTCAGCAAGGCAATCTGATTGTCATCTCGACATTGCTGATGCTGTTGATTATCGTTCCGGTAATCGCCCTGACCCTGCTGTTTGCATGGCGCTATAGAAAAAACAATACCGCGGCCAAATACGAGCCGGACTGGGACCACTCGACTCGCCTCGAGCTGATCATCTGGGGCGCACCCCTGCTGATCATCATCGTGCTGGGCCTGCTGACCTGGATCAGCACCCACACCCTCGATCCATACCGCCCATTGAGCCGTATCGACGCCAACCGCCCCATTCCTGCCAGCCACAAGCCGATGATCGTCGAAGTCGTGGCGCTGGACTGGAAATGGCTGTTCATCTACCCGGAGCAAGGCATCGCTTCCGTGAATGAACTGTACGCGCCCGTCGATCGTCCGATCCGCTTCAAGATCACCGCCTCGTCCGTCATGAATTCGTTCTTCATCCCCGCACTGGCAGGTCAGATCTACGCCATGCCGGGCATGGAAACGCAGTTGAATGCCGTCATCAACAAGCCTGGTGTCTACAAGGGCTTCTCCGCGAACTATAGCGGTGCCGGTTTCTCGGGCATGCGCTTCAAGTTCCACGGCGTCAATGATGCGGACTTCGACAAATGGGTGGAATCGGCACGTGCCGGTGGCGGCGCGCTGAACCGCGACGACTACCTGTCGCTGGCCCAGCCGAGCGAACGCGATCCGGTGCGCCGCTACAGCGCCGTGCCTAACGATCTGTACAAGGCAATCCTGAACCGCACCATCGTTTCCGACGCCCTGTGCGTGACGCCGGTCGAGCCATACAAATTGTCGATGGCAAAAAGCCCGGTAGCGCTTGTCACGCCAGCAGTTGCTAGCGTTGCAGTGGTTGAAAAGGGCGTTCAAGCCAAGTAACAACTGCATGAATCCCGCAGCGCATTGCGCTGCAGATACTGGCGCCGCTTGCCTGGCGCCTCCCTTTTTTCTCTGAGAGTAACAATGCTAGACCATATTGATCTGACGAAGCTTATCTTCGGCCGTCTGACTTGGGATGCAATTCCATTTCACGAACCTATCCTGCTGGCGACCTTTGCGATGGTTGCCCTGGGCGGTATCGCACTCGTTGCGGCACTGACGTATTTCCGCGTCTGGGGTACCCTGTGGCGCGACTGGATCACCAGTATCGACCATAAAAAAATCGGTATCATGTACATGATCCTGGGCCTCGTCATGCTGCTGCGCGGCTTTGCCGACGCGCTGATGATGCGTACCCAGCAGGCGATCGCCTTTGGCGACAATGCCGGCTTCCTGCCACCGCATCACTACGACCAGATCTTCACCGCCCACGGCGTGATCATGATCTTCTTCGTCGCGATGCCTTTCGTGACGGGTCTGATGAACTACGTGGTGCCGCTGCAAATCGGCGCGCGCGACGTGGCTTTCCCTTTCCTTAACAACTTCAGCTTCTGGATGACCACCATGGGCGCCGCCCTGGTCATGGCTTCGCTGTTCGTCGGCGAATTCGCCCGCACGGGCTGGCTGGCCTATCCGCCGCTGTCGGGCATCGTCGGCAGTCCGGACGTGGGGGTAGACTATTACATCTGGTCCTTGCAGATTGCCGGGGTCGGGACGCTCTTGTCCGGCGTCAACCTGATCGCCACCATCGTCAAGATGCGCGCGCCAGGCATGACCTGGATGAAAATGCCCGTCTTCACCTGGACCGCACTGTGCACCAACATCCTGATCGTCGCTGCTTTCCCGGTACTGACGGCGGTGCTGGCCATGCTGTCGCTGGACCGCGTTGCAGGCTTTAACTTCTTCACGACGGAACTGGGCGGCAACGCCATGATGTACGTCAACCTGATCTGGATCTGGGGCCACCCAGAGGTCTACATCCTGATCCTGCCACTGTTCGGCGTGTTCTCGGAAGTGGTCGCCACGTTCAGCAGCAAGCGTCTGTTCGGTTACGCCTCGATGGTGTACGCCACCTGCGTCATCATGATCCTGTCGTACCTGGTATGGCTGCATCACTTCTTCACCATGGGTTCGGGTGCCAGCGTCAACTCCTTCTTCGGCATCACGACGATGATCATCTCGATCCCGACGGGCGCGAAGATCTTCAACTGGCTGTTTACCATGTACCGCGGCCGTATCCGCTTTGAACTGCCTATGCTGTGGACGATCGGCTTCATGGTCACCTTCACCATCGGCGGCATGACCGGCGTATTGCTGGCCGTACCACCAGCGGACTTCGTGCTGCACAACAGCCTGTTCCTGATTGCCCACTTCCATAACGTGATTATCGGCGGCGTGGTCTTCGGTGTGTTCGCTGCGATCAACTACTGGTACCCGAAAGCCTTCGGCTACAAGCTCGACGCGTTCTGGGGCAAGTGCTCGTTCTGGTTCTGGTTCGTCGGCTTCTACCTGGCCTTCATGCCGCTGTACGTGCTGGGCCTGATGGGCGTGACCCGTCGTGTCAACCACTTTGAAGATCCATCCTTGCAAATCTGGACCATCATCGCCTGGTTTGGCGCCGTCTCGATCGCGCTCGGTATCGCTTCCATGCTGATCCAGTTCTATGTCAGCTACCGCAACCGTCACGCCCTGCGCGACGTGACCGGTGACCCATGGGGTGGCCGTACGCTGGAATGGTCGACGTCGTCGCCACCGCCAGACTATAATTTCGCCTTCACGCCACAGGTGCACGAACTCGATGCATGGACTGACATGAAGAAACACGGTTACCAGCGTCCGACGTCCGGTTTCACGAAGATCCACATGCCGAAGAACACCTGGGCTGGTTTCGTGATCGCCGCACTGTCCGCACTGGTTGGTTTTGGCCTGATCTGGCAAATGTGGCTCGTCGCCAGCGTTGGCTTCGTGATCATGATGGTCACCATCATCGTCCATACCTTTAACTACAAGCGCGATTACTACATTCCTGCGGAAGAAGTGGTCCGTACCGAAGACGCTTATACTAAATTGCTGAGCAGCCATGTCTGATACCATCGCCCATAACACCGGCGCCGCTGGCGCCGCACCAAGCACGCGCAGCTACTTTGTGCGCGAGCACCACCCGGAAAACGGCAGCTTGCTCGGTTTCTGGCTCTACCTGATGAGCGATTGCCTGATCTTCGCCTGTCTGTTCGCCACCTACGCCGTGGTCGGCCGCAGCTACGCGGACGGCCCGACGGGCGCCGCGCTGTTCGACCTGCCGCTGGTGGCCGTCAACACGGCCATGCTGCTGCTGTCGTCGATCACCTACGGCTTCGCCATGCTGGCCATGCAGCGCAAGCAATTGCGCAGCACCCTGGTCTGGCTGGGCATCACGGGCCTGTTCGGCCTGGCCTTCCTGTCGCTGGAAATGTATGAATTCATTCATCTGATCCACGAAGGCGCCGGTCCGCAGCGCAGCGCGTTCCTGTCGTCGTTCTTCGCCCTGGTCGGCACCCACGGCTTGCACGTGACGTTTGGCGTGATCTGGCTCGTGACCTTGATGTTCCAGTTGAACAAGCATGGTCTGACCCCGGAAAACGGCCGCCGCATGATGTGCCTGTCGCTGTTCTGGCACTTCCTGGACGTCATCTGGATCGGCGTCTTCACCTTTGTCTACCTGATGGGAGTGCTGCCATGAGCGACCACCACACACACGGCGATAGCCACCACCATGACAATCACGATCATGGCAGCCTGAAAAGCTACACCATCGGCTTCATCCTGTCGGTGATCCTGACGGCCATTCCTTTCTGGCTGGTGATGGCGAAAGTCATCACCAATTCGGGCACCATGGGCCTGGTTCTGCTGGCGTTCGCGGCGGTTCAAGTGGTGGTGCACATGGTGTACTTCCTGCACATGAACACCAAGTCCGAAGGCGGCTGGAACATGATGGCGCTGATCTTCACGATCATGATCGTGGGCATCGCCATGGCCGGTTCGCTGTGGGTCATGTACCACATGAACCACAACATGATGCCGGATCTGATGCCTGAGTACATGCATACCAAAACGGCTCCATGATGAGTCAACCGCGCCCAAGCAACACCGGGCGCGCCCCTGGTGCCGCATCGCAAGATGCTGCGCCAGGCCCACGCGGCATGGCTGTGCACTATTCAAAAATTGCACTGGCCGTGCTGGCGGGGATCGTTTTTGCCGGTTTCTGTGCCTTGGGCACCTGGCAAGTCAAGCGCCTGTTCTGGAAGCTTGACCTGATCGAGCGCGTCGAACAACGCGTACATGCGCCCGCAACGGACGCCCCTGGACCCGCAGCCTGGGCCAGCATCACGCCACAAACGGATGAATACCGCCATGTGCGACTCTCCGGTACCTATCTCCCCATTTTCAATACCCTGGTGCAGGCAACGACGGCACTGGGCAGCGGTTACTGGCTGGTGACGCCATTGCGCCTGGCCGATGGCAGCACCGTGCTGGTCAACCGCGGCTTTGTGCCGAAACGCGCAGGCATCGCCGCCAGCACACCTGCCGGCATCGTCCACGTCGACGGCTTGCTGCGCATCAGCGAGACGGGCGGCGGTTTCTTGCGCGAAAACAGTCCTGCCACGCAGCACTGGTATTCGCGCGACGTGGCCGCCATTGGCGCCTCGCACATGCTGACCAACGTGGCGCCATACTTTGTCGATGCGAAGGCCAAATCGGAAACGGCCGTTGATGCACCCGTCGGCGGCCTGACCGTGATCTCCTTCCCCAACAACCACCTGGTGTACGCCTTGACGTGGTTTGCGCTGGCCCTGATGGTCGCTGGCATCAGCTGGTGGATCGTGCGCGAAGACAAGCGCCGCCGTGCGCGCCGTCGTGCCGGCACGCAAGAGAGCGACCATGCCGGGCAGGATTGAGATCCTGCCCAACCGCGAAGTCTTAGAGCGCGGTGCGGTGGCGGCCGAGATGGAACATCCGGCCGGCCACCAGAACATGAAGTTGCTGATCCAGCTGCGCTGGCTGGCCGTGATCGGCCAGATCAGCACGATCTTCGGCGTGGGCGTGGGACTGGGCATCGCCTTGCCCGTGCCCTACATGCTCGAAGTGCTGTCCTGCCTCATCGCTTTTAATCTTGCCAGCCTGCTGCGCTGGCACGAACGCCAGCCCGTCTCCAACACGGCCCTGTTCCTCGCCCTGCTGGTCGACGTCACCGTGCTGACGGCCCAGCTCTACCTGAGCGGCGGCATCAGCAACCCGTTTGCCTTCCTGTACTTGTTGCAAGTCATCCTCAGCGCCGTGCTGCTGGAAGTGTGGTCGACCTGGATCATGGTGGCCATCACCAGCCTGTGCCTGGCCGGCCTGGCCTTGCTGCCCGGCCCCTTGATCCTGCCGATCGACCCCGAGCGGGGCTTTGCCAGCCTGTACGTGCAAGGCTTGCTGATCTGTTTCATCCTGAACGCCGCCTTGCTGGTGGTGTTTATCACGCGCATCAACCGCAACCAGCGCGCCGGCGACGCCAAGGTGGCGGACTTGCGCCAGCGCGCGGCGGAAGAAGAGCACATCATCCGCATGGGTTTACTGGCCTCGGGCGCCGCGCACGAGCTGGGCACGCCGCTGGCAACGCTGTCCGTCATCCTCGGCGACTGGCGCCGCATGCCGGAACTGAGCAAGAACAGCGAACTGCTGGAAGAAATCACGGAAATGCAGGCGCAGTTGCGGCGCTGCAAGAGCATCGTCAGCGGCATTTTGTTGTCGGCGGGCGAGGCGCGCGGGGAATCTTCCGTCAAAACAACGATCAATACCTTCCTCAACGACCTGGTCGATGAGTGGCGCAGCAGCCGCCCGATCCAGAGTTTCGAGTACGATAACCGCATCGAGCACGACGTGCCCGTCGTCTTCGATTCGACCCTGAAACAAACCATTTGCAATGTGCTCGACAATGCGCTGGAAGCATCGCCCGACTGGCTGCGCTTCGAAGCGACGCGCGAAGCGGATGCCTTGCACCTGGTCATTACGGATGCCGGGCCCGGTTTCGAGCCGTCGATGCTGACGCACCTGGGCAAACCGTATCAAAGCAGCAAGGGTAAGCCCGGTGGCGGCCTCGGCCTGTTCCTGGTGGTGAATGTTGCGCGTACCCTGGGCGGTACGGTGACGGCGCGCAACCGGGTGCAGGGCGGGGCGGTGGTGCACCTGGCCTTGCCGCTGGCGGCCATCAAACTGGAAAGAGAAAGCGACCACCATGCAGGATGACCGTCTGTTACTGATCATCGAAGACGACGCCGCGTTTGCCCGCACCCTGGGCCGCTCGTTCGAGCGGCGCGGCTACCAGGTCATCCTGGCCACCAATTTCGACGAAGCGAGCGCCTTGCTGGAACAGCATTGCCCCGACTACGCCGTCGTCGATTTGAAACTCAATGGCAATACCTCGGGCCTGGCCTGCGTGCAGATGCTGCACCAGCACGACCCGGAGATGCTGATCGTCGTGCTGACCGGCTACGCCAGCATCGGCACGGCCGTCGAAGCGATCAAGCTGGGCGCCTGCCAGTACCTGGCGAAACCGTCCAACACGGACGACATCGAAGCGGCCTTCGGCCACGTGGCCGGCAACGCCGACATCGAACTGACGAACCGCGCCACCAACATCAAGACCCTGGAATGGGAACGCATCCACGAAATGCTGGCCGAAACGGATTTCAATATCTCGGAAACGGCGAGAAGGCTGGGCATGCACCGGCGCACCCTGGCGAGGAAGCTGGAGAAGCAGCGGGTGAAGTGATAACGCTTTAACTTTTTGTGCTGACACTGAATAACGCCCCCGCCAATAAAGCAGCCGCCACTCCATCTTCTGCACCTGGATATGCGCATGGCTTTCCAGCGCTTCCCATTCCGGCAAAAAGACAAAGCCCTGCTTAGCCCGCGTCCCGCAAGGTCTTCCGTGCCTGCAGGCAGTTGCTCATGTACGCGCTATCGGCGCCGCGCTTGTTGCCTGCGGCCTTGGTGGCACGCACCACGGCTTCGAGTTCGTCCAGCGACGTGGTCGCGCGCATTTCCTCGATGCTCGGCCCCAAAGCGCAGGCGCAGAGGTTTTTCATCTTGGGCACGATGCTCTGGGTCCATTCCGGCATCTTTTCCAGGTGCGCGAGCGTTTGCGCATGATCGCTGAAATTGGCGCCCTGGGTATTGGCTTTGTCCATGTATATCTTGATGGCCGGTTCCGTTTGGGAGCGCATGCAACTGTTCATGACCGTGTCGATAAGCCCGGCCCGGAACTCTTCAAATGGCAGTGGCTCCTTGGCGGCCACGCCGTGTAATGGCAAGGTGAGCAGTGAAGCGATGGCGATCAAGTGCTTTGGTATCAAACGCATGACTTTATTTCTTTGCATGAAAACCTGCATGATAAGCCACATTTCCTATTGGCAACAGGGGCAGTTCTGCCATTTGTACAAGACCTGAGCCTGGGCGCGCCTTATGCACAGCAAGTTGCAGTGACATAGCGGGCGCCCAGGCTGCGGCTGGGCTGGCCAGGTATTCGCACAAGTCCAGGTTTTCGTGTGCGGGGCAGCGAAGCTGGGCGCGTAGATCACCACCGGGTAGGTCCCTCCGGCAGGCGGGGCGTCGCGTACGGCGAAGGTGGCACTGCCGTATTGGGCTATTTGCGGTCCCGACATCCAGGTTGCGCGTGAGAAGTAAATCGGTATGTGCCGAGCAAGCTAGTCGTTTTCGAACGACAGTTCCAGCACGCTGTCGTCGCTCCAGTCCTGCTCCCGCAACGGCGGCGTGAACGACGCGCCGCTGAAGGGCACGGGCGCGCTTTTGCCGTTGTGGCTGATCGTCGCAGCCGTGATGCGCCGCGGTTCTGTAAAGCTGTAGGTGCCTTTTTGCGACACGAAATTGCAGGGGCCGCCCAATGCGCCCATCGCCGTGCGCATGGCGAAAGGCAAGGTGTCCTTGTCGATGGCCCAATGCACTTCGCAGGCCAGCCGCAGGTCGCCCAGGCGGCGGATGGTGTCGCTGCTCGCCGCACTGCGGATGTAGGGAATCCACCTGACCGAGCCCGCCTTGCGGTTCACGGTCAGCTCGGCCTTTTCATACAGCGGACCTGGCTCGACGGGCAAGGTAAAGATATTGCGCTCGCCCAGCGGTATCGCCATGCCGGCCTCGTCACTCTCCAGCCTCAGCGCGATGGCGTGCATGTCGACGTCGGCACGGCGCGGCTCCAGAATGAAGCGCAACTGCGCGCCGGGCGCCAGCGCATGTTGTTCCTCAAACCGTTTGACACCCTTGAGCATGGCACTGTAGGGCTTCCAGTCCGGGTCGCGGATGCCTTTGACATTGACGGAGGCCTCCGCCTCCTGGCCGGCTGGCTCCACGGCTGGCGCCGTGTCCGCCTGGGCCTGGACCGCAGCGCCGCATAAACACAGCAGAAGACCAGCGATTGCACGCATATTCATCCTGTTCATTTGAATCCCAAGTAATCGCACCTTGGCGGAGTGTAGAAAAAAAACCAGGCGCCAGGTGGTTTTTGAGACAGGATGTCAATCGGGATGAATGGAGTGCTTGAAATTGCTGTTTTCCGGATTCGCCATCAATGATCTGCGGCTTTAATGGCGGTGCCCGAAATGACCAATGCCTCATGCTCATAGGCGCCCAGATGGCCATAATGACCTTTGGGACTGAGATAAGCGACAATATGCACAAGCGGCTGCTCATAGGCTGAATTGGGCGCCACCAGGCCAACGTCCCGCCATGCAACACCGCCGAAGGAATTTAGCCACCATGGGCCGGCGTCAACGCCAGGGTCAACCTGGGCTGGCTGGAACATGCTCTTTTCAAAGCCTGTCGACCAGACGCCATCACGCTCAATGGCACGGTAGCCATAGGCTGCCATGATATTGGCGTGTTCGGATGGATGATCGCGCCAATAGCGTTGACCATTCGTGTAGGCATCACGCATGACGTCTGATTGCGTGAAAATTCCACCGTATGGATGAGTCAATCCTTGAAAGAACCACTGCGCATATTCGGTTGGCGGCGTGGATGCTTGCTTGTCCGCCGCCTGTGTTTGCGCAAACGCATGCGCATATTCAAGAACGAGTTCTGGAATATTGCCAGCATTCGCCTTGCCGGCAAGGGCGGTTATGAATAGCAGAAGTGTCGAAATAGATCGTCGCATCGCGTTTCTTCTTTCCATTGTTAATGTCTAGACAGGTTCTCGCCACTCCATCTTCTGCACCTGGATATGCGGATGGCTTTCCAGCGCTTCCCATTCCGGCAAAAAGACAAAGCCCTGTTTCTGATAAAACGCGGCCGCGCGCGCATTTTCCGGCGCCACGTCGAGCACCAGCCGACGATGGCCATTGTTCACGGCGCATTGTTTCACGGCGTCGACCAGGCCTTGCGCCACGGCCATGCCCCGATAGTCGGACCGTACCCACATGGCGATCAGGTGGCACTCGCCATTGCCGGCCACCACTTGCGCGGACAGGCCGATGGCTTGCTCGTCATCGAAGGCGAGGAAAAACGTGCGCTGCGGCGTGCTGACGGCGCGCTGCTGCCAGTCGGCATCGGAAAAAGCGGCGGCGCTGGCGTGGCTGGCACCAAAGGCCGTCGGGGCGTCAAGCAGGGCGGCCAGGCGCGTGGCTTTCAGGGCGGGCCAGCCGGCGCCGGTGGTGGGGCGGATCACGATGTTGTTCAAACCAGGCAACTCCTTACTGTGCGGCGCGGCGGTCGGTGACGCTGTTTTTTTGATGGATCCCGTCAGCTACGTCAGGCATCAGGAAAGGCGTCGAGGCGTGCGCGCAATGCGGGCCAGGTTTCAAGAAGAAAGTCTTCCTGCTGCGCCATCAGCCCGTCGGCCTGCGCCTGTCGCAACAGGGCTTCGATGGCGGCCACATGCTGTGCCGTCTGCTGTTGCAGCGACAGGTCGAACAGGATCAGGGCCGCTTCGAAGTTGCCGGGCGGGCGCTGATCGTCTGGCGGCGCGGCGGGGAAGGGCGGCGCCGCAAACGCCGCGCCATGCCAGATGGCCAGGGTTTGCAGGATTTTCTTGCCCAGTTGCCGGGCGGCGCCATCGGCACCCTCGCTGTACAGCTCGGCCATGGGCAAGGCCACGTCAAGCGCGGGGCTAGCGTCGTGGCGATACAGGGACAGCAGCAGGGTGCCATTCTGTGGCAGTGATACTTCGATCTTGGGCATGGCAAGCTTTAGTTTTTAGCATCGGAAACGTCATACTAAGCTACATCAACCTGCTCTGCAACGGCAGTGTCACGGCGGCGATCGTTGCGTGATCCAGGCCAGGGCCGGCCATCTGTACCGGTGCAAAAGTGAAAAAATCAGCGGGTCATGGCGCGGCGCAGCACATAGCTGAGGCCATCGACGGCGGCCACCATCAGCAGCATGGCGACGATGACGGTGGCGGCGTTCTGCATCTGGAACAGCGACAGATGGTATTTCAGCATCTGCCCCAGGCCGCCCGCACCGACGACGCCGAGGATGGCGGCGGCGCGGATATTGTTTTCCCAGCGGTACAGCGTATACGACATCATCTGCGGCCCGCATTGCGGCAAGGTGGCGTAGAGGAAGGTCACGGCCGGGCGCGCGCCATTGATGCGCAAGGTGGCGGCGGGCAGGGGCGGGCAATTTTCAAACGCATCGGCAAACAATCGGCCCAGCACGCCCACCGTGTGCAGCGCCAGCGCCAGGGTGCCCGCGAACGGGCCCAGGCCGGCGGCGATCAGCAAGATCGAGGCCCACACCAGTTCGGGGATCGAGCGCAGCACGTTGAGCAGCGCGCGCGTGGCGTTGCGCGCCAGGTGGCCGAAACGGCCGCTGGCGGGCAGGGCCAGCAGCGCACCCAGGAGAGCGGCGATCACCGTGCCGATGGCCGACATGGCCAGGGTTTCAAAGGTGGCCACGCCGACCTTGGTGAGAAACGCGGGCGCCAGTTCGGGCGGCGCGAAGCCGTGCAGGAAGTCGGCGCTCGTACGCACGGCATCGGCGCTGAAAAATTCTCCCCATTTCAGGGGCAGGGTGGCGAAGCTGGCGACGACCAGCAGCAGCAAGCCGGCCAGCAAGGCCCAGGTGGACCAGCGCACGGGGGCCGCGATGGGCATATCGTTTTTCATGCCAGCCTCCGGCGCAGCATGGCCGAGACCGCATCGGCGCCCGCCACCAGTAGCACGAACACCATCAGCATGGTGGCCAGCTCATTGCCCGCCATCATCTTCATCGATTCATCCATGCGCTGGCCCAGGCCGCCCGCACCGACAAAACCCATGACGACGGAGCCACGGATCGCGCATTCCCAGCGGTAGATCGTGTATGACACCAGTTCGGCGGCCGATTCGGGCAAGGCGCCGTACAGCAAGGCCTTTAATCTGCCGCTGCCGTTGTGCAATAGCGCGTTGCAGGCGGACGCATCCGACGATTCGAGGATTTCCGCATACACCTTGCCCAGCATGCCGCAATACGTGAGGGCAATGGCGATCACGCCGGCCGTCGGCCCCAGTCCGACGATGCGCACTAGTAATAATGCCCAGACCAGTTCCGGCACGCTGCGCAGCAGCACCAGCACGGCGCGCACGGCGTGGCGCACGCTGGCGGCCAGCGGCGATACCTGGCCAGAACCGATGCGCGAAATCGACAAGCGCTCCGTCACCAATAAAGTCAGCGGTATGGCCCCCAGCATGGCCAGCGCCATGCCGGCCGTGGCCATGGCGATGGTTTCCCAGGCGGACACAGCCACCAGTTGCAAAAATTCCAGCGAGTGGCCGGGCGGCACGAAACTGGCAATAAACTGCCAGGTGGCCGCCAGGCTTTGCGCATCCCATAAAATCCACGGTTTGAATTCGGCCTGCACCAGCATCGGCCACAGCACCAGCAGCACGATGGCGGCGCCGGTCAGGCGGCCGCGCCAGGCGGGGTCGCGGGGCAGGGCGGTGTTCTTCAGCAAAGGGGCCTCGCGGCATCCAGATTCGTTGCCACAGCCTCGAACTGCGGCGCGGGATCGGCCTTGTTGCGGTACAGCTCGGCGATCATGGCGTCGCTGACCTCGGAGCCAGGCAAGTCGAAGACGATTTGCCCGTCGCGCAGGGCGACGATGCGCGTAAAGCAGGCGCGCGCGATCTCGACCTGGTGCAGGCTGCAGATCAGCGTGGCGTTGCGCGCCGTCGCTTCGGCTTGCAGCACATGGATCGTCTGCAAAGCCAGTGTGGGGTCGAGCGCGGACAGTGGTTCGTCGACGAGGAACACTTGCGCATTCGACACCAGCGCGCGGGCCATGCCGCAGCGCTGGCGTTCGCCGCCGGACAGGCGGTCGACCCGCGCATACAGTTTGTCTTGCAGGTTGAACTTGCCTAAAGCTTCCCACGCGGCGCGCGGATCGACGGGCGCGACCAGCGAGCGCAGCGCCGTCCACAAGCTCCATTGCGGCAAGCGGCCCGCCAGCACGGCGTTGACGACGCGCTGGCGCGGCGGCAGCGGCGGCGTTTGCGGCGCCAGGAACAATCGCGCGCGCAAGGCGTGGCGCGCGGCGCTGCCGATCTGCCACGGAGAGCTGCCCAGGATGCGCAAGCTGCCCGATTCCGGGCGCAGCGCGCACGCCAAGGTGTGCAGCAAGCTGGTCTTGCCGGCGCCGGAAGGGCCGATCAGGGCGATCTGTTCACCCTGGGCCACGTCCAGGTCCAGCTCGCGCAGGGCCAGCGCATTGCCGGCGGCGCCCGCGTGGTGGACGCAGACCTTGTGAAGTTGGAGTGTCATGCTATGTGTCGGTGCAAATGAGGGCTGGGGTCAGACCCGCCGGGTCTGACCCCTGATTTCTGCTGCTTGTCGAAAATTACTTCAACAGCTTCGCATCGCGCGCGGCCGCTTCGATATCCTTGTAGTTCTCGGCCTTGGTCGGGATGAACTTCGTGGCGCGCTGCAGCTCGAGGATTTCCTTGCCTTCCGGCGTGGAAGGATCGAGCGCCAGGAAGGCGTCCGTCAGCTTCTTGCGCACGACGGGATTCATGTCGGCGCGCACGCTCCAGTTGTAGTCGTAGTAGCCAGGCGTCGTGTAGAACACGCGCACCTTGCTTGGGTCGACCTTTTTCGCTTCGACCAGTTTTTCCCAGACGGAGATATTCAAGGTGCCCGCATCGACCTTGCCGCCGGCCACGGCTGCCACGGTGGCGTCATGCGCGCCGGAAAACGCGATGCGCTTCATGTCCGTGTCCGGGTTGATCTTGGCGGCCAGCAAGTAGTAGCGCGGCATCAAATGGCCGGAGGTTGACGATTCCGAACCGAAGGTGAAATTCTTGCCTTTCAGATCGGACAATTGATTGATGTCCTTGCTGGTGGTCACAAAAACCGAGCGGAACTTCGTGTCTTCCTCGCGCTGCACCAGCGGGACGATCTTGCCGCCGCTGCGCACGTTGGCTTGCACGAAAGTAAAACCGCCGAACCAGACCATGTCGAGCTTGTGATTGATCAAGCCTTCCACGGAGGCCGCGTAATCGGTGACGGGCGTAAATTCCACCTTCATGCCCAGCTTTTTCTCCAGGTAGCTGCCCAGCGGCTTGAACTTGCGCTGCAATTCCGTCGGCGCTTCGTCGGGAATGGCGGACACGCGCAACACTTGCTGCGCCTGCGCCAGGCCGCTGTGGATGGCCAGGGTGGCGGCGACGGTGGCCAGGATGGCGGGGAATTTGTTGGAGAACGTGATCATGGGAGTGCCTTTGAAAAAATTGTTCATTAATATACGGAAACCCCGGTGCTGCCATCCTGCATCTCGCCGATGACGACGGCGTCGGCAAAGCCTTCGGCGCGGAAAATCGCCAGCACTTGCTCGACGGCTTCCGGCGCGCAGGCCACCAGCAGGGGGCCGGCCGTTTGCGGGTCCGTCAAAATTGCCTTGTCGATGGCGCTCAGGCTGTCGGCCAGCGCCACTTGCGCACCATAGCCTTGCCAGTTGCGGCCGGAGGCGCCCGTGATGTTGCCGTTGTGCGCCAGTTGCTGCACTTGCGGCAGCAGCGGCACCTCGCTCATGGCGATACGCGCCTGCAACTTAGCGCCGCGCGCCAGTTCCAGCGTGTGGCCCAGCAAGCCGAAGCCCGTCACGTCCGTCAGCGCATGCACGCCGTCGAGCAGGGCCAGTTTCTTGCCCGGGGTATTCAATTTGGTGGTGTTATCGATCAGGGAAGCGTAGCCATCCGCGTCGAGTGCATTTTTCTTCAGCGCGGCCGACAGGATGCCCACGCCGATCGGTTTGCCCAATACCAGTTTGTCGCCGGCGCGCGCGCCTGCGTTGCGTTTCACTTGCGAAGGGTGGACCAGGCCCAGCACGACGAGGCCATAGATCGGTTCGACGGAATCGATGGTGTGGCCGCCCGCGATGGGGATGCCGGCCTGGGCGCAGATGGTTTCGCCGCCTTTTAATATGAGGCCGATGGTTTCCACCGGCAGCTTGTTGATCGGCATGCCGACCAGGGCCAGGGCCATGATGGGCGTGCCGCCCATGGCGTACACGTCGGAAATGGCGTTGGTGGCGGCGATGCGGCCAAAGTCGAACGGGTCGTCGACGATGGGCATGAAGAAATCCGTCGTGGCGATCAGCGCCTGCTCGTCGTTGAGCTGGTAGACGGCCGCGTCATCCGAGGTTTCTATGCCGACCAGCAATTCCTTCGGCAGGGGAAAGCCGCCGCTGCCCTTTAAGATGTCGGCCAGCACGCCGGGCGCAATCTTGCAGCCGCAGCCGCCGCCATGGGCAAATTCGGTCAATCGGATGGGGGTGGGAATGCTATCGGACATGGTCGTCATCCTGCTCAAAAAAGGTCATGGGAAGCTGCGCCGGCACTTACGCGGCGCTGGCGGTACGCGGTTCGCCGACGATAGCACATAATGCGCGCGCGGCTTGCTCAAAGGCATGTTCTGAAATATCGGGCAAGACCAGCGGCGTCGCCTGGGCGTAGCGGCTGAAGTTGCGGGCGATCGATTGCCGGTAGACGGGGTCGTAATGCTGGACCAGCAGCTCTTCCACCAGCTCGGCCATGTGGCCCGCCGTGGCCAGTTGCTGCCAGTGGGCAATTTTTTCCTTGCCATGCAGCTGCGTCAACAGGGCCAGCTGCACGTTCAGGCGCGTCGGGTCGCCGACGAAATGTTCGTAATCCTGCATCAGCAATTGCACGCGCTCCCCAATGTCCAGGCGCACGTCGGTGCAGGCGGCCGCGCGCATCTTTTCCATCAGCGCATCGGGCACGCGCAGCCGGCCCACTTTCTTGCTTTCCGACTCGATGAAGACGGGCAGTGCCGGGTCGAAAGTGCGCAACTGTTGCCACAGCGCGCTTTCAAACGCCTTTTGCGAAGGCTGGTCCGCGTCCGGCAAGCCGCCCAGCACGGAGCCACGGTGGGCCGCCAGGTCTTCCAGGTCGATCACTTGCGCGCCTTGTTTGTCCAGCACCTGCAACAGGCGGCTCTTGCCGCTGCCCGTGGGGCCGCACAGCACGTTGATGAAGTCGAAGCGTTCGGGCAGGGTGGCCAGCTCGGCATTCACGTGGCGCCGGTAATCCTTGTAGCCACCGTCGAGCTGCGTGACGGGCCAGCCGATGCGCGCCAGGATGTGCGCCATGGCGCCGCTGCGGTTGCCGCCGCGCCAGCAGTAGACGAGCGGCTTCCAATGCTGCGGATGAGCGATAAAACCGTCTTCGATGTGCCGCGCAATGTTTTTCGCGATCAGCGCCGCGCCCAGCTTCTTTGCTTCAAAGGCGCTCGTCTGTTTATACAAGGTGCCGACGCGCACGCGCTGCTCGTCGTCCAGCACGGGCAGGTTGATGGCGCCCGGCAAGTGGTCTTCCGCGAACTCGGACGGGCTGCGCACGTCGATGATGGCGTCGAATTCATGCAAGCGTGGCAGGAGGTCGCTGAAGGGCAGGACTGCGGGGTATTTCATCGTGGCGCGGCTGCTGGGAATGGGGAAAGACGTATTATCCCCGATAAACGCCGCTGGCGTGGCGGTTTAGCCCAGCAGATGCCCCAGCAGAGGCGCCAGCAACACCGTCACGACGCCGGAAAAAATCATCGTCAGGCTGGCCACGGCGCCTTCTTCCGTGCCCACGCGGCGCGCCACGGACAAGCCAAAACCGTGCGCAGCCGCGCCATACGGGGCGCCACGGGCGATGCGCATGCGCAAGGGCAGCAGTTTTAACAGCGGTTTACCGAGCATCAAGCCGAACAAGCCCGTCATCACCACGAAGATGCCCGTCAGCTGGGCCGAGCCGCCCATGTGGCGCGACGCTTCCAGCGCGAACGGCGTCGACACGGAACGGGCCAGCAGGCTGCGCGCCATGTCGCCGTGCACGCCAAAGACCCGGTCCAGCAGCAGGGTGGCGGCCACGGAGGCGACGATGCCGGCGCAGCTGCCCAGCGACAAGGCCAGCCAGTGCTTGCGGATCAGCTTGCGCTCCTGGAAGATGGGTAGCGCAAACGCGATGGTGGCCGGCCCCAGCAGCCACGGCAGCCAGCGCGTCTCGCCGAAATACGTGGCGAAGGGCGTCGAGGTCGCTTGCACGATGACGATCAGTAACGCCGAGGTACAGATGGCGGGCGTCAGCAAGAAATGCGGATGGCGGCGGTGCACGGCCTGGTTGGCGTAGAACAAGACCAGGGTCAGCAGCAAAAACAGCAGGGACAGGACCAGGGTGCTCATGCTGCCGTCCTGGCTGCGCGCTGGCGCAGCAGTTGTTGCAGGCGCAGCTTGCGCTCATAGCGGCATACCCATTCGACGGTCAATGCCGTGGCCAGCATCACGCTGGCAAAGCCGAGGCCGATATTCACGAACAGCATCAAGCCTTGCGACTTCAATAACTGCGTGAATTGCACCACGGACACGACCAGCGGAATGAAGAACAGCAGCATGTTGGCCAGCAGCCAGTTCGCGCCCAGTTCGATGGCGGCTGGCCGTACCCAGCCCGACAGCAGCAGGGCCACCAGCACGAACAGGCCCACCACGCCGCCGGAAAACGGCAAGTGCAGGGCGGAAGCGGCCTCGTCGGCCAGCCACCAGGCGGCAATCAGTATGCCCACTTGCCACGCGGTCTGCGCGGGCTGGCGCCAGGCAGAGATGGAGGGCAGGGCGGCGGTGTAACAGTGCAAGGCTTTCACGGCGGGCTTTCAAACGGCTGGGGGAAGTTTTCATTGTAGTGACCCCGCATCAAAAGATAAAATGACTTAAACTCATGATTATCATTCGAAATTGGAATGCATCATGGATATCCGCTCCCTGCGCTACTTCGTCGAAGTGGTCGAACAAGCCAGTTTTACGCGTGCCGCCGCCAGGCTGCACGTGACGCAGCCCACCGTCAGCAAGATGGTCGCCCAGCTGGAACAGTCGCTGGACCTGGCCTTGCTGGATCGCGCCGGCAAGCGTTTTACCCTGACGGACGCGGGCAAGGTGGTGCTGTCGCGCGCGCATGAACTGCTGGCCCTGCATGCAGAGTTAAAAGTGGAATTGCGCGACTTGCAGCAGCTGGAGCGGGGAGAATTGCGCGTTGGCGTGTCGCCGCAAACCCACTCGACCTTGGCGCCGTGGCTGGCCGAATACCACCAGCGCTATCCCGGTATCGAACTGAAAATGTATGAAAGCGGCACGCAGGCGATCGAGCGCGACTTGCGCACGGGCACGGTGGAACTGGGTACCATGCTCGACTACCCGGGCAATGCGGCCACTTGGCAGGATTTCGAAGCCTTGCCCCTCGTGCGCTCACCGCTGTGCCTGCTGGCGGCGCCCGGTTCTGCGTGGCAGGGACGCGCTTCCGTGGCCCTGGCCGAGCTGGCCGGCAGCCCCTTCATCTTCTATGGCGCCGCGTTTGCCTTGAACGACATCGTGCTGGACGCATGCCAGCGGGCCGGTTTCGCTCCGCGCATCACGGGCCGCAGCGGCCAGTGGGATTTTATCGCCTCGCTGGTGCGGCTGGGCGTGGGCATTTGCCTGCTGCCGAAGATGTATTGCGACACGCTGGATCAAACGCAATTTGCCGTCATCCCCCTCGACGGTCCGCCCGTGGAGTGGAATCTGATGCTGGCCTGGCGCCGCGGCGGGCGGCTGTCGTTTGCGGCACGTGCCTGGCTGGACCTCGTCAGGGCGCGCATGGCGGACGCGGCCCGTTTACAATAGGCGCTCGCCAACCACCGCCAAGCATATGAAGAACACAGGTAAAACCAGACTGAAACGTACGGCAGGCTCGCTGCTGCTGGGATTGTTGTGCACCGTGGGCCTGATGAGCGAAATGGGCTATGCCCAGGCCGCCATTCCCGTGTATGGCTATTTCGTCAAGAATACCTATCCGCACGACCCCCAGGCGTTCACCCAGGGCTTGCTGTTCAAGGATGGCCACCTGTATGAAAGCACGGGCCAGAACGGCCAGTCCTCCTTGCGCAAGGTGGAGCTGGCGACGGGCAAGGTCTTGCAGAAAAGCATGCTGGACAAAAAAGTGTTCGGCGAGGGCATCACGGATGTGGGCGATGAAATCCTGGGACTGACCTGGATTTCGCAGACCGGCTATGTCTTTGACCAGAAGACGTTCAAACTGAAACGCAAATTTACCTACCAGGGCGAAGGCTGGGGCCTGGCCAGCGATGGCAAATTTGTCTACATGAGCGACGGCAGCTCCGCCATCCGCGTGCTCAATCCGAAAACCCTGATGGAAGTGCGCCGCTTCGAGGTCAAGGCCGAGGGCCGCCCCATCGAGCGCCTGAACGAGCTGGAAATGGTCGACGGGGAATTGTTTGCCAATGTGTGGGGCGCCGACGTGATCGCCCGCATCGACCCGGCCAGCGGCAAGGTGGTGGGCTGGATCGACCTGACGGGCTTGCTGCCGCCCGAGCAGCGGGGCACGGCCAATCCCGACGCCGTGCTCAACGGCATTGCCTGGGATGCGCGCGGCAAGCGCCTGTTTGTCACGGGAAAACTGTGGCCCAAGCTGTTCGAGATCGAACTAATTGAAATCCAGCGCCGCTGATGTTTCCAATTGGGCAGTGTTGCTGGCGAGTAATCGTTTAGAATTCTGATTCTTCGCCCCGTGCGACCTTTATAGGATGCCATGCTGTCCCTCTCTTTATGCCGCCTGGCGACCGCCGCCACGCTGGCCACCGCCATCGTGCCCTGCGCGCAGGCGCAAACATCCTACGTGCCGGTGATGAAGCAATACGGCGACTTTGTCGTCACGCGTGACCGCCACGACCCGCTCGTTACCTTGACTTTCCGCCGGCACGGCTACTGGCCCGGCGGCGCGCGCGAGGTGGTGGAAGTGCGGCCGATCAAGGCCACGCGCGAAGGCCAGCCCATGCTGCTGGCCTTTACCAAGGGTTATACGGGCCAGGGCACGATATTGATCGGCGTGCAGAATGGCGAGCCGCTGATGCGCCCCATCAGTCCCATGCAACGCGACAACATGGTGCGCACGGAACGCGACCCCGAATGGGGCGTGCCGCAGCCGGGCAACAGCGAGGTGCTGCTGTTTCCCCGCGACGGACGCGCGCTCGATACGGGCACGGGCGAACTGCTGTGGTTTGACGTGCCGGACAACGTCAGGGGCGATTATCCCCATGCCATGCTCGTCTCCGTCTCGCCCGACGGGCGGCGCGGCGCCTATCTGACGAATACGCTGACGAAGGTGGGCATCATCGTTGCCACGCGCGACGACGGCGTGGCCGGTGAGCTGGCCTTGCCGCCGGACACCTATCAACGGTGGCTGAAGCCCTTGTCGGACGCCGCTTCCGCGCAGGCGGGCGCCGCCATCAAGGCGCGCCAGGGCCGCACGGATTCGATCCGCATCCGGCGCGAGCTGGAACTGGCCTGGTTCGGCCAGCAATTTCAATGGAAACAAGGCAAGAACGGCTTGCAAGTGACGGGGCTGGGCCTCATTTCCGCGCCGCCGGAAGGAAAACAGCCATGACACTACCCAAACTGATCGCCGGCTGCTTCGCCGCCTCCTTGCTGGCCGGCTGCGTGCACGGCGAAACGTTCCCCCAGGATTATCTGGCGCAAGATATTGACAAGCAACAAGCTTTGCTGGAACTGGACGTGGTCTTCGGCAAAGCGCCCGATGACAAGCTGACGTCGCGCGTGACGGCCCGCAACAGCGTGGAATACGCGGGCGCGCCGCATATCGTCGTGCCGTTTTACCAGAAGGGACTCGGCTTCGACCAGGGGTTTGCCGGCACCTATATCTTTGGCGTCGTGTATCCCGTTGCCAAGGTCGAGACGGCCACGGCCAGCAGCCGCGTCTTCGGCCAGAAACTTGAGGGTCAGCAGCAGGGCAACCCGCGCTACCGTTTCCGCGTGCCGGGCAAGGCGCAGTGGAACAGCAATGAAACCTTCATGCTGAGCTTTGAGCGCAAGGGCCGCCGCGAAGAAATCACTTTCCGCTTCAGCAACGAGCAAAGCTGCCCGTCCGCCTTCCTGGCCACCACGCCACTCTATGGCTTCCCCATCAAGGTCGTCGCCACCTTCAAGGAGGACAAAGGTTGCCTGAAAGTGTGCGACAGCCGCGACCAGTGGCCCGGTTTTTGCGCCTTCCAGCCGCCGCCGGCAGCCTGACCGGCCTGCCGGGCAATACCTGCGGACGTAAAAAAGGCCGATGGAAATCGGCCTCGATGACAACTGTAGGTATTGCTTAGCGGTAGAACGCTTCGACTTTGCCCTTCAGCTTGATCTGCAGCGGACGGCCGCGGCGGTCGAGCGACTTGGTGGAAGCGACCTTGATCCAGCGTTCGCTGATGCAATATTCTTCCACGTCAAGACGCTCCTTGTCGTTGAAGCGGATGCCGACGTCGTTCTCGAACACGGCTGCAACGTGGTAAGGGCTGCTAGGGTCGATCGACAGGCGATCGGGCAATGGGGGTAAGGTGGTGGTATCGTTCATGTGCGTAATTATCGCCCAGAATGCCGATCCAGACAACGGCCTTTCGCGCGCCGTCTATCTGGCCGGGCGCGAAATGGCGGGCGTGGCCGTGTGCGGGGAGGGTGGCGGCGATGAAGCCCCGTGCTGCGTTCCGCTCGGGTCGGCCAGCTGGATGGTCGTGCCATGTTGCCAGGCATCGGCGCCGGCGATGATGGCGGGCGCGGCGATGTCGGCCCGCTGGCGGCGTTTTTCGGCGGAATCGATGCGGAAGCGGCCGTCGCGTGCGGCGACCATGGCGGCGTCGGCCTGGCCATCGGCTGTAAAACCCATCATCAGTTGCGGCACGCCCAGCGGCAAGGTCTTGTGCAGATCCGTGTGCCAGGTATGCCAGGTCTTGCCATACGTGGCGACGAGTTTTTGCATCAAGGCCTTTTCGGCCACGGCGGGAATGCCGGGAGCGATCAGCTGGCCTGATTTGACTTCATGCACATGGCTGTGCCACAGCGCTTTTTCCGCCGCCGGCTAACCCTGGTACAACCTGGCGCTGACGATGTATTCGACACCCATCAGCTTGGCATCCTTGACGTTGCCGTCGTAAATGACGCACTGGATCAGCTCTTCATTGACGATGGCGCAATAGTGGTGCGCTTCCATCTGGCCGCGCAGATTGCCATTGTAAAAATGAAAACCGTCAAGATAGGCATTGAGTGCCGCGACGGGCGGCCGCGCTTGCAATGCGTCGGCGCCCGCATCGAGCACGCGCGTGGAAACCCCGGCCGGCGTGCCGGGTGCCTCCACGTTCGATGCCGTATTCCTGGCGCCGCAGGCGGCCAGGCCCATGCCCAGCCCCGCGCACAGCATGGCCGTCAGTGCTTTCATGTTGAGAAGGCGCGTCTAGCCATGCCTGCGGGATCAGGATTTGTCGTCATTCTTGTGGCTTTGACGTCCCGCTTCCACGTGCTGCTCATGCGTGCCGCCGCGCGTGCCGGTGCCGGAACCCGATTGCTGGCCCGACTGTTGGCCCGATTGCTGCGAGCCCGACTGCTTGTCGCCGTCATTCTTGTGGCTTTGGCGGCCTGCCTCGACGTGCTGCTCGTGCGTGCCGCCCTGAGTGCCGCCCGACGATTGGCGGGTGCCGGACTGCTTGTCCGACTGCTGGCTGCCCGATTGGCCCGATTGCTGTTTGTCCGACTGGCTGCCGGATTTGTCATTGCTGTTCGAAGTCATGGTCGTGTCCCCTATGGTTGGTTTGGTCAGTTTGCATGATCATCCGGTCCAGCATAGGCTGCACCGTTGAAACCATTCTCGCTGCCTGCGTCGGGCTTAACCATAGGGACACCACTTGTCGCCACGTAGGAAAACTCCGGCGTAGCAGACAACTATTTCAACATCGCATTATTTACAGATGCCGCGTTTCCAGCGGCGGCGTCTCCCACGCGTCATGCCAGCCGTCGACAAAGGTGACGGGCACCTGGGCCAGTTCGGCCACGGCGGCATCGTCGAGGCAGTTCACGCCGATGCCGACAAACGGCCCGCTGCGGGGAGAATCGCCGCGACCGAACGGACGCACGCCGCAATGGCGGCAAAAATAATGGCGCTCTCGGCCGGCGCCGAAGCGGTATTCGCTCAAGTCCGCTTCTCCGGCCAGCAGGCGGAAAGCCGTGGGCGGCACCAGGCTGGCCCAGCAGCGGATTTTCAGGCAATAGGAACAATTGCAGCGCAGGCTAGGGGCCGCCAGGTCGATTTCGGCCGCGAAGCGCACGCTGCCGCAGTGGCAACTGCCATGGTAGGTTTTTTTCATCGTAGCCCACTTTACAGGGTTGCCGTACTGTCATGCAACTGCTTGCATAGCGACCGTGCGGCATCGGCCAGCCCGCGCACTATAATGGCGCCTGTTCAAGAGAGAGGAATCGCAGCATGGACATGCGCATGACCGACAGCCTGCGGCAACAGGCCTATGCACAGGCGGCAGCCTTCGTGCACACGCTCGACCGGCGCGATCGGCTTGCGCTGCAACGCGACTGGGCGCTGTCGCCGGGCGTGGCCGACGAGATCATCGAGATGCTCGACAGCTATTTTGCGGCGAACCAGGCGCTGTCCCTGGCGCCGCTGGCCGAGGCCTTTGTGCCGGGCAAGGGCGGCCGTCCCGCCGTCGACGTGTATGCCACCGATTGCGGGCCGCTGGGTCTGGAATGCATGTTGCTGGCCGATGGCAAGCCGGGCGAAGCGGTTTTGCACCTGGAAATGTCCGGCGACGATGGCGCGCTGCGCCTCCATTATCAATACATAGGATCCTGAGGGCAGCATGACTGAAGCGATCAGCGAAACACAGCAGCGCATCTGCGACAAATTCGGCTTGCCGGCGCAGGCGCCCGAACCCATGGTGGCCCTGGCCATCGGCAGCCTGGACCAGTCGCCCATCTATGGCACGCGCATCGTGCTGCCGGAAAACGGCACCATCAGCTGGTTCATCCACTGCGGCGAACACGACGACGCCAGCGGCTTCTATCAGCCGCTGCACGCGGAACACCTGCACGAGATGCTGCCGCAAGTGGTCGATTACCTGGCCTTGCCCAGCGGCGCCAGGTTCATCCTCGACCGCGACGGCTATGAAGACGTGTGGCTGGAAGAGTAACTTTCCGACCGGCAAGATTGTCGTTGACGTTGATAAATAGGTATGGGATGCTGCGGTTCCGTTTTCCACTGTCGAAAGCCGCATCGTGAAGCCACGCCTGCCGTCTGTCCTGTTCGCCCTGGCGCTTGCCGCCGCCTCCGCCAGCCATGTGCAGGCGTCCCCAGCGGAACACGACATTGCCGCCTTCGTGCGCAGTGAAATGCGGGAGCGCCAGATTCCAGGCCTGCAACTGACGGTGATCCAGCGTGGCAAGGTCATGCTGAAGCGCAATTTCGGTCTGGCCAGCCTGCAATACCAGGTGCCTGTGACGGACGCCAGCCTGTTTTCCATCAATTCGGCAACGAAAGCGTTTGCCGGCGTGGCCGTACTGCAGCTGGTGCAACAGGGCAAGATCGACCTGGCCGCGCCCATCGGGCAGTACCTGACGGGGCTGCCTGTCGCCTGGCAAACCGTGACGGTGACGCAATTGCTCAACCACACCTCGGGCTTGCCCGACGTGCTGGACCAGCGCAGCGGCAAGCTGGTGGGGCCGCAGCCGGACGCTGCCGATGCGGCGTGGACAGCCGTGCAGGCGCTGCCCGTGGAAGCTGCGCCTGGCCAGCGCTTCCGCTACAACCAGACCAATTACGTGTTGCTGGCGCAGTTGATCGAGCGGCAGGGCGGCCAGCCCTTTACCACTTTCGTCCAGCGCGGGCAGTTTGACGTGGCCGGCATGCGGCATAGCGGCTTTGGCGACGCGAAGGACGTGGTCGTGGGCAAGGCCAGTTCTTACGTGCTGGACCGGGGCGGCAACGGTTATCGCAACGTGATCGAAGACTTTCCCGTGTTCATGCGCGCTGGCGCTGGCATCAACAGCAATGCGGGCGAACTGGCGAACTGGCTCATCGCGCTGCAGTCGGGACGCTTGCTGGCACCCGCCAGTGTGGCACGGCTGTGGCAGCCGACCAGCTTGAATGACGGCAAGCCGGCGCCGTGGGCGCTGGGCTGGCCCAGCATCGGCCGCGATGGTCACCGCGCCGTGGCCGGCATCGGCGGCGCCCGCTCAGCCTTTTATGTGTATCCCGATGATGGCCTGACCGTCATCATCCTCAGCAACCTGGCCGGCGGCCAGCCGGAACAACTGATCGATACCGTCGCCGGCTTTTATCTTCCCGCCCTGCGCCAGCAGCGCGGCGGCGCGTATGCCGCGCACTTGCTGCGCAACAAGGCGGCCAGCACCGGTTTCAACGGGCTGGACAATAAACTGGCGGCCATCCGGCGCCAGCATGGGCTGTCTGCGCCCACCGAAGACGACTTGAATGCCTGGGGCTACCGCCTGCTGGGACGGCAGCAGCCGAAACAGGCGGTGGCCGTCTTCGAGCTGGGCGTGCAACTGTACCCGCAAGGGGCGAATGGCCACGACAGCCTGGCCGAAGCGTACGAGGCCGACGGCGCGAAAGCGCAGGCCGTCACGCATTACCGCCGTTCGCTGGAACTGGACCCGGGCAACACGCACGCCGTGGCGCGCCTGCGCGCGCTGGCCTCCGACTAGCGTTCTGCCTGGGCTGCCTGGCCGTGCTCGGCGCCGTGCATGGCCAGATAGGACGTCAGGTTGTCGTCGTCAATGCCCAGGCTGCGCAGCACTTCCCGCGTAAAACTGACGGGCGCCGTGCCCGGTGCCGTAACGACGCGCTGGTCGGCCACGGCCCATGCTACGTCCTGGTACAGGGCCGCGCCCGCATAGCCCGTTTGCAACAGGTTGTCCGCACTGTTGGAAGTATGGCGCACGGTGTCGAGCACGCCTGCCTGCGCCAGCACGCGTGTGCCGTCGCAAATGCCGGCCAGCACAATATTGTGGTCGCGGGCGGCGCGCAGCAAGGGGCCCAGGTCGGGCGCCTTGCCGCTTTGCCAGTGGCTGCCGCCACACACCATCAGCAGATCGAGTTCCCCGAGCACAATCTCTTCCAGCGCCAGTTGCGGCGTGACCAGCATGCCGCCGGACGAGGTGACGGGCAGGCCGCCCGGCGTGGCGAACTGCGTGTAAAAGCCGTAATACAGGCGCGCCGTGGAATTGATCAGGGCAGTTTCCCAATCGGCAAAGTTCTCGGTCAGTATGGTGATGGCACGTGTCATGAAAAGTCCTGTCGCAGGTGGATATATCAATGTTACAGGCTGGCTAGCCTGCTGGTGCCGAAATCATAATAAAAAATACTGACAATTTCTGTCAGTAGCACGCAGGAAATAATGGTACAAGTTGCAAGGGACTGCGCTACAATCGCTGGCCCGTTCGCACGGGCTTGCCCCTGTTCAATGCTTACCCCCTGTCGCCTCCATGCTGATTCTGTGTTGCCGTGTCCTGTTCAGCATAGCTGGCCTGCTGCTGTTCTTCCTCTTCGATCAGTTAAGCGCGAACGAATGCCTGAAATTGTGCGTCTTGCTGGCGGCCTTCTTGCTGGGCATGGGCGGCGTGCTGCACGCGTGGCGTGGCGCTGCCAGCGCTGGCGCGGTCACCGTGCTGCTGCGCATCGTTGTGCCCGTGTTTTACTTTGACGCCGCCATCAAGGGCTTCTTGCGTGGCTATTTTGGCATGCGGCCGAATCCGAATGCCGTTTTGCAAGCGATGTTTGCGACAGATCAAGCCGAAACGGGGGAATTTTTTCTGCACAACAGCATCGCGCTGGCGCAAGCGGCGGGCTGGTTTGTGCTCGTGACGGCGGCCGTGCTGCTAGCCGACCGCCAGCTGCTGCGCCGGCAAGCGGCGCGCGCCAGTCGCGCGCCGGGCCTGGCGCAAAAATGCTTTGCCGTTGGCATGGCCGTCTTTCTGGTACTGCTGCACGTCAATACCACCATGCGGCGCGAAAATCCGGCCCTGTTCTGGCCGCTGCGCTACCAGCAGTACAGCGCGCAGCTGGAAGCGATGAAATCCATGCAGCAGGCGCTGACGGCGGCCATGGCCGCGCCGCGCGACTGGAACGTGCGCTATGCGGGCGAGGATGCGCGCACCGTCATCCTGGTGATCGGCGAGAGCACCAATCGCGCCTCGATGTCGCTGTACGGCTACCCGCGTGCCACCACGCCCCGGCTCGATGCCATGCGTGCAAAACTGCTGGTGTTCAATGATGTGATTTCGCCTGCGTCCAGCACGGTGGAATCGATGATGACGATGCTCACGCCGGCCGATATCGGCAACCCCGATGCGTGGATGGCCAAGCCGAATTTGCTGATGCTGGCCGAGGCGGCCGGCTACAAGACGTTCTGGGTCTCGAACCAGACGCGCAACGACGGCTGGATCGGCCTGCTGGCGGGCCAGGCCGATGAAAGCGATTTCATCAACTACGGTACTGGCCGCGGGGAAAACAATTTCGACGGCAACCTGTTCCAGCCGTTCGCCCACGCGCTGGCCGATACGGCGCCGAAAAAGCTCATCGTCGTGCATTTGCTGGGCGCCCATCCCAGCTATGACATGCGCTATCCCCGCCGCTTTGCGCATTTCAACCAGGTGCAGGACGCCGTCAGCGCGCAGATGGCCAGCCAGGGCAGGTCGAGCTCGATACGCAACCAGCGCGATGAGTACGATAACGCCATCCGCTATGGCGATTACGTGCTGGGCACCCTGATCGGCATGGCCGACACAGCCAAGGCCGGGCGCGCCGCCTCGCTGCTGTTCGTCTCCGACCATGGACAGGAAGTGGGCTACAGCCGCAATCACGCGGGCCATTCCGCCTCCGACAAGAGCGGTTATGAAATCCCCATGTTAATCTGGAACAACCAGCAGGCGCCGCAATCGAGTGCCGCGCGCGCCGCGCTGGAAAGCCGGCCATACCAGACGGACAAGCTCGATGCGACCGTGCTGGGCTTGCTGAAGATCGAGACGCGCTATTACGCGGCGCATGACGATATCCTCAGCAGCGCCTTTCAACCCGTGCAGCGCTTCATGAATGGCTTGCAATACCAGCGCGGCACGCCGGCGCTGGTGCGCTGAAACGCCAGGGGCCCGGCGCCGCCGCAAGGTGCGGCGGGACCGGGCCCCTGGAGAACACGATGGATTACTTCTCGGCGAATGCGCGCTCGACAACGAAGTCGCCAGGCGTCGAGGTATTGCCTTCCTTGAAGCCACGCGCTTCCAGCATTTCCTTCAGGTCGCGCAGCATGTCCGAGCTGCCGCAGATCATGACGCGGTCTTCGGCCGGGTTCAGCGCCGGCAAGCCCAGGTCTTCGGCCAGCTTGCCGTTCTCGATCAGTGCCGTGATGCGGCCCATGTTGCGGAAATCTTCGCGCGTGACGGTCGGGTAGTAGCGCAGCTTGTCGCTGACCATTTCGCCCAGGAATTCATGTTTCGGCAGGTGCTCTTCCAGCAGCTCGCGGTAGGCCAGTTCGTCGACCTGGCGCACGCCGTGCACGAGGATCAGCTGGTCGAAGCGCTCGTAGATGTCCGGATCGCGCACGATGCTGAGGAATGGCGCCAGGCCCGTGCCCGTCGACAGCATGTACAGGCGCTTGCCTGGCAGCAGGTAGTCGGACACCAGGGTGCCCGTCGGCTTGCGGCCGACGATGACGGTATCGCCCACTTGCAAGTGTTGCAAACGCGACGTCAATGGACCGCCCGGCACCTTGATGCTGAAAAATTCCAGGTGCTCTTCGTAATTGGCGCTGGCGATACTGTAGGCACGCAGCAAGGGCTTGCCATCGACGCGCAGGCCGATCATGGTGAAATGGCCATTCGAGAAACGCAGCGACGGATCGCGCGTGGTGGTAAAGGAGAACAGGGTATCCGTCCAGTGGTGCACGCTTAAAACGCGCTCTTCATTCATCGAACTCATAGTATTTGTTGGCTGGTCAAAAAAATGGTTAGTTGCTGGCAACTGCTGGCAAAAGTGAAACCCTGTGTAGGCCCAGACGCTATTGTACTGGCGTCCACACGAAATTGTTACCGTCTATCGCCGCCATTGCTGCCGCACGCGGTGCCGACATTATAGTGCGAATGGCAAGGCGGGGCGGGAATTTGCCCGGAAACGGGCGGTGGGCATGCGCTCTCTTGACTTGGCTCACTTTTTCAAGGCGCCGCTCCAGGGCTGCCGGCAGCACGTGCAGGCGCGGGTGCGGCGGCGCCCAGGAAGCGCCGGCGCAGGGCCGCATTCGCCGGTTCGGACACGCAGCGGGCCACGAGGGCGGCCGCCAGCGCCGTTGCAGTCAGGAACAGCGCCAGCCATGGCAGCCGTTCCGCGTAGCCCAGGCCCGCCTTGTCGACCACGTTGCGCATGCCGGCCAGTACGATGATATGGAACAGGTAGAGTTCGTAGCTATGGCGTCCCAGCCATTGCAGCGGGCCGTAGCGGCCCTGGCTGGCCGTCTGGCCCGCCGTGGCACCCACGATGAAGGCGGCGCTGGCCAGCGCGATCAGGGTAAAACCGAAGACTTCATGGCCGCCGATGCCGCGTACGTACACGGCCGCCAGGGCCAGGCCCGCCGCCCAGCGCAACAGTTGCCCGGCACGCGCGCCCGGCTGCCAGTGTTGCGTCAGCAGGGCCGTCAGGCAACCGATGGCGATGGCGTCGAAACAGGCGATATAGCCGTACATGAAATAGATTTCGTTGTCCGCGTGCAGGCTGCGGTAGACGGGGCCTGCCACGATGGCGGCGCCGCACAGCAGCATGATCGCCTGGCGCCGGCGCAGCAGGCGGCACGACAGCGGCAGCAGCAGATAGAACATTTCCTCGACGGACAGCGACCAGTACACGTTCAGGCAGTAATTGAAATAGCCGGCGCTTTGCATCAGCACGTTGTGCCAGAAGGTCAGCACGGAGGCGATGGCGATGACGAAATAGCTGGCTGGCAAATCCTTGCCGCTGTCCGAATTGGCAAAGAAGGGCACGTCCAGCACGCCCAGCAGCACGATCAGGGACAGGGCCAGCAGCAGCGCTGGCAGCAGGCGGGCGATGCGGTAGGCATAAAACGCCGCCAGGTCGATGCGCGCCAGGTCGCCCCAGCGGCGCAGCGAGGTCGAGGTGATCAGGTAGCCGGAAATGACGAAGAACATGGTCACGCCGTAATTACCCTGGTAGGCGGCGCTCAGCAGCCAGCCCGGCAAGGCCGAGAGCGGGCTGTTCTTCAAGCCATAGGCCAGCGCGAAGTGCAGCACCAGCACGCACAGGATGGCCGCGCCGCGCAGGGCGTCGATATGATGGTTGCGGGCTTGCAATGGCGTCCTTGTCGGTTTGGCAGCATGAGGGGCGATTATGTGAGAGATGTCGCGCGCAGGTCAACGTTTTTGCAATTGCCTGGAACGGCGCGCCAAAGGAAAGCGGGGCCGGGGACGCCTTGCGTGTATGATATTGCCGAACAGAATTGTTGGGCATCTGTCATCTTGCAGGCGCGGTTTTTCGTGCCTGCCGGCCCATGAATCTGCGTGCACGATTCCGGCCGCCAGGATGCCTGACCCACAGCGAAAGGTAATAAAGATGTATAAAACAGTGCGCGACATGTTCCTGCATTTCAAGGAAGCCGTCCCATTCCGCCTCGTTCCCGCCCTGATCTGCACGGCCTTGCTGGTGAGCATGCTATTGCTGCCGGCGCCCGATGGCTTGACGCCCAAGGCCTGGGGCCTGGTGGCGATCTTCCTCACCACGATTCTGGCGATTATCCTGAAAGTCATGCCCATCGGCGTGATGGCCATGATGGCTATCGTCATCGTGTCATTGTCGCAAGTGACGTCGACCTCGTCCAAGGGCGCCATCACGGATGCGCTCAGCAGTTTTTCGAATCCCCTGATCTGGCTGATCGTCGTGGCGATTCTGATATCGCGCGGCCTGAAAAAGACGGGGCTGGGCAGCCGCATCGGCCTGCTGTTCATCTCCCTGCTGGGCAAGCGCACCATGGGCATCGGCTATGGCCTGGCGATTTGCGAACTGGTGCTGGCGCCATTTACGCCGAGTAACACCGCGCGTGGCGGCGGCATTGTCCACCCCGTCATGAAATCGATCGCCAATGCCTTCGATTCGGACCCGGCCAAGGGCACGGAAGGTAAAGTGGGCACGTATCTGGCCCTCGTCAACTACCACGCCAACCCGATCACGTCGGCCATGTTCCTCACGGCCACGGCACCGAATCCGCTGGTGGTCGATTTCGTGGCCAAGGCCAGCGGCCAGAGTTTCCACCTGACGTGGACCACCTGGGCCCTGTGCATGCTGCTGCCGGGCCTGGTCTGCCTGTTGGTGATGCCGCTGATTATCTACTGGCTGTCGCCGCCGGAACTGAAAGCCACGCCCGATGCCGTCACCTACGCCAAGGCGGAGCTGAAAAGCATGGGACCGCTGTCGCCGTCGGAAAAAGTCATGCTGGGCACCTTCGCCCTGTTGCTGCTGCTGTGGGCCAATGTGCCCGCCATGCTGTTCGGTCCGGCGTTTTCGCTCGATGCGACGGTGGTGGCCTTCGTCGGCTTGTTCGTGCTGATCATTACGGGCACCATCGACTGGGACGACGTGCTGTCCGAAAAGAGCGCCTGGGATACCCTGGTGTGGTTCGGCGCGCTCGTCATGATGGCCGAGCAGTTGAACAAGACGGGCGTGATCGCCTGGTTCTCGGCCGGCATGAAGGCGGCCATCGTCGCCAGCGGCATGGACTGGCTGCCGATCGCCGGCGTGCTGGTGCTGGTGTTTGTCTTTTCACATTACTTCTTCGCCAGCACGACGGCCCACATCAGCGCCATGCTGCTGGCCTTCCTGACGGTGGGCCTGCACCTGATTCCCGCCCAATACCACGTGCCGTTCATGCTGATGATGACGGCTGGCTCGGCCATCATGATGACCCTGACCCACTACGCCACGGGCACCTCGCCCATCATCTTCGGCAGCGGCTTCGTGACGATGGGTAACTGGTGGAGAGTCGGCTTCATCATGTGCGTGGTGGAACTGCTGATCTTTGCCGTCGTTGGCACGACCTGGTGGAAGGTGCTCGGCTACTGGTAAGTGGCGAGGGCGGCTAGGCGGCACGGTTGCTGATCTCGATGCCAAGGGGACTGCGTGGCGGCCGTTGCACGCCAGATTCGAAACGCAGGAACGCTTCCAGCAAGTGCTCTTTCAGCAGGGTTTCGTCCCACGGCTTGGTGATGAACTTGTACACCGAGCCTTCGTTGATGGCCGCCGTGACCGAATGCAGCTCAGGATAGCCGGACAGCATCACGCGCACGATCTCCGGGTAGACGCCCTTGATGCGGCGCAATAGCTCGTTGCCGGACATGCCCGGCATGCGCGCATCCGTGAGGATCACGCCCACCGCATGGGCCGCCACCAGTTCCAGCGCTGCCTGCGGATTGGTGGTGCTGAGTATCTGGTAGCCCTCCTTGCGCAGCGAGCGGCGCAGGGCGGACAGGATATGCTCCTCGTCGTCCACCAGCAGCAGCACGCGCTGCGGCGCCACGGCATGGCAGCTCTCGGGCGGCAAATGGGTGCCGGCAAGCAACATCAGATCCATCTCGGCGCCGGGCAGGGGGCGGCTGAAGTAATAGCCTTGCATGGCGTCGCAGTGATTGGTATTGAGAAACCCCAATTGTTCCTCCGTTTCCACGCCCTCGGCCACCGTCGTCAGGTGCAGCGACTTGGCCATGGCGATGATGGAGCGGGTCAGCGAAGCGCCGTCCACGCTGTCGCTCACGTCGCGGATGAACGATTGATCGATTTTCACCACGTCGATGGGGAATTGCTTGAGATAGGACAAGCTGGAATAGCCGGTGCCGAAGTCGTCCAGCGCCAGGGTGACGCCGATTTCCTTCAACTGTTCCAGCGCCCGCACCACCAGGTCGCGGTTTTGCATCAGCACGCTCTCCGTCAGTTCCAGTTCCAGGCAGTGGGCCGGCAGGCTGCTGTCGGCCAGCACTGCGCGCACCAGTTGCGGCATGTCGACCTGGCGGAACTGGCGCGCCGAGACGTTGACGGCCATCGTCAGGTGCGCAAAGCCGTAGGCATGCCAGACGCCCAGCTGCGCGCAGGCCGTGCGCAGCACCCATTCGCCGATGGCAATGATCATGCCCGTTTCCTCGGCCAGGGGAATGAAGCGGTCCGGCGGCACCAGGCCGATGCCGGGCCGGCGCCAGCGCAGCAGCGCTTCCATGCCATAGATTTGTCCAGTGACAAGGTTGACCTTGGGCTGGTAGTGCAATTCCAGCTCGCCCTGCGCCAGCGCCTGGTGCAAGGCGTGTTCGATCTCGGCCCGCTCTTCCACCAGCACGCCCATCTTGTGGTTGTAGAACTGGCAAGCGTTGCGGCCCTTGTCCTTGGCGCTGTACAGGGCCGCATCGGCCGTCTTGAGCAGCGTGTCGGCGCTGTCGCCGTCGGAGGGAAACACGCTGGCGCCGATGCTGGTGCTGACGTGCAGGGTATGTTCGCCCAGCAAAAAGGGCTCGGCGAACACCGCCAGCACTTTTTGCACGATCTGTTCGGCCGTGTCGATGTCGGGCAAGTCCGTCAGCAGGATGACGAATTCGTCGCCGCCCTGGCGGGCCACGGTGTCGCCTTCGCGCACCGCGTGCTGCAGCCGCCGCGCCACTTCCTGCAGCAGCGCGTCGCCCACCGGGTGGCCGTAGCTGTCGTTGACGAACTTGAAACGGTCGAGGTCCAGCATCAGCGTGGCCAGGTGCAAACGGGTGCGGCGGGCATGGGCGATGGCCTGGCCGATGCGGTCGTTCAGCAGCTGGCGGTTGGGCAAGTCCGTCAGCGCATCATGGTTGGCCAGGTATTCGATGCGCCATTCCTGCCGCTTGCGCTCCGTGATGTCCTGCATCGTACCGCGCATCAGCAGCACCTGCCGGCCTTCGCGGACGGCCTCGGCCTGGTGGAAGACGACGCACTCGCCGCCGCCCGGTTGCAGCACCTTGTGTTCCAGGCCGTAGCTCGTGCCGCTGGCATGCAGTTCCATGAAGGCATCGAGCAGCAGGGGGCGCTGGTCTTCCGGCAGGCATTGCAGCAGGCGTTCGAAGCTGGTGGGGCCGGAACCGGCATCCAGGCCCAGGATGCGCAGCAGTTCCGGCGACCAATAGCCGTCGCCATCGGCAAGCCGGTATTCCCAGTTGCCCAGCCGGGCCAGCGCCTGCGCGTGGCTGAGGCTTGCCTGGATGCGATTGAGCTCGGTCAGCGCGCTGCTGGCGCGCAGCAGGTAGCGCAGACGGTGCGCCAGCAAGCGCCATTGCATCGGCTTGGAGATGAAATCGCTGGCGCCCGCTTCGAGCGCCTGCTTGATGGAATCATCGTCATCGTTGCCGGTCAGCACGACGATGGGCACGTGCGCGCCGCCGGGCAACCGGCGCAGCTGGGCGCAGCATTCGAAGCCGCTCATGCCGGGCATGGCGACGTCGAGCAGGATCAGGTCGGGCACGCCGCGCTGGAAGGCGGCCAGCGCTTCCAGGCCGCTGGCCGCTTCCTCGATGCGGAAGCCTTCCGGCTCCAGTGCTTCCGTCACCAGGAAGCGCGTCATGGTGTCGTCATCGACTACCAGGACCCGTGCTTGCGGGGGCAGTGCGGTATTCATATGGCTTCCTTTTCAATGGCCAGGGCGGCGAGGACACGGTCGAGTTCTTGCTGGATGCCGCGGATATGCTGCAGTGCGCTGGCGACGTCATTGCCGCGCGCGTATTGTTCGATTTCACGGCAGGTGGCCGACAAGCCCAGCGCGCCCACGTTGGCGCAGCTGGACTTGAGCGTATGCGCGGCCAGCTGCAGCGCCGCGGCATCGCTGGCTTCGGCGGCCACTTCCAGCTGGCCCAGCAGGCGCGGCGCGTCGCTGTAGAACAGCTCGATGATGCGCCCCAGCACGTCGGGACGGCCGGGGCGGCGCATGGCGCGCAGGTTTTGCAGGGCAGCCGCGTCGAGGATGGCAGCCGTTTCGGCCGGCGCCTGCTGGACGGCCTGCACCGTCACTGCCGGCGTCTGCGCTGCAGCCGGCGCGGCGGACGCCGGGCGCCAGCGGGCCAGCACGGCCAGCAGGGCGGCGCGCGTGTACGGCTTGGCCAGGTAGTCGTCCATGCCCGCGTCCAGGCACAGTTCGCGGTCGCCCAGGATGGCATTGGCCGTCAGGGCAATGATGGGCGTGCGGCTGCGGCCTTGCTCGTTTTCCATGCGGCGCAAGCGCCGCGTCGCTTCGAAGCCGTCCATTTCGGGCATCTGGCAATCCATCAGGATCACGTCGAACGGGGAGCGCTCCCACAGGGCCAGCGCGCGCCGCCCGTTGTCGGCCGGCGTGGCGTCGTAGCCGCTATCTTCCAGCATCGCCAGGGCGATTTCCTGGTTGATCGCATTGTCTTCCACCAGCAGCATGCGCAGCGGCGCCTGGCCCGGGTCCGCGCCTGCGGTATCGGGCGCGGCGGGCAGGGCCGGCATGGCAGGCAGCGTGGGCGCCAGGGTGCCGAAGCCGCCGATGGCTTCGATGCAGTGGCGCAGTTCCAGCGCCCGCACGGGCTTGGTCAGGCAGTATGCCACGCCCAGCGCCGTCACCTGGCGCAGCTCGGCCGAGGCGTCCAGCGAACTGAGCATGATGATTTTCAGGGCGCTCATGCGCGTGTCGGCCTTGATCGCGCGCACCAGCTCGGCGCCATCCATGACGGGCATGCGCATGTCGATGATGGCCAGGTCGAATGGGCGCCCGCTGCGCAGCGCGCCTTGCAGCAGGCCCAGCGCCTCGGCGCCGTCGGCGGCACTGGAGGCGGCCATCTGCCACTCGATGGCGTGCTGCAGCAGGATGCTGCGGTTGGTGGCATGGTCGTCCACGATCAGCACGTGCAAGGCATCGAGCGCCACGCGCGGCGCCGGCACCGGCGGCGCGTCCTCTGGCGCCACCGTGCCCACGGCGACGGTGACGGCAAAGCTGGACCCCTGGCCTGCCACGGATTTCAGCACGATGTTGCCACCCATCATCTCCGCCAGCTGCTTGATGATGGCCAGGCCCAGTCCCGTGCCGCCGTATTTGCGCGAAGTGGTGCTGTCGGCCTGGCGGAAGGGCTGGAAGACGGCCGCCGCCGCTTCCGGCGCCATGCCGATGCCCGTGTCGCGCACTTCCAGGCGCAGCTGGCCGGCGGCGGGGCAGCTGACATCGACGGAAATCTCACCCCGTTCGGTGAACTTGGTGGCGTTGTTGAGCAGGTTGGTGAGGATCTGGCGCAGGCGCACGGGGTCGCCGCGCACGTGCTGCGGCACGTCGGAGGCGATGCGGCAGGTAAATTCGATGGCCTTGCGCTGGATGCCGTTGGCAAACAGGGCCACGACATCGTCGATCACCTGGCGCAGGTCGAAGCAGATGTGTTCGAGCACCAGCTTGCCCGCCTCGATCTTGGAAAAGTCGAGGATGTCGTCGATGATGCTCAGCAAACTTTCGCCGGAGCGGTGCACCGTGTGCACGAAACGCTGCTGCTTGGGACTCAGTTCTGTACGCTGCAGCAATTCCGTCATGCCCAGCACGCCATTCATCGGCGTGCGGATTTCGTGGCTCATCTTGGCCAGAAATTCCGATTTGGCGCGGTTCGCAGCGTCGGCCTCGGCCTTGGCCTGCGTGAGCGCCTGGTCGCGCTGTTCCACGTGTTCGAGCATGCCGTTGAAGCCCGTGATCAGCTGCCCCAGTTCATCGCTGCCGTGCTGCGCCACGCGCACCGACAGCGCCTTGCCGTCGCGGATATGCGCGATGGCCCAGGACAGGCGCGCCAGCGGCCTGGCGATGGACGCGCTGATCAGGCCGGTGATGGCCACGCAGGCCAGCAGCAGCACCAGCGCGATGCCGAGGATCAGCACGAAGGCATGACGCACGCCATCGCGCACGGTGGCCACCGCATCCTGCTGCCGGCCCGTGATGCGCGCCACTTGCTGTGCGGAATAGGCGGCCTGTTCGCGCTCGAAGGCGCGCACGTGGTCGATGACCTCGTCCAGCGCCTTTTCGCTGTCGAGCACCTGGCCCTTGGCTTGCACCAGCCGCAGTCCCGCACGCTCGACCGCGTCCAGGTAAGTGTTGACGCTGCGCGTTTCGGCCAGCAAACCCAGCTGGCCTATGCTTTGCAGCAGGGTCTGCATGGCGCCCATGTCGCGGTGCAGGGCGCCGATGTGCAGCGCGATATCGTCGCCCAGGCGCATGACGTCGCGCGCGGCCGTGGCGAGCATGACTTCGCCCACGTCGATGCTGATGGCATCGACGGCCAGGTTGATTTCGCCGCTGGCATCTTCGATGCGGGCCGAGGTGCGCATATAGCGGTTGGCCTGCGCCAGGCGGTCGCGTCCGATGGCCAGTTGCAATTCGATGGGATCGAGTTCCTCGGCCAGGCGCAGGTGGGCGCTGGCCAGGGTGGCGCTGACTTGTCCCTTGAGCGCCGCATATTGCGTCTGCTGCGCCGTGCTGGCGCCGCCTTCGGCCAGCAAGCCGGCGCGCAAGGCCAGCAAGCCGGCAGCGGGATCGAGCATCTGGCGCGCCGTGGCCAGCAGCTTTTCCCGCAGCGCCTGCTGGGCCGGGCTGATGTCGCGCTCGCCGCTTCCCGCCAGATGCGCGACGGCCGCCGTCAGCCGTTCGCGCAAGGGGGCGATGCGGAAACGGTTCTTCACGGCCTCCGTTTCGGCCAGCGCAATCTGCATGTCGAGGATGCTCTTGCGCAAGTCGGTCAGGTAGCGCGCGTTCTCGTTCAGGCGCTGGCTTTGCAGCTGCACCTCGGCGGCCGTGGCCTGGGCCTGGCTGTCGACCAGGCGGATCTTGCCGCGCGCCCCCTTGGCGGCGGCCTTGATCTGCGCCAGCACTTGCCGCATCTGCGTCGCCTGCGCCTTGTAATAGGCTTCGTTTTCCAGGCGCTTGCGCACGGCGACGCGCATGCGCTGGAATTCCTGTTCGAAGGCTGCGTGATAGCGGGGCGTTTGCGACTCGCCATGGCGCCGCAATTGCTGGCTGATGCTCTCGGCGGCCTGAATATTGGCGACGATCTTGTTCGATACCTGCTCCAGTTGCGCCAGGTCTTCCGCCTTGCCCAGCTCGAAAAAGTCCGAGGCCATATCCTGCACGGTATAGCGCAGGCGCAACACGTCCGTGTACAGCGGTACCGTCTCGTCGGTCAAGCCGTGCACATGGGTTTCGATGCCCTTCACCAGCAGCAGGCCGGTCGCCGCCATGGCTGCCACGCCCGCCAGCAGGACGGCGCTACTGACGATCAGCTTGGTCTTGATTTTCACGCCATGCTCCAGGGCAGGGTGCGCATCACTTCGCGCCAGGCGCCAGGTCGGCCGCAACGATCTTGCCGTCGGCGATGCGGGTCAGGAAAACGGCCGTCGACGCCTGGTGATTGTCGGGCCGCAGCGTCACCCGCAAGCCGCCCAGATCGAGCCGGTCGAACGTTTCGAAGCTCCGGACCAGGCGCTCGCGCGTGAGGTCCGCGCCCGCGCGGCGCAGCGCCGCCACCATCAGCGTGGCCGAGATGCAGCCCTCGAAACTGACGAACGACAGCCTGGCCGCCGGCACATGTTTGGCCAGCAGGCCGGCGCATTCGGCGGCGATGGGCAGCGTGCGTTCCCCGGGCAGGGGCACCACCTGCGAGATCAGGATGTTGTTGCCGTCCGTGCCCAGCAGTTGCAGCAGGCTGTCCGTGCCGACAAAGGACACCGTGGCCAGCGCCGCTTTCAGCCCGGCCTCGCGTGCTTCGCGCACGAATGCCGCCACCGGGGTGTAGGGGCCGGCCATGATGACCGCCTGCAAGTCGTGCCCGATCAGGGCCGCCAGTCCCGCCTTGACGGCCGTGGTGCCGCGCTGGAATGAACCCTTGGCGACGAGTTCCATGCCGCGCCGTTGCAGGGCGCCCACGGTGCCGTCGAGCACGGCATTGCCGAAACCGTCGTCCTGGTACAGCACACCGAAGCGCTTGACGCCGCGGCTGACAAAATACTGCACCAGGGCATCGGACTCATCGTCATAACTGGCGCGGAAGTTGATGATTTCATGCACCACGGGGCGGCGCAAGGTCATCGCGCCCGTAAACGCGCCCACCAGCGGCACCCGCATTTCCTGGACGATCGGGATGACGGCGTTGGTGGTGGGCGTGCCCACGTTGCCGAACAGGGCAAATACCTGTTTTTCCTCGACCAGCCTGAGTGTTTCGCTGATGGCGCGGTCCGGATCGTAGCCGTCGTCGGCGACCACCAGCTCGATGCTGCGGCCATGGATGCCGCCGCGCTGGTTGGCTTCCTGGAACACGGCCGTCGCGCCGTCGAGCATGGCTTTTCCCAGCCCCGAGGCCGCCCCGGTCTGGGCATTGACCATGCCGAGCCGGATCTGCGTATCGCTTACGCCCGGTTCGGCGGCATGCACTACGCCGGCCGCGACGGTGATAGCGAACCAGCAGCATTCCGGAAAAAAGCGCGGAAAAAAGCGCATGAGCTACCTTTATTGAGGTTGACCGGTATCAACAGGTACGGGGTTGACAATGAGTATGGAGGAAATTGCCAACGCAAAACTCACACATAGTCACAGTTCCAAAGGCGACTCAGGGAACGGGCATCCGCACCACCACCTTGCCCCGTGCGCGGCCCTGCGCCAGGTAGGCCAGCGCCTGTTTCGCCTCAAGAAAAGGAAACACCCGGTCGATGACGGGCCGGATGCTTCCCGCGTCGAGCAAAGCGGCGATCTGCGCCAGCTGGCTGCCGTCGGGACGCACGAAGTGGAAGGCATAGCTGGCGCCGCGCCGCCGCGCCAGGCCGATGATCTTACGGCTGAGCAAAGCGAACACCAGTTTCAGCACCACGTGCATGCCGCGCGCGCGGGCAAAGGCGGCGTCCGGCGGACCGACCAGCGAGACGACGCGGCTGCCGGTCTTGACGATGCGCATGGCCTTTTCCAGGCCGTCGCCGCGCAGCGTGCCCAGCACGGCGTCGTAGTCGCGCAGCACGTCTTCGAACGGCTGTTGCTTGTAGTCGATGACTTCGTCGGCGCCCAGGCTGCGCACCAGTTCCACGTTCGCCGTGCTGGTGGTGGTGCCCACGCGGGCGCCCAGGTGCCTGGCCAACTGGATGGCGAACGTGCCGATGCCGCCGGAACCGGCCGGGATGAACACTTTCTGCCCCGGCTGCAGCTGCATGCGTTCCTGCATGGCTTGCCACGCCGTCAAGCCCACCATCGGTATCGACGCCGCCTGCACGAAATCGAGGTTGGCCGGTTTCAGCGCGGCCGCCTGCTCCGGCACGACGGCAAATTCGGCCAGGCTGCCGTATGGCGTGTCGAAAATGCTCGCATACACGGCGTCGCCTACTGTAAAACGCGTGACACCGCTGCCGACTTCCACCACCACGCCGGCCAAGTCGCTGCCCATGGTGGCCGGCAAGCGCGTTTTCAAGATAGGCTTGAAGTCGCCCTTGGGAATCAGGTTGTCGATGGGGTTCAGGCCCACGGCGTGCACCCGCACCAGCAGTTCGCCGGGGCCGGGCGTGGGGCGGGGCAGTTCGGCAAACGCCACGTGATCGGGGCTGCCGTATTTTGTCAATTGCAATGCTTGCATGCTGTTCTCTTTGTCAGGTTGAATGAAATGCCCGCGTTCACGCCAGGCGCAGATCCTTGCGCAAGCCTGCGTCCAGCAGCGCGGCGGGCAGGAAACGGCGCATCAGGCGCAGGCGCGCCGCCAGCGGACCGGCCGTGTAGCGCAATTTCGGCCGGCTTGCCTGCGCCGCCGCCAATACCGTGTCGGCCACGATGGCCGGGTCATCGGCACCGGCCATCAGCGCTTGCAGCCGCCTGGTGACGGCCGCGCTCACTTGCCGGTAGGCGGACAGCGGCGTATCGGGCGCCAGCAGGTTGGCTTCGAACGTGGTTTTCGTATAGGCCGGCTCGATGACGCTGGCGCGGATGCCCCAGCCGCGCACTTCATGGTCGAGCGATTCAGTGTAGCCCTCGATCGCGTGCTTGGTGGCGGAATACAGCGCGCCGTAAGGCATGGGCAAGAAGCCCACGACGGAACCGATATTGAGGATGCGTCCGCCACCCTGGGCCCGCATGTGCGGCAGCACGGCCAGGGTCATGCGCAGCACGCCATAGAAATTCGTGTCGAAGATGGCTTGCGCCTGCGCGATGGAACTTTCTTCGGCGCCGGCCGGGGCCACGCCGAAACCGGCGTTATTCACCAGCAGGTCGATGCGGCCCTCGCGCTGTATCACCTCTGCTACAAAGGCAGCGACGGACTCCTCGCTGGTGACGTCGAGCGCCAGCATGGCGTATTGCTGGCCTGGGAGCTGCGCGCCGCGGCGGCTGGTGCCGTACACCGTGTAGCCCGCTTGCGCCAGGCGCCGGGCCGTGGCCGCGCCGATGCCGGACGAGGCGCCGGTGACCAGGGCAATCTTGTTGTTCTTCATGGCAGTCCTTCAGTGGTTGATAGTATGAAATATGATGATCGTCATATTGTTGCTTCAAAAAAAACCCGGGACGGTTCAAGGCCCCGGGCGCTGCGGCTAGTCTGATGCTTTAAACTGCGCCAGCGTGGCCGCGCACAGCGCGTCCGACAGGGCCGGTTCGTCCACGGCGCGCGCCAGGATGGTGGTGCCGATCATGGCGCACACCGTCGCCATGGCTTGCGCGTGCGCTTCGGGCTGGCCCCAGTTCGGCATCTGGCGCGCGAACAGGTCGATCATTTCCTTGATGTGGATGGTGGCGGCGCGCCGCACCTCGGGCGCCTGGCGCGGCATTTCCGAACCCAGCGCCGAGACGGGACAGCCTACCTCGATGGCGGCGATGTGTTCGGGCGACAGATACGCGGCCAGCATGGCCTGCAGCGCCTGGCCAGGCGGGGCGGCGGCGGCCACCCTGGCCGCCAGCGCCACCGCTTCGGCGCCCGCGCGGTCGCCCGCTTCGGCCAGCAGCGCGTCGCGCGAAGCGAAGTGGGCGTAAAAGCCGCCGTGCGTCAGGCCCGCTTCCTTCATGATGTCGGCCACGCCCGTGCCCGCATAACCGCTGCGGCGGATGGCGCGCGTGGCCACCTCGACGATGCGTTCGTGGGTGGCTTCCTTGCGGCTTTGCGCCGACGCTTTTTTGGATGAGTTCTGCATGACGGTCATCATATCTCAATTTTCAGCAGCGTGCACGCGTGATGCGCGGGGCAACTCAGAACAGCCCGGCCGTCCAGTCGGTGAACGCCCGCATCGCCGGCGAGAGAAAGCGCTGATGCGGGTAGAGCAGCGATACGGGCACGGGCGCCGGCCGCTTGTCGGCCAGCACCTCGACCAGTTCCCCGGCCTGCAGCTGGCCGCTTATGAGGATCTCGGCCAGCTGCATCAAGCCGTGGCCGGCCAGGCCCAGCTCGATGTACAGCCCCGTCTCGTTGACGGCGACCGTGCCGGGGAGGGGCACGGCGACGTTGACGCCCGCGTCGATGAAATGCAGCTCGCTGCCGCGCCGCGGCGTGCTGGAAAAGTAGTGGACGGCACGGTGTCCCGGCAAATCAGCGAGGCTTGCGGGAACGCCGTGTTCGGCCAGGTAGGACGGCGCCGCACAGGTGATCCAGCGCAGCTCGCCCAGGCGGCGCGCGACCAGCGTCGAGTCTTCCAGGCTGCCGGTGCGGATGACGCAATCGACGCCTTCCTGTATCAAGTCCACCTGGCGGTCATTGACCCTGATCATCAGGTAGATGTCCGGGTAGCGCCGCTGGAATTGCGCCAGCTGGGGCAGGATCACGGCATGGGCGATGCCGCCAGGCATATCGACGCGCAAGCGTCCCTGCGGGCGCTCGCTGGAGCCTTGCAGGCCCGCTTCGGTGTCGGCGATCAGGTCGAGGATCTCGCGGCAACGGTGAAAGTAGCGCTCGCCTTCCGGTGTCAGGCTGAGGTTTCTGGTGGAACGGTTGAGCAGGCGCGTCTGCAAGTGCTTTTCCAGCCGCTTGATGATGCCCGTGACCGATGACGCGGGCAAGCCCAGGGTTTCTGCCGCGCGCACGAAACTCTTGCTCTCGACCACGCGGAGAAATACCTGCATTGCTTGTACGCGGTCCATGTCTTGTCTTCGTTGCAGTAGGGGAAACGGCACTATAACCCAACATTGTTCGGATTTTCCGCATGCTGAAAACGCGGGGCGCCACTTTTTCCCCGTGCTTGCCTGCCCTAGACTGCGTGCAATCCGTTAACCACCGCAGGAATCAAGCATGTTTGAACAAGCCTCTCCATTGCTGGCTCCGCTGGCCCCGGCCCCGCACAAGATGCTGATCAAAGACGCCACCATCATCAGCATGGATGGCAAGGTCGGCAATGTACCCAGGGGCGATATCCTGATTGCCGACGGCGTCATCGCCGCCATCGGCCAGAACCTGCAAGCCGACGGCGCCGAAGTAATCGATGCCGCGCAGATGATCGCCATTCCGGGCATGGTCGATACCCACCGCCACTCCTGGGAAGGCCAACTGCGCCGCATCAACCCGAATGCGGCAACGCTCGAGGACTATTGCAACGCCACGCATTTCTCGTTTGCCAAATACTACCGGCCGCGCGACATTTACGTGGGCAATTTGCTCACGGCCCTGGGCTGCATCGATGCCGGCATCACGACCGTGATCGACAATTCCCACAACAGCCGCACGGCGGCGCATTCCGACGCGGCGGTCGAAGCGCTGCGCGATGCGGGCATCCGCGCCGTGCACGCCTCGGGGGCGCCCGTCTCGGGTGACTGGGACAAGGCGCATTGGCCGGGCAACCTGGCGCGCTTGCAGGCCAGGTATTTTACGAATCCCGACAGCCTGGTGACGCTGGCCATGATGGCGCAGCTGGACCCGGCGCAGTGGGCCGTCGCGCGGGCACTGGGCATTCCCATCGTGACCGAGTTTTTTGGCGGCGGCATGGCGGCCGAACTGGAAAGCTTGCACCGGCAGGGGCTGCTCGGCAGCGACAATATCTTCAATCACTGCACTTGTCTGCCGGAATCGGGCTGGGGCATCTTGCGCGAGGCGGGCGTGCGCGTCAACGTATGCCCGCGTTCGGATGCCCACTACGGCATCGAAGATGGCATGAACGCCTGGCAAGCGGCGCACCGGCACGGCATACGCCCCGGCCTCAGTGTCGACAACGAGACTTCGTATAGCGGCGACATGTTCATGGAAATGCGCGTGGCGTTCTACCTGCAGCGGGTAATGGGAAATTGCCAGGGGCATCGCCATGCGGCCGCGCCCACCGATGCCTTCCGCTTGCTGGAAGCCGCCACGATCGACGGCGCCGCAGTGGCGGGGCTGGAACAGCGCATCGGGAGTTTGAGGCCAGGAAAGCAGGCCGATCTGGTGCTGATACGCACCGGCGACATCAACCTTTACCCAGTCAATAACGCCATCGGTACCGTCGTGCATGCGGCTGAGCGCAGCAATATCGATACCGTCATCATTGGCGGGCGCGTGCGCAAACGGGGTGGCGTCGTGCTGGGCGTCGATCAGGCACAACTGCGCGCCGTGATCGACGAATCCTGTGGCCACCTGTTCAGTGCCGCCGGTTACCAGCCCGATCCGTTTGCCGAGTCGTTCGCGCCGATTCACCAGGCGTAGGCAGCGCCCGCTGGACGCTGCCGTGCCGCGACTGCAGGATCAGGCCGGCTTGTGCTTGCCTGCGGAAACGCGGTTCCAGCCGTAGCCGATGACGATGATGGCCACGATCGCTGCCTGCGCCAGCAGGGTTTCCAGGGTTGGCAGGATGCCCAGCAGGTCGATGCGCATGAAGTCGACGGGAGTGACGCCTACCCAGCCCGCTTCCTGCAGCGCGGCCACGCCTTTGCCCATCAAGATCACGGCCAGCACGGCCACGAAAGCGGACGTCCACGAGAAGAACTTGCCAATCGGCATGCGGGCGCTCGTGCGCAGCAAGGCCCAGGCGATCACGACCAGCAGCACGATGGCCACCAGGAAGCCGCCCAGCAGGGCGCCGCCATTGCCGTCCGCCGCCAGGGCGGAATAGAACAGCACGGTTTCAAACACTTCGCGGTAGACGGCGATGAAGGCCAGGGCGAACAGGCCCCAGGCGGAGCGCCGCGTCATGGCCGCCGTGAGTTTCTCGTGCAGGTATTCCTGCCAGCGTCCGGCGCTGCTCTTCTGGTGCATCCACAAGCCCACGCTGAGCAGGACGAGGGCGGCGAACACGGAGCCGAGTCCTTCGCTCACTTCCCGGCTGGCGCCGCTGATGGTCACCAGGTACGTTGCCGCTACCCACGTCAGGCCGCCCGCCACCAGCGCGCTGGCCCAGCCCGCATGCACGTAGGCCAGCACGTCCTTGCGCTTGGCCTTGCGCAGGAAGGCGATGATGCCGATCACGATCAGCAGCGCTTCCACGCCTTCGCGCAGCAAGATCGTCAGGGCGCCGATAAAGGTCGTCATCGGCTCGGCCTTGGCGTCGCCCAGTTCCGCTTCCACATGGGTAAACAGTTGCTGCAGCTTTTCACCGGCCGCGTCGGCGTCGGCCACCGTGCCCTTGGCCACGGCGGAACGGTAGGCCAGCATGGCGTTTTCCACGGCCAGCAGCAAGGACTTGTTGCGCGCGCCGACCATCGGCTCGATCGGCTCGAAACCGTCCAGGTAGGCCGACAGGCCCAGGCGCGTGGCGCCCGCGCGGTCGCCCGCGTGCACGGCGGCCAGGCTTTCGGCCAGGCGCAGGCGCGACAGGGCCAGGCCCGTGGGCTTGTGCGCCTCGGCCTTGTCGGCATGGCTGCGCAAGTACGCCGTCAGCGCTTTGGCCTCGTCCGCGCCCAGCTTGGCGGCCGCCGCTTCCTGCGTCACGGTCGTCACGGCGGCCAGGTCCGCGTACAGTTTCTTGGCCCGTGGATCGTCCTGCCACAGCTTTTCGCCGTGCGTGCGCGCCGCCGCGTCGTGCGACATGCCGCCCACAAAGAAGGCCAAGTCCCAGCGCTCGTTCTCGGACAGCTGGCCGAAACTGGCCATCGACGTGCCCGCCACGCCTTGCGAAATGACCTGGTACAGCGCCATCAGGCTGCGCGACTGCGCCCGCTCGCCATCCGTAAAGGCGATCGGTTTTGGTTCCAGGCTGGCCGCCAGCGGACCATCGCCGCCGCCGGCCACGCCGTGGCATGAAGCGCACTGGGCCGCATACAGGGCCGCGCCGCGCATCAGGTTCGGCAGCACTTTCGGCGCCACGGGTATCGGGTAGGCGGCGATCAGCAAGCCGTTCGCATGGTGCGCCAGGCGCTTGACTTCCACGCCGTCCGCCTTGGCCACGACGGCTTGGCGCAGGTCGGCGATGGCGGCGGCGATGGCCGCTTGCGAGGCGTGGGCGGGCAGGGCGGCGATCTGTGTCGTCGCGTTGTCCGTAAAGTCGAGCATTTCGGCGTATTCCGCTTCGCTGACCACCTTGCCGTGCTCGACGGCGCCGCTGTAATCGACGGCCACATAATCAATCAATTGCCACAATTGCTTGGCGCCGGCGCCAGGATCGGTCGCTTGCGCGTGCGCGCCACCGGCCAGCAGCATGCTGAGGCTGAGGGTTGCTGCCACGAGCGGGTAGCAAACGAGCCATTTTCGTATTTTAATGAACATGATTCTCATTCTCATTTCTTGTTAACCCGGCGACTATAGGACAGACCGTGCGGGGTGTCAACGGCGCACGGCTGCGCGTGGGCGCAAACGGCGCCGCCCTGGTCAGGCATATCGACCAGGGCGGCGTGTTTGTGGAAGGGAATGAGATAGATTGAAGGCTACTGATTCGATGCCGGTTTGGCGTACAAACCCCTGGCCAGGCTGCTGTCCGCAGCGTCGACTTGCAGGCCGCCCTTGACGACGCGCAAGGCCAGCTTCTGGAATGCCTGCCCCCTGAGCCACCTGGCGTCGGTGACGGCGAAGGCGGCGAGACGTTGCTGTGCGCGCTCGGGCGGCACGGCCAGCCACTGATAGTCGGCTTTCGAGTCCTGGCGGCGCAAGCCGGCGCGCACCCAGCGCTCCGACGCCGGCATGCGCACGATCGCGTCGCCGTTCGCCACGCTGACGGCCGTGGCCGTCTTGCCGCTGTGCGCTTCGAATTTGACTTCCACGCCGGGCATCGGCCCCACTTGGGGGAAACCGACGATGGCCACCCACAGTCCCGCTTCGGCAGGTTTCTGGATGCGCATTTCCGCTTCCTCGAACGCGCGGAACTGCGGTTCCTTGCCGCCGTTGCCCGCCACCAGGGTCACCGTGTCGCCGGCAACGCGCCACTCGCCGCTGGCTTGCTCGTCGGTATTGCCATAACTGAGCATCCATTCGAACGTGCCATCCTTTTTCAGCAGCAGTTCGGAGCCCGTTTCCATGACGCCTTGCAGGTAATAGTGCCCGGGCAAGGCGGACGCAGCCGGTTCGGCCGCGCTGGCGGGAGCGGAGCAGACGAGGGCGGCGCAGGCCAGCCAGCAAGCAAGAGAAATTTTCATCGGTGTGTCCTTTTTAGAATATGCAATTATGGCAATAAAAATATCATTGCCGTCGCACGACACACCGGCGCAGTTGGCGCGCTGCTCAGGCGTAACTCAATTGCCGCTGAAATCGAGTACCACGCGCGAGGCCACCTTGCCATGCTCCAGGCGGTGGAAGATCTCATTGATGGCCGACAGCGGCTGCAATTCGATCCCGGCCTTGACCTTGCCGGTGGCGGCAAAGGCGAGCGCCTCGGCCATGTCCTGGCGCGTGCCCACGAAAGAGCCGCGTATCGTGACGCAATTGGCAACGACGTCGAACAGCGGCGTCGGGAAGTCGCCCGGCGGCAAGCCGACCAGCACGCAGGTGCCGCGCTTGCGCGTCATCGCCACGCCTTGTTGGAAAGCATCGATCGACGGCGCCGTGATCAGCACGCCGTGCGCGCCGCCCCCGGTCGCTTCGCGCAGGGCCGCCACGGGGTCGCCCTGGCGCGCATTGATGGTCACTTCGGCACCGAGGGCGCGCGCATGCTCCAGCTTGCCTTCATCGATGTCGACGGCCGCCACGCGCAAGCCCATGGCCACCGCATATTCGATGGCCAGGTGGCCCAGGCCGCCGATGCCGGACACGGCCAGCCACTGGCCCGGCCGCGCGCCCGTTTCCTTGATGCCCTTGTAGCTGGTCACGCCGGCGCAGATGATGGGTGCAGCCTGCACGGCGGAAAGACCGGCCGGGATATGCGCGACGTAGCGCGGGTCGGCCAGGATGTATTCGGCAAAGCCGCCATTCTTGGTGTAGCCGCCGAACTGCGCCTCGGCGCATACGGTTTCCCAGGCTGCCAGGCAATGTTCGCAATGGCCGCAAGCCGAGTAGAGCCAGGGCACGCCGACCCGGTCGCCCAGCTGTACTTCGGTCACGCCCGTGCCCATGGCCACCACCAGCCCGATGCCTTCGTGGCCGGGAATGAACGGCGGTGCAGGCTTGACGGGCCAGTCGCCGCTCGCCGCATGCAAGTCCGTGTGGCACACGCCGCAAGCTTCCGTCTTGACGAGGATCTGGCCGGGACCGGGCACCGGCACGGGTACCTCGCGCAGCACCAGGGGCTGGCCCAGTTGTTCGACGACGGCGGCTTGCATGGTAGTGGGGATCATGTTATTCCTTATGAGGTTGGTCATGCGTAGTGCAGGGCGCCAGCGCTATGCCATAGTCTGGTCAACCGACACTTGCGAATGATCATATTCTGCTGCATGCGATACGAAAATTGATTGATCTACATCAATGTGTGAGCGCACGGTGCCTAAAACTTCCAGAGCAGCGACGTGCGTGCGAGAATCTCCAGCCAGACCGGCTTGCTATCCACGATCCGTGGCGTGCGCCTACGCCACCTCGCTCACCACATAGCGGTACTTGCCCGACGCTTCCGCCGCGATCTCGTCGACTTCTTCGATGGCGATGTCCACCTGCGCACCCAGCCGTGCCTGAAAACCGGTCACGATGGCGCTGCGCGTGGCGTCATCGAGGCGCGCCACGCAGACGAGCAGCACGCGCGTGCGCAGCAGGCTTTCCTGGATGATCTTAAAACTGCGCACCTGCGGCAGTTCGCGCACGATGTAGACGAGGGCCAGGCCGTGCATGACGGTGCCGTCGACGGCCGTGAGGAAATCCGTGCTGCGCCCTTCGATCTTGTGCAGCAGGGGCAAACCGCGTCCGCAGGCGCAAGGCTGCGTGCCCAGCGCGCCCACGTCGCCCGTGGCGTAGCGAATGAAGGGGTAGTCCTGCGTGGCCAGATGGGTGACGACGATCTCGCCCGTGGCACCAAAGGGCAGCGGCTGGCCCTGGCCATCGACAATTTCCACGATGATGTCTTCGGCCGTGATGTGCATGCCGCCGTTCGGGCATTCGTGGGCGATGAAACCCGCGTCGCGCCCGCCGTAGCCGTTGGCCACGGGGCAGCCGAAGGCGGCGGCGATCTGCGCGCGCTGCTCGTCGTACAGGCGCTCGGCCGTGACGAACGCCACTTTCACGCCCAGGCCGTCGAGCGGCAAGTCGCGCGCGCCGGCGTGGCTGGCGATGCGGCACAGGGCCGACGGGTAGCCGAACAGCATGCGCGGGCGCCAGCGGCGCAGTAGCTGCACGTAGCCATCGAGGCGCGCGGGCGACATGGCAAACGCGGGCAGCAGGGTGGTGCGCAGCAGCGCATCGCGCAGGCGGCGCAGGCGGTCTTGCGCCTGCAGCTCGATGGGCGAACCCCACAAGACGGCTTCGCGGTCGCCGATATCGACGCCCCACCAGCGCGTGGCGCGCCACTTGGCGGCGATGTCGTGGCTGACCCTGCGCCGCCCCAGGAAAAACTGCAGCGGCTCGCCGCTGGAGCCGCCCGTGGCGAACGGGCGCAGGCCCACGGCGCGGGCCGACTTGAAGCTGTCGCGCGCGCTAGCGATGTCGCGCTTCCTCAGCAGCGGCAGGCGCGATAAATCGGCCAGTTGCCTGACTTGCTCGGGGTCGAAACCGCTGCGGGAAAACAGCGCGCGGTAGTAGGGCACGTGATCGCCCGCGTGGCGCAGCAGTGCGCGCAGGCGCGCCAGCTGCCATTCCTGCAGCTGCTGCGCGCTCCACCACTGCGAGCGTTCCATCCGGCGCAGCAGGCGCGCGCTGTGGTGGCCCTTGAGCCATTCATGCAGGGGAAACAGCCAGCGGGCCACGCAGCGCGTGTAGGCGCCGGGGCGCGGCGCGGCGCGGATGCGGAGGTAGTGGGCGGCCAGCCTGGGCGCGACGTCGGGCCAGCCGAAGGTGGCGGCGTGCGCCAGGCCCGCGTCTGCCAGCGTTTGCGCGCGGGTCGGGTCGCGCAGCAGGGCCAGGATGGCCTGCGCCATGGCGGCCGGATCGCCGGGCGGCACCAGCAGCGCCGTCACGCCGTCCTGCAGCAGGGCCGGGATGCCGCCCACGTTGGTGCTGACGACGGGCACGCCGCAGGCCAGCGCTTCGAGCACGGAATTGGGCATGTTGTCGGCCAGGCTGGGATTGAGGACGATGTCGCTGGCCTGGTACAGGGCCGGCATGGCGGCATTGTCGACGGGGCCGGCGAAGCGCACGGCGTCGGTCACGCCGAGCGACCTGGCCAGGCGCGCCAGCGCCGCGCGCTGCGGTCCGCCGCCGGCCAGCACCAGGCGCGCCGCAGGAAAAGCCTCGCGCACGATGGCAAAGGCGCGCACGGCGCTGGCATTGTCGTACAGCGGTTCCAGGTGGCGCGCCACGAGGATGCACGGGCCAGCATCGCCAGTCGCACGCGGCGCAGCCCGTGTAAAACGCTGCAAGTCCACCACGTTCGGCACGATGTGGGCCGTATGGCCATATTGTTCAAAAATGCCGGCCAGGTAGGCCGAGGGCACGACGATGGCGCTGGCGTGGCGCAGGCTCAATGCCACCAGGCGCGGCGACCGGGCAAAAAAAGCGGCCGCTTCGCCGCCCCGGTAGTTGAGCAGGGCCGGCTTGCCTTTCAGGCTGGCGATCCACAATGCCGGCGCCGCGTACAGATGCCAGGACCAGCCGGAATTGGCCATGATGTGGAACAGGTCCACCGTATTGGCCGTGCGCCACAGGCGCCACAAGTGCACGGGCAGCCGCAGCGCCGCGCGCAGGTAGCGGATGCGCGCCAGCCAGGGCGGCAGCACGGGGCCGTTGACGGCCAGCAGCTGCACTTGCGCGCCGTCCTCGCGCAGCTTGCGCGCCAGTTGCGCCGTCTGGTTCGCCATGCCGCCGGCCGGCGGCGGCAGCGGGCCGACCAGCGCGATGCGCAAGCCCGTGAAGATCATGGCGCGCCTCCCGCCGGCCTGCGCGCCGCGGCCACGCGCGCATACACGGGCGCATAGCGGCCCACGCTGGCGCCCCAGTTGCGCTCCGTCTCGACAAACGCGCGCGCCTGGCGCCGCAGCGCCGGCCAGCTGTCGGGCGCCAGCAGCAGGTTCAATACCGCCTGTGCCAGCGCCTCGGCGTCACCGGCGCGAAACAGCATGCCCGTCTTGCCATGTTCGACCAGTTCGCGGTGGCCGCCCACGTCGGACGCCACCACGAGGCGGCCCTGCGCCATCGCCTCCAGCGGTTTCAAGGGCGTCACCAGCTCCGTCAGGCGCATGGGCAGGCGCGGATACACGCAGATGTCGACCAGCTGATAATACGCGGCCACCTGCGCATGCGGCACCCTGCCCGCGAAGACCACGGCGTGTTCCAGGCCCAGTTGCGCCGCCAGCGCGCGCAGCGCCGCGTCCTGCGGCCCGCCGCCGGCCAGCAGCAGCCGCAATGCCGGCTGCGCCGCCAGCAGGCGCGGCATGGCGCGCAGCAGCAGGGCCAGTCCCTCGTAGGCATAGAACGAGCCGATGAAGCCGATAACCAGGTGACCATGCAGGCCCAGTTTATGCGCCAGCCACAGGTCGCCGGGCGCCGTGACGCAAAAGGCGCCCGCATCGACGGCGTTCGGGATCACCGTGATTTTATGCGCGGGCACGCCGCGCGCGCACAGCTCGCGGCGCAAACCGTCGCAGATGGTGGTGACGGCGTCGGCGCGGCGCAGCGCATAGGTTTCCAGCGCCTGCGTGAGCCGGTAGCGCAAGCCGCCGGGCCGGCTGCTGCCATGGTCGGCGGCCGCGTCTTCCCAGAAGGCGCGCACTTCATAGACGACGGGGATGCCCAGCGCGCGGCCCGCATTGAGGGCGGCGATGGCATTCAGGGCGGGCGAATGCGCATGCAGGATGTCGGGCTTGAGACGTTGCGCCAGCTGGCGCAGGCGTACGGCCAGGCCGATGATGACGGCCACTTGCCGCAGCACGGGCAGGCGCGCCCACCAGCGTGCATTCGGCGCCGTGCGGTAGAAATGCCAGCCGTCGACCAGCTGCTGCGCGCTGTCGGACGGCCCCTGCTTGGCACTGGTGAGTTGCGTCGTGTGCCAGCCCAGCATCCGCTGCTGGCGCAGGATGGCCAGCGTGCGAAACGTGTAGCCGCTGTGCAGGGGCAGCGAGTGGTCGAGGATGTGCAGGATGCGCATGGATCTACTCCATGGCCATGGCTGGCGCGGGCGCCGGCGCCAGGCGGCCATCGACGGGCAGCACCTGCCGCAAAAAGGCCTCGAACATCAGCAGCGCCCACAGGGGCGCGCTGTAGTCGCGCCGCCCGCTGGCATGCTGGTCGAGCAGCAGGCGCACGTAGTCCATGTCGAACAGGCCGCATTGCGCCAGGGTGGGGCCGAGCAGGCGCTGTTGCAGGCGCTGGCGCAGCGGGCCGCGCAGCCAGTCGGCCAGCGGCACCGAAAAGCCCATCTTCTGGCGGTACAGCAGGGTGTCGGGCAGCAGCGGGCGCAGGGCTTTTTTCAGCAAATACTTGCCTTCGCCGCGCCGCAGCTTGAAGTGCGGCGGCAGGCCGGACATCCACGCCACCAGCTCATGGTCGAGCAGGGGCGAGCGCACTTCCAGCGCATGCGCCATGCTGGCCCGGTCGACTTTCGTGAGGATGTCGCCAGGCAGATAGGTTTTCAGGTCCAGATACTGCACCTGCGACAGCGGATCTTGCGCGGGGCTGGCCAGCGCGTGGCGGCGCAGCACTTCGACGGCGCGGTAGCCGTGCAGGCTGCGCCGCAGTTCGGGGCTGAACAAACGTGCGCGCATGGCGTCGCCCAGCAGGCTGACGCCGTGAAAATACGCATCCGTCGTGTCGCGCGCCAGGCCTTCGAAGGTGGTCTTGGCGCGCAGGAAGCGCGGCGCCCAGTCGGCCTTCGGATACAGCCGCCCCAGAGTGCCGAACAGCGACTGGCGCAAGCCGGCCGGCAGCAAGGGGTCCATCGCCTTGCGTACTTTTTCTTCGCGCGTGTGCAGGCGGTAGCGCCGGTAGCCGGCCAGGCTTTCATCGCCGCCGTCGCCCGACAGGGCCACCGTGACCCGCTGGCGCGCCAGCTGGCACACGCGGTAGGTGGGCATGGCGGAACTGTCGGCGAACGGCTCGTCGTACAAATTGGCCAGCAGGTCGATCAGTTCGAAGTCGTCTTGCCCGACCTGGCGCGCGTGGTGCGCCGTGGCGTAGCGGCGCGCCACGAGGTCGGCGTAGCGCGTTTCGTTGTACGCCGGGTCGCCGAACGAGATGGAGCAGGTATTGACTGGCGTGGTACTGGCCCCGGCCATCAGCGCCACGACGGCGCTCGAATCGACGCCGCCGGACAGAAAGGCGCCGAGCGGCACTTCGGCCACCATGCGGATGCGCACCGCTTCGCGCAGGCGCGCCAGCAGTTCGTCGGCCGCCTGCGCTTCGCTGGCGGGGGGATTGGGCGTAAAGGGGATGTCCCAGTACGCTTGCGGCGCGGGCAGCGGCTGGCCCGCACGTATCGACAGGGTATGCCCGGGCGGCAGCTTGCGCGCGTGCTGGAAGATGCTGCGCGGCTCGGGCACGTAGCCGTAGGCGAAATACTCTTCCACGGCCAGCGGATCGAGCACGCGCGGCATGGCCGGATGCGCAAGCAGGGCTTTGAGTTCGGAGCCGAACAGCACGGTGCCATCCTGCGCCTCGCCGTAATACAGGGGTTTGACGCCCAGGCGGTCGCGGGCCAGGAACAGCAGGTGGCGCCGGCGGTCCCACAGGGCGAAGGCGAACATGCCGCGCAGGCGCTGCACGCATTGTTCTCCCCACTGTTCCCAGGCGTGGACGATGACTTCCGTGTCGCTGCTGGTGCGGAAGCGATGGCCGAACTGGCGCAGTTCGGCCATCAGGCTGCGGTAATTGTAGATTTCGCCATTGAAGACGATGGCGATGCTGCGGTCGGCGTTGAACAGCGGCTGCTGGCCGCTGGCCAGGTCGATCACGGACAATCGCCGGTGCGCCAGGCCGAGGCCCGGCTCGCGGTGCAAGCCCCCTTCGTCCGGCCCCCGGTGGTGCAGGCTGTGGTTCATGCGCGCCAGCAGCAGCACGTCGATGTCGCGCTGGCCCTGCAAATCAAAGATGCCGCTGATGCCGCACATGGGAGGCCTTTCAGGGATAAGTGGACAGGGGAGAGGGCTGGCGCGCGCCCGTCAGGCGGTCGTACACGGCCAGGTAGGCGCCGGCCATGGCGGGCAGGCTGTGCTCGGCCAGCACCTGGCGCCGCCCGCGCGCGCCGTGGCGCGGGCCCAGTTCGGGCATGCTGTAGTAGTCGAGCATGGCGTCGGCCAGCATTTCGGCAGAACCGGGCGGCACCAGGGTGCCGCTCCAGCCCGACTGCACCAGTTCCGCATTGCCGCCCACCTGCGTGGCGACGATGGGCAGCCCCGTCGCCATCGCTTCGAGGATGGTGTTCGAGCTGCCTTCGGCCAAGGACGGCAGCACGAACAGGTCCATCGCGCGCAGCAGCTGCGCCACGTCGTCGCGCGCGCCGGGCAGCCAGGCCAGATGGGCCACGCCCGCTTGCTGCAGCAGCTCCAGGCAAGCCTGGCGGCACGGCCCGTCGCCGACGATGATCAGGCGCAGGCGCGCGCGGGCACCCGGCTGCGCCAGCAACAGCAAAAACGCCTGCACCAGCGAGGCATGGTCCTTGACGGCGGCCATGCGGCCCACGCTGCCGATGACGAAGGCGCCGTTGCACAGGAAGCCGGGCGGCCCGACGGCGGCCGGCGGCCCCAGGCGCGGGTGAAACTGCACGCTGTCGACGCCATTGCCGATGTGCGATACCTGGGCGGGCGCCGCGCCGATGCTGTCCACCAGCCATTGCCCCAGGTCGGCGCTGACGGCGATGAAGTGCTGCACCAGCGGCAGCATGCATTTGCGCAGCAGCCGGTATTTGCGGCGGGTGCCGTGCAAGTCGCTCATGTCGCGCCCGTGTTCGCCATGCACGCGCAGGCGCACGCCGGCCAGGCAGGCCAGCAGTTGCGCTTCGAGGCAGCCCAGGTTGCGCGTGTGCACCAGTGCCGGGCGCAGCTGTTTCAGTACGCGGTACAGGCGCAGGTAGTGGCGCCAGTCCTTGCCCTCGCGCTTGTCCAGGCTGATGACATCGACACCGGGCGTGGTCAGGCGCTGGCGAAACGCGGTGGCGTTCTTCAGGCAGACGATGGCGTGCCGGTAGCGCTCCGGCGGCAGATGGTTGATCAGGTTCACCAGGCCGTTTTCCAGCCCGCCCACGTCGAGCTGGTGGATCACGTGCACGATCAGCGGGACGCTGTTGGCCTCGCGTATGCGGTCAGCATCGGTGTCAAGGGCCATGCGGCAGCTCCTGCAGGCGTTGTTCGATGACGGGCAGCGCCGCCTGCAGGAATGCTTGCAGGCGCGCGCGCGGCGGCGGCGCCAGCTCATCGTAGGCGGCAAAGACGAGGATGTCGGCGCCATCCTGGCGCCTGCCCAGCAGCTTGGCTTGCGCCAGCAGCAGCTTGACCAGCACGGGCCGGGCCGTGACGATGCCGCCCTGGCGGTAGATGCGCCACACCAGCAGGCGTTCGCCACCATGCCCCAGCACGCTTTCGCGCACGGCCAGGGCGCCGCCGGCCAGGGGGATGTCTTGCACGCGCTGGGCCAGCGCCATCCAGCGCGGGCCGTAAGGCAACGATTGATGCGTCAGCAGTTCGGCATCGCGCGCCTGGCGCGCATACCAGTGCAGCTGCAGTCCCACGGGCGCGCCGCTGCCCGTCTGGGGTGCATACGTGGCGGCAAACCGCGCGGGCGAGCCCGCATACGGCGCTTGCCAGGCCGGTGCCGCATCGTGCAGGCGCTGCCAGGCGGGCGGATCGGGCAAGGCCAGCACAGCGGGGGAAGCGGGCGCCGCTGCGCCATCGTCGCGCTGGCTGCCCAGGGCCAGCGCCGGCCACAGCGCCGCCAGCAGCAGGCAAGCGAGGCTGGCGCGCACGACGGCCTGCAGGCTGGCGCCGGGCCGGGCGGCCGATGGCACGGCGCGCGCCAGCGGCACTTCGCGCCAGCGCGCGGCCAGCCAGAACAGCAGCAGCATCACCAGGCCGAAGAACAGCCAGCCATAGATCAGATGGTCGACGCCCACGGCCAGGCGCATGTTGCTCAGGTGACCCAGCATCACGATCAGGTAGGCGCGCACGCCATTGGCGAGGATGGGCACCAGCAGGGCGGCGGCCATGACGGCCAGGCGCCGCCCCGTGCTGTGGCAATGCACATGGGCGTACAGGGCGCCCAGGGCCAGCGCGGCGATCAGGTAGCGCAAGCCGCTGCACGCTTCCACCACCGACCAGTTACCGGTAGGCAGCGAAAAATTGTTGCCATCGCGAAACACAGGTACGCCCGTCCATTGCAGCGCGGTGACCGTGAAGGCAGCCGTGAAGTCGATCAGGGGATCGAGGAAGACTTCGCCAAACGGCACGGCCAGGAACAGATACGCGAGGGGAAAGCCCAGCAGGCGCACGGCCGGCCAGCCGAGGATGGCCAGCACGCAGGCCGGCAGCATGGCCGTGGCCGCATATTGTTCCACCACGGGCACATTGGCGGCGTCGGCCAGCAGCCAGGCCAGGCCCAGCGCACCGAGCAGCAGCAAGCCTGGCCGCGACGGCTGAGGCGCCAGCGCGGCCAGGCGGGCGCGCTGGCGCCAGGCCAGCCAGCAGCTGATGGGCACGATCAGGAAACCGTGCGCAAAGGTTTGCGAGCGCGACCACAGTTCCAGCATCGACCAGAAGGTGGCGTGGTACAGCAGCACGATGGCGGCCAGGGCCAGCAGCAGGAGCAGCATGGCTTGCTGCTGGCCCTGCGCATGCGGCAAGACGGCCGCATCCGGCAAGCGGGCCACCTGGTCGAGCTGAACACTCATGTGGATGGTTCCCGCACGGGCAGCAAAGGCGCGGCGAGACCGCTGGCAGCGGCCTCGGCTTCGGTCCCGGCAGGCAGGCCCAGCATGGCGCCCAGGCCGCGCAGATTGCGTTCCCAGTTGTAATCCTGTAAAACCAGCTGGCGCGCCGCCGCGCCGATGGCCGCACCGCTGCCTTCGGCCCCGCCGCCCCGGGCGTTGCGCAGCACGCGCGCCGCATGGTGGATGAATTCGGCGTCATCGCGCGCCAGCAGCAGTTCCAGGCCCGGCTGGGCGGCGATGCCTTCGAGCGCCTGCGGCGTGGCCAGCACGATCTTGCTCATCGCCATCGCTTCGAGCACCTTGTTTTGTACGCCGCGGGCGATGCGCAGGGGCGCCACGGCCAGCGCCGCGCCGGCCAGGTAGGGCCGGATGTCGGGCACCTTGCCCGTCACCACCACGCCAGGTATCTTGGCCAGCGCCGTCACGGCGGGCACGGGGGCGCTGCCGACGATATAGAACTGCAGCTGGGGAAACTGGCGCCGCAGCGCGGGCCAGACGTGGCGCACGAACCATTGCACGGCGTCGATGTTGGGCCAGTAATCCATGGCGCCGGTAAACACCAGCACCTGCACGCCGGGCGGATAGAAGGCGCTCTGCGCCGGCATCGGCGCGAAATAGTCCGTGTCGACGCCGTTGTTGAAAAATCCCGTCTTGCGCCGCGCCATCGGGGCGCACTGGCGGAACAGGGCCGCTTCGGCGGGCGAGACGAAGCTGGCGGCCGTGAACTGCTGGGCGATATGGCGCTCGTACTGCAGCAGCAGCTGCGCTTCGCGCCGGTACAGCAGCGACAGTGGCCACGGCTTGCTGTCGCCGTACTGGCGCCATTTGTCGGAATCGACGTCGACGAAATCGATCACGCGGTGCAGGGCGCGGCCCGCGCTGCCGTCGATGTATTGCGCCATGGGCCCGGAAAAGGCCAGCGCGTGGCGCACCTTGCCGCACGACAGCAAGCCGTCGACCCATTGCAGCAGGCGCGCATCGCGGTAGTACTGCACGCTCATGGCTTGCCGCGACAGCAGCGCCTGCAAGGCGCGCCAGCGGGCCGTGCCGCGCCGCAATTCAATGAAGCGCGTGCTGGCACACAGGGCAGCCACGGTTTTCGCGTGCTGCCAGTCGTCGTCATCGTCGATGAAACAGCCCAGGTGCACGCGGAAATGCCGGCTCAGGTACTGCAGCATGTGCCACGAGCGTATCTTGTCGCCCTTGTTGGGCGGATACGGCAGGCGGTGGGCGAGGAATAGTAGTTCGCGCATGGTGGGTCCCGTCGCTTAGCTCAGTTGCCGCACGATATGCGGCCCCAGCAGGTTGGCCAGCGGCAGCGGCAGGCGGCGCCAGGCGCGGATGAACAGCGCGTATCTGGGATTCAGAGGATTGACTTCCGGCAAGGCCGTGGCGCGCACGAGCTGGTAGGCATACGGCAGCGGCTGCGGCGCAAAGCCCCAGTTCTTCTTGAAGTCGTATGCCCCCGTACCGAGCTTGCTGCGGCCGAAATCGAACAGGCGGTAACCGCGCGCGCAGGCGCGGCGCATCGCTTCCCAGTACATGAAGTCATTGGCGCCCGTGCTGCGCGCCAGCGGCGTGCCGCCGCCGTAATACGGCAGCACTTCATCGCGGAAATAGAACAGCATCACGCTGGCCTGCGCCTGCTGGCCGTGGTAGACGGTGAGTATCTCGCAAGCGCTGCCAAACACCGCGCGCAGCAGGGCAAAATGGCGGCGCGCAAAGACGGGCGTGCCCAGCCGGTGCACGCTGGCGGCATAGATCGGGTAAAAACGCTGGAGATCATAGTCGATGGCGCTGTGCAGGCCGCCGGCCATGGCCTTGCGCACGACGGCGCGCTGCTTGCGGGGAATGGCCAGCAAGTTCTGTTCGGCATCCGGGAGCAGGGGACGGCGGAAGGTCGCGTACAGCGGTTTGTACAGCCAGGGAGGGTCTGCACTTTCTGGCACCTCGCGCCAGCGGTATTCCAGGTGCCCCACGCCGAGGCGCCGCGCCAGCGCCAGCGCCGCTTCGTCCAGGGCCAGTCGCGCGGCCGTGCTGCCGCCGGCGATGCCGCCGTACACGCAAAACGGCAGCGAGACGAGGGCCGAGCCGAACAATCGGCTGCGCACATGCGCCAGCGGCAAGACAGCGGCGATGCGCCCGTCCTGTTCCGCGTACAGGAAATGGCAGTCGTGTTTAAACCCTTGCTGCAGGATGGTGTGCCAGCCGGCGCGGTGAAAGAAGGTGGCGTCGGGACAGGCCTCGACAAAGGCATCCCAGCGCGCATGCTCGTGTGCCTGCAGGGACCGTACGGCAATGGCGGCGCTGGACGGCGACCGGTCGGCAGGAAGGCTGGCCTCGTGCATCATGTGCTTTCCAAAAAAATACGGTCCATGCGGTCCCAGGTGAAGTCGGCCGTCAGGCGCGCCAGCCGCGCTTCCATGCGCCCCAGGTTCAGGTAGTGGCGAAAGCGCGTTTTCGCGCTCAGGCCCGGCGGGCGCGGCTGGCCGGGATCGAGTTCCCAAGGATGAAAATAGAATATGCCAGCTTGCCCGTCGCGCGAATTGATGCGTCGCAAAAGCCAGCGCGACAGTGCATACGGCATCAATCTGAAATAACCGCCGCCGCCGGCCGGCAGGTTGCGCCCCCGCAAGCGCACTGTGCTGACGGGCAATTCCAGCATGCCGTGCGGCCCGCGTGGGCGCCAGGCGAAGCGGGGAGCATCGGGCATGCCGTAATGGTCGTGGCGGATCGGATAGATGCTGGAACTGTAGCGGTAGCCCGCCTCCTGCAGCACGTCGAAGGCCCACAGATTGGCCGCGCCGATGGAAAAGCTGGGCGCCCGGTAGCCGAGCACGGGCAGCCCCGTCAATTGCTCGAGGATGGTCTTGCTGCGGCGCACATCGTCGGCGAACTGCGCGGCCAGCTGGTCGCAGGCGCGCAGGTGCGCATAGCCGTGGCTGGCCACCTCATGCCCCGCGCCGGCCACGCGGCGCAGCATGGCCGGATAGCGCTCGGCAATCCAGCCCAGGGTAAAAAAGGTGGCGTGGATGCGGCGCGTTTCCAGCAGCAGCAGGATGCGCTCGACGTTGGCCTCGACCCGGCATTCCAGGCGGGGCCAGTCGGCGCGCGCGATGTGCGGCGCGAAGGCCGACACCTGGAAATAGTCTTCCACGTCGATGGTCAGCGCGTTGCGCAGTATCACCGGCGGCGTCATGGCGGCCCCCGGTGCGCCGCCAGCCAGGGCGCGATGACGGCGGCGATGCGCTCGGCGGCGTGGCCATCCCAAAGGGGCGGAATGCGGCCCCGCTTGCCTCCTGTGTCGAGGACGCCCCGCGCCAGCGCGAGAATGGTTGCCGGCTGCGTGCCGGCCAGCGTGTTCGTGCCATCGCTGACGGTGACGGGCCGCTCCGTATTGTCGCGCAAGGTCAGGCAAGGTACGCCCAGGGCCGTGCTTTCTTCCTGGATGCCGCCGGAATCGGTCAGCACCAGGCGCGCGCCCTGCATCAGGCCCAGCATTTCCAGGTAGCCCAGCGGCGGCAGGCGGACGATGCCATGCCGCGCCAGCAGCGGTTCCAGGCCCGCCAGACGCAGGCCGGCCAGGGTGCGCGGGTGGATGGGAAACAGCAGCGGCAGTTGCTGCGACAATTGGCCCAGCGCCTGCAGCAGCGTTTGCAGCTGCGCCGCATCATCCACGTTCGATGGCCGGTGCAAGGTCAGCAGGCCATACGCGGGCGGGCAGGCATGGCCGTGCGCGCGCAGGGTGGTGGCGGGCGTTACTGCGCGCGGCAGTTGCTGGCGCAGGCTGTCGATCATGACGTTGCCCGTGAAATGGATGCGTTCGGGGGCGATGCCTTCGCGCAGCAGGTTGGCACGCGCGCCTTCCTCGCTGGTCAGCAGCAGATCGGACAATTGATCCGTCAGCACGCGGTTGATTTCCTCGGGCATGTGCCGGTCGCTGCTGCGCAGGCCCGCCTCGACGTGGATCACGGGAATGTTCCGCTTGGCCGCCACCAGCGCGCACGCCAGGGTGGAATTGACGTCGCCCACGACCAGCACGGCATCGGGCGCCAGCGGCGGGTGCGCGTCGAGCACGGCGTCGAAGCGGCGCATGATCTCGGCCGTCTGCTGCGCATGGTTGCCGGAGCCCACGTCGAGGCAGATGTCGGGCGGGCGCATGTCCAGGTCCGCAAACAGCTGGCCATTCATGGCCGTGTCGTAATGCTGTCCCGTATGCAGCAGGGTGACGCGCACGGCGGGCGCACGGCGCGCCAGGGCGGCCAGGATGGGCGCCATTTTCATCAGGTTGGGGCGCGCGGCCACCACGCACAGCAGGTGCGCGGGCGCGGCGGACGCAAGCGAAGGGTCAGACATTGCGGGCTCCTTAGAATTGCATGGTGAGCGTGGCGCTGACGCCGTTTTCGCGGTAGTTGCCGCCCCGGTTGCTGGCGTGCCGCATGTGCCGCACATCGATGCTGGCCGTCATGTCCGGCTGCAGGATGCGGCTGTAGCCGGCCGTCACGGTAATGTTGTTGTCGCGCCGGGGCACGCTCAGCGAGCGCACGCCGGCGTAGCCGGCATTGACGCTCACGCTGGTGCGCGAACTGGCTTGCCAGTTCCAGCCCACGTTGGCGCCGATCTGGCGCGTGCGGTCTTCGCTGCCGAACTCCATGCCGGGCAGCAAGGCGCTGTCGATGCCGCTGGCCGTTTGCGCCGTGCGGTCGACGGCCGTGACGCCGGCGACCAGCGTGCTTTTGGCCGTGGCGCGCGCCATCGTCAGCTTCAGCTGCTTTTGCAGGAAATAGCGGTGGCTGAAGTAATTGATGGCGCCCCGTTCCGGCCCCAGGCTGTTGGCGTAGCGCAGGAAGGCATTGATGCGCAAGCGCCTGTCGCGCGCGTTGGGAAAGAGGCCGCTCCATAATTGATCGAGCAGCTGGCCTGCGTCGCGGTCGCCCAGGCGCGCAAACTGCGTGGGCATGGTGGTGATGTCTTCGCTGTAGCTCAGTTGCCAGTTGGTGTGGCGCTGCAGGAAGTTGGCATCGAGGCTGTAGGTATGGCCAAAAAAGCGCTTGCCCGTGCTGAAGGCCAGGCTGGTGCGCGGCGACGGCGTCCACACGCCGCCCAGCGACCAGAAACGGCCTTCCGGCGCCTTGCCGTTGCTCGATATATAGCCTTCCTTTTCCATGCCGGCGCTGGCCGTGGCCGCCCATTTTCTGCTGAACGGATAGCGCAGGCCCACGCTGCTGCGCTGCATGCGCACGGGCGCCAGCTTGCTGTCCTGCGTGCGGCGCACATCGTGGCTGGCGTTCCAGGTCCAGCCCTGGCCGCGCGGTTCGCCGCTGAGCAGCAATTCCATCTCGTCGCTGTGTACGGACAGCAATTCGCCGCCGCTGGCTACCGTAATGCGCGTGTAGCGCAGTTCGGTTGTGGCCAGGCCGCGGAAGCGGTGGCGCAGGTAGGGGCTGATGCCAGTGGTGCGTACCGTGCTGGTATTGTCCGTGTCGGGCAGCTCGGCTATCAATTGGGGGCCGAACGGCGAGATGTTGCGCCGGCTCACGCTGGCGTTGGCATCGATGAAGAACCAGTCCTGCACCAGCTCGGCGTCGGCTGCGGCGTGCAAGTCGTGGTTGTCGCTGTTGCCGCGCTGCCCCGAGAAGTATTTGTGCCAGCTGTAATCGAGGTTCACGCGCAGGCGCGGACCCGTGCCGATGAGGGCGATGGCGGGCGCGATTTCCGTGATGAAGTCCGATTGCGCCTTGCCCGGCGGCGCGCGCAGCGCATTGTCCGTATAGCTTTCGCGCAGGCGCAGCGACGGTTTCACCAGCCAGTCGACAGCGCTGGCCGGCAGAGGCAGCAGCAAAGATAGCAAAGGCAGCAACGGCGGCAGCGCCAGCGGTAGCTTCACCCGGCGGCTAGTCGTAATGGCCATAGCCGTAGTAGTCGTTGCCGGGGAACGATTTGGTCTTGTTGTAGATCAAATGAATGTGTTCGCACGCTTCGATCTGGCGCAGCGCTTCCTTGACGGCGTGCTGGGTCGTCGTTTCCGCCTCGACCACCATCACCACCTGTCCCATCTGCCCCACCAGCGCGTGCGCTTCGCTGGTGATCAAGAGGGGCGGCGAATCGAAGACGACGACGCGGTCGCCATAGCGGCTGGCGATCTCGGCCAGCAACCGGCTCATGGCGCGGCTGGCCAGCAATTCCGTCGCGTGCTTGTTGCTGCGCCCGGCGGGCAGGATGCTCAGATTGGCCACGTTGGTTTTCAGGATCACGTCGGCCATGGCCAGCTGCGGGTCGAGCAGCACGTCCATCAGTCCCGGTTCCGGCGGCAGGCCCAGCACTTTCAGCACGGACGGGCGCGCCACGTCGGCATCGACCAGCAGCACCGTGATATCCATTTCCATGGCGATGCTCATGGCCAGGTTGACGGCGCAATACGTCTTGCCTTCGCCGGGCATGGCGCTGGTGACGACGATCAGGTTGCCGTGGCGGATGGCGTCGGCGCCGCTGGCGCGCGCCTGGCGCAGCAGCGGGCGCTTGATGATGCGAAAATCCTCGGCCACCGCGCTGCGCCCACCATCGTGCGTGAGCATGCCTTGCTCGGCCAGCCGGTCCAGGTTCAGGGGGCGGTATTGGCGCGAGCGGGCCGCGTCCGCGCCCTGCGTACCGTTCACCGTATAGGGAACGCCAGCCTCGGCCACGCCGAGGATGGTGGGTTCCTGCTTGCCGCTGTCCTTGCTGCTCATCGTCGCTCCTTGGGCTCTAGAATTTCAGCAGCGCGGCCGTCATGACCCCGCCGTACAGCAGGAACAGGCTGCCCAGGCAGCCGGCAAAGGCATAGCGGGCGCGGTGGCGGCGCACCTGCTGCAGCGGCGTCCAGTTCATCGATACCGTACCCAGCACATTCAGGCCCGTGGCATCGCGTAGTTCGGAGGGGCTGAGGAAAGTGGGGCGCACCTGGCTGATCAGGAGCGCCGTGGCGATGCCGGCCACCAGGGCCGCGCCCAGCGCCGCGGAAAACAGCAGCGGACGGTTCGGGCCGACGGGCGCAAATTGCACCGTGGGCGGGTCGATGATCTTGAAGGCCATCATCTCGGTGGTGGAACTGAGTTCGCCCGACAGCTTGGCCGCTTCGCGCCGGCCGATCAGCTTTTCATAGTTTTCCTTGTTGATGATGTAGTCGCGGTTCAGTTGCGCCAGCTGCGATTCCACCTCGGGCACGGCATTGCTTTGCGCCAGCAGGCGCTCATTGCGCGCGTTGTATTCCTGCACGCGGGCGCGGATGGCGGCCACCTTGGCGTCCGCGTCCGTCAGCGCCACCTTCAGCTGCTGCAGCATGGGGCTGTAGTTCTTGCCCGGGTCGCCGGACGCCGTTTTCAGCTTGCTTTCCTCGATCTTGCGCTCTTCCAGCTGGGCAATGAGGCGCTTCGAGGCGATGATGTCGGGATGCAACTCCGTAAATTGCATGCGCAGGCTGTCCAGATTCTTGTTGAGCGAGGCGATGCGCTCATCGAGTTCCGGGTTCGTGATGGCCGCCGCGTTCGGCTCCAGGTCGAGCACGGGTTCGTCGCCTTCGATCTGGCTCAGGATGGCCTTGCGCGCCTGCTCGGCCTCGACCAGTTCCAGCTTGGCATTGTTCAGGCTATCGGATGACATCAGCAGCTGGCTGCCATAGTCGATGCCCTGGCGCGGCAACAGCAGGTTGTTGCGGATCTTGAATTCCTTCACCAGGTTCTCCGCCGCGCTCAGCTTGTCCTCGTAATTCTTGATCTGCTCGTCGATGAACTGCACCGCTTTCTGCGAATCGCCCTTTTTTCCCTGGAAACTGCCTTCGACAAAGATGGTCAGCAGGCTTTGCACCACGTCGCGCACGAGCTTGGGGTCGCGCCCGCTGTAGCTGATGGTGTAGATATCGTAGGCGTTGGTGCCGCTGATCTTGATGCGGCTCATCAGCTCATCGAGCCGGGCTTCGTGTTCGCGCACGGTCTTCGAATCGAGGTCGAGGTCGACCATGCGCATGACGCGCTCCACGTTGGGGCGGCTGAGCAGGGTGCGGCTCATGATGGCCACTTGCTGTTCCGTGTTCGGCACGCTGGTCATGCCGGCCAACAGCGGCTTGAGGATGGTTTGCGTATCGACAAACACGCGCGCCGACGTCTGGAAGTCGTCGGGTAGCGTAATGACCCTGATGAAGCCGACGATCGCCACCAGCCACGCCACCAGCACCGCATGCCAGCGGTACTTCCAGATGCCTTTCAGGCTGGAAAGCAGTTGCTGTATCAATTGCTCCATGTCGCTTCCTTCAGGTGACGGTGCTGCACGGTCGATGGCTGGGCGGCGCGGACAACGGCATCTTGCAAGAAATAATTGCCTGTTGAGTATGCAAAGTATAGGGCGCCTGTGAAGCAAAATTTCCCAAGATGATTGCTTCTTGATACGCCTCAAGGTTCACTTGCCGGGTTTTAATAATCATAGGAAGTTCGCGGCCCAGGCTGGTTCTGCGGGGCCTGCCATGGACGCGCCATCGACTCGAAGAGGTCCTGCATGAATCCGTTTCGCCGTGCTTTTGTATGCCACACGCTGCTCCTGGCGTGCACCGCCAGCTTGCTGGGGGGCTGCCGCACACGCTATCCGCTGGCGCCCGCCGACGACAGCGCCCCCATGCACGACTACCTGATCGGCCCGGGTGACTCCGTCAACATCATCGTCTGGCGCAATCCGGAAGTGTCGCTGACGGTGGCCGTGCGGCCCGATGGCAAGATCACCACGCCGCTGGTGGAGGATTTGGCCGCCAGCGGCAAGACCTCGACCCAGCTGGCGCGCGATATCGAGCAAGCCTTGGGCAAGTTTATCCAGCAACCGGTGGTGACGGTCATCGTCACCAATTTCTCGGGCCCGTATGGCGAGCAGATCCGGGTCATCGGCGAAGCGGCCAAGCCGCAGGCGCTGCCGTACCGCCTGGGCATGTCGCTGATGGACGTGCTCATCGCCGTGGGCGGCATCACGGACTTTGCCGCCGGCAACAAGGCCAGCATCATCCGCATGCGCGACGGCAGCCAGCAGCAGCTGGGCGTGCGCCTGGACGATCTGCTCAAGAGTGGCGATATTTCCGCGAACGTCATGATGCGGCCGGGCGATGTGCTGTTGATACCGGAGAGCTTTTTTTAGAAACGATCTCAACAATGCTAAAACAGCATTTATATTTGCCATTTTGTACTTTTTTGCAAATTTCAGCGTGCAATTTTGCCATCTATAGGCACTATCTTCTGTTTTTTTAGATAGTGGCGGGAACTTCTCTGCTTTTTATCTTGTCACAAGGCATTGGCTTCAGTCCGTCTCGACGGCTGCCGATGAACGTGAGGACAAGATGAGCTTTGAAGATGAACCTATTATTTCCTTCGACACGCCTGGCACTTTCAGTGACCTGGTCGTGGGCGAGGGCCAGATCGACCCGGCGATGGAGCACGAGCTCGACTTGCAGCGCTTTCATATCCGCATGGCCAATTCGCGTGGCCGGCGCGAGGCGGCCAGTTTGCTGATCCGCAAGATGTACGGCTGGCGCGGTTATGCCGTCGATCCCGGCATCGCACATGCGTTAAATAAAATCACCCTGTTTGCGGAAACGGCAGGCTCCACCGTCGGCACCATGACCCTGTGCCTGGACAATGACGAGACAGGCTTGCCCGCCGATGAAAACTTCCGCGACAAGCTCGACGTGCTGCGCGAGCAGGGCCGGCGCCTGTGCGAACCGTCGCGCCTGGCCATCGACAAGGGCGTGAGTAAGCGCGTGTTCGCCGCGCTGATTCATATTTCTTATATCTATGCCCACAATATTCACGGCTTTACGGATTACGTGATCGAAGTCAATCCCCGCCATGTGGTGTTTTACAAGCGCATGCTGGGTTTCAAGGATTTCGGCGGCGAGCGAGAGTGCACGCGCGTGGGCGCGCCGGCGGTATTGCTGCGCCTGGACCTCGACTACATGGGGGCCCAGATCCGCAAGTACGGCGGCATGATGGAACAGCATGGGGGTGAACGGTCGTTTTACCCCTTTTTTTTTCCGACATGGGATGAGCCTGGCATTACCGACCGGCTCAGGCAGGGGCGCAACTGACTCATTTGTTTTTCAGCAAGATCGCCTGCATGTGGCTGCCCGGGATCGCGTAGGTGATGCCGCTGGGCGCGGTGATGGCCGCCTCTTTCAGTCCTTTTACATACACCATGTTGACGATGCCGTAGACGAGACCGGTCTCGGGATCGAACAGGGGGCTGCCGCTGCTGCCTGGATACGCCGTCGCGTCCAGCTGGAACACCGTGTACGGCGCTTTTTGCAGTTGCGCCAGGCGCCGGGTGTCGAGGCGCTGCGCGGTGGCGCTGGGCCTGACCACCGGCGTCAGCGACGATACGGTGGCGCGGTGCGTCACGTGGTGCAGACCCAGCAAGGTACCGAGCGGAAACCCCGTAAAGGCCATGGCCTGGCCTTCGCGCACCGTGGCCGCGTCGCCCAGCGCCAGGGCCGGCAGGGGCGCGCCAGCCAGGCGCAGCAGGGCCAGGTCGTGCTCCGTGTCCAGCGACTGGATTTTGGCGGGGCGAAATTGCGCCGCCTCGCCCTGGCCCGTGAGTATGCCGATCACTTCGTCCGGATTGGCATCGAGCAGTTTTTGAATCACATGGGCGCAGGTCAGCACGCTCAAGCCGTCGCCCGCCACGAAACCCGTGCCGAGGAAATTCAAGGGCGGCGTGCGCGTCGCTTGCAGGCTGCCCACGCCGACGATGGAAGGCTTCACGCGCGCAATGACTTGCGCCAGGGCCTGGTCGGCACGGCAGGGCGCGCTGGCCACAGCCAGGACCAGGCCGGACAGCAGGGCAGAGAAGTATGTCCATGGCAGGGCTTTCATGGCGGCGCACTTTCAGGGGAAGGAGGTTGCGGGGGCTGCAGCAATGCGCACAGCAGCATCAGATAGCACAGCAGGGCGATACGCGGCACGTCGAGCAGGCTGTCGAACAGGCCGACGACGAGAAAACCCAGCAGGGCGGCGGCGCAGGCCAGCGCGCACGGCTTGCCCCGCGTGGCTTGGCGCAGCAGGCGCTGGCCGGCCAGAGAAAGCAGGGCCAGCAGGGACAGTGCACCGCACCAGCCCGTTTCCACCAGCACATGCAGCGCCAGGCTCTTGATATGCCACGGCAAGTGATGGTGGTCGCTGCTGAAAAACCAGTAATTGTTGGCCTGCGTAAAGCGCCCGTTGGCGATCAATTCCTCGCCGCCCGGTGCGCGCAGGCTCAGATTGTCCACGTCGATCACGGACGAGGTGGCCGTGCCGCTGGCCGCCAGTTCCAGCTGCACGGGCGGGCGCAGCAGCCAGGCGCCCGCGCCCAGCGACCCGCTGTCGAACGGCACTTCATAGTGCTGCCAGGCCGGCACGGGACTGCCAGGCGGCGGCGCCTGCAGGCGCAGGGGGATAGGCACGCAACCTTGTGCGTACAGCAATTGCCGCTGGCACAGGCGCACCTGCAGCACGGGCATGGGGCCGCTTCGGCGCACGTCCAGCGCCAGCGTGTAGTGCGTGGCCGGCTGTAGCGGCAGGCGTTGCAGCAGCCGCAGCAGTTCGCCATAGCCTGCGCTGTAGCCGGGACTGGCCAGGCGCACAAACGTGTTGCCGGAGTTGCCAGGCGCGCCGTCATCCTCTGCATAGGCGATGCTGGCTGGCACTTCGCGCCCCGGATTGTGCCAGTAGTACGTGGCAGGAAAGCTGCCCATGCCCATGCCGAACAGCTGATCGCCCCAGCCGGACGGCTGCATGGCCAGCACTTGCCGCCAATGACGCAGGCGGCCTTGCAGGTCGAAAGCCGTGGTGGCGAAACGTTCGGTGGCGTAATAGCTGGCCGAGACGGGGATGGCCAGCAACAGCAGGATGCCTGCCGCGCCCGCGATGCTCAGGCTGGCCCGGTCCAGCCGCCACAGCGGCGCGCGCAAGCGTCCATTGCACAGCATCAGCATGGCCAGCAACACGACCAGCGCGGCCGGCGCCAGGGCGGGAGCACCGGCCCAGTGCCAGCCTATCCAGACGAGATTGCACGCCAGCATGGTCCACGCCATCATCGCCAGGACCGGCCTGGCAAGGCCTTTGCCGGCAGTACCGCCCGGCCACAGGGTGCCGGGCAGCAGCGCGCCCGCCAGCAGCACGGCGGCCAGCAGGAACAGGAAATACGGGCCTTTCAGCCAGCCGGCAGCCTCCGGGCCGGCCCCTGCCGGCCACCAGCTGGCCAGCAACCCCTGCAGGCACAGCGCACACAGCAGGCTGGCCGGTGCCAGGCGCCACGGCAAGGGCCGCGCCGCCAGCACGAAGCTGGCCGCCAGCAGGACGACGGCGGCCAGCAAGCCCCGGTAGCCGGCCGCGCTGAACATGGTCACGAGCAGGACGGTGCCCAGGCCGGCCAGCAGCAGCATCAGCAAGGGTTTGCGCATGGGTCGCCGGCCCGTCGGGCGCCGCGCCGCGCCGGGGGCTGTCCGCAAGGTCTGCCACATGGCCAGCAGCACGGCCGCCGTGAGGGCCGCGTACAGGCCCCGTGAAAAGGTGGTGCATGCCGCGTGCAGGGCCAGTGCCAGCAGCAGCAAGGCCAGCGCCGCTTGCCAGCGGCTGCGCGCGCGCGCCAGCCACAGTGCCGCAAATGGCAGGCTCAGGGCCAGGTAACCGTCCAGCGCGGCGCCGCCCGTGTGCATGGCGGAAAATGGCGCCGTGATGCGGTAGTCGCTGGAGAGGTTCGTCAAACCGGGAAACACGGCCCGTTCCCACAGCGCGAACAGCGAGACCATGGCCAGCCCGGCCAGCATGCCTGGCAGCGCATAGCGGCGCAGGGCGGACGGCTCCCCGTCGCGCAGCAGCAGTGGCAGCAGCAGCATGCTCCAGGCCCAGGCCTTGCCCACTCGCAAGCTGTTGTAGGGGCTCAGGTAGTTATCCCAGGCATAAACATCGGGGGGCGGCAGTGGCAGCACGCCGCGCAGCAGCGCTGCCAGCCAGGCCAGACTGCACAGCAGCAGGCAGGCGCGGGCGGCCGGCGACAGCCGCGCCGCTGCACCCTGGGGCATTCCGCCCAGGCGCCAATAGCCGCAGGCTACCGTCAGCAACAGCAGCACGTCGATTTCTTCGAGGAAGAACCAGCCCGTCCACGGCGCCAGGTCGAGCACGGGCAGCAGGGCGGGCACGCAGAACAGCCAGCAGGCGGGACGCCAGCACAGCAGCAGGAAATAGGCGGGCAGCAGGGCGGCAAACAGCAGGCCGGGCCAGCCGTGGCCCAGCGGATAATGGCGCAGGGCCAGCATGCAGGCCGCGCCAGCCAGCAGAGCCAGCAGCCGCGCCGCCAGACCGGGCAGGGCCGTGTGCGCCAGCATGGCCTAGAGCTGGGTCAGCAAGGCCTGCGCCTCGGCCCGCTGCGGGAATTCCTTGTTGGCGGCAAGCAGCTGTTCCAGTTGCTTGCGCGCCCCCGGCTTGTCGCCCGATTTCGCCAGCGCCGCGGCCAGGTGGTACTGGATTTCGGGCAACTTCGGCGCCAGACCGGCCGCCTTGCGCAGCACGGTGGTCGCGCGCTTGACGTCGCCCTGTTCCAGCACGATCCAGCCCAGGGTGTCGAGTACGATGGGGTTGTCCGGCACCAGCTTGAGCGCCTGCTCGGCCGTCGCCTGCGCGCGCGGATCTTTTTCTTGCTGGTAAGCCCAGGCCAGGTCGTTCAGCGCCGCCACATTGGCCGTGTCCTTGGCAACGATGTACTGCAGCTGTTCGATGGCTGCGCCGTATTGCTTGGCCGCCAGCTTGGCGCCGGCCAGGTAGGTGCGCACGCCCAGGTCGTCGGGCTTGTCCTTCAGCCAGGCCGCCATGCGCGCATCGGCTTCGCGCAGCTGGCCCGCGGCCTGCATGGCGCGGTACAGCTGCACCTGCATGGGGCCAATATTGCTGAGCTGGATGGCGTGCTGGTACAGCTTGACGGCTTCCTGCGGCAGTTTCTGCGCCATCAGCACGTCGCCTTCGAGCTTGTAGCCGGCCGCCAGCTTCGGCTGCTGTTCCTGCACCTGGCGCGCCACGGCCAGCGCGTCGTGCTGGCGGTTCAGGCCCAGCAGCAGCGCCACTTCGACCACGCGTGCTTCGAGCAGCGTGGGATCGAGCAATTGCGCCCGCTTGGCCGCTTGCAGCGCATTCTGGCGGTCGTTCAGCGCCAGGTGCAGGCTGGCGATGCGCATCTGCAGCGGTGCCGACGCCGGCTGCATGCTGGCCAGCTTGCTGTAGCTGTCGAGCGCCGCCTGCGTCTGGCCGGCGCCATATTCGACCTGTGCCCGCAGGGCCAGCGCATCGGCGTCGCCCGGGTGGCCCGACTGCAGGGTGCGTGCCAGTTCCAGCGCCTTGTCGGGCGCGCCCGTCTTCAGGTAAAAGTTACTCAGCAGCAGGGCCGGCGCGACGGCGTCGGGATTGTCGCGGTGGGCCCGCTCCAGCCAGCGCCGCGCCTCGTCCGTCTTGCCTTGCGAGGCGGCCAGCTTGGCCAGCGCCGCGCACAGGTCGGCATTTTTCGGCGCTTTCGCCAGCGCCCGCTCGAAGCGCTGTTTCGCTAGTTCCGGCTTTTTCCCGGCCAGGTCGAGTTGCGCCAGGTTGTTCAGCGCGGGCAGATAGACAGGGTCCATCGCCAGTGCCTGCTCGAAACTGGCGCGCGCGGCGGGCACGTCGCGCAAGGCCATGTAGACGCCGCCTTTCAGGTTCAGCAGCAGGGGATTCGTGCCTTTCTGCTGCTGTTCCAGCATCTTGACGGTGGCCAGGGCCTTGTCGTTCTGTTGGTTGCGCAGCAAGGTCAGCACCAGCATGGTGCCCACCTGCGGCGTGCTCTTGTCGAGCATGCTGGCGCGTTCCAGTTCGTCGATGGCACGGCTGTTCTCGCCCAAGCCCAGGTGGCTGATGCCCAGCGCCGCATGCAGCCTGGCCGTGTCCGGCGCCAGGGTATTGGCCTTTTCGAAATACGCCGCGGCCTTGTCGTAGCGGCGCGCGCGCAAATGCGCCTCGCCCGCCAGCGACAGCAGTTCCACGTCATCGGGAAAGGTGGATAGCACGGGTAGCAGCAGATCGAGGGCGGCATCCGTCTTGCCGCGCATCAGTTCGATCGACGCCATCATCTTGAGCGCGTACAGATGTTTGGGATAGACGGCCAGGAAGCGCTGCAGATAGCTTTCCGCCAGTTGCGGCGAACCCAGCTTCAGCTGCACGGCGCCGGCCAGCAGAATGGACGGCATGTGCTCGGGCGCCGCCTTGAGCACCAGTTGCAACGATTGCAGGGCCGCCTTGTTCTTGCCCTGGCGGAAATCGAGCATCGCCTGGGTCTGCAGCAAGCCCAGGCTGTTGGGCGCCGTCTTGCGCGCCGTGGCCAGCTGGGCCGCCGCTTCCAGGTAGCGGTTTTCCAGGAGATCGAGGTTGGCCAGGTCGATATGCGCCTGGGTATTGTCCGGCTTGAGCTTGAGGATCTGCATGTAGGCGAGGCGCGCCGCGCCGTTCTTGCCTTGCAGGCGCTGCAGGTCGCCCTGCAGCCGCAAGGCGTCGAGGTTGGCGGGCGCGCTTTTCAACGCCTGGGCCAGCAGCAGCTCGGCCGCCGCCACCTGCTGCTCCAGCGCCGCCAGCCGCGCCAGGCCCAGCAAGGCCTCGACCTGGTCGGGATGGGCTTCCAGCAGGTGCGCAAACACGGCGCGCGCCTCGTCCTTGCGGCCCAGGGCCAGCAAGGCATCGCCGCGCAGGGCCAGCACGCTGGCGGGCTGCGCCGCATCATCGGCGATCTCGGCCAGTACCTTGTCGAACTGGCCCTGCATCAGCCAGGCCTTGCCCAGCAATGGCATCACTTGCTGCGCCGCCATCCCCAGCGACTTTGCCCTGCGCAATTCTTTCTCGGCCGACAGCGCTTCGCCCGTGTCGATATAAATGCTGCCCAGCAGCAAGCGCGCCGCTGCATTGTCCGGTTCCTTTTGCAGCAGGTTTTTCAATTGGATGATGGCGGCGCGCGCCTCGCCCTTCTGGCGGTACTGCTGTGCGTCGGCCAGCAGCGATGCGCTGCTCTGCGTGCCGTGGCACCCCGTCAGCAAGGGTAGCAGCAGGGTGCAGCACAGCGCGGCGGCCGGCAAGCCGGGAAAAGGGCGGGGCAGGGTACGGGCCATGGACGTCTCCGGTAGCGGCGTGCGTGAAAGATGGGCATGGCCTAGCTTAAAAAGATGGGCGCCGCTCTCCTTGATTGCGATCAACAAGCCGCCGATTCTCCGCGCGCCTGCCTGCCGCCGCTCCGTGTTTCTTGTTCCTGCTCAAGAAAGGCCGGGCCGGCGACCGTAGAATTTCCCGGACGGCGATGCTCAGGCCGCAACCATTGGGAGCACATGCATATGGACAGCAAGGTGGATGGCAACGTGAATCACAAAGCCGGCGTGGTGGCGGTGGTGGGGCTCGGTTATGTCGGCTTGCAGCTGGCCGTGGCGTTCGGCATGCGCCAGCGCACCATCGGCGTTGACTTGTCGGCACGCAAGGTAGAAAGCTACCGCAACCATGTCGACCCCACGGGCGAGGTGAGCACGGAACAGCTGCGCGCGGCGCAGTGGCTGAGCGTGGGCTGCGATCCGGCCGAGCTGCAACTGGCCGATTTCATCGTCGTGGCCGTGCCCACGCCCGTCGACAGCGCGCACAACCCCGATTTCTCTGCCCTGGCCGGCGCCAGCGCGGCCGTCGGCCGCCATATGCGGCGCGGCGCCACCGTCATCTACGAGTCCACCGTGTATCCGGGCGCCACCGAGGAAATCTGCATCCCCATCCTCGAGCGGCATTCGGGCCTGCGCTGGAAGGAAGATTTTCATGTGGGCTTTTCGCCCGAGCGCATCAACCCCGGCGACAAGGACCACACCCTGCACAGCATCCGCAAGGTGGTCTCGGGCGACGACGACGCCACCCTGGACAAGGTGGCCGCCCTGTACGAAGGCGTGGTCGCGGCCGGCGTGCACCGGGCGTCGAGCATCCGCGTGGCCGAAGCGGCCAAGGTCATCGAAAACACGCAGCGCGACCTGAACATCGCACTGATGAACGAACTGGCCATCATCTTCGACCGCATCGGCATCGATACGCTGGAAGTGCTGCAGGCGGCGGGCACGAAATGGAATTTCCTGCCGTTCCGTCCCGGCCTGGTGGGCGGCCACTGCATCGGCGTCGACCCGTATTATTTGACGCACAAGGCGGAAATGCTCGGCTACCATCCGCATGTGATCCTGGCCGGACGCCGCATCAACGACGGCATGGCCAAATTCGTGGCGGAAAAGACCATCAAGGAAATGGTGCGCGCCGGTTTCAAACTGAAGGGTTCGCATGTGAATGTGCTGGGCCTGACCTTCAAGGAAAATTGCCCCGACCTGCGCAACTCGAAAGTGGTCGACATGATCCACGAACTGCAATCGTACGGCGTGCAGGTGCATGTGCACGACCCCGTCGCCGATGGCCGCGAAGCGCTGGAAGAATATGGCTTGACCCTGGAAAGCTGGGAACAGCTGCCGCGGGCCGAGGCCATCATCAGCGCCGTCTCGCACCAGGCCTTGCTGGCCCGTCCGCTGGCCGACTTCCAGGCCAAGGTGCTGGAAAACGGCTGCTTTATCGACATCAAGTCGCATTTCGACCCCCGTCCGCTGGAGGACGGCGGCCTGCACGTGTGGCGGCTGTGATGGCGGCCGGCGCTTTCGATGCCGCAGCAGACACGGCGCAGGGGTCAGCCGGTGGCGTGGCGGGCCCGGCTGCCGGCACCTACGCGCAAGCGTGCGCGCAGCTTGCCAGCGAACCGCGCCGCTGGCTTGTGACGGGCGTGGCTGGCTTCATCGGCTCGCACCTGCTGGAAACCTTGTTGCAACTGGGCCAGGAAGTGCGCGGCCTGGACAACTTTATGACGGGCCACCGGCATAACCTGGAGCAAGTGCGCGCCAGCGTGGGCGAAGCGGCATGGCGGCGCTTCACCTTCATCGAAGGCGATATCCGCGACCCGCAAACGTGCGCGCGCGCGTGCGGCGCACCAGCGCCGGCCGCCAGCAATGGCGACGGCGACGGCGAGGCAGATGGCGGCAGCAGCTTGGGCGAGCACGGCCGTGCCGATCCGGGCGGGTCCGTCACCGTCGATGTTGTGCTGCACCAGGCGGCGCTCGGTTCCGTCTCGCGTTCGCTGGAAGACCCGCTGCTGTGCCATGCCGTCAATGTCAGCGGTTTCCTGAACATGCTGGCCGCCGCGCGCGACGCGGGCGTGCAGCGCTTCGTGTATGCCGCGTCCAGCGCCACCTATGGCGACCATCCGGCCTTGCCGAAAGTGGAACAGCACATCGGCGCGCCCCTGTCGCCGTATGCCTTGAGTAAATATGTCAATGAACTGTACGCGCAGGTGTACGCGCGCTGCTACGCCATGCAGACGGTGGGGCTGCGCTATTTCAATGTCTTCGGCCCCAGGCAAGACCCGCTGGGCGCCTACGCGGCCGTCATTCCCCGCTGGATCGCCGCCATGCTGGACGGCCAGGCCGTGCACATCCATGGCGACGGCGCCACCAGCCGCGATTTCTGCTTCGTGCACAATGCCGTGCAAGCCAATCTCCTGGCCGCCACGCGCACCGACCCGGCAGCCGTCAACCAGGTCTACAACGTGGCCGTCAACGGCCGCACCAGTCTGACCCAATTGCACGCCAGCATGCAGCAGATGTTGCTGGCCGCCGTCCCGCAGCACGTGCCGCTGGCACCCGAATATGGCGAATTTCGCGCCGGCGATGTGCGCCATTCGCAGGCGGACATCACCAAGGCGACGCGCCTGCTCGGCTATGTGCCCACGCACGACCTGGCGCAAGGCTTGCGGCACACCATCGACTGGTATGTGGCGCAGGCGGGCCTGGCTTGAGGGACGGGCCGGCCATGCCGAGGGACACGCTGGCCGGACACGCTGGCCGTGCGTGAGCGTTCAATATTGCACGGGCGGCGCTGTCGGCGTTGCTGACGTTGTTGATGACGCTGCCGGCGCGGGTGGTTCCGGTATGCCCTCGCTCTTGCTGCGCAGAACGCGCGGCGTGCCCCGAAAATCAGCCGTATGCAGGGTGACGGGGCGGCGCCAGATGCGGGCAATGTATGTCAGTACCTGTTCCGCCCGCTCCAGGTCGAGGCCGCGCCCATCGCGCTGGTGATCGTGGCGCAGCACCAGGCTGCCGTCGTCGTTGAGCAGGGTGACGGCGATGCACGGCGCGCCATAGTTGTATTTGGGCGCCAGGATGGCTTCGCGGATGGCCCGCAAGTCGCGGCTGGCCAGGCGCGTTTCGCCGTCGCGGCGGCTTTCATGCACGAACAGGCCCAGGCGGTCAGCCAGTTCCCCGTCCAGATAGTTGCGGATGAAACTGTAATCATCGTCGTCGCGGCAAATCTGGCGCGCCCGCGCCAGTCCTTCGCGCTCGATGATGTGCTCCCACATGCAAAAGCCCAGGTGATAGGGATTGACGGCCAGCGCCTGCTGGTGCTCGCCCGCAAAAGGGCGCACCACGTCCGAATGCGACTTGATGGCGGACAGATACAATGCGGGAGGCAGGAAGTCGGCTTCGCGCAGCAGCCGCGCATGCCAGTACGAGGCCCAGCCTTCGTTCATGATCTGGCAGGCGTACACGGGATAGAAGTAGAACGACTCTTCCCGCACGGCCAAAAAAATGTCGCGTTCCCAGTCGGCCAGCTCCGCCCCATACTGTGCGATGAACCATAATAAATCGTACTCGGCTTGTGGTGGCAGGAGCGGGCGCTGCGTCACGCGTGCCCGTGCCGCCTCGCGCGCCGCCAGGGTGGCTGCCTCACCGGGCAAGCGCCGGTAGCGCCGGTCAAACGGGTCGTCAGCGGCGGCTTGGTCTAGCGTGCCCGCGACGCCGGCCGGCCCCGATGCCGCAGCATAGGGCGGGCGGTGCAGCTCGGCATGGATGTCCACGTGCTGTTCCAGCGCCAATGCCGCGTCGAGCACGGCTTCCACCTGCTCTTGCCCGTGGCGCTGCAGCGCTATTTCCAGACGCTGCGCCCGCGCCGCGCTTTGTTGCAGGATGTGCTGGCCCGCCATGGCGCCGAAGCGCAGGAACAGGGCATTGCGGCTGGCAAAGTCGGCGTGACCGAGCACATGCGCCATGACGAGGGTGTTTTCGGCCACGGAATTGTGTTCCGCCATGTAGGCATGGCAAGGGTCGCCGGGAAACATGACTTCGAAAATGTGCGAATTGCCCATCTTCTGATGCACGAGCTGGTGGATGTAGCGCACGCCGAACGACCAGTGGCGCATGCGCACGGGCAAGCCATAGATGGCGATCTCGTTCATGAAATTGTCCGGTACCAGCTCGAACTCGACGGGCGCAAATTCCAGGCCCAGTTCCCGCGCCAGTGCTTCGATGTGGGCCGCGTAGCCGTCCAGGCTCATGGTGTCGACGCTGTCGGCCTTGTTGGCCTGGTCTGGCGCACCGCCGTGGTTCAGGGCGTCAGGCCGCGTCATGATGCTGTCTCCGTGTCGGCCGCTTCGTGCTGGAAGAACGTGCGGATGGCCGCCCACACATCGTCAGGCTTGCTGAGGATGCTGCTGTGCAAGGGCAAGCCCCGCCGTTCCTGCTCGGCGCACAGGCTGTGCATTTCCGTTTCCAGGCTGCGCGGCATGCCGGGCAAGGTTTCCACGTAGCCCATATAGTTGAGCAAGGCGGTCAGTTCGCCCAGGCCCAGGCTGGCGGCCGCCCGGTCTTCGCTGAAATTCTCGCCATCGGAGGCATAGAACAGATAGGCGTTGTAGCGCCCCGGCGCGTAGTGTTGCTGCAGCAGTTCGCGGCTCAGCTGAAAGGCGGTCGATGCCATGGTGCCGCCCATGCCGTTGACCTGGAAGAATTCGGCTTCGGAAAATTCCCAGGCGCGCGTCGTATGGGCGATGAAGCGCGTTTCCACGCGCGCATACCTGCGCCGCAAGCCCTGCAAGGCAAAGAAAAAGAAGGATTTGGCCAATTTGCGCTCGGCTTGCGCCATGCTGGCCGACACGTCCAGCACGAAAAACACGACGGCATTCGTGCTGGGACGGGGCTGTGCCAGCACCTGGCGGTAACGCAAGTCATCATTGGTGAAGGGGACGGGCTGCGCTTGCAGGGCGCGCCGCTTGATCGCTTCCTTGACGGTGCGGCGCCGGTCCAGGCGTGAGCGGGCGCCATGGCGGTCCAGGCCGCTGTGCACCAGCCGCAGGTCGTCGATCGCGCCCAGGTGGCGGGGTTTGAGGTGCGGCAGCTCGAAAGCGTCCCACAGCCAGTCGAGGATGTCGTCGATGGGAAACTCCAGTAGCAGGCGCACCTCCCCCTCGCCATCGCCGCCTTCGCCTGGCGTTCCGCTCCCGCCCGTGGCAGCGGGATGGGCCGCGCGCACGATATCGCCGGGCTGGCCATCGCCCTGGCCCGCGCCCACGCTGTTGCGCGCGGGCGCCAGGCGGAACCGCGCATGGTCGAGCAGGCGCATGGGCACTTGCACCGTGCGCTGCTGCGGTCCACCGATCAGGTCAGGCGTGGCGATCAGCTCGGGCAAGTGCGCCTGCACGGCGTCGCGCACCTTCTGGTTGTGGCGCAGCCAGTCGCGCGCGCCGCGCGAGAACAAGCCGTACCAGGGTCGCGCCAGGGCCGGCGCGGCGGAAGCAGGCGAGGTCGTGGCGGCCATGCTTATTCCTGCGCCAGCAAGGTGGTCACGTAGTTGAGCGCTTCGCGCGCGCTATGGGCGTCGTAGCCATATTCGTCCACCAGTCGCTGCTCGACGGCGGAGATCCTGGCCCGCACGTCATCGTCGGGGCGCTTGGCCGAACCGACCAGGCGCAGCACATCGCGCCGCTGCTCGAACAGATATTGCTGGATGGCATCGTGCAATTGCGCATGGCTGCCCAGTCCAAAGGCCTCGCCCCGCTTGAAGGCGCTCATGGCCTTGCGCACCACTTCCTGGCGGAACGATTGCTTGCCCGCGTCGCTGATATGGATTTTTTCTTCCACGGCGCGCAGGAAGCGCTCGTCGGGACGCCGCTCTTCGCTGGTGATGGGGTCGCGGATCTGGCGGTTGTCGAGCATGGCTTCGACTTCATCGAGATATTTGTTCAGCAAGTCCTGCGCTTCTTGCTCGAATGACACGAACAGGGCCTTGTGCACGTCGGCCTTGACCCAGCGGTTATAGAAATCCTTGCGCGTGAGCACCAGGTAATCGACCCACTGGCGCTTGCGCCGCGGTTCGATGCGCGCATCGCTTTCGATGCCATCCTTCAGGGCCAGCAGCACATCCATGGTGGAGAGGCTGTTGCGCTGGGCGGAAATGATGGCGTGCGACAGCGCATTGATGACGAAACGGGGCGACACGCCCGACAAGCCTTCGTCGGGCGACTTGTCGCGCTCGCGCAGGCGGCGGATATCGGCATGCTGCAAGTCGTCGACGTCTTCGTCCGCATACACGCGCAGCTTCTTGACCAGCTCGGCTTCCTTGGCCTCGCCTTCGGGCAGGCGGCTGAGGATGGCGAACACGGCCGCCGCATGCAACACGTGCGGATCGAGGTGCACGTCGCGGAAAGCGGGCGCGGCCGCCTGGATCAGCTTGCGGTAAATGCGCGCTTCCTCGCGGTAATTGAGCGTGTACGGCACTTGCACGATGACCATGCGGTCGAGCAGCGCCTCGTTTTCGCTTTCTTGCAGGAATTTGCGAAATTCGGCCAGATTCGTGTGCGCGAGGATGGTCTCGTCGAGGTAAATCAAGGGAAAGCGCGACACCTTGACATTTTTTTCCTGCGTCAGGGTGAGCAGTAAATAGAGGAATTCGCGCTTGACCTTGAGGATTTCGATCATTTCCAGCATGCCGCGGCTGGCCGCATACACGGCGCCGGACCAGGACCAGGCGCGCGGATCGCCTTCGTCGCCGTACTGCGCCACTTTCGACAGGTCGACGGAGCCAACCAGGTCGGCCAGGTCGGCCGTGGTGGGGTCGTGCGGCGCATACGTGCCGATGCCGCAGCGGCCCGCCTCGGACAGGTGGATGCGTTCGACGGGCATGCGCAGGAAGTCGCCCGCGTACTGTTCTTCCAGCCGGGCGCGGCAATGGGGGCACAGTTCGCCATGCAGCTCGGCGTCATAGCTGGCGCGAAAGTCGGCGCGCATGCTGTGCGGCACCAGGTGCAGCGGCGACTCGTGCACGGGACAGCCGGCGATGCCGTACAGCGCGCCTTCGGTGCTGTGGCTGTATTCTTCCAGCCCCCGCTTGAGCAGGATCACCAGGGTCGACTTGCCGCCCGATGGCGGTCCCAGCAACAGCAGCATGCGCCGGCCCACTTCAGAGCCGGCGGCCGCCGCCTTGAAATAGGCGGCCACGCGGTCGATCGCCTCGTCGATGCCGAACAGCTCGTCGTCGAACAGGCGGCAGCGAAAGCGCCCGCTGTCATCGGTCTGGCCGTTCCAGCGCATCATGTCCCACAGGTACTGGTGCGCGCTGCGCGTCAGCAGGGCCGCGCGGCCGGGCAGGATTTGCTCGATAAAGTCGGCAAAACTGCCGCGCCATGGGCTGATGCGGTGTTTTTCCGCCCAGGCCGCCATGCCGTGCATAAAACCGGCATGCTGACCTGCTTGCTCGCCCGCGGGCGCGTCGTCGTGGCGTGTCATGCCAGGGCTCGTCATTGTTTCCCCATCCATACCGTTGCCGGCGTTGCTGCCGTGGAGCAGGCCCGGTTCCAGCCTGTCAGTCAAGTATATGGCGGTGCCTCTGTCCGCACGCCTGATCTCGCTCAACCTTGACGAGGGAACTATTTTTGCCCTCGCTTGGCCCTTTTGGCGCAGGGCCGCCGCGTGCCTGCGCAGTTCAATCCAGATCAATACCGGCCGGCGCGGCCAGCCCACACTGGTGTTTCGGAACGACCCACGAGGAGAACATGATGATCGGCAACGAGAACGGTTTCAGCACCCCGCCAGGCAGCAGTGGCCGGGGGCAAAGCGCGGACGATGAAGAGGCCATCGGCCAATTCTCCGCCCCCGGCGAAGACGACAATACGATCGAGAGCGCATCCGTCGCGGACATGCCCGACGCCTTGAGCGGCGTCAGCATGGAATTGCTGGAAATCAAGCGCAGCATCGAAGACGGCATGCGCCAGGGCCTGGCGCAGGCGGCCGGCGTGCGCGCCGCCGATGCCTTCAGCGACGGCGGCAATATCCAGGGCGTGTCCATCGGTCTGGGCGAGGGCGCCAGCGACAGCTCGTCCGGCGAACCGGGCTTGCCAGCCCTGACCCTGTACGTGGCCGAACCGACGTCCGTCGATCGCGCCAAGGCCGCCATCGTGGGGGCCATGGGCGTGCGCGCCGTGGCCAGCGACCGGGTGCCCGTGAATATCGTCGTCACGGGCGTGATCGATGCGCAGCCCCACCGTTTCCGCTTGCGCCCGGCGCCGGGCGGCGTGTCGGTCGGGCATTTCCGCATCACGGCCGGCACCATCGGCTGCCTGGCCGTGGGGCGCAGCGCGCCGCGCAACAGCCGCTTGATGATTCTTAGCAATAATCACGTGCTGGCCAATTCCAACGGCGGCGTGTTCAACGACTGCATCGTGCAGCCGGGCCCCATCGATGGCGGGCGCTGCCCGCAAGACCAGGTGGCCGTGCTCGAGCGCTTCGTGCCCATCAATTTCGGCGGCGGCGTCAACTTCGTCGATTGCGCCACCGGCTGGGCCTGGCCAGACCGCGTACGTCACGAACTGGTCTACCTGAGCGGCGGCGTGCCGGCGTACTTCCGCATCAGCAATGCGCTGGTGGCGCCGGCGTTGGGCATGCTGGTCGGCAAGTCCGGGCGCACGACGCAATTGACGCAGGGCCGCATCACGGGCCTGGGCGCCACCATCAACGTCAATTACGGCGGCGGCAGGATCGCGCTGTTCCAGGACCAGATCGCCATCACGGGCGTCAGCGGGGCATTCAGCGCGGGCGGAGACTCCGGCTCATCCATCTGGACCTGGAACCAGCAGCGTAACCCGGTTGGCCTGCTGTTCGCCGGCGGCGGCAATATCACGTTTGCCAACCAGATGCGCCGGGTGGTGGTGGCGCTCGACATCAATTTGTACACTTGAGCATGGTCACAGAAAACGGCGAGGCGCCGTGATGCTTCCTTGCACTGCGCCACCTTTTGCACGATGATGATAGGGTCAGGTGTGGCTGCCATGCATGGCTTGGCGGGCAAGAGGCGCTGCCGCGCCGCCTTGTTCCACGCGTGCCATGAGCAACATCAGGAGGATGTGTCATGTCAAACAGTAAATTTGTAACAGCACCTTACGCCGTCTTCGAGGATGCGGCCATGCCGTACCTGCCGGACGAGGCGAGTGGCCACGCGGTGGCGGGCCTCTCGCATGTGGCGCCGCCGCCGGGCCGGCTGGAAGCGGCAAAGCGGCGCAACGAGCGGGCCCTGATGGCGATCGATGGCGTCGAAGGCGTCAGCCTGGGGCAAACCGCCATCGGCGGCGAAGCCCTCGTCGTGTATTTGCGCGATGCCTCCGTCAAACGGCGCGTGCCATCGCAGGTCGATGGCTATCCGGTGGAAACGAGCATCACGGGCCAGATCGACATCCAGCGCTGGTAGGGCGTGGTGGCGTAGAAGAGGAAGGCAAGAAAAGCCCGCTTGCGTGCCTTCCTTGCCCTGCGTGCGCCGACCCTATTTGCTCAGGCGGGCTATCGCTTCGGCCACGCCCGCGCCATACGCGGGGTCGCACAGGGTGCAGTTGCCGATGTGGCGTTGCTTGACTTGCTCGGAGGCTCCCGAGATGGCGCGCGCCGTATTGTCGAACAAGGCTTGCTGCTGCGCCGCAGTCATCAGGCGGAACAGGGCCCGCGGCTGCGAATAGTAATCCTCGTCGACCCGGTGGTTCCAGTGGTCGGCCGCGCCCTCAATGCTCAGCGGTGGTTCGCGGAAGTCGGGCTGCTCGGCCCATTCCTGCTCGCTGTTCGGTTCATAGCCCAGGGTGCCGCCCATGTTGCCGTCGACGCGCATCTGGCCGTCGCGGTGATAGCTGTGGAACGGGCACTTCGGCGCGTTGACGGGGATATGGCTGTGGTTGACACCGAGGCGGTAGCGCTGCGCGTCGCCATACGAAAACAAGCGGCCTTGCAGCATCTTGTCCGGCGAAAAACTGATACCGGGCACCACGTTGGCCGGGTTGAAGGCCGCTTGCTCCACTTCGGCAAAGTGGTTGTCGGCATTGCGGTTCAGTTCCAGCACGCCCACTTCGATCAGCGGATAGTCGCCGTGCGGCCACACTTTCGACAGGTCGAAGGGGTTCAGGTGATACGTGCCTGCCTCTTTTTCCGGCATGATCTGCACGTACAGCGTCCAGCGGGGGAAATCCTTGTTTTCGATGCTCTCGTACAGGTCGCGGTGCGAGCTTTCGCGGTCCTTGCCCACCAGCGCCTCGGCTTCGGCGTCCGTCAGGTTTTCAATCCCTTGCTGGGTTTTAAAGGTGAACTTGACCCAGAAACGCTCGTTTTGCGCATTCAGGAAGCTGAAGGTATGGCTGCCGAAGCCGTGCATGTGGCGGAAGCTGCGCGGCAAGCCCCGGTCGCTCATCACCACCGTCACCTGGTGCAGCGCTTCGGGCAGCGAGGTCCAGAAGTCCCAGTTGCTGTTGGCGCTGCGCAGGCCCGTGCGCGGGTCGCGCTTGATGGCGTGATTCAGATCGGGGAATTTCAGCGGGTCGCGCATGAAGAACACGGGCGTGTTGTTGCCGACCAGATCCCAGTTGCCTTCTTCCGTGTAGAACTTCAGGGCGAAGCCACGGATATCGCGTTCCGCGTCCGCCGCGCCCCGTTCGCCGGCCACCGTGGAAAAGCGCGCAAACATGGGGGTTTGCTTGCCGACGGCGCCAAAGATTTTCGCCCGCGTGTAGCGCGTGATGTCGTGCGTGACGGTAAACGTGCCATGCGCGCCGGAACCCTTGGCATGCATGCGGCGCTCGGGGATGACTTCGCGGTCGAAGTGGGCCAGCTTTTCCAGGAACCACACATCTTGCAGCAGGGCAGGGCCGCGTGGGCCGGCCGTCTGGATGTTCTGGTTGTCGACGACAGGCGCGCCAAAGGCGGTGGTCAGCTTTTTCATTGGACTCTTTCTTGATAGGGAGGTCGACGGACGAGCCAGGGCCTGCCCAAACACTGGCTGGGCTGAGCGTATGCGACGCTCACCTTGGCTGGTCCAGAGTAACAAATTTCTAAAAAGCAAATTCAGCGTGCGATTGCGAGGCTGGCGACAGCCCCGCCGCGTCCGGGAACGCAGCTAGGCCATCATAGCCCCTCGGCAATGTCTAGTCCAACACGATTGATCCAGCGCAAAGCACAGCGTGATTTTCTGGCGCGCTGGCGAGATGTGACCATCGTGCAATATGGTTTGGCCTTGATTGGCTTAAAACTTGTTCCAGTTATTGTGCCGGTGCTCCGTCGCTTCCTTCATCAGGTGGCCCGCGCGCAGCGCGTCGTCCGCCTGCACCGTCATGGCCAGCTCCTGGATGGCGGGCGGATATTCGTGGTGGGCCGCTTCTTCCAGCAGGGCATGGGCCTTGGCCAGGTCGCGCGGCACGCCGCGGCCTTCGCGGTAGGCGTTGTAGAGCAAAAACATGGCATGTGGATTGCCCAGTTCGCTCGACTTGTCCAGCCAGCGGGCCGCTATCACGGGATCTTGCGGCACGCCTTCGCCATTCGCTGCCAGCAGGCCGAGCATCAATGCCGCCTTGGCATGGCCCTGCTGCGCCGCTTGCCGGTACCACAGCCAGGCCTGGCCGGGCGTGGCCGCGCGCAGCATCTGGCCCAGCTCGAATGCGGCTTCCGTATCGCCGGCGCGGGCCGCCTGTTCGAACAGACTCAGCGCTTCGGCCCGGCGTTCCGGACGGGCCTGGTAAATCAGTGCCAGTTCGCGCTCGGCGACGGGCATGTCCTTGCCGGCCCAGCTGCGGACCTTGCGCTCGGCCTGCTGGTCGCCCGCCTGGCGCGCATGCATGGCCACGGCTTCGATTTCCGCCGACGTGGGCGGTGGCGACGACTGGCAGGCTGCCAGGACAGTGGCCAGGACGACGGCGGGGAGGGAGAGTGCATGTTTCATCGGGATCACCTTGCAGAATGAGGGGCCGGAACTGCAGCAGTTCCGGCCCATGGACCTTATTTGCTCAGGTCGATGCGGTACTTGGCAAAACCGCTGGCGTCGAGGCCGCCTTCGGATGCCACGTTGGCGATGCCGCTGCCTTGCGCCAATGCCAGGTGGCCCGGTGCCGAGCGCAGAATCACGGGACCGGCCGTGGCCGTCTTGACGAAGCTCCAGCTGCGCGCGCTGCCATTGCTTGCCAGGGTCACCTTGCCGCCCTTGGTGCTCAGCGACGCCAGGTAATTGCTGACCACGGCCTGGTTCGCATCGGGCGACTTGATGATGGTCTTGCTGCCATCGATGCCCGGCACGGCGCCGCCGCCACCGGCGCGGTAGTCGTTGGTGGCGACGATGAAATCATCGCCATCGGCCACGGGTGCGCCCTTGTACGTGAGGTTGACGATGCGGCTGCCCGGTTTTTTCGTCACGTCGATCTGGTACGTGAGCGCATTGTTTTCCGCATAGAACACGTCGTAGTTGTAAATCGTGCCATACGACGGCACCAGGTCTTGCTCAGCAGTACTGGCCGGATCGATCTGGCCAAATTGCTTGGCCGACGTTTCCAGCCACGCCTTCAAGTCCGCGCCCTTGATTTTCACGGCTTGCAAGTTGTTGTTGCTATACAAATACAAATCACCCGGATTGCGCACCTGCAAGCCGATCGGCGCAGCTGGCGTCGCACCTGCGGCCACGTCCGTGAAGTCCGATGGCCCGTTGCGGCCCGCCTTGAATGGCGCGCTGCACGAGATGACGGGGATATTCTTGTAGCTGGACAAGGTCGCATCCGTGCTGGTGGCGATGAAGTTTTTTACATAGTCGAGCTGTGCCTGGTTGACCAGCTGGATGGCGCTGACGTCGCCCACCAGCGCAAAGTACGCCGACATCTCGAAATCCGTGCTGATGCCCAGCGGCTGCCTGGCGTAGGCGATGGTGGCTGCGTGCTCGATGGCCACCAGCGGCGCGATGGCCGGGTCGGCTTTCACGAGGGTCTTGCCATCCGCGTACTTGAAGCCGCGCGATTCCACCGTCGTCTTGGCTGGCTGCACCACCCATTTTCCGGCCTGATACACCATCGTCAGCTTGATGATGCCCAGGCGGCGGCCCCAGCTTTGCGCCATGACGGTCGGCACGCCGTTCACGAAGCCGTTGACGGCGTCGATCTTCGCGCTGGCGGGGAAGGCGGCAAACGAAGCGTCCAGCGCGGCCGCGCCTTCTTCCTTGCCTTTCGGGAAGATCAAGTGCGAATGGCCGATCATCAGGGCATCGATGCCCGTGCTGGTCAAGTGATAGCTGCCGTTTTCCATCTTCGGGCTGTAGGCGCTCGTGTCCAGGCCGCCATGCGACAGGGCCACGACGAGGTCGGCACCCTTGCTGCGCAATTCCGGCACATACTGTTTCGCCGCTTCCTGCACGCCCGTCACGCTGACCTTGCCAGCGAGTACTTTTTGATCCCATTCGAGGATTTGCGGCGGCACAAAGCTCAGCACGCCCACATTGATTTTGACGGTCAGCTTGCTGCCATCGGGCGCCGTGGCGGCGAAATCGCGGGGCAGCAGGGTGTAGGGCTGGAAGATGGGCTTGCCGCTGGACACGCCGACGACATTGCTCAGCACGGAAGGGAAGGCGGGCGCGCCGCAGGTACCGGTCGGCTTGGCCACGCCGGGTATGCCGAAATCCGTGTTGGTGATCTGGCTCAGGTAAGGCAAGCCATAGTTGAATTCGTGGTTGCCCATGCCGCCCGCATCGTATTTCAGCGCGTTCATGGCCTTGTGCACGGCCAAGGTGCCGGAGCAGGGCACGGGTGCGGCCACGGCCTGCAAATCGGCGAGCAGAGTGCCCTGGATGACGTCGCCATCGTCGAGCAGCACATTGTTCGGGTTTTCCGCGCGCGCCGCCTGGATCAGGGTCGACGTGCGCTCCAGGCCCAGACTCGTGTCTTCGGCCAGCGCGTAGTAGTTATAACTGAGAACGTTCGAGTGGATATCGGTGGTTTCCAGCAATGCCACCGTGACCGTCGTGCCCTCGGGAATGGCCGGCGCCGCCGGCGTATTTGAACCGCCATTGCAACCGACCAGTCCTACACTTGCCAGCGCCGCCAGCATGACCCAATTTGTTTTCATTACCGCCCTCGGAAAGATTCAAAGGACGCGACTGTAACGCCGCCATATGACGCGGCGATGACAGCCGTGCAGGGCGCATGGCTGCAGGTGGGCGGCAATTAATCCGTTACCCGGCGAACCGACAGATTGGCCGCAGCGGTCGATTGCGGATTCGCGTACAGCGTCGCCAGCACATCCCAATAGGCAGCGGAAATCGCAGGGCCATTGCCAAATCCATTGAAATGGTTGGCCAGCCCAAGCGCATGGCCAAACTCATGTGTCACGATATCCTGGGTGACGTTGCAATGTCCATTCCCCAGATTCAGATAAACGGGATTCGAGCCGATGCCATTCTGGCTGCTTGGTTGAATCGGGTTGCCCATATTTTTTCCTGTCGCCACATTGGCACAGTAACTGGCGTAATCCGTGGAATTCGGTGGCACATACGAGGTGCCATAACTGACGTGAATATAGTTACCGCTTGCCGGGATGGAATTGACCGCGTCGAGCACTAAAAGACCGCGCAACTTCGTATTAATCTGCGTGATGGCGGTTTGCGTCTTGCCCGAGTAATCGAGCTCGGTGGCATTGCCAGCTGCCGGCGGTGTGACATACACGCTGACGTGCTGTTGCGGCGTGCCGGGCCAGCGCCAAGTGCCCGCAGGACGATTTGCGCTTGAAAATTCAATATTGCTGGACTTGATATTGGCAATGACATCGCCATCGTTCGCGCTGACATTATCGCCGCCGCCACACGCTGATAATCCACCACAGACCAGGGCCATCGCAATCAGGTTTAATTTCATCTTGTTTCTCATGTTGTCATCGTTTTGGCAGGGCCAGGAAACCGCTTGCAGGATTATTCACTACGCCGGGATTGTACCCCAGCCATTATTAAAAAATACCGCGCTAATGGTTCGCCATTCTGATCGATGTCGATGGGCCTGACGGCAACAGTCTGCCTTCCGCGGCGTCCCCCCTGATCGTGAGCAGCAGCACGCGGGCCGGGGCAGCCGTCTACGATTGCCGCACAAATGCAAGAGAGTTGCATTATAATTTCAAACGCAATCGACTTGCATTGGATGGCGCAAGCGCCATTGCCCCCTATACCTGACTCCACACCGAAGGAATCCCCATGTCACAGCGCAAACTCCCCGTCACCGTCTTGTCCGGCTTTCTGGGCGCCGGCAAGACCACCTTGCTCAACCACATACTGCGCAACCGCGAGGGCAAGCGCGTGGCCGTGATCGTCAACGACATGAGCGAAGTCAATATCGACGCTGCCCTGGTGCAAGACAGCGCCGCAGCGGCCGGTGCGGCCCTGTCGCGCACAGAAGAAAGACTCGTGGAAATGTCGAACGGCTGCATCTGCTGCACCTTGCGCGACGATTTATTGCTGGAAGTGCGGCGCCTGGCAGCCGAAGACCGCTTCGATTACCTGTTGATTGAATCGACGGGCGTGGGCGAGCCGATGCCCGTGGCCGCCACCTTCGACTTCGAGGACGAGCACGGCGACAGCCTGAACGACGTGGCGCGCATCGACTGCATGGTCACCGTCGTCGACTGCGCCAATCTGCTGATGGACTTCCACAGCGAGGACAGTCTGGAGCAGCGGGGCGAAACGGCGGGCGAGGGCGACGACCGCCAGTTGGCCAATTTGCTCACGGAACAGATCGAATTTGCCAATGTCATCGTGCTCAACAAGGTCGACATGGTGGCGGCCGGCGAGCGCCTGCGCGTGCTGGCCATTGTAAAAGCCCTCAATCCCGGCGCGCGCATCATCGAAACCAACCAGTCCGTCGTGCCGCTCGACGCCATCCTGGGCACGCACTTGTTCGACCTGGAGCAGGCGGCCGCCATGCCGGGCTGGGCCCAGGAGCTGGCGGGTATCCACACGCCGGAGACGGAAACGTATGGCATCAGCAGCTTCGTCTACCGGGCCAGGGAACCATTCCACGCGCAGCGCCTGCATGACTATATTTCGCAGCCGATACCCGGCGTGGTGCGCAGCAAGGGATATTTCTGGCTGGCCAGCCGCCCCGAATGGGTGGCCAGCCTGTCCGGCGCGGGCAAGCTGATGAATATCGAGCCCGTGGGCCTGTGGTGGGCGTCCGTGCCGAAGGAGCGCTGGCCCACGGATGCCGAGTCGCTGGCGGAAGTGACGGCGGGCTGGAGCGAGCCATATGGCGACCGCTATCAGGAACTCGTCTTCATCGGCCAGGACATGGACCAGGCCGCCATCGAGGCGGACTTGAAGAAATGCCAACTCAACTATACGGAAACGCGCCAGGGCATGGCCGCCTGGCGCAAGCTGCCCGACCCGTTCCCGCAGTGGCAACGCATGGAAGAACTGGAAGACTAACCCTGAACAGGAATACACCATGACAGAACTGATCCCCGTCACCATCATCACGGGTTTTCTCGGCAGCGGGAAAACCACCTTGCTCAAGCGCATATTGCAGGGCGATCACGGCGTGCGCATCGCCGTGATCGAAAATGAATTCGCCGCCGAAAGCATCGACCATGGCTTGCTGGTGCAGGACAGCGACGAGCAGATCGTGGAAATGAACAATGGCTGCATCTGCTGCAGCGTGCGCGGCGACCTGATCCGCATCCTGGGCGAGCTGCACGCGAAACGCGCCGCGGGCACCATCGATTTCGACCATGTGATCATCGAAACGACGGGACTGGCCGCGCCGGGCCCCGTGGCGCAAACCTTCTTTGCGGAACCGTCCATCAGCGAGTTCTACATGCTCGACGCGATATTGACCGTGGTCGATGCGCGCCACGCGCAGCAGCAATTGACGGCGCACAGGGAAGCGCAGGAGCAGGTGGGCTTTGCCGACCGCATCCTGCTGTCGAAGACGGACCTGGTCAGCAAGGACGAACTGGCCGCGCTGCGCCAGCGCCTGGTCGCCATCAATGGCCGCGCCGGCATACAAAAGGTGCGCTTTGGCAATGTGCCGCTGCGCGACATCCTGAACATCCGCGGTTTCAACTTGAACGCCATCGTCGAACTGGAGCCGGATTTCCTGGGGGAACTGGGCCACCGCCATGGCGACGGCGTGCAATCGTTCGTCTACCACCAGTCGCAGGCGCTCGATATGTTGCAGGTGGAAAATTTCCTCGATGCCGTGGTGCAGCTGTTCGGCACCCAGCTGATGCGCTACAAGGGCATTTTGTACGTGGCCGATCTGCCATGCCGCGCCGTCTTCCAGGGCGTGCACATGCTGATGGGCTCGGAACTGGGTGCGCCGTGGCGCGATGATGAAACGCGCGCCAGCAAGATCATTTTTATTGGCCGCGACTTGCCGCAGGATATGCTGATCCGGGGCCTGGACCGCTGTATAGTGGACAGTCCGGCCACGGCGGCGGCATGAGCGTGGAAGCGGGCGTGCCCGCCCTGGCGCGCGCGTGGGTATAATGGAAAAAACTGCCGGATTCCACCATGCCCGCACCCGATATCGTCATCCGCCTGCTGACGCCAGCCGACACCGCCGCCTTTTGCGCGCTGCGCCTGCGCGCCATCCTTGACTCGCCCAGCGCGTTTTCCTCATCGCGCGAGGATGAACTGGCGCGCACGCCGGAAGAACATGCGCAGCGCATCGCCGGTGGCGCCTTGCAGCGCGGCTTTGGCGCCTTCGATGGCGCACGCCTGGTCGGCTTTGCCGGCTTGCGGCGCGAATCCATGCGCCAGCTGTGGCACAAAGCCATGCTATGGGGTGTGTTCGTCGATGTGCCGCAGCGGGGGAAAGGTGTGGCGCGGCGCCTCGTCAACGCCTGCATCGAACAGGCCGAGACGGACCCGGCCATCATGCAAGTGCATTTGAGCGTGAATGCGGAAAACAATGCCGCCCTGCGGCTGTATGAATCGCTGGGATTTCTCGCGTATGGCACGGAGCCGCGCTCGATGCGCGTGGGCGAACTCTTTTATGACGAGCATCACCTGGCCCTGCTGCTCAAGTGACGCCCGCTATTTGCAGCGCGGGCACAGGCCCTTGATCAGGTAATCGACTTCGCCGCCGCTGAAACCTTCCGGCAACAGCACGGGCGGGGGCAGCTTGACTTCATTGAAGCAGGTGACGTTGGCGCACTTGGTGCACTGGAAGTGGGCATGTTCGTGCGCCTGGTGGCCGGCGCCCGCGCTGAAGCGCCATACCTGGTCGGCGCCCGCGATGCGGTGCACCAGTTCATTTTCCGTCAGCCATTCCAGCACCCGGTACAGGGTGACGGAATCGATATCGCTGTCCTGCGACAGCGCTTGCTGGATTTCATGGTGGGTCAGCGAACGGCTTTGCGCCATTAAAAAGTCGAGCACCTTCACGCGCGTCTTGGTGACGCGGGCGTTGGTGTTGCGGATCAGCGATTCGGCGTGCGGTGTAGAAGATGATGTCAACATGATAAGCCTGCTTGCGGGGGATCGGCTGGCGGCGTCATCGCCGTGCCCGTTGCCTCCCTATGGGCCGTATCTTAGCATGCGTGCCGCTGCGGATGAAACGGCGTCACGGTTTGAACGTCCAATAGCGGCCGGCCGCCGTATCGACGGGGTCGAGAAAGCGCTGGTCGGCGCGCGCCTGGTTGCGTATCAGATAAAACATGTCGGACAGGGCCGAGCGCTTTTCCGCAAAATACGAGTGTTTCATGAAGCTCGTGTCGACCCCGGTGGCGTCGATGGTTTCCACGCCCGCCACGATCAGCATGCCGGCGCCGCTGTCGCCCGCGCGCGCGTAGCCGTGCACGGCTTTCGAGGCGGCCAGGGCCAGGTCTTGCGACGAGGCATACAAAGTGACGGGGTTGCGCGCACCGGCCAGTTTGGGCGCGATATCGTGCTTGAAGATGGCAGCGTCGATATCGGGCGCGGACAGGATGAGCTCCGTGATCTTTTGCGCCAGCTGCGGCTGCGCCCCCAGCAAGTCGGCCACGGCCCGCGCCAGCCCGCGGCTACCCATGCTGTGTCCCACCAGATACACGTGCGCCGCCTCCGTGCTGGCGAGAAAATCGGCCAGGAAGGCCGTCATGTGGGGCGTGCTCCATTCGATATTGTTTTCATCGATGGTGTAGCCGGCCACCGCGCCGCGCGACGGCCAGCTGTAGAACACGGGCGCGCCATCGAAACCGAGGTCGTAAGCCATCTGTCCCGTGCGCCGCGCCGCATCCTCGAAACTCACGTTGTAGCCGTGCACGAAGATAAAGGCGCTTTTATCGGCCGAGGCGCGGATCTGCGTTTTGAGCGCGGCAAAGAAGTTATCGCGGTCTTGCACCTCGGCCGACAGCAGCACCACGTGCTTGGCCGGGTCGTCGCGAAATTCCAGGCGCCACAGCGACGGCGATTCCAGCTGGCCCATGCGGTGGTCGCGGGGAATGCTGATATCGCAGCTGCCATAGCTGAGCGGACCGTTGCCGCTCAGGATGTTGCGTTCGCCGCTGAAACGCTGCGCCGGCGGCTTGCCCACATCGCGCTGGCGGTCCGTGGCGAAATACACTTTGACCACCGCATAATTCGACACGACGGCGCTTTTGTCGGCTGGCGCGGGCGCCGATGCCACGTCGGGCAGCGGTGAAGGCGGGCGCTGCAGCGCATCGAGCAAGCCTTGCGCGGCAAACAGGGTTTCCATGTCATCGGGCACTTTCGCGCTGGACAGGGCTGCCGACAGGGCCAGTCGTAGCTGAGTATTTTCAGGCTCGGCTTCCAGCGCGGCAATGGCGGCCAGGATGGCGGCGGCGCTGTCGAACCTGGCGATGGCTTGCTTGAGGCGCTCATAGTGGCTGGCGACGGCTTCGGAAGCGTGGCCGGGCGCGCCATGTTCGATGGCTGCCACCACAGCGGAAGTGATCAAGTCCATGCGCCACCAGCCTTTCAGGTCAATCTGAATTAAATGTCACCCATATTGCCATAAAAGCACGCGAAAAGCGACTTGTCCAGCGCCGCGCGCAGCCGGTGCGCGGCAGATCAATGCTGCTTGTCGTCGCTGAACTGCTGCGCCAGTGATTGCAGGGGCGCCACGGTCAGGCCGCCGCGGCTCACGTGCTCGGGGATGGCCACGCGCACGGGCTTGCTGTGCATGTTGGCGGACGACAGCACGTTCGTCGTCGTCTCGGGCGCCGCATTCCATACGGGATCGACGATGCCTTCGAACACATGTTTCAATTGTTCGCCCCAGGTGTCGCGGATCATGCGGAAATACTGGTTCTTTTCATCGATGGTGACGAAGCGCGTGACGGCCAGGCTGCCCGTCTCGTAGACGAGCAGGTCGAGCGGCAAGCCGACGGAAATGTTCGAGCGCAGGGTCGAATCCATGGAAATGAGGGCACACTTGGCCGCCTCGTCCAGGCGCGTGAACGGATTGACGACCCGGTCGATGATGGGCTTGCCATATTTGGCTTCGCCGATCTGGAAATACGTGTTTTCATCGTGCGATTCGATGAAATTGCCGGCCGAATACACCTGGAACAATCGGCAACGCTCGGCGCCGATCTGCCCACCCAAGATGATGCTGACATTGAAATCGATGCCGCAGTCGGCCAGGGCCTTCGCTTCGCGCAAGTGCACGGTGCGCACGGCGTCGCCCACGATACGCGCCGCATCGTACATGCTGGCCACGTTCCAGATGCTGCGTCCATCCGCATCGACGTGTTCGGAGACGATCTGGCGGATCGCCTGCGAGATCGACAAGTTGCCAGCCGTCATCAGGACCAGCATGCGCTCGCCCGGGTTTTCAAACACGCTCATCTTGCGGAAGGTGCCCACCTGGTCCACGCCGGCGTTGGTGCGGGAGTCGGACAGGAAGACCAGGCCTTCGTTGAGGCGCATGCCTATGCAATAAGTCATCGTCGTAAATCACATCAAAAGGGGAAGCATTTTACACCAGCCGGGCCGTGCCACCTGCCGGCAAGGCCCGCCCAGCCTCATTTCTGCCAGTCATACAGGCACGATCTGCACGTCGACGCTCAACGTTTCCGTGCCGCCACCCTGGCGCACGCCGCGCACGGGCGCGGCAGAATCGTAGTCGCGTCCGATGGCCAGGCGGCAATACGCATCCGTCATCAGCCGCGCGTGGGTCACATCGATGCTGACCCAGCCCGCGAAATCCGGGTCTTCGGCCCAGGCGTCGACCCAGGCATGGCTGGCCGCGTGGCCCGTCGTGCCCGGATCGATATAGCCGGAGACATAGCGGGCCGGGATGCCCCAGGCGTGGCAGCAAGCCAAAAACAGGTGCGCATGGTCCTGGCACACGCCGCGCCCCAGGGCCAGCGCGTCGCCGGCCGTGGTGGTGACCATGGTGGCGCCGCTTGCATACGCGACCTTGCCGACGATGTGCTCGGCCAGGCGCAGCAGATGGCCCGTGCCTGCCGTGACTGTGCGGTCCGGCAGGCTGGCGGCCGCCAGGTCGAGGATGGCGGAATCGGCCTGCGTCAGGGCCGTCGGCATGGTAAACAACAGCGGCGAGAGCGTGTCGACCAGGTTCAGCCGTCCCTTGTGCGGGTAGATGGTTTCCACCACGCCATGCGCCACCAGGCTCAGCGATTGATGGCTGCCGTTAATCGTCAGCATGTGCGACAGATTGCCGTAGGCATCCGTGTAGGCGTGGCACCGGCCCGGCGTGCTGATGTGCCAGGACAGAGCCCGCTGCTGCGGCTCGATACGCGGCGTCAGGTGCAGTTGCTGGATGGTGTAGGCCAGCGGTGCACTGTAGGCGTAATGGGTAGCGTGGCGGATGGTGAGCTGCATCAGGCCGCCAAGGGAACGAGGAAGTCGCGGCTGACCCGGTTGCCCAGGTCGTAAATGTTTTCCAGAAACTCCGTCAAGGTATGGTGCAAACCCGCCTTCATGATGTCGTCGATATGGCCGAATTTCAGTTCCGCGTGCAGTTTGCCCGCAAACCGTTCCGTATCGGCCGACACATCGTTGCGGATGTGTTTTAAATTTTCCACCACGTCATCCATGCAGGCAAGCAAGGACCTGGGCATGTCGCCGCGCAGCATCAGCAACTCCGCCACCCGCGCCGGGGTGATCACGTCGCGGTAGACCTTGCGGTAGATCTCGAAGCCGGACACCGAGCGCAGCAGGGCCGCCCAGTAGTAAAAGTCGCGCTGGGTGATGTCTTTCGACGTGTCGCGCGCGCCGTGGAACTTCACGTCGAGGATGCGCGCCGTGTTGTCGGCCCGCTCCAGAAAGGTGCCCAGGCGAATGAAGTGGATCGCCTCGTCCTTGAGCATGGTGCCCAACGTGACCCCGCGAGACAGGTGCGAGCGGTATTTGACCCATTCGAAGAAGGCGCTGGGGTCCGTCTCCAGCAGATTGCTGTTCAAGCGTTTCTGCATGTCGAGCCAGGTGGCGTTCTGGATTTCCCACACTTCCGTCGTCAAAGTCCCCCGCACGGCGCGGGCGTTTTCGCGCGCGCCCGTCAGGCAGGCCAGGATGGACGACGGGTTGTTCGGGTCGCGCACCATGAAGTCGAGCACGTCGCGCGTGTGGAAGCGCCCATATTTGTGGTCGTAGGCGCTTTGCAGCTCGGAAATGCCCAGGGTGGCGCGCCAGCCTTGCTCCGCGTCCTGTTCGGACTGCGGCAGCATGGACGTTTGCATGTTGACGTCGAGCATGCGCGCCGTGTTTTCCGCCCGCTCCGTGTAGCGGGCCATCCAGAACAAATGATCGGCGGTGCGGCTCAGCATGTTTTCTCTCCTGCAAAAGCTGCTTTTTCTTCTGATAATGTGGCTTCCAGTACCCAGGTATCCTTGGTGCCGCCCCCTTGCGAGGAGTTGACCACCAGCGAGCCTTCGCCGAGCGCCACGCGGGTCAGGCCGCCGGGCACCATGGAAATCGTCTTGCCGGACAGCACGAACGGGCGCAAGTCGATGTGGCGCGGCGCGATGCCCGCATCCACATACGTGGGGCAGGCGGACAGGGCAAGGGTTGGCTGGGCGATGTAGCCGCCCGGATTGGCCAGCAGGCGCTGGCGGAAATCCTCGATCTGCGCGGCGCTCGACGCCGGCCCCACCAGCATGCCGTAGCCGCCCGCGCCATGCACTTCCTTGACGACGAGTTTCGGCAAATTGGCCAGCACGTAGGACAGATCGGCGCTCTTGCGGCACTGGTAGGTGGGCACGTTGTTGAGTATGGGTTCCTGCGACAGGTAAAACTTGATCATGTCGGGAACAAAAGGATAGATCGACTTGTCGTCGGCCACGCCCGTGCCGATGGCGTTCGCCAGGGTGACACGTCCGGCGCGATACACGGACAGCAGGCCAGGCACGCCCAGCGAGGAATCGGAGCGGAAGGCCAGCGGGTCGAGGAAATCGTCGTCCACGCGGCGATAGATCACGTCGACTCTCTTGGGGCCGCGCGTGGTGCGCATGTAGACCGAGTTATCGTTGACGAACAGATCCTTGCCTTCGACCAGTTCCACGCCCATTTGCTGGGCCAAAAACGCATGCTCGAAATAGGCGGAGTTGTACATGCCCGGTGTCATGACGACGACCGTGGGGTCATCGACGCCCATCGGGGCGACGGAGCGCAGGTTGTCGAGCAGCATGTCCGGGTAATGGTCGACGGGGGCGATGCGGTTGCGCGCGAACAGTTCCGGGAACAGCCGCATCATCATCTTGCGGTCTTCCAGCATGTAGGACACGCCGGACGGCACGCGCAGATTGTCTTCCAGTACATAAAATTCGCCCTGGCCCGCGCGCACGATGTCGACGCCCGCGATGTGGGCGTAAATGTCGGACGCGACGGCAATGCCCTGCATTTCCGGGCGGTACTGGGCATTCTTGTAGATTTGCTCGGCGGGAATGATGCCCGCCTTGATGATGTTTTGCTCATGATAAATATCATGGATGAACATATTCAAGGCTTGCACGCGCTGCACCAGGCCCGTCTGCATCTGCGCCCATTCGGCGGCGGGGATGATGCGCGGGATGGTGTCGAATGGAATCAGGCGTTCCGTGCCGGCATCGTCGCCATACACGGCGAAGGTGATGCCGACGCGGCGAAACGTCAGGTCGGCTTCGGCCCGCTTGCGGGCGATGGTCTCGGGAGACTGCTGCGCCAGCCAGTTGCCAAATTCACGATAGTGTTCGCGTACGGTGCTGTCCGATCCCACGTCATCCGCAGTCATTTCATTGAAAAAATTTGCCATGTTGTGATTTCCCTTGAGCCGTGTCTATGTATAGCTCAGCAGGAAGCGTGCCAACACGGCAGCCGAACGAACGTGTATATATGACCATTTTTGTGGCGGAAATCCATGCGCCGCACCGCTTTGGTGCGCTATTGCATCGATTCGGCGTCGATGCTGCAGGGCTATGGGGCGCGGGCGCGTGAAATCAGGCGTCTGGCGTAACGAAGGGGCGGCAATCGACGGGCAGGTCGATGGTAAACGTGGTGCCCGTCTCCGGCGCACTGTCGACCAGCGCGCTGCCGCCATGGCTTTCCGCCACGTTTTGCACGAAGGGCAGGCCGATGCCCCAGCCGGGCGCGCTGCCCTGGTGTTCGCGGCGCAGGTATTCGAAGATGCGCTCCGTCTGCTCGGGCGCGATGCTGCTGCCCGTGTTGTGCACGGTGAGTATCATGCGTTCTCGCAGGGTGTTGACGTGAATATGGATGGGGCCTTCGTCGCCGTACTTGAGGGCATTGCCCACGAGGTTTTCCAAGGCCCGGCGCAGCGAATTTTCGCACCACCAGCCGGTGACGGACGCGCCCGTGACCAGGCACTTGCCCGGGTGGCCCGTATTGACGCTGTCGCCCACCTTGCGCGCCAGCGGCAGGATGTCGAAGCGCTGCAGCACCAGCGGCAGCTTTTGCCCCCGGTGGTAGCTGAGCGTATCGAGCAATTCCTGGATCATCTCGTCGAGGCGCTTGCCGTGTTCGAGAATTTTCGACGCCAGGGCCGGCACGTCGACCTGCTGCGCGCGCCGCTGCAGCAGTTGGGCACTGTTGAGCATGACGGAGAGGGGATTGCGCATGTCGTGCGACAGGCCGGCCGCGATGCGCCGCTGAAAGCTGTCGTGCATGGCCGTAAATTCCAGGATGGCTTCGCGGATGCCCGTATCGATCGAGGCATTGATCACCTTCCAGTCGCGGCGCCGCAGCGGCACGCCCGCCTCGAGGGCTGCGTCGGCGAAACAGTCGCGGAAGATCTGGTATTCCTGGATCACTTGCTCCGGGCCATAGCTGGTCATGCGCGCCCGTTCGTTGCCATGCACGGCAGGAGCGTTGGTATTGCTGGTGGCATTGTCGCGCGGATAGCCTGGCGTCAGCGCTTCGGCCAGATTGTCGAAGAAGGCGGGCAAGGTATTGATCAGGATGGGCGTGAGCAAGGCGTCGGCGCCGCGCACCTTGGCGCGCACTTCGTGTTCCCACTGCGTCAGCACGGCGTCGCGCATGCTGAAGAGCCGCCGCGTGCGGGCGGGCACGTCCAGCGTGTGCATTTTCTGGTCAGAGGCATAGGTCATCGCAGCTCTCCATCCGCACGAAGCTTCGGCGGGAGCTAAAGTATCCTCCAAATCAGCGCGCGGGTGGCGTTCAATTCGGCGCGTCGGCGCCTGTCATGACGGCGCTCAAATGGGCCAGGGCCGCATCCCACAGCTCTAGCGAAAAGTTCTGCGGATCGTCATGACCATTCGCAAAACCTGTGTCGATCACGGCGTGGAAGGCGGGGATCAGCCACGTGCCCTTGCGTACGCTGGCGGCGATGTACAGCAGGGCCAGGCGCTCGTATTGCGCGGGCGTAAAGCCGGGATCGGGCGCCAGGCCATCGTTGCCCCTGCCGCCGCCGGGCACGGAGTGGCGCGGCTGCACCAGTTCCACGTGCAGGAACAGGCCCGTCAGCGAGGGCTTGTCCTTCTCCAGCTTGCTGGCGTAGCCGGGCGTGCCAAAGTCGCGCACCGACAATGACTCGCCGAGGCGGTTGACGTACACGTGTCCCTTCGGGCCGCCGCCCAGCGCCGGATTGCGCAAGGTAAAGTTGTTGAAATCCCAGCTGGCGTCGTTGATGTGGGCAGGAATGGATTCCAGCAGGAAATTCGGGTAGCTGGTGTCGTGGATGACGAAATAGCGGGCCATCGGTGCGGCCAGCCGGCCCACGGCGCGCGACAATGGCGCGTCGACGGCGCCGCCCACGTCCGCCTCGCTGACCGATTGCTGCGCCAGCCAGGCGCGCAGCCGGGCCGGGGCGATGCCCGTGCGCTGGCCGATGCGGGCGGCAAGGAAGTCTGGCAGCGGCGCGCTGTCGCCCAGGCGCGCATACAGTTTCACGGGACGCAGCAAACACGTGGCTTGCGCCCGGGCATCGCCCTTGAAGCCGCTCTTCCAGGCGGCGTAGGGACAGGCGGCTTGCTTTTGGGCAAGGGCGGTGCCGGCGGTGGCGAAGAGCAACAGGGAGAGGAGGGCGGGGCGCAGTGTCATGCGCGCATTGTCGCCCAGGCACAAGCGATTGCACAGGGGCGCACGCGGCGCGGCGCCCTTGCCGGGCATGGAATGAGCGTTTAGAAGTCGACCGAGGCGGAGACGACGACGGTGCGCGGCGCGCCATTGATGTAGGTATTCGCGCCACGGAACACTTCCACGCGCTCAAGCAACTCGGAGGCGACAAACTGGCGCGGCAGCAGGCCGGCCAGAATGTTGAAAAAAGTCGTCCTTCGTACAACAACTGCCGGAGCAGGCACTGGAATCTGGCGGGAAAGGGCGCGCCAGACGATACCTTGCGGATTTATTAATGCCTAAGGTCAAGTTTCGCTAGAATGGGCCATCGCGCCCGGCGCCCACAGGAAACCGCATGCCATTGCACCACTATCTACCGTCCGCTTCCATGCGCATGCGGGATGGCTTGAGCCTGAAAGGCGCGGCCGTCGCGCTGATCCTGGCCATGCACGTGCTGGGCCTGTACTTCCTCTTGCTGCCGGCGCGGCAGCTCAAGCAATACACGGAAGTGGCTTTCATGACACTGCTGCCGCCCCGGCCAACGCCGCAGGCGCCGCCGATGGCCTTGCCGCTGCCCATGCCGGCGCCCTTGCCGCGCGCGCAGGCCAGCGTGCCGCCCGTCATCGTTGCGCCACCGGCCGTGGCTGCAGAAGCCATCACGGCCCCCGCCGAGGATTTCCCCGCCGCAGCCGCCACGGCGCCGCCCACGGCCGACTTGCACACGCGCGCCCGGCTGGCCGCAGGCGCTGCCGACAAGGCCTTGCGTGGCGAACTGAAACAAGACAAACCGTGGCTGGCCGCAGCCGACCTGAAGAGCGAAAGCAGCTTCCAGAAGCTGGTCGCCTCCGCCTGGCGTGGCGGCCCCATCATCCGCGTGGAGGAATACCTGACGGCCGATGGCCGCCCCGCCACGCGCGTCGTCAGCGCCGGCCGCGCCACCTGCTATGGCCTGGATGCCAATCCGGGCGCGGGCGCCGACCCGTTCAAGACGGGCGGCAAGGTAAAACGCGTGCCTTGCCCGGGCTAAAGACCGCGCGGCGGACAGGGTTTTAGGGGCGCTAACAGGCGATGCCATCCCCCGCAAGGTCTCAAATATGCTAAGTTGCGTCTGCAAATCTTGCCGACACCGACCCGGACGCCCATGCCACCCGAACTCCTCATTCTCGCCCCCAGTCCCTCGGCTGCCGTCAACGCGCAGCTGGAGCGGCAATACGCCTGCCACTACGCCTGGCAAGTGCCGGCGGACGAGCGCCACGCCTGGCTGGCCGAACGGGCACCCGGCATCCGCGCCGTCGTCACCACGGGCGCGCTGGGCTTGAGCGCCAGCGACATGGGCTTGCTGCCGGCGCTGGAAATCATCGCCGTCAACGGCGTCGGTCTCGACGGCGTGGCGCTCGACGTGGCGCGCGAGCGGGGCATCGCCGTCACCACCACGCCGAACGTGCTGACGGACGACGTGGCCGACGTGGCGCTGGCCTTGCTGCTGGCCAGCGCGCGGCATATCGTGTCGCTCGACCGTTTCGTGCGCGACGGCGGCTGGGAGCGCCGCGTAGCCATCGCCCCAGCGTCCAGCCTGCGCGGCAAGACGGCCGGCATCTTCGGCTTCGGCCAGATCGGCCAGGCCATCGCGCTGCGCCTGGCCGTCTTCGGCGTCCACGTGCGCTACTTCCAGCCGCGCGCCATCACGGGCACGTCCGTGCCGCGCGCCGAATCCTTGCTCGCCCTGGCGCAGGAAAGCGATTACCTCTTTGTTTGCGCGCCGGGCACGCCAGCCACGCGCAAGATCGTCGACCGCAGCGTGCTCGACGCGCTCGGTCCGCAAGGCACCCTGATCAACATCGCCCGTGGCGCCCTCATCGATGAAGTGGCCCTGATCGCCGCCTTGCAGGATGGCCACCTGGGCGCGGCCGCTCTCGACGTATTCGCCGACGAGCCGCGCGTACCCGCCGCCTTGCGCGCCTTGCCAAACGTCGTGCTGACACCGCACGTCGGCAGCCTGACCGTGGAAACGCGCCATGCGATGGGCCAGCTGGTGGTCGATAACCTCGCGGCGCACTTCGCCGGCTTGCCCTTGTTGACACCCGTAAAGCTATAAAGTCGACGAAGAACCGTTTTAATCCAGCATGAATGAAAGAGTAGCTATGGAATTGAGAAAATCGCTGTTGCGCACGCGCGGCGGGCAGGACAGCGGCAAGGTGGGCATGATCGAGCTGTTCTTCGATCTCGTGTTTGTGTTTGCGGTCACGCAACTGTCGCATGGCTTGCTGGCGCATTTGAGCGCCATGGGCTGGCTGCAGACGGGCTTGCTGCTGATGGCCGTCTGGTGGGTGTGGATCTTTACGTCGTGGATCACCAACTGGCTTGATCCCGAACGCATTCCCGTACGCATCAGCCTGTTTGCGCTGATGCTGGGCGGGCTGATCATGTCGGCCTCTATCCCCGAAGCGTTCGGCACGCGCGGCCTGGCCTTTGCTGGCGCCTATGTCGCCATGCAGGTGGGGCGGCCCCTGTTCGCCTGGTGGGCCGTGCGCCATGAAGCGCTGTCGCGCCGCCGCAATTTCCAGCGCATCGCCCTGTGGGCCGTGTTGTCCGGGTTTTTCTGGATCGCCGGCGGCCTCGCGTCGCCCGAGCAGCGCATCTTCTGGTGGGGCGCGGCCCTGCTGATCGACCTGGCCGGCCCGTGGATGCAGTTCGGCCTGCCTGGCCTGGGCCGTTCGACGACGGCCGACTGGGATGTCGATGGCGGCCACATGGCCGAACGCTGCGGCCTGTTCGTCATCATCGCCCTCGGCGAATCGTTGCTGGTGACGGGCGCCACGTTTGCCGGACTGGAATGGACGGCCGCCAACTGGCTGGGCTTCTTGTCGGCCCTGGTCGGCAGCATCGCCATGTGGTGGATCTATTTCGACACGGGCGCCGAGGCGGGCCACCACCGCATCGCCCATTCGAAAGATCCGGGCCGCATCGCCCGCAAGGCGTACACGTATATCCACGTGCTGATCGTGGGCGGCGTGATCGTTTGCGCCGTGGCCGATGAACTGGCCCTCGTGCATCCGGATGAAGCGAGTTTTGCCGGCATCAGCGCCTTGCTGGGCGGGCCGATCCTGTATTTGCTGGGCAATGCGCTGTTCAAATGGGTCAGCAGCGAGCGCGCCGCGCCGCCGCTGTCGCATCTGCTGGGCATTTTGATCATTCTGGCGCTGATCCCGATGGCCTACGGCCGCCTGTATTCACCTTTGATCCTGGCCTGCATCACCAGCTGCGTGCTGGTATTGGTGGCCGTGTGGGAACATATGGCGCTGCGCCGGCCGCCACCGGAGATCGATCCTTGATTTCTGTTTGACCTCAACCGGGCGGCGCGATGCCGTCCGGATCGCTGCGCGTGTCGAGCTGCAGTTGCAAAAACGCCAGGTCCAGCCAGGCGCCGAACTTGGTGCCGACTTGCCGCATCAAGCCCACTTCCGCAAAGCCCAGCTGCTTGTGCAGGGCGATCGAGCCGGCATTGCCCGCCTCGATGCCCGCCACCATCACGTGCTTGCCCAGGCCGCGCGCCCGCGCGATCAATTCTCCCATCAAGGCCTTGCCGATGCCAGTGCCGCGGCGATCGGCGCGCACGTACACGGAATGCTCGACCGTATGGCGGAAACCCTCGAACGGGCGCCAGTCGCCGAACGAGGCGTAGCCAGCGACAGTTCCTTGCGCATCGATGGCGACCAGCACCGGATAGCCGGCTTTTTCGCGGTCGGCCAGCCAGGCGGCGCGGTTGGCCGCATCGACCGTCCGCTCATTCCAGATGGCCAGGGTATGGCTGACGGCATCGTTGTAAATCGCCAGTATGGCTTCGATGTCGCCCGCATGGGCATCGCGTATCTGCATGTTGATCTCCTCGCAAGGCGTCTACTATAATGGACAAATCATAGATTGCCGCTCACGCCTTGTCCAATAAAATCCGAACGGAAGCTAATATATGTCCACTAAACCAGACGAATTGAATCAGCGCATCGGCGCCAGGGTGCGCCTTGAACGGGAAAACCTGGGCTGGTCGCTGACGGACTTGGCGGCCCGCTCGGGCGTGTCGCGCGCGATGGTGCACAAGGTGGAGCGCGGCGATTGCAGTCCCACGGCCACCTTGCTGGCGCGGCTGTCGGGCGCCTTTGACCTGAGCATGTCCGAGCTGATCGCCCGCGCCGAGATGCGCGCGGGGCGCTTGCTGCGCCAGCTTGATCAGCCCGTGTGGATCGACCCGCAGAGCGGCTATGTGCGGCGCCATGTGTCGCCCGCGTCCGACATGCCGCTCGACCTCGTGCATATTACCTTGCCGCCCGGCGCCGTGGTGGCCATGCCGGCCGCCGCCTATGTGTCGCGGCGACAACTCATCTGGTCGCTCAGCGGCAGCCTCGTGTTTATCGAAGGGGAGACCCGCCACGTGCTGGACGAGGGCGACTGCCTGGAACTGGGGCCACTGGCCGACTGCGTGTTCAAGAATGAAACGGCCACCGCCTGCACCTACGCCGTGGCAGTCTTGAAGAACAGCTGAAGTTAAACCAGCGCGTCCGCGCGCAGCTGGGCAATGAAGGCGCGCGCGGCGGGCGCCTGTTCGTGGCGGCGGAAGGCCGCGGCGATTTCCGAGCTGATCTGCGGCCCTTGCAGCTCGCGGAACACCACGCCGGGCAATTGCACGCTGGCCATCACGGAATGGGGCACGATGGCGCAACCGACGCCCAGCGACACCTCCGTCAGCACGGCCACCAGGCTGCCCGGGCGCGACACCACCTGCGCCGCAAAGCCGCCGCGCCGGCTCACTTCCAATGTCCCCAATTCCTGTTCCGGCACGATGAAGGCCTGCTGCGCCAGCGCGGCCGGCGCCGCCACATCAAGCAAGACCAGCGGGCTGTCCGCCTGCACGGCCAGCACGAAGCGGTCGCGCAGCAAGACCACCATATCGATACCGTCCGGCAAGTGCAGGGGCGGGCGCACGAAGGCCAGGTCGACACGGCCCTGGTCCAGCAAGCCGGGCAGGGCATCCATCGCGGTTTCGCGCGCGCCGATGTGAATGCCGGGGTGGCTGGCGCGAAAGCGGGCAAACTGGCCTTGCAGCACGCCGGAATACGCGGCCGAGGCCACGTAGCCGATTTCCAGCCGTCCCAGTTCGCCCCGTCCGGCCCGGCGCGCCACCTCCTGCGCCTGCGCCAGCTGGTTCAGCGCGCGTGCAGCCTCGATAACGAACAGTTCGCCGGCGGCAGTCAGGGACACGGCGCGTTTGCTGCGCTGGAACAGCCGCGTGCCCAGCAACTGTTCCGTTTCCTGCACCTGCTTGGTTAGCGCGGGCGGAGAGATGCCCAGTTCGGCGGCCGCCCGCGCGAAATGCAGGCTGTGCGCCACGGCCAGCACGCAGCGGAAATGCCGCAATTCCATCTCTTTATCTGTATTCACCATGGGTAAATTATAAGGCGATCATCTTATAACAGGAAGTAATACAAGCCTGCTTAAAATACAGGCATGAAAAATACCAACTGGACTCTCTATACCTGCTCGGGCGTGTGCGCGCTGATCATGCTCGACACCAACGTCGTGGCCGTCTCGCTGCCCTCGATCGCCCGCTCGCTCAACGCCAGCTTCGTCGACGTGGAATGGGTGGTCAGCGCCTACATGCTGGCCTTCGCCTCGTTTTTGCTACCCGCCGGCAGCATCGCCGACCGCCTGGGACGGCGCAAGGTCATGCTGTATGGCCTGGCCGTGTTCGCGCTGGCCTCCTTGCTGTGCGGCCTGGCGTGGACGCCGTTCGTGCTCAACGTGGCGCGCGCCATCAAGGGACTCGGAGCGGCCTTGCTGCTGACGTCCGCGCTGGCCGTCATCGGCCACACGTTTCATGCGGAAAAGGAGCGGGCGCGCGCCTGGTCCGTGTGGGGCGCGGCCATGGGCGTGGCCATGACGGTGGCGCCCTTGCTGGGCGGCCTGATCACGAGCGCCATCAACTGGCGCTGGATTTTCTACCTGAACCTGCCCGTCGTCGCCATGTTGATGTGGCTGGTAAGCAAGCACGTGGACGAGTCGAAGGATGCCTCCAACGCCAGTTTTGATCCATTCGGCGCGGCATTATTCTCCGCCGGCCTGTTCTGCATCATCTGGGGCTTGATCGACGCCAGCGTGGCGCTCTGGTCCAGCCGCGCTACCGTGCTGCGCTTTGCGGCCGGCGCGGCGCTGCTGGCGGTGTTCGTGCTGGTGGAGCGGCGCCAGCGCGCACCGATGGTCGATTTGTCCCTGTTTGGCCGGCGCGTCTTCGTCGGCGCCGTGCTGGGCATGTTCGGCTATGCGATCGCCGCGCAAGTGATGATGACGTTTTTGCCGCTGTATTTGCAGAACGCCTTCGGCTTTTCCGCCGTGCTGGCCGGCTGCGCCATGCTGCCGTTTGCCGTCGCCATGGTCGTGCTGTCGCGCCTGGCGCCACGCGCCATGCGCCATCTGGATGACCGCGGCATTTTAGTGACGGGGTTATTGATCGTCGCCGTGGGCAACGTCGCCACGGCCCTGGCCGCTTCCAGTTTGCAGTATGGCTGGGTGGCGGCGGGCATGATCGTCACGGGGGCGGGAGCCGGATTGCTCAACGGCACGACCCAGAAGGCCATCCTCGCCTGCATCCCGCGCGAGCGCACGGGCATGGGCTCGGGCATCAGCACCACCACGCGCTTTGTCGGCATCGTGCTGGCCGTGGGGGCCTTGGGCGCCGTGCTGGCCATGCGCACGGCGGCCTCGTTCGACAAGCTGGCGTGGCTGCACGGCCTGAAGGCCTCGCCTGAAATGATAGGACGCATCGTCGCCGGCAACGCAGCCGAGGCCTTTGGCCAGCTGCCGCCCGCCCTGCAAGCCGTGGCCCAGGAAACAGCGCGCTACGCCTTCATCGACGGCTTTGCCAGCGTGCTGTACCTGGCGGGCGGACTGGCGGCCGTGGTGGCGGCGCTGGTCTTCGTGCTGGCGCGGCCGCAGGAAAAAGTGTAACTGTTCAGTATGTTCCGCGTGCGCCGCCTCTGCTTGTAATATGATGCCATCGAGCAATACATGGCAATCATATAACTACCGCAGGTAATCACATGCGCAGAAAACGGATCATCATTACCAGTGTGCTGGTGGCAGTCATCGGCGTGGCCGCTCCCCTGAGCCTGGCCTTTTACCTGTCGTCCGTGCGCGCCGAGCAGGGCGAGCAGGAACGCCTGCGCCTGCTGGCAGGCTACGCGCTCGAGCGCGCCCACCGGTCGATCGCCTCGGCCAGCATGGCCTTGCGCAGCGCCGATGCGCTGGACCTGGCGCCGTGTTCGGAAGCGCACGTCCAGCAATTGCGCCGCATCACCATCACCACGCGCAGCATCGACGATATCGGCTATGTGGAGAACGGCTTGCTCAAATGCACGTCGAACGGCATCGAGGACGAGCGCATCGCCATCACGCCCGCCGACTTCACGCTGGACAATGGCATGGGCCTCGATTTCAACCTGCGCCCCATCGTCAGCGGCGGCAAACGCATGGTGGGGCTGTCCTACCGCGCCTATCAGGTGCTGATCGATCCCGTGCGTTTTTCCGACGTCATCGTCGACAGCGATATCCAGATGGCCGTGGCCATCGGCAAGCAGGGCGTGCTCGACACCCTCCATCATCCCGACCCGGACGTGGTGCAGGCCCTGCTGGCCGGCCAGCCAGCGGCGGACGGCCACATCCATGCGACGCTGTACCGCGATGGCTTGACGGCCGTCATGATCGAGCCGCGCAGCAAACTCAGCGACAGGCTGCGGCGCGAGCAATTGCTGCTCTTGCCGCTGGGCCTGTTGATGGCCGCCTTCATCGTCGGCATCGTCGTGTGGCTGTCGCGCCGCCGCCTGTCGCTGCGCGGCGAACTGGAAACGGCGGTCGAGCGGCGCGAGTTCTTCGTCCACTATCAGCCCATCATCGCGCTCGACACGGGCGTGTGCGTGGGAGCCGAGGCGCTGATACGCTGGCGCCGTCCCGACGGCAGCATGATACGGCCCGGCCTGTTCATCCCCGTGGCCGAGGAAAGCGACCTCATCTTGCCCATCACCGACCAGGTGATCGCCTGCGTCATCGCCGACATGCGCGCCGCGCTGCTGGCCGACCGCGATCTGCACATCGCCATCAACCTGTGCGCCAGCGACATCGAAACGGGCCGGGTGCTCGACGTGCTGGAACGCGCGCTCGATGGCACGGGCATCGAGGCGCAGCAGATCTGGCTGGAAGCAACCGAGCGCGGCTTCATCAACGTGGAAGCGGCGCGCGCCACCATCGACAAGGCCAGGGCACGCGGCCACGCCGTGGCCATCGACGACTTCGGCACCGGCTATTCCAGCCTGTCGAGCCTGCAAAACCTGCCGCTCGACGCCCTCAAAATCGACAAATCGTTCGTTGACACCATCGGCACGGACGCGGCCACCAGCAGCGTCACGCCGCACATCATCGCCATGGCCCGCACCCTGAACATGCTGATCGTGGCCGAAGGCATCGAAACGCAGCAGCAAGCCGACTATTTGCGCGAACGTAAAGTGGAGTTCGGCCAGGGCTGGCTGTTTGCCAAAGCGCTGCCAGCCGCAGAGTTCCTCACCTTTTACCGGGCGCGCTGCGCGCCTTCGCCCACATGAAACAGCCGCGCTTTCCCTATGCCCTGCAGCCGCTGCGCGTACCGGGCGGCTGGCACATCACCGTCAACACCCTGTTCGAGGTCGAACCTGGCCCCGATACGATGGAATGGTTCAGCAGCGCATTGCTGCTGTGGGGCAGTTGCCACGACAGCGGTTACTGCTTCAACTCGCATTTTGAACCGGAGGACGATCCCGATGGCGAATTCGTGCTGGAGATGGGCAAGGTGGCATATGACCGCCACGGCAAGATCGTCCCGGGCAGCGACGCCTTCCTCGGTGAGTTTCGCACGCGCAGCAAGGCGGCATTTGTCGCGCGGGTCGAGCAATTCATGCAAGACCCGGCCGCTTGATTGTTACGGCTTGCGCGGCAGGATGACGTCCTGCCCGCCTTGCGTCAGCACGGCGCTGGCGATCTTGCCCCCCGCATCGCGCGTAAACGCCAGGTCCGCATCGATGGCGCGGAAGAAGAATTGGTCTTTCGCGCTGGCAAACAAGGGCGCCGATCCCATGCCTGTGCCGGCCGCTTCCAGGCCATTCTTGCCCAAGGTCACCGTCAACGTGAAATCCTTGTCCAATGGATACTGGCCCACGTACTCGGCCAGCGCGGCGCGCGGCAGCGCGATGGCGGCCTGCGGCTTTTTCAACGGCGGCAACGGTGTGCCGGGCAGCAGGGTGGACAGGCCCAGGGCGTCGACATCGCGCGCCGTATTCGTCAGCACCATCACGCCCCGCTTGCCGTCCGTCGTAAACGCCGCATAGCTGGCGTAGCCGCCCGTCTGGCCGCTGTGCCAGGCGTAGCTGTGGCCCTGTTTCTGCTCCAGCAGCCAGGACAGGCCGATTTTCGTGTCGCCGTCGGCCGCCAGCGGCCGCTGCGGCTGGATGGCCAGCGCATACGGGCGCAGTGGCTTGAACATGAACGCCTGCAGGTAGGCGACCATGTCGCGCGCGCTTGAATACACGCCGCCGGCCGGCGCCACGACGTTCAGCTCCCAGGCCGGCGTCGGCTCGCCCGACAGCAAATGGCCGGGCGCCAGGCGCGCCAGCATGCCGTGCGTGGGCTTGTTCGAAGTAGAACGCATGCCCAGCGGCACGGCGATGCGCTTTTGCAGCAGCGCTTCATAGCTGCTACCCGCTTGTGCGGCCAGGGCCGTGCCCAGCACGGCATAGCCGATATTCGAATAGTCAAATGCCGTGCCCGGCGCATGGGGCAAATGGTAGGCGGCGAGAAACTGCCGCTGCTTCGCTTCCGAGTAGTCGGCATACGGGTTGGCCGGGTCTTTCGGCGCGAAGTTGTCGGGCAGGCGCGGCAGCGAGGAATAATGCGTGGCCAGGTCGAGCAGGCTGATCGTCTTGCCGTCGAAGGCGGGCAGCGTATAGCCCGGCAATAAAGTGGCTACCGGCTCGTCGAGTCTGACCTTGTTCTCGGCGACGGCGTCGGCCAGCAGCAAACCCGTCATGGTCTTGGTGACGGAACCGATCTGGTAGACGGTATCGGCGCCCGGTTTGATGTTCTTGCCTGCCTGCACGCTGCCAAAGCCGTAGACGGCGCTGTGCTTGCCGTCGATGACGGCGATGACGATGCTCGCGTGCATGCCGGTGCGCGTGAGTTCCTCCGCGCGCTGGCGCACGGCGTCGTCGAGGATGGGGGCAGCCAAGGCGGCGCTGCCGGCGAGGCAAAGGGGGAGGAGGGCAAGGCGTAACGTCATGGGAACCTGTCAAGTGATCAATGGAAAAGGCAAGTTCACGCCAGCCGCCGGATAAAGTGGCTGGGATGAATGCCGAGCATAGGCCATCTACATGAAGAGATCCTGAGTTTTACGCCATGCTTATCGAATAAGTAACAACAAGGCTAGAACTGCCGTCTGGCGAACTTTGCTATGCCATGCTGGTGCAAGACCAGACCGATAATGGTGCCCTCGGCGTCACGCTGGAACACCAAGTACTCGCCGGTCATCCTGGAGAAGAACGTGTCCTGCGCGCTGGCGAACATGAGCGCTTCACCCGGTTCCGTTGTGCCCGATTCCAAGAGACCTGCAAGCAAGCCATCGGGGCCCTGGCGCACGCTGAGGACAAACGTGGGCGCGAGCGCATACTGGCCCGCATATTGCGCCAGTTCGGCCGGGGCGATGGCTATTTCCCGGGGTATTGCCGCTGGTAACGGCAATGGCGGAAGCTGGCCTTGCCACAGAACGGCCTGGCCCAGCGACTGGACTTCGCGCGATGTGCCGCTCATTACCACTACGCCACGCTTGCCATCGAGACTAAAGCCGACAAAACTGCTGTAGCCACCCGACATGCCGTTGTGCCACGCGTAGTTTTTGCCGTTGACGCGCTCGAATGTCCACGCCAGGCCGAGTGTCCTGGCGCGCAGGTCATGGCCTTCGCCACCCAATACCTGCTGTGGCCGCAAGGCCAGTTTTTGCGCCTCGCCAGCGGGCTGCATGTAGGATTGCAGGTAGCGTATCATGTCGCGCCCGCTTGACAAGACGGCGCCAGCGCCCTCGAGGGCCCGGAAGTCCCAGATCGGCACGGGCACGCCATTGCCCAGGTGGCCATGCGCCATGCGCTCGCGCATTTCCGGCGAAGGTATCGTGGTCGTCGAAGGCATATCCAGTGGTCCCGTGATGCGTGCCCGCAGCAGGTCTTCATACGACATCTTTGCCTGCGTTCCCAGCGCCGTTCCCAGCAGGCCATAGCCAAGCATCGAGAATTCAAACTCCTTGCCGGGCTTGCGTGTCAGCGCGTAGCCAGCCAGGAAGGTGCGCAGCTGCGCTTCGTCATAGTCGGTAAACGGATCCAGGGGATTGGCCGAGTGCAGGTTATCCGGCATGACAGGCAGGCCGGAAAAGTGCGTTGCCAGCGAGCGCAGGGTGATTTTCTGTGCGCCGAATTCGGGAATCGTATAGCCGGGCAGTAACTCGGACACCGGCTGCTCCAGCCTTACCCTGCCCGTCACGACAGCGTCGGCCAGCAGCAAGGCCGTGAATGTCTTGCTCACGAAACCGAGTTCATAGATGGTATCGGCATCAGGCTGGTAGCTATCGTTGTCGCGTGCACGGCCGAAGCCATACACGGCGCTATCCTTGCTGTCGATTACGGCGATGAGCAGGCTGGCATGCTGGCCGTTGCGTACCAGGGTTTCCGCCCGTTCGCGTATGGACGCGTCGAGCGTGGGCGCGGCCATGGCGCCGCAGGCGGACAGGGATAAAACAGACACAAACAGGGCGCGCAGGCGTGTGGGGATCATCAATGATGTCAGGTGATAGTTGCCGAAAAGAAAGCATCATAGCATCCTTGAATACTGACTGGTTTGGCAAGATACCTCAGCCAGTGTTGTCACCGGCGTATCCAGCAAACGCGCCAGCTGCGCGCGCATGTCGGCGGACATGCTGAGCAGCAATGCGCCGCGCCGGCGCGCATCGGCGCGTTTCTTCGATGGCACGCCGGCCAGATCCGGCACGCGGTAAGCCGCGCAGGGCAAGTGATAGTTACCGTCGCGCATGCGCAGGGCGTGCAATTCCTGCCACACATGGTCGTAGTCGGCGGCGATATGGCGACGCCTGCTCGCATTCAGGGCGATGCGGTTGTCATTGCAGACCAGAAACAGGTTAGTGCAGGCAAAAAAATCGCCGAAATCGCGCAGGGCCGCCACCATCAGGTTTTTCGGACGGCAGCCGTGCAGCGCCCGCGTGGCTTCCTTGACGGCCAGCTTGCCCGCCTCCGAGCGCAAGCCTTGTAGCGCGCCCAGCTGCAAGGAGACGCCATCGGCGCGCGGCAGGAACAAAAAACTGGCCAGATACAGGGGCTGGCCGTCGCGCGTCAGGCGCAGGCACAGTTCGCCTTCGCGGTAGCTGTCGTGGATGGCCGTCAGCTGCAAACGGTACAGCACCCCATCCTTGCCGTCGAACGCGGCCAGCACCACGGGTTCGCGCGCGGCCCGCTCGACCAGCGCACGCGCGCCCGCTTGCCACAGGAAGCGGTAATGCCCTTCCAGCAAGGCCAGGCGATCCGCGCAACCGAGCTGGCGCGAGGCGTACGGCCGGTAAATCTTGAAGCGCAGGCAGGGATGCAGCTGCGCCAGCGAATTCAGGCCGGGCATGCTGCACAGGAAGGCTTGCCAGCGCGTGCGCTGGCGGGGAAAGAACAGGGCGCCCAGCGCCGCTTTCAGGCGGTGGCCGCTGGCGGGAGGTGTTGGCACGGCGGCGCCGTGGCGCAAGCTTAAAGCGATGTCATTCATGGTTCTGCCGGAAAAGGGCAGGCGCTGCACAATGAGAGCCTTGCCAAGCTGAATGCTACGCAGGCAAGGTGAATTTCATCTTAAGACGCCATCCCCATGGCATTTAGAGGATGGCAACTAAACATTTGCCTTCTGGTAATACTGACGGTTATGCTCGCCGCACCTTGACTCGATGATTGGTATCTCCCATGAAGCACCGCCATTTGCTTGCCATCCCCGCACTGCTCGCCGCACTGGGCGTCCAGGCGCAAGACCGTACGGCCGATCCTTTGGGGCCCTTGGCGCAATGCATCAACCGCAGCGAGTTCCAGTTCCGGCAGCAAGACCGCTTGCCTGCGCAGGTGACGACGCGCAGCGTCAAGCTGGCGACGGGAGAAGGCCGGGTATCGGTGGCCGACGGCTATCGGCTGATGTTGTTCCACAAGGGCAGCTTGCCCTTTGTGAATCTGAAAATCGAACGCAGCGCCGACGGCCGGTTTGCCGCCGACCGCGAGACCATCGTGGCGCAGATGCAGCAGATGTCGGCCAACAGCAAGCCGCCCCAGCTGGTGCCGCTGGAGACGGACACGCGCCAGGGCGTGGAAGTGCTAGCGTTGAACAACCCCTATATCACGCAATCGTCCGGCGTAATCAGTCTATACACCTTGCTGCATGCCGCCAGCGGGACGGTCGCCACCGCCTACCTGCTCAATCAGCCGGCAGACAAACGGGAATTCGCGACTGATGCCCAGTACCAGGCCTTGCGCGACCAGTTCCTTGCCGCGCTGGTCACCTGCATGGCCAACCCAGCGCCCCCCGCCGTGTCCCTGAACACGTCGCCGACACCAAAACGTACCACTACTTGAGACATTATCTGTATATCTGGCATGACCCGGCCGAGCGCATGCTGGTCGCTTCCGGCATCGAATTCAAGGATTGTATTGCTGCCCTCGGCAAGGCGGACGGCATCGTGCTGCGCAAGGGCAGTGCCGGGACGCTCAAAAAGCCTGCCGCCTGGCAGACCTTGATGCGGCAACAGCTGCCTGCCCTGGCGCACGAGGATATCCATGCCTGGGGCAGCCATGCCTGGGCCGATTATCGGGGCGCGCCGCCGGCCGCCGGCGATGCGGAGGTGGCCGCGCTGCTCGGCCACCATGGCGCGCTGACCCCGCTGCCCGCCTTGGGGAGCCGCTTCCTCGCCTTTGCCCACGACGATGGCTGGTATCTGAAACTGTTTTATAGGGAATGGGATGACGCTGCGGCCTTGCTTGCCGGTGCCATCGCGCCCAGCCTGGGCGCGCTTGACATGGATGCGCTGCGACAGGGAGCCGACGCCTGCTGGCTGCAAGACGGCGCAGTACAGCTGGAACTGAAAACCCATGATATCGACAGCGTGCTGAACCGCCGCCTGTAAGCAATGGATAACGCGCCAGCCATGTGCCTGATTCGTCCTTTCGCCAGCGCGGACACGCAGCCCTGCACCGCCATCCTGGCCCTGGCCGGGCGCGACGCCTTCGGCCCTGTCGCCGGCAGCGCTACTTTTACGGCCGCGACGCAGGGTGAAGCCATCCTTGTTGCCGAACGCGGCGGCATCGTCACCGGCTTTGCCGCCGTGTACACGGGCGATGCCCCCGACTATTTCCTGCACCATCTGTATGTGCACCCGGCACACAGCGGCTCGGGCATCGGCGGGCAACTGCTGGCGGCCGTCGTGGCGCGCTTCGGTACCCGTCTGAGCTTGAAAACGCAGCTGAGCAATACGGGCGCGCGGCGCTTTTATGCGCGCGCGGGCTGGGTCGAAGATGCGGCAGACAGCGGCGTGGACGCCATCGGCGCGTGGCTACGGGTGCGCTACCGGCAGTAAAGCGCCAGATTCAGCGAGGCGTGCAAGGCAGCCATTGCGCTACGCGCGCGTCTCCTTGCCATCCGAAAGCAGCGCCATGCGCGCCGCCATGCCGGCATTATCGCGCAGCAAGCCGTCGCGCTCCTGCGCCAAAGCGTCCATTTTCTGCTGCGTTAGTTGCCCATGTCCCGCCAGCATGTCGAGCTGGCGGTCTTGCGCGGCCAGCGCCACCTTGGCGTCGTTCAGCGCCAGCAGGGCCGTATCGAGCTTGGCCAGCAAGGCGTCGGCCGACGCGGCCGCCTGCAGATACTGAAATTCGAACTGGTCGCGCTCGGGGCGCACGGTGGCCAGCGCGTCGCGGTCGGCGGCCGCTTCGCTGGATAAGCGTGTTTGCTCCGCCTGCAGCTGCGCCAGGCGCATGTCTTGCTGCACCAAAGTCGCTTGCTGGCCTTGCAAGCGCTGCTGCAGCTGGGCGTTGTCCTGTTCCAGCCGGCTGATCCGTTGCTGCGCCTGCGCGCGTTCCTCGCTGCGCTGCGTGGCTGCCGCTTCCTGGTAATGGTCGAACTGCGAGCGCACCTGCGCCAGCTGGCGGTTCAGCGCGGCGATGTCCTCGCCCCGGTCGGCCAGGCGCTGCGTCAGGCCCGCGTTGTCGCTGTGCAAGGTGGCCAGGGTGACGGCGCGAAAATGATGTTCTTCCTTCAGTTGCGCCAGCGCATGCTGGGTGGCGCGCAATTCCTGGGTGAGGGCGGCGCGCGCCTCCGTCAGTTTCAGTCGTTCGTTTTCCGTCTTTTTCAGCTTGTCCAGCGCCGCATCGCGTTCGGCGCGATTCTGCTGCATGCCCGTTTCCAGCTGCTGCGCCACGTCGCGCTGCTGTTTTTCATAGACGCCACGCATCGCTTCCATCAGCTCGGCCGGCAAGCCGGACTCCGTTTTCACGGCACCCGCGCCCTGGAATTCTTCCTTCCAGCGTTTTAACAGAGGAGCGATGGTGCTCTTGCTGCCCGTGCTGCCCAGCGCTTCGCGCACGCTGTCGACCGTGGGATTGCGTCCATCGGCCGCAACGATGTGGGCTGCTTTCATAACATCAGAGTACAGAATACCAGTGCGGGCCATGAAACCACCTATGAGCGAAATTTAGTAACGTATTACATGATACGTAATATCGCATAATATTACGATATAAATTTCAATGATTCTTTAAAATATAAGTCGCGATAAGATCGCTTATCGCGTGTTATGGGGGTGTTTGGCATGGTATTCTGTGTGTCTCCCAGTACAAAACCGCGATTTCGCCACCGCCATGCTTGAATTGCCCCTCCCGAAACGCCGTGTTGGCGTGCCAAAAGTGCCGAAAAGCGCCGCCTTGGCTCCTGTGCCGTTACGCGGCGCCCTGATCGATGCCGAACTGGCCGCGCGCCACCAGGCATTTCTCGCCGCCGCCACATCGGACAACACGCGCCGCACCTACCGTTCCGCCATCCGCCACTTCCAGGCCTGGGGCGGGGCGCTGCCTGCCGATGAGTCGACCGTCATCCGTTACCTGATGGCCTACGCGGACAGCCTGAACGCGCGCACCCTGGCCCTGCGCCTGACGGCGCTGTCGCAATGGCATGTCTACCAGGGCTTTGCCGACCCGGCGTCCACGCCCACCGTGCGCAAGACGCTGGCCGGCATCGCCCGCTTGCACGGCAAGCCAAAGAAGAAGGCCAAGGCCCTGCCATTGGAAGACCTGGAGCTGATCGTCGCCAGGCTGGCCGCGCTGGGCAGCGTCAAGGCCCTGCGCGACAGCGCCTTGCTGCAACTGGGATTTTTTGGCGGTTTCCGCCGCAGCGAACTGGCGGGATTGACACTGGAAGACGTGAGCTGGGAGCCGCAAGGCATGGTGATCACCTTGCCCCGCTCGAAAACGGACCAACTGGGGGAGGGCATCGTCAAGGCGATCCCGTTCGGCGACGGCGTCTGCTGCCCGGCCACGGCCTTGCGCGCGTGGCTGGGCGTGGCGGACATTGCCAGCGGGCCGCTCTTGCGCACAGTGAATCAGTGGGGCCATGTGGGAGCGAAGGGATTGCACGCCAGCAGCATCAACACCATCCTGGCAAGCTGCGCCCGGCTGGCGGCGCTTGATTACGTGCCGGAACTATCGAGCCACAGCCTGCGCCGCGGCATGGCCACCAGTGCGCACCGGGCCGGCGCCGATTTCCAGGCCATCAAGCGCCAGGGTGGCTGGCGCCACGACGGCACCGTGCATGGCTATATAGAAGAGGCGGGGCGTTTTGAAGAAAATGCGGCCGGCAGTTTATTGAAGGCGAAGAAGAAGCCGGCTGGCTGAGGCGCCCGACAGCAACTTGCGGCGGATCGCCAACAACGATTTGAACAGTGGCTTGCGTTGACCATTCAACTGATGACATACCCTAGCAAATACAGTAGAGCGGTAGGGACTGACAGCATCAAGAGTCTGCTCAGTTTTGTAGATGTGCTAACGCCGGGACGTGCGCTTAGCCATCCCGTCACCATAAAAATGAAGGATGGCCCAAGAAGATAGGCGACAAGCGCGGCAGTGACCCACCAGGGTACCGAACACGGCCCTATTTCGTAGCAAGCACTGGAGTCGTTGTGTGGCAGCTGGATACGAAAGCTGAACGGTATGTGACTGCCGGCGAACATTGCAGCCCAGGTTGTCAGCAATCCAACAATGAGAAACCCGACCGACAAGCCAATACGTTTCACTCGACCTCCCATGTTGTGAGAAGATTGAAAATCATGGGTGTTGCTGCTTGTAGAGCAAGCAGGTCAATACTGCCATGGCAAGCAGGGAACATAGCGCACTGGTGAGCAATATGCGTGTTGCGTGAGGTTTTGCTATCACTATGCCCAAGAGCCCGCCCCATATTATCGGCATGGCCGCATAGATGATGACGGATACGACTTTCAGCAAGCTGGAGCATGATTCGCGACAAACGTTGGTCTTTGCAACGACCTCAAACGCATGAGGCAGCATATCGAAGGCGATGCCGGCCAGGAAGCCGAGGATAGCGATCCTTTTACGCATCCTTGCGCGCGATGCCGGCGGCGGCGCTGGCGCGTGCCAGGCTGGAGCGCGCGCCAGCCAGCGCGTGCAGGCGTTCTTCAAGGTAGGCGCTCACGCGCGGATGCTGGCTGAAGGCGACGTTGAAGCGGATGTGCTGGTCGGGCGTGTCGTTGGCCGAGAACGCGGCGCCGCGCATCAGCAGGATCTTGTTGCGGTAGGCGTCCTGCACCAGCAAGTCCACGTCCAGCCCTTCGGGCATGCTGCCCCACAAGAAAATGCCGGCGTCGCCGGGCTGCTCGAACAGTACGCCGGCCGCGCTCAATTGCCGCGTACTGGCGTTGCGCGCCACCATGATCTTGCGTTGCAGCCGCTCCAGGTGCTTGCGCAGGTTGCCGGCCTTGAGCACTTCCAGCAAGACGTATTCGTTCAGCGCAGGCAAGGTCATGATGGAGTGGATCTTGGTGCGCATCAGCGGCTTGAGCAGGGCGGGCGCCGCGGCCAGGTAGCCCATGCGCAGGGCCGGGCTCAGCGCCTTGCACAGGCTGGAGTAGTAAATCACGCCGTCGAGTCCGGACAGCGACGCCAGCCGCGTGCTGTGGCCCGGCTGGAAGTGGCCGTGCACGTCGTCTTCGGCGATCAGGAAGCCATACTGCTGCGCCATGATCAGCACCTTGTGCAGGTTGGCGGCGCTGCTGCTCCACCCGGTGGGATTGTGCAACGCCGTCTGCATGAACAGCAGGCGCGGACGGTGCACGCGGCAGGCCGCTTCCAGCTGGTCCAGGTCGAGGCCATCGGGGCGGCGCTGGATGGGCACCAGTCGCACGCCGTCCTGGCGCAGCCGGCCGAACATCAGGAAGTATCCGGGGTCTTCCACCAGCACCGTATCGCCGGGCTGCAGGAAGGTGCGGCAAATCAGATCGATGGCATGGGTGCCGCCGAACGTGGTGAGGATGTGGCTGGCGTCCGCAGCGATGCCGATGCCGCGCAACAGCAGCGCGATCTGCTCGCGCAGTTCGGCCAGCCCTTGCGGCGGACAGCGCGAGGCCATGCCGGCCGCGCTGCGCGCCAGACCACGTTGCACGGCCGCCGCCGGCAGCGCGTCCTGCAGCCAGGTGGGCGGCAGGGCGCCGCTGCTGGCCAGCAGCACGCCCGGCCGCTGGTCGTTCACTTGCTGGCTCAGCCAGACCGGCTCCTGCTCCTGGCCCGCCTCCAGCGCCACCTCGTCGGGAATGGTGCGGCTGGCGTCCATTGGCGCGCAGACGAAGAAGCCTGTCGTACCGTGCGTATCGATGACGCCGGCGGCCACCAGCCTGTCATATGCCACCACCACGGTGTTGGTGCTGACCGCGAGCTGCGTGGCGAGCTGGCGGATCGACGGCAGCCTGGTCCCGCCAGGCAGGACGCGCTGCGCGATCTGCTGGCGCAATGCGGCCTCGATCTGCTTGAACAGGGCGATGGGGGAGGAGCGGTCGATGGCGAACATGGCGGAAGTTTAACGTAAAAACATCACGGCGAGGACCAGCAGGATGCCACCCATCACCAGATTGAAGATGCGCTGGTTGCGGGGCGCTTTCAGCACGGTGCGGATCGAGACTCCGAACAGCGCCCACATGGCGTTGCACGGCATGCCCACCACGGTGCCGGTCACGGACACCAGCAGCGCGCTGGCGAGCATGTTGCTGTGCGCAGGCATGAAGACGGACGCCATGGTGATCGCCTTGAGCCAGCTCTTCGGGTTCAGCGCCTGAAACAGCGCCGCCTGCGCAAACGACACGGCCTTCGGTGCGCTGCTTCCCGCCACCGAGGCGCCGGCCAGCTTCCAGGCCAAAAACATCAGGTACAGCGCGCCCGCGATGCGCAGTACCTGCTGTGCCAGTGGGTACGCGACGAACACGCTGCCCAGCCCCACGCACATGAGCATGGTCTGCACAAAAATGCCGGCCTGGATGCCAAGGATCACCGGCAGCGCACCACGATAGCCGAAATTGGCGCCGGTGGTGGCCAGCATGACGTTGTTCGGCCCGGGCGTGGCGGACATCACAAAGCAATAGCTCATCAGGGGCAGGAGTTCGGTCATGGCAGGCAATCGCAGCGTCGAGAAGGCCCCAGTCTAGAAGCCCGGCACGGCAGGGACAAGACACAAGGCGCCGCGTAGCAGCACATGCTGTATCAGTCGGACGACTGCTACAGCGGCGATACAGGCAGCTCCATTTCAGACATCCTGAGCAAACCAGGCAGACGTGGACACCGTCTCCGTCAGCACCGGGAACTGATGCGTTTGTCCAGCGGGCCTCTCGTTAAGCGCATCGGCGGCCCGATAGAAGTGATCGGTGCGCTTCAGCGCGTCAAATGCACCATGGCGTTATCCATTTGCTTCAACTTTGCTTCGATCTGATTCAAAGCATTGAGCCTTTCTTCCCGATGAGGCCAGTTCCCAGCGGCCAGCGCCTGAGCTCTTTGCTGCCCGATACAGTCCAATGCCAGTTGTCGCGCCTGTTGGTTGCATGCCGCTCTTAACTTTATGTCCGCAAATGCGAGAGCAATCAACGCTTCGCAGCGAACATCATCGTCCATGGCGTTGATGTCGGAGTATCCCCACTGCTTTGCCAGTTTCTCAAGGAATCGAATTGGCATGACGTCCTTGTGCGTCTTGTGCCAATCGCGATAGCTCTGCAGAAGATCGGCTCCAGTATCATTGCCGTTCGGCGAGAAATCATCCGCGCAGTTCCAAAAAAATGGATCATCCAGAATTTCGCGTGCTTTGGGATGAAAGTCCTCCCAATCAATTCCCAACTTCTCCCAAGGTGACATTCCATCACGCTTGGCTTGTGCTGCTGCCTCCAGCCCGGATGCAAGGTGTTGCAGAGCGTCCTCCGAATTCGGGATGCGTTTCTTGGCAGCTTCACAATGGTCCAGAAATTTCTCCAGGCTAAAATCATCAGTGCGCTTCAATCGCGCTCTCAATAGCCCTAGTGCATTGATGACTTCATCAACACCTGCTTTAAAAAGTGGCAAAGACAATGTTGAAGAACGCGTCCAGTCCCGACCTTCCATCAATTCGCTGGCGATATCGATCTCGACCTTGCCCTTTGCTCTTCGATAAGTGATCTTAGGTAGCGTTGAGCGGAAATTGTTGTGTGTCTCCAATAGAGACTCCAAGGTTTTCTTTGCCGGACCAGAGTCCCTAAAGTGAAGCGTGACTGCAATTTCCGTGATCGCGTCTCCAAAATTGCCACCTCCCGCCAGAAGAAAATCCCCGATCGGCGACAAGGTTGTGTGTCCGCCGTAGCAATTGTAGGATTTAGCGCTTACATGGAAATCCATAGGATGGTGCCTTTCATGCGAAATTCCAATTTTTCTGAATGTCGATACAGCTAAAAACTGCACAAACTCATGCCTGGCCGTATCAGGCGGCCGCTTGCTCCCGGGGGCGGATGATCATGCAGGTGGCTGTCGCGTGCGCGTACACTTTACCGGCCTCGTCGCGGATGGTGCCTTCGGAAATGACCAGGTTGCGGCCCGCATTGATGACCTTGCCTTCGGCGTAGACCGTCACGTTGAAGGGCAGGGGGCGGCACATCTTGATGTTCAGGTCCGTCGTGCCATAGCTTTCGCCGGCCGGCAAGACCGTGTGCGTGGCGCAACCCGTGACCGTGTCGAGCACGGTGGCGGCGAAACCGCCGTGCACGCCGCCCATGGGATTGGTGTGCGTTTCATTCGCCGTGGCCGTGAAGATCACGCGGCCATACTCGACCGTGTGCGCATCCATGGGCATGGTTTTGGAAATGCCGGGCCGGGGAAACAGGCCTTGCGCGAAAGCTTGCATCAGTTGCAAGCCGGTCATGTCGTTGGGGTGCATGGGGTAACTCCTGTGGGTTAGAAAGAGGGTATGAAAATGCTTAACCCAACGGCAATGACCGGGGTCAGACCCTCAGGGTCTGACCCCAGCTTTTGTCTGTGGGTTGGCTTGATCTTGCGCAAAACGCAGGCGCGAGGCGTGCAGCAGGAAGCGGGCGACGGCGGCCAGTTCTTCCTCGCTGAAACCTTGCTTCAGTTGTGCATTCAGGCTGTCGAGCAGGGGCAGGGCGGCGGCCAGCACTTCGCCGCCCCTGGGCGACATGTGCAGGGTGCCGGCGCGCGCATCGAGCGCCGACTGGCCGCGCACGATCAGGCCGTTTTCTTCCATGCGCGCCACCAGGCCCGTCACGGCCGAGTTTTTCAGTTGCAACAATCTCCCCAGATCCTTGAGCTGACAGCCTTCCTCGCCCTTCAGGGCAAACAGGGCGACGACTTGCGTGCCGGAAAACCCCAGTTCGCTGGTAAACACGGCATCGGCAGAGCGAAACAGGTTCTGGCGCGCCAGGTTGAGCAGATTGAACAGGCGCGGCGAACGCTCGCCCAGCGGGCAGGCTACGGCATCGGGAACGTCTGGAGTAGGGGAGGTATTGGTACGCATGCGAAGTATACTACTACGTATGCGTAATAAATCAAGAGACTATTTCCAGTCGCGCTGGTGGCGGCCGATGTAGCGCGCGCGGGGACGGATCAGCGCCGCGCTGGCCGCTTGCTCGTTGGCATGCGCGATCCAGCCGGCCGACCGCGCCAGCGCAAACACGCTCAGTGCTGCGCCCTCGGGCCAATCGAACGCCAGCTCCATGGCGGCCAGCGCCAGGTCGGCATTCGGCCTGGCATCGAGCAACTGACCCGCCGCCGCGCAAACGGCCAGGATGGCTGCCAGTTGCGGCTTGTCCCGCGCCATTGTCGACAGAATGCCCAGCAGATACGCGGCGCGCGGGTCGCCATCTGGATACAGCGGATGGCCAAAGCCGGCAAATGCCGGCGCGATGGTCTTGTAAAAAGCGCTGATGGCCTCCCTGGCATCCGGCGCGGCCAGCGCCTGCGTCAACATGCGGCGCGCCGCCGCGCTGCCACCGCCGTGTTTGTCGCCGGACAAGGCCGCCAACCCGGCGCCTAGCGCGGCGGGCAAGCTGGCACCCGTCGAGGCGACGCAGCGTACGGCAAAGGTCGACGCATTCAATTCATGGTCGGCCAGCAACACGAGGGCGGCGCGCAGCAATTCAGTTTGCTCCGCATCGGCTTGCCACGCCTGGGCCAGCTGCTGGTGCAGCGGCAGGGCGGACGGCGCCGTCTGCAGCAGGGCGGCGGCCAGCAGGCGCATCAAGGCGGGACCGGACTCCAGCGCGTGCGGCATGTCCGCTGGCGCCAGCATGGCCATGGCCAGCATGGCGCGCGCCAGCGGCGTCGCATCGGCCGCGCTGGCCAGTCCTGGCGGCAGGGCCGGCGCGTTTTGCTGGAAATAGTCGCTCGCGCCATCGTCCCACAGCAGCCCGGCGGCCGCTTCCAGGGTCGCGTGCTGCGCCAGCGTCGTCGCCTCGCATCCGCGGTACAGCAATCGTCCATCGAGAATGTGGGAAATCTGCGTCTCCAGCACGGGCAAGCCCCAGTGCATGGCGGCCGTGGCCGTCTGGCCGCCGCGCTTGGCGTCGCTCTTGCGGGCCGCCAGGCGCAGCACGTCTTCCTGCGGATAGCGCTTGTGGCGCGATTGCCCGTTGCTGACGGAAGCGAGCAAGCCCCGGCTGACATAGGAATACAGGGTGGGCAGGCTGACGCCCAGCAGGCGCGCCGCGTCAGGAGCGGACAGATCGTTTTTCATGGCGGCGATTGTATCTGTATATTGATTCGCGGAATCAAGATTGACGGGCCGGGGCACACATCACTAGACTCATGCCTTTCCAGGAGTCTCCATGAGCACATACACCATCCGCACCCTGCGTGCCGACGACGCCGCGCCGCTGCTGGCCTTCGAGCAAGCCAACCGGGCCTGGTTCGAGCGCCATATCGACCGGCGCCCCGACGATTTTTACAGCGTTGACGGCATCCAGGCCCACATTGCGCAATTCCTGGACCAGCACGCACAGGGCCGCATGCACCCCTGCGTCATCGTCGACGAACACGGACAATTGATCGGCCGCGCCAACCTGAAGGACATTGACAGGCAGCAAGGCGTGGCCGAAGTCGGCTACCGCATCGGCGAGCAGCAGGCGGGCAAGGGCCTGGCCACGGCCGCGCTGCACCACCTGATCGCCCTGGCGCAAGACGAGTGGCGGCTGGCCAGCCTGTGTGCGTATGCCATCGACGGCAATGCGGCTTCGATCCGCGTGCTGGAACGCTGCGGTTTCGTGCAGGGAATGGCCGTGCCCGATATTGCCATGGTGGCAGGTAACGTTGTCGATGGCCATGCGTATGCGCTGGCGTTGCGGGCTGCCCCCAAACGCATCGTCGTCATCGGTGCAGGCATCGTCGGCGCGTCTCTCGCCTACCACCTGGCCAGCAAGGGCGCACAAGTGACGGTGGTCGAGGCGGGCGGCATCGCGTCCGGCGTGACGGCTACCTCGTTTGCGTGGATTAACACGTCCTGCGCGGGGATTGACCCCATTGCGGCCCTGCGCGGCGGCGCCATCGCTGCCTGGCGCCAGCTGGAAACGCAGGTGCCCGGACTGGCGCTGCGCTGGCACGGCGCCTTGTCGTATGGCACGCAGGATGGGCGCGTGTCGCCCGACTCCATCTTGATAGACCACGCGCGCATCGCCCGGCTTGAACCGCAGCTGCGGCAGCCGCCGCAACAGGCGATCTTTGCGCCGGAGCAGGGCGCCCTCGACGCCGTTACCGCGACCCACGCCTTGCTGGCAGCGGCCCAGGCACTCGGTGCAACCGTCCGCACGCACACGCCCGTGCTGGGCTTTGCGGTGCGGGACGCGCGGGTGACGGGCGTGGCAACGGCCGCTGGCGTCATCGAAGCTGACATGGTCGTGCTGGCAGCGGGCACCGGCACTGCCCAGCTGGCCTCGCAACTGGGCGCCAGCCTGCCGATTCACGCCTCGCCCGCCATCTTCCTGCGCTACCAGGCGCCGCCCGGCCTGGTGCGCGGCATTATTTCCAGCCATGCAATGGAAGTGCGGCAAGCAGAAGACGGCACCATGCTGGCAGCGGAAGATTACGTGGACGACGCCCCGGACAAGCAGCCCGCCGCCATCGCGCAACGCACGGCCAGCGCCATCCGGGAAGAACTTGCGGGCGCCGAAGCTATCGTGCCCGAGTTCGCCTGCATCGGCCTGCGTCCCATGCCCTTGGACGGCGTGCCCGTCATCGGCTACTTGCCGCAGGTCGGAGGCGCGTACGTGTGCGCCATGCATCCGGGCGTCGTGCTGGCGGCCATCGTGGGCCAGCTGGCCAGCGAAGAAATCATCACTGGCGAGCCAGCATCGGCCCTGGAGGCTTGCCGGCCCGCGCGTTTCCCGGCGTGATTGGGGCGTGCTGATTCCTACGGCACGGCGACCACGAACACGGGCAGGACGAACGGCGCGGCTTCCTCCTCATCGCCTTGCTCCGACGGGGCCTGCATATAGTGCTCGTTGCGCCAGTCCCCGTTTACCACGCGCTCGGCGATTAACGATACATCCTGCGTTTCGCGCAGTTCGCAGCGAAACGGCAACCGCCCGTGCGAGCGCGACACCAGACTGAACCGCAACTGGCGGCATTGCGCATCATGCCAGCAGTAGAACAGCATCTCCTCGCCAGCGAGCGCGCTGCTGCGTGCCGCGATCACCTGGCCGATGAATGCAACGATCTCGGCCGCATGGATCTGCGGCGTTTCCTCGTCCGTGGGCGAGAAGCTCCACATATTGCTCATCGCTTCGTGATTGATGTTGTCGGGATCGATCTCCACGGCATCGTCTTTTGCCATGGTGAGCCAGTTGTTGAGGACAGCTGATTGAATCATGTAAGGATTTCAGTACTTATCAGTATTTTTTATTGAAGCATCGGCGGCTTGAACATGTCGACGCTGCCATTCATCCGCCACATCGCCCATGGTTTTGGCGGCGCCGTCGCGTATCCAGGCCATGAGATCACGGTCGAGCTTGAATCCGGGGCCGCACTGATCCACCAGGAAGCGCCTGACGTTTTGCGTGTTTTTATAGTGGGCGTCGACGCTGGTCTTCCGGGTAATGACGCCGCCATGCCAATCGAAATGCATGCTGTATTCCTTTGAATGTCCAGAACGTACCATTCTAGATCATGGGCGCCAGCTCGGCGACTGTCCAGCCGTCTCACCCCCTCGGCCCATCCAGCAACAGCTCCGCCAGCCTCGTCGTCAGCCACAAACTCGTCTCACTGAGCTTTTTCCCATGGATCGACAAGCGCCGCACGGGCAAGCGCGACAAGGCCAGCGCCGGGCAGGGCACTTCCTGCAGGTAACCCTTGTAATTGTCGTAATTGGCGATGTTCAGCGGCAAAATCGCCCAGCCCAGCCCGTCCGCGACCATTTCGGCAATACTGTAAAAACTGTCGGAAAACCAGACGGCGGGGCTGAAAGCGTGTTCACGGTTGAGCTCGGAATCCATGATCAGCTGGCGGTAGCGGGTCAGCTCGTTGCGGCTCACTTCCTGGCCGTGCGCCATGGCATGGCCTTTCGCCACGAACACGCCTTGCGCCACGCTGCCGATGTGCTGCTGTTCCAGTATGGGCGAGATGGGGCCGCGGTCGAAGTGAAAAGCAACGTCCGCTTGCTGCTGCTCCACGTATTGCGCCACTTCCGAGGCCGTGGCGTTGAGCATCACCAGTTCCAGCGCCGGGTAGCGCGCCGCCAGTTCCTTGACCAGGGTGCCGATGGCCAGGTAGGGCAGGGCTTCGTCCAGGGTCAGGGTCAGCTGCGCTTCGGGCGCCTCGCTCAGCAGTTGGGCGCGCAGCTGCAAGCGCTCGGCCTGGCGCAGCAGTTCGCACGCTTCCAGGTGCATCACCTTGCCCGCTTCCGTCAGTACGGCGCTGCGGCGCGAACGGTCGAACAGTTCCACGCCGAATTCCGCTTCCAGTAAACCAATCGAGGTGCTGACCACCGATTGGGCGCGGCCCAGCCGGCGCGCCGCGCCCGAGAAAGAACCGGCCGCGACGGCCGCTTCAAAGTAGCGCATTTGTTCCAAAGTCCATTGCATGGCATCCACCTATCTGTTTTACAGATGGATTTTAACTTGAATGCCATTCAGGGGCGACATAAAATGCCTTTACATTTTCAACAACATGAGATCCGCCATGAAAAACGCCCAAGCCAATTCACCCGCCATCAGCTTTGACTGGTGTCACGACGCCAGCGCCGAAGATGCCTTGTGCCAGTTATATCTTGATAACGTCAGCGCCGACTACATCTCCCATTCGGAGCTGCAAGGCGAACGCGCCGACGCACCGGGCAACTGGCGCGCGGACTTGCCTGAAGTGATACGCGGCGAAATCCGCGCCGCCCTGTCGCATGACTGGGCACATGGCGATTCGACCCTGCTGGCTGTCGCCACATCGGGCGAGGCCATCGTCGGCATGGCCTTGGTTTCCATCGACACGCGCCAGCGCGCCTCCAAATCGTTCGCCGCGCTCGATGACCTGGTCTTGCTGCCCTCCGTGCGCGGCAGCGGCATCGGCAGCCAATTGGTGGAGTGGGTAGCAAGCGAGCTACGCGGCCACGGCATCGCCCGTCTGTTCCTCGAATGCGGCGCGCACAACCTGACGGCGCAACAATTCTTCCAGGGACGCGGTTTCAAGCAAGTGTCCGTCGTCATGCTGCGCGAACTCGACACAGTTGCCGTCTCCGCTGCAGTGGATGACAAGGATGGCGACCGTGGCTGACGCCCGCCGCCCCCGACAAGCCCAGGCCCGTGGCAGCCTGGAACGTAAATATTTGCGCAGCACCCGCTTTATTCACACCGATAGTTGTTAAAAGTTACACTAAAATCAATGAGTTGTTTATGCATCCAATGAAAAAATGGCTGACGCTGGCCATCGTCTCCAGCGCCTTGTTCCTCATCGTGGTCGACATGACCGTGCTCTACACCGCCTTGCCCGCGCTGACGCGCGACTTGCAGGCATCCTCTTCGCAAAAACTGTGGATCATCAACGTCTACGCGCTGGTCGTCTCCGGTCTGCTGCCCGGCCTCGGCACCCTCGGTGACCGTTTGAGCCACAAACCCGTTTTCCTCGCCGGCCTGACCGTGTTCGGCATCGCCTCGTTGTGCGCAGCGTTTTCGCCCGCGCCGGAATGGCTGATCTTTGCCCGCATCCTGCTGGCCATCGGCGCCGCCTTGATGATGCCGGCCACCTTGTCCATCATCCGCCTGACCTTTACGGATAACCGCGAGCGCTCGTTCGCCATTGGCGTATGGGCGGCAATTGCCTCGGGCGGCGCCGCGTTTGGCCCCGTGCTCGGTGGTTTCCTGATGGAACACTACTGGTGGGGTTCCGTCTTCCTGATCAACGTGCCCATCGTGCTGCTGACCCTGGTGCTGGCCGCCGTCGTCCTGCCGAAACGGGCCGGTAACCGCGACAAGCCGTGGGATTTGATCGGTTCCCTGCAAATCATGATGGGTCTGCTTGGTGGCGTGTATGCGATCAAGGAGCTGGGCAAGTCGCAACCGTCGTATGCGCTGGCCGCCGCCTCGTTCGCCGTAGGCGCCTTCTTCATGCTGAAATTCGTGCGCCGCCAGAAGCGGCAAGCCAAGCCGCTGATCGACTTCGCCCTGTTCCGCGAACTGCCGTTTTCCAGCGCCGTGGCCGCCGCCATGGTGGCCTCGGCCGCCCTGATCGGCATGGAACTGGCGCTGAGCCAGCACATGCAGCTGGTGCGTGAATTGTCTCCGCTGGAAGCGGGTCTGCTGCTGTTGCCACTGCCGCTGGCGTCCGTGTTTGCGGGCCCGCTGACCGGTTTCATGCTGCCGCGCGCCGACAAGGCCAAGGTATTGTGGGGTTCGCTGCTGCTGTCCGGCATCGGCATGGCAGCGTATCTGGCGCTGCATGACGCCGCCGTTTCGGCGCAAGTGGCCAGCCTGGTAATCCTGGGCCTGGGCCTGGGCGCCGTCATGACGGCCGCATCGAGCGCCGTGATGCTCAACGTGGCGCCGCAACAGGCCGGCATGGCCGCCTCGATCGAGGAAGTATCGTACGAGCTGGGCGCCGTGATCGGCGTGACGGTGCTGGGCACGATTCTGTCGGCCGTCTACAGCGCCACCCTGGTGATCCCGGAAAGCGTGGGCCTGTTGCCGAATGCCCATGACACGCTCGATGCGGCGCTGCTGGCCGCCGAGCAATTGCCGGCCGAACTGGGCTTGCAAGTGTCGGAACTGGCCCGCTCGGCCTTCGACAAGGCGTTTATTGTCGTGCTGGCCACGGCTTCCGCCATCCTGATGGCGGCCGCAGCCACCATCCGCCACTTGCACCTGCGGGCGCGCCGCGTGGCTTGATGCAGCGCGACTTGGTGGCCGGAGCTACATGGCCCGGAACAGGTGCACGAAGGCGCGGCTCACGGGCAGCTCGCCCGCGTGGCCGCGCATGCGCAGGAACAGACGGCTGGCGTCGTCGCGGCGCGTGCCGTCCAGCCAGGCCAGGTTGATCAGGGTGGAGCGGTGCACTTGCCAGAATTGTTCCGGATCAAGCTGGGCCGCCAGTTCCGTGATGGGCGTGCGGATCAGGAATTCGCCATCCACGCTGGCAACGACCGTGTACTTGTCGTCGGCATGGAAAAAGCGCACCTTGGCCACGTCGAGGTGGTGCGTGCGCTCGCCACGGGACGCGAGTATGTAGCGCAGCCGGGGGCGGGCCTGGCCGGGCGCGGCCGTCAGTTGCCGCAGCGCCTGCGCCATGGCCACACCGGCGGGGGGCAAGGCCGACGCCGCACGCAGGCGCGCCACGGTGCGAGCCAGCCGTTCGGTGGTGACGGGTTTCAAGACGTAATCGAGCGCCGCGTGCTCAAAGGCTTGCAGCGCAAATTCGTCGTAGGCGGTGACGAATACCACGCGGCTTGGGCCTTCGATACCTTGCGCTACCTCCAGCCCGGTCAGTCCCGGCATCTGGATGTCGAGAAACGCGATATCGGGTTCCAGCTCGGCGATGCAGGCGGCGGCCTCGACGCCGTTGCGCGCCATATGAATGATCTGCAAGTCCGGCCACAGGGCCAGCAGCTGGTCACGCAGGTAGAGCGCCAGGTGCGGTTCATCGTCCGCGATCAGGGCGCGCATCATGCGACCGCCGGCACTGTGGAGCCGGCGCCCAGGTACGGCAGCTCCAGCACGGCTTCGACGCCAGGCCCGCTGTCGCGTTCACGCAGGCTCAGGCTGGCGGCGGCGCCGAACTGAGCCTGCAGGCGCGAGCGCAGATTGGCCAGCGCCATGCCGCTGCCCGGACGCGGTGGCTTGCCTGGGGCCGTCAAGCCCGCGCCATCGTCAAGCACGCGGATTTCCAGGCGGCCCGCGCGTACCTCGGCATGCACGACGACGCTGCCGCCGTCCAGCCTGGGCGCCAGTCCGTGCTGGATCGCGTTTTCGACCAGCGGCTGCAGCATCAGCGTGGGCATGCTGGCCAGGCGCGCTTGCGCGCTGGCGTCGATGCGGAACCGCAGGCGCTCCTCCATGCGGATCTGCATCAAGCACAGATACTGGCTTGCCATGTCGAGTTCCGCATCCAGCGTGCTGTCGCCCTGGCGCAGCTGCGACAGGCTGGCGCGCAGGTAGCCGGAAAACGTTTCCAGCATGCGTTTCGCGCGCGGCGGATCGTAGTCCATCAGGCTCTGGATGTTGGCCAGGGTATTGAACAACAGGTGCGGCTCGATCTGTCCCTGCAGCAAGCGCAGGCGCGCATCCGTCACCTCGCTTTGCAGCTGCTGCTGGCGCAGGCGCGAACGCCACCAGGCCCAGTTAGCCGCCATCACAAACAGGATGAACACGGCAAACTTGGTCAGCGCGGCGGGCAGCGAGACGAACATGCCCCACAGCTTGAAACCGACCAGTATTGGCACGATGGTAAAGCCGATGCTCATGCCCAGGATGATGGCCGCCAGGGACAGCGCGCCCAGCACCATGCCGGCGCGCAGGTCGCGCACGTTCGACATGCGCTCGACGAGCGGCGCCGGCAGGCAGCGCCCGGCCAGGCGCAGCACGCCAAACAGGGTATGCACGATGCACAGGCAGATGCCGATGTTCGGCAGCAACGATGCCCACCACCAGAGCGGCCGGTCGACCCGGCCGAAGATGGCGACGATGGTCATCAGGACCAATGCCAGGGCGACACCGATCAGGGAAACGACCAGCAGGCGGGTCAGGGTGGACACATCGTGCCGGGGGCGCAGTTCCCATAGTGAACGCCAGCCCTGTAGCAAAGTCGTTTTTCTGATCATGGGCATAGTGTAGCGGCCCCTTGCCTGATTGACCAGAACATGGCTTGCCATTCATCGGCCCCATTGTCGATTCGTCGCATGCGTGCGGCCATCCGCTGGCCGGGCTGTCAATCTGTGTTCCCACCCACCGATTACAGGAGCCACATGAAGCACAGCATACTTATCGTTGCCTGCGCCATCTTTTGCAGCGCCCAGGCCGCCGCCGCACCCATCCTCCCGCCCATGGCCAGTATTCCCGCCGGCGTGTTTATCATGGGCAGCACGGAGCCGCGCATCGGCGACGGCAGCCACAATCCGGCCGAAGGGCCGCCCCGCGAAGTGCGCGTGGCCGCATTCCGACTGGCAAAATACGAGACGACGGTGGCGCAGTTCCGGCAATTCGTTGCCGCCACAGGCTATCGGGCGGCTGGCGAATGCTGGGAATTCGACCGCACTGACGGCATCGCGCTCAAGGCGTCGGGCTGGGACGCCCCCGCGCATGCGCCAACGGACTATCATCCCGTCATGTGCGTGAGCTGGAACGATGCGGCGGCCTATGCGCAATGGCTGGCGCGGGAAACGGGGCGCCCATTCCGCCTGCCCAGCGAGGCGGAATGGGAATACGCGGCGCGCGCCGGCACCCGCACGACATACTCGTCCGGAGACGCGCCTGAACAATTATGCAAGTACGCCAACATGAAGGACCGGCGTTTCAAGGCGGCTGCGCAGCGCGATCACGGCCTCGACATGCTGGTCACCGATTGCGACGACGGCGCCGAGTACACGGCCGTCGTGGGCATGTATGCGCCCAACGGCTACGGCTTGCACGACATGATGGGCAACGTGGCGGAATGGGTGGCCGATTGCCAGCATCCCGATTACCGGGGCGCGCCCGCCGATGCGTCGGCCTGGCGCAGCGGTTGCGAGGTGGAAGGCGACTATTTCATCACGCGGGGCGGCAGCTATTCGTCCTCGCGCCAGGTACTGCGCAGCGCAGCGCGCGGGCATGGCGGGCGCGACAATGCCAGCAGCCTGGGCGAAGGTTTTCGCATTGCCGAGGACCTGGGTAGCTGCACGGCCAGCCAGTGCGTCGAGGGCGACGCCACTTTTGTCGCGGCGCTGGCAGCGGCGCGGCAAGCGCGAGACTGATGGCTTGCTCAGCGCAGCAACGTCCGGGGGAATGACGGCGTGCAATCCTGTGCGGATACCCGGCGATAAAGCGCCGGCTGGCCAGTTCAAAGCAGGCGGGGCAGGAAGGTCATCGGCTACTTTGGCGGCGGTGGAGAACAGCTGCCAAAGTAGCGTTTTTTTACAGCAATTGTCCAGATGGAAATATTTCTGGACGAGACTATACCTGCTTGCTGTTGCGCAACAAGCGCAAGCCGTTGGCCACCACCAGCAGGCTGGCGCCCACGTCGGCGAACACGGCCATCCACAGGGTCGCCATGCCGGCCAGGGCCAGGCCGAAGAACACGGCCTTGATGCCGATGGCAAAGCTGATGTTTTGCACGAGGATGCTGCGCGTGCGCTGGCTCAGGCTGATGAATTCAGGCAACTTGCCCAGTTCATCATCCATCAGGGCCACGTCCGCCGTTTCGATGGCCGTGTCGCTGCCGGCCGCGCCCATGGCAAAGCCGATGTCGGCCTGCGCCAGGGCCGGGGCGTCGTTGACGCCGTCACCGAGCATGGCCACCACGCCGAATTGCTGCTGCAAGGCCTTGATTTCATCGAGCTTGTTTTCCGGCAGCAACTCCGCTTTGAGCAGGCTGACACCGACTTCGGCACCGATGCGCTGCGCCGTCAGCAAGTTGTCTCCCGTCAGCATCACGGTGGTGACGCCCAGCGCATTCAATCTGGCAATGGCGGACGCCGCCGTCGGACGCAGCACGTCGGCCACGGCGATCACGCCCAGCGCGCCGGCCGGGCTGGCCAGCACCATGGCCGTGTACGCTTGCTGTTCCAAGCGCGCCAGAATCGCCTGCAGTGCCGGCGTCAAGAGCTTCAATTCCGTCATCAGGCGGGCATTGCCCAGGTAATACGTCTGGCCATCGATAGTGCCTTGCACGCCGCGCCCATGCAGGGCAGCAAACTGGGTCACGGGCAAGTGGCTGCCGGCGGGCGGCCCCGCCTTGACGATGGCGGCGGCCAGCGGGTGGGCGGAATTGGCGTCGAGGCTGGCGGCCAGCAGCAAGATGGCGTCACGCTCGCTGCCGTCCAAGGCCACCACGTCCGTCACGGCTGGTTTGCCCATGGTCAAGGTGCCCGTCTTGTCGACGGCGATGGCCTTGATCCGATAACCGGTTTCCAGGAATTGCCCGCCTTTCACTAAAATGCCACGGCGCGCGGCCGCCGTCAGGCCGCTGACGACGGTCACGGGCGTGGAAATGACCAGCGCACAGGGGCAGGCGATGACCAGCATCACCAGCGCCTTGTAGACCCAGGCCATGAAGGGCTGGCCCAGCAGCAAAGGCGGCAGCACCGCGACCAGAATGGCAAACACGACCACGGCGGGCGTGTAGTAGCGGGCAAAATTGTCGACAAAGCGCTGCGTGGGCGCCTGCTTGCCCTGGGTTTCCTCGATCACCTTGACGATTTTCGCCAGGGTGCTGTTGCCGCTGTTGGCTGTGACTGTGACGTCGAGCAAGCCCCGTTCATTGATGGTGCCCGCATACACGACGTCGCCCACGGCCTTGTCCACCGGCATGCTTTCACCGGTGATCGGCGCCTGGTTGACGGACGATTCGCCGCTTTGCACGATGCCGTCGAGGGCGATGCGCTCGCCCGGTTTCACGCGCATCAGGGTGCCGATGGCCACCGTGGCGACGGGTACTGGCTGCCAGGCGCCGCTGGCGTCGGCCACTGTCGCCGTGTCGGGCGCCAGCTGCATCAGGCTGTGCACGGCGTTGCGCGCCCGGTTCAGCGACAAGCCTTCGATCAGCTCGGCGATGGCGAACAGGAAGATGACCATGGCCGCTTCCGGCCACTGGCCGATGGCGACTGCGCCGAAAACCGCCAGGCTCATCAGGAAATTGATGTTCAGCGTGAACGTTTTCAGGGCAATCCAGCCCTTTTTCAGGGTTGGCCAGCCGCCCGTGGCAATCGACAGCAGGGCCAGGGCGACGACGAGGGGCGAACTGTCTTCATGCGTCGTCCACGCCAGCGCTTCGGCGGCCGCGGCGGCCAAGCCGGAGACGACCAGCAAGCCTTTTTGCAGAGTGCTCAGGCTGCCTTCGTTCGGGTCGCGCGCAACGGCGGCGTCCGCTGCCATGGGGATCGCTTCCATGCCGATGCCGTGCAGGGCCGCTTCCACCGTGGCCAGTGTCGGCAGCGTGTGGTGCACGTCGAGCACGCGGTTCATCAGGTTGAAATCGAGGCCCACGACGCCAGCCATATTGCCCAGCTTGTTGCGGATCAGCCGTTCTTCCGTGGGGCAATCCATGTTGGCGATACGGTATTTGGCCGTGCTCGCGCCGGCGATGGCTGCGCTGGGCAAGGCTGGGCTGGATGGGGCGGCAGGCGTGGACGAGCACGCATGCTGGCTGGAACAGCAACTGGCGGCCTTGGGCGCGTGCTCATGGTCGTGTTTGTGGTCATGCTTGTGCTCGTGGGTATGATCGTGGCTATCGTGCGGCATCGCATTCGTCCTTCCGGTTTCGTGTATGCTTCCATTAGAAACCCTGTAGCCGCTACAGGGTCAAGCGGAATGTGCACGAAAGAATGAAAAGGGGATGCCATGCGTATCGGAGAACTGGCCAAACGGACAGATTGTGACGTGGAAACCGTGCGTTACTATGAAAAGGCGGGTTTGCTGCAGGAACCGGGGCGCAACAGCGCCGGCTACCGCGAGTACCGCGAAGAACACCAGGAACGGCTGCAATTCATCCGCCATTGCCGCTCGCTGCAGATCGGCTTGACCGATATCCGCGCCTTGCTGGAATTTAAGAACAACCCGGCCGAAGGCTGCCAGAGCGTCAATGAGTTGCTCGACCACCATATCCTGCGCATCGCCGAGCAAATGGCGAATTTGCAAACCCTGCAGCAGCAACTGGTGACCCTGCGCCACCAGTGCGACCAGCCGCAGCCGTCGCAAGACTGCGCGATTTTGCAAAACCTGTCCGAAGCTGCCAGCGGCCACGACTGCGCCTGTCATACCGAACTTCACTAATCTATCTACCTTCATGCCAGCATTGTTTTCTAAAAGTACTTTATTGACACTTTCCCTGCTATCTCCGCTGGCTCATGCCGCCGAGCAAGCCCAATCCGCCTTCTACCTGACCCTGTACAGCGTGCCTGGCGTGCCGCGCACGGACGATCCCTATACCTGGAGCACGGCCGGCGGCCGGCAACTGATCAAAGGCTTGACGAACGAGGAAGGGCGGGCCTTCGTGAAGCCGGCCGAAGGCGAAGAAAATTACGTTCTGGAAACAGTCAGCATGCGCTGGAATATGGCCGTGCCGGCCAAATGCTGGCAAGGCGAGCCAGCCGCCCTGCAGAAATGCGCGCAATTGATGCAGAGTGCCAGCCGCTACGATATCGAGCAGGATGCGGCCAAGTTGCTGCTGAAGAAGACGCAAGCGCAACTGCAAGTCAAGGCCGAGGCGTATGCCGTGGCGGCCAGGGCCAACCAGGACGAACTGGCCTGGCTGGGGCGCCTGCCCGCCGCTTGGTCGATGGATGACTATGGCATGCGCTTGCTGGGATTGGTCGACAGGATCCAGGGCCAGATCAGCAAGGATATCAAGGCGGGCGGGGCCGATGTACGCCAGTTCGTCTGCCGCGCGCCTGCGTCCTATGGCTCCTTGCCGCAGCAGGCCGCCGTCGATGCCTGGTCCGCCACGGCGCGCCAATCGCAGCTTGAGCGCGGCGGCCCCGCCTGGGATGCGCTGGTGGCGGCGGCCGCCAAGGGCAACTGGATGGCCCGCACCGAATTGTATTACGCGCTGGCCGGTCGCAATGTCAGCGAGCTGAGCTACCTTGAACAATACCGCATCGTGCAATTGATGGAATGGCTGCACAAGCAGCAGATCGGCGCGTTGTACAGCCTGTTAAACATCGGCTATGCGGCCGTCGATTACGGCGCGGGCAAGGGCGGACAAGACCAGGTGTATGCCTATGCCGCCATGCGCGGCAGTTATGCCGACCAGTACAGCGTAGGCACGCGCCTGCAGACGGACGCCGATCCGGCTCTGGCGCAAGCAGGCGACAAGATGGTCGCCTGCGCCAAGGCCGCCAGGCCCGACTTGCGCTAACGCGGCAGCAGCGGCGGGCCGCCATCACCGAGGCGGAAGGCGTCAACCACGCGCAATAAATCATGCGCCTGGTCTTGCATGCTTTGCGCGGCGGCCGCCGATTGCTCGACCAGGGCGGCATTGCGCTGCGTCAATTCATCCATTTCCGTGATGGCATTGTTGACTTCCTCGATGCCCTTGCTCTGGCGCTGGCTGGCCGCCGTGATGTCGTTCATGATTTCCGTCACCTGGTGGACGGAGGCGACAATATCGCCCATGGTGCGCCCGGCGCTGTCGGCCAGCTCGCTGCCCGTTTCTATCCTGGCCACGGAATCCTCGATCAGCTGCTTGATTTCGCGCGCCGCCGTGGCCGAGCGCTGCGCCAGGCCCCGCACTTCGGTGGCGACGACGGCAAAACCGCGCCCCTGTTCGCCCGCGCGCGCCGCTTCCACGGCCGCGTTCAAGGCGAGGATATTGGTCTGGAACGCGATGCCGTCGATGACGGCGATGATATCGACGATGCGCCCGGAACTGGCCTTGATCGAGCCCATCGTTTCGACCACCTGGCCCACCACGCGGCCGCCTTCCAGCGCCACGTTCGAGGTCGACAGCACCATCTGGTTGGCCTGGTGCGCATGGCTGGCGTTTTCGCGCACGGTATCGGTCAAGGCATGCATGGACGTGGCCGTTTCCTGCAAAGAATGAGCTTGCGACTCCGTGCGGGCCGACAAGTCCGCATTGCCGAGCGCGATTTCACTCGCTTCCACCGTGATGGTGGAGCCCGCCTGGCGTATTTCGCCCAATAAAGTATTCCAGTTTTTCACCACGGTGGCCAGCGCCCGCGACAGCTTGCCCACCTCGTCGTCGCCCCGGGCATCGATGCGCATGGTCAGGTCGCCCGCAGCCAGGCTTTCGGCGGCGCGGCAAGCCTCATCGATGGGACGCACGACGGAACGGGCCACCCAGGTGGCGATCAGGGCCAGCAAGGCAAAGCCGATGGCCATGGTGCCCAGCGACAGCCAGCCGGCGCGCTGGCCCGCATTTTTTGTTTCCTGCAAGGCAACAACCGTGCGCTGGTCAAGATTGAGCAGCACCTGGCGCAGCTGCCCGCGCACTTGCTGGTAGTGCGTGGCGGCATTTTGCATTGCTGCCACGCCCGTATTCGGGTCCATCGAGGCCAGGTCGAGCGCCTGCGCCACGCTGGCCCGGTAGCGTTCGACGCCGGGCAGCGCCTGGCCCGCCTCCGTGGTGGCGCCCGAGAATTTCTGCAGTTCCTTCAAGCCTTGCGCGATGGCGTTCAGCTGGCCATCCGTTTGCGCGCCGAATTGCTTGAATTGCTCGTCCGTCAGGCTGGCGGCGATGGCGATCTTCGCATACACGTCGGCATGCACCTGGCCCAATGCTATGGCCTGCTGGTTGGCAAGCCGCTCGGCCGCCAGGGTGACGTCTTTCAGTTCGCGCATGCGGCTTTCGTTTTGCTGCATGGCGAAGTAGGACAAGGCTCCCATGGCCAGCAGGCAAGCCAGCGCGGCCAGCGGGACGATCAACATCTTCTGTGCGATTTTCATCGGAACCCATATCGTCAAGAGAGCGAAAAACCATCACGGCGCTGGTGGCGCGGCGGCGGGTTACAGGTAGATGCCGCCGCAGACGACGGTCTCGGCCAGTTTTTCGCAGTACATGGCCTTCGGCTCGATCTTCTTGGTTTCCGGGTTCGTGAATTTGTATTCCTGCCAGAACGTACCCTTGCTCTTGGCCAGGTCGACTCGTTCCTTGACGAAGGCCTTGCCGTCGATATCCTTCAGTTCGATCAAATTCTTGCCCACCATTTTCTGGTTGGCGCCATGCGCGGCGACCGTGCCGTCGAGTTTATAGACGACCAGGTACAGGTCGTGCAGGATGAATTGCGGCGATTTGGCCGTGATCTCGCCATACGCCTTGGCGTCACCGGCGCTCTTGATGTAGGCCACGCCTTTCTTGACCATGGCTTCGGCATCGGCGCGCGTGGCGCCGCCTTCGGCCGCGCTGGCGATGGATGGCAAGGTGGCGGCGGCAAGCATGAGCGACAGGCAAATGGCAGGGGTGAACTTGGGCATGAGAATCTCCTTCACAGTGCGGCAGGGAAATCCGGTGGGGGACCGGTGCAGTAAGGCGGCGCCTATCGAAGTGCCGACGGTTCATAGTAGCGCGATGCCAGCGGACATGCGCTGGTGCAACAGATTTTTTTTGAATAGGGTCTTTTTGCAACGTCGCGTGCACGATGCCGCAACCTGGTTTTCATAGGGGGGACGAGAGTACGGGCTATCGTCTCGATAGTGTCGCGCGGGTGCCGCGCTACCAGCTGGCCGGGCCTTCCACCGCCGCGCGCGCCAGATCGGCGCACATATCGCCCCAGGTGCTGCGCCGCGCTGCACCTGATGGTGCAGGTTTCTGCATCACGGCTCCCGGGTCACGCGCATGCGGGCAAGGTCCAGCCCTCGTAGCCCATATCCGTCGGATAGATGGCGCGAGTCTGGTTCTGGCCCCAGCGGGCATGGTCGAGGATGCCGTCTTCATGCATGTCCAGCACCCATTCTGTGCTTTCCAGCAAGGTGCCATCCTTATGGTAGACGCGGAAGAAGGCGGAAGTGCTGAGGGCGCGCACGATGTTCTGCGGCACGCCGTTGCCATAGTGGGGCACATAGGTCTTGATCACGCACGTGCGCTGCTCGTTCCATTGCTGCGCGTACACGGTGGCGTTGCGGGCGGCCGCCACCTTGATGAACAGCCAGCCTGCGAGCACAATGATGAGCAGGAAGGCGGCGGCGATCAGGCCGGTTTTCTTGAGTAGCTGCATGAGGTCATGGCATGGCCGAAAACGAAGTTGCCGCATTGTATGTCAAGAGCGGGAATACTTGCCGTACAGCATGTACAGCAAGCATTTCCCCGCGTATGGTTGTCTATTTCGCCAATGCCGCGTGCAGGGTATTCGCCATTTCCAGGTGATGCTGCAATGCGGGCAAGGTTTTGGCGGCAAAAGCCTTGATATCGGGATCGCTGGCCTTCTGGCTGGCGTCCGAGAACAGCTTCACGGCCTCTTGGTGCGCTGCCACGCCGATGCTGGCCGCATATTCCTTGTCGAAGGACTGGCCTTCCAGGCGGCTCAGCTTGTCGATCTGCGCCTGGTGCTTTTTGCCGGGCTGGTCGCTGACCTCGATCTGCTTGCTGCTGGCCAACTGTTTCAGCTCATCGGCCACTTTGGTGTGGTCCGCAACCATGGCATCGGCAAATGTCTTTACTTGCGCATTGCTGCTCTTGCTTTGCGCCACTTTGCTGGCGGCAATTTCCGTACTGCCCGCGTCCGCTGCCTTGCTGAGGAATTGCTTGTCGTACGCGCCCGGCGCGGCGGCGGCGATGCTGTTGATGGCGATGCCGCTCAGCAGCGCCACGGCGGCGCCGATGGCCACGCTTTTCAGGGAGGGCGTGCGGGAACTGGTGGTGGAGATACGCATGGGAAATCCTTTCAAGTGTGGTTTTTTCTACAAGCTGATGACAATGTTATGCCAGCAGCCCGCGCACACCCATAGGACGTTTTCGATTCTCCCGGTAGGACTAGTCCTGTTCGTTAGCGCACAATTCGACTTGTTTCAGCGCAAACAAGGCGGCGATGCCCGCATCGCGGCGCCAGGCGGGCATGCCGATATCGAGCCATTCTTCCATCGCATCCAGGTGGGAGGGCTCCGAGACGCTGTGTTCGAGTTCGTCGAGCACCGTGTCGCGGTCGATATACAGGCTGTCCAGCCAGGCATCGAAAGAGTGCGCCAGTTCGATGAAACCGTGGGCGCGCTTGCCCGTCCACTCCGGCAACTCCTGTACATAGGCCAGCACGCGGCCGCCGCCGTCTTCCGTCAGGTCCAGATAGACCATGGAATTGCCGCCATCGCGGGCGAACGGCAGGATGCGCGCCGGCATGTCCGTATGCTGGCGCGCGGCGCGGATCTCGCCCACCAAGGTTTCATCGCAGAAATCGCCCTCGTCGGCGCTGAAGAAGGTATTGAAACCCATTTTTTCCACGCCGCCGTTACCGTCCGGCACATCCGTGGTGTAGTCGAACCAGGCGCCGTTTGCCACTTGCAGGAAAGCCAGAAAGGTGGGCGGCAACGGTGCTTCCAGCAGGGTTTCGATGGCGGCGATCTGCTGCGCCGTGGGGGCAGGCTTGGCGCCCTCGAGCGCCAGGTGGCGGTATTGCGTGTAGTAACTCATTGATTATCCTTGTAAGTTTCTTGCGACCGCGACGCCATCTTCGCAGCCCGTCTCCACCTTCGCCAGCGCATCGACGAGACCGGCCCGCAGCACGGCCATCGAGCGGGCCTTGTCGTCGATCTGAGCGATTTTCGTTTCCAGCATGACCCGTTTGGTGGCCGCATCGAGCGCGTTTTCCTGCCAGACGGCAATGACTTCGGCGATTTCCTTCAAGGTAAAACCCAGCGCCTTGGCATGGCCGATCAGCTCGATCCGGCGCAAGGCTTGCGCCGAGTACTCTTTATAGTTGTTCGTCATGCCCGGCTGCGGCGCTTCGTCCAGCAGCCCCTGGCGCTCGTAGAAGCGCACCGTGTCCTTGCTGACGCCCGTCAGGCGGGTGATTTCTCCGATGCGCATGATTTTCTGTTGACCGTGGACTAAAGTCCACAGTTTACAGTAGAAACACTTTCAACTACACACCGCTGCCATGACCGCCTTCAACTATACCAACCAAACCGTGCTGATCACGGGCGCCTCGTCCGGCATCGGCCGCGTCTTTGCGGAAACCCTGGCCGCGCGCGGCGCGCATTTGCTGCTGCTGGCGCGCTCGGGCGCCGTGCTCGACAGCCTGGCCAGGGAACTTTCCCAGCGGCACGGCATCCGCGCGCACGCGCTGGTCGCCGACTTGAGCCTGCCCGGCGCCGCCCAGAATGCCCATGCAGAGGCCTGCGCGCTGGGCATGCCGCCCGACGTACTGATCAATAACGCAGGGTTCGCCACGCATGGCAGGTTCGAGAGCATCGCTCTGGCGCGCCAGGCGGCCGAGGTGACCGTCAATTGCACGGCCCTGATGGAACTGACGCACTGCGCCTTGCCGCACATGCTGGCGCAAGGACGGGGCGCCATCATCAACGTGGCGTCCACGGCGGCCCTGCAGCCCGATCCCTACATGGCGGTCTACGGCGCCAGCAAGGCTTTCGTGCTGTCGTTTTCGGAAGCGCTGTGGGCGGAAAACCGCAGCCGCGGCGTGCGCGTGCTGGCCCTGTGCCCGGGCGCCACGGAAACGGCCTTTTTCGATGTGGTCGCCGCGCCCGAAGCGGCCGTGGGCAAGCGCATGGCGCCGCAGGACGTCGTCGATGAAGCGCTGCTGGCGCTGGACCGGGGCCGTAGCAGCCACGTGGCGGGCCGGCCTAACCGGCTGCTGGCCTGGCTGCCGCGCTTGTTGCCGCGTCAGACCGTGCTGGGCATCGTGGAGGGCATGCTCAAGCCGAAGGCGGCGTAGGGTTCAGAAGGCCATGCTGGCGAACATGGCCAGCACAGCCGTCGCCATGACGAGGGTAGCCAGCCAGCCCAGCGCCCGCAGGCGGCGCGAAATGGTCAAGCTGCCCATGATGGCGGGACGCGACGCCATCAGCATCATCAGGGCCATGATGGGCACGGAAATGACGCCATTGATGACGGCGCTCCAGTACAGGGCCTTGATGGGGTCGAGCGGCGAAAAGCACAGGGCCGCGCCGATCACGGTGGCCGTGACGATGATGCCGTAGAACTTCTTGGCGGCCCGGGGCGCCAGTTCCAGGCTGTTTTTCCAGTGGAAGGCGCCCGCCATGGCGTAGGCGGCCGAGCCGGCCAGCACGGGAATGGCCAGCAAGCCCGTGCCGATGATGCCCAGGCTGAACAGGGCAAACGCGAACTCGCCCGCGATGGGACGCAGGGCGGAGGCAGCCTGGGCGGACGTGTCGATATGCGTGATGCCTTGCGCGCCCAGGGTCACGGCCGTCGTCAGCATGATGAAGAAGGCCACCAGGTTGGAAAAGCCCATGCCGATGGCCGTGTCCATCTTGATGCGCTGGAATTGGCGTGGCGCCTGCTCGGGCGTGCGGCGCAAGGCTTGCGCGCCGGCATCGGCTTGCAAGTCTTCCACTTCCTGCGATGCCTGCCAGAAAAACAGATAGGGGCTGATCGTCGTGCCGAACACGGCCACGATCATGGTCACGGCACCGGCCGACCAGGTGAATTGCGGCCACACCGTGCGCAGCGCCACTTCGCCCCACGGAATGTGCACCGTCAGCACGGTGGCCACATAGGCCAGCAAGCCCAGGGTCAGCCATTTCAGGATGCGCACGTACTGTTGATAGGGAATAAACACTTGCAGCAGCAGCGAGAGCAAGCCGAAGCCCACGGCGTACAAATGGGTGGGACCGCCGATGATCAGGGTCAGGGCATCGCCCATGGCGGCCACGTCGGCGGCGATATTGATGACATTGGCCAGCAGCAGCAAGCCGACGATGGCATACAGCAGGGAGCGGGGGTAGTGGCGGCGGATATTCGTCGCCAGCCCATGGCCGCTGACCCGGCCGATCTTGGCGCTGATGACCTGGATGCCGAGCATCAGGGGGAACGTCAGGCAGACGGTCCACAGCATGCCGAAACCGAACTGCGCGCCCGCCTGCGAATACGTGGCGATGCCGCTGGGGTCGTCATCGGCCGCGCCCGTGATCAGGCCGGGCCCCAGCTTGCCCAGCCAGGTGTCGGATGGGGCCTCGTGGCCGCTGTCGGTCTGCATGCATCACTCCTGTGTGGTGGAGCGCGCAGCGTAGCACAGGCGGGCGGCGCCTTGCAGCCTCTTGTCAGTAGCGCGCATCCTTGGGCTTGCCGCCTTTCGGCCAATCCTTGACCTTGTCGGGGAAGTCCGGACGCGGCATGTGCGTGAAATACTCGGCCACGTCGACGGCGTCCTGGTCGGACAGGTTGCCTTGCCCCAGGGGGAATTTCTGGCCATGGCCCATCACCATGTTGGCCTTGACGAAGCCGGCCGCCGTATAGGTGCGGGCCATGCCGGCGCCGATATTGAACGAGCGCTCTCCCCACAGCGGCGGGAAGGCCAGCACGCCATTGGCGCCCCGGATGCCCTCGCCATTCGCGCCATGGCAGACGGCGCATTGCTCGGCATACACTTTTTTGCCATGCACGGGATCGGGCAGCAGCGCACGGTCTATCTTGGCCACGCCGCGTCCCGCCACCTTGTCGTTCGCCTGCGTGGCGCCCTTCATCCAGTCGATATAGGCGACCATCGCCTGCAGGTCGGGGCCGTCCACGGGCAGGGGCTTGCCGTGCATGGAGCGGCGGAAGCAGCCGTTGATGCGCTCGCCCAAGTTAATCACCTTGCCGGCGCGCGGCGCTTCCGCCGGGAAGAAGGCGGAAATGCCGAGGAAGGGCGAACCGTTGGCCACGGTGCCGCCATTCAGGTGGCAACTGCTGCAATTGAGGTCGTTGCCCACGTTGTGCGGCAGGCGGGCGCGCGTTTCCGTCATCAGTTGCATGCCGTGGATCAATTGATTGGCATTCGGATCGGCCGTCAGGGCGGCGAAGCGGGGCGTGACGAAGCCGCCCGCGTCCGGCGTCTTGAGCTTGAGCTCCTTGCGCACTCTGGCGATCTGCGCAGGCGTGACGGGCGCGCCCTGGTTGCCCCACTTGCCGCGCACAAAGGTGAGGATTTCCGCCAGTTCCGTGTCCGACAGGCGGTCATACGCGGGCATGCCGAACGAGCGGGGCGAGTGCTGCGTGACGGCCGATTGCCAGCCCGTCAGCGCGATATGGATGACGGAGGTGGCGTCTTTCGACTGCACCGAGTCGTTCTGCGCCAGCGGCGGGAAGATGTTGTCCACGCCACGGCCATCGCGGCGGTGGCAGGTGGCGCAAAACTGCAGGTAGCCGAGGCCGCCGCGCGTGTTGTACAGCGCATCGTTGCTGGCCGCCACGACGGGCGCCGTTTTCCTTGCTGGCGCTGCTGCCCCATCCCTGGCCGGCAAGCCGTGCAGGTAATACGCCAGCGCATCGAGGTCGGCATCCGTGAAGTATTGCGTGCTGTGGGTGATGACTTCCGTCATGCTGCCGGCCGCCGTGCCGAAGCTGTTGCGGCCGGTTTTCAGCAATTGCACGATGTCGCCCGGTGTCCACAGATTGCGCAAGTTCACCGCATGCCAGCCGTCAAACGTGAAGCCGGACAGATAGAGCTTGCCGCTGCCGCCCTCCTGGCCCATGGTTTTTTCCTGGAAAGCCACGCCGCGCGGCGTGTGGCAGGAGCCGCAATGACCGAGACCCTGGGCGATGTAGCTGCCGCGGTTCCACATGGCCGACTTGGCACTGTCGGGCTTGAATGGCGCATCGTCGAGGAAGACGGCATTCCACAAGGACAAGCCCCAGCGCATGCTGAACGGCCATTTCATGTCCGTTTCGCGGTTTTGCTGCGCCACGGGCGCCACGCCCCGCTGCAAATAGGCGTACAGCGCCTGCATGTCGTCGGGCGTGATCTTCGCGTAGGACGGGTAGGGCATGGCCGGATACAGCTTGTGGCCATCGGCCGCCACGCCCTTGCGCATGGCGCGGTCGAATTGGGCGAAGCTGTACGTGCCCAGCCCGGTCTTCGCGTCCGGCGTGATATTCGTGCTGTAGAGGGTGCCGAACGGCGTTTTCAGCTCCAGGCCGCCGGCCATGGCGGCGCCGTTCGGGCTGGTGTGGCAAGCCACGCAGTCGCCGAGGCGGGCGACATATTCGCCGCGCTTGATCAGTTCGGGCGAGGCCGTGGGCGCAGGCGCAGCCACGGCGCTGGCGCAGAAGGCCAGCAGCATTGCGGCAAGCCAGCTGAACATGGGGAAAGAAGAAGCGCGATGGCGGCGCAAGCTGCGGTGCAGGATGGAAATGGCGTTCATGGTGACCCTTTATTATTGGGGCCAAGCTTACGCATTCGTCGCCACGGCGGAAATTGGGAATTTCTTTCGAGCAACTAGGTAATCTTCCCTAGTGTTTTACACTGGAAAATCGTGTAGGCCAGCCTGCAAGCTGGCCAGGATGCGCTCGCGCAGCCAGCGGTGCGCCGCGTCCAGGTGCATGCGCTCGTGCCAGACCATCGCCATCTCGTAATCGGGCAGGCTGACGGGCGGCTCCCATGTGCGCAGGCCACCCAGCGCATTCTTCAGCAGGCGCGACGGCAGCAGGGCCACCATGTCGGAGGCCGCCAGCAGGGGCGGGACGATCAGGAAATGCGGCACGGACAGGACCACATTGCGCGTGCGCCCCAGCTGTTCCAGTGCCGTGTCGACGTTGCTGCGGAAGCCGCCGCCGTTCGGCGAGACGACGATGAATTCCAGCGCACAGAACCGGTCGAGGTCGGGAACCGTTTGCAGCAGCGGGTGGTCGCGCCGGCCCGCCAGCACGTAGTGCTCGCTAAACAGGGTACGGTGGCGTAAGCCGGGCGGTGCTTCTTCCTGCGCCAGAAAGCCCAGGTCGACCTGGCCGCTTTCCAGGTCGTGCGCCATGCGCGCCGGCACGGCTTCGAACACGGCCATGCGCGACAACGGCGCTTGCGCACGCAAGGCAGGCAGCAGGGGCAGCAAAATCGCATATTCGGTGGCGTCGGCCGCCGCCAGATTCCAGCGCACCTCGGCCGTGGCCGGATCGAAGGCCGATTCCGGCTGCAAGACTTGCTCCAGCTGGGCCAGCACGGCTTGCAGCGGTGCGAACAGGGCCAGCGCGCGCGCCGTGGGCAGCATGCCGCGCGGACCGGGCAAGAGCAGCGGATCATCGAAGGCCGTGCGCAGCTTGCCCAGTTGCACGCTGACGGAAGGCTGGCTCAGGTGCAGCCGCGCCGCCGCCCGCGTGACGTTGCGCTCGATCAACAGCGCGTTCAGGGTCAGCAGCAGGTTCAAGTCCAGCTTGTGCAAATTACTCATGGCTATACCTTGTATATCAACTATTCATTTCCACTATGATAGCGCAAGCCCTACAGTTGTTCCTGTGATTTCCACTCTTCACCTTTTACAGGAGCTAACTGATGCAACTACATGAATATATAAGCTTTGATGGTCTGGGACTGGCCCAGCTGCTGCGCACTGGCGCCGTCTCGGCGGCCGAATTGCACGACGCGGCCGTGCGCGCCTGCGCCGCCGTCAACCCGCAGATCAATGCCGTGGTCGAGCTGTGGCCGGCCGATTTTCCCACCCTGGACCATACGGCGCCGTTCGCCGGCGTACCGTTTCTGATCAAGGACGTGGCCGTCACCATGGCGGGCCAGCGCAGCGAAGCGGGCAGCCGCCTGGGCGCCGGCCATGTCGCTACGCATGATTCTCATCTGATGACGCAATTCCGCCAGGCGGGACTAGTCACCTTTGGCCGCACCAGCACGCCGGAAATGGCATTCGCCACCACCACGGAAGCCGTTTTATATGGCGCCACGCGCAACCCGTGGAACGTCAGCTTGAGCGCGGGCGGCTCCAGCGGCGGCGCGGCGGCGGCCGTGGCGGCCGGCATCGTGCCCCTGGCGCATGCGACGGACGCGGCCGGTTCCATCCGCGTGCCGGCCGCCTCGACGGGCCTGTTCGGCTTGAAACCGAGCCGTGGCAGGGTCTCGAATGGCCCCGCCATGGACGAGATTTTCAGCGGCCTGGGCGTGCAGCTGGGCGTGAGCCGCACGGTGCGCGACAGCGCCGCCTTGCTCGACTGCGTGCAGGGCGTGATGGCAGGCGAGCCATATCTGACGAGTCCACCCAGCCACAGCTGGCTGTCGCAGGTGAGCGTGGCGCCGGGCAAGCTGCGCATCGGCGTGCAGCGCGCCGCCACCAATGGCGCCCATCCCGTACCCGCCGTCGATACCGCGCTGCAAGACACCGTGCGCCTGCTGGAAAGCCTGGGCCACCACGTGGAAGAAGCAGCGCCTGCGCTGGGCGTGTCGTGGGACGCGTTCGTGCACGCCAATGCCGGCATCTGGTGCGCCAACCTGGTGCCGTGGATCAATTTCCTGGCGCAGGAAAGCGGGCGCGCCGTGTCGCTGGCGACCCTGGAAGCGGCCACCCTGGCCTGCTACCGGTACGGACAGACGGTGTCGGCCGTCGATTTCGTCGCCGCCCTCGACGTGCGCAATACCGTCACGCGCCACGCCGGCGCCCTGTTTGAACAGTACGACGTCTTGCTGACGCCGACCATGCCGGATGTGCCGTGGCCGCTGGGGCGCTATGGAGAAAAGGAAGAACAGCTCGATGGCCTGGGCTGGACGGCGCGCCTGTTCGAGCATTCGCCCTACACGCCGCTGGCCAACGTGGCGGGCTTGCCGGCCATGTCCGTGCCGCTGGCCATGTCCAATGAAGGGTTGCCGATCGGCATGCAGTTCATGGCGGGCTATGCGAACGATGGGATCTTGCTGCGCCTGGCTGGCCAACTGGAGCGGGCGGCGCCGTGGGGGCAAAGGCGCCCGTCGGTGTGGGCCGGCAAGGAACAAACATGCCTTGCAGGTGGCTGAAACCGGCCGCCATATCGGCTGTGGCCAGCGACAAGAAGCCGGGGTCGGACCCGCCGGGTCCGACCCCAGTCCTTGTTCTTTGGTGAAAAATATCAGGTAGGCAACGTCGCCAGCGGCGCCGCACCGCGGCTTTCCAGGCGAAAGCGGACTTTTTCCCACAGCCGGTCGTGGAAGGGCAGCACAATCACATTGCAGATCGGCTCGACCACGGCCAGCAAGCCGCCGAAAGCCATGGAACCCGTGGCCCAGTACATGACGCCAAACGCCACGCCCATGTGCAGGGCCGTCTGGCTCAGCTTTTCGCCGGCCAAGGCGGCAAAGCCCAGGCGGCTGGCGGCATGGCGGCGGCGGATCGCGTGCCAGGCTTTTTCATGCCATGGCAGCAAGCCCACATTGATGACCGGTTCGATGATGGCGGCCAGGCCACCGAGCGCGAGCGACCCCGTCAGCAAGTAGGCGAGGCCGAAGGCGATCGACATATGCGTGCAGACCTGGCTGAATGTTTTGATGGCGGTGAACAAGGGAGACTCCTTTTTTGTTGAATTCGCTTATCCTTGATTTAGATAGTAACGATTCTCATTTACAAAAGGAAGTAAAATATTTCAACTGAATCCATAGATTGAAGCTATGGATTGAGAAAGATCAATTGCCCCTACTGCCGGCGCATCCATCTGCAGCCATCGCCGTCAGCGTATCGCCGTCGCCTGCGACCAGACGGCTTGCCAGCGTCCATCACGCCGCTCATAGCTATCGATATGCCAGTAGCGCGACCGGGGCACGGCCTGGCCGCCGAAATTGATTTCAAGCTGGGCCTGATAGCGCAGGACAGCTGCGTCGCCATGCAGGCGCACCTCGATCTCGCCCGGTTCCCAGCTCAGATAGCGCATGTGGCCTGCCGCGATTGCGCCCAGATATTCCTCGCGGGACAGCATGCTGCCGATGGGCGTGACCAACTGAAAATCATCGGCGTGCAAGCTGCGCGCCACCACCAGGTCGCCATCGACCAGCGCGCGCAGGCGGCTGCGTTCGATATCGCGCAATTGTTCCTGCAAGGCCGCCTGGCGGCCAGGGTCCAGTTCTTCCATGCTGCCATCCTCCGTAAAGTAGACACTTTGACGCAATTTGTCTAAAAGTCATATTGACACTATATATCCATAGTGTCAATATGCCAGCATGTCACTCCACACCCTGAAAACCCAGCGGATACTCGATGCGGCGCTGGCCGTGTTTTGCCGTTACGGCTACCGCAAGACATCCATGCTCGACATCGCGCAGGCGGCCGATATGTCGCGCGCCGCGCTGTACCTGCACTTCAAGAACAAGGAAGACGTGTTTCGCGCCGGCTCCGAACGGGCGCATGCCACCGTCATGGCGCAAGTGGCAGCGGCGCTGGCCGAACCCGGCCCCGTGTTCACGCGCATCGAAACGGCGCTGCTGGCATTCCAGCAAGGCTTGATGGCGGACATTTCGGCCAGCGCGCATGGGCAGGAATTGTTCGATGCCAACATGACCCTGGCCGCCGACATCACCCTGAGCGCGCGGGCAAGCTTGGCGGCCTCGCTGGCCGGCGCGCTGGAACAGGCCGAAGCGGCGGGCGATATCGCGCTGCGGCGAGTGGGCGCGACTGCCGCGCAAGTGGCCGCCTTGCTGGTGGCCAGCATGGATGGCATCAAGCACACGCAAGGGGGAGGGGAGGCGTTGCGCCAGGGCATAGCGCTGCAGATGCGCGTGCTGGGCGCGGCGCTGCTGCGCATGTGAGCATCGCGGCTCCCATGCGCAGTCGGGTCAAGGCGCTTACGGCAGGGTCTTCAGCACATTCTTGGTCGGCACGGAGAAATTATAGTTGTCGTGGCGGTCCCAGTTGATCGACCACGTCATCACGCCGCGGAAGTCCGGATACGCCTGCAGCGGCTTGATGGTGCCGCAATTGAGTAGGCGCGTCAGGCAATTCAGGGCGTTGCTGACGTCGGCATTCGTCGTGAAACCCGAGCCGGCCGAGCTGCGCCCCGACGGCACGCCAAAGCCCACCTGGTCCGGACGCAGGCCCGCGAAGGTGTTGCCGCCATAGTTAAAACCTTCGATCAGCATGCGCGCCGTGGCCACCAGCTGGTCGGCCGAACCGGCCTTGATGGCGCCCGTGGCGTACGGTGTGTAGATGTCGCCATTATTGTAGTACTGCGGGTGCAGCACCGTCAGCTCGGAACGCAAGGCATTGATGATGGGAATGTAGGCGCCCCAGATGCTGCCGTAGCTCGTATATCCCCCCTCCACATACACCCATTCCGGCGCCATCGACAGATAAAAGCTGCTGCCGACCTTGGTTTTCAGGTTTTTCACGGCGATCGGCAGATAGGTCTGGATGGCCGCGCCTTGCGCCACGCCATTTTCCAGGTCCAGGTCGATGCCGTCGAAGCCATATTTGGTGATGATGGCGTACAGGCTGTTCGTAAAATTCGTCGCTTCGGCCGTATTGCCGACGGAAACAGAACCGTTTTGTCCGCCCAGCGACAGGATGACTTTCTTGCCCTTCGCCCGCTTGGCGGCCACGTCGGCGATGAACTGCGCTTCCGTGCCCGCGCCCGGATCGATGGTCAGGCTGACATTGCCGCCGCCCGCGTTGTCGCCGAACGAGACGACGATCACATCCCAGTCGTCGCTGACCTGGCTGATCGGATACGTGGCGCCGCTGGGATTGGTGAAGTTGTGCCAGTAGCCGATCAGCGCGTGCCTGGCCAGGCCGGTGGGCGTTGGTGTCGGAGTAGGCGTCGGAGTCGGAGTCGGGGTAGGTGTCGGGGTAGGTGTCGGGGTGGGAGTCGGCGTAGGAGTTGGGGTAGGCGTGGGTGTCGGCGTTGGGGTAGGAGTCGGTGTCGGCGTGCCGCAGTCTCCCACCACCGTCCAGGGCTGGCCGCTGCCGGCACCGCCGCTGCTGGTCGCTGGATTATTGCCTTGCGTCCACCAATTGGCCGTGTAATTGACGTTGTTGTAGCTGGCCTGGCCGCCGCCGTTGTAGGCGGTGCCACTGCTCCACGGCGTGTAGCAGGCCACCGCTGTGGTCGCACCGGCCAGCAGCTGGCTTGTGCTGGCGCTGGCTCCGTCGCTGCCGCCGCCGCAAGCGGCCAGGCTACCGCCGAAGAGGGTAATGATGAGGCTATTCATGACTGTCCGGTGCATCGCATCTCCTTGTGTGTTTTTAGTATGGCCGGGCGGCTGGACACCGTCCGATTTTTCAGAGTGCAGGCATTGCAAGTGGTAGTCAACTGGTTTTATTCTTTGCGCAAGATCACAATACCAGTTGCAGCCTTGCCCCAGAGGATGGGCGATGCGGGCCATACCAGTGTCTGTTTGCCAGGGTGCTGGTATGGTGTACGGAAGAGCGCCGGGAGCAGGGCGGGGAAGGGCGGAGTACTCTCGCGACGGCTACGGCGCTGTTTCCTTGCGCAAATCGGCATACGGCACGCGCGACAGATCCAGCAGCATCTGCGTCAAGGCCACGGTTTCGCGCTGCATCAGCCGGTAGTCCGCCTGGGTCACCGTGCCGATGCCGTAGCTGAACTGATAGGTCGGCGCCTTGACATAATTTATCGTGGGTGGGCGTTGCGCAGCCCGCAACGTCCGGCCCGCATCGGGCCAGGCGGCCATCTGCGCACTGCCATCGCCGCCGGCATTGGCAGGCGGCAGCACGAACGCGGGTGCCACACCGGCCTGCCTGAGCATGGCGTAGGATGCCTCCATCAAGGCAGGCGTGCGCGGTGAAAACAGGGTGGCCGGCTCGGACCTGCCCGTGAGATGCAAGTAGCCGTTGCTGTCGGGCAGCACTTCCAGCGCGCCCAGTTGCCCGATGCCGAGCATCGCGGCCATGCGCTGCGTCAAGCCATCGTCCTTGTGGCGATCCATAAATTGCGCGATGCCCGCGCCGCCCGCGAGATGACCGCCCGTCAGCAGCAGCATGACGCTGCGCGGCAAGCTGTCCTGCGGCAGGCGCGTCAGGTACTGAGCCATGTCGACGATGGCGTTCGGTCCATTGTTTTCCAGCCCGTTCGTGCCATCCGTGTAGCTAGCCAGCACCATCAATTCATCCGACTTGCCGGGGATGATGCCGACCAGGTTGCGCGTCTGCACCTGCCGCACGGTGGCCGCCATGGTCAGCCGCAAGACAGGCGGCGTGCCCGCCAGCACCCGGTCGCGCAGGCGCTGGCCACGGCCGCGGTCGACAAACACGCCGGGCAACTGGCGCACCACGCCGTCGCAGGGTGCATACAGGCCGTCCGCCGCCAAGGAAGGCGTATCCAGAATGACGATCACGCCCGCCGCACCGGCCGCCTGCAGGCTGTCCAGCAGCGAAATGAACGGCCCCAGCATCTGGAACGGGCGCGCATACGGCGTGTCCGGCCCCATGGCGTGCTCCGGGTCGTGGACGTGCACGGCCCTCTGGTGGAAAACCTGGCCCGTCCACGCCACTTCAGGCATCTCGACGAGCACCAGCTTGCCCGCCAGGCTGGCATCGGGCTTGGTATTGGGCGCCAGGTAGGCGATGCGTCCCGTAATGCCGGACGCTGGCGTGACGCCCGAGTACGGAATATAGCCAGCCGAAGGCAGCACGCCGGGTCGCTCGCCATCGAGCACTTCCAGGCCCCAGTGTTCCGCCTCCACCGACCATTGCCGCAAGCTGACCGGTTCAAAGCGCAGCTGTTTGACACCGGCGCGCGCCAGGCGCTCATGCAACACGTCGATATACGCTTCATGCCGGGGCGATCCCGTGGCGCGCAACAGGCGCTCGTCCAGATCGTATTGCCAGTCTACCAGTTGCTTCCTGGACAGGAATTGCGTGGCGTCGACCGTCACGGCAGCGTTTGCAGGCAGGGCGCGCGCAGGCCATGGACCGGGCTTGCTGGCACAGGCGGACAGAGCTGCCGCGATGGCCAGCGTGGCGCCCGCGCGCAGCAGATAGCGCGAAATATCTTGAGACTTTGCCTTCATAATCGCCTGTAAACCCTTGATTTCATATTTGTATTTCACCGAAAAAAATGTCGAGGAAGTCAAGGCATGCCCGGCAAAAGAGATAAGGCGGGCAATCTTACACGAGCACGTCCCGGCACACACATTGTTATGGATTTGCAATGCAATCGTGCGCAACGTGGACGATGGCGGCGGCAAGCCGCAACGCGGTGCGCTGCCTTGCGGCCCGGGCGTAAACATGACGCAAGCCGTTCGGAAAGCGATTGGTGGCGCAGCCGCTGTGCCATCAACGCGCCGCGTCCGTTGAGCCATGCCTGGCCGCCAATGCCTGGTCAAATCCATCGCAGTGGTCCGCATGGACAGTTTGGCCCACGACGCCAGCCAAATACGCCGGTGCACGGTAGCCGTGGAAGATCGCTGCCGAAGTTGCGCGGCCACACGAGCAGCCGAACGGACGCGCCAGACCTGCGGCCAGGCACGGCGCACACCAGCGCTGCGGAGTGACAGGCCAGCAGGCACGCAGAACCGCCAGCATTGCACCGGGAGACAGGCACGCAGCGCAGCGAGCGGCAGCAAACACCAGGAATCCTGCGCTCCAGCCTGGAGCTGGCCAGCGTATCGAAGCGCAAAGGGACTGCACAAACTCATGACGAAAAAGTCAGGGCGCCAGGCGGCGCGCAAAAGGCCAGAATCGCATTTGCGATTGTACAAGTTGCAAAAAGGGGGATTTGACGAATTCATCCATAACTTCGCATAATTTATATTATGTAAAATTGATTAAGTAGTGCAGAATCAGTACGCCGACATCATTCTGAGGTCTTAGTACGCCGACAGCATTGTGAGTACTCCCTCGACAGCATTCTGAGTACTTTGGGGTTTCAGGCCGCAAAAGATCAACTCAGTTTAAGCTCAATGCTGTCAATAGTTTGGGCGTCAAGCCAAAGGCCAGGGCGAAAAAGCGAGGTTTGTGGATGGCCTCAAAAAACGCGAGTGTCAGCTACAAGGGCGAAATGAGCAGCGAGCAACTGCGGCAGGCCTTGGCTACCGGTCAAGTGCCGACTAACCTTCAATCGCAATTACTACACTTTCTAAGTAGTCAGACGAAATTTATTGTGAATGCAGTTCCGAAACCTTTCATCAACGATTCCACTTCGGTCAGCAACTCGCTTCCTTTCAGCCCGGCGAAACGGCGCCAGAAGTACTTGGCCTGTTTCCACAGGATCTCGATGCGATTCAGTTCCGGGCTGTAAGGGGGCAAGTAATATAGAAATAGCCCCTGTGCCATCCATTTTCGTCGGCATTTCTCGATCTGCGGCCCCTTGTGAAATGATGCGTTGTCCAATACGACAATGCGCGGCACGGTATGTTTTTGTGCCGCAAGTTCGTCGAAGAAAGCGATCACGTCGTCGCATACTGTCGGCCTACGTTGCGTTCGCCAGTGCAGCTTGTGGTCATGACTTAGCGCACCGAGAACATTAACGCGCTCGCCATGCGACAGCGGTTCCACGCCACGCGTCTGTCCAATCCGCGACCAGCCCGACTGAATCGGCGGATTCGGGCTGAAACCGGACTCGTCATAAAACAGCAGTTCGCACTGCCCGGCACGTGCCTGTTGATCCAACTCGCCGATTATGCGTGCGGCCTTGCCGAACGCTTCCGCTGGATGCTTTTTTTTAAACTATAGCGGTAGCGCTTGTAGCTGAACTGCATCTCGTGCAAATATCGCCTTGCCGTTTCCTGGCTGATGGCGGGTAAGCCTTCCCGTTGCGCGAAGGTCCGTAGCAGACTGTTGGCGCTGCCCCCATCGGTTTGCGCCAATGCTCGTAGTGCTTCTTGCTGTTCGGCCGTCCACTTGCGTTTGCGCCCGGTATGATGGCCTTCATAAAGACCCATCAGGCCTTGCTTGTTCCAGCGTTGCCGCCATGCTTCAATGCTGTTCAGATGAACATGGAATTCATTGGCAGTTTGCTGCAAAGTCAGTCCCTGGCTTAATCGAACTATCGCTTGGGCACGTATCCGTACACGTGGGTGCGGATGAAAAACACCCATGTCGCGCAATGTTTGCTGTTCAGCCTGTTGTAGTATCAGTAGTTTCATCACATCAACTCCTGCGTCGTTACCTATTAGGCTTTGACAGCAAAAATTGACGAATTACTTAGACGAAACGCCCCTGCAGATAGTCGTGATGGCGGTCGAGGAAACTGCGCATCTGGGAGCTGTCCCACCAGCGCACATTTGGGCATGCGTTGCCCAATTGGCCCGGCAACTAGGTAGTGTACGCAGTAATCACTGGCTATAATCGTTATCTTCGTAAGGGCTGGCGGTTGCTGCAGATTCAGCATGTCATCCGAGGTGACGATGACTTCGTCACCTCGTCGTCAGGCAACCTGTCTCAAGTTTTGATCGCCGCTTCGGGCACGCCAACGCCATCCCACACTGGGTAAGGCAAAACATTTGCTAAATTGTCCGCAACTACAAACGCTAGGCTGTAGCGAGCTCTGGTGACCGCGACGTAAAATTTGTTCCGCGACTCTTCCGTTTTATCCTTTTCGAAAACTGTAAGATCGCCACCAAGAAATTTCAGGTGCTTATCCGGTGGAATTACCAGGACCCGGTCAAAGCCGAGACCTTTGCAAGACCCGAACGTATAACATAGGAGGTTACTTGGCAGGTATTTACGGCCAGTTGTCGCCGACCAGCGGAGCACTTGGGGCTGAAAGGCAGTCACATACTCAGTCACTTGGGACTGCTTTACTATAAACGCACCAGAGTGATGGGCGATATCTTCAGGAATTTTCTCAACTCCGGATATCGTCTTATCATACAGTCCAGCATGTATCGTATCGGATAGGTCACAGATCTCCTGGACGCATCTACGATTTTTAGGCATCGATTTTTTCTCAAACTTCAGCTTGCCGACAAGGTAATCAACCTTCTCCTGAAGCGTCTGCGGAGCCTTATGCCCAAATGTTGTAGTGTAAATCGTCTGCCGAAAGTCCCCGACACAACAGATCGAGTTGATCATCACCTTGTTGATAGATTTGATCACATCGTAATCCCAACCGACCAAATCCTGCACTTCATCAAAAAAAATCCTCTGATAAACTTCATTCAGCCGTTTGGCTGCTGCATCTTTGGATAGCTTCGCAATATGAGTCGCAAGCTTTGCTAACAATCCAGAGTAGGCCTTGGTTTTGCAAGGTGTAAGGTAGTGCAGTGGATTGATCGTTCCGTCAGCCCTCTTTTCACCTCTTCCTTTAATATGAAAAGTTGTATCCGGCATCAAGTGAGGATTGGATTCAGTGAATGAGATGGTCGATATTCGATCAGGAAATACTACGCGCTGATAGGGGCGCACCATATCTTCGAGATAAAACGTGAAAAGCCCTTTGACAATAAAGTGTTCGCTGCTGCCACCGTACAGTTCGGCAAAGCGTGCACGCAGTTCTGCTTGGTTGTTGGTGGTATAAGTGACTACCAATACCCTCCCCCCACCATTGATGACCCCAATCGCGTCAGTGATGATTTTATGCGTTTTACCCGATCCGGCGCCTGCGATCCAAAGTTCATTAGGCAAAATTAAGTACCTCATCTAAGAATTCTGGGTATTTGAAATCTAACTGACCATCAAAAAGCCTGATGGCTGAATCGACCTTGCGAGCACCTTTGCCGTTGCCTTTTACGCTCTTGAACCACTGAATCAAATTCTCCCTTCTGTCTTGTAAAGTGAGATTCGCATCATAGAGTTTGTAGGTCGGAGCCGATAGCACCTCTTTTGCAAACGCATCAAGTGTTTCGATATCGATCGCATTGGCATAAATCATCGCTGGCTCAAGCGAAAATTCGTTGTCGTTAATTGGTGAAAACAGTTTGACATTGGGAAATTCAGCGTATTCCAGACGTCCTTGCACAACGTTACCGTGATAGTCACCGTCATTATCCCTTAGCACATGGATTCTAGTACCAATCTGTTTGCCAACCTCAATGAACGTCTTGAAGCCTACTCCGCGCACTACAATAATATCTATCCCATCCTGCTCAGGTAGTCGATTATGTTTTCGCTGGTAGATCTTCTTGAGCACCAGTTCATCCGACGGTCCCTCAACCAAGATCACCTTGCTCGATAATGCTACTCGTAGGGTATCGTAGCCAGGAAGACGCTTAAGTGTCTTCACAACTTGAGCGTCAAGCGTATGCAACCTTTTGTACCCTGACTGTACTAAGCAAATCTTGTCGATGCTGAGCTTGTTCAGCACATAAGAGCTATGGGTAGTCAGAAAAAGTTGCTTGTCTGCCCTCTGGTTCTCAACGTAGTGCACGAGCTTGTTTAAATTAGTGTGGGATAAATGGTTTTCGGGTTCTTCCATCATCACCAAATCGATATCGTGGGATTTGTTCTGTATAGCAAGCTTGATTTGTACATTGCTTTGCTCTCCCTTGCCGATGAAATGAAATGGCACATCATCCAACTTTAGTTGCAGGCCCGTCTGGATAGCACCCGCTGGTAAGGTACTTGCTGCAATGGTGAGCCTTCGATCCGTGATGAGGTGAGCCGTATCAAGGTTGGCATTAACCGTCAGGACCTCTCCGGAGTTGTTAAATACCTGTAGGTTTTCACGATAATTGAGGGTTAGTTTTACCAGTTCTTCTTTCGCGAGTGCCGTGTTGAGAATGCTAGAGATATACTGATTCTTCCCTATGGTGGGGTGGATTCGTGTCGGATCGATGTACAGAGCTTTGAACTTCTTTGCTATCGGCCTAATCGGGTTCCAGCCAAAATCGAGCCATTCCAACTTATAAAACTCGATTGGAATACTAGTGATACTAGGGTTGGTCAGCAGGTATTTCTCATAAACGTCCTCTAACAACACGTCGAAACAGGCTTGTACTACGACTCCTTGGGCATCTGCCTTGAGGCTATTATTCGTGCCACGGTACTCAGGTACACCTTCAATATAGGCCTCTATGGTCAAAACGGGTAGGTACTTCGACGTCTTGTCAGAGGCGAGGAAAAGGTTGACCGCATCCTGATTGAAAAGATCGGGCGAAAATTCGCCATTGAAGGGCCGTCCACGATGGTTGTAATTTAGCACAATTTCTAATGCTTCTAAAATCGTACTTTTGCCGGCATTGTTATCGCCTACGAAAATATTGACGTCGTCATTGAACTCAAGAAGCTCATCACGAAATTTTTTGAAGTTGATCAGCTTAATCGATTTAACGTGCACTTTAAACCCTTCTAAACATTACTTCATGATGGCACATTGCCATGAAAAAAAACGATACCTCTGAAGGGACGTTCTGTCTACGGTGGTGGTCAAGTAATTTCGGACACAACAATAGATTTTTTGCTGCCATTTTCCGTTCGAAGACGGTGGGCGGCAGATTGCCCAATACTGAATTCAATCGTTCGGTATTGCAGAAGCCGACGATGTACGCGGTGATGTCCTGCCGCGGGACATTTCAGGATTTTGCGGTTGATTGAGACCGTAGAAGTAAAAATGTTTCGTTTCGCCTTTTCGTCCGGACATTTACGTAAGCACGTCGTCCCCTTCAACTCGTCTGAATATTTAGGTAATTTACACATTGCGAACGGTGTTTTAGGTAAAGGTGTTTTTACCTAAAGCGAGATACGGAAGCATTGAGTATTGGAGTCCGTCATGGGCAAACTTGGTATTTCTTTAGTTCGGACATTTAGGTAAGCGCGTTTCTTGTAGATGCGGGGTAAAGTAACTTACTCTACCGTACCCCGCTAAGTAAAAAATATCGAAGAATTTTCTATTTAGACTTTTCTTCCTCTCCCGCCAGTCTCAAACTCAATTTGTTCATTATGTCTTGCAATACACGCCTAGCAGTAACAATTACCTGCTCTTCTGCAATTCGAATTGGTAGAACCTTAATATTATGCATAATAAAAGAACAGGAATCGTAAATTCCTCTGCACTGCGTAATACTAAAATCACTGCCAAACTTAATAAATAACTGAGTGTAATTATGTATGGGGCGATAAGGCTCTGTTTTATATATTTCGTCTTTGGTGATTTTCGCAAGTCGCGCATCCGCTTGAACAAAAAAATCATATGCCTCAGTTGCCGTTTCTGCCGAGTGCAACGCATACTCAATATATAACCTTGCCTGTTGCGTCTCAATATCTGTAGTAGTAAAACCTTTTTTTGACTTAGCTATCGACATCGCAGTTCTAAGGTAGATAGCCGCTTGCTCCAAGTCGCCATTCATTGGTTGATTCATTCGAGCCATAGCATATTGAAGCCAGAATAATGGATTTTCCCGCTCCAAATCAATGGTTCGCAGTCCTTCATAAAATTGAATAAGCAATTCTCGCTTTCCTACTTCTGGCAGCATACGTTTAACGCTAGAAAAACTGGCCATGTCGCGATAAAGATCCCAATAAAATTTGGACATATCAAATTTTCTCTCAGTTGCGGCTTTTTTTCGCGTAGATTTACAAATATCTATTAAACACTCAACAAGCAAGACAGGGTCAGGAAAGTTTTTCATACAAAACTCTGCAAGTGCCGCTGATTTCGGCGTTATGATATCTTGCTCACTATTAAAGAAATGCTTTAATATTTCATTTGACTTAAACGAAGGTGTAAATATTGTGCCATCACCAGTTATGGCTGCGATCATATGCGCATTCGGATGGGTAATATTTAATAAATTCAACGTGAATGTCGCGACCAAGGCTTTTGTTATTTGCTTCGAACCTTTAAATTCCCTAAACAAGTTGGAAAATCGGGATTGCATCTCCGGAGAAGCTAGCAGATCAAGCAAAACACCATGCAATTCCGAATTGCAAACCTTACGAATATATCGAATTTTTTTATGACTATTTCCTCCTGTCATATCACCCCACACACCATATTTCAAAAAATATTCAACTAAATTTGTGAGTTCCGAATCTGTCAATTTGTTGCAGTTTATCTCGAAAGTTTTTGTCACATCAATACGAATTTTTTTGTAATATAAATCTTCTTGCGAATTTTTATGGAGCAGTGTTCGTGCTGAAAAAACAAGAATGGTATCACTTCGGCGTTTTAGGTTGGCATATTCAATTAAATTTAATTTTTTGGTGTAATTATCAAATACAATCACACTAGGCTCATCCAATTTCAATATGGCGTCAATTTCATCATGACTGTCGTACGATTCATCTTTTAGCCAAAAACATCTTTTTCCAATCTTAATTAAATTTGCACATATGCATCGCAGCATTGTGGTTTTTCCATTTCCAATATCACCTATAACCATATAGTTATCTATTTTATTGTCTATGGTATCCACACCTTCACGGTTGAATATGTAGGAGTTTTGCGCTCCGGAAATTATTTGTTCTGAAATAAAATCAGAATTAACATCCCCACGTAGCAAAAGATTATAAATATCTGCAGCAGTGCTTGTCGCAATAGCCTCAGGTAATGTCATCTCTTCTAAACCCGTGAGCATTAAGGACTTATCAGTACTCAATGCCAATGGATCAATTTGGCTTAGATCTTTGGAAAATTTATCAATACCTATAGGTAAAATTGTGCCGAAGTCCGCGAGTTCTGAAAAATAAATATCTTCTTCTGTCATATTCTCCCGTTGTATGAAAAAAGTTTTTTCATACAAAGACTTATCAGCGTGAAATATCTCTTGTATGTCTATATCGTAGAGTGAGTATCCGACAAAAAATATAGCATGCGATGATCTTAAATGATGGAGAAATAAATCACACCATTCCGATTCGCGAAATTGGTTGGTGAGATAGCTAGTATTAGTTAACTTAAACTCATTTAATAAAGTATTTTCATTAAGGCGGTCAATATAGCCATTTATATGGACAACGTATGAATTGGAATCTCGATGACTTCGGGGATGGTCTGCCAACGTAACTGCCGACAGTTTTTTCCCCTTTGCTTTTGCACCCAACTCTAAGATGTCATCATAATTTGTAGTATAAATTGCCTTCCACGGAATGCTTGCGACAATCTCTTGCTTCTCCAGAATTACTTTAGAGGAATAATTCTCTCTAAGAAATTTAATTAGCTCGTCAGGCCTTTTTTTTCTAAGGTAACGACTTGAAGCCGTCTTCAGATCGTCACTAACGGGGGCACTAGCCTCCTCGCACAATAATCTAGCTAAATGCGAACCCGTTGGAAATCCACTGCCGTTTAAAGCAGTAGCCCCAACAGAAAATCCAGCACCTACAAATAATATGGCTTTACCATTTGCAGCAGAAATAATCGCGCGATCATAGTCCATAAGTCACCTTCTAGTTGTAATCATTATAGAAGTATAACTCTGTATCCATCTAACAATACCATGGACGAAATAATTATTTAAGTTGATTTTTTCATATTGACGCACAATGGTATGATTCACTCATCAAAATCACCTCGCCTTGCTTGTCCGCAGAGCGCATGACACCTAAATTCATCGTTGTAGCACTTAGAGCATACCCGCAGGCGAAGACAATATCTCGCTTGTTGAACAACCCATTTCGGCACCCCAAGCATGTACATAAGATCGCACAGCATCCTTGTGCAATTGACCGTCCGCCAGTTGGTCCGCCTGGAGTTCCGAATGATCCAGTACTGATTGCGGAACTCATCCTCAATTTGCTCAAGTATCCGCAGTGAATTAGCGTCAAAATTTGCCATATCACGTCCCTCCTCCCCGTCAATCAAGGTGGAGTGAATGTCAGAACGGACAATCGTCCACCACCTGTGGCAGTCCCGGAGCGGTCGCCAGGTACACAACGCCGAGATTGTTGTTGCACCAGGTCTGTAGGCCATCCATACAGTGGCCGGAAAGTGCCTGGAATGCGACCTGTGCAGCGCGCAGCATGTTTGTACAAAACGGCACCCGCCATACATCGACGTCCGGCACCACGATGCCCCTGGGGCGGAAGTAGCGTTTCTGGTCGAGCGCCCTGCACTGCATTTCCTTGCCGTAGTATTTCGCTATGTAGCTGGCGATCTCGTGCGCCCCGGCCACGCCGAAGCCGAAACGGTGCGGGTCGCGGATGTGGACCTGTCCCATTTGTTCACCGTTCGGGCCACGCCCCAGGATGCCTTGCCAGATCGAGCGCAGCAGTGCGTACATTTGCCGCCCTGCGACGGCCACATGGAAATGCAAGGCACCACGGGCTTGTTCCTCAATGACCGCTACATAATGAAATTGTTTATGCTTACAAGTATTTAACAAAACGCCTTCCAGTGTTTTAATGCCAGTTCGCGGTCCGGCATGTTTTCTTTGTAGGGCAATGTGACCATGCGATCAGCGTCGATTTGCTTGCAGCAAAGACGCAATCTGGAAATACGTGGCGTCTGGCCGTGTAAGTATCGTTCCAGCTATTCTTGATACCTCTGCCGACCGACCACTCGACAGAGCGAGTGAATAACTCCCTTTATTTCAAATGATACAAACATGCTACAAAGCTGTTCAATAGTTTCGCGGATTCCTGCCGTTGACCTATCCATGGCATGAACAACAAAGTTCTGCCGCACCAACAGGAGAGATCGTATGGCAGGAATATCAGCAGTCAGCGGCGGTACGGGATTTATCCCTACGCAAAGCAAAAAAGACGTCACCAGCGCGGCGAGTGCGGCAGAGCAAAAGATCGCCGCGCCGGTCAGCGAGCCGCCGCCGGGTGCCAAGGCGGAAGTCGCTGGCGCGACGGCCAGCAAGGCGCCGAACGGCGCGGCAGCGTTGTCGAACACGCTGCAGAGCCAGTACGACGCCTCGCGCGTAGACACGTCGGCCGTCGATGGACGCGCCGCCAAGACTGAGACCGGCAGCGCCGACACGGCCGAAGCTGGCGGCACCGAACAGGCCGGCGCGGCCGGCGCGTCGGCCGTCAGCGATGACACCAGCCTCACCGCCACGGCGAGTTCCAGCGAGACTTATGAAGCCGAAGACAAGAACGAAAACGGCGAGGTCACCGAGCAGGAGCGCGCGGACTACAAGGAAACCGACGCCTATCTCAACAAGCATCCCGAAGCCGCTGCCAACGCAAAAGTCAAGGTCGCGGTCGATGCCTACGTGAATGGCGCGGCATCCTTCGCCGAACCACCACGGTCCGCCATTGCGACACAGGCCTGATACTACAATGGCGGGTATCAGTTAAACTGCTCCCGCTTACCGTTTCGTTCCTGTTTCAAGTAGACCATGCCAACAACTGCCGAAGTGCTCATCGTCGACGATGATCCCGATATCTGTACCCTGCTAGTCGCCTATCTCGGTGATTTCGGCATCCGCGCCCAAGCGGTCCATGACGGCACCGCGATGCGCTCGTCTCTTGCCCGGCAGCGCTTCGACATCATCATCCTGGATTTGATGTTGCCGGGTGAAGACGGACTGTCTCTGTGTCACAGCATCCGCTTCCTGTCTGATATTCCCATACTGATGCTCACGGCGCGGGGCGAACGCGGCGACAAGGTGGCCGGACTGGAGGCTGGCGCCGACGATTACGTGATTAAACCGTTCGACCCGCGCGAGCTGGTGGCGCGACTGCACACCATCTTGCGGCGCATTCGTGGCCGCGGCGTGGGAGCGCCGACGCTAGAGCGCAGGCCGCCGCCGGCCAACGACATCTGCTTCGGTGGCTGGCGGCTGAACCGCGCCACTCGCGAACTGACCTCGCCCGCGCAGTTGCTGATCCCCCTGTCCTACGGTGAATTCCGGCTGTTGTCAGCGTTCATCGAGAAGCCGCAAAGTGTCCTCAGCCGTAGCTATCTGTTGAGTGCGGCACGCGGGCGCAGCATGGAGGCGTACGACCGAACCATCGACTTGCTGGTGTCCCGGCTGCGCCAGAAACTCGACACCGACAGCACGGCCAAGCCGCTGTTGCGCACCATCCGCGGCGAGGGTTATCTGCTCGACGTGGCATTCGAAGCATGAGGTTCAAGTTCGTAGACACGCTGTTCTCTCGCCTGTTCGCCTTGGCAGTGGGCGCCATCTTGGCTAGCCACGCCATCGCCTTTGGCCTGTTTTTCATGCTCTATCACGACGCGGCTCGCTGCCACCCGCAGCCGCCGGTGGGCGGCGTGGTCATTGGAGTCGTCACGGAGTTGTTGGCACTGGCCACGGCCGCCTGGCTGGGCGCGCGCAGCATCGCGCGTCCGATCCAGCAGTTGGCCGTCGCCGCAGTTGAGCTCGGCAACGACGTGAACCGCTCGGCCCTGCCGGAAAGCGGCCCTGTCGAGGCGCAGTTGGCGGCGCGCGCTTTCAACCGCATGCAAGCCGATCTGCGCCAGCAACTGGCTGCCCGCGGCCACTTTCTCGCCGCCGTTTCGCACGACCTGCGCACCCCGCTGACGCGAATACGGCTGCGCGTCGAACAGTTGGCCGAGCCCGATGTGCGCGCCCAACTGCACGCCGATGCCACCGAGATGGCCGCCATGCTCGACGCCACACTGGAGTATCTGCGCGGCGAAGCGGCCGTCGAGGTCCCGGCCATGCTCGATGTGCAAGCCCTGGTGAGTTCAATGACTGAAGATTATCAGGAACAGGGACACGCCATCGAATGCGCAGGCGTAGTCGCGCCCATTCTGGCGCAGCCGATCGCGTTGCGGCGCGCCCTTGCCAATTTGATGGAAAATGCGCTGCGTTACGGCGGAGTGACGAAGGTTGAGTGCGCCATGCACCCATCCGGACTGTCTATCACGATCCACGACCAGGGCCCAGGCATTCCGGCCGCCGAACTGAGCGCCGTCATGCAGCCGTTCTACCGCCTGGAGTCGTCGCGTAACAAAGCCAGTGGTGGCGTGGGCCTCGGATTATCGATCGCGTGCGAAGCCATTGAGAGACAAGGCGGCACGCTCACCTTATACAACGCCCCCGAAGGCGGCCTGGTCGCCACAGTGCTGTTGCGACCGAACAAATGTTGAGCGGCGCCAGCCTGATCCAGGTGCTGTTCTTTGTCACCAGGATACGGCGTCCGGCCAAGTACCGAGAATTGAGTCTTGTCTATCGTGAATTCAGACGCTCTGCAACCGCGAAGACCCCCATGCCCGCGAGCATGGCGATGAAGAAAACGAGTGGCTTGGCCCCTCCTGACGCCAGCGACGCCACGGCCGGGCCGGGGCAATAACCAGCCAGTCCCCAGCCGGCACCAAATGCCAGGCCGCCGAAGACCAGGCGCCGGTCGATTTGCCTCGATGTCGGCAAGCGCATCGCATCGCCCAACAAGCTGCGCTCCCTGCGCGATGCAAAACGGAATGCCACGATGCCGACGCCTATCGCGCCGCACATGACAAGGCCCAGCGACGGATTCCACTGCCCCGCCACGTCGAGGAAACCAAGCACTCTCGATGGATCCGTCATGCCCGATACGATCAGTCCGATGCCGAAGACCAGACCCACCAGCCCCGCCAGTATATTTTTCATGACCAGTGCCTTATACGATGAGGTGTCGGACGACAAAAACAGTGGCGAAGCCGGCAAGCATGAAGGCGCATGTCGCCACCAGCGAACGTGGCGACATGCGCGACAAACCGCAGACGCCATGTCCGCTGGTGCAGCCTGAACCATAGCGCGTCCCCACGCCAACCAGGAGGCCGGCAATGATCAAGGTGGGGAAATCGGCGTCTATCCGTACTTCCGGCAACGTCAGCACTGCGCCGTACAGCAATGGCGCGCCAATCAGGCCGGCAAGGAAGGCGACGCGCCAGGCCACATCGCCTTTCGGCCATTCCAGCAAGCCTCCCAAGATGCCGCTGATGCCGGCGATACGGCCGTTAAACAGGACGAACACCGCAGCCGACAAGCCGATCAGCATCCCTCCTGCCAATGAGGCCCATGGCGTAAAATTATTCCAGTCTATCTGCACGCGACTTCTCCAATTCTGATGTGCTATTCATCCTGTGCCAACTCGACGCGCCTCAGGCCGGGGCCGAGAATTCCTCGAATGCCGCCAGCGCATTGGCGCAATACATCGCCGACGGCCCGCCGCCCATGTAGATGGCCATGCCCAGCGTTTCTTCAAATTCGGCCCGGGTGGCGCCCAGCTTGACCAGGGCCTGCACATGAAAGCCGATGCAGGCATCGCAATGGGCCGCGATGCCCAGGGCCAGCGCGATGAACTCCTTGGTTTTCTTGTCCAGCGCACCATCGCGCGTTGCCGCGCGCGCCAGATCGCCAAAGCCTTTCATCACGTCGGGAAGATCCGCGCGCAGGGTCGCCAGTTGCTGCGACACCGACTGCGTCAAGGCGCGGTAGCTGCCAGCTTGCATGCTCATGTTGTCGCCTCCGTTGCCTGCCTCATTTTTTCACCGCACAGGTACGAATGCCAAACGGCAGATACGCGGGACAGAAGCGGAAAATGCCTGTCGCCAGGGGAATCACGCCCAGCCAGCCCCAGGCGCCGATGGCACCGGCCAGGGTGGCCACGATCAGGCCCAGCCCCAGCAGTATCCGAATGGCACGATCAATATTGCCGACGTTCGCGTTCATGGTCTTGCTCCTCAATGGTTAATCTGCTTAAGCGTTGCGATGACAACACGAGACACACGCCCAGGTTTCAGGTACGTGTCATGCTTCTGTCGAAGCATATTTCATGCCAGCGTTACACCATGTGAGGATAGGATAGAAAACAGGGACTTAGGGCGATGTGGCAGGCAGCAGCGCGCTGCCAGTCGACGGGTGGCACTGCCACACTGGCAGCATGGCAGTGCTGCGAGGCCTAGGCGAGACCCAGCGCTTTCAGGCGGCGGTACAGGGTGCGCTCGCTGAGGCCCAGGTGCGCCGCGAGTTCCTTGCGCGTGCCGCCGAAGCTGCCGTGCAGCTCGGCCAGCGGGACGCTGTCGCCGCGCACAGGCTTGGCTGGCGCGGCCCCCTGCTCCACCGGCGCCGCCAGCAGTTGCTCGACGCGGATCACGCCATCATCGGCGAACAGGCTGGCCCTGTCCAGCACGTTGCGCAGTTCGCGGATATTGCCCGGCCATGGGCGTTGCTGCAGCTGCGCCATGGCTTCGGCGTCTATCGTCAGCGTGCGCTTGCCCGCGCCCGCGCGGCGCAGGAATGACTGCACCAGCAACGCGATGTCGTCGGGCCGTGCGCGCAGCGGCGGCAAGGCGATGGGAAAGGCACTGATGCGGTAATACAAGTCCTGTCGGAACTCGCCCCGCGCCATCATGTGCTCCAGCGATTTGTGGGTCGCGGCGACCAGGCGGAAATTGGCATGCTGGGTCTCGACGCTGCCCACGCGCCGGTAAGTGCCCGACTCGATCAGGCGCAGCAGCTTGACTTGCATGGAAAGGGGCACGTCGCCTATTTCGTCGAGAAACAAGGTGCCGCCCTGTGCCGTATCGACCAATCCCGGCTTGCGCGAGGTCGCGCCCGTGAAAGCGCCCTTTTCGTGTCCGAACAATTCACTTTCAAACAGCGTTTCGGTCAGTCCGGAGCAATCGACCACGACGAACGGTCCTGTGGCCCGTGCGCTGTTTTCGTGTACGGCACGCGCAAACAGTTCCTTGCCCGTACCTGACTCGCCCAGCAGCAGCACCGGCAGCATCGATGGCGCTACTCGCTGCAATGCCTCCAGCACCCGGGTAAATGGGGCGGAGCGGCCCACCAGTCCCTCCTCGCTGGGCTTGGCCGAAGCGCTGCGCACCACTTCCAGCCGCTCGACATAGGCGGTAATGGTGCCGCCGGCATCGAAGATCGGGCGCAGTTCGACGGCGACATGCTCGGGGCCCCGCGGCGTATGGTGGATGTGCAGCACGCGGTCGGGTCCGCGCAGTTCCTGCGCCTTCTTCATGGGGCAATGTTCACCGGCCTGGTCGCAAGGGGCATCGTAATGATGCGAGATGCGGTAGCACTTGTGGCCGGTCACGGGCTCACCGATGCTGCCAAATTGCCGCTGGTAGGCGACATTCGCGGCCAGAATCGTGTAATCGGGATCGAGCACGATCATCGGCTGGACCTCGTGTTCGAGAAACGAGATCAGCGATTGCACCATGGGCGCGCTGGGGAATGGCTCGATGCGGGTGACCGGTGGCGTTGGCGTTGGCATGCTGGCTCCTTGTTGTGCAGCCATACTGTCGCAGGACTGCCAATGCGTCAAGTGGCACTGCCAGCGGCAGTGCCAAAGAAAGGCAGCGCATCGTTACATTGCGGCGTGGACGGCAGAAAAACGCCTGGAATCAGGCATTGGGGAGGGATAGCTGGCCCAAGCTCGTACTGGCACAGGTCTTGCATTACCAGTTAGACCTCATGCACGGCAGGCTTGCACACCCAGGAGATATACGCATCATGACCAACACATCACCGCAAATAGAAGGTTTCTTCGACCCCGCCACCAGCACCGTCAGCTATCTGGTGCTCGATCCGGCCACGCGCCGCTGCGCCTTGATCGACAGCGTGCTCGACTATGATCCGAAGTCGGGCCGCAGCAGCACCGCCTCGGCCGACCGCCTGCTGGCGCGCGTCGCGGCCCTGGACGCCAGGGTTGAATGGATACTGGAAACCCATGTGCATGCCGATCATTTGACCGCCGCGCCCTACCTGAAGGAAAAACTGGGTGGCAAGATCGGCATTGGCCAGCATATCGCCACGGTGCAGCAGGTATTCGGCAAGCTGTTCAACGCCGGCGACGACATGGCGCGCGACGGCAGCCAGTTCGACCATCTGTTTGCCGATGGCGAGCTGTTTTCCATCGGCGCGCTGCAATGCCGCGCCCTGCACACGCCCGGCCACACCCCCGCCTGCATGAGCTACGTCGTCAACGACGCTGCCCGCAGCGCCGCCTTTGTCGGCGACACGCTGTTCATGCCCGACTATGGCACGGCACGCTGCGACTTTCCCGGCGGCGATGCACGCACCCTGTTCCACTCCATCAACAAAGTACTGAGCTTGCCGGAGCATACCCTGCTCTACATGTGCCACGACTACCAGCCGGGCGGCCGCGAAGTGCGCTATGTCAGCACCGTCGGCGAGGAGCGCACCAGCAATATCCATGTGCGCAACGGCATCAGCGAAGAAGAATTTGTTGCCATGCGTACCAAACGCGATGCGTCGCTGGAAATGCCGACCCTGATCCTGCCATCGGTGCAAGTCAATATGCGCGCCGGGCACTTTCCCGAGCCTGAGGCGAACGGCGTACGCTATCTGAAAATACCGCTCAACGCGGTCTGACAACATACAGCACAGACTGGACGGAGACAAGCATGCACATTCATCCACTGGCGCCCGGCCGGTGTTTCAGGAACCTGGCATGACCATCATCCTGCTGCTCGGCTTTACAGTCGGCATCATCCTGGCACTCACCGGTGCGGGCGGAGGCATCCTTGCCGTGCCCTTGCTGGTCTTTGGCGCGGGCCTGAGCATGGCGCAGGCGGGGCCGATCGGCTTGCTGGCGGTCGGCCTGGCGGCGGCCCTGGGTGCGGTGATGGGCCTGAAGTCCGGGACGGTGCGCTACAAGGCGGCGATGCTCATCGCTGGCGCGGGCATCATCTGCTCCCCTCTTGGCTTGTGGCTGGCGCAGCGCAGTCCGAATCGGCCGCTGGCGATCCTGTTTTCCCTCGTACTGCTCTATGTGGCGCTGCGCGTCTACCAGCGCGCCACTTCCGGCGCTGCCGATACTGCGGCGTCCGGCAAACGCGCGCCGCCCTGCCAGCTCGACGCCACGCGCGGCAAATTGCACTGGACGGCCCCTTGCGCCAGGGCGCTGGCCCTGGCGGGCGTGGTCGCGGGAATCCTGTCCGGTTTGCTGGGTGTGGGCGGCGGTTTCGTGATGGTTCCCGCATTGCAACGCTACACGGATTTGACCACGCAATCGATCGTCGCGACCTCGCTTGCGGTCATTGCGCTGGTATCGCTGTCGGGCGTCATCGCCAGTACCGCCGCCGGTCACTTGCAGTGGGCCATTGCGCTGCCTTTCGCTATCGGTTCCCTGGCCGGCATGGCCGGTGGCCGTCTGGTTGCCTCCAGGCTGCCGGCGCAGCATCTGCAGAAAGCGTTTGCGATGGTTTCCGCCCTGGCCGCGCTGGCGCTGTTTATCAAGGCTATCTGATGGCCTTGCGTTCAACCGCTACAGCCGGCATGCTCAATTGCTCCAGATGGGCGATACCCACAGGATCCTCCGCCAGCAAGGGCACTACCGCGTAGCGATGCGCGAGCTGCCGGGCCACTGTCGCGATGTGCGCCTGTTCGTTCAGGGCGCGCTGGCGCAGCAGCGGCGAGCGCGGGCTGGCCGCGCACAGACTGTTGTTGATGACCCAGGCCCACGGTTCGATCCCCGCCCTGCGCAGGTCGGCCTGCAGGCCGGCGGCTTCCAGCACCGGCGTCGTCTCGGCCAGCGTGACGATCAATACCTTGGTCTGGGCCTGGTCCTGCAACTGCATCATGGGCGTAGTGAAGTGCAGCTGCGTATCGGCCATCTGGCGCATGACTTCCCGGTGATAGGCGCCCGTTGCGTCCAGCAACAATAGCGTGTGGCCCGTGGGGGCGGTATCCATCACGACAAATTGTCTGCCAGCCTCGCGTATCGCGCGCGAGAACGCCTGAAAGACGGCAATTTCTTCGGTACAGGGCGAGCGCAAGTCCTCCGCCAGCAATGCGCGCCCGGCCGCATCGAGTTTCTTGCCTTTTGTCTCCATCACTTCCTGGCGGTAGCGCTCGGTTTCCGCGCGCGGATCGATGCGGCTCACGCTCAGATGCTCCAGTGAGCCGCTGAGCGTTTCGGACAGGTGCGCCGCAGGATCCGACGTCGTCAGATGCACCGCATGGCCGCGCCTGGCCAGCGCCACCGCCACGGCGGCGGCAATGGTGGTCTTGCCGACGCCGCCCTTGCCCATCAGCATGATCAGACCGTGACCGTTCTTGGCGATCTCGTCGACCAGGCTGGCAAGGGCCGGCGTGGCGATCTCCGGCAGCGCCGCGACGGCGGCAGGCGCGCTGCCGCCCTCGGCCAGCAGCAGGCGGCGCAAGGCGTCGAGGCCGACCAGGTTGAACGGCATCAGCGGGATCTGATCTTGGGGCAGTGACAGCAGAGCCTCAGGCAAGGCGGCCAGGGCACGCTGCTCGCGCTGCACGACGGACGCGGCCAGCGGATCGCTTGCCCCCTCTGACGCTGGCAACACGCCATTGATGACGAGGTATTGTTGCGTCAGGCCAATGGCGGCGAGCTCATCATGCGTGCGGGCCGCTTCACGCAGGGTGGCGCCTTGTGCCCGCGCCACCAGGATCAAACGGCTGCGCGCAGGATCGGCCAGCGCCGCGACGGCCGCATGGTAGCGGTCGCGCTGCTTTTCCAGTCCCGCCAGCGGCCCCAGGCAGGATGCATCGCCCTTGCCCTCCTCCAGGAAGGCATCCCAGGCGCCCGGCAATTGCAGCATCCGTATGGTATGGCCGGTCGGCGCCGTATCGAACACGATGTGGTCATAGTCCTTGAGGATGTGCGCGTCGGTGAGCAGCGCGGTAAATTCGTCGAAGGCCGCGATTTCGGTGGTGCACGCGCCGGAAAGCTGCTCTTCGATGGATTTGACCACCGCTTCCGGCAACACGCCCCGCACCGGCCCGACGATCTTGTCGCGATACAGCTGGGCGGCGGCCTGCGGATCGATTTCCAGCGCGCTCAGGCCGGGAACGGCCAGGATGGGAGTGATCCGGTTGCCGATCGCCATGTCAAACACCTGGCCGACGTTGGAAGCCGGATCCGTGCTGACCAACAGGACGCGCCGGCCCTGGTCGGCCAACAGCACGGCGTGGGCGCAGGCCAGCGAGGTCTTTCCGACGCCTCCTTTGCCCGTAAAAAACATGAAGGCGGGAGGATGCTCGAGAAAGTGGAAGGCGGCTGGCATGAAAGAACTCCTTAGCATGTTTTTCCGCCGCAGCAGGAGCCGCCAGCTGGGGCTGTGGCACGGGCGTCGGGCATGGCGGGCTCAAATACCTGAATGATTGTCATTTGCAAGCTCTCCTGTCGTTCCTGTTACCAGACGATAGGCCCGATATGGCCAGGAAACAAGCGAAGCGGCGCATTCTGCCGCATGTTTCTGCAAATAATTGATCTCACGATGGTTGACCCGCAAATACCCGGATTTGTCATCGCGCGATGCCGTTCGGGTAAGTATGATGTCAGCATGAACTGCCATGCTCAGGTGGTTATCAAGGAGAGCAAGCGATGTTCTTAGCGCGTACATGCATGGCGCTGTCTGCCCTGGTTTTCAGCAATGCGGTCCATGCGGATGTCCACTGCACGGATCCGATTGCCGACTGGAAACCTCGCGAGCAATTGCAGCGGGAGGCCGAACAGCGCGGCTGGACTGTCCAGCGCATCAAGATCGATGATGGCTGCTACGAACTCAGAGCCATTGATCGCAACGGCAACAAAGTCAAGGCCAAATACTCCCCGGCGTCGCTGCGCATGCGCAGCCTGGCGGTGGACTTCGGCAACAACGGCGACGCCTCCGACTACCTCGGCCCTGTACCACAGGCTCCCGTCAGGCGGCCTGCAGGTCCGACATCCCAAGGGGAAAAGAAATGAAAAACATCACAGCCTGCGCCTGCCTTGCAGGTGCATTGGCGCTGCCCGGTCTCGTCCAGGCACGCCCGGTCACACTCACCGCGCAACTGAAGAACTACGCCGGCAACGGCGCGTACCTGGCGGTATATGTCACGGATGCCGCCGGCAAGTACAAGAAAACGTTATGGGTAGCTGGAAAGAAGACCAAGTATTACAAGCACCTGAGCGACTGGGCCCGCGGTAGCGGCCTGAACGCGCGCGAATTTGACGGGATCAGCGGAGCGAGCGTCGGCAGCGGCAAAACCCTCAAGGTGACGGTCGAACTGGCCGATACCCTGATTGATGCAGGCTACGAGATCCGGGTTGACAGCGCGGCAGAGGACGGGCGCGACAATCCGGCCGACGTGCGCACGCCACTGAGCAAACAGGGCGCAGGCAAACCCGTCGGTGGACGCGGCTACGTCAAGTCCTTCATTTACGACATGTAGCCACCGACGCATGTTACGACAGATACATTCGCTCGCTGGCCTGATCAGCGCACTGCTGGTCATGCTCATCGGTTTGACGGGCGCCGTGTTGTCGATCAACCCCGCGCTCGAGCGGCTGGCAACCAGCGTGCCGGCGGGCGTCAGCGTTGCCGAACTCGCGGGCCGGGTGGCGCGCCACTATCCGGGAGCCGAGCAGATCCAGCGCACGGCCTCCGGAACCATCATCGTCTACTACAGCGCCGGCGACGTCTCGGGCGTCGACCGGGTCGACCCGTCCAGCGGCATGGCGATCGCGCCCTATGCGCCGCCGGCATACGCGCGCTGGTTCAAGGAGTTGCACAGGTCATTATTCCTCGACACGCCAGGCAGCGCCGCGGTCGGCATCACCGCCCTGCTGATGCTGCTGGTCTCAAGCTCCGGGATTTTCCTGCTGCTCAAGCGGGTGGGCGGCTGGCGCCAGCTGGCACGTCCACTGCATGGCAACCGCAGCCAGCGCTGGCACGCCGCGGTGGCCCGCTTTGCTGTCGCCGGCCTGCTGTTGTCCGCAGTGACCGGCAGCTACATGTCGGCGGCGACCTTCAGCTTCATTTCCGATGGCAGCCAGGACGAACCCGATATCCCCGCCACCACCTCCGGCGGAACCCCGCTGCCTGCTGCCCGCTTGCCAGCCTTGCTGGCCACCAGACTGGTCGATCTGCGCGAGCTGTCCTTTCCGCTTGCCGGTGACAGCAGCGCCGTCTATACCTTGCGCACCCGGCAAGGCGACGCCTATGTCGACCAGTCCAGCGGCGCGCTGCTGGCCTTCCGTGCGCACAGCAATGTCCGGGAAGCCTTTGAACTGATCTACCAGTTGCATACGGGCGAAGGCCTGTGGTGGCTGGGCCTGGCACTCGGCCTGAGTGCGCTCGGCGCGCCCTGGCTGGCGGTGACGGGCATCGCCGTATGGTGGCAGCGGCAGCGCGCCAAACCGCGCATCGCCAACAACTCGGCCCCGGCTTCGGCCGACAGCGTGATCCTGGTGGGGAGCGAAAACAACAGTACCTGGGGCTTTGCCCGCGCGCTGCACGATGCCTTGCGACAGGCTGGACAACGCGTGCACACGGCGCCGATGAACCAGTTCTCGTCGCGCCACAACGCCGCGCGCCAGTTGTTCATCCTGACGGCGACGTATGGCGATGGCGATGCACCCGCCTGCGCCACGCACTTTCTGGCCAATTTGGCCAGCGTTGCCCCCAACCAGGCGGCAAGTTACGCTGTACTCGGTTTCGGCGACCGCCAGTTCCCCACGTTCTGCCAGTTCGCACAGGAGGTCGATGCGGCGATGGCGGCGCGCGGATGGCGCCGGTCGCTGGAACTGGCCCTGATCGACCGCCAGTCGCCGCAGGAATTCGCGCGCTGGGGGAGCCAGGTCGGCGCGCTGCTGGGCCACGAGCTCGTACTCGACTATGCGCCGCCACATCCGCACACGCATGCGCTGCAGTTACGCGAGCGCATCGCCTACGGCGAGGAGGAGCACGATCCCACCGTGGTGCTGCGCTTTGTCGCCGCCCCGCCGCCGGCCAGCGCCGGTTGGCTGAAAAGCCGGCTCACCTCCCACCGACTGCCCCGCTTCGAGGCCGGCGACCTCGCTGGTGTCATGGCGCCCGGCAGTTCCATGCCGCGCTTTTATTCGCTGGCGAGCGGATCGGGTGACGGCGTGCTGGAAATTTGCGTGCGCAAGCAGCCCGGGGGCGTGTGTTCAAGCTACCTGCACAACTTGCTGCCGGGGGACCGCATCGAAGCCTTTATCCAGCCCAATCCGCAATTTCGTCCGGCCCTGGGCAAGGCGCCCGTCATCCTGATCGGTGCCGGTACCGGGATCGGGCCACTGGCCGGTTTCATCCGCAACAATACGGGCCAATATCCGATGTACCTGTACTGGGGCGGGCGCCATCCCGACTCCGATTTCCTGTATGAGCCCGAACTGCGCAACTATCTGGCCGACCGCCGGCTGACGCAGCTGCACACAGCCTTCTCAAGAGTCACGAATGGCGTCCACGTGCAGACCCGGCTGATGGAGGATGCCGACAATATGCGCCGCCTGATCGCCGACGATGGCCAGGTGCTCGTCTGCGGCAGCCGCGCCATGGCCGCCAGCGTCAGACAGGCCATGGACCAGATACTCGCACCGCTCAAGCTCGATGTAGCGGCGCTGAGGGAAAAAGGAAGGTATCGTGAAGACGTCTTCTGAACCCGCGCTGCGGCGCTACAGCCTGAATGGCGAAACCATGGGCAGCCGCTATACGGCCGTATTCTATGCGGGCGGACAAGCGGACCTGGCCGCCATCGGCGCCAGCCTGTTTGCCGCCGTCGACAGGGTCGACCGGCAGATGTCGACCTGGAATGTCGCCTCGGACCTGTGCCGCCTGAACGCGGCGCCGGAAAACACCTGGCTTGCTGTGCCGCGGGAGCTGGCGCAGGTGCTCGCTGCGGGGCTGCAGGTCAGCGGCGAATCGGGCGGCGCCTTCGACATGGCGGTTGGCCAGCTGGTGGAGGACTGGGGATTCGGTCCGTCGCAATGCGCGCCATCGCCGCAGGTCGCGGCCCGGCATGGCAAAACCTACTGCCCCGCCACCGAGGCATTGGACGTGGATCTGGATGCTCTGCAGGTGCGCAAGCGCGCGCCGCTGACGCTCGACCTGTCGGGCATCGCCAAGGGTTTTGGCGTCGACCAGCTGGCGCATTGCCTCGATGGCTGGTCCATCGCCAGCTACCTGGTCGGCATCGACGGTGAAATGCGGGCGCGCTCGACCAGACCCGATGGCCAGGCCTGGAGCGTGGCGATAGAAAAGCCGACCCATGGCATGCGTGAAGTCGGTGGGGTGATGGAATTGCACGACGTGGCCATCGCCACCTCGGGCGACTATCGCCGCTGGGTCGAGATCGACGGCACGCGCCATGCGCACACCATGCATCCGGCCTTGCACCAACCGGTAGCGAACCGTCTCGCCGCCGTGAGCGTGCTGTCCCCCAGCTGTATGCTGGCCGACGCCTGGGCCACGGCGTTCATGGTCCTGGGCGAGGTGGACGGTGTCGCGCTGGCCAGGAAACGCGGCATGGATGTACTGTTCGTCCTGCGTCACGGCAGCTTGCTCGAAGAAATTCTGCTCATCGACGGCAAGACGGTCTGAGCTCAATGGCCGCGCATCACTGCGCGGCCGCGCGGCCATCGCCATGTCGATAGCCCCCACTTGACGCACTCGAACCAGACGATGCCGAGCACGGCGACGAATGCGCACTGCAGCAGCAGCGCCATGTCCGGCAGCGCGAAGGCAAACAATTCGCGGACAGGCGCCACGCCCAGCACCAGCAGCAGCAACAGCGAGGCCGCCAGGCTGATCCAGGCGAACGCCCGGTTCGACTTGATCCCCCTCCGCCATGACGGCTGGGTCCATTGGCGGTTGACATAGATCAGTCCCAGGTTCGACAGCACCAGGCTGAGGAAGGTCGTCGTGCGCGCCACTTCGTCGGAATGGCCGGCCCAGCGCACCAGCACGTGGAAGCCGACCAGCATGGCCAACAGCCCTGCCCCCTGCAGCAAGCCGCGCAGCAGTATTTCACGGTCGAACAGATGCATGTCCGGCCTCCTGGGTTTGCTCGTCATGGCATCGGCTTCGATCGGCTCGGCCTCGAACACGATCGAGCAGGCGGGGTCGATCACCATTTGCAAAAACAGTATGTGCACGGGCATCAGGAGCATGGGCCAGCCCAGCAGCACGGGCAGGATGGACAGGCCAACGATGGGTACATGCACCGCGACGATGAAGACGATGGCCTTGCGCAGATTGGCAAACAGGCGGCGGCCATGCTGCACCGCCAACAATAACGAAGAAAAATCATCCTTGAGCAAGACCAGCGCTGCCGCCTCGCGCGCGACGTCGGTGCCACGGGCGCCCATGGCCACGCCGATGTTGGCCGCCTTCAATGCGGGCGCGTCGTTGACGCCGTCGCCGGTCATGGCGACGATATCGCCACGGCTACGGAAAGCTTGCACCAGGCGCAACTTCTGTTCCGGCGCGATGCGGCAAAAGACGTCGGTATCGGCCAGGCGCGCCTGCAGTGCTGTGTCGTCCAGCGCGGCCAGGTCCATGCCGGACATCACACCGCTGGCCACGCCGGCGATACCGGCCTGCCGCGCAATCGCCAGTGCCGTGGCGGGATGGTCGCCCGTGATCATCACCACGCGGATGCCCGCCGCGTGACATTGCGCCACCGCATCGGGCACTTCCGGGCGTACCGGGTCATGCAAGCCAAGCAGGCCCAGGAACTCAAAATCAAAGACGTGCTGGTTGTCAGGCAGGGGCGGTGCGGCAAACGTGGCGCGGGCGACGCCGATCACGCGCAAACCGTCGTTCGCCATGGCCTGCACCTGGGCCACGATGGCGGAGGCACGCTCGGGCGCCAGATGGCACAGATCGATGATGGCCTCGGGCGCACCCTTCGCCGCCACCAGGAACTCGGAACGGTCCGGCGATTGCCACACCCGCGACATGGCCAGCATCTGCCGCGACAGCGGATAATCGTCGATCAGCTGCCAGTCGGCATGCAGGTGCTCCGTATTGGCCAGCAAGCGGGCGCCGGTCTGGCCGATGGCCGACTCCATCGGATCAAACGCCCGACGATGGCTTGCCAGGACGGCATATTCGAGCAAGCCGTGCAGCTCTTCCTGCAAGGCAGCGGCAGGAGTGCCCTGACAATCATGGGCGGAGGTCTCCGAGCACAGCCGGGCCACGTCCATGCGGTTGGCCGTCAGCGTACCCGTCTTGTCCACGCACAGCACCGTCGTCGCACCGAGCAATTCGATTGCGGGTATGCTGCGCGCCAGGATGCTTTCGCGCCCCAGACGCCAGGCGCCCAAACCAAGGAAAAGCGTCAGTATCACCGGCAATTCTTCAGGCAGGATCGCCATGGCCAGCGTGAGACCTGCCAGCAGTCCTTGCAAGGCGTCGCCGCGCAGCCACCAGTAAGCCAATGCCAGGCCGGCGGCGAGACACAAGCCGCCGATGGCGACATGCCTGACGACGCGCCGCGTTTCCGATTGAATCGGCGTCAGCTCGCTCCCCATGGTGGCCAGCGAGGCGCCGATGCGGCCGAGCGCGCTGTGCGGGCCGGTGGCGACCACCAGGCCGCTGGCCGTGCCTTGCGTGATCAGGGTGCCGGAATACACCAGGCTGTCCGGACTGCCGCCAGTCTCGCCGCAGCCATGCTTGATGACCGGCACGGACTCACCCGTGAGCATGGACTCGTCGGCCGTCAAATTCGATGCACTGAGCAGTTCCATATCGGCGGGCACGCGGTCGCCCTCGGCCAGCAGCACCAGGTCGCCCAGCACCAGCTCCCTGCCAGCGATGCGCTGCTGTTTCCCGTCGCGTATCACCAGGGCGCGCGGACAGGACAGGTCGCTTAGGGCGTTCAGCGAGCGTTCCGTGCGCCTGCGCTGAAAAAAAGTGATGCCCATGACGATGCAAACAAAGCCCAGCAGCATCAGCGCTTCATTGCGGTCGCCCAGCAGCAGGTAGATGACGCCGCAGGAGACCAGCAGCAAAAACATCGGTTCGGAGACGACATCGAGCAGCAGGCGCCCGGCACTCAAGGGACGCGAGGCGGGCAAGGCATTCGGCCCGTTTTCCAGCAAGCGCTGCGCAGCCTGCGCGGCTGTCAGCCCTTCACTACCCTGCGGCTCCGACATGGCATTCATCCTTTTCCTGAGAGGCAGCGTGTAGTGGCTAAGTAGGTCCTGGTCGTGATTGCGGCATTAAGGTTTGGGCGCGGGCGACCATGCAGGCCGCACTTCCGTCAGCGAATCGACGATGACCATATACTGCCCCGGCCATTCAATGATATCGCGATCCGCTTTGAGCACCCACAAATGGCGGCCGTCCTTGACGGCTTGTTCATAGACTGCATCGAGCAAACCGTGTGAATCGAGAAAAACATTCAATGTGGCTGGAATGCGGATGCAGCCCTCAGAAGCAACATTGCCCAAGCGAGCTTCCAGCACATCCGGATCGGTAGCGTGCATTTGCAAGCGCATCTGGCTGATGGCGCCCGTACCCCAGCCGCGCTGTGCCTGTTGCCAACCGAAATCGAAGACGCGCATGCCGCGCCGTCCATAGCCACGAATGTGATTGTCGTTGAGCGTGCCTTCGGAGCGAAAGTCGGGATTTTCCAAGGTATGTGGAAACACTCCCAACGGCGTCAAGAAATGATTATAGCTTCCCACCTTGCCCGTCGAGACGGCCGTGGCACCGATGAACGACCATGCATCTTGCTCTGTATGCAAGATCACAAAGGCGGCCTGTACTTGCGGGCTGCGATCCACCAGCAGCAAAGTCTGTGCTGACGTATCGGTGACATTGGCATCGGCCAGCGCTTGTTTCAACAGCGCCACATAGCGCGCCTGGTCGGCCGCTGGCACCTCCAGCCGATGATCGACTTCGCGCGCGAATTGCGCGCGCCACGCGTCGGCGCCCGGATCGGGCGGCGCCGCGACCACCGCCAGCGGCCAGAGCGCTACGCCCAGACACAACATCAACACAGACTTATCAATTTTCATACAAATCATTTGTTTCCTCAATAAAACAATCTATCCAGCCCTTGCTGATCCCCCGCCGCCACAAACCACTCCACCTGCCAGCGTTGCGTGCGCAGGGCCTGGGTAGATTCTGGCAGGCACCACGGCGGATACACGCGCAGCGCGCGCTTGCCGCCGCTGCCCGCGCGCGACATCACGCCGCGTTCGAGCAGCACGCTGCGCGGAAAAATGAAAAAGCCGTGCCGCGCGCCGTCGTCCACTGCGATGATGACGATATCGACGGGGTCCGCTTCATCGAGCGGGGCGATCTCGGCATCGGGATGGGGACGCTTCCAGACGGTGACGAACTGGCCGGTTTTCGTCGGCGTGGTTTTGGCCACGCGCAAGACCAGCCGCTTGCCGTGCAGTTCGGCGCGGCAGGCGCCGTAGTCCGCGCTTTCTTCTTCCGGCACGGGCGCTTGCGGCAAGCCCAGGAAGGCCCATGGACCGGCCTTCATTGCGCGCTGAACTCGGCTGCGGCCTTGGCCGCCCACAGCGCCTCGGCGTGGCTGGCGAACGGGCTGTCATAGCTGTCGACCTTGCCGTCTTCGTCGACAAAGTACAGCCACCAGCCATCGGCCTGCTCGCGGATGGCGGTCTGGCCCGGCGCACAATGGGTTTCGATGGACTGGCCGGCGGCCAGGGTGGCGATGCTGATGCCGCGGTGAATAATAGGCTCGGGTGTCATAAGAAAATACGTCATGCAAAAAAATCAATAGATGTAGTGTAGCCTTGCCGGCGACTCCTGACCAGTGCGCTACACTGCTGTTTCAAACGGAGGACAACATGGCATCACAGCAAGGCACGGTGGATTTTTTACTCGATCAACTGGCGGGCGCGGGCAGCATCAATGCGAAAAAAATGTTTGGCGAATATGGCCTGTATTGCGACGGCAAGATGTTCGCCATCGTCGCCGACGACCAGCTGTTCATCAAGCCGACGGACGCGGGCCGCGCCTGGATCAGTACGATGAGCACGCCGCAGGAGGCGCCGCCCTATCCGCAAGCCAAGCCGTATTTCCTCATCGATGGCGGCCTGTGGGACGAGCGTGAGTGGCTCAGTCAGCTGGCGCGGCGCACGGCGGACGCCTTGCCGCTGCCGAAACCCAAGCCGCCGCCCAAGCCCAGAAAACCGGCGTCAGCCAGCTAATACGCTGTTTTCACACGCTTTGCCCAGCAGGAAGCATTGCAGGTTGTGATAGGTGATGGCGGCGATCTCGCGCAGTGCTTCGATGGTGAAGAAGCCCTGGTGGCCCGTCACGAGCACGTTCGGGAAGGTCATCAGGCGCTGGAAGATGTCGTCGTCGATGATGTCGGACGAGCGGTCCTGGAAGAACAGATTGCTTTCCTGCTCGTACACATCGATGGCCAGGGAACCCAGCTGGCGCGATTTGAGCGCTTCGATGACGGCGCCCGTGTCGATCAGGCCGCCACGCGAAGTGTTCACCAGCATGGCGCCCGTCTTCATCAGCGGCAAGGTGGCTTCGCTGATCATGTGGCGCGTGCTGTCCATCAGGGGGCAATGCAGCGAGACGATATCGGACTCGGCCAGCAGTTGCGGCAGTTCCACCATCGTGCCCAGTTGCGCGAACGCGGGCGCAGGATACGGGTCATGGCCCAGCACCGTGCAGCCGAAACCTTTAAAAATGCGCGCCGTGGCCAGGCCGATCTTGCCCGTGCCGACGATGCCCACCGTCTTGCCGTGCAAGGTGGAGCCCAGCAAGCCATCGAGCGAAAAATTGCCTTCGCGCACGCGGGCATATGCGCGGTGCGTGTGGCGGTTCAGCGTTTGCACCAGGGCCAGCGTGTATTCGGCCACGGCTTCCGGCGAGTAGGCAGGCACGCGGGCGACAAAAAAGCCCAGGCGCTTGGCCGCTTCCAGGTCGAGGTTGTTGTAGCCGGCGCAGCGCAGCAAGATGGCGCGCACGCCATAGCCGTGCAGGGCTTCCAGCACGGGCGCGTCGAGCACGTCGTTGACGAACACGCAGACAGCCTCGGCGCCTTGCGCCAGGATCGCGGTTTCCTGGCTCAGCAAGGCGCTGTGGTAAACCAGTTCGATGCTGTCCGGCTCGGGTTGGGATGGCAAGGCTTCATCGAAGAAACGGCGGTCGTAGGGCTGGCTGGCAAAGAAGGCGATTTTCATGGTGAGTTCTGGAACTTGCTGAATGGCAAAACAGCATCATAGCGCAAGCGCCCTGCCCCACGGCGTACGCCTGGCGCTTGCCGCCCCCTATTTGGGTTCGCGGGGCAAGGTCAGCACGTGGCGCAGATACGCCGTTTCATCGGCGTGCTGCACGTGGTAGCGCTCGCGCGCGGCGCGCGTGGCCGCCTGGTGAGCCGCAATGCCCGTTTCCGTCAGCTCGACGCCGAAGTCCGCCGGCACCGCCACCGGGCCGCCGAACAGGCGCGCCAGGATGAAGCGGCCCACATTGTCGCGGTAGTGCGATGCTTCCCAGTAATAACGCATGTCGGGCGCGCCCGTCACTTGCGGGATAGCTTCGCTGGTGATGCTGTTGAAGCCTGAAAAATCCACCAGGCGCACGTCGCAGCCCTGGCGCCGGTAGCGCCCGGCCATCTGCACCAGGTCGCGCTGCCATGCTTCCATGGCGTCCCACTTGCCGCGCCAGTATAGGGCGTCGAGCGTGAGCGCATGCGTGGGATTGATGTACAGGCGCAAGCGCGTGCCGCCCCGGCACAGTTTGCCGACACTCGCGTCGAAGGCGCGCAGCGCAGGTTCGGTCGGCCCCAGGCCGTCACCAAATTCCTGCAGACGCGGCGTGAAGGCGCGCGCCGTGCCGGTCCAGGTACGGTTGCGGCTGGTGAGGCAGGACTCGTCGCGCTGGCCGTGCAAGGCCAGGCTGGACAGGCAGACGCCGTCATAGCTGCCGTTGAGGATGCGCCAGGTGTCGCGCGTCATGTCGACAGTCAGGCCGCGCTTGATATTGAGCAAGGCGCGCCGCGCGAAGAACGCGGGGCCGCCGGCCGTCAAGCCCGGTTCCACGCCGGCCGAGCCCAGTTCCAGCGAGAACGAGGGGGCGTCGATGCCCCACACCATGGTGTCGACATGGCTGACCCTGGCCGCGTGCTCGGCCAGGCGCACGGCTTCGCCGATGGAGGCGCCCGAGACGGCGCTGTTGAAGACGCTCTTGCCTTCAAATAGAGTGCGCGCACTGTTCGCCGGCAAGCCCATTTCCGTGCGCGAGTTGCCGATATACACGACGGCGGGCCGGTAGCGCGCCACGGCATACGTCTTGCTCCACACGCTGAGTTTTTCGGTCGTCGGGCGCAATCGCTGCAGCAGCGGGCTGTCCCACTGGTGCAGCAAGTACGGATCGACGTGGTAATTCACGGCCGAAACGAGGGCCAGCGCGGCCAGTACGCAGGCAAGGAAGATGGCGAGGTAGCGGCGGGCGGTGGTATCCATGGTCAGCATTGGAAGGTGAAAAATGGCGTATTTGTGTGGCTTTGCATCATCGCCGGATCAACGGCCCGTCCAGCACCCGCTGCGCATAGGCCGCTTCACGCGCATGTTCCACGCGATAGCGCTCGCGCGCGGCGCGCGTGGCCGCCTGGTGGGCGTCGATGTTGGCCGGCGTCAGCTCCACGCCAAAATCGGCCGGCGCCGGCGTGTCGCCACCAAACAGGCGCGCCAGGATCAAGCGGCCCACATTGTCCCGGTAATGCGACACCTCCCAGTAATAATGCATGTCGGGCTTGCCGCTGACGAGCGGGGTCGCTTCGCTCGTGATGCTGTTAAAGCCGGAAAAATCATGCAGCCGCACGTCGCAGCCCTGCGCGCGGTGGCGTTCGATGACCTGCACCAGTCCCCGCTGCCAGGCCTGCATGGCATCCCACTTGCCGCGCCAGTGCAGCGCGTACAAGGTCAGCGCGTGCGTGGGGTTGATGTACAGGCGCAGGCGCGTGGCGCTCCGGCACAGCTTGCCGATGCTGGCGTCGAGCGCCGGTGTCGAGGCCGGTGTCGGCCCCAGGCCAGCGCCGAATTCCTGCAACCGCACGGGAATGGCGTCCTTGGTACCGAGCCAGTGCTTGATGCCCTTGAGGGTGCACGTCTCGTCGCGCTGCCCGTACACGGCCAGGTTGGAGCGGCAAGTATCGCCTGCATGGCCTGTCAGGATGCGCACGCTGTCCTGCGTCATGTCCAGGGTGAGGCCGCGCTTCAGGTTGACCAGGGCGCGCTGGATGAAAAAGCCGTGCCGGGCGCCCGTCAGGCTGTCTTCCACGCGCGCCGCGCCCATGTCCAGGGAAAAAGTGGGCGCGTCGATGCCCCACACCATGGTCTCGACGCGACTGACCCTGGCCGCATGCTCGGCCAGGCGGATGGCGTCGCCGATCGAGGCGCCGGAGACGGCGCTGTTGAAGATCTTCTTGCCGTCGAACAAGGCACGCACCCTCGTCGGCAAGCCCATTTCCGTGCGCGAATTGCCGATGTAGATGATGGCCGGCCGGTAGCGCGCCACGGCATAGGTCTTGGCCCAGGCGCCGAGCTTTTCGTTCAGCTGGCGCGGACGCTGCAGCAAGGGACTGTCCCACTGGTGCAGCAGGTAGGGATCGACCTGATAGTTCAACAGCGAGACGGCGCCGAGCGCCAGGCCGACGCAGGCGAGGAAGCAGACAAGATAGCGGCGGCCGGCAGTGTCCATGCTCAGAACTGGAAATAGAGAAATTCGGTGACCCGGTTCATGCCGAAGATGCAGGCGACGAACAGCGCGGCAAAGCCCACGCTCCAGCGGCGCGTGGGGCGCCAGCTGAAGGCCCAGCGCCCTGAAGGTTGAAATATTCTTTCAATGGCAGGCTCGTAGAGAAAGAATATTTCTTGCGTGTTGGGCGCCTTGAACGCCAGCAACATGGCGCCCAGCAGCACGGGCAAGCCGGGACCAGCCAGTTCGATCCAGCGGATGCCGTCGAAGGCCGGATGCAAGCCCCACTGCGCCAGGCTGGCCGCATGGCTGGCCAGGCCGCGCGGCAAGCTCACGCCATTCGCGCCCACCAGCGCGCCGGTAATGTCCCAGGCCGTGGCCACGTCGGGTGCGCGGAAGAAGACCCAGGCCAGCATCACGGCAAGAAAAGTCAGCAAGGTGGCCCACCAAGCGGGCCACCAGCGCAGCCAGCAGTACCCCGGCGCCGCGCCAAACACCCGCTGCCACGCCTGCTGCAGTACCAGGTACAGGCCGTGCAAGCCGCCCCAGATGACGAAGGTCCAGCCGGCGCCATGCCACAAGCCGCCCAGCAGCATGGTCAGCATCAGGTTGCGGTAGCGCATGGCTTCGCCATGGCGGCTGCCGCCCAGCGGAATATATAAGTAATCGCGCAGGAAACGCGACAAGGTCATGTGCCAGCGGCGCCAGAACTCCGCGATATTGGCCGCCTTGTACGGCGAATTGAAGTTCAGCGGCAATTTCACGCCGAACAGGCGCGACAGGCCGATGGCCATGTCCGAATAGCCGGAAAAGTCGAAATACAGCTGGAAGGTGTAGGCCAGCACGCCGATCCACGCCTCGATCAGGGTGGGCGTGGCCCCGGCCGCGAAGACGGGCATGGCCAGCGGCGACAGGTTGTCGGCGATCAGCACTTTTTTGGCCAGCCCGATGGTAAAGATCGACAGGCCGATGGCGAAATTGGCGGCGCGCGGGTGGGCGTTGGCCGGGTCGGCGAACTGCGGCATCATGTCGCGGTGATGCAGCACGGGGCCGGCGATCAGGTGCGGAAAGTAACTGACGAACAGCACGTAATGGATGAAGCGGTATTCGCGCACCTCGCCCCGGTAGCAATCGACGAGGAAGGCGATCTGCGTGAAGGTGAAAAACGAGATGCCGATCGGCAGGATGATGTCGAGGCCGGTCCACGGCAGGCTGCCAGCGCCAGCTCCGGCGGCCACGGCGACGGCGTTGACGCTGTCGATGAAGAAATTCGCATATTTATAGTAGGCAAGCAAGCCCAGGTTCAAGGCCAGGGCTACCACCAGCGCGCGCTTGCGGGCCGCGCCCGCGCGCGCACCGATCAGGCGGCCGGCGCCGTAATTGACGCAGATCGACGCCAGCAGCAGCGGCAGGTAGCGCACGTCCCACCAGGCATAGAAGAACAGCGAGGCGAGCGCCAGCCACAAGGCTGGCGCCAGGCGCCAGCTGGCGGAGGACGTCAATCGGTCCAGCAGAAAATAGCCGGCCAGCACGATGGGCAGATAGCCGAACAGGAAGGCGAAGGAATTAAACAGCATGCTGCCTCCTGGCAGGCAAGGACTGCAGCAGGTAGTAACAATCGGCAATTTGCGCCGCCACCCGCTCCCACGTAAAACGTTCCACCAGCGCTTGCACGCGGGCGCGCTCGGGCGGCAGCGCCAGCAAGTCGAGGATGGCCTGGCGCTGCGCGGGGCCATCGTCCCAGGCCACCTTGCGCAGCGCGAACGCGGAATCGGGCAAGTCCAGCGCGCTTTGCGCCGTCATGACGACGGGCGTGCCGGCCGCCAGCGCTTCCAGCACGGATAACGGAAACACTTCGCCCTGGCTGGGCAGGGCCGCCACGGCCGCCGCATGGTAGGCGCTGGCCAGCAGCGGGTCGGTGTGCTCGAGCGCGCCGAGCCAGCTGACGTGCGGCAAGTCCAGCAACTGCTGCAGATATGGCTGCTGTTCGCGCGGCGCGGCGCCGATCAGCACCAGGGGCAAGCCGGCCCCCGCCAGCGCCAGCGCCAGGCCCAGCTGGTTTTTATACGGTGAAATGCTGCCCGTCATCAGCACGAACGGCCCGGCAATGCCCGTTTCACGCAAGAACAAGTCGCCATTGGCCGTGAAGAAATGCGGATTGATCCCGTTCGGCAAGACGCGAATGGCGTCCGCCCCCATGCCGAAACCTTGCACGATGGCATCGCGCTCGGCCTCGCCCAGGGCGATCACCACGTCGGCCAGCTGCAAGGCGCGCCGCGTTTGCGCATAGCTCGTTTGCACCATCCACTCCGTCAGGCGCCCTGCCAGCCGGTCGGCCAGCCGCGCGCGCCAGGCGCTGGCACGGCCCCAGCCCGGCGACAGCAGCGGCGACAGCACCACGGGCACGCCTTGATCGCTAGCCATTTCCATGATGCGGTAGGTGCCATTGCTCGCCGAAAACACGTGCAGCACGTCGAAATCGGCCAGCCGCTGGTGGTTGGCGTCGACCAGCTGCACTTCCAGGGGCCGCGCAGCTTGCTGGGGCAGCCGGTTCAGCGCGGCAATGGTTTCGCGTACCTGGATCTGCAAGCCGCCGTCGCGCTGGAACAGCATCGGGTAGGACAAGATACCGACACGCATGGTCATCCTTTCGTGCATTTGACTGCCAGCCAGCGGCCGGCCAGCTTGCGTTGTAACAACAAGAATTCGCCGGCCAGTTCATGTTTCAACAGGAACAGACCGGCCAGCCAGCACAGCAAGGTGACCAGTGCCGTGCCCGTCAGCGCCAGCAGCGCCGGCGTATCAACAGGTAGCCACAGCAGCGCAGCGACGGGCGCCACGGTGCTGAAACCGCACAGCAGCAGGCTTTTGCGCACGGCCCGCGCCAAGGTGCGCCAGTCGAGTGCGCTCAAGCGCCGCAGGCAGCCATACACCAGCCAGCTGCGCAGCACATTGCTGAGCACCACGGCCCAGGCCACGGCCACCAGGCCGAACGGCGCCGCAGCCAGCAGCAGCGCCACTTTGCTTGCGCCCGCCCAAGCATCGAGCCGCACCTGCGCATGCAGCTGCCCCGTCGCCACGAACAGGTAGCGGGCCATGCTGAACATGCTATACACGGCCGAGGACAGGCACATGATGCGGATCAAGGGCACACATCCTAGCCATTGCGTGCCATACAACACCTTGACCAGGGGCAAAGCCATGCAGGCGAGGAAGAGAAAAAACGGCCAGGCCAGCGCCGTCATGTAGCTGATCGTGCGCAAATACACGAGCTCCGCCCCGCCCTTTTCCCCTTGTCCTCCACCTTCGCGAGCGCGCGCCGCAAACAGGGGAAACACCACGGGAGAAATCGCGCTGGTGATGGCCTGGTTGAAGATATTGAGTACACTTTGCGCCTTGCCGAACAGGGCCAGGCTTTCAATGCCGATCAGCTTGCCGATGATCAGGTCCGGCGCCGCCACGCCCGCCTCGTCAACCAGGCCGCCACCCGTCGCGTACGCGCCAAAACGGGCGATATCGCCGATGCCGCGCCGTCCCGGCAGCCACGGCAGTTCGCGGGGCCGCACCAGCAGGCTCACCAGCAGCGAGGCGCAGGAACCGGCCAGCGCCGCCCATACCATGCTCATATAACTGTAGCCCTGCAGCGCCAGCAGCACGGCCACCAGCAGGTTGACCACGCTATTGGCACCGTTGATGGCATAAATGGCGCGAAAGCGCAGTTGCCGGCGCAGCATCGGCAAGGTCAAGGCGCTGAACGGGATCAGCAGGAAGTTAATCGACAGCAAACGCAGCACCAGGGTCAGCCGCGGTTCGCCATAGAAATGCGCGAGCGGCGCACTGGCCAGCAGCACCAACCCGGCCAGCAGCCAGGCGACAAGCAGGCTGGTGGCCAGCGCGGCCCGCAATTTCACGGTATCGAGCTGCTTTTCCTGGATCAGGTATTGCCCCACGCCGAAATCGCGCACCACTTGCGCCAGCGCCACCAGCACGGCGCCCAGCGAATACACGCCCACCTCGGCCGGCGTCAGCAAACGCGACAGCACCATGGTGGCGATGATGCCCAGCAGCAGCACCGTGTATTTCTCGGCAAACGAAAACAGAAACGAATGGCGGGTGGCGCTCATGCGGGCCGCCCGCGCCTACACCAGGCCGGCATAGAACTGCCGCAACTGGCGTTCCAGGCGCGGCATCGAATAGCGCTGCACGGTTTCTTCGCGCGCCAGCCGTCCCATGCGGGCGCGCAGTGGAGCATCGAGCAGCAACTGGGCCACGGCCGCGCAGGCGGCGTGCTCGTCGTCGAGCGGCAGCAGCAGCCCGCCTTCACTATCGTGCAGGATATCGCGGGTGCCCGGCACATCCGTCCCCACGGCCGGCACGCCGCACGCCATGGCCTCGATCGTGGCGATGCCGAAACCCTCGTTTTTACTCAGCAACACGTGCAGGTCAAAGGCGGGCATCAGCAGCTCGACGCGCTGGCGGAAACCGGCAAACACGACCCGCTCCTGCAAACCCGATTGCTGCGCCTGCAGCCGCAGCATGGCGTCCAGCGGCCCTGTGCCCACGAGTACCAGATATAAGTTGGGAAACTTCGTGGCCAGCCTGGCGAACAGGGCCAGCAGCGCTTGCGGGCGCTTTTGCGCGGACAGTCGCGCCACGCAGCCGAGCACGAGCGCGTCTGGCGGCAGCGCCAGCAGCTTGCGCGCCAGCACCCTGCGTTCGGGCGAAACGATGAACGTGTCCGTATCGACGCCGTTGGGAATGACGGCCAGGCGCGTCTGCGGCGCCAGCATGCCGCGATAGAGGTCGAGGAAATGCCGCATGGCCGAGTCCGACACGGCATACACGCCTTTGACGCTGCGAAACGCCTCTTCCAGCCGGGGCCGCTGCCAGTCGCTGAAGGTTTCCAGGGGAAACGCGTTGTGCACGCTGATCACGGCCGGCAAGCGGCATTGGCGCGCCAGCCACAGGATGGAGGCGCCATAGGCCGTCCAGCAAAACGCCACGTGAACGAGGTCCGGCCGCAGCCGCCGCAGCCGCCAGGCGCCCGTGACCCTGGCGCGCAGCCAATTCCAGCGGCGCCACGCCCAGTGTTCGAGAAACAAAGGCGGCTCGTACACGCGCACTTGCATCTGCCTTGCGCGCAAGTCTTGCGCCCAGGCAGTAAAACCGGGAAAGCGCCGCAGCGCCAGCACGCTGTCATAGCCGCTCGCGCTCAGCATCGTCGCCTCTTGCGCCATGCGCAGCTCCATGCCGCCCAGCTCGCCCGAGTAACTGCTGATGACGATGCGCGGCAGGCGTTTTCGCCGTCCGCGCCACGCTTCATGAAAGAAGCCGCGCAGCCAGGCCCGTTCCCACTGGCGCAGGAACAGCTCGGCACGGTCGCGCCGCAGCCAGGCGCGCACGGCGCCGAGCGACTCGCGCACGTATCGGCCCAGCATCCAGCGCGGCACGCCCAGCCACTCCACACTCGGTGCAAAGGTCGCCAGACGGCATTGGCCCCGGCCGAACAGCATGGCGCGGCGCAATATCCAGGCGCGCTGCACTTGCTGTGGGCGGATGATGTGCGCCACCTTCGCTTGCGGACAGAACCAGGAAGGATTGCCGGCCGCATGCATTTCCAGGTTCAGGCGGGTTTCGCTGCCCATGGCGTAGTTGGCGCCCTGCGGGCCGATGCTTTCGTCATAGCGGGCGCCCGCCTCGAAGATGCGGCGGCGTATCGCCATGTTGGCGCCCCACACCAGGCCCGGATAGATGGGCGCGTCGCGCAAATCGGGACTGGTAATGCCCCACGTCAAGCCGACCGGCGTCAGGCGCAGCAGCCAGTCGGCCGGCTTTTCCCGCCAGGCAGGCACGATGGCGCCGCCGAACAGGGCGTAGCCGGGATGGGCGCGCGCGCTGGCCTGCAGCCGGCACAGCCAGTCGGAGGCGGGCATGGCGTCGTCGTCGCCGAACACGAACAGCTCGCTGCCATCGCCGCTTGAGCGCAAGGCGTGCTCGACGGCCCCATTCAGGGCGGGACTGCGGCCGCGCCGCGCCACGTAGAGATAGCTCAAAGGCAAGCGGCCGCGAAAGGCGTCGATCACCTGGGCCGTGGCGTCCGTGCTGCCATTGTCGGCAATGACCAGGCGCCAGCCGCCCACGGGCGGACGCAGCGCCATGTAGGCGCGCAATACCTGGGGCAAAGTGCCGGCGCCATTGTAGGTCGCCATGAGAACGGTCAACAAGGACATGCCTCCTTGGTCTTACCATGACAAAACTATGCATCAAGCAGTATTGATCCAGTGTACTGAGCCTGCCCGCCAGCCCGTTGACAGGCATCAAGACCTTGCCAAGCCGGACACAACCAGGAGCGTCCCCCTTCATGCGCGACATACTGATTACCATCATCATCCTCGGTTCGCTGCCCTTCATCCTGAAGTCACCGGCCATCGGCGGCCTGATGTGGGTCTGGGTCAGCGTGATGAATCCGCACACGCAAGCCTGGGGCTTTGCCACCCACTTGCCGTTCGCCTTCATCATCGCCATCGCCACCATGCTCAGCCTGATGATGACGCGCGAGCCGAAAAGCCTGCCGCTCACGCCCGTCAGCGTGCTGCTGTTGCTGTTCGTCTTGTGGATGAATGTCACGGCGCCGTTCGCCCTGCTGCCGGCGGCGTCGTGGGTACAGTGGAACAAGGTCATGAAGATCATGCTGATGAGCTTTGTGATCATGATGGCGATACGCACGCGGCGCGACATCGTGCGCCTGGTCTGGGTGCTGGTGGGCTCGATCGGCTATTACGGCGTGAAAGGCGGCATCTTCACCATCCGCAGCGGCGGCACGGAACGGGTCTGGGGGCCGGAAGAGACGTTTATCGGGGATAACAATGCGCTGGCCCTGGCCCTGATCATCACCATTCCCCTCATGTATTACCTGCAGCAAAACACGGACAAGCGCTGGCAGCGCCATGGCTTGTCGGCGGCGATAGTGCTGTCGGCGCTGGCCGCGCTGGGCTCGTATTCGCGCGGCGGCCTGCTGGCCATCGCCGCCATGGGCCTGTTCATGTGGCTGAAAAGCGACCGCAAGCTGGTGCTGGGCGCGCTGCTCGGCGCCGTCACGCCGCTGCTGCTGGCCTTCATGCCCGAGCGCTGGGCCGAACGCATGGACACCATCAATACCTACCAGGACGATGTTTCCGCCATGGGCCGCCTGAATGCCTGGCGCATGGCCTGGAACCTGGCGCGCGACCGTTTTCTTGGCGGCGGCTTCGACGTGTCCGACGCCGCCATCTTTGCCCGCTACGCGCCCAACCCCATGGATGTCCACGCGGCGCACAGCATCTACTTCCAGGTGCTGGGTGAACACGGCTTCGTCGGCTTGCTGATTTACCTGGCGCTGGGCGTCGCCACCTGGCGCACGGCCGCCGCCATCATCCGCCGCACGCGGGGCCAGCCGGAACTGCGCTGGGCGCACGGCCTGGCAACCATGAGCCAGGCCAGCCTGATCGGCTTTGCCGTGGGCGGTGCCTTCCTCAGCCTGCTGTATTTTGACATGCCGTATTACCTGATGGCCGCCCTGATCGGCACGCGCATCATCGTCGAGCGGCAGGCACCGGCCCCGACATCGCGCCAGGCCCGGGCCAAGGCCCAAGCCGTCGTCGCGGAGCAGCCATGAGCGCCACCTTGTCGATTCTGATCTACCACCGCGTGCTGGCGCGGCCCGACCCGCTGTTTCCCGGCGAAGTCGATGCGGCCCTGTTCCAGCGCCAGTTGCGCCTTATCAAACGTTTCTATACGCCGCTGCCGCTCGGCGAGGCCATACAGCGGCTGCAAGATGGCCGCCTGCCCGCGCGCGCCGCCTGCATCACCTTCGACGACGGCTATGCCGACAATGCGCAAGTGGCCCTGCCCTTGCTGCAGCGCCATGGCTTGCACGCCACGTTTTTTATCGCCACGGGCTACCTGGACGGTGGACAGATGTGGAATGACACGGTGATCGAGGCCGTGCGCCAGGCGCCAGCTCCCGTGCTCGACTTGCGCGCACTCGGGCTAGACTGCCTGCCCGTCGCCGATCTGGCACAGCGGCAAGCGGCCATCGCCACCTTGCTGGGCCAGCTCAAGTACCTGCCGTTCGACCGCCGCCAGCAGCTGGCCATGCAGATCCGCCGCCAGGCCGGCGCGGCGGCCGGAGCGCCAGCCATGCTGAGCACGGCGCAGCTGCGTCAATTACAGGCGGCCGGCATGGAGCTGGGGGCGCACACGATGAGCCACCCGATATTGTCCACCTTGCCGGAGCGCGAGGCGCGGCTGGACATCGCCAACGGCAAGCATCAGCTGGAAAATCTGATACAGGCGCCCGTCACCGTGTTTGCCTATCCTAACGGCAAGGCCGGGCGCGATTATGGCGCACCGCACGTGGCGATGGTGCGCAGCCTCGGGTTCAAGGCGGCCGTGGCGACGGACTGGGGCGTGGCGCGCCCCGGCGCGGGGCTGGACTTGCTGCAGCTGCCCCGCTTTACGCCGTGGGATCGAGGACGACTGGCATTTCTGTGGCGCTTGCGGCAAAACCGCCGGCAAGCGCACCCAGCGCCGCCGGGTGCTGGCTGAGCCACTGTTCCAGCATCAGCAGCAGCCACACCATGGTGCCGTGATAGGCCGGGTGTTCCGCCAGCAAGCGCCCTTGCAGATCGTCGATGAAGGCGGGCCGCACGATGCCGCGCCCGCGCAGCTGGGTCAGGTTATCGAACGCAAACTCGCGCAGCGGCGCATGGCTGTGCAGCCACTGGCCGAAAGGCAAGCCGAAACCGTGCTTTTTCTTGCGCACGATGGCTGGCGGCAGGATTTCCGCCAGCGCCCGCTTGAAGAAGGGCCGCAGCTGCCTGCCGTCGAGCTTGTCGCGCGGCGCCAGGCGCGCCGCAAACGCTACCATCGCATCGTGCAGGAAGGGAAAGGCCGCTTCCACGCCCGCAAGCTCGCACGCCTTGCGCACCTTGAACAGGTCGTTGTCGGCCAAGGTAAAGCGCATGTCCAGCGCCAGCAACTCATTGATCTGGCTCAAGCCCTGGCCTTGGCGCGCCCAATACGCGCCATTCACGCAGCCGGGCGCCATGCCGGGGTCGATGGTGTCGATAAAGCCCGCTTCCAGCACCGTGCGGTGGCCATGGCGCAGCAGCAGATTGTAACTGTCGAGGCGGGCCGGCAGCGGCAGGCTCGCCTGTTCGATGTAGCGGCGCGCCTTGTCGCCCAGCCGCCACGGTTTGCCCCTTTGCTGGCGGAACAGCAGCGGCTCGATGATGGCCTGGCGCAGCATGGCGGGCAAGCGTTCATATTGCGACAGCAAGGCCTGGTGCGCATAGCGCTCATTGCCGCCAAACAATTCGTCGCCGCCGTCGCCACCGAGCAAGCGGGTGACTCCATCCTTGCGCGCCATCTGCGCGCAATAATAGGCGGGAATGGCCGAGGCATTGCCGAAAGGCTGGTCGAAGATGGCCGCCATGGCGGGGATCGCGGCCAGCACGTCGGACGGCGTCACGTAGCGCTCGTGGTGGATGCTGCCCGCATGGCTGGCGGCCAGGCGCGCATACGCCATTTCGTCATAGCCGGGAGAGTCAAAACCGATGGAATACGTGCGCGCGGGGCGGCCCGTCACCTGCCCCATGATGGCGGCCAGGGTGGAACTGTCGGTGCCGCCGCTGAGAAACGCGCCCGTGCTGGCGCTATCGTTGCCCAGGCTGCTTTCCACGGCCTGGCGCAGCAGGCGCAGGAATTCCTGCTTGTTGCTGGCAAAGCTGGCCCGCGCGCGCGCCGCGCCTGGCTCCTGGAAGGCCAGCTGCCAGTAGCTGCCCTTGCATTGCTTGCCGCCGCGCACATGCAGGTATTCGCCGGGCAGCAAGCGCTGCTGGCCCAAATAGGCCGTGGCCGGGCCGGGCACCATGTGGAAATACAGATAGTGATACAGCGCTTGCGGATCGAGCGCGCCCCGCACGGACGGATGGGCCAGCAAGGCGTCATGCGAGGAGGCAAAAAACAGGCCTTGCGCATTGCTTGCATAGCTGAGCGGGTGGATGCCGGCGCGGTCCACGGCCAGCAGGGCCGAGCCGGAAAACGCGTCGAGGATGGCCAAACAGAAAGGCCCGGACAGGCTGGCGCAGGCGGCCACGCCCCGGCTCAGCCACAGGGACGCGAGGCGGGACGCCACGTCGTCGGCCGAGCCGTCAAGCTCGGGGCGGCCCCAAATGGCCACTTGCAAGCCATCTTGCTGATATACATGGCGGCTGCCGTCGATGGCGGCTACGGCCACGCTGCCCACTTCGCTCACGCTGGCGGCGCCGGGCGCGCTATCGAAGCGCGACAGCGGTGCGGCCATGTCCGCCAGCGCGGCCAGCGCCGCGCCATCGGCAGGCGCAACACTGTGCGCCGCCAGCCAACCGCACAGGCCGCTCATACGAGCACCTCGGCCGGCAAAGGATGGCCGAGAAAGGCCGTCGGGCTGGCCGTCAAGCCATACGCGCCCGACTGGAACACGACCACCAGGTCGCCCTCCTCGGCGCGCGCCATCTCCATCTGGTCGGCCAGCAAATCGAGCGGCGTGCACAGCGGCCCGACGACGGACGCCACTTCGCGCGCCCCGCCGTCCAGGCGGTTGCCGATGGCGACCGGGTAATTCTTGCGGATCAGCTGGCCGAAATTGCCGGAAGCGGCCAGATGATGGTGCAAGCCGCCATCCGTGACGAGAAACACTTGCCCATGCGATTGCTTGCGCTCAATCACCTTGCACACATAGATACCGGCCTCGGCCACCAGATAACGGCCCAGTTCCAGGTTCAGCCGCACGCCCGGCGCCGCCTGCGCCAGCAGATCGAGTTGCCGCTGCAAGCCTGCAGCCACGGGCACCAGGTCCAGGGCCTGGTCGCCGGGGAAGTACGGCACTCCGAAGCCGCCGCCGATGTTCAGGGTGCGCATGGGCGATGGCGCGCTGTCGGCCAGTTGCAGAGCCAGTTGCACGCAGAGGGCTTGCGCTTCAGCCAGGGCCGCCGCCGACAGGCTTTGCGAGCCCGCATACAAGTGAAAACCGTGAAAATCGAGGCCCAGCTGGCCGATGCGGCCCAGCAGCGCCGGCACCAGGGACGCATCGACGCCGAACGGCTGCGCCCCGCCGCCCATGCGCATGCCCGTGCGGCGCAGGGCGAAATCGGGATTCACGCGCACGGCCACCCTGGCCGCCAGGCCCAGCCGTTCACCGGCCAGCGCCACCTTTTCCAGCTGGGCGCCCGATTCCACGTTGATCAAGACGCCCGCCGCCACGGCACGCGCCAGTTCCCCATCGCGCTTGCCCGGCCCCGCAAAACTGATGCATTCCGGCGCCATGGGCGTATCTAGCGCCGTCGCCAGTTCGCCGCCCGAGGCCACGTCAATGCCATCGACCAGGCCCGCCAGCCACTGCACCACGGCCGGCATGGGGTTGGCCTTCATGGCGTAATGCAGGTGCACGCCGGCCGGCAAGGCGGCGCGCAGTTCGGCCACGCGGTGCGTGATGTGCGCGCGTTCATAGGCGTAGAACGGCGTGCTGCCCACCCTTTGAGCCAGCTGGCGCAAGGGCACGCCGCCGACCTGCAGCATGTCGTTTTCCACAGCGAATTGCTGGCCCAGGGCCGAGTGCGTTGGCAATTCCGTGCTATTCGAGCGGATCAGATCCTTCATGCCGCATCTCCTGTTTGGACTGCATACGCGCGCGCCAGTTCCCGGGCCAGCAAGGGACGGTCGATCTTGCCGTTCGGATTGCGCGGCAGCACGCCGTCGCGGATCTCCACCCACAGCGGCACCATATAGCTGGGCAGGCGCGCGCGGCAGGCGGCCAGTATGCTGTCGCGCTGCAATTGCACACCGGGTGCGGGCGTGACGAGCAAGGCGATGGCCTGGCCCAGCACGGCGTGGGGCAAGCCCAGCGCGGCCGCCTCGCCCACCAGTCCGCTCGCATACGCGACTTCCTCGATTTCGGCCGGGCTGACCCGGTAGCCGGACGTCTTGATCATGTCATCGCTGCGTCCCACAAAATACAGATAGCCATCCGCATCGCGGCGCACGGTGTCGCCCGACCAGACGGCCAGTTCCGGCAGCACCAGGCCGCTCGCCTGCGGCGGCAGCGCCTTGAAGCGCTCGGCCGTGCGCGCCGCATCGTTCCAGTAGCCGAGCGCCACCAGCGCGCCACGGTGCACCAGTTCGCCAGGCTCATCGGCATCGCACACGCTGCCGTCCGGACGCAGCACCAGCACTTCCGCATTCGGGATCGCTTGCCCGATGGAATCGGGGCGCCGCTCCAGCTGTTCCGGCGCCAGATAGGTGGAACGGAACGCTTCCGTCAAGCCATACATCAGGTAGACCTGCGTGCGCGGCAGCGACTGGCGCAGCCGGTCGAGCGTGGTTCTCTGCATCACGCCGCCCGAATTGGTGATGTAGCGCAAGGGCGTGGACAGGGGCCAGCTCAGCTGCGACAGCTGCACCCACAGGGGCGGCACGGCGGCCAGTCCCGTGATGGCTTCCTGCTCCACGGCTTCGACGATATCGCGCAGCAGCAGATAATTCATCAGCACGGCGCAGGCGCCGCTGGCAAACGCCGTCGTCAGCTGGCTCAGGCCGTAATCAAAGCTGAGCGGTAGCACGCACAAAATCCGGTCTTCCGGCGTGTTGCGCAGGTAGGATGACACGCTGAGCGCGCCGGCCAGCATGTTGCGGTGCGACAGCACCACGCCTTTCGGCCGCCCCGTGCTGCCTGATGTATATAAAATGGCGGCCATGTCCGTGTCGATCACCGCATGCCACAGGAGTGCGGGCGCGGCGGACAGGCCACGCCACGGCAGCACGCGGACCTTGCCCAGCATCGATTCCGCATCGCCTTCGCCCGTCAGCAGCACCGTCTGCAAATCCGGGCAGGCGGCCAACGCGGGGCCCAGCTGCGCCAGGCGTTCGCGCGAGGTGACGAGGATGGTCACGTTGCAATCGGCCAGGATATACGCCACCTGGTCCGGTTTGAGCAGTGGATTGACGGGCACGAACACGCCGCCTGCCGCCGCCGCGCCAAACATGGCACTGACGTTTTCAGGGCGTTTTTCCAGATACACGGCCACGCGCGCGCCACGCTGCAAACCCAGGGTCAGCAGGGTGCCAGCCGCTTCGCGCACGGCTTGCGCCAGCGCGCCATAGCTTGTTTCCTCGCCCTGCCACGAGAGGGCCGGCGCGTGGGCCGCGCGCTGCGCCGTCTCGAAGATCAGATCATGTATCAGTGTCGCCATCGTGTCGCCCCCGGGTTGCCATGATTGCCATGCATTCCCCTATGATTCAGACAAACGGCCACAGCGGTCTTGATTTTGATCAATTAACAGTTTCAGCAACACAGCTTGAGCCGGCGCAAGACCGCCGTTGGCCGCTGCGCTCTAATGGACAGCGTTGGCTGCATAGCCGCCTCATCCCTTACCGCCATGGCCCTGTTTCGACAATTTCCCCTGCTGCAACGGCTGAGCGCCAGCCTCAATCAGCTGGGCTGGCGCGACAGCGCCTGGCTGGCCGTGGCGCGCTTGCTGGAAAGCGTGCCGGGCGGGCGCTGCGCGCTGTATCGCTACCAGTTCGTCGCGCAGGCCGTGGCGCCCGGTTCGCTGTGCCGCGGGCGCGGCCAGGCCATCACCGTCAACCCTTGCCTGACGGAAGCGGATTTGCCGCCCGGCCCCGAGCGCCGCCCCGGCGTACTGGGCGAACGCTACCGCCAGGGCGCGCAATGCCTGGTGGCGCGTGACAAGTCCGGCATGGCCGGCTGGATCTGGCTGCAGCGCCACGGCTGCCAGGAAGACGAGGTGCGCGCCCGCTATGCGCTGGCCTCGCAGCAGTCGTCGTGGGACCTGGACGTGTGGGTGCATCCCGGGCAGCGCGGTGGCCTGGTCTTCGCCCGGCTGTGGGAAGAAGCCAACGCCGTGCTGTACGCGCAGGGCGTGCGCTGGTCGTGCAGCCGCATTTCGCGTTTCAACCGCGCCTCGCTGGGCGCCCATGCGCGCCTGGGCACGCACGCGCTGGGTACGGCCACCTTTATCCGCTGCGGGCGCTGGCAATGGATGGCCGCCAGCCTGCCGCCGTATGTCCACCTGTCGCGCCACCCGGACGACATTCCCTGCCTGGCCTTCGATACCAGCCGCCTGCCGCACTACCCTTCCCTGGAGCTGACATGCCGCATCTTGAAGCAGTAAAACGCATCCTCGACACCACGCTGGGCTTGAACGGGCGCGCGCTGGAAGCGCACACGCCGCTTCTGGGCAGCGTGCCGGAACTCGATTCGATGGCCGTGATCGGCGTTATCGCCGCGCTGGAAGACCATTTCGGCATCACTGTCGCCGACGACGACATCCACGCGCGCCACTTCGCCACCGTCGGCACCCTGCACGACTTCGTGTTTGCACAGCTGCGGCCATGAACAGCGCCGCCTTCGACGCGCTGCCGCTGCTGCCCTTCTTTCTGCCCGCCAGCGGCGGCCAGCGCTACTGCCTGCTGCACCTGCCGCCGCCGGGCCGCAGCGTGCGCGGCGGCATCATCTACGTCCATCCATTCGCCGAAGAACTCAATAAAAGCCGCCACGTGGCCGCCGCGCAGGCGCGCGCCTTTGCCGCCTTGGGTTACAGCGTGCTGCAGATCGACCTGTACGGCTGCGGCGACAGCAGCGGCGATTTTAACGAAGCGCGCTGGGACATCTGGCACAACGACCTGCACCTGGCTTGCGCCTGGCTGGCGCAGCGGGTCGACGGCCCCTTGACCATGTGGGGCTTGCGCCTGGGTGCTTTGCTGGCCCTCGATTTCGCCAGCCGCGCGCCGCTGCCGCTGGCGCGTTTGCTGCTATGGCAGCCGGAAACCGATGGCCGTCGCAGCATCGACCGTTTCCTGCGCCTGCGCCTGGCGACAAGCATGCTGGCCGGCGGCACGCAGGAAGCACCGGGACACGCGCGCGCCGCGCTGGCGAAAAGCGAGCCTGTGGAAGTGGCCGGCTACCTGCTGGCGCCCGAGCTGGCGCTGGCCATCGACGGCGTCAGCGCAGCGGCGCTGCTGCCCGCGGTACCTGTCTATTGGCTCGATTACCAGGCACCGGAGCAAGCCGGCGCAGCGTTGCCGCCGCTGGCGAGAACATGGCGCGAACAGGGCGCCGCCGTGCACGTGGCCAGCTTCGGCGACGGCCCGTTCTGGCACAGTGGCGAGCTGCTGGCGTGTCCGCAGCTGCTGGCCGCCACGCGCACCGTGTGCCGCGACTGGCTCGACGAGGAAAGGACGGCGCCATGAAGCGCGACAGCAGTCAGCAGCACCTCGCAGGGCACAGCGTGCGCGAGCTGCCCCTGCGCTTTCGCAGCGCGGCCGAAGACGGTGAAGCGCAGGCGCGCATGGTCGGCATCCTCAGCTTGCCCGCCGCACCGGGACCGCGCGGCATATTGATCGTCACGGGCGGCCCGCAGTACCGGGTCGGCAGCCATCGCCAGTTCGTCCTGCTGGCCCGCGCCCTGGCCGCGCAAGGCTGGCCCGTGCTGCGTTTCGACTTGCGCGGCATGGGCGACAGCGAGGGCAGCGCGCGCGACTACCGCGCCGCCGGTCCCGACATCGCCGGCGCGCTGGCGCAATTCTTCGACGCCGTGCCGACCTTGCGCGAAGTGGCGCTGTGGGGCTTGTGCGACGGCGCCACGGCCGCCGCCTGCCATGCGCCGCGCGATGCGCGCATCAATGCCCTGATCCTGCTCAATCCGTGGGTGCGCAGCAGCGCCGGCCTGGCGCGCGCCACCTTGCGCCATTACTATTTGCCACGCCTGCTGCAAGGCGCGTTCTGGCGCAAGCTGGCCAGCGGCGCACTGCAGCCGGGCGCCAGCCTGGCCTCGCTGCGGCAGGTGGCGGCAGCCACGCAGGAAGCCGAGCCGCTGGACGATGCGCCCGCGCCGGCCCTGCTGCGGGCCTTGACGCAATTCCAGGGCAAGGTGCTGCTGATCCTCAGCGGCGACGACCTGGGCGCGCGCGAGTGGCAAGCCCTGCTCCGGGGCGACGCGGCCTGGCGCGCCGTCGCGGCCCGCGCGCAATGGACACAGGCGCAGGTCGATGGCGCCAACCACACCTTCGCCAGCGCCGCCTGGCGCGGCGAAGTGGAACAGCTGTGCGCGCGGTGGCTGCAGTCATGGTAAAACCCTCGACAAAACGCGTGCTGATGGTCGCCTACCATTTTCCACCGTTCGCTGGCGGCAGCGGCATCCTGCGCACGCTGGGATTCGCGCGCCATTTGCCCGACTGCGGCTGGCAGCCGCTGGTGCTCAGTCCCAGCCCTGCCGCGTATGCGCAGAAAGGCATGTCCCAGCTGGAGCAGATCGGCGAGCGCGCCACCGTGCGGCGCACCCTGGCGCTGGACGCGGCGCGCCATTTCTCCATCGGCGGGCGCTATCCGCGCTGCCTGGCCCTGCCCGACCGCTGGAGTTCCTGGTGGCTGAGCGCCGTGCCGGCCGGCCTGCGCATGATCCGGCAATACCGGCCCGACGCCATCTGGTCGACGTACCCGATCGCCACGGCGCACCTGATCGCGCTGACCCTGCAAAAACTCAGCGGCCTGCCATGGATCGCCGACCAGCGCGACCCCATGCTCGATGACAGCGACCCGCTGGCGCCGTATCCGTCCGAGGCGCGTTTGCACCGCATGCATGCGTGGATAGAACAGCGCATCGCGGCGCGCAGCGCGGCCATCGTCTGCACCACGCCGGGCGCCATCGATGCGCACCGGCATCGCCTGGCACAGCTGGGGCGCGAGCGCTTCCACCTGATCGAGAACGGCTACGACGAAGACGGCCATGACGGCAGCCCTGCGCGCACGGGCCACCGCAGCCGCTTCCTGCTGCTGCACAGCGGCGTGATCTACCCGTCCGAGCGCGATCCGCAAGCGCTGTTCGAGGCGCTGGCACGGCTGCGCCGCGACGGCGTGCTGCACGCCCACAATTTCCAGCTGGTGCTGCGCGCCACGGGCCACGACGCATGGCTGGCCTGCCTGCTGGCGAAATACGGCATCCTCGACCTGGTGCGCCTGGAACCGTTGCAGCCGCACGGCGCGGCGCTGCAGGAAATGCTGGCGGCCGATGGCCTGCTGCTGCTGCAGGCGGCCAATTGCAATGCGCAGATTCCCGCCAAGCTGTATGAATACCTGCGCTGCCGCCGGCCCATCCTGGCGCTGACCGACCTGGCGGGCGACAGCGCGGCCAAGCTGCGCCACTGCGGCATCGACACCATCGGCCAGCTGGCGTCCAGCGCCGACTGCGCGCGCGCGCTGCTGCGCTTCCTGGAACTGGCGCGCCAGGGCCGCGCCCCGCTGGCCAGCCCCGCCGCCATCGCCCTGCAATCGCGGCAAGCCCGCAGCAACGCCCTGGCCGACTTGCTGGACCAGGTCAGCCACAGGAGAACAGCATGAAACACCTGATACTTGCCTGCGCCCTGGCCGCCTGCTGCGCCAGCGCCAGCGCCGCCGCCTGCCCGCCCTACGTCAAGGGCAGCACGGGCGGCGACTACACGAGCGCGGAAGACCGCAAGGGCCTGTCCGTGGTCGAACAATTCCATTTTTCGCGCGCCGTGGAAACGCTCACGCAAGGCATGACGGGCAGCCTGGGCGGCGACATCAGCTACACCCTGGAACACTTCCCGAACCACCACCGGGCGCTGGCGTCGATGGCGAAACTGGGCTTGCGCCAGAAAAGCGCGCAACCGGTCGGCGCCCGCTACACGGTCAGCTGCTACTTCGAACGGGCGATCGCCTTCGCGCCGCACGACGTGACGGTGCGCATGGTATATGGCAGCTACCTGCTGGCCACGGGCCAGGACGCCATGGCGCTGGAGCAGCTGGACTCTGCCAGCCGCCTGGCGCCCGAGCAGGCCACCATCCAGTACAACCTGGGCCTGATGTATGTGAAAAAGAAGGAATACGAGAAGGCCAGCGCGCACGCGCAAAAAGCCTATGCGCTGGGCTTTCCCCTGCCGGGGCTGAAGAACAAGCTGAAGGCGGCGGGCAAGTGGAAAGAACCGCCGCCCGCGCCCGCCGTCGCTGTTGACGCGTCGGCCGCCGAACCGGAAAAACCGGCCGTGCCGCCGACAGAACCGCCTAGCGGGGAATGACGGCCGGCCGCGCGGCCACGCTCCACTGCCCCGTCGGCGACGCGGCCAGCGCGGCGGCCAGGTCGCGCCGCGACTGCGCCTTGTCTTCGGCCTCGCCGATGTATGCCAGTTCGGCCGGCTGCAGCACGGTAAGCGTCAACAGCATCACCTCGCCATACGGCGTGGCGAACGATGGGGGAATCGTGGCCGCGCCCTGGGCCAGCAGCACGCCCACCTGTTCGTTTTCGTCTTCAAGGCCTGCTGGCGCATCCTGCAAGTCGAGCGCCATCGACACGCTGCCGTGGCGCTGCAGCAGCAAGTCGATGGAGCCGTGGTCGGCCACGTTCTGGCTGACTTGATAGATCACGTCGAAGAGCCACGATGCCTGCACGGGGGCGCCGTCGAAGGCGGCCAGCGGCGCCTCGATGCACACTTCCAGCAGGTGGCCGCGCGGCACGAACACGTCGTCGTCATCTTCGAACGGATCGCTCAAGCCGTCGCTGGCGATGACGATCGAATCGGCACGGCGGATCACCCGCCAGGCCTGGCGCAGCGAGGGCCAGCGCGGACCTCCCATGAAGGCGGGATTGAGCAGCGGCGCCAGCACGTCGGCGTCCATGGCGCCCAGGGTGGCATAAAAGGCGTCGCGCGCGGCGCAGGCCGTGGCCAGCATCTGCGCGCCCGCTTCCTTGCCGACGACGACGTCGTCCGGTTGCGGTACTTGGGGGATAGCGTTTTCAGGCATGCGATTACTCTAGTCGGTGGGTGGAAAATCGTGATAGGAACGGGGCAGATAACCCCAGATGCGCGCCACCCGGCCCTGCACTTCGAAATCAAAGCCAATGCGTTCCAGTTCCGGCACGATCCACACGCCGTGGTCGATGATTTTCTTTGGCAGCAGCATGGCCACGTGTTCTTCGGAATACAGGCTGATGTCGAACCATTCCACGCCCAGGAAGGGGAACGGCGGGTGGTAATCCCATTCCGTGTCCCAGCGCGAGACGTAGCCGGACACGGAGCCGTAGCGGTACGACGGCGCCCAGTCGGTGCGCCCGCGCATGAAGGCCAGCAGCTCGTTCCACTTGCAGTCGTTGGCGGCCCCCGCCAGGTTGCGCCGCGCGATGTGGCCGCGCAGCTTGCGCTTGATGTCGCCGCCGCCGGCGTCGGCCAGCGGCAGGCTGGCCTCTGCCATCAGCGAGCCACCGGCTTGACCTTGGACGCGGCCAGCACGGCGCGCGCGCGGGCCGTGTCGATATCGTCGGCCGTGGCCAGCGCCACGCCCATGCGGCGGCGGGCGAACGATTCGGGCTTGCCGAACAGGCGCAAGTCGGCGCCCGGCACGCTCAAGGCGTCGGCCACGCCTTCGAAGGCGATGCCTTTCGCTTCCAGCTGGCCGTAGATGACGGCCGAGGCGCCGGGCGAACGCAGCGCCACGTTGACGGGCAAGCCCAGGATGGCTTTCGCGTGCAGCTCGAATTCGCTCTGCACCTGGCTGGCCATGGTGACCATGCCCGTGTCGTGCGGACGCGGACTCACTTCCGAGAACCACACCATGTCGCCCTTGACGAACAGCTCCACGCCAAACAGGCCCAGGCCGCCCAGGTTGTCCGTCACCTTGCGCGCGATCTCGCGCGAGCGCTCCAGGGCCAGGGGCGCCATGCGGGCTGGCTGCCACGATTCCACGTAGTCGCCGTGCACCTGCAAGTGGCCGATCGGCTCGCAAAACTGCGTCTCGATCTGGCCCGACGCGCCGACGGCACGCACCGTCAGCAAGGTGATTTCGTAATCGAAGTCGATGAAGCCTTCGACGATCACGCGGCCCGTGTCGACCCGGCCGCCGCTGGCCGCATACGCCCATGCCGCGTCGACGTCAGCGGCGCCATCGAGCCTGGACTGGCCCTTGCCCGACGACGACATCACGGGTTTGACCACGCACGGGAAGCCGATTTCCTGGCAGGCCAGCTGCAGCTCCTGCAGGCTGCTGGCGAAGCGGTACGGCGACGTGGCCACGCCCAGGGTTTCGGCAGCCAGCGTGCGGATGCCTTCGCGGTTCATCGTCAGCACGGCCGCGCGCGCGTTCGGGATGCACGTGATTTGCCCGGCCGCTTCCAGCGCCGCCAGGGTCTCCGTGGCGATGGCTTCGATTTCCGGCACGATCAGATCCGGCTTTTCCAGGGCTATCAGGGCGGCCAGGGCCACGCCGTCGCTCATGTCGATCACGTGCGAGCGGTGTGCCACCGGGTGGCCCGGCGCATTCGGATAGCGGTCGACGGCGATCACTTCCACGCCCAGGCGCTGCAACGCCATGATCACTTCCTTGCCCAGTTCGCCCGAACCCAGCAGCATGACTTTGATGGCAGTGGACGACAGCGGTGTGCCGAAGGTGCGGGGCGCGATGGTGCTGCTGGTGATGGTGCTAGTGGTCATGGCAGGATCTATAGGCGGATGGAAAGATGGCTGGGACTATAACAAATGCCGGCCAACTTGGACAGGGCGCGGCAACGGTGCGGCCGCTGGCGGCGGCACTTGCCAGCGCAGGCAGTCGATGCAATAATTGAGAATGATTCTCAGTTAACCATCATCCATCATCGTCCTTGCCGCCATGAACCCTGCCGCACCGCCCGACCTTGCCACCCTGTACCGCGCCCACCACGGCTGGCTGCAGGGCTGGCTGCGGCATAAACTGGGCTGCGGCGCCGATGCGGCCGATGTGGCGCACGAGACGTTCCTGCGCCTGCTGCAGCGGCGCGAACGGCCGCAGCCCGCCCTGCGCGAGCCGCGCGCCTACCTGACGCGCATCGCGCAAGGCCTGGTGATCGACCATTACCGGCGCCGCGACGTGGAATACGCCTACCTGCAGGCACTGGCCGCCTTGCCCGAACAGACGGCGCCGTCGCCCGAAACACGGCTGCTGGTGATCGACACCCTGGTGCGCCTCGATACGGCGCTCGACGCCCTCAAGCCGCGCGCCAGGCAGGCCTTTTTGCTGGCCCAGCTGGACGGCTTGACGGGTCCCGCCATCGCCGCCAGGCTCGGGGTATCGCTGGCCACCGTCGAGCGCGACCTGGCCAGCGCCTGGCGCGCCTGCTACCGCGTCTATTTTCAATGACATTTCCCATGACGGCCGCCACCTTGCCGGAAGACCCCGTGGAACAAGCCATCGCCTGGGCCGTGCGCCTGCAGATGCATGGCGCCTCGCCGGACGCGCTGCTGTCGCTGCAGCGCTGGCGTGAGGCCGACCCCGGCCACGAACAGGCGTGGCAGCGTATCACCAGCATCGGCGCTCAATTGTCCGGTCTGGCGGCGGAAGCGAGCCGCGCCACCCTCGACGCCAGCCTGGCGCGCCGCCGCCAGCGCCGCCAGGCCCTGAAAGTGCTGGCCGGCATCGGTTTTGCCGGCACGGCCGCCTGGTTCGCCATCGACACGCGCGCCGACTACCGCACGGGCACGGGGCAGCGCCTGGCCGTGCGCCTGCCGGACGGCAGCTTGCTGCACCTGAATGCGGGCACGGCCGTCAGGCTGCGCTTTGACGGCACGCAAAGGCTGCTGAGCTTGCTGCATGGCGAAATTGCCATCACCACGCACGCCGACCCGCAGCGCCGGCCGTTCCTCGTCGACACGGGCGAAGCGCGCATGCTGGCGCTGGGCACGCGCTTCACGGTGCGCCGCCTCGCTGGTGACGATGGCACCGATGGCGCCGATGCCACGCTGACGCGCCTGGCCGTGCAGGAACACGCGGTGCAGCTGCAGGCCGCAGCCGGCGCGGCGCGGCCCGTGCTGGTGCAGGCCGGCGACAGCGTCCTGACCGATGGCGTGCGCGTCTGGCGCGAGCCGGCCCATGACGATCCGGCCGCCTGGCTCGATGGCGTGATTGCTGCGCGCGACATGCCACTGGGCCAGCTGGTGGCCGAACTGGCGCGCCACCGGCATGGCTTGCTGCTGTGCGACGCCGATATCGCCCACTTGCCCGTTTCCGGCGTCTTCCAGCTGGACGATCCCGAGCGGGCCCTGCGCGTACTGCTGCACACGCAGCCTATCGTGGCCGTGTACCGCACGCGTTTTTGGGTCACGCTGAAAAAAGCGTAAAAAAGATGAGGGGATCGGACTGGCCGCACGGCATACAGCTTGATACCACTCAAATGATACCGATATATGACCCAAGCTTATCTCTCCTGCTCCCATCCCGTCCGTTCCCGTCTCGCTGGCGCCGTCGCCGGCGCCCTGCTGCTGCTCGGCGCGGCGCCCGTCCTGGCCCAGCAAAATCCACTCCAGGCCAGCAACGCCAGCGCCATGCACGCCCTGCAGATCGCCGCCGGCCCGCTCGATGCGGCGCTGGAACAGCTGGCGCGCAAGGCCGGCCTGACGCTCACCTACCAGGCGAGCGAGGTGCGCGGCCTGCGCACGGCTGGCCTGACTGGCAGCTACAGTGCCGCGGCCGGCCTCGAGGCGCTGCTGGCCGGCAGCGGCCTGGCGGCGCAGCAGCTGGCGCCCAACGATTTCGTCCTGCGCCCGCTGCCCAGGCCGGCGAACGCGGCCACTGATGGCGCGCAGCAACTGGCCGAAATCACCGTCACGGCCGGCGGCGTACCCGCGCTGGAAACGGAAGGCAGCGGCGCGTATGCGGCGGCATTGGCCGGCACGGCCACGCGCTTTACCCTGTCGCCACGCGAAACGCCGCAATCGCTGACCGTCATCACGCGCCAGCAGATGGATGACCAGGGCGTCCTCAGCCTGGCCGACGTGCTGCAGCAGACGCCGGGCGTGACCGTCTCGCACGACGATACGGAGCGCTATAACTACTATGCGCGCGGCTTCAGCCTGAACAGCTTCCAGTACGACGGCGTGCCCACCTTCGATTTCAGCACCAATTCGAACGGCCTGGGCATCCGCGACATGGCCATCTACGACCGGGTGGAAGTGGTGCGCGGCGCGAATGGCCTGATGAGCGGCGCCGGCAGCCCGGCCGGCGCCGTCAACCTGGTGCGCAAGAAACCCACGCGCCAGTTCCAGGCGTATGCGCAGGCGGGCCTCGGCAGCTGGGACCGCTACCGGGCGGAAGCCGATGTCTCCGGTCCCCTGAATGCGGACGGCTCCGTGCGCGCGCGCCTGGTGGCCGCGCACCAGGATCACGGCTCCTACATCGACTATTACCAGCAGGACAAGAGCGTGGTCTACGGCGTCATCGAGGCCGATCTGACGCCGCGCACGCGCGTGCTGGCCGGGATCGATTACCAGAAAATCGATTCCAAGGGTTCGTCCTTCGGCCAGAATCCCCTGTTCTACACGGATGGCAGCCGCACGCGCTTCGAGCGCGCCTTCAACCCCGCCGCGCGCTGGACGAACGCGGGCAGCACCAGCACGCGCCTCTTCGCCGCCGCCGAGCACCTGTTCGACAATGGCTGGCAAGTGAAGGCGGAAGCGAGCCACTGGAAAGGCGATACGGACCAGTTGCAAGCGAACATCATCAGCTGGGGTCCCTATCCGGACCCGGCCACGGGCCTGGCCACGGTGCAGCGCGGCGCAAAAACCTATGGCATCGACAGCAATTCGCTCGATGCCTACGCCACGGGACCATTCCAGTGGCTGGGCCGCCAGCATGAACTGGTGCTGGGCATCAACGCCAGTCACCGCAAGTCCGACTACCTGGCCTATGGCGGCGGCAATGTGGAAATCGATTACCGTCACTGGAACAACCACGTTCCCCTGCCGGCCAGCATGGCCGTCAGCCTGACGCAACAATACAGCTTCAAGGAATATGCAGCGTATGGCGCGGCCCGTTTCAAACCGGCCGATGGCTGGTCGCTGATCGTCGGCAGCCGCCTGAACAGCTATGAACGCACGGGCGAGCTGATCTACGGCTGGGGCGGCACGGGCCGCGACGACGCGAAGGAAAAGCACCGGCTGGTGCCGTATGCGGGCGCCGTCTACGACTTGAACGGCACGTATTCCGCGTATCTCAGCTATGCCAGCATCTTCGAGCCGCAATCGGTCAGCGACGCCAATGCCAGGGCACTGCCGCCCACTACGGGAAAATCCTGGGAAAGCGGCATCAAGGGCGAGTTTTTCGAGCGCAAGCTGAACGCCAGCGTGGCCCTGTTTCATATCCAGCAAGACAATCTGGCCGATTACGTGGGCACGGACGCCAACGAACGGGAAGTCTACCGGCCCATCGACGGCACCACCACGCGCGGCGTGGAGCTGGAAGTGGCCGGCCAGCTGTTGCCCGGCTGGCAAGTGCAGGCGGGAGCGACGTTCAGCCGCCCGCGCGACAAGGATGGCCAGCGCATCGATACGACGCGCCCCGAACGCAGCTTCAAGCTCGCGACCAGTTACCGCCTGGGCGGCGACTGGCGCCGCCTGAGCGTGGGTGGCAATATCAACTGGCAAGGCCGGACGTATTACCACACGGTCCTGGCAGACGACGTGCCGGCGCGCGCCGACGAAGGCAGCTTTGGCGTGGCCGGACTGATGGCGCGCTACGAGTTCAGCAAGCGGCTCAGCGCCGTGCTGAACATCAACAATGTCTTCGACAAGCGCTATTACAGCGGCTACGGCCTGTACGGCAGCGGCCACTATGGCGATCCGCGCAACGCGCAGCTGACCTTGCGAGCCAGTTTCTAGCCCGCGTACGCCCGCTTGATCTCGGCGATGTCGATTTTTTTCATGCCCATCATGGCCTTCATCACGCGCTGGGCCTTGATGGGGTCGGGATCGCCCAGCAGCTTGACCATGATGGTGGGCACGATCTGCCAGGACACGCCGAACTTGTCCTTGAGCCAGCTGCATTGCTGCGCTTCCGGCGGCCCGCCTTCGGACAGCAGCTTCCAGTAGTGATCGACCTCGTCCTGGGTTTCGCAGTTGACCTGGAACGAGATCGCTTCGGAAAACTGGAACAGGGGGCCGCCGTTCAAGCCCGTGAACGTCTGGCCATCGAGTTCGAAGGCCACCGTCAGCACGCTGCCCGGCTCCTGGCCGTGGATTTCCCTGCCTTCCTCGCCATAGCGCAGGATCTGGCCGATCTTCGAATTGGGAAAAATTTCCGTATAAAACCGGGCCGCCGCCTCGGCGTTGCCGTTGAACCATAAACACGGGGTAATCTTGTGTACGCTGTGCATGATGTCTCCCTAGTCCGGTGTGTGGATTTGCGCCTCTAATATAGTCACTATTGCGCCGGCGTGGCGCGCGGATAGCGCGGGTTTTGAGCCTATGACCGTCCAGGACGCCTTATGACGCGCAATCGGGACAGGCACTGTTATTGTGCGAAAATGCCCTTCCCCCCTGGATGGTGCGCATAATGACCAAACTCGCCGCAAGCATCACTGTAATGACACTCGCGCTGGCAGCTTGCAAGCCGGCAGCCGCGGCACCTGCGCATGACATTCCCGCGGCCATGCGCCAGACCGCGACCACCCTGCTGCAGTCACCATTGCTGCACGCGACCTCGATTGCCGTCGTGTATCGCGGCAAGGAATTCATGCTGCATCAAGGCGAACTGGAGACGGGCAAAGCCAATCCGCCGAACGATACAACGCTGTATGAAATCGGCTCAGTCAGCAAAACTTTTGCCGGCCTGCTACTGGCAAATGCTGTGCTTGACGGGAAGGCCGCGCTCGACGATCCCATCCAAAAATACCTGCCGGACGCCTACCCGAACCTGCAGTCGCAAGGGCAGCCAGTGCGCTTGCGCCATTTGATCACGCACACCAGCACCATGCCGGGCATGCTGCCATTGCAGGTGAACACCATATTGAAGGATTTCACAGCACACGCCACGCCGGCAAAGCTCAATGCGGCCTATGCCAACTACGGACAACAGCAATTCTGGCAGGACTTGCACACGGTCAGCATCACGGGTCCGCTAGGCAAGGACTACGCCTATTCAAGCGCCGGCACCGAACTCATTGCACACACGCTCGAAAAAATCTACGGCATGCCCTATGAAGTCCTGCTCACGCAATTCTTCGCACGCGAAGCGGGCATGCACGCTACCAGGCTCAGAATCGCAGCCCAGGATAGCGGCCGGCTGGCGCCCGGCTACCATAGCGACAATCCCGTCATGACAACACCGATGCCGCAACTGCCCTGGGGAGCGGCCGGCAACCTGAAGTCGACCATGCCGGACATGGCGAAATACCTGCGCCTGCAATTGAGCGCCCATCCCGCGGTCATCGAATCGCACCAGCCGCTGGTGCGCTTTCAGGACGACTTCAGCATTGGCTACTTCTGGAACATCGGCAGCAATCGCCAGTTGGGCACGCATTATGTACACCACGGCGGCGTGCCGCGTGCGCAAAGCTACGCCTGGGTAGTGCCGCAATATCAGCTGGGGGTCTTCATCATCACCAACCAGAGCGGCGACGCGACCGCCGGCGCCATGGAAAGCGCGCTGGCGTCTATTTTCGACACGGTGGCATCCCTGGAAAGCACGAAGTAAGCCGTCAACGATACGCGCGGCGCCAGAGCCGTCATGGCACAGTGCCAAAAGTTTGATCCTGTAATTGCTGCACCAGGAAATCGATGAACACGCGCAAGCGCGGCGGCAGGTGGCGGCTGGCCGGCCACAGCAGCCAGAAGGCCGTGCGCGCCTGCGTGTGCGCGTCCAGCAGCGACACCAGTTGCCCGGCCGCCAGCTCGCGCTGCACGGCGAATGCGGGCAGGTAGGCGATGCCCTGCCCCTGCACGGCCAGGAAAACGCGCATTTCCACGCTGTTGCAGACCATGCCGGGCACCGGCTGGGTAGTCTCGTCCATCAGCGGCCACTGTTCCAGGCGGCCCGTGGCGGGAAAGCGGTAGTCCAGGCGCGCGTGCCGCAGCAGCGCGGCGCCGTCATCGGGCCGGCCGTGGCGCGCCAGATAGGCGGGCGACGCCACCAGCAGGCGGCGGAAGGTGCACAGTTTGCGCCGCATCAAGCTTGAGTCGGCCAGCTCGCCCGTGCGCACGGCCGCGTCAAAGCCGTCGCTGACGATGTTGACCATGGCGTCGGAGAAATCGAGATCGAGTTCGATGTCGGGATAGGCTTGCATGAAGGCGCCGATGGCCGGCTCGAACAGGCCGCTGTAGCGTGGCAGACTGATGCGCAGGCGGCCGCTGGGTGCGCCGGACGCTTCGCCCAGCTCGCGCTCGGCCGCTTCCACCTCGGCCAGGATGCGCTTGCAGCGCTGCAGGAATTTTTCCCCTTCCGCCGTCAGCGCCAAATGCCGCGTGCTGCGCTGGAACAGGCGCGCGCCGAGCCGCGCTTCCATGCGCGCCACGCTCTTGCCCACGGCCGACGATGATAGGCCCAGCAGCCGGCCCGTGGCCGAAAAACTGCCGCTGTCGGCCACCTGCACGAACATGGCGATGCCGCCCAAGCTATCCATTTGCGCTCCATTGAAGACATTTATGTCCGATATGTTGATCAGTTTAGCCCATTTTTCTTCAATGCCGGGCGCGCCATACTCGCTGCTCCTTCTTTCATATCCGACACCCATGTCCTATTCCTCACGTCTTTCACTCCCCCTGCAAGTGCTGGCCGCTTGCCTGACGGGCTTGCTGATACCCCTGTGCTTCACGGGCCCGGCCGTGGCCCTGCCCGCGCTCGGCGCCGAATTGCACGGCAGCGCCGCCGCACTGAACTGGGTCATCAATGCGTATATCCTCAGCTATGGCAGCGCCATGATGGTGGCCGGCAGCCTGACGGACGTACTGGGACGGCGCCGCGTCTGGCTGGCCGGGCTGGCGCTGTTTTGCGCAGCGACCCTGGCCATCGCCATCGCGCCCTCGGTGGCATGGATCGCCGCGCTGCGCTTCGTGCAGGGCCTGGGCGGCGCGGCCGCGTTCGCCGCCGCGATGTCGTCGCTGGCGCCCTTGTTCCACGGCGCGGCGCGCGGCCGCGTGATGAGCGTGCTGGGCACGACGTTTGGCCTGGGCCTGGCTTTCGGTCCGCTGGCGGCCGGCGCCATGCTGGCGCTGGCCCGCTGGCCCGCCATCTTTTACGCCACGGCCGTGCTGGGCGGCATCGGCATGCTGCTGGTATGGGCCAGCGTGCCGGCCGATCCGGCGCGCGGCCAGGGCCGGCTGGACTGGCCCGGCGCGATCAGCTTCAGCACCGCGCTGGGCCTGCTGACCCTGGGCATGCTGCTGGTGCCCGAACACGGCTGGCGCAACGGCGCCGTGCTGCTGTCCGTCGCCGCATCCGTGCTGCTGTTCCTCGCCTTTGGCGCCATCGAGCGCCGGACGGCGCGGCCCATGCTCGATTTATCGCTGTTCCGCCAGCGCCGCTTTGTCGCCGTGCAAGTGCTGGCCGCCTCGCCCGCCTTCCTGTTCATCGTGCTCATCGTCATGCTGCCGGGGCGCTTCATCGGCATCGATGCCATGTCGGCACTGGCGGCGGGCCGTTTGATGATCGCCCTGGCCGCGCCGCTGCTGCTCGTGCCCATGCTGGCGGCGCTGCTGTCGCGCTGGTTTCAGACCGGTGCCCTGTGCGCGGCGGGACTGCTGCTGGCGGCGGCGGGTCTGGCCTGGCTGGCGCAGGTGCTGGGTGGCGGTGACGCTGGTACATTGGCCGGGCCCCTGCTGTTGATCGGCGTGGGCATCGGCTTGCCGTGGGGCTTGATGGATGGCATGGCCCTGAGCGTGGTGGAGACGGAGCGGGCCGGCATGGCGACGGGCATCTTCAATACCGTGCGCGTCAGCGCAGATGGCGTGGCGCTGGCCCTGGCAGGCGCCGTGCTGGCCGGCCTGATCGGCACGGGCCTGGCGCAGCAGCTGCCCGGCGACTTGCCCGTGCTGGCCGCTGCCAGCCGCGCCGCACTCGGCGATATCGCGCAAGCGACGCAGCTGCTGGGCGGCCAGGAAGCGCTGCTGCGCGCCAGCTATGACGCCGCCTTCCGCCAGTTACTGCTCGGCCTGGCGCTGCTGGCCGTGGCGCTGGCGGCGCTGGTGCCGTATTTGCTTCGAAATGGTGCGACTCAGGCGTCGAGGCCGTAAAAAACAGCAACGAGGATGGCAATATTGTTGCAGGCGCGCGCAAACGCCGTTGTCGCATAGGCAACGGCCACGCTGGGGCCGCGGTAGCGCAGATAGACAAAGCTGAACATGGCGCCCGAGCCCAGCGCGACGATGGCGTGCAGCAAGCCGCCGCTGATGAAATGCACGATGGCCCACAGGAGGGCGCCAATAAAAATGCTCAGCTGGCGGCTGGCGCCCAGGCGCTTGAGGATTTCCAGCGGCAGCAGCTGGCCGAGGAAGGTTTCCAGGATGGGAGAATAGATGACCACCCAGAACACCAGCAGGGGCAGCGACATTTCGTGCTTGAACTTGGCCAGGCCCGTGTGCGCACCCCAGTAGGCGGGCGGCAACAGCCATTTGGTGAGGAACAAGATGGCAAAGCACAGCATGCAGGTGAGCAGACCCCAGCCGAGGCCGGCAAGGGCCAGCTGCAGCACGGGCGGCGCCGCTTGGTCATCGTCCGGGCTGGATAGATCGTGGCTGCTGCGCACTTGCATGAGAAGTCCTGGCGGTGATCCAGCTCTCATTGTAGCGCGTTATATGGCGGTTGGCGCGCGGCACGTGGTGCGCCGCGCGGCAGTGCGGGCGGCGTCAGGCCGCCAGGCGCAGGGGAGCGTTGGCCGGCTGGGCCAGTTTGAAGATGCCCACTTCCTGTTCCAGCTGCGCCGCCTGCTGCTGCAGTTCGTGCGCGGCGGCGGCCGCCTGTTCCACCAGGGCCGCGTTTTGCTGGGTGACCCTGTCCATGTCGACGATGGCGCGGTTGACTTGCTCGATGCCGGCGCCCTGCTCCTGCGTGGCGTGGCTGATCTCGGCCATGATGCCCGTCACCCTGCCGATGCCGGCCACCACCTCATGCATGGTGGCGCCCGCCTGCTCGACGAGCACCGTGCCCGTGCCCACCTTGCTGACGGAATCGTCGATCAGGGTCTTGATTTCGCGCGCGGCGGCGGCGGAACGCTGTGCCAGGCTGCGCACCTCGGTGGCGACCACGGCAAAGCCGCGCCCCTGCTCACCGGCGCGCGCCGCTTCCACAGCCGCGTTCAAGGCCAAAATATTCGTCTGGAAGGCGATGCTGTCGATCACGCCGATGATGTCGACGATCTTGTTCGATGAAGCATTGATCAGGCCCATGGTGTGCACCACTTCGGCCACGGCCTTGCCGCCCTGCTCCGACACCTTCGACGCTTCGCGCGCCAAATGGTTCGCCTGCTGCGCGTTGTCCGCATTCTGGCGCACGGTGGAAATCAGTTCTTCCATCGATGAGGCGACCTCTTCGAGCGAACCGGCCTGCTGCTCCGTGCGCTGCGACAAATCGCGGTTGCCCGAAGCGATCTCGGTCGAGGCCGTGGCGATGCTTTCCGTACCGTGGCGCACCTTGCCGACGATGGCGGCCAGGTTGTCGCGCATGGTCTTGATGGCAAACAGCAGGCTGCTGTCGTCGCCATCGCGCGTGTGCACGTCGATGGCCAGTTCGCCCAGCGCGATGCGCCCGGCGATCGAGGCCGCGTACGCGGGTTCGCCGCCCAGCTGGCGCAGCAAGCCCCGCGTGATGACGGTGGCCACTGCAATGCAAATGAGTACGCTGAGCGCGGCCAGCACGCCGATCCAGCGCAGCGACTGGCCATAGATGGCGCGCGCGTCCACGCTGGCCTGCTCCGATTCGCGCTGCACGTTTTTCAGCACCGTGTCGATGTCGGCGACGATCTGGCGCCGCAAGGGGCTGCACTCCTCGACGAGGAAGGTGCCGTACTGCTCCATCTGCCCCGTGGCGCGGAACTGGCGCGGACGCTGCAGTTCCTGCGCCATGGTTTTCAGGCCCGTGCTGACTTTCTCGAACTGGGCATCGCCGGTAAACTTTGGCGCCAGGCGGGCCAGCGCTTCCAGGTACAGCGCCTTCTGGCTGTCGAGGATGGCCAGCTCCTTTTCGGCCGCGGCCTGGTCATGGAAGATATACGCGTTGCGGGCGGCCAGGCCCGTCTGGTCGAGCGCTTCGCGCGCCACGTACAGCGGTTCGAGTTTTTCCAGTTGGACTTTTTCTTGCGCATCCATGGCGCCGGAGATGGCGCCGATGCGCAGCAGCGCGAAGGCGGCCAGCACCAGCATGAGCAAGACCAGCAGCCCGAAGCCTGCGCTCAGGCGCGCGCCTATCGTCAAGCGATTGAATGACATCATTGTTGTTATTACCCTGTAATAAAGTTGATTTTTGCCGGTTCCGCTAGAACCGGGCGATCTGCTCGCCGTCGTGTTGCCTTTCCCGCATGACGCAGGATGGGTTTCTAACTGGCGTTTTTTGGGCAGTCAGCTTCTAATGTCGGGCAATGCAGGCGTGCGGGAGACACCGCACGCCATACAACAGCACACCGCATTATAAGCGAACAGCGTTATGGATGATTCCACGCGCTCACTTTTAATGCTTTGATGCAAGTCAAGGAGCGTCGATGACGGCCATGGTGATGCGCGAGATGCAGCACAGCTTGCCGGCCTCGTCGACGATGCGGATTTCCCAGACCTGGCTGCTGCGGCCCCGGTGGATCGGCGTGGCGCGCCCCGTCACGTGGCCGCCTCGCACGCCGCGCACGTGGTTGGCGTTGATTTCCTGCCCCACGCTCACGTGCCGGCTGGAATCGAGGCAGGCATTCGCGGCCATGCTGCCCAGGGTTTCGGCCAGCAAGACGGAAGCGCCGCCATGCAGCAGCTTGAACGGCTGCATGGTGCGGTGGTCGACGGGCATGGTCGCCTCGATCCAGTCGGGGCCGAAGGCCGTGAAGACGATGCCCAGGTGGCGCATGGCCGTGCCCTCGCTGGCGGCGTTGAGCGTGGCCAGGTCGAGCGGTGTGTGCCAGATTTCCATGATTACCTCGGATATGTGTAGAGAAAAAACCATTGTAGGGCAGCCGCGCCCTGCGCGCCGCTTCATCTTTCCTTCACCGTGGCACGGGGTGGCGAAGGCATTAACTGGTTATAATTGCCCCATTCTTAAAAAACGAGGTTGTGTATGAAGTGGGCCTTGCTGGGCATTTTTGTGTTTTCTGTTTTACATATTCATTTTCGGGGCAAGGTACGCCTGCCGTTTCGCCGCCAGATCTTCGATCACTCCTCGTTCATGGCGCCGCTGAACCTGTTCATGCACACCTTTTCCAAGGTGCCGGCCACGCCATATCTTTCCGTAGAGCAATTTCCGGAACTGGCGCCGCTGCAGCAGAACTGGCAAATCATCCGCGATGAAGCGCTGCGCATGCAGGAAATGAAAAAGATCAAGGCCGCTGAAAAGAACAATGACGTGGGTTTCAACTCCTTCTTCAAATATGGCTGGAAGCGTTTCTACCTGAAATGGTATGACGCGAATCACCCGTCGGCACAGCAAATGTGTCCGCAAACCTATGCGCTGCTGCAATCGATTCCCTCGATCAAGGCGGCCATGTTTGCGGAACTGCCGCAAGGCGGCAAGCTCAACCCGCACCGCGACCCGTTCGCCGGTTCCCTGCGCTACCACCTGGGCTTGCAGACGCCGAACGACGACCGCTGCTTCATCGACGTCGATGGCGAACGCCACAGCTGGCGCGACGGCCAGGCCGTGATGTTCGATGAAACGTATATCCACTGGGCGCGCAACGATGCCGACAGCGACCGCATCATCCTGTTCTGCGACATCGAGCGCCCGATGCGCTACCGCTGGGCGCAAGGATTGAACCGCTGGCTGGGCCGCACCCTGATGACGGCCGCCGCCTCGCCCAACGAACTGGGCGACCAGGTGGGCGGCGTGAGCAAGCTGTTCCAGATTTCCTGGACCATGGGCCAGTACCGCCGCCGCTTCAAGGCGTGGAACAAGACGGCCTACCAGGTCACCCGCGTGGCCCTGGTGGTGGGCATCATCGCGCTGATCTATTTCATTTAAGCGCTACATTACCGCACAAGAGAACCGCCTTCGGGCGGTTTTTTTCTGCGCTGCTGGAACGGGATCGCAAACAAATGCTAACGAGTGCCACGATGCATCACGTGGCCGATGAACGCTTGACCTTGCCAAGGCGGGAAGGTCCAAGGTGACGGTATTCAAGGAACTCAAGGAGAATCCCGCATGCCAAAAATCACCGTCCTGCCCCATCCCGAGCTGGCCCCCGACGGCGCCGTGTTCGACGCGCCAGAGAACATGAGCATTTGCGATGCATTGCAGCGCAATAAAATAGAGATAGAACATGCCTGCGGCCAGGTGGGCGCCTGCTCCACCTGCCACGTGATCGTGGTGCAGGGTTTCGACTCGCTCAATGAACTGGGCGACAATGAAGAAGACATGCTGGACCAGGCCTGGGGCTTGCAGCCCCACTCGCGCCTGTCATGCCAGGCGCGCCTGGCGCAGGAAGACCTGACGGTCGAGCTGCCCAGATACACCATCAACCACGCCAAGGAATAGTCCCCGGCGCGGCGGCTTGCTTACCTGACCATGCTTACCACATGATCACGCGCTGCTCGGGCGGCAGATACATCGGGTCGCCCGGCTTGATGCCGAACGCTTCGTAAAAGCCGGGCTGGTTTTTCACGGTTCCCTTGGCGCGGAATTCGCCCGGCGAATGCGGGTCGCTCTTGATCTGCGCAATCGCCGCTTCGGGACGCAGTTTGGCGCGCCACTTCTGCGCAAAGCCGATGTACAGGCGCTGTTCGCCCGTCAAGCCATCGATGACGGGTGACGGCTTGCCACCGAGCGAACGCTGGTACGCCTTGTAGGTGATCGACAGGCCGGAATTGTCGCCGATGTTTTCGCCCAGGGTCAGCTCGCCATTGATGTGGTAGCCAGGCACGGGGCTGTAGGCGCCGTATTGCTTGACGAGGCCGGCGGCCAGCGCCTTGAAGGCCGTGCGGTCCTCTGCCGTCCACCAATTGCGCAAACGGCCCTTGGCATCGTACTGGCTGCCCGAATCGTCGAAGGCATGGCTGATTTCATGGCCGAAGGTGATACCCAGCAAGCCATAATTGACGGCATCTTCCGCTTTCACGTTGAAGAACGGCGGCTGCAGAATGGCGGCCGGGATCGTGATGGCATTGAGGGCCGGGCTGTAGCTGGCGTTGACGGTTTGCGGCGTCATCGACCATTCGTCGCGGTCGACCGGTTTGCCCAGCTTGCCCAGGTTTTGCTGGCGGCTCCATGCGCGCGCGGCGCGCACGTTGGCGATCAGGTCGTTCGGCCGCGTCTGCATGCTGCTGTAGTCGCGCCAGGTGTCCGGGTAGGCGATCTTCGGCTTCAAGGCTGCCAGCTTGAGCTGGGCTTCCTTCTTGGTTTCCGGGCCCATCCAGTCGAGCTGCTCGATGCCATCCTTGAACGAGGCGACGAAATTGTCGAACATGGCCATCACGCGTGGCTTCGTTTCCGGCGGCAGATACATTTGCACGTAGCGCTTGCCGACGGCGTCGCTGATGGCGCCATCCGTGAAGCGCAGCGCCAGCTGCCACTGCGGTTCGCTTTGCGGCACACCGCGCAGCACCGTGCCGTCGAAGGCAAAGCGCTCCTTGACGGTGGCGCTGTCCAGGTAGGAAGCATAGCTTTCGATGATGCGCCAGTTCAGATAGCTCTTCCACGATGCCAGGGGCACGGCGGCCACGGTCTCGGAAAAACCCGTCATGAAGCTGGGCTGGCGCACCACGGCCGAAGAAGCTTTCGGCGCCAGGCCGGCGGCCGTAAAGTAGGCGTTCCAGTCGAAGGCCGGCGCCAGTGCCGTAAATTTGTCGAAGTCGACGCGGTTGTACGATTTGACGGGGTCGCGCATCTGCACGCGCGTCCACTGCACTGCCGCCAAACGCGTTTCGATGTCGAGGATCTGCGCCGCGTGCTCGGCAGCGGCCTTGTCGCCGCTCATGGCCAGCATGGTTTCGATATGCTTGAGGTATTTGGCGCGCACGGCTTGCAGCTTGGCGTCGTCCTCCTTCAAGTAGTAATCGCGGTCGGGCAAGCCCAGGCCGGACTGGCTGATGTTGACCGTGTACTGCTCGGGGTCTTGCGCATCGGGCGCCACATAGGCGGAAAACGGCGTAGCGACGCCATTGCCCTGCAGGTAGGCGAACAGCGCCGGCAAGTCTTTCTTGTCTGTCACGCTGGCCACGCGGGCCAGCTCGGCGCGCAGGGGCTTGAAGCCGGCTGCATCGCGCGCCTTGTCATTCATGAAGCTCGTGTACAGGTCGGCGATCTTGTGCGCCTCGCTGCCCCGCTTGCCGGGGTTCTTGACGGTCGCATCGATCAGGCCGCGCAACTGGCTTTGCGCGATTTCGCGCAATTCGATATACGTGCCCCAGACGGATTTGTCGGCCGGGATGTCCGTATTGCGGGTCCAGACGCCGTTGACGTAGCCGTAGAAATCATCCCGGGGGCTGACGGCCGGGTCCAGGGTTTTCAGGTCGATGCCGGAGACGGGCGCGGCGGCATTGGTGGCTTGGGCGTACAGCGACGGCGACGACAAGGCGAGCAAGGCGCAGCAGGCTGCGCTGATGAGTGAACGTTTCACGAAGATTCCTTTAATTGTTTTAACTTCATGTTGGGGAACATGCTGTGTCCAGGCATGGAAGGCGGGATTATAGTCCGCCAGCCTGCCGCGCAACAATGACAGTTGAACAATTCCAGAGATCAGCGTATCAGCAGATCAAACAGATCCTGGCCTTTTTTATCCTGCTTTTTCAGCAGGTCTGCAAGCGAACCCGGCGTTGGCCCGCCATCGCCGGCCGCGTGATTGAAATAATTAAAATCGAGCTTGATCTTGTCTTCCAGGTCGCTCGCATAATTGGCAGGATATTGCGATTGTTCCAGCTGCGGCAATGTATTGAAATGCCCCAGCACCGACTTGAAGAAATTGGTCATCTTGCCAGTGGTATTGTATTCCTGCATGGCTTGCGCCACGACTTGGGCGCGCCAGGCCTCTTCTTCCTGATACGCCTGCGTAAAGGCGGCGCGCCGCTCGTTGATGGTGAATGTGCCGCTGTCATCGTTCGAAATGGTGGACAATTGCTCGCGCGACAAGCCCGCAAACGGATTGGGACCCTTCCTGTCGACAAACGCCGTCGCGGCGGCGGCCGACTTTGCCGCTGCCGCGTCATTCGGTTGCGGCAGCTGTTTGGCGGCCGCTGCCTTGTGTTCGGCGTCCAGCGGATACAGGATATCAGTGGTATTGTCATTCACCCACGCGCCCAGTGCCGCATGATCGTAGCCCCGGATGGTGGCGCTGGTGGCCGTCGAAGCTACCGACAAACGCCCGGCCAGGGTCGAAATCACGACCTCTCCCGCCACGGCGCCAGCGCCGGCCGGCGCCTGGGTTGTCTGGGCCTTGTCCGATGCTGCCTTGTCAGATGACACCTTGCTGCCTGCCGCGGCAGACAGTGCCCCGGGTTGGATTCCCGCCGTGCTGATATTCACCATTGCCCGCCCCCTGGATCAGTAAATGTTACTATATAAGTAAATATTACTATAGCACAATAAATGCTCAAGCCTGAGCAAGGGAATGGAGCAGATTGATGCAGGAATGCAGATTCAATGTTTTCGGCACGCTGATTGCCGTCCGCGGGGATCCAGGGGCATGGCGCGCATTCTATCTCGGTGCGGAAGGCAAGCGCCGCCCCGCCGATTTCATTATTCCGGACGATATTGAAGCAGATGCGCTGTGCGAGTACCTGGCGGACCTGTTCCATGAAGAGGCGACGCCGCGCAATAACACAACGACACAGCTTGATGCGGGATCGCCGTGAATAGATGGATGCAATACCTGTTCAGGGACCATAGCGAAAAAAAGCTACGCAGATGGGCACGACGGCTGAAATTCTTCCGTTTTTTCAGGGCACTTGGAGGACATGCCAATGACGGCGACTCATTGGATGTCTCCTTTGTCTATAAGGAACCGGCGCAACTTGACACATTTTTGGCGGACCTGGGCGTCGGCCTGGTGAAATTTGACGCACTGCCACCGCAGCCCGTGCCGGGCGTCGCATACCAGGGCGATGTGTTCTTGCAGTTTCCATCGCTGATTGATGATACCTCGTGGCAACAGCCAGGTCAGTGCAACATCACGGGTATCGAGGTCTTTATCTGGTGCCACGCCGGGGTGGTGAAAATTTCTTTGCATGATGGCTATGCAGTGTCAGAGCAGAATGTGCGCGACGCTGCAGTCATCGAAAAGCTGCTCGCCCGGGTGGGTCTTGAGCGAATAGATCCGCCTGCCGATAGCCGTCATTACTTTTGCCCGTAAATTTTGCCCATAAAGCATTCTGATGCAATGCGCCCCTACTTCACCGGCTCGAACGTCACCGTCAATCCATTGCCCGTGGTCCTGATCTGCGTCGGCACGAATTGCACGCCCGCATAGCGCAATTCGTCGGGCTTGAAGGTGTAGATCGGCGTTTCATGCATGAGCTGGTCGGCCACCAGGCTAGCCACCTTGGCGAACTGGCGCTGCTGGGCTTCATCCATGCCGTCGATGCTGACCTTGTCGACGCTCGCCTCGCTCAGGTAGACGGCATTGCGCCGGGCGTCGAGCACGAGGCGGCCCGACATGGCGAGGCTGCCGCGCCAGCTCTGGCGTATGAACGGCGGCAAGACGCTGGCGTCCACGCTCAAGGCGACCCGTTCGCGCTCGGGCTGCAGCGACAACTGCGGGCGGGTCAGCTTGACGTCCAGCACGGACAGCACGCGCTTGTCGATGGGAAAGCGGCGTTCCAGGCCTTGCTGCATCTTGCTCAGCGACACATTCACGTCGCGCGGGCCGATCAGGGTGGAACACGCGGCCAGCATGGTGCAGGCAAAAGCGGCGATGGCGGCGGTTTTCAGCAAGGGAAAGGTCATGGTTAGTCTCGGTGGAAAGATGGCGCCATCTTACACATGCGCCCGCTTTCACGCAAAAGCCGGCGCCCACCTTGCAGCGGGCGCCGGCTTTTGTATTGGCCTTGTCAGCGCACGAACAGGGCGATCAGTATGACGATGGGCAATGGAATGCCCAGCAGCAGCAAGAGGATGGAACGCATGGCAGACTCCTGAATTGAAATGGATGATTTAAATGGTCACGTGGCGCAGCACGCGCTCATGGTCGCGCTGGCGGCCGCCGAACGTGGCCGCCAGGCTGGCGACGAAAGCGCCGAGCAGCAAGGCGACGAACATCCACAACGCCGTATGCGCGCCGGCCTTGCGGGCAGCCTCGGCCGCCTGCTGTGCTTTCGCCTTGGCATCGGCGGCGGCCTTGGCGGCGCGGGCGTAGACGGCGTCGACGCGCGCTTCCGCTTCAGCCTGCGTCAAGCCCGTGCGGCCGGCGACGAGCTGGCCCAGGTAGGCGCGGTCATCGGCGGCCAGGCTGCCCGTGGACAGACCCATGGCGAAGATCTTGCCGGTTTCCACGCGCTGCTCGGCGACAGTACCGCCCGCCTCGCCCGTGGCAGCCGCGGGTGCGGCGCGCAGCAGCATGTCCGAGAAATAATCGAGCGGATTGGCGGCGCTGCCCTCGCCCGCCTTGGCGCCTGCTGCCCCGGCACCGGCCGCCGCAGCCGGGGACACTGCCGCCGCCACGCCGCTGCCCGCATCGATGGCGCCGCTGAGCACGGCGCGCGTGCCGCCGGCCAGCACGGCCACGGTGATCAGGGTGGCCACGGCCCAGGCCAGCAAGCCGTGCGCCGTATCGCGGAAATGCACTTCATCCGTGTGGATGGCGCTCCATTTCACGCGCAGCCGGCCCGCCATGTAGCCGCCGATGCCGGACGCGGCCAGTTGCATGAAGGCCAGCCAGGCGATGGTCGACACGCCGATGGCCGTCGCATTGAACGACCAGGGCGACACGGACGACAGGCCCAGGCCCACGCCGAGGATCAGCAGGATGAAGGACAAGGCGGCCGCAGCGGCAGCGCCCGCCAGCACGGCGCCCCAGGACACGCCCGGATTGTTCAGGTCCGACGCGGACAGTTGTGTAGCTTGCATGGAATTCTCCCTTGCTTGTTGATTTTGTAAGCCGCTCAAGCGGGCACGCCCGTCAGCTGCTCCTTGCGCGCGGCCATTTCCTGGCCCAGCGCGTCGAGATCGACGGCCGTATCACGCACCTTGGGAAACATGTCGCCCTCTTCTTCCTTGACGTGATGCTCGATCTGCTCGGACAGCACCTTGACCTTGGCGTCGTACAGGTCGTCGGCCGGGTCCATGGCGGCGATCTGCGCGATGAGCTCCTTGGCGCTCGCGTGCTCGACGAGGGCTTCATCCATCAGGTCGCCGTCGTGGATGGGACGACGCACGGCCGGGTAGAAGATTTCTTCTTCGATCTGCGTATGCACGGTGAGTTCCTGGCAGATCTGGTCGGCCAGCTTTTTCTTCGTGGCAAATGAGCGGTCGCTCAAGCCTTCATACTGGGCAAACAGGGCTTTGACGGCCTTGTGGTCCTGCATCAATAATGTGATTGCGTTCATGGCGCCTCCTTGTTGTGGATGAGACAAGGATGCGCCACGGCGGCGCCAGCGTATGTGCGACGCCTTACACAATCTTGATTTTTAATACACTCAGCTATTCACCTGCGACTTGATGCCGTGATGGCCCATCAAGTCGTACAGGGTGGGCCGGCTCACGCCCAGCAGTTCGGCTGCCTTGGCGATATTGCCGTCGGCCCGCGCCAGCGCGCGCACCATCACCTTGTATTCGGCCGCTTCGCGGGCCTGGCGCAGATTGATGGCCTCGTCCGCGGGCGCCGCCTGGGCGCTGGCCGGCAAGCCCAGGTCGTCGGCGGCGATCTGCGGCCCGTCGCTCATGATGACGGCGCGCTTGATGCAGTTTTCCACCTCGCGCACATTGCCGGGCCAGCCATAGCTTTCGATCAGCTGCAGCGCACCGGCGCTGAAATGCAGGTTGCTGCGTCCTTCGCTGGCGCAGAACTTGTTCTTGAAATGGTGGGCCAGCAAGGCCGCATCGCCGGCCCGCTCGCGCAGCGGCGGAATGCGCAAGACGATTTCGCTGAGCCGGTAAAACAGGTCTTCGCGGAAACGCCCCTGTTCCGCCAGCACCTTCAGATCCTGGTGCGTGGCGCAGACGATGCGCACATCGACGGCGATCTCGGCGCGCCCGCCCACCCTTTCGATGACTCTTTCCTGCAAAAAGCGCAACAATTTCGCCTGCAAGGCCATCGGCATGTCGCCGACCTCGTCGAGAAAGAAGGTGCCGCCGTGGGCCAGCTCGATCTTGCCCAGGGTTTGCCGCGCCGCGCCCGTAAATGCCCCCCGCTCGTAGCCGAAGAGCTCGCTTTCCAGCAGGTTTTCGGGAATCGCCGCGCAATTGATGGCGATGAAGCGCTGCGCGTGGCGGCTCGACAGCGCATGCAAGCCCCGCGCAATCAATTCCTTGCCGCTGCCCGAGTCGCCCAGCAGCATGACGCTGGCCGACGAGGGCGCCACTTTTTCCACACTGCGGCACAGTTTCAGCATGCCGGGGTCGCGGCTGACGATGCCCGCCAGCGGCGAGTCGGCCTGCGTCTGCAGCATGCGCCGGTTTTCCTGTTGCATCGCGTGCAAGTAGAACGCGCGGGCGATCACCAGGCCCAGCATGTCGGCGTCAAACGGTTTCTGGTGGAAATCATAGGCGCCCAGGGCAATCGCTTTCAAGGCATGCGCGCGTTCCTGGTTGCCCGAGAGGATGATGACTTTCGTGTCCGGCGCCAGCGCAAGGATCTGCTGCAGGGTGGCCAGCCCTTCCGTGGCGCCGTCCGGGTCGGGCGGCAAGCCCAGGTCCATCGTCACCACGGCCGGCTGGTGGCGCCGCACCAGCGCCAGCGCCGTTTCGCGCTCGCCCGCCAGCAAGACGTCATAGCCGTCAAAACTCCAGTGCAGCTGCTTTTGCAGGCCGGGATCGTCTTCGATGACCAGCAGTTTTTGTTTCGCCATGCGTATGCACTCCAGTCAACGGGTAGAACAGCGGAAATCTGGGGTATGACCCGGCGGGTCAGACCCCATGGCCGCATACAGCGGCAAGATCATGCGAAACGTCGTGCCTACTTGCGGCTCGCTGCGCACTTCCAGGCTGCCGCCCACTTCGCGCAGGTATTCGCGGCTTTCAAACACGCCGATGCCCATGCCCGCCGTCTTGGTCGTGTCGAACGGCTTGAACAGGCGCTCGCGGATGAATTGCTCGCTCATGCCCTGCCCCGTATCGTCGAGTTCCACCACGGCCGTATGCTGTACGCGCCGCAGCCGCACGTCCACCGTGCCATCGCTGGCCGTCGCCTCGATGGCGTTCTGGATCAAATGGCCCAGCACCCGTTCCAGGCGCGCGCGGTTGGCCAGCACCGTCAGCTCGCCATCGACGATTTCCAGCCGGGGTGCCGGCGCCAGGCTGGCCTTGGCTGCCACGGCCTGGCGCAGCAAGCCGTCGAGCAGCAGCGGCGCCGGTGCTTCCGGCGCCTCGCCGCGCGCGAGCTTCTGCAGCAAGGTCTTCATTTTCTGCACGGAATGGTCGAGCGTGCCCAGCATGTCTTCCTGAAATGCGGGATTGGCGCGGTGCTTTTCCGCATTGCTTAATAGCAAGGACAGCTGGAACACGAGGTTTTTGAGGTCGTGCACGATAAACGTGGACATGCGGTTGAACGAATCGAACTGGCGCGCCACCGTCAAGGTGTCGAGCGATTCGCGGTGGGCCAGGTAGCTGGCGGCCTGGCTGCCGGCAATTTTCAGCACGTCGCGGATTTCCCAGTTCAAGCTGATGTGCGTGCGGGGCCGCGCCAGTGCCACAAAGGCGAACAGCTGGCCATGCAGCATCAAGGGCACCAGCAGCCATACATCGGGCAGCGCCAGCAGTGCCGGCGGCAAGCGCAAACCGCCATACTGGCCCGGATTTTGCACACAATCGGGCACGTCGATCACCCATAGTCTTGCCTCCAGGAACTGGCACAGGGGGCCGGACGCCGGTTCGCTCCACGTGCCAGGCGGCCAGTTCCAGCTGGCGGCGGGAGCGAACTGCCCCTGTTCGCGCAAGATCCACAGCGCGCCGGCGCGGCTTTCCACCAGCTGCGCCATGGCCTGTATCGTGCGTTCGCCCAAGGCTGGCCCGTCTTCGGACAGCGCGCGCGTAAATCTCAGCCATTCTTCGCGGTAATCGAAGATGGCATTGTAAAAATGTTTATTGATATAGACCTTGAGCTTGGCGCGCAAGCTGCCGGAAAACAGCACGCCCGCCAGCAGCAGGGCCGCCCCGCCCAGGTATGCCATCTGCATCAAGGAACCCCAGGTGCCGCCGAAATAGCGCAAGTAATAGGCGCTGGCCGCCATGGCCAGCAGATAGATCGCCGAGCCCAGCAAGGCGGCCGAGCGGTACAGCATCTGGCGCGAAACGGACAGGCCCAGCGCCCAGCCGGGATTGCGCGCGGCCGACACGGCCAGCAGCGGCGCGCACAGGGCGTCGACGATGCCGCGCGCGGACCAGATATCGTCGTTGATCGCGCGAAACAGCAATGCATCGCTGTACAGATAAAAATCGTAGGCAAACAAGCCGCCCACGCCCAGGCAGGCAAACTTGATGCCCCAGCGTTTCAAGGGAGGCGTGTTGCGGTACCACTGTTCCACCAGCAGCATGCCCAGCACGGCCAGCAGCAAACGGCTGACGCTGGCGATGATGCGCGCAGGCAAAGGCAGCGCCAGCCACGACGAGGCCAGCGCGGACAACGCGGGCGCCAGCGCCGTGAGGACGATGCCCACCAGTACCAGGCGCAGGCGGGGCCGCGACGGTTCGATCAGCAGCAGCAAAAACAGCAGCCAGGCCAGGGTGCGCAGCAATTCGAGCGCATCGCCGGCCAGCGCGGTGCGTTGCCCCAGCAGCACCAGCACCACCGTGCCCGTGGCCCAGCCACCCGTCGCCAGGCACGCCACGAGCAAGGCGCGCACATTTTGCCGCGCGCGCCAGTTGCTGATGAGTAGCAGCGCCAGCACGAAGAAGGCCAGCGACGCCAGGCCATGGCTGAGCGCCGCCGCATCGGCTGCCGCCAGCCAGTCCGACTGCTCCCGCATCATCGGCTGCCTTTGCCAAACAGCACCACCTGCACCGTGTCGAGCAAGATCAGCAAGTCGAGGAACAGGCTATTGTTTTTCACATAATACAAATCGTATTGCAGCTTCTTGACGGCATCGTCGACGGAAGCGCCATATTGATAGCGCACCTGGGCCAGGCCCGTGATGCCAGGCTTGATGCTGTGACGGATGTTGTAGTACGGCACCTGTTCCTTCAATTGCTCGACAAAATAGGCACGTTCGGGCCGTGGTCCGACAAAACTCATCTCGCCGCGAAACACATTGAGCATCTGCGGCAACTCGTCGATGCGCAGCTTGCGGATCAGATTGCCCACGCGCGTGATGCGCGCATCGTTGGCCAGCGCCCAGATGGGTTTGCCATCGCGCTCCGCATCGCAGCGCATGCTGCGAAATTTCAGCACGTTGAAGGGCAAGCCGTCGCGCCCCACCCGCTCTTGCTGGTAAAACACGGGGCCGCCATCTTCCAGCCGAATACACAGGGCCGTGGCCAGCATCACGGGCAGCGCCGCCAGGCAGATGATGCTGCTTGCCGCCAGGTCGAACATCCGCTTCGAGCTAGCGCGGAAAAAGCTCTGGTCGAAGCCGCCGCCGTAGATCAGATAGCTCGGTTGCAATGAATCGATGCGGATCTGGCACGCTTCGCGCTCGAAAAACGTGGCCGCGTCGATCACCTTGACCCCACCCAGCGCGCATTCCAGTAGTTGCTTGGCAGGAAACGCGCCATTGCGCCGGTCGCTGACGGAAACGACGATTTCATGCGCGGCATGGCGCTGGGCCATGGCCAGCAGCGACGGTTCGGCCGGCAGCAAGGCCGAGGCCGGCACACAGCATTGCTCTCCCGCCACATCGATGCAGCCGACGACGGTAAACTGGTGGAAACCGCTCTTGCTCGCTGCCAAGTCCATGCATTCGCGCGCCAGCGCCCCGCCGCCCACCAGGATCAGCCGGCCTTCCATCAGCGTCGATTGTGACGACTTGAACACCACCAGGCGCGCCAGCAGCACGCCGATGGCGCCCAGGCCGAAGATCAGCACGCTGCCACGCCCGAAATGCAAGGAAGGGATAAAACGGATCAACACACTGAGTACGGCAAAACCCAGCGCGAACGACGGCAGGATGCGCAACAGCGTATTGCGGATGTCTTCGCGCGAGCGGTGCTGGTACATGCCCAGCGCGCTCATGCTGAAAACGATGACCAGCGCAAAGATCGTGGACGACAGGTAGATCTCGCCCACGCGCAGCACGCGGCTGCCGTCCGCCAGCCACAGCATCGATGTCAGGGTGGCCGACAGCAGCAGGATCAGGATTTCCAGCAACAGCAAGATAAATGCTGTTTTCGAGACATAATGGCTGAAGATGCGGATCATGGTTCCTCCTGCGGCAAAAAGCATCACGCCGCGCACGGGGCGGCTTGCGGCTGTCTTGCCATGATGGCGAACTGTTCCGCGAAGACATTGATGCGCCACAAGCTACGGCCCCAGCTATCTTTCGCTTGCATAATTTATCTCAACACATTACCGAATGAGGGGAAATGGCATATAGTATGCTTCCCCTAAAAGAGATGAATGTCATGAAATTTGATGTAGCGATTGTCGGCAGTGGCCTGGCGGGTTTATCGGTTGCACTGCATTTAGCTGAGACGCGCACCGTCGCGATCATTTCCAAACGCGCGCTGCTCGATGGCGCCAGCAACTGGGCGCAGGGCGGGATCGCGGCCGTGCTGGACTCGGGCGACAGCCACCAGCAACACATCGAAGACACCCTGATCGCGGGCGGCGGCCTGTGCGACGAGAGCGCCACGCGCTACATCGTCGAGCACGGCCGCGAAGCCATCGAATGGCTGATCGAGCAAGGCGTGCCGTTTACGCGCGACGCCACGGCCGAGCTGGGGTTTCATTTGACCCGCGAAGGCGGACACAGCCAGCGCCGCATCATCCACGCAGCCGACGCCACAGGCCATGCCGTGCAAGTGACGCTGGAAGAAAAGGTACGCGCCCACCCGAACATCAGCCTGTTCGAACACCATTGCGCGATCGACCTGATCACCTCCGACAAGCTGGGCATGAAGCCGACCCAGCGCAACGCGCAACCGCATTGCCACGGCCTGTACGTGCAGGATGAGCAAACGGGTAAAGTGCTGACCTTCGCCGCCGAGCACACCGTGCTGGCCACGGGCGGCGCCGGCAAGGTGTATTTATATACCACCAACCCCGACACGGCCAGCGGCGACGGCATCGCCATGGCCTGGCGCGCGGGCTGCCGCGTGTCGAACATGGAATTCATCCAGTTCCACCCGACTTGCCTGTACCACCCCTATGCCAAATCGTTTTTGATCACCGAAGCCATCCGTGGCGAAGGGGGCTTGCTGAAACTGCCGCCTGAAGCGGGCGCGGCAGCGGGTACGCGCTTCATGCTGGCCCACGATGAGCGGGCAGAACTGGCGCCGCGCGACGTGGTGGCGCGCGCCATCGACTTCGAAATCAAGAAACGCGGTCTCGACTACGTGCACCTGGACATCAGCCACAAGCCGGCCGCATTCCTCATCGAACACTTCCCCACCATCTACGCGCGCTGCCTGGAACTGGGCATCGACATCACCAAGCAGCCTATCCCCATCGTGCCCGCCGCCCACTACACCTGCGGCGGCGTGGTGACGGACCTGGCGGGCCGCGCCGACTTGCCGGGCCTGTATGCGGTCGGCGAGACGGCCTGCACGGGCCTGCATGGCGCAAACCGCCTGGCATCGAACTCTTTGCTGGAATGCATCGTCATCGGCCGCGCCTGCGCGCAGGATATCGAAAGCAAGGAAAAGCTGGGCACGCCGTACCTGCCCGACTGGGATGAAAGCCGCGTCACCGATGCGGACGAGGAAGTGGTCATTGCCCACAACTGGGACGAGCTGCGCCGCTTCATGTGGAATTATGTGGGCATCGTGCGCACGACCAAGCGCCTGGAGCGGGCCCAGCACCGCATCGCCCTGTTGAAGGAAGAAATCGACGAGTACTACCGCAACTTCCGCATCACGCACGATTTACTGGAACTGCGCAACCTCGTCGACGTGGCCTCGATGATCGTCAACAGCGCCCTGTCGCGCCGCGAAAGCCGCGGTCTGCACTTCAGCCGCGATTATCCGGAAACCTTGCCGAAGGCAATCGCCAGTGTGCTGACGCCGCCGCACCGGTAATGTTACGCCGCAGTCCTAGACTATTTGTAAGCCGATAGCATCACCGAACCCTCAGGCAAAGAGCCGGGGTCAGACCCGACGGGTCTGACCCCAGTCCTTGTCTTGGGTTAATTGACATGCTTCACTGCTCCGGCATCTCAAACTCAATTCCATCTTCCGTGTACGACATCTTCGCGGACGCCCCCGTGCACTCCCCATGCGGCTCGTCCGCCACATAGCGGCATTCGCTTTCCAGGCTACCATCTTCCCGCCAGTGCCGCGTCCAGCCCTGGCGCTCGCCATCGACATACTCGATCAATTGACGCGGCTTGCCATTCGCATGCCAGGAACGCAGCGCGCCCTCCTCGCGGCCGCCCGCGTTCCACTGTTTCTGCACCATCAATATGCCGGCCCGGCTGAAGCGCTGTTCGCTGCGCAAGACGAAGTGGCCGCTGTGCGTGCGCTTGCTGGCCACTGTGCCATCCGGGTAATACTCGACGCTGTCGCCGGCCGGCTTGTCGTCCACGTATTGCGTTGTACGCTGCACCTTGCCATCCGGGAAGTAGCCGGTGCTCGGTCCTGACTGGATGCCGTTCTCGTACCGGCTGCGGCTTTCCACCGTGCCATCGGGATAAAATAGCAGCAGCTCGCCCTCCGTCTGGCCCTTGATCTGATTCATGCGCGTGCGCAACTTGCCATCCTCATCGAAGGTTTCCACCAGGCCATCGGCGCGGGCGCCGTTCACGTACTGGCTGGCCTCGTTCAGCTTGCCCGTATCGTGATAGGTCCGCTGTTCGCCTTCCTGCACGCCATTGCGCCACGTGTTGCGCATGGAAATCTGGCCCTCAGGACGATACAGGGTCTGCACACCTTCCTGCACGCCGCGGCCATCTTGCTCCACCTGCATTTCCAACTGGCCATGCGGGTAGTACATGCTGTAGTTGCCCACCAGCTTGCCGCGCAGGTAATCGGGATCGTTGACCTCGCCAATCAGCCGCTTCGGCTCGCCTTCGCGCACGTGATAGATCTCGACTTGCCAGGTGGCGCGCGTCTTGCCTGGCGGCAGCGGGACGACCAGCGCATAGCGCGCATGTTCCTTGACTTCGCCGCGCGTCAGATTGTGATTCAGGTACAGGCGCGCCTTGCCATCGGTACAGGCTTGCGGCTCGCAACCGCCCAGCTTGCCGACATCGGGCATGCCAAGCGGTCCGGCGCCACCTGGCGCGGGACAAGATCTGATACGCATCAACAAGGGCGTTTTGTCACGTATCAGCTTGGCCAATTGCTGCTTCATGGCGGCGTATTGCTGCGCGTCCAGGCCCACGGACACGGCATCCATCAGCACCTCCCTGCCGCCGCAGCCGCTGTCGCTGGCCAGGGTCAGCACATCGCCGTCGGGCGTCGCCTTGATCGCGCTGACCACTTGCCGCTGTTCGATCTCGGCGTGGGCCAGTACCGGCCACAGCAGCGTTGCCAGCAGCACATGCTTCACAAGGCGCGCCATGCCTGCTCCTTGCGCTGCAGTTCCGGCGCTGGCGGCGCTTCGCCGCAGCCGCCCTGGGCCTTGCCGGCCAGGTACTGGCATTCGCCCTTCAAACTGCCATCCTCGTGCCAGCTGCGGCTCCAGCCGTCGCGCCGGTCGTTCACGTAGTCGATGGCTTGTTCCGGCTTGCCGTTCTCGTACCACGAGCGCGACGTGCCCTGTTCGCGCAGTCGTGCATCCCATTTCCGTTCCAGCACCAGCACGCCCTGAGGGCTGTAGCGCTGGATACTGAGCAGCCCGCCCTTGTCTCCATATTGCTGGCGGCTTTTCACCTTGCCGTCCGCATAGAATTCCATTGCCTCGCCCGTGGGCAAGTCGTTAACCTGCGTCATCCTGGCTTGCACGGCGCCATCCGGGTAGTAATTCGTGCTCACGCCATTGAACTTACCGTTCTGCATTTCCGCGCGGCTGGAGATTTTTCCATCAGGGAAGTATGTGAGCATCTCGCCTTCCATCTTGCCGCCGCGCAAAGTGTAGCTGCTACTCAGCTTGCCATTTTCATCAAACGTCTGCACTGGCCCGTCGAGCTGCTTGCCATCGCGGTAGATGCTCGTTTCACTCAACTTGCCGGTCGCGTGATAGCGCTGATGCTCGCCTTCTGGCAAGCCATGGCGCCAGTCACCACGCAGCTCCAGCGTGCCATCGGGAAAATACTTGCTGCCGATGCCATGCTGACGGCCCTGCCCATCCTGCGCCACCTGTTTCTCGATCTTGCCATCCGGGTAATACGAGACATAGCCGCCCACCAACTCGCCGGATGCATAATCGGCGCGGTTGACCTGGCCCGACAGGCGCAGCTTGTGGCCCGCCACGCTGTAAATCTCCACCTTCCACGTGCCAGGCTGCTTGCCTTTTGGCAAGGGCAAGATCAGCACATTCGGCGCCTTTTCCTGCTCGATGGGGTAGAAACGCTCGTGCAGGTACAGCCGCGCCTGGCCATCGGCACAAGTGCCGGGCGTGCAGTCGGCGATCTTGCGCACGATGGGCACGCTCACATCGTCCGGGCATTTTTTCAGGGTGACGAGCATGGGCGTCTTGCTGCGGATCTGCTTGGCCAGCCCCGCTTTCAGCGCCTCGTACGGCGCCTCGTCCAGGTTCACCGAGCGCGCATCCATGCGTATCTGCTTGCCGCCGCAAGCCGTCTTGCCCGCAATACTGAACACATCGCCGCCTTCGCTATCTGGCTCGGCCGCCATGGCTGTTACCACCAGGCGCTGCACGATGTCCGCCTGCGCCATGCCTGAGGCCAGCAAGGATGCGCCCAGCACGGCGCATATCGTCTTGATTTTCATGCTATTCCTTTAATTATCCGCCGTGACGGCCACACCGCCCGGCTCGAAGCTGACCCGGCCATCGCGGTAGCGCACGAGCACCACCACCTTGGCATCCTGCAATTGACCGTGCTGCACGGCCGGCAAATAGGTCCAGCGCTTGACGCTGTCGAGCAGCACCTTGTTGAGCATCGGCTCCATCGGCAACTCGGCCGCCGCATAGCTCAGGGTGCCGTCGGCCGCAATGGTCAGGGTCAAGCGGTTTTCACCCCTTGCGTGCTTTTCGTCCAGCACGCCATAGGCAACCGTCGTCATCGTCTCGCGCTGTACACTGCCGACCTGGTCCCGCAAGGGCGGCATGGCCTTGAGTTTGGCTGCCAGCAGCGCGCCCTCGGCCAGCACCTTGTCCCAGCGTTTCTGGTAAGCGCCCGGCTGCGCCAGGCGCAGCACCTTGGCGTTCAGGTCCATGCGCTGCGTCATGCGCGCCACGCCATTGTCGGCCGGCTGGCCCGGCTCGGTTGGCAAGGCATGCTCCACGGCGTAGCGGTAAGCCGTCAGCTGCGCCAGCGCCACCAGATTGACGGCATCGCCCTCGTCGCCGCCGCGCAGCTGCGCCGCGGCCGCGATGCCCAGCCAGGCCGTGCCATCGGTCGGGCGTGCCCACACGGCTTGCTCGAAGTACTGGCGCGCCGCCTGCGGTTCGTTCAGGCTCAGATGCATGCGGCCCATGGCCGCCGCCACCAGATGGTCGCGCGGGTTCGCTTGTAGCAGGTCGAGATAGGTCGCGACCAGCCCCGGCTCATAGCCGGGCACCCAGCCCAGGCCCTCGAGCAACGAGGCGCGCAGCTGCGCCTGCGTGCGATCGATGCCGTAGCCGGACGGCTTTTCCTGGCCGGAACGGTACAACAGTTGCAAGCCGCGCGTGACGGCGTCATCGTCGCCCTTGCTGATCGCTTGCGACAGGCTGCGCACGGCCTTGCGCGCATCGGACGGCTGGAAACCGGCCGCCTTGCGCGGGCGCCAGCCAAATACTTCCAGGCCTGCCGCCTGCTCGGCCTGCGCCTGCAGGGCGGCCTTGTCCTTGACTTCATCGGACGACGAGATCCAGGCCGTAAAGCCGATCAGGAACAGCACGATCAGCAGCACCACCACGGCCCAGCCCTTGCCGGAAATGCCGACCGCATTGGCCTGCCCACCGCCTGCAGGCAGCCGTACGGGCGTCTGCCCCGGCGCCGTATGATGCGCGCCGTGCGCGCCGCGCGGGCTGCGCTGCTGTGGCAACGATTGCTGTTGCAACTGCATCTGCTGCGCCTGCACGGACGCCTGCCCGGCCGCGACGATGACCTTGTCGCGCGCACAGGCGGCGCAGCCGAAGCCGGCAAAATGCTGATGTTCGGGATTCGCGGCGCACACGACCAACTTGCCGCCGCTGCGCTGCGCATAGCCGCGCAGCAATTGTGCCCAGTCGGCTGCCGACGGCCGCTGCGGTTTGGGGGATTGCGAAAAAGCGCGGTCGAACATGGCGCGCAGTTCTGGCGGCATCAGCGCATGGCCGCTGGTGGCGTTCGGCGCCAGCTGCTTGTGGCGTTTGATCCCATACGCATAGCAGCCGTCGCGGATACGCCCGGGAATATCGGTCGCCACTTGCGCATTGCCGGGCCGCCCGCTGTACGGGTGAATGCCAAAGTTGAGCAACTGGAAGATGACGACGGCCAGCGCAAAGCGGTCTTGCGCCATTTCCGTGCCCGCCGGCATGCCCTTGCGCTGGAATTCCGGCGCCAGGTAGTCGGCCGTGAATTGCTCCGCAGGAAAACGCTCGGCATGGCCCTGGATGCTGAAACCGTCGCAATCGAGCATGGCGATGTACAGCGAATCGCGGTAAAAGCGCAGATTCACGGGCTTTAAATCGACCACGTAATGCTGCTGCTGGTGCAAGGCATCGAGGACAGCGGCCAGGTTGGCAGCCAGGGTCAGCTTGGGACCGAGTCCCGTGGGCAAGCCGGCCGCGCGCGCCTGCCTCTCCTGCATGATCTGTTCCAGCTCGGCCGTCTGCGCCATGTCCAGCAAGGGCATGACGAAACCGGCGAAGCCGCCCTGGCCGTCGAACACGGCCGCCTGCGGCCACGCAATCTGCACGTAGCGCTTGCCGTTTTCCAGCTGGTCCGGCAGCTCGGGCGACAACTCCAGCATCGCTTCGAGCTTGCGCCGGTTGGCGGCCCGGTCCAGGTGCGGATGGTACAGCTTGGCCACCTGCGCGGGCGCGTCCGGCAGCAAATACACGCTGCCCGCGCCGCCACTCTTGACGAGTTTTCCCAGCACCAGGCTACGGACTTTGTCGAGCCATATCTTGCCGCCCGGACTCAGACCGGGCGCAACTCCTTGCTTGCGGCTCATGCGCGCAAGGCCAGCAGCAGGGTCTTGTCGTCGCCCGTGATCTGGTGCGTGCGCGGGTCGGCCAAGGTGGATGCCAATGCTTCGTTGCCCAGCTCCACGCTGTCGACCGTGCGCAGATAGCCTTGCACGGCATCCATGAACGGTGCGTACAGCGCCGCATTGTTCTTGCTCATGGCAAAGGGCATGCAGCCGTCCGACATCAGCACGACGCCGCGCACGGATTGGGATATCGGCAGCAGGCGCAGCTGTTCGCGCCAGCGCTCTCCCGACAGAAAATAGGTTTCGTTGGCGTATTCGCCATTGGCGGGCAGCGAGATCAGTTCGCCCCCATCGCCCAGTTGCGCCACGCCCAGGCCATCGCCCAGGTGGAAAAAGAAGCCGGCATCTTGCCCCATGACCACGCCGACGACCGTGGCCGCGTAGTCGTCGAGGGTGGCGTTGGCGGCGCGGGCGATGTCGTCGAGCGCAGCGCGGATCTGCGCCAGGGTGCCCGCCAGCGCGCCGTCGTGCAAATCCTGCACGCTGGCGCCCTGCTCCAGACGGCCAGCCAGCGCCTGCACGGTGTGCGCGGCAACAAACTGCGCGCCCTGTTCGCTGAGCCTGGCCGAACCGGCGCCATCGCAGACGATGGCCACCAGCACGTCGCCCACGACGGCGTGCGCGTGCGCATCCTGGCAAGGGATGGCTTTATCCAGGTGCGCCTTGCCCGTGACGGACGCGCCGAACACGCGCCAGGTATTCTGTACCGCAGTCATGGATCAGCGGGCTTTCACGTATTGACGACGGACCAGCCGTCCGTCGAGGCCAGCTGCGCCTGCGCGCCGGGACGCGATTGCGACACCACCTGCATGCTGGCGCTCAGCCACAGGAACAGTTCGCGGAACTGCAAGCCTTTCAGCTGCTTCACGCCCCGTTCGCCACGGCTGGAAAACTGCCCCAGGGTATCGATATTCGCGTGGTCGCCCACGGCGATGGGGAAGATCGCCACTTTATTCGCCTGCTCGGCCGCGCGCGCCTGTTCGGCGCCGTGCTGCCAGCGGTCCGTCGGCTCGCCGTCCGACATCAAGAACAGCCAGGGCCGCGTGTACGCCACGCCAGCGGCGCGGAAACGCTGTTTTTCCTGCTCGATTTCCGCCAGGGCCAGTTCCACGGCCGCGCCGGTCGGCGTGGTGCCGTTCGCCTCAAGGCGGGGCGCGGTGAAATCCATGGCGTCGCACCAGTTGCTGGCCACCACCGCTTCATCGTGGGCGCCATATTGAATCACCAGGATGCGCACGCGCTTGGCGGCGATCACGTCGGACTTGAGTTCCTGCTCCAGCAAGGCCAGGCCATCGTTGAGCAGCGAGACGGGTTCGCCATCCATGCTGCCGGAACAGTCCAGCACGAGCACCAGCGGCGTGCGTTGTTCGGTATTGTCGACCAGGGCGACGTCGGGGATCATTATTGAACTCATGGGCAATCGGAAAATGTGAAATCGGACATAGTGCGAATCTTACATCACGCGCCACAACTTGCCGCGCGAGATTGCGTTGATGAAAGATTTTTGACGGCGCGGCGCCTTGGTCGGCTTTGCCTGACGCCAGATAACCGCACCCCGCAAAATATCAATCCCCATCTCATTCGGATGAATGATGCGCCGCGCAGCGCCCTTGCCTAGACTGGCTTCAGCCTCACGCCCGCCCGACCGGGCCACGCGCAAGGGGCACTCAACCATCGAGGGACGACATCATGAAAACCATCATCCTGAGCACATTGCTGGGCCTGTCAGCCACCTGCCTGGCGGCGAGTGCGCAAACCCTGCCGCAAGACAAGACCGTGGAAGTGCCCGGTCACTCGCTGCGCATCGACGTTCCGGACCAGCCCCATTACATGCTGCGCGAAGACTTCCTGAACTTCGCAGGCGCCTACGACCTGTCAAATGGCGACACCCTGCAGCTGCGCCGCTCCGGCAGCATCATGTATGCGCGCATCGGCAACCAGCCCGAACACCGCATCGTCGCCACCAGCCGCAACGCCTTCGTGGCGCTGGACCGTCAGCTGAAAGTGCGCATCGACCATCACGACGATGGCAGCGTGGGTGGCGAGCTGGTGATGGTGGTGCCGGCACGCCAGTTGGCCGATGGCAGCGCGCAGGGCGAGCATCTGGCCACGCTGGGCTTTCCCGGCCGCTGACGGCATGGCATGAGCTGGCGGACGCCATGGACATGCCGATGACAGCGCAGCAGCAGGGATTGATCGCCCGCCTGTATGACGCCGCGCTCGACGATGCACTGTGGCCACAGCTGTGCCGCGACCTGGCCGATGCCTTCGGCGGCGGCAGTGAGACCATCCTGATCCTGCAAAGCGACAGCGGCGCGCAGCTGCTCAATCCGGCGGGCCACTTCGGCAAGGAGGCCAGCAGCGCGTATGAAGCGTATTACTGGCAGCACGATATCTGGGCGAAAGTGGCATACCGCCTGGGCGTGGGCCAGGTTCACGACTGCGCAGAGCACATTCGTCCGCGCGATTTCGAGCGCACGGAATTCTATGCCGACTTTTGCCGCCCGCATGACCTTTACCACGTCATCTGCGCGATCTTGCCCATGGCGCCCGGGGAATCTGCCCAGCTGGGTGTGCACCGCCAGCGCACGCAGGGGCCGTTTGCGGACAGCCCACTGGTGCAGGCGCAACTGCAAGCGCTGCTGCCCCACCTGCAGCGCGCCCTGCACATCCGTTCCCGCCTGGCCCAGAGCGGCATGCAGGCACGCACCACGCGCGCGGCGCTCGATGCGCTCGGCACGGCCGTGCTGCTGGTCGATGGCCGGCTCGACGTGCTCTACGCGAACGCCAGCGCACTGGCCCTGTTCGGTCCCGGCCTGGAACGCAGCCTGCATTGCCCGGCTGGCGGCAGCCATCGCCGCCCCTGCATTGCAGCAGCTGTTTGACCTGACGCAGGCCGAAGCGCTGGTGGCCCAGGCGCTGGCGCAAGGCACCGCCATCGACCGCATCGCCGCCGATACGGGCGTCTCCATCAACACCGTCAGGACGCATCTGCACCACATCTACGACAAGACGGGCACGGCGCGCCAGGGCGAGCTGATCGCCAAGATCCACCAGAGCGCCAGCCCAACCATCAGAAAGGAGTATTCACCATGAAAAATACCGTGATTACCATCATCGTCATCGCCGCCAGCGCCCTGGCCACGGCCCAGGTGCTGCCGCCGCAGCGCACGGTCGAAGTGCCGGCCCTGTCGCTGCGCATCACGCCGCCCGCCCAGCCCCGCTACCTCAGCCGCGAAGACTTCCAGCCATATGCGGGCGAGTACACCTTGGCCAATGGCCAGAGCTTGCGCCTGCGCCAGTACGGCGGCTTGCAGTATGCCAAGGTGGGCGACGGCGAGGAACACCGCATCGTCGCCGCCGCGCCCAACGTATTTGTCGCCCTCGACCGCAAGCTCAAGGTGCGCATCGACCGCCGCAGCGACGGCACGGTGACAGGGGAACTGGTGATGATGGTGCCGCCGCAGCGCCTTGCCGACGGCAGCATGCAGCTGGAACGGGTGGCGGCGCTGCCGATCGCGGCGCGCTAGCGTTGCCGCAGGCGTGCTGCGGGGAAAAATAGTTGCATGCTATGATCGCCGCCTTCGGCGCGACGCCGCCGCAGCCACTCTCCATGGAGCACCATGTCCCAGACTGAAAAGATTCCAGCCCGCCTGCTGCGACGCACCCTGCGCCTGCTGGCCTGGCCCTTGCTGGCCCTGGTCAGCGCCGCCTGCACCAGCACCACCCGCCATCCGGCCAGCGAACCCACGCAAGTCATCCTGCGCTTTACCTATGATGACGGCAAGCCGATGCGGCATGACGATTACCTGGCCAATGCGCGCCAGCAAACGTATATCAAGCACTGCAGCAAGATAGGTAGCACCACTGTCTGCGACGTCGGCTCGGATCCACTGTTCATGGGCGGCGACGCCCCGCTGGACGCCAACGGCGAAGTGCGCGTCACCCTGCACTCTACCGGCCCCATCGGCAACAATCCGAACCACCACTGCATCAAGGGCAAAGGCTACGTCTTTGACTCCGGCGACTGGCGACGCGGTCCGTTTCACCATGGCCAGGTGATAGAGATCCGCTACAGGATCAACGAATTGGAAATGGCGTGCCCCTGGTCTTCGGGCACGCCGCCGTGGTGGGACAAGAGCTAAGCTAGCCAGCAAGCCAGAGCCGGCTGGCCTGGCAGTTACTGCAGCTCGAACTCCGCCGGAGTCAAGCCCAGCTCGCGCGCGATCTTGCTGGCCACGCGCTGCTCGTTGGCGTCGAAATTGCCGTCTGACGAAGCGACGGCGATAATCATGCGCACCAGCAAGCGCGACGCCTCCACATTCGACTTCATCTTGCCCAGCGCCTGATACGCCTTGGCTTCGCCGATATCCTTGTCGAACTCCAGCTGGCCGACATAGTCCTGGAACGCCTTGATCACGTCCGTGGTGGTAAACACCGACAGCGCATCATTGCTTTCAATGAATTTGACCATCTTCTGCTTCTCTTCCGCACTGACGCTGCCGTCGGCCATGGAAATCAAGGCCGAACCCGCCATCGCGGCATTCAGGAAATCCTTGTTCTTGTACTTCAGCGCTTCGGTTTTCAGTTCACTGGCTTTGGTCTTCAGTTTGGACAGAAAGGAATCGAAACTCATGGCGGTTCTCCTGGTTGGTTCAAATGAGGCAGCGCTACAGGCTACCATTGCCACCCAGATGAGGGCGCGGGGGTGGAATGCAAGCGGCGGGAACGAATCTTGCCTCCGATGAAAGCATAGCCAAACCCAGAGCAAGGGCCGGGGTCAGACCCTAAGGGTCTGACCCCAGTTTCTGCCTTTGGGGTGAAAAACCGCCAACTGCATACAAACGCCCAAAACACCACCAAACCCAATTAATAAGAAAATTATCTTATTTGCAGTTGAAAAATAAGTAACTCCATGGCAGCATGGAATGACATTTTCTTTACTGCAAGGTTGTGATGGACAAGCAATTGCTGTTGATTTGCGCACTGACGTTCATCATCCACATCATCGGCACCCTCGCCTACTCCGTGCGCATCGCCGGCATCCGCACGCGGCGCATCGCCGTGTCGCTGGCCCTGTTCAGCATTCTGATGCTGCTGTCGCGCACTTCGAACTCATTCCTTGGACCATTCCTGGCCAAGCGCGTGGAAACGCGCATAGACCACCATGTTGCCGCCAGCACCTTATTGGTCGACTTCCGCTGGCTGCTGTTCTCCGCCAGCCTGGCGACGATACTGGGCGCAATCCTTATCCCCACCTTCCAGCGCGCTTTCTGCCGCGCCGTCGAGCATTTCCAGGTGCACAGGTCGGTACCAAAACTGCTGCTGCACGCCGTCTTCAAGGGCGGCCTGCCCTACCTCAAGACCTCCGCCAGCCTGCCCAAGCCCGCCAACGTCACGGGCCTGCGCCAACAATCCGGCGTATCGATTTCCATGACAGCCATGAACGTCATCGCCACGGCCCTGTGGACGGTAGGCGTCTTCGCGGCCCTGTACGCGGGCGTGCTGGACCCCAGCGTGCGCGTGACCTCCAGCACGCTGTCATCAATCATCAACGGCGGCGCCACAATCATGATGGCCGTCTTCATCGACCCGCACATGTCGGGCATGACGGATGACGTCATCGAGGGCAAGATCGAAGAATCGCAATTCCGGCGCGCGGTGGTGTGGCTGGTGGGGAGCAGATTGGCGGGGACGCTGATTGCGCAGTTTTTGCTGGTGCCGTCGGCGGTGGTGATTGTGGGGGTGGCGCAAAATATATAATTTTTACATTAATTCTCAATTAATTAGCAATAGAATAAAAGCAACAACATACGCCCCTGAAAAATAACAAACATCAAAAGGATATGCGAATAAAAATGAGTGAATCTTTTACCTCTGTAGAAACAAATCAAGAGCTACGCCAGGGCGATATAATAAAGCAAAATCCAAATAGGAAAAATAAAAGAGCACAATGGGGATTCGTACTAACGGCGGATTGCGACATAGCACAAAAGAAGTCAGGAACCAACTATTCATGGCTGGAAATAATACCGGCAATGGAATATCTGGAAAATATTTGGTGCGAAGAACAATTGCGAAAATTTAGTGCCAAATACTCAACATATTGCCTAGATAAAATAAATTCCATTATAAGAAAAAATCATCAAAAACTTTCCGAACTATCTCATTCAAATCTATGCGAGTGGCTTCTAGAAAAATCTGCTTCGGAAATTCTCAATTTAATATACCCAAAAGATAAAAAAATTGAAGAAAAATTAGAAAGCACGCTGAAGGGAATCGAACTATCGATCAGACCGCCTAAGAAAAATAGACTTCACACTCTATGCCAATGCTGGGAAATTGTAGGAATAGATAAAAAAACACAAGAAAGTAGAATTCGTGAATATTTAAATTCTAGCGACGGGTTTCCAGATTTTTTTGTGGTACCTGAAATTCCAGGCGAGGATGATTTTTGCTTCATTATTCTTTTAAGATCAATATCAACGACCAAATCAAATTTAATATTTAATTCAGAACTAGAAGAAAAAATAGTAGGCCAAAAAAATTCATTTCATAGAATAGGTAGATTTAATGACAACTTAAGGTACGCAGTTGTTCAGAAATTCTCATTCCTTTTTTCTCGAATTGGCATGCCCGCTCCATTCGAAAAGGTCTCTGGTGAGGCTGCAGATATTTTAATTGAAAAGATTTTCCCAAAGGAAATAAGATGAAACCAAAAATATTAGTAATTGATCAATATTCTCTTCCTCTACTTGATTCAGCCCTAGTGGAAGATGAATGGTTTCGCGAGTTTAAATTGCCTGAAACATCTGGGAAATTGCGTCGAGTTGTAATAGGAGATAATATCTACATCCTATCGGAAGCAGCAGACGAAAACAGCGGTTATCTCGTAATATATATTGGTGAGAATGGTGTCTTTTCCTCTAGCGCTAGAAGTCGAAATGTTTTTGAACGAATAATTCGGGTTGCCCTAACACAGTTTGATCGTGGCATTTCAGTACCCGTTCCATGGCAAAAATTTCATGCAGGTTCAAGATTATCAGTCTATGCTGAGTCATATTTACGTGGAAATGTTGAACGAATATGTTTTGATAGATCACCGGCCGGAACAGCAAATATTTATGCATTTGCGGTAACATCAAAAGCATTAGATCTGGACAATGTTCCTATCGACATTGAGTGTTACACTTTTGCAATGGAGCAGATCGTTGATGCATTAATCACCGATATTCAGCCAATAATAAATGGAGGAAATTACGGGATTGTACTAAGTGAACCTTTGGGTCTACGTCTAGCAGGAAGTGGGACCTTGTTAGAATGGTACGAAAAACGACTTAACTCAGAACAACTAAATTTTGTAAATAAGTCGACCGATGGGCCTCTCAGGTTACGAGGTGCCGCAGGCACTGGAAAAACACAAGCAATGGTCGTAAAGTGTTTGCGAGATCTTTATGACGCTGCGGATAAAAATTTAGATTATCGATTCGCATTTTTAACGCATAGCTCAGCCCTTGCACATGAAGTAGTCCGAGGCATGTTATATGCATTAGATCCATCTGAAAGGTGGGCAAATCTATTTACAGAAGATGGAAAACCTAGGCTATGGATCGGCACACTTTATGAACTGGCTCAATTACAGTTAGGGTATGAGAAAAAGGGACTAAGCCCGCTCTCATTAGATGGAATCGAAGGACGGGATTATCAACGAGTAATGATTAACGATTCAATTAATCAAACCAACTCAGATGCAAGAATTAAATTCGGACTACTAAATGAATGCCCTGATTTTTCAGATAGAATGGAGGACTTAGACGCCCGAGATGCACTTATTGAAGAAATAATGAATGAGTTTGCTTGTTCAATTGATGCAGAGAATATTAGAAAAGGCACCACTGATGCTGAACGATATATAAAAGAAGATCGAGAGGCATGGCAAATGTCATTACCTACTATGAATCACAGAAAAATTCTCTTAGAAATACATAGTGCATATTGCCTTGAGCTTCATAAAGAAAAATATCTTAGCATGGATCAGATGGTAGCTGATTTCGGAAGATATCTTTCAACACATGAATGGAATCAACTAAAAGAACGAGATGGATTTGATCGGGTATTTGTAGATGAATATCACTATTTTACTCGCGTCGAAACAATGGTTTTGCAAAATTTATTCAAATCTCGAGCAGGCGTTTCAGGTCGCTGGCCACTATACATGGCATACGATCTAAAACAAAGTACCCGTGACACAAACTTTGGCAACGGAATTTCAAGATTTAGAAACCCAGGCGTAGGAGAATCAATCCCCGTTGACCTAAAAACAGTGTACCGATCATCACCTCAAATTACTGCTTTACTTCGTGATTTAGACGGGTCATTTCCAGCAATTGACCTAGAAGGTGAATTTAATACATATATAGGACAATCTGCTCAACCTAGCGGGGAAATTCCAACATTACAAATTTTCAAAAATAACACTGAGCTGGTGGATTCCATATTTGAACAAGCCATTTATGCCGCAAAAAGTCTCCCCGCAAAAGGAAACGATGTTGCCGTGTTATGTCTAAATGAAAAGCTTTTTAGCATTTATCGTGACGCAGGAAGAATACAAGACAAATTTATAGCAATAACCTCACGTGAAGATATGAAAGATTTACGCTATGCAAAAAACAGATGTGTTTTCAGCATGCCTGAGTATGTAGCTGGATTACAATTTGATACAGTATTCCTCATAAATTGTGATGAAGTGGAACTTTCTGTCGAACACATAAGTCAAGGTGCAAGACGCAGATATGTGTCACGGATGTATTTGGGAGCAAGCAGAGCAATTCGCCATCTTTCAATTGCAAGTTCTCTAGAGCGAGGCGGGCCAAATGGGATATTGAATTTATCAATAACCTCAAATAATATTGTGAAGAGTGAAAATTTAAAATCTAAAGAAAAGAAACGAAAAACTCCAAGCACATACTAAATTACGTTCAAACGTTTTTTCTTCTACAGATTTATTCGCACTTCTATCAAAACTAAAAACAGAATTTTCAATAATTAAAAAAGCCGCTGCCTCCCGACAGCGGCTTTCTCATTCCTACCCCAGCAGCAGCGCCCTGAACCAAGGCGCCGCGCCGAAAATAGCTGAATTACCCCACAAACTTCCGTGCATTCCTGAACATGCGCATCCAAGGCGAATCTTCGCCCCACGCTTCAGGGTGGTAGGACTGCTGCACGCTGCGGAACACGCGCTCCGCGTGCGGCATCAGCACGGTGAAGCGGCCGTCTGGCGTGGTGACGGAGGTGATGCCTTCCGGCGAGCCGTTCGGGTTGTACGGGTACGCTTCGGTGGCAGCACCCTTGTTGTCCACAAAACGCATGGCTTTGCTGACCTGGGTGATGTCGCCCGTTTGCGAGAAGTCGGCGTAGCCTTCGCCGTGGGCGATGGCGATGCCGGCTTGGGTGCCGGCCATGCCGTTGAAGAAGATCGATGGGGAATCCATCACTTCGACCATGGCAAAGCGGCCTTCGAATTTCTCCGACTTGTTGCGCGTGAACTTCGGCCAGGCGTGGGCGCCAGGGATGATGGATTTCAAATTGCTCATCATCTGGCAGCCGTTGCAGATACCCAAACCAAAACTGTCCTTGCGGTTGAAGAAGCGCGCGAACTGTTCTGCCAGGCTGGCGTTGAACAGTATCGTTTTCGCCCAGCCTTCGCCCGCGCCCAGCACGTCGCCGTACGAGAAGCCGCCCACGGCGATAACGCCCTGGAAGTCGTCCAGCTTGACGCGGCCCGCAATCAGGTCGCTCATGTGCACGTCGACAGCCGTAAAACCTGCCTGGTGCATGACGTACGCCGTCTCGATGTGCGAGTTGACGCCCTGCTCGCGCAGGATGGCGACACGCGGACGCACGCCGGTGGCGATGAATGGCGCGGCGATGTTCTCGTTCTGATCAAACGTGACGATCGGCGACATGCCCGGATCTTGCGCGTCCAGCAGGCGGTCGTATTCGGCGTCCGCGCAGGCTGGATTGTCGCGCAGGCGGGCGATGCGCCAGCTCGTTTCGCTCCACAGGCGGTGCAGGTCCGCGCGCGGCTGGGTGTAAATCAGCTTGGCGTCGCGCGTGAATTCGATCACGTCGCGGTCATTCAATTTGCCGATGATATGGCTGCAGGCGCCCAAATTAAACGTGCGCAGCACGTCCATGACGAGCGATTTTTCTTCCGCGCGCACCTGGATGACGGCGCCCAGCTCTTCGCTGAACAAAGCGCGCAGGGTCAGTTCGTTGCGGCGTTCCGCTACCTGGCCCGTCCAGTTCTTGGCGTCGCCCCAGTCGCTGGAATGCTCGCCTTCCATGGTCAGCATGTCGAGGTTGACGGACATGCCCGTGTGGCCGGCAAAGGCCATTTCCGTCAGGGTGGCATACAGGCCGCCGTCCGAACGGTCATGGTAGGCCAGCAGCTTGTCGTCGCTATTGAGCTTTTGAATGGCGGCGAAGAAGCCTTTCAGGTCTTCCGCGCTGTCGACGTCCGGCGTTTCATTGCCTAACTGCCCCATGACTTGCGCCAGGGCGGAAGCGCCCAAACGGTTTTTGCCGCGGCCCAGGTCAATCAGGATCAAGGACGTGTCGCCCTTGTCCATTTTCAGCTGCGGCGTGAGCGACTTGCGCACGTCGGTGACTGGTGCGAACGAGGAGACGATCAGCGACACCGGCGACGTGACGGATTTCGCCGCGCCCGTGCTGTCGTCTTTCCACGTCGTGCGCATCGACAGCGAATCCTTGCCGACGGGGATGCTGATGCCCAGCGCCGGGCACAGGTCCATGCCGACGGCTTTGACCGTGTCGTACAAGGCTGCGTCCTGGCCAGGCTGGCCGCAGGCGGCCATCCAGTTGGCGGACAATTTGATGTCGGAGATGTCGGCAATCGCTGCGGCGGCGATGTTGGTGACGGCTTCGCCCACGGCCATGCGGCCGGAAGCTGCGGCGTCGATGACGGCCAGCGGCGTGCGTTCGCCCATGGCCATCGCTTCGCCCAGATAACCCTCGAAGCTCATGGTGGTGACGGCGCAATCGGCCACCGGCACTTGCCATGGTCCCACCATCTGGTCGCGCACGGTCATGCCGCCCACGCTGCGGTCGCCGATGGTGATCAGGAACGATTTGTCGGCCACGGTCGGCAGCAGCAGCACTTTTTGCGCCACGTCCTTCAAGTCCATGCCCGTCAGATCGATGGCCGGGAAATCGTTGGCCACGTGGATCACGTCGCGTTGCATCTTCGGCGGCTTGCCCAGCAAGACATCCATCGGCATGTCGACCGGCTCGTTGCCGAGTTCCGGGTCGATCAGTTTCAGTTGACGCTCTTCGGTGGCCACGCCCACGGCGGCGAACAGACAGCGTTCGCGTTCGCACATGGCTTTGAACAGTGGCAGGCTTTCCGGCGCGATGGCCAGAACGTAGCGTTCCTGCGATTCATTGCTCCAGATTTCCTTCGGCGCCATGCCCGATTCTTCCAGCGGCACTTTGCGCAGGTCGAAAATCGCACCGCGCTTGGCGTCGTTGGTGATTTCCGGGAACGCGTTCGACAAGCCGCCCGCACCCACGTCGTGGATCGAGATGATCGGGTTGTCCGCGCCCATTTGCCAGCAGGCGTTGATGACTTCCTGGGCGCGGCGTTCCATTTCAGGGTTACCGCGCTGGACGGAATCGAAGTCCAGGTCGGCCGTGTTGCTGCCGGTGGTCATCGACGAGGCGGCGCTGCCGCCCATGCCGATGCGCATGCCCGGGCCACCGAGCTGCACCAGCAGGCTGCCGACGGGGATGTCGTTCTTGTGCGTGTGCTGCGCCGAGATATTGCCGATGCCGCCAGCGATCATGATCGGCTTGTGGTAGCCGAACACGGCGTCTTTGTCGACGCCGACGTTCTGTTCATACGTGCGGAAGTAGCCGCCCAAGACGGGACGGCCGAATTCGTTCGAGAACGCGGCGCCGCCCAGCGGGCCTTCGATCATGATTTGCAGCGGCGAAGCGATGCGTTCCGGTTTGCCATATTGGTCCGCATCCGTGCGGCCAGCCAGTGGCGCCGTCACGGAAGCGGCCGTTTCCCAGCTGCGCACGGCATCCGGCAGGGACAGGTTCGACACGGTGAAACCGGTCAAACCGGCTTTTGGCTTGGCGCCGCGGCCCGTCGCGCCTTCGTCGCGGATCTCGCCGCCCGCGCCCGTGGAGGCGCCTGGGAATGGGGAGATGGCCGTCGGGTGGTTATGCGTTTCCACCTTCATCAGGGTGTGCGTCAGCTCGGTCGATGCCGCATATTCGTGGTTGGCACCGCGCGGGTAGAAACGGGAGACCGTCGCGCCTTCCATGATGGACGAATTGTCGCTGTAGGCGACGACGGTGCCCTTCGGCTGCAGTTCGTGCGTGTTCTTGATCATGCCGAACAGCGACTTGGGTTGCGCCACGCCGTCGATGGTCCAGTCGGCGTTGAAGATCTTGTGACGGCAATGTTCGCTGTTCGCCTGCGCGAACATCATCAGTTCCACGTCCGTCGGGTTGCGGCCGGCCTTGGTGAAGGCGGCGTCCAGGTAGTCGATTTCGTCTTCCGACATCGCCAGGCCCAGCTCGACGTTCGCCGTTTCCAGCGCGGCCTTGCCCTGCCCCAGCAAGTCGATCGATTCGAGCGGACGCGCTTCCAGGGTGCGGAACAGATCCTTCGCGTCGTCCGCGCTGCGCAGCACGGATTCCGTCATGCGGTCGTGCAGCAAGTCGGCCACGGCCTGTACCTGCTCGTCCGTCAGTTTGCCTGCTAGAATCGCGCTGCCCAGGATGCCCGATTTCAGGTTGATGCGGAAAGCGACGCCGCGTTCGACGCGTTTGATGTGCGCCATGCCGCAGTTGTGCGCGATGTCGGTGGCTTTCGAAGCCCACGGAGAAATCGTGCCGAAACGGGGAATGACGAAGAATGCTTCGGCAGCGCCTTCCGTATTGTCAGCCTGGGCCGGCTCGCCGTACGTCAGCAAGGCGCCAAGGCGCGTGCTGTCGTCGGCCGTGAGGGGCGCGCTGGCATCGATGAAATGGACATAGCGTGCTTGTACGGCAACAATCGCAGGCGAGACGGCTTGCAGTTGGCTTAACAGACGGTGGCTACGGAAATGGGACAGGGCATTGGAACCCGGCAGTATCAACATGATTGGAAGGTGGTTGATGCAGCGTGGCTGCGGGTTAAAGGTAGGTATGACAATATCTTTCGTACGGCAAATTTCCTTTGCGCGCATTATACCCGTTTTACCCCTGCCTTATGACCTGAACTTATGGCTTTCCGGCCATTTCCGCCCTGAAAACGGCAGTTTTTGCCAACTTGCAACAACCAACCCGTGCGAGCAATCATCCGGCGATCACATAGCGGTTCTTGCCTTGCCGCTTGGCCAGGTACAGCGCCTCGTCGGCCAGCCGGTAGCTGTGGCCCAGCTCCTTGCCCCGGTCCAGTTCGGCCACGCCCACGCTAATCGACACGAACTGCGCCGCATGGAAAGCCTGGCTGACGGCTTCGACCAGGGCGCCGGCAAAGGCGCCCGCATCGTCGCGGCTGCCCGCATACACGATGCCGAACTCCTCGCCGCCCAGGCGCCCGCACAGATGGCCCTGCGCCTTGTCGGCGATGATGGCAGCCGTGCGCACGAGCACGGCGTCGCCTGCATCGTGACCCTGCTGGTCATTGATGATCTTGAAATTGTCGATATCGATCATGAGGAAATGCAGCATGCCGCCATGGCTTGCGCCATGCATCTGCTGGGCGCGCTGCGTGAACATGCGGCGGTTGTTCAAGCCCGTCAGGCTGTCCTGAAAGGCCAGCCGCGTCAATTCCACCTTGGAGTGATAGTTTCGCAAGCGCAATAAGCTGAAGCTGACGTTGAGCGCCAGGCCGAACAGCACGCTGACGGCGATCATCAACGGCACCCAGGATTGGTCGGGCAAGCCCGCATTGACGGGGTACAGGCCGTGACCCACGTTCCACCAGATGCCTGCCACCACGGCCAGGTAGCTGAGACCGCCATTGAAGATGGAGGCGATGGCCAGGGTCAGGAAGACCCCTACGGGCAAGACCCAGAAGCTGGCGTGCTGCACGGCGTCGGCCATGGTGCGCAGACCGAAAGTCAGGGCCAGCACGGCGCAGGCGCCGGAAATGGTCAGCACGGGCAAGGTGGTGCAGCGGTAGCGCGCCACCAGGCTGGCCAGCATGCCCAGCAGCGCCAGCACGGCGTGCAGCAGGTTCGGATGATAGGGATCGGGCATCATCAGCCAGGTCAGGCTGTAGGCGATGATGCCCATCACTTGCGTGACGAGGCCCACGCGGTGCAATTCCGCAAAATAGGTATGCTGCTGTTCGCTGTTGCCGCCAAAGGCAAGGGGAACGGCGATGCGCCGCAGGGAAGAAAGGTCAGGAACACGCATACGGGTATCGACACCAGAAAGAAGAAGAGCGCCCGGTACAGCCTTGCGCATGCCTGGCCGCAAGCTTGCGCGGCATCCAACACTAGTTGTAATTAGGATACTATCATGCTAGTCAACTAAATGCTGGAATATGCGGTGCCGCCATGAAATACAACGCCGCGCGCCACAGGATGCCTCCGGCGCCCTGCCCTGCGCCCGATTGCATGCATTTTGCTGGCAGTGTCGCCCGGCTTTGCAGTATGCTGATAAAAAGTAATGCTGCCAGGCAGATACCTATAAGAAGAGTTCCCGCAAATGACCGAACAGATGAACGAGAGCTGAACCATGCCAGAAACTAGCGACTTATCTGTCCTGATCGTCGACCCGAACCCCAGCATGCGGGGCAATCTGCACAATATGCTGAACCAGGCGGCCATCACCAAGGTGGAATATGCCGTCAATGCCGGTACGGCCATCCGCTTGCTGATGAAGAAACCGTTCGACATCATCCTGTGCGAATACGATCTTGGCAGTGGCACGGACGGCCAGGATGGCCAGCAATTGCTGGAAGACTTGCGCCACCACAAGCTGATCAGCCTGTGGACGATCTTCATCATGCTGACCTCGGAAGCCATCCACAGCAAGGTGATCAGCGCGGCCGAACTGACACCGTCCGACTACATATTAAAACCGTTTACCGTCGACGTGCTGAGCGGACGCATCGCGCGCGCCATCGACCGGCGCGCCATTTTCCTGCCCACGTATCAGCTGATCGACAAGGGCGACTTGCGCGAAGCCGTGAAAAGCTGCCGCGCGGCGGAACTGCAGCACCCGCGCCTGGCGGCCGATTTCACCCGCCTGCGCGCCGAACTGCACATCGCCCTCGATGAATGGAAGGAAGCGGAACAGCTGTACGCCGACATGCTGGCCACGCGGCCCATGGCCTGGGCCCACCTGGGACTGGCGCGCACCCTGTTCGAACAGCAGCGCCATGAAGATGCGCAGGAGGCGCTGCTGGAACTGGTGGAAACCTATCCCCGCTTCATGGCCGCCTACGACTTGCTGGCGCAAAACCATGAAGCCATGGGCCAGCAGCTGCAGGCAAAAAAATCCTCGAAGACGCGGTGGCCATCTCGCCGCACATGGTGGGCCGCCTGCGCCACCTGGGCGGCATCGCCTACGATACGGGCGACATCGGCGCGGCCGAACGGGCCTACAAGCAGGTGGTGACCAAGGCCAAGTACTCGGAATTCCGCGACCCGGAGGACCACGTCAACCTGGTGAAAACGCTGGTCAAGAAAGGCGATGCGCCGCAGGCGAGCGGCGTGCTGCGCGACATGGAGCGCTCCCTGCGGGGCAGCGCCAACGTGGAAGCCTGCCGCGCCATCTCGGCCGCGATGCTGCATGAATTATCCGGCAACGACATCGCCGCCGCCGCCGAACTGCAACTGGCCGCCGCCGCCCTGGACACGGCGCGCGGCCTGTCGACGCAGCTGAAGGTAGGCCTGGTGCAAAGCTGCCTGAAAAACAACCTGGAACAGGCCGCATCCGACGTCATGATGAAACTCGTCAACGAAGCGGACAGCGACGTGACAATGGAAGCGGCCGTCGACGTCTTTGAAAAAGCGGGCCGGCATGACCTGGCGCAAGGCATGGGCCAGCAGATTACGCACCAGGTGCAGGAATTGATGCAGGATGCGGCCAGCAAGTCGGAAAGCGGCGAGCTCAAGGGGGCCGTCTTCGTGCTGCGCCAGGCCTTGCGCAAGACGCCAGGCAACCTGCCCGTGCTGTTCGCCTCCGTCGACGCCATCTTGCGCCAGCTCAACATGCTGGGCTGGGAAGCCCCGCTGGCCGAACAGGCGCAGCACCAGATGCAGGTGATCCGCAAGATCGACCCCAGGCATCCGCAGCTGGAATCGCTCAAGCAGCAATACGAAGCCACGCAGCACAAGTATGGTATTGCGACCTGATGTGAAGGACGCACTGCAAACCTGCTGCTACGGTTTGCAGAAGCGTCGTGACGTGCGTTGGCGTCAAAAACGCACAGCCCATTCTTGACGGCGTAGGTCGGATTAGCGTAGCGTAATCCGACACCATTGTCGGCTCCGCAGTGTCGGATGACGCGCCACACGTGCCAACACCAGCACAATCAACGCCGCGATATTAACGCTCGCCCCTGAGCGTGTAGACCGGCTTCTCGGACTCCCCCTTCTCCGCCATCGCCAGCACACGCTGCAGTTCCTTGCGCTCGTTGCCCTCCTTGGCCGATGACACCAGCTTGCGCAGGATGGCGACGTGCGCCGTCTGCAGCGCCTGCGCCGCGGGCACGGCGATGTCCGGTTTCACGCCGACGTGCTCCCAGTTGGTTTTGGTGACGGCATTGGTCGTGCGCGCGGTCGGGATCGCGACTATGATGTCTTGTCCCACGTTGAACCAGCTCACGGGATTGGAACCACCGCCGGTGGTTTCTCCGACCACCGTGCCCCGTTTCTGCGCCTGGATGCCATAGGAGAAATCCTCGCCGCCGGAAAACGTGCGGGCCGAGGTCAGCACGTACAAGGGCTTGTCGTAGCGCTGCGTGACCGTCTTCACGGTCCAGAACTGCCGCGTCGTACCTGTCGGGCGGTCGTACATATCGATCAGGTGGCGCTCGTCGCCGAGCGGAAAGAAATGACTCATCAGGTAAGCCACGCTGGCCGGGCTGCCGCCGCCGTTACGGCGCAGGTCGAGGATCAGCGCATCCGTCCCCGCCATGAGCGACATCGCCGCCGTGTACGCCGCGCCGACGAATTCCGGGCCGCCGAAGCCGCGCAGCTCGATATAGCCGATGTTACCGGGAAGGCGTTCTATCTTCTCGATGTCATAGCCTCGCCGCGCGGTCTGGTCGCGCCATTCTTCCATCTTGGCGCGGCTGGGCAGTTCGGGGGTGGCGCTGCGCTCGCGAAGACCTTCATAAAACGCGGCGCCGAAATGCAAATCGCCGCTCAATTCGCGCAAGTCCTTCGCCAGCGCCTCGCTGAACGCCTTCACGCTGGCGGCGCTCGCATAACCTCCTTCGGTATTTTTCCTGGCGATCGCACTGCCGACCCGTTCAGCCACCGCTGGCTCGATGTAGTTCGCGTTCATTTTCGTTACCAGTGTCTGCACGATCGCAGCGCGGGCGGACGCGTTCAACGGCGTATCGTCTGCCGCGAAGGCGGAAAACGACAACATGCTGCTCAACACGGCTGCCGCGACAAACTTCTTTCTACCTGACATACATTCCTCCAAGTTGGACTACGAAGCGATGGATTGTTGTGTGAAAAAGTGTACGTGGTGGCATCATTCGGATTGAGCGTCAGGGCTTGCCATGCCTGCGTCAGAGCCGGCATCCAGGCGCAGCCTGCCGTCGCGGATGCGCGCGCCGAAGGAGCGCGTCTCGAGCACGGCGATCGCCTGTGCGAGGCAGTCGGACAAGGGAAACGCCAGTTCAGCATCGAGGCTGTCGGCCGCGGATTTGGTTGCCTGCCAGCATACCCGCAGGCGCGGCAGCATCGCTGCGCCAGCGGCGCTGAGGCGCACCACGCGCTGCCTGCCATCTTCGCCGCCGGTGGTCACCGTCAGCAGGCCCTTCTTCACCATCAAGGCCACTGTCTGCGTCGCGGCGGGCTGCGTGAGGCCGGCCACCGCCGCCAGCTCCCCAATGGTCGCGCTCGGCTGCTCGGCGAGCACCCGCATCACCGGCGTGTAGCGGGGCCGGTAATCGAGCCCCGCTTCCACGTAGGCCTGCTCGACCGCGCCGTCCAGCAGTTCGATGAGATGTCGTAATTGTGTGCCGAGTCCAGGTTTCATGTAGCCATGGTAGCACCATTTACATAAGAGCTTATATAAAATTGTTCCATATTTGAAAACTTCTGATTCGAGATTTTCAGCGCGGGAGTGTATACCGCACCAGCAGCGTAGGTCCCTTGCCGCCGGGTGGCGTCAGCAGTATCTCGTCACCCGGCGGCATCTCTTCATACATCACCGTGCAACAGGTCGGCATCGAGGGCCGCGCGCCGGATAAACGCCAACCTCGGTGTGCAGCTTCGCAGCGCGTACGTCCACACTGAACTTGCCAGCCTTTGCTTCGTCATGCAGCAGCTTGCGCAGTACGGTGACGAAGTCCCCTTTGCTGAGCCTGGAAGGTGCCTGGCTTGCCTGCGTTTAGGGTAGAGTGTTGCATCTTGCGGAGTGACCCGCCGAGCTGAATTGCCAATGGTAGCAGCCGGCCATCTGCCGCCGTTCGCCAACGTAAGAACTGAAGCATCACCTCTTTTATTTTTGGAGCATCGATTTGGAAAATCTAGTTATATTGCGAATTTCCGACAATGACGGCGTAGACTTGAATGGTGTCAAACTACGCTCAACAAGTGAGGTCGCGGAAGCTCTTGAGAAAATCGGTGCCGAAAACCCGGACATGACCGTTTCTGTCGAGGCCACCGATTCCAAATGGTATGAGTCTATCGGAAAGGCCATTTACGGTAGCCACCGGGCGGGGTTTTCAGGTGAGCGATTTCGCGTACTCATCGACGGCAAGCCTCTGGAAGCCTGACCTACACCGCCTGCTGCCAGCCACAGGCAGACGCTCAAAGTAGCGTGGACGAATCTTGGCTGAGCGGTTCCCAGCACCTCTCCCACGCCGCTTAAAACTCTTAATGTTTGAATATGATCCTTCGTTTAATAGTGTTGCTCATTACCTTCGCCGTCCACACTTGTTCGACCGCCGCGAGTGATCAGCAGTCGGCGCCCGCTCGTATCGGGCAGGTCGTCATTGATGTGCCGATGGGGCTTAATGGGCCAGATCGTACCTCCCCCAATCCCTCGTCTGAACTGCACGTCTACTTTTCGCAGAAAGGTATACCGCCGACTATCCTCCAGCTAACGAGAGTCGTTACTCCAGAAGCGCGTCCCGATATAACTGAGAAGGTTAGGTATGAAGCTGCGACGCATTTCCTAAAAGGCTTCCTGCACACGTTTAGCACGAACGTACAAGGCTGGCAGGTTTCGTCTATTGAGCAGGTGAAGGTCGGAGTGAATTCGATGGCAAGGGCCAAGTGGTCGGGCAGCTACCATGGAATTCCGACCCAAGGAGAAATGTACCTCCTCGTACTCGGCAAAGAAGGATACTGTTTTCATACCTTCGGCCAATCCAATGTTCAGAACGATACTTTGAAGTTATCAGTTAAGGCGATCAACGAACTCCGCGTCGACAACGGAAAGTGAGCGCGGCAACTTCCGCTTTGGGGCCAAAGCAGACGTACACGACGGCCAGGGATAAGATGGCGCAGGTTTTCCTGGCAGGACTAACGCCACGGCTAAAGCAATGTTGCCCGATGGCTTCAGCTGCTTACCTTTCAGCACAGTCGGATTACGGCCCTGCCGGACCTAATCCGCCCTGCGCTCCACCCTCGCCACGACCAGTTCAATCAACTCCGCAATCAACGGCCGGAACGTGGCCGCGCTGCCGCCCTGCCCCAGCATGACGGTGCGCGTGGTCAGGTGCGAAAAAACAGCGTCGAACAGGATCTGCGGCAGGTTGGAAAACGAGGTGTCGGGCGCGATACGGCCCTGGGTGCGCTGCTGCTCCAGCAGGCGCAAGATCAAGGCATGCCACACTTGCGGGCCGTGTTCGTACCAGGTGAGGCCCACGGCTGGCACGGCGGCGGCGCCCGTGACGACGAGGCGGTAGAAAGCCACGTGGCGGGGACTGGTGACGACGGCCACCAGTTCATCGAGGATCAGCTGCAAGCCCTGCTCCAGGCCCGCTTGCGAGGTATCGAGCTGGCGTAGCGCGATGATGAAATCGGCGCACAGGTATTCGACTACGGCCACCAGCAGCTCCTGCTTGCTGCCGAAATAGCGGTAGGCGGTGGCTTTCGAGCCGCCTGCCTCGGCCACGATGGCGTCCATGCTGACGCCGTCGTAGCCGGAGTCAAGAAAGAGTCCGGATGCCGCCACCAGCAGCTTGCGCCGCCGCTCCTCGCTTCGGGTACTCGGGGAAGCTGGAACGGTGCGCAACTGGGGCATGAAGCAAACTCTTACTGTGTCTTGGGAAGCGCGTATGCTATCACGTAATCCCCCCGGTCCGGACTCTGGCGGGCGCCGCCCGCCACCACCACGACGTACTGGCGGCCCGAGGCTGGCGACACATACGTCATCGGCGTGCCTTGCGAGCCGACGGGCATGCGCGCCTTCCACACTTCATGGCCCGTGGCGATATCCATGGCGCGCAGATAATAATCCTGCGTGCCCGCATAAAACACCAGGCCGGACGCCGTGCTCATGCCGCCGCCCAGGGTCGGCATGCCCAGCGGGATGGGCAGCCTCGCCTTGACGCCATTGACCACCGCATCCTGCACCGTGCCGGCCGGACGCTCCCACACTTTTTTCTTCGTCTTGAGGTCGATGGCGGCAAACACGCCCCAGGGCGGGCTTTGGCACGGTATGCCCAGCGGCGAATTGAAGGCCTTGTGGTCGATGACGAACGGAGTGCCATCCATCGGATAAGTGCTGCCCACGCCGTGGCCCGACGTCAGCTTGGCCACGTCCACCGTTTCACGCGGCACCAGCCTGACCACTTGCGGCATGCGGATGTCGTTGACGAACATATAGCCATTGCTCTCATCGACGGCCGCGCCGCCCCAGTTGAAGCCGCCGTAGTAGCCCGGATAGATCAAGGTCTCTTTGGTGCTGGGCGCCGTGAACTCGCCCTGGTAATTGAGCTTGCGGAAGCTGATGCGGCACGCCAGCTGGTCGAAGAAGGTGGCGCCCCACATGTCGCGCTCCGTCAGCGTTTCCGCGCCGAGGGCCGGCATGCCGGTGGAATATGGCTGCGTCTTTGCCACCCAGTCGCCGGCCGCGTGCTGCTGCGGCACGGCTTTTTCCACCACATCGGCGATCGGTTTGCCCGTGCGGCGGTCCAGCATGAAGATCTGGCCACGCTTGGTCAGCTGCACCAGCGCGGGGATTGTGCCGCCCTTGCCGTCCGGGACGTCGTACAGGGCCGGCTGCGCGGCCACGTCGTAATCCCAGATATCGTGGTGGACGGTCTGATACGTCCAGCGCTCGCGGCCCGTGGCCATGTCGAGGGCGACGATGGCCGACGCGTATTTTTCCGTCAGCGGCGGACGCTTGCCGCCCCAGAAGTCGGGTTGCTCATTCCCCGTCGGCAGGTACACCAGGCCCAGCGCATCGTCAAAAGCGGGCGCCGACCACATGTTCGGCGTGCTGCGCGTGTAGGTCTGCCCTTCCGGCGGCAGCTTGGTAATGGCCGGATTGCCCAGATCCCAGGCCCACACCAGTTCCCCCGTGTCGGCGCTGTAGGCGCGCACGACGCCCGACGGTTCGTCGGTCGAGCGGCCGTCGAAGACCCAGCCGCCGAGGATGATCAGGTTGCGCGCCACCGTAGGCGCGGACGTGTAAGCGTAGTACGGCACGTTCATTTTCACTTTGCCCAGGCCGACGGTGAGGTCGACGGAACCCTTGTCGCCGAAGCCCTCGCACTGCTTGCCCGTCTGCGCGTCGATCTGAATCAGGCGCGCATCCATGGTCACTTGCACGATGCGCTTGGCGCACGCACCCGCCACCGGCGCGCTGGCCGGGGCCATGCCGTCAAAACGGAACGGATTCGTCACTTTCGCCGGCTCGTAGTAAGCCACGCCGCGGCAGCGGTTCCACGTCTTGATGTTGGCCGGCTTCGGATCGAAGCTCCAGCGCTCTTTGCCCGTATCGGCGTCGAGCGCGATGACTTTGCTCGTCGGCGTGCACGTGTAGATGGTGTCGCCGATCTGCAGCGGCGTGTTTTGTGATTCGGACGCGCCTTCGGCTACCTCGCCCGAGCGGTAGGTCCACGCCACCTGCAGTTGGTCGACATTCTGCCTGTCGATCTGCGTGTACGGCGCGAAGCGCGTGCCCTTCGGCCCATAGCCGTAATGCGCCCAGTTGGCGCTGCCGTCATTGATGGCCGTAACAGTATCCTGCTGCGGCCGCACAGTCGCTTCCGTCACGCCGTGCGGCTTGAACATGGAGGCGAAACCGGCTGCCAGCACGACGGCAAACAGCGCCGCGAAACCGCGCGACTGGCCCGTGTGCCTACGCCCCGTCAGCCACGGATGCAGCAAGGCGGCCAGCAGGCCGATGACGAGGAACGGCGCCAGGCGCGGCACCATGGGCCAGAAGGCAAAGCCGATTTCCCACACGGCCCACAGCAAGGTGGCGATGACCAGCGCAGCGACGATGCCGCTGGCGAAGGGCTTGCGACGCAGATACAGCACGCCGGCGAGGAGCAGGCCCAGACCGGCCAGCAGGTAGTACCAGGAACCGCCGAGGGTAATGAGTTCGATGCCGCCGGCCACCAGGGCCAGGCCGGAAAGTCCAAGAAACATGCCAAAAACCGCCAGCGCAATGCGCTTGCCCCTGGAGACCGCCGGGATCGCCGCCGCTCCATTCTTTGTTGAAGTGTCCATTTTTTATCCATGACGCCTCCCCTGCCCAGGCAAACACGCCGGGGATGGCTGATTTTTTAAATCTACGTAGTGAAACTGTACTGTACGGTTTCATTTTATGCCGATTTTTGACGCAAGGAAAGAAAAATTGACGTGGGAGCTTGATTTTTGGCGGGGATGGGAGGAGGTGCTGCAGGTTTTGACGTTTAAACAAACGCCGTTGGAACGCTCGAAAAATGCCCAGCGCTAGGCGCCTCGTCGAAGACAGTACGAATAGTACGGCGAGACGAGGCAACAACGCCCTGGGCTTTTTCTCGAGCGTTACAGCGATGCCATGTCGATCACGAAGCGATACCGTACATCGCTTTTGACGACGCGCTCAAACGCCTCATTGATATCCTGGATGCGGATGATCTCGATGTCCGACACGATATTGTGCTTGCCGCAGAAATCCAGCATTTCCTGGGTTTCCTTGATCGAGCCGATCATGGAGCCGGACAGGCTGCGGCGGGCGCCGACCAGGCCGAAGGCGTTCACGGGCGGCACGGCGCCGTCGGGGATGCCGACGATGACCATGTTGCCATCGACTTTCAGCAGGTTGATGTACTGGTTCCAGTCGATGGAGGCGCCCACGGTGCAGATGATCAGATCAAACGTACCGGCCAGTTTGGTGAACGTTTCCGCGTCATTGGTGGCGTAGTAGTGGTCGGCGCCCAGGCGCAGGCCGTCTTCGCGCTTCGACAGGGTCTGGCTCAGCACCGTCACTTCGGCGCCCATGGCGTGGGCGATTTTCACACCCATGTGGCCCAGGCCACCCATGCCCAGGATGGCGACTTGCTTGCCAGGGCCGGCCTTCCAGTGGTTCAGCGGCGAATACAGGGTGATGCCGGCGCACAGCAGCGGCGCGGCGGCATCCAGCGGCAGGTTGTCTGGAATCGACAGCACATAGCCTTCCTTGACGACGATGCTGTCCGAGTAGCCGCCCTGCGTGGCCGTCTTGCCATCGGCTTCGACACCGTTGTAGGTCTGGATCAGGCCTGGCATGTACTGTTCCAGTTCCACGTTGCGCGTCTTGCAGGTGGTGCACGAGTCGACGAAGCAGCCCACGCCCACGTGGTCGCCCACCTTGAACTTGCTGACGTTGGCGCCGACGGCCGTGACGACGCCGGCGATTTCATGGCCGGGCACCATCGGGAAGGCAGCGCCGCCCCATTCATCGCGCGCCTGGTGGATGTCGGAATGGCACACGCCACAGTATTTGATCGAGATGGCCACGTCGTCTTCGCGCGGGGCGCGGCGCTCGAACGTGAACGGTTGCAGTGCGGAAGTCGGGCCCAGTGCGGCGTAGCCTTTGGCGATGGCGGTCATGAAAACTCCTGTATCTAGATGTGTGTGACGAAGGGGACGCGTGCCTTGCAGGCGATTGCACAAGTGTGCCTGAGAAGCCCGCCCGCCGTTACCGCGATCCTGCAAGACCTTTGCACGATCCTCCAAATCTGCGTAAGATCAGGCCCTGCCCTTCCCCGTCTTCCCCATACTGAACGCCATGTCCACACAGATCTCCCCGCAAGATGAAATCGCCGTCCTGATCAGCCGCCACGCGCCGCGCAACGGCGACTATGCGACGGCCATCGGCAACCTCACTTTTCACCGCCAGTCCTCGGTCACGGAATCGCTGTTCCATGCGGCGCGGCCCAGCGTGGCCATCATCGCGCAGGGGGCGAAGGACGTCACCCTGGGCACGGACACCTTCCACTACGGCCGCATGCAGTATCTGCTGACCTCCGTCGACTTGCCGGTGCAGGTGCGCGTGGCGCAAGCGAGTGAAGACAAGCCGCACCTGTGCGTGGTGCTGGGCATCGACATCGCCGACGTGGCCGCGCTGCTCGACAGTGAAAGCGCGGCGCAACAGAAACTCCTGCCCGCCACGCGCGGCATCTCCGTCAGCGACGTCTCGGCGGAACTGCTCGACGCCATGCTGCGCCTCGTGCGCCTGCTCGACAAACCGGGGGAAATCGCCGCGCTGGCGCCCCTGATCCGCCGCGAACTGACGTACCGCCTGCTCAATGGCCCCGTCGGCGCGCGCCTGCGCCACATGGCGCTGGCCAGCAGCCAGTCGCACCAGGTGGCGCAAGCCATCGACTGGATCAAGGTCAATTACGCGCAACCGCTGCGCATCGAGCAACTGGCCGGCATGGCGAACATGAGCATGTCGTCGCTGCACCACCATTTCAAGGCGATTACGGCCATGACGCCGATGCAGTACCAGAAGCTGCTGCGATTGCAGGAAGCGCGGCGCTTGATGCTGGTCGAGCAGATCGACGCGGGCACGGCCGGCTACCGCGTCGGCTACGCCAGCGAATCGCAGTTCAGCCGCGAATACAGCCGCCAGTTCGGCCGCGCGCCCATGCGCGACGTGGGCCAGGTGCGCGCGCAGCTGAGCGGTACCACCGCCTATTCCGTCTTGCCGTAACCGCCGCCGCCCGGCGTCTCGATCACGAATACGTCGCCTGGCCCCATGGCGGTCTTGCCGATATGCGCCAGGTGCTCCACCGTGCCGTCAGCCCGCTCCACATAATTGCGTCCCAGCGCGCCCGGCGCGCCGCCGGCCATGCCGAAAGGCGGATGGATGCGGTTGTTCGACAGGATCGCCGCCGTCATCGGTTCCAAAAAGCGCACCCGGCGCACGCCGCCATTGCCGCCGTACCAGCGCCCCGCCCCGCCCGAACCGGCACGGATGCTGTAGCTGTCGAGCCGCACGGGAAAGCGCCACTCGAGGATTTCCGGGTCCGTCAGGCGCGAATTGGTCATGTTCGTCTGCACCACGTCCGTGCCGTCGAAGCCTGGGCCGGCGCCCGAACCGCCCGATATCGTCTCGTAATACTGGTACTTTTCGCTGCCGAACGTGAAATTGTTCATCGTCCCCTGCGACGCGGCCATGGCGCCCAGCGCGCCATACAGGGCGTTGGTGATGCAGGTCGAGGTTTCCACGTTGCCCGAGACGACGGACGCAGGATACTGCGGGTTGAGCATGGAACCGGGCGGGATGATCACGGTCAACGGCTTCAGGCAGCCCGCGTTCAGGGGAATCTCGTCGTCGACCAGGGTGCGGAACACGTACAGCACGGCCGCCATGCAGACGGCGGACGGCGCGTTGAAGTTGTTCGGCAACTGGCTGGACGTGCCCGTGAAGTCGATGACGGCGCTGCGCTGCGCCACATCGACCCTGATCGCCACCTTGATCTGCGCGCCGTTGTCCAGGTCCAGCGCATAGCTGCCATCTTTCAGGGTCGTGATGACCCGGCGCACGGCTTCCTCGGCATTGTCCTGCACGTGGCCCATGTAGGCTTGCACGACAGCCAAGCTGAAATGCGCGACCATCTTGTGCAGTTCTTCGGCCCCCTTCTGGTTGGCCGCCACCTGGGCGCGCAGGTCGGCCACATTCTGCTGCGGATTGCGGGCCGGCCAACTGGCGCCCGCCAGCAAGGCCAGGGTTTCCGCCTCCCGCAACAAACCCGTGGCGCCGTCGACCAGCTTGAAATTATCGATCAACACGCCCTCTTCCTCGATGCGCGTGGAGTCGGGCGGCATGGAGCCCGGCGTGGTACCGCCAATATCGGCATGGTGGCCGCGCGAGCCGACGTAGAACAGGATGGTGCCGCCCGCCTCATCGAAGACGGGGGAAATGACCGTGACGTCGGGCAGATGCGTGCCGCCGTGATAAGGATCATTGAGCATGAAGACGTCGCCCGGCCGCATGACGCCCGCATTGCGCGTCATGACGGTGCGGATGCTCTCGCCCATGGAGCCCAGGTGCACGGGCATGTGCGGCGCATTGGCGATCAAATGGCCTTGCGCATCGAAGACGGCGCAGCTGAAATCGAGCCGTTCCTTGATGTTGACGGAATGGGCCGTGTTTTGCAGGCGCAGACCCATTTGCTCGGCGATCGACATGAACAGATTATTGAAAATTTCCAGCATCACGGGGTCGGCATTGGTCGCTGTTGTCAAACCCTTGGCGTGCCGTTCAGGCAAGGCAGCGACCCTGCGCAAGACCAGATGGCCGTGCGCCGTGACGTCCGCGCGCCAACCCGGTTCGATCACGGTGGTAGCGTTGGCGTCGCTGACGATGGCAGGACCATCGATTGCGTCGCCGGGACGCAGGCTGTCTGCCGCATACAGGCCGCTGTCGCGCCACGCGCCGGCGCAGTACATGGCCACCGTCTGCACGGGCGCCAGCACGCCTGCGCGCGGCGCATGGACCGGCGCAGCCACTTGCGGCGCATCGGACGCGCCGATGGCTTCCACGGAGATCGCCTCGACGATCAAGGCGCGCGCCGGCATCAGAAAGGAAAAGCGTTTTTTGTAGGCCGCTTCGAACTGCGCCTGCATGCTCGCCACCGTATCGAACAGCACGACGAGGGCCGAATCCGTGCCCTCATAGCGCAGGTGCACGCGCGACGCCAGCGCGATGCGGTCAAGCTCCACGCCCTGGCGCAGCAAGTCGCCGCGCGCCAGTTCGCCCAGTTGCGCGAAATCACCGGCCAGATCCGCGCCCAGCACCGCCTCGATGGCGCGCTCGCGCATGGCGCTCTGGTCGGCCAGGCCCATGCCGTAGGCCGACATCACGCCCGCCAGGCCGTGGATGAACACCGTGCGCATGCCCAGCGCGTCGGCCACCAGGCAGGCGTGCTGGCCGCCCGCGCCGCCAAAGCTGGTGAGCGTATAGTCGGTGACGTCGTGGCCGCGCTGCACGGAAATCTGCTTGATGGCGTTGGCCATGTTTCCTACGGCGATGGCGATGTAACCTTGCGCCACCTCTTCCGGCGTGCTATCTACCGTACGGGCCAGCGCTTCGAACTGGGCGCGCACGGTGGCCGCGTCCAGCGCTTCATTCGCGTCGGGGCCGAAGGCGCGGGGAAAGTGCGCCGGCTGCAGCTTGCCCAGCATGACGTTGCAGTCGGTGACGGCCAGCGGACCGCCGCGCCGGTAGCTGGCGGGGCCGGGATTGGCGCCGGCGCTGTCCGGCCCCACCTTGTAGCGGGCGCCGTCGAAATGCAGGATGGAGCCGCCGCCCGCGGCCACCGTGTGGATGCTCATCATGGGCGCGCGCATGCGCACGCCGGCGATCTGCGTTTCGAACACGCGTTCGAATTCGCCCGCGTAATGCGACACGTCGGTGGAGGTGCCGCCCATGTCGAAGCCGATGACTTTATCGAAACCGGCCAGCGCGCTGGCGCGCACCATGCCGACGATGCCGCCGGCGGGGCCGGACAGAATGCTGTCCTTGCCCTGGAAGGCGCGCGCATCCGTCAAACCGCCATTCGACTGCATGAATTGCAGGTGCACGCCGGGCAGCTCCATCGCCAGCTGGTCGACGTAGCGGCGCAGGATCGGCGACAGATAGGCGTCGACCACGGTCGTGTCGCCGCGCGCCACCAGTTTCATCATGGGGCTGACCTCGTGCGACACGGAGACCTGCGTAAAACCGGCCTCGCGCGCCAGCTGCGCCACCCGCGCCTCGTGCGCGTGATAACGGTAGCCGTGCATGAGCACGACCGCGATGGCGCGCGCGCCGCGCGCATGCGCGCATGCCAGCGCGGCGCGTGCGGCATCCTCGTCGAGTTCCTCCACCACCTCGCCGTGGGCGCCCATGCGCTCATCGATTTCGATCACGTCGCCGTACAGCAGTTCCGGCAAGATGATCTGGCGCGCGAACAGCTGCGGGCGGTTCTGATAGGCGATGCGCAAGGCGTCGCGAAAACCGCGCGTGATGGCCAGCACGGTCGGTTCGCCCTTGCGTTCGAGCAGCGCATTGGTGGCGACCGTCGTGCCCATCTTGATGGCGCCCACCCGCTCCACGGGCAGCGGCGCGTCAAGCGCCAGGTCCATCAGCCGGCGCATGCCGGCCAGCGCCGCGTCGCGGTACTGGCCCGGGTTCTCCGACAGCAGTTTATGCGTGGCCAGGCTGCCGTCAGGACGGCGCGCAACGATGTCCGTAAAGGTGCCGCCCCGGTCGATCCAGAATTGCCAGTCCATCGTCCCGCCCCCAGTCTTAAGTGAGATGGCTATTGTAGCCGCCAAACAGGGGTGCGTTTCAGGCGTGCGCGCCTTGCCTTCCGCGTGGATCGGCCGTATGTTGAAGGCATATCAATAATTGGAACGCCCCATGACCCCCACCGCCCTCCCCCTGTATTCCATCGCCGAACTGCGCGCCATCGAACAAGCGGCCATGCGCGACCTGCCGCAAGGGCTGCTGATGCAGCGCGCGGGCCAGGCCGCCGCCAGTGCCGCCCTGAAGCTGCTGCACGCCCAGGAAGATGGCGACGACGCTGGCCACCGGCGCGTCCTGGTGCTGGCCGGCCCCGGCGACAACGGCGGCGATGCGCTGGAAGCGGCCGCGCACCTGGCCGGCAGCGGCCTCGAAGTACTGATATGGCTGGCGCCCGAGGCGCAAGCCACCTCGCCCGAGCGCGAACAGGCCCTGAGCCGCGCCCGCAACAGCGCCGCGCTCTTCATGGACGCGGCAACCTCGATGGCGTCGGCGGCGGTGGGCGCGGCGCCGTGGCACCTCGTCATCGATGGCCTGTTCGGCATTGGCGCCTCGCGCCCGCTGGACGGCGAATGCCGCGACATGGCGCAGCTGGTCAACAACCTGGCATGCCCCGTGCTGGCACTCGACGTGCCCAGCGGCCTGCACCCGGACACGGGCGCCATCGATGGCGTCGCCATCCGCGCCACGCAGACACTCACCTTCATCGGCGACAAGCCGGGCCTGCACACGGCGCATGGCCGCGACCATGCAGGCGAAGTGGAAGTGGCGGCGCTGGCCATCGATCCCTCCCTGCTGCCGCCCGCCAAGGCACAGCTGGGCGGCCTGCACCTGTTCGCCCGCCAGTTGCAACCTCGCCAGCAAAACACGCACAAGGGCAGCTACGGCAGCGTGGCCATCATCGGTGGCGCGCATGGCATGGCCGGTGCGCCCATCCTGGCGGCGCGCACGGCCCTGCACGCGGGCGCGGGACGAGTGTATATCGCCTTTCCCGACACGCCGCCCGCATTTGACAGCGGCCAGCCGGAACTGATGTGCCGCCGCGCGCAGGACGTGGATTTCTCGGGCCTGCACTTTGCCGCCCTGGTGGCGGGGCCAGGCCTGGGCGACGACGGCGATACGGTGGAACTGCTGCAGCGCACGTTCGAGAGCGACAGCCCGCTGCTGCTGGACGCCGATGCACTGAACCTGATGGCGGCCGAGCCGGAACTGCAATCGGCGCTGGCCGTGCGCACGGGTGCGGGCGCAACGATACTGACGCCGCATCCGCTGGAAGCGGCACGCCTGCTCGACATGACGGTGGCCGAGGTGCAAGCCGACCGCCTGGGCGCGGCGCGCCAGCTGGCGGCGCAGCTGGGCGTCATCGTCGTATTGAAAGGGTCGGGCACGGTGATCGCCGCGCAGGATGGCAGCGTGGTGGTCAACAACACGGGCGGCCCCGCGCTGGCGACGGCCGGCACGGGCGACGTTTTGTCCGGCCTGTGCGGCAGCCTGCTGGCGCAAGGCTGGCCAGAATGGGAAGCGGCCATCGGCGCCGTGTGGCTGCACGGGGCGGCGGCCGACGCGCTGGTGGCGGCAGGCAGCGGCCCCATCGGGCTGACGGCCGGGGAATTGATCCCGGCGATACGCAAGTTGATCAATGCCTTGTCCGAGGCTTGATGACGCAGCTGCCTGGGGTCAGACCCGGCGGGTCTGACCCCATTAAACCAGCCTGCCCGCCGCAATCGTGATGGTGCGGCCACAGCGGGCCGCAATGGAACTGTCATGCGTGACGAGCACCAGGGTCGAGCCCCGTTCACGGTTGAGCTCGAACATCAGCTGGATCACGGCTTCGCCGGTGGCCGCGTCCAGGCTGCCAGTCGGCTCATCGGCGAACAGCAGCGGCGGTTCCGTCACGAACGCGCGCGCCAGGGCCACGCGCTGCTGCTCGCCGCCGGACAGGTATTTCGGGTAATGCTTCAAACGGCTGCCCAGGTTGACCCTGCCCAGCATCGCTTGCGCCTTTTCCTTCGCGTCCGGGTCGCCCCGTAATTCCAGCGGCAGCATGACGTTTTCCAGCGCCGTCAGGTGGACCAGCAGCTGGAACGACTGGAAGACGAAACCGAGCTTTTCCTTGCGGAAACCGGCGCGGCCGTCTTCGTCGAGGGCGAAGATATCGGTGCCGTCGAGCATCACCTTGCCCGCGCTGGGCGTGTCCAGTCCCGCCAGCAAGCCCAGCAAGGTGGACTTGCCGGAACCGGAGGCGCCGACGATGGCCAGCGTCTCCGCCGTTTGCACGGTAAAATCGACTTGATGCAGGATGGTCAGCTCACCATCGGCATCGGGTACGCGCTTGGCCAGCTGGACCACTTCGATGGCCGGCCGGGCATTTTGGCCGGTTTGGCTGATAGGTGCGGCGGGCCGCTGGGCCGCCGCGTCTGACGGGAGAAAACTGGTGGAAGTCGCTTTAGGGAATTCGGGCATGCTGATCTATCTTAAAAAATTTCGTGAACAAATAAGTATCGAGGGCGGCAACCGCCTGCGGCGGCGCACCCTGTCCTTGCTTCCTGCGGCAGCCCTGCTGCTGGTATCAGGCATGACGAACGCCTATTCTGCACCAAAAACGCTGCTGGTGCTCGGTGACAGCCTGTCCGCCGAGTATGGGCTGGCGCGCGGTACGGGCTGGGTGGCGCTGCTGGAACAGCGGCTGCAAGCGCAAAAGAACGACACGCGCATCGTCAACGCCAGCATCAGCGGCGAGACCACCAGCGGCGGCCGCGCGCGCCTGCCCGCCCTGCTGAGCAAACACCAGCCCGACGTCGTGCTGATCGAACTGGGCGCCAACGACGGCTTGCGCGGCTTGCCCGTGGCGGCCGCCGAAGCGAACCTGCGCGCCATGGGTGAGGCGGCCAAAAAATCGGGCGCGCAAGTGGTGCTGGTGGGCATGCGCATGCCGCCCAACTATGGCCGCGCCTATGGCGAGCAGTTTTATGGTGTGTACGGCAAGCTGGCGAAGGAATGGAAGGCGCCGCTGGTGCCCTTCATGTTCGAAGGCATCGCCGACCAGCCGCAGCTGTTCCAGGCCGACCGCATGCACCCGAATGCAAAGGCGCATCCGACGATTTTGAAAAATATCTGGCCGCAGCTGGCGCCGCTGCTGAAGGCCAGATAGCAGCTAGAAAATCATGACGAAGCGGGCGCCGCCTGCCACCGATTTGACGTGGCGCACGGCGCCGCCATTGCGGTGCACGAGCTGGCGCACCATCGCCAGGCCGATGCCGCTGCCCGTGCCCTTGGTGGAAAAGAAGGGCGTGAAAATGTCCGCCGCCAGATGTTCCGGCACGCCCGGGCCGTTGTCGCTCACTTCGATGCGCAGCCGCCCGCCGCGCGACAGCCGCGCGCTGACCTGCACCTGCGGCGCGGCCTGCTCCGCACACGCTTCCGCCGCGTTGCAGAGCAGGTTGACCAGCGCCTGCTCCAGCTGGCCCGCATCGGCCAGCAATTCCAGGTTCGGCGGCTCGGCGGCGAAACTGGCCTGCCCGCCGCGCGCCAGCCACGCCGGCCCCACCAGCGCCGACAGGCGGGCGAACAGCGCGGCCAGGCTGAAGGCCTGGGGCCGCGCCTCGGGCACGCTGGCCAGGCGCCGGTAGCCGCTGACGAAATGCGTCAGGCTGTCGGCGCGCCGGCTGATGGTTTCCAGGGCCAGGTCCAGGTCGTCCAGCGTGGCGGCGGACAGCGTGCCGTCCGCCCCGGCCAGCAATGCCCGCGCCGTCTGCGACAGCGATGCCACGGGCGTGAGCGAATTCATGATTTCGTGCGTGAGCACATGCACGAGCTTTTGCCAGGCCTGCATGGCTTCCGCTTCCAGTTCCGTTTCCATCGGCATCAGCGCCACCAGGCGCTGCGGCTGGCCTTCGACCTGCATGGCGCTGGCCGTGGCCAGCGCCCGTTCGGCGCCCCGCTCCGTGTGGAAATCGATCACCTTGCGCTGGCCTTCCGCCAGCGCCGCCAGCGTGGCGCCCAGGTCGTCCGCATCGATGGCGCGTCCCGGCGCAAGCAGGCGGCGCGCGCGCGCATTCACGGCTACGCACGCCCCCGCCTGCGCGCCGTGCACGCGAAACAGGGCGACGGGGGCGAATTCCAGCTGGGTTTCCAGGGCCAGCAAGTGCCGCGCCTGGCGCGCAGCGTCGTGCGGCGCGCCGGGCGGGCATTCGATGGGTGGCGGCGCGGCCAGCACGGCCCAGGCCTGGCGCAGCAGCGCAATGGCCCAGGCGGCCAGCGCGATGCAGGCCGCGCCGCGCGCCAGCGGCATGCCCTGGCCCGGGCCGGCAGCGATGGCGCCCGCGCCGCCGGCAGCCAGGGCCAGCATGCCAGCGCCGGCGGCCAGCGCGCGCCGCGCGCGGCGCCTAGAGTCCATGCTTTTCCAGCTTGCGGTACAGCGCGGCGCGGCTCACGCCCAGCACGCGCGCGGCATGGCTGATATTGCCCTGCACTTGCGCCAGGGCGGCGCCGACGGCGTCGCGCTCGAGCGCATCGAGCGTCAGCGCGCCGGCGGTCGGCGGCGGCACGGCCGCCGGCACAGCGGCAGCTGGCGCAAACAGGCCGAAATCTTCCAGCCGGTAGGCATCGGCCTGCGCCAGGATCACGGCGCGCTCGCACGCATGCCGCAGCGCGCGCACGTTGCCGGGCCAGTCATGCGCGTGCAGCGCTTCGGCCGCGCCGGGCGCCAGCGCCATGCGCGGCCGCTGGTACTGGCAAGCATAATGGTCCAGGTAATGCGCCAGCAGCAGCGCGATGTCGGCGCGGCGCGCGCGCAGCGGCGGCACGCGGATGACGATGGTATTGAGGCGGAACAACAGATCGGGGCGAAAGACCTGCGCGTCATACAGCAGCCGTTCGTCGAGGTTGGTGGCGCTGACGATGCGCACGTCGATGGCTTGCGGCCGGTCCGCGCCCAGCGGCGTGACTTCGCGCCGCTCCAGCGCCGTCAGCAGCTTCGCTTGCGCGCCCAGCGCCAGGTTGCCGATTTCGTCGAGCAGCATGGTGCCGCCGGAAGCGGCCTGGAAACGCCCCTCGCGGTCGCCGCGCGCATCCGTGAACGCGCCCCTGCGGTGGCCGAACAACTCGCTTTCCAGCATCGCTTCGGGCAGGCTGCCCATGTCCACCGCCAGGAACTGGCGTCCGGCGCGCCGCGACGCCGCATGGATGGCGCGCGCCACCAGTTCCTTGCCCACACCATTTTCACCGAGCACCATCACATTGGCTTGCGTCGGTCCCACACTGGCGATAAACGCGCGCAGTTCGCGCATTGCCGGCGAATCGCCCATCAGGGCAGCGCAGGCGCCGTCCATGGTATCGCCCGCGGGCTGCACGGGCGTCGCGGCGGGTGCCGGACGGCGCCGCGCCAGCGCGCCGTCGACGGCCGCGGCCAGGCGCGCGTTGTCCCACGGCTTGGTGATGAAATCGCAGGCGCCCCGCTTCATCGCCTCGACGGCCAGCGCCACGTCGGCATATGCCGTCATGGCGATCACCGCCGGCGGCAGCGGCAGCGCCTGCAGCTGCGCCAGCACCTGCAGGCCTTCGGCGCCGTCCGTGCGGCCGCGCGTGAAATTGAAGTCGAGCAGCAGCACGTCCGGCACGCCGGCCTCGCCTTCCAGCTGGCGCGCGAGCTCGCGCGGATGCGACAGCACGCTCACCCGGTCGGCGTGCCGGCGCAGCAGCAATCGCGCCGCATAGGCGACATCGGCGTCGTCATCGAGTATCAGCACGTGCGCGGCAGGATCGGCCATTGGAAAAGGAAAGGTCAAGGTGGGCCGATTCTAGCAGCCAGCGCGGGCCGCCTCCAGACAAATTCCGCTTTGCCGCGCCAGGTGTCCGGAAGCGGACACCTGGAGCGTCCATTTGCGGACGGCGCGCGTGACGGCACCGGCCCGCGCCGCGCCGCTACGCGCTCGCCTTCGGTGGCATGGAAGTTGCGGTGATGGCACTACCCGCGGAAGCATTTTGCCGCGCACCTTACAAAATGCCCCCAGGAGATGACACAATCATGACAAGCACCGCGTTCGCGCCCACCCGATCCACTTCCCTTCCCCAGCACAAGGACGGCATGCTCAAGCTTTCGAATGTCAGCAAAATCTATCAGGGCGGCGACGTGCGCACAACCGCGCTCGACTGCATCAGCCTGGAAATCGATCCCGGCGAATATGTGGCCATCACCGGGCCGTCCGGCTGCGGCAAGTCGACCTTGCTGGCGATGCTGGGATTGCTCGACACGCCGGACAGCGGCGAATACTGGTTCGAAGGACGCAATGTGGCCGGCTGGAGCGAAACGAAGCTGAATGGCTTGCGGCGCGGCAGGGTCGGCTTCATCTTCCAGAACTTCAACCTGATCGAAGAATTGACGGTGGCCGAGAATGTCGCACTGGCCCTGGAATACCTGCCCGTCCCCGCGCCGGAGCGGCGCGCGCGCGTGGCGGCCATGCTCGACAAGCTGGGCATCGCCCACCGCGCCCGGCACCGGCCGTCGCAATTGTCGGGCGGACAACAGCAGCGCGTGGCGATCGCCCGGGCGCTCGTGGCGCGCCCCGCCATGCTGCTGGCCGACGAACCGACAGGCAACCTGGACACGGCCCACGGCGATGAAGTGATGCGGCTGTTGCGCCAGATCAATGCCGAAGGCACGACCGTCATCATGGTCACGCACTCGGCCGCGCATGCAGCCCAGGCCTCGCGCACCTTGCGCCTGCTCGACGGGCGCATCCTCGTCGATGCGCTGCATGCCGCCTGAGGAGCGCCCAGCATGACATTCGCACATTTACGCCTGGCCTGGCGCAGCCTGCGCCACGATCCCGCGTACGCACTGGTGGTGACGGGCGGCCTGGCCATCGGCTTCGCCGCCGCCCTGCTCCTGCTGGCACTGGTACGCCATGCCTGGCAGTCGAACCAGCATATCGCGCACGTGGAACAGCTGTACGTGGTCAAGCAGCGCTACAACGTCGACCCCAAGGCGCCCTGGTTCGACCAGGCGCCGCTACTGCTGCGCCAGGCCGGCGCCAGCGCGCCCGGCGTCGCCGCGGCCACCGCCTACCTGCCGTCGCGCCCGGAAAGCCAGGGACTCACGGTGCGCATCGGCGCGCAATTGAGCCAGCTGGCCAGCCTGACGGTCATGCCGGGCTTCGAGGAACTGCTGGGCCTGCACGCGCTGCAGGGCAACCTGCCGCACACCCTGGGCCAGCCGGGCGCCATCGCGCTGACGCAGGACGCGGCGCGGCGCCTGTTCGGCAGCAGCCACGCCGTGGGCCGCACCCTGCTGGCCGACGGCAAGCTGCTGCGCGTGGGCGCCATCGTGCCCACGCCGCCCGCCAACACGACCATCGCGTTCGAAGCGCTGGTCGGCACCGATTCCCTGCTGGCCGATGCGGACGTGCGCGACGAAATGCGCACGGGACAGCGCGGCTGGTGGGGCAAGCTGCTGCTGCGGCTGCACCCTGGCAGCGCGCCGGACGCGGTGGCGCGGGCCTTGCAGCAAGCCATCGACGCCAGCCCCGCCGTGCAGGCGCTGCCGTTGGAAGCGCGGCAGCGCCTGGCAGGACGCAAGGCGATGGAAATCGTACTCGCGCCGCTGGGCAGCGCGTATTTCGACGCCGACGTGGCGCACAACCAGATCGCGGGGGCCGGTGAACGGGCCCACCCGGCCGCCATCGCCGCGCTGGCGGCCATGGCCGCGCTGATCCTCGCCCTGGCCGCCGTCAACTACGTCAACCTGGCCACCGTGCGCATGCAGCGGCGCCAGACGGAAGTGGCGATGCGCAAGGTGCTGGGCGCCGGCGTGCGCCAGATCGTGCTGCAACTGCTGGCCGAATCCCTGCTGGTATCGCTGGCGGCCGCGGCCGCGGGCCTGCTGCTGGCGTGGCTGCTGCAGCCGCTGTTTGCCGAACTGGTCGACCGCAGGCTGGAAACGCTGCTGGCGCCGGCCAGCATCGCCACGGCCGTCGCGCTGGGACTGCTGCTGGGTCTGTTGACCGTCATCTACCCGGCCTGGATCGCCATCGGCGTGCGCCCGGGCCACGTCATGAGCGGCAGGGGCGGCGGCGAATCGGCGCGCGGCCTGCGGCTGCGGCGCGCGCTGACGCTGCTGCAGGTGGCCAGCGCCATGGGACTGGCCAGCATCAGCGTGGCCATCGCCTGGCAGGCCAGCTATGCCATGCGCGCGGCGCCCGGCTTCGAGCCGGGTCCGCTGCTCATCGTCGACTTGCCCGTGCTGGTGCGCGGCAACGTGCAGGCGCAAGGTTTCATCGCCGCATTGCAGGCCGAGCCGGCTGTCGCGGGCATCGCCATCTCGGAAGATGCGGTGGGCCGCAGGAACGCCGCCTGGTTCCGCGACCTGAAGCGTCCGGGCGGCGCCAGCGCGCCGATGGACATGAAGTCGGTGAGCGCCAATTTCTTTGCGCAGTACCGCATCGCTGCCACGGCTGGCCGCCTGTTCGATCCGCGCCAGGACAGGGAGGACGATGGCGTGCCGCTGGTGCTCAATGCCATCGCGGCGCGCGAGCTGGGCTTCGCCGAGCCAGCCGACGCGCTGGGCCAGATCCTGCTGTTCAAGGGCTTTGACAACAAGGTGACCGAAAAGCGCGTGATCGGCATCGCGCCGGAGCTGCGCTTCCAGTCGCTGCGCGAACCGCCGCGCGCGATAGCGTACGAGCTGTGGACGGCAGGAAGCGTCCTCAGCGTGCGCGCGACGGGGTCGCTGGCGGCCGTGGAGGCGGCCGCGCGCGCGGCCTGGCCCCGCTACTTTCCCGAAGCCATCATCAAGCTGCGGCCCGCCGCTGCCATCCTGGCCCACAACTACGCGGACGATGCGCGCATGGCGCGCCTGCTGACCCTGTCGACGGGCATCGCGCTGGCCATCGCCGCCTTTGGCACGTATGTGCTGTCGGCCCATACGGTACAGCGCCGCGCCAGGGAAATCGTGCTGCGCAAGCTGCATGGCGCGCACCGCGTCGCCATCGGCCTGCTGGTGCTGCGCGAAACGGGCACGCTGGTGCTGCTGTCGGCCGCCGTCGCGCTGCCGCTGTCAGCGCTGGCCATCGAGCGCTACCTGGCCGGCTTTGTCGAACGGGCGCCGGTGGGCTGGTGGACCATGCTGCTGGCCTTGGCCGCTACCATGGCCGTGACCTGCGCGGCGGCGGCGCGCCACGCCTGGCTGGCCATGCGCCTGCCCCCGGCGCAGGCGCTGCGCGGTTGATGCGGCAAGCCGTGCGCGTGGCCATGCCGGTGAGCATGACTGCTATTGCAATCCGGACAATGCAGGCGCTGCCGGGCCACCTTGTCGATCAGGGCCACAGTGGCACCCAGCGGCGCGGATCAGTGCGGCAACTGGGCGACGAAGGCTTTCCACAGGGCTGGCTGCGTGGACGGCTCCCGCCGGCCTGCAGAGCCAGACAGCAGGGGCAGATACAGATTCCTGGAATTTCCCTGCTTGCCGGGGACAGCGCCAAAAAAATGGCTATGTCACCGTCAAATGTGGGAATGTCCCCAAAGTGGCTCTGAGCAAGCTTTCGGGGGACAATATTCTCCGTGCGTCGAGTATCCAGCGCCAGCCCAGGTAGTTCGGCAGGTAGCGCGTGGCCACGCCATGAAACGCCTGCAGCCAGCCGCGCAACCTGCTGTGATACGCATTGACGTTCTGCACATGCACCGTGCCGCGCACGCGAACGCCGGCCCGCAAGTTAACCGCCGCATGCCCGATGCCGATCTCCCTGGCAAACACGGGATAGGCCGGATGGCCATCGCTCACCAACAAGATGTCATGGTCGATCACCGCTGGCAGGCAGGCGTGCAGTTTGGCCTTGCTCAGCTGGCCCATGCCGGCAACGAAGTCGACGGTTTGGCCGGTGCGGTCGCGCGCCACCAGCACGCACACCTGCTCGTTGGAAATGCCACGCTGGCTGGCGCGGCCTCCGCGCTTGCGCGCCGGCCGCGTCATGTGTTTTGAACCTTTCTGCGACTCGAGCACATACATCTCGTCGGCTTCGGTAATGCCATGCAGGCAGCGTGGCCGGTCGGTCTTGGCCAGCGCGAGGAAACGGTGGCGCCAGCGAAAGCTGGTGTTGCGATGGATATGCACCTTGCTGGCCGCCTTGCGTACCGAAAACGAGTTGAGCAGGCAATCGGCATAGGCCAGCCAGCGTTCCTTGTGGTGCAGATGCGCCAGCGGCGTGCCGCTCAAGGCGTTGAAGGTTTTGCGGCAAGGCACGCAGCGATAGCGCTGCAGACCGTGCGTCTGGCCGTGACGGTGAAAATGTGTCGATCGACAGCTGGGACAATGCAGTTGCGCCAGCGCTGTTTGCTCGATCAGGACGACGGCCGCAGCCTGTGGCGCGCTGGTGCGTAATAATTCGCTGCTGGCAAGACGCTGGCGGTGCGACAGTTGCGGGAATTGGCTGGCGAAGGTCTGCCACTGGGCGGCGTCCATGATCGGCTCCTTGAAAGGAAATACCTGATCCAGTTAGACCTCAGCAACTGCGGCGCGTTCCCACCGCTTTCGATGACAGAGCCAAAAAAAAGCCGCTCAAGAGCGGCTATTTTTATGGGCTAAAACTGATTACGGTGCTTCCGGCGCTGCGGCAACCGGCGCGGTCACCGGCTTGACGATCTTCACCTTGGCCTTGGCTTTCAGGTATTCGACGTAGTCGAACATTTCCTGTTGCGCCAGGATGCCGCTGATCTGGTCTTTCTCTTGCTGGCGGCGTGCCGCGTCCACTTGTGCCGGCTGCTGCACCTTGCCGATGCGGTAGATGCCGTAGCCCAGGGCTGGCAGGTCGACGCCCACGTAGGCTGGCAGCTTGCTCGTGTCCGCTTTCATGACTTGCGCGATGGCGGCGCGGTTGATGCCGTCGAGCTTGCTGCGCGAGACCCATTGCGCGGCGCCGAAACCGGTTGCGTCACCCGAAGCCTTCAAGGCGGCCAGCTTGGTTTCGCCCGCTTTCTTGGCCAGCTTTTCCGCTTCTTCCATCGTCACGCGCTGACGGATCATCGCTTCGACTTCAGCCAGCGGACGCTTGCTGGCTGGCTTGAATTCCACCACGCGGCCGGCGATCAGCACGTTCGGTGCAACGGTGACGGCTTCCGTGTTGCGCTTGTCTTTCAGCGAGTCGTTCGAGAAGATGGCGGTCAGGAACTTGGCGTTGTTGAACGGCGCCTTGCCCAGTGCCGGCGACGGCGTGCGCGACAGGTTGGCGACGCTTTCCACTTTCAGTTTCAGCTTGTCGGCCACCGGTTTCAGGCTGTCCGATTGCTCGTAGACCGTGTTGGTGAACGCTTCCGCCATTTCCGAGTATTTCTTGGCAGCAAATTGCTTGCGCAAGTCGGCCGTGATTTCGCCGCGTACTTCGTCCAGTGCTTTGACGTGCTGTGGCTTGAGCGAGGTCACGGTCAGGATGTGATAACCGAAATCGGAAGCGACGACATCGCTGATTTCGCCTTGCTTGAGCTTGCTTACCGCGCTCAGCAGTGGTGCTGGCAAACCATCCTTGCCAATCACGCCCAGGTCGCCGCCCTGCTCTGCGGAAGCCGGGTCTTCCGACTTGGCTTTCGCCACGGCGGCAAAGCTGGCAGGCGTTTTGCGCACGTCAGCCAGGATCGCTTCAGCCTTGGCCTTGGCCGCTGCCTTGTCGGCGGCCGATGCATCTTTCTTGACGGCGACGAGAATGTGGCTGGCCTGGCGCGCTTCTGGCGTCGTGTAGGCTTTCTGGTTCTTCGCGTAGTAGGCGGTGACGTCGGCTTCGGTGACGTCGACTTGCTCGCCGGCGGCGCTGTCGTCCAGCACGACGTATTCGATCTTTGCTTGTTCCGGGATTTCGAAGAACTTGCTGTTCTTGTCATAGAAAGCCTTGATCATGGCGTCCGTCACTTTGACTTCCGACACGTACTGGGCGATCGGCAGCAGCAGTTCCTGCACTTCACGCTCTTCCGAGGTGATGTCGGACAGACGCTTGGCAACGGTATTCGGCGCGAAGGCGGTGCCTTGCACGGCGCCGGCCAGTTGCTGCAGGGCCAGGTCGCTGCGGCGGCGCGCATCGTATTGCTGTGGTGACATGCCTTGCGCGGCCAGCATGGCCTTGTAGCGTTCCAGGTCGAATTTACCGTCCGGCAAGGTCAAGCCAGGGATTTCCAGCACTTCCTTTTGCAGTACGGCATCGCTGATGACCAGGTGGCTGCGGCCCACTTCGGCAGCTACGGCGCGCTCGGCGATCAGGTTGTCGAGGATGCTCTGGCGCGCTTCCGGCGTGTCAAACATTTTCTGGTCGAACTGCTCGCCCATCATCTGGCGGTAGCGGTCGATCTGCTGGCGTTGCGCTTCTTCATATTGCTGCTGCGTAACGACCTGGTCGCCGACCTTGGCGATGGTGTTCGCGCCATCGCCGAAGCTTTGGTAGCCGCTGATACCGACCAGTGCAAAAGACGGGACGATGACCAGCATCAAGAGAAACTGCATCAAGCGTCGATGGGTACGAATAAATTCAAACATGGTCAGCCAATTCGGGATGAGTGGATCACTATAAAAAAAGGCGAACATGCGTTCGCCTTGATTTCTTCGGCGGAATGGACGGGACAGATGTCCACTTCCCCTTTAGATTCAACAACTTGGCGCTGGAACTAAAGCAGGATTCTGACGCCCAAGCCATTATCTCCTGATTCTACAATGCCCATAGCGCTATAGCAAGAGTAAATCAGGGCGCACGCCCTGCCCTGGCGCCACGTGGACGGCAAGGCGCCGGACTCGGGCATTTAACCGGACGCAACTTAAAGGGGATTTAAACGCCGGTGTTTTTATTCAAAACGGCAGGACGGGATTTTAAAAAGCAGGCGCGCCGAGATAATCTGGCGCTGAAAAAGAAAAACCCGCGCTACTTATTCAGCAGCGCGGGCTTCTATATTCTGGCGGAGCGGACGGGACTCGAACCCGCGACCCCCGACGTGACAGGCCGGTATTCTAACCAACTGAACTACCACTCCTTAAGAGCGTATTTTTTTGGCGGAGCGGACGGGACTCGAACCCGCGACCTCCGACGTGACAGGCCGGCATTCTAACCAACTGAACTACCACTCCGAAAAATACACAGTACTGCTTGCATTTGTATCCAGGGCTGCAATTCGCAGAACTTCAACCCTGAAATCGCGGCACCCGAAAGCGCCGCCAAATGTTTCCGGTGATTGTCACCTCACCGAAGTCCGTTAGTTTACAGCATCCTTCAAAGCTTTACCAGCTTTAAATTTTGGAACTTTTGCTGCTTCGATCGTGATCGCTTCTTTGGTACGCGGATTGCGGCCGGTACGCTCAGCGCGTTCGCTGACCGAGAAAGTGCCAAAACCAACCAGCGTCACGCTGTCGTTGTTTTTCAAAGTTTCCGTCACGCCGCCGATAACAGCGTCGAGTGCGCGCGCAGCGGCGGCTTTGGAAATGTCAGCTTTTTCAGCAATGTGGTCGATCAATTCAGTCTTGTTCACTAGCATCCCCAATTACAAAGGTATAAAACGATTACCGTATCGTTGCGGCACTTTTGGCACCACAGCTGTCCGGCGAAAAAAATGTGCAGGCGTATTAAACAAGCCACACTGTATATGTGTCAAGCGCTTTGGGGGCGCAATTCACGTTTCAATATAAAACAAGCGCTCTAAAAGCGCTTGTTTGGGGAAAACAGGGGTAAAACGTTAGTGTTTTACCACCTCACCAGCCGCGTCAGGCTTGGCCGCGGCAGCCGTGACAGCCTCCACAGCAGCGACTTCCGCCAGGGGTTCCGGCATGCGCTCGAGGGCGATTTCCAGCACTTTATCGATCCAGCGCACGGGCACGATCTCCAGCTTGTTCTTGACGTTGTCCGGAATGTCGGCCAGGTCTTTCACATTCTGCTCTGGAATCAGGACCGTCTTGATGCCGCCCCGATGGGCCGCCAGCAGCTTTTCTTTCAGGCCGCCGATCGGCAACACTTCGCCGCGCAAGGTGATCTCGCCCGTCATCGCCACGTCGGCACGCACGGGGATGCCCGTGAAGACCGACACCATCGCCACCGTCATGGCCGCGCCAGCCGAAGGACCGTCCTTCGGTGTCGCGCCTTCCGGCACGTGGATGTGGATGTCGCTCTTCTCGAACACGTCCGCCTTGATGCCCAGGCGCTGTGCCCGGCTGCGCACCACCGTGCGGGCGGCCTCGATCGACTCTTTCATGACGTCGCCCAGGGTACCCGTGCGGATGATGCCACCCTTGCCCGGCATCGACACGGCTTCGATAGTCAGCAGATCGCCGCCCACTTCCGTCCATGCCAGACCGACCACCTGGCCCACCTGATTTTCTTTCTCTGCGACGCCGAAATCGTAGCGGCGCACGCCGAGGAATTTATCCAGGTTCTTCGAGTTGACGATGACTTTCTTGTCAGACTTTTTCAGCAGCAGCATCTTCACCACCTTGCGGCAGATCTTCGACACTTCACGCTCGAGCGAACGCACACCGGCTTCCCGCGTGTAGTAGCGGATGATGTCGCGCAAGGCCGACTCGGCCACCGAGATTTCTTCTTCCTTCAAGCCATTGTTCTTGATCTGCTTCGGCAGCAGATAACGCTGCGCGATGCTGGTCTTTTCATCTTCCGTGTAACCGGACAGACGGATCACTTCCATGCGGTCAAGCAAGGCTGGCGGAATATTGTACGAGTTCGACGTGGCCACGAACATCACGTCCGACAAGTCGAAATCGACTTCGATGTAATGGTCGGAGAACGTGTGGTTCTGTTCCGGATCCAGCACTTCCAGCAGGGCCGACGACGGATCGCCACGGAAATCGGCGCCCATCTTGTCGACTTCATCGAGCAGGAACAGGGGATTGCGCACGCCGACTTTCGACAGCGATTGCAGGATCTTGCCCGGCATCGAGCCGATGTAGGTGCGGCGGTGGCCGCGGATCTCGGCTTCGTCGCGCACGCCGCCCAAGGCCATGCGCACGAACTTGCGGTTCGTCGCGCGGGCGATGGACTGACCCAGCGAGGTCTTGCCGACGCCCGGAGGACCGACGAAGCACAGGATAGGCGCTTTGAGCTTGTCGACGCGCTGTTGCACCGCGAGGTATTCCAGGATGCGTTCCTTGACCTTGTCGAGGCCGTAGTGGTCGCCTTCGAGCACTTTTTCCGCATTCGACAGATCGTTATTGACCTTGGATTTCTTTTTCCAAGGCAAATTGACCAAGGTGTCGATGTAGTTGCGCACGACGGTGGCTTCGGCCGACATCGGCGACATCAGTTTCAGCTTTTTCAGCTCGTTGGTGGCCTTGTCGAGCGCTTCCTTCGGCATCTTGGCCGAAGCGACTTTTTTCTCCAGCTCGTCGAGGTCGGCACCATCTTCGCCCTCGCCCAGCTCTTTCTGGATCGCCTTGACTTGCTCGTTCAGATAGTACTCGCGTTGCGATTTTTCCATCTGGCGCTTCACGCGACCACGGATGCGCTTTTCCACCTGCAAGATGTCGAGCTCGCCTTCGAGCTGGCCCAGCAGGTGTTCGAGACGCTTGGCCACGCTGAAAATTTCCAGGATGACTTGTTTTTGCTCCAGCTTCAGCGGCAGATGCGCGGCCACTGTGTCGGCCAGGCGGCCGGCATCGTCGATGCCCGACAGCGAAGCGAGGATTTCCGGAGGAATCTTTTTGTTCAGTTTGACGTACTGGTCGAACTGCTGCACGATCGCGCGGCGCATGGCTTCGACTTCCGACTCGTCGCCCGGCTCGGACTCGAGCGGCGTCAGGTCGGCGATGAAGTGCGTCGGCGCATCGCTGATGTGGTTGATACGGGCACGCTGCGCGCCTTCGACCAGCACCTTGACGGTGCCATCGGGCAGCTTCAGCATTTGCAGAATATTGGCTACGCAGCCAATTTCATAGATATCCGAAGGAGACGGCTCGTCCTTCGCGGCTGCTTTTTGAGCGGCAAGCATGATGCTCTTGCCCTGCTCCATCGCAGCTTCCAGCGCCTTGATCGACTTTGGACGGCCAACGAACAGCGGTATCACCATATGCGGGAAAACGACGACATCCCGCAACGGCAATAACGGCAGTTGAGTTTGCTCAGTTAATTTGGAAGTTGTCATGGCGTACCTTATAGAAAGCGTGTTTACGATGTTGGCGCTCGCTGCCAAAACACAAGACCGGCGAGAATAAATAATTCTGTGAAACAAACATTTTCTGTCTATTTCGCAAAACACACCCGCATGACGGTAATAAATGCAGTTTTCACAGTAAAAAAGCCACGCGCAGCTAAGCGCCGCGAGTGGCTTTCCGACTGAAGCCTGCACCCATTGATTTAAATTGTACTGCCATGCATTAAGGAATCAAAATCCTTTTTATGCAAATGTCTCAGCAGTAATCAATTTTCTCCGGAGGCTTTGGCAGTCTCTTGATAAATCAACAAAGGTTTGGCGCCACTGGTGATGGTATTTTCGTCGATGACGACCTTCACCACATTTTGTTCGCTCGGCAGTTCGTACATGACGTCCAGCAAAGCATGTTCCAGGATGGAACGCAGGCCACGGGCGCCGGTCTTGCGCGCCAGCGCTTTCTTGGCGATCGCATGCAGGGCGGCCGGACGAATCTCCAGTTCCGCGCCTTCCATGTCGAGCAACTTCGAATACTGCTTGATCAGCGCATTCTTTGGCTCGACGAGGATCTGGATCAGCGCCTCTTCCGTCAATTCCGCCAGGGTGGCGATGACGGGCAGACGACCGACCAGTTCCGGGATCAGGCCGAACTTGACCAGGTCTTCCGGTTCCGCTTGCAGCATCAGTTCGCTGGCCGAGCTTTGCGACTTGCTGCGCACCGTGGCCGAGAAGCCGATGCCGCTCTTTTCGGAACGGTTGGCGATCACTTTCGACAGGCCGTCAAAGGCGCCGCCGCAGATGAACATGATGTTGGTCGTGTCGATCTGCACGAAATCCTGATTCGGATGCTTGCGGCCGCCTTGTGGCGGCACGGAAGCCATCGTGCCTTCGATGAGTTTCAACAACGCTTGCTGCACGCCCTCGCCCGACACGTCGCGCGTGATGGACGGATTGTCGGACTTGCGCGAAATCTTGTCGATCTCATCGATGTAGACGATGCCGCGTTGGGCTTTCTCGACGTCATAGTTGCAGCTTTGCAGCAGCTTCTGGATGATGTTTTCCACGTCTTCACCCACGTAACCGGCTTCGGTCAGGGTGGTGGCGTCGGCGATCACGAACGGCACGTTGAGCATGCGCGCCAGGGTCTGTGCCAGCAGGGTCTTGCCCGAACCGGTAGGACCGACCAGCAAGATGTTGCTCTTGGCCAGTTCGATGTCGTCTTTCTTGCCCAGGTGCTTGAGGCGCTTGTAATGGTTGTACACCGCCACCGACAGGATGCGCTTGGCAGTCTGCTGGCCGATCACGTACTGATCGAGCAAAGCGGCAATTTCTTGCGGCGTCGGCAGGTCCGATTTGGTACCAGTCACCGTCTCGATGCTCGACGTTTCATCACGGATGATGTCGTTGCACAGGTCGATGCACTCGTCGCAAATGAACACGGACGGGCCGGCGATGAGTTTCTTCACCTCGTGCTGGCTTTTGCCGCAGAACGAGCAATACAGTAATTTTTCGCCGCTAGAGGATTTTTTGTCTGACATAAGGCATTTTGGTTGGAACTGCATTAACAATATTGCAAAATCGCAAGCCGGAGTGCGGCAGTTGCCCGCAAAGGCAGCCACCCATGGCGCAAGTCAACAACGTGCACAAGCTCCATGCTACCCGAAATAAAAGCGAAACGCCCGAACGTTTGAGCGCCCGGGCGTTTACTTACAAGCTTAGCAATACCGGTAGGGGCTCATCAAGCGCGGCTGGTCAACACTTTGTCGATCAAACCATACTCAACGGCCTCGTCGGCGGACATGAAACGGTCGCGGTCGGTATCCTTGGCGATCTGTTCGATCGACTGGCCCGTGCGCTCGGCCATGATGCCGTTCAAGCGGGTGCGCAGGTAAAGGATTTCCTTCGCCTGGATTTCGATGTCGGACGCCATGCCTTGCGAACCACCGGACGGCTGGTGAATCATGATGCGCGAGTTCGGCAGCGAGAAACGCTTGCCCTTGGCACCAGCGGCCAGCAGGAAAGCGCCCATCGAAGCAGCCATGCCCGTGCACAGGGTCGAGACGTCCGGCTTGATGAACTGCATGGTGTCGTAGATGGCCATGCCGGCCGAGACCGAACCACCTGGCGAGTTGATGTAGAGCGAGATTTCCTTTTCCGGATTTTCGCTTTCCAGGAACAGCAGCTGGGCGACAACCAGGTTGGCCATCTGGTCATTGACCGGGCCGACCATGAAAATCAAGCGTTCTTTCAGCAGGCGCGAGTAAATATCATACGAGCGCTCGCCGCGACCGCTTTGTTCCACCACCATCGGCACCAGGCCGAGCATCTCTGTGTCCAGCGCCGGATTACGGTTCATACCTGTCATTTCATTTCCTTGTGAAGCAGTTAGAGGGTGCCACCACTACCTCGCGGCGGCAGCGGCATCCGGATACCAACTGGTTTACGCTTGTGCGTTGCTTCCCATCAGTTCGTCGAAAGCAACTGCTTTCGTCGTGACTTTCGACAGGCCCAACACGTAGGTGACGACGTTTTCTTCCAATACAAGGGCTTCGATCTCACCCAGACGACGACGGTCGCTGTAGTAGTACTTCAGCACTTCGCGTGGATCTTCGTAGCTTTGGGCGAAATCTTCGATTTGCGCCTTGACTTGCTCAGGCGTTGCTTGCAGCTTGTTGTCGCCCACCAGTTGCGACAGGATCAGGCCCAGGCGTACGCGACGCTCGGCTTTTTCCGCGAACAGTTCTGCTGGGAACGGCACGTCCTTGACGTTCATGCCGCGCTGCGCCATGTCTTGACGGGTCATTTCGGCCAGGCGCTCGGAATCCTGAGCGATCAGCGTTTTTGGCACTTCCAGCTCAGCAACTTTGATCAGCGCGTCCATGACGGCTTCCTTGTTGCGCGCTTTCACGCGGCCAGCGACTTCACGCTGCAGGTTGACTTTGATGTCTTCGCGCATTTTGGCCAGGTCGCCATCGGCAACGCCCAGGGACTTGGCGAATTCAGCATCGACTTCCGGCAGGTGCGCCCATTCCAGCTTTTGCAAGGTGATGGTGAACGATGCGGTTTTGCCGGCCACGTCTTTACCGTGGTAGTCCTCTGGGAACGACAACGGGAAAGTCTTGGCTTCGCCCACTTTCAGACCCAGGGTAGCTGCTTCGAATTCTGGCAGCATGCGGCCTTCGCCCAGCACGAAAGCGTAGCCTTCAGCTTTGCCGCCTGGGAATTCAACGCCGTCGATCGAGCCGACGAAGTCGACGGTCACGCGGTCGCCATTGGCAGCGATAGCTTCACCGCCGTCGCCGTGTTCGCCAGCTTCGCCCTTGGTGTGGAAGTGCACGCGCTGCTTGCGCAGGATATCGATGGTCTTGTCGATTTCGGCTTCCGATACCTCGGCTTGCACGGTTTCGATTTCAACGGCCGTCAGGTCGCCGATGGCGACTTCCGGATACACTTCGAACGTTGCGTCGAAAGCCAGTTGGCCTTCGGCTGCTTCTTCTTTCGGCACGATGTTCGGGAAACCGGCCACGCGCAGATTGTTTTCGTTGGCGGCGTCGTTGAACGCGCGGCCGACTTTGTCGTTCAGCACTTCGGATTCAATTTGGTAGCCGTATTGTGCTGCGACCATTTTCAACGGCACTTTGCCCGGACGGAAGCCCGGTGCCTTAGCCGTACGGGCTTGCACTTTCAGGCGCTTCTCAACTTCCGTGCGGACGTCCGTCAGCGGGAAGGAGATCGTGATACGACGTTCGAGTTTGCCCAAGGTTTCGACTGCAGTTGCCATGTAAAAAATCGTCCAAAAAATAAACACTGTTGGTGCGAGAAAAGAAGACCCGACCCCTTGCGCCATCACTGGCGGCAAGACATGGGTCCAGCTTCACTCGCTCGCATATTCATCTGTAAAAGTACTGAAAACAGGACGATGGACCTGGTCTACCCGGCTGAGGGAAAAACCCGCACCAGGCACCAAACAATCCGCCGCTTCCAGTACTGCGACAGGGCTCCGAGCGTCCAGCCTTGCTTCCAGGTAAATGCAAGGCCGGCCATCATTCGGTAAAGCGTGGCATTATAACAAAGGACTTCGGGAAAGTGGCTGGCTTTGCGGCCCGGCCACAGAGGATGCCAGCGGCGGCGAACGAATCGCCACAGCCTGGGTTGCCCTGTCTTTACTCTTGCCCCGGCTTTTCTTATTTCGCCAGAGACAGGCTTTCCAGCCTGCTTCGTTCATTAGTATATGCGAACTGTCGCTCCGTCCGAAACAAAGAAATGCGCTCTTGACGAAGATTTCGGTCAAAAAACCTTTGATTTACCTCAATTTGGCCATTTTTCAGGCAAACCTAAGCCGCCGTTCCTCTCTCCAAGTGAATTTAATGGAGAAAATATCATGAGCGATAGCGCACCCGGCACTTCCAGCAACGCCAAAGCCAAGCTGCAAATGGTCCTCAGCCGCCTGCTCGACGGGGTAACGGACGACGACCTGCAAAAAATCCAGACGGAAGTCGATGAAATGGAATTGCGCATGAAGGGAGACGGCCATCACGACCATGATCACCCCACCGCCGCCTGAGCCGGCAGTGGCTGCGCTTGCCATGCGTGCCGCAGCACCGGATGCAGTCGTGCTGGCCGCCGTGGAAACGGCGCTGGCCAGCCACCGCGCCTTTGGCGACAGCAACTATATCCGCGACCAGCTGGCCGTCGCCTACCGGCGGCGCCTGCACAAGCTCGGTGGTGCCCTGCCCGAGGCGGAAAGCCTGGCCACGCTGCTCGATGCGGCGCCACCGGAGCGCCAGCGCCAGTTGCTGGGCGACACGGTGCTGCGCTGCGCCGTGCAACACGCCATGCGCCAACTGCATCTGGGCGACGACTACGGCTTGCCTTTGCCGCAATGCGCAGCGCTGTTCCTGGCGGCGGGCGAGCACCTGCGGGCGGGTTTGCCCGGCGGCCCGCTGGTGGCCCATTTGCCGCCCATGGCGCGCCTGCACGACGAAGCCAGCCCACAGAACGAAGACACTTATATATGGCATGCCTGGCAGGAAGGCACACCGTACGCGCGCGCCTTCCTTGCCGTGATGGAAGATAACTACGGCGCGCCGCTGGCCACGCCCACGCCGCAGGAACGGGCTCTGCTGCGCCGGGGCCTGCGGCTGCTGGAAACACTGCTGCCCCGCCTGACGGCCAGCGCGCTTTCTCACGTGCAATTGATTGCGCTGTTTCCCAAGCTGGGCACGTGGCGCGGCAAGGCCTCCAGCTCGCAATTTCGCGTCAATGGCAGCGTCTTCCTGAACCAGGAACTGATCGGCAACCCCTGGTGGCTGGCCGAGCACTTGCTGCACGAGTCCCTGCACCAGAAGCTGTACGACTTCCGCCACGGCCATCGCCTGCTGGCGCCCGATTATGCGCGCGAGGATGGCGCCAAGGTCTGTTCGCTGTGGAATGCGCCCGATGATGACGGCAATCACTATTGGGATGCCCACCGCACCCTGGCCGCCTTTCATGTGTATGTCCACCTGGCCTTGCTGTGCCTGCTGGCCGAGCGGCAGGAAGCGGCGCTGGCGCCACAGTACGGCCCCATCGGCCAGCACATGAGCGGCAGCCGCCGCGCCATCGACCGCGCCCGCTACCTGGGCGAGCAATTGCACAGCACGACCTGGCCGGAGCTGCGACAGGCGGGACGGCACATGACGCATTGGCTGCTCGATGTGCTCGACACGCTCGACACGCAACGGCGTCCCAGCGGCGCCACCCTGCACTTGCTGCTCGACCTGTACGAGCGCCAGAGCCGCAAGCTCGACACGTATCTTGCGCAACAGCCGCCGCCCCGTAGCGACACGCTGGGCCGGCAGGCGCAGCAAGAATTGACGATGACGCGCGAGGCGCTGCACCTGCTGGACAGGGAATTGCCGCCAGCAACGCATGCGCAAGAGCAAAGCTGGCCGCAGGCGCGGCAGCGCGTGTTGCAGGCACTCTGGCCGCTGACTGAAGATGATAAATTGATGGAAAGAAGCGTCTATCCGCAGGCGCTGGCGCAGCTTGCGCAGATGGTGCAACTATCGAGCCGGCAACTGGCCGCGCTCGGCGCACTCGGTTGATGACTACCTCGGAACATATCTTGATGGCGCTGCACTTCCGGGCTGGAACAACCCGGATTGGTGCGGATGGGGAGACTCGAACTCCCAAGCCGAAGCACTGGCTTCTAAGACCAGCGTGTCTACCAATTCCACCACATCCGCATTTGGTACTACTTTGTGCTAGCTTGCTCCCTTGATTTTAACAACTCGGGAGCGATCTGGCTACCGTGGACTCATTGAGCAAGCCGGGAGCAAGCGCTCGGTAAAGCAAAGGCGGCATTCTACTGGATTTCCCAGAGGAATGCCGCCTTTTTTATGCCAGTGGCCTGGGGTGACTATTTAACCTTCGACCTTGGCTGCCTCCACCGGCCTCTTGACCCGGAACCAGGCCGCATACAGGGCTGGCAGGAACAATAAAGTCAAGGCCGTCGCCAGGATCAGGCCGCCCATGATGGCCACCGCCATCGGCCCCCAGAACACGGAGCGCGACAGCGGGATCATGGCCAGCGCGGCGGCGGCGGCCGTCAGCACGATGGGGCGGCAGCGGCGCACGGCCGAGTCGATGATGGCATCCCATGGCGCCGAGCCATCGTTGATGTCTTGCTCGATCTGGTCGACGAGGATCACCGAATTGCGGATGATCATGCCGAACAGCGCGATGATGCCCAGGTTGGCCACGAAACCCAGTGGCCGGCCCAGCGCCAGCAAGGCAAACGCGGCGCCCGCCACGCCCAGCGGCCCCGTCAGGAAGACCAGCAGGGAACGCGAGAAACTGTGCAGCTGCAACATCAGCAAGGTGAAGATGATGAAGATGGCCAGCGGCAGATTGGTCGCAATCGACGCTTCCGCCTCGCCGCTGTCGGCCGCCACGCCTTTCACGGTGATGCGGTAGCCGTCCGGCATCCTGGCCCGTAAAGCGTCGAGCTGCGGCGCCAGTTGCGTCGAGACTGTCGCGCCCTGTATGCCGTCGATCACATCCGACTGCACCGTAATGGCCCATTCGCGCTTGTCGCGCCAGACCACGCCCGGCTCCCACACGAAATGCACGCGGGCCAGCTGCGAGATGGGCACGGACTTGCCCGTTGCCGTCGGGATATTCGTGTCATTCAGCACGGAAATCGTCGCCCGCTCCTCCAGTGGCTGGCGCACCTGGATATCGATCAGCTTGTTGTCCTCCCTGAACTGGCCGATGACCGTGCCCGACAGTATCGTATTGGCCGCCTGCATCACCGTTTTTGAGGTGACGCCCAGCGCGCGCATCTTGTCCTGGTCCAGGTCCAGGCGCAGCACCTTCACCGATTCATTCCAGTTGTCGTTTACGCCCAGGGTGTTCGGATTGGCGCGCATGACGTCCTTGACCTGGTCGGCGATGGCGCGCACACCCGCCACTTCCGGCCCCGTGACGCGGAATTGCACGGGATACGGCACCGGTGGCCCGTTCGGCAACAGTTTGACCCGGCCCCGCACTTCCGGGAAATCCTTCTTGAAGACATCGATGATCTTCTGGCGCAAGCGTTCGCGGTCGGCCAGGCTCTTCGGCAGAATCACCACTTGCGACACATTGGTCTGCGGGAAGATCTGATCGAGCGGCAGGTAGAAACGGGGACTGCCCGTGCCCACATAGCTGGTGACGCTGTCCACGCCGTCGAGCTTGCCCACAAAGGCTTCGAATTTCTTGACCTGCTTTTCATTCGCGGCAAAGGTCGTGCCTTCGGGCGACCACAGTTCCACCATCAGTTCAGGACGGCTGGAATCGGGGAAGAATTGCTTTTCGATAAAGTTGAAACCATAGATGCCCAGCGCAAAGATGGCCAGGGTGGCGGCGATCGTCGTCTTGCGCCATTCCACGCACCAGGTGACGGCGCGGCGGAAGCGGCGGAAGTTCGGCGTATCGAACAATTCATGGTCGTTATGCGCGTGCGGTTTCACTTTCAGCAAGACGTAGCCGATGTAGGGCGTAAACACCACGGCGACCACCCACGAAATGATCAGGGCCAGTGCATTGACGGAGAACAGCGAGAACGTGTATTCGCCGGCGGCCGACTTGGCCAGGCCGATGGGCAAGAAACCCGCCACCGTGATCAGGGTGCCCGTCAGCATGGGCATGGCCGTCGAGGTGTAGGCGAACGTGGCCGCGTCGAAGCGCGACATGCCCTCTTCCATCTTGCGCACCATCATCTCGACGGCGATGATGGCGTCATCAACCAGCAAGCCCAGCGCGATGATCAGGGCGCCCAGCGATATCTTGTGCAAGTCGATATCGAGCAGGCGCATGAACAGGAAGGTCACGGCCAGCACCAGCGGGATGGTCAGCGCCACCACCAGGCCCGGGCGCACGTCGATGCGCAACGGTTTTGTATGCAAGCCCAGCGCGATGAAGCTGACGGCCAGCACGATCAGGATGGCTTCGATCAGGGTATGCACGAATTCGCCCACGGAAGCGGACACGGCTTCCGGCTGGTTCGATACGCGCTGCAGCTCTATGCCGACTGGCAACTCGCTCTTCATGCGCGTGACGGTGGCCTGCAAGGCCTTGCCCATGTCGATGATGTTGCCGCCCTTTTCCATCGATACGCCCAGGCCGATTACTTCCTTGCCGTTGAAACGCATCTTGTCCTTCGGCGGATCGACGAATTCGCGTTTCACCGTGGCAAAGTCACCGAGGCGGAAGGTGGTGCCGTTGGCGCGCAGTTCCAGGTTTTCCAGGTCCTTGACGGATACCATGGCGCCCGTCACGCGCACTTGCAGGTTATCGGTCGGCGTCACCAGCACGCCCGTGGCGTTGATGCTGTTTTGCTCGGACAATTGCTGCACGATGGCATCGAAAGGAATGCCCAGCTGGGCAAATTTCTTGTGCGAAAAGATGATATTGATCTTTTCATCCTGCACGCCGAACAGTTCCACCTTCGATACCTGCCCCACGGCCAGCAGTTCCTGGCGCACCTTGTCCGCGTAATCCTTCATTTCCGCGTAGGTAAAACCGTCGCCGGACAGGGCGAAGATGGAGCCGTACGTGTCGCCGAACTCGTCGTTGAAGAACGGCCCCACGACGCCGGCCGGCAAGGTGCCCTTGATGTCGCCGATCTTCTTGCGCACCTGATACCAGGCGGCCGCCGTTTCCTTCGGTGGCGCCGATTCGCGCAATTCCAGCAAGATCAAGGTTTCACCCGGCTTCGAATAGCTGGTGATTTCATTGATGTACGGCGTTTCCTGCAGCTTCTTTTCCAGCTTGTCCGTCACCTGCTCGGCCATCTGCAAGGCCGTGGCGCCGGGCCAGTACGCTTGCAAGACCATGGCGCGGAAGGTAAACGGGGGATCTTCATCCTGGCCCAGGCTGGCATAGCTGAGCATGCCGCCAATCAGCAGCACGGCCATCAGATAGCGCGTCAGCGGGATGTGTTCGAGGGCCCAGCGCGACAGATTGAAGCCGCCCTTCATTTGGCGGCCCCCACGCTGACGGCGGCAGCGGCCACATCGGGCTTGCTGGCCAGTTCAGCGCCGAGGATGGTGACTTTCTGGCCCGGCTTGAGCAGGTTGACGCCGGCCGTGACCACCGTCTGGCCCGCTTTCACGCCCGAGGTCAGCAGCAATTCATTGCCCGCCACGCCGCCCACCGTCACCGGCACGAGCTTCACGGCGCCGTTTTCCACTACCCACACGGAGCTTTGCGACTTTTCATTGAACAGGGCCGTCAGCGGCACCTTGATCTGCGGCGTGGTGGTCTGCGAGGCGAACTGCACCACGGCCGTCATGCCCAGGCGCGCTTGCGGCGCGTCCGGGATGCTGACCTTGGCCAGGTAGGTGCGCGTGGCGGGGTCGGCCACGGGCGACACTTCGCGTATCTTGCCCGGCAAGCCTTGCTTCGGATCGGCCCACAGGCGCACGGTGACATCCTTGACCTTGCGCAAGGTCTCCACCTTGTCTTCGGGAATGCCGATCACGACTTCCTTCTCGCCACTTTTGGCCACCTGCACCACGGGCGCGCCGGGCGCCACCACCTGCCCCACTTCGGCCTCGATGCGCGTGACGACGCCATCGACGTCGGCCAGCAAGCTGGCATAGCCGGACTGGTTGGCCTGGCCACGGTACAGGGCTTGCGCCGCTTCCACGTTTGCCTGCGCCGCCTTGTAGGTGGCAACCTTGCCATCGAGCACGGCCTGGCTGACAAAGTTCTTCTCACGCAAATCCTGGTAGCGCTTCAATTCCGCGCGCGCCAGGTCGCGGCTCGTTTCCGCGCTGACCAGCGAGGCCTTGGCTTGCGCCTGCGACAGCTGCAAGTCGACGGGATCGAGCTGCATCAGCACTTGCCCCTTTTTCACGCTGGCGCCCACGTCGACCTTGCGCGCGACGATCTTGCCGCCCACGCGGAAACCCAGCTGTGACACCACGCGGGGCACGACTTCGCCCGCCAGCTCGGCACTCACGTCGACGTTACTGCTAGACAACACGATCGCGCGCACGGGGCGCACGTCTTCCACTTTGACGGCTGGCTTGGAACAGGCAGCCAGGGTCAGCGCCAGGGCGGCGGTGGCAATCAGCCGCAGGGCGGGCAATGCGGGTGCGCCGGTCTCGCGGCGCAGGGTTTTCAGGGCAAACAAGGTATTTTCCTTTACTATGCGGGCTGTAATATTTTTATGCGGAGAAACTTTTTGCTTGCCGATGGGGATAAGCCAAATTTTTTCGCACGCGATATCCTTAAATTTGTGACAATATCAGCTTGATCATGACAGGGAGTGACTTTCCCTAATGACTTTCTGGTTATTAATTATAATCGTGCGTAAAAGTTTTTAGTGACTTTTGCGTCATTAATCTTGAGCCGTACAACGTCCGCCACATTCCAGCGTTTGAGGGGTGCCGGACAAACGCAAGACTAGAGAAGCGTGTTCAATGCCTGTAGACCATTACGAAAACTTTCCTGTTGCATCATTTTTGCTGCCGCGCCGCCTGGTGCCCGCCGTCGAAGCCATCTATGCCTTCGCCCGCAGCGCCGACGACCTGGCCGATGAAGGCGACGCCACGCCGGCCGAACGCCTGGCCGCGCTGCACGCCTACGAAGCGGCGCTGGGCCGCATCGAGCGCGACGAAGGCCATGGGGGCGAGAACGCCGCCATGTTCGAACGCCTGGCGGCCGTCATCGCCAAACACCAGTTGCCGCTGAAGCCGTTTTACGATCTGTTGTCGGCTTTCAAGCAGGATGTGCAGACGACGCGCTACGCCAGCTACGACGACGTGCTCGATTACTGCGCCCGTTCCGCCAACCCCGTGGGGCTGCTGATGCTGCACCTGTACGGCGCGGCCGATGAACAGAATGTACGCGATTCCGATGCCATATGTTCAGCTTTGCAACTAATTAATTTCCTGCAAGACGTCGCCATCGACCAGCAAAAAGAACGCATCTACCTGCCGATGGAAGACTTGACCCGCTTTGCCGTGTCCGCCGCCGCCTTCGAGCGGCCCGAGGCGCACGGCAAGTGGAGCGCCCTGATGCGCTTCGAAGTGGCCCGCACGCGCGCCCTGATGCTGTCCGGCGCACCGCTGGCCCTGCGTTTGCGCGGGCGTATCGGCTGGGAGCTGCGTCTGGTGGTGCAAGGGGGCTTGCGCATCCTCGAAGCCATCGAAGCCGTCAATTACGACGTGTTCCGGCGCCGCCCGAAACTGGAAAAGCGCGACTGGCTGATCATTTTCTGGCGCGCGCTGCGCATGTCGCGCAAAAGCCTGCATCAAGAGACACAAGTAAAAACGGCTTTTCCCCCGTCGCCCACACTGTAAGACGATAGAATAGCGGCTTCGATCTGCAACCCTTGCTCTTTTGACTATGTCTCCCGACGAATACTGCCAACAAAAGGCCGCCCAGAGCGGCTCCAGCTTCTACTACAGCTTCCTGTTCCTGCCGGCCGAGCGCCGCAAGGCCATCACGGCCCTGTACGCCTTCTGCCGCGAAGTCGATGACACGGTCGACGACTGCACGGACGAAGCCGTGGCACGCACCAAGCTGGTCTGGTGGCGCAAGGAAGTCAAGGCCATGTACGAGGGCATCCCCACGCATCCCGTGATGCGCGCGCTGGAGCCGCACCTGGCCGTGTATCAACTGGAAGAAAAGCATTTGCAGGCCATCATCGACGGCATGGAAATGGACTTGAACCAGACCCGCTACCTCGATTACCAGGCCATGAGCCGCTATTGCTGGCATGTGGCCAGCGTGGTGGGCATCTTGTCTGCCAGCATCTTTGGCGCGACCCGCCCGGAAACGCTGCTGTACGCGGAAAAACTGGGCCATGCCTTCCAGCTGACCAACATCATCCGCGACGTGGGCGAAGATGCGCGCAAGGGGCGCATCTATTTGCCGATCAGCGAATTGCAGCAATTCAACGTGACGGCAGCCGACCTGCTGAACGCGCGCCACAGCGAGAACTTTGAAAACCTCATGCGTTTCCAGGTGGCGCGCGCGCAAAAGGCCTACGACGAAGCGTTTGCCCTGCTGCCAGCCGAGGACCGCCGCGCCCAGCGCCCGGGCCTGATCATGGCCGCCATCTACCGCACCGTGCTCAATGAAGTCGAGCGCGACGGCTACCACGTGCTGAAACAGCGCATCTCGCTCACGCCGATCCGCAAACTGTGGCTGGCCTGGAAGACCTGGGTTCGTGGCTGAGAGTAAGGTGAAGCAACGCTACGCCGTCATCGGCGCCGGCTGGGCCGGCTGCGCCGCTGCCATGGAACTGGCGCGCGCCGGCCATTCGGTGAGCGTATTCGAGGCGGCGCGCACCCTGGGCGGCCGCGCGCGCCGCGTCGAACGGGAAAATACCGTACTCGACAACGGCCAGCACATCTTGCTGGGCGCGTACACGGAAACCTTGCGCCTGATCAAGCTGACGGGGCAAGACCCGGCAGAGCTGATCCTCACCCTGCCCCTGCAGATGCGCTATCCGGCCGGTGCCAAAGGCATGGATTTCATCGCGCCACGCCTGCCCGCGCCGCTGCACCTGGCGTGGGCCCTGCTGCGCGCCAAAGGATTGTTACGCGCCGACAAGCTGGCCCTGATGCGCTTTTCCACGGCCATGCGGACGATGGGCTGGCAGCTGTACAACGACTGCTCGGTGACCGAGTTGCTGCAGCGTTTCGACCAGACGGACAAGCTGAACCGGCTGATGTGGCACCCGCTGTGCCTGGCCGCACTGAATACCCCGCCCGAACGGGCCTCGGCACGCGTCTTCCTCAACGTGCTGCGCGACAGCCTGGGGGCGAGCCGCCGCCGCGCCTCCGACATGCTGATCCCGAAGGCGAACCTGAGTGCCCTGTTGCCCGAGGCGGCTGCCCGCTATGTGGAACAGCATGGCGGCGCAGTGCGCATGGGCGCCAAGGTGGCCGCCTTGCACGCGCTGCCCGATGGCCGCTGGCAGCTTGATGAAGGCGTCGATCATGGCGAGCACTATGACGGCGTGATCGTCGCCACCTCGTCCGTGCAGGCCGCCAGCCTGCTGCAAGGCTTGCACGACCCGCGCCTGGCCGACGTCATCAATCGCATGCAGGCGTTCACGCCGGAAGCCATCAGCACCTGCTACCTGCAGTACGACGCCAGCGTGCGCCTGGACTTGCCGTTTTACGCGCTCGTCGATGCGCCAGAACAACATCACTGGGGCCAGTTCGTCTTCGACCGGGGCCAGCTCGACGCCACCCAGGCGGGCTTGCTGGCCGTCGTCATCAGCGCCTCCGGTCCTGCCGCCGAGCAAGGCCACGCGCCGCTGGCGCAAGCGATTGCGGCGCAACTGGCGCAAATGTTGCAGCGTCCGGAACTGGCGCAGCCCGCGTGGACCCAGCTGATCACGGAAAAGCGCGCCACCTTTGCCTGCACGCCCGACTTAGCGCGTCCCGGCAACGCCAGCGGCGTGCCAGGCTTGCTGCTGGCCGGCGATTACACGGCCAATGAGGACCGGACGCAAGACTATCCGGCCACCATCGAGGCAGCCGTGCGCAGCGGCGTGGCGGCGGCCAGGGTTGTCACCACGGGCAAGACGGCAAAACAGACTTGACGGTGCATCCTGCCCTGGTGTCGCTCGCCCCCGCGAAATTGCATTCTGTCGCACCGCGCTGGTGCGCCAGGCCGCGCTTGGGTACAGTCTGATCATCGACAACGGCCATGCCACGGAAAATACCATGCACACCAGCTTGCACTTGAAAAACAGCTTGAAAGCCCTGGCGCTGCTGGCGTGTGTGGCGCTGGCCACCGTGATCGTCATTCACGGACAGCAAACGCCACAAGCGCCGTTGCTGCTGAGCCAGGCAAGCATGTTGCTGCCGGCCATGGGCTGAAGCGGCAAAGCGGACGCACAGGAAGAATATAATGAACAAGCAAGATTATCTCGATGCGCTGCGGCGCGCGCTGGCAGGCTTGCCACCGGACCTGGTGGCCAAGACCCTCGATTATTACGAACAGACTTTCATTGAAGGCGCTGCGGCCGGCCGCAGCGAGCACGAGATCGCCGACGACCTGGGCGACCCCAAGAAAATCGCCCTCACCTTGCGCAGCAGCACCCACCGCCAGGCTTTCGAACAGAAGAAAACCCCCGTCAACCTGCTGCGCCTGCTCGTCTCGCTGGTGGGCCTGGCCATCTTCAACCTGTTCATGGTCGTGCCTGCCGCCGTCTACGCGGCCCTGCTGGCCACCCTGTATGCCGTCGGCCTGAGTTTTTACCTGGCCGGCATCGCCATCACGGCCAGCGGCTTGTCCGGCGCCAACGAACTGGTGCTCGATGGCCCCTTGCGCCACGTCTTCATCCATGACGATGACGGCGGCGAAGGCGGCGAGCGGCGCGAAACGCGCATCACCATCGGCGACACGGGCATCGAAATCGACCACGTGCCCGGCCCCTTGCAGCGTGAACCGGCCGAGTCCGAGGCCAAGGCGCCGGGCGTTTCGTCGCGCATGATGGAGCGGGCCGAAGCGCTGGCCGGCGGCGGCATCCGCATCTCCACCGACATGGACCGCGATGCGCGCACCACGCAAACCGTCTTCGGCGTGGGCATGCTGCTCGGCGGTATCGCCATCTTCCTGCTCAGTCTGGTGGTCACGCGCTATACCTTGATCGGCATCAAGCGCTACATCGCCATGAATGTCTCCCTGCTCAAAGGTCACTAGAAAGGCTGCCATGAAACGCTTGCTCAAAGTTGGCCTGTCCATGCTCTTGCTGGCCATGGTCCTGATCGCCATGTCGTATGCGGCGCTGCGCGCCAAGGGGATCAGCAATCCCAGCAGCGCCGCCGGCCGCGCCGTGCGCAGCGAAACGCGCCCCATTGCCGCCAACATCAACAGCATCGACCTGGCCGGCCCCATCGACCTGGTGCTGCGCCGCGGCGCCACGCCCTCGCTGAAGGTGAGCGGCGAGCAGCGCTTGCTGTCGAACGTCGACACGACGGCCGATGGCACCACCCTGCATATCGGCCCGAAAGGCATGCTGTTCCACCATCGCCAGCCGCTGCAGGTGGAACTGGTGCTGCCGGCCCTCGTGCGCGTGGAAGTGCACGGCAATGGCGACAGCAAGATCACGGGGTTTTCCGGCGACAGTTTTATTCTGGAACTGACGGGATCGGGCGACGTCAGTTTCACGGGACGCTACAAGCAGGTGCAAGCGACAGTCAACGGCAGTGGCGACCTCGACATCAATGGCGGCAACAGCGACAGCGTGGTGCTGGAAATGGTGGGTTCCGGGCGCATCGCCGCCAGCGGCAACACGAAATTCCTGCGCGCCGACCTGAGCGGTTCAGGCGATATCGATGCCGAGCACCTGGCCGCCGACAAGGCCAGCGTCAGCCTGCAAGGCTCGGGCACGAGCACCGTCTTCGTGCGCGACGCCGCCAACCTGACCTTGCGCGGCAGCGGCGACATCCACGTCCACGGCAACCCGCGCCAGCGCGAGACTCAGAAGAGCGGCTCAGGCGATATCACCTGGCATTGACCTTCCCTTCCAGCCAGCTGACCGCTTGCTCGCCGGCCGCCTTGCCTTGCGCCAGGCAGGCCGTCAGCAGGTAGCCACCCGTCGGCGCTTCCCAGTCCAGCATTTCCCCCGCCACGAAGACGCCAGGCATGGCGCGCAGCATGCTGCCGTCGACGCCGTCGAATTCCACGCCGCCGGCGCTGCTGATGGCTTCATCGATGGGGCGCGGGCGCTGCAAGGTAACGGGCAGCAGCTTGATGGCGGCAGCCAGCCTGGCTTCGTCGGCAAAGTCGGCCGCGCTCAGGCATTCGCGCAGCAAACCCGATTTCACGCCTTTTATTCCCAGCCGGCTTTGCAAATGGCTGGACATGGAACGGGCGCCGCGCGGCCGCGTGACTTCCTCGAACACGCGTGCATGACTGTGGTCGGGCGCCAGGTCGAGCCAGATGGTGGTGCTGCCGTCGCGCGCGATCTGCTCGCGCAGCGCGGCCGACAGCGCATAAATCAGGCTGCCTTCCACGCCGCCCGCCGTGATGACGCACTGCCCCTGGCGCTTGATGATCAAGCCGTCGATGTCATGCGCAGTGATGGCCACGGTCGTCAGCGGTTCGCCCGCATGGCGGCTGCTGAAATGCTCGCTCCAGTCCACGTCGAAGCCGCAATTGGCCGGTGCCAGTGCTGCCACGGCCACGCCCTGCCCTTGCAGCAGCGGCACCCAGGCGCCGTCCGAACCCAGGCGCGCCCAGCTGCCGCCACCGAGCGCCAGGATCACGGCGTCGAAGGAGCGCAGGCGTTCGCCGTCCGGCGTGGCGAATACCAGCTGGCCGTCGTGCCAGCCCGTCCAGCGGTGGCGCATGTGAAATTGCACGCCCGCTTCGCGCAAGCGGTGCAGCCAGGCGCGTAGCAGGGGCGCGGCCTTCATATCGGTCGGAAAGACGCGGTTCGAGGAACCGACGAATGTCTCCACGCCCAGGCCGTGCACCCAGTCGCGCAGCTTTTGCGGGCCGAACTGGTCCAGCGCCGGTTTCACCCGGTGCGCCTGCCTGGCGTAGCGCGAGACGAAGGCCTGGTAGCCTTCCGCGTGTGTGATATTCATGCCGCCGCGCCCTGCCAGCAGGAATTTGCGGCCAACAGACGGCATGGCGTCGAACAATTCCACCTGCGCCCCCTGGTCGGCAGCCGCCTGGGCGGCCATCAGGCCGGCGGGGCCGCCGCCGATGACGGCGATGTGAAACGGAGGGGAACTGGAATGGGTCATGGCAAGCTGGAAAGACGGTGAAAACCCCGGCATTTTAGTCGAGATAAGGTCCGGGGATGGCAAGAATGCCGAAAAATGATGCATACTGCGCGGACATGCTGCAGCGATCAGTACTTTGACTTCACCAGACAACGCGACGACAAGAGGAGAAACACATGGGTGCAGGATTCTGGATTTCCCGTTATTTGCTGGCCAGTTCGATCTTATTCATCATCCTGACGGTGGTCGAATATAGCAAGGGCACCACCAGCAACGCCGACATCCTCAGCGCGCTGGCCTGGTCGCTGGTGGCGTCGGCCATCTTCATCGGCTCGAAATACTGGCGCTACAAGAAAGCCATCGCCTGCGCCACGTGCAGCGATACCATGGCCAGCAAACCAAAAGCCAAATCGTCATGAAAAAACGGCCACTTCGATGAAGTGGCCGTCTCACTGGGAAGCGCGATCAGCCGCCCGTCACGGGCGGGAAGAACGCCACTTCATCGCCTTCGCCGATCACGGTATCGGCATCGCACATCACCTGGTTATGCGCCATGCGCAGCGCGCGGCCCTGCGCCAGCGCATATTCCCAGTTGCCGCCACGGGCGATCAGCAGGGTTCTCACCTCGCCCACCGTCAGCGGCGCCGCCACTTCCAGCACTTCCTGGCCCGTGCCCACCAGCTCGCGCACGCTGGCGAAAAATCGCAGATTGATCTTCATCGATGCTTCCTTAGTACAGCAATTCGTTAAACGGGATAAAACGCAGCATGTCGCCGCGCGCAATCGACAGCCCCGGCGGGCAATCGATCAAACCGTCGCCCCACACGGTGGAGGTCAGCACGCCCGAACTCTGGTTGGCAAACAGTTCCAGCTCGCCGTCGTCATTGACCTTGGCGCGCAAGAACTCGTTGCGCTTGTCCGCCTTCGTGCGTTCAAACGCGGCCGGCAGCTGGTAGCTGCGCGGCGCGAGATTGCCCGCCACGCCTTGCAGGCGCAGGATGAACGGGCGCACGAACAGCAAAAACGTGACAAAGCTGGAGACGGGATTGCCGGGCAAGCCGACAAAGAACGCATCCTGCACTTCGCCAAACGCCAAGGGTTTACCCGGCTTGACGGCGATCTGCCACATGTTCAGCCGCCCTTCCGCTTCCACGGCCGGCTTGATATGGTCTTCCTCGCCCACGGACACGCCGCCCGAGGTGATGATCAGATCATTGCCCTGGGCCGCCTGGCGCAGCACGGCGCGCGTGGCGTCCAGGCTGTCGGGCACGATGCCCAGGTCCGTGATGTCACAACCCAAATTTTCCAGCAGTCCCCGCAGGGTAAACCGGTTCGAGTTGTAGACGGCGCCCGGCGCCAAAGGTTCACCGGGCATGGCCAATTCGTCGCCCGTGAAAAACACGGCCACGCGCAGCTTGCGCAGCACGGGCACTTGCGCCAGACCGACCGAGGCGGCCAGGCCCATTTCCTGGCTGCGCAAACGCCGGCCCGCACCGAGGATGACGCCGCCGGCGCGGATATCCTCGCCCTGGCGGCGCACCCATTCGCCCGCATGCGGCACGTGGTTGATCGTCACCACGCCGTCCGCCAAGGCGCACTGCTCCTGCATCACCACGCAATCGGCGCCGTCCGGGATCAAAGCGCCCGTGAAGATGCGCGCCGCCGTCCCCGGTTGCAAGGGTTGGCCCACGTGGCCGGCCGCGATGCGCTGCGACACGGGCAGGCTGGCCGCGCCGCTGGCGCAATCGCTGGCGCGCACGGCATAGCCGTCCATCTGCGTGTTGTCGCGCTCGGGCACGTTCAGGGTCGACGTTTGCGCCGTGGCCAGCACGCGGCCGTTGGCGCGCATGGTATCGACCAGCTCCACTTCGGCCACCGGTCGCGCCGCGCCCAGCATGAAGGCTTGCGCCTCGGCCACCGACAGCATCGGTTTGCGTACAGTGCTGGCGTCTGTCATCACAGTCCCGTGTTGGCGGCGATATACGCCTTCATTTTTTCCACGTCGGCATCCATCACGACAAACTTTTGCGGCAAGTCTTCGATGTTGTCGAAGCCGGCCGGGCGCTCGGCGTCCACGCCCAGCGCTTCGAGGATGGTTTCGTTGAACTTGGCCGCCAGCGCCGTTTCCAGCACGATCATCGGCACGTTCGGTTCCAGGTGCTCGCGCGCCACCTTGATGCCGTCGGCCGTATGCGTGTCGATGGTGATGCCATAGTCGTCGGCCACGTCGCGGATGGTATCGAGGCGGTCCTGGTGCGTGGACTTGCCCGACTTGAAGCCGTATTTGGCCACCAGCTTGAATTCGTCGCCATCGCTGCCGGGTTTACCCGACAAGTCGAAGCCGCCATGCGTTTCCACTTTCGTAAACAAGGCACGTACGCGCTCGCTGTCGCGGCCCACCAGGTCGTAGACGAAGCGCTCAAAGTTCGACGCTTTCGAGATATCCATCGACGGGCTGCTCGTGTGATACGTTTCGGCCGACTTGCGCACGCGGTAGACGCCCGTGCGGAAAAATTCGTCGAGCACGTCGTTTTCATTCGTCGCCGCCACCAGTTTCGAGATGGGCAAGCCCATCATGCGGGCGATATGGCCGGCGCAGATATTGCCAAAGTTGCCAGACGGCACCGTGAACGACACTTTTTGCTCATTGCTGGTGGTGGCCGCCAGATAGCCGCGGAAGTAATACACGACTTGCGCCACGACGCGCGCCCAGTTGATGGAGTTGACGGTGCCGATCTTCTGCTTCGCCTTGAACGGCAAGTCGTTCGACACGGCTTTCACCATATCCTGGCAGTCGTCGAACACGCCTTCGACGGCGATGTTAACAATGTTCGGGTCTTGCAGGCTGAACATCTGCGCCGTCTGGAAGGCGCTCATTTTCTTGTGCGGCGACAGCATGAAGACGCGGATACCCTTCTTGCCGCGCATCGCGTATTCGGCCGCGCTGCCCGTGTCGCCCGAGGTGGCGCCGAAGATATTGAGTTCGGCGCCCGTCTTGGCCAGCGTGTATTCGAACAGGTTGCCCAGCAGTTGCATGGCCATGTCCTTGAAGGCCAGGGTCGGGCCGTTCGACAACGCTTGCAGCATCAGGGTGGTCGATCCGCCCTTGACGACGTTTTCTTCGAGCACGCGCAGCGGCGTGATGTCGGCCGCGTTTTCGCCGGCGCGGGCATTCTTGTAGACTGCCTTGGTATAGGTTTTCGCCGTCAATGCCTTCAGGTCCGCGGCCGGGATATCGGTGGCGAACTTCTTCAGGATTTCGAATGCCAGGTCGGCATACGACAATGTGCGCCAGGCGTTGAGCTCGGCACCAGTGACTTGCGGGTAGTGTTCTGGGAGATACAGTCCGCCATCGGGGGCCAGGCCGCCCAGGAGGATGTCGGAGAATTGCTGCAGATTCGATGGCGCTTTATCAGCGCGGGTAGACACGTAATGCATAAATTTGAAGAGTCCAGTTGAGCTGAGTGCGGTTGATCATGAATGGCAGCGGATATTATAGTGCCAGCCGCCGTCCAAGGCGAATCCGTCGCGTTTGCCCGGGCGCCTCCCGCCCGGCGCAGGGAGCGTCTGTTGTCAAACGACACACCTTGTCGCACGGCAACTGTATCATGGCCGCTTTACAGACTAGCCGGGCACGCCAGCCCGCCCACGACGACCATGCCACAGCTCATCGACCATATCGACGCCATCGCACGCCAGCGCCAGCGTGCCGTGTTGTATCTGGAGTTCCACCCAAAAAGCTACGAAGAGTCGCGCCTCTACCGCCATGACGACGATGCCGTGCGCAGCAGCATGCTCGACTGGTTTGACGCGCAGGCGATCGCCTGGCAGCCTTGCGGTCCCTACGCCGAACTGTCGGGCTTTTCGTCGTGGCGCGGCCAGATCTGCTTCGAGCTGCCGTATGACGAAACGCTGCCCGCGTATTGCCAGCTGCGCGATTACCTCGAGCATGCGGACGGCAGCATGCGCCACGCGGGCGTGCGCTTCTACCTGCTCACCCTCGATCTCGCCATGCAGAACGCGGCCCATGACGAACCCGGCTTCTGGGACCGCTGGGCGCAAGACCTGTAGGCCGCCTCCGTTTCCTCCACTTTTTCGACTCAGCAATTGACAGGAATGCCACATGAAACGAGACGACTTTCTCAAGCAGGACGATGTACGGGGCTTTATCGACTGGCTGGCGGCCGAACTGCCAGCCCGGCCCTTTCACCTGAAGATGGCGCGCAGCCGCTTCGTGCCGGGCGGCCTGGACGTGCAGGCGACGGGCCTGGAAGCGGTGCTGGGCCACTATATGTGGAGCACGCGCTGGACCGATGCGCAAGGCAAGGCTGTCGTCTCGGGCAACTGGCACGAGACGCGCGCCTCGCTGGGCCAGCTGCGCGGCTGGCTGAAAGACGCCATCGCGCGGCAGGATGAAGACCAGACGCTGGCCGCCTGCCTGGCCATCCTCGCATGGGGCGGCGTGCGCGGCGCCATCGTCTTCCTCAAGCGCCTGCACGCACAAGGCCGCCTGGTCGCCTACTTCACGCGCCTGGCGCCATTGATGTCGCTCGACTCGGACGCCTCGCTGGACGCGCTCGATACGGATAGCGTGGAACGCTTCGACGCGGGCCTGACCAAGATCCACGCCCTGTTTGACGACAGCGGCTCGCCCATCTACGACAGCCGCGTGGGCGCGGCCATGGCCATGCTGTATGCGCAGTACCGCAGCCAGGCAGGCGGGAAGCTGGCAAAAAAACACTGGCTGGCCTTCCCCTCGGGCGCCGCGCGCGGCAAGCAGATCCGCAATCCCAAGGGAATCGACAGCGGCTTTGCCGGCGCACCGCAATTCTTTGGCAAGGCCGTGTCGTGCCAGGACTGGGCGCAATGGCAGGTCAAGCTGGGCTGGATCCTGCGCGCCGTGCTGGAACAGTGCGACTGGTTCAAGGCGGACAGCGCCGACATGGCCGCCCGCTGCCACGCCTTCGAAGCGTGTTTGTTCATGCTGGGGTATGACTTGCGGTGTTTTGGCCAAACAGACACGGTTGCGGCCACCATGACTGCGGCAGCCAAATCGGGAACGACGGGGGCGGTGCCTAGCGGCCATCCCTTTTCAACCGTACTCACTTACTATACTGCTTATCGTCGCCAAGGCGGTCAGCCAAGCTCTGCCGCATTTTCCAAGTGGCTCACGAAAAACTATAAAACGAAGACGCTGAAAGAAAGTAGTGCAAACAGCTATTGTTTCCCATTGGCGAAGGGCGAATTCGACCTCCATGAACGCACAGTTGCAGACCTCGAGTGCATCAGCGCTGGCGGCGAAGCCGGCCTATACATGGCTGTCGGTAGCAAAGATGCATACAAGGAAAGTGATGAGCGCGAACATATTTGTCTTTTTGACGCACTGCTTGCAGGCAGAGTTGCCCACTTGACGGACAATGCCCGCGAAACATTACTGGTGGAGCGAGGCTATGCCGGAACAGAAAACTCGGCCAATACTTTGTATCGTGTAGGCCTCAATGTAGGCAAGCATTTTGGATTGCTCGACAACGGTGGCGCGCCCACGGCATTTTATAACAACTACTTCGGCAACTGCCTGAACGACCTGTAATATCAAAAAATCAGGCGCCCGTGCTGGCGCGTGTGCCGGATTTGCGCCACACTGGTGGTTGTCGGCCCGCTTCCGGGTCATTCATGGAACCGGCCATGTCGCTGAGTAAAAAACCGTATCTGCAAAGCGCCGCGCTGCGCCACGACACCGTCGTCGACCTCGATCACTATCCGTTCACCATCCCCGCCATCCGCGACTTCGTGCACATGGACTTCCACCCCGATGTGACGTTTTTCGTGGGCGAGAATGGCAGCGGCAAGTCGACCATGCTCGAAGCGCTGGCCGTGGGGCTGGGCTTTGGCAAGGATGGCGGCACGCGCAATGTGCGCATTGCCCTGCCGTCGGACGAGGAATCGGGCTTGCATGCGCATCTGCGCCTGAGCAAAAGCTACAAGAAACCCGAGGACAGTTATTTTTTGCGCGCCGAGAGCTTTTTCAATGTCGCCACCTATATGGACGACATGCCTGAATACCTGGGCAGCTACGGCGGCAAGTCGCTGCACGCGCAGTCGCACGGCGAAGCGTTCATGGCGACCCTGATCAACAAGCTGCGGGGCAAGGGCCTGTATCTGCTGGACGAGCCCGAGGCGGCCCTGTCACCGAGCCGCCAGATGGCGGCATTGTCGGTGATCCACCAGCTGGTGCAGGACGACTCGCAGCTGATCATCGCCACGCATTCGCCGATTTTATTGGCCTACCCGAACGCAAAAATCCTCATGTTTACGGGCGGCGGCATCCATGAAGTGGCGTATGAAGACACGGAACACTATGCCGTGACGCGCGATTTTTTGAATAACTATCCACGAAGGCTGGAGCAGTTGTTTGAGGAGGAGTGAGGATGGTGTCTTGCTACCGTGGTGGTGTCGGCTTACGCGCTTTGCGCTAAGCCGACCTACGCCCACCTGCGACATTGCCACTTACCGTAGGTCGGATTAGCGCGTGAGCGCGTAATCCGACAACACCACCGGCGCATCAGCAAGCAGCGTGGTTCACCGTGATGACGTGGACCGCGAGGCCACCCAAGGACGTTTCCTTGTACTTGTCCTGCATGTCCGCGCCCGTCTGGCGCATGGTTTCGATGACTTCGTCGAGGCTGACGAAGTGCGTGCCGTCACCCTTCAGCGCCAGCGAGGCGGCCGTAATCGCTTTCACGGCACCCATGCCATTGCGCTCGATGCACGGAATCTGCACCAGGCCGCCGATGGGGTCGCAGGTCATGCCCAGGTGGTGCTCGATGCCAATTTCGGCCGCGTTCTCGATCTGTTCATTCGTGCCGCCCAGGGCTGCCACCAGGCCGGCGGCCGCCATGGCGCAGGCCACGCCCACTTCGCCCTGGCAACCCACTTCGGCGCCCGAGATCGAGGCATTGCGCTTGCACAGCATGCCGATGGCCGCTGCCGTCAGCATGAAACGGCGCACGCCGCCTACCGGATCGCTGGGGCGGCAATCCTGCGCGTAGTAGCGCAGCACGGCCGGGATGATGCCGGCGGCGCCGTTGGTCGGCGCCGTCACCACACGGCCGCCGGCCGCGTTTTCCTCGTTGACGGCCATCGCGTACAGGCTGACCAGGTGTACGGCGTCGTGCGGCAAGTCGTTGGCGCGGTTGTCCGACGCCTTCGCCTCTTGCGCCAAGCGCCATAATTTGGCGGCGCGGCGTTTGACGTTCAAGCCGCCCGGCAGGTTGCCCGTCGTTTCCAGGCCGTGCGCGATGCAGTCGCGCATGACGTGCCAGATGCGGTCCAGGCCTTCATTGAGTTCCGTCTCGCTGCGCTTGACGCACTCGTTCGCGCGCAGCATTTCCGGGATCGACAGGCCGCTTTCCACGCCATGCGCCAGCAACTGCTCCATGGTGTCGAAGGGGAAGACGACACGCGCGCTGGCGGCCGGCTCCACGGCCGCTTCGGCCTGGGCCGCGGTTTGAACTTCCTCGGCTTCGCGGATAAACCCGCCGCCGATCGAGTAATACACCTTGTCGGCACGGCTGCCGTCGGCCAGTGTCAAGGTAAAACGCATGCCGTTCGGGTGTTCGGGCAGCGATTCACTCTTGTGCCAGATCAAGCCCGTGGCCGCCGTAAACGGCACCACGTGCGTGCCCAGCAGCGCAATTTCACCGGCCGCCTCGATGGCGGCCAGCTTGCTGTCGACTTCATCGGGCGCCACGTCCTGCGGCGTTTCGCCCATCAAACCCAGAATGACGGCCTTGTCCGTGGCATGGCCCACGCCCGTCAGCGCCAGCGAGCCATACAGGGCCGCCTCGACGCCCACCACCTGGTCCAGCGGACCGTATTCGACCAGAAAACGCCGCGCCGCCACCATCGGCCCCACCGTATGGGAACTCGACGGCCCGATGCCTATTTTAAACAGGTCAAATACGCTCATGTCCATATGGTGTCTCTTTATATTAGTATGTTTTTATGAATGCTTGCGTGGGACTCAGGCTGCCTTGGCGGCATGGCCCACGTCGACATTGGCCAGCATGTCGGTGACCATCTGCTCGATGCCGATCTGCGCCTTCCAGCCCCAGTCCGCGCTGGCCTTGCTGTCGTCCAGGCTTTGCGGCCAGCTGTCGGCGATGGCCTGGCGGCTGTCCGGCTTGTAGCTGATCTTGAAGTCCGGCACCATGTGCACGATGGCTTTCGCCAGCTGCTCGGGGTTGAACGACACGCCGGCCACATTGTAGGACGAACGGATCTTGATCTGCGACACGGGAGCGTCCATCAGTTCGATGGTGGCGCGGATCGCGTCGGGCATGTAAATCATCGGCAAGGTGGTCGTCGCGTCGAGGAAGCAGTCATAGCGCTCGCCGCGCAAGGCCGCATGGAAGATGGCGATGGCGTAATCGGTGGTGCCGCCGCCCGGAGGCGATTTGTAGCTGATGATGCCCGGGTAGCGGATGCTGCGCACGTCCACGCCATACTTGTTGAAGTAGTATTCGCACAGGCGTTCGCCAGCCAGCTTGCTGATGCCGTACATCGACGTCGGGTCCATCACCGTCATTTGCGGGGTGTTTACTTGCGGCGTGTTCGGGCCGAAGGCGGCGATCGACGATGGCCAGAAGATGCGCAGCGGTTTGCCCGCTTCGCCCCGCTCGCGCGCCAGTTCCAGGATATTGAGCAAGCCATCCATGTTCAGGCTCCACGCCTTCAACGGCGCCGCTTCGCCCGTGGCCGACAGCATGGCCGCCAGCTGGTACACCTGGGTGATGCCTTCGTCGGCGATGAGCTTCGCCAGGCCGTCCTTGTCCAGCACATTCAATTGCGCATAGCGCTTGGCCTGGTACAGATTATTCGTGCCGATGTCGCTGGCGATGACGTTGTCCGCGCCGTGCTGCTGCGCCAGCGCGCCCACCAGTTCACTACCGATTTGGCCGTTTGCGCCGATGACTAAGATGCGTTCCATGCTATTTTCCCGAATTCGTATTAATTAGTAGTGGCGGTGGTCAGCAGACCGAGTTCCTTGCCCGCCTGCTCGAAGGCGGCCAGCACTTGCACCAGCTGTTCGCGGGTGTGGGCGGCCGACAGCTGCACGCGGACCCTGGCCTGGCCCATCGGCACGACCGGGTAGAAGAAGCCCGTCACCAGCACACCCAGTTCATACAGGCGGGCGGCGAACTTCTGCGCCACGGGCGCGTCGAACAGCATCACGGGCACCACCGGATGGGTGCCCGGCTTGATGGTAAAGCCGATGCGTTCGATCTCGCTGCGGAAGAAAGCCGTGTTTTCATGCAGGCGGTCGCGCAGTTCCGTCGACTTGGCCAGCCGTTCCAGTACCGACAGCGAGGCGCCGGCGATCGATGGCGCCAGGGTGTTGGAGAACAGATACGGGCGCGATTTCTGGCGCAGCGTGTCGATGACTTCCTTGCGCGCGGAGGTGAAACCGCCCATGGCGCCGCCCAGGGCCTTGCCCAGTGTGCCCGTGATGATGTCGATGCGGCCCATTACATTGTGGTGCTCGTGCGTGCCGCGGCCCGTCGCGCCCATGAAACCGGAAGCGTGGCATTCGTCGATCATCACCAGCGCGCCGTACTTGTCGGCCAGGTCGCAGATCTTGTCGAGTTGCGCAATCGTGCCATCCATCGAGAACACGCCGTCCGTGACGATGACTTTATGGCGCTTGCCGGCGGCAATCGCCGCTTTCAGCTGCACTTCCAGGTCGGCCATGTCGTTATGCAGGTAGCGGTAGCGCCCAGCCTTGCACAAACGGATGCCGTCGATGATGGAAGCGTGGTTCAGCGCGTCCGAGATGATGGCGTCGTTTTCATCGAACAGGGGTTCGAACACGCCGCCGTTGGCGTCGAATGCCGCCGCGTACAAGATCGTGTCTTCGGTACCCAGAAAAGCGGAGATCGCCTGTTCCAGTTCCTTGTGCACGGTTTGCGTGCCGCAGATGAAACGCACGGACGACAGGCCGTAGCCGTATTTTTGCGTGGCGGCAATCGATGCTTCCTGCGTCTGCAGGTCGCCGGACAGGCCCAGGTAGTTGTTCGCACACATATTGATCAGGGTACGGCCATCGTCGCACACCACTTCGGCGCCCTGGCGCGAGGCGATCACGCGCTCGGGCTTGTACAAGCCCTGCTGGCGCAGTTGATCGAGATTCTGTTGCAGACCGCTGAAAAAGGTGTTCTTCGCTTGCTCGCTCATGATGATCCTTGTGTGTCCCTGTTGTATGCCTGTTGGCTGTATGGGCCGCCGCTTGACCGGCGCGCGCCATATGCTGTACCGTGAAGCGCTGTTTGAAGTCTACACGTTTCCGTGCTTTTCCTCAAAATCCACTATTTCGAACTAAAATTCAATATAGTGGATATTACCCAAGCCTATTGAACTTTGCAAGCCACCTGCCGATGAAAACCAGCGTTTCGACCAATTCTCCCCCCGAAGTGGGTGCCACCCTGCAACGGCTGCGCCTGGCGCGCGGCCTGACACTCGAGGATTTGTCGCGCATCGCGGGCGTCTCGAAGTCCATGCTGTCGCAAATCGAGCGCGAAAAAGCCAATCCCACCATCGCCATCACGTGGCGCCTGGCCAACGCCCTGGGCGTGCAGATCGGCGAATTGCTGTCCAGCGCGGAAAAGGCCGTGGAAACCATCCGCATCACGGATGCCCACGAAACCCCCACCCTGCCCGGCGACCATGCAGGCTACGTGCTGCGCATCCTGGGGCCGATGGAACTGGCCGGCAAATACGAATGGTATGAAGTGACCCTGGCGCCGGGCGGCGAACTGGCGTCGCAGCCGCACGACCCCGGCACCACCGAGCATTTGACGGTGATCCACGGCAACCTGGAGCTGGAAGTGGGCACGGCGAAGAAAAAGGTCAAGAATGGCGGCACGGCGCGCTATCCGGCGGACCAGCCGCATACGATACGCAATCTGGGCAAGACCGAGGGCAAGGCCTTATTGGTGGTCATCCATAGATAGTTGCTTTTCTGCGGTGTGCAATAAGCTCTTTCACCCATGCTAAGATTTTGGATTAGACAAGATTTTCACTGTCTTTCATGGAGCCTTAGCAATGACGATTTCCGAAAGCACCACCCTCTTCCACCAAAAAAAAGTCGTCCAGTACGATCCTGCTATTGCGCTGCAATCCGGGCAGGATAGCGTCTACCGCCTCTCGCTCGAGTATGACGACAAGCACAAGATGCCGGACCTGATCGCCGGCTTCCTGGAAAAGGCCGACAAGAACGCGCTCGAAGCGTTGATCATCGGCATGTGGGGCGACCCGTACGAATCGGGCGCCGACGAAGTGATCGCCGCGCTGATCGCCCACGCGCCACAGCTGCCCAACTTGCGGGCCCTGTTCATCGGCGACATGACGTACGAGGAATGCGAAATCTCGTGGATCGTGCAAGGCAGCTACAAGCCGCTGCTGGACGCTTTTCCACAGCTGGAAGAGCTGCGCATCCGTGGCGGCAATGAACTCGTCATCGAGCCGTTCGCCCACCAGCACCTGCGCCGCTTCACTATCGAAGCGGGCGGCCTCGATCAAAAGATCGCCGAAGCGCTGGCGCAATCGAGCATGCCGCAGCTGGAACACCTGGAACTGTGGCTGGGCACGGAAGAATACGGATTCTCGGGCGATGTGGACCTCTACCGCAAGGTGCTGGTGCAGCTGACCGTGCCCACCCTGCGCTACCTGGGCTTGCGCGACGCGGAAATCGCCGACGACCTGGCCGTCTGGCTGGCCGAGGAACCGCTGGTGGCGCAGCTCGACACGCTGGACCTGTCGCTGGGCACCATCGGCGACCTGGGCGCCGTGGCCGTGCTCAATCACACGCAGCTGGGCAAGTTGAAGCGCCTGGACCTGTCGCACCATTACATCTCGGAAGAAAACCAGGCCAAGCTGAAGGCGCTGCCCTTCGAAGTGGTGCTGGACGACCCGCAGGAAGCCGATGAAGACGACGGCGAAAGCTACCGCTATGTCGCCGTCGGCGAATAAAACCTGATGCTTTTGCTGGCCACCAGCGGCAGCAAGCGCGTGCGCCTGATGCAGGCGGCGCGCGCGCAACTGCGCCTGCCGCCCGCGCAAGTGCTGGAATGGCGCGACTGGCTGGCGCAGCCGGCGCTGCTCGAGGATGCCTTGCGCCGGCCCTGCCGGTTCAAGATCGAGCCGCCTGGCGACGACCCGGCGGCGCACCTGCGGCTGCTGCATGACGGTTGTCGACAGCTTGATCGCGCGCCCGTGCATGCACCGGAACATGGCGAACTGCTGGCCATGGATGCCTGGTTCGCAGGATTTGCATCCGCCATGGCTTCCCTGGCGGCCCAGCTGGCCTGCCTGCCGCAGACACGCGTCTTCAATGCGCCAGCCGAAATCTGTCTCATGACGGACAAGCTGGCGTGCCAGCGCCACCTGGCTGCGCACGGCGTCGCCATTCCCGCCCTGCTCGGCCCTGTGCACGGCTATGAGCACCTGCAATCGCTGCTGCACGAACACCAGCTTGACCGCGTCTATCTGAAACCGCGCTACGGCTCGTCCGCGTCGGGCGTCGTCGCCTACCGCAGGAACAAGGCCGGGCGCCAGCAAGCCACCACCTCGGCCGCCTTGCAGCATGCGGACGGCGCGGCGCGTCTGTTCAACGTCAAGCGCATGGCGCGCTACGAATCCGAACACGACATCGCCGCCCTCGTCGACGCGCTGGCCGCGCAGGAACTGTATGCGGAAGCGTGGCTGAACAAGCCGCGCTGCGGCGACGGCCACTACGACTTGCGCGTCGTGACCCTGGCCGGCCAGCCGGCGCACCGCGTGGCGCGCATCGGCGACCAGATGATGACGAATCTGCACCTCGACAACCGGCGCGGCGATGCGGCCGGCCTCTTGAACGCAGCCGACCTGGCCGCGCTGGAAGCGGCCAGCGCCCAGGCCGCGCGCGCCTTCCCCCACAGCCACGTGACGGGCTACGACCTCGTCGTGCGCCACGGCCAGGCCCATGTGCTGGAAGCGAATGCCTTCGGCGACCTGCTGCCAGGCCTGCTGTGGCAAGGTACGGACACTTACACAGCGCAACTGCCCCATGTTTAAAGACACACCTGCCATCCCCGACATGCGCGCCATCGTCGGCAGCCACGACATCGTCTTCCTCACGCTCGACACCCTGCGCTACGACGTGGCGCAAGCCTTGTATGCGGCGGGTGAATTGCCCGTGCTGGGACGTTTTCTGCCGCCGGGCGGCTGGGACAAGCGCCACTCGCCCGCCACGTTCACGTATGCGGCGCACCAGGCCTTCTTTGCCGGCTTTCTGCCCACGCCGGCCTCGCCGGGCCGCCATCCGCGCCTGTTCGCCAGCGCTTTTGCGGGCAGCGAAACCACCTCGCCGCACACGTTTGCGTTCGAGGAAGCGGACCTTCCCGCCGCGCTGGCCGCGCGCGGCTACCGCACCATCTGCATCGGCGGCGTGGGCTTCTTCAACAAGCAAACCGCCTTGGGCACGGTGCTGCCGTCACTGTTCCAGGAAAGCCACTGGAGCGCCGGCATGGGCGTGGCCAGCCGCCACTCGACGCAAAAACAGGTGGCGCTGGCCATGGCCCGCCTGGCGGACGGCATGCAGCGCACCTTCTTGTTCATCAACGTGGCCGCCCTGCACACGCCGAACCGCGCCTACCTGCCCGGCTGCCGCGCCGACTGCCTGGAAAGCCACGCTGCCGCCCTGCGCTATGTCGATGGCGCGCTGGCTCCCCTGTTTGCCGCCTGCGCCGCGCGCGCGCCCACGTTTGCCATCATCTGCTCGGATCACGGCAGCGCGTATGGCGAAGACGGCTACCGGGGCCATAGAGTGGCCCATGACAGCGTGTGGAACGTGCCGTACGCGCACTTCTTCATCGCCCCCGATACCGATACACATCCCGAGGAATCCCCACCGTGAACCCTGCCGAACAGCCTGGCACCCTGGCGCAGCGCATGCGCCACACGCCTTACCAGGCGTATTCCTATTCGTATCCGCACAAGGCGGCCTACCGCGCCTTGCCGCAGGCGGCGCCGCTGGCGCCCCTGTGGGCGCGGCAAGACCGCTCCGCCCTGTTCGCCTACATCCACATCCCGTTTTGCGAGATGCGCTGCGGCTTTTGCAACCTGTTCGCCATGGCGCGCCCCAGCGCCGACATGGTCGAGCGCTATGTGCAGCAAGTGCTGGTGCAGATGCGCGCACTCGATGGCGCGCTCGGTGAACGGCGCTTCGCCCGCTTCGCGCTCGGTGGCGGCACGCCGACCTATCTGTCGCCGGCGCAGCTCGACACCTTGCTGTGCGGCGCGCGCGACATCCTCGGCATCGACCTGCAGCACACGCCGGCCGGCATCGAAGCGTCGCCCGAAACCATCACGGCGGAGCGGCTTGCCGTCTGCCGCGCGCATGGCATCGACCGGGTCAGCCTCGGTATCCAGAGCTTTGCCGCCGGCGAAATGCGCGCCTTGGCGCGCCCTCAGCAAAACGCCACCGTCCATCACGCCATCGGCCTGATACGCGCGGCCGGCTTCCCGACGCTGAACCTGGACCTGATCTATGGCATCGCCGGGCAAACCGTGGCCAGCCTGCTCGCTTCCATCGACAGCGCGCTGGCGTTTGCGCCCGAGGAAATCTATCTGTATCCGCTGTACGTGCGAGAACAAACAGGCCTGGGCAAGGTGGCGCGGCGCCAGGGTGCGCAATCGCTCAACCCCATCATGCTGGCGCAGGACGGCGACAGCCGCCTGGCCCTGTACGCGGCCGCGCGCGACCATTTGCGCGCGCAAGGCTATGAGCAGGTCTCGATGCGCATGTTTCGCGCACCCCATGCGCCGGAACAAAACGGGCCCTCGTACTGCTGCCAGAATGACGGCATGGTGGGCCTGGGCGCGGGCGCCCGCTCGTACACGACCAGCCTGCACTATTCGAGCGAGTACGCCGTGGCGCGGCTTGATACCATCAACATCATCGACAACTACCTGGCGCTGGACGAAGCGCGCTTCGCACAGGCCGAACACGGCTATATGCTCGATGACGCAGAACAGCGCCGGCGCTACGTGATCCAGTCGCTGCTGACGGAACCGGGCCTGGACCGCGACGCCTACGCGGCGCGCTTCGGCAGCCGCTGCGAGCTTGATCTGCCCCAGCTGGCCGAATTGCACTCTTTGGCCCTGGTGCAAGAGGATGGCCCGCTGCTGCGCCTGAACGAGCGCGGCTACAGCTACGCCGACACCATCGGCCCGTGGCTGGCCTCCGATACGGTGCGCGCGCTGATGGCGCAAGAGGGCCAGGCGTGCTGACCGCGCAGCCAGGCGTGCTGTCCCTGCTGTACCGGGGCACCCTGGCCAGTTGCAACTACGCCTGCGGCTACTGCCCCTTCGCCAAGAAGCGCGACAGCCGCGCCGCGCTGGCCCGCGATGCGCGCGAACTGGCGCGTTTTACGGATTGGGTGGCCGCGCAAGACCGGGCCATCAGCGTGCTGTTTACGCCGTGGGGCGAAGCGCTGGTGCGGCGCCACTACCGCACGGCCATGCAGACGCTGGCGGCGCTGCCACATGTGCGCCAGGTGGCGCTGCAAACGAACCTGTCCGGCCCCCTGGGCTGGCTGGAGAACATGGACGGGCTGGAGAAGATCGGCCTGTGGTGCACCTACCACCCTGACCAGACGACCTTGCCCCGCTTTCTCGCACGCTGCGCGCGCTTGGACACGATGGGCGTGCGCTACTCCGTCGGCGTCGTCGCCATGAACGAACACCTGGACGCCATCCGCGCCCTGCGCGCGGCCTTGCCGGCCCACGTCTACCTGTGGCTGAACGCGTACGACCGGCGCGGCCCCGGCTACTACAGTGAACAGGATGTGGCCTGGTTTGATACCGTCGACCCGTGGTTCGCACAGAACCGCCGCCCATCGCCCTCGCGCAATAAACCGTGCCTGGCGGGCGAAGCGTCGCTGTCCGTCGATGGCGACGGCGAACTGGCGCGCTGCCACTTCGTGCCCGAGCGGCTGGGGAATCTGTATGAGGACGACCTGGCTGATATGCTGCAAGAACGCAGCTGCCCGCGCTTCAAGTGCGATTGCTATATCGGCTATGCGCAGCGCAAGGATTTGCCGTTTCAGGCCACGTTTGAAAACGGCGTGCTGGCGAGAATTGCGCCGATTGACTTACTAACAAGGTGTTAGTAGCGCCGACACATCACTAATCTCAACGAACCCTTAGCCCGGAATTTTTATTTTAATTTACTGGCCAGTGCCATCTGCAATTTTTCCTGCTGCAAAAGAACAAGCCGATAATGATTGGTGATTCTGATATTTACAGGCAGAGGAGGAGGTAAGGTTAATTTACAATCAATCTCACCCCCGGTCACGCATTGAAAACGAATACGTTCAGATTTATTCGATAATCCACTCAGGTGGAACCAAAGCATTTCCACGCCACTCTTCAACCAATTCTACGTTCGGCAACCCCCCCCAAACTTCCCCATCAGCATGGTCAAGTACAATTATTTGAAATGCATTTCCTTTTTTACTAATGACCTTAGAAAATAAACTAAAAACTTTGCGAACCGCCTCTAAATCTACATCTCTAAATTTAGGATCATGTTCATCCGTGTCAAAGCTACTTCGTGCTCGACGAGTCGGGAAATAAACTTGACTCGGCTGATCAAAAATAAGCATACCTGGCACTGGATGACCAGGTCGGTTCAGGAAAAAACCTTGGAGTGCCAAGGTCATTGCAACGTGGTATGCGAGCCAATTTGCACCGCTGCCAATTTCCCAAAGGTAATCGTCTCTTGATCCCCGTGCAACTTTAACAGTAAGTTCTTTTATAATGAGTTTAATTGGAGCTTCAGGCCATTCCCCATCTAACTGTGGAACAAGCTTAGCTGCGTAGCCTTCGACTTCTGTGAGGGCAGCCTGGACCTTGCGCCGCACCTCGTGCTCTGCGACTATTGGCGTCAACTCTTGAATGCGCTCTTGAAGTTTTGCTATCTCCCCACTTAAATCCGATGAAGGCTCTGCAATTTCATAAAGACGAATAGCCTCCTCTAATCCACCAAGGAATCGTGCATTCCTTTCGCGCCTTAATGCGATCTGTTTTCCAACTTTAGAATGATCTTCAATTGAAGTGATCTCTTTCCGAACATTGACTAGACTACTTAAAATTTCCTGAGTAGCCTCTCTAAGTCTTAAGGTTTCCCTCCCAAGGTTTTCAACGGCACGTGGGTATGATCGTAATCGGACCTCTACGGAGTCCAATGCAATGCACAACCTATCTAATCGGTTACGCCCCTCTTCGCTTGGCTCGAACACCACATCTCGACCGTCGTTCGCAAGCCCCCTAATCCACTTGGACAACGATAACCGATCACGCTGAACCTGTAGTGCCCCTGCATATGCGTCAGTGCTGTCCTCCAACCTTTTCAGTTCTTTCAGTTGCTGTCGACTAGCATTTAGTTTCAAGGTAAGATCCGTCTCGACCAAACGAAGGTCTTTCAGACGAACCAGAGCAGCATCTATCGAACCAATGGTCTCTTCGCCGGCTGACGGTTCGGCTTGCAGGACCAGTTTGAGCGCTTCTATGGTACCGGACCACTCTGACGGAAGTACAATGTCTGTAGCCAAAAGTCCATTCTCTATAGCTTGACGAAGCCATATCTGCCCTTCACGTTGCCAGCGAGATCCTGCTGCCTGCCTAGCTCGCAGCTCACCATCCTTCCGTTTCAACGCACGATGCAATTGCTCTAACTCGTGCCGTGCTTGTAGCAACTCTGGCGTAATGGTTCCTAAAATGTAAGGGAAAATTGTTTTCAATTTTTCCCTATGCTCGGTTGTATCTGCTTTAAAGAACATCACATCCGGGTTTGCCACAATGTTCTGTGGTTGAAATGTGAATGCCATAAGATCTCGAAAACTAGGTCTACTCTTAAAGCTATCAGTTGTACCAGGCTCGAAATCAAGATTTGAAAGACCCGCTAGCCGATTTAAAATTGATTTTACGTACTCAAGATTAGAGTTTCTATCTATAATCTCCGCTGGAATTTCTACACTTCCGCCTTCCAATAGAAACATATCGGATGTACTTTGCTGCTGACCTGGCTCTCTCCTTGCCAACAACTTTTCTCCCTCGACGGTATCGATCACGATACCAAACCACACGCAATTCTCGCGTATTACACCGACTGGAATGGCACATTTTTCAGCACCAAGACAGTAGTCAATGATAGGTATAACAGCAGACTTACCAGTCTTCGAACGACCACTAATTACATTAACCTTACCAATTTCAAATGGAAGAATTCTCGGTTCGCGTTTATTTTTTGGCCAAAGTATAACTTTTTTTATTTGAAAATACATTTAGAATTCCACACAAAGAGTTTTTGCCACTTGCTCACTCGAAATTTCCGCAAACCACACTCCAATTTTTTCACACGCAGGAATCAACCATTTCAAACTTTTCGGCAGCGGCGGGACCGGTCCATCTCCAGTGATCTGAACGGCTTTGATAGATGCTGCATCAATGTTAAGCGTAAACAAGCCAGCTTGTTCACCTAGTACAATTGATTCCAACGTCAGCTCTTTGAATTCAAGAGTTCTATCATGAATCGCCAACAAATCTTCTCGATGCTCGCCCAACTTGCCAGCAAACAAAGCCAAACCTGAACCTATCTGAGTGCTACGAATCATACTGCGCGTTGCCGCGTGTAGTATTAAAGGAAGTACCATAAATGCAAGAGCAATGGAAGGCTCGGAATCATTTCGTGATTGAAATGCCAAACTAAATCGCCAGAGCGCATAGGCGCCCATAGTCGGATTTTGAACAAGCGCGATTTCATTGGGATATTGATTCGAAGCGATAGTCATTCGTCACTTTCTTTCTCTAATAGTTCAGAGTATCTTGGGTGCCAACCGATCCGTCTCTCATCAGCCAAGGTGTTGAAGCTTCCATGAGTAAAATGTCCTGGAACCTGCTTCCCCTCTAATGGTACTGTAATTCGGGTGCAGCGACCATAAGCGATACGCCCTCGGACGGCCTCATCTTTGTCTGAATACTCATCACTGACTTCCATCTCGATGGCTCCATGCTGCCGTAGAAGATCGCTCTCTAGTTCATCGAAGCTACCTTGATAAACAATTCCCTGTTCAGCCCAAGTAACTTTATCTGCAGATGTATGCAAAAAATCACTGACAGCTTTCAATTTCTGGGAATCTTTGACATTAATGAGATCTAACTGGGCAACAAAATCAGGGCGACTCATAAGAACTGACTCAACCTCCTGTTGACCAGGTTCAAGATTGTAAGAACTTAGGTAAGTCGACATGGTGCTCTTCCGAACAAGGGCGTGAAAATCCTTACGAAAATCAACGCAATCTAGTAACGCACTTTTCTTTCTCCGTATAAGATTGTCCGCACGCTCTTTGGCCATTCCGATTCCGGCCTCGCATAGAAAACCAAGGGATTTCTCGTCCATCGTGGGGCTAAGCAATGAATGCAGCGCATCAATGGGGTCGTCATCGGTAGATATGATTTTAATTCGCCCGACAAACTCCAGTCTAATGCTTGGTTCCAACCGCAGGAATTTATTAACATGTAGTAGACAAGCATCTGCTGGGGGATCTACTGAAATCTCATCTTCGATGAGTGCTAGTAAGGCACTAATTTCTTCGGAAGAAGAGGCGATAGCGATCCTTGAACTAACCTTACCAGAATAAGCTGGTGTGACATATAATTGAAAATTTGTTTTCTTTACATCTCTTCGCCCAGAATTAATATCATCAATCCAGTTTCCAATTGTTTTCCACAGATCAACAGCCCAATTCGACAGGGGATTATGTGAAATCGCACTTTTTGTCTGTTCAAGTAACAAGGTGCCATCGGCGTAATGTACTGCGACATCATCGACATATTCAAGTGAAACCTGCGCACCTTTGGGTGCTGAAAGGAGATGATAAAACAGTCGAACTGGTTGAAGTGTATATCCAAGGTACTGTCCCGGTGCGTTGTGCTTAGAGCTTGTGCGTTTAGTAGTCGCCATCCTTCCGATTCCTATAATGCTTGCCTTACAACAGCATATCAACTTCAAAAAATCACAATCTCAATATTATCCCAACCAAATCAGCCATCATGGCTACGAGAAAATAAGACACTTTTACAAAAAACAGTAATTTATATTATCAAATAGTCAATATTTCACGCATATTTCCAGAAAGACATGCAATTTACCAAAAAAAGTATAAGCGATTTTTATACTTGCTGACTAGCAAGAATAGAGGTTCGATAGTAATCCAGTTGCCTTGCGATACAAAAGAAGTCAAAAAAAACTAAAAAATTAACGAATCTGTGTGTGAATATGTTGGACGTAAAAAAGCGCGGGCTAACTGCTCCCGCGCTTTTACCTTGCCGCAACTACATAATTACTGTGCTGCCACTTTCGCTGGTTCCGGCGTTGCTACCGGCGTCATCTTCAACGAACGGCTGAGGAAGCCCCAGCGGTCGGCCACTTCCTCGATCTGCTTGGTCGTCGGCTTGCCGGCGCCATGGCCCGCCTTGCTGTCGATGCGGATCAGCACGGGTGCCGGGCCGCCTTGCGCTGCCTGGGCGGCGGCGGCGAACTTGAAGCTGTGGGCGGGCACGACGCGGTCGTCATGGTCGGCCGTGGTGATCATGGTGGCCGGATAGCAACCGCCCGCCTTCAGGTTGTGCAGCGGCGAGTATTTCACCAGCGCCTTGAACTGCTCGGCGTCATCCGACGAACCATAGTCAGGCACCCAGCCCCAGCCCACGGTGAACTTGTGGAAACGCAACATGTCGAGCACGCCCACTTGCGGAATGGCTGCCGCGAACAGGTCCGGGCGCTGCGTCATGGCGGCACCGACCAGCAGGCCGCCATTGCTGCCGCCGCCGATCGCCAGTTTCGATGGTGAGGTGACTTTATTGTCCACCAGCCATTGCGCCGCACCAATAAAGTCGTCGAAAACGTTTTGCTTGTTCAGTTTGGTACCAGCCTGGTGCCAGGCTTCGCCGTATTCACCGCCGCCGCGCAGGTTGGCCATCACGTAGACGCCGCCCATTTCCACCCAAGCCAAGTTAGCCACGGAGAAGCTCGGCGTCAGCGACACATTGAAGCCGCCATAGCCATACAGATAGGTGGGGTTGCTACCGTCGAGCTTCATGCCTTTTTTCGAGACGATGAACATCGGCACCTTGGTACCGTCGCGGCTGGTGAAGAATTGCTGGCGCGTTTCAAAGGCATTCGGGTCGAAATCGACCTTCGGCTGGCGGTACACGCTGCTCTTGCCCGATTTCATGTCGTAGCGATAAATGGTCGCTGGCGTCGTGAAACTGGTAAACGAGTAGAACGTTTCCGTATCGCCACGCTTGCCCGCAAAGCCGCCGGCCGAACCGATGCCAGGCAGCGCCACTTCACGCACCAGCTTGCCTTTCAGGTCGACGATCTTGATTTGCGTTTGCGCATCTTTCAAGTAGTCGAGTACCAGCTGGTTGTTGATCAGGTTGACGGCAACCAGGGTTTCCACCGCTTGCGGCACGATTTCCTTCCAGTCGGCAGGCGCAGGTTTGCGCGTATCGATGGCGATCACGCGCGATTTCGGCGCTTTGTTGTCCGTCTTGAAGAAGAACACGGGACCGTCATTGTCGATGAAGGAATACGAAGCATCGAATTCTTCCAGCAAGCCGACGACCTTGGCGTTTTTCTGGCGCAAGTCTTTGTAGAAGACGCGGTTCTTGCGTTCCGTGCCCTGTGTGGCCGTGATGATCAAATAATTGCCGTCGTCGCTGACGGTGCTGCCGCCAAACGCCCATTCCTTCTGGTCGGGACGGTCGAAGACCAGTACGTCGTCGCTTTGCGGCGTGCCGATCTTGTGGAAATACAATTTCTGGAAGTAATTGATATCGGCCAGCTTGGTGGCTTCATTCGGCGCGTCATAGCGGCTGTAGAAGAAGCCGCTGTTGTCCTTGGTCCACGAGGCGCCGGAGAACTTGGCCCACTTGATGTGGTCGTTCAAATCCTTGCCCGATTCGATATCACGCACTTTCCACTCGTTCCAGTCGGAACCGGAGGCAGACGTGGCATACGCCAGGTACTTGCCGTTCGGGCTGATCGATGTGCCGGCCAGCGCCACCGTGCCGTCGGTCGACAGGGTGTTCGGATCGAGCAGCAGGCGCGGCTCGTCCGTCAGTTTTTTCACCGTGTACAGCACGGCCTGGTTCTGCAAGCCGTCGTTGCGGCTGTAGAAATAACGGCCGCCCTGCTTCGTTGGCGTAGAGAAACGCTCATAGTTCCACAGCTTGGTCAGGCGCTGCTTGATCGCGGCGCGCTCGGGGATGGTGCCCAGATACGACTGCGTCAGCTTGTTTTGCGCCGCCACCCAGTCGCCCGTCTCGGCGCTGTTGGCGTCTTCCAGCCAGCGGTAGGGGTCGGCGATGGTGGTGCCGAAATAGCTGTCTTGCTGGTCGACTTTTTTGCTGACCGGATACGTCACGGGGGCGCCATCGCCGGCCGGGCAAGATTGTGCCAGGGCATTGCCACCGAAAGCGGCCAGCAAGCTGAATATGAGGGTTGCACTACGTAATTGCATGGATTGTTGTCTCATTGTTGGATGTCGAAGAAAGCAGGCCGTTCACACTCACGCTGCGGCTGCCCATGTTGACTTTCGCCAAGAGAAATCATAGCGCGGATTGCCACTTTTAAAGCACAGTTATCTGGTGAATTTGCCGTCTTTTGTTTGGGCAATTTGCATGAATCGCCGTGATAAATCGCGTTTTTGGCGAGAATCGGCAAACTGACGGACAGGCAAGAAACATTATCAAAAGCTAATACGTTTCATCAAGCCGTCATAAATCTTCTTTACTATAGGCAACATGTTCATGGCCCGTCCAGAGGCCGTGCCGCCACGTCCGCCTATGCACACACTCGCCCTCCCTTCCACCCCCACCGTGCCGCCCGGCGCGATGCCATCGAATGTGGCTTACCTGAAGCCGCCGTTTGCCCCCATGTCCATCGAAGGAACGGATGCCTTGCACGAGATCCTGGCAGGCCGCAAGCTCAGCGCCCTGTTCCAGCCCATCATCCACATGCACAGCGGCGACATCATCGGCTACGAAGGCTTGATACGGGGACCGTCCGACAGCCCCCTGCACGCGCCGATGAATCTGTTCAAGGTGGCGCGCGCGCATGACCTGACCCTGGAAGTGGAACACCTGTGCCGGCAAGTGGTGCTCGAACGCTTTGCCGAACTGCAGTTGCCCGGCAAACTGTTCCTCAACGTCAGCCCTGAATGCCTGCTGCTGCGCAATGCCCGCCATGGCGAAACCCTCGAATATATCGAGCACATCGGCATCAATCCGGACCGTGTCATCATCGAACTGACGGAAAACCAGCCCACCTACGATTACGAGCTGATGCGCGAAGCGGTGCTGCACTATCGCAACATGGGTTTCCAGATCGCCATCGACGACCTGGGCGAAGGCTTTTCCAGCCTGCGCCTGTGGTCGGAACTGCGCCCGGAATACGTGAAAATCGACATGCATTTCATCCAGGGCATCAATCATGACCCTGTGAAACTGCAGTTCGTGCGCTCGATCCAGGAAATCGCGGAAAAGTCGGGCACCCTGGTCATCGCCGAAGGCATCGAGGCGCAGACGGAATTGCTGGTCTTGCGCGACCTGGGCGTAGCGTTTGGACAAGGCTATCACCTGGGCCGGCCCAATGCGGTGCCGGCGCGCGCGCTGCCGGCCGAAGTGGTGCAGGCGCTGGGACGCAACGGCGTGGCCGTGTATCCGCAGCGCAGCAGCCTGGAAAAGAATGGCGCCAGCATCCGCAAGCTGCTGAACAAGGTGGCGGCCGTTTCGCCGCAACTCAATAACAACGAGGTGTACGACATCTTCCTGAAGGAACCGAAGCTGATGATCATCCCCGTCGTCGATGACGGCGTGCCGCTGGGCCTGATCAGCCGCTTCGAGATGATCGACCACTTCGCCCGCCCCTACCAGCGCGAACTGTATGGCAAGAAATCGTGCAGCCTGTTCATGGATGGCACGCCCCTGATCGCCGACCACGAAACGAGCTTGCAGGAACTCAGCTACACCATGGTGCAGTCCGACGCCCACCATCTGTTCAACGGTTTCATCATCACCGAGCACGGCCGTTACCTGGGCATGGGCACGGGACACGACCTGATGCGCGAAATCACGCAGATGCAGATCAATGCGGCCCGCTATGCCAACCCGCTGACGCAACTGCCTGGCAACGTGCCCATCAACGAGCATATCGACCGTCTATTGCACAGCGGCAGTCGCTTCTGGGTCTGCTATTGCGACCTCGACCACTTCAAGCCCTTCAACGACGTGTACGGCTATCGCAAGGGTGACGACGTGATCCAGCTGACGGGAGAAATCCTCAGCAGCCATTGCGATCCGAACCGCGACTTCATCGGCCACATCGGCGGCGACGATTTCATGATTTTGTTCCAGAGCGAAGACTGGGAAACGCGCTGCCAGGCCATACTGGAGCGCTTTGCCGCCGCCATCCTCGCCTATTACAGCACGGGCGACTGCGAACGGGGCGGCTACATCAGCGAAGACCGGCAAGGCAAGAAAGTGTTTTACTCATTGATCAGCCTGTCGCTGGGCGTCATCAAGGTCGAGGCGCACCAGTACTACACGCACCATCAGATTGCCACGCAGGCGGCCGAAGCGAAGAAGCAGGCGAAGAAAATCCACGGCAACAGCCTGTTCCTGGACCGGCGGCAAGGCACGGGCGTGGTGCGCATGGATGCCTAGCCTGGGGCAATACGCCTACGCGCAATCAAATACGCACGAGGTCGCCAAACGCATTGCTGCCGATGGCATCGGGCACGAATGCCAGGCTGATGTGCGGGCCATCGCGACGCGCCTGCACGCGGTAGTTGCCCGCGGGCACGTCCACGAACAGGCCGCCACAGGCCGTGTCCGGTTCCAGGCCGCCGCCCGTGACGTCTTCGCCGGCGCCGATAAAGATGCGGCCCGAGACGACGGCCAGATGCACAACTACCTGCGGCTCGGCAAGTTCGGCGTGCAAGGCGAATTCATACGCGCCATCGCCACCCACGTTGAAAAACGCCACTTGCCCCGCATTCACGGCCGCCAGCTCCGCGCCGGGAATGCTCCACCAGTCGCAGTCATCGTCGAGTTTGTGACGCACCAGCGCCGGGTCGAACACGCACACGGTGGCCGTGCCGGTGACAATACTCGTCATGCCGCCAGCGGCGCCGGTCCCAGCAGGGGCTGGCTCTCCACGTATTGCGCGCTCGCTTGCGCCTGCCATGGGAAATGGCCATCGCGCGACGGCCAGACGATCTGGTACAAGATAAAATCATCGCCCTGGTAATACCAGCGCGCATAGCCGACATAGTCGCGGTATTGCTCGACGGGCACGCGCACGAAGGCGCACTGATGGCCTTCCAGCAAGGCGTCTGTGGTGGCCGTGAAATCCGTGATGGCGCCGCTGCGTGCGGCGTCCAGCGCCACGTCGAGTATCCGGTGGGCCATGGAACGGGGCAAACCCATGATGAGAAATTCAGGCTGGCCAAAGCTGTGGCAAGCGCCTATCGTGAAGGCATAGCCGGGGCCTTCTTCATCCGCACTGATATGCACGCCATGCCAGCCATGCGTGGCGATGTCGTCGATGACTTTTTGCTCGGATGCATCCTCGCCTGCCTGCCTTACCATGCTCCACCTTTCACTGTGTCTAAAACCCGCGCCGCCTTAGCGACATGCTTTTCGGCAATTATCGCATGCAGCGCGCGTCCGTGCGCGCACAGTGCCGGCGCTTCAGTCTGGTGGTGGCAGCGGCGGCTGCGGCGGAAAGCGCCCCTGGTGCCATTGCCGCATGCGCTGCTGCGCCTCATACAATTGTGCCGGTTCCAGCCTGGCGGCCGCCGCTTCCCTGGCCCTGGCCGCCCCGCTATCGCCGCCCTCGGCCGCCAGCGCCAGCCACATATAGCCGCACAGCACATCCTTCTCCACGCCGCGCCCGCTGTTATACATGCCGCCCAGGTTGTATTGCGCCAGCGCATGGCCCTGGCCGGCCGCGCGTGCATACCATTGCACGGCCAGGCCGTGGTCTTGCGGCACGCCATGGCCGTTCGCGTACATGACGCCCAGATTGTTTTGCGCGCTGGCATCACCCTGCTCGGCAGCCGTACGGTACCAGCGCACGGCGCAGACATCGTCGCGTTCCACCCCCTGGCCATTGGCATACATCACGCCCAGGTTGAACTGCGCATTCGACGCGCCCTGGGCCGCCGCCCTGGCGTACCAGTCCAGCGCCTGGCGCAAGTCGCGGGCGATGCCGCGCCCGCCCGCATACATGCCGCCCAGATTGTATTGCGCCATGCAGTGGCCCTGCAGGGCGGCGCGCCGGTACCAGGCCACGGCGCGCGCCTCGTCCCGGTCTACGCCCTGGCCTCGCGCCAGCATCAGGCCCAGGTTGAACTGGGCGTCGGCATCGTCCTGCTCGGCCGCCCGCTGCAGCCAGGCGTAGGCGCGCAGCTGGTCGGGCGCCACGCCCAGGCCTTCCGCATACGCCACGCCAAGTTGCCGCTGCGCCACGGCCAAGCCCTGGGCGGCGGCCTGGCGGAACCAGGCCAGCGCCTGCGCATCGCTCTGCGCCACGCCCTGGCCCCGCTTGTAGACGAGTCCCAGGTTCAGCTGCGCCTGCGCATCGCCCTGCAAGGCTGCCTTGCGGAACCAGGCCAGGGCCAGCGCATCGTTCTTTTTCGCGCCCAGCCCCTGCGCATAAGCTTCGCCCAGCAACGATTGCGCGCTGGCCACGCCCTGCTCGGAAGCGCGGTAAAACCACGCCAGGGCCAGCTCGTCGCTCTGCAACACACCGCGTCCCTTGCGGTACATCTGCCCCAGGTTTTGCTGGGCGGAGGCATCGCCCTGGGCGGCCGCGCGGCGAAACCACAGCACGGCGTCCTCGTCGCTCTGCGCCACGCCGCGGCCGTGGTAATACAGGGCGCCCAGGTGATTCTGCGCAAAAGCCAGCCCTTGCAGTGCGGCCAGGCGCAGCCAGACAAAAGCGCGCGCATCGTCCTGCGCCACGCCTTCGCCCTTTTTGTACATCAAGCCCAGGTTGAACTGGGCATAGGCATTGCCCTGCTCGGCAGCCGTGCGGAACCAGATATACGCCTGGTGGTTATCTCTGGCAGTATGGTGCTTGTCCATGTGCGCCCCCATCCACATTGCGCTTGCCGGCAGCACGCGCAAAACGGCGGCCCAGGGCGGCGAAATCGTGTGTTGCTTAAATTTTAAATTCGATGCGGGGGAGGGACTTGAGCAGGCTCAAACGAAATAACAAAATTATATCGTTTTGATGAGCCCGCTTAGAGGCGATGCGCAGATCAGCGGCGTGATGGGTGTTTTTGCAGGAATTGCGGCACTTTCGCGGCCGCCAGCTTGTTCAGCGACACCAGCAGGTCGGCATCGACATCGGCGATGCCATAGCTGCTGCGCAAATGGCGGCCGATATGGATCAGCACTTGCGCCGCCACTTCCGCGTCGGACTCGGCCCTGTGGGCGGCGCTCTTGAAGGCGATGCCCAGCTGGCTCGACAGCAAGCCCAGCTTGTAGCTGGCCATGCCGGGAAACACGCGGCGCGACAGTTTCAAGGAACACACGAGCGACTGGTGCGCCGGTGTCAGGTTCAGCCTGGCGCTTTCCGCGCGCAGGAATTTTTCATCGAAGCTGGCATTGTGCGCCGACAAGGCATCGCTGCCAATAAAATCGAGCAACTGCGGCACCACTTCGGCCACGGGCGGCGCCTTGTCCACCATGGCCTGCGTGATACCCGTCAAGCCCGTGATGAACGAGGGAATGCGCGCATGGCAGTTGATCAAGGTCACATAGCGCTCCGTGATCCGCCCGCCCTCGATGCGCAGCGCCGCCACTTCCGTGATGCGGTCGCCCATGTCGGGCGACAATCCGGTCGTCTCGAAGTCGATCATGACGATCGGTTTGTCAAACACATTCATGGGCGCTCTTTCGTGGCTACAGCAATGGGCGATACTCAATGGGTGACGATTATCAACCAAATTTACGTACGGCGTCCAGCGCGAGACCTGCGCCAATGCTACCGAACAGGTCACCCTCGACCTTGCGCGCGGCCGGCACCAGGGCAGCGATCTTTTCACGCAGCAAGCGCACGCCGCTCGATCCGCCCGTGAAGAAGACGGTGTCGACGGCTTCCGGCGCCACGCCAGCATCGCGCAGCAAGCGCAACACGGTGTCTTCCACGGAACCGCACAAATGGCCGATGGCGTCGTCGAACTGCGTGCGTTTGAGCAACAGGCTTTGCGCAGGCGACAAACGGTCCAGTTCCAGCTGCACTTCGGCCGCGTCGGACAGCGCGATCTTGCCCTCTTCGACTTTCATGGCCAGCCAGTGGCCGGCGCGCTCGTCGATCAGCTTTTGCAAGCGCCCCATCTTGTCTTGCTCACGCGCATCACGGCACACGTCGGCCAGCTGCACCCATATCTTCTTGGTGTAGGCCAGGTTGATCGTGTGCCAGGTCGCCAGGTTGAAATAATAGCTGGACGGCACTTCGCTATTGTTGTGCAGCCGGCTGCCATAGCCGAGCAAAGGCATGACGGAAGACAGGCTCAGGTACTTATCGAAGTCCGTGCCGCCGATGTGCACGCCGCCCGTGGCGAGGATGTCGTCACGGCGCTCGGTCTTTTTTGCCCGCTCCGGCGACAAACGGACCAGCGAAAAGTCGGAAGTACCGCCGCCGATGTCGGCAATCAGCACCAGTTCTTCCTTGTCGATCTGCGACTCGTAGTCGAAGGCGGCGGCAATCGGCTCGAACTGGAAGGCGACATCCTTGAAGCCCACGGAGCGGGCTACGTCGGCCAGGGTATCTTGCGCCAGCTGGTCGGCCTGCGTGTTGTCGTCGATAAAGAAGACGGGACGGCCAAACACGGCGGACGAAAATTCGCGGCCGGCGGATTGCTCGGCGCGGCGTTTCACTTCACCAATGAATTGCGCCAGCAACATGCGAAAGGGCAAGGCGCGGCCGCCGACTTCCGTCTGGCCATCGATAAGACTCGTGCCCAGCAAACTTTTCAGCGAGCGCATCAAACGGCCCTCGTAACCGGCCAGATAGCCGGCCAGCGCCGCGCGGCCAAAACTGACTTCCTCGTCTTCCGCATTGAAGAAGACCACGGACGGTAAGGTCGTCTTGCCATCTTCCAGGCCGAGCATGGTGCTCTGCCCGGGACGTGCCCAGCCTACCGTGGAATTTGACGTGCCGAAATCGACGCCGCAAGCATTGGCCATGTCGACCCTTCCCTGAATAAAGGGGCGTTATGTTATCAGAAGGCAGGCCGTTGCACCAGCAAAACCCGTTCAGCTCAGTCAACAGCATAAGCTTGCTTTGCATCAAGTACTGGCCGCGCGCAAAAGATACTCTTGGGATTGACGCCGAGCAACTCGGCAAGCTCCTGGAGACCCATCGTGCCCCTCGCCCCTCTGCGCCACCCACGCCACCTGCCCGCTACTTTGCTGGCGGCCTTCCTCGTTTCCTTGGCCGGCTGCGGCGGCGGAGGCGGCACCGATACACAGGCTGGCGCCGGCTGCTCGCTGCACAGCACGGCAGGCTGCGGCGGCAGCCCGCCGCCACCCGTCGTGCCGCCTGTCACCCCGCCCGTGACACCTCCAGTCACCCCTCCCGTGATTCCGCCCGTCACGCCGCCCGAGCCTGCCAGCCTGGCCAGCGCCGTCAACCTGGTGTTTTCCAGCACGGAACTGGCCTCGGCGGGCCTGGCCGGCGGCGAAGTGGCCGTCACGGCTCTCGTCAAGGATGGCGCCAATCTCGCCTTGCCCAACGCGAAGATTTCCTTTGCCGCCGATTCCGGCATCCTCGGCAGCGTCGACGCCGTGACGGACAAGAATGGCCAGGCGCGCGCCCTGCTGGGCACGGGAGGCGCCAACAGCAACCGCAGCATCACCGTGACCGCCAATGTGGGCGCGCGCAGCGGCAAGGGTACGGTAGCCGTCACGGGCAGCAGCGTAGAGTTGCTGGGGCCGGCCGCCTTGATGCTGGGCCAGGGCGCCGACCTCACCGTCACCGTGCGCGACTCGGCAAAGCGGCCCGTGGCCGGCGCCGCCATCGCCTACAGCACGGGCGCCGGCAACGGCCTGCGCGTCAAGGATGGCGGCGCGGCGCTCAGCAATGCGCAAGGCCAGCTGCTGCTGCGCCTGACGGCAGGCAGCCTGGGCAAGGATGCCGTGTCCGTCAGCGCGCTGGGCGCCGCCGCCACGCAAGCGTATGCCGTGGCCGGCAGCGAATTGCGCCTGAGTCCGGCCGTGGGCCAGGACGCCAGCGGCGCGGACGTGCTGCCGGAGATCGCCACACTGGCGTGCCAGCCCATCGACGTGCGCTACGACAAGGCGGGCGTGGCGCAAACGGGCAGCGCCAGCCTGTCGACCTCGCGCGGCAGCCTGTTTGCGGACAGCGTTTGCAGTCAGGCCTTGCCTGCCAGCTTGATTTTCAGCAATGGCAACTTGCCGCGCAGCTATGTGCAGTCGGCCAACGCGGGCGTGGCCAGCATCACGGCGGCCGTGGCGGGCGGGCCCTCGGCGCAGACGCGGCTGGAATTCGTCGCGCCATTGAGCCCTGCCAGCAAGCTGACCGTGCAGGCGGAACCGGCCGTGCTGCGCGCCAATACGGCCACTGCGACCGCATCGGCCGACAGCGCCAGTATCAGCACAATCAGCGCCGTGGTGCGTGATGGCGCGGCGAACAACCTGGTCAAGAACGCGCCCGTGCTGTTCAGCATCTTGAACGACCCCAGCGGTGGTTACCTGCGGCAGGCGGGCCGGGTGCTGACGGGCAGCGACGGCCTGGCGCGCGCCGTGTATGTGGCGGGACCGGCAGACAGCGGGCGCGACGGCGTGCTGATCCAGGCCCGCATCGAGGGCGCACCGCAAGCGGCGGCCACGGCCCTCGTGCGCCTGACGGTGGCGCGGCAAGCGCTGTCGATCAAGCTGGGCACGGGCAGCCTGCTGCGCGAATACTCGACCAGCGTGCTGCAAAAGGACTTTACCGTGTTCGTATCCGACAGCGCAGGCAACGCCGTGTCCGGCGTCGCCATCACGGCTGCCGCCTGGCCCAGCCGCTATGCCAAGGGATATTATGTGTGGCAGGCAGACAAGCCCGAGTTCCCCGACACGGGCGTCTGGCGCCTGGCCCTGCCCCACTATAGCTGCGCCAATGAAGATGTCTTGCGCAACGGCATTTTTGACGCCGCCTACGACCGCAACGGCAATGGCGTGCTCGATCCGGGCATCCCCCTGACCGTCAGCGCCAGCGGCCTGAGCGACGCGCTGGGCATGACCACCGTCACCCTCAGTTATCCGCGCAACCATGGTTCCTGGGTGCACGTCGCCCTGACGGTGCGCGGCACGGTCAGCGGCACGGAAGCGAGCGCCACGACGGAACTGCCCTTGCCCACGCTGGCCAGCGACTTCAGCGCGCGCCGCGTGGACCCGCCAGGACGCATCAGTCCTTATGGCAGCGGCCCCTGCGACAGCCCCGACTGAGGGGCAAGCATGATTGAGGGGCAAGCATACCACTTGCCATTAAATCAAATTATTTGCAACATGGATAAGAAAACAGTCTTGCCACATGGAAATATTTTCGCTATGCTCATTTTTCCCGCCCAAGCCGCCACAAGCGGCCGGGCCTGCAGGAATACGTTGAGACAGATTGCTTGCCAGACCAATATGCGAAAAAAGAATACTGTAGCCTGGACACCCGGCACCACCGCCCGCCTCGTACCCGGCGCCGGACGGCGCGTGACCTCGTATGACGTGGCCCTGCTGGCCGGCGTGTCGCAATCGGCCGTGTCGCGCTGCTTCAAACCGGGCGCCAGCATCTCACAAGCCACGCAGGCCAAGGTCATGCAGGCAGCCATCAGTCTCGACTACATCCCCAACGCGGCCGCGCGCAGCCTGATCACGCGGCGCTCGAACCTGGTGGCCGTCATCATTTCCAACCTGGCCAATCTGTACTATCCGCAAGTGCTGTCCGACCTGAGCCAGCAGATCGCCCGCCAGGGCAAGCGTTTATTATTGTTTACGCTGGAGCGCGAAGCCGATATCGGCAAGGTCTTGAGCGATGTGTGGCAATACCAGGTCGATGGCGCCGTCGTGGCCGCCGGCCTGTCGGACGAGCAGATGCTTGAGTTTGGCCGCCGCGACGTGCCGCTGGTGCTGTTCAACCGCAGCCCGCGCGAGCACGCCGTGCATGCCGTGCTGTGCGACCAGGCCGAAGCGGCGCGCCTGCTCGTGTCGCGCCTGGCCGAGGCGGGTCACCGCCAGTTCGCCGTTATCGACGGCCCCGGCGACTCGGCCGTGGCGCAGGAACGCAAGGCCGGCGTGCTGGACAGGTTGTTTACGCTGGGCTTGCCCGCTCCCATCGTCGTCAGCGGCAACTATGATTACGCCAGCGGCGGACGGGGCCTGCGCAAGGTCATCGACCGCCTGGGCCGCGTGCCGGACGCCGTCATTTGCGGCAACGACATCATGGCCATCGGCTGCCTGGACACGGCGCGCCACCAGATGGGCATCCAGGTGCCGCTGCAAATGTCGGTGGCCGGCTTCGACGCGCTGGAAGCGTCGGGCTGGCTCAGCTATGACATCACCACCCTGCGCCAGCCCGTGCAAAAGATGGCCACCGACGCCGTCGCCATGCTGGGAGAGCTAATGGAACGGCGCGGCGGCAACGCCGAACGGCGCCGCTACTGCTCGTATCTGGTCGAGGGGAGTACGGCGCGGCTGACTGGAACGCCTCCCCACTTCGGCATGATGGCCGCCGCCTGAAAACAAAAAAACCTCGCATCGCTGCGAGGTTTTTTACTTCCAAGACCAAGGAATCAACCGAAGATCTTGCCCTTGAGCATATTCAAGCCCTGGCTGACGAGGTCACTGCCTTCTGGCACTTGGCCGTCCGGCGTCAGCTTGTCGATCAGCTGGGGCAGCAAGGCTGCCAGGCCACCCGAGGCCGCGTCCGGGGCGACGCCGGCTTTTTCAGCGATCTGGGTGATCGTGTCGGCGCCCAGCGCATCCGTGATCTGTTCGCCGGAGACGGGCGCATTGGCGCCCGTGCCGATCCAGCTGGCCACCTGGTCGCCCAGGCCGCTTTCCTGGAATTTCTGCAGCAGGCCCGGCAAGCCGCCATGCTGGTTGACCAGCTCCATCACGCTGGCCATCAGCCCCGATGGCGCTTCCCCATCCGCGCCCTTGTTGCCCAAAGCGCTCATCGCCTGTCCTGCAAGTTGATCTAGCAAACTCATCGTATTCTCCTGAACGCTGTCGATTCGTGCCGCGTGACCGCGGCGTCCGGCATGACGCAGACCATTCTCCGCCATGGAAATCATTATACTATGAATAATAAAAATGCTATAATTGCAATTTCAAGGCGAACGCACAGACGGCCTCACTGTCGAGGCGCCCACCTCCATCATATTTAGTTCGGCACAACTTGCAAGCGTAAATTGACGCTTCGCAAAAACGTGTAGAATTAATTTTCCTACTTACTGAGGAGTATCAACACATGAACATCAATAAAGCGGTAGACAAGGCTTACGAAAAAAAGACGTTCAAGGAAATCGCTGATGCCCCCGTCGATGCGCTGCAAGGCGTGAGCGAGAAGGATGCGGAGCTGCTCAAGCAAGCGTTCAATATCAAGACCGTGCGCGACCTGGCAAACCTGAAATACTCGAAGTGGGCGCGCGCCATCGTCACCCTGGCCGATACGGAAGAATAGACGGCGCCACGCCTCAGGCATTCCCGCCAGCAAAGCCCGCCCGCGTCGGCGGGCTTTTTCATTCAGGCCGCTTGGCGGCTGGCATCACGCAATGCTTCTGAAGGTGCGCCCGCCCACAGTCGGCCTGGTCGCTTGTGCGTAGACTGGTCCCATCACCACCACGAGGACGGCCCCATGCCACACGCGCAACACCAGGATGAAGATGGCCAGCCAGGCGACGAAGGCGATTTGTCCGACCTGCTCAGCGAATTGCGCATCCTGCTGCCGGGTGCGCAGATGCTGACGGCCTTCCTCATCATCCTGCCCTTCAACGGCGGCTTCGCGAAGATCGTGCAGGCGGAAAAAGTCGTCTTCCTGCTGACGTTTTTCCTGTCCATGACCAGCCTGGTGCTGCTCAGCGCGCCAGCCATCCAGCACCGCGTGATGCGCCCCCTGCAAGACCGCGAACGTTTCAAGCGCGTGGCCGACCGCATCATGATGTGCGGCGCCTTTTCGCTGGCGTTGGCGTTTATTTTGGGTACCAATCTGGTGATGTCGGAAGTGTTCGGCCACATCGCCGGCATCATCGCCTGCGTACTGATGGGCACACTCATCATTTGCATGTGGTGGTGGCTGCCCCTGCACCTGAAGCGCAGCAGGAAAATGTGATCGGGCCGCTTATTTTTGCAGGATGGTGATCTTGCCATCGGCTTCCAGGAATGCGCATTTCATGTCCTGCAACGAACAGTCCGCCTCGCGCAGCGCCTGTTCCACATCACCGCCTGCCACCCTGCATTTCTTGACGACATCGTCGAAAATGTGGCCGTCGCGGCCCAGCAGCACGGGCTTGCCATCGACCAGATCGGCGAACTTGCGGCTGCGTGAACTCAGCCATGCGATCAGCATGTTGAGACAGATCAGGGTCAAGGCCAGCACCAGGCCGCCAGGAATCGAATCGTCGCCGCCCGACAGCGAGTTCGATACCGCTTCGCTCAGCAGCATGACGACCAGCAAGTCAAACGGCGTAAATTGCCCCACCGTCCGCTTGCCCGTCATGCGCACCATCAGCAGCAAGGCAAGGTAGACGATGACGGCGCGCACCACCAATTCCCACACCGGCACATTCAGATCGAACATGGCAATCCTCCCGAAAGATCATTGCCTTATTTATACGTCTTTTTACTCCGGCATGACCACACCGCTGGCCTGCTCCAGCAAGGTTGTCCGAAAAATCCGACCAGCGGACGCAAATTTACACAGTGCCAGGCCCCCGCCCGCCCTGCAAGTCGAGTGCTCGCCGGCGGACCTGTTCCACCGCGCCTATATGGCGGCACTGCAAGCCCTGCAGCAATCATTAGCACAGCAGTACGCAAGCCATACCATTTCCGCCACAGCCAGCTTTTCTTCGCTGAGCCCGTGACGGAATCGCGCGCATTCCGTGTTATCGTTAACAACAAGAGCCATCATCGGTGTGTGCAGTGCAGCAAATTTTAGCCGTCGCCCAGCAGAGCTTGCCCGAATCTTTTACAATGTTGTCCTTGGGCAGTTGTTATAGCCCGAAAATACCGGCCAGCCGCCGACTCTGGTGGCGCATTGCCATTTCCGGCCGGACCACAGCACGCCTCTCCACCCTGTCATTCTTTACCCAACTAACAAGAATATGCACGCCTCCGTAGACCCATTGATTCCGCGCGTCACTGCGCCTTTTGGCGCCGGCTATGCCGACCTGGCCCTGGCCATCGGCGGCCTGGCCATCGGCACGGGCGAATTCGCCTCCATGAGCATCCTGCCCGTGGTCGCCGACGACCTGGGCACGACCTTGCCGCAGATGAGCCACATGATCAGCGCCTATGCGCTGGGCGTGGTCATCGGCGCGCCCCTGATCACGATTTTCCTGGCGCGCATGCCGCGCCGCCTGATGCTGATCTGCCTGATGCTGATGTTCGCTGGTGGTAACTTGCTCAGCGCCATCGCCCCGAATTATGGCTTGCTGGTGGTGGCCCGCTTCGTGGCCGGCATCCCGCATGGCGCCTACTTTGGCGTGGCGGCGCTGGTGGCGGCAGCCCTGGCCGAACCGGACAAACGGGGCCAGGCCGTCGCCCGCGTCCTGATGGGTTTAACGGTCGCCAATATCTTCGGCGTGCCGCTGGCCACGTATATCGGCCAGACCCTGGGCTGGCGCTCGGCCTTTTTGCTGGTCGCCGCGCTGGGCTTGCTGACCATGCTGATGGTGCGCATCTTCGTGCCCATGGTGGCCGCCGGCGATTCGAGCCCGCGCCGCGAGCTGGGCGTGTTCCGCCGCCTGCAAGTGTGGCTGACCCTGCTGATGGTGGCGATCGGCTTCGGCGGCATGTTCGCCGTCTACACCTTCATCACGCCCACCTTGCTGGAAATCACGAAAGTGTCGCCCCTGGTCATTTCCATCTTGCTGGCCATCATCGGTGTCGGCATGACCTTGGGCAATCTGATCGGCGGCTGGCTGGCCGACCGCTCGCGCCTGTGGACCATCTTCGGCGTGCTGCTGTGGAACGTGGCCGCCCTGGCCGCGTTTACTTATACCAGCAGCAATGTCTGGCTGACGGCGATCAACCTGTTTGCCATCGGCGCCGGCATCGCCGTCGCTCCCGCCGTACAGACGCGGCTGATGGACGTGGCCGGCGACGCGCAAACCGTGGCCGCCGCCCTCAACCATTCCGCCTTCAACATCGCCAACGCGCTGGGCGCCTGGGCCGGCGGCATCGCCATCGCCATGGGCATGGGCTTGCGCTCGACGGGCTGGGTCGGCGCCATGCTGGCCTGCGGCGGCATCGTCGTGCTCGGTATTTCCGTGCTGGTGGAAAACCGCAGCCGCAATGTGGGCGGCGCACAGCCGGCTTGATGGTGTAAGCGAGTGGCGGCCTGCTCAGGCGGCCACTCTCGGGAAATGCGGCCCATGTAGACGCAACGTTACGAGATGGCGCCCATATAGTGTTCAAAGATTGCCAGGTCTGCGTGTGCCAACACATGGACATCGAGACTGGCAATTCGTTGTTTCAACAGTGGAATCAGAGGGTGGCGGCGCAGCTCGTCCAACAATTCAACCTGACATGCACCATTGACTGCCACGACCAGCGAGTCCAGCATATAAACTTCGCAATGTGCTACCACGCGAGCCCCCATATCGAAACCAAGCAGGACGCGGTGGGCCAATACCATACCGAGCGCCGAGGTGCGATGCTTACTCCCCGGGGCACTCCACACAGCTCGCCCCAAAAGCTGCACGCCAACGGCGATAATCGATCCCGGGATCATCCGCCTCCGCCAGCAGGCGCTCCACCTCATCCTCGTAAACACTAAGAAACAGCTCGGCCAGCAAGCCTTGCAGCGAGGCGTAGCTACACCACACCTCGTCAATATTTTACAGGCTGCAGCGCTCGAAGCGGCCGTTGGCGCGATTGAAGTAATCGAGCACCATGCCGCATTCCCACAAGGCCACGATGCCGCGCCCGGCAATGGCCGAGGCACGCCACGCGCGCGCCTCCTGGCAAAGGTAGTCGAATGGCGCCACAACGCTATCGCCATCGAGATGACGCAGCATGGTTGCGCTGAGTCCCAGCGCATGCAGCACTTTGTTGTCGATCATTCGCACTTTACCTGATGTCATGTTCATTGGAGGTCTGTCGGCGGTATGCACGCTCAAACGCGGCCAGGCTCTCCGCCTGCGCCCACAGGCTGGCGATATAGTGAAATTCATCCTCGAACGGCTGCCCGAAATTCGGCACATCCGTCGCATATTCGCAATTACGGCTAAGCATGACCAGCCAGTCGGGATAAGCTAGCGCCGGGTACAAGCGGGTCAGGATGGCATCGAGCGACGACGCGCTTTCCCGCCCTGCGAGATAGGCGGCGCGCAGTTCGACGATGTATTTGCCGGCCAAGAACTGCTCGTCAAGCCGCTGCGCGCCCCGGTAGCGCGCGATGATCACCTCGGCCAGCGCCAGCGCCTCATCACGCCCCCGGGCGCTGGCCAGCAGCACGACCTCGAGGTCGTCACCTTCCTGGTCCAGGCGCAAACGCTCCACGGCCCAGTCCACGCAGCGGTCGGCATGCCCAAATCCCATGCGCAACTGGAAAACGGCGTTTTCAAGTTCTGTCAATTGTTCCATGTCTTTCCATCCAATGCCGCTGACGGCCGCGTCGTCCCCGAGCGGGCCTGAGCTTCATCGCACACCCGGGTTTCAAGCATTTGTTTCCCGCTTGCCCTGCATCTGCCGCATCTGCCGCCTTCGCCGCCAGATCATACTTGCCATCCACCTGGTAAATCGCGTATCGCCCACGACATAATCGCGGCGCAACTCCAGGCGCCCCCGCGTGATGCGCGACACTTCCGTCAAATCGTCGACCAGGTGCGTCATGTGGCCCACTTGCCGGCCCAGCACGTCCCGTGCCCAGCGTAGCTGCGGGTCGTCCAGTTGCTCCAGGCGCAGCACTTCGAGCTGGCGCATGGCGAGCAGGAATGCAAATTAACTTATTGCCAGCAACATCTTAGCATGCGCGGTTTGCCCCGGGCCAACGCCAATGGCGCTGGACAAACGCCTGAATACCAGGCCCATGCCTGGCGTTCCCTGTGCGCCGCCATGGCGCCTGCTGGCGGCAACAAGCCGGTTTCATGTTGAAGGTTTGTACCGCATGCGCGCTTTCTGGACTGTCATACACCGCTGGGCCGGTCTCACCATCGCCCTTTTCCTCATCGTGGCAGGCCTCACGGGCGCCGTCACGTCGTGGGACCATGAACCGTTCGTGCTCGACTACAACACCGTCTACAACGAGCCCGTCACGGCGCGGATCACGGACACGCGCGATTCGACGGCCATTTCCCTGCAATGTCCAGACATAAGCCTCTGATTTCTCTGTTTTTCCAAAATTTCCCATGGCAAAACAAACCAAGGCCCGAGTCTCCAGCCCGGGCACCTCGGGCCCAGCGGGCCTGAAAAATGCCCAGGGCAAGGCGCGCGGGCGCAGACAGTACGAATGTACGGCAAGCCCAAGCAACGCAGCCCTGGACATTTTCTCAGGCCTGCGATCCAGGCCCGCACTTAAACAGCGCTATCCCAAGGCGCCGACAACCTGACCGCGCAGTTGATGAGTCCCACCATCGAATACGTCTGCGGAAAGTTCCCCCACATTTCGCCCGTCACGGGATGCGTGTCTTCCGACAGCAAGCCCAGGTGGTTGCGCGCCAGCAGCATGGTCTCGAAGATTTTGCGCGCTTCGTCTTTCCTGCCGATGCGCGCCAGGGCGTCGATGCGCCAGAAGGTGCAGATGTTGAAGGCGGTCTCGGGCTTGCCAAAGTCGTCGGGCGCTTCGTAGCGGCGCATGTAGGGGCCGTCGCACAGCGACGCTTCCAGCGCGTCGACTGTCGCGATGAAACGGGGGTCCATGGGGTCGATGAAGTTGACTTCCGCCATCAGCAGGACGGACGCGTCGAGGTCGCGCCCGCCCAGGCTTTCCGCGAAGGCCTGGCGCTCCTCGCTCCACGCTTCGCGCAGCAGGCGCTCGCGGATCAGCACGGCGCGGCTGTTCCAGTGGTCGGCGCGGTCAGGCAAGCCCAGCTTATGCGCCACTTTCGCCAGGCGGTCGCAGGCGGCCCAGCTCATCAGCATGGACGAGGTATGGACCCTGGCGCGCGTGCGCAGCTCCCACATGCCCGCGTCCGGTTCCGCGTGCAGTTTGAAGGCCTGGTCGCCCACGGCTTCCAGCGCGGCGAACTCGGCTTTTCCCGCCCGGTGGAACAAACGGTGGTCGAGGAAAGCCTGCGCCGCGCCCAGCACGATATTGCCGTAGACATCGTGCTGGAAGTGTTCCTGCGCCTGGTTGCCCACGCGCACGGGACCGTTGCCGCGGTAGCCAGGCAAGTGGGCTAGCGTCGATTCGGGCAACTGCTCTTCCAGGCCGATGCCGTACAGGGGCTGGATGTGGCCGCCTTTCGAGCGGGCGACGATGTTCGTCAGCCAGCGCAAATACTCTTCCATCGTGCCCACTTCCGACAGGCTGTTCAATGCGCGCACGACGAAGAAGGCGTCGCGCAGCCAGCAATAGCGGTAATCCCAGTTGCGGCTGCTGCCGGGCGCTTCCGGAATGCTCGTCGTCATGGCGGCGATGATGGCGCCCGTGTCTTCATATAAAGACAGTTTCAAGGTGATGGCCGCGCGGATGACCACGTCCTGCCATTCCAGCGGCACGGCCAGGCGGCGCGTGTAGGTACGCCAATAGTTGATGGTTTCCTTTTCGAAGATGCGCGCCGTCTCGTCGATGCCGCCGGCCAGGGTTTCGTCGGGGCCCAGCAGGAAGTTGGCCGTGCCTCCCAGCACGAAATACGTTTCGCTCAATACATAGTTCAGCGAAACATCCGTGTTCAGGCGCAAGGTCTGTTCCGGCCCCACATAGCGGATGTGGTGGCTGCCCTGCGTGATTTGCGGCGCCAGCCTGCCCCAGTCGTAGCGGGGGCGCAGGCGCACGCGGATGCGCACGGCGTGGTCGAGCGGGCGCACGCGGCGGATCAGCATCAGCGGGCGGAACATGCGGTCGCGGCTGAGGAATCGGGGCGCGAAATCCGTGATTTCCACGCCGCGCCCCTGCGTATCGTACAGGCGCGTGCGCAGCACGGCCGTGTTCGGCTCGTAAAATTGCTCGCTGCGGGCGAAATTCTCGATGTCGATGGCCCAGACGCTGCCGTTTTCCGTCGCGTCCAGCAAGCCGTTGAAGACGGGGTCGCCATCGAAACGGGGCAGGCACGACCAGACGACTTGCCCTGCCTGGTCGATCAGGGCGCTGAAGGCGCAATTGCCCACCACGCCGCAGTTGAGGGACGCTTGCGCGGGCGCGCCGCCGGGAATGTCATCAGTTGTCATCATCTGCTCCTTCTGGGGATAGGGACGCGGCCAGCAGCGCCGTGCGCAAGGCGCCCGGGCTGGCCAGGCGCAGGGTGGCGGCGCTGGGGCCCTTGCCCACTTTCACGCCCTGCCCGCCTGCTTGTTGTACAAAGGCAAAGCCTGCCTCGTCGGTGGTGTCATCGCCCGCGAACACGGGCCGGCGGCCCTTGAATGGAGCCTCGGCCATGAAGGCGGCGATGGCGCCACCCTTGTCCGTGGCGGCCGGCTTGGCTTCCAGAACCATTTTGCCATGCAACAGCAATACCCCCGGGCACGCTTGCACGGCTGCCGTCATTTCCTGCAAGCACAGCTGTTCCAGTTCCGGCGCCAGCCGGTAATGCAGGGCCACGGCGCCGCGCTTGTGTTCCACCAGCAAGCCGGGATATATTGCCGCCAGCGCCTGCGCGCGCGCCAGCATGGGAGATACATCGGGCGTGGCCGCCACGTGAAACTGGCCATCGGCGCCACGCCGCTCCACGCCGTGCACGCCGGCCACGGGCAGGGTCAAGGGCGCCAGCATGGCATCGATCTGGGCGATGGGACGCCCGGAAATGAGGGCCAGCGCGCCGCCATGCCAGCGCGCCAGCAGCATCAGCGCGTCGACCACGCCCGCTTCCAGGCGCACGCCGTCAGGCGTGGGCGCCAGGTCGACCAGGGTGCCGTCGAAGTCGAGGAAGACGGCTGTGCCGGGCGCACTGAGCAGTTGCAGCAAGGCCGCGCTATCGTCAAGAGTCTGCGTCATCAGAGCCCCTTGCGCCGCTTGATGCGGCTGTGGGCATCGATCTTCGTCATGACCTTGTCGCGCTGGCGCAGACGGGCGGCATCGAGCAGCATGCGCCCCGCCCAGCGGTAGACATTGAAATGTTTGACTCTCGCCCGCATGCTCTTCATGCGCTCGCGCTGCTCCACGGGCGGCATCACGAGGGCACGGTACAACGCATCGGCGCCCTGCTCGATGTGGTAGGGGTTGATGATCAGCGCTTCATGCAGCTCGCGCGCGGCGCCCGTGAACTGGCTCAGCACCAGCACGCCCAGCTCGTCGTCGCGCGCGGCGATGAATTCCTTGGCCACCAGATTCATGCCGTCATGCAAGCTCGTCACCATGCACACCTCGGAAGCGCGGAAATAGCGCTGCAAGTCGTCCTGGCCATGGTGCTCGGCTTTCAGCAAGATGGGCACATAGTTGCCGCTGCCGAAGCGGCGGTTGATGCGCTCGACCATCTTGCGCACCCGGGCGTCGAAACTTTGATATTCGTCAAGCGAAGCGCGGCTGGGGGCGGCGATTTGCACGAAAGTAAAGTTGCCCACCATGCCGGGCTGCTGTTCCAGCATGCGCTCGACGGCCTGGAAGCGCTCGACGATGCCTTTCGTATAATCGAGGCGGTCCACGCCGATGCCCAGCAAGTGGTCGGCAGATACGCCCAGTTCGCTGCGGATTTGCGCACGGCAGGTGGCCACGTCGGGCTGGTCCGGATTGTCGTCCGGCCACGCGATGGAAATCGGATAATCCTCGACCTGCGTCATCTCGCCGCCGTAGGAAATCGTGGAAGCCTCTGGCTCGATGCGCGTTTCCAGGTAGCGGTCCACCGTTTCAAGGAAATTCTTGCGGTGAAATGGCGTGTGGAAGCCAAGAATCGTGCTGCCCAGCAAGCCGTCGAGGATTTCTTCCCGCCATGGGCAAATGCCGAACGATTCCGAGTTCGGCCAGGGTATATGCCAGAAAGTAATAATCGTCGCCTTCGGCAAGGCTTCGCGCACCATGCGCGGCAGCAAGGCAAAGTGGTAATCCTGCACCAGCACGACGGGGTTGTCCGCCTTCGCTTCGGCGATCACGGCGTCGGCAAAGCGCCGGTTGACTTTCACATACTGCTCCCAGTCGGACGAGCGGAACACGGGGCGCACGTGGGCGATATGGCACAGCGGCCACATGCCTTCATTGGCGAAGCCATAATAGTAACCCTGCTCTTCCTCATCCGTCAGCCAGACGCGGCGCAAGGTATAGCTGGGGTTGTCGGGCGGCACGGGCACGTGATCGAGCTTATCGACCGTCTCGCGGTCGGCGGAACCGGCGCCATGTGCGATCCACGTGCCGGAGCACGCGCGCATCACAGCTTCCACGGCCGTCACCAGGCCGCTGGCCGGGCGCTGCACCGCTATCCCCTCTTCCGTTTTGGTGTGGATGTACGGTTCGCGGTTCGACACGACGAGCACCTGGTCGCCCTGCAAGTCCGCTTCCAGCAAGGCGCGCAGCTTGTCCGGCGTCCAGTCGGACGACCAGCCGTTATCGCCCTGGCGTTCCAGGTGGTATTCCTGCAGCAATTCACGCAAGTCGCCGATCAGCGGCTGCATTTCCGGCGGCGGCGCGGGTACGGCGGCGGGTGCGGCGGCGGCCACTGCGCCATTACTTTTCGGCAGCAACTCGCCCCGTAAAATATCCTTGACGGCCGCCAGCCAGCCGCGCCAGCTCAGGTGCGCAACGAACACGGTCATCAGGGAAATCAGCACGGCCAGCACGGCCAGGAAGGCAAAGATAAAACGTTTGGTATCGGTATTGCGGCGCTCGACAAAGCTCATGTCCTGCACCAGCACCAGACGGCCCAGCTGCGATGCGTCCTGCATCACGGGCGTTTCGCTGATGTGGACCTGGCCTTGCGGTAATTGCGCCAGGGATTTGTACAAGCCGCCCGTGGCAGGCGTGCTCCAGCAACCGATGGAAGCGGGGTATTGCGCGGACTGGTACAGCAAGTGGCCCGCGTTGTCGCAAAAGCCGATGGCGATCAGGCGTTCGTCGCGCGTGGCGCCCTGGAATAGTTCTTTGACGCGGGTGGCGTCTTGCGCGGGCAGGTATTCGGTGAGCGAGGGCCGGAGGGTTCCAGCGAGCAATTCCGCCCGGCTGTCGAGATCGCGCACATACCAGCGCAGGGTGATGTTGTCGAGCAGGGGTACCACGATATAAGCAAACAGTCCCAGCACCAGGGCCAGCGGCAGGATGAAGCGCAAGGACATTCGGAGTGATCGTACTATCATCGTTTTCCTTTGCAAAAACAAAAAGCATGGCAAGTATGACTATGTTTCCATTGCGGCGACGCCCGCTTGCTTTGCGTATTGAAACGTCAACGTGGCATGGCGCAGCGCAGCAATTTCGTCCAGTATCCACCTTGACGCAAGTCTTATCCGTACGGCAACGCACGCCCCCGTTACGCCATCTGCCCGTAAAATACCCGCTTCCGACATCCATTTCACCAATACACAAGGAGTTTTCGCCTATGGATCTCAGCACGTTCCACTCGCTGATGGGAGGCCCGCTGCGCTCGGCGCTGACCGTGCTCGTTTCCGCCCTGCTCGTCACCGTGGTCGCCATCGGCGTGCACCGGGCCGGCATCGGCTTGCTAAAAAGACTGGCCAATGGCCGCCCGTTCACCACCAACGCCACGCGCGTGGCCTTCCGCGCCAGCCAACTGTGCGTGATCGTCTTCGGCCTGCGCATGGTGCTGGCCGGCGCGCCCGACGACACGCCTGGCCTGGTCGCCATGTCGCACATGGCCAGCGTGGCGCTGATCATCGCGCTGACCTGGCTGGCCATGCAATGCATCCAGGCCCTCTCCATCACGATTTCCGAAGTCAATCCCGTCGATGTGGCCGACAACCTGCGCGCGCGCCGCCTGATCACCCAGGCCCGCGTGCTCACGCGCAGCGCGCACGCCATCGTGGTCATCCTGGGCCTGGCCTTCGTGCTGCTGACCCTGCCCGGCGCGCGGCAGATCGGCGCCAGCCTGCTGGCCTCGGCCGGTGTGGCGGGCCTGGTGGCCGGTATCGCTGCCCGTCCCGTGCTCGGCAATTTCATTGCTGGGCTGCAAATTGCGTTTTCGCAACCGATCCGCATCGATGACGTGCTGATCGTCAATGGCGAATGGGGCAAGGTCGAGGAAATCAAGGGCACGTATGTGGTCGTGCGCGTGTGGGACGAGCGGCGCCTGATCGTGCCGCTGCAATGGTTCATTGAAAATCCGTTCGAAAACTGGACCCACAGCTCGTCCACACTGCTGGGCACGGTGTTCCTGTGGCTCGATTTCAGCATCCCGCTCGAACCGCTGCGGGCGGAACTGGCGCGCATCTGCGAGTCCGCCACGCAATGGGATGGCCGCGTCTGCACGGTGCAGGCGACGGATTCGAACGAGCGGGCCGTGCGCGTGCGCTTTCTGATCAGCGCGGCAGATTCGGGCCTGGCCTTCGAACTGCGCTGCCTCGTGCGCGAGCAGATGCTGGCCTTCATCACCACCCACTACCCGCACGGCCTGCCCCGCTTGCGCTCCACCCACGACCCCATCGAACTGCACACGATGCAGGCGCAGAACGACAGCGTGTCGCTGCACAAAGCCTGAAAAACCTGCGGCGCGCTGCCCTGGCCCGTGCGCCGCTAGAATAAGGCGCATGAGCACCACCGCCTGGTTCATCCTGATCGGCTGCCTGATGCTGGCGCGCGGCCTGGGCGCCGACGGCATCGCGCGCCTGCCATTGACTTCGGCCATGGCTTACCTGGGCGTGGGCCTGCTGCTAGGGCCCATGTTCCTCGGCCTGTTTGCCTTCGACCTGGTGCGGCAGGCGCCCCTGCTGGAAACCCTGACGGAAATCGCCGTCCTCATCTCGCTGTTTTCCGCCGGCGTCAAGATGCCCGTGCCGTTCAGCCTGGCGCGCTGGCTGCCGCCACTGCGCCTGGCGTGGCTGTCGATGGCCATTTCCGTTGCCCTGGTGGCGGCCTTTGCGTGCCTGGTGCTGGGCTTGCCCCTGGGCGCGGGCGTGCTGCTGGGCGCCATCCTCGCGCCCACCGACCCCGTGCTGGCCACCGACGTGCAGCTGCGCCATGCGGGCGACAGCGAGCAGTTGCGCTTCATCCTGACCAGCGAGGCGGGCATGAACGATGGCAGCGGCTTTCCTTTCGTCATGCTGGGCCTGGGCTTGCTGGGCCTGCATGAACTGGGGCCGCACGGCGCCACCTGGCTGTGGCGCGATCTGGTCTGGGCCAGCGCGGGCGCCATCGCCCTGGGCGCGGCCGGCGGGGCGCTGCTGGCCTGGCTGGGCTGGCAGGTGCGGGCCAAGGAACCGAAACACGCCATGCTGGACGACCTGGCGGCGCTGGGCTTGATCGCGCTCGTGTATGGCGTGGCCGCATGGCTGCACGCGTGGGGCTTTCTGGCCGTGTTCTTTGCCGGCGTGGCCCTGCGCCAGACGGAACTGCGGCTGGCCGGCGCACCGAAAGACCGGCAAGGCTTGCTGCAGGCCGAGGACACCCATGCCGTGTCCGCCGCCAAGCCGCACGACAGCGAGAAGCCGCTGACCGTCAGCGGCGAATCGCTCGTCTTCAAGGAACACCTGGAACGCCTGTCCGAACTGACCCTGGTGCTGCTGCTCGGTGGCGCCGTCACGGCCGCCGCCTGGAGCTGGCAGGCGTGGAGCGTGGCGCTGTTCCTGCTGCTGGTGGCGCGCCCGGCCAGCGTGATGCTCGGCTTGCTGGCTTCGGGCACCAGCGTGCGCCTGCGGGGCCTGGCCGCATGGTTCGGCGTGCGCGGCATCGGCTCGCTGTACTACCTCAGCTATGCCATCGCGCACGGCTTGCCGCGCCCCCTGGCGCGCGAACTGGCCGACATCACCCTGGTTGTCGTCATCGTCTCCATCGTCGCGCACGGCCTGACGGTCAAGCCTTTGCTGGAACGCTACTGGCGCAAATAACGGGTGCAAATAGGCACCGGCCAGCCCCCTTTGCCATTGCTGTAAAGCAATGTTTTGTCAATTGCCCCTATGACGGGCGAAAATATTGTTAAGATCATTAAAAATGGCAAAAGAAAGAAGCGATGAAACGAAGAAGCGTGCTGGGACTGGGCGTCTCACTGGCCCTGCTGCAAACGGGCTGCGCCACCGATCCGGCCAGGCTGGCGTGGGAAACGGAATTTGACGGCTTCATGCGCGATGGCCTGGCCCGCACGGAAACGCCGGGCATGAGCGTGGCCGTGGTGCGGGGCGAACAGACCATCTTCGCGCGCGGCTATGGCTGGGCCGATATCCAGGGCGGCAAAAAGGCCGATGCCAACACGGTGTTCCATGTCGCCTCCGTCAGCAAGCTCGTCACGGCCACGGCCGTCATGATGCTGCTGGAACAGGGCGCCTTCCAGCTCGACGACAAGGTGGCGGCCTATCTAGATTTCCCGCTCATGCATCCGAAGTTTCCCGACGTGCCCATCACCTTTCGCCATTTGCTCAATCACACCTCGGGCATTTCCGATGCCGTGTACGACAAGACGACGGCGTTTGCCGTGCAGGGCGACCCGCGATTGCCGCTGCGCGACTTCGTCAAGGGCTATCTGTCGCGCGGCGGCGCCTGGTATGACGCGGATGTGTCGTTTGCGGCACGGCCCGGCACGGAATGGCGCTACAGCAATGTCGGTATTGCCCTGCTCGGCTATCTGGTGGGCCGGCTGAACCCCGATGGGCTCGACGCCTTTGCGCAAGAGCACCTGTTCGAACCGCTGGGCATGGACAGCACGGCCTGGAATTTGGCCGGCTTGCCGCGGCGCGCCGTCGTCGCCCAGCCGTACGCGCACAAGGAACCGGGCCTGCAAGTGCTGCCGCCCGTCGGCTATCCGGACTGGCCGGCCGGCTTGCTGCGCAGCTCGGCGCATGACTTTGCGCGTTTCCTGGCCATTTTCAGCAATGGCGGCCGGGTCGATGGCCACCGCTACCTGCAAGATGCCACCCTGCAATTGTTTTTTGCCCCGCAGACGGCCCCCGTCGTGCCTGCCGATTCGTCCGTGCGGCAAGCGCTGGTGTGGCTGCTGCGCGATGTCGACGGCAAGCCGCTGGCCACGCACAGCGGCGGCGACCCGGGCGCCGCGTCCGTCGTCTGCGTCGACCGCGCCAGCAGGACGGCCGTGCTGGCTTTTGCCAACGTCAGCGCCGACAAGGAATTTCGTTCATTTCAGAAAGAAGTCGTGCTGCGCCTGCTCGCGCATGGGGGCAGCGGCGCGCAAGCGAGGTAGGCATGCGCCTTGTGTGAGCGGGCGCACGGTAGCGTACAAGCAAGAAAGTATGCTGTGCTGGTCAGACTTGACACTCAACGAGGAGACCAGCATGACGAACCGCATCGGCAACAAGGACGTGGCGCAACAGCGCAGCAAGAGTGAAAAAGCCCGCATCAAGGCGCAGAACATCGCCAGCGAGGCGGTCAAGCGGGCCGAGGCCAGGGCCAGATACCGCAACGCCGTCAAGGGACAAGCGGGCCAGCCGGGCCAGCCCGCTCCTGCTGGCTAGGCGCCGAACCAGCCGCGCAATTTCTCGGCGGCCCGTTCCTTGACGTCGGCCGTGATGTAGGTGGCGACCGTGGCGACGGCCGCCGCCAGCACGGCCAGGTCATCCGCATAGCCGACCACGGGCGTGATGTCGGGAATCGCATCGATGGGCGAAATGAAATAGCCGAGCGCGCCATAGATGGCCGTCTTGGCCCACAGCGGCGTATTCGGCTGCTGCGCCGCGTAGTACAGCCACAGGGCTTTTTCGATGACTTCGCGTCCCGCCGTCTTGGCGAACTTGACGACCTTGTCCCAGAAGCTGTCATCCGTGTATTTCTTTTCATACTGCTTGTCGGCTTGGGGGGCGTGGTCTTCTTCCAGATTCTTTTTTCTGCCAAACATCTGCTGCTCCTGTCTGCCGCGCACGGCGTTACGAATGCGCACCTTAGCATAACGGCGCGCCGGGTGCGCGGCGTGCAAGGTAAGCTCTCGCCATGGAAATATCCGCCACCACCACGGCACGCGCGGCCGGCCTGCGCTACACGGGCGACCATCAACGCGGCATCGCCCGCTTGGGCAAGCCCGGCAAATTCCGCTACCGCGACGGGGACGGCCATATCGTGCGCGATGCCACCACCCTGGCGCGCATCAAGGCACTGGCCATTCCACCGGCCTGGACGGACGTGTGGATCTGCCCGCACGCCAACGGCCACCTGCAGGCGACGGGACGCGATGCGCGCGGCCGAAAACAGTACCGCTACCATGCCCGCTGGCGCCAGGTGCGCGACGAAGTGAAATACGAGCGCATGCTCAGCTTTGGCCGCGCCCTGCCCGCCATCCGCGCCGCCGTCGCGCGCGGCATGCAGTTGCCCGGTTTGCCCCGTGAAAAAGTGCTGGCCACCATCGTGCATCTGCTGGAATTGACGATGATGCGCATCGGCAATGAAGAATACGCGCGCGCCAACAAATCGTTCGGCCTGACCACCCTGCGCACGCGCCACGTGCAGGTCGACGGCAGCGCCGTGGCCTTCCACTTCAAGGGCAAGAGCGGCGTGCGCCACGCTATCCGCCTCAGCGACCGGCGCCTGGCCACAGTGCTGCAGCGCATGCGCGAACTGCCGGGGCAGGAACTGTTTCAATATGTCGATGAGGATGGCGCGCGCCATGGCGTCGATTCGGGCGACGTCAACGATTATCTGCGCGAGGTAACGGGCGAAGACTACACGGCCAAGGATTTCCGCACCTGGTCCGGCACCCTGCTGGCCGCGCTGGCCCTGCAGGCGTTCGAACAGGTCGATTCCGATGCGCAAGCGAAGAAAAACATCGTGCAGGCGATCGAGTCCGTGGCTAAGAAGCTGGGCAACACGCCGACGATCTGCCGCAAGTGCTATGTGCACCCGGCCGTGCTGGAATCGTATCTGGATGGCAGTTTATGGGAAGGCATGCGCGCGCGGGCGCGGGAACGGTTACGGGAAGAGCTGCCGGCGCTGGCGCCGGAGGAAGCGGCCGTGCTGGCCTTGCTGCAGCAGCGGCTGAAGGCTGGCGTCAAGCCTGGCGCGCGGGCTGGCGCTGGCACTGTGCCGACAGTGTAAGAGCATCGCTGCCGCAGATGGGCAAGGCGCCATGGCCCACATCGCGGGCAACGGGGGCCGGTACGGCATCGCTGTTCTGCGCCTCGCCCGCAGTCATCCAGGTTGCCGCCAGGGTTGAGACGGTGAACAGGCAGATCAGCAGGAACGGCTTGTTCAAATGACTGGGCTTGGCTGGCTTGGACATCGCATACTCCATCGGACTGGTTGATTGTTGCAGCATGGACACGATCATCGCGTGTTTCCGCAAGGCATACAATCAGACAGTTTCGACAAGACGGGTAGGACAGCGCTGACAAGCTCAGCAATAAGGTCCCGTGTCGGAAGATTTGACACCGGCTCCCGCCCGCATCAGTCAAGCCCTTGTTTTTACAGCATAATTTTTACGGGAACGCTTCCTGCTTGGCCTCATGCCTGGGCACGCTTGGCGCCAGTCAACAGGGGAACGATCATGAGCTTCATCAAACAGGCGCTGCTGGCGCTGCTGCTGTGCGCGATGTCTGCCGCGCACGCCACCAGCATTGGCTACACGGCAACATCGCTGGGCGGCACGCAGTGGCGCTACGACTATACGGTCAGCAATACCACGCTGGCCGTACCCATCGCCGAATTTACCTTGTTCTTCAGCGTGGGCCAGTACGCCAACCTGCACAGCATCTCCACGCTGCCAGGCTGGGACGTGCTGCTGGTGCAGCCAGACCCAGCCATTCCAGGCGACGGCTACCTCGACGCGCTGGTGCTGGCCGGCGGCATCGCGCCCGGCGGCACGGCCACGGGCTTTTCCGTCACCTTCGATTACCTGGGCGCGGGCAGCCCCGGCGCCCAGCCGTTTTCCATCCTCGACCCTGTCTCCTTCATCGAGCTCGAGGCGGGCATCACGCAGCCGGCCGCCGTCGCCCTGCCCTCCACCCCATGGCTGTTGCTGGCGGGCATACTGGCCATGGCCTGCCTGCGGCGCCGGCAACTGGCGTGCGCCGCGCTGGCCACAGGGCTGGCAATGGGCCTGTGCGCCTGCGGCGGGCCGAACGATCCCACGCAAGCACCCGCGCCAAAGGTCATGCTGGCCGCCGCCGCGACCAGCACCACCGCCCAGGCCGCCGGAGACCTGGAAGTGACCTTGCTGGAAAAAGTGGCCGAGCAGCGCGTCAGCCGCACGGCCTGGGACTACACCTATCGCGTGCACATCCGCAACAATGGCGGCGAGACGGCCAGTAATGTGCAAGCCGTGCTGGCCAGCGCCCCGGCGGGCAGCACCATCATCGATGGCGAGGTGCTGGCCGGCAACATCGGCGCGGGCGCCACCGTCACGCCCACCGACACCATCACCGTACGCATCGAGCGCAACATCCCCTTCCAGAGCGCCGGTCTGACGTGGACCTTCAGCACCGGCGCCGGCATCGTCCTCGACCCCGTGCGGCCCGCGCAAGTGGTGACGCTGTCGCTGGCCGAGCTGGGTTTGACGGACGGCGCCGACAGCGTCAAGGTCAGCGGCGCCGTCACGGACGTGCTGCTGCAGGACGGCAGCCTGCGCTTTTCCACGCCCGGCGACACGGGCGTGGACCAGCATGCGCAATTTTCCCTCGGCAAGGGCGGCAAGACCACCACCCTGGACCTGCTGATCCAGACGGCACTGCCCACGGCCGTGGAGACCTATGTGGAAGCGGACGACGATGGCAACCTGCCCGCCACCGCGCCCGTGCTGGCCATCACGGGACTGGGGCCGAACAACCGCCTGCAGCCGGGCGCCCTGGCGTTCCGCCTGATGGGCGCGGCCCCGATGGCGCTGCAGGACGACAGCGACGGCCTGCTGTCGGTCCCTAATGGCCTGACCATCAGCCTCAAGCCCTACTGGACGTTCGATGCGGCCAGCGGCACCTTCAGCATCAGCGCCACGGCCATGCAGCAACTGCTGGCATCCTTGCCCAACGGCAGCTATGACCTGAACCTCAATGTCGTCTCGCAGGATGGCGAATTCACGGCCAGCTATGCCTTGATCGTCATCAAGTCCGGCATCGTGCTGCAAGGACAGTTGCGCACGCCGGCAGGCGGCAATGCCACGGGGTTGGCCGGCAAGAAGATGTTATTGGCTGGCTACAACCACCACCAGCGCCAGGTGGCCGTGGTCGACGCCACGGGCGCTTTCCACTTCGATGGCGTGCTGCCCGATACCTACCAGCTGACCTTGAACGACCTCGTCCACCCGAACGTGGTCAGCGTCAGCGCCGTCGTGTTTGAGAACAGCAGCAATGTCAATGTCGGCATCGTCTACCCGTACGGGGCCGGCCTGGCCCTGCGCGCCACGGCGCAGACCTATACCGCCGGCAGCGTCACGCAGGATGGCGCCGGGCCACCCGTGCGCGAGGTGCCCGCCAGATCCCGTGCCGCCGGCGACGTCACGCCGCAGGATGACGTGGACAGCAAGACCTTCACGGCCACGGCGGCCGCGCAAAACCAGACCATCACCACGCCCGTCAGCTTCACGGTGCCAAAAGGCACGAAAAACGTGGGCGTGAAAATCACCGTCAGCACGGCCGAGTACCCCGTCTACACGACGGCGCAAAGCCAGTACAACGATACCTGGTCGTACGCCGTGACGGGGCTGCCAGGGGTCAACCTGGCCGCCACGGGCGCCGTCAACCAGACGCACTACACGCAGGGCAGCATCGTCAGGACGGAATGCGTCGACGTCAGCAAGCAAACCAAGGAGGGGGCGTTGAGCCTGGGCGGCAACGTCAGCGCCACGAATATCGGCGACAGCGCCCTGGCCACCGTGACGACGGTGGAACTGAGCCTCGCGTGCAAGGGTTTGAAGGTGACGCAGGCGAAGTTCAGCTCGCCGAACCAGGCCGCCCATCCCGTGCTGCAGCCGATCAAGCTGACGGGCAATCTGGCGGGGCCGTATGTATCCGTCTCGCAAGGCGCGGCCACGGCCACGCACACCTTGCCGCTGGAATTGCACTACACGCCAGCGGCGGCGACGATTACGGAAGTCAACATCGGCATCTCGTCGGGCGGCGGCGATCCCGCCTTCAGCACGGAGAATTTATTGTCCCAGACGAATACCAAGACTGCCGGCACAGTGAAATTCCCCAGCCTGGTGCTGCCCGCCTTTGCCGGCGCCAAGCTCGACAAGAAGGCCGTCGTCACGCTGCGACTGAAAGGCAGCATCGACAATGTCGATGCCAGCTCCGACCCTGCCGAAGGGGGGCAAGTGGAGTTCAAGGGCGACACGGCCTACACCCCCCTGTACCTGGCCAACGACGAGGCGGCGCTGGCGGCGCGGCGCTACGGCACGCGCGATGCGGGCGGCGATTCGTGGGCCACACGCCTGGCCATCGCCTGGCTGGCGGGCAAGCCCTACCGCTTCGACGACATCAGCGGCCAGCACGTGACGCAGACGGCAACGGGCCGTTCCATCCTCGGCCACAGCGGCCACAGCGACGGCCAGCAGATCGATTTGCGCTACGCGGACGGCGCGGGCGGCTACACGGACGCGCTGGGCGGCCAGAACGATGGCGCCGCCATTCAGCAGCTGATCAATGCCGCGAAGGCGGAAGTGGCGGCCAACCCCGCGCAAAAGCCGAAACTGGCCACCCTGCTGGCGTGGATCGCGGCGAACCGCGCCATGCTGGCCCAGGAAGCGGCGCCGGCCAGCACGCGCGTCATCTACATCGGCCCCAGCTTCGTCAAGCTGGCCCTCGTCGACGGGCGTTTTTCCGCCGCGCCGGCCGACAAGATCCCCGGCGCCGGCGAGTGGAACAAGCCGATCAAAGTGCACATCGAGAAGGGACACCTGAGCCACTGGCACATCAGCCTGACGGCCCATCCTTGAGCAGGGTCAGGCGGGAAGATCGGACAGTTCCAGCTCCGAAAAGCCCGCCCGGCGCCGCGCTTCCAGGTTGAACGGGCCGCGCAGGGTGGGCGCTTCGTAGCGCAGCGCAAGCTCGGCATACGTGGCGCGCAATTCCAGGCCCCTTTGATCGCACAGGTAGCCATACCAGCGGTTGCCGATCTCGACGTGCCCCACTTCATCGCGCAGGATGATGTCGAGGATGGCGGCGGCGGCCATGTCGCCCGCCTGCGCCAGCTTGGCGCGCAGCGGCGGAATCGCGTCGAGGCCCCGCGCTTCCAGGGTGCGCGGCACCAGCGCCATGCGCGCCAGCACGTCGCCGCGCGTCTTGTCGACCATTTCCCACAGGCTGTCGTGGCCGGGGAAGTCGCCATACGTGTGGCCCAGCACCTGCAAATGCGCCTGCAGCATGGCAAAGTGCGTGGCCTCTTCCTTCGCCACGCGCAGCCAGTCCGTGTAGTAATCAAAGGGCAAGTCCGGGAAGCGCCACAGGGCGTCCAGCGCCAGATTCATCGCATTGAACTCGATGTGCGCGAGCGCGTGGACCAGCATGGCGCGCCCTTCCGGCGTGATCATCGAACGCCGCCCCACGAGGCGCGGCGGCACCAGTTCCGGACGCTCGGGGCGGCCTGGCACGGGGCCGGTGGGCGCCAGCGGCGCCTGCGCATCGAGCGCAAGCTGCGCTTCGGCCATGGCCGCCACCATCGCCACCTTGGTTGCCGGGTCCGGTTCGAGCAGGCAGGCCAGCGCATATGCGCGCAGCTCTCGTGGCGGCGTGGAGGTCAGTGGAGGTGGATGCATGGGACTGCTTTCTGGCGCGTTGCTTGGTAAGGCGCGCAGTGTATCAAATTGCCTGCCCCAGCAGCCAGTCGAACAAGGCCTGCACTCTTGCCGGCAGCGCGGCGCGCCCGCTGTGCACGAGGTAATACGCCTGCGGGCTGGCCAAGGAAAAATCGCCGAACGGCAAAACCAGTTGGCCGCTGTCGACCCACGGCTGCACCAGCTGGCGCCGGCCCATGGCCACGCCCGCGTGGTGGATGGCCGCTTGCGCGCACAGGTCGGCGCGGTCAAAGCGCAGGCTGCGCGTGGGCAAGGTCACCTCGGGCGCCTGCCCGTCCAGCCACAGCCGCCACTCGGCATCGGGCGCGCAGGCGGGCCAGGCCAGGGTGTCGTGCAGCACCGTCGCGCCAGGCAAGTTGTGTGGCGCATCCAGCAAGCCGTGCTCGCGCGCATAGTCGGGACTGCACACGGGCGCCAGCCATTCGCCCATCAGCTTGCGCGAGGCCAGGCCGGGAAAGCTGCCGTCGCCATAGTGCAGGGCCAGGTCGACCTGACCGGCGCGAAAGTCCACGCTTTCATTGCCCACGCGCAAGTCAATCGACACGTCCGGATATTGCGCTGCGAACCCTGCCAGGCGCGGCACCAGCCAGCATTGGGCGATGGACGGGCGCGCATGCACGGTGAGGCTGCCCGTGAGCGTGTCGCCGCCGGCCAGCGCCACCTGCAAGCCATCCCAGCCAATTTGCAGGGCGGCGAAGATGCGTTCGCCGTCGGCCGTCAGCTTGACTTGCCGCGTCAGGCGCTGGAACAGCCGCAAACCCAGGCTGCTTTCCAGCCGCGCGATGCGATGACTGACGGCGCTGGGCGTGAGCGCCAGTTCCTGCGCCGCCAGCGCAAAGCTGGCATGGCGCGCCGCCACGAGAAAGGTGTGCAGGTTGGCGAACTGGCTGGCCGTCAGCGTTGTCGTGAGCGCCGCGCCGGCCGGCATCAGGCGGCTCCGGCCGCCAGCAGCGCGCGGCCACGCGCCACGTAGGCGTCCATTTCCACCTGCGGCACCATGCTGCCGCCCGTGCCCCACACCAGATGCGTGGCCTGGGCCAGATTCAGTTGATATTGCGGTGCGGCCAGCACGGGCTTGATGCCCGCGAAACCGGCCACGGCGGACGGTTCCAGGCGCAGCTGCTCCGTTTGCTCCAGCGTCGCCAGCAAGCGGTACAGTTCTTCATCCGTGACGGTGGCGTAGCCGTCGATCAACCGCTGCATGGCGCGTCCGACGAAGCCGGACGGGCGTCCCACGGCCAGGCCATCGGCAGCCGTCAGGTTGTCGATGCCGATTTCCTGCACGCTGATGCCATCGTGCAAGCCCGTGTGCACGCCCAGCAGCATGCACGGCGAGTGGGTCGGCTCGACGAAGACGCAGTGGACGGCATCGCCAAAGGCCAGCTTCAAGCCGAAGGCCACGCCGCCGGGGCCGCCGCCCACGCCGCACGGCAGGTAGACGAACAGCGGGTGCTGCGCATCGACCGCGACGCCAGCCGCCGCAAATTGTGCTTTCAGCCGCTGGCCAGCCACCGCATAGCCGAGGAACAGATCGTGCGAGTTTTCATCGTCGACGAAGTGGCAGGTCGGATCGTTTTCCGCCTGTTTGCGTCCCGCTTCCACGGCCACGCTGTAGTCGGTCGCGTATTCGACGACGGTGACGCCATGGCTGCGCAATTTATCCTTCTTCCATTGCCGCGCGTCGGCCGACATGTGCACGGTGGCGCGAAAGCCCAGGCGCGCGCTCATGATGCCGATCGACAAGCCCAGATTGCCCGTGGAGCCGACGGCGATCGCATACTGGCCAAAGAAGGCGCGCACGGCGTCGCTGGCCAGCAGGCTGTAATCGTCGCCCTCGTTCAGCAAACCGGCGTCCAGCGCCAGCGTTTCCGCATGTTTCAGCACTTCATAAATGCCGCCACGCGCCTTGATGGAGCCGGAAATGGGCAAATGGCTGTCCTGCTTGAGCCATAGCTGACCGCTCGTCATGCTTGATGCCAAATCCAGCGCCGCCTGCATGGCGGGCAGCGGCACGACGGGCGACTCGATGATGCCGCCGCTGGCCTGCGTCTCCGGAAAGGCCCTGGCCAGATAGGGCGCAAAGCGCGCCAGGCGTGCGCTGGCGTTGGCCACGTCAGCCGCCGTCAAGCCCACGTCATTCAAGGCCTCGGCAGCGGGGGCGATGGCGGGATTGAACCAGCTCAAGGGCTGCAAGGCCATCAGTTCTGTAATCAGGGGAAATTTTTCGCGCAGCGCGGCGATGGCGGAAGTGGGCAGCATGGCAAGCTCGTGTAGGAACAAGCCATGATTAGACCGCATCCTGACGCCGCTGGCAAACGATGCTTGATCAGGCAATGGGTGATCAACCGTCATCTATCGAAGCCCTGATGGCTCAGTGACCTACCCAGGGATAGCTGTCCGCACTCGCGCGGGTACGAACAGCCAGGCATCAGGCGCGCTGGCGAGCAAGTCTGCGCTGCCAGAGGATGTGGGGGACGTTGATCCGCGTCTGGACGCTGCCATTCCATTCGGTCACAAAACCATGGCGCTGCACAATACATCGTCCAGGCATTCATTTACCGCGCGGCTATCATAGAAACCGGACCATACCCAGCTTTTGATCTGCTCTGCGAGATACAATTCATCGTCGTTCACGCCTGCCCTCTCCCATTATCAAGCCAGTGTTTATTCCACCTTATCCATCAAGATAGCTGCTCTCAGGGAAGTACTGATCCATTCGCTTTCGCAGCGAGTTTGGCGCACCCAATATCACAATAGTCTATTGCGGGCTGACCGATACCTACTTCGTTTGTGGTAGAGTATAGTGTTGGCAATAAAGCATTCTGGCGTTTTTTAAAATAATGTAAAAGGGTAAACATGGAATCGAAGGATATTGAGATATCCAAGGAGATTGGACAATGTTTGTATAGCATTGCTCCAGAGGATACAAAAATAATTTTGATGATTGCCGCACTCTCTCCCGAGGGCGATGTCAGTCAGTTTGAATTTTATTCGAACAACGGCATCAATGAGAGCGATTTTTCCATCAGTGATTCCGATACGATGAAACTCCATTACTTATTTAAAGCACATCAGAGATTTATGGTTTCCAATAATCAGCCTGCATGGACACGTTGCGAATTTACGGTAAATGTTGACACCAGTAAATTCTCTATGGAACTGGCTTATGAGGAGGATGCATTCAGAGATGGTTCGCTGCGATGATTTATAGGTAAATTCCCATTGGCATGGTGATGTTATGTCGAAATGGCGAACCCTGGTTTAATTTGTTCATGATGAACCAGCAGTAAATCCACTTATGCTTTCAAGGGGGGAAAAACCGGCTTCATGCCATACCCGAGCAGCGACCGGTCCATGCCGTCAGAGAGCGGACTGCCCAGCGTGGAGGAACGAAAATCTTTAAATGCGATCATGTGCGCCTTTTGATTAAGTCAACGTCATTTCAGCAGATAAAACCTTCGGCCTCCGCTATCGCACCCATGTGCGCCAAACGCCTGAAGCAGGCGCCAGAAAGCATAACAAATTACCGGCGAGACCGGCGGACGCCTTCCGCTTCCCGCAGCGGCAGCAGGAAGGCGCCAATTCTGACTGCCGGGCTTAGAACTTCAGCTGCAGCCCCAGATCAATCGACCTGCCCTCGGCCGGCAAGGCTTGCAGCGCGCCGCCGTTTGCCTTCAGGCCCGACAGATACACGCCACCGAGCGGGTCCGCATACGCGCGGTTGAACAGGTTGCTGACACCGGCGCTCAGGCTGGCCATCTTGTTCAATGCCACGCTGCTGCGCAGGTTGACGAGCGCGTAGCCGCCCGTTTCCGGTTCGAAGCGGCGCGCATCGATCTTGTCCTTGCGGGCCACGATCTTCGTTTCGATGCGGCTGCTCCAGGCGCCCAGCTTGTGCTCGACGGCGAGCAAGGCGTTGAACGGCATCATGCGGTACAGGTCACCGCCATCGCTGCGCTTGCCCCGCGTGTAAGCGGCATTGCCCGTCGCCATGAAGCTGCCCCAGCGCGCGCTGCTGGCCAGCGGCAACTGCCACGCTACGTTGGCACCGTACAACTTGGCGTCGTGATTGGCAAAGCGCAGCAAGTTGCCGTTGGCGCCCATTTTCATGTACGGGTGGAAAGACGCCAGCACGTCGACGTCGATGTAATTGTCGACCTTGCTGTAGTAGGGATTGACGCGCAGGAACCAGCCCTCCTCGCCGCCGCCATGCCAGTCTGCCGTGAACGCGGCCGTATAAGCCGTCTCGGGTTTCAGGTCGATATTGCCCACATAGCCGTTGCCATCGCCAAACCAGTTGGTCATGGTCATGGCCATCGAGCCGCGGCCCCAGGAATAACGCTCGTACAGATTCGGCGAGCGCACCTTGCGCGCCAGCGCGAATTCATAGCTGCTGGCCGCGTCTGGCGTGAACGTGGCTTGCGCCGAGGCATCGATATTCGTGTCGCGCTGGCTGCGGCTGCGCGCATTGAAGGCCCTGGCGGCCATCAGGTCCGGCATGTTCATCATGTTGGTGCCGTACGATTGCACGTCGCCCGCATCCATGCGCACCGATTCGCCGCGCAAGCCCAGCACGCTCGTCCAGCGCGCATCATGGCGCGTTTCCAGTTCGCCAAACAGTACGGTGCGGTCGCGCTTGCCGTCGTTGATGTTCAGATAGGTGCGCGGCCCCATCATCATGGAACCAGGCACGGCTGGCCAGTAATCGTCGAGGCGGAAACCGTGCCACTCCTGGCCCAGGCGCAACTCGCCCGCAGCCGTCGGCAGGCTGGTCATCAACGCATAGCCCGTATTGCGGCCGTGCGTGATCATCGGCATCGAACCCTTGCGCTCGGGCGAGAAAAAGCCCATTTCGTGGTCCGTCTGCTGCCAGTAGGCGCGCGCGTCGAGCACGCCCCAAGCGAATTCGCCTTTGTAAGCGAGATTGGCGAACTGGCCATGGTTGTCCGTCATGTCCATGTACTGGTTGGGAAAACCCTGGTAGGGGATGTGCTGCACGCCGGCGCGCAGGGTCAGCTGCTGGCCATCGCGCTTGGCCGCCAGCACGATGGCCTGGTTGATGCTTTCAAACATGCTGGCCAGTACTTTGTTGTCGTGACCATCTTCATAGCTGTGGCCGCGCGTATAGGCGCCGCTGTAGCCGACGCTCAAGCTGTCGCTGGCAGCCGAGGCGTTCACGCTGGTCGCCACGCTGTTGTTGACGCTGCGGCCCGACACGGCAAAGCTGCCTTGCGTGAGCAGGCCCGCACCGGGCTGGGCGAACACGGGCGCGTTCGATTGCACTTCGATGGTGCCGCCGATGCTGTCGCCGCCCGCGCTGACGGGTGTCACGCCCGCGATCAGGCGAATGCGCTGCACCTGCTGCGGATCGATGTAGGACAGCGGCGCATTCATGTGGTTGGCGCAGGCGGACGTCAATTCCATGCCATCGATGCGGATCTTGATGCGGTCATCAGCAAAGCCATTCACGACGGGCAAGCCGGACACGCCGCCACCGGCCGCCACGCTGTAGCCGGGCGTGCTCGACAGCATTAAGGCCGTGTCGGCGGCGGGACGGTAGCCGTCGCCGATGGCCGTGACGATGACTTTCATTTCAGGCAGGACCTGTTCAGTGCGCGTTTGCGCCACGGCGGGCATGGCGATGGCGAGGGAAATCAATAACGGTAAATGTTTCATGGTGCTGCTTTCAGATTCTGTAGAGGTAAAACGAACAGGCGCAAGCGCAGCACAGCACATTGCAGCGCGGCACAAGGTAGTTCAGGAAAGGGACAGATCAGAAAGCGGCGGGCGGGCCACGGGGCTGGACGGGCGTCCAGGCAAACAGGGGCGTGGCGGATTGGTAGAACAGCGTGGGCAGCAAGCCCGTGAGGATTTCTCCGGAAGCGAGCACGAGTGTCGTGGGCGGCATCGACAAGGTGCCGGCGTGCATGCTGCAGCAGGGGCAATCGCCCACGCGCATGCTGCCCTTGGAGGTATCGGCCGTATCCGTGGAGAATGTTGCGGGCAACATGTTCATGCCCCCCGCCACAGAACAGATTTCCAGGCTGGGCACGGCCAGGCCGCTGGCGACCGTCAGCGCGCGCGACACCGTAGGGGCGAGCGTGGCCAGGAAGATGGCGATACAGGCGATCCACAGGACGATGCCGGCCTTGCTTTTGCTGATGAACATGGCAACATTGTATCAGCGCCGATCACCCGTGGACAGCGCGCAAGTCAAGCCTTACAGATCCACCTTCATCGACAGCTTGATGGCGCGCGGCGCACCGGAGGCCAGGCGTGTGCCGGCACCGGCCCAGTAGCGCTTGTCGGCCGCGTTTTCCACGTTCAGCTGCCACACGACGGCCTTGTCCAGCACGCGGCTCGCGTAGCGGGCGCCCGCGCTGAACAGGCTCACCCCGCCGAGGAAGGCCTGGTTCAGGTCGTTGACGGGACGGGCGCTGTAGTAATACGCACCGCCGTTGACGGACAGGCCCGGCACGGCGTCGAACGCGTAGGCGAGAAAGGCGCTGGCCGTGCGTTTCGACGCGTTTTCCGGCGCCTTGCCGTTGTAGTCGGCGTTGATGTGCGCAAAGCGTGGGTCGAGGAACTGGGCCGAGGTCTGCCACGACAGCTGGCGCGTCAGCTTGCCCTGGGTCGACAGTTCCAGGCCACGGTAGCGCTGTTCGCCGTCCGACGTGAACACATTGCCGGCATTCGTGTAATAGCCGGGGCGCGTGATGTCGAACAAGGCGGCGGAGAGCAAGGTGCCGCCAGGCGTCAGCCAGCGCGCGCCCAGTTCCTTTTGTTGACTCACCCCCGGCGCCATCTTGACGCCCTGGTTGACGGTGCCCGTCGGGCCCGTTTCGCCCTCCTCCAGCCCGCGCGCCGTGGACGCATAGAACGACAGCTCGGGCGTGGCCTTGTAGATCAACGAGGCCATCGGCGTCGTCTTGCTGACGTCGTAGTGGCTGGCGCCCTGGTCGCTTTGATAGCTGCTGCGGCGCACGCCGATGACGCTTTGCCATTGCTGGCTGAAAACCATGCGGTCGAGCGCGTACAAGCCCGTGTCGCGCGTGTCGAGCGCAGCCGTCGTCGGCGACGTCGGCTTGGGACCGAACACGACATTCGTCACGGGGAGCGGGTTGTACAGGTTTTGCGAGGCGATTGTGTAATTGCTCTGGTAAATAGCATCTTGCGACTTGTCCGTGCGCGAGGCGCCCAGAGTCAGCTCGTGGGCAATGAAGCCCGTATGAAAATTGCCGGCCAGTTCCGCGCGCAGCAAGTCCGACGCCATCACGCTGTGCTGGATATTGCCCGTGATGCGGCCCGCGCCCGTGGCCAGCGCGGCCGCGTTGTTCAGGCGGAAGATCGCCAGGCGGCGGTCGCGCGCCGTTTCCGAGTGGCCCGCCTCCACCGTCAGGGCCCAGCCATCGGCGATGGCATAGTCGGCGCGCAATTGCGCGTTTTTCGTTTGTGCTTCGAAATTCGACCAGTCGGGGCCGATCAGCTGGCGCGGATCGACGGCGTGCGGCAAGCGGATCACGCCTTTCACGGCCGTGGGCAAGGCCACGCCCGCCTGCTCCGTCACTCTGCGGTGCGCGTATTCCAGGTCGGCCTTGAGCAGCAATTTGTTGGTTACTCTCCAGTCGAGCGCCGTGGAAAGGAAGCGGCGGTTGCCATTGCCGACATGGTCCAGGTAGGAACCCAGGGTGCCGCCAGCGGCATTCACGCGCACGCCGAATTCCTGCTGCGCGCCAAAGCGGCGGCCCACGTCGACGTTCGCCACGACACTGCCACGGTCGTCGAGGCTCAGACCCATGCTCGTGACGGGCTGGCTGCCAGCCCGCTTGGTGACGAAATTGACGACGCCGGCCGGCGAGGTAAAACCGTAGTACAGGGCCGAGGCGCCCTTCAGCACTTCCACCCTTTCCTTGTTTTCCATGGGCACTTGCGAGAAGTTCATGATGGGCAGGGAACCGTTGAGGCGGTAATTCGTGCGGTTTTCCACGGCGATGCCGCGTATCACCAGTTGATCCCACGTCTCTCCCCCGTTTTGCTGACGCGTCACGCCGGCCGTATTGCGCACGGCGTCGTACAGGCCGGACACGGCTTGCTGCTCCAGCAATTCGCGCGTGATCACGTTGACGGTCGATGGCACGTCCATGATGCTGGCGCCACGGAAACTGCCCGCCTCCGTGGTGAGCGGCACCAGCCCTTGCGCGCGGGCGCCCGTCACTTGCACGGCTTGCATGACTTTCTCATCGCCAACCGTCAGATCGTCCTGGCCGCTGGCCGCATTGGCCGCCAGCACGGCGTGGGAAGCGAAGGCCAGCGACAAGGCGGCGGCGACGGGAAGCAAGCGGGTACGAGGAGTGACGACAGGCATGACATCGGGCTTTCAATATATACAGGTGGAAACTTACGGTTAGCGGCCATGATACTCGTAATGAGAATCATTATCAAGAAAAGGTGAGTTTGTGTGAGTTTTATAGAAGAAACTACCTCCCTCAGGCGCCTGTTATCACTTGAACACGTTTGGATTTTGCAGACGAGGCCGCAAAGAGGCATACTGACAGTCACGGCGCGCAAGACGCCCGCCCAACAAGATCAAAAGGTCAGTTCGTGAACACAATCGACAACAAAAGCGTGCAGACGAAAACATTTCGCTGGAAACGCTGGCAGCGCTGGGCCCTGGGCACAGGCTGCGCCCTGGCCGCCTACAGCGCGGCCGGCTTCTGGCTGGTGCCCTACGTCATCAAAAACCAGCTGCCCAAATTTGCCGAGAAAGAACTCGCGCGCCAGGCCAGCATCGCCGACGTGCGCTTCAATCCGTTCACCTTGCGCCTGGAAGCGGATCAGATCGCGTTCAAGGAAGCGCCCGGCGCAGATGGCAAGGGCGGCGCACCGCTGCTGTCCATCGGCGCCCTGGCCGTGCAGCTGGAATGGAAATCCATCGTGCGCCGCGCCTGGAGCCTGGCGGAAATCCGCATCACGGCGCCGCAAGCGCAACTGACGATCACGCCGGACGGCAAGTTCAACCTGGCTGAAGTGCTGGCCACCTGGCAACGCAAGCATCCGGAAAAAAGCGAAGGCGGCATGCCGCGCCTCGTCATCGCCCACTTTGCGCTGGAACAAGGCAAAGTGGACTGGCACGACGAGAAGGCCGGCTATGCGGACAACTTTACGCCGATCAACTTTACGCTCGACAATATTTCCACCCTGCCCGACGCCAACGGCAGCTACAGCCTCAGTGCCGACGCGGCGCGCGGCGGCAAGCTGCACTGGCGCGGCACGGCCTCGCTCAGCCCCATCCGGGGCGAAGGCGAACTGATACTGAACGACGCTTCCCTGCCCGGCCTGGCCGCGTATTTGAAAGCCTATACGCGCGCGCTAGTGACCAGCGGCAAGCTGTCGGCGCGCCTGCCCTACGCCTTTTCGTATGCCAACGGCAAACTGGAAGCGACCGTCAAAGGCGCGGGCCTGGCCTTGCGCGACCTGACGCTGGTGCAAAGCGGCAACAGTGCGCCGTTTACCTCGCTGAGCACCCTGGGCATTGCCGGCGTGAACGTGGACCTGGCGCGCCAAAGCGTCACCGTGGATAAAGTCAATCTGTACGGCGCCAAGGTAACCGTGCGCCGCGACAGCAAGGGCGAGATCGACGTGGCGAACCTGATGCTGCCGGATAATCCCGCACCAGCCGCCACAGCACCCGCCGCACCCGCCAAGCCTGGCAAGCCTGGCAAGTGGAAAGTGGATTTGAAACAGCTGGCGCTGGCCAATGTGGACGTGTCCGCCATCGATGAAACCGTCTCGCCGGCCCTGCAATTGAGCGCGAAACAGTTGCAACTGAACTTGCAACTGGGTTTGCAGCAGCAGCCAGCGGGCATGGCCACCGTGATCGACGGCGCCACTTTCGCGCTGGCCGACCTCACCATGCAACGCGGCGCACAAACGCCATTCAAGCTGGCCCAATTGGGTTTTACGGAAGGCAAGATCGACCTGGCCGCGCATACCGTGCACCTGGGCGCCGTGACGGCCAGCGGCGCGCAGATCGACCTGGCGCGCAACCGCCAGGGAGAATTCGCCATTGCGCAAAAGCTGCCCGTGTTTGCCTCCGGCAAAACCGACTCTGCCAAGGATGTGCCGTCCGCGCCCTGGTCCACCAAGGTAGACAAGGTAGAACTGAGCAAGTTCGGCGCCCGTTTCGATGACGCGGGCACGGGCATCAAGGGCAACCTGCAAGATGCCCGCCTGTCCCTGCACAACGTCAGCAACGATATGAAGCAGGCGCTGCCGTTCGAGCTGGGCGTGGGCCTGCGCGAAGGCGGTTTGCTTACTGCCAACGGCAAGTTCGTGCCGGGCACGGGCGCCGTCGATGCACAGCTGAATTTGAAACAGCTGGCCCTGGCTCCCGTGCAACCCTTGCTGGCGCAGCATGTAAAACTGAAGCTGGCGGGTGGCACCCTCTCCGGCAGCGGCCGCCTGACGACGGGCGGCGGCGCGCCGAAAGCGCCGAAAGTACGCTATGAGGGCGGCGTCGATATCGCCGGCCTCGTGCTCAACGAAACGGATGGCAAGCGCTTCGCCTCGTGGAAAAGCGTGCGCACCGACAAGCTGACGGCCAGCGTGGGCCCCGATTTTGTCGACATCCCCGAACTGCGCGTGGTCGAACCGAACGCCCAGCTGATCATCGAAAACGACCGCAGCCTGAACGCCCAGCGCCTGCTGGTGAAAACGCCCGAGCCTGCGACAGCAGCTGCGGCGGCTCCCGCTGCCACCGCCACGCCGGCGACCGAGGCCGCCTTCCCCGTGCGCGTGCGCCGCGTGCGCCTGCAAAACGCCAAGCTGGACTTTGCCGACCTCAGCTTGCGGCCCCAGTTCGCCGCCAAAATCTATGAGCTCAACGGCGTCGTCACGGGCCTGTCGACCAAGCGCGATGCGCGCAGCCAGATCGAACTCGACGGCCGAATCGACGAGTTCGGCCTGGCCCGCGTGCGCGGCCAGCTCAATCCGTTCGCCCCGACCGACAACACGGACTTGAACGTCGTCTTCAAGAACGTGGACATGGTGTCCGCCTCGCCGTACACGATGAAGTTTGCCGGCTACAAGGTGGCTGAAGGCAAGATTTCGCTGGACTTGCAATACAAGGTGCGCAACCGCCAGCTCGACGGCACCAACCAGATCGTGCTCGACAAGCTGACCCTGGGCGAGCGCATCGACAGTCCGGACGCCTTGAAACTGCCGCTGGAACTGGCGCTGGCCATCCTCAAGGATAGCGACGGGCGCATCGACCTGGGCTTGCCCGTGTCGGGCGACATGAACGACCCGCAATTCAGCTATGGCGCGCTGATCTGGAAAGCCGTCGGCAACGTGCTGACGAAAATCGTCACGGCGCCGTTCCGCGCGCTGGGCAATTTGCTGGGAATCAGCGCCGACAAGCTCGAAGCTATCGACTTCGACGCGGGCAGCGCCGTGCTGCTGCCGCCCGAGCGGGAAAAACTCAAGCAGGTGGCGCACATCCTGGCCAAGCGCGAACAGCTGAAGCTGGCCGTGCCGGGCCAGTACAGCGACACGGATGCGGCCGCCCTGCGCGCCCAGGCCGTGCGCCGCGCCGTCGCCGCCAAGGCCGGCATCAAGCTGGAAGCGGGCGAAGAGCCGGGACCGTTGAATCTGGGCGAACGCAAGATACGTGGCGCCCTGCGCGAGCTGTACGGCGAGCGCTTCGGCAAGGCCGAGCTGGACAAGCAGAAAAAGGCGGCGGAGTCGGCGGTGCCTGTGGCAGCGGCCGCATCAGCTGCCGCATCGGCTCCGGCAAAAATCCCCGTCTTCCAACGTCTGGGCAAGCTGATCGAAGGCGAGCCGCAAGTGGCCGACACGGGCGCGTTCTACACGGGCTTGCGCGAGCAGCTGGAAGCCAAGCAACCCCTGCCTGCCGACGCCTTGAATAAACTGGGCGCACAGCGCAGCGCGGCGATTCTGGCCGCCCTGCAGCAGGACGGCACGCCGGCGGCCAGGGTCAGCGCGGGCGCGCCGGAAAAGACGGAGGCCGCACCGGGCAAGCTGGTGGGACTGAAGCTGGGATTGGCGGCGCAATAAGGAAAGGGCTGGCACCGGCACGCGGCGCCCTATGCAAAGTTACACAAGAGGGACGCGAACGAAACTGCGCCGCGCTGGCGTGAATTACGGCTGCTCTCCGGTGACGCCTCGGCAGCGCATTTCCATCTGCGGGCAAGCCATTTCAAGTGCGCTGCGCAGGCCGATCAGATCCTGTTCGGCCTGTTCTTGCCAAGGCCTGACCTAACGCTCTCCGCCGCCACAACCTCGACGAATTCTGCGAGTGCCAGTTCCTTGATTCCTACTCTTCTGCTTGGTGTAAGGATCGGCAGAAAGCTCGGTAAGCTGCTGACGGCAATAGCCGACTTAACTTTCGGTCGATCCTATCGCGGTCGTGAAAATCTCTCAAAACCACGAAACCCAAGTTGAAGCCGTACCAGACAATGAATCAGAAAAATTGCTGATATATCTTAACTTGGGTAACGGGTAAAATCAGGGAATGAAAGTTGGCCGCGGCACATCACCATTGGAACCGTCGTCTTGCATGAGGACAGCACGTCCTCCACCAGACTGGAGTGGTTGCTGCCCATCATAGGGTAGCCAATCGCCCCCTCCGCAACTGGTCAATGCACTATTTTGACATCCGCCTGAAACCAGATCCAATTCCTCAGCATTTAACTCGTTCATTATTTCTCCTGAAATTTTATAAATGACCATATTTATTACGATCTCTGACGTAAGAGACAGCCAGATATTGCCAGGCATGTTGTTACAGAAATAGCGCCAGCAATCTTTCGGTAGAAATTACCTGGGTACCTCATCCAAAAATACTAATAACACCATTCACATCAAGAGTGACGGTCTGCCTTGCATATAAGTTGCCAGGCAGTTAAATTTATCACAATTGCACGCACTGTCAAGCCAATTCAGAAAAAAACAAATAGTATCCATGCCTTATCGATTTAAAATCACGGCCACAATGGCCAATATCTTCGCCATGAATGTTTAGATCTTCGGCTCTTAACTTTGCGCCCACCGCATTCATGCAGGTGACGACATGTTGATGGTGCCTGCTGCCATCTTTTGCGCTTGAAAGGCCCATCTTCGTGCCCAGCGAACCGTAGCCGCCGGCCATCACCACCACGTTCTGCGCCACGGCCGGCGGCGAGGTCGGCATCAAAAAGTCCCGCGTCTTCATGCCCATGCCCTGCACACGCGAGAACCCGCTCCCCGCGCGGTGTTGCTTTTCATCACAGTCCATCCCTGCCAGCCCGCCCTTCTTCTTGCGACTTCAATAAAACACAAAATAAATCAAATAAATAACAAATTTCTCGAATAAATCAAATTCTTACCGTAAAATGAAAAACGTGAAGTCCGGCAACTGAATTTCCCGATTTTCAACCTTTACCTGGAGCGGCACCCATCATGACCATCGCCAAACGCCTGTATGCATTGATACTCTCCGTCGTCCTGGGGCTGGTCGCCCTGGCGGGCTTCAGCATCTATGAAATGGACCGCGTCTACAAGGCGGCCAGCTATTCCACCGTCAACACCGTTCCCAGCCTGCTGATCTTGAACCACGCTTTCGTGCCCTTCACACAGATGCGCACGGCGGTCTGGCAGCACGTGGGGAGCAAAGACGCCGCCGTGCGCGACAAGCTCGAAGCGAACATCAAGGAAGCGCGCGCGGCAGTCGGCAAGGCGTTCGACCAGTATGAAAAAGAAGCTATCACTGATGAACAGGACCGCGCGCTGCTGGCCGCCGACCGTGCGGTCCTGCTGCGCTACGATGGCGTACGCGACAAGGTACTGGCCCTGTCGAAGACGGGCGAACTCGATGCGGCGCGCGACTTGCTGATGCAGAACCAGCCCATCATCAAGGAACTGGTCGACGCCTTTGCCGCCCACCACGGCTACAACGAAAAACTGGGCAACATGGGCGCGGCCGAAGGCGCCGCCACCGCTGCCAGCGCGCGCTGGATTTCCAGCGGCCTGGCCCTGGCCGTAATGGTACTGGTGGCCGGCATGGGTCTGCTGCTGGCGCGGCGCATCGCCGCTTCGCTGAAGAACGCCATCGACATGGCCCACACCATCGCAGGCGGCGACCTCAGCGTACAAATCAACGCCACCTCCAAGGATGAAGTGGGACAACTGATGACAGCCATGGCCGAGATGAGCGAGAGCCTGGTGCGCATCGTCTCCGAAGTGCGCTCGGGCACGGAGACCATCAACACGGCCTCGGGCGAGATCGCGGCGGGCAACCTGGACCTGTCGGCACGCACGGAACAGCAGGCCGGCTCGCTGGAAGAAACCGCCTCGGCGATGGAAGAACTGACGGCCACCGTGCGGCAGAACTCGGACAATGCCCGCCAGGCCCAGCAAATGGCCGTCAGCGCCTCGGACAAGGCGGTGCGCGGCGGCGAGGTGATGGGCGACGTGATACGCACCATGGAAGCGATCGACAGCGCGTCCAACAAGATCGCCGACATCATCAGCGTCATCGACGGCATCGCCTTCCAGACCAACATCCTGGCCCTGAATGCGGCCGTGGAAGCGGCACGCGCCGGCGAACAGGGACGCGGTTTCGCCGTCGTGGCCACCGAAGTGCGCAACCTGGCGCACCGCTCGGCGGCGGCGGCCAAAGAAATCAAGACACTCATCAGCGACTCCGTGGAGCAGGTGGGACAAGGCGGCAAGCTGGTCCAGCAAGCCGGCGCGGCGATGACGGAAGTGGTCGACACGGTACGCAGCGTAACCGACATCGTCAGCGAAATCTCGGCCGCCAGCGCCGAGCAAAGCACGGGCATCGACGAAATCAACCGCGCCATCACGCAAATGGATGAAGTCACGCAGCAGAATGCGGCGCTGGTCGAAGAAGCAGCGGCGGCATCGCAATCGATGCAGGAGCAGGCGAGCAAGCTGGCCAGCGTGGTCGGCGCCTTCAAGCTGGCGCACGGTCAGGGCAGCGCGGCGCAACACGGCACCCCGGCGCGCACCGTCGCAGCAGCCCAGCGGCCGGCAGCACGCAAGGCGGCGCCGCTCAAGCTGGTCGCACGGCGCGCCCCCGCTCCTGCCCGCGGCACGGCCAGTGCCGATGCCGGCGGCGACTGGGAACAATTCTGAACCCGTCGTCATGCAGGCTCACCTGCATCGATCATCCCGGAGCATCGCCATGACAACCGTTTTCACCCACTCTTACTGCATGCAGGCATAGCCATGAACTCCTTCCTCGCGGTCCATCCTTACCTTCGTTGCGACGACGTCTCGCTGATGCGGCCGGCGCTGGCGCTGGCGGGCCTGTTGCTGCTGCTGGCCGCCCTGCTCTGGCGCCGCCTGCGCTGGCACCAGTCCGGCCGCGCGCCGGCCGCCAGCGCGACAGCTGCCGATCTGCATCAGCAGCTGCAAATGCGCAAGGCCACCCAGACGGCCAAAACAGCAGACACGGCAGACACGGCACCGCCGCCACGGCCCGAGGCGCCGGACATGCCGCCGTTCGAGCTGGCCCGCCTGGACGCCATGTTCGGCTACGACCGGCGCTTGCAGGGCGAGATTCTGGCCCTCTTCGTGGCCGAGACGCGCGACCGGCTGGCCGGCATCGCCCATGCGCTGCGCTGCGAACGCCCGGCCCCGGCAAGGGTGCTGGCACAGGAAATTGTCGACAGCAGCTACGCCATGGGTCTGCTTCCCTTGCAGGCACTGGCGCGCCAGGCCGTGCATGCGGGCTTTTCCAACGATATCGGCGCGCTGCGCCGCCTGCATGCGGACCTGCTGATGGCGCTCGATGCCCTGTCGCAAGCGGTCACGGCCCTGCAAACGGGCGCCGCGCGGGAGGATGACTGCAGCGGTATCGGGAGCCGGCCATGAAGGCGCAGCTCGATCTGGCGAGCCTGCTCGGCGGCGCTGTTCTGCCCTCGCCCGCCTGGCGGCGCCACTGGCTGGCGACCTTGTTCCAGCAACGGGTGCCGTTCGATGAGCTGGCCGAACAACTGGGCTGCGATCCGGCCCTGACCGGCACGCTCATCGGCCTGGCGAATGGGGCCGTGCCGCCGGGCGAGCGCCTGCATGCGGCAGTCGACGCAGCGATGCTGGCCGCCATCGGCCTGCCCGCCCTGCGCCAGGCGTTCGCCATCGTCGCCCTGCCAGCGGCCACGTGTGCGCACTTCGACGCGCAGCGATTCTGGTCACACTCGCAAGCCATGGCCTGCGCCGCCCGCGTGGCGGGCGATGCGCTGCAGCTGGCGCCGGCCAAAGAGCTGTACACTTGCGGCTTGCTGGCCAATATCGGCCAACTGGCCTTGGCCGTGCTGCATCCGCAAGCGTATGGACAACTGCTGGGCCAGCACGGCAGCGCTGCCAGGGCGCTGCTGCTGTGCGAGGAATCGCGGCGCTTCGGCCACCATCAACTGGCGCTGTCAGCCAGCCTCATGCAGGGCTGGGGCATGCCGGACATCCTGTGCGACGCCGTGCGCTGCCATGCCGCGCCGCCCGGTTTCGGGCAGGCCGGACGCATGACGGAGCTGGCCTGGCTGCTGCAACTGGCCAGCAGTTTCGCCGACCTGATACTGCGCAATGGCGTGGGGCCGCGCGGGCCGGCCACGGCCGCCGCGCGGGTACTTGGCCTGGATGGGGACCGCATGGAAACCCTGCTGCGCCACAGTCACGCGGAGTGGAGCGAATGGCGCGCCATCGTGGAACCGCACGCCCACATTGCCCTGAGCCGCACGCGCAGCGGAATGCGGCCCGCCGCGCGGCAGGTTTTTAGTGAATTCATCTAATTTGTTGAAATTGATTTTTTGAGCGTGATTGCGTATCATTCCATTCAACTTCATCCCCGAGCATAAAGTCCATCATGCACACTGCAGACGTATGCACTACCCAAAAGGCGGCCGAAATCCTCGGCATCTCGGTCACATCGGTGCAGCAACTGGTCGAGGCGGGCGTTATCGAAGCCTGGAAGACCAAGGGCGGCCACCGGCGCATTCCCCTCGCGGCCGTCGAGGCCTACAAGGGCAATCCCGGCCAGCAAGGGCAGGATCAGCGCGCGGCGCGCGCCAGCCGCCCCGCAGCATCGGGCCGCCCGCCGTCCATCCTGGTGATCGAAGACAATCCGATCGAACGCGCGCTGTATGAAAAGCAGATCGGTTCATGGGGCTTGCAGGCAAGCTTGCGCTTTTGCGAGAATGGCTACCAGGCGCTGATGGAAATCGCCCGCGACCAGCCCGACATCTTGCTCGCCGACATCATCATGGAAGGCATCGACGGCTACGAAGTGATCCGTACCATCCTGGCCGACCCGCTGCTGGCGGACATGCACATCGCCATGCTGTCGAGCCTGACGCCGGAGGAGCTGGAAGAACGCGGTGGCGTGCCGCCCGGCGTGGTGTTCTTTGCCAAGCCCGTCAATTACGACGAGCTGCGTGGCTATCTGCGCGCCTGCTGCGCCGGCCATGCGCGGCGCAACAGCCTGGCCGCCTAGCCCTCCACCGTTTTTCCTTCGCCACGGAGCCGCCATGCAAGCCTACCGCCACATCGATCCAGCCGTGCTGTTCCAGGCCACCGGCCACGACCTGGAGATGTTCCGCGCCCTGTCGCAGACCTACCTCGATACGGCGCCGGCCATGTTTGCGCGCATCGAACAGGCCGTGCGCAGCGGCGCGGCGCCAGCCATCGTGCATAGCTGCCATACCTTGCGCGGCACCGTGGCCCTGCTGGGCGCCAGTGCCCTGACGGCGCGCCTGGCGCAGCTCGAGCAGCTGGTGCGCCACCAGGGCGTGGCGGCACCGGACTGGCTGGCGGAAACGACGGTGCTGGTCGCCGCAGTGGAGCAGGAGGTCTGCCGCAGCATGCGCGAGTACACGGGCGCGCAGGCATGAACCTGCGCCAGGCCATCTTGCGCCTGGCGCACCGCTATCGCCCGCGCACCACGGCCGCCGTGGTGGGCCTGGTGCTGGTGTGCCTGCTGGCGCTGCGCATCGTCGTTTCCGGCGTGCTGCTGTACCGCGAAGCCGTCGATGACTGGCAACAGGACCTGTCCAATCTGTCGCTGCTGCTGGCGGAAAACACGGCGCAAAGCATGACGGCGGCCCGCCTGGTGCTCGACAGCGTCAGCAACGACATCGAGGCGGCCGCCCCCGCGGACGCGCACGCGCTGGCCGCCGCCGCCGGCACCGCGGCCATGCACCAGATGCTGCGGCACAAGATCGGCGGCGTGCCGCAAGTGGACGTCGTGTCCATCGTCGGCAGCGATGCCAGCGTGCTGGCCTTCAGCCGCGCCTATCCCGCGCCGCCCATCCGCCTCGGCGAGCGCGATTACTTCGACTATCACCGGCGCCACCCGGACGGTGGCATGCATGTCAGCGCGCCCGTGCAAAACAAGGGCAATGGCGCCTGGACCTTCTATATCAGCCGGCGCATCAACGGCCCGGACGGCCGCTTCCTGGGCGTGGTGCTGGTGGGCCTGTCATGCGACTTCTTCAGCAAATTCTTCCAGAACGCCAGCATCGGCGAACACACGGCTTTTTCGCTGTACCGCAGCGACTACACGCTGCTGGCCCGCTGGCCGGCCGTGCCCGCCATGATGGGCCAGCGCAACCTGACGGGCAGCACCTACCGCCTGCTGGAACAGGGCAAGACGCATGGCGTGCTGCAGGTGGACTCGCCGCGCGCGGCCGAACAGGGGCGCAGGGTCGACCGCCTGGCCGGCGTACGGCTGGTGCGCGACTATCCGCTGGCCATCAACGTGACCATTACGGACGACGTCTACCTGGCGGCCTGGCGGCGCATGTTGCGTACCATGGGCGGCGCGGCCGTGGTCAGCCTGCTGGTGCTGGCCCTGGCCATCGCGCTGATCATGGCCCTGCTGCGGCGCCAGGAGCGCGACGCGGCCATGGCGCTGGCGCTGCAAGCGCGCGCGGAAACGGCGAATGCCGCCAAGTCGCGCTTCCTGGCCATCATGAGCCACGAGATCCGCACGCCCATGGCCGGTATCGCCGGCATGGCCGAACTGCTGCAGGAAACCGGACTCGAGGCGCCACAGCAGCAATATGCGCAGCGTATCGGCGATGGCGTGCAGCACCTGATGCGCATCCTGAACGACATCCTCGACCTGTCCAAGGTCGAGGCAGGCCAGATGAACATCGAACTGCGCGACTTCGACCCGCGCCTGCTGCTCGATGACGTGCTGGCCCTGCACCGTCCGCAAGCCGACCGCAAGAAGCTGCACCTTGCCAGCGACATCGGCGACAGCGTGCCGCAGCAGGTGTGCTCGGACCGCACGCGCATCGCGCAAATCCTCGGCAACCTGCTCAGCAATGCCATCAAGTTTACGCCTTCCGGCAAGGTGACCGTGCGCCTGCACCTGGAAGCGGCCAGGCCGGACGGCGCCAGCGCCTGCCTCGTCGCCAGTGTCCACGACCAGGGCATCGGCATAAGCCAGCAGCAACTGAGCCGCATCTTCGAGCCGTTTTGCCAGGCCGACGACAGCATCAGCGGCGCGTATGGCGGCACGGGACTGGGACTGAGCATCTGCAAACACCTGGTGGCGCTGCTGGGCGGCGAGATTTTCTGCAGCAGCGAGCCCGGCGCCGGCTCGCGCTTCACCGTGCGCATTCCCTGCCAGGTGGCCCAGGCACCAGGCGCCGCCACGCCGCAGCCGCAGCAGGAGCCGCAGCAGGAACAGGAACCGGCGCCCGCTGCGGCACCGGCGACCGCCCCCCTGCCCGCGCCCGCATCAGGGCCGGGCGCACGCATCCTGCTGGTCGAGGATACGGCGCTGAATCGCCAGCTCGTGTGCCTGCAGCTGGCCGCCAGCGGCTACCACATCGACACGGCGGAGAACGGCGCACTGGGCCTGCAGGCACTGGCCGGGCAAGCGTACGACCTGGTCCTGATGGACTGCATGATGCCCGTCATGGATGGCTACCAGGCTTGCCAGGCCCTGCGTGCCCGCGAAGCGGCCAGCGGTGCGCCGCGCCTGCCCGTCATCGCCCTGACGGCCGGCGTGACCGAGGACGACCGGCAACGCTGCATGGCCGCCGGCATGGACGACTATCTGTCCAAGCCCTTTACGGCCGCCCAGCTGCGCGCAATGGTGGAGCACTGGCTGACGCGCTAGCGACCCGGGCCGGCGCTGAATACAACACTTCCGCATAAAAATCATTTTATTCGATAAAATCAATTATATTCGCTATAATTGACAAATCAACGCGCCAGTGACGCCGGACTTCCGCGCCGACGGAAACCTGGCGGACCTGGCAGACCTTGCGGAGGCAGCATGCGGCAGTACAGATACTGGAAGGCCATGGCCTGGGAGCGCTGCGATACGCGCACCCTGCTGTCGCTCTTCATGGCAGTCCTGCTGACGGGGCTGTGGAGCATCACCATGCTGCAATTGCAGCGCGCGCACGACGCCGCCATCACCGATGCCGGGCGCGATGCGCGCAGCATGGCGCGCGTCTTCGACGAACACGCGATCCGCACGATCGAGGCGGCGGACCAGGCGGTCACCTACCTGCGCGGCCGCTACCAGGCGCTGGGCCCGCGCCTCGACATCGTGGCGGACCTGCAGCAAGGCCTCAATCCCGGGCCCCTGTACAACCTGTTTACCATCGTCGACGAACGGGGCGACACGGTACTGTCGAGCCATCCCTTCAAACCGACCAACCTGGCCGACCGCGAACACATCCGGGTACACATGCAGCGCGACAGCGGCGAACTGTATGTCAGCAAGCCGGTGCTGGGGCGCGTATCGAAAAAATGGTCGATCCAGATGACGCGCCGCATCAACCATGCCGATGGCCGCTTCAAGGGCGTGGTGGTGGTCTCGATGGACCCGTATTACTTTACGCGCCTGTACGACGAAGTCGACCTGGGCAACAACAGCTCCATCACGCTCGTCGGCAGTGACGGCGTGGTGCGCGCGCGCCGGGTCGGCGCCGTCAATACCATCGGCCAGGATGTCGGTGACAGCAAGGTTTTTTCCTTGATGCAAGGAAACACGCGGGGCAGCTTCACCGAGCGCAGTCCCGTCGACGGCACCCTGCGCATTTACGCCTTCGAAAAACTGGCCAACTATCCACTCTACATGCTGGTCGGACTGGACCGCAACACGGTATTGGCCGACTACGTCTCGCGCCGCAACCAGGCCTTGCTGATGGCCGCCGTCACCAGCGTGCTGATCGTGCTGTCGTGGGCGGCGCTGGTGCTGCTGATCGGCCGCCTGGTCCACAGCCGCGCCAGGGCCATCGCCGCCAGCGAGGCCAAGTCGCGCTTCCTGTCGAACATGTCGCATGAATTGCGCACGCCCCTCAATGGCATCCTCGGTTTCTCCGAACTGCTGCTCGAGCAGCTGCGCGAACCGGAACAGGCAGCCTACGCGCAAACGATACAGGACAGCGGCCGCCAGTTGCTGGCCATGGTGGAAGCGGCGATGGAACTGAGCGCGCTTGAAAACGACCAGGTGCGGCTGGAGTCTGCCGCCGCGCCATTGGACCAGTTGCTGCAACTGGCGCTGGCGCCGCACCGGCAGCGCGCGGCGCACAAGGGCCTGCTGCTGGCCTCGCACGTCGCGCCCGCAACCCCGCTCAGCATCGATTGCGACCGCGTGCGTCTGGTGCGCGTGCTCGATATCCTGCTCGACAATGCCATCCGCTACACGTACACAGGGCGCGTCGATGTCCACGTCATGGCGAGTGGCGCGGACTTGCAGATCGAGGTGCGCGATACGGGCATCGGCATCGCGCAAGCGCAGCAAGCCGACATCTTCGACAAATTCTCGCAGGCGGACGACTCGCCGAGCCGCGCCCATGGCGGCGCCGGCATGGGCCTGGCCATCGCGCGCCAGCTCGTCACCTTGATGGGCGGCAGCATCGGCGTGGCCTCCGCGCCGGGCCAGGGCGCCGCCTTCCGCCTGCGGCTGCCGCTGGACGGCACGGCCCGCGCGACGGCGGCGGACGGCAAATTGACCACACTTTCACATGCATAGTCGTACACTAAAGTTGTTATCCATCCCTATCGGGTATAGCATCGCCCCATGACCTATCACACAGATGCGGCGGCGGTACGCAGACAATGGATCGAATGGCTGTTTCTACTCCTCGGCTTGCTCCTCGCGGCTGCCGCCCTTGCCTACGCGCACCAGGCCGAAGCCGCGCGGCACGACGCGGCCGAGCGTGAACGGCTCAGCGTGCTGACGGCACTGCTGGCAAAAAATATCGAAGTCGACCTGGCGGCGACCAACCTGGTGCTCGACGGCGTGATCCGCGACTATCTTGGCGCCGGCGCCACGGCAGACGCCGGCCAAGCCCTGCCCCGGCGCCTGGCCGCGCTGGTCGACGCTATGCCGGGCGTGCGCACCATGCTGGTCGTCGATGCGAAGGGCAAGCCGATCGCCACCAATATCCCGGAACTGGCCAACCAGGATTTTTCGCGCCGCGGCTACTTCCAGACGGCGCGCGACGCCCCTGATGCGCGCACGCTGTACATCTCGGCGCCCTTCCATTCCTTCAAGGGCGACCTGGTCATCACGGCGTCGCGCATGGTGCAGGACCAGCAGGGCCGCTTTGCCGGCGTGGTACTGGCTACCCTCGATCCCGAATACTTCACGGCCAAGTTCCGCACCGCCATGTATGCCCCCGACGTCTGGGCCGTGGTGCTGCATGGCGACGGCCGGCAATTCCTGAACTATCCCGCCAGGGCTGCGAATGGCGGCAATGTGGACCTGCCCGGCAGCTTCCTGCGGCGCTTTCGCGACAGCGGCTATCAGGCCGGCGTGCTGAGCGGCGTCGGGATCGCCGGCGCCGCCGCACCGCGCATCATGGCCATGGCGACCATCGCGCCGCCCGCGCTGCACATGGACCGCGCCATCATCATCGGCCTGAGCCGCGAAGAAGCGGCCATCGCCGCCCCGTTGCGGCGCCAGGCGCTGGCCTACATCCTGTGCTTTGCCACGCTGGCGCTGGCCGGGGCCAGCCTGCTGTTCTGGAGCCAGCGGCGGCGCCGCCAGCAGGCCGCCTGGCATGCGGAACAGGAAACGGAGCGCCAGGCCATGCAAGCCGTGTCCGACAGCGAAACGCGCTTTCGCACCTTGATCGAAGATGCGCCCGTGGCCATCGCCATCCTGCGCCACGGCCGCTTCATCTACTCGAATCCCCGCTACCGCAGGCTGCATGGCTACTCGTTCGAAGACGATCTGAACGGCCTGCCCTGGTCCTCCATGATTTCCGCGCCATCGCTGGCGGCACTGGCCACCAACGAAGCGCTGATCGAGGCGGACTCGCCCAGCGAACAGGTGTTCGAAGCGATCGGCCTGGACAAGCGGGGCCTGCCCGTGCCCATCTTCAAGACCACCACGCGCGTGATGCTCAAGGATGGACCGGCCACCTTGATCTTTGCGCAGGATATTTCCGCGCAAAAGCAGGCCGAAGAGGCCATGCTGCTGGCGCGCGATGCGGCCCAGGCGGCCAACCGCAGCAAGGCGGAATTCCTCGCCAACATGAGCCATGAAATCCGCTCGCCGCTGAACGCCATCCTCGGCATGGCATGGCTGCTGGAACGGGGCAGCCTGGACAGGGAAGGACTCGAAATGACGCACAAGATCCGCGCCGCCGGCCAGTCCTTGCTGGGCATCATCAACGACGTGCTCGACGTGTCGAAAATCGAAGCGGGCCACATGAGCATCGAACAGGCGCCGTTCCGCCTGGCCGAGGTGACCGAGAAGCTCGCCGCCAGCATGGGCGTGGCCGCGCATGACAAGCCGATTGAGGTGCGGATCGGGGCGCTGCCCGATGGCGTGGACCTGGTGCTGGGCGACGCGCTGCGGCTGGAACAGGTGCTGGTCAACCTGACCAGCAATGCCATCAAATTCACGGCGCAGGGCACGGTCGAGCTGCTGACCACATTGGAAAGCCGCGACGGCGATGCCGCGCTACTGCGTTTCAGCGTGCGCGACACGGGCATCGGCATCGCGCCCGAGGTCCAGGAAACGATCTTTTCCGCCTTCGCCCAGGCCGACACGTCCACCACGCGCCGCTTCGGCGGCACGGGCCTGGGCCTGACCATCTGCCGCCAGCTGGCCAGACTGATGGGCGGCTCGCTGCGCCTGCAAAGCCGCCTGGGCCAGGGCAGCGAATTCAGCTTCACGGTGCCGCTGCAACTGCTGCCCGCCGGCGCCCTGTCCTCGCCGGACATGCAAGCCTTGCATGCCTTGCTGGCCGATGCCAATACCGGCACGCGCGAGGCCGTTGCCGCCGTGGCGCAGGGGCTGGGCTGGCGCGTGCATGCCGTGTCCGACGGGCGCGCGGCCCTCGACTATGCGCTGGCCTGCGCCGACGATGCGCGGCCCGGCGTCGTCCTGCTGGCCGCGCGCATGCCGGAGCTGGACGGCGAAGCGACGGCGCGCGCGCTGCGCGAATACCTGCCGCCACAAGACTGCCCCGTCGTCATCCTGGCAGCGGGCGGCATGCCGGCCACGCGGCCGGCGCGGCGCCATACCGACCCGGCCGATCCGGCCGACGCCATCCTCAACGAACCGGTGACCGCTTCCAGCCTGTACAACGCGACGATGGCAGCGCGCCAGCAGCGCGCCCGGGCCGCCGGCCTGGACGCCAGCCTGGGTGTACTGGAAGAACGCGTGCTCGCCGGCGTGCGCGTGCTGGTGGTCGATGACAGCGACATCAACCGCGACGTGGTCAGGCATATCCTGTGCGACCAGGGGGCCGTGCCATCGTTCGCCTGCGATGGCAGGCAGGCGCTGGACTGGCTGCTGGCCCACCCCGCCGACGTCGACATCGTGCTGATGGATGTGCAGATGCCCGTCATGGATGGCTTGCAGGCGACGCGCGCGTTGCGCCAGCTGCCGCAGTTTCAGGACTTGCCCGTGGTGGCGCTGACGGCCGGGGCGTTCCAGACGCAGCGCACGGCGGCACTGGAAGCGGGCGTGAACCATTTCATCAGCAAACCGTTCGACGTGCCGCAGACCATCGCCCTGATCGCGCGCGCGCATCGGCGCCATGCGCAAGCTCTGCCAGCCCTGCCGCCGGCAGTGACCGAAGCGGCGATGCCCGTGCCGCCGTGCGGCGCCGCAGCCGTGATCGACCTGGCGCAAGGCATGGCGCAGTGGCTCGATGAAGCGCCCTACCGCCAGCATCTGTCGCGTTTTGGCAGCAGCCATCGCAATACGGTGGGCGCCATGCGCGCGCTGCTGGCAGCCGATGCGCGCGACGATGCCGCCGCGCTGGCGCACAAGCTGGCGGGCGAGGCTGGCAGCCTGGCCCTGCCCGCCACCCTGCAAGCCGCGCAGCAAGCAGAACAGCTGCTGCATGCCGGCGACGATGCGTCGGCCGCGCTCGACACGCTGGAACAGGCGCTGGCGCGCGCCATCGAGGCCGCCGCCGCCTTCACAGCACAGACGCCGCCCGGCCAGCCGGCCATGCCAATGACAAAATGATCAATATGAAAACTCGGGGGGATGCCATGATCTGGTGCAGGGATTTGCTGCTGAGGGCCTTGATGCTGGGCATGCTGCTCTTCGTCGTGGGCGAATCGCTGTCCTACTGGGCGCCGGAACTCAAAAAACTGCTGGCCTGGCGCCCTTTCTGACCGCTTAGCCTTCGCGGCCATCGACCCTGGCGCGCCACAGATAAGGCGCATACACGCATGCATACAAGCCAAAGGCCAGCGACCAGCACGCGCCCGCGGCCAGCAGCAGCGGCATGGCCAGCGTAGCGGGACCGGCGGCGGCCAGCAGGCGCGCCAGCGCGCCCAACTGGATCAGCCAGTACATCGCCGCTTCCGCCCGGCCGCCCTTGAGCGGACGGCCCGTATGGCCCAGCGTGGTGCGCGTCATCATGCCGATGATCAGGCCCGCCATCGAGCCCACCGTCAGCGCGTGAAATGCGGCGCTGGCCGGCAGCAGGCCCAGGCTGGCGGCCGCCAGCAGGGCAAAACCGACGCCTATCCACGCATACGACAGGTGCAAAATCCACAGCAAGGGCACGCGCACCGTGCGCTGCGGCTGCCAGGCCAGCAGATTGGCCAGCGACACGCCGGCAGCACAAAAGGCCAGCGGCGCCGTCAGCCAGGCCGGCGCGCCGGCCAGCCACGCGATGGCCGCCGCCGCCATGCAGGCCACGGCGACCAGCGCCCGCTTCGGACTGGCCACGGGCGAGCGATTGGGATTGATATCGGGTGCGCCATTGCGCGTAAACATGGGGATCACGCGCGCGCCGATCACCGATTCGATCAGCACGATGATGAAGATGGCCGCCTGCACAGGCACGAATAGGGAGAACGTCAGCCAGCCCAGCACGGCCGCGTGGAACAGGCCATTGGCCAGCGCCAGCAAGGCCAGCAGACCGACGAGGAACAGGTTGCGCGTATTGCCCGAGCGGCGCAGCACCTGGTACAGGGGCCAGGCGGCCAGCGGCAGGAAGATCCAGTCGACCAGCGCCGGCAGCAGGCCGGGGCCGCACAGCATGGCCACGCGCCCCGCCAGCCACAATGCCGCCAGCGCCATCAGCTGCACGCCGTGCGGCGTGGGCAAGCCCGTCCAGTTGCGCCCCGCCGTATACAAAAACCCCACGACGACGGCCAGCGCGAAGCCGAACACCATTTCATGCATATGCCAGCCCAGCCCCACCTGCAAGCCGCCCGTCAGCCAGCCCGCATAGCTGGCCAGCCACAGGGGGATGCCGAGGGTCGCAAACACGGCCGCCAGCAGATAAAACGGGCGGAAACCCAGCTGCCAGACGGCATGGCGCGCATGCCAGGGCGCGGCGCCTGCCGTCGTGGAAGGTGGGGAAGGTTCGCTGATCGGGGTAATGGCCATAATGGGCTCGCTTTTAAAGATATATTCAATATACTACTTTAAAAGTGCAAGGAGATCCATCGGCAAAAAGGACTAGAGGGAGATATTCGCCATGGGGTCTGACCCGGCGGGTCAGACCACGACTACTCGGCTACTTGCCCTGGCGGTGCTCGACCGCATACACGGCCGCCTGCACGCGGCTGGTGAGGTTGAGCTTTTTCAGCACGTTCTGCACGTGGATCTTGACCGTGCTCTCGGCCAGGTCGAGGGTGCGCGCGATGCCCTTGTTGCTCTCGCCGCGCGACAGGCAATCGATGATTTCCTTTTCGCGCGGGGTGAGCTTGTCGAGTTCCGACACGGGTTCCTCGCGCCGCGTACCCGCCTGCAGCTGCGCCACCAGCTTGCCCGTCATGGCTTCGGCGATGACGACTTCGCCGGCCGCCGCGCGGCGAATGGCGCGCACCAGGTAATCGGCATCGATATTCTTGATCAGATAGCCGCAGGCGCCCGCGCGCAGGGCCGTCGCCAGGTCCTCCGCGTCTTCCGATACGGTGAGCATGACGATGGCCGTGTCGGGGCAGTCGTGCTGCATCAGCTGCAGCGCTTCCACGCCCGACATGCCGGCCATGTTCAGATCCAGCAGCACCACGTCGGGCTGCAGCTGGATGGCGCGCTTGATGCCTTCCACGCCATCGGCCGCCTCGCCCACCACGGAAAAATCCGTGTGCCGCTGCAGCAGCGAGCGTATGCCGCTGCGGAACAGCGCGTGGTCGTCCACCAGCATGACGGTGATCGGTGTATCGGGTGTCTCCATTTTTTATACTTTCAGGTAGTTACTCAGGCGGCGCGGCGCTGTTCGCGCGACAAATGCAGTTCGACGGTCGTGCCGCCACCGGGACAGGCGTGCACGTCGAACGTCGCCTCGATGCGCTGCGCGCGCTCGCGCATGATATGGATGCCGACATGGCTGTCGCCCTTTTCCAGCACGGCGGCAGCATCGAAGCCGACGCCATTATCGCTGATCGTCAGGGTAAAATCCTGGTGATCGGCGAGGCGCACTTCGACGTGGCTGGCCTGGGCGTGCTTGCGGATGTTCGACAGCGCTTCCTGCACGATGAATAATAACTGCAATTGCTGCTCGCGGGGGAATGGCGCGCCGTCGACGTCAGCCAGCAGATCGGCCTCGATGCCCGTCTGGCGGCGGAATTTGTCCACCGCCGCGCGCAGGGAACCGATCAGGTCGTCCTCCATCAATCGGCTGCGGAAATTGGCCAGCAGTTCGCGCACGTCTTCATAGCTTTCCTTCACGCCCGCATGCAGGGCCGGCACGATGCCCGCCACCTCGTCGAAACGGGCGTTGCGCACGGAGTCGTCGAGCATCTGCACTTGCAGGTTGAGGAAATTGAGGCTTTGCGCGATGCTGTCGTGCAGGCCCTGGGCCACCAGGTTGCGCTCTTCGGAAATGGCCATCTCGCGCTCGCGCGCGGCCAGACGCAGGTTTTCCAGCGCGATGCCCAGCAGCTGGCCCAGCGTTTCCAGCAAGGCCAGCTCGCGCGCGGAAAACACGCGCGCATGGCGGAAATGCAGGTTGAAAAAGCCCAGGTGCTGTTCGTGCGCATGGATATGGAAGACGGAGACGGTGGCAAAGCCTTCGCGGTGGCATTTCAGTTCATGCGCGCGGTCGATGCGGCGCATGTCGTGCACCTTCGCCACCTTCATCTCGACGGCCGTGCCGCACAGGCAGTCGCCCACCTTCAGGCAGTGTTCCGACGCCACCAGTTCTTCCGACAAGCCCGTATGCACGACCATGTGCAGGTTGCCCCGCTCGGCGTCGAGCACGCGCACGGTGGAGCCGTCGGCCTCGAAATAGTCGACGATGCGCTGCATGAAGCCGCCGCAGATGTCTTCCAGGGGCTGCGGGCGCTGCAGGAAAGCGGCGCTTTCGTACAGCAGCGCCAGTTCGCGGTTGCGGTACTCGAGCGTGGCCGTCTTGCTGCGCACGCCCTCTTCCAGGTTGCCGTACAGCGCCTGCAGGCGGTCGGCCATCTGGTTGAAGCCGCTGGCCAGCTGGCCGAATTCGTCATTGCTCTCCACGGCAAGGCGCACGCTGAAATCGCGCTCCTTCATGCGCTGCATGCCCAGGCGCAGCCGCGTGACCGGTTCGATGATGAGCATGAACATCAGGTAAATCATGCTGACCGTGCCGATGACGGCCATGCCGACGAGGATCAGTTGCGAGGCACGCAGCCAGAAGGTGCGCTGCTCGCTATCGTGCTCGATCAGGCGCACCAGTTGATCGACCTGGCCCACGAAGGTATCGGCGTCGCGCTCGAACTGGCGCGCCTGCGCCGTGGAATCGGCGGCCAGGGCCGACGGGCGCAAGGCGCCGCGCCAGGCAGTGCCGATGCGTTCGAATTCAGATTTGATGGCCGTGCTGGGCGGCAGGAACAGGGGTCGCTGCGGGTCGCCATGGCCGATCTTGGCCAGGGTCTCGTCGATCAGCAGCACTTGCTGGCGCGCCTGCTCGCGCGCGTCGCTGGCCAGCAGCAGGGTCAGGCGGTAGGTCTGCATGCGCAGCCGGCCCGTTTCATTGATGGCGGCAGAACTGCCTTCGAGCTGCCACGACAAAAACAGGGTGCAGCCGATGGCGCTCAGGGCCAGTACCAGCATGAGCAGCAGCGCGCCGACGATCTTGGTCGACAGCTTCTGCCAGGAGGAAAACATCGCCTTGAATTTCATACCGCCCTTGAATGTAAATGCAAACTGCCTCAGCCGCCCGTCTGCGCCATGAACCTGATGATTTTATCGGGCTGCGTATTGAAATCATGCTGCTGCGGCTTGAGTTCGATGGCGGCGCGGATCGCCGCTTCGATCTCCGCATCCGTGGCCCCGCCGCGCAGCATGGGGCCAAGGGCGAATTTTTCTTCCTGGCCCAGGCATAGATACAGGGTACCATCGACAGACAGGCGCACGCGGTTGCAGGTGGCGCAAAAATGCTGCGACATGGGCGTAATGAAACCGATGCTCGAACGGCCATCGGCTGTCGCCATGTAGCGCGCCGGCCCGCCACCGAGTTCCTGCGCCTGCGGCACCAGGCCAAAACGGGCCGCCAGGCGCTCGCGCACGGGCCCGAGCGGCATGTAGCTGGCATTGCGGCCCGTACTGCCCATGGGCATGGCTTCGATCAGGCGCAGGATGAACTGCTGCTCGATGCAAAACGCCGCCATGGCCTCGATCTGGCCGTCATTGACGCCGCGCATGGCCACCATATTGATCTTGATCGGGTCGAAACCGGCCGCCTTGCCCGCCATCAGGCCATCGAGAATCGGCTGCAGGCTGTCGCGCCCCGTGATCTGCTGCATGCAGGCACGGTCGAGCGAGTCGAGGCTGACGTTGATGCGGTCCACGCCCGCCGCGCGCAAGGCCACGGCGTGCTTGCCCAGTTGCGTGGCGTTGGTCGACAGTGACAGATCGTCCAAACCGGGCAGCGCGGACAGCCTTTGTGCCAATTGCGGCAGGTTGCGCCGCAACAGCGGCTCGCCGCCCGTCAGGCGCACGCGGCGCGTGCCGAGGCGGACGAAGATGCCCATCAGGCGCTCGATCTCGTCGAACGTCAGCCAGTCCTTCGGCTCCTCGAAGCCGCGAAAACCCTTGGGCATGCAGTAACTGCAGCGCAAATCGCAGCGGTCGGTGACGGACAGCCGCACATAATCGATCGAACGGCCAAAACGGTCCTGCAACTTGACGCTACCCATGACGCTACTCCTGATTCTTCCGTGATTGTAAAGGCTGGGACACGATCTGGCTGTGCCCCAGAAGGCCTAGCGGCCTACGCCTTTCGGCCTACGCATTTCTACTTACTGAACCAGCGGACTGGCCGTGCCTTCGACGCTTGCACCTTCCAGTTCGATGCCCGCGATCTCGGCGCGCCCCACCAGCAAGTGCAGATACTGGTGTACGGCGCGCTGCCACGCGGCGCGCGACAGGCGGTCGGCGATCTGCGCCTGCACGGCCTCGTAGGCGATGGCCTGGCCTTCGACACGCCGCAGCACTTGCACGATGTGGTAGCCGAAGCGCGTTTCCAGCAAGTGGCCGGCCAGCGCGCCCTCTTCCAGGCGGAACAGCAGCGCATCGAACTCCGGCACGCTCTGGCCCGGCGACAGCTGGCCCAGATTGCCGCCCAGGGCGCCCGACGGGCAGTTCGAATACTGCGCCGCCAGTTCGCCGAAGCGCTCGGGCGCCAGTTTCAAGGCGTCGAGCACGGCTTGCGCCGTCGTGCGCAGCAGCTCCAGAGGCGCCTCGGGCGTCACCTGGAACAGGATGTGGCGGGCCTCGACCAGCGCCCCGCTGCGAAACAGCTGCGGGCGCTGCGCATAAAAGGTGCGGCAAGCCGCATCGTCGGCGGGCGGCACGCGCACTTCCTGCGCGAACAGCGCTTCGATGCGGTCATCAATACTGCCGCCCTGCACGCCCAGGCGGTCGGCTTCGTCTTGCAGCAGCCGGCGCAGCACCAGTTCATGCACGGCCTGTTTCAAAGGGTTGCCGGCACCATCGTGATGCGGCAGTTCCTGCGCGATGTCGGCATCGTCGATATCGATGCCATTGACGGAGATTCCCATGATGTGACTCCTTTCTTAGCGGCGACGAACCAACTGGTAAGCGCGGCCCAGGTAACCGATGGCGCCAAAGCCGCTCCACACGTGCACCAGGCGGGTGAACGGGAAGATGACGAACAGCGACATGCCCATGAACAGGTGCAGCTTGAACACCAGCGGCGCATCGACGATGAAGCTGGCCGCGTCACCGCGCAAGGTCACGATGTGCTGCGCCCAGTTCATCAGCAAGACCATCATGTGGCCATCCATGTGCGAGGCCGAGACGAAGATCGACGACAGACCCAGCAGCAAGGTCAGCAAGATCCACAGCATCACCAGCTTGTCGCCGGCCGTGGTGACGGCGCGCAGCCGGTCATTGGAAAAGCGGCGCACCAGCAGGATCAGCAGGCCGACCAGGCACAAACCGCCCATCACGCCGCCGGCCGCCATGGCCACGCCCTGCTTCAGGCTGTGCGACACGCCCAGCGTATCCCACACCCAGACGGGGGTGAGCAAGCCGGCCGCATGGCCGAACAGCAGGCCGATGATGCCGATGTGGAACAGAATATTGCCCAGGCGCAGGCTGCCACGGTGCAGCAGCTGGCTGGAATCGGACTTCCACGTATATTGCTCGCGGTCGAAACGGATCAGGCTACCCAGAAAGAAGATGGCCAGCGCGATGTATGGATAAATGCCATATACAAATTGATGCAAGTAATTACTCATGATGTACTCTCCTCATGCGGGCGCAAGCGGCCAATTAAGCAGCGCGCCGCGGCTGCGGGTGAAAATGCACGGGATGGACGCCGCCCGGAACTTGGCCCGGACCTTGGCGCAGCAACGGCTCGACGCCGTCCGCACCGGGACCAAAGGTTTCCAGCGCTTCATCCATGTCGCGCACCGGCGGTTCGGCCAGCATTTCCGCCGCCACGGGGCTCAGGCGTTCAAGCACCGTGAAGACGGGCGCGTACGGGCTGCCGTTGGCCGTCAGCTTGCGGCCGATGTGCGCCAGCACGTGGACGGCGTCGCCCAGCAGCGGCGCCGAGACTGCCTCGTCGAGCTGTGCCAGGAATTCCAGGAACAGCGGCACGAAGTCGGGCAAGTCGTCGCCCACCATTTGCAGGCCGTGGCGCTTGTATTCCTCCATCAGGTCGACCATGGCCTGGCCCCGGTCGCGCGATTCGCCGTGGATATGCTCGAACAGATGCAGCGAGTGCGACGGATTGCGGTCGAACGTGGCCACGTACTGCTGCTGCAGGTCGATCAGGCTGCTGCTTTCCAGGTGCGCCAGCAAGGGCCGCAGCAGCGCGTGCTGCTCCGGCACGGCCGCCAGCGCGGCGTCGAGCTGCGGCAGGTGCGCGATCAGCTCGGGCTCCGGATACAGCAGCAGGCGCGAAAGGATTTGGTAGTGATGCATAGCGTGTTCCATATCAGCTCCTTAAGCGCCTGGCGCCGTTTTGCGCGACTTCGGCATCTGCATGAAGATGGCCGAACCGTGTTTTTTCTTGCCGAACAAGGTCGGTTCGCTGGTGCCGTCCGAGCAGCCATTGCCGAAGCTGAAGCCGCACGAACCCTTCTCGTTGAAGCTGTCCTCGGCCATTTCCTTGTGGCTGCTGGGGATGACGAAGCGGTCTTCGTAGTTGGCAATCGCCATGATGTGGTACATGTCCTCCACCTGCGCCTTGGTCAGGCCCACCTGTTTCAGGACCGTGAGGTTTTCCACCTTCTCGACGGTCTTGCTGCGCATGTAGGCACGCATGGCCAGCATGCGGTCCAGGGCCGTGACGATGGGCGGCTGGTCGCCGGCCGTCAGCAAATTGGCCAGGTATTGCACGGGAATGCGCAGGCTTTGGGTGTCCGGCAGCATGCCATTCACGCCCAGCTTGCCCGATTCGGCGGCCGCCTGGATCGGCGACAGCGGTGGCACGTACCACACCATCGGCAAGGTGCGGTATTCGGGATGCAGCGGGAACGCCACTTTCCACTCGACGGCCATCTTGTAGACGGGCGACTTGACGGCAGCTTCCAGCCAAAGATCAGGAATGCCCTGGCGGCGCGCCTCGGCGATGATGGCCGGGTCGTGCGGATCGAGGAACAGGTCGAGCTGCGCCTGGTACAGGTCCTGCTCTTGCGGCACGGAGGCGGCAGCCTCGATCTTGTCGGCGTCGTACAGCAGCACGCCCAGGTAGCGGATGCGGCCCACGCACGTTTCCGAGCACACGGTAGGCTGGCCCGCTTCGATGCGGGGGAAGCAGAATGTGCACTTCTCGGCCTTGCCGGACGACCAATTGTAGTAAATCTTCTTGTACGGGCAACCGGAGATGCACATGCGCCAGCCGCGGCACTTGTCCTGGTCGATCAGCACGATGCCGTCGTCTTCGCGCTTGTACACGGAGCCGGATGGGCACGACGCCACGCACGTCGGATTGAGGCAATGCTCGCACAGGCGCGGCAAGTACATCATGAAGGTGTTCTCGAACGTGCCGTACATCTCCTTCTGCATGTTGTCGAACAGTTTATCCTTGCTGCGCTGGGCAAACTCGCCGCCCAGGTCATCTTCCCAGTTCGGACCCCACTCGATTTTTTCCATCTTTTTCCCCGTCAGCACGGAGATCGGACGGGCCGTCGGCGGCGTCTGCGACAGCGGCGCGCTTTGCAGGTGCTCGTAGTCGTAGGTGAACGGCTCGTAGTACTCGTCGATGGCGGGCAGGTTCGGGTTGGCGAAGATATTCGCCAGAATCTTCAAGCGGCTGCCCTGGCGCGGCTCGATCTTGCCCGCATCCGTGCGGCGCCAGCCGCCGTTCCACTTGTCCTGGTTTTCCCACTGCTTCGGATAGCCGATGCCGGGCTTGGTTTCCACGTTGTTGAACCATGCGTACTCGACGCCGTCGCGGCTGGTCCACACGTTCTTGCAGGTGACGGAACAGGTGTGGCAGCCGATGCACTTGTCCAGGTTCAGCACCATGCCGATTTGCGCTCTGATTTTCATACTATGCTCCTTCTTCCTGCAACGGGCCTTCGAGCCAGTCGACCTTGTTCATCTTGCGCACCAATACGAATTCATCGCGGTTGGAGCCCACCGTGCCGTAGTAATTGAAGCCGTACGCCAGCTGGGCGTAGCCGCCGATCATGTGCGTCGGCTTGGGCACGGCGCGCGTCACCGAGTTATGGATGCCGCCCCGCTTGCCCGTCATCTCCGCGCCAGGCACGTTGATGATCTTTTCCTGGGCGTGGTACATCATCGTCATGCCGGCCGGGATGCGCTGGCTGACGATGGCACGCGCCGTCAGGCTGCCATTGACGTTGAAGACTTCGATCCAGTCGTTGTCGACGATGCCGGCCGTCTGCGCGTCCGTCTCCGACAGCCACACGTGCGGTCCGCCGCGCGACAGGGTCAGCATGCGCAGATTGTCCGAATACGTGGAGTGGATGCCCCACTTCTGGTGCGGCGTCAAAAAGTTCAGCGCCAGTTCCTTGTTGCCGTTCGGTTTGGTGCCCAGCAGCGCTTCCGTCGTCTTCGTGTTGATGGCCGGCTTGTAGACGCACAGTCCCTCGCCAAAATCGCGCATCCACAGGTGATCCTGGTAAAACTGCTGGCGGCCAGTCAGGGTGCGCCAAGGGATCATTTCATGCACATTCGTATAGCCAGCCGTGTAGCTGACTTCTTCGCTTTCCAGTCCCGACCATGTGGGCGAGGAAATGATCTTGCGCGGCTGCGCCTGCACGTCGCGGAAGCGGATGCTGTCATGCTCGCGCGGCTTGGCCAGATGCGTGTGCTCGCGTCCCGTGATGGACGACAGCGCGGCCCAGGCCTTGACGGCCACGTGGCCATTCGTTTCCGGCGCCAGCGTCAGGATCATCTCCGCCGCGTCGATGGCCGTATCGAGGCGCGGCTGGCCCTTCGACACGCCTTCTTCGAGTACCGTGCGGTTGATGCCGCGCAGGATCTCGACTTCATGGCCCGTTTTCCAGGAAATGCCCTTGCCGCCGTTGCCGATGGTTTCCAGCAGCGGCCCGATCGAAGTGAACTTCTTGTAGACGTCGCGGTAATTGCGCTCGACCACCGTCATGTTCGGCATGGTCTTGCCGGGAATGGCGTCGCATTCGCCGGCGCGCCAATCCTTGGGATCGAAAGGCTGGCCCAGTTCGCCCGGCGTGTCGTGCATCAGCGGCGTGAGGATGATGTCTTGCTGGGTGCCCAGCAGCTCGCCGCCGATTTCCGAGAATTTCTCGGCCAGCCCTTTGTAGATTTCCCAGTCCGACTTCGATTGCCACAGCGGCTGCACGGCTTCGGACAGCGGGTGGATGAACGGATGCATGTCCGACGTATTCAAGTCATCTTTTTCATACCAAGTGGCCGTCGGCAGCACCACGTCGCCATACAGGCAGGTGGTCGACATGCGGAAGTCCAGCACCACCAGCAGATCGAGCTTGCCTTCGGCGGCCGGGCGCACTTTCACCTGTTTCGGCGTGATGCAGTCGTCTTCGTCGCTGAGCAAGCCGTTCTGCGTGCCGAGCAGGTATTTCAGGAAGTACTCGTGGCCCTTGCCCGAGCTGCCGAGGATATTCGAGCGCCAGACAAACATATTGCGCGGGAAGTTGGCAGGGTTATCCGGGTCGTCGCACGAAAACTGCAGCTGGCCCGCCTTGATCTGGTCGAGCGCATATGCGGCCGGCTTCTGGCCTGCGGCGGCAGCGGCCTTGGCCACTTCCAGCGGATTGGTTTGCAGCTGCGGCGCCGATGGCAGCCAGCCCATGCGCTCGGCCTTGGCGTTGTAGTCGAGCAGCGTCAGGTCGCCCGTGCCACCGGCCGCCGATGGCGAGGCGATGTCGCCCGTTTCCAGCTTTTCGTGGCGCCATTGGCTGGTGTGCGCATAGAAGAACGAAGTGCCGTTCATCTGGCGCATCGGCCGCACCCAGTCCTGGGCGAAGGCCAAAGGCGTCCAGCCCGTTTGCGGACGCAGTTTTTCCTGACCCACGTAATGGGCCCAGCCGCCGCCGGACTGGCCGATACAGCCGCACATCATCAGCATGTTGATGATGCCGCGGTAGGTCATGTCCATGTGGTACCAGTGATTCAGGCCGGCGCCCACGATGACCATGCTCTTGCCGCGCGTCTGGTCCGCGTTTTCCGCGAACTGGCGCGCCACGGTGATGACGTCGGCGCGTTTCACGCCCGTATGCTTCTCTTGCCATGCGGGCGTGTAGGGCACGTCGTCGTCATAGCTTTCCGCCACGTTTTCACCGCCCAGGCCACGGTCGATGCCGTAGTTGGCCAGGGTCAGGTCGAACACGGTGGTGACCAGGGCCGTCGTACCGTCGGCCAGGCGGATGGTTTTCACCGGTACCTTGCGCAGCAGCATGTCGGACGCGTCCTTGCCGCCGAAGTAGGCGAAGCCCACTTCCGTGACGGCGTCGCTGTCGTTGATCATGGACAGCATCGGCACGATGGGTTCGCCGCTGCCGCCGGCCTTCTGTTCCAGATTCCACTTGCCCGACTCGCCCCAGCGGAAGCCGATGGAGCCGGCCGGCGCGGTAATGGCGCCCGTGGTTTCGTCGATGACCAGGGTTTTCCATTCCGGGTTATTGGTTTCGTCGAGGTTGTTGTCCAGGTGCGAAGCGCGCAGGAAGTAGTCGGGCACGAGGGTACCGTTATGCTCCTTGAGCAGCACCAGCATGGGGAAGTCCGTGTACTGGCGCGCATAGTCGCGGAAGTAGGCGCTCTGCCCTTCCGAGTGGAATTCCTTGAGGATGACGTGGCCCATGGCCAGCGCCAGCGCGGCGTCCGTGCCCTGCTTGGGCGCCAGCCAGATGTCGCCGAACTTCACCATTTCGCCGTAATCGGGAGAGATGGCGACGGTTTTCGTGCCCTTGTAGCGTACTTCCGTGTAGAAGTGGGCATCCGGCGTGCGCGTCATCGGCACGTTCGAGCCCCACACCATCAGATAGGTCGAGTTGTACCAGTCGGCCGATTCCGGCACGTCCGTCTGTTCGCCCCACACTTGCGGGCTGGCCGGCGGCAAATCGCAGTACCAGTCATAAAAGCTCAGGGCCACGCCGCCGATCAGCGACAGATAGCGCGTGCCGGAGGCATAGCTGACCATGGACATGGCTGGAATCGGCGAGAAGCCGACGATGCGGTCCGGGCCGTATTTCTTGATCGTCAGCGCATTCGCTGCGGCGATGATTTCATTCGATTCTTCCCACGTGGCGCGCACGAAGCCGCCCAGGCCACGGATGGATTTGTATTGCTGCGAGCGCACGGGGTCCTGGCTGATCCAGTCCCAGGCGGTGACGGGGTCCATGGTCTTGCGCGCTTCGCGCCACATTTCCATCAGGCGGCCGCGCACCATCGGATACTTCACGCGCTGGGCCGAATACACGTACCAGGAATAGCTGGCGCCGCGCGGGCAGCCGCGCGGTTCGTGGTTGGGCAGGTCGGGCCGCGTGCGCGGATAATCGGTTTGCTGGGTTTCCCATGTGATCAGGCCATTCTTGACGTACACCTTCCAGCTGCAAGAGCCGGTGCAGTTCACGCCATGCGTGGAGCGCACGATCTTGTCGTGCTGCCAGCGCTGGCGATAGGCGTTTTCCCAGGTGCGGTCTTCGTCGACCACGGTGCCATGGCCGTTCGAGAACGGCTCGGCAGGCTTGCTAAAAAATTTAAGACGGTCCAGAAAGTGACTCATGCTACCTCCACATTGCGCCGCAGGAGCGGCGCCAGGTCATAAAAACGCTGCAAGCAGGATGGCTCAAGCGTCGATACAAACAGTCTAGCGATGCGCCGTGCCCGGCGGTATTGGCAAGAAGTCGGTTTCCGGCACCAGGAATGCATAGGCGCGTAGTCACCCGGATAGTCACTATTGCCTATGGGCGCCGCGACCGTGCTGCGGTATACCTGTCGTCACCGTTCAATACAGAGAAAGAGCACCATGTCGATTACCGATTACGCCAGCCTGCTGCGCAGCGCCCGCGACCAGGAACAGCCGCAACGCCTGCTGTTCACCTTTACCCAGGCACAGGCACAGCCTGGCGGCCAGGGCAAGTCCCTCACGCCCGTGATGTGCGCCGACAAGCTGCCCGATGAACTGGGCAGCTTCGAGACATTGATGGAGGAGTCGAAACAGATGCAGACGCACTGGGACGTGGTCTTCGTGGGGGGACTGGCGGGCCAGGGCGGCCAGCCGCCCGCCGCGCAGGAATGCGAAGCGCCCCTGCGCGCCATGGTGACGGCCATCGAGCAAGGCCGCATCGACGGCCTGCTGGCGTTTGACCGCAGCGGGGATTTGTTACGTTTTAGCTGAGTCCGGCCAAGGGCGCTCATGCAAATGGCGCGCCCTTTCAATTGGGCAGACCAGCGGCAAAAACTGCTGCTGGCGCGCCGAATACGCCATCAGCGCGCCGCTGTCGATATCGAAATACCATCCATGCAATTTCAACACCCCCTGCTCCACCCGGCGCTTCAGCCATGGGTAGGTGAGCAGGTTGTCGAGCGACTGCAATATGCTGGCCAGCTCGCACGCATGGTGCTGTTCTTCCGATGAGCGGTGCGCCAGCTCGCGCCGCACGCGCTGCGCCACCGGTTCGGCGATGCGCATCCACTGTCCCACGAAGTCCGTTTCCTGCCCTTCCGCGCGCGGCTGCGGTTCCAGCAGCGCGCGGATGCCGCCGCAGCGCGCATGGCCCAGCACGATGACCCTGGCCACTTCGAGCTTGCAGACGGCAAACTCGATGGCCGAGCTGACGCCAGGCGGCGCGTCCGGGGTACACGGCGGCACCAGGTTGGCGATATTGCGCACGACGAACATGTCACCCGGGTCGCTGCCCGTCAGCAGCATGGGGTCGACCCTCGAATCGCAGCAGCCGATCAGCAAGGTCGTGGGCCGTTGCCCGTCGCGCAGGCTGTCGTACAAGGTCTGCGGCTCGCTGAAATACTGCTGCTGAAACAGGCTGAAGCCGTTGACGAATTTTTCCAGTTCTTCCATGACTACCTCTTACTGTGTTCAACGCCGGGCAAGCAGGACTTGCCCGGCGTTCTGACGCTAACTAGCAAGGCATCGCCGCGTTCTTGCGCGCATAGCACCACCAGGTGATCGCGATGCAGCTGACATAAAAGCCGATGAAACACCACAGGGCCGCGTCGGGGCTGCCCGTCAGCGCAATCGAGGTGCCATAGCTTTTCGGGATGAAGAAGGCGCCATACGCGGCCACGGCCGACGTGAATCCCAGGACGGCCGCGCCTTCCTTGTTGGCGTCAACGATGGCTTGCTCCTGCACCGCCTTGCCCTTGCCGGCGGCAGCGCGCTGGTGCTCCGTCAAAAAGATCACGGGGATCATGCGGAAGGTCGATGCATTGCCGATGCCCGTGCCGGCGAACAGCAGCATGAACATCCAGAAGAAGCCGCTGAAGCTACCGCCAACGCCGCCTTGCGGCATGAAGTACAGCACGCCCAGCACGGCGGCAATCATCAGCAGGAAAGACCACAGGGTGACGCGGGCGCCGCCCAGTTTATCGGAAATCACGCCGCCGGCCACGCGCGACAGCGCACCGACCAGGGGGCCCAGGAAGGCGTAATCGAGCGGATTGACGTCGGGGAACTGGATCTTGATCAGCAGCGGAAACGCGGCCGAATAACCGATGAAGGAGCCGAAGGTGCCCGTGTACAGCCAGCACATGAGCCAGTTGTGCTTGCGCTTGAAGATCACGGCCTGCTCGGAAAAAGAAGCTTTCGCCGAGGCCAGGTCATTCATGCCGAACCAGGCCAGCAACGTCGACAGCGCGATGAACGGCACCCAGATGAAGCCCGCGTTTTGCAGCCACATGTCCTTGCTCACGCCATTTTTCACCCAGGTAAGCGAATCGCCGCCCCAGGCACCGAAGACGGCAAACGTGATCACCAGCGGCACGACGAACTGCACCACCGACACGCCCAGGTTGCCCAGGCCCGCATTCATGCCCAGCGCGAAACCCTTGCTTGCCTTCGGGTAGAAAAAGCTGATGTTGGCCATCGACGAGGCGAAATTGCCGCCACCGAAGCCGCACAGCAGGGCCAGGATCAGCATGGTCGGATAGCCCGTGTTCACGTCCTGCACGGCCAGGCCGATGCCGATGGCGGGAATCAGCAGCGAGCCCGTGGAAATGGCCGTCCAGCGGCGCCCGCCGAAAATCGGCACCATGAACGAATAAAAGATGCGCAAGGTGGCGCCGGACAGGCCCGGCAAGGCCGTCAGCCAGAACAGCTGGTTGTTACTGTAGGTGAAACCGATGTTGGGCAGGTTGACCACCACCACGCTCCACACCATCCACACGGCGAACGCCAGCAGCAGCGCGGGAATCGAAATCCACAGATTGCGCGCGGCCGTGGACTTGCCCGTGTTTTGCCAGAAGCTGGGGCTTTCCGGCTCCCAGGTATTGATCATATAGCGGCTGATTGATTTGCTCACAGCGTAACTCCTGCAGGTTGAGTGGTTGGTGCCGCACGCAGCGGCTTGAACGAGAAATACATCCAGACGAGGGAGACGCAGACGGTGCCGTACAAGAGCATGAAGGAGCTCGAACGCACGCCCGTGAAATCCACCAGGGCGCCGAACATCACGGGCAGGATGAAGCCGCCGAGGCCGCCGGCCAGGCCCACCACGCCCGAGACGGCGCCGATATTGTCGGAAAAATCATCGCCGATGAACTTGAAGACGGACGCCTTGCCTACGGCCATGGCGATGCCGACGATGAACAGCAGCACGGTGAACCACAGCGGCGACAGGCCGATGTGGAAGGCCAGCGGCCCCGTGACGGTTTCCACGACCATCTGGGTTTGCGGATACGACAGCAGGAAGAAGCACACCCAGCACACCCACATCACGGCCCAGGTGACTTTCGCCGCGCCGTATTTGTCGGAGATCCAGCCGCCAAACGCGCGCAGCACGCCGCCCGGCAGCGAGAAGCAGGCAGCCAGCAGCGCCGCGTGCTTCAAATCAAAACCGTATTCGGCCACGTAATACTTCGTCATCCACAGCGCCAGCGCCACATAGCCGCCAAACACCACCGAGTAGTACTGGCAGTAGCGCCACACGCGCGGGTCCTTCAGCACCTTCATCTGCGCCGAAAAACTTTCGCCCGATGGCGCCAGGTGCGATTTGTCCGTGTACGAAAACAGCCAGAAGATGATGGCCGTGGCCAGCATGGCCACCGCATACACCTTGGGCAGCATCTGCCAGCCGAAGGCGGCGACGATGCCCGGCGCGACGAACTTGGTCAGCGCGGAACCGGAGTTGCCGGCGCCGAAGATGCCCATCGCCAGGCCGCGGCGCTCCTTTTCATACCAGCGCGCCACATACGGCGTGCCGACGGAGAACGAGCCGCCCGCCAGGCCCACGAACATGCCCAGCACGAGGAAGTGCCAGTAGGCGGTGGCGTAGGAAATCAGGTAGATCGGCACCACGCTGGCCAGCATCAGCCAAAAGAAGACGCGGCGTCCGCCGTATTTGTCCGTCCAGATGCCCAGCGGCACGCGCACGAGAGAGCCCGTCAGCACGGGCATGGCGGCCAGCAGGCCGAATTGCGTTTCAGTCAAGCCCAGGCTGGTCTTGATGGGGATGCCGAGCACGGCAAACATCATCCAGACTGCAAAGCAGATGGTGAAGGCGAAGGTACTGCTGATCAGCACGGACGCCTGCTTGCGCCGCATGCCGGGTTCGACTGCCTTGTTACTACTGTTGTTCTTAGTGCCATCTAGGGTAGCCACGATGTTTCTCCATGAATGCACTGGCCGTCTGGCCAGCCGTCCCGACCAGCTTACGTGGCAGAGGGGAAAGGCACTATCGGCCACAGGGTGATTCTGGAAAGGCAATCTGGATAGCCGTATCGGCAAAAGTGACTAGATGAAGAGGTATTGACCTAGCCTGGATGGCGGGTGTTTTACAAACGGCCGCATTTTTGGCACACTCGGCGCCTGGAGAAAAGGAGCGGCATGCAGAACATTCACGCAACAGACCCCATCGTTACCCGCTTGGCCCAGGCTGATGATGTGGCAGCCATGCTGGCCTGCGATGCGTATGCGCAGGCGCACGCCAGCCGGGGCGAGGCCGTGCGCGCCGCCGTCGGCAAGGGGCACTGCCAGCTGGCCATCCGCGCTGGCCAGGTGGCCGGCTATGTGCTCATGCACGACGACTTCTTCGGTCACGGCTTTGTCTCGCTGGTCATGGTCTCGGCCGCGCATCAGCGCTGCGGCGTGGGATTGCGCCTGCTGGCCGCCGCCGCAGCCGCATGCCGGACAGAGAAACTGTTCACGTCGACGAACCAGTCCAACGGCGCCGCGCAACAGCTGTTCGCCAGCGCGGGTTTCGTGCGCAGCGGCCGGATCGAGCATCTCGACGAGGGCGATCCGGAACTCGTGTACGTCAAATTCCTGCGTTAGGAACACATCATCCCGACGGCGTATGGCGCGTCGCGCCAAAGGCGGCTATGCTGGCGCCATTGTCAACGCCTGTAAAGTCACCGCATGGATTACCTGAGCCTCAAGCATTTCCACATGGCTTGCGCCGCTGCCAGCGGCTGTCTGTTCCTGTTGCGCGGCGCCTGGATGCTGCGCGCCTCGCCGCTGCTGCAGCAGCGCTGGGTAAAAATCCTGCCGCACCTGGTCGACACGGCCCTGCTGGCCAGCGCCATCACCCTGGCCGTGTGGAGCGGCCAGTCGCCCGGTAGCCAGCCCTGGCTGGCCGCCAAGCTGTGCGCGCTGCTGGCCTACATCGTGCTGGGCACCATCGCCCTGAAACGGGGCAAGACGCCGGCCGTGCGCGGCGCCGCCTTCGCGCTCGCCGTGCTGGTCTTCGCCTACATCATCGCCGTCGCCGTCACCAAACAGGCCTGGCCGCTCTGATGCAGCAAAAAATGTAGCGCAGGGTCGCACCGGCAGTACAAAGTGCCGAGCGCACCCTGCACGTGCTTATTTGGCGCTGTTTCTTTCCAGAAGTTTCTTGCCAGTGGCGTCCTTTAGCCACCATTCACGCACCTCAAGCGCCTTGTTCTCGATGCTGGCATTGGCCAGCAAGGGATTTTTCTTCAGGTAGACGATATCTTCCTCGAAATTGTCGTGTATCGAAGCCACTTCCAGGAAACGGTTGGCATCCAGACGTCCCAGGTAGATGACCTTGCCAGCGACGACGTCAAACTCGATCGGCTTCGGCGACGATTCGGAGTACTTGGACCTGCTTCCATAGTCAAGCAGCCAGATGAGGATGCGGTAGCGTCCCGGCGTCAGCTGCAGCGCAAACGTACTGCCCTTGCCCGTAGGCACTTTGGGCGCGACATTCCGCAAGGAAACCTGGCCGGCGGGAGCATGGCTGGATAACCACAGATCGTTGTCCCTGTTGCCAGCAAGGTCGCTGCTGACAATGGCGAAGCTGGCGCCATGCGCCTCGAAGACGGCGCGCTCGAACACGGTGCCGACGACTACGCCCTTGGCCGGGTCGGGGGTCGTATAGGTAAACGCAGGCGCGCTATTGTGGCCGGTGATACAGCCGGACAACAGCGCAGGCAGCAAGACGGCGCACGCCAGCGCGCGCAGCATGGTGGTTCGGACAAACATGGATGATCCTGGATGAAATGAAGAAAATGGGTAACAAGTAACGGGCAAAGGGCCAAGGGCGACAAGCGCACCTGTGCCTGCCTGGGCATCAACAAATATTTCCACACGGGAATTTTTTAGTGTATCCGCTTGGCAGGAAAATGTCTAGTTGACAAGAGCCTATCCCAGTAGGGAGCGTCTTCTGCTGGCAGTTCATCAGGAGCGCGGACAAGGCGTGAGGAGGACGCGTGGCGAGCAACGCCGCCCCCCCCCCCCCTTCTGAGGGGCGCCACCCGGCGAGGTATTCATCTACCGGGATGGGCTCGAAACAGGTGAAGAACACAGTACGATTTCTGCAGAGCGCGGCAAGCTGCACGGCGATGATAGTATTAACAACATCATGCACGAGCTGGCCATCCTGGCCCCGCATCCACTTCTGAAAGGCAAACATGCTGCTATCTGAACTGCTGACCAAGCTGACCTGTGGTGAACTGGAAGGCGAGGAACTCGACGAAGCCGTCACCGCCATCAGCGATGCGCCGTCCGCTCCGCGCGACGAGTGGATCGACAGCGATGCGCAGGCCTACACGGTGGCGATCCTCCTGCAGCTGGCCGGCTATATGGCGTCGAGCGACAAGCTCGATGAACTGCACGAACAGATACAGGACATGTTCGAGGAATTCCCCGACTTCCCCTACGAAATGCTCGAGGACAGCGGCGGTAGCGCGCTGCCCTATTTCGAGTGGCTGGACACGGAACTGGCGCAGCGCGCCGTGGACGAAGGCGGCTATGAGCTGATCCAGATCGACGATAACGGCACCGATGAAATGGATGCGCTGGTCGTGTACCGGCGCGATACAAACGACATCATCCAGGCGGCGGCGTTGATGGGCGTGACGATACGCCAGCCGCTCACCTACTATCGCGGCATCGAGGCGATGGTGGGCAAGCGGCCGTTCTGAGACCCCGCGCCTATTGCATCGGCAAGGCCGCCACGTCGACGGCGGGCGCCTGGCCCGTGGCCGGGCGCGTGAAGTTCTGGCCGGTTTTCACGTACCCGGCAAAAAAGCCGCCGTTATGCAGGAAGAACTTGCCGTTTTCCAGGCCGCCCGCGTAATCCATGCGCTGCGCATTGGTGGCCGTGGCGTCGCCGGTGAACCTTCCCGCAGTCACTTCGGACCATGTACCGGAAACGTTCCTGGCCCACTGGTTGCCGAACTGGACGCGGCGCTGCGTATAGCCCCGCGTATCGATGAAGTTCTCGAGGAAGGAATGCACGCGCGTCAGATACGTGGAAATCGCCGGCCGCTTCCAGGTGGCGATGTAGCGCCACTTGCCCGTCTCCGGCGCGAAGAACCAGGCCGAATAATCGCTGCCGCCCTTGCCGTCGGGCCGCGCGCGCGTGATGAAGCGGTACGTGGTGCCGGCCGCCCAGTCATACGACAGATAGGTCTGCCCGCCCGTGCCCTCGCCGCCAAACGCATTGTCGATGACGCCGGCGCCCTTGCTGACCAGAGTGGTCTTGGCGCCATTGTCGGCGTCCCACACGGAAAACAATATCCAGCGCTCGGCGGGTGACTTCACCTGGATGCCCATGTAGCCCTGGCCGAAGCCGTTGGCCATGAAGTAGGAACCGATGGCGTCCTGGCCGACGGGTATCGTCATCTCGTTATAAAAATACTCGGTATTGGCCGGCACCGTATAGCCCATGTGCACGGACGGCCCCCGTCGCGACCAGTAGTAATTGGCGGGATCGTTGGCATAGTTCAGCGTGGCACCTGCCGTCACCTTCAGCGCCGTGACGTCGCCAAACGTGGCCTTGGCGCGCGAGATTCCCTGCAAGTCCACCTTCACATAACCGGCCGCCGGCACGTTCACCGTGCCCACGGCGTAGGTTTTGCGGGCCTTGCCGGCCAGCCTGACGTCGAACAGCGCGCCGTTGATCGTCACGCGGATGGTGCTGTTGCCGCCATCGGCCAGGCTGGCGTCGAGCGCCACCTGGACGGGACCCGCTTCGGCCACGCGGAAATACGTGCTGGCGACGGCAGCCGGATTGCTCCAGCCGGACAGGCCATGCTCGCCGATGACGGCGCCCTCCTGCCCGCTGGTGATGAAGGCGTTGCCGGCCAGTTCCACAGTGGCGGGCGTCGCGCGCGCCACGGGCGCGGCCACGCAGGCGGCCACGCAGGTGACCAGTAAAGGCATGGCGGCAAGGACTGCGCAGAGCAATGAATTTGTGTGTTTCATCAACGTCTCCTGGGATGGAAAAAACCCGCTACGGCGGCAGGCGCGGTAGCGGGTCGTCAAGCCTTAGTACTTGCCGTCGAGGGCGAAGATCGGCTTGCGCGATTTCCACTGCCCGCCCGTGAAGTCGGGGAAGTCCAGGGTCTGGAAGTTGGCCGCGATCGATTGCTCGGACAGCGGCGTGATGGCGCTCCACGTCACGGCGTCGTAGATATCGATCGGCATCGGCGCGTTGGCCTTCAGGGCTTCGACAAAGGCGTGGATGACGAAGAAGTCCATGCCGCCGTGGCCCGCGCCTTCCGCTTGCGCCGCGTACTTGCGCCAGACCGGATGCTCATACTTGTCCTGGTAGACCTTGAAGTCGTCCCACTGATGCGGCTTGCTGACGCCTTCGATGTGAATCGAATTGTTCAAGTCCATCCACAGGCCATCCGTGCCTTGCACGCGGAAGCCCAGCGAATAAGGGCGCGGCAGGCTCGTATCGTGCTGCAGGATGATGGTTTCGCCGTTCTCGCACGCCAGCGTGGTGGTGACCACGTCGCCCAGTTTGAATTTCACCTTGGCGTTCGCATGCTGCGCGCCGCCCGGCTGCTTGACGATGTAGTCGTGCAAGCCGCGCGCCTTGGTGGCGAAGGCGTTGATGCGCGTAAAACGGTTGCCGCGGTTGATGTTGGTGTACATGGCGCAGGGGCCGATGCCGTGGCTTGGATACAGTTCGCCATTGCGCTCGACCGAGTGCTGCGTGCGCCAATGGGCTTCCGACCAGCCCTTCTCGCCGAATTCCACGCCGCCGCCATACGGCTTGGCCGGATTGCCGCTGTTGAATTTGACGGCGCGCAGGTCGTGCTGGTAGCCGCCCTGCAGGTGCAGCAGTTCGCCGAACAGGCCCGCGCGCACCATCTGCAGCGCAGCCATCACGTCGCGGCGGTAGCATACATTTTCCAGCAACATGTAGGGCGTGCCCGTCTTCAGCTGGGTATTGAGCACATCCCAGTGGTCTTGCAGCGTGATGCCGGCCACCACTTCGCAACCGACTGCGATCTTCGCCTGCATCGCAGCGATCGCCATCGGCGCGTGGAATTCCCACGGCGTGGCGATGATCACGCCATCGAGGCCGCCCGCGTCCAGCATGCGCTTGTAGGATTTCTCGTCGCGGTCTTCGCCATACGTGCGCGGACGCGGCTTGCCGGCCTTGGCCACCTGGCCCAGCGCGTGTTTCAGCATGATCGGTTCGATATCGCACAGGGCGACCACTTCCACGTCGTCGCGGCGCACCAGTTCGGCCAGCAGCACCTGGCCGCGCATGCCCGTGCCGATCAGGCCCAGGCGAACCTTGTCGCGGCCGGCGGCCGGTGCGGCGCTGGCGTCGCCGGGCAGCAAGGCGCTGCCGGCCATGGCGCCACCGGCCAGCGCGGCGCTGGCGGACAGGAAATTGCGTCGATTGATTTGTGTCGTCATTGGTCTCTTCTCGCTTCCGTTGGTAAGAATCGTCACCGGCCCGCCGCACGGCAGGCCGGTTGCAGTTTAATAGGTGTATTCAGCCGTGAAGCGCACGGAACGCGGCGCCGTGCGGCCATCGACCTGCAGGTAATTGCGGGAGATGGCGCCATGGTCTTCGCGCGTTTCGGTATAGCGGGTGACGGTCTGGCTGTTGAAGACGTTGAACACGTCCACTTTCAGGCTCAGGCCTTTGACGGCGCTGGGAGTATAGGCCACATTCATGTCCAGCTGGGCTTGCCACGGCAGGCGGCCCTGGCTGCCGCGCGGCGCCGGCTTGCCGTTGCAATAGAAGTAGGAATCGCCGTAATTGCCCTCGAACTTCAGGTTATCGGGCAGCGCGCCGATGCAGTTGCGCGGCGCGCCCGAGATCAGCGACAGGTTGGCGCCCACCATCACGTCCGGGATGAGCTGCATGAAGCCGTAGGCCTTGAAAGCGTGGCGGTGGTCGCCCGGCAGATAGCCATACGCGTTGTACATCAGCTCCTTGTGGTCGTCGCTGACCGTCAAGCCCACGTCGCCGCCGCCGATGCTGTCCGTCTGGCCTTCCATATTGCCCTTCAGGCCGGACAAGGTGTAGGTCAGCTTGCCGTACCAGCCGTTCGTGTACGGGTGCTCGACGAACATGTTCAAGGCGCGGTAGGTGCGCGATGGCAGCGGGTTGCCCCACTCTGCCGCCGATATATCCACGCGGCGCAGGCCCTTGCCATCGTCAAAGTCCACCATCAGGCTGTTGTCGCGGCCCGGGTTGATGATGGCACACTGGAAGCCGCTCCAGTTAGCCGTATCGACGCCGTTGCGCGTGGCCCAGGCTTGCAGCGGACGCGCGTCGCAGGTATCGTCGTTGGTGTCGTTCAGCTTGCGGTACAGGACGCTGGCGCCCACCACCAGCTTCTTGCTCAGGGCGCGTTCGAAGCCCAGCGAGAATTCATCCTGCGACAGCGGTTTCAGGCCAACGGCCGTCACTTCGCGCGCATCGCGGCTCTGGCCATACGCGTTGTTGGCCGAATACGGCTTGCTGATCGCATGCAGGCCCGTCGGCGCGCCCGTCACGGGATCGACGCCCGTGTAGGTGAACATCTCGCTGGTGGCCAGGAAGGGGCTGGCCATGTTGCTCGACAAATTCGATGGCACCGGCAGGTGGTAGCGGCCGCCGTTGGCGAAGAATTTCAGGGTGCCGTCGCCCAGGTAATCCCAGGTAGCGCCCACGCGCGGGGCGATCATGTTGCGCTGAGAAATGAAGGCCACGCCATCGGTGCTGTAGTTGGTGAACTGCTCGCGGCGCAGGCCCAGGTCCAGCAGTACCCACTCCGTGACCTGATAGTGATCCTGGATGTACTGCGCCGATTGCACGCTGGTCGGACGCGCCAGGTTGGCGTTCAATTCCTTGCTGACGTAATAGCCATCCTTGCCATAGCCGTTGCCCTGGGCCGGCGTCTCAAAGGCGCCGTTGATCAAGAGCGTCGGATCCTTGACCTTCTCGTACCTCCAGCGGTAGCCGCCGGCCAGGCTCAGGCCCACTTGCGATTCCACGTCGATGCGGTCGATGCCGCCGCGCAGCGAATGCTTGCCCAGCTTGTATTCCAGGTCCAGGCGCTTGGCCTTCTGGCGGTCTGCCGACGACGGGTCGACCAGAGTACCGGTCACCGTTTGCGGATTGGTGTACGTCAGGCCAGGCACCTGGGTCGATTCATTCGACGACGTTTGCGCCAGCAGCGGATTGTAGCCTTCCGGGGTACGGCGGTGCGAAGTGCGCGACTGCCCCATCATGGCCGTCACCGTCAGCTTGTCCGTCAGGTAGCCCGTATACTTGAAGATATCGACATTCGCGCCCGGCGCGGCCGACGAGCCGCAGCAGTTGATAGTGGTCTCGCTGCCGCCTCCAGGCACGTTGTTGCGTTTCAAGGTGGCATAGTCGAAGCCATAGCTCTGGCTATCCGTAGTCGTGCGGTCATACAACTTGGTGTATTCGAAGTGATGGTCGTCCGTCAGGTTGTAGTCCAACTTGGCCATCATGCGGTCAACCTTGCTCTTGCTTTCGCGCCAGCCGTTCGGCAACACCTTGTTCACCATGTCGTCGCGCGCACCGGCGACGGCGCCGCCGTCCGTGCGCGTCTGTTCCAGCGCCACGAAGGCGAACAGCTTGTTCTCGATCAGCGGCCCGCTGCCATACAAGCCGACGACCTTGCTGGTGCTGCCGTTATCGCGGTTCCAGTACTTCAAGGTGCCATCCGTGCCCGGATTGGCGCCCGTGTTCGGGTAGTACCGGTTTTCCGTAGTCCCCTTCAGCGAACGGGGGATGATGGAAACCTTGCCGCCGAATTCGACCTTGTTGCCGCCGCTCTTGGTCGTGATGTTGATCACGCCGCCCGTGGAACGGCCAAACTCCGAGCCGTAGCCGCCCGACAGCACCTGCAGGTTCGAGATCGCGCCAAACGGCAGTTCCGACGCGCCCACCTGGGTGAGGATGTTCGTGATGGGGAAACCGTTGACGTAGAAGGCGTTTTCCGACTGGCCCGAGCCGCCGATCGATGGCGCATTGCCATACACGCTGTTGGTGCCACGGGCCACGCCCGGCGTCAGCTGCACGATGGAAGCGACGTCGTTCCCGACCGGCAGCGCTTTCAATTCCTTGGCCATGAAGATCACGCCATTGTTCGTGTTCGACACGTCGATCGTGTTGCGCGACGCTTTCACCACGACGGTTTGCTCCTGGCCCACGGCACCGGCCGCGCTGGCCGGACCGAAGTTCGCTTCCGCACCGGCGCCGATCAGGGCTTCGACTTCCTGCGACGCTTCCACCGAGCCGGCACGCAGCACGCGCACCGCATAGCGCCCTGGCGGCATGGAATTGGCCACATAGCGGCCCGACGTATCGGGCGTCAGGGTACGCCGCACGCCCGTCGCCAGGTTTTCCAGCACCACGGTGGCGCCGGCCGGTGCGCTCACTTCGCCGAAAATGGTACTGGTGGCATTCGACTGTGCCCAGGCCTGGCCTGGCACGCCTGCCGCCAGGGCGATCACGATCGCGGCGGCGCGGCTGATGTCGCGCAATTTGAGTCGGGTGGTATGCATGCTGTGTCTCCGTCTATATCGAGGGTTATGCGCGCCCTCCCCGCTCCAGGGCGGAGCCGGGGGGACGCCATTTTTATGGTGGTCATCGGAAGGTAGCGCCAGACTGCCGCACCTTTCGGGAAATCAGTCCGTATCGGCTGATTTTCGTTTTCCTGCGATTACTTTAAAAAGAAAAATAAGTATCGTCAACAAAAAGAAAGTTATAACGCGAATTTATCGCTGAAACGGGTAAATAAATGCGATTTATCTTTCGTTTAAATCAGCGTAGCGGAAGATAACTTTCGTTACCGTGGTATGACAGATACACGCGCAGGCAAGGAGGTGAGCAGGAACGGCGAAATGGCCCAAAAATCCCCAGAGAAAAACGCGAAAGCAGCCATGATGCGCTGCTTTCACTTGCGTTTATCTTTCGAATTGTACATTTCGGAATATTGTCTTTTCTTTTTCCGGGTAATACCGCGGCCCGCCACCATGCTGGCTGGCGGGCCGGGGCAAGGTCACGGCTTAAAAGAACTTGTAGCTGGCCGAGAGCGCAAACTGGCGGCCGAACAGGTCCTGGCTATGGTTGTAGCCTTCCCAGCCGTTCGGATCGTAGTATGGCCGCTTGTTGAACGCGTTTTTCACGTTCAGGCCCACGTCCAGGTTCTTCACCGGCTTCCAGCTGAAGGCCAGGTTGACCGTCGTGTACGACGGCGCGCCCTTGCACTGGCCGGCCGGCAGCGATACCGAGGCGGCGGTGCAGTTTTCCGGCGTGTTGTCCTTGTCCCAGGGGCCATACGCCCAGCGCGTCTTGCCCGAGTAGTTGACGAACACGCTGCTGACGAAGTTGCGGTAGCTCCAGTCGGCGTTGACCGTGGCGCGGTAGCGCGGCGAATCGTAGTAGCCGACGGTATTGCCCTTGATGTCGCTGCCGTCTTCGCTGTCGTGAGTGTCGCGCTTGCGGATGGTGGCGGCGATGCCGGTACTCAGCTTGCCCCAGTCGCCGAGCGCAAAGCGCGTGCGCGCGTCGATGTCCACGCCGTCCATCAGGGTGCGGCCGCGGTTCGAATACGAGTTGATCAAGCCGCCCAGGTTGCCCACCGAGTAGCCAGGCGCGCCGCCCGCGCACACGCCAGCGTTGGCGGGATTGGCGCACATGGCTGCCACCGCCGCCACGTTGGCCCGGTCCGTATCGGTCAGGTCGTTGCGGATGGCGCTCGATGTGCCGGCCAGGGTCGGACCGTGCTTGTCCACCAGTTCCGTAAACAGCTCGTTGAAGTCCTGGCGCACGATTTCGTCGCGGCGGTTGATGAACCAGTAATCGATGGAAATGCTCACGTCCTTGGCCGGCTGCAGCACCAGGCCCACGGTCGATATCTTCGCCTTTTCCGGACGCAGATTCTGGTTCGGCGGCGTCAGGCCGCCCACCGTCGTGGAGCAGTTCGAATTGAGCAGGCTCTTGCCCAGGTCCGCATCCGTCGCCACTTTTGACTTCAGCAAGGCGCGCGCCATGGCATTCGTTTCATCGCAGCGCACCGTGTCGCGGATGCCGCCCACCTGTGCAAAGACGCCGCCCGTGCCCGATTCGGCCAGGTTGGGCGCGCGGAAGCCTTCCGAATACGTCCCGCGCAGCATCAGGTCGGGCCGCGCGCGCCAGATCACGCCCAGCTTGGGCGCCAGGTTGGCGGAGAAATGCGGGTATTTGTCCAGGCGCGCGGCCGCATTGACTTCCAGTGTGTCGCTGAGTGGCACCACCACTTCGCCAAACACGGCGGCGATGGTGCGCTTGCCATCGAACCAGGAACCGCCCTGCTGCGTGATCAGGCCATTGGCGGCATCGGTGTTGCCGGGCGTGAGAAAACTCTCGCGCATGATGTTGGTGCCCACGGCGGCGCGCACTTCGCGCTCGCCCAGCTTGAACAGGGTACCTTCGACTTTCGCGTCCCAGGTCATCAGTTTGGTCCAGGATTCGATGGCAAACGTCGGATAGGCGGTGCGCACCAGCGCCGCGTTGGCCTCGCTGATTTCGCCGAACTTGTAGGCGGGATTGTCCGAGATATACGTGCGGCCGCTGACGGGGTCTTTCGTGAACGGCCCGAACGCCTGCTCGAAGCCCAAGATGTTGATGTTCGCCGTCTGGAACAGGGTCGAATGGCTGCCCGCCACGCTGAGCGCCGTTTCAAAATCCCAGCCGCCGCCGATGCTGCCGCGCAGGCCGACGAGCGCGCGGTAGTTTTCATCGACATTCTTCTGGCCGAAGTGGCCTTGTGCATCCTGCAGCAGGTAGTTCAAGCCGGCCGCGCCGCCCATCCTGGCTACCATGTCGGCATCGAGTTTGCCCTTCAGGTAGACGTTGTTGGGACTGAGGAACGGCGTGGCGAAGGTGTTCAGCGTATTGCCCGTATTGCGCGCGAACCAGTTGTTCGTGCTGCCGCTGTTGAAGCTGGACGGGCCATTCTCGCCGCGCATCTTGATGTGGGTGAAAGCGCCTTCCGCGAACGCTTCCATGTCGCCACCGAGTTTCAGCCGGCCGCTCAGGTAAGCCGTGGCGCGCTCCGAGGTAGGTCCCGTGTCGAGCTGGTTGGGCAGCGCATTCCACACGCAGCGACTACCCGACGCCTCGGTGATGCTGGTGTTGCAGCCGGGCGCGGCGCGCTGGGTGCGCGCATTGTTCTTCGCCTTGTCGAAGACAAAGAAGGTCCCGGGATTCACCGTGCCCGGTTCGCTGCCCACGCCCACGCGCATGTTCGGGATGAAATTCGGATTGTTCGCATAAAAATACGCAGGACGCTTTTGCCAGGTGTCGGCCAGCGCGATGCGGTCGCGCTGGTAGACGTTGACGGAACCATAGATGTTGTAGCCGTCGCTGGCCAGGTCGCCCAGGCCATACAGCACGCTGGCCTGGCGTTCGCCATAGGCTTTCACGCTGGGCGAAAACTCGCCGTTGGCGCGCGCTTCCAGGCCTTGATACGATTTTTTGGTGATCACGTTGATGACGCCGGCCACGGCATCGGAGCCATACACGGCCGACGCGCCATCCGTCAAAATCTCCATGCGCTCGATGGCGGCGGCGGGAATGGCGTCGATATTGACGAACATGGTCTGGAAGCCGGCCGGCGCACCGTAGAATGACAGGCGACGGCCATTCAAGAGCACCAGCGTGCCCTGCGCGCCCAGGCCGCGCAAGTTCGCTTGCGAGCCGCCATCGGAACCGGTGAACATCGAGCGGAAATCCTGCTGCGCCGGGCGGGCGGCAGGCAGGTTGTCGAGCACTTGCAGCAAGGTGAGCGCGCCCATGTTTTCGATCTGCTTGGCGTTGATCACCTGCACCGGCGACGCCGTCTCCGCGTTGATGCGCTTCAGGCTCGATCCCGTCACTTCGACACGCTGCAGTTTCTCCTCCTCCGCTGCCAGCGCCGTCGAGGCCAACCCTACCGCCACCATGGCGGCCATCAGTTTTTTCAAGTGCATTCCCAACTCCTTTTATAAGTGATTTGTTTTCGCAAGGCTGCAAGAATCCCTCCCCGGTCCGAAGAGGGGCTCTTTTTAGTGAAATGATTGATTGCTTAGCGCTGCTTGACTGTCGCGCCTTCCGTGCCGGTCAGCACGGCGTTGGCCCAGTTGCCGCACACCTGGGCCGGGTGGGCGCCGCGCGCGCCCAGGGTGCGCAAACTGAGCTGGCTCAGGCCGCGCACGTCGATTTCGGGTTTGACCACCCCGGGAGCCGTGACCAGGCCGCTGTCATACAGCAGCCGCTCACCGCTCCAGACCTGGAATTGCAAGCCGCCCGCGCTGCGGCAGCTATCGTCCACGCCCAGGTCGGCGCGCAGCAGATTCCAGTTGCCGGCCAGCTGCAAGTCGATGCGGCTGGCCGGTCCCACGCCGAGGCCCTTGCGGAACCACAGCCCGTTCATGCGCATCTCGGCCGCCTTGCCGGCCGGCCGGTCGCGTCCGATATGCTTCGGCAGCGCCAGGTCCGACAGATAGCGCTGCACCTCCTCGCCTTCGGCCACGCGATGTTCGAGCACGCGGAAGGCGGACAGGGTGACGGGCGCCACGTCGGTGGCCAGCGCCGCGTCGTACGCACGCGCCACCGGCGCACCTTGCGCCGCCGTCACCATCGGATCCAGGGACGCGGCGCCATCGCCTTGCGGATTTTGCGTGCTCATGACGCGGAAGCGCAGCAAGCGCCCGGCCGTGGCGGGGAAGTTGATCGTCTGCGTGCCTTCCTGCAGTTTGAGGGTGCCGCGCGCCAGCGCCGCGCCCCACTCGCCGTTGTTGTCGCCGATGTAGATTTCGTAATCGCGCACCTGGCCGTGTTTCCAGTGCTGATCGTTGCGCGGCGCCAGTTCGATGCCGTCGATCAGCCGGCGCTCCGTAAAGCCGATCACCCATTCGTGCGGGCCGCTTTTCACGGACGGGCTGCGCACGGTGCGGAACCACGTCTCCGGCTTGCCATCAAAGGCGTTTTCCAGCGGATAGCCGTTTTCTTCGGCAGGACGCGCCACCACCTGCATGGCGTCGGCCGGCAAGGCGCGGCCCGGCGCGGGGGCGGCCGGGAAGTCGGCATCCGTGCGTGCCACGGCCAGCGCGCCGGCGACCTGCAAAGTCAAGGCCTGGCGGATATCCTGCGCCGCCACTTTCACGTGCAGGGTGCCCTGGCGGTCGGCTGCATCGAAGAACCAGCCCTCGCTTGCGCTGTCGTAGGCGGCGCGCTCGGCCGATGCCGTGATCAGCCGTTCGCCAGCCCGCACGGTGGCCGGAGCCTGGCCCGCCAGCATGCGCAGCGCATAGCCACGGCGCGCTTCCTGGCCCTGGTACTGGCCATCGACGGCGCCGATATCGACCTGCACGTCGCCGCCCGTCTGGCGCATGCGGATGACTTGCTGGCTGAAGGCGCCGCCCTGGTACTGGCGCGTGTTGCCATCGTCTTCATACAAGGTGTAGTGGGAATCGCCGTGCGGGTAGATATCGAGGGTCAGCTGGTCCTTCGGCTTCTGGCCGTCGTACAGCATTTCCGGATACATGGGCAGGATGGCGCCGGCGCGGACAAAAACCGGCAACTTGTCCAAGGTCACCTGCCTGTCCAGGTCGCGTCCCTTCGCGTCGGCCGTGGCCTGGCGGCCATCCCAGTAGTCGTACCACGTGCCTTGCGGCAGGTGGATGCCCTTGCGCCAGCCGCCGCTGACGGCCTGGCTGCGATAAACGGGCGCCACCAGCACGTCGCGGCCCAGCAGAAATTGATATTTATACGCTTCCGTATAGGCGGCCGGGTCTTGCGGGTAATCCCACATCAGGCCGCGCACCAGCGGCGCGCCAGATTGTTCCGCTTCGCGCACCAGCGTATACATATAGGGGGTGAGGCGCATCTTGAGCTTCAGATAGCGGCGGTTGATGTCGCGGTACGGCTCGTCGAACCACCACGGATGCTTGCGCTCGGCCGCGGCCCAGCCGGACATGCCCATCAGGACTGGCGTAAAGCTTTTCCACTGCAAGTCGCGCAGATAGGTTTCCGGACTGCCGCCGAAGATGGCATCCACGTCGCCCGATGCATACGCCTGGCCGGACAGGCCCGAGCCGATCAGGGTCGGGATGTGCCAGCGGATGTAATCCCAGCTGGCGCTCTGGTCGCCCGTCCACGCCACGGCGTAGCGCTGGATGCCGGCCCAGCCCATCACCGTCCACAAAAACGGCCGGCTGTCCGAGTTATTCAGGATGCCGTCGTAGGCCGACTTGTTCGCGTCCATGGCGAACTGGTAGCCCTTGCCCGTCCATGCCACGTCGAGCTTTTGCACGCGGCTGCCCGCCTGGCCCACTTCCCAGGCGATCTTGTCGACGCCGTTTTCCGTCCACAGGCCCGTGCGAAAGCCATAGCCGGCCAGGCCCTTCACCGTTTCCGGCAAATTCGCGTAGCCGCAGCCGTAGCCGTCGTTGGGCAATATCCAGCCGCCCGGCATGTCGTGTTCGCGGTACTGGCGCGCCACGGTCTCCACCACGTCCGGCGTCTTGCCCGTAGGACCATCGCTCCATCCCTTAGGCACGGAACCGGGCTTTTTCACGTTGTCGCCATCGTTGTAGCAATCGGCGTCGCCGTATTCCAGCGCCCAGCGGGGCAGCATGCGCGCGCGGCCCGTCAAGTCCGTGTAGCGGGCGACGACGTCGCGCAAGTCCTTGCCGACGAAGAAATACGCATCGAAGCGCCCTTCCGCATGCTGCAGCGAGATCTGCTGCGCATCGCGCAAATCGTAGTTCCCGTCGGACCAGGTATTGCGCAGCATGCCCCATCCCCGTGAACTCATGAGGAATGGCGCGGGATTCGGGCGGTCGCCCTCTTCCCAGCCGCCCGAATACGACACGGGCACCTGCTTGCCCTTGAATTCGAAGCGGCCATTCTGCTGGCCGCCACCAAAATAACGCTCGCCCGGCAGGCTCGATAGCACCTGCACGCCCTGCTTGTCGTCGAGCGACAGCGGCTGCACCTCGCGCCACAGCGGCGCCGCATCGCCCTTGCGGTACAAGGTAAAGCGCAGTGGTTTGCGGTCGATGCGCAGGCTCAGGGCTTCGGTAGTGATCAGGATATGGTCGGGCTGTTCATGGATCTGGTACGCCACCTGTGCGGCCGGCTGGCCCACGACGATGGGCGCGGCTTTGTCGCCTGGCCCCGTCAAGCCGCCCTTGCCGCCCGCCTGGATGCGCAGCACGTCCGCCTGCGGCAGGCTGATACGCAGCTGCATGCCCGTATCGCTGCGCAGATCCCAGCCCAGTGCCTCGCTCTTGTCCACGTCGGCCGCGTGCACGGCGGACAGCGACTGCAGATTGCCGACAGGCGCGGCCTGCGCGCCCGGCGCGGCCAGGGTGGCAAGGGCGGCCAGGACACAGGCGGCAAGGGCGCGGCGGGGAAGCGGGAGAGGTTTCATCTGGCGGCTTTCAGAAAATCGAAGTGATGGAAATACTTTAAGAAGAAAAATAAATATCGTCAATCAAAAGAAAGATAAAGCGACAATTTATTAATAAAATGCCCAGAATTGGCGCATTTTTCTTACGTTTCACCAAAAAGTCACAAAACATACTTTCGTTATCGTCGCATTTCAGCGACAGGCCGCAGCAGCACACGGTTTCATGCGGCACTGCAACACGATTGGATGGGGATAAAACGACATTATTTCGCAAGCCATCCAACTATTTACTTTCGTTTTACTTTCGTATTTGACTTTTCGAAATTTAGTATTTATGCTTTCTCCAACAAACACTTTACTGAGCTCTCATGACTACCCTTCTTCAGCGTGACATTCAAACCTGGCGCGACATCGGCGGCCTGCACACGGCCGAGGAAATCGCCCACCAGCCAGCCATCTGGCGCGCGCTGGCCGGCATCTTGCGCAATGAACAAGCAGCGCTGGCCGCCTTCCTGGGCGACGCGCTGTCCAATCCGCAACAACGCGTCATCCTGACGGGCGCCGGCAGCTCGGCCTATGTGGGCGAAATCGTCGCCGACACCTTGAATGCGGCCTGGCCCGCGCAAATCCGCGCCATCGCCACCACGACCTTGCTGACGCACCATGAGCTGTACCTGGAAGCGGACGCGCCCACCCTGCTGGTCTCGTTTGCCCGCAGCGGCGACAGCCCGGAAAGCCTGGCGGCCGTGGAACTGCTGCGCCAGGTCGTGCCCGGCGCGCGCTTTTTGAACATCACCTGCAATGCGGACGGCAAGCTGGCGCGCCAGGGCGCGAACGATGCCAACACCTACAACCTGCTGATGCCGGAAGGCAGCTGCGACCGCGGCTTCGCCATGACCAGCAGTTTCAGCAGCATGCTGCTGGCGGCCCTGTCGGTACTGGGCAAGGACACGGATCTGTCTCGCCTGGACACCCTGGCGCAGCTGGGTGAACAAGCCTTGCGCGACTGGTCGGCGCCCGTGGCGGACCTGGGTTCGACACCCGTGCAGCGCGTCGTGTACCTGGGCAGCGGCCCGCTGGAAGCGCTGGCCAAGGAAGCAGCCCTGAAAATCCTGGAATTGACGGGCGGCCGGGTGATGGCGATGGCCAATACCGCGCTGGGTTTCCGCCACGGCCCGAAATCGGCCGTCACCACGGAGTCCTTGGTGATCCTGCTGCGCAGCAGCAAGCCGCTGGCGCGCCAGTACGAGGACGACCTATTGAAAGAACTGCAGCGCGACAGCGTGGCGCAGACGTGTCTGACCGTCGGTATCGGCGGTGACCTCTCTGCCGATGCGCCGGCATGGCTCGACGCCTGGCTGGCCCCGCTGTGGCTGCTGATGGCGCAGCAATATGCGCTACACCAGTCCGCACTGCTGCAACTGCGCCCCGACAATCCATTCGCCGGCGGCATCGTCAACCGTGTCGTGCAGGGCGTCACCATCTATGGCCATGACCAATTCTAATCCCACCGCCGGCTACCACGGCATCGACATCGGCGGCAGCAAGATCGAGCTGGTCGCGTTTGCCGACCGCGATGGCGCGCTGGCGGAAGTGTTCCGCGAACGGGTGGCCACGCCCGGCGACGATTTCAACGCCTTCGTGCAAGCCATCGTCGACCTGGTGGCGCGCGGCGACGCGGCGCTGGGCACGACGGCGCCCGTCGGCATCGGCTTGCCCGGCGTGATCGACAGCGCCAGCGGCCGACAGCTCAGTTCCAACGTGCCCGCCCTGAACGGCCGCCTGGTGGCGCAAACGTTGCAGCAAGCCTTGCAGCGCCCTGTCGCCATCGGCAACGATTGCCAGTGCTTCGCCCTGTCGGAAGCGCAAGGCGGCGCGGCCGACAATGCCGCCAGCATGTTCGGCGCCATCCTCGGCACGGGCGCCGGCGGCGGCTATTGCGTGGGCGGCCAGCTGCTGCGCGGCTTTAACGGCGTGGCCGGCGAATGGGGCCACTGGAGCCTGCCCGCCACCCTGCTGGCGCAGCATGGCCTGGCCGGTTACGCCTGCCCGTGCGGCAAGGCGGGCTGCCTGGAGCGCTATGTCTCCGGCCCCGCCATGCGCAAACTCCACGCGCACTTTGGCGGCGACGGCGCCGAGCCGCTGGCGATCGTGGCGCGCGCCAACATCGGTGACGCCGTGGCCCAGCGCACGGTGGCCGTGCACCTCGACGTGCTGGGCCACGCGCTGGCCGGTCTGGTGCTGGCCTACGACCCGCACGTGATCGTGCTTGGCGGCGGCTTGTCCAAGCTGCCGCACCTGTACGACAAGCTGCCGGCCGCCGTGAAACGCCATCTATTCCCCGGCGTGCACGTGCCGCCGATACTGCCGCCCCGCTTTGGCGACGCCGGCGGCGCGCGCGGCGCGGCCCTTTTGATACGACAACATACCAAGGCGTCAACATGATGAAGCAAGTGGAAAACCCGACTTTTACCCTGTCCCCGATCCAGCAAGTGATCAAGGCGCACCGCCGCGGCGAGCGCGTGGGACTGTACGCCGTCTGCTGCAGCCATCCGAGCGTGCTGCGCGCCGCCATGCGCGTGGCCAGCGAATACGACACCGTGCTGCTGGTCGAGGCGACGTCGAACCAGGTCGACCAGTTCGGCGGCTACACGGGCATGACGCCGGCCGTTTTCCGCGACACCATGCTGGCACTGGCCCGCGAACAGGGTTTCCCGACCGAGCGCCTCGTGCTGGGCGGCGACCATCTGGGCCCGAACGCCTGGCAGCACCTCGATGCGGCCACCGCGATGGCCCACGCCGAAACCCTGATCGCCGCGTATGCGGCGGCCGGCTTCCATAAAATCCACCTCGATTGCAGCATGCGCTGCGCCGACGATCCCTTGCAGCTCGACGATGAAACCGTGGCGGCCCGTTCGGCGCGCCTGTGCATCGTGGCCGAGGAAGCGGCGGCTGCCGCCGGCTTCGCGCCGCCCGTCTACGTGATCGGCACGGAAGTGCCGATTCCCGGCGGCGAAGCGTCGCTGGCGCAGGCGGGCGCCGTCACCAGTCCGCAGGCCGCGCGCCGCACCCTCGACGTGCACCGCCGCGCGTTTCTGGAAAACGAGCTGCATGGCGCCTGGCGCCGGGTCATCGCCATGGTGGTGCAGCCTGGCGTCGATTTCGACCAGAGCAGCATCCAGCATTACGACGCCGATGCCGCCACCGAGCTGTCGGCCTTTGTCGCCGAGCAGCCTGGCCTCGTGTTCGAAGCCCATTCCACCGACTACCAGCGCGAGTCCGCCCTGCACGCCATGGTGCGCGACCATTTCGCCATCCTGAAAGTGGGTCCTGCCGCCACCTTCGCCCTGCGCGAAGCGCTGTTTGCCCTGTGCCAGATCGAGCAGGAACTGCTGCCGGCGCACGCCACCTCGCAACTGATGCAGGTGCTCGACGACGTGATGGTGGCCAAGCCGAAGCACTGGATCAAGCATTACCTGGGCACGCCGGACGAGCAGCGATTGATGCGCCGCTACGGCTTGAGCGACCGTTGCCGCTATTACTGGGGCGAGCCGGAAGTGGCGGCCGCCGTCGCCAAGCTGCTGGCCAACCTGGACACGGTCGCCATTCCGCTGCCGCTGCTGAGCCAGCATTTGCCGGAGCAGTACCTGGCCGTGGTGCAGGGCAGCCTGCCAGCGCAGGCGCCGGCCCTGATCGAGCACAAGATCGGCAGCTTGCTGGCGCAATATGCGCGTGCCTGCAACCGCAATGCGGCAGTCCCCACCATTGCCGAAGCGGCAATCTGTTAAGCTCGGTATTTTCACTTTTTACCGAGCCCGCCACCATGCGAAATACCAGCCAACGCCGTGAATCCATCCTCCACATGCTTACCCAGCAGGGCTCGGTGCAAGTGACCGATCTGGTGGAAAAGCTCGGCGTGTCCGCGGTCACCATCCGCAGCGACTTGAATGCGCTGGAAGCGCAAGGCATGGCCACGCGCAGCCACGGCGGCGCAACCCTGACGCGCACTCCCCCGCTTGAACACACGATACGCCAGAAGGATGCCATCAACCACGAGCAGAAGGAGCGCATCGGCGCGTATGCTGCGCGGCTGGTGGAACCGGGCGACAACATCATCATCGACTCGGGCACCACCACCATCTCGCTGGCGCGCCATTTGCGCGATGCGACGGGCGTGACGGTGGCCACGAATGGCCTGAACATCGCGTGGGAACTGGCCGACGCGCCCGGCGTGGACTTGATCCTCACGGGCGGCCTGCTGCGCAAGCAGTCGCTGTCGATCCAGGGCAGCCAGGCGGAAACCTGTTTGCAGGCGTACAGCTTCGACAAGCTGTTTCTGGGCGTGGACGGCTTCGACCTGCAGTTTGGCGTGACCACCCACCACGAAGCGGAAGCAAGCCTGAACCACAAGATGGTGGAACGGGCCAAGAAAATCATCGTCCTCACGGACGCCTCCAAGTTCGGCCGCGTCAGCCTGCACCGCATCGTGCAGCTGGACCGCGTCGATACCGTCATCACCGATGCCAGCATCAGCCAGGAGTACCGCGAAGGGCTGCAAAAGCTGGGCATCGAACTTTTTATAGCGGAATAACACATGCTGAGCGGCAGAATCCTTACCCCATCTGGCTGGATCACGGGCACCATCACCTTTGACCAGCGCATCGTCCAGATACAAGAAGACCCTGCCGCCGACAGCGCGCTGACCATCCTGCCCGGCTTCATCGACCTGCACGTGCATGGCGCGGCTGGCGTCGACATCATGGAAGGCGGCAACGCGGGCGCCACCGTGGCGCAGGTGCACGCGCGCCATGGCACCACAGCCCTGCTGGGCACCACCCTGACGGCGAAAGAGCCGTCGATCGTGCACGCCCTGCAAGGCCTGGCCGGCGTCATCGCCGAGCGCCCCGCCAACGGCGCGCGCATGCTGGGCGTGCACCTGGAAGGCCCTTTTTTGAATGTGCACCGCCTGGGCGCGCAGCCGCCCGACGTGGTGCAGGCCAGCCTGGCGCTGGTGCAGCGCTTTCACGCCATCGCGCCCATCAAGGTACTCACCATGGCGCCGGAAATCCCCGGCCACCTGGAACTGATCCCGCAACTGGCGGACATCGGCATCCGCGTGCAGATCGGCCACAGCGCCGGCACGTATGACGAAGGGGTGGCGGCCCTGAAGGCTGGCGTTTCCGGCTTTACCCACCTGTACAACGGCATGACGGGCATGACGCATTACGATCCGGGCATGGTGGGCGCGGCGCTGGCGCACGCCGAATACGCGGAAATCATCCCCGACCTGCAGCACGTGGCCAAGGGCGCCCTGCGCGCAGCCCTGCGCGCCATTCCGCGCCTGTACGGCGTGACGGACGCCACCTCGGCCACCGGCATGCCCGATGGCGAATACGGCCTGGGCACGCAGCGCGTCTACAAATGCCTGGGCTGCGTGCGCCTGGCCACGGGCTCGCTTGCCGGCAGCGTGCTGACCATGGACCAGGCCCTGCGCAATTTCGTCGACCTGGGCCTGGACCTGGCCGACGCCTCGAACCGCTTGTCGCTGTACCCGGCCGACTACCTGGGCGAGTCCGAACGGGGCCGATTGGCGCCGGGCGCCTGGGCCGATATCGTCGTCCTCGATCCCCAATTACAGCCAGTATCCGTCTTCGTCGAAGGCGCGGCCATCGATCTTTCCACCCGCTAGACCATCCCCCAACCTCAACCCCGTCCCGGAGTTACCATGCACGACACGTCACACAAGGCCCCCGTGTGGGCCATGCGCTACCTGCTATTTATTGCCGGCATGGGGGGATTGCTGTACGGCATAGACATCGGCATCATCGCCGGCGCCCTGCCCTACCTGGAATCAACGGCCTCGGTGGCCTGGAAACTGACGGCCCAGCAGCTGAGCTTTATCGTCGCCGCCGTGCTATTGGGTTCGGTCCTGTCGTCGCTGTTCGCCGGCGCCCTGGCCGATCTCGTCGGCCGGCGCTGGGTGATGTTCCTGGCCGGCGCCCTGTTCAGCGCCAGCATCCCGCTGATCGCCCTGGCCGACGGCTACACGCCGCTGCTGCTGGGCCGCCTGCTGCAAGGCATCAGCGGCGGCTTGATCGGCGTCGTCGTGCCCCTGTACTTGGCCGAATGTCTGCCCGCGCAACAGCGCGGACGGGGCGCCGCCCTGTTCCAGCTGCTGCTGACCATCGGCTTGGTGGCCGCCGCCCTGATCGGTCTGCTGCAGGCGCAGACGGTGGAAACGGCCACGCAGGCGGCGCAAGCGTTGCCGGAAGCGGACCGCATCGCCGCCATCTTCACGGCCAAGGACCATGCCTGGCGCAGCATCTTCTGGGTCTGTCTGACGCCGGGCCTGGTGTTTACCGTCGGTGCCCTGCTGCTGGCAGAATCGCCGCGCTGGCTGGCGCAACGGGGCCGCATCGAGCAGGCGCGCCAGTCGCTGCTGCGCACGCGTTTGCCCGCCGCCGCCGACATCGAGCTGCGCGAGATGCAGGATACGCCCGAAAACGCTGCCAAGGCCAGCGGCAAGGCGAAGGATCCGCTGCTGAGCCGCCGCTACGTGCTGCCCTTCCTGCTCGCGTGCCTGATCCTCGCCTGCACACAGGCGACGGGCATCAATTCCATCCTCGCCTATGTCGTCAATATCCTGAACCAGGCGGGCCTGTCGGGCGCCTCGGCCAACATGGCCGACGTGCTGCTGAAAGTGCTGAACGCCGTGATGACCGTGGTGGCCGTGCTGCTGGTGGACCGCAAGGGCCGCAAGTTCCTGCTGATGCTGGGCACGGGCGGCATCGTCGTCTCGCTACTGGCGGCCGGCTTGCTGTTCCGCGGCGCCGAAGCCCACCTGGCCGACGTGCGCCCCGCCATCGCCGCGCAAGTGCAAGCGGACGGCCTGCGCCTGCACCTCGATGCGGCCGCCTTGACGGCCCTGGGCGCGGCGGCCGACGGCACGCCGCAGCAGCTGACCATCGCCTACGCCTACGGCCCCTTCACGAACGTGAAAAGCCTGCGCAGCGACGATCCCGTGCTGCGCCAGGTGACGATCGCGCGCGACGACGCCGTGCAGCCTGACAGCGTGATCGGCGTGTTCTTCCGCAAGCTGCACCTGAACCCGTTCGCCGACCCGGCCGCCGGACGCGAGGCGCCGCTGCGCATCGAGAAGGCCAGCCTGGGCCCCGTGCCCTCGTCCACACACGGCTGGCTGGTGGCCATCGCCATCTGCGTGTTCGTTTCCAGCTTTGCCGTGGGACCGGGCGTGTGCGTGTGGCTGGCCCTGTCCGAGCTGATGCCGACGCGCATACGCTCGAACGGCATGAGCATTGCCCTGCTGGTGAACCAGTTCGTCTCGACGGTGATCGCCGCCATTTTCCTGCCGACCGTGGGTTTGCACGGCTATTCGACCCTGTTCTTCTTTGGCGCCGGCTGCACCGTGCTGTATTTCCTGGCGGCCGCGTTTCTGCTGCCCGAGACCAAGGGCAAGACGCTCGAAGAGATCGAAGCGCACTTTGCCAAGTAAGCCAGAGTAACCAACTGTAGCAGTCTCCTTTCCAGCCCCGGCCCACCATCCGGGGCTGTTTTTTTGCCTGTTGGACAAGTTGTCAGGGCTGGCGCGCACGCCACCGTACGGTTTTCCTTCTGGAATCACGGGCGCGTGGGCTAGAATCTGGCTGCGTCGTGCTACTCACGAGGCGGCAATGGCGCCATGACAAAAACCACCAGGAGACACAGTGAGCTTATTTAGAACCAAGAATTTGGATGACATGATCGCCCACAGCAAGAAACCGGGAGGTCTGGCCAAGGTGCTGGGACCGTTCGACCTTGTCCTCATGGGCATCGGCGCCATCGTCGGCACGGGCATTTTTGTGCTCACCGGCACGGGTGCGCTGACGGCCGGCCCCGCGCTGTCGCTGTCGTTCGTCGTGGCGGCCATCGCCTGCTGCTTCGCCGCCCTGTGCTATGCGGAATTCGCCTCCACCGTGCCGGTGGCCGGCTCCATCTACACCTACAGCTATGCCACCCTGGGCGAGCTGGCCGCCTGGATGATAGGCTGGGACTTGCTGCTCGAGTACGGCCTGGCCGCGGCCGCCGTCTCCGTCGGCTGGTCCGGCTACTTCCAGTCGCTGCTGTCGGGCTTTGGCATCGCCTTGCCCGTGGCCCTGACGGCGGCGCCGGGCGCGCTGCCCGGCGTGACGACTTTCATCAACCTGCCGGCCCTCGTCATCATGCTGCTGCTCACCGCCATGCTGGGCTGGGGCGTGCGCGAATCGGCGCGCCTGAACAACATCATGGTCGCCATCAAGGTGGGCGTGGTACTGCTGTTCATCATCTTCGGCGCGCGCCATGTGCAGCCCGCGAACTGGCAGCCCTACATGCCCTTCGGCTACCACGGCATGCTGAGCGCCGCCGCCCTCGTCTTCTTCGCCTTCATCGGCTTTGACGCCGTCACCTCGGCCGCCGAGGAAGTCAAGAAGCCGTCGCGCGACTTGCCTATTGGCATCATCGGATCCCTGGCCGTGTGCGCCGTGCTGTACGTGGTGGTCTCGGCCATCATGACGGGCATCGTACCGTACCAAAAATTCCTCGGCGTCGACCATCCCGTCTCGCTGGCCCTGCAATATGCGGGCGAAAACTGGATCGCCGGCTTCGTCGACCTGGGCGCCATCCTCGGCATGACCACCGTCATTTTGGTCATGGCTTTCGGCCAGACGCGCATCATCTTCGCCATGTCGCGCGACGGCTTGCTGCCCAAGCGCCTGTCGACCGTGCACCCGCGCTTCCACACGCCGTTCTTCGCCACCTGGCTGGTGGGCATCGTCTTCGGCCTGATCGCCGCGACGATACCGCTCAACATCCTCGCCGAGCTGATCAACATCGGCACCTTGGCCGCCTTCACCATGGTGTCGATTGCCGTGGTGGTGCTGCGCAAGAAGCGCCCGGATCTGCCGCGCGCCTTCCGCTGCCCCGGCGTGCCCTACGTGCCGGCGCTGGCCGTGATCCTGTGCGTGGGCCTGATGACCTTCCTCAGCTGGGTCACCTGGCTGGCCTTTAGCATCTGGCTGGTGATCGGCCTGGTCATCTACTTCGGCTACGCGCGCCGCCGTTCGCTGCTGCACCCGCAACAGTAATCCTCCCACTGCGCCATCGCAGTAAGATGGCGGTCTCGCAAACAACGCAGGCCGCCATCGATGCAACCTTCCCCTGACCTCATCGCACAGCTGGACCAGAGCACGGACCAGCTCAAGCGCGCTCGCCTGCGCAGCATGCAGCAGTTGGCCGTCGGCTTGCTGCTGCTGGCCGCGCTGGTGTTTGCCGTGGCCCGCTCGCAGCGCGGCGGCCACCCCGCCTGGGGTTATGTGGAGGCATTCGCCGAAGCGGCGATGATCGGGGCGATTGCCGACTGGTTCGCCGTCGTCGCCCTGTTCCGCCACCCGCTGGGCATTCCCCTGTGGCATACGGCCATCATCCCGAACAGCAAGGCCGACATCGGCCGCAGCCTGGGCGCCTTCGTGGAAAACCATTTCATTACCGAGCAAGGCATCGCCGAACGCATCGCGCAAGCCGACCCCGCCGCGCGCCTGGGAGCCTGGCTGGCGGACGAGGGCCACGCGCGGCAACTGGGCATGGCCAGCGCCGGTGTCGCCAGACAGCTGCTGGCGATGGCCAACCACGAGCAGCTGGGGCAGCTGCTGCGCGAGCAGGCCAGCAACTACCTGGGACAATTGAATGTATCGGACGTGGCGGCCGACTGCATCGATGCGCTGATCGCCGATGGCAAGCCGCAGCAACTGCTGGACTTCCTGCTCGACCGCGGCGCCGCCTATCTCGACGACGAAGCGCATCACGCAGCCATCGGCGACTTCGTGCTGGGCGCCTTCCAGATCGAGAACGCGCTGGTGAAAAAGGCCGTGAAAGCGTATGAACCGCGCATGATCGCCTCGCTGCAAAAATTCGCCCTCGCCGTGCGCATCGATCCCGAGCACCCGCTGCGCCAGCGCATCGCCGGCTGGATCGCCGACAGCGCCCTGCACCTGAAGGCCGATCCGCAATGGCAAGAGACGGTGCGCCGCTACCAGCTGCAGCTGATCGCCAGCGATACCGTGCAAGCCATGCTGGGCGACGTCTGGACCAACATCAGCACGCGTCTGCTGGCCGACCTGCACGCGGACCAGCCCGTGCTGGCGCAAGCCATCGCCAACGTGGCGCGCAACACGGGCAAGGTGCTGGAGGAAGACAAGGCTGCGCGGGCATGGCTGAACGACGCCATCGTCGCCGGCAGCGGTTCGCTGGTGCGCCGCTACCGGGGCGAAGTGGGCGCCTTCATCGCCGCCCGCCTGGACCTGTGGAGCAAGGATGAAATGAGCGAGCGCATCGAACTGGCCATCGGGCGCGACCTGCAATTCATCCGCATCAACGGCACCATCGTGGGCGGCCTGGCCGGCTTGCTGATTTATTCAGTCAGCCAGGCCTGGTAGGCCGACTACCAGCCAGGGACCGTGCCCGGCAACGCCGCGCACGACACCACGCCGCACATGGTGGTAAACAGCACCGGCACGCCGGCGCGCCCCGTGGCGATGCAGGCCGCGGCCGGCACCACGGCCAACAGCAGGGCCAGGTAGGCTATCGCCTTCAGGCGCCGCACGGACGCAGGACGGCCGCCCGGCCTGTGCGGATGGCCCATGTCCGCCTCTGCGCTGCTCCTTGCCGACATTTTCGTATGCATGTCCATCTCCTCTATCCGCAGTGACTGCGCTGGTCTGGCTTTATTTTGCTACATAAATTTACCAAATACAATAAATAAATTCACGAAAAAATCGTTTTTACATCAAAAACCACGCGACACGAAGCAAAAAACTTTCCAGTCATAGAGTGAAAACGGCTCATGGCCAGCCTGATCCAGGCCGGCCATGCGGCCGCATGTGCGAAAAATTCAAACAAAATCATTTAAATCAAGATATTTGTTGAAATCAATTTTATTCGGTGTATGATGATTTCCATGGAGAAGTCAAAGCGGTGCAACGGCTATCGCAGCCTCGACCGCCCGGCCACTCCGCCTTCTTTGCAGGGGACACGCACATGAACAAAATCCTGGCCTTGCGTCTGCTCGACGCCGCCGACGACGCCGCCGTCATCATCGATGCGGGCTCGCGCATCCGCTATGCGAACGACGCCATGTATGCGCTGAGCGGCTATGCAGCGGGCAGCCTGCCGGGCCAGCAGATCGAGGCGCTGCTGCCCGACGCCGTGCGCGAACAGCATGGCGCGCAGATCGGCGCCTATCTGGCCGGCTACAAGAAGTCCAAGGTACTGGGCCACAAGCGCCATTTCGCCATACGCCACCGCGACGGCTCGATGCTGCCCATCGTGCTCAAGGCCATGGACTTGGGCAAACTGGACGATGAAAACTTCATGGGCGCCTTTTTCATCGACCAGCGCCATGAACGCGCCATCGAACAGCAGAATGCGGCCCGCTGGCAGCAGTTGCAGCGCATCGCCCTGACCGATCCCCTGACCCTCCTGCCGAACCGCCGCGCCTTCGAGATTGACGCCGTGCGTGCGGCCGCGCGGGACCGGCGCGCAGGCAATCCGATGACCATCGGCATCGCCGACATCGATTTCTTCAAGAAGGTCAACGACCGGCATGGCCACGCGGCCGGCGACGCCGTGCTGCAAGCCATCGCGGCCGTGCTGCAGTCCCAGGCGCGGGCATCGGACGTCATCGCCCGCGTGGGCGGCGAGGAATTCGGCATGCTGTTCCCGCATACGGACATGAGCACGGCGCACCGCGTGGCCGAACGCATCCGCCTTGCCGTGGCCGCAACCTGCGTCGACTTCGAGCACACGCCCATCACGGCGACGATCAGCATCGGCCTGGCGCCGCTGCCCAACAACGGCGACTGGAAAGCCGGCTTCATGCAGGCCGACGCGGCGCTGTACCAGGCCAAGAACAATGGCCGCAACCGCACCGAGCAGGCTTGAGCGGCACCCGGGGACTTTCGCAGTTTCACGCATCACGCAACACCTGACAGGAGCACACACATGGAAACCACCACGACGCATGCCGCAGTACATGCCGCAGTAACGGGCCAAGCGGCGCCAGCGGGCGCGCGGGAATTGCTGGTCTTTGGCCTTGGCAATGAGGAATACGCAATCGACATCGGCCTGGTGCAGGAAATCCGCGGCATCGGGGCCGTGACCCGCATCGCCAATGCGCCCGCCTTCCTCATGGGCTTCATCCACCTGCGCGGCAGCATCGTGCCGCTGATCGACCTGCGCATCGCACTGGGCCAGGCCGAGCCCGCGTACGACGCCTCGACCGTGGTGATCATCCTCATCTTCGCACATGGCGCCACCGGCATCGTGGTCGACCGCGTGGCCGATGTGGTGCCGCTGACGCCGGCACAGCTCAAGCCCCCGCCGCAGCTGCATGGTTCGGCGATGGCCGGCCACGTCACGGCCATCGGCAGCCTCGATGAACGGCTGCTGATCGTGCTCGACATGGACAGCCTGCTGTCGGGCCTGGGCATGCCCGGCACGGGCAAACTGGCTGCCTGAGGCAGCGTCGCCATCGCGTCCGCTACCTGACCGCCATCCGCCGGAGACACCATGAGCATCCTGATCGTCGATGACAACGACACCAACCTGAGCCTGCTATCGACGCTGGCGCGCAAGGCCAGCAACATCGAGTCCGTCTGCATGAACGACCCCATCGATGCCTTGACCTGGTGCGAGTCGCATGTGCCGGACCTGGTCCTGCTCGACTACCGGATGCCCAGCCTGTCGGGCAATGAATTTCTCAGCATTTTCCGCAAGATGCGGGGCATGGCCGACATTCCCATCATCATGGTCACCACCGAAAACGACCGCGCCGTGCGCAAGCAGGCCTTTTCGCTCGGGGTCACGGAGTTTCTCACCAAGCCCGTCGACACCATAGAGTTCAGCCTGCGCGTGCGCAATCTGCTGTCCCTGCGCATGGCGCAAACCATGCTGGCCGACCGCGCCAAGCTGCTCGAACATGAAGTGCGCCAGGCCATCGCCAACGTCACGGCGCGCGAGATGGAACTGGTCACGCGCCTGGCGCGGGCGGCCGAATTCCGCGACCCCGAAACGGGTGCTCACATCATGCGCATGGCGCGCTATTCGGCGCTGATCGCCAGGAACCTGGGCATGGATGCGCAATGGCAGGACCTGCTGCTCAAGGCGGCCCCCATGCACGACGTGGGCAAGCTGGCCACGCCCGACCATATCCTGCTCAAGCCGGGCCGGCTGGACCCGGAGGAAATGGCCATCATGCGCCAGCATGCGGAAATCGGCGGCAAGATCCTGGCCGGCAGTGATTCGCCGCTGATCCAGCTGGCCGAGGAAATCGCCTGCGGCCACCACGAAAAATACGACGGCAGCGGCTATCCGCGCGGCCTGGCGGGCGAACAGATACCGCTGTCGGCGCGCATCGTCGCCGTGGCCGATGTCTTCGACGCGCTCACGTCAGAACGCCCGTACAAGCCGGCCTGGCCCGTGGAGCAGGCGCGCCTGTTCCTGCAACAGAACCAAGGCAGCCATTTCTGCCCGTGCTGCATCGACGCCTTCCTGGGCGCCTGGGACGAGGTGCTCGACATCCGCAACAGCCTGCCCGACCCCGTCCAGCATCACGCCCACCCACTGTAAGCGAGGACCCTGCCATGCGCGTGCAACAACTGATCCTGAAAAACCGTGCCGACATCGATGCAGCACTGGCGCCCCTGGCCGCCATGCAGCCGCAGCTGGTGCTGGTGTTTGGCGCCTGCGCCTATTTTTCCACCCCCGAACTGACGGCGGCGCTGCGCCGCCAGATGCCCGGCGCCGTGATCGCCGGCTGTTCCACGGCTGGCGAGATCGCCGGCAAGCGCGTCTACGACGACAGCTGCGTCATCACCGCCATCGGCTTCGCGCACACGGCGGTGGCGATTGCCGACGCCATCATCTGCGACATGGCGGACTCGCACGAGGCGGGCGAGCGCCTGGCGCAGGCGCTGCCGCAGGACGGCCTGACGGCGGTCTTCATGCTGGGCACGGGCGTGGCCATCAACGGCAGCGCCCTGATCGCCGGCCTGCAGGCGAACCTGCCGCCGGGCGTCACCATCTCGGGCGGGCTGGCCGCCGACGGCGGCGCCTTCCGCCAGACCTGGACCCTGGGTCCGCGCGGCGCGGCCGACAATACCATCGTCGCCGTCGGCCTGTACGGCGAGCATATCCGCCTCGGCTACGGCAGCCATGCGGGCTGGGAAGCGTTCGGCCCCGCGCGCAAGGTGACGCGCTGCGGCGACAACGTGCTGTATGGCCTCGATGGCGCGCGCGCGCTGGACATCTACAAACTGTATCTGGGCGACTATGCGCGCGACCTGCCCGGCTCGGGCTTGCTGTTCCCGTTTGAAATGCTCACGGCGGCGCATGAAAAAAGCAATGTGTTTCGCACCATCCTCGCCGTCGATGAAGAACAGGGTTCGCTGACACTGGCCGGCGACATCCTCGCCGACGGCTACCTGAAATTGATGCATTCCAGTACCAACCGGCTGATCGACGGGGCCGAAATGGCCGCGCGCGGCGTCCTGCGCCACGCCGATACGCTGGGCGACCAGCTGGCCCTGCTGGTCAGCTGCGTGGGGCGCAAGCTGGTGATGGGCGACCGGGTCGAGGAAGAGGTCGAAGCGGTGGCCGACGTGCTGGGCAGCGGCGCCACCTGTATCGCCGGTTTTTACTCGAACGGCGAAATCGGCATCGCGCAGCCGCATGGCGCATGCCAGCTGCATAACCAGACGATGACCGTGACTGTGCTGAGCGAAACATGAACCGCACCCTGGCACGCCAATTGAGCCGCGTCTGCGACATCGACTCGGAAAGCGCCTGCATCGCCATGCTGGAACAGGCCCAGGCATTGGCGGCGCAAGCGGGCACGCCGCCCGAACTGGCCGCTTTCCTGGCCGGCCTGCCGGCCCTGCTGCTGCGCATCGACGGCAGCTACGAACAGGCCGAACGGGACCTGGACTTGCGCTCACGCAGCCTGGAGCTGAGTTCGACGGAACTGAGCATGACCAATGACCTGCTGCGCACGGAACTGGCCAGCCGCAACCGCGTCCTGCAATCGCTGCGCGTGGCGGCCGTGCGCCTGCTCGACAACGACGATTCCGGCCTGCACCTGCCGCAGGAAGGCGATATCGAGGGCCTCTCGGTGCTGCTGGCCAAACTGGTATCGCAGCAGGAGCTGCGCCGCATCGAACTGCAGAACCAGCGCTTCGCGATGGACCAGCATGCCATCATCAGCATCACCGACACGGCCGGCGTCATCATTTACGTCAACGACAAGTTCTGCGCCATCAGCGGGTTCGCGCGCGAAGAACTGATCGGCAAGACGCACCGCCTGATCAATTCGCATACGCATCCTGACGCCTTCTTTGCGCAGATGTGGCAAACCATCACCACGGGCCAGGTCTGGCATGGCGAAATCTGCAACCACGCCAAGGATGGCGGGCAATACTGGGTCGACGCCACCATCGTGCCCTTCCTCGACGCCGCCGGCGAACCGTATCAGTACATCGCCATCCGCACGGAAATCAGCGACAGCAAACGCATGGCCGAGACCATCGCGAAAAGCGAGCGCGAATACCGCAACGTCGTCAACAGCCTCCATGAAGTGGTCTTCCGCACCGACCTGCACGGCGCCTGGACCTTCCTGAACCCCGCCTGGCACACCATCACCGGCTTCGACGCCGCCGACAGCCTGGGCAAGAATGTGTTGCAATTCATCGATGCGCGCGACCGGGAGCGCGCCGCCGCCGGCCTGTCCCAGCTGCTGAGTGGCCAGGTGGACAGCATGCGCCATGAAGCGCGCTACCTCACCCGCGACGGCGACGTGCGCTGGGTCGACGTGTGTGCGCGCGCCGAGCGCGATGGACAGGACCGGCTGGCCGGCATCACCGGCAGCCTGACCGACATCACGGAGCGGCGCCTGGCGGCGCGCGAGCTGCGGCACAACCTCAACTTTGTCGACGCGCTGATCGAGACCATCCCTATCCCTTTGTACCTGAAGGATGTACAAGGCCGCTACCTGCGCGCCAACCGCGCCTTCTGCGCCTTCTTCCATCTCGACCAGGCGCGCATCCCGGGCATGACGGTGGCCGACATCCTGCCGCGGCAGCAGGCGCAGCAAGCGCGGCAGCACGACCTGGACCTGCTGCAGGACCGCGGCAACCAGACGTATGAGGAGCGGCTGACCATCGGGACGCGCCAGGTCGATGTGCTGTTCAGCAAGGCGGCCCTGCTGAAGTCCGACGGCAGCCTGCACGGCCTGGTCGGCACCATCGTCGACATTTCCAGCCAAAAGGCGGCTGAACGGGCGCTGCTGTTGGCCAAGGAAGTGGCCGAATCGGCCAGCCGCTCGAAGAGCGAATTCCTGGCCAACATGAGCCACGAGATCCGCACGCCGATGAACGGCATCCTGGGCATGACGGACCTGGTGCTCGATTCCGAACTCGACGTCCACCAGCGCAAATACCTGGAAATCGTCAAGGCTTCGGCCGACGCCCTGCTGTGCATCATCAACGACATCCTCGATTTCTCGAAGATCGAGGCGGGCATGCTGACCCTGGAAAGCATCCCTTTCAAGCCGCGCCAGCTGCTGCAGGAAACCATGCGCGCACTGGCCATGCGGGCCCGGGCCAGCGGCCTGGAACTGGTGCTCGACATCGATCCCGCGCTGCCGCACACCCTGCTCGGCGACCCTGGCCGGCTGCGCCAGATACTCACCAACCTGGCGGGCAACGCCATCAAGTTCACGCCGCGCGGCGAGGTCACCGTCGGTGCCCGGCTGCGCGCCAGCGGCGATGGCATGGCCCAGCTGCAGCTGGGCGTGCGCGACACCGGCATCGGCATCGCCGCCGACATGCAGGAGGCCGTCTTCGACGCCTTCCAGCAAGAAGACGGTTCGACCACGCGGCGCTTCGGCGGCACGGGACTGGGCCTGTCGATCACGCGCCGCCTGGTGGGCATGATGGGCGGCAGCATCGGCCTGTCGAGCGAACTGGGCAAGGGCAGCAGCTTCAGCGTCGACCTGGCCCTGCCCATCGGCGAGCATCAGCCTTGCCTGCCGCCGCCGGGCGCCTCGCTGGCGGGACGCAGCATTCTGCTGGTCGACGACAATGCCAGCAGCCTGACCATCCTGCGCAAGATCTTCGAGCACAGCGGCGCCACGGTCACCGCCTGCGAATCGGGCGAGGCGGCACTGGAGCACTGCCGCAGCGCCCTGCCGGCCGACTGCATCATCATGGACTTTGCCATGCCCGGCATGAATGGCTTCGACACCGCCTCGGCACTGGCCGCCCTGCCCCACTGGAGCCAGGTGCCCATCGTCATGCTCTCGTCCAGCGGCAGCCTGGGCGACGCGGCGCGCTGCCGCGAACTGGGCATCGACGGCTACCTGCTCAAGCCGGCCAGCCCCGAGGAATTGCTGGCCATCACCATGAGCGTGCTGGGTACTTGCCGCGGCATGCCCTGCGCAACACCCGTGGTGACGCGCCATTGCGTGCGCGAAGGCTCGCCCAGCCTGGACATCCTGCTCGTCGAGGACAACGCCATGAACCGCGAACTGGCCACCGTGCTGCTGTCGAATGCGGGCCACCGGGTCACGCATGCGGCGCATGGCCGCGAAGCGCTCGACTGCCATGCGGCCGGCCATTTCGACCTGATCCTGATGGACCTGCAGATGCCGGAAATGGGCGGTTTCGAGGCCACCGCGCAGATACGCCAGCGCGAAGCGCAAGGCATGCCGAAGAGCGTCATCATCGCCATGACGGCCAGCGCCTTCGAAGGCGACCGCGAACGCTGCATCGCCGGCGGCATGGACGATTACCTGTCCAAGCCTTTCCGCACCGCCGCCTTCCAGAGCCTGATCGGACAGCATGTGGGGCGAATAAGCAAGCAGGCACCCGCCACGCCGCCTGACGCGGCACTGCCGGCAGCGAACGGCGCGCCGCGCTTCGACTACGGCGCCGCGCTGGCCAACGCCGATGCGGATGTCGTCGCCATCATCGGCGCCTCGTTCCTGGCCGGCTTGCCGGAGCAGCTGGCCGCCTTGCGCGCAGCCCTGCAGGCGGGCGACCGGCCCGGCGCGAGCCGGCAGGCGCATACCCTGGCCGGCTTGCTGGCCAACTTCCATGCCAGCCCCGCCGTCGCCATCGCCGCAGCCATCGAGCGCGAAGCGGCACAGGCCCAGCAAGCGGGGTTGCTGGCGCACTGCGCCGCGCTGGAGGAACAGTTGCGGCTGTTCATGCAGGAAACGGGCGCGGCCATCCAGGCGGCAAGCCGGACGCTGCACGCATCCGGGCAAACTTGATGTAGATCATAATTTTTTGAACAAGCTCTTGCTATCCTGTAAAAAAATGACAGGAGTGCTGAATGAGCAAGACGCAGCCGGGCAATGCGCAACAAAACCTTGAACATGAGCGCCTGGGCAGCGCCTGGCAAGGCGTGCCGGCGCCCGACTATCCGGAGAGCGCGCCGGACGGCGCCACCCTGGACCTGCTGCTGAACGCCTGGCTGGGCAAGTTCACGGGCGGCATTTCGCCGGCCGCGCTGGGCAACGCCTATGCCGACTGGCTCAGCCACCTGGCGCTGGCGCCATCGAAGCAGCTGGCCCTGCTGCAGGAAGCGTGGAAGAAGATCGGCCGCTGGCAACAGTACGCCATGCAATCGGCCATGGCTGGCGGCGCCGCCGAGCCGCCATGCATCGCGCCGCTGCCGCAGGACCGGCGCTTCGAGGACCCAGCGTGGCAGCGCTGGCCGTACAACCTCGTCTACCAGGGCTTCTTGCTGCAGCAGCAGTGGTGGCACCGCGCCACCACGGGCGTGCGCGGCGTCGCGCCGCACCACGAGGACGTCGTCACGTTCACCGTGCGCCAGTGGCTCGACATGCTGGCGCCGTCGAACTTCATGCTGACCAATCCCGTGGTGCAGCAGGCAACCCTGGCAAGCGGCGGCGCCAACCTGGCGAACGGCGCACAGCACCTGGCCGACGACTGGCGCCGCGCCGCCATGGGGCCGTATGCGCCCGACACGCGCCGCTATAAAGTGGGCGAGAACGTGGCCGTCACGCCCGGCAAGGTGGTCTACCGCAACGACCTGATCGAATTGATACAGTACACCCCCACGACCGCCAAGGTGCATGCCACGCCCCTGCTGTTCGTGCCCGCGTGGATCATGAAGTTCTATATTCTCGACCTGTCGCCGCACAATTCGCTGGTGCGCTACCTGGTGGGCCAGGGCCACACGGTGTTCATGATTTCCTGGAAAAACCCGCTGGAAGAAGACCGCGAGCTGTCGCTGGAAGACTACCGCCAGCTGGGCGTGATGGACGCGCTCGACGCCGTTACCCGCATCACGGGGGCGCCGCAGGTGCACGCGGCCGGCTACTGCCTGGGCGGCACCCTGCTGGCGATTGCCGCCGCCAGCATGGCGCGCGACGGCGATGCGCGCCTGGCCAGCCTCACCATGCTGGCGTCGCAGGTGGACTTCAAGGAACCGGGCGAACTGTCGCTGTTCATCGACGACAGCCAGGTGAGTTTCCTGGAAGCGGCCATGTGGAAGCAGGGTTATCTCGACACGAAGCAGATGGCGGGCGCCTTCCAGCTGCTGCGTTCGAACGACCTGATCTGGTCGCGCCGATTGAACCACTATCTGCTCGGCCTCGACGAGCAGGACAGCGACCTGATGGCCTGGAATGCGGACGCCACGCGCATGCCCTGCCGCATGCATGCGGAATACCTGCGCCGTCTGTTCCTGCACAACGACCTGGCCGAAGGCCGCTACCGCACGGCAGGCCGGCATATCGCCCTGCCCGACATAGCCGCCCCCATCTTTGCCGTCGGCACCCTGACGGACCATGTGGCGCCATGGCGCTCCGTGTATAAACTGCAGCTGCTGACCGACACCGACGTCACCTTCCTGCTCACCTCGGGCGGCCACAATGCGGGCGTGGTCTCGCCGCCGGGCCAGCCGCGCCGCAGCTACCAGCTGGCCACGCACCGCCACGACGCGCCCTACATCGACGCCGACAGCTGGCAGCGCGACGTGCCGCACCACGACGGCTCATGGTGGCCCGCCTGGCAAGCCTGGCTGGCAGAGCGCTCGGGCACGCAGGTGGCGCCGCCGGCCATGGGCCCCGACTTGGGCGACGCGCCGGGCAACTACGTGCTGCAGACTTGACAACCGACTTCCGACAACCGAGGAAAACGCCATGCCCTACACCACCCTGCTGGTCCACGTCGACAATTCCCGCCACTGCGCCCGGCGCATCCGCCTGGCCGTGCGCCTGGCCGTTGCCGAAGGCGCGCACCTGATCGGTTCGGCCATGAGCGGCATCTCGCGCTATGCATATGGCGGCGGCGTCAACGCGCTGCAGTTTGCGCCGGCGCAGATGCAGGCGCTGCGCAGCCAGGCCAGCGAAGCCTTGCATGAATTCGAGCGCATCGCCCGCGAAGAAGGCCTGGGCACCTACGAAACGCGCTTCGTCGACGACGACGCGCAAGGCGCGCTGCTGCTGCAGGCGCGCTATTGCGACTTGCTGATCCTCGGCCAGACGGACGCGCAGGACACGCCATCGCGCGTCATCGCCGGCACGCCCGAATACCTGATGCTCCATTGCGGCCGGCCCATGCTGATGGTGCCGCACGCGCCAGCGGCCACGCTATCGGATAGCGCGCAGCATCCGCTGCTGGCCTGGAACGGCAGCGCCGAAGCGCTGCGCGCCATCACCGATGCGCTGCCGCTGCTGCAACGCGCGCGGCAGGTGACCCTGGCCGTCGTCAATTCGCACGCCCAGCCGGCCGCGCACGGCGAGCAGCCGGGGGCCGACCTGGCCCTGTACCTGGCGCGCCACGGCGTCAACGTCGAAGTGCTGCAGCACGACACGCCGCACGGCCAGGACGTGGGCGCGGCCCTGCTGGCCATGGCGACGCAGCGCCAGTGCGACCTGATCGTGATGGGCTGTTACGGCCACATGCGCCTGCGCGAAGCGCTGCTGGGCGGCGTCACGCGCACGGTGCTGCAGGACATGACCTTGCCGGTGCTGGTGTCACACTGACGGCGTCAGGCTGCCGGGGCGCCGAACAGCGCACCAATGCCCGATGCCGCCGCCATCGACAGCGCGCTCCAGAACACCACGCGCAGCACGCCCCGGCCCACGCGCGCGCCGCCGGCCCTGGCGGCCAGGCCGCCGAGCAAGGCCAGCGATAGCAGCGACGCCACGACGATGGCCGGTGCCAGCATCGACAGCGGCGCCAGCAGCACCACCAGCAGCGGCAACGCCGCGCCGACGGCAAAGCTGAGCGCCGAAGCCAGCGCCGCCTGCAGCGGGCGCGCGCGCATGCTCTCCGTGATGCCCAGTTCATCGCGCGCATGCGCGCCGATCGCATCGTGCGCCGTCAGCGCCCTGGCCACCTGCGCGGCCAGGGCCGGTTCCAGGCCACGCGCCACATAAATGTGCGTCAGCTCGTGCAGCTCCCCCTTGGGATCGTCGAGCAGCTCGCCGCCCTCGCGCTCGAGCGCCGCCTGTTCCGTATCGGCCTGCGACTGCACCGAGACATATTCGCCCGTGGCCATCGACATGGCGCCCGCCACCAGGCCGGCCACGCCGGCCACCAGGATGCTGTCGTGCGTGGCGTGCGCCGCCACCACGCCCAGCACCAGGCTGGCCGTCGAGACGATGCCGTCATTGGCGCCCAGCACGGCGGCGCGCAGCCAGCCCACGTTGTCCATCCGGTGAAACTCGCGGTGTCGCAATGGCATATTCGCTCCTTTATGCATGCATGGGCGCGCCGGCGGGCGCGGGAAAGCGTACCGTCACCACCAGGCCCGCGCCATCGGGCCCGGCGGCCAGCTGCACGCTGGCGCCATGCGTCTCGGCGATGCGCCGCACGATCGACAAGCCCAGGCCGCTGCCCGGCTGCTGCGCGCCGGCGGCGCGGAAAAAGCGTTCGAACACGCGCTCGCGCAACTGTTCGGCGATGCCGGGCCCCGTGTCGCTCACGCGCAGCAGCACGCCGCCGGCCTCGGTGCGGCAGTCCAGCGCCAGCGTGCCGCCGGCCGGGGTATAGCGCATGGCATTGTCCATCAGGTTGCGCGCCAGGATCAGGACATGGTCCTGCTGCAAACGGCACGGCGCCGTGGCCAGGTCGGCCCGCAGCAGCAGATCCTGGCGCTGCGCCTGCGCCATCCAGGCGGGCAGCTGTTCGGCCAGCACGGCGGCCAGGTCCAGCACGGGCAGGTCGGGCGGCGGCTGCGACTGCGGGTCGAGCCGGGACAAGGTCAGCAACTGCCCCACCAGGCGCGTGGCGCGGTCCACGCTCAGTCCCAGGCCCGTCACGGATTCCTTGCGCTCGGCATCGCTGCGCGCGCGCTGCAGCACCTGCAGGTTGGTCTTGATGGCCGCCAGCGGCGTGCGCAGTTCATGCGCGGCATCGGCCGTGAAGCGCTGCTCCTGCTCGCGCGTCTGGCGCACGCGCACGAACAGGCGGTTGATGGCTTGCAGCAGCGGCTGCACTTCCAGCGGCGCGCCCGTCACGCTGACACTGGCCAGATCGTCGGGCGTGCGCAGCGCCACTTCATCGGCGCTGCGGCGCAAGGCGCGAAACACGCGGTTGATGCTCCACCAGATGGCCAGGGCCGCCAGGGCCGCCATCGGCAAGCCGATGGCCAGCAGCTTCACGGCGAAGCGGCTGCTGATTTCCTGGCGGTGGCTGGCCGGTTCCGCCACCTGGATCTGCAGCTGCGCATTGTGATTCCAGCTCGTATAGATGCGCCACAGCCGGCCATCGTTGTCGTGCCAGCTGTAGCCCACATCGGCCGGCGCGGCGAATGCCTGGTCCGGCGCGCCGGCGTTCTTGTACAGCAGGCGCTGCTGCGCATCCCACACCTGGAACAGCAGATACTGGCGGTGGTTGCGGTTTTGCGCCACCGGCATCACCAGCGACGCGCTCGCGCCATGCTCCTGCACCTCGTGCTCGGCCAAAGCAAGCAGCAAATGGCCCGTCTCGGCCAGCGACTGGTCGAACAGTTCCTGGCTTTCGCGCCCCGCTTCCAGATACACGATGGCGGCGCTGAAGCCCCATAAGGTGAACGTCAGTCCCAGCAGCACGGCCAGCAGCGTGCGCCGCAGCGACCATGCGCCCGCGTTGCCCGGGATGGCGGGCATCACGGACACGCCTGCGTGTCGGGCGTATCAGGCGTAGCGGGCTTGTCGATGCTGTAGCCGATGGCATGCACGGTGCGGATCAGCGCCTTGCCCAGTTTGCGCCGCAAATGGTGGATATGCACCTGCAGCGCGTTGCTGTCGATTTCCTCACCCCAGCTGTAGACGCCCTCTTCCAGCTGCACGCGGCTCAGGATGCGCCCGCGCTGCTCGACCAGCATCAGCAGGATGCTGAACTCCTTGCCCGTCACGGGCACCGCCACGCCGCCCTGGTGCACCTGGCGCGCGGCGACGTCGATGACGATATCGCCATGCACGAGTTCTTCGTGCGTGCGCCCGGCCGCGCGGCGGCAGGCGCTGCGCATGCGCGCCGCCAGCTCATCGAGATCGAAGGGTTTGACGATGAAGTCGTCCGCGCCCGCATCCAGGCCCGTCACCCGGTCGATGATCTGATCGCGCGCCGTGACGATCAGGATCGCCCCGCCATAGCCGCCGCGGCGCAAGGTCGCCAGCGCCTGCATGCCATCCTCGCCCGGCAGGGCCAGGTCGAGCAACAGACAGCCATAGCGGTGCAGGCGCACGGCCATATGCGCGCTTTCAGCCGACTGCACCCAGTCGACCGCATAGCCGGCCTGCTCCAGCCCCATCTGCGTGGCGCGCCCCAGCTGGGGGTCGTCTTCTATCAGCAATATGCGCATCGTGGCCTGTCCTGTCGGGGAATTTCATGCTGGCAGCGTAGGCGCCGGACATTAAGAACTTCTTAACATCTGCTGGCGACCATCGATCCATCGTCCACTTCCGGCTGCCTCCCATGCCCGCTTTCCCCCATCTTAACCGCTGCCAGCCTTGCTGGCCAATCTTGGCCCTGCTCGGCTGGCCGCTGCTGTCGGCCGCCGCGCCGCAGCAACTGCTGCTCAGTTCGCAACAAATCAGCCATGCCGGCATCGCCACCACGCCGGCGCTCGCCACGCTGGCCGGCGAAGGGACGCCGGCAGGCAACGACCTGGTCCTGTCAGGCACCGTGGTAGCGCCGCCCGGCTCGGGCGCCGTCGCCAGCGCCGTACTCGACGGCGTAGTGCAACAGGTGCACGTGACGCCGCTGCAGCAGGTGCGCGCCGGCATGCCGCTGCTGACCCTGTACAGCCAGGGCTGGCTGGAGTGGCAGCGCGCCTACCTGGAAAAGGCCAGCGCGGCGCGCCTGGCCCAAGCCAGACTGGCGCGCGACGAAGGACTGTACGGCGACGGCATCATCGCCCGTGCCCGTCTCGATGAGAGCCGCGATGCGGCGCAGCTGGCCACGCTGGCGGCCAGCGAACGCGAACAGGCGCTGCGCAGCGCCGGCCTCGATGGCGTGGCGCTGCGGCGCCTGCGCGAACAACGCACGCTGTCGCCCCTGCTGACGGTGCGCGCCAGCCGCGCCGGCAGCGTGCTGGCCTTGCCGGTCGAGGCGGGGCAGCACGTCGAAGCGGGCGCGCTGCTGGCCCGCATGGCCGCCAGCGGGCCCCTGTGGGTGCAGTTGCAGGCGAGCCGGGCGCAACTGCCGCTGCTGCACGTGGGCGACCTGCTGCAGGTCGACGGCTGCGCCAGGCTGCGCGTGACGGCCATCTCTCCCGTCGTCGACGCCGCCACGCAAAGCGCGCAGCTGCGCGCACAGCAAGTGGGCCAGGAGCCATGCCTGAAGGTGAATGCCTTTGTCGAAGTGCGCCTGCTGCGCCCGGCGCAAATGCCGGGCGGCGTGGCCGTGCCGGCGGCGGCGCTGGTGCGGCGCATGGGCGAGGCGCGCCAGGAGTACGTCTTTGTCGCCAATGCCAGGGGCTACACGGCAGTGCCGGTGCAAGCGACGCCGGCCGGCGGCGGCATGGCCTGGGTACGCGGCGCTGTGCTGCCAGGCGACGCGGTGGCCGTGCGCGGCCTGGCGGCGCTGAAAGGCAGCTGGAGCGGCCTGGGAGCGGTTGCGGACGCGCCCGTCCAGGGAGGCAAGTGATGCTGGCCCGTTTGATCGCCCTGTCGCTGTCGCAGCGCCTGATGGTGCTGGTGCTGGCCGCGCTGATGGCCGCGGCCGGCGTGCAGGCGTTCCGCGCGCTGCCCATCGACGCCTTTCCCGATGTCTCCGGTACCCAGGTCAAGCTGATCCTGAAGGCGCCCGGCATGACGCCGGAAGAGGTCGAGGCGCGCATCGTCGCCCCCATCGAGCAGGAATTGCTGGGCATCCCGCGCCAGGCCGTGCTGCGCTCGCAGTCCAAATATGCGATCGCCGACATCACGCTGGACTTCCAGGAAGGCACGGATGTCTTCTGGGCGCGCCAGCAAGTCAGTGAACGGCTGGCCAGCGTGCTGAAGGACTTGCCCGCCTCCGTCAGCGGCGGCCTGGCGCCGATCACCACGCCGCTCGGTGAAATTTTCATGTTCACCATCGAGGGACCCTTGAGCCTGATGGAAAAACGCACATTGCTCGAATGGACCATCCGCCCCCAGCTGCGCAACATCGCCGGTGTGGCCGACGTCAATTCGCTCGGCGGCATGGTGCGCAGCTTCGAAGTGGTGCCCGACCTGGCCGCCCTGGCCGCGCGCGGCCTGTCGCTGGCGCAGCTGCAGCAGGCGCTGGAAGCGAACAACCGCAGCGACGGCGCGGGCCGCCTGGGCAGCGGCGAGGAGGCACTGCTGATCCGCAGCGACGCGGGCATCCGCACGCTGGACGACGTGCGCGCCATCGGCATCGACCGGCGCGGCGGCATGGCCGTGAACGTGGGCCAGGTGGCCACGGTGCGCATCGGCCAGCTGACGCGCTATGGCGCCGTCACCCAGGACGGGCGCAGCGAAGCCGTGCAGGCGCTGGTGCTGGCCATGCGCGGCGCGAATGCGCAGCAAGTGGTGCAGCAAGTGCGCGCGCGGCTCGACGCGCTCGGCCCCAGCCTGCCCAAGGGCACCACCATTAGCACCTTCTACGACCGCGGCAAGCTGGTGGAGCGGGCCGTGGCCAGCGTCACGGGCGCGCTGGCTGAAGCGACCGTGCTGGTGATCGTGCTGCTGTACGTCTTTCTGGGCAACCTGCGCTCGGCACTGGTGGTCGCCTGCATCCTGCCGCTGGCGGCGCTGGGCACCTTCCTGCTGATGCAGGCGTATGGCCTGAGCGCCAACCTGATGTCGCTGGGCGGCCTGGCCATCGCCATCGGCATGCTGGTCGATGCGGCCGTGGTGGTGGTGGAAAACATCGAAGCCCATGGCGCCCACGCGCAACCGGGCGTGCCGCGCCTGCACCGCATCTACCGGGCCGTGCGCGAAGTAGCGCTGCCCGTCAGCGCAGGCATGCTGGTGATCATGATCGTCTTCCTGCCCCTGCTGACGCTGCAGGGACTGGAAGGCAAGCTGTTCGCGCCCGTGGCGCTGACCATCCTCTTCGCGCTGGCCGCTTCCCTGCTGCTGTCGCTGACCGTCATTCCCGTGCTCGCCTCGCTGCTGCTGCCCGAAAGCCACGCGGGTACGCCGCGCCTGGTGCAAAAAATGGAAGCGGCCTACCTGGCCCTGCTCGGGCGCGCCCTGCGCCGCGAGCGCCTGATCGGCGGCGTGGCCGTGGCGGCCCTGCTGCTGGCCGCTGGCGTCTTCCTGCAGGTGGGCAAATCGTTCATGCCCACGCTGGACGAAGGCGACATCATCATGCAGATCGAAAAACTGCCGTCCGTCAACCTGCAAGAGTCGGCGCGCCTGGACATGGCCATCCAGCGCCGCATCCTGGAACAAGTGCCCGACGTGCGCCGCATCGTGGCGCGCCTGGGCTCCGATGAACTGGGACTCGATCCCATGGGCCTGAACGAAACGGACTCCTTCCTGGTGCTCAAGCCGCGCGCGCAATGGCACAGCGCGAACAAGGATGCGCTGATCGATGCCCTGCGCGCGGCCACGGCGAGCTTTCCGGGCGTCAATATCAGCTTTACCCAGCCCATCGAGATGCGCACCTCGGAAATGCTGTCCGGCGTGCGCGGCGACGTGGCCGTCAAGATCTACGGCCCTGACAGCAAGACGCTGGGCGCGCTGGCCGCGCGCATCGTGGCCCAGCTGCGCACGCTGGCCGGCAGCGAGGATGTGCTGACGACGCAAAACTCGGGCGTGCAATACCTGCAAGTCGATATCGACCGCGTGGCGGCCGCCCGCCTGGGCCTTTCGGTGGAGCAGGTCCAGGGCGACTTGCGCACCCTGATCGAAGGGCGCCAGGCTGGCATCGTCATCGAAGGCGGCAAGCGGCTGCCCCTGCTGCTGCGCGGCGGCGAACAACTGCAGCTGTCGGCCGATCTGTTCGGCCAGCTGCGCCTGCCCATGGCCGATGGCCCCGCCATCGCCCTGAGCCAGGTGGCCAGCCTGCGCACGGTCGACGGCCCCGTCAAGGTGGAGCGCGAAAACGCCTCGCGCCTGGTGGTGGTGCGCGCCAATGTGCGCGGGCGCGACCTGGTCGGCTTCGTCGACGAAGCCAAGGCCCTGGTGGCGCGGCAAGTGCCGCTGCCGCCCGGCTACCGCATCGCCTGGGGCGGCCAGTTCGAAAACCAGCAGCGCGCCGCCGCCCGCCTGGCGCTGGTCGTGCCCATCGCGCTGGCGCTGATCTTCCTGCTGCTGTATACGACCTTGCATAGCATCCGGCAAACCCTGCTGGTGCTGGTCAACATCCCGTTCGCGCTGACGGGCGGCGTGTATGCACTGGCCCTGACGGGCGAGTACCTGTCCGTGCCCGCCTCGGTGGGCTTCATCGCGCTGATGGGCATCGCCGTGCTCAATGGCCTGGTGATGATCACCTGCTTCAACGACCTGCATGCGCGCGGCGTGCCGGTCGGCGAACTGGTGCTGCAAGGCGCCGTGCGGCGCTTCCGCCCCGTCATGATGACGGCCTGCATCACGGGCCTGGGCTTGGTGCCGCTGTTGCTGGCCACGGGACCCGGCTCGGAAATCCAGAAGCCACTGGCCATCGTCGTCATCGGCGGCCTGCTCAGCGCCACCGTGCTGACCCTCGTACTGCTGCCCCTGCTGTTCCGCCGCTACGGCGTGGCGCAGCCATCTGTCCCTAGCATTGCCCACACTGGAGCCCACCATGCAGCACCCTGACCATTCCCCCTGCGACGCCATGCTGACGCTGGCCATGCCCGTAGCCCTCGAAGAGGACGTCCTCGATTTCCTGCTGCTGCACCCGGCCTGGGCGGCCGGTTTTTCGGTGCTCGATGCGCAAGGCATGGGACCGGGCGCCGCCTACCCCTCCAGCCTGGAACAGGTACGGGGCCGGGGACGGCGCAAGCTGGTCCTGGTCGCCGGCGCCGACACCGACTTGCGCCTGCTGGTGCAGGCGCTGGCGGCACAGCTGCCCAAACCCGACATCGCCTACTGGATCAGCCCCGTGCTGTGCCACGGGAGGCTGGCATGAAGACGCGCGTCCTGGCCCTGCTGTTCCTTGCGGCGGGAGCGCAGGCGGCGCCTGGCGCCCCTACCGCGCTGCCGCCCGAAGCCGAGGTGCGGCGTGTGCTGGCCAGCCTGCCGGCGCTGCGCCAGGGGGTACTCAATACGCAACTGGCCGGCGCGGAACGCGACAAGCTGGCCGCCGGGCCCTATGAATGGACGGTGCGCGCGGGCGCCAGCCAGCGCAGCGTCCCCGGCGCAGAACGCTACCGGGAACAGGAAGTGGCGCTGGAGCGGCCCCTGCGCTGGTTCGGCAAGGCCAGCCTGGACCAGGCGCTGGGCGAGCAAGGCCTGGCCGTGGCGCGCGCGCTGCATGGCGACGCCTGGCACGAGGCGGGACGCGCCCTGCTGCGCGACTGGTTCGACGCGCTGCGCGAGCTGGCCGGCGTGGCGCGGCTGGAAGAACAGCTGGCCGTGACGCAGCGCTTGCAAACGATTGCCGCGCGCCGCGTGCAGGCGGGCGACGGCGCCGCGCTCGACTTGCTGCAAGCCGACACGGAACAGCAACGCGTGCTGGCCCTGCTGCAACAGGCACGCCAGCGCAGCGAGCAGACGCTTGCGCTGCTGGCCATCAGCTACCCCGGCTTGCCGCGTCCGCAGGCCGACTCGCTGCCACTGCCGCAAGCCGGCAGCGAGGCCGCAGCCAGCTGGGCCGAGCGCATCGTGCATATCGAGCACGATAGCCACGAACTGCAGCTGGCCCAGGCAGAGGCGGACCTGTACGCCATGCGCGCCAGCCGGCTGGCCAGCGACGCCATGCCCGACCCGACGCTGGCACTGCGCGCCGCGCGCGAGCGCGACGGCCAGGAGCGGGTGTTCGGCGTCAGCCTGTCGTTTCCCCTGCCCGGCGCCGGACGCACGGCGGACCGGTCGGCGGCGGCCATCAAGGCCTCGATGGCGCGCGAACGGTTGGCGCAGACCCGGCTGCGCGTCGCCCTGGCGGCCCGGCGTGCCGCCAGCGACAGCGTGCATAGCCACGCAATATGGACGACATTGCAAGACGTACAACAACACACCATGCGCCAGGCGGAACTGATGCAGCGCGCCTACCAGGCGGGCGAATGCACGCTGGCCGTAGCACTGGCCGGCAGGCGGCAGGCGCTCGACGCGGCGCTGACGGCGCAGACGGCCCAGATCGAGGCGCTGGCGGCCCAGGCGCGCCTGCAACTCGACGCGCACGCCATCTGGTCCATCGACTGATGCGGCGCCAACACGATTCATCCACGCAATTGACCGAGAAGGAAACACCATGAACACCGAGAAATTGACGACGCAAGGCTGGCGCTATGCAGCCCCGGCGCGCCTGCTGCACTGGCTGATGGCCGTGCTGATCCCCGCCATGCTGGCCCTGGGCTGGACCATGATGGAGGTCGAGGACGATCCCGGCAGCGAGGTGTATTTCAATCTGCATAAATCGCTGGGCTTGCTGCTATTGCTGCTGCTCGCCGCGCGCGCCGCCTGGCGCCTGGGCCACAGGCCGGCTAGCCTGCCGCCGTCCGTGGCGCCCTGGCAAGCGCGCCTGTCGCGTCTGGGCCATGGCTTGCTGTACGCGGGCATGCTGCTGGTGCCGGCCACGGGCCTGGCCGGCGCGCTGCTGAGCAAAAGCGGCGTAGCCTTCTTCGGCCTGGCCCTGCCGCGCTGCTTCGCGCCCGACCACGCGCTGGCCGAACTATGCTTCGGACTGCACGAACTGGCCGCCTGGACCCTGGCCGCGCTGATCGCCCTGCACGCCCTTGCCGGCCTCAAGCATCTGCTGCTGGACAAGGACGGCGTCTTCCAGCGCATGCTGTAGACGGCTGGCGCGCCATGACGCTTATGAGGCAACAGCAAACGATGGCGCTCCCGGCTGGAAACCAGCCCGCGCCGTGCGCAACGCCCGGCGCGCCTTGCCGATGCCGCCGCTGACGGTCTGCCCCGTCTGCGCGGCACAGTGGTCGAGCGCCTGCCGCAGCAGGGTGTCGACGCTGCGCAGCGAAATGCCGTGGCGCGCGGCCACCTCGTCGCGCGTGGCGTCTTCCAGGCGCAAGCCGAACAGCACCTGCCGGTGGCGCCGCGGCAGGCACGCCACCGCCCGGTCAACGGCGGCCAGCTCGGAGCGCACTTCGGCCAGCGTGGCCGGTCCAGCCGCGCCATCTGCCAACTGTTCCAGCAGCGCTTCGGCGCCGTCCGCGTAGTGCCAGGGCCGCGCCTGGCGCAGCCGGTCCACGGCCAGGTTGCACGCCACGCGGCAGACGTAGGCATCCATGCTGCTGGCGGGCGGTGCCGGCTTGCCCGCCAGGCGCAGCCAGGTGTCGTGCAGGCTGTCGCTGGCCAACTCCGCGCAGCCCAGGTAGCGCGTCAGGCGCCGGTGCAGGCGCGCGTAGTGCGTGGCCAAGTGCGCCTGCAGGCATGGCGACAACGCTTCCACGCTGGCCGTCACAGGTCCAGCTCCTGCTGCTCCGGGCGCGTCAGGTGGGCGCGCTGAGTGGCACCCGTGCCGCCGAGGCCGAGGATGGCGACGGGGCTGTCCGGCCGGTAGCTGGCCGCCTTGCCGCGCTTGTCGCCGTCCTCGACCGGCTCGTCGCCAAAGCCCAGCACGCGCACGGAAAAGATCGATGGCAGGCTGCCGCGCGCCGCCGCCCGCTCGCGCTGCAGCACTTCCTGCGCCGCGCCCGTCGCCTGCGACGCCGCCGCACTGGCGTTGCTCAGGGCGGCCACGTTCACGGCGGCCAGCACCGGCATGCCACTCGATTTCCCCTGCACCTGGATGTTCGCCGCGTTCACCACCTGCAGCGCCGCCAGGTTGATATTGCCCGACACGCGAATGCCCGCCTCGCCCGCGTCGATGGTGCCCAGGGGGGCGATCAAGTCGATATCGCCGGCCGGCACTTCCGGTATCGGCGCCAGCGTGGCGATGCCGGCGCCCGTGCTGGGCACGTCAGACGCCAGCGTCACATTGCCCCATTGGTCATACACGCGTTTGGGCGGCGTGTAGACGATGGTCGACTTCGACCCGCGCCCCGCATTGATGTCGCCCTGCGCCGACCAGGCCAGGATGGCGCCGCCGAAGGTAGTCATGATGCGGCTTTGGCCCAGCAGCATGCTGTCCTGGGCGTACAGCGCGATATCGCCCGCACCCTGCGTGAGTACGCCAGGCACCAGGCCAGGCACCGCGAGCGGCGCCTGGCCCTCCGTGCCGAAGACCTGCTTGCCGCCCGGCGCGAGCATGCTGATGTCGCCGCCGAACAGGGTATTGACGCCGGACGGGCCATACAGGCTGATATCGCCCTGGTAGCCGATGCGCGCGCCGTGCGCATCCTGCGCAGGGAACAGCGCCGCGATGGCGTTGCGGCCGCGCAGGTAGCTGCCGAAACGCGCACCTTGCGCATCGTTGTATTCGCGCCCGCCCGCCTTCAATTCATCAAAGAAGACCTGGCGCGCGAAGATACGCTGCTGCTCGGGCGGCAAGGCGGCAAAACGCGTGCGCGCCTGTTGCGGCGTGCCGGAGAAACCCTCGCGCGCCGCCAGCCAGGCGGCCAGCTCCGGCGCATAGGTTCTGGCGACCTTGCCCGCCTGTTGTGCCAATGGCACGCCAGCCTGGGCCAGGTTGACCGGGTCCAGGTAGCGCTGCGCGAAGGCGGCGAAATCGACGCCATTCACGCCGGCTTCGCCCAGCCCCGCCTGCAGCACGATGCCGGCGCCGGGACGTTGATCGCCAGCCACCACGGCGCCCAGGCTGACCAGCGCACCCTGCTCTTCCATGCGGATATGGCGCCCCGCCGTCAGTTCCAACGTGCCGGGACCGGCCACGCTGAAGCTGCTATGCAGGATGTCGCGGCCCGCCGCGACGATGGACACGTCCGTGGCGCGCGCATGCACGAACAGGTTGCCCGTGCTGACGCCGTTGCCAGACACGTTCTCGCGGGTATTGGTGATGGCATTCGGCAGCGCCGTCGGCTGGCCCGGCTGCGTGCCGGAGTTGACAATGTCGCGCCCGGCCCGCATCCACACGGGCGCGGCACCCTCGTACCACATCTGTCCGGCCCGCTGGCCGTTGACAAACGCCAGGATTTCTCCGCTGCGCAAGCCGACGATATCGCCCTTGCCCGCGTACAGGCGCGACGGCGTACCGGCGTCGCCGAGCGGCACGGCGCTGGGGCTGCCAAACGCGAACAGGGGAAAGCGCACCAGGCTCGACACGATGCCGTCCACGCCGCCATTGCCCGCCACGTAGACCTGCTGGCCGTTCAGAACATCACGCTCATAGCCGGCGAAGGCGGGATGAACGGGCGTGGGCAGGCTCGATGCGGCGGCGCCCGAGCGGCTCACGGCATAGCCGCTGGCATACAGCGAATCGCCCGCCAGCAAGTCGAGCCGGCCGTTGGCCGATGGCGCCAGCAGCATGGAATAGCCGGGTGCGTAATAGTCTTGCCCGCCCAGCGCCGACTTGCCCAGGAAGATGCTGCCATTCGCGGCCACCGCCCCCAGCTGCGAAGGGAACAGGAAACGCCCGTCCGAATCGGCATGGTTGCCCTGGCTGGCCGGTGTCCTGCCAAAATCGACATCGCCCAGCTGCACGCTCGGCGCCAGGCTGCCGCCAGCGGAGAACAGGTCGATCGCCGTACCGTCCGTCCACAGCGAAAACCAGCCATGGCCGCCCTGCGCATGGGCCTTGCCATTGGCCGTGAACGCGGACGTATGGGCTGTCTTCACGCGGCCCGGGTCGCCCGTGCCGGCCAGCACCAGGTCGCCGCGCGTGGACACGCGCGCCGCCGCATCGCCCAGCATCAACGTCGCGCCGCCGGTGGCCGTGCCCAGCGTGGCGCCGTAGGGATCGTAGGCGCGCTGCTCCTTGCTGTCGTGCTGCTGCGGCATGCCGCCATAATTGAAGGCGACGCCGCCCAGGCTGCCCGTTTGCAGGGCCAGGGCACCGCGCAGATTGCTCAGCGCGCCGTTCAGGTTCAGGTTCTGGTTCTGGTAATCCGTCGCCGCGCCCAGCTGCATGCCAAAACCGTTGTTGACGGCCGCCCTGGCCTGCAGGCCGGGATTGATGTCGCCGCCGATGCGCACGTCCATGTCACCGCCGCCCGTCAGCAGCAGGCCGCCGTCGGCGCCGACCCGGCCCGTGCCGGCCACGGCCAGCACCAGTCCTTCGCTGCGCGGCGACTGGTCGCCATCGGCCGAGCCGCGCCGCGCCTGCATGCCCGCATGGCCGCCCACATCGACGCTCAGGTTGCCGCCGCCCAGCGTGCCCATGCCCGTGAAGCCCACCAGCATGGGCAGCTTGTCGATGATCGCCTGGTCGGGCTGCAAGACGCTCGCGCCACCGGCTTCCTTGATATACGTGCCAAAATTGATCCACCAGCTGGCGGGTATGGGGTCGACGCCGGCCGTGCCGCCCGTGCTCTGGCGCCACAGCCAGTTGCCTACGTTGGCGCTGCCCGCCTGCCTGCGCAAGTCTTCCTGGCGCGCAACGCCGAACGCACTGACGATGTCGCCCGTCAGGTTGCCGCCCGCGCGCAGCAGCAGATTGCCGCCATGGTCGGGGTACCAGGCCGCATAGGCGCTGGCCACGCCGCCATCGACCAGGGATTCATACGCGGCGCCGCCGCTGCCCAGCACCGTCGCGCCGTCGCCGGCGCGCCCGCGCGCCTGATTGTAGGCGGCATTGCCCAGGCTGGCGGTGGAGGTACCCGCCGTATAGATGCCATATGGCGACAGGGTACTGACGTTGCCGGCCGCAATCAGGTCCAGGTCGCCCGTCCCCGTGCGCAGCACGCTGAAATGCTGGGTTGCTGGCGTCACGCTTTTCAGCGCGCCGATTTCCACCCGGTCCGGCGTGCCGGGAATCGCCTTGCCCAGCGGGATGCAGAGGTCCGGGTCGCACTGTCCTTCCACATCCAGCGGCACCGGCTTGCCGGCCAGCCAGGCGGGATCAAACAGGCTGGCGCTGTCGCTCCAGGCATAGTTGTAGCGGTCGCAGGCGCCTGCGTCGCACCAGTCTTCAAGATCGGGCGCCACCGGCGTGCCTGGCTCGTAGCCCAGCTCGCCGCCCAGCGCATTCCAGAACCAGGCACCGCCCGGCCGCGCCGGCGTGCCCGGGATGATTTTCCGGTCATACGTTTCATACAGCGCGTAATGGCTGTCGGCCAGCCGCAGGTCGCCCGCCAGCACGGGCCGGATGCTGCGCGTGTCGGCCGCGCCGGTATCGGCGCCGGACACGAGCCGCATCGACCACGACAGCGAGCCTTCCGGCAGCATGGGCGCCACCGCCCAGTTACGCCCCTGCACGCCGCCCGTGATGGCGCGCAGCGGCACGCTGAGGGCGCCGCCCGGCAGCTTGACGCGGGTATCGGCGGGGATCAGCGCACCGACGCGCAAGGCCAGCGCACTGGCCAGCATGACCCCGTTCGGCTTGAGGTAGTTATCAAACTGCGCCAGGCTCGGCAGTGGCACGCCGGCCGGCCAGGTCAGGCCTTCCAGCGCAACCGTCCCGGACAACTGCGAACCGGCGCCCAGCTGCGTGCCTTTCGGCAGCAGCAGCGGCTGGCCCGCAACCAGCGTGCCGGCCGCATGCAGCAGGCGGCCGGCGCTGTCGCGCACGTCCGCGCGCAGCACCGTATCGACTGGCACTTCCAGCGCCGCCGCCAGGCTGGCCGCCACCGGCAGCACGGTACCCACGGCCAGCGTCACCGGCTGGATCGGCAGGGCATAATTCAAGACTTTGCCGGCAGGAAACAACGTTCCCTCGGCCAGCACCACGCCATGGCCCGGCACCACCACGTCGCCGCCGTAGGCCTGGCGCCCCGGCGTCAGCACCCAGCCCTTGTCGTCCGGCGTGGCGGGCGGCGGCGCAAAACCGTCGTTGATGCTGCCAAAGATGTCGAGATTACCGCCCGCGCGCAACACCAGGCTGCCCGGTTCGCCCGAGCCGGCCACGACGGTTTTTGGCGTCTTCGCGTTCAGACCCGCATAGCGGTGCGCGGACAGGTCGATGTCGCCGCTGACCACCAGGTCGCCCTGCGTGACGATCTCCACGCCGGGGCGCACATGCAGCGCCTCGGCATATGCGGCCGTGCGCAAGCCGGCCAGTTTGTTTCCCAGCAAATTGGCGTTGCCCAGCGCCCCCGCCATGAAGGCCGTGCTGTCGTCATGCTTGCTATCGAGGTAAGCCTGGTCGATGAACTGGTACGGCCGCCCGCCCGCCGCCAGGTCCGCCTGCGGCAAGCCGTCCGTGCCCGGCACGACCTGGCCATTAGCATCCTTGAGCACGCCTTGTGGCACATCGCCGTAGCGCGCCGTGCCGTGCACGGCGATCTCGCGCGCGCCTTCGATGCGCAGGCCTGCGCCGGCCGCGATGGCGATGTCGCCGTGCGTGGCCGCGTCGGCGTCGCTGGCGCCACCGGCGCTGCCCAGGCGCGCCGCGTGCAAGTCCAGGGTGCCGCGCGCCTGGTCGTCATGCCGGCCCTTGCCCGCGCCGCTGCCGGCCGCCGTGCCGTGGCGCACATCGAGCCGCGCACCGCCGTCCAGGGCCAGCACGCCATCGCCCGCATTGATTTCGATCATCGCCCGGTTCGGCGCATCGATGATCTTGCCATAGCTGTCGACGCGCAGCACGCTGCCATGCGCGTCGAGCACGGCCGTGCCGGCCAGCGTCACGCCATGCTTGCCCGCCAGGCGGATGGCGCCCACGCGCTCGCCGCTGGCGTCGATGGCGCCCGCCACCGTCAGGCGGCCATTATCGAGCGAAACATTGACGCTGCCCGCCCTGATCTCGTCACCGATGGTCAGATCGCCCTGCTTGATCTGGAAACTGCGTTCGCCGTCCACCTTGCCGTCGTTCAGGCGCCGGTTCAGGGCCGCGAAATCGCCCACGTCCTGCGCGCGGATATCCACGGCGCCGCCCTTGTAGGGCAAGACGGTGCCACCGGCGTCATAGCGGCCGCTGGCGCCGCCCAGCAGCCGGCCCTGCAAGTCGACCTTGCCTGCGGCCGCATCGAGGGCGATGGCTTGCACCTTGCCGCCCTGGTTGTTGCGGGCCGACACATCGATGCCGGCGGCGGCCGCCTGCGCGATATTGCCGCTGCGGCTGGTCAGTATGACTTCGCCGCCCCAGCTGTATTTGTCCGCATCGTGGATGCTGACCTTGCGCCCTGCCAGGTCCAGCTGCGCGCCGTCCAGCAGGCGCACGTCGCCCGTGGCGGCCAGGGTCAGTTTGCCGCTAGGCAACACCACGGCCGTATCGAGCGTCACGCTATTGCCCGCCAACAGCAGTTCCGCGCCCAGCGCGTCGCTGCCGGCAAGCGCCGCCGGCCCGCCAGAGCCCGCTCCCGCGATATTGAGCGCCCCGCCTGCCGTGATGCGGTTGACGGAACCGGCTTGTCCCGTCAGCAGCGGCGTGTTCAGGTACAGGTCGCCGCCGGCGTAGGCGTAGCCCTTGCCCGTCGCATACGCGCCCTGCGACTGGTGCACGGCCAGGCTGCCCTTGTGGTTGGCCGTGATGCGCTCGCTGGCATTGAGCCTGACGTCGGCAAAGCCCAGGATCAGGCGCTGCGCGTCGGCCAGCGTGTCCGGGCGCGTGTCGGGGCCATAGCCGAACTCGATGCGCCGCGCACGCACGTCGAGCGTGCCGCTGCCCGTGCCGGCGCCGCCGGCCAGCACGGCGCCGGGCAGCGCTGCCGGGCCGGCCGTGCCGCCATTCCAGACGAGGGTGTCGGTGACGATGCGCGCCGCCTCGCCCGCCTTGCCGCCGCCATACATGGCCGGCGTCGTCAGCGACAACTTGTCCAGCAGCGACTTTCCGCTGGCATCCATGGTGCTCAGGGTCGTGTCGCCGTAAAAATTGAGCGACTGGGCCGCCGTCAGCGACAAGGTCTGCAAGGCCGGCGCGCCCGTGCCGGCATCGCCGCGCAGCAGGCGGTCCAGGACCTCCTGGTTCAAGCTCAGCCCCGGCGGCAGGGCACCGCGCGCGGCGGTCGCATCGAGCGTCTGCGCACTGCCCACGTTGATGCCGCCGACCGCCAGGGTCAGGTGACGCGTGCCGTAGCGCACGGCGTCGCCGAGCTCGAAGGCGCTGCTGGTGGCAAAGGCGATCGAGCCTTCCGAATACAGCGAGGTGGTTGCCGCACAAGCTACCTGCGCACAAGTGCCGATGCGGATGCTGGCCGGCGTGCCCACGCTATCGTATTCCGGCGCCAGCATCTGCAGGCGCCCATTGGAAACGGCCAGCACGCCACGGTAGCCGGGCTGGTAGACGAAACCGTCGTCGGCATCGAAGGCGGACCTGCCGCGCCCCAGCGTGCTGATGGCCGCCCCCTGCTCGACCTTGATGCCGGCGCCCTGGTTTGCCACTGTTGAGTTGGCGATGAGCAATACTTCGGCGGCCGACAGCGACGCCCCGTCACGCACGGTGATGGCGCCGGCTGCCCCGCCAGTGGCGAAGTCGAGCAAGTTGCCGCCCTGGCCGTAGCGCACCACGGGCAAGCTGCCCAGCGACAGGCGCGCCGCGCCCACGGCGTTGACGTCAACGGCGCGCAGCGATACGCTGCCCATGTCGGCGCCGGCCTGGCCAGCGGCCGCCAGCACTTCCAGATGCCCGCCGTCCATCGGGAAGGCCAGCGTGCCGCCATGTCCCTTGTCGGCGGGCTGAAAGCGGGCCTGGCCCTGGAAATGGAAATCGATGGCGTCGCCATTGCCTGGCATCAACTGGACCACCATGGTCCTCGCATCCGCTTCCAGCATGGCGCGCGGCACATCCAGCCTGGCCGCGTCGGCGCGCACAAAATCGGCATAGCTGGTTTCCCGGTACTGCGAATAACTGCGCAACACGCTGGCCGGCGTCACGATCAGCTGTCGCGACAGGGCGTCGCCGATGTCCGTGCCTGCCACGGACAGGCGGCCGCTGGCGGCCCAGGAACCGTTGCGCATGGCATTCGGCGCGGCCGGCGCGATGCCGGCCTGGCCATTGAACTCGACGCGGAAGGCGCCCGGCAGCAAGGCGTAGGTCGACGGCAGCAAGGTGTAGCTGCCGGCCGGCAAACCGGGCACGCCGGCGCCTATCGTCACCTGCTGGCCCGGCACGGGCACACTGGCGCCGCGCTCGCCATCGGCGGGCGCCACCGGCGCCTGCGCGCCCGGCACGATCGCGTACACGGGATTGCTGGCCAGTTCAGGCAGGATGAAGCCGCCGTTGGCCCGCGTCTGCACCAGCGGATGGTAGCGCGCATCAGTGGAGCCGCCACGGCCGGCCACGAAGGCGGCGCCCAGCAACTGGCCGCCACCCGACAGATCGAGCACGGCGCCCGGCTGCACGTCGACCGCGCGGCTCTTCATCGCCAGTCCCACTTTCAGATTGGCCGTCGTGCCATAGGTGCCGCCCGCGCCCAGCAAGCTGACATCCTGGCCATCGTAGCTCCAGCTGACGCCATCGGCCGTGCCGCCATATGGCAGCATCAGGCCGGCGCCGCTGACCGACGTCACGCTGCCCGGCAGGAAGCGCAGGGAACGCGTATCCGACATGCTGGCGCCCGTACTGGCGCCCAGCACGAGGCCGCCCAGCGGGGCCAGCAACACTCCGCCCTGCTCGATCGCGGCGGCGCCCAGGGTCAGCTTTCCAAAGGCGGAAGATGGCGGCAGCGCTGCGCCATCCGTGCCGGCGCGGCCTATGCGCAGCAGGCGCTGCTGCGCATAATCGCTGCCCCCGCCCAGGTAGCCGGCCCGCACGATGGCGTTGGCCCCCGTTGCCGGATAAATGCGCGCCGCCGTCAGCGCCAGGTCGGCCGGCGTGTTGAGAACGGTATTCTGGCCGCTGACGGTAGCGCCCAGGAAGCGCAAGTCGCCCTGGCTGGCCAGTTCCACGCTGTCGAAGGCACGCCGGTCGAGCACCATCGGCAGTCCTTGCGCACGCTCCTTACCCCCATGCGCACCCGTCGTCAGTACGTCGCGCACGTCGAGCAGCTGCGTGGCTTCCAGGCGCAAGGTGCCTGCGGCCGGCTGCGTCGATACGCCGCCCGTCACAGTGGGACGTATCTGGCCATCGCCCGCGCCAACGGCGCCGATGCCGGCCAGGCGCATGTACGGCGCCGCCAGCAGCACGCGCGTGGCTGCTGCCGCGCCGTCGGCCAGTACCAGGGTGGGCGCGTACAGATGCAGGCTCTGGCCCAGCGACAGGGACAGGTCGCCATCGAAGCCGAGCATGCCGTTGCTGAGGATGGACAGATTGCCGAAGCCGCCGGCGGCCACCTGCGAGGCGGCCAGCGCCGCGTGGCCATACGCGAACTGCGCGGCCGCCTGTTCCGGCTGGGTGGCAGCCAGCGTGCCGCCGGCCGGCTGCTGGCGCAGCATGAACTCGCGCGCCTGGCGCACGCGCGCGCCCGCGGTATCGCGGTACTGCGGCGTTTCCAGCGCGAGGGCGAGCGTGCCGCCGGCCGCGCCGGCGCCGCCCGCCCCGGCCTTCATCTGGCCGTCAAGATACAGGCCGTTGTTCGACGCCAGCGCGATGCTGCCGCCACGGCTGGCCACTTGCGTGGCGCCCAGGCCCGCCACGTCGAGCTGCGCCTGCGTGCCGGAAGCGTCGAGCAGCGCGCCTTCGCGCACGGCCACGAACAGGTGCGCCGCATCTGCCTTGCCCGTGGCCTGGTCGAGCGTGCCGCCCACCACGATGCTGCCGCCGTCGCGCACCAGGCCATAGCGCTGGCCGCGCGCATCGACGGCCGTGGCGGCGCGCGCCGCCGCGTCCAGCACGGCCCCGTCGCCGATCCAGATCGAGCGGCCATGCCCGGCGCCGTTGGCCGTCTCGGCCGCCTGCACATCGCCCGCCATGCCTTCCAGCACGATCTTGCCGCCCCAGGCATTCAGGCGGCCATCGAGCGTCAGCTGGCCGACACTGGCCAGCGTGATCGACTGGCCGGGATCGACTTCCAGCACGGCGCCGTGGCCGATGCGCGCCTGGACGCTGGCCATATCCGCGCCGCCGGAGACGTCCGCCACGCCGGCCTGCAGCCGCAAGCTGGCGCCGAGGCGCTGCGTCAGCACGCCCTTCCTCGCGTCTTCGCGGTATACGGGCGACAGCCACGCTTCCACCTCCTGCCCGGCCAGGCGCAGCAGCGGCATCGTCACCGCCACCTGCGCGCCGTCGGCCACCGTCAAGCCGCCATTGCCGCCGATATCGTAGCGGGAAAACCCTTTGTCAAAAAAGCCGCTGTCGAGCTGCAGCGTGTCGGCCGCCGCCCGCGCCGTTCCGCCGATCAGCACCTTCGCCGCGCGCACCTGCAGCGTGCCGCCGCCCTCCATGCCCTGGCCCAGCAGCGCGCCGTCGAAACCCAGGCTGGCCGCGCGCTCGCTGCCCTGCATGCGCGTTTCCAGCGTCACGTTGCCGCCCTTGCCGCCGCGTAGCGTACCACCGGCCAGCTGCGCCGCACCCGAGCGCACGTCGATGCGACTGTCCTGGCGCAGCAGCACGTCGCCGCTGCTGCGCAGGGAAACACTGCCGCCATGCCGGTATGCCAGCCTGGCGCCAGGCAATGATTCCTCATCCTGCAGGGACTGGCTCCACAAGCCGCTCGCATCGAACGTCACGCCGCCGGCCACCTGCACGCCGGCCTTGCCGCCGGTGGGCGCCTTCAGCACGCTGTCCTCGATACGGCCGTTGACGGCCTGCCGCAGGATATTGCCGATCTGGATGCCGCCCGCGTGCGCCGTCACGTCGGCATTGACTGCCACGTCGCTGCCGTACAGGGTCACGTTGCCGCCGTCGGCCACGCGCACGGCGCCATTGACGGCGATCGTATCCGTGGCGGCAATGCGGATGGCGCCCAGTTCGAAGCCGTTCAGGCGTGCCGTATCGAGCACCAGGCGCCCCTGGCGCGAGGTCGGCAGCAGCGTGCCCAGGTCCAGGCCTGCGGCGATATCGTCCGCGCCGCCGGCCAGTTGCACGTCGCGCATGACGGCGCCCAGGCTGTCGTGCGTCAGGCCCGTGCTCTTTTCGAACATGGGCACGGAGCGCCCGACGATCAGCTGGCCGCGCGTGGCGGCGGCCTTGTGCGACTGATGATAGCCATCGACACCGGCCTGCGCCGCCTGCTGCTGGCCCGGCCCCTGGACGGCGCTGGCGTCGATCACCCCTTCCAGCACGGCCGCCTGCGTGCCGATCACCAGCTTGCCGGCATCGCGCCCCACCGTATACCCGTTTTCCAGCCGCTGCAGCGGCGCGATCAGCGGACTGCGGTAGGAAGCCGTGGCGGACTCGCCCCAGCGCGCGTGCAGCTCTTCAAAGCCCCGGTACAGGCCCGTGTATAGCAAATCGCCGGGGGCGCGCGATGCTTCGTACTGGCGGCCGTCGGCCCCATTCACCCAGGTCTGGCGGATCGAGCCGCCCTCCACCCGCAAGGTGCCGCCCGACAGGTTGATGCTGGAACCGGCCTGCGTGACGACGTCCTTGCCGTCAAAACTGAGCGTGCCGCCCTGCGCCATCCATTCTCCCACCGTGTGTCCCTGCATGCCCAGGTAGCCGCCTACCTCCAGCAAGCCGCCCGCCGTGTACCAGCGGTCGCTGTCATAGCCGTTCGTTCCCTTGGGAACAAACACCAGGCTGCGCCTGTCCAGCCAGATATCGCTGCTATTGAGCCCCTTGCCATCACGGTTGCCGGGTGCGTCGCGCTGTTCGTTGCCCTGCACGTTGACCTTGACGTTGTTGCTTTCCATGGCCAGCCGCACACCCGCCGCGCCCGCCACGTCGATCTGTGCGCCATCGCGCACCAGGCTGCGGCCGGCCGCATTGACGCTGATCTGCCCGCCCGTGGCCAGCGTCAGCGACGCTCCCTGGAAATCCACCATGCCGGCGCTGTCGATGGCGATGCGCGACTGGTCGCGCCGGTCCGCCAGCGGCAGCATGGACCCGGCGCCGGCCACGGCCGGGGCGCGCAAGCCGTCGCGCTGGCTGTCGAGCGCCGTATTGCCCGCCGCTTCCTCGATCAGGACGGCTGTCGTGGCGCCCTGCCCCAGCACCACGGCGGCCTGCTCGCCCAGCGCCTGCAGGTGCAGCGTGCCGCGCGCATTGACGCTGGTGCTGGCCAGCAGCACGCCATCCTGGCGCACCTCGCGCCCGGCCAGGGTCGCATCGCCTTCGCGCACCTGGATCAGCCCCGAATTGGCGACCTTGCCTGTCGCCCCCGCCGCGCCGAAGCGCGGCACGACCTCATTGCCACGCGTGGTGGACAGCGCATTGCCATCCGTGCCCACGCCCTTGCGGATGACGAAGCTGTCGCCAGCGGCCAGCAGCGCCTGTCCCTTCGGCGCCAGGATCTCGCCGCCGTTATGCACCTCGGCGCCAGCCAGCAGCACATAGCCGCCGCCCTCGGTGGAATTGGCGGGCGCGCGCGTGGCGAGGCGCGCGCCGCGCAGCACATCGACCTTGCCCAGTGCATCACTGATCGATGGCACGCTGCCATTGCTGTAAATGCCGCGCTCGCGGAACTGCGCGTCGCCCATGCCGGCGGCGGCAGCCACCAGGTTGCGCGTATCGACCTGGCTGGCGCCATGGAAGACGATGCCGTTGCGGTTGACCAGCAGCACCGTGCCATCGCCCTCGATGCGGCCCTGGATCTGGCTGGGACGGGCCAGCGGATCATTGACCCGGTTCAGTACGGCCCAGTCCTTCTGCTGCTGGAAGGACAAGGTCGTATCCTTGCCGACATTCAACGTTTCCCAGTTCAGGATGGCCTTGTCGGCCGTCTGCCGCACCAGCACCGTCGTCTTGCCTGCCTGCACCGTCTGCACGGGAGCCTGGGCGTTGAGCCAGCCAGCCGTCAGGCTGTTGGCATCGATCTTCAGGCCGCCATTCACCAGGCCGTCGGGCACGCCGGGCGCAGTGGCCGCCGCCTGGCGCGCCTGTGCCTGCGCCGCCTGCTGCGCAGCGATGGCGCGCGCGGCCAGATTCAGGTTGTTGAGCGAACGCTGCAACTGCTCGCCAGTCTGCGGGCCGGGCGCCGCCGGCCGGCCGGCCAGCGGCACGCCGCCGGGCTGCCGCCCCGTCTGCACCGCTGTCGCCTGCGTTGCACCCTTGCCGGCAAACCAGGCGCCGCTGAACGCCTGCTGCGCCTGCGCCTGCTGCACCGTGCCGCCCGCCGCCAGCAGCACGGCCACGGCATACGCGAGGGGCGTAAGGCGCATGGCCGCTTGCGGCACGGGCACGCGCACGCGCAGCGTCTGTGTCATGGTCTTGCGCGGGGCAGTGTGAAACATGGTCATGGCAATGATTTCCTGGAAAAATGAACGTGCTGGTTGGTCAGGGAAGGCGCGCTGAAAATGCGCTGCTCATGACTGGGACGCATGCTGTCCGCCTAACCCGCATTTATTTTTTCCAGAAACACTATCGAAGGCAACGCTGGGAGCGTTCCCGTAGTGGAAGGTGCGATACTGCGGTCCACGCCCGGCTTGATGCGCGCGCGCGTGACAAGGCCTAGCTGAGCAGGACCAGATTGCCAGGCAAGTAGGTGAGCCGGGCGCCGTACAGGTCGCGGATCAGCGCCAGGGCGACATCGAGCTTCTCGATGGAAAACTGCGCCTGGACACGGCGCATGCCCAGCTCTTCGCTTTGCAGGAAGATCCTGCCGGGCCGGTATCGGTTGAGTTCCTCGACCACCTGCGCCAGCGGCGTGTCATTGAACAGCAGCAGGCCGCGGCGCCAGGCCAGCACGGCATTCGAATCGGCCGGCGCTGCCAGGCGCAGCGCGGCCGGGCCGTAGCGCAACTGCTGCGACGCGGACAAGGTGGTGCGCCGCTGCGGGTGGTCGACTTCGACCCGGCCTTCAAGGCAGCTCAATTCCACGTCACCATCCGGAAGGCAGCGCACATTGAAACTGGCGGCGCGCGCCTGCAGCCGCGCGCCGCCAGTCAGCACGGTACACGCGTCCCGGCCACCCGTGACGATCTGCGCTTCACCAGCCAGCAATTCGATGAACGCGGCGTCATCCGCGCCGCGCAGGTTCAGGCGTGTCTGCGTATTCATGCGCACTTGTGCGCCGCCGGCCAGCGCCAGTTGGCGCTGCTCGCCCGTGCCCGTGCGATAGTCGGCGGCCAGTTCGCCCACGGACGGCCACAGGGCCAGCGGCGGACGCAAGGCCAGCAGCGCCACGCCCGCGGCCAGCGCGCCGCCCAGGAAGGCGCGCCGGCCGCGCGACGGTGCGCGCATGGCCTGCTCGCGCGCCACCGCGGGCGCCGCCATGCGCAGGCCGCGCCACAGCTGTCCCAGTTCCCGCGCCGCCCGGGCGTGGCGGGGACTTTGCGCGCGCCAGCGGGCGAACGCCTGCGCATCGGCCTGGCTCGCCCGGCCCGAGCGCAGGCGCACCAGCCATTGCCTCGCCTGTTCCTCGATATCGCCGTAGCTGTCGTTGCTGTGTTGGGTCATGATGAAGAATCGTATCAGAAACGGCGTGGGCCGCCACGGGCGGCCATGTCGGCCGGGGCGCCCACGTATTGCTGGCAATGTCGCAGGGCGTGCCGCAACTCTTTTTCCACCAGGCTCAGCGAAATATCCAGGCGCGCGGCGATCTCGCGGTTGAGCTGGCCATCGATATGCGCCGCCAGCAGAATCTCGCGCTGGCGCGGCGTAAGCTGGCGCAGCGCCGCTTCCAGGGCGATGATCTCGCTGCGCGCCGCGACGATGCGTTCGGGATCGGCCAGTTCGTCTTCCACGTCGAACAGGGCGTCGATATCGGCATCGTTCAATTTCCGGTGTTCGCGGCGGTACTGGTCGGTGGCGACGTTGACCGCCATCTGCAGCAGGTAGGCGTCGGGATTGCGCACGGCGGTATTGCCGGGCATCGACTCCAGGCGCAGCCAGGTCTCCTGCAAGGCATCGGCCGCGCGCTCCCCGGTGCCGACGATGTATTCAAGCTTGCGGCGCAGCTGGCCATAGCGCGTCACCAGCACGCCGCGCAGGCGCGCGCGCAAGCTATCGGGCATCAGCCTGGTCCTTCGAGGGGGCCGGCTGGCAGGCACTGCCAGCGTCATCCTGGCGCAGCAGAATGGTGATCGGCTGCGGCATGGCCGGTGGTGGCGGCTCGAATACCTGTGCACGCAAGCTGCGCGAGATCACGGCATCGCGCAGCGGGCGTCCCGTGCTGCCCGCCTGTTTCAGCGTCGCCACGCTGCCCGACGCGGCGATGCGCAAGCGCAGCGCCAGACGGTAGCTGCCGGGGCGCGTCAGGGACGAGCGGCACAGGACGCGCAGCAATTGCGCCTGCACGCCGCTGACATAAGCGCCATAATCAGCACCGTCCGCATGTACAGCATCGATGGCGTCCAGGGCGATGGCGCCGCTTTCCGGCGGCAGCGGCGGCGCAGCCGGGGGCTCGCCGGCAGGCAGCTGGATGATGGCGGCATTCGCCGCTGGAAAATGGGCCTGCAGGCCGGTGCCCGACAGCATGCGCTGCAGCGCCTCCGGCGCCGCAAAGCTGCCTTCCACGGCACTGCTGTAGCGCTGGCGCAGGACGCCACTGGGCGCCAGCACGGAAATCCCCGTGATCAGGCCATACGCCCTGAGCGCGTCGGCGAGCGGCTGGGCAGGAATCTGGAACGCATACAGCGGCGGCGCGGCGTGCGCCGTTCCTGTCGCGGCGAAGCCGGCCAGCAGCAGGCATCCGGCCAGCGCCAGCACACTGAGCGACGCCGGGCTTGCTGTCATCACGCTATCGTCCTGTTCTCGAAATGGGCCGTTGCCGACGGATGCTCCATCGACAGCAGCAGGCTACACGGCAAAAGTGACACCATCGTGACACGCCGTGACCAGCCGCCTTCACCCATGCCTTTCACCCGAGGAGGAAGACAGCATGGCCGGCACAGACAAGGCCTCGCCTTTCCACGTCCGCCGGCGCCCGCTGCTCTACAGTTTGGGGGGGATCTACGCGTAGGACGCAGCCATCTGCTGCGCGATGGCGGCCATTTCGCTGCGCAGCGCTGCCGGCTCCAGCACGCTGACGCCCGCGCCAAAGCCCAGCAACCACCAGCGCAGCGCCTGCGTATTGGGTACGGTGGCGCACAAGGTCAGCGAACCATCGGCCGCCCGCTCCAGCGTCTGTTCGGCGTGCAGCCGCGTTTCGTAGAGGTGGGCGCCTGCCGCGCTGGAAAACGTGGCGCGCAGCGCCAGGGGCGCGCCACTGACAATACCGAGATGGCCGGCGGCGATGTAGGCATCGAGATTGAAGTCCGGGCATTTGCGCGCCGGCTCATAGCGCCGCTGCGCATGTTCGATGCGGTGCAGCGCCAGCATGCGGATATCGGTATAGTCGGCAAACATGCAGATCAAATAGACCACACCGGCACGCTGGGCGATGGCCAGCGGATGCACAACGGGATAGTCCGTGGCCGCTGCCGCGTCGCGCCGGCGGTAACTCAGCCCGAGCTGGCAATCCTGCATCAGGGCCTCATAGACACTGTTGCGCACCGCCTCGTCCTGCACCGGAGGCAACAGCGGCAGCATCGAGGGGATATGGCGTATCTTGTCCAGCCACGCATTCGAAGGCTCCGAGCTATCGAGGGTGGCCAGCGTGCGCTCCGCTGCCGCAAAATGGGGGCGCAAGGCCTGTGCCGTATGCGGAGGCAGCTGGTGATGCAGATGCTGCTCCACCAGTTTGAGCGTCAAGGCTTCGGGAATGGTCACGCCTGGAATACTGAAAGGCGGCGCATCACGGCGCCAGCTCCAGCCAAATGGCTTTTCCCGCGCGTCCACTTCCAGCGCAAACACGTCGCGCAAGGCCTGCAAGTCTCGCTGGACAGTGCGCGCCGTCACCACATAGCCGAGCGCCTTCAAGCGCACACAAATATTCTCTACCGACACCTTGCTCGGCGCACGCGGGATGTCCTGCAGCATGTGCCACTGGCGCAGTAGGGACTGCTGATTCGTTGCCACGACAGTATCCTTTGCATTTTAACTAACGCAGCATTTTATTTCCTATGAGAATTTTTAGAAAGAGAAAAGCAATATTTATTTATTTCATACTATTCGTGGCAATTTTTCTTGCAATAAATGTACTCGCCCTTGCTTTGAGCGCTACAGCCAGCCTTCGCGCTTCAGGCGCCGGTGCAGCCAGTAGCAGCCGCCGATGATGACGACGATCACGGCCGGATAGCTGCCGCGCCACTTCAGTTCCGGCATGAATTCGAAGTTCATGCCGTACAGGCTGAAGACCATGGTGGGCACGGCCAGAATGGCCGCCCAGGCGGCCAGGCGCTTGACCACCTCGTTCTGGCGGATCGAGATTTGCCCCAGCGCCACCTGCATGGCCGAATTGACCAGTTCGCGCATCTGCCCCGCCGTGTGCGTGACGCGCTTGACGTGGTCGAGAATGTCGCGGTAATAGATGCGGTTTTCCTTGGGCACGATGTCGCCATGGAAACGGATCAGCTGGGTGCAGATGTCATGCAGGGGATTGACGGCCGCGTCGAGCTTGAGCAGTTCCGTCTTGAGCTGGTAGAAATCCTGCAGCTTGTCTTCGGAGAGACTGGGCTGGAACAGTTGCAGCTCGTAGTGCTGGAAGCGCGACTGCAAATGGTCGATGCAGGGCTGGTACTGGTCGACGATGAAGTCGATGATGGAATAGAGCACGTAGCCAGGGCCACTGGCGAGTTTCTCGGGCACGCTTTCCTTGCGTTCGCGCAACTTCGCATAACCGGCCGAGGGGCCGTGGCGCACCGTGATGATGAAGCGGGGACCGAGAAAGACGTGGGTTTCGCCGTAGACGATGGCCTCGCCGTCCAGGGTGGCCGTGTGCATCACCATGAACAGGGTGTCGCCGTACTCTTCCAGCTTGGGCCGCTCGTGCGCCCCCTGCGCATCCTCGACGGCCAGTTCGTGCAAGCCAAACGCCGATTGCAGCGCCTGCATGGCCGTGGCGTCGGGGCCGGCCATGCCAATCCACACGAAACAATCGGGATCGCCGAGGAAGTCGCCCACCTTGTCGATGTCGAAATGGGCGATCTTCCTGCCATCGCGATACGCTTCGCAATTGACGACGGCGGCGTGGGTACTCAGGTCCATGATGGTTTTCGGCTAAGGGCGGCAATATCGGGGGGCCAGTATAGCGGAGACCAGGATAACCATGCCAACTGAGCGGGCGCATTGACATGCGGATACGCCAACACAAAAATTTGAAAAGGATAATCGGGAGTGAACGACCTCGGCGGCCTATACCGTCGAGATGACCGCATTCAGCGCGCGCCGCAACTCCTTCAGCCGGGGCGGCTTGCCCAGCACGCAGTCGACGTGTTCGGGATAGTCGCTGTCGGCCGCCAGGCGCTGGCCCCAGCCCGTGAGCATGATGATGGGCGTGGCCGGCGAGCACTGGCGCACGGCGCTGGCCACCTTGCGCCCGTCCACGTGGGGCATGCCCAGGTCCGTGATGACCACGGCAAAATGCTCGCCCCTGTCGCGCGCGGCCAGGAAGCAGTCGATGCCGGCCTGGCCGCCATCGGCGGACACCACTTCGTGGCCATCGATTTCCAGGATGTCGCGCAGCGCCTTGAGCACCATCGGGTCGTCGTCCACCACCAGGATGCGCAGGCGCGGCGGCACAAGGTGGGCCGTGTCGGGCGCATCCTCCCTTTCGTTTGCGGCGCAGGCGGGGAAATCCAGGCGCACCGCCGTGCCCTGCCCCGGCGCCGTGACGATGTCGATGCTGGCGCCATGGCGCTCCATCATGCCGTACACCATCGCCAGGCCCAGGCCCGTGCCCCGCTCGCCCTTGGTGGTGAAAAACGGTTCCAGGCAGCGGCGGCGCGTATTCTCGTCCATGCCGATGCCCGTGTCGGCCACCTCGATGCGCACCCGCCGCGCCTCTCCCGCAGCGCCGCTGCAGCTGGTGCGCACGCTCAATGTGCCGCCGTCCGGCATGGCGTCGACGGCGTTGAAGACCAGGTTCGTCAGCGCTTCGCGCAGTTCGCCCGCGCTGCCGGGCAGCATGGGCAGCGCGTCCGCCAGCTGCGTGCGCAGGGCGATGACGATGCCGCGCTGCTGCGGCATGTCGCTCCAGCGCGCGCGCGTCAGGTCCAGCACCTGCTGCGCCACCAGGTTGGCGTCGATGGGCGACAGCACCAGTTGCGGTTCGCGCTGGCGGTAGAATTCGCGCATGCGCGCCACGGTGGCGGCCACGTCGTCGATGGCGCGCTCGATGACTTCCAGGCAATGCCGGCCCTGCGGACTGAGATTGGTTTCCGTCTCCAGCAAGGACTCGGTGTACAGGGCCACGGGCGAAATGGCGTTGTTGATGTCGTGCGCGATGCCGCTGGCCATCTGCCCCAGTGCGCGCAGGCGCTCTTGCTGCATTACCGACTGCTGCGTCTGGCGCAAATCGTCGTACGCGCACTGCAGCGCGCCGTAGAGCTGCGCCTGCTTGGCGGCCAGCGCCACATGCTCGCTCAGCTGGCTGAGGAATTCGCATTCGCCGCTGGTAAAGCTGTGCGCGGCGCGGCGCGCCACGATCAGGATGCCGAACACCGTGTTTTCGGCCAGCAGCGGCGCCATGACGAGGGCGCGCAGCCCCCCTTGCGCCAGCCGCTGCGGAAACGGAAACGCCACTTCGGCGATGTCGGCTTCATATACGAGCTTGCCGCGCACGCAGCGCGACAGGCCATTCTCGTCGATGGGGATGTGCGCCTGCTCGCCCATCATGAACGATTGCGCCAGCGCCTCGCTGCGCACGCCCACGCACGTCACCTGCAGCGCGTGCGGCGACGGTTCGTACAGGCAGATGCAGCTGAAATCGACGGGCAGCTGGTCTTCCAGGCTGCGCACCACCACCTGGAAGATGCTGCGCAAGTCCTGCCGCTCGCCGATCGAGCGCGTGATCTGCTGCAGCAGGTTCAGGCGCTCGAGCTGCTCATGCACTTTGCGCTCGGCCAGCTGGCGCTCGGCGATCTGCGTTTCCAGGGCGGCATTCGTGCGCGCCAGCTCGTCGCGCGAGACGGTGGTGCGGCGCAGCTTTTCCGTCATGCCGTCGAAGGCGCGCGCCAGGTCGCCGATTTCATTCTTCGTGTGCACGCCGAGCGCAAAATCGAGCTTGCCGGCGCCGACGATCAGGGTCCCCTGGCGCAGCTTTTCGAGCGGCCCCGTGACGCTGGTCATGGTGAAATAGATCAAGCCGGCCACCAGCGCGATGATCATGCCGCCAAACAGCATCACGGCGACGTTGGCCCGCTGCTGCGTATCGAGCACGCCTTGCCGGCTCAATTCCGACAGCCGCATCGCATCCGAAATCATGCCCTGCACCTTGCCCATGATCTGGCCCGACAGGCGCGACTCCAGCTCGCCCAGCACCTCGCGCCGCTGCGGGTCCTGCCCCAGCTCGCGGTGATTCGCCACGAACAGCTCGAACAGGCCGCCCACGCGGGCCAGGTCGCCCTGCAATTCGCGCAGCAGCGCGCGCTCCTCGCCGGCGCTGAAGGCGGGCGTGGCGAGCAAGCCCGTGGCCAGCGATGCGCTGCGCAGCTGCCATTGGGCGCGCGTGCGCGCGCCATGGTGCAGCGCATATTCGATCGACAGGTAGCGCAGCGACGTGACGGCTTGCAGGATATCGGCCGCCGCCTTGTTCTTCGCCAGTTCGCGCTGCATCGCCATGCTGGTGGAAAACAGCACGGCGACGATGATGGCCACGAGCGCCACGCAAAACAGTTCGGCCAGCTTGAAGCGCGTGACGATTTTCACGGTGGCCTTTTCAATGAATGACCGTGACGGCCGATGGCGCCACGGCTTCCAGGCCGTCCAGGTAGACGGCATCGAGGAAGTTCGGCATGTCGCCGCGTTCGGCCAGCCGGCTCTTGATGGCCCAGCGCGCCTCGTCTTCCAGCGCCAGCAGCAAGCCCTGGTCGAGCACGACGCCGAAGCGGTAGCCGTGCCAGGCCGCCCGCAGGCGCGCCGTCTCGCCGGCCGACGCCGTGCGAAACAGGGCGCGCGCGGCATCGGGCTGGTCCTGGCAAAAACGCGCGCCGGCGATCAGCGCGCGCAGCACCTTGCGCATCGTCGCCGGGTGGCTGCGCACAAAGTCGCCCGTGCCGGCCAGGTTGAACAGGCCCGCATACACGTCCTCGCCATAGAAGATGGCCGCCTTGCCCGCAGTGGCCTGCGTCATGCCCGTCAGGAACGGTTCCCAGCCGGCCGCCGCGTCGACCTCGCCGCGCGCCAACGCCCCGGCCAGCTGCTCGGGCGCGTAGTTGCGCACGGTGACCTCAAAGGGCAGCAGCTTCTGGCGGTTCAGGAAAGCGTCCAGCGTGAACTGGCCCGAGGTGCCCAGGGTGACGCCGATGCGTTTGCCCTTCAGGCTGGCGGGCGTGGACACGCCGCGGTCCAGGCGCCCCACGATGCCGTGGTCGCGCTCGGCCTCGAAGATGCTGGCGATGATGACGACGGACTGGTTTTGGAGGCTGGCCAGCACCACGGGAATATCGGACACGGTGCCCAGGTCGGCCCTGCCCTGCAGCACGGCTTCCAGCGACGCCTTGCCCGACGAATACGCCTGCAGCCGCGCGTCGATGCCCTCGCGCGCGAAATAGCCGTGTGCGTGCGCGGCCAGTACGGGGCAGCTGCCCACGTATTCCGCATTCACGGCCAGGCGCAGCACTTCCACCGGGCCGGGCGGCGCAGCGGGACGGGCATAGAGGCGCCAGATGGCCGCGGCGGCCAGCGCCAGCAACAGCGCGATGGCCGCCAGCCAGGCCGCCAGCCGCACCGGCGCGGCGCCGTTCATGCGCTGCGCTGCGCCGTGGCCGACTCCAGCGCGCTGTTGATGGCTTCGGAAAACGCCTGCACGTCAATCGGCTTGGTGAGGTAGCGGTAATAGCCCGCCGCCAGCCCCTGGCGGATATCGCCCGGCCCGGCCACGGCCGTCAGGGCGATGACGGGAATATGCGCGGTGCGGGCATCGGCGCGCAGCAGCTGCATGACTTGCGTGCCGCTGATGTCGGGCAGGTCGCTGTCCATCAGTATCAGCTGCGGCAGGTGGCGGCGCGCCAGGTCCAGGCCCGTTTGCCCGTCGCCGGCCGACAGCAGGTCGAGGTCGGGGCGAAAATGGATCAGGCCCGCCACCAGGGCCAGATTCAGGGGATTGTCTTCCACATACAGCAGCGTCTTGCGGTCCGGCAGCCGTACCGTTTCCGCGGGCCGGGCAATGGCGGACAGGCGCGCACTTTCCTGCAGCGGCTGGCGCGCCGGACAACTGGCGATATCGAGCCAGAAGGTGCTGCCGCGTCCGGGCGTGCTGGCCACGCCCAGCCTGGCCTGCATGGCTTCGGCCAGGCGCTTGCTGACCACCAGCCCCAGGCCCGTGCCCTCTTCGTCGCGCGCATCGCGTCCCAGGCGGTTGAAGGGCTGGAACAGCGCTTCGAGCTGCGCGGCGCTCAGCCCGCCGCCCGTGTCGCGCACGGACAGGCGCAGCTGCCGCGCGTCGACGGGCTGGCAATCGACGTGGATTTCGCCCTGTTCCCGGTTGTACTTGACGGCGTTCGACAGCAAGTTGAGCAGTACCTGCTTGAGGCGCGTACGGTCGGCCAGCACATGCAGGCCGACCGCTTCGACGAACGTCAGGGTGATGCCGCGCTTCTGCGCCAGCGGTTCCATCATTTGCCAGCACTCGTGGTAGATGCTGGCCAGGTCCACGGGCTCCATCGACAGCGACATATTGCCCGACTCGATCTTGGCGATGTCGAGGATATCGTTGATCAAAGTCAACAGGTGCCGGCCCGCGCCGAAGATGTGCGAGGCAAAGATTTTCTTTTCCTGCGCCGTCGAGGGGATGGAGTCGGACATCAGCATCTGCGAAAAGCCCAGGATGGCGTTGAGCGGCGTGCGCAGCTCGTGGCTCATGCTGGACAGGAAATTGGTCTTTTCCTGGTTCGCCCGCTCGGCCACCTCGCGCGCCAGCCGCAGATCCTGGTTCATGGCGTCGAGTTCGGCCGTGTGCTGGCGCAGCAGCAGTTCCAGGCGCGCATTGGCGATGCGCAGCCGGCGCGTCTCCAGCGCGCGCGCCAGTATCAGCAGGATGCCCGACACCTTGAACGGCTTGACGACATAGTCGAGCGCACCGGCCTGCATGGCCAGCACGGCCGAGGCGATCGTGCCTTCGCCCGTCATGATGATGCAGGCCAGGTCCGGATCGATCTTGCGCGCCGCTTCCACCACGGCGATGCCGTTCATGCCCGGCATCATCAGGTCGACCAGCAGCAGGTCGAACGATTCAACGGCCAGCAAGGCGAGCGCCGCCTCGCCCGAAGCGATCCCCGTCGTGTCGTAGGCCTGCCCCCGCAAGGTGTCGCACAGCGCGCGCACGTGCGCCAGCTCGTCATCGACGATGAGGATACGCGGCGGCATTGATGAGCTGTTCATGCATTCTCCTGGCGCCCCACCTGCGCCTCGCGGAGCGGAGGCAGGCCTGCAAGATGCGTTTCGAGCATAACACTTGCGAATTGCCAAAAATACACGAATTGTCACGCGCACGGTGGCGCAAGGGGCTAAGTAAGCTCGGGCAGTCCCCGCAGCAGCTTGTCCAAGGTGAGCGGATAGTCGCGCACGCGCACGCCCGTGGCGTTGTAGACGGCATTGGCGATCGCCGCCGCCACGCCGCAGATGCCCAGTTCGCCCACGCCCTTGGCTTTCATGGGCGAGGACATGGGATCCGTTTCGTCCAGAAAAATGACGTCTTGGTGCGCAATGTCGGCGTGCACGGGCACTTCGTAGCCGGCCAGGTCGTGGTTGACGAAAAAGCCGCGGCGCCGGTCGACCACCAGTGCTTCCATCAGGGCCGCGCCCACGCCCATGGTCATGGCGCCGATCACCTGGCTGCGCGCCGCTTTCGGGTTCAGGATGCGGCCTGCCGCGCAGACGGCCAGCATGCGGCGCACGCGCACTTCGCCCGTGTCGCCGTCCACGCCCACTTCGACGAAATGCGCGCCGAACGTCGATTGCTGGAATTTTTTATCGAGGTCGCCGTATTCCATGTGGTCTTCGGCGACGATGTCGCCGTTCGCCGCCGCGAGCGCCAACGGCACGCTGCGCTCGCCCTGGCTCACCTGGCCGTCGGAAAAGCGCGCCTCTTTCTCATCGAAGCCCAGCTTGCCGGCGATGGCCTGGCGCAGGCGCACGCAGGCCGCGTACACGCCGGCCGTGGAACTGTTGCCGCCCCACTGCCCGCCCGAACCGGCCGAGACGGGAAAATCCGAATCGCCCAGGCGCACGACCACCTTGTTCAAGGTCACGCCCAGCATTTCCGCCGCCGTCTGCGCGATGATGGTATAGCTGCCCGTGCCGATATCCGTCATGTCCGTTTCCACCGTGATCACGCCATTGCCATCGAGGCGCATCCTGGCGCCGGACTGCATGACGAGGTTGTTGCGGAAAGCGGCCGCCACGCCCATGCCGACGAGCCAGCGGCCGTCGCGTCGCGTGCCGGGCCGGCTTTGCCGCTCTTTCCAGCCAAATTCCACGGCGCCCGTGCGCAGGCAGTCGATCAAACGGCGCTGGGAAAACGGCCTGCCCGGTTTTTCCGGGTCCACTTTCGTGTCGTTCAGGATGCGCAAGACGATGGGGTCCATGTTCAGCTTGTCCGCCAGCTCGTCCATGGCGATTTCCAGCGCCATCAGGCCCGGTGCCTCGCCCGGCGCGCGCATGGCGTTGCCTTCCGGCAAATCGAGCACGGCCAGGCGCATGGCCGTCATGCGGTGCGGCCCCGCGTACAGCAGGCGCGTCTGCATCACGGCCGTTTCCGGCTGCCCGCCTTGCAAATCGCCCGACCACGATTCATGGCCGATGGCCGTGATCTTGCCGTCGCGCGTGGCCCCGATGCGCAGGCGCTGAATGGTGGCGGGCCGGTGCGTGGTGTTGTTGAACATCAAAGGCCGCGTCAGGGCCACCTTGACGGGACGCTGCGCCGCGCGCGCACCGAGGGCCGCCAGCAAGGCTTCCGCGCGCACGAACAGCTTGCCGCCGAAGCCGCCGCCGACATACGGCGAGACGATGCGCACCTTGTCTTTTGGTATGCCCAGCGTCCGGGCCAGGTCGCCACGGCCCCAGTCCACCATCTGGTTCGCCGTCCACAGCGTCAATGTATCGCCTTCCCAGGCGGCAATCGAAGCGTGCGGCTCCATCATGGCGTGCGACTGGTCAGGCGTCGTGTAGCTGGCGTCCAGGCGCACGGGGGCATTCGCATAGGCGCTGGCGAAATTGCCCGTCTTGCTGTCGGGCTTGCCATCCTTCGGCTTGGTGGCCGTATGCTTTGCCTTGGCCAGGTCGAAAACGCCCGGCTGCTCGACATACTTGACGTCGAGCAACTGCGCGGCCGAGCGCGCCTGTTCGAAGGTTTCCGCCACCACCAGCGCGATGGCCTGGTGGTAGTGCTCGATCTCCGGGCCGCCCAGCAGCTTGGCCGTGTTCATCTTGCCTTTGCCCAATTTCCCAGCCGATTCCGCCGTGACCACGGCCAGCACGCCGGGCGCCCGGCGCGCCGCGCTGGTGTCAAACGAGGCGATGCGCCCCTTGGCAATCGCCGCGCCGACGACGTAACCGTAGGCGGCGTGCGGCGCGGCCTTGTTCTGTTCATACGCATACGGCGCCGTGCCCGTGGTTTTCAGGGGGCCGTCGATGCGGTCCGTGGGGCGGCCCACGACTTTCAGCTGGTCGATGGGATTGGTGGTCGCCGGTGTCGTAAATTTCATGGCGCTATCCTTTCTGGTCGGGTGCTTGCGCCAGCACGGCCGCTATCGTGCGCTGCGCCAGGATCAGCTTGAAGCCGTTGTCGGCGGTGGGATGGGCACCGGCCAGCAGCCGTTCGCTCACGGCGGCCGCGCCCTCGGGCATGGCCTGCTCGGCGGCAGTGTTTCTCCAAGGCTGCGGCGCGACGCCGCCCAGGGCCAGCTTGCCAGTGCCGTTGGGCAAGATGATGGCCGCCACGGACACCAGCGCAAACGCGTACGAGGCGCGGTCGCGCACCTTGCGGTAGACGTGCGTGCCGGCGACGGGCGGGGGCAAGGTCACGCTGGTGATCAGCTCACCCGGCTGCAGCACGGTTTCCACGTGCGGCATATTGCCCGGCAAGCGGTAAAAGTCGGCAATCGGGATCGTGCGCGTGCTGCCGTCGGCCCGCACCGTGTCGATGCCGGCGTCGAGCACGCGCATGGCCACGGCCATGTCGCTCGGGTGCGTGGCGATGCAGGCCTCGCTGCCGCCCAGAATGGCCAGCGGCCGGCTGAAACCGGCGATGGCCGGGCAGCCGCTGCCCGGCATGCGCTTGTTGCAGGCCTGGTTCGTGTCATAAAAGTAAGGGCAGCGCGTGCGCTGCAGCAGGTTGCCCGCCGTCGTCGCCTTGTTGCGCAATTGCGCCGAGGCGCCGGCCAGCAAGGCGCGCGACAGCACGGCATAGTCGCGGCGCACCGTGGCGTGGGCTGCCAGCGCCGTGTTGCGCACCAGGGCGCCGATGCGCAAGCCGCCGTCCTTCGTCGCCTCCACCTTGTCCAGCGCGAGGCCATTGACGTCGATCAGATGCGCGGGCGTTTCGATTTCCAGCTTCATCAGGTCGAGCAGATTCGTGCCGCCCGCGATGAAGCGAGCGCCCGGCGTGTTCACGGCGGCGGCCGCCGCTTCGGCCGGCGTGGCAGCCTTCTGGTAGCTGAACACTCTCATGCCGGCCTCCCCGCCACCTCGGTGATCGCTTCGATGATGTTGGAGTAGGCGCCGCAGCGGCAGATGTTGCCGCTCATGCGTTCGCGCAATTCCTCGGGTGTCGCCTGCGGGGCCGCGTTCAAGTCGGTGCTGACGTGGCTGGGGATGCCCTGGCGGAGTTCTGCCAGCGCGGCGACGGCCGAGCAGATCTGCCCCGGGGTGCAGTAGCCGCATTGAAAGCCGTCATGCGCGATGAAGGCGGCTTGCATCGGGTGCAGCTTGTCCGGCGTGCCCAGTCCCTCGATGGTGGTGACCCTGGCGCCGTCATGCATCACGGCCAGGGTCAGGCAGGCATTGATGCGCTGGCCGTCAAGCATGACGGTGCAGGCGCCGCACTGGCCGTGGTCGCAGCCCTTTTTGGTGCCCGTCAGCTGTAAATGTTCGCGCAAGGCGTCGAGCAAGCTGGTGCGCGTGTCGAGTTCCAGGCTGTGGCGCCGGCCGTTGACGTCGAAGCTGACTTGCATCAGCACGGGCGGGGGAGAAACACCGGCCTGGGTCGCCGTATTCACCGCTCCCGCCGCTCCCGCCACACTGGGCACGGCCACGGCCGTGGCCGACAGCGCGCCGGCGATCAGCACGCCGCGCCGGCCGGCATTGATGTGATTACACTCTGTCATCTCGCGCTTCCTCCTGGCTATGGACTGGCTGGGTGGGCGCATGCAGGCCCGAAGCACCAGTCTGGCGACAGGAGTGCTACGCGTCTGTACGCGAACGTACCTTCAGCCTCAGACTGCGCCGGGGCGTGCCGGCGCCGCCCAGCGCCGCATGGCCCGTGTGGCGCGCACAGTGGTCGAGCGCCTGGCGCAAGGCCGTATCGACATTGCGCAGCGACATGTCATGCCGCTCGGCCACCTCCTGCCGGGTCAGCTCGTCCACGCGCAGCGCTTCGAGCACTTGCTGGTGGCGCCGCGGCAGTAGCGCGACGGCCTGCGCCAGCCGGCGCACGTCCGCCTGCAGCTCGGCCAGGCGTTCCGGCCCTGCCGCCGTATCGGCCAGGAAATCGACGAGGCCGGCAGCGCCAGCGCCAGCTCCACCGCCATCGCCTTCGTCCGCATACAGCCAGGCGCGGTTGCGGCGCAGGCTGTCCATGGCCGCATTGCAGGCCACGCGGAACACATAGGCGACGGGGCTGTGCGCCAGCGCCGCGCCGTCCCATGCCGTCCACGCGCCCAGGCGCAGCCAGGCGTCATGCAGGCTGTCGCTGGCCAGTTCGGCGCAACCCAGGTGGCGCGTCAGGCGCCGGTGCAAGCCTGCATAATTGCTTTCCAGCACCGCTTGCAGCTGGGCGCCCTGCCCTGGCGCCGCCACGTCGTTGGCCGCCTGCAAGCGGGGCCGGATGGCGGGCCGGTACCACTGCATGCCCACCATGCGCAAGGGATCAACCGTACTCGCCAGACGGGCCATCATGGCGACAACCTGCTGCGCTCTTGCGCCGTCAGCTGGCGCGTGGCCGATTCCGGCAGCGGGCCCAGGCCCAGCACGCGCACGGCGCTGCGCGGGTTGTAGTCGGCCGCCTCGGTGCGCGCGCCGTCCTGCGGCGCCGCTTGCGCGCTGTCGGGCTGCGCGTCGCTGCCAAAGCCCAGCACGCGTACCGTAAACACCGATGGCTGCGCGGAACGGGTGGCGGCGCGCTCGCGCTGCACCACGTCCTGCGCCGCCGCCGTCGCCTGCGTGGCAGCCGCGCTGGCGTTCGTCATGGCGGCCACGTTGACGGACGCCACCGTCGGCATGCCCTTGGATTCGCCCTTGACCTGGATATTCGCCGCGTTCATCACGGTCAGCGCGGCCAGGTTGACGCTGCCCGACACGCGGATGCCCGCCTCGCCCGCATCGATGGTACCCAGCGGGGCCAGCAAGTCCACGTCGCCGGCCGGCACTTCGGCAATCGGCGCCAGCGTGGCGATGCCGGCGCCCGTGCTCGGCACGTCGGACGACAGGGTCACGTTGCCCCAGTTGTCATACACACGCTTGGGCGGCGTGTAGACGATGGTCGACTTCGAACCACGGCCTGCGTTGATGTCGCCCGCCGACGACCAGCCGAGGATATCGCCGCCAAACGTCGTCATGATGCGGCTCTGGCCCAGCAAAATACTACCGTGCGAGAACAGGTCGATGTTGCCGCCGCCCTTGGTGATGACGCCCGAGGTCGACGGCGGCGCCTCGCCTTCGATGCCCAGTACCTGCTTGCCGCCCGGTGTCAGCATCTGGATGCCGCCGCCGAAGTTGGTGTGCACGTAGCCGCTGCGGGGGAAGTAATCCCTGCGCTGCTCGCCGTCGTTCCACTTGGAATACAGGCCGCGGTACATGATGATGTCGCCCGCATAGGCAATCGCCTTGCCGTTCGCGTCCGTGGCCGGCGCCAGGGCCGCGATGGCGTTGCGGCTGCGCAGGAAGCTGCCATAGCGTGCGCTGTCCGCATCGTTGAACTCGCGCCCGCCCGCCTTCAGTTCCGCGAAATACACGTCGCGGGCGAACACGCGCTGCTGCGGCTCGGGCAAGGCGAGATAAAAGGCCTGCGCCTCGGCGGCCGTGCCCTTGAAGCCGTAGCGTTCACCGAGCCAGGTGGCCAGTTCGCCGCCGTACGATTTCACCACCTTGCCGGCCTGCTCGGCCAGCGGCACGCCCGACTGCGCCACGTTCGCCGGGTCAAGATAGGGCTTGACGAAGCGCAGGTAGTCGAGACCGGCCGCGCCCACGCCGGCCTGCATGGCGATGCCGGCGCCCGGGCGCTTGTCTCCCGCGACGACGGGACCGAGGCTGACGACGCTGCCCTTGTCCTGCATCAATATGTTGCGTCCGGCGCTGATGTCGAGCGTGCCGGGGCCGGCCACGTTGAAGGAGCTGTTCAGGATATCGCGCCCGGCCGAGACCACCGACACGTCGAACGCGTTGTTGTGCACGAACAGGTTGCTGTAATTGCTGAACATCATGTCGCCACCGCCCGTGCCGTCGATGGCTTCCAGCAGCGCCGTGCCGCTGCCGACGATATCGCGGCCCGCCTTCATCCACACCGGTTGCGCCCCCTCGTACCAGGTGACGCCTGCGTGTTTGGCATCGTAGAACGCGACCATGCGGCCGCTATTGACGCCGATCAGATCGCCCTTCACGGCGTAGATGCGCGCCGCTTGCGTGCCGCTGTTGGCCGGACCGGCGGCGGAATCGGGGCCGAAGGCGAACAGCGGAGCGTTCCACTGCGACGACGGCACGCCCGTGCTCGAAACATTGCCGCCCAGGGCAGTCTGGCTGCCGGGCCTGAGGTTCCAGGCCGCGAAGGCTGGCTTGAACGGCGTCGCCATGCTGTCGGCGGCCGCGCCGGACTGGCTGACGGCGTAGCCGCCCGCATAAATGGAATCGCCGGCCAGCCATTCCAGCTGGGCGTTTGGCGACGGCGCCAGCAGCAAAGGATCGGCATACGCGGTTGCGCCACCCCAGTCCGTGATGGTCTTGCCATAGTACAAGCTGCCATTCGCGGCCGCGGCCCGCACGATGGAGGGATAGACGACGGCCAGGTCGGTGGCCGTGCCGATCGGCGCGGTCAGCGGCGTCATGTTGCCTCCGGCGGAGAACAGGTCGAGCGCCGTGCGCGGCGTCCACAGGCTGAACCAGCTGTAGCCGGCGCCCGCTTCGCCCGCTGCGCTCGTATACGACGCGGCGTTGAACATCGGTACGCGGCCGGGGTCGGCCACATCCTGCAGCACCTGGTCGCCCAGGGTGGCCACATTGAAAGTGGCGTCGCCGGGCACCAGGGTCATGCCGCCCTGCGGCGTGGCGCGGGTGGCGCGGAAGGCGTCGAAGGCGCGCGTTTCCAGCGGCACATGGTCGGTCGAGCGCGTGCCGTACTGCAGCGCGACCTTGCCCAGCTGGGCAGCGGCCACCTCCACGTGACCGCGCAAGTCGGCCAGCGCGCCATTCAAGTGGCCGCCGCCGGACTGCCTGGCCGGATTGAGGCCGCCACCCACGCGCAGGTCCAGGTCGCCGCCGCCCGTCAGTTGCAGGCTGCCGTCGGCCAGCACGCGGCCCGTGCTGCCCACGGCCAGCAGCAAGCCCTGCGAACGCGGATTGATGCTGATGTCATACACGGTGGCAACCTTCGGTGCCAGCACGCCCGCGTCGCCCGCCACCTCGGCGCGCACATTGCCGCCGCCCAAGGTGCCGAAGCCCGTAAAGCCCAGCACGGTATCGGCCAGGGTATCGCGGCCCACATAGCTGCCGAAATTGATCCACCACGCCGTCGGCTGGGCCGGACCGCCCGTGTCCACGCCACCGCTGCCCTGGCGCCACAGCCAGTTGCCCACCGCCACCGAATCGCCGGGACCATCCTTGCTGACGGGGCGCCCGTTGGTGGCGGCGGACGCGCCGACCAGCGAGCCGCTCAGGTCGCCGGCCACCCGCAGCAGCAGATTGCCACCCTGGTCCGGATACCAGGCGCGGTAGAGACTGTCTGCGCCGCCATCGACCAGACGCTCATGCGCGCCATCGGGGTTGGACAGCACCGTGCCGTCCAGATTGCGCGCGCGCGGCAGGTTGTACGGGTCGCCGGCCGCCGTCGCCACCGACGACATGCCGGCCGTGTACACGCCGTACAGGCTGTCCATGCGCAAGTCGCCGCCGCTGACGAGATCCAGGTCGCCCGTGCCCGTGCGCAGCACGCTGTAGCGCAGGCTGGACGCCTTGTTGTCATACGTGGGGTTGGATGTGCCGCACCAGGTGGGGTTTTCCTCGCACATGGTGGGCCAGCCCAGGCCGGCCAGGTCGACCACGTCGCCCGCCTTCACGCTCGGGTCGGCGAATTCTTCGGCGCCGGCCTTGGTCCACACATAGGCCAGCTTCAGCACGCACATGCTGGCGTCGCCAGCGCAAAATTCCGCCACGGTCTGGCCGAACTGGCTGATGAATTCCTCGGTGATCGGTTCGCCCGCCACGATGCCGACGATGCCTTCGCGCTCGCCCAGCTCCTGCGCCGCCTGCGTCCAGTACTGCACCCCTTTCGGCGGGATCATGATGCCATACATGCCGTAATGGCTGTCGGCCAGGCGCAAGGTGCCGTGCGACGGGTGCGCCTGCACGCTGCGCGTGTCGGCAGCGTCCAGGTCGGCGCCGGCCGCCAGGCGCATGCCCCACGATTGCGAACCTTCGGCCAGCATCGGTGCGATGGCCCACAGCTTGCCCTGACGGCCCGCCTCTTCCGGACGCAGTTCGATGGCATCCACGCCGGGCAACAGCTTGACGTCCGTGCCGTTCGGGATCAGCGCGCCGACGGGCAGCTCCACTTTGCCACTGAGGGTGACCACGTTGCGCTCACCCAGCAAGCCCGGCAAGGCAACGCCTTTCGGCCAGGTCATGGCGCGCACCTTGACCATTTGCGCGACCACGCTGCCCGCGTCGAGCCGCATGCCGGCAGTAAAGGTCTGTTCCGTGGCCAGCAAGGTACCCGCCGCGTGGACGATATTGCCGGCGCTGTCGCGCACGGCGGCCGCCAGGACCGTGCCGGCCGGCAAGGTGAGCACCTGGTTCAGGACCACATCCACGGGCAGGCGCGTGTTGGCGCGGAAACTCAGCGCCTTGACGGGCACGTCGTAATTGAGTGTGACGCCGCCCGGGAAGATGGTGCCGTCGGCCATGGTCACGCCCGTGCCCGGCACGATGACGTCGCTGCCGTTGATGTCTCGCCCCGGCAACAGCAACCAGCCCTTGTCGTCCTGCGTGGACGGCGGCGGCGCGAAGCCGTCATTGATGCTGCCATAGATATTCAAATCGCCGCCGGCGCGCAGCAGCAGGCTGCCCACCTCGCCAGAGCCGCGCGCATTCGTTACTTGAAAACGCGGGTTCAGGCTGGCGTAACGCATGCCCGACAAATCCAGGTCGCCCTGCACCACCAGGTCGCCGTCTGGCGTCTTGCTGACGATATCGACGCCGGGACGCAAGTGCAGCGCCTCGGCATACGCGGCCGTGTTCAAGCCCGCCAGCTTGCTGTTGCGCAAGTTCGTGTTGGCCAGCGCCGCATTGATAAACGCCGTGCTGTCCGCATGCTTGCTGTCGAGGTATGCCTGGTTGACCACCTGATACGGGCGGCCACTGGCCGACAGGTCCGTGGCATAAGCCGCATCGTCGTAGCGCTGCATGGCATTGATGGCGATGGATTTCGCGCCGCGGATGGTAAAACCGCTGCCGCTGGCGATGGCGACGTCGCCGAAGGTGGCCGCGTCTGCGTCCGTGCGGGAACCGCCGCTGCCCAGGCGCGGCGCCGTCAATTCCACCGTGCCGCGCGCGGCGCCGTCGTATTCACCCTTGCCCTTCCCAAGCACGGCCGCCGTGCCGTGGCGCACGTCGATCTGCGCGCCGCCGGCCAGGTCCAGCACGCCCTCGCCCGCGTTCAGTTCCACCGTGGCGCGGTTCGGGCTATCGATGATCTTGCCATAGCTGTCGACGCGCAAGACGGTGCCATGCGCGTCGAGCACGGCGTTGTTGGCCAGAGTGACGCCATGCTTGCCGGCCAGGCGGATGCTGCCCACGCGCTCGCCGCTGGCGTCGATCACGCCGGCCACCGTCAGGCGGCCGTTGTCGAGCGATACCTGCACTTCGCCTGCCTTGAGTTCATTGCCGATGGTCAGGTCGCCCTGCTTCAGCTGGAAGCTGCGCCCGCCCGTCACGCCGCCTTCGCTCAGGCGCTTGTTCAGCGACGCGAACTGGCTGTCCAGGGTGCCACTTGGGCCCAGGGTTTGCGCACGCACGTCCACGCTGCCCAGCTTGTACGGCACCACGGTGCCGCCCGCGTCGTAGCTGCCGCTGGCACCACCGAGTATCTTGCCTTGCAGCTCCACCATGCCGGCCGCGCCATCGAGGGCCACGGCCTTCAGGCTGCCGGCGCGGTTGTTCTCGGCCGACAGGTCGATCACGCTGCCGTTCGCTGCGCGGATATCGCCGACGCGGCTGTCCAGGGTCACGTCACCGCCCCAGCTGTATTTATCCACGTCGAAGAAAGTGCTCTTGCGGCCCGCCATGTCGATGCGCGCGGCGTCGGCCACAGTGATGTCGTGCTGCGCGCTGATCGTCAGCTTGCCGCTTGGCAACACCACGGCTGTCGCCACCGTCACGCTGTCGCCGTTCAAGGCCAGCTGGGCGCCCAGCGCGGCGTTAGTTTTGGCGAAAGGGGTTGGCGCGCCGGCCGGCGCCGTCACGGCCAGCGCGCCGCCCGCCGTGTAGCTGTGCGACGAACCGGCCTCGCCCGTCAGCAGCGGCGTGCTGATGTTCAGGTTGCCGCCGCTGTACCGGAAGCCCTTGCCCGTTTCATACGCGCCCTGCGCCTCGTAGACGGACAGGCTGCCCTTGTGGTTGGCCGTGACCTGGCCCGACGCTTTCAGGTTGACGGTGCCAAAACCCAGCGCCATGCGGTCGAAGGTGGCGACGCCGGCCGGCTGCGTGAAGGGGCCGAAGCCGAAATCGATGCGTTCGGCCTCCAGGTTCAGGGTGCCGCTGCCCGTGCCGGCGCCGCGCGCGATCACATTGCCGGGCGCCGACAGGGCGCCGCCCCAGATCAGGTTGGCCGTGCGGATGGTCGCCACCGTGCCGGCACCGCCCTGGCCATACATGGCCGGCGTGGTCAGCACCAGGCGCTCCAGGTTCGATTTTCCGCTGACTTTGTCGTAGGTGTCGAGCACCACGTCGCCATAAAAATTGACGCTGTCGGCCGCGTTCAGCATCAGCGCCTGCAGCGCTGGCGCGCCCGTGCTGGTGTCGCCGCGCAGCAAACGGTCCAGCAGACCCTGGTTCAGGGTCAGACCGGCGGGACGCGTGCCGCCGGCCTGGGCCGCCGCCAGCGCCTCGTTCGAGCCGATATTGATGGCGCCCACAGCCAGGCTCAGGTTGCGCGTGCCGTAGCGGGCCGTGTCGTCGAGCTGGAAGCTGCCGCTGGTCGCCAGCAGCAAGGTGCCTTCCGAATACAGGCTGGCCGTGCCGGCGCAAGCGGCGGCGCACATGCCGATGCGGATGCCGCCGCGCGTCGCGCCGCTGACGGGCGCCACATTGAGCAAGCCGTTCGACGCGGCCAGCACGTGCACGTCCGGACGGCTCTGGTAGATAAAGCCATCATTGGCGTCGTACGCGGCCTTGCCGCGTCCCAGGGTGTTGATGCCGGCGCCGGGCGCGATATCGATCACGCCGTCGCCCAGTTCAGAATTGCCCGGATCCTGGGCGACGAGGAATACTTCGGGCGCCGACAGGACGGCGCCGGCGCGCAGGTAGATGGCGCGCGCCGACTGGACGCCGAAGTTCACGTAATTGCCGCCCTGGCCATATTCCACCGTGGGCGCATTGCCCACCACGATGCGGGCCGCGCCGATATTGTTCAGGCTGGAAGCGCGTATGCTGACCTGTTTCGCGTCACCGCTGGCCGGCGCGCCATCGGCGAGGAGCTCGATCTCGCCAGCGGAGGTATTGCTCGACATCAGCACCACGGTGCCGCCATAGCCGCCCTCGGCCGCGCCGAACTTGCCCGTGCCGTGGAACTGGAACGTCTCCAGGCCGCCGCCGGGCGCCAGGTTCAGCTTGAGCGTTTTCGCATCGGCCGGCAGCATCGCGCGGGGAATGCCCCGCGTTTGCGCATCGGCCAGGGCAAACGCGGCATAACCCATTTCGTTGTACTGGGAATACGTGCGCACGACCTTGGCCGGCGTGATGATCAGCTGGCTGGCCAGCGGCGCGCGGATGTCCGTGCCGGCGATCGACAAGGTGCCGGGCGCGGCCCAGGAACCGTTGCGCAGCGGCTGCGCCAGCGTACCGGCGCTGCCCTGCCCCGCCAGGCCGTTCAGTTCCACGCGGAAGGCGCCCGGCAGCAGGGCGTAGGTCGACGGCATCAGGGTATAGGTGCCGGCCGCCAGGCCAGGCACGCCGTTGCCTATCGTCACCTGCCGGCCGATGGCCGCATCGGCGGCGCCCGAAGGCGCTTGCGGCGCCTGCACACCGGGCACGATGGCGTACACGGGATTCGTCGCCAGGCCCGGCAGGATGAAACCGCCGTTCGCATTCACTTGCGCCAGCGGATGATAGCGCGCATCGGTGGAACCGCCGCGGCCCGCGATGAAGCCGGCGCCCGTCAGTTCGCCGCCGCCCGACAGGTCGAGCAGTGCGCCCGGCTGCACCTGCACGGCCACGCCGGCCATTTCCACGCCGACGCGCAAGCCGCCCTGCGCATTGAAGCCGCCCACGCCCATGAAGGTGGCCAGCTTGCCGTCCACGTTCCAGCTCTGGCCATCGACGGTGCCGCCATACGGCATGACCAGGCCGGCGCCGCTGACGGAGCTGATGCTGTTGGCCAGCAGATTGACGCTCAGGCTCTTGTCATTTTCATAGCGGGCCGCGCCGATGGCCAGGCGCCCCAGCGGTGCGCGCACCACGCCGCCCTGCTCGATATGCGCGGCCTCCAGTTCCAGCGAGCCGAAGGCGGAATACGGCATGGCCGGCAGGCTATCCGTCGTGCGGGCGATGCGCAGGCTGCGCGCCGGATCGTAGCCGAACTTTCCATCCGTGCGGCCATAACCGACGCGTACGGCGGCGCCGGCGCCCGTGTCCGGGTACAGCTGGGCCGCAGCAAGGGTCATGTCGCCCGGCGAGGACAGCACCGTCGTCGCCTCCGCGCCGCCCCAGCCCAGCGGGGACAGCAGGAAACGCAAGTCGCCGCGGCTGCTCAGGCGCACGTCGTCGGCAACGATATTGACGAGGCCACGCACGTCGATCAGGTCGCCCGCGATGCTGACCTGGCCAGCCATCGGCGACTCCCCGGCCGTGCCTGGCGTGACATAGAAATCCTTGCCGGCCGGCTTGATGCTGGCCAGGCGCACGTACGGCGCCGTAACGCTGACCTTCGCGCCGGGCTTGCTGCCTGGTGTCAGCACGGGCGCGCCGTACAGCTGGAAGCTTTGCTGCAGATGCAGCGACACGTCGCCATCGAAGGAGGCGGCGCCCAGCAGGGCCAGGCTGCCGAAGCCGCCCGCTTCCACTTGCTCGACGGAAAAACGCCCGTGGCCGTACTGCAGCGTTGCCGCCGCGTCCCGTGCGCTCACGTGTTCAGCCAGGTCGCTGGCGCCCTGGCGCTGCGTCAGCGCCAGCTGGCGTCCCTGCAGCACCTTGTCCGTGGCCAGCACTTTCAGGTAGACGGGGGTGCCCGTGGCCACGGACAGGCTGCCGCCCGCCGCGCCCGCGCCGCCCGCCCGGGCCAGCAGCTGGCCGTCCAGGTACAAGCCATTGTTCGACGCCAGCGCGATGCTGCCGCCCGCGCTGGCCACGTCGATGGCCGCGCCGTTCACATCGAGCACCGCGTGCGCGCCGGAAGCGTCGAGCACGGCGCCGTCGCGCACGACGACGAACAGGCTGGCCGCCGACGTGCTGCCCTGCGCATGGTCGATCTCGCCGCCGATGACGATGCTGCCGCCATCGATCACCTTGCCGTAGCGCCGGCCCTGCACGTCCGTGGCCGTGACGGCGCGCGAGGCCACGTCGAGCACGGCGGTTTCGCCTATCCACAGGGAACGGCCATGGCCGGCCGCTTCCACCGCTTCGGACACATTCACGGCAACGCCCACGCCGCCGAGGCTGATCTTGCCGCCCCAGGCGTTCAGCCGCCCTTCCACCGTCAGCTGGCCCACGCTGGCCAGTTTGATGGACTGGCCCGCATCGACATTCACCACGGCGCCCTTGCCGACCAGCAGCTCGGCGCTGGCCATGTCGGCCGCATCGGACTGCACGTCGCCCACCTGCAGGGCCAGGCTGGCGCCCTTGCGCTGAGTCAAGGTGCCCTTGAGCGCGTTTTCCGTAAACTGTTCCGGCGTCCACAGCGCCAGTTTTTCATTGTCCACCACGCGCAGCACGGGCATGCGCACGTCGACCTGCGTGCCGTCCGCCACCGTCACGCCCTGCTTGCCGAGCAGGCTGTAGCTGGAAAAACCCTTGTCGAAGAAGTCGCCGCCCAGCTGCAGGGTGCCTGCCCCGGGTTTTTCCATGTGGCCGATCACGATCTGGTTCGCCTGCAATTCCAGCTTGCCGCCACCGGCCACGCCGTGGCCGCGCACTTGTGCGCCCTCGCCCAGCACCAGGTCGGCTTCCGGCCCATAGCTGGCCAGGGCCACGTTGCCGCCCTTGCCGCCCTGCTGTTTCGCCTGCGACAGGATGGCCGCGCCCGAGGTCACGTCGATCAGGCTGCCATTGCCGATGCGCACGTCGCCAAACGCGCGCAACGATACCGTGCCGCCGTTCAGGTACGGCAGGCCGGCGGCGGCCAGCGGGTCGCGCAGCACGCTGCTGAGCAGACCGCTGGTATCGAGGGTCACGCCATCGGCCAGCAGCAGCTTGCCCGCAGGCCCGCCCGGGTTGACGACGGTGTCCAACATGCCCAGCGCGCCGATCTGGTTCAGCACATTGCCGGCCAGGATGCTGCCGCCATGGCTGCGCAAGCTGCTGTTGATGGCCACGTCATTGCCGAACAGGGTGATGTTGCCGCCGTCGGCCACTTGCAGCGCGCTGTCGACGGTGATCGCGCCCTTGGCGGCGAGGCGGATGGCGCCCAGTTGCTGGCTGTTCAGTAAATTGGTGTCGAGCAGCAGCCTGCCCTCGCGTTCAGCGTCCAGCGCGCCAGTCACGCCGAGGCCGGCGGCGATGCCGTCCTGCACGCGCGTCAGGCGCACCTCGTCCATGACGGCCGACAGCGCATGCTGCAGCACGCCCGTGCGCTTGTCGAACATCGGCTGGTACTGGCCGACGATCAATTGACCCCGCTGCGCGGCCGCCAGCTGCGACTGCTGGTAGCCGTCGAGCAGCGCTTGCGGTGTCTGCGTCTGGCGCTCGCCCTGGAAGACCTCGCCAGCAATCGCCCCTTCCAGCACGGCCGACCCCGTGGCGATGACCAGCTTGCCCGCGTCGCGGCCCACCGTGTAGCCGTTTTCCAGGCGTTTTTGCGCGGCGATCAAGGGACTGGCGTAAAACGCGCTGGCATCCTTGCCCCAGCGCGCGTGTTCTTCCTCGTAACCCTTGTACACGCCAAGATAGGCCAGGTCGGCCGGCGCGCTGCCCGCTTCGTACAGCTTGCCGTCCGCGCCTTTCAGCCAGGTCTGGCGCAGCGCGCCCGTCTGCACGTCGAGGGTGCCGCCCGACAGATTGATGCCGGAGCCGGCCTGCGTGACGACATCCTTGCCGCCGAAGCTGACCGTGCCGCCCTGCGCCATCCATTCGCTGACGGAGTGACCCTGCGTGCCCAGATAACCGGCCACTTCCAGCAAGCCGCCGGCCGTGTACCAGCGGTCGCTGTCGTAGCCGTTCGTGCCCTTCGGTACGAACACGAGTTTGCGGCGGTCGACCCAGATGCTGTTGTTGATCAGGGCCTTGCCGTCGCGGTTGACGGGCGCATCGCGCTGCTCGTTGCCCTGCACATTGATTTCGATATTGTTGGCCGCCATGGCCACCTTGACGCCCACGGCGCCGGACACGTCAAGCTGGGCGCCATCGCGCACGAGGCTGCGGCTGGCCGCATTGACGGCGATCTGGCCGCCCGTGGCCAGGGTCAGCGAGTCACCGATGAATTCCACCGTGCCGGCGCTGCCGATCTCGATGCGCGACTGGTCGCGGCGGTCGTTGACGAGCGAGATATTCTGCTCCGCCGACACGGCCGGGCCGCGCATGGCGTCGCGCTGGCTGTCGAGCGCCGTCGTCTTGCCATCGTCTTCGACGAGGATGGCCGTGGTGGCGCCGCGTCCCACGGTGACGGCAGCGTCGCTGCCCAGGGCGTTCAGGTGCACGGTGCCGCGCGTGGCGGCCGTGGTAGTGGCGAGAACGACACCTTCCTGACGCACGTCGCGGCCCGCCAGGGTAATGTCGCCTTCACGCGCCTGTATCAGGCCCGTGTTGACAACCTTGCCCGCCGTGCCGCCGGCCGCGAACTGCGGCGTGACTTCGCTGCCGCGCGTGCTCGACAGCGGATTGCCATCCGTGCCCACGCCTTTTTTAATCGTAAAACTGTCGCCGGCGGCCAGCAGGGCCTGGCCCTTGGGCGTATTGATCTCGCCCCCGTTGTGCACCTCTTTACCCAGCAGCATCACGTAACCGCCGCCTTCCGTGCTGCCCTTGGGAGCGTTGCTGGCCAGGCGCGCACCCGCCTGCACCTGTACCTTGCCGTCCGCATCGGTGAACGTTGCGGCGCCGGCCGTGCCGGGGCTGTAGATGCCGTTTTTCTGGAATTGCGCATCGCTGATGCGGGCCGCTGCCGCCACCAGGCTGCGCGTGTCGACCTGGCTCGTGCCATTGAACACGATACCGTTGCGGTTGACCAGCATCACCGTGCCGTCGGCCTTGATCTGGCCCTGGATCTGGCTGGGACGCGCCAGCGGATCGTTGACCCGGTTCAGCACGGCCCAATCCTTTTGCTGCTGGAAGGTCAAGGTCGTGTCCTTGCCCACGTTGAAAGTTTCCCAGTTCAGGATGGCCTTGTCCGCCGTCTGCTGCACCACCACGGCCGTCTTGCCGTTCGCCACCGTCTGCACGGGACCCTGGGCATTGAGCCAGCCGGCCGTCAGGCTGTTGGTGTCGACCTGCAAGCCGCCCTGCGCCAGGCCATTTGGCACACTGGCGCCGCCGGCTGCCGCCTGGCGCGCCTGCGCCTGGGATGCTTGCTGCGCGGCGATGGCGCGCGCGGCCAGGTTCAGGTTGTTGAGCGAACGCTGCAACTGCTGGTTCGCCTGCTGTTGCTGGCCGTCGGGACGGCTGCCCAGCGGCAGCGGCTGGCCATTCGGCAGGCGTCCCGACGTCGAAGCCGTGTTTTGCGCCGCGCCCTTGGCCGCGAACCAGCCGCCGCTGAACGCCTGCTGCGCGCGCGCCGGCGTGGTGAAGGCGCCCGCCATCAGCATGGTGGTCAGTGCGTAAGCGAGCGGCGTGAGCCGCAAGCGGCTGCCCAGCGTGGAGGATCGCTGCGCGCCCGTGTCGACGTTCGGGACTGGGCGCTGGGCAGTGTAAAACTTGGTCATGGCAATGGTTTCCTGGCTAGAGAGTAGGGAACGGAGCCTGGCGGTGGCGCAGGCGTCCATGCCTCCATGACGTAGCTCGATGGCGGAAGGGATAATGATTTTTGAAAAATATTTTCAAATATTCTTAAATCAACCTGCCAAAGGGAAACACGGGATCAGCTGAGCAGCACGATGCCGCCTGGCAGGCTGGTCATTTGCGCGCCGTACAGGTCGCGTATCATCGCCAGCGCGCCATCGGTTTGCCCGATGGAAAAACGCATGCGCACCAGGCGCCGGCCCAGCTCGGCATTGCGCAGCAGCACGCGGCCGGGCCGGTAGCGGTTGATTTCATCGACCACGTCGGCCAGCGGCTTGCCGACAAACGACAGCGCACCCGTGCGCCAGGCGCTGGCCTCGCCCTTTGGTGCGGCCGTGGCCGCCTGCACGCCCCGTTCGTCGTACACCAGTTGCTGCCCCGCATCGAGAGTCTGGCGCCGCTGTTGCCAGACGACTTCCACGGCGCCCGCCAGGCAGGTGACGCAGACGGCGGCGTCCGTGTGGCGCACATTGAAGCGGGCCGACTGCGCCAGCATGCGCCCCGCCCCCGCCAGCACCGTCACGGGCTGGCGCGCGCCGCTGGCGAGGATTTCCGCTTCGCCGCCCAGCAGTTCGATCGCTTCCGGCGCGCGCACATCGATGCGCGTCTGCGTATTCATCTGCACTGACATCTGCTGCGACAGGGCCACTTGCCGCTGCTCGCCCGTGCCAGTGCGGTAGTCGGCGGCGAACTCTTGCAGCGAAGGCCAGGCACCCAGCGGCGGACGCAGGGCCAGCACGGCCACGCCGGCGGCCAGCGCGCCGCCGAGGAAGGCACGCCGTCCCGGCCGGAGGGGAAACGCCAGCACGTTCGCCCGCTGTGGCGCGGCGGCGCGGGTCAAGGCAGGATCGAGCGCCTGCCACAGGTGTTGCAGTTCGCGCCAGGCGCGCGCATGCTCGGGGCTGCGCGCGCACCAGGCGCGCAAGGCCTTGGCATCGGCCTGCGTGAAATCGTCGGAACGCAGGCGCGCCCACCAGGCGGCGGCTTGCTGGCCGATGGCAGTGTCGCTATGTTCTAGAGGGTCGCGTGGATCGCGGTCAGGTGCAGTCATCAGTTTCATCAATATTTACGGCGGCCCGACACATCGCTGCGCTGGACGGCCTCGGCGTCGGCCATGCACGTTTTACAGTGTTGCATGGCGGCCTGCAATTCTTTCTTCACCATCGCCACGGAAATACCGAAACGCTCGGCAATTTCTTCATTGAGCAAGCCATCGACCCTGGCGCCGGTCAAAATGGCGCGGCGGCGCGGCGACAGGCCCGCCAGCGCAGAGTCGAGCGCCTGCACGTCGAGCCGCGCCGAGACGATGCGCGCCGGGTCGCTGATGTCGTCGCCGGCCTCATCGGCCATGTGCATCAGCTCTTCGCGTTCGCGCTCGGTGACGATGATGCGGTCGCGGCGGTAGGCATCGGTGGCGATATTGGCCGCCATGCGCAGCAGATAGGCGTCGGGATTGTGGACGGGCGCGGCGGCCGGCCCCGGCGCCACCATCGCTTCGAGGCGCAGCCAGGTTTCCTGCAGCGCATCGGCCGCATGGTGCTTGCAGCCGACCACCCTTTCAAGGCGCCAGCGCAGCACGGCGTAGCGCGAACTGAGGTGGCGTTTGAGCTTGGTGCGCAGGTCGGGCAGGCTCATGGCGCGTTTCTACCCGGCACACCGGCGCAATCGACTTCGCTGCCCGGCCCTTGCGGCAGCAGCAGGATGGAGACGGGCTGCGGCATCGTGGGCAGCGGCGCGGCGCCCACGCGCATGCCCAGCACCACGCGCGCGATGGCCGTGTCGCGCGCGCGCAAACCCGTGCTGTCGAGCAGGTGCACGCGGTCCACCACGCCGGCGCGGTTCAGATACAGTTGCAGCGCCAGCCGGTAGCCGCCGGGACGCGTCTGCGCCGCGCGGCACAGCAGTCCCAGCAGCACGTGCTGCAAGCGGCTGACATAGGCCGCATGGTCGCCGCCGCCCTGCGTGGCGCCGGGAATATCGGCGGCGGCCACGACGCTGACTTGCGGCAATTCAGCTGCGGCCGGCGCATACACGATGACGGCTTGCGCATCGGACAGACGCGATAGCAGGCCCGTGCCTTCCAGCAAAACTTGCAGGGCCGCGTCCGCCGCATGGGGGCCGCGCACGGCGGCCGACTGGCGCTGCGCGTAGCGCTGGTCCATCAGCACGGCAATGCCCGTGCGGCGGCTGTACAGGTCGAGCGCATCGCCGAGGTTTTGCGCGGCGATATCGAACTGCAGCACGGGACCATCGGCCGGTTGCGCCCGCACCGGTCCCACCGCGGTCAGGAAACCCAGCAGTACCAGGTATCCCGCCAGCGCTAGCACATGCACGGATGCCGGGCTGCCTGTCATATCGCTATCGTGTCGCTATCGTGTGAGGGTGGAACTGCGTGGAAATGGGGTATTGCCAAGTAATAATTCTTGCGTCAACTGCAATAGCCTACACAGCAAACATGACGGCTTCGTGACATCAGCAGCGTGCGCAAATTTCGCCATGCGGGACGTCGGGCGCGGCGGCGATTTCGGCTACACTGGCTGCTACTCTCCCTTTCAGACGCCTGATGATCGAAAAGAATCTGCCCGAGCTGGTCATGCTGAAACGCCTCATCGACGAGGGCGGCAGCCACCTGGAAGTGGCCGCGCCCTGCAGCATCGCCATGGATGGGCGCGAGTTTCCCGTGTACTCGATCGCCATGGGCAATCCCAGCCCCGACGTGCCCGTGCTGGGCTTTTTTGGCGGCATCCACGGCCTCGAACGCATCGGCACGCAAGTGCTGCTCTCCTTTTTGGAAAGCCTGATCGCGCGCCTGCGCTGGGACGCCACCTTGCACCAGCAGCTGGAAAGCATGCGCCTCGTGTTCATGCCGCTGGTCAATCCGGGCGGCATGTGGCAAGCCACGCGCTGCAATCCGCAAGGCGTGGACCTGATGCGCAATGCGCCATTGAGCGCGCGCGAAAAAGTGCCGTTCATGCTCGGTGGCCAGCGCTACAGCGCGCGCCTGCCCTGGTACCGCGGCGCGGCGGAGGGACCGATGGAAGCGGAAAGCCAGGCCGTGTGCGACCTCGTCGAGCGCGAACTGCTGTCGCGCCAGTTCAGCATCGCCCTCGATTGCCATTCCGGCTTCGGCTTGCGCGACCGCATCTGGTTTCCCCATGCGCACACCAAGGTGCCCATCGAACACCTGGCCGAGATCGGCGCACTGGAAGAGCTGTTCAGCCAGAGCTACCCCAACCACAACTATGTATTCGAGCCGCAAAGCCGGCAATACCGCACGCATGGCGACCTGTGGGACTATCTGTACCTGAACGGCACCAGCTACAGCGGGCGCGTGTTCCTGCCGCTGACGCTGGAAATGGGATCGTGGCTATGGGTCAAGAAAAACCCGCGCCAGCTGTTCAACCGGGTCAGCATCTTTAATCCCACGGCCGCGCACCGGCTGCAGCGCGTGCTGCGCCGGCACCTCGTGTGGTTCGATTTCCTCATGCGCGCCGCCAGCAGCCACGGCCGCTGGATGCCGGAAGGCTTGCTGCGCAAGGCCCAGCGCCGGCGCGCGCTGGCGCAATGGTACGAATCATGAACGGAGCGCACACCTGGGTTTTATTGCGCGGCCTGATGCGCGAACAGCGCCATTGGGGCAGCTTTCCCGCCACCCTCGCGCGCGCCTTGCGCGGCGCCCACATCGTCACGCCCGATTTGCCCGGCAACGGCACGCACCACGCGCAGGACAGCGCCACCCGCGTGGCCGCCATGGTGGAAGACTGTCGCGCAGACTTGCTGGCCCGCGGCGTCGCCGCGCCGTACCACTTGCTGGCCCTGTCGCTGGGCGGCATGGTGGCCGTGGAATGGGCTAGCCGCTACCCGCAGGAAATCGCCCGCTGCGTACTGATCAACACCAGCATGCGGCCGTATAGTCCGTTTTACCGGCGCCTGCGCTGGCAGAACTATGGCGCGCTGCTGCGCCAGCTGCTGCTGGGCGACAAAAGTAGCCAGGAAAGTCTGATCCTGCGCCTGACCAGCCAGCGGCATGCTGGCGGCAATCCCGCGCTGCTGGCCGACTGGCTCAGTTTTCAGCAAGAATACCCGGTCAGCCGGCGCAACGCGCTGCGCCAGCTGCTGTCGGCCGCCCGCTACCGCGCACCCGCAAGCCGCCCCACCATGCCCGTGCTGGTGATGGCCGGCGCGCAAGACCGGCTGGTCGACCACCGCTGCTCGCAGCAACTGGCGCGCGCCTGGCAAGCCGATTGTTTGATCCACGGCGCCGCGGGCCACGACTTGCCCTTGGACGAGGGGGAATGGGTGGCGCAGTCGGTGGCGCGCTGGCTAGGGGGCGCAGCGGCAGAGCATCGCAAGATATCCACGACACAATCAATATGCCAATAGCACACCTGGCAGACAAACTGACGGCGCTGGCGCAAGCCGGCGTACGCGAACACGTTTTTCCGGGCGCGGCCTGGGCCGTGGGCAGCGTCGACCACCACATCATGGGCGCGGCCGGGCGGCTCACGCCCGAGCCCGCCAGCGCCGCGATGCAGGTCGACACCTTGTTCGACATCGCCTCGCTGACCAAGATCATCAGCGTCTGGTCGCTGATCGGCAGGCTGATTGGCCAGAAACGCCTGGCCCTGGACAGCCGGCTGGCCGACCTGCTGCCCGGCACGGCAGGCTATGCACTGGCGCCCATCACGGTTTTCCAGCTGCTGACGCACACGGCCGGCTTGCCGCTGCGCGCCCGCCTGCGCGCCAGCTATGGCGACGTGTACGACGATATCGTGCGCGGCGTGCTGCGCGAGCCGCTGGAAGGCACGCCGGGCGTAGCCGTGGAATACACGGACCGTGCAGCCCTGATCCTCGGCCTGGTCATCGAGAGGCTGCTGGGCATGCCGCTGGACCTGGCGCTGGCCGAGCATGTGCTGCAGCCTCTGGGCATGGCCGCCACGGGCTATGGTCCTGTGGCGCCACGGCAAGGCCAGCTGGTCGCGCCGACCGAGTACTGCGACGAAGCAGGCGCCCATCTTGCCGGCACGGTGCATGACTTTTCAACCCGGCTGCTGGGCGGCGTGTGCGGCATTTCGGGCCTGTTTTCCAACGTGCCGGACCTGCAGCGCTTCCTGCGGGCAATGCTGATTCCGCATGGCGCGGTGTTCGACGCCGATTGGGTGAGGGAATCGCTGACGGTGCGGACGGGGTCCTTGACTCCATCGCGTGGCCTGTTCTGGCACCCGGCGGCAGGCACCGGGCCGCAAGACGACGTCTGGTGCCACCTGGGCTTCACGGGCACGGCCATGTGGCTCAGCCCCCGGCGCGGCCGCTATGCAGTGCTGCTGACGAACAAGCTGTATTACACGCGCGCGTTCGACAGGATCAACGACATCCGGGGCGACTTCATGCGCTGCGCCTTCGGTCTCTGAGTCTTACAGCCGCAAGCTCACGACTATGGCCAGCAGCAGCGCGCCGGCCGCCGCCAGCAGCGCGCTATTAAAACTGTGCGACTGCGCATACAGGCTGCCGGCCAGCACGGGGCCGACGATCTGGCCCACGCCATACACCACCGTCATGACGGCCATCATGCTGGTCCCTGCCTTGACGGCGGCCCGTTGCGCGGCCGGCATGGCGACGGTCACCGTGCCGACGAACGTGCCGCCGACGAGGATGGCGCTGAGCAAGTAACCGGCGGCCGAGGGCGCCAGCACGGGCAAGGCCACGCCCAGCGCCTGCAGCAGCAAATTGAGCCTGAGCACCTGGCGCGTGCCAAATCGCTCGTGCAGGCGGTGCCACAGGAAACACGAGGGCGCCGCACCCAGGCCGAACACGGCCCACACGTGGGCTGAATTGAGTCCGGGCAAGGCCGTGCCGACCAGCACGGGCAAATACGTGGCCGTGACGATGTAACCGAGCCCAGCCAGTCCGTAGATCAGCACCAGCGGCCACGGCGCCACGGGCGCCAGCGCAATTGCGCCAACTTGCGCCGGCACGTCCAGCGTCGCCTGGCCGCTGGCGGCAATGGCGGGCGCGGCCGCCAGCCCCAGCAGCGCGGTGACGCCGGCCAGCAGCAGCCACATGCCGGCGCTGTGCCAGCCCAGTTGCGAAGCCAGCACCAGCAATTCGGCCGACACGGCGATGCCCGCGCCCACGCCCGCATACAGCAGCGGCGTGCCGCGACCATGTCCGCGCTGCACTAGCAGCCATAGCGAGGCGGCCACCATGGCCAGGGCGCTGAAGACACCCGCCACGCCCCGTACCGTCACGATGAGCCAGACGGGCATAGTCAAGGCCAGCACGCCCAGGCACAGCGCCGTGCCAGCCACCGACCACAGGCACAGCTGGTGCGCATTGTGGGCCCGCGCGCGCATGGCCAGGATGGCGCCCAGCAAATAACCGGCATAGTTGGCCGAGGCGGCCAGGCTGCCGTCGCGCAAGCTCAAGATGCCTTCCGCCACCATGTGCGGGTAGATGGCCGTAAAGGCGAAACGGCCAAAGCCCATGCCGATGGCGAGAATGACGGCCGCCGCGATGGCCGCGCGCAGCCTGGCGCCCGCGCTCATGGGGACGCCTGGTCCACTTGCGCCAGCAACTGCTGGAAGGCGGGCACGTCGAACCCGGCGCGCCACACGAGCATGGTGTCGGCGTGCCCAACCGACAGTGTTTTCAGGGTGGCAGGCGCATCCGACAGCGCCAGCACGCTGGCCGGCAACACGGTCACGCAGGCGCCGGCCGCCACGCAGGCGATCATGGTGTGATACGAGCTCATTTCCTGCACCTGCCACTGCGTGCTGCCGGCCACGCCCAGCAGCTCTTCGGCGATGCCACGGTAGGTACAGCCCTGCGGAAAGGCCGCCAGCGAGCGCGTGCGCACGTCCACGGCGCGGCGCAGCGGCCCTTCGCTGGCCGGCAGCAGCAAACACAGTTCTTCGCGCCACACGGCCGTTGATGCCAGGCCAAGTTCCTCCAGCGCGACGGCGCCGCCGAAGGCGGGCGGCAAGGCGACGAAGGCGCAGTCGAGCAAACCCGTGCGCACTTGCTCGATCAGGGGGCGCGACGGCCCCGTGCTCAGCGCCAAACGCGTCGCCGGATGGCGGGCGTGATACGCGGCCAGCAGCGCCGGCAGGCGGCTGGCCGCCGTGCTTTCCATGCTGCCCACGCGCAAGGTGCCGCCCTCGCGCCCGCCCGTGACGACGTGCCGCGCTTCTTCCGCCAGCGCCAGCAAACGCTGCGCGTAATCGAGAAAGCGCTCGCCCGCCGCCGTCAGGGCCATGCGTTTATTCGCGCGCACAAACAATTGCGCGCCGATATCGGCTTCGAGCTGCTGGATGCGCGTGGTGACGCTGGACGGCGCCCGGCCCAGCCGGGCTGCGGCCTGGGTGACGCTCAGTTCACTGGCGACAGAGCAAAAAATCCGCAATGATTCGGACTCCATCGTATTCCCCCTTTGAAAATGATTTTGCTATTATATTCTCAAAATACGAATTGAATGCAGCATCCTCAACTTCATGAAGGAAACATCATGACTTCAATCCAGCCCTTCCTCGACCGTCTCGGCTTGCAATTTCCCATCATCCAGGCGCCGATGGCCGCAATCTCCACGCCCCGGATGGCCGCCGCCGTCTCGAACGCGGGCGGTCTCGGCTCGCTCGCCATCGGCGCGGGCACGGTGGCGCAGGCGCGCCAGATGATCGTCGACACGCGCGCGCTGACGGACCGCCCCTTCAATGTGAATGTGTTTTGCCATGCGCCGGCCGTGCGCGATGCGCAGCGCGAAGCGGCCTGGCTGGCCCATCTGGCGCCCCTGTTTGCCGAGCTGGGCGCGGCCGCGCCCGTGGCGCTCGACGAAATCTACGAAACGTTCATCGGCAATGAGGCGGCATTCGCCCTGTTGCTGGAACAGCGCCCCGCCGTCGTCAGCTTTCATTTCGGCGTGCCGACGCAGCAGCAGATTGCCGCCCTGCGCCAGGCCGGCATCTACACCATGGCCACGGCCACGAATCTGCGCGAAGCGACCCTGATCGAACAGGCGGGAGTCGACGCCATCGTGGCGCAAGGCGTGGAAGCGGGTGGACATCGCGGGGTTTTCGACCCGCAAGCGCCGGACGAGCACCACAGCACCAGTGTGCTGCTGCGCCTGCTGGCGGGCCACACCACGCTACCCCTGATCGCCGCCGGCGGCATCATGGATGGACAAGGTATCCGCGCCGCGCTGGACCTGGGCGCCGCAGCCGCCCAGCTGGGCACGGCGTTCGTGCTGTGCCCGGAATCGTCGGCCAATGCCGGCTATCGGGCCAACCTGAAAAGCGCGCGGGCATCGGCCACGCGCCTGACCAGCGTGCTCTCGGGCCGCCTGGCGCGCGGCATGGTGAACCGCTTGATCGAGTATGGCGAGGCGCCAGGCAGCCCGCCGCCAGCCGACTACCCCGTCGCCTACGATGCCGCCAAACAATTGAACGCGCTGGCCAGCCAGCACGGCAACAGCGAATTTGCCGCACAGTGGGCCGGCCAGGGCGCCCCGCTGGCGCGGGAAATGGGGGCGGCGGAACTGGTGTTGACCTTGGCCAGGGAAATGGCGGCTTGAAGTCAGCATGCCGGCCAGAGAGATATCTGGCGCGAGGCTGCGGCCGCAGTACTCAGGTGGCGGTCCTGAATTGCATGCCGGGCGCATCTTCCGGTCGCGAGGAAAATTCCAGTTTTTCGTAGAATAGCGACTTGCCTTTGGCGCTGAAAAGCTGGACATCCGCAATGCCGGCGTCGCGACAATCGTCAAGAATGGAACTGTCGTACAGTGCCTTGAACGCCTCGGCGCATGGCTGATCGGATGTGTAGTTGATATTCATAGGCCAGATTGCATGCATTATTATTTCTTCGGTATCATTCCCATCGTACCCAGCCACGTTTCAACCAAGGTGGGCCACTTCGTGATTGGAAACTGCGTAGGACGGAGCCCGAACGCGTGCCCTCCCTCGGCGAACAAATGCATCTCAACGGGTACATTCGCATTCTTCAGGGCCGCATAATAAAGAAGAGAAAACTCTACCGGGTCTACCGGATCGTCTTGCGCATGCAGCAGGAAGGTCGGAGGTGTTTGACTGGTGACTTCAATGCTTGGGTTCAGCCTTGAAAGGTCGTCTCTATAGTTGACCGACATATGGCCAGGATAAAGAGACACCGCAAAATCGGGACGACAGCTTTCCTCGTCTGCCTTGTCGACAGGCGCATATATCCGCTGATGATGCGTACTGATAGACGCGACCAGGTGACCGCCGGCAGAAAACCCCAGCACCCCGATCTTGTTCGGGTCAATTTTCCAGTCAACGGCATGATGGCGAACGAGGCCCAACGTTCTCTGTGCATCTTGCAACGCCGTATGCGTCCTTGGAATGACACGGACATTACGGATTTGGTCCCAGTGGGGACCTGATCCGGGGACACGATATTTCAACAGCACGCACGTAATACCAGTCGATGTCAGCCAGTCACAAACTTCCGTTCCTTCCAGGTCGATGGCCAGCCCCCAATAGCCTCCGCCGGGAAAAACGATAACGGCAGCGCCCGTGTTTCTTCCCTTTGGCGAGTAAATTGTCATCGTCGGCCGCGTGACGTTATCCAGTTCCAGCCAGGGCCTTCCTGCGATGAGCCGATCTTCCCGTAACGTCACCTCGTCTTCCGGCCCGGCGGCTGATTTCGCGTCAGGTATCACTCCTGGCCAGATCGGCAATTGCTGGTATCCGCTGGCAGGCTGCCATGCAGCAGCATGCACATTCGTACAAGCAAACACCGCGATAATACTGAAAAGATATTTCACAGGATTTCATTCCAGACATGGTGAGCCGACAAAAATTTGATGCCGAAATCAGGGTAAGCCAGTCAAACTGACTGACTGACTGACTGACTGACTGACTGACTGACTGACTGACTGCTTCTGGCCTATTGTCTTGACATTGTCGAGCGGCAACCATTCCGGGATGCCTCGGACCTCCAAGCAGTCGGTGATCGTTCAATAGCGGTGGTTCTGGCCAGTCCAGGCTGGCAGGATTTCTATGTAATCGTCAACGTACCCGCGTTTTTCAACACAATAGTCCCAAAGCGGACACAGGACTATGCAGATGAGCGCAATGCCTATTTCAGGCGTTGAACTGCGTTGAGTACATTGACATCAGGTTGAAGGAAGAAGCCACACTTCAGTTCCTATTGGAATATCACCTTTCTTAACGTTTCTTGGCAAAAGGATTGGCGCTGTGATGACCTTTGGTCTGGGACGGCGCCCTATCATTTCCACGCCTTGAATCACAGTGTCAAAGCTATGCCCATCTGGCTTGCGCAAGCGCAGACCATCCCCGATTCGAACTCGTTGGCTACCTTGCTCTGCCGAGGGCCCAGGGGCAAGAACGCATCCACGACCGGTAATTTGAAAAGCATCCTCGACTATAAAAAGTAGAATCGGGTCCATGTCTCAATCCTTCTGTTCGAAACCGCTGATACTGGCCGGTTGCCGTAGTGGCCAGGTTCCACCCCGTTGCATACCTTAAGGATGACTGCCGACAATCCACGAATCGGTTTCTCGATGCTTGTTAAGCCCAACTGTATCAAACTGATCTTCGTTGTCGAGAGGCTGCACACCAAGCCAACCAAGCCAACCAAGCGCCAGATTGATGGCGTCGTCTGAAACGACAACGAGCGTATCGGCGCCTTGCCCTGGAATCAATACGTGAGCTTGCATGCCACTTCCACCGAAGAACTCTGCTTCGATATATGCAACTGGCCCGTGAGCGCCAAGCGTGGAACATATATTCTGTAGAGCCCCTTAGCAAAAATTCCTTGCTTGGCGATAATGGCTTGAATTGAATAACTCATACGTTAGGAATGTGGTTTGTAGAAGGAAACGTTACGTCCGCTCTTGGCCGGTTGCCGTCGCTGCCGGCTTCAGCCCCAAAACGGACACTTGAGCGTAGGCATGATGATATTGAGTTCTACCCAAGATCGAGATCTTCGTGCACCACCTCAAATGCAAGAAGCATCTCCACGCCTTCTTGATCGTCGCAGTCAATCAATAGCTCGCCGGAATCGAGTATGTCAGTGATTGGAATCGTCATGCCGAATGTGCCACTCAATCCAATATGAAGTGACATCTCAGTGGATACAGTTCCCGACGATAATGAGCCACGAACAATTGCCAACCGGCCGTTGCCATAATCTTCGATCGAGGTGCAATGAAAATTTGTTCTCACGAGCAGCCTAATGTAAATGATCAGCGGCGCAGCTAAGCTCGGCTGAAGGAAGAGCTAAAAGCGCGACCGGCCTCTTCTGGACGCTTGCCGCCGTTGGCAGTCTCAGCCTTCAAGGCTGAATGGCTGCCATTTCCTGTGTGGCGCGCACGAAGTCCATAGTCCAGTTCGTTTCCCATGTTCTTCCTTGGTCCTTGGAAAAAGCCTGATCCCAACGGGGATTTTCCCCAGGGGTGGCAGTCCAGGTAAAGCGTACTTTTATTGCCTGGCCATCGAGTAGGTCATCTGCAAAAAATACGCCGATGTGATTGGAAAACTTTCCAACGACAGGGACATCGAGCGTCGTCGGCTTGCGTGCATCGAGCCACCAGATCGACCAGGCGTCGGATTTCACACAAAACGAGCGCAGGGCAAGGGCCCGGAAGCTACCTTCCGGGAAATAGAGAACGTTGTCCTCCAGGTTTCCAAAGCCACCCAGTGTCTTGACGGTCGAAGAGAGCCCGTCAAACTCCGTCCATTCCTTGCAATTGGTGAATCTGGAATTGAGCCGGCGATGTTTCACCAGCCAATCGCCGATGATGAAATCAAAATCTAGGGGGGCGTTTTTCTCGGCGGGCAAGTGCATTGATGGTTTCCTGGAATTAATATAGGACGCTGCTCGGCCTGACTTTGCATTGCCGACATGGGCCAGCGCGGCCGTAGAGAATAGCAAATTGCGGGTAAGAAAAATACATACATTGTCACATCCGTCAGATGTCCGCTGCTGGCCGCCTGCCGCCAACATCCGCAATCGCCCCGTTACGGCAAGCTGTGCCGGAACGTCGGCTCGATATTGCGCGCATGCAGCCAGCGCACGATGTCTTCCAGCGTGGCGTCCTGCAGCAGCAAGCCCGGCGCAGTGGCGGACGTTATCACTGGCAATACGGCGGCGACGGGAGCGGGCACGGCGACAGCCAGCCCCGCATGTCCCTGCAATTTCGCCAGCGCCTGCGCGAACTGGGCGGGGTTGATGCTGCGCAAGCTTTCCAGGAAGCCCAGCTGGGCGGATGGCGGCGGCGGCATGTCCAGGCCAGGTTCGTCGACGAAGGCGGCGCCCATGCTGGGGTGGATGAAGGCGGCCCACTTGCCCGACGGCTGCAAACATGGCGGCAGCGCCACCTGCTCCACGTAGTCTGGCGGCGCGGTGGCGAGGATGTCGGTCGAGGCAGGTAAAAAGGTCGAGCGCAGCAGCTGCGCGAACTGGCGCGCCTGGGCGACGGGCACGGGCGTGGCCAGCGACAGCCACAGCTGGAACGCCGTGCCCGAGATGCTGACGGCGGGCGCCGGCAAGTCCAGCTCATGCTGCACGGCATTGGCAATCGTGCACAGCGCGCTCCAGTGCGCTTCGCCGCCGCCCTTGCCGCCAAACTCCAGCACCAGCGCGCGCGTCAGGCCGCTTTCGGTCACGAGTTGTACGGCCACCGTCTGTTCGCCCGACAGATGGCGCGCCAGCACGGCCGGCGTCAACGGCTGCGCGCCGCCCTGCGCATCGACGTAGTGCTGCTGTTCCTCGAACAGGTACAGTCGGGTGAGTTCGGAAATCAGTTTATGCATGGGCGGCCTCGTAATGACGTTGAGCAACACTTGTCAACGTGCCCGGATTATAGCCTCCCCTGCCCAAAGAAGTTCCCTGATGCGATGACGTTCCGCCGGCGCGGCCGATGGCCGTTTGAGCCAGCGCAATCGTGCACCGGGCAGAAATAGTCGCCACGCGAACATGCGTTTACCGTGCGACGGCGCAGGTCTATAGTGGCATCTTCCCCACCTTTTCAAGGACAGGATCGCCATGAAACTCTTTTACTCGCCGGGCGCCTGCTCGCAGGCGCCGCACATCATCCTGCGCGAAACGGGCACGCCATTCACCTTGGTCAAGGTCGACCTGGGACAGCACCGCACGCAGGAAGGCGGCAATTACTATGAACTCAACCCGAAGGGACAAGTGCCGCTGCTGGCACTCGACGATGGAACGACCTTGAGCGAAGGCCCCGTCATCGCCCAGTACATCGCCGAACGGGCCGGCAAGCAGGATCTATTGCCGCCCGTGGGCAGCTTGGCCCGCTACAAGGTGCTGGAGTGGCAGAACTACATCACGTCCGAGCTGCATAAATCGTTCAGCCCCCTGTTCGATTCCCGCATCGACACGGCCACCAAGGCCTTATTCATTGAGCAACTGGGCAAGAAATACAAATGGGTGGATAGCCGCCTGGAAGGCCAGGACTACCTGACGGGCGACACGTTCACGGTGGCCGACGCCTACCTGTTCGTCATCACGGGCTGGGCGCCGGGCCTGGGCGTGGATTTGTCCGCGCTGGCGAATGTGCAAGCCTTCCTGGCAAGAGTCGCCCAGCGCGACAGCGTCAAGGCTGCCTGGGAAGCGGAAGGACTGGCCAAGGCCGTCTGAACGCCGTTGCACGGGGTTTCCCTGGGCTGGCTCCCGTGCTAAGATCGTGGCGTCGAAAAAGGTGGACCGGCGTGGTGAGCCCCGGTCAGCCGTCCGCCTGCGGACGGTCATATTCCAGCCCTGGGGGCCGCGGACCACGACGAAAAGCGGACGTGCGCCGTTTTTTCGTCGGCGTGCGTTCCGTCACCCTGCAGCCTGAACGGCGTTGCGCCTGCCGCGAAAATTCACCACGTCCTTGACCGAGTGTGCTCTGCACAACATCCAGGACGACATCATGAACCCAGCTTCAATCCACACCCCTGTACTCATCATCGGCGGCAGTCTCGTCGGACTTTCAGCCTCGCTCTTCCTCGCATGGCGGGGCGTGCCGCATATTCTCGTTGAAAAACACCACGGCAGCGCCGCCCACCCCCGCGCCACGGGCTTTACGGAACACACGCTGGAATTTTTCCGCGCCGCCGGCATCGCCGAACGCATTCCCCAGGTGCCGCACGGCGCCACCGTGCGCCGCGCCCGCGTGGCAAGCCTGGCGGGTCAGCACTTCGAAGAATTGCCATGGACGCCAGGCCAGCCGGAAGAGCGCGACGGCAAGGCTTCGCCCACGACCGGCGCCGCCATCGCCCAGGACTTGCTGGAACCGATACTGCGCGAAGCTGCCCGCGCACGCGGCGCCGACCTGCGCACGGGCGTGGAACTGCTGGCCGTGCAGCAGGATGCGCAGCGCGTCACGGCGCAGCTGCGCCAGCGCGACACGGGCGCATGCTATGCCGTCACGGCCGATTACCTGATCGCCGCCGATGGCGCGGCCAGCCCCATCCGCGAACAGCTGGGCATCGCGCGCCAGGGGGCCGGTCCCCTGCGCGTGCTGCGCAGCGTGCTGTTCCGCTGCGCGGAGGCGGACGCCTTTCTGGAACGGGGCATCCGTCAGTTCGACATCGACCAGCCAGGCTTTCAGGGTTTCCTGGGCACATATTCCGATGGGCGCTGGTTCCTCATGTTTGAAGAGCAAAGCGAGAGCACCGACGAACAATTGCGGGCGCTGGTCCGCCAGGCCTTGGGCAAGGACATGGCGTTCGAACTCATCACCACCGGGCGCTGGGAGCTGGCCGGCCTGATCGCGGACAGGTTCAGCGAGGGGCGCATTTTCCTGGCCGGCGATGCGGCCCATCAATTGCCGCCCACGCGCGGTGGCTACGGCGCCAACACGGGCATCGACGACGTCTACAACCTGGCATGGAAGCTGCAAAGGGTCGTGCGGCAGCAATCGCGCCCCGCCCTGCTCGACACCTATACGGATGAGCGCCGGCCCATCGCCTGGCTGCGGCACCAGCAAACCTTCGCCCGGCCGGACTACGCGAAATGGGTCGGCGACGGCTACCAGAACGAACCCTTGTATGGCAACCTGGCGATGGAACTGGGCCAGTTGACGCGATCTGGCGCCATCCTTGGCGCTGGCGCGGCGCTGCCACCGGCCGCCCATCCGCGCGACTGGGCCGGCCAGCCAGGCACGCGCGCGCCCCACGTATGGGTCCGGCATCGGGGCAACAGCATCTCCAGCATCGACCTGTTGACCGAGGATTTCGTGCTGCTGACGGCCGATCCCCGCTGGTCCGCCGCCGCCGCGCACCTATCGTTGAAGACCTTGCTGGCCGGCGCCGACGTGCTCTTCCCCTCCGAGCAGGGCTTCGGCGACACTTTCGGCACAGGCGATGACGGCGCCGTGATCGTCCGGCCCGACGGCATCATCGCCTGGCGCTCGGCCCCGGCCGACATGCCGGATGCCACGCTGCTGCACGCCGTGATGGAAAAAATCGCCTTGCCGCACGGCTGACGGCAACGGCGGCGCCGCGCTGTGCGAAAATGCCCGCCTCTGCCATAGACGGATGTTACCCATGCCGCACGCTGCCCTCGCTACCATTGCTACCCTTTCCGAGCGCGACACGCGCCGCATCGCGCGCCACGCCCAGGCAGCCGATGCGGCCCGCTTCCTGCATCCGGTGCAGCAAGCCTTGCTGCACCGGCGCGGCTGGCTGACGATGCTGGCGCCGCGCAGCGCGGGCGGCGCCGAGCTGCCCCTGCCGCAAGTGGTGCGCCTGGAAGAAGCCGTGGCCGCCGTCGATGGCAGCATGGGCTGGGTGCTGACCCTGTGCGCGGGCGCAGGCTGGTTTGCGGGGTTTTTGGCACCCGGCATGGCGCAGGCCATCATCGGCACGCCGCGCGTCTGCCTGGGCGGCAGCGGCGCGGCCACCGGTGATGCCGAGGAAGAAGGCGGCGGCTACCGCATCACGGGCAGCTGGGACTACGCCAGCGGCGCGCCGATGGCCACGCACTTCACCCTGAACGCCCGGCTGCGGCGCGATGGCCAGCCCCTGCTCGATGACGAAGGCAATCCGCGCATCCGCGCCTTCCTCGTGCCCGCCGCGCTGGTGCAGCTGCTGCCTTCGTGGAACAGCCTCGGCATGCGCGCCAGCGCCTCGCACAGCTACCGGATCGACGGCCAGTGGCTTGCCAAGGAACATGGTTTCACCATCGACGCCAGCGCCGCGACGGCCGGCGGTCCCCTGTACCGCTACCCTTTCTATTCACTCGCCTACGTGACCCTGGCCGCCAACGTGGCCGGCATGGCAGCGCATTTCATGCAACTGGCCGAAGAGTGCATGCGCCACCGCCGCCATGCGCGCGCCGGCTTGCCGTTGCTCGACGTGCCGGAAGTGGCCGCCATGCTGCAAGGCAAGAAAGACGCATTTATCGCCGCCCGCGTCCGCTTTTATGCCGTGCTGGATGCCAGCTGGGCCCAGGTAGCGGGCGGCGTGGCGCTCGAGGCGGACGCCATGCGGGCCGTACAGACGAGTTCACTGGACCTGGTCGCCGCCTGCCGCGCGGCCGTCGATGGCCTGTATCCGTATTGCGGCCTGTACGCGGCCCGCGAAGACAGCACCATCAACCGCGTCTGGCGCGATTTTCACACGGCCAGCCAGCATGCATTGCTGCTGCCCTGACAGGCGCATGGCTGAAAAGGCTGCCGGGCGCCATGCAGGCCGGATTGCCTGATACTATGGGAGCATTGCTACTTCCCGCTCCCCTACCCATGCACGTCAACACGCTCAGCAGCCTGGCGCAACTCCTGGCCAGCGCCGAAACGGAAACCCTGGCCTTTCCCACCAGCATTAATACGGCCCTGCTGCTGCAAAAGGAACTGGCCAACCCCGATTGCCACTCGCCCGACATCAGCCGCCTGCTGCTGTGCGAACCGACCTTGTCGGCGCGCGCCGTGGCGCTGGCCAATTCGGCCCTGTTCGCGCCCGGCCAGGCGAGCGCCATCACCAGCGTGCGCGCCGCCGTCGAGCGGCTGGGGCACCGCAACCTGTATGCGCTGGCGACGGCGGCCGTCATCCGCCAGCTGAACGCAGGCATCCGCGACGAAGCCTTGCGCGCCCGCGCCACCCAGCTGTGGGCGCACACCGTGCACGTGGCGGCGCTGGCGCATGCGCTGGCAGGCGCCGTCACGCACACGGATGCCGATACGGCCCTGTTCGCCGGCATCGTGCATGAAGTGGCCGGCTTTTATTTGCTGGCCCAGGCCGACAAGACCCCGGGCCTGTACGCCCACCTGGAAACGCAGATGGCGTCCGCGCTGGAAGTGATCGGCCGCGCGCTGATGCGCCAGCTGGGCGTGCCGCTGCCCGTGGCCGATGCCGTCAATACCTTGCCCGGCTCGACCATCATGCTGCCGCCCGAGGGCTTGCGCGACACCCTGCTGCTGGCCAAGGCGCTGGCACCCGTGCCCTCGCCGCTGCCGCAGGCCGGCATCACCGTCAGCGCGCCGCTGCAAGCCTACCTGGACAATGATCCCGTGCTGCAGATGCTGCGCACGCAGCCGTCAGCCGAAGCGAAGGGCCTGATCGAGGTACTGCTCAGCTGATGGCCGATCTGCTATCATGGCGCAGGCCGGGATGGACCCGGCGCTTTCATTGACGTGCACTGGAAAACTGCCTTGACTACCTCCCTACGCATGCTCGGCCTGGCCGCAGCTTTGACCATGGCGTGCAACGCCAACGCCGACAGCTTCGTTTCCTCGGCCTCCAGCGCCGGCTCCCAGTCGAGCGGCAGCATTTCCGATTCGCTCAACGGTTCGAGCAACAGCTCCTCGCGCGACAACAAGGTGGCCAATGGCCCCTACCGCATCATCGACGTGGCCGTCCTGCCGGGCCGCGACGGCATGACGCGTCTGACCATGCAGGCCGACGCCACGGCAACGCCGCTGGTGCTGGACTTGCCGCAGGCGGCGCTCGACAAGCAGCAGCTGGCGCAGGGCGACGTGGTGCATGCGCAAAACCGCGCCTACGGCATCGAATTTTCGCGCAACGACACGCGCGCCGCCTTCTTCCTCGTGCTGGCCGACGACTGGTACGGCGAAATGGCCACGCGTCCCGTCAGCCTTTGATCCGTTTTCTCGCGAGACTCCCGGCACTGCTGCTGGGCGTTTGCGCCATCGTCGGCGCCGGCGCGGCGCAGGCGGGCACCTCGCTCGCCTCCTCGCGCTTTTGCGACCGCGCGCAGGAACTCACGGCCACGGAACAAGACCGGCTGTTGCGCTTTGCCGCCGTCGTGCGCGAGGAACTGGCCGCCAGCGAAGGCAGCGTGGCCCTGATCAGCCGCTCCGGCCTGGACCTGGCGCGCTTCGGCATCCGCTATTCGCATGCGGCGCTGGCCTGGCGCCACGACAATGACCGCGGCTGGTCCGCGCGCCAGCTGTACTACGCCTGCGACGAAGGCCGCCCGCGCATCTTCGACCAGGGCACGGCCGGTTTCGCCATGGGCACGGCAAACCCATCTCTTGGCTACATCTCTGTCGTGAAACTGCCGGCCGAAAGCGTGCCGCCCCTGCGCCGCGCCCTGCTCGACCCCGTGCGCGTGCAGCAATTGCTGGCGGGCCGCTACAGCGCCAATGCCTATGCCTACAGCCTGAAATACCAGAATTGCAATCAGTGGGTGGCGGAAATGCTGGCCGCCGCCTGGGGCGAACTGGCGGCCGGCGGCGACTTGCGCGCGCGCGCCCAGGACTGGCTGCGCGCCGCGCCTTACAAGCCCGCTCCCGTCGATGTGGGTGCGCGCTGGCTGATGCTGGGATCGATCTTCGTGCCCCTCGTGCACATGGACGACCACCCGCAGGAAGCCATCGGCACGATGCAGCTGGAAGTGAGCTTGCCGGCCAGCCTGGAAGCGTTTGCGCGCCAGCGCCTGCCCGCCAGCGAGCGCGTGGAAATCTGCCACGACGGCAAGCAGGTGGTGGTGCACCGTGGCTGGGATGCGATCGCCGACGGCTGCGTGCCCGGCCCGAACGACCGGGTCATCGCCCTCGACGATACGCAGCACGACACTCCCTGACGACAGTCCCTAAGCAGCGGCCAGCGCCGCTTCGACCTGATCGAGCAACTGTGCTGGCGCCAATCCCTGCCCCATCCGGCGGGCCACTTCGACGCACGCCAGCTGGACCTCGGGCGCGGCCAGCAGGCGCGCAAGCTGCCGCCGCATGCGTCCCGCCGACAGACGCCTGGCCAGCAAGACATCCCCCACGCCTAGCCGCTTGATCCTCCAGCCGTTGTCGAACTGGTCGTACGCGAACGGCACGATCAGTTGCGGAATGCCCGCGCGGAAAGCGTCCGCGCTGGTGCCGATGCCGCCGTGGTGCACCACGGCCGCCACGCGCGGCAGCAGGGCCGCAAATGGCACGTGCGCCTGCCACATCACGCTGGCGGGCAAATGCTGCGGCACTTGCGCCGCATGGGGCGTGAGGAACAGGCCGCGCCGTCCCAGCCGCCGCAACACTTCCAGGGCGATGCTGAAATAGCGCTGCGCGTGCTGGTGCCCGGTACCGGGCGTGAAGACGATGGGCGGCTCGCCCTCGTCCAGAAAGCGTTCCAGCTCCGGTGGCAGCGCCGCAGCACCATGCGGGGCCGCGCCGGGGAAACCGGTTTGCACGAAATGCGGCGGCCAGTCCGCCTGCGGGGCGGCGAACCAGGCGGGAAACAGCCCCAGCGAGGCATCCGGCGCGGCCAGCATGTGCGCAAAAAAATGCGCTTCGGGCGGCAGCCCGTGCTGCGCGCGCGCCCCGTTCAGGCCAGGCAGCAGCACCGGGTCGACCATGCCGCGGTGGATCAGCCGCCACAGGGCCTGGCGCCAGGCCAGCGGCACCCAGGCGGGAATGCGCAGCGAGCCGGCCGCCAGGAAATCATGGCTGCTGCACAGGTTCGATGGCGCCAGATACGCCGCGACGATGCGCAAGTCAGGACGCACGGAGCGTGCCAGCGCGGCCATCGGCACGAGGAAGGGGTGGCACAGCACCACGCAATCTTCACCGTCCCGCAAGCCTTGCACCACGTCGCGCACGGTGCCCAGGTGCGGCACGAGGCCCCGCCACACCACGCCCCAGCCCTTGCGCTCATCCCACAGGCCCGGATCGCCCAGCATGGCCTGGCCCTCTGCCGCACTGCTGAAGGTGCGATACGGCAGCCTGGACGCCTGCGCTGCCGCTTCCTGCCAGCCTGGCACGAGCAGCAGCACGCGCCGCCCCCGTTGCTGCAAGGCTTGCGCCAGCGCGATAAACGGTTGCATGTCGCCGCCCGTGCCGCTGCTGGCAACGATGACGAGCGGCGTGACGGCGGCCTGGCCCGCCAGCGGGTCAGCCCGGGGCGGCATCGAGCGCCTCGCCGATCGCATAGAAGCGCCCACCGGCGATATAGTGCAGGCTGCGCCAGGCTGGATCGGCGTCTTCGAAATGCCAGTGCCCGTCGCGGAACACGCGCGTGTCGGCCCAGGCACCCACCACTTCGCCGATGAACAGGTCATATGCGGTCTGGTTGTGCGGCTCGGGGATCAACCGGCAGGCCAGCCAGGCGGAACAGCCGGCCACGAACGGCAAATCATAGCCGTCCATGTGCAACAGCCGCACGCCGGCGCGCGCCAGTTTGTCGGGCTGCGCATCGAGGCTGTGCGTGCCGACGGCATGGGTCAGCTGCAGCTGCGCCGCCGTCGGCACCTGGATGACGAACGTGCCGCTGCCTTCGACGAGCGCGCGCGTGCGCGTCGCCTTGTCCAGCACCACGGTCAGTTTCGGCGGCGAGAAATCGAGGGCGCAAGCCCAGGCGGCGGCCATCACGTTGTCGACGCCCGCATGGCGCGCCGAAACGAGAATGGACGGGCCGTGATTGAGCAGCCGGTAGGCTTTTTCCAGCGGCACGGCGGCGATGTGGTCCCGTTCATTTAGCGACAGCAGCATGTCCCACTGGTCGATGCCGGGCCCAAAGCCGTCTGGCGTCACCTTGACTGGTTCAAAGCCGAAACGCGCATAAAAGGCCTGCGTGTGCTGGCTGGTGTTCATGCTCACCTCGGCCACGCCCGGCACGGCGCGGATGGCGTCCAGGCGCGCCTGTGTCAGCGCGCGGCCCAGTCCCTGGCCCTGCACGTCCTGCGCCACCATGCCCCAGCACAGGCTGGCCACCGTGCCGCCCGCCTCCAGCGCATGGCCGCCGCAGGCGACGATGCGTCCGTCGCGTTCGATGACCAGATACGGATGTGTCGAATTTTCCAGCCAGGCGGCAAAGTCCGCGCGCTCGGACGGGTCGAAAAAGCGCGGCGTATTGCCGTCGAAAAGAGCCAGGCAGGCATCGCGGTCGCCGGCCTGGTAAGGACGCACTGTTTGCATTTTTTGTACTTAAAAAAACATGAATGGCAATTATAAGCGGCGCGCGGTCAAGCCAGTTGTTCCGGGCCGACGACGTGCACGCCCGGCGCGCCGGCCAGCGCCGCTTCCAGCAAGGCGCTGGCGATGCGCGGCGCGGGATTGATGCGCCAGCGCGCCGGCAGCACGGGCCCCAGCACGCGCAGCAGGCGCAAGGCGGCACCCTCGCCCGCCCGCGCCTCCTCGCGTTCGCCGCCGATCAGTCCCGGCCGCACGTGCGTGAGCGAGGCAAAACCCAGCTGCTCCAGGTCGCGTTCCAGGTCTCCCTTGACGCGGTTGTAGAAGAAGCGTGAGGCGGCGTTGGCGCCGGCGGCCGAATTGAGCGCATACGTGCGCGTGCCGGCCACCAGCGCCAGGCGCGCCACGGCCAGCGGATAGTCGTGGTCCACGCGCAAGAACGCCTGCCGCGTGCCCGCCACCTTCATGGTCGTGCCCAGGGTGCAGATGACGGCGTCCGCCTGCCACCATGGCGCGTCCGCCGGCAAGCGGTCGAAGTCGACGCGCGGCGCTTCCAATTTGGCATGCGCTGGCAAGACCTTGCGCACGGGCGCGACGATGGCCGTGACGCGACCGTCAGCCAGCGCCAGGCGCAGCACTTCGCGGCCCACCAGGCCCGTGGCGCCTATCAGTATCAGTTTCATTCCTTCTCCCGCATGCACTGGACGCCACACGATACAGTATCAGGCGCCCGCGTGCGTGTGATAGATCTTGCTGACAATGGTCCACTCGCCCTGCACCTTGAGCAGATTGAAAAAGTCGGTGAAGCGGAAGCCCGAGATGTCGTCCGTATCGACGCGCGCGCTGGCCGCCGTGCCCACGATATCGATCCGCGCGATGGCCGCCCTTGCCTGCGGCGATGGACGGAAGGCGCTGTCGATGATTTCGAACAGGCCTTCGATGGGTCCGCCCGTCAGCTTGTCTTCACCGTCGACGCCGAAAATGGTGGCCTCGCCGCTGAAGGCCGGGCGCATGATGCTGCTGTCGGCCTGCGCGCCGCCCGCATTGTATTGATTCAGCACGGCGACGATGGCCTGGTAATCCTGCACATAAGTGGTGGTGTTCATGTTGCGCTCCTTGGGTGGGTGAAAAGAAAAATCAGGACTGGCTGGGTGGCCAGTCGGTGTAGCCGACGGCGCCGCCGCCGTAATACGCCGCGCGCGGCGCCACGGTCAGCGGCACGCCATGGCGCAGGCGCGCCACGAGGTCCGGGTTGGCGATGAAGGGACGGCCAAACGCCACCGCATCGACCTTGCCTTGCGCGCGGCGCGCCTGCGCCAGCGGCAAGTCGTAATGGTTGTTGCCGATGTAGGGGCCGGTGAACAGCGCGCGCAGCGCATCGAGATCGACGCCATCGGGCACGTCGCGCGAGGTGGCCGTGGCGCCCTCGACGAAGTGCAGATACGCCAGAGCGTGGCGGTTCAGTTGCTTGATCAGGTAGCCATAGGTGGCCATCACGTCGCTGTCGACGGGCGTGTTGCCCGCGTCGGGCGTGACGGGCGACAAACGGATGCCTACCCTTGCTGCGCCCCACACTTGCACCACGGCGTCGGTCACTTCCAGGGTCAGGCGCGCGCGGTTGTCGATGCTGCCGCCATAAGCGTCCGTGCGCCGGTTGGTGGAATCGCGCAGGAACTGGTCGAGCAGGTAGCTATTGGCCGAATGCACCTCGACGCCATCGAAACCGGCGCGCAGCGCGCATGCGGCCGCATGCGCGTACTGGGCAACGATGCCGGCGATTTCCCGCGTGTCCAGCGCGCGCGGCATGGACACGGGCTGCATGCCGCTGGCCATGTAGGTGCTGCCCTCGGCCCGGATGGCGGAAGGCGCGACGGGCGCGGCGCCGCCGGGCTGCAGACTCGTATGGGAAAAGCGTCCCACGTGCCACAGCTGGCAAACGATCTTGCCACCGGCCGCATGCACGGCGTCCGTCACCAGCTTCCAGCCCGCCACCTGCTCGTCCGTCCAGATGCCCGGTGTCATCGCATAGCCGCGCGCCTGGGGCGAGATATTCGTCGCTTCGCTGATGATCAGGCCGGCGCTGGCGCGCTGGGCGTAATACTCGGCGTGCAAGGCGTTCGGCACGCCATCGTCGCCCATGCGGCTGCGCGTGAGCGGCGCCATGACGATGCGGTTGGCCAGGGCCAGCGCGCCCAGGTCGACGGGAGAAAATAGATCGCTTTCATGCTGTTCCGTCATCGTACTGCTTTCATATTGTGCGAGAGGTCAATATAACTGACCGGTCGTCTAGTTAATAGGTAAAAAAACGGCTAGGACAGCAGCCGTTGCGTGGTGGACATGGCCGCGTCGAACGGTCCGCCGTTCCTGGCCACCTTGACCATTAGAGACGCGCCCAGCCACAGCTGGTACAGCGATTCGGCCAGCACGCGGGCGGGCGTCGCCGACGCCACGGAACCGTCGAGGTGGCCCGCTTCGATGCATTGCGTCAGGCGGTCCAGGATGGCGCCCGTGCCCTGCTGCAGCACGGCGCCCATGTCCACGGACAGGTCGCACACTTCGGCGCCCAGCTTGACCACCAGGCATTTGCCTTCCGGCGCGCTGCCGGCCTGCGTCGCGCGCCAGTAGTCAAAATACGCGAGCAGGCGCGCGCGGGCGGTGCCCGCGCCACCCAGCAAGGCGTCGACTGTCTGCAGATAAGTGGTGAAATAATCGTCGAGCAAGGCTTGGCCAAACTCTTCCTTCGACTTGAAGTAATAGTAGAACGAGCCTTTCGGCACGCCGGCCGCCGCCACCAGTTCGGCCAGGCCCACGGCCGTATAGCCCTTCTCGGCCATCAGGGCCTTGGCGATATCGATCAGGTGCTGGCGCATGTCAGCGGAAGATTTTTTGCTCATGCGGCCAGTATAGCAAAAAAATCTGACCGGTCGTCTAGTAAACCATTGCCTGCTCCGCCATCACCCCAGGCGCAGCGCAAGCGCCGCCAGGGTCACGAGCAGCACGGGCATGGTCAGCACGATGCCGACGCGGAAATAGTAGCCCCAGGAAATGTGGATGTTCTTGCTGTCGAGCACGTGCAGCCATAGCAAGGTAGCCAGGCTGCCGATGGGCGTGATCTTCGGTCCCAGGTCGCTGCCGATGACGTTGGCGTAAATCATCGCTTCGCGCACGGCTCCCTGCGCCGTCGTCGGGTCGATGGCCAGCGCGCCCACGAGCACCGTCGGCAGGTTGTTCATCACCGAAGACAATAAGGCCGTCAGCACGCCCGTGCCCATGGCTGCGCCCCACACGCCGTACTGCGCGAAGTGGTTCAGCATGCCCGTCAGGTACGCCGTCAAGCCCGCATTGCGCAAGCCGTACACGACCAAATACATGCCCAGCGAAAAGACGACGATGTGCCACGGCGCATGACGGATCACGTGGCGCGTGGAAATCACCTGGCCCTTGCCCGCCACGCCCAGCAGCAGCGCGGCACCCACGGCGGCGATCAGGCTGATGGGCACGCCCAAGGCTTCTTGCGAGAAAAATCCCACCAGCAGCAGCGCCAGCACCAGCCAGCCGGCGCGGAAGGTAGCAAGGTCGCGGATGGCGGCGTGCGGGCGCTTCAGTTGCGAGGCATCGTAGTCGCGGGGAATATCCTGGCGGAAAAAGAGCAGCAAGACGCCCAAGGTGGCGGCCACGGCGACGACGTTGACGGGCACCATCACGGAAGCGTACTCGGCAAAGCCGATCTTGAAGAAATCGGCCGAGACGATATTGACCAGGTTCGACACCACCAGCGGCAGGCTGGCCGTGTCGGCAATAAAACCGGCCGCCATCACGTAGGCCAACGTAGCTTTGGCGGAAAATTTCAGCGCGCGCAGCATGGCGATGACGATGGGCGTCAGGATCAGCGCGGCGCCGTCATTGGCGAACACGGCGGACACCAGCGCGCCCAGCAAGACCAGCAGCAAGAACAGTTTGCGTCCGCTGCCCCCTCCCCAGCGGGCCACGTGCAAGGCGGCCCATTCAAAGAAGCCGGCCGCGTCCAGCAGCAGACTGATGATGATCACGGCAACAAACGTGCCGGTGGCGTTCCAGACGATATGCCAGACGACGGGGATGTCGCCCCAATGGATGACGCCGGCCAGCAAGGCGACACCAGCGCCGATGACGGCGCTCCAGCCTATGCCCAGGCCGCGCGGCTGCCAGATGACGAGGGTTAATGTGGCAAGGAAGATGAGGGAAGCGATGAGCATGGCGTAAGTTCCGGGTCACTGGCGTGTTCAATTATTCCATAATACTGGAAATATTGAATTAAACCAATGCCGTATCAATGCCGCCGCGTCCCTGCGCGCCTGCTATGCGGAAAACTCCCCCGCGGGCGTAGCAATCCCACAAGCTGTCGATAAAGGCGCTATCGAATGCGATGGCGTCGCTGGCATCGAGCGCCGCATCCAATCGCGCTCCGGCCCGAAGATGCTTTCAAAAAATACACCGTCGTTGATCTTGCTTAAAAGATCGCTGTCTCGCATGATTTCTCCTGAATGAAGCCATTGCAGGGGAGCAGATCCGCGCTGCTACTCTTCCAGCCCTCCCCCCAGCGCCTTGTACAAGGCCACGGCCGACTTGAACTGGTCGCGCCGCGCGTCGAGCAGGGTTTGCTGCGCCGCGTACGACTGGCGCTGCGCGTCGAGCAGTTCCAGGCGGCTGTCCTGGCCCGCGTCGTAGCGCAGCTGTGACAGGCGCTGACGCTGCCGCGCCGCGACCACCACGCGTTCTTGCGCAGCGATCTGCTGCGCATACGTGGCGCTGCCGGCCAGGCCGTCGCGCACGTCGCGGAACGCCGCCTGGATCGCCTGTTCGTATTGCAGCACGGCCACGTCCTTGCGCAAGCGCGACAACTGCAATTCCGCGCGCAGCTGGCCGCCCTGGAACAGCGGCTGCGTCACTTGCGGCGCGAACGACCAGCTGCGCGCGCTGCCGCGGAACAGGTCACCGAGTTCCGGGCTGGCAAAGCCCAGCGACGCCGTCAAGGACAGGCGCGGAAAGAAAGCAGCGCGCGCGGCGCCGATTTCCGCATTCGCCGCCACCAGCGCGTATTCCGCTTGCAGAATGTCCGGGCGGCGCGCCAGCAAGTCCGACGGCAGGCCGGCAGGCAGCTGCGTCAGCACGGGCTGGCCATCGAGAGGCCGGCCAGCCGGCAAATCCGTTGGCAACGGCGCACCGAGCAGCAATTCCAGGTTGTTGCGCGAAAGTAGACTGGCCCGCTCGCGCGCCTGCACGTCCGCTTCCGCCGTCGCCGCCTGCCCTTCGGCCTGCGCCACGTCCAGGCCGCTGCCCTGCTGCGCGCCGTGCAGGCGCTGCGTCAGGACTAAAGCCTGGCGCCAGTCGAGCAGGGTTTGCCGCGCCAGCGCCAGCTGCTCCTCGGCCAGCCGCTGTTCCAGATAGGCGTCGGCCACGGCGCCGATCAGGGCCATGTGCGCGGCGCGCTGGCCCTGCTGCGTGGCCAGGTAGCGCGCGAACGCAGCGTCCGACAGCGAGCGCAGGCGGCCGAACAGGTCGATCTCGAACGCGCTCATGGCGATGCCGGCCGTGAACTGGTTTTGCGTTACCGCGTCGGCGCCGCGCTGGCGCACGCCGCCCGCATTCGCGCCGATGGCGGGAGTGCGGCCCGCATCCTGGATCTGGTACTGCGCCCGCACGGCTTCCACGTTGAGGGACGCCACGCGCAAGTCGCGGTTGTTTTCCAGCGCGATGCCGACCAGGCGCTGCAGGCGCGCATCGAGCAGCATCTGGCGCCAGCCCAGGTCCGCGGCGCTACCCTGCGCAGCGAGTTCGCCATAGCTGGCAGGGATAGGCGCCGCCGGCTTGACCAGCGGCGGCGTCAATGAACACGCCGACAAGGCCAGCGCGGCCAGCGGCGTGATAAAGAATAAACGCATTACAACTCTCCTTCCACCGCTTTAAGCGCAGTGTGATTATTGCGTTTCTTGAAGTACGCGCCCATCTTGTCGACGGCGCCCAGCACCACGACAAAAAACACGGGCACGAAAAACACGGCCAGCACGGTGGCGGTAATCATGCCGCCGAACACGCCCGTGCCGATCGCGTGCTGCGTCTCGGCGCTGGCGCCCGTGGCCAGCATCAGCGGCACCACGCCCAGCGCAAATGCCAGCGACGTCATCAAGATCGGGCGCAAGCGCAATCTAGCCGCTTCCACCGTCGCTTCGACCAAGCCACGCCCTTGCGCCTGCAGCTGGCGCGCATATTCGACGATCAAAATCGCATTCTTCGCCGACAGGCCGATGATCGTGATCATGCCCACCTTGAAGAACACGTCGTTCGGCATGCCGCGCAACATCACGGCCAGCACGGCGCCCAGCAAGCCCAAAGGCACGACCAGCATCACGGAGACGGGAATCGACCAGCTTTCATACAGGGCCGCCAGCACGAGGAAGACCACCAGCATCGACAGCGCCATCAGCATCGGTGCTTGCGACGCCGATTCCTTCTCTTGCAGCGACTGGCCCGTCCACGCCAGCGCGAAACCGGGCGGCAATTGCTTCACGAGCCGCTCCATTTCCAGCATGGCGTCGCCGCTCGACACACCGGGTGCCGCGCTGCCCGAAATGCGCGCCGCAGGGTAACCCTGGTAGCGCACCAGCTGCAGCGGCGACTCGCTCCACACGGGGCGCACCAGTTCACCCAGCGCCACCATGCCGCCCGCGTTATTGCGGATGCGCAGGGCCAGTACGTCGTTCAACTGCATGCGCGACGGCGCATCGGCCTGGATGATCACCTGCTGCATGCGGCCAGCGTTGGGGAAATCGTTGACATAGGTCGAACCCATGGCCGCCGTCAGCATGTCGGCAATGGCCGTAAACGACACGCCCAGCGCTTCGGCCTTGGTGCGGTCGATATCGAGGCGCACGCTGGCGCCCGGCGGCAAGCCGTCCGGATACACGCCGGCCACCTTGCCGCTTTGCGCGGCCAGGCCCAGCAGCTGGTTCTGCGCCGCCTGCAGGGCAGCGATGCCCTGGCTGGCGCGGTCTTGCAAGCGCATGGAAAAGCCGGACGAGTTGCCCAGTTCATCGATGGCGGGCGGCATCAAACTCATGATCACGCCCTCCTTCGCCTGCGACATGGCGGCCTGCGCCAGCGCCACTTCTTCCTGCGCCGTGGCGCCGTTGCGCTCTTTCCAGTCCTTCAGCATGGTGAACGCCAGGCCCGCATTCGGCCCCGCGCCGGAAAAACTGAAGCCAAGGATCGATTGGTTCACTTCGATGCCGGGCCGCGTGGCCACGTGCTGCTCGTACAGCTTGACGACATCGAGCGTGCGCTCCATGGTGGCGTCGGACGGCAGCTGGATCGAGGTGATGAAGTATCCCTGGTCTTCTTCCGGCAAAAAGGCCGATGGCAGCTGCATGAAAGCGACGCCCAGCGCCGCGACGATGGCGCCATATACGACCATCGAGCGGCCGGCGCGTTTGACCATCGCCACCACGCCTTTTTCATAGCGCGCCGTCATGCGCTCAAACTGGCGGTCGAACCACAGGAAGAAGCCCTTCTTGTCATGGTCGTGCGGGCCGATGGGTTTGAGCATGGTGGCGCACAGGGCCGGCGTCAGGGTCAAGGCCAGGAACGCCGAGAACAAAATCGAGACGGCCATCGCCAGGGTGAACTGGCGGTAGATCGCGCCCACGGAACCGCTGGCCAGGGCCATCGGGATGAACACGGCCGTCAGCACCAGGGTGATGCCCACGACCGCACCGGTAATTTCGCGCATCGCTTTCGACGTCGCTTCCTTCGGCGACAAGCCCTCGGTGGCCATCAGGCGCTCGACGGCTTCCACCACCACGATGGCATCGTCGACGATGATGCCGATGGCCAGCACCATGCCGAACATGGTCAGCACGTTGACGGAATAGCCGGCCAGCAGCATCACCGTGAAGGTGCCCATCAGGGCAATCGGCGCGACGATGGCGGGTATCAGGGTGTAGCGTATCTTTTGCAGGAACAGGTACATGACGAGGAAGACCAGCACCATCGCTTCCAGCAGGGTGACGATCACCTTTTCAATCGAGATTTTCACGAACGGCGCCGTGTCGAACGGTACCGAATACTTGATCCCGGCCGGCATGGTGTGCGCCAGTTCGGCCATGCGCGCGCGCACGGCGGCCGCCGTCTGCACGGCGTTGGCACCGGGCGACAGCATGACGGCGGCGCCCGACGCGGCTTGGCCGTTTTCACGGATGCTGAAGTTGAAGCTTTGCGCGCCCAGCGACACTTTCGCCACGTCGCCGATGGTCACTTTCGAGCCGTCCGCATTCGCGCGCAGCACGATGGCGGCAAATTCGGCCGGCGTTTGCAACTGGCCCTGCACCGTCAGCGGGATGGTGACGCGCTGGCCGTGCACGGCGGGTGAATCGCCCAGGCGGCCCGGGGCGATCTGCGCATTTTGCTGCGCGATGGCGGCCGTCAGCTCGCCCATGGCGATGTTGTACGACACCAGCTTGGCCGGATCGACCCAGATGCGCATGGCCCGCTCGGAGCCGAACAGCTGCACCTTGCCCACGCCGGGAATGCGGCGCAGTTCTTCCGTCACGTTGCGCGCCAGGTAGTCGCCCAGCGCCACTTCATCGTGCTGGCCATTGTCGGAAATCAGGCTGACGATCATCAGGAAGCCTGACGACGCCGATTCCACCGTCAAGCCATTTTGCCGCACGGCTTGCGGCAAACGCGGCTCGATGGCTTTCAGGCGGTTTTGCACATCCACCTGCGCCATTTCCGGGTTCGTGCCGGGCTGGAAGGTGACGGTGATCGAGGCCGAACCCGAGGTATCGGTGGACGACTCGAAATACAGCAGGTGCTTGACGCCCGACAGTTCGCGTTCGATCAGGCCCACCACGGAATCGTTCATGGTTTGCGGCGTGGCGCCAGGGTAGTTGGCGCTGATGCTGACGCTGGGCGGCGCCACCGAAGGGAAGCGCGCAATCGGCAATTGCGGTATGGCGATCAGTCCGAACAGGACGATGAAGACCGCCACCACCCACGCAAAGACGGGGCGGTTGATGAAAAATTGAGGCATGTCGTTAGGCTTTCATTGTATTCAAAGTGGGCATCAACGGGCCTTGGCGGCAGCCGCCGTTGCCACGACGGCCGGCTTCCACGGCTGCGGCGCGGCGGTGGCGCCCGGCTGCAAGCGTTCCTGGCCTTCGATGACGACGGTGTCTCCCGCTTTCAAGCCGCCATTGACCACGTACTGGTGCTCGACCACGTCGCCCACGGCGATCGGTTTCAGGCTCGCTTTGTTCGTGCCATCGAGCACCCAGGCCTGCGCCTGGCCATCGCTGCTGCGCAAGACGGCTTGCTGCGGCAGCAGCACGCCATTGGCTTGCACGGCGCGCGCGATGCGGGCGCGCACGAACATGCCCGGCAGCAGCTGGCGCTGCGGATTGTCGACCAGCACGCGGACGACGGCGTCGCCCGTGCCCGCATCGACGCTGATGCCCGAGAACAGGATGCGGCCCGTGACGGGATGCGGCTGGCCATCGGCGCCCAGAATGGTCACGGGCAGCTTGTCCGCGCCTCCGTTACCGGAGGCTTGCAGCGCGGCCAGCGCGGCGGCCGGCTGGCGCACGTCGACATACACCTTGTCGATCTGCTGGATGCGCGCCATCGGCGCGGCATCGGCCAGGCCCACCAGCGCGCCTTCCGTCACCAGTTCAGAGCCGATGCGCCCGGCAATGGGCGCTTCGATGCTGGCAAAGGCCAGGTCCAGGCGGCGCCGCGCCAGGCTGGCCCGCGCCTGCGCCACGGTGGCCACGGCTTGCTCGCGCTGGGCCACGGCGTCGTCATACGCCTGGCGGCTGATGGCGTCCGCTTCCACCAGCGGTGTTAACCTGTCGGCCTGGCTGCTGGCGCGCTTCGCCGTGGCCACCGCATGCTGCAGGGCGGCGGCGGCCGAATCGACATCCGCCTGGAACGGCGCGGGATTGAGCTGGAACAGCTTCTGCCCCGCTTTTACTTCCGCGCCCTGCTCGAACTGGCGGCGCAACACGATGCCGCCCACCTGCGGGCGGATGTCGGCCGTGCGGAAGGCCGCCACCCTGCCCGGCAATTCGTCGCTGAGGACCACGGGCGCCGCTTGCAGCTTGAGCACGGTGACGGCGGCGGGCGGCGCCGCGCCTTCTTCCGGCGCGGGTTGGGAACAGGCGGCAAGGCTGAGCAGCGCCGCGGCGATCAAACTATTTTTTTTGGTGAAGAAGCTCGGATGCATGGTCTTTCTCTATGGCAGATCCCAACCGGCGGTCCGGTCGACAGATACGCGCAGCATAAAAGCCTTGCGTGGATGTTCCGTCAAAGAAATGTGGAGATTCGATGGAGACGGCGAAGAATGCTAGACTCCGCGCATGAACTATCATCACAGCGCCAGCCAGCCGTCCTTCCTTGCCACCACGCCGCCTTCCGCCCTCGTCCTGATCGCCGAAGATGAACCGCAAATCGCCCGCATCCTCGCCGGTTACCTCGAGCGCGACGGCTACCGCACGGCCTTCGCCCTCGATGGCCAGGAAGCGCTGCAGCAGCACCTGGCGCTGGCGCCGGACCTGCTGCTGCTCGACGTGCAGATGCCCCGTGTCGATGGCTGGGGCGTGCTGACGGAAGTGCGGCGGCGCGGCGAAACGCCCGTCATCATGCTCACGGCGCGCGACCAGGATGCCGACAAGCTGGCCGCGCTGCGCGTGGGCGCCGACGACTACATCATCAAGCCCTTCAATCCGGCCGAAGTGGTGGCCCGCGTGGCGGCCGTGCTGCGCCGCTCGCGCGTGCGCCATCACCCGGTGGGCGGCCAGCGCCTGCGCTGCGGCCCCATCGAAATCGACCAGGAAACGTATGTGGCCAGCGTCCTGCAGGATGGCATGGCCCAGCCTCTCATGCTCAGCCTGACCTTGACGGAATTTCGCCTGCTGGCGCACCTGGCGCGCACGCCGCGCCGCGTCTGCAGCCGCCTGGAATTGCTGGAGTCGTGCATGCCCGAGAGCAATTCGATGGAACGCACGGTGGATAGCCACGTCAGCAAGCTGCGCAAGAAGCTGGAAGAAGCGGGCGTGATGAACATGCCGGCCAGCCTGCGCGGCGTGGGCTACCGGCTGGAAAGCGACTGATGCGCTTCACGGGCCTGAACCGGCAGATCATCCTGTCGATGTCCGTGCTGATGGTCAGCAGCATCCTGATCATCTGGATCGGTTCCTGGATGTTTTTTGCCATCGCCTTCAAGATCGATCCCGGCATGCTGTCCGAGCCGGACGACTGGTCGCCCAGCACCGTCGAATGGCTGTGGATCTTCGCCATCACCATCTTCGGCCTGGGCCTGGCCGCGTTTTTCGCCCTCAAGCTGGCCTCGCGCATATTGAAACCGATCAATTCCGTGATGGACAGCGTGCGCCGCGTGGCCCATGGCGACCTGTCCGCGCGCGCGTTTGCCGGCGACCGCAGCCTGGGCGAAACGGCCATGCTGGTCGATGATTTCAACAGCATGGCCGAGCGCCTGCAGCGGGGCGCCAAGGAAAGCGAAACGTGGAACGCGGCCATCGCGCACGAACTGCGCACGCCCGTGACCATCCTGCGCGGCACCTTGCAAGGCGTCGTCGACGGCGTCTTCAAGCCCGAGGAAGTGCCGTTTTCCAGCCTGCTGGCGCAAGTCGAGGACCTGGGCCGCCTGATCGAGGACCTGCGTACCCTGAGCCTGGCCGACAGCGGCCACATGCAGCTGCGCATGGCGTGGACGGACCTGACCCTGGAAATCGAGGAAGTGCGCCGGCTGCTGGCGCCGGAGATGACCGCGGCCGGCTTTACCCTGCAATTGCACCTGTCTGACCATCCCGTCTGCTGCGACGCGGCGCGCATCCGGCAGATCGTGCTGGCCCTGCTCGACAACGCGCGCCGCTATGCGCATCCGGGCCTGCTGCGCGTGCGCACGCGCGTGCAAGCTGGCCAGTACTACCTGAGCGTCGAGGATGCGGGGCCCGGCATTGCCGAGGAACTGGCACAGCATGTATTCGAGGCGTTTCGCCGCGGTGACAGCGACGGCGCCGACCTGCATGCCGGCAGCGGCCTGGGCCTGGCCGTGGTCGAGGCCATCGCGCGCGCACACGGCGGCAGCGCCGTCTGCACGCGCGGCAAGGCGGGCGGCAGCGTGTTTACCGTGAAGTGGCCGGTCGAGCATGCCCCGCCGCCGCCCGCCGGCTGACTACGCCGGCGCGCGCAGCATGTCGACAAAAGCGCGCAAGACGGCCGGCATCTGCCGCCGGCCCGCGTAATACAGGAAGTAGCGCGACGGCGGCGGCAGGCAGTGCTCCAGCACGCACGCCAGGCGCCCTGCCGCGATATCGGCGCGCGCATCGGCCTCGTACACATAGGCCAACCCCGCGCCATCGCGCGCCGCGCGCAGCATCAGTGCATCGTCGTCGAACACGAGCGACCCGCCGACGGCAATGCTGACACCCTCCCCGTCCTGCCCGAACTCCCACGCATACTGGCGTCCGCTGGGAAAACGCCGGCCTATGCAGGCGTGTTCCAGCAAGTCGCGCGGCATGCTTGGCGCCCCATGCGCCGCCAGGTAGGCGGGCGAGCCCACCACCACGAACGGTTGCGGCGCGCCCACGGGCACGGCGATCATGTCGGCCGCGACCTGTTCGCCGAAGCGGATGCCCGCGTCAAAACCATCGCGCACGATATCGATCATGCCGTCGTCGGTCACCACCTCGACCTGCACGCGCGGATAACGGGCGACGAAACCGGCCAGCATGGGCGCGAGCAGCAGCCGCGCGGCCGGACGGGGCACGTTCAGGCGCAGCTTGCCTGTGGGCACATCCTGCAAGGTGCTCAAGTCTTGCAAGGCGTCGTCGATTTCGCGCATGGCCGGCGTGAGCCGCGCCAGGAGCTGCCGGCCCGCCTCGGTCGGCGTGACGCTGCGCGTGGTGCGGTTCAGCAGGCGTACGCCCAGGCGCTCTTCCAGCGCGCGCAGCGCGTGGCTGAGGGCGGAGGCGGACACGCCACGTTCCAGCGCCGCATGGCGAAAACTGCGCAGGCGGGCGACGGCGGCAAAGGCCGTCAATTCGTTGAGGTCAGCCATCATTCATGAGTTTCATTCAGCAATACATGCAGGATTAACCATCTTATCGCATGCTGTTGCTTCACCCATACTCCTTGCATCTTTTTTTGAAGAGGAGTGAAAAATGGAACACAGAACACTGGGCAACACCGGCTTGCGCGTCGCCCCCATCGGCCTGGGCTGCATGGGCATGAGCTTTGCCTATGGCGGCGCGGACGAGGCCACCTCGCTGCGCGTGCTGCACCGCGCCGTGGAACTGGGCGTGAGCCTGATCGACACGGCGGAAGTCTACGGCCCCTACGCCAACGAGGAACTGGTAGGGCGCGCCCTGAAGCAGCTGCGCGGCAAGGTCCACATCGCCACCAAGTTCGGCTTCAAGATATTGCCGCACGGCCAGGGCGTGGAACGCATGGCGGGTGTCGACAGCCGGCCCGAACACATCGTGCAAGCCGTGGAAGGTTCGCTGTCCCGGCTCGGCATCGAATGCATCGACTTGCTGTACCAGCACCGCGTGGACCCCGCCGTGCCCATCGAAGACGTGGTCGGCGCCATGGCGGAGCTGGTGCGGGCGGGCAAGGTGCGCCACCTGGGGCTGTCGGAAGTGTCGGCCGCCACCGTGCGCCGCGCCCACGCCGTGCACCCGATTGCGGCCGTGCAGTCCGAATACTCGCTGTGGAGCCGCGACGTGGAAGCGGAGGTGCTGCCCGCCTGCCGCGCGCTCGGCATCGGCTTCGTCCCTTACAGCCCGCTGGGCCGGGGATTTTTGACGGGCCAGCTTGCGTCCGCCGCCGCGCTGGCGCCCGACGATTACCGCCACAGCCTGCCCCGCTTCCAGCCGCCGGCGATGGCGGCCAACGCGACCATGGTGGCCGAACTGCGGCGCCTGGCGGCGGCGCGCGGCGCGACGGCGGCGCAGCTGGCGCTGGCCTGGCTGCTGGCGCAAGGTACTGACATCGTGCCGATTCCCGGCGCCCGCAGCGTGGCGCACCTGGAAGAGAACGTGGCCGCCGCGCAGATCAAATTGAGCGACGCCGAGCTGGCTGCCATCGGCGCGGCCATCGCGCCCGCCAGCGTGCAGGGCGCGCGCTACCCGCAACATGAGCTTGCCATGCTTGGCCTGTAGACAACAGGCCTTGAGTGCGCTAACTTGAGTACGACAAGCAATTCTTTGCACCTTTGCACTTGAAATGCCCGAATCCGCTATCATTTCCAATCTGAACTATTCATTATGAAAGAGATTGACATGTCCGCACTGCTCGAAACACTGCAATGGCGCTACGCCACCAAGAAGATGGACCCGACGAAAACGGTGCCGCAAGACAAGGTCGAGCGCATCCTGGAAGCCGTGCGCCTGACGGCCAGCTCCAGCGGACTGCACCCGTATGAAGTGTTCGTCGTGACGAATCCGGCCCTGCGCGAACAGATCAAGCCGCATGCGTGGAACCAGTCGCAAGTGACGGACGCCTCGCATCTGCTGGTGTTTGCCGCCTGGGACAATTACACGGTAGAACGCATCAACGCGCGCTTTGACCTGGTCAATGAAGTGCGCGGCTTCAAGAATGAAGGCTGGGAAGCGTACCGCCAGCAAATCCTGGCCGCGTACCCGCAGCGCGATGCGGAAACCAACTACCAGCACGCGGCGCGCCAGGCGTATATCGGCGTGGGCACGGCCCTGATCGCAGCGGCGCAGGAAAAAGTCGATTCGACGCCGATGGAAGGTTTTGATCCGGCCAAGGTCGACGAGATCCTGGGCTTGCGTGAAAAAGGCCTGCGTTCCGTCGTCATGCTGCCGCTCGGTTACCGCGCCGACGAAGGCGACTGGCTGGTGGACCTGAAAAAAGTGCGCCCTGCGCGCGAACAGTTCATCACCGAGCTGGCCTGAGCGTTTTCAGCGCCTCGCCCTTGACTGAAAAGCGGATGCCCTCGCCGGCATCCGCTTTTTTTTGACCGTTCACGCCGCTTGCGGAAAGCGCACCGTCACTTGCAGTCCCCGTCCCGCCTCGCCGTCGGCCAGCGCGATATCGGCCTGGTGGTGCTCGGCGATGTGGCGCACGATGGACAGGCCCAGGCCGCAGCCCCAGGCGTCGTTGCCGTCGGGACGGAAGAAGCGGTCGAACAGGCGCGCATGGTGCTGCTGCGGCACGCCGGGGCCGTTGTCGGACACGCGCAGCAGCGGCCTGCCCTCTTCCAGCGCCGCCTGCAAATCGACCCTGCCGCCCTGCTGCGTATAGCGCAAGGCGTTGTCGATCAGGTTATTCAGCAGCACTTGCAAACCGTCGGGATCGGCCTGCACCAATATCCTGGCTGGCGACGCTTCCACCACGCCCAGGTCGATGTCGCGGCTATCGGCCAGCGCGCTGTGGTCGGCCACGGCCGCTTCCAGCAACTGGCCCAGGTCCACCGTGTGCAGCTGGCTGGCCGTCAGCGCCGTTTCATGGCGCGCCAGGCTGAGCAATTGCCGCACCAGGTGCGTGCTGCGGTCCAGCCTTTCGTGCAGCCGCGCCAGCGCCACGCGGCGTTCTTCCTCGCTGCCGGCCCGCTCGGCCACTTGCAGCTGCAGTTTCAGCGCCGTCAGCGGCGAGCGCAATTCATGCGCCGCATCGGCAACAAAGGTGCGCTGCGCCGTCAGCGCCGCCTCGAACCGCCGCATCAAGCCATTCAGCGCCAGCGCCACGGGCCGCAACTCGGGCGGCATGTCGTCGGCCGCCAGCGGCGTCAGTGCGTCGGGCGAACGGCCCGCCACGGATTCGGCCAGCCGGTGCAGCGGTGCCAGCGCGCGACCCACGACGGCGACGATCAGCAGCGCCAGGATCAGCGCGAACGCCAGCAGGGGCGCGCCAGCGCGCATGGTCATCTGCCAGGCCAGCTGGTCGCGCACGGCTTGCGCCTGCGCCACCTGCACGTAGCGGCCGCGCCGCGTCTCGCCGTACAGGCGCCAGTCTTCGCCGCGCAACGTGACATCGGCAAAGCCGGCCAGTGCATAGCGCGGCAGTACCGGCTGGTCAGGCAAGACGGGCAAGGGCTGTCCATCCTCGTCCCACGCCTGCAGCACGAACGCTTCTTCCGGCTCTTGCGCGGCCGGCGAGTCCGTCTGCGGCTCGAACTCGTCGGGCAAGGCCACGGCCAGCTGGCGCAGCTGCAAATCGGCCAGTTCATTGGCTTCTTCCAACAGCGAGCGGAACAGCGAAATGCCGGCACCGAGCACGCACAGCAAGGTGGCCGCCAGCAAACCGAGCAACAACTGGCGGCGGATGGTCAGCAAGATACTGCCCGCATCTTGTAGCCCACGCCGCGCACGGTCTGGATGCAGTCCGCGCCGAATTTCTTGCGCAGCTGGTACACGTAGACGTCGACGGTATTGCTTTCCACTTCGCTATCCCAGCCGTACAGCTTTTCGCTCAGCTGGCGCTTCGACACCACCTTGCCCGGATGGTCGAGCAAGGCGCGCAGCACGGAAAACTCGCGCGGCGCCAGCTTGACCTGTGCGCCTTCGTAGGTGACGTCGTGGCTGGCCAGGTCCAGGATCAGCGCGCCATGCTCGATGACGGAACGCGAACGGCTGACCCGGCGGCGCAGCAGCGCGCGGATGCGCGCCAGCAGCTCGTCAAGGTCGAACGGTTTCACCAGGTAATCGTCGGCGCCGCTGTCCAGGCCTGCCACGCGGGCCGGCGTGCCGTCGCGCGCCGTGACGATCAGCACGGGCAACTCGGCGCCCCGCGCGCGCATGCTGCGCAGCACGTCCATGCCCTGCTTGCCGGGCAAGCCCAGGTCCAGCAGCATCAAATCGTAGGCGAAACCAGCCAGCGCCAGCTCCGCATCGTGGCCGTCGCGCACCCAGTCGACGGCATAGCACTCGCCGCGCAAGCCCTCGACCAGGCTTTCCCCGATCATCGGATCGTCTTCCACCAGCAACACGCGCACCCGGACCCTCACAATCGCATAAAATAGCGACATCTTACCTTGGCTGGCGCAAGCCGGCTTGGCGCTGGCTGCGCTACCGAGGCCATCCACACCAGGTGGCAAGGGTTGCCAATGTTCCTGTACGCCTAAGCAGCCTCCTGCGGATAATTGACGTCAGCCAGAAACAGGCGCAGACGCTCGCGCTGCGCATCCGTCCTGGCAGATGCCTCCAGCACGGGTTGCAGATAATAAAGCAGCAAATCGCGCTTGCTCTCCTGGACAGGAAGTTGTGCGTGCAAAACGCCGATCAAGGCATCGAAAGCCATGAGCGCGGCAAAAATTTCATATGGCTTTGCGCTGGCAAAGGGCATTTTCTGCAGATACTGCTGCGCCAGGCGAATCTGATCCGCCCGCTTCCACGACACATGCGGCAGCACCTGAAACACATCCCAATAATCGGGCGAATCCACTGGATACCGCGTGATAAGGCAGTCAGCCGCCTGTGCAGAGCCCATCTTGCGCAACGCCGCAGCCGTTATTTGCAATCTGTCGTCCATCTTCAACTCCCCTGGCAGTCCATGCAATTTTGCCGGAAATATTCCACCGGCCGCTGCCGTCACTTCACGATGATGGTCTCGGCAAGCGGGCTATCCACGCGCGTACGCTCGACAACGATGTGCGGTCCGGGCAGTGCTTGAAATCGAGCAATGCCAAGCGCGGCAGCTCTTGCAACAGCGAACGGACCTTCGCGTACCTGATTGCGTCGAAGACCACACACGCCAGTTGCGCTTCATACAGGAGAAAACGCGGGGCCGCCCTGCATTGCGCAAGATTCTTAAAGTTCTCAAGTGGAAACTTTTTTCCTCCCCGCATCATCTCCAGCAGACGCTCCCGATCGCCGCGCAATTCCAGATGCTGCAGCAGCCAGTCGCTGGAAAAGCATACGGCGGCCCGCGCCTCGCAAAGTGCACCGCCTTCGCTAGAATAGCCCCGGCAGCGCTTCTAGTTCACGTCCCCTTCCGTGGCCGTGGCCGGCACCACGGATTGCGCCGTGGCAGCGTGCGTATCGTCAGGCTGCATGGTCATGACGGGCCTGGCGTTGACGTACCAGTCGCTGTCAAACTGGCTGTAGGGATTGGTCTTGGTGATCGCGCCGTCCTGCTGCTGCGTCAGACTGGCCTGTGGTTGCTGTGACTGGCGCTCCGGCGTCATCTTCATGTCGTCGCCGGCGCCATGACTGTGCACGTCGGGCGGGCTTGAATGATCGCAGACGAACGCTTCGCTGGTGCCCGGCACGGTCTTGCCTCGCATCTCGTCCGATTCCACGTTGTCGCTGGTGTCAATTTTCGTAACCATCATTTGCTCCCTGCTCTGGCTCTGCCCGGACTCAAGAAAAACAGCGCCGGACGATGAGTCCGCGATTTCCTCTGGCGCTGGTCATCACTGCAAACGATGCGGCGGCGCTCGCCTGGCACTGCCTGCAACAGGCCCTGGCGGATGCAGGACCTGTGCGGCAGCTACCAGACGATTACTGCGCCAGGTAGCGTTCCGAACGGGGGCCGTACAGTAAGCCATTCGGCACGCCGGCCGACAGCAAGCGCGCATTCGCCGTGCCGGCGATAGGATGGCTGGCGTCGGTGCTGGTGTTGATGATCTGCTTGACCGCCGCCGTCACCAGGGCGCCGATCAGGCCGCCACCACCGCTGTTATTGCCTTCGTTGCTAGATGCGCTGGCCGCGCCCTGCCACAGCAAGGCGCCCGTCTTCAGGTCGACCAGCTTGGCATCGACCGATACCGCGGTCACGCTGTCGATCACGGCATACGTGGTGCCGTACTTGGAAATCGTCACGTACAGGCCCGCATCGGCGCCAAAGATCTCGTTGAGCTTTTTCGTATCGACGCCGTGGATATCGGCGGCGTTCGTCAAGCCGTTCTGCTTGAAGGTTTCACCGACCACGGCCACCGGCAGCACGTAGTAGCCCGCTTCGGCCAGCGGATACGTCACTTGCGCGTAGACGCTGTTGCCGGCATTGACTTCCGGCGAGTTGTTCAGCGGCGGCAAGACCACGATCGAGCGGGGCTTGGCTGCCTTGAATGCGGTGTAATCGTAGGCTGCCTGCTTGGTGGCGCAACCGACCATGAAGATGGCGGGACCCAGGCACAGGGCCATTTTCAACATGCGCGACATCATAATTTCTCGCCTTTTTTCAATTTACCCAACAGGAAGTCCATGTACGGCGTCGATTCCGGGAACAGTTTTTTCTCGTCTTCGAACTGCGCGGCGACCTGCTCCGGCTTGCCGGCGATCGAGTACAGCATGCCCAGGTGGGCGTGGTAGCCCGGCGGCGCGTGATTGCCCTTCGCAGCGATCACTTGCAAGTCTTTTTCCATGGCGGCGATCTGCTGCTCGGGGCTTTCACCTTTCAGGTACTCGTACACTTGCGGCTGGTAGCCTTCCCATTGGTACAGCGTCTTCGATTGCGTGGCGCAACCGGTCAGGGCCGCACAGGCGAGCATCGCCAGCAGGGCTGCGCCCTTGTTCATCATTGTTTTCATGGGATACCTTATTGTTTGCGCAAGGCGCCTGCTTCGACGCCAGCCACCAGGCGCTCGACCGCTTCGCGCATGGCCAGGTCCAGGACTTTGCCGTTCAAGGTGGCGTCATAACTGGCGGTGCCGCCAAAACCCAGCACTTCACGGTTCGACAAGCTGTATTCGCCGGCTCCGCCAGCCGAGTACACGACTTCCGAGGTGGCGATATTGACGACGTTCAAGGTCACCTTGGCATAGGCCACTTGCGTCTTGCCGCGGCCCATGATGCCGAACAATTGCTTGTCGCCCACTTCCTTGCGGCCGAATTCGGTCACGTCGCCGGTCACGACGAAGTCCGCGCCCTTGATATTCTGGCCCTGCTTCTTGAAGTCGGCTTCCTGCTTGAGCTCGGCCATGTTGTCGCGGTCGAGCACGTTGAAACGGTTGGACGTCTGCAGGTGCGCAATCAGGATCGTTTTCGACTGGCTGCCCAGGCGGTCGACGCCATCGGAAAAGATGCCGCGCATGAAGTTCGAGCGGTTGTCGAATTTACCGACAGCGATCAGCGTGCGTGGACCAACGTAGGGACGGGCCGCGCTGGCAACCGTGGGGACAGCCAAAGCTTGCGACGATTCGGAAGCGCAGCCAGCCAAGGCCGCGCCAATCAGCGCTGCAACCAACAACGCGCCGGGTTTATTCTTGTTCATAGTGCCCTTATGAGATGGAAGATCAGGAGCCACCTGCGAAATTGATTTTAAGCAAGTTAATTTCCTAATTGCAATTATATGGTATTGCATGTCTCATAATTCTCTCCAAAAGTAACGATGGCAAGGATTGCACTATTGCCTGCCATACACAGGTGTGGCCCTGCTTGACATCCCTGTTCCAATTCATTAACTTGGCAGTAAAAAAGCGTGTCGTCAGCGCCCTATGTCACTGTCCCTCACAGACCTCGCCCGCCGGCCTGCTCCACCCCGGCGCCAACGCCACGCTGTTCACATAGACGGGTCACCAGGCCATGCCCACACACGATCACTCCCCGGCCCATCCGCTGGCCACCGCGCTGGCCCTGTCGCTGGGCGCCGCCGTCGCGCTGGGCCTGTCGCGTTTTTCGTATGGCTTGCTGCTGCCGCCCATGCGCGCCGACCTGGGCTGGTCCTACCTGCTGGCAGGGGCCATGAACACCTTCAATGCGCTCGGCTATTTTCTGGGCGCCCTGGCCACGCCAGCGCTGATGCGCCGCCTGGGCGTATGGCGCTTGCTCATCATTGGTTCCGTGCTGGCCAGCATCTTCATGCTGATGTCGGGCCTCGTCAGCGATACGACCGCCCTGTTCCTGCAGCGCGTGTGCGCGGGCGTGGCCAGCGCCTTCATTTTCATCGCCGGCGGCGTGCTGGCGGCGCGGCTCGGTTCCATGCACAGCCAGCGCGCCGGCTTCTACATCGGCCTGTATTACGGCGGCACGGGTTTCGGCATTGCGCTGTCTGCCCTGCTGGTGCCGGCCGCACTGGCCGCTGCGCAAGAGCATGGCGCCGCGCATGCCTGGCAATGGCCCTGGCTGGCACTGGGCATCGCCTGCCTGCTCGCCACCGCCATCATGGCCTTGCCGGCGAAAGCCATCGGCGAAGCGCCGCGCGCCCTCGACACGCCACGGCGCTTCGCCTGGCGCGATTTTGCCCCCAGCCTGGCCGGCTATTTCATGTTTGGCGTCGGCTACATCGGCTACATGACCTTCGTCATCGCCCTGCTCAAGCAGCAAGGCATGAGCGCTACCCTGATCACCGTGTTCTACACTTTGCTGGGGCTGGCGGTGGTGGCGTCGTCGCGCATCTGGGCGCGCATGCTCGACCGCTACAAGGGCGGCGAATCGCTGGCGATATTGAATGGCGTGCTGGGCGCAGTCACCATCCTGCCCGCGCTGACGCACTTTGCGCCCGTCGTGTTCCTCTCCGGCCTCGTCTTCGGCGCCGTCTTCTTGTCGGTGGTGGCGTCGACCACGGCCCTGGTGCGGCATAATCTGCCGCAGCAATCGTGGACGGCCGGCATAACGGCCTACACGACGGTGTTCGCCCTGGGCCAGATCGTCGGCCCCATCGCGGTCGGCTGGATCGCGGACGGCCCGGCAGGACTGGAGCGGGGCTTGATCGCCTCAGCCATCGCCCTCTTCATCGGCGCCGCATTGGCCGCGCGGCAAAAGGCGCTGGCGCCAGCCGCATAGTAGACTGCTGGCATAGCCCACCTGCGCAGAAAGATCACGATGAACACCGATGCACGAAAAGCCCCGGCAACGATGGATGCCGAAACGCTGGAATTCATCCAGGGCCTGTTTGCCCTGGTGCGCGAAGGCGACACGCAGCAACTGGGCGCCATGCTCGCGCAAGGCGTACCCGTCAACTTCCGCAACGAAAAAGGCGACAGCCTGATCATGCTGGCCAGCTACCTCGGCCACCTGGAAACGTCGCGCCTGCTGCTCGAAGCGGGCGCCGACGCCAACGTGCCCAACGACCAGGGCCAGACGCCGCTGGCCGGCGTGGCCTACAAGGGCAACCTGGAGATCGCCGAACTGCTGCTGCGGCATGGCGCCAAGGTGGAAGGCAACAGTCCCGACGGCAAGACACCGTTGATGATGGCCGCCATGTTCAACCGCCTGGCCATCTTCGACCTGCTGCTGCAACACGGCGCCCGCATCGATGCCGTGGACAGCCGCGGCATGACTGCCGTGTCACTGGCAAAGTCAATGAATGCACAGGAGACGCTGGCCCGTCTGGCCGGCCTGGGGCAGACGACAGCGTAGTCGATGCAGGTATCGCCGGCAGTTTGCGACTGCCATTGGAGAGTTCAGGAAACGCTCTGCGCTAACATCGTTTCTCCAGAGGGGCAAGGCAAGCGTCCTGGCGCAACTCGCGCCGCACGCCCTGGCGTACGTCGTCCATGCCGATTTCCTCGCTGCCGCGACGCAGGCAAGCCAACGCCGCGTGGCGCAGCACGTTGATGATGGCGCCGCCGCTCAGTTCAAATTCATCGGCCAGCGCATCGAGCGCACAGTCCGGCGCCAGCCGGCATGGCGGCGCGAAGGCGCCCTGCCATAGCCGCAGGCGCTCGGTGCGGCCGGGCATCGGGAAATGCAGCATCGACTGGAAGCGCCCCGCGCAGGCCTCGTCAATATTGACATTGAGATTACTCGCCAGAATGGCCACGCCGGGAAAATCCTCGATCCGCTGCAACAGGCGGGCCACATCCTCGTTGGCGCCGCGCTTGCCGAACAGTACATCGGCCGCGTCGAAGAACAAGATCCAGTCTTGCTGCCCGGCCTGCTCAAATACACGCGCCAGGTTTTTCTCCGTTTCGCCCGCGTATGTCGACACCAGCATCGACAGGTCGATGCGGTACACCGGCAAGCCGCTCTGCTTGCCCAGCAGCGCAGCGGTGAGCGACTTGCCGGTGCCGGGCGGGCCATAAAACAGGCTGCGAAAGCCCGGCTTGATGCGCCGTTCCAGCCCCCAGCCGCGCAGCAGCGTGTCGCGGTGTTCGATCCAGGCGCGGATGTCGTCCACCTTGTCCTGCAGCTGCGGCGCCAGCACCAGCTGTTCCCAGTCCAAGGTGGTACTGAGGCGCCGGGCCGGCAAGCCGCCGTCGTAGTCGGGCTGGCAAGACTCGCCGGTGACCAGCAACGACAGCGCCTCGCCTCCCAGCTGCAGCGGATGACCGAGCAGGGTCCGGGGAGCAGCGCCGTCGGCTGGCCACTCGTCCCATGCCAGCAAGCCAAGCCTGCGCAGCGGCGCGCCGGCGCCGAACAGGCGATGCGTGGCCATGCGTGCCGCCAGCCGGTCGCCGGCCAGCAGAAATGACGCGGTCTCGGCGGTCGGCCAGAAGCCCCGGTGGCTGCCGCCCTGCCCGCCAAACTCGCTGAACGGCAAATCCAGGCTGGCGTTGCGAATCAGGAAGCTGTCCAGCGCCTGCGGACGCACATGCGGCGCCAGCGCGAGAATCAGCACCAGCCGCTCCTCGGCACTGAGCCCCCATTTGCGCAACGCCAAGGCATACGGCGCGTGCGCCGGCAAGGTCGGCGGCTCCGGCATGCGAGGAGCGTCGGCGCGCTGGAAATACTGCGCCATCGACGCCGCGATGACGGCATCCAGCCAGGCCAGTTCGGCCTCCAGGGCCTTGGCGGCCGTGATCTCGATGTCCTCGTCGGCGCCGAGGGGCAGCCGGGTCTCGCCGCACAGGGCCACGCCGTCACTGGCGACGCAGCGTGGCGGCAAGCCGAAAGTGACCTCGGTCATCCAGTTACCTTGTTCCAGCGTGTGCTCCACACGGGCGATATACACGTCGCCGTCGAAGCGCCCACCCAGTCCGGCCAGTTCGATGGTCTTGCCCGGTACCGCCAGCGCATTGCCCGGGAAACTCACCGTACCGCACACGCCGGTGCGCGCGTCCAGCTCGGCATTGAACGCGATGATCGACTCGCCACAGGTGAGTACCAGCCCGCAGCTGTTGTCGGCTTGCACCGGCGCTTCGATGGCGACCTCGGTGCAGCTCAGCACCAGCTGCAAGCGGCCCTGTCCGCGCATCCGCACGCCGTGCTTGACGATGATGCCCTTGAAGACGGTACTGGTGTTCGGGTGGTAGCCCATTGCGACCTCCACCATCACGCCGGGCAGCAGCGTGTCTGCCGTACCGAGCTCGAATCCCCCCGTGGACGGATCGCCGTCGGCGAGCACGATGCGTGCCGTGCCCAGGCGATTGAGCTCGCGCGTGACATGTATGCTTTCGACTGCATAGTCATCCGGCATGGCATGCCCGTTCAGCGTGACCGTCATCGACACCAGGCCGGTCTTGCCACCCAGCGGCCATATGCCTGGGTCTTGCGCTTCACCTGCCATCACATTAACTCCTCGATAAGCGATCAGGAAACCTGCTGTTGCTGCTGGAATGTCAGCACGATGAATTCGGCCGGATGAAGCAATGCCACGCGTATCGACACGCGCAAATAACCGTTCAGGATATCGTCGCCGCTCATGCTGCTGCCCAGACCGATCTGCACGCTGAACGCATCCTGCGCCTTGGCGCCGGCCAGCGCCCCGCTCTGCCACTGCTGGGTCAGGAAGTTGGAGATCATGTTCTGCACCGCCACCCAGGTCGTGGCCACGTTGGGCGCGAAGACATAGGCGAGCATCGCGTTCTTGATCGATTGCTCCAGCATGATCAGCGTGCGGCGCACGTTGATGTAGCGCCAGTCATCGCTGTTGCCATCGAGCGTGCGCGCGCCCCACACCACCAGGCCACGCGTGGGAAGCGTGCGGATCGCGTTGACCGCCCGCCCGTCGAGCGGCATGTTCAAATCCTCTTGGTCCTCATGCGAGATATCCACCATCGGCGAGAGCGCCCCCATGATGCTGGTGTTGGCCGGCGCCATCCACACGCCAGCACTTTCATCCGTCCGCGCGTACACGCCAGCCATGGCGCAGGCCGGCGGCAACTGGTTGGCCAGCGCCAGCATGTCTGCCACCACGCGCTGGTACAGGGGACTCACCTGCCGAAGCTGGTCATGACAGCGTGCAATCACCGCCGTGCGGCTTTGCGTGCCGGCTGGCAGCGGAACGGCGTCGGCCGGCAGCCGATGGTGGATGGCGGCATACAGTGTGTTCATGTTGCCTTGCATCTGCGCGGAGGGTTGCGGCTTCATCGCCGCCAGTTCGGCCTTGAGAGCGTCAGCCAGCACCGCCAGCCCTGCGTCTTGCAGGCTGTCGTAGGTGATGCTGCCTTCGTCGACCACATCAAAATTGAGCCATGGATAATAGGCCGCGCCGTAGTGGAGGAAATTGCTGCCGATTTTCTCGCGCAAGCCATCCATCTTGCCGGAAATAACATCACCGTCCGGGTCATAGCTACGCTGCGTGCCGCCGCCATGGATGTCGATCAGCGCCATGCGGCTCTGCATGCTGCCGCAATGCTGGAGCGCCGCCTGCCAGAACTGGTAGCAATCGTCCGCACTAGCGAGCAAGACGCTGTCCGGCGCCACGATCAGCGTCACATCCAGCACTTTTTTCAAGACATCGAACGGTGCTTCCCTGACGCCGGCGGGATCAGGCTCCGGCATAAAATCCGAGGCTTGGATGCCATTCGCCTGGACGCTGGCAAAGGTTCCCACCGATATCACGTAGGCCGGTCCGCCGCCGTTCAAGAAGTACAGCTTCACACCGTGGTAAAGGAAAAACTGCTGCGCCAATGCGGCGGTGAGGAGCTTCTGGTCGGTGCCGGGGGCCAGCGAAAAACTCGGCACCGGTGGCCCTCCGAAGATACGCACATAGTCCATCAGCGAGCCGATACGGGTGGGGATGCCTGCCTTGGCAACAGCTCCGTCGGCAGCCTTCTCGGTGTAGCCGAGAAACACCGGTATCGCCGTGGGCACCTCGACGACCGTATTGGGAAATGCATCCTGCTCGACGATATACACGCCGGGGGTCTTCAATTGCATCATCGCTCCCTGTCCGGTACTGGGCTTGAAGGCTGTCGCGGCGGCCGCAAGCTGAATGTCAACATACGATAAACAACGGCAAGAATCGCCGTGTCAGTGATTTGTGAGCAAGCCAAGTTGCTGCCAACTTGGCGACCAAGCAGGAATTTTAATATGAAATTTTGTTTTTTAATAAATTAAAAAATACTGCTGTCTCCGCAGCTGAAAAAGACCTTGCGCAAAAATAGCGTCGAGGAAATGCCATCGGCGCTTGTTCGCGTTCAACGTACTTCTGCAGGGCGGCGGGCCGCATAAAAAAGCCCTGTAAAAACAGGGCTTTTACTTACTCAGTCATTCCGACATGCAGAGTTTCCGCGGAAAACTCACTCGATGCTCAATGAAGTCGCTAAGCCATTGATTTTTCGGTGCGTTCCAAACCATTCAGTTATCGATACCTCTCAAAAATACCCTCCCCTGCAAAATTCCTTATTGCCGGTTTGTCGTACACTTTTCCGCAACGGGCATGGCGAAAAAAGTTTAGAAATCAAGGGTAACTGACGGCGCGCTGCGCTTTGCTACTCCTTGGTAAACGGCCTCAATATTATTCCCATCGGGGTCGAGTACGAAGGCAGCGTAATATCCAGGATGGTAGGCCCGCACGCCCGGTGGGCCATTATCGTGCCCTCCGTGCGCCAACGCAGCGTTGTAGAAGGCATCAACCGTCGCGCGATCTTTCGCTTGAAAAGCCAGATGATGCCGTCCAGTCAACTTGCCCGAAGCTGTCACGCTGTCTGAGGAGGATACGACAAGCTCATCGGCCACGAAGTAGTCACTTTCGGTGCTGAAAACCGGTATATCCAACACGGACATGACCGCCTTGTAAAAATTTTCGCTTGCATTGAGATCGCGCACCACAAGCTGTATGTGGTCAATCAGGCGGCCGCGATGAAGTCGATTGGTTTCCATGATGGTTGATTCCGTGAAAATGGGACGGTCGGTGCTTCGCACCATTCTGAATAAACGGCAAGCGTCGTTTGCCAGCGTTGCAAAATAATTATAGCCACCTTTCCCCGCCGCTCCTTGCCATCAAGAATGGTATCTGACCCCGGGCTCGCTGGCAGGCCCTTTGATGCGCATTACTTGGCAAAAGGACTTGTCATTCAAGACGGTATCTGACCCCGGCCCGCTGCGCTTGAGTTGCGGACAGAGCTCGACCATGCGCATCGAGGAACTGGCCACGCGCACGCTGCGTACCCGCCATCCCGGGCTGGCCAGTGAGTGGGATGCGCAGCAGCAGGCGCAGCGCTTGCACGAGCTGCTACTGGGCCAGAACGCGAAACAGCAGGGGCTTCACCGCAGGTACTTGCTGCAATCCGCGCGTGGTACCCGGCTGGGCCTGTCGCAGCATGGTCCACACGGCCACCGCCGCCAGGATCGCCAGGCAGCCAGCGGCGATATTCAATAGGACGATGGCATGCAAAGTACACATACCCCAAAGGTGTTTGCTCGGGAAATCGGGACTTCACCTGACAAGTTCATGAATGGTATGCCACTGTTTGCCTGCAACGCGAGCAGCTATCGATAGCTATGCCTGAGGTCGGACGCCTAAGCCCATCCGATGACAGCATCGCAGCAGCGTCAGATTGTCAGTTGCCTCAGAAAAAAAACGCCGAAGCGTCTTCGCGGCAGTGCCGGACGTCCTCAGTTGGTCAAGCCTGTTTGCGGCGGCGCGCGGCCATGCCAAGCAGGGCCAAGCCGCCGAGCAGCATGGCGTAGGTTTCGGGCTCGGGGACCGGGGCCGCCGCCATCAACACGTTGAGGTAGCCTCCGTAGGAACCGCCATCGCTGGCGTCGCCCCATATGCTCAGCGTAAGATTGCCGGCCGGAACCAGGGTGCTGGCCAGCGACCAGCGGTCGATGCCGGTCTGGGTGAAGGCGACGCCATTCAATGTGGCACCACCGAAGGAGATGATGGCGGCGCTGTCCAGGTCAATGCTGAACTCGGCGCTGGCCATGCTGCCAGACTTGTCCAGTCGCGTGAAGGTGAAGACGTCGGCGAAGATCCCCCTCGGGTCGTTGACGAAATGGCCGCTGTATTGCAGCGGGTTCGTGCCGTTGGAGAGCAGGGGCACATCAGGCGTTGGCACGCCATTGATGTTGCCCGCGTGGACCCCGGTAAATGACGCGGCCAGCGTGACCGCTAGCATGATTGTTTTTAGTTTCATATTTTTAAACCCCGTAGGTACACCACAAACAAGGAGCATACATCGAAATTTAATATAAATTATCAAATAGTAAAAAATATTGTTGATTCGTCATTTGAAAGCGATATCGGGATTTGGTGGGCGGGCGCAGCTTGGCTCTTGATTGGCGACACCGGAAGCAGGATCGTGACGACCTGCCCGCCGCCATCGCGGTTGGCCATGGTGATGCGGCCCTTCGTGGGCCGCGGCGATTTCGCGCGCCAGCGCGTCTCTGATCAGCAGCAACTCTACCGGCGTATCCTCGCACCGCCGCCATCCAGAGCCTGTGCCCCGCCTGCGAGCTAACCAGATTCTGCTAGGCGATGAGGCATTCATTTCAGCACATCAGCAATCGCAGCGCACCGAGACGCCCAGAGATACGCCAGGGTCGCAGCGCCGCGCTGTCACGCTGTCATTAGAGCAGTTTCGGGCGGCTGAACTTTTTGCGCAGCAGTGTTTTACTTTGGCGATCCTGTCCGTGGACATGAAAGCTGTGTTTGCCGAGATCGATGCCGATGAGCATATCGTTTTCCATGATGGCCTCTTTCAGAAATGAAAACACCCTATAAGTTTAGTAACTTATAGGGTGGAGGGTGAGCATCTCATTAGGCCCTGAAAAATCAGGGGCTTGGCTGTTTCAATGACCCGGCGTTACCTTACGCTGCCGGATGGGAGATTATTCCCACTCGATCGTCGCCGGCGGCTTGCCCGAGATATCGTAGACGACGCGGTTGATGCCGCGCACTTCATTGATGATGCGGTTCGATACCTTGCCCAGCAGGCTGTGCGGCAGGTGCGCCCAGTGGGCCGTCATGAAGTCCTGCGTTTGCACGGCGCGCAGGGCCACCACGTATTCGTAGGTGCGGCCATCGCCCATCACGCCCACCGATTTGACGGGCAGGAAGACGGCGAACGCCTGGCTCGTCGCTTCGTACCAGTTGGTCGGAACGCTGTCCTGGTCGAAGCCAGGAACCACGACCGGCTCATACGGAGTGTTGCGCAGTTCTTCGATGAAGATGGCATCGGCGCGGCGCAGCAGGTCGGCATAGTCTTTCTTGACTTCACCGAGGATGCGCACGCCCAGGCCCGGGCCCGGGAATGGGTGGCGGTAGACCATGTCATGCGGCAAGCCCAGGGCCACGCCGAGTTTACGCACTTCGTCCTTGAACAGTTCGCGCAAGGGTTCCAGCAACTTGAGCTTCATGGTGTCCGGCAAGCCGCCCACGTTGTGGTGGCTCTTGATGGTCTGGCCCTTCTTGCCTTTGCCCGCCGATTCGATCACGTCCGGGTAAATCGTGCCTTGCGCCAGCCATTTGGCGTTGACCAGCTTGCCCGATTCGACCTGGAACACTTCGACGAATTCGCGGCCGATGATCTTGCGCTTTTGCTCGGGGTCGGTGACGCCGGCCAGGTGGCCCATGAACTGCTCTTCCGCATCGACGCGGATGACTTTCACGCCCAGGTTCTTGGCGAACATGTCCATCACCATCTTGCCTTCGTCCAGGCGCAGCAGGCCGTGGTCGACGAAGACGCAGGTCAGCTGGTCGCCGATGGCGCGGTGGATCAGCGCTGCGGCGACGGAAGAATCGACGCCGCCGGACAGGCCCAGAATGACGTCATCGGTACCGACTTGCGCGCGGATTTTTTCCACCGCTTCGCTGATGTAGTCGGGCATGTTCCAGTCCGACTTGCAGCCGCAGATTTCATGCACGAAACGGCCGATCATGGCCTTGCCTTGCACCGTGTGCGTCACTTCCGGGTGGAATTGCACGCCGTAGAACTGGCGCTCTTCGTCGGCCATAGCGGCGATCGGGCAGCTCGGGGTGTTGCCCATCAGCTTGAAGCCTGGCGGCATTTCCAGCACTTTGTCGCCGTGGCTCATCCACACTTTCAGCATGCCGTGGCCTTCGTCGGTGACGAAGTCGGCAATACCGTTGAGCAACTTGGTGTGGCTGCGGGCACGCACTTCGGCGTAGCCGAATTCGCGCACCAGGCCGTTTTCCACCTTGCCGCCCAGCTGGGCCGCCATGGTTTGCATGCCGTAGCAGATGCCCAGCACGGGCACGCCCAGCTCGAACACGGCTTGCGGCGCACGCGGCGAGTCGCCGTCCAGCGTGGAATTGTGGCTGCCCGACAGGATCACGCCTGCAGCGCCATAGTTGCGCACGAATTCGTCGCTGACGTCATACGGGAAGACTTCGGAAAACACGCCGGAATCGCGCACGCGGCGGGCGATCAACTGGGTGACTTGGGAACCGAAATCGAGAATGAGGATTTTAGAATGCATGATGGGGACTTTATCTGGAGGCTATTGCAAAACCGGCGCCGGGGTGTTTCACCCCTGCGCCGGTCTGGACTATCGCTACGGCTTATTCAGAGCGGTAGTTAGGCGCTTCTTTCGTGATCTGCACATCATGGACGTGCGACTCGCGCATGCCGGCCGAGGTGATTTCCACGAATTCCGCTTTTTCGCGCAGTTCGTCGATGGTGGCGCAACCGCAGTAACCCATCGATTGACGCACGCCGCCCACCAGCTGGAAGATGATCGCCAGCACGCTGCCTTTGTAGGCCACGCGGCCTTCGATACCTTCAGGCACGAACTTGTCGGCCTTCATGGTGGCGTCCTGGAAATAACGGTCAGCCGAACCATCGGACATCGCACCCAGCGAGCCCATGCCGCGGTACGACTTGTAGCTGCGGCCCTGGTACAGTATCACTTCGCCTGGCGCTTCTTCCGTACCGGCAAACATGGAACCCATCATGACGGTCGAGGCGCCAGCGGCCAGTGCTTTCGAAATGTCGCCCGAGAAACGGATACCGCCGTCGGCGATACATGGCACGCCCGTGCCTTCGAGTGCTTCGGCAACGTTCGAGATGGCCGTGATTTGCGGCACGCCCACACCGGCGACGATACGCGTGGTGCAGATCGAGCCAGGACCGATGCCGACCTTGACGGCATCGGCGCCGTATTCCACCAGCGCCTTGGCGGCAGCGGCGGTAGCGATGTTGCCGCCGATCACTTCGACTTGCGGGTACTTGGTCTTGATCCAGCGTACGCGGTCGAGGATGCCTTGCGAGTGGCCGTGGGCCGTGTCGACCACCAGCACGTCGACGCCGGCGGCGACCAGCAGGTCGATGCGCTCTTCATCCTTGGCACCGACGCCGACGGCAGCGCCGACCAGCAGCTTGCCCTGGCTGTCTTTCGACGCGAACGGGTGCGAAGTGGACTTCTGGATATCCTTGACGGTGATCAGGCCGCGCAATTCGAACGCGTCATTGACGACCAGCACGCGCTCGAGGCGGTGCTTGTTCATCAGGCGCTTGGCTTCGGCCGTATCGGCATCTTCATTGACGACGACGAGTTTTTCGCGCGGGGTCATCTTGGCGGAAGCTTCCGCGTCGAGTTCCTTTTCAAAGCGCAAATCGCGGTTGGTAATGATACCGACGACTTCCTTGCCCTTGACGACAGGGAAACCGCTGATGCCGTATTGTTCCGTCAACGCGATCACATCGCGGATTTTCATGTCCGGCGGAATCGTGATCGGGTCGCGCAGCACGCCAGCTTCGAAACGTTTTACACGGGCCACTTCACGTGCCTGGTCCTTCGGATTCAAATTCTTGTGGATGATACCGATGCCGCCTTCCTGGGCCATCGCGATCGCCAGACGGGCTTCCGTCACCGTATCCATGGCTGCGGACAGCAAGGGAATATTCAGGGTGATATTGCGGGTCAGACGAGTTTTGAGGGACGTATCGGCGGGGAGAACGTTGGAGTAGGCTGGGACGAGCAGCACGTCATCGAATGTGAGTGCTTTTTGAAGTAGACGCATAGCATTTCCTATTGGCGCAAAAGCAGATTATACAGAAAAAAGTACCCTCCGTCCTTGCAGCATAGAAAAGATATTTGAAAAAAGCAAAAATGGCGCTCGCCAGGCAAGGGCTGCGCGGCGGCCGCCCTGCCCGCTCAAGCCTTGGCAGGCTTGTTGCCCGCCCTGCGTCGGCGCGCCTCCTTCGGGTCCGCCTGCAAGGGGCGGTACACTTCCACCCGGTCGTGCTGGCGCAATACGGCATCGAGCGGCCTTCTCTTTCCATAGATGCCCACCATATTGATGGCCAGGTCGATGCCGGGGATAGCCTGCAGCAAGCCGCTCTGCGCCACCGCCTGCCCGATGGTGGTGCCTGCAGGCACGCTCAGGGAGCGCAGGAAGCTGCTATCCGGCAAGGCGTAGCAAACTTGCACCTCGATGGTGGCCTCAGCCATATACGGTCTCCGCGCGCTTGCAGAAGGAATCGACCATGCTGTTGGCGATCATGCCGAAGACGGGACCGATGATCTGCTCAAGCACGCGGCTGGAAAACTCGTAGTGCAGGTCCAGTTCGATCTTGCAGGCATCTTCACGCAGGGCCTTGAACGTCCACACGCCGTCGAGGGTCTTGAAAGGACCGTCCACCAGCTTCATCTTGATGGAAGTCGGCGGCACGTTTTCGTTGGACGTGGTGAAGCTTTGGCGCACGCCGTGGTAATGTATGCCCACGCTGGCAACGACCGTGTTCTCGCCCCGTTCGCGAACCTCGACCGCACCGCACCAGGGCAGGAATTTGGGATAATCCTCCACCGCCGCCACCAGCGCGAACATTTGTTCGGCGCTATAGCCGAGAAAAACTGATTTATGTACTACTGCCATTGAAGAACCATTTGCTATGATGTTGGATACATTTGATTTGATCGCGCTTGCGCGAGACAGTAGTTTAACCGACCCGCGCACATTTACCATCTCATGACCATAGCAGACAACAGAAAAGCCTTCCACGACTACTTTATCGAGGATCGCTACGAAGCGGGCATCGTGCTGGAAGGCTGGGAAGTCAAAGCCATCCGCGACGCCCGCGTACAAATCAAGGAAGCCTACGTCGTCGTCCGCGGCGATGAACTCTTCCTGTTCGGCGCGCATATCAGCGCCCTGCCGACCGCCTCCACCCATATCCATCCGGAAGCCGTACGCACGCGCAAGCTGCTGCTGCACCGCACGGAAATGGATAAACTGATCGGCAAGGTGGAGCGCTCCGGCTACACACTGGTGCCGCTCAACCTGCACTACAAGGGCGGCCGCGTGAAATGCGAAATCGGCCTGGCCAAGGGCAAGAAACAGCACGACAAGCGGGCCGCAGAACGCGACCGCGATGGCGCGCGCGAAGTGCAGGCGGCAATGAAGTCACACCGCCGCTGATCCGCCATGACGCGCAGCGTGCTGCGTGCATATCAACAAGCCCGGCTATATGCCGGGTTTTATTTTGCCACTATCTGCGGCAAACGGAAAAAGGATTAAAGCAGGGAAAGAATCAGATAAGGTAAGGCGGGGGAAAAGACTGGCATTAACAAAAATACCATGGAGATAAGCCGAGGTAAATCAGCCTGGCCGAGCTGGCCAACGAGAACGAATCAACAAAGTTCCGGATGCTTGCATGCTGCCTGTACTACACCTGTACCACTTCACAGGACAAGCATCCGAATGAACGGTTTTTAAACCTTCAGCATTACACCTTCAGCAGATCGCGCGACTTACCCGAATCGGTCCACTCCTTGACCCATTTCGGTTGACGGCCACGGCCAGTCCATTGCTGCGTCGCATCATCCGGATTGCGATAGCGCACAGCGACCGTACCGGTTTTAGCGCGAATCCCTGTACCAACCAGATCTTTTACGGAAACGCCAACGCTCTGGGCTATCGCCAGGATTTGCTCGCGCGCCTTGGACAGATCATCCTGTTCGCGTTTCTTCATTTGCTTCTTGATGTCGTCCTGCAAGGTGCGCAGTTCGGACAGGGATAAGTTCGACAAATCCATGATATTTCCTTGTGTGAGTTGAAAAATATAACTGAACAGTTAAATTCTATCCAATTGTAACGCGACTGAGGTGATTTTTCTGAAGATTTGATTGTTTTTTTCAATTCTTTTACCAAAAACCCCGTTTTCCGGACTTTCAAACGATGCCAGTCTTCAGTCACGGGAGCACACATCAGCCATGGACTGCCTGCGCGATACCCCTGCCGTGTACGGCTACGATTCCATACAACGCCATCGGCCGTATTTATTCTGCAGTACTTTCTGTTTCATTGCAATTTATAACAACTATAAATGGCAATTCAAAATATACATGGGTCCAATACTATCGCCAATCGCACATCCCCCGCAAACGCTAGCCGGGGAGCCTGCGCGGCAAATGTGACGCCGATCAGAGACATAAGCGCCGCATGGCCGCATATAATCCTCAAAGTGCGCATAGCATAGCATGAAGAAAATATTTTCAACGTAATTCATGCAGGCGCTAATATTCCAGCCTGGCCACCGCCACCTATTCCAGACCCGCAAATGCAAACTGCCCGCTATACAGCGGGCAGTATTGACGAAACCTTGCTACAAGCTTGCTATTCACCCAGCCAGCCAGGTAATCCGATAATCAGGGCATGGTCACGCTGCCTTTCGGCTTCTGCGTTTTCACCACCTGCATCGCCGTGGCGATCAAGCCACTCATATCGCCCAGATTGGCCGGCACGATAATCGAGTTATTCGTTTTTGCCAATTGCGCGAACGCGCCCACATACTGTTCGGCTACTTTCAGATTGACGGCATCTTCACCGCCCGGCTCGCGGATGGCGGCGCCCACCTGGCGCAGCGCCTCGGCACTGGCTTGCGCCAGCGCGACGATGGCCGTAGCCTGGCCTTCGGCGCGATTGATCGATGCCTGCTTTTCGCCTTCCGAGCGGGCAATGTTCGCTTCGCGCTCACCGCTGGCAATATTGATCTGCTCTTGCTTGCGTCCTTCCGAAGCGGCAATCAAGGCGCGCTTTTCGCGCTCGGCCGTAATCTGCGCCTGCATCGCATGCAAAATTTCCTTCGGCGGCGTCAAATCCTTGATTTCATAGCGCAATACCTTGACCCCCCAATTCGCCGCCGATTCATCGATGGCATTCACGATGGCCGTATTAATATGGTCGCGCTCTTCAAATGTCTTGTCGAGTTCCATTTTACCGATCACCGAACGCAAGGTGGTTTGCGCCAACTGCGTAATGGCGGCAATATAATTCGACGAACCATACGAAGCACGCATGGCATCGGTAATCTGAAAATACAGAATGCCATCGACCTGCAATTGCGTATTGTCACGCGTAATGCACACCTGCGGCGGCACGTCGAGTGGAATTTCCTTGAGCACGTGCTTGTAAGCGATGCGGTCGACGAAAGGCACAACGATATTCAGGCCAGGACCCAATACCGCGTGGAACTTGCCCAGGCGTTCCACCACCCAGGCATGCTGCTGCGGCACCACATTGACCGTCTTGAAGACAAATACCAATGCCAGCAATAACAAGATCAGCGACACGCTTCCAATGTTTACTTCCATAATCTACTCTCCAGGTTATCCAACAATCAAACGGCTGCCACGCACGGCACGTATGGTGTAATGGCCGGCCTGCGTATCGCTGCCGGGTATCAATTCCACATCCCACAAGGCGCCGCGGTACATGACGCGCGCCGCGCCATCAACCCAATGCGCGACCGCCACGCTTTGGCCGATATCGAGATTCACATTCGGATCCTGCGCCGCATCGCGCCGCGCCGCCTTGCCAAAACGGCTGCGCCGCAATAACAGGGTGGCCGCCACGCCGACTATGGCCGCTGTCACGGCCTGCCAGCTGCCATTACCGCCCGCCAGCGCCACCAGTCCTCCGGCACTGATGCCGATGGCGATCATCAGCAAATAAAACGTGCCCGTAAACAACTCCAGGATCAATACCGCGCCAGCCGCCACAAACCAGCCTACCCATTCAGCCATGATGCCTCCATCTTTGCGAATCCGAAAATAAAAAACCCCGCAGCCTATATAAGCGACGGGGTTTAATGCGCAGTGCTGCCTGATATTCTTCTTGCCAAACACCTATATACAAGCAGTCTAACGCAATTCCTGATGGCGTCAATAGGCAGGGGCGAATTAGCGCCGCCGGCCCGGCTTTTATTCCTCCAGCAGGCTGCGCAGCATCCACGCCGTCTTTTCATGCAAATCGAGGCGCTGCGTGATCAGGTCGGCCGTCGGCTGGTCATTGGCTTTATCCAGCAGCGGGAACAGGCGGCGCGCCGTGCGCGCTGTCGCTTCCTGTGCCGCCACCAGGTGGCTGACCATGTCCAGCGCCGGCGGCACGCCGTCGATTTCCTTGATCGAGGCCAGCTTGACGAATTCCTTGTAGGTGCCCGGCGCCGGATAGCCGAGGGCGCGGATGCGCTCGGCGATCAGGTCCAGCGCGCCCCACTGCTCCGTGTATTGCGTCATGAACATCAGGTGCAGGGTGTTGAACATCGGCCCCTTGACGTTCCAGTGAAAATTATGGGTCATCAGGTACAAGGTGTAGCTGTCGGCCAGCAGGCCGGACAGGCCTTCCGCGATCTTCGCGCGGTCCGCCTCGGAAATGCCGATGTCGATCTTTGCCACTTTGCTCGGTTTCTTGCTTGCCATGAGAACTCCCGTTTCAATGTATTGGTGGAATCATTTTAGCTGATCTGGCGCAAGCCCATCGGATACTGCCGTGCGCCGCGTGATGGACATAAAAAAACCCGCTGCCAGGTGAGCGGCAGCGGGTTTTCAACGGGCGATAAAGATGCTTACGCTTTCAGCGCAGCGAGCTTTTGCCAGGTGTCGATCACCGAGTCGGGATTCAGGGACATCGATTCGATGCCCTGTTCCATCAGCCAGACGGCGAAGTCCGGGTGGTCGGAAGGACCCTGGCCACAGATGCCGATGTATTTGCCGCGCGCCAGGCAAGCCTTGATGGCCAGCGCCAGCAGGGCTTTCACGGCAGGATCGCGTTCGTCGAAGTCGGCGGCCAGCAATTCCATGCCGGAATCGCGATCCAGGCCCAGGGTCAGCTGGGTCAGGTCGTTCGAACCGATCGAGAAGCCGTCAAAATGGTCGAGGAACTGGTCGGCCAGGATGGCGTTCGACGGCACTTCGCACATCATGATGACGCGCAGGTCGTTCTCGCCGCGCTTCAGGCCATTTTTCGCCAGCAGGTCGATGACTTTCTCGGCCTGGCCCAGGGTGCGCACGAATGGCACCATGATTTCCACGTTCGTCAGGCCCATGTCGTTGCGCACGCGCTTCATCGCTTCGCATTCCATGTTGAACGCTTCGGAGAAGTCGGCCGACAGGTAGCGCGCCGCGCCGCGGAAGCCCAGCATCGGGTTTTCCTCGTCCGGCTCGTAGCGCGAACCGCCGATCAGCTTCTTGTACTCGTTCGACTTGAAGTCGGACAGGCGCACGATGACTTTTTTCGGCCAGAACGCGGCAGCGATGGTGGCGATGCCTTCGGCCAGCTTGTCGATGTAGAACGCTTTTGGCGAAGCGTGGCCACGCGCCACCGATTCCACGGCCTTTTTCAGGTCGGCATCGATGTTCGGGTATTCCAGGATCGCGCGCGGATGCACACCAATATTGTTATTGATGATGAATTCCAGGCGCGCCAGGCCCACGCCGGCATTCGGCACGGACTGGAAGTCGAACGCCAGCTGCGGATTGCCCACGTTGAGCATGATCTTGGTGTCAAGCTTCGGCAATTCGCCGCGCGACACTTCCGACACTTCCGTTTCCAGCAAGCCATCGTAGATCTTGCCTTCGTCGCCTTCGGAGCACACCACGGTGACGAAGGTGCCGTCTTTCAGCACGTCGGTGGCGTTACCGCAGCCGACGACGGCAGGAACGCCGAGTTCACGAGCAATAATTGCCGCGTGGCAAGTACGGCCGCCACGGTTGGTGACGATGGCCGATGCACGCTTCATGACCGGCTCCCAGTTCGGGTCCGTCATGTCGGCAACGAGCACGTCGCCGGGCTGCACGCGTTCCATGTCGGCCGGGTCGTGAATCACGCGCACGGGGCCGGCGCCGATCTTCTGGCCGATGGCGCGGCCGGACGTCAGCACGGTGCCCGTGCTTTTCAGCTTGAAGCGCTCCTGCACGTCGGTCGCCTTTTGCTGCGACTTGACGGTTTCAGGACGCGCTTGCAGGATGTACAGCTTGCCGTCGCGGCCATCCTTGCCCCACTCGATGTCCATCGGACGGCCGTAGTGGTTTTCGATGATGACGGCGTACTTTGCCAGCTCCACCACTTCGCTGTCGTTCAGCGAGTAGCGGTTGCGCATTTCGACGGGCACGTCGACGGTTTTCACGGAACGGCCAGCTTTCGCTTCGTTCGTAAATTCCATCTTCAGCAGCTTCGAGCCGATATTGCGGCGGATCACAGGCGACTTGCCTTTTTCCAGCATCGGTTTGTGCACATAGAATTCGTCGGGATTGACGGCGCCCTGCACCACGGTTTCGCCCAGGCCATAGCTGGAGGTGACGAAGACCACGTCCTTGAAGCCCGATTCCGTGTCGATGGTGAACATCACGCCGGCCGCGCCCAGGTCGGAACGCACCATGCGCTGCACGCCGGCCGACAAGGCCACTTCCGCGTGCGTAAAGCCTTTGTGTACGCGGTACGAGATGGCGCGGTCGTTGTACAGCGAGGCGAACACCTGTTTCATGGCGTCGAGCACGTTGTCGATGCCGACCACGTTCAGGAAGGTTTCTTGCTGACCAGCAAAAGAAGCGTCCGGCAAGTCTTCCGCCGTGGCCGAGGAGCGCACGGCAAACGACATTTCGGTATCGGAATCGGCCACCAGTTTGGCGTAGAACTGGTCGATTTCAGCGGCCAGGCGTGGCTGGAATGGCGTTTCCACGATCCATTGACGGATCTCGGCGCCGGCTTGCGCCAGCGAGCGCACGTCATCGATGTTCAGCCCTTCGAGGCGCTGGGCGATGCGTTCGGCCAGCGGCAAGCCGCCATTGGCGCTATACGACAGGAAATCGCGGAATGCCTGCGCCGTGGTGGCAAAGCCACCGGGCACGCGCACGCCGGCTTCCGCCAGCTGGCTGATCATTTCGCCCAGGGAGGCGTTCTTGCCGCCGACGGATTCGACATCCGTCATGCGCAAATGCTCGAACGAGGCAACATACACCGCGTCCTTGTCTTCCTGCTGTTGCGATACTGCGTTGGTCATAATGACACCCTTACTGATGATAGAAATCTTTACGCGCGGTGCACGGACAGTCTTCTTGTTATTCTTGGCGTCGTGCAGCACAATCATACCGTTGCAGCCATTTTACCTTGTGCGGCGCAAATTGACGACGCACAATCTTGATCGAAAACCCATGACACAAGATCCACGCCCCCCCCTGCCCTCCGCGGCCCGCACCGTCTTCTTCGTTTCCGACGGCACCGGCATCACCGCCGAGACCTTCGGCCACTCGGTGCTGACGCAGTTCGATCTGCGTTTCCGCCAGATCCGCCTGCCCTTCATCGATACCATGGACAAGGCCTACGAGGCGGCGCGCAAGATCAACGAAGCCTTCGTCACCGATGGCCAGCGCCCGATCATTTTCTCCACCCTGGTGAAGAACGACCTGTCGGCCGTGATCCGCAAGTCCAGCGGCATGCACATGGACCTGATCCAGACCTTTGTCGCCCCGCTGGAGCAGGAACTGGGCGTGATGTCGACCCATACCATCGGGCGCTCGCACAATATCGTCGACAGCGAGGAATACAAGAACCGCATCGAGGCGATCAACTATTCGCTGGCGCACGACGATGGCCAGTCGCACAAGAACCTGTCCTCGGCCGATGTCATTCTGGTGGGTGTTTCGCGCTCTGGCAAGACCCCGACCAGCCTCTACCTGGCCATGCAATACGGTATCAAGGCGGCCAATTATCCGCTGATTCCCGACGATTTCGAGCGCGACAAGCTGCCTTCCGCCCTGCTGGAATTTAAGAATAAAATTTTCGGATTAAGCATTACGCCCGAACGTTTGTCGGAAATACGCAACGAAAGAAGGGCTGGAAGCAAGTATGCGGCCATCGAAAATTGCCGTTACGAGGTCAACGAGGCGGAAAAAATGATGAAACGCGAAGGTATCCGCTGGCTGTCGTCGACCACCAAGTCGATCGAAGAGATCTCCACGACGATCCTGCAAGAGATCAAGCCGAACCGCCGCGAGTATTGAACGCCAGGCAGGAATTGCAAGTGAACATGCATAGAAACATGGCACTCACCCCCATAAGCAAAAAAAACGGTCCGCAGACCGTTTTTTACTTTTGGGTTTTCCCGGATCGCCTGATTTCCGGGATGTCTATCTTCGACCCATAAACCATCTGCGCGCGTTGAACATCAGAAATAGGTTTGCCTGACACCGTGATGGAAACTCTACCATCTTTAAGCACCGCGTCTTGAACAAAAAAGTGCGACCGTGCTTGCTCTGCAAAAGCCAGCGATCCTTTGTAAGACGCCTTATGGTCAATATTTTTCTTATTCGCTGTAGCGGCTTCCGGTGCTGCCACATGAACTGTCGGCCGCGAAACGAGCAATCTCTGCAATTTCTGCAGCCGCAGCGCAGCCTTCGACGCGGACGGATCATCACACAAAACCTTTGCAGGTTTCTTTAAATGTGTAGTCATCAGACTTCTCCTTTGTCCAACATTGCTGTCAGATAGTCTAGCAGAATATCCCACGATCTGCTGTCGGCGGTCAGGTCGAAATGCATCTCGCGAGGAGTGCCATTATCTGCCCACCACTGCGGCACAATGGCCAAAACCTCCTGGACAGACTGGCAATCCTTCAGTGCATGCAGAGCATTGCGCTGCAGATCAACCCGCATGAGCGGCGCGTCGAAACCGAATTTTGGCCAGACGTCATAGCCGGCCAGTGCGTCCGGATCGGCGGCAAGTTCCTTACCGCTGCCGGCAGCAACCAGGGAAATCTTCCTGAAACCATGCCGATATGCCGATATGCCGATATGCCGTTATCGCCATCAGCCCAAATGCCACAGTGCAAAAATATTTAGGCGCCAACACATTTAACATTATCCGCTGCACGTAAAGAGATTCGATTGAAACCATTGCGCCGTCATTGTCCATGAAAGCAATCACGGAGTTGGTCTCTTCGTCCCTCGTATACGCATGGAAGAATCTGGCACTAAAACCGGTTGGCGCCCCATCCAGCTGCTCCGCAACTTTCCCAAAAGCGACGCTAGAGCTATCCGGTATCATCAAAAGCCTGGCCACCGTGGCGCTATCCATGACGACAGCATGATCCCATAAGCCTCGAATCTCGACTTCTGCAATCGGCTCCCATGAATGCTGTGGAATCTTCCATTAAAATGCTCAACAGCTATTTTCGTACCCAACAAAAGCTGCTCCATAGCAGTCAAGGTCGTGTCGAAATAGTCATCTGCCATTGCTTTCCCCCTTCATTTCCTCGCGCCAACGTCAGCCGCGCCGCCCGCGCAGGCATGATGTCACCGTCAAGTACGCCCCTGGCGCAGCTGCTCGAAGAAGCACACGGCGGCGCAGGCGGCCACGTTCAGCGATTCGATCTGGCCCAGGTGGGGAATGACCACCTGGTGCGTCGCCATAGCCAGCAGGTCGCCGGCCACGCCCTGCCCTTCATGGCCGAACAGCCAGGCGACGGGCTGGCGCAGGTCGACGTCGTACAGCTGCTGCGTGGCGTAGCCGCTGGTGGCCAGGGTCGCCACCGTGGCGCTGGCAACGAGCGCGGCCAGGTCGACGTTTTCAAAGATGTCGAGCACGAAGTGCGCGCCCATCGCCGCGCGCAGCACCTTCGGCGACCAGCAGAAGGCCGTGCCGGCGCTGCAGTACACCTGCGTGATGCCGGCAGCGGCCGCGCTGCGCAAAATCGATCCCACATTGCCCGGATCCTGCAGGTTATCGAGCAGCACGGCCGACACACTCAGCGGCTGCGTGACGGCCCGTTCCGGCGTCTCGACGAGGAACATCACGCCCACGCCGTGTTCGACCTGGCTCACAGCGTGATACAGCGCATCGGGCAAGCCCAGTACATGCGCGCGCTGGCTTTCCAGCTGGCCGACGATGTCCGCCACTTCCGGGTTACGCAAGGCGCTTTCGCTGACGATGCACTGCTCCGGCATGCCGCGCAGCTGCAGATACGACTGGCACAGGTGCACGCCGTCGAGCAAGGTGCGGCCGGACTTGCGGCGCGCCTGCGAACTGCCCGCCAGTTTCAGCAGCTCCTTGTATTGCGCGTTGTCGCGCGAGGTAATCGTCTTCATGCCACCACCTCCTGCGCGCCAAACAGGGCGATCACGTTGCGCACGGGCGCGAACGAGCGGCGGTGCACGGGCGAGGCGCCGTGCAGGTGCAGGCGTTCCAGGTGCAATTTGGTGCCATAGCCCTTGTGCTGGTCGAAGCAGTACTCGGGATAGGCCGCATGCAGGTGCACCAGGGCCGCGTCGCGCGCCGTCTTGGCCAGGATCGAGGCGGCGGAAATCGAATCGACCTTGTCGTCGCCACCGACGATGGCCATGCCGCGTATCGGCATCACGGGGCAGCGGTTGCCGTCGATCAGGGCCAGGGTCGGCACGGTACTCAAGGCCTCGACGGCGCGGCGCATGGCCAGCATCGATGCCTGCAAAATGTTCAGGCGGTCGATTTCCTCTTCGGACGCTTCGGCGATGGCCCAGGCCAGGGCCTTGGCCTTGATCTGCGGCGCCAGCAAGTCGCGTTTCGCTTCGCTGAGCTTTTTCGAATCGCGCAAGCCGTCGATCGGCTGGTGCGGGTCGAGGATCACGGCGGCGGCGAACACGGGGCCGGCCAGCGGACCGCGCCCTGCCTCGTCGACGCCACAGATGATTTCATCGAGCGAGAATGGCAAGTCGTCAAACAGGCCGGGATAGATATTTTTCACGTTGAATCTTTGGTAGGAACTGCGATTGAAACGGTGCTTAATTGCGGTTGGCGGCGATGACTTGCATGACGGCGTTGGCGCTCTCGCGCGCGCTATCGCGCAGCAGGCTGTGGTGCATGTCCGTGAAGCGCTGCACCAGGCGCAGACGGCCCGGCACGTCGCTCAGCTGCTGCCACATGGCCTCGGCCAGCGCTTCCGGGCTGGCCGCGTTTTGCAGCAGCTCGGGCACCAGGTAGTCGCGTGCCAGGATGTTTGGCAGCCCTATCCACGGCTGGTAGCCCATGTGGCGCATGATTTCCCACGAGGCGCGCATCATCTTGTAGGCGATGACCATCGGCTTCTTGTACAGCGCCACTTCCAGCGACGCCGTGCCGGACGCCACCAATACCGCATCGGCGGCGCAGATGGCCGTGTGCGAGCCGCCGTCGGTGAGCAGTATCTCGACGTCCTGCAAGCCCGCTTGCGCTATCAATTGCAGGAAGTACTGGCGCTGCTTCTCGCCGGCCATGGGTGCGACGAAACGCAGGGAGCGGTCGCGCGCCAGCAGCAGCTTGCAGGCGGCCACGAACGCCACCGTATTGTATTTGAGTTCGCCCATGCGGCTGCCCGGCATCAGGGTCACGACATTGGCGTCTTGCGGCAAGCCCAGGGTGCGGCGCGCGGCCGCTTCGTCGGGCTGCAGGGGGATCATTTCGGCCAGCGGATGGCCGACATAGGTGACGGGCACGCCCGCCTTGCGGTAGATCTCTTCCTCGAAGGGGAAGATCACCAGCATATGCGAGACGGCCTTGATGATTTTCTTGATGCGGCCACCGCGCCAGGCCCATATCTGCGGCCCGATGTAGTGCACGGTGGGGATGCCGCCTTCCTTGAGCTGCTGTTCCAGCCCCAGGTTAAAACCCGGATAGTCGGCGCCGATGAAAACGGCGGGACGCTCGGCCAGCAACTGGTCGCGCAGCGCGTTCTGGATGCCCTTGATTTCGCGGTAGCGGGGAATGATCTCGAACAGGCCGCGCACGGTCAGCTTGTCGAGCGGCCAGTCGGACACAAAGCCCTGTTTGGCCATGTGCTCGCCGCCGATGCCGTGGAAGCGCGCGCCGGGCAGCTGCGGCACGAGGCCGGACAGCAGCCGGCTGGCCAGCAGGTCGCCCGACACCTCGCCGGCGACGATGGCGACGTTGGCGACCGGCAGGCCGCTGCCCTGGTCAGCGGACGATGCCACGCGACGCCACGCCCAAAAATTCACGCATGGCGCGTATGTGTTGCGCCACTTCCGGCGACGAGGCCTGCTCTTCTTCGAACAGGGCCGCCTTGGATTCTTCCAGGGTCAGGCCGGAACGGTAGATGAGCTTATACGCGGTGCGGATGCCGTTGATCTGCTCGCGCGTAAAGCCGCGGCGTTTCAAGCCTTCGATATTGACGCCATGCGCCTGCGCCGGATTGCCGTTCAGGAGCACGAACGGCGGCACGTCCTGCGTCAGGCTGGTGCTCATGCCGACAAAGGCGTGCGCGCCGATCTTGCAGAACTGGTGCACATTGGCGAAGCCGCTCATGATGACCCAGTCGCCGATCTCCACGTGGCCCGCCAGCTGGGCATTGTTCGAGAAAATCGTGTTGTTGCCCACCAGGCAGTCGTGCGCCAGGTGCACATATGCCGAGATCCAATTGTCATTGCCCAGGCGCGTCACGCCGCCACCTTGCACGGTGCCCGTGTTGAAGGTGCAAAATTCGCGGATGGTGTTGCGGTCGCCGATGTCCAGGCGCGTCGCCTCGCCCGCCCATTTTTTATCCTGCGGCTGCGCGCCGATGGAAGAAAACTGGAACAGGTGGTTGTCGGAGCCTATCGTCGTGTGGCCGTCGATGACCACGTGCGGGCCAACCTTGGTGCCGGCGCCGATGCGCACATGTGGACCGATGATGGTGTACGGACCCACCTCGACCGAGCTGTCGAGCTCAGCCTTCGGATCGATGACTGCCGTAGCGTGGATGGCCGCCATCACTGCACCGCTGGCTGGCTCGCAGACTGGCTCGCATCCTGCGCGCTGCGGATGGTGCACATCAGTTCCGCTTCCAGCGCGACCTTGCCGTCGACCGAGCCGACTGCCTTGTATTTCCAGATGCCGCGCGAAACGCGCAGGATTTCCACATCCATCTTCAGCTGGTCGCCCGGTTCGACGGGACGCTTGAAGCGCGCATTGTCGATGCCGACAAAGTACACCACCGAATTTTCGTCCGGTTTCACGCCCATCGACAGGAACGACAGCAAGGCCGCCGTTTGCGCCAGCGCTTCGATCATCAGCACGCCAGGCATGACCGGCTTGTGCGGGAAATGGCCCTGGAAGAACTCTTCGTTGACCGTCACGTTCTTGATGGCGGTGATGGTTTTGTTCGCTTCCCAGTCCAGCACGCGGTCAACCAGCAGCAGCGGATAGCGGTGCGGCAGCAGCGATTTGATGGCCAGGATGTCGAGGGTCTTTTTTTCAGTAGTCATTTTTCGTCTTGCGTGGTCAGTGTTTTAATTGTTTTTTCAAGCGCGCGGATCTTCTCGCGCATGCTTGACAGGTTGCGCACGATGGCGGCGCTCTTTTCCCAGTCGGCGTTCTTGGCCAGCGGATAAAAACCCGTGTACTGGCCCGCTTCAAGAATCGAGCGCGAGACCATGCTGCCCGAACCGACATGGACGCGGTCGGCGATGGTCAGGTGGCCCAGCACCATGGCGGCGCCGCCGAAGGTGCAGTACTTGCCGATGATGGCGCTGCCGGCCACGCCGACGCAGCCGGCCATGGCCGTGTGCGCGCCGATGTGGCAGTTGTGGCCGATCTGGATCTGGTTGTCGAGCTTGACGCCATCTTCGATGATGGTGTCGGCCAGTGCCCCACGGTCGATGGTGGTATTGGCGCCGATATCGACATCATCACCGATCACCACCCTGCCCGTCTGCGGAATCTTGATGTACACGCCGCCTTCGTTGGCGAAGCCGAATCCGTCGGTGCCGATCACGGCGCCGGAATGGATGATGCCGCGCTGGCCGATCACGCAGCGCGCATGAAAGGTCACGTTGGCGAGCAATTGCGTGCCCGCGCCGATGACGGCGTCGCGCCCCACCACGCAGCCGGGGCCGATGACGCAGCCGGCACCGACGATGGCGCCGGCCTCGATCACCGCATGCACGCCGACAGAGGCGCTGGCATCGACCTGCGCGCTGGCGTCGACAAAGGCGCCCGGATGGATGCCGATTGGCGCCTTGATCTCGTGCAGGGCGGCGAAATACTGCGCCGCGCGCGCGAAATACACATAGGGATTCGGTGTGACGATGCGCGCGCCGGCATACTCGGCACCGATCAGCGCAGCGTCGGCCGGCGTGAGTATCAGCGCCGCAGCGCCGCTCTGGGCGGCCTGCGCGCGAAATTTGCTATTGCTGAGAAAGCTGATGTGCGAAGCGCCGGCGTCGGCCAGCGGCGCGATCCCTGAAACTTCCAGGTTCGGATCGCCCGCCAACTGCCCGCCGAAGCGTTCGACCAATTCACCTAGTCGAGTGCCCATCTATAAGACCCTTAATAAATTACCGTTACTTGTCCAGCGCCTTCAAGACCTTGTCGGTAATGTCGATGCGCGGGCTGGCCCACAGGGCTTCCTGCAGCACGATGTCATATCCTTCGATATGCGCCATCTGCTGGATGATGGTGTTGGCTTTTTCCGCGATGGCGCTGCGCTCTTCGTTCGTGCGCTGGTTCAGGTCTTCGCGAAATTCGCGCTGGCGGCGTTGCAGTTCCTTGTCCAGCTCGAAGAATTCGCGCTGGCGCTTGGCGCGCTCGGCCTCGCTCAGGGTGGGCATGTCCTTTTCCAGGGCTTCGTTGGCCACCTTGAAGCGGCTGCCCAGTTCCTGCACGGCTTTTTCGCGCGAGCGGAACTCTTCGGCCAGCTTGGCGCTGGCCAGCTTGGCCAGCCTCGATTCGTTATAAATACGTTCGCTGCTGATCCAGGCGATCTTCGACTCCTGAGCCTGCGCCTGCACCGGCAACAGCGAACTCCAGCACAATGCGATCACGGCAAGGGTCTTGGGCAGGGTAGCGGATGCGGTGTTCATGATACTCCATGGTCAAAAGGTAAAAGCTGTCGCCCCGGTTCAGATGGCCCGGTCAGAAACCGGTGCCCATCTGGAACTGGAAGCGCTCCAGGCGGTCCGTCGGCTTGGCGTTCAGCGGCTTGGCGTAGCTCAGCTTGAGCGGGCCCACCGGCGAAATCCAGCTGATGCCCAAGCCAGCAGAATAGCGCAATTGCGAGATCCGCATTTTTTCGCCTTCCTGGTAGACCTGGCCGCCGTCAAGGAAACCGAACCAGCGCAGGCTGCGGTCATTGCCCGAACCGGGGAATGGCATCTGCAGTTCCGCGTTGCCGAACATGCGCGAGGCGCCGCCCAGTGCATCGTTGGTGCTCGGTTCGACCGCGCCCAGCGAGGAACTCAGGTAGCCGCGCACCGAACCGATGCCGCCGCCGTAGAAGTTCTTGAAGACCGGGTACACGTGCTTGCCGATGCCGTGGCCGTAATCGATCTCGCCCCTCAGCGCCAGGGTGACCTTGCTGAACAGCGGACGGAAATACTGGTGCTCATAAATGGCACGGAAGTATTTCTGGTCGCCGATCAGGTCAGCCTCCAGGTTGACGCGCTGGTAGCGGCCGATCGATGGCGTCAGGGCGCTGTCGCGGCTGTCGCGCTGCCACGCCGCCGTCAGCGGGATGGAATTCGTCGTGGCCGAACCGATACCGTCCGATGGGCCGCCATTGTCGACCACGTACTGCTTGAAGCGGATCGGGCTGGTGATGTCGGTTTCGATGCGCGAACGCTCGGCGCCGATGCCGAAGAAGATGGTGTCGACTTCCGAGAATGGCACGCCGAAGCTGACGCGGCCACCGGTTTGCTTGATCTTGTAGCTGCCGATGTTCAGCGCCGGCGGTTCCGTCGTGCGCAGGTAGACTTCAAAGCTGCGCGAAATGCCATCGTCCGTAAAATACGGATTGGTTTGCGAAAACGCGATCGTGCGGCTGTAATGGCTGGTATTGAGTTCGATGCCGACCGTGTTGCCGCTACCGGCGAAGTTGGCCTGCGAAATCGATGCCGACAGCGTGAATTTTTCCGACTGCGAGAACGCGCCGCCGATCAGGAAGTTACCCGTAGGTTTTTCCACCACCGTCACGTTGACGTCAACCTGGTCGGTCGTGCCCTGCGCTTCCGGCGTGTCGATGGTCACGTCCTTGAAGTAGCCGAGGCGGTCGACACGGTCGCGCGACAGCTTGATCTTGTTGCTGTCGTACCAGGACGATTCGAACTGGCGGAATTCGCGGCGGATGACTTCATCACGCGTGGTGGTGTTGCCGGCGATATTCATGTGGCGCACGTAGACGCGCTTGCCCGGATCGATGAAGAAGGTAAAGCCGACTTCATGCTTGTCGCGGTTGATCTCGGGATTGGCATTGACGTTGGCAAAGGCATAGCCGAACGTGGCCAGGCGGTCCTGGATGCGTTTATTCGTGGCCGTCAGGCGCGCGCCCGAATAGATCTCGCCTTCGCGCATCAGGTTCAGCGCTTTGAGCTCTTCTTCGCGGCCGAACATCTCGCCTTCGAACTTGGTGCCGGCGATCTTGTACTTTTCACCTTCGGTGATATTGATCGTCAGGTAAATGTCTTTTTTATCGGGCGTGATCGACACTTGCGTGGAGTCGACCTGCATCTCGATATAGCCGCGGTCCAGGTAGTAGGACTTCAGCGACTCGATGTCGCCCGTCAGCTTGGTCTTCGAATACTGGTCGGCCTTGGTGTACCAGCTGAACCAGCCGCCCGTGTTCAGGGCCAGCTGATCGCGCAGTTCCTTGTCCGTGAAGGCTTTGTTGCCGACGATGTTGATCTGCTTGATGCGGGCCACGTCGCCCTCGTCGACGGCGAACACCACGTTGACGCGGTTACGCTCGATCGGCGTGACGGTGGTGGTGATCTTCACGCCGTACAGGCCATGCGACAGATACTGACGCTTGAGCTCCTGCTCCGCGCGGTCGACCGAAGCCTTGTCGAAGATCTTCGCTTCGCCCACGCCGATTTCCTTCAATGCCTTGACCAGCACGTCTTTTTCAAATTCCTTGGTGCCCGTGAATTCCACGGCAGCGATGGCCGGGCGCTCCTCGACCAGCACCACCAGCACGTCGCCATCGACTTCCAGGCGCACGTCCTTGAAAAAACCCGTCGCGTACAAGGCTTTGATGGCGGCGATACTCTTCTCGTCGGAGAACGTTTCGCCGACGCGCACCGGCAGGTAGCTGAAAACAGTACCCGCTTCAGTACGCTGGATCCCTTCGACCCGGATGTCCTTGACAGTAAATGGCTGGACCGCCAGCGCATGGCCGGCACAGAAGGCCATGACGGCGGCGCCGATCAGGCTGCGACGAAAGGAAGGCAAGGCAAAACGAGCAGAATGTAATTTCATTGGGGTTATTCAATGGGTAAATCAATGGACAACATACACAAAAGATTGCTTGTGCGACTCACGCAATGGCATCAACCACCGCCCTAATTCAGCAATCGCAACACGTCATTAAAGACGGCAAGCACCATCAAGGTCAGCAACAAACCGATCCCCAGGCGCTGGGCAATCTCGCCTACGCGCTCCGGCAAGGGGCGTCCGGTCAAAACTTCCAGCGAATAATACAGCAAATGCCCGCCATCCAGAACAGGAATGGGTAGCAAATTCATCACGCCCAGACTGATACTGATGAAGGCGATGAAGCTCAGGTAGCTTACCAGGCCGGTGCGCGCCGTCTGGCCCGCATAATCGGCGATGGTAATCGGTCCCGTCACATTCTTCAGCGAGACCTGGCCGGTGATCATTTTGCCCAGCATTTTCAGGCTCATGACACTGGTATCCCAGACCTTGGTGGACGCCTTGCCCACGGCAGAGAACGGTCCGGAGGCCACGTTGATCATATCCGGCACCTGCCCCAGCTTTGCCTGGATCTTACCAACTGTTACAGCTCCCTCTGTCCCCGCACCCGGCACGGCGTCCGGCGTTATGGGCAAGGTCAGGTCCTGGCCCTGGCGCAAGAGTTGCAAGTGCAAGGTCCGGCCAGGCGCCTGGCTCAGGGTGGCGATGACGGCCGCCACGTCGTGCACGGGCTGCTCGTCGATGGCCAGGATCTGGTCGTTCTTCTGCAGACCGGCGCGCGCGGCGGCGCCACCGGGCATGATTTCCATCAGGGTGGGCGCGGAACGGGCCAGGGTCAGGCCCAGCTTGCCCAGCACGTCGCCTTCCAGGTCCGTCTCCGTCAGGCTGGCCGTCGGCAAGGTCGCTTCCTGCTGGCCACGGTCGGGACGGCGCACTTCGATGCGCGCCGGCTGCTTGTCGAGGGTGGCCTGGATCAGTTCCCAGCGCAGCTCGGACCAGCTGGCCACGGCCTTGCCATTGACGGTTTCCACCGTATCGCCGCTGCGCAAGCCGGCCATGTAGGCTGGAGTCTGCTCGGCCACGGGACCGAGTTTGCTCGACGGCTCTTCGATGCCATGCATGAACAGGCCCGCATACAGCACGATGGCGACGAGGAAATTGGCCAGCGGGCCGGCGGCCACGATGGCGATGCGGCGCCACACGCTCTGGCGCGTGAATTCGCGGCGCAATTCGCTTTCCGGCAAGTCGCTGAGGTCTTGCGCGCGGCTGTCGAGCATGCTCACATAGCCGCCCAGCGGCAGCGCGGAAATCGCCCACTCCGTCTGGTCCTTGCCAAACTTGCGCGAATACACCACTTTTCCCATGCCGATCGAGAAGCGCAGCACTTTCACGCCGCACCAGCGCGCCACCAGATAGTGGCCCAGCTCGTGCAGGGTAATCAGCGAACCGAGCGCGACAATAAAGGCCAGCAAGGTGGTAATGAGCGTCATGCGGCCAGCCTCTGGGCGATGTACGCGTGCGCGGCTGCTCTGGCCAGGCGGTCCTGCTCCATCACGGCCTCGATGCTGGAAGCGGCGCCATGCGGCACCGTCTCGATCACGTGGGCGATGACTCTGTCGATCTGGCGGAAGCCGATCTGTTCGTCAAGAAACGCTTGCACGGCCACTTCGTTGGCCGCGTTGAGCAAGGCCGGTGCCGTGCCGCCCGCGCGCAAGGCGTCGAAGGCCAGCGCCAGGCAAGGGAAACGGCGGAAATCGGGACGCTCGAACTGCAGGGTCGCCACTTGCGCCAGGTCCAGTTGCGCCACGCCGGAAGCGATACGCTGCGGATAGGCCAGCGCATGGGCGATCGGCGTGCGCATGTCCGGGTTGCCCAGCTGGGCCAGCACGGAACCATCGATATACGACACCATCGAATGGATCACGCTTTGCGGGTGGATCAGCACTTCGATCTGCTCGGCCGGCGCGCCGAACAGCCAGTGCGCTTCGATCACTTCCAGGCCCTTGTTCATCATGGTGGCCGAATCGACGGAAATCTTGCGTCCCATGGCCCAGGTCGGATGTTTGCAGGCCTGGTCCGGCGTGACAGCGTCGAGCGTCTCGACGTCGCGCGTGAGGAAGGGACCGCCGGAAGCGGTGAGCACGATTTTCGCCACGCCCGCGGCGCCTGGCGCGCGGCCATGGGCGTGCGGCAGGCACTGGAAGATGGCGTTGTGTTCGCTGTCGATGGGCAGCAGCACGGCGCCGTTATCGTGCACGGCATCGATGAACAGCTGGCCGGACATGACCAGCGCTTCTTTATTGGCCAGCAATACTTTCTTGCCAGCACGCGCTGCCGCCAGGGTGGGCGCCAGGCCGGCCGCGCCGACGATGGCCGCCATCACGCCCGTCACTTGCGGCGCGCTGGCGATGGCGCACAGGGCTTCCACGCCGTACTCGACTTGCGTAGCGACGCCCTGCCCGCGCAGCAAGCGCGTCAGTTCAAGGGCGGCGTCCGCTGTGCCGACGACGGCGCGCTGGGGACGGAACTGCAGGCACTGGGCGGCCAGTTCGGCCACGCGGCTGTGCGCGCTCAGCGCATATACGCTGTATTGCTCGGGATGACGCGCGAGCACGTCCAGGGTGGACACGCCGATCGAGCCGGTCGCGCCAAGGATGGTAATGTATTGCATGTGTTTCCTTAAAGCCAGCTGGCCACGAGGGCGGCAAATGGCAGGACCGGGATCAAGGCATCGATACGGTCGAGTACGCCGCCATGGCCAGGCAGCAGATTGCTGCTGTCCTTGATGCCGGCGCGGCGCTTCAATTGGGATTCGAACAGGTCGCCGACGATGCTGGCCGCGACGATCAGCAGCAGCACCAGCAAGGCCACGAGCCAACCGCGGCGCAATTGCAGCTGCACGGCGAAGGTGTCTTGCAGCACCGGCAGCGATGGCGCGGCGACGATGGTGATGGCGGCGATGACGAGCACTGCGATGCCGCCGCCGATGGCGCCTTCCCAGGATTTACCTGGGGAAATACTGGGCGCCAGCTTGCGCTTGCCGAACGCCTTGCCCGAAAAATACGCGCCGATATCGGCGATCCACACGAGGGCCATCACGGACAGCAGGTACAAGGGGCTATGCAGGAACAAGGCGATGATGGCAACAAAACAGCCGACGATGGTCACCGGGTACACCAGGCTGAGCAAGGTATTGCCCAGGCCTTCGGTGGGCGGCAAGCCCGTCGCCAGCGAGGGCACGAAGCGGATCAGCCAGATGGCCACGCACAGGGCGAACCAGAAATTGAGCTGCGCCATGCCGTTAGCGACAAAAAACGTATACGCGAAGGCGGCAGTCCAGACGGCGGCAATCAAGAGCGCCTGGCGATTTTTGAAGATGCGGAAGCTTTCCCAGACGGCGGCGCCGAAGAACGCCGTGGCGATCACGGCGAAGGCGGGGAAATAATTCAGATACAGAACCGGCAGCAAGACCGCCAACAGGACCAGGGCGGTGATTATCCGTGTTTTCAGCATCAGTTTGTCTTTTCAGTTAATTGCGCGCTGGTACGGCCAAAGCGCCGTTCGCGCTGCTGGTAAGACGCGATTGCCGCGTCGAGGCACTCGTCATTGAAGTCGGGCCAGAAAGTCTCGGTGAAAAACAGCTCAGTGTACGCCAGTTGCCACAGCAGGAAATTGGAAATGCGCTGCTCGCCGCCCGTGCGGATGAACAGGTCAGGCTCGGGCGCATAGGCCATGGCCAGGTGCGGCGCCAGTTGTTCTTCCGTGTAAGCCTGTCCGGCAGGCTGGCCATTGGCAACGGCCTCGGCCGTCATTTTATTGACTGCCTGCATGATATCCCAGCGCCCGCCGTAATTGGCGCAGATGGACACCGTCAGGCGCGTGTTGTTCGCCGTCTTGCGCTCGGCATTGGCGATCAGGGTTTGCAGCTGCTCGTTGAAGCGCGACAGGTCGCCCACCACTTTCAGGCGGATGTCGTTGGCATGCATCTTGACCACTTCGCGTTCCAGCATGGTGACGAACAGGCGCATCAGCATCGACACCTCTTCTTCCGGGCGGCGCCAGTTTTCCGAACTGAAGGCAAACAGGGTCAGATATTCGACACCGCGTTCGAGGCAGGTCTCGACGACACCGCGCACGGCGTCAGCGCCCTTGACGTGGCCAGCCACGCGCGGCAGGAAGCGTTTGGTTGCCCAGCGGCCATTGCCATCCATAATGATTGCCACATGGCGCGGCACAGTGCCAACCTCAGGTACTGCCGTTGTCGAACTCGAATAGATCATGAAAACACGAATACCAAAAATAAAAGATGACTATTATGCGCCAAATAGCACTGCCCGGAAAAGCCATGCTTTCCCGGGCAGCGTCAAAAGGGCTGAAAACTAGACCGTCAGCACTTCTTTTTCTTTGTCGACGACCATCTTGTCGATGTCGGCAATAAACTTGTCCGTCAGTTTCTGCACTTCTTCCGACGAGCGGCGCTCATCGTCCTCGGAGCAGGCTTTTTCCTTGACCAGTTTCTTCAGCGACTCGTTCGCATCGCGGCGAATGTTACGCACGGCAATCTTCGCGTCTTCCGCTTCGCTCTTGACCAGCTTGACCATTTCCTTGCGGCGCTCTTCCGTCAGCGGCGGCGTCGGGACGCGGATCAGGTCGCCCTGTGCCGATGGGTTCAAGCCCAGGTCGGCGTCGCGGATGGCTTTTTCGATGGTCGAAGCCATCTTCTTTTCGTACGGCTGCACACCGATGGTGCGCGCGTCGATCAAGGTCACGTTGGCGACCTGGGTCAGCGCCGTCGGCGAACCGTAGTAATCGACCATCACGTGGTCCAGGATACCCGTATGGGCGCGGCCGGTACGCACTTTGGCCAGGTCGGCCTTCAGTGTTTCCAGCGACTTCGTCATGCGTTCCTGGGTGTTCTTTTTAACGTCAGCTAAGGACATGCTGCTCTCCAATCTTGATAATAATGAATATTTCTACTGCGCTTGCGATGAAAACACTAGCTCAGTCGGGAGTGCCGAAAACCGTTCAGGGCAAGGCGCGGCGCCGAAGACAGTACGAATGTACGGCGAGGCGCTGCAACGCAGCCATGGACGGTTTCTCGGTGCTCCTTATTTCTATACGTGAACCAGCGTGCCCTCATCTTCGCCCATGATGACGCGCATCAGCGCGCCTGGCTTGGTGATCGAAAACACCTTGATTGGCAGTTTCTGGTCGCGGCACAGGGCGAATGCGGTCGCATCCATCACTTGCAGGTGCTTGGCGATGGCGTCGTCGAACGTAATCGTGTGGAACAGGGTGGCGTTCGGATCCTTCTGCGGATCGGCCGTGTAGACGCCGTCGACCTTGGTGGCCTTCAGGACGATCTCGGCGCTGATCTCGGCACCGCGCAGGGCAGCTGCCGTGTCGGTGGTGAAGAACGGATTGCCGGTGCCGGCGGCGAAGACCACCACTTTGCCTTCTTCCAGGTATTGCAGGGCTTTCGGACGCACGTACGGCTCGACGACTTGCTCGATGCCGATGGCCGACATGACGCGCGCGACGATGCCGACGTGGCGCATGGCATCGGCCAGGGCCAGTGCATTCATCACGGTGGCAAGCATGCCCATGTAGTCGGCGGTGGCACGGTCCATGCCTTGCGCGCCAGGCGCGACGCCGCGGAAGATATTGCCGCCGCCAATCACGATTGCCAGTTCCACACCCAATTTCGCCACCTCGGCCACATCGGCCACCATGCGCTCGATCGTGGCACGGTTGATGCCGTAGGGATCATCGCCCATCAGGGCTTCGCCGGACAACTTGAGGAGGACGCGCTTGTAGGCTGGTTTTGACATGAGCTGGGGCTCCATAAATGAGGTTATTCGAGTATGACATGGCGCAGCGCCTTGCAGCGCCGGATAGGCGGGAGGAAGCTGCCCATGCCGCCGCCCGGCACGACAGGTGCGGGCGGGCCAAAAAAACGGGCCTCACGGCCCGCTTTACTTACGCTCCCTGGGAGGCAGCCATCTGTGCTGCGACTTCTGCTGCGAAGTCGTCTTGCTTCTTCTCGATGCCTTCGCCTACCACGTACATGGCAAAACCTTTGACGCTGGTGTTAGCCGCCTTCAGCATTTGCTCAACCGACAGCTTGTCGTTTTTCACGAAAGCCTGGTTCAGCAGCGATACTTCTTTCAGGAACTTCTGTACGGAACCTTCCAGGCGCTTGGCCAGAATTTCCGGCGATTGCGCTGGCTTGCCTTCGGCGGCCGCTTTGGCTGCATCTTCTTCGGCTTTCAGTTGGGCAACCGAACGCTCTTTTTCGATCAGTTCCGCTGGAACTTCGTTCGACGACAGCGACACTGGCTTCATGGCAGCGATGTGCATGGCCACGTCTTTGCCCACTTGCTCATCGGCGCCGTCGAATTCGACGATCACGCCAATGCGCGCACCGTGCAGGTACGATGCCAGCTTGGCGCTGGTTTCGAAACGCTGGAAGCGGCGGATGGTCATGTTTTCGCCGATTTTGCCGATCAGGGCAGCGCGCACTTCATCCAGGGTCTTGCCATCGAGTGGCAGGGCCAGCAGGGCAGCGACGTCAGCCGGGTTGTGTTCCGCTACCAGACGGGCAGCGTTGTTGGCCAGTGCCAGGAAATCGTCGTTTTTCGCAACGAAGTCGGTTTCCGAGTTCACTTCGACCAGGGCGCCTACGCCATTGGCGATGTAGGTTGCCACGACGCCTTCAGCGGTGATGCGTGCCGATGCTTTCGATGCCTTGCCGCCCAGTTTGACGCGCAGGATCTCTTCCGCACGCGCCATGTCGCCTTCGGCTTCGGTCAGTGCTTTTTTGCATTCCATCATTGGTGCGTCGGTTTTGCCGCGCAATTCGCCTACCATCGCTGCTGTAATCGCTGCCATGTGTTTCTCCTGATTCGGTGAGTCGATAGTCGCGGCCGGGCAGATATGCCTCGCCAGCGGTCACTATCGTTTTTTTGTTAAAAAAAAGGGGGAGCTGCTGCCACCCCTTTTCCCTTACTGCTGTGCTTACAAACGGCTACCTCGCGATAGCCTGGCCATTAAGCCTGTTCGCTTACTTCGACGAATTCGTCGCCAGCGGCTGCTTTAACCATTTCAACAACTTCGTTACCGGCAGCTGCACGGCCTTCGATGATTGCATCAGCAACACCGCGAGCGTACAACATGATGGCTTTCGAGGAGTCATCGTTACCTGGGATCACGAAGTTCACGCCTTCTGGGGAGTGGTTGGTATCGACAACGCCGATGACCGGGATACCCAGTTTAGCTGCTTCGGTGATCGCACCTTTGTGGTAGCCGACGTCGACGACGAAGATTGCGTCAGGAATGCCGCCCATGTCCTTGATGCCGCCGATCGATTTTTGCAGCTTGATCATTTCGCGGGAGAACATCAGCGCTTCTTTTTTCGACAGCTTCTCGATCGAACCATCTTCAACCATGACTTCCATGTCTTTCAGACGCTTGATCGAGGTTTTGATCGTTTTGAAGTTGGTCAGCATGCCGCCCAACCAACGTTGATCAACGAAAGGCACGCCAGCGCGTTGTGCTTCAGCAGCGATGATTTCGCGAGCTTGACGCTTGGTGCCAACCATCAGGATGGTGCCACGGTTTGCAGCCAGTTGACGCACGTGCTTCATTGCGTCCTGGTACATCGCCATGGTTTTTTCCAGGTTGATGATGTGGATCTTGTTGCGATGGCCGAAGATGAACGGTGCCATTTTTGGATTCCAAAAACGGGTTTGGTGACCAAAGTGGACACCGGCTTCCAGCATTTCGCGCATTGTTACGGACATTATTAACTCCAGGGTTGGGTCTGGAATCCGATCAGTCACCATACAGGCACCCTTGTCGACCGGATTCGCGTGTTTATATAAATTAAAGACACTGTTTTACTGCATTGCCCAAAAGAGAATTCAAGCAACCCGGGATTCTACACTGAAATGCCCATTCCATCAAGTCCACGGCGCAAATCGCGCGCGCAGCGACGGCAAGCGTTGCACCACGCTGGTGCAAGGCGTATCGCCCATGGGTTTTCCCGCAAAAATCGCCTGCCAGCCATAGGATGGAGGCGGCGGATGCCGGGCGCCTCGTTTATAATTTCGACATATTTGCAGACTTTTCCTCATACGCTGAGAATCGTCTGTGCTTTTCACCCGAACATCTTGCAGATTGCGAATCACACCATGTCCACCATCCGTATCAATAGCGCCGCCGACATCGAAGGCATGCGCGTTGCCGGCAAGCTCGGCGCCGAAGTACTCGATTACATCACTCCCTTCGTCAAGGTCGGCGTCACGACCGGCGAACTGGACCGCCTGTGCCACGAATACATGGTCAACGTGCAAGGCACCATCCCTGCCCCGCTGAACTACTGTCCTCCTGGCTACACGCCGTACCCGAAAGCCATTTGCACCTCCGTCAACGACGTCATTTGCCACGGCATTCCCGGTGACAAGGTCTTGAAGAGCGGCGACTCCGTCAACCTCGACATCACCGTCATCAAGGATGGCTACCACGGCGACAACAGCCGCATGTTCCTCGTCGGCACGCCGACCATCCTGGCCAAGCGCCTGTCGGAAATCACCTATGAATGCATGTGGCTGGGAATCGACCAGATCAAGCCAGGCGCCCACCTGGGCGATATCGGCCACGCCATCCAGCAGCATGCGGAAAAAGCCGGCTACAGCGTGGTGCGCGAATTCTGCGGCCACGGCATCGGCAAGGTCTTCCATGAAGAACCGCAAGTGCTGCACTACGGCAAACCGGGCACCCTGGAGCGCCTGGAAGCGGGCATGATTTTCACGGTGGAACCGATGATCAACTCGGGCCGCCGCGAGATCCGCGAAATGAACGATGGCTGGACCATCAAAACCAAGGACCGCAGCCTGTCGGCGCAATGGGAACACACGGTGCTGGTGACGGAAACGGGCTATGAAGTGCTGACCGTCTCGCCCGGCATGCCGCCACCGCCCGCCCTGATCCTGAACAAAGCCTGATTCTCCCATCCCACGCACCGCCACCCCAGGGCCCAGATGAAAAAGCAGATTCGGGAACAGCTGAAGCAGCAACTGAAAGCCGACCGCCAGGTCGTCATTGCGGCCTTCCAGGCCGACGGCAAGCCTGAAAAACTGCTGCGCAGCCTGCGCCACAGCGTCGATGGCGTGCTGGCGCGCGCCTGGCAGGAAGCGGGTTTGCCGCCCGGCACTTCACTGGTAGGCGTGGGCGGCTATGGCCGCGGGGAACTGTTTCCGTATTCCGACGTCGACCTGCTGATCCTGCTGCAACAATCGCCGGACGCCGCCGCGCAGGAAAAACTGGAAGAACTGGTGCAGCTGCTGTGGGACCTGGGCCTGGAAATCGGTCACAGCATCCGCACGGTCGATGAGTGCATGCTCGAATCGAAGGCCGACATCACCGTGCAAACGAGCTTGCTCGAAGCGCGCCTCGTGTGCGGCAACGCGGACCTGTTCGCGCAATTGCAGCGGCGCTACGATGCGGCGATGGACCCGCAGGCGTTTTTCCAGGCGAAAACGGCGGAAATGCGCCAGCGGCACGCCAAGTACGAAGACACGGCCTTCAGCCTGGAACCGAACTGCAAGGAAAGCCCGGGCGGCCTGCGCGACTTGCAAGTGATTTTGTGGGTGGCCAAGGCGGCCGGCCTGGCCAATTCGTGGCGCACCCTGGCCACGGGCGGCCTGATCACCCTGACGGAAGCGCGCCAGCTGATGGAAAAGGAGCGCGCCTTCAAGGATATCCGCGTGCGCCTGCACCTGCATGCGGGACGGCGCGAAGACCGCCTCGTGTTCGACGTGCAGACGGCGATCGCCGAATCGCTGGGCTTGCAAGCGACGGGCAGCGGGCCGCACATGCGCCGCGCCAGCGAATTCCTGATGCAGCGCTATTACTGGGCAGCCAAGACGGTGACCCAGCTCAACACGATTTTGCTGCAAAACATCGAGGCACGGCTATTCCCGCAAGACGACGTGGCCGTGCCCATCAACGAGCGCTTCAATGAAGTCAACAGCCTGATCGACATCAGCGCCGACGATACCTTCGAACAATACCCGTCGGCCGTGCTGGAAATCTTCGTCCTGATGACGGAGCGCCCGGCCCTGAAAGGCATGACCTCGCGCGCCACGCGGGCCCTGTGGCACGCGCGCTTCAAGATCGACGCCGCCTTCCGCCAGGACCCCGTCAACCGCGCCCTGTTCCTGCGCATCATGAAAGCACCCGTGGGCATCATCCACGCGCTGCGGCGCATGAACGAGATGAGCATCCTGGGGCGCTACCTGCCGAATTTCCGCCGCATCGTGGGCCAGATGCAGCACGACCTGTTCCACGTGTACACGGTCGACCAGCACATTTTGATGGTGGTGCGCAACATGCGCCGCTTCACCATGAGCGAACATGCACACGAATACCCGTTCTGTAGCCAGCTGATGGCCGATTTCTCGCAGTCGTGGCTGCTGTACGTGGCGGCCCTGTTCCACGACATTGCCAAAGGCCGCGGCGGCGACCATTCCAAGCTGGGCGTGGCCGACGCCACCCAGTTCTGCCAGGAGCACGGCATGTCGTTTGATGACACGGAACTGATCGCTTTCTTGGTGGAAAATCATTTGACCATGTCGCAAGTGGCGCAAAAGCAGGACCTGTCCGATCCCGACGTCATCGCCGCATTTGCCAAGGTGGTCAGGGACGAGCGCCACCTGACGGGTTTGTACCTGCTGACGGTGGCCGACATCCGCGGCACCAGCCCGAAAGTGTGGAACGCGTGGAAGGGCAAGCTGCTGGAAGACCTGTACAAGATCACCCTGCGCGTGCTGGGCGGCGAGCCGCACACGGCCGACCGCGAACTGAAAAACCGCCAGCAGGAAGCGCTGGCCACCCTGCGCCTGTACGGCTTGCCGCCCGATGCCCACCTGAAACTGTGGCAACAGCTCGATGTGGCGTATTTCCTGCGCCACGACGCTTCCGACATCGCCTGGCAGACGCGCTCGCTGTATGACAAGCTCGACAGCAAGTTGCCGGTGGTAAAATGCCGGCTGGCGCCCATCGGCGAAGGCCTGCAGGTGGCCGTCTACGTGGCCGACCAGCCCGACCTGTTCGCGCGCATCTGCAGCTATTTCGACCGCAAGAATTTCAGCATCCTCGACGCGAAGATCCACACGACGAAGAACGGCTATGCGCTCGACACCTTCCTCGTCACGGAGCAGAACTTCGCCAAGAGCTACCGTGACATCATCAGCCTGATCGAGCATGAGCTGGGCGAACTGCTGCAGTCGCAGACGCCGCTGCCGCAGCCGGGCAAGGGACGGCTGTCGCGCCTGTCGCGCACCTTCCCCTTCCAGCCGACCGTGGACTTGCGGCCCGATGAAAAGGGCCAGTACTACCTGCTGTCGGTGGCCGCCAACGACCGCACGGGCCTGCTGTATGCGATCGCCAATGTGCTGACCAAGTACCGCATCAACTTGCACACGGCCAAGATCATGACCCTGGGCGAGCGGGTCGAAGACGTCTTCCTCGTCGATGGCCCCGCGCTCAACAATGCCCGCAACCAGATATTGCTGGAAACCGATTTACTCGATGCGCTGAAGGTGTAAACCTGGTGCGCAGCGCCTACCCTTACTGAAACTGAAACAACATGACCGAAGAATTATTACGCTTATCCAAACGCATGTCCGAACTGGGCCTGTCCTCGCGCCGTGAAGCCGATGAATGGATCGCGCGCGGCTGGGTCCGCGTTGACGGCAAGGTGGTATCCGAGCTGGGCAGCAAGGTTTACCCGAGCCAGAAAGTCACCGTGGAACGCCAGGCGGCGGCCGAGCAATCGAAGCGCGTCACCGTACTGATCAACAAACCCGTCGGCTACGTCAGCGGCCAGGCCGAAGACGGCTACACGCCCGCCGTGGCCCTGATCAAGGCGGAAAACCGCTGGGCGGAAGACCGCAGCCCGGAACAGTTCCACCCGACCCAGCTGCGCAGCCTGGTGGCCGCCGGCCGCCTGGACATCGATTCCGTCGGCTTGCTGGTGCTGACCCAGGATGGCCGCGTGGCCAAGCAGCTGATCGGCCACGATACCGATATCGACAAGGAATACCTGGTGCGCGTCAGCTACACCAAGGGCGACGTCCTGCCCGACAGCGAACTGAAAAAGCTCAACCACGGCCTGTGGCTCGACGGCAAGCCACTGCTGCCGGCGAAGGTGCGCTGGCAAAACGAAGACCAGCTGAGCTTTACGCTGCGCGAAGGCAAGAAACGCCAGATCCGCCGCATGTGCGAAGCCGTCGGCCTGAAAGTGCTGGGCCTGAAACGCGTGCGCATCGGCAAGGTCAAGCTGGGCGACTTGCCGACGGGCCAATGGCGTTACCTGAGTGCGGACGAACAGTTTTAAGCGTGCCGGGATCTATATCCAGCAGGCAACAAAAATAGTGGAATAAAGGCAATTATTGTGATTTAGTTAGCAAATATTGCCTTGAACCTATACACTCTTCCCCATTAGAAATTACAAGAGATACGCTGTCGTGAACGATCCCATTCCTAATCCCCTGCGCAAAGGCGCGCCCAGCCTGGCCGATGTGGCCGAGCCGATGGAGCCAGGCACCAAGCCGCACCATATGAGCGATCCGTGGGATATCGGCGAAACCCTGTGCAGCCTGGCTGATAACGGCGACGCCATTTCCATTTACCCGACAGGCGGCGAAGACGTCATCATGGCGCGCATCTTGTCCGTCGACGACGACTTGCCGCAATTCGTGCTGGAACTCAATGAGGGCGCTACCCTGCCCGAAGGCGGCGCCACGTTTGTGTCGTGGGTACAAAGCGCCAAGCTGCAATTTACCATCAATGGCGAATGGCAAGCGTATCCCGAGCGGCCGAACGTCTACCTGACGAACTTCCCCAGCCATTGCCTGGTGCTGGAACGGCGCGAATCGGCGCGCCTGGAAACGCCGCTGGGCGTGTACTACCTGGCTGCCTTCGTGCTGGAAGGCCGGCCGTATGAATTGCAGCTGTATGATTTCTCCGCCGGTGGCATCGGCATGCGTGCCCACCCGCGCGATACGGTCGGCCTGTACGTGGGCCGCAAGCTGTCGCGCGTACGGCTGGAACTGGGGCCGGACAAGGTCATGATCGCCGACCTGGAAATCCGCCTCTCGCGCACCTTCCGCTCCTTCCTGCTGGGCGAGCAAGTGCAGATCGGCTGCCGCTTCCTGAACCTGACGGATGCCATGCAGGATGAATTGAAGACGCTGCTCGATAACCTGGGCAGCAGCCGCAAGGTGCGCTAGGTTCGCTTCACGTATAAAAAATGGCCGCCCAGCTCATGCTGCGCGGCCATTTTTTGTTTAACAGCCAAAGTCACGAGGCGCCTGAAAAATGTTCAGGGCAAGGCGCATTGCCGAAGACAGTACGAATAGTACGGCGAGGCAATGCAACGCCGCCATGGACGTTTTCTCAGGCGCCGATCAATCGTCGTCGTTCGGATCCAGGTCCGGAAACATGACTTCCGTATAGCCGAACTGCGTGAAATCGACGATACGCATCGGATACAGAATGCCGTGCAAATGGTCCACTTCATGCTGCACCACGCGGGCATGGAAGCCGTCGCAATCGCGGCTGATGGGCTGGCCGAACTGGTCCACACCTTCATAGTGCAGCTCGCTCCAGCGCGGCACGCTGCCGCGCAAACCTGGCACGGACAAACAGCCTTCAAAGCCCTCTTCCTTGCGCTCCGTCAACGGCGTCAGCACAGGGTTGATCAGCACGGTTTCCGGCACTTGCGGCGCGTCAGGGTAGCGCAGATTCTGCTTGAAGCCGTAGATCACCAGCTGCAGGTTGACGCCGATCTGCGGCGCCGCCAGGCCCGCGCCATTGGCCGCATGCATGGTGTCGAACATGTCGGCAATCAGCGCCTGCAGTTCGGGCGTATCGAATTCGCGCACGGGCTCGGCCATGCGCAGCAGGCGCGGATCGCCCATCTTGAGGATTTCACGTACGGTCATTTTGCTTCCAGTGCCGATTGCAGTTGTTGCAGGTAAGTGCGGAACGCGGCGCCCGTTTCCGGATGCTTCATGCCCATCGCCGTCGTAGCCTTCAGATAGCCGAGCTTGGAGCCGCAATCATAGCGCTGCCCCTGATAGCGGTAAGCCAGCACGCGCTCTTCGCGCATCAGGGCGGCGATGCCGTCCGTCAACTGGATTTCGCCGCCTGCCCCCGTACCCAGGTTTTCCAGGTGACCGAAGACACGGCTGGTCAGCACATAACGGCCCACCACGGCCAGGGTCGACGGCGCCTCCTCGGGTGCCGGCTTTTCCACGATGGCCGAGACCAGTTCCAGGTCCGGCTGATAATTCTTTGCCGACACGATACCGTACTGCTTGGTTTCCGCGCGCGGCACGTCCTGCACCGCTAGCAGCGAGCAATTTTCATACTGGAAAACATCGGTCATCTGCGCCAGCACGGGGCGCACGCCCTCTTCCACATCCATGAAATCGTCGGCCAGCAAGACGGCAAACGGCTCGTCGCCGATCACGGGACGGGCGCACAGCACGGCATGCCCCAGGCCCAGCGGCGCCGACTGGCGGATGTAAATGCAGTTGATATGCTTGGGAATGACGTTTTGCACCATCTCGAGCAACTGGCGCTTGCCGGCCGCTTCCAGCTCCGACTCGAGCTCATAGGCGGTATCGAAATGGTCTTCGATGGCGCGCTTGTTGCGGCCCGTAATGAAGATCATTTCCGTGATGCCTGCCGCCACCGCTTCTTCCACTGCGTACTGGATCAATGGCTTGTCGACGATCGGTAACATTTCCTTCGGCTGCGCCTTGGTTGCAGGCAAGAAACGACTGCCCAGGCCAGCGACGGGGAAAACTGCTTTTCTGATTTTTTTCATGGGTCTTGTGTAATATTTTAATGATTAGTCTTGCGCGAGCAAGGCCAGCAAACCAGCCTCGTCGAGTATGGCCACACCCAGTTCCTGCGCCTTGGCCAGCTTGCTGCCAGCGTCAGAACCGGCCACGACATAGCCTGTCTTCTTCGACACGGAGCCACTGACCTTGCCACCGGCCGCCTCGATCAGCTCCGCGGCCTCGTCGCGGCTCATATTGGGCAAGGTGCCCGTCAGGACGAAAGTCTTGCCGTCCAGCTTGCCGCCAGCGGCTGGCATTTCAGGCAATTGTGACAGTAATTCAGTGCGCAGGGCGTCCAGTTGAGCGAGCAGCTTGACATTGTTCTCGTCGGCCAGCCATTGCGCCAGCGCTTCAGCCACGGCGGCGGGCAAGCCCGCGTGGAAGCTGGCGCCTTGCGCGGCCAGGCTGGCCAGGGTCACGCCCCGCTCCACCAGCTGCTTGCTGCGCGGTTCCGTCAGCTTGGGGATGCCGATGGCCGCCAGCAACGTCGTTTGTTCCAGCTGCGTGCGCAGCTTGGCGCTGGGCGCGTGTTCGCCTTGCGGCGTGACGCCAGCGTCCAGCAATGCCTGCAGCGCCTGCTGGTTCTTTTCTTCGGCAAAAAAGTCGGCGATGGACTGGGCCACGGTGCCGCCGATGTCGGGCAGCACGCGCAGCAAAGCCGCCGGCGCTTTGCGCACATACGCCAAGCTGCCGAGCCACTCGGCCAGGGTCTTGGCCGTCGATTCGCCCACGTGGCGGATACCGAGCGCGAACAGGAAACGTTCGAGCGGCGGGCGCTTGCTCGCTTCTATGCCGGCCAGCAAGTTTTCCGCCCACTTGGTGGGAATTTTGCCTTGTTGCACTGTTTCTGGCGTCGAACCATCGCGCTCGTCGGCGCGCACTTTCATTTCCAGCAGTTTATCCAGGGTCAGGCTGTACAGGTCAGCCAGGCCATGCACGTATTCCAGTTCGACCAGGGTATCGATATAACGTTCCCCCAATCCCTCGATATCCATCATGCGCCGCCCTGCAAAGTGACGGAACGCTTCCTTGCGCTGGGCCGAACAGAACAGGCCGCCCGAACAACGGGCAATCGCCTCGCCCTCTTCGCGCACCACGTGGGAATCGCAGACGGGACAGCGCTCCAGCATTTTGAACGGCAGCGGCGCCGGGTCCGGGCGCTTCTCCAGCACCACGGACAGCACTTCCGGGATCACATCGCCGGCGCGGCGCACGACGACGGTGTCGCCCACGCGCACATCCTTGCGCAGCACCTCGTCTTCATTGTGCAAGGTGGCATTCGTCACCGTCACGCCGCCGACGGACACGGGCGCCAGGCGCGCCACGGGCGTCATGGCGCCCGTGCGGCCCACCTGGATATCGATGCCCAGCACCACGGTCAAGGCTTCTTCGGCGGGAAACTTGTGCGCCAACGCAAAACGGGGCGCGCGCGACACAAATCCCAGCTCCTGCTGGTCTTGCGTCGCGTTCACCTTGTAGACCACACCGTCGATTTCATACGGCAAGGCGGGACGGCGCGCGCCGATATCGGCGTAGTAGGCCAGCAAGCCCTGCGCGCCCGGCACCACACGGCGCTCCTTCGACACTGGGATGCCCAGCGTTTCGTACCAGTCCAGCAAGGCCGAATGCGACACGGGCATGGCGGCGCCATCGAGGGCGCCGATGCCATACGCATAAAAACGCAGCTTGCGCTGCGCCGTGATGCGCGAATCGAGCTGGCGCAGGCTGCCGGCGGCCGCATTGCGCGGGTTGGCGAATTCCTTCTGCCCCGCGTCGCGCTGGCGTTCGTTCAGGCGGGCAAAATCGGCCTTGAACATCATCACTTCGCCGCGCACGTCCAGTACGGCGGGAATCTTGTCGCCATGCAGGCGCAGCGGGATGCCGGAAATGGTGCGGATATTCGCCGTCACGTCTTCGCCCGTGGCGCCGTCACCGCGCGTGGCGGCCTGCACGAACAGGCCGTTTTCATAGCGCAGGTTGATGGCCAGGCCATCGAATTTCACTTCGGCCGCATAGTCGACTTCCGCACCGTCAAGGTCCAGGCCTTCGCGTACGCGGCGGTCGAAGTTGACGATATCGTCATCGGTGAAACCATTGTTCAGCGACAGCATCGGCACCGTGTGCGTGACTTGCTCGAATTGCGGCAACGGCGCCGCGCCCACGCGCAAGGTGGGCGAATCTGGTTGAAGCAACTCAGGATGGGCCGCTTCCAGCGCCTGCAGTTCGACAAACAGCTTGTCGTACTCGGCGTCGGGAATGGTGGGATTGTCGAGCACGTGGTAGGCGTGCAGATGCCGATTGAGTTCGGCCGTGAGTGCCAGGACGCGGGCAGCAGCGTCCTGGTTGGTCAGATCAGTCATTATTGCGGGATTCTTCAGCTAAATAAACGCAGGGCGCGGGTGGAACCGGCGGGAATATCGGCCGCGTCCATTTCCTGGTAAAACTCTTGCACCTGGCCGGCGATCTCGGCCAGCGCAGCATCGGACAGGGCCTGGTTGTAATCGTCGACGATGGTCGCGTCGAGGCGGCCCACCAGTGCCTTGGCGCAAGCGACCATGGCGCCGAAGCCGTCGCGCGCGGGCGCCACGCAGGGCACGTCCAGCAACAGGGTCAGGCGCGACGTGGTTTCCTCGGCCAGGGTGACATTCGTCGACAGCGAGAACAGATAGCTGCCGTCGCCATCGGGCATGACGAAGCGGCCGTCCGGACGCACGTCGAAGCCCTGCTTTTCCAGCGCAAACAGCAAGGTGGAAATGGCCCACGGCGCGCCGTTCGTGTGCAGGTTGACGCCCAGTTGCGCGTCGTGGCCGGCAACGAAGCGGTGCAAGGTGCGCGCTTCGGCCATCACTTCCATCATGTCGGGCACTTCCGGCTCGGCACCGATCTCGTCGGCCACGCCACGCAAGCGCGTGACCAGTTCCGAGTATTCGAGTTCATTCAAGGCCGTGCTGCGGCTGGCCAGCTGCACGCCGCCCTGCATCTTCGTATAGACACCGCCATGCGTGATCGGTTCCCAGTCGCCATTCACGTGCAAACCGATGAAGTGGACGGGCTTGTTGCCCACCAGGCGCAGGGTTTGCAGCACGGGCAGGATCTTGTCGCCGCGCACGGGCGCTTCCAGCGACAAAGGCAGCAGGCAATCGATCAGCGGGTCGACCAGGCTGGTCGCCTGTTCGCTGGCAGCGCTCACTTCTTGCACGGGCTCGGCGGCGGCTGCCGCGACCGTCTCGGCAGGGATATCCCCCAGCGACGGTTCCGCATGCACGGGGGCGTCGGACACGGGCGCGGCTGGCGGCGCGCCGAACGACGGCTCGGCCTTGGCGGCAGGCGCGGCGTCAAAGCGCGGTTCCTGGCGCAGCACGGGTTCCTGGGCTTCCACTGCGGGGGCGTCGCCCTCGCGCATCAGCACGTCGTCGTGGTCGGTGGAAAAAGCCCGTTCCACGCTTTTCTTGGCCTTGTATTCCTGCCATTTGTTGTACGAGAAAACGCCGACGATAAAGACGCCGCCGGCGCCGAACAAGGTAATTTGTAAGTCTGTCATGCTGCTTGTGCCTCGGTTGCAAAATTTGCGGCGGACTCCATGTCCACCGCCACGATGCGCGATACGCCCTGCTCCTGCATCGTCACACCGATCAATTGATGGGCCATTTCCATCGCAATCTTGTTATGCGAAATGAAAAGGAATTGGGTCTGGTCGGACATGCGCTTGACCATGCGGCAAAAGCGTTCCGTGTTCGAATCGTCCAGCGGTGCATCGACTTCGTCGAGCAGGCAGAACGGCGCCGGATTCAGGCGGAACATGGAAAACACCAATGCGGTTGCGGTCAGCGCCTTTTCTCCACCGGACAACAGGTGGATGGTGGCATTTTTCTTGCCAGGAGGCTGCGCCATGACTTGTACACCGGAATCGAGAATCTCGTCGCCCGTCATGGTCAGCCTGGCCTGCCCCCCGCCAAACAGGATGGGGAACAGCTCGGAAAAGTGATGGTTGACCTTGTCGAACGTGTCTTGCAGCAAGTCGCGTGTTTCCTTGTCGATCTTGTGGATCGCGTCTTCCAAGGTATTGATCGCTTCCGTCAGGTCGGCATTCTGGGCATCGAGGAAATTCTTGCGCTCGGACGCCTGCGCCAGTTCGTCCAGCGCGGCCAGGTTGACGGCGCCCAGGCCCGTGATGGCGTTCGTCAGGCGCGTCACTTCGCCCTGCAGATACGATGGACGCATGTCCGGGTGCAGCTTTTCCGTCAGGGCCGCTTCATCGGCGCCCGATTCCAGCAATTGCTGGGCGAATTGCTCCTGGTTCAGGCGCGCGGCTTGCTCCTTGAGCTGCATTTCCATGATCTTGTCGCGCTGCGGCTGCAAGCTGCGCTCCGATTGCGTGCGCGCATCTTCGGACAGGCGCAGCTGCTGCGTAATCTGGTCCAGTTCATGGCGCGCGTCTGCCAGCGCCCGCTCCTGCGTGGTGCGGCGCTCCAGCAGATCCTGCAAGCCGTCGGCCGCCGCGCCGCTTTCCAGGTTGGCCAGTTCCAGTTCGCCCGCCTGCAGGCTGGCCGTCACTTGCTGCGCCTGCGTACTGGCCGTGGCGATATTGCGGCGCAATTCCTCGATCTTCGCACGGTGGGCTTTTTCCGCGTATTCCGTATCCTTGGCAGCCCGTTCCAGGTCGCGCAAGGCTTCGCGTGCTTCGGCCAGACGCTGTTCTTTTTGCAAGAAATCCGTATGGCCGTCTTCGTGCGCTTCCTGCAAGTTGCCCAGTTCCATGTCCAGCTGTTCGAATTTCTCTTCCGATTCCAGCTTGGTCTGCATTTGCTCCGCTTCCTGCGCGGCGATTTCCGCCAGGTCCGCGCCGATCTGCGTGCTGCGCTGGTTGAAACGCGCTTCGACTTCCGACAATTTGACCACGTCCAGTTGCAAAGTATGCACGGACGACGTGAGCTGCTGTATGCGCAGGCGCAAGTCCGACAGGTTGCGCGTCAAGGTTCCCACGGCTGCATCGGCCCGCACGGAACGGGCGCGCGCCTCTTCGGCCAGCAATTGCTGGGCGCGCAACTGTTTGCCGATATTCTCGATTTCCTGCTGACGCCCCAGCATGCCTTCCTGCTCCGAATCGGCCGCATAGAAACGCACGCTGGTGGCCGTGACCACGTGTCCAAGCCGCGTGACGAAATAACCGCCCGGCGGCAATTTGGCGCGCTCGGCCAGCGCCTCGGCCGCGTCTTCCACGGCGTAGGCGTTGTACAGCCAGTCCTGCAGCAAGCCGCGCAAGCCCGGATCATTGAGTTTCAACAAGTTCAGGAACGGTTTCAGGCCTGGCACATCCGGCATCGGCAGCGGCGCCACCGTGGACGGCGCGTACAGGGCCAGCTTGGCCGGTGGCGCGTCGGCAAAGAAAGCCTTGGCCCAGTCGATGTTCGACAGTTGCAAGGCCGACGTGCGCTCGCGCAAGATCGATTCCATGGCCGCTTCCCAGCCCGCCTCGATCTGCAGCTTTTGCCACAGGCGCGGCAAGGTGTCGAGCTCGTGCTTTTTCAGCCACGGCTGGACCTTGCCCTGCGTCTGCACCCGTTCCTGTAATTGTTTCAAGGCGGAAAGACGCGCTTCCAGCTGGGCATTGGCGGCCGTTTCGGCATTGACTTGCGCCTGCGCCTCGGCACGCTCCTGCTCCAGCTTGGGCTGCTGCTCCAGCGCTTCTTCCAGGTAAAAACCCTGCTCTTCCAGCGTTTGCTGCTTTTCTTCCAGCTGCAGTTTCAGGTTTTCCAGATGGCTGCTGTCAGGCAAACTCAGACTGTTCTTTTCCTGCTGCAGGCGCTCGCGGCGCGTGAGCAGGCTGGCCAGGATGTTCGAGGCGTTGCGCTGGTGCGCCGATTCCAGTTCCAGCTGCTGCTGCGCCTGCATGATCTTCGCGCGCGATTCCGTGCTCTTGTTTTGCGCGGCGCGCCAGGCGGCATCGAGCTCGGGCAATTGCTCGCCCTTCTGCTCGGCCATCATCTGCGATTGTTCCACCTTGGCGGCCAGCTCTTCGAGGTGGAACTCCGCCTCTTCGATCTGTTCCTGGTATTCGCTGCCCTGGCTGTTCCACTGGTCGCGCTGGGCCGTCAGGGTGGCCAGCTGAGCCTGCAGGCGGGCGCGCGATTCGATGACGAACTTGATCTGCGCTTCCAGGCTGCCGATTTCCGCATTCGTCTGGTACAGATGACCCTGCGCCGTATGCAGCCGGTCGCCCACGGCAAAGTGCGCCTGACGCATCTGCTCCAGCGTCAGTTCCACGTTGCGCAGCTTGGCCGTCTGCTCTTCCAGGTCCGTCTGCGCCTGTTCCACTTCGCGGAAATAGCGCGTCTGCTCGTTTTGCGCCTCGTTCTTGCGCAGCAGCCACAACAATTTCTGCTTTTCTTCCTGGTCCGCCTGCAAGGCGTGGAAACGCGTGGCCACGGCCGCCTGCGCTTCCAGTTTTTCCAGGTTGGCATTGAGTTCGCGCAAGATGTCTTCCACGCGCAGCAAGTTTTCGCGCGTGTCCTGCAAGCGGTTTTCCGTCTCGCGGCGGCGTTCCTTGTATTTGGAGACACCGGCCGCTTCTTCGAGGAAGACGCGCAATTCTTCGGGGCGCGATTCGATGATGCGCGAAATCATGCCCTGGCCGATGATGGCGTAGGCGCGCGGACCGAGTCCCGTGCCGAGGAAGATATCCTGGATATCGCGCCGGCGCACGGGCTGGCCATTGATGTAATAGGTGGACGTGCCGTCGCGCGTCAGCGTGCGCTTGACGGCGATCTCGGCGTACTGGCCCCACTGGCCGGAGGCCTTGCCGTCGTTGTTATCGAACACCAGCTCCACGGAAGCGCGGCCGGCGGGCTTGCGGTGCGTGGAGCCATTGAAAATGACGTCCTGCATCGATTCGCCGCGCAATTCGGACGCTTTCGATTCGCCCAGCACCCAGCGCACGGCATCGATGATGTTCGACTTGCCGCAGCCATTCGGCCCAACCACGCCCACGAGCTGGCCTGGCACCTGGAAATTGGTGGGATCGACGAAAGACTTAAATCCCGACAACTTGATGGAAGAGAGACGCACGTGTTTTAGAGTTCCTGGCCTATGCTGGCGGTTGAGATCGGCGAACCCGGTTCAGATGCACCATGGCGACGGCAGTCTGGCCGCTCACCGCAAAAAAGTGGTTCATCATACCATTTCCTGATGCTTTTCTGGCCAAAAAACAGCGGCATCGAGTGCTGGCCGGCCCCAGATCAAGGGGCTGGGCGGCCATCCTGCGCCAGTTTCCAGTCTTCACGGGAAAAAACGCGCTCATGGCCGGACAGCACCATGGCCAGTTTTTGCAGCCACTGCTCGGTCGGCATGGGCTCGGCCTTGAAGCTCAGCACCACCATCAGCAGCAGGCTGGCCAGCGCCAGCGCATGGCTGACGGCGAAATGGACGGCGCCGCGGGCATTCCACATGAAGCCCAGCGCCAGCGCCAGGCCCAGCACGCAGCCGCTGACGGCTTCCGACACGCTGTGCGCATGCACGACCACGCGCGAAATGGCCACCAGCACGGCAAAGGCCACGCCGACGAGCACGCCGGCATGGCGCCAGCGCGGTTCGGCCCGCTGCAGCAGCACATACATCAGCACGGGAAACACGGCGCCGGCGCGCATGGCGTGGCCGCTGAAACCGGTAAAATCGAGCGCGCTGCTGCCCACGCCCCAGCTCATGAAGGCCAGCTTCGACAGCACCACGAGGGCCAGGCCGCCGCCGTACCACAGGCTCCAGCTGAGCACCAAACGCCACTGGCGCGAGACGAGCAGCCACAGGGCAATCGCCACGCCGGCCGGCCCCATGACGGACATATCGGCCGCAAAAGAAATCCCATTCCACCAAGTCATCGTGCACGCGCTTATTTCATGATCAGCTTGCACTATGCCACGACTGTGCCCTGTTCCGCGCGGCTTTTGCTGTGCTGCAGCGAAGAATTACATTCGATTACAAAATTTCCTCGTCAATACCAGCCGCCTGGGCGTCAGATATTCGTCAGGCGCTTGCCCCTGGGCGGCGCAAAGTCGCAGATCGATTCGACCATGCCCACTTCCAGCGCCTGGTCGGCCGTCAGGTGCAGGTCGGAATACGCATGCACCTGCCATTGCTCTTCCGTCAGGTTGACGTGGCCGCGCAGGATGCGCTCGGTACGCATGTCGTCGGCGCGCAAGCCCTCGACGATGATGCTGAGCGCATCGGGGCGCGAACCGGGCGAGGCGGTCGCATGCGACTTATGCACCATGAAGCGGGCCGTGTCGCTGGCATGGCGATGCCGCCCCGACAAAAACAGGGTGACGGCGATGGACGCTACGGCGCCCGCGTTATAGGTGACTATGTCAAGCGGCAACTTGCTGAGGAAGTTGTACAGACAGATGCCATCGCTGACATAGCCGCCGTTCGACTGGATCAGGATGTGCGCGGTGGTGAGCTTGTCTTCCGTGATGTCGGCCACGGCGTTGAAGACGCGCCGCACCATGTCACTGTTGACGTCGCCCGAGAGGGTAAAGTAACCGTGCTGCTCGGTGTTGTTTTGTGTCTCGTGCTGTGTCCCGCTTTGTGTCGTATTCATGGCAGCCACCCGCAAGAAAGCCAGGATTTCATCATAGCGCATTCCCGCGCGGCCGGGCGCCCTGTTGCAGTGGATCAGCCCCCTGCCCAGCCCCGCAAATCGGGGGTTTTGCGGCAATTTGGCAACGTCTTTACAGATTGACAGAATACCCCTGCTGACATATATTCCTCACACTTGATCGGGAGAGGGCAACCCAGCGTTGCCGCCGAAGGGGCACTACCCAAAAACTCTCAGGCAAAAGGACCGATCAGGCGGACTGAAGCTGTTGCTTTGGCGACATCTTTAGCTCAACTCTGGAGAGCGGCCGCGGCTATTGCCGGCGGCCCACCGAAGGGGCGCACGGGGCAAGCCCCCGTAATCTCTCAGGTACAAAGGACAGGGGGGTCAGTGATCACGATGGAGTGCCGTTTTGGCTCTCGATATTCTGTGTTCTGTTAACTTCCCCTTTACCTTCGTCCCGAGGAATCCATGACGCTCAAAGCGACCCCACTCAACAACGCCCACCGTGCCCTCGGCGCCCGCATGGTCGATTTCGGCGGCTGGGACATGCCCGTCAACTACGGCTCGCAAATCGAAGAACACAACGCCGTGCGCGGCGATGCTGGCATGTTCGACGTGTCGCATATGTGCGTGGTCGATATCGAAGGCCCGAACGTGCGCGCCTTCCTGCGCGGCTTGCTGGCCAACAACGTTGACAAGCTGCAAGTGTCGGGCAAGGCGCTGTACTCGTGCATGTTGAATGCCGAAGCTACCGTCATCGATGACCTGATCGTCTACTTCTTCAATGAAAACTGGTTCCGCCTCGTCGTCAACGCGGGCACGGCGGAAAAAGACGTGGCCTGGATGCAGCAGCAAAACACCGCCACCAACAGCGGCCTGACGATCACCGAACGCCGCAATGCCAACGATCCGATGGCCCTGGTGGCCGTGCAAGGCCCGAACGCGCGCGCCAAGGTATGGCAAGTGCTGCCCGAAACGCAAGCCGCGTCCGAAGCCATCAAGCCGTTCAACGTCGTCATCGTCAAGGACACGGCTTTTGGCGAAGTCATGCTGGCGCGCACCGGCTACACGGGCGAAGACGGCTTTGAAATCGGCGTGGCCGCCACCCAGGTGGAAGCGCTGTGGAACGCCTTGATCGCCGCCGGCGTCAAGCCGGCCGGCCTCGGCGCGCGCGACACCCTGCGCCTGGAAGCGGGCATGAATCTGTACGGCCAGGACATGGACGAAAGCGTCAACCCGCTCGACGCGGGCCTGGCATGGACCATCGACCTGGTCAGCGAGCGCGACTTCATCGGCAAGGCCGCCCTGCTGGCCAAAGGCCAGAATGCGCAATTCGTGGGACTGATCCTGCGCGAAAAAGGCGGCGTGCTGCGCGCCCACCAGAAAGTCATCATCGCCGGTAACGAGCAAACAGGCGAAATCACCAGCGGCACCTTCAGCCCGACCATGCAGGAAGCGATCGCCCTGGCGCGCGTGCCCAACGGCGTGAACGTGGGCGACAGCGTGCACGTGGAAATCCGCGGCAAGCAGCTGGCCGCTTCGGTCGTCAAGCTGCCTTTCGTGCGTAACGGTAAAATCCTGGCTGCGTAAGCGTATTTATAGAGCCGCCCACAAGACCGTACAACCATAATCAATAACGAACACTTACCATCTGGAGCCACACATGAACATTCCTGCAGACCTGAAGTACACCGCTTCCCACGAATGGGTACGCCTTGAAGGCGACGGCACCATCACCGTCGGCATCACCGAGTACGCGCAGGACGCGCTGGGCGACATCGTCTTCGTCGAACTGCCAACCGTGGGCAATACCTACGGCGCCGGCGACGACGCCGCCGTGGTGGAGTCCGTGAAAGCCGCCAGCGACATCTACGCGCCGATCGCCGGCGAAGTCGTGGCCGTCAACGACGACGTCGTCAACTCGCCCGAGTCGATCAACGCCGACGCCTACGCCAACTGGCTGTTCAAGATCAAGCCAGCCGACGTGTCGGCCCTGGACGGCTTGCTCGACGCTGCCGCCTATGGCGCCAGCACCAGCGCGTAATCGCGTTTGACTCACGGGCCGCGTTTGCGGCCCGTTTGCATTTAATTTTGTAGCTATGCCCCGCCGCCGCGCCCGCGCGCCGCATCCCGGTTTTTCAGTCTTTTTTGGCCTCTATATCATGACCCGCACCAGCCTGACCCAACTCGAAGCACGCGATGCCTTCATCGCCCGCCACATCGGCCCTTCCGCCACCGAACAGCAAGTCATGCTGGCGACCCTCGGCTATCCATCGCGCGCCGCGCTGATCGACGCCCTGGTGCCGGCCAACATCCGCAACAAGGGCGCCCTGCCATTGGGCGCCTACTCGCAGCCGATGCCGGAACAGGAAGCGTTGTCGCGCCTGAAAGCCATCGCCGGCAAGAACCAGGTGCTCAAATCGCTGATCGGCCAGGGTTATTACAACACCTTCACACCTGGCGTCGTGTTGCGCAACATCTTTGAAAACCCGGCCTGGTACACGGCTTACACGCCTTACCAGCCAGAGATTTCGCAAGGCCGCCTGGAAGCGATTTTGAACTTCCAGCAAGTCATCACGGACCTGACCGGCATGGGCATCTCGAACGCCTCGATGCTGGACGAAGGCACGGCCGCCGCCGAAGCGATGACCCTGATCCAGCGCGTGGGCAAGTCGAAGTCGAACGTGCTGTACGTCGCCAATGACGTGCTGCCGCAAACGCTGGAAGTGGTGCAGACGCGCGCCCAGCCGATCGGCATCGACGTGCGTACGTTCGACCCGGCTGAAATCGAGTCGCTGGACGCCTGCTTCGGCGTGCTGCTGCAATACCCTGGCGTCAACGGTTTAGTCCGCGACTACCGCGCCGGCGTGGAAAAACTGCATGCGAATGGCGCCATGGTCATCGTCGCTGCCGACCTGCTGGCCCTGACCATGCTGACGCCTCCTGGCGAATGGGGCGCCGACGTCGTCGTCGGCAACAGCCAGCGCTTCGGCGTGCCGCTCGGCTTCGGCGGCCCGCACGCGGGCTACCTGTCCACGCGCGATGAATTCAAGCGCAATATGTCGGGTCGCCTGGTCGGCGTGACCGTCGATGCGCAAGGCAACAAGGCGTATCGCCTGGCCCTGCAAACGCGCGAACAGCATATCCGCCGCGAAAAAGCGACGTCCAACATCTGCACGGCGCAAGTGCTGCTGGCCGTGATGGCCTCGATGTACGCCGTCTACCACGGCCCTGCCGGCCTGCTGCAGATCGCCCAGCGCGTGCACCGCTTTACGGGCGTGCTGGCCGCCAACCTGAAGACCCTCGGCTATGGCGTCGTCAACGCGAGCTACTTCGACACCCTGACCATCCATGTGGCCGATGCGGCGCAACTGCACGCGACGGCCATGCACCACGGCGTCAACCTGCGCAAGATCGACAACACCCACGTCGGCGTGTCGCTCGACGAAACCACCACGCGCGACGATATCGCGCTGCTGTGGAAAGTGTTCGCGCACGGCCTGGCCAACGCGCCTGCCGCCCCGGACCTGGACGCAGTTGAAGCAGCCGTGACCAGCGCGCTGCCGGCGAATCTGGCGCGCGAAAGCGCGTATCTGACGCACCCCGTCTTCAACAGCTACCACTCGGAACACGAAATGCTGCGCTACCTGCGCAGCCTGGCCGACAAGGACCTGGCGCTGGACCGCACCATGATCCCGCTCGGTTCGTGCACCATGAAGCTGAACGCGACGAGCGAAATGATTCCCGTCACCTGGCCCGAGTTTTCGAACATCCACCCGTTCGCGCCAGACGCGCAAACGGTCGGCTACCGCGAAATGATCTCGCAGCTGGAAGAGATGCTGTGCGCGCTGACCGGCTACGCTGCCGTCTCGCTGCAGCCGAACGCCGGCTCGCAGGGTGAATACGCGGGTCTGCTGGTGATCAAGGCGTATCACGAATCGCGTGGCGAAGGCCACCGCAATATCTGCCTGATTCCATCGTCGGCGCACGGCACCAACCCCGCATCGGCCAATATGGTCGGCATGCAGGTCGTCGTCACCAGCTGCGACGCCAACGGCAACGTGGACCTGGCCGACCTGAAAGCGAAAGCGGAAAAGCACAGCGCCAACCTGGCTTGCGTGATGGTCACCTACCCATCCACCCACGGCGTGTTTGAAGAAGGCATCCAGGAACTGTGCGAGATCATCCACTCGCACGGCGGCCAGGTCTACATCGACGGCGCCAACATGAACGCGCTGGTCGGCGTGGCCGCTCCCGGCTCGTTTGGCGGCGACGTGTCGCACCTGAACCTGCACAAGACTTTCTGCATCCCGCACGGCGGCGGCGGACCAGGCGTCGGCCCGATCGGCGTGGGCGCCCACCTGGCGAAATTCCTGCCGAACCAGCGTTCCTCCGGCTACCAGCGCGATGCTGCAGGCATCAGCGCCGTCAGCGCCGCGCCATTCGGCTCGGCCAGCATCCTGCCGATTTCGTGGATGTATATCGCCATGATGGGCGCGGAGGGATTAACCGCAGCGACCGAGACGGCGATCCTGGCGGCGAACTACATCGCGCGCCGCCTGGCGCCGCACTATCCCGTGCTGTACTCGGGCCACGACGGCCTGGTCGCGCACGAATGCATCCTCGACCTGCGCCCGATCACGGACGCCACCGGCATCAGCAACGAAGACGTGGCCAAGCGTTTGATGGACTTCGGTTTCCATGCGCCGACCATGAGCTTCCCCGTGCCGGGCACCCTGATGATCGAGCCGACGGAAAGCGAATCGAAAGTGGAAATCGACCGCTTCATCGACGCCATGATCGCCATCCGCGCGGAAATCGCCAAGGTCGCCAGCGGTGAATTCGACCACGACGACAACCCGTTGAAACATGCGCCGCACACGGCACAGGTGCTGATGTCGGACAACTGGGAACGCAAGTACAGCCGTGAAATCGCGGCCTACCCCGTCGCTTCCCTGCGCCAGCGCAAATACTGGCCACCGGTCGGCCGCGCCGACAACGTCTACGGCGACCGCAACCTGTTCTGCGGTTGTGCTCCGATCAGTTCTTACGAAGAAGAGTAAGCGCCACGCGCCCGCTTCGGCGGGCGTGTCGACGACAAGAAGGCAGGCCACACGGCCTGCCTTTTTTCATGTTCGCATGAACATCACTGCGTAGGTCGGATTAGCGCCCAAGCGCGTAATCCGACACCACCACCGGCCTCGCCAACAATGTTGTCGGATTACGCTACGCTAATCCGACCTACGCAAGCGGCAACGCCAGCAGGACGGCGCCCGGCAGTCCCAGGGTCGTGCCCAGTATCGTCAGCAACATGACATCGCGCCGCTCGCAGCGGGTGCGGTGCGAGCTCCAGGCGGCAAACAGCAACGCGACGGCCACGCCGCTGAGCGCAATTCCCACTTCCGTCATGCCAACTCTCCCGCAATTGATTCTTTTTTCATCGGTCTCATCCTTTTCATTGACTGCACAAGCTACCTACCGGTAGGCAGTGAGTGTACAATAAAAAACACGGCGGCGTCCATGCCCCGTTTTTTTGATGACACGAAGGAATCGCAATGCAGCAGCAAACCACTTTCCCCGCCGCCAGTCTCGGGCTGGCGGCTTCCCTGGCCCTGGTGGCCGTGCTCGGTCCGGCCGGCATCGACATGTACCTGGCGTCGATGCCCGCCATGGCGCGCGAACTGCACACCTCGTATGCGAATGTGCAGCTGAGCCTGACCGTTTTCCTGCTGGCCCTGGGTGCAGGGCAACTGCTGTGCGGTCCGCTGACCGACATGCTGGGCCGGCGCCGTCCGCTCCTGGCCGGCATCGCCGTCTACATTCTTGCTGCTGTGTGGGCGGCGCAGGCGGATCAATTGTCGACCCTGCTGCTGGCACGTTTGCTGCAGGGCCTGGGCGCGGCGCTGACCTTAGTGGTGGTGATGAGCATGGTGCGCGACGTGGCCGATGGCGTCAAAGCGGCGCAGCTGTTTGCCCTGCTGATGACCATCGTGGGCCTGGCGCCCGTGCTGGCCCCGGCCGTGGGTGGCTTGCTCGATGCGCACTATGGCTGGCGCGCCGTGATGCTGGCCCTGGCCGCGCTGGGCGCCTTGACGCTGCTCAATAGCGCGCTGTTCTTGCCGGAAACCTTACCACTGAAGAACCGCGTTTCACCGAAGGGCCTGCACCGCACCTATGCGCGCATCGCGCTGGACCGCGCCTTCCTGCTGCCCGCGCTGGCCCTGTCCGCCGCTTTCTTCTTCCTGTTTGCGTATATCGGCGGCGCCTCGCTCGTGTACCAGCGCGATTTCGGCCTGTCCGCCAGCAATTTCGGCCTGGTGTTCGGTGCCACGGGCGTGGCCGTGCTGCTCGGTGCGATGGCCAGCGGCCGGATGGTGGAAAGGCATGGCGTGGCGCGCCTCTGCGTGGCGGGCAGCGTGGCCATGCTGGGCGGCGCCGCGCTGGCCTTGCTGGGCGCCTGGGCGGGCTTCGGCATCACCGCCGTCGTGCCCGGCATGTTCGTGGCCCTGTTTGGCCTGGGCATCGCGGAAGCGGCGCTGATGGCCATGGCCATGGGTTCGCAGCAGCGCGCGCTCGGTTCCACGGCGGCATTGCTGGGCGCCATCCAGATGACCTTGTCGTCCCTGGCCACGCCGCTGGCGGCCAGCCTGTCCGAACAGGGGCCGCTGCCGTGGCTGCTGTTCTTGACCGTGGCCGGCCTGCTGGTATCATGGCTGACCCTGGCCACTGCGCGCGTCCATCCGGCAACCGCCACCAACCTGGGCGCGCACTGACGCTTCACCCAACCATTAGCCTCATATGAAGAAACGCTCGGCCTCGGCCGATAACATCTGCGCCGTTGCCGTCGTGCACTTTTCCGAACATGGTTACGACGCCTCGTCCCTCAGCGACATCGCCGGGCAGGCGGGCATGCGCAAGGCCTCGCTGTATTCGCACTTCGCCGGCAAGGATGCCCTCTTCCTCGACGTCTTTGCCGATGCGCTGGCTGAAGAGCAAGCCTTCATGGACAGCTGCTTCGCCGATGAAGCGGCGTTGGCGGCGCCCGGCGGGCAACTGGCCGGTGCCTTGTACTGCGACCGCATGGCGCAGCGCTACGCGGAGTCGGCCCATTTGCGCTTTTTGCTGCGCACGGCATATTTACCGCCCGCGCCCCTGCGCATCGAAGTCGGCACGGGCTATGAAGCCTTGCTGGCGCAGTTGCAGCAGCACTACATGGCCAGCCTGGGCCGCCTGGCGCCATCCCTGCCGCCGCAGCGCATCGAACTGTACGCGCAAGCCTACCTGGGCATCGTCGACAGCCTGCACGTGGAACTCATTTATGCGGGTGGCGCCGCGCTGCAGCAGCGCCACGCTGCGTTATGGCAGATATTGTCCGATTCGCTGGCGATGGCGGTGCAAACCGCCTGATGCGGCATAAGGTGAAGGCCACATGGTTTTCGGCGAGGCTCACTGCGCGAAAACTGGCTCAGGCATAAGCGTGCACCAATAAAAAGCCAGCCAGCGGAACGACGGCTAACAGCACAACAATGCCAAGGCAACCCGATCCCGCTCCAGATCTGGACCCTGCAGGAGAAGTGCCAGGCTCACGCTCGCGTGGCGCCCTGGCACGTACCCATTTAAGATGGCAGGACTGGCAAAAGAATGTGGTTTTGTTGTTGCGCCAGGCTTCAATCGTTCGATCGGTATGGCGTGCAACCGTGCCGCAACGGGCACATTCGAAATGTGTTTCTTTCGGCAGTTTTTTTGAAAAGTGCTTGCCGGCAAAGAGCATGACGACAAGTCCCGCTATGACTGCCCCGACGATGAATTCCATAGACATGTATTTTTCTGTATTTGCATAGAGTTTACCGTGGCTACTTCCAGCCAATCAGCGTACCCGAGCATAACGGATTGCCAAACGGCAAAAATCACAGATTGTCACATTACACTTTGGAAACCTAAGATTTCTTCAGTTGACACCCTCGCAGCCCATCCATAAGATGCCCCCATTATTCATTTACGGAGTCCCACGTGGGTACTTGTTCTAGTGACAGTAGCCGATCTTGTATCGGTGATTGCCTCGGCAGCTAAACAGCAAGCAACGCGGAACTCTCTTTCCTCCGTGCCTTGCTGAGCAAGGTGCGGTGTCTCGCGGCAAGTCTGGCCGTGCGCCTCTCCCCCTCTTTCCGATCGCGACCGGCTACTGACTCGGATTGCCCGCCAGCACTATTGTGTCTTGGCGGCACGCAAGTCTTGCCTGCGGCTGCGCCGCCCGTCAACACCTCGTCGTGAAAGGAAGAGCCATGAATCTCTTCACCCGCTTATTCGAATCGTTCCTGCGCAAGCGCCATACGGCCGGCCATTTCCGCCGGCGCGCCATGCCGCTGGAAAACAGCACGGCCCGCCCCGTGCCCGACCACCTGGCGCGCCAGCTGCTGGCCGCCGCCCATGAAGACCTGGACAGCGCGCTGAACCGCCTGCGCACGCGGGCCGAAGGCTTGCGCGATGCCGAGGCGCAAGTCATCGGCGCGCAAACGGGCCCGAATGAAGTCGAGCATGAAAAACCGCTGGCCTGGTACCAGCACCTGTGGCTGTGCTACAAGAATCCGTTCAACCTGCTGCTCACCGTGCTGGCCATCGTTTCCTACCTGACGGAAGACCCGAAGGCCACCATCGTCATCGGCACCATGGTGATTTTGTCGACCTTGCTGCGCTTCGTGCAGGAAGGCCGCTCGAACCGCGCTGCCGAGCGCCTGAAAGCCATGGTCAGCAATACGGCCACCGTGCTGCGCAATGGCCAGCAGATCGAGCTGCCCATCCGCCAGCTGGTGCAGGGAGACATCATCGTGCTGTCGGCCGGCGACATGATTCCCGCCGACTGCCGTTTGCTTTCCGCGAAAGACCTGTTCGTCAGCCAGGCCGCCATGACGGGCGAGTCCTTGCCGGTGGAAAAGATGGCCGAGCTGGCCGACGCCCATGGCAAAGACCCGATGGAACTGGCCAATTTGCTGTTCATGGGCACGAATGTGATTTCGGGCGCGGCCACGGCGCTGGTCCTGGCAACCGGCAACCGCACCTATTTCGGCACCATCGCCACGAGAGTGACGGCCACCGAGCGCACGCCGACGGCGTTCGAAGCGGGCGTGAACAGCGTCAGCTGGCTCTTGATCCGCTTCGCCCTCGTGATGGCGCCGCTCGTGTTCCTGATCAACGGCTGGACCAAGGGCGACTGGATGGAAGCGTTTTTGTTCGCCCTGTCGGTCGCCGTGGGCCTGACGCCGGAAATGCTGCCCATGATCGTCACCAGCACCCTGGCCAAGGGTGCCGTGAAACTGTCGAAAAAGAAAGTCGTCGTGAAACGCCTCGATGCGATCCAGAACTTCGGCGCCATGGATGTGCTGTGCACAGATAAAACGGGCACCTTGACGCAGGACAAGATCGTGCTCGAGCGCCATACGGACGTGTTTGGCCAGCCCTCCGATGAAGTGCTGCAGTTCGCTTACTTGAACAGCCACTACCAGACGGGCTTGAAAAACCTGCTCGACCGCGCCGTGCTCGACCATGTGGAATTGCAAACGGAAATGCAGCTGGCGCGCGATTACCTCAAGGTCGATGAAATCCCGTTCGATTTCGTGCGCCGCCGCATGTCCGTCGTCGTTTCTGAAAAGAATGATCACCATGAGCTGATCTGCAAGGGCGCCGTCGAGGAAATTCTCGCCGCCTGCAGCCATTTGCGCCTGGGCGGCGTGAACATTCCGCTCGATCCTGCCCTGCTGGACAAGGTGCTGGACACCACGCAGGGCCTGAATGCGGAAGGCTTGCGCGTAGTGGCCGTGGCCGTCAAGGAAGTGCCGCCGCATAAAACCGTGTACGGCGTGGCCGATGAAACGGCGCTGACCCTGATAGGCTATGTGGCGTTTCTTGATCCGCCGAAGGAATCGACGGCGCCCGCCCTGCGCGCGCTGGCCGAACATGGCGTCACCGTGAAAGTATTGACGGGCGACAACCACCTGGTGACGGCGAAGATTTGCCGCGAAGTGGGCCTGGCCGTGCATGGCGTGCTGCAAGGCCCGCAACTCGACGACATGGACGATGCCACGCTGGCCCGCGCGGCTGAAGACAACACGGTGTTTGCCAAGCTCAGCCCGCTGCACAAGGAGCGCCTCGTGCGCGCCCTGCGCGGCAATGGCCACATCGTCGGCTTCATGGGCGACGGCATCAACGACGCGCCCGCCCTGCGCGCGGCCGACATCGGCATTTCCGTCGATTCGGCCGTCGATATCGCCAAGGAAGCGGCCGACATCATCCTGCTGGAAAAAAGCCTGATGGTGCTGGAAGAAGGCGTGCTGGAAGGCCGGCGCACCTTCAGCAACATGCTCAAATACATCCGCATGACGGCCAGTTCGAACTTCGGCAATGTGTTTTCCGTACTGGTGGCCAGCGCCTTCTTGCCGTTTTTGCCCATGCTGCCGCTGCACCTGCTGGTGCAAAACCTGTTGTATGACGTGTCGCAGATCGCCATTCCCTTCGACAATGTCGACGCCGAACTGATCCAGCAGCCTTTGAGCTGGAACCCGCGCGACATCGGCCGCTTCATGATGTTCTTCGGGCCCATCAGCTCGATCTTCGACATCAGCACCTTTATTTTGATGTGGCATGTGTTTGGCGCGAATACGCCGGAACAGCAGACCCTGTTCCAGTCCGGCTGGTTCGTCGTCGGGCTGCTGACGCAAACCCTGATCGTGCACCTGATCCGCACGCCCAAGCTGCCCTTCATCGACAGCATCGCCTCCGTACCCCTGCTGGTGGCCACGACCCTCATCATGGCCGCGGGCGTGTTCCTGCCGATGGGACCGCTGGCGACTTACTTCAAGCTGCAAGCCCTGCCGTTGGGCTACTTCCCCTGGCTGCTGGGCATCCTCGTCTGCTACACGGTGCTGACGACGTTCATGAAACGCGTGTATCTGCGCAAATTCGGCTGGCAATAGTATGATGGAACGCTCTTTCTCCTCACAAAGGCACGCATGAGCGGTTCCCCCCTTTCCAAGCGCAATCTCCCCCTGCTGCTGTCGGCCCTCGTCTTTCCCGGCAGCGGGCATTTCCTATTGAAACGCAAGGCGCGCGGCTGCCTCTTCCTCGTGCCCGCGCTGGTCGCGCTGGTGCTCGTATTGCGCCAGATCATGGCACGATTGGACCAGGTTATGGCACAGATCGACAGTGGCGCCCTGCCCCTCGACGTGCAGCTGATCGTGGAAAAAGTCGATGCGCTGTCCGCCAATGACGGCCCCGCCATGACCGTGGCCGTAAGCGTACTGGTGGCCTGCTGGATCGGCAGCCTGATCGATACCTGGTTCCTCAAGCCATGACGCCGGAAGCAGAGGCGCGAAAACTGCGCAAGGAAGCGAAGATGCAGGCGCGCCGCGCGCAGCTGGCGCTCAGCCGCCAGGACCATGGCGGCCCGCAAGCCTGGCGCGGCTGGTTCGACGGTTCCGCCCATCCGAACCCGGGCAAGCTGGGCATAGGCGCCCTGCTGCTGGGGCCGAACGGCGAGCGCATCGAAGTGAGCCAGGCGGCCGGTTATGGCAGCAGCAGCGACGCCGAATATGCGGCCCTGATCGCCGTGCTGCAGGCGGCGCAGGCCGTGCGCCCGCCGCCCGAGCAACTGCTGCTGTTCGGCGACAGCCAGGTAGTGATCAATGATGTGCTGGGAACGACGCCGGTCGGCGCCAAGGGGCTGGAAATGCACAGGGCCAACGTAGTGGCCCTGCTAGAACAATTCAACGATGTGAGCTTGCGCTGGCTACCGCGCCACAGGAATGGCGAGGCGGACCGGCTGTCGCAGCTGGCGATCGCCGGCTTCACCCCAGAGGCTTAAATACCGGGGCCGTACCCTCAGGGTACGACCCCAGCCGTTACGGGGCAAGCAACTTAAGCGGCGCGGCCGATCCGCAAGCTAGCCTTGGCTTCCTTGCCTGCCGGACGTTTTACACCCTTCAAGCCGCTGACACTGGCCTGCTGGCTATTCAATTTAAACACGCTGACGACTTGCGCCAGATTGTGCGCCTGGTGCTGCATCGATTCGGCGGCGGCCGCCGACTCTTCCACCAGCGCCGCATTTTGTTGCGTCACGGCATCCATCTGACCGATGGCGCGGTTGATCTCGTCGATGCCCACGCTTTGCTCGCTGCTGGCCGCCGTGATTTCCGTGATGATGTCGCTCACGCGCTGCACGCTGTCGACGATATCATTCATGGTCGAGCCGGCTTGCGCCACCAGCATGCTGCCCGCGTTGACTTGCTCCACGGACGCGCCGATCAGGGTCTTGATCTCTTTCGCAGCCGAAGCAGAACGCTGGGCCAGGTTGCGCACCTCGGACGCCACGACGGCAAAGCCGCGGCCCTGCTCGCCTGCGCGCGCCGCTTCCACGGCCGCATTCAGGGCCAAAATGTTGGTCTGGAAGGCGATGCCATCGATGACACTGATGATGTCGACGATCTTGTTCGACGAGGCATTGATCGATTCCATCGTGCCCACCACTTGCGCCACGACTTGCCCGCCCTTGACGGCCACTTGCGCGGCCGACGCCGCCAATTGGTTCGCCTGGCGCGCATTGTCCGCATTCTGTTTCACGGTCGACGTCAGTTCTTCCATCGACGATGCCGTTTCTTCCAGCGAACCGGCTTGCTCTTCCGTGCGGGAAGACAGGTCCTGGTTGCCGGCGGCAATCTGCGTCGAGGACGTTGCGATGCTGTCCGTGCCGCTGCGCACTTCGCCAACGATATTGAGCAGGCTGGTGTTCATATCCTTCAGCGCTTGCAGCAATTGCCCCGTTTCATCCTTGGCGCTGACATCGATCTGCGCCGTCAAGTCGCCATCGGCCACCTTGCGGGCAATCTCCACGGCCGTGCGCAAGGGGCGCACGATGCCCATCGTCAAGACCCAGGCGCACACGACGCCAAAGCCCAGTGCCAGCGCGGCCAGCACCAGCAGCAGGTTGCGGCTGGTCTTGGCGACGGCATCGATCTCGCGCGCGGTGGCGTCGATGCTGGCGCGCTGGTGTTCCAGCATATTCATGATGACTTTCTGGTACTTCGTCGAGCCGGGCACGAACACGGCCTGGAAGGCCTTTTCCGCTTCTTCCGTCTGGCCGGCCGCCTTCAGCTTCGAGACTTGCTCACGGGAATCCAGATACACCTTGCGCATTTCGCTGACCTGGCGGAACAGTTCCGTTTCTTGCGGGCCGGAAATCAGGGCTTCAATCTTCTTTTGCAATTCACTCGAAACGACGGACGACTGTTTCGCTTCTTCCGCAAAATACGGTCCCAGCGAGGTGTCGGCGCTGCGCACGATGGCCGTGGTGCGGCGGATGCCGCTGTCGATCTTGCTGTACCAGTCGGAAATATAGCGTTCCTTCGCCAGCGGCTGCTCCATCATGGTGCGCGTGGCGGTGGCCACGTCGTGCAAACGCCAGACGCTGATGCCGGTAATGACCAGGGAAAACAGCAAAATGACGGCAAAACCCAGGCCGAGCCGCACACCAATACTGACGTTTCTTAACAAATTCATGTGAATATCCTGAAAAATCGGAACCAGACTATATAAAAGGAGCTGAAAGCTGCGGCTGCACGGGGCAGCCGCAGCTTTCAGCGTGCGCCGAGGCGCAAGGCGGTTTGCGGCGCTGCCGGCTGCTTCAGCGTGCTCGCGCCACTTACCTTGGCCTGCTGGCCATGGAGCTTGAACACGCTGACGACTTGCGCCAGGTTGTGCGCCTGGTGCTGCATCGATTCGGCGGCAGCAGCCGACTCCTCCACCAGGGCCGCATTTTGTTGCGTCACGGCATCCATCTGGCCGATGGCGCGGTTGATCTCGTCGATGCCCACGCTTTGCTCGCTGCTGGCCGCCGTGATTTCCGTGATGATGTCGCTCACGCGCTGCACGCTGTCGACGATATCGTTCATGGTCGAGCCGGCTTGCGCCACCAGCATGCTGCCCGCATTGACTTGCTCCACGGACGCGCCGATCAGGGTCTTGATCTCTTTCGCCGCCGACGCCGAGCGCTGCGCCAGGTTGCGCACTTCCGAGGCCACGACGGCAAAGCCGCGGCCCTGCTCGCCCGCGCGCGCCGCTTCCACGGCCGCATTCAGCGCCAAAATGTTGGTCTGGAAGGCGATGCCATCGATGACGGCAATGATGTCGACGATCTTGTTCGAGGACGTATTAATCGATTGCATGGTGCCCACCACTTGCGCCACCACTTCGCCGCCCTTGACGGCCACTTGCGCCGCCGACGCCGCCAATTGATTCGCCTGGCGCGCATTGTCCGCATTCTGTTTCACGGTGCTGGTCAGCTCTTCCATCGACGAGGCCGTTTCTTCCAGCGAACCCGCTTGCTCTTCCGTGCGGGAAGACAGGTCCTGGTTGCCGGCGGCAATCTGCGTCGAGGACGTCGCAATGCTGTCCGTGCCGCTGCGCACTTCGCCGACGATGTTGAGCAGGCTGGTGTTCATGTCCTTCAGCGCCAGTAAAAGTTGCCCGGTTTCATCCTTGGCGCTGGCGTCGATCTGCGCCGTCAGGTCGCCATCGGCCACTTTGCGGGCGATGTCCACGGCCGTGCGCAGCGGACGCACGATGCCCATCGTCAACAGCCAGGCGCACACGACGCCAAAAGCCAGCGCCAGCGTCGACAGCAATAACAGCAGGTTGCGGCTGGTGCTGGCGATGTCATCAATCTGGCGCGCGGTGGCGTCGATGGTGGCACGCTGGTGCTCCAGCAAACCGTAGACCATCTTCTGGTACTTGGCTGCGGCGGGCACGAAGGTTTTTTCAAACACTTCGTTGGCGGCCTCGGACTGGGACTCGCCCTTGAGCTTGTAGACCTGGTCGCGCGAGCCGACATACACTTCGCGCAATTCCAGCAAACTGGCGAACATGGCCTGTTCTTTCGGATCTTTGAGCAGCGCCGCGATTTTCTTTTGCAGGACAGCCGAGCTGGCGCTCGACACTTTCGACTCTTCGGCGAAAAAGCCGCTCAGCGAGGTGTCGCTGCTGCGGGCGATGGCGATCGTGCGCCGCACGGCGCTGTCGATGCGCGTATACCAGTCGGAAATATACCGCTCCTTGGCCAGCGGCTCTTCCATCATCGTGCGCGTGGCGCTGGCCACGTCATGCAGACGCCAGACACTGATGCCGGTGATGATCATGGAAAACAGCAAAATGACGGCAAAGCCCAGTCCCAGACGGACCCCGATGCTGACGTTTCTTAACAAATTCATGTGACTATCCTAATATCCTGAAGAGAGGCCCTGCAGCCAGCGCCTGGAACAGCATGGCGGACGCCGCCAAATCTGTCCCGCCAAGTAAACTGGCGCACGGTTCGGTTGAACCGTGCGCCAGGAAAATGCGCTAGCGTGCTCCCTGCGGAAACGATATGCAATACTTAATATCAATAGTTTTTGACAATATGCAGGGAAATTCTCATCACTGCGGCATTACGCCGCCAGTTTCTCGATCAAGCCCATCTCGGCACTGGACATCAGCTGGTCGATATCGACCAGGATCAGCATGCGCTCGTCGATGGTCCCCAGGCCGATCACATATTCCGTGTTGATCGAGCGGCCCATGTCCGGCGCCGGCTTGATCTGTTCCGGCATCAGCGTGGTGACGTCGGAGACGCGGTCGACGACCATGCCGACCACGCGGTTGCCGATATTGAGGATGATGACGACGGTGAACTGGTCATAGCTGGGCGTGCCCAGGTTGAACTTGATGCGCATGTCGACGATCGGCACGATAATGCCGCGCAAGTTGACCACGCCCTTGACGAACTCGGGCGCGTTGGCGATGCGGGTCGGCGTTTCATAGCTGCGGATTTCGCTGACTTTCTGGATGTCGATGCCGTATTCTTCCTGGCCCAGGGTAAAAGCCAGGTATTCGGCAGCCTTGGCAACGGTTGCGCCAGCGTCGCTGGAATTGGTGTTCATGATAATCCTTTGGTTAACTCGCCTGGGGCGCAGGCCAGACATGCACGATGGCATGGCGGCCACTTGTATGTTTTTGCAAATACTTTCTCGCAATTAGCTTATGCTTCTAATTTCCGTGCGGCAATGTTACCCCATGTAAATTTTACATGCACTAAAAAAGAGCAATTGCTGGAATGAAAATTTCCAAAAAGATAATCTGTGTGGCGAATACGGCACGCCGGCGCGCCGGCCTCCCCGCCGCACGCGGCGGCGTTTTATGCCACACTGGCGGCCCCTGCTTTTTACGACCTTGAACCATGCACTCTTTGCTTTCTCAATGGCAACCACGCCTGCAGGCGCTGGCCACGGCCGGCCTGGGCGACGACGGCGCCCACGACCTCAACCACCTGCAGCGCGTCTGGCGCAATGCCAGTGTGCTGCTGCAAGAGCATAAGCAGGCCGATGCCCTCACCGTGATGGCCGCCTGCTATTTGCACGACCTCGTCAACTTGCCGAAAAACCACCCCGAACGCCACCTGGCCTCGCGCCAGGCGGCCGCGCAGGCTTGCCGCCAACTGGCGGAACTGGATTTCCCAGCAGAAAAACTGGCCGGCGTGGCCCACGCCATCGAGACGCACAGCTTTTCCGCCAACTTGCCACCGCACACGATCGAAGCGCAAATCGTGCAGGATGCCGACCGCATCGACGCGCTGGGCGCCGTGGGACTGGCGCGCCTGTTTTACACGGCGGCGCGCATGGATAGTGCGCTCGCGCATGGCGCAGACCCGCTGGCGCAGCATCGTGAACTCGACGACAAGGCCTACGCGCTCGACCATATCGTCACCAAGCTCGACAAGCTGCCCGGCAAGATGCAGACGGCGGCGGGCCGCGCGCTGGCCGAACAGCGGCTGGCCGTGCTGACGGATTTCCGCGCAGCCTTTGCCGACGAATGGGGAATGCGCGCATAACATTGGCGGCGATAGCCAGCAGCGCGCATGCTGTCTATAATGCAAGCCTCAGCTATCGCGCCGAAAGCATGCATGTCCGATAAAACCAGCCACGTCAGCCATTCCCCGTCCTCCCCCGCCCTGAAGAGCGCCGGCAACCTCAATTTCATCCTCGTCTGCGTCTTCATCGACATGCTGGGCATCGGCCTGGTGGTGCCCGTGCTGCCCATCCTGATCGGCGACTTTGTCAACGGCAAGGAAGCACAAGCGTTCTGGTACGGCATCATGGCGGCCGTCTTCGGCTTGCTGCAGTTTATCTTCATGCCCATGCTGGGCGCCATCAGCGACCGCGTGGGACGCCGTCCCGTGCTGCTGTACTCGATGGCCGGCATGGGCATCAATTTCCTCGCCACGGGCTGGGCGCCCAACCTCGCCTGCCTGTTCATCGGCCGCATCATCGGCGGCGTCTCGTCGGCCAGCATGTCGGTCGCGTCCGCCTATGCTTCCGACATTTCCACGCACGACAACCGCGCCAAGAGCTTCGGCAAGATCGGCGCCGCCTTTGGTCTGGGCTTCATTTGCGGCCCCATGCTGGGCGGCTTGCTGGGCGAGATCAATCTGCACCTGCCGTTTTACGTGGCGGCGGGCCTGTCGGCAGCCAATTTCATCTACGGCTATTTCTGCGTGCCCGAATCGCTGCAGCCAGGGCCCCGCGCGCCATTTACCTGGGCGCGCATCAATCCGTTTGCCGCCCTGCTGAAACTGGTGCGCCGCGTGGACATCCGCGGCCTGGTGCTGGCCTTCGGCCTGATGACGTTTGCGCAAATGATGCTCAACACCACCTGGGTGCTATATACCCATTTCCGCTTTGACTGGACGCCGCGCCAGAACGGCATCGCCCTGTTCTGCGTGGGCCTGTGCGCGGCCGTGGTGCAGGCGGGCTTGCTGGGCATCCTCATCAAGCGCTTCGGCGAAGTGCGTTTGTCCCTGCTGGGCATGGCTTCGGGCGCCCTCACCTATTTGCTGTACGGCCTGGCGACGCAAGGCTGGATGATGTATGCGCTGATCCTGTGCAACCTGCTGGCCTTTGCCGCCGCCCCGGCCCTGCAAGGCATCATCTCGAAATCATCAAACGCCAGCGAACAGGGAGAACTGATGGGTTCTTTGCAGTCGATCAGCAGCCTGGGCATCATCATCATGCCTTTGCTCGGCAGCATGATCCTCGGCGAAGTGAGCCACTTGCCGCCACAGGACTGGCGCATCGGCAGCACCTTCTATCTGTGTGCCATCATGCAAACCCTGGGCATCCTGGTGGCCTGGCGCTACTTCAAGGCACAACGCCAGGCCAGACTTGCGGTTTCCACCACAAAGTAGTCGCTGGGATAATATTGCATTTGGGAAATAGATAGGCGAGAATGGGATAATCAAGCGGGCGTTGCCGACGCCCGCGATTCGATGGCAAGCAAGGATGGGTATGACTGACTTTTATTCCAGCGCCTGGCGCCGAACCGTAGCCCTGCTGGCGCTGGCGCTGCCGTCGCTGGCGGGCGCGCAATGCTCGCGCGACATCCAGGTGCCCGTCTCGGCCATCGGCGCCAGCGTGGTGATCAATGGCGCCACGATCAGCGGCATCTACCCTGACCTGCTGCGCAGCATGGGCGCCAAGCTCGGCTGCAACTTCATCTTCACGCCCGTGCCGCGCGCGCGCCTGGAAGCGATGTTCGAGGCGGGCAAGGCAGACTTGCTGATCCCCGCCAACAGTACGCCGCGGCGCGACCAGCATGGCCTGTTCATTCCCCTGATGGGCAACCGTCCCCTGCTGATTTCGCTGCAGGGCGCACGCACGCCCATCAACACCATGCAGGAACTGATCGAGCGGCGCGAATTGCGCGTGGCGCTGGTGCGCGGCTACGACTACGGCACGCCGTACCAGGCGCTGGCCAAGGAACTGAGCAGCCAGGGCCGCCTGTTCTATGAAGTCGATGCGCTATCCGTGGCGCGCCTGATGCAAAGCGGCTTCATCGACGCCACCATCATGAGTCCCACCATCCTGTCGGGCGTGGCGCAAAACGATGCGCGCGTGTACGGCCTGGCCGACCGTTTGCGCCTGGAAGCCTTGCCGGAGCTGCCATGGGGCATGAGTGGCGTCTACCTGTCGCGCAAGTCGCTGACGGCGGAAGACCAGGCCACCCTGCGCGAACTGCTGGAAAAAGCGGGCCGCTCGGGCATCCTGATGGAAGGCTTCCAGCGCCATCACCGCCAGGAACTGCTCTCGCTCAGCATACGCCCCCGCTAAGGCTGGCATGTCCGGTCTGGTCGTCGCCGTCGTCCTGTTTGCCGCCCTGCTGCACGCCAGCTGGAATGCCATCGTCAAGTCGGGCAAGGATACTTTCCTCACGACCGTGCTGGTGTCCGCCGGCGCGGCCCTGATTTCGCTGGCCGTCTTGCCTTTCGTCAACTCTCCCGCGCCCGCCAGCTGGCCCTACATGGCAGCCTCGGCCGTGGCGCAGCTGGCTTATTACTCGCTGCTGGCGGCCGCCTACAAGGCCGGCGACATGAGCCATGCCTACCCCTTGATGCGCGGCAGCGCACCGTTGCTCGTGGCGCTGGCCAGCTGGCCGCTGATCGGCGAGCGCCTGTCCGCCATGCAGATGGGTGCCGTGGCCTGCATCTGCGCGGGCATCCTCGGCCTGTATGTTGCCGCGCGCACCAGCGCTATCGGCAAGGCGCCGAACAACACGGGACGCGCCACCGCCTTTGCGCTGGCCAATGCCTGCGTCATCGCCAGCTATACCCTGATCGACGGCATCGGCGTGCGCCTGTCGGGCGCACCGGCCGCCTACACGATGTGGATTTTTGTCTTGAACGGCACGGGACTGCTGCTGTGGACGGCCTTGCGCCGTCCGACCGACTTGTTTGCGTATGCGCAAACGCAATGGCGCCTGGCCGCCATCGGCGGTTTCGGCACGCTCGCGTCGTATGGCCTGGCCCTGTGGGCCATGACGCAAGCGCCCGTGGCCGCCATCGCGGCCCTGCGCGAAACGTCGATTCTGTTCGCCATCGCCATCGCGGCGTTGTTCCTGCGCGAAAAAATCAGCCCCCGCCGCTACCTGGCCATCGCCTTGATCGCGGCGGGCGCCATTCTCATGCGCATGGCCTAGCGGGCGTCGAGCGGCGCAATCGGCAACTCGATGGCGCTGGCCGCCCCTGTCGCGTGGTACACGCGCTGCGTCGCCTTTCTGTAATGGCCTGGGTCGGCCAGGAAGATGTTCGGCACGTAGTTTTGCGGGTTGCGGTCGTACAGGGGGAACCAGCTCGACTGCACTTGCACGGCGATGCGGTGGCCGGGCAGGAAGACGTGGTTCGCGTTCGGCAAGGCGAAGCGGTAGCGCTCCACCTTGCCCGGCGTTATCATCGACGGGTGCTCGAAACTCTCACGGTAGCGGCCGCGGAAGATATCCATCGCCACGCCCAATTGATACCCGCCCATGGCCGGCTGCGACGGCACCTCGTCCGGATACACGTCGATCAGTTTTACCACCCAGTCCGCATCCGTACCGCTGGTGGCGGCGAACAGGTTCACCATCGGCGCGCCGGCGATGCGCACGGCCGTCTTCAACGGTTCGGAAACATAGCTGAGCACGTCCGTGCGGTCCGCATAGCCGCGCTGGTCGCTGACCAGCCATGGCTTCCACACGTCGGCGTCATTGAGGCGCACGGGACGGGGTACGAACGGCACGGGTTTCGCGGGATCGGACACGTATTCGTCGAAGGCACCTTCCGCCGCATCCGCAGCGCCCGATGGCGCCGCAAAGCCCAGCTGGAAGCCATCGTGCAGGTAGATCGGCGTCAGCTTCGTGTCGCAGGTCTCGCAGGCCAGCGGCCACTGTTGCAGGCGCTGCCACTGGTTGGTGCCGCTCTGGTACGACACCACGGGCGCCGTGTTCGCTTCCGGCGCGCCATCCTTCAAGTATTGATTGAGGAATGGCTGCATGACTTTTTCACGGAACTGGCGCGCCGTATCGCCGTCAAACTTCAAGGCGCCCAGGCTGGAGCCGTCATAGTTGACGCCGCTGTGGCGCCACGGGCCGATGGCCAGGTAATTGAGGTTGTTGCGCGTGTCGCGCCCTTCCATGGCCCAGTAGCTGGCGTAGGGGCCATAGATATCTTCCTGGTCCCACTGCCCCACCACGTGCATGGTGGGCACGATCAGCGGGCGTTTTGCGAGGATTTTATCGAGCGCCTGCTCCTGCCAGTAACTGTCGTAGGCCGGGTGTTCGAACAGTTTTTTCGTATAGGTCAGCTTGTCGATGCCGAATTTCTTCGCAAAGTCGCGCGCCGAGCCGATGCGCAGATACGCCTCGTAATCGTCGTAGACGCCCAGGGCCGGCGATTCGCCGCTGCCGCGCACGCTCGTCTGCCCCGCGATGTACGACAGGCTGGGCATGCGGAAGGCGCCATTATGAAACCAGTCGTCGCCGCGCCAGCCGTCGACCATGGCGCTCATCGGTATGGCCACCTTCAGCGCCGGATGCGGGTCAACCAGGGCCATCAGTACCGTATGTCCCTCATACGAGGAACCCAGCATGCCCACCTTGCCATTCGTTTCCGGCACATTCTTGACGAGCCAGGCTATGGTATCCCAGGCATCGGTGACGTTGTCGACCTTGGTATGGTTGAGCGGGCCGCGCACGGGGCGCGTCATCACGTAATCGCCTTCCGAGCCATGCTTGCCGCGCACGTCCTGGAAGACGCGGATGTAGCCGTTTTCCACCAGGGTATCGTCGCCCTGCGGCAAGGTGGCCAGCATGCTGGGGCTGGCCGCGCGCTGGGCGCGGCGGGCCGCATTGTAGGGCGTGCGCGTGAGCATGATCGGCGCTTTTTGCGCGCCTTTCGGCACGACGATCACCGTGTACAGCTTGACGCCGTCGCGCATGGGGATCATCACCACGCGCTTGACATAGTCGTTCAGGTCGGGCATCACCAGTTTGGCACCGATATCGGGCGTCATCGGCGGCGTTTGCGCCAGCGCGGGGGCGCTGAACAAGGTGCTGAGCAGCAAGGCCAGGCTGCTCAGGCGGATGGGGGCTACGACAGGCATACGCTTCTCCAAAAGATTCATGTCGGCAATAGTACTCGCAAAGCAAGGTTGACAGAAATTCAGCAGCCACCTGCGCGGCAGATAAATCGGGGCGCAACTTGACAGAACGCGCACGAACTGCAACCATAACGCCATGAAATTTATCCCGTCACAACACGCCTGCTTGAATTGGTGGTCCCGCTCACTTTCGCGCGGCCACTCTATAGTGATGTGAATTTGATCCACGCCGCCTCGATCGGTGGCGTAACAGGCTCAGCCTGGATCATCCCCGATGCAGGCGGCTCAAAAGGAAACTTGATGAGCTTGCCTAACACCACAGACACTCCCGACACCGACAACACGCCAGCGGCGCCCTTGTCCGCCGCCGCCATCGCCTCGCAATCCGTGATCCTGACGGGCGACCGCCCGACCGGCCCCCTGCACCTGGGCCACTACGTGGGCAGCCTGCGCGACCGGGTCCGCTACCAGAACAGCTACAAGCAATTCATCATGCTGGCCGACGCGCAGGCGCTGACGGACAATATGGATGACATCGACAAGGTGCACCGCAATGTCGTCGAAGTGGCGCTCGACTACCTGGCCGTCGGCATCGACCCGACCAAGACCACGGTATTCATCCAGTCGCAGATCCCGGAACTGGCCGAGCTGACCTTTTACTACCTGAATATCGTCACCGTGGCGCGCCTCGAGCGCAACCCTACCGTCAAGGAAGAAATCCGCCTGCGCGGCTTCGAGCGCGACATTCCAGCCGGCTTTTTGACCTACCCGGCCAGCCAGGCGGCCGACATCACGGCCTTCAAGGCCGGCGTGGTACCCGTGGGCGAAGACCAGATCCCGATGATCGAGCAAACGAATGAAATCGTGCGCCGCTTCAACCGCATGTACAACCGCGAAGTGTTGATGGAATGCAAGGCGCTGGTACCGGACATCGGCCGCCTGCCCGGCATCGACGGCAAGGCGAAGATGAGCAAGTCGCTGGGCAACACCATCAACCTGGGCGCGACCTCGGCTGAAATCACGGCTGCCGTGAAAAAAGTCTACACGGACCCGCTGCACCTGCGCGTGGAAGACCCGGGCCACCTGGAAGGCAACATCGCCTTTACCTACCTGGACGCGTTCGACCCGGAAAAAGCAGCGCTGGCCGAAATGAAAGCCCATTATGTGCGTGGCGGCCTGGGCGACAGCATCGTCAAGAAGCGCCTGGACCTGGTCTTGCAGGAAATGCTGGCGCCGATCCGCGCCCGCCGCGAAGAGTTCGCCAAAGACAAGGGACAAGTCATCCAGATGCTGAAAGAAGGCACGTTCAAGGCGCGCGAAGTGGCGGCCCGCACGGCCGATGAAGTCAAGTCGGCGCTGGGTCTCAACTACTTCTGATCAACGGCAGCGAGCAAACTGATGCGCCCAGGCGGAGTCGGGTAAAATCCCGCTTCCGCCTGGGCGCAACGCATTTATGGCCATGGCCTCAGCAATCAGCAATCAGCAAAGAAAACAACGTGCAATGACCGATACCGCTATCGAACAGCTGCTGCAGCAGCATTTTTCCATCGATGCGCTGCAACAGGCACCCGCGCCCCTGCGGCAGGCGCTGCGCATGCTGGGCGGCTGGCTGGCCGCCGAACGCGACACGGCCTATCCGCACACGCCGTATGCGGAACTGCTGACGCAACTGTCCGACACCAGCCTGCCCGCACACGGCATGGCCGTGGCAGATTTCCTGCAAGAACTCGACACCACCGTGCTGGCCAATACGGCCCAGCTGAACCACCCGCAATACATCGGCCACATGACGCAGGCCTTGCCATGGATCAGCGTGCTGGCCGAAGCGTTTACGGCCACCCTGAACCAGAACCAGGTCAAGATCGAAACGGCGTATGTGTCGACCCTGATCGAAAAGCAGATCCTCGGCTGGCTGCACCGCCAGGTCTACCAGCAACCGGACGCCGTCTACACGCAGGCGATGGCCGCCACCAGCGGCGCGCTGGGCAATGTCGTCAATGGCGGCACCATGGGCAATCTGACGGCGCTGGCCGTGGCGCTGGAGCAGCAACTGCCCGGCACGCGCAAGCGCGGTTTGTTTGCCGCCATGCAGGACTCCGGCTACGCAGGGCTGGCCGTGATCGGCTCGGCCCGCAGCCATTATTCCGTGAAAAAGGCGCTGGCCACCCTGGGCCTCGGCGAAAACGCCTTGCACCTGGTGGCCGTCGACCGCGACAACCGCATCGACGTGGCCGCGCTGGAAGCGACCATTGCCGATCTAAAACAGCGCAAGATCAAGGTCGTCGCGATGATCGGCATCGCCGGCACGACGGAAACAGGCGCCATCGACCCGCTGGCCGCCATGGCGGCGATTGCCGCGCGAGAAAGCATCTGGTTCCATGTGGACGCGGCCTGGGGCGGCGCGCTCTTGATCGCCGATGAGTACCGCGCGCTGTACGACGGCATTGCCTTGGCCGACTCCGTCGTCATCGACGGGCATAAATTGCTGTGGGTGCCGATGGCGCAAAGCATGGTGCTGTTCAAGGACAGCGCCAGCCTGAACTTGCTCAAGCACAACGCCAATTACATCTTGCGCGACAACTCGGGCGACCTGGGCCAGACGTCGCTGGAAGGCTCGCGCCGCTTCGACGCCTTGAAACTGTGGACTTCGTTCAAGGTGCTCGGCGTGTCCGGCTACACGACCTTGCTGCAGCAGGCGGCCACCCTGTCCGGCCAGTTGCAGGATTTATTGGCCGAGCAGCAGGATTTCGAACTCGTCACGCGCTCGGACACCTTCATTCTGACCTACCGCTACGTGCCTGCGCACTTGCGCCAGCGCATGGAAAGCTTGCTGGCCAGCGGCCAGCTCGATGCGGCGACGGAACTGAACCAGCAGCTGAACACCTTGACCGCCAAGCTGCAAAATCGGCAAAAGGCGCAAGGCCACAGCTTTGTCTCGCGCACGGTGCTCGAATCGACGCGCTACCCCGGCCCGACCAATGTACTGCGCGTGGTCATGACGAATGTCAAGACGCGCCCCCACCACTTGCATGCCATCCTGGGCGAACAGCGCGCCATCGGCCAGGCGCTGGTGGCGGAACTGGGCCTGTAAGGAAACACCCACCCATCAGCCCTGACTGGATGCACTATGCACCGCCTGAGCGCCCTCACCGACCTGTTACAGCATCTGTTGAAATGGCTGCTGCTCACTGCCATCGTGGCCGTGCTGGCTGGCACCGCCTCGGCCGGTTTCCTGTTCGCCCTTGACTGGGCCACGCGCACGCGCCTGGCGCACGCCTGGCTGATCTGGCTGCTGCCCGTGGCGGGCTTTGCCGTCGGCTGGCTGTATCTGCGCTACGGCAGCAGCGTCGAAGGCGGCGCGAACCTGCTCATCGATGAAATCCACGACCCGAAAAAAATCATCCCCTTGCGCATGGCACCGCTGGTGCTGGGCGGCACCGTCATCTCGCATCTGTTCGGCGCCTCGGTCGGACGCGAAGGCACGGCCGTGCAGATGGGTGGGGCGCTGGCCGACCAGCTCACGCGCCTGTTCCGCCTGAACAACGAAGACCGCCGCATCATCCTGATGGCCGGCATCAGCGCCGGCTTTGCCTCCGTCTTCGGCACACCGCTGGCGGGCGCCCTCTTCGGCCTGGAAGTGCTGGCCATCGGCCGCCTGCGCTACGAAGCCATGCTGCCCTGCCTGGCCGCAGCCGTCATCGCCGACCAGGTGGGCCTGTTGTGGGGGCAGTTATTCAACATTCACCATACACATTATGCCGTGCCGCTGATCCCCGCCCTTTCTGTCTGGACTTTGTCCGCCATGGTGATCGCCGGCGTGCTGTTCGGCGTGACCGGCAAACTGTTTGCGCAAGCCACGCACGGCTTGAGCGCACTGATAAAACGCTCGATAGCCTACGCGCCGCTGCGCCCGCTGATAGGCGGCCTCGTCGTCGCTATCGCCGTATGGCTGATCGGCACGGACAAGTACATCGGACTGGGCATCCCCACCATCGTCGATGCGCTGAAGGAACCGTTGCCCGCATACGATTTTCTCGGCAAGATGGCGTTTACCATTGTTTCATTGGGCACCAGTTTCAAGGGCGGCGAAGTGACGCCATTGTTCTTCATCGGCGCGACCCTGGGCAATGCGCTGGGGCCGCTGCTGCACCAGCCCGCCGCCTTGCTGGCCGCCATCGGTTTTGTTGCCGTGTTTGCGGGCGCCGCCAATACGCCGATCGCCTCGACCCTGATGGCGATGGAACTGTTCGGCGCCGAGATCGGCGTGTACGCAGCCATCGCCTGCGTCGTGGCCTATCTGTTTTCCGGCCACGCGGGCATTTACCGGGCGCAACGCAGCGGCCATGCCAAGCGCACGGCCAGCAAGGATCTCGATACATGACACAGAATACCTACGACAACGACGCCTTCTTAGCCCCGCGCCCGCTCGAACAATTTGCCCGCCAGCTCTTCGATATCTCCGCGCATGGCCAGCATTTCCAGCCAGCGCGCAGGGATTGCATGGGCGCCATAATAGGCGCCGGCAAGCTGGCCGACGATGGCGCCGGTCGTATCGGTATCCTCACCCAGGTTGACGGCGCGTAATACGGCCTCTTCCAGTGAATCCGTATTGAAGAAGCACCAGAGCGCCGCTTCCAGCGATTCCACGCAATAGCCCGTGCCGCGTATCTGCTGCTCCGTTTTACCGATGAAACTGCCGCTTGCCAGCTCCCTCAACTTCGGTTCGGCAGGTCGGTACGCGATGCTGCCCATCAACGCTTCCTTCGCCGTGCCCGCCAGCGCGCTGCACAGCAAGGCGGCAAACAGCTGGCAGCTTTCGACCGCTTCCGGCGCCGCGTGGGTGGTGCGGGAACTGTCGGCGGCGCAGGCCACGGCTGCCGCCACATCCGGATAGGCAAACAGCACCACCGGGGCCAGGCGCATGAGCGAGCCATTGCCCGCCGTGTCAGGCGCGGTGGAACCACTCCAGGGGTCGCCCGTTTCCTGGAAACTGGCCAGCGCGTCCCTTACCGTTCCGCCGATATCGAAGCAGGTGCCGGTGGAACTCAGGTAACCCCATTGCCACCAGTTCAAATACCGCACCATCTGGTCCGCCGGATCGAACGCCCCTTTCAATACCAGACTCTCGGCCAGGCACAGCGCCATCGAGGTATCGTCCGTCCATTGTCCCGGCTGCAAGCCGAATGGGCCGCCGCCCGTCATGTCCGTCACGGGCGCAAAACTGCCGCGCGGGGAAAACTCCACGGTCGTGCCGACGGCGTCGCCACAGGCAAGTCCCAGCATGGCGCCCAGATAACGGTCATGCAAAGTCGGCTGGTATATAGTTGACGTCATCATGATTCTCCCTTGATTCCTAGCTGGCCACATTGCGCGTAAAGCGCAAGGTGGATGCACCCGCATTCACGTAGGCATACGCTTGCGCGCTCCTGAAGACGAAAAAATCGCCTGTGGCCAGGTGCCTGGTTTGCGCCGCCAGCACGAGTTGCAACTCGCCTTCGAGCACGTAGAGCATTTCGCTGAAGCCGGCCGGGTCGGCTTGCGCATCATAGCGCTCGCCTGGCGCCAGGGTCCACGACCACAATTCCACCTGGCGGCTGGCGGGTGCCGCGCCCAGCAGCACGGCCTGGCTGGCCTGCGATGCGCTTTGCCACATCAGCACGCGCAGGCTGTCGTGCGGCTGCTGCGGCGGCTGCACCAGGTCGACAAAGGCAACTTTCAAGGCGGCCGCCACATGGTCGAGGTTGGCCAGGCTGATGTTGGTGCTGCCCGCCTCGACGCCATTGACCATGCGCCGACTGAGGCCCGACAGACGCGCCAGCTCTTCCTGGCTGAGGCCGGCGGCCAGGCGCAAGCGCCGCAGATTGGTGGCCAGGTGTGCCAGCACGCCACCGGCCTCGGCTTGACTGCGCAATATATTGCTCCTATTATGATGGGAAATATTTTGCTCATAGCATAGCGCCCCATGAAAACACACGCAAGTCCCCCGCCCGCCCTCGGCCTGCCCGAACTGGCCCTGATCGCCATTACCTTCATCTGGGGCGGCACTTTTCTCATCGTGCAGCATGCCGTGACGGTCAGCGGACCGCTGGCCTTTGTTGCTGCCCGCTTCGCCGTGGCCGCCAGCATCGGCGCCCTCGCTTGCCGGGGCCAGCTGCGCCACCTGACGAAGGCCGAATTGCTGACAGGTATGGCCATCGGCGTGAGCATCTTTGGCGGCTACGCGCTGCAAACCTATGGCTTGATGCATATCACGAGCAGTAAATCGGCCTTCATCACAGCCTTCTATGTCCCCATCGTGCCGCTGGTGCAATGGCTGGTCTTCAAGCAGCGGCCCCGCGCCGCCGTCTGGGTAGCCGTGGTGCTGGCGTTCGTCGGCTTGCTGCTGCTCACGGGCACGGATGGCTTGAGCATGGGCTTGGGCAAAGGCGAGCTGATGACGGCCGTAGGCGCCATCGCGATCGCGCTGGAAATTATTTTGATCAGCCGCGTCTCGCCGCAATTGAACATCCTGCGCGTGACCATCGTGCAACTGGCGACCGCATCCCTGATCGCCTTGCTGCTGATGCCCGTCATGGGTGAAGCGCCACCCGCCCTGAGCCAGACGTTCATCCTCAGCGTGCTGGCCCTGGGCTGCGCCAGCGCGCTGATTCAATATGTGATGAACTGGGCGCAAAAGCGCATTTCCGCCACCAAGGCCACCCTGATCTACGCGGGCGAGCCAGTCTGGGCTGGTGTCATTGGGCGCATCGCCGGTGAACGCATGCCCGCGTTGGCCATCGTTGGGGGGATATTGATCATCGCTGCTGGCATCCTCAGCGAGTGGAGGCCGAAACGCCTGCGCGCCGATGGCAAGGCCATCGCGCCATCAGATTAAGCCTCGGTACGCCGCAGCGCAGCATCCCCATGCAGCGCCAGCGGCACGGCCCTGGCCCAGCGATTCGAGGACAGCGAAAACGTCAGCGCGCGCACCTGGTGGTACCAGCCAGCGGGCACGTACAGCATGTCGCCCGGCTCGACGAGGCATTCGATCATGGTGGCCTGGCGCGCCAGCGGAAAACGCTGGAAATCGGGCGCTTCCGGATCGAACGGCGAACCGAACAGGATGGCATTCGCCTCGCTGGGATACAGAAAGACATCGTGGTGCGGCGGCGATAAAAAGATACGCTTGCGGCCCCACACCTGGGCGAAGATATTGTCGTCGTAATCGCAATGCAAGGGCGTCACCGTGCCCGCCGGTCCCACCCAGAAGCGCGGCGGGCCCATCTTGTCGAAATACGTGGGCCAGTGGCACAGGCGGTTCAGTTCGCGCAATTCCAGGTTGCCCAGGTAAGGCGGCAACGCGTACCTGCCCTCTGCTACCAGATCCAGGTATTGCCCCATTGACATGTCCTGCATGGCGCGGTCGGCCGCAAAGGCCGTGTTGATGTAGTCGCCCACCCGCGCCCGCACGGGCACATGGCTGAACTGCTCGCGCAAGACGTCAGGCGCCAGCTGGGACAAAGGCCAGCGCCGCACCAGTCCGCGCATCAGGAATGGCAAACCGAGCGCGGCGCGCGCGCGGAAGGCGGCGGCGTCCAGCATGCCCAGACGCGGCACGGCAGTAATGGCAGGCAAGTCGCGCGCCGCCTGCTTGATGGCCTCGCGCATGGCGTCGATGGACGTGACGCCGCGCACCTGCGCATCCTTGTCTTCGCGCGCCTGCTTGCGCGCCAGTGCCGCTTCGGGCGAACTGAATTCTGCTGGCGGCCTGGGCGGCAAGGCGCGCGGCGCGATGGGGGTGGCCGCAAGCGGGAGCGGCACTTCTTTTTCTACAGACATAAACCTTCTTTGCGATCAGGCGTCATACGGCATACGGCATGGCACGACAGTGCGCTATTTTAATCCAGCAAGGCCCGTTTCAGCACATCGGCCTGCTCGCCTGCCTGGCGCGCCTTGGCCGCATACTCGCTGGCCGTGCCCGGATGCTGCCAGACCTGGGCCTTGGCGGCCAGGTTCAGATACAGTTTTTCTTTTTCCTGCAGCGCCCTGACGGCGGCCCAGATGGCGTCTTCCGCCTTGTCATGCTGCAACTCACCGAGCATCTTCGCCGTGAAACTGTGGCCCGTATGGCAGCGAAAACGCTGCGGCTGCTGGCCATGCAGTTCCCACAGGGTGCCCTGGCATTCAGGACAGGTGAACGTCGATGGCGTGGCAATTTTTTCCAGTTGCTCCATATTCCCCACTCCCCGGGCAAAACGGTTTTCCACGGCAATCCATTGGGGTACGGGCGGCAAGGACGGCGCGGCGCTGGCCGGCGCCAGCGTGCCGTTGGCCAGCGCCAGCAGGGCCGGGCCGATCTCGGCGCACGGCAGACGCCAGTCCACTTCGGCATAGTCGAGCGCGCTTTGCGGCATCGACGGCGCCACCGCGTCCTGCGGCTCCTGCACCAGCGCCTTGCCGCCGCAAGCCTTGATGGCCTGCAAGCCTGCCGTGCCATCATCGAGGTAGCCGCTGAGTATCACGCCCACCACCTTCGCTCCAAAGGCGGCGGCTGCGCTGCGAAACAGGGGGTCGATGGCGGGACGCGTATGGTTTTCCTTCGGTCCCCGGGTCAGCTCGACCGTTGCCTGGCCGGCCAGGTTGGCAACGAGCATGTGCCGGTCCGGCGGCGCCAGCAAGATGCGCCCCGCGCGCACGGGTTCGCGCGCTTCGGCAAAGCGCACGGGCAAGGCGGAAGTTTTGCCAAGGATATCGGGCAGCACGCTGTTGCGCGCGCCTACGTGCATGACGGCCAGGATTGCCGCGGGAAAATTCGCCGGCAAGGCGGCAAAGATGGTGGACAGTGCGCTCACGCCGCCCACCGAGGCCCCCATGACGATCAGCGTTTCCATGCCAGCCCTTTCGCGCCTGGATCACTGAACTAGTTTGCCGCACCTAATAACAAGATTCAGTGCGCCGGCTAACACTGTACGCAGCGTTAGCTTAGAACAGAGACGTCACGACACCTGACGAAACCGTCGCGCAGCAGGTTTGGTCAGGGTGTCCTCAGACAGGCGTCTTGAAGATGGGGTCGACGATGAACTGCTGCGCCTTGATGCGCAAGGTGCGCTCTTCATCGAGTTCGGCGCGCGTTTCACCCAGCTCTTCGCGTTCCGCTTCCAGTTCCAGGCGCGCGGCCGCCAATTCCGTTTCCACGCGCGTCAAGCTTTCCAGCTTCAGCTGGGCCTGGATCAGTTCCGCGCGCGCCGCTTCGGCAGCCTCTTCCAGACGTGGTATGCCTTCGAGCTTGAATTGCGCCTTGGCCAGGTCCATGCGCGCCTGCTCGGCCGCTTCTTCCAGGCGTGGCAAGCCTTCCAGGCGCAGCTGCGCCTTGGCCAGGTCCGTGCGGGCCTGGTTCGCCACTTGCCGCTCGCGTTCAAGTTCCTCGCGCAAGGTTTCCAGTTCGCCCGCCTGCAAGTCCAGCAACTCTTGCTGGCGCTCGTTCTCGCTGGCCAGGTCCATCAATTCCTGTTGATTGTCGTTCATCTCGGCTTCATGCGCGCTGTGGCTGGCGCTTAATTCCTGTCCTACATAATCGAGGATGGCTTGCTGCAGCACGGGCGACAGTTCGGCGGCGGCAGCGATCTGGCGTTGCGCACCGGCCTTGCGGCGTAGCAAGAGCTTGCTGATCGTGCCCAGACAGGCGCCGTTGCCCAGCCGTTCACGCAAGGCGCGCACCGTGATGGCATGGCCTTCACCCGCCATCGCTTCCATTGCCGCATTGATCTGTTCCGCGCTTACTTTAGCCATGTCGTCTGCTCTTGAATGTTGCCCAAGGCAATCTTGCCCAGGGGCACTATCTTATGCCAGCAGCGGCAAAGCGTAAAGTATTTCTCAATAGAGATTGCAATTGCACAACGCAAGCGTGAGAAAACATGCGGCTTCAGCTGATTTACTCTTCGAGCAGGCCATTTTCAGTGAGCATGTCTTGCACCAGTTCCAGTCGCAGCACGGGATTGTCCTGACTCAGCAGCAGTTGCTTTTGCATGGCGCTCAGGGATAGCAGCTCGCACCAGCGGTTCGCCACCCAGCCGCACTCGTCGAGCCGGTACGGCGGCTGCAGCGGCATTTGCTCGGGCGGGATCTTTTGCTCCTGCAAGGTGCGGATCAGCGCGCCGAGCGCGTCGGCGACGTTTTGCTGCTCTTGCGGGATGGGAATGGTTTTATCGGGCGCCAGGGTTTCGACCTGCGCCATCCACAAGCCGTGCTTGAGCTGCTCGCTGGAGACGATGTGAAAGCGCTGCAGGCCCATGCATTTAATTTGCAGCAAGCCCGACAGGGGTGCGGCCCAGTCGACGATGCGCGCCAGGGTGCCCACTGGCGCCAGCGTCTCGTGCTGGCCCGGCTTGCGCACCTCCGCGCCGTCCAGCAATTGCACCACGCCGAACGGCTGCTCGCCCATGATGCACTGACGTATCATGTCCAGATAGCGTACCTCGAAGATCTGCAGGGGCAGATAGCCATCGGGATACAGCACCGTATTGAGCGGGAACAAAGGTATCGAGGTCATGGCGCATGATGGCACGAATGCGATATCCGTGCAGCGCGCCTTGTGCCCTACTCTTATTTATAAAAGCGGCGCTTCTTGGCCCGCTCCGCCGCCTTCGGCGCCAGCACTTTCACGGCCTTTTTCTGGATCGTGCCGCCTGCGGACGTGCCCGGCACGCGGTGCTCGGCCTCGTAACCGGGCTCCTCGTTGCGTTTCAGGGTTTGCCGCGTCAACGCTTCCACGGCCGACAGCAATTCCACCTCGTCGGCACAAACGAGCGATATAGCTTCGCCCGAAGCGCCCGCGCGGCCCGTGCGGCCGATACGGTGGATATAATCTTCCGCCACGGTGGGCAAGTCGAAATTGACGACGACGGGCAATTGATCGATGTCGAGGCCGCGGGCGGCCACGTCGGTAGCCACCAGCACTTGCACCTCGGCAGATTTGAAACGGGCCAGCGCGCGCAGACGGTTCGGCTGCGTCTTGTCGCCGTGAATCGAATCGGCGCGCACGCCCTGCTCCAGCAAGGTATTCACCAGCAGCTCGACGCCCTTGCGCGTCTTGACGAAGACCAGGACCTGGCCCCAGCGCTTTTTCTTCAGCAGGTGCAGAAACAGTTCCGGCTTGCGTTTCTTGTCGCACACGATCACCGATTGCTTCACGGCCTTGACCGTGCTGTTGCGCGCGCTCACCTCGACCGAGACGGGGTCTTTCAGCATGGTTTTCGCCATGGCGCGGATGGCGTCCGAGAAGGTGGCCGAGAACAGCAAGGTCTGGCGCTGCTTGGGCATCGTCATCAGCAAGATATCAAGCTCGCGCTCGAAGCCCAGGTCCAGCATGCGGTCCGCCTCGTCCAGCACCAGCGTCTGCACTTGCTCGAACTTGACGGCGCCCTGCGTCTGCAAGTCCAGCAAGCGGCCTGGCGTGGCCACCAGCACGTCGAGGCCCTTGCGCAGCTTGCTGATCTGCGGCTCGATGGGCACGCCGCCATACGCGACAAAGCTGCGCAACGGCAAGTTGCCGCCATAGCTGCGGAAGCTGGCATACACTTGCTCGGCCAGTTCGCGCGTGGGCACGAGCACCAGCACGCGCACGCACTGGGGCGCCACCACGCCTTCCAATGTCAGGCGCTGCAGCAGCGGCACGGCGAAACCGGCAGTCTTGCCCGTGCCCGTCTGGGCGGCGGCCATCAGGTCACGGCCGGCCAGCACGGCAGGAATCGCTTGCGCCTGCACGGGCGTGGGCTTGGCGTAGCCGAGCTCATCGAGTTTGCGGACCAGGGGATCGATCAGGCCGAGGGAGGAAAACGTCATGGGGAAGCAATCTTGGCAAAGTAAAAGGTGGCGCGCACGGACGGGCCGTGCGCGCAATTGCCGAGATTATAGGCCAGCGGGGATGCCGGCCGGGGTTTCACCGTTAAAACAAACGCGTCAAAACTTCATTTCCAGGGTCGCGCGCGCCTGCGGCGAACTCGGTGAAATGCTGTTGCGCACTATCGTGCCGCTGGCGTCCGCATACGCTGTGGTGCTTTCGAAGTCTTGCGCCAGCAGATTCGACACGGCCAGGCGCAGCTGGTTCTTCGCATCGAATTTCCACAGCGCATAAATATCGACGTCGCGCCGCGGCGACGTATAGGCGCTCTGGCGCTCGGTGATGCGCACGGGGCCGCCATTGCGGAAATTGAAGCTGCCACCCGTGGTCAGCACGCCATCAGGCGTCTTGTAGTCGAGACCGAAATTGCCGCTGACGGGCGTTTGCTGGTCGAGCCGGTTGTTTGGCCCCGGCACCTGCTCCACCTGCGACCAGTTGCGGCTGACGCTGGCGCGCAAGTCGATGGCTGGCACGGGCGCGGACAATACGGCGCGCAGCGGGAACTTCGCTTCCAGTTCCAGTGTCTGCGTATTGGCGCGGCCGTCGTTGACGGGCGTCGATACCCAGCGGTCATTGATGAACAGCAAGCCTTGGCGCGTATAGCCGTCGATGCGGCGGGCCGAGGCGCGCGCGCTGAGCAAAGCGCCTTCGGCCCAGTAATGTTCGTACGAGGCGTCGATGCCCAGCGCCAGCTCCGGTTTCAGATAAGGATTACCTTCGCGGTCGGGGTCCGTCTGGCTATTGTTGGTCGAGGTATTGCGGCGCGGAATCAGGCTTGCCGTGGGCTGCGCCTTGTAGGTGCGCGTCAGGGCCAGGCGCACCTGGTCTCCCTTGGTATCTGGCAACTTCCACAGGGTTTGCAACAGCGGGCTCCACACGCTGGTGCGCTGGTTCACTTCATCATAGGTATTGCCCGCGCTGCGCGTGTCGATGCCTTCCCAGCGCACGCCCGCATACATCGACCAGCGCGGCGTGATTTCCCAGTCGTCCTGCACGAACAGGGCCAGGCGCTTGATGGTGGCGTCGAACCCTTCGTCGCTGTTGACGGGCGGGCGCGCGCCCAAGGCAGCCAGGGCCGCTTCGCGCTGGCGGCGCGTTTCCTCGCGCTCGGTGTAAGCGCCGTCCCAGCCCATCGACAGGGCGTGGCCGGGCAGCAAAGGCGTGGAATACTTGCCGGTGGAACTGACGCCGTTTTCCGTCGCCTTCACGCCCACCCGGCGGTCGAGCGCCAGGCCGCTGCCATCGATAAAGCCCTGCTGCAGGCTGTCGGACGTGTTGCGGGCGGCCGAGGCGCCAACTTTCAATTCCAGCCGGGCGCCGCCGGCCAGCTTGTGCATCCACGTCAGGTCGCTGCGGCCGAAGGCATTGTGGTTGCTGGAACTGCCCGTGCTGGTGTCGTAGTCGGGGCGCATGCCCTGCTCTGTTTGCGCGCGGCTGAAATTGCGGTGGTCCGAGCGACCGCCATTGAAAAAGAATTGCGCCGTCACGTTATCGCCATTGGCCAGCACCCAGTTCAGGCGCGGCGACAGGTTGATGCCTTCCGGGCGACCATCGCCGGTGCCATTCGTTCGGCGCACCAGATTTTGCCGTCCATCGGGCGCGTAGCCCAGTTCCAGAGCCGGATTGTCGTAGTGGTAATCGTAGCGGAACAAGGAGGCGGCCATCGAATACGAGAAGTTGCCGTCGCGGTCGGACAGTTGCAGATTGACGCTGGGCGAAAAGCTCACGTCACTGCCCTGTACGCCCAGCTTGAGCTCGCGCTGTGCTGTTTTGACGGCTTTTTTCAGCACCACGTTGATGGTGCCGGCGATCGATTGCGTGCTGTATTCGGCGCTGGCCGCGTGCAAAATCTCGATGCGTTCGATCACGTCCGGCGACAGGGTGTCGAGCGAGAAACCGGCCGGCGCCCGTTCGCCGTTGAGCAATATCTGCGTGTAGCCGCTGCCCAGCCCGCGCATGCGGATTTCGCCGCCCGAGCGCCCGGCCGCGCCGGACACGGTGATGCCGGGCAAGCGCTTGAGCACGTCGGTGACATTCGTGTCGCCATACTTGAGGATTTCCTCGCTGCCCACGACCATCTTGCTGGCCGTATCGTCACGGCGCGGGTCATAGCCGCTGCCCTTGACTTCGACGGTTTGCATGGCGGGCGCGGCTGGCTTTTCAGCCTTCAGCGGCGCAGCGGCGGCCTCAGAGGCGGCGGGCGTTTCGGATTGCTGGGCCTGGGCATTCCAGGCAAGTAAAACAGCGGAACAAAGGACGGTAAGACGGAGGCAACGGCGTGGCATCATGACCTGGCTAAAAAAGTTGGCTGAATAAAAATGGCTAAAAGCTAAAAAACAGGCCGCCGTATTGTGCTGCAATTTTTTCCGACTGGCACAGTTTCCTGAAAATATTTCTTATAGCAAATTAAATTCGGCGGCAGGCTGCGATACGCGCCCTTGCGTACGGCGCATATCATGGCGCGCCACATCGCCGCTATAATGCGTTTTCAGCATTGTTCCCATCACCCCGTCAAAGGCTTCCCATCGTGTCTGACCGTCTTGCCGTTTTGCCTCAATATCTGCTTCCAAAAGGAGCGTTGACCAACTTTGCCGGCCGAATCGCTGGCGCCAAAGGCGGCGCCATGACCACGCGTTTGATCCGCTGGTTCGTCGGCCGCTACAACGTCAACATGGATGAGGCGCTGGATCCGGACATCACGCACTACACGAGCTTCAACGACTTTTTCACGCGCGCGCTGCGCCCCGATGCCCGCCCGTTGGCCAAGGCCGACTACATCTGCCCCGTCGATGGCCGCATCAGCCAGTTCGGCACGATCGACAAGGACCAGATTTTCCAGGCCAAGGGCCACAACTTCAGCACCACGGCCCTGGTCGGCGGCGATGCGGCACTGGCGGCCCAGTTCGAACACGGCAGCTTCGCCAACCTGTACCTGAGCCCGCGCGACTACCACCGCATCCACATGCCGTGCGACGGCCGCTTGACGCGCATGATTTATGTGCCCGGTGAATTGTTCTCCGTCAACCCGACGACGGCGCGCGGCATTCCCGGCCTGTTCGCCCGTAACGAGCGCGTCGTCTGCGTGTTCGACACGGCCAACGGCCCCTTCGTCATGACCCTGGTCGGCGCCACCATCGTCGGCAGCATGGCCACCGTCTGGCACGGCGTCGTCAACCCGCCCCGCACGGGTGAGATCCGCGACTGGAGCTATGCGAACGACAATGTGGTGCTGAAACAGGGTGAAGAACTGGGCCGCTTCCTGCTCGGCTCCACCGTCGTCATGCTGTTCCCGAAAGACACCGTGACGTTCAATGCCAGCTGGCAACCGGCCGGCCCCGTGCAGCTGGGCGAAGTCATGGGCAACTTGCCCAAGTAAGGCATCCGGACGCGCGCTACACGGGCGCGTCCGTCTTGTACATCTCTTCCATCAAGTCCAGGAATGCGCGCGTCTTGGCTGGCATCAAGCGCCGGCCGGGAAACACGGCCCAGCCCGTTACCAACGGAAAACTCCATTCCGGCAACACGCGCACCAGTTCCCCCGTCTCCACATAGGTCTTGGCAAAGCGGTCCGTGCTGGCCGCGATGCCCACGCCCGTGCAGGCCATGCGCACCAGCAATTCCGGCGAATTGGCCAGCAGGCGCACGGGCAGATCGCGCTCCCACGTCGTCTTGCCTCGAATCAAAGTCCAGTGCACGAGGCCATGTACAGCGCGTGGCAAGCTCAATAAATCATGGCCGTACAGATCGTCGGGATGTTCGGGCAAGCCGTGCACGCTCGTGTACTGCGGCGAGGCGTACAACGCCAGGGTACTGAAAGCCACGCGGCGCGCGGCCAGGCTGGCATCGTCGGGCAAGTTGCCCATGCGGATGGCCAGGTCGAAATTTTCTTCCAATAAATCCACCCTGCGCGCCGACAAGTCCAGTTCCAGCGAAATGGCCGGATAGCGGCGCACAAACTCGGCCAGCACCTGGCGCATCAGCGCGTCGCCGAAGTCGGCCGGCATGGAAATGCGCAGCAAGCCGCTGGGACCGGCCTGGCGGTGCTGCGCCAGCGCGCCGGCCGCCTCCGTTTCCTCGACCACCTTGCGCGCGTGCTCGAGCAGGCTGGCGCCAAACTCCGTCAGCGCCAGCTTGCGCGTGGTGCGCAGCAGCAGCCGTTCGCCCAGTTTCGCTTCCAGCAGCGAGATGCGCCGCGACAGGGTCGACTTGGGCAAGTCCACGCGCTGGGCGGCGCGACTGAAACTGCCGCACTCGACAACGCGCGCGAACAGCAGCAAATCTCCGGGATCGATATCCATACTTTTTATTGTTCCATGAATGGATTAATGTTATCCATTTTAACGGCTTCCGCATCAATTTTGGAATTGCTATAGTTCATCCATCGCAAGACACCTCACAACGGAGAAAACAAGATGAACATCCTGCAAATCAATTCCAGCGCCCGCAGCACCGGTTCCGCCTCGACCCGTTTGGCTGACGCCATCGTCGCCCGCGTGCAAGCGGCCAACCCTGAAGCAAATCTGACGCGCCGCGACCTCGCTGCCGCACCGCACCCCGTGCTCGACGAGCCGACCCTGCAAGCGCTGTTCACCCCGGCCGACAAGCGCACGCCGGAACAAGCGGCCCGCATCGCCATGGACGACGCGCTGATTGCGCAAGTGCAAGCAGCGGACGTGATCGTCATCGGCGCGCCGATGTATAACTTCGGCATCACCGTGCAACTGAAAAGCTGGTTCGACGCGATTGCCCGCGCCAACGTCACCTTCAAGTACACGGAAAACGGCCCCGTTGGCCTCTTGACCGGCAAGAAAGTCTACGTGGGCCTGTCCCGCGGCGGCTTGCACCGCGACAGCGCCAACGATAGCCAGGTGCCTTACCTGAACACCATGTTCGGTTTCCTGGGCCTGACCGACGTGCAATACGTGTATTCGGAAGGCATGGGCATGGGTCCGGAAGCCGTGGCCAAGGCGCAAGCGCAAGCGGACGCCGAGATCAACGCGATCCTGGTGTAATTCCCAGCAGTGAAAGGGGCGGCGCACTGGCGCCGTCCTGGCCTAGAGGAGAAAGCAATGAGCGATATCACCACCGTCAACAAGCCACGCGGCGTCGAGCGCGTGATCGCCGGCCAAGCCGTCATGGATGGCGCCGGCGTGAAGATCAACCGCGTGCTGACGCAGCAGCTGCAGCGCCGTCTCGACCCGTTCTTGATGCTCGACAATTTCGCCAGCGACAAGCCGAACGACTATATCGCCGGCTTCCCCGAGCATCCGCACCGTGGTTTTGAAACCGTGTCGTACATGATCACGGGGCGCATGCGCCACAAGGACAGCGCGGGCCACGAAGGCTTGCTGACCTCGGGCGGCGTGCAATGGATGACGGCCGGCAGCGGCGTGATCCATTCGGAAATGCCGGAGCAGGAAGAAGGCGTGATGGAAGGTTTCCAGTTGTGGCTGAACCTGCCTGCACGCGACAAGATGCGCACGCCGTGGTACCGCGATTTTACCAGCAGCGACATCCCCCGCTACACGACCGATGCTGGCGTAGCCGTGCAAGTGATCGCCGGCGAGAGCCATGGCGTGACGGGCGCCGTGCAGCGCGAACTGACGGAACCGTTGTACCTCGATATCGACTTGCCGGCCGGCAGCAGCTTCGAGCAGCCCTTGCCGCCAGGCCATAACGCTTTCATTTACACGTTCCGTGGCACAGTGCAGGTGGACGGCAAGGCCGTGCCCGCCCTGCGCATGGCCATCTTCGCCAACACGCCGGGCAGCGACGGCGTGCGCATCGAAGCGCCCGAAGGCGGCCGCGTGATCCTCGTCGCCGGCCAGCCCTTGAACGAGCCGATCGCGCAGTATGGCCCGTTCGTCATGAATACCCAGGCGGAAGTATTCCAGGCAGTACAGGATTTCCGTGAAGGCAAGTTTGGCGAGACTGCTGCGCAGTAAAGTTATTTGCTCCAGGTAAAACCTGCAGTGCCTCGCGGCCTGCAGGTTTTTTTTACGTGCCGACTATGTTGTTGCTTTTCAATTACACTGACGGCAACCTCATTCCACAAAGCATGCCATGCAGCCGACGCACACCGAACACGACGCCACCCATTTGCACGCCCACCTGAAGGGCGACGCCCAGCACACCCACTCGTTCGAGGGGCGCAGCCAGAGCATCCTCGCGTGGGCGCTGGGGCTGACCTTGTCGTTTGCCGGCATCGAGGTCATCGCCGGTTTCATGTCCAATTCGCTGGCCCTGATTTCCGACGCGGGCCACATGGTCACGGACGCGGCCGCTCTGGGCCTGGCCCTGCTGGCGCAAATCATCGCGCGCCGCCCGCCCTCGCCGCGCCACTCGTTCGGCTTCGGCCGCGCCGAGGCGCTGGCCGCCTTCGTCAACGGCCTGGCCATGCTGTGCGTGGTGGGCTGGATCTGCTATGAAGCCGTGTTGCGTTTTTCCGCGCCGCAACCCGTCAAGGGCGGCATGGTCTTCATCGTCGCCTTCATCGGCCTGGCGATCAACGTGGTGGTGGCGTGGGTCTTGTCGAAAGACAAGCAAAGCGTGAACACGCGCGCCGCCCTCGTGCACGTGATGGGCGATTTGCTCGGCTCGGTCGCCGCCATCATCGCCGGCGCCGTGATTTACTTCACGGGCTGGATGCAGATCGACCCGCTGCTGTCCGTGCTGGTGTCGCTGCTGATTTTGAAGTCGACCTTCGGCGTGCTGCGCGAGTCGTATCACTTCCTGATGGAAGGCGTACCCATGCACATCGACTACATCGCCGTGGGCACGGATGTGGAGCAAGTGGACGGCGTGATTTCCGTGCACGATCTGCATGTGTGGGACATGTCGCCAGGCCAGCCGGCCCTGATCGGCCACGTGGAAATCGAGCATCTCGACCATTGGCCGAAGGTCTTGCGGGCGATCAAGAAGATGTTACTGAGTAAGCATGGCATCGACCATATTACTTTGCAGCCGGAGACGGCGGCGATGGCGGGGTTGCATCAGGGTGACAAAACCCACTAGCAAGGACAGGGGTCAGACCCCCGGCCACGTTAGCGCAGAGCTCTGCGTTAGCGGGCTTGGGGGTCTGACCCCAAGATACGCTAACTTCGGCGTGCCTCCAGAACCCCGCTCACATCCTTGATCACATTCAGCGCCTTCAGCAACTGCGCCGTCGAGCTGATCTCGGCCGTAAAGGTCATGCGGGCCTGGCCCTTGGCGCTTTGGGTGTTGACGCCGATGACGTTAATCTTTTCGCGCGAAAAGATTTCGGAGATGTCGCGCAGCAAGCCCTGGCGGTCGCCGGCCAGAATGAAAATGTCGACCGGATACACGGTGTCGTGCCCGCCCGTGCTGCCCCACTCTGTAAAAATCACGCGCTCGGGTGACTTGGCGCGCATTTCCTCGAAATTCTTGCAAGTGGCGCGGTGAATCGACACGCCCTTGCCGCGCGTAACGAAGCCGACGATGCTGTCCGGCGGCGCCGGCTTGCAGCACTTGGCCAGCACCGTCATGAGGCCTTCCGTGCCCACCACCAGCACGCCCGATTTGGCGCCCTGCTCCACGCTGGAGGCGCGGCTTTTTCCCACGAGTACTGCGTCTTCCGGCACCACCACTTCGCCATTGTCGTGCAGCGCCTGCTCCACGTGGCGCAGGCTGAATTCATCCTTGCCCACCGACAGGAACAGCTCGTCGACTTTCGCAAAGCCCAGTTTTTGCGCCAGCGCTTCGAGGTTGACGGCCGTCTTGCCTTCGCGCTGCAGGGATTTTTCCACCAGCGCGCGGCCGTGGGCCAGGGTTTCCTGCATGTCGATGGCGTGGAACCAGGCGCGGATCTTCGAGCGCGTGCGCGTGCTGACGGCGTAGCCGGCGCCCAGCCAGTCGCGCGATGGACCGGCCGTGCCCGGCGCACCCTTGGCCGTAATGATTTCGCAGGTCTGGCCATTCTTTAATTGCGTATTCAGGGGCACCATGATGCCGTCGACCTTGGCGCCGCGGCAGCGGTGGCCCACGTCCGTGTGCAAGTGATAGGCAAAATCGACGGGCGTGGCACCCACGGGCAATTCCAGCACCCGCGCTTGCGGCGTCATGACGAAGATGCGGTCGTCCAAGGTGGCCGATTTGAGCTTTTCCACCCATTCGCGCTGGATTTCTTCCTGGCCCACGACGGCGTCGGCCACTTCCGTCTTCCACGCCAGCAACTGGCGCAGCCAGGCGATCTTTTCGTCGTATTTTTGGCCGGCAAAGTTCGAGCCGCCCTCTTCCTTGTAGCGCCAGTGCGCGGCCACGCCGTATTCGGCAAAGCTGTGCATTTCATTGGTGCGGATTTGCACTTCCAGCGGGCGGCCATCTTCGGCCGTCACCACCGTGTGCAGCGACTGATACCCGTTGGGTTTCGGCCGCGAAATGTAGTCGTCGAATTCTTTCGGGATGGGGGTCCAGATATTGTGCACCACGCCCAGCACCGTGTAGCAGGTTTTCACGTCGGAAACGATGACGCGGAAGGCGCGCACGTCGTACAGGGCCGTGAAATCGAGTTCCTTGCCGCGCATCTTGTTCCAGATGCTGTAAATGTGTTTCGGGCGGCCAAATACTTCCGCCTGGATACCGGCCGAAGCCAGTTCCGTCTGCAGGCGCAAAATCGCCGAGGAAACAAAACCCTCGCGCATCATGCGCTTTTCTTCCAGCATCTTGGCGATGCGTTTATACGCTTCCGGCTCGATGAAGCGGAACGATAAATCTTCCAGTTCCCACTTCAGCTGCCAGATGCCGAGGCGGTTGGCCAGCGGCGCGTACAAATCCAGCGTTTCCTTGCCGTACTCGCGCGTCATTTCGTTGAACAGCTTGAGTTCGGCAAAATAGCGCAAGGTCGTCACGCAAGCGGCCAGGCGCACCAGCACGACACGCATGTCGGACGCCATCGCCAGCAGCATCTTGCGCAAGGTTTCCACCTGGGCCACGGCTTGCTGCGCCGCATTCTTGCCGCGACCGCCAGCGCCGCCGTGCTGCGCCTGGGTCAGCGCGCGCAAACGGATCAGCTGGCGCACGCCTGTTGCCAGGTCGCACACCTGCTTGCCGAAGCGCGGCTCGATATCGGCCGCCGTATCGGGCTCCAGCAGGGTCAGCTCGAACATCAGGCCTGCGATGCGCGTTTCCGCATCGCTGCGCAGGAACGCCAGGGTGGTGGCCACGCCGATGGCAAATTCCAGCGCAGAACGGCCGGCAAAGGTCTGCTTGTCGCCATACGCTTCGGTGGCATACGCGAACGCGTCCAGCACGCGCGCGCTGTCCGGCGCACTCAAGCCCTCTACCAGTTGTTCCGAGGTGACGCTATTCGGGGCCGAGATGGAAACCATGTAATGCCTTATAAACTGAAAAACTAAATAACTGAATAACCTAGCGCTCTGCAGCGATGATGACGATTTCAACCAGGCATGCCGGATTGGCCAGCTTCGCCTCCACGGTGGCACGCGGCGGGGTGTGGCTGGACGCTACCCAGTCATCCCATACTTCATTCATGCCATCGAAGTCTTTCATGTCGGCGATGTAGATCTGGCACGACAGGATGCAAGTCTTGTCGCTGCCCGCTTCCGCCAGCAAACGGTCGACGTGACCGAGCACTTCGCGCGTCTGGCCGACGATGCCTTGCGTGGTGTCTTCCGCGATCTGGCCGGCCAGGTAGATGGTGTTGTTGTGTATCGCTACTTCGGAGAGGCGTTTGCCTACGTGCAATCGTGTAATTTCCATGCTTCTTCTTTCGGTTGTTTCAAAATCTGTACAGCGTTACTGATTATTACTTGCCCAGCAAAAACTTGCGGGCAATGGCGATCTGGTCGTCATGGACGAAAGTGGGCGCATGGCCCACGCCGGCGATTTCCACCAGTTCCGCTTTCGGGCCGCGACCCAGCATGAGCGTGGCTGTTTCATGCGACAGCAGGTCCGATTCCGACCCGCGCACCAGCAAGGTGGGGCAGCGCACGGCATCATACGCGGCCCACAGCATGGCTTCGTCGCTGGCCGCCGATTCTGGCGTGGCCGAACGGAACGGCATGGCCAGTCCCATATCATAGTGGCGGCGCCAATGGCCATCCTTATCCTGGCGCAACACATCCACCGCCAGTTTATGCCATTCCGCGTCCGTATGCGGGCCGAAGCTGGCGGACACGTCGCGCACGAACTTGGCGCCCTGCTCGAACGTTTCGAAACGCAAGTCCTGGCCGATGTAGTCGCCGATGCGCTGCAAGGCTTCTGGCGCCAGGGTCGGGCCGATATCGTTCAGCACCAGTTTGCTGATCGGGCTGTTGGGCAACGAGGCCAGGCCCAGGCCGATCAAGCCACCCATCGAGGTGCCGAACCAGTCCACCGTCTGGCGCTCGCCATTGGCCAGCACGCGCGCCAGCAGGGTCACCATGTCGCTCACATATTGCGGTACGCGGTAAAACTGGGGATTGGCCAGCCAGCCCGAGCGCCCGCGCCCGACCACGTCGGGGCAGATGACGCGGTAATCGCTGGCCATGGCGCGCGCCAGGCTGTCGAAATCGTCCGCCACGCGCGTCACGCCATGGGCGCAGACGAGCACGTTCGGATTATCGGCCGCGCCCCACTCCTTGTACGACATGGTGTGCAAGCCTGCGGGGGAAATACATTGCACGGATTTGATGCTCGCTTCGATCATGCCATTCCTTATAACACCGGAGAAAACCTACTGCGCGTCGGTGGTTGCGGCCTGCGATGCTCACCGTACTTCAGTACGGTTGCGCTTCTCGGCCACAACTACCTTCCGCTCGCTACGGTTTTGTCCGGCGTCGTTATTTGGTAGTAAAAACAAAGAAACCGGCGATTTGCCGGTTGCCTCGCGCGCGACGCTACGGCAGTGTAGCGCAGCGCGGGCAATGCTCCAAGCGCACGGCTGAAATGCTGCGCCGCAGCACAGCACTGGCACCTTCGTCATGGCGCAATACCCGATATAGCGAAACTGCATATCTGCGGTTATCCACAATTGAGCCGGCCCGGCAATGGGCGGATGATTAAAGCATCAACGCGCAAGAGGAGACCACTCGTGAAAAAACCATTCTATAAAATCCTGTATGTCCAGGTGCTGTTCGCCATCGTGGCCGGCGTGCTGCTGGGGGTGTTCTACCCATCGAACGCCGTCGACATGAAACCGCTGGGCGACGGCTTTATCAAACTGATCAAGATGATCATCGCCCCGGTGATCTTCTGTACCGTGGTCTCCGGCATCGCCGGCATGCAGGATGTGAAGAAAATCGGCAGAGTCGGCGGCAAGGCGCTGCTGTACTTCGAAGTGGTCTCAACCTTCGCGCTGGCCATCGGCTTGCTGGTTGCTAACATCCTCAAACCGGGCGCCGGCTTCAACGCCGATCCGGCCCACCTGGACGCCAAGTCGATTGCGCAATACACGCACGCCGAAGGCTTGACGACCGTCGACTTCCTGATGAACATCATCCCGAAGACCTTCGTCGACGCCTTCGCCAAGGGCGACATCCTGCAAGTACTGTTGATCGCCATCCTGTTCGGCTTCTCGCTGTCGCTGCTGGGCGAGCGCGGCCGTCCCGTTACCAAGCTGATCGACGAGCTGTCGCATGCCATTTTCGGCATGGTCAACATCATCATGAAAGTCGCTCCCGTCGGCGCGTTCGGTGCGATGGCCTTTACCATCGGTAAATATGGCCTGGCATCGCTGATCCCGCTGGCCAAGCTGATGGGTTCGTTCTACCTGACCTGCTTCCTGTTCGTCTTCGTCGTGCTGGGCCTGATCGCCAGGTACACGGGCTTCTCGATCGGCCGCTTCCTGCTGTACATCAAGGAAGAACTGCTGATCGTGCTCGGTACCAGCTCGTCGGAATCGGCCCTGCCGGCCCTGATGAAAAAACTCGAACGCCTGGGTTGCTCCAAGCCAGTCGTCGGCCTGGTCGTGCCTACCGGCTACTCGTTCAACCTGGACGGCACCAATATCTACATGACCATGGCCGCCCTGTTCGTGGCGCAAGCAACCAACACGGAACTGACCATCTGGCAGGAACTGACCATCCTCGGCGTGGCGATGCTGACCTCGAAAGGCGCGTCCGGCATCACGGGCGCCGGCTTCATCACCCTGGCCGCCACCCTGGCCGTGGTGCCGACGATCCCCGTGGCCGGCATGGCGCTGATCCTGGGCATCGACCGCTTCATGAGCGAATGCCGCGCGCTGACGAATTTCGTCGGCAACGGCGTGGCCACCATCGTCGTGTCGAAATGGGAAAAAGAACTGGACATGGACAAGCTGCACAGCGAGCTGGCCCATCCTACCCATCCCGCCGATGACGCGTTTGTTGCGCCGGCCGTAAATATCGTCAAGTAAGCGCCTCAAGCACTTGAAAAGCCCCGCGGAGCGATCCGCGGGGCTTTTTTCATTGCGCGCGGGCTATATCGCATCATCAACCAATAGTAAATCATGCATCAATATTTATCATGATGATCAATGAATCAAAAACCATTACAGTACTGACTTACTGTTCGCCGCCAGGCTCGCGCATAATGACATTGCGTTAATGCAAGCCTGACACCGAACCATCCACCTTTGAATGGAGTACGCCATGTCCCTCTCGCCCGCCTTTTACGCCACCTGGTCCCCACGCTTGCTGGGTCTGCTGCGCATCATCCTCGGTTTCCTCTTCCTGCAGCACGGCACGGCAAAACTGTTCGGCGCGCCGCATGTGGCCATGTTCGATGGCTTGCAACTGTTGTCCGTGATGGGCGCGGCCGGCGTCATCGAACTGGTCGGCGGTACCTTGCTGCTGGTGGGCCTGTTCACGCGCCCCGTCGCCTTCATCCTGTCGGGCCAGATGGCGGCCGCCTATTTCATGGCGCATGCACCAGCAGGTTTCCTGCCTATCCTGAACGGCGGCGAAATGGCCGTGATGTACTGCTTCAGCTTCCTGTACTTCGCCGCAGCGGGTGCCGGCGCCTACAGCCTCGACGGCTTGCGCGGCAAGGCCGGCGCATAAAAAAAGGGCGGACATCGCTGTCCGCCCTGCTTCCATTCGACGATCCGCCTGGCTTACACGGCGGATACGTCCAGCTCAGCGCCCGTGGCCGCCTGCACTTGTTCCTTGGTCACGCCCGGCGCCAGTTCCACCAGCTTCAAGCCGTTTTCCGTCACGTCGATGACGCCCAGGTCGCTGATGATGACGTCGACCACGCCCACGCCCGTCAGCGGCAGGTCGCACTGTTTCAGCAGTTTATGCGACGTCGTGCCATCCTTGGCCGTGGCCACGTGCTCCATCAGCACGACGACTCTCTTGACGCCGGCGACGAGGTCCATCGCGCCGCCCATGCCCTTGACCATCTTGCCTGGAATCATCCAGTTCGCCAGGTCACCCTTTTCCGACACTTGCATGGCGCCCAGGATGGCCAGGTTGATCTTGCCGCCACGGATCATACCGAAGGAATCGGCCGAGCTGAAGTAGGCGGCTCCGGGCAAGGCCGTCACCGTCTGCTTGCCGGCGTTGATCAGGTCGGCATCGACTTCTGCGTCGGTGGGGAACGGGCCAATGCCCAATAAGCCGTTTTCCGACTGCAAAAACACTTCCATATTATCCGGCACATAGTTGGCCACCAGGGTCGGCAAGCCGATGCCCAGGTTCACATAAAAGCCATCCTGCAATTCCTTCGCCGCGCGCGCGGCCATTTCGTCACGTGTCCAAGCCATAATAATCTCCGTATTCTGTTTTATGCTTCGGCGCGCACGGTGCGCTGCTCGATGCGTTTTTCCGGGTTCGCGTTGACCACGATGCGGTGCACGAAGATGCTCGGCGTGTGGACCTGGTCCGGGTCGATCTCGCCCACTTCTACCAGTTTTTCCACTTCGACGATGGTGATCTTGCCGGCCATGGCCACGTTCGGGTTGAAATTGCGCGCCGTTTTGCGATAGATCAGATTGCCGGCGCGGTCAGCCATGTAGGCTTTCACCAACGATACGTCGGCCACCAGGCTGCGTTCCATCACGTATTGTTCACCGTCGAATTCGCGGATTTCCTTGCCGTCGGCAACGATGGTGCCCACGCCCGTCTTGGTGAAGAAGGCGGGAATGCCGGCGCCGCCGGCGCGCAGTTTTTCAGCCAAGGTGCCTTGCGGCGTGAATTCCAGTTCCAGTTCGCCGGCCAGGTACTGGCGCGCGAATTCCTTGTTTTCGCCCACGTAGGAGGCAATCATTTTCTTGATCTGGCGCGTGGTCAACAACTGGCCCAGGCCGAAGCCGTCCACGCCGGCGTTGTTGGAAATGGCCGTCAAACCCGTCACGCCCGAATCGCGCAAGGCAGCGATCAGGGCTTCGGGTATGCCGCACAGGCCGAAGCCGCCAACGGCGATGGTCTGGCCATCTTGGACGATACCGGCCAGCGCCGAGACGGCGTCAGGATAAACTTTATTCATGGGTGTCCCTCTATCTTTTGTTAAGCTTTGGTCTTGAGTCCATGACTCAGGCAGCGACTCAGCATAAAATACGCGAGTGGAAAGTACAATACCGTAGAACTACCGGCGCCGTGCCGGCAATCCCCCTGTGAGAGTGATACGTATCAGATGAACGCCGCGTCAGCCATCGATTATGAAAGCATCTTCCTGCACGCGCCCGTGGGCATGTGCATGTCGGAAAACCGCATCATGCGCAGCTGCAACGAGGCGCTGGCATCCATGTTCGGCTATGCGCGCGCCCAGCTCGACGACCAGTCCTTCGAAGTACTCTACCCCACGCACGACGAATTCCTGCGCACGGGTGACCGCATCATCCCCATCATGAACGCCAAGGGCCGCTATTCGGACGAACGCATCATGCGCCGCAGTAATGGTGAATTGTTCTGGTGCCATGTGACGGGCCACGCCATGCTGCCGGGCCAGCCACTGGGAGCGGGCATCTGGACGTTCGAGGATGTCAGCGAGAAACGCCCCGTGACGGCCCAGTTGACCCCGCGCGAGCGCGAAATCGCCGCGCTGCTAGTGGAAGGCAAGACCAGCAAGATCATCGCCCGCCAGATCGACCTCAGCCCCCGCACGGTGGAAATGCACCGCGCCAAGCTGATGCGCAAGTTTGCGGCCGCGACCTCGTCCGAGCTGGTGCACAAGCTGGTGGGACTGCAGCTGCAAGGTTAGAAAGTACTCATTCCACCGTCTGCGGAAATGATCGCGCCGTTGATGAAATGCGAATCCTCGCCCGCCAGCAGCAGCAGCAGCCCATCGAGGTCTTCCGGCTTGCCCGGACGCTTGTTCGGCAGCATCTCGATCAGCTTCTTGCCCTGCTCGGTGGCAAAGTAATCTTCATTGATTTCCGTGGAAATGTAGCCGGGGCAGATGGCGTTGGTGTTGATGCCATACTTGCCCCACTCCACGGCCATGGCGCGCGTCATGTGCACCATGCCCGCCTTGCTCATGCAATACACGCCGATCTGCGGCAGCACCTGCAAGCCCGCCATCGAGGCGATGTTGATGATGCGGTGCTGTTTCTTCGGGTCGCCCTTGGCGCGCGCAATCATGCGCTTGGCCGTCTGCTGGGCCACGAAGAACGAGCCGCGCAGGTTGGTGTCCATCACGAACGAGTAATCCTCGGGCGTGACGTCGACCAGGCGTTGCGTGGTGGAGACACCGGAATTGTTGACGAGAATATCGATGGGGCCCGCTTCCGTTTCCGCATGCGCGATGGCCGACTTGATGCTGGCGAAGTCGGTCACGTCGAGCGACACCACGTGCGCGGCGCCGCCATCGGCTTCGATTTCGGCACGCAACTCCTTCAGGCGTTCGGTGCGGCGCGACGCCAGCACGACCTGCGCGCCCGCCTGGGCCAGCACTTTTGCAAAACGCGCGCCGAGGCCGCTCGATGCGCCGGTAATCAGGGCAATCTTGCCCTCGAAATTGACTTCTATGCCCACGAGCTACTCCTGTTTTATTTTAGACAACACTTTACACCGTGCCACTGGCACAGGGGCAAAATACCCTGCGTCACACTTGAGCAAAGGTAAACGCCATCATTACACAAAATGGCCGGATTTAGATTGCGGCGAGGGGCAATGTCACGCAAAATGGCGCCAAAGTTGCAATCCTCGCCAAAAACAAGCACACTCGTGCTTAAATTTATCCGAAGATTCCTCACCCACCCATTTAGTGACTAACAATCGAGACCATGACACAGCCTAATAACTTAGTTGAACAGTACGGACCGCGCGAGACCATGGAGTATGACGTGGTGATCGTCGGCGGTGGCCCCGCAGGCTTGGCGGCGGCCATCCGCCTGAAGCAGCTGGCCGCTGAAAAGAGCCAGGAAGTGTCCGTCTGCGTGCTGGAAAAAGGCGGCGAACTGGGCGCGCATATCCTGTCCGGCGCCATCATGGACCCGAAAGCGTTGAGCGAACTGATACCGAACTGGAAAGAACTGGGCGCGCCCCTGAACACGGCAGTGACGGAAGACCGCATCCTGTTCCTGACGGAAACCAAAGCGTATAAAACGCCAAACTTCGCAGTGCCGGCCTGCTTTGAAAACCACGGCAACTACATCGTCTCGCTGGGCAATGTGGTGCGCTGGATGGGCCAGCAGGCGGAAAACCTGGGCGTGGAAATCTTCCCCGGCTTCCCTGCCGCGGAAATCCTCTACAACGACGACGGCTCCGTGAAAGGCGTGGCGACCGGCAATATGGGCGTCAAGCGCGACGGCGAACCGGGTCCCGACTTCCAGCTGGGCATGGAGTTGCACGCCAAGTACACCCTGTTCGCCGAAGGCGCGCGCGGCCACCTGGGCAAGCAATTGATGGCCAAGTATGATTTGAACGCCGGCAAGGATCCGCAATCGTACGGCATCGGCATCAAGGAATTGTGGGAAATCGACCCGGCGCAGCACCAGCCGGGCCTGGTGATCCACTCGACGGGCTGGCCGCTGGACGCGAAGACCTATGGCGGCTCCTTCCTGTACCACCTGGAAAACAACCAGGTCATGGTCGGTTATGTGGTCGGCCTCAATTACGACAATCCCTACCTGTCGCCATACGAAGAATTCCAGCGCTATAAAACGCATCCGGAAATCCGCAAGTTCTTCGAAGGCGGCAAGCGCATCTCGTACGGCGCGCGCGCGATCACGGCCGGCGGCCTGCAATCGCTGCCGAAACTGGTGTTCGCTGGCGGCGCGCTGATCGGCTGCGATGCGGGCTTTTTGAACATGAGCCGCATCAAGGGCAGCCACGCGGCCATCAAGAGCGGCATGCTGGCGGCGGACGCGGCCTTCGGCGCCCTGGGCGAACAGCGCCAGCACGACGAACTGTCCAGCTACCCTGTCGCGTTTGAACAATCCTGGCTGCATGAAGAGCTGCACGTGGCGCGCAACGTCAAGCCTTGGCTGTCGAAAGGCCTGTACCTGGGCAGCCTGATGACGGGCATCGACCAGATCGTCTTCCGCGGCAAGGCGCCATGGACCCTGCACCACACGCATGGCGACCACGAATGCCTGAAACCGGCGGCCCAGTCGAAAAAGATCGTGTATCCGAAACCCGATGGCAAGCTGACCTTCGACAAGATGTCGTCCGTCTTCATCTCGAACACCAACCACGCGGAAGACCAGCCGATCCACCTGACCTTGAAGAACGCCAGCGTGCCCGTCGACGTCAACCTGGCCATGTATGCGGGTCCGGAAGCACGCTACTGTCCCGCCGGCGTGTACGAGTTCGTGAAGAATGACGACGGCGCCGAACGCCTGCAGATCAATGCGCAAAACTGCGTGCACTGCAAGACCTGCGACATCAAGGACCCGACGCAGAACATCGTGTGGGTGACGCCGGAAGGCGGCGGCGGACCGAATTATCCGAATATGTAAACTGCTGATTCCTGGCAAGCCGGTATGTGGAATGGCGTGGACGTCGCAAGACGGACACGCCATTTTTTTCAAACTGAACTTTCTGAAGAAGATGTTTCTATAAAGCACTGCCAACCGTTACAATTGAAGGTGGCATACACTCTCCCCTCCTCTCATGCACGCTACCGATCCCGCAACATCGCCGCCGAGCGACGTTCAACAGCCGAGTCAACAGGAAATCGATCACATCGTACGCCTGTATGAAAGCGGCGAGCAGGCCCAGATGGAGGAGGCGACACGCGCCCTGGTGGACGCCTGGCCCATGTCGGCGCTGGCCTGGAGCGTGCTGGGCATGGCCTTGCGGCTGCAGGGCAAGGACGCCTTGCCGGCCCTGCAGAAGACGGTGGAACTGGCACCCGACGACGCCGAAGCCCATCTGCACCTGGGCAATGCCCATATGGATGGCGGCCATCCCGACCTGGCCATGCCGTATTTCATGCGCGCCCTGGAACTGGCGCCAGCCTTTGCCGAAGCGCTCAGCCGCCTGGGCGACGTGCTGCAAGCGCAAGGTCACCCGAAGGAAGCTGCGGAATGCTATGGCGGCGCGCTGGAGATCGATCCCGCGCTGGCCATGGCGCATCGTGGCAAGGGCGATGTCTTGGTGGCGCAGCAACAATTTCAGTCGGCGCAGTCGAGCTATCGCCAGGCGCTGACACTGGAACCGGGCGCAGCCGACACTCATCGCAAGCTGGGCGACGTGCACGTCGCCCTGAACCGGCCGGATGCGGCGCTGCAAAGCTATGCGGCAGCGCTGGAAGTGGATCCTGAAAACGCCATGGCGCATGGCGGCATGGGCAATGTGCTGTTCCGGCTGGATCGCAATGCGCAGGCGGCGGCCAGCTATCGCAGCGCCACGGCGTTGCCGACGGCAAACGCGGCACACTACCATGGCCTGGGGCGCAGCTTGCATGCGCTCGGCGCAACGGCCGAGGCCGAGAGCGCGTACCGGCAAGCGATCGCGCTCGACGCCTCGCTCGCCGCACCCATGCTGCATTACGCAGACCTGTTGCGTGAAACCCGGCGCAAGGAGCCAGCCATCGCCATCTACCAGGCGGTGCTACTGCTGGAACCCAATAATATCGACGCCCTCAACAACCTCGGCATGGCCCTGCAGGAAGACGGCCAACTGGAGGCGGCGCTGGCGTCGTTCCGGCAAGTGGCCCTGCTGGCACCGGACAATCCTGTCACCCACAGCAATATTGCCGCCGCCCTGAACGACATGGGACAGCGCGAAGCCGCGCTGGAAAGCTGCCGGCGCGCCGTGAAGCTGGGGCCAAAATCGACCGCCGCGCATGTCAACCTGGGCACTTGCCTGATGGAGATGGGCCGCCTGAGCGAAGCCGTCAACAGTTTTGAAACCGTGGTCAAACTCGATCCGCATCACCGTCGGGCGTATGTCAATATCAGTGCCGCATTGAACCGCCTGGGCCGTATCGACCAAGCCATCGTGCATTGCCGCAAAGCACTGAAGATCAACCCGGACTGGGATGAATTGCACAGCAACCTGCTGTTCTACCTGACGCATAGCCAGGATCTCGATGCCACAGCCCTGTTTGCGGAGCATGTGCGCTATGCCGAGCATTTCGAGGCGCCGCTGCGCGCCTCCTGGCCGCAGCACGGCAACACGCGCGATCCCGAGCGCCGCCTGCGCATCGGCTTTGTTTCCGCCGACCTGTACAACCACGCCGTAGCCAATTTCATCACACCCATTCTCGAATACTTGAGCCAATCCCGGCAAGTGGAAATCGTGGCCTATGCCAACAGCTTTCACGATGACCTTGTCAGCCGGCACCTGCACGGCCTGTTCGCGCTCTGGCGCCAGGTCGAAAAACTGAGCCATGCGGAACTGGCGCAGCTGATCACCAGTGACGCCATCGACATCCTGATCGACCTGTCGGGCCATACCGGCTTCAATCGCCTGCCCACTTTTGCGCGCAAGCCAGCACCGCTGCAGCTTACCTGGATCGGTTATCCAGGGACGACAGGTTTGCAGGCGATGGACTATTTTCTGACGGATCGCTATTTTTCACCGCCCGGCGAACTTGACGACCAGTTCACCGAGAAGCTGGTGCGCTTGCCTGCTACCGCGCCTTTCCTGCCATCTCCCGAAGCGCCTGCGATCAGCCCGGCACCGGCGATCGAAAATGGCTACATCACTTTTGGCAGTTTCAATCGTGCGGGCAAATTGAGCCGCGAAGTCATCGCCCGCTGGTCCGCATTGTTGCGCATGGTGCCAGAGGCAAAAATGCTGCTCGCGGCGATGCCCAACAAGCAGGCCAGCGACAGGCTGCGTTCGTGGTTTGCCCGCGAGGGCATCGACGCGGACCGGCTGACGTTTCATGGCTACACCAATATGCACGATTACCTGGCATTGCACAGCCAGGTCGACCTCTGCCTCGACACCTTCCCGTACACCAGCGGCACCACCGGCTTTCACGCCTTGTGGATGGGCGTGCCCACACTGACCATGGTGGGTTCCACCTTGCCAGGCTACTCCAGTGCCGCCATCCTGTCGCATGCGGGATTGCAGGATTTCATCGCCCATGGAGAAGAAGAATTTCTCGCCAAAGGAGTGGCGCACGCCAGAGATCCCGGCCAGCTTGCCGGCATTCGCCTGGAAATGCGCGAGCGGCTGCACAACGCGGTCAGCGGGCGACCGGACGAGATTGCCCAGGGGCTGGAAGTCGCCCTGCGTCATATGTGGCAACGCTGGTGTACGGGAGAGATGCCGGCAAGTTTTGAAGCGACAAGTAGCGGTATTCTAGGGGAACCGCAAGAGGAAGGGCAACCATGACCCAAGAAGAAAAAAATACGCCTATCTACATTACACAGCCCACTCTGCCGCCCCTGGAGGAATTTATTCCTTACCTGGAGCAGATCTGGAATAACAAGATTCTCACCAACGGCGGGCCTTTCCATCGCCAACTGGAGCAGGCCCTGGCCGATTATCTGGGCGTGAAATACATTTCGCTGTTTTCCAATGGTACCCTGGCGCTGATGACCGCCTTGCAGTCGCTGCGTATCACGGGAGAAGTGATCACCTCGCCATATTCCTTCGTCGCCACTGCACACTCACTGCTATGGAATGGCATCAAGCCCGTATTTGTCGATATTGAACCAGGTACTTTCAATATAGACCCCAGGAAAATCGAAGCGGCGCTCACGCCACAGACCACCGCCATCATGCCCGTGCACTGCTATGGCAGGCCATGCGACGTCGCTGCGATCGATGAAATTGCATCCAATTATGGATTGAAAGTCATCTATGACGCGGCCCATGCATTCGGCGTCAACTACCAGGGCAACAGCCTGCTCACACATGGCGACCTGTCGGTACTGAGCTTTCACGCGACCAAAGTATTCAATACCTTCGAAGGCGGCGCCATCGTCTGCAACGACGCCAAGATGAAGCGCCATATCGACCATCTGAAGAACTTCGGCTTTATCGATGAAGTGACGGTGGTCGCGGCCGGTATCAACGGCAAGATGAACGAGGTCAGCGCCGCGTTTGGGCTGCTGCAGTTGAAAAACATCGACACCGCGCTGCGCGAACGCACCAAGGTTACACGCCGCTATCGCGAACAACTGGCAGGCATCGCCGGCATTTATTGTCCGCCCGATGCGCCCGAGACGCGCGCCAACCACTCGTACTTCCCGATTCTGGTGCAGCCGGGCTACGCCCTGTCGCGCGATGCCCTGTTCGACACTTTGCGCCAGGCCGGCATCATTGCACGCCGTTACTTTTATCCCCTGATCAGCGATTTTCCAATGTACCGCAACATGCCCTCGGCAGCCCGCGCGAATCTGCCGTTGGCTGGTGAAGTGGCCAGCCAGGTCATCTGTCTGCCGATCTATCCCGAGCTGCAGGCGGAGCAGCAAGATCGCGTGGTCGACGTCATTCGCCTGGCAAGTTGCATGACCAAGCCATCATGAAAACCATTATTTACGGCAATGGCGCCATTGCCAGACTGTTATATTCCTACGCACGCCACAGCATGGACATTGTCGCCTTCACAGTCGACGATGCCTGTATCGACGACGCCACGACCAGCTTCCTGGGCTTGCCATTGCTGCCATTCAGCCAGGTTGCGCTGCAGCTGCCACCCGATGACCACGATATGCTGATCGCGGTGGGATTCCTGGAAATGAATGCCTTACGGGCGCGCAAGCACCGCGAAGCCGAGGAAAAAGGCTACCGCCTGGCCAGTTTTGTGCACGCCTCCGTGCTGCGTCACGATGACGTGCTGATCGAGGACGGCTGCATCATCCTGGACCATGTATCTATCCATCCCGGCTGCCGCATCGGACGTGGCACTTTTATTTCGAGCAACGTCAATCTCGGCCACGATTGCGTGATCGGCACCTACAACTGGATCAACGCCGGCATCGCTATCGCAGGTGGCTGCAGCATTGGTGACGCCTGCTTTTTCGGCGTCAACTCCTCGACCGCGCACGGCTTGCGCTTGGGTGCGCGCAATTTCATTGCAGCCAATACCTTGATCAACCGGGATACCCTCGACGACCAGGTCTATCTGTCCGAAGCAGGCCAGTTGTTCCGCCTGAAAAGTAGCTCCTTCCTTAAATTTTCCGGCATGGCAGGTCAGGCATGATGCAGCCTCGACAGTCAGTACCGGAGAGCATCAGCGGCATTTTCTTTGCCCACGCCGCGGCCACGCCGGAAAAAATCGCGCTTGCCTGCGAAGGCCGGGAAATCAGTTACGCGACGCTGGCGCAACTGGTGGCGCGCTGGTCGAACGCGCTGGCGGCCAACGGCGTGCGACGCGGCGACCAGATCGGCGTCATCTTGCCCAACAATGTGGAATTTGTTGCCCTGATACTGGTGGCCGCCGACCTTGGCGCCGGGCTGGTACCGCTCAATCCGGCCTTGCCGCCGGCGGTCGCCCTGCACTCCTTGCAGGCAGCGCAGGCCAGGCACCTGGTGTCAACGTCACCACAACTGGCGGCCCTGCGCGCAGAGCCAGGCAGCGACGCTGTGCATGGGTGTTGGCTCAGCATCGATGCCGCCGGCGCCGGCACCACCACGCTGGACCAGGTGCTGCAGGCGGCGCCGGCCGATGCACTGCCTTTATATGCGGGCCGGGCAGATGACGCCCTGATCCTGACCATGACCTCCGGCTCGACGGGTAGCCCCAAGCCCATCGTGCTGACCCAGCGCACCAAACTCAATCGTCTACGCGCGGCGGTACAGCTTTACGGCATCACGGCGCAGGATCGCACCCTGGCCGCCACGCCGCTGTATCACTCCCTGGCCGAGCGCCTGGTACTGCTGCCACTGCTGACCGGCGGCAGCGCCGTGCTGATGCCCCATTTCTCGGCCCAGGCATGGTTGCGCTGCGTGCAGGCGCAACAGGTCAGCTTCACGATTGCGGTCTCGTCGCAACTCAAGCAGATTGCCGCCCACATGGCGCAGGACGAACACGACGTCAGCAGCTTGCGCTGCCTGGTGTCATCCTCTGCCCTGCTGGAAAACGCTGTAAAAATCGATCTGCTGGCGCGCTTTTCCTGCGATTTCCATGAATGCTATGGCGCCTCGGAAATCGCCATCGCCACCAATCTCGATGGCAATGCGGCGCGCACCAAACTGCAATCGGTGGGCCGACCTGCGCCCGGGGTCGAACTGCGCATCCTGGGTGAAAACGATGAGCAATTGCCGTCAGGCCAGGCCGGCGAAATCGTCTGCAAGACCACCATGTTGTTTGGCGGCTATTTTCAACTGCCCGAATTGACCCGCGCAGCGATGTGTGGCGAATATTTCCGTACCGGCGATATCGGTAAGCTGGACGAAGACGGCTATCTGTACTTTCTGGGACGAAAAAAAGACGTCATCATTAGCGGCGGCATCAATATTTATCCTGCGGACATCGAGGCAGCGATCGGCTCGCACGGTTCCGTCACGGAAAGCGCCGCCTTTGCCTTTCCCGACGCCAGGCTGGGCGAAGTGGTGGCCGTGGCCCTGGTCGCCAGGGATCCCGCCAGCTTCGACCTGCGCCAGCTGCGCTTTCACTGCGCCCATGCGCTGGCGGACTTCCAGCAGCCGCGGCGCTTTTTTGTTGTTGAGCAGCTACCGAAAAACAGCATGGGCAAACTGATGAAATTTCAACTTGTCCAGACATACGCAAGCTCCCCGGAGCGGGAATAGAACATGGAAAATACAAACACAGTGCCCCTGGCACCGCTGCGGCTGGCGTTTATCGGCGGCTCGCGCAGTTCCGCCGTTGGCTATTCACATTTTGTGTCGAGCGCCATGGATGGGCTGTGGACACTGGTTGCTGGCTGCTTCAGCCGCCATGCCGAGTCCAACCAGGAAAGCGGACAGGTGTACGGCGTCCATCCGGAACGCATCTACGACACCTGGCAAGCGTTGCTGGCCAGCGAACAGGGCAACATCGATGCTGTCGTGATCCTGACCCCGACCCCGTCACATGTCGACAGCGTACTGGCCTGCATGCGTGCCGGCATCGCCGTCATCTGCGAAAAATCGCTTGCCGTCAGCAGTGAGCAGGCGCGCCAGATCATCGCCGTACGCGACGCACACCAGGCCTTCCTGGCAGTGACGTATAACTATGCTGGCTATCCGATGTTGCGCGAACTCGAGCGCAAGATCCGCGATGGAAAACTGGGCAAGATCCTGCACTTCCAGGCCGAAATGCCGCAGGAAGGCTTTGTCCGCGTCGACGCCAGGGGCAACAAGCCGACACCGCAGGCGTGGCGACTGGCCGATGGCGCCATCCCGACCTTGCATCTGGATCTCGGCGTCCACCTGCACCAGATGGTAGCCTACCTGACAGGCGAAAAGCCGCTGGAACTGGTATCGGACCAGAATCACTATGGCTGGTTCGCCGGGGTGGTCGACAACGCGGGCTGCCTGTGCCAGTACAGCGGCAACATTCAAGGCCAATTCTGGTTCAGCAAGTCGGCGCTGGGCCATCGCAACGGCTTGCGCATCCGCATCTATGGCGACTTGGCCTCTGCCGAGTGGTATCAGGCACAGCCTGAGGAACTGACCCTGTCGCATGTCGACGGCCGACGCGAGATCATCGACCGGGCAGGCCAGGTCGAAGTTACCAACGCCCTGCGCTACAACCGCTTCAAGGCCGGCCACCCGGCGGGTTTCATCGAAGCCTTCGCCAATTTGTACGGCGATATAGCCGTTGGAGTAAGGCAATTTCAACAAGGCCTGCCATGGCAGGGCGGCGCTGTGTACAGTGCGGAACTGGCCCTGGAAGGCATGCATTTCCTCGAAGCCATGGTCGCATCCTCGCAAAGCCGCCGCTGGGAAACCATCCAGGCCTGAACCAACAAAGAAAGCAACACCATGCAAGACGATATCCGTGCATTCATCCTCACCCTGCTGGCCAGGAAATCACCGTTGCCTGCTGATTTCAACGACGACGACGACTTCCTTGCCGCCGGCATCATCGACTCGATGGCCATCATCAAGTTCATCCTGGAACTGGAAGCGCGCTTCGATATCACCCTGGACGACGATGATATCGAGTCGCAACAATTCCGCTCGGTACGGGGCTTGCTTGCCCTGATCGACAACAAAACCGCCTGAAGAGATGCACATCGAGCATCCCATGCACGGAGATTAACCATGTCAGCTACAGCAATACCGATCACGCGGCACGCCGTCGCGGACGAACAGGCGCAAGCGTTTCTATCGGCCCTGGTGAGCGCGCCGCGCTTCCTGCTGGGACGTAATGAACATGCGCTGGCCCTGCTGTCGACGCTGGACATCCCGATTGACGGCATCGTCGACGACGGCGCCAGTGGCACGCAATGGCATGGCAAGCCGGTCATCGCCATGCAGCAACTCCCGTCCGATGCCATGGTGGTCAATTGCGCCATGTCGATTGCACCGGTTGCGGCCGCCCGCAAGCTGGCGCAGCAGCCGGTGAAGGCTAGGCTCAGCTATGCCGACCTGCTGGCAGCGCGCCCCGACCTGGTGCCGGTACCCGCCTTCGTCGCGCAAATGCGTGCCGATGTCGCCGCCAACCGTCCCCGCTGGGACCACTTGCGCGCCCAATTTGCCGATGAGGAGTCAAGGGCGGTCTTCGACCATGTGGTGCAATACCGGCTCACTGCCGACCCGCGCCACATGGCAAGCTACGAGGTGCGATTCTCGGAGCAGTATTTCGAGGACTTCCTGTGCTTGTCGGGCGAAGTGTTTGTCGACGCCGGCGGATTCGACGGCGATACGACCGAGCTGTTCTGCGAACGCTATCCCGACTACCGGGCCGTGTTCCTGTTCGAACCGTCAGCGAAGAACATGCAGGACGCAAAAACGCGCCTGGCGCAGCGGCACGGCATCAGCTTCATCGAACAAGGCATTTCCGACCAGGCCGGTACCTTGTGGTTCAATCCGGATGCAGGTTCGGCCAGCGCAGTCAGTGTGGCCGGCTCCAGCAGTATCGAGGTAACCACCCTCGACCTGGCCATCACGCAGGCAGTCAGTTTCATCAAGATGGATCTGGAGGGCTGGGAAATGCAGGCCCTGGCCGGCTCGCAGCGCCATATCCGCGACGAGCATCCCAAGCTGGCCATTTCCGTCTACCATAGCGCCGCCGATTTCCATCGCATTCCCGACTATATCGCCAGCATCCGCCAGGACTACGACCTGTATTTGCGCCATTACACGCAGGGCTGGTCGGAAACGATCATGTACTTCGTGCCACGCCGCAATACCGCTCAAACCACCGCGGAATCAGCAGCTTAACAATAACAGGATCCATCATGCCTACCACCACCAGCGCCCCCCAGGTCAGCGCGATACGCCCCAAAGTTCTTTTCCAGAAGGTTGAAACGACCTTTCCCGACGCAAACATCATGTTCAGCGTCAGCATCCCCAGCAGCGCCATCGGCGGCATGACGCTGCTGGAAAGCTCGATCCTGGTCAGCCTTGCGAAGCTGACCGGGGCGCAGACTTTTTTTGAATTCGGCACCTACATGGGCGCCACCTCGGTTTTACTGGCGAGCAACGCGCCGCCCGGCGCCCATGTCACCACGCTGGACCTGCCGCCTGCCGAGATCGACCTGACCGCCGTCAGCGGCGACACGGCCGCCCTGATCCTGCAAAATGACACGGAAAACGACAATTACCTGCGCCGCCAGTTTGCGGAAAAAGGCGCGTTCTACATCGACCGCGCGCCAGCCGACGTCCAGTCCGCAATTACCCGCCTGCACTTGGACAGCCGCAAGCTCGATCCGCAAGCGCAGCAATTGAGCGGTCAATTCGATTTCATCTTCATCGATGGCGGCCATGATTACGAGACGGTGGCGATCGATACCACCAACGCACTGGCCATGGCCAAGCCTGACTCCGTTATCCTGTGGCACGACTACCGCTCGAAGATCCATGGCGACGTGACCCGCTTTGTCGATGATTTCAGTGGCGACCGGGCCGTGATCCATGTTGAAAATACCATGCTGGCCTTTATACTGAATGGCAACTTCAAGCACCTGCTCGCACAATAACATGACAGAAAAAATCGGTGCAAAGCCACCAACCCGTGTCAATTGGTACCGCAGCAAACTGACAGGCACCGAACTGTCGGCCTTGATGCGACGCAGCGACATGCAGGGTGCATTGCATGTCGCCAGCCATCTGCTGCTGCTCTGCGGCACCGGAACGCTGGCGTACTGTGCCTTCCTGAACGGCCATCATGGCTTGGCCCTGGCAGCACTCTTCCTTCATGGCAGCTTTTTTTCCTTCCTGGGCTGGGCAGGGGCAGGGCATGAACTGGTACACCGCACTGTCTTCAAGACGCGTGTGTACAACGATGTCTTCCTGGCCTTGTTCGCGTTCCTGACCTGGAATAACTATGTGTATTTCCGGGCCAGCCATATCCGCCATCACCAGAAAACCGTGCTCACCGGCCAGGACGGTGAAGTCCGCTTGCCGCAGACGCTGCGCTACAGGGAATGGTTCTGGGCGCTGTCGTTCGACTTGCCGGCCGGCTACCGGGCCATCAAGATCGTGGTGGAAAACAGCCTAGGCATCATTCGCGGCCAGTGGGGTGCCCAGCTGTTCCCGGACCAGGCATCGCGCCGGGCCGTCATCCGGTTTGCCCGCATCATCCTGTTCGGCCATCTTGCCATGGCCGCCGCCTTTGTTGCCAGTGGCCACTGGCCGCTATTATTGCTCGTCACATTCGCCACCTTTATCGCGGACTGGCTCAACAAGACACTGGCGCTGGCGCAGCACTTCGGCATGCAGCCCGATGTCGACGATTTCCGCCTGAACAGCCGCACGGTCCTGCTGCACCCTTTCCTGGCTTTTTTGTATTGGCAGATGAATTACCACATCGAACATCATATGTACCCGGCGGTACCGTTCTACCAGCTGAAAGCGCTGCGCGGCCAGATCGAGCACGACCTGCCGCCAGCATCGCGCGGCATGCGCGCCCTGCTGCGCGACATCGCCGCCATCAAGCGGCAACAGGAGCGCGACTCGGCCATGCCACCGCGCACCCAGGCTGACAGCGCCCTTCAGTAACGTCCGATTTACCCAACAAGGAATCTCCATCCATGCCTCGTCCATTTTTCCTGCAGGCATGCCTCGCTCGCTCGACTATCTGGAGCGCTGCAAGCGCGATGGACACACCGTAATCGTCGCCTCGTCGCTCGCCGACGATGTCAGCAAGCCTGCCTATCCGGAATGCCAATGTGATGCCAGGCATGTGCGATGACGAGAAAATCAGCGCCCTCTACGAAATTGCCCGCCACAGCGTGCGCGGCGACGTGGTCGAGATCGGCAGCGCATGGGACAAGTCGGCGTTTGTGCTGGCTCGCCTGGCGCGCCAGCATGACATCGGCCACACCTTGTGCATCGCCCCCTGGCAAAGTGAGTACGTGGTGCAAAACGACACTGGCGGCCTGGTCGACAACTGCATCCACCATTACGATTACGATGAAGCTCTGCGCGTGTTCGAGATGAACCTGCTACCTTACAGCGCCAACGATATCAACTATCTGCGCCTGCCCTCGGTCGCGGCGGAGCAGCAGTACCGCCAGACGGCAGCCGTGCATAGCCCGTCCTTCGGCACCACCAACTATGCCGGCAGTATTGCACTGCTACACATTGACGGCAACCATGCCTACGAGGCAGCCAAGGCCGATATCGCCGCCTGGGAGAGGCATGTGGTCGCCGGCGGCTGGATCATCATTGACGATTATGTCTGGCCATATGGCGACGGGCCGCAGCGGGCCGGCGATGAGTTCCTGGCGCGACAACAACAACAACAACAACAACAACAACAACAACAACAACAACAACAACAACAACAACAACAACGGATCAGCTCGGCATTTGTGATGGGCACCGCCTTGTTCCTCCAACTGCGCTGAAGCGCATCCGGCACGCCGGGCTGTGCGAAGGCAGGCGCCTGCCTCTCGTGTGTGCGAATGCCCATGCCCCATCGCGCCGGCATATTCTTCAAGGAGAGTTTCTCTGTGGCATGTTTATAACGAACAATCCGGTGGCTCTACCCTTCCTCCTCCTGACAGTCCATCCATATGCGCGCAAACAATTCGTCACCTATCGGCCGCCGCCCAGAATCTGCTGTCGACAAGAACCAGCAGGCGCAAAGTGCGCTGCCTCATGATGCAGTAGCGCAGTGCAAACTGGCAGAACGGCTGAGCGCTGCGGGCCGCCACGAAGAAGCCATCCTTGCCTACGATGCCGCTTTGCTGCTTCAAGCTGACGAACCATCGATTCATAACGAACCAGCGATCGCCACAGCACCAGCGTTGGCGCACGGCCACCTCACCTGTGGCAGCTTCAATCGCGCCAACAAGCTCAGCCGCGAAGTTATCGCCGGCTGGTCTGCGCTGCTAGGTGCCGTACCGCAAGCCCGAATGGTCGTCGGAGCTATGCCCAGTGAACAGTTCCGCAACATGCTGCTGGGGTGGTTTGCAGAAGAAAGCATCACGGCCGAACGCCTGAATTTTCATGACATCACCAGTACATCTGATTATCTGGCTTTGCACCGGCTGGTTGACGTCTGCCTCGACACCGCTCTGCAAGCGCAGGGCAAGGACGCCTTGGCGGTGCTGCAACGCGCGGTAAAGCTCAGTCCCGCAGACGCCCAGGCACATGGCAACCCTGGCAATGCATGCCAGGATGCCGGCGATTACCGCGCCGCCATTGAATGTTATCGGCGCGCGTTGAGCTTGAGCCAACGTTGGCCGAAGCATCGCTTCGATGGCGCGGCCACGCACTATCGGCAGGCACGCGCGTTGGTTCCCGAGGCCCCACAATGACATCACGACCTGGGCCAGGTACTGCAGGCAACGGCCCGCATTGAAGAAGTGCATGCCAGTTTTTCGCATTCGCAAGCGCTGGCGCAAGGCCATCCGAATCCTGACTGCCAAATAAATTTAAAAAATTTCTCATAAGAATTTAATTTTCCTGAGGGAATGGTCGTCTTGTACTTGGGAGAGCGCAAAAATGCTGCTCCGAAACGCAACCAACTAACTGGAGTATCTTTCATGCTGAGCCTTCACACCAACTCCGCGGCCTTGTCCGCACAAAATTCCATCTCCAAAACCCAACAATCGCTGTCGACTTCGATGACGCGCCTGAGCACCGGCTACCGCATCAACTCGGCAATGGATGATGCTGCCGGCCTGCAAATTGCAACCCGCCTGAAAGCACAAACCAGCGGTATGGCCATGGCCATGCGCAACACCCAAAACGCCACCTCGATGATCCAGACCGCCGACGGCGCACTGGGCGAAGCGAACAACATTCTGGTGCGCATGAAAGACCTGGCGACCCAAGCTGCAGACAGCTCCGCCAATGCCAGCGACAAGGTCGCCATGCAGTCGGAATACGATGCGCTGGGCACCGAACTGACCAACATCCTGGGCAACACCTCTTTCGGCGGCCAGAAGCTGCTGAACAGCGCGGCAAGCGCAGGCGACATTGCCGCAGCGACCCTGGCCAAAACTACAGCCGCGACCGCCGCCACCACCGCCAGCGCCACTGCCGCCACGTCGCTGGCCACCTATAACACTGCGCAAACAACCTACGCGGGTTCCGGCACCGTCGCCGACGCCGACGCTATGAACCTCGCTCAGGCACAGTACAACAAGGACCAGCTGGCAGCGACCACCGCCAGCGCCAAGAGCACCGCAGCAATCGCCTACGAGACGGCGGCGACGGCAGCTGGCAATGGCGGCAAATTTTCCACCGCCCTCAGTTTCCAGATCGGCGCTTCGACGTCGGAAACCATGGGCCTGAACGTCTCCACCACCCTGACCACGATGCAAACGGCGGTCAAGGCAACCAGCGTCAACTTCAACGGCTTCGGCGCTGCAAGCGGCGTCACCGGTACCGAATTGACCGCAGGCACCGCGTCGCCCATGATCGACAAGCTGTCGACGGCGATCGATGCGCTGGGCTCGCTGCGTTCGGCACTGGGTGCCGCAGGTAACCGTCTGGACCACGTTGCCACCAACCTGGCCAACGTCAGCACCAACACGCAAGCTGCTTCGGGCCGCATCATGGATACCGACTTCGCGACCGAAAGCTCGAACATGACCGCTTCGCAAATGCTGCTGCAAGCTGGTACCGCCATGTTGAAACAAAGCAACAGCATGTCCTCGATGGTCATGTCCCTGCTGCAATAATAGTAAGCGCGTCCTGACCTGGCTCAGGTCAGGCCGACCAGAGCCAACTGCGCAAGCAGTTGGCTTTTTTTTATTCATCCCATGCGGGAGGAGCAGCAATGGCGATAGAGCGTGTGTCCGCAGGCAATCCCCTGCCCCTGATTACCCAGCGCTTCGACGTCAGCCCTGCTACGCCGATGACACCGGGCGTGGTGCAGCCGCTGGTGCCCATCGGGCCCTACATGGCGCCAGCGCCCGACGCCGGCACCCTGCCCGCGCAACTGGCGCAAAAAGGCCAGGACAGCCTGGCATCCCTGATCAAGCCGAATGCCGATGGCACGGGCGGCGCCCTGCCGCGCGACAGCAGCGCCATGCAGGTCAATCAACTGTTCTTCACGCGCCAGCTGGTCTGGCTACCGCCCGACGCGGCGCAGCTGGCCGCCTCGTGGCGCGTGATGGTCAAGACGTATGGCGAACAATATGCCGCCCTGCAGGAACAGGCGCGCGGCCAGCACGTGCCGGGCAATCTGTTCATGGCCGAGCAGCAACCGGCCCTGCTGCGCGAAGGCGCCCGTCCACCGTTGACGGTCGACAGCGAAGCGTGGCGCTTTGCCGTGTATGGCTGGGGCGGCCAGCGCCTGCTGCTGCGCGTGCTGCCCAGCGATGAAGACGAGGACGCAACACCGAGGCGGCGCGGCAAGGTGGCGCTGCGCGTCGAACTGATCATCATCGGCATCGGCCGGGTGGTGATCCAGATGGAGCCGTCCGGCGACGGCGTGCTGCTGGAACTGGCGGCCGACGAGGAAGCGGCGCTGCGCCACTTGCGCCTGGCCCTGCCCGAAATCGCCGACGCCGTGCGGCGCGCCGGGCTGCGTCTGGTGCGCTGCCGCCTGAACCGCCAGTTGCACGCGCAGCGCGTGCATGGCAACTACCCGATGCAAGCGGGCGCCGCCTCGCTGTCGCTGCCCCTGTTCCGTGCCATGGCCGAAGTGGCCCTGCTGCTGACGCAGCCGGAAGCGGAAGCGGCGGCCGATCCCGAAGCGCCCGCGGCACACGCCGCCGAAGCCGAAGCCGAAGAGGAGCCCATCATCGTCTCGAAGGAAGTGGCGGCGCCGCTCGGTTACGACTATGGCGATGAGGAAGAAACGGCGCAAGGCCGCACCGTGCTGCTGCTGGCCGACGGCCAGGAGCACGAGCTGCTGCCACCGATCGACGAGCAAGATTGATGCAGCATAAAAAAACGGCGCCCGCAGCGCCGTTTTTTGTTTATTCCACCGTTTACCCCACCGTGCCGATGATGCTCACTTCGCGGTTTTCCGGGATTTCGTTATACGACAGCACATGCAGGCCAGGCGCGAACAGGCGCGCATAGCGGGCCAGCAGCGGACGGATCTGCGGCAGCACCAGCAGCAGCGGCGGCGTGGCCTGCTGCTTCATCTGCTCGCGCGCCACCGGCATGTTCACTTGCAGCTGCGACAGCAGGTGCGGGTCGATCGGGTAATTATCCAGGGTCACCTTGCCGGACTGGCGCGCCTGGTTCAGCGAACCGAGCAGCATGTTTTCCAGCTCGCCACCGAGGTTAAACGCCTGCATTTCCATCTTCTGGCCAAACAGGCCGCTGACGATCTGGCGCCGCAGCGCGCAGCGCACTTCGGCCGCCAGCAGGATCGGGTCCTTGGTGGTTTCCGAACTGTCGAGCAAGGTGGTGGCGATGGGCACGATATCCTTCAGTGACACGTTTTCTGCCAGCAAGACGCGAAACACGCGCAGCATCTGCGTGTGCGTGAGGGCCTTGTCCAGCGCGCCGGCCAGCTTGGGCGACAGGGCCGTCAGGCGCTCCATCATATTCGAGACGTCTTCATGGCGGAACAGTTCCGGCAAGTATTCGCGCACCATCTTCGACAAGTGCGTGGCGATCACGCTGGGCGCCTCGATGACCTGGTAGCCCAGGCCCAGCGCATGCGCCTTTTCACCGGGTTCGATCCAGGTGACGGGCATGCCGTAGGCCGGTTCGATGCCGGGAATGCCATCGAGCTGACCATACACGTTCGGCGACGGGATCGCCATCAGGCGGTCGGCCTGCACTTCCGCCTGCGCCACCACGGTGCCCGACAGCACGATCGCATACTGCGACGGCTTCAGGGCCAGGTCGTCGCGCACGCCGATATTCGGCAGCAGCAAGCCCATCGATTCGGACAGGCTCTGGCGCACGCCCTTGACGCGCTTGGTCAACGGTTCGCCTTGCGTTTTATCCACCATGCCCACCAGTTTATAGCCGAGCATCACCATCAGCGGTTGCACGGCAGGCAGCTGCTGCCACTCCATCTCGGCAGGCTTGTCCTCGCGCAAGGCCGCCTCGATGGCCGCCATGCCGGCCGTATCGGGCCCCTTCACGCGCTTGGTCAGGCGCCAGGCGACGAAGGCCAGCACGCCGGCAAAGGTCATGAACATGAACCACGGCATGCCCGGGATCAAGGCCAGCGCCACCATCATGCCGGACGCGCTGAAGATCACCGTTGGCGAAGTCAGCACTTGGCCCGCCACTTGCTGTTCGAAGTCGCCCGAATCGCTGATACGCGTCACCAGGATGGCGGCGGCGGCCGACAGCAGCAGCGCCGGGATCTGCGCCACCAGACCATCACCGATGGTCAGCAGTGCGTATTGACGGAAAGCATCTCCGAACGACAGGTCGTGCATCAGCGAGCCGATGGCCACGCCGCCGACCATGTTGATGATCAAGATCAAAATACTGGCGACGGCATCGCCGCGCACGAACTTCGACGCGCCGTCCATGGCGCCATAGAAATCCGCTTCAGCGGCCACGTCCTTGCGGCGGATCTGGGCTTTTTCCTGGTTGATCAGGCCGGCGTTCAGGTCGGCATCGATGGCCATCTGCTTGCCCGGCAAGGCATCGAGGGTAAAGCGCGCGGACACCTCGGAAATACGCTCGGCACCCTTGGTGACGACGGCGAAGTTGATGATCATCAAGATCACGAAGACCACGATACCGACGACGAAGTTACCGCCGATCACCACGTTACCGAAGGCCTCGATGACCTTACCGGCCGCGTCCGCGCCTGTATGTCCGTGCAGCAACACCACGCGCGTCGACGCCACGTTCAACGTCAGCCTGAGCATGGTGGTGGCCAGGATCACCGTCGGGAAGACGGAGAAATCGAGCGGCCGCTTGGCCGACACGCTGACCAGGATGACGATCAGTGCCAGCACGATATTGAAAGTGAACAAGATATCGAGCAGCACGGGCGGCAGCGGCAGGATGATCATTGCCAGGATCACCAGCAGGAACAGCGGCGTGGCGAACTTGTGGCGGCGCATTTCGGCAACCAACCGGTTCAGGAAATTCATGAAGGGACTACCTCGCTCAGATGAGATGGCACGGCCATCTCGGTGGGTAATACGGGCTGGGCAGCACGCTGCCCGGACCGGAATGCTTTCAGCTGCAGTATGTAGTTAAGCACCTGCGACACGGCCTGGTACAGCTGCACGGGAATCTGCTGCTGTACCTGGCTGGTGTTGTAGATGGCGCGCGCCAGCGGCGGCAACTCCAGCGTTTCAATATGATGTTCTTTCGCCACTTGCCGGATATACAGCGCCATCTCGTCGACGCCCTTGGCAACGACAAACGGCGCCTCGGCGCGGTCCTGGTCATACTTCAATGCAACGGCGTAATGCTCGGGGTTGACGATCACCACGTCGGCGTCGGGCACGGTCTTGCGCACGCTGCGCCGGCCGATCTGCTGCTGCAACTGGCGGATGCGCTGGCGCACTTCGGGCCGGCCTTCGCTGCTTTTATGCTCTTCCTTGAGATCCTGCTTGCTCATGCGCTGGTCGCGGGCAAAAAAGAAGGCCTGCGCCGGCACGTCGATGATGGCAAACAGGATGAAGACGGAAATGAGGGCCATCAGGCCGTCGAGCATCAAGGCCGAGCCATCGAGCATGGCTTGCTGCAGGGGCCGGTGCTGCAAATCCACGTACTGCACCAGGCTGGAACGGCAGACATGCACGATCACCATGCCCAGCACGGCGGCCTTGGCGATGGACAAGCCGAATTCAAAGCCATGCTTGGGCGACACCAGGCGGCCCAGATTCTTGGCCGGGCTCAGGCGCTCCATCTTCGGCATCCAGTTCTTCGTGCTGATGACCCAGCCGCCGGGAATCAAGGAGCCGAGCACGACAAACAGGGGCACGCAGAACAGCGGCACGATCATCTTGATCAGCAAGCCCACCGAGGTGGTAAACGCCATCGACATGGCATTGTCGAGCGCGCCCTTGCTGTCGAGCGGCATGAAAGCCATGGCGAACAGTCCGCGGAAGGTATCCAGATAAGAAGGCAGCAGAAACACGAACAGCTTCATGCTGATCAGGATGCCCAGCGCCGTCGACAGGTCGCGCGAACGCACCACCTGCCCTTCCTGGCGCGATTTCTTCAGCTTTTGCTGTGACGCCTTTTCGGTCTTGTCGCCGGTGCTATTGTCAGCCATGGGCCACCCGCATCTGTTCGGCGATCATGTCGAGCACGCGGTTCGTCATGGCGATGTAGTGCTCGGGAATAAAACGCACGATCTGCCCCAGCATCAGCAGGCCGAACACGGTGATCATGGAAAAGCCCAGCGAAAACAGGTTCAGCGACGGCGCCACGCGGTTCAGGAAGCCGAAGCCCAGTTGTACCACCATGGTGGAAAAGACGATGGGCAAGGCCAGCAGCATGGCGGCGGCGAAGATCCACGCCACGTTGTACGCCACCGTCTGCAGCAGCAGCGGGGCATAGCCCTGCCCCACGGGCCAGGCCTTGAAACTGGCGCCGATCACGCCCGTCAGCACCAGATGGCCGTCGACGGCAAAGAAGACGATCATGCACATGATGGTGAGCAGGCCCGTGATGACGTCCGACGAGGTGCCGTTGAGTGGATCGTTCATGACGGCCATGGAAAAGCCCACCTGGCTCGACACCATGTAGCCGAGCACCGACATCACCGACATGGCGAAGTGGAAGGCCAGGCCAAGGACGAAACCGATGACGGCCTGCTCCAGGGTGGCGACGATGGCGTACAGGGAAAATGGATCGATTTTCAACAAGTCCTGCGAGATGCCCGAGGCCTGCATCACGGGCAGCATCAGGATCGCCAGCACCAGCGACAGCAGGATGCGCACGGTGACGGGCACGGCGCCGTCGCCGATCACGGGCGAGGCGCTGAGCATGGCCAGGATGCGGCAGAACGGCCACCACACGGCCAGCAGAAACGGCAGCACCTGATTGAAAATCTGATCCATGGGCGCGTGGCGCTATCCGACCAGGGTCGCCGCGCGCTGAAAAATGGACACGCAATAATCCATCAGGTAACCGGCCATCCAGCGTCCGGCCAGGATCAGCGCCAACAGGGTAACCAGCAGGCGCGGCAGGAAACTCATGGTCTGTTCATTGATCGAGGTGGCCGCCTGCACCAGCGCAACCAGCAAGCCCATGAGCAAACCTGGCACGACCAGGATCACCACCAGCAGCATGACGACATGCAACGCTTCAATGATCAGGTCGACGGCGATTTCAGGGGTAAACATCGATCAATAGCCCTGTATGCTGGTAACGAGGGTGTTGACGGTCAGGGTCCAGCCGTCGACCAGCACGAACAGCAGCAGCTTGAACGGCAGCGAAATGACGAGCGGCGAGAGCATCATCATGCCCATCGCCATCAGCACGGACGCCACCACCAGATCGATGATGAGGAACGGTATGAACAGCATGCAGCCGATCTGGAACGCCGTCTTGAGTTCGGACAACACAAACGCCGCCAGTTTGACCGTGAAACTGTGGTCTTGCGGGCGCATGCTAGCCGGCTCGCCGGCCAGGTGGGCGATCTGCGCCAGCGCAGCCTTGCTCGTCTGCGCCAGCATGAAGCGCGAAATCGGCACTTCGGCGATCTTCAGCGCTTCCTGCATGCCGATCTGGTCGCGGTCGTAGGGCACGAACGCGTCCTTCCACACCTGCTCGCCGATGGGGCGCATGACGAGCAAGGTGAGAATCAGGGCGATGCCCGTGACGATACGGTTGGGCAAACCCTGCTGCAGGCCCAGGGCCTGGCGCAACAGCGACAGCACGATGACGAAGCGGGTAAAGCTGGTCATCATCATGACCATCACGGGCAGCAGCCCGAGCAGGGTCATGACGACGAGGATCTGCATCTTCACCGACAGGTCGGTCTTCGCGCCAGGCACCACGCCGGACAACAAATCCTGCGCCCCGGCGGCGCTGCAGCACAGCATCAGAATGGGGACAGCCAGCGCGGCAGCCAGCGCGCCACGGCGCCGGCTCAAACCGGGTACCGCCAGCTTCATGCTGTCATCAGGTCGAGATTGAGACCGTCGAGGTCGATGACTTTCAGGCCATAGTTCTCGCCGGCCACCACCACTTCGGCACGGCCGATCGGCGTGCCGTTGACCTTGATCACCAGCGGTTCGCCGGCCAGCATGTCGAGTTCGATCACGCTTTCCGGGCCGATGGCCATCAGTTCTTCCAGCGAAATGCGGGCCGAGCCCACTTCCAAGGTCAGGGTGACGGGAATCTTGCGCATCATCTGCGGAATATCGCGCCGCGCGCGGGTGCTGGCCACGTCGGACATGTCGCCCTGGTCGATGATCATGTCATCGCCCAGGTCTTCCAGCAGGGTTTCGCTCTGGTTGGTATCGGTGATATTCATATTATTCGACATCTTCAAATGAGGTTAAACAGAGCTTGCCCTTGTGTTCGGAAACAGCCGCTGTAAATAAACGGGAATCGTCGAGCATGACGTCGGTGCGGCTCAGGCTGACGGGAATCACATCGCCCACGCGCAGGTCGAACAAGGCGCCCAGTTGCACCTGCTTGCTGACGAGCCGCCCTTCCAGGGTCACTTGCAGGCGCGAAGCGAGCGGGCGCACACTGCCGCGCAAGGCTTTCTTCGCCTGCGCGCGCTCGGGCAGCAAGCCGCGCAGCACGTCGGCCATCAGCCGCTTGTCCAGCGAGAACCAGAAGTGGCCGCTCTGCCCCGCCGCGACATCGCTGAGCGCCACGCTGACGACCCAGCTGCCGCGCGGCGGATGCACGCCCGGTTGCACGGCGACCTCGGCACTGGTGTCGATGTCGCTGCTTTTGCCCACGCTTTGCAAATTCTTGTGGATGCGGGTAAACAAGCTGTTCACCAACTGTTGTCCCAGCACCACAGCGAGGCGCTCCTCGGTGGCAGTCACGCGCACCTGCGCCGGATCGGGCAGCACGCCCTTGGCGCCGGCACTACCGTAACGATAGTTCAGCACGCTCAAGAGTATCTGCCGTTCGAGCGTAAAGCCCGTCTGGCCGGCGGACGTGGAAAAATTCAGCCAGCGATTCACGCTGTCCTCGTTTTCCGCGCGCGCCAACGTCACCGCGTCGATCTGGAAATTACCCCAGTAACGACGGCTCATCGGCTGGCGCAGGGCCGTAGCCAGGTCGTCGCGCAGCTGGGCGCCGAATACATGCAGCAAATGGACAGGACGTCCAAGCAGACAGGAATCGAGGACTTGATGGCGCGCAGTTTGATCTGTCTTGGTAATGATTGTCATGTAGTAGTCATGTCGGTATTGCGGTGGCAGAACAAATTATACGGATCGCCCGAAATTAAATACAGCATCATCTTGGCTTTGCCGACAGGTGCGCAAGCAAACGATTGCGCATCGTATCGCATGCTAGATGACTACGGTGCTGAACAATACATGAAAAAGCTGAATATTGCCATGTATCAATATTCCTTGAGCCAATCCTCTCTTTACTTTATAGTTGCCGCGAGGTAAGCTTACAGTGACAAAATAGTGATTTGCAGTGCGCCATTGCGCTTACCTGATTCCGGTTTTTATGGCAGTTTTCAGTCCTTGTTATTGCCACCAGCAGAAACTTTTATCAGTTAATTATTAGTTATCATGGCCATGTAAATCATCTCGCAGTGAGTTTACCGGGTTTGTTTGAGTCTGCTTGAGCGGATGGTGTGGCAACTGATAAAACTGATGGGCCTTGCGGATCGGGCCGCGCAGGATGGCATTTACATGCACGACTGCCGGATTGGCAACACCAGTAATTCTGATTGATACGTCACCGCATATTGAAAGTAGAGGGCAAGATGAGCAACGAACTCGCAGGTCTGATCAAGGCCGATCTGGCAGCACTGAGCAATGACGCGCACGCCCTGGGCGCCAGCATCGCGCCCGCCGCCCAGTTCGGCACGCAGGAGCCATCCGGTTTCTCCTTCGCGCAAAGCATGAAAGACGCCATCGGCAAGGTCAACGGCGACGACCGCATGGCAGCGCAGAAAATGAGCGATGTCGACAGTGGCAAGAGTGACGATATGGTAGGCGCCATGCTGGCCAGCCAGGAAGCGAGCCTGTCCTTCTCCATGTTGATGCAGGTGCGCAACAAGGTCATGGGCGCCGTCGACGAACTCATCAAACTGCCCCTGTAATCTTCACGCCCTGATCCACGCCCAGCCTCCCAGCGAAAGTTACCCCAAGTGATTACCCCCATGAAGTCCGCATTTGCGCGCTGGCGCCTTAGTGCCCAGCCCGCCATCCCGCCCGCCCTGCTGAAAAACCTGGTTCCCATCGTCGTGCTGGCCATCGGCATCACCGCCATGGTGACCATGTATGCCTGGCGCGACCAGGCCAACTACAAGCCGGTGTTTGGCGCGCGCGAAAAAGTGGCCGTGACGGACATGATGGCCACGCTGGACGCCGAGCACATCCCCTACCGTTTGCATCCGGACAGCGGCCAGGTGCTGGTGCCCGATGCCATGCTGGGCAAGGTGCGCATGCTGCTCGCCTCGAAGGGCGTGACGGCGCAGTTGCCGGCCGGGCTGGAGCTGATGGACAAGAATGACCCGCTGGGTGTATCGCAATTCGTGCAGGACGTGCGCTTCCGCCGCGGCCTGGAAGGCGAACTGGCGCAAAGCATCATGACGATGGACGCGATCGCTTCGGCGCGCGTCCATCTGTCGATTGCCAAGTCGACCTCGTTTGTCGCCAGCGATGGTGACAAGTCCTCCGCCTCGATCGTCGTGGCGCTGAAACCGGGCCGCACCCTGGCGCCGGAACAGATCGCCGCCGTCATCAACATGGTGGCCGGCAGCGTCGCCAGCCTGGCGCCTACGCGCGTGAGCCTGGTCGACCAGGGCGGCAACCTGCTGTCCTCGCACGTCGACCTGACGGACGGCTTCGACGCCTCGGCCGCTGGCAATGAAGGCGCGAAGCGATTCCAGGATGAAATCCGCCGCAACGTCACGGGCCTGCTCGGTCCTGTGATCGGCGAAGACAACTTCAAGCTCAGCGTGACGGCCGCCGTGAACAACGACCGTGTGGACGAAACGCTGGAAAAATACGGCGAAGCCCCGAAAGTGACGAGCGAAGCGATGCGCGAAGAGCAGGAGCGCAACCGCACCGTGGCCGGCGTTCCCGGCAGCCTGTCGAATCGCCCACCAGCGGCCGCCGTGCCGGCACCGGCCGACGCCGCCGGCGCCGCGCCGGCCAATGGCGCACCGAAAGCGGCCGACGACGGCACTGCACGCAAGAACGCCACCACGCGCCAGTACGCGTATGACCGCAGCATCACGCAGATCAAGCGCAGCCGTGGCCGCCTGGAAAAACTCAGCGTGGCCGTCGTACTCAACAGCGCCGCCGCACCGAATCCGAAAACCGGCTGGACCCCTGCTGAACTGGGCAATATTGAAAAAATGCTCAACAGCGGCCTGGGCATCAACGCCCAGCGCGGCGACAGCCTGAGCCTGACTGCGCTGGCCTTCCCTGCCAAGCCGCCCGTGGCGCAGTGGTGGGAAGAGCGCGATACCGTCGTCGATTTCAGCAGCTGGCTGCTGTACGCCCTGGGCGCCGTGCTCGGCTACTTCCTGATCCTGCGTCCGCTGATGCGTTTGCTGACCACGCGCATGACGCCGCCGGCACTGAAACAACTCGATCCTGCGCCGGCACTGGGCGGCAGCAGCGCCGCCGGCACGACTGGCGTGGCAGCCGCTGGCGCGCCAGCTCTGGGCGTGAATGGCAGCCCGCTGGCGCTCGAAGGCGAAGCGACCGGCACTGGCAGCATGCCGGTCGTACCGCTGCTGGAAAACTATGATTTGCCGCCACCAGGCTCGGCGGTCGACGTGATGGTCGATCACCTGAAAGTGCTGGCTGAAAAAGAACCCGAGCGTGTCGCCGAAGTCGTCAAACAATGGATGCAGAAAAATGGCCGAACTCAACAACAACAATAATCCTTCCGACGGCGCCGAGTACGAAAGCGCCAGCCTGAATCCCGTGGAGCAGGCCGCCATCGTGCTGCTGAGCATAGGCGAGGAACAGGCAGCCAACGTGCTGCGCTGCCTGTCGCGCGAAGAATTGCTGGAAGTCACGCAAGTGATGTCGCGCATGAGCGGCATCAAGGTCGAATCCGTCAAAACGGCCATGCAGACCTTCTTCGACGACTACCGCCAGCAAAGCGGCGTGCACGGCGCCTCGCGCAGCTACCTGAAGCGCTCGCTGGACATGGCGCTGGGCAGCGATATCGCAAATAGCGTGCTCAACAACATCTATGGCGACGCCATCCGTCCAAAAATGGCGCGCCTGCAGTGGGCCTCGCCAAAATGGCTGGCCGAATACATCGTCAACGAGCACGTGCAGATGCAAGCCGTGTTCCTGGCCTTTTTGCCGCCCGCGCTGGCCGGCCAGATCCTTGACGCCCTGCCCGTCGAAGGCCGCGACCTGGTCTTGCTGAACCTGGCGCGCCTGGACGAGATCGACCGCGACCTGCTGGTCGAGCTCGATGAACTGGTGGGCCGCTGCCTGGGCACGCTCGACACGCAAAGCACCAGCGTCGAAGGCATACGCCAGGCCGCCGAAATCCTCAACCGCATGCCGGGCAACCGCGCCGCGCTGGTCGAATTGCTGCGCGCGCACGACCCGGACGTGGTCTCGGAAATCGAACTGAGCATGTACGACTTCCTGATCCTGTCCACGCAAAGCGATGTCACGCTCACGCGCATCCTGGAAGACGTGCCGATGGAACAGTGGGCCATCGCCCTGAAGGGCGCGGAACCGGCGATCCGCGATGCCGTGCTGAAAACCATGCCGCGTCGCCAGGCGCAGAGCTTCGAAGACATGATGCGCCGTTCCGGCCCCGTGCCACTGTCGCGTATCGAACAGACGCGCCAGGAAATCATGGCCACCGTCAAGGGCCTCGCCGATGCGGGCGAGATCGAAGTGCAACTGTTTGCCGAAGCGGTGATCGAATGAAACACTTCCGCTCGTATCGTTTCCCGCCCCTGTCGCAATTCATCGCCGCCGGCCAGCGTGCCTCCAACGAGGATACGGATGGCCAGTGGCAGGCATCCGTCTCGGAAGGTTTCGAGCAGGGCCAGCGCGACGGCTACGAAGTGGGCCTGGTGCAAGGCCAGCAGGACGGCTACGACACCGGACGCAGCGATGGCATGGTGCAGGGCCGCGAAGAAGGCCGCAATGAAACCCTGGTGGCGCTGGACCGGCTGGCGCGTCCCGTCGACGCGATTTTGCGCGACCTGAAAAAAGTGCGCGCCGACTACCGCGAAGCGCAGCGCAAGGAAGTGGTCGACCTGGTGGCCAAGGTGGCGCGCCAGGTGATCCGCGCGGAACTGGCGCTGCAGCCGGTGCAATTGCTGGCCCTGGTCGACGAGACCCTCGCCTCGATGCCGCCCACGCGCGAAGAAATCGACGTCTTCCTCAATCCGGAAGAACTCAAACGCATCAGCGAACTCGATCCGAAGCGCGCCAAGCGCTGGAACCTGATCGCCGACGCGCGCCTCGACGCGGGCGAATGCCGCATCAAGGCGGGCGACAATGAAGTCGACGCGGGCTGCCACCAGCGCCTGTCGGCCTGCATGGAGCAAGTCAGCAGCCACCTGGCGCTGGCCGCCGAACACGCTGACCAGGGCGCGCCTGCATGATCGCCGACACGCTGCGCAGTTTCGAGATCGGCGATATTCCGGTCGCGACACCGACCGGCCGCCTGGTCGGCGCTTCCGGCCTGCTGCTGGAAAGCGCCGGCTGCCGGCTGCACACGGGCCAGCGTTGTCAAATTGAAACTGTGAGCGGCGAGTGGCTCGACGCGCAAGTCGTCGGCTTTCGCGAAAAACTGTCCTACCTGATGCCCTTCAAGAAGGCCACCGGCCTGACCACGGGCGCGCGCGTGCTGCCCCTGCCCGACAAGGCCAGCCTGCAGATCGGCCCCTCGTGGCTGGGCCGCATGGTCAATGGCCTGGGCGAGCCGATCGACGATCTGGGCCGCCTCGGCGGCGAGCACGTCCTGGAAGTGACGCCACCCAAGATCAATCCCCTGAAGAAACAACCGGTGGTCGAGCCGCTCGACGTGGGCGTGCGGGCCATCAACAGCATGCTGACCTTGGGCAAGGGACAGCGCGTGGGCCTGATGGCCGGCTCCGGCGTGGGAAAAAGCGTACTGCTGGGCCTGATCACGCGCCAGACGGTGGCCGATGTCGTCGTCGTCGGCCTGATCGGCGAACGCGGTCGCGAAGTGCGCGAATTCGTCGAAAAGTCGCTCGGCGCCGAAGGTCTCAAGAAGGCCGTGCTGGTGATCGCACCGGCCGACGAGTCGCCCCTGATGCGCATCATGGCCACCGAACTGTGCCACTCGATTGCCGCGCATTACCGCGACCAGGGCAAGCACGTGCTGCTGCTGGTCGACTCGCTGACGCGCTACGCCATGGCCTTGCGCGAAGTGGCGCTGGCCCTGGGCGAGCCGCCCGCCACGCGCGGCTATCCGCCCTCCGTCTTTTCGAACCTGCCGCAACTGGTGGAAAGCGCCGGCAACGGCGCCCACCAGGATGGCAGCATGAGCGCCATCTACACGGTGCTGGCCGAAGGCGACGACCAGCAAGACCCGGTGGTCGACACCGCGCGCGCGATTCTCGACGGCCACATCGTGCTCACGCGCGAACTGGCCGAGCGGGGCCACTACCCCGCCATCGACATCGCCGCCTCGATCAGCCGCTGCATGGCGCAGGTGATCACGCCCGAGCACATGCAGGCGGCGCGCGCGCTGAAAGCGTCGATGGCGCGCCATGCGCGCGTGCGCGACCTGATCCCGCTGGGCGCCTACGTGCCGGGCGCCGATCCGATTACCGACCGCGCGGTACAGCTGCACGCCCCCATCGAAGCCTTCTTGTGCCAGGGCACCAAGGAAGAGGCGCCGATGGGGCCGTGCATCGAACAACTTGAACAAATCATGGCCTAGGAGCATATGTGAGCGACGCGCATACCATCCGCAACCTGACCACCCTGGTCGGCCTGCGCAGCACCGAAGTGGAGCGCCTGCAAGGCGAAATGGCGGCGCAGACGGCCGTGCGCGAACGCTACCATAAAAACCTGGAGCGCCTGACGGGCCTGTACACGGATAGCGGCCCCAGCGGCGCCCTGCCCCTGGCCCTGTCTGTCAATTGCGGCAACTTCAAGCAAGCGGTCATGCAGATGGCCGACCAGCATCGTACCGATTTGCACCTGCACGAAGCCAACATGGCCGTCTCGCAGCGCGCCTTGAATACGGCCTGGGCGAAACGCGAGGTGCTGGACCAGGTGTTGACGCAAAAACAAAAGCATGTTGCAAACGAGCAACAACGTGTCGATGCCAAGCGACAAGATGAGCTGGCGACGCAGTTCTGGTTCCGCGGGCAGGTAAAATAATGTTTTACAGAAATAATTTCAGAAAAGTGAATATTTGGTCGCCTTGTCATTGGGTATATCCTGCATGCTAATTTTAGGAGTTTGACATGGCCTTTTCCACTTCCGCTTCGAATACCTACGACCCGACGGCGTCTGCCCAGGCATTGACCGACAAATACACGGCCGATCTGCAGGCGCGCATCACTGCCCAGACCAAGGCCGCCACAGCCACTTCGGGTGGCTTGGTGAACCTGAAAATGGCCTTGACCTCCTTCAGCTCCAGCTTGTTGGGACTGACTAACGGCAAGACCCTGCTGACGCAGAGCGCCGCCCTCAGCAACACTGCGCTGGGCAGCGCCACGACTTCTTCGACGGCGGCAGCGGGCACCTATTCGCTGTTCGTGGAACAGGTCGCCACAAATCACCAGGTGTCGTTCGGTAACCTGGGGGATACCCCTAGCGCCGAGGCTGGCACACTGAAAATCAAGGTGGGCACCGGTGATTTCACGGTGGACTTGAGCAAGGCCAACAACAATGGTGACCAGTTGCTGTCGGTCAAGGAAATTGCCGCCGCCATCAATGCGGAACCCAAAAACAACTCGCGCGTGACCGCCTCCGTCATCACCATCGGCGGCGTGGCCCAGCTGGTACTGACCTCGAATGTCAGCGGCGCGGAAGGAAAACTGGACTTTGACACTAGTGCGCTCGGTAGCGGTGCCCTGGGAACGGCGATGACACCCAAGCCGAAAGAGCTGGTCGAGGCCAAAAACGCCATCCTCTGGGTCGGCGCCCGGCCTGTAGATGGGGTCGACAATGGCAGCCGCGTCGAGCAATCGTCGAATACCTTCAGCAACATCGACGGCGTGAAGATGACGTTTACCAAGGCCCAGGCCATCGGCGACGCGCCGATGACACTGACCGTGGCGCTCGATTCGTCCGCCACGACGACCAATGCGCAGAGCTTTGTCACCGCCTACAACAAGCTCAAGGCCGTACTCGACGGTTTGACCGATCCGGGCGATCCATCGTCCGGTAAGGCGGCAGGCGTCTTTTCCACCGACAGCGGCGTGCGCGTGCTGCGCGACCAGCTGGTGCGCACCCTGCGCGAAACGGCCGCGGGATCGCTGGCCACTTTCGGCATCACGGCGCAGCGCAACGGCACGCTGGCGCTCGATACGACCAAGTTCGAAGCGGCGATGAAAGCCAATCCGGCCGGGCTGGACAAGGCAATCGGCAACTACTCGAGCAACACACCGAGCGGCATCGCAGGCAAGCTCAACAAGTTCGTCGACAGCTGGACTTCCTCCAACGGCATGCTGACGCAACGCGAAACCTCGGTATCCAAGCTGCAAAAATCGCTGGGCGAACGCCAGACCAAGTTCGAGGCCGACTACACGGCGATGTACAACCGCTACAAGGCGCAGTTCACCCAACTGCAATCGTTGCAGGCACGCATGGCGCAAACGACCGATATGTTCGATGCCCTGTTCAGCAGCGACAAGACTAAATAGAGGCCGGCGCCGTCTGCATGACGGCGGCGCCGGCCTTCCAGCCGCACCAAGCTTTTACAGTGAGAAAAAATAATGAATCACGATGCATACAGTAATTACCACGCCGTCAACCTGGATGCGCAGACGTCGCGCGCCACCCCGGTCGAACTGGTCTTGCTGCTCACCGACGGCTTGCTGGAAGAACTGGCGCGCGCGCGCGGACATATCGTCGGCAAGCGCTATGAACAAAAGGCCATCAGCCTGAACAAATGTACGGAAATCATCAACGGACTGTCGAGCTCGCTCGATTTCGAGAATGGCGGCGAAGTCGTCGGCAATCTGGGCCGCCTGTACGAGTACTGCACCGGCCGCCTGTATTCGGCCGGCATCACGCTCGATCCGGCCCTGATCGACGAGGTGACCACGCTGTTGACGACGATCAAACAAGGCTGGCTCGGCGTCCAGGCCAAGAATGGATAGCACCCCCTTGTCGCTCCAGCTGGCCCGCGAAGTACTGGCGGCCAGTGCCAGCCAGAACTGGGATGCGCTGGAATTACTCGACAGAAAACTGGCGCAGCACCTTGCCAGCCTGGGCATATTGAGCGAACGTGAAAAAGCCGCCCTGCTCGCCTTGCGCAAGGCGCATGCGCAGGCATACCAGGCGTGTTCCGACGAAAAATATCGCCTGGGCATGCAGTTGGGCGAAATCCATTCGAAACAAGAAGGCTGGGTCGCGTATGCGATTGAAAATGCCATGTATCAAGATGAGAATCCAGCATGAAAATGAGCTTCAACCCAACACAGAGCACTGCGACCACGCCATCGAGGAGCGCCGAGGCGGGCGTTAACGCGTCCGTGAGCAAGGACGCGCCCGAGAGTGGCACCGCGCGCAACATCCTGTTCTCCCTGCCCACGCCAGCGCAGAGAACGGTCGCCAGCGATGCCGCCTTGGCGCAAGACCTGGCCGCGGACGTGACGGACGATGGCGTCCCCGCCACGGACGTAGCTGCCGACATCGCTCAGGCTGCGACAACGCAGGACGCGGGCCTGCCCGCCATGACGCCACCGCTGATGGCGCCCATGCTGCCCGTGTCGCCCCAAGCTGACGCTGCCGCCGCCAAGGGAAACGCTGACGTAGCCGCTACGCAACAAGGCAATGCACAGCAGACCCTGGACCTGAACAGCCGCCTGCATCCCGATGCCCTTGCTTTCAATGTGCAGACGGCCAGGATGGCGCCAGCACGCGATCTGGGCGAACCGGTAGCGGCAGCCCAGCCAACACCAGCGTCTGCGGCCGGCAGCAAGACCGCGCTGCCAGCCGCCAGCTTCGATGCGGCGCCGGCCATGACGGCCACGCCGGCGGCAGCGGCACCCGCCGCCACGCGCGATGGCGAGCGCGGCCTTGTTGCGGCCACGCCCGTCAGCCCGGGCCCGGCCACCGGCGTAAACAATGGCGCCGCTGCAACGCCGGGCGCCGACACGATCAAACTCAACGGCCCTGCCCAGCAATGGCAGGAACCGTTGCGCGAAGCGCTGGGCGAACGCCTGCAGACACAGATCGGGCGCAACAGCGAACACGCGACGATCCGCCTCGATCCGCCGATGCTGGGCCGCATTGAAATTTCCATCCGCCACACGGCCGGCGCGCTGCAAGTGAACGTCACGGCGTCGAACTCGGAAGTGTTGCGCCAGTTGCAAGGCATCGGCGAAAACATGCGCAGCGACCTGGCACAGCGCCAGTACACCGATGTGGCCGTCAATATCAGCGCCACCCCGCGCAGCCCTGCCGCCCAGGCGTTTGCCGAAGGCGATGCGCGCGGCCAGCGTCAGCCAGGCCGCCAGAACGACGACGCCGAACCTGGGCGCGCCCTGTCCGACGGCAGCACTGCCGCTACCACTTACGCCATGGATGAGCGAGATACCGCCTGATGAATACGAAAATGAAATTGATAGCCGGCTTCATCGCCGTGGCCGTGCTCGCTGCCGGCGCGGCCGGTGGCGCCATGTGGTACCTGGCCAAGCCGGTCGCCGGCCATGCCGAGGCTGCCGAAACTAAAGCCTCGCCACCGCCCGCCACGGGCAAGAAGGCGCGCAAGTTCATCACCCTCGACAAGGTCATCGTGATGCTGCGCCGCGGACCCGGCGACAGCGATACGCATTACCTGTCGGCCGACCTGGTGATCGCCACCACCGAGGAAAAGGAAAAACTGACCAAGGACCACTTGCCGCTGATGCGCTCGATCGCCGTGAGTACCTTGTCGAGCTTTCCGATGGACAAGGCACAGACCATGACGGTGGAGCAATTTGCCGAACAGATCAACAAGGCATTCAATGTCAGCTATGAACGCGAACAGATGGAAAAGCCCTACACCGAAGTCATGGTCGGCAAGCTGATCATTGAATAAGCCAACACGCCAGCCGACCTAGTGGGAGACCCCGTGGCCTATGCAGAGCAATACCAGGAAGCGTATGGCGCCGGCGAATATGCCGCCGCCAGCGCTTGCGCGGCCGTGCTCAGCGTTGCTGAAGAGCAACAACATCTGGTGGCGTATGCCCCTTTGGTGAAGCGCATCGTACGCCAGCTCAATTCGCAGGTGTCGGGCGCCATCGACCGCGACGACATGGAACAGATCGGCCTGATGGGTTTGCTCGAAGCCTTGCGCCGCTACGGCGTGCCAGACCAGTCTTTCGGCAGCTATGCCAGCCTGCGCATCCGCGGCGCCATCCTCGATGAGCTGCGGCGCCAGGACTGGCGCCCGCGCGCCGTGCGCCAGGAAAGCCATCGATTGCGCGACAGCGTGCGCGCCCTGACCCGGCGCCTGGGGCGCGAGCCGCTGGACGCGGAAATCATGGCCGCCCTGAAGCTGACGCCGGAAGCCTTCCAGGAATACCAGCTGGCGGAGAACGCCGAGCTGATCGTCAGTTTCGACGAAGTGCTGCAGGAAAGCCTGGGACAGGCCGACAGCGCACCGAGTCCGGAAGAGCAATTGATGGTGCGGCGCAGCCTGGAACAGGCGCTGCGTACGCTCGACGAGCGCGAGCAGCGCGTGATCCAGATGTACTACGAGTTCGAACTGAGCTATAAAGAAATTGCCGCCGTGCTGGACCTGAGCGACGCCCGCGTCTGCCAGCTGAACAAGACGGCACTGGGCAAGATGAAAGCCATGCTGCAAGATACGTAAAGTGAAGCAGTAGTTTCAGCAAGACCCATCAAATTGATGTAGCACAATGACGCAGAAAGGCAGTTGACATGGTAATTATCGGTATCTTAATCGTGATGGGGTGTGTATTCGGAGGCTTCGCCCTGATGGGCGGCACCGTCCACGCGATCTGGCAACCGGTCGAGTTGATCATCATCATCGGCGCCGCCGTCGGCGCCCTGGTGCTGGGCAACCCCAAGCATGTACTCGGGGAAATGCTGCACCAGATGCGCAAGATCGTCACGCACAAGAAGCAAGGCTCGGAATTCCAGCGCCAGTTGCTGCTGCTGATGTATGAACTGCTGCAAACGGCCGCCGGCGGCCTGAAAGCGCTCGACGCGCACGTCGAGGCGCCGCGCGAAAGCGCCCTGTTCCAGCGCTATCCGCTGGTGCTGGAAGAGCCGAAGCTGCTGGCCTTCATCGTCGACAACTTCCGTTTGATGGCGATGGGCAAGATCAACGCGCATGAGCTCGAAGGCGTGCTGGAACAGGAACTCGAAGCCATCCACGACGAACTGCTGCAACCGTCAAAGTCCCTGCACAAGATCGCCGAAGCGATGCCGGGCTTCGGTATTCTGGCCGCCGTTCTGGGTATCGTGATGGCCATGAATTCCGTGGCCGACGGCGCCGATGCGGCGGAAATTTCGGAAAAAGTGGGCGCCGCCATGGTCGGTACCTTCATCGGCATCTTCTTTTGCTACGGCGTGCTCGATCCGATGTGCAACATGATGAAACAGCTGGTGGGCGAGGAAGGCTCGACCATGGAATGCGTGAAAGTGGTGCTGGTCACGCACGTGGCGGGCAAGCCGCCCCTGCTGGCGATCGATGCGGGACGCCGCCTGGTGCAACTGAACATCAAGCCGAGCTTCGCCCAGCTGGAAAGCTGGATCACTGCGCTCGAAGGTGGCGGCGCCGAACAAGAGCAGGGCCAAGGCCGGGGAGGCCGCCGTGCTAAAGCCGCATGAGAAACATGAACAGGCCATCATCAAGCGTGCCGGTCGCAAGCACGACGACGATGGCCATGGCGGCGCCTGGAAAGTGGCGTTCGCCGACTTTTGCCTGGCCCTGCTGTCGCTCTTCCTCGTGCTGTGGCTGATGGCCGCGCGCGAGCAGCAGGCGATGAAGGAAATCATGATGGACGCGTCGGCCAGCAGCCGCCAGGGCGAAGGCCAGGGCGTCATGCCGGAACAGAGCGGCGGTCCGCGCGGCAGCCTGATCGAGCGCTTCCCCATGCCCCGCAAGGGCTCGGGCGATACGCGCACGGAAGGCAAGCAGACACAGGAAGGCAAGGCCGGCGCGGCGCCGCAAAACCAGACCAAGGTCAGCTACCAGTCGCCGGAAGACTTGCTTTCGCTGTCGCGCGCGCTCGACAAGCTCAGCGACGAAGCAGGACTGAAGAGCAATCTGCAATCGGTGATCACGCCGTACGGCTTGCGCGTCATGTTGCACGATACGGACAAGCAAGGCATGTTCGTGCGCGGCAGCGCCGTGCCGACCGACCGTTTCCGCAAGCTGCTGCGCCAGATGGGCCCGGTATTCGCGCAAATGGAAAACCAGATGCTGATCGTCGGCCACACCGACTCGATGCAATACGCCAATACCGGCTATGAAGGCTATTCGAACTGGACCCTGTCGGCCAACCGCGCCATGTCGGCACGCGCGCAATTGCTGATCGGCAGCATGAGTCCTGACAGCGTGCTGCAAGTAGTCGGCATGGCCGACCGCGCGCCGCTGGACGTGAAAAATGCCAGCGCCGGCATCAACCGCCGCATCGAACTGTTAATATTGACGCGTGGCCAGGCCGACAGCATCGCCGCCATGTTCGGCATGGCCGGACAAAAGCCGCAAGGCGACGAACTGCAAGTGGGCGAACCGGACTCGGGAACCTTGCAGCGCCTGCGCGACAAACTGGGCCTGCCCGCAAAGAAGGAGCGCGATGAGCATGCAAATTAAGGGCAAGGGACAACGTATGAAAATCTCCTCCGGCAATACCGGTGCTGCCGTGCGCAGCAGCGCCGTCGCGCCGGCCGAGGCGATCGCCGAGAACGCAGGCGCCGCCGGCGCCATGGCCGGCTCGTCGGCCGGGGCGGAACTGCAATCGGCCGTGCTGCAACCGGCCATGGCCGCCCTGCGCGCCATGCCCGAAATCGACCACGAGCGCGTGGCCATGCTGCGCGATGCGCTGGCCAAGGGCGAATTGCCCTTCGATCCATCGAAACTGGCCGGCCTGATCCAGCGCTTCCACGGCGGCGAATCGTGACCGCGCCGCGCAAGGGCATCACGCGCCAGGAAGCCGTGCGCCGCGTGCTGCAAGGCATGGTGGATGACCGCGCCGGCTATGCCGCCCTGCAATCCTTATTGGAAGCGCAATTCCAGGCCACCTTGCAGCACCAGAGCGCGCAGCTGACGGCGCTGGCCGAGCAAGTCATCGCCGCCGTCGAGCCGCTCGATGCGCGCCGCCGCCAGCGCGTCAGCCTCGTCACTGCCCTGCTGGGCCCGCAAGGCGATATGGCACAATTGTTTGCGTTGTTGCAAGAAGATGCGCGCACCACCGCCGAGCGCGACTGGGTCGCGCTCGAGCAGATGGTGCTGGAATCCAAACGCCTGAATGCCCGCAACAGCGATTTATTAACAGAGCAGTACAGCATCATGCAGCGCGTGCTGCATGGCGAGGAAGATACGTATGCGCCAGGCTGATTTCCCCACACTGCGCGCCATGGCGGCGACGCCATCGACGGCGGCCACATCCGCCGTACACAGCAATATGCGCGCCACCGACGCCACCGGCTCCGACGGCAACTTCAGTAGCGTGTTCCGGCAAGTGCAGGGCGAAGTGGCCCGCTTCATCGAACAGGGCGGCGGCAACGCCACCAGCCTGAGCCCGCAAGGACGCGCCTACCTGGAGCAGAGCCAGCCCGTCAATGTGCTGGGCAGCATCAACCAGGGCGGCGAGATCGGCGAAGTACAGCAGCAGTTCCTCGCCTCGATCAAGCCGTGGACGGAAGAAACGGGTGCGCGTCTGGGCGTGGCGCCGGAAATCGTCGCCGCCCACGCGGCGCTGGAATCGGGCTGGGGCCAGCGTCCGTTGCGCCAGGGTACGGGCGCGGACACGAATAATCTGTTCGGCATCAAGGCCGGCGGCAAATGGCAGGGCGACGTGGCCAGCAACGTCACCACCGAATACGCGGCCGGCAGCGGCACGGCGCTGAAGAAAACCGAGCGTTTCCGCAGCTATCCGGACCAGGCCAGCGCCTTCCGCGACTATGCGCAAGTGTTGCTCGACAATCCACGCTACCGCGCCGCCCTGAACACGGGCGCCAACGCGGGCGCCTTTGCGCAAGGCCTGGCGCGCGGCGGCTATGCCACCGACCCCGACTACGCCACCAAGCTGACGCAGCTGGCGACGCGCCTGCAGCGCACGGCCGCCGCAGACTGACCTCCTTAACGGCCGGTAAGATCGGCCGGCTCCACCACGCCCGCATCGACCACCCTGGCACGTATCACCGTGCCGCTGGTGGCGTTGCGCACGCGGATCACCTCTCCCAGCGCGCCCGGGTCCAGCGCTTCGCCGGCCATGCTCACCTCCACCTGCTCCTTGCGCGCCACGATATTGACCGCACTGCCCCGCTTGATCAGCATGGGTGCGGCCAACTGTCCCTGGCGCAGCACTTCGCCGGCACGCAAGCTGCGCCGGCTCGACAGGCCAACGGCGCCAGGCAAGGAGGAAATACTGTCAGGCACCATCGTCACATCGCGCCGTGCCAAGGTCACGTCGCCCGCCTGCAACGGCGTATTGGCCGTAACGGCTGCGCTGGTGACGGCGACCTGGGCCGTGATGCTACCGCGCGCCAACATTTCATAACGCCAACCGTTGCTTCCAGGACACACTGCCACAAAGCGCATGCGTTGCGCCGAACGGCTGTCCGCCGTCTCCAGCGTGACAGGCGCCGCGCAAGCGGGCACGGGGCGCGTGCTTTTCACCACGGCCACCTGAAACTGCGGTTCCAGCAATCCTGCCGTGGCTGCCTGCTGCGCCAATTGCTCTCGCGCCAACTGTTCAACACGCGAAAATATATTGTCGGCTGGCAATTCTGCTCGTCCTGCACTACTATATAGGCTGGTCAATAAAAATAGGCCAGGAAGCAGTATGTAAGGATGTGGCACCTTGTTTCGGATCACCGTAATGCTGTTGAAATGAATCATTGCTAACCTTAATCAAAGATACTGAAGCGGCATGACCTTACCATGCGTCAACATGACCAGGCTGGGATTTTACCTCTGCACCACCTATTTTCTAGCCCGAACCGCAAAAAGCACGATCGAATTCAATACAAAGGAAGACCATGGGGATTAATTTCAAGGATGCGCTAGGCGTGCACGCCGATGCACTCGCGCTGCGTGCCGACCGTACCCGCGTGTTGGCGGCCAATATTGCCAATGAAAATACGCCCGGTTTCCAGGCCATGGACATGGATTTCGGCAGCGCCCTGCAACAGTTGCAGGACAACGAAGCGGGCCTGCTGTCGACCGATGACGATGCCAGTGCCCTGTACCGCGTGCCCTACCACCCCAGCCGCGACGGCAATACCGTCGAAATCGGCGTCGAGCAGGCGGCGTTCTCGCAAAATTCCAGCGACTTCCAGGCCAGTCTCACTTTCGTCAACATGAAACTGAAGGGTCTGGCCAAGGCCATTTCCGGACAATAAGGATCAGCATGAGCTTCCAGGATATTTCCAAGATCGCCGGTTCGGCGATGGCGGCGCAGACCGTGCGCCTCAATACCATCGCCAGCAACCTGGCCAATGCCGATTCCGTTGCCGGGTCCGAAGGTGAAACCTACCGCGCACGCAAGCCCGTGTTTGCGGCCGTGATGGATGGTTCCGGTGCCAGCGGCGCCGGCGGAAGAGTTCAGGTGCTCGACGTGGTGGAAAGCGATGAGCCCCTGCGCAAGGTGTATGAACCGGGCCACCCGATGGCCAATGCCGATGGCATGGTGTTCTACCCCAACGTCAATCAGGTTGCCGAGATGACCGACATGATGTCGGCTTCGCGCGCGTTTGAAACCAATGTCGAAGTTCTGGGCCGCATCAAGTCGATGCAGCAATCGCTCCTCAAATTAGGTGAAGCATAATCCATGGAAACCAATCTCTTTACAAACAACAACAGTGGCGCCAGCAACAACGGCAGCAATGCCGTCAAGTCGCAGAGCAATGCCACCCAGGATATGTTCACCAAATTGCTGGTCGCGCAGATCAAGAACCAGGATCCCCTCGCGCCCACCGATCCGAGCCAGTTCGTCAATCAATTGACGCAGCAGGCGCAAACGGAAGCGATGCAGAACCTGTCGGCGCTGACCAGCGCCAATGCCAGCGTGCTGCAATCGATGCAAGTGCTGGCCCTGGGTGCGCAAGTGGGTTCCGAGGTGATGGTCAACAGCGAAACGGTGCAGCTCGACAAGAGCAAGGTCAGCGGCAGCATCGCGCTGGCCGCCGGCACCACCAAGACCACCGTGACCCTGAAAGGGCTGGACGACAAGGAATACAAGATTGAACTGGGCGCCAAGGCGGCCGGCACGGTGCCGTTCACCATCGATCCCGTCGCCCTGGGCTTGCCTGCTGGCACCTACAGCATGAAGGTCAGCACCAACGGCACCGAAAAACCTTCGGTCGACATCGCAGGCAAGCTCAACAGCGTGCGCCTGTCGTCCGGCGGCAGCATGATACTGAGCGTGTCGAACCTGGGCGAAGTCAACCCTGGCGCGATCACCGGCTTTAACGGTAAGACGGCCTGATCCGCTCGCCCCTTCGTTTCCTGAACACTAATCTCGTCCTTCACTAAAGGAAGTCAACATGAGTTTCGACATCGCCCTGTCCGGCATCCAGTCCATCAACCAACAGTTGAACAGCACCAGTAACAATATCGCCAACGCCGGCACCTACGGCTTCAAGAGCAGCCGCGCCAACTTTTCGGCCATGTATGCCGGTTCGCGCGCCACCGGCACGGAAATCGGTTCGCTGACGCAAAGCATGTCGCTCAACGGCGGCGTGCTGAACACGGGCCGCGCGCTCGACGCCGCCATTGACGGCCGCGGCTACTTCGTCTCGCGCGACGCGCAAAACACCATGAGCTACAGCCGCGTCGGCATCTTTTCGGCCAGTAATGAAGGCAAGCTGATCGATGCGAATGGCCGCCTGGTACAGGGCTATGCCGCCGTCAAGGACAGCACCGCCCTGGGCACCATGGGCGACATGCTGATTCCAACGGGCCAGATTCCCGCCGTGGCGTCGACCAAGCTGGCGTATGCCGCCAACATGTCGTCCGAATGGCCCATCAAGGCCGCGACCTTCGACAAGACCAACGAACTGAGCTACAACAGCGGCAAGTCCTCGATCATCTACGATTCGCTGGGCGCCAAGCACTCGCTGGGCCAGTACTTCGTCAAGACGGCCGCGGGCGTGGACGTGCATTACACGTTCGATAACGCCGATGTGACGCCGGTGACGAAGATGACGTTCGACACGAACGGCAAGCTGGTGACGGGCACGTCTGCCACGCCGGTCCTGCCGACGCCAGCTGGCGCGGCACCGATGTCGGTCGCCATCGACTACACGGGCACGACCCAGTTCGCCGGCGAATCGACGACCTCGACCGACCGCGCCGACGGCTATGCCTCGGGCACCTACACGGGCGTGGAACTGGCCACTGACGGTTCCGTCGTGGCGAAATACACGAACGGCCAGAAACAAAGCATCGGCGTGATCGCCCTGGCCACCTTCCCCGACGAAGGCGCCTTGACGGCCGTCAACGATACCAGCTGGGTTGCCTCGACCACGTCCGGCACCGCCATGTATGACCGTCCGGGCGTCGGCATGGCCGGCAAACTGGTGACGAGCTCGCTGGAACAGTCGAACGTCGACATCACCTCCGAACTGGTGGGCCTGATGACGTCGCAGCGCAATTATCAGGCGAACTCGAAGGTCATCTCGACCGAGAACGCCATGCTGCAATCGCTGATGCAAGCGCTGTAATCCACGATACGCAAAGGTAAAGAGCAATGGATGCGCTGATTTATACCGCCATGAGCGGGGCCGACCGTGCCCTGCGGGCACAGCAGGTACACGCCAACAACCTGGCCAACATCGAGACGGGCGGCTTTCGCGCCAACCTGGAAGTGTCCACTGCCCAGCCGCTGCAAAACGGCTATGGCTACGACGACCGCCACATGACGCAGACGCAGTCGAGCGCCATCGGCACGCGCACGGGTGCCATCAAGGAAACGGGACGCGAACTCGACGTGGCCATCACGGGCAACGGTTTTCTCGCGGTACAGTGGCAAAACGGCGAAGCCTACACGCGCGCCGGCGCCATGGACCTCGATGAAACGGGCGCGCTGACCATCAATGGCCGGCCGGTGCTGGGCGAAGGCGGTCCCATCACGATTCCCGAGCACAGCAGCCTGTCGATCGGCGCCGATGGCACGATTTCCATCCAGGTGCCGGGCACCGCGCAAATGCAGACGGTCGACAAGCTCAAGCTGGTCAACGCCGAAGCGGGCGAGCTGACCAAGAACGAGGCAGGCCTGATCGTGGCGCGCAGCGGTGAAGACTTGCAAGCCGACCCGGCGGTGCGCCTGCGCGACCGCCACCTGGAAGGCAGCAACGTCTCGGCCGTCGAGGAAATGGTCGCCACCATGAGCCTGAACCGCAGCTTCGAGATGCAAATGAAAGTATTCAAGGCCAGTGATTCCATGACGGAATCGGGCAACCGCCTGCTGGGCACTTAAGCCCAACGCCAACCAATTACCAGGAGTAAATCATGAATCCAGCAATGTGGATCAGCAAGACCGGCGTGCAGGCGCAAGATGCAAAACTGCAAGCCATCGCGAATAACCTGGCCAACGTCAACACGGTAGGCTTCAAGCGCGACCGCGTCGTCTTCGAAGACCTGTTCTATCAGGTCGAGCAGCAGCCAGGCACGCAGCGCGCCGACAATACCCTCTCGCCATCGGGCGTACAGCTGGGTAACGGCACGCACATGGTGGGCACGCAAAAGGTGTTTACCACCGGCAGCCTGCAAACGACGAGCCGCGAATTTGACGTCGCCATCACCGGCAACGGCTTTTTGCAAGTACTGCGCCCGAACGGCGAAGCGGCCTACACGCGCGCTGGCCAGCTGGGCATCAATGAAAACGGCGTGATGGTCAACGCCCAGGGCTTGCCGCTGGTGCCGCAGATCACCGTACCGAACAATGCCACGGCGATCACCATCGGCGAAAACGGCATGGTCACGGCCAGCGTGCCGGGCAATGTCAACGGCACCCAGCTGGGCCAGCTGAACCTGACCAGCTTCATCAACCCGACGGGCTTGCTGGCACTCGGTGAAAACCTGTTCCAGGAAACGGCATCGAGCGGCACGCCGACGGAAGGCCGTCCCGGCGAAGGCGCACTGGGCAAGCTGAAACAGTTCGCGCTGGAAGGCTCGAACGTGCAGGTGGTCGAAGAGATGGTCGACATGATCGCAGCCCAGCGCACCTATGAAATGAACACCAAGGTGCTGTCGGCCGCCGACAATATGCTGCAATACCTGGCGCAAGCGGCACGCTGATGACCGTCGCAATGAAAGCCACGGCGGCCCTGCTGCTGGTGTTGATGGCCGGTTGCGCCAGCCGGCCGGCTGCGCCGGTGGCGCCCAGCTTTTCCGATACGCCGCTGCCCGTGGCGCCGCGCAGCGCGGCGCGCGGCGGCGTGGGCGGCGGCGTCTTCAATCCCGATGCGGGCCTGGACCTGATCTCGGACAGCCGCGCCTTCCGCGTCGGCGACGTCGTCACGGTGGCCCTGCAGGAAACCACGCAAGCGAGCAAGAAGGCGGGCACCTCGTTCAACAAGGGCTCGTCCGTCGGCGTGAATGCGGCCAACATCCTCGGCAAAACCTTCCCCAAGACGGGCATCGACCTGTCGGCCGACCGCAACTTTGCCGGCGACTCGACCAGCACGCAGCAAAATGCCTTGTCCGGCGCCATCACCGTGATCGTGCAGGAAGTGCTGCCGAACGGCTTGCTGCGCGTGCAGGGCGAGAAAACGCTGACCCTGAACCAGGGCGAGGAATTCGTGCGCCTGCGCGGCTACCTGCGCGCGGCCGACATCGATTCGAACAACCAGGTATCGTCCTTGCGCATCGCCAACGCACAGATCGCCTATTCCGGCCAGGGCACCCTGGCCGAAGCCAATACACCGGGCTGGCTGACGCGCTTCTTCGTCGGCCCATGGATGCCGTTTTAAGGTGACCTCATGAAATTTCGTTCCGCCCTGCCCCTGGCAGCCATGCTGGCCGTGCTCTCCGGCCTTGCCCTGCCCGCCAGCGCCGCGCAAGTACTGCGCAACCTGGTCAGCATCGAGGGCGTGCGCGACAACCCGCTGGTCGGCTACGGCCTCGTCGTCGGCCTGAACGGCAGCGGCGATACCACCCAGGTAAAGTTCTCCAGCCAGTCCGTGGTCAACATGCTCAAGCAGTTCGGCGTCAAAATGCCGGACGGCGCCGAAGCAAAAAGCAAGAACGTCGCCACCGTCATGGTCAGCGCCGTGTTTCCGCCAGGATACCGCCGTGGCCAGGCCATCGACGTCACCGTATCCTCCTTGGGCGATGCGAAAAGCTTGCGCGGCGGCACCTTGCTGCTGACACAATTGCGCGCGGCCGACAATGAAACGTATGCGCTGGCGCAAGGCAACGTCGTCGTTGGCGGCTTGAACGCCACCGGCAAGAGCGGCTCGTCCGTCACCGTCAACACGCCCACCTCGGGCCGCATTCCCAACGGCGCCAACATCGAGCGCGAGATTCTCAGCGACTTTTCCACCAAGCCGTCCGTCACCCTGAACTTGCGCCACCCGCATTTCGAGACCGCCATCAATATCGTCGAAGCCGTGAACCGCCGCTTCGGCGCCGTCGCCACCACGCGCGACGCCACCAGCGTGGACGTGCTGGCGCCGGAAAACCCGACGCAGCGCGTGGCATTCATGGCCAAGCTCGAAGCGCTGACCGTCGATGTGGGCGTCGACACGCCGAAAGTGGTCTTCAATTCGCGCACCGGCACCGTGGTCATCGCCGAAGGCTTGCGCGTGAAGGCGGCCGCCGTCACGCACGGCTCGCTCAAGGTCGTCATTTCCGAAAGCTCGGCAGTGAGCCAGCCGGCGCCGTTCGGCCGCGGCCAGACCACCGTCACGCCGCAGTCGAAGGTCTCCGTCGACCAGGGCAACGGCAATATGTTCAAATGGCCGGCCGGCGCCAAGCTGCAGTCCATCATCGACGTGGTCAACAGCCTGGGTGCCTCGCCCGATGACATCATGGCAATTTTACAAGCCCTGGATCAAGCCGGGGCCATCGAAGGCGAACTGGTGGTAATTTGATGCTTAATATCAACGACAGCAGCAGCGCCCTGCCCTCGGCGCTCGATGACAAAACCCCCGCCGCGGCCACGCCGGCCGATCCCCGCTATGCGGCCAAGGCCACCGAAGCGGCCGTCAAGTTCGAAGCCTTCTTCATCTCGCACATGCTGCGCCAGATGCGTTCGGGCACGCGCGAGATGGCGGGCGAGGACAGCGTCTTCAAGGACCCCATCAACAGCGACATGCTGGAAATGGCCGACAACCTGGTGGCCGACAAGATGGCCGGCCAGCGCGCCTTCGGCATCGCCGACGCCATCCTGCGCCAGTTGCTGCCGGCAGCCAGCGCGCCCGTTTCGGCCAACAGCACTGTCAAGACCGACAATATTGCGGCGCCGCTTAATAAATCTGCCTGAAACGTCGCCTGTACAAGGTAACAACGATTCACTGCCTGCCCACCCGCACGCGCCACTCTCTTCACGAAAGAAAATTGCCCAATGAGCATCATCAGCAATGCATTGTCAGGCAGCATCGCCGCCCAGGCCGCACTGAATGCGGCCAGCCAGAACATCGCCAACCTGCAAACGGCGGGCTATACGCGCCAGGGCGTGCTGTTGTCCTCGCTTGGCGCCGGTGTGGGCGTGCGCTCGGCCGGCAATGGCGTGGAAGTGTCAGCCCTGCTGCGCTTTGCCGATGCGTATAAAAGCCAGCAAATGTGGCGCGCCGCGTCCGACCAGGGCGCCCGTGCGCAGACCCAGCCTTACCTGACGCAGCTCGAGCGCGTGATGGGTGACGATGCCTCCAGCATCAGCAACGGCATCGACGGTTTCTTCAAGGCCCTGAACGCGGCCGCCGTCGACCCGACGTCGACGCCGCTGCGCCAGCAGATCGTCACCTCGGCCGACGCCTTGGCGCAACGCTTCAACAGCATCAGCACCGTCATGGGCAACCAGCTGCTGTCGGTGCAGCAGCAACGTACGGCGATCGTGCCACAAGCCAATACCGCCCTGGCCAACATCGCCATACTGAACCAGCGCATCAGCACCTCCGCCGCCTCGGGCACGAATGTGTCGTCGCTGATGGATGCGCGCGACCAGCTGATCGATGGCCTGGCCGCGCAAATGGGCATCGACGTGCTTGACCAGCCGGACGGCTCGCGCAATATCGCGCTGAAATCGGGACAGCCGCTGGTCATCGGCAACATGGCCGCTACCCTCAGCAGCAACATGACGAACACGGGCGACCAAACCCTGACCCTCGATTTCGCCAAATCGTCGTACACCCTCGATCCGGTCGCCATCGGCGGCCAGATGGGCGGCCTGGGCGACTTCGAACAAAACACCCTGAAACCGCTGCAGCAGTCGCTGCAAGACATGGCCGCCCAGTTGACCAGCAAGGTCAACACGCAGCTGGCCCAGGGCACGACCATGGCCCCGCCTCCTGGCAATAACGGCACCCCCCTGCTGGTCTATGCAAATGGCAAGCTGGGCATTACTCCAGGCTTCAACGCCAAGGACCTGGCCCTGTCGCTGACGGGCGCCGCCGGCGATAGTGGCAACTTGCAGAAATTAATCGACATCAAGAATCAACCGATCAGCGTCAGCTGGGTGGGCAATGTCCTGATGAGCGATGCCGACACGCAGCTCGTCGGCAAGCTGGCCATCTACAGTCAGCAGAACCAGGCCCTGCTGAAGACATCCAACACCGTGCGCGCGCAAGCCATCGACGACTGGAAATCCACCAGCGGCGTGAACAAGGACGAGGAAGCGATGAACCTGGTCGAATTCCAGAATATGTACCAGGCAAACATGAAAGTCATTTCCGTGGCGAATACCTTGTTTGATGCCACTTTGCAAATGATGGGTTAAGGAGAAGAGCATGCGTGTCGCCAGCAGCCAGTACCAAACGCTGATTAATATTTCTCTTCAGCAAAATCAGGAACGCATCAACTACGTGACCCAGCAGATGTCCTCGGGCTTGCGCATCCAGCTGCCATCGGACGATCCGATCGGCAATGTGCGCATTTCGCGCCTGACGCGCGAGCAAGCCATGGTCACGCAATACCAGGACAATATCGCGACGGTGAAAGTGCGCCTGCTGAAAAACGAAAACTACCTGTCGAGCATGGTCACCGACATGGGCCAGGCGCGCGACCTGCTGGTATGGGCCGCAGACGGCAGCAATGCGCCGGACGACCTGAAGGCGATGACGCAATCGCTGATCGCCATGCGCGACAGCGTACTGTACACGGCCAACCTGAAGGACCAGGAAGGCCGCTACATGTTTTCCGGCACCGCTACCGACCAGCCCGCAATCAAATATGACCCGGCGGCAACGGCAGGTTCGCGCTACACCTACATCGGCAATACCGACACGCAGACCGTGGTGGTGGGCAATGGCGTGACGCAGACGGCCAACGTCGATGTGGACAAGCTGCAAGTATGGCTGAACAAGATCGACCAGACCATCGACACGCTGGGCAAGCCCGGCCTCAGTCCCAGCGATCCGGCCGTGCGCAGCGTGGTGGTCGCCGCGCTCGATGGCACCGATGATGGCATGGAATTACTTTCAGGCAAGATCGCCATCTTCGGCGGTGCGCAAAACATTCTCTCCACGCTGTCGGGCAATCTGAGCAACGTTTCGCTGTCGAACGACATGGCCTTGTCAGATCTGAAGAAGACCGACATGGGCGCGGCCGCCATTGACCTGAACGGCTACCAGACGGCGCTGCAGGCCACGTACAAGGCCTATGCCAAGGTGGGTACCATTTCCCTGTTCGACCTTCTCTGACCATCATGCAAATCGTTCAGACCTCCTCCTCTTCCGGCGTCAACGCCAAAGGCGCCGGCACAGCCCGCGTCGTCGATGACGCGTCCGCTACCGTCAATGGCAACGCCAGCACGCGCAGCGAGGCGCCGGCGGCGAGGAGTTCGACGGCAAGCCTGAAGCATGGCCTGAACAACTGGGATCACCAGTTGCAGGGAGAAATTTCCAACGCGCAGCAAACGCTCGATTACCTGGAACGCAGCAGCAGCCAGTTGCAAGCGCTGAAAAGCGAGCTGGCGGCCAAGCTGGCCGCGCGCCAGGGCCGCGAGGGACAAGTGGAAGCGCGCGTGCGCCAGTTCAGCAATACCTGGCGCCAGCGCGCCAGCGCCTCGGCCGGCTCGCTCGACGCACAGCTCGGCTATACCAGCCCGCAGTCGGCGCAGCAGCAGTTCAGCATCCGTGGCCTGACCATGGCCAGCCTGCAGGAAGGTCCGCAGGAAGTGCTGGCGTTTTCCGTCGGCGGCGCGAACCAGGCCTTGCGCTCGGTGAATATCGAACCTGGCCTGAGCGAGAGCGAAATCGTCTCGCGCTTCGACCGCGCACTCATGCCGTCAGGCATTGGCGTCAAGCTGGGCGAGAATGGCGAGCTGGTGTTCAGCACGTCGGAAGCGGCCTGGGCCAACGTGCGCGACAGCCTGTCCGTGCGCGGCAGCGGCATCCGCTATCCGACCGGCCAGATGAGCCGCGTGCGCACGGATGCGGAACCGGCCGCCATCGCCCCGGAAGAATGGCATACTGGCGACGTGGAAGCCTTGCGCGCCACCTTGCAGCAAGTGGTGCAGGCGCTGGCGCAGTTGCAGGCGGCGCGCAGTTCCGTCAGCCTGGCCCTGGCGCAAGCGACGGGACGGGTGGCACGCGCCCAACCGGTGCAAGAAAACGTCAGCATGGATACCTTGGCGGAAAACTTCACGCAAAAAGCCAGCGAGCCCGGCTATGAATCGCTGCTGGCCATCAGCTCGGCGCTGGTCGGCATCAGCCGCGAGCGCGTCGTCGCCCTGCTGGGCCTGAAGTAAGCTCTCCCCCGCGTGCGCTTGGCGCGCGCGACCGTTCAGGCAGCCGCCTGAGCCGCCAGCAGGCGATCCATCTGTCCTGCCGGTAACACCTGGGAAAAGAAATATCCCTGCGCATAATCGCAGCCGGCGGCGCGCAGCAAATCGCGCTGCGACGCCGTTTCCACGCCTTCGGCCACGACTTTCAGCCCCAGCCGCTGCGCCAGCACAATGATCGCCTCGCACAGACCCAATCCGGCATCGTCGCGTCCCAGTTCGCCGACCAGGGAACGGTCGATCTTGAGCATGTCGATATCGGCCGTTTTCAGGCACGCGAGCGATACCTGGCCGCTGCCGAAATCGTCGAGCGCCAGCGCCAGGCCCATGGCGCGGAACTGGCGTAGCCGCTCGACCACCTGGCACGCTTCGTCGAGCAGCACCGCTTCCCTTGTTTCGATGACGATGGCCCCCGGCGCCAGACCCTGGCGCGCCAGGTGCCCGCCCCAGTCCTGGTACAGCGCGGCGTCGCAACGAAATTCCACGGCCGACTTGTTGATGCTGATCTGTAACGGGGCGCCATGCTCGTCTTGCCACTGCCGTGCCTGGCGCACCACCTGGCGAAACACCCACTCGCCGATATCGATGATCAGACCGTTCGCCTCGGCAAAGGCGATGAAATCGGCGGGCAGCAGCAGGCCGCGCAGCGGATGGCGCCAGCGCAGCAGCGCCTCGGCCCGCTCGACGACGCCATCGCACAGGCGGATGATGGGCTGGTAATGCACTTCGAACTGGTCCTGCGCCAGCGCCAGGCGCATCTCGCGCACCGTGGTGCGGCGCAATTCGGCCGCCTGCTGCACGGCTGGCGTGAAATAGCTGTAGCCGTTGCGCCCCGCGCTCTTGGCCGCATACATGGCCTGGTCGGCATGCCGCAGCAAGCTGTCCGGCGCCTCGCCGTCAGCCGGATACAGCGCCACGCCCACACTTGCCGACACTTGCGCCGTATCGCCGTCGAGCAAGAAAGGCTGGGCCAGCGCGCCCGTCAGTTCCTGCAGCACGCGCTCGATGCCGCCCAGCTGCCCCACGTCGGCCAGGATGACGGTGAATTCATCGCCGCCCAGGCGCGCTACCGTATCGGTGGCGCGCACGCGTTCGCTGATGCGCCGCGCCGCCTGGCGCAGCAGCATGTCGCCCTTCTCGTGACCGAGGCGGTCATTCACCTGCTTGAAGTGGTCGAGGTCGATGAACAGCAGGGCCAGGCAAGCGCCTTCGCGCCTGGCGTGGTAGGCCTCGTGCTGCAGCCGGTCGAGAAACATGTGGCGGTTCGGCAAACCCGTCAACTGGTCGAAATTGGCTTGCCGCCAGATGCGCTCGGACGCCGCGCGCTGCGCCGTGATGTCGCTGACCAGCGCCAGCGCACCCAGATAGGTGCCGCCGGAGTCGAAGATGGGGTTGGTGGCCAGGGTGGCCCATAAGGTGCTGCCGTCAGGCCGCAGGAACTTGAATTCGTGACGCTCGACGATGCCGTCCTGGCGCCGCGCAATGTTGCGCTCCAGGATGGCGCGCCCCTCGTCATCCATGAAGGCCGCCAGCGGCTGGCCCAGCATCTCTTCGATCTGGCAACCGAGCATGTGCGCCATCTTCGGATTGACAAAGCTGGTCAGCGCCTGCGCATCGATTTCCCAGATGCCCTCCTCGGCACTGTGCACGATGCGCCGGAAGCGCTCTTCGCTGCGCTCAAGCGCGGCCAGCTTGCCTTCGGCCTGCTCCAGCACCAGGCGCAGCGCCTGGCCGTTCGGATCGGCGCTGCCCAGCAGACTGACGGGCAAGCCGGCCGCGCGCGCGCCGGGACGGGACCGCAGCTGCACCTGCAGCTGGATGCGCTCTGGCTCGCTGCTATTGAGCACGCGCTGCACGAACTGTTCGTAATCGCGGCGGAAGGCCTCGTGGATATAGGAACGGAACAGCACGTGGCCGGGCCGTTCCCGCGGCAGGCCGAACAGTTCGGCCGCCACCAGGTTCATCTGCACGATGACGCCATCAAGACCCAGCACGAAATAGGCGACGGGCGCCAGCAGGTATAAATCGTTGAAATACGCTTGTTCGCGTTCAGCCTTCATCCGTTCCGGGCTGAACACGCCATCGTCGAGCAGGGGCGCGGCATGCTGCGGCACGCCGTCGTGGCAGCGCGGGGAGGAATCCGGAGCAGGTACCGCTTGCGGTGGTGTATCCATGGCTGTCCTTTGCACCGCCGCCCAGGCAAACAGGTGGGTGCAGTAGCGAGACTAGCATGCGCCATGCGCAGTGTCGAGCGATGCCTGCCGCAGATAGCATTTCTGCCACAAGGCCGGTCAGCGGCCCTGCCCCATGCTGCGCCGGCGCAAGCCAAAATCATGGCCCACCACCAGCAAGGTGCTGGCCACCAGGCTCGATAGCCCCACGATCAGCTGGATCAGCTTGTCGTCAGGCAAGATCCACAGTGACGAGTCCGGCGCCTCGCAGCCCGTCGCCGCACTGATGAGGGGCGCGACCCAGGCCGCGTCCGGCGTCACGTCCAGTACGACGGCGCCGTCGGCGCTCGTCTGCATATAGATGTCACCGCCTTCGGCCAGGGTAAAGCAGATACCGACGCCCGTTTCCGTGGCGCGAATATTGTCCTGCATGCTACGGTTATGTTCCTCGATCCACACTTCCACGTCATACGGCGTTTCCAGGTGCTGCCACGGAACGGGGCGGAAACGGGGACGTTCTTCCGGGCTGGCCGCCGTGTCGGGAATGTCGGGGATGTTGTTGTCTGCTGCGCCTTGCATGCTCGTTGGCCTTTTCTGCGGTGATGTTCTGCGGTGATGCGCGGGACCAGTTGCCCGCCAACCGCCATTATCCCTCGTTCGCAGGCAATATGCGATTACGCGCATCAATTCATCAGAAAAACTGACAGCTATCAACTTTTAACATCAGCATACCTGACTTAAAATACGCGCCATCTCTTCTTTACAGGCTTTACATGCAAGGCATCAAACGCAAAATCGTCTACGTCACCGCCTTTGAAATCATCGGCATGGCCATTTCCACGGCCTGGCTGACCCTGCTTTCGGGCGAGTCGCCCACCAGTACGGGCCCGCTGGCGATCATGATCACCACCATCGCCGTGATCTGGAACCTGCTCTACAACACGGCCTTCGAATACTGGGAAATCCGGCAAGTTTCGCGCACGCGCACCGTCTGGCGCCGCATCCTGCATGCGATCGGCTTCCAGATCACGCTGGTCATTTACCTGATCCCGCTGATCGCCTGGTGGCTCGACATCAGCCTGTGGCAAGCGTTCGTGCTGGACTTCGCGCTGATGCTGATCATCCCGTGCTACAGCTTCATCTTCAATTACTTCTTCGACGGCCTGTTCGGCGTGCCGCTGTCGGCGCAGCAGCCGAAGGAAGAGGCGCCCGACGTTCAGGCTGCGTCGTTGAGCAACTGAAGAAAGGACCGCGCCGCCATGCCCAGCGGCCGGTCCTTCATCCACACCAGGTGGATGGGCACGACCAGGCCATTGCCCGTATTCTTGAACGCCACGCGGCGCACCCGTCCCGCCGCCAGGGAATGGGCGATGGCCGAGGCGGCAAAGTTGCCCCACCCCAGTCCCGCCTCCACCATCGCCAGCGCCATCGGCAAGCTGTCCGTGCGCCAGTAAGACAAGCCCACCACGGGGCGCGCATCGGCCAGGTCGAGTTCGCGGCTGGCGACGATGATCTGGCGCAAATTCACCAATTCCTCGATATACAGGGGCCGGCCCGCCACGCTGGGCGGATGCTGGGTGGAAATAATCGCCAGCAAGGCATCGCTGCCCACCAGCTGGAACTGTTCCTCGTGATTGATGCGCCCGCCAGCGAAGGCCATGCAGGCGCTGATGCGGCCCCGGTGCAGCATGTCGAGCACATCGTCCTGCGGCGCCGTCAGCACCTCGATGTCAAGCAGCGGATGGCGCTGCGACAGCGCGCGCACGGCGGCCAGGAAAGGCGTATGGTCGAGCTCGGCCGCGATGCCCAGCGAAATGCGGCTTTCCAGACCCTGCGACAATTCCTGCACGTGCAGGTGCAACTGCTTCAGCTGTTCGGCGATCAGGCGCGCATGCGGCAGCAGCGCCATCGCGGCCGGCGTGGGCACGGCTTCGCGCGCGCCCCGGTCGAACAGGGCGATGCCCAGTTCCGCCTCGATGTTGGCCATCGCCATGCTGACGGCCGACGGCGCCCGGCGCAAGGCGCGCGCGGCGGCCGAAAACGAACCGCCGTCGACGACGGCCAGGAACAGTTCGATGTTATGGCTGGACAGTTTCATGAGAGAGGTGAAGAGTGCGGCACTTTCGGACGCGCGGGAGGTCAAACGGGGAACGACAGTAACACCCGGGAGCACACATGCGCCATCGATTGACTTACCGCCGCAGCGGCTACGTTTCCGACTTTACCCGCTTTATCGACGGCTATCTGCAGACGCACCCGGAAGTGCTGGAAAACCAGCAACGCGGCTGGCGCATCTGGTGGGAACGCCCGGCCAGCCTGCATGAACTGGAACTGATCCACGCCGACAGCGTGCCGGAACCGCCGTATCACTATGACTGATCAAACAAACGCCTGGCAAAACCGTCGCGAGCGGCAGTGATTTGTGGCCGAGAAGCGCGCCAAGCGAGGTTTGGTCAGGTGTTTAGCCTTTCCAGACGCGCTGCAATCCCGTATCGGCATGGATCCAGCCGCCACGCGGGCCGCTGCGGTAATAGAAGCCCACGCCGCCCTGCTTGAAGCTGCGCACGAGCGAACCGAGCACTTCCGCGTTCAGGTTCGCCACGCGGATGTCGGCGGCGCGGCCCGAGATGTGCAGCGACTGGCGCGCGGCCGGCACGCCCGCTTCGCGCAGCTTGCCGTTCGATTCGGCCGTGCGGTAGCCCGACAAAATCTCCAGCGGTTGTTCGATGCCGTAGCGGGCCACGAACGCTTGCGTTCCCCACAGGGTTTCCAGCAGTTTCGGGTCGATGGGCGCCGTCTTCTTGCCGTTCACGTCGCGCAGCAAGTGGCACAGTTCCTGGTAGGCCGAATCGATGACTTCGCCATCTTTCCAGTACAGCAATTTCGCTTTTTCATTGCTGGCCGGGCGCACCACTTCCAGGGTGCGCGGCTTGAGCCAGAATTCCAGGTCCAGCGCCTGCGCATCGAAGATGTCGGGAGGCGGTTCCATCTCCGTGATGACCGAGCGCGACTGCGACGTGACCGAGCGGTCGATGCTGGCCAGTTGCGTCGGCTGCGGCGGCACGGCCGTGCGCGGCGCGCGCGGCCTGGCGCTGGCCGAAGCCGAGGCGGGAGCGGCCGTGCGCGAGGCGCAGCCGATGAGCGGGGTAGCTACCAGGCCCAGCGCGGCCAGGCCCATACCGTGGTGTAGAAAGTTTCTGCGCGATGCCATAGTCAGTCCAATTTAACGATGGGAATACTATAGCGTATTGTGCTGCGAAGAAAAACCCTCAATGCCTATCGTGTCGCCCTCATTTCAAGGCATTTTGCGTCAGGCGGCAGCCGCGACGGAAACACCCGCGCCTTTCGCCTGCGCCAGCGCCGTCAATGGCTTGTCGAGCAGATAACCCTGGGCCACGATGGGCAAGCCCGTGATGGCGGCGATGCGCTGCAGCGCGGCCAGCGCGGCCGGCGTGTCGAGGCGCTTGAAAATGACGCGGATTTTCGCCGCATGGCACACGGTGACGAAGCTGGCAACGGCTTGCTCGTCGCTGAGGTTGCCCGCGTCGAGCTTGAACGCATGCGGGTGCAAGCGCTCCAGCATGCCCGTTGCCTCCTGCACGCTGGCCACGTTGATGGCCAGGCGGAAACCGTTGCGCCGGTAATTGTCGGCCACGTAGTTGAGCAGCCAGCCCTGGTTAGGCGTGACCGTCGGCAATTGCAGCACGATGCGTTCGATGGGCAAGCCCAGCGCGTCGAGGATGCGCTGAAAGGCGTGGCCGTGATTGCTGCTGACGGCGCTCAGCAAGCGGTCATGCACGTTCAGGTACAGGTCGGCTTCCTCCGCTTCGCCCTGGCGAAAGAAATTGATGGCGTGCAGCATACGGCACAGCCGGTCCAGCTCGACCGATTCATCGTCGCTGGCCGCGTGATCGAGCAAGCGCCACAGCGACAAACCCTCGTCCGCCTTCGACACGCTGCGCGCCAGGCCCTCGAACGCCACCAGCTTGCCGCTGTCCAGTTCGCGCAGCGGCTGGAAAGCGCTGGTCATGGTGCAATTGAAGAAACGCCCCAGCGCCCGGCCCTCCCCGTCGAGCCAGACGCTGGTGCCGGCCTGGGTTTGGTGCGACAAACGGGCCAGGTAATTTTTCAGGACGGGAAATGGCATACGTGCTCCTTCATCGGGCTGCGCCAGCTGCCTTCATGGGGAAGACGGCGCCGAAGTGTGCAGAGTAAGGCAGCGTCAAACAAAGGAGAACGAATGGTTTCGCCATTTGATATGCGCCCGGCACATAAGAGGTGCGACGGCCAGCGCATAACGATACTCGGAAACATTCCTTCCCGCCCCCGCAGCCCGCCTTTACTGTGGGCAGGTACCGATACCATCAGGAAGGGCCGCCATGTGCCAGTTACTCGCAATGAACAGCAGCAAACCGGCCGCGCTGGGATTTTCCTTTGCCGGCTTTGCCGAACGGGGCGGACGCACGGACGAGCACCGCGACGGCTGGGGCATCGCCTATCATTCCAGTCGCGGCTGCACCTTGCTGACGGATCACCTGGCTGCCATCGATTCACCGCTGGCGGCCCAGGTGCAACAGCATCCCGTGAAGGCGAAAAACATCGTCGCGCACATCCGCAAGGCCACGCAGGGCCGCATCGCCCCGGAAAACACCCATCCGTTTGCCCGCGATCTGTGGGGCAAGACCTGGTCGTTTGCCCACAATGGCGACTTGAAAACCTGGCGCGCGCCCGCCAATGCCTACTACCGCGCCAGCGGCGACACGGACAGCGAAAAGGCCTTCTGCCACCTGCTGGCCCGCTTGCGCACACAGTTTCCCGCAGGTGAGCCGGCGCGCGCCGACTTGCGCGCCGCCATCGCCGAGGTGGCGGGCGAGATTGCCGCGCATGGCACTTTCAATTTCATCCTGTCGGATGGCGAACTGCTGTTTGCCCACTGTTCCACGCATTTGCATTACGTGATACGCGAATACCCGTTTTCCGTGGCACAACTAATCGACTGCGAGCGCAGCATCGACTTTCGCCAGCACAATCACCTGGACGACCGCATCGCCGTCATCGCCACGCATCCGCTGACGCAAAACGAGCAGTGGCTGGCGTTCGCACGGGGCGAACTGAAACTGTTTGCCGGCGGCACCTTGCTACCGGCAAACGATGCAGCGCCGCAAGGCATATGCATATATATCCAGATCAGTTACTGAAAGAAAAAAATTTCAAAATGAGGGAAAGGCCCGCTGCCGGATGGGCGGGCTGAAATGCAGGATAGCCATCAGGCCGAATTGCAGTTGCAAAAGCGCTTGCGCTTGGGGTCGCCGCTGGCGATCCCTGCGGGGTCAATCTGTTTCCAGCAAAAAACCGTTTCCACGCCATACGGCGAGCGCACATTGCCCGCCTCAAGATATCCCTGCCTGACGAAAAAGGCCTGGCTCGTCGCCGTGCTGTGCAGTTGCAGGGCCTTGATGCCCCACTCGCGCGCCTGCGCTTCCAGCTGTTCCACCAAGGCCTTGCCGCCTCCCTGGCCTTGCGCCTCGGGCAGCAGGTAGCACAGGGCCAGCTTGCCGGCGCGCGTCAGCAAGCCGACGCCGACGACGGCGCCCTGCTCGACTGCGACCAGCGAAAAATTGGTAGGCGACGCAAACCAGCACGCCACCATCTGCGGTGTTTTATTGCCCAGCCAGGCTTCCAGGATGGCCGGATCGTCCCGATGATCGAGGCTGCAGCATTCGACGATGGAGCGTCGTAATACGTTGCACGCCTCGAAAGCGTCGGTCGATGTTGCAATACGAATTTCAAGACTCATGTACGCTCACAAAATATTCCAGTTGCCGATGCAGACGGTTTTACCCCTGTATCGCGCGATTCGACTATACACCAAGCGGCGCTTTCGGGTTTTTTGCCGCACGCCACGGGCCGGTTTTGCCTATGGCGCGATGCCTGCAGACTAAGTGCTGATGCGCGCCTTGCCCACGAATGTTTCCAGAAATCGATATCTGTTTTTCAGCGCAAACGGGAATCGAGTCTAAGCATATTACGAAAAATTCGTTTCTTTTCCGGCCGGAATTTTAGACTATGTCTATCTATTCTCACAACAAGAGTTCAACATGACCCATTCCAACGCCGTATCGACTGCCGCAGCAGCGCTCACCCAACGCTCGCGCCGCTGGTTCCTGGCCAGCGCCCTGGCCGCTTCCGCTGCCGCCATGAGCCTGCCAATGGCCGCCAGTGCCGCCGAACCCGTGGTCTTGCTGAACGCGTCCTACGACGTGATGCGCGAATTGTTCAAGGATGTGAATCCCGCGTTTATTGCTGATTGGAAAGCCAAAACAGGCGAAACCATCACCATCAAGCAGTCGCACGGCGGTTCCAGCAAGCAGGCGCGCTCCGTCGCCGATGGCCTGGAAGCGTCCGTCGTGACCATGAACCAGGCCAATGACATCGATATCCTCGTCGACCGCGGCCTGGTGGTGGCCGACTGGGCCAAGAAATTCCCGAACAATGCGGCGCCGTTCTACTCGACCATGGTGTACCTGGTGCGCAAAGGCAACCCGAAACACATCAAGGATTGGGACGACCTGGCCAAGCCCGGCATCAAGGTCATCGTGCCGAACCCGAAAACCTCGGGCAACGGCCGCTACACCTACCTGGCGGCCTGGGGCTATGCCGTGAAAAAAGGCGGCAGCGAAGCGCAGGCGCGCGACCTGGTGACCAAGCTGTTCAAGAACGTGCCCGTGCTCGACGGCGGCGGCCGCGGCGCCACCACCACATTTACCCAGCGTGAAATCGGCGACGTGCTGGTGACGTTTGAAAATGAAGTGCAACTGGTGCGCGCCGAATTCGGCGACAACTTCGAAGTGGTGTATCCAAGCATCTCCATCCTGGCCGAGTCGCCCGTGGCCGTCGTCGACAAGGTGGTCGACCGCCGCGGCGTGCGCAAGGAAGCCACGGCCTACCTGCAATACCTGTACTCGGAAGCGGGACAGGAACTGGTCGCCAAGCACTACCTGCGTCCCCGCTCGGCTGCGGTAGCGAAGAAATACGCGGCCAGCTTCAAGCCGATCAGCCTGTTTACCATCGATGACGTCTTTGGCGGCTGGAAACAAGCGCAAAAGAAACATTTTGACGATGGTGGCGAGTTCGACAAGATTTATCAGAAGTAATCTGATCTGCATCAAGCAACAACCGGGACTTGTCCCGGTTTTTTTATGGCGCCGCGCCGGCGTCCCACTCCAGCGCGCTGAACAGGCTGGCGATCTCGCTGCTGCGGCGCGTACCCGTCTTGGCCAGGATGGCCTGGATCTGGCTGCGTACGGTACTGATGCGCACGCCCTTCTGCCGCGCGTACTCGGCAGGCTCCATGCCATCGGCCAGCGCCAGCGCCAGCGACCACTCGGCCCGCGTCAGGCCACATGGCCGCTCGGCCGGCCCCGGCCAATGCAGCCGCCCCACCCGGAACAGCGGCCGCAAGGACAGCATGGCCATCACCGCTGCCTCGCCCACGCCGCCCTGCCCTATGCGCACAGGCAACGGCAGTATGCCGATTTCCAGCGCCGGCCGGCCATCTTCATCGCAGGCATACAAGGGAGCGGGACGGTGGCACGCCAGTCCGACGCAGGCTTGCCGCACGCGCTGCGCCAGTTGCTGTTGCAGCAAACTGGCGCGCACCTGCACCCCGCCGCCGCGCAAGGCAATCAAGGGGTGTGCCTGAGGCGCGGCCGCCAGCAGCCGCTGCGCCGCCAGGTTCATGAAGACCAGCCGCAGGCAGGCGTCGACCAGCAAGATGGCGCGCGGCAAGGCATCAAGTGCCTCCCAGGCCAGCGCGCCATGCACCTGGGCTTGCTGAGCCGTATCGCGCAGGCGAAACACATTCGGCAAATGATCGAGCACGCGCTGCAGCTGGCTGCGCGTGTTCCGATCATAGGGACCTTGGCCGGCGGTGCGGTGCGCGGACAGGATGGTGAGCGCGCCGTTGTCGCGCACCACGCCGCTGCATGAATAGCGCACGCCCGCGCGCAAATAGAAATCCTGGAAATACTCGCTGCGCGCCACGGCCTGGTCGCTGAAATAGTCTTGCATCAAGTGCATGCGCCCAGGCGGCGCGCGCGTGAGGACCGCATAGCCGGGATCGAGCGTGTGATAGTAGCGGCGATAACCGTGCTCCCACGCTTGCTCGTCCAGCCCCGTGACACAGGCCCGCGACGGCACCATCTCCGCTTCCGCTTTCAGGAAACAGCAAGCAACGTCGCCGCCTGCCAGGCTGGCGAACGCGCGCATGGCTATGCCCCACTGCAACGGATCCAATGCCGCCCGGTAAAAGGCGGCGATGACCGAGTCGGCGTCTACCTGATTCATCCCTCCTCCTGCCGGCGCAGCATGACAAGACGGCGCGTCAGGAAGCTCAGACAAAGGACGGCAAGAATAGTTCCGCGCCAGTTGATTGCGCTTTGTGCCAAGAAAACTTTTGCATAACCATATGCGCATCGATTCGTGGTCAACAGCGTGTGCACGCCGTACTCTGTCGATGTCGCGCCGCACGGCGTTTTACGGGCACAAAGGAAATATCATGGCTATCTCGGAAGTGAATGTACGCAACCAGTTTCGTGGCAAGATCAAGGAAATCATCTTTGGCCCCGTGGTCTCGGAAGTGGACGTGGAAACGCCGCACGGCATCGTCACGTCGGTGATCACCTCGCGCTCGATCAAGGACCTGGACTTGAAGGTGGGCAGCGAGGTCATCGCCCTGGTCAAGTCGACGGAAGTGTCGATCGCCAAGATCCAGTAAGCGCGCGGCGTTTGCCTTGCACGCTAATCGCGAAACAGATGCGTAAACGTGCGGCTGACGGGCAGCTTTTCCGTGCTGCCGCGCACCAGCACCTGCATGCGCTCGGCGTCGATGCGCTCGGCCGCCTCGATGGCTTTCACGTTGACCATGGTGCCGCGGTGGATTTGCCAGAACTGGTCGGGATCGAGGCCACCCAGCAAATCCTTCAGCGGCGTGCGCACCAGCGCTTCCGAACCGGCCAGCACCACGCGCGTGTATTTGGTATCGGCCTGGAAGAACAGCACGTCGTCGATGTCGATCAGGCGGATCTGCTTGCCCACGCTGGCCTTGATCCATTTCAACTTGTCACGCGGCGCTGCCGGCAAGGCGGCGCGCAGCGATTGCAATAAATTCGCCATGTCGGCCGGCTGCGCACCGAGCTTGTCGCGCAGCCGGGCCAGCGCCCGCTGCAGCCGCTCGGCCTGCACGGGCTTCAACAGGTAATCGACGGCGCCCGCGTCAAACGCATCGACGGCGTACTGGTCGTAGGCCGTGACGAACACCACGTGGGCACGCTTGCCGATGCGCTCGGCCACTTCCAGGCCCGACAGGCCCGGCATGCGGATGTCGAGGAAGACCACGTCCGGCTCGTGCTCAAGGAAACCGTCCCAGGCGTCGTTGCCGTTTTCCGCCACCAGCACGATGCGCGCCTCGGGCCAGGCTTGCGCCAGCAGCATTTGCAGGCGCTCGCGCATCAGCGGTTCGTCTTCGGCGATCAGGATGGTAGTGTTCATGCGGCAAGTTCCTTGGTATTCATCGGCAATACGATCTCGGCAAGCACACCCTCCTCCTCGCCATTTTGCACCTGCAGACTGGCAGCGGCCGCGGCCAGCTGCAGCCGGCGGCGCACATTCTCCAGGCCCAGGCCGCCCCCGGGCGCGCCTCCAGCGCCCAGGCCCACGCCGGTATCCTGCACGCGCAAGCGCATGGCGCCTTCCGCGTCCAGCACGGCCGAGACGACGATCTCGCCGCCCCGCAGCGATGGTTCGATGCCATGCTTGATGGCATTTTCCACCAGGGTCAGCAAGATCATGCTGGGCACCTGTATCTGCGCCAGGCCGGGCGACAAGTCCAGCCGGAAGGACAGGCGCGCGCCCATGCGTACCTGCATCACTTGCAGATACGCTTGCACCACGTCAAATTCCGTTTGCAGCGGCACCTGGTCGGCGCGCATCTCGGCCAGGCTGGCGCGCAAAAAGGCGATCAGGTTGGCCGTCAGCGCAGCCGCCTGCGCTGCCCCGCTGGCTCCCTGCTCGGCCAGCTGCTGCACGGCGCCCAGGGTATTGAACAGGAAATGCGGTTCGATCTGCGCGCGCAGCAGGCGCAGCTGCGATTCGCTCAGTTCGCGCGCCAGGCGGTCGCGCTCGGCATCCTGCTGCAGCTGCAGGGCCAGCGCCTCGTACTGGCGGTTGCGCCAGATGGCCACGATGGTCATCGGCACCATGTAGACCAGCCCGGCCGTGAGCGCCGCCCAGCCGCCCACGCGCGCGCCGCGCTCAATGGCCACGCCGATGGAACCATGACCTTCCAGTATGGCGCGCAACACACCGATCGCCACACCGCCCAGGGCCGGCGCCAGCAGTAGCAACAGCAGCGTCTTGAACTTCTTTTGCGCCAGCTTGCGGTAATTGAACCAGACCCCCAGCACGCCCCAGGCCATCGCCAGGCCCAACACATTGCTGAGCACCACGGCCTTGGTCCAGCCCACCTTGTCGGGCAGCAGCAGATGCAGCACGACGCCGATGATGCTGAACAACAGCACCAGCCTGGCCACCGCCAGGTAAAAGCCGGCGCCCCGGTACTTGAGCATGAAGGCATGGAATTGCTGGCGCTCAATCGGCGTCAAAGTCACGAGCCGCAACGCCACCCAGCGCCGCCAGCCCTGCGGGACCTGGGCCGCCGTGTCCGGATGCGCGAGCACCCTGAGCGTTTCATCGTCGTAACAGCGATACCATCCGGCAAATTTTTTCCACATGCTGCGTTCTCCTTGTCGTGTCAATCAGGCATGAACGCAGTCTACGGCGCGCTAGGTACAGGGCATAGCGCGGGGCGACGAAGCACGAAGCGGCAGGCATCAACGACGAAGCGCGCGGCGCCTGCCGGGCCATGGCTGCCAATCTTGCTGAAATAATACGAAGTTTCCAGGGTGAAATCAATAATTGCACAACAGTTTTCACTACGGCAAGAATAGCCCCATTTATTTGCCAAATTGGCCGCAACGCCGCCTGTTGCGGGCTTGTGCCGTAGACATCGCTTGATCTTTAATGGTATTGTTTAAGCTTGGCAAATATTGCCTCCGAGATACACGCCGCGTCCCCGCGCGGCCCCGTTCCGGATTTGCGCGCAGCGCCCTTGATGGCGCCCCAAAACTGCTTTCCCACATACAATCCCATGCTCAAAAAAATGTTCGCCGCGGTGCTGATGACGCTTTCGACAGCGGCCATCGCCGTGCCCTTCGGTTCCCAGTCGATCCTGGTGGTCGAAGACGGCACAGGCAAAGTCTTGCTTGAAAAGAATTCCAACGTGGTGGTGCCCATCGCCTCGCTGACCAAACTCATGACGGCCATGGTCGTGCTCGACTCCAAGGCGAATATGCAGGAAGAGATCAGCATCGACCGCGAAGACGTCGACACCTTGAAGCACAGCACTTCGCGCGTGCCCGTGGGCGCCACCCTGAGCCGCCACGACGTGCTGCAACTGGCGCTGATGTCGTCCGACAACCGCGCCGCCGCCTCGCTGGCGCGCACCTTCCCCGGCGGCCCGACGGCGTTTGCCGTGGCCGTCAACGCCAAGATCAAGGCCCTGGGCATGCGCCAGACCGTGATCGAAGAGCCGACGGGCTTGTCGCCGAACAACCAGTCGACGGCGGCGGACCTCGTGAAAATGGCCGTGGCCGCCTCGCGCTACCCGGAAATCAGCCGCATCACCACCGATTCGAAGGACGTGATCCAGATCAAGGGCCGCGACGTGGAATACCACAACACGAACCGCCTGGTGGGCGCCAAGGGCTGGGATATCGGCCTGTCGAAGACGGGCTACACGAATGAAGCGGGCCGTTGCCTGATCATGCGCATCAAGTCGGCCGGCAAGTTCGCCACCATGATCCTGCTCAACGCGCGCGCCAATTCCGTGCGCGCCATGGACGCCGTCAACATCCGCCGCATGCTGGCGGCCGAGAACGGCATCGAAGAACCGAAAGTGATGCGCGCCTCGGTCAGCCGGCATAAAAAAGCGCCGGCGAAACCGAGTAAACGCCGCCGCGCCAAGTAACTATTTCGCTTGCCGGTTGGTCATGATGACGCCGGCAATCGTCACCGCGCCGCCCACCAGCATCGAAACCAGTACTGGTTCGCCCAACAGCGCTGCCGCCAGCACGATGCCGAACACGGGCACGAGGTTGTTGAACACGGCCGTGCGCGACGGGCCCAGCGCTTTCACGCCCTCGTAATACCAGACAAAGCCGATCACCGTGCCGAACACGCCCAAGTAGCCGATGGCGGCCCACACTTGCCAACCAAAGCTGTGCCATGGCACCGTGGGGAATTCCACGGCCGCCCCCACCAGCAAAAAGGCCAGGCCCCACATCGAGGCATACGTGGTGGCGGCGATCGGGCTCAGGCCCTTCAGCGCGACCCGGCCGATCAGGGTGTAGGCGGCCCAGCTGGAAATGCCGCAAAACATGAACACCTCGCCCATGCCGATGCCGCCGCCCGTGCCGTGCAGCACGCCGGCCAGGTCGCCGCGCGTGATGACGATGGCCGTGCCGCAAAACGCCAGCATGATGCCCAGCCACTTGAAGGAACCGAGCCGTTCGCGGAACAGCATGGCCGAGGCCAGCGCCGTGACGATGGGATTCAGGGCCACGAACAGGGCCGTGCGTCCGGCCGGCATGCGCGACAGGGCCGCCAGGAAGCACAGGTTGTACAGAAAGATGCCCGTCAGGCCCAGCGCGGCCGTCGTCATCAATTGCTTGCGGTCCAGGCGCGGCAAGCCGCCTTCGAGTTTCCATGCAAGTAGCACCAACAACAACACGGCTACGCCGAAGCGCCCGCTGGCAGCCGTCATCGGTGGCATCTGCTGCGCCAGCACGCGGCCGGCGATAAAGGTGCCGCCCCAGAACAGGGCGACGAAAATGAGTTTCAGATAAACGAGCGGCGATTGCACGGCAGGCAAGGCGGCGGAAGGGATGGCGGTGGTGCGCATGGAAAGTCCTATGATATCGCTTGTACAGCGGACGCTGCAGATATATATTAATACTAATATCAACTCATGAAATAATGAGCAAATACTCATATCACAGGAAAGCCACAGCATGACCTTCACGCAACTGGAAATTTTTACCCTGGTGGCCGAACTGCATGGCTTTTCCGCCGCCGCCGCGCAGCTGGGCATCAGCCAGTCGGCCGTCTCGCATGCCTTGAAAGCGCTGGAAAAAGAAATGGGCGTGGACCTGATCGTGCGCCACCAGGCCTCGGCCGAGCTGACCGACGTGGGCCGCCAGCTGCTGCTGCGTGCGCGCGAAATCCTCGGCTTGTCGGAAGCCATGCGCCAGGAAGCGGCCGATGTGCTGGGCCAGCGCCAGGGCAGCCTGCGCATCGGCTCCTTCGGCCCCACGTCATCATTGAATCTGCTGCCGGCCATCACGGCGCAATTCCGCCTGCGCTATCCGGGCATCACCCTGCGCATCGACGAAGGCGCCGACCATGAAGTGGTGCAATGGATACGCGAACGCAGGGTCGACGTCGGCTTCGTCGTGCTGCCCGACGAGCGTTTCGATACGGCGCCGCTGGTGGAAGACCAGATGATGGCGCTGGTGCCGCGCAGCCATGCACTGTCCGGCGAAAACTCCATCACCCTGGCGCAATTGTGCGAAGGGCCATTCATCATGTCCGAGGCGGGCTGCGCCTGCCTGATCGAGCCGCTGTTCGCCAACGCGGGCCTGCAGCCGCAGGTACCCTACCGCATCAGCCAGGTGATCACCATCCTCGACATGGTCAGCCGCGGCGACGGCCTGTCCATCGTCGCCGAACTGGCGCTGCCCCAGCGGCTGCGCGAGCAGTATCCGGAGCTGGTCGCCCTGCCGTTAAACCCGCCCGTCAGCCGCAAGGTGGGCCTGGCCGTGCGCGACCGGCGCCAGAACACGCCGGCCACCAACGCTTTTTTCGAGGTGGCGAAACAGATGGCGCCGACCCTGGCGCCCCGGCGCGCTTGAACGCTATTTAGAAAGTCTCCCACTCCTCGCTGCGCTCGGGCTTGACGGCAGCCGTCCTGGCCGGACTGCTGGCGAGGCGCGGCGCGATGGCTGCCCGCACCACGGGCCTGGCCGGCGGCTGCACGGCAGCCGGCCCGTCATCGAGCTTGAACACGCCCACCACCTGCGCCAGCGTGCCGGCCTGGTCTTGCAGGCTTTCCGCCGCAGCCGCTGCCTCTTCCACCAGGGCCGCATTCTGCTGCGTCACCTGGTCCATTTGCGCAATCGCCTGGTTCACCTGCTCGATGCCGGCACTCTGCTCGACGCTGGCGGCCGTGATCTCGCCCATGATGTCGGTCACGCGGCGCACGCTGTCGACGATTTCCTGCATCGTCAAGCCGGCCTCGTCGACCAGACGCGCGCCCGAGTCCACCTTGCCCACCGAATCGTCGATCAGCAGCTTGATTTCCTTCGCCGCGCCAGCGGAGCGTTGCGCCAGGCTGCGCACCTCTGTTGCCACCACGGCAAAGCCTCGTCCCTGCTCGCCCGCGCGCGCCGCTTCCACGGCCGCATTGAGCGCGAGGATATTCGTCTGGAAAGCGATGCCGTCGATGACGCTGATGATGTCGACGATCTTTTTCGACGAATCGTTGATCGAGGCCATGGTCTCGACCACCTGCGCCACCACCTGCCCGCCCTTGCTGGCCACGCCGGACGCCGATTGCGCCATCTGGTTGGCCTGGCGCGCATTGTCCGCGTTCTGCTTGACGGTGGAAGTCAGCTCCTCCATCGAGGCGGCCGTTTCTTCCAGCGAGCTGGCTTGCTGTTCCGTGCGCGATGACAGGTCCTGGTTGCCGGCGGCGATTTCCATTGATGACACCTTGACCGATTCGCTGGCCGTGCGGATTTTCACCAGCACGGCGGCGATCTTGTCGATGAAGCGGTTGAAGGCGCCGGCGATCTGCGCCAGTTCATCCACGCCGGAAGCGTCGAGGCGGAGAGTCAGGTCGCCTTCGCCGGAAGCGATATCGTCGAGCGCATCGCGCACCAGTTCCAGGCGCTTGAGCATCTTGAACACCAGCAGCGACAGCAGCACCGCCGCCGCGCCGGCCAGCAGCACGGCCGTGACGGTGGCCGTCGTCAGCATCGTCTGCAAGGCTTGCATGGCTTCCTGCTGGTCCAGCACCACGGCCAGCAGCCAGTCGGTGCCGGCCACGCGCGTGACGTACAGCTTGCCGTCGCGGTCATTCAGTCGCACGGCCTCGCTGGTGCGCGCGCTTTCCAGGCGGTTGATCTGCGCGGCCGACAGCGCCGCATCGATTTTGCCCACCGGCTGCAGGCTCAGGTCCTTGTTCGCGTGGGCGATGATGGTGCCGCTCTGGTCGACGAGGAAGGCAAAGCTGTGCGGCGTCGGCTTGATCGCCACCACGTTGGCGATCACCGTATCGAGCAGCACGTCGGCACCGGCCACGCCCACCAATGCCTCTTTCGGCCCGACGGGCGCCGTAAACGACACCACGAGTTTGTGGCTGGCCGCGTCCACGTACGGCGGCGTGAGCATCGGCACGCCCGCCTTGACGGTGTCCGTGTACCAGGCGCGCGCCGTGGGATCGAAATCGGCCGGGCGCCCCGGATGGGTAAACACGGAGCGCTTGTCCGCGTAGCCGATGAACACTTCCGCAAAATCGCCGGCCTTTTCCGCGATCTGGAAAGCGCGCAGCGGATCGGGCGTCTCGGCCGACATGACGACGGACGCCATGACCTTCTTCTTGCCGTCGACCCATTGCGCCAGCACGGCCGACTGGCTGTGCAGCAGCTGCTGCATCTGTTGATCCGACGACGCCAGCATGCTGTTGCGCGTGGTGACGTAATTGGCGACCGACAAGGCCAGCATGGACAGTACGACGATGGAAACGCAAATGAGCACCAGACGCGTGCGCAACGATGAAAACATGGTGTACTCCTCTGTGGTGATTTTTATGGTGTGAATCAGCGGCCTTGCCACGCACACTCTGCTGCCATTTTCACACAAAAATCGGAACATTATCATTCAATATTTGGAATAATTAACGTTTATTACATCAAAGCAACACCATCAGCCGTTGACGCTCTACAACGATTGCCTCATAGTCAATCTTTTCAAAGGAGCCCCCATGCGTTTGCACCACATCATCCTGGCCTGCGCCAGCTTCGCCGCCGCCAGCGTCTTCGCCTCGCCGCAAGCACCCGTGCAGGGCGCCGACTACCTGGTGCTGGCCACGCCGCAGCCCGTGCAAACGGCGCCGGGCAAAGTGGAAGTGATCGAATTTTTCATGTACCACTGCCCCGCCTGCAACGCGCTGGAGCCGAGCCTGGCGCGCTGGGTCAAGGACAATGCCGCCACGGTGTCGTTCCGCCGCATCCATTTGCCGCACATGCCGGCGAATGATCCGGAAGCGCATCTGTTCCTGACCCTGGAAGCGCTGAAGAAGGAAGAGGCGCTGCACGCGCAAGTCATGCACACCTGGCATGTGGAACGCAAGCGCCTGGCCAGCGACAAGGATAACCTCGACTGGGCGCTGAAAAATGGCCTGGACAAGGCCGCCTTCGAAGGCGCCTACCAGTCGTTTGGCGTGCAGACCAGGCTGAAGAACCTGCCGCGCCTTGCCGCCAGCTACCAGGTCGACAGTACGCCCACCCTGATCGTGGGCGGGCGTTATTTGACCAATCCATCGATGGTGGCCGGCGCCAATCCGGGCTTGCCGCGCCAGAGCGTCGATCAGGCGACCCTGCAAGTGGTGCAGGCGCTGGTGGCCAAGGCGAAGCTGGCGAAGTAACTCAGCCGATCAAGCCGCGCAGCCCGCTGGCGCGCTGCGTGCGACGCAGAATCGCGTCGAACAGCACGGCTTGCGTGGGCGAGACGAGGGTAAAGAAGTCGCGCGCCCGCGTGATGCCCGTGTAGACCAGTTCGCGCGCCAGCATGGCGCCGCCCTCCTGCGGCAGCACCAGCACCGTGTGGCGAAATTCCGAGCCCTGCGACTTGTGCACCGTCATGGCAAACGCCGTCTCCACGTGGCGCAAACGCGTGGCCAGCACGCTGCGCACGTTCTCGCCTTCCAGGAAGTACACGCGCAATGATCCCGGCCGCGCAGGGTCGCGCAGGGTCAGGCCGATGTCGCCATTGAACACGCCCGTGCCATAGTCGTTACGCGTGACCATCACGGGACGGCCCACATACCATTCGCTGCGGCGTATCAAGCCTTCCTTTTCCAGCCGCAGTTCGATGGCCGTGTTCAGGCCCGCCACGCCCCACTCGCCCTCGCGCACGGCGCACAGGATGCGGAATGCTTCAAAGGCATGCAGCACGGCGCGCACCCAGTCGTCATGCTGCGCGTACGCGGCCTCGCCGGCATTGACCAGTTGCAGATACGGCTGATAGCCGCCCGGTGCGTCGGCGCGTCCGCGCAAGGCCAGGCGCAGCACGTCTTCCTGCTGCGCCGGCACCGTCCACGCCAGCTGGCCGCCGCTGTCGCCGGCGAAGCAGGCCTTGGCCAGCTCGGGCCTGCCGCCATTCACGGCCAGCGCCAGCTCGCCGATCGGGCCGCTGAAACGGTGGCTGTGGCGCAGCATCACCGTCTGCTGCGCCAGCGCGCCGGCCGCACCGGCAGCACCGGCAAAGTCGGGCGGTATGGCCACGCCGCTGGCCGCCTGCGCATACGCGATGGTGGCGTCCGTGTAGCCGCCCGCCTGCGCGTCGTGACACAAGTCACCCAGCACGGCGCCCGCTTCCACGGACGCCAGTTGATCCTTGTCGCCGAGCAGTATCAATATCGCCGCCGGCGGCAAGGCGTCGAGCACGGACGCCATCATTTCCAGGTGCACCATCGACGCTTCATCGACGATCAGCACGTCGACGTCGAGCGGATTGCCAGCGTGGTGAGCAAAGGCGCGCGTATCGGGCCGCGCTCCCAGCAAACTATGCAGCGTGCGCGCCGCGCCCATGCGCCGCGCCAGTTCCAGCAGGGGCAACGCATCGCCCGCCTTGGCCGCCAAGCCTTCCAGGGCCTTGTCGATCGACTGCTTCAGCCGCGCGGCCGCCTTGCCCGTGGGCGCGGCCAGCGCGATGCGCAGTTGCTCCGGCTGCGGCGAGACGGCAAACAATAACGTCAACAGGCTCGCCACCGTGTACGTCTTGCCCGTCCCCGGGCCGCCCGTGATGATGGCCACCTTGCCGCGCAGGGCGACGGCGCACGCCACTTTTTGCCAGTCCGGACCACCGTCCTGCGTGGGCTGGTCGAACAGGATGTCGAGCCATTGCCGTACCTGCGCCAGCGGCGGATTGGTCAAATCCTGTGCGCGCGCGGCGATTTTTTCGCCCACCAAGCTCTCATCGCGCCAGTAGCGGCGCAAATACAGGCGGTCGCCATCGAGCACCAGCGGCTGTTTCACGTCGGGGGTATCCACCTGCCATACCTGCGGCGCGCCGGCCAGCAGCGCGCGCCAGCCAGCGACGCTGTCCGGCAGCGGGCCGGAAACGGCCAGCACGCCATGCCACAACTCCTCGCTCCAGCCCAGCAACTGCGACGGTTCGCCAGACAGGTCAGCGAGCATCAGACAGCTGTGGCCCCGCCCTTCCAGCTCGGACAGCACGACGCAGGCCACGGCCACGGCGGACGCATGCGGCGCCTGCTCGTCCAGGCTGGCGATGAAGCGGGCAAAGGCGGCGCTCAGGCGGCGCAGATGGCCCGCTTCGGCGACGCCGTCCACATGGATAAACAGGGCGTCCAGGGCCACGTCATGGTTCATGCTATTTCCACTTCTTCCGACAATAATTGATCGAGGCCGTCCAGCAGTTCCAGCTGCGGCGCCAGCCAGTAGCAGCCATGCGTGTCCGAATTCGCGATACCGCGCAGGAACAGGAAGATGGCGCCGCCCAGGTGTTCGGCCGGATCATACGCATCACCGAGCCGGCTTTTCAGCAGCCGGTGCAGGGCCAGCATGTAGATGGCACCCTGGATATCGTAGCGGTGTTGCGCCATGCCGGCCGCCAGTGCCTGCGTGTGGTAGGCGGCGTCGTTGGCGCCCAGCGCATTCGACTTGTAGTCGAGCACCCAATAGCGGCCATCTTGTTCGATGACCAGGTCGGCAAAGCCTTTCAGCATGCCGTGCAGCTGGCGCCGCGGCAGCACGGGACGCGGCGCGCCATCGAGCAGCAAGCGCGTGCACAGCTGATCGAGCGCCCCCGTCGACAAATGCTCGCTGGGGAACCAGAACTCCATCTCGGACAGGGTGCTGTCCAACTGCGACAGCGACGCATCGAGCAGCGGCAGCGGCGTGATGGCGATCTCGCGCAGCCAGGCGATGGCGTCTTCCTGGCGGTGGCCCCAGCCGGCCCGCTCGCAGCGCGCGGCCAGGCGGGTGTCAAAGTTTTCATCGTTGACGCAGTCAAACCCTTCGCCGCCCATCCATTCGAGCTGCTCGTGCAGGAAATTGCCGGGCACGGAACCGCGCGGAAAACGGTGCCACGGCGCGTCGCCCATGTGCAGCGGCGAGGCCACGGCGACCGCCGTGCCGTCTTCCAGCAAGGTCTCTTCCAGCGCCCGCTGCGGCACGTGCGCGGCTGCCACGGCGCCGATCTGGCGCGTCAGCGACGTGAAGCTGCCCACCGACCAGTCGCGTTCGAATTCGCCCGCGAACACGGGCGCGGGCCGCAACTCGGGACGCCGCTCGACGCGGTCCAGCACCGTGCAGGCATCGGGCTGCGCCAAAGAACCCACGTAGATGGCGTCGCAACTGCCCGCCACCTGCTGCCAGCGCAGCAGCAGCTGCTCGAACGGCAGCTTGTCGCCGCCCGTCAGCAGATAGCCGAGCGCCGATTCGTGCAGGGTGTTCTCGCCCGCCTTGCGCGCCGCCTGCGCGGCCACGCCCAGCCACAAAAAGTGGCGCGCGCGCGTCAGCGCCACGTAAAGCAGGCGCAAGTCTTCCTCGATGCGCGCTTCTTCGACCGCCGCCATCGCTTCGTCGGACAGCGACAGGTCGAGGCGGCGTTCGCCATTCTCCCCCGCATACTCGAAGAAGCTGCGGTTGCGTTTATCCACCTTGCGCGCCGTCACGGCAAACGGCAGATACACGAGCGGGTATTCGAGTCCTTTCGACTTGTGCACAGTGATGACTTTCACCAGCTCCGCATCGCTTTCCAGGCGCAGCACGCGCTCGTCGCCGCCCTCGCCTTCGCCGGCGATCTGCTCGGCCAGCCAGCGTATCAGCGCCTGCTCGCCATCGAGCTGGCGGCTGGCCGATTGCAGCAGTTCGGCCAGGTGCAGCAGATTCGTCAGCCGCCGCTCGCCGCCCGTCTGCTGCAGCAGCATGGCGGGCAACTGCAGTTCGTGGATGAAGCGGCGCAGCATGGCCAGCACGCCCTGGCGCTGCCAGATCAGGTGCAGGGTCTTCAGTTGCTCGACCCTGCGCTCCCATTCCAGTTCATCGCTCGACAGGCGCGCCAGCTCGCCCAGCGACAGGCCGATGGTACGCGTGGCAAACGCGGCGCGCGCCAGCCCCCCATCGAGCGGGTTGGCCAGCGCCGCCAGCCAGCGCAGCACGTCTTGCGCTTCCTCGCTGTCGACGACGGAATCCTTGTCGGACAGGTAGACACTGGCGACCCGGCGGCGCGCCAGCGCGCGGCGGATGGCCGCCGCTTCCTTGCGGTCGCGCACGAGGATGGCGACATCGGCCGGCTGCAGGCGCGTAAAACCGTCCGGGCCAGTAAAACCAGCTTGCGCATCGCCCAGCATGGCGACGATATGTTCGGCGCAGTGCTGTGCGAAATATTCGCGGTAGCTGTCGCCGCGCAATCCTTCATCGCTGGCGCAGGCGGCCAGCAGCGCCGGCAGCGGACCACCGGCGTTCACCAGGTGCTCGGAGCGGCCCTTGGCGTCGACGGCCTCGAACGGCAGCGGATTCTCGCCGTTTTTGCGGTAGCGGAAGGCACCAGCCGGCACTTCGGCGCGTTCGGCGTGCAGGAACAGCTGGTTGACGGCGGCCACCAGCGGCGCCGTGGAACGGTAGTTGGTGCCCAGCTGGTAGTGGCGTCCCGTGGTAGCGCGGCGTGCCGCCAGGTAGCTCTGGATATCGGCGCCGCGAAAGCCGTAGATCGACTGCTTCGGGTCGCCGATCAGGAACAGGCCCAGGGCCGGATCGTTGTCGGCGATGCGGTACAGAGAATTGAAGATCTGGTACTGGCTTGGCGCCGTATCCTGGAATTCATCGACCATTGCCAATGGATACTGGTCGACGATGCGCTGGCGCAGGGCCGCGCCATTTTCGCCCGCCAGCGCGTCGTGCAGGCGCTGCAGCATGTCGGCAAAGCCGAACTGGCGCGACTGGCGTTTTAACTGGTCCATGCGCCGCGCGATGGCCGCCGCCGCATGCAGGTGCAGCTTGTGCGCCAGCGGCGTGATACCCGCCAGGGCGATCCCCAGCGCCTCCGTATGCGCGAAGCATTCGGGTACTTGCGCCGTGAAACTCTTGGCAAACGCATCCTCGATGCCAAACGGCGTCAAGCGTTCCCACGCCTTGGCCGTGATGGCCGGCAGCAGCAACAGCGGATCCTGCGCCCAGCGGCGCAAGCCATCGAACCACTTCGCCAGGTTCTCCGGCTTCATCTTGACGCCGTTAAAACACTTGGGATTGGCAGCACGGTGATCGTTGATCCACACGGCCATCTGGTCCACGCGCTCGACCCAGCCCGCCTTCAGTGTGGCCAGCTGCGCGGCCAGCGCCCGCTGTTCGCGCGCGATCAGCATGGATAACGGTTCTTCGTCGGCCATGCCCATGATGTCGGCGCGGCGCGCCAGCTCGCGCGCGCCTTTCTTCAGCGCCCCCACGTCGGGCCAGCAGGCCAGCAGCACGTCGAGCGCCTGCGGCGGCAAAGGGTAGACTTGCTGGCGCCAGTAATCGTGGGCCGCATCCTCGAACAGGGCTTGCTCGTCGCTGACCAGTTCTTCATCGAACAGGCTGCCGCTGTCGAATGCATGCTCGCGCAGCATGCGCTGGCACCACGCGTCGATGGTGAAAATGGCCGCTTCATCCATCGTCTCGGCGGCCAGCATCAGCCGGTGCGCGGCCTTTTGCCGTTCGCTCTCGTCGGGATAGGACTCGAGCAAGGCATCGAGAAATGGGTCGCTGCCGCCGGATTCGTGGCGGAAATAAGCAGCGGCCTCGATCAGGCGCTCGCGCACGCGGTTCGACAATTCGCGCGTGGCGGCGCGGGTAAACGTCATCACCAAAATGTCGGCCGGCAGCAGCGGACGCGTAAAACGGCTGTCGTCGTCGCCGTGACCAAGTACTAGGCGCACGTACAGCGCGGCGATGGTCCAGGTTTTACCGGTGCCGGCCGACGCCTCGATCAGGCGCGAGCCGTGCAGCGGGAACGCCAGGGGGTTGAGCAGATGGCTCGTCATTGTTCTTCTCCCGCGCCATCATCGGGCGCGCTGATCGGGTCTATCGTAATGTGCTGCTGCAGCCAGTCGGCCAGCGGGCCATACAGCTCGCGCGTGCAGTCTTCCCACGCTTCCTCCGCGGCCAGCGCGGAAAACTCGGGCCACAGGCGCGCCAGGCACAGCTCTTCGCGCTCGCCGGACAGTTCAAAACCGCCATCGTAGACGGCGCGCGGGTCGCCCTGCTGCACCAGCGCCAGGCCCGTCTTGCACGCCGTCGGCAGCGGATGGTTCATGCCTTCGCGCCACAGCGCCAGCAAGGTGGCCAGCGCCTCGCGCGACGTGGCCGGATCGAGCGGCGCCATGCTGACGATGGCGTCGCGCGCCACCAGGTAGCCGGTGACGGGAAAGCCGAGGGCGGCGGCGGCCAGCTGGCGCAGCCACATCAGCATCAGCTTGTCGCCGCGCGCCAGGCCGCCCTTGTCCGTCACCTTCGAGGAAATCTGCATCAGCCAGGCCGTGTCCGTCCCGTTGCTGCACAATTTGTCGAGCCAGTCGTCGATCTGCAGCTCGCCGAACGGCAAGTTGATGGCGCGCTTGTCGGCCGTGTACGGGAACGAGGCGCGCAGCGACAACCACGCGCTGCGCACGGGCACCAGCGCCTCGACCAGCTGCGCCTGTACTTGCCGGCCGATCAGGCCGATGGGCAGCACGCCTTCGCGCGCCAGCTTTTCCGCGCGCGCTTGCAGGCTGGCGCGCACGTCGTCCAAGGCTTCCACGGCGCCGCCGTCGTCGAGCATGGTGTCTTCCAGCAGATAGCGTTCGAGCGCATTCAGGCCGAACGGCTCTTCATCCTCGCCCAGCATGGCCGCATCGGCAAAATACACGCTCAGGCGGCAGCGGAAAAAGTATTTGACGGGCTGGCGCAAAAAGCTGGCCAGCTCGCCCAGCTTCAGACGCGTGCCGGGATCGAGCTCGTAAGGGCCCAGCGGCAGCACGGCGGCCTGCGCATCGGCATCGGTATGGACTACGCGCCATTCGCGCGCATAGGTCAGCAAACCGTCGGCCTCGAAATAGCGGCGGCTGAACGGCTGCAGCGCGTGCTCGGTCGTCAAGGACGCCAGGTGGCGGTCCAGCGACCAGCCTGCGGCCAGGTAATCGCGCAGCTGCGACACGAGCACGGACGGCGGCTGCTCGGAATTGTCGCGCACATTGCGCCCCACCCAGCTCACGTACAGTTTGTCGCGCGCGGCCAGCAAGGCTTCGAGCATCAGGTAGCGGTCGTCGTCGCGGCGCGAGCGGTCGCCCGGGCGCGCCATGCCGGGCAATGCCAGCAAGTCGAAATCGGCCTTTTGCGCGCGGCGCGGGAAGTCGCCATCGTTCATGCCCAGCAGGCACACGACGCGGAACGGCACGGCGCGCATCGGCATCAAGGTGCAGAAGGTGACGCCGCCGGAGACGAATTGATGGTTCAGGGTCGGCTCGTCGAGCGCGCCCAGCCACGCCACGCGCAGCACGGACAGCGGCACCTGCTCGACAAAACCCGCGTGTTCGCAGGTTTCCAGCCAGCCCTGCAAGGCGCCTTCCAGCTGCGCCAGGGTCAGGCGGTCGCCTTCGTCATCGGCATCAAAGAAGGCGGCCAGCAGCGCGCGCGCCTGCGCGCCCCATTCGGCTGGCGTGTGCGCGTTGGCCAGCACGCTGCGCCAGTGCAGCAGCGCCTCGACCAGCTGCGCCAGCGAGCCCGCCAGCGCCGCATCGAGGCCGCCCACTTCCGCATACGGCTCGATGCCGCCAAAGCTGGCGCCACCGCCGCTGGCATAGCCGAGCAGCATGCGCCGCACGCCGAAGATCCACGCATTCTGTTCGCCGGCCGCGCCCAGTCCCAGACCGGCGCGGTGTTGCTGGTCCAGGCCCCAGCGCACGCCGGCCCCTTCGATCCACGCGCCCAGGGTAGCCAGGTCGTCCGGCTGCAGGCCAAAGCGGGCAGCCAGCGCGGGCACGTCGAGCAGGTCGCGCACTTCGCTCTGGCGGCAGCGCTGCTGCGGCAGCTGCAGCAGCCACTCGAGCGCGACGAGCAGCGGGTTGACGCTGCGGTCCTTCACGTCGCCGATCTCGAACGGAATGAAGCGTTCGTCGTGGCGCCGGTACTGGCCGAAGACGGCGTGGATGGCGGCCGTAAACGTGTCGATGTCGGGCACCATCACCACCACGTCGCGCGGACGCAAACCCGTCTCGGCGCTGTGCGCGAACATGGCCAGCAGCTGGTCGTGCAGCACTTCCACTTCGCGCTGCACGCTGTGCGCCACGTGAAATTCGATCGAGCGGTCGCCGGCCTCGGGCGGCGTTTGTGCGTGTTCGGCCAGCGGACGCAGTTCGCGGATGGCCACCTGCACCTGCTGCAGCAGGGTCCCGCCCGTTTCTTCGCCAAACAGGTCGATGCGCAGGCTGTCGTCGCGCCCTTCCGCTTGCGCGTGTTCGTCGAATTCGTCGAGCATGCGGATGAAGTCGCGTCCTTGCCTGCCCCAGCTGGCCAGCAGCGGATGGCTGTGCGCATGCAGTTCTTCCAGCGGAATCCCGGCCAGGTCGGTGCCGTTGCGCTGGCGCTGGCGCTTGTTTTGCGCGCGCAGCAAGTCGCGCCCGTCGATGATGTCGCCCCAGTAGAACTGGCATGGATTCGGCACGGCCAGCACCACCTGCGTGTGGCGCGCCAGTGCGGCCAGCGCCTGCAAGGTCTGGTATGGCAGGGCCGACACGCCGAACAGCACCACCCGGCGCGGCAGCTTGCCGGCAGGCGCATCGCCGGCGGCGATCGCCGCCAGGAAGGCGTCGTGGATATCGGCGCGGCCCGTGTCGCGCTCGAAGGCCTCGACGTCGGCCGCCACGGCGCGCCACAACTGCGCCTGCCAGCGCTGGTCGTCCTTCAACACGATGGCTTCGCCACGTGCCGTGCGCAACTGGTCGCGCCCCGCCGCCCAGTCGGCCAGCCAGTCGGCGCGGTAGACCTGGTACTGGTCGAACAAATCGGCCAGGCGCTCGGCCAGCTGCAGCCGGCGTTCGCAATCGCCATCGGCCAGGAAGTAGCGCAGCGGTGCAAACACCGGGTCGGCCAGCAGTGACGGCAACAGACGCATCAAGCGCCACGTCAGCGGCGATTTATCGAACGGCGACACGCGCGGGACTCTGTCGCGCCCCAGCATGCCGCGGTAGCTTTCCCACAGCAGGCGCGCCGGCAGGGCGATGCGCGTGGCGGCGCAGACCCCCATCTCCTCGGCCAAAGCGATCTTCAGCCATTCGGCCACGCCGTTCGACTGCACCAGAAAGATATCCGTTTCCAGCGGCGCCAGCGGATGCTGGCGCAGCCACTGGAAGACGGCGGCGCGCAGCTGTTCCAGCTGGTTGCCATGCAGGATGAGAAGGCCGGGCGTGACGGGAGTATGCATGCTGATCCGATGGGTTGCCGCATCCCCTGCCCTTTGGCCGGGGATGCGATACACGTATAAACGCGTATTATCGCCGCTGCCTGCGTCAGGGGGCGTCGCTGACGGCAAATTCCATGGAAATTTGTTCCGCCACCTGCGCCAGCGCCGGCCTCAGGGCCGTCAGCAAAGCGCGCGCCTGCTGCAGGTCGCCGCCCAGGCGCAATCCTTCGAGCGACATGCACAGGCTGGCGAAGGCATGCGCACCCACGGCCAGCGCCGACGATTTGCTGCGGTGTCCCAGGTCGGCCAGGCGCCCCAGGTCTTCCAGCGCCATGGCCTGCTCCATTTCGGCGATGCCGTCGCGCGCCGTGTCGAGAAACAGCTGGGTGTACTTGCGCATCTTCGCGGCGTCATTGCTGAACGTGAGCGCCAGGGTGGCCAGGTCGAGGATGTCCGTGCTACGCAACTCCGGCGCGGCGGCCGATGGCGGCGCTTTCGGCAGCACCGCCAGCCTGTCGCCCACGCGCGCATGGCCAAGGCTGCCGATGCCGCCGATGCCGCCGCGCAGGCGAAACCATTTCGCCAGCAGGTGAAACAGCAGATTGGGGGCGATCGGCTTGGTCACGAATTCATCCATGCCGGCCGCCAGGCAGCGGGCGCGGTCTTCGCTGCCCGCATTGGCCGTCATGGCGATCACCAGCAGGCCGCTCAGTCTGGGGTCGGCGCGGATGCGGCGCGTCGCTTCGAAGCCGTCCATCTCCGGCATCTGCACGTCCATCAGCACGCAGTCGTAGCGCTGGTGGGACAGCAATTCCAGCGCTTCGCGGCCATTGCTGGCGATGCAGACGGTGGCGCCGGCGTCTTCCAGCAATTCGCAGCCCACCTGCTGGCTGAAGACGTTATCTTCCACCAGCAGGATGGAGGCGCCACGGATCACGCCCATGACTTCGGGCTCGACTTCGGCGATGCGCTCATCGCCCGCTTGCGCGCTTTTCTCCAGGCGCGCCGTGAACCAGAAGGTGCTGCCCTGGCCCGGCTGGCTGTACACGCCCACCTTGCCGCCCATGAGTTCAACGAGCTGCTTGCTGATCACCAGCCCCAGGCCGCTGCCGCCATACTTGCGCGTGGTCGAGGGGTCGGCCTGGTGGAAGGAGCGGAACAGCTGCGCCACCTCTTCCTGCTTCATGCCGATGCCCCGGTCCTGCACCTCGAAGCGCAGCATGGCGTGGCTGCCGCGTTCCTCCGACTGGCGCACGCGCACGTAGATGCTGCCATTGTCGGAAAACTTGATGGCGTTGCTGGTCAGGTTCAGCAAGACCTGCTCCAGGCGCAGCGGATCGCCGCGCCAGCGCTGCGGCAGCTCGGGCGCGATATCGAATTGCAGCGCCAGGCCCTTGACGACGGCCGCATCGCCGAGCTGGCTGGCGATATTCGCCAGCAGGGTGTCGAGACGGAAGTCCAGCACTTCCAGCTCCAGCTTGCCCGCTTCGATCTTGGAAAAATCGAGGATGTCGTTGATCAGGCCCAGCAAATGCTGACCCGAATGGAAGATTTTTTGCAGATAATCGCGCTGGCGCGCATCGGCCACCGATTTCAGCGCCAGGTGCGCCATGCCGATGATGCTGTTCATCGGCGTGCGGATTTCATGGCTCATGTTCGACAGGAAGTCGCTCTTGGCCTGGCTGGCCGCGTCGGCCTGCTCCTTCAGGCGGTGCAGTTCCGTCACGTCGGTGGACAGGCCGATCAGGCCCGTGACGGGACCGGGCAAGCCCAGCGGCACCTTCACGCTCCACAGGTGATGCACCTGCCCTTGCGCATCGACGAAGCGCTCTTCGCCGACGAACTTGGCGCCGCTGTCGAACACCTGGCGTTCGGTCAGCTGCGCGGCGGCGGCCGCATCGCCGAGCATCAACTCGCCATCCTGGCGGCCGATCAGCTGCTCCGCCGAGCGGCCCAGTATCTTCGCCGTGCGCGCATTCACGTAGCGGTAGCGCAGGTCGGCATCCTTCATGTAGACGTAGGCATCGACGCTGTCGAGCACCGTATCGAGCAGGGCGCGCTGCGCCACCGCGTTGCGGCGCGAACGGTACAGGGTAAAGATGTAGCCATAAATGAGCAGGGTGCCGGCCACGCCGACGGCCAGCGCCAGCCACGGGAAATAGCGGTCAAAGGGGCTGTACAGGTCCGCCTTGCGCACGCGGAAATGGGCTTTCCATACGCCCCCCTGATACGCCACCGGCAGCACCTGGTCGAAATAGCCCGCATCGCTGCCCGGTTGCGGCGGCGCCGCCGCCAGGTCGGCGTCATCGTTGAACAGCAGCCGGTCCTGCGGCGCGATGCGCAGCACGCCTTGGGCCGGCAGCGGGTCGGCCGCGCCGTACAGAGTCAGGCGCAGCGGTTCCAGGACGCTGCGTTCGAGCGCGCTGTGCACCAGCTGCGCCACGCCAAAGCCTATGCCCACGGACCCCTGGTAGGCGGCGCGGCGCTCGGCCACGCTGCCTTGCGGCATGCCATTGCGGTACACGGGCAGGCGCATGCCCAGGCCCACATGCGCGGGCGGTCCCTTGATCATGATCACCTGCCCCGAGGCGCTGACTTCGCCGCTGTCGCGCGCCTGCGCCAGGGCTTGCGCCACCAGCGGGTTGGCGCCGATATCGACGCCCACGCGTTCGGCCAGCAGCGAATCGGGCTCCAGATAAGTGAGCACCGTGTATTCGGGCCGCTCGCCGGGCGGGCGGATGCTGAAAGCGGGATAGCCCCGCGGCGCCAGGCTGGTGTCTTTGCGCACGGCCTCGATGAAGGCGGCGCGCTGCGCCGACGGGACGGCCACCGCGTAGTTGACCGATTCGATGGCGGGGAACTGGCGCGCGATATCGAGGCCGGCTACGTAATCGTGGAACTGGCGGCGCGTCAGGTGCTCGCTGGTGCGAAACAGCGCTTCGAGGCCGCGCAGCAGGTCGGAATAGCTTTTTACGCGCGTGGCCAGGCTATGCTGGGCAGCGTGCGTGAGGTTGTCGAAACGCTGTTCGGCGTCGTCATTGACCGTGCGCACCGCGCCCGCATACAAGGCACCGCCCACCGCCAGGGCCAGCAGCAGGCCGCCTGCCCAGATTCTGATGCCTGATCCCGCCCCGCCCTTGCTCAAAGTGTGCATTGTCGATCGCTTATTCCGGTTTCCTCGAATGTGCGGCGCCGCACCGCCCAGCAAGTACGAGGATACTATCAAAGCCCCTGCCCGACGCATCCGGATATGAAAAAAAGCGCGTCCGATGGTTGCCCTGGAAAACACCGGCTGTTCAAGCTTCCCGCAGCGCCCCGGCCAGGAAGTCGCAGAAGGCGCGCACCTTTTCCTGCACGTGGCGTCCATCGGGCGTCAAGGCATACACGCCGCGCCTGGCCATGCCATGCAACGGCAGCACGCGCACCAGGGCGCCGCTGGCCAGCAGCGGCGCGGCGACGAACGACGGCAGCGCGCCCACGCCGATGCCCGCCACCAGCATGTCAGCCAGCAGCAGGCTGCTGTCGGCGGAAAAGCGCACGGGTAGCACGATGCTGCTCGCCCCTTCCGGGCCGGCCAGCTGCCAGACGCCGGGACTGTCGGCCAGCCGGTATGCCAGGCAGTCGTGGCCGTGCAGATCCTGCGCCTGGCCGGGCGTGCCGCGCCGCGCCAGGTAGGCGGGCGATGCGCAGATCATCTGCTCGACGTCGCCCAGGCGGCGCGCCACCAGGGTCGAATCGGCCAGCGTGGCGCGGATGCGCAGGGACACGTCATAGCCCTCGCCCACCACGTCGCGCAGGCGGTCGTCCAGGGTCATCTCGATGCTGACTTCCGGATGGCGGGCCATGAAGACCGGCAGCAGGGGCGACAGCACTTTCAGGCCAAACGACAGCGGCGCATTCACGCGCAGCCGCCCCGCCACCTTGCCGGCGCAGCCGCGCGTGGCCAGTTCCAGCGCGTCGATTTCATCGAGCAGGCGGCAGCATTCAAGATAGTAGGCACGCCCGCCGTCAGACAAGCTCATGCGCCGCGTCGTGCGCACCAGCAGCACGGTGCCCAGATGCGCCTCCAGCTGGCGCACCTGCTTGCTGATGGCCGCCGCCGACTGGTTCAAGTCCAGCGCTGCCTTGCTGAAGCTGTCGCGCTCGACCACCTTGCGAAACACGCGCATGTGCGCCAGGACATCCATCATTCTTTCCTTCCAGTTGAATATCTTATTATTTTATCGCTGATTATCATTGAATCTGAAAACAATATGATGACGGCTTCTTCATTCATGTCAAGCAAGGAGCACCCCATGTTCAAACCATCCGCCGCCCTGACTGCCCTGCTGCTGGCCCTGCTCGGAGGGACAGTGCAGGCCGCCCTGCCCGAAGTGGGCATCAGCCCCTGGGGCCCGAAAGACGAGATCGGCCGCCTGAACCTGATGACGGCGGCCTCGCGCGCCGCCATCCTGGCCCGTATCGACGGCGGCAAGAGCTATGACCTGGCCGTCGATTTCTATATCGGCATGCCCAGCTGGCAAGCGGCCGGCGATCCACCCTACCAGATGTGGATGACGCACACGCCGAAGGGCAACGTGGTGGCCGATTCCATGCACGTGGGCGAACAGATGAACCGCCACGTCAGTTACACGGGCTCGGCCGTGTCCATGTATGCGCACATGGGCACGCATATCGACGCGCTCAACCACTTCGGCCTGAACGGCAAGATCTGGAACGGCTTTACGGAAGAGCAACATCTGGGCGACCGGGGCTGGAGCGTGACGGGCGCGGAAAAGCTGCCGCCGATCGTGGCGCGCGGCGTGCTGATCGACGTGGCCGTGGCCAAGGGTCTCCAGCAGCTGCCCGACAATTACCGGGTCACGCGGCAAGACTTGCGCGCGGCGCTGGCGCAGCAGAAGATCACGCTGGAACAGGGCGACGTGGTGCTGATACGCACGGGCCGCATGCAGCACTATGAGCAGGCGCAAGCCTATATGGCGAATCCGCCCGGCCTGTCGCTCGATGCGGCGAAATTCCTCGTGGAAGATGGCGGCGCCATGGTGGTGGGCGCGGACAACCTCAGTTTCGAGGCGTTTCCGTCCGAAGTGGCGAACAATTACCTGCCCGTGCACACCTATCTGCTGGCGCAGCAGGGCACGCCCATCCTGGAACTGGTTGACCTGGAAGGTTTGTCGCGCGACAAGGTGTACCAGTTTGCCTTCATCGGCGCCTCCTTGAAATTCCGTGGCGGCGACGCGGCGCCCATCCGCCCCGTGGCCCTGCCGATCCGCTAGGCGCCGGCAGGCTCAGACGCAGGCGGCCAGCAAAGCGCCGGCACCATGGTCATCCCAGGCATCGGCGCAGCGCACTACCTCGCCCACGACGATGATGCTGGGACTGCCCAGGCCGCTGGTTTGCAAGTCATCGGGCAAGGCGTGCAAAGTGCTCAGCATCTGGCGCTGGGCCGGCAAGCTGGCCGATTGCACCACGGCCACGGGCATGCCGGGCGCCATGCCGCCGGCCAGCAAGCCCGCCTGGATGGCAGCCACCCTGGCCACGCCCATGTAGATGACCAGGGTCAGGCCGCTTTGCGCCAATGCCGCCCAGTTCGGCTCCGAGGCGCCATCCTTGCCATGGCCCGTGACGAAGATCGCGCCCTGGCTCCAGCTGCGGTGCGTCAGCGGCACGCCGATGGCCGTTGGTGCGGCCAGGCCGCTGCTGATGCCCGGTATCACCTCGACAGCCACGCCGTGGCTGCGCAAATAGGCGCGTTCCTCGCCGCCGCGCCCGAACAGATACGGGTCGCCCCCTTTCAGGCGCACCACATGCTGGCCGGCACGCGCTTCGGCCAGCATCAGGCGCTCGATGAACGCTTGCGGCGTGGACGCGCAGCCACCGCGCTTGCCCACCTCGACCACGCGCACGCCTTGTGCCGCATGCGCGAGGATGGCCGGGTTGACGAGGTCGTCGATCAGCACCACGTCGGCCCGCGCGATGGCCTTCACAGCTTTTAATGTCAACAGGTCCGGGTCGCCGGGACCGGCGCCGACCAGGGTCACGCTTCCAAGTTGCGCCATGATGAACTCTCCCATTAAAAAAAGTGGCCGATGGCAAACGAGGCCGCGTACGCTTCCGGTGCGCTGCCGTCCCATACGACGCCGTCACACAGGGTCGAGCTGCGCATGGGCGCCTTGGGTAGGGGCGTGGCCGTCATTTCCGCCGCCTGGCGGTACAGGTCGATGCGGTTGACCTGGCGCGCCACGGCCAGGTAATCGGGCTCGTCGCGCAGCAAGCCCCAGCGCCGGTGCTGGGTCATGAACCACATGCCGTCAGACAGATACGGGAAATTCACGGCGCCATCGCCATAAAATTTCAAACCGTGCGCCTCGTCCCAGGTCTTGCCCAGGCCATCCTGATAATGGCCGAGGATGCGCGGCGCCAGCATTTCCTGCGGTGTATTCAAATAAGCGGGCTCGGCCAGGGTAGCCGCCATGGCCAGCCGGTTGGCGTCGCTGGCGTCGATCCAGCGGCCCGCCTCGAGCACGGCGGCGATCAGGGCGCGGCAGCTGTTCGGATGCTGCTGCGCAAACGCGGCGCTGGTGCCCAGCACCTTGCCCGGATGGTCGGGCCAGATGGCGCCGCTGCTGGCGGCCGTCACGCCCACGCCATCGACGATGGCCTTGTAGCCCCACGGTTCGCCCGCGCAAAAGCCATCCATCTGTCCCGCGCGCAAGGCCGTCACCATCTGCGACGGCGGCACCGTCATCACGCGCGCGTCGCGCAGCGGATCGATGCCATGCGCGGCCAGCCAGTATTGCAGCAGCATCGCGTGGTTGCCGGTCGGGAAAGTATGCGCAAACGCAAACGGCCGCGCCGTGCCGCGCATGTGCCGCGCCAATGTCGGGCCATCGTGGGCGCCCTCGCGCGCCAGCGCCGCCGACACGGTGACGGCCTGGCCGCTGTGATTGAGGTTCATCAGCACGGCCAGGTCGCGCTGCTGCCCGCCGATGCCCATCTGCACGCCATACACGAGACCGTACAACACGTGGGCCGCATCGAGTTCGCCGCTGTTCAATTTGTCGCGCACGCCGGCCCACGACATCTCCCGGCTCAGTTCGATCTTGATGCCGTATTTTTCATCGAGGCCCAGCTTAGCCGCCATCACCAGCGAGGCGCAATCGGCCAGCGGCAGGTAGCCGATGCGTATCGTCTGTTTTTCCGGATGCATGGAGCGCATCACCTGGGCGCTTGCGCCCTTTCCCTCTGTCATACCCGCGTCCTTGCTTAACTGTGCGACATACCGCTGACCATTCCCTGCGCAAACCGCGCCCCTGTGCTTTAGTCAGCAAGAGCCGTGCCAGACGCGCGGCTTAAATATGCACCAAAAACGTGCCGTGGCTGGCCGGAACGGTTGACCAAGCCACTGCCTCATTGCACAAAGCACCCTTCCTCGTTAAAATGAGAACAATTCCCATTTAGATTCAAGACCTTTCCATTCGCGACCGTCACGCCCCATGCCCGCCCCGCTCCCCCTTTCCTCCCACCCTGTCGGCACGCTCTACAGCGCACACCTCGGCTGGCTGAAAGGCTGGCTGCGCACGCGCCTGGGCAATATGGGCGATGTCGCCGACCTGGCGCACGACACCTTCGTGCGCCTTCTGGTCGACCGCAATGCGCAAGCCATCCGCGAACCGCGCAGCTACCTGGCGACCATCGCCGGCAGAGTCGTGGTCGATCATTACCGCCGCCGCGCACTGGAACAGGCTTACCTGGCAACCTTGGCGCAATGGCCGCAAGCACAGGAACTGTCGTGCGAGGCGCGCGCCATCGTGCTGGAAACCCTGCACGAGATCAATGCACTGCTCGACGGCCTGGGCGCGAAAGTCAGGCAAGTCTTTATCCTGTCGCAATTCGAGGGCCTCAGCTATGCCTGCATTGCGCAGGAGCTTGGCATCAGCCTGCGCAGCGTGAACAACTACATGGCGAAGGCCGTGCTGCAAGTATGCCTGCTGCAAGCGGCGCTCGAAGCATGAGCGCGGGCGCCCTGTCGGGCATGGAGTTGCGCGCGTTGCGCGCGGCCGCCGGCTGGTATGCGCGCCTGTGCTCAGGCCACGTCACGCCGCAAGACCGGTTGCGCTGGCAGCGCTGGCGCGACGCACACCCCGCCCACGGCGCCGCCTGGCAACGCATCGAAACGATGCAGCGGCAACTGGGCAGCGTGCCCGGCGGCTTGGCCGCGCCAGCCTTGCAGGCTGCGGCGCAAACCGGGCTTGCGCAGCTATCGCGCCGCGGCGTGCTGCGCGGCACCCTGGCCGTGCTGGGTGCCAGCGGCCTCGCATGGCATGGCTGGCGCCAGCCCGCCGCGCGGGAATGGCGGCTGGCCATGCTGGCCGACATATCCACGGCGACGGGCGAACAGCGTCGCCTGCTCTTGCCCGACGGCTCGCGCCTCGTGCTCAATACGGATAGCGCCGTGGACCTGGCCTATGACGAGGCGCAGCGCCGCCTGCTGTTGCGCAGGGGTGAAATTTTCATCGGCACGGTCGCCGATCCCCACCTGGCCATCGGCCATGGCGCCCGGCCTTTCCTGGTCGATACGCCACATGGCCGCATCCGCGCGCTGGGTACGCGCTTCCTCGTGCGCAGCGATCATGCGGGCACGCTGGTCACCGTACTGGAAAAGGCCGTGGAAGTGCGCAGCGGACAGCAGCGCCCCATGCTGGTGCAAGCGGAGCAGCAATTGCGCATCGGCGCCGATGGCGCCATGCAAGGCCCCACACCGGCCGCATTCGGCGCAGGCGCGTGGCAGGACGGCAGTTTATTGGTTGACAACATGCCGCTGTCTCGCTTGCTGGCTGAACTGGGACGCTACCGTCGGGGCGTGCTGCAATGCGATCCGCGCGTGGCCGACCTGCGCATATCGGGCAACTTCCCGCTGGCAGATAGCGACCGCGCCCTGCAAGTGCTGGCCAACGGCTTCCCGCTGCACATCGTGATGCACACGCGTTTCTGGGTACGCGTGCTGCCCGCCTGAAAAATATTTTCCCAAAGCGTGCACTTTTTTTGCCGCTGATCCGACCTCCTTCCTGCAAGCGTCCTGAAAGACGCGCTAACCCTGAAGGAATTCCATGACCGCCGCACCATATATCGCGCGCCGCACCGCCGTCGCCCACGCTGTACGCACCGTCCTGCTGGCCATGCTGGCCACCGCGCCGTTACTCACGCCGGCCGTCGCGTCTGCAGACGCCACCAGCACCGCCCGCAACGTCGACATTCCCGCCGGGCCACTGGGCGCCACCATCAGCCGCTATGCCAGCACGGCCGGTATCGCCATCGCCTTCGATGCCGCGCAACTGGCAGGCCTGAGTTCGCCTGGCTTGCGCGGCAACTACACCGTCGGCCAGGCTTATGCGCAATTGCTGCAAGGGAGCGGCTGGGAAGCGGAGCAACGCGGCGACGGTAATTATGTGCTGCGCAAGACGGCGGCTGCGCCGCAGGCGATGGAAATCAGCATGCGTGAAGTCCGCGTGACGGGTCGGCGCGATGGCGAAACAGAAGGCACGGCTTCGTATACCACGCCTGTCATTACCATAGGCAAGACGGCCCAATCCTTGCGCGAACATCCGCAAACCGTCTCCGTGCTGACGCGCCAGCGCCTCGACGACCAGCATATCAGCGACTTGAGCAAGGCAGCCGAACAAGCCGTCGGCATCACGGTACAGGACAATACTTTCCTGATACAGAAGCTGTATGCGCGTGGTTTTGAAATCAGCAGCTACCAGCTCGATGGCGGTGCCCCCATGGACACGGGATTTTCCGCCAGCATCGCGGCCGACCTGGCGGAATATGATCGCGTGGAAATCCTGCGCGGCGCGGCAGGTTTGCTGAACGGCACGGGCAACCCAGGCGGTGCCGTCAATCTCGTGCGCAAGATGCCTACTGCCGCGCCGCAGTTCAATGCCAGCGTAGCGGCCGGCAGCTGGAACAATTACCGCAGCGACTTCGATGCTTCCGGCCCGCTGGCGTTCGACGGCAAGTTGCGCGGACGCGTCGTCGTCGCCTATGAAAACCGAAAATACTTCACGGCCATCCGCGCGACGGAAAAGCCGCTCATCTATGGCGTACTGGAAGCCGATATCGCACCCGGTGCCGTGCTGGCCATCGGCGCTCGCGAACAGCGCACGCATGACCGGGGAACCTGGCCGGGCTTGCCCCGCTATAGTACGGGCGCCGAACTGCACTTGCCCCGCAACACGGGCGCGATGGCCGACTGGGCCGGCGTCGATTCCACCTCGAGAGAACTGTTTGCTAAGCTGACCTGGCGCCTGGCACAGCGCTGGACCCTGCGCGCGAATGCTGCGCAGATGCGCCAGGCCGGCGCCACGGACGATGGTTTCATCCAGGGCGCCATCGATCCGCAAACCATGACGGGCGGCCGCTGGCAAAGCGGCCACACGCAATACCATAACAAGCAACAACTACTCGATATCAACGTCAGCGGCGCCTTCGACTGGTTCGGCCGTACGCATGAAGTACTGGCCGGCATCGATGGCCAGAAAGTCACCAGCAGCTGGGTGGCCAGCTATCCGCTGGAAGGCAACGGCGCGCCGGGAGATTTGTTTCATCCAGGTAACACCCCCTTTCCCAAGCCGGTGTATGGTCCCATTGAACGCGACTATGATCCCTGGGGCCAGACCCAGTATGGCGCCTACGCCACCTTGCGCCTGGACGTGGCCGAGGGCAGCAAGCTGATCGCAGGCGCGCGGGTCAACCGCTACCGCTACCGCCAGCACTATCGCGAACTCGATACGGACACCGGCATCTGGGACACTTCAGGCTTGACGCAATACGCGGAACCGACCAAGGTCACCCCCTTCATCGGCTTCGTGCACGATATCAATCAAGAATGGTCGGCCTATGCCAGCCACGCGCAAATATTCAAGCCGCAAGCCGACTTCAAGGCTGGCCCCGCGCCGGGCACGGGCTTGCGCCCCATGCGCGGCGCAAATAGCGAACTGGGCCTGAAAGGGGAACTGTTGGGCGGCAAGCTCAATACGGCATTGGCCCTGTACCGCATCGTGCAGGATGGCCGGGCCGTCAACGATCCCCGCTATGAAGAACAGTCCGCCCTATTTTCCAGCAATTGCTGCTACCTCGCTTCCGGCAAGGTCGTCAGCCAGGGCGTGGAAATGGAAGTCAACGGTGAAGTGGCCGCTGGCGTGCAATTGTCCGGCGGCTATACCTACAACCACAACAGCAATGAAACAGACAAGGCCGTTTTCAGCACGATCACGCCCAGACATGCACTCAAGCTGTGGGGCAACTGGCAATTGCCGGGTGCCGCTTCCGCCTGGAAACTGGGCGCCGGTGCAACCATGCAGAGCAAGCAATACGCGCAAGGCACGGCTGCCAGCTGGAATGTGGCCACAGGCAAGTTCAACGGCCCTGCCGTGCCATTCCACTATACACAGGCAAGCTATGCCGTCTGGAATGCCATGGCGCAATACCGCATCGACCGCCACTGGAGCGCCAGCGTCAATATCAATAATGTCTTCGACAAGACCTATTACCGCACCATGGGCCGCTCCAGTAATGGCAATTTCTATGCAGAACCACGCAGCGCGGCGCTGATCTTGCGTGCCAGCTACTGACAGGCAAGTACGCACTGATGTGGTGCATTGCACCACATCGACTCATCCCAGCAAGTCCTCCACGTCGAGGATGCGCTGGGCAATGTCCGCCAGCTTCAGCTTTTTATTCATCGCCATGCTGCGCAGCCGCTGGTAAGCCTGCTCTTCCGTCAAGCCCTGGTGCGTCATCAACAGGCCCTTGGCCCGTTCGATCACCTTGCGCTCCAGCAATTTGTGCCGCGTGTCGAGCAATTCGGCGCGCAATTTTTCTTCCTGGCGAAAGCGCGCCAGGGCCACGTTCAGCACGGGTTGTATGCGCTCGGCCTGCAAGCCGGCCACGATGTAGGCCGATACGCCGGCCGCCATGGCCGCGTCGATGCTGGCCGTGGCGCCGTCTTCCGTAAACAGGACGATGGGGCGGCGCTCGTCGCGCGTGGCGATGACGATATGTTCGAGCACGTCGCGCGCGTCCGATTCGGCGTCGATGATGATGAGGTCGGGCTGCAGTTGCGCGATGCGCTCGGGAAGGTAGAGGTCGGCTGGCAGCGAGGCTACGATGTCGTAGCCCGATTCCAGCAAGCCGATGCGCAAGGCATTGCCGCGCAACACTTGGGCAGCCAATGCCGCATCCGCGTGCACGCCGTGCTCGACGATGGTGTTGACGACAACGATGCGCAAAGGCTGGGTACGGCTGGACGTCATGGGAACGATCTGCAATGGCTAAACACAACCATTGCAGTAAGCAAGAAGCGAACCAGCCGGTTTTACAGCGGATTTTACTTCAGGGTCGGCATGGCAAATTCGGCGCCAGCCGCCGTCGAGGCTGGCCAGCGCTGGGTCACGGCCTTTTGTTTCGTATAGAAACGCACCGATTCCGGGCCATGCGCATGGTGGTCGCCAAACAGGCTGCGCTTCCAGCCGCCGAAGCTGTGGAAAGCCATCGGCACGGGGATCGGCACGTTGACGCCCACCATCCCCACCTGCACCCGGTGCGTGTATTCGCGCGCCGTATTGCCGTCGCGCGTGTAAATGGCCGTGCCGTTGCCATACTCATGCGCGTTGACCAGGTCCAGCGCCGTGGCAAAATCGGGCACGCGCACGATGCACAGCACGGGGCCGAAGATTTCTTCCTTGTAGATCGTCATCTCGGGCGTGACATGGTCGAACAGGCTGCCACCGAGGAAAAAGCCGTTTTCGTGGCCGGGCAAGACGAAACCGCGCCCGTCACTGACCAGCTTGGCGCCTTCCTTGACGCCGGTGGCGATGTAGCCAGCAATTTTATCCTTGTGCACTTGCGTGACGACGGGGCCCATTTCCGCCGACAAATCCATGCCCTGCGTAATCTTGAGTGCTGCGATGCGCGGCACCAGCGCTTCGACCAGCTGGTCCGCCACATTGCCGACCGCCACGACGACGGAAATGGCCATGCAGCGCTCGCCGGCCGAACCGAACGCGGCGCCCATCAGGGCATCGACCGTCTGGGGAATATCCGCGTCCGGCATGACGACCATGTGGTTTTTCGCGCCACCCAAGGCTTGCACGCGCTTGCCCTGCGCGCAGCCGGTGGCATAGATGTATTCGGCAATCGGCGTGGAACCGACAAAGCTGACGGCGCGCACATCCGGATGGTGCAGCAAGCCGTCGACGGCTTCCTTGTCGCCCTGCACTACATTAAAGACGCCGTCGGGCAAGCCCGCGTCCGTCAACAGTTGCGCCAGCAGCAGGCTGGCGGAAGGATCGCGCTCCGACGGTTTGAGGACGAACGTATTGCCGCAGGCAATCGCCATCGGGAACATCCACATCGGCACCATCACGGGAAAGTTGAACGGCGTGATGCCGACACAGACACCGAGCGCCTGGCGGATCGACCAGGCATCGATGCCGCCGGCCACCTGTTCCGAATATTCCCCCTTCATCATTTGCGGGATGCCGCAGGCGAACTCCACCACTTCGATGCCGCGCGTCACTTCCCCTTTGGCATCCGTAAACACCTTGCCGTGCTCCGCCGTGATCAGGGCGGCCAATTGATCCGAGTGTTCTTCCAGCAATTCCTTGAACTTGAACATGACGCGTGCGCGGCGCAGGGGCGAGGTTTGCGACCAGGCGGGAAACGCCGCATGGGCGGCGGCCACGGCCGCGTTCAGTTCGGACGGCGTGGCCAGCGACACCTTCGCCGTCACGGCGCCCGTGGCGGGATTGAAGACGTCGCTCGTGCGCTCGGAGCGCGAAGCCATCGGGTTACCACCAATAAAGTGGCCGATCATCGGGGTTGTCATTGTCTTGTCCTAGGTTATTTCGTCATCAGCCAGTCATGGGCCGGGTCATTTTTAAAGTGCCACACGCGTTTCGGGCCGGCCATCACGTTCAGGTAATAGCCGTCGTAGCCATACGGCACGGTCACGGGGTGGTAACCCCTGGGCACCATTACCACGTCGTGGTTTTCCACGGCCATGGCTTCATCGATGGAACGGTCATCCGTGTAGACCCGTTGGTAGGCAAAGCCCTGCTCCGGATGGAGGCGGTGGTAATACGTTTCTTCCAGCGAACTTTCCAGCGGCACGTTGTCGCTATCGTGCTTGTGCGGCGGATAGCTCGACGAGTGGCCGGACGGCGTGACCACCTCGACCACCAGCAAGCCATCGGCCTCGGCTGTCTGCGGCAGGATGTCGCACACATAGCGCGTGTTGGCGCCCTTGCCGCGCACGGAGCGCGTCATGGTCGATGGCTCGATCAGGCGCGCCGGACGCTGGGTCGTGGCCGGCGCGCTGCACAGCGCCACTTCCGCAGCGCTCACCGCCGTGATGCTGACCTTAGTTTCCAATGGGACATACACGGCATACGGCGAGCGGTCTTCAAAAACGCTGGCGCGATTGCCGATGGCTTCCCAGCGCTGTTCGCCCGCCTGCACGGTGACCGTGCCCGTCAGCACGACGATGCACAGTTCGCGGCTACCCGTCTCCAGGTTCAGGGGCTCGCCGGTGGCCAGCCGGTGCGCGGCGAAACCGACATGCGTCCAGCCGGCCGACTCGGGCGTCACCTCGACGATCTTGCCGCCGGCCTTGTCCGCTTTGACCAGCAGCGGGCTCATGCCGCTTCCCGTTTCAAGCGGGGAATCGCGTCGACCAGGCGCGCCAGGTAATCGTGGCCCATTTTTGCATACTGGTAACTGGGCGCCACGGCCGGGTCTTGCTCCGCTTCCACCACCAGCCAGCCCTCATAGCCATGCAGATATAAACGCGTGAGGATGGCCGGAAAGTCGATGCTGCCGTCGCCGGGCACGCTGAAGGCGCCATTGATGACGGCTTGCAAGAAACTCCAATGGCCATTTCTCGCCAGTTTCACCACGTTCGGGCGCACATCCTTGCAATGCACGTGGCAAATCCGTTCGATGTGTTTGTTGAGCACCGCCAGCGCATCGCCGCCGGCAAACGTGATGTGGCCCGTGTCGAACAGCAAGCCGACCTCGGCTCCCGTCAAGGCCATCAGTTGATCCACGTCGGCCGGCGTTTCCACGTAAGCGCCCATATGATGGTGGTAGGCGAGGCGCACGCCGTGCGCCAGCAGGTGGGCGGCAAAGGCCGTCAATTTGTTGGCGTATTCCTGCCATTGCTGCTGCGACTGGAAACGGGGGCGCTTATATAAAGGACGCGCTTCGCCCTGGATGGCGTCAGCCACTTCGCCGTAGACCATGACGGTGGCGCCGCTGTCGGCCAGCAAGCGCAAGTGCGATGCCACGGCGGCGATTTCCTCTTCCACTGAGCGGTGCGCCAACCGTCCCGAATACCAGCCGGAAACACAGGCAAGATTGTATTTTCCCAGCACGGCGTTCAGGGCCGGGGCATCTTTTGGAAACTTGTTGCCCAGCTCGAAACCCACGTAGCCGATCTCGGCGCCTTCCTTGAGGGCCGTTTCCAGCGGCGTTTCGCCGCCCAGGCTGGGCAAGTCGTCGTTCATCCACGAGATCGGGTTAATGCCGATCTTCACATTCCATGTCGGTGCGTTCATTGTATTTGTCCTTGGCGGTCAAGTTCATAACGGGCGCGCGCAGCTTGCACGGCTGGCTGGGTGGAGACCTCGGGCACGGCCACTTCCCACCAGCAACCGCCCTCTTCGGTCGTGCGCGTGTCGTCCGTATCGATGCAGATCAGGTAGGTACGGCTGGCTGCCCGCGCGCGCAGCATGGCCTGTTCCAGTTCGCTAATGTTGGCAACGTGTTCGGACAGCGCGCCCAGCGATTGTGCATGCAGGGCGAAGTCGATGTGTGGCGCGCTATCGGGCAGCATATTGTTGAATGATGGATTACCGCAGGCCTGCTGCAGACGGTTGATGCAGCCATAGCCCCGGTTGTCGAGCACGACGATGATGAGTTTTTTGTCCACCATGACGGAGGTGGCGATTTCCGAATTCATCATCAGATAGCTACCATCGCCCACCATGACGATGACCTCGGCTTCCGGTTTCGCCATCTTGACGCCGAGGCCGCCGGCGATCTCATAACCCATGCACGAGTAGCCGTATTCCATGTGGTAGCCGCCCGGCGTTTCCGTGCGCCACAGCTTGTGCAGCTCGGCCGGCAAGGTGCCCGCCGCGCAGACGACGATATCGTTCCGGGTGGATTCCCTGGATGAGCGCTGCACGGCGCCGATGACTTCGCCGTCGTACGGCAAGCCGGCGACTTCCCTTTTCCCGGTAATGGACGCCACCGTCGCGCGCCACGCGTTCCCTGCCTGCTGCGCCCGCTCCATCCACTGGCCCGCGCTATTCCAGCTGCCCAGCAGGCGCGACAGGCCTTGCAAACCGAGTGTCGCGTCCGCCTGCAAGCCCAGACCCCGGCGTTTCAGGGCGTCAAAACGGTTGACGTTCAGGCTCACCAGTTGCGCCTGCGCAAACAGGGAGTTGGAACCCGTCGTGAAATCCTGCAAGCGCGTGCCGACGGCCAGCACCACGTCCGCGTCCGCTGCCAGGCTGTTGGCCGCAGGCGAGCCCGTCACGCCGATGGCGCCCAGCTGCAAGGGATGGTTCCATGGCAGAGAACTTTTGCCGGCCTGGGTTTCCGCCACGGGAATGCCATGGCGTTCGGCAAACGCCTGCAAGGCGACGCTGGCCTTGCCGTACAGCACGCCGCCGCCGGCCAGTATCAGCGGCTGCTTCGCGTTTTTCAACAACGCTGCCGCTTCTTCCAGCTCCTGCTCGACGGGCGGCACGGCGCGGAAACGCACGATGCGCGGTTCAAAAAAGTCGGCCGGATAGTCATACGCCATCGTCTGCACGTCTTGCGGCAGCGATAAAGTGACGGGACCGCAGGCGGCCGGGTCCGTCAAGGCGGCAATGGCGCGCGGCAAGGCGGTCAACAACTGTTCCGGATAGACGATGCGGTCGAAATAACGCGACAGCGGCTTGAACGCATCGTTGACCGACACGCTGCCATCGGTGGCGTCCTCCAGCTGCTGCAGCACCGGGTCCGGCGCGCGCGAGACGAATACGTCGCCCGGCAACAGCAATACCGGCAGACGGTTCACGTGCGCCAGCGCGGCGGCCGTCAGCAAGTTGGTGGCACCGGGGCCGATGGAACTGGTCACCGCCATCATGCGCCGGCGCATGTGGGCTTTCGCATAGGCGATGGCCGAGTGCGCCATCGCCTGTTCGTTATGCGCCCGATACGTGGGGAAGCTGTCGCGGTACTGGTACAGCGCCTCGCCCAGTCCCGCCACGTTGCCGTGGCCAAAGATGGCGAAGGCGCCGCCGAACAGCGGCTGTCCATCGTCCGTGCGCAAGGCGGCCAGGTAGCGCACGAGGGCCTGCGCCATGGTCAATCTGATCGTGGTGGTCTTCATGCCGCACGCTCCAGGTGCTTGCGCGTGCGTTGCCACAAGCTGATGAGTTGTTCGAAGTTGGCGCGCACGGCGGCGATCAGGCCCGCATCGTCGATTTCACCGGCCAGCCAGCGGCGGCTCGGTTCCTGGAAGATGGTGCGGCCGACCATGAAACCCTTGCAAGTACGGCTGGCGCTGGCTTGCTCGAAACTGGCGGCCAGGGCGGTAATCGGCGCGTTCAAGCCCAGCAACACGACGCCACGGCAATACGGATCGCGCTCGTGCACGAGGGCATCGATGGCTTGCCATTGCTGGGCTGACATGCTTTCCAGCTTCCACCATTCCGGGTAGATACCCAGGTTGTACAGGCGCTTGACGGCACGCAAGACCTTGTCGTCACTGTGCGGCAAGGCTTCCGACGGTATGACTTCCAGTAACAGTTCGTGACCGCTCACTTGCGCCGCGTCGTACAGGGCCTTGATCTGCGCTTCCTGCTCCAGACGGTTTTCCACGGCATCGTCCGGGTGCAGCTGCACCAGGCATTTGATCACGTGTTCCTTGGGCCAGCTGAGCAGATGCGAACCGATGGAGCGGCCCCAGTCGAATTGCAGCGGATTGGAACCGGGCAATTCCACGGGCCGGCCGATCCACCATCCCCGCCCCGTCGCATCGTTGAGCGCGTCGACGCCATAGCGTCCATCGATCAGCACGCCCGTCTTGCCGGCCAGCTGCAAGGCTGTTTCCGTCTGCGCCACGGCTTGCACCATCAATTGCTTCAAGGCCGAGATACGCGACTCGGATGCGCCCGTCTGTTGCGCCAGCTCAAAGAATTGCGTGCGGTGGTCAAAGGCAAACACGCACAGCTCATCCCACTGCTGGCGCGCGACCGTGGTGCGGTGCAGGCGCGACAAGGTGGCGTCCTGGTCCGGCTGGGTCAGCTTGGCTGCGTTGGCCAGGAAATAGTCGAGCTCGACGGGCGATGGCATGGCCGGTGCGCAGCCGTGGCGCGACACGACCAGGGCGCCGCAGCCATTCGCATAGCGGCAGCACGCTTCGTAATCCTCGCCGCGCAGCCAGCCTTTCAGGAAACCGGACAGAAAAGCGTCGCCCGCGCCCAGCACGTTCAGCACTTCCACGCGCACGCCACGGTAGTTATACGCGTCATCCAAACTGGCCGGCACCACATTGTCGATGACGGCGCTGCCCAACGGGCCCCGCTTGACGACCAGGGTGGCCAGGGTGGCGGCCCGCACGGCGCGCAGGGACGCCATGATGTCCGCGCCGCCGCCGGCGATCATGAATTCCTCTTCCGTGCCGACGATCAAATCAAAATGAGGCAGGATGCTTTGCAGATGTTTGGTCACGCCTTCGTTCGAAACGAAACGCGTTTCGCCGTCCGCCTTGCCCGACAAGCCCCACAGCACGGGCCGGTAATCGATGTCGAGCACGGTGCGCACGTTGTTGGCGCGGGCCAGTTTCAATGCTTGCGTGCTGACGGCGTGCATGGCACTGGTAGAAAAATGCGTGCCAGTGATCAGGAGCGCTTTGCTCGAGGCAATGAAGGCCGCATCCACCGACGCCAGGTCGATGGCCATGTCGGCGCAATTTTCCCTGTAAAAGATCAGGGGGAAGGTGTTTTTATCCTTGATGCCCAGCATGACGAGGGCGGTGAGCCTGTCGCGGTCGATGCCCACATGGCTGACGTCGCAACCCTCTTTCGACAAAGTATCCGTCAAGAAACGTCCCATGTGGTCGTCGCCCACTTTCGACAGCATGGCCGATTTGAGGCCCAGGCGGGCCGTGCCGAAGGCGATGTTCGCCGACGAGCCGCCCAGGTACTTGGCGAAACTGGTCGCGTCTTCCAGGGTGCTGCCGATCTGCTGCGCATACAGGTCCACCGCCAGGCGGCCCAGGCAAATCACGTCGAGCGCGCGGCCCTGGGCAAATTGTGTCGGGTTATTCATGGTTATCCTTAAATCGTGACACCGTCGAGTTCAGCCATCAGCGTTTGCATTTCCGCACCGCCCGCCATCATGTCGAGTACTTCATCCTTGGAAACGGTTTCCTTGGTGTAAGTGCCCAGCGACTTGCCCCGGTTCAAGAGGGTGAACGAGTCGCCCACGGGGTAAGCGTGGTGCACATTGTGGGTAATGAAGATCACGGACAAGCCCCGCTCGCGCGCCTTGTAAATCAGTTTCAGCACATTGAACGACTGCTTCACGCCCAGCGCGGCCGTCGGCTCGTCGAGGATCAGCACGCGGGCGCCGAAGTGGATGGCGCGGGCAATCGCCAGGCACTGGCGTTCGCCGCCCGACATGGTGCCCACGGCCTGGTGCGGGTCGCGCACCATGATGCCCATTTCGGCCAGCTTGTCGCGCGCCGTGGTGGCCGCGTACTCCATATCCATCACGTGCAGCACGCCGAACATTTTTTTGATCGGCTCGCGTCCCATGAAGAAATTGCGCGCCACGGACAGCAGGGGCACCAGCGCCAGGTCCTGGTAGACGGTAGCCACGCCCAGGTCGAGCGCTTCCTTCGGCGAATTGAAGCAGACGCTCTGGCCATCGACCAGGTATTGCCCGCTGGTAGGCCGGTGCACGCCGGCCAGGGTCTTGATCAGGGTCGACTTGCCGGCGCCGTTGTCACCCAGCAGGCAATGCACTTCGCCCGGTTTCAAGCGCAGGGTAACGTTTTGCAGGGCGATGACGGAGCCGAAACGTTTGCTGATGTTTTCCAGCGCAAGGATGTATTCGCTCATGGCTTATCTCGCTTCCGTGACACGTGCACGGACAAAGTTGTTGAACAGTACCGCGATCAGCAGCATGACGCCGAGGAAGACGCGGAACCAGTCCGAATTGATATTCGTATAAGTAATGCCGATCTGCACCACGCCGAAGATCAGCGCGCCGAAGCAGGCGCCGACGACGGAACCGTAGCCGCCCGTCAGCAAGGCGCCGCCGATGACGGCCGCGATGATGGCTTCGAACTCCTTTTGCATGCCGCGGTCGGCGGCAGCCGATCCCACGTCAAATACTTGCAGCGTGGCAAACAGGCAGGCACAGAAGGCGGTGAAGACAAACAGCGATACCTTGATGGTTTTCACGGGCACCCCCACGTTCTTGGCAGCGTTGGCGTCGCCGCCGACGGCGAAGATCCAGTTGCCGATGCGGGTGCGGGCCAGGACAAAGCCGGACACCAGCGCCAGGCCGGCCCACCAGACGATGACCTTGGGTATGCCCTTGACCAGCGGCGCGCCATTGTCGAGCGCCGTGATCCAGCCCGCCTTGGCCATCCAGGCGAACAGCGAGGTGCCCACTTCGCCATGGAACAGGGTCAGGGCCAGCCAGTCGTCGGCGGCCAGCGCGCCAATGCCGCTGACGATGGTGCGGTTGGCAAACATGATGGACAGGGCCAGGGTCAGGCCGCGCAAGATGAACAGGAAGGCCAGGGTGACGATAAACGACGGCAAGCGCGTCTTGATGACCAGGTAGCCGTTGAGCCAGCCCAGCGCCATCGAACCGGCAAAGGCGAACAGGATGGCGGCCCACACGGGCCAGTGGAAATACACGGAAGGGATGGCGATCATCATGCCGGAAAAGCCGATCATGGAGCCGATCGACAGGTCGAATTCACCGGCGATCATCAATACGCAGGCGCCGATGGCGATGATGCCCAGGTAGGCGGCCACTTGCGCCCAGTTGATCACGCCGTCGAGGTTGAACATGCCAGAGTCACCAGCCGTCAGGATGAAGAAGGCGAACACCAGGATGGCGCCCGAGATCGAGGCGAATTCCGGGCGGCTGAACAGCCGCTTGAGCCAGCTGACCTGCCCCACGCGCTCATCAAGGCCCTGCTTTTGCGGCGGCGTGCCCGAGGCGGCCATGCCGCCCTGCTCCACGCTTAATTTCACGGTACTCATGCTATGTCTCCCTTGTTTTATAGCAACCTGCCAGCCTTGCCAACAATTCCAGGGCGGCAGGACCCGCGCGCCGGCAAGCATGGCCTGCGCGCGGGGACAACAACTAAGTATTGATTGAATTGAAAAGCGGGTGCTTAACTGCTTAACGGAACTGGCCGGCGTATTTCTCCACCTTGCCGATATTGTCCTTGGTGACATACCCAGGACCGGAACCGATATGGCGCGGGCCATACGATGGTGCCAGGCCATACTCGGCCAGGCGCGCCTTGAACTTGGCGTTATTGATCAGCTTTTCGCGCACCTTGGCCAGGTCCGTGGTCTTGTCCTGCTTCATGATGGCCAGCACGGCAACGGGGATATAGCCTTGCAGGTACGGTTGCTGGTCGATGGCGAACTGGATGCTGCCATCCTTGATCGCTTTCGAGATGTCATCGGACAGGTCGAAGGTGGCGAACCACATCTTGCCCTTCAAACCCATTTTTTCCAGCGCCTTGAGCGAAGCGTGGGCCGAGGTCGGTCCCAGCGCCAGCACGGCCTGGGTTTTCGGATTGTTGCGCAGGAAGGCGCTCAGCTTGCTTTCGATGGTGGTCGGGTCTTCGCCCGCATCCAGGGTGGCGGCCTTGAAGTCGACGCCGATGGCTTCGGCAAAACCGCGGCAACGCTCGAACGACGAAGGATTCGTCGCGTAGTGGTTGACGCAGACGAAGGATTTGATGCCGGCCGCCTTGGCTTTTTCGCCCGCGCCCTTGCCTGCCTCAAATTCAGGCTGGCCCACATGCATCACGGCGCCCAGCTGTTCGCTTTGCGCCAGGGTGCCCGAGTTGATCGTAATAAAGGGGATTTTCTTCGCCGCCACCAGGCCCAGCGGTTTTTGCAGCACGCTGAAATCGGCGATGCTGACGATCACGCCGTCGTAGTTGCGGGCGGCCGATTGCTCGACCAGGCGCGCCATATCGGCCAGGTCGCCATTCGGCGGGTTGCGGTAGTCGACGCTGACATTGAAGTCTTCACCTGCTTGCTTGACGGAATTTTTGATCGTATTCCACCAGGAATCGGAATCGGGCGCATGGCTGATCAACACGAATTTCTCGCCCGCCGCGTGGCTGGCGCTCATGCCCAGACCCAGTCCCAGGCCGAGGCCCAGCATGGCCAGGCGCTTCAGAAATCCCTTACGCTTATTGCTTTGCATGAATGTCTCCTTGAAGGATGAATTTTTATAGTTGCCAGCTTTTGAAGCGTGTCAGCGGGGAGCCGGAAAGCCGGCAAGACCCGATGCACTGCGCACAGCTTAGGCCACAAAAAAGACAAATGCAATAAAATTTTCAAAATAAATTTAAATAGAAAATCATTTCTATTTTCTGAATTCAATCCTATAATTCTCGCCAGAACCAGCCCAAAGGAAACAACATGGCAGCCACCGCCCCCATCGAACAACTGATGCAACACATCGCCGCCGAGTACGACAATCTGTCGCGCCAGTTGAAAGTCATCGCCCAATACATCGAGAAGCACCGGGCCAGCCTGATGCTCGAACGCATCAGCGACATCGCCACCGCTTGCGACGTGCAGCCGTCGGCCATCGTGCGTTTCGCGCAGCGCTTCGGCTACACGGGCTTTTCCGAAATGCAAGACGTGTTCCGCCAGGCTTACACGGACCAGGCCGGCGCCACGCCCGATTACCAGCAGCGCATCCGCAAGCTCATTTCCACGCGCGACGCGGCGCTGAGCGCAGGCGACCTGACGCGCGAATTCGTCGGCGCCAGCCGTGCCGGCCTCGACGACCTGGCGGCCGGACTCGACGACGCGCAGCTGGAAGCGGCCGTCAATCTGCTGCTCAAGGCTGAAAATATCTATGTGATCGGCGTGCGCCGGTCCTTTCCGATCGCCTCCTACATCGCCTACGCGCTGGAACACACGGACAAGCGCGTGCACCTGATTAGCGGACTGGGCGGCATGCACCGCGAACAGATGCGCAGCGTGCGCGAACGCGATGTGGCGATCGCCATCAGTTTCTCGCCTTACGGCAAGGAAACCCAGCAGTGCATCAAGGCGGCGCAAGACAAGGGCGCCAAGGTCCTGGTGATTACCGACAGCAAGCTGGCCCCGCTCGCGCGGGCCGCCGACGCGCTGCTCACCGTCACCGAGGGCAGCGCCTTCGCCTTCCGCTCGCTGACCAGCACCATCTGCCTGTGCCAGGCGCTGTTCATCGCGCTGGCATATAAATTAGAGCTCGACATCGAAGAAATCCACACCCCAGGAGAACATGATGATTGAAGTAGCGTTGTTCGGCGCCGGACGCATCGGCAAAATCCACGCGGCCAACCTGGCTGCCCAACCCGGCGTGCAGTTCAAGTATGTGGTCGACGTCAACCAGGAAGCGGCCGCCGCGCTGGCCGGCCTGCATGGCGGCAGCAGCGCGACTGTCGAGGCGGCGCTGGCCGACCCGGCCATCAAGGCCGTCGTCATCGCTTCCAGCACGGACACGCACGCGGACCTGATCCTGCGCTCGGCCGCTGCCGGCAAGGCCATCTTTTGCGAAAAGCCCGTCGACCTGACCCTCGACCGGGCGCGCGCCTGCGCCGCCGCCGTCAAGGAAGCCAAGGTGCTGTGCATGCTGGGCTTCCAGCGCCGCTACGATCCCACTTTCAATGCCGTCAAGACACGCATTGAGGCGGGCGAAATCGGCACGCCGCAGTTGCTCATTGTGACCAGCCGCGATCCGGGACCGCCACCGGTCAGCTACATCAAGGTGTCGGGCGGCATCTTCAAGGATATGCTGATCCACGATTTCGACATCTTCCGCTGGATACTCGACGATGAAGCCGTCAGCGTGCACGCCACGGGCAGCTGCCTCGTCGACCCGGCCATCGGCGAGGCGGGCGACCTCGATACGGCCGTCGTCACCATCCGCACGGCGAAGGGACGCTTGTGCCAGATCAATGCCTCGCGCCGCGCCGCCTACGGCTACGACCAGCGTTTTGAGGTGCTGGGCAGCGCCGGCATGCTGCAAGCGGGCAACCACAAGCCGACGGAAGTGACGGCCTATGGTTCGGTGAATGTCAGCGTGGACAAGCCGGAAGATTTTTTCCTGGAACGTTACCGCGTGGCGTATGCGCAGGAAATGGCGCATTTCTTTGACGCCCTCAGCCACGGCACGCCGCTGCGCACCACCGTGCACGATGGCTTGAAGGCACTGGAATTGGCCGAGGCGGCCACCCTGTCGTGGCGCGAACAGCGCGTGATCACTTTATAAACCAATAATAAAAATACCTGGAGACACCATGTCATCCCCAACATTAAAAGTCGGCATCGTCGGCCTGGGCCGGCTGGGCCAGCGCCATGCCATCAACCTGGCGCAGCGCGTGCCGAACGCCGAAGTCGTCGCCGCCTGCAGCCCCGTACCCACCGAACTGGACTGGGCCGCCAGCATGCTCGGCGTCACCACCGGCTATGCCGATTACGACGCCCTGCTGGCCCACCCGGGCCTGGACGCCGTCTTTCTCGTCACGCCCACCTCGCTGCATGCGGACCAGATCATCGCCGCCCTGCGCGCCGGCAAGCACGTGTTTTGCGAAAAACCGCTGTCGCTGGACCTGGCCGACTGCCTGAAGGTGGAAGCGGAAGCGGCGCGCCACCCTCAGTTGACGATCATGATCGGTTTCGTGCGCCGTTTTGACGCCAGCTACCATGACGCGCAGCAAAAGATCGCCCAGGGCCTCATCGGCAAGCCGTATCTGGTGCGTTCGCAAACCTGCGACCAGAACGACCCCAGCGGCGCCTTCATGCGCTTCGCCCCCACCAGCGGCGGCATCTTCCTCGATTGCAGCGTGCACGACATCGACCTGGCGCGCTGGCTGCTGGGCAACCCCGTGCCCAAACGCGTGTATGCGAGCGGCACCAACGCCATCCACACGGGCTTGCAGGCGTTCGGCGACGTCGACAATGGCCTGGCCACGGTCGAATTTTCCGATGGCAGCATGGCCAGCTTCATGGCATCGCGCACCATGGCGCATGGCCATGAAACTCTGACGGAAGTGTTCGGCACGGGCGGCCGCCTGGCCGTGGGCAGCAATCCGCGCCTGAACCGCGTGGAAATTTCGGATGCGCATGGCGTGCGCACTGAGTGCACGCCGGACTTCTATGCCCGCTTCGCCGATGCCTTTTTGATCGAGGCGAAGGAGTTTACGGATGCAGCACTGGGCCGGCGCACCTTGTCGCTGACTTTGCACGACGCGACGGAAGCGACGCGCATCGGCCTGGCCATGACGCAGGCCATGCGCGAGGCACGGCCCGTGGAATTCTAGCCGCGTGCCAAGAACTCAGGCAGCCGGTGCGGGAAATGAACGTTCGGGCTGCCTGGGTTCCACCGCCAGCCGCAAGCCCATGGCATCGAGGATGGCCGTCAAGGTGCTCAAGGATGGATTGCCATCGGGCGACAGGGTGCGGTACAGCTGGGTAGGATTGAGCTTGGCCGCCTGCGCCACGGCAGGCACGCCGCCAAAGGCACGCGTCAGCTGGCGCAGCACGGCCAGCAGTTCGCCGAGATCACCATCGGCGAGGATATTGTTGATCAATTCAAGGGCGAGATCGGGATCGTCGCGGTACAGCTCAGCCATCGCTTCGTCATGCGAGCGGTCTCTTGGTGGTTTGCTCATGACCTGTTTCACGTCCTCTTTCATGTCCTCTCTCCTTCCAGTCGTGCCAGCAGGCACAGGCGTATTCGATATCTTTCGGTTGCGTGCGCTTGTCGCCACGCGCTTGTCGCCACCACACAGCAATAAAATAATCTGGCCGCCGTCGATGGCATAGTAAATACGATAACCGGCGCCCACATCGATGCGCAACTCCCACACGCCGTCGTGACAAAATTTATGGTCGCCAAAATTGCCGGGCATCATGCGCAGCACGCGCCGCACGATGGCCACCCTGGCCGTATTGTCGCGCTGGCGTTTCAGCCATTCCGTATATAAATCCCTGCCCGATGACGTCAGGTAGTGCCGGATCTCGTACATCATATTCGTCCATAAACGAAGAAAGATCAAGGAGAAAATCACGTAAGCACGAAAAAAGACGACCACGCCATCTTGCTACCAAACCCGCATGCGCAGGCCGCAAATGCCGGGGTCACTGATGTATATCAAGATGCGTTTCTCTAATTGTTATAGGGAAATGATGTGACAGGTGCATGCCGCGCCTGCGCGCCATTGCGCTATACAATAAGCGCCTGCCCAACAGCACAATCAGGCCGCCATGACGAACAACGACAGCAACTCCCCCCTTCACGCCGACGTGGCCGAACGCTACGTCAAGCTGGTCCTGGCCATGGGCCAGCACGATGCCTCGTATGTCGACGCGTATTACGGACCGCCCGCATGGCAACAGGAAGCGGTAGAACAGCCACAGAGTTTGAGCGATATCCAGGCCGCGACAGACAAGGCGCTGGCCCTGCTGGCAGACGCATCCTGCCTGCGCGCCCTCAACCTGCGCAAGCAGCTGCAAGCCGTGCTGGCCAAGGCGGACATGCTGCAAGGCACACGCCTCGATTTCGATACGGAAAGCGCGCGCCTGTACGACGCCGTCTCGCCCCATCACAGCCGCGCATACTATGAAGCACTGGTGGCGCAGATCGACGCGCTGCTGCCCGGCGACGGCACGGTCAGCGACAGGGTCAACGCCTTGCGCGCGCAACTCGTCGTTCCCGCCGACAAGCTGCGCGCCGTCATGGATGCGGCCATCCGCGCGGGCCGCGAGCGCACCTTGCGCTACATCGCCCTGCCCGAAGGCGAAGATTTTATATTGGAATTCGTTACCGACAAGCCATGGAGCGGCTACAACTGGTACAAGGGCAACTACCAGAGCGTGATCCAGATCAATACCGACTTGCCCGTGTACATCGATCGCGCCGTCGACCTCGGCTGCCATGAAGCGTATCCGGGCCACCACGTCTATAACGTGCTACTCGAACGCGACCTGGTGCGTGGCAAGGGCTGGATGGAATACTGCATCTATCCGCTGTATTCACCGCAATCGCTGATCGCCGAAGGCACGGCCAATTACGGCATCGAACTGAGCTTTACGGATGAAGAACGGCTGGCTTTTGAACAACAGGTGCTGTACCCGCTGGCCGGCCTCGATCCGGCCCTGGCGCCCCGCTATGCGCGACTCAATGCGCTGCTGGCCAAGCTCGGCTATGCCGACAACGACATCGCGCGCCAGTATCTCGAAGGCAGCCTGAGTCGCGAGGAGGCGCTGGAATGGCTGGTCAACGTGCGCCTGTACCCGGCCGAAAAATCGGTGCAGCGCCTGCAGTTCTACGACGCCATGGGCGCTTATGTCATCAATTACAACCTGGGCCAGGACATGGCGAAAGCCTATGTCGAGCGCCAGGGCACGACGCGCGCCGAGCACTGGGCCGCGTTCCGCGATTTGATGTCTTCGCCGCGCGTGCCCAGCGGCTTGCTCGCCTAGGACTGCCTGGCTGGCAGCCAGTACAGCGGCAAGGCAACCGCCAGGCATGCCAGCCCCGCCAGCAGCATGGCCAGCTGGAAGCCGGCGGCGAGTGCGGCAACCTGTCCCGACCGCTCCAGCATGGCGTTGGTACGCAAGCTCATCACGCTGCCCAGCACCGCCACGCCCAGGGTCATGCCTGCCTGGCGCAAGGCATTCATGATGGCCGACGCCATGGCGCCACGCTCGCTGCCCACGCTGGCCATGGCCAGCAAGCCGGTGGCTGGCACGGCCAGTCCCATGGCCACGCCCAGCAAGCCGAACAGGGTACCGACGATGGCATACGGCGTCCGGGGCGCCAAGGTCGCCGTCGCCAGCAGCACCAGTCCCGCCAGCATGTAGCCACCCAACATCAGGCGGCGCAAAGGCACGTGGCGGCTGAGACGGCCAAAGCCCAGGGAAACGATGCCCATGGCGGCAAACTGCGGCAACATGCGCCAGCCGCTGGCTCCCGCCGCCCAGCCCTGGATTTGCTGCAAGTACAGCGAGAAAAAGAACAGGCTGCTGTAGCAGGCAAAGCCCAGCACCAGCGAGGCCAGGTTGACCAGCGCGAAGCTTCGCTCGCGAAACATTCGTAGCGGCAACAAAGGGCGCGGCGCGCGCGCCTCGACGGCAAGGAAGACGATAAAGGCCAGCAGCGCGAACACCAGTGGCGGCCAGGCCGGCGTACTGCCTGAACCCAGCGCGGTCAAGCCATACGTGAGTGCGCCCAGCCAGGCGATGCTCAACACCTGCCCGGTTCGGTCCAGCGCCGCCTGCTCGCGGTAATGACGCTCCGTGATGCCCCAGGCGCCCAGCAGCATGGCCAGCAAACCCAGCGGCAGATTGATCAGGAAGATGCTTTGCCATCCCGTGGCCTCCAGCAGCATGCCGCCCAACAACGGTCCCAGAATCAGCGCCAGCGCACTGAAGGCCGACCAGCCGCCGATCACATGCGCCCGTTCGCGCGGATCCGGAAAAGCATGGCTGAGTATCGGCATCGCGCCTGGAATCAACAAGGCCCCCGCCACGCCCTGCACGGCGCGCCCGGCCAGCAGCAGCGGCAGGCTGGCCGCCAGCGCGCACAGCAGCGAACCGGCGGTAAACAATGCCACGCCCAGCAGCCAGATACGCTTGTGGCCATGCCGGTCGCCCAGCGGGCCAGCCGACAGCATGCAGGCCGACAGGCAGAGCGCGTACGCATTGATCACCCACTGCAAGCCCGCCATGTCCGTCGCCAGCGCCGTCTGCAAGGTCGGCAGGGCCACGTTGACGATGCTGATGTCGAGCGACGCGAGAAAGGTGCCCAGGTAGGCAGCGGCCACCAGGGCCGCGCGGCGATAACGTTGCATGGAGATGCTCCAATTCATGAGTTCTCCTTCATCATACATATCGACTGACCGTCAGTCAATTAAATGGAAATAGCGAGCGGCTGTGCGCTTGGGCTGCGCCGGCGCTTCATTTATACTGGGCGCATGACTACCTCCCGCCCCGCCATGCCCGATGCCGCCGCCACGCCAGCGTCCGCCCGACCCCGCACCAAGCCGGCCGAGATTCGCCTCGATGAATTGATGGCCGCTGCCGAGCAGCTGTTCCTGGACAAGGGCGTGGAAGCGACCACGGTCAGCGACATCACTACCCTGGCGGATGTGGCGAAAGGCACGTTCTATCATTACTTTCCGTCCAAGCAGGAAATGCTGGCGGCGCTGGCCGCACGCTACACCAGCCGCTTCCTGGCCAGCCTGGAAGCGGCCGTTGACCTGTGCATGCCGCACGACTGGGAGGGCCGGCTGCGCGCATGGGTACAGGCCAATGTCGCTACCTATCTGCGTACCTGGCGGCTGCACGACATCGTCTACACGAGCCACCGGCGCAGCCTCGGCATCGAGCCGGCGGACAACCGCGACAAGAACGCCATCCTGGCCCAGCTGGACGCCATCCTCGAGGGCGGCGCGGCAGCGGGCGCATGGCCATTGCCGCAGCCGCGCCTGACGTCCCTGATGATTTACTCGGCCGTGCATGGCGTGACGGACGACGCCATCGCCGCGCAACTGCAGGACAGCAGCGCCTTTGCCGCCGATGTCGCGGACGCCTGCCTGCGCATGCTGGGCCGCTGACGGCGGGCCGCATGAATTGACGCCAGCCTGCGCGGCATCAAGCTGCGGTGCATGGCGTCAGCGATACTGTGTCTTTTGGAGAGGATGGCAATGCACCGGATTTTCCACCGTTCCCCTGCCCTGCTGCTGGCATTGGGCTGCCAGTCGGCATTCCTGCCGCCGGCACTGGCACGCGATGCCGCCACGCTGCCCGCCCTGAGCGCGCGCCAGCAGGCGCTGATGGCCACCGTCGTGGGCAACGCCGCCCATCCGCGCATCCTGCAGGTGCGCCTCGATGAACTGCATCCGACCCAGCCGGCCATCGGCTACGATCAGGTCTATTACAAGCTGGGACGCTATGCGGCCGAAGAAAAACACATCGCCGACATCGCCAGGCCGAAGAAATTCGCCGACCTGTGCGAGGCCAATGGCCAGGGCGACGTCTTGCCCGACACGGCCAATGTGCCTGGCGCCGCCCTGGCCACGCCACCGGCCGGCTACCGCTGCAAGGCGGCCGTGGGCAGCCGCCCGAACGACATGAAAACCGTCGTCATCGGCCCGCAGGGCAAGCTTTATCTGACCGATGGCCACCACACCTTTTCCACCTTCTGGGAGGCCGACGGCGGGCGCAATCATGAATTGAAAGTCTGGGTCAAGGTCAGCGACAATTTCAGCACGCTGGGCGAAGCGGCGTTCTGGGCGCGCATGCACGCAGAAAACAAGGTGTGGCTGAAAGACGGCCGCAACCAGGCCATCACGGCGCAGCAACTGCCGGCCGCCATCGGACTGGCATCGCTGGGCGACGACCCGTACCGCTCGCTCGTCTACTTTACGCGCGAGATCGGCTACAAGCCGCCCGCGCAAGCCACGGAATTTCTCGAATTTTACTGGGCCGGCTGGCTGCGCGGCATGCCGGCGCTGGACCTGGCGCGCATCGACCTGCTTGATCGCGCCGCGTATGCGAATGCGATCTTGCTGGCGGCGCAGGCGATGGTGGCGCTGCAACCCGGCGATATCGTCAGCGGTGGCAAGCGCGCGGCGGACCTGGGTGCGCTGCAGGAAGTCAACCGGGAAGCGTTCGATGAACTGATCGACGACAAGGGCAAGCTACGCCAGTCCATCATGTACAAGAAATCGCTGGCACGATAAGCGCCTGCGCAAACAACAACGGCCCGCCTGTCAGCTGACAGGCGGGCCGTTATCTATGGCAGGTGCCGCTTACGCGATGCGCTCGCCATTGGCCGGATCAAACATGGCCGCTTTCGACAGGTTGAACGACAGCTGCATGGTCTGCCCCGGCAACACGGCTTCGCGCGGATGCGTGCGGCACGTCACGGCCGCGCCGTTCAAGCGTGTCGTCAGCAGGGTATCGGGGCCGGTCGGCTCGACCAGATCGATCAGACAACCGAGTTCCTGGCCCACGTCGCCGTGCGCGCTGCTCATGTCCGTGATCTGTTCCGGACGCACGCCCAGGACCACCTCGCGGCCAGCATAGCTACGCAGCTTGTCGGCGTCGAAAGGCAAGGCCAGGCGCATGCTCTTGCCCGCGTTGTCGATGGCGACAAACACCTCGTTGCCCTCGACGACAGGCTTGACGGTAATGAAATTCATCGACGGCGAGCCGATGAAGCCAGCCACGAACAGGTTGGCCGGATTGTCGTAGATTTCCTGCGGCGTACCCAGCTGCTGCACCACCCCATCCTTCATGACGGCGATCAGGTCGCCCATGGTCATCGCTTCGATCTGGTCATGCGTGACGTAGACGATGGTCGCTTTCAGGCGCTGGTGCAGCAGCTTGATCTCGGCGCGCATTTCCACGCGCAGCTTGGCGTCCAGGTTTGACAGCGGTTCGTCGAACAGGAACAGCGACGGCTTGCGCGAGATGGCGCGGCCCATGGCTACCCTCTGGCGCTGGCCGCCCGACAGCTGCGCCGGACGGCGGTCCAGCAAGTGCGTGATCTGCAAGGTTTCGGCAACGCGCGAGACGATTTCTTCCTGCTCGGCCTTCGGCACCTTTTTTACGTTCAGACCGAACGCGATGTTTTCGCGCACCGTCATCGACGGGTACAGCGCATAGGACTGGAACACCATGGCGATGTCGCGGTCCTTCGGCGGCAAGTCGTTGACGACCTTGCCGTCGATGAGGATTTCGCCCGAGGTGACGCTTTCCAGGCCGGCCACCATGTTGAGCAAGGTCGATTTGCCGGAGCCGGAGCCGCCGACGAGAATCAGGAACTGGCCATCCTTGATCTCGATGTCGATGCCCTTGAGGACTTCGACGCCATTCGTGTACACCTTGCGGATACCGCGTATCGATAAACTGGACATATTATTTCCTTAACCTTTGACTGCGCCTGCGGTCAGACCGCGCACAAAATATCGGCCTGCGACCAGATAGACCAGCAGGGTAGGCAGCGCGGCAATCACCGCGGCCGCCATGTTGACGTTGTATTCCTTCACGCCCGTGGACGTGTTGACCAGATTGTTCAAGCCCACCGTAATCGGTTGCGAATCGCCGCTGGCGAAGACGATACCGAACAGGAAGTCGTTCCAGATCTGCGTGAACTGCCAGATGATGCAGACGACGAAAATCGGACCCGAAATCGGCAGCACGATCTTACGGAAGATCAGGAAGAAGCCGGCGCCATCGATGCGCGCCGCCTTGATCAGCTCTTCCGGCACGCCGATGTAGTAATTGCGGAAGAACAGGGTCGTGAAGGCCGTGCCATACACCACGTGCACGAAGACGAGGCCCGTGGTGGTATTGGCCAGGCCGAATTCGCCCAGCAGGCGCGCCATCGGCAGGATCACCACCTGGAACGGAATGAAGCAGCCCACCAGCAAGGCGGCAAACAGCATTTCCGAACCGCGGAAGCGCCAGTGCGCGAACACATAGCCGTTGAAGGCGCCCAGGAAGGTCGAGATCAGCACGGCGGGTATCACCATCTTGATCGAGTTCCAGAAGAACGGCTGCATGCCGTCGCAAGTGACGCCCGTGCAGGCCGAAGACCAGGCCTTGGACCAGGAGTCGAATTGCCACACGTGCGGCAAGGCCAGCAGGTTGCCGCTGCGGATCTCGTCGAGCGACTTGAACGACGTCGACAGGGTCACGTACAGGGGCACGATGTAGTACACCGCGAACAGGATCAGCAGCAGGTACAGCACCACCCGTCCCAGGGTGAGTTTGTTGTTACGTGTAGGAGTGTGTGTCATCTCATCGCCTTTGCGCTGCGCGTTTCCAGGTACATCAGCGGCACGAGCACGGCCACGATGGTGGCCAGCATCATCATGGCCGATGCCGAGCCCAGGCCCAGCTGGCCGCGGGTGAAGGAAAACTGGTACATGAAGATGGCCGGCACGGACGACGAATTGCCAGGGCCGCCAGCCGTCAGTGCGATGACCAGGTCGAAGCTCTTGATGGCGATGTGCGCGAGGATCAGCAGCACGCTGAAGAACACGGGACGCATGGCGGGAATCACGATGCGCCAGTAGATCGTCGGCAGGGACGCGCCATCGACTTGCGCCGCCTTGATGATTTCATCATCGATGCCGCGCAGGCCGGCCAGGAACAGGGCCATGACGAAGCCCGACGATTGCCATACGCCGGCGATCACCACCGTGTAGATGGCCATGTCGGAATTGACCAGCCAGTCGAAGGTAAACGAGGTCCAGCCCCAGTCGTGCATGACCTTTTCCAGGCCCAGGCTGGGATTGAGCATCCATTTCCAGGCCGTGCCGGTGACGATGAAGGACAGCGCCATCGGATACAGGTAGATGGCGCGCAGCGCGCCTTCGGCGCGGATTTTCTGGTCCAGCAGGATCGCCAGGAACAGGCCGATGGCGATGCTGCAACCGATGAACAGGACACCGAAGATGCCGAGGTTCTTGAGCGAGGTCCACCAGCGCTCATTGTCGAACAGCTCGACGTATTGCACCAGGCCGGCGAACTCGTAGTTCGGCATCAGCCGCGATTCGGTCAGCGACAGCCAACCGGTCAAAAAGATAAAACCATAGACGAATAACAGACTGGCGATGAGCGTGGGGCCCAGCACCATCTGCGGTATCCATCGGTCGAATTGCTTGCGTATGGACATAGGAGAGCCGTAGAGAGAACTGCGTGTGGCGCCGGCCTGGTCGAAGCCAGGGCGGACGCCTGCGATGCATGCAATGCAGCGGGCGCCGGCGAGCGTGCCGGCGCCGTCGTGATTACTTCACTTTTGCCGCTTTGGCCAGGGCTGCAACCGCGTCTTTCGAGCTCATGTTGGTGTTCATGAACTTGGCGATGACGTCGGTGACGGCGCCTTGCGTGGCCGATGGCAGCGCCATGCCGTGCGCGAACGATGGCACCAGGCCGCCGGTCTTGTTGGTGGCGTCCATGTCTTCCATCGATTTCAGGGCGCAAGCGTCAAACTTGTCCTTCGATACGCCGGAACGCACGGGGATGGAACCCTTGTTCAAGTTGAAGATCGACTGGAACTTCGGATTCATGATGGCGTTGGCCAGGGCGATCTGCCCTTTCTTCGCATTCGCATCCTTTTGCGTGAACATGGCAAACGAATCGATGTTGAAGGTGTAGGCCTTGTCCGTGCCAGGCGCTGCCACGCACAGGTAGTCCTTGCCCGGCACCTTGCCGGCGGCCGTGAACTCGCCCTTGGCCCAGTCGCCCATGAACTGGAAACCGGCCTTGTTGTTGATGACCATGGCGGTGGCCAGGTTCCAGTCGCGGCCTGCCGCATCCTTGTCGATGTAGGTCTTCACCTTGCCCAGGGTGTCGAACACCTTGAGCATGGTCGGGCCGGTCAATTCCTTCTGGTCCAGCTTGAGGATGGCTTTTTTGTAGAATTCCGTGCCGCCCACGCCCAGCGCGACCGATTCAAACACGGTGGCGTCCTGCCAAGGCTGGCCGCCGTGGGCAATCGCGATGCCGCCCGATTTCTTGATTTTCTCGGCCGCGTCGAAGAACGCATCCCAGGTGGTCGGGGTGGTGGCCACGCCGGCTTTTTTCAGCACTTCCGGATTGACCCACATCCAGTTGACGCGGTGGACGTTGACGGGAGCGGCAACGTAGTGGCCCTTGTATTTCATGATGTCGGCGACGACTTTCGGCAGCACGGCATCCCATTTGCCTGGAATGGCGGCATCATCGATATTGGCCAGCACGCCTTCAGCGCCCCACTCCTGGATCGATGGGCCCTTGATCTGGGCGGCCGTCGGCGGGTTGCCGGAAATGACGCGGGTTTTCAGCGCGGTCGCGGCGTTTTCGCCAGCACCACCAGCCACGGCGAAGTCTTTCCAGCCGAAGCCGCTTTCTTTCACGATTTGCTGCAACTGGCCCACGGACTTCGCTTCGCCGCCGGAGGTCCAGTAGTGCAACACTTCCACGTCGGTCGCAAACGCGCTGCCGGCAAATGCCAGGGTGGTCAATGCGGCCAGTTGGGTAATCTTGAATTTCAGTTTCATCTCCACATTCCTTTTTTGATCAAGCTTTTAGGGGGCTTCGGCATACGGGGGCCGAAAAAGGTGAAATCTGCGCCTGTACCGGCGCTCTTGTGCTCAGACCCGCTTGCAAACGGGCATCATCTTCAGTGAAAAGACGGCGCCGTGATCCATGACATGCTTACATCGTATTTATATCACGGGACGGCGCCAAAAACGCATCCGCGAAGGATGCGCCAGGTTGATCTGCATTACAAACATCAACACTGAACCAAACCGTCGCGAGCGGCAGTGATTTGTGGCCGAGAAGCGCAGCCGTGCTGGAGCACGGTGAGCATCGCAGGCCGCAAAGCGCGCCGCGCAGCAGGTTTGGTTCGGTGTTTAGAACCAGGTTTCTACCTGGAAACCGTAGGAAGTGCCGCTGGTATTGTTGTTGTAGATCGGGCCGCCGTTGTTCGACGTATTGACCGATGCGGTAGCCGCATCGTTCCATTTGCCGTAGGTAACAAAAGCGCGCAGTTCAGGACGCGACCACAAGCCAGGACCGGCCGAGATCGTCGGCGCGATGGTCAGCTTGGTCAGGCGCTTGGCCGGCTGGCCACCCGCTTGCGTCACTCTGTCCGTGCCCAGTTCGCCCACCAGCTTGAAGTTGTCGGTGAAGGCATACACAGGACGCACGCCGACCGAAGTCCAGGTCGATGAACCTTTGGCGTTCGACTCGTCTTTTTGCCACAGGGCGACGAATTCCATGCCGAAATTGGCCATCGGCTGGATCGCCATATCATTGAAGATGCGCGTGCGTTTCACGTCGGAACCGAAATTGGTGTCGCCCGAAGCGCCGAACTGCGCGCCATTGCCGGTGCCAGGACCGACGCCGTACTGCACGCCAAAGGTGTTGCCGCCGCCGAACACTTTACCTTGACGGTGGAAGGCCGACAGTTGCCAGCCGTTATTGCGCTTGCCAGTGGCGACATCATCCTTGCCTTCGCCGATGATGTAGGTCGCGGCCAGGTCCAGGGTGCCGTTTTCATTGACGGGAATCTCGCCAAAGATGAAGTTCTGGCGCACCGCCGATTTGGTGTTGACGCCGCCGTTCGGCAACGCGATCTTGATGTCGTTGTCCTTGAAGAAGGCATACGAGAATTTACCCGGTCCTGCAGGAATGCGGTCCAGGCCGGCGCCCGTGCCGTTCATGTTGATGTATTGCAGATCCAGCATGTGGATGTCAGGACGGTAGTAGAAGCGTTTACCGATCCAGGCCGTGCCGCCGTTCAGGAAATCGAGTCCCTGCGCTTCGACGTAGGCCTTGACGATGCCCAGTTTGTTGTCGCCGAAATCGGAGTTTGGCGCGTAGGCGTTGACCCAGATGGTGGCCAGGTAGTTCACGCCGCCGGACTTGGCGACGGACTTGGTGTAGCCGAATTCCGTGTAGGCGTCGCACTCATTGCCCAGACGGTATTTCATGGTATTGCCACCCAGGCCGAAGCAGCCTTGCGAACCGCCGCCGCCCGAGGTATTGCTGCCGGCGCCGGCGCGCAGGTAGCCATGGAAGCCTTCGGCGTCGGATGGATACATTGGATCGGCGGCAGCGGAACCGCTGGCGATGGCTAAGACGATGGCAGCTGGCAGCGTTTTCAACACGGCCTTCAACATGGTGCGATGCAGCATGGTAAGTCTCCTCAGTAGTTATTTTTTATCTAGTCATTCGTGGCCGAATGTACTGGCCAGAATTCTTTCCAGCAGGGACATAGTAACTATACTACGAACAAATATCAACATATTATGTTGTAATCCTACGACTACTCTGCGACACTTTATTTGCGTACTGATGTGCGAGTTGACTGCCCTGTTTTTCCGCTGGCGCCAGCGTTTCTGGCGCTGCGCGCAGGCATTTGCGCAGGCACCCTGCATTTTTCGGCACGCGGCACGTATACGAATTAAAATCCTTGGTTTTTGCCCATAACGACAGTGCGCGGCCACGACCGCGCACGCAGACGAGACTAAGCACCGCCATGAAAATTGATGAAAAAATGGAAGTAGCAGGCAGCGATCCGGCGGAGCGTTTCAGTGAAGGGCCGCGTTTGCTGGCCGACATCGGCGGCACGAATGCCCGCTTCGTGCTCGAAACGCGCCAGGGCCACCTGGAAGCGGTGGCCGTGCTGCCCTGCGACGACTACGCGTCGCTGCTCGACGCCATCACCGCCTATATGGATAGCAGCGAGGCGCGCGCCGCCGGTTCGGCGCGCGTGCGCCATGCGGCCATCGCCATCGCCAATCCCATCGACGACGACAATATCCGCATGATGAACCATCACTGGTTCTTCTCGATCGAAGCGATGCGCGCCGCGCTGGGCCTCGACACCTTGCTGGTGGTGAACGACTTCACGGCGCTGGCCATGGCCCTGCCCTATCTGCGGCCCGACCAGCGCCTGCAGATCGGCGGCGGCATGGCGCGCGCCGACAGCGTCATCGGCCTGCTCGGTTCGGGCACGGGCCTGGGCGTGTCGGGCATGATTCCCGCCGAAGACCGCTGGATCGCGCTGGGCAGCGAAGGGGGCCACGTCAGCTTCGCCCCCTGCGACCAGCGCGAGATGGACGTGCTGTCCTTCGCCTGGCGCGAACTGTCGCACGTCTCGGCCGAGCGCCTCGCCTCCGGGCGCGGCCTGGAACTGATCTACCGCGCCCTGTCCGACCGCGCCGGCCGGCATGACGTGCCGCCGCTGCTGGCAGCCGACATCACCAGCCGCGCCCTGAACGATGAATGCGACGTGTGCCTCGAAGCGGTGGACTGCTTTTGCGCCATCCTCGGCTCCATCGCCGGCAACGTCGCCATGACGCTCGGTGCGCTGGGCGGCATCTATATAGGCGGCGGCATCGTGCCGCGCCTGGGTCCCCTGTTCGAACAGTCGCAGTTCCGCGCCCGCTTCGAACAGAAGGGCCGCCTGAACGACTACCTGGCGCAGATCCCCACCTTCCTGATCACGGCAGAACTGCCCACTTTTCTGGGCATCGCCGCCATCCTGGCGCAAAAGCTCAAGCGCGCCCATACCGGCGCACCCGTGCTCGAATCGGTGCGCCAGGCGCGCGGGCGCATGAGCCCATCGGAATGCAAGGTGGCAGACTGGGTGCTGAAAGAACCGAACGCCATGCTCACCTTGCCGATCGCCGAAATCGCCCAGCGGGTGGGCGTGAGCCAGCCGACGGTGATGCGCTTTTGCCGCTCGATCGGCGTGCAGGGCCTGGCCGACTTCAAACTGAAGCTGGCGTCCGGCCTGACGGGCGGCGCCATCACGGTGGCGCACTGCCATGTCGAGATCTCGGACTCCGACGCGGAACTGGCGCGCAAGGTGCTGGGCAATAATGCCTCGGCCGCGCTGGCCCTGCGCGACATGCTCGACGTGAAGGCGCTGACGGCCGCCATCGAACTGCTGCGCGGCGCGCAGCGCGTGGAATTGCTGGCCGTGGGCAGCGCCCGCGTGGTGGCCGACGACATGCAGCACAAGCTGCTCAACCTGGGCATCGTCAGCAGCTTCTTTGCCGATCCGCAGGCGCAGGAAATGAGCGCCGCCATGCTGAAACCGGGCGACGTGGCGCTGGTGATTTCCCGCTCGGGCGCCCTGCCCGAACTGCTGCGCACCGTCAAGGTGGCGCAGGGTTGCGGCGCGCGCGTGCTGGCCATTACGGCCAGCGGTTCGCCGCTGGCCAAGCTGGCCGACGTGCTGCTGACCCTGAACCACCCCGAGGGCAACCTCAATTTCGTGCCCATGATCGTGCGCCTGCTGCAGCTGATGATGCTCGATATCCTGTCGGTGGGACTGGCGCGGCGCGACACGGCGCAGCGCACCAGCGCCGCCGAACTGGAAGAGGGGCAATTGCACGGCATGCGCATCAGCGGCAAGCTGAAATTCGGTGGCCACCTCGAATAAGGCGGCGCACGCCGCCTCCGATACAAGCAGCGGCGCCACCGTGCACGACGTGGCGCGCGTGGCCGGCGTGTCGGCCATGACGGTGTCGCGCGTGATCAACGGGCGCGCCAGCGTCAGCGCGGCCACGCGCGACAAGGTCCAGGCGGCGATCGCCAGCCTGCACTACCAGCCCAACCTGGCAGCCCGTGCCGCCCGCACGGGCACCTTGCGCATCGGCCTGTTGTACAGCAACCCCAGCGCCGCCTTCCTCAGCGAATTTCTCGTCGGCGCCATGGATCAATGCCGCCAGGGCGGCGGCCAGCTGCTACTCGAACGCTGCGAAGACATCGACAGCCAGCGCGCCGGCATCGATTGCCTGGTGGCGGCCGGCGTGGACGGCATCCTGGTGCCGCCGCCCCTGTGCGATTCGCCCGCAGTGCTGGCGCAGCTCAATCAAATGGGCATCCCCGCCATCGCCGTGGCCACGGCGCGCCCCTCGCCCGACGTATCGGCCGTGCGCATCGACGACTATGAAGGCGCGCTGGCCATGACGCGCCATCTGCTTGCGCTGGGCCACCGCGACATCGGCTTCATCGAAGGCGATCCGGCGCACACGCCCGCCCTGCTGCGGCGCCAGGCTTTCGAGGACGGCATGCGCGAAGCGGGCTTGCCAGTGCCGCCGCACAGGGTGGCGCAAGGCTACTTTACGTATCGTTCGGGACTGGACGCGGCGCGCCAGCTGCTGGCGCAAATACCGCGCCCCAGCGCCATCTTCGCCAGCAACGACGACATGGCCGCCGCCACCCTGGCCGTGGCGCACGGCATGGGCTTGCAAGTGCCGGCGGAACTGAGCGTGTGCGGCTTCGACGATACCCCCGTCGCCACCACCGTCTGGCCCGAGCTGACCACCATCCACCAGCCCATCGCCGACATGGCGCGCGCCGCCGTCAGCCTCGTCATCGACGAGATACGCCAGCGCCGCGCAGGAGAACCCGCACCGGCAACGCATCGCCTGATGGAATTTACGCTGGTCGAGCGGGCATCGTCGGGCAGGTATGCGCTGCCGGCGGCCAAGGGCCAACGCAAACCTTGACGCTGCCAGAACAGGCGATGTCCTACAGCGCCTCGGTCAGGGCGGGGCTGCCGATGGAAGTGACGGCATAACCGTTGCGCCCAGCGCTTTTTGCCTGGTAGAGCGCCGTATCGGCCGCCGTCAACAATGTCCCTGCCGTCGTATCGCCCCGGGCGCTGAACGCCAGGCCGACACTGGTGCTGACATGCAGACCGATACCGCCGCAATCGAAGTGCACGACCATCTCCTGCACGATTTTCTTGCCCAGTATCGCGAGCTCGGACTGATCCCTCAGTTGTTCAAAAATAATGACAAACTCGTCGCCGGCAAGGCGCGCCACCGTGTCCGAGGCCCGTACGCAAGCTTTGAGCCGTTTGGCAAATTCAATCAACACCAGATCGCCGATGCCATGCCCATAGGTATCATTTATTTTTTTAAAAAAGTCGATATCCAGATAGGCCAGCGCCAGGCCCGTACCAGCGCGCCGGGCGCGCGTCAATGCCGCGGCCAGCGCCTCGTCAAACATGCGCCTGTTGTGCAGGCCGGTCAGCATGTCCGTACGCGCCAGAGCGGCGAGGTTGCTCTCCGCGGCTTCCCTCTGCAGCGACAGCGCATAGAAGGCACGGCTCAGTTTTCCGAACTCGTCTTTGCGGGCGATATCAAACACCGCAATATCGGCATGGCCGGAGCGTATGCGCACCACATGCCGGCCCAGATCGCCCAAGGGACGCAAGAGCAGCATCACCGCCAGCCAGCCGGCACAACTGGCCAGCAAGGCGACACATGACGAAGCAATGATGACTTGGGCATAAATATCGGTGATCGGCGTGAATGCCTCGCTTTCAGGGTAGACGGCACCGATGATCCAATCGGCCGCATGCAAATGCTTGTACGTGATAATGGCCTGCACGCCCAGCTTGGTTTTACCCTGCATCCAACCGTCGAATCCACGCAATGCGGCCAAGGTGGAAGGCGTAGCCCCACCCTTCTCCTCACTCACCCGTTTCAGGATGCGCGCCGGGTCCGGATGGTGGAGCAGCGTGCCGTCGTCGGTCAACATGAACAGATAACCGCTTTTGCCCGGCTTGAGCTGCTCCCACTGGCCAAAAAATGTCGGGCTTTGCAAATTGATACCGCCAGCGATCATATACAGCAATTTGCCGGCTTCGTCATAGATCGGTTCGGTTACCAGCACAATGGGCTTGCCCGACAACTGGCTCTTGAATGGACGCGATATCACGCCTTCCCTGAGTTTCACGGTATCGATAAAATAGTCACGCGCGGCGAAATTGAGCTTGCCGACCACGCGCCGGTCATTCATGCTGGCAATTAATTTTCCCGTAGCATCAAAGGCGACGAGATTGAAAAATTCCTCGCGCAGGGTTGAATGCTTTTCAATAAATGCCTGCATCCGCTGCGGATGTTCAACCACCTCCGCCGGTAGCCCTTCCGCCAGCACCTTGAGCAGTGCTTTCTTCGCATTCAAGTCTTCGTCGATATATGCCGCCGCACTGGTCAGCAAGGCATATTGCTGATTGCCGATGACCGATACCATCTGCCCTTGCGCAACAGACAGCGACGTGAGCGCAACTGAGCCCGTCGCGCACAGCACCAGCACGCCGACGAGCACCGTCATCTTGAATTTGAAGCTCCAGGGATTGAAAAATTTCCAGATCTTATACATGCGAAACTTCCTTCTCAGCGCCCATGCGCTGTAAAGCGCACAGATCCGGCCAGGTGGCGCCATGCATGGCCCTGGGAGGAATGGCATATTGGTCAGCGCATGGACCTGGCGCCTATCCCCGCAGATGAATACCGTTCCCGGGACAGGCTCTTGACATGGCGAGAGAGCAAATCTTACGCCTTTTCTTGCAAAAATGGCACCCTGGCGCCGCTGAATACTTCCACGCGACCCATATCATCCCAATATAGTGCGCTCCAGCAACGATACCACCAATTGCACCGACGGCGGTGCGCACGTGCTGGCCGCCATCGGCCTCGGGCCGAAACATCAGGCGGATCAGGCGGTACAACAAGCCGCCGATGCTGACGTCGCCCGCCCTGGTACAGGGCCGCGCATATTAAATACGTCGATTGCCGATTCCAGCTGCGCAAGGTGGCAAACGCGCCATCGACAGCGTTGTAGCGGATCTTGACGCCAGCCGTATTGAGCTCCTTGATGGAACGGGGTCGACGTGGCCTGCGCTTCAATGGCGCACAGGCCGATCGCGAACTGAGCGCACGGCCATGGCGCTCACGCCTGCATGTCAGGCAGTTCGATTTCCGCCTTGCGCGCCGCGATCTGGCTGCCCATGGCTTGCAGGTCGAGTTCCGCATCGCGCGCGCGGGGAAAGATCTCGCCCTCCTCTTCCAGCACGTGGTGGTCGATCTGCTCGGACAAGACCTTGACCTTGGCGTCGTATAAATCTTCCCCCGCTTCCATGGCGACGATCTGCGCGATCAGCTCCTTGGCCGATGCGTGCTCGACGATGGCTTCATCGACCAGGTCTTCGTTCGAACGGCTGGCGTCGCGCACGGCGGGATAGAAGATTTCTTCTTCCACCATCGCATGCTTGCTCAGTTCCTCACAGATTTTCAAGGCCAGCTTGCGCTTGCTGGCCAGCGAACGGTCGCTCAGGCCCTCATATTGTTCGAACAGGTCCTTCACGGTTTGATGGTCTTGCGTCAGCAGCTCGATCGCATCCATGTCCGGCATGCCGGCCTGTGTTTGGGAAACGGAAGCTGCCTGAGGTGATTGGGTGGCCATGATGTAGTCTCCAGTTGTACACATGAAGTGCCCATTCTAGACAGCGCCCTGCGCTAGCCATGTAGGAGCATGGCTAGCGCCAAGGTAGGCCAAGCGTGAAGGTGGCTACCTTGTTGATGCAGATCAGGCCAAGTTGACTTCACTGACGACCGTGCGCGCCTCCAGCGACTGCACCAGCTCCACCGAAGGTGGCGCCGCGCCAGCGGCCAGGCAGGCGCCCGCCCCGGCCGCGACGGCAAAGCGCAAGTGCTGGCCACCATCGGCGTCGGGCCGGTACATCAGGCTGTACAGCAAGCCACCGATGCTGGCGTCGCCCGCCCCCACCGAGTCGACCACATCGATGGCGGGCGGCGCCGCCTGCCATGTCCGTTCGCCCCGGTACAGCGCTGCGCCCTGCGCGCCGCGCGTATACAAATACGTGGCGTGCCGGTTCCAGCCGCGCAGCATGGCAAACGCGCCATCGATGTCGCCGTGGCGGAACAGGCCCGCCAGGTCTTCATCGGACACCTTGACCACGTCGGCCAGTTCCACCATGCGACGCAGGGTGGCGTCATAGCGTTCATCCATCATGATGCGGAAATTCGGGTCGTAGCTGATCTTCACGCCAGCCGCCTTGAGTTCCTGCGCCAGCGCCACCAGCTTGCCCGCCAGCGGTTCGCGCGCCAGGCTGATGCCGCCGAAATGCACCCATTGCGCGCCCTGCATCCAGCCGGCCGGCAAAAGCGCCGCGTCGAAATGCAGGTCGGCGCTGTCGTCGCCGATGAAGTAATACGTGGGCGGGTGCAGTTCATGCACGATGGCCAGCAGCGGCGACTTCGCATGGCGCTGCAGGAAGCGCATGTCCAGGCCCGCCACGTCGGTGGCAGCAGCCAGCGCGTCGCCGAAGACGTCGCGGCTGACGGCGCCGGCAAACGCGCTGGGCACGCCCAGGCGCGCCATCACGCGCGCCACGTTCCAGGTCGAGCCGCCCACCTGGCTGCTCCATGTGTCAGGGCCCGTGCGCAGCATGTCCGTCAGCGCTTCGCCAGCCGACACAAAAGTTGGAAAAGAGGTGCTCATGCCGCACCGCCAATCGCGTTCAGCACTTCATAACAGGCGCCCATGGTGTGGTAATCGGTCTTGCCGGCCGGGCTTTTTTCGTTGCTGATTTTTTGATTCTCGGGCGTCAAAATGCGGTACCAGGCGCCGTGTTCATGGTCGACGAAGTGCGCCCAGCTGTAGTCCCAGATCTTGTCATAGCTTTGCCAGTAGGCGTCGTCGCCCGTGCGCGCGGCCAGCACGGCGGCGGCGGCGAAGCTTTCCGCCTGCACCCAGAAGTATTTGTCGCCATCGCAGATTTCATCGTGCGGGCCGAAACCGTAATGGATGCCGCCATGCGCGCCATCCCAGGCCTTGGCCAGGGCCGTGTCGTACAGGGCGCGCGCGCGCGGCAGCAGCCAGTCGGACGGGCCGGCCATAAACCGGCTGTGCCGCTCCATGATCAGCAGCAGCTTGGCCCATTCCGTGAAGTGGCCGGGCTGGTAGCCCCACGGGCGGAAGATATTGCTCTTGTCGTGCAGGTTGTAATTCCAGTCGATCGCCCAGTCGGGCGTGTAGTGCTCCCATATCATGCCGTTCGCCAGGCCCGCCTGGCGCACCGTGATGTTGTGCGCCAAGGTTTCGGCGCGGTGCAGGTAGCGTGCTTCGCCCGTCGCTTCGAACGCGGCCAGCATCGCTTCGCACGCGTGCATGTTGGCGTTCTGGCCACGGTAGCCATCCAGAACAGACCAGTCGGCGCTGGCCACGTCCGCGTACAGGCCGTGTTCGGGCAGCCAGAAGCGCTGCTCCATCAGTTCAAACGTTTCGTCCAGATACGCGCGCGCTTCCGGCAAGCCCGCCTGCAAGGCATGTGCATACGCCAGCAGCACGAAGGCCAGGCCATAGCAGTGGTTGGCGCCGTCTTCCACCGTCTTGACGCCGTCTTGCCATGTCAATTGCCAGGCGTAGCCGCCCGTGGCCGGGTCGCGGTGCGCGTCGCGCAAGAAGGCCACGCCGTGGCGCACGGCCGCCAGGTAATCGTCGCCGCCGAAACGGCGGTAGGCCATGGCGTAATTGAAGATGAAGCGCGTGCTGCTGACCAGATGCCGCGTGGCCGCGTCGTACACGGTGCCATCGTCGAGGAAGAAGTGATAGAAGCCGCCGCTGGGGTCAATGGCACGCGGGTGATAAAAGTGCATCGTGTGCAGGATATGCGCTTCGAGCATCGCCTTGGAGCGGAAATCGGGATTCATCGGTTTCTCATGATATTGTTATCGATAACAATGATGATAGCATGCCGTTTCCGCGCCGTCATGCCCCCTCAGGGCGTCTTGGCCAGCCTGAGCTTTTCACGCCACAGTGCGGCCTGCGCGGGGTCGGCCGCCTGCTGCAGCTCGCCCTTGTCGTATACCCTGACCAGCCGTTCCATGGCTTCCGCGTCGCCCTGCTTTGCCGCCAGCAGGTACAAGGAGAACGGTTCAGGAGCCGGCCCTTGCCGGGTAGGACCGCCGCGGCCCTGCTCCAGCAGCCGCGCAAAACCCGTCTGGCCCGGAGGACTTTTGGCGATGGCCGCCATCTCGTACCAGCCCAGGGCCGCCTCGTCGCTCTGCGGCACGCCCTGCCCCACCTCATATGAATACGCGACATTGTTCAAGCCGGAAGGGTCGAGCGCCTTGGCCGCGCGCATGTACCAAGTGAACGCTTCCTTGCGCTGCGCGTCATCCTTGGCCGTCATCATCAGGCGGTAGCCGATTTCATTGTAGGCAGGGATGAAGCCATTCTCGGCATAGTGTTTGAGCCAGTGCAGCGCATGCGCCTGTTCTGCCGCGCTGCTGTGGATGTTTTCAAAGTGCATGGCCACGGTGAAGTTGGCCAGCTCGACGCCTTGCGCGGCGCCCTTGCGCGACCAGTATTCGCCCAGTTTGCGGTCGATGGCCATGCCCTGGCCCAGGGTATAGGCCACGCCCAGGAATGCCTGCGCCGGGCCATAGCCGCCTTCGGCCGATTTCTGCATCCACGCCAGGCCGGCGTCGACGTCACGCGGCGTGCCCTCGCCGTCGTGCAGCATCTGCGCCAGGTCCAGCTGGGCAGCGACATCGCCGCCTTCGGCAGCGATACGCGCTTTCCCGAAGGCGGCGACCTTGTCCGGCGACAGGTCGGCCGGGCGGTTGATCACGGCCTGCACGCGCGCGCGCATGGCGTCGAGACCGGACATGTCGAATTCGGCCAGCGCCGGATGCTGGCGCGGCTGCGCTTCGGCTGGCTGGGCCAGCACGCTCTGCGCCAGCGCCAGGCTCAATACAAACAGCATGGTCTTCATTGCTTTTCCTTCTCGGCCAGTTTTGCGCGCCATTCGGCAGCGTCTTCGGCATTCGCCTGTTGTCCCAGTTCGCCCTTGACGTAGACGTCAATCATGCGCCGCATGGCGGGCACGTCGCCGCTCCATCCCGCCCGCTCGTACCAGACCAGGGCCCACTTGTCCGACTGTTTTACTCCCAGGCCCAGCTCGTGCGCGCGGGCCAGGTTGCGCATGCCGGCCGGCTGCTTTTCACGCGCCGATCGGTCATACCAATGGAAGGCCTCGCCGCGATCCTGTGCATCGGTGGCGGCGCGCATCAGGTGCTCGCCCAGCGCATTATAGGCGGGCACAAAGTGCTGCTCGTTCGCCGCCGCCTTCAGCCAGGTGATGGCCAGCGCCTGCTCTTCGGCACTGCTGCCGCCATCGATGAATTCCAGCGCCAGGATGGTCTGCGCAAGCGCATCGCCCTGTGCCACGCCCTTGCGCAGCCAGTATTCACCCTGCACACGGTCGACGGGCACCTTGCCACCGACAGTATAGGACAGGCCCAAAGCCGCTTGCGCCGGCGCATAGCCGCCCTCGGCCGACTTGCGTATCCAGGCCATCGACTGCGCCATATCTTGCGGCGCGCCCACGCCCAGCTGCAGCATGCGCGCCAGGTCCAGCTGTGCCTCCACGTCGCCCGTTTCCGCCAGCCGCCGGGTCTCGGCAAATTCGGCGATGCTTTCCTGACTATGGGTAGTCACATCGGCCCGTGCCTTGATGGCGAGCAGCTGCAGATCGAGCAAGGTGGGCGAAGTTTGCGCCAGGACGGGCAGCGGCAGCAGAAAAGGCAGCAGACAGAGTAATTTCTTGGGCATGCGGCGGTATCGGGAAGAAGAAAACACGCATGGTAGCCGATGCCCGGCCGGACAGGCGCGCACTGCAGGCGAAGTTTGACAGGGCATCCCGGCGGGCTTACATTGCACGAGCTTATCACTTATACAGGAACGCCATGAACCGCCTCGCCACCACCGCCTTGACCCTGCTGCTCGCCGCGGCCTCCGTGGGCGTCAGCGCCGCAGACACCCAGCTGGCCGGCTGCGCCGCCAAGCGCGAAAACATCCGCAGCGAATTGCGCCTGGCGCAGGAACAGGGCCTGTCCGACAAGGTCGCGGGCCTGACGCGCGCGCTCGACGAGGTCAATGCCCACTGCCGCGACAGCAGCCTGGCCGAACGCCACAACAAGAAGGTGCTGAAGGCACAGGCGAAGGTCAATCAGACGGAGCGTTCGCTGCGCCTGGCCCAGGAAGCCAATAAACAGCCGAAGAAAATCGCCAAGCTGGAAGGCAAGCTGGAAAAAGCCAGGGCGGAACTGGCCGCCCTGCAGGCGCAGCAACCCTGACGGCAAGGGGCGGCTACCGTGCCGCCTCCAGCGCGAGGCACGTCGTGCAGACATACGCCAGGCGCAAGGCTTCAGGCGCGCGCGGCGTGCCGACGTAGGCCGCCAGCAGGCCGGCCGGCAAATCCAGGCCCAGCGCGCGCAAGGTGGCGCCGTGCTGCGCCAGTTCGCCGGCCAGCTCGGCTTCCAGCCGTGGCCGGCCACTGCGCGCCTGCAGTGCGAGAAGGTCGAGCACCTGGGCCAGCACCCGCTCTGCCGCCGAGCTTTGCTGCGGCACCGACGGCGCCAGGCTGGCGCCCCCCAGGCTCTTGAAAAAGCGCGCCAGCGCCGACGGCAGCTTGCCCGCGTCGACCTCGAAATCGAGCGACACCACGCGCAGCGCGCCATTCTTGGCGATGAGCAGCGCCACCGGCTGCCAGCCACCTGGCTCGCCACGCGCGCGGCTGGCCAGCACGGCCCGGATATCGGCGCCATCGGCCACGGCCGTCTGCAGCCGCGTGATGCGCGGACGCAGCGCCGGCAGCGCCGGAATCTGCAAGTCCAGGGCGGCGCCGCTGGCATCGAACACTTGCCAATCGAGCCGCTGCCCCACTTCGTCGAGCAGCGGCCGCGCCACTGCCGCCGGACGCAGCACCACGCAATCGACGGGTTCCCGCACCAGGCCGACGTTGTCGCTCATGAAAGCGGCCAGCGCCGTCCAGTCGCTGAAACCCAGACTCTGCCAGCGCGCATCGTCGAGCGCCCACAGCGGCGCCGCACTGGCGCGCACGCCGCTGTCCATGGCAAGGCGCCCATCGTCGGCCAGGGACGCGCCCGCCAACTGCCAGCTCGCGCCGCACATATGCCGGGCGCTGCCGGCGCCCGTCCACAGGCTGCCCGCATCCCATGCCGATTCGCGCGTAAACGAGCGGTCGCTGGCGTCGGGCCGCGCCAGCACGGCCTGTGCGATGCGCCCCTCGCCTCCATCGCCTCCATCGCCTCCATCGCCATGCTGCCAGAATGACAAGGTCAGGCCATGCGCGCCGCCGCGCGTTTCCCACCAATACGCACCCAGCGGCAGCAGCTCGATGGGCGCGTCGCCGGCCGCATCGAAGCTGCGCCGCGCCTGTCCGCGCAAGCGCTGCAAGAGCGGGCCAGGCGCGTGTTCGAGCGCCGCGCACAAGGCGCCGATGGCCGCCATCTCGTCGAATGCCTGGCGCTCGCTGGCGTGGTAATCGCGCCGCACGAGCAAGTCCAGCGTACCGCCCAGGCCACGCAACAGCGCAGCAAGACGGGGCAGGTTTTCACTGCGCGCCGACATGGTCAGCGCGCGCAGCTGGCCGGCGGCAATCGCGCTGGCATGCGACAGGCCATTGTCGTACAACTCACCGAGCAGCCGCCGCACCTGGGCCAGGAACACCAGCTCGGACGTACTCATGCCCGGCGCTGCGGCGGCGGGCGCCGTCGCGGCGCCGTCCGGCCAGGCAAACTCCCGGCCATGCTGGCGCCAGACGCAGGCCAGCGCATACAGGTGCAGCGCCTTGCGCAGGGCGGCTGGCGTATCAGACACCATGGCATCCACGCCGGCGCCGCGCAGATAGCTGCAGCCCAGCTTCAACAGGGGCAGCTCGATCTGCAGCCTGGCGTTGACGATGGTGACGTCCGCCTGGTCGCCTTCGGCCAGCCAGGCCAGCGCCTGGCGCACGGCCGGCTTGCCCGCCTGCTTGCAGACGGCCGCGCTGTCGAGCGCCAGCACCTCCTCCTGCACGCCGGCCGGCGGCGCATCCTGGACACCGTCCTGTCCACCCTCTTGCGGCAGTTCGCGCAGCCACACGGCAGCGGCCAGGATATGCTTGCACATGCCGGGCGCCGGGCAATCGCAGCGGCCCTTCTGCGGGCCACCCGCATCGAGCAGCACCCGTTGGCCGTCGGCGACCAGGGCGCCGCCCACGTCATCCTGCCAGCCTACCTTGCCCGCCTCGATATCTTTCAGGGCGCGGCGCAGCAGGCCCGCGTTGGCCAGCGTCGCCAGGCTGTCGTCGTCAAAGCTGCGGTACACGGCGCGCCAGCTCATCCCATCACCCCGGCCAGCCATTCGGCAAAGTGCTGCGGCGTCAGTGCCGCCACGTGCATGCCCTGATCCGCCAGGCGCTGCGCCATGCCGTGGTCATACACAGGCTGTGCGCGCACGTCGAGAGCGGCCAGGCCCAGCAGGGTGACGCGCGACTCGGCCATGCGCTTGAGCGCCGCCAGCAGCGGCCCGGGCGGCGCGCCCTCCTCGAAATCGCTGATCAGGGCCAGTACCGTGCGCTGCGGATTGCTCACCAGCTGCTCGCAGTACTGCACCGCGCGGCCGATATTCGTGCCACCACCCAGCTGCACCGTCAGCAGCACCTCGACCGGGTCGTCGGCCAGGTGCGTCAGGTCCACCACGCTGGTGTCGAATACCACCAGCCGCACATTCACGGCCGGCAGGCCGGACAGGATGCCGGCCACCACGGCCGCATAGATCACCGAATCCATCATCGAGGCGCTCTGGTCGACGCACAGGATGACGTCCCACGGCAGGCTGCGCTTGACGCGCGCGTTGAAGACGGGCCGCGCCATCAGCAGGCGGCGGCTGGCCAGGTCATAGTGTTTCAGGTTGGCGGCAATGGTGGCGCGCCAATCGAAGTTCTGCGCGCTTTGCATCTGCGTGCGGCGAAAGCGGTTGCGCCGCCCCACCACCGCGTTGACGAAATCCTTGCGCAGGCGCTCGGTGAGTTCCTCGACCACGTGGCGTATCACGGCGCGCACCGCGTCATGCATGTCCGCGCCGAGCCGCCCACGCATGCCGATCAGGGCGCGCGCCAGCGCCTGGTTCGGCTCCAGGCTGGCCAGCACGGCAGGGTCGCGCAGCAGGCCGCTCAATTCATAGCGCTCGATCGCGTGGCCCTGCACGCGCTCGTACACGTCCTGCGGAAACAGCTTGCGCGTCTGCGCCAGCCAGTCGATGGCGCGCAGCTGGCTGGGGTCCAGCGAACCGCCACCGCTGGCGCGCAGCATGCCCTTGCGCTCATACTCGCGGCCATACAGATAATCGAGGCAGGCATCGAGCCGGCCATCGTTGGCGGACCAGGCCTCCGTTTGCAGCGGCTGCGCGTAGCGTCCCAGCATCAGGCGCCAGCGGCGCAGCAACGCCTGATTGTCCAGATTCTCAGCCATGCGGCTTCTCCGTTGAAAGATCCAGCCAGACAGACAGCGCATCGCGCTCCAGGCAGGCGGCCAGCGCCGCGTTCAGGCGGCCGCCCGCCAGCATCTCGTCTTCGCTGACGTCGTAGTGGAATTCGGCCTGCAAGGCGTCCGGCGCGGCGCCGTTGAGCACCGCCAGCGCCTCGGCCAGGTCGCTCGTCTCCTGCGGCTTCAGGCCCGTGAAGGCCAGCCGCAAATCGGGCAGATACTCGATGAAACTGGCCTCGTCCCAGCTGCCGACGAGGGTATTGAAGCTGCGCCGCAGTCCCGGCTGCGTCAGCAGCAATTCAGGCGCGGCGGCCATCAGCCCCGACAGGAAGCGCACGGCATCCTGCGGCGTGGCGCCGGCGCCGAAGCGCTGTTCCAGCAAGCGCGACAAATCCTGCTCACCCCAGGCGCCATCGAGGAACAGCAGCGCGGCGGCGGCGCCGCAGATGCCGGGCGCGCAGCTGCGCGTCGCCGTCAGGGCCTGCAGGCGCTGGTGCAAGTCGGCGGCGTCGAAGGCCAGGCCAGCCTCCTGCTCCGGCAAGGCGCTGCGCGCGGCACGGCCAAATTCGCGCAATGCCAGCAACTGTCCCACTTGCGCGCCTTCCCCGTCCCTGTCCGTGTCGGCCAGTCCGGGCAGCAGAAACAGCGCGGCCGGCCAGACGCGCCGCATCAGCGCCAGCACGCCCGGATGCTCGCGCACGCCCAGCGGCTCGCGCGCGCGCCACAGGGTCACCAGCGCATGGCCGCAGGCGACGACGGAGGTAAAATCGGCATCGTCATCGAGATGGCGCGACAACAGCGACAGCAAATCGGGCAGGCGTTCATGCAAGCCCACCAGGCAGGCACGCACCAGCAGGGCAGCGGCGCTGCCAGCCGAACGGGCCCGGCCCGCGGCGCCCAGCGCCTGCTCTTCGCGCAGCAGCCGCGCCAGCGCCACCTCGGCCAGGGTGGCGCCATCGGCAGCCAATTCGATCAGGCGCGCTTCGACCAGCGGCGTCCACACATACGTCCATTCCTCGAACAGCAGTTCCAGCCGGCTGCCGGCCATGAAATCGGGGCCGCCCTGCCAGCGCGCCAGGTCCGTTTCAAGATACTGCATCAGATGAAAGAAGCGGCTGCGCAGGCGGTGGCGCGGCTTGCGGTACAGGTCCAGCCGCGCCAGCCGCTTGTCGCCGTCGTCGAGGCGCAAGCCGTGGCGATGCGCAGCCGCGCGCGCGTCTTGCACCAGCGGCGGCGAACCGGCCGACGGCGGCACGTCGCCCAGCCGGCTGCCCGTCATCTGGCGCCGCACGTCGTCGAACAGGCCTTGCATGCCGTCGTCGATGGCGCCCTTGACGAAGCAGGAGCGCATGGCGTCGAGCACATCCTGGCGGCCCGGACCCGCATGGCCGCGCAAGGCGGCGAGCCTGGCCGCCTGCAGCACGGCCGCCTGTACCTGCGCCGTGGAAATGCGCTCCTGCACGCCGCGCGTCCGGCTATCCTGGGCCAGCCTGGTCAGCTGGTCCACGGCGACGGCAAGCTGATGCTCGCCCGGCGCCGGCGACTGCAGGGCATCCCAGACGGCCTGGTAGTAGGCGGGTGCCGGCATGCCGGCGCCGTAGCCGTTCAGGGCATCGAGCCGCTCAAAGCTGTAGCGTATCAGCCAGCTGGCGCCGGCAGTGGCCGGCGCGGCAGGTGCGGCAGGTGAGGGATTCGTGTCAAGCAGTTCGATCAGCGCGCTGGTGTGAAAGCCGCCCGTGACCACCACCACGGGGCCATCGACCTGCTTGCGCCAGCGGGCGATATGCGCCGCCATGTGGCGTTCGCGCGGCAGGCTGCCCTCCGCTTCCAGCACGGCCGGCTCGTAATCGAGGCGGGCCATGGCGCAGTATGAAAACACGTCGCCAAACACGCTGCGCCAGTCCGCCAGCGCCGCGCGCGAGCGCGCCTCGAACAGGTGATCCCACAGTTCGTCCTGGTCGCGGCAGCCGGCGCGCGCGGCCAGCGCGTTCAGATAGCTGCTGTGGGCCAGGTAGCGTTCGGCCATCAGGCTGCGCGCCTCGGCATCGTGCGCATCGGCCGTGCCCGCGCGCGCCTGCCACGGCAGGTCGATGAAGGCCAGCTGCGCCTGCACGGCCGCCCCCTCGCGCAGCGCCACCCATTCGGGGCTGTAATCGCAAAACGGGAAAAACGCCGATTGCGCGCGCGCGCCTTGCGCGCCTGCCGCCGGCGTCTGGCACAGCAGCGCCACGGGCGGGCGCGTGCGTTCGTCCAGCAGCAGGGGCAGCATGTCCGTAAAGCCTTCCGGTCCCTCGATCAGCACGGCGGCCGGGCGCAATTCGCGCAGCATGGCCTGCAATGCCTGCGCGCACGCCGGGCTATGGTGGCGCACCGGCGCAAAGTACACGCCAGGTCCGAACAGCCTGGCGCGCGCGGCAGCCACGCCGGCCGGCAAATCCGGCTGCAAATCCGGCTGCACTACAGCCATAGCTGGCGTGCCGCGTCGCCGAAGCTTTTCCACAAATCGTCGCGGCGGCCACGTTCGCGCACCACCGTGTCGAAATAATGGCGCACGCGCTTGAGGTCATCGGCGTTGTCCTTCAGTACCACGCCCTGCAACTGGTTGGCCAGTTCGCGCGGGCGCAAGGTGCCGTCGCCGAAATGCAGCGCCTCCAGCGAGGCCGCATAGACCAGGTTGACCGCCTCGGCGCTCGACATCACCGCCTCCGGCGTCTTGATGGCCGTGCCTTCGCGGGTCTGGCCGGCGCGCAGTTCCTGGAACGTGGTCACCAGCAGTTCGACCACGTCGCGCCTGACGATGACGGCGGCGCCGATGGCATCGAGTTCGCGCTGCAGCTGCTGCATCACCAGTTCGACTTCGAAGCCATGGTCGCGGATCGGCTTGACGGTTTCGAAGTTGAAGCGGCGTTTCAGCGCCGACGACATTTCATGCACGCCGCGGTCGCGCAAGTTGGCGCTGGCGATGATATTGAAGCCGCGCCGCGCATGCACGCGCGCGTCGCCGCCCAGTTCCGGAATCATCAGCTGCTTTTCCGACATCAGTGAAATGAGCACGTCCTGCATCTCGGGCGCACAGCGCGTGATTTCCTCGAAGCGCACCAGCTTGCCCGCTTCCATGGCCTGGAACAAGGGCGACGGCACCAGCGCGCGCCGGCTCGGCCCTTCGGCCAGCAGCAAGGCATAGTTCCACGAATACTTGATATGGTCTTCGGTGGTGCCGGCCGTGCCCTGTATCGCCAGCGCGGAGTCGCCGCTGATGGCCGCGGCCAGCAATTCGGACAGCAGCGACTTGGCCGTACCCGGCTCGCCCACCAGCATCAGCCCCTGGTGCCCCATCAGGGTGACGATGGCGCGGTCGACCAGCGGATCGTCGCCATAGAATTTGCGGCTCACTTGCAGCGCCGCGTCGCCGAGGATGAAGCGGCGCACCGCGCGCGGCGACAGCTGCCAGCCCTGCGGGCGCGGATCGGTATCGGCCGCCTTCAGGCGTTCCAGCTCGCTGGCGTAGCGCTGTTCGGCGCTGCGGCGCACCACCTGCGTATCGTTATGTTGTTCCGTCATGATTGTGCTTTCTTTGCTTACCACGGCATTTTACTTTCCCATTGCGCATCATAGCCGCCGCACGCCTTCGACACCGCCAGATAATCGGCATAGGTTTCGGCCAGCAGCACGGACGGCACGTCGGCCAGCGGCACCGCCTCGTCGCGCCAGGAGCGCGGCAAGGGATAGAATTGCAGCGTTTTCAGGGCCGCCGCCATCAATTCCTCGGGCAGGCTGCTGCCGGAAAATTCGATCACTGCGCGCAGGCCGGCGCTGACGAAATCCTTGTGATACTCGGTGAAGACGCCGCCATCCTCGGCCTGGCCGCGCTGGTAGCCGTGCTTGCCGAAAGCGCCGCGCAAGCCGAAGGTGTCGCCCACCCAGCCTTCGCGGTCCGCGATGTGCCGGCCCGCCATCAGTGCGGCGTCGGGCAATTGATGCGCCAGCTGCTCGAACAGAGGCTTGACCTTGTAATCCTTGAAATGGCGCTGCCAGGCAGCGATCTGCGCCACATCCAGCAGCGAGGCGTGCGCCAGGCGCAGCCGGCTGCCTTCGGGCAGCGCGACTTCCTCGTCGTCCGCGTCGAGCAGGCTGCCATCGTCGCTGGGGCGCAGCAGGGTGCGCCCTGCGTCGTCCTCGCTGATCCACACCAGCGCCTGCACCAGGCGGCCCGCGATCGGATGGCCAAGCAGGTAATCGCGCCACTCCTGCGCTGGCCAGATACGTCCCGCGCACATGGCTTCGTACAGGCGCGCCGTCTGCATGGTGATGACTTGCTTGAGTTCTTTCTTGCACACGGATAGCTGCTGTTTGGCTTCCTTGGCCAGTTCCGGCGCTTCGTCCTGGCGCGGCTCGGGCAAGGCCTTGATCTCCTTGCCGTCGGAGTTGTGCAGGCGCGGCTTCATGGCGCCGTCCAGGGTCACCTGAAAGACCCGCTCGCCATACGACAGGTCGAGGCGGCCGCTGTCGTCGAAGCCGCCGGTCGGGATGGTGCGGTCGCCCAGCTGGTCCTGGCTCCAGCCCTTGCCTTGCGCGATGCGCTCGACGAGCAGACGCGCCTTTTCCTGCACCGAGGCCGTGCGGTAGCGCCGCGAGATCCCCAGGAGTAACTGGATGACGGCCGGGTCGTAGCCATCGGCCAGACCGTCAAGCATCGCTTCGATCTGCGCGCGGCGCGGGTAATGGTCGCGCATATACGCTTGCAGCAGGCTGATCGCCACATGACCAGGCGTATGCGCGGCCAGCGCGAGGATGCCCTTCTCGCCGATGGCGCTGCCCAGGTATTCGGCCATCTTGTCGCGGCGGATCTGGTCGAACACCTGCTCTTCGCTCATCTTGCCCAGCGCGGCATAATACTCGGGATAGCGCCTGGCCTGGTCCTGGTAGCTCAGGTAGGCCTGCGGCGCGCGCGCCTGCGCTTCGGCGGTCGCCACTTCCAGGCTCGGGCCGCGCAGATCCTCGGTGATGAACAGGCGCAGCACCGTCTCGCCCAGGGCGGCGCGGCTTGCCGCGTCCAGCAGGCCCAGATAACGCAGCAGCAAGGCGTTGCCGCCCGGCTCCTTCAATTTGCAGGCCAGCACCACCCACCAGCGGATGATGTCGGCGTCGACCGGCGTGCCGTCCTGCCAGCGGCAGGCGGGCAGCGCCTCGAAGACGAACCAGGCCAGGCCGACGGGCGCCTTGCCCTTCAAGCCCTTGCGCGCGGCGGCCAGCAGGATCTCGGGCGACAGGCGCGGACTCAAATCCTCGCCCAGCTTTTCCAGCGCCGTCATCAGCGCGGCGATCACGGTCTCGCGCGTCTCCTTGTCCAGCGCCTGGTACAGCGCCGGGACGGCAGCGCGGTAATCGAGGTCGGCCAGCCAGCGCGCGGCGCCGATGCGCATGTCCTGCTTGCCCGATCCCAGCGCCTCGGCCACGCGCTTGCCGATATCGGGCAGGCTGGCCAGCACCTGCTGCGCGCTGGCGCGGTGCTGCTTGCCCTCGCCCAGCGCGAGCTCCATCACGCGCGGCAGCCATTGCGCCGGCAGCACCGGAAAGGTGGCCAGCACTTCCAGGGTGGGACCCAGCTCGGGTGCCACGCCCCGGCGCCTTTCGACGGCGCGCAAGCCCAGGCCCTGCTCGATCAGTTCGGGGCGTTCCGCGAACAGCGGCCAGACCATGTCCGCCGCCAGCACCTGCTGCGGCTTGGCGCCCCACCAGTTGCTGGCCACGCAGGCCATGGCCACGCTGTCATGCTCGTCGCCAGCCTCGCGCATGGCGCGCGCCAGCAGGCGCAGGTCAAACGTGGACAGGTCCTGCCGCGCCAGCCATTGCTGGAAGAAGTCATCGTGCCAGAAATGAAAAATATTGCGCCGCGTGGCCTGCAGCCAGCGTGCCATGTGCGCCACGCCAAACTCCGGCAAGGCAGCCAGCTTGCCCTGCAGCTCGACGGGTTCGCGCGCCAGGTTACTTTGCAAGGGCCCCTCGTCGCCCTTCGCTGCCTCGCCATTGAACACGCGGATGGCCGCTTCCATGTAGGCAGGCTTGATCGCCTCAATGTGTTTCAGGCGCTCCTGATGCCACTGGTACTTGAGCTTGGCGTGCTGGTTGTCTTCGCGCTCCCGCCGTGCTTCGGCGCGGCTTTTTTCCAGCAGCACCGCATGGTTGGCCTGCAGCAGTTGCAGCGCGGCGTCGCCCAGGCGCGCCGCCGGCGGCGCGGGCGGCAGCGGCGGCACGGGCTGTTCCGCCGCGCCCGCATCGCTGGCCGCGCCCAGCCACGACAGGGCATTGCGGATGGCCGCCTGCACCGGCTTGCTCGCCTCCTGCGCCAGTGCCTGTTCCAGCAGCGCACCCTGTTGCGGCCCCAGGCTGCGGCCCAGCAGCTCGGCCGCCTGCACGCGCTCTTCCGTCTTGCCCGTCAACAGGCATTGCTGCAGCAAGACGGCCCGGCGTTCCACGGGAATGGCCGCCAGATGGGGCGCCGCTTCGATGCGCACGCTCTTGCCGCCATCGACGGCCAACCGCACCAGGATGGCGGCATAGGCGTCGGCCAGCGCCGGCGCGGCGCCCAGGCGCCTGGCCAACTGCACTTTGCCGCTGGCCGACAACAGCGTTGGCAATTGCTCCACCTGCGCGGCATGCGCGAGCATGTAAGCGTCGAGCGCGCCCGGCGCCAGCAGGCGCTGCAGGCAGTTGTCGCGCACGTATTCGTTCAATTCGCGCCGCTCGAACACCAGTTGCAGCGCGCCGTCTTCCGCCTCGCCATCGGCGGCCAGCAGGCGCGCCAGCAGCGCCACGTCCCAGCCGCGCCGGTTGACCGTGGTCGCCTGCGCGCGGGTCTCGGAAAAACTGGCGAACAGCGCATCGCCGAGCAGGTAGTCGAGCCACTGCGGCACCGGGGCGCCCGTGCGTTCCAGCGTATCGCCCCCGTCGGCGGCCTGCAGCAGCTTGCCCAGGCGCACCAGCAGCGCCGCGTCCAGCGTGGCCGCATCGGACTGGGCGTAGAACTGGTGCCGGTGGCGCAAGCTTTCATTGGCCAGCGCGCCATCCTTGTTGTTCATGTTATGCGTATAAAAATGCGAGTACAGGCGCCCGGGCTTGCCCAGCAGGGTGCCGCCGCGCGGCGCCGCCGCCTGCACATCGAGCAGCACGCCTTCCTGGCGCCCTTCGCAGACGAACTCGCAGGCGCGCTCCCACAGCGCAGGCGAGATCTGCGCCAGGCCGCGCAAGCCCTTCTTCAACTGCGCCTGCTCATCCAGGCTTGCCAGACCCACTACGCCCTGCGCCAGTGCCAGTATTTTCTTAAACATGCATCGTTCCATCGTGAATAGTCATTGAAATCATTGCCATGGCATCCGTTCCTCCCATGCGGCGTCAAAACCTGCACACTGCGCCGCCACCGCCAGGTAGTCGCCATAGGCCTCGGCCAGCAGCACGCCCGGCACCTCGGCCGGCGCGACGCCGCGCTGCTGCCCGGGGCCGGACAGGCGCTCGAAGCGCAGGCTTTTCAAGGCGGCGGGCAGGTTTTTCTCCGGCAGCACATTGCCCGAAAAATCGATCGCGACGCGCAGATCGGCGGCGCCAAAGTCCTTGTAGTAGCTGTCGAACAGGCCGCCGTCGTCGGCCGGGGCGCGCTGGTATCCCAGCTTGCCGAACGCGGCGCGCAACGTATGGGCATCGCTGACCCAGCCCAGGCGGTCGCTGATGGCCGCGCCGCCCAGCAAGCCCGCATCGGGCGAGGCGCGCTGCAACTGTTCGAACAGCGGCGTGATCCTGTAGTCGATCAGGTGCCGCTGCCAGGCGCCGATCTGCGGCCCGCTCAAGATGGCGGCATGGGCCAGGCGCAAGGCGCTGCCTGGCGCCAGCACCAGCTCCGCGTCATCCTCGCCGATCAGGCTGCCATCTTCCGTGGGGCGCAGCAGTTGCAGCGGCATGCCGCCATCATCCTGCGCCAGCCACACCAGCCGCTGCGCCAGGCGCCCGACGACGGGATGGCCAAGCAGATGGCGTTGCCACTCTTCCAGCGGCCAGACGCGGCCCGTGCACATGGCGCCGTACAGCCGCGCCGCCTGCGTCTCGGCCACCTGCCTGACTTCTTTCCTGCACGCGGCCAGCGCCAGCCTGGCCTCGTGGACGAGGCGCTCGTCATCACCCAGGCATGCCACGGGCAAGGTCTTGATCGCGCCACCATCGGCACGCTGCAGCACGGGCTTCAAGTCAGGGTCCAGCGTGGCATGGAACCGCCGTGCGCCGTAATCGAGTTCGAGCCGGCCCGCATCATCGAAGCCGGCCATGGGCACCGTGCGATCGGCCAGTTGCTCTTCGCTCCAGCCCCGCCGTTGCGCGATCTGCCCGAGCAGCTCACGCGCCCTGCCTTGCACGGCAGCGTTGCGGTAGCGGTGCGCCACGCCCAGCAGGAACTGGACCACGGTCGGATCATCGCCGCCGGCCAGCGCTTCCAGCATGGCCTCGATCTGCGCGCGGCATGCAGGGAAATCGCGCATGTACGCCTGCAGCAGGCTGACCGCTTCGCGTCCGGGTGCATGGACGGCCAGCGCCAGCATGCCTTTCTCGCCGATCACGCTGCCGCCGCTCTCGTCATGGGCGATAAACGTGCGCAGCACCATGCTGCCGAGCGCCGCCCGGCTGGCAGGCGCCAGCAAACACAGGTAACGCGCCAGCAAGCCATTGCCGCCCGGTTCCTTCCATTGACAGGCCAGCACCAGCCACCAGCGCACGATGTCCGCGTCGACCGCCTGGCCATCGTGCCATGTGCAGGCAGGCAGCATCGTGAACGGAAACCAGGAAAGGCCGGCAGGCGTCTTGCCGCGCAAGCCCTCGCGCGCCTGCGCCAGCAGCAGCGGAGGCGACAGGCGCGGCGACAGGTCTTCGCCCAGGGCATCCAGCGCCGCCATCAGCAGCGCGCCGACAGTTGCACGGCTTTCCCGCTCCAGCGCCCGGTACAGCGACGGCACGGCCGCGCGGCAGCCAAGTTCCGCCAGCCAGCGCGCGGCGATGCCGCGCAATTCCTGCTTGCCGGACTCCAGATTGCCGCTCACCTGCTGGCCGATGCCGGGCACCCTGGCCAGCAAGCGCTGGGCCCTGTGGCGATAGGTCTTGCCCTCGCCCAGCGCCAGCTCCATCAGGCGCGGGCGCCAGCGCACGGGCAGCACGGGGAACAATTCGAGCACCTCCAGGGTCCATGCCAGGTCCAGCGTGATCTCGCCGCGCGCCACCGACAGGCCCAGGGCCTGCTCGATCAGTGCCGGCTGTTCGAGAAACAGGGGCCATATGGCGTCGGCCGGCAGCAGGTGCTGCACCTGCGGCGGGCCGTCCCAGCCGGGCGCAAGCCAGGCCAGCGCCACGAGGTCGGGCATCGCGCCGGCGTCGCGCAGCAGCGCATCGATGGTGCGCAGATCGACGCCTGCCGGGTCCTGCCGCGCCAGCCAGGCCTGGAATGGCGGATCATTCCACAGCGAGAAACGGTGCTCGCGCAGCGGGCCATACCACTGCGCCAGCTGACGCAGGCCGAAATCGTCCAGCTCAAACAGCCGCCCGTGCAGGCAAATCGTGTCGCGCATGGCTTCGTCGTGCAACAGCCGCCGGTCCGCCGCATCGCCCTGCCCATTCAAGGCGCGGATCACGCCGCGCAAGCGCGCTTCCCCGCACGCCAGTTGCTGCTGCTCGCGGCGCTGCCAGTTGTCATTCTGCACGCGCTGGCGGCGATTTTCCGCTTCTTCCTTGCGCGCGGCGGCATCGCATTCCTTGAGCAGTTCGCCATGGTTTTCCAGCAGTATCCGCAGCGCTTCCTCGCTCAGCACCGTGTGGGGCGCCTGCGGCGCAGGCGGCGGCGCATCAACGGCAGCATGCTGCCCGTCCATGCGCGCCAGCGCATCGGTGATCGCCTGTCTGGCGGCCTTGCCCGACTCCAGCGGCAGCGCACGTTCGAGCAGCGCCCGTTTGAGCAGCGCCGGGGCGGCATCAGTGCCCAGCAGTTCGGCCGCCCGCGCGCGTTCATCGAGCTTGCCGTTCAGGAGCCAGTGCCCGAGCAAGGCCAGTTGCCGTTCGCCAGCCATCGCGCTGACAAACGGCGCGGCCGTCGCGCGCACGGCCTTGCTGCCATCGACGGCCAAACGCACCAGCACATCGTCAAAAACACCGGCCAGCATGGGGGCGCCGCCCAGGCGTGCGGCCAGCAGGCGCCGGCCCTGCGCCGACAGCCGTAGCGCCAGCGCGCGTACCTGCTCCGGCCGCTCCTGCATGTAGTCATCGAGCGCGCCCGGCGCCAGCAGGCGCCGCAGGCAGCCTTCCAGCTGATGCCCGGCGATCCGCCTGCGCTCGAACACCAGTTCCAGCGCAGGTTCGGGGGACAGGCCGTCCGCTTCCAGCAAGCGCGCCACCAGCCGCACATCCCAGGCGGGACGGTTGTCGGCCGTCGCTTCTTCGCGCGTCTGGCTGCGGGTGGCAAACAGGGCGTCGTTGACCAGGTAATGCAGCCAGTCGGGCACATTGGCGCCCGTCGGTGCGAACGACAGGCCGTGGTCGGCCGCCTCGAGCACCTTGCCCAGCCTGACCAGGCATGCCGGTGGCAGGGCACCGGCATCGGGCGCCGCATACAATGCGTCGCGCGCAACCAGGCCAGCGCGTGCCTGCAGCGCGTCCTCGTCGCTGGTGCCGATGGCGAAAAAACTGTGGCTCAGGCGGCCCGGATGGCCAAGCACGGCCGCCGTGCGCGCGCCACCGTGCCGCAGTTTCTGCAACGTGGCCGGGTGCTCACCGCCAAGGACAAAGGCGCAACTATCCTGCCACAGCGTCTTGTCGATGCTGGCGAGTCCCTTCAATCCCCGTTCCAGGGCCGCCTGGCCTGCGCCAGGCACCTGTTTTCCCGTATCGTTCATGCGCATCCCCGATCTTGCCCTAGATCACAAGTTGCTGATTGTATATTCTTATCCTCCTGATAGCATGTACGTTTGGATGGCGATCAACAAAAAAAAGGCGCTCCCGCAGGAGCGCCTTCGCCACGGCAGCGGCCTTATGCCGGAGTATCCTGCAGCCGGTAGATGCTGGAGAAATCGAGGCCGCCCGATCCTGCCTTGCTGTGCATGTCGTACAGCGTGCGCGCCAGGGCGCCCAGCGGTACGCTGGCGCCCGACGCCTCGGCGCTTTCCATGGCCAGGCCCAGGTCTTTGAGCATCAGGTCGACGCCAAAGCCGCCCGTGTAGCCGCGCGACGCGGGCACGTTCTCGGCCACGCCCGGGCACGGGTTGTACACGTCCAGGGTCCAGTTGCGACCCGAGCTTTTCGCCATCACGTCCGACACCACTTTAGCATCGAGGCCATTGGCCACGCCCAGGCGTATCGCTTCGCTCGTGCCGATCATCAAAATCCCCAGCAACATGTTGTTGCAGATCTTGACCGTCTGCCCGCAGCCCGAGCCGCCCGCGTGGAAGATGGCCTTGCCCATGACGTCCAGATAAGGCCGCGCCGCCGCCAGCGCCGACTCTTCCCCGCCCACCATGAAGGTCAGGGTGCCGTTGGTGGCGCCCGCCGTGCCGCCCGAGACGGGCGCGTCCAGCATGGGCATGCCCTTTTCCTCGGCCGCGCGGCCCACCTGGCGCGCCGCCTCGGTGGATATCGTCGAACAGTCGATCAGCAAGGTGCCGCGCCGCGCCTGCGCCAGGATGCCCGTGTCGCCAAGGTAGGCGCCGAGAACATGCCGGCTAGCCGGCAGCATGGTGATGACGATGTCGGCCGCCTGGATCGCCGCGCCCTGGTCATCGGATACGAGGCCGCCGCCGTCGGCGAATTGCCGCACGCTGGCCGGCAGCAAGTCAAACCCCGTGACGGCATGGCCGGCGCGCACGAGGTTTTGCGCCATCGGCAAGCCCATGTTACCGAGGCCGATGAAAACGATATTGGTCGCCATGGCAGCCCCTTATTTCATCGAGATGGTGGTATTGACGCCGCTGCCGCCATCGTCCGGGGCGAACCAGCGCGCCGTGACGGTCTTGGTCTGCGTCCAGAAGTACAAGGCTTGCTTGCCGTTCGGGCCCAGGTCGCCCAGTTTCGACGCGCGCGAGCCCGTAAAACTGAAATAGGCGACGGGCACGGGAATGGCCACGTTGATGCCCACCTGCCCCACGTCGATCTCGTTCTGGAACTTGCGCCCCGCCCAGCCGGATGAGGTGAAGATCGAGGTGCCGTTGCCGTTCGGGTTGGCGTTGATGAAAGCGATGGCCTGGTCCAGCGTATCCGTCTCGACCACGCACATGGCGGGGCCGAAGATTTCCTGCGTGTAGACGGAGTTCGATGCCGCCACCTTCGAGAAAATCGTCGGTCCCATGAAGTTGCCGCCCTCGTAGCCGGCCACCTTGTGGCCACGGCCATCGAGCAGCAGCTGCGCGCCTTCGTCCACGCCCGCCTGTATCAGTTTTTCCGCGCGCTGCATGGCCGCTTTCGAGACCATCGGACCCAGGTCGGCGGTCCGGTCGCTGCCCGGCCCCACTTTCAGCGCTTGCGAACGGGCGACGATTTCCGGCAGCCAGGATCGCGCCTCGCCCACCAGCACGACGACGGAATTGGCCATGCAGCGCTGGCCGGCCGCGCCGAACGCGGCGCCGATCAGGTTATTGATCGCCTGCTCCTTGTTGGCGTCGGCCAGCACCACGCAATGGTTTTTCGCCCCCATCATCGATTGCGCGCGCTTGCCCGATTCGCTGGCGCGGCGGTACACATGCGTGCCCACGTGGGTGGAACCGATGAAGGACACGGCCTTGATGTCGGCATGGTCGCACAGCATGTTGACGACGTCCGCGCCGCCATGCACGACGTTCAGCACGCCGGCCGGCAAGCCCGCCTGGTACATCAGTTCGACCAGGTACATGGTCGATGACGGATCCTGCTCCGACGGTTTCAGCACAAAGGTATTGCCGCAGGCGATGGCAATCGGGAACATGAAGCACGGCAGCATGACGGGGAAATTGAAGGCCGTGATGCCGGCGCCCACGCCCAGCGGCTGGTAGATATTGTAGACATCGACGCCGGTGGCCGCGTTTTCCGCGATCTCGCCCAGTTGCAGGGTGGCGATCGAGCACGCGTGTTCCACCACTTCCAGGCCGCGCATCACCTCCCCTTCCGCGTCGGGCAAGGTCTTGCCGTGCTCTCGCGTGATCAGTTCGGCAAGGGCACCGATATTTTCGCGGATCAGGTGCTGGTACTTCAGCATGATGCGCATGCGCGCCGCCAGCGGGGTATTCCGCCAGGTTTTAAAGGCTTCCTTGGCCGTGGCGACGGCCAGGTTGACTTCATCCGGCGTGGAAAACGGCACCCTGGCGACGATTTCCTGCGTGGCCGGATTGATGACGTCGCGCCATTCCGTGCTGGTCGAAGCGTGGTGCTTGCCGGCGATGTGCAGGGGGATGGCGGGGATTTGGGTGAGGGCTTGGTTCATGGTGTGCTCCGTGATTGACTAGTTACCCCAAGAGCAGATTCCGGGGTCGGACCCTGAGGGTCCGACCCCAGCTTTTTCGCCGTTAGGGGTGAAAATTATTTTTTAACGAGGTTGCACGCCGCCGCATCCATAGTCTTGAACGCCTGGTCGGCGGGGATGGTCGACAGCACTTTCAGGTAATCCCACGCGCCTTTCGATTCGGCCGGGGTTTTCACCTGCACCAGGTACATGTCGTGGATGACGCGGCCGTCGGGGCGGATGGAGGCGTTGTTCATGACGGCGTCCTTGATCGGCAGCTCGCGCATTTTCTGGGCGACGATCTTCGAATCGTCGCTTTTGGCCGCCGCCACCGATTTCAGGTAGTGGTAGACACTGGAATACACGCCCGCCTGCACCATGGTCGGCTTGGCGCCCTTGTTGAGCGCCTCGAAACGCTTGGCGAACGCGCGGCTGCGGTCGTCGTAATCCCAGTAAAAACCGTCCGCGTAGACGAGGCCCTGTGCCGTTTCCAGGCCCAGCGCGTGCACGTCGGACAGGAACACGAGCAAGGCGGCCAGGCGCTGGTCCTTGCCGCTGCCGATGCGAAATTCGCGCGCCTGCTTGATGGCGGAGACGGTGTCCGCCCCACCATTGGCCAGGCCGATCACCTGCGCCTTGGAACCCTGCGCCTGCACCAGGAAGGACGAGAAATCCGAGGCGTTGAGCGGATGGCGCACGGCGCCCAGCACCGTGCCGCCGTTGTGCTTGACGACTTCGCTGGCGTCTTTTTCCAGCGAATGGCCGAAGGCGTAATCGACGGTGACGAAGTACCACGATTTCTGCCCCAGTTTCGTCAGCGCCGCCGCCGTGCCGGCCGCCTGCGAGTACGTGTCGAACATCCAGTGGAAGCCGTTCGGCGAACAGTCTTCATTGGTCAGGCGCGTGGTGGCCGGGCCGCTGAACATGGCGATGCCGCCCTTTTCTTTCATCAGCTTTTGCACGGACAGGGCCACCGAGGAATTTGTCAGGTCGGCGATGGCGTCGACCTTGTCGCGGTCCAGCCATTCGCGCGCCTTGGAGGCGGCGATATCGGCCTTGTTCAAGTGGTCGGCCGAGACGATTTCGATCTTCATGCCCTTGCATTCGGCCTTCAGGCAATCCTCGACGGCCATCTGGCTGGCGACGACGGAGCCGCGCCCGCCCATGGCCGAGTACGGGCCGGACATGTCGGTCAGGATACCCACCTTGACGACGCCATCGGAAATCTGCGCCTGCGCGCCAAAGGACAGGGTGAGCGCCAGCGCGCCCATGGCCAGAACGGTTTTTTTCATGCGTGTCTCCAGGTGGATGGGTTTTCTTATATGTATAGATGCATTCTGCATGTGTAAAAATATGCACTCAAGTGAAATTAATGCATAATTCCTTTGCAAAAATGCACAGAGAGGGTTTGCCATGCTCGATTGGGACAATGTACGGGTCTTCCTGGAACTGACGCGCAGCGCGGGACTCGTCGATGCGGCGAAAAAGCTGGGCATCGACCATTCCACCGTGTCGCGGCGCATGCGCAAGTTCGAGGAGCAGGTGGGCACGCAGCTGTTCGACCGCAACTACGTGGGCTACCAGCTGACGCCCGAAGGCCACCGCCTGATGGAATACGCGGAAACCATGGAAAGCACGGTGTTCGCCGCCACCGAGGAGCTGGGCGAACACAACCGATTGCTGTCGGGCCAGGTGCGCCTGGGCGCCACGGAAGGCTTCGGCGCCATCGTGCTGGCGCCGCACCTGGCGCAGTTTTGCGGCCGCTATCCGCACATCAGCGTGGACCTGATCGCCGTGCCCCGTTTCGTCAGCCTGTCCAAACGCGAGGCGGACGTGGCCATTTCCATCGAGCGTCCCCTGTCCGGCCCCTACGTGGTGACGAAGCTGTCCGACTACCGGCTGAAACTGTACGCCACGCCAGCCTACCTGGCGCGCCACGCGCCGATCACCAGCGTGGCGCAGCTGGCGCAGCATCCGATCATCGGCTACGTGGATGATCTGGTCTTCAGTTCGGAACTGCGCTACATGGACAACGTGGCGCCCGATTCCCTGCGCGCGTTTCGCAGCACCAGCGTCATCGCCCAGTACCACGCGGCGCGCGCGGGCCAGGCGCTGGCGATTTTGCCCTGCTTTGTGGCGCAGCAGTCGAACGAACTGGTGCCCGTGCTCGATGGCGAGATCGACCTGCTGCGCGCCTTCTGGATGATTTCACCGAGCGAGCGGCGCAACATCGCCAGGGTCAGCGCCCTGTGGAATTACCTGCGCAGCGCCATCGATTTGAACCACGCCTACCTGATGGGCAAAACGGCCGTGCCCAGCTGGCCAAGCTGACTGCGCGCTACACTGTCGCCACATAGGAATAAGGAGAACCCCATGCTGATGGATGCGAACCAGGCCGTACTGGTCATTGTCGACCTGCAAGGCCGTTTGATGCCGGCCATCCACGACGCCGGCCTGGTGCTGGCGCAAAACCTGCGCCTGGCGAAGATCGCCCGCCTGCTCGACGTGCCCGTGCTGGGCACGGAACAGAACCGCCAGGGTCTGGGGCCCAACGTGGAAGAAATCGCCGCCCTGTGCGAACGGACCTTGCACAAGACGCATTTCGGCGCCTGCTTTGACGGCTTGCAGGATATTCTGCCGCCAGGGCGCAAACAGATCGTCGTCACGGGGTGCGAAGCCCATGTGTGCATGCTGCAGACGGCCATCGGCCTGCTGCAGCTGGACTACGAGGTCATCATCGCCATCGATGCCGTCGGTTCGCGCCAGGGGGCCAGCCGCGACGCGGCGCTGGCCCGCCTGGACAAGCTCGGCGCCCATCTGGTGACGGTGGAAATGCTGGCCTTTGAATGGTTGCGGGACTGCAAGCATCCGCGCTTCCGCGAAGTGCTCGCACTGATTAAATAGCTGGCCCGCCTTTAATTCAGATCAAGTCCATCGGCCATTCATTTGCTAGCTTGGTAACAGCGCCGCCATTCCGAGCGGCGCGCCGTCCACATCAGCAAGGGAGCCATCATGGCCTATATCCTGCGGGGCAAGCTGTGCGGCTTGATCTGCGCCGAGTGTCCTGAAGCTTTATCCCACGTCATCGTGCGCCTGTACCGGCCGCGCGAGTCGCAAAACATCACGGCGCTGGCCATGGCCAGCGCCAAGGAAACCTTCGCCATCCTCACGGATGAAGAGGTGCAAGCGAAAGCACCGTTCCTGCTGGCCGAAGCACGCACGGATGACGATGGCAATTACAGTTTCACCTTGGACGGCGATTATCAGGGCGAGGCCGTCGAAGTCGACGTCCTGTGCCCGACCGTGCCGCAATTGAAACCGGGGCCGAAAGACCCGGTGCCGCTGCAGTTTTCCATCACCACCATCCAGCCCCGCTGGCGCCAGGTCGACAATGATTTTCTCGCCATCTGGGACTATTGCCTGCCACAACGCTTCTGGTGCCTGGTGCGCGCCCGCTTTGGCGCCTGGACCATCTGCGGCCGATTGCGCACCTGCGATGCGCCGCACACGCCGATCGCCGGCGCAACAGTGCGGGCGTTCGACGCCGACTGGCTGCAAGACGACGCGCTGGGCCAGGCCGTCACGGACGCCAGCGGGCGCTTCCGCATCGATTACCTGACGTCGGACTTCACCTTGACGCCCTTCTCTCCGTTCATCAACGTGGAGTTCGCCAGCGGCCCCGACGTGTATTTCACGGCGCAGCTGGGCAGCGTCACCATCCTGTCGGAAACGCAGGCCAACGGCCGCCAGCCGGGCCGCGAAAACGTGGGTCACTGTTTCTGCGTGGAATTGTGCTCGAAGGAAGTCTTGCCGCCCGATGTGGAAGGCGTGCCTCACTGGCAGCAAGTGGAAATCTTCGACATCCACCCGTTCCCCTCGCTGGCCGGCTTTTCCGCGCAAGGCTATGCGGGCGGCCCCGGCGCATCCTACGTGTTCGCCGGCGGCGTCACCCTGAAAGGCAATTGCCCATTGCGCAACAGCGCCATCCCCGCCAACCCGCTCGAATACCGCTTTCTCATCGGCGAATGGTCCTGGCCCGGCGGCAGCGACGACCCGACGGCCATCCCCTCGGTGGCACCCGCCAGCCTGGCGCCGTTGACGCAAGTGCTCGGCACGCACGTCGGCTATGTGTTTTATACGAACGGGCTGGGCCTCGGCGATTCCGCGCCCGTCATCATCGACGCGGGCGATTTGAAACCGGGCGGCTGGATACGGGTGGACGGCAAGAGCGTCACCGTGGACATGCGCGACGGCACGACGGCCATCGTCAACGTGGCGCCCAACATCTTCCTGCGCACGTTTGATTTACTGACCGTGAATACGCCGGCCATCACGAGCCTGCATCCGGCCAAGCTGCCGGGCGGCTTGCCCATCCTCGACGCGGGCCGCAGCCTGACGGCGGCCGAGAGCGAGCCGATACGCCGCTACCGCCTGGGCTTCGAGGTGCGCGACGGCGTCAGCCTGGCGCTGGTGGCCACGGACGGGCTCGACTCCATCGTCTTCGACAACTCGCCCGTCATCGTGGCGCTGGACCTGGAAGAGCTGCGCAGCAATGCCTGCAACCCCATCGCGGGCGGCCTCGTGCATATCCTGTACACGATCGATCACCCGCATCTGCGCTTTTTCAATATCACGATTTCCAACAACAACGGCATCACGCACCCGCCGCCACCGCTGCCGGCCGCCACGTTCACGCCGCCACCGCCACCGAGCAACTACCTGTTCCGCGGCGGCGCGGGCGGGCCGCATTTATCGGGCAACAACGGCGGCTTCCCCGTCAACGTGGCGCTCGACCCACCGTGCGCCTATCGCGTGGCCATCGGTTGGCAGACACGGCATTACCTGGCATCCAGCCACAGCATTGACCGCCTCTACTGCAAGTAGGCGAGCTTAGAAGTAGCGCACCCAGGCCTGCTTCGACGTGCGCTTGTAATTGGCAAACGCGCGGCAAGGGAAATACAGCACGGGCATCAGGGCCAGCGCGATCAGCCACACTTGCCAAATGTGCTCGACGCCATAGCGGGTGCCATGATTGGCGCCCAGCACGGCAGTCAGCACGATGCGAATGACCAGCAGCAGATACAGGTGCAGCAGATAGTAGAACATGGGCGCGCCGCCAAAGGTGGCGCAGGCCCGCGTAAACCAGTTATCGACGCTTTCCAGCCAGGCCATGCCCAGCAAGCCCAAGCCCAGGGTGAACAGCAGGAAGTCCAGCGACGGCGGATACTTGGTGAAGTTCAGCACGCTCATGGCCGTGCGCAAGGCCGTGTCGCCGGCCACCCACGGCAGGGTTTCACCATAAATATTCAAGCCGCGCAGCAGGCCCAAGAGCAGCAAGCTGCCACCGCCCAGCGCCAGCAGCAGGCGCCGACGTCCTTCGGCGGACAGCCCCCGCGCATACAGGGGTCCGGCCGCATAGCCGAGCACGATCACGCCTATCCACGGCAGCAGCGGATAGCTGACCTTGATTTTCATGGCGCCGTCCGCCACCAGATAACCGCGTTGCAGCAACACCGTCAGCAGATAGTAGCCAAGGCTGCCCTCTTCTGCGTGCAGCCAGGTAAACAAATGCTGGCCCGCGATGATCGCCACGCCCAGCACGAGCAGCACTTTCAACGGCAGCTTATGCAGCACGGCCAGCGCCATCATGGCCAGGCCGATGACCCAGATCACCTGCAGATACAGGATCGCCGGCGTGAAAGTGCCCATCCAGGCAAAGTTGACGAACACCAGTTCCAGCACGACGAGCAGCAAGCCCCGCTTGAACAGGAAACCGGTAGCGCTGCGCGGACCGGCGGCCGGATGCGCATACAGCCAGGCCGACAAGCCCGTCAAAAAGACAAACATGGGCGCGCACACGTGGGCGGCCAGGCGCGTGAAGAACAGTGCCGGGTCGACATGGGCCGCATCCATGGGGTCGCTGACCTGGTGGTGCAGGAAGACCGTTTCGCGCACATGGTCGAACAGCATGATCAGCATGACGAGGCCGCGCATGACGTCGATGACGGCGATGCGGGCGCGCAGGGTGGCGGGGGAAGTCAGGGAGGCAGTCATTTATTCATTTTTAATGTAAGGGTAAGAGTAGCGTGCGTACCCCAACGGCAGAAACTGGGGTCGGACCTTAAGGTCCGACCCCGGCACTTTGCTGTTGGGTGAATATATCAAAACCTGTAATGCGCATTCAAGGTCACCGCACGCTCCGCCCCCGGCGCCACCCACAGCTGGCTATAGGAACTCGCATAGTAACTGCGGTTGAACAGGTTTTCCACGTTCAGTGCCAATCGCAGTTTGGCGTTGGGAGAATACGACGCCAGCAGTTTGGCCGTCGTGTAGGCTGGCAGGGTAAAGCTGCTGCTGACGGCCACGTCGCCCAGGCGCTCGCCCACGTATTGCAGGCCACCGCCCACGCTGGCCGTGCCCGAGCCCAGCGCGAATTGCTGGGTAGCCAGCAGGTTGGCGCTGTGGCGCGGCACGTTGGCGAAGCGGCTGCCCGTCACGATCGTATTGTCGCCGCGCGTGACGGTGGCGTTGGTGTAGGCATACGCGCCCGAGACGCGCAAGCCGCGCGCCAGTTCTCCCGACACGTCGAGCTCCAGGCCACGGCTGCCCACCTCGCCCGCCGCGATGGCGAAGTCCGTGTTGGCGGGATTGGTCGTCAGCACATTGCTCTTGCGGATGTCGTACACGGCCACGGTGCCCGTCAGCTTGCCCGTTTCCAGCTTCGCGCCCAGCTCATACGAGCGGCTGCGCTCGGCCGGAAACGCCTGGTTGGCGATGCTGATGCCGCTGTTGGGGCGGAAACCCTTGGCCGCACTCGCATACAGCGACCACGCTTTCGACGGCTGGTAGACGAGGCCCGCGCGCGGACTGGTGGCCGACAGCGACTGGCGGTTGCTCACGTGCAAGCGATTGTTCGTCACGTCCTGCGTGTACGTATCGTGGCGCACGCCGACCAGCGCCTTCCATTGCGCGCCCAGGTCCAGTTGATCTTGCGCATACAGTCCCCGCGCCTTTTGCCCTTCCTGCGTATCGATGGACAGGGCCAGCGGAGCGGCCTTGCCGCCATACGCGGGATTGACAATGTCGATGGCATAGGCATTCGCGGCCGAGGGGTTGCGGCGCAGCTGCACCCGGTGGTCGTCGAAGTGATAGGCGTCGACGCCGGCCAGCACCTCGTGCGCCAGCGCGCCCGTTTTGAACTTGCCCAGCACTTCAACGCGGGCCGACACGTCGGTGGCCGAAAAATCGCGGTGGCGGCGCTGGCGTTGCAGGGTGAGGCCATCGGCCAGCAGCTTGCTCGCCTCGGTCGAATAGCCGCTCAATGCGCTGTCGCGGTAGGAAGCGCCCGCCTGCACCGTCCAGTCGTCGGACAGCGCGTGGTGAATAAATAACTGCTGCCCCAGCGACTTGACCGTCATCGGGCCGTCGCCAGGCTCGCCCAGGAAGCGCGACACGGGTACCGCTCCCAGCTGGCCATTCACGGCGACGACGCCGCGGTCGAACGGCGCGCGCTGCCGCACCGCTTCGATTTCATACGACACGGTCGTGTGCTCGCCCACCATCCAGAGGAAGGATGGCGAAAACAGGCTGCGCGCGACTTTCACCGTATCGCGGAAGCTGTGCCCTTCTTCCTGCGCCGCGTTCAGGCGGTAGGCAATGGTGTCGCTCAAGGGTCCCGTCAAGTCCACGGCAGCGCGGCGCGTGCGGAAGCTGCCCAGCGATACATCGGCGCTGTATGCGGGCGCGAACTGCGGCTTTTTCGTCGTAATGTTCACCGTGCCGCCCGGCTCGCCCCGGCCATACAGGGCCGACGCGGGGCCTTTCAGCACTTCGATGGCCTGCGTATTGCCGCCGTCGCGCATGCCGTTGTAGCCGCGGCTGGAACTGAAACCGTTGACCATGTAATCGGAGCCGAAATTCGGGTCGCCCGTAAAGCCGCGCATGGCGTAGCTGTCCCACAGGCCGCCCAGCGGGCTTTGTTTTGCAATGCCGCTGGCCAGGTCCAGCGCGCCGGCCAGGGTCGTCACGCCCGCGTCGCGCAGCAAGTCGCCCGTCAGCACGCGCACGCTTTGCGGCAAGTCCATCAGCAAGGCGTCCGTCTTGGTGGCGCCCGTGGCCGACAGGCTGCGGTAATGCTGGCGCTCGGCCTTGACGGTGACGACATCATCGGCCTGCGCACCATCGACTGCCAGTGACCAGGGACTGGCGGCGGCCAGCAAAAGCGCCACGGGGCGGCGTAAAAATACGGACATGGGATTCCTGACGAGGGCGCAAATCAATGCAATAAGCTTGCATTATAAATGATAATGAATTCTCATTAATGGATTTTTGAACGATGCCCGGCCCATATCTGTCCTGCTGGCGGACGTGGACGATGAAACGCCCGCTTGTTTCCCGCGCGCTCAAGCGTTAATATACAAGAATTAACTTGCATATTAAGGAGCCGGGCATGCGTGAAAAGCTGGAGAAACTGCTGGCGCAGGGACGCGACAACGCGCTGCTGCGCTTTGGCCTGGGAGATGCTTACCTGAAAGACCATGACGCCGAGCAAGCCGCGCTGCACCTGGCGCAAGCCACCGTGCAGCAGCCTGGTTATTCCGCCGCCTGGAAACTGCTGGGCAAGGCCTTGCACCAGCTGGGCCGGCTGGACGAAGCGCAAGCCGCCTGGAGCACCGGCGTGACTGTGGCCCAGCAGCAAGGCGACTTGCAAGCCGTCAAGGAAATGACGATATTTCTGAAACGCCTGCACAAACAGCAGCAGGCGGCCGAGTAAAAAGCTTAGTGCGCGTGCGCCGCGCCTTTCGCTTCGGCTGGTAACGCCACGCCCCGCTCTTTCGCCAGGCGCTTGGCCAGCAAGCCGCCCGCTTCGGCCGCATAGGCGCGGCAGGCGCTGGCGTCGATCAGGGGATTGTCCGTACCGCTGCGCCTGGCGGCCTTGCCCAGCACGTCCGTCGTGCCCGGATGCACGGGGATGATAATGTCGCATGGCAAGGCCGCCACCTTGGCGATGCTCGCTTCGAACGAGGCCGAGATATCGGGCGTGCCGCCTTTGCCTGTGTAAGTAAAATCGCCACTGGAATACGGGTTCAGGCTATCCGCATACACGACGTCCAGGCAGCGCTGGCCTTCGCACGAGGTCCACGTCCACGTCGTGCCGCCTGGCGTGTGGCCCGGCGTCATGTGGGCCGTCAAGGTCAACGGTCCTACCTTGACGGTCTCGCCCTCGCCCACCACCTTGACCTTGGCGACTTTCGCGACATGCACGACGGGATCGGCCTGGTACTGCGGATCGTCCTTGCCATTGGTGCCGCTTTGCAGCACGGGGCCGGCCGCCGCGCTGGCCATCACGGTGGCGCCGCTGGCCCGTTGCAGCGCGGCGATGCCGCCCGCATGGTCCCAATGCGCATGCGAATTGAGGATGACTTTCACATCCTCGATGCGAAAGCCCAGCGCCTTGATGTTCGCCACGATCAAGGGCGCCGATTGCGGCAGCGCGCCGTCGAGCAGGATATGGCCCTGCGGACTCGTCACCAGCACGGCCGACAGGCCGGCCGTGCCCACATACCAGGTATTGCCAAAGACATTGAACGGCTTGACGGGCGCGTTCCATTCCTTGCAATTATCACAATTCACCGGTTTATCCTGCACAGTCGCCAGCTTCTTCGCCTGCACCGTACCAGCCGCCATGGTCGCAACCGTAGCCAGCATCAACTTCGCCAATAGTGTCATCTTCATCTCCAGAGTGTAAAAAGATGGGCGCCCGCACTGGCGCGCCCGGGGGGGTATCAATGCATGCGGCCAGTCCTGTCGGCCAGGGTGTCGCGGATGTGTCCGGCGTCGAGCGAGCGCCGCTGCGCGCCGTCGGCGTCCAGCAGCACCACGGTGACGTGCTTGCCGCCGCTGCGCATGCGCATGGTCAGGCAACTGCCCGCCTCGTGGCTGCTGCCCGTCTTGGACAGCAGAATGTCCCAGCCTTTACCACCGACCAGCGGGTTGGTGTTGCGCAAGGTACGGACCTTGCCATTGACGGCCACGCTCGCTTGCGGGTGGCTGGTGATGCGCGCGATGTCGGGATAGCGCGCGGCTGCCGCGACGATCTTCGCCACCTCGCTGGCCGTGGACGTATTCGCGGGCGAACTGCCGACGGGGTCCAGCAAGGTGGTGCGGTGCAAACCCAGGTGGCGGATCTTCGCCTGCAGTGCCTGCTGAAACGCGGCGTTGCCGCCCGGATAGGTGCGCGCCAGCGCGGCGGCGGCGCGGTTTTCGGACGGCAACAGCGCCAGTTGCAACAGCGCGCCGCGCGACACGGCCACGCCATCGGCCAGCAGGCTGTGGCGCTGCAGCGAAGCATTCCCATCGGCGCGCACGATGCGCAGCTGTTCATCGGGATCGAGTCCCGCATCGAGCACCACCATGGCCGTCATCAGCTTGGTGATCGAGGCGATGGGCACGACGGCGTCCGCATCTTTCGCCATCAGCACCTGGCCCGTGCTGTCGTCAAATACCAGCATGTGTTTGGCGCTGACGGGCAAGTCCAGCATCGCGGCGGCGGCCTCGGCCAGGGTCGCCCCGCTGACTTCGGGCTTGCCCTGCGTCTGCAGCAATAAGGTGGCGCAGGCCAGCAGCATGGCCGGCACGGCCAGTTTCCAGCCGGCCGTATCAAGGCCGGGCGCCATCAGGCGTTCGATCCGCGTGAGCAGTGCCCCGCCGCGGGCCGACATCAGCAAGCCGGAATGCTGCGACGCGGCCGTCTGCAAGGACAGCGCATGCAGGGCCGTGGCCAGCTGCTGCGGGTCTTGCAGCGCTTGCGCAGCCAGCGCATCGGCCACCTGTTCCCGTTCGGCCCGCATGCGCGCCGACAGCCACCAGACGACGGGGTGAAAAAACAGCAGCGCCTCGGCCACGCTTTGCAAGAGGTTGACCAGGTAATCCCAGCGCCGCACGTGCGCCAGTTCATGCGCCAGCAGCGCTTCGAGCAAGGCGACGGGCATGCCGCTCAGCAAGGCGGCGGGCAGCAGGATGACGGGGCGCCAGAAACCCACGGTGACGGGGCTGGCCAGCCCAGCGTGCAGCTTCAGTGGCAGAGGCTGGCGCAAGCCCATGCGCAGCGCCAGCGCATCGAGGCGCGCCTGCCAGATGGCGGGCGCGGCCACGGCCTGGCGCCGCAGCTTGCCGACCCAGGCCAGGCCCAGGCACAGGCGCAAGCTCATCAGACCGACACCGGCGCTCCAGGCCAGCACCAGGGCCGGCATCCACGCTTGCAGCGCGGCACGCCAGGCGGGTGGCGCGTCCACGGGCAGCTGGGCCAGCGCTGTGCCAGACAGCAGAGAAAGCAGATGGACGGCGGGAATGCACAGGCACAGCAGCAGTGCCAGCGCGCACACGGCATAGCGCCAGCGCGCGCTGGCGTGGCGCAGCAGCCAGAGCAGGACGGCGGAGACGGCGCCGACGATCACGCCCTGCCAGACAAAATACAGCAAGACCCAGCCCAGCGCCGGGACAAGCTTGCCCAACTCAATGCCCAAGCCCATGTCCAGGTTCATGGCGCGCCGCCATCCTTGCTGCGCAGGATTTTTTCAATTTCCAGGCGTTCCGCGTCGCTCACGTGCTCGCGCAGCGCCGTCAGCACGAGCGCCTTGCCGGAACCGGAAAACACCTTGCCGATCAAGTCCTTGAGCAAGCTGGTCTGTAACTTTTCCTGCGCGTCGACGGCCGCATACAGCTGCGGCCGCTGGCTTTCATCGCGGCTCAAGAGTCCCTTGCCATGCATCAGCTGCAACTGGCGCAGCACGGTGGCGTAGCTGGCGTCGGCACGCTCGGCGGCCAGGGCCTCGTACACGGCGCGCGCGTCGGACGGACCGCGCTGCCACAGGATGCGCAGCAGGTCCAGTTCGGCGGCCGTGGGATGGAGAGTGGAGGTATTTTTTAACATGCCGCCAGCATACCCAGTCTAGAACTCATTGTCTAGAACTTTTTTTCTAGAGTGCTGGCAGTGGCCCTAGAACTCGCGCAAGCGGTCGAACAGCTCCAGCAAGGCCGCCTCATCGACCAGCGCGGCACCCTGCCCGCCCAGTTGCTGCCGCAGCTGCACCAGCAGTTCCGCCAGCACCGTGTAAATTTCTTCGCGCTCGACCGTCTCGATGATGCTCGTCCGCCGCTCGATCTTGTTGAATGCATCGACATAGGCGGTGACCATCGCCTCCAGCGCGGCGGCAACCGCCGTCGCCGTCATGGCGGCATCGATGCCACGCGTCACGGCCAGCATGTTCTTGTAGGCCAGCGCCGCCTTTTTCGCATACACAGGGGAAATATGCTCGCGGCCATCCCAGTCGCGGAACGGGTTGAGCAAATTTTCCGCCAGCCATTCCGGCTTGCGCGCCTTGGTCACCGACAAATCCAAGCCCAGCGCCGCCGCTTTCTTGTAGCCGGCCTTGATGGCCTTGGCAGCGTCCAGCGGCAAGCTGGTCAGCCACAGGGCCGACAGCTGCGGCAATTGCGTGGCCAGTGGAAACTCCTCCGCCGTGTAACCGAACAGATCACAGGCGGTGAACATCCGCAGCTCTGTCAACAGCGCCAGGCTGGCCATCTGCGACGCCAGCCCCGGCTTGCCCCAGATGCGCAAGGCCGTCAAATGGGGAAAGCGCTGCGCCACCTGCGCCAGATCGACGTCTTTCATGCCGACCAGCGACAGGCCGCCCAGTTGGCCGAGACCGTGGAACGGCGGCAGCGTCTGCTTGCACTGCAGTGTCAGATGGCGGCCATCGGCGCCATCCTTGATGCGCAGCGCCGGCGATGGCGCGCTGCGCAGCGCGAGCAGGCCCAGGCCTGCGTTCAAGACCAGGCTGCTGACGCCATCGGGCTGCAGGATCAGGCGTTCCAGGCCGCTGCCGCTGAAATCGAGCGCAGGCACCGTCGATGATTGCCAGTCCAGCTCATTGATGAAGGGATTGCCTTGGACAAACTCCATCAAGGCTGGCGTGCCATGGCGGGTCTCGATCGACATCAGGCAAGGCAGTTGCTCCAGCTCGGACAAGTCGCCCAGCGCCTGCAAGACGCTGTCATTGATTTTCGTCGCGTCCTGGCGGAAGACGTGGCCGCCGACTGTTACTTCACGCTCGCGCGACGCGGCCTTGAACTGCTGGCGCCGCAGCGGATCGATGCGCTCCCAGTTGCGCTGGCGCAGCACGCTGTCGCCCACGTTCCAGCCGCTGCGGTAGCTGTTGACTTCCACATCGACCAGCGGCGCGATATTGCCAACGAGAGTATGGCCAGGCGGCACGTTCGCCGTGGCATAGCAATGATCGTGGCGCTTGTTCCAGAAAAAATAGTCGCACAGCAGCGGCCGCATGGCTTGCACGGCCGCCGCATCAGGCAAGGCGTCGCCGCTCCAGTCCAGCTCCAGCACGGCAGCTAGCGGCCTGGACGATGAAGCATCCTTGATGCGGGTGACCTGGCAAGCCACATACTGCTGCAGCTCGGACGAAAACACACTGTAAACATCGCCAACATTCGGTAGCACGCAACTTCCTTTCAAAACACCTGACGGTCGAATGTTGGAAGATAGCAAAAATGACAGCGCAGCGTCGTCCTGTTCAGTCCGCGTGCAGCTTGTGATGCATGCGCCGCAGCCCCAGCCACACGGCCGCTGCCACGAACGGCACCAGCGCACCGACGAGGATTTCCGGATTCACGGGCAAGCCCATCACCTTGGCCGCCTTGCCCGTGTAGCTGAACAGGCCGATCACGTAATACGAAATGGCGGCAACCGACAAGCCTTCCACCGCTTGCTGCAGTTGCAGTTGCTGCGCGGCGCGCGCGTTCATCGATTGCAGGATTTGCCGGTTCTGCAATTCCTGCACGATGCCCACGCGCGTGCGCAGCAAGTCATTCGTGTTGGCAATGCGCTGCGCCATCGCTTCCTGGCGGCTGGCCATCGCTTCGCAGGTATTCATGGCGGGCGTCAAGCGGCGGTCCATGAATTCCTCGACCGTGGGAATGCCCTCGATGCGCTCTTCGCGCAACTCCTCGATGCGCGCTTTCACGAGACCCATGTAGGCTTTCGAGGCGGAAAAACGGTAGCTATTGTCGAGTGACAGCTTTTCAATGCGGGCGGCCAGGCGCGTGATGCGGTCAAGCAAGGCTTGCTCAGCAACGCCCTCGTCGGCCTTGGCCAGGCCCGGCGCGTCATCCGTGTCGACCATGGCGGCGGCCAGGGTGGCCAATTCGTTTTCGATGGCGTTCAAGGATGGCGCCGCCTGCATGGCGTAGGGCAAGCCCAATAAAGCCATCATGCGGTAGGTTTCGATTTCCAGCACGCGCTGCACCAGCCGGCCCGACTGCTGCGAGTGCATGCCCGCATCGCGGATGACGAAACGGCTGAAGCCATCGGACTGGATCGTAAAATCGGTCCACAATTCGCCGCCCTGCAATACTTTGCTGCCGGCCAGGGTATTGCCCTCGAACACACGCGACAAGCCCTGCATGAAGATCTCGGCCGGGGCCAATGCCTGTTCCAGCACCACGTGGGCTGCCACCATCAGCTTGCCCTTCAAGCCTGCCAGCCACTGCTGCGGCAATTGTTCCAGGGGCATGCGCTCAAACGCCTGTTCCAGGGGCAAGGCGGCGCCCGGATGCTCGGCGAAGGTAAACGTGGCAAATTCCGTATGGCATTCCCATTTCAGGCGGAAGCGGCCAAAGTCGTAATAAAAATACTTGGCTTCGGCGGCGGGCGGCGTGACGCCGAAATGCGTGCACAGGGCCGCCAGGGTGGCGTGCTGGGCCGCCATATTCGACGCACCGGGCGCCGCGCTGTCATCCTTGTAGACGGCCAGATGGGTGATCAGTTCGGGGGCATCGAGCTGCAAAAACGGCCGCGAGTGGATTTCCGCAGCCAGCGGCACGCGCAAGGCGTGGTTCAAACTGGAGTTAATCAAGTGCATGATAGCTAAAGGTAAAGTTGCAAAACTGCTTAGACCCACACCGCCTGCGGCAAGGTCTGATGGTCACAGTGTAACAAAGCAGAAAGCATGCCACTCTTTTCCAGGGCCCGTCATGTCGTCTTAATAAGCCCCGTTGCACCGTTTTCCGCCCCTTGCCGGCTGCCCAGCCACCAGAACACGGCAGCGAGCACGACGGCCGACGCCTGTCCCAGCGCCAGCTTGAAGGCGCTGTCGAACAGCAACGGTGCGACAAAACCGGACACCAGCGCAAACACCAGCATTTGCACGAAGTTTTGCAGGGACGCGGCCAGGCCCCGCATCTGCGGGAAAATGTCGAGCGTCGACATGGTCATGCCCGGCAAGGCCAGCGACATGCCGAACGCATACAGCATCACGGGCACGACGGCGAACGGGATGCTGGCGGCAAACCAGTGGTTGTAAGCAATATTGAGCGCGCCCGTGGCCGCCATGGCCAGCAAGCCCCAGCGCACCAGCACGGTGCTTTTCACCGCATGGGCCAGCTTGCCCGACAGCGCCGAGCCCAGCACCAAACCGGCCACCATGGGGATGAACATCCAGCCAAACGCCGTTTCCGGCAGGCGCAGCAGTTCCAAAATAAAATGCGGGGCCGAGGCGATGTACAGGGCGAAGCCGCCAAAGGCGAAGGCCACGGCCAGCGAGCGCAAGAGGAATGCCCGGTGGCGCAAGGCCAGCCAGTAATTGCGCGCGATATTGCCTGGGTGGAAAGGCTGGCGTTGCTCGACGGCCAAACTTTCCGGCAAGCCTTTCAGGCAGGCCAGCGCCAGCAACACTGTGACGGCAAAGGTGAACACGAACGTCGATTGCCAGCCGTAGGCCACGTGCAGCCAGCCGCCGATGATGGGCGCGATGGCGGGCGCGATGCCGAACACCATCATGATGTTGGCCAGCATCTTTTGCGCGGCCGCGCCCGACAAGGTGTCGCGCACGATGGCTTGACCGATGACCCTGCCCGCTCCCGCCGAGGCGCCCTGCATGCCGCGGAAGAACAGCAGCCAGCCAAAGCTCGGTGCAAACGCGGCGCCGATGGAACCGATGGCGAAGATCAGCAAGGAAGCGAGGATCACGGGACGGCGGCCGAACGAATCGGACAAGGTGCCGTAGAACAAGGTCATGAAGGCGTAGGCAGCCAGGTAGACGCTCAGGGTCTGCTGCACCAGCACGCTGCTGACGTCGAAATGCGTGCCGATCGCGGGAAACGATGGCAAGAAAGTATCGGTGGCGAACGGGCCCAGCATGGCCAGCCCGGCCAGCACCAGGGTCAGCTTGCGCGCCTTCATGCGCCCGCCTGCGCGGTGTATTGAAGGCGCATGCCTTCCAGGGCCGCCAGCGAAAATTGCGCGACGTGGCGCGCGATGCTGGCGATGCCCGCCTCGTCATAGGTGATTTCCGGCGCCACCAGTTCATGCACGATGCGCGAACGGGCATAGAACACGGCCTGGCCGATCACGCTGAACACGCATTTCTGCACCACGTCCGCCGGCATGGCCGGCCCCACCACGCCACGGATCAAACCCGTGAACAGCGCGTGCTGGGGCCGCACATTGCGCTCGGCCAGCTTGTGGATGGCGGCAGTCGGCTCGATCAGTTCGCGCGCCACCAACCGGCTGAACAAGGATGCCGGCCCCGAGCGCAGCATGTCGGACACGAGCGCCTCGATAGCCAGGCGCAACTGTTGCACCGGCGGCAGCTGCGCCTGCGCGCTGGCGGCGGCCACGTCGGCAGCCGAGGCCCGCGCCAGCTCGCGCGCATGGTCAAAAGCGGCCAGGTGCAGCTCTTCCTTGCTATGAAAGTAATAATTCACCATTGCCACGTTGACGTGGGCCGCCTCGCAGATGCGGCGCACGGAGGTGTTCTTGTAGCCGTCGTCGGCAAACAGGTCCGCCGCCGCCTGCAGGATGCGCGCGCGCGCCGGTTCGTTTTCCTTATCGTTCGTCATGCCATTCCCATCATTTAAACAACCGTTTAATATTGTGCGGAATTATATCAAACACTCGTTTAACTTTCAGACGAGCACAAAAAAGCCCGGCGTACCGGGCTTTCAAGGATGTAACGGAAAGGCTTAGTGCTTCATGGCCGGCATCGGGGCCGGGGTGGCGCCCAGCGGACGCGCCACGGCGGTCACTTCGATGGTTTCGCGGCGCTTGTCCTCACCTTCGACGACGAGGGTCAGCGGGATCTTGTCGCCCGCCTTCACCTGCCCTTTCAGGTCCAGCAGCATGACGTGGTAGCCGCCCGGTTTCAATTCGACGGCCTTGCCGGCTGGCAAGCTGATTTCCTTGACCTGGCGCATGCGCATCATATTGTCCGTCATGCTCATTTCATGGATTTCCGCCACGCCGGCCACGGGCGAGCGCACTTCCAGCAAGCGCATGGCTTTTGGCGCCGTGATCTGCATGAAGGCGCCCGTGGCTTTTTGCTGCGGCACGGTGGCGCGCACCCACGGGTCGCTAATCTGCACGCTGGTTTGTGCGATGGCGGAGAAGGACAGCACGGTCAGGGCCGTGGCCAGCAGGGTTTTCAGATGGGTCATGATCATTTCCTCGGTAGTTATAAGGTGTATTTCGATTGCATCAGGGTCTTGATGTCTTGCACGCACTCGTCGCCCGTCAACTGGTGCTTCAAGCCCAGGCGCATGCGTCCCTCGGCATCGAGCACATAGCTGATGGCCGTGTGGTCCATCGTGTACGAGCTGCCGCTAGGCACTCTGCGGTAGAAGACCTTGTAATTGAAGGCAGTCTGCGCCGTCGCCTGCGGGTCCGTGCGCAAGCCGAGGAAACTGGGGTCGAAGGCGCGCATGTACTCGCCCAGCAACTCGGGGGTATCGCGCTCGGGGTCGATGCTGATGAAGATCACTTGCAGCTTATCGGCATCCGGCCCCAGCTTCTGGCGGATTTCCAGCGCGCGCGACAGGGCCGTGGGGCACACGTCCGGACATTGCGTGAAGCCAAAGAAAACCATCACATACTTGCCCTTGAAGTCGGCCAGGGTGTAGACCTTGCCATCGGGGCCGCTCAACTTGAAGTCGGGCTTGTAATCGCCTCCCGTCAAGTCGAGGCCGTTGTAATGGGGTTTCGGTGCTTGTTCGCAAGCGGCAAGCGTGAGCAATCCCGCCGTGCCGGCGAGAAGGAAAAGACGACGTTTCATGGTAATTCCAGCCCGATGGGCGTAGTTGAGACAAGTTGAGACGTAAAAGGCGTGACTGCTGCGTTCAGACAGGCAAAGGCGGGCCGCGCGGGCTGGCGGCCAGCCACGCAAACTGGGGTTGCGGCGCCTGGTAAAACAAGGGCGGATAGTGGTCGTGGCCCGTGATGACGGCCAGCGGCGAGGATGAGGACGGCGGCAAGCCCACGCTGCCCGCATGGCTGATGCAGAACGGGCAATGCTCGATGTGGTGCAGTACGGAATCGGTGGTGGATCTGGCGGCTGGCGCCAGGTCCGCTTGCGTGTAGACGGCGCCGCTGGCCGAGCAGATTTCGACGGTGGCGTTGTTCGCGTTCGCGTGCAGCGACGCAAACGCATACGACAGGGACGGCGACAGCGCATTGAGCAGTATCGCCAGGCAGGCGAACCACATATGCCACTGTTTGCGCTTCAATAAAGATCCCATGGTCCCGATTATAACGGAGTCTGACTATCCGGGCGCCTGGCAGCGCAGGAACAGGCTGGGACGCACGCCCGCCACGTCCACGCAGGCGTCGCAAAACGCGGGGATCGAGGCAAAGCCGGAGCCGGCCGCCACTTGCGCCAGGTCGCGCTCGCCGCCTTCGCCATCGGCGCCCGCTTGCGCCGCCGTGTGCAGCGCGTGCGCGAGGCGCTGCTCGCGCACCAGACTGAGCAATGCCTCGCCCTCGGCAAACAGGCGCGCGCGGGCCTTGTGCGGCGTCACTTGCCACAGGGCCGCCAGGCGCGCCGCCGTCCATTTGCCTTGCGGCGTATCGAAGATGTGCTGCGCCAGCGCCTGGCTCCAGCGCTTGCCGCCGCCGTGGCCACCGTCCGCCTCGTCGCCTTCCAGCGCCAGGGTGAACACGGCCGGCTTGCCCCGCCCCGGCATCACGTCGCAGGCGAAGCGCAAGAAGGCGGGCACGACAAAACTGTCGCCGCTGCCCAGTTTCTTGGTGGTGATTTCATTATGCAAGGTGACGAAACCCTGGCGCACGGTGACGCGCAGCCGGAGCGGAAAGCGCAAGCCCAGCAAGTGCAAGGGATGATCGGAAACGAGGGCCATGCGTCAGGTCAAGGTGATGAACGAGCCGCCAGCATGCCACACATCGCGCAAGCAGTCTGTCATCACAGCGACGCCACGCCATAGCGGCGCAAGCCGTCGAGGTCGACGACGCGGATCGATTGGTAGGCGATGCTGATGAGATTGAGCTCGGCCAGATGGCCCAGCGCCTGGTTCACGCGCTGGCGAGAAATGCCGGTCAGCAAGCCGATTTCTTCCTGCGACAGCTCAAGCACGCTGGAAGTGCGCGGGTATAGCATGGGATGGAACAGCTGCGCGATCGCTTGCGCCACTTGCGCGTCGACGGCCAGCAGGCGCTGGTTCTGGATGGTGGCGATGAATTGTCCCATGCGCTCGTTCAGCTGGCGGATGACGAAGGCGTTAAAGGAGAGGCTCTCGGCCAGCAGCAGGTGAAACAGGTCCACCGGCACGAGGATGATGTTCGCGGCGCGCACGGCCACCACGTCGTAGCGGCGCAGTTCGCGCTTGAGCACGCTTCCTTCGCCGCACCAGCCGCCGGCCGGCACGCCGGAAAACGTGGCGCCGCGCCCATCGGCGTTGTAGACGGCCAGCTTGATCAAGCCCGTGTGCACGCCGATCCAGTGCGCCGACGGTTCGCCGCGCCGCGTGACGAAGGCGCCCGCTTCATAGTGCCGCAACACGCTGCCGGCGCGCAACAAGGTCTGATGCCGCGCGTCGAGGGCAGTGAACCAGTCGTGGCTAGCGAGTTCGGGCACGGCAAGGTCTACACTATCGTTGCTATCCATTCCATCCTTCAGACCTGTCACTAAGATGACAGTGATTTTACAGCGCCGGTGCTATGCTGGCCGGTATCAATCCCGAAACAGGGAGCTACAAGATTCTTTTACCAGGAGACAAGCATGACACCTGATTTCAACACCGGCCTCGGCAAAAACAGCGCCAACTACGCCGCCCTCACCCCGCTCGACTATATCGCCAGGGCAGCGGCAGTATATGGCAATCGCCTGGCAATTGCACATGGCAGCCTGCGCCAGACGTGGCGCGAAACGTATGCGCGCACGCGCCGGCTGGCCTCCGGCCTCATCAAGCTGGGCGTGGGCACGGGCGACACGGTGGCCGTGATGCTGCCGAACACGCCCGCCATGGTGGAAGCGAGCTTTGGCGTGCCCATGGCCGGCGCCGTCCTCAACGCCCTCAATATCCGCCTCGACCTGGCGGCGCTGACCTTCATGCTGCGCCATGGCCACGCAAAAGTCTTGCTGGCCGACACGGAATTTGCCGGACTGGCGCGCCAGATGGCGGCGCAGATTCCCGGCCTGCGCGTGATCCAGGTCAACGACGTGCTGGGACCGGAAGTGGAAGCCTTTTCCGACCTCGACTACGAAAGCTTGCTGGCCAGCGGCGACCCCGATTACGACTGGCAGGGGCCTGCGGACGAGTGGGACGCCATCGCCCTCAACTACACATCCGGCACCACGGGCGACCCGAAAGGCGTGGTCTACCACCACCGGGGCGCGGCCCTGAACGCCCTGTCGAACATATTAGAGTGGGACATGCCCAAGCATGCCGTGTATTTGTGGACATTGCCGATGTTCCACTGCAATGGCTGGTGCTTCCCGTGGACCATCGCCGCGCGTGCCGGCGTCAACGTGTGCCTGCGCAAGTTCGAACCGAAACTGGTGTTCGACCTGATGCGCGAATTGCGCATCACCCACTATTGCGCGGCACCCATCGTGCACGCGGCCCTGGCCAACGCGCCTGCCAACTGGCGCGACGGCATAGACTGGACCGTGCGCGGCATGGTAGCCGGCGCGCCGCCGCCAGCGGCCATGGTGGCGAAGATCGAAGCCATGGGCTTTGACTTGATCCACTCGTACGGCTTGACGGAAGTGTACGGCCCCGCCGCCATCTGCGCCGAGCAGGACGAGTGGGCGGCCTTGAGCCAGGAAGAACGCGCCGTGTTGAAATCGCGCCAGGGCGTGCGCTACCACTTGCAAAGCGCCGTCGCCGTGATCGACCCGGACACCATGCAGCACGTGGCGGCCGATGGCGAACAGATCGGCGAGATCATGTTCCGGGGCAACATCTGCATGAAGGGTTACCTGAAAAATGAAAGGGCGACGCAGGAAGCGTTTGCCGGCGGCTGGTTCCACACGGGCGACCTCGGTGTCATGTATCCGGACGGCTATATCAAGCTGAAGGACCGCAGCAAGGACATCATCATTTCCGGTGGAGAGAACATTTCCAGCGTAGAAGTGGAAGACGCCTTGTACCACCACCCGCAAGTGCTGGCCGCCGCCGTCATCGCCCAACCGGACGAGAAATGGGGCGAGACGCCATGCGCGTTCGTCGAACTGCGCGAAGGCGGTACGGTGACGGAAGCGGAATTGATCGCCTTCTGCAAGAACAACCTGGCCGGTTTCAAGGTGCCGAAAGCCATTTATTTTGGCCCCCTGCCCCGCACGTCGACGGGCAAGATCCAGAAGTTCGAATTGCGCAAGCGCATGCAGTCGGACAAGGCCATCGACGTTTAAGCGATACCGGTCAGTCGCGCTTGCCGGCCTGCCACGCCGGCTGCGCCACCACCAGGCGCGAAAAGCTGGCGATGCTGGCCACGGCGGCGAACCCTGCCGCCAGGCACAGCGCATACGTCGTGCCTTTGGCGGCGGAAACCGTGAAGCAATACGCGACCAGCGCCGCGCCCGTCGCTTGGCCGATCAGGCGCGACGTGGCGACCACGCCGCTGGCGCCGCCGGCCCGTTCAGGCGGCGCGCTGCCCATGATGGCTTTCAGGTTCGGCGCCTGGAAAAAGCCGAAACCGATGCCGCACAAGGCCATGCGCCAGCCGATGTCAAACGCGCTGGGGTGGGCCGGTATCCACACCAGGGTCAGCAAGCCGCCGGCCAGCGCCGCCAGGCCGATGCCGCCCAGCACGCCCGGCGAATAACGGTCGCTCAGGCGGCCGGCCACGGGCGCCATCACGGCCACCAGCACGGCCCACGGCGTCATCAAAAAGCCCGTCTCGACGGGCGAACGGCCCAGTGTCACTTCAAAATAAAAGGGCAATGAAACAAAGGCCAGTCCCTGCGCGGCAAACGTGCAGATGGCCGTCAGTGACGACAGCAGGAATAATGGACGGCGAAACAGGTCGATCGGCAGCATCGGTGCAGCGTGCCCTTCCTGGCGGCGCAGCAGCAAGATAAAGAAAATCACCACCGCCACCAGTTCCGGCAGCAAGGTCGACAGCGCCGCGTGATGGGCCGCGTCGCCAAAGAGCAGAATCAGCAAACCGAAGGCCCCCACGTTGTACAGCGCCGTGCGCGCGTCGAGCGTGTGACCAGACAATCTGGTGGCCGGCAGCATGCGGCTGGCGAGGAAAAAGCCGAGCACGCCCAGCGGCACATTGATGGCGAACAGCCACGGCCACGATGCCACCGCCAGGATCAGCGAGGCGGCCGTGGGGCCGATGGCGAACGCGACGGCCACCACCAGCGCATTGTTGCCGAACGCGCGGCCCAGCAAATGTTTCGGGTACAGGGCGCGCAGCAGCGCTGTATTGACGCTCATCATGGCGCTGGCACCGACGCCCTGGAACAACCTTGCCACCACCAGCGACGGCAGGGACCAGGCCAATGCGCAGGCGAGCGACGCCAACGTAAACAAGAGCATGCCGGAGATAAACACGCGGCGGTAGCCGGCGATTTCGCCGAGGGCGGAAAACGGCAGCAGGGTCGCCACCATGGCCAGTTGATAGACGTTGACGATCCAGACGGAGGCGGCCGGCGTCGTGTGCAGCTCGCTGGCGATGGCCGGCAAAGCCGTGTTGGCGATCGCCGTATCGAGCGAGGCCATGCCCACGCCGATGGCCAGCGCCAGCATGGCCCATAAACGGGCGCCGGGCGGCAAGCCGTCCTCGCCTACCATGACCGGTTGCGTGTGCTGCTGCTGCATAAATACACTACCTGTTCATCTTGCTGATCCGGGCAATACACTAGCATGTATGCAAAAAACCTGCAGAACAGGCAAGCTTACTTCTGGCAATCGATCACTTTAAAATCTTTCGAATAACAGATGCGCAACTCGCCCGAGTGCTTTTCATAGCCGAGCCAGCGGCCTTTCAATTGCGGGTTGTTCTGCTTCATCCACTGGAACAGCTCGTTTTTCGGCATGGTGGAGTCCGGCAACTTCAAGGCCTGGAACAGTTCGCGTTCCTTCTCGAAATATTCCTTTGCCGTATCGAAATCGCAGGCGCCATGCTTTTCCCACTCGCCCTGCAGCAAGGCTTCGCCCGGCTGCATGCACATATAGGGCAGGATCTCCGACGGCGCCAGCTTCGGCAAATTGCCCTTGCAATAGCGCGGATGCAGGTCCGTCTTGCGCGGCGGCGTCACGGAAATGTCTTCGCACGTGGCCGGATTGGCCGACTGCGCCCACAGGCCATGCACGATCCAGCCGAACTGGTTGCTCTCGGCGCACTGGAAGGCGGCCTTCTTCGACACGGCGCCGCGGCGTCGCTGGCTGTCGCAAAAGCCCGGCGACCACGACAGCGCCAGCATGAAGTAATCGGTGGGCACGTTCGTGCTTTGCTTGTAGCAGGTGTTTTTCTCGTCCGACGGCTTGACGTCGTAATCGACATAGCTGACGTTGCGCGGAATGGCGCAGCTGGCGTCGGCCGCGTGGACGGCACCAAAGGACAGGCTGAGGAAAGCGGCGGCCAGGGCGGGCAAGACAGAGCGAATGTTCATCATATTCCTTCAAGATATAAAAACGCCGGCAACTGAGTGCCGGCGCGGTATCAATCCAACAAGCTGATCAGCAGACCTTGTGCATCCAGCCGTGGGTGTCTGGAGCCGTGCCATGCTGCAAGCCCAGCAACGCTTCGCGCAGGGCCAGGGTGACGGCGCCGTTTTCATTGTTGTTGATGGTCATTTCAAAGCCATTGGCCTTGGCCACGCCCACGGGCGTGATGACGGCGGCCGTGCCGCAGGCGAACACTTCGGTCATGCGGCCCGAGGCGATATCGTCGCGCCATTGCTGGACGGACAATTTACGCTCTTGCGTCGCATAGCCGAGGTCTTTCGCCATGTCCAGCAGGCTGCGGCGGGTGATGCCTGGCAGCAAGGTGCCCGTCAGTTCCGGCGTCACCACCGTGATTTTCTCGCCATCCTTGTAGACGAAGAACAAATTCATGCCGCCCATTTCTTCGATGAATTCACGGTGCACGGCATCGAGCCAGACGACCTGGTCGCAGCCCTTTTCCTGTGCTTGAGACTGGGCCATAAGGCTGGCCGCGTAGTTGCCCGCGCACTTCGCTTCACCGGTGCCGCCCGGCGCGGCGCGCACGAAGTCTTCGCTGATCCACACGGTAACGGGTTTGACGCCTTTCGGGAAGTAGGCGCCGGCCGGCGAGGCGAACAGCACGAACAGGTATTCTTCCGAAGGACGCACGCCCAGGTAAGGGTCGGTGGCAATCATCAGCGGACGCATGTACAGGCTCTCGCCCGTGTTCTTCGGCACCCAGTTGCGGTCTTGCGCGATCAGCGCGTCGCCCGCTTCCAGGAACAGCTCGACAGGGATGGCCGGCATGGCCAGGCGCGCGGCGCTGCGGTTGAAGCGCTCCGCATTCTGTTCTGGACGGAAAGTCTTGATGCTGCCATCGGGCTGGGCGAAGGCCTTGTAGCCTTCAAAGATGGCCTGACCATAATGCAGCGATGAAGCGGACGGGTCCAGCATCAAGGGGCCATACGCCTTCAGTTCACCCTGCTGCCACTTGCCGTCGCGGTAAGGAATCACCACCATGTGGTCGGTGAAGATGCGGCCGAAGGCGGGATTGGCCATGCGCGCGGCGCGCTCGGCGTCGGACAAGGGGTGGGCGGACGGAGTGACGACGAGATTCGGTGTGGAAGTGGTCATGGCGGCAATGGGAACTAGTGAACAGTATTCCTATTGTAGCGCCTATGGCGGCCAATCAGGCAAAACGGGAATGGCCCCCGCCACGTGACAACAGGACGCCATCATTTGCGAATGATTCTCGTTTGCGTTAAAATATCAGCCTTCCTTCTTCCCGCCCTGCCTGATACCTGCATGGCGGCGCTATCGAAAGCCGCCATGACCACCTCCTCCCTCCCCCAGTTGCGCGCCAGCACCGACGCCGTGTCCGCAGCGCGCCAGCCAAGCGCCGCCCCGCAACAACGGCGCTGGCACTGGACCTGGAAGCAGGTATGGTTTCAATTGCACTGGTTCATCGGCATCACGGCCGGCACGGTGCTGGTGATCATTGGCCTGAGTGGCGCCACCCTGGCCTTCAAGGATGAGTTACTTGATGTCATGAACCCCGGCGTGCGCCATGTGCCAGTGGAAACGCGCGCGCCGCTGACGCCGGCCCAGCTGAGCAACATTGCCGCCGCCGAACACGGCCAGCGCGTGGCCTCCATCACCATGTATGCAGAAGCGGGCGCGACGCCACGCCTGTTCTTCGCACCGAAGAATGGCCAGCGGCGCGGCGAGTCGATCTACCTGCACCCGTACACGGGCGCCACCCAGCCGGCGCTGGCGGGCGCGGAATTTTTCGAGTGGACGGAGTCCTTGCACCGCTGGCTGCTGCTGCCGCGCGATCCGGGCCGGCAAGTCGCGGGCGCGCTGGCCCTGTGCCTGCTGGGCCTGGCATTGTCGGGCCTGTATCTGCGCTGGCCCCGCCGTCCGCTGGACTGGCGCACCTGGCTGACCTTCGATCCAGCATTAAAAGGCCGCTCGTTTTTGTGGAATTTGCACGCCGTGGCCGGCACCTGGTGCCTGGTGGTGTACGTGGCACTGACCCTGACGGGGATTTACTGGAGCTACGACGTGGTGCGGGACAACATCGATGCCTGGGCAGGCAAGCCGCCGCGCGCAGCGCAATCGCCCAAGCGTGTATCCAAAGAGAAAAAGGATGCGCCCGCCGTCGACATCAGCCTGGCCTGGAGCAGCTTCCAGCAACATGCCCCCGGCTGGACCCTGGCTACGCTGCGCCTGCCGACACGCGCCGGCGAAGCCGTGCAATTCACGTGGCTGGCCAGCGACGCACCACACGAACGGGCGCGCAGCCGCATGAGCATTGCCCCTGCCGACGGCACGCTCACGGAAAACGAGCCGTACAGCCAGCAGGGGCTCGGTGCGCGCCTCGTCAACATCATTTATCCGCTGCACATGGGCACGTATTTCGGCTTGCCGGGCCGCATCATCGTCACCCTGGCCAGCCTGGGCCTGCCCCTGTTCGCCATCACGGGCTGGATGTTGTACCTGGGTCGCCGCAAGGCTAAGCGAGCTGTGCAAGCGCAGCGCGCCATGCTGGGCGCCGGTGCAGTGGACAAGCAAAATACCGGCTTGCCGACGCTCGTCGCCTACGCCAGCCAGTCGGGCCAGGCCGAACGCCTGGCTTTGGCAAGCGCGCGCGCCCTGCAGCAGGCTGGCGTGGCCGTCGACGTGCAATCGCTGGACCGCTTTGATCCCGCGCAATTGCGCCAGTACGAGCGGGCCCTGATCGTCGCCAGCACCTTTGGCGAAGGCGAAGCGCCGGACGGCACGCGCCGCTTCGCGCGCCTGCTGCAAGCGACCACCGGCACGCCGCTGGCCGGCCTGGCAGTGGGCATGCTGGCCCTGGGCGACCGCCATTACAGCGCCTTCTGCGGCTTCGGCCATGCGCTGGCGCAGCAACTGCAGGCGCTGGGCGCCACGCCCTTGTTCCCGTTGATCGAAGTGGACAAGCACGACCCTGCCGCCCTGGCCGACTGGTCGCAAGCGCTGGCCCGCTGCAGCGGCAGCGCCATCGACGCCATCGGCGTGCAGGAAGAAGCCTCGTACGCCGAGTGGCGCCTGGCGCGCCGCGTGCTGCTCAACCCGGGCAGCCAGGGTGGCGAACTGCATGAAATCACCTTAACGGGCCCGGCCGGCGCCACCTGGGAAGCGGGCGCGCTGGCGGAAATTATCGGATGCAACGCGGACGGCAGCGAGGGTGAGGGTAGCCACCCCGACAGTGCCCATCACGCGCCGCGCAGCTACTCGCTCGCCTCGCTGCCGTCCGATGGCGAACTGCAATTGCTGGTGCGCCAGGAACGCCATGCGGGCAGCGAAAACGAGGGACATGGCATCTGTTCCGGCTGGCTCACGCGCTTCGCCCCGCTGGGCAGCCCCATCCGCCTGCGCCTGCAAGCCAATCCCGCCTTCGCCCCCGCCCTGGTCGACGTGCCCTGCATTTACATCGGCAACGGTTCCGGCCTGGCGGGCCTGCGTGCGCACCTGCGCGCACGCCAGCGGGCGGGGCTGGGCCGCAACTGGCTGCTGTTTGGCGAACGGCAGCAAGCTTTTGACAGCGTCTGCGGCGCAGAGTTGCAAGGCTGGCTCGACGCTGGCCACCTGGCGCGCCTGGACAAGGTCTTTTCGCGCGATGCTGAAACTCGGGAATACGTGCAAGACCGCCTGCGCGCCAACGCCCACGAACTGCGCGAGTGGCTGGCGCAAGGCGCCATCGTCTACGTGTGCGGCAGCCTGCACGGCATGGCGGCAGGAATCGATGCTGTGCTGCAAGAAGTGCTGGGCCAGGAAGGCCTCGACGCCCTGCTGGCGGCGGGACGCTACCGCCGCGACGTGTATTGATCTGCCTCAGCCAGCCTGCGGCGCCGCCCGGCTATGTGGGCGGGCGCACAGTCGGCGCCAGCCATCGGACTAGAGTGGAGACATCCCCACCCACCGTCTGCGAGGCTAGCCATGAAAAACCCCTGGATGAGCATGTACCTGAGCGCCGCCAACCGCATCGCCAACACGGCGCGCGGCCACGCCACGGCCGCCGTCAAGCGCGAAGCGGCGAAAAATACGCGGCAACTGACGCAAGTGTGGTTCGATTCATTCCTGCCGCCAACTGGCAAGGCACGGCGCAGCCGCAAGGCCAAATAAGTCCCTGGCAACAGGCGAACTGGTGCAGTGCATCACAGCAATTAGTTGAAGTTTCAATCAGATGAACTAAACTGCAAGCATGGAAGTACATAGGAAGTGACCGGCAGGCGCCGCATCCCCGCGCCGCCACCGGGACACCGGGAGACGACCATGTTGACGCTCAAAGTGCTGGCCTGCCTTGCCCTGTCGGCCTTGCTGCTCGTGCCCCTCGTGCTGCGCGACGCGATGCAGACGTCGGCCGGACAGCAGATGCTGGTGCCGAATGTCGATGCCCATGCCATGTGGAGTCATTGGCCTCGGCAATAAGACGCGCTAGGTAGCAGCTTGCCTCATTTAGAACCGCTTTATTGCGGATGGGGATTTGTTCCCCGTTTTCCTTCATTTCTCTGTGCCTCCCCCTCCCCCTCTTTACCATATTTTTGATTCAGGTCATGGATTTGAAGCGTCGCCGCGTCCACACTGGAACAGTCCGCTTCGCATCGCGACGGACTTAACCGGGAGTATCGGCATGGGTATATCGGCTTGGAAAGATGAGATGGCGCTGGGCGTTCCCGCCATCGACGAGGCGCATGAGGCGCTGTTTCAGGAGCTGGCGCGGCTGGGCAAGTTGAGCGACCAGCATTTCAGCGTGGCGTTTCGCGAGCTGATTGCGGCCGTCGAGCGCGATTTCCGCGAGGAAGAGGATTTGATGGAACAAATCGCCTTCCCCTCGCTGGCGAATCACCGGGAACAGCATGCGCGCGTGCTCAGCGGCTTGCACCATGCGTGGGCCGCCGTCGATGAAGGCGACCTGGAACAGGGACGCCATGCGCTGTCGCTGCTGCCGCAATGGCTGATCTTCCATCAGGCCACCATGGACCTGGCTCTGGCGGCGGCGCTGGAGCTGGTGCAGCGCCAGCCGAACTAGCAGCTAATTACAGCAGCAGCACCGTGGCTTGCTCGGGCAGGACGACGCGGTAATGTCCCGGGTATTTGTCTTCGCCGTCGAAAATCTTGCAAAACACGGGCTGCTTGATGTCGTTGACGGCAGCCTCATTCATGGGCAAGGTGGCGATCAGTTGCTCGCCATCCATCAGCTGCAAGGCGCTGCCCCGCTCGGTGGCGCAAAAGGCCAGCGATTGCACATCGCTGGCGAACGGCCGCTTGTACCACGGCGTGATGGCCCGCACGGCGCGCCGCGCGTCGTGCAAGACTTGCCCCACGCGCGTGACGTTCCATGCATCGCGCGCCACGGATGGCTGGAGCACGATATTGGCCGTCAACTCGCCCCTGCCCTTGTTCACCAGGAAAGTGCCATCTTGCGCGGCGATGTCGTCGTTGAGCGGCACGACAAACACGCCGCCGGCGGACACCTTGATCGGCACGGCAGCACCATTGCCTTGCAGGGCCACGCGCACATCGTCGATGGTGGCACTGAGCTTGGCGGGAATCAGGCGCAGGGCCATGACCACGCTGCCGCTCGACACTTGCCACACTTTCCTGGCCGTCAGATAACTCTCGCGGTAAGCCGTGAAACGGATGCGCGGCGCCTTGGCGTCGCTGTTGGCCGTGATCGTCACCGTTTGCGAAGGCAAGGCGTCCTCTGCGGGCGCCGCTACCGTCGGCGCAGCAGATGGGGCGGATGCGGCATCCGTGGCGGACTGCACGCTGGCGCTCTGCAGCGGCGCGGGAACAGCCGGCGGCGCGTGTTCCTGGGCTTGCCCCAGCGACACGACACACAACCATCCGGCACAAGCGATCCATGTACGCATGCATTTCTTTCAATGAGGAAAATATTTTATCAGCGCCTGCATTATCGCAGAAGGCCGGACGATGCGCCTCGCTTGGCCTGCCGCACTCTGTTGGTGCACACGCTTGATTATTTGGCAAATACAGCCTATATTGATAATGATTCTTATTCACAAAAGTGAGGGGAATCGCGCGCCTTCTTTTCCACTGCCCGACCGCGCCGGGCCTTGCGGTGGAACTGCTATCCAAGCCAGACCACGGGCCAGCGTCATGCCATCCCCCCCCAGCTACTGCGCACCTCGCCAGACGAGATAGGAAAACACACGACTAAAAATATCCCAGGAAAATGATGCAATCAACGACAGTCTTCCCTTCTTCGCGCCAGCCCGCCTTGCGCCCCCTCCCCCGCTTACTACACATCAGCCTGCTCAGCCTTGCCGCTGGCGCGGCCCTGCCGGCGCAGGCCGCCGATACCGCTGCGGCCGACGTCACCATGCCGGCCGTCACCGTGACAGGCCAGTCGACGGCGACGACGGAAGGCACGCAGTCGTACACGGCTGGCGAAGCGCGCAGCGCCACGCGCATGGAACTGACCTTGCGCGAAACGCCGCAATCGGTCAGCGTCATCACGCGCCAGCTGCTCGACGACCTGGGCGCCGTGCGCCTGGACCAGGCCCTGGCGCAGACGACGGGCATCCAGGTGGGCCAGAACGATACGGAGCGCACGACCTTTTATGCGCGCGGCTTCGGCATCAACAATCTCCAGATCGACGGCATGGCGCGCGGCGGCAATGCGCCGCTGCAAGACACCATCCTGTACGACCGCATCGAGGTCGTGCGCGGCGCCACGGGCTTGATGGGCGGCAAGGGCGACCCGTCGGCCACCATCAACATGATACGCAAGCGGCCGACGAAGGAGTTCCAGGCCAGCGCCGGCCTCATCATGGGTCGCTGGGATGACCAGCGATTCGAAGCCGACCTGTCCACGCCCCTGAACGCGGAGGGCAGCGTGCGCGCCCGCACGTCCCTGGCGTGGCAAAAACGCGATTCCTACCTGGACATGTATCACGAACGCAAGACGGTCGGCATGGTCATCCTTGAGGCGGACGTGCGTCCCGGCACCCTGCTGACGGCCGGCGTCGACTTCCAGGACAACCAGCCCACAGGCGCCACCTGGGGCGCCGTGCCCTACTGGAATGCGGATGGCAGCCTGGCCAACTTGCCGCGCAACACCAGCCTCACGACGCCGTGGAGCACCTGGGCCAACAAGCAGCACACGGTATTCACGTCGCTGGACCAGCGCCTGCCCGGCAACTGGAATATGCACCTGGGCTATGCGCGCACGGAAAGCACGAACCGCACCACCGTCGCCTATGCGGGCGGCGGCAAGCCCGATCCGGCCACAGGCGAAGGCATGTTCCTGTGGACGGGCGCCTATGGCCCGGGCAAGACCACGGGCGACAACTTCGACGTGTACGCCAGCGGCCCATTTACCTTGCTGGGGCGCAAGCATACGGCCATCGTCGGCTGGAACGGCGGCAACCAGCGCGCCCGCTCGCTGGGCGGCAAGGCAAAAATCGAGTACCCGGACTTCGTCCCCGATTACCGCAACTGGACGGGCAACATCCCCCGCCCCGTGTTCCACCCGGACGGCTCGCACACGGAAGCCGTCACGCGCCTGGCAGGCGGCTACGTGGCCACGCGCTTGAGCCTGGCCGACCCGCTGCACGTCATCATCGGCGCGCGCAGCAGTACTTACCGCACGGATACGCGCAGCTACGATAAGCGTGGCGCGTACACGGGCAGCGGCGACTTCGTGGAAACGCGCAATGAAGTCACGCCCTACGTGGGCGCCGTGTTCGATATCAACAAGCAATATTCGGCCTACGCCAGCTTCACGCAGCTATTCAATCCGCAGACGAGCAAGGACCGCAACAACCAGTTCCTGGCGCCGGAAACGGGCGACAATGCGGAACTGGGCATCAAGGGCGAATTCTATGAAGGCAAGCTGAACGCGTCGGCCGCCCTGTTCCACACGAAGAAAAAGAACATGGCCGAGCTGGACCGCACGGTAGCGCCCGGCTTCCTGCTGCCCGACGGCGGCCAGGCCATGGTGGCCAATGGCACCGGCGTGACGGCCAAGGGCGTCGAGTTCGACGTCTCCGGCCAGATCACGCCCGCCTGGGAAGCGAGCGGCGGCTATACCTATCTGCACGCGGCCGAGGCCGATGGCCGCCGCGCCGCCACCACGCAGCCGCGCCACTTGCTGCGCCTGGCCACCAGCTACCGCTTCGACGGCCGCCTGGCCGGCCTGAGGGCGGGCGCCAGCATGACGGCGCAAAGCGCCACCTACAGCGAATCGTGGTACGGCCGTCCGCCATCGGGCGAGATGACGAATATCCCGCAGGCCGGCTATGCGCTGGTCAACGCCATGGCCAGCTATGCCATCAACCGCCACGCCAGCGTGCAGCTGAACGTGAATAACTTGCTCGATAAAAAGTACTACCGCAACGTGGGCTTCTTCGACGGCGTATTCTGGGGCGAGCCGCGCAACATCAGCCTGGCCGTGCGCACGGCTTTCTAAGCGCGCCAGTGCGCGGGCGCCGGCAAGGTAAAGCCATCGAGCAAGGGCCCGCCCACGGGCGCCAGCACGGCGGCGGTGACTTGCTCGAAGGCACGCTGGCCGGCTGGCAAGTCGGCCGCCGTCAAGCGCAAGGCGCCGTCGAGCTGCGCGGCGATGGCGGCGTCAAATGCCTGCAGGCAGCGGAACAGGTGCTTGCCGCCGCCGCTCCATACACCAGCCGCGCGCAAGTGCAGGTCCGCCAGCGCTTCGTACAGCTGGCAGGCGACGGCCAGCGCCTCGCCCGGGTGCCGGCTGTCGACCAGGTCTTCCAGCGCGGTGGTGATGGCGTAGCGGCGCCGTTGCAAGTTCTCCGCGTCGAGCATGGGCGGCCCGGCGGCGGCGAATGCTTGCGCCAGCGCCAGCAGCTGCGCGTGCTGCGGCCCGGGTGCGGCGATGTTCTCGCCTTCGAGCACCATCATCGCCAGCGGCACCGTGCCGCCGGGCGCATCCATTTCCTTGCAAAAATACGTGAACGTGGCCATGTCGTGCGCGAACAATTCCACCGTGCGCCCTTCGGCAGCGATGGTCGAGCGCCAGGCGCAGTCGACGTGGTCGAACAGCAGCAGCAAATCGATATCGGAAGTAGCCGTCTGCCGGCCCGTGGCAAACGAGCCGCCGATGATGGCCACCACGGCCGTGGGATAGTGTTCCTGCACCAGCCGCACGGCAATCGCGCGGATGGCGTCATAAGTGGGGATCGTCGTCAAAGCCGGTGCTCCATGCCGAAAAACACTATCCTACACGCAATACGCAGGCTGCCGCCAGCCTGCTACACTGGCGCCATCTGATCAAGGAACCAACATGGAATACGACTGCATCGTGGTGCCTTCGCCCGTGGGCGAGCTGACCCTGGTGGCGCGCGGCGCGGCCCTGGCCGCCATCCTGTGGGAAAACGACAAGCCCAACCGCGTGCGACTGGGCGACATGCGCGTCGATGACGATAGCGCCGTGCTGCGGGAAACGGCGCGCCAGCTGGCTGAATATTTTGCCGGCACGCGCCAGCGTTTTGAGGTGCCGCTCGATTTTGCCGGCACGCCATTCCAGCAGGAAGTCTGGCGCGCGCTGCTGACCATACCGTACGGCCAGACGCGCAGCTATGGCGAGATCGCGCGCCAGATCGGCCGTCCCGCCGCCGTGCGCGCCGTGGGCGCCGCCAACGGCAAGAATCCCATTTCCATCATCGCCCCCTGCCACCGCGTCATCGGCGCCACGGGCGAGTTGACGGGCTTTGCGGGCGGCCTGCATGCCAAGGAAACGTTATTGGCGCTGGAAGGCATCGCCCTGTCCAGTGACCGCGAGGCGCTGAAGACGGGCCACGCCCGCCGCCGCGCCGTGCATGTTGATATGGCGCAAGGCTGTTTATTTTAGACAGCGGCATCGCTCTCCATGTGGGATACTCACGCCCCCGCTCAAGCCACCACATCCTATGCCCTACCTTGCCATCCTGTTCTTTGTCGTTCTGTATTTGCTGGCCACGTTCTTTTTCCACATCCCCGCCTTGGTCGCCCTCGTGTACGGCGTGCTGAGCCTCGGCTGTTTCGTCGCCTATGCGATCGACAAGTCGGCCGCCAAACAAGGGCGCTGGCGCACCTCGGAGCGCACCTTGCTGCTATTGGGACTGCTGTGCGGCTGGCCGGGCGCCGTGCTGGCCCAGCAATGGCTGCGCCACAAGTCTAGCAAGCGCTCGTTCCGCATCGTGTTCTGGATCACGGTCGCCCTCAATATCGGCGCTTTCGTGTATTTCAGCATGCATTACGCGGCGCCCGACATCGGCACGGAAGTGGCGCCCATCGAACTGTAAGCTCACTCGCCCAGCAAGCGCAGCGATTCCAGCCAGTCCGCCTTCCATTCGCGCAGCAAGGGTTGCGTGGCGAACGCCTTTTTCAGATGCGCCATCGGCACGCGGTGCACGTCGTGCAAGCCAAACGCCAAGGTCACCGGATGCCACAAATGGCTATTCTTGCCACCGCGCGAATTCTTGCGCACGCGCGCGCCATCGTCGCCAAAGATACCCACGCCGCTGGCCATGCCCTTGTCCAGGTCGACCTTGCCCACACCGGCAAAGGCCAGCAAAATCTGCTCGCGGCCCAAGCCCTTCAAGGCGCTGGGCAAGACCACGGGCGCCTTGTCCGCCTGCCCTTCATCGGGCTGCGGATGCTGCAACTCCTTGAGCAAGCGCAATAAGTCACGCTCCTGGAAGTGCAAGCCGTCCAGCGGCACGCGCAAGCCCGGCGCCTTCAGTTCGATGGCGATATTGCCCGAGTCGCGCGTAAAGCGCAGCCACACATCGTCCGCACCCGAAGCGTCCGCCCCCGAAGCCAGGTGCTCTTTGTCGCCGATGAACACGACGGGCGCCGCGTAGCGCGTCACGCCGTCATGGAACAGCTCGGCCCAGGCGTCGCTGTAATCGAGCCAGACATACGGCAAGCCGCCCTGCTCCAGCAGGCGCGCCAGGGTCCACGGCGTGCCCGTCTGTTGCGCCAGCCAGGCACAGGCTTGGGTGGCGGTGGCGCGGTATGGCAAAGAAAGGGAAGTCATGGCAGTTCCGTCGATGAAAGTGGAGCGCAGTGTAGCAGACGCCGCCGCCATCGCTTCGGCAGGCGCATCCGGCGCGCCCTTCCTGCGCGATGTGCTAGGCTGGAAACAGCAGCACGCGCCACGGCCACCTCGGCAGCATGGCGCACCACCGCGAGGAGATCATCATGCATTCCAGCACCAACGCCGCCACCGCACCCGCCCCGCCACCGGAGCGCGATTCGCCCACGCCAGCGAGCGAAAGCCATGCCGAGGAAGCGCTCGATGAAGCGCTGAAGGAAAGCTTTCCGGCCAGCGACCCGATCGCCGTGGCCGTGCCGAAACCGCCGAGCAAGACGCCAGCCTGACGGCCACCGGCCACATGCCGAATAAAAAAACCCCGCCGGGCAGCGATGGTAAAACCATCGCGCCGGACGGGGACAGTCAAGCCGACATGCGCCTACTTCGGCGTGTCGCGGTACTGCTCCGGCGTCGTGTCGCCATCGGCAATTTCATACCACATCGCATTGAGTACGGCGAAGGTCGCCGCCAGCGGAAGACCCAGTATCCAGGCGAAATACCACATAGTTATATCCTTTCGTAAATTCTTAGTAGGCGTGACCGCTGTCGTCTTCGATGGCTTTACCGTCAACCTTACCCCACAGCACTTTATATACCCAGGTCGTGTACGCCACGATGAGGGGAATGAAGACGGCCGTGACGACCAGCATGATGAACAGGGTCATGTGGCTGGACGAGGAATCCCACACCGTCAGGCTGGCGCGCGGGTCGATCGACGAAGGCAGGATGAACGGGAACATGGCCGCGCCCACGCTGAGGATGATGCCGGCGATGGCCGCCGCGCTGGCCAGCAAGGCAGGCACTTCGCGGCGCGCGCGCAGCAAGGCGAACGCCAGCAGGGGTCCCAGCAAGCCGATGGCCGGAGCGATCCAGGTCCACGGATGGGCGGCAAAGTTGAGGAACCAGGCGCCCACGTGCACTTGCGCCGTTTTCAGCATCGGGTTCGACGGACCGTCGACCACCACAGTGCTGCTGATGCGATAGCCGTCGACCCACAGCCACAGGGCAACGCCGGCGGCCGCATACAGCACGACCGTGGCAATCGCCGCGACGCTGCCGTAGCGGCGCGCCCGCTCAGCCACGGCACCATCCGTTTTCAGCTGCAGCCAGGTGGCGCCGTGCATCACCAGCATGGCCACCGAGACGAGGCCGCACAGCAGCGCAAACGGGTTGAGCAGCGCAAAGAAGGTGCCGTCATAAAAGATGTGCATGTCCGGCGAGAAACGGAACGGCACGCCTTGCAGCACGTTGCCGATCGCCACGCCGCAGATCAGGGCCGGCACGAAGCCGCCCACGAACAGGGCCGCATCCCAGCGCGCGCGCCAGCGAGGATCTTCGCGCTTGCTGCGGAACTTGAACGCCACGGGACGCACGATCAGCGCCACCAGGATGACGAACATGGCCAGGTAAAAGCCCGAGAACGAGACGGCGTACAGTTGCGGCCAGGCGGCAAAGATGGCGCCGCCGCCAAGAATCAGCCACACCTGATTGCCTTCCCACACGGGACCGATACTGTTGATGACGACCCGGCGCTCAAGGTCCGTCTTGCCGACGAAGGGCAGCAAAATACCCGTGCCCAGGTCGAAGCCGTCCGTGATGGCAAAGCCCACCAGCAGGATGCCGATCAGCAGCCACCAGATCAGGCGCAGGGTTTCATACGAAATCATTTCATGCAAAATCATGGTCTGGCCCTCCTCAGGCGCGTTGAGTATGAATGGCTGCGGCCGCTGGCACGGGGCCCGGCGCCGTCTCTTCCGGCCCCTTGCGGATGGCCTTGAGCATGAGCTTCATTTCGATCATCAGCAGCACGGTGTAGATGGCGGCAAAGCCGGCAATGGTGATGAGCAAGGTGGTCGCGCCCAGGTTCGAGACGGCCACGGCCGTTGGCAGCACGCCTTCGATGACCCACGGCTGGCGGCCCACTTCGGCCACGATCCAGCCCGCTTCAATCGCCACCCACGGCAGCGGGATGGCGAACACGGCCAGCTTCAGCAGCCAGCGGTGCTTGTCCAGGGTGCGGCGCGTCGACAGCACGAAGAAGGTACCGGTCAGCAAGATAAAGAACATGCCCAGACCCACCATCACGCGGAAGGACCAGAACAAGGGCCCCACGGGCGGCACGGTGTCGAGCGCGGCCTTGCGGATCTGCTCGGGCGTGGCCTGGCGCGGATCGTCGACATAGCGTTTCAGCAACAAGGCATAGCCCATGGACTGGCCTTTCGACTCGAACACGTCCTTCGCGTCCTGCGGCACGGGGGCGCCCGGCGCCACGCTGCGGATGGTTTGCAGCGCGTCATACGCTTTGATGCCATCCTTGATCAGCAGTTCGCCACGGTCGACCAGCTGCTCGATGCCGGGGATTTCCGTCGACAGTGAACGCGTGCCGATCAAGCCCATCACCATCGGGATGTGCACGGCGTAATGCGTCTCGCGCGCTTGCGCGTCAGGGAAGCCGAAGGCCGTGAAGGCGGCGGGCGCCGGCTCCGTGGTCCACATGGCCTCGATGGCGGCCAGCTTCATCTTCTGATGTTCGGACGACAGGTAGCCGCTTTCGTCGCCGAGTACCACCACCGACAAGGTGGCGGCCAGGCCGAACGAGGCGGCCACCGTCATCGAACGCTTGGCCAGCTGCACGTGGCGGCCCTTCAGCAGATACCAGGCGGAAATACCGAGCACGAAGATGGCCGCCGCCGTGTAACCGGCCGACACCGTGTGCACGAATTTCGCCTGCGCCACGGGGTTCGTCAGCACGGCGCCGAAATCCGTCACTTCCATGCGCATGGTCTGCGGATTGAAGGCCGCGCCGACGGGATTTTGCATCCAGCCGTTGGCGATCAAAATCCACAGGGCCGAGAAGTTCGAGCCGATGGCCACCAGCCAGGTGGTGATCAGGTGGCCCCGCTTCGACAACTTGTCCCAGCCGAAGAAGAACAGGCCGACGAAGGTCGCTTCCAGGAAGAAGGCCATCAGCCCCTCGATGGCCAGCGGCGCGCCGAAAATGTCGCCCACATAATGGCTGTAGTAGCTCCAGTTCATGCCGAACTGGAATTCCATGACGATGCCCGTCGCCACACCCATGGCGAAGTTGATGCCGAACAAGACACCCCAGAACTTGGTCATGTCGCGCCAGATGGGGCGGTTCGTCATCACGTAAACCGTTTCCATGATGGCGAGGATCACTGACAGGCCTATCGTCAGCGGAACAAATATAAAGTGGTACAGAGCTGTCAGCGCGAACTGCAGTCTGGATAAAGCGACAATATCGAAGTCCATATGATTTCCTTGGTGTTTCCCTACTGTGTGTAAACTTGCTACCTTTCAAATACTGACCGCTTGCCCGTCAGTCCCCCCGCAATCCCGCTAGCGCCGCCTCGAAGGCGGCTGTGCCACGGCGCGCGTCACCGACGATGCGGCCATCGCGCAGGCTGACCAGCCTGTCCGCCAGCGCCGCTTCGCGCCGCAAGTGGGTGGCGATCAGCAAGCTGCGTCCTTCGCTGCGCGCGCGCAGGCGCCGCAGGACGTCGATGGCCACCTGCGCATTGAGCGCTTCGGTCGCTTCGTCCAGCAGCCACAAGCTCGATTCGTGCAGGAACAGCCGCGCCAGCGCCAATCGCCGCGCCTGGCCGCCCGACAAGCCCAGGCCGCCCTCGCCCAGCATGGTGTCCAGGCCGTCCGCAAACGCGCGCACTTCCTCGTCCAGGCCGGCTGCCTGCAGCGCCGCCCACAGCTGCGCATCGCTGGCGGACGGGTCCGCCAGGCGCAGGTTGTCGCGCAAGCTGTCCTGAAATAGTTCCGTCTTCTGCGTGAACAAACAGGCGCGCGGCGCGGCCACCTTGCCCGACAGCGGCGCCAGCTCGCGCGCGGCAAGGGCCAGCAAGGTGGACTTGCCCGCGCCGCTGGGGCCGATCAAGGCCACGCGCTCGCCGTCGGCGATGTGCAGCGATACGTCATGCAAGATGGCGACCTGGCTGCCCGCATGCGCAGCACTCACGTGTTCCAGGCGCAAGCCCGGTGCGGCATCAAAGCGCGGCAGCGCCACCTCATTGCCGTCAAGGCGCGGCGCCAGGCGGCGCATGGCCAGCAGCATGCGCCCCGCTTCCAGCGCGCCGCGGCGCAGTCCCGCGAACGGTTCCACGGCCGTCAGGGCGATCAGCAGGGCCAAGGCCGCCAGCGGAACACTCATCGTTTGCTGCTGCACCAGCGCGGCCACGGCCAGCAGCACGCCGGAAAGTAGCGCGCTGCCCGCCACGCCATACGCGGCGCCGGCCGCCGTTTCCAGGCGCAGCAGGGCAAAATCGGCTTGCGCCAGCGAACGGTCGATCTGCGCCAGCGCCGCGCACTGGGCGTCGATGCGGCCCGCCATCACCAGATCCGTCTGACCGGCCACCAGGTCGATGGTGCCGGAACGCAATTTTTCGATGGCGCGCGAGCGCACGATGGCGGGACGGCGGGCACGCTGCGCCACGGCCCAGCTGATGCCGCCGCCGGCGAGCAGCAGCCACGCAGCCAGGCCCAGGCCCAGCTGCCACTGCATCACGCCCAGCGCCACGCCGGCCAGCAAGGCCACGCACAGGGCCGTAAAAGCTGGCACCAGCAGGCGCAAGTACAGCGATTCGAGCGCGTCGATATCGGCCGTCAGGCGGAACAGCAGCCTGGCGGGCTGGCGCAGCAAGCGGCTGGCCGCTTCCGGGCGCGACCAGCCACGGAACAGCCGCACGCGGATGCTGGCCAGCGCGGCGAACGTGGCGTCGTGCGTGACGAGCCGCTCCGCATAGCGCGAGCCCGTGCGGCCGATGGCCAGCAGGCGGATGCCGGCCGACGGGCCGAACACGTCGAACACGATGGCCGTAGAGGCATGCAGGCCGGCAATCGAGGTGGCCGTGATGAACCAGCCGGACAAACCCAGCAAGGCCATGCCGGCCACCGCCGTCAGGGCCGCCAGCAAGGCGCCGGCGATCAGCTTGCCGGGTTGGGCCAGCAGCAATTGCCGCAGGACGGGGTTGTGTATCAGTGAATTTTTCATGCCGGCTGTTCCTGTTCGTGCTCCTGTGCCAGGGCTAGGGCATCGACCTGCACCGTGCGCTGCAGCCGGCCGGCCAGCACGGGGTCGTGCGTGGCAACGATCATCGTCTTGCCCTTGGCCAATTCCAGCAAGGCATCCGTGACGCGCGCCGCCGTTTCGCTGTCCAGGTGGGCCGTCGGCTCATCGACCAGCAGCAAATCGGCATGCGGATGCAGGGCCACGCGGGCCAGCGCCAGGCGCACGGCTTCGCCGCCGGACAAGCCCTGGCCGCCATCGCTGAGCATGACGGCCGGCTGCGCCTGCGCCACGCTAGCCAGGTCGGCCAGGTGCAGCGCCTGCGTCACCTGCGCGGCGTTCGCATCTGCCCGGCCCAGTGTCACATTCTGGCTGACGGACGCGGCAAACACGTGCGGGCGCTGGCCCATCCACGCCATGCGCTGGCGCAAGGTATTGACGGTGCCGTCGGTCAGGCGCACGCCGCCGATGCGGATCTCGCCGCCGCTGGCGGGCAGCAAGCCGGCCAGCAACGACAGCAAGGTGGTCTTGCCGGCGCCGCTGGCGCCCAGCAGGGCCACGTGTTCGCCGGCATGTACCGTCAAATCGAAGCGCTCGAATACGGGCGCTTCGCCGGGGTGGGCAAAGCGCAGTTGATGGAGTTCGACGGCCGGTGGCGGTGCCACCGCCATGGCGGCGGCGGACACGGCAGCCGCTGCCACGCCGGCTCCAGGCAGGGCTACGCCCTCGCCCGCCAGGTCGTGCAGGCCGGCCAGGCCCGCTTCGCCGGCCGCCTTGTCGTGCCAGACGGCGGCCAGTTCGCGCAGCGGTTCGAAGAACGCGGGGGCCAGCAGCAGGATGAACAAGCCCTGCCCCAGGCTCAGCTCACGGCCCCAGGTGCCGAAATTGATGCTGCCCAACAGTGAAAAGCCGATGAAGGCCGCCACCATGGCCACCCCCAGCGCGGAAAACAGTTCCAGCACGGCGGACGACAAAAAGGCGATGCGCAGCACCACCATCGTGCGCCGGCGCACGGATTGCGACGAGGCGTCGAGCCGTTCGGCCGTGGCGTCGACGGCGTCGAGCGCGCGCAGGGTGGCCAGGCCGCGCAGGCGGTCCAATAGAAAGGCGTTCATGCTGCCCATTTCCACCATCTGCGCGCGGCTGGCCGCTTGCGCACCCATGCCCACCAGAGCCATGAAGACGGGAATCAGGGGCGCGGCGATGAGCAGGATCAAGGCGGCGATCCACGACAGCGGCGTGACGACGGCCAGGATCACGAGCGGCACGAGCATCACCTTCCAGCGCGCCGGCTTGTAGCGCACCAGGTACGGCACGATGGCTTCGGCCTGCTCGGCGATGACGCTGGCCGCCTGGCCCGACTGCGCGCGCTGGCGGTCCAGCGGCGAACGGTGCGCCAGCGCTTGCGCCACTTGCGCGCGCAAGGTGGACAGGTGCGCGCGCGCCGCCGCGTACATGCGCCGCGCGCCCCACGCTTCGCCGCCTGCGCGCAGCACGCCCAGCAGCAGCACGCCAGCGGCCGGCAGCAGGGCCGCGCGCCACGGCGCGCCATCGAGCATGGCTTGCACGGCCCAGGCCAGCAAGGCCGCTTGTGGCAGCCACAACAAGGCGGCGCCACCTTGCGCCAGGCTGGCGGCGCGGGGAAGGAGAAAGCGGGGTAAAGACAGTGGCGTGGTCGGCATCTCTATACTTTTTGAGTTTTCAGAATTTTCTGTAAATTCGATATTTTGTATAATACTGCGAAACATGACATATATCAATTGACCCTGCGGGTGTGGCGTGAAAAAATTCAGATAATTATGAAAACTCAAAATATCCACATGACGCCGCTGATCCTGACCTTCGTCAGCCATTTCGGCGAGATGGGCAGCCGCTGGGGCTTTAACCGCACGGTGGGGCAAGTGTACGCCTTGTTGTTTGTCGCGGAGCATCCTTTGCACGCAGACGAAATCGCGGAACACCTGAGTTTTTCACGCTCGAACGTGAGCATCGGCTTGAAGGAATTGCAGGGCTGGGGCTTGATACGCCAGTCGCGCATTCCCGGCGACCGGCGCGAGTATTTTTCCTCGCTGGGCGATGTGTGGCAAATCTTCCGCGTGGTGGCCGCCGAGCGCCGCCGCCGCGAAGTGGCGCCCACGCTGACGGTGCTGCGCGAATCGCTGCTGGCGCCGGCCACGGAACCCGTCGACCAATATGCGCAGGAGCGCATGCGCGAAATGTATGAATTGGTCGACCTGGCCAACACCTGGTTCGACGACTTGCAGCGCCTGTCGCCCGAATCGATGGCGCAGCTGATGAAAATGGGCGCCAAGGTGCAAAAATTGCTCAACGCCAAAGACCGTCTGTTTGGCGTCAGCAACAACAGCGACTGACGCACCCGCCTCCCCTCCCCCTGCCCAAGGCGCCGCCAGCACAAACTGGGGCGTCTTGTCACGCCATTTCCCAACGTCATGTTGGCTATCGTTAGCACAGCCGTACATAGCCATATGCGATGTTGTCAAGCAAACCAATAGAATTATTAAAATTGTATTAGTTTACATCAAGAGTAAGCTTTCATTTGCGTACTCGCTACGCACAGGAAATAGATAAAAACGGGCAATAGGATGACTTCCCCGGCATGCAGGGGCGCGTCCCGACATTATGAAGCGACTGTCTCAAGCACAAGGGGATTTTCATGAAAAGCATACAGAGCATTGCCATCAAGGCATCCATGCTGGCCGCAATGACCGTACTGGCAAGTGCGGCGCAAGCGGCCACCTGGGTGGATGTGGGCCCGGCCAGCGGTTTCGTCATCGCCGGCAGCACCGTCACTTATTCGCCATCGCCGGCACTGCAGGTGAAATATTATGACGACAACCTGGTGCCACAGGATCCTTCGGACGTCCAGGGTTACATCAATGGCGTGTTTGGCACCAGCCTGGGCGCCGCCGTCTCGTATTGCGACAACGCCACCTCGGGCTGCACTGCCGGCACCACTGCAGGCTGGAGCGGTGGCGTCAATTCCTATACGAGCGCGGCCGCCTATGACTATCTGGCCATCCACTTCGGCCAGGGCGAACTGGTGTTCCACTGGGACGCACCCGTGGCCGCCGGCACCACTTTCACGGTGGCGGGCCTGCCCAAAGATCTGAGCAACTACAGGGCCTTCATTTCCGCCGTGCCGGAACCTGAAACCTATGCCATGCTGCTCGCCGGCCTGGGCATGCTGGGCTTCCTGGCACGCCGCCGCGAGGGAAAGCAAGTCCCATAACAAGCCTAATAACAAGCCCCATAACGGCAGCGGCGCAGCAGCGCCCGCTGCCGCCCTCAATGCCAGCCGCCTCTTTACGCCGCGCTTGCGGCGCCAGGCCCACTGTTTACACCATCTTTAGACGCCCCTCGCTATGCTCGACAGCATCAACTGCTGACCGACGAGGGAGAACTCATGCACGAACAACCGTTTCAGCCACGCGCGCGCAGCGTGATCCGCCAGCACTTGCCCGTGCGGGAACGGCTGCGTCTGGCCCGACTGGCCAACAGAAAAATCGTTTCGCTATGCTCGGCGCTGCTGTGCGCGGTGCCGCTGTTGTATTTGCTGAGCGAGGTGCTGTTTGCGCAGCCTTAGGGCCGCGTGCTGACAGACAGGAAAGAGAAAAGATGGCGGCCGCATGGCGCAAGCCGTGGCCAGTATGAAACTGGTCCGCCCAGAGGGAATCGAACCCCCATTCACGGTTTAGAAGACCGTTGTCCTATCCGTTGAACGATGGGCGGAAAGGTGCAGTATTTTAGTCCATGCGCGCCAGCAATGAAATGCCAGCGCGGAATAGAAAACGGGCTGTCATTTCTGACAGCCCGCTTATGACTTTGGTCGGAGTACAAGGATTCGAACCTTGGACCCCCTGGTCCCAAACCAGGTGCGCTACCGGGCTGCGCCACACTCCGAAGACAAGATAATAACGCCCCCATCCAATTTCGTCAATTGCCATAGACGAATTAGATGGAAAAAACTATCGGCGCTTGCTTTTACACACCGACTTTGTCGGCGATGCGGCGCGCCATCGACTCGGCCTTGTCCTTGTCTTTCGCCTCGACCATCACGCGGATCAGCGGTTCCGTGCCCGAGGCGCGGATCAGCACGCGGCCCGTGTCGCCCAGCTCGGCCTCGACGAGTTCTTTCTCGGCCACCATGGCGGCATTTTTCTGCCAGTCGAAACCGGGCGCCACGCGCAGGTTGATCAGGGTTTGCGGGAACAGCACCAGTTCGGCCAGGCATTGCTGCAGGCTCTGGCCGCTGCGCTTGAGCGCGGACAAGACTTGCAGCGCGGAAACGATGCCGTCGCCCGTCGTATGGCGGTCCAGGCACAGCAGATGGCCGGAGCCCTCGCCGCCCAGTATCCAGCCCTTTTCCTTCATGACTTCCAGTACGTAGCGGTCGCCCACCTTGGCGCGCGCAAAGCCGATGCCCTGCTGCTTGAACAATACTTCCAGCGCCATATTGGTCATCAAAGTGCCGACGGCGCCCGCCACGGGGCCCGTTGCCAGCCGGTCCTTGACCATGACGTACAACAGCTCGTCGCCGTTATACAGGCGACCCGTGGCGTCGCACATGATCAGGCGGTCGGCGTCGCCATCGAGGGCGATGCCCAGATCCGCACCGTGCTCGACGACGGCTTCGGCCATGGCCTTGGTTGCCGTGGCGCCGAAGCCCGCATTGATGTTGAAGCCATCGGGCTTGTTGCCGATGGCGATGACTTCGGCCCCCAGCTCATGGAACACGTGCGGCGCGATATGGTAGGCGGCGCCATGCGCGCAGTCGACGACGATCTTCAGGCCGCGCAAGTCCAACTCGTTCGGGAAGGTGCTCTTGCAAAATTCGATGTAGCGGCCCTGGGCATCGTCCAGGCGCTTGGCGCGGCCCAGCTTGTCCGACGGCACGCAGGCCATGGGCTCGTCGAGCGCCGCTTCGATTTCCAGTTCCACGCTGTCGGGCAGCTTGGTGCCCTGGCTGGAAAAGAACTTGATGCCATTATCGTGATAGGGATTGTGCGAGGCGGAGATGACGACACCCGCCGACAGGCGCAGCGCCCGCGTCAGGTAGGCGATCGCCGGTGTCGGCATGGGGCCGGCCAGCATCACGTCCACGCCGGCGGCCGACAGGCCCGCTTCCAGCGCCGCTTCCAGCATGTAGCCGGAAATGCGCGTGTCCTTGCCGATCAGCACCGTCGGGCGTGCCTTGCCGCCTTGCGACTTGGCCAGTACCTTGCCGGCCGCATAGCCGAGGCGCATGACGAAATCGGGGGTGATCGGAGCCGTGCCCACCAGACCGCGGATGCCATCGGTACCAAAATATTTACGCGTCATTGTATTTCTCTTTTTGTTGTTTATGATAGATCTTACTGGTTCAGTGTGCCATGCGCCAGACCTTCAGCGCATCGACGGTTTCAGCTACATCATGCACACGGATAATTTCTGCACCTTGCGCTACCGCAGCAAGCGCACCGGCAACACTGCCGGCCAGGCGCTGCTCGACGGGACGTCCCGTGACGGCGCCGATCATCGACTTGCGCGACAGGCCCGCCAGCACGGGCAAGCCCAGCTCGCTGCGCAAGTGGCGCGTGGCGCGCAACAAGGCATAGTTCTGCTCCACCGTCTTGCCGAAGCCAAAGCCGGGGTCGACGCACAGGCGCTCGCGGGCGATGCCGGCCGCCGTCAGCGTGTCGATGCGTTCGCGCAGGAAGTCGGTGACTTCGCGCACCACGTCTTCATACTGGGGCTGGGCTTGCATGGTTTCTGGCACGTTTTGCATGTGCATGATGCACAGCGCGCAGTCGCTGTCCTGCACGGCGTCGATGGCGCCCGGCGCGCGGAAAGCGTTGATGTCGTTGATCATGTCGGCGCCTGCCAGGATGGCTTCGCGCATCACTTCGGGTTTATACGTGTCGACGGAGAGGGGCTTGCCGCAGTCGCGCAAGGCGTACAGCACCGGCATGACGCGCGCAAGCTCGTCCTGCAGCGGCAAGGGTGGCGCGCCGGGACGGCTCGATTCGCCGCCGATATCGATGATGTCGACGCCGTCGACCATCATCTGCTCGGCGCGCGAGAGGGCAAATTCAAGCAGTTGATACTGGCCCGCATCGGAAAAGGAGTCGGGCGTGATGTTCAGGATACCCATCACCAGCGCCTGCGTGCCGGACAGGTTGAAGCCGAAACGGCCGAATTGCAAATAGTGTCGCATGTGAATCTTTGTAGTCGTCATGAAAATCTGGCGCGGCAACGAAAAAGGGCAAGGATCGCTCCTTACCCTCGTTCTTGCCATACCCTTGCGTGCCGCCCGTCGGGGCGGCCGTTATCAGGCTGGTGCCGTCACGTTGGGCGAAATGCCGCCCGTGCCGCTATCACCGCCCGCATTGCGGCGTGGCGGGATGACTTTCGGTGGACGCGGCTCCAGGCCGGCCATGATGTCATTGATTTGTTCTGCATCAATGGTTTCCCATTCCAGCAAGGCCTTGGTCATCATTTCGACCTTGTCGCGGTTGCCTTCCAGCAAAGTGCGCGCCAAAGCATATTGCTTGTCGAGAATGTTGCGGATTTCAGCATCGACCTTTTGCTGGGTCGCTTCCGAGATCGTCTTGGTGGCGCCACCGAAGAAACCTTCGTTTTCGCTGTCTTCGTAGACCATCACGCCCATGCTGTCGGACATGCCGAAGCGGGTCACCATGGAACGGGCCAGCTTGGTGGCACGCGAGAAGTCGTTCGACGCGCCCGTGGACATTTGTCCCACGAAAATCTCTTCGGCGATGCGGCCACCGAACAGGATGGAAATTTCTTCCAGCATCTTGTCCTTGTAGGCGGACAAGTTGTCGTGTTCCGGCAACTGCCAGGTCAGGCCCAGGGCCCAGCCGCGCGGCATGATCGTCACTTTGTGCACGGGATCGGCTTTTGGCAGCAATTTCGCCACCACTGCGTGACCGGACTCATGGTAAGCCGTATTGCGACGCTCTTCCTCGCGGATGATCATCGATTTACGCTCAGGACCCATGTAGATCTTGTCCTTCGCGTCTTCGAAGTCGGCCATTTCCACCAGGCGCTTGCTGCGGCGGGCGGCAAACAGGGCTGCCTCGTTGACCAGGTTGGCCAGGTCGGCGCCCGAGAAACCAGGGGTGCCGCGGGCCAGTATATCGGCTTTCACGTCAGTACTGATGGGTACTTTACGCATGTGCACGTTCAAGATCTGTTCGCGGCCGCGGATATCGGGCAAGCCGACGGACACCTGGCGGTCGAAACGACCCGGACGCAGCAGCGCTTTGTCGAGCACGTCGGCACGGTTGGTGGCGGCCACGACGATCACGCCGGAGTTCGCTTCAAAACCGTCCATCTCGACCAGCAACTGGTTCAAGGTCTGTTCGCGCTCGTCATTGCCGCCGCCCATGCCGGCACCGCGGTGACGACCGACAGCGTCGATCTCATCGATGAAGATGATGCATGGCGAATGCTTTTTCGCGTTTTCAAACATGTCGCGCACGCGGGAAGCGCCCACGCCGACGAACATTTCCACGAAGTCGGAACCGGAAATCGAGAAGAACGGCACCTTGGCTTCGCCGGCGATGGCGCGCGCCAGCAGGGTTTTACCCGTGCCCGGAGGACCGACCATCAGCACGCCGCGGGGAATGCGGCCGCCCAGTTTCTGGAATTTGCTCGGGTCCTTGAGGAAGTCGACCACTTCGTTGACTTCTTCTTTCGCTTCGTCGCAACCGGCGACATCGGCGAAGGTGACGGTATTGCTGGCTTCATCCATCATGCGCGCCTTCGACTTGCCGAACGAGAATGCCCCGCCCTTGCCGCCGCCTTGCATCTGACGCATGAAGAAGACCCAGACGCCGATCAACAGCAGCATGGGGAACCAGGATACAAAAATAGTTTGCAGGAAAGACGCTTCCTCGGGCGGGCGCACATCGAAGTGCACGCCATTGTCGCGCAAGTCGCCGATCAGGCCCTTGTCGAGGCTGGTGGCGGTGGTACGCACCTTGGTGTCGTCCATCAGCTTGGCGGTGATCGACGAACCTTCGATCACGACATCCTTGACGCGCTTGGCTTTGACTTCATCCAGCAAATCGGAATAAGCGATGGCCTTGCTGCCGCCTGTGGCGCCATGACTGTCGAATTGCTTGAACAGCATGAACAACAGCAGCAATACGACTACCCAGATGGCAGATTTGGAAAACATGTTATTCACGAAGACTCCTTGGATGCAGTGCGCATCTCTTTACCAATAGCTAGAAACACGATTTTACTCGCAATAAGCGGGCCGTGCCAAAGCCCGCCGATCCGTGCGCGCGAAAAAACCGCGCTCACGCAAAAAAATGCAGTATAAACAATTTAGGCTTTTATGCCATCAGACGCTACTGCACTTCTCGTTCCCATGTGCGGATTCCCGCTTAAATATCAAGGGCGGAATCATCTTCTTGCACGGCATTTTTCAGCGGATTCTTGAGACCACGCCCCATCAGGAAGATTTCCGACGATTTATCGCGGCTCGCCTTGGGCTTTTTCTGCACCACGACCTTGAATTCAGCGCGGAATTTCTCCACGATCTGGCTGAAACCCATGTCTTTGAAGCATTTCACCAGCAACACGCCCGATGGCTTCAAATGCAATTGCGAAAATTCGATGGCCAGGTCGATCAGATGCTCCATGCGCGCGGCATCGGCCGTGGCGATGCCCGACAGATTCGGCGCCATGTCCGACAGTACCACGTCAACCTTGCGTCCTTGCAACACCACTTCCAGCTGGCGCAGTACGCGAGATTCGCGGAAATCGCCCTGGATGAAGTGGAAATCGGCGATCGGTTCCATTTCCAGCATGTCCAGGCCAATCAGGGTACCATTGACCCCGCCGCCGTCCTTGCCGGCCAGCTTGCGCCGCAGATACTGGGCCCAGCTGCCAGGAGTGCAACCAAGGTCGACAATTACCTGGCCGTGCTTGATCAGTTTTTCGTCTTCATCGATTTCTTTGAGCTTGTATGCTGCCCGGGCGCGGTAGCCCTCTTTTTGCGCCAACTTCACATAAGGATCATTTATGTGGTCGTGCAACCAGTTTTTGTTTAATTTCTTCTTTGCCATTCGCGTAGAATACTGCTTTTAAGGGAATTACTAAATATTATTATGCTAAAACTTACACCCGTAGAGCGCAGCGCACTGCGCGCCGAAGCACACGCGCTGAAGCCTATCGTCATCATTGGCGAAGCGGGCTTGACACCTGCTGTACTCAAAGAGATCGACCTTGGCCTGGATTCGCACGGTCTGATTAAAGTCCGCGTGTTCGGCGACGACCGCGAAGCCCGCGTCGGAATGTACGATACGATTTGCGGCAATCTCGGCGCCGCCCCGGTACAACATATTGGCAAACTGCTGGTAATCTACCGTCCGAAAAAAGAAGTGGTTAAGGAGAAGGTCAGCGCCGGCAAAGGCATGCGCGAAGTGACCATCGTCAAGGCCAGCGCCAGCGGCACCAAGCGCCCCAGCGTGACGAAAGTCATGATCAAGGGCAATGAGCGCGTTACCGAAGGCGGTTCCATCAAGCGTGCCAAGCCACGTCAGAAGAGCGCCAAGAAAAGCGCACTGGGCAGCAAGTAAGCCTGTCGTTCAGCAGCCGCAAGGCTGTTGAAACAAGAAGCGGAGCACGGGATATCCCCTGCTCCGCTTTTTTATTGCTTGTCGGATTACGCGGCGCCATGGCGCCGCTAATCCGACCTACGGCATTGATCGGTAGGTCGGATTAGCGCGCAGCGCGTAATCCGACAACACCGCCAACGTTTATTGCTGTTTCCAGATCAACACACCCGCCAGCAAGCTTTGCACGGCAAAGATCACGGTCGACACGCCATGCAACATGCCGAAGCGGCTGCGCATGGCATCATCCATGATGCCCGAAGGTGCCTGCGCCTTGAGCTCGGCCATCAGCGGCGAAATGCCGAAATGGCTGAGCAGCGCGCACACCAGCATGGACAGCACCAGCGCCCCCAGCAGGCGGCGGCGCTTGAGCTCCAGCGCGCCGGGCGCCCATTGCAGCAAGGCCAGCAGCACCACAGCGCAAGCAAATGACAGCCAGGCCTCGGCGCGGAACATGCTGCCGGCGATATTGCCCGCCAGCACTCTGTCGCTCAACGTCCCGAACAGGGTCGGCGCCACGATGAAGCCGATGGTCCACAGGCTGCCGGCCCACAGGGTGGCAACGAGGAAGCGCACGCGGGCGAGCATCAGATGTACAGCACTTCCAGGATTTCGTATTCGCGCGGGCCGGACGGCGCCTGCACTTCCACCACGTCGCCGGCGTACTTGCCGATCAGCGCGCGCGCGATCGGGGACGTCACGGACACTTTGTTCTTTTTCAGGTCGGCTTCATCGAGGCCGACGATCTGGTACGTGACTTTCTGGCCCGATTCCAGGTCTTCCAGGTTCACGGTCGAGGCAAACACCACACGGCCTTCCGCGTCGAGCGCGGTCGGGTCGATGATTTGCGCTGCGCCCAGCTTGCCTTCGAGCTCGGCGATGCGGCCTTCGACGAAGGCCTGGCGCTCCTTGGCGGCATCGTACTCGGCGTTTTCCGACAAATCTCCGTGCGAACGCGCTTCGGCGATCGCATCGATGACGATGCGGCGTTCCTTGGTCTTCAAATGATGCAGCTCTTCCTTCAGAAGTTCTGCGCCGTATTTGGTCAATGGGACTGAGGTCATGTTATCTCTACTATCTGCTGGTTATCGGTGCCGTTGTCCGTGTTTTGCCACGGTTAACGGACTTACCAAGTGAAAACCACAGAGGCCGCGCGCTGCTCTGCACGGAACTCTGTGGTTGATAAGCATGCAGTGTACCGCCTAACGGCGGCCACTGCAAACGCACTTAGTTCAAGGTCTTGTGCAGACCTTGCAAATCGTACACACGCAACTCATCCAGGTGGCGGATGCCTTCGACGGCCGCTTCCGCGCCCGCGATGGTGGTGTAGGTCGTCACGCGCGAGGCCAGGGCCGACGTGCGGATGGCCCGCGAATCGACGATGGCGCTGCGCTTTTCTTCCACGGTGTTGATCACCAGCACGATTTCATGGTTCTTGATCATGTCGACCACGTGCGGACGGCCTTCGATCACCTTGTTCACTGGCGTGACGGCGATGCCGGCAGCAGCGATCACGGCGGCGGTACCCTTGGTGGCGACCACGGTAAAACCGGACTCGACCAGATCACGCGCCACTTGCACGGCGCGCGGCTTGTCCGACGCTTTCACGCTGATGAAGACCTTGCCCGATTTTGGCAGATTCACGCCGGCGCCCAGCTGCGATTTCACAAACGCTTCGCCGAAGGTCAGGCCCACGCCCATGACTTCGCCCGTCGATTTCATTTCAGGGCCGAGGATGGTATCCACGCCCGGGAACTTGACGAATGGGAACACGGCTTCCTTGACGCTGAAGTATGGCGGCACGACTTCCTGCGTGATGCCTTGCGATGCCAGCGACTGGCCGACCATGCAGCGCGCGGCGATCTTCGCCAGTTGCAGACCGGTGGCTTTCGAAACGAAAGGCACGGTGCGCGACGCGCGTGGATTGACTTCCAGCACGAAGACGACGTCTTTCATTTCGCCGTCGATCTCTTGCTTCTGGATCGCGAACTGCACGTTCATCAGGCCGACCACATTCAAACCCTTGGCCATCAGCGCCGTCTGGCGTTTCAGTTCATCAATGGTTTCTTGCGACAGCGAGTATGGTGGCAGCGAGCAAGCCGAGTCGCCCGAGTGGACCCCAGCCTGTTCGATGTGTTCCATCACGCCGCCGATGAACGTCGTTTCGCCGTCGGAGATGCAATCGACGTCGCACTCGATGGCGTCGTTCAGGAAGCGGTCCAGCAGCACTGGCGAATCGTGCGAAACCTTGACGGCTTCGCGCATGTAGCGCTCGAGGTCGCGTTGCTCATGGACGATTTCCATGGCGCGCCCGCCCAGCACGTACGATGGACGCACGACCAGCGGGTAGCCGATTTCCTGCGCCAGCGCCAGAGCGTCGGCTTCCGTGCGCGCGGTGCGGTTAGGCGGCTGGCGCAGTTCCAGCTTGTGCAGCATTTGCTGGAAACGCTCGCGGTCTTCGGCCGCATCGATCATGTCGGGCGAGGTGCCGATGATCGGCACGCCATTCGCTTCCAGGTCCAGCGCCAGTTTCAAAGGCGTCTGGCCGCCGTACTGCACGATCACGCCGACCGGTTTTTCGATGGCGACGATTTCCAGCACGTCTTCCAGGGTCAGCGATTCAAAATACAGACGGTCGGAAGTGTCATAGTCGGTCGACACGGTTTCCGGGTTGCAGTTGACCATGATGGTTTCGTAGCCGTCTTCGCGCATGGCGAGGGCAGCGTGGACGCAGCAATAGTCAAATTCGATACCCTGGCCGATACGGTTCGGGCCACCGCCCAGCACCATGATCTTTTTCTTGTCGGTCGGATTCGATTCGCACTCTTCGTCGTACGTGGAATACATGTACGCCGTGTCGGTCGAAAACTCGGCCGCGCAAGTATCGACGCGCTTGTAGACGGGACGGATATTCAGTTCATGCCGCTTGGCGCGGATGGCAGAGTCCGATGTCTGCAGCAAAAAGCCCAGGCGGCGGTCCGAGAAGCCCTTCTGTTTCAACTTGTACAGGGTGTTCTTGTCCAGGTTTTCCAGCTTCTGCGTATCGAGCCACAGTTCCAGGTCGACGATTTCCTTGATCTGGATCAGGAACCATGGGTCGATCTTGGTCAGCTGATGCACTTCTTCCAGAGTGAAACCCTGGGCAAACGCGTCGCCCACGTACCAGATGCGCTCAGGACCAGGCTCACCCAGTTCTTCTTCGATCTTTTCGCGGTCCTTGGTCTTTTCGTTCATGCCGTCCACGCCCACTTCCAGGCCGCGCAAGGCTTTCTGGAACGATTCCTGGAAGGTACGGCCAATGGCCATCACTTCGCCGACGGATTTCATCTGCGTCGTCAGGTGGTGATCGGCGGTCGGGAATTTCTCGAACGTGAAACGGGGGATCTTCGTGACGACGTAATCGATCGACGGCTCGAACGATGCCGGCGTGGCGCCGCCCGTGATTTCATTGCGCAGCTCGTCCAGGGTGAAACCGACGGCCAGCTTGGCGGCAATTTTCGCGATCGGGAAGCCCGTCGCTTTCGATGCCAGCGCCGACGAACGCGATACGCGCGGATTCATCTCGATGACGATCATGCGGCCATCGACAGGGTTGATCGAGAATTGCACGTTCGAACCACCGGTGTCGACGCCGATCTCGCGCAGCACTGCCAGACTGGCATTGCGCATGATCTGGTATTCCTTGTCCGTCAGGGTTTGCGCAGGCGCCACCGTGATGGAGTCGCCCGTGTGCACGCCCATCGGGTCGAGGTTTTCGATCGAGCAGATGATGATGCAGTTGTCCGCCTTGTCGCGCACCACTTCCATCTCGTACTCTTTCCAGCCCAGCAACGATTCTTCGATCAGCAACTCTTTCGTCGGCGACGCTTCCAGGCCGCGTTTGCAGATGGTTTCGAATTCTTCTTCGTTGTAGGCGATGCCGCCGCCGGAGCCGCCCATGGTGAACGATGGGCGGATGATGGTCGGGAAGCCCAGCGTGCGCTGCACGGCCCACGATTCTTCCATCGAGTGCGCCACGCCGGAACGTGCCGAACCGAGGCCGATCTTGGTCATCGCGTCCTTGAATTTCGAACGGTCTTCCGCCTTGTCGATGGCTTCCGGCGAGGCGCCGATCAGTTCGACGTTGTATTTTTCCAGCACGCCATTGTTGAACAGATCCAGCGCGCAGTTCAGCGCCGTCTGGCCGCCCATCGTCGGCAGGATGGCGTCAGGACGCTCCTTGGCGATGATGCGCTCGACGACCGACCAGGTGATCGGTTCGATGTAGGTGACGTCGGCCATTTCCGGGTCCGTCATGATGGTCGCAGGATTGCTGTTGACCAGGATGACTTTGTAGCCCTCTTCGCGCAGGGCCTTGCACGCTTGCGCGCCGGAATAATCGAATTCGCAGGCCTGGCCGATCACGATCGGGCCAGCGCCAATAATCAGAATACTTTTGATATCTAAACGTTTAGGCATTTTTCTTTTTCTCCTCCGCAGCCATCAAGTTGATGAAGCGGTCAAACAGGTAAGCAACATCCATCGGGCCCGGCGACGCTTCAGGGTGGCCCTGGAAGCAGAAGGCCGGCTTGTCCGTGCGGGCAAAGCCCTGCAGGGAACCGTCGAACAGCGATTCATGGGTCACGCGGCAATTCGCGGGCAGAGTTGCCGCGTCGACTGCGAAACCGTGGTTTTGCGAGGTAATCAAGACCTGCTTCGTTTCCAGGTCTTGCACCGGGTGGTTGGCGCCGTGGTGGCCGAACTTCATCTTCAAGGTTTTTGCGCCCGAAGCGATCGCCATGATCTGGTGGCCGAGGCAGATGCCGAAGGTTGGAATACCCTTCTCGATCAGTTCGCGGGTAGCAGCGATGGCGTAGTCGCACGGCTCCGGATCGCCGGGGCCGTTCGACAGGAAGATGCCGTCCGGGTTCAGCGCCAGGGCGTCGGCAGCCGTCGCTTGCGCCGGCAGCACGGTGACTTTGCAGCCGCGTGCCGTCAGCATGCGCAAGATGTTGCGCTTGACGCCGTAGTCGAAGGCGACCACGTGGTATTTCGCGTCCGCGTCCGCCAGCTGGCCGTAGCCTTCGCCCAAGGTCCATTCCGTTTCGCGGTATTCGTAGGCGGCCTTGCTTGACACTACCTTGGCCAGGTCCATGCCGGCCAGGCCGGGGAAGGAGCGGGCCAGTTCCAGCGCTTGCGCGGCGGATGGCTCATTGCCTTGCGTGCCGACCAGGATGGCGCCGCCCTGCGCACCTTTTTCACGCAGGATGCGCGTGAGCTTGCGTGTATCGATGCCGGCGATGGCGACGATATTTTCAGCTTTCAGGTAATCGGACAGGGAGAGCGTGGAACGGAAATTGGATGCCAGCAAGGGCAGATCGCGGATGATGAGGCCAGCGGCGTGAACCTTGGAAGACTCGACGTCTTCCGGGTTGACGCCCGTATTGCCGATATGCGGATAGGTCAGGGTGACCATCTGGCGGCAATAGCTTGGGTCGGTAAGGATTTCCTGATACCCGGTCATCGAGGTGTTGAAAACAACCTCGCCCGTGGTATGACCGGCGGCACCGATCGAAAAACCTTTAAAGATCGTTCCATCAGCAAGCGCTAATATGGCTGGAACGGCAGGGCCAGAAAAAAATGGCGGCAAGGGCAACTCCTGATAAAGTTACCGTAGCTGCGCCACGTCAGACCGACCGCCTAGTTACCCGAGCCAGATGCACTCAGGGTGTTTCAACGGTCATTTTGAATGAGGGGATGGGTAGTCGCTACGGTATATGTGTGATTGGCTAAACCTTTGAATTATAACCAAAAGGAAGCTTTTTCACAAGGAAGAAAATACAGAAGGCCCGGCATTTTTTTGCGCAGCAGCATAAATCCTGCACCCCATGAAAAAAGCCGCCCGGCTTGCGCGGGGCGGCTTGCAAAGCAATACCGGTTACTACTTACACTAGCGCCGCAATGCCGGCCTTGGCGATTTGCGCATCCTCGGCGGATTTCACGCCCGAGACGCCGACGGCGCCCACGTAGTGACCATCAAACACGATGGGCACGCCGCCTTCGAGCAAGCCGTCGATTTCCGGCGCGCTCAGGAACGATACGCGGCCGCCATTGATCATCTCTTCATAGATGCGCGATTCACGGCGGCCCAGTGCGGCCGTCTTGGCTTTCGATGGCGCAATGTGCGACGAGATCGGCGCCACGCCGTCCATGCGCTGCAGCCACAGCAGGTGGCCGCCATCATCGACGATGGCGATCGCGACCGCCCAGTTATTCTTGACCGCTTCCGCTTCGGCGGCGGCAGCGATTTTCTTTACGTCGTCCAGGGTCAAAATCGGTTTCGATTGCATGGTGCATCCTTGTTATGTTGAAACAAAATTGTATACGAAATGCGCGGCGGCGCTATCCATCACTGCTCGCGTTTGGCTTTCAGTTTTTGCTTGAGCTGCGCCATCACGGCAAAAGTCGCCTGCTCGCCCGCCAGGATGGCCTGGTTGCGGCTGTTGAAATCGTTGCCCTTCATGGTGCCCAGGCTGGGCTGGATCACCACGTCCGCATCTTTCAATTCGAACTGGTTGATGCGCTGACCCATGATGGCGAACGTCTGCATCAGCACTTCCATCGAACTGATGGCCTTTTGCGTATCCGTTTGCGACGAAATATTCACGGCGATGATGAAATCGGCCCCCATGTCGCGCGCAAAGCGCACGGGCACGGGAGCGACCAGGCCGCCATCGACATAGGTGTGGCCGGCGATCGTCACGGGCTGGAACACGCCGGGCACGGCCGACGAGGCGCGCACGGCCATGCCGGTGTTGCCGCGCTGGAACAGGATCGGCTGGCCATTTTTCAAATCGGTCGCCACCACGCCAAACGGAATCTTGAGCTTTTCCAGCGGCACGCCGCCGACAGCCTTGTTGACATAGCTTTGCAGCGCCTCCCCCTTGAGCACGCCGGACGACTTGCCGAACAGGGGCAAGGCCCAGTCGGAAATGGCCGCCTCGTCCATGTCGAACGCCATCTTTTGCAGGGCGAAGCCGGAGTTGCCCGCCGCATACATCGCGCCCACTACGCTGCCGGCACTGGTGCCGGTGACGATGTCGGCGTGGATGCCCTGCGATTCGAGCGCCTTGATCACGCCGATATGCGCGAAGCCGCGCGCCGCGCCGCCACCGAGCGCCAGGCCGATCTTGATCTTGCGCGGCGTGACGACGATGGGTTCCGGTGGCGTCAATACTTGTATCGGTTTCGGGGCGGTGGTATCGCAACCGGCCAGCGCAAAGGCGGCCAGGGCAAGCAGGGTCAGGCGTTTAGGGAACATGGTGGAGAGGGGAAACCGCGCGCGGCAGTGGCAATAAAGGAGAACCGATTGTAGCGCAAGCGGGGCCGTCCGCACTGAAGGCAGTCTTAAATGTTTATGGTGACAAGGTTCGTGCAGGCCGACTCTGCCACCACACGGCTGCTAGACTGACGCCTGGTTTGTCACTTGCTCCCACTATGTCAGAACATCCATTTGCCGACAGCCGCACACTGAGCGACCCGCTTGCGCAACGGCTGGCCGCCCAGGCGCCCGCGCTGTGCTCGTCGAACGCCCTTTTGCTCAAGGGAGCAATATGAATCGCCAAGCCCTCGTGACAATCGACTTGAGCGATATCAACTCGCCGCGCCAGTTGCATGCGGCACTGGCCGCCGCGCTGGGCTTCCCTTCCTTCTACGGCATGAACTGGGATGCCTTCCACGATGCCATCACGGGTCTGGTGGACATGCCGCAACAGCTGGAACTGCGCGGCTGGCCAGCCTTCGCGGCGCGCCTGCCCGCCGAGGCGGCCACCCTGCAGCGCATCCTGGCGCGCCTGGCGCAGGACATGCCGGCCCAGGCGGCGCAAGTGCGCTATGCCTGAGCCTGCGACATTGTCTATTTCGAATACCCCTGCTCATTGAATTGCCCAGCATCCAGCGTCGCCCAGGCATGCCGGATGCCCCACCACATCAGATAGGCATTGCCGCCGCCGCGCGCGCGGAACCACGGTTTCACGGGGTCGATGGGGCGCACCTTGGCCGGCGGCAAAATCAGCACGCCGCTCGTCTGGCCGGCGTCGCTGGTGCCCGCCACCAGCACGTTCTGGCCAAAGTGATTTGCCTGCGCGATACCCAGTGCTACATTCGTCAAGGCCGTGGCGGCGCCCATTTCACCCAGCAGCGCCGGGGTGTTGAAGGTCTGCCGGAGGAAATCGAAGGCCGGCAATTCCATCGTCAAGGTTTGCGCCAGGTGGGCGATGCGGTCCGATGACGCCGGATGCGCATTGTGCGCGTCGTGGATCACATAGCCGATATCCACCTCGCTCTTGCGTCCATTGCCTGCCGCCTGCGCCAAGGTCGCCTGCCAGGCCTGCACCGTCGGCGGCGGCAAGCCCTTCTGCGCCGTAAATGCACTGACCTGCTGCGTGGCCGGATAGCCTATCCACGCCAGCGCATCGCGCTCCGTCTTGTAATGGGGACCGGCCAGCACCAACAAGACCATGTTTTCATTGATCTGCTCATCTTTCGGAAAACTGGGCGCATCCCAGCTCATCACCCACACCGTTTCCTTCGGATGCGCCTGCAAATAATCGAGGGCGGCCGCCAGAGACACAAAGCCTGCATTCGCGCCGCCGGCCGTCACGCGCACGTCGGGCGGGGTGGATTTGGTCCAGGAGTTGGGGAAACTTGGATTGCCGATCGAAAAAGTATCGATGATTTCCTCGCGCAGGGCCTCACCTGCCTGGACGGGATCAAAGCGCGTTGCAGGCAAGGCATATTCAACATGAATACCCGCCAGTTCATTCCAGCCTTTTTGGCGTTTGAAATCGTGGGCGTTATAAAAATAGGTGGGATTGGAAAAATACATACCGTGAAATATCTAAATCATATTTGAAACATATGATTTATGAAAATTCCTAAAATTGCTCTTACTTTTTTCTATCTGCGAAATTTCTGAAACAAACCTGATTTTTGAAAAAATCTCCGGATATAACTCCAACATATCATCCTTCTTATTCGGATTAACTTTCCCGAGGGTCCATAGCAATTGCCACTCAGTCGGATAATCCTGGCGTTGAAGCGGGTTCAACCATTTCACTCCCACCACTTGCGCCATGAAGGGCTGGGCAATTACTTTTTCATTCTCACGGTCGTCTTTGCTCGCCGGATGCGTCACGCATGCCGATAAAGCCAGGCCCGCCAGCAGTACAGCCAAGTTGCGAAAGGAAAAGAGAAGGTTCATTTTTCACCCTGGTCAGTTCATCGAAAACGCCATCTTGCGCGCCATTCCCATCACCTACTTCGAATACCCCTGCTCATTGAACTGTCCCGCGTCCAGCGTGGCCCAGGCATGCTGTATGCCCCACCACATCAGATAGGCATTGCCGCCGCCGCGCGCGCGGAACCACGGTTTCACGGGGTCGATGGGGCGCACCTTGGCCGGCGGCAAAATCAGCACGCCGCTCGTCTGGCCGGCGTCGCTGGTGCCCGCCACCAGCACGTTCTGGCCAAAGTGATTTGCCTGCGCGATACCCAGTGCTACATTCGTCAAGGCCGTGGCGGCGCCCATTTCACCCAGCAGCGCCGGGGTGTTGAAGGTCTGCCGGAGGAAATCGAAGGCCGGCAATTCCATCGTCAAGGTTTGCGCCAGGTGGGCGATGCGGTCCGATGACGCCGGATGCGTGTTGTGCGCGTCGTGGATCACATAGCCGATATCCACCTCGCTCTTGCGCCCATTGCCTGCCGCCTGCGCCAAGGTCGCCTGCCAGGCCTGCACCGTCGGCGGCGGCAAGCCCTTCTGCGCCGTAAAGGCGCTCACCTGCTGCGTGGCCGGATAGCCTATCCACGCCAGCGCATCGCGCTCCGTCTTGTAATGGGGACCGGCCAGCACCAGCAACACCATGTTTTCATTGATCTGCTCATCTTTCGGAAAACTGGGCGCATCCCAGCTCATCACCCACACCGTTTCCTTCGGATGCGCCTGCAAGTAATCGAGGGCGGCGGCCAGGGAAATGAATCCGGCATTCGCGCCACCGGCCGTCACGCGCACGTCGGGCGGGGTGGATTTGGTCCAGGAGTTGGGGAAGTCCGGATTCCCGATGGAAAAAGTACTCGTAATTTGCTTGCGCAAGTCTTCCCCGGCGAGAAGGGGATCAAACCGTTCTGCAGGCAAAGCGTACTCAACATGAATACCGGCCAGTTCATTCCAGCCTTTTTTGTGTTTGAAGTCGTGGGCGTTATAAAAATAGGTGGGATTGGAAAAATACATACCATGAAATTTTGTTATTATTTGCCTGACGTACTTAATATGAAAATTACTAAAAGTAATTTTTCCTTCATTCGAAGATACTATTCCTGCAACTGATCTGACATTCGAAAATATAGTCGGGTACAACTCCACCATGTCGTCTTTTTTATTTGGACGCACTTTTCCCAGAGTCCACAATAACTGCCACTCCGTAGGATAATCTTGCCTATGAAGTGGATTCAGCCATTGCACCCCAACTACTTGGGCAGTAAACGGCATGCCGATACCAGCAGTACCAGCTTTGCTTTTATCGATCATTGGTTCCGATTTGAGTGCGCATGACGATAACCCTAGCGTCGCCATGATCGCCGCGACAGAAGTAAATATGAAATTCTTAGCCATTCTCCCTCCTATACAAATACTTTTAAATACAAATTAAGGCACAATATTTTCACGCGAATCTCTTATTTTTTTAGGCATTACTCCATCTACGGATTTTCTTACCCACTTCGAAGGCGCGACTCCATTCACTTTTCCTTCGTAAAAATATTCAATAGACATATTCATATGTTCAGAGCCTGCAAGATCGTCAAGAAACCGCCAATCCGCCATCGTCCGCAACTCCCGCAAATCCGTTTCCAGCAAATGACAACAGCCCACGGCCACGTCATACGCCAGTGCCTTTCTGGAATGCTCGCTATTGGTCAAAATGGTGGAGTGATCGGTGGCATAGGTGCCGACATTGCCAGCGAGTCCCGCCTGGATTTTCCGCTGGCGCCAAGCCGTGTATTGCGCGCTCGCCGTCTCGGGATGGTCTTCTTCCGTGACTTGTTTGCCTTTCTCTACCTTGCCTTCGCGCTTGGCCATCATGCGCAGGGAGGCGTGGTACTCGTATTGCAGGGCCGCTTCGCTCTCCTCGTTGCCGCGCGCCGCATCGGTGCGTTGTTTTTCGCCATGCAGGCCGCCACGCGGTATCGACAGCTCGCGCTCGCCATGGAACGGGTCGCCGGCCGGATGGGCGGCATCCTTGTTGCGATTCCAGCCATGCGGATGCAGTCCCATGTCAAAGCTGGGGCAGATCTCGCCAAACAACTTCGCCTGCGGAAAGAAGGTCTCCGGCAGGTCGGGCGCTTCCAGCGGGATTTTCCAGTACTTGTCGGGCGAGGCATTGATACGCTTGCGCATCAATGCGGTGGCCACGATGGCGATGGGCGCAAACGCCACGGTGAGTATCTGGAACAGCCAGTTCTCTTGCGCTTCCAGGCCCTTTTCCACGCTATACGTGGAAATCATGGAAGGCGGATTCCAGAAATGGTCGCTGCCAAAGTCGATGGCAGGACGATGATCGCCCCAGTAGTCGTACGCGCCTTTTACGCCGACGGGAAAACGCTCGGCAAACACGCGCTGGGTCAATATTCCCTCACCGCCTGCCCTGGCGATTTCACCGGGATCGGGCTTGCCATGGCGGTCTTTCTTTGGCAGGCCATTCTTGTCCAGCACAGGGCCGGCCAGGCCGCGCCAGCCGATGCCTTGCACCGTCAAGGACGAAATCACCTGGTCGTGCGGATTGCAATACAAGGTCACGCGTCCCACGGTGGCGCCCCGCACGCCATAACTGTCAATATCGTGCTGCGCCTTGAACGGGTGGTGCGCACTGCTCATGGCCTGGTCGATTTTCCCGGCCGGCCATTGTGCGGCGCGCCGCTCGCCGATGAGGGCGAAGAAGGCCGCCAGCGTCTCGAAGCGCGCCGCGGCCGTCTGGCGGCCCGTACTGCCGTCGGCTGCCTTCAGATTCGACGACGTCCAGTTCTCCGCCATGTTGTCTTCCACCACGCTGTACGGCGGATTGCACAGGACATAATTGTCGGCAATGCAAGGCCACATCCTGCCTTGGGAGTCCGCCACCTTGGGCAGCCGCTCGCCCAGAAAGGCCGCTGCCATGCTGACCATATTGCCCTGGCTGTGGCACACGATGGTGATCGGCACATCGGCCTGCTTTTGGCGTATGGCCTCGATCAGCCGCGCCAGGCGGTAGGCGGCCAGCACGAAATACGGCCTTGGCGGGCAGGCGTACACCTGCCGGTCATTGGTGGGGTTCATGTGCTGGATCTGCATCCACAAAAACAGCTGGTCCGACAAGCCTTCACCCCACAAGTCCGGCAGGGAACTGCAGCCATTGGCGAACGGTCCCCCGCCCCAGTAATTCTGCTCGTTCAGAAATATGCCGTTTCCATACGTCTGCAACTCGATATCATTGGCCGCATAACCCCAGCGAAAGCGGATCACGGGCGAATAGCCATCGCCTTCCATGAAGGTTCTCGGCTTCATCAGCGGGTTAATGAAACCGTCGCGCGTCAGCTGCTTCAAATAGCGGGCAGGCGTCATGGCGATGCCCTCTTGCGGGCCGCGATCAGGATCATGCTGGCGCCGGTGCAAGCGCGCGTTCAATCCCGCGCACAAACCGGTTTCCGCCTCGTCATACCATTCGCCGTCGGAATTGACGCCATGCACGAAGATCATGATGCCCGGCAAGGGCAAGCGCGTGGTAATCGGCAGCGTGTCATGGTCGAAGCGCAGCAAGCCGTTTTTTTCGCCTATCTGCAGGTATTTGCTTTCATCGAAGGGCAAGGAACCCGCCTTGGGTCTGTGTACGCTCATGCCTGACTCCCGTGAATGATGGACAACGCACTATCCACGCTCAGTCGCGCGGCCTGAAAATACGCACCTTGAGTTTTTCCAGGCTGTCGCCCACGATGGCGGCACCCTTGCCTTCGCTGTCGGCATCGACCACTTGCTGCGAACCATCCTCGCGCTCGACAACGATCTTGACGCCACTGACGGGACTGCCATCGAGGCCGGAAAGCACCTGTGGCATGCGGCCCAGGTCGCCCTCGTCAAAGCTCGGCAATTCAGCCTTGCTGCTGGCCGGACCATTCCAGTGATGGCCGTCGGTCTTGATGGTCAGCGCACCCGGACCACCGAGTTCCACGTTGCCGCCCGCCAGTTTCAGATAGGCGCCACCGGCCGTCATGAACGTGATTTCATCCTGCGCCATGCCGATCAGGCGGGTATTGGCCGTCAATTTCAGGGCCTTGGCGGCGTTCAGCTGCATCTCGTCAAACTGGCTCTGCATGAGAAATTTGCCATGGTGCGCGATCTGGGTGATGCCGCCCTTGTGGGCAAACACGGAAACGCCAGCGCCAGCCTGCATGCTGCAGCGCTGGCCCGCGATCACGTGTACATGCTGCTGCGCCACCGTGTCGGCATTCACGCCGGCGTAGCTGACGATGGTCTTCGGACTGCTCAGCGCCAGCCCCGCGGGCGCCGTCAGGCTGGCCGTGGGCGCCACGGCAGCAGCCACCGCCTCTTTCAAAGCAGCGGCGGGCGCCACGTCGACCGGCAGCGCCTGGTGCGCGCCAGCGTATTCGCCCAGCGCTTTGAACAGGTCCAGGCATTCTTGCATCAACGCCAGATGTTCCTCGGCCGATAACTGGCCACCCGTCGCGTCGAGCCGCTGCCAGGCCGACAGCAGCAGCGCCTTGCCGCTGCGGATCGCGCCGCCGTGATCGCTGCGCAACTCGAATCCGTCGCCACGCTGCTGGCCAGCGCCGCCGGCGCGCGGCTCGACCAGGAACCCAAGGTTGAGCTCAGTGGTGGCGTGATCGCTGGCCAGCTGGGCACTGATTTGCCGGGGCGTATCGTCAAAACGCAGCTGATTGCCGCCCTGGCCGCGCACTTCGCGGCTGCGCATGCCAGCCAGGTAGCGGTTGCCAGGCAGCGCGCCGCGCTTGCTGAGCGCCGGTGGCGGCGCCACGGCGTTGAACAATTGTCCCAGCACAATCGGCCGGTCCGGGTCGCCCGCCAAAAATCCGATCAGCACTTCCGACCCGACTCTCGGCAAGGCCAAGGTGCCGCACTGGTGCGCGCTGCCCTGTCCATCGCCAGCCCAGTTGCTGACGACGCGCAGCCAGGCCGTGTCGCGCTCCGTATCCGAGGCGCCCGAACCTTGCGCATGTGCATGGTCGGCGGCGCGCGTGGCGGGAAAGCGCACCTTGATGCGCCCTTGCTCGTCGCAATGCACTTCTTCGCCGCTGGGCCCGACGACGATGGCGCTTTGCAGTTGCGGCTGGGGCACATCGCGCTGCGGATCGAATGCGGGGACCAGGACCACGCTGGCGCGCACGCAACTGAAGCGCATGCGATAACGCGGCGTTTGCGGCCCCGTTTCCCCTGCCACCCAGGTTGCGCCTTGCGCCAGCCAGTCACTGGCGGCAAACAGACGCGCGATGCGCGCATCCAGGGCGCGCGGCAGGTTGTTACTGGCATGCACTTCCAATGCGGTGACAAGGAAACGCCGGGCATCTGGCCGATGCTGGTCGATTTCCGGATGACCTTCCAGGCTGAACTGCTGGCCGGCACCCAGCGAGCGCACCACGCCCTCGCCATGAAAACACTTGGTTTCCACGTCATGGCGCGCCATCGCCAGCAAGCCCAGCTGACGGAAATCTTCTGCGTCATTGCCCATGTGCGGCGTCGCCACAAAATAGTCGTCGAGCTTGGCTGCAAGGCAATTGCCGCTGGCACCCTGATCTGCCATGCCGCCCGCATCCGTCTGCATGAACTGGCGGTTGCGCGGCGCCGCATAATCCCAGCTATGGCGCCCCATGCTGCCTGCCTGCAGGGTGCGCACGGCGCCCCAGGCCGTGATGGTATCGCTCTCTTCGGTGGCGTCCGCCCGGTGGTAGCGGATGACAGGCGCCACATGCTCCGGCAGGCGGCTGGCATCATCGAACAGCAACAAGACGTGCGACGGCATGGCGTCGGATGTCCCATGCCGTGCGGCGCCAGGCTGGATGACCCAGGAAATGCCGCGCCGCCGCAGCAGGCGCCGGATGAATGCGGCATCGGATTCATTGTGCTGCATGGTCAGTTCGCGCGCCGGAAAGTGGCGACCGGCCAAGGCCTGATCGATTTCGCAAGCAAACGTGGCGCCGATGATGGTGTTGCCCAGCCGCCATTCGGCAATCAGCAGTTCGACGATCTCCAACTCCGTCTTGCCGCGGAACACACGCGTATTGCGGCGTTTTTCCATCAAGGTCAGCGCATCGTGCAGCACCAGCTGATAAGTGGCGAGGCCGCCATCGCTCAATCCGGCGGATGCCTGCGCGACGATGCCGCACACCTTGCGCAACTGCCCAGCGTCGGTAACGATCTGCAACTCGGACGGGACACCGATGAACTGCTTGAGCGGCAAGTGCGCATCGAGCGAAACGCAACGGATGCGGTACTCGAGGCCGGCGCAAATGGCTTCGCGACCCTCGACCTGCTGCGGCAACAGCACATCGTCGTTGATTCCGTCCGCATACGCCAGGCGCAGGCGCAACGGACGGTTACCGGAGTTCAACTCCTTCGCCGCCAGCATGAACTGCATGAATTCGTCCGCGTTCTCCATTCCATCTCCCCAGTGCCGATACGCCTCGTTCCCAGCTCATCAGTATTCATACATTTGCCGGCGGCCAATTGCGGCGCATCAAGCGGCACCGGGAAATCGGATGTCATAGCACATGGCGTCACAGTCGCGGCGGGCGTCCCCGGTCAGCAAGCGCGCGCCCTGCCCCAAGCCAGCTGCGCCCTGCTCCACCCTGGCCGTCAGGCTGCTGCCATGCACGTCGGCAGCGCGCAGGATCAGACGGATTTCGTATTGCATGCATGGCAAGCCAAACAGGCTCAACATGCTTTTCAAGGCCAGCGCAGCGGAATGTCCGGGGAGAAAATCGTCGAACTGTGCCCGAGTCAAAGGCCCCAGGTACAGGCGCAGGCGCAAATCCCGGCGCCGGCAACGCGCGCCCAGCATGGCGCCCTGCCCCAGGCTCGCGTTGCTACGGTTGAGCAGGGAATGCTCATTGCTTGGGCGCACGTGCCAAGTGCTGACGAAGGACTCGATACGCAAGGGCACGCTGAAATAATCCGCCAGCACATCGGCCATCAACTCGGCGCTGACGGGCCGCTGCCGCAGTGCAGCAGCGTAGTAAGCAAGCGCTTCCGGCGGCAGCGCGCCGGTACTTGCCAGGCGCGACGGCCAGGCGCCAGCCAGCGCCAGTTGCAACGACAAAAACCCGGGGCGGCCGCTTGCGTCGGCCTGGCACTCGATCCGGCTGCCGGCCCAGGCCTGATAAAACAGCACGGGCGCGCGTTGCGACAAGGCGTCGAGAAAAGCACGCGCGCCGGCATTGCCCGTGGCCCGCTCCTTGCGCACCAGCCGCTCCGTATAGTGCAGGGGCAAGGTGCCATTCACACCCAGCAAGCCCATGAAACTGGGCCGCAGGTGCAGGCGGCCATGCTCGCCGTCATGCCACACCGCCTCTATCTCGCAGGCAGGAAAGGCCAGCGCAACGCTCTGATGGAAACGCAAGCCCTCGTGCAGTGCGGACTCGGCGCACGCGCCCTGCCGGCATAGCCAGCGTTCGAGCAGGCGCACGGTCTGAAAGAAACCAAAACGGTATGGCGCCTGGGACAGCAGCGCGATTACGCCAGTGCTTGCTGGCCATTGCGGGGCGGGCATCGCAGCAACTCCTTCCCACTCTTGTGCGAAATGACGAGCAAACGGCAATAGCTGTTGACATGCACATACATGCCCAGCACATGCTCGATTACTTGCGCGAAGGCATGCAGGCCGCTGCCGACGTAGGCCTCTTCATCCACCGTCAGCAAGACGTCGATGCCAAATACCAGCACGCCGCCACTGGCGTCGGGCATCCAGGTGCTGCTGGCGCGCTGCGTCAAGGCCTGGATGCCTTGAATTTGCCGTTGTGACATGAGTGAAGCAGGCAAATCATGGAGCGCCAGCATTTCCTGAAACAACGCCAGACCATCCTCCAGCAAAGACTGATGATTCAACGACAGCAATGCCAGCAAACGGGCTTGCGCAGGCAAGTCGGCTTTAAAGCGATACGCCGGAGTGGGCTGGCGCAACAGGCGCACCGGCAGCGCGCCAGCCGTCCCCTCATGCCGCAGATCGCCATCTGGCGCACCGACTGGCAATGCACTCGGCAAGTTGCGATTGCTGCAAGTCAGATCGACCGATACCGTCGTGATCCCGGCATAGGTATCGTCCTCGTCGCCCTCGACAAACGCCAGGCTGCTTTCGTAACCGGGATGGCTGAGCGCCCGCGCCTCATCGCGCCGCGCCACCCAGTAACGGCTCTTCGCGCCGCCAGCCTGCCCATGGCGTATGGCATAAAACGGCTGGCAGTGCGTCACCGTGCCGGCATGGGCGCCCTGGCGCACCAGGCGCACCGCGTCGACACTATGAATGTCATACGCGTGCGCATATTTATGTTCGGCCAGCAACGGATACTCGCTGTGCATTTGCGTCAACCGGATCGGCGCTGCAGCTTGCTGGAACAAATTAATCACCGGCGTGCAGGCAAGCAACAAATTGCTTGCCGATACAGACCGCAGCAGGCGTGCGCCAGCGCTGCTGGCAGCGATGTTCCGCAGACCCAGATGCAAGGTCCAGCGCTGACATCCAGGCGGCAACAGCGGTGTGATCTGGCCAAGGTCGATATCGAAGAACTGGAATTTTTCAGGAAAAGCAAAGTATTCTGTCAGCAGGCAGTAGGCACGATGGGAACCGGGCTTGCGCGGCAACAGCGCCTCCTCCGGCAAAAAACCGACGGCACGCAGCGGCACTTGCGCCAGTGGCAACTGCACGCCGCCGGCCTCGATCCACGCATGCGCGGCATGCAAAAACAGGGCATCGCGCAAGGTGGCCGTGAGCGATGGCGTGCCGTCGATGAAGACGCGTACGGCAGGCAGCATCAATTGCTCCAGCGTACCGGTGGCCGACGTGGACACGATATCGATGGCGATCGCAGTCGCTATGTCGGACGGTAAGCTGACCGCCGCAGCAACATCCATCACGGGGACGAAGCGCGCGCCGGCAAGGCTGAGCGGCGCCAGCACCACGTCATAGGCGGTGCGAAACTTGCAGACGACGCCCTGATATGGCGGTGCATGCATCAAGGTACCGCGTGGCAAGATATCGATGCCGTCGCGCGCCTGGCCCGGCACGCCGCTGGCGTCCACGCGGGCAATCGAACACGCGGGAAATGGCCTCAGGTAGTGTGGAAAATTCACTTCCAGCATGGACTCGGTAAAAACATGGCGTGCATCATCAATTTTCTTGGCCGTGCGGGCATTGCACAAGGCATAGGCCTCGATCAGGCGCTCGATATGCGGGTCTTGGCAACTGTTGCCAGTCAGACCCAGTGCACCGGCGACGCCGGGATAGCGCGCAGCGAACTCCTGCTGATGCGTACGCAACATATCCAGTTCCAGCTCATAGTACTTCAGCAACGATTCCATGCTGGCAGCTCCAAAGCAGGGCGGGCGACACAGGTCGCCAGACGGAATCTGCATTATTCAATATCGCTGGAAAAGTAAGTTGCGCAGGAACAATAAGCCGAGCCGCGGCATGGCAGCAGCATCGTTCCCTGCCGAAATATGCTTGACAGCCCCGCCCCACTTCCCTTACATTAAGTGCATGTCCTCCTTCAAACATTCCTCCCCTTCCCTGCTGTCGCTATCGCGACTACTGCTAGCACGCGCATAAGTTTGCCGCATTGCTTCGCCTGGCCACACGCCGGCGTGTTTCAAAAAACCCTGGAAGGTTTGATGATGTTTGCACCATCCCCCGCTACACCCGTAACTTCTGACGCGACCGCCACCGGCGCCGTTGCCCTGCTTTGCCTGCTAAAACTACCGATCGCTTGCCTGGCCTAGTGTTGCGTGGCCGCCCGGCAAGCTTGCGCCACAACCATTGATTTCCCCCTATCTTCAGGAGTACCCGATCATGATGTTGCAAAACCCAGCTTCCAAATACCGCGCCTTTCCTCCCGTTAAATTGACCGACCGTCAATGGCCGAACCAGATCATCAGCAAACCGCCTATCTGGATGAGCACCGACTTGCGCGACGGCAACCAGTCCTTGATCGAGCCGATGAGCGCGGAAAAGAAGCTGCGCTTCTTCGACATGCTGATCGCCATCGGCCTGAAGGAAATCGAAGTGGGTTTCCCATCGGCATCGCAGACGGATTTCGACTTCGTGCGCAAACTCGTCGATGAAGGCCGCATCCCGGACGACGTCACCATCATCGTGCTGACGCAGTCGCGTGAAGAGCTGATCCGCCGCACGGTGGAATCGGTGGTCGGCGCCAAGCGCGCCATCGTGCACCTGTACAACTCCGTGGCGCCCGTGTTCCGCAAGGTCGTGTTCGGCATGTCGCGCGAAGAAATCACGAACATCGCCACCACCGGCACCACCCTCGTCAAACAGCTGGTGGCGCAGCATCCGCAAACGGAATGGGGCTTCGAATACACGCCGGAATCGTTTTCCACCACGGAACTCGATTTCTCCAAGCACATCTGCGACGCCGTCAGCGCCATCTGGAAGCCGACGCCCGCCAACAAGATGATCATCAACCTGCCGTCGACCGTGGAATGCAGCACGCCCAACGTGTATGCGGACCAGATCGAATGGATGTCGCGCAAGCTGGCGCGCCGCGATTCCATCATCATCAGCGTGCACCCGCATAACGACCGCGGCACGGCCGTCGCGTCGGCCGAGCTGGCCGTGATGGCGGGCGCCGACCGCGTGGAAGGCTGTTTGTTCGGCAATGGCGAGCGCACCGGCAACGTCGACCTGGTGACGTTGGCGATGAATTTGTACACACAAGGCGTGCACCCGGGCCTCGATTTCTCCGACATCGATACCGTGCGCAAGTGCGTGGAAGAGTGCAACCAGTTGCCCGTCCACCCGCGCCACCCGTATGCGGGCGACCTGGTGTTTACCGCGTTTTCCGGTTCGCACCAGGATGCCATCAAGAAGGGTTTCGCCAAGCAACAACCGGACAGCATCTGGGAAGTGCCGTACTTGCCGATCGACCCGGCCGACCTGGGCCGCAGCTACGACGCCGTGATCCGCGTCAACAGCCAGTCTGGCAAGGGCGGCATGGCGTATTTGCTGGAACAGGAATACGGCCTGGTCTTGCCGCGCCGCCTGCAGATCGAATTCTCGCGCGCTGTGCAAGCCGTGGCCGACGCCACGGGCCGCGAAATCGCCGCGCACGATATCCATGACATCTTCCAGAAGGAATACCTGCAGCAGACGGCGCCGTACGCCTACGCCGCGCACCGCATGGTGGAAGACACCAGCAGCGACGAATCCGTGCAGATCGACATCAGCCTGTCGCACCGCCAGACGCCATTGGCCCTGCAAGGCGGCGGCAACGGCCCCATCGACGCCTTCGTCAATGCGCTGGGCCTGGACATCAAATTGATGGATTACCATGAGCACTCGATCGGCTCGGGCGCCAACGCGCAAGCGGCGTGCTACGTCGAATTGCGCCTCGATAATGGCCCGACCCTGTTCGGCGCCGCCATCGACAGCAATATCGTCACCGCCTCGTTCAAGGCCGTGCTGTCGGCAGTGAACCGCCGCATCGGACAGACGGAAGCCGAAAAAACAACAGCGGCCGACGTGGCGGCCAGCACCGCCTGAGCACGGCTCGGGCATCCCTCATAGGGAGAAAAAGCGGTACGGCTTGATCGCCGTGCCGCTTTTTCATTTCTCCAAGGCAATTGTTGCTGCAAAAGAAGTATCACGCGCCGTATAATCGACTCATAATAAGACCACCGGGGACAAGATTTTAGCTACCGAGGGAATGAGTATGAAATTGACGGATATGAAGATAGGCGTGCGCCTGGGCGCCGGTTTTGGCGTGGTGTTGCTGCTGATGGCAGTGCTCGTAGGCACGGGATTGTTGCGCCTGGACAAAATCGGTGGGCTCAGTGAGTCCATCATCGAGAAAGATTGGGCCAAGGCCGATGCCATCGCCACCATCCGCAGCACCACGCGTTCGAACGCGGCGCTGGTGCTGGAACTGTTCATCCATGAAGATCCGGCCCGCGCCAACGCCATCCACGGCGAAATCGACGCCAACAAGGCTACCATCAGCGATGCGCTAGTCATCCTCGACCGCCTGATCGTGCTGCCTGAAGGCAAGGAACTGCTGGCCACCCTGAAGCAGCAGCGCAAAGCCTATGTCGTCTCGTTCAGCCAGGCCGACAAGCTGCTGGTGGCGGGACAGCGCGCGGAAGCGGCCAAACACGTGCGCGACGATACGCTGCCTGCCCTGAACCAATTACAAAAATCCGTGAACCGCCTCAATGAGCTCCAGCGCGAAGTGGTCGTGCATGGCGGCCAGCAAATCCAGCAGAATATTTCCGCAGCGAATATGCTGATGGCCAGCCTGGGCACGGCCGCCCTGCTGCTGGGCGTGCTCTTTGCATGGCGTGTCACGCGCTCGATCACCACGCCGATCGCGTATGCGCTGCGCGTGGCGCAAGCCGTGGCCGCAGGCGACCTGAGCAGTAAAATCGTGGCCGACGGCAAGGATGAAACGGGCCAGCTGCTGCAGGCGCTGCGCGACATGAATACCAGCCTGGCCACCATCGTGGGGCAAGTGCGTGGCGGCACGGGCACCATCGCCGTGGCGTCGAGCCAGATTGCCAGCGGCAATGCCGACCTGTCGGCCCGCACGGAAGCGCAAGCCAGCGCCTTGGAAGAAACGGCCTCGTCGATGATCGAACTGACGAGCACCGTGCGCAGCAACAGCGACAATGCGCGCCAGGCGGACAGCCTGGCCCGCTCGGCATCCACCATCGCCCAGCGCGGCGGCACGGCCATGGCGGAAGTGATCGGCACCATGGATGCCATCAATGCCTCTTCGCGCAAGATCGTCGACATCATCGCCGTCATCGACGGCATCGCCTTCCAGACGAATATCCTGGCCCTGAACGCGGCCGTGGAAGCGGCGCGCGCCGGCGAACAGGGACGGGGCTTTGCCGTGGTGGCCACCGAAGTGCGCAACCTGGCGCAACGCTCGGCGGCGGCCGCCAAGGAAATCAAGGAACTTATTGCCGACTCCGTCAACAGGGTGGGACAGGGCGCGCAGCTGGTCAGCCAGGCGGGCGCCACGATGGATGAAGTGGTGGCCAGCGTGGGCCGGGTCAGCGCCATCGTCGGTGAAATCAGCGTCGCCAACCACGAGCAAAGCGAAGGCATCGAGCAAATCAATGCCGCCATCATGCAGATGGACCAGACGACGCAGCAAAATGCGGCCCTGGTCGAGGAGGCAGCCGCAGCGGCGGCAGCCATGCATGAACAGGCGGGCGAGCTGGAAACTCTCGTCAGCCAGTTCAAGCTGGAGCACAACGCCGGCGCCAAGGCGCCAGCCCGCCCTGCCCCGTCCGTTCCGCGCTTGAACTAAGCAAACTACTCCACTTGGCGCGCCAGGCGGATGCCGGAAAATTGCCAGCGCGCGCCGGCCGGGAAGAAATTGCGGTAGCTGGCGCGCGCATGGCCGGCCGGCGTGGCGCAGGACGAGCCGCGCAGCACATACTGGTTCAGCATGAACTTGCCGTTGTATTCACCGAGCGCCCCGGGTGCCGTGCGGTAGCCCGGATACGGCGCATAGCTGCTGCTGGTCCACTGCCAGCAGTGGCCGAACATTTGCCGCAGTCCCGCTGCCGGCGCACCGGCGGCCGGATGCAGCTGCCCCACTTGCACGGCGACGCCTTGCGCCGCCACTTCCCATTCGGCTTCCGTCGGCAGGCGCGCGCCAGCCCAGTGCGCATAAGCGTCCGCTTCGAACAGCGACAGGTGCACTGCCGGCGCCTGCCAGTCCAGCGGACGCAAGCCAAATAAGGTGAATTCCTGCCAGCGCCCGGCGTCATCGCGCTGCCAGTACAGCGGACATGCCAGTTGTTGACTGCGCACCCAGTCCCAGCCTTCGGCCAGCCACCAATGCGCCGTGCGGTAGCCGCCCGCCTCGATGAAGGCGAGAAATTCGCCATTCGTCACCAGCGCAGTGGCCAGCTCGAACGGCGCCACATATTGCGGATGGCGCGGCAATTCATTGTCGAAGCAAAAACCATCGCCCGCATGCCCGATCTGCGCCAGGCCGCCGTCAAACGCGAGCCAGGCCGCGGGCTGCGCAGCTTGCGGCGCTGGCGGCGCGGCGTTGTCGAGATAAGCCGGAAACAGCGCGCTCTGCGCCAGCAGGTGTTTCACGTCCGTCAACAGCAACTCCTGGTGCTGCTGCTCGTGTTCGAGGCCCAGCGCCAGCAGCATGCTCAGGCGTTCGCGCTCGGGCCGCGCCAGCTCGCCCGCCAGCAAGCGGGCGATGCGCGCATCGACGTTGGCCCGGTAGGCGCGCACCTGCGCCATGCCCGGCCGCGTCAGCAAGCCCCGCTGGGCGCGCGGGTGTTTTTCGCCCACGCCGTTGTAGTAGGAATTGAACAGCACGCGGAAGGCCGGGTGGAACGGCGCGAACGCCGCTTCCATGCTTTCCAGAATAAACGTTTCGAAAAACCAGGTGGTATGCGCCAGATGCCATTTCACGGGACTGGCGTCCGGCATCGACTGGGCGCCGCAATCCTCGTCGGACAGCGGTTCGGCCAGGCGCAGCGAGTGCTGGCGCACTGTATTGTAATAATCGATCAGCATGGTAGTTTTTTGTCTTGTGTTGGCATCTTGAACGCCTGACAAAACCGTAGCGAGCGGCAGTGATTTGTGGCTAAGAAGCGCAACCGTACTTTAGTACGGTGAGCATCGCAGGCCGCAAAGCGCGACGCGCAGTAGGTTTGGTCAGGCGTTGTTAGTCCCTGATGACGCGCGCATAGATGACGGCAAACCACTGCTGCGGGTCCGTCCAGACTTGCACAGTGGAAAACCCCGCCTGCTCCAGCAAGCCGACGAAGCTTGCACGGGTGTATTTGTAGCTGTCTTCTGTATGGATGCGTTCGCCTTTCGCGAAGCGGCGCTGGCCACCTTTCCAATGGACAACTTGTTCGCTGCGCGCTTCCAGGTGCATTTCGACGCGGCGCTCGTCGGCATTGAAAAAACCGTGGTGCTGCCAGGCGCGCACGTCGAAGTCCGCGCCGATCAAGCCGTTCACATGGCGCAGCATGTTCAGGTTGAAGGCGGCCGTGACGCCCAGCGCATCGTCATAGGCGGCGTCGAGGATGGCATCGTCCTTGATCAGGTCGACGCCGATCAGCAAGCCGCCATCGCCGTCCGCATTCGCGCGCAGGCGGCGCAAAAAGGCGGTCGCCTGTTCAGGCGCAAAGTTGCCGATCGATGAGCCGGGATAGAAGAACAAGCGCCGCGCCTCGCGCACGCTGTCGGGCAAGTCCAGGCGGCTGGAGAAATCCAGGCCCAGGCCCGTCATCTCGATGTGCGGAAAGCGCTGCTGCAGCCGGCTCAGCGATTCACTGAGGAACTCATAGGAAATATCCACAGCCACATACTGGGCCGGGTGCAGCAGGGGGAACAGGCTGGCGGCCTTGGCGCAATTGCCCGCACCGAGGTCGATCAGGGTGCTGCCCGGCCCCACGGCGTGTGCGATCTCGGCGCCGTAACGGGCGAAGATGGCCGCCTCCGTGCGCGTCGGATAGTACTCGGGCAAGGCGCAGATGGCTTCGAACAGTTTCGAGCCCAAAGCGTCGTACAGGTACTTGGGCGAGGTCCAGGCATCGCGCGCCAGCAGGCCGCTGCTGATCTCGACTATCGTGGCAGGAGTGGCGCTGGCCACTTCGGCGTTGCTGGCGGGAGACAAATCTGACTGCTGTTGCGCGAGTGGCATGGTCATGGGCTGGCGTCGTCTATCAAGGTTCACGAAGGGCTTGCACGGTCAGCCACCGGGCGCCGCCCCTGCCATAGTGGTGTGCAGGCGCCTTTTCCGATGACTTTTTTCCATCATAGCGGAATCCGCACAAGCCAGCCGTGCGACAGATAACGTAAGATCAAACGAGCAGTGTGCACACAAAATTGGTATTGCCCAGCAAAAATGATAAGCCTGTCGTATACTACACATTGCCGGCCAAACAATCCGCGCCCCTTTGCAGTTCCCAGGCCCCCTCTCCCCCGCGTGCCTCCCCTTACGATAGCCGTTATTAATCAAGATCACCATGCTCGAATTGCGCCATCTGTCGAAGTCCTATGCCCATGCGCGTCCCGTGCTGGCCAACATTTCCTGCCGCTTCAAGGCCGGGGAATTCATCGCCATCATGGGTGACTCGGGCGTGGGCAAGTCGACCTTGCTGAACCTGATCGCCGGCCTCGATACGCCCGATGCGGGTGCCGAAGCGCACCCTATCCTGGTGGACGGCATTGCCATGTCCAGCCTCGATGACGCCGCCGCGACCCGGCTGCGTCGCGCCCGCATGGGATTTATCTTCCAGGCCTTCCACGTCTTGCCGCACCTGACCCTGCTGCAAAACGTGGCCCTGCCGCTGCTGCTCAACGGATTGCCCCAGGAGCGTGCCGCCAGCATGCTCGAAGCGGTCGGCCTGGGCGGACGCGGCGGCGACTTTCCGCAACAATTGTCGGGCGGCGAAATGCAGCGCGTGGCCATCGCCCGCGCGCTCGTGCACAAGCCGGCCCTGGTGCTGGCCGACGAGCCGACCGGCAACCTTGATCCCGATACGGCGCACAGCATCCTGCAATTGCTGCGCGCCGAAATCAAGGCCAACGGCAGTTGCGCGATCATGGTCACGCATTCGCTGGCCGCCGCCGAAATGGCGGACAGAACCATGATCCTGACAAAAAGCGGCTTACAAAATACAACAACGGTCAACCAAATTGATCAAACAATCAGTTAATTTAACTGACCATCTGTCACAAGTTTTGTTATCGTAGTATTATTGAAAACACTTGCCTGGTTATTAATGTTGTAACGCGCATGTTGTCACGTCACCTCAGACAGCCGTACTGCGATGACGAACTTTAGCCGGGACCACATACAGTGGTCTCGTCCCTTGCATAACCTGAAGGAGGAGTATATGAACGTTCGGCAAAAGAAGCTGGAAATGATTGAAGCGATGAACCGGGCGCGTGCGCTCGAACCATCGAGTTTTGTGCCCAACAAGCTGCTCGATACCCTGATCGAGAAGATGAGCCTGAAAAATGATGCGGAACTGTGCCGTGTTCTGGAAGTCCAGCCCCCCATCATCAGCAAGATTCGTCACGGCAAACTGTCGGTCGGTGCAACGATTTTATTGCGCATGCATGAAAAATCGGACATCACCATCCGCGAACTGAAGGAACTGTCCGCCACGCCAGTCCACTGAACCACACGCTGTTGTCTTGCCATGCCAGGCACCCAGGTCCCCGGCGCCATGAACTTTTGCCATGCAATTCGCGCAGTTCGCTCAGCGCACCAGATCCGCGCACGATAGCGAAGAGACCCAGCCCAAACCATGCTGACCGTTTCTCTGCCCTCCCGCTCCAGCACGCCCCTCCAGCTTCTCCCCTGCATTTCCACTCAAACTTGATCTGACACAACACGCATAGTCTCCGCAGGTATCAAGGTCAGCTTTTAACCAGTGATCCCACCCGCATGTCCAGCATCCCTTCTGCGCCGCCCGTGCTGCGCCTGACGCTCACGCGCGATCCCCTCGCCGACGCCGGCGACTGCCCCGCCGCGCCCGGCTGGCATGCCGAAACCCACGTGCTGTCGGGCGCGCGCGGCATCGGCAGCTGCCGCATCGCCCTCGATATCGGCCCGGCCGACGTGGTGCAGCTGCTGCTGTGCGACGGCAGTTCGCTGCTGGCGAGCAGCCTGGACCTACCACGCTACCTGGGGCCGGCCATGGCGGCACGCGACGGCGCGCCCGCCAGCATCGAAGTGGGGCTGGCCTTGCGCCCGCAGGCGGCGCGCCTGCCGCCCGGCGCCAGCCGCGACGGCCTGGGCGCCTGGATGCTGCGGGCCGTGCGCGTGTACCGCTGCGGCGCCGCCGCCATGACGGCGCTGGCGGCAGCGGGCGCCTTCCAGGACCGCCAGCTGGAACAGCGCCTGGGCCTGTACCGCTGCGGCATCGAAGCGGGCAGCATGACGTCCGTCACCAGCGTGCCCGCCGGGCCGGAACCGGTGCTGCTGCTGTTGCACGGCACGGCCTCGTCGACCCAGCGCAGCTTTGGCGGCCTGTGGCGCAATGGCCTGGCGCCGCAGCTGGCGGCGCAGTACGGCAACCGCATCTACGGCTACGAGCACCGCAGCCTCAGCGACAGCCCCATCGAGAACGCGCTGGCGCTCGTGCGCCAGCTGCCGCACGGCACCGTGCTGCACCTGCTGGCCCATTCGCGCGGCGGCCTGGTGGGCGAATTGCTGGCGCGCGCGCAGCGCATCGACAGCCGCGGCGCCGTCGACCTGGCCGGCGACGGCCTGGAGCGGCTGAGCGAAAACACGGTGGGCGGCGAAGCGTTCAACAGCCATGATATCGACCACTTCACGGCGCAGGCACGGCTGGGTGGACGCGGCGGCCACGACGCCGATGCGGCGCGCCTGCGCGAACTGGGCGAGGAGTTGAAGACGCGCGCCATCCGCATCGCCCGCTTCGTGCGCGTGGCCTGCCCGGCACGCGGCACCACCTTGATGTCGGGCCGGCTCGACCGCTGGGCCAGCGTGATGTGCAACCTGCTGCCGCAGGACGATCTGCCCGATGGTGGCATGGCCTTCCTGCTGGCCGTGGTACAGCAGCGCTGCGACGCGCGCATCCTGCCGGGCCTGGAAGCGATGATGCCCGACTCGCCCCTGGTGGCGCTGCTCAACGCGCCCGACGTGCGCGTGGCCAGTCCGCTGCACGTGCTGGCCGGCGCGTGCAGCGGCGATGGCTTGCTGGGCTGGCTGGGCGACTGCCTCGGCGACCAGCTGTACGGCGGCCAGAACGACCTGGTGGTCAATTGCGCCTCGATGGCCGGCGGCGCCACGCGCAGCACGCCGGTGCGGCAACTGCTGCTGCGCGGGCCGCAGACGCACCACCTGAACTACTTCGAGCGCGCACCGTCCGGCCTGGCGGCAGTGCAGGCGCTCACGGGCGACGACAGCGCCTACCAGCCGCTGGCCGGCATCGAGCACGGCGCGCTGGGACGCGGCGGCGAAGTGCCGAAGCGGCGCGCGCACGCCCCCATCGTGCTGCTGCTGCCCGATATCATGGGCAGCCATCTGCAAGTGGGCAGCAACCGCATCTGGTTCGACCCAGTCAACCTGGTCGAAGGGCGCATCGAGCGCCTGGCCGTGGGCCAGCCGCACATCGTCAGCGCCGGCTGGGTCGAATCGTGCTATGAGCCGTTTGCCCGCTTTCTCGCGCAAAGCCAGGAAGTGCGGCCCTTTACGTATGACTGGCGTTTGTCGCTGCAGCACTCCGGCAATGCCTTCCTGCCCGTGCTCGACGAGGCCATGCGCGACGCCGAACAGCGCGGACAACCATTGCGCATCGTTGCGCACGGCACGGGCGGGCTGGTGGCGCGCCTGGCATTGAAAGAGCGCTGGCAGCGCTTCGGCGCCCTGCCCGGCAGCCGCCTGCTGCAGGTGGGCACGGCCAACCGGGGCACGCAGGCGATGGTGCAAGTGCTGCTGGGACGCGACCGGCTGGTGCAGATGCTGGCCTGCTGGATCGGCTGGAAGCACACGCGGCGCCAGTTTCTCGGCTTCGTGCGCGCCTTTCCCGGCGTGCTGGACATGCTGCCGTGGCCGCAGGCGGGCGGCATCGATTATTTCGACGCCGAGGCGTGGGCGCAGCTGGCCGCCGGCGACGCGCAAGCGGGCCAGCCCGACGGCTGGCAGGCGCCCGAGGCCCAGGCGCTGGCGGCGGCGCGCGCCACCGTCGCCTTGCTGGAGGCCGCCCCGCTCGACGCCCGCCTTTGCAGCTACCTGGCCGGCTGCGCCGACACGCCGGTGGCGCTGCGCCTGCGCGACGGCGGCATCGAGACGGCCTGGTCGCCGGACGGCGATGGCCGCACGGCCTGGCAAGGCGCGGTGCCGGACGGCGTGGAAGCGTGCTACCTGCCGGTGGCGCATGGCGACCTGCTGCTGCAAAAAGAAACCTACCCGGCCATCGCGCAACTGCTCGACAGCGGCCAGGGCGCGGGCCTGTCCCGGCACCCGCCGCACGCGCCAGGCTGCGCCCCGCCCCGCTTCCGTGCGCACGCTCCCGATGCGCGGCCGCTGTACCCGCAGCCGCCGGAACTGCTCGACGCCGCCCTCGGCGCCGCCGGCCCCGTCAGCGCTGCCGAGAGCCGCGCGCCGCAGCTGAGCCTATCCGTCATCCACGGCAGCATGGCCTCGGCCGACGCGCCCGTCATGAGCGGCTGCTACGCCTACGAGTCGCTGCGCGGCAGCATGAGTTTTCTCGACCGCCTGCTGGCGGGCAAGCTGCAGGAAATCCACGCGCTGGGACGCTTCCCGCAGCGCCCCGACTCTGCCCTGGTGGTGCTGCAGCCCGATGCGGCGCGCCGGCCCGGCGGCGCCATCGTCATCGGCCTCGGTGCGCTGGGCGAACTGACGCCGGGCGAACTGGCGCGCGCCTTTGCCGGCGGCTTGCTCGAATACGCGTGCGTCTGCCTGCAGGTGCGCGCCGCCGGCCATGCGGTTGTGCCGCCGATGGGCGCACACGGCTTGCGCGTGGCCAGCCTGTTGTCCGGTTCCGGCTATGGCGGCTTGAGCATCGCCCTGTGCGCGCGGGCCCTGATCGATGGCGTGCGCAGCGCCAACCGGCGCCTGGAAGACGCGGGCATGGCGTGCCGCATCGGCCACATCGCCATCTATGAACAATCCGAGGCGCGCGCCATCGCCGCCGCCGTGGCCATCGAGCAGATCATGGCCGAGGCGCGCTACCAGGGCGGCTTCACGTTCGAGCGGCGCATCCGCCACAGCCCCGGAGGCTACCGGCGCATCCTGCCCAGCCTGAGCGGCGACAATGGCTGGCGCCGCGTGCAGATCGTCGCCGCGGATCTCTCCGGCGCCCTGCGCTTCACCGTGCTGACGGACCGCGCCCACAACAGCGTCGACGAGGAGCCGAACCAGCGGCAAGCCGTCGATGGCCTGATCATGGACGCCACCGACAACACCACCGACCAGCCGGGCCTGTCGCGCGCGCTGTACGAACTGATGCTGCCCAATGGCCTGAAGGCGGCCATCCCCGAGATGCGCGGCCTGATCCTGGCCGTCGACCAGAGCGCCGCCATCTATCCATGGGAGCTGATGCGCGACGAGGCGGGCAGCGAGGAAAGCCCGCTGTCGACGCGCATCGGCATGGTGCGCCAGCTGGCCAGCCTGCGCGAGCAGCCGCCCGCCACCAGCCCGCCCAGCAACAGCGTGCTGGTGATCGGCGACACCGATTCCGGCCTGCCCGAGCTGCCCGCCGCGCAAGCCGAGGCGCAGGACGTGGCGCGCATGTTCCACGCGTACGGCTACCAGGTGCGCGAGCTGCTGCGCCCGCAGGCGCAGCGCGTGCTGGTACACCTGTTCGACGAGCGCTATTTCGCCATCCATCTGGCCGGCCATGGCGAAGTGGCCGGCCCCGGCATCGCCCATACGGGTCTGGTGCTGGGACAGAAGACGCGGCTGACGGCGGCGCAGGTGGGTAAATTGAAGCGCGTGCCGCAATTCGTCTTCATCAATTGCTGCCACCTGGGCGACATGCGCCCGGACGCGATCGCGCCATGGTCGAAACTGGCTGCCAGCCTGGCCACGGCCTTTATTGAAATGGGCTCGCAGGCGGTCATCGCGGCCGGCTGGCGCATCGACGACCAGGCGGCCAGCATCTTTGCGCACAGCTTTTATCACGCCATGCTGAACGGCGAACACTTCGGCGACGCCGTGCGCCTGGCGCGCGAGGCGGCGTATGTCCAATTTCCCGCCTCGAACACCTGGGGCGCCTACCAGGCGTATGGCGACGACCGCTACCGCTTTCCGAATACCCAGAGCCGGCCCTGGCAGGCGCCCGATTACCACTACCACGGCCACCTGCTGGCCGACCTGGAAACCCTGCATGCGCGCCTGGCGGGCGCCGATCCGGCGCGCCGCGCGGCCATCGAGGAAAAGCTGGGCAGCATCGAGGAAGCCGTGCGCACGCGCTTCTTCGGCTGCGCCGACATCCGCGAAAACATGGCCGCCACGCGCGCCGGCCTGGGGGGACTGGAAAACACCCTGCGCGCCATCGAACACTACCGGGCGGCGCACAGCGCGGCCGACGGCAAGGTGGGCTTGCGCGCGCTGGCGCACTGGGCGGAACTGGAGATACGCCAGGGCGCGGCCCTGTGCGGCATCGATGCGGGCGCCGGCATCGAGGTGCCTGCCGTGCCCGATATGGCGCAGGGGCGGCAGTTGCTGCAGGATGGAAAACAGCATATCGACCTGCTGGTGGCGCTGGCGCCCACGGCGCAGCGCCTGGCACTGCTGGGACGCTACTGGGCCTTGCAGGCGCGCCTGGCCTGCGCCGAAGGAAGCTCCGGCGCGCCGGCGCTGCGCGCCATGACCGAAGCCTGCCTGGCCGCGCTCGAAGAAGCGCGGCTGCGCAGCGGCGTGGCCGATTGCGACCTGATTTTCCAGGCACTGACGGGTGCCTTGCTGTTGCAAGCCCATGGCGACGGCAGCGCGTGGCGCGCGCTCGATGCGCAACTGGGCGACTTGCTGCACGACGCCATCGCCTATGCGCGCCAGCGCCACGCGGACGAACACCGCGCCATCGACGCCGGCGCCCCCGTGCGCGCCGCCCTGCTGGCGGCCCTGTGGCAAGTGCTGGACGGCCAGCCCTTCGACGCGCCCGCGCGCGCCGTATTCCTGGCCCTGTACCACGACGCCGTGCGGCGCCACGGCAGCATCGGCGAACCCGAAGCGGTCACCGTGCCGCTGCGCTTCCTGCTCGAACTGCTGCCGCCCGACAGCGCGCAGACCGGCTTGCGCAGCGGCTTGCGCAGCGCCGTGCAGGCGCTGGCCAGCCAGCTGCAGGCGTCACTTCCCGGCACTAGCCTTAGCCAGGCACCACGCCATAATGGCGCGCATAGCGCTCGTCCAGATTCGCCAGCGGCATCATCATAAACATGTCGGCGCTTTCGAAATCAGGGTCCCACGCCGGTTCGCCGCAAATCCAGGCGCCCGAACGCAGATAGCCCTTGATCAGCGGCGGCACCTGCGGCTTGTGCGCCGCTTCCACCTGGTGAATGGGGAAAGGCAGGTGCGGCGTGACGCGGTATTCGCTTGGGGCCATGTGCTTTTCCGCCAGCGCCTGGTACACGGCAACGGCGTTATGCCCGCCATCGGCCAGGCTGATGCTGGCGCAGCCGACCAGGTAGTCGCAGCGCTCGCGGCGCATGTACTCGGCCAGGCCAGACCACAGCAGCATGATCACGCTGCCACCGCGGTATTTCGGGTGGATGCAGGCGCGGCCCGCTTCGACCATGCGGCCGCGCAGGTTCTTCAGGCGGCTCAGGTCGAACTCGTTTTCCGCATACAGCCGGCCGATCTTGGCCGCCTTGGCCGCGCTCAGCACGCGGTAGGTGCCCACCACTTTCAGGGTATCGGCGTCGCGCACGATCAGGTGATCGCAATGCGCGTCGAATTCATCGCTGTCGAGGCCATCGGCATTGGCCAGCGACGTCAATCCCATGGTCTCGATAAACACCTTGTAGCGCAAACGCTGCACTTCGCGCACTTCCGCCGCGGTCGTGGCCTGGCTCAGCACCAGTTGGACCGGACGGGCCTTGGCTTCGTTTGATGCGATTATGTTCTGCATGGTTTCATCCCTGTGATCAAGACGACTCCAGCGTACTTGCCTAATATGTCAGGAAAATGACAGCCGAATGTCATTTCCGTGACGCAAGTCAATGTCCTTCGGGGAGAGTGCATAATTACCACACTCGCACCGCCGGAAGACAGGATGAAAGACCGGAAAGCAGCGCGCAGCGCGCCCTGCGGCGGTGAACTTACAGCATGATGCCGGGCGTGTAGTCGACGTACGCATCCTGGCGGCAGAAACCCACCAGTTTCATGCGCGCCTGCGTGGCGATGGCAATGGCCAGCGAACTGGGGGCGGAAATCGTCGCCAGCAGGGGAATCTGCATGCGCGCCGCCTTGCGCGCCAGCTCGTAGCTGCCGCGGCTGGACAGGAAGACGAAGCCGCGCCGCATGTCGACATCGTGCAGCGCGAGGTGGCCAATCAGCTTGTCGAGACCATTGTGTCGGCCGACATCCTCGAATACATGCACGATGTCGCCGTCGGGCGAGCACCAGGCGGCCGCATGCACGCCGCCCGTTTCCCGCATCAGCGCCTGGTGTTCGCGCAAGCCCGCGGAGGCACGCGCCAGCGCGGTGGGCAGGTCGACGTGGATCAGGGACGGCGGCAGCGCTTGCGGCTGCAAGTCGAGCATGTCGATGCTGTCGATGCCGCACACGCCGCAGCCCGTGCGGCCCGTCAGCTGGCGGCGCCGGTCCTTCAGGCGCACGAAATCTTCCTGCGCGATGCTCAACGCCACTTCGGCCGAATCTGCGCGCAGGACCACTTCGCAGTCGAAGATGGCGCCGGCCGAAGCGACCACGCCTTCCGTCAGCGCGAAGCCATACGCGAACGCTTCCAGATCGCGCGGGGTGGCCATCATGACGACGTGGGAAATGCCGTTGAAGACCAGCGCCACGGGGATTTCCTCGGCGACGCGGTCGATGGCGGGGGTAGCGATGCCCGCCTGGTGGCGGACGATGGCGCGCTCGACGAAGCCGGCGCGTTCAATACTGATTTCTTCTGACATGGCAACCATGGGGAACTATCACAGGCCCCATGGTAAACCAGAATGGGCAAGCGGGGGCTGCCCCTCCGCTGGCGCCATCAATCCTTCTTCGGACGGCCCGTTTTCAGCTGCGGCAAGCCGGCCAGCACGTTTTGCAGGGTCGCCAGGTCGATCTGGCTGATCAGCGCCACGCCGATGCGCAGCAGTTCGCTTTTCTTGATCTCGAAACCGGCTTTCAGGCAGGCTTTTTTTACCTGACCGAGGACTTCATATTCCGCTTCGGGCATGGTGAAGCTGTCGCGCACCAGTTTCGGCTTGCGGGCTTTTTCCTTGACGGCGGCGACCTTGGCGAGCGGCGCTTTTTTCGCGGCGGCTGGCTTGGCGGCTGGCTTGACGGCGGCTTTCGCTACCGGCCTGGCGACGGCCTTGGCGGCTGGTTTCGCAGCAACCTTGGCGGCCGGCTTGGCAGCTGCTTTGGCAACTGGCTTGGCCGCAGCTGGTTTGGCCACGACGGCCTTGGCCGCCGGTTTGGCGACGGGTGCCTTGGCTACCGCAGGCTTGGCGGCAACGGGCTTGACTGCCGCTGGCTTCGCAGCGGCGGCTTTGGCGGCCACTGGCTTGGCGGCGGCCTTGGCCACCGGCTTGGCGGCTGGCTTGGCGGCCGGCTTAGTAGCCACCGGCTTGGCGGCCGGGGCGGCCTTGGCCGCTGCCGCATTGATCGAGGCGCTGGTGGGGAACATCGATACGGGCGCGTTGTCGGCTTTTTTCACTGGGGCGGTTTTGGTCATGGATTTTCCAATCTAATAAATAATATAAACAATATATACTCTTTTTTGAAATCTTGCTTGCTGCACATCAAGCCATGCGCACGGCATGGCGCAATGACCCACTATGCGCTGGCGCGGATGGTGAAATCGACGCCCACCTCGTCCCAGAATTCCTGCTCCTTCTCGATCCAGAACGACACGGTGGGATGGTGCGCCACCCAGCCGCGCTTGATGTCGAGTTCGATGCGGCTCTTCATGCGCAGGCGCAGTTCGCTGAAATCGGCTTCGATGCGCGCATGCATGAGCAGAATCGACAGGCGCAGCGCCAGCACGGCCTTGGCGAAATCGGGGTCGGACAGCACTTCGCCGATCTTGCGCAAGTTGCCCTTCTGCGCCAGGATCAAGCGGCTCATGGTCTTCTGTTCGCGCGTGGTAAAACCGGGCAAGTCGGCGTTTTCCACGATGTAGGATGCATGCTTGTGGTAGCCCGTCTGCGACACGGCCAGGCCCACTTCGTGCAGCAGGCTGCTCCAGCGCAGGCATTTCACCAGCGCGTCGGAGGTGGGCTTGAGCTGCGCATACATGGCCAGCGCCTGCTCGGCCACCCGGCCGGCGCGCTGCTGGTCGATATGGAATTTCTCCATGCAGCCCTGCACCGATTGTTCGCGGCGGTCGCGCTTGGTCGAGCGCAGGTACAAATCCCACATCACGCCCATGCGCAAGCCCGCCTCGATCGGCGTCATGGCAGGAATGGCCAGTTCGCGGAACAGGCCGATCAAGATGGCCAGGCCGCCGACGATGGTGCTGGCGCGGTCGGGGCGCAAGCCGGGCATGTCGATGCGGCTGGTGTGGCCGAGTTCGATGAAGCGGCGCGCCAGCGCATCGAGGCTGACGCTCGTGAGCAAGCCGTCGCCCAGTTTGTTGCGGGCGATGATGTCGGCGATGGTGCGGATGGTGCCGGAAGAGCCGTAGGCCGTCTTCCAGTGCTGCGGATGATACGGCGGCGCCGCATCCTCGAAATGGCTGCGCGCCGACAGGATGGCCGCCTCGAACGACGGCGCGTCGATGCGCCCGCCGATGAAGAACGACAGGCTTTGCTTGACCGTGCCCAGGCTGAACGACTCGACCCGCTCGATATCGTTGCCGCGCCCCAGTATCAATTCCGTCGAGCCGCCGCCGATGTCCATCACCAGCCGGCGTTCGCCGGGTATGGCCAGCGCGTTGGCCACGCCCATGTAGATCAAACGCCCCTCTTCCTCGCCCGAGATGATCTCGATCGGATGGCCGATGGCTTGCTCGGCCAGCGGCAGGAAGACGGCGCCGTTGCGCGCCACGCGCATGGCCGACGTGGCCACCACGCGCACGGCCTCGAGTTCGAAGCCGGCGAGGATGGCGCGAAAGCGCTGCAAACAAGCCAGCGCGCCCTGCATGGCCGCCTCGGTCAGGTCGCCATTGGCATCCAGGCCGGCGGCCAGGCGTATCGGGTCGCGCACGCTCTTGACCACGCGGATCGTGTCGCCATCATGCTTGCCGACGTGTAAACGAAAACTGTTGGACCCCAGGTCCACCGCTGCATACATACTGGCCTCTTGTCTTGTCATTGCAATGCCAACTGAAAAAGTTGGCAAACTGAGTTGCTAAACTATATAAATCATTTAAACGATTTAAAAATCCTACCACACTACCCCCATCGTATGACAGCGGCGTGACAGGATTGTGACAAGAAGTCGCGCAGCGGCGACGTTTACGGCACGATGGTGGTGAACAGATAGACAGCGAAAATCACCAGGTGCACCGTGCCCTGCATGACTGTAGTGCGGCCCGTGCCCAGCGACAGGGTGGCCACCATCAGCGACAGCAGCAACAGCACCGTCGACTTGATGTCGAGTCCCAGGGTGATCGTCAGGCCCGTGGCCAGCGACACCACCACCACGGCGGGTATCGTCAGGCCGATGCTGGCCAGCGCGGAACCGAGCGCCAGGTTCAGGCTCGTTTGCAAGCGGTTGGCGCGCGCGGCGCGCACGGCGGCCAAGCCTTCGGGCAGCAGCACGATGGCGGCGATGACGATGCCGACCAGTGTCTTTGGCGCGCCCATGGCGGCAATCGCCGTCTCCAGCGCGGGCGCCAGCGACTTGGCCAGCAGCACCACGGCGCCCAGGCACACGAGCAGCGCGCCGGCGCTGACCCAGGCGACGGTGGGCGTGGGCGGCGCAGCATGTACCTCTTCGTCGCCGACGGCTTCCTTGGGCAGGAAGTAATCGCGGTGGCGCACCGTCTGCACCAGCACGAACGTGCCGTACAAGACCAGCGAGATGACGGCGATGAAAATGAGCTGGCTGGAGTTGTAGTACGGGCCGGCGGCGCTGGAGGTGTAGTTCGGCAGCACCAGGGTCAGAACGGCAATCGCCGCCAGGGTGGCCAGCGAAGCGCTCACACCCAGCAGGCCGAAGGTCTGCTCGCGGTGGCGCCCGGCGCCCAGCAGCAGACAGATGCCGACGATGCCGTTCAAAATGATCATGATGGCGGCAAACACGGTGTCGCGCGCCAGGCCCGTCGTTTCCGGTCCGCCGGCCAGCATCAGCGAGACGATCAGCGCCACCTCGATCAGGGTCACGGCCAGCGCCAGCACCAGGGTGCCATACGGTTCGCCGATGCGGTGCGCCACCACTTCCGCGTGGTACACGGCGGCCAGCACGCTGCCGATCAGGCCAGCCACCAGCAGTATCTGGTAGGCGCCGCCGACATTGAAGGTGGAACCGAACAGGAACAGCCAACCGGCAATCGGGGCGGCAAGCGGCCATACAGGCAGGGATTTGAGCATTTTCATTATGGGCCTGGCAAGAGTAAAAAAGGGGAACTGCGGTGCGGACAGCAAAGGACAACCAGGAAGCCTGGCGTGCACCCCACAGCATAACTTGCCTAGCTTAAATGAAAGTTAGAGTATGCACATGTTCGGCGTGCCGGCGGCCAGCATGGCCTGTCTGGTAACATGCCGTTGCAATTTTCTTGTCTTCTTGCTTGCCGCCGCCGTCATACTGCAGGGCAAGCCTTACCGGCACCGACCAGGGACAGACCATGATTTCAATAAACAACACGGCCATGCGCACCTTCCTCTTCGCCGGCAGCCTGCTGTGCGCCGCCGCACATGCGGACACGCCGCCAGCGCGCGAAGCGCAGGTGGACGCGAACTGGGCCACCCCGCCTGCGCCTGCCGTGGAGTCAAAGTGGCAAGACAGCCTGCCGCCCGCGCCACCGGTGTCGCCGCGCGAAGAAAAGATCCTGCCCAAGAGCGAATGGCTCACCGTCGAGCCGATGAAGGCGCCCGACCGGCGCTGCGATCCCGGCCTCGATGCCCTGTTCCTGCCCAAGGAATGCGGCAAGGAACCGAGCTGGCTGGGCTCGCGCAAAAAGTAAGCCGGTTCAAATATCCATGGTGCTGGCGCCCGGCGCCTCGACTACCCTGTTGCGGCCCGCCTGCTTGGCCGATTGCAGCGCTTCGTCCGCCCGTTTAAACAGGCTGACGGTGCTGTCTTCGGCGCGGATGGTGGTCACGCCCAGGCTGGCCGTCAGCTGCAGCACGGCGCGCTCCGTCTTGACGGGCAGCGCTTCGACGGCGGCGCGGATGCGCTCGGCCACCATCAGCGCATCGTCCAGGGTCGTGCGCGGCAGCTGGATGGCAAACTCGGCGCCGCCCAGGCGGCCCATCAGGTCGCTGTCGCGCAGTTGCTGGCGACACGTGTCGACGATGGTTTTCAGCACCGCATCGCCGACCGGATGGCCATAGCTGTCGTTGACTCTTTTGAAGTGGTCGATATTGAGCACCACCAGCGCCGTCGGCAAGCCGGGCCGGCGCGCCAGCGCCATCCACGGCGCCAGCGCCTGGTAAAAGCCGCGCCGGTTCGGCACGCCCGTGGCCGCATCGAGCACCTCCAGACGCGCCAGTTCACCGCCCAGCTTTTCACGCGACAGCAGCAAATAGCCGAAGGCGTTCGTCAGCATCATCAGGTACAGGGCGCCAAAACCGGCCAGCTGCAGCAGCTCCGCGTCAACATCGGGCACGACGGCAGCGAGCACGCCGCGCGCGGCGATCAGCAGCGACAGGAGGCCCATGCTGACGACGAGGAAGCGGCGCAGCATGCTCGCCTCGCGCCATTTGAGGCATAGCGCGGCCACGCCGGCGAGGAAGAATCCGGCCACGATCAGCGAACCGCCGGCACTGCGCAGCAGCGGCGCCACGTCAAACAGATAGCAGGCGGCAAACAGCGCCACCGACAAACCCAGCGCCGGCAGCATGCTGCGGCGCCAACCACTGCGCCCGGCCGCCTGCCACAGCGCGCCCGCGTCCAGCGCCATGCCGGCAAACAGCAAGCTGTTGCCCAGCAAGATGGAGAGAAAATCGGGCAGCACGCCGCGGAAATACAGCAAACACCAGGCCACGGCCTGGCACTGCTTGGCCACCGCCCAGGTAGACAGGCTGAGCGACTTCTTGCGCTCATACTCGAAGAAGAACAGGGCCGCGCACAGGCTCAGGTTGCCGAGCGCCAGGGCCAGTACCAGGGTCTTGATATCCATGGGCTACGCCGTCGCCGCGCAGGCGCGGCGCGCCAGGTCAGATTTCGTGTTCGACATTCGTGCTGCCGTCGCCGACCTTGCTGGCCCACGCCTGCACGAAATACTGTTTTTCCACGTCACTGGGCGCCTCATGCCAGAACACGATGAGGGTGCCCTTGTGGTCGTGGATCTGCGCCACTTTTTCAATGAATCCGAAGTTGGCGGCCACGTCGGCCAGCGCCGCCGCATAACCATACACGCGCGTCAGCCGCTCGATGCGGTCGGGCTCGGTAAAACTGTTCGTCGCGGTAATGATGGGGTGATCCAAAAACATGCTTGTCTCCATGGTGCCCGACTGCGCGGCCGTGCCGCCGCGCGTCATGTACATATGCATATACGCATGCTCGGCGCGGATTAATCGGGTATGCTCACGGGCAGCTTATCAGATTTCTCTGAATGCAACAAAGCATCTCCCCCAGTCCACTCAGCGAAGTCGTCCTATGCCGGATAGCAAATTACCCGCCGTGTGCGCGCCCCAGGTGCATACCTGTGGCGACCGGCGCCGCCTGGAATTCCAGCCAGGCATGATCCAGAGCGAAATGCTGCTGTCGCGCCCCGACCATCTGCTGCTGCGCTATGCGCGCGCCATGATGTGCTTCACCCTGTTCGTACCGCGTCCCCGGCACATCCTGATGGTGGGACTGGGCGGCGGCTCGCTGCTGAAATTCTGCCACCGCCACCTGCCCGAGGCGCGCATCACGGTGCTGGAACTGCGCGCCGACGTGATCGCCCTGCGCGAGCAGTTCATGCTGCCACCCGACGATGCGCGCCTGCGCATCATCGAAACGGACGCCGTCAGCTATATCCGCCAGCATCCGGGCTGCGCCGACGTGCTGCTGCTCGACGGCTACGACGAAACGGGCCTGCCACCCGCGCTGGGCAGCGCGCGCTTCTATGCGGACTGCCTGCGCGCCCTGCTGCCCGGCGGCGTGCTGGTCGCCAACCTGTTCAGTTATGACGAGCACTACCCTGCCATGCTGGCGCGCCTGATGCTCACCTTCCGCGGCGCCGTCTGCCACTTCGCCGGCATTGCCGGCAACAACCGCATCGTCTTCGCCGCCAGGCCAGACAAGCTCGGGGCGGGCCGTGCCCTGCGTGTCGTGCGCCTGGTGCGCTGGCGGCGCGTGTGCGGCCTGGGTTTCCTGAACCGCTGGCTGCCCGCATGGCAGTTGTGGCGCCTGCGCCGGCGGTCAGGCGCGGGCAGCGACTGAAAGTCGTCTTCCCCGGCCATAGATATTGTTGCTTATTGGCAGTAATTTGCTGCAAAATCAGCATGATGGATGTGGTTTATGACAAACTATGGCCTGCGCGGGGCCGGCAGGCGCCGCCGAATCCAAGTATCCATGAAGTGAGATAGGAAAAAACATGCTGCGTGGCCGCCTGCCATTGTCGATTTCTGCCGCGGCCGCGCTGACCCTTGCCTGCGGCGTCAGCATCACCGGCGTGCTGTTCGCCGCCATCAGCCAGCTCGAATACGACAAAATGAGCCTGAGTCTGCAGCAGCGCGCCGGCGCGCGCGTGGCCGCCATCGAGCAGGGACTCGACGACGCGGTCGAGGTGCTGACCACGACCAACCAGCTGTTTGCCGCCGTCGTACCGGTCACGCGCGAACAGTTCCACGACTTCACCACGCCGCTGCTGCAGCGCCACCCGTTCATCCAGGCCTTCAATTTCCACCGCATCGTGCCGCATGCGCAGCGCGCGGCATTCGAGGCCGGGCTGCGGCGCATCGTGCCCGACTACGCGATGACCGAAATGCACGACGGCGTCGTCGTGCCCGCGACAACGCGCGCCAGCTACCTGGTGGTCGATTACCTCGAACCCTTGCAGGGCAACGTCCCCGCCTTCGGCCTGAACGTCAGCCCGAACGGCGTGCTGGCGCGCGCGCTGGAACAGGCGATCATCAGCGGCCAGACCACCGCCACCGGCTTGCTGGCCCTGGCCCAGGGGCCACAGCAGGGCTTCGTCATCGTGCATCCCGTGTACCGCCACGGCGCGCCCCTGCAAACGGTGGCGCAACGGCGCGCGGCGCTGATCGGCGATACGGCGGCCATCGTCCGCGCCGGGGAACTGGTGCAGAAAATCCTCGCCGGCGCCGACCTGCTGGGCGACCCGCAGCTTGAACTGAGCGTCTACGCCGACGCTGAAGCCGACCCGCGCCAATTGATCTTCCGGCATGGCCAGGCGCCTGCCGCCGCAGCGGGCGACGCCTGGGAGTCGCTGCCACGCTGGCTGCGATTTGCCTATCACAGCCATTATGACCGGGCCTTCACGTCCGCCGGCCGGCCCTGGCATGTGCGCGTGGTGGCCCATCCGCGCCCTTTCCTGGCCGACCACCTGGGCTCATTGTTCACCCTGATCACGGGTTTGCTGTTCAGCGCGCTGACGGCCGCCTTCGTGCAATCGCTGACGCAGCGCTCGCGCCGCGTGCAGCTGCTGGTGGAACAGCGCACGGCCGACCTCAAGCGCAGCAATGAACTGCTCAGCGCCGACGTGCGGGCGCGCCAGCGCACGGAACGCGCCCTGCAGGAAAGCGAAAAGCGCTTCCGCCGCCTGCTGGCCCTGTCCTCGGACTGGTACTGGGAGCAGGATGCCAACTTCTGCTTCACCCACATCACCGGCGGCTTTACGGACAAGTCAAACATGCCGCTGGAACGCTTCATCGGCATGACGCGCTGGGACAACAACCCGGAGATGCGCAATTCGCGCTGGGGCAAGCAGCATATCGCCAACCTGGAAGCGCACCTGCCCTTTTCCAACCTCGAATATGCGATGAAAGACCGCGATGGCCAGCTGCGCTGGTTCAGCATCAATGGCGAACCGCTGTTCAACGAGCTGGGCGAATTTCACGGCTACCGGGGCACAGGGTCCGAAATCACGGAACGCAAGCTGGCCGAGCAGAAAATCCAGCACATCGCCCACCACGACGTGCTGACGGGCTTGCCCAACCGCGCCCTGCTGCGCGACCGCCTGGCGCAGGCCATGGCCCTGTCGCGCCGCAAGAACCGGGCCCTGTGGGTGCTGTTGATCGACCTCGACCGTTTCAAGTTCGTCAACGACAGCCTGGGCCACAAGGCCGGCGACCTGCTGCTGAAAACCATCGCCACGCGGCTGCAGGCCAGCCTGCGCGAAAGCGATACGGTGGCGCGCCTGTCGGGCGACGAATTCGTCGCCATCCTGTGCGAGCAGGCCGACGAAGTGCTCAGCGGCGCCATCGTGCAGCGCGTGATGGATGCCGTGGCGCAGCCGGTACTACTCGACGGCAAGGAATTTTTCGTCACCTGCAGCATCGGCGTGGCCGTGTACGACATGTCGCGCTACGACGCCCCCGGCGACGCGACCTTGCATGGCGAGACGCAGAACCTGATCGAGCAGGCCGACATCGCCATGTACTGCGCCAAGAAACAGGGCCGCAACAACATCAAGTTCTACACAACGGCCATGAACCAGGCCACGCTGGAACGCCTGCGCATCGAGACGGCGCTGCGCAACGCGCTCGAACGCGAGCAGTTCGTGCTGCATTACCAGCCGCAGGTGGACCTGGCCAGCGGACGCATCGTCGGCGTGGAAGCGCTGCTGCGCTGGCAGCACCCGGAACTGGGCATGGTGGCGCCGCAGCGCTTCATCGCGCTGGCCGAAGACACGGGCCTGATCGTGCCGATCGGCGCCTGGGTCATGCGCGAAGCGTGCGCGCAGGTGAAGCGCTGGCATGCGGCGGGACTCGACACCTTGCGCCTGGCCGTGAACCTGTCGGCGCGCCAGTTCAACGAGCCGAATCTGGTCGCCTCGATCGCCGAAGTGCTGCTGGAAACGGGCCTGCCGCCCGCCTGCCTGGAACTGGAACTGACGGAAAGCCTGTTCATGCACGACGTGGCGCTGGCCGTCAGCCAGTTGCACGACATGAAGGCGCTGGGGGTACAGCTGTCGATCGACGACTTCGGCACCGGCTATTCCAGCTTCGCCTACCTGCGCACCTTCCCCATCGACGTGCTGAAGATCGACCGCAGTTTCGTCGGCGACGTGGCGCGCGACGCGGACGACGCGGCCATCGTCGTCTCCATCATCGCCCTGGCGCACAATCTGAAGCTGCGCGTGGTGGCCGAAGGCGTGGAAACGGCGGAACAGCTGGACTACCTGCGCCAGCACGGCTGCGACGAAGCGCAAGGCTATTACTTCAGCCACCCGCTGCCGGCGCACGAGGTGGAAGCGCTGCTGCGGGCGGCCATCCACGATACCGGCGCCCTGGCCTGAGCGTACGGCGCGGGCCTTACAGCTTCTGCTGCAGGAATTCGAGGAAGCAGCTGATGCGCTGCGCCAGCTGCGTATTGCGGTAGTAGACGGCGTGGATCTGCTGCCGGTAGCCCGTATAAAACGGCTGCAGCACCTGCACCAGGCGGCCGGCCGCGATGTCGTCCTTTGTCATGAAGTCGGACAGGCAGACGATGCCCTGGTCGTGCAGGGCCAGCTGGCGCAGGGTTTCGCCGCTGGAAGCGGCCAGCGCGGGCACGATCTGCAGGCTGTTGCCCGCTTCGTGGCGCAGCGGCCAGTTATTCCCCAGTTCATATTGCGCAAAGCCCAGCAGCGCATGGCCGGACAGCGCTTCCGGCGTGGCGGGCGTGCCGTGGCGCGCCAGGTAGGCGGGCGTGGCCAGCACGTGCAGCGGGCTGGCACTGAGCGGGCGCGCATGCAGGGTCGAGTCGACCAGAGCGCCGATGCGGATGGCGATGTCGGTGCGGTGCTCGAGCAGGTCGGCGATCTGGTCGTTGCTGGTCAGCTCCAGGCGGATGTCCGGGTACATGGCGCGAAACTCGGCCACGTGGGGCACCACGCAATGGAGCATGAAGGGCGAGGCGGCATCGACGGACAGGCGCCCGGCCGGCTTCTGGCGGCGGATGCGGATCGATTCCTCCACATCCTCCATCGAAGCGAGGATGGCGCGCGCCTTGTCGAGGAACAGCTGCCCCTCTTCCGTCAGCTCCATGCGCCGCGTGGTGCGCGTCAACAGCGAGGTGGCCAGCTTGTCTTCCAGGCGCGACAGGGCGCGGCTGACGCCCGAGGTGGTTTGCCCCAGGTGCACGGCGGCCGCGCTCAGGGTGCCGCTGTCGATGACGGTGACGAAGATTTTCAGGTCGTCCGAGTTGATGTCCATTCTTGCCCTTGTTTCACAGATCGGGGCATTATAATGGAATCACGGCAACAGTGAGGGCGAGCGGCTACGTCAGGCAACGTAGAACAAAATGGCGATAAAATGACAGCTACTGCCGGCCAGCACGAACAGGTGCCAGATGCCGTGGCCATGGCGCAGCTTGTGGTCGGTGGCGTAGAAAGCGATGCCGCCCGTGTAGCACAGCCCGCCCGCCACCAGCCACAGGAAACCGTTCCACTCGAGCGCCGCCAAGAGCGGCTTGATGCCGATGACGATCAGCCAGCCCATGGCCACGTATATCACCAGCGACAATATGCGCGCGCCTTTCGCGTACACATATTCCTGCACGATGCCAAACAGGGCCAGGCTCCAGACGACGCCGAACAGCGACCAGCCCCACGGCCCGCGCAGGGTCACCAGCATGAACGGTGTATAGGTTCCCGCGATGAGCAGATAGATGGCGCAGTGGTCGAGGCGCTGCAGCACGGCCTTGGCCTTGCCGCGCACGCTGTGGTACAGGGTGGACGTGAGGTACAAGGTCAGCAGCATGACCGCATACACGCTGCAGCTGACAATTTTCCACGGGTCGCCCGTGCGGGCCGCCGCGACGATCAGGATGACACCACCGATGGCCGCCAGCGCGGCGCCCACCACATGGGAAATGCTGTTGAAGCGTTCGCCGTGGTACATGCTTAACACCGCTTTGCCAAGACGCAACAGACACCCGGGGTCAGACCCGTCGGGTCTGACCCCAGCCTTACGCTGCGGGTTTCAATCAAGCGTCTTCCGCCTTCTTGCGTGCAGGACGGCGTGCAGGCGTCTTGCGCGGCGCCTTGGCCGGCTTGTCTTCAACGACAGGAGCGACTTCCACCGGCGCAGGCTCGATGACTTCCACTACCGCCTCAGCCGCCTTCTTGGCCGGCTTCTTCGCCGCTGCCGCCTTGCGGGCCGGCGTGCGCGGCTTGGCCTTCGGCTTGGCTTCCACTACCGGCTCAGGCACAGGCTCAGGCATGGCTTCCACCACCGGCGCTACCTCGACTTCGACAACTTCGGCGCGCGCTTCACGGGCGCCATCGCCATTCTTGCGGCCGCCACGGCCATTGCGGCGCGAACCGCGCTTGGCGTTGCCTTCCTCGGCTACCGCTTCGGCCACCTCGTGCAGCACTTCCGGCTGCGGCGCCGGCGCATACTGCTCGATGACAGCCGATTCGGCCTCGGCCACGGGCACGAAGGCCTGTGGCGCGGACTCGCTGCGGCGCTGCTCGTTCTGCTTGCGGCCGCCACGGCCATTGCGGCGCGAATCGCGGCGGCTGCCGCCTTCGCGGCCGTTGCCCTCTTCCGCCGTCGCGCCGGTGTCGCCGGTGACGATGGCTTCGCTGGCGACTTCCCCGTTCACGGGCGCGGCGACAGGCACCAGGCCGCTGCTGCGATAGACGTACGCGCCCGATTTTTCATCGCGGCCAAATTCCAGCAAGCCGCGCGTCTGCGCTTCTTCCAGCAGGTTGCCGAAGGTGCGGAAACCGTAATACGACTCGCTGAAGTCGGGCTTGCGGCGCTTGATCGCTTCTTTCAGCATCGAGGCCCAGATCTTGCCGCTGTCGCCACGTTCGGACACCAGCGCATCGAAGGTGGCAACGGCCATCTCGATCGCTTCCGTCTTGCGCGACTCGTATTTTTCCTTGCGGCGCACTTCTTCGTCGGGCGAACGCTTGGCGGCCGGGGTTTCGCGCGCGTCGCGCTTGGCGGCCGTGCGGCGGCTCTCGCGCACCAGGTCATCGTAGAAAATGAATTCGTCGCAGTTCGCCACCAGCAGGTCGGAAGTCGACTGCTTCACGCCCACGCCGATCACCTGCTTGGCGTTTTCGCGCAGTTTCGACACGAGAGGCGAAAAATCGGAATCGCCACTGATGATGACGAAGGTGTTGACGTGGGCCTTGGTGTAGCACAGGTCCAGTGCATCGACCACCAGGCGGATGTCGGCCGAATTCTTGCCGGACTGGCGCACGTGGGGAATTTCGATCAGTTCGAAGTTCGCCTCATGCATGGTGCCCTTGAAACTTTTATAACGGTCCCAGTCGCAATATGCCTTCTTGACAACGATGCTGCCCTTGAGCAGCAAGCGTTCGAGGATGGGCTTGATATCGAATTTTTCGTAATTTGCATCTCGCACGCCGAGCGCGACGTTCTCGAAGTCGCAAAACACGGCCATGCTGAGGTTTTCTGGGGATGACGCCATAAGGGTGAATTCTCGCTGATGATAAGGGCGGACGGGAAGCGCAACGCCTCCCTTTTCCCCTAGTATATTCGCCCATCCCCCGTTTCGGCGACAACTATCGTGCGCGGCAGCCTATTGCGCACCGCCGGCGGCGCTCGCGCCCGGCCAAACAACGCTTTCATCGACCGAATACAACTGGCACGGCAGGCTGCTGCGCCGCTGGCACGAAGCGAGCGCGCGCACGTCGGGGCTTTCGCCCTCCTCGGCCCAGCCCCAGGCGCCGCTGGCCGACAGGGCAAAGGCGCGCGGCGCGGTTTTCTCCAGGAAGTCGCGGTAGGCCGCGCGGCCCTGCTCTTCCAGATACGGCACGGCGGCGATATCGTCCTGCGGCGCGAAATGCGTGGCCGGCGGCGACGGCGCATCAGACACGCGGTAGACCTGGCGCACCGGCATGCCGATTTTCTGCAGGAAGCGCTCCGTGGCGGGCAGCCACACGGCCACCCCATCGCGGCTGCCCAGAGTCAGGTGGGCGTCGCGCTTGAACGGGCCATACGCGACCAGTTCCGCCTGCCCGCCGGAACCCGTGAAAGAGCGAAACAGGCGCCGCGCCAGCGCCGGCCCGAAATACGAGTCGTTGGCGCCATACAGCCACAGACTGGGAATGTGATTGTAGGCGCCCATCGTGGCGAAGGACTTGGCCAGCGCCGCTTGCCAGTCGCAGCCGGGCATGTCAACGCGCAGGCCGCCGGAAAAATTGAGCACACCGCGCACGCCGGGCACCACCCGCGTGGCCAGCGCCAGCGCCGCCATGCCGCCATACGACTGGCCCGCGACGACGATGCGTTGCGGGTCGACCCAGCTCTGGCGGCGCGCATATGCGAGCGCGGCCAGCATGTCGCGCGCCTGGCCTTGGGCGTTGCCCAGCATGTCGCAGCCGACATCGCGGTAGGCGCCCGTGGAACGGGCAAAGCCGGCGCGCATGGGCAGCATTACGGCATAGCCGCGGCGCACGAATTCCGTGGCCATATAGATGAAGCGCTCGCGCTGCTGCAGCCGGGCCGGGCCGGCCTGCTTGCCATGATTCATCAGCAGCAAGGGAAACGGGCCGGGGCCGGCGGGCCGGAACAGCGTCGTTTCCAGCGTTTCGCGCAAGCCGTCGCCGGCCGGCAGCATGATGACTTGCTCGTTCAGGCGCGCATCGAGCGGCAACCGCGAGGAAACAAGCTGGGCTTTCAGGGGCAGGCAAGGCAGACTGAGCAGCAAACCCAGGCAAATGGGGCGAAGCAGGTGGAAAATGGCGGACTCCGTGGATGACTTCCCTGCCAGTCTAGACAGTGAAATGCCACAGAACAATATAAAAAAATTACGTGATGCACATATTTTTTGAGGCAAGCATCATCAGCCACTTTTCCCGCTGAAAGGAGTAAACTGGGCGTATTCTGAAGGAGTCGCCATGTCCATCTCCGCCCTCACCACCGGTACCTCGGGGCTGACCGCCAACCAGCGCGCGCTGGATGTGTCCGCCAACAATATCGCCAATGCAAATACGCCGGGCTTCCAGCCGCAACAAGCCCAGTTCCAGGAAGCCAGCCCGGCCGGCACAGGCGTGACGCTCTCCGTCGAAGGGCGCAAGCTGGCCGCCAGCGAAAGCGTCAGCGGCGCCAATGCGAATGCGGCCAAGGCAGCCGAAAGCCGGCCGAACGGCGTCGGTCTGGCGTCCGAACTGACGGACAACCTCGTCTACAAAGCCGGTTTTAATTTGTCGGCGAATGTCGTCAAGGCGGCCGACCAGGCGCTGGGCAGCCTGATCGACGTCAAGACATAAACCTGCGACTATCTACAAGGTAGCCTGGGAGGCCAGCGCCAGCGGCGCCATCGCCGGCTGAATCAACGCCAGCAGCCGTTCGGCCGGGATGCCGTCGCGCGCCTGCACCGACAAGCCATGCAGCAGCGCCGCATAATAGTCGCCCAGCGCCTGCACGTCCGCGTCTCCCTTTAATTCCCCTGCCAGCTGCGCCGCGCGCAGGCGCTCGATGACGGCCTGCGTGCGCGCGCGGCGGTGCTGCGCCAGCCAGTCGGCGATGCCCGCGTTGTCCGCGCTCGTGTTCGTGGCGGCCGTGACCACCATGCAGCCTTGCGGCTGGCCGCTGCGCGTGTACAGCCGCACGGCTTCTTCCAGCATGCGCGCCACCGCGTCGCGCACATTCAGGCTGGCGGCCAGCGCGTGCACGGCAAATGCGCCCTCGCCCGTCTCATACAGTTCCACGGCTTCGCGGAACAGCTGCTCCTTCGAGCCGAACGCCGCATAGATGCGCGCCGAGGCGATGCCCAGCGCCGCCACCAGGTCGGCCATCGACACGCCTTCGTAGCCGCGCGTCCAGAACGCGTCGCGCGCTTTTTCCAGCGCCAGCGCGCGGTCAAATTCCCTCGGTCTTCCTGCCATTTTCATCCTCTGCTTACGAACTGGCGGCCAGTATAACGCCTGGCGTGCCACCCGCCTTCGCGATTTATTTTGCATGACCGCCTTGACCGAACAGAAAATTTCGCCTATTCTTTGTCGATCGACAAACAATAGGAGCCGATATGAAAACCATCCAAGGACCGAGCCTGCACCTGGCCCAATTCGCCGCCGACACGGCGCCCTTCAACACCCTGCCCGCCATCGCCGAGTGGGCGGCCGGCATGGGCTTCAAGGCCCTGCAGATTCCCGCCTGGGATGCGCGCCTGTTCGACGTGGCACAGGCCGCGCACAGCCAGCAATACTGCGACGACCTGGTCGCCATGCTGGCCGGCCATGGCCTCGTCATCAGCGAACTGACGACGCACATCCTCGGCCAGCTGGTAGCCGTGCACCCGGCCTACGACGCACTGTGCGACAGCTTCGCGCCGGAACACCTGCACGGCCAGCCGGCCGCGCGCACCGAGTGGGCCATCGAACAAGTCAAGCTGGCGGCCATGGCCTCGAAGCGCCTGGGCCTGACCGACATGGGCACGTTTTCCGGGTCCTTCGCCTGGCCATATTTATTCCCGTTCCCGCAGCGCCCGCCCGGCCTGATCGAAACGGCCTTCGATGAACTGGCGCGCCGCTGGCTGCCCATCCTCGACGTGTGCGAAGAACAGGGCGTCAACCTGTGCTACGAAATCCACCCCAGCGAAGACCTGCATGACGGCATCAGCTTCGAGATGTTCTACGAGCGCGTAGGCCGCCACCCGCGCTGCAAGATGCTGTTCGACCCCAGCCACTTCGTGCTGCAACAGCTGAACTACCTGGAATTCATCGACATCTACAAGGACCATATCCGCATGTTCCATGTGAAGGATGCGGAGTTCAATCCGACGGGGCGGCAAGGCATTTACGGCGGCTACCAGTCATGGGAAAACCGCGCCGGGCGCTTCCGTTCGCTCGGCGATGGCCAGGTCGATTTCAAGGCGATTTTTTCCAAGATGGCGCAAAACGACTACGCGGGCTGGGCCACGCTGGAATGGGAGTGCTGCCTGAAGGACCAGGAAGTGGGCGCGCGCGAAGGCGTGGCCTTCATCAATGCCCACATCATTGCCGTCACGGACAAGATCTTCGACGACTTCGCCGGCGCCCCCGTCAGCGCGCAGCAGATCCATCAATTGCTGGGCATCCAGCACAACTAATCAAGGAAACACCATGACCGAATTTACACATGATTACGTCCGCATCGACGGCCAGCGCCTGCATTGCGTCATCGCGGGTACCGGCAACGGCAAACCCGTGCTGCTGATCCCCGGCTGGCCGCAAACCTGGTATGCGTGGCGCCACGTGATGGCGGCGCTGGCCGCGAATGGCTATCAGGCCATCGCCATTGACCCGCCCGGCAGCGGCCACTCCAGCCGCCCGGCCGGCGGCTACGACACGGGCGCCGTGGCGGCCACCCTGCACCGCGCCATGCTGGCCCTGGGCCACGCGCAGTACGACGTGGTCGGCCACGACATCGGCATGTGGGTCGGCTATGCGCTGGCCAGCGATTTCCCGCAGGCCGTGACGAAACTGGCGCTGACGGAAGCCGTGATTCCCGGCCTGGCTCCCGCGCCGCCGATTTTTGTCGCGCCGTCGGACAATATCTTCCTGTGGCACTTCATGTTCAACCAGGTGCTCGATTTGCCGGAGATGCTCACGGCGGGCAAGGAGCGCGAGTACATCCGCTTCATCTTCGACCGCTGGTCGTACCGCCGCGACAAGGTGGCCGTCGACGTGTATGCGGACGCCTACGCCACGCCAGGCGCCCTGCGCGCCGGTTTCGCCTACTACCGCGCCATCCCCGAAACCATCCGGCAAAATCTGGAACGGGCCAAGCGCAGCCTGGCCATGCCCGTGCTGGCCATCGGTGCCGACCATGCGACCAACGACGCGCCCCTGCTGACCATGCAGGGCAAGGCAGACAATTTGCAAGGCGCCATCGTCGCCGAATGCGGCCACTTCATCATGGAAGAACAGCCGGAAGCGTTCATCGCCCACCTGCTGCCCTTCCTGGCGGGAGAACCAGCGTGAGTCTCGACCCGCTGATCGCCGCCTGGCTGGAAGAAACAAAAGATGCGCCGCCGCCCGCCTCGCTGGCAGACCTGCGCGCATCCACGGAAACGGGCTTGCGCCAGCTGCACGGGCCACTGGAAGACGTCAGCTCGATCAGGGATTACGTACTGCCCGGCGAGCATGCGCTGGCCGTGCGCGCCTACGTGCCGGCCGGCGCGCAGGCGGGCCAGCCCTTGCCGGCCATCGTCTTTGCGCATGGGGGAGGATGGTGTCTGTGCTCGCTGGACCTGTACGACAATCCGTGCCGCGCGCTGGCCAACGCCACCGGCTGCGTGATCTTTTCCGTCGACTACCGGCTGGCGCCCGAGCACAAGTTCCCCGTGCCACTGAACGACTTTTACCGGGCCTTGTGCTGGGTCGCCGAACATGCGGCGGCGCTCGGCATCGATGCGCGGCGGCTGGCGGTGGGCGGCGACAGCGCGGGTGGCAACCTGGCGGCAGCCGCCGCCCTGATGGCGCGCGACCAGGCCGGCCCCGCGCTGGCGCACCAGCTGCTGCTGTACCCGGCGCTCGATTTTGCCTTCGATACGCCGTCCTACCAGCGCCATGCGGAAGGCTTTTCGCTGACCCGCGAGGCCATGCGTTTTTGCTGGTCGGCCTACCTGAATGAACCGGCCGACGGCATGCAGCCTTACGCGGCGCCCCTTCGGGCAAGTACGCTGAAGGACTTGCCACCGGCGACCGTGCTGGTATGCGAGTACGACCCGCTGCATGACGAGGGGATTACGTATGCACAGCGGCTGCGCGATGCCGGAGTGGCGGCCGAGTGCGTGCAGCTTGACGGCATGATCCATGCGGCTATGCACATGCTGGGCCTGACGCCAGCGGCGCGGGGATTGTTTGACGTGGCGGGCCAGGCGATGAAAAAAGCACTGGCAATGTAAGAAAATCAGCCGCCGGGGATGGCTCCACGGCGGCGCTTTTCATTATTCCACCAGCTTGCGCACCTCGATGCCGTTCAGCCACTTCACATGGCGCGGCCCCGTACGGATATCCTTGGCCGAGATCAGCGCGATCTCGCCATCGTTGTCGTCGAGGGCCTTGCCATTTTTTTCGTAGTAGACGATGACGCCCTCGCCAGCCGGAGAGTTATACAGCTCGCCCCAGGAAAACACTACCGCGTAGCCATCGGTAGCCGTGGCGATGATGGCGAGCTTCTTGACATCGTTATGGCCAGGTGCGTCGAGCACCGCCTTGTCGAGGATGTCGCGCAGGCGCACGCCTTTGTAACTGGTGATGGTCTCGGCCTTGTCGCCGTTATGGCGCGTGACGGCAATCTCTCCGCCATTGGCCGGCGGCAGCTGGCGCAGGTCAGCCACCTTCAGGGTCAACGGCGTTTCCACCATGCCCGTGACGGTCAGCGCGTGGCTCATGTTGTCGCGCGCCGGCGCCGGGTCGGCCCACGCGGGCGCCGTTGCCAGCAGTGCGGCCGAAGCCAGGCCAAGGAATATTTTCTTCAACATGCTGTGTCCTTTCATGGAACAATCAAAAAATCAGAACTGGTATTGCGCATTGGCCAGCCACGTGCGGCCCGCGCTGGGGAAGCCGTCGGACAGCGCATAATTGCGATCACCCAGGTTCGCCACGCCCGCTTCCAGGGTCAATGCCGGCAAGGGGCGGTAGACGGCCTTCAGGTTCAGCGTGGTAAAACCACCGAGTTCCAGGGTGTTCGAGACCCAGCGCCCGCTGTTCGATTCCGCGATGGCCACCACGTCGACCTGGCGCGCCGCGTGCAGCACGGCATGCGCCGTCAGCTTGTGGCGCGGCACGTCCGTCAGGCGGATGGCGCGATCGCTGACGTTCTTCATGTCCGTGTACGTGTAGTTGCCGCCCCAGTCCAGCCAGGCCCCGGCGCTGCCGCGCAAGCCCAGTTCCACGCCACTGATATGCGCCCTGCCCGCGTTGCGCATCTGCGAACGCACGCCCGAGACGTTCGCCACGCTCTGGATCTTGTCCTTCACGTCGCTGTAGAACAGCGCCGCTTCCAGGCTGGTGCCCTGCAGGTTCCCTTGATATCCCAGCTCATAGTTCATCGCCTCCTCCGCGCGCAAGGCCGGGTTTTCAATATACGTGCCCAGACGCTGCGAGTAGCGGTCCTTCAGGGTCGGCAGGCGCGACTTGCGCGCCACCGTGGCATACACCTTCGCCTCGGGATGCAATTGATGGAACAGGCCCGCCTGCAAATCGGTGGCCGATTGATTCTCCGGCAAGGTGTAGGCATTGCCGGCGCTGTAGACGGTGTCGGGGTGCAGTGCATTGCGCGAGGCGCCCAGCGACAGTTGCGTCGCTGCATCGAGGGCGATGCTGTCTTCCGCGCCCAGGGTCCACAAGGCATCCTTGTACCAGGTGGTGCGCACGCCTTTGCCATCGCGTTCCTGGTGTTCATCGGCCTTGTAGCTGGCCACGAACCGCAGGCTGTGCGCGGCCAGGCGGAACGATTCAAGTTCCACCGCGCCGCCATTCGTGCGGTCGTTATAGATGCTGCGCCCACCGCTGACGCTGCCCTGGCCGCTGGTTTTCAGGGTCGTGTAGCTGCCGTTCGTGTAGGACGTGATTTCATTGTCGTAGCTGTCGTGGTACAGGCGCAGTTTCAAACGCTCGGCCTCGCCCAGGCGCGTCTGCGAGACGAAATACACGCTTTCCTTGTTCCAGTACGGCCATTGCCAGTAGCGCGCGCCGACGGGATTCGTCGATGGCGGCTGGCCCTTTTCGCCATGCTGCTTGTAGTAGCTGAGTGCATATTCGTCGCCCGCATGCGCGCCATCGGGCGTGTAGCCCACCTTGAGCGACAGCTTGTGGTCCTTGCGATACGCATTGTTGCGCATGCCGCCGTCTTCCGTGGCAGTCGGGCGGAAGTCCGACGACATGGGAAAGCCGTCGCTGTCGATATACGACACGCCCGCCTGCAGATACCACAGGCCCTGGTTCGTGCCCACGTTGGCCGATACCTGGCGCTCGCTGCCCGAACCGAATCCCACGGACACATCGCCTTCCGTCAAAGCGGTCGGCTTGCGCGACACCAGGTTGATGGCGCCGCCCAGGGTGTTGGCGCCGTAGGCCACGGAGCTGTAGCCCTTGGCCACCTGGATGGCGGCCAGGTCGCTTGTGGTGAAGCGGTTGAAATCGACGTAGCCGTCGTACGGCACGTAGACGGGAATGCCGTCGATGTACAGCGGCACCTGGCGCGCATCGAAGCCGCGGATGGCGATGGTTTTTTCGTTGCGCGAATTGGTCGACAACGACACGCCGGACAGCAAATTGAGGGCGTCGCCCACGTTGTCGCGGTTAAAGCGGCGCATCTCGGCACGGCTCACTTGCGAACCCACCTGCTGTTCCATCTGCCCCGCCTGCTCGCGCTGGCCGACCACCGTCACCGTGCCCAGCACGAACGGCGCCGCCGCATCGACATCTTCCATGCCGGCGGCCTGCTGCGCCAGCGCCAGCAGCACGGCGCCCGCCATTACCTGTTTCACCATCGTCATCTTGTTCTCTTTCGTTATATATCGCTTTATATAGCGGTATACAAAAAAATACAAAAATCGGCCACTCGTGCAGCGGCCGCCATCAACAGCGCAATATACAGACGTATATAGCGATGTTCAAGCAGCAAGGCCGAAAACCGCTGCGCAGGTCAATTTTCCAGGTATTTTTCATGCACCGCAGCATTTCGCTGTGCGAACGAATGTTTCACAAAACGGTTGACACGTACAATTTGGCTAGGCAAACTGATTTCCAGGGAGCCTGAAAATGAATGCAAATATGACAAATATTCAGACCGCAGCAGATCCGGAACTCATCGTCTTCAGCGACGACGAGGAAGGCAAGGACCGCCAGTTCGTCAACGCGCTGGCGCGCGGGCTGGAAGTGCTGCGCTGCTTCCGTCCCGGCGAAATCTATCTGTCGAACGCGGACATGGCCAAGCGCACGGGCATCCCGAAACCGACGATCTCTCGCCTCACCTATACCCTCACCAAACTCGGCTACCTGAACTACTCGGACAGCCTGGGCAAGTACCAGCTGGGCGCCGGCGTGCTGGCCCTCGGTTACCGCATGCTGTCGAACCTCGACGTGCGCAAGTTGGCCCGCCCGCTGATGGAGGAACTGGCCGAACATGCGCAGGCGTCCGTGTCGCTGGGCACGCGCGACCGCCTCAGCATGGTCTACGTGGAAACGTGCCGCAGCAGCGCCAATGTCACCCTGCGCCTCGACGTCGGCTCGCGCATTCCCCTGATGACGACGGCCATGGGCAAGGCCCTGCTGTGCATCCTGCCGCAGGCCGAACGCGACTACCTGATGGACCATGCGCGCGTGCACGAGACGGAACGCTGGCCGCGCATCAAGGCCGGCATCGAACAAGGCTTCAAGGATTACCAGGACCGGGGCTTTTGCATCTCGGCCGGCGAGTGGCAGAACGACGTGCACGCCGTGGGCGTGCCCATGCTGGGCGCGGATGGCGAGCAGGTGATGGCATTCAATTGCGGCGGTCCCGCCTTTTTGCTGTCGCGCGAAAAACTCGAGTCCGACCTGGGACCGCGCCTGGTCGCCCTCGTCAAGACAGTGGAAAAAAACCTGGGACGCGGTTAGACTGCGCGCCCCCTCTCAACATCGCCTACGAGGACCCTGATGATACGCGACGAAGAAACCCTCAACATCCTGCTCGACAGCATCGCCCGCTTCGTGCGCGAAGTGCTGGTGCCGAACGAGGCGCTGGTGGCCGAAACGGACACGATACCGCCCGCCATCGTGGCGCAGATGCGCGAACTGGGCCTGTTCGGCCTGTCGATTCCGGAAGCGTACGGCGGGCTGGAACTGAGCATGGAAGAGGAAGTGCGCGTCGCGTTTGAAATCGCCCGCACCTCGCCCGCCTTCCGCTCGCTGATCGGCACCAACAATGGCATCGGCTCGCAAGGCATCGTCATCGACGGTACGGAAGCGCAAAAACAATACTACCTGCCCAAGCTGGCCGCCGGCGAGATCATCGGCTCGTTCGCCCTGACGGAAGCGGGATCGGGTTCCGATGCGGCCTCGCTGCGCACGACGGCCGTGCGCGATGGCGACTTTTATATCCTCAACGGCAGCAAGCGCTATATCACCAACGCGCCCGAAGCGAGCATTTTCACCGTCATGGCCCGCACGGACCCCGTCAAGCGCGGTGCCTCGGCCATTTCAGCCTTCATCGTGGAAAGGGATACGCCGGGCCTCTCGCTGGGCAAGATCGATAAAAAAATGGGCCAGCAAGGCGCGCATACCTGCGACGTCATCTTTGAAAATTGCCGCGTACCGGCCGCGAACATCATCGGCGGCAAGGAAGGCGTGGGGTTTAAAACCGCCATGAAAGTGCTCGACAAGGGACGCCTGCACATCGCCGCCGTCTGCGTGGGCGCAGCCGAACGCATGCTGGCCGACGCGCTGGCCTACGCCATGGAGCGCCAGCAGTTCGGCCAGCCGATCGCCGAATTCCAGCTGATCCAGGCCATGCTGGCCGACAGCAAGGCGGAAATTTATGCGGCGCGCAGCATGGTGCTCGACGCGGCGCGCCGGCGCGACAACAAGGAAGACATCTCGACGGAAGCGTCATGCTGCAAGCTGTTCGCCTCCGAAATGTGCGGCCGCGTGGCCGACCGCTCCGTGCAAATCCACGGCGGCGCCGGCTACATCAGCGAATACGCGGCCGAGCGCTTCTACCGCGACGTGCGCCTGTTCCGCATCTATGAGGGCACGACGCAGATCCAGCAGATCGTCATCGCCCGCAACATGATCAAGGCAGCGCAAAAGTGACGGCGACCGCGATGGACATCCCTGCCCTGCTGGCCGGCTTGCCGGCGCGCCTGTCGGCCATCCCCGCCTACTGGGCCGCGCGCGCGCCTGACGCGCCGGCGCTGCATGAAGGTGGCCGCCACTGGACCTACGCCCAGCTGCAGCACAGTGTGGAAAGTGCAGCGCAGCTGCTGCGCCAGCTCGACGTGCGCGCCGGCGACCGCCTGATGGTGGTGGGCGAAAACAGCGCACTGCAGGTGGCGCTGATCTTTGCCTGCGCCAGCATCGATGCGTGGATCGTCAACGTCAATGCGCGGCTGTCGGCGCGCGAGATCGACAGCATCGCAGGCCACTGCTCGGCGCGGCGCGTGCTGTTCCTGGCCGGCGCCTCCCCGGAAGCGGCCGCGCATGCGGCACGTCTGGGCGCGGCCAGCGCCACGGTCGACGGCATGGGTGAGCTGCTGGCGGGAGCATTGAATGCAGCGTCCATTCCGGAAGCCTGCGTGCCCGACAACGAACAGGTGGCCGCGCTGATCTACACGACGGGCACGACGGGACAATCGAAAGGCGTGATGCTCACGCACCGCAACCTGCTGTTCATCGCCGCCGTGTCCAGCACCCTGCGTGGCTTGACGCGCAGCGACCGCGCCTACGGCGTGCTGCCGATTTCGCACGTGTACGGCCTGGCCTCGGTGGCCCTGGGCAGCCTGCATGCGGGCGCCGCGCTGTACCTGGTGCCGCGCTTTACCGTCGACGGCCTGCTGGCCGCATTGAAAGACGATGAGTTGACCATCGTGCAGGGCGTGCCCGCCATGTACGCCAAGCTGCTGCAAACCCTGGGCGGCGCGGAGACTCCCCTGCCGACGCGGCTGCGCTTTGCGTATGCGGGCGGCTCGCCGCTGGCGCCGTCGCTCAAGCACGAGGTGGAAAAGCTGCTGGGCACCGCGCTGCACAATGGCTACGGCATGACGGAAAGCGCGCCCACCATCAGCCAGACGCGCCTGGATGCGCCGCGCCGCGACGATTCCGTCGGCATGCCGATCCCGGGCGTGGAAGTGCGCGTGGTGGACGTGGCCGGCCTGGACGTGGCGGCGGGCGAGCCGGGAGAATTGTGGATACGCGGGCCGAACATCATGGCTGGCTATTACCGCGAACCGGCCATGACGGCGGCCACCATGCGCGACGGCGGCTGGCTCAACACGGGCGACATGGCGCGCCAGGACCCGGACGGCGCCCTCTTCATCGTGGGCCGCACCAAGGAATTGATCATCCGCTCCGGCTTCAATGTATATCCGCTGGAAGTGGAAACGGCGCTCAACGCCCATCCCTGCGTGGTGCAGTCGGCAGTGGTCGGGCGAACGCTGGCCGATGGCAACGAGGATGTCATCGCCTATGTGGAGCTGGACCCGCGCCAGCCCGCCAGCGTGGCACAATTGCAGGCCTGGCTGGCGCAAACGCTGTCGCCCTATAAATGCCCGTCCGCCATCATCGTCATGGAAGCGCTGCCGGCCGCCGCCACGGGCAAGATTTTAAAAGGGCAGCTGCGGCAAATGGCGCAGAATGCCCGGTAAGTTAACCATGTAGTACCAGACCCGACAATAACACCAAGCCACATCACCGGAGGAGACACGATGAAACTCACCTACACACGCATCGCCATGGCAGCGCTGGTTGCCAGCGCCTGGATGACGCAGGCCAGCGCCGACGAATTCCTGGTCGGCGCGGAAATCCCGCTGACGGGCAACCTGGCGCGCGTCGGCGCCGGCATGCAGGAAGGGATCATGGTCGCGGCCGAAGTCTTCAACAAGACCAACGGCAAGCACACGATCAAGATCATCACCGTCGACGACGAATCGGCGCCCGCCAAGGCCATCGCCGCCGTGGAAAAGCTGGCCAGCCAGGGCGTGGTGGCCATCACGGGCGGCTATGGCTCGAACAATATTTCGCCCGCCTCGGACACGGCCAATAAGCTGGGCCTCGTCTACATCACCTCGGGCGGCGTGGACGACAGCCTGGTGGCCAGCGGACGCAAGAATTTTTTCCGCATCAATAACACGGCCGGCTACGAAAAAGCCATGCTGGGATTGCTGCAGGACGTGGGCGCCAAGTCCGTCTCCATCGTGTATTCGACCAAGGACGCCACCACAGGCCTGGCGAAAGACGTGGAAAAGGCCCTGGCGGCCAAGGGCGTGAAAGTGACGACGCATTCGTTCGACCCGGCCATTACGGACTTCAAGCCCATCATCAACAAGATCAAGCTGCAGGATAAATCGGAAGTCGTGGCCATGGTCGGCTACGAAAACGATTACGTGGGCATCATCCGCGCCGCGCGCGTCCTGAAACCGAAGATCAAGGCCATGGTGGGCGTGTGGTCGCTGGCCACGCCGAAGATGGCAACCGACTTCCCCGACCTGATGCCGAATGTGTTCGGCACGGCCCTGCTGCCCTTCCCCACGGAATTCAAGACGGCCGACGGCAAGGCTTTCAGCGACGCCTACAAGCAGCTGTACAAGAAGGAGCCCGACTACCTGGGCCAGTTCGGCTATGTGCAATCGATGCTGCTGTTCGAAGCGATCGCGCGCGCGGCCGACAAGGGCACGCTCAAGAAAGGCGGCGTGGCCGACGAGATGCGCAAGACGGACCGCGACACCCTGATCGGCCGCGTGCAGTTTGCCGCCAATGGCGACAACCTGAACTTCGTGCACCGCATGGCGCAGCACCAGGACAAGAAGGTGGTGATCGTCTGGCCGAAGGAGCACGCGACGGGCAAGCTGGCCTATCCGGCCCTGCCCTGGTAGGCAGCCTCCCGCTGCACACGCGCGCGCCTGCCGGGCGCGCACCGATGAACGGCAGTCCTGGTGCATCTTTGGCGATGCGCCAGGGCTGCCTGACGGGATGACGACATGACGGAATTAATCTTGCAAGCCCTGTATTCAGGCTTGCTGCAGGGCGGCTCCTACGCCCTGATCGCACTGGGACTGGCGCTGGTCTTCGGCACCATGAAAGTGATCAACCTGGCGCACGGCGAACTGGTGCTGCTGGCCGCCTACATCGCCTACAGCGTCGAATCTGGCCTGGGCCTGGGGCCCATGTTCGCCATCCCCATCGCGCTGGTGATCGTCAGCCTCACGTCCGTGGGCGTGTACCTGATCGTCAGCCGCATCAAGAAAGACCGCGAAATCAATTCGCTGATCCTCACCTACGGCATCGGCGTAATACTCACTAATTTCATTTTGCTGGTATGGAAGGCGGACATCCGCTCGACCTCGTCGAGCTGGCTGCAGGAAGGGTTTGAAATCGGCCCATTTTTCAGCATGCGCAGCGAAGTGATTTTCTTTGGCGTCAGCCTGGTGCTGATGGCGGCCCTGTGGCGCTGGCTGTCGACGAGCTGGTATGGCCGCGCCGTGCGCGCCGTCTCCAGCAACCGCGACGCGGCCAAGCTGATGGGCATCGACCCGGGCCGCACGGAACTGGTGTCCTTTCTGGTCGCCGGCATCCTGGCTGCGTTTGCCGGCGTGGCCCTGTTCAGCTATGGCGTGATCCAGCCCGCCTACGGCGGCGCGCTGACGGTGAAAGCCTTCATCATCACGGTATTGGCCGGCATCGGCTCGATTCCCGGCGTGCTGCTGGCTGCCGTGCTGCTGGGCGTGGCCGAAGCGCTGACCGTCACCCTGGCCAGCTCCGCGCTGCAGGAATTGTCCGGCATGGTGCTGTTCCTGCTGGTGCTGTTCATCATGCCGAACGGCTTGTTCGGCGCACAACGGAGGCGCGGATGAAGCGCTCAACTGTCCTTTCCACGGCGGGCATGCTGCTGGCCGCCTACGTCGCCGTGCCGCTGGCCCTGGGCGCCAACCAGTACGTGATGAGCATGGTGGTGGCGGCCCTGATCATCGGCGGCGTGGCCATGTCCTGGGCCCTGCTGGGGAACCTGGGCGGCATGGTCAGCTTCGGCCATGCGGCCTTCTTCGGCGTGGGCGCATATGTCTCCGCGCTGGCCACCGTGAAACTGGGCCTGCCCGTGTTTGCCGCCATGCTGCTCGGTGGCGCGGGCGCGGCCATCGCCGCCGTCATCATGCTGCCCGTGCTGCGGCTGCGCGGGCCATATTTTGCGCTGGCCATCCTCGCCTATGCGCACATCTTCCGCATCCTGGCCACGGAATGGAGCTCGGTGACGGGCGGCGCCGGCGGCATCAACAATATTCCCGCCCTGCCCACCGTCTTCGGTTTTGATCTGGCCAGCAAGACGGGCGCCTACCTGGTCGTGCTGACCCTGGTGGTGGCATGCGCCTTGGCCTACAGCCGCATCCGCGCCAGCCATTACGGCATCGCCCTGCGCGCCATGCACGACAGCGAAGACGCCACGCGCGTCGTCGGCGTCAACAGCACCTTGCTCAAAGGCGCGATGCTGCTCGTGTCAGCCTTCATGGCGGGCCTGTTCGGCGCATTCAACGCCCATTACATCAACTTCCTGGAGCCCGACTACGCCTTCAATAGTCTGTGGGTGACCTTGCCCATCGTGGCGGCCATCTTCGGCGGCTACCGCACGATACTCGGCCCCGTGCTGGGCGCCGTGGTGGTCTACCTGGTCGACCAGCTGATTTTCAAGTCGCTGATCCCCACTGGCCACCAGCTGGTGCTGGGCGTGCTGCTGGTGGCGATGATCGTCTTCAGTCCGAACGGCTTGCTGCCGCTGCTGCAAAAATGGCTGAAAAAAGCGCTGGTCAAGGAGAAAGCGAAGGAGAAATCACATGCTTGAACTCGATAATGTGTCCGTGCGCTTCGGCGGCCTGACGGCCGTCGATTCCGTCACCTTGAACGTGGGCAGCCACGACGTGATCGGCCTCGTGGGCGCGAACGGCGCCGGCAAGACCACCCTGTTCAATGCCATTTCCGGGCTCGTACGCCCCACCAGCGGCGGCATCCGCTTCGAAGGGCGCGACATCATGGCCACGCCCATGTACCAGCGCGCGCGCCTGGGGCTGGGCCGCACCTTCCAGATTCCGCAACCGATGCATGAACTGACGGTGCGCGAAAATCTGATCGTGGCACAGCGCTTCGGCACTGGCAAGGTGGACATGCGCAAGATCGATGAAATCCTCGATTTTACGAGCCTGCTTGACAAGGCCGGGCGCGATGCGGCCAGCGAACTGGCGCTGACGGAATTGAAGGCGCTGGAAGTGGCCAAGGCGCTGGCGACGAACCCGAAACTGCTGCTGCTCGATGAAGTGCTGGCCGGCCTGGAAACGAACGGCAAGCGCCGTTTCATGGGCATGCTGAAGGACTTGCACGCGGCCTTTGGCGTGGGCATCGTCATGATCGAGCACGACATCGAAACCATCAGCAATCTGTGCCAGCGCGTGGCCGTGCTCAATTTTGGCCAGCTGATCGCCGATGGCACGCCCGATGCCGTCTTCCGCGATCCGGCCGTGATCGAAAGTTATACGGGAGCAGCCCATGCTTGAGATAGAAAACCTGCGCGCCGGCTATGGCGCCATCAATGTGCTGTGGGATGTGTCGCTGTCCATCCAGAAGGGCAAGCTGACCACCATCATCGGCCCGAACGGCGCCGGCAAGACCACGCTGCTGCGCGCCATCATGGGGTTGCTGCCCGTCGGTGCGGGCAGCATCGCGCTCGATGGCACTCCCATCAACGGCACGCCGACGTGGAAGATGAGCGATGCGAGGGTGACGATGATCCCCGAGGGGCGCATGACGTTTCGCGACATGAGCGTGGAAGAAAACCTGATCATGGGCGCGTTTCCGAAAGAGCACCGCCGCCACATGCCGGCGCGCCTGGCCGAGGCCTACGCCATGTTCCCGCGCCTGCACGAGCGGCGCCGCCAGCTGGCCGGGTCACTCTCGGGTGGCGAGGCGCAGATGCTGGCCATGGCGCGCGGCCTGATGTCGGACCCGTCGCTGCTGATCATCGACGAGCCTTCGCTGGGCCTGGCGCCGCTGGTGGTCAACGAGCTGTTCGAGATCCTCGCGCGCCTGAACGACGGCAGGCGCACCATCATTCTCGTGGAACAGAATACGGCGCGCGCCGTGGGCGTGGCCGACCACGTCTACCTGATGCAAAGCGGCAAAGTGGCACTGTCGCAAAAAGCCGATGACGTCGACCTCGATCACCTGCATGAACTGTATTTTGCGCGCTGAGGGATATCCGCCGCACGCGGCTGGCATCACTCGTCGTCGTCGGCCAGTTTGCCGAACGCCAGCAGCTCACTCTTGCCCAGTCCGGTCGTCACGAAGGGATCGTCGGCAGGAAAGCGGCCGCTATCGGCCAGCATGCGCAGCTTGCTCAAGCGCTCGCCCAGCGCCAGCGCCTGCGCCTGCGGATCGGCATCGGCATCGGCATCGGCATCGACGCCCGCCTGCCCGATCGCGCGGGTCACGGACTGGGGAAATTCCCATAATTCGGCAATCCGTACCGACAAGATGCGCGCTTGCGCAAACACTTGCGCAATGAAAGCGTCCGATTGCGGAAAGACATCGGGCGCATGCATCTGGTCGATCAGCCGGAACGCCACCACCAGGCCGACATTGGCCATCAGCCCCGCGAGATAGGCATCGAAGGCGTTGGCATGCATCGTTGGCGCGACCAGGCTGGCCGCCAGTGCACATTTTTCGGACTGGCGCCAGATCAGCGGCGCCGTGCGCACGGTCAGCCCGCCGCTTTGCATGCTGACGATGGGACGGAAGGCGACGCGGGCGAGCAGCATGCGCATGCCGTTTTGCCCGAGCAGCATGATGGCGCCTTCCATGTTGCTGATCGACGGGCTGGCGTTATAGCGCGACTGGTAGCAGGGCCGGTTCGCTTCGCGGTAGACCTCGGCGACCAGCAGCACGTCCTGGGCCAGCTGGGTCGACAGCTTGGCCGCGCTCATGTTTTCATCTTGCAAGGTACGCATCAACTGCGGAATGATGGCGGGAATGCGCGGCACCAGCGCGGCGCCAGCGATCGGTTCACGGGCCAGGCGCGCCAATTCGTCCAGAATCTGCTGTTCGGTCTCGGCCGGAGCCTGCGCAGAACCCGCAGCCGCAGCCGCCAGCCAGCGGTAGTACATGGCATCGATTTCGGTGATGGTGGCTGGCTGCCGTGTCGCCTCGGGAGCCGCCGCAGTGGCTGGCGCAGGCTTGCCTTTTTCGTCGCCGCCGTTCAGTAATTTTCCTATCCAGCCCATTTTGCTATCCAAGCCCTGTATGCATCATTATCGCGAAGTTCGCTCCGTGATTCTACTTGATGACAGCAGCACTGGTGCGGCTGGCGTGAATGCTTTGTCCACCTGCCGCAACATGCTAAAGTGGCACGACATAAACCCTGCCCTGCTCGACAGGCGATCCAGCATGAACAATCCACTTGCGCACTACATCACCAGCCAGGCGTACAACAACGCCTGGGCCAACCACCGCCTGCTGAAGGCTTGCGGGCAACTGACCCAGGCCGAATTCCAGGCCACGCGCGTGAGTTTTTTCCCCACCATCCAGTTTACCCTGAACCACATCCTCACATGCGACTGGTTTTATCTCGACGCGCTCGAACGCGAGCTGCGCGGCGCAGCGCCCCACGCCGACTGCTATGTCTTCTTTGAAAAGGACGAGCCATTTACCGACTGCGCCGCGCTGCAGGCGGCGCAGCGCGCCTCGGACCTGCGCCTGATCGCCCATTGCCGCAGCCTGTGCGATGCAGACCTGGCGCGGCCCGTGACGATCCTGCGCGACAATCCGCAAATCGACACGCGCCAGCGCCTGCTGGCGCATGTGTTCCAGCACCAGATCCACCACCGGGGGCAAGTGCATGCCATGCTGGCGGGCACGCGCATCGAAGCGCCCCAGCTCGACGAATTCTATTGCGCTGGCGAAGCGGGCGAGCGGGCGCAGGATTTCCTGGAACTGGGCTGGACGGAAGACGACGTCTGGGGCCCGCGCTGAATCATTCTTCGGCGTGGCAGCAGACGCAAAGCTTGTTGCCGTCGAGGTCGCGGAAGTAGGCGCCATAATAACTGGCGTGATAATGGGGCCGCAAGCCGGGTGGCCCCTCGCACACGGCGCCCAGCGCCAGCGCGGCCTGGTAGCTGCGGTCCACCTGGGCGCGGCTGGCTGCCAGCCAGGCCGTCATCTGGCCATTGCCTGGCGTCGCCGGCAAGCCGTCGTGGGGCGCCGTCAGCACGAACAGGGGGCGCGGCGCCTGCTGCGCCATCCAGCCCGCCCAGGGCTTGGCCGGATCATGAAATTTCTCGATCAAATCGAGTTCTCCCAGCAGGGCCGTGTAGAAGGCGTAGGCGCGGGGAAAGTCGTTGGTGCCGAGGCAGAGATGGGACAGCATGCTGCTCCTTCATGAATTCAAGCATGTGCGGCGAAATGCGCCAGCTGATTATAATGGCGTATCGCTTTCCGACACGATTCCATGCCAGACCTCGACCGCCTTCAGTTGCTCCCACCCTCCAGCGCCGACCTTCCTGCCTTGCTGGCCTTCGAACTGGACAACCGGGCGTATTTTGAAAGCTGGGTCACGGCGCGCGCACCGTCCTATTACCACCAGGAAGCCATCGCCGCCGCCATTGAGCAGGCGCAGCGCGAGCGCCAGCAAGACCTCGCTTACCAGTACCTGGCCAAGCTGGACGGACAAATCATCGGCAGGGTCAACCTGACGGCCGTCACGCGCCCCTACTTCAACAAGGCGACGCTCGGTTATCGCATCGGCGAACGGTTCGGCGGACGCGGCTACGCCACGCGCGTGGTCGCCCTGTTGCTGGAAGAGGCGTTCGGCACACTGGAACTGTGGCGCGTGGAAGCGACAGCGCGGCCGCAAAACCTGGGGTCGATCGCCGTCATGCAGCGCAACGGCTTTCACCAATATGGCCACTCGGAAAAAGCCATGCGCTTCCAGGATGCCTGGTCGGATCTGCTGTACTTTGAACGGCGCAAGGAACACGCTGACGCCTGAAAAAACCGAACGAACGCTCTATTTATCCGCCGAGCCTCCCCTGGATGTTGTAAAATAGGCAAATATGGCACGGCATCAGCCGTGCCGCTTGCAAGCCTTTCGCGCATGCGGATGCACTCACATTCAGGGAAAAACCATGAGTCATACAGACAAAAAAGCCTACCTCGTCGGCGGCGGCATCGGCTCGCTGGCCGCGGCCGCCTTCATGATCCGCGACGGCGGCATGCAAGGCAGCAACATCACCATCTTCGAAACATCGCCCGTGACGGGCGGCAGCCTCGATGGCGGCGGCAATGCCGAGGATGGCTATACCTTGCGCGGCGGGCGCATGCTGACCACCGACAATTACGAGTGCACCTGGGACCTGTTCAAGAGCATCCCCTCGCTCGAACATGCGGGCCAGAGCGTCTACGATGAAACCATCGCCTTCAACGAACGGCACCTTCCCCACTCGCGCGCGCGCCTGGTCGACCGCAACCGCTTCAAGGTCGACGTCAGCAGCATGGGCTTTTCCATGCAGGACAGGCTGGAACTGCTGAAGCTGACGGAAGCCGATGAAGACACGCTGGGCAGCAGCGCCATCACGGACTGGCTCTCGCCCGAATTTTTCGACACCAAGTTCTGGTATATGTGGGCCACCACGTTTGCCTTCCAGCCCTGGCACAGCGCCGTCGAGTTCAAGCGCTACCTGCACCGCTTCATGATGGAGTTTTCGCGCATCGAAACCCTGGCCGGCGTCAAGCGCACCGTCTACAACCAGTACGACTCGCTGGTGCGCCCGCTGGTCGCGTGGCTGCAGGAGCAAGGCGTCAACATCATCATGGATTGCACGGTGACCGATATCGAGGTCCAGGAACCCGAAGGCCGCCTGACTGCCACCGCCCTGCACTGCCAGCGACGCGGCCTGGCCGACGTGATTCCCGTCGCCGCCGGCGACCTGGTGTTTTTCCAGAACGCCTCGATGACGGATGCCGCCAGCTACGGCAGCATGCACGGCGCACCGGCCAAGCGCACGAAAAACGACAGCCAAGGCTGGCTGCTGTGGGAAAAACTGGCCGAAGGCCGCCCGGCGCTGGGCCGTCCAGCCGCCTTCAACAGCAGCATCCCCGAATCGTACTGGGCCTCGTACACGGTCACCCTGAAAGACAGCGCCTTCTTTGACCGGATGGAGCAATTCACGGGCAACAGCGCCGGCACGGGCGGCCTCGTCACCTTCAAGGACAGCAACTGGTTCATGTCCATCGTGCTGGCGCACCAGCCCCATTTCGCCGGCCAGCCCGAGGGCGTGCAAGTATTCTGGGGCTATGCGCTGCACCCTGACCGCATCGGCAACTTCGTCGCCAAGCCCATGTCCGAATGCAGCGGCGAAGACATCCTGCGCGAGCTGTGCGGCCACCTGAACTTCGACCTCGACATCATGGCCACGGCCAACTGCATTCCCTGCCGCATGCCCTACATCACCAGCATGTTCATGCCCCGCGCAAAGAGCGACCGGCCGTTGCCCGTGCCGGCCAACTCCGTCAACCTGGCCTTCGTCAGCCAGTTCGTGGAGCTCGCCGACGATGTCGTCTTCACCGTGGAATACTCGGTGCGCGCGGCGCAGACGGCCGTCTACCAGTTGCTCGGCGTGCAGCGCGCAGTGCCGGCCATCCAGGCGCACGACAAGTCGCTGAAGGTCAAGCTCGATGCCGTCATCAAGGCCTTCAAATAAGCGCATTTCCCGGCGTCAACGCAGTTTTTGTGCTGTCGGCCGCGCCTTTGTCGCAGCGCAAAGCACGGCGATATTGGACTGATAACGTCAGGATTCGGGAATTTCCCCTATCTTGCCGAGTCCAACATGAAACTGCGGCTACGCCTGTTCGAACATGTGCTGCTGGTGCTGGCATTGGCCGTTGTCATCTTTGCCGCCGCCATCGTGCTGGCACGCATGACGCAGTGGGCGGAAGCGCGGGAACTGCCCCTCTATCTCGTACAGGGCATGCATCTGGTGGGCAAGGTGCTGTTTTTCCTCGATGGCTGCATCGTCATTGCCGTCAGCAGCATCCTGGCCGCCCGGCTGTTCCGCCTGCTCACCAAGGAGGATGTATGAACCACCTTCACTACCTGTTCACGCTCAGGCATCCGCGCCGCTTCTGGTGCAGCGCCCTCGTCATCGCCGTGGCCTCGGCCATCGTGCTGGGCCCCTGGATCGACAACCTTCCATGGCTGGTGGCGATCCCCCTCGTGGCCGGCGGCTTGCTGGTGGCGCTGGGCGAGCTGTGGGATGAGATGCACGGCAAGCACCTGCGGAACGGCGACGACGACGCGCAAGCACCTTGCCGGCATCCCTGAAACAGGCATCGTGATGCTTGCACGCAACAACGGCCACGCCATCGGCCGCGCATGCGCTTGATTTAAGACTCGCTTCAGCCTCGCCGTGCATCGTGCATAGGGCGCCAGCAGCAATGGCGCCTCCCTCACCATCACGGGCACTGCCCAGCGAAAGAGCCAAGATGACAACATGGATGCGCGCCAACAAAGGTTTTTTGATGTTTCTGCTGCTGTTCGGCGTGTTCCGCACGGCCGTGGCGGACTGGAATCCGATACCGTCGGCGTCGATGCGGCCCAACCTGCTCGAAGGCGACGTGGTCTTCGTCAACCGCCTCGCCTTCAACCTGAAAGTGCCGCTCACCGATATCGTGCTGCAACGCCTGGGCGACCCGCAGCGGGGAGACATCGTCACCTTTTCTTCGCCGAAAGACGGCACGCGATTGATCAAGCGCATCATCGCCCTGCCCGGCGACACGGTGGAAATGCGCAATGAACAGCTGGTCATCAATGGCCAGCCCGCCCGCTACACGGCGCTCGACACGGCGCCCGAAACCATCGCCCACGTGGGCCAGCTGACGGCGCAGCGCATCAGCGAACGCAACGCGACCGAGCAGCACCGCATCCAGGTCTTGCCGGAAATCGCGGGCGCGGCCCGCAGCTTTGCCCCCGTGACGGTGCCGGCCGACCACTTCATGATGCTGGGCGATAACCGCGACAACAGCGCCGACTCGCGCTACTTCGGCTTCGTGCCACGCGCATTGCTGATCGGCAAGGCCGAGCGCATCCTCGTCTCGGCCAACATCCAGGAGCATTGGCAGCCGCGGCTGCAGCGTTTCGGCATGAAGCTGGAGTAAACACTGCCCTTGCAACGGCGCCATGCTTTTCGGTTAGCATGGCGCATCATGCAAAATTTTTCCTCAGCCAGCCAGCAGTCCGCCAGCGACGATGCCGCCCTGGAACAGCTGGCGCAATTCCTGCAGCGCCATCCCGACGTGCTGCTGCTGACGGGCGCCGGCATCAGCACGGCGTCCGGCATACCCGACTACCGCGACACGGAAGGCGTGCGGCGCGGCAACGCGCCCGTGCAAGGCCCCGATTTTCGCCGCCAGGAAGCCGTACGCCGCCGCTACTGGGCGCGCAGCATGGTGGGCTGGCCCACCCTGGCGCGCGCCATGCCCAATCCCGGTCACCTGGCCATCGCGCATCTGGCGCAGCGCCAGCACATCGGCGGCCTGGTCACGCAAAACGTGGATGGCTTGCATCAGCAAGCCGGCAGCACCGCCGTCACGGAGTTGCACGGCAGCATACATGGCGTCGTATGCCTCGATTGCCGCGCCCGCCATACGCGCCGCCTGATCCAGGCCCAGCTCGAACGCGACAATCCGCAACTGCTGGGCGCCACGGCCACGCCGGCGCCCGATGGCGACGCCTTGCTGGAGCCATCGCAGCTGGCCACATTCCACGTGCCCGTCTGTCCCCGCTGCGGCGGCACCGTGCAACCCGACGTGGTGTTTTTCGGCGACGGCGTGCCCGCCGCCTGCGCGGCCGAAGCGGAAAGCAAGATGCAGGCGGCCAGCGCCCTGCTGGTGGTGGGCTCGTCCGTCATGGTGTATTCCAGCTTTCGCCTGTGCCGCATGGCGGCCGAAACGGGCAAGCCCGTGGCCGCCATCAACCTGGGCAAGACGCGCGCCGACCATTTGCTGGCCTTCAAGACCGAAGCGCCGGCACAGGACATCTTGCCAGCATTAGCGGCCATGCTGGACTGATCCCGCCTCAGCGTTGCGCCGCTCTGGCTATACTGTGAGATTAACGAGGAGAATTCATGCTGGAACTGTTGAGTGAACACGCCTGTTTTGGCGGCGTACAACGCTTTTATCGCCACGACGCGCAAGCGATCGGCTTGCCCATGCGTTTCTCGGCCTTCATTCCCGATACGCCGCCAGGCGCCACGGCCAGCACCAAGCGCCCCGCCCTGTTTTACCTGGCGGGCCTGACGTGCACGGAAGAAACGTTCATGATCAAGGGCGGCGCGCAGCGCGTGGCGGCCGAGGAAGGCCTGATCCTGATCGCGCCCGACACCAGCCCCCGTGGCGCGAACATTGCGGGCGAAAGCGACTCCTGGGATTTCGGCGCGGGCGCCGGCTTTTACGTCGACGCCACCGAGGCGCCGTGGCGCAGCCATTACCGGATGTACAGCTACATCCTGGAACTGCGCGCCCTGCTGGAACAGGACCTGGCGATCGATGCGCAGCGCACGGGCATTTTCGGCCACTCGATGGGCGGCCACGGCGCGCTGGTGCTGGCCTTGCGCAATCCTGAGCTGTTCCGTTCCGTGTCCGCCTTCGCGCCCATCGCCGCACCGAGCCAGTGTCCGTGGGGCAAAAAAGCCTTCACGGGCTATCTGGGCAACGATGCAGCCAGCTGGCAGCAATACGACGCCAGCGCACTGATGCGCGGCCGGCAAGACCAGCCGCCGCTGTTCCCACAAGGCATTTTGATCGACCAGGGCCTGGCCGACAAGTTCCTGCCCGAGCAACTGCACCCCGACATCTTCGAAGCGGCGTGCCGCGACGCCGGCCAGCCATTACGACTGCGCCGCCATGCCGGCTATGACCACGGCTATTACTTCATCGCCAGCTTCATGGAAGAGCATGTGCGCTTCCATGCACGCAACTTGCGCGCCATCGGCTGAGTAGAAGCTACCGAGGCATTTTTTTGATGTTATTATTGCCATAATTTTGTTGATTTCTTAGTTGCCAGAATGCATCCGTCCTGACCCCTGCAATACTAATTCCGTAACAGAATTTGTGCATTTTTTGTACACGCTTTCAAAACAAAATTTGCGCATTTTTTGTGTACGAAGTCGGTATTGCATCACTTCAGGAGAATAAAATAGCAATCTACCAACGTAATGGGCTTTGGCACTGGTGCACCATGGTCGATGGTGTAACGCTTACCGTGCATGATGCGACGGCCTGCATCTGGGTCTGGTGAAATACGTGCTGGCAAGTCATGCGCCATAAACCTGTCGATGACAGATTGCTTTGTCACGAAAGTCTGGTGCTTGGCATCGTGTGGAAGCCAGACGGCTTCATAGGTAGCCGCGAAGGCAGAAGAAAAGAGCTGTGCCAAGTCTGACCTTGAAGCCGCACGCAATGAAATTTACGCCATTGCACATCGCATGGGCTAGCCGCTGAAAGACCTGATCGGCAATGGCAACATCAAGAAGTCAACCGGCAAAGTAGCCGTACAATACCGCAAGACGCATCGCAGGAATGGACTGGCCGTGGTCGTCAGCCGAACTGGGTAAAAGCTATGGTTGCTGCTGGCGTGGACTTGTCGGCAGCACGCGTTAACTGATTTAGCAGTGGGAGAACCCAGTGGCCGTTAATGAAGCAGACGATGATTGGTCCGATGAAGATCGGCAGCACTTGGCAGAACAGGCCGTGCGCCACGCAGAAAGGCTACGCCTTTATACAAGTCTTGAGTCTCGGTTGGGTATTCCCAACGGATTCATTGAAAATCTCGATTCTGAGAAAGATGACTGGGCCTACATCGTAAAAACTGCTGTGCTTTGCGAGGCAGCGGTAACACATGCGCTTGTTAGCACAGTTGCGGATGAAGAAAATCGTAGCGTCTGGTATGACCACTTTAGCGATCTTCCAAATGGCAAGCGGTTAGAGTTAGCGGTTAAACTGCGCGTGATTTCCAAAGGTGTCAAAGATCAGCTTAACGCCGTTGCACAGTTCCGTAATTCATTTGCTCATGAGGTGAGTAATCTCGGCGGCTCACTATCCAATTTCTTTGAACAATGTTCTCCCGATAGGAAACGGGAGCTAGCATCAAAGTTACTCGGCATCACACACACCAACGATCAAGACTGGCGGTTTTACATCAATAACACGCGATTGCTGATCGCAGTTGGCCTCGTAACAGCGATCAAGGCACTTGCCGCTATCGGTTTAGACACCAACGATGCAGCAGAACTGGAACGCCATTGGGAGCTAGCCGATGTTTATCAAGGCGTTCCAAATCCGGTACAGGAGTAGCAAAATCAGTAGACCACGACATTACCACCAACCCATGATGATGGTTTCCTGGCTGGTACTTGGTGTTGGTTTTAATACCAGTATCTTAGAAAATAGCCCGTGAAAAACTACACCTGGGGCTACTCACTAGGTGCTATTAATCAGGTACGTCAAGTTCAACACCGACTCTCGATTGGCAGTAGGCCCAGGTGGAAGGAAAGAACCAATTATTTTACCGGCACAGTCGAGCGACATGGTGAGTGAAATTCTTGAGTGATGCCACCCACCACCCAGCAACTAAGCAACACAGAATGTCGCGAATCAACAATTCACGGACAAGGAACCAAGTGGACTTTAAGAACCATAACGACTACGACATTTTCCAGCGAGATATTCGCTACAAACAACGGTATGTTCATACTGGTCCTGTAGTCGAGTTCCTTAAGGCGCTGAAAACGACTCTACCGGAAAGAACGCGGAGTTTATCAAAAGGAAATCTCCTTTGCCGGGCACAGATAGGGTTCGCAGAAGAGAATTTAGACGGCGAATCTATCATCAGAGGATTTAGCGAGCAGAGAATGAAGCCGAACCGTGACTATTGTGGCGAGGGTCGCGCAAATCCTCGTGGCATACCCTACCTCTACCTTTCAAACGATTTAGACACGTGTATGGCGGAGCTTAGGCCGCAACGGGCAGAAATGCTCTCGGTAGCGCAGTTTGAGATACAACGCAACTTGAAAATAGTTGATTGTTTTTCAACAAAACAGGAATTTTGGAATGTGGAACTTATTTTCAATCCCCCGACTACGCAGGAAGGGATTCGGAATGCGATTTGGTGGCAGATCAATCAGGCATTTAGCCGCCCTGTTTCTCGCGGCGACACGAGTTCAAGTTACATTCCAACACAAGTTCTGGTTGAATTCTTTTTAGATAATGGGCTCGATGGCGTATGCTTCAAAAGCGGTCTTGGGAAAGGACTTAATTTCGTATTGTTTGACTTAGCTGCAGCAGATCTTATCAACTGCGGAGTGTATAGCGTCGATTCTGTGAATTACGAATTCAGTGAATGTGCAAACAGGTACTTTCGGAAAAGTAATTAGCCCAGCCGCTTACCGCGATAATTTACTTGATGCCACCTACCACCCAGCAGCTACGTAGCACTGCATGTCATTTTCGGGATCAAGGTTTGGGGATTTATTCATGGGCGTGTCGAGAATGTGAATAAGTGTAGGAACATCATAGAAATCAACAGCTTACGTGATCGCGTGTCGCATTGCCCAAACCTGCGTTATACCTTGTGTATTGTTAGGGTCTGGAATACATCAAAGTAATCAAGCACTTACATGACGACCTGCTGTCGTGTACAAATAATGCACGAAACACTTCTAGTTCCGGCACTAGAACGTCAAGCACTTAGCTGTTGTTCAATACACTACAGCAAGGTATGCTGAGTAGCAACACGTCATGCGGCGTCACCAGTCACGTCAATCCCCATGATTCGACACAGGGTAACTGAGTGTCGTCGAGTCGATTTAGTGACTGTTGCTCTTATGCAATGTGGGCAGCGTAGCCTCAGGTATGATGAAATTACAAACATAATTTGCGATGACCTATTTAAGCGGCAGACAACTCAGGTACAGTAATTAACAAAGGCAAAGATGGCACGCATTCACCTATTCGTTGATACCAATGTATTTTTGACTTTCTATTCATATACTAAAGACGATCTTGGTCAGCTTAAGAAGTTGATTGAGAACTTAGGCGATGACAGGATTCAACTTCATCTCCCGCAACAAGTACTCAACGAGTTGGAACGCAATCGGGAACCTAAGTTAAAAGCGTCGGCCGATCAATTCAAAAAAAGAAAGCTTCCCGACCTCGATCCCGCGCCACATGCAAGACAACCCCCACGCTGCAATCTATTCTGCTGCGGTGGACTCAGCTCTTAAGGCGCGAAACTTAATGATTAATCAAGCGGCAACGGAGGCTTCAAGTCATACGCTTTCGGCGGATAAGGTACTTAGTGAGCTGATTGGAAAAGCAAATGTTTATGCGGAAGATGATGTAATTTTTCAACGCGCCATATCACGTATGCAAAAGGGAAATCCTCCAGGTAAATCTGGGAGCGTAGGTGACCAATACAACTGGGAATACCTACTCCAAAACGTGCCGAATGAAGACCTACACATCGTTTCTAAAGACAGCGACTACGTATCAGGAATGAATACGGGACGTGCTCACCCCTTTTTAGAAAAGGAATGGAGCAGAAAAAAGAATGCATGCCTGTATCTTTATAGTGAGTTGCGCCCATTTATCGACAAGTATCTAATTTCTCTCGAAAGCGAAGCCGCATTAATCGCTGAGCAAGTACATCAAACTGCATCCTCCATCGAACACCTGGCACCTGCCCCTTCTGATCAAAACCGAGAGATTGAAGAGTCGAACATGGCGGTCCAGACTATGACTATGGAATCCGTTATTGCGGAAAAAAATAGCGCAATAACCGACCTAATCGATAGCATGGCGTTCACATCCACGCATTCCGCGATAGCCAAACTCGAAGAATTACGCGCCACGCTCAGCAAAGACGATGTTGAATTACTTTTTACCGCTGCACTCAACAACAACCAGATCGCATGGATTGCTTCCGACAGCGATGTATTTGCATTCTTCACTGCACTACTGAATGAACACTACGATATTAAACCAGAACTTTCCTTGGCTGTGGCAGAACTCTTCGGACTGACACGAGATGAGGAAGATATGGACCCTCGTGACTAATGGTGTCAATACACCAGCCCAAAATAGTAAACATCAGCACTCGTGCTTCCAATTATAAATTATCAAATGACAAACTTACCAGACGCGCCGTTTTCAGCCAGAAATAGAGGCGCACATAGACAGATCGATTTGGATTTTCCTATAACCGCAAAAATTGGATTATCACATCTTTTACTAGATCTTATTAATCGAGACTTTATTTCTAATTGGACAACCGTAGCGAACGAGCTTCAACGTATTGCTCGAATTCCACCCATTGAGTACGAAACATCAAAAGTCGCCAGTTACCAGCTAGCAAAAAAACACGCTCAAGAGGCACTTGGGGTATTGCACTGGGACAAGACATACGACTTCTGTGAGCGTCTTTATAGTTACCTAGCTAAGGAAATCGGATATAACCAATATGATGAATACCATGTAGTAACCTCAAAATCTGAGGTTCAGGCGTTCATTGCAAGTGGACTTCAGCGATTGTTTGCAGAAGAAGAATTAGCATTCGAATTTAAAGACGGCCTCGTTCTTCGGCGTGGCCGGAGACATACCGTTGATATTACTACTAGAGCACAAGTTGTTCTCGGAGATTCGCGATTACTAGGGGCTCGTAAGCACTACGACAAGGCAATGAAATTCTTTCGTGAGCGCACGAACCCTGATTATGAAAATTGCGTAAAGGAAGCTGTTTGTGCGGTTGAAGCTGCTGGAAAAGCTTTATTCCCTACCGCGAAAGCCACAACGCTTGGAGATCTAGCCAAATGGTTGGGCAATACAAAAGAAGTCACTGTCCCAAAGACGCTTGCACAAATAACCACAGCTATCTACGCTTATCGCAGCGGTGGCCAGGGCGTCGGCCATGGTGGAGCTGAAGGTGGTGCTGCAACAGCCGAGGTCGCGGAATACGTGTTAGCCGTTTGCGCTTCTCAGATCATTTACTTCGTTGACGTATCTAATCCGCCCGAAAGCGATGTGGTTTTTTAAACATTACCCACCAATAAAATCATCAAGAAATATGTCGAATTATTTTTATTTATCGACAAGTTCTTGCCGGATCAACTGCACCCCGATGTGTTCGAAGCGGCGTACCGCTGCGCCGGCCAGCCTTTAGAGCTGAGCTGCGCCCGTCATGCGAAGAACTTGCGCGCCGCCTGAGCCCCAATCCAGCTACTGCGCCGTACTGGTATGCCCGCTGAAATGGCGCGTGTACCAGTCGGTAGCCAGCAGGGCGGCCTGGTGGCGCGTGTCGGGGCCGCCAGGCGCGGCGATCTGTTCCAGTTGTTTGTCGCAGCGCAAGGTGGCAAACGCCATGCGGTTCAGGCCAGCCACGTCGGGGTCGCGCCCGCCCACGATCAGCAACGATGGCACGCGCACGTTTTCCAGCGCCGCCTTGCCGGCCATTTCCACCTGGCCATCGCAGACGGCCAGTGCGGCGATTTCCGCGCTGCGCCAGGCCGCCAGCTGCATCACGACGGCCGCGCTGGTGCCATAGCCGTACAGGCCGCAGGGCAGGCGCCGCGTGGACGGGTCGACCTGCAGCCAGCCCAGGGCTTTTTCCAGCTGGCGCGCCAGCAGCACGATATCGCTGCGCACGAAATACGCATGGCCATTGCTGCCGCCGCCAGGCCCGACACCGGCCTGGTCGAAGCGCAAGGTGGCGATGCCCGCTCGCAAAAAATCCTGGGAAGTGGCGTGGCTGGAGGCGCCCAGATAGTCGCTGTCGGCGCCTGCGCCGTGGGCAAACAGGACGATGCCGACGGGCCGCTCGGGCATGTCGAGCACGCCATCCATTTGAAGTTCATCGGCCGTAATGCTGACAAATTGTTCTTGCATGGTTGCCTCCGCAATCGAGCTGGGATCTTGCCGGGCCGGGCACAGCCTGCATGCCCAGGGTGCTGACCTCAGTGTAGCAGCCTGCGCCCGTTCACGCGCGGCGCACGTCAAATTCGCCGCGCGTCCGCATCAGACGGCGCCGTGCCGGTCCAGCCCCTTCAGCACGGCTTCCGGGCGGATCGGCAAATGCCGCACGCGCGAAGCGACAGCGGCAAAGATGGCGTTGCCTATCGCCGGCGCCACGGCCGTCGTGGGCGGCTCGCCCATGCCCGTCGAAGTTTGCGTACTGGCAACAAATTCGATGTCGAGCTCGGGCACGTCGGCCATGCGCAGCGGTGTGTAGGTATTCAGGTTGGTATCCTTTACTTCGCCGTTGAGGAAAGCCGTGCCTTCATGCAAGGCCATGCTGACGCCCCACAGGGCGCCCCCTTCCGCCTGCGCCAGCGCGCCATCGGGGTCGACGATGCTGCCCGCGTCGATCACCATGAACAGCTTTTCGACTTTCACCATGCAAGTACTGCGATCCACTTTTACCCGCGCAACGCAGGCCGTCCAGGTGGGCATGTCGCGCTCCTGGCCGAACGTGGCGGCAATGCCCAGGCCCGTGTCGGGCGGCATGGCCGTGCCCCAACCTGCTTTTTCCGCCACGCGCTGCAGCACGTGGGCCAGGCGCGCGGCGCCGCCGACGGCGTTCGGCGCGCTGCCCGCATTTCTCCCCGTGGCCTGCAGCAGGGATAAACGGAAGGCCAGCGGATCGACCTTGGCCGCCTGCGCCGCCTCGTCCATGAAACTTTCCACCGCCCAATTCGTCCAGCCCGGACCCACGGAGCGCAGCCAGCCGGGGCGGAAACTGCTGTTGGCCAGGTCGTTCGACACGGCCCGCACGCGCTGCGCGCCCACCGTGTACCAGTGGTCGGCGCCGGCGATGGCAAACGGATCGTACGGATGGCCCTGCTTATCCTTGGCCAGGAAGGCGGGGATCATCACTTGCGTAGGCCAGCCTGCGCTCGCTTCGTGCACCATCGCCGACACCTTGCCAGCGTCGTCGAACGCCATGCGCACATGCTGCACGGAGGGCGAACGGGGCGAATCGAAACGGGCATCGTCGGCCCGCGTGCATATCATCTTGACGGGCCGTCCCACGGCTTGCGCGGCCAGCGCGGCCGGCACGCAATAATCGCCATTCAGACGCCGCCCGAAGCCGCCGCCGAGCAGATAGGTATGCAGCATCACCTTGTTTTCCGGCACGTTCAACGCTTGCGCCAGCACGGGCAGGATCAGCGATTGCCATTGATTGCCCGCATGAATATGCCAGACGCCGTCGATTTCCTGCGCCAAGGCATTGACCGGTTCCAGCTGGAAATGCAGCACGGTGCTGGTCGTGTAGTGGCGTTCCAGTTGCAGGCTGGCATCGTTGAACGCTTGCTCCACGCCATCATCATCGACCACGCGGGCGCCCAGGCTGGCATCGGCCAGTTGCTTGCCAGCATAGTTGAGGATATCCTGTTCCGCCACGTGGGCCGCCGCGCCGGCCCGCCATTTCACTTGCACCAGGTCGGCCGCGCGCATGGCGGCCGCATACGTGTCGGCCACCACCATGACCCAGCCGGGCACCGTGCCGCTGGGGTCTTGCAAGGCGAACGAACGCAGGTAGCCCTGCACCTTTTTCGCCGCCGAGTCGTCGATGGACACCACTTTCGCGCCGTAGCGCGTGGGCGGGATCTTCGGGCGCGCAAACAGCATGCCCTCGACTTCCGCATCGATGCCGTACACGGCCGTGCCATTGATTTTCGCGGGGATGTCGAGCGCCTGCACCTGCTGGCCGATCAGGCTGCGCTGCCGCGGCGTCTTGAGCACGATGGCTTGCAATTGCCCGGGCGTGTACTGGCGCGCCAGCTTGCCACGGCGCACGATGTCGCCATAGCTGATCGAGCGCCCCCGGCCATGCACGACGCCGAGCCTGGCGTGGCAGGCGGACACGGGCAGGCGCAGCAGGCGCGCGCCTTCTTCCACCAGCGCGAGGCGGCCGGCCGCGCCGGCACGGCTGAGCGGGTCGAAATTCTGCCAGACGGACCAGCTGCCGCCCGTCACCATCAGCCCCCATTTCGGGTCCGTGTCCACGTAATGCAGGCGCACCTTGCTCCAGTCCGCTTCCAGCTCCTCGGCCACGATGCGCGCCAGCGCCGTGCCGATATGCTGACCCATTTCCGCCTTGGCGATGTTGACGGTGACGATGCCGTCGCGGCCGATCTGAAACCAGATGCTGGGGTCGAACACGGCTGGTGCGGCAGGCTTGGCAGGCGGTACGGATGCCGCCTTGGCGGCAGCCAATGAGCTGTCGGCGCGCAAGAAAGCCAGCGTAAACCCTGTGCCGGCGGCGGCGATCAGGAAACCGCGCCGGCCCAGCGCGCTGGGACGTGCAACAGAATTTTCTTTTGGCAGCTTAAACACCGGGCGCCTCCTGCATGCCGGCTGCCAGCTTGATGGCCTTGCGGATGCGCACATACGCCATGCAGCGGCACAGGTTGCCGCTCATGACGGCATCGATATTCGCATCCGTCGGCTGCGGATAATCTTTCAACAAAGTGGCCGCCTGCATGATCTGGCCCGACTGGCAATAACCGCACTGGGGCGCTTGCGTGGCCAGCCACGCCCGCTGCAGTGGGTGCGTGCCATCGGGCGAGAGGCCTTCGATGGTGGTGATGGCGCAGCCGGCCACGGCGGCAATCGGCGTGATGCACGCGCGCATGGCGCGGCCATCGACGTGCACGGTGCAGGCGCCGCACATGCCGATGCCGCAGCCAAACTTCGTGCCTTTTAATTGAACTTCGTCGCGCAGCACCCACAGCAGGGGCGTCTCGGCGTCGCTCTCGGTGCCGAAGGGCTGGCCATTGACAATAAGGTTGTACATAAGAAACTTTCAGTAATTACTTGCCGGCACGCGCACGTGCCACGGCCGCGTCCAGATTCGTCCAGGCCGGCTGGTGGCTGCGGCTGCGGCGCAGATAGGCGGCCAGCTGGGCCACGTCGTTGTCCGTCAGCGAGGCGGCAAAGCCGGGCATCAACACGCCGGGCATGGCGTCGTCCTTGCTGATGCCGTGCAATATCACCTGGATCAGGTTGGCGGGATCGGGCGCGCTGACGGCGCTGTTCAGGCTCAGTTCCGGCCGCAGGGCCGCGGGCTTGCCATCGCTGTTTGAATGGCACGATGCGCAGGCGGCCACGTACAGGCTGGCGCCCCGGTCGTTGTCGACCAGGCTGACGCGCTGCGAACGCGCGATGCCCGCTTTCACGACAGTACCGGTATCGACCTGGCGCTGTTCGGCGCAGGCCACGCCCGCGAAATACACGGACAGCGCGCGGATATCGCTGTCGGGCGAAGCGCCCATGCCTTCGTGCACGACGGCCGACATGGGCCCTGCCGCCACGCCGTGCAGGGCCGTCGCGCCCGTGCGCAAAAAGGCGTACAGCTCGTCCTGCGTCCACGGCAAGGGCGCCGTGTTGGCGCTGGTCAAGGCCGGCGCATACCAGTGGTCGATGGCCGCGCCCAGATAGGATGAACCGGCAAGCTCGGCGCCCAGCGCATTGCGCGGCGTGTGGCAGGCGGCGCAATGCGCCAGGCCCTCGGCCAGGTAGCGGCCCCGGTTCCAGTCCAGCCCTTGCGCGGCATCGAGCCGATACGTCGCTGGCTTGAAAAACAGCAGCTTCCAGCCCGCCTGCAAGGGGCGCAGGTTCAGGGGGAACGGCACGCTGTTGGCGGGCGCGACCGCATACACAGGCGGGCGCGTCATGAGATACGCGTACAAGGCCGTCAGGTCGGCGTCCGAGACGAGGTTGAAATGCGTGTACGGAAAGACGGGATACAAATGGGCGCCATCGCGGCCCACGCCTTCGCGCATGGCCCGCTGGAAGGCGGCCAGCGACCAGCGGCCGATGCCCGTTTGCCGGTCCGGCGTGATATTCGTCGCGTAGATCGTGCCGAACGGCGTGGCCAGGCCATGGCCGCCCGCGTAATCGGCGCCGCCCTGGGCCGTATGGCAGGCGGCGCAATTGCCCATGCCGGCCAAAATGCGGCCCTTCTCCACCACTTGCGGGGAAAATGCCGTGGCGGCAGGCGGATCGATGGGCGCCAGCGCGGGGCGCCAGTAATACAAGTAGGCAGCCAGCGCCGCCACGATGAGCAATGCCAGCGACAGCAGCAAGCCGGTGAAGATTTTCTTGAGCAAAACAGGAGTCCGATAGAAGGCTAAGCACGCGCCTGCCGCGCACGGACGGCAGCAGCAGGGTAAATGTTGACAATGATAGGGAGAATCTTACCGCGATTGTGACTTGTTGTATGTACGCAATGACACGCAGGCAACGCCGCAGGCGGGCTGCACCTTATAATCAGCGTTTCAGCACGCCGCCGCTCCTTCATGCATACCGTTACCATCATCCTCATCCTCGTCTTGAGCGTCGTCCTGTGCGGCTTCATCGCCCGTTCGCGCTGGGTCAAGCTGCCGCTGCCCCTGATTCAGATCGCCGGCGGCACGGGATTGGCCCTGTTTGGCGTGCAAGTGCCGCTCGATCCCGATATTTTCTTCCTGCTCTTCATTCCGCCGCTGCTGTTTCTCGATGGCTGGCGCATTCCCAAGGGTGCCTTCTTTTCCGATGCGCGCTCGATCCTGATGCTGGCCATCGGCTTGGTGCTGTTTACCGTGCTGGGCATGGGTTTCTTCATCGACTGGCTGATCCCCAGCGTGCCGCTGGCCGTCGCCTTCGCGCTGGGCGCCATCCTGTCGCCGACGGACCCCGTGGCCGTCTCGGCGATCGCGGCCGGCAACCCGATCCCCCCGCGCCTGATGCATATCCTCGAAGGCGAATCGCTGCTCAACGACGCCTCGGGCCTCGTCTGTTTCACGTTTGCCGTGGGCGCCATGATGACGGGCGGCTTTTCCATCGGCGCCGCCTCGCTCAGTTTCCTGCAGGAAGCGGGCGGCGGCATCGTCATCGGCCTGGCTATTTCCTGGGGCGTGGGCCTGGCGAATAAATGGCTGGTGAGCAAGGTCGGTGAAGAACCTGGCTTGCAAATCCTCATCAGCATCTTGATTCCGTTCGCCGCCTACCTGGGTGCCGAGCAAATTCACGGTTCCGGCATCCTGGCCGCCGCCACGGCCGGCGTGTCCATGCATTACGCCGACCTGATCGGCCGCCCGCTGGCCGCCACGCGCACCCAGCGCAAGGCCGTGTGGGATACCGTGCAACTGGTCTTGAATGGCGTGATCTTCGTCATGCTGGGCGCGCAACTGCCCACCACCGTGGCCGGCTTGCCCGCCGCCTCCATGGAAGTGGGCGCCGGCAGCGCCTGGAAACTGCCGCTGTTCGTCATCGCCATCACGGTGGGGCTGACCTTCATGCGCTTCATCTGGGTCTTCATTTCCATGAAACTGACCCTGTTCAAGCACCACAAGAAAATGGCCGGCGAACCGAAGGACGCGGCGCTGCTGGCCCGCCCCAGCCTGCGCCTGCTGCTGGTGGCCTCGTTTGCGGGGGTGCGCGGTGCGCTGACCCTGGCCGGCATCCTGACCCTGCCGTTGTTTTTGCCTGACGGAAATCGTTTCCCCGCGCGCGACCTCGTCATCTTCCTGGCCATGGGCGTGATCTTGCTGTCGCTGATACTGGCCAGCGTCACCCTGCCCCTGCTGACCAAGGGCCTGGTGTTCGCGCCGCCCGCGCGCCGCTCGACGGAAGAGCGCGATGCCCGCGCCGCTGCCGCCGAAGCGGCCATCGCGCGGCTGGAAAAAGTCTGCGAAGGCATCGACAAGAATGACAAGCAGCAAGTCGTCACCGAGGCGGCCAACCGCCTGATCGAAGCCTACCGGCGCCGCCTCGCGTACGGCGAAAGCAGCAACGACGAGGCGACACGGCTGCAGGAACTGGCCAAGGCCGAACGGGCGCTGCGCCTGGAAGCGCTGAATGCGGAACGCGATGAACTGTACCGCCGCCGCATCTCGGGCGAACTCGACGACACCATCCATTTGCGCCTGCTGCGCGAAATCGACTTGCTGGAAGCGACGCTGGAAGAATAGCAACACTCTGTTGCACGATAATAGTGTCGATCAGTTAATTATCATGGTAAAGAATGCAAGTTTCAGCATTCGTGTTTATAATGCAAGCTTTATGGCGTAGCGCCATCATTTACTTTCAGCATGGACTTCCGTACAGTCTGTGTTGTTGAGTAAGGATGTGAATCGCCGCCCGACCTGCATAAAGATACCCGACGCCGTGCCCTCCTCCCACCGCCACCGGCAGCGCCCCGCGCCGCCCGCCCTGCTCGCAGTGCTGCTGACCTCGCTGCTGGCCTCGCTGTTCGCCTACGGCGCGCTGACGCCGTGCGCGGCGTGGGCGCAGACGGGCGCGGCGGCCGACGCCAGGCGACCGGCCGAGGTGGCCCAGGTCCTGTTTGGCATCATCAGTTATGTGCGCTGGCCCGTGGCGCGCCCGGAAGTGCGCGTCTGCATGCTTGGCGTGCCCCGCTACGGGGCGGCCATCGTCGACAAGCCCGCCTCCAGCCTGGGCCAGCGCATCCGCGTGAAAGTCCCGGCGGCGGCCACCGCTGCCAGTGAATGCGACGTCATCTACCTGGGCAGCCTGCCCGAGGGCGAACGCGACCAACTGCTGGCGCAGATCATCGGCAAGCCTATTTTATCGGTCGCCGAACCCGGCACGGCCTGCAGCGTGGGCACCATGTTCTGCCTGCGCCTGAACGACGCGCAGATCGGTTTTGACGTCAACCTCGACGCCATCGCCCGCAGCGGCCTGCGCGTGCATCCGAACGCCTTGCAAATTGCGCGTCGCAAGGCACCGCAGCCATGAGCGCCAGCATGCCTCCCCAGTCGGCGCGCAAGCCCCGCCGCACGCTCGACAGCGTGCTGCGGCGCGCCCACCTGAGCGTGTCGCTGATTGCCGTGCTGGCGGCCGGCCTGACCCTGACGGCCGTGGCGCTGCTGGCCCTGCGCGTCTATTCGGACCGCAACCTGCGCCTGGTGGCCCGCTCGATGAGCTACACGGTGGAAGGGGCCGTCGTCTTTGGCGACGCCTTGGTCGCCAAAGAAGCGCTGGCCTTGATCGGCGTGAATGAAGATATCGACCAGGCACAGGTGAGCGACAAGGCCGGCAAGGTGCTGGCCCGCTGGGAACGGGGCGAACACGGCACACGCTACTACATCGAACGCGCGCTGACGGGCTGGATGCTGCCCGATTCGCTGACCTTCCCCGTCATGCGCAATGACCAGGCCATCGGCAGCATCACCCTGGTGCCGCACAGCCGCAGCCTGCTGCCCTTCCTGCTGAGCGGCCTCTCCTGCCTGCTCGCTTGCCTCGTACTGAGCCTGGTCGTCGCCGTGCGCCTGTCGCGCCGCATGGAAACGGAAATCACCTCGCCCCTGCGCCACCTGGCGGAAACGGCCCACCGCGTGCGGCGCGACCGCTCGTTCGAATTGCGCGTGCCGCCCGCCAACATCGCCGAACTGAACCAGCTCAATGACGACTTCAACGCCCTGCTCGACGAACTGGAGGCGTGGCAAAGCCATCTGCAAAAGGAACACGCCTCGCTGTCGCACCGCGCCAACCACGACAGCCTGACGGGCCTGTCGAACCGCGCCTTCATGGAAGCGGAGCTGGAACGCGCCATCCTCGAAGCGCGCATCGGCAATGGCAAGGTGGCCGTGTTGTTCCTCGACAGCGACCGTTTCAAATACATCAACGACACGTTTGGCCATGCCTCGGGCGACCGCGTGCTGGTAACGATCGCCGCGCGCATCAAGCAGCAATTGCGCGAGGGCGACCTGGTGGCGCGCCTGGGCGGCGACGAATTCGCCATCCTGCTCAAGCCGCTGCGCAACAGCAGCGACGCCATGCACATCGCCGACAACATCATCACCGCCATGGCGCAAGCCATTGAACTGCCTACCGGCAACAGCATCGTCAGCTCGCTGACCATCGGCGTGGCCGTCTTCCCCGATCACGCCATCGACGCCGTCTCGCTGGTCGGTGCGGCGGACGAAGCCATGTACCGCGCCAAGCAGGCGCAGCGCGGCACGCGCCAGGTGGCGCGCCTGCCGCAACCCCACACTCACCCCTGACCCCAAGGAGCAACACCATGCAATTCATCTACACACAATTACGCCGCGGCTTGCTCGGTCTGTTCATGCTGGGCCTGCTGGCCGCCTGCCAGAGCACGCCAGAGACCAAACCGCTGTTCAACGCCGAGCAAGTCGCCACCTTGACGGAACAGGGCTTCAAGCAGACGGACGAAGGCTGGGAGCTGAGCTTTACCGACAAGCTGCTGTTCGATTTCGGCGCTTCCAGCCTGACGGCGCCGAGCCGGGCCGCCATCCAGAAAATCAGCGCCGCCCTGCTGAAAGTGGGCATTACCCACATGCGCGTGGAAGGCCATACGGACAACGAAGGTGCCGAAGTACTCAACAACAAGCTGTCGCTGGCGCGCGCCAACGTGGTGGCCGATGCGATGGGCGTGGTCGGCATTCCACGCGGCAATATCGTCGTCAAGGGTCTGGGCATGAGCAAGCCCGTGGCCTCGAACGCCACCAAGGCTGGCCAGGCGGAAAACCGCCGCGTCACCGTCATCGTTTCGGCGCCTTGAGCTTGGGCGTGCCCGCCGTGCGCTGGGTCGTGATGGGCGTGTCCGGCTGCGGCAAGAGCGCCGTCGGCAGCCTGCTGGCCGACGCCTTGAGCGTGCCCTACGTGGAGGGCGACGACGTGCATGCCCCGGAAAACGTGGCCAAGATGGCCGCCGGCATTGCGCTCGACGATGCCGACCGGGCCGGCTGGCTGGCCACCCTGCGCGAGCGCATCGCCACGGCCCGTGCGCAAGGCAGCGGCCTCGTCGTGTCCTGCTCGGCCCTGAAGCGCGCCTACCGCGACGTACTGCGCGAGGGCGACCCGGCCCTGCGCTTTGTCCACCTGGACGGTCCGCGCGACGTGCTGGAGCGCCGCCTGCAGCGCCCCGGCCATTTCATGCCGCCCAGCCTGCTCGACAGCCAGCTGGCCACCCTGCAGCCCTTGCAGCCGGACGAAGACGGCATCGTGCTCGACATCCGCCAGCCGCTGCCCGTTTTGCTGGAACAGATCCTGCAGGCGTCCTGACCGGCAGCCGCGCGGCTGGACAGCCCGCGGCCCCCTGTGTAGACTGGCGCGCACTTTCATAGGGATTTTCATGAACACACCAACGACAAAACCAGCACCGGGCCCGGAATTCTGGGAACGCGCCGACCAGGTCATCGCCCTGGCCAATGAGCAATGCATGCACAGCGGCGGCAATGAAGTGGCCACCTCGCTGCTGTACGCAGCCGCCCGCTTCAACGCCTTCCTCGTCGCTAGCAAGAGCAACGACGTGGCCAAGATGCAGGAAGAAAAGGAAGGCGCCGTGGCCTTCTTCACGGAACAGTACAAGCGCATGCTGACTGACAACTTCAACGATTACATCACCAACTTCGACAAGTACACGCAACCGTCGTCGGCCCCCAAGGGTTGATGACGGCAGCCAGCCTGGAAAGCCACCGCGCCCGCGCCAGCCACGCCAACAGCGTGCTGGACGGTACGGTGCGCTTTGCGCCGTTGCCATCGCTATGGCTGGCGGCCATGCTGGCCGGCGCCGTGTCTGGCGCCCTGTGCTTCTTCAGCTGGACCGGCCTGCTGCTGTTTGCGGCCGGCACGGCCATCGTCCTGCTGTTCGGCCACTCGCTGGGCAGCCACCGCAAACTGATCCACGACAGCTTTGCCTGCCCGCAATGGCTGGAGTATGTACTCGTCTACCTGGGCGTGCTGGTGGGCCTGAGCGGCCCGCTGGCCTTGCTGCGCCAGCACGAACTGCGCGACTATGCCCAGCGCCTGCCCGACTGCCACCCCTATCTGCGCCACGGCGCCGGTTTCTGGCGCGATGCCTGCTGGCAATTGTTCTGCCGCCTGGAACTCGACCATCCGCCGCACATCGCCATCGAGCCGCGCATCGCGCACGACCGTTTCTATCGTTTTCTGGAAGCTACCTGGATGCTGCAGCAACTGCCGTGGGCCGTCGCGCTATTTGTCTGGGGCGGCTGGGGCCTGGTCTGCTGGGGCGTCTGCGCGCGGATCAGCGCCGGCGTGCTCGGCCACTGGCTGATCGGCTACTTTGCCCACAACCATGGCCAGATGCATTTTTACGTCGATGGCGCCGCCGTGCAAGGCAAAAATATCCGCCTGACATCGCTGCTGACCATGGGCGAATGCTGGCACAACAACCACCACGCGTATCCGGGTTCAGCCAGGCTGGGCCTTCAGCCGGGCGAATGGGACCCGGGCTGGTGGGTGCTGCTGCTGTTGCGGCGTCTGGGCCTGGTGTCCGGCCTGCGCCTGCCGGACGACCTGGCGCCGCGGCCGGAACTGCGCCGCCTTGACGACGCTGGCGCTCAGGCGCCGTCGCCGCCTGCCAGGTAATTGTTCTTCACGCGCACGTAGTGCTCGGCCGAATAGCGCAGGTAGGCGATCTCCGCTTCCGTCAGTGCGCGCACCTTGGCGGCCGGGCGGCCCACGTACAGATGGCCGCTTTCCAGCACCTTGCCCGGCGACACGAGGCTGCCCGCGCCCAGCATCACGTGCTTTTCCACCACCACGTCATCCATGACGATGCTGCCCATGCCGATCAGGCATTCGTCGCCTATCGTGCAGCCGTGCAAGATCACGGAGTGGCCGATGGTCACGTACTTGCCGATGGTCAAGGGAGAACCATCGGGCTTGGCCGCATTCTTGTGCGACACATGGCCCATGGAAAAATCCTGGATATTGCTGCCTTCGCCGATGACGATGCGGTTGACGTCGCCGCGCAGCACGCTGTTGCACCAGATGGAGCAGTCGTCGCCGATCTGCACATCGCCAATCACTTGCGCCGTGTCATGCAGGTACACGCGCTCGCCCAGGACGGGACGGGTATTCAGGTAGGAACTGACAGGCATCGCTTTCTCGCTTTTCATTAATTAGTAAATATTCACACCCAGCCGGCGGCCAGCGCAAAAATCGCCAGGCCATGGGCCAGGGACGCGCCCAGCAAGCCGGCACGGCAATATACCAGTCCCGCCACCACGCCTTCGATCACGGTGAAGACGAGGATGGGCGCGCCCACCTGCGTGACGGTGGTGGCAAGAAAAGCGTGGCACAGGCCAAACAGCAGGCCCGACACGAGCGCCGCGCGCCAGGCCGGCAGCGACGCGCGCAATTGCTGCTGCAGCAAGCCGCGAAACAGCAATTCCTCATAACAATTGGCCGCCAGCGCAAAACCGAGCAGCAAGGGCAGCGCGGATGGCGCGACGGGCGGCAGGGACGGCAAGCCAAACAGGGCTTTCAAGCCCGTCGCCAGCGCGACGATCAGGCAAGCGCCCGCCACGCCCAGCAGCACGGACAGGGCCGGGCGCATGCCCATCCAATGGATCTGGCGGCGCGCCTCGCTTTCCAGCCAGCACGTGCTGGCCACCAGCCCCAGCGACATGGCGCCCAGCGCCAGCAAGACCAGCGGCGGCGCCGTGAAGCGCAAGCCGCCCGCCGCCACTTGCCAGTAGCCGTGCGCCGTCATCGCATCGCGCGCCAGCACGAAAAACACGATGTGCACGAGCACGCGCAGCAGCGGCACCGAGCGCGGCACCGCCAGCAGCAAGGCGGCGCAGACGAGGAAGGCGGGCGTGATCGCCAGCAGATACTGCGCCAGGGAAGTCAGGTCGGCCATCGCTCACATCGGGAAAAGGACGGTGCCAACGGGCACGGGCGCAGCAATTGTATGCGGCGGCGGGCAACATGGGCAACCTGTCTTGCTATGCCGCCTTGCGCCAGCCATGCATCAGCACGTGCGCCGCCAGCCCCGCCGCCAGCCCCCACAGGGCGCCGCCCACGCCCAGCAGGGTCACGTTCGCCGCCGTCGCCAGGAAAGTAATCAAGGCCGTTTCGCGCATGCGCACGTCCGCCATCGCCTGCGCCAGGCTGTTGCCGATGGCGCCCAGCAAGGCCAGGCCCGCCAGCGCCGTAATAAAACTGCGCGGCAAGACCATGAACAGGCTGGCCAGGGTGACGCCGAAGATACCCACCAGAATGTACAGCACGCCGCACGCCAGGCCCGCGACGTAGCGCTTCGACGGGTCCGCATGTGCATCCTTGCCCGTGCAGATGGCGGCCGTGATGGCGGCCACGTTGAAGGCGTGCGCGCCGAACGGCGCCATGAGCAGCGAGCCGAGCCCTGTCACCGTCAAGATGGGGTTGGCGCTGACGGGGTAGCCGTCATTGCGCAGCACCAGCATGCCGGGCATGTATTGCCCCGTCAGGGTGATCAGGAACAGGGGCAGCGCCACGCCCAGCAGGGACGCCACGGAAAAGCGCGGCATCTCGAACACGGGCGCGGCAAAGGCCAGTGCTATGCCTTGCGCATCGATGCGCCCCTGCGCCAGCAGCAGGGCCAGGCCGGTCAGCATGATGCCGACCACGGCAAAGCGTGCCGTGAAACGGCGCAGCACCGCGTACGACAGCAGCAATACTACGACCAGCACGGGATCGGCGCTGGCGCCGCCAAACGCATTCACGCCAAACTGCAGCAAGATACCGGCCAGCAAGCCGGCGGCGATACCGCCGGGGATCAGCCGCACCAGGCGTTCGAAGGCGCCGGACATGCCCAGCAAAATGAAGGCGATGGCGGAAATCATATAGGCGCCGATCACCTCGGCATACGGCGTGTGCGGCATCACGGTGGCAAGAAAAGCCACGCCGGGCGTCGACCAGGCCGTGATGATGGGCGCGCGGTAGCGGTAGCTGAGCCAGATGCCCGTCACGCCCACGCCGATGCTCAGCGACCAGACCCAGGACGCCGTCTGCGCGGCGCTCAGCTGGGCCAGCTGGGCCGCCTGGAATACCAGCACGAAGGTGCCGCCATAGTTGACGAGGACGGAAATACAGGCCGCCATGGTGGGGGCAGCGATATCGCGCCAGTGCAGCCGGTCGGCCATGGCGGCGGTGGTGGTGGTGGTTGTCATGTGTGTGCCCCTGCAATTAAAAGGGAGCATCTTAATGGCCATATGGACTGCCAAAGCAGGCCAATTCAAGCGCATATAGCAGACCACTTTGACAGCATCAGCCTAGCGCGCGGGCCAGGCGGACGATGCCGCTGTCGATCTCGTGCGGCGTGAGCGCCGCAAAGCCCAGCAGCCAGCCGCCACGCTTTGGTGGCGTTGGCGTCGCGTACAGCCGGCTCAGGCCCGGCAGCACGATGCCCGCCTGCGCCGCCAGCCGTATCGTTTCCAGCTCGTCCCTGCCCTCGTGCAGCAGACAGGGCATCTGCAAGCCGCCGGGCGGCAGCTGCGCCGTGACCACGTGCGGCAGGTGCCGCTGCACGGCCTGCGCCATCGCATCGCGGCGCACGGCGTAGACCTTGCGCATGGCGCGCACGTGGGCCGCGAAATGGCCGTCGGCGATGAAACGGGCCAGTGTCAACTGGTCCAGTTGCGGCGTGTGGCCATCGAGGATGCTGCGCGCATGCGTCATCGGTTTCACCAGCGCGGGCGGCAGCACCATGTAGCCGATGCGCAGCCCCGGATACAGCGACTTGGCGAAGGTGCCCAGGTAAATCGTGCGCTGCTGCGTGTCCAGCCCCTGCACGCACGCCGTCGGCAAGCCCGCATAGTGAAACTGGCTGTCGTAATCATCCTCGATGATCCAGCCCTGGCGCTCGGCCGCCCAGGCGGTCAGGGCCAGGCGGCGATCGAGCGCCAGCGTGGCGCCCGTCGGGTACTGATGCGACGGCGTGACGTACACCGTGTTGGCGCCACTGCGGTCCGCCCGCAGGTGCTCGATGGACAAGCCATCTGCATCGACGGGCACGGGCACGACGCGCAGCTGCGCCATCTCGAACGCCTTGCGCGCGCCGAAATAGCCGGGGTCTTCCATCAATATCGGGCCATGCGCATCGGCCAGCACCTGCGCGCACAGGTACAGCGCCTGGCGCGTGCTGCTCAAGACCAGCACCTGATCCGCCGTGGCCCGTGCGCCCCGCTCCAGGTTCACATAATCGGCGATGGCCTGGCGCAAAGGCTCGGCCCCTTGCGGGTCGCCGTGCAGCAGTATGCCGGCACGGTGTTCGCCGGCCGCCTGGCGCCGCAAGCGCTCCCACACGTCGAGCGGAAAGGCGCGCGTTTCCGGCAAGCCCGTGGCGAAAGCTTTGACGCTTTGCTGATCAAGCACGCCGCCACTGGCGAGTATCTGCGCGCCGCGCGCGCTCAGGGCCACCGGCTGCGCCGGCATGGACAATGGCGCTACCGCCGGCTTGCCCAGCAAGCTAGCCCCTATCGTCGGCGAGACAAAACTGCCCGATCCCGATTGCCGCCGCAGATAGCCATCGAGGCGCAGCTGCGCATACGCCATTTCCACCGTGTCGCGCGACACGCCCAGCGACTGCGCCAGCGCGCGCGTGGCAGGCAGGCGCAGGCCCGGCGCCAGCACGCCGTCGAGTATCAGCTGGCGCAGCGCGCGCTGCACCCGCACGCGCAAGTCGAGCGCCGCCAGTTCGGGCGCCGCGAGGCGCATTTTCAGGGTGTCGAGTTCGAACTGCGGCGTCATGGGGCCTTGGCGCGGGCAGCATCCACGGCCGCCATGCTGCAGGCCAGCGAAAAACCGTGCTGCTGCAGCACCGCCACCAGCTGTTCGCCGGCGCAGCCCAAACGCAGGTTTTCCGCCACCCAGTCCTGCCACTCGCGGCTGATGTCCGGCATGGCTTCCTCTTCCAGCGCAAGACCCAGTATGCACTTGGCCAGTAGACCATTGATGCGCTTCGTGTCGATCAGGTGCTGCACCACGGCGTGGCCCGACTGGGGAAACGGATGCAAGGTAGAGCGGCCGAAGGCCGCCAGGCGCTGCGCGTGCATGGCGTCGAGGTTGACCGATTCGCTGGCGCTGGCCCCCCCGTTGGCCATATCCGGCCGCGTGCCGAACACCAGGTGCAGTTGCGTGGCGTCCGTCGCCCTGGCGCGGCACAGGGCCGCCAGGTCGTAGTAGCCCGACGCCGGCGGGTCTTGCGCCAGCGACTCCATCACGGGCAACCAGCGCAGCTCATGGTACAAACGTGCCTGCCGCACGTCGAGGAAGGACAGCGGCCCGAAGGCGACGATCTGCTGCGCGTCGAGCAGCAAGCCATACATGACGGCCGCGTACGCGCCCATGGACTGGCCGACGGTGGTGACGGTACTTGGTGCGATGCGGCGCACGAGCTCGCGCAAGGCTTGCGCCGTTTCGTCGACGTGGCTGCCCAGGCCCGCGATGCGGCGGTGGTACCAGGCATTGCCCGAATCGCGCACGAGGATTTTGTTCAGATGCTGGCCGCTGGCCTGTTCCAGTTTTCTCAGGCGCCCGTAAAAATCGAAGGCGGGACGCGTGGTCCACGAGACGAAACCGAAGGCGATCACCAGCGGCGCGCCGGGCACGATGCGGTCGACCAGCACGTCGTCGGCAGTGGTGGCCACGAGTCGATTATCCAGCGATTGCGCTTGCAGCATCGGCCCGGCTCCCCGATCAACATTAAAACAATAGAAAGCATGAGTTTAATGCCAGGACTGGCAAAATGGAAACAATCACCGCTGCCGTGCGCTGAGCGGCGCGCAAAACCTGCTAGTCTGCAGGGATTCCCCTCTCACAGGAGCATCCCATGCTGCATCGCCTGACGCATCATCTTAAATACCTTCCCCTCGCCGCCGCCATCGCCATGGCCGGCGGCTGCGCCGCCACCAGCGACAGCGCCAAGCCGAACGCCAGCCTGACGAATACCTACTGGAAGCTCACGCAGCTCGATGGCGCTCCCGTGGCGATGGCGCCGCAGCAGGAGCGCGAAGTGCGCATTACCCTCACCGACGATGGCAAGGTCACCGGTTTCACTGGCTGCAACCGCGTCATGGGCGGCTATACGCTGGCCGGCACGGCCCTGCGCTTCACGCAACTGGCCGGCACGCGCATGGCTTGCCCGCCCCCTTTGATGCAGCTGGAAAGCGCCGTGCTGGCCAATTTGAACAGCGTGACGGGCTACCAGCTCGACGGCGAGAAGCTGATCCTGCTCAAGGATGGCGCGCCCGTGGCCAGGTTTGAATCAGTGTACCTGTGAAATAAAAATCGACTGCCGTTACAATGGCTTCCAGCCCATCATCCGGAAGGAAGCCATGTCCGCACTGCCCTCGCCGTCTTCATCCCCGCTACCGTCGGCCGCCGGCCGCTACCGCGCTTTTCTGTTCGACATGGACGGCACCGTCATCAATTCCATCGCCGCCGCCGAACGCATCTGGAGCACGTGGGCGCAGCGTCAGGGCCTCGACGTGGCGGCGTTCCTGCCTACCATTCACGGCGCGCGCTCGGTCGACACCATCGCCAAGCTGCGCTTGCCCGGCGTCGACGCGCAGCGCGAATCGCAGGGCATCACGGATGCGGAAATCATCGATGTGGAAGGGATTATTGAAATCGCGGGCGCGCTGCGCTTTTTGCAATCGCTGCCGCCCGCGCAATGGGCCATCGTCACCTCGGCGCCGCGCGCGCTGGCCACGGCCCGCCTGAAGGCGGCCGGCATGCCGATCCCCGCCATCATGGTGACGGCGGAAGACGTCAAGGCCGGCAAACCAAAACCCGATTGCTACCTGCTGGCCGCGGAAAAACTGGGCGTGGCGCCAGCCGAGTGCCTGGTGTTCGAGGATGCGTCCGTCGGCATCGAGGCCGGTGAAGCGGCGGGCGCGAAGGTCATCGTCGTCACCGCCACGCATGCGCACCCGCTGGCCACGCGCCACCCTGCCATCGCCAATTATGAAGCCATCGTGGCAAGCGTCGATGCGGATGGGTTCATCGTGCTGGCGCAGTTGTCCGACCCTGCGGCTGCAGCACGCGCGACAAGATAGCCTGCTCCAGCGCGGCGAAAGCCGCATGGCCGCGCTGGCGCGGGCGCGGCAAGTCCACCTGCACGTCCATGGTGATCTGGCCATCCTCGATCAGCAGCACGCGGTCGGCCAGGGCCACGGCTTCGGCCACGTCGTGCGTCACCAGCACGGCCGTAAAGCCCCGCGCCAGCCACAGCGACTCGATCAGCTGCTGCATCTCGATGCGCGTCAGGGCGTCGAGCGCGCCCAGGGGTTCGTCGAGCAGCAGCAGTTGCGGCTCGTGCACGAGGGCGCGCGCCAGCGCCACGCGCTGCTTCTGCCCGCCCGACAGGGCCGACGGCCAGTCGTCGGCCCGCTCGGCCAGGCCCACCGTCCACAGCGAGGCGGCCGCCGCGCCGACGCAGCGGGGTAGCCCCAAGGCCACGTTGTCGAGCACCGTCTTCCACGGCAGCAGACGCGATTCCTGGAACATGATGCGGATGTCGGGCGCGCCCACGCCGCTGCCGATGGCGATGCTGCCGTCATCGATGCTTTCCAGTCCCGCGATCGAGCGCAGCAAGGTACTCTTGCCGCAGCCGCTGCGCCCCACGATGGCGACGAACTCTCCCGCTTCCAGTTGCAGGTCGACGTTTTTCAACACTGGGCGTTCGCCATAGGCCTTGCTCAATTGCGTCAGTTCCAAAGGCACGCCACGGCGCGCCAACGGAGCTTGCGGGGCGACCTTCGCCTGCGGCGGCGCGCTGGCCGGGTCGTACTGCACGAAGTGCGACAAAAAATCCGTTTCGATCTGGATGGGAGCGAGCAGCATGGTATTTTCTTTCCTCATTTCGTCACTATCGGTAGGCGGGATTCCAGCGCAGGCAGTGGCGCTCCAGCCGGCGCGAAAACAGGTCGGCCAGCTTGCCCAGCAAGGCGTACAGCAAAATCCCCACCAGCACCACGTCCGTTTGCAGAAATTCGCGGGCATTCATGGTCATGTAGCCGATGCCGGCCTGCGCCGAAATGGTTTCGGCGACGATCAGCAGCACCCACACGAGGCCCAGCGAAAAGCGCACGCCGACCAGAATGGACGGCATGGCGGCGGGCAGGATCACGTCGCGGTACAGCGGCCAGCCCGAGAGACCATAGCTTTTCGCCATTTCGATCAAGCCCTGGTCAGCCGAACGGATGCCGTGGAAGGTGTTCAGGTAGACGGGAAAGAAGACGCCGACGGCCAGCAGAAACAGCTTGGCCGTTTCATCGATGCCGAACCACAGGATCACCAGCGGAATCAAAGCGAGGGCCGGGATGTTGCGCACCATTTGCAGGGTCGTGTCGAGCAGGGTTTCCGCATGGCGGAAGCTGCCCGTCAATAAGCCCAGCAGCAAGCCCAGTCCCGCGCCGACGGCAAAACCCACCGTGGCGCGCCACAAGCTCGTTTTCAGGTGCAGCCACAATTCGCCCGAGGCGGCCAGGTGCCAGAAGGCTTTCGCCACGGCCCACGGCTCGGGCAGGATGCGGCTCGACAGCCAGCCCCACTGCGCCGCCAGCTGCCAGGCCAGCAGCAGCGCCACGGGCAAGGCCCACGGCGCCAGCGAATCACGCCACGGCGCGGCGCCTGCCCGTTGTATGGAGGCGGCCGCCATCTCAGGCCGCCTTTTTCTGTGGCGCGGCCGGCACGATATTGCTGGCCATGACTTCGCCGAAAGGGCCGCTCAAGGACTGCTCACCCACGGCCTTGCCCTTGCCCAGCAGCGGGAACACCAGTTCGGCAAAGCGGTACGCTTCTTCCAGGTGCGGGTAGCCCGAAAAAATGAAGGTGTCGATGCCCAGGTCCGCGTATTCCTGCATGCGCGCCACGACGGTCGGCCCGTCGCCCACGAGGGCCGTGCCCGCGCCGCCGCGCACCAGGCCCACGCCGGCCCACAGGTTGGGCGACACTTCGAGCTTGTCGCGCCGCCCGCCATGCAGGGCCGCCATGCGCTGCTGGCCCACGGAATCCATCTTGCCGAAGGCCGCCTGCGCCTTGGCGATGATGTCGTCGTCCAGATGGCTGATCAGTTCATCGGCCGCGCGCCAGGCCGCCTCGTTCGTTTCGCGCACGATCACGTGCAAGCGGATGCCAAACCGGACCGTGCGACCGTGTTTTGCCGCGCGCGCGCGAATGTCGGCGATTTTCTCGGCGACGGCAGCGGGCGGCTCGCCCCACGTCAGGTACACGTCCATCTGCTCGGCCGCCAGTGCATGCGCCGGTTCCGACGAACCGCCGAAATACAGCGGTGGATACGGTTTCTGCACGGGCGGATACAGGGTTTTCGCACCCTTCACCTGGATATGCCTGCCCTCGAAATCGTAGCCGGCCGCGCCGCCCTCGCCCGCCAAGGTGGCGCGCCACACCTTGATGAATTCATCGGAGATTTCATAGCGCTTGGCGTGGTCGGCAAACAGGCCGTCCGCTTCCAGCTCGCCCTGGTCGCCACCCGTGACGACGTTGATCAGCAAGCGCCCGTTCGACAGGCGGTCAAACGTGGACGCCATGCGCACGGCCAGGCCGGGCGTGGACAGGCCGGGGCGGATGGCCACGAGGAATTTGAGCTTTTGCGTCACGCTGATCAGCGACGAGGCCACCACCCATGCATCTTCGCAGGAGCGGCCCGTCGGCAGCAGCACGCCGTCGTAGCCGAGCGTGTCGGCGGCCACGGCCACCTGGCGCAAATAATCGGCATCGACGGGACGCGCGCCCTGCGACGTGCCCAGGTAACGGCTGTCGCCGTGGGTGGGGATGAACCAGAAGACATTCAATGACATGATAGTTGTTCCTTATTTTGCGCTGGTAGCGAGCTGGCGCGCCGGCAGCAGCGCGTCCTTGACGATGATCGGTTTGGGTATCAGCTTCAGGCTGGAAAAGGCGTCCGCCACCCTTTGCTGCGAAGCGATGACGTCGACGGACACGGGTTTGACGCCATACGCATAGCGCGAGGCGGCCAGCGCCACGACATCCTTGCTCAAGCCTGTCTGTGCGGCGAGAATCGTCGCCACTTCGTCCGGGTTGTTGCGGCCCCAGTCATCGACCTTCGCCACTTCATCGAGCACGATGCGCAGGATCTCGGGATGCTTTTCCGCATACGTGCGCGAAGCCAGGTAAAACTGGTAGTTCGCCACCAGGCCCTTGCCATCGGCCAGTACGCGCGCGCCCAGCTGCTTTTCGGCGGCCGCCAGGAACGGATCCCAGATGGCCCAGGCATCCACGCTGCCCCGCTCGAAAGCGGCGCGCGCATCGGCCGGCGGCAGGAACACGGGCTGGATGTCGGCGTAGGCGACGCCGGCCTTTTCCAGCGCTTTCAATAACAGGTAATGCACGTTCGAGCCCTTGTTCAGGGCGATCTTCTTGCCCTTCAAGTCGGCCAGGGTGCGCAGGCCGGAACCCTTGGGCACGACGATGGCTTCGCTGGCCGGCGACGCCGGCTCATTGCCGACGTAGACCAGGTTGGCGCCGGCCGCCTGGGCGAAGATCGGCGGCGCCTCGCCCACGGTGCCGAAATCGATGCTGCCCACGTTCAAGCCTTCCAGCAGCACGGGGCCGGCCGGGAATTCCGTCCATTTCACGCCCACGCCCTGTTCGGCCAGGCGTTTTTCCAGCGTGCCGCGCCCCTTCAGCAGGGTCAGGGTGCCGTATTTCTGGTAGCCAATACGCACCTCTGCCTTGGTTTGCGCGAGCGCCGCAGCCGGCATGCCGGCCGCCATCACGCCAGCAGCGGCGGCAAACAGCAAGCCCAAAGTGGTACGGCGCGAAAGTCGTTGTGCGTGGCGGTGTGTCATGGTGGTTCCTTGGTCGGTAAATAATCAGGCGGCTTGATAGTGGGGAGCGTAAGGCTGCTCTTGCAGCGTACGCACGGGTACTGAAATATCGGCCGGTGCGCTCGGACGGCGGCCCTGCAGCACGAACAGGCCCGTGGCAAGCTCCTCGATGCCGGCCTGCACGCGTGCGGCAATCGGCGCGTCCAGGCTCAGGCCCCGTTCTTCGTGCCAGTCCAGCTGCTGTGCATTGGCGTAGATGCTGGTAAACACCTGCTTGGCGCCCAGCGCATGGAGCACGGGACGCAGCGCATAGTCGAGCGCCAGGGTATGCGCATGGCCGCCGCCCGTGGCCAGCGGCAGCACCAGCTTGCCGGCCAGGCCATCTTGCGGCAGCAGGTCGAGGAAAGCTTTCAGCAGCCCTGTATACGACGCCTTGTAGATGGGCGTGGCGATCACGATGGCGTCGGCGTCGGCCACGTCGCGCACGGCGCGGGCAATCGCCGCATCGTCGTAGTCGGCCAGCAGCAGCGCACGCGCCGGCAAGTCGCGCACATGCAGTCTGGCGCAGCTGTGGCCCTGCAGCGCCAGCTGTTCGCCGATATGCAGCAGCAAGCGGCTGGAACTCGATGGGAGTTGCGGGCTACCGCCCAATAACAAGATGCTCATGTGATGCCCGTCCCTGTAGGTGATCGAAAGTGGCGTTGCCCGGATGCTTGCAGCCTATCGCCATCAGCGGCCCCGCAAAACGAATGCTTTCGCGCTTCGATATGCGTTTTTTGACTATCCGGGCCTGACGCCCCGCACGCCATCGCGCATTCTGCCGCGCGGCTTTTTTCGCATATCCATGCGCGGTTTTCTTCGTGTACGGCACGCGCCTGGCGGTGCAATATCGGCGTCATCGTCTTTCTGGAATGTCACTCATGTCTAGCGCTTTACTCCATGCCGCCCAGCCCCAGCCGCCCGTGACGGAACCCCTGCAAGACGCCATCCGCATCGCCACCTCGCTGGCCGCGCGCCTGGCCGAAACGGCCAATGCCCGCGACCAGGCCGGCGGCCATGCGGCGCAGGAACGCGAATGGCTGCGCGATTCAGGCTTGCTGACCTTGTCGATTCCCGTGGAATTCGGCGGCCAGGGCGCGTCGTGGCCCCTCGTCTACCAGGTGATCCGCATCCTGGCGCGGGCCGACAGCGCGCTGGCGCACGTCTTCGGTTTCCACCATTTGCAGCTGGCCGGTTTGCAGCTGTATGGCAGCGCGCAGCAGCAGCGCCGCCTGCTCACCCTGACCGTCGACGAGCGCCTGTTCTGGGGCAATGCCCTCAATCCCCTCGACAAAAGAGTCACGGCCAGCGACAGCGACGACGGCTATCTCCTTGACGGCATCAAGAGCTTTTCTTCCGGCTCCGTCGGTTCCGACTGGCTGACCGTCTCGGCCTGGCATGCGCCCACGCAGACGGCGCTGATCGCCGCCCTGCCCACGCGCCACGATGGCATCACCGTGCAGGCGGACTGGGATGCCTTCGGCCAGCGCCAGACGGACAGCGGCAATGTGCATTTCCACGCTGTCGCCCTGCCGCGCGACCTCGTGCTGCAGGCGCCCGCGCAGGCCGCCACGCCGCAAGCGACCGTGCGCTCGCAGATCGCGCAGCTGATCATGGCGAATTTGTATCTGGGTATCGCCGAAGGCGCGTTCGAGGCGGCGCGCCAGTACACGGACGTACAGGCGAAAGCCTGGTTTGCCTCGGGCGTGGCCAAGGCAACGGACGACCCATTGGTGCAGCACCGCTACGGCCAGCTGTGGCTCTTGCTGCGCCCCGCGCAAGTGCTGGCCGACGCTGCGGCGCAAGAACTGGAAAAGGTGTTTCGCAAGGGTGCGCTGGTGACGGCGCGCGAACGGGGCTTGCTGGCCGTGGCCGTGGCCGAAGCCAAATGCCTGGCGCACCAGGCGGGCCTGGAGATCAGCAGCCAGATGTTCGAACTGACGGGCGCCCGCTCCACCTCGGCCCAGTATGGCTTCGACCGCTACTGGCGCAACGTGCGCGTGCATACCCTGCACGACCCCATCGACTACAAGCTGCGCGACCTGGGACGCTTTGCCTTGACAGGCACAGTGCCCGAGCCGACGGCATATTCCTGATTCACTCACCAAGGAGCCACCATGAGCATCGCCCGCCGCAGCATCCTCCTCACCGCCCTGACCCTGGCCTTGACGGCCAGCTTCGCCCACGCCAAGGACCCGAAAGACATCACCATTGGCACCAGCGCCGGGCCGTACGCGGACCAGATCAAGCTGGGCATCAAGCCGATACTGGAAAAACAGGGCTACAAGGTCAGGCTGGTGGAATTCAACGACTACATCCAGCCGAACTTCGCGCTGGCCGAGGGTTCGCTCGACGCCAACGTCTTCCAGCACATCGTCTATTTAAAAAAATTCGCGCTGGAGCACAAGCTGGCGCTGACGGACCTGATCACGATACCCACGGCGCCGATCGCCATCTACAGCAAGAAGCACAAGACGCTGGACGACGTGAAGGAAGGCACGACGGTGGGCTTGCCGAACGATCCGACCAACCAGGCGCGCGCGCTGGTGCTGCTCGACCAGCTGGGATGGATCAAGCTGCGCCCCAGCTTCGACCCCGTGCGCGCGTCGGAAAAGGATATCGCCGTCAACACGAAGAAAATCAAGCTGCTGCCGCTGGAGGCGGCGCAGCTGCCACGCTCGCTGGGCGACACCGACTATTCCTTCATCAACGGCAATTACGCGCTGGCGTCGGGGCTGAAGCTGACGGAGGCGCTGGTGGCCGAGAAGATCTCGCCCAACTACATCAACCTGGTGGCCATCCGCACGGCCGACAAGGACAAGCAGTTCGCGAAAGACCTGGCGGCCGCCTACCGCTCGCGCGAATTCCTCGCCATCACAAATAAACACTTTGCCGGCTATTCGAAACCCGATTACCAGCAAGCGTTGCAGACAGCCGCGAAATAAGCCATGGCAAAGACGATACGCTTCAACGCCTTCCAGATGAATACCGTCGGCCACCAGTCGCCGGGGCTGTGGACGCATGCGCGCGACCGCAGCCACCGCTATACCGACCCCGCGCACTGGACGGAGCTGGCGCAGCTGCTGGAAACGGGCCTGTTCGACGCGGTGTTCCTGGCCGACGTGCTGGGCGTGTATGACGTGTACCGGGGCAGCCTCGATGCGGCCCTGGAACACGGCGTGCAAGTGCCGCTGAACGACCCGCTGGCGCTCGTGCCCATCATGGCGCAGGCCACCACGCACCTGGGTTTCGGCGTCACCTGCGCCCTCACCTACGAGCACCCGTACACGTTCGCGCGCCGGATCTCCACGCTCGACCACCTGACGGGAGGGCGCATCGGCTGGAACATCGTCACCGGCTATCTGGACAGCGCGGCGCGCAACCTGGGTTTGCAGCAGCAACTGGGTCATGACGAGCGCTACGACCTGGCCGACGAATACCTCGACGTCGTCTACAAGCTGTGGGAAAAAAGCTGGGACGACGACGCCGTCGTCAACGACAAGGCGCGCGGCATCTACGCCGATCCGGCCAAGGTCCATCCGATCAACCATGCCGGGCGCCACTACCAGGTGCCCGGCATCCATTTGTGCGAGCCGTCGCCGCAGCGCACGCCCCTGCTGTACCAGGCGGGCACCTCGCCGCGCGGCACGCGCTTTGCGGCACGCCACGCGGAAGCGACCTTCGTCAGTGGCCCCAGCAAGACGGTGGTGAAACGCTATGCGGACGACTTGCGCGCCGCCGTGCGGCAAAGCGGGCGCGATGGCGATGCGCTGCTGATCTACGCGCAGGCGCTCGTCATCACGGGCCCCACGGAAGCGGAAGCGCGCGCCAAGCACGCTGATTATCTGCGCCACGTGAATATCGAGGCGGCGCTCGTGCTGCTGTCCGGTTGGACGGGCGTCGATTTCAGCCGCTACCCGCTCGATGCCACCATCGACTACATCGATTCCCCGGCCGGCCGCTCGGCGCTGGCTTCGTTCAGCCAGGCCGACCCGGACCGCAAGTGGACGGTGCGCGAGGCAGCCGAATACATCGGCCTGGGCGGACGCGGCCCGGTGCTGGTGGGCGATGCGCGCCAGGTGGCCGACCAGCTGGAAAGCTGGCTCGATGACACGGGTATCGACGGCTTCAATCTCGCCTTCGCCGTGGCCCACGACAGCATGGCCGACGTGGTAAGCCACATCGTGCCGGAACTGCAGCGGCGCGGTCGCTACCGCACCCAATACGAGGAAGGCACCCTGCGCCACAAGGTCTTCGGCCAGGGCCCGCGCCTGCCCGCCGATCACGCGGGCCGCCAGGTCAGCATCGCACCGGGCGAGGGGGCGCTGGCGGCGGCCTGACGGCGCCAGTGACAAGTCTCGCCATTCATGTTAGCTTGCCATGTTAAAAAAACAGGCGGCTACGTGCACCCTTCTTTCCTTCCCGTCCTCGCCATCCTGGCCCTCAGCCACTGCACGGCGCACGCCGGCACGCAGGCTGACGCAGCGGCCGACACCAGCCAGACCATCCACGTCAACAGCATCCGCAATCCGGAACTCAAATCCTACCGCGTGATGGCGGCGGGCCTCGATGCCTTTGACGACCACCATGCACTGGCACCGAAGGCGCGCGAAGTGCGCTTCCAGCTGATTCCCGGCCCCGACGCTCCGGCGGACATCATGCAGGATGTGGCATTGCGCATCGCCGGCAGCGACACCACGATCACCGTGCCCCTGTCGGCCAATGGCAGCTTTGTGCTGCCCCGCAGTGCGCAAGCCGACAGCGAAGATGCGGACCTGGTCACAAACAGGAAGCAAGGCCAGTTCCGCTGGCAGGCCAGCGTCCGCAGCGACGATGTGCCGCCCGGCATGCGCCGCCTGGGCGACTTGCGCCTGCAATGCCAGGTGACGGTCGCCATTGCCAAGAAAGAGATCCCATTTTTGATACGCACCTTGGTCGCCGCCAAGCTGCGCACCACCGACTGGTGCGCAGCCGACGCACTCAAGATGGGCACGCACAGCGATCCTGCCATCGCCAGCGCCACCCTGCTCGACGGGGAGCGCCGCGTCGCGCTGCAGGTAAAAAATGGCGGCACGTCCTTCCTGGCGCCCGTGGGCGATACCCGCTATGCGGACGACACCCTGATCGAACTGGTGTACAAGGACGCTGGCGACGCGCCGCCACCGTCCTTGTGACGTTTGCGTCCAGCTCCGTTCCGTGTCAGCATACGCCACCCTGGCAACACGGATAAGGATCGCAATGCCCTCCACTCTTACACGCGCGCTGGCCATGACCCTGCTGCTGGCAGGCCCCGCAGCCCAGGCGCAGACCCCGGGCTGCGACGTCTGCGCCACCCGGAATGCGGACCAGGCGCCGTTTCGCATCTTCGGCAATACCTATTATGTGGGCGTGAAAGGCCTCAGTTCCGTGCTGGTGACGTCGCCGCAGGGCCACGTGCTGATCGACGGCGGCTTGCCGGAATCGGCGCCCAAGATCATCGCCAATATCGCCGCCCTGGGCTTTCGCATCGAGGACGTCAAGCTGATCCTCAATTCGCACGGCCATATCGACCATGCGGGCGGCCTGGCCGAACTGCAGCGGCGCAGCGATGCGCTGGTGGCCGCCAGCCCGTCGGCCGCGCTGGACCTGGCGTCGGGCGAAGTGGGTCCCGACGACCCGCAATACCATGCGCTGCCGAAGTACCCGCCCGTCAAGGACATGCGCCTGGCGCGCGACGGCGGCCAGTTCAACGTCGGCCCAATTCAACTGACGGCGCACGCCACGCCGGGCCACACGCCCGGAGGCCTGAGCTGGACGTGGCAATCGTGCGACGGCCCCCGCTGTCTGAACATGGTCTACGCGGATAGCATCAATGCCGTTTCGCGTCCCGGCTTCAAGTTCAGCGCCAGCAGCGAGTATCCTAACGCGGTGGCGGACTTGCGCCGCAGCTTCGAGACGCTGGAACAGCTGCCCTGCGACGTGCTGATCTCGGCGCATCCGGAGGCGTCGCAATTGTGGGAGCGGCTGGAAGCGAGCGCCACGTCCGGCAGCGAGGCGTTCATCGACCCGCAGGCTTGCCGCGCCTATGTGGCGGCGGCGCGCACGGTGCTTGACGCGCGCCTGGAACAGGAGCGGTAGGCTTGTCAACCGTGCACGCTGGCGTGGCGCCGATCTGCTACGCTGGCGCCATTCATTTAAAGAAGGATTGCCATGTTCAAGATCGCCAGACTGATTCCCCTCGCCGCCATCGTCGCCATCACGGCCGGCTGTGCGCAAACGCCCGTGCGCAGCGACGCTGCTGCCGCCGCGCCAGGCGCCACCTCGCCCGCCAAACCGGCGCCGAAGCTGACGGGCACGCCGTGGAAGCTGAAGGAATTGAAGGGCAAGCAAGTGGTGCGCAAGGCGCCTGAACAGCGCGAAGTGACCCTGCATCTGGCCGAAGGCCGCGCCAGTGGCCACAGCGGCTGCAACCAGATGATGGGCGGCTACACCAGCGATGGCGTCAGCACCTTGAACTTTGGACAGCTGGCCGGCACCATGATGATGTGCCAGCCGCAGGACATGGACCTCGAACGCCTGCTCCTGACCACCCTGGGCGAAGTCAATGGCTACCGCTATGCCGACCAGGAATTGCTGCTGCTGAAGGATGGCGTGCCCGTGGCACGCTATGAAGCGCTGACTGTGAAGTAAAGCTGTGGGGTCAGACCCGCCGGGTCTGACCCCAGCCTTAGCTCTGGGGTTACTCCCCTTTCGCCACACCTAATCGTTGCGCATCTGCGCCTGCGATACATTACTGTTCGCCGGCACGCTCTGCGTCAGCCACACATTCCCCCCGATGGTCGATCCCGCGCCGATGGTGATGCGCCCCAGCACGGTTGCGCCCGCGTAGATGACCACGTCGTCCTCGACGATGGGATGGCGCGGCGTGCCCTTGATCAGCGCGCCGCTTGCGTCGGCCGGAAAACGCTTGGCGCCCAGGGTCACGGCCTGGTACAGGCGCACCCTTTGGCCGATGATGGCCGTCTCGCCGATCACCACCCCCGTGCCGTGGTCGATGAAGAAGGACGCGCCGATGCGTGCGCCCGGATGGATGTCGATGCCCGTCAGGGTGTGCGCGATATCGGCGATCAGGCGCGCCAGGAACGGCGCGCCGAGCGCGTGCAGCCGGTGCGCGAGGCGGTGGTACAGGATGGCGATGGTGCCCGGGTAGCACAGCATGATCTCGGCCACCGAGGTGGCGGCCGGGTCGCCCGCATACGCGGCCTGCACGTCCGACACCAGCAAGGCGCGGATAGCGGGCAGGCTGGCGGCAAACGCGCGCGTGATGTCGCGCGCCTGCTGCGCCAGGGCCGCATCGTCGCTGGCGCCATCACCCTCATCGCCGGCAGGTACAGAAAAGAGCAAGCCGCGCCGCACCTGTTCACTGAGGCGGTTCAGGGTGGTATTGAGCGTGTCGCCGACAAAATAGTCGATGCTTTCATCGGTCAGGTTGGGCCGGCCGTAATGCGTGGGAAACAGCGCCGCCGACAAGCCGTTGACGATGGTGGTCAGCGCTTCGCGCGACGGCAGTTCGCGCACCCTGCCGTTATGGCGGATCTTGTGCTTGTCTTCGCGCGAGCTGCGCAGCGCCTGGATCACGGGCCCCAGGTTCCACTGGGCCGTGTCGTCGGCGGGCGCTGCGGGATAAATGCTGTGCATGGCGTATCACTTCCAGAAAACGGCAAACAGGCCGGGTCGCCTGATCTTAACGGCGCAGACAGACAAAGCCAACGAAGGATTGCGAGCTTTGATATGCGAAAAACGCATATGAATGGCAAACAGCGCCGGCGCCAAACCCGATTCCGGGCACTAGCGTAAAATGACGGACTAACAAAAACACTCTTTGACATGACTAAATTATTAACCTGGATTTTGGCGGGCCTGGCGATGGTCGGACCGCTTGCAATTGACACCTATCTGCCGTCGTTCCCCTCCATCGTGCAAGATTTCAATGCCAGCCCCCTGCTGGTGCAGCAGACGCTGAGCTTTTTCCTGTTCACGTTCGCCTTCATGATGCTGTTTTACGGCACCCTGTCCGATTCGTTCGGCCGCCGTCCCGTGATTCTCGTCTCGCTGGTGCTGTATGTGATCGCCTCCGTGGGCGCCGCGCTGGCGCCGTCGCTGGGCTGGCTGCTGGCCTGGCGCGTGCTGCAGGGATTGTCGGCAGGCGCCGGCTCCGTGATCGGCCGCGCCATCGTGCAAGACCGCTATTCGGGCGCCGCCGCGCAGAAAATCCTGTCGCACATCATGATGGTGTTCGCGCTGGCGCCGGCGATTGCGCCCGTGCTGGGCGGCTGGCTGCAGGTGGGCCTGGGCTGGCGCGCGATCTTCTGGTTCCTCACGGCCTTCGGCGTGCTGATGTTCGTCGTCGTCTGGCGCGCACTGCCGGAGAGCCTGCCGAAGGAGCAGCGCCACGCCTTCCACCTGGGCGACATCGCCGTCAATTACTGGAAAGTGCTGTGCCACCGCCAGTTCCTGCTGCTGTCGACGGCCATCGGCGCCGCCTTCGGCGGCTTCGCCCTGTACATCGGCTCGGCCGCCTACTTCATCATCAACATCCTGCATTTGCCGGAGACGGCATTCGCCTGGCTGTTCATTCCCTTAATTAGCGGCATGGTGTTCGGTTCGGCCCTGTCGGCGAAAATCGCCCACCGCTACAGCCAGCGCCAGATGATCTGGGCCGGCTTCATCCTGATGCTGGTGGCGGCTGTCGCCAACATCGGCTACAACTACTTCTTTGCCGCCGAAGTGCCATGGGCCGTGCTGCCATTGTTCTTCTACTCGTTCGCCCTGTCGCTCGCCATGCCGCCGATGACCCTGATGGCGCTGAACCACTTCCCCAACAACAGCGGCCTGGCGTCGTCGATGCAATCGTTCATCCAGATGCTGCTGTTCGCGCTGGTCTCGGGCCTGGTGGCGCCGCTGCTGTTCGACAGCGCCTTGAACCTGGCGTATGGCGTGATGGCGGGGCTGGTGGTGAGTTTGATTTGCTGGGTGTTTGCGCAGGGTAAAAGCGACGCGTAGGTCGGATTAGGCCCGGAGGGCCGTAATCCGACAACATTATTGGCGGGTGACGTCGGATTACGCGCAAGCGCCTCGGTGGCCCCGCTAATCCGACCTACGGCCAAGGCGCTGGCGTCACATCCAGGTACTGCGCCCCGCCCTGCTCCGGTTCCGCTTCATTGTTCTGCGACGGCTGGTTCAACGACCCCGCCGGCGAACGCAAGCTCAAAATCTCCTTGCGCGATTCGACGAAGTCGGCGGAACTGAGCGGGTGTTGCTGGTCGGGCCAGTGGCTGACGGCCCATTCCTGCAAGGCTTCAAAGCGCCGCCACAGTTCGGCGATGAATGCGCGGCGCGCCTCTTCCTCCTGCTCCAACGTCTTGTCGGCGCCTTCCCCGGTATGTGCTTGCATGGCTGCTCCCCTGGCTGATCAATCGTCCTGCCAGCCTACGCAGCAGCAAGCCATACGTCTGTTCGCGAACGAACACAGGACTTATTCGGGCATCTTGCGAAAGCCCACGGCCAGGCGGTTCCAGGTGTTGATGGAACCGATGGCCAGGGTGACGTTGACCATTTCCGCCTGCGTCAATTGCTGTGCCAGCGCCGCATACACGTCATCGGGTGCCTGGCTTTGTGGCAGCAGGGTCAGCGCTTCCGTCCAGGCCAGCACGGCCCGCTCGCGCGGCGTGAAGAACGGGGTTTCGCGCCAGACGGAGACTGCATACAGGCGGCGCTCCGTTTCGCCCGCCTTGCGCGCGTCGCTCGTGTGCATGTCCACGCAAAAGGCGCAGCCATTGATTTGCGAGGCGCGCAGGCGGATCAGTTCGAGCAGCGAGTGTTCCACGCCCAGCCTGGCGATCGCCGCTTCCAGCGCGTACATGGCCTTGACGGCGTCGGGCGAAGCTTGTGTAAAATCGAGTCGTTGCTGTGTCATGATGCATTCCTTGATGATGAGAGATGCACCATTGTAGAAGCGCAAGAAGAACGCGCGGCAGGCCAATCCCCCCGAAAACCGGCAGACCACCAGCAGAAACCCCATGGAATTACATATCCTGATCGACGGCACGCGCGACCTGGGCGGCCAGTTGTACCGCCAGCTCAGCGCAGCCATCCGCTCGGGCCGGCTGACGGACGGGCAGCAATTGCCGCCTTCGCGCCTGCTGGCCAGCCAGTTGGGCCTGTCGCGCAAGACGGTGTCCGACGTGTATGACAAGCTCGGTTACGAAAAGCTGCTGGTCGGCAAAGTGGGCGTGGGCAGCTTCGTGCAGACGCCGCACGCGTCGCCGCAGCGCCGCCACGCCAGCACGCCGCTGGCCAGCGCGCAGCGCATCGCTCGCTGGGAAGCGACGCCCACGCCCTTGCGCCGCGCCAGCCAGGAAACGCCCGCGCGCTACGCCTTCATCGGCGGACGCGCCACGCCCTCGCACTTCCCGCAGGATGAATGGCGCGCCTGCATGCTGCACGCGCTGCGCCAGGGCGGCCAGGCGCGCGGCCGCTATGGCCCTGTGGAAGGCTTGCCCGCCTTGCGCGCGGCGATCGCCGGCCATGCCGCTTTCAGCCGCGGCATCCATTGCACCGAAGAACAGGTGCTCGTCACCAGCGGCGCGCAGCAAGCCTTGCACCTGCTGGCGCTGACCCTGCTGGAGCCGGGCGACACGGTTGCCGTGGAAGAACCTGGCTACCCGGTGGCGCGCGCCGTATTCGCCAGCCAGGGCGCCCGCGTGGTGGGCATCGAAGTGGATGAGGATGGCCTCATCGTCGGGCAGATTCCCGATGGCACGCGCTTGATCTATGTCACGCCCGCGCATCAATTTCCGCTGGGCATGCCGATGAGCATGGCGCGCCGGCATGCCTTGCTGGAGCGGGCCCAGCAAATGGGTGCCATCATCGTCGAGGACGATTACGACAGCGCCTTCCGCTACGAAGGCCGGCCCGAGGATGCGCTGCAAAGCATGGACCGCTACGGCATCGTGGCGCACGTGGGCAGCTTTTCCAAGATCATGCTGCCGGAATTGCGCCTGGGTTATGTGGTGCTGCCGCAAGCCCTCGTGCCCGCCGTGCAGACGGTGAAATACCTGAGCGATTGCCATACGGCCAGCCTGGGCCAGCATGCGCTGGCCAAGTTCATCGGCGACGGCCATTTGCTGCGCCACATACGCCGCTGCCACGACATCTATGCGGGGCGGCGCGAGCGGCTGCAGCACTGGTTCAACGGCCCGCTGGCGCCGTGGTTCCGTTTGGTGCCGGCCAGCGCCGGCTTCCACGTGGCGGCCCTGGCGCAGGCGCCGCTCGATATCGCCGAATTGCTGCGCCGCGCACGCCTGGCCGACGTCAGCCTGTATGCGCTATCGGGCTTTTACCATGGCACCGCCCGCCATGAAGGCCTGTTCCTCGGCTATGGCGCCATCGACAAGCTCGATATCGACACGGCGCTGGCCCTCGTGCTGACGATTTTGCAGGAAATAGCACCCCTCCCCGTCAACGCGGCTGCCAGCGGTAGTGTCCCGTGATCGGATAGCTGAACAGAATATTTTCCTCGCGCGCGCCCTCGCCGATGTTGTGGATGATCAGCGGCACGCCGCTCCACGATTGCTTGTCGCTGACGATGCCGATGTGGGTCAGGTTGCGCGGCAGGCGCCAGGTGACGATGTCGCCCGCGCGGTAAGCGTTCGCTTCCTTGCTTGGCCGCAAGCTGGTGCCGTGGCGGGCAAAGTAGGTGCCCAGGTTCGGCACGCGGCGGTGGTCGATATTGCGGTCCGGCCCTTTCATTTGCCAGCGCCCCTGCTGCTGGTACACCTGCCACGCCTTGCGCATGTCTTCGTGCACCAGCACCTGCAAGTCCTGCCCCAGCTGGCGGTAGGCGCGCACGACCACGTCCGTGCACACGCCCCGCTCCAGCGGTACGTCGCCGCCCGGATAGGCGAGCCGTTCGTAGCGCGGATCGTACTGCACGGTGACGCCCACCTGCTTGCGGGCGGCGGCGACGAGCGCTTGCGGGGTGGCAGGGATTGCCGACGCCAGCATGGGCGCCAGGGCAAGCATCAGGGTGGAAAGCAGTTTGGTCGGCATCAACGTCGGTGGTCGGATGGAAATGCCAACTGTACCGCAGCGGCAGGGAAAACGTCGGACGCTTAGGCGGCGGCCAGCTGCGCCAGGTGCGCGGGGAAATCCACGGCCGGTCCCGCCGCATTGATGGTCTCAAAGTAATCATGCCAGCCCGTGGCGGCGATGCCGGCCAGCAAGGCGTCCAGTGCCGCCTCGTCCGGGAAGCGCCAGACGGCATAGAATTGCTGGGTAGCCGCGTGCAGCTTGCCGCCGTCGATGGCGCCCATGGCCAGCGCTTCGGCGCCGCTGCCCGACAAGGCCGCCATGCCGGCGCCCACCGTGGCGAAATACGATTGGCGTGCGGCGCCATCGAGGGCCAGCCAGGCCGGTTTCGGGCTGTACAGTTCTAGCAGGTAATGCATGTTTTTCCTCCAAAAAAATTAAGAAATCGAACGTAAGGCGCGCTTGCAGATGCGCTGTGTCGCGGCAACGGGGCTTTCCAGCCGCCATTGCGCGCACAGGCTGCGCACCCAGTCCGGCTGGCTCTTGGCTGCATCGTTGAGCCAGTTGGCCACGGAATCCTGCACGTAGACGGCCGGGTCGGCGCGCAAGGGCTGCAACAGGGGCAAGGCCAGCTGCGGCCGTTCCTTCAATTGGGCGATATGCGCGCACCACACGCCGCGCGGGCGCAGCGCTTCGCAGGCAAAGCGGCGCACTCTTTCCGACGGGTCCGCCGTCCACGGCGCCAGCAAGGTGATTGCCTCGTCAAGCTGCGCCGCCAGACGGGGCCGCAGCGCCAGCCAGGCCCATTCGCGCACGCCGAAGTGGCCATCGTCGGCCAGCGGCCGCATGGCGGCCAGCCGCTGCGGTAAGCTCAAGCCAGCCTGGGCGGCGATGACAAAGCAGACCCAGCCGCGCACCGTGTCGGACGGGTGGGCTTGCAGCACAGCCGGGTCGGCGCCGGCTTCCAGCAGCAATTGCGCCGCCAAGGCCATGCGTTTGGTGATGCCGGCGGTGGCCTGCGCGCGCATCCGGTCCAGCCGGGCGCCGCCAATACCGGGCACGGCCGCGGCCAGCAGCTCGGTGAAATCGATGGCCAGCCCTTCCGTCAGGGTAGCGCTGGCCACGCTGCCCCCATTCAGCAGGGCCAGGCGCGCGGGAGCGATGTCGGCGACGCCACGACTCATGCCGCACCTCGGTCCGTCTTGCGCCAGGCTTTTTCCAGCAGCGCGCTCAACAACTGCATTTCCTCGGCCGTGAAATCGGCAAACAGGCTGGCGATCCACTGCGCGTGCTCATCGACCAGGGTGGCTGCCGCAGCTTCTCCCTTGACGCTCAGGCGCACCAGCAGCTTGCGCCGGTCGACCTGGTCAGGATGGCGCGCCAGGAAACCGTCGCGTTCCAGGCCGTCGAGCAAGCCCGTGATGGTGCCGCGCGTCACGCCTGCCCGTTCGGCCAGTTCATGCGGCGACAGGCCGCCCGGCACGTCGCGCAGCAGGGACAACAAGACAAATTTCCCTTCCGACAAGCCATGCCGGCCCAGGCGTGAGGCGCAATCGCCATCGATGGCGGACGCCAGGCCCAGCACTTCAAAGCACAGGCGCAGGCGCGCCGTGGACTGCGTCATGTCGAGACCGCTGGCGCGGCGCTGCACGTCAGCGAGCAGGGCCGTGTATTTCTGTTCGAGTTTGATCATATGGCGCAATATAATATGGCGCCATACAAAATGTCAAATGGAAAACCGCGATGGTTTTCCTCTCGCCTCACAAGCGGGCTTTGTCCCTGGCCCAGGCGACGATGGCATTCGCATCGATGGCGCCCGGCTGGCGCGCCACTTCCACGCCGCGCAAAAACAGGGCCAAGGTGGGAATGCTGCGGATATTGAAACGGCTGCCCAGGTCCGGCGACGCTTCCGTATTGACCTTGACGACGCGAAATGCCGGCTCCAGGGTCTTCGCGGCTTGCACATAGAATGGCGCCATGCTGCGGCACGGGCCGCACCAGGGCGCCCAGAAATCCACCAGCACGGGAATGTCGCTGCGTTCGATATGCTTGAGGAAACGGGCGCTGGCCAGGTCCACGGGCTGGCCCGTAAACAAATCCTTCTGGCACTTGCCGCAAGTGGGCTGTTCAATCAGGCGCGCGGCCGGCAAACGGTTGACGGCGTCGCAATGGGGGCACACGATGTGCAGGGAGTCTGGCGTGGTCGGGGTCATGGCATTCCTGGAAAGGGTAGCGTACAGTTGCCGGACATTTTACGGCGTATCGTGCGGCGGCGCTTATCTGCATAGTCCGCTATAGTGCGCTGGAACGGCGCGTACATTGCCCGGCCAGCCAAGGAAAACAATGCCTGATGTCGCAAACAACATGGAGCTGAAGAACGCCGAGCTGGCTGCCGCCCTGGCCGTGCAGCGTGCCGCCTGCCGGGCCCACCCCGTACCCACGCTGGCCGAGCGCAAACGCGACCTGCAAACCTTGCAGCGCTTCATCCGCGAGCATAAAGACGCGCTATGCGAGGCGATCAGCGCCGATTATGGCAACCGCTCCCGGCACGAAACCTTGCTGGCGGAGATATTCCCCGCCATCGACGGGATCGATCACGTACTGAAACAGTTGAAAAAATGGATGAAACCGCAACGCCGCAGCGTGGACTGGCGCAATTTTCCAGGCGCCCGCAACCGCGTGCTGCCCCAGCCGCTGGGCGTGGTGGGCGTTATCGTGCCGTGGAATTTCCCCGTCAACCTGAGCTTCGTGCCCTTGACCTACATCTTCGCCGCCGGCAACCGCGCCATGGTCAAGATGAGCGAGAATTCGCGCCACCTGGCGCAGCTATTGATCGAGACGATGCCCGCCTATTTCCCGCCTGAAAAACTGCAGTTCTTTGACGAGACGGGCGGCGTTGGCATCGCTTTTTCGCAACTGCCGTTCGACCACCTGCTGTTTACGGGTTCCGGCCAGACGGGCCGCGCCGTCATGGCGGCGGCCGCGCGCAATCTGTGCCCCGTGACGCTGGAGCTAGGCGGCAAGGCGCCGGCCATCGTCTGCGCCGATTTTGACGTGCGCACGGCAGCCGAACGCATTTTGTTTGTCAAATACCTCAACGCGGGACAGATCTGCACCAGCGTCGACCACGCCTGGCTACCCGAGGCCAGCATCGCCGCCTTCGTCGAGCATGCGCGCCAGATCATGCCCACGCGCTACCCGCGGCTGGACACGCCCGACTACACCTCCATCATCGACGAGGCCGCCTTTGAGCGCCTGCTGCAGGCGCTCGACGAAGCGCGGGAACGGGGCGCGCAAGTGATTTCGCTGCTGCCCGGCCCTGCATGGGACCGCGCCACGCGCAAGATCGCGCCGCACATCGTGCTCGACGCGCCCGCAGACAGCCTGCTGCTGACGCGCGAAATCTTCGGCCCCATCCTGCCGCTGCGCGGCTATGCCCACCTTGACACCGTGATCGACAGCATCAACGCGGGGCCGCGCCCGCTGGCCATCTATCCGTTCAGCAACAATAAGCAGACTGTGCAGCTGCTGATCGACCGGGTGATGTCGGGCGGCGTGTCCGTCAACGACGCGCTGTTCCACGTGGGCCAGCACGACCTGCCCTTCGGCGGCGTGGGCGAGTCCGGCATGGGCCACTACCACGGCGTGGAAGGTTTTCACACTTTCAGCAAGCTGCGGCCCGTGTTTTACCAGGCGCGCTACAGCGCCTTGACACTGTTGCGGCCGCCGTATGGCAAGCTGGCCAGCCGCGTGCTGGCCTTCCTGACCCGCTGATTACAGGAACAGCGAGGCGGCGATGGCCCACATGACGACGGCGATGATGCCGTCGAGCACGCGCCAGGCCATGGGCTTGGCAAACACGGGCGCCAGGTAGCGGGCGCCAAAGCCCAGCAGGAAGAACCACAGGGCCGAAGCCATGATGGCGCCGCCGGCGAAGTAGAAGCGTCCCACGCCTTCATGCTGGCCGCCGATCGAACCGAGCAAAATCACCGTATCGAGGAAGGCGTGCGGGTTCAGCAGGCTGAACGCCAGTGCCGCGCCGATCACGGCCCAGTAGCCTTCCGGCGACTTGGCCGCCGACACCGTCAGGGCTGTTGGACGCCAGGCCGACTTGGCCGCGCGCAAGCCATACGCAATCAGGAAGGTCGCGCCGCCAGCCTTGGCCCACAGCAGGAAATTCGGGTTGTCGGCGATGAAGGTGCCCATACCGGCCACGCCGGCCGTGATCAGGATGGCGTCGCACAGCAAGCAGACGAGGATGCAGGTGAGCACGTAATGACGCTTCAGCCCCTGCTTGAGCAAGAAGGCGTTCTGCGTGCCGATGGCCACGATCAGGCTCGCTCCGAGCCCCATGCCTTTCAAGAAAATTGCGCTGTCCATATCGATTCCTTTCTATTGCTTTCCATCACGCGCACGGCCGCCCACGCTCTGCCGGCAACGGCAAAGTCATCAGAGGTAGGTGGAGGGTGGTGCGGAACCAGGGGAACCGCGCGGGAGAGTGGAGTTGTTACCCTATTTCAACAGTGTAAAGAAAAAGTAAATATAAGTATAATGAATGATTCTAACCATATATAAGAGAATCTTATGCGCGTCGTCGATTACCGTGGATTGGCCGCCCTCGACGCCGTGATCGGCTTGGGCAGCTTTGAAAAGGCCGCGCAGGCGCTGGCGATCAGCCAGCCGGCCGTGTCGCAGCGCATCCGCACCCTGGAAAACCTGGAAGGCACTTTATTGATCATCCGTAGCCACCCGCCCCTGCCGACGGAAGCGGGCCAGCGCCTGATCGCCCATTACCGCCAAGTCAAGCTGCTCGAAGCGGCGCTCGACGCCCAGCCCGGGCCCACCACGCAATTGCCGGAGCTGGCCATCGCCGTCAACGCCGACAGCGCCGCCACCTGGATCCCGGAAGCGCTGGGGCCGCTACTCTCGCCGCCGTCCTGCCTGCTCGATATCCGCCTTGACGACCAGGACCACACCCTGAGCCAGTTGCGCGAAGGGCGCGTGTTTGCCTGCGTCACCAGCGCCAACGACCTCGTGGCCGGCACCACGGCCACGCCGCTGGGCGGCATGCGCTACCTGTGCGTGGCCTCGCCAGGGTTCGCGCAGCAGTGGTTTCCCCATGGTTTTACGGTGGAGGCCGTCAGCCAGGCGCCGGCCATCACGTTTGGCAGCAAGGATGCGCTGCACGAGCGCTATCTGCAGCACCGGCTTGGCTACACGGGCCGCTATCCGCACCATGTGCTCGGTTCCGCGCGCGACTTCGTGCGCTTCATCGAAGCGGGCTATGCTTATGGCATGGTGCCTTTGCTGCAGGCGGAAACGGCGCTGGCCGCTGGCAGGCTGGTCGACGTGGCGGCCGGTCAGGCGCTCGACGTGCCCCTGACCTGGCATGCCTGGGATATCCAGACGCCCCTCACGCGCACCTTGTCGGACGCCGTCATCGCCACGGCGCGCAAATGGCTGTTGCAGGATTGATTGACGCATGCAACATTTATCTATACTAGACAGCAACTTCCCCGTGTGCGCCCTGCCCTGCCTGGCCTACACTGCAAGCATCAACCACCACCATCAGGAGCTGGCATGACGATCCTGCGCACTACATTGCTCGGTTTGCTGGCGGCCATCCCGCTCGCTGCCGGCCTGGCCGCCTGCTCACCCTTGAGTGCCATCAATGCCTTGTCGTCCGGCAGTGCCTCGCAGGTGACGCGGGGCCTGGCCTACGGCCCCCTGCCACGGCAAAAGCTCGATGTGTACGCCCCCAAAATCCGCACGGGGCCCGTACCCGTGGTGGTGTTCTTTTATGGCGGTAACTGGACGACGGGCGAGCGCGCCGACTATGCCTTCGTTGGCCACGCGCTGGCGGCGCGCGGCTACCTGGCCGTGATCGCCGATTACCGGCTGTATCCGGACGTGCACTACCCGGAGATTTTGCAGGATGCGGCCCGCGCCGTGGCCTGGGCCGCGATGGAATCGCGCCGCCATGGCGGCGACCCCACCCGTTTGTTCGTGATGGGCCATAGCGCGGGCGCCTACAATGCGGCGATGCTGGCGCTCGACGCCAGCCTGCTGGCGCGCCACGGCATGCACCCGCACGACTTGCGCGGCTGGATAGGCCTGGCCGGTCCCTACGATTTCTTGCCGATCGAAAACACCACCACCCGGCCCGTCTTCTTTTACCCGGACACGCCCGCCGCTTCGCAGCCCATCCACCACGTGACGGCCGACGCCCCGCCCGCCCTGCTGATCGCCCCAACGCCCGGCAAGGACAAGCTGGTCAATCCACTACGCAATACGGGCGGCCTGGCCAATGCCTTGCGGGCGCTGAACCGGCCCGTGACGGAAACGTATTTTGACAAGGTCAGCCATACCACTCTGGTCGCCTCGCTGGCCAGCCCCCTGCGCATGCTGGCCCCCACGCTGGACGCCGTGAGCGCCTTTATCGATGCCAACAGCAAGGTCGATACTGTACCGACACGTAAGAAGATGGGCGCGGGCGCGGGCACGGACGGGCGGGAAATTCCCGCCACGCCGCCACGTCCAGCCATGGCGCAAAGCGCCGCCACGCAGGCTGGCGTCGCGCGCGCCCACGACAAAACGCCCGCCCCCTGAAGGACGGGCGCTCTGCCCGGACCACTACGCACGATGCTGCGCAAACCAAGCGCATCGCAAGGCTCGGCCCTCGCGATGCGAATTCAGCTGCCATTCAGCTGCCATTCAGCTACCGGCGACGGCCCGCTTACTCTTTACGGCTGGTGCTGCTGGTTTTGCTTTGTGCGGAGCCCGCTTGCGAGGCGCTGCCGCTGGCGGAGCTTTCGCTGCCGGCCGACTGCTGGCTACCCTGCTGGCTGGCGCTTTGCAGGCTTTGACCGTCACGGCTGTGCGTGCCGCGCTGCTGATCGCGGTTGGCGCCATTTTGATGGTAAGCCTGGAACGGTTCGGCGATGCGCTGCATGGCTTCCTGCTGCTTGCGCACGTTTTTCTCCGTTTCTTCCGAAGCAGTGCGGGCCACTTCTTCGGCCAGCGCCTTGGCAGTACGGCTCGTTTCATTCACATGCTGCTCGGCCACATTGGCCAGTTCGACCTGCGTATCGGCGGCCAGACGCGACAGCTGTTGCTGATACTTGCGCAATTGCTCGGCAGCTGGCTGGCCCGCTGCGGCAGCCACCTGAAACACATCTTCAGCGCGCTCGACCGTCAGCAGGTTTTGGCTGGTAACGGTGCTTTCTTCCAGCAAGCCTTGCGCCAGCTGCATGTTCAGGTCATTGAAGTGCTGCACCGACTGGAACATGGACTTCGACAAACTATTGAAAAAAGCCAGTTGCGCTTCCAGGTGGTTTTTGGCGGCTGGGGTAACACTACGGGAATATGGATACATGGAGTTCCTCATTAAATAGCGGTTGGGTAAACACAGGGCGACACCCCCGGCTGTCGAACGGTAAAGCAGACGACCGGGCTACGCCACGAAACGCGAAAAACATATCCGATTGGTGGGAAGATGCTTTGCAACGCGAGTCCCAAGGCTACGTGAGCACCGCAGGTGAAGGATGATCTGGATCAAACGTGCGCTAAGCTGCGCAGAAAGTTTTGGCTGGACCGCTTGCCCTTGGCAAACGTCAGTAACAGGAAGGAAAATCTGTGCCACGCACGCTCAACGCGCGGTGCCGGTGCCCGGGACGACGGGCTTGTAGCCATGGCTGCGCAGCGAAGCTTCCAGCCAGCGGTTGCCATACCAGCCACGTGCCAGCAGGTAACTGAGCTCCGCAGCGGCCATCAGCAGCATCATCGGACCGATGTGCAGTTCGCTGGCCAGATGGCTGCCAAACCACAGGCAGACATCCATTGCCAGCATGAGCAGCAATAGCCACCAGCGGCGCTTGGCCACGGCCCAGAGCGAGCCCAGCAACAGGGCCGGCCAGGAAAATCCCGTTTTCACGTAGGCATAGCGGCCCGCGTCGTCGGCAAACAGGGTGGCACTTTGCTTCATGCTGCTCTCTTCTGGGAATGACCGGTGTCATGGTTCGGGATGGTGGCAGACGGCTTCGACATTGTGACCGTCCGGGCCCAGCACGAAGGCGCCGTAGTAATTCGGATGATACATGGCGCGGATGCCGGGGGCGCCGTTATCCTTGCCGCCCGCTGCCAGTGCCGCCTGGTAAAACGCGTCCACCTGGGCGCGGTTGCCCGCCGCGAAGGCGAGATGCATGCCGGCATGCGGCGCGCCGCCCACGCCGAACCAGAAATCGGGCTTGCCATCCTTGCCCAGACCAACCCAGCCCTGCTCTTCCATCACCACCGACACGCCCAGGGGCGCCAGGGCGGCCGAAAAGAAGGCCTTGCTGGCCTGGGCATCGCTGACATTCAAACCGATGTGATCAAGAATCATGATGGTACTCCTCGCAGGTAAGGGGACGGGACAGGAAATGCAGTATGCGCCAATATTGCCTTTTAGGCAAACAAAGCAGCAGGTCCTGTGCGGACGGACCTTGCACGCGCAGTTACCCCATCGCCATTACCTTGCACCTGCCTCGCCTAGCGCAGGTTGCCCGTATGGCCGAGCGAATAGCGGCCAGGCTGCGGCCACACGGTCAGGCCGTGCGGTTCCTGGCCGACTTTCACCTTGGACACGTCGCCACTGTTTGTATCGATGCGGTAGACCACGTCGTCGAAACGGCCGGACAGCCACAGATACTTGCCATCTGCGCTCACATTGCCCATGTCGGGGCTGCCGCCGCCGGGAATCGGCCAGTTCGCCACCACTTTTTCGGTGGCAAAATCGATCACGCTGACGCTGCCCTTGCCATTGCGCTTGCCGTGGATGCGGTGCGTGCCGCGGTTGGCCACGTACAATTTTTTACCGTCACGGCTCGGGTACAAGCCATGCGCGCCCACGCCCGTCTGGATGAAGCCGATTTCCTTCAGGGTGGCGCCATCGACGATGTGCACGCCGTCGGCGTCCATGTCGGCGATAAAGAATTTCTTGCCGTCCGGCGAGATGCGTATGTCTTGCGGCATGCCCTTCTTGACGCTGCAGATTTCATTCGCGAGGCCGCCCACGGGACCGGACTCGGCAAAGCGCTTGGCCGGCATCTGCAATTTCAGGTAGCCGTCGACCTTGCGCCCCACCAGGTCGATCTTGGCGATGGTGCCGTCGAACTCGCAGGTGAACATGGCGTAGCGGCCGTCATTCGAGAAATCCGCATGGTTGATGCCGCCGCACTGGGGCGTGTCGATCGAATACTGCACCGCCATGGTCTTCGGATCGCGGAAATCGAGGCGGTGGCGCGCTTCGGCCACGACGATGGCCGACTTGCCATCCGGCGTGAAATACATATTGTAGGGATCATCGACGGGCACTTCCTTGCCCGGCTTGCCCGTCAAGGGGTCGACCGGCGTCAGACTGCCCTTGTCCGTGCGTTCGGCATTGTTCGCCACCCACAAGGTGCGCAAGTCCCACGACGGCACCACGTGCTGCGGGCCGCTGCCGACCTTGAACTTGTCGACCACTTTCAGGCTGTCCTGGTCGATCACGTACACATCGTTCGAGCGCAGGTTGGGCACGTAGACCCGGCGCAAGTGATCCTTGACGACGGCGCTCATATTGCTGCTGCCGATGCTGCCATACACGTTTTTCGGATCCACCAGCGGCGGCATGCCCGGCAGCGGCGAATACGCGGCAGCCGGCGCTACAGCGGCAGGGGCCGGTGTGCTGGCGCCGATGACCTGGCTGGCCACGCCCAGGCCGGCCAGTGCGGCAGCCAGGGCGGACAAGGTGACGATGGTGCGTCGTTGAGATTTTTTCATGTGATTTCGCGTCGTTTCGTTGCAAAAGCCGGAAGTTCAGCACTGCCGGCGAAGAATTTACTTGTTACGTTGCAGCAATTGCCTGATGGCAGCCACCGACGTATCCACCTGCAGCTTGATGCCGATCTGGCCCAGCTCCACCGTGGCACGGGTCGCGTCGCCGCGCACGCCGTCCGCCACACCGGGCTTCGGGCCGTGGGCCATGGCCTCGCTGCGTACCAGCGACGGGTCCGTCGCCAGCATCAGCGCCGCGTCCGCCAAACCCGCGTGCAGGCCGATCTCGGCGCTGCTGTGGCCGCGCTTTTGCAGCTCGGCAATATATTGCGATTGCGTAATGTCATAGTAGTCGAGCAAGGCATACGCGCGCGCATCTTTCGCCGCAGAAGCTTTGCCCCAGGCCCGATTGAGTTTATTTGCCACATTCTGCTCGTTCTTCTGGTAACCACCGTGATCACCGAGGAAAATGATGTCGCGGAAACCATGCTGGCGCAGGCTGGACGCCGCCCCTTCCAGCACGGCTTCGAAAGCGGCTGGCGGTATCGAGATCGTGCCGGCAAAACGCATGTGGCCGGCCGGTGGAGAAATACTGCCTTCGGGGACATAGGAAACGACGGGCGCGACGATGGTATTGCCCAGCTTTTGCGCAATCTGGCGCGCCAACAGAGCGGCGCGCACATTGTGCTTGCCCAGCGCAATATACGGCCCGCTCTGCTCGACGCCGCCGATCGGCACCAGCACGGTGGTGGCGCCGTGGTCGATACGGCTGCGCAGCTCCGTGCTGGTCAGCTCTTCCAGCATGACACTGCTGCTGGCAGGCGCGGCCGCCAAGGCGGACGCGGCAGGAATCAGGCAGAACAGGGTCAAGGCAAACAGGGAGCCGAATGGCTTGGACAGAATGGAGGGCACGCGCGGCGCAAGAGGTACATTCGGCAGGGGGAACTGCAGCGTCATAAGCAAACATCTTTCCAAGGTCAAAGCGTGACGCCGTGCCCGGCCTTGCCAGGCAAGCTGGCTGCCACGCAGGAATTGTATTCCATCATGACGGGAAGGGCACGTTAATTTGACGCGGTGCTTTGCAAGGAATTGACGAGGGGAAACTATATGTCAGGCTGTTGTCGCCTTCGCCCCATCCACCTCGCCATCATGGAGAGTCGCGTGGCGTTTCTCGGCATAGGCCTTGAGTGAGCGCATCGTCTTGGGTAGCCCTAGCCGGACTTGTCTGGCAACGCCTGGCCCGAACAGAAAGGCAAGCGCTCCCGTGAACCACACGCGGTGAACGACTTCCGCTCCGCCATCCACCGCGGCAACCGTGTGCTCAAAGTGGATACGAAACAGGGGGATGTAGCCCTCGACGGTAAACGAGCGGCCTGCGGAGCGCTCGGTAACCACCATCGGAATACCCATCCCCTTGTTCGGCACTATCCTGCCCTGCGTTCCAGCGGCGAATGGTCCATTGAGCCGGGCTTGCTTGGTATCCGGATCCCACAAGTGCCATCGGTCGACTTCGCTCCAGATTTGATCGATGACCGTGGGCGGGACTGCAACGTGGATGCTTTCTTCGATATGCGCCAATTTGGGGATCTCCCTATCATTGTGATAAAAGTAACTGCGTCTGCTATCCGCATCGCGCAGAGCCTGGGTATTGGTCAGCGGCAGAGCAATTATCAAAAGATACTCCGCCAGCAGGAACAAACAGTGCCGCTTTTCCTGTGCATCGATAAAAAATATAGCTGCTGCGATTGCAGGATACACTGTTTTCTTATCATATAAATAAAGTTGGTTTCTGGTTATACTTGTCGCAGACAAAGCCGGACCATCATGACAGCCTTATTTGGCGCCAAGATGAAGGGATGCGCCGGCGAGCAGGAACCACAAGCTGCCGCTCGTCATGACCGTGAGCCTATTGGATGTTGAGAGATTATGAACGCAACACATTGGCGGGTTGAAGAGCTGAAGCATCACGCTGCGCATATCGTCTGGCTTGATGCCGAAGGTGCTCGCCGTGCCTATGATGTCGTGCGCCTTCATGATTCGAAGACGCATCTCGGCCTGGACGTTAACACCGTTGGCTCAGTCGAGCGGTTCGCATTCGGTGATGACGTGGTCAGCGCGACCAGGTGGTTACGTGCCCGTATGCCAGGAAGTCAGCAGGTCGTGGTGGTGTTTGGAGAAGACGCATGCTTCGTCTGCAGCAGTGTGTTCCTGGTCGAGAATTGGTCGGATATTTTTGTCCCTTCGCGTGACGACGCGATGGTCTATTCGAACGACACGCCGTGCATCCTGTTTTATTGCCATGAAAATGCATACGAGGTGGGGCAGCGAATTGTCTTTGATTAAAGGCCGAGTTCGGCCAAAAGCAGACTGACGTACTACCCGGAATTTAGTGAGAAAGACTTAATGAGCGAACGCGCCTTTATGGTTCCAGCCGAACAGTATGACCTCTCGGCACTTTTGTCGGAATGGACCTGGCTGGTCCCCGAGCGGGATACTCCTCTTTTCCTGACAGTAGTGGCCGACTGGGTATTTGGCTCCCCTGATGGAGCAATCTGGCGACTGTCTGCGCTGGAGGGGGATTACGTGCAAATTGCCAAAAATGCCGAGCAATACAATTGTATGAAAAGGTCGGAGGAATGGCTGAGCGAAGAGTTTTGCGCCGACTGGCAAACTATTGCCGCTGGAAGTAACTTACTGCCAGACGAGGCCGAATGCTTAGGTTGGAGAGTGCATCCTTACTTGGGCGGGGATATGAAGGTCGGGAATTTGCAGGTATTCTCCATGCTGGTCTACCAAAGCTTGATGGGGCAATTACACCGCCAGCTTAGAGCTCGCCCAGCCACAGCCCCTGCGAAGAAGCCTAGCTGGAAATTTTGGTGACTGATTCCGGCCAGAAGCGGTCATACGCATTCCATTCTAAAACCGAAGCCTTGCAAGGAAACACTTGGATTTCACAGAACTTGCTTTTAAGAGGATCGATGGATCCTGGATAAAGACACTCGACTACGTCGATTGGGCAAATGAGTTGCTGGAAGGCGGTTGTGATGCGCCTAGCATTTGGGAACTCGCTGTGTGCCGCTGGGACGACTACGTCGATTCGGATCAAGTTGAACGATTATTTCAGTCATCCATAAACGAACTAAGATTGGAACTGCCGAGCGACTGGTACAGCGCTCTATGTACTTACTCTAGTAGCATTTGCCAAAAGATGCTTCAAGGCCTACTTATGCCTTGGGAATGCGTGCAGGAAATGCTAACAATTTCTGATGATTACAATGAACCTTATATCCACTGGATCTGGCTGGATCTCGTAAACGATCTCGATCCAGCAAAAGCTCAAACCGACTGCATAAAATTTAACGGAGCGCTTGACCTAAATAAACCCGAAGAGTGCATCCAGACAGTCGCTCAGCAATTCGTTTTCCTCTGTTCTGTATCTCTACCTGAAAGATTTCCGTGGGTCTGGCGCTGCGAAATGTGCCAGGCACTTAGCGAGGAAAACACATTTACGCAAACGAAGACATGCACCTGTACCCGCTGTGGGGGCATCGCTACAATGAAAAATATGCGATTTTTCGAAAATCGAGCCGCATTGGTGAAAAGTCTCGACGGTGGCGAAAAAGCCGGCGCAAAATGTTGAGCTGTGTCCGCTTTGGGGCGAAAGCGAACTCACGCCCGACAATGAAGCAGACACCCTGACTGGCGAGGAGCCGGGCGGTACCCCTCCCTCCGCCCTGCCAGCCCGAACAACTTTACTGCCACTCGCCACAGTTGCAGAACTCAAGGCCCCCATCCGACGACGCCAGCACCAAACCCCCGGCGTACAGGGGCAGTCACAAGGTTCAAGCGCGAGCGCTGCGGCCAAGCAACGCCAGGCGCCGGCTGGCGGCGGCTGTTGCCGGGGCCGGCAAGCCGCCCGCCACTTTCAACGGTTTTGCCTGGGCATCGCCGCGCAGGCGGAACACGGCCACCACGTCGACCAGCTCCACGGCGCGGTCTTGCAGCGAGGACGCTGCTGCGGCCGCCTCTTCCACGAGGGCTGCGTTTTGCTGGGTGACCTGGTCCATTTGGGAAATGGCCTGGTTGACTTGCTCGATGCCGGCGCTTTGCTCGTGGCTGGCGTTGGCGATGTCGCCCATGATGTCCGTCACGCGACGGATGCTGGCGACGATTTCTTCCATCGTCGCGCCGGCCTGGTCGACCAGCACGCTGCCCGTGTTGACTTTATCCACGGAATCCTCGATCAAGCCCTTGATTTCCTTGGCGGCCGCCGCCGAGCGCTGCGCCAGGTTGCGCACCTCGGTGGCGACCACGGCGAAGCCACGGCCCTGCTCGCCCGCGCGCGCCGCTTCGACGGCCGCATTCAGCGCCAGGATATTGGTTTGGAAGGCAATGCCGTCGATCACACCGATAATGTCGGCGATCTTCTTCGCCGATTCATTGATCGAACCCATCGTGCCCACCACTTGCGCCACCACGGCGCCGCCCTTGCGGGCCACGTCCGAGGCGGACACGGCCAGGGTATTCGCCTGGCGCGCATTGTCCGTATTCTGGCGCACGGCCGAGGTCAGCTCTTCCAGGCTCGATGCCGTTTCTTCCAGCGACGACGCCTGCTGTTCCGTGCGCACGGACAAGTCCGCATTGCCGGCAGAAATCTGCGCGGCCGCCACGCTGACCGTATCGGCCGAGGTGCGCACGGTGGCGATCACGTCGACGATGCGTTCGAGGAACTTGTTGAAGGCCGTGGCCGTGCGGCCCACTTCATCCATGCGCTCGACGGGCATGGCGGCGGACAGGTCCAGCGAGGCGCTGACCCGCTCCAAGGTGTGTTCGATATTGCCCAGGCCGCCGCTGATGGTGCGGTAGATATGCCAGGCCAGCGCGCCCGTCAGCAGCACGGCCACGCCGAGCACGGCCAGCATGGTGTTGAACGCCGTGTCGTAGGCGGCCAGGCTTTCGGCCTTCACGTCATCGACCAGCTTGTTGTTGTAGGCGATATGGTCATCCATGCTCTTTTTCGCGGCGGCGGCCGTGATGGCCAGTGGCGTGCCGGCCAGCAAGGTGGCGCGCACGCCATCCATGTCGCCCGCGTAGGCGGCGGCAAAGAACGGCACCAGCGCGCGGCGGTACGCTTCCATGGCGGCCTGGTCGGCGTCGAGCATCTTGCTGTCCGTCGCGTCGTACAGGCGCTCGGCGCGGTAGGTGGCGATGACCTTGTCGAAATTCGTGTTGGCGTCGGCCACGGCCTTGTCCAGCGCCGTCTTGTCGGCCAGGTTGGAGAACACGGACAGGCGATAGCCGGCCAGGCGCGAATCGGCCAGGAAACCCTTGGCCGCATTCAAGCCCTGGATGCTGGGGATGATGCGGTTTTGCACGGTATCAAAACGTTCCTGGGCGCGCTGCAGCTGGATGGCGCCGCCGGCACCCAGCAATAGCAGGGCCAGCAAGGCGATGGTGAGGGTCAGAATTAATTGCTTGGTGATATTCATGTGTTTCACAGTAAAAAAGGTGGCCTGGCAAGGCCAGGTACAACGAAAAGCTGCCGACGGGTGGCCGGAATGAGGAGGATGGGCGGCACGCTTCAGGCCGCCAATGCAGCGGCGTCAGGCGTGCGGCGCAGATCGAACGGCAGCTGCATGTTCGAGCTGGAACAGTCCAGGGTGTCGGGCCCATGTTGCTCCGCGATGCCGCCCATCAGATCGAGTTCGAACAGGCGCAGTTCGCTCTTGGAAATCTTCATCAGCGTCGTGATGATGGAGCGCACCCAGTGTCGTACAGCTTGCGCGCCTGGCGCCGGATGTAGCGGCGTCCTACTGACTGTCTTCATGCACACTCCCTGAACGGAACCGGGCTCACGCCCTGATTGTTGATTACTACATGCTTATTGCGCTTTATCTTGCACTTATCTCCACAACCATGAAGTTGATGCAATGTTGTGGAAACAAATATTAAATTAACATAAATAAATTCCTTATGGCAATTTAATTAACGCATGATGGGTATTCAGAAAGGGTATAAGTTGACGCCACGCGGCGTGGCGTGACGCATCGCAGCAAATAAATATTCTGCAATGTCAGGAAAATCTTTTTGGGGTAGGAATATTCCTCAACTGGCCGCCATGGCGGCTGCCAGACCGTTCAGGGGACGCGAGGTAGCGCTGAAAAATGCAGGTGGGTACACAGATGGTCAACAAAGACGCGGATTTTCGGTGACAGATGGCGGCTCGATGGCCACAGCACCCAGAACTTGCTCGCGTGCAGCAGATAGTCGCCCAGCACGGCTTGCAGTTCGCCCCGTCCGATGGCGTCGCGCACGATAAAGTCGGGCAAATAGGCAAGGCCCACGCCCTGCGTGGCGGCGCCGATCAAGGCTTCGATATTGTTGCAGGTCAAGGCGGTCGGCAAGCGCAACTCGCCGCCGCTGTCTCCCTCGGCACGCTGCAGCGCCCATTCCTGCAACTTGCCCGTGGTGGGGAATTTATAGCGCACGCAGGCGTGCCCTTCCAGCGCGCGCGGCGTGGCCGGCACGCCATGGCGGGAAAAATACGCGGGCGAGCCGACGATGGCAAACGCGAACGGCCCCAGTTCGCGCGCCATCAGCCGCGAATCGGTGAGAGTACCGCTGCGCACGGCCACGTCGATGCCTTCGGCCACCACGTCGACCAGGCGGTCGTTGAAATCGAGGTCGAGCTCGATCTCCGGATACTTGCGCGTAAAGTCCGCCAGCAGGGGCAGGATGATGCGGTAGCCAATCACGGGCAAGCTGACGCGCAATTTGCCGCGCGGCGCCTCGGCCAGGTGCGACAATTCCGCCTCGGCATCGCCAAGGTCGGCCAGGATGCGCTGGCAGCGCTCATAGAACAGCGCGCCCTCGTTGCTCAGGCTGATGCGCCGCGTGCTGCGGTTGAGCAGGCGCACGCCCAGCTTTTCTTCCAGCCGCGCCACGCTCTTGCCCACCGCCGAGGCAGACACGCCGAGCAGCCGCCCGGCCGCCACATAGCTGGAAGTTTCCGCCGCGCGCACGAAGGCGGCAATGCCGTTCAGATTATCCATGCCGTCTCGCCATCTCAATTAGGGAATATTTGTCCGTTATGAGTGGCTTTTCAGCCACTTTTTCATGGATTGCGTCCATATTATCATCAGATTCCCTCTTTCTGGAATCCTTACCCATGAATACAAATCACCGTATGACGCCAGCCTCACCGGCCCGGCGCGCCTTCGTGCTCGCTGCCGTCTGCCTGGCCGCGCTATGTATGCCACTCAGTTTTACGGGGCCGGCCATCGCCATCCCTGCCATCGCCGCCGACCTGCACGGCACGCCGCTGGCGCTGGCGTGGATCACGAATGCCTTCATGCTCAGCTTTGGCGGCTGCCTGATGGTGGCCGGCGCGCTGGCCGACCGCTATGGCCGCAAGCGCGTGTTCTTGCTGGGCATGGCCGTATTTTCCGCCGCCGCGCTGGCGCTGTCGGCCGCACCCGGCATTGTGTGGCTCGACGTGCTGCGCGCCGTCCAGGGCCTCGGTTGCGCCATGGCCCTGTCGAGCGGACTGGCGGCGCTGGCGCAGGAATTCGATGGCCCGGCCCGCGCGCGCGCCTTCAGCCTGATCGGCACGGCCTTCGGCACGGGCCTGGCCTTCGGCCCCTTCCTGGCCGGCACCTTGATCACGCACACGGGCTGGCGCGCCATCTTCATCGCCACGGCCGCGGCCGGCCTGGCCGCCCTGCTGGCCGCCGCGCGCGCCATGCGCGAATCGCGCGACCCGCAGGCGCAGGGCGTCGATTGGCCCGGCGCGCTGACGTTTACGGGCGCGCTGTCCCTGTTTACGTATGGTTTGCTGCAAGCGCCCGACAGTGGCTGGGGCAGCGCCGCCAGCCTGGGACTGCTTGGTGGCGCGGCCTTGCTGCTGGCCGCGTTCATTCGCGTGGAGCGGCGCGCCGCGCGGCCCATGCTGGACTTGACCCTGTTCCGCCTGCCCGCCTTTGCCGGCGTGCAATTGCTGGCCGCCGCGCCCGCGTTTTCCTTCGTCGTGCTGCTGGTGCTGCTGCCGGCCCGCTTCATCGGCATCGAGCGTTATAGCGCATTGGAGGCCGGGCGCATGATGATCGCCCTGTCGGCGCCCATGCTGGTGCTGCCCATCCTGGCCGGCCTGGCGGCGCAGCGCATTGCCGCCGCGCACATTTGCGCCAGCGGCCTGCTGCTGGCGGCGGGCGGCTTGCTATGGCTGTCCGCCTGCGCGCCGGGCCAGCCGCCCGCTACCCTGATCGGGCCGCTGCTGCTGATCGGTTGCGGCATCAGCCTGCCCTGGGGCTTGATGGATGGCCTGGCCATCAGCGTCGTGCCCGTCGAGCGGGCCGGCATGGCGGCCGGCATCTTCAATACGACGCGCGTGGCGGGCGAAGGCCTGGCGCTGGCCATCGTCAGCGCGCTGCTGGGCACCTTCACCGTCGCGGCGCTGGGCGGTGCCGGCATCGGCGCGCAACAGGCAGCGCATGCCGGCCCCTTCCTGGCGCTGGGCGAGCTGCGCCATGCGAGTACCTTGCTGCCGCAAGCGGGCGCGGTCGAACTGGCGCACGCGTACGGCACGGCGTTTTCCA